>CAWFXC010000005.1:0-1113376 GCA_963819735.1 uncultured Actinomycetes bacterium | reverse complement strand
AGTCGGGAAGATGTTGTGGAACAAGATCAGAGCGAGACGAACAAGGGCATTGTGCGAGAGGCGTTCGACACCCTGTTCAACAAGCATGACTACGCCGCCGCTGAGCGATTCTGGTCCAAGGACTACATCCAGCACAGTGCCCACATCCCACCGGGACGCGACGGGTCTTTTCGAGACGGTCAAGTCGCTCAACCACCGGAGTACTCCTACGAGCTGGACCTGATCATGGCCGAGAACGACATGGTCATGCCGCGCGGTCGGTTCAGCGGCCGTGGGCCCGGCAGACCAGCGTGGATCGCGGTCTGACGTCGTTCGGTTGCAAAACGGCTTGCTCACGGAACACTGGGACGTCCTGGAAGAGGAGGCTTCGCGAGAGGATTCGATCAGTGGGCTTCCGATGTTCGGTGACAAGTTTCCCGAGGACCGTTGAAGTGAGTGATCTGCACGCCCGGGTCCTGGACAGTTGCGAACGCCTCGAGCGGACCGAGGAAAGGTCTGCTTGGGACCCATACGTAGACCAGGAGTCACCATGCCCATGATCGACGTGTACGCCCCCGCAGGCACGTTTCGGGATCCCCACAAGCTCGCATCTGACTTAGCGCGCACGTTGATGACTATCGAAGGTGTCCCTGACATTCCCCTCTTCCGAGACAACACGGCGGGCTTCATCCACGAGATGTCAGACCTGACGATCTCCAACGTGAATGGCGACAGCGGGTACGTGCGTGTCCAGGTACTCACGAACGCAGGCGCCCTCGACCGCGAGCAAGCAGCTCGCTGTGGTCAGTCAATTCACCGACCTGGTAGCGACGGCGGCTGAAGACCCGTCTCTCTCGGATAGGACTTGGGTTCTCTTGACTGAGGCGATTGAGGGCGGATGGGGCCTCGGGGGTCAACGCGGCAAACGAGGAGCTTGTAGCCGCGGCGAGAGCGCAGATCGCGGGAACTGTCGGCCGGGGAATAGCGGGATGGTTGATCCCTATGCTTAGGTCGACCGAGTTGACACACTCCGGCATTAGCGAACCGCTCAGTCCTGGTGTTCCGAGGGCCGGCTACCCCCAATAAGCACACGCGCCGGTTCTGCGTGGGGAGCTTGTGCTCTGCGCTAGTTGCCAGCGAGCATCCTGACCATCGTCCGCAGTGCTTCGTCAGTATGGTTTTCGAGCTCGTCGCGAATGGCGTCAATCTCAGCGTCGAAGGTGGGATGGCCCAAGCGCACGAAGTTCGCACGTTCCCAGACTAAGAATGGCGGGGCGTGCTCAGCACCGAGCACTTCAAGCCGTCCGGCAAGCTTCACATCGTGTGATCGGACCTCGGTGCTGCTCAGTACGGAGAAACCTGCCGACACGATAATTCCCACGGTTGGCGGTCGAGGACTGGTGATGTAACCGCTTGTGCCGTAGGTGGTGCCAGGACGCTCGCCCTTGTGGAAGTCCACCAGTGCACGATCCGTGGTTTGTAGGTGGGAGTCGTACCCGTCGAGTTGGTGCGCGAGTTCGAAGTAAAATCCGGGCGTATGATGCGCTCCTGGAGCGCCCGATCACCAGCTGTCAACAAGCTCTGGTACTCCTGCTGGAGCACCTTGTCATTGAGAGCAGGAGTCACGAGGTCGCGGAGTCGCGGAACGAGGTCGGAGCGGTCGGGGAACTCTCGTTCCTCGGGTGGTTCCACCAGACACGCCAGCAGCTCGGATTCGAAATCGCGGATTGTCAGCCGATCGGCCGGCGTCCATCGTGTGGCGGACATGAGAACGCGGTCTAGTTGCGCGGCCCGAGGATGCTCGATGCGAGATGTGAGCGCCCAAGGTGGCTGCATTTGGTGGGGGCCGCCGACTGGATGGCGATCACCGACGAGCGTCGTCCAGAGGGTCTGCGCCAACGACCAGACATCCGCTGCGTGGGGATCCGCTAGATCCGCGGCATCGCGCATCTCCGGTGCCATGAAGTCGATCGGTCCGAGCCTGCGGCCATGCACGGTGAGCGGATCCTTCTTCGGGTACGCGACAAGGCCGAAGTCCCCGATCTCCCAGTTGCCAGCTCTCGCAAATAGGTTGTCCGGCTTGATATCGCGATGTGCTACCCCCTCGAGCGCGAGTGCAGCCAAGGTGCCGGCGATGGAAGCGATCGCGGTTAGAACAGCCTCGACGGGTGGATCCTCACCAAGCACTCCCAACAGTCCTTGAGCGACCGGCATCGCGTACCACGCTTGGGCTTCAGCCTCCTCCGGTAGGTCATGATCCAGAATCGGCACGATGCCGGGATAGTCCTCGTGTTCGATCAGGAAACGAATCTCGTTGCGGAAGCGGGCGAACCGATCCCGCTGCCCGCGTCGTCGGTGCAGAAGCTTCACGGCTGCACGGCGACTCTGGTTGTCGCGTGCTTCCCAGACCACTCCATTGCCACCGCCGCCGAGCCGCTCCAGGAGTGTCCAAGGCCCAAATCGCGCGCCTCGCTGGATCGAACTCATGGATCAAATGCCACCACAACTTCGCCGCCTTGTCACTGCGTCTAACACCTGTCAGCGCCTGTTGGAAAGGCACCGCGAGAAGGCGCACACTGCGACAACAGAAATGCCCGCCGCATTGGTTGGAGCCAGCCGGTGGGCGTGGACAGGACCCCACGGAGGCCCGCCAATGGCACAGCCGACGCAGCGTGTCGAGCTAGCGCAGGTGCGCCGGTTTCCCCACGGGCCGAGCGAGCGGACGACTCCCCCGCAGCCCTTTACCTCCGCGATCGCGCTTCTGAGGACCGCGTGATGGCCGGCGAAGAGCTCGACTCTGTCGAGGAATGGGAGGACGAACGCCTGGCGGCGCGAATCGAGGCGATCTCGGAATCGGTCCACGAGAACACCGAGATGGTCAGACGTGCACTCGGACAGGCGCGAATCCGGCAAGTGACAGGGTCACTGGCGCAGGGGCCGGTCGAGCTTCGGACCGACCGCTTCTTCGCGTTCAGGGCTCCGGGCCCGTCTCGACTGCCTTTAGAAAAGCCAGCAGCTTGGTTCCAAGGTTCGTGATGACAACCCCCTTGGCAGTGCCCCCCACGGGGCCGTAGGCCAGTTCGGTGAGCCCCATCGTTTCCATCTCTGCCAACAGCCCGTGCAGCGACTGGCTCAGGGGATACCCGACCGTGGACGCCAACGTGATCAGATCTCCAGGAGCGCCGATCTGCATCAAGATGGTCACATGGGCCGGCTGCAGGCGGTCGATCGTGTCGAGGATGATCCGAATCCAATCGCGGTCCTCGCCCGATTGCATCCGCCAACCGTTCTGCACGACCTGAGCAAGGAGTTGGATCTTCGTAGCCGAGGCATCCTCCGCGGCTATGCGTGAACCGGTGTCGAAGAGGTACGCGGTCCACGAATCGCTCTCCACAAGAGTGACTAGTTGATCGAGCTCTGCGTCCAGCTCCGTGGCGAGTTCGACGAAGAACTCATTGAAACGTCGTTGGCGCCTTCGCTCGATGCCGTTGAAGGCCTCGACTGCGATGGGCCCGAGTAGGGGGACGGCTGTGGCCGCCATTCGCCCCGCCGTCGAGGCCAACTCGGTCGCGGTCTTCGTGGTATCGCTCAGCGTTGATCCCGTGAGTGCGGGGATCGACTTCTCGATCTCGTCCATTCGGAGATGGTGGCAGGCACCTACGACGACAACAACACGTCTCCCATCGTCGTCGCCGTCCGAGCTGGCCGCCTCGAGCTCGTCGGCAGCTTTGCGGAGGCACTCGATAATTGAGCTGGGCACGTCATGGTCGCCGCCGCACGCGAGGTTCAGCAGCTGAGCCGGTTCCGCGTGCTGCGTCATGAAGCTGCCGATCGCGGCCAGGAACGCGCGGAAGGTCTGCTCGGAGAGGAAGACTCCGGCCAGGTGAGCTCAATGTCCGCAATGCGCGACGAGCTCTGCAATGGCTTGGTCTATGAGGAGAAGTGTTGTTGAAGCGGACACGGGTGCGGGCACTGTCGCCGCCCATCTTGCTCGGTTGGTCCATACCGTAAGGATCGCAAACAAGGGAGCGTGCCAGTGTCACCACGTCGCCAATCGGATCCAGAGACTCAGGTGCAGTAGCCGGTCAGTCGAAGGTTGATCGATGACTGGCGAGCTGCATCGCAGGCGACCCTCGGCATCCATCTCGCTGTGCCGAACTGGAGCCCTCTCATTCGTTCACGCCGCCGTCCCAGTCCCGAACTTCGTCCCTGCCTTAGTCCCGGAGTTCGTCCCCGGTGCAGTTCACACGCGATCGACACGGTCAGGTACCTCGGCGACGTTTTCGTGCTGGGGCAAGCTGTCGTCGGCTTGAGAGCACGAGCCAGCTTGGTGCGGTCCAGTTCTCGGCCACGTTGCTCCGCCAACTGAGTCCTCGCGGCATTGCGTGCGCGTTCAGCTCGCAGCTCTCGGCGTAGCAGTGCGGGTTCGGCGAGCTCAACTGTGATGCGTTGGCGATACGCGTGCTTGCGGTGGGCTTCGGTACCCCAGTTCCTCGGCCGGCCTCTCCCGCGCCGAGACGCCTCTGCCTCCGGCGTACTCTCAGCCTCACGGCCGGGGTCCGCGTCCCCGAAGCGCAGCTGGCTTTGGTCCCGCGCCATCGGAACGAGAATGTCCGGACGCGACAAAAATGCCGTGCACACCTGTGGTGATTATCTGTGCGGCTGATCCTGAGCCCGGCGCTCCAAGTCCCTGATGCCAGGACGCGAGAACGTTCACGCTCGAGCGGCGTCGATACGAACCTCGACACCCGGTCCGTGCGCGCGGTCCCGACCAGTCATGCGCGGCTCGCTTCCCGACGCGGCCCGGGTCTGAGCACGCCCACGCCCCGGGGCGAGGTCGAGGTCCCGCCGCCAGAGTCCCGCAGTGAGACACCACCACCGCGCCTCGTCTCGCACTCGACGCAGCGGACTCCGGACGTCGGCATTCGGTCGAATGCAAGTTCGTGCAGATTCCTGAGACCCTCGTACCGGACACCACCGGAGTGGTCATCCGGCGATCGCTCAGCTACCCGAACGCGACACCAGATAGGAACCGCGTCGATCGTCGGCCGACAATCGCTCTACGAAAAGCTGTGAGCGGGAGTGACTTCGGGACTAGTCGCGGGACTGGCGAGGTCCACGATCGCGCCCGATGACTGCCGACCCGTCCCCCGCGCTGAGGCGCTTTGACGACAAGGAGCTGGTGCCCCGTGACCCACGGCTGCATCGGCGAGCCGCCGACGATGCATCGGGATCGCTGGGGATTCAACGGCCGCCCGATCCGCCGGCGCTCGGGCCCGCCGCGGCTGCCTTGCTCGGAAGCATGATCCAGCACGTTCTGGTCGCAGCGCGCCAAGATGACTCGGACGGGAGGCCGACCACATGAGCACGACATTCGACGCCGCGTTCTACGCGCGTGTGAGCACCGAGGACCGCCAGTCTCCCGAGGACAGCATCGCGTGGCAGCGCAGCATCGCCGCGGCGCTCATCGACCCGCAGGGTGGACGCATCGTCGCCGACTACCTCGATGTCGGCGTCTCCCGATCGCTGCCCTGGTCTCGGCGTCCTGAGGCGACCCGTCTGCTCGCGGATTGCGCCCGAATGGATCGCGGATTCGATGCGATCGTGATCGGCGAGCCGCAACGGGCGTTCGCCGGCGCCCAGTACGGATTGACCGCGCCGCTCCTGTGGCATCACGGCGTCGAGCTCTGGGTGCCCGAGGTCGGCGGCCGGGTCGATCCCGACAGCGAAGCACACGATCTCGTGATGTCACTCTTCGGTGGCCTCAGCAAAGCTGAGCGGGCTCGGATCCAACGCCGGGTGCGCAGCTCGATGCAGACCATGGCCCGCGCTGGCGGTCGCTACCTGGGCGGTCGGCCACCGTACGGGTACCGCCTCGTGCCGATTGGTGCGCACCCGAACCCTGAGAAAGCCCGCATGGGTGCGACCCTGAACCGGCTCGAGCCCGACCCCGAGACCGCGTCCGGTCGTCCGCCGCATCTTCCAAGAGCGACTCGCCGGTGCCGGCTACTCGACGATCGCCCGCCACCTCAACACGGAGGGCATCCTCTCACCATCGCGGCACGATCCCCGCCGCAACTCGCATCGCAACGGACCCGGCTGGGCCGACTCGGCGGTACGAGCCATCCTCCGCAACGCGCGGTACACCGGCCACGAGGTCTTCGGACGTCAACGACGCGACTACGAGCTCATCGACCTCTCGTCCCCCGCGGAAGGCCACGTCCGCCGCATGCGCTGGAACGATCCCTCCGCCTGGATCTGGTCCCCCGAACCCACCCACGAGGCCCTCGTCTCCATGGACGACTGGACTCGCGCGCAATCGATTAACGCAACAGGACGACAGCGTGCCCCGAAACCCGCCTCGCGCCCGTACCTCCTTGGCGGTCGCGTTTCGTGCGCGTCATGCGGACGGCGCATGCACGGGCAAACACGAAGCGGCACGCGCCGCTACTACCGCTGCTCGGCCCGGGCGCGTTATCCGGGCATCGCCGACGCGCACCCACGCGACGTCCTCGTGCCCGAGCACCCGATCGTCCTCGCCCTCGAGGAATGGCTCGACGAGCTCTTCGCGCCCGAACGAGCGACCCAAACCGCCCAAGAGATCGTGAACGCACTCGCGGACGGCCCCGACCGAAACGAACACATCAACACTGCCCGTCGCCGCATCAGCGCCGCGCAAAGCGAACTGGATCGCTGTCGAGCAGCACTCCGCGACGCCGGCTCCCCCGCCGCTCGGCGTGAGGTTCTCGCCTGGCTCGACGACGCCGCGGCCGAGAAGGAACGGGCCGAACTCGCGCTCGCCGCCGCCGCACAACTCGCGCCGCCGAGCCTGTCGGTCGAAGAGATCGTTGCCGCCGTCGAGCAATGCGGAGGACTCGCCGGCGTCCTCCACCAGGCGGACGACGAGGAACGCGCCGCGCTGTACGACGCGATCGGGGTCAGCGTGGTCTACGACCCCGGAAACAACCAGGTCCGACTCGGCGTCGACCCCGTTGCTTCAACAGTGTGTCGGAGGGGGGACTTGAACCCCCACGTCCTTGCGGACACTAGCCCCTCAAGCTAGCGCGTCTGCCGATTCCGCCACTCCGACGAGGGGCCAGAGTGTAGCGAAGCGATCGCCCAAGCTCCCCGTCGATCGCCCATCCGGAGCATCTCGGAGTTCACCTTCGCCGGCGTACGTCAACTCCGAGATGCTCCGGGAAGGGGTCAGGCGGGCCCATCGGAATCGGGCGATTCGGGACGCTCTTGGACGTCGGGGAAGATGCAGGCGACGGGGTGGCCCTGGCCGCGCTCGATCAGCGCGGGTTCGTCGACGGCACACTCGTCGGCTGCCTTCCAACAGCGGGTTCGGAACCGGCAGCCCGACGGTGGATCGTGCGCGCTCGGCAGTTCGCCGCGCAGCACGATGCGGCGACGCGTCCGCTCGGCCTCGGGATCCGGTTCCGGCGACGCCGACAGCAGGGCCTGCGTGTAGGGATGCGCGGGGGCGTCGAACAGCTGGGCCGCGGTGCCGGTCTCCACGATGCGCCCGAGGTGCATGACCGCGATGCGATCGGCGAGGTGGCGAACCACCGAGAGGTCGTGGGCGATGAACACGTAGGCGAGCCCGAGCCGGGTCTGGAGGCCGGCGAGGAGGTTGAGGATCTGGGCCTGGATGGAACCGTCGAGCGCACTCACCGGCTCGTCGAGCACCAGCAGCTCCGGTTCGACGACCAGTGCGCGCGCGATCCCGACCCGTTGTCGTTGCCCGCCCGACATCTCGTGCGGGAACCGCCCCTCGTGTTCGCGACCGAGGCCGACGAGATCGAACACTTCGGGCACACGCTGCGCGATGTCGCGACTGCGCCCCGCGATCTTCAGCGGCTCGGCCACGATCGCACCGGCGGTCATGCGCGGATCGAGCGACGAGTACGGATCCTGGAACACGATCTGCACACGACGCCGCAGTGCGCGGAGGTCGCGCCGGCCGGCATTGGAGATGTCGTCACCGTCGACCCGGATGGTCCCGGACGTCGGCGTGAGGAGCCGCAGCACCATCCGCGCCACCGTCGACTTCCCGCTCCCCGACTCTCCCACGATGCCGAGGGTCTCACCCGCCGCCACCGAGAAGCTCACGCCGTCGACCGCATGCACCACACCGTGCGCACGCGCCGGGAAGTGCTTGACCAGATCTTCGACCTCGAGCAGCGCGGTCACACCGACACCTCGCCTCTCGTGAGCTGCTCGGCGAACACGCACGCGGCACGATGTTCGGCACCGACCACCCGCAACTCCGGCACCGCGGCGCGACATCGCTCTTCGGCCAGCGCGCAGCGCGGGTGGAACGCACAGCCGGCGGGGAGGTTCGCCGGGTTCGGTGGGGAGCCCCCGATCGCGGCCAACTCGCCCCGCACGTCGTCGCGCCGGGGCACCGAGGCGAGGAGGCCGCGGGTGTAGGGGTGACCGGAGTGCGCGAACAGCGCATCGACCGGACCTTCCTCGACCACGCGGCCCGCGTACATCACGACCACGCGGTCGGCCAGACCCGCGACCACGCCCAGGTCGTGCGTGACGATCACCAGGGCGAGGCCCATCTCCTCCTGCAGCTCGCCGAGCAACTCCAGGATCTGTGCCTGGGTGGTGACGTCGAGCGCCGTGGTCGGTTCGTCGGCGATCAGCACACGCGGCCGGTTGACGAGCGCCATCGCGATCATCACGCGCTGGCGCATCCCGCCCGACATCTGGTGCGGGAAGTCGCGGGCGCGGGCCGCGGCCGACGAGATCCCCACCCGCTCGAGCATGTCGACGGCCTGGGTGCGTGCGCCGCGGCGCGACGTCTTGCCGTCGTGGACGCTGATCGCTTCCGCGATCTGGTCGCCGACGCGGTGCACCGGGTTGAGCGACGTCATCGGGTCTTGGAACACCATGGCGATCTCGCGGCCGCGGATCTTGCGGTACTCGTCGTCGGCGAGTCCGACGAGAGGCCGCCCGGCCAGGAGGATCTCCCCGTCGGTGATCGACCCCGGCTTCTCGATCAGGCCCATGATCGAGAGCGCAGTGACCGTCTTGCCCGAGCCCGACTCGCCCACGATCGCGAGCGTCTCCCCCGCGTCGACGGTGAACGACACGTGTTGTACCGCGCGGATGACCGTCTTCTCCACGGTGAACTGCGCGCCCAGGCCCTCCACCGCGAGCGCAGGCACCGCGCCGGTCATGCCCGCACCGGCCGACGGGGATCCAGCGCGTCGCGCAGGCCGTCGCCCACGAAGTTGACCGCGAGCACGGTCAGGAAGATCACCGCGCCGGGGAACACGGTGAGCCACCAGTAGTCCTCGGTGGTGGCGATGGCATTCGAGAGCAGGTTGCCCCAGCTGGGAGTCGGCGGTTGGATCCCGAACCCGAGGAACGACAGCGTGCTCTCCACCAGGATCGCCTCGGCCACCACGAGCGTCGCGTTCACGATGATCGGCCCGAGACAGTTGGGCAGCACGTGACGCGTGATGATCCGCGTGTTCGACGCGCCGATCGCGCGCGCGGCATCGATGAACTCGCGCTCGCGCAGCGCGAGCGTCGCGCCACGTACAACCCGCGCGATCGAACCCCAGAGCAGTAACGACAGGAGCAACGTGATCCCGAGCGGCCCGCCCAGGTCGATCGATCCGAACGGCCCGAGGTCGACGGTACCGATGGAGACCGCGACGGCGAGGAACGGCAGCGCGGGCAGGGCGATCCACAGGTCGGTGAACCGCATGAGCAGTGGATCGAGCCACCCCCGGTAGAAGCCGGCGAGCGCACCGATGACGACGCCGATCAGCGTGCTCAGCAACGCGACGCCCAACGCCACCTTCAACGAGATCTGGCCGCCGTGCAACACCCGCGAGAACGAGTCGCGGCTCAACTCGTCGGTGCCGAACCAGTGCGCGGCGGATGGCCCCGAGGTCGGCTGCTCCAGGTGCTGGAAGTCAGGATCCTGGGCGAAGTTCGCGCCGATGAAGCAGGCGATGAACATGAAGACCAGGAAGCAGAACCCGATCATCGCGATGCGGTGGCGGCGGAACCGGCGCAGCGCGACCTTCCATTGCTTCTCGCCGTCGGGCGTACCGATCGGTTCGCCCAGGGCGATACCGGCATCGAGCGCGTCGGCCCGGGCGCGTCCCGACTCGTCGCCCACCCGCATGCTCATACGTCCGACCCCCCGCCCACCCGAATACGCGGATCGAGCACTCCGTAGAGCACGTCGGCGACGAGGTTGAAGAGCACGACGAACACCGTCGCCACCGCCATCCACGCCAGGATCACGGGATAGTCGGAGTGCTCGAGGGCGTTGAAGAACAGGAGGCCGAGTCCCGGCCAACTGAAGATCCGTTCGACGACCACCACGCCACTGAGCAAAACGCCGGCGTCGATGGCCACCACGGTGACGAACGGAATCAGCGCGTTGCGGAGCGCGTGCCGGCGGATGATCTGCCCGCGGGGTACGCCCTTCGCCCGCGCCGTACGCACGTAGTCGGTCTGGAGCACTTCGAGCATGCTGTCGCGTTGATAGCGACTCCATGCGGCGACGCTGGTGAGCATCAGGGTGAGCACGGGAAGCACCATGTGCTGGAGCAGGTTGCCGATGTTCCCCTCCTGGCCGACCGAGTACTTCCCCTGGACGTAGAACAGCTGGATCCCGAACTGTTCTCGGAGCACGACGACGAACAGCAGCTGGAGGAGCAGACCGAAGAAGAAGTCGGGCATCGAGAACCCGAAGTACGAGAATCCGGTGGCGGCGTGATCGAACGCCGAGTACTGGCGGACCGCGCTCACCACGCCGATGAGCATGGCCAGTGCGGCCGACAGCACCAGTGCGGTTCCCACCAGGAGGATCGTGTTCCAGGTGGCTTCGCCCACCATGGTGGTGACGGGCCGTTCAGTGGAGAACGACGTGCCCCAGTCGCCCCGGACGAAGTCGCCCAGCCAGCCGACGTACTGCGCGGGCTTCGACTCGTCGAGGTGGTACTCGTGTTCGAGGTTGCGGATGGTCTGCTGCGAGATGTTCGGCTGGACCTTCAGCCGCGCGAGCGGGTCGCCGCGGGCGCTCACGAGGATGAACACCACGATCGTCGCGAGCAGCACGACGGGGATCGCTACCAATAGACGTCGCCCGATGTACGCGATCACCGCGCCTGTTTCTAGCCGAGCGCCGCGGTCGCGGCGCGGCACCCGTTACGAACCGGTGTAGGTCCAGTCCTCGATGTTCCAGGTGAACCCGTCCTGCGTCGGGTTGTCCTGCACGCCGCCGATCGTCGCCTTGTACCCGAGTTGCGTGGGCTTCTGGAAGAGCGGGATCGAGGTGACGTTGTTGGTGGCGAGCTGAAGGTCGGCCGCGTTGAACAGCGCGGCGCGCTTCACCGGGTCGGGTTCGAGGTCGGTGGCGTTGAGATCCGCATCGACCGCGGGGTCCTTGACCTTGGTGTAGTTCTGGCCGGAGTAGTCGCAGGAACCGGCCTTGGCCGCCTTCGGCGAACAGCGCTCCGGGATGGCGGTGGAGAGCCAGATCACGTTGTTGCCGTAGGGATCGGGTGAGCCGACCCAGGCGTAGATGATGGTCTGGTAGTCGAACCCGGGCAGGTTGATGTCGAGGATGTCGGGTGAGTTCTTGATCGTGAGCTTCACCCCGATCTGCTTGAACTGCTGCTGCATGATCTGCTCAGCGAGGACTCGAGCCTGGTTCCCCGAAGTGGCGCCGATGGTGAAGGCGAGCTTGACGCCGTTCTTCGCCCGCACGCCGTCGGAACCCACCTTCCACCCGTCGGCGTCGAGGATGGCCTTGGCCGCCGCGATGTCGCCGGACGCCGGATAGATCTTCCAGTTCGGGACGTAGTGTGCCTGGTTCACCATGTACTCGGTGTTGTTCAACACCGCGGCGTCGGGGTTGGCGTCCTTCACGACGCGGTCGACGATCTGTTGGCGGGGCATCGCGGTGGCGATCGCCTTGCGCACCTGGAGGTCGTCGAGGCCGGGAACCGTCGACAACATGTCGAAGTGCTCCCACTGCGGACCTAGCGCGGACGTGTACTTGGCGCCGGCGACCGCTTTGATTCGCTGCGCCAGACCGATCTGGTTCTGCGGGTAGATCATGTCGACTTCACCGGCGCGGAACGCGTTGAGCTCGGCGTTGCTGTCGGTGACGGGGATGAACACGACCTTCGGGACGGTGGCCTTCTTGCCCCAGTAGTTCGGGTTGGGCACGAGGGTGACCTGTTGATCGGGCGTGAACGACTGCACCATCATCGGCCCGCTGCTGATCGGCTTCTTCGTCTTCGGGTCGCAGATGCAGTTGTTCCAGACCTTGTTGAAGTTCTGGCCCTGGAGGATGTGCTGGGGCAGCACCGTGGTGCTGGTACCCGCCCAGAGCTCCCGGTACGGGGCGAACACCTGCTTGAACACCATCTGGAACTCGGTCGGGCTCACGATGTTGAACGCGGTGATCTGGTCGTAACCGGCGCGGGTCACGACGTTGTTCTTCTTGTCCATGATCGTCTGCCACGTGAACTTGAAGTCGTCGGCGGTGATCGGGACGTTGTCGGACCACTTGGCGTCGGGGCGGATCTGGCAGTCGACCGTGAAGGGGCTCTGCGTGGTGACGGCGCAGTCCTTGCTGAAGATCCACGGTTCGTAGGTGAAGTCGGGGAGCAGCTTGTAGCCGCGGGCCAGCGCGGGCCCCGCGATGATCGCCGTCCACTCACCGTTCCCCTGCACCGTCAGGTCGTTGAGGACGGGCGGGAACTCTTCCGCGCCGATCGTGATCGCCTGTGACGCCTTCTTCGGCTCTTTGGCCGCGGGCGTCGCGGCCGCGACGGTGGTGAGCGTGGCCGCGGCCAGCACCCCCACCCCGAGCGCGATCAAGACTCGCCGACGGATATGTGTCGTTGCAGCAAACATCGGAGGCCCCCAGCCTTCGCCGCCGATTCTGATCGCCGACGCGACACATCAGGTGGATGGTCGGAAGCGACGATTATGCCCTACCCGTTACAGAAACGGCGCGCGCGCGGACCGACTTGAGAATTTCCGCGCGCTCAGTCGAGGCGGAGCGCGAGCAACACGGTCGTGAACATGAAGATCACGCCGGTGATCACGGTGAGTCGGTCGAGGTTCCGTTCGACCACCGTCGAGCCTGCCATCGAACCGCCGAGTGATCCACCACCGAACATGTCGGAGAGACCGCCGCCTCGCCCGGAGTGCAGGAGGATCAGAAAGATGAGCGTCAGCGAAGCCGCGATCTGGATCACGAGGAGCACGATGTTGACCATTGGTTGCGGGCTCCTGGTCCCGGGTTTCTCCGGTTCAGCGGACGGGCCGAATCGAAAACTTTAGCCTCACCGCCGGTACTGGACGATCCGGGCGAACTCGTCGGGCTCCAGCGACGCCCCACCGACCAGGGCACCGTCGATCTCCGGCATCGCCATCAGGTCGGCGGCGTTGCCCGACTTCACGCTGCCGCCGTACTGGATGCGCACCGCGTCGGCGGTGGCGTCGTCGTACCGCGCGCGCAGGGCACTGCGGATGACGCCGATGGTCTCGTTGGCATCCTGGGGCGTTGCATTGCGGCCGGTGCCGATGGCCCAGATCGGTTCGTAGGCGACGATGCATGACGCCGCGTCAGCGGCCTTCACGCCGGCGAACGCGGCGTTGGTCTGGCCCGTGACGTGCTCCGCGGTCGCGCCCGCCTCGCGCGTCTCGAGCGTCTCCCCCACGCACACGATCGGCGTCATCGCGTGCTTGATCACCGCCTTCACCTTGAGGTTGACCGTCTCGTCGGTCTCACCGAACAGCTGACGACGCTCGGAGTGGCCGACGATCACGTAGTCGACGTTGAGCTTCGCCAACATGGGCGGGCTCACCTCGCCGGTGTACGCGCCGCTGTCTTCCCAGTGACAATTCTGTGCGCCCAGTTGGAGCTTGAGCCGATCGGCTTCGATCAGCGTCTGCAGCGTGCGGACATCGGTGAACGGCGGGCACACGACCACGTCGCACGCTTCGTAGTCGGCCGGATCGAGCCGGTACGACAACTTCTGCACGACCTGGATCGCCACGAGGTGGTCGTGGTGCATCTTCCAGTTGCCGGCGATGATCGGTTTGCGTTCCGACGCCATCAGACAGGTCCCTTCGCTCTGAGTGCCCGCAAGCCGGGAAGATCGCCCTGCTCGATGAATTCGAGCGACGCGCCGCCGCCCGTGCTGACGTGATCGACGTGATCGGCGAGACCGAACTCGCGGATCGCGGCCGCGCTGTCTCCCCCGCCGACCACGGTGAATCCGGGCGATGCCGCCACTGCCTCCGCGACGCGGCGGGTACCGGCGGCGAACGGCGCGAGCTCGAACATCCCCATCGGACCGTTCCAGAGCACCGTCGCCGCGTCGGCGACCGCGGCCGCGTACGACTCGGCGGTCGTCGGCCCGACGTCGAGCCCCATCCAGCCGTCGGGAATCCCGTCGGCCGCGACCACGCGCGTCCCGGCGGTGGTGGAGACTTCGGGTGCGATCACGAAGTCGGTCGGGATCTGCACCCGACCGGTGGCGAGCAACCGCCGGCACTCGTCGACCATCCTGGGCTGCACCAATGAGTTGCCGACCGGAATGTTCTGGGCGAGCAGGAAGGTGAACGCCATCGCGCCGCCGATGAGCACGGTGTCGCAGCGGTGGAGCAGGGCGTCGATCACCCCGAGCTTGTCGCCCACCTTGGCGCCACCGAGTACGGCGACGAACGGGTGCCCGGCGCCCTCGAGCAGCCGCGACAGCACCTCAACCTCACGGAACAGCAGGCGACCACCGGCGTGGGGCAGCACCGCGGGTGGACCCATGATCGAGGCGTGCTCGCGGTGCGACGCCCCGAACGCCTCGTTCACGTAGTGGTCGCCGAGCTCGGCCAGGTTGATGCAGAACGCAGGATCGTTCGCGGTCTCGCCTGCCTCGAAGCGCAGGTTCTCGACCATCACGACGTCGCCAGGGCTCGACGAGGCGACGATCGGCTCGACGCGTGGACCGACCACTGCCGGGGCGAGCAACACCTCGGTGCCGAGCAGCTCACTCAGCCGCCGGGCGACCGGAGCCATCGAGAACACCGGATCCGGCTTGCCCTTGGGTCGCCCGAGATGCCCGGCGATCACGACCACCGCGCCGCGTTCGCGCAACCACGCGATGGTGGGCAGCGCGCTCGTGATGCGCAGGTCGTCCTCGATGTGGCCGTCGAGCATGGGCACGTTGAGATCGATGCGCACCAGCACCCGCTGACCGCGGCGGAGCGCCAGGTCTTCGAGGCGCGGGAGGTCGCCGGGACGCGGCAGGTCGCTGGTCATCGGTACGTTGCGGAATGAGGCCGGTTACTGGCCGACGAACGCAACGAGATCGATGAGGCGGTTCGAGTAGCCCCACTCGTTGTCGTACCAGCCGAGCACCTTGATCATCTTGCCCGCCGCCATCGTGTCCTCGGCCGAGAAGATGCACGACGACGGGTTGCCCACGATGTCGGCCGACACGAGCGGCTCGTCGGAGTACTCGAGCACGCCGCGGTACGACTTGTCGTTGGCCGCTTCCTCGAACGCGCTGTTGATCTCCTCGACCGTGGCCTCACGTCCGAGGTTGGCCGACAGGTCGGTGATCGAACCGGTCGGCACCGGCACGCGCAACGACGTGCCGTTGAGCTTGCCCTTCAACTCGGGGAGGACGAGACCGATGGCCTTCGCCGCGCCGGTGCTGCTGGGGATGATCGACAGCGCGGCGGCGCGCATGCGCCGGAGGTCGGGCTTGCCACTCCGCGTGGCCTTGGCGAGATCCTGCAGCGACTGGTCGCTGGTGTAGGCGTGCACGGTGGTCATCAGACCCTGTTCGAGACCGAACGAGTCGTTGAGCACCTTGGCCAGCGGCGCGAGGCAGTTGGTGGTGCACGACGCGTTCGAAATCACCGTGTGCTGCGCCGGGTCGTAGACCGCGTCGTTCACCCCCATGCAGATCGTGGCGTCGGCGTCGCCGCTCGGCGCGGAGATGATCACGCGCTCGACGCTGCCGCCGAGGTGGCCGGCCGCCTTCTCCCGGGCGGTGAAGATCCCGGTCGACTCGATGACGACGTCGACGCCGTGATCGGTCCACGGGATCTCGGCCGGGTCCATCACCTCGAGCTTGCGGATCTCCCGCCCGTCGACGGTGAAGCCCTGATCCGTCCCCCGGATGTCGTTGGCCAAGGTGCCGCCGACCGAGTCGTGCTTGAGGAGGAAGGCGACCGTGTGGCTGTCGCCCATGGGGTCGTTCACCGCCACCAGCTCGACACCGGCATCGGCGCCCCGGCTCAGCAGCGCCCGCGTGAACGACCGCCCGATGCGCCCGAAGCCATTGATTCCGACCCGTACCGACATGACATCCTCCCTGGATTGAGACCCGGACTACAGCAGAGCGTGGAGCGCCTTCGCCAGTTGTCGGGGATCGTGAGCGAGACCGTCGGCCCGGGCGACCGCCGCCCCGACCGGTTCGACCCCCCGGGCGCGCACCCGATCGGGGTCGACCGTGAGTGCGCCGGCCACCGATGGCGACCCGGCCTGGTAGAGCAGGGTGTCGACCCTGGCGCCGTGGGCCAGCACCGCCTCGAGGTGGTCGGTGCCGTCGAGCCCCGTGGTCTCGGGCGCCTGGGGACGAAGATTGCAGACCTGCACCACTTGCCCCGATGTCGACGCAATTGCGGCGCGGAGCTCCTCGACGCACAGCACCGGCATCACGCTGGTGAACAGCGAGCCCGGAGCCATGACGACCTGGTCGGCTTCGAGGATCGCGGTGACCGCGTCGGCCGGCGGACGGGCGTCGGCGGGCACCAGGGCGACCCGGAGGATGCCGTGGCAGTTGGCCACCGCCACCTGGCCTTCGACCTGGCCCTCGACCTGCGACTTCACCCCGTCGCTCCCGGGGCGGGCCGCGACTTCGGCCTTCAGCACGACGGGGTCGGTGGTCGCCGGCAGCACGCGGCCCACGCTCCCGAGCAGCCGGCCGGCCTCGTCGAGTGCGGCCGGAAAGCTCCCGAGCGTCTCGGCCAGGCCGACGAGCACGAGGTTGCCCAGCGCGTGGCCCTCGAGCTCTCCCTCCGAGAACCGGTGCTCGAACGCGGCCGACCAGACGGTGTCGTCGGCGGCGAGCGCGACCAGGCACCGGCGGATGTCGCCTGGCGGGGGGACGCCGAGGTCGCGCCGCAGGCGCCCCGACGAACCACCGTCGTCGGCGACGCTGACGATCGCGGTGATGGAACCCGCGTACTCGCGCGCCGCGCGCAGCGTCATCGCCAGGCCGTGACCCCCACCGAGGGCCACGACCGCCGGCCCGCGGCGCACGGGCGCGCTAGGCACGGTCGACGTCGCGGTTGTGGACGCGCGGGGTGAAGCCCAGGCGCTCGAGCACCTTGGCCAGCTCGGCGGCGATGACCACGCTGCGATGGCGACCGCCGGTGCACCCGATCCCGATCGACAGGTAGGCCTTGCCCTCGCGCACGTAAGCCGGCAGCAGTAGCGCGAACAGGCGCTCCATCTCGTCGAGGAACCGCTGTGAATCCTCCTGGCGCATCACGTAACCCCGCACCGCGGGGTCGAGGCCGGTGAGCGGGCGGAGCTCGTCGACCCAGTGCGGGTTCGGGAGGAACCGACAGTCGAACACGAGGTCGACGTCGAGCGGCAATCCGTGCTTGTACCCGAACGACAGGATGCTCGTCTGCAGCTCGCCCGACATCTGGTCCGAGTCGGCGAACAGCTCGCGCAACCGGACGCGCAGCTCGTGCACGTTGAGCTCCGACGTGTCGAGGACGATGTCGGCCTGCCCCTTGAGCTCCTCGAGCAACGAGCGCTCGCGGATGATGCCATCGGACACCCGTTCGCCGTCGGCCAGCGGATGGCGGCGGCGCGTGGCCTCGTAGCGCCGGACCAGCACGTCGTCGGCGGCGTCGAGGAAGAGCACCCGCGTGCGCGCACCGATCTCGCGCAGCTCGGTGAGCGCGGCGAAGAGATCCTCGACGAAGCGGCCGGCTCGCACGTCGACCACCAACGCGAACTTCTGCCGCTCCTCGTTGCTGCGGGCGAGCTCGGCGACCTTGCTGATCAACGCGGGCGGCAGGTTGTCGATCACAAAGAACTCGAGGTCCTCGAGCACGTCGGCGGCGGCCGACCGGCCCGCGCCCGACATGCCGGTGATGATGGTGACGTCGAGGCTCACGACCGCACCCGATCGCCGCCGGCGTGCAACTGGGCGAAGACGGCGCGCGCGACTGCATCGGGGAGCCAAGGGATTGCCACGAAGGTGTCTTCGTCCAGCTCGCGCAGGCGCTTGACCGATCCGTACTCCTTGATCAGCCGGGCGCGTCGCACCGGCCCGAGACCGGGGACGTCGTCGAGGACCGACTTCGTCATCTTCCGGTCGCGCAGCTGGCGGTGGTAGGTGATGGCGAACCGGTGCGCCTCGTCGCGCACCTGCTGGAGCAGGTAGAGCGCCTCGGAATCCCGCGGGATGCGTACCGGCTCGGAGTCGCCGGGCAGGTAGACCTCTTCGAATCGCTTGGCCAGGCTGGCCACGCAGATGTCTTCCAGACCGAGCTCGTCGAGCACGCGCACTGCTACCCCGAGCTGACCCTTCCCGCCGTCGATCAGCACCAGGTTCGGAGGATACGCGAAGCGCTTACCGGTGCGGGCGCCTTCGTCGCGCTCCAGCAGGTAGCGACGAAAGCGGCGGGTCAGCACCTCCTCCATGGCCGCGAAGTCATCTTGACCCTCCTGCTGGCGGATCTTGAACCGGCGGTAGTCGGATCGCTTGGGCAGGCCGTCTTCCATGACCACCATCGAGGCGACGATCTCGGTGCCCTGCAGGTTCGAGATGTCGTAGCACTCGATGCGCAGCGGCGCGTCGGGGAGCCCGAGCGCGTCCTGCATCGCGACCAGGGCACGGGCGCGCGCGTTGTGATCCGAGGCCCGGCGCAGCTTGTGGCGCTGGAACGCTTCGGTCGCGTTCTGGGTGACGGTACCGAGCAGCTCGCGCTTGGCCCCCCGACGCGGCACGCGCACGCGGACGCGACCGCCGCGCTGGAGCGTGAGGAATTCCTGGTAGAGCTCGGGGTCGTCGGGATCGTCGGGGACCAGGATCTCGCGGGGGATGTCGGACGGGTCGACATCGCCGTAGAGCTGCTCCAACAAGCGGCCGACCAACTCGGCGCGACCGATGTCTTCCACCTTGTCGACCACGAGGCCCTTGCGGCCGACGACGCGTCCCTTGCGGACGAGGAACACCTGGACCGACGCCTCGAGCGGGTCGTCGGCGATCCCGATGGCGTCGTAGTCCTCCTCTTTGGCGTCGACCATCTGCTGGCGTTCGATGGCCTTGCGGACGGAGAAGATCTGGTCGCGCAGGCGTGCGGCACGCTCGAAGTCGAGGGCGTCGCTCGACTCGTGCATCTGCTTCTCGAGCCGATCGAGCACCGGTGCGGTCTCACCGTCGAGGAAGTCGATGAGCTCGTTGACCAGGCCCATGTATTCCTCGTGGGTGACCGCGCCCACGCACGGGGCGACGCACTTCTCGATGTGCGCGTAGAGGCACGGGCGGCCGAGCCGGTGGTGACGGTCGAACTTGCCCTTGGTGCACGTGCGGATCGGGAACGTGCGCAGGAGCAGGTCGAGCGTCTCGCGGATGGCGTACGCGTGCGCGTAGGGCCCGAAGTAGCGGACGCCCTTGCGCTTCGCACCCCGCATCACCATGGCCCGCGGCCACTCTTCGTCGAGGGTGATGGCGAGGTACGGATAGGACTTGTCGTCCTTGAGGCGGATGTTGAAGCGCGGCCGGTGCTTCTTGATCAGGTTGAACTCGAGGAACAGCGCCTCGACCTCGTTGCGGACGGCGATCCACTCGACGGTGTCGGAGAGCTCCACCATCTGGCGGGTGCGCTCGGCGAGACCGGTGCCGAAGTACGACATGACCCGGCTGCGGAGGCTCTTCGCCTTGCCGACGTAGAGCACGCGACCGGTTGCGTCCTTGAACTGGTACGACCCCGGCGAGTCGGGGATCGAGGAGGGGACGGGCCGTTGCACTCCCCCATTCTCGCGGCTCGGAGCCCGCAAACCGCGCGCAATCCGCGCGCAATCCGCGCCGGACGATATGCTCGTCCTGCCGGCCTGGATTCCGGCACCCAACTATCGGTTCCGTAGCCGACAACCCCGCGGTGGGCGACCAGGCTGTCCCCGCCGGCTACCAGCGGAACCCCAGACCCCTCGGGGGCACGCATCATGCTGAGACTGCAGGTTCCGCTGCCGGATCGCTACTCACGGGCGTCAGCCGAAGAGCTCGAGACCTGGATCGCCGCGGCCAAGGCCGAACTGGGCGACCGGCTCGTGATCCTCGGTCACCACTACCAGCGCGACGAGGTCATCAAGTGGGCCGACGCCCGGGGCGACTCGTTCAAACTCGCCCGGTTCGCCGCCGACAACGACCGCGCCACCGACATCGTGTTCCTCGGCGTGCACTTCATGGCCGAGTCGGCCGACGTGCTCACCGGCGACCACCAACGCGTGATCCTTCCCGACCTCAACGCCGGGTGCTCCATGGCCGACATGGCCGACATCGACCAGGTCGAGGAGTGTTGGGAGGCCCTCGCCGCGGTCACCGACGTCGAGCAGGTCGTGCCCATCACCTACATGAACTCGTCGGCCGCGCTCAAAGCGTTCGTCGGCGAGCACGGCGGCGCGGTGTGCACGTCGTCGAACGCGCGCGCGATCCTCGAGTGGGCGTTGGCGAAGGGCCAGAAAGTGCTGTTCTTCCCGGACCAGCACCTCGGCCGCAACACCGGCTACGAGATGGGCTACGCCGAACAGGCGATGCGGGTGTGGAACCCGCGGTTTGAGCTCGGGGGCCTCGAGGACCGCGACGTGAAGGATGCGACCCTGCTGCTTTGGAAGGGGCATTGCTCCGTCCACCAGCGGTTCCGGCCCGAGCACATCGCGGCGTTCCGCGCCGAGTACCCCACCGGCCAAGTGATCGTCCACCCCGAGTGCGCGCACGACACCGTCGAGCTCGCCGATCGGGTCGGATCCACCGAACGGATCCTCGACTGGGTCGAGGCCGCCGAACCAGGTTCCGTGTTGGCGATCGGCACGGAGATCCACATGGTGCAACGGCTGGCGGCCGAGCATCCCGAGCTCACGATCGTGTCGCTCGATCCGCTGGTGTGCCCGTGTTCCACGATGTTCCGGATCGACGCGCCGCACCTGGCGTGGGTGCTCGAGTCACTGACCCGCGGTGAGGTCGTGAATCAGATCTCGGTCGACTCGCACACCACCGAGTGGGCGCGGGTCGCGCTGCAACGCATGCTCGACATCACCTGAGCCGGCGATCCCGCACCGGTTCGGATACCAGGGCGCGCCACGCTCGCCGGGCCACGCGCGGTTCGCGCGCCGACAACCGGCACCACTGGAGCGCAGACGCGGTCAGCGCGATCGACCACGCCGCGCCCGACCACCACAGGGCCGAGAACCGCATCGTGCCCCGCCACCACGTGAGCTCGCGCTCCGCGCTCGACGACGCCGACCCGCCGTTCGTGTGCCAGGCCGACCGTTCCGGCAGCGCCAGCAGTGTCCAGCTGTCGGCCCGCATGCGGTGGCAGAGGTCGAGGTCCTCCCCGTAGAGGAAGTACGACTCGTCGAATCCGCCCACCGCGGTGAACGCCTCGCGCCGCACCAGCAACGCCGTCGCCGCCAGCGACTCCACCGGCACGGGCACGACCGGTACCCGTTCGACGTGGTCGGCGAACAGGCCGATGCGATGGCTGACGGCACGCACCGGCGCGAAGCGGAGGAGCCGCCGCAGCCCGAGGGCACGGCCCAGCAGATGGACCGGGCCCAGTTCGCGGCCCTGGCTGCGCTCGGGCAGGCCCGTCGTGCGGTTGGTGATGACCCCCTGCACGGCGCCGATGCGCGGGTCGGATCGCAACCACTGCACGCCGGATTCCACGCCCGCGCCGTCGGCCTGGGCGTCGGGGTTCAGCAGGAGCACGAAAGGTGCCGACGTCGCGGCCACGCCGCGGTTCTGCCCGGCTCCGAAGCCCGGGTTGGCCGGGTCGCACACAACGCGTGCGCCGGCCGCGCGCGCCCGTTCGGCGGTGCCGTCGTCACCGTGGTCGACGACTACCACCTCGCCGACATCGGGGAGACGCCGCGCGCTGGCAACACAGGCGGCGATGCAGTCGCGGCTGCCGAACGCCACGATCACGACGTCGAGATCGGCGGTCACGATGCCAACCGGTGCCGGAGGCTGCGGTGACGCCAGAGGTGGCGCAGCACCGCCGTACTGTGCCGGAGCCCGCGTGTCGTCGTGAGCCCGCGGAATGCCCGCCGCGGCGGGTGATCGCACTGCGCGCCCGCGACCTGCACCACCCGCCAACCCGCGTGCCGGAGCCGCAGGCAGAAGTCGACGTCCTCCGGCCCGAAGTCGGCGGAGTCGTCGAGACCACCGACTGCGTCGAACGCGTCCCTCCGGAAGAGCTGGCAGGCGCCGATCGCGAAGTCCACGTCCCACCGATCGCCGGCACCCTGTCCGGGCGCCGCCTCGTACACGTCGGTCCGGTTGAGCGCCCGCGCGATCTTCCGCCGCAGGGTCGGTGCCCGGCCCGCCGATTCGACCGGACGCTGGCCTGTGAACACGGGCGCGCTCAGCGCGATGGTGGGATCATCGACCAGTGGCGCAACGAGCGCGGCCAGCGTGCCCGGGAGCAACCGGGCATCACTGTCGAGGAAGCACACGAACTCGGCGGAACCCACCGCGGTCCCGACGTTGCGTCCGCCGCCCACGCCCACGTTCTCGCGGCAGCGGATCGTGCGGACCCGCGGGTCGTCGACCGTGGCCGGCGGATCCGACCCATTGTCGACGACGATGACGGTCGCGTCGACGCCGGTCTGGTCGACCGCTGAGCTCACCGCGTCGCCCAGGAGCGCGCCGTCGTTCCAGGTGAGGATCACCACGTCGACCTTCGGCGCCGCGGTCATGACGGGACCACCGAGGGCCGGAATCGCGGCAACCGCGGGAGCACGAGGGGAACGGTCGCCAGCACACCGACCGCGGCGAGTGCGGGCTGCCCGTGCGCCAGCGCGACGACCGTGAGCCCGAGGATCACCGCGCCGGCGGCGGCGATGGCCAGCGCGCGACCGACCAGCGCCCGCTCTGCGCCGGAGGCGGAACACCACAGCAACGTCGCCTGAACGAGTTCGGAAATCGCGAGCGCGGCCGCCGCGCCCGGAAGCCCGAACGCGCTGATCAGACCGATCGACAAGGGCAGGTTGATCGCCAACGTGATCGAGTTCACCGCCAGGACCTCACGGTTGCGCCCGCGGCCCGACCGCACGTGGAGTTCGACGGCATTGACAGTGAGCAGCGGGAACGCCGCGGCCAGGATGCGCAGGGTGTCGGTCTCCGACGCCAGGCGGGGCACGAGGATTCCGGCCGCGCCCGCGGCGAGCACGACGACGACTGCGAGCGCCAGCCCGAGCCGGGGCAGGAGAGCGAGGGATCGCGCCCGGAGTCCGGCAGGGTCGGTGCCGCCGTCGCGCTCGTTGGCGCTCTCCGCGTAGAGCCACAGACCCGCGCTCCCGACGACGCCGTTGAAGCCGTCGACCGCGCGGTACAGCAGGCCGTAGGTGGCACCGAGCGTGGCGCCCAGCATGTGACCGACCAGGAGGAGATCGGCGCGGAGATTGAGGAGACCGACCACGTCGATCCCGGCGAGCGCGAAGGCCTGTCGGAGCGGCAACCGTCGCCATCCGCCGATCCCGCCGCCGGCACCGCCGCCCGAAGACGTCGTCGCGGCGCGCACCGGGCCGACCGCGGCGGCGGCCACGACGATGCCCGCGCATTCGAGCAGCGCCACCGCGAGCACCAGCACTGCGGTACCGGCGCCGGCCACCGCGAGCGTCGCCAGCACGATTGCCTGCGCGGCGCGGACACTCAGCATGACCGCGGGTTCGATGTTGGAGTTCCCGGCCGCCCGCAGGCCCCCGAAGAGGACGGGACCCATCACCCCGGCCACGATCCAGAGCATGGTCGCCCACCAGGCGGCAGCCGAGAGGTGCACGCCGACGAAGGTGAGGACCGCCCACAGGCCGACGGCGGCGAGCGGCGCGGTGACGATGCGTACGACCAATACCGGGGCCAGTGCCGCGCCGAGGGGAGCGTCGCCGCGTGCGCCGGCCACCGTGGCCGCCAGTCGTTCGAGCCCGAGGCCGAGCAGCGAGGTCAGCGTGAGCATGGCGAAGTAGGACCACACGAAATCGGTGGCACGCGAGCGCGTGGTGAGCGCGGGCAGCACGAAGACCACGCCAATCAGGCACAGCGCCGAGACCTGGCGCGCGACCGCGAGCTTGCCCGCCGACCGCAGGAACCCGCCGAAGTCGGGGGCGGCCTCCGCGTCGGCCGCGGTCTCGCCGGTGTCGACCGACGGGTCGGTCATGGCGACATCAATGCCGGTGTGAACAACACGTCGGCCAATTGGCGCGTCGATACTTCCCACCGGAACTGCTGAATCGAGGAGTGCGCCGCGGTCGCCATGCGGACGCGCAAGCCGTCGTCCTGCAGCAGCCGCACGAGGTTCGCCGCGAGCGCGTCCGGATCGCGGACGGGGCTGAGGAGCGCGTTCTTTCCGTCCTTCGCGTAGTCGCGGACGCCGTCGATGTCGGTCGACACGACCGCGCAACCGCACGCCATCGCCTCCGCCGGTGGGAGGTGCCACCCTTCGGCGTGACTCGGACAGCAGTAGATCGACGAGCCGTTGTACACCTCGGCGACCAAGCGGTCCTGGGGCGGATCCTGCACGTACTCGATCCAGTCCGGGAGACCGGTCGGGCGGGCGCTGGTGCCGAACAGCACGGCCTCGAGGACGGGCACGGCCCGCTTCGCGCGGCTGAGCGCGGCGATCCCTTCGCCCAATCCCTTCCATGCGTGCCCCGACGACAACATCGCCACTCGCGGCGGGCGATCGTCGATCGGCGTGATCACCTGGAACTTGCTCGTGTCGATCGCGCCGGACACGCGGTGCACGTCGGTGAGTCCCATCGTGCGGGCCCGTTCCTCCAACCACGGCGCGATGAAGATCTTGCGGAGCGGGAGGCGCCACGTCGCGTCGACGCGCTCGGTGCGCCCGCTCCAGGTCTCATGGTGCTGGATCAGATAGCAACCCCGCCCCTTCTCCGCGCCCAGCGCGGCGACGCCGTCGGCGGTCTGCCACGCCGTAGCCACGACTGCGTCACCGCCGGGTACCGCGCGCGGTGTGAGCGCGGGCTCGTACCGGAGTTCCACCGCGGGGTCGATGGCCTGCCAGGTGACTTCGTCGGGGCCTCCGCGGAGTGCGTCGCGCCCGCCGGCCAGGAGCTCGCGCACCTGCGCGCGCGGTCGGCCGGCGCGGAGGCTCGGCGCCCGCCGGAACATGGCGATGTGCAACACGGTCACGTCGTGGCCGAGCTCCACCAGGCCGTTCGCGTACGTGTAGACGACGCGGATCCCGCCGATCGCCTTGTGCGCGTATCCGGGTACGACGAAGGTGACCTTCATCGGCCCTCCCTCATCACGACGCTGCGGATCGTGCGCCCGACGATCCGCAGATCGAGCCCGAGACTCTGGTTGCGGAGGTAGAAGAACTCGTACTGGAGCTTCTCCAGCGTCTCGGCGTCGGTGCCGGCGTACTGGTACTTCACCTGCGCCCAGCCGGTGAGGCCGGGGCGGACCAGGTGACGGAGCCGGTAGAACGGGATCTTGTCGGCCAGTTCGGCGACGACCTGCGGCTGCTCCGGCCGCGGTCCAACCACCGCGAGATCGCCGCGGAGGATGCCGAACACCTGAGGCAGCTCGTCGAGGTGGGTGCGGCGCAACACGTAGCCGAACGGCGTGATGCGGGCGTCGTGCTCCGCGGTCCAGTCGCCGCCCTCGGTCGCGCGATCCAGTTCGCCGCGGTCGCCGTCGTGGTCGCCGTCGATCGTGGCGTCGGCCGTGGAATCGACCGCGGGCCGCATGGTCCGGAACTTCAGGATCTCGAACGTCTCGCCGTTCCGGCCGGTGCGGGGCTGGCGGTAGAACAGCGGGCCCCGGTTGGCGACGAGGTCGCCGAGCACGACGAACGGCGTGACCAACGCGAGCACCACCGCACCGCACGCGGCCAGTGCCACGTCGACCAGGCGCTTGATCCGGGCGTACCGAGCCGCGTGCAGCTCGCCGATGTCGAACAGCAAGGAGACGCGTTCCAACTCGCCGATCGGGAGCTTGCCCAGCCACTCCTCGTAGAACAGCGAGAGCGTCCGGATGCGGATGCCTGCTTCGTGCAGCACCGACGCTTGCAACACCACATCGTCGTCGCTCTGCGCCGCCCGGCTCAGCACCACGACGCCGGCCCGCAGTTCGTGCACGGCCTCGATCAGTGGCCGACGCGGCGGCAGGCTGGTCGACGCCGCTTCCACCGGGGTCAGCCAACCCACGAGCAAGGCCGGTCGTTCGGCGCGCGGTTCAGGTCGGCCTCGAGCGACTCCATCTCGCCCGCCTGTGCGACGACGACGACGCGGTCGCGTTCACCGGCGCGGGACTCGCCGTCGCGCGCCAGGTTCGCGCACAGCACGTACCACGGCACGAGGATGATCGCGCTGCCGAGCACGACGAACCGCGGGAGCAGCGCGTCGCCGACGAACAGTTGCGCGGCCGACACCATGATCGCCGCCACCGCGGTGGCCGACGCCGCGGCCGCCATGGCCCGACGCCGGGTACGCGGTTGGTCGGGCAGGCCCACGCCGTACGCCGCGATCGACAGCAGCGCGATGTAGCCCAGTGACCACGCGAAGCGCGACGACCCGGACCACGAGTACTCGTGGACGACGGCGTGCGCTTTGCACAGCGTGACGACGCAGGCCGCGGTACCGGCGTAGAGGGCGAATCGCCCCAAGCGGCTCACGCCTCTGTATCGGCCCGGGGAAAGGCGAAGCTGAGCCCTATTCCCCGCCGTGGGCCCGGTAGGTGACGACCATCACCTTCACGTCGGGCCGGAGCAGGGCCACCATCTCGGTCCGGCCCCGCACGTAGCCGCCGATCTCGGCCGGGACGGCGTCGGGATTGCTCGCGAGGAGCGCGAATTCGGTGTCGCCGGAGTCGTGGAGGATCGCCACCGCCCGCTCGAAGTCCTTCTGGGAGGTGGCGGTGAGCCAGTGGGCGCCCGGTTCGAAGAACGCGCCACCCTCACGGAGCGTGTGAGCGTCGCGGGAGATGATGGCCTGATCGTGGCGGGCGATGATGGTGGTCATGGCGTCGGCCACCGTGTGCGACCGGACCGAGAGCCAGGCAATCCCGCCGACCGTGACCAGACCGGCCACCATGACGACCGCGAGCAACGCCCGGGGCGAGCCCTGGAGCACCACGACCCCGACCACCGCCAGTAGCGCGCCGGAGAGCAGTTCGTAACGGCCGCCCCATTGGGGACCCGCCCCACCCGAGAACTGGAAGATCCACACCAGCGGGAGGGCGACGCACGCCACGATCAGCGGGTAGCGGAACTCGCGTCGACGCCAGCCGAACACGAGTCCGACGACCGCGACGGGTGACGCGGTGAGCAGCCCGGGCACGAAGCCCAGGCCGTCGGCGAAGCGCAGGACGATCACCACGACGGCGAGGGTCACCGCCGCGATCCCGAGCAGCCGTCGATCATCCGAACGGGCACGCAGGGCCCAGACGCCGTACGCGACCAGTCCGACGACGAGCAGCCCCGCGATCCAGTCGGCGGAGCCGCCGAAGAAGTTCATGCCCAGTGATGTCGTCAGCGCTTCCTTGGCCCGTTCGGTCGCGGAACCCCCGGCGCCGGCCGCGGTGCCCGCCACTCGCGATGCCCGCAGGGATACCCCGACGGTGAACCGCTCGAGCAGCTGGTTGGCAGCCAGCACGACGACGGCACCCACGACGATCGCCACCCCGCGGACGACGGCGGCACGCCACGCGCGGTCGCGCACCACCAGCGTGAGACAGGTGACTGCGGCGGCGACGAGCAGGTACACGAGTGCTTCGGTCCGCATGGTGGCGGCGCCCGCGAAGAGCGCGCCGGCCGCCAGCGCGCCACGCCAACCGGCGCGGCGTTCGGCCACGTCGAGCAGGAACACCGCGCCCCACATCATGAGCGCGAGACCCCACGAGTGTTCCCAGAAGTCGAGCGCGTAGATCGCCACCGGGGTCGCCAGCCCGATGATCCAGAACGCGGACCAACCGGTCGCGGCGCCGAGCCGGCGCGCCAACGCGCGTGCGGCGAAGGCGCACGCCACTGCGCCGAGCATCGGCAGGAGGAGGACGAGCCGGTCGCCGCCGACCAGGTAGAGCGGGTATGCGGCGTAGAGCATCGGCAACGTCGTGACGTTGACCCACTTGTCGCCGGCCTTGTAGGTGTAGAAGAGCGGGTGCAGCACACCGGTCGGATCGCGGTCGGCAGCCCAGTAGCCGACGTCGGGGTTGAAGCCGCCGTGCAGCTCCATCGTGCGGAGCGTGGCGAGCTTGCCGCCGGTGTCGGTGCCGAGCGTGCCGCGCGGATCGTTCAGCGCGAACGACAATGCGGCGTAGATCATCAAGAGCAGGATTCCCGCGACCACGGGTCGTTGCAGCCAGGCGCGGAGGCCCTGCCCTCGGGACGACCAGTCGCCGGAGTCCGTGGTAGCCGGTGTGTCCTCGCCGGTCGACGGTTCCGCGGTGATCACACCGGCGGGCGGCGCCCCGAGCGCGGCGCCCGTCACGGTGCCGGTCACCCGGTGCGACGGGCGCGGATCAACATGAGGCGCGGGATGCTGCCCGCCTCGCCGTACTCCCACGCCTCGGCGAGGAACCCCGGCGGGGGCGGCGGCTCGTCCATGTCGTCGATCAGCAGACCTACTTCACCCATCACGTGTACATATCGGCTCAGGGGGCGATGCATAAAGGGGAGATTGACGCCCGGTGCGACCTCTTCGACCATCTCGTCGTCGCGGAGATAGGGCCCGACCCGCCAGTACTGCTCTTCGAGGATCTGATCGTCGATCCAGCCGCTGCCCGGGGTCTGGAGCAACGGATGGTTGAGCAGCAGGAGGAATCGGCCGCCGGGGGCCAGCACCCGGGCGATCTCGGTGATCGCGGGCTCGATCACCGGGAGGTGCTCGATCACCAGGCACATCACCACCGCGTCGAACGATCCCGTCCGGCACGGGAGCAACTCCGCGGTCGCCCGGGCGTAGGCCGGACCCCCGCCCCGGTCCGACGCCACCGAAAGCTGCGCCCGGGTGGGGTCGAGGCCGACGACGGATGCCCCCTGGGCCGCGGCGCGGCGGGCCACCTGGCCCTCACCGCACCCGATGTCGAGCACCCGGCGACTCCCGGCGAGGTGACGGTCGATCAGCGGGAGGATCTGCTCCTCGTACTCCGGATCGGCGCCGGCGGTGAACTCGCGCTGCCACCAGCCCGCGTGCTGCTCCCAGAGCGATTCGTCGACCATCCGCTCATTGTGGTGCGCGGTCAGGCCGGTTCGCCCACCGCGATCGCTTGGTGGTCGCGCGCCATGGGCGCAGGAACGGTGGCCGCTTCGGACGGAGCCGGCGTCGGTACCGGATCCGCGGCCGTTGCTCGCGCCAACAGCCACCACCCGACCCCGAGCCAGATCAACAAGGCGATCGTGTACGGCCCGCTCCCGATGCGCAACGACCAGTCGGCCGCCACGCTCGCGGGCGACGGCACGAGGATCGCACCGTGCAGCAGCACGAGCGAGATGCCGAGCGCGACCGTGAGCACGATGATCGGCACGCGGCGCAGACGCGCCCACCGGGTCACATCGAGGATCAACACGAGTGGGATCAACGCCCACGTCGCGTAGTGATCCCACGACAACGGACCGGCCAGTACCGCGACGAGCACGACGATGCCGAGCTCGAGCGGTTCGAGTGGACGCGCGCGTCGCGTGCGCCAGAGGACGACGACCGCCCCGGCCGCGAACGTGTACGCCAACCACGAGACCGCGCCGGGCGACGCGTTGACCGACAGGTCGGTGCCGGACATGAAGATCCGGCTGATCCAACCGACGAGTGACTGGTTGTAGATGCTGACCGTGCCGGGCGACACGTGCGGTGCCACGTCGCGGGCCCACACCCACAGATCGGCGGGTCGCCCGACCACCGCCGCGAGCGCGGTCCAGCCCACCGCGGTGACGATCGCCGGGAGGAGGACCTGGCGGCGCCCGCGTAGCACGAGGTACACGACCAGCAGTACGGGGCTGATCTTCAGCACCGTGGCCACACCGAAGCCGACCCCCGCCAGGCGCCAGCGGTCACGCGTGGCGGCCCAGATGCCGACCGCGATCCCGAGCATCACCAACTCGTTGCCCTGACCGAGCGCGATCGTCTTGACGAACGGGAAGCCGAGGAACAGCGCACCCACTCCGACCAGGGCAGCCGCCCACCGGGCCGGTGGTGCCAGCGCCCATGCGGCCAGCACCAACGCACCGATCATCCCGAGGGCGGCGAGGAGGCGGAAGAGCGCGGTCGCGGCGTCGAGGTCGAGCACGAGGAACGGGGAGTGGGCGAGCGCGGTCGCCGGTGTCCCGATGTAGCTGGAGAACGTGCCAGTGCCGGTGCGGAGCATCGTGGGCCCGATCTCGTCGGCCCCCTCGGCGCGCGCGGCGGCCCGGTCGTAGAGCGGCTCCCGATCGACCAGGCGGTTGGCCGCCACCCAATTGATGTCGAGGTCGACGGCCCACGCGTGGGTGGCGTTGTGCGCCCGGCCGCTGCTCACGAGGTCGACCAGCCCGAAACCGATGGCCACGATTCCGAGCGCGGCGAAGATCTTCCGCAGCCGCACCCCGCGCGAGTCCATGCGCGAATGGTCGGCATCGCGGCCGATGCGCTTGACCGGCTACACGATGCCGAGCACGGGGGCGAGGAACCGCCCGGTGTGGCTCTCGGGGGTCTTGGCCACGTGCTCCGGCGAACCCTCGACGATCACGCGCCCGCCCCCGTCGCCGCCCTCGGGGCCGAGATCGATCACCCAGTCGGCTGACTTCACGACGTCGAGGTTGTGCTCGATCACCAGCACCGTGTTCCCGGCGTCGACCAGCCGCTGCAACACCCCGAGCAGGCGCCGGACGTCTTCGAAGTGGAGTCCGGTGGTGGGCTCGTCGAGGATGTAGAGCGTGCGGCCCGTGGCGCGCTTCCCGAGCTCGGCCGACAGCTTGACCCGTTGGGCCTCACCCCCCGACAGGGTGGGCGCCGGCTGTCCGAGGCGCACGTAGCCGAGACCGACGTCGACGAGGGTCTGCAGGTGACGGGCGATCGTGGGCTGATTGGCGAAGAACTCCAAGCCCTCTTCGATCGACAGCCCGAGCACCTCGGCGATGTTCTTGCCCTTGAACGTGACGTCGAGCGTGTCGCGGTTGTAGCGCGCGCCCTTGCACACCTCGCACGGCACGTAGACGTCGGGGAGGAAGTGCATCTCGATCTTGATGGTGCCGTCGCCCGCGCACGCCTCGCAGCGGCCGCCCTTCACATTGAACGAGAACCGCCCCGGGAGATAGCCGCGCACCTTGGCTTCCTGCGTGGACGCGAACAGGGTGCGCACCTTGTCGAACACGCCGGTGTAGGTGGCGGGGTTCGAGCGCGGGGTGCGCCCGATCGGCGACTGGTCGATGTTGATGACCTTGTCGATGTGTTCGATGCCTTCGATCTTCTTGTGCCGGCCGGGCACGTTCTTCGACCGGTAGATCTTCTGCATCAACGCGGGATACAGGATGTCGGTGACCAGCGTGCTCTTGCCGCTGCCGCTCACGCCGGTGACCGCGACGAAGCACCCGAGCGGGAAGTCGACGTCGATGTGCTGCAAGTTGTGCTCGTGCGCGTCGCGCACCGTGATCCAGTCGTCGCCCGGTTCGCGACGGATCTCGGGCACCGGGATCGACCGCTTACCCGAGAGGTACTGGCCCGTGATCGACTGCTTCGTGCTCAGGATCTTCTTGAGCGGTCCCTGCGCCACTATCTCGCCGCCGTGCTCGCCGGCACCGGGCCCGATGTCGACGACGTGGTCGGCGATGCGGATGGTCTCTTCGTCGTGTTCGACGACGATCACCGTGTTGCCGAGATCGCGCAACCGCACCATCGTGTCGATGAGGCGTTGGTTGTCGCGCTGATGCAGCCCGATCGACGGCTCGTCGAGCACGTAGAGCACGCCGACGAGACCGCTGCCGATCTGGGATGCGAGCCGGATGCGCTGCGCCTCTCCCCCGGCCAACGTCGCCGCCGACCGGTTGAGGCTGAGGTAGTCGAGGCCGACGTCCAGCAGGAACCGCAGCCGTTCGTTCACCTCTTTCTCGACCCGCTCGGCGATCATGCGATCGCGCTCCGACAGGTCGAGCCGCCCGAGGAACGCGGCCGCCTTGCGGATCGACAGCTCACCGACCTCGTAGATGTTCTGACCGCCGACGGTGACCGCGAGCGACGCGGGGCGCAGTCGCGCGCCACCACACGCCGCGCACGGCACCTCGCGCATGTAGCCCTCGATCTGCTCGCGGGCGCGGTCGCTCTCCGACTCGGTGTGCCGGCGCTCGAGCCACGGCACGACACCCTCGAACTGCGTGGTGTACGAACGCTGCCGGCCGTAGCGGTTGCGGTACGAGACCTTCACCGACGTCTTGCCGGTGCCGTACAGCACGACCTTCTTGTCGTTCTTCCGCAGCTTCTTCCACGGCGTGTCGATGGAGAACTTGAACTCCTCCGCCACCGACTCGAGCACCCGCTCGAAGTAGTGGCTGCGGAACCCCGACCACGGCGCGATGGCGCCCTCACGCAGACTCAGGTCGTTGTTGGGCACCACCAGCTCGGGGTCGACCTCGAAGCGGGTGCCGAGGCCGTCGCACCGTTCACACGCGCCGTACGGCGAGTTGAACGAGAAGTTGCGCGGCGCCAGCTCGTCGAACGAGATGCCGCAGTGCGTGCACGCGAGATGCTCGGAGAAGGTGAGAGTCTCGGGGGCCTCGCCTTCGCCGTCGCGCGGCACGATCTCGACCTCGGCCACGCCTTCGGCCAGGCGGAGCGCGGTCTCGAGCGAGTCGGTGAGCCGACGCTCGATCCCGGTGCGGCGCACCAGGCGGTCGACGACCACCTCGATGGTGTGGTTCTCGTAGCGCGCCAACCGGTCGCCGGTGGCGCCGAGCTCGATCAGCTCGCCGTCGACCCGGGCGCGCGTGAAGCCCTGCTGGGCCAGCTCCTTCAGCATGCCGTCGTACTCGCCCTTGCGGCCACGCACCACCGGGGCCAGCACCTGGAAGCGGGTGCCTTCCTCCAGTTGGAGGACGCGGTCGACGATCTGCTGCGGCGTCTGCCGGGTGATGACGCGGCCGCAGTTCGGGCAGTGCGGGATGCCGATGCGGGCGTAGAGCAGCCGGAGGTAGTCGTAGATCTCGGTGATGGTGCCGACGGTCGACCGGGGGTTGCGCGAGGCCGATTTCTGGTCGATCGAGATCGCGGGCGACAGGCCTTCGATGAAGTCGACGTCGGGCTTGTCCATCTGCCCGAGGAACTGCCGCGCGTACGACGACAACGACTCGACGTAGCGCCGCTGGCCCTCGGCGTAGATCGTGTCGAACGCGAGCGACGACTTGCCCGAACCGGACAAGCCGGTGAACACGATCAGCTTGTCGCGCGGCAGATCGAGGTCGATGTTGCGGAGGTTGTGCTCGCGCGCACCTCGGATCGTGATGCTGTCCGCCACCGCGGACCATGTTACCCGAGAACCGCCGCGATCGAACGGATGTTCGTGACCGGATTTCGCAGGGTCTAGCCGTCGCCGCGGGCCGGGAGCCGCAGGCAACTGACCGTCGTCACTCCGTCGGTCCAGTCGGGTGCGCACCGCGCGAACGCGAGGAAGCGCTGGTGGTCTCCACTGAACGACAGGACCCAGGCGCGGTGGTTGGTGGCGCGCGCGCCGAGCGCCACCGCGTCGGCGTCCACCAGACCGGGGACCTGGATCGCGTGGACCGCACCGGTGTCCGGCACCGCGACGCGCCACTCGATCAACGGTCCGTACCAGGCCGGCACCGCCGCGACCACGTCGCCCGGTCGCGCCACCGCCTGCAGGTGCTCGATCGACGCGTCGTACTCCCACGTGCGCCCGAGGAACACGATGGTTCCCGGGATCACCAGCGCGATCGCACCGATCGCCACCGCGACGCCGACCACGTGCGAGCGACGGATCACCGCGTCGAGCAGCACTGCGATGGCCACCGCCGGCGCCCAGGCCGCGACGGTCATCGTGCGGTCGATGAAGAACGGCGCGAACAACCCGATCACCGCGGCGAGCACGAACGGAACGAGCGCGCACGTGAGCCACACCCGCCCCAGGACCGGATCGCGTCGCCAGAGCACCACCGCCCCGGCGCCGACCGCGAGTGCGATCACCGCGGCGGACCCGTTGGTCGCCGTCACCAGGCTCCCGACCGCGTCGACGACCCCGGCGACCGAGGTGCGGGCGATCCACGATGCGTGCGTCACCGACTGCTGCTGCAGGAACGACGGCCCCCAGCACCCGGCCCAGAGGAGCCCGGCAGCGGCGAGGGCAGCGCGCCATCGCCAGGCGGCGCGATCGCGTCGCAGGCCGGCGACCGCGAGCAGGCCGGCCCCGAGCAGCAGCCCGGACACGTGGTCGAACAGCGCGAGCAGCGTGACTCCACCGATCGCCCAGGCGTGCCAGCTCTGCGGTCGCCACAACCAGCGGTCGGCGAGGACCGCGGCGGCGATGCCCAGCAGCTCGAGCAATGCGTACATCCGGGCCTCGCCGCCGTACATGATCTGGAACGGCGACACCGCGATCAGCAGCGTCGCGAGGAGTCCGATGCGACCCCGGTCGCGCATCCACCACGCGAACAGGGCCAGCGCGGCGACGGAGAACAGGAACGACGGAAGCCGCATCACGGCCGCGTCGGCACCGAGCGCGGCGAACGGTGCTCGGATCAAGTAGTCGAGTGGCGGATGCGAATCGTGGTCGCGGAGGAACGTGAACAGCGCACCGACCGACCGGCGCGACGCCATCGCCGTGAACGACTCGTCGAACGAGAATCCGTTCCCGAAGATCCACCACGCACGGAGCACCGCACCGACGACCACGATCGCGGTCAGGGCGCGCGTCGCGCTCGGCGCCACGTGGCTGGGTGCGCCGCGCCCGGCGGGGTCAGGACCCGCCTGGTCGGGCGCCTCGGGTCGATCGACGACCGATGCGGTCACCCCTGGATCAACGACGCCCGCCGATGCCTGCTTGAGCCGGGCCGGAACGTCAAGGCGGTCCGTCGCCGCGCCGATGCTGTGGGAGGGAAGTCGGACGCCCGACCCGGATGGCAGAGCCCACGATGAGCACCCGCGAACTGAGCACGCGCGACCTCGAGCTGCCGCCGGTCGACGACCCCGTCGGGATCGCCGGTCCCGGCGCCCGGCCCCGGGCCCCACGAGGCGGGCGCGTACCGGCCGTGGCCATGACGCTCGCCGTCGTCGCGTTGGCCTTCCTCGTCTATTGGGCCAGCCCGGTGCGCCTCGAGACCGACTCGTTCTGGACCGTGTTCACCGCCCGAACCCTCGTCGCCCATGGCAACCTGGACCTGCGCGAGTACGAGCCACTCACCGAGCGCGTCAACCCCTTCCAGATCCAAGACGTCGGGGCGAGCCGCTACTACCGGGCGCCGCTCGTCGCCACCCTGACCAGCGTGCCCGTCGTGGCCGTGGTCTCGGTGTTCGACGGGAGCGCGCTCGACAACTCGCTGCACCACGGCCATGCCCAACCCACCGATTCGATCGCCGCGGCGCTCACGACCGCGCTCGCGGTCGGTCTCGTCTTCGCCATCTCCCGGCGCTTGACGCCCCGCATCTGGATCGCGCTGGCGACGACGGGGGTCTTCGCCTTCGGCACCCAGGCGTGGTCCACCGCCAGCCGCACGACGTGGGCGCACGGTCCGTCGATGCTCTTCCTGGCGGCTGCGCTGTACTGCGCGCTGCGCGCGCGGTCGTCGGTGTCGTGGTTCGGCCCGATGGGCGCGGCACTGGCTCTCGCGTACTTCGCCCGGCCGACCAACGCGGTCGCCGTGCTCGCGTTGGGCATCTGGGCGCTGTCGTACGGGGCACCCGCGTTCAAGCGGTTCGCTCTCGGCGGGGCCTTGGTCACTACGGTCGTCGTGGGGCTCAACTTCGAGTTCTACGGCCGTGCCTTCCAGCCGTACTTCCAGGCCAATCGTCTGGCGGTGTCGGGGGTCACGATCGAGGCGCTCGTCGGCAACCTGGTCAGCCCATCGCGCGGGTTGCTGGTGTTCGTACCCGCGGCGTTCCTGTGCAGCTACGGCGTGTTGCTGAAGCACCGCGCCGGCACCTTGGACCGCCTGGACATGGCAGTGGCCGCAACTGTCGTCGCCTACTGGGTGACGGTGTCGCTCTTCCCCCACTGGTACGCGGGCTACGCGTACGGACCGCGGTTCCTGGCCGACGTCGCGCCGCTCATGTGCTGGTTCCTGCCGCCGGTGTTCGCGTGGGTGGTCACGCCCGACGGGAAACGCCACGTACTGCGGATCGTGATCGTCGTCGGCCTCATCTCCGCGAGCGTGGCGATCCAGGCGCGGGGCTCGTTGAGTCAGAGCACAGCCGCATGGAACTGGACCCCGCGCGACATCGACCTCTCGCCGGCTCGGGTCTGGGACTGGGGCGACCCACAGTTCCTGCGCTGAGCGCCCACCAGCCGATCGCACCCCGAACTGCCGCTCCGTTCAGACCGCCGTTCAGACCGCCGGCTTCAGACCGCCGGCTTCAGACCGCGGCGCGGAGCTCCCGCTTGAGCTCGGTGATCTCGTCGCGCAACCGGGCCGCCTCCTCGAAGTGCAGGTTGGTGGCGGCGTCGTGCATCTCGTCCTGCAGGGTCTGGATCAGGCGGCCGAGATCATCAGGCGGCACGTCGGCGAGATCGAACACCGCCGAACGCTCCTGCGACCGGCCGCGCCCCCGCCGGCCGCGCCCCGCCGGCTTCGCGCCCTCGCCGTCGGAGCCGCGGAGCATCTCCAGGATGTCGGTGACCTTGCGCCGCACGGTCTGCGGATCGATGCCGTGTTCGGCGTTGTACTCCAACTGCACCTTGCGCCGACGGTTGGTCTCCGAGATCGCCCGGCGCATCGAATCGGTCATCTGGTCGGCGTACATGACCACCTGGCCCTCGACGTTGCGCGCCGCCCGCCCGATGGTCTGCACCAACGCCGTCTCCGAGCGCAGGAAGCCTTCCTTGTCAGCGTCGAGAATGGCCACGAGTGACACCTCGGGAAGGTCGAGGCCTTCACGGAGCAAGTTGATCCCGACCAGCACGTCGAACTCACCGAGCCGGAGGCTGCGGAGGATCTCGACCCGCTCCAGCGTGTCGACCTCACTGTGCAGGTAGCGGACGCGCATGCCGAGCTCGAGGAGATAGTCGGTGAGGTCCTCGGCCATCTTCTTGGTGAGCGTGGTGACGAGGATGCGCTGGTCCTTGTCGGCCCGCACCTTGATCTCGTCGACCAGGTCGTCGATCTGGCCCTTGGTCGGGCGCACGAGCACTTCGGGATCGATGAGCCCGGTCGGGCGCACGATCTGCTCGACCACCTGGCTCGACTGCTCGAGCTCGTACAGGCTCGGCGTGGCCGACAGGAACACGAGCTGGTTCACCTTCCCGATGAACTCCTCGAACCGCAGCGGGCGGTTGTCCATCGCCGACGGCAGCCGGAACCCGTGATCGACCAGCGTGGTCTTGCGGGAGCGGTCACCCTCGAACTGCCCGTGCAGCTGCGGCACCGTCTGGTGGGACTCGTCGAGGACGATGAGGAAGTCGTCGGGGAAGTAGTCGAGCAGGGTGTAGGGCGCCTCGCCGGGACTGCGGCCGTCGAGATGACGCGAATAGTTCTCGATCCCCGAGCACACGCCGATCTCGCGCAGCATCTCGAGGTCGTAGGTGGTGCGCATGCGCAACCGTTGGGCCTCGAGCAGCTTGCCGTGCTCCTCGAACCACGTGAGCCGCTCGGCCAGCTCCGCCTCGATGCCTTCGATGGCGCGTTGCATGTGCTCGTCGGAGGTGACGTAGTGCGACGCCGGGAACAACACGAGCCGGTCGAGCTCCTCGACCACCTCACCCGTGAGCGGGTCGACCGACGCGATGCGCTCGATCTCGTCGCCGAAGAGCGAGATGCGGACCGCGCGCTCCTCGTAGGCGGGGAAGACCTCGATCGTGTCGCCGCGCACGCGGAACTTGTTGCGGACGAACGTGAAGTCGTTGCGTTCATACTGCAACTCGACCAACCGGGCCAGGATCGAACGCTGGTCGCGCTCCTCACCCCGATCGACGATGAGGCACTGCCGCGAGTACTCCTCGGGGCTCCCCAACCCGTAGATCGCCGACACCGAGGCCACGATGATCACGTCGCGGCGTGAGAGCAGCGCGCTGGTGGCGGCGTGGCGGAGCCGGTCGATCTCGTCGTTGATCGACGAGTCCTTCTCGATGTAGGTGTCGGTCGACGGGAGGTAGGCCTCGGGCTGGTAGTAGTCGTAGTACGAGACGAAGTACTCGACCCGGTTCTTGGGGAACAGCTCCCGGAACTCGCTGGCGAGCTGCGCGGCCAGGGTCTTGTTCGGGGCCATGACGATCGTCGGGCGCTGGATCTTCTCGATCACGCCCGCGATGGTGAAGCTCTTGCCCGAGCCGGTGATGCCGAGCAGGGTCTGGAACCGTTCGCCCCGCTCGATGCCGTCCGCCAGCGCTTGGATCGCCGCGGGCTGGTCACCGGCGGGCGACAGGTCCGTGACGAGCTCGAGGGGCGGCATGCCCCGATGCTAACGGTGGGCTACGACACTTATTCCTGCTTCCCCCGTCGCTCGCTCCGCTCACTCCGTCCCGGGATAGGAAGTGCGCAGGCGTTCGAGGTCGGCCCACACCGTGTCGACCTGGGCCGACAAGGCAGCGAGATCACCTGCGTTGTCGAGCACGTGGGTCGCGACCTCGCGGCGCTCGTCGTCGGTGGCCTGCGCGGCCATCCGCTGCTCGGCGTCGGGCCGCGGCACCCCTCGCACCTCGAGCCGCGCGAGCCGCACGTCGATCGGCGCCTCGACCACCAGGATCGCCCGGTACGGCCGATCACGGGCGGCCTTGCTCTCCACCAGCAGCGGGATGTCGCAGACCACCACCGAATCGGCGGGGGCCACCCCGATCTGACGCTCGAACTCCACGCCGATGGCGGGCCAGGTGATCGCACCGAGTGCCTTGCGGCTCTCGTCGTCGGCGAACGCCACCGCGGCGAGGGCGGGGCGATCGAGCCCGCCGTCGGCATCGAGGATCCCCGGCCCGAATCGCTCCACGAGCGCGGCGAGGGCGGGCTCCCCCGGCTCGACCACTGCCCGCGCGACCTGGTCGGCGTCGACCACGACCGCGCCCTTCGCCCGCAGCAACTCCGCGACGGTCGACTTACCCGATCCGATACCACCGGTCAGTCCCACGAGCAGCACTGTGACGGATGCTACAGCCGACACCAATCGCGCGCAGAGTGCTCAAGCGCTGACGACACCGTGCCGAAAAACAGGAGCACGGGCACATGTCCGTGTCCCCGCCGGGGGCTCACAGCGAGAAGGGCCATAACCAAACATGAACCTGTTCGTGTTGCGTACATGGCTTCAGGCGAAGTTCGGTTCGGACGAGGCTGGAGCCAGCATGGTCGAGTACATCCTCCTCGTCGCCCTGATCGCACTTGCGGTCATCGCGGCAGTGGTGTTCCTCAAGGACCAGGTGAACGGGAAGTTCAACCAGGCGGGTAGCTCACTCTCGAGTTCCGGGAGCTGATCGACCGTCAACACACGTCGGTTGGCGTCCCGACGGGCACTCAAGTCCCGCAGGAATTCCGCCGATGTTGCACATACAGCACAAATCAACCCGGGCGTGCGGTCCGGCATTCGGAAGGGGCAACATCAAATGAACCTGTTCGTGACTCGTACCTGGCTCGAGGCCAAGTTCGGCAAGGACGAAGAAGGCGCCAGCATGGTGGAGTACATCCTCCTCGTGGCCCTCATCGCGCTGGCCGTGATCGCCGCCGTGGTGTTCCTCAAGAACCAGGTCAACGGCAAGTTCAACCAGGCGGGTAGCTCGCTCAGCAGCTCCGGCTCCTGATCTTCAGCAAGTCTGGTTACACGGTCGGCGGGATCGCTCGGGGATTCAAGCCCTCGAGCGGTCCCGCCGATGTTTTGTCTTGGGGCAACACCACGATGCGTGGCGGCGCATCACCACAGGCAGAGAAGGGGCAAGATATGAACCTGCTCGTTGTGCGGACTTGGCTCCAGGCTCGGTTCACGATGACGGAGCGCGGCGCCAGCATGGTGGAGTACATCCTCCTGGTGGCCCTGATCGCGCTCGCAGTGATCGCGGCGGTCAGCTTCCTGGGCGGCCAGATGAACAACAAGTTCAACCAGGACGGCAGCATCCTCAGCAGCGCAGGGAGCTGACACAGTCCCGCACCTGAGGCGATCGGACGCAAGGCAGCACAAGGCAAGACAGCACGAGGAGGGGCCGACGGGAGACCGCCGGCCCCTCCTCTCGTCTACCCGACCGTCGTCTACCCGACCGTCGTCTCCCCGACCGTCGTCTCCCCGACCGTCGTCGACCCCAGCTCTCGCCTACCCCGGAACATTTCGGAGTTGACGTACGCCCGTGAGGGTGAACTCCGAGATGCTCGGAACGGGGAACCGGGAAGCTCGGAACTGCGAGCCGGGAACTGCGAGCCGGAACTGCGAACCCGGAACCGCGAGCTGGAGACCGGGCGGAGCCGCGAGCTGGAGACCGGGCGGAGCGCTCGAGCGCTCGAGCGCTCGGTCGCTCTGGCGATCCGGAGGGTCAGTGCACTGCGGCGGTGGCCGGTGCCCGGCGCACCCAGACCGCGTCGGTGGCGTCCCGGTGCACTCGGGTCCACTGCGGCGACTGGTCGAGCAGCGACGCCAGTGCGCTGTCGCGCTTCCAGACGATCACGTTGACGTCGTACCGGTCGAGGATGCGGTTCCATCCCGGCAAACCGTCCGACAGGTGGAAGTAGTCGTAGATCACCTCGGGTGGGTACATGTCGTAGCGGTCGTCGATGAAGACCCGCTGCTCGGGCCAGTAGCGCAGGATCACGTAGCCGGCGGTGGCGTCGGTGGCGAGCAGGTGCCGGCCCAGCAGCCCGTGCTTCGCCACGTAGTCGACCGACTTCACGGGGTACACGGAGAAGTCGAACGACTTCTCCGACGACGCCTGCACGCCGATCGCCAGGCCCACGAGCACGAGAACCGCGATGGCGGTCACGACCAACGGCCGGGAGACGCCCGACGGTCGCTCCTCGTCGCAGGCGAACGCCCGCGCGACGACCGGGAGACCGATGAGCGGCGCGATGGCCACGTTGCGGACGGCCCACAGCGCGAGCAGCAACATCGGGATCGTGACGATCAGGTCGCGCCGCGACACGCGGTGCTTGCCCCGGGCGACGGCGACGAAGAACACGACCAACCACAGCGCCAGCGCGATCCCCCACGACTGGCGGAAGTCGGGCGACTTCCATTCGACGATGTGCGACAGGATGTCGCCGCGCGACAGCAGGTCGATCGGGAACGTGACGAGCTCGACGCCGTAGGGGTTGATGAACACCACTGCGAACGCAATCGCGCCCGCGACAAGCAGCTGGCGCTCACGTCCGAGCCACGGCCGCGAGCCGTCGACCCAACGACCGAGCAGATGGAGCCCGAGGTACGCGAAACCGAGTTGATACGTGCCGTGCGTGTTGGCCCAGAGCCACATGAGCACGGGCACCACGATGAGCGGGTGCCGGCCGACGATGCTGGTCGGTACCTCCACCACCCAGATGAGGATGAGCAGGAACAGCACGCCGATCAGCAGCGGGCGCTCCGACCAGACCGTGTAGAGGCCGGCGAGCGCGGCGATGGTGAGCCCGCACGCCAGGACCCGATCACGCGCGAAGTGCAACGCCAGTCGGTACGAGAGCACGCCGATGCAGGCACCGACGATCCCGATCAGCAGGCGCACCCCGAAGCCACCCATGCTGCGGTACAGCGCGGCGTACGTCACCTCGGCCAACCACGACTGCGCGACCCAACGGGTGCCCGGCGCGGTGTAGGAGAAGATGTCGTGGTGCGGGATGCCGTGGTCGAGGATGTACTCGCCGGTGCGCAGGTGCCAGAAGAACGAGTTGTCCGACAGCTTCGACAACCCGGTGGTCCAGCCGAACACGCCGAAGAACACGGCGAAGACCCAACCGAGGTCGACCCCGCGTCGGGACGGGGCAGCCGACTCCGGGGCGCTGGGCGCCGCGTCGCCGGGCTGAGCCCGCTCGAGCGTGGATGTTGCGGTCATTGCCTCAGAGGGCGCGCGAGATGTTGATCATCGCGGGGCCGAGGATGACCACGAAGATCGACGGGAAGATGCAGAACACCAAGGGGAACAGCATCTTGACCGGTGCCTTCTGGGCCTTCTCCTGAGCGATGAGGCGCCGCCGGACCCGCATCTCGTCGGCCTGCGAACGCAGGAGCCGCGAGATCGACACACCGAAGGTGTCGGCCTGGAGCATGGCGAGGATGAACGCCCGCAACTCGGGCACGTCGCTGCGGTCGGCCATCGCGCGCAGCGCATCGGCCCGCGTGGCACCGATACGGATCTCGTGCAGCATCCGGCGGAACTCGTCCGACAGCGCGCCCGGCACCGCGGTACACGTGCGGTCGAGCGCCTGCTCGAAGCCGAGACCCGCTTCCACCGAGATCACGAGCAGGTCGAGGATGTCGGGCAGCTTGCGCGAGATCTCCTTCTGGCGCTCGTCGATCTTCCGGTTGATCAGCACGTCGGGGTACATGAACGACACGCCCCAGAGGAGCAGGACGGCGACGAACAGGAGCATCCCCTTGAAGCCCAACATCAGGACGATCGGGGCCCAGACGATCACCGACACCAGGCCGAGGAGCTTCATGACGAGGATCTTGTCGACGTTCAGGTTCGGCGGGTTGCCGGCGTGCACCAGCTTCTGGGCGACGTTCTCGCCGTAGCCCTTCGGGGTGAAACGCGTCGCCACGCCGGTGAGCCCGTCGAGGAGGGGCGCCACGACGCGCTCGCTCATCGGCGCCAGCATCTCCTGGTCGCGGACGTCCTGGATCTGGTAGCCCTCGAGGCGGCGCAACGACTCGCGCACGTCGGCCTTCTCGACCGACACGGAGGCGATCACGTAGGCCAGTGCCCCGACCGAGGTCGCGATCACGAGGGCGATCATCAACGGCGTCATGTCAGACCTCGATCTGGAGGATCTTGCGGAGCCAGATGAACCCGATGAAGGTCATGATTGCGCAGGCGATGACCGCGATGATCCCGAACGTCTCCGAGAACAGCACGCTCATGTAGTCGGGCTGCACGAGGTACAGGATCCCGGCGAACGCCACCGGGAAGAGCCCGAGGATCCATCCGGAGAATCGACCTTCTGCGGTCAGTGCCTTGATCTCGAGGCGGATCCGCTCGCGTTGCTTCATCGTGTCGGCGACGGTGTCGAGCAGCTCGGCCAGGTTCCCACCGACCTCACGCTGGATGCGGATGGCCATCACGGCCCACATCAGGTCGACACTCGACATGCGGTTGGCGGAGTCCTCGAGCGCATCCTCGATCGGACGGCCGAGCCGCGACTCGGTGAACACCCGCTGCAGCTCGCGGCGGGTCGGTTGCGTCGCCTCGTTGGCGACCGACTCGAGACCCTGGGCGAACGAGAAGCCGGCCCGCATCGATCCCGACAACAGGTTCAGGGTTGCCGGCAGCTGCACCTGGAACTCGCGCAGGCGCCCGCGGCGCCGGCGGTGCAGCACGATCACAGGCACCACCGCGGCCGCACCGGCCAGGATCAGCGCCATCGGGATCGGCAGGATCAGGAGACCCAGCAGCCCGACGACGAACAGCCCCGCGAAGTAGAAGAACAACGCCTCCGGCGGTCGCAACGGCAGGTCGGCCTGCTCGAGCGCGTCCTCGGTGCGAGTCAGGAGCCCGGCGCGGTCAGCGATGCGACCGGTGAGGCCCACCATGCGCTGCAGCACCGCGGTCTCGGCCAGCTTCTGATCGCCGCGGGGGACGAACGGGTCTTCTTCGATCGTCTCTTCGGTGTGCTCGCGGGCGAGGTCGCCGAGACGCTGCTCGATCTTGCCCCGCTTGTCGCCCGACATGAGGACGACGGCGAAGCCGAGGCCGAGCACGCCCGCCGCAACCAGCACGGCGAAGATGAGCTTCGCCGGCGTGTCGGAGGAGACCGCGAGGATGAGCGCGTTCATCGTCGACCAATCGGGTTGGTGGCCGCCTGCGGGGCCGAGAAGAGCGACGGCTCGAGGTGGATGCCGTAGTCGGTCAACCGCTCGGAGAACGACGGCCGGATCCCGGTGGGCTTGAGGTTCCCGCGGAATCGACCTTCTTCGTCGATACCGGCGGAGAAGTCGAACGTGTAGATGTCCTGGAGCACGACGACGTCGCCCTCCATGCCCATGACCTCGCTCACGTGCGTGACGCGCCGGGTTCCGTCACGGAGCCGGCTCAGGTGCACGATCATGTCGAGCGCCGATGCCATCTGCTCCCGGATGACGCGGACGGGGAGATCCATTCCCGCCATCAGGGTCATGGTCTCGACGCGGGACAGCGTGTCCCGGGGCGAGTTGGAGTGGACGGTGGTGATCGAGCCGTCGTGACCAGTGTTCATGGCCTGGAGCATGTCGAGTGCTTCACCGCCACGGACCTCACCGACGACGATGCGGTCGGGGCGCATACGCAGGGCGTTGCGGACGAGGTCACGGATCTTGACCTCACCCTTGCCCTCGATGTTCGGCGGACGCGCTTCCATCGGGAGCACGTGGTCCTGGTTGAGCTGGAGCTCCTTGGCGTCCTCCACCGTGACGATGCGCTCGTCGGTGGGGATGAAGCTGGAGAGGACGTTGAGCAGCGTGGTCTTCCCGGTACCGGTACCACCGCTCACGATGCAGTTGAGCCGGCCCTTCACGCACTGGTCGATGAAGTGCGCGACCTGCGGGGTGAACGAACCGAAGCCGATGAGGTCCTCGACGGTGTACGGGTCCTTCGAGAACTTCCGGATGGTCATGAACGGCCCGCCGATCGACAGCGGGTGCACGACCACGTTGACGCGGGAGCCGTCGGGGAGCCGGGCGTCGACCATGGGGTTCGCTTCATCGACGCGGCGGCCGACCTGGCTCACGATCTTGTCGATGATCCGGCGCAGATGGGTCTCGTCGGCGAACTTCACGTCGGACAACACGAGCTTGCCGCTGCGCTCGACGTACACCCGGTCGGGACCGTTCACCATGACTTCCGTGAGCGTCTCGTCGCGGAGGAGCTGGTCGATCGGCCCGTAGCCGAGCACGTCGTCGGTAACCGACTGCACGAGCGCCTGGCGCTCGGCGCCGGTCAGCGCGAGGCGTTCCTGGCTGAGCGCGCGGTGCAACTGCTCGTCGACCTGGCGGCGTAGCTCGCCCTCGGAGATGCGCTGGTCGGTCAGGAGCGGCCCGAGTTCGTGGATCACGAACTGGTGCATCTTCTGGCGCATCTCTTCGAGCGCGTGCTCGCGTTGGTTGGCGCCCTGGGCCGCGCGCTGGTCCTGCCACCTCGAGGCGGGTTGGGCTGTCTGCGTCATGTCCTGCCGTCCTCACTCGTCACGGCCACACCCGATCCGTACTGCGTCATTTCCCCCGTCGCCCCTTCTTCGCCGGCGCCGGAATCGGGCCGAGTAGAGAGTCGGCGACGCACTCCAGCGCCCGCGACACGGCGGACTTCGGGTCGTCGATGACCACCGGCACGCCGGCGTTCACCGAGATCGGCACCGAGATGTCGTCGGGCACCGGGAAGTTGGCGCTGAGGCCGAGCACCCGCTCGATCTCCTTGACGTCGAGCTTCACCTTCGCGTTCGCGTGGTTCAGCACGAGCTTGAGCTTCGGTCCGGCGATGGCCTGCAGGTCGAGGCTCTGCATCCCGATCTTCAGGTTCTTGATGCTCGGGATGTCCATGCTGCCGACGAGCAGTACGTCGTCGGCGGCCTCGATCAGTGCGAGCACGTAGTCGTTGAACACCGAGGGCAGGTCGACGACGACGTGCCCGGCGATCGACTGCAGCGCAGCGCAGATGTTCACCATCTCGCCCGGCAGCAACGCGTCGGTCGGCATCGGGTCGAGCGGTGCGGGGAGCACCAGCAGCCCGGTGGTCTCGTGCTTGGTCGCGAGCGTCTGCACGAGCTCCATGTCGCCGTACTGGACCGCGGCGGCCGCGTCGAGCACCGTGCTCTGCGGCGGGAGGCCGAGCATCACCGACACATCGCCGAACTGCAGGTCGCCGTCGACGAGGACGACCGGATCCGGCGAACGCTTGGCCATGGCCGCGGCGACGTTGATGGCGATGCAGGTCTTGCCGACACCACCCTTCGGGGAGAACACCGCCACGAGCCGCCCGGGCTCGCCGGTACGCGTGGCCGGCGCGGCCGCGCGCGGCGCGGAACCGGCGAGGAGCTCGCCGACCCGGTCGACCGACTGGTGGAGGCTGGCCTCACCGCCGAGCACCACTGCGTCGCGGGCCCCGGCGCGGAGTGCCTGCTGGAGCACGTCCGTCGACAACTCGTGCACTGCGAACACGACCCCGAGACCCGGGTGGGAACCGGTCGCACGGTGCACGTGCTGGAAGCCCATCGGCGTGGCGAATCCGGGCCCGAACACGGCCACGACGGGCCGCGACGGACTGACCTCCTGGATCAGGTCTTCGATGGTCTCGAACTGGGCGGCGCCGGCGAGCTCGACCGCGAGCCGCGTACGCAGGCTCGGGTCGGGCTCGACGACCGCCACGTCGAAGGTGGTCGGGTCGACCGGATTCGTGACCTCGGCGTAGGACTCCACGGCGTTACTTGCCGCTCGCCGCGGCCTTGGTCCCGCTGCTCGCCGTCGGAGCCGCCGCCGTGGTGGGCGGCAGGAGGACGAGGTAGATCTTGCTCGATCCGCTGTTGGCGGCGATGACGCGCAGGGCGTCAGCCGACGTGACCTCGAAGGTCAGCACACCCGACGCAACGGCCGGCGCGGCAGGGTCGGTCGACGCCGCCGCGGGCTGCTGGGTCAGGGTCGTGGCGCCGACTGCGAGCACCTTGACGTTCTGCATCATGTACGACGTCGTGGAGACGCCGTCGGCGTCGGTCGAGGTGGTCGCGATGTCGACCCGGTCCCCCGGCGCGATCTGGTTGGCCACGCCGTGGTCGGCGTCGACCGTCACCGTCACGGCGACGAGGTCGTCCTTCGAGATCGAGTTCGCGAACGCACCGGCGGTGCCGTCCTGCGCCGACACGAACGTCTCGGCGGTGATGAACTGCTTGTCCCCGATCTGTGCCGCGGCGACCTTGCCGTTCAGGTCGTTCGCGTTGGTCACGATCGACGGCGGCACCGATCCCTTCGCCACCTTCTCCTCGTGGACCAGGCCGGCCTGGAGCGCCTCGGCGCCCGTCGTGCCCTTCGCGATGTTGCTGTTGGCCACGAGCGCGTTCACGAACGACGCATTGGCCTGGGCACGATTGTCCGCACCCGACGCGTAGGCATAGACCCCGATGCCTGCCACGAGGGCGAGCACGATGGCTGCGGCGGCCATCAACGTTCGACGATTCGACACCGCGACTCCCCTCAAAACGATCCCTGTTGGTCCTTGGATCGTCGGCCCGTGCCGGGCCCGGCTTGAGGGGGATGTCGCGGCGCCCGGGGATTTCCCCGGGCGCCTGCTCTCACTCCCCGGCGAGGACCTCGCTGGTCAACTCGGTGACCGCCTCGGGCGCATCCGCGACGTCGCCTTCCGGCGCTTCCGCAACGACTTCCTCGGCCCCTTCGACGGCCGCCGCACCCTCGACGGGCTCGGTACCGTCGGCCGCGACATCGCCCTCTTCGGCTTCGTCGTAGGCCGGGCCGATGTAGTTGCCCTGCTCGTCGTAGGCGTGCTCACCGAAGTGGTCCTGGTACTCGGCTGCGACCACGCCACCTTCGGCGGCCTGCTTGATCGACAGCGAGATGCGCCGGCGGTCGAGGTCGATGTCGATGATCTTGACCCAGAGCTCTTCGCCCGGGGTGACCACCTGCTCGGGGGCTTCCACGTGGTGGACCGCCATCTCCGAGATGTGGACCAGGCCCTCGATGCCTTCGCCGACCTGCACGAAGGCGCCGAACGGCACCAGCTTGGTGACCCGTCCGTAGACGAGCTCCCCGACCTGGTGGCTGGTGGCGAACTCCTGCCACGGGTCCTGCTGCGTTGCCTTCAGCGAGAGCGAGATGCGCTCGCGGGAGAGGTCGACGTCGAGCACCTGGACCGTGACCTCGTCGCCCACGGTGACCACCGAGCTCGGGTGGTCGACGTGCTTCCACGACAGCTCGGACACGTGGACGAGTCCGTCCATGCCGCCGAGGTCGACGAAGGCGCCGAAGTTGACGACCGACGAGACCACACCGCTGCGGATCTCACCGGGCTTGAGGTTGGCCAGGAACTCGTCGCGCTGCTCGCGCTGCGTCTCCTCGAGGTAGGCCCGGCGCGAGAGCACGACGTTGTTGCGGTTCTTGTCGAGCTCGATGATCTTGCACTCGATCTCCTTGCCCACGTAGGGCTGGAGATCGCGCACCCGGCGGAGGTCGACGAGGGACGCGGGCAGGAAGCCACGGAGACCGATATCGAGGATGAGGCCACCCTTGACCACCTCGATGACCGGGCCCTTGACGATCCCGTCCTTCTCCTTGATCTCTTCGATCGTTCCCCACGCGCGCTCGTACTGGGCGCGCTTCTTGGAGAGGATCAGCCGACCGTCCTTGTCTTCCTTCTGGAGGACGAGGGCTTCGAGCTCGTCGTCGAGCGAGACGATCTCGTGCGGGTCGACGTCGTTACGGATCGAGAGCTCCCGTGAAGGGATCACGCCCTCCGACTTGAAGCCGATGTCGAGCAGGACTTCGTCGCTGTCGATCTTGACCACGCGACCGGTGACGATGTCGCCGTCGTCGAATTCGACGATCGTGGCGTCGACGGCATCGGCGAACGACTGCCCGCCGAGGTCGTCGAAGACGACGAACTCGTTCTGCCCGCCCTCGTCGTCATCCGACGCTGCGGCGGCGGCCTCGTCGGCCGGGGCTTCCTGCTCCGCCGTCTCCGGCGGGGTGACGACTTCTGCTTCCGGGGTGAGCGGCGGGGCCGCCTCCCCGCTCTCCTCGGGGACGGTGGCGACCGCAGTCGCCTCCGTCACGTCCTGATCCGACAACCTGAACTCCTATGCGGTGAAGACCACTCGTGACGCTGGGTACCCGGCGGGCGCGAGTCGGGGGCCTCGGGGGCGAGGCCGCGCTCCAGGCTACAGGCAGTTCCACCCCGATCGAAAGTCGAACTTCCGCCGAATTCCGCGGCGCCGGAGCGGCCGATCAGGGGCGGTGCGCGACGAGGAGCAACTCGTGGTGGTCGAGGTTGGGCGGCTGGGCCCGGTAGGCGCCCGGGCTGACCCCGTGGACCGCGTCGACGACCAGGCCGTTGCTCGTCGCGAGCAGGCCGAGCTCACGCGCGGTGAAACATGTGGTCCAGAGATCGAACGGGCGCTCACAACCCTCCGGATCAGGCACGGTCGCCTGTTCGTGCAGGACACCGGTCGCGGGGTCGAACGACTCTCCCGCGTCGAGGTGCCGTACCGCGAACGCGGCCGAGAACGCGCTGAGCGCGAGCCGCCCACCGACGCGCAGCGTGCGCGCGATCCGCGCGAACACCGCGCCTTCGTCGCGCCCACCCAGGAGACCGAACCCGCCCTGGCACAGGCAGATCGTGGCGTCGAACTCGGCTTCGAAGCGAAGGTCGCGCACGTCGAGCTCGTCGAATCGGGCGCGGAGACCACCGGCGACGGCCGCCTCCCGCGCCAGCGCGACGAACTCGGGACTGTGATCGACGCCCAGCACGTCGATGCCCCGGCGGGCGAGGGTCAGCGCGTGGCGCCCCGGGCCGCACCCGACGTCGAGGACCCGCATGCCGGGCTCGAGCGCCAATGCGTCGACCAGGAAGTCGACCTCCTGCTCGGTACCGGCGGTGAACGCCTGCACCCGGCCGGTGTCGGGCGCCCAGTAGCTCTTCCCCAGGTGCTCGGCGATGGCGTCGAACCAGTAGGGATCGGGGATGGGCGGAACACCGGTCACCGGGGAAGGTTACGGCCGTCGCCGCGCGTCCGGTCCGCCGATTCCCGCCCGGACGCAATCCGATGCACGCGGTTCTCCGTATCCCTCTCGAGCCGGAGACAGAGCCCGTCCCGGCGAGACCGAGGCGCCGCGCCTGTGTCCCCGCGCGGCGCCTCGGCACGCCGGGCCTCGTTCGTCGCGTAGCGGACCGCGCACCCTGGGACCTAACGTCGCCGCCCGATGGACTCCTTCGCGGGCAAGGTCGCGGTCGTCACCGGGGGGGCCGCCGGCGTCGGGCTCGGAATGGCGCAGGCCTTCGGCGAAGTGGGCATGCGGGTCGTCGTCGCCGACATCGACGAACCCGAGCTCACCACCGCGGTCAGAACACTGACCGAGCTCGGGGTCGATGCGCTCGGTGTCGTCACCGACGTGGCCGACGCGCGCGCCGTCGACCGTCTCCGTGACTCGACGTACGAACGCTTCGGCACCGCCCACGTGCTGTGCAACAACGCGGGCACCGGCGCGAGCAGCCCGCTGCCCGAGCCGATCGACGTCGCGGTGTGGGACCGCATCCTCGCCATCGACTTCTTCTCGATCCTCTACGGGCTCAACGCGTTCCTGCCCCGCATGCGGGAGCAGGGCGAGGGGCACATCGTGAACACGTCGTCGCGTCAGGGGCTGATCGCCTCGCCCGGCCAAGGGCCCTATCCGGCCGCCAAGGCCGCGTCGGTTGCGCTGAGCGAGATGCTGCGTGAGGAGCTCGCGGCGATCGGGTCACCCATCGGGGTCACGGTGCTGACGCCGGGAGGGGTACGCACCAAGCCGATCCTCACCGCGCTGGCCAACCACCGCGCCGACCCGCAGGCGAACCCGACGATGCTGGAGTTCCTCGAGAGCCGCGTCGCCGCCGCGGTGGAGCCGCTCGAGCTGGGCCGCCTCGTGGTGCGCGCGGTGCGGGAGAACGTGCTGTACGTGAACACCCACCGCGAGACGCTCGAGTGGTTGCAGGATCGCGTCGACCGCATGGTGGCCGACGCCGACTCCCTCGGCACGCTTCGCTGACGGGCGGCGGCACCGATCGCGTGTGCCGGCGCGCTTCCGTTTACTTCGCCGCGGCCCAGTTGGGGCCGAAGCCCACGTCGACGGTGAGGGGAACCCGCAGCTCGGTCACGTGCTCCATCGCGTCGCGCACCAATGCCTCGGTCGCGTCGCGCTCCCCCTCGGGTACCTCGAGGACCAGCTCGTCGTGCACGGTGAGCAGCATGCGCGCGTCGGACCCTGCGGCGTCGAGGGCGCGGTCGAGGTCGATCATCGCCAACTTGAAGATGTCGGCCGCCGACCCCTGCACCGGCGCGTTCTGGGCCATTCGCTCACCCATCTGCCGGATGCGGAAGTTGTCGGAGGCGAGCTCGGTGATCTGGCGACGCCGCCCGAAGATCGTGGTGGTGTAGCCGCGCTCCTTCGCCTCGCGGATCGTGCCGTCCATGAACGCCTTCACGTTCGGGAAACCGGCGAAGTACGCGTCGAGGATCGCCGCCGCCTCACCGGTGGGGATACCGAGGCGCTGGCCGAGCCCGTACGCCTCCATCCCGTACGCGAGGCCGTAGTTGACGACCTTGGCGAAGCGCCGTTGCGCGTCGTCGACCGACGACTCGGGCACATGGAACACGGTGGCCGCGGTCGTGGTGTGGACGTCGGCGCCGCGCTCGAACGCTTCGATGAGGCCCGGATCCTCGGCCAGGTGCGCGAGCACCCGCAGCTCGATCTGTGAGTAGTCGGCGGTGAGGAGACCCCAGCCGTCTTCGGCGATGAACGCGCGCCGCATCTCGCGCCCGTCGGCGGTGCGGACCGGGACGTTCTGGAGGTTGGGGGCTTCGCTCGAGATGCGGCCGGTCGTGGTGTCGGTCTGCTTGAACGTGGCATGGATACGGCCGTCGACGCGGATCAGGGGCGGCAGGGCGTCGGCGTAGGTGCTCCGGAGCTTCTCGACCTCGCGGTAGCGAAGGAGATCTTCGACGATCGGGTGTTCGTCGGCCATCTTCTGCAGCGAATCCGCATCGGTCGACGGCCCGGTCTTCGTCTTCTTCACCGGGACGAGCCCGAGCTTCTCGAACAGGATCGTGCGCAGCTGCGGGGTGGAGTTCACGTTGAACTCCTCGCCCGCGTGGGCGTGGATGCGCAGCACGAGCGCGTCACACTGCTGCGCGAGGTCGGCGCGCAGCGTGTCGAGGAACTCGCGGTCGATCCGGATGCCCGCCTTCTCCATGTTGGCCAGCACCCTCACGAGTGGCAGCTCGAAGCGGTCGTAGAGATCGGTGAGCTCGCGGGCGGCGAGGGCTTCTTCCAGCGCGCCCGCGAGTTGCAGCACGACGACGGCCCGGCGGCCGGTCTGCTCGATCTCGATGTCGCCGTCGAGATCGAGGGTGCCGGGTTCGGCGTCGGGCGACTGCACCTCGAGCGAGAGGAAGCGCAGGGCGAGTGCGTCGAGCAGGTACTTCCCCTCCGCGGGATCGAGCAGGTAGGCCATCAGCGCGGTGTCGTGATGTAGTGACCGCACGTCGACACCGAGGCCGTGCATCAACTCCTTCGCCCGGTGGGCGACCAACGGCGGGCCGCCCGCGCCCACCAGCTCGGCGAGCGCATCACGCACTCCCGACTCGGCCAGCAACGCGCCGTCGATGTAGATCGCGCGCCCGTCGGCCGTTCCCAATGCGATCGCGCGCAGCCCACTGGTGACGGGCGCGCCGTCCCACCGCGCTTCCATCGCGTAGGGCTCGCCGCGCGTTGCGACATCGGTGAATGCCGCGATCGCGGCCGCGCCGTCGCGCACCACCTCGACGTCGACGTCGAACGCGGTGGTCTCGGTTTCGGCCGCGACCTCGCCGACGGCTTCGAGCAGTCGGGGCAGCAGCGTTCGGAACGCGAGCTGATCGAACAAGACGCGGACCTCTTCGCGGTCCCACGCCCCCATGCGCAGCTCGGCCGGCGTTACGTCGAGCGGAACGTCGCGCCGCAGCATCGTCATCTCGCGGTTCAGGAAGACCCGCTCGCGCGCCTCGGCGAGGTTCTGCCGCTGCTTGGGCGGCAGCTCGTCGAGGTGCTCGTAGATGCCTTCGAGGCCGCCGTAGGCGTTGATGAGCTTGGCCGCCGTCTTCTCGCCCACGCCGGGTACGCCCGGGAGGTTGTCGCTCGGATCGCCCCGCAGGGCCGCGTACTCGGGATACTGCGCCGGGGTCACGCCCGTGCGTTCGAGGATCCCCGCTTCGTCGTAGAGCACGTAGTCGGAGACTCCGCGCCGGTTGTAGAGCACCTTCAAATGCGGATCCGAGACCAACTGGTAGCTGTCGCGGTCGCCGGTGACGATGACGGTGTCGATCCCGGCCGCCGCCGCCTGGGTGGCCAGCGTGGCGATCACGTCGTCGGCTTCGACGCCTTCGATCTCGAGCGTGGGGATGTGCAGCGCGGCGATGACTTCACGGATCAGCGGGATCTGCGGCACGAAGATGTCGGGGGTCTCCTTGCGGGTTCCCTTGTACTCGGCGTCGAGGTCGTCGCGGAACGTGCGCCCGGGGGCGTCGAAGACCACCGCGATGCCGTCGGGCTTCTCGTCGGCGAGCACCTTCACCAACATCGACGTGAACCCGTAGACCGCGTTCGTGATCGTGCCGCTCGGGGTCGACAGGTCGGAGGGCAACGCATAGAACGCCCGGAACGCGAGGGACAGTCCGTCGATCAGGAGCAGCGTGGGCACCCGTCGATCGTAGGCCGGGGGTGCGACGATCGGGCTGGTGGGGTCGCGACGCGACTCAGGGCGTGAGTTCGCCGTCGACCACGCGGCGCGCGATCTCGTCGACCTTCACCCGGTTGGTCATCGCCTGCTGCTGGAGGAAGCGCCAGGCGTCCTGCTCGGCCATGCCGTGGCCGTCCATCAAGCGGCCCTTCGCCCGGTCGATCGTCTTGCGGGCGTCGAGGCGCGACTGGAGGTCTTCGACGTCGCGCTCGAGCGCGGTGAGCTCGGAGAAGCGACCGAGCGCCACCTCGATCGCCGGGATGAGGTCGCTCTTCTGGAACGGCTTGACCAGATAGGCCAGGGCACCGGCGTCGCGCGCCTGCTCGACGAGCTCGCGCTGCGAGAACGCGGTGACCATCAGCACCGCGGCGAGCCGTTCGCTGGCGACCTGGCGCGCCGCCGAGAGGCCGTCGAGCCCCGGCATCTTGATGTCGAGGATCACGAGGTCGGGGCGGAGGTCGCGCACCAACTCGATCGCTTCGTCGCCCCGGCCGGTCTCACCGACGACTTCGTAGCCCTCCTCCTGGAGGAGCTCCTTGAGATCGAGCCGGATGATCGCCTCGTCCTCGGCGATGACGACCCGGGTCGGACTGGTGGGCTCAGCGGACAACGTGTCTCCGTAGGGTCAACGTGCCGAGAGTTCGGCCGAGATGCGGTCGAGGAGCGAGTCCTGCTCGAGTTCGAGCTCGCGGACGGTCTGGCGCAGAGCGTCGCGGTGGCGCGCCTGGGCGTCGGCGTGGCGCCGCGAATCGCGGGCCTCGACGTCGGCCAGAGGGGTTTCGGCCACGAGCGCGCGCAACCGGACGTCTTCGGCCTCCTCCTCGAGGAACACGAGCTGCTCCTCGGTGACGGCGAGCTCGGCCCGGATCCGTTTCAGCCGCTCGCTGACGTCGACCAGGCGTCGCTGGAGAATCGACTGCGACATGGCCGCCCAGTCTATGACCAGGTTGCTCAAGCATCTCCCGGAACCGGCCGACACCGGGAGGTGTGACCCGTCGGACTGCCGCGCTCGCGAGTGTGTCGTGCGTCGCCGTCCTCTGCGCCGGCCTGCTCGGGCTCGGCCTGCGCGTGCCGGCGGCGCACGCCGCCGAAGATCCGGCGCGCGATCCCCTCACGCTCGCCCAGCAACGACTCGACGAGACCCGCGCCGAAGCGACCGACATCTCGGGCAAGATCTCCGCCGCGCAATCGGAGGAGGCCCGCCTGGAGGCCGCCATCGCCGACGCTGAACGCAAGATCCCCGCGTTGCGGGCACGAGCCGCCGAACTGCGGCTGCAGGTGAAGCAACGGGCGGCCGAGCTGTACGTGCGCCACGGCAACACCTCGAAGCTCGAGTCGACGATCGACGCCGACAACGCGGTCGACGGGCTGCGGGCCGCGCACCTGACCGACACCATCGGCGACCACGACCTCGCCGCCGCGTCCGAGCTCCGCGACACCGCGGCGAAGCTCGTGGCCCAGGAGGCCCAACTGCAGTCGCAGCGCGGCCAGCTCCAACAGACCCTGGCCAGTCTGGCCCCGCTCAACGACCTTTTGCAGAAGAAGCTCGTGTTCGCGGCCGCCGCCTACGACAAGGTCAAGGCGCTCACGACCGGCGACGGCCCGAAGCACGGTGCCGACGTCGCCACCGGCGCCAGCGTCTGCCCCGTCCAGGGCGTCTCGGTGTTCACCGATGACTTCGGTGAGCCCCGATCCGGTGGCCCGCACCCCGGCATCGACATGGGCGCGGTGACCGGCACCCCCGTGGTGGCCGTGGTCGACGGGTTCATGCGCCACGACACGGGCGGCGACGGAGGCAACGGGGCCTGGCTCATGGGCGTCGACAACGTCTCCTATTACTACGCGCACTTCTCCCGCTACGAGGGCGACGCCCGCATCGTGAAGGCGGGCGACGTCATCGGCTACGTGGGCATGACCGGCAACGCGACGGGCCCGCACCTCCACTTCGAGGTGCACCCGGGCAGCGCCCTCGCGCCGCCCGCCGATCCGTTCGCGACGCTGCTGACCCTGTGTACCGGCACTCCCGCGAACCCTGTGGTTCCCGGCGCGACCACGACAACCACCGCGAAGTAGCCCGGCCGGCGCCGGCGCAGACGGTAGGGTCTCGGCCACGCCCGGATGGCGCAACTGGCTGACGCGGTCGGCTCAAAACCGGCTGCCTTTCGGGGCATGCGGGTTCGAATCCCGCTCCGGGCACCATTCTCATCGTGTTCGTCGTGCGGCTCGTGTGAGCGGTTTCTGTCGGGTTCGGGGAGTTCCGCCGACTTGGCCGGTTGACACGCATACGCCCGCTCGGGCACTGTCTGCGGCTTCGGGCTCGCCTGGGAGGGCAACCATGTCTTTACGTGGCGCGGTCTGGGCCGTGCCCGTCGTCGTGCTGGGGTCGCAGCCGGCTCGGGAGTCGTCGCCGCAGCCACCGCGACCGCACCGAGTCGCCGCGCCACGGTGCAGTTCTCCGCGGTGGCCAAGGACTACATCCCCGCGAAGGTCAACGGAGCGCCGACCGTCTTCGATCCGAGATCCACGATTCCGGTGCCGAGCCCGTCATGCGAGGTCGGGCCCGACGGAGCCACCATCGTGCCGCTCGTCAGCAGTCTCGACGACGTCACTCAGGACGTCTCTGCCGGCGGCTGGAGCTGCGATCAGGCGGGCGTCGGTGCCGACGGTCAAACGATCGGGTCGAACTTCACCGTCGGCCTCGAAGTCGACAATGTGCAGTCGACTGTTCCTGCGATGTCCGCCGAGTCGCTGACCACGCCCACCGGTGGAGCAAACGCCGGGTCGGTGAAGACGAGAACGATCAAGGTCGCCAAGGGCGTACAGGCGACGATCTACACCTGGACCTTCGACGCCACGTTGCCCGGAGCGACGACGCCGACGACATTCACCGCGGCATCAGCGGAACCAAAGCCGCACGTGATCATCACCGCGGCCGCGTTCCCCACTGCCCCGTCGGCCACCGCCGTGAAGAACCTGATCGTCATGCTCCGAACCGGCGCCACGGCGCCCGGGACGAAGCGCGGACTCACCCAGTAGGGAGCACGTCATGCGTTGCGTATCGTCACGTGTTATCGCGCGCCGTTGTGCCGTGGGGATGCTCCTCCTTGCGGGCGTGACCGGATTCGGTGTCGAGGCCGCCGGCGCGGCCAAGGCATCGCCGAAGCCCGTGGTGCTGACCGCCGATCAGATCAAGGCCGCCCTGTTGACCCTCGCCGACCTCCCCGCCGACGCGGGGTTCCAGACCTTCCCCGGCATCTCCAATTCCCCCCTCACGGCCAACACCGCCGGTGGGGTTTGTGATGGAGCAAATGAGGTCGCGGTTGCGCAGCAGACCGGCAGCAGCGCGAGCGGCGGCATGTTCTTCCTCAACGCGAACTCGGACGGGCCGATGCTGTCCGAAGCCGTCTACTCGTTTCCCTCCAACGCGGTGGCGAAGCAGTTCGTGAAGGCGATCAGCGCGCAAGGCAAGTCGTGTCAGAACAGTTGGCAAGCGTCGATGTCGGGGCTTCCCGACGACCCGATCAAGATTCCCTGGACGCTCGGCCCGCTCGCGTTCAAGAAGATGGGTGATCAGGTGTACACGTCGCACGTCGTCGGTCAGCAGACGGAACCGGTGCAGACGCGAGTCATCGATTCGGCCTACGTGCGCGTCGGGAACAACGTGATCTCGACGCAGCGGTTCGGGCTCTCGAACGTGATGACCGCACCGTCGGATCAGTTGCCCACCAGTGTGCAGAAGGCGATGACGCGTCTCGCGGCTGCGGTACGACAGGCGAAGTCGGGCGCCGTCACGACCACGACCTGAGCGACGGCAGGCCGACGCGCGCGAGAAAGCCGCGTTGCCCTACAGCGCGGAGGGCGGCGCTTCGAGCAACTTCGAGAGCAGCCGGAACAGCGTGCGCTGCTCGCCGAGGTCGAGCGCGTCGAACACCGACGCCTCGGCGAACAGAGAGTTGGTGATCTCGTCGCACAGGCTGACGCCCTGGGCGGTGACGATGATGCGCTTGACCCGCCGGTCGTCGACGCCGATCTGGCGCTCGACCAGCCCGAGCGCCTCGAGTCGATCGACGACCGCGGTGAGATTCGACGGGTCGAGGTAGAGCCGCTCGGCCAACTCGCCCATCGGCAACGGCTGGTCGAGGGCGTACAGCACCCGGACCTGCGCCATCGACAGATCGTGGACGGCGGCGCTGCGTGACACCTGCAGCTTGATGCGGTGCGAGACCCCGAAGAGGGTCTCGGCGAGCGCCCGGGGAAGATCCCCGATCTCCTCCATAGGGCTCGTACCTTACTTGTGACGCCGATAGTTGCCGAGTACCATCATCATCGTCAACCGGCTTTCCTGCCCGATCTCGGAGGGCGGAACAGGATGCGCCGGGGCGACTCCGGCGGGTGCGCGAACCCCCCTGTGCACAGGCGCCGAGCGGGTCGCCCTGGCGTGCCTCGTCAGCGGGCGCCTCGAGAAGCCGAGTCGGAGAGCGCCTGCTCGTCGGTAGGCGTGACCACCCGCCACAGCCGGAGCTCCCGGCTCACGCCCTTCAGCTCGACCGGGCCCAGCGGCTCGACGGCCGGCGGCACCGGCACGCGGGTGAGCACCTGATCCGACAGGATGATCTCGCCCCGCCCGGCCGCCGAACAGAGGCGCGCACCGATGTTGACGGTGTCGCCGACGACGTCGTACTGCCGGCGGCGACCACCGCCGAAGTGCGCGGCGACCGCCTCCCCCGTGTTGAGGCCGATGCCGAACGCGACCGCGGGCGCCCCGAGCTCGACCAGCTCGCGATTCAGGTCGGGGGTGAGCGCCTGGATGGCGATCGCGCAGTCGAGCGCACGTTGCGGATGATCGGTGCTCGGCAACGGCGCGCCCCACACCGCGAACACTTCGTCGCCGACGTACTTCATGAGTGTGCCGCCGCTTCCGAGCACGACGTCGGTCACGCGGTCGTAGTAGTGGTTCAACATCGCGCGCACGATCGCGGGCGACAGACTCTCCGACAACGCGGTGAAGCCACGGAGATCGCAGAACATCACCGTCATATCGAGACGTTCGCCTTCGACCGCGATGGACGCGCGATCTTCGTCGACGAGCCGCTGCGCGACCGTCTCCGGCACGTACTGCGAGAACAGCGCGGTCACGCGTCGACGTTGCCGCGTCTCGCCGAAGTACCGCAGACCCAGCGCGCCGACGAACGCCACGATGACCGCGAGCGAGGGGTACACGAAGTTGAAGACGCGCCCGTCGTCGAAACGCGAGAACGCGAACACGACGTACGCGATCTCGAGCAGCACGGTGACCAGCGCGGCCAACCACAGGGGAAGCAGCAACACCGCGATCCCGATCGCCGCCGTGAGACCGGCCACCCAGAGCAGCACCTGGCCGTTGCTCACCGGATCGAGGTAGGAGGCGGTGAGCATCGTGTTCACGGCGTTGGCGTGCAGCAACACACCCGGGATCCCTGACGACTTGTTGACCGGCGCCAGCTTGTTGTCACCGAGCACCGGATCGACCGCGCCCACGAACACGATCTTGCCGTCGATCTCACTGCGGGGCACGGTGCCGGCCACGACGTCGGCCGCCGAGATGATGTGCGAAGGCTCCGACAGCCGGTCGGAGAAGTTCAGGATCATCGACTTGGCCCCGATGGTGGGGATGAAGCGGTCACCGACCTGCACGCCACCCGGGCGCAGCGTCACCGGCCCGGAGTCCCCCCGGTAGGCCATCAGGCTCGCGAGTGAGAGCGCGGGGAGGAACTGGCCGTCGGCGGTTTCGACGACCAACGGCACGCTGCGATTCACCGCGTCGCCGTGATCCGCGTTCATCTGCACGTGCCCCACCGTGAAGTTCGCGCCCCGCAGCGCATCGGGGAAGCCGCTCGGGTCCTCGCCGCGGAGGACGCCGTCGCTGCCGCCGGTCTTGGTCGTGACCTCCTCGCCGAGGATCACGTTCTTCGTCTGGTCGATCGCGTCCCTGAGTTCGGCGTCGCCGGTCCGGTCCTGGTCGTAGATCACATCGAACGCGATGACCCGCGCCCCGTCGGCGGAGAGGTTGCGGATCAACTGCGCCACCGCCGCGTGCGGGAGCGGACTCCCCAACGAGTCGATCGTCTTGCGATCGAAGCCGACCACTGCAACGTGCGAGTCGGTGGGCGCGGCAGGGAACAGCGCGTCGGTGGTGCGGCGCTGGAATCCGGAGAAGACGTTCCCCGACAATCCGATCGCAGCCAGCAGCGTGACGGCGACCGTCAATCCGACGATCGACGCGATCCGGCGAATCAGGACACGGCGTTTCGTGATCAACCTCCGGGCTTCGACCGTTACGAACCAAGGCGGCTCGGCACGGAATACCGGGAAAGCTTCGCGCGCGGGCGATAATGCTCAGGATGCATCCGGCTCTGGCGATCGAGTTCTCGACGACGGTCCTCGTGATCGTCGCGGTGATCTCGGTGCTCCTCCTCCTCGTGATCATCATCGCCCCGTCGCGTCAGGTGCGCGACGAACCGCCGATGGATCCCGCGGTCGAGGCGAAATTGCTGCTCCACCGCGACCCCGACGAGCCGACGGGCGAGATGCCGCGCGTCACGAGCGTGCCCGACACCGACGGGTCCGGCGCCGACACGGGCGACCTCAGCGAACTCGCCGACCTCGACCGCGAAGAGGACCAGCCACCCCGCCCGTGACCCGGTCCGACATTCATTGTCGCGTGACTTGCGCTCAGCGCAACCCACGCCGCAATGAATCGACGGCTCAGCTGATGGCGAAGAACATGCGGGCCTCGCACGCGGTTTCGCCGTCGACCGACGCGCGCGCATTCGCCCATCCACCGCGCGCGCTCAAGCGTTCGACGATGACCGACAGGCGCAACTCGTCGCCCGGGCGCACGACGCGACGGAAGCGCACCTTCTCGACGCCGCCGAAGAGCGCGAGCTTCCCGGCGTAACGCTCGTCGCCCAGCAACGTGATCGCGCCGGCCTGGGCCAGCGCCTCGAGTTGGATCACTCCTGGGAGGATCGGATTGCCGGGAAAGTGCCCGCGGAGGATGTCCTCGTCGCCGGTCACGAGATAGCGCGCTTCGATCGACACCGCGAACGTCACCTCGTCGACGACGTCGACGAAACGGAAGGGTGGACGGTGCGGCAACATCGCGACGAGCGCGTCGGAGTCCGGGTGAGGCATCAGTGATCCCAGGTGGAGGGCGGAAAGAAAGCTTCCGTGAAGCGAGAGTTCACGGAAGACTCGACCATTACTGGTGAGTAACCGACGTTACCCGCGAGTACTGGTCCACACTGGTTGCTTCGCACACGCGCGGACCATCGCCGGATGTAACCACCGGACGCACCGCGCGGTCGAAGTTCTTCACACCCCCACGTTGCAACACCCACGCTGGAGCACTCGTTGAGCATCGCGGTCGTCTTCCCCGGACAGGGAACGCAACAGGCCGGCATGGCCGCGCCCTGGCGCGACCACCCGAGTTGGGCCGTCGTGGAACACGCCGAGGCCGCGCTCGGCGAACCGCTCGGTCACCTCATCACCGACGCACCCGCCGAAGCCCTCACGCGCACTCGCGACGCGCAGCTCGCGGTGCTGCTCACCTCACTCGTCGTCTGGGACGCGCTCGATCCGCTGCCCGAGACACCGGTCGCATTCGCCGGCCACTCGCTCGGACAGGTCACCGCGCTCATCGCCGCCGGAGTGCTGCCGCTCGAAGCGGGCGTGCGGTTCGCGGCGCGTCGCGCCGAGCTCACGCAGGCCGCCGCCGACGCGCACCCGGGCAAGATGGCCGCACTGCTCGGCGCCACGGTCGAACAGGCCGAGGACGCGTGCACTGCGGCACCCGACAGCTGCTGGGTGGCCAACGACAACGCACCCGGCCAGGTCGTGATCGCCGGCACTCCCGCCGGGCTCGAAGCCGCGTCGGCGCGGGCCCGCGAGATCGGCGTCAAGCGGGTCACTCCGCTCAATGTCGGCGGCGCCTTCCACACCCCGCTCATGCTCGACGCGTCGGCCGGGCTCACGCAGGAGGTCGCCGACCTGCACCTCGCCTCGCCCGACACACCGGTCGTCTCCAACGACGATGCCGTCGCGTACTCCGACGCCGACGGCTGGCGTACCCGTCTCTCCCGCCACGTTGCCGTCCCGGTGCGCTGGCGCTCCACGATGGACACGTTGGTGGGCCTCGGCGCCACCACGTTCCTCGAGGTCGGTCACGGTTCGATGCTGGCGGCGCTGGCCAAGCGCGGCGCCCCGTCGGTGACCGTCCGCAACGTCTCGACACCCGAAGACATCCCCCACTCCCTGGAGGTCGGTTAGCCCATGGAAGCCCTCTTGACCCACGGCGAAGGGCTCCTCGTCCCGGAGCGCATGATCATCGCTCCCTCGGTCGGTGTGTTCCGCCCGCTCGACGACGTCGACGCCGGTGCACTCGTCCACGCGGGCCAGACCGTCGGACACCTCGACGGCCCGGGGACCTCGACTCCGGTGTGCAGCCCGTTCCACGGCCGCCTCGTCGGCATGCTCGTCCACCGCGGCGAACGCCTCCGCGAAGGTCAGCCGGTCGCCTGGCTCCGAGTCAACTGAGGATGCGGGCACGCATCTCGGGCTGGGGAACCGCCCTCCCCGAACAGCGACTCACCAACGCACAGCTCGAGCAGCGGGTCGACACCAGCGACCAGTGGATCGTCGAACGCACCGGGATCCACGAACGCCGCATCGCCGCCGACGGTGAGACCACCGCCAGCCTCGCCATCGAGGCCGGTGCGGCTGCGATCAAGCACGCCGGGCTCACCCCGGATGCCATCGACCTGCTCATCATCGCCACCGCCACCACGGAGCAGCTGATCCCGCACACCGGTGCGTTCGTCGGCGACGGGCTCGGCATCCAGTGCGGCTCCTTCGACCTCAACGCCGGGTGCGCAGGCTTCGTCTACGAGCTGGTCGTCGGGGCGTCGATGCTCACCGCCGGCAACCTCGACCACGTGCTCATCGTCGGCGCCGAGACCCTGTCCCGGGTGACCGATCCCCTCGACCGCGGCACCTGCATCATCTTCGGCGACGGTGCCGCCGCGATGGTCCTGAGCGCGTCCCCCGACGACGACCACGGCCTGCTGGCCTGGGACCTCGGCTGCGACGGCTCGGCGGCGGGGCTGCTCGAGATCCCCGCCGGTGGGAGCCGTCGCCCGGCCTCGGCGGAGACGGTCGCCAACGGCGAGCACTACCTCCGCATGGCGGGGCCCGAGGTGTTCCGCCGGGCCGTCCGCATCGTGGTGGAGTCGGCCACGGCCGCGCTCGACCGCGGCGGCTTCTCGATCGACGACGTCACCTGGTTCGCGCCCCACCAGGCCAACATCCGTATCATCGACGCCGCAGCCGGCCGGCTCGGGATCCCATCGGAGCGCACGCTCGTGAACATCGATCGCTACGGCAACACGAGCGCTGCCTCGATCCCGCTCGTGCTGGCCGAGGCGGCCGACGACGGGCGACTCTCCCCCGGCGACCTCGTGCTGCTCTCCGGGTTCGGCGCCGGCCTCACGTGGGGCAGTGCCCTGATCCGATGGGCGCCGACGTGAGCGCACCCCGCACGGCGTTCGTCACCGGCGGCTCACGCGGGATCGGCCGGGCCACCGCGGTGGCGCTCGCCGCCGGCGGGCACCGGGTCGCCTTCTGCTACTCCGCCGACCACGAAGGGGCCAAGGAGACGCAACGGGCGATCGAGGGCACCGGCGCCGACGCCTTCGCGGTGAAGGGCGACGTCGCCGACGCGGCGTCGGTCGACCAGGTCTTCAAGGACATCGAGGAGGCGTTCGGCCCCGTCGAGATCCTCGTCAACAACGCCGGCGTCACCCGCGACGGACTCCTCGCCCGGATGTCGGACGAGCAGTGGGACACCGTGCTGCAGACCAACCTCACGGGTGCGTTCCACACCATCCGGCGGGCGACCCCCAAGATGATGCGGGGCCGCTACGGACGCATCATCAACGTCTCGTCGGTGAGCGGGCAGTCGGGCCAGGCGGGCCAGGCGAACTACTCCGCCGCCAAAGCCGGGCTCGTGGGGCTCACCCGGGCCGTCGCCCGCGAGCTCGCTTCGCGGCACATTACCTGCAATGTCGTTGCCCCCGGGCCTATCGTGACGGCCATGACGGAGGGCCTGCCGGACGACTGGCGGTCATGGGCGGAACAAACCGTGCCGCTGGGGCGGCTCGGCACCCCGGAGGAAGTGGCGGCAGTCGTGGCGTTTCTCTGCTCCGAGGAAGCGGGCTACGTCACCGGCGCACTCGTGCCGGTCGACGGCGGACTCGGAATGGGGCACTGAACGGCGCGATCGTCGGCGCCGGCAGATGCACGACAGGGCAACCGGTAACACAGGTCTTTTCCACATCACCAGGAGGAAGCAATGGAACGTGACGAGGCAGTCTCTGCACTGCGAGAGGTCGCGGTCGAGGTACTAAGTGTCGATCCCGATGCCGTCGTCGAGACCGCTCGGTTCAAGGAAGACCTCGACGCCGACAGTCTCGACCTCGTCGAGCTCGTGATGGGTCTCGAGGAGCGCTTCGACATCTCGGTACCCGAAGAAGACCTCGAGAACGTCGGCACCGTCGGCCAGGCCGTCGATCTCGTGATGGCCAAGGTCGCCGCCAAGGCATGAGCACCGAAGCGTTCCAGGACGCGTCAGGGCGTCCCCGCGTCGCCGTCACCGGCATGGGCGTCAAGACGCCCGCCGGCGTCACGGTCGATGCCATCTGGAAGTCCGTCCTCGCCGGCCAGGGCACGGCGAAGCGCATCGAGCGCTTCGACCCGTCGGAGCTGCCCGTGCAGTTCGCCGGCGAGGTCCTCGAGTACGAGCCCGAGCAGTACTTCGGCCCCAAGGAGGTGCGCCGGGTCGACCGCTTCACGCAGCTCGGCTTCGGGGCCGCGGCCGACGCGATCGCCGATGCCGGTGAGCTCGGAGCCGACCCGAGCCGGTGCGCGGTGATCGCCGCCACCGGGGTCGGCGGCCTCGAGACCATGGAGACGAACGAGGCCACGTTCCTCGACCGCGGCGCGAGCCGGGTCAGCCCGTTCTTCGTCCCCATGATGATGCCGAATGCCGCGGCCGGGATGATCTCGATCCGCTTCGGCTTCACCGGGCCCGCGCTCTGCATCTCCACCGCGTGCGCGGCGGGGGCCAACGCGCTGGGCGAGGGCGCCCGCATGGTGCGCGACGGCAGTGCCGACGTCGTCATCGCCGGTGCGACCGAAGCCCCCGTCACTCCCCTCACGATCTCGGCCTTCGCCCGCATGGGGGCCATGAGCACGCGCAACGACGACCCGGCCCGGGCTTCCCGACCGTTCGACGCCGCGCGCGATGGCTTCGTGATCGCCGAGGGCGCCGCCTTCTGTGTGCTCGAGACGCTCGAGCACGCGTTGGCCCGCGGCGCGACCGTCTACGGCGAGATCCTCGGCTACGGGCGCAACGCCGACGCGCACCACATCACCGCACCCGTGCCCGGCGGGGCCGGCGCGGCGGCGTGCATGCAGTTGGCGCTCGACGACGCCGGCCTCAGCTCGACCGCGATCGGCCACGTGAACGCGCACGGCACCTCCACCCCGCTCAACGACGCCACCGAGGCCGAGGCGATCCGCAAGGTGTTCGGCGACCACGCGCCCCCGGTCACGTCCACCAAGGGCGTCACCGGGCACATGATCGCCGGGGCCGGGGCCGCCGAGGCCGTCATCAGCCTGCTCTCGCTGCGCGACGGCACCGTGCCCCCCACCGCCAACCTCGACGAGATCGGCGACGACATCGAGCTCGACATCGTCGGCGGTGAGCCCCGCGCCTTCGATCGCCGGCCGGTGTTGTCGAACTCGTTCGGGTTCGGCGGTCACAACGCCACGCTGATCCTCGGTCTCGTCGAGTCGTCCACCGCGGAGTGATCAGGGCTTCGGCGGCACCGACGCCCGTCTTCGGGCATCGCAGCTCTGCCGTCGACGCCTCGCTCCGCGAACTGGACGGTCGCCGGGTCAGTTGGTTCAGCCTCGACGGCGGCAAGCACCGCGGCGCCGTCGGCACCGCCGAGGGTCAGGCGATCGAACGTGCCGTCCGCCTCGCGGTCGAGCAGGGGATCCCACTGGTCGGGCGGATCGCGAGCTCTGGCGCCGACGTCGCCGAAGGCGTGGCCTCGCTCCACGCGTGGGGCGCGTGGCCAAGGCGTTCACCGACGCATCGGGCGTCGTCCCCGTGGTGTTGCTGCTCGTGGGGCCCGCGGTTTCGGGGCCCGCGCTGCTCCTCGGCATCGCCGATCACGTGATCATGACCGCCGACTCCTTCGCGTACGTGAGCGGGCCGGATGTCGTGGTCTCCTTCACCGGCGTTCCGATCGACCGCGACGGTCTCGGCGGCTCCGCAGTGCACGAGCGCGAGAGCGGCGTGGCCACCCTCGTGGTGGCCGACGAGGACGAAGCGCTCGCCGCGGTCGAGACCCTGCTCGGCTACCTGCCGTCGAACCATCTCGAGGACCCGCCGCGCGAGATGAGTGACGACTCCCTCGACCGCGATTGCGCGCGGGCCGCGTCGGTGGTTCCCGCGCGGGCGACCGCCTCCTACGACGTCCGCACCGTCGTCGGCGACGTGATGGACGAGCACTCGTTCTTCGAGCTGCGCCCGGTCTACGCGCCCAACCTGGTCACCGGCCTGGCTCGCCTCGGCGGCCGTCCCGTGGGCATCGTGGCCAATCAGCCGATGTTCCGCGCCGGCACGCTCGACATCGAGGCGTCGCGGAAGGCGGCCCGCTTCGTGCAGTGGTGCGATGCGTTCAACCTCCCCATCATCACGTTCGTCGACACGCCGGGCTTCGAGCCCGGTCGTGATCTGGAGTGGCGGGGAATGATCCGCCACGGCGCCGAGCTGGTGCACGCGTACGCGGCCGCGACCGTGCCCCGCCTCTGCATCGTGTTGCGCAAGGCCTACGGCGGCGCCTACATCGTGATGGACTCGAAGAACCTCGGCAACGACTGGTGCGGCGCGTGGCCGACCGCCGAGATCGCGGTGATGGGCGCACCGGGTGCGGTCCAGATCCTGTACCGCCGCAACCTGGCCGGAATCGCCGACGACGCCGCGCGCGCCGCCGAGCAGGCCGCACTCGAGACCGAGTACGCCGACCGGTTCGCCAATCCCTATGTCGCCGCCGAACGCGGCTACGTCGACGACGTCATTGCCGCCGTCGACACCCGTCGCGTGGTCGGGGACGCGCTCGAGCGTCTCGGTTCCAAACGCGAGCACCAGCCCCAACGGCGTCACTCGAACACGCCGCTGTAAGCGAAGGGAACATCGTGCTGCAGGGCAAGCGCATCCTCGTCACGGGAGTGCTCAACGACGCGTCGATCGCGTTCTCCACCGCGCGAGTCGCGCAGGAGCAGGGCGCCGAAGTGGTGCTGAGCTCGTTCGGACGGGTCATGCGACTCACCGAGCGCGCCGCGAAACGGTTGCCGTCACCCGACGTGCAGATCGTCGAGCTCGACGTCACCAACGAAGACGACCTCGCCGGGCTCGCGGGCGCGGTCGGCGGGAAGCTCGACGGGGTCCTGCACTCGCTGGCCTTCGCGCCGGAGTCGTGCCTCGGCGGCGGTTTCCTCGACGCGCCGTGGTCCGACGTCTCGACCGCGCTCCAGATCTCGGCGTACTCACTCAAGGCCCTCACCGTGGCCGCACTCCCGCTCCTCGACCGGGGTGGGTCGATCGTCGGGCTCGACTTCGACAACGACGACGCCGCGTGGCCGTTCTACGACTGGATGGGCGTGTCGAAGGCGGCGTTCGAGTCGGTGGCGCGTTACCTGGCCCGTGATCTCGGCCCGCGCGGGATCCGGGTGAACCTCGTGAGCGCGGGGCCGTACCGCAGCATCGCGGCGAAGAGCATCCCCGGGTTCGAGAACTTCGAGACCGTGTGGGCGGAGCGGGCCCCGCTCGGTTGGGACGTCAAGGACGCCGAGCCGATCGCCAAGGCGTGCGTGGCGCTGCTGTCGGATTGGTTCCCGGCCACCACCGGCGAGATGGTCCACGTCGACGGCGGCTTCCACGCGGTGGGCGCTTGAGCCGACGCGCGGGGCTCACTCCCCGGCGAGCACCTTCGTGACCTTGGGGACGGTGTCCTTCGGGCTGATCTTGTAGAACGCGGCGGCGATCTTGCCGGCTTCGTCGATCACGAACGCCGAGCGGATGATGCCCATGTACTTCTTGCCGTAGTTCATCTTCTCGCCCCACACCCCGTACTTCTCGGCCACTGCGTGCTCGGTGTCGGCGAGGAGCTCGAAGCCGAGCCCGTACTTGTCGTCGAACTTCAGCTGCTTCTCCGGCGTGTCGGGGCTGATGCCGAGCACCACGGCCTTGAGCTTCTTCAGATCCGGCTCGGCGTCGCGCAGCGCGCACGACTGCGTGGTGCATCCGGGCGTGTCGGCACGCGGGTAGAAGTACACGACGACCTTCTGGCCCTTGAAGTCGCTCAGCTTCACCTTCTTGCCGTGCTGGTCGGTGAGGGTGAACGCGGGGGCGCGAGTGCCGGACGCGAGCGTGGGCATGTTGACTCTCCTCGAGACGGGGACGCCGTAGCATGCCGCACGTGCGGCGCTCGATGCTGATCACCGTCGACGCCGCCCCCGATCTCGTGCGCCGGGCACTGGTCGATCAGCTCGGCTTGGTGGCCGACGGCGATCACTACGCCGGGATGCTCGACGGTATGCCCGACACGACGTCGACGCTCGCCGCGAGCTTCGTCGCCGCCGCGCCGACGGGACTCGCTCCCGTTCCGGGCGACGGCCCGGTGGAGCTGCAGCTCACCGCCGCCAGCACCATCACCGTGCCGTTCTTCACCTGGTTCCTCCGCTTCCAGGCCTGGCTGGGCGCGCGCCGCGCGCTCCCCCACGCCGCGGCCCGGCTGCAGGCGGCGATCCACGAACAGCCCGAGCCGCCTCCCTTGAAGATGCTCCCCGTGGTGCCGCCGGTGCCGTTCACCCCTGAACAGGCCGCCCGGCTCTGCGCGCTCGCCGCGTCCGCGCTGGTCGCCAACTTCTGCGGCGCGTTGCTGTCGCAGAACGGCGACGCGGTCACTAGTGCCTTCGGTCAGTCGGATCAGGCGCTCGGCGTGGCGCTCGCCGTCGCCCGCGCCGGGGTGTTGGTGTCGCTGGTGGCGATCGCGCTCGCCGACCGGTTCGGACGTCGCCGACTGATCCTCGCCGCAATCGTCGGCGCGTGCGCGGCCAACCTCTTCTCCGCCGTCGCGCCCAACTTCGAGTTGTTCACCGGGGCCCAGACCATCACCCGCGCGCTGGTCAACACCGCGCTCATCGTGGCCGGCATCGCCGCGGTCGAGGATGCGCCCGAAGGGGCACGGGCGTTCGCGACGGGGATGTTCGCATTGGCACTGGGCGCCGGATACGGGCTCTCGGTGATCCTGCTGCCCCTGGCCGACCTCGGGAACTATGGGTGGCGCATCTCGTTCGCGGTCAGCGCCGCCGCGGTGCTCCTCGTGCCCATGATCGGCCGTCACCTGAAAGAGACCCGGCGGTTCGTCGGGGTCGTCGCCGGCGCGGCCCGGCGGGGCCGGGTGCGCGAGATGGTGGACCGCTCGTACCGCAAGCGGTTCCTGCTGCTGGGCCTGGCCGCCTTCCTCAGCAACGTATTCAGCGCGCCGTCGTCGCAACTCACCAACCGGTACCTCACCCACGCGCACGCGTTCTCCAACTCCGACGTCGCGCTGTTCCGCACCGTCACCGCCGGGCTGCCGGGGCTGATCGGCGTGGTCCTGGCCAGCCGACTGGCCGAGAGCCGCGGCCGGCGCCCGGTCACCATCATCGGCCTACTGGTCGCCACCATCTTCCAGGCCGCGTTCTTCGTCGCCGGGAGCGATCTCGTGCTGTGGATCACGCCGATCGTCGCCATCATCGCCGCCGCCTGCGCCGGCCTCGCCCTCGGCACCCTCGACGCCGAGTTGTTCCCGACCGAGGTACGGGGCACGTCGAGCGGCTTCATCCTCGTGGCCGCGGTGGCGGGATCGGCCGTCGGACTCGTCGTGGCGACGCAGCTCAAGGACGTCGTGGGTGGACTCGGACCCGCGATCGCGCTGTGCGGGATCGCGTCGCTCATCGCGGCGATCTTCGTGGTACCCCGCTTGCCCGAAACGGCGGATCGCCGTCTCGACGACGTCAGCCCGTCGGAGCAGTGACGCGCGTCAGCCCGACGTGCACTGACCCGAGTAGGTGAAGAACGTGATCACGGCCTTGCCGTACGCCTTGAAGTCGCTCGACGTATAGAACTTCGCCAGGTCGGACGCGTTCGACGGCTTCACTTCGGCGATCTTGCCCAACACCGACGCGATGCGGTTGCCCGCGGCCTTCACCTTCGCCGGCGCGTACTTCGCGGCCGTCTTGAACTGCTTGAAGGTCTTGGCGGCTTCCTGCGGAGTGGGGGTGTTGCCGTTGTCGCCGGTGCCGATCTTCCCGACCGCGGTGCAGAACTGCTTGCTCGGGGAACCCGTCGCGTCGGCGACGTGGGCGACGGCCGGGGCGGCGAGCAGCCCCAACGTCGACAGTGCGAGCACGGCGAAGCCGAGCAGACGAATTCGAGCCATGATCAGAGCCCTTTCCTGGACGCACTACCCGCGGCGGATGCTACTGAGTGGCGGTGACGCTGCCGTGACATACCTCGTGGCCGTCGGGCCCGACGAGCCCGATCGTGCTCCCCGCCCCGAGCGCGCTCGTACTCCGACCCGTCCACGAACCCCTACCGTCCTCGATGGTCATCGTCCCCAGGATCTCGGCAGTTCCGCCCGCCGGCTTGACCCGCACCTGGTACTCGTTGGGCTCGACGCCGTAGGCCACCGACACCGCCACCTCGTGACCACCGGTCACGTAGGCCCATCCGGCCGGCACCTGGCCGACGCCGCCGTGCATCTGGACCGCGACCGGCTTCGCGCTCGCGGCCGCCGCCACCGAGGAACCGGACGGGCTCGACCCGCTCGATTCGATGACGCGCACGACGGTGATGCTGATGATCGCCACCGCGGCGGCCACCGCGGCCAGCGCCGCCAGGCCCCGCCGGCGTGAGCGACGGCTACCGGCGCGGATCTCGGTGAGCACGCGGTGCTCGAACCCGGCCGGGGGCTCGATCTCGGGGGCGAGCAGCGGGAGCACATCGGCCGCCTCGGTGAGCTCGAGCACGTAGGCCTGGCAGCGGGCGCACCCGTTGACGTGCATGATCGTCTCGGCGCGTTCCGCACCACCGAGCACGCCGAGCGCCAACTCGGGGGCCAGCTCGCGGACCTGGGCACACGTGAGGGCGCTCATTCAGTGCGCTCCTCGCTCACGAGCACCGCTCGCAGGCGGATCAGTGCGGTGCGGATGCGGGTCTTGGCCGTACCGAGCGGGATGTCCTCCATCTCGCCCACCTCGCGCGCCGTGTAGCCGAGCAGGCCCGACAACACCACGGCGCGGCACTGTTCCTCCGGCAACCGACCCAACGCCGACCGCAGGCGGGCAGTGTCGTCGGTGAGCTGCGCCAACTCCTGCGGACCGCGTTCGGTGGACTCCTGCTGCAACCCGAGCAGGGCGACGGGGTCGAACGCCACCGGCCGGCGTACCCGCACCGCGTCGATCGCCAGATTGCGGGTGATCGTGAGCAACCAACCGACCACGTTCCCGCGGCGGGGGTCGTAGGCCCCCGCATGGCGCCAGGCCCGGACGAAGGCCTCCTGGGCGATGTCCTCGGCCGCCCGGTCGTCGCTCACGATCGTGCGGGCCAATCCGTAGACGCGCCGCTCGAAGCGCCGGACGAACGCCGACGCCGCATCCTGGTCTCCGGCCGCCAAGCCGGCCACCAACGCGTCGTCCGAGACTGTCCACATGAGGGTTGTACGGCCAACCGGCGCTCAAGGATTGGAAACACCACGGTACCGGCCGCAATCCCCCCGCCGTTCCCAACCGTAGAAGGGGAGACCGCTCCCGAGCCGGCTCAGGAGCCGGGCACCGCGATCGCCGCTGGGCGGACTCCCCCCGCCCGCTCAGCGGCGATAGCCGTGTCCGAAGAAGCCGCCCTTGGGACGCGCGTGGGCGTGGTAGTGGTCGGGGATGTTGCGCATGTTGTCGTCGACGTAGTGCTCGACCGTGAGCGTCGCGCCCGCGACCCTCGCCAGCTCGGTGTGCATGTGGTCGAGGTGCTCGGGCGGCGGCTCGGTGCCGTGGAAGCGCCACACGACCATCGGGACGTAACAGATCTCGCACTCCGCGATCCAGCACACGTCGTCCTCGTGGAACCAGGGCGTGATACGGGCCGCTTCGCACAGATCGCAGTCGTCGCTCTTGACCAGCTCCCCCGGCTCAGGCATGGGCCACGACCTCTCCGGCTGCACGCGTCAGCCGCTCCACCTCACGACGCTCGCCCGCGACCACGAGGTACTCCTGGTTCCGTACGTGCGACACCGTACCCACCCGCTCCCCCTTCGGATTGTGGATGCCGATCTGTGCACCGACGTAGCGCCGTGAGTCGAAGGTGAGCACCTCGACGTGACCGTGCACGGCACACATGTCGCGGAGATCGTCGAGTGCGATCCACGACTCGTCGTTGTACGAGAGCACGACGACGCGCGCATGCAGTGAGCGAATCACCTCGTGCAAGGCGCCGGGCATCGCGCGCCGCGAGTTGAACGCGGTCTTGGTGTCGGGTTCGCGCGCGTCGATCCGCTTGCAGGCAACGCCGTAGTGCGCCGGGGCGTCCCACGCCACGAGCGTCTCCCACACGTGGTAGTTGGTGAAGTACCGGTGTTGGTTGTAGGGCGGGTCGAGGTAGGCGAGGTCGAAGGCCGGGAGCGTGGGCGCGACCACCAAGGCGTCGCCGCGTAGGGCCCGGCCGTCGCCGTCGAGTAGCTCGGGGACCCGGAGCGTAAGGGGCGAGTACGAGCGGGGCGCCCACTGCTTGACGTACGCCATCTGCACGCCGGTCGTGGAATCGACCCGATCCGCCGCCTCGAGCAGGCTGGTGAGGAGGATCGGGTAGAGCGACGAACCCGCGTGGTCGCGCTCGATCGCGTCGCGCACCGCATCGACACGCGCGCCGTTCTCGGGTTGGAAGAACCGCGAGCGCACACAGAACGTGTCAGTGAAGTAGCCGGGCGCGCCGGGGAGCGCGTTCAACGCCGCGATCGCATCTCCGAGCTCGCGGTGGTCGACCGCGCAGGCGTCGGTCGCGACGTAGCACTGCGAGAAGATCTCCGAGTAGCGCGCGGTGTCGACCGCGGTGACATGGGCACCGGCCTGCTTGAACGCCTGCGCGACACGGGTGGTGCCGGTGAACAGGTCGAGCGCGGTGCGGGCATCGGCGGCTTCGCAGAGCCGCGCCAGGACGGGGACGAGGCGGCGCTTCGACCCGATGTACTTGATCATCCGAGCCCGCGACCGTCGGCCCGCTCAGGATCCGTCGAGGGCGGCCCGGAGCTCGGCAACGAACTCTTGCGCCGCCTCGGCGCCACCACCGCGCAGCACGCGCGCCATCAGCGCGCTCCCGACAATCACGCCGTCGGCGTACGACGCCGCCTCGACCGCCTGCTCGGCGGTGGAGATGCCCACACCGAGGAGCACGGGCTTGTCGGTGACCGCCTTGAGCCGCCGGCCCATCTCGCTCGCCTGGCTCGCCAGTGAGGCCCGTTCCCCCGTGACCCCCATCAACGAGACGCCGTACACGAAGCCCCGCGACCGTTCACAGATCGCCGCCAGCCGGTCGTCGGGGGTGGTGGGCGCGGCGAGGAGCACGGTCTCGACCTCGTGCGCGTCGGCGGCGTCGGCCCACCCGTCGAGCTCGTCGAGCGGGAGATCGGGCACGATCGCACCGGCGATCCCCGCCTCGGTGAGCGCCGCCGCGAACCGGCGGAAGCCCATGTGGACGACGGGATTCGCGTAGGTCATCACGACGAGGGGGATGGCGACGTCGAGGGTGGCGGCGTCGCTGATCACCCCGGCCGGCGTGGCGCCGAGATCGAGGGCCCGGCGCGACGCCTCCTGGATGGTGAGGCCGTCCATCACCGGATCGGAGAACGGGATCCCGATCTCGACGCCATCGGCACCGGCGGCGGCGATGGCCCGTACGACATCGAGCCACCCCGAACCGAGACCACCGGTGACGTAGGGCACGAGCAGCTTGCGGCCCTCGGCCCGCCGGGCGCGCAGATGCGATTCGACGCCCACCCGATCGGTCACGAGATGCGTTCGCCGTTGAGACGTTCGGCGATCTGGGCCGCGTCCTTGTCGCCGCGGCCCGAGAGCGTGACGAGCACGGTGCTCCCCGCGGGCACCGAGCGGCCGGCCTCGCGCGCCAACCAGCCGATGGCGTGCGCGGGCTCGAGTGCGGGCACGATGCCCTCGGTGACCGCGAGCAGTTGGAAGCCGGCGATGGCTTCGTCGTCGGTGGCGAAGTGGTACCGGGCCCGGCCCGCCGCCGCCAGCTGCGCGTGCTCGGGACCGACGCCCGGGTAGTCGAGCCCGGCGCTGATCGAGTGCGCCTCGCGGATCTGGCCGTCTTCGTCCTGGAGGAACAGCGACTTGGCGCCGTGGAGGACACCGGGCACCCCGCGGCTCACGGAGGCACCGTGCGCGCCGGACTCCAGCCCGAGCCCGCCCGCCTCCACGCCCACCAACTCGGATCGGGTGTCGATGAAGCCGGCGAAGGTGCCGATCGCGTTGGAGCCCCCGCCGACGCACGCGACCACGAGATCGGGGTCGTCGCCGCCGAGCAACGCGCGGCACTGCTCACGTGCTTCGTCACCGACCACCCGCTGGAACTCGCGCACCATCCACGGGTACGGGTGGGGCCCGACCACGGATCCGATGCAGTAGTGCGTCGACTCCACCGTCGCCACCCAGTCGCGCAGCGCCTCGTTGATCGCGTCCTTCAGCGTGGCGCTCCCGCCGGTGACCGGCACGACGTCGGCCCCGAGGAGCTTCATGCGGAACACGTTCAACGCCTGTCGTTCGACGTCGACCGCGCCCATGAACACGAGACAGTCGAGCCCGAACAACGCGGCGGCGGTCGCGGTGGCCACACCGTGCTGCCCGGCGCCGGTCTCGGCGATGACCCGCTGCTTGCCCATCCGCCGGGTGAGCAACGCCTGCCCGAGGACGTTGTTGATCTTGTGCGAGCCGGTGTGGGTGAGGTCTTCGCGCTTCAACATGACCCGCAACCCGAGACGCTCCGACAACCGGTGGCACTCGGTCACCGGCGTGGGCCGGCCCGCGTAGTAGCGGAGGAGCTCGGCGAACTCGTCGCGGAACTCGTCGGATCCCCAGGCGGTGCGGAACTCGGCCTCGAGCTCGATGAGCGCGGGCACGAGGGTCTCCGGAACGAACCGGCCGCCGTAGTCGCCGAAGCGGCCGAGCCCGACCGGCTCCGGCCCGGGCGGGTCCAGGTGCACGGGCTCACCCCGCGCCGGCGCTGTCATCGGGTCATCGTACGGGGTCGGCTGCCGGCGGCCCGGGGACGTTCACGCGCCGTCGGCCATCCAGTCGTAGGGCGCGACGACGGGGTCGGTGGCGCGGGCATCGGTGGCGTGGCGCTCTCGCCCCCCGCCGACCTGCTCCAGTCGATCGCGGCGGTAGTCACCGCCGCGCCCGTCGTCGTCGCCGGTGTCGGCACCGCGGCGCGCCTCCTCGATGAACCGCCGGAGCTTGCGGGCGTCCTTGCGGCCGGAGCCCGGGGTGGTCTCCACCCCCGTCGACACGTCGACCCCCCACGGCCGCACCCGCCGAATCGCCTGGGCGACGTTCTCGCCGTTGAGACCGCCGGCAAGGAGCAACCGCACCCCGGCCGGGACCGCGTCGGCCAACGCCCAGTCGAACGTGGTGCCCGAACCCGGCGAGTCGGCGTCGACGAGGACGATGTCGACGGGGCCGTTACCGACCGCGGCCAGAGCCGGGTCGCCGGCGGTGAATCCCTGGATCACGAAAGGCACGCGCTTGCGGATCCACCGCACGTCGGACAGCGGCTCACGCCCACTCAGTTGCGCGCCGCCGAGCCCGAGCGTGTTGACCAACTCGACGACCCGCTCCTTGGTCTCGTTGCGGAACACACCGGCGGTCACGACCCCCGGCGGCAGGCGGTGCAGGATCTCCGCGACCGTCTCGGACGTCACCTGACGGGGGCTGCCCGACGCGAAGATGAATCCCAGCGCGTCGGCGCCGAGCGCGACCGCCAGCAGCGCATCCTCCTCGTTGGTGATGCCGCAGATCTTGATCCACATCGCGTTCGAGGGTACCGGACACCCCGAGGCGCCCCGCGTACATTCGCGCCCTGATGGAACCTGCACCGACGCCGCGTACGTGGGCCCGCGGCCTCGCCGACTGGTTCCCGATCGCGCTGATCCTGATCACGTACCTCGTGCTCCACGCGGTCGCCGACCACCTCACACCCGGTGCGCACGTCCAGCCGCAGCTGGGGTACGACGAGTGGCTGTTCGGCGGCACCGCACCCACCGTGCGGCTGCAGCGCGCCCTGTGGACCCCGGCCGATCCGCATTGGTACGACTACGCGGCGTGGCTCGTGTACCTGAGCCACTTCGTCGTGACCCTGACCGTCGCCATCGTGCTGTGGTTCCGCGCGTACCCGTTGTTCCGCCGCTTCCGCACCCTGTTCCTCACGGTGACGTTCGCCGGGTTCCTCACCTACGTCGTGTACCCCGCGATCCCGCCGTGGTTGGCCAGCCAGCGGGGTGACATGCCGCACACCGTGCGCATCGTGCGCGCGATGTGGTTGCAACTCGGGTTGTCGAACGTCGCCGCGGTGTTCGGGGAGAAGAGTCGCTACGCGTTCCCCGTGGGCGCGTTGCCATCGCTCCACGCCGCGTGGCCGTTCCTCCTGCTGCTCTTCTTCTGGCCGATCGCGGGTCGCTGGCGGATCCTGTTGGTCGGCTACGTGCTGGCGATGGCGTGCACCCTGGTGTACACCGCCGATCACTTCGTGTTCGACGTCCTGCTCGGATGGACGTACGTGATCGTGGCGTTCGTGGTCGTCGGCGCGATCAGGCGTCGATCAGACGCCCGTGCAGGAAGTCGTCGTACGCCGACAGGTCCAGCAGACCGTGCCCGGAGTAGTTGAAGAGGATCACCCGCTCCTCGCCCGACTCCTTCGCCGCCAGCGCCTCGTCGATCACCGCCCGGATGGCGTGCCCGGTCTCCGGCGCGGGGATCTTCCCCTCGGACCGGGCGAACTGGACCGCGGCCTCGAAGGTCTTGCCCTGCGGGTACGCCACCGCCTCCATCCGCCCCGAACGCACGAGGCTCGAGATGATGGGCGAGTCGCCGTGGTAGCGCAGCCCGCCGGCGTGGATCGACGGCGGCACGAAGTCGTGACCGAGGGTGTACATCGGCAGCAGCGGGGTCATGCCCACGGTGTCGCCGAAGTCGTAGTCGAACGTGCCTTCGGTGAGCGTGGGACACGACGACGGCTCGACCGCGACCAGCCGTACGTCGGCGTCGGGAACGAACGGCAGCGCGATCCCACCGAGGTTCGAACCCCCGCCGCAACTCCCGATCACCACGTCGGGCCGTTCCTCGCCCGCGAGCGCGAGCTGTTCCTTCGCCTCGAGGCCGATCACCGTCTGGTGGAGGAGCACGTGGTTGAGCACCGACCCGAGTGAGTAATGGCTGTCGTCGCGCGTGGCCGCGTCGCGCACGGCGTCGCTGATGGCGAGGCCGAGCGAACCCGGGTGATCGGGCTGGTCGACCGGCGACGGCACCACCTCGGCACCCCACGTCTCCATCAGGATCTTCCGGTACGGCTTCTGATCGAACGACGCGCGGACCATGTAGACCTTGCACTCGAGGTCGAACTGCGCGCACGCGAACGCCAGCGCAGTGCCCCACTGCCCGGCTCCGGTCTCGGTGGTGAGCCGCGGGATTCCTTCCGCCTGGTTGTAGAAGGCCTGCGGCACCGACGTGTTGGTCTTGTGGGAGCCCGCGGGCGACACCGATTCGTCCTTGAAGTAGATGCGGGCCGACGTACCGAGGGCCCGCTCCAGCCGCTCGGCGCGCACGAGCGGCGTCGGCCGCCACAGCTTCAGGATGTCGAGCACTTCGCCGGGCACGTCGATCCACGGCTCGGGCGACATCTCCTGGCCGATCAGGGCCATCGGGAAGAGCGGCGCGAGATCGTCGGGACCGACCGGCTCCTTGGTGCCGGGATGCAGCGGCGGTTGCAACGGCTCCGGCATCACCGGGAGCACGTTGAACCACGCGCTCGGGATGGCGTCCTCCGCCAACAGGAACCGGCTCATCGTGCGCTCCTCAACTCGGGCCGCCGGCCGCGAGACCGGCGGCGACGTTCGCCTCGCGGAACTGTCGGTTGACGTCCGCCATGTCGTAGGGCCGTTCGACCGTGTCCCCCGGCCCCCACTGACTGCGCGGGTGGTTGACGAAGTCGCCGCCGTACACGTGGAGGCCACCGGTGAGACGGTTCACGGGATTGGTCACCGAGTGGATGGTCTCACTCCCGAGCAGCGTCACGTCGCCGACCTCGAGTCGCCGGTGGCTGCGTTCGTCGAGGCCGTCGGCGGGGTCCCGTCGGTAGAACTGGTTGTCCTCGATGCCGGCGTAGATCCCGATCAACGCCCACATGCGGTGATCGTGCGGCATCAGGCGCATGTGCGGCGGCCACACGATGTTGATCACCGTGAGCTCCGGCGTGTGGTGGAGCAGCTGGAGACCGCCGACCTTGGGCGCAAGGGCATCAGCCACCGCGTCGGGCGTCGCCATCACCTCGTCCATGACCGCCTTCGCCGCCCGCCGCGGTTCGGGGTCATCGAGACACCCGATGAGATCCACCACGAACGCGTCGACGTCGAACACCGGCCCAGTATGTCAGCGGCGATCGATCTCCTGCGCTGGTGAATCGTGGTTCGCTCAGCGCGCGCGGCGCTCCAGGTCGGCGAGCCCGCGCACCGCGACGGTGGCGTCCGGCGCGCGCACGAGCATCTCGCCGACGAGCACCGCGTCGAATCCGGCCGCGGCCATCCGGGCGGCGTCGTCGGTGGAGCGGATCGCGCTCTCGGCCACCGCCACGACGTCGGGAGGGACCCTTGCGGCGAGGCGCTCCCCCACACCGAGATCCTCGGCGAAGGTACCGAGATCGCGCGCATTGACGCCCACGATCCGGGCGCCGGCAGCGAGCGCGCGCTCGAGCTCCGTGTCGTCGTGGCTCTCGACCAATGCCGCCAGCCCGAGCTCGGTGGCGAGCGCAAGCAGGTCGCGGAGATGGCCGTCGTCGGGCAGGGCGGCGACGATCAGCAACAGCGCATCGGCGCCCACCGCGCGCGCCTCGTAGACCTGCACTTCGTCGATGGTGAAGTCCTTGCGAATGACCGGGAGCTCACACGCGTCGCGCGCGGAATCGAGATCGTCGATGCTGCCGCCGAAGTAGGGCCGATCGGTGAGCACCGACAGGCAGGCGGCGCCACCGGCGGCGTAGGCCTTGGCCGTCACCGCGGGATCGAGGTCGGGCGCGAGGTCGCCCTTCGACGGCGAACGGCGCTTGATCTCGGCGATCACCGCCAGCCGGCCGTCGGCGGGCCTGAGCGCGGCCCGGAAGTCGCGTGGTGGCGCGGCGACCAGTGCCCGCTCCACCAGGAGCTCGCGTACAGCGGGCCGGTGCAGCATCGTGACCTCGTCGCGCTTGGCGGCGAGGATCTCGTCGAGGACCGTCATGGACGTTCGATTCTACGACTTACGTTCCGATCACATTCCCCTCACACTCTTGCGCCGGACGACGTGCGACCATGGGGTGCATGGAACGAGGCACCATCGTGGTGGTCGACGACGAGCCCAACATCGCCGACCTCGTCGACCTCTACCTCGCCCGCGACGGCTTCCGGGTGCTGAAGGCCGCCACCGGTGAGGCCGGCCTGGAGGCGGTGAAGACGCATCGGCCCCGGTTGGTCGTGCTCGACGTCGGCCTCCCCGACATCGACGGCCTCGAGGTGTGCCGGCGCCTGCGCCAGACCTCCCAGATCCCCGTGATCTTCCTCACCGCGCGCGACGGCGAGGTCGACCGCGTGCTCGGGCTCGAGCTGGGCGGCGACGACTACCTCACCAAGCCGTTCTCCCCCGCCGAGCTGGTGGCCCGGGTCAAGGCCGTGCTCCGCCGGGTCGACGGCGCCGCGCCACCCGAGGTGGTGCAGGCCGGCGCGGTCACCATCGACTGCGGGCGGCGCGAGGTGCTCGTCGCCGACCAACCGGTGGAGTTCACCACCAAGGAGTTCGACCTGCTGCGATTCCTCGCCGAGCGACCCGGCCTCGCATTGTCGCGCCAGCAGATCCTCGACGGGGTGTGGGGCTACGACTGGTTCGGCGACGCCCGCACCGTCGACGTGCACATCGCGCAGGTGCGCAAGAAGCTCGCCGACGCGGTGGCGATCAAGACGGTGCGCGGCATCGGGTACCGCCTCGAGTCACCGAGGCCGGCCGCGACCCCGTGAGCCGTCGGCCGCGGCGTCTGCGGACCCGCCTGCTCGTGGCGATGGTCGCGATCGCCCTCGGTGTGCTCGTCCTCACCGCGCTCGTGACCGCCGGCCTCGCCCGGCGCAGTGAGGCCGACACCGCCCGGAACGACGTCCAGCAACGCGCCGCTGTGGTCGGGCCCGAGTTCGACAAGTTGCTCCAGCAACTGCCGGCCGGACGCATCGCCGAGGGGACCGTCGCCGGGCGCCGTCAGTTGCAGCGCATCCGCGCCCTGGTCGCCACCACGTTGCGGGCGTCGAACGGGGCCGTCGTTGCAGTGGGTGCCGACGGCGAGGTCCAGGAGATCCTCGGGACCTTCCTCGGTACCGATGCGTCGGTGGTCACGCTGCCACCGGGCGTCGAGGCGAGCGACCTCGACACGCAGGCCCTGCTCGCCGGCACCACCCAGAACGGCCGCAGTGGCGACACCGTCTTCAGTGCCACGCCGCTCGAGAAGGTGGGTGACGTCACCCCCGTCCTCGTGCTCGCCGAAGCCGTCAACACCCGGCCGTTCGGCGGCAACGGGGGCGCGGTGCTCGGCGCCGCCGTCATCGCCCTGCTCATCGCGGCGTTGGTCGCCGCCTACCTAGCCCGGCGCATGACCCGGCCCCTCGCGGCCATGGAGACCACCGCCGGCGCGATCGCCGGGGGTGACCTCGCCGCCCGCGTCGACTCCACCCACGTCCCCGACGACGAGCTCGGGAGCCTGGCCCGGGCGATCAACGCGATGGCGGCCGACCTCGAGGAAGCGCAGGGGCACGAGCGCACCTTCCTCCTCAGCGTGTCGCACGACCTCCGCACCCCGCTCACCTCGATCCGGGGCTACGCGGAGGCGATCGTCGACGGCACCGTCGAAGGCAAGGAGGCCCGGATCCGCGCCGCCACCGTGATCTCCACCGAATCGCAGCGCCTCGAGCGCCTCGTCGCCGACCTCCTCGATCTCGCCCGCCTCGACGCCCACCAGTTCTCGCTGTACCCGAGCCCGATCGACTTCTCCGCGGTGGTGGCCGACGCGGTGGAGGCGTTCCGCCCCGCCGCTGCCGACATCGGCGTCGAGCTCGTGGTGGAGACCGCCGGGTCCGTCCCCGGCCTCGCCGACCCCCAACGGCTGGCCCAGGTGGTCGCCAACCTGGTGGAGAACGCGCTGAAGTTCGCGTCGACCCGGGTGACGGTCGGCGTGCGTTCGGGCGGCGCTTCGGTGGTGCTCGTCGTCGACGACGACGGCCCCGGCATCGCCGCCGCCGATCTCCCGCACGTGTTCGATCGCCTCTACACATCGCGCACGGTTCCCGGGCGGACCGTCGGGACCGGCATCGGCCTCGCCATCGTGCGCGAGCTGGCTCGGGCAATGGGCGGCGACGCCCGCGTCGAGGCGGTCGACGGGGTGGGCACCCGCTTCGTCGTGACCGTCCCCGACCAGCCCCTGCCGGCGGTCCCGCCGCCCCCGGCGAGCACCGCGAGCTCCGGGCGTGCTGTACTCCTGCTGCCACAATCCGAGCAGCACGAGCAGACCGAGTTCAGGGGGTAGACGGTGGGAGCACTGACAGGCCGCAAGGTGATCGTCGTGGGCGCGTCGGCGGGTATCGGTCGGGCGTTCGCGTACGAGGCGATCAAAGCGGACGCGACCGTGCTCGTGGTCGCCCGGCGGCAGGACAAGCTCGACGAGCTGGTCGCCGAGGCCGGGGGTGGCATCACGCTGGCGGCCGACGTCAGCAACCCCGACGACTGCGCGCGGATCGGCGAAGCCGCGGGGCGTGAGCTGGGCGAGGTCGACCTCCTGATGCACTGCGCGGGCGTGGCCCCGTTGAAGCGCTTCCGCGACATGACCGCCGAAGACTGGGAAGGGGTGCTCGCCACCAACGTCGTCGGCGTGCACCAGGTGATCCGCCACACCCTGCCGGTGCTCTCGCCCACGGCCATCGCCGCGGTCATGTCGTCGGAGGTCGTCGGCCGACCCCGCACCGCGCTCGGGGCCTACGGCTCGAGCAAGGCGGCGCTCGAGATGCTGGTGGAGAACTGGCGCAACGAGGTGCCCGGGATCCGGTTCACCACCATCCAGATCGGATCGGCGGTGCCGACGGAGTTCGGGAACTCGTTCGAAATCGGTCTGCTCAACGAGGTGATGCTGGAGTGGGCGAGTGCGGGCCTGGCCCAGGCGGAATTCATGGACGTCGCGGAGGTCGGTCAGTACCTGCTGGGCATCTTCGCGGCCACGCTCCCGTTCCCGGGGATCTGCATGGAGCACGTCGTCGTGCGGTCACCGTCGGGCGTGATCGCCGACGCCGAGTCCATGATGCAGGTGGCGGCCGAGACCCACGGCCTGGCCTGAGCCGAACCCGGCCGGCCGGCCGGCCGACGGCGATCAGCTGCCGGCGGGTTCGGCGGCCACGTCGAGGGCGACGATCTGCGCGGTCGCCGAACCACCGGGCCAGCGCAGTTCGACCGCGGCCGGGGGCTCGACCTCACGGCGCACGTAGCCGAGCGCGCCGGTGGGCAGCTCGGCGGGCGCCACGCTGGTGAGCGCACCCACCACCTTGCCGTCGACGACCACTTCGGCGCCGGGCTCCGGCCACTCACCCTCGATGGCGGTGAAGCGGCGCAGGAAGCGATTCACGTGGCCGCGGCTGTCGATGCGGCACACCAGCTCCTGGCCGAGGAAGCAGCCCTTCGTGAACGAAACCGCGTCGCGCTCGAGGAACGCCTCCTGCGGGATCGTCGCGTCGTCGACGTCGAGCGGCTGCACCGCGACCCCGGCCTCGATCCGAAAGGCTTCGCCGGCGGCGCGGCCGACGCGCCGCCAGCCCGCACCTTCGAGGCGCGCGACCACCGCGGCCACCGCGTCGTGCGGGCCGACGACGTCGACGCCGAACGCGGTGCGCACCAGCTGTACGTCGCCCGCAACGTCACCCGCCGCCACGTGTGCGTGGCGCGCGGTCGGGATCTCGACGCCGGCGAACGCCCGATCGGCATGCTCGCCGATCACCGAAGCCACTGCGAAAGCGTCGGTGCGGTCGACTACGTCGGCCTTCACCCGGATCTTGAAGCGGTTGAGCGATGCGGCCAGCTGTTCACCCAGGCCGGGGTCGGTGTCGAGCCACGCGTCGTCGCCGACGCGGAGGAACCGGAAGTCGACGTCGAGCTTGCCCTGCGGGGTGAGCAGCAGGCAGTGCGCGCCGTCGCCGTCGGCCAGTGCGTCGACGTCGAACGACACGAGCGCCTGGAGGAACGAGAGGGCGTCGGGCCCCGTGACCAGCACCGCGCCGCGGTCGGACCGGTCGACCAGCGCATCGCCGTGGCGCAGGAGGTCGAGCTCGTCGGGCACGCTCATCGACGGTGCGGTCATGGTCGAACTCCCGGGGTCCCGAGCGGCGCGAGGCGACGCGCCGCTTCCGCTGCGGTGAGCAACGCCCGCGCCTTGTTCTGGCATTCCTGGTCTTCGTCGGCGGGCACGGAATCGGCGACGATCCCGGCCCCCGCTTGCACGCTCGCGTGGCCGTCGCGCCACACCATCGTGCGGATGGCGATGGCGGTGTCGAGGTTGCCGGAGAAGTCGACGTAACCGACCACGCCCGCGTAGGGACCCCGCTTCGTGGGTTCGAGCTCGTCGATGATCTCCATGGCCCGCACCTTGGGGGCTCCGCTGACTGTGCCCGCGGGGAAGGTGGCGCGCAACACGTCGACCGCGTTCTTGCCCTCCTGCAGGTCGCCCGCGACCTGGCTGGTGAGGTGCATCACGTGCGAGTAGCGCTCGAGCACCATGAGCTCTTCCATGCGTTCGGTGCCGAACTGCACGACCCGGCCGACGTCGTTGCGGGCGAGATCGACCAACATCACGTGCTCGGCGCGTTCCTTCGGGTGCTCCGACAGCTCGGCGGCCAGGCGGCGGTCGTCGGCCTCGGTGTGGCCTCGCCGACGGGTGCCGGCGATCGGGCGGCTGATCACGCGGCCGTCGAGCAACTGCACCATCGGCTCGGGCGAGGAGCCCACCAGCGTCGCTTCGCGATGCCGCACGTAATACATGTACGGCGACGGATTGACCTGACGCAGCACGCGGTACACGTCGAACGGGTCGTAGTGACCGTCGAGGTCGAACCGTTGCGCGAGCACCACTTGGAAGATGTCGCCCGCGAGGATGTACTCGCGCGCCATCTCCACCGCCGCGTGGTACACCTCCGGCGGCATGGTCGATGTGCACGGCGGGATCTCGGTGAGATCACCCGCCGGTGGCGGTGACGGCACGTAGGGCAGCGGTCGCGCCAACTCGTCGACGCGGGCCGCGAGCCGCGCGCACGCGTCGTCGTAGGCAGCTGCGGCGAGGGCGTCGCCACCCGACTCGGGGAGGAACACGTTCTCGATCAGGTAGAGCCGCTGACGGAAATGGTCGAACGCGGTGACGTGACCGGTGACCGACAGCACGGCGTCGGGCAGGCCGACATCGTCGTGGGGGACGTCGGGGAGGCGCTCGATCTCGCGCACGACGTCGTAGCCCAGATAACCGACGACACCACCGTGGAAGGGAGGGAGTTCGGCGATGGTCGGCGCGCGGTACGTGCGCAGCAGTGCCTCGAGCGCGGCGAGCGCGCCCTGGTCGGCGGGCACACCGGGTGGCGGTTCGCGATCGAACTCGACGTGACGGCCCCGGACCACCATCGTGAGCGCGGGATCGCGTCCGATGAACGAGAACCGACCCCATCGTTCGGCGTGTTCGACCGATTCGAGCAGGAAACCGGGCGGATCGTCGGCCGACGCGCCGACGAGCTTCACGAATGCCGAGACCGGGGTCTCGAGATCGGCCAGGACCTCACGCCACACCGGAACGACGGTGTGCTCCCGCGCCAGGGCGACGAAGTCGTCGCGCGAGAGCCCGGCCTCGCTCACACCGGTCCGGGCGTGGCGCCGCTCCCGAAGGCCCGGAAGAAGCAGCTGTGCTCCCCCGTGTGGCAGGCGCCGCGGCCCTCCTGCTCCACCACGAACAGCAACACGTCGACGTCGCAGTCGTAGCGGGCGTCGCGCACGTACTGCCGGTCGCCCGATGTCTCGCCCTTGCACCAGTACTCCTGGCGGCTCCGGCTCCAGTACCACATGCGACCGGTGTCGAGGCTGCGGCGCAGGGCGTCCTCGTTCATCCAGGCGAACATCAGCACCTCGCCGGTGCCCTGCTCCTGCACGATGGCGGGCACCAGGCCGTTGGCGTCGTACTTCACGCCCGCCAACTGGGCCTCGGTGGCTTGGATCGGGGTGATCGCGGGCGACGGCTGGGTCGCGGAGTCGGGGGTGGCGGTCGCGGGTTCCATCGGCGTTCGAGAGTACTCGGGGGTCTCCCGCGCTCCGGGGCTGATTCGCACGGGCCGTCGCAACGATCCGGATTGCCGACGTGCCCGATGCCACACTCCAGCGGTTCGGTGCGTGCCAACTGTGGCGCGCCTCGGCGATTCTGCGAGAATCCCCCGGTGCCCGACCCGGATCTGCCCGTCGCTCCCCCTCGTCCCACCGCGCTGCGACACGGTGGCGACGAGCGCATCGACCCGTGGTTCTGGCTGAGCGCACGCGACGACCCCGAAGTGCTCGGCTACCTCGAAGCCGAGAACGACTACACCGAGGGCGCGCTCGAACACCTCGCCCCATTGCGCGAAGAGCTGTTCACCGAGATCGTGAGCCGGGTGCAGGAGACCGACGCGGGCGCGCCGGTACGGCGCGCCCCGTTCGAGTACTTCGCCCGCACGGTCGAAGGCCACCAGTACCCGGTGCAGTGCCGGCGCCCCGTCGGCACCCCCGGCCTGCCCGATCCCGCCTCGCCGCCCGGCGCGGCACCGGGTGAGACCATCGTCCTCGACGAGAACGAGCTGGCCGGCGACCACGAGTTCTTCTCCGTCGGCGACCTCACCGTGAGCACCGACCAGGCCCTGGTCGCGTACAGCACCGACACCACCGGCGGTGAGCGCTACGAGCTCCGGGTGCGAGCCCTCGACCGCGCCGAGACGTTCGCCGACGTCGTGCCCGACATCTACTACGGCGTGGCGTGGGCCAACGACAACGCCACGCTCTTCTACACCCGGCCCGACGACGCCATGCGCCCGTGGCAGATCTGGCGCCACACCCTCGGCACCGCGGCCGACGACGACGTGTTGGTCTTCCAGGAAGACGACGATCGCTTCTACGTGTCGGTCGGCCGGGCGCGCAGCGGGCGCTACGTGATCATCAGCTCGGCGTCGAAGGTGACCTCCGAGGTCTGGCTGGTCGACGCCGACGATCCGACTGCGCCACCCACCGTCGTCGAACCGCGCGAGCAGGGTCACGAGTACCACGTCGAGCACCACGTCGGCCGGGGCGGCGACCGGCTCTTCGTGCTCACCAACTCCGACGGCGCGGTGAACTTCCGCCTGATGGTCACGCCCACGGCCACGCCTGGCCGCGCGTCGTGGACCGAGGTGCTGGCGCACCGGGTCGACGCCCGGCTCGACGACGTCGACGCGTTCGCCGACCACCTCGTCGTCTCCGAGCGGGCCGACGCGGTGGAGCGGCTCCGGGTGTTGCAGCTCGCCCCCGACGGCGCGGTGGCCGACGACCACGTCGTCGCACCGCCCGACGAGGTCTACTCGCAGTGGATCGGCGGCAACGTCGAGTACGAGACCTCGACGCTGCGGTACCACTACACCTCGCTCGTCACCCCGAGCTCCGCCTACGACTACGACATCGAGACCCGCGTTCGCGACCCTCGTCAAGCGCCAACCGGTTCCCGGCTACGACCCTGATCTCTACGAGAGCCGACGGGAGTGGGCCACCGCGCCCGACGGCACCCGCGTGCCCATCTCGATCGTGTACCGCCGCGACCGGCGCGGCGACGAGCCCGCGCCGATGCTCCTCTACGGCTACGGGTCGTACGAGGTGTCGATCGATCCCACCTTCTCGGCCGCGCGCGTGAGCCTCCTCGACCGCGGGGTCGTGTACGCGATCGCGCACATCCGCGGTGGCGGTGAGCTCGGCCGGCAGTGGTACGACGACGGCAAGCTCCTGCGGAAGTCGAACACCTTCACCGACTTCATCGCGGCCGCCGAGCACCTGATCGAGGAGGGGCTGACGAGCTCCGACCTCCTCGCCATCCGGGGCGGCAGCGCCGGCGGGCTCCTGATGGGCGCGGTCGCCAACCTCCGGCCCGATCTCTTCCGGGCCATCGTGGCCGAGGTGCCGTTCGTCGACGTGCTCACCACGATCCTCGACGAAGCACTCCCGCTCACCATCACCGAATGGGAGGAGTGGGGCGACCCCGTCCACGATCCGCGCGTCTACGCGCTGATGAAGGGGTACTCGCCCTACGACAACGTCGCGGCCAAGGACTATCCGGCGATGCTGGTGACCGGCGGGCTCAACGATCCCCGCGTTTCCTACTGGGAGCCGGCCAAGTGGGTGGCAAAGCTCCGGGCCACCAAGACCGACGACCGCCTGCTCGTGCTGAAGACGGAGATGGGCGCCGGCCACTCGGGACCCTCCGGCCGTTACGACGCGTGGCGCGACGAGGCGTTCGTGCTCTCGTTCGTGCTCGATCAACTCGGCATCGAGAAGTAGCCGGCCGGTACATCCCGGCTACCGCGTCCGGCCCGGACGCGAATCGTGACCGGACCCTGAGGCCCGGCCACGACGTTTTCGCGATCAGAGAGAACGGTCAGATGGGGCGGACGTTCTGCGCCTCGTCACCCTTACGCCCCGGGCCGATGTCGAACTCGACACGCTGACCCTCTTCGAGCGTCTTGTAGCCCGTCCCCTGGATCGCAGAGAAGTGGACGAAAACGTCGTCACCCTGCTCCCGGGAGATGAAGCCGAAACCCTTCTCCGCATTGAAAAACTTGACAGTGCCTGTAGCCAACGGATTTCCTTCGTTCGCCGGGACGGTCCGAATGACGCGGCCTCGGTAGTGAAAAGCGTAGCGGACGGGTTACTCGACCCCGCCGCGCCGAGTCGTTCACCGGTTCCGCACCATCGACCCTGAGCACCTCGATCGGCAGCGGGGCGCCCGTCTCGGGATCGATCGGCAGCCCGTTCAGGTCGAGGATGTAGGGGACGTGACCGTCGTCGGGCCCGAATCCCTCTCCGAGCTTGCGCTCTTCGCGGCGTTTGCGCTTCTCGGCGGCTTTCTCCATCCGCGCGCGCTCACGCTGCTGCTTGGCAAAGGTCGTCCGTTGCTTCTGTCCACTCATTGCACTAGCTCCTCGAGGTCGTTGAGCCGCGTTCCCCGGCGGGCCGCTGAGGCCACGCGCCGAGGGGCAGACACCCACAGTATGACGTGACCATCCGCGTTCACCGCATCATGGCGGACGACACGTACCCTTTTCGGGTGACTCCGCCCGTTGTGATCACCACCGACGACGGCTGCTCGCTCCAAGCCGAGCTCGCCACTCCCGACACCGGCCCCGGCGCGAAGGCACGCGCCGCGATGGTGCTGTGCCATCCGCACCCCCAACACGGCGGCACGATGCGCTCGTTGGTCATCGGCGCGTTGTTCGAGGCCCTCCCCGCGCTCGGCGTCACCTGCCTGCGGTTCAACTTCCGGGGCGTCGAATCGAGCACCGGCACCTACGACGACGGCCGGGGCGAGCTGCTCGACGTCCGTGCGGCCGTCGACTGGCTCGCCGCCGAAGTCGCGCCCGTGGTCCCCCTCGTGCTCGCCGGTTGGTCGTTCGGGGCCGACATGGCACTGGCCACCGTCGAGGATCGCATCGCCGGTTGGTTGGCGATCGCGCCCCCACTGCGGTTCGCCGGCGCCACCGGGTACGACGCAGTTGCGCACGACCCTCGACCGAAGTTGTTGGTGCTCGGCCAGCACGACGAGTTCCGCGATCCCGCGTCGGTCGTCGAGGAGACCGAGCCCTGGGCATCGACCGAGATCGAGGTGATCGCCGGCGCGAGCCACTTCTTCGTCGGGCGCACCGATCGGGTCGTCGAAGCCGCGCGTGGCTACGTGGACCGCGTCGTCGCCACGTCGGCGACCTGAGCGGGCGACGTGAGCCGGCGAGACGAGCCGGCCGCGTGACCGCGGGATCTACGCGGTGATCACGGGCCGGAGCCCGTGGCGTTCCAGAAAGGCAACCCGGCGCTCCACCACACCGCGCCAGGTCGAGAGGTCTTCGTCCCAGTTCGCGCGGGTCGCCGTCTTCGTAGGCGTGCTCGAGCCCGTCGAATGCGGCGTCCTCCGCGTCGAGCAACTCGCGGTACCGCAACAGGAACCCTTCGTCGATCACGTCGCTCCCGTTCGCCATGCGCAGTCTCCCTGACTCGGAATCGGGTGTGCGTTGTGTCCCTTCGACCGTATCGCGTCGGACGTCAGTCGGCCACGGCTTCGGCCACCGCCGACAGCGCGTCGGCCACTCCGAACCGCCCCTCGTAGATCGCGCGTCCGACGATCACGCCCGCGAGTGCGCGCGACCCCGCCCGCAGCGCGGCGACCGCCCGGAGGTCGTCGAGCGTGCCCACCCCTCCGCTGGCGATCACCGGTACCTCGGTGGCGAGGAGCACGTCGGCGAGCTGCCCGAGGGCCGGACCCTCGAGCGTGCCGTCCCGCCCGATCTCGGTGACGATGAACGCGGCGAGCCCGACATCGGCGAACCAGCCGGCGACGTCGACGAGGTCGACGCCCGACCCGTCGACCCACCCGCGCAACGCGACCTCGCTCCCCCGCGCGTCGAGCCCGACCGCGATCCGGCCGGGGTACTCGGAGCAGAGCTCCTCGACCAGCGCGGGCCGCTCCACGGCCGCGGTGCCGACGACGACGCGAGTGACGCCGGCGTGGAGCAGCTCTCCGGCCGACTCCGCGGTCCGCACGCCACCCCCCACTTCGATCGGACACTCGACCGCAGCCGCGATGGCCGCGATCTGCTCGAGGTGGGTGCGTTCACCGGTGCGGGCGGCGTCGAGATCGACCACGTGGATCCATTGCGCGCCCGCGGCGGCGAACTCGCGCGCCACGCGCACCGGATCGTCGTCGTAGACCGTCTCCGCCGCGAAGTCGCCCTGGCGCAACCGCACACACCGGCCACCCCGCAGGTCGATCGCCGGGAGCAGGTCGAACCGGGCGCGGCTCAGAGCGTGCCCTTGGTCGACGGGACGCTCGTGCCTTCGATCCGCACCGCGTCACGCAGCGCACGGGCCACGCCCTTGAACGACGCTTCGATGATGTGGTGCCCGTTGCGACCAGCGACCGAGCGGATGTGCAGGGTGAGGCCGGCGCCGAACGCGAACGCGCGCCAGAACTCCTCGCAGAGCTGCGGATCGAAGGTGCCGATCCACTCCGACACCGGGTCGACCTCGTACACCAGGAACGGTCGGCCCGAGAGGTCGAGCGCGACCTGCACGAGGGCTTCGTCGAGCGGCACGAGCGACGACGCGAAGCGCCGCACCCCGGCTTTGTCGCCAAGGGCTTCCTTCAGCGCGGTGCCGAGCACGATGCCGACGTCTTCGACCGTGTGGTGCAGGTCGACGTCGAGGTCGCCGGTGGCCTCGATGCGCAGATCGAAGCCACCGTGCTTGCCCAGTTGTTCGAGCATGTGGTCGAAGAAGGGGATGCCGGTGCTCGCCGCGGCCGTGCCACTGCCGTCGACGTCGAGCGTGAGCTCGATCGTGGTCTCCTTGGTGGTGCGGTGCTGCTTCGACGTGCGGGCCATCAGGCGGCCACCTCCTGGAGCGATTCGCGGAGCGCGGCGAGGAACGCATCGTTCTCGCCCGGCGTGCCGATGGTGACCCGCAGGCAGTCGTCGAGGCGCGGCCACCGCGAGAAGTCGCGCACGAGGACACCCTGCTCGACCAGTTTGGTCCACAGCGCGTGGCCGTCGCCGGTGACGCGGAACAGCACGAAGTTGGCACCCGACGGGTAGCACGTAATGCCGTCGACCGCGGCGAGCTGCGCGGCAACCCGTTCCCGTTCCGCGACCAGTCGATCGACGCGGTCGGTCATCTCGTCGCCGAGCTCGAGGGCGAGGCGTCCGGCTATCTGCGTGGCCGACGCGAGGTGGTACGGCAGCACCACCTTGTCGAGCTCTTCGACGACCCACGGCGGGGCCACCGCGAAACCGAGCCGCAGCGCGGCCATCGACCACACCTTCGAGTAGGTGCGGACGACGACGAGCGGGCGATCGTCGCGTGCGAGCTCGAGTGCGCTCCACGGCGCGAACTCGCCGTAGGCCTCGTCGACCACGACGAGACCGTCGGTGGCGTCGAGGAGCGCCTCGATGGTGGCGGCCGGCTCGACGGTACCGGTGGGATTGTTGGGGCTGCACACGAAGACGATCTTCGGCGCGTGCTCCTCGACCAGGGCGCGGGCGGCGTCGGGATCGATCGAGAAATCGGCCCGGCGCTCGCCGACGACCACGCCGGTCCCGGTGATCCGGGCGATGTGCGAGTGCAGCGCGTAGGTGGGCTCGAACATCGCCGCGCAGCGTCCGGCTCCGCCGTAGGTGAGCAGGAGAGTCTGCAGCACCTCGTTGGATCCGTTGGCGCAGAAGAGTCGCTCGACCGGTTGTTCGAGGTGACGGCCGAGCGCGGCGACGGAGATCCCACGCCCCACGGTCCGGATACCGGTTCAGCGGCTCCCGCCGGAGCTCGTCGACCCACCGGTCGACGAAGTCGGCGGGTGGTGGGTACGGGCTCTCGTTGGTGTTGAGGCGGACCGAGACGTCGAGCTGGGGCGAGTGGTAGCCCTCGAGCGCGACGAGGTCGTCGCGCGGTGCAACCGTCATGACGAAACCGTCACGGCGCGTCCTGACGTGCAGTGAGCGCGCTCCGGCGGGCGACGGATGCCGCATGGGCCGACAGGCCCTCCGCGTCCGCGATCGCCGCCAGGTGCGGCGCGAGGCCGGCCAGGCCGGCTTCGGTGACGTGGACGACGTGCACGTGCTTCAGGAACGTGTCGACCCGCAACGCGCTGGCGAACCGCGCCGTGCGCGCCGTCGGCAGCACGTGGTTGACCCCCGCGACGTAGTCGCCCACTGCCGCCGGTGCCCACGCGCCGCAGAACACCGCCCCCGCGTTGCGCACCAGCGGAAGCAGCGCATCCGGGTCGGCGGTGAGCAACTCGAGGTGTTCGGGGGCGATCAAGTTGACGACGTCGATGGCGGCGACCGCATCGTCAACGAGAATCGCTCGTCCCCCCGACCGGAGCGTGGCCGCGATCTCGTCGTGGCGCGGCGCGTCGACGAGCAGGTCGTCGACCGCGGCGATGATGGCGGCAACCACGTCGTCGCTCCACGCCACGAGCACCGCCGACCCTCCCGGACCGTGCTCGGCCTGGGCGAGGAGGTCGGCCGCCGCGAACGCGGCCGGCACCGTTCCGTCGGCCACCACCACGACCTCGGACGGTCCGGCAAAGGACTCGATCCCCACGCTGCCCGCAACTTCCCGCTTGGCCGAGCGCGACGTACGCATTGCCCGGCCCGACGATCACGTCGACCGGTCGGATCGTCTCCGTGCCGTACGCCAGGGCCGCGATCGCCTGCGCGCCGCCGACCCGGTAGACCTCGTCGACGCCGACGAGGGCAGCCGCCGCGAGCGTGGCCGCGGGGATACGGCCGTCGGCGTCGGGGGGCACGCAGAGTGCGAGCTCCCCGACTCCCGCGACTTGCGCGGGGATCGCGGTCATCAGGACCGTCGACGGGTACGCGGCGCGCCCGCCCGGCACGTACAAGCCGGCGCGGTCGACGGGGATGGCGAGCTCCTGCGTCGTGACGCCGTCGTGTTCGATCGCGGTCGCCGGTGCGGCGAGTTGGTGCTCGTGGTACTCGCGGATGCGCCTGCTCGCGAACTCGAGCCCATCCCGCAACGCGGTGGGCGCGGTGTCGAGCGCGGTCCGCAGGTCGTCGCGCGGCACGCGCAGGTCGTCGAGACGACAACCGTCGAATTGCTCCGTGAACTCGCGCAGCGCGGCATCGCCGCCGTCGCGTACTGCCGCCACGATGGCTCGAACCGCGTCGACCGGGCCGTCGTCGGGCGCGAGTGGCTCGAGCGCGCCGGAGAGATCGGCACGGCCGCGGAGATCGAGTCGGGAGAGCATGGTGCGGTCATCGTAACCGTGACCCTTCCGGGGACTGCCCGAATTGCCCGCAGGCACCACGGCCGACGAGGCTGGCTCGATGAGCCTCTCTTCCGACTTCGCTGAGCTCTCGAGCCTGCGCGCCCAGTTGGAGGAGCTCACGGGACGGGTCGTGGCGGTCGGCGACCGGTACCGCGACACCGACGACTCCGCGGTGGCCGCCGAGCTCGACCAGGCGGAACGGACGCTGCTGGGCGCCCGGCGATCACTCGACCGCGCCGTCGACATGCTCGACCGCTGACCCGTCGAGCAGGTTCCCGGACTCCGGGCAGAGCAGGATCAGTTCGGCTCGGCCGACGGGCAGATGTCGACGAGCACGCAACCCGAGCAGTTGGGTTTGCGGGCGAAGCACACCTGGCGCCCGTGCAGGATCATCCGCAGCGAGAACCGCCCCCGCTCGTCCGGCGGGATGAGGCCGTTGAGGTCGAGCTCCGCCTTCACGGGGTCGGTCTCGTTGGTCAGCTTGAGGCGACGGGAGAGCCGTCCGACGTGCGTGTCGACCGGGAGCCCGGGAAGATCGAACGCGACGGAGCGGACCACGTTGGCGGTCTTCCGGCCCACGCCCGGGAGCTTGACGAGGTCCTCGAGCTCCGTGGGCACCTCGCCGTCGTAGTCGTCGTCGAGCGCGCGGGCCATGCCCAGGAGGTTCTTGGTCTTCGAGCGGTAGAAGCCGGTGGCGAACACGAGCTGCTCGACGTCGGCCGGGTCGGCGTGCGCGAGATCGCTCGCGGTCGGATACTTCGCGAAGAGCGCGGGGGTCACCTTGTTGACGTTCTCGTCGGTGGTCTGCGCCGACAAGATCGTGGCCGCGAGCAGCTCGAACGGGTTGCGATGCACGAGCGCGCACTCGGCATCCGGGTACTCGCGCGCGAGGCGGGCGCGAACCTCTTCCGCGCGCGCCTTCGCACCTCGGGGCCGGGCCATGGCGGCGACCGTAGTCGCGGCCGTCGTTGCGACTCAGGCCGAGTCAGCGCGTGAGCTCGTCCTTCAACGCGATCACGTTGAACACGCCACCCGTCGGATCGGTGACCACCGCGAACCGTCCTGGTTCGATGTCCATCGGCGGCACCATCACCGACCCGCCGAGCTCCTTGATCCGTATGACCGCGGCGTCGGTGTCGACCACCGAGAAGTACACGCCCCAGTGCGGCGGAACCTCGGCCGGCATCATCGGTGGCTTCAGCATCAGGCCGCCGACCGAGCGTCCACCGACCTGCCATTCGGTGTAGGCCATCGGGCCCTCGCCGTGGACGTCGGCACCCCAGCCGAAAACGGCGGAGTAGAACGCGATCGACGCGTCCACATCGGTGGTGACGAGCTCGCTCCACGACCACGTGCCCGGCTCGTTGACCAGACCTGCGCCCCGGTGCTCGCCCGGTTGCCACACCCCGAAGAACGCGCCCAGGGGATCGGTGAACACCGCCATCGTGCCCGCGTCCATGACCGCCATGGGCGGCACGATCACCTGGCCACCGTTGGCGGTGACTGCGGTCGCGATCGCCTCGGCGTCGGCGACGTTCACGTAGGTGGCCCACACCGGCGGGCCCGGATTCTGGGCCGGCCCGATGCCGGCGACGGGCCGCTCGCCGACGACGCACACGCGGTATCCGCCCGCCTCTTCCGGTCCGGGCGGGCACTCCCAACCGAAGAGCTCCGAGAAGAAGTCGGCCGTCTGCTGGGGGTCCGGGCTCCCGAAGTCGACCCACGAGGGAACCCCGTGCTCGTACTCGTCGATCTGCACTCGTGCTCCTCTGGTTCTCGGCCGGTCGGCAACGTTCCGGTGCACGACCGTAGGCCAGCCCGCACGCGGCCGTCGAGGGACGACCGGTTGCGGGGCAGGCGGTACCCTCCGCGGGGTGGAGACGATGCGGGTGTTGCAGCAATTCGCGCCCGCCGACGTGGCGGCGATCACCGATCTCGCGACCGTCGTCGAAGCCGCGACGGGTGTGGCGCCGTTCAGCGACGACGCGTGGACCGGCATGCACGCCGGCAGTCGTGACGGACAACTCGGCGCCGGCCGCGACCGGGGTCTGCTGGTGCCGGGTGAGGGCGATTCCCTCGACGTGTACGCACATCTTGCTCATCACCACGCGGGCGAATGGGGCCTCGAGTTCGCGGTGCGGCCCGGGCTGGCCGACCTCCGCCCCGCGCTCCTCGACGCCGCCATCGACGTCGTGGCCCACGAAGGCGGCGGGCACGTCACGCTGTGGTTCCACGGGGTCACCAGCACCGACGACGCCCTCGCCGGATCCGCCGGCTTCGACGCGGAACGCGAGCTGTGCCAGATGCGGGTGCCGCTCCCGCTCGCCGATCCGCCTCACTGGCCCGACGGTATGCGCGTCCGGTCGTTCGTCCCGGGGCAGGACGAGGCGGCGTGGGTCGAGGTCAACAACCGCGCCTTCGGCGGGCATCCGGAGCAGGGCGACTGGACGGTCGAGACCCTCCGGCAGCGCGAGACCGAGGCGTGGTTCGACCCCGAAGGATTCCTCCTCGCGTTCGACGCCGACGGGCTCGCAGGCTCCTGCTGGACGAAGGTCCACCCGGCGCAACCCCCGCACGAACCGGTCGCGCTCGGCGAGATCTACGTGATCGGCGCCGACCCCGCCCGCCACGGACGCGGCCTCGGCCGCGCGCTCACCGCCGGAGGGCTCGCGTCCCTGGCCGACCGGGGCGTCACGCAGGGCATGCTCTTCGTCGACGCGGCCAATGCCGCCGCGGTGGGGTTGTACCGGTCGCTCGGATTCACGACCTACCGCACCGATCGCGCCTACGGACGCGCGGTCACGGGCACGGCATGAGCCTCGAACCCCCGGTGACCACGCGGTACGGCGCGTCGCGGGCCGACGTCGAAACTCTCCTCGCCGCGTGGGGCGAACCGCGCTACCGCGCCGAGCAGGTGTGGGACGCGTTGTACCGCCGGCAGGTACCGCTCGACGACGCCACGTCGCTCCCCCGTGCGCTCCGGGAGCGCATCGCCGAAGCCTTGCCCATCGCGCTGACCGAGCTCGTGATCTCCGAGTCGCACGACGGCGCCACCACCAAGTGGCTCTGGGGGTGCACCCGCGACGGCGCGCAGATCGAAACCGTCCTCATGCGCTACCCGGACCGCGCCACCGTGTGTGTGTCGTCGCAGGCGGGCTGCGCGATGGGTTGCACGTTCTGCGCGACCGGCCAGGCCGGGTTCGAACGTCATCTCGAGCCCGGCGAGATCGTGGAACAGGTGCTGCGCGCCGCGCACGCATCTCCGCAACGGGTGAGCAACGTCGTGTTCATGGGCATGGGCGAGCCCCTCGCGAACTACGACGGCACGTGGTCGGCGATCGAACGGCTGCACGACGATCTCGGGCTGTCGGCGCGCCGGATCACGGTGAGCACCGTCGGGGTCGCCCCGGCCATCCGCCGGCTCGCGGCCGAGTCCCTCCCGGTCACGCTGGCGGTGTCGCTCCACGCGCCCACCGACGCAGAGCGCGACGAGCTCATCCCGCTCAACCGTCGCTACCCGATCGCGGAGATCCTCGACGCCGCGTCCGAGTTCGCGGCGTCGAAGGGACGCCGGGTCACGTTCGAGTACGCGTGCATCGCGGGCGTGAACGACACCGCCCGCCAGGCCGAGGCGCTCGGACGGTTGCTCGGCGCGTTCCCGGGCATCGGAGGGGCCCACGTGAACCTCATACCTCTGAATCCCACGGATGGCTTCGACGGCGGCGCCTCCCACCCGCCCCGCCTCCGCGAGTTCGCCGAACGGCTCCGGGCCCACGGGGTCACGGCGACGATTCGGCGCAATCGGGGCACCGAGATCGCCGCCGCCTGCGGTCAGTTGCGATCGCGGGGGTTGATGCCTCCCGACCCGTCGAAATCGGCAACAATGGGTTCGTGAACCAGTGGAAGTGGGTCAATCAGTTCCAGCCGCAGACCCTCTACATGGCGACGATCCTCTGCTATGTCGATGCGGTCTTCGGGTTGCTCTTCGGCTTCGTCGCCACGTCGATCCTGGCCGGTCTGCTCACGATCATCGCCCTCGGCGTCGGCGGTTTCGGGATCGCCAACGAGAAGAAGTGGGGCTACGCGGTCGCCGTCGGCGGTGCCGTACTCCAGGTCGTGATGCTGTTCGCGGTGTTCGGATCCTCGGTCTTCACGTCGACCGCGATCATCAGCCTGCTGTTCGACGGCGCGCTCGTGGCACTCCTGCTGCACCCCATGAGCCGCGAGTACCAGCGCATCTGGTTCAAGTAGGCACCTGATCGGCGCGGCGCGGCGCTCGCTCGCGCCCGGGCTAACCCTGCGGGGCGAGCAACGCGATCATCACGATGCCGAAGAACAGCACGCCGAGAACCGCGAGGGCGATGATCTCGTACTTGGTGCGCGACGCCACCGGGTGATGGTGCGCTCAGCTTCCTGAGTGACGGCTGAAACCGACGACGAGTGGGAAAAAAAGGCGGAGGCCCTGCCGACTCCGGGCTAGGGGAAGATCGGGGACCTCCGCCGATCTCATCCCTACCCATGTTCGCCCATTCGCAAGACGAAACCCCAGCCTCGGCTCAGTGGCAGCAAGGCTGGGGCTCGTCTCACGGGCGGAGGGGCGGACTCCGCAGTGTCGTGATTTCCGGAGCCGCGACCGCGTAAACGCCGAGACCGCTTGCTACGGCGCGTTCTCGTCGACCACGACAAGGTCGGTGAACTCCAGGCCGCCTTCGAAGATCTCGGCCATCGTCGCCCGCGCCACGGTCAGCCCCTCTTGGCGACGGGCATCGCCTTCGCGGGCGCGGGCCTGCTCCTCGCTCTCGAACATGACCAGCATGAACACCCGGTTCGGGTCGTTCTGATCGCGCATGGCCATCGAGCGCAGCAGGCCCGAGCCCGGCTGCTCGACGGCCCGCAACTCGTCCATGAGACGCGGGAGTGCGTCTTCCTTACCGGGCTTCAGACGGGTCGTGATGAGCTGTGCCCACACGCCGGGCCTCCGTTCGTCGAGGGACGGGGCACCCTACGGGCATCGCATCCTCGACGCACGATCTCGTCGGGACCGACGACCGGTCTCGCGCGCACCGCTATGCGGCCCGGCCCTCCTGCACCGGCGGCGGGCCGTCGGTGAGAACGAGGATGCCCTTCGCGTACATCGCCTGCAGCGTCGGCTGGACCTCATCGAGGTAGACGCCGAGCTCGGCGGCGACGTCGGCCTCACCGTGCGGTTGCCCGGACGCCACCAACTCGTCGAGTGCCCGGAGGACGGCGTCCTCGCTCGGGTGCTTGCCGCGACCGTGACGCGTGATGATCACGATGATCGCGGCGACGAGCACGAGCCAGATGAGGACACCCAAACCGATGTACATGCGGTACACCCTTCGCTCCCCGGTCGTCCGGGCTGCCGTTTTCCGTACCCTCCCTCGCGCTCCGATAATCGCGGGACGCCCCGGTGCCGGCGGTGCCGGGCGGGTGGTGTCCGGGGCGGATGGTGCCCGGGCGCCGTCAGAAATGTGTCAGGCTGGTGGGACTCCGCCGGTGCACCCGGGCGAGCCGGCAGCGGACGGCCGGGTCCGCGTCGACGCACACGACCCCAGCAGGTGACTCGATGTGGACTTCGGAAGAGCGTCAGGCGATACGCGACGCGGCCGAGCTCCTGCGCGCCCGGGGCCGCGGTGACGGGTTCGGTCGCGGATTCGGCGCCGTGCTCGACGACGTGAACCCGGGCGCGCTCCTGCTCGGGCTGATCGTCGTGGCCCATTACGCGGTGACCGTCGCCGCGGAAGCGGTCTCGTGCTCCGCCGCGGAGATGATCACCCGGATCGCGATCGACGCCGGGCTCGAGGGCCGCTGATCAGTTCGACGAGGTCGACCCGAGGTCGGTCGGCACGGCAGTTGCGTTCGCGGTCTCGGGTTCGAGTTGCTGCGACACCTTGCCCACTGCGTCGTCGGCGGCCGCCTTCACGTCGTCCGCCTTGTCCTGCGCCGTGGTCATCACGTCGGTGGCACTCTCCTTGGCCGTGGTCGCGACCTTCTGGGTGGCGTCGCTGACCGCGGCGCCGACGTCGCGTGCGGCCGAGCCGGCCCGGTCGACGAACTCGTACCCCGTGGTCTTCAGGTCGTCGGTGTGCGGCGCGAACTTGTCGTACAGCGTCTTGGCTCCGAGCGCCGCGAGGGCGAGCACTACGAGCCGGATGAGCAATCGGAACATGAGTCCTCCTCGGTCGGTAGCAACCAACTACCCCGACGATCGCCGCCAAAACCGCCGACGCGATATGCGAACTCGTGCGCGAGGGACGTCGACCGGCGCGGAGCACGCCCGCGACGAAGCCCCGACCTCGGCCTGGGGCGGGCAGGCGGATCGGGGCTTCGGCGTGGAGCAACCGGAGGGCGGCTCCGCAGTCGGGTGATACCCGCCGCAGGCTCCGGTGAAACCGGCACACCGCGTTCGCGTACTGTCGGAGATGCATGATCAACGCGAACGTGAGGCCGGGCCGACCGTGATCCTCATCGTGTTCGTGATGATGGCGTTCATCATCGTCCCCGTCGTGCTGTCACGACGGCGCGGCCGAGACCAGCACGACAACGATCAGTAGGTACCGGCCGAACTGTCGGGTGTCGCCGCGACCGGATGCACTATTCCGACGAGCGATGCATGAGGCGCGCGCCGACGCGCACACCCTGCTCCGCCGCAATCGAGACTGCGGCGAACACCGCGCCGAACGCCACCAACGCCGCGGAGACGTAGAAGAAGAACACGAGGCACCTCCCAGGTACAGCCCGTGGCGGCTCTGTCGGCATCCACGCGGGAGACCTTGAGGGCGGATCGCGTTCACACGCGATCCGGTCACTGTGCGTCGTCAGCGAACGCGCTCAGCGGCATATTGCTCGTACCAGGCGAGTGAATCAGGGTCGGCGAGCGAGCTGCGGCTGGCGACCGCGTCGGCCGCCTTCCCGCCCAGGATCCGCTTCACCGGAACCTCGAGCTTCTTGCCCGACAATGTGCGCGGGATCGCGGGCACGGCGTGGATCGCGTCAGGAACGTGGCGAGGCGACAACTCACGACGTAGGTCGCGCGCGATGCGGCCGCGGACGTCGTCGTCGAGTTCAACACCGGGAAGCAGTGCGACGAAGAGCAGCAGCTCGCCCATCGCGTCGTCGGGGTCGTCGCCCTCGAGGTGCACCACCAGGCTGTCGGCAACCTCGGGCAGCTCTTCGACCACCGCGTAGAAGTCGCTCGTGCCGAGACGGACGCCACCGCGGTTGAGCGTCGCGTCGGACCGGCCCGAGATCACGCAGCTGCCGTCGTCGGCGAACGTGATCCAGTCGCCGTGGCGCCACACGCCGGGATAGTCGGCGAAGTAGGCGTTCCGCAGCTTCGTGCCGTCGGCATCGCCCCAGAACCCGAGCGGCATCGACGGCATGGGCGCGGTGACCACGAGCTCCCCCTGCTCCCCCGGTGGGCACGGTGCTCCGTCGGCGTCGAACGCCTCGACCGCGCAACCGAGCAACCGACAGCTGATCTCGCCGGCGCGCACTGGAAGGAGCGGCACCGCGCCGACGAACGCCGCGCACACGTCGGTGCCACCGCTCATCGACGCCAACTGCACGTCGGCACCCACCGCGTCATGGACCCAACGGAACCCGTCGGCGGGCAGCGGCGATCCGGTGGACCCGATGCTGCGCAGCCGGTGCGGCGGCGCGTGTTCGGGCGGCACCACGCCCGCCTTGCGGCTCGCCATGATGAACGGCGCGCTCATCCCGAACACGTCGAACCGCAACTCCGCGGCCAGCTGCCAGAGGGTGGAGAGGTCGGGGTAGCCGGGATCGCCGTCGAACAACACGATCGTCGCGCCCGCGAGCAGTCCCGACATCAAGTAGTTCCACATCATCCACCCGGTGGTGGTGAACCAGAAGAACCGGTCGCCGGCCGCGATGTCGTGATGGAGCGCGAGCGTCTTCAGGTGTTCGACGGTGATGCCGCCGTGGCCGTGGACGATCGCCTTCGGGAGCCCCGTGGTGCCCGAACTGAAGAGCACGTACAGCGGATGGTCGAACGGCACCGGGTCGTACGCCGGCGTCGCGGGTTCGCCGACGAGCGCACTCCAATCGTCGGGCCCGGTCCCCGCGTACGACAGGTGAACCGTCGTGCGCAGGGTCGGCAACGCGGCTTCGATCGTTGTCACCTCCGCGGCGCGGTCGATGGTCTTCGCGCCGTAGCCGTAGCCGTCGACCGCGAGCAGGACCACGGGCTCGATCTGGGCCAGGCGGTCGATCACCGAGCGGGTACCGAACTCCGGTGCGCACGAGGACCAGATCGCGCCGAGGCTGGCGGTGGCGAGGAACGCGATCAGGGTCTCCGGGATGTTCGGCGAGTACGCGGCGACGCGGTCGCCGGGGCCCACGCCGAGCCGCTGCAGTCCGGCGCGGCAGCGGGCCACGAGATCGACCAGCTCCCGCCACGTGATGGCGGACCCGGCGCGGGTCTGGCTCCGGGCGACGACTGCGACCTCGTCGCCCCGGGTCTCCGCCGCGGCCAGCGCCTGCTCCGCGTAGTTGAGCGTGGCTCCCGGGAACCAGTGCGCGCCGGGCATCCGGCGCTCCCCCAACGCCCGCTCGGGCCGGTCGTGCCATCGCACCCCGGACCACTCGGCCACCGACGTCCAGAACCCGTCGAGATCGTCGACCGACCATTGCCAGAGGTCCGCGTACCCCGCGAAGCGGAGGCCGCGCGCCGATTCCAACCACGCGAGATAGGCACCGATCCGGGTGCGTTCGAGCACGTCCGGCGGTGGGGTCCACAGGATCTCGCCCCTCACGCGTCGGGCCCCGTATCCCGCGCGTCGGGCGCAGGTGATAATGCTGCGCTGATCACAGCGACGCAGCGTACGACGACGATCGAGGGAAGGCTCTCCACGTGGACACTCCGCATCACGGGCGCTGGTTCGAGGATCTCCCCGTCGGCCTCGTCGTACCGCATGCGCTCACCCGCACCGTCACCGAGAGCGACAACATCCTCTTCACCACGATGACGCTCAACCCGGCCCGGGTGCACCTCGACGCCGAGTACGCCGCCACCACCGAGTTCGGCCGACCGTTGGTCAACAGCCTCTTCACCCTCGGCCTACTCGTCGGCATCTCCGTCCTGGAGACCACCCACGGCACGACGGTGGCGAACCTCGGGTTCGAGGAAGTCGTGTTCCCGACCCCGGTCTTCCACGGCGACACGATCCACGCCGAGACCGAAGTCGTGGCCACGCGTGAATCGAAGTCGCGACCGGAGCAGGGCATCGTCACGTTCGAGCACCGCGGCTTCAACCAGCGCGACGACCTCGTGTGCCGGGCGCGCCGCAATGCGCTCATGTGGCGGCGACCGGCCGACGGGACGAGCCGATGACCTCCGGCCCGGGCCGGATCCGCAGCCTGTTGTTCGCCCCCGCCAGCCGGCCCGACGTGCTGGCCAAGCTGCCTCGCAGCGCGCCCGACGGCGTCGTGATCGACCTCGAGGACGCCGTCCCGCCGGCGGGCAAGGTCGAGGCCCGGGCGACGGCCCGCGCCGCCGGGACCGATCTGGCGACCACCCACCCCGAGATCGCCGTCTACGTGCGGGTCAACGCGGTGCCCACGGAATGGTTCGCCGGCGACGTGACCGCCGGCGTGGCCCCCGAGATCGCCGGCATCGTCGTACCCAAGCTCGAGTCCGTGGAGCAATTGACGACCGTGGTCGAGGCGCTCGCAGGAGCGGGCCTCGCGCACCTGCACCTGATCGCCGGGATCGAGACCGCGCTCGGGGTCGAGGAAGCGCGCCAGCTGTTCGCGCCGCCGGTGGCGGTCGGCTACTTCGGCGCCGAGGACTTCATCGCCGACATGGGCGGCGTGCGCACACCGTCGAGCACCGAAGTGCTCTACGCGCGCTCCCGGGTCGCCCTTGCCGCTCGTGTCGCAGGCGTGCTCGCGCTCGACCAGGTCGTGACCACCATCGACGACGACGAGCACTTCCTGGCCGACGCGGCCCAGGGGCGGGCGATCGGTTACCGCGGAAAGCTCTGCATCCATCCCGCGGAGGTGACCCTGGCGAACCGGGCGTTCTCGTCGTCACCCGACGAGATCAGCCGGGCCCGTCGGCTCCTCGAGGCCTACGACGCCGCCGTGGCGCGGGGTGAGGCGGCGATCAACTTCGAAGGCCAGATGGTCGACGAACCGCTGGCCCGCCACGCCCGAGCCGTGCTCGCCGGCGCGGCGGCGGGCGAGTGACGGTGGTCACGATGGCGGCCTGTGCACACGTCCGGCCTCTCTAGACTCCCGCCATGCTCAGCGCTGCAGAGATCGTCGCCGACCTCGAATCGCGCCTCCGGCCGCTCGAAGTCGAGCTGGCCGAGGCGTGGTGGGAATCGAACACGCGATCGTCACCCGAGGCCGACCTCCGCCGCATCAACGCAGAACTGGCCCGCCAGGAGCTCCTCGCCGATCCCGACGCGTTCGCCGCGGTCCGTGACGCCCGGGCCGCCGTCGACCCCACGACCGATCCGCTCGTCGTCCGTCAGCTCGACGTGCTCCACGACGCCTTCGTCCCGCACCAGGTGCCCGCCGACCTCCGCCGGCGGATCGTCGAGCTCGAGACCGCGGTCGAGTCCACGTTCAACAACTTCCGGGGCTCCATCAACGGCACGCGGGTCGACGACAACGCGATCGCCGAGATCCTCCGCGTGAGTGACGACGCGGCCGAACGTCAAGCCGCGTGGGAAGCGTCGAAGCAGATCGGGTTCGAGGTCGCCGACCGCATCCGCGAGCTCGCCCGGCTCCGCAACGAGGCGGCGCGGGCGCTCGGTTTCCGCGATCACTTCGCCCTCGCCCTGGCCACCGGCGAGCTCGACGAAGCCCGCCTGTTCGAGACGCTGGCCGACGTCGACCGCGCCACCGGAGCCGGATTCACGGAGTGGAAGCGCACGGTCGACTCGTCGCTCGCCGCGCGGTTCGGGTGCGCGGTCGCCGACATTCGGCCCTGGCACTTCGACGATCCGTTCTTCCAGAGCCCACCGGCCGAGGGCGCCGTTGCCATCGACCACTTCTTCGTCGACGCCGACCTCGAGGCGCTGACCCTACGCACCTACGACGGGCTGGGTCTCGACGTACGCGCCGTGCTCGAGCGCAGCGACCTCTACGCCCGCGACGGCAAGAGCCAGCACGCGTTCTGCATGGACATCGACCGCGACGGCGACGTGCGCGTGCTGTGCAACCTCGAGCCCGGCGAGCGCTGGACCGAGACCATGCTGCACGAGTTCGGTCACGCGATCTACGACCGCGAGTCGGAGTCGACGCTGCCGTGGTTGGTCCGCGGTGCGGCCCACGCCCTCACCACCGAAGGCATCGCGATGCTCTTCGGCCGGCTCACCCGCGACCCGAACTGGCTGCGCGCGGTCGCGGGGGTCGACGACGACGCGGTCGACGAGATCGCACCCGCGCTCGCCGACGCCCGACGCGCCGCGCTCCTCGTCTTCGCGCGTTGGGTGCTCGTGATGACGAACTTCGAGCGGCGGCTCTACGCCGATCCCGACGACGACCTCGACACCCTCTGGTGGGATCTCGTCGAGCAGTACCAGCAGGTGCACCGGCCCGACGGACGGCACGAATCCGATTGGGCGGCGAAGATCCATCTCGCCACCGCGCCCGTCTATTACCAGAACTACCTCTACGGCGAGTTGTTCGCGTCGCAGCTCGACGCCACGCTCGCGACGCGCACGGCCGGCCTGGTCGATCGCACCGCGGCCGGCCAGTTGCTCGTGCGCGACGTGTTCGCACCCGGCGCGTCGTTGCGGTGGGACGCACTGGTGACTCGGGCCACCGGTGAACCGCTGTCGGCCGTCCACCTGGCGCGCCAGCTGGCCAACTGATGGAGCTGGGCCTGCGCGGTCGCGCGGTCGTCGTCGCCGGGGGGACCCGCGGCGTGGGGCGCGCCACCGCCGAGTTGCTCGCGGCCGAGGGCTGCCGGGTCGCGGTGCTGGCGCGTACACCCGGCCACCTGCGGGAGGCGGAGGACGAGCTGCTCGGTGCCGGGGCCGAAGACGCCATCGGCCTCGAGTGCGACCTCCTCGACACTGGCGAGGTCGAAGCCGCGTTCACGTTCCTCGACGAGCGCTGGGGCGAGTGCCACGCACTCGTGAACACCGTCGGCCCCGCGCACGTGGGCGGGCTCGACGACCTCACCGACGCGGCCTGGCTCGACGAGTTCGATCTCGGCGTGCTGACGATGGTCCGCACCACCCGTGCCGCGCTCCCGCTCCTCCGGAAGGCCACGTTCGCGCGCGTCGTCAACGTCGCCGCGTCGTCGATCCGCCACCAGAGCCCCGGGCTCATCGGATTCACCGCCGCCAAGGCGGCCATGGCCAGCGCGTCGAAGAACCTCTCCCGCGCCCTCGCGCCCGAAGGCATCATCGTGAACACGGTGGCGCCGGGCACGGTGATGTCGCCGACCCTCGCCGGCTACCTCGTGGGGACCGACCTCGAAGGCCTGCCCGAGGGACCGCTCGAAGCTGCCTACGAGGCGATCGCCCGCGACTACGGCGCCTCGAACGACATCGGTCGCGTCGGGCTGCCCGAAGAGGTCGCGAGCATGGTCGTGTTCCTGTGCTCCGAGCTCACGAGCTTCGTCGTCGGCGCCACGATCCCGGTGGACGGCGGCACCGACTTCTTTTGAGCGGGAGGCGGATGGAGTTCAACCTCGCCGACCTGTGGGAGCGCGTCGTCGACGCGATTCCCGACCACGAGTCGATGATCTGCGGCACGCGCCGGCTCACGTACCGCGACGCCGACGAGCGCGCCAACCGTCTCGCCCACCACCTCGCCTCGCTCGGTGTCGGCCCCGGTGACCACGTCGCGCTCTACCTCTACAACGGCACCGAATACCTCGAAGGCATGTTGGCCGCGTTCAAGCTCCGCGCGGTACCCGTCAACGTCAACTACCGCTACGGCGAGGACGAACTGCGATACCTGCTCGCCGATGCCGACGCCCGGGCGATCACCTTCCATCGCGAGTTCGCGCCGGTGCTCGCCGCCGTGCGCGACGACCTCCCGCTCCTCACCGGCTTCGTCGTGGTCGACGACGACAACCCGCTCGATACAACGCTCCCCGACGCGGTCGAGTACGAGGCGGCGCTGGCCGCCGCGTCCCCGGAACGCGACTTCGGGCCGCGCTCGGCCGACGACCTCTACATCCTCTACACCGGCGGCACGACCGGCATGCCCAAGGGAGTCATGTGGACGGCCGAAGACATCTTCTTCGCCGCGTTCGGCGGCGGCAACCTCGGCGACGTTCCCATCACCCGGCCCGAGGCCGTCACCGACACACTCGACGTCCATCGCCGGGGGCTCCCTGCGTGCCCGTTCATGCACGGCACCGCGCACTGGATGGCGTTCGGCACGCTCTACTCCGGCGGCACCGTGGTGATCGCCCCCGATCGTCACCTCGACCCCGAGCACCTGTGGGCGCTGATCGAGCGTGAGCGCGTCTCGTTCCTCGTGATCGTGGGCGACGCCTTCGCCCGTCCGCTGGTCGAGGTGTTCGAGCGGCTCGACCCGCGGCCCGACGTCGCCGCGCTCACGGTCGTGCTCTCGGGTGGCGCCGTCCTCTCGCCCTCCGTCAAGGCAGCTTGGGTGGAGGCGCTGCCGGGGGCGCTGCTGATCGACGGCTTCGGGTCATCGGAGGCCGGTGGGCAGGGTCAGAGCATCTCGGCCGCCGGCGGCCCGATCGAGTCGGCGCCCCGCTTCCACGTGAACGACGAGACCACCGTCGTCGGCGAAGACCTGCGGCCGGTTCCCGCCGGTGTCGTGGGCAAGCTGGCCCGGCGTGGCCACGTACCGCTCGGCTACTACCGGGATCCCGAGAAGTCGGCGACGACGTTCCCGGTCATCGACGGCGAACGGTGGTCGGTGCCGGGCGACCACGCCCGCATCGAGGCCGACGGCGCGATCACCGTGCTCGGGCGCGGTTCGGTATCGATCAACACCGGCGGCGAGAAGGTCTACCCCGAGGAGGTCGAGTCGGCGCTGAAATCGCACCCCGCGGTGTTCGACGCGGTCGTTGTCGGCGTGCCCGACGACCGGTGGGGTGAGCGCGTCACCGCGGTCGTGCAGCCGCGCCCGGGTGCCGATCCCGAGCTCGACGATCTGGCCGCGCACACGCGCGCGCAGCTCGCGTCCTACAAGGTGCCGCGCGACCTCGTGCTCGTGCGCGAGATCGTCCGCTCCCCCTCGGGCAAGCCCGACTACCGCTGGGCCCTGGCAACCGCCGAAGCCCGCCTCGGCGCGTCGTAGCCTGCCCCGTGTGAACCGACTCGCGCGCGAGACCAGTCCCTACCTGCGCCAGCACGCCGACAACCCCGTCGACTGGTACCCGTGGGGCGAAGACGCATTCGCACGCGCCCGGGCCGAGGACAAGCCCATCCTGCTGTCGGTCGGGTACTCGTCGTGCCATTGGTGTCACGTGATGGCGCACGAATCCTTCGAGAACGAAGCGATCGCCGCGGTGATGAACGACCGCTTCGTCTGCGTGAAGGTCGACCGCGAGGAACGGCCCGACGTCGACGCGGTCTACATGCAGGCGGTGCAGGCCATGACCGGCAGTGGGGGCTGGCCGATGACGGTGTTCCTCGACCCCGAGGGCCGACCGTTCTACGGCGGTACCTACTTCCCGCCCGAGGACCGTCAGGGAATGCCCGGGTTCGTCCGGCTCCTCGAAGCGGTCGACGACGCATGGCACACGCGGCGCGGCGAACTGCTCGAGCAGGCCGACCAGTTGCGCGCCGCCATCGAAGAGGGCACCGCGATCGGCGGTAGCCGCGCCGCGGCGGGTGCCGCGACCGGGGCCGAGTCGCCTGCGGTCCTCGATGCCGCGGTGCGCAACATCGGCGCCCAGTTCGACTCCCGCTTCGGCGGGTTCGGGCGGGCACCGAAGTTCCCGCAGGCGATGACGCTCACGTTCCTGCTCGACCGGGCCGTCGTCGATCCGTCGCCCGAGGTGCTCGAGATGATCACGGTGTCCCTCGACGCCATGGCCGCAGGCGGGATGTACGACCAGGTCGGCGGCGGCTTCCACCGCTACTCGGTCGACGCGCACTGGCTGGTGCCGCACTTCGAGAAGATGCTCTACGACCAGGCACTGCTGCTCCGCGCCTACGTGCACGGTTGGCTGGTCACCGGCGAGCCCCGCTACCGGCGCGTCGTCGAGGAGATCGTCGGATACGTCCTGCGCGACCTCCGCCATCCCGACGGCGGCTTCTTCTCCGCCGAGGACGCCGACTCCGAAGGCGTCGAGGGCAAGTTCTACGTGTGGTCGCTCGCCGAGCTCGAAGCCCTGTGCGGTACCGATCTCCCCGAGGTCGTCCGCTACTTCGGGGTGACCGCCAACGGCAACTTCGAAGATCCGCACACCGCGTTCCGCGGCAACATCCTCCACGTGGTCGATCGCACCGAGGACCGGCCCGCCGCGGTGGCCGCACTGATTCCGACCCTGTTCGCGGCCCGCGAGCGGCGGATCCGGCCGGGGCTCGACGACAAGGTGCTGCTCGGGTGGAACGCGCTGTTCCTGCGCGCGCTCGCCGAAGCCGCCGACGCGCTCGACCGGGCCGACTGGATGGAAGCCGCGCGCACCAACGCCCGGTTCCTCCTGCGCGAGCTCCGCCGCGCCGACGACCGCCTCCTGCGCTCCTGGCAGGACGGGCGGGCCAACCTCCTCGCCTACGCCGAGGACTACGCCGCACTCGTCGAGGCGCTGCTCACCCTGGCCGAGCTCGACGACGTGGCCTGGCTCACCGAGGCCGAGGTGGTGGCGAACGACCTGATCACCCTGTTCTCCGACGACGAACGCGGCGGCTTCTTCACCACCGGCACCGACGCCGACGCGCTCATCGTCCGGCCCAAGGACTACCAGGACAACGCCACGCCGTCCGAGAACTCGCTGGCGGCCGACGGCCTGCTCCGCCTGGCCGCCCTCACCGGCGACGGCAAATGGGCGGCGTCGGCCGAACGCTGGGTCGCCACGCTCGCCGCGGTCGCCGGCGAGCACCCAACTGCGTTCGCGTTCCTCCTGGAAGCCGTCCAGCGCGTGGTGACGGCGCCCCTCGAGGTCGCCATCGTCGGCCCCGCCGGCGATCCGGGCCGCGTCGCCCTTCATACCGAGGTCCGCGGGCGCCTGCTCCCGGCCGCGGTGCGGGTCGCGGCGGGGGCCGACGAGGGCGGTGCGCTCACGCCGCTCCTGGCCGATCGCCCGCTGGTCGACGGACGCGCGACGGCCTACGTGTGTGAGCGGTTCGCCTGCCGGGTTCCGGTCACCGATGCCGACGCGCTACGCGAGCAGCTCGATGCCGCCCTGGCGGCGCGGCGCTGAACCCGTGAGGCGCTGAACGCTCAGGCGTTGAACGGTCAGTGGTGCGGGATGGCGAGACCGTCGGCCAGCGCCTCGGCCATCGCCCAGCCGTAGGTGATCACGGCCTCGCCCTGGGCCGGGTCGACGTCGCCGACCAGCTCGATCACGACCTTGCCGCCCGCCTTGACCGGCCCGGCGTGGAGCACCAGCTCCGGCGCGCCGTGGGCGGTCACCCGGAAGCTGCGGTCGTCGTAACGGCCGTCGCAACCGAAGCGTCGGGCGAGGCGCCGGCCCCAGGCCCGCTCCTCGCCGTTGGGCGAGTACTTGGGCCGCGGGCACACGTCGTCGAGCACCCCGAACAGGGTGTACGCCGCCGGGTGGGCCACCCGCCCCGCGACGAGGACGTCCTCGTCGGGGAAGGAGATCGCCGCCCTCCGGTAGAGCTCGGCCACCAGCCCGTCGAGGCCGGCCCGGGCGTTCTTACCCTTGCGGACCCCACCCAGACCCCACAGGATGCAAGGAGTACCACCGATGCGCTCGAGCGATCCGAAGAGGAAGCCCTGGACTTCCCCGTCGACCGCGGCAACCGCTACCAGTGGGAACTGCGCGACGTGCCCATCGAGCTGCTCGTCGAGCAGGGGCAGGCCGATCCCTGAAACCAGCTGACCGAGCTCATCGAGCTCGGCGGGTTTGAGTGAGATGGAATCACGCGACTCGACGTCCATCGAGCACTCATTTTGGTCGATGGATCGACGCGCGCACCACTCGCGCGCGGGATTGGTGCCGATTATTCGACGACCACACCATCGAGGCCGGGTTCCGGGTCGGGAATTCGGGGCTGCAGCCCAACGAGGACCTCGACGAGCAGCTGGGCGACGGCGACGTCGCGCACCCACTTGTGGTCGGCGGGAATCACGTACCAGGGCGCCCAGTCCGTCGACGTGGCCGAGATCGCGGCCTCGTACTGCATCTGGTACCGGTCCCACTGCGCCCGCGCTTCGAGGTCGGAGCGGTGGAACTTCCAGTTCTTGGTCGGATCGTCGATCCGGGCCTGGAGCCGCGCCCGTTGCTCGTCCTTGGAGATGTGGAGGAACACCTTCACCATCGTGGTGCCTTCGTCGGCGAGCATTCGTTCGAACTCACGAATGTGCCGGAAGCGCCGCTCGCACTGCTCGTCGTCGACCACCCCGATGATGCGGGCGGCGACGACGTCCTCGTAGTGCGAGCGGTTCATGGCCCCGAGGATTCCCCGCGCCGGCAGCCCGAGGTGGATGCGCCAGAGGTAGTCGTGCGCCCGGTCGAGCTCGGTGGGGGCTTTGAAGTTGGTGACCGTGCAGCCCTGCGGGTTGAGCCCGGTGAGCACCCGGCGGATGGTGCCGTCCTTGCCGGCCGCGTCCATGCCCTGCAGCACCAGGACGACGCTGCGCTCGGCCTCGGCCCACAGGCGGTCGTGCAGCTCGTCGAGCTCGGCGTGAATCGCTTCGATCTGCTCCCGACCGTCCGCCTTGTCGGTCAACCCCAGGCGTGACGCGGGATTGCGTTCGTGCAGTCGAGCGGCGTGCCCCGGATCGACCTTCAGGTCGTGGAGGACCGAATCTCGTTTCCGGGCCATGCGGGGACACTATCGAGACCGGATCTCGGCGACTCCCCGGCCGGGAGGCGCGGCAGCTCGACCCGCACGGTGGTGCCGGCGTCGGGCCCGCTGTCGATCGTGACCGCGCCGTGATGGGCAACGACGATGGCCTGCACGATGGCGAGCCCGAGGCCGGATCCGCCCGCATTGCGCGACCGCGACGCGTCGGCCCGCGAGAAGCGTTCGAAGGCGCGGGCCACGACGTCGGGGGGCATCCCCGGACCGTCGTCGTGGACCTCGACCACTGCCTGGCCGTCGACGTCGTGGACCCGCACCGCGACCGGTGTCCCCACCGGCGTGTGCACGAGCGCGTTGGCCACGAGGTTGCCCAGGACCTGCCGCAACCGGTCCTCGTCGCCCTCGACGATCACCCCGGCACTCACGTCGGCGTGGACGTCGCGCTCGGGGGCGACGGCCCGCGCGTCGGCCGCGGCGTCGACCGCGAGCACTCCGAGGTCGACGGGCGCGAGCGTGAGCGGGCGCCCCTCGTCGAGCCGGGCCAGCAGCAGGAGATCGTCGATCAGCGACGCCATGCGGATCGATTCCTGCTCGGTGCGGCGCATCGCCTGGTTGAGCTCGTCGGTCTCCCCCAGGCCGCCGTGACGGTAGAGCTCGGCGTAGCCCCGGATGGTGGTGACCGGCGTGCGCAGCTCGTGCGACGCGTCGGCCACGAAGCGCCGGAGGCGGGCTTCCGACGCGGCCCGCTGGTCGAACGCATCTTCGATACGGGTCATCATCGCGTTGAGCGCGTCACCCAGGTCGCTGGCCTCGGTACCGGGCCGGCCGGCGGGCACCCGCTGCGAGAGATCACCCCCGGCGATCTCGGTGGCGGTCTTCGTCATCCGCTTGATCGGGCGCACTCCGAGCCGCAGGACCCAGAAGATCACGAGGCCGAGGATGGCGACCACCATCACCACCGCGGCGACGAGGAGCAGCTCGAGCCGGTGGACGGACGCGTCCACGTCGCGCAGCGAGAGGCCGACCAGGACGACGTTGCCGTCGGCGTCGCGGTCGGCCCGGATGCGGTACCGGTCCGAACCGTTCTTGGTGTCGACGGTGAAGAACTTCCCCGACCGCGCCGCGGACGTGGCCTGCGAGATGGAGATGCGCGGCGTCCCCGACCCGCTGGCGACGACGCTCGGCCGCAAGCGCACCGTGAGCGTCCCGTCGACGATCTCGGCCGCGAAGAAGGAGGACGGCGTCTGGAACTGGCCGTCGGTGGGCCGACCCGGGAACTGGTCCACGGCGCCGAAGCGGGTGGGCACGAGCGCGAGCTGATCATCGACGCGATCGACGAGGTACGACTCAGTGGTGCGGGCGATGATCACCGCGGCGGCGACGAGCACGAAGGACACGACCGCCATGCCCGCGAGCAGCCGCGCGCGTAGCGACACTTAGCGTTCCCGGAGCGCGTACCCGAAGCCGCGAACGGTCTGGATCAGCCGCGGCTCGTTCGCGTCGATCTTCTTGCGGAGGTAGCCGATGTAGGTCTCCACGACGCCGCCGTCGCCACCGAAGTCGTACTGCCACACGTGATCGAGGATCTGGGGCTTCGACAGCACCCGTCCCTGGTTCGCGAGCAGGAAGCGCAACAGGTTGTACTCGGTGGGCGACAGTGGCACCTCGACACCCGCGCGACGCACGACGTGCGCGTCGTCGTCCATCTCGAGGTCGGCACAGCGGAGCACCGCGCCCGCCCGCACGAGCCCGGACCGCCGCAGGACCGCGCCGATGCGGGCGACCAGCTCGTCGAGGCTGAAGGGCTTCACGAGGTAGTCGTCGCCACCGAGGGTCAGGCCGCGCACCTTGTCGTCGGTCGCGTCGCGCGCGGTGAGGAACAGCACCGGCGTCCGGACGCCGTCGTTGCGCAACCGTCGGCACACCTCGAAGCCGTCGAGGTCCGGGAGCATCACGTCGAGCACGATGAGGTCCGGGGTCTTCTCGTCGACGGCGTCGAGCGCGTCACGCCCGGTCGCCGCCGCGTGCACCTCGAAACCCTCGTACCGCAACGCGGCCTCGAGCATCGACCGCAGGTTGTCCTCGTCGTCGACGAGGAGGAGCCGTTCACCCGCCATGTGCCCACCGTCGCACACAAACTTGAGAGCAGGCTGTGAGCCCGCTGGGTGCGGGCTCGGGACACTCAGGGGCTTCCCAGCGGCCTCCGCGTCGACGTCGGGGTCAGCCCTCTTCGGGCGTGGTGATGAACCGCCAGATCACGGCGCCGATGAGGCCACCGATGAGCGGGAAGACGATGAACACCCACAACTGCTCCCAGCCCCAGCTCTGGCCGAAGATCGCGGTGGCGAAACTCCGAGCCGGGTTCACGGACGTGTTGTCGATCGGGATCGTCACGAAGTGGATCAGCGCGAGCATGAGCCCGATCGGGATCCCAGCGAAGCCGGCGATCGCCGACGCGCGCGTGGTCCCTGCGATCACGAGGATGAAGAGCGCGGTGAACACGATCTCGGTGATGATCACCGCACCGAGATCGAAGTGACCCGGCGAGTGGCTGCCGTATCCGTTCGACGCGCTGCTGAAGAGGGCTTGGCGCGTGAGCTTCTGGACCTGACCGGTGCCGGTGTTGTTGCCGGCTTCGATGATTCCCCAGATCACGACCGCGCCGAGCGCGGCACCGATGATCTGCCCACCGATGTACCAGGGAACGTCGTGACCTTCCGTGCGCTTCAACGCCCACATGCCGACGGTGACCGCAGGGTTGATGTGACACCCCGAGATGTGGCCGAACAGGTATGCCGCCACGAGCAGGCTGAGCCCGAATGCGAGTGCGACGCCCAGGGGGCCGATGTTGACCCCGACGAAGTGCGAGAAGATCGCCGCGCCCGGCCCTCCGAGGATGAGGATCATGGTGCCGATCAACTCGGCGACGAAAATTCGCGCGTGCTTGCTCATGGCATCCCTCCCGATTTCATCTCGCAGGTTCGAATTCCGCGACCGCAGATGGTGACAGGTTGGCGCGTCACGCGCGCGGACCACAAGCAGCGCGACCGGGCCAATTAGGCCACGATGCATGCTCCGGGCCGCTTCGAGTGGCATGCTTCTCGCCGCTCGACCCCCCACGTTCCCCAGAGCAGGAGCTCACATGAACCGTAGAGACCTCATCGCCGCGCTCGCAGAACGGCTCGACACCGACAAGCGTTCGGCCGAGGCCAGCCTGCAGGCCGTCATCGACACGATCACCGAGTCGGTTTCCAAGGGCGAGGCGGTCGTCATCAGTGGCTTCGCCAAGTTCGCCCGGGTCGACCGGGCCGCGCGTCTGGGTCGCAACCCGCAGACCGGCGAGCAGATCAAGATCAAGGCCTCCCGGCGCGCACGGGTCACACCGCTGAAGGCATTCAAGGATGCGGTGCTGTCGGGCAAGGTGCCGGCCAAGAAGACCGTCGCCAAGAAGGCGCCCGCGAAGAAGGCCGCACCGGCCAAGAAGGCCGTCGTCAAGAAGGCGCCCGCGAAGAAGGCCGCACCGGCCAAGAAGGCCGTGGCCAAGAAGGCGCCCGCGAAGAAGGCTGTCGCCAAGAAGACGGTTGCGAAGAAGACGGTCGCCAAGAAGGCACCGGCGAAGAAGACCACGCGTTAGATCGTCCCCGTTAGATCGTCGTGGGGCGGCCCGCATCGGGTCGCCCCGCTTCTGATCGGTAAGACTGGTGCCTTGCGGTACCGGGCCATCGCTCTCGCGCTCCTCGCCGTCGGCCTCACGACGGGCGCCGGCGCCGGGCAGCGCGCTGCGAATCGCCTGCTCCCCGAACACCGGGGCACGGAGTCCGTCACCGGCCACGCGTTCTCCGATCTCCCGGCGCTCGACGCCGCCCCCCGGGGACACGAGCAACTCGATCGCGAGAGCGAAACGCGTCGGGTCGACGTCCTCGGCGTCGTCGACGGTGTCGCGTTGCTCCTGCTGCTGGCGTGGTGGGTCGTCCTGCACCATCACCGCACTCGCCGGCCGTCGTTCCGCCGCGCCGGCGCCCGTCCCCGCGCTCCGCCCGCACTCCCGACTCTCGTCCGTTCGTTTTGACGAGCGCGCGCGGAGGTGATCCGCGCGCCGAGCCGGAAGGGGTTCTCATGACCCAGACCACCCTGGCGCGCCCCTACGCGCCCAAGCGTTCTCTCGCCGGACCGACCACCGTCATCCTCGTCGCCATCGGCGCGCTGCTGTGCTTCGGGATGACCCTGGCGCTCCGCAATCCCGACACCGTCCCGCGTGTCACCGTGGTCAACGACAGCCGAATTCCGCTGAACGTCTCCGTCCGCGGCGACGCCGACGCCCCTCGACTGATCCTCGACACCGTCCCTGCCGGTTCGAGCGCGACCACGCTCGACGTGATCGATCAGGGCTCGGATTGGGTCTTCGCGTTCTCCAGCGGGGGTGTCGACGGTGGCACGGTCGCGGTCTCGCGGGCGAAACTCGAGGCTGATGGCTGGCGACTGGTTGTCCCTGACGCCGTCGTCTCGCGCATCGAGTCGGGAGAGTTCGTGCCCAGCTTTCGCTGATCGACGAGCGTGAACGCGCGCGACGTCCTGATCGCACTCGGCGCTTCGCTGCTCGCCGCGGGCCTGCTGGCGCGCGCCGGGCGCCGGATCGGCCTGCCGATACGATCCCGCTGTTCATGATCGCCGGGCTCTTGTTCGGTCCCAACACACCGGGGATCGAACTGGTGCACCATCCGGCCGACTTCGAACTGCTCGCCACGCTCCGTCTGGTCTTCCTGCTGTTCTACCTCGGCCTCGAGTTCTCGATCGGTGAGCTCACCTCGGGTGGGCGCCGGTTGGCGACGGCGGCGCGTTGTACCTGGCGCTGAACATCGGGTCCGGCCTCGCGGTGGGCTTCGGGCTCGGCTGGGGGAACCGCGAAGCGCTCGTGATCGCCGGGGCGGTGGGGATCTCCTCCTCCGCCATCGTCACCAAGATCCTGGTCGAGATGCGCCGCCTCGGGAACCCCGAGACGCGACTGGTGCTCGCAATCGTCGTGGTCGAGGACCTCTTCCTCGCGGTGTACCTCGCGGTGTTGCAGCCCGTGCTCGATCAGTCGAGCGGCGTCGGCGACGCGCTCCTGTCGTTCGCCAAGGCGTTCGGGTTCCTCATCCGGGTCGCGTTGATCGCCCGGTACGGCGCCGAGGTCATCGGCCGGATGATCGGCGCCGAGCAGGACGAACTGCTGACGATCTGCTTCGTCGGCCTGGCCGTGCTGGTGGCAGGGATCGCGGAGGAACTCCGGGTGTCGGACGCGATCGGCGCATTCATGATCGGCCTGGTGATCGCCGAGGGGAGCGTGGCGCCGCGGGTGCGCACCCTCGTTCTCCCGTTGCGCGACACCTTCGCCGCCCTCTTCTCCTTCACGTTCGGGCTCACCGTCGATCCGGGCGACGTGGCCTCGGTCGCGGGCCCGATCGCCATCGCCGTCGCCGTCACCGTGGTCGTCAACCTCGTGGCGGCTGTGCTGGTCGGCCGCCGCGAGCGCCTCGATCGAGGGGCCACGACCAACCTGGCCACCACCATCCTCGCCCGGGGTGATTTCTCGCTGATCATCGCCGCGCTCGGAGCGGAGGCCGGGCTCGACCAGCGCGTCGTCCCCTTCGTCGCGGTCTATGTGCTGGTGCTCGCGCTCGGCGCCCCGATTCTCGCCGCCCAATCGTCGCGGATGAAGCGACTCATCCCCGCCCGCGTGCTGCGCGAAGGGCCTTAAGCGCCGCGGCGCGCCCGTTCCGTCTCTTCCTGGGATCGCGACCACAGGGTCTCGTTGATGACGGCTGCGGTCGTGATCAGCCGGCCGAAGATGTAGGCCCAGAGGAGCAACCCGAGGGCAAAGCCGATCGCGCCGTACGTATCGGTCTTGCTCTCGACCACGCGGGCGATCCAGTAGACGGTGATCACGTGCATGGCTTCGACACCGAGGCCGAAGAACGCGGCGCCCGGCACCAATGCGGAGAGCGGCACGTCGTCAGGATGCGGCAGGTAGGTGGAAACGAACAACCACGCGACGAACGGCACTGCGACGAACAGCAGCGTCGCGATCAACCCGAGTACAAACGAGCGGCCCCGTAGCTCGCCGATGAGCGCCGACACCACCATCGCGGCGGTGACGAGCCCGATCAGTACGAGCGCGGCGCGGGTCGCCCTCGGAGTCTTCCCGGCGCGCGTCCGCCAGATGAGTGCGTGCACGATACGCAACACCTTCACCAATGCCCTCGTGGCGAGAACCAGCGCGAACGTCGCGACGAACAGCGCCGCGATGCGTGAGCCGAGCGACAGATCTCCCGTCGACCCAACGGCCTTGGCCACCAGTCCACCGATGCCCGCGTTGCGGGCCAGGGTGCCGGGGTCCTTGTCGGCGGCGCTCGCCCCCACTCCGAACGCGGTGACGAACACGAACACGTAGGGCACCAGGAACAGGAAGACCCGGAACGCCAGCGCGCCCGCGAGGACTCCGCCGCCGGCGGCCACGTCGCGTTCGAACGCCTGGAACCCGGCGTCGATCATCGGCGAGCGTGGGCGCGCCGCCTCAAGGCGCCGGCGGGTGCTCTCGACCCTGGCCGTCGCCCGCGCCTGCTCGGCCTTGAGCCGTTCGCGTCGCGTCGGTCCGCCCGGCGGTGACCCGTCCGCCGGGGGTACAGGCCCGGCCGGGGGCGCCGGCGGATTCGGCGGTGAACTCGGCGCTGCTGGTGCGGACGGCCGTCGCTCGGGCGGCCAGGGGGCGTCGGTCATGGCCCCGGCGCGACTTCCGGGAGGTCTCCACTCCACATCGGCGTGGACCATACCTACCGGTGCGCGGAGGAGCCACGCTCACGGCCCAATGGTCGGCAGTCGCACACGGGGCGGCCGCGGTTACGCGTGCAGCCGCCTCGGCACGAACGCGTCGGCACGCGCGGGTCGTGCCACGCGGCGGCTCCCGAACAACTCCGGCTGCACCACGAAGCAGAACTCGACCAGGAGCTCGTACGTCGCTTCGTCGTCGAGCACGAGGCGACAGCCGATGCGGTACTGGGGATCATCGAACGCCCGCCGGCAGGACTGCACCACCGACGGAAGCACCACCTCCCGCAACTCTCCGGTCGCGTCCGGGATCCGGCTCAGGAGCTCGAGGCGCACACCCGGATCGACGGCCAGCGGAGACGAGAACGAGAGTCCGCTCGGCGTGATGTCGAGGACCGGCACGATCGTCGACGTCCGGGCGATCCGCGCCTGCAACTGCACCGGGAACCGGTACTGCCGTCGGAGCTGACGCCGCCGGGCCAGTTTGCCGAGCACCGCGCCGATACAGCAGAGCTCCCAGACCCCGAGCAGCAACGTGATCGCGGCCGCCAACGGCGGCATGCCCGGCATTGAGATGACACCAACCGCGGCGAGCATCCGTGCGGTCCACGCTACGAGCACGACGGCTCCCATCGTGGTGACGAGGCCCAGCATCCGCAAGACCCGCAACCCGCCTTCGTCGACGCCCTCCTTCGGGGTCACGAGGAACTTGGCCCCCTGCGCGCCGAACAACGCCAGGATCCCCCGGATGTAGATGCCCATGGTCATGAGCCCGTAGCGGGTCGAGTCGAGTGCGCCGAGGGCGCCTCGCCCCAGTGCATTGGTCGCCACCAGCGCGAGGACCGACCACGGCAACCACATCACCAGCAGCGTGGTGATCGACGCGTGCATCGGGAGCCGCCCGGTGGCGAGCGTCCACGTGAGCACGAGCAGCAGGACGAGCCGCTGCAGCCCACTGAAGTAGTTGGCCAGCGACGCGAAGTAGCTGATCCGCTGACTGCGGGAAAGGCCCGGACACGTCAACGGATTCTGCGGGGTCCGGAACACCGCGAGATTGCCGCGCGCCCACCGGGCGCGCTGGAGGAGGAACGCGGCGAGGTCGTGGGGCGCCAGACCCTGCACCAGCACCTCGTTGTGGTACCGGGTGTGCCAACCCTCGGCGTGCATGGCGATCGTCGTGTGGAAGTCCTCGGCGACGGTGTCGGTGAGCACCCCGCCCAGCTGTTCCAGCGCGGTGCGGCGCACCAGCGTGGCGGAACCGCACCAGAACATCGCGTTGTGCCGATCCTTGCCCGGCGCGATGACTTCGTAGAAGAGACTCTGCTCGTGCCGGGCCGTCTGCGTGTGCTGGGCCGAATCGCGGTTGTAGAAGTCGTGCGGCGTCTGCACGAGCGCGACGTCCGGCGTGGTGAAGTAGCCGACGGTCGCGTCGAGGATGTCGGGCGCGGGCACGTGGTCGGCGTCGAGGAACAAGATCACTTCACCGTTCGTCGCGCCGAGTGCGTGGTTGATGTTGCCGGCCTTGGCGTGACGGTTGTCGGGTCGCGTGATGTAGAGGGCACCGAGACGCGCGGCGAGCTCGGCCATCTCCGGGCGACGCCCGTCGTCGAGCAGGTACGTGGTGTGGGGTAGGCCGATCGCGCGGCATCCGATCAGCGTCGGCTCGACGACGCTGACGGCCTCGTCGTAGGTGCAGACGAACACGTCGATCGACGGCAGTTCATCGGGCACCGCCGGACGCACCGGTTCCGGAACGCGCCACGCGAGGAAGGTGTAGAACGCGAGGCTCACCCATCCGAACATCTCCGCCGCGATCAAGGTGACGAAGAGCGCGACGGGCGTACCCCGACCGCTCCAGCCCAGGCGCCAGATCAGATAGGCGGCGCCCCACGCGAGCGCCAACAGCGCGACGAAGCGGATCGCGCCCTCGTGATCACACCATTTCGAACGCCGGGCCGCCGCCCGGGTCACGAAATGGGCCTGCCGCCGCTCCGAATCCTCCATGTCCTCATATCGGCGTGACCCGGAAGGCGGTTGAGCGGCTGTCGGTTCCCGCCGCGTCCGTGCTCAACTCATCGCCGCGACCGGTCGACACCGACTCATGGATCCCGGGCGCCCGTCGATCGTGCTGGTCGACGCGCCGGTTCGCGCCACCCTTGCTACGCCGGCTCGCGGCGAGCCGGATGCGGGCTCGAGGTCGAACGCGTCAACCGGATCGATGGCCACGGCGGGCGATGCCGGGAGCCGACGCTTCGCGATCATCGTCGCCGCGTGCTTCGGGGTGCTCCTTGCGTTCGGGCTCGCCCGCCACGGATTGTGGCGCGACGAGCTCCAGGGTTGGGCCATCGTGCGCCACAGCGCCTCGCCGTGGGCCTTGCTCCACAATCTGCGCTACGAGGGCCAGCCACCGTTGTGGTACCTGCTGCTCTGGCTCCCGGCACACGCCACCGCGTCGACTCTCGCACTCCAAGGGATGCAGTGGGCGATCGCGACCGCGACGGTGCTGCTGTTCGCGTGGCACGCGCCGTTCCCTCGCTGGCTGCGCGTGCTGTTCGCGCTCGGTTACTTCCCTCTGTTCGAGTACGGCGTCCTGAGCCGGAGCTACTCCCTCGGGCTGCTGCTCGTGGTCGCGGCGCTGATCCTCGCCGGGCGACGACCGCGACGTTGCGGCGTGATCGGTGGGCTCCTGGGCCTGCTGGCGTTGACGAGCGTCTACGGCGTGATGCTGGCCGTCGCGATCGGACTCGGGCTGGCGGCCGATCGCGCGGCCACTGACGCGTGGAGGATCCGCGACCGCACCAGCCGGGCCGGGGCTGCGCTCCTGCTCGTGGGCGCCGCACTCTCGATCTGCCTGGTGAGACCGCCGGCCGACGGGCTGTACAGCGCGTGGCGGACGGCGTTCGACTCGCACGCGCTTTCGCAAGTGCTGTGTGCACCCTGGCGCGCGTTGGTGCCGGTTCCGGCGATCCAGAGCAGCTGGTGGAACACCAACCTCTTCGATTCGTCGCTGAACCTGCAAATGCTCCTCGGCCTCGCGGTCGTCGTCACGGTGACCCTGGTTCTCCGTCGGCTCCGCGCCGCCCTCGTGATCTGGGTGTCGACGCTGGTCGTGTTCACGGGGCTGAGCTACGGCCGCGCACTTCCGTTGGGGCAACGTCAGATCGGAACGCTGTACATCGCGTTCGTGGCCGCAACGTGGATCGGCTGTTCCAACCGGGAGCTGATACGAACGAAATCCGTCCGACGCCTCGTGGCGATCGTGTTCGTCGTCCAGGCCGTCGTCGGAGTCGGGGCATTCGCGATGGCGAGTTCCCACACGTTCACGGACGCGCAGGCAACCGCTCGTTGGATCGCGCACCACGAACGGCGCGACGTCGTGCTGGTGGGTGACAACGCCGCAATCTTGTCGTCGGTCGCCTACCGCCTCGATCGACCGATCGTGTTTCCGGAGGACCCCGGCGGCGAGCCGTACGTCGTCTGGAAGCGCGCGTTGCAACATTGGAACGGATCGGGTTGGTACGTCGCCGAACAGCCCTCCGCGCTGGGCCTCGCCACTCGTCTCGCCCGCCGGCAGTCGGGCCCGGTGCTCCTGCTGGTGGAGGCGCCACTGCCCGCGGGCTCAGGCGCGCGGCTGCGGGCGCACTTCGACGACGGCATCCAGGTCGACGAGCACTACTGGATCTACGAGCCCACCGGATAGCGCGGCCCGAGAACACGGGCACGGACGCGAAGCAGCCCCGCACGGATGCGGGACCCCGTCGCGTGCGTTGTTCGGTGCAGGTTTCAGGAGCCGGAGCTGCTGAGCGAACTCCCTGCCTGGTTGAACTTGCCCTGCACCTGGCCTTCGAGGAACACCACTGCCGCGATGACGGCCAGCGCGATCAGGGCGACGAGGAGGATGTACTCCACCATGCTCGCCCCCTGCTCATCCTGACCGAATCTCGCTTGGAGCCACGTACGAAACACGAAGAGATTCATCGCCCGGCCTTTCGTAACGACGGCCCTCCGGAGGGAACAGACCCCGCCCGTCGGCCTGCTGATTCGACACTTCCGTCCGGCCGCTTGAGCAACGCGTGCTTTTCCGGCCACTCATCGTGGTCTCATTGCCGTCCCGGCACCCTGAGCACTCAATCCGGGCGCCCTCCCGGAATGCACCGGAGCGTGCCGTCCCTCCCATACCCGCCGGGGCGGTGCGCTTCGGCGCGTCTCAGCCCTGGAGGACACCCCGCCGGCTGCGGCTCGAGAGCAATGACCAGCGCGAGAGGGCCGAGAGCGCAGAACCCAGCGAACCGGCCGATCCGATCGACAGAATCGACGCGATCGAGCCGACACTGCCGATCGACAGGATCGACCCGACGCTGCCGATGCTCAGGATCGAACCCTTGGAGGCGATCGACAGCAGCGAGCCCTCGGACCGGAACGACCAGCGTGACGTCGTCGAATCCCTCATCACCTCATGATGGCCCAGCCCGGCCGATGGGCGCTACGGCTGCCAGACGTGGACGACCGACAACGGGGTCCGCGCCGGTTCGTCGGGGAGCTGATCGCCGAAGATCTCGCCAAGCAGCGTGTGGACCACCGGGTGGAGTCGCTCGTCGGCGAACCGATCCCAATCGGCTTCCGATTCCCAGATGTCGATGTAGCGCAGCCCGCCTTCGGGGCGTTCGACGGCGACGTGGCTGATCAGTCCGACCGGCTTCTCGTCGCCGATGCCGTCGGTGATTCGCCGGTAGAACGCGGCATCGATCGGCACGTCTTGCGTGAACGCGTAGACCATGGCGCGCACTCCTCAGTTTGATCCGAATGGTATTCGGGTCAATAATGGGTCCCGTGGTACGCGAAGTCAAGAAGCGCCCGTACGACCCTGCACGCCGTCGGATGCAGTCGGCGGAGACGCGGCAACGGATCGTCGACGCGGCGCGTGAGCTGGTGCTGGAACGCGGCTACCGGGGCACCACCGTCGCCGCGGTCGCATCCCGCGCCGACGTGAACGTGGACACGGTCTACGAGCTCGTGGGCCGCAAGCCCGTACTCCTCCGCGAATTGATCGAGCAGGCGATCTCAGGGGCCGACCACGCGGTGACCGCCGACGATCGTGACTACGTGAAGGCCATGCGCGCCGAACCCGACCCCAGGGCGAAGCTGGCCATGTACGCGCGGGCCGTGCGGGAGATACAGGCGCGCATGGCCCCGCTCTTCCTCGCCCTTCGTGATGCGTCGTCGACGGAGCCGGAGGCGCGCGAGGTGTGGCAGGAGATCAGCGATCGCCGGGCCGCCAACATGCGCGCGCTGGTACGCGAACTTCGCGCGGCCGGCGGGCTGCGCGCGGGGCTCTCGATCGCCGAGGCGGCCGACGTGATGTGGGCCACGAACAGCTCCGAGCTCTACGTGCTGTTCACCGTCGAACGCGGTTGGTCGCCCCGCCGCTTCGAACGCTGGCTCGCCGATACCTGGTGTCGACTATTGATCGGCTGAACCTCGAGGTGGGTGACGGAAGCCGACCACTCAGCGTTCGATGCGCATGAGCAACGGCGTCCGCCACTGCTCGGCCAGGGCGGGATGGTCGATCAATGCCTGCACGAGATCGGGGTCGGTGAGATGACGGTCACCCATCGCGACGTGCGCGTCGTACACAGTCAGCCCCGCCGGATCGGGTGCCGTCACGTCGATCGGCCCGGCCGCGGACACCTCGCCAGGCTCCAGGACGCGCAGGTACCAGCCCGTCCGACCGTTACGGAGCATGCGCGACTGCACGTCGGGCCGCCCCCGGTGCAGGGCGAGCTTGAAACAGGGCCAACGCGGTTGCGTGACCTGGAGCAACGCGCTCCCCCACGACCACACGTCGCCGATGTTCACGTCGCGTTCGAGGGCGCCGACCGTACTGAGGTTCTCGCCGAACGGCGCCGCGCCGAGTGCGTCGCCGAGCTCCTCGCTCCAGGCACCGAGATGCTCCGACGGGTACGCGTACACCGCCTTGTCGACACCGCCGTGCACGCTGAGGTCGGCCTGGCCGTCGCCCGAGAGGTTGAGTTCGGAGAGCCACAGCGGCGCGTCCGCCGGTACCGGCGTCTTCCGGATGCCGCTCCACACCCGCTCCCCTCGAGTCTCGGCCAGCACCGACGGGGTGCCCACGTTCACGACGGCAAGTCGGATCATCGAACCGCTGCGACTCCGAGGTTGCGCCCGAAGGCGTGAGGTTACGACGCGACTACGGCGTGCCCGCGAACTGGATCGGGACATGGGAGTAGCCGCGCACGGTGCTGGTGTGCACGCGCGTGAGCCCTTCGCGGTCGACCGTCCATTCGGGGAATCGGGTCAACGTCTCCTCGAGCGATACCCGCGCCTCGAGCCGGGCCAGGGCCGCGCCGAGACAGAAGTGGATACCCCAGCCGAAGGTGACGTGATTCGAGTTGTCGCGCCCGACATCGAACCGGTCGCCGTCGGGGAACCGTCGCTCGTCCCGGCCGGCCGACGCGGTGAGCAGTGCCACCCGCGCACCCTCCGGAATCGTGGTGCCGTGGTACTGGACGTCTCGGGTCACGTAGCGCGCCTGGATGGGCGACGGCGCCTCGTACCGCAGGAGCTCCTCCACCGCGCCCGGGATGATCCCGGGCGATTCCACCAGGCGCCGACGCTCGTCGGGGTGTTCGGCGAGCACGTACGCGGCGTTCCCGAGGAAGCGCGCGACCGTCTCGGAGCCCGCGCTCGTCACCAGGATCACGTACTCGACCAACTCCGCGTCGCTGAGCAGGCGGGTCGTGCCGTCCTCGAGCTCGAGCTCGCTCCCGGCGAGGACCGAGAGGAGATCTTCCTGGGGCCGGGCCCGCTTCTCGGCCGCCAGCGCACCGATGTACTCGTAGAACGCCGCCATCGCCCCGGCGCCGCGCTCGCCGCCCTGCTCGGTAGAACCTTCTTCCAGGTAGAGGATGTCGTCGTTCCAGGCCCGGACCTGCTCGTTGTCCTCGTCGGGTACGCCCACCAGTGAACAGATCACGCGCGGAGGAAGGTGCGCGCCGAAATCGGCCACGTAGTCGAATCCGTCACTCCCGACGAACGCGTCGAGCATGCCGGTGACGAGCTCACGGACGCGGGTCTCGAGCGCAGCCATGCGTCGCGGCGTGAACCCGCGCGACGAGAGCTTGCGGATCGCGGTGTGGCGGGGCTGATCCATGAAGATCATCATCTCCATGACCGGGGCGCCTTCCTTCGATGCCGCGATCATCTCCAGCACGGTGCCCTTCGCCGAGCTGAACGTCGTCGGATCGAGGCTGGCGCGCAGCACATCGTCGTACCGGCTCAGCGCGTAGAAGTCGAGGGTCTCGTTGTAGTAAAGCGGCGCGACGTCTCGCAGCTGCTTCCAGATCGGGTACGGATTGCTGTCGATGGCGTAGTCGTAGGGGTCGTAGTACGGAGCCGTCGATGCAGCCATGTTCCCTCTCTCTGGTCCGGGTGCCTCTTCCCCGGTGCGGGTCACCCTCGCAGGCCGCGCGCACGTGCGTCCAGTGGTGCGGGTCGAGCCGGGCCCTCACGATTCGCCGGGAACCGGCGGATGCACGCCGGCGTTTCCTCCTGCACATCGACACCGGGGGGACGAAGATGAGCAACCCCGGCGCACCCCAAGCGTCATTCCGCGCCGCGCGCCGCGGGCGTTGACCACTGGTTCGACCAATCGAGGCTCGGTGAAGGTTCGGACCTGCCGCGCGACATCGACGTCGTGCCACGCTCCGCGACATACCGCGCCGGGTATTCCCACTCTCCGCGGGATCTCGAAACACCGCCGTCACATATAGCACCTGACCTGCACAAATAGCGTAGTTTGGGTTGACGTCAAATACTCTCCGTGGTACTACTCTCCGTGACCACTCCGGGGGGGCCCGAGAGGAGGTTCCCCCACGGTGTGCACGGTTCCGGTAACCCTCGCTCTGCGATGGATGGGCCATCCCCTCCTCGGTTCGAGAGTCGTTCAGCCTCGAGGTCCTCTTCCGTGGGCCCGATAGTGGCGGACACTCCCGAGGTCCAGTACCTGGTCCTACCCGACCGCGCGAACCCGTACCTGTTGGCGCGTGTTCGATGGCCTGACGTCTTCCAGGCGATCAGCCCGATCAGACCCGAATGGCAGGACGACCCCGGCTTGTTCGACTTGCCGTACGACCCCAGCAGCTGGCCGGTGACGCGCGAAGAGGCCGCCGACATCGCCGCCGAGTGGGGCGCGCACATCCCGGCTGACGACGCCACGCCCGCGCCCAGGCCTCTGATGCGCCGCATGCCGGCGAACTGGTCGAACCTCTCGCGAGCCGAGAAGCGGGCGTGGTCGATCGAGACCATCAAACCGAGCCCGCCCGCCGCGCCGGAAAGCGACGAGGAGCTCGAAGAAGAGGTCGGCGTCGAGGTCGGGGTCGAAGAAGAGGTTCCTCCGCGCCAGGAAGTCCCGGCGTCGTCGCGTCGGTCGCGGCGCCGGCGAAAGCGCGCCGGGCGCGCTGCGCCTGCGCTCGAACTCGCCGAGCTCCCGCAGGACGACGCCGTCGCCGAGCTCGCGGGCGCGTCCGCGAACGGGGCCGACATCATCGATCTCAGCCCGAACGTGCTCGATCTCACCGGTACCGACCAGGACGCGCTGGCGACGGCCGAGGACGCATGACCACGCAGCCCCCCGAGACGCACGATCAGCCCATTCGGTGGAACGGGAATCAGGGAGACGCGGCAGTCGCCGACCCCGACGTCACCGCGCCCGCTGAAACCGCCGCGAGGTCCGTCACGACCAAGCCGGGCCGGAAGCGCGCGCCCGACTATCGGCTCCGGGGACTCGACCTCGACGCCCACGGCCTCGCCGACACACCGTCGCGCGCCGTCCGGCGGAAGCATCCGAGCCGTCGGCGCCGACGGCGCCGTCTTATCCTCCAGTGGTTCATCGTGCTCGCGATGATCGCATTGGTCGTGGTGCTGCTGCGGGCGACGGTCTTCGAGCCGTTCACCGTGAGCTCGACCTCGATGGTGCCGACCCTGCAGGCCAACACCGACGTCCTCGTCGTGAAGCCGACGTTCCTCACCGGCACCCCCGCTACCGGCGACATCATCGTCTTCCGCGAGCCGGCGGGTTTCAACTGCAGCTCCGGCGGCACCAACGCACATGAGATCGTCGAGCGGGTGATCGGCCTACCCGGCCAGACGATCTGCGTCGCGCCACGGCAGCATCTACGTCGACGGAAAGCGGCTCAAAGAGCCGGGTTGGTACAACCCGCCGTTCGGTGAGCTCGGCCGCGAACAAGATCGTCCGCACCACCGTCCCAGCGGGGCATTACTTCGTGATGGGCGACAACCGCACCGACACCTGCGACTCCCGAACGTTCGGCCCGATCGCCGAATCGTCGATCGTCGGCAAGGTCGTCGCGACCATCTCGCGCGACGGTCATCTGTCCGTGCACGTCCTCTAGACCGAAAGGCCCCCCGTGCTCAGCGACTTCACGCTCTACGACCTCTTCATCCTCAGCTTCGTGCAGCTGGTCGTGGCCACCGTGCTGGTGTTGAGCCCGGCGCGCAACCTCGACACGCGCTTCCGGTGGACCGGTTCGCGCATCACCGAGGTCATCCTCGGCGCGCTCGGGCGCGGCGGCGCTCGGCGCCGTCTCGTGCTTCCTGACCGTTCAGCTGTGGGGATTGCCGCTCAAAGGGGTCGAAGCGGCGGCCTACCTGCTCGTGATCTTCTCGTTGATCGTGATCATCGCCCGCCCCGACTGCAGCGTCGTCGGCAAGATCTTCTACGCCTCGTATCGCGGCGGCCGGCTTCACGTTTCTCGGATTCGCCGCGGTCGTCGCGGCGAACAGCGACGCGGTCGATCGCCGAGACGCTGACCGCTTCGCTGCTGATCCTGCTCGACCTCGGCGCGTTCCTCGTGTGGAACTCCAACATCAACTACGTCAGCGACGTCGATGTGCCGCACCCGCCGCTCGCGTCCGCTTCCCGAGTGCCGACCCGACGTACCAGCCGATGGTGTCGATGCACATCCCGGCCTACAACGAGCCGCCGGAGATGCTGATCGAGACGATCAAGTCCGTCGAGCAGATCGACTACCCGAACTTCGAGATCGTCGTCATCGACAACAACACGACGGATCCGGCGATCTGGGGCCCGGTCGAGGAGTACTGCCGCGGGCGCGAGCGGGTCACGTTCGTCCACGTCGCACCGTGGCCCGGCTACAAGGCCGGCGCGTGCAACCTGGCGCTGCGGCAGTACACCGACCCGCGTGCCGAGATCATCGGCATGGTCGACGCCGACGACATCGTCAAGCCGTACTACCTCCGCGAGACCGTCGCGTACTTCTCCGACGAGCGGATCGGCTTCGTCCAGACGTTCGAAGGCAACCGCGACTACGAGGGCAGCGCGTACTACACCGCGTGCGTCGACTCCTACCAAGGCTTCTACCTCGCGGTCATGTCGTCCCGCAACGAGCGCGACACCGTGCCCGTTCGTCGGCACGATGGGCCTGTTCCGCCGCAGCGCGCTCGAGGGCGTCGGCGGCTGGAACGAGTGGTGCATCAGCGAAGACACCGAGGCCTCGCTCCGGGTGCTGAAGGCCGGCTGGTCGGGGCTGTACATCCCGCGCTGCTTCGGCCGGGGCATCGTGCCCGCCGACCTTCGCCGGGCTGAACACGCAGCGCCATCGCTGGTGTTTCGGCGCCATGCAGATCCTGCGCCTCCACTGGCGCAGCCTGATGCCGTGGGACCGCTCCCCCGACAACCACCTCACTGCCAGCCAGCGCCGCGACTACCTCATGGCGTCGCTCGGGTGGTTCCGCGACCTCATGATGCTGGCGCTTCGCGCTCCTGCTGCTCGTGGTCACCGGTCTGCTGGTGTCGGGCTCCGGCTTCGCCCTGATGCCGCTGGGCGGCAACTCGTCGCTCCTGCCGATGTCGCTCATCATCATCGCCACCGTCTGCATGACGTGGACGCTCCGACACTGGACGACCATCTCGTGGCGTCGCGCGCTGAAGGGCTCTGGTGATCAGCCTGTCGGCGAGCTGGATCACCGCGCTCGCCTGCATACAGGGACTGACGCACCGCGAAGGTGTGTTCCTGCGCACCTCGAAGACGGCGGCGACCGGCAAGCGACTCCGTACCGCGCTCCGGATCACCCGCGTCGAGACGCTCCTGGCGGTGTCCCTCTACACCGCGTGCGTGCTCCTCGTGTTCCTGGCACATCCCCCCTTGTTGCTGATCCTCATCATCGGGCTGCAGGCGACGGTCTACGTGTGCGCGCCGATCGCGGCGCTGTGGAACCTGCGAGCGCAGCGAGTGCCGGGCGAGGAGTACCGACGGCGCCACGCCAAGCGTGCAGCTCCGCCAGGCTCGTCGACGTCGGCCGTCGTTCGTGACCGTCGGATTCGTCGGCGCGATCCTGCTGGCGGTCACGATCGGTGCGACGATCGCGGTGTTCGCCGCGCCGAGCAAGCTCGTTCCGGTGCCGGCCGCGACGGTCCGGCACGTGCAGACCGATCGGTCCGCAACGGCTCAGCAGCCCGCCCCCGCCACGGTCGTCCCCACCCCGACGCAGTAAGCGGAGAGGTCCATCGAGAAGTTCGTCGGCCCGGCACCGTACGGATCTGCGTTCTGGGGACCGAACTCCATGCCGAACGCGATCGGTGTCGAGCCAGTAGTTGCTCGCGAAGTCGCTCCAGCCGTAGTTGTTCTGGAGCAACGTGCCGACGGAGCCGAGGGCGGCACTGAGGTCGACGTTCACCGAGCCCTGTTTGACGGTGTGCGCCGAGTCGAGGACTAGCCACACGGTGCCGCCCCACGGCACGGTGTGGCCGCTTCCGTACACGTTGCTCACGTACACGGACCACATCTGATTGCCAGAGTTCTTTGATCCGTTGACCGCGAATGGGATGGTGACCGTCCCTACCTTCAGGCTGTCGGGCAGCAGGGCCTGCGCGTCGTAGTCGGTCCAGACCATGACCTCGAGGGTCCCGTCGGTCTTGCAGGGCGTTGTCGTGTCCGACGCGTTGAGCCACATGTCGTACGCGACGTCGTAGGTCACCTGCGACGCTTGCGAGTTGTAGGTCGCGCTGCCGACCAGGCTCGACGGAATCGAGGCCACCTTCATCGGCAGTTGCAGCTCCGGCGACTGCGGCGGAGACGTGTCGGCATTGCACTGGTCGATCCCGTACAGAAGGCTCGGAAAGCCACGCACCCAAGTGTTGGCCTGCGGCGCCAGGCAGGAAGAGTCCGTGCACGGCGGAGCGCTGGGAAGGTCGCCCTTCAGCGCCAGGCCCCCGGATGAATTCACCGACATGCTCACCGATCCGGTGGTCGCTGCTCCACCACCGAGATTCCATTCGTTGCCCGCGACCTGGGCCGGGCCGAGATCGGGCGCCTTCGCCGCGCACCCCGTCGGCGTCGCCGGCCCGACGCGGCACTCCGCCGTCCAGTCCCACGCGTTGCTCTTCGCCACGGGGTAGGGCAGCAGCGAGATCCGGGCACTGGATGCGTCACTTTGTCCGCACGCCGCGAGCGCCGCGACGATGCCGACGACCAGCAGCAGCGCCGTCACCGAACGACCGCGTCGCTGCTCGGGAACCTTGCCGGGCCCGGGGAGATGGACCATGTGCAATCGTACCGGAGGCGACGCCGCTCCTTCCGGTCGGCCTGGGGGCTGACCTGCACTTTTGCCGCGATCGCCGGACTTTTCGTCATGGGGCCTTCATCTCGCACCCATGCAGGCGCGAGCATGGTGGGATCGGAGGGAGGTGCCCATGCCCGACGACGATCGCATTCACCAGCCCCGGACCGTCTCCGAGGAGATCGCCCGCTACCTGAAGATGACGAGCGGTACCCGGCTCAGGCCGCACCGTCCGGTGGGTGAACCCATACAGGAACCCACCGTGCGGCGATCGCTCATCGACAACGAAGGACTCGAGCTGCACGAAGGCAACGACTTCGCCTGATCCCACAATCCGGCGGCGGCTGCCTGACGTACTACCCGTAGCCCGGACCCAGCCCGTCCAGGTGAGTCGAGACGCCGCCTCCCTCTTGGTGGCGTCTCGGCGCGTGGTCCACCAGATCGACGCTCGATACTGTCGGGCCTCGACACGCGCAGTACGACGCCCTCGCGGCGCGGACAGGACTCGCAGATGCACCTGGAAGGAACTCCCTCCGACCAACTCCCCGGCGTTCTCGCGACCGGCTCCGCCGACGTGAGCATCGCCTTCATCTCGCTCTCGGCCCGCGAGCCCGGTGGTCGGGACGCGGAGTACATCGAGTGGCACTCCCTCGACCATCGGCCCGAGCAGCACCGACTTGCGGGGTTACGCCAGTCGCTGCGGCTGGTGTCAACACCCGCGTGCCGGGCGACGCGCGCGGCATCGGTGGATCGTTACGACGCGGTCGACCACGTCATGACGTATCTCTTCCGCGACGTTTCCGCATTACCTCCGTTCGGCGCGCTCGGCGCCGCACTCAACGCGGCCGGCCGCATGCCGCTACGTCTTCCCACCGTGGAGTTCATGGTCGCCGACTTGGCCGGCACGATTGCCGCGCCGCGCGCGGTGGCGGGAGCCGACGTCATCCCGTGGCGCCCGGCACTCGGCGTCTACTTGGTCATCGAACGCGGACACACGCCGGCCGACGCGCTTGTCGGTGTCCCCGGTGTCGCGGGAGCGTGGACCTACCACGGCGCGCTCGCCCCGGAGCCCTACCGCACCGACGCGCGCGGCATGCAGGTCACGTACTTGTACCTCGACGACGATCCGGTGGCCACCGCCGGAGCGATCGCCGAAGCGCTTCGGTCGCGCTGGATGTCGGGCGACGTCGAAGGTCTCCTCGCCGCCCCGTTCCACACGATCGTCCCGTTCGACTGGACGCGCCACCTGCCTGTCCCTTGATGCGCGTCACACCTCGACCGGCCCTCGTGTTTCAGCCGATCCTGCGCCACGCTCCGCAGTTCGACGTCGTGAATCCCGCGTCGGTGGGTGCGATGTCGACCGTATCGCTCGTCCCGCTCGCGATGATCGTGCTCGGAAAGATGCCGTTCGGGTCGGGATCAGGAACGCGGTGGCCGAAGTCGCGCACGCGCTGCCACGAGCACGTCGTGGGTGACGTCGCCTGATACCGGCCGGGCGGAACCTCGATACCGACTCGGAAGTCGCCGTCTCCCGCGAGGACGCCGTAGGCGTTGGTCGGGTGCAACGTGTCGAACGGGCCGCCGGCCTGCACCCACGGTCCGCAACCGGCGGTGTCGAAGCGGAAGTCGCCGGCCAGGAAGTCGACGTAACGAGGCCCCGCCCGCGCCGGCTCGACGACACTCGGATTGACAACGCCACCCAATGGGAACGTCGTCGTACTGAAGCTGCAGTTCGGCCCGCCCGACGAGTGCCAGAGCCCCTGGCCGACGACACCGTTTTGCAGCTTGAGCCCGACCGGGTACGACCCGGTCCCGTTGAAGCAACCGCCGAGCAACAGCGCAGCCGCGATCGCGACACCGCCCAGCTTCCACCCGCGCATGATCTCCCCCTCCGGAGTCACCCGTCGTCTTCCGATCATTATCGCCCAGTTCCGGAGAGGTCCCGACGCGACGAGTGGCGAGCGCATTACGGGCTGTCGATCACCACGTAGAGACTCGTGATCAGCCCGTCGCGGATGATGAGCACGTCACGGCCGGTGGCGGTCGCGGCTTGGCCCGGGCGGCCGAGTTCCCACGTGTAGGTCACGAGATCCTGCGCGGCTTGCACCGGACCGCTCCGGGTGATCGTCGTGCCGGGCAACTGGGCCTGCAGATCAGAGATTGCCTGCGCCATTCCAGGGTGCCCACGGTGCGCCGAACCGGGCTCACCGACGAAGACATCCGTTGCGTACAGAGCCGCAATGGCCTGCGCCCGGGCGGGACCATCGGGCGCGTTCCACGCGTCCAGGTGTGCGGCGATGACTTGCTCGACCGAGACATTCGCGTCCATCGGGTCAACGTCCTTCCCAGCCGAATGGCACCGGTGGCGAGGCCGCTCTACAAACTGCATGCGCGTCGCCCGTAAGATCAAACGGTATCGGTACGGCGACTGCGAGGAAGGCCCATGAAGACGACACTTCCGTGTCCGTGCGGCGAGTACATCAGGGGTGAGAACGAGGACGACCTCGTGGAGAAGGCGTTCGCGCACCTTCGCGAGAAGCACCCCGACATGGCCAACGAGTATCAGCGCGAGCACATCCTCTTCATGGCGTACTGACCGACCGCCGGCTGCGTTCCCAGGAGCGACTTCTCGGTGAAGGACCAACCGGGCGAGAGGCGGTTCAGCGCGGCGGCGCAGGCCGACGAGTGGGACGCGCGGTACCGCGAGCCGGAGGGTGCGCTGTGGAGCGGCCACCCGAACGGCCGGCTCCGCGTCGAGGCGGCGGGACTCCCGCCGGGAAGGGCGCTCGACGTCGGATGCGGCGAGGGCGCCGATGCGATCTGGCTCGCTCGCAATGGCTGGACGGTCACCGCGATCGACATCTCCGACGTGGCGGTAGCCCGGGCGCGGGAGGCAGCAGCACGGGCCGGCACCGCGGTCGAGTGGATCTGCGGGGACGTCCAGGGGACGGCGTTCGCGCCCGGCTCTTTCGACCTCGTGTCGATGCAGTACCCGGCGCTCCCCAAGGCAGCCGGCGACATTGCCATGCGGTCACTGCTCGACACCGTGCGGCCCGGTGGATTGTTGCTCGCCGTCTACCACGACCTCGACGACGAGCACCGCGAGCACATGAAGTCGCGGGGCTTCGACCCGGCGGACTACGTCGACGTCGACGACCTCCGTCAGCTCCTCGCCGACGACTTCACGCTCGAGCTCGATGCGGTCGAACCCCGCGTCGATCCACCGCCGGACACGCCGCACATCGCCGACGTCGTCCTCCGTGCCCGGCGCCGCTGATCGGGACCAAGATTCTCAGAACCCCCATCGGGTTGATCCGGGAGTCTCTTCGGCGGTACCGACGGCGGTCGCGGTGCGTGGCTTGACTTCGTAGACGAACCACGGCGGCGGACCGAGCGTCGGCGCGTTGAACGGCGCGGTGATGCCGGCTCCCGAATCGTCGGGCTGCGCGGGCCATCCGCCCTTCGCCCACAACGCCGCGATCTCGGCCACGATCTTCGGATCGGTCACGCGACGGGCTTCGCCGGAAACCATCACGTCGAAGCCCTTCGTCGCGACACTCACCGCACAGCGCAAATCGCGTGCAACGTTCTTCGCCTTGCGGGTTCGTTCACCGGTCTGGAACCAGCATGAGCCCGCGTGCCAGAGCGCGCCCACACTCGTGACGTGCGGGCTTCCGTCGTCGTTCAAGGTCGTCAGCCAGAACGTCGAGCGGTTCGGCGAGCGCGGATCGTCGTGCGTCAGGAGGTCGGCGAGCTGCGTTTCAACTTGTGCCCACTCGATCGTCGGCAGCCCATCGGCCTCACCCAGGTTTGTTGTTCTCATGGTTCTCGAGACTCCTCCCGCGCCCGTAAGTCATCGCGGGCCAGTCAGCCTTTCCCAGCACCTTGGTCGGAGTCATACCCAAGTTGCAGTCCGAAGCAGACGCATTGGTCGCGACGAGGGGGCCAATCGCCGGCTCGCCGATTCCTCGACGGAGCCGCCCTGACGTCGGCACGCTCAGCCGGCCGGCACCTCTGCCTGGCCGGCGCCGCGCTCGGCCGCGAGGAGTACGCCCTCCACGATGCTCTGGTAGCCGGTGCAGCGACAAACGTTGCCGGAGAGCACTTCCCGGATCTCGGCCTCGTCGGGCGAGGGATTCTCCTGGAGCAGTGCCAGCGACGACATGACGAACCCGGGCGTGCAGAACCCGCACTGGAAGGAATGACGCTCACGCATCGCCTGCTGGAGCGGATGCAGGTGGTCGGGGTCGCCGAGGCCTTCGACGGTGAGGACGTCCTTTCCCTGCGCCTGGACGGCAAGCATCAGGCACGAGCGGACGGAGGCACCGTCGACCATCACGGTGCATGCTCCGCAGACTCCGTGCTCGCACCCGAGATGGGTGCCGGTCAGTTCGAGCTTCTCGCGCAGGAAGTCGGCGAGGGTCAGGCGCACGTCGGCGTCCGCGCGCCGTCGCTCGCCGTTCACCGTGATCTCGATCTCCTGGGTCATGGGTTCCCTCCTGCTCGGCTGGTGGCAGTCGCGAGTGCTCGACGTACCGCGACGCCGGCGAGATGACGGCGGAACGCGGCGGAGCCGTGCATGTCGGATCCCGGCTCGAGGTCTCGGATCGCCTCCTCGGCTGCAGCGGCGATCGTCTCGTCGTTCGCCGGCTGACCCGAGAGTGCAGCTTCGGCGGCGGTGGCGCGCACCGCTCGGTCGGAGACGCCCATGAGGGTCACCCGGGCCTCGGAGACCGCACCGTCGGCGAGCGAGATCATGGCGGCCACACCGACCAGCGCGAAATCACCATGACGTCGCGCGATCTCGTGGAACGCCCACCCCGCGCCGGCCGGCCCGGACGGCATGCGAACCTCGGTGAGGAGCTCGTCGTCGTCCATCGACGTGGTGAAGTGGCCGACGAAGAACTCCTCGGCCGGAACGACCCGCTCCCCCCGCATTGACCGGACCACCATGTCGGCGCCGGTGACGACCGCCACCGCAGGAAGCTCGGCCGACGCATCCGCGTGTGCGATCGATCCGCCGATCGTGCCCCGGTTGCGGATCGACACGTGACCGATCAGGGGCAGCGCCTCGGCCAGGACCGGGAGCCGTTCGGCCACCAGCGCCGACCGTTCTGCATCACGCTCGCGGGTGAGCGTGCCGAACGCGACGCCCGTGCCGTCGAGCGGGCGCAGTGCTGCCAGGTCCGAGATCTCGTTGATGTCGATCAGCTGCGACGGTCGCGCCAGTCGCATGGCGAGCAGGGGGACGAGGCTCTGGCCGCCGGCGAGGACCTTGGCCTCGTCGCCGTGCTCGGCGAGCAACGACAGCACCTCGTCGACGGAGCGCGGGGCGTGGTACTCGAAGGGCGCGTTCTTCACGACGGCACCACCCCGATCAGCTCGAGGATCCGAGCGGGCGGCAGGTGCTGCTCCTCGACTCGCACACCGAACGGCCGGAGGGCATCTTCGATCGCGTTGGTGAGGCACGCCGGGGCGACGATCATCCCGCCCTCACCCACGCCCCGGAAGTTGACGTCGGGATCGGTGAGGATCGTGTCGACGTGGTGGATCTCGAAGTTCGGCACGTTCGTCGTGGTCGGCATGAGGTAGTCCATGAACGTCGCCGCGAGGTACTGGCCGTCGTCCCCGTACGCCGCGTGCTCGAGCAGCACCGCGCCGATCGCCTGCGCGACACCTCCGCGGATCTGTCCTTCGACGATGGCGGGGTTCACCGGGAGACCGCAGTCCTCGACCACCACATAGCGGTCGATGGTGACCAGACCGGTCTCGACGTCGACTTCGACCTCGGCGACGTGTGCACCACCGGACCACGCGCTGTTCCCGCCGTCGTAGTCGCGGCTCACGAGCAAGTCCGTGTCGGGGTCCTCCCCCAGCCGCTCCGGCTCCTCGACGACGACGCGCATGAGCTCGCGGAGCGGGAGCTGCACGCTCGGCGAGCCCTTGACGGAGATCACGCCGTCGTGGATGTCGAGGTCGGCGGCGCTCGCCTCCATGAGGTCTTCGGCGAGCGCGAGCACCTTCGCTCGGAGCTCCCGTGACGCGTGCAGCACCACGCCGTTCGCGAGCGTCGCGGCCCGACTGCCACCGGTGCCGACGAGCGCGAACGGCGTGACATCGGTGTCGCCGAACACGACCTTCACGTCCTCGAACCGGACGCCCAGTTCGTCGACCGCGACCTGCGCCAGCGTCGTCTCGTGGCTCTGGCCGTGGGGCTGCTGCTTGGTGACGATGCGCAGCGTGCCGTCGGTCTCCAGTGACACGCGCGCGACCTCTTTGCCCATCATCGCCGCGCCCATGTCCTCCTGGCCGGGGATCTTCGGACCGGGCGCCGCTTCGAGATACGCCGCCATGCCGATGCCCAGGTACCGGCCCTCGCGCCGAGCGACGGCCTGGCGGTTCCGGAACGCGGCCCAGTCGACGATGCGCGCCGCCTCCGCGACCTGCTCTTGGGTCGTGACGGCGAGGAACGGCTGCCCGGTCAGCATCGCAAGGGGCGGTTCGTCGCGCACCACGTAGTTGCGCTGCCGCACGTCGAACGGATCGAGTTCGAGGTCGTGGGCGATGATGTCGAGCAGCCGCTCCCGCAGGAAGTCGCCGGTGGCCCAGGGGCCGCGGTACGACACGTAGGTCGCTTTGTTGCTGAACACCACGGTGTTCGTCGCCGAGATCGCGGCGATCCGCGTGGGGCCCTGGAACGAGCCGCTCAGCGAACCGACGAAGAGTGCCGCACTGAACGGGTCGCACGCGTACGCACCGAGATTGAGCTTCGCGTCCATGCGGATGCCGAGGAGCACCCCGTCGGCAGTCACCGCGGCTTCGATGTCGGCGCCCTCCTCCCGGGCTTGGCCACCGACCGCCAGGTGCTCGAGGCGGTCCTCGATCCACTTGACCGGGCGACCGAGGTCGATCGATGCGGCGATGACCGCGACCTCGTCGCGCTGCACCCCGTTCTTCAGTCCGAAGCCGCCACCGACGTCGTCGGCGAGGACGCGGATCTTCTCCATGGGAATGCCGATCTGCGGCGGGAGGAGCAGCCGGAGCATGTGCGGCGACTGCGTCGCCGAGCGGATGGTGAGCTGCTCCGCCTCACGGTCGTACGAGGAGATCAGCCCACGGGTCTCCATGGGCACCGGCTGGTGGCGGTGCACCCAGATGCTCGCGTGTACGACCTGGTCGGCCGCGGCGAAAGAAGCGTCGACGTCGCCAAGCGTCATCTCGCTCCGGAGCGCGACGTTGTCGTCGAGCTCCTCGAAGAGCAGCGGCTTCGAGGGATCCAGCGCGTCCTCGTAGGTGACGACCGGATCCAGCCATTCGATGTCTTCCTCGATCAGCTCGATCGCGTCCTCGGCGACGTACCGGTCCTCGGCGACCACGAGTGCGATCGGATCACCGACGTAGCGCACCTTGTCGGTGGCCAGTGCGTACTGGCTCGGGGCATGGAGCCCCGGCATCATGTGCAGCCCGATGGCGGTGCCCGGAGCCGTGGCGGTCGTGAGCCGGGCCAGGTCCTCGCCGGTGTACACGGCGACGACTCCGGGGAGCTCGCGAGCCGCCGACGCGTCGACGGAGAGCAGACGTCCGTGCGGGACCGTGCTGCGCTTGAACGCCGCGTGCAGCATGCCCGGCGACGTGACGTCGTCGACGTAGCGTCCTCGACCGGTCAGGATCCGTGGATCCTCCGCTCGCAGGACCCGCGCGCCGATCGATCGGGCGCCGACCTCCACCATGAGTTCCCCTCTCGTGCCCAGCTGGTCGCGTGCAACTTATCGGTCTGGCAGAAACAGTGGAGTCTTCAGCCGATCTCGGCGCAGCATCCCGACCGGACGTGAGCGAGAACCGCCGGCGAGGTCCAGGGCCGAACAAGATCGTCGCGTGCCTTCACCTGTCGGCGCACCCGGATGGATCAACCGCCGGCTCGTGCCGCGGCGTTCCACCTCTCGACCAGTGGTTCGCTCTCGCCCATCGACGTCTCGCGCACTGCGTCCTCCATCGAGAACGGCAAATCGACGATCGTCCTGACGTTTCGCCACGACTTCGTCAGCGTCGTGCCGTCCGTGGTCGCAGCCACCGCCCAGTCCTCCACCATCGTGAAGGTCGCTCCCGCCCGGATGCTCTCCGGCGTATACGGCGGCTCGAGCCCGACGGCAGTAGTGACCAGGACGACCAGGCAGTCTCCGCTGCTCTCGTCGTCGACGCGTTCGAGCATCGAAACCCCGATCGCGCCGCGACACCAGATCGCGCGACCGTCCTCGAACACACCGCCTTCGATCGGATCGGGGTAGTAGTCGAGGATTCGCTCGGGCGTCATCACGAACCTCAGCACCTCGGCAGGAGTGGCTCGGAGCTCCATCACCTCGCGGTGCACGAGCCCATCGTTGATCGTCACGGTGCATCCCCCTCGTTCGGAGCGAAGTATGGCCGATCGAACCGAGCAGATCCCCCGGCCCGTCGATCCACTGCGCCAGTTCTGGCCGAGGTGATCACCGCGTCCCGCCGGAGGTCACAGCAGCGTCACCCGTTCACATCGGGCAGGACGGCTCCTCGAGCCCAGCGAGGAGCGAGAACCTGCCAACCAGACACATGACGCAGAGCAATCCGATCTCCACGATCTGCTCGGGCGTGAAGTGCTCACGCAGCGCAGCCTTGTCAGAGGCCTCGATGGCGAGATGGTCGGTGGAGAACTTGAGCGCAAATCGGACTGCGACGACTTCGGCGGGGGTCATCAATGTCGGTTGATTCGATCCGATCTCAGCGACGAGCTCCTCGGTGAGACCTGCCTCGATCGCGGCGGGATGCCGTCCTGCCATGCACACGGGGCAGCGCGTGGTCTGCGCCGTGGCCAAGCGCACGAGCTCCGTCACCCGAGGTCCCAGGTGGTTGTTGAATCGAAGCGCTCCGTAGGTGTCGTTGTAACGGCGGAAGTGGTCCGGGGCGTGCGCCATGAGTCGAATGAAGTCCCGCAGGCCGGGCCGCGAGGTCGCCTCGTACTGCGCTCGTAGATCCTCCGGCAGATCCTCGACAGCTACCAAGGGCAGGAGCTCATCCATGATCCGAACCTTTCCGCACGCCTCGCGACGCACGCTTATTGCTCGATCGGGCCCGGTTACGCGAACGACGGTTACTCCCCGGCCGACTCTCTCACGAGCTCCCAATCGCCCCTGCCCCGGGGCATTGAGTTTCACGGTCATCGACGTCGAAGGCCCCAGCCATGGTGCATCGGCGAGCTGGCGGCGCTGCGCTGGCGCGACGTGGACGTGCTGTGCCAATGCGGTGGGCGATACGGGACTCGAACCCATGACCTCTGCCGTGTGAAGGCAGCGCTCTAACCAACTGAGCCAATCGCCCGACGGGCGCGAGGATAGCGAACCGCTAGCCTCCGCCAGCGAGCAAAGGAGGCGGGGTGGGCGGCAGCGACGACGGTCTGGGAATGCCCCTGAGTGAGGCGATGGAAAGTCAGCGGGCGATCCGTCGCCTGCTCCCCGATCCCGTCGACGACGACACGGTCCTTCGCATCCTGGAGCTCGCCACCAAGGCACCGACCGGCAGCAACCTGCAGAACTGGGAATTCGTCGTGGTGCGCGACCCCGACGTCAAGCACCAGCTCGCCCGGCTGAACCGTCAGGCCTGGTCGGTCTACCGGCGCCTCGGAGCCGGTCGGGCCCGCCGCGACGAGAGCACCCGCAAGATCGTGGAAGCCGTGCAGTGGCAGGCCGACCACTTCGAGGAGATCCCGGTGGTCGTGGTGGCCTGTCTCCGGGGCCGCTCCCCCGTCTTCGGCCCGCCGGTGCTGGCCACCAGCTTCTACGGCTCGGCCTATCCGGCGGTCCAGAACCTGCTCCTCGCCGCCCGGGCCCTGGGCCTGGGCGCCACACTCACGACCCTGCCGCTGTGGTCGGTGACCCTGGCCCGGCGCACCCTGGGGCTACCCGCATCGGTCACTCCGGTGGCCGTCGTGCCCCTCGGATGGCCCCGTGGCCACTACGGCCCCACCACCCGCCGCCCGGTCCGCGAAGCGGTTCACGTGGACCGTTACGGGAATCGAGCGTTCCGGTAGACTGTTGTACCCCCAGCTGCACACGCCGCGGCTCCGGCTGCGGCATCATGTAGGGGTACGGGGGCGCTGTCCGCGGCGCTGTCCGAGCATTCGTACGCTGCTCCGTTGCAAGGCAGGTGACACGTGCCGAGAAAAGGACGAGCTCGCCGGTTCCGTGAAGCGCGGGAACTGAAGCAGGGCTTCGACGACGGCCTGTTCCGGGAAGGGTCCGGCACCCTCGCCGACGTCGAGCTCGGCGTCGAGGATTCCGACGACGATCTCGACGACGATGACGACGGCTGGGACGACGACCCGCTCGACGACGACCCGCTCCGCGACGACGACCACCGTCGGGCCTCCTGAGTCACCCTGACTCGACCCTCAGACCCGAGGTTCCTCAGGCCAGTCGCGGATCCTCGCGATCAGGATCGATGTCGAAGCGGGCGATCGCTTCCTGCACGACCTCGCCCTTGATCGCTTCGGTGTCGGCGAGGCTCTGGAGCACCGCGATCACGATGCTCGGGGCGTCGACCTCGAAGTGCCGGCGGAGCGCGGCGCGGGTGTCGGAGAAGCCGTAACCGTCGGTGCCGAGGGCCACGAACGGTCGCGGTGCGAAGCGCGCCACCTGATCCGGCACCGCCTTCATGAAGTCGGTGACGGCGACGATCGGCCCCTCGCTCGCGGCGAGCTGCTCGCTCACGTACGGCACGCGTGCCGGCTCGGTGGGGTGCAGGCGGTTCCAGCGTTCGGTGCTGAGCGCTTCTTCGCGGAGCAACTTGTAGCTGGTGGCACTCCACACGTCGGCGGCGACGCCGAACTCGTCGAGCAGGATGCGCTGGGCGTCGAGCGCGGCGAGCATCGCGGTGCCGCTCGCCAGGATCTGGGCGTGGTGCGCGGCCGCGCCCGGAGCGTCGGCGAAGCGGTACAGCCCGCGCAGGATGCCCTCCTCGGAACCCTCGGGCATCGCCGGCATCGGGTAGTTCTCGTTGTAGAGGGTCAGGTAGTAGAAGCAGTCCTCGGGCTCGGCGCCGTACATCCGCTCGATGCCGTCGCGCACGATGACGCCCATCTCGTACGCGAACGCCGGGTCGTAGGCCCGACAGTTCGGGTGCGCGGATGCCAGCAACTGACTCTGGCCGTCGCAGTGCTGGAGCCCTTCGCCCTCGAGCGTGGTACGCCCGGCGGTGGCACCGAGGAGGAAGCCGCGACCCCGTTGGTCGCCGTAGGCCCAGATCAGATCACCGACCCGCTGGAAGCCGAACATCGAATAGAAGATGAAGAACGGGATCATCGACTGACCCCACGTGGCGTACGACGTCGACGCCGCGGTGAACGTCGCCATCGACCCGGCCTCGGTGATCCCCTCTTCGAGGATCCGACCGTTGCGCGCTTCGCGGTACGACAGCAGCAACTCGGCGTCGACCGGCTCGTAGTGCTGGCCGAAGGGCGCGTAGATCTTGTACTCGCGGAACAGGGCGTCGAGCCCGAACGTGCGCGCCTCGTCGGGGATGATCGGCACGATCCGGGTACCGAGGTCGGGATCGCGCAGCAAGTTGCGCAGCAGCCGGGCGAAGGCCGTGGTGGTGCTCGCCTTCACCTTCTCGCCGGTGCCCGCGAGCACGTCGGCGAACGGGCCCGCCGGTTGTCCGCTCGCGCTCGCGCGCGGGAATGGTGACCGGTCGGTTGCGGACGATGCGTTCGGGCACCGGGCCGTGGAGCATCGTGCGACGCGCGGTCATGTACTCGTACTCGGGCGAGTCGGTGCCCGGGTGCCAGAACGGCGGGTCGCCGTCGGCCAGTTCGGAATCGGGGATCGGCAGCTGCAGTCGGTCGCGGAACACCTTGAGCTCGTCGGGCGTGAGCTTCTTGATCTGGTGGGTGGCGTTGCGCGACTCGATGCCCGCACCAAGCGTCCAGCCCTTGACCGTCTTCGCCAGGATCACGGTGGGGCTGCCTTCGTGCTCGACGGCCATCTTGTAGGCGGCGTAGAGCTTGCGGTAGTCGTGACCCCCCCGCGGGAGTGAACGCAGGTCGTCGTCGGAGAGATGCTCGACCATCCGCCGCAGGCGCGGATCGGGGCCGAAGAAGTGCTCGCGGATGTAGTCGCCCGACTCCACCGCGTACTTCTGGAACTGACCGTCGACGGTGCTGTTCATCTGGTTGACGAGGACGCCGTCGACGTCGCGGATGAGCAACTCGTCCCAACCGCGGCCCCAGATCACCTTGATCACATTCCACCCGGCGCCCCGGAACGTCGCCTCGAGCTCCTGGATGATCTTGCCGTTGCCGCGCACCGGCCCGTCGAGCCGTTGCAGATTGCAGTTGACGACGAAGATGAGGTTGTCGAGCTGCTCGCGCGCCGCGATCGACAGCCCCGCCATCGCCTCCGGCTCGTCCATCTCGCCGTCGCCCACGAACGCCCACACCCGCGACGCGCTGGTGTCGACGATCTCGCGGTGCAGCAGGTACCGGTTGAAGCGCGCCTGCGCGACCGCGTTCAGCGGGCCGAGACCCATCGACACGGTCGGGAACTCCCAGAACTCGGGCATGCGGTTCGGGTGCGGGTAGCTCGGCAGGCCGCCACCGTCGACCTCGCGCCGGAACCGGTCGAGATGATCCTCGTTGAGCCGCCCTTCGAGGAACGCGCGCGCGTACACGCCGGGCGCGGCGTGGCCCTGGAAGAAGACCTGGTCGCCGGCGCCACCGTCGGCCTTGCCCCGGAAGAAGTGGTTGAAGCCGACGTCGTAGAGGGAGGCCGCCGACGCGAACGTCGACAGGTGCCCGCCGAGGCCGTCGAAGCGGTGGTTCGAGCGGTCGACCATCGCCATCGCGTTCCAGCGGATGTAGGCGCGGATGCGGCGCTCGAGCACCTCGTCGCCGGGGAACCACGGCTCCTGCTCCGCCGGGATCGTGTTGATGTAGTCGGAGGTGACCATCGCCGGCACGCCGACGCCCTGCTCGCGGGCGCGCTCCATCAGCCGGGCGAGCAGGTAACGGGCACGCGCGCGACCGCCGACGTCGATCACCGAATCGAGCGAGTCGAGCCATTCCCCCGTCTCCGCAGGATCGATGTCGGGGAGTTGGTGCACGAAGCCGTCGATGAACACGCGGCGCCTCTTTCTTTCGTCTCTTCGTTCTGCGCAGGCAGAACCCGCGGGGGTTGCTGCAAGGTTAGGACCGCGCTCCCGAAGGACGCGACACCTCGTCCCGAAAACTTTTACCTTCGTGCGGGCAAGAAATTTTGGGGCGCTGCCGATAGATGCTGCGCATGCCGGACGACCACGCAGCCATCGCTCATCTCCTCCGCCGCACGACCTTCGGTCCGTATCCCGGACAGGTCGACGCGCTCAACGCCGCCGGCGTCGGCGCGGCGCTCGACGGCGTGCTCGCCGCGACGCCGACGCCGATTCCCGCGCCGCCCGACATGACGGGTTGGGACCCGCCGATGTGGTGGCTCGCGCGGATGGCAGATCCGGCCGTCGGTCTCGCCGAGAAGATGACGTGGTTCTGGCATGCGCACCTCTGCACCAGCCAGGACAAGGTGAACAGCTGGCCGATGATGTGGAACCAGCATCTGCTCCTGCGCCAGAACGCGCTCGGGAACTTCCGCACGCTGCTGCAGCAGATCACCGTCGACCCCGCGATGCTCGTATACCTCGACGGCGACCCGTCGGTCGTGAACGCACCGAACGAGAACTATTCGCGCGAGGTGATGGAGCTCTTCGCCCTCGGGCCGGGGAACTACACGGAGGCCGACGTGAAGGCCGGCGCGAAGGCGCTCGCCGGATGGGACGTGAACTACGACACCGGCGTCGCGACCTTCTTCCCGCAGTACGCGCTGACCGCACCGGTCACCTTCCTCGGCCACAGCGTGCAGCGATACAACGACGTGATCGACACGGTGTGCAACAGCCCGGCGTGCGGACCGTTCATCGCGGGGAAGCTCTACAAGTTCTTCATGGGCGTCGATCCGTCCGACAGCACGCGCGCCACGCTCGGTTCCGTGTTCGTCAACGCCAACCTCGAGATCCGGCCACTCGTCGAAGCGATCCTGCGCGATCCGGCGTTCCTCGATCCCGCGGTGCACATGAACCGCGCCAAGCTCCCGGTGGAATGGGTCACGACCGCGTTCACCACGATGGGTGTCTCGAATCCGGGCTGGCAGGCCAGCATCGCCAACGAGCTCGGGCAACTCCCCTTCTATCCGCCGAGCGTCGCCGGTTGGCCGGGCGGCACGCGATGGCTGGCCGCCAGCGACGCGCTCGGCCGCGCCGACCTCGCCAACGACGGCCCGGTTCTCGCGCAGATCACCAACGCCACCGACATGGTGGCGGCGGTGCTCGCGCAGTGCTCCCTGTACGAGGTCACCCCCGCCACCACCGCCGCGCTCACCGCCGTCGCCACGAACACCGCGCTCGCCAAGTGGCAGCGATCACGGATCCTCCTCGCCCTCACCCTCTGCTCACCGGAGTTCGCGCTCGCATGAACGACGTCCCCCGCCGCAAGATCCTCCAGTGGGGCCTCGGGGCCGCCGGTGTCGGCGCCCTCGCCGCGTGCCAGCCGCCGGTGGACCCGAAGAAGGCCACCGGCACCACCGTGCCGCCGGCTCCGAGCCCGTTGCCGCCGGTCAGCACCACGGTGCCACCGACGACCAGCACGCTGCCGCCGACCACCACGACGACGCAGCCGATCGGCCCCGCACCGTCGCCGAGCGCGCGATCGCTCGTGGTGATCGAGATGGCGGGCGGCCACGACGGGAACTCCCTCGGCATCCCCTACGCCGACGGTTCGTACTACGCGCGCCGCCCGACGGTGTCGATCCCGGCCGCGCAGGTGCTGCACCTCAACAACTCGTTCGGCCTCAATCCGAATCTCGCCCGCGTGTACCGGCGCCCCCTCGCGCTGGTCGAGGGCCTGGGCCACCCCAACCCCAACTTCTCGCACTCGGAGATGCTGCGGCGTTGGTGGTTCGGCGACACCGACGGCAACCAGTACCCGCGCTTCGGATTTCTCGGCCGCCTGTGCGACGAGATCGCCACGTCGGACGCCGCCGCGACCGGAGTGTCGCTCGGCGGCGGCCCCTCGGCTGCGTTGGCCGCCCAGAGCGCGGTCACGTTGTCGATGGATCCCGGGAGCGACGGGAAGTTCCCCGGTTACGGCGACGCCGGCATGAACGCGGCGTGGATCGCCAGCCAGCGCGCCATGAGCCAGGAGGACCGCGCCGAGGCCACCATGCTCTACGCCGGACGCCAGGGCATCCGCACCGCGTTGCGGTTCAGCGACCTCATGACTTCGATTCCGGCGTCGACCGTCGGCTACCCCGACACCGGGTTGGGTGCGCAGCTCGCCGCCGCCGTGCGACTGCTGCGCGCCGGCGCGGGCATCCGCATCGTGCACGTGCCGTTCAACGGTGGCTTCGACACGCACGAGGATCACCTGTCGACGCACAACGCGCTCGATGATGGAGCTCGACGGCGCGCTCGACGCGTTCCTCCAGGAGCTCGGCGGTCTCGGGCTCACCCAGAACGTGCTCGTCGCGACGACGAGTGAGTTCGGGCGCCGGGCCAACCAGAACTCGAACGGGCTCGACCACGGCACCGCCACCGTCGGGCTGCTCGCCGGCGCAATCCACGCCGGGGTCTACGGCCAGCACCCGAACTGGACCACGCTCGACCCCAGCAACGACAACCTCCGGGCGACGGTGACGATGGGCCAGTACTACGCCACGCTGGCCCAGTGGCTGGGGGTGAACCCGGGCGACGTCCTGGCCGGCAACCCCGCACCGCTCGCCGGCATCACCCTCTGACCGGTAGCCGGTTCGTCGCCTCGCCGGCCGGCGCGTGTTGCAACGGCCGGACCCGGCCACCAGACTCGCTCGCATGACGACACCTCAGGCGACCATCGGCCACCTCGCCCTGCACTACCGCCCCGGCGACGAAGACCGGGCCCGCCGCTTGTTCGAGCTGTTCGGCTGCACCCTCGTACAGAACGGACCCGCGCCCGGCACCGACGGGTTCTCGACGATCGTGGTCGACGACGAGACGTGGAACTACGTCGACAACGTCCTGTACCTCTCGCGCGTGAGCGATGCCCAACTCGACCTCGAGCGCGCGATCGCCGACGGGCTGCGTGCCGGTGCCTTCGACGAAGACCCGCGGCTGTCGGCGTACCGCGCGCTGCGCGCCGAGTGGCCCGAATCTCTCACCCACATCGGCATCCGGTACTCGAGCTTCGACGCACTCGAACGCGCGGTGCGCGCGATCGAGACCGCGACGGAACCAGGTGGCGAGCTCGAAGGCCGCGCCTCGATCACGAAGTTCAAGGCGCGCGCCGGGCTCGACGCCGAGATCGACGCCGCGATGGCTGCCAGCCCGATCTTCGACGACGACGATCGCTCCGCCTTCGCCGACTACGGAGTGCAGTGCTTCGTGAAGACCGACCTCTGCGCCGCCGGGCTCCTCGCGCTCGGCCAGACGATCGAGCTCGACTACTTCTTCGCGCCGGCGTTCGAGAAGATGCCGAGCTTCGGCCCCGCGTGAGCGCGGGCGTCAAGACTCACTGACGCTGGCTCGCCTCGAGCGATTTCAGCACCGTCGCCACGATCCCGGGACCGTCGAGACCGAGGTTCGCCAGGAGCTCCGCCGGCTTCCCGTGCGGGAGGAACGCCGCCGGGGTGCCGAGCGCGACCACCGGAGGGGCCGGAGTTCCTGCTTCCACTCGCGCCAGCGCGGCGGTGAGCAACGCGCCGACCCCGCCTTCGGCAATGCCGTCTTCGGCGGTGACCACGAGCCCGTGGCGGCGTGCATCTTCCAGCATCCGCGCGTCGGGAGGCACCACACGCACGTCCCACACCGTCGCGTGCACGTCGCGCGCTTCGAGCAGCACGGCCGCTTCTTCGGCGGCTTCGACCATCTTCCCGACCGCGAGGATGCAGACATCGCGACCCGCGCGCACCTTGCGCGCGTTCCGGCCCGCGCCGACCTGCTCGGGCGGGACGTGCCGCGCCGGGGTCTTGGGCCAACGCAACGCCACCGGACCGCTCGTGATGAGGAGCGCCTCCTCGAGCATCACGCCGACTTCCTCATAGGACGAAGGCGCGAACACCGTGATGCCCGGGATCTTGGTGAGCAACGCGAGGTCGAAGAGCCCGTGGTGACTGGCGCCGTCGTCGCCGGTGATCCCGGCCCGGTCGACACAGAACACCACCGGGACCGCGTGGAGACCGACGTCGTAGAGCATCTGGTCCCACGCCCGGCTGAGAAACGTTGAGTAGATCGCCACGAACGGCCGCAGACCGCGCATGGCCATCGCGGCCGCCGCGGTGACCGCGTGCTGCTCAGCGATGCCGACGTCGAACCAGCGGTCGGGGAAGCGCTCCGCGAACGGGAGCAGACCCGTGGAACCCGGCATCCCGGCGGTGACGGCCACGATCTCGGGACGGGCGGCGGCCAACTCGACGAGCTTGTCGCTGAATGCGGCGGTGTAGGACGAACCCTTGCCGGTGTGCGGGACGCCGGTCTCCGGATCGAAGGCACCGACGTCGTGGAGGCGCTTCTCCTCGTCGGTCTCGGCCGGGAGGTAGCCCTCGCCCTTCCGGGTGAGCACGTGCACCACGACCGGACCGTCGAACCCGGCGGCGGACCGAAACGCCGGTTCGAGCGCGGCGACGTCGTGACCGTCGATCGGCCCGACGTACCCGAGGCCGAGGGCCTCGAAGAACGCCGCCGACCCGGGCTCGTGACCCGGGCTGCCGACCGCGCTCAGCCGCGACACCGTGGGCGCGTAGCAACGCCCGTTGTCGTTCAACACGATGACCGCCCGACGACCGCTGTAGCCGAAGTTGTTGAGCGCTTCGTAGGCGAGCCCACCCGTGAGGGCACCGTCGCCGATCACCGCGACCACGGCGGAGTCGTCGCGGTTGGCGTCGCGCGCCACCGCGAGCCCGAACGCGTAGCTCACCGCGGTGGAGGCATGGCTGTTCTCCACGAGGTCGTGCTCGGACTCGGCGCGGGACGGGTATCCCGACATGCCCCCGGCCTGGCGGAGCCGGGCGAATCCGTCGCGCCGCCCGGTAACTAGCTTGTGCACGTAGGCCTGGTGGCCGGTGTCCCACACGATCGCGTCACGCGGCGAATCGAACACGCGATGCAGGGCCAGGGTGAGCTCGACGGCGCCGAGGTTCGACCCGAGGTGCCCACCGTTGACCGAGACCGCGTCGATCAACAGGGCCCGGATTTCGTCTGCGAGAACCTTCAGCTCTTCACCGCTGAGTCGGCGCAGGGCTGCGGGACCGTCGATCGTTTCGAGGAGCAAGGAATCCGCCATCGGGGTCGAAGCGTCAGTGGGTGATCGTAGCTTCGGGGCCGCACAACTTCAGTTTTGCCCCCGCCGGGTGAGCGGACATCGGCCGGAGCCTAAAAGGGGTCGGCGCCGGGCGCCAACGACCGAGAAAAGGACCTTTCGGCGCGACGGGATGAGATTCGTATGAACTCCGTACGCGACGATGGGCGTCACGATGGCCGCCCTTCCCCCATCCGATTCTTCTCGGGCCGATTCTTCTCCGGCCGATTCGGCGCGTGATCCGCGCCGGCACGACGAAGCCCGGCTCCGCATCGCGCTCGAGGCCGGGCGCATGGGCACGTGGAGCTGGGACGTCGAGACCGGCAACGTCGAGTGGGACGCCGAGATGGCGGCCCGCTTCGGCATCGCCTCCGACGAATTCAGCGGCACGTACGCCGACTTCATCGATCGGATCCATCCCGACGACCGGGTTCAGGTAGAGGCGGAGATCGCGGCCACCGGCGAGACCGGTCTCGACCTCGCGTTCGAACACCGGGCGGTCTGGCCCGACGGCAGCATCCACTGGATCGAATCGAGGGGTCGCCCGATCCACGACGACGACGGCCGGCTCGTCGCGATGGTCGGCGTCGGCATCGACATCGACGGACGCAAGTGGATGGAGGCCTACGCGCTCGAGGAAGCCGAGCTCCGGGCCGCGGCAGTCGTGGCCCGGGACCTGAACGAAGCCGAACGCATCGCAGCACTCGGGAGCTGGCAATGGGACCGGGAGAGCCAACTCGTCTCGTTGTCGACCGAGCTGGCCCGGATGCTCGAACTGCCGCGCACGATGACGGGGCCGGAGTACAACATCGCGCTCCGCAAGCTCGCCCACCCCGACGACGGCGAGGAGCTCACCCGCTATCCCGCCGAATCGCTCGGTCATCGGCGCCGGCGGTACGCGACGGAGACCCGCATGATCCTGCGCGGCGAGGTGCGCCACGTCGTGCACCGCGGCGAGGTGCTCTTCGACGACGATGGCGAGATCGTGCGCGTACGGGGCACCGCGCAGGACGTCACCCGGCAACGCGAAGCACAGGCCGCGCTCGCCAGTGCCGAGTTCCGGCTCGCGCAGGAGCGCCATGCCGTCGGGGTGTTGCAGGAGACATTCCTGCAACCGGTGTTCCCGCCGGTCGATGGTTACGAGATCGGTGCCGCGTACCTCGCGGCCGACTACGACGGCGACATCGGAGGCGACTGGTACGACGCCTTCGCACTGCCCGACGGACGGATCATGACAACGGTCGGCGACGTCAGCGGTCACGGGATCGGAGCCGCCCGACTCATGGCGACGCTCCGTCACGCGACACGCGCCTACGCCTCGATCGAACCCGACATCGGCCGCGTCCTCGCGCATCTCGACCAGTTCCTCGATCAGTTCGGCGATGCCGATCAGATCGCCACCCTCCTGTTCGCGCGCCTCGACCCGGCGACCGGCACCGTGGAGCTCGGGTCGGCCGGGCATCCGCCGCCGCTACTCGTCGCCGACGACGGATCGACGGTGCTCGCCGTCCGGCCCCGGCCCGCGCTCGGCGCTGGAGCCACCTCCGATCAGGTGGAGATCCTCCGCTCCCAGCTCCAACCGGGGCAGGCACTCCTCCTCTACACCGATGGGCTGGTCGAACGCCGGGGTGAATCGCTCGACACCGGCATCGGCCGGCTCCGGGCCGCGACCCTCGACGACGCCGACGACGCCCGCGCGCTCTGCAGCCGGGCCATCGACGCGTGCCTCACCGGCACCGACCGGCGGGACGACGTGTGTGTCCTCGCGGTGCGGAGGCTCGACGTTCACGTAGGGTGCGGAGCATCCTGACCACCGGCCCGCGGCCGGCGGTCGCCGCGGCGAGGAGAGACCGATCGCACCCGTACTCGAAGGACTGTCCGTCCTCGATCTCTCGTGGGGTTCGGCCGGCCCCATCGCCACGATGCTGCTCGGCGACTACGGCGCCGACGTGCTCAAGATCGAGCCGCCCGGTGGCGATCCGTTCCGCACCGCGCCGGCGTACACGGTCTGGAACCGCAACAAGCGCAGCGTCGTGCTCGACCTCGCAACGACCGAGGGTCTCGACCACGTTCGCGCCCTGCTCGCGACCGCCGACGTCCTGGTCGAGAGCTACGCGCCCGGCACCACCGAACGCCTCGGGATCGACTTCGACGCGGTGCACACGCTCAACGATCGACTCGTCTACTGCTCGATCACGGGGTACGGGCGCACCGGCGCGACGAGCACGCGACCGGGATGGGACGCACTCGTCCAGGCGCGATCGGGCATGCAGTGGGAGGAACCCGGCCTCCGGTCCGGCCCGATCTTCCTCCATGCTCCGCTCCCGAGTTTCGGCGCCGCCCTCATCGCGACCGCGGGGATCAGCGCCGCGCTCCACGCCCGCGAGGTGACCGGACGCGGGCAGTGGGTCGAGACGTCGTTGATGCAGGGCGCGCTGCTCTGGATGACCCAGATCTGGACCCGCGCCGACGCGCCCACCCCCGCACTCGAGGATCTGTGGAAGTACCGCGACCGGGGACCGACGCCGTGCTTCGAAGCGGGCGACGGTCGTTGGCTCCACCCGATGCCGCAGGCCGTGCCGCTGGCCCTGGCCCACCTCGGCCGAGACGCCGATGCGCTGTCGTTCACGGGCGCGCTCGCCGGCGATCCCGCGGTGCGAGCGCAGTACTACGAGGGCCTCGCCGCGCTGTACCGCGAGCGACCGATGCAGGAATGGGTCGACCTGCTGCAACAGAACGACTTGATCTGCCAGCCGGTCCAGCCGGTCGAGGACGCGTTCGACCATCCCCAGGTGGTCCACAACCGCGCCGTCACCGTGGTCGACTTCCCCGGCGCCGGTCCGGTCACGCAGCTCGGTCATCCCTACCACCTCGACCGGCACGACGAACGGGTGCCCGCCGCGCCGCACGCCGTCGGCCACGACACCGACGCCGTCCTGGCCGCGATCGCCGGAGCCCCGCACGCCGAACCCGCGCCACCGGCCGCGAATCGCGGGTCACTCAACCACCCGCTCAGCGGCATACGCGTGCTCGACTTCGGGACTGCGCTGGCCGGCCCTTTCGGGCCGATGTTCATGAGCGACCTCGGGGCCGACGTCATCAAGGTCGACAATCTCGGCAGCGGCCCCGGCACACCGGGCGACGCGACCTACGCGGCGTGCCACCGCGGCAAGCGGAGCATCGCGATCGATCTGAAGACCACCGCCGGTCGCAGGATCGCGGAGGAGCTGATCCGCACGACCGACTTCGTCCACTACAACCTGCGTACCGGGGTGGCTGAGCGGCTCGGCTTCGGCTACGACCGGGTGCGCGAGATCAACCCCCGCGCCATCTTCTGCCACGTCACCGCGTACGGCGACACCGGACCGTTGGCCACGTGGCCCGGGGTCGACCAGATGGGCCAGGCGCTCGCCGGCCTCGAGTTCGAGCAGGGCGCCAGCCGCACCGGCGGCCATCCCACCTGGTACCGGTTCGGGATGTGCGACGCCGCGACCGGGATGCTGTCGGTCATCGGCGTGCTGCAAGCCCTCTACCGCCGCGACGTCACCGGCGTCGGCCAGGCGGTCGAGACCAACATCCTCAACGCCGCCATGCTCCTGTCGTCGGACGCGTTCCTCGGCCCCGAGTCACTCGCCACGCGCGCTCCCCTCGATGTCGAGCAGACCGGCCTCGGCCCGCTGTACCGCTTGTACGAGACGGCGGACGGCTGGATCTGCATCGTCGCGGTCGGCGAACGCGACTGGCGCGCGCTGTGCGCCGCGCTCGATCAGCCGAGCCTCGCCGACGACCCGCGATTCGTCGACGCCACCGCACGCGCCCAACACGCACGCGCGCTCGCCGCGATCCTCGCCGCCGCGTTTCGCCGCCAGACGGCAGCCGTGTGGTTCGCGACGCTCGATGGCCACGGCGTGCCGTGCGAGATCTCGGACGAGACCACCGGGGCGACCTGGTTCGACGATCCCGACGCGCGCATCAACCAGTGGGTGACCGACTATCGGCACCCGGTCTGGGGCCGACTGCGACAGCCCGGACGCTTCCTCGAGCTGTCGGCGACCCCGAGCGTCGTCCAGGGACCGCCGCCGATGATCGGGCAGCACACCCTCGAGATCCTCACCGAGTTGGGGTACTCGAAGGACGATGCCGACGAGCTACGGCGAACCGCCGTAGTGGGCTGGTAGCGCGAGCTACAGCAGCGAGATCGGCGGCAGCGTGATCACCGGCGGCGACGTGGTGGTCGGAGGACTCGTCGTAGTCGCAGGACTCGTTGTGGTCGGAGGACTCGTCGTGGTCGGAGGACTCGTCGTGGTCGGAGGACTCGTTGTAGTCGGAGGACTCGTCGTGGTCGGAGGACTCGTCGTGGTCGGAGGACTCGTCGTCGTCGTAGCCGGGGCCTTGGTGGTTGTCGTGGTTGCCGGGGCCTTGGTGGTGGTCGGCGCCTGCGTGCTGCTCGTGGGCTTGGTGGTCGGCGATGCTCCGCCGCCGCCCGAACCACCCGATGAAGCCGGCTTGCTGCTCGGCGGTGCGGCCAGCACGTTGGCGATGATCGCGCCGATGTTGAACGGCGACGACACCGCCGTCTTCGACGTGGTCTTCGTGACCGACGCGGCATCGACCTGCGGGACGACTGGCGGAGCGGCGACACCGCTCGGTGCGGTGGTCGCGGTACCGGGCAGCGTCGTGATCGGACTCGACACGATGTCGGGGGTGTTCGACTTGAGGCCGGGGCTGTCGTTGGTGAACGCACCGAGCTTCCCGGCACTCGAGCTGTCGCGGCCCGAGATCAGGTAGTACGCGGGAATGCTGAGCCCGACGGCCACGATCAGCACCACCAGCGCGATCAACGTGGCCTTGACCGGTTTGATCCCCTGCCCTGGTTCCAGATCCAACTCGTCCATGAGCAGCCTGTCCCTGTGCCCCTCGCCCGGTGCTCCTCCGAGAGGAGTGCCCTCGCCGTTCGTGCCCGATCTGGTCCGGTGAACGTAACCAATGCGCCCGGCGCTTCCCGAAATCTTTCCCCGAAATCACCGGGGCTTCTCTTGCCGCTTCTCGGGATATGGATGCGCAGGGTGCCGGCTCGACCTTCGACGCGCGGCGATCCCGACACGCTACCCATGATCAACGTCACTATGCGATGAATTCCGCGCGGAAATTTTGCCGTTTCCGCGCGCATTGCAGCTTCGGGTCCCAGTGATACCACTCTGCGTGCGTTCATTGGCGAGAAAGTCCACGCACGGCGCGACAACGTTGACACGGTGATTCCCGCTCATCAGGAGTCACAGACGCCACTCCTGTTGTCCCCCGCCACTGCACACCCATATGCAGCATTCGCCCCTCGAGCTCCGACATCTATTTGGCCGGAGGACCAAGCTGCTCTTTCACCGATATCGGGCGCCGCTCGGTCACGTCGGCGCGATCAAATCGGCAGGGCGACGCCGGCGGCTGGCGCGCCCGGTCGCACAGGAGCTCGACCGACCGATCAGCGCCGGTCGTGCTGCATTCGCCCGGCAACGACCTGCCAGGCCTGACCGTCCCAGCGGTTGGCGTGCCCGCCGTCGGGTCCGGCGCGATTGCAGTGACGCACGTCGCCTTCCCGGACCCGGGTGGTGTCGAAGGTGGCGAAGCACGATTCGGTGATGCATGGCTGCCGCGGCATGCACCCAACCCTACTCGATAGTAGAAGCGCGTTTCTTTAATCCGCTTGCTAATATCTTCCGGCGGCGGTACGTTCGCAGGCGGCCAGAGACGGGAGCAGACATGTCGGATCTGAAGGACAACGAAGTCGTCGCCGCCGCGAACCGCGACGGATACGCGCTGGTCGAACGGGAGTTGGCCGAGCAGCACATGTGGAGTTGGTCCGGCACCGATCACGCGGCGGGATGGTGGCCGACCCGCACGCTGGCGATCGAACACATGCGCGACGTGCAGCAGGGCGGCGCGAGAAGCCCGGTCACGGGTCGCCAAACTCGGGCTCGTCAACACCGGGTTTGACATCGCGCCCGACGCGGCGCAGAGTCGAGAGAGTTCCGCGGTTGTCGCCGCGGACCATGGCGTGCTCCGGACCCCGGCACTGCTCCCACCAAGGGATGTGCACGTGTCGGCGTTGTTTGTGTCGAAGGCAGTCTCGCTCCGGTCTCGCCGGGTCGCGATCCGATTGCCCGAGGACGCACGCTCCCCGGGGTCCCCCACCCTTCCCCGCGGTGGTGTGCTGCGGCCCGGGCGTACCTGCCCGGCGCCCGGGCCGCTCTTTCGTTCCGAATCCGCGCAAAGCACACCGCGACGCACGAACCCGAGTAGTGTCAACCGCCACTCGAGTGTCACCGCGCGAATCCGCGCCTTTGCAATGACATGCTGCAGACCTTTGGCATGGCTCCCTGAAGGGACAGCCCGTGTCGACGTTCTGCGCCGCGATCACCATCTGTGATCGCCGCATCGCTTGCCCATCGAGCGTCTGCGCATGGTCAATGCAACTGCCCCGCACCTCAACGTCAGCTTCGAGATCGCGCGCTCACGCGGACCGCTCACCCCGGTCCGCGAGCGTGCGCAGCGGCCCGGGCGTACCTGCCCGGCGCCCGGGCCGCGCTTTCATCCCGCACGAGTTCACCGGACCCACTGCCACCGGTTCGGCCCCGTCTCCGACTACGACAAGGAGCGCCCGATGAACACGATCGCGACGGCACCCTCGAGTCTTCACGTGAGCGTGCTGGGAGCCTTCGGGCTCGGCGACCAGGGACACGCACTGCCGCCGGTGCTCGGGGGTTCACAACGCCTGCTCGCCCTCCTCGGTCTGCGCGATCGGACGTTGATGCGCGCGAGTGTGGCCGGCACCCTCTGGCCCGAGTCGTCCGAAGAGCACGCATACTCGAGTCTTCGTTCTGCCCTCGTGCGTCTGAACCTGATGTCCCGTGACGCGGTGGTGGTCACTCCCATCGACCTGCGCCTGGCCGACGGCGTGACCGTCGACATCCGTCAAGGACGATTTCTCGCCCAACAGTTGCTCGACCCGGGCACGACGTCGGCCCGGATGGATCTCGGTGCCGAAGCGGTGGCGTCGCTCTCCCTCGACCTCCTTCCCGGGTGGTACGACGACTGGGCGATGCTCGAGAGCGAAGACTGGCGCCGCCTCCGGCTGCAGGCGCTGGAGGCACTCTCCGATCGACTGCTGGCGGCCGGGCGCTTCGGGGAGGCGACGAACGCCGCGTCCGCCGCGGTGCGGGTCGAGCCACTCCGGGAGAGCGCGCGTGCACTGGTGATCCGCGTCCACCTGGCCCAGGGGAACCAATCCGAGGCCCTCGGTGAGTTCGGGCGCTACCGGGCGCTCCTGCGGGCCGAAATCGGCCTCGAGCCCACGATCCAACTGCGCGACCTCGTCAGCGATCTCCAGCGCCGCTGAAACTGGGTCACGCCCTCCCGGCGACCGGCCCCGCCATCGCCGCGCTCCTCACCGCGCCCGGCATCATTCCGGCCCGTCTGGCCGACGGTTCGGCCGGCTCGAGAATCGTCGACCTCGGCTACGCCGGGTCACGCTGATCCGCGATCTCGATGCCGCGTCTCGGCGCCGGCCACCGAAGACCGACATCGAGCGCGGCCATCTCATTGGCCTCGGTCAGCTCGGCATCCGTGATCCACGCCACCTCCGCGACGCGAGCGAGATTCTCCTCGTTCATCAGGATCCGGGCGTCGAACACGGTGCTCACATGTTCGGGGTCGACCTCTCGGTCGTTCGTCGGTGGCACAGAGCCTCGAATCGAATCTGGGTGAACCTGGATCGCAGAACCGCTGCACCGGGCCCATGGAGCTATCGACCGCGGCGCGGCGCGGCGCTCTCGAGGTTCGCGTCACGAACTCCGAGCGAACCCGCCGGTCGCGGCGGACGAGGCGCGCCGCGCGACACTGGGTCACATGACCGCCGTTGTCGCATCGGCGATGGGCAAGCCGAACTCCACCACCGGCGGGTCGGTCGCCATTGTCGTGATCCTCGCGGCGATCGTCGTCGCGGTGGGATTCGTCCTCACGGTGCGCCAGATTCGCCGCACCCGCGCCCGCGCCGACGACACCTGAGGCGCGCAACCCGGGCGCGGTGGACGCGATCATTCGGCGACGCGTGGTTCGTACGCCGCGGCGGATCCCGTCGGCCGCAGGGTGGCGATGGCGATGCCCCACCCGATGGCGATGACGCCGTAGAGCCCGAGCGGCGCGGCCGAAGCTGCGCCGAACGCCGCGACCGCGATGCCCGCGGCGATGGCGAAGTCGCGCATGGAGGTGGTCAGCAGCAGGGCGGAGGCGACGGGCGCGGGCGCCCGAACCCCGAGGGCGGCACCGAGCACTGCGGAGCCGGCGAGGAACAGCAGCAGCGCGATCGCGACCAGGACGTAGTCGCTCGACAACCTGACCTGCGACGCGACCAGCCATACGAGGAGCGTGACCACGGCCAGGGACACGCGCTCCATGGCGGCCTCCTGGCGCGCGGAGAACGTCACCACGCTCCGGATCGCGAGGCCGAGCGCCATCGGCAGGGCTACGACGAGCGCAAGGTTGGTGAGGAGCGACAGCGCATCGACGCCCCCGCCCGCACCGAGGAGCCGGAGCGCGACCCCGGCCACCGTCACCGTCACCAAGGTCGAGCCGACGAGCATCCCTGCCGCGATCGCAGTGTCGCCCCCGGCGAGCGAAGTCGTGGCCACCGACGCGATCTCGGCCGGGGCGAGCCCCACCACGAGCACGCCGCGCCGAAGTGCGAGCACGGGCACGAGCAGCGAGACCGACCACGAGAGCGCGGGGAGGGCGACGGCGGCGGCGACCAACGCGACCACGAGGCGACGACTGTGGGTTGCCATCCCGCGGAACGCGCTCGGCGGGATGAGCAGGGCGGTGGCGAAGACGAGGACCGCGAGTGCTACGTCGAGTCCCCGCCGATCGACGAGGAAACGCGCCGGCTCGGGTACAGCTTGGCTCAGCACTACCGCACCGACCAGCAACACCAGTTCGATGTGGGTATCCGACGCGCGCGCCGCGATCAGCCCGATGGTGAGCGCGAGGAGGCCGAGGACGACGGTGGCGACGGCGTCGTTGCGGTTGGCGATGGTGAGCGAGTGGTACGGCACCGTGTGGAAGTAGTCGTACGAGAGCGCGGCGGACACCGCGGCCACTGCGGCGGCCGACCGCCGACCGGACGCCGCGATGACGACGACCGCGCCGGCCAGGAGCAGGGCGATGTCGGTGTTGGGCACGCTGCCGCGGGCTGCCACCAGCGCCGCCGACGCCCCAGCCGGGAGCACCGCGCCGGCCGCCACCCAGGCCGCGGTTCTCCAGCGGCGACCCGTGCGTTCGGTCGCGGTCGGGACGTGGGTCGGCTGCACCATTCGCGCGTCGAGCGACTCAGGGCCGATTGGTGAGGTGGATCGCGCCGTCGGCGAAGTAGTGGAGCATCTCGCGTTCGTCCTCCGGACTCAGCCCGCCGGCGGTCATGGCGTCGGCCATGTGGCGATACCAGGCACTGCGCTCGGTCGTGCCGATGGGAGAGGCGGCGTGGCGCATGCGCAGACGCGGGTGACCGCGCGCCGCGCTGTAGTCGGCGGGGCCGCCCCAGTACTGGACGAGGAACCCGCACAGCCGCGCCCGCGCGCCGGCGAGGTCTTCGGGGTAGATCGGCCGCAGCACCGGGTCGACGGCCACCGCGTCGAAGAAGCGCTCGGTGAGGGCCTCGAACCACGCCGAACCCCCGACGCGTTCGTACATCGTCGACTCGGTCCCGTCGGTGGCGCCCTCGGAACCGGATGACGCGAGCGGCTCGGTCATCCGGTCCTCGCGAGCAGCGTCACGCGATGAATCCTAAATGTTGCACTCAGGTGCACCGTCAATGGGGGCGTCGTACCTTCGTCGCGGATGAACGCCGACGACTTCGTGCTCTGTGCGGCAACCGTCGCGCCGGCGACGCTGTGGGAACGTGTCGATCTGGCGGCGGATGCCGGCTTCGCCGGCGTGTCCGTGCAGGCGCGCGACTGCCTCGCGTCTCGGGCCGCGGGATTCCCCGACGCCCGCGTCGCGATCGGCGACGTCGTCAGCCGAAGCCCAGGGTGACCAACGAGCTCATGTGCTCGGTGGCCTCGCGCCGCGACATCGCCAGGACCGCGTCGCCGAGTTCGGCGTCGTGAGAGTTGGCATAGACCGTGGGGCCGTCGGTCATCTGGTCGAACAGGTTCCGGGCGACGTAGTCGCACGTGACCGGGCTCCGGATGCCCTCGACCGCCTTCGCCAGCGTCGGGTCGAGCGCGGTGACGTCGAGTTCGCGGAGGTGCACCGGGGTCTCGTAGTTGTCACCCGCAGTGGCGCCGACCATGTAGCCGACGACGTCGACGCCGCTACCGCGCAGCTCGGCCCAGATGCTCTCGGCCAGGATCCACTCGTAGGCCTTGCCCGCGTTGTAGGTCGAGAAGATCACGCTGCCCTGGTACGCACCGGGCGACCCGACGATGACGATGCCGCCGTGGCCGCGCTCGACCATCGGTGGGCCGAGGAGGTGGGTCAAAACCGTCGGCGCGACCGCGTTGAGCTTGATGCTGAGCAGGTGCTCGTCGAGGTCGACGTCGAAGAAATGGCCGTGCGGCGCGAGGGCGGCGTTGTAGATGAACAGACCCACCTCGAGTCCCGCGATGGCGGCACTCACACGCGCGGCGAGGTCGTCGGCGGCGAGGTCGATGGCGAGCGGTCGCACCTCCACGCCGTGTGCTGCCCGCAGCCGCTCCGCCTCGGCCTCCAGGAGCTCGGCGCGGCGGGCGATGGTGACGAGATTGATCCCGTGACCGGCCACCTCCTCGGCCCAGGCCGCTCCGATTCCGGCCGATGCCCCGGCGACAACTGCCCACGGGCCGTACTGCTCGACAATGCTCATCCCTGCTCCTCGCTCATCCGTACTCCTCGCGTGTGGTGATCCGGTGGCGTTCCGACCTGCGGCGCGACTCCGGCAGCGCCGAAAGGCGTCCGTGCGCGACCGCTACGTCGTCTTGATGAGGCCACCGTCGATGACGTAGTTCGCGCCGGTCACGTTCGCGCTCCGTTCCGACGCGAGCAAAACGACCAGCGTGGCGACCTCTTCCGGCGTGGTGAAGCGACCGGTTGCGAAGCCGCCGATGCTCGCCACCACCGCGTCCCGCGCGGTGTCGGCGTCGACGCCGGTCGCCGCGCCCACGGTCTCGGCGACGCCGTGTTCACCCAGCCAGAGGTCCGTGGCGACGGGCCCCGGTGAGACACAGTTCACGTGAATGCCCCGGGAGCCGAACTCCTGCGCCAACGACTTCGAGAGGTTGAGGAGCGCAGCTTTGGCGGCGCCGTAGTCGATGGTGCCGCCGTCGGGCTGGAAGAACGCGTTGACGCTGCAGACGTTGACGATGGATCCGCGTTCTCGCGCCACCATCGCGGCCAGCGCGGCGCGGGTCGCTCGGAGCGCAATGAAGAAGTTCATCTGCATGGCCCAGGCGAAGTCGTCGTCGGCGGTGGCGAGGAAGCCGTCGAGGCGGAGCTTCACCGCACCGACGTTGTTGACGAGGACGTCGAGTTGCCCGTATTCATCGAGCGCGCGTCGCACGAGTTGACCGGGAGCGTCGGGTGTCGACAGGTCGAGCTCCACTGCCGTGACGCCATCGAGTCCTTCGAAGGTCGACGCGTGGAGCGAACCGGCGACGACGTGCGCGCCTTCGTCGACCAGCTGTTGGACCACCGCCATGCCGATGCCCTTGCCGGCGCCGGTGACGACGGCAACCCGGTCCTTGAGCATGAGGTCCATGAGCTGGTTCCGATCGTCGAGGCGTGGTCGGGCCAACCTACGCCGATCTCACGCAGGCAAGACTTTGGCGTTCCCGCCGGTAGGCTGACTCTCCGTGACGAGACTGGTTGCCGCCCAGGACGTCGACACGGTGGTCCGCGGCCTGATCGGCGTCATCGACGTCGATGGCGGTCCGTCCGACGAGCAACTGGCCGTGCTGGGCGCCATCGTGGTCCATCTCTTCGAGCGTGACGACATCGAGTTCGAGCGCATCGTCCCTCTCGGATCGGAAGAGACCGCCAGTCTTCTCACCGACCCCGCGGCGCGGCGCCGGTTCGGTGAGTTGATGTTCACGCTCGAGACCTGTCGCCATCCGCTCACGAGCGCGCAGATCACGTCGTGTGAGCGATACGCGGCCGCGCTCGGATCCTCACCCGACGAGGTCCGCGTACTGCGAGTCGCAATCGACGACGGGGTGGCCCGTGCCGCGGCCGACTTCGACCGCTTCTTCTCAGGGATGGTTGCCGCCCGCTCGGAGCCGCGGTTTCGCGCCCGAGACCTCGAACCGCCCCACCTCGACCCCGAACTCGTCGCCATCGTGAACGACTTCCACCGGCTCCCCGAAGGAACTCTCGGCTGGAGCCTCGCGGACTTCTACGCAACGCACGGTTTCGCGGTTCCCGGGTCGGAGATCACACCGAACACGTACCTCTACTTCGACCACGACAACATCCATGTGATCTCCGGTATCGCTCCGACCGGGCCCGGCGAGATCGCGCTGGGCGGCTTCCAGATGTGCATGGACGACAACCCGGCGAGCACCTTCGCGTTCTTCTCGCCGCTCGTGCTCCACGAGACCGGCATCACCGCCATCGACGACATCGTGGCCAAGGGCTCCACGCTCACCCGGCCGTACGCGGCCGAACTCCTCGGCAGCGAGATGGCGCGCGGATCCCGCACCACCGGCGACTTCGCGTGGGTCGACCATCTCGAGCTCGCGCTCCTTCCGCTCGACGACGTGCGGGCTCGCTTCGGTGTCGAGGCACCCCCACATCCGGACGACGGTCACCACATCTACTGGTGACGCACACGCACCTCTTAATCGACTGGTAGGGCGCGAAGAGGCGTCGCCCCGGACCGGGGAACTCAGGCCAGGATTCGTGGAGAACTGTCAGTCGCCCACCGCGTTGTCGGCCGCGTGGTCGAGTACGGCAGTGGGTGTGAGCTCGCCCCGGCGAGTGCGGAAGTCGCGCAGCGTGTATCCGGTCACGACCGCCGGCCCGTCGGCGCCGGCGCGTGCGGTCGCCGAGCGTCGGAGCCCGAACATGGGGGCGAGCTCGCCGAAGTAGTTCCCGGTCTCGACGACCGCGAGCTGGGTCTCGCCACCGTCGGACTGTTCTTGGATGATGTCGATCCGGCCGGAGTCCACCTCGTAGACCAAGTCTCCGAAGGCACCCTGGCGGAACAGCACCTCTCCTGCGCCGAGTTCGACCCGATCCGCGGGCCGCGACTCACTCGAGGGACGCGGCGTGAGCTCGACGACCCGGTCGGCCAGGGGCAACAGGCGCTCGTCGTGCGTCGCGATGACCACCACCCGGCCCGGCGCGGCGAGTTCCCGCAACAGGCGGATCACGCCGTCGACCTGCACGTAGTCGAGCGACGCGGTGGGCTCGTCGGCCACGATGAGCGGCGGATCGAGCGCGAGTGCCCGGGCGATCGCGACGCGTTGCTGCTGCCCACCGGACAGCTTGCCCGGCCGATGGTGCATTCGGTCCTCGAGGCCGACCATCGTCAACAGCTCTTCGGATCGAGCTCTGGCCGGCTTGCGGGCCACGCCTGCGTAGCGCATCGCCATGTACACGTTCTCCTGCGCGGTCAAGCTCGGAACCAGGTTGAACGCCTGGAACACCACCCCCACCGTCCGCTGCCGATACGCCGCGAGGTCGGAACCCTTCAGGGCCGTCACCTCGATGTCACCGACGCGGATCGATCCCGACGTCGGCGTGAGGATCGACGCGAGCATCGACAACAACGTCGTCTTGCCGCATCCGCTCGCGCCGAGCAGCAATGCGAGATCGCCGGTGGCGAGGTCGAGATCGAAGTGATCGAACGGCCGCACGACGTAGCCGCCACTCGAGTACTCCATCGTGAGATCCCGCACCTTGATCTCCGGCATCACTGGCCCCCGAACGCCGCAGCAGGATCAGTCGTCAACGCGCGGCGCACTCCCGCGAGGCTGGCGAGCACACCCACCACCAGGCTGATCGCGAAGAGCTGCAGGATCCCCGGCGCGCCCAGCTCCGACGGAAATGGCAAACCGAGCCCGACGAGCTTCGACACACCCACTCCGACCACCGCCGCGACCAGCGAGACGATCACCGCCTGCAGCATCAACCCGCCCACGATCACGCGGGTCGGTGCACCGGTCGCCTTGAACACCGCGAAGTCGCGCATCCGTTCGATCGCCGAGAGGTACACGATCAAACCGATGATGCCCGCCGCGATCAGCCACATGAGAACAGCCATCACCACGATGGACTGCACCCCCCCGGCGAGCGGACGATTGAGGTCGCTCTCCACCTGCGCGTTCGTCACCGTCGTGGTTCCCGGCGGGGGCCGAGTGTTGCCGGTGACCGCGATCCCCATCGCCAGGGGTTGGCCCTTGAAGACGATGTCCTGCGCGTCGTGCAACGACACGAACACCGTCGGCACCCCGAAGTAGTAGCGGCCCTTGGCGGTCTTCCCCACCACCCGGAAGTCCTTACCGCCCACCACGATCCGCTCGCCGACCCCCGCCGACACGCCAGGACTGACGACCGCCTCACCCGACCGCTGCGCCGATCGCCCGTCGCTGATGGGCGGACTTCCCAACCCACCCAGCACGTGTCCGACCAGATTCGCGTCCTTCGCCGGATGCCCGGCGATCACCGTCCTGCTCAGCACCACCGCATCGGCGCGCTTCACCCCCGACGCCCCGTGGAGCGCGTCACTGGTCGCGGCGGCGAGGACACGCGTCGTCGTGAACGGCCCCGTCGCGCCCTGGGCGACGATCCAGCGGTCGGCGCCGAACAACGCGACGATCGCGGGCGACTCACTCTGTACCGAACGGCGCATCCCATCGATCGCCAGCGCGATACCGAACACCAGCGACGTGACCGCCACGGCGATCACGAACCGCCGTGCCCGAAATTGGAGATCCCGCAGACTGACCAACCACACGGCGAGATCCACCCCTCCGCAAATGCCGCTCGCGGGTACAAAATGACTGGGCAGGTTTTAGCACGCGAGACCAGGGCAGACGGCGCGCGCGACCGGTAACCGATCTGACCGTGACGCGCATCAGCGGGGCCCGAGAGCCCCGCTGACCTGCGTGTTCATCGTGGGCGATAGCAGATTTGAACTGCTGACCCCTTCCGTGTCAAGGCGTGTGGGGGTGCGACCCCGCGTGTCACACACCGCCACACCCTTAGGGGTCTAGCGGATAGGGGGTGATTCGGTGCTCCAGCGGTCGCGCCAGTCGATGAGTTCCGCGGTGACGAGCAGGGTCGCCACGAGGCACAGTTGGGCGTGGCGGTGGTGGGTTCCGCCGGTCGGTGCTCGACGGAGCGTCGCTGTTGCCCGTCGCTGCTCGTATGGGGTGAGCCACGAGTTGGTCCATCGACGACTCCGCAAGTCGCAGACGACGGGGTGGTGGGCCTGGTGGATGGTCGCCGGTGCCTGCGTCGTGTCCGCATCAGATGCCAGCGGTGGTCGAGGCGCGATCGTCGAGATGCGTCATGACCATCCGGGCTGGGGTCCCCGCACGATCGGTCGTCAGCTGCGCTCGGGAGGGTCTCGATCCGGTCCTGGCAAGACGTCGACGATCGCAGCCCGAGTCCGTTCGATCACGTCGTCGAGTGTCGGCTGGAGCGAGCTTGACTATCGACGGTGGGAACGAGCCCGGTCGATGGAGTTGTGGCAGATGGACGTCACCGGCGGGGTGCGCCTCGCGGATGGTGACCCGACCGTCGATCGTGACTGGTATCGATGATCACTCGCGGTTCTGCGTCAGCGCGTTGGTCGTTGCGTGCTGATCGCGCCGTCGATAGCCCAGCCGATCGGGATACCGTTCGCGTCGGTCGCGACCGACCATTTCCAACCGAGTTTGGCCCGGTCGGTGGGGTTCGGGCCGGTCCCCTCACCGCCGCATGGTGCCTTGTGGAGCGACCCGTCCAACGCGACCTCGCGTAGGTCGAGACCGATGATGCGGTCGTACGCGTGCATCGCGTGATCGCGGAGCTGATCGAACACACCCGCGGCGATCCATTCGTCGCGCCGAGCCCGCAGCGTCCGTGTCGGAGACTTGTCGGTCCAGGATCGCTTTCCACGCTGACCCACGAACAGCCAGTGACGAGGCGGATCGAGAAGTCCCCCAGAAACAAAGCCGGTCCGCGAGCCGCGTGGCCGGTGACAACCCAACGGATCATCCTCGGGATCGGGGGTCGGCGGGATCAGCGGTTCGATCGACCGGCCCAGACAGCATCTACCACTTCTGCTTCGCGCCGGCGCATGATGACCGCAGGGCCTCCACTCGGTCGTTGTTTGTTGGGTCGCACTCGGGATCAAACCCGAGCCAACCCAACGCATCCGGTGGTATGGCCACCTATCCACACGGCGCCTTAGCCAACCCCGCAGTGATTCCGGCGATGGGTGTCGGCCGACCGTCGCGCGCCCTGTCACGGCGATCGATGGACAGATTGATGGACAGATGTGGAACTGACGGAGGTTCTTACAGCTGGGGTCTTCTCGTGAGAGGAGACCTGATGGGCGAACGGGAGCGGCGGCGGCATCTCGACAGAGCGATGGCGATGTCGAAACCGTCCGGGAACAGCAGGTCAGGGTTTGATCCCGAATCTGTCCGCAGCCCCGAAGGATCGTATTGCGAAGCTCGGCGGGTAGCGCCTCCTCGAACTGGGCCGCGACCACAGGGTCGAGGAGCATCTCGAAGAACCAGAGCCGCGTCCGGCGTTGCTCGGCTGTGACGAGCTCATCGGGTCTTGGGTCTGCAAGTCGCCGCACTGTTTCGTCGCGGAATGTCGGGAACGCATAACGAACCAGAATTACCGTCCAGGCGAAGCCCTCGGGGATGCCACCGAGCTCTTCGGCCGGATCACCACCGCGCGCCAAGAAGCCGCCCCGGGGCTCGGAGTCGCTGGCCCACGAGAGATCAGCCATGTTCGCTCACTTCATCGTCGGGTGACGCCCAGTCTTCCGCGCCGACTTCTCGAAGTCGGGCCAGGCCTGCACGAGCGCCTGACGGAGCTGCGCGACGGGTTCGGGGAAGTCGGCGTGCCTGCGGCGGATCGTGTGCACGTTCTAGGTGTGGGACCAGCCGAGACGTTCGGCGATCTCGGCGGCCCTCCCACGACTGCACGTCCGGCCGCCCGCGTGGCGAGGAGGGGGCTACCACCCCTGCCGATGGGGATCTGACCCACCTTGCGACGGGGCCGCGGCCGGGGTCTGATGGGAGCCGTGGGGAGCAGTTGACGTGGGCGCCGTCGGAATGCTGGCGTTCGGCGAGATCCGGCGGCGCTGGCGCAGCCTGGTGGCGCTCGCCTTGCTAGTTGGAGTCGTTGGCGCGGTGGTCCTCGCGAGCGCAGCCGGTGCTCGACGGAGCGATTCCGCGTTGACTCGCTTCAATGTCGCAACCCGCGTCGACGACGCCGAGCTTCTCGCCGACGGCCCGCTCGGCTACACGCCGACCGCGGCGCAGCTGACCGCACTCCGCCAGACGCCGGGCGTGGCTGCCGTCGCCGTTCTGCGCTTCTACGCAGTCACGCCCGTGCGTGTGCCCCCCAACGTCATCTCGAGCGGGCTGCCCGCCGCACTCGACGCCCGATTCGGCACCGAGATCGACCGCGGCCACATCGTCGCCGGTCGCGCCGCGAATCCGGCGGTCGCGGACGAGATCGACCTCGGTGAGCAACTCGCCCAGCAGTTGCACCGGGGCGTCGGAGGTCACATCGACGCGGTGTCGTACTCGCCCGCGGCCTTTGCCCGGGCCGCGGCGTCCGGCGGTGGCCCGCCGCCGAATCCCGACGGTCCGCGCCTGAGGCTCCACATCGTCGGGCTGGTCGGCCCCGGCGACCTCGGACTCGCGGGACAGGTCGTCGTCCTCACCCCGGCGTTCAACCGCGCGTACTTCCACCGCATCGGCAACTTCGGCGTGCTCATGGCCATTCGGACGATCCACGGTGCGTCAGACGTGCCGCGCGTCGTCGCGGCCGCCCGGAACGTCTTTCGGCCTTCGGGGGGTGTGAACCTGCAGAGCCCGAGCGACGCCAACCAGGGTGCGCAGAACGCGATCGACGTGCTGACGCTCGCCTTGTGGATCTTCGGCGGTGTGGTCGCGCTCGCGGGGATCGTCACCGTCGGGATCGTCTTGACGCGCGAGATCTCGGCGAACCGCGGCGAACAACCGACACTGCGCGCGCTCGGGCTCACCCGCCGACAGCGCGTGCTGATCAGCGCGCCCCGGGCGCTGCTCGTCGCCGGCATCGGGGGTGTCCTCGCGGTGCTCGGCGCCGTCATCGCGTCTCCGCTCTTCCCGATCGGCCTCGCCCGGCGCGCCGATCCCGACGTCGGCGTCCACGTCGACTGGGTCGTGCTCGTGCTCGGGGCCGTTGCCGTCGCCGCCGCGGTGTTGGTCGTCGCATCGGTCGCGGCAATCCGGAACGCCCGTCGCGCCGACCTCGACGCCGCGCCCGAGCGGCGCCGCCGCGCGTCGCGTGTCGTCGACGCTTCGGCACGAGCGGGGCTGGCCCCCAGCGTCACCAACGGCCTGCGCATGGCGCTCGACCCCGGTCGCGGTGACGACTCCGTACCCATCCGCTCGGCTTACCTGGGCGCGGTGCTCGGTGTGCTCGGCGTCGTCGCCGTGCTGGTGTTCGCCTCGAGTCTCGATCACCTGGTGACGACACCCGGCCTCTACGGCAGTCCCTGGGACTTCCACGCCATCGACACGAAGTTCAACAACGACGTGACCGGCTGCGACCGCAGCGACTTCGGCCTCGCTCAGACGTCGGGCGTCGCCGCCGTCGCAGCAGTGTGCACAAACGACATCACGCTCGACCGGCGAGGCGCAACCGGATGGGGCTTCACCTCGCTCAAGGGAACGATCGAACCCACCGTCGTCGCCGGGCGGGCGCCGCGGGCGTCCGACGAGGTCGCGCTCGGCGCCACCACGCTCCATGCCGCAGGGAAGCGCATCGGCGACACGGTGAGCGTCCGCGGCCCGCACGGAAACGTCCACTACCGGATCGTCGGGCAGGCCCTGTTCCCGACGTTCGACAACAGCGCGTCTGCGCTCGGCGACGGCGCCGCGTTCACGGGCCCCGGCTTGGCGCGGATCTTCGATGGCAATGGGTCGTCCAACCGCTACCTTCTGGGCCGGTACCGGCCTGGTGCCAACCGCACGACGACCTCGCGCAGCATCGCTGCGATTCCCCGGCTCAGCAGCTTCGGAGCCGACATCGTTCCGCTCGAGGTCGACCGCCTGCGTCACATCGGTTGGTTCCCGGTGACACTGGCGACCCTCCTCGGCGCGCTCGCCCTCGTTGCCGTGGGCCATGCGCTCGTCACGGGGGTTCGCCGCCGTCGTCGCGAGCTCGCGCTGCTCAAGACTCTCGGCTTCGACCGGGGCCAGGTGCGCGCGACCGTCGCCTGGCAAGCCACCACTCTGGCCGCGGTCGGTCTCGTGGTGGGCATCCCCATCGGCCTCATCGTCGGCAGCGTCGTGTGGCGGCTCGTCGCCGAAGGGCTGGGGGGCGTCTCCACCACCGCCACTGTCCCGGCGCTCGTCGTGTTCCTCGTGATCCCCGCCGTGCTCCTCCTCGTGAACCTGACTGCCTACTTCCCCGCGCGGACCGCGGCACAGACGCGCCCCGCCGTGGCGCTGCGATCGGAGTGAAGGCCCGGGCCGGCTGGAAGCGAGCCGTAGAGTTCGGCGATGACGGTCAGCGCCGGCGAAGGTCGCTTCCGCGGCGAAGCCGCAGCGATCAGTACAGCGGTCGGTGTGCGCGCGGCCGGACGGGCGGGAATCGCGGCTACCAGGTTGGCGAGGAGGAGCGCACCCACCGCGACGAGCACGATCGTGCCCGCGGCGATGGTGGGCTGCGAGATCACGTCGAGCTCGTGCGCGAACAGATCCCACAGCCAGCGGCCCAGGACGATACCAAGCGGGATGCCGACGATCGTCCCGATCGTGACCGCGACGCTCGATTCCCACGCGACGACCCGACCGAGTTGACGGCGGGTGAAGCCGAGGGTCTTCAGTAGCGCGAGGTCGCGTCGCCGTCGTCTCACGGAGGCGATCAGCGTGAGCCCTAGCGCGGTGACCGTTCCCAGGCATTTTTCCCGCTGAACTTAACGGCGCGTATCGGCTTTCCCTGAGAACTACAGCGTGGACTTCCAGTCCCGGACTTAGTCCCTGACTACGTCCCGAAGCCGATCCTCATCCGGCAGGGACCGACGCCCAATTCGTGATGCGCCCGCGACACGCGCATGGCCCGGTCCCGCCCGATCAAGAATGCAGACCCCCACTCCCGCCAGACCACCGCATTCGATCGAATGCAAGTTCGTGCAGCTTCCTGACCACATCGTTCCGGACAGACCCCGAGTGGTCGAGAGTCTTGTCACCGGTCTCGCTCGCCCGTATCACGCACTCTCGGCCTGGCCGTCGAACACCGGAGACGCCCGCGCGGCCTCGCGGTCAGGGAGCCTCGTCGGCTGAGTCCCCGAGACAGCGTTTTGCCGCAATATCCGGACGCGACGACAACCCCGTGCACACTTGTGGTGATTCTCTGTGAAGCCGATCCTGAGTCCGGCGCTCCCGGTCCCGAGCGTCTCGCTCGAGGCGCACCGGGTTCGAGCGACGCTCCGGCCTCTCCCGAACGCTGGACGTCGATTCACCTCGACCATTCGCCGAACGCGGCGCGTGGATACCGCGGCGACCAAGGAACCGTTCGTGCCGCATGATTCGCCGATGACCGCCCAGCCGGAGACCAGAGCCGCCCGGCCGCACGCCGCCGGCCGCCGGCGCGATCTAGCGGCGCCGAGGCCGCGACCGACGACGACGTTTTCGGAAACAGAGCCCTGACCGCGGACTGAGTCAGGGACTGGGAGTGTGCACGCTTGACCGACGAGCGCAGGAAACGCGCAGTCCACGACCACGAATGCGAAGCGCCGTGAAACGGGTGATCAACGAGCGAGCTGCCGCGCCGCTGGCTCTCACCGGGGCCGAAGCAGCTGAGTTGGCCGGCGTGAGTTCTCGAACGATCTACCGCGGCATCGATGCCGGCAGGATCCCGACGCTGAGGTTCACGCCGAAGGGCCGCATCTTCGTCCCCAGGAAAGCTCTCGAACGTTTCCTCACCGGCGTGTGACCAGAGTTCCGAGCACCTCGGCCGCGGCCCGGTCGTGATCGTGCACTGCGTGCGTGTAGATGTCGAGGGTCGTACTCGCCCGTGAGTGGCCGAGACGCCCGCTCACTGTCTTCACGTCCACCCCCGCGGCCATCAGCTGGCTCCCCGCGAAGTGCCGCAAGTCGTGCAAGCGGATTCCCGAGATTCCCAGACGATCCCGGAGACGGGCGTATCGGCGCGAGAGAACCTTCGGCGCAAACGGCACGTCGGACCCGGGTCGAGGTGAGAAGACGAACCGGTCTTCAGTCAGCGGATCTCCACATGCTTCGGCGTAGTGCTCCGCTCGTGTTCTGTGGTGCCGAAGCATCTCGACAGTCTCCTGGTCGAGGGCGATGGTCCGCGCACGGTGGTTCTTCGTGTCCTTGAAGATCGTCTCCCCGTGCTCACCCTCCGCAATCGCCGACCTGATGAACATCAGATCGCTCCCCAACTCGATGTCGCGCCAGCGCAGGGCCGCGAGCTCCCCACGACGCGCACCGGTCGTGGTGGCAGTGAACAGGAACGCACGAAAGTTCTCGTCGTCGCAGCCGTCGAGCAGCTTCGCCAGCTCATCGAGCGTTGGTGGCCGGGTTGCCTTTCCCCGCACGGGAGGTGGATCGGCGGTGAGCGCCACATTGCGTTCGAGGAGCTCGTGGCGCACCGCTCGGTCGAGTGCGCCGCTGACGACTTGATGGACCTTCCGGATGTAAGCCGACGAGCGTCCCTCCTCCTCCAGCTGCCGGTACAGGGCATCCAGATCCTTGGAGGCCAGCTTGACGAGGGGAATGTCACGAAGCGGCCCGCAGAGGCTGATTGCCGCGCGGTACGACGTCCGCGTCCCGGGGGCCAACCGCGGAGCCTTCGCGGCGTACCAATCCTCGAGCTGACTGCCCACGGAGATGGCCGTCGTTCCTCGCTGAACTCGGCCGGCGCGAACTGTCCGTTCGAACGTGCGCAGCTCGCGCTTCGCCGCGTCGGACGACTTGGCCGAGATGGTCCGGGCGGCGTACTGGCGTTTTCCGGAAACCGGATCGAGGCCGACGTAGATCCGCGCCTGCCACAGCCCAGGCGATCGTTCCCGCAGCGAGCCCACGGCGGGAGCCTAGGCCCATTGATGGACAGAGTGATGGACAAGATGACCACCATGCAGGTCAGGGACCCTCGAAAGGGTCCCTGACCTGCGTATTCATCGTGGGCGATAGCAGATTTGAACTGCTGACCCCTTCCGTGTCAAGGAAGTGCTCTCCCCCTGAGCTAATCGCCCGCGACTTCGGGGTCGTGCGCTTGCGGCATCGAAGAGTAGTTGGTCGTCGCCGCCGATCCGGCGTCCCGATCGTGGTGGGCGCCCGCCTCGAGGGTCCGACGCGGCGCGGGTCAGGAGACACGAAGCCTCGGATACCCGACTGCAACTGTTGCGCCATCGTGCGGCCCTGGTTCAGGCCGATGAAGGCCGATCAAGTGGTCGGCGGGCGACGACATCGAATTGTGCGTCGTGGCGAACGCGACCTCGCCGACTGAGACGTCACACAGCCGGACGCTGCCGTTGCAGCGGCGCGCCGACGCGCCGTCCGCGTTCGGCACGCCGGATACGCCCCCGTGAAGAACAGCGCGACAACGACCGCGCATACCGCATTGCGCAACCGCATCACGCCGATGTGCTCAGAGCCCGAGCCTCGCTTCGATCCGCCCGTCGCGGATGGCGGCCAGCAGCGCGGCGTAGTCACGCTCGTTCGTACGCGCGTACTCGGCGGCGAACGCGCCGATGGCGCGATCGAAGCTGTCGGAGTTCCCGAGGTACCCGGAGAGCTGCACCGCGTCTCCGGTGCGCGCGTGCGCCCGGGCGAGCGCCCAGCCGCACAGCGCGCCGTAGTGAACGAGGTTGTTGAAGGCCATCTTGAGCGGGTCGCTCTGGCCCTTGACGTCCCACATCTGGCGTACGTAGTACTGACGCCCGTTGCTCGGCCCCTGGCTCCAGCCGAGGAACATGTCACTCGAAGCTTGGGTGAGGCGCTGGCCGGCCACGACGCGCATCCCGCCGTGCTCGTACGCCGACGCGCCCACGTAGAGCTCGAGCACCGAAGGTGGCGCCTCCTTGACCTGCAGGATCAGCGGATCACCCGCCGGGTGATCGGGTCCTTCGAACAGCGCCACCCAACACCAGGTGCCGACGCTGCCGACCCCTACGACGCGGCGGGCGACGTCGACGAGGCGGAATCGGTCGAGCAGCTCGCGGCGGTCGTCAGTGAGGGTCTGGCGGTAGCTCTGGAGCACCGCATCGACGTCGTCGAGATCGTGCCCCGTCTTGTCGAGGTGCACCAGCAGCGGCGGGTCCTCGAGGAACCGCTCCTCGCCGTCGATCGTACGGGTGAGCTTGGCCGCGGCACGGACGTGGTCCTTCCGCTGCGCTTTCTTGACGTCGCGCTCGAGGAGCGGCCGGTACTTCTTGGGGAAGTGCGCGACGACGTCGTCGATGTGGAGTCGGTCGTACCAGACCGCGAGCGCTCGCATCGACGTGTAGTCCGCCATGCGCTCCCGGTACATGCGCACCGATTCGGTGACGACACGCGTGCACTGGTCGGGCGAGAAGTCGCGCTGGCGCCCCACGATGTGCAAGCTGGCGGCGAGGCGCTTCACGTCCCACTCCCACGGCCCCGGCAGCGTCTCGTCGAAGTCGTTGATGTCGAAGACGATGTTGCGCTCAGGGGTGGCGAACTTCCCGAAGTTGTTGACGTGCGCGTCGCCGCACGCCTGCACGCGCAATCCGGTGACCGGTGTCGTCGCGAGGTCCATCGCCATGACCGCGGCGCCACCGCGAAAAAACGAGAACGGTGACTCGGCCATTCGCCCGTAGCGGACCGGTACCAACTCGCGCACCCGGGTTGCGCCCTGTTGTTCGAGCACGTCGATCGGGTCCCGCCGCGACGACGACGGGCTCCACTCACGGTGGCTCGCCCTGGGTACGGTGCCCCGGAGCAGGCGCCCGGCGGCGCGGCGTTCTTCGTGCGTGCCGGGCATGACCGAGACTCTACGGCGTCACGTTTACAGGTAGCCCTCACGGATGAGGTACTTCATCGCGTAGCTGCCCCAGATCGGCGGGAGATACGTGGTGAAGAGGCGGTGGGTGACGACCGTCGCCGTCGCGATCTCCGGCGGAACACCGAACGCGGTGAGCCCGGCGATCAACGTCGCTTCCGTGATGCCGACGCCGCCCGGCACGGGTACGAGACCGGCGAGGAACGACGCCGACGTGTTCACGAAGACGATTTCGCCCAGCGACAGACGCCCGCCGTAAGCGATCAGACACGAGAGGAGACAGAACGAATAGAGCAATTGCGCAGCAACGCTCCCCCCGACCACGGTGAACAACTGGCGCGGGTTGGTGAGGATGCCCCAGATGTTGCGGACCGCCGACAGCACCTGCGGCCACACCTTGTCGCGCGCGAAGCGACGCAGGCGCGGGATGGCCAACGCGATCCCGACGACGAGTGCGGCGACGAAGACGACGATGAGGATCAGGCGCTTGTAGTCGGCTCCTCCGCCGCCGATCTGCGAGAGGCTCGCTTCTTCGCCCACCGCGAACGCGGTGATCACGAACAGGCTGAACTGGGCGATGGTCCCCGACATACCGGCGAGGACACCGGACGACGTCGCGGCGCCGACCTCCACTCCCTGCTTCTGCAGGAAACGGATGTTCATCACCGTGGACGCCGCGCCCGTCGTGGCAACCAGGTTCGCGAACGACACGGCCATCTGCAGCAAGGTCGTAGGGATCAGCGGGATCGAGTCCCGCACGGTACCGATGGTGGTGAACGCGAACGCCACGCTCGTCGCTTGCGCGAGCAGGAAGCCGAGCACCAGCCACGGCCAGTTCGCGGTCGACAGCGTGTCGAGGAGATCGCCGATGCCGCCGATCTGCGCCAGGATCAACCACAACGCGAACAGCAGCGCCACGACCAGCGCGATGTTGAGCGGTTTCACCCGCCGGAGTTCGACGGGCACGACCGGTTCCCGACCCGTCGCGGCGGTGATGCGCTCGCGCAATCGGTCGAGCAGGTCCTTGTCGGCGCGCGCGATCCTGCGGTTCGCGCCGGTGAGTGCCGGCTTCTGCAGGTAGGGCAATGCTGCGCCGACCGCGTCGGCCCCGATGCCGCTGACCGCGGTGGCGACCGCGGCGTCGTCGCCCACCAACGACGCGGAGGCCACGAGGAACTGCGCCACGTCCTGATCGAGTCGCGCCGTCGGTGCGGAGAACGACGCGGTGGCGAAGTCGTCGATCAGGGGCGCCTGCGCGGTCGATGCCACGTGCTCCAGATCGAGCGCGCCGTGGGCGATACGGGCGCGGCGCAACACCGCGAGGTCGCGCCAGAGGTCGATCAGCGTCGCGTCGAGGGCCGGTAGATCGGGGGTCAGCGGTGTGGTGGGCGGGAGCCGGGTGACGAGGATGGCGGCCGACGGGCCCGCCACCCCGGCGACCACGACATCGGGCACGTGCGCACCGGCCTCGCGCCCGGCGAAGAGGCACAACGCCTCGTGTTCGACCTGCTGGAGCCGGGTGATCGTGAGCGTCGGGCCCGAATCCTTGTACGCGAGGAAGCGCCACGCTTTGGCGACGAGACGCGTGTCGGCCGCGTCACGCCCGTAGACGGTCACCGGGAGCACCGCGGCGGGCGCAGTCTCGGTACCCACGGTCTCGGCGAGCATGAGCGTGCGCCCGCGTTCCTGCCGCGGGGCCAACGCGACTCGTTCCACCGCGACGCCGAGTTCCGCGAGCGACGCCGCCACCTGCGCGACGGTCGGGCGGCCGGCGGGCGAGCCGAACGCCAGGTGGAGCGCCGCGGCGATCCCCCACGCGAGCGCGAGCGCGCCGAGCACATCGTTCACTCCCCCGACGCCGCGGACGACCACGCCGATCGCGGCCAGCGCGAGCACCACCTGTCCGGCGCGTCGCGTGGGACGGTTCAGGAACGGCGACGCCCCAAGGATGACCGCCGCAATCACCGCCAGGTGGACTGCCGGGTACGAGCCGGACGGGCGGCCGTTGAAGACGCCGCTGATCGCGTTGGCGACGCTCACCCCCGCGGTGAGCAGTCCGACGAACTTCCCGAAGAACCACGCCAGCGCGCCGGCCAGCCCGAGCACGAGGGCGAGCCGCCACCGCCGCGCGAGGAGCGCAGCCGCGACCACGAGGCCGACACCCCACAACGTGCCGACCCCGAGCAGCGCGGCGAACACACCGGAGATGCCGTCGGACAGGCTGGTGAAGAACTGCTCGACCCGCACTTCGGCGCGCGTGATGTTGTCGGTTCTGACCGCGCCGATCGCGACGAGGGCGCATGCGAGTGGGACCTTCACCCAGTCGGCGGTGAGCCGCCGGTACGGTCGCTCGTCGGCGTGCCCGAATGCCCGCCGGGGCCCACCGACCGCGATCGACCGCGTGAGATCGCCGTCGGAACTCTCGGGCACCGCGGCAGCATAACGGCGCGCTCATCGGTCGTCGTGGGACCACCGACGCGCATGACGCGCCCGCGCGCTCACCTGGCTCTAGAGTCCGCCGCCATGCCGAGTGACCTACCGCGTGCCCGCCCGCACCCGCGCCCGCGCACCGCTGCGCGTCCGGCGCGATCATCGGCCGCATGGCTGGCTGCGGTGGGAGTGTTGTGCCTCGTGGCGACGGCCTGCAGCGGTGGGAGCTCCGACGGCTCGTCGACGACCACGACCCGCGCCGGCGTCGCGTTGGTGGGCACCAACTGGGAGTTGACCGACGCGGCTTCGCTCGGCGTGCCGCTCAGTGGGGTCACGGTGACCGCCCGCTTCGACTCGGGCCGCGTGTCGGGTGACAGCGGTTGCAACTCGTACTCCGCCTCGTACCGCACGAGCGGCGATCAGCTCACCATCAGCTCCTCGATCGCGGCCACACAGCGCGCCTGCGAACCGGTGCCCACTGCCGTCGAACAGCAGTACCTCGCCCGGCTCCCGAAGACCACGTCGTACGCGATCCGCGGTGATCAACTCACGCTCTCGGGCTCGGGCGGCTCCGCTCTCCTCGTGTACCGCGCGGTGAACGGCGCGCAGGCCATCGAGCAGAGCTGGACCGTCACGAGCTACTACACGGGGAACGCGGTGCAGTCGGTCGCCGTTGGCTCGACGCTCACCGCGACGTTCAAGGCCGGGCAGGTCACGGGCGACGCGGGGTGCAACACGTTCAGCGGCCCCTACGTCGTCACCGGCGCGAAGATCAAGATCGGGCCGTTGGCGTCGACGCGGCGGGCGTGCCTGAGTGACGAGGTTGCGACGCAGGAAACGCACTACCTCGCCGCACTCGAGCTGGCGACCACGTTCCGCGTGACCGGTGCCCGCCTCGAGCTCTTCCGGGCCGACGGCGGTCTCGCGGCAACCTTCGACGCCTCGTAGTTCGACGCGGCGCCGGCTACTCGACCGCGATGGCCTCGAGGACGTCGAGGCGCGAGGCTCGCCACGCCGGCAGCACCGCCGCCACCACCCCGGCGACCAGCGAACCGACCACGAAGATCGCGATCTCCACGACCGGGATGCTGAACACGGTGACGCCCTGGTCGTGCAACGCGCGTGCGAACGCCCAGCCCCAGAGCACCCCGAGCGCGATACCCACCAGGCCCCCGAGCAACGCGATCACGACCGACTCCCACCGCACCATTCGCCGCATCTGGCGTCGCGACATCCCGACCACGCGGAGGAGCCCGAGCTCGCGGGTGCGCTCGAACACCGACAACGCGAGCGTGTTCACGATGCCGAGGATGGCGATGATCTCCGAGAGCGTCAGGATCGCCACCAGCACCGTGAGGAACTGATCCACTTGTTGCTGTTGCTGATCGCGGAACTCCGCGCGCGTGAGCACCGAGACGTTCGGGAAGTCGCGACTCAGCGTCGTTTCCATCGTGTCGCGTGCGGTGGCCGTCGCGCCGCCGGGAGTCTTGACCAGCACGACGGTGTCCTGAGGCGTCCCGCCGGTACCGATCTCGAGCGTCGTCGGCGACACGATGAAGGGCACCGACTGACCGAAGATCCCGATGAAGTTCTTCTGGCGGTACACCCCCCGCACGGTGAGGGGGAGCAGCGCCCGAGTGAACTGCAGGTCGATCCGGTCGCCCCTCTTCACGCCGTACTGGCGCGCCGCGTCCTCCGACACGAGCACGCCTTGCTGCTCGAGCCCGCCGACGCCCCCGTCGACGAATCCGAGCGCGACGACCTTCCCGAGCCGGGGCGGGTCGACGCCGGCCACGGTCTGGACGTCGCCGCCGACTGCGGCATCGCCGAAGCGGATCGGCACCACGGTCGCATCGGGCAGACGGCGTTGGACGCGGGGGGCGACGTCGGTCGAGAACCCGGCGAAGCCGTCGGCCTTCACCACGTAGTCGGCCCGCAAGCCCGCGGCCGTGCTCCGACCGACCGAGGCGCGCGCCGATGAGCCGAAGGTCGCGGTGAGCCCGACGAGCGCGAGCCCGATGACCAGTGCCGACGCGGTGACCGCCGTCCGCCGCGGGTTGCGCATCGCGTTGGCCCGGGCCAGCACTCCGCTCGGCCCGAACCGCCGCAGCGGCGCGCCGATGGCCCGCACCGCGGGTCGCGCGAACGTAGGGAGCAGGAGCACGACACCGACCAGCACACCGAACGCGCCGAGCGCGACGACTTCCACCTGGTCGACGAGGCCCCGTGCATTCTCGGCCCGGGCGAGTCCGTACGCGAGGACAGCACCGCCGACGAGCAGCACCGCGGTGCCGCCGACGATGCGGCGACCGAAGCCACTCCGGGCCAGCGTGGGGAGGTCGTTGATCGCGGCCACCGGCGGCACGCGCGCCGCCCGCAACGCCGGGAGCAACGCGGCAAGCACCGTGATCACGACGCCGACCACCAGCGACACCACGATCGTGCGCGGGAGCACCACCGTCGACGTGTCGGGGAGGTCGAGACCGAGACTGCGGAGCAGGTTCAGCAGACCCACGCCCAGCCCGATGCCCGCCACGAGTCCCACGGCCGACGCCGACACACCGACCGCCAGCGCCTCGAGCACCACCGAGCGCACGACCTGCCCACCGGACGCGCCCATTGCCCGGAGCAGCCCGAGTTCGCGGGTGCGCTGGGTCACGAGGATCGTGAACGTGTTGAAGATGATGAACGCACCGACGACCACACCGATGGCGGCGAAGCCGAGCAGTGCGTACGTGAAGAAGCCGAGGAAGTCGCGCACCGGCTTCCCCACCTGCAGGGTCGCCTCATCGGCGGTGAGCACCGCGTAGCCACCGCCCAACGACTGCTCGATGCGCGTCCGCAGCGCGGCGGTCGACACGCCGGGGTCGCGTTGCACATAGACCGCGTCGAGGGTTCCGCCGGCGTCGAGCGCGCTCTGCGCGGTGGGGAGATCGAACGCCGCGAACGTCACCGCGCCGAAGTCGTCGGTGTTCCCGAAGCGGAACAGGCCCACGATCCGGTACTCCTGCGCCGGGCCCTGCAGCAGGATCCGCACCTTGTCGCCGACCGCGTACCCGTGCTTGCGGGCGGTGCCGGCGTCCATCAGGACCTCGCGCGGCCCGTGGGGTGGGCGGCTGCGGCCGTCGTCGACCAGGTGCATCGGGCCACCGGGGGTCCACGAGACGCCGAACTGCGGCGGTCCGCCGCCGCCGATCTGCTTGCCGTCGCGCCCCACGTAGACCGCGGTGCCCTTGACGAACCCTTCGGCCCGGGCGACGCCGGGCACCTTCCTGACCTGCTCGAGGGTGCTGTCCGGGATCCGGCCGACCGACGCGGAGTCGCCGAGCGGGCTCGCCGCCTGCACCTGCAGGTCCACGCCGGAGAGGGTCTGGGCGAAGACCGAGTTGAAGGACTGCTTCACCGTGTCGGTCAACACGTAGGTGGCGCTGATGAAGCTGACGCCGAGCAGGATGGCCAACGCAGTGAGGACAAGGCGGACCTTGCGGGCCATCAGGCCCCTGATCGTCGCCTTCCACATCGCGGTTCGGGCTCCCTTCTCGGTCCCATCATGGTCGAGCGGGCCCGCGGATCCGAGGCACGCCGCCTCGAGGCGCTCCTTCACAGCGTCGACCGTCGCCCGGCAAGGGTTGAGCAGGGGTTGAGCAGCGATTCTCGGCCGAGGGAGGCCCATATCGGGCATCTCACCCGCGGCGAGGCGGTCCTGGTGCCCGAAGGAGCAAGAGCCTCTCAAGAATCGAGCGCCAGCGCGCCGATGAAGAAGTTTGACCACTCTTCGTGACACTTCTTGGGAGGTACCGATGCGCGCGAACGCAAGGATGTTCTTGGGGAAGCGGGCAGCGGCAGTCGCAATGGTGGCCTTGGTGGGGCTCGGTTTGAGCGCCTGCGGCTTTGCCAACACCTCGGCCAGCGGGCCCAGTGACCCGCTCATCTCCGCTATGTACCAGGCTCTGAATCAGGACCGCGCCGCCAACGGCCTGCCGCCCCTCACGTGGAGCCCGAAGCTGCAGAACGCGGCCGGCACCTGGTCGAACCAGATGGCCAACGACAACTCGCTCCACCACCAGAACCTCGGGGCAATGATCTCGGGTCCCGACTACAGCGGTTACAACACGCTGGGTGAGAATATTCTCGACGGTCCGGGGAACATGACCGCGGCGCAGATGGAAGCGGCCTGGATGGCCTCTCCCCCGCATCGGGCCAACATCACCTCCGGCAACTTCAACATCGTCGGGATCGGTGTGTACTGGGGACCCGACGGCCGGATCTGGGCCACCGTGGACTTCGGCGGCATCTAGCCGGTAGCGCAGGAGCTGGTCGCACCCCCGCTCTCCCACTCGAGTTCTCTGCACGAGACCGCAGCCCAGGCTGCGGTCCCGTCGCGTGCGGGTGCGGCGCGCCAGTTGCGCCGGCGCTTCGCTAGCTCGATGCGGCGGAGACCGTGGCCGGCGGAGCCCAGGCACAGGCCTGGTCGAGGTCGAGCACCGCGGTGAGGCGGCCGAATGCCATCCAGTCGCCGATCAGGATCGTGAGCTCCAGGATCTCCTCGTCGGTGAACTGCGCCTTGAGCCGCGCGAAGAACGCGTCGTCGATCGAACGGTGGTCGAGCGCGAACTTCTCCGCGTATTCGATCGCCAGGGCCTCGGCCACGGAGTACTCGGCATTGGTCGGATCGTCGACGTGCGCGTAGAGCTCTTCGGTGACGCCGTGATTGGCGAGCTCGGGGATGCGCCACCCCATGCAGACGACACACCCGTTGATGTGCGCGATCTTCATGCGGGCCGCCTCGCGGACCCGGGGCGGAAGGAGCCGCTTGCCGTAGACCGCCAGCGAGAGGTTGGCCACCGCGCCGCCGAGCTCGGGGGACATCGCCCACACCCGCTCGATCTCAGGACGCTCGCCTTCGGGAATGTCGATTCGCGCCATGGGTCTGTCCTCCTGGGGGATTGACCGCCGGGGTCCGGAATGAGCCTACCGGGACCACGGAACCACCGCGTTCCCCTACGTAGATGTCATACCCATGAGCGACAATGGAGGGGTGACGGCAATCCCGCTCCCACTCGCGTACTCCGACCCGGCCGCGCCGGCCGATTCGGATCCCCATCCCGCGCTCGCCGATTTCCATCCGGCAGTGGCCGAGTGGTTCCGGCGCCGATTCCCCGACGGTCCCACCGAGCCCCAGCGCGAAGGCTGGCCGTGCGTCGCCGCGGGGGCCGACACGTTGATCGCCGCGCCCACCGGTTCCGGCAAGACCCTCGCCGCCTTCCTGGTCTGCATCGACCGCCTCTACCGGGCCCACGAGCGCGGCGACGCGGTCGACGGCGTGGCGCGGGTGGTCTACGTGTCGCCGCTCAAGGCGCTCGCGGTCGACATCGCCGAGAACCTGGAGCGACCACTCGCGGAGATCGCCGACGTCGCATCCGAGCTCGGCCTCGACCCCCCGAGGATCCGCGTCGCCGTGCGCACCGGCGACACCACCAGTTCGCAACGCGCCACGATGTTGCGACGGCCACCCAGCTTCGTCGTCACCACGCCCGAGTCGCTCTACCTCCTCGTCACCGGAGCCAAGAGCCGCGAGGTGCTGCGTACCGTCGAGACGGTCATCGTCGACGAGATCCACGCGGTCGCGCGCGACAAGCGGGGCGCGCACCTCGCGCTCACGCTCGAACGACTCGAAGCGTTGTGCGACACCCGCCCGAGCCGTGTCGGTCTCTCGGCCACGCAGCGCCCGATCGAAACCGTCGGTCGCCTGCTCGTCGGTGATCGCCCCCTTCCCCGAATCGTCGACTCCGGCCACCAACGCGATCTCGACCTCGCGCTCGAGCTCCCCGAGGGCGAGCTCGAGGCGGTCACCTCGGCCGAGCAGATGGGCGACGTCCTCGACCGCATCGCCGCGCTCGTGCTCGAGCACCGCACCACGCTCGTGTTCGTGAACACGCGGCGCATGGCCGAACGGCTCGCCCACCAACTCGGCGCCCGCCTCGGCGACGACGTCGTCGCCGCGCACCACGGCAGCCTGTCGAAGGAGCGTCGTCACCGCGTGGAGACCCGCCTCCGCGCCGGCGACCTCCGGGCACTCGTGGCCACCGCGTCACTCGAGCTCGGGATCGACATCGGCCCGGTCGAGCTGGTGTGCCAGATCGGATCACCCCGCAGCATCGCCACGTTCCTGCAACGGGTCGGTCGATCGAACCACAGCCGCGCCGGCACGCCGAAGGGACGCCTCTATCCCCTCACCCGCGACGAGCTCGTCGAGTGCGCCGCGTTGCTGGCCGCGGTGCGCGGCGGACGCCTCGACGCGATCACGCTCCCCCACCTCCCGCTCGACATCGCCGCGCAGCAGATCGTCGCCGAAGTGGGCGCGAAGGAGTGGCGCACCGACGACCTGTTCGCACTGGTGCGGCGCGCCGCCCCCTACACCGAGCTCACCCGTCCGCAGTTCGACGAAGTGCTCGCGCTGGTGAGCGACGGCATCGAGACGGGCCGCGGTCGACGCGGCGCCTACCTCCATCACGACGCGGTCAACGGCGAGGTACGCGGCCGCAAGGGCGCCCGGCTGGCGGCGGTCACGTCGGGTGGTGCGATCCCCGAGAACGGCGACTACCGCGTCGTCGCCGAGCCCGACGACACGTTCATCGGCACCGTCAACGAAGACTTCGCGGTCGAGTCGATGGCGGGCGACGTGTTCCTCCTCGGTACGCACCCGTGGCAGATCCGCAAGGTCGAAACGGGTGTGGTGCGCGTACGCGACGCCACCGGAGCCCATCCCACCATCCCGTTCTGGATGGGCGAGGCGCCGGCCCGCACCGCCGAGCTGTCCACCGAGGTCTCCGACCTCCGCCACGGCGTCGATGCCCTCCTGGCCGTGGGCGACCCCGACGCGGCCCGCGCCTGGCTCACGGAGACCGCCGGCATCGGAAGCGTGGCGGCGACGATGATCGTCGATTACCTCGCCGTCGGGCGCGCGGTCCTCGGCGCCACACCTACGCAGCAACAACTCGTCATCGAGCGGTTCTTCGACGAGACGGGCGGGATGCAACTCGTCGTCCACTCCCCCTACGGCGGGCGGGTGAACCGGTCGCTGGGCCTGGCGCTGCGCAAGAAGTTCTGTCGCACGTTCAACTTCGAGCTGCAGGCCGCGGCCAGCGACGACGCCATCGTCCTGTCGCTCGGGCCCCACCACAGCTTCCCGCTCCAAGAGGTGACGCACTACGTCACCAGTGCCACGGTCGAGGACACCCTGCGCCAGGCGATCCTCGACTCCCCCATGTTCCTGTCCCGCTGGCGCTGGAACCTGAACCGGTCGCTCATGGTCCTGCGGTTCCGCAACGGCCGGCGTAATCCCCCGCCCATCCAGCGCATGGAGTCCGACGATCTCATGGCCGCGGTGTTCCCGCAGGCCGCCGCCTGCCAGGAGAACATCACGGGCCCGGTCGAGATCCCCGACCACGTGCTCGTCCGCCAGACCATTGCCGACACGCTGCACGAGGCGCTCGACATCGACGGCATCCGCAGCCTGCTCGAACACATGGAGTCGGGCGAGGTCGCGGTGCACTTCGTCGACACGACCGAACCGTCGGTGCTGTCACACGAGATCCTCACCGCTCGCCCGTACGCGTTCCTCGACGACGAAGAGCTCCAGAACCGGCGCACGAACGCGGTCACGTTGCGGCGCGGGCTGGCGGTCGATCTGGCGTCGATCGGTGCGCTCGACGCGGCCGCCATCGAACAGGTGCACCTCGAGATCACGCCCGAGCCCACGGTCGCCGACGATCTCCACGACCTGCTGTCGTCGGTGGTGGTGATGCGCGCGCGCCCCGACTGGCGCGCGTTGTTCGACGAGCTCGTCGCGCGCGGGCGCGGTCGCGCCATCGAGCGCAGCGGGGCCGAGCACTGGTGCGCGACCGAACGCGTCGCCGACGCCACCCGCGCTTTCGACGGCGACGAGGAAGCAATCGCCTCGGTGCTCCGCGGGCACCTCGAGATCACCGGCATCACCACCGCCGACGAACTGGCCACGGCCGTAGCCATCAGCGAACCGCGCGTCGCCGCCGGCCTCGCCTACCTGGAGCAGAGGGGCTTCGTGCTCCAGGGCCGTTACACCGAAGCCGCGGTCACGACCGAGTGGGTGTCGCGTCGGCTGCTCGCCCGCATGCACTCCTACTCGCGGCGCACCCGCCGGCAGGGCGTCGAGCCCGCGACCGCGCAGGACTTCATGCGTTTCCTGCTGCGCTGGCAGCACGTCGCACCGGGCACCCAACTGGTCGGCGAGGCCGGGCTGCTCACCGTGATCGAGCAGCTCCAGGGCTACGACGCCGCCGCAGTGGCCTGGGAACCCGATCTCCTCGGTGCCCGCCTGCGCCGCTACGAAGGCGCGTGGCTCGATCGCCTGTGTCACGACGGCGAGGTGGCCTGGCTCCGCCTGACGCCGCCCGCGCGCGACATCGACGCACCGGCAGTCGCGCCGTCGAAGGCCACGCCCATCTCGCTCGTGTGTCGCGCCGACCTCGAGTGGCTGCTCCCGGCCGCGCGCGCGGGCGCCGATCCCGCCGAGCCGGTCATAGGAGGCACGGCCGAGATGCTCGAGGTGCTCCGCGATCGTGGCGCGTGCTTCGCCTCCGAGCTGGGGAGTGCCACCAACCGTCTCCCCGAAGACGTCGAACGAGCGCTGTGGGACGGCGTCGCGCGCGGGCTCGTGATGTCCGACGGCTTCGGCGCCATTCGTGCGCGCGTCGCGCACGGGAAGCGCGCACCCGAGGTACGCCGTTTCTCGCGGCTGGCCCGCGGTGCCCGGACGGCCACCGCAGCCGCCGGCCGCTGGTCGTTGGTACCGCCCGCCGATCCCACACCCGCCGACGCCGACCTGGGTGCCGATCGCGACGAGCTCGCCGAAGCCGTGGCCGAGCTCCTGCTCAACCGATGGGGGGTGGTGTTCCGCGATCTCGCGGTCCACGACTCGATCAGGTTCCCGTGGCGCGACATCCAGTGGGCACTGCGCCGGCTCGAAGACCGCGGGCTCGTGCGGGGCGGCCGGTTCGTCACCGGGTTCAGCGGCGAGCAGTACGCACTGCCGGGAGCGATCGAGCAGCTCGCGGCAGGCGCGCAAGCTCCCCCGCACCGGTGAGCGGGTCACGGTGAACGCCACCGATCCGCTCAACCTGGTCGGCATCGTGGTGCCCGGCACCACCGTGCCGGCGGTGCGCACCAATCGGGTCGTCTTCGTCGACGGTGCAGCCGACGACAGGAGCACCGCCGCCTTCGGCGACGAACCCGGGCCGGCATGAACCGAGCCGCCCACCGAGGACGGCTGCGTTTGTCGGCTCGGCGGGCATCTGTTTCAATCTCGACGTGACCCTCCAGGCGCCGCGCCACGAGTACCGCGACTACGCCGATCTGCTCGAGGACTACTACGACCGGGGTTGGACCGACGGGCTCCCGGTGGTGCCGCCCACCCCCGAACTGGTCGACGAGTTCCTGGCCGCCGCCGCGCTCGAACCCGGCGCCATCGTCGGCACCGTCCCCACCCGCGAGGTCACGGTCACCGCGGAGCACGTGGCGATCAACGCGGTGATGGCCGGGTGCCGCAGCGACTACATGCCAGTCGTGGTCGCGGCGGTCCGGGCCCACCTCCACGAGAAGGGCAACTGCCACAGCACCACCGGCACCCTGTCGGGCGCGGCCCAGGTCGTCGTGATCAACGGGCCGGCCCGCACCCGTCTCGACGTGAACTGCACCGCCGGCTGCTTCGGGCCAGGCTGGCGCGCCAACGCGACCATCGGCCGGGCCCTGCGCCTGGTGATCCGCAACGTGTGCCGGGCGGTTCCGAACTTCCTCGATCGCGGCACGTTCTCCACGCCCGCCCGGTACTCGTTCTGCTTCGGCGAAGACGAAGAGGGCAGCCCGTGGCTGCCCCTGAGCGTCGAACGGGGCATCCCCGCCGGCACCAGCGCGGTAACCGTCCACTCCCTGATGACGATGGCCCCTTCGACCGACTTCGTCAGCCGCACCCCGGAGGGGATCCTCGACTCGCTCGCCCGGTCGATCCGCCAGCGGGGCACCGCGGGCGACGTGTGGCTGGGCGACGACACCAACGTGATGGTGGTGATGGGCCCCGAGCACCGCCGCTACCTGGTGGAGGCCGGCTGGTCGAAGGCCGACGCCCGGGCCTACCTGTGGCCGCGGCTCAAGGCCGATCCCCAACCGGGCGAGGGTCAGGTGAAGCTGGGCAAGCCCGAGGGCCTCCTGCTCGTCGCGGCCGGAGGCCCGGGCATGGCCGAGAGCTGGATCCTGTTCCCCCACCTGGCCTGGGCCATCACCGAGCCAGTTGTGCCTGACGATTCCCTCTCGACATGAAGTACACGTTGAGTCTCGATCTCAACTTCAGGTCGAGAGTTTTCGGCTGTCCCCCGGATGGGGAACACAGATGATCGGACCTTCGACATGACCGGATCCAAGCTCATCGGGCTCGACCCCACCAGCGGGCCGCTCAAGACCCCCACCCAGGGAACGGCGCGCCGGCTGCCCTCGATCGGCGGGGCGGTGATCGGACTGGTGTCCAATGGTCTCGGGGAGAGCGACGCCGTCCTCCAGGCCGTCTACCGCGAGCTCGACCGCTCGGCCGGGTTGCAGGGTGCGGTGGCGGTCCGCAAGCCCAGCGTGTCGGTACCACCCGACCCGATCGACTGGGAGCGGCTGATCTCACAGGTCACAGTGGCCGTGGCCGGGTTCGGCGGTTGAGGCTCGTGCAGTGCGCGCAGTTTGCGCGACTCCGTCGAACTCGAGTGGGCCGGGATCCCGAGCGTGGCGATCGTCCATGCCTCGATGGAAGGCACCGCGCGGGCCATGGCCCGGGTCAGCGGGATGCCCGACTACGGATTCGTCACCGTCGACTACCCGCACATCCCCCTCGCGATCTGGACCCCCGACGAGATCGAGGCGGTGGCGCGCGAGCTGGCACCGCAGCTGATCGCGCGCCTCACCGCCGCGTCGGCCGAACCCCTGACCGGATCCGGAATGAGGAAGCATGACTGACCACACCGACACGCCGGTCGTGATCGAAGCGGCCATCAACGGCATGACCAAGCCCGACCGCAACCCACACGTTCCGCTCGCGCCCGACGCCATCCGCGCCGACGCGCTCGCGTGCCTCGACGCCGGCGCCGCCATCATCCACGCCCACAACGACGACATCATGTTGCGCGGCGAAGCCGCGGCCCGCGCCTACCTCGAGGCCTGGGTACCGTTGCTCGAAGAGCGCCCGGACGCGCTCTGGTATCCCACCCTGTGTGCAGCACCCGACGCCCCGAGCAAGAACGAGCACGTGCGCCTCGTGGCCGAGGCGGTCCCACTGCGGATGGGCGTGGTCGACCCCGGTTCCACGAACATCGGAACCCCCGATGCCGACGGGCTCCCCGCCGGCGGGGTCTACGCCAACTCCTACGCCGACATCCGCTACTCATTCGAGTTCTGCCAGGAGCTCGGCCTGGCCCCCGCGCTCGCGATCTACGAGCCGGGCTTCCTCCAGTGCGTGCTCGCCTACCACCGGGCCGGGCGACTCCCCGCGGGCGCGATGGTGAAGCTCTACTTCGGCGGTGAGTGGGGCATGATGGCGCGCGGCCGGGGAACCACCTTCGGCCTGCCACCCACCCGCAACGCACTGCTCGCATACCTCGACATGCTCGAAGGAACCGGCCTCCCGTGGTCGGTGTCGGTGTGGGGAGGCGACCTCATGGCCACCCCGATCGCCCGGCTCGCACTCGAGCTCGGCGGTCACCTCCACGTCGGGCTCGAAGAACACTTCGATCCCGAGCGCAAACCCACCAACGTCGAATTGGTCGACGAAGCGGTCGCGTTGGCGGCGGCGGTCGGGCGCCCGGTGGCCACGACCGACGACACGATCGGGATCCTCGGGTTGCCTACCCCGGCAGCGAGCGCAGGAACTCGAGCAGGGCCTGGTTGACGATCTCGGGCTCCTCCTGCTGGATCCAGTGGCCGGAGCCCTTCACCCAGACCGGGTCGCGGAGATTGGGCACCGCAGAACGAGTCGCCAACACCGCTTCTTCGGTCTGACCGAAGATCGAGTCGAACTCGGCCCCGATGAACAGCGCCGGCTGCTCGACCTTCCGCCCCGCGAATGAGGCGAGGAGGTCCCAGCTGCGATCGATGTTGCGGTACCAGTTGATGCCACCGAAGAACGTGCCGTGGTGCGAGAACGACTCCACGAACGCGTCGAGGTCGGCGTCGGAGAGCCAGTCGAGCGGACCGGGCGGTTCGTTCACGAGGTCGGCGATCGAACGCGCGGTCGGATCGAAGAACCGGTACTCGTCGCGCGGGATGTCACCCGACAACGCGTAGAGCATCGTGCGCAGCGTGCGACGCAGATCGGCGTCGAGCTCACGCTCGGCGACGCCCGGCTCCTGGAAGTAGAGGATGTAGAGGAAGCCGTCGCCCAACGCGGCGCGCATGCCGTCGGTCGGCTTCACCTTGGGATAGCTCACGGGTGCGATGCCACCAAAGTGGATGCTGAGCCCGGCGACCGCGTGGAAGCGATCGGGGCGGAGCAGGGCACAGTGCCACGCCACCGGGCCGCCCCAGTCGTGACCCACCACCGCGGCGCGCTCGATCCCCACCGCATCGAGCAGCCCGACGATGTCGCCGACGAGATGGAGCTGCGTGTACTGGTCGATCTCGGCCGGCATGTCGGTGGTGCCGTAGCCGCGCTGGTCGGGCGCCAACACGTGGAATCCGGCTTCGCCGAGGGCGTGGAGCTGGTGGCGCCACGAGTACCAGCACTCGGGGAATCCGTGGCACAGCACCACCGCCGGTCCATCGTCGGGCCCCGACTCGGCCACGTGCATGCGGATGCCGTTGGTCTCGACGTGACGATGCCGGATCTCGCCGGATCCGCTCATGCCGCGCCGGCGCTTGCCGTCGCGGGCTGCGCCCGGAAGTGGGGGATGACGTGCTCGCCGAAGATACGGATGGTCTCCAGTTGCTGGTCCTGGGTGAGGGTGCCCATCTGGATGAGACACATCACGTTGTCGACGCCCGCGTCGGCGAGTCGCTGCACATAGGCGATCGCGGTGGCGGCGTCACCCAGCGCGTGATCGAGACCGTAGAGCGGGGATGCCGCGCTGAGGCGGCGCGTCGCCGCGCGCCACTGCCTCGTTGGCGGCGGCCAGGTGTTCGCGCATGAACGCGATGTTGTCGACCTGGTCGGTGCCGCGCGCCGGTGCGACCCCGTTGGGCGCGGCCCAGTGCGTGATCGCCTCGGCGAAGAACCGCAGCGCCCGGGCACCCACTCTGAGCGCCTCCTCGCGGTCTTCCATGAGGAACGTCGGGCACAGCGCAACGAACTCGTCGTTGATGTGACCCGGCGACACCACCTGCTCGGGATCGCGCACGGTGCGTTCTTCGTCGAACATCTTGCGCATGCCCCCGATCACCTCGGGGCCGCCGAAGCCGAGCACCATCGGCCCGACGCCGTAGGACGCGGCGCGCTTGACCGTCTCCGGGTTGGTGCACGCGAGGAAGAGCGGCGGGTGCGGCCGTTGCACCGGTCGGGGCACCACGGTGTGGGCGGGTCGGCCTTCCGGTGAGTGGATCTGCAGGAGGTCGGAGTCCCATTCGATGGTGTCCTCCCGCCAGCAGTGGCCGATGAAGCGCAACGCTTCCTTGAGTTGCGGAACGGTGAGCTCGGGGTCGACCCCGCACAACGACATCTCCTGCGCGGTGCCGCCACGCGCCGCGCCGAGGTTGAGCCGACCGCCCGAGATGACGTCGAGCATCGCGGCGCGCTCGGCGACGCGCACCGGATGGTTGTAGCCGAACGGCATGCACACGGCGGCATGACCGACGCGGATGCGCGATGTCTTCGCTGCCACCGCGCTCAGGAAGATCTCGGGCGCACTCATGTGGGAGTACTCGACCAGCGAGTGGTGCTCGACGGCCCAGATCCCGTCGAAGCCCATCTCCTCGGCGTAGACGGCCTGGTCGACGCAATTCAGGATCTGCTGGTGCTCGACGTCCGGGCTGCCGAACTCCACCTGCGCCTCGAAGATCATCGAGAACTTCATCGACTCCCCCTCTCCCGGATCCTCGTCCGGGTGTTGCACTCGATCCGTCCGTGCGCGAACCGCCGTATCCTGTCAGCAATTTCGCGCGGCGACACCACGTCGTCAGGACGTCGAGAGCACCGTCGTCAGAGGCGTCGCGCGAGCAGGGATGTCAGTGCTCGGCGCGGTCGAGATCGGCGCGCGGGTCGCCGTCGAGATCGGCACCGAGGAAGGCGCGGTTGTCGGGCAACGCGAGGTGGATCTCGCCCTCCTCCTGCACCCGGGCCTGGAGGCTCGCGCCCCGGCACCCGAGCACATGGCCACCGGCGCGGCGGTCGTCGGTGAGGAAGTGCAGGTGGTAGCCGGCCACCTCGAAACCGGACGCGTAGGGCGGCGACCAGAAACCGACCATCGTGCCGCTCACCGCCTCGAGCTCGAACTCCGCCTGGTGGGCGGTGGCGGTCACCAGGGGCACACCCGGCGCAGTGCGGCACGCCGCCCGCACGTGCACGTGGTCGAACCGGCCGTCGACCCGCACTGCGAAGAACAGGTTGCCCGACGTGCGCAGGCCGTCGAGTGCGGCGGTGAGCGCGTCGAGGTCGTCGACCGCGGGCAGCGTGACCGAACGCGCCGACCCGAAGCGGGCCACCAGCGCGAACGGGGTGAGCGAGTCGTCGCTGACCTCACCCACGGTGCCGTCGGATCCCACCCGGTAGACGTCGCCGTCGAGGACCACCATCTCGCCGTCGAGGTTCTCGAACGTGCCCAGACCGAAGTCGCCGTGCTCGCGCAGGCGCCCGACGGTGACCGCCCCCTGGTAGACCCCCTCCACCAGGGCGCCCGCGGTCGACACCTGGTACAGCGTGTGGTGCTCGATCCCGAGGAACTCCGCCAACGCCCGGTTCACGAGGTGGGTGACGGGCGCGCCGCTGCTCGCCGCCTGCTCGTGGAGGGCCTGCCAGACCGCTTCGTCGACACGACACCGCAGCTCGGCCACGCCGGAAAGCTACCTCGCAGCCGTTTACGCAGGCGGGGGGCACCCGAAACCGGGTTCGGGTGCCTAAGGTCATGGGATCACCTTCGATCGCGAACAAGAAAATGGGGACATGACCAGCTCAGTTTCAGAGACCAGCGGCCCGACGGAGCTCGCGGCGACCGCGCCGTCGCCGGTGCGCGACGGTCATTGGCAAGCGGTGACGGCCATGGCCAGCCCGGGGTTCCGTGAGATCGTCGAGCTCTTCGATGCCGACGACCGCATCGGCGGCACGTACTTCCGCATCGTGGAGAAGGGATTCCAGCCCGTCGACCTCGACCCGTTGTCCGACAAGCCGCTGATCGGTGTGGGCGGGATCTTCGCCCCGGACACCTCCTCCGAGCAGGTGGCGAAGGAGCTCGACGACCGCGTGGCCGTGCTGGCCAAGAAGCGCCTGACCCCCAGCCGTTCGGCCGAGCGCCAGATCGAGGCGCGGGCGATCCGGTCCGCGCTGAGCAGCGGCCTACGCCTCTCCGGGTTCCCCGCCAACCTGCGGTTCATCACCGGTCAGTGGCGCATCGACTTCGGCAAGACCGGACGCCTGCTCGACGTCGTGGCCGTCGATCTCGAGACCGGCGCCCTCGTCGTGATCGAGCTGAAGGCGAAGTCCGACACCACCGCCAAGGCGACGGTCTCCGCGTACGCGGCCTACGTGCGCGAGCACGCCGATGCGTTCGGTCCCTACTTCAGCGCGATGGCCACCGCCATGGCGGAGCTCTACGGATGCCGCGACATGCCGTCGTCGGTCGACGCCGCCCGCGTCACCGGCCTGGCGGCGTGGCCCGCCGGCGATTCGTTCAAGATCATCGCCTGCCCGTAGCCCGGGAAAGATCGGCCCTGCGGCCAGATCTACCTCAAGCTGGGTAGACGGGGAGTCGAAGGACGGGCGCGGGGCGCACAGCACGCACGAAACGCCGCTCCCGACCACGCCGTCCGCGACTGCCGCTCGGCCACGCGGATGCACCATGGAGGCGGATCGGCCCCTTCCCTGCCCGGGGGGACCGCCCGTCGACCAACAGCGGAGCCCCTGCGTCGGCAGGGGCTCCGCTTTCATGTCCCGTCGACCTGGCGGAGCGTGAGGGGTTGGAGATCGTCGACCGACCGCAGGCGCACGAGCGGACTTCCGGGCGGGATGACGATGGCGATCGAGCTCCCGGCCCGCTTCCACTCGTGCAGCAGCTCGAATCCGAACTCGTCCTCCCGGAGGTGCACCACGAGATCGAGATCAGGGGCGCTGAGCTCCGAGCCATCGCCGGACCCGCGCTCGGGCCGGAGCACGACCCGGACCTGATCGGGCCCCGCACTGGTGACGGCCTCGACCCGCACTCGAGGCTTGTCGGACAGCGTCCCGAGATCGGCCCCGATCCCGAAGCCGCGCTTGGCGACGTACGTGCGCCCTCGTCGCCGCATGATCGCGATCACCGACCACGCCAGCAGCCCCACCAACAGGACGAGGAAGAGATACTTCATGGCACGAGCATCGCATCCCGAGGCCGCGAATGGGGCAGTCGGCGGGGCAGGGCACGATACGCTCGACAACGCGTGGGACCGGCACGAACTGAACAACAGCACGGAGCAGCCATGCGAGTGGACGACTTCCTGGATCTGATCCTCTACCCGGCGTTCAACACGAACACCGGGGTCGAGTCGGTCGACGTCATCTCGATGCCGAGCGACATCAGCCAAACGCTCGATGTCGTCACCGACGACGGTACGCAGTGGCGCATCCATGTCACCCGGGTGGCCCAGGCCGAACCCCAGGCCGAGTCGGCGTAAGACCGCGAATCCGGCTCCGGCCGAACGTCCCCGACCGGTATGAAGCGCCGCGTGGTGGCCACCGGCATCGGTGGGCCCGAGGTGCTCGCTCTGGTCGAAGCGCCGGATTCCGAGCCCGGCCCGGGCGAGGTCCTGCTCCAGGTCCGCGCCGCCGGCGTGAACCCGGTCGACTACAAGCGTTACGGAGGCGGATTCGGGCCGGCCCCGCAGTTCCCTCTGGCGCTCGGCTCCGAGGCGTCGGGAGTGGTACAGGCGATCGGCGGCGCGGCCGTGGGCCCCCGCGGTCCGGTCTCGGTGGGCGACGAGGTGATCGCGTTCCGCATCGACGGGGCGTACGCCGATCGGGTCGTGGTACCGGCCACATCGGTCGTGCCGAAGCCGCCCGGGATGCCGTGGACGGAGGCGTCGGGGCTCATGCTCGTCGGCGTCACCGCGATCCACGCGTTGACGGCCGTCGCCGTCGGCCCCGGCGACACGCTGCTCTTCCACGGCGCGGCCGGAGGCGTCGGCGTCGCGGCGATCCAGATCGCGCTCGACCGCGGGGCGCGCGTGATTGGGACGGCAAGCGAGACGAACCACGCCTTCCTGCGCTCGCTCGGTGCCGAGCCGGTCGCGCACGGACCCGGCCTGCTGGCGCGGGTGCAGGACGCGGCACCCGACGGCATCAATGCCGCGATCGACGGCGTCGGAACGCCGGAAGCGCTCGAGGTCTCGCGCGCCGTGTTGCGCGACCCGGCGCGCCTCACGACGATCGTGGGCACTCGGGCCGCGTTCGCCGCCGGGGTGAAGGTCCTCGGCGGCGCGCCGGGCGCCGACCCGGGCGCGGAGGTGCGGAGCGCGGCGCGTCTGGAGCTCGTCGACCGGGTCGCCGCGGGCACGCTGACCGTCTTCGTCGCGCGGACCTACCCGCTCGCGGAAGCGGCCGCCGCGCACCGGGAAGTCGCCGCCGGCCACGTGCGCGGCAAGATCGCGCTCGTCCCGTAGCCGACCCGAGCGCGCCGACCCCGAATGCGAGACTGACGCACATGATCGAACGACAGATCGAGGTGGCGACGCCGGACGGAACGATGACCGCGTTCATCTTCCACCCCGAGCACGACGGACCGCACCCGGTGGTGCTCTACCTGATGGACGCGCCGAGCGTCCGTCCCGCGCTCAAGGACATGGCGTCACGACTGGCCACCGCCGGCTACTACGTGATGCTGCCCTACCTCTTCTATCGCGGAGGACCGTTCCGCGAGTTCGGTTCGAGCGACGCCGACATGCAGGCGCGGCGAGAGTTGATGGGCACCGTCACCCTGACCAACATCGTCGGCGACGCCGAGGCGCTGCTCTCGGTCGCGGCCGACGACGCGGCCGCCGACGACGGCGACGTGGGCGTGGTCGGCTTCTGCATGAGCGGAGGCCTCGCCATCGCGCTGGCGCGCGAGTTGCCGGAACGGGTGGCGGCCGCTGCATCGATCCACGGCGGCCGCCTGGTGCGCGACACCGACGACTCGCCGCATCGCGGCCTCGATCGCGTGCGCGCGGAGATCCACCTCGCGTGGGTCGATCCCGACCAGAGCGCGCCGCCCGAGACCATCCCGGTGATGGAGGCCGCCCTCGACGCGGCCGGGGTCAGCTACACGCTCGACCGCATCACCGACGCGGTGCACGGGTTCGCGCCGCCCGGCGAACGCTACGACCGCGCCGCCTCCGAGCTGCACTGGGAACGCGTCCACTCACTGCTCCGGCGCAACCTCTGACGCTGGTCGTCCCGCCGGCGGGACGACCGAGACGTCAGTAGCTCACCACCACCTCGGTGACGTCGACCTCGTCGACCACCGTTTCGTCGTCGCGGGTGAAGATCAGGATCGCGACGACGAAGATCCACACCGTGCCGAGGATCAGGCCGAAGAATCCGGCCGGTCCGGCGAGCGACAACACCGCGACCACGATCGCCGTCCAACCCAGCCACCGGGGCAGCACCGGACGGCGCACGATCGCGATGCCCGACGCCAGCATCACGAGGCACATCCCTCCGAGGAGAACGAAGAAGTCGTTGCTGTCGAGGACGTTGAGCGTTTGCGCCGGTGATGCGAAGCGATGATCGGCGGCCTGCACCAGTGCGAAGTGCACGAGGGCCATGAGGAGCAGCCCGGTCGCGAGGATCAGGAAGCCCCCGAACACCGTGATGGGGAGCAGGTCACTCCCCGACCGACCGCCCCGCAATACCTCACGCAGCCGGGCCGCGAAGAGCACGAGCAGCACCGCACCGATGGCGACCATCAACGCCGCGACCATGCTCGCGTCCTTGTGGTCCCGGTAGTACGACACCACCTTCGCGGCGCTGGCCTTGTCGTCGGGCGTGCTCCCCCCGACGACCGTGAAGCCCAACACGATGAGGACCGGGGCCACCACGCCACCCAGCGCCAACCAACGTCGAAGCGTCATCTCGCCCTCCATCCCCCGAGGCTGAACGAGTAGTAAGACTGTGCCACTCCCGCGGGTCGGGGACAAGGGCCCAAGGACGAAGGGCCTTAGCCGAAGGTCCTCAGCGCCACGGCCGGATCAGCACCCCGCGGCTTTGAGCGTCGGGTACGGGTCGATCTTCTGCCCGTTCGCGCCGCCGATGCGGATCTCGAAGTGCAGGTGCGGCGCGGTGGCGTCGCCGGTCGATCCCACCAACCCGATCACTTCGCCCTGCGCCACCGCGCGCGGTCCACCGACGAACTGCGACATGTGGGCGTAGTAGTAGACGTTGCCGTCGTCGGCGGCGAGGTAGCCCTCGTTCCCACCGTCGCCGTCCATCGCCATGTAGCTCACCGTGCCCGCCTTCACCGCGACCTCGGGGACTCCGGTGGGCGCCAACATGTCGATGCCGTAGTGGAAGCCGCCACCTCGGGGGCCGTAGCTGTCGGTGTAGGCGGAGCCGACGACCGGGCACTGGAACGAACCGCCACCGGGATTGGCGATCACCTGGCCGGCACTGACGTTCTGACCGCCACCGCCGTTCGACGGCGCGGCCTGGCTCGCTGCCTGCACCGCGCGGAGACGGGCGAGTTCGGCTGCGGCGGCGGCGTTCGCCTGCTCGCGTTCGAGGAGTGCCGCCAGTTGGTCACGCGCCGCGCTGGCGGCGGCGAGGTTCGACTGGATCGCGGCGTTCTTCGCCTGGAGTTGATCCTTCACCTGCTGCGCTTCGTCGCGTTGTTGCTGCGCTTCCTTCTCCTGGGTGCTGAGGTCGGCCCGCACCGCCGCGAGCTTCTTCACCGCGAGGTTGTCGTCCTGGTTGGCATGGTCGAGCAGTTCGGCACGGCGCGCCGCGTCGAGTGGACTGTCGGCCGAGAACATCACGTCGAGCTTCGTGTTGCCGTGTTGGGTATAAGCGGCGACGGCGCGTTGGCGTACGAAGCTCTGCAAGACCGCGGCGCGCGCCTGGGCGGCCTGGATGACGTTCTCCAGCGCGGTGATCCGCTGTTGGAGCTCCTCGTACCGGCCCTCGGCGTTGCTCTGGGCCGCTGCCGATGCGTCGGCCGCGGCCTGCGCGTCGGCCACCTTCTGCCGGGCCGCGGCCAGGTCCGACGCGGTGTCGGCGCCCGCGGGAGTCGCGGCACCCTGCACCACCACGAACACGAGCAACGAACACAGGACGACGGCACGTGATCGCATCGGTGCGTCCTACATGCGCCGAGCAGTGGCGTGGACCGACGACGCGAGCATCGACCTGCACGGTAACCAGCCGCGCGCGGGCCGCGGTCGCACGCGGCAAGAGTTGTCGAAGTGTTGAAACTCCGGGAGTCGGGCCGACAAGCGATGTCCGTTCCCGCGGCTGGTGCCCCTGCCCGCGACGGCGCGATAGAACTGCGGGCATGACGACCCCTTTCGCCGGTGACGCGCGTCTCCTCGAGATCCAGCGCGTGACCGAGCAGTTGACCGCGCCGGGCCAGGCCTTCGAGCTGATCGACGAGGACGTACTCGGTGAACGACTCCCCGTCTTCCGTCAGCGGGCACGCTCGCTGCGCGAGGTGCTCGCCGGTAGCGCACGCTTCGGCGAGCGGGACTGCTACGTGTTCGGGGACGGCCGCCGGTTCCGTTTCGACCAATTGGCGGAGGAGGTCGCGTCGCTCGCCGCGGGGCTCCGTGATCGCCACGGGGTCGGCGCCGGCGACCGGGTGGCGGTCTGCGCCGCCAACTGTCCCGAGTGGGTCCTGACGTTCTGGGCCTGCGCCAGCCTGAACGCGGTCCTCGTCGCCATGAACGGTTGGTGGACCGGCGCCGAGATGCGCACGGCCATCGAGCTCACCAGCCCGACCCTGCTGATCATGGACGAGAAGCGCCGCGCCCGGCTCGAGGGCGACCCCGGCGTGCCGACGGTGATCGTCGAACGCGATTTCGCGAGCGTCGCGGAGGCGGGCGTGACCGCGCTGCCGGATTCCCCCATCGCCGAAGACGATCCCTTCATGCTCATCTTCACCAGCGGCACGACCGGTCGCCCGAAGGCCGCGGTCCTGTCGCATCGGGCCGTGGTCGCCTACCTGATGGCGCAGTCGTTCACCGGCGCGCGCGGCGCCGCCCTGGCCGGCCGGACCGCACCGACGGGCCCGCCACCGGTGCGCCTCGCGCCGTATCCCCTGTTCCACGTCTCGGGCCTGTCCATGGTCGTCGGCTCGGTGATGACGGGGGCGAAGAGCGTGTGGCCGCTCGGACGCTTCGATCCGGCGGCGGTCATCGCGCTGACCAAGCAGGAAGGCGTCGGCATGTGGGGTGGGGGCACGACCCACATCGTGCGGCTGCTCGAGCACCCCGACAGCGAGACGCTCGACCCCCGCCAGCTCGTCAGCGTCGGCGTGGGGGGCTCGGCGACGCCGCCCGCGATCATCCGGCAGACCGAGGAGCGCTTCCCGCACCTCGAAGGGACGATGTCGAGTGGGTACGGATCGACCGAGACCGGGCTCCTGAGCTTCGCGCCCAACTGGATGCTCCGCGCCGCGCCGGAGTGCGTGGGGCCGGCGTTGCCGACGGTGACGCTCCGGATCACCGACGACGCCGGCGCGGTGCTGCCAGAGGGTGCGGAAGGCAACGTGGAGGCCCGCAGCTGCCAGTCGATGCTCGGCTACTGGCACAACGACGCGGCCAACGCGGAGACGATCCTCGCCGGTCGCTGGATCCGCACCGGCGACTTCGGCCGCATCGAGGACGGCGTCCTCTTCATCGCGTCACGGCTGCGCGACCTGATCATCCGCGGCGGCGAGAACATCTATCCGTTCGAGATCGAGAACCGGCTCGACGAACACCCCGACGTCGCCGAAGCCGCCGTCTACGGGGTCGACGACCCGACGTACGGCCAGGAGGTGAAGGCGGTCGTCGTGTTGCGCGTCGGCGCGACGCCGACCGTCGACGAACTGCTGGCGTTCTGCGCCGAGAAGCTCGCGTCCTACAAGGTGCCGTCGATCCTCGAGTTCCGCATCGAGCCGCTCCCCCGCACCGCGAACGGCAAGGTGATGAAGCAGGTGCTCTCGGGCGAGTCGGACAACGTGTTCGTCGAAGAGTGACCGCGCCGCGCTACCAGGTGATCGGTCGGCCGACGTCGCGCGCCGCGACGACGTACGTCTTGGCCGCCGAGACCCTCGAGCACTCCGAAGCAGAGGAGCGTGAACGCGATCGAGAGCCGTAGCCCGTGCGTCACTTCCGAGAAGAAGTGTCGGCCTCAGCGCGTCCCGAGTTGATGCCGAGCTCCCGAAGCCGCCGCCGCCAGGGCGGTGGCGCCGAAGCCGATCTCGGCCGCGAGGTAGCCCCAGAACGCCCAGTCGGTGCGCGGGCGGTCGACGACGAGCGTGGCCAGGCGCACGCCCGCGGCACCCAGCCAGGTGACGCCGACGGCCATCTGGGCCGCGGGGTCCCGGCTGACGAGCGCCCACCCGCCGAGGGCCGCGTAGGTCCCGCCCAGGCCGGCACGCGTCTCGGCGACGCCCCGCGGCGAGCCCGGGGTGAGGTCGAGGGCGGACGCGACGCTGGCCGGTGTGAGCACTCCCGCGACTCCCGACAGCATCAACGCCGCGCTGCTCACCCGTCCGAGGTTCATGCGGTCACTCCCGACTCCGAGCGGTTCAGTCCGGTGTCGAGTCGGGCAGGCGCGCGCCCAACCGCCGCCATCGAGGCACGCGCACGGCCCAGACGTGGTAGTCACCGTCGGGGCGGTCCATGCGCCACCAGCGAATTCCCAGACACCATCGGGCGGGCTTGGCTACACGCATGCGCGTCCTCGACGAACATCGGCGGCTGGGGTACGTCTTCAGCTTCGGGATGCCCTCCCGCCGTCATCGTGACAGCACACTCCATCGCTGTCCAACCTCGGCGTCCGCGTGCTGCCGCGCCCGCTACCCCTCGGCGTCGGCGACCGGTCCGCGCGCGATCGGCGCCGACGGCGGGCGGATGCGGGCGGGCACGCCCACCGCGGTGCAGCCGTCGGGGACGTCGGTGATGACCACCGCGTTCGCGCCGATGCGTACGTCGTTGCCGATGGTCACGTCACCGAGCACCTTCGCGCCCGCGCCGATGTAGACGTTGTCGCCGACGCGGGGCGAACGGCCCGAGCCCTCGTCGAAGCCGAACGTGACTTCGTGGTGCACCAGGCAGTTCGCGCCGATCCGTTCCGCGGTCAGGATCGTGCTGTACCCGTGGCGGGCGACGAACCCCGGTCCGATGTCGCCACAGCTCAGCTCGAAGCTGGGCACGTCGCGCCAGACCCGCCGCGCCGCTTTGGCGATCAGGGTTCCCGACCCACCGCCTTGTTGGAGCCGGTAGTAGAAGATGTTCCGGAACTCGTGGAAGACGGCCAGGTACGCGCACAGGGCGTCGTCGGTCGAGGCCGTCTCGATGCCGGGGAGATCGCCACCGGCGCGCACCACGACCCACCGCTCGATGTCGCGCTCGATCAACGGGCGGCTCGGCGACTGCCGGGACGCGCTGACCAGCGGGCGAAGACCGCGTATCCGCGCCTTCATCGAGAGGGCCTGCAGCCGTTGGGCCTGGGTGTCGCTCATGCTCCGAGCCTTCCCGACTGAGCACTGTCCGCCGTGAGGAGGGGCGTCGAGCGTGGGTGAAATGGTCTACCGGCGCGACGCAAAGTCCCGCAGAACCAACAATAGCCCCATAAGGCGGTCATGTGAACACGTAGCGTGAGATCACCCGGCACCAGATCGGCGCCGCGTTCGCGGTGGCGGGGCGGCGCTTCGTCGTGGCCTGTGACAGTGTTCCGGACCATGCGATTCGGATTGGACGTCGCGCAGCAACGGATGCCGTGGGACGAGCTGGTGCGCCGGGTGCACCTCGCCGAGGACCTCGGCTTCGACGGGGCCTGGGGCTTCGACCACCTGCAGCCGATGTACGGAGACGGCCCCGGCGAGACCTTCGAGGGCGTGACCACGCTCGCCGCGCTGGCCGGGGTGACGACCCGCATCCGGCTCGGACTGCTCGTGACCGGCGTGACCTACCGGCACCCGTCGGTGTTCGCAGCTGAGGCGCTCACCATCGACCACGCGTCCCACGGTCGGCTCGAGTTGTCGCTCGGCGCCGCGTGGTTCGAGAAGGAACACCGCGAGCTCGGCATCCCGTTCCCGTCGACCCCCGAACGGTTTGCGTTGCTCGAGGACGCGCTCGAGATCTTGACCCGCCTCTTCACCGGCGACGTGGTCCAGTACGACGGACGGGTCGTGTCCCTGCACGACGCGCAGCTCCGGCCACTGCCGGTACAGCGACCGCACCCGCCGATCTGGATCGGTGGGACCGGCCCGCGCCGCACGCTGCCGCTGGTCGCCCGGTACGCCGACGCGTGGCACGCCTTCGGTACGCCGAACTCGCTTCGCGACACCTCCGCGCGCATCGACCAGCTTGCGGTCGAAGCGGGCCGCGACCCGTCCGACATCCTCCGCGCCGGGTCACTCTCGCTCGACGACATCGACACCGCGCGTCAACACGCCGCGAAGTGGCGCGACGCCGGCTACGGCTACCTCGTGTGCGGCTGGCCCGCGTCCGGCGACGCGCAGGTCGAGCGGTTCGTACGCGAGGTCGTGCCCGAGTTCACCGCTTGAGGCTTCTCACGCCGCCCGGGCCGAGGTCTTCGTCGAGCTGGACCCCGAACGACCGGAAGGCCATCGCCAGCAGGTCGTAGGCCCCGACGGTGAAGACGAGGTCCATCAACTGGTGCTCGTCGAGGGTGCGGGACAGTGTCGCCCACGTCGAGTCGGTGATCAGGGCGTCGCGGAGCAGTTCGTCGACCGCCCGGATGAAAGCCGCGTCTTCCACCGACCAGCCGGGTGCGTCCGGGCCGTCGACGATGCGGGCGATCTCGTCGTCGTCGAGCCCGGCTTCCGCGGCGAGGATCACGTGTTGCTCCCACTCGTATTCGGCGTCGCGCTCCGCGGCGACCCGCAGGATGAGCAACTCGCGTTGCCGCGGGCTGAGTGACGTCGTGAAGAGGATGTGGCCGTTGAACACGTGGTACGCCCGCATCAACTGGGGATGGCGGGCGAGCGTGCCCAGCACGTTGTTCCCCCGGGAACCACCATTCGGGCGCCGGGCCGGTCGTTGCGCCCCGGGAGGGAACAGCGCCGCGATGGCCTGTCCCACTTCGTCGGTCCACTCGTCTCTCGGCACCGGCGAGATGCGCGGCTGAGTGCTCACCACGGGTCGCGCCGAATCGTCGCTCACTGGATCGGCTCGTCCCCGGCGATGGTCGTGCGATGCATGTCGCGCGCCGACGACGCGTCGTACCGGCAGGCGCGGTGCAATACCCCGCGGTTGTCCCAGATGACCATGTCGCCCACCGACCACTCGTGCCGGTAGATGCGCTCCGGCGTCGTCGACCACGCCACCAGGTCGTCGAGCAGCGCGCGCCCTTCGGCCGGGTCCATCCCTTCGACGTGAGAGGTGGTCGCGCCGAGCACGAGGGAACGCCGCCCCGAGCGGTGTCGCCAGACCAGCGGATGCGTCTTGGCCGGCCGCATCCGCCACATCGCCAGTTCGTCGGGTGACGGGTCGGGGGTGGTCAGGCGCTGCGCCGCCTCGAACGAATGAACGACCCGCAGTTGGAGGTAGCGCTCCTTGTCGGCGTCGGCGAGGTCGTCGTAGGCGGCGTAGGTACTGGCAAATTCGGTTTCACCACCCGACGCCGCGACCGCACGCGCGCTCAGCACCGTGGCCATGATCGGGATGTCGTCGGTGGCGCCGTCGAGATGCCAGTCGAACGTGCCCCGCAGGTATGCGGCAGCGGGGTTCTTCGTCGGGTCGAGGGTGACCCGGAAGATCTCGGGATGCTCACCCGTGCCGAACACCTCCACCTTGCCGAGCTTCCGGCTGAACGCCACCTGCGTCGCGTCGTCGACGTGCAGGTCGCGGAACACCAGCGCGCCGTTCGCCTCCAACGCTTCGAGCGTGGCGGCCGGCAACGCATCGTCGTGCAGCAACCGGTCGCAGTCGACACCGACGACCTCGGCGCCGACGGTATGGCCGAGCTTCTCTGTGGTCAACGTGCTCATCAGCTCGGAGACGTCACGCCACCGCGTGACGCGCGTTCGCCATCAGGTCGCGGACGACATCGACCGCGGCCTGCACCACGTCCTGTTGGCCGGCGACCTCGTCGGCCAACGCGGCGACACCACAGTTGCGGAGCATGTCGGGGAGATGGTGCTCCACGCACGCGAGCGAGAAGTCGATGGGGTCACCGACCGCGAGCTCGTCGATGCGCACGACCGTGTTCGCGCCGACCGCGGCTTCGATGTAGTGGTAGTGCGGCTCGTTCTCGAAGCAGTCGAAGCGCAGGTACTCGACGCCGTCGGCAGTGCCGCACACGTGCAGCGTGGCTCCGAAGTCGTCGAAGTGGATTCCCGGGTCGATCGCGCCCTGGTAGGTGTCGGCGAGGATCTCGTTCGTCAGCTGTCGGGACTCCACCACCAGCTGGACCGCCCCCGCCTCGACGGGGATGCAGTGCTCGGCCACCATCGGGATGGGCAGCTGCTCGTACCGATTGCCGCGACGGTACGGGGAATTCCCACGATTGATCGCCATCATGCAGCTCCTGTTCGCGGACTGACGCACGCAACGTCGGTATGACATCGATAGCAGGTGTTGTACCGGTCGGTCCAATAGGATTCGGGCGTGGACTTCTCGCTCACCGAGTCGGAACGCGATCTGGTCGGCCTCTGTCGCGAGTTCGCCCAGAAGGAGATTGCCACCCGCGCCCCGGTGGCGTGGGACGAGGCCCGCTGCCCGACCGACCTGCTGCGCGAGATGGGTGGGTTGGGTCTCCTCGGCTTGCTGATCCCGGAGGAGTGGGGCGGGGTCGGCATGTCGACGGTCGGCTTCGTCGCCGCCATGGAGCAGATCGGCGTGGCCGACCAGTCGGTGGCCGCCGCGTGGCAGGCGCACGTGACCATCGGATCGTTGCCGCTGTACCTGTTCGGCAACGACGGGCAGCGGGAGCGCTGGTTGCGGCCGCTCGCGGAAGGACGCGTGCTCGGCGCATTCGGCTTGACCGAGCCGGATGCGGGCTCCGACGCACGGGGCATCACCACGCGCGCAGTGCGCGGCGACGGTGGCTGGCTGATCAACGGCCGGAAGTCCTTCATCTCCAACGCGGGAACCGACATGTCGTTCGGGGTGACCCTGCTGGCCCGGACCGAAGCGGGCGACGACGGCCGGCCGACCTTCGCGAGCTTCGTCGTGGAGAAGGACACGCCGGGCTTCACCACCGGCCCGAAGATGCGCGGCATCGGCTGGCGCGGTCTCGACACCCGCGACCTCTACTTCGACGATGTGTGGGTCTCCGACGAACACCTCGTCGGTGATCCGGCGATGGGCCTGAGCCAATTCCTGGGCACGCTCGAAGTCGGGCGCATCTCGATTGCGGCGTTGTCGCTCAGCCTGACCCAGGCCGTGCTCGACCTGGCGTTGGACTACGCGCACCAGCGCGTGCAGTTCGGCCGGCCCATCTCGGAGTTCCAGGCGATCCAGTTCAAGCTCGCCGACATCGCCACCGAGCTCGAAGCCGCGCGTTGGCTCACGTACCGCGCGGCATCGCTGCGCGACAACGGGCAACGGTTCCTCAAGGAAGCGTCGATGGCCAAGCTGAAGGCGAGTCGGGTGGCGACGTGGGCGGCATCCGAAGCCGTGCAGATCCACGGTGGCGTCGGCTACATGCTGGATTCGCCGGTGGCCCGCTTCTACTGCGACGCGAAGGTGCTCGAGATCGGCGAAGGCACCAACGAGATCCAGCACGTGGTGATCGCGCGCACCCTGGGCTGCTGATCGTCGCCTCACGCGGCGGCGAGGCGTCGAATGGCGTCGGCGATGTCGTCGCGGTCAGGAAGCCACGCGCGTTCGAGCTCGGGTGCGTACGGCGGCGGCGTGGCCGCGGCGCCAACGTGTTCGATCGGCGCGTCGAGGTTCCAGAAGCCGTCGCGGGCGACGATCGCGGCAATCTCGGCACCGATGCCGAACGGCACCACCGCCTCGTGGGCGATGAGGAGCCGGCTGGTCTTCGCCACCGACTCCAGGATCGGTGCCGCGTCGAGCGGCGCCACCGTGCGCAGATCGATCACCTCGACCGAGATGCCCTCGGCCGCGACACACTCGGCGGCGGCGATCGCCTCGTGCACCATCCGGGAGACCGAGACGACGGTGACGTCGGTGCCCTCGCGCACGACGGCCGACCGGCCGATCGGGACGAGATGGTCGGGGGGCGGTTGCGGGCCCTTGATGCCGTACAGAAGCCGGTTCTCGATGAAGATCACGGGGTTCGGATCCTGGATCGCGGCGCGCAAGAGCCCGTAGGTGTCGGCCGGCGTCGACGGCATCACGACCGTCAGCCCGGGAACGTGCGCGAGCAGGGCTTCGAGGCTCTGCGAGTGCTGGCTGCCCGACGAGCGCCCGGCCCCGAACTGGGTCCGTACGGTGAGCCCCATCTGGGCGGATCCGCCGGTCATGAAGGGCAGTTTCGCCGCCTGGTTGAGCAGTTGGTCGAGGCACACGCCGATGAAGTCGAGGTACATCAGCTCGACGACGGGGCGCATGCCTGCCATCGCCGCGCCGACGCCGACGCCCATGACCGCGGTCTCGGAGATCGGCGTGTCGCGCACGCGATCGCCGAAGCGATCGCGCAGCCCGCGGGTGAGGCCGAAGACGTTGCCACCGGCGCCGACGTCGATGCCGGCTACGAAGACCCGGTCGTCGGCCTCGAGCTCGGCCGCGAGGGCAGCGTTGACTGCGTCCATGGTGCGAAACACGGGTGCGTCGTCGGCCGCCGCGGCGGGCTCGGCGAGCACGGGCCGCGGCCGCAGCACGTACTCGGGCAGGGTCGACGCGGCCGGGCTCGTGCAGTGCCGCGCCGCGTCGAGTGCGTCGTCGAGCTCGCGCGCCACCGATGTCGCCAACGCGTCGATGGTGTCGTCGTCGATGCCTTGTGAGCGAAGGAGACGCGCGTGGACGAGCAGCGGGTCGCGCGCTTCCCCGCGTCCATCTCCTCGCGCGTCCGGTAACGCTGCGGATCGCCTTCGTAGTGCCCGTGCCAGCGGTAGGTCGCAGCCTCGACGATCGTCGGCCCACCTCCGGCGCGGCTGGTCGCGACGACGTCGCGCATCGCGGAAGCCGTCGCGACGACGTCGTTGCCGTCGACCGCGACGTAGTGGACGCCGTATCCCGCGGCGCGCTGTTCGAGCGACGCCGCGTGCTGGGTCGAAGCCGGGGAGAACTCGGCGTACCCGTTGTTCTCGCAGAAGAAGATCACCGGCGACTGCCACACCGCGGCCAGGTTCACCGCTTCGTGGAATGCGCCCTGCGCCACCGCGCCGTCACCGAAGAACGCCACCGCCACGCCGCCGTCGGCCCGCAGTTGGGCGGCCGTCGCCGCGCCCATCGCAATGGGCAGCCCAGCCGCCACGATCCCGTTCGCGCCGAAGATCCCGAGGTGCGGGTCGGCGATGTGCATGGAGCCGCCGCGGCCGCGGTTCGTGCCCTGCTCCTTGGCCATCAGCTCGGCGAACATCTCGGTCGGGCTCAACCCCTTGGCCAGGCAGTGACCGTGCCCGCGGTGGGTGGAGGTGATCACGTCGGCGGGGCCGAGCGGCCAGCACGCGCCCACCGCGGAGGCCTCTTGGCCGATCGACAGGTGCACGAACCCGGGGACCTCGCCGTCGCGGTACAGGGCGGCCACGCGTTCCTCGAACCCGCGGATCAGGAGCATCCGCCGATGCATCGCCAGGAGGTCGGCGTCGGTGAGCATGTGCCGTGTATTGTACTGACCGGTACAAACGAGGGAGCGCGATGTCAGGGCCACGGCAGTCCGACCTGCCCACATCCCCGGGTCCGGCCGGCGACGTGGCCGGCAAGCGGGTCGTGATCACGGGCGCCAGCCGTGGCCTCGGCCGACTACTCGCGTGCGAGTTCTCGGCGAGCGGCGCGAAGGTCGCGCTCGTCGCGCGTACCGAAGTCGACCTCAAGGCGGTCGCCGACGAACTTCCGGGACCGTCGCTCGTGCTCCCCGGCGAGGTCACCGACGAGGACTTCAACGAAGCCGTCGCCGACGCCACCGTCACCGAATGGGGCGGCCTCGACGCGTGGATCTGCAACGCGGGCATCTCCCCCATCGTGGCGGGGCCCCGCCAGACCGATCCGTCGGTCTGGCGCGAGATCCTCGAGGTCAATCTCACCGGTGCGTTCCTCGGGGCCCGCGCCGCGGCTCGAGCGATGCCAGGCGGTGGACGCCTGATCTTCACCGGTTCCGTCCTCGGGGAACGGCCACGCGAAGGGCTCGCGGCGTACAGCGCGTCGAAGGCCGGCCTCGTCGGCTTGGCCAAGGGTCTCGCGCTCGACCTCGCACCCCAGGGCATCACCGTGAACGTGGTCGCGCCGGGTTGGTTCGACTCACCCTTGGTCGAACCGTGGAAGAACAACCCCGATCTCGGGGCCGGTGTGCTCGCCCACACCGCGCTGGGGCGTTGGGGAGCACCCGCCGACCTGTTCGGCGTGTACCACTTCCTGGCCTCCGACGCTTCGGCGTTCGTGACCGGCACCGTGCTCACCGTCGACGGCGGATACCTGCTCGTATGACGACGGCACGGCGCGTCGTGGCGATCCTCGGCGCGGGCGGAACCCTCGGTGCCGCGTTGTCGCACCGGTTCGCCGGTGAACCCGACACCGACGTCGTGCTGAGCGACGTCAGTGCCCCCTCGCTCGCCGCCAGTGTCGACGGATTACCGGCGCATCGCGGTGCGGTCGAGACGTTGCCGGCCGACGTGAGCGAGGTCGCCGACGTCGAAGCCGTCGTCAGGTTGGCGGTGGATCGCTTCGGACGGCTCGACGTGTTGATCAGCAATGCCGGCGTGCTCGCGCCGAACGGTCGCATCCACAATCTCGCGACCGAGGACTGGGAGCGCGCGTTCCGCGTCAACGTCCTCGGTGCGGTCAATGGCATCCGGGCCGCGGTGCCCGTCATGCGCGCCCAGCAATCGGGGTCGATCATCCTCACCGCGTCGGTCGCCGGGCTCACCGCGTGGTCGCACGCCGCGCCGTACTGCGCGACGAAGGCGGCGGTGATCCAACTCGCGAAGGTCGGTGCCGTCGAGTACGCCCGCGACGGCATACGCGTCAACTGCGTGTGCCCCGGCACGTTCCTGTCGGGCATCCACGAGGGCCTCCCGCCGGAGGCGATCGACGCGATCGCGGCCAAGCACCCACTCGGCCTCGGCGACGCCGCCGATCTGGTCGGCGCGTACTCGTACCTCGCGAGCGACGCCTCCCGGTGGACGACCGGGTCGGCGATCGTGGTCGACGGCGGCTACGCCGCGCCGTAGGAGCACTGACGATGCAGCCCGACATGAGCTGGTTCGGAGTGCTGGAGCACCATGCCGCGCCGCACGCCGAACAAACCCCTCGCGGTCTTCGGCGACGACGTCGTCACCTACGAGGGGATGGAGCACTGGGCCGCGGCGCTCGGGGCCGGTCTCCACGCGCGCGGGGTCGGTACCGGTGACGTCGTCGGATTGCTGTCGTACAACAACCTCGAGTTCCTGGCCACGATCTTCGCCGCCAACCACCTCGGCGCGATCGCGATGCCGATCAATTGGCGCCTCGCCGCGCCCGAGTTGCGATTCATCCTGGAGCACTCCAGAGCCCGTGCCCTCGTGTGCGATGACGCGCTCGTCGCGCTCGCCGACGAAGCCACCGCCGACTTCGACCACGACCTCGCCCGCATCGGCATCGGCGGTGCGGATGTCGCGGGCTGGGAGCGGTTCGCCGACCTGGGGGCCGACGCCGCACCGCGTGCCCGCGCCCCCGCCGCGGCGGACGACCTGCACCGACTGATGTACACGTCGGGCACGACCGGACGCCCGAAGGGCGTCATGATCACGCACGCCAACCTGGCGTGGAAGAACTACGCGCACATCGCCGAGTTCGGGTTCACCGCCGACGACGTCGGCCTCGCGTGCGGGCCGCTGTACCACGTCGGCGCGCTCGATCTCGTCACCACGTCGATGATCGCGGTGGGCGCGACGACCGTCGTTCACCGCGTCTTCGACGCCGAGCGGGTCGTCGACGAGATCGAGCGATCTCGCGTCACCACGGTGTGGGCGGCGCCGGCCATGGTCCGGGCGATCCTCGATGTGCCCGGCATCGAGACGCGCGATCTCTCGTCGGTACGCGTGATCATCGCGGGCGGCGAGAAGATGCCGATCCCCTACATCGAGCGCCTGCGCACCACCTTCCCGTCGGCGTGGTTCGCCGATGCGTACGGCCTCACCGAGACGGTGTCGGGTGACACGTTCCTCGACCGCGAGAGCACGGTGTCGAAGCTCGGGAGCGTCGGTCGGCCGTGCCAGTACCTCGAACTCGAGCTCTGGGACGAACGTGGAACACCGGTCCCCGTCGGCGAGCGAGGTGAGGTCGTGCTGCGCGGACCGAAGGTGTTCAAGGGCTACTGGCGCGATCCCGACGCGACAAGCGCCGCGTTCGCGGGCGGCTGGTTCCACACCGGCGACATCGGGGTGATGGATGCCGACGGCTACCTCTCGATCGTCGACCGGCTCAAGGACATGATCGTCTCCGGGGGCGAGAACATCGCCAGCTCCGAGGTCGAGCGCGTCCTCTACGAGCACGGTTCGGTGCTCGAGGTCGCCGTCGTCGGCCGGCCCGACGACCGGTGGGGCGAGGTTCCCGTCGCCTACGTCGTGTTGACCCCGACCGCCACCACGACGCCGGCGGAGCTCATCGAGCACTGTGGCCGCAACCTTGCGCGGTTCAAGGTGCCGAAGGCCGTCGTCCTCGTCGACGAGCTGCCCCGGAATCCCTCAGGCAAGGTCCTCAAGCGCGAGCTGCGGGAGCGTTCATCGTGACTGGTGCGCCAGGAAGGCGTTCTGCCAGTCGACGAGGTCGGCGGGGATGCGGTAGCCCGCCTCGTCGTTGATCTCCGCCCAGTGCTGTGCGACGTCCTCGACGGTGGGTTCGAGGGTGGGATGCACGTACCCGTCGGTCTGGGCGATGAACATGCGGGCGAAGCGACCGGCGCCCGCGACGTAGACCTCGCCGTTGACCGGACAGTCCTCGTGGGCGAGGAAGGCGACCATCGGTGCGACGAGGGCCGGGGACATCGGCGTGGCGTCGGGCGCGTCGTCGACTCCCGGGCCCGCCATGCGCGTCATCGCCGCGGGTGCGATCACGTTGATCCGGATGCCGTGGGCGGCGCCGGCGGTGGCGAGGCTGCGCGTCATTCCGATGACCGCCGCCTTCGCGGTGGCGTACGACACGTTGGTGGGCAGCCCGAACACTCCGGAAGAGCTGGTCATCACGATGCGGCCGTAGCCCTGTTCGACCATCTGCGGCCACGCGGCGCGGGCGGTGTTGAACGAGCCGCGGACGTGGACCGCGAGATGGCGGTCGAGGTTGTCCGCGTCGGCGTCGGGGAAGCCCGCCCACCGGATGATGCCGGCGTTGTTGACCAGCACGTCGAGGCGACCGAAGCGCTCGACCGCGGTGTCGACCAGCGTCTGCGCGCCGGCCGGGCTCGAGACGTCACTGCCGTCGGCGACCGCGGCTCCGCCCGCGGCGACGATCTCCGCCACCACGCTCGACGCGGGTCCGGTGTCGACGCCGAGGCCCTCCGTCGATGCGCCGAGGTCGTTGACGACGACGCTCGCTCCCCGCGCCGCGAGCAGCACTGCGTACGCCCGACCGATCCCGCGTCCGGCGCCGGTGACCACCGCGACGCGCCCCGTGAAGTCGTAGTCGCTCATCCCCCACCCGTCTGCGCCCGGCAATCGGCGTGTACCGACCAGTCACTCTACATTTGGGTCCGTGCCCGCCGTCCTGTACTCCGCGTCCGATCGCATCGGCGTCATCACGCTGAACCGGCCCGAGGCGCGCAACGCGGTCGACCGGGAGATGGCCCTCGGCCTCGAAGCCGCGGTGGACCGGCTCGAGGACGATCCCGAGGTCTGGGTCGGCGTCCTGTGCGCCGAGACTGCGGCGCAGGCCCGACCGGTCTTCTGCGCCGGCGCCGACCTACGGGTGATCCGGGAGACCGGCACCGCCGACACGCTCGACACCGGACGCGGCGGATTCGGCGGATTCGTCTTCCGGGAGCGGACCAAGCCGATCGTGGTCGCGGTCGACGGCCTCGCGACCGCGGGCGGCCTCGAGATCGTGCTCGCCGCCGACATCGTCGTGGCGACCACGCGATCGTCGTTCGGGCTGGCGGAGGTGCGGCACAACCTCATCGCCGCGGCGGGCGGACTCTTCCGGCTCCCGCGCGCCATCGGTCGGGCGACGGCGATGGACGCCATCCTCACCGGCGAACCGATCGACGCCCGGCGCGCGTTCGACCTCGGGCTGGTCAGCCGGTTGGTCGATCCGGGCGCGGCGCAGGACGAGGCGCTCCGCGTGGCGCGCCAGATCGTGGCGGCCGCTCCCCTCGCGGTGCGGGCCAGCCGGCGCGTCGTCGCCGCCGCCACGAGCCGCGACGACGCCTCGCTGCGCCAGGTCTCCAAGGAGCTGCATCAACGATCTCCTGGCGACGGAGGACGCGACGGAAGGGCTGCTCGCCTTCGCCGAGAAGCGCCCACCCCGATGGCAAGGACGCTGATGCCCATGAACGAGCAGGTACCGTCGGTGCGGATGGCGCGCACGACGACGACCGACGATCCCCAACGCAGCGCGAAGTGGAAGGCGCGGCGCGAGGCGATCGTCGACACGTCGGCCCAGGTGTTCGCGCGCCGCGGCTACCACGCCACCGGCATCGCCGAGCTGTGCGAGGTCAACGGCCTCGGCAAGGGCGCGTTCTACTACTACATCGGATCGAAGGAAGAGCTCCTCGCCGCCATCCACGATCGCGTGATGGACGAGGTGATGCTCGGCGCCGATCGCGTGGCCGAGGCGGGCGGCTCGCCGTCGGCGCAACTCGACGATGCTCGGCGACGAGCTGCTCGACGTCATCCACCGCTATCCGGACCACGTGTGGGTGTTCCTGCACGAGTTCCCCGCGCTCACCGGCGAGCGCGCCGAGCAGTTCCGCGTGCGCCGGCGCGACTACGAACGCCGCGTCGAGGCGGTGCTGCAGGCCGGCGTCGATTCCGGGCGAGTTCCGCGACGTCGACCCGTGGCTCACCGCGCTGCGCGTGGCTCGGCATGCACAACTACACGTACCTGTGGCTGAAGGCCGGCGGTCGCGTGTCGGCGCGCGACGTGGCCAAGCCGTTCGCCGACATCTTCATCCGGGGGATCGGTGCCCCGCCGGCTTGACGAAGTTCAGACCGCCACCGGCGCGCTGAACCCGAGGAGCCCGGCGAGGGTGCCGCCGATCATGGCGGCCTGCTCGTCGGCGGGGACGCCGGAACAGCCGCTCGATCAGCTCCCGGCTGCCGCGGAACGTGCCTTCCGCGTGCGGGTAGTCGTTGCCCCACACGATCGTCGACACGCCGGTGATGTGCCGGCACGCGACCGCGACCGGGTCGTCCTGGAACGACACGTGGAACTGGCGCTGCACGTACTCGCTCGGCGTCAGCGGGTAGGGCCACTTCTCGTTCAGGCGGAAGAGCTGCGCCATGTTGGGCTGGTCGGTGGGCGGCGGTGTCGTCCCAGATGCCGAGCCACCAGTCGGCGTCCTGGCCGATGCCGGTGACCCAGCACTTGTCCATGGCCCCGACCAGCGACGCCAGCCAGTGCGCGTTGAACTCGATCAGCGCGAAGTGGAGGTCGGGATAGCGCTCGGCGACGCCGCCGCCGATCAGCTCGCAGATCACCTGCGGCGGCACGATCGGGCTGTACACGCCTGCGTGATCATCCGCTTCGACGCCGACTTCTCGGTCATCGGCTGGTTGACCTGCGTGGCCTGTTCCATCACGACCTGCAGCGTCGTCGACGTCGGGTCGTTCACCTTCACGCCGCCGGTCTGCGTGTGGAAGAACGCCTGCACGCCGTTGGCCTCCGCCGCGGCCCACACCGGGTCGAAGTCGCGCGAGTAGTACGGCATCGGCGGGGTGGCGGGGAGCAGGATCGCGCGGAACCCGGCGGCCGCGACCCGCTCGATCTCGGCGACCGCGTCGTCGACGTCGGTGAGCGGAACCGGCGCGGTGGGCGCGATGCGGTCGAAGTACGGCGTGAACCGCTCGACGACGTAGTCGTTGTAGACGCGCGCGTGCGCCATCGACAGCTCGTGGTCGTCGGAGTAGAGCCCGAACAGCGAGAGGTTCGGGTGCATCACCTGCGCGTCGACGCCGTCGAAGTCGATGTCCTCGAGGATGAGCTCGGGGTCGCCCTCGGGCGTGCGCCCGCCGGTCTGGCGGTAGCGGGAGATCGTCCAGCCCTCGTACCCCGGCGTGTGCAGACGCCGGAAGACGCGCGCGCCGCCCTCGACGAGCGGCTCGATCTCGAAGTCCTCCTCCCAGACCGCGCGGTCGCGCAGGTGCTTCGGGAGGCGGGTGCGGAACAGGTCGGTCGGCTCGAGGAGGTGCCCGTCGGCCGAGACGACGAAGTCCTGGGTGTCGGTCATGTCGAGCCCCCTGAGCGAGCTGATTGGCGACCGCGATACCGTACCCGCGATCGGTAAACCAACCGGTCGGTACAGACAAGGAGCAGCCGTGACGAAGCGGTGGACGCAACGCCCGGACGGCTCGACGTGGGGCGACTGGGGCGACGACGACGAGCTCGGCCGCATCAACCTGCTCACGCCCGAGAAGGTGCTCGAGGGCGTGCGCGAGGTCGAGCCCGGCATCAGCTTCTGCCTGAGCCTGCCGCTCGACTTCCCGGGCGGCACCGCGCTGAACCAGCGGCGCTACCCGCCGCGCCTCGCGCCCACCGAGGACATGCGACGGCAACCCCGAGATCTTCTACAACGTCCCCATGCGCGAGATCCGCGAGGGCGACGACACCTTCTACCGACGTGTGGGCCGACGACCAGGTGACGCTCTGGCTGCAGTACTCGACGCAGTGGGACTCGCTCGCGCACGTCGGGCGCCGAGTTCGACGCCGACGGCGACGGCGTCGACGAGGCCGTCTACTACAACGGCTACCGCGCCGGGGTCGACCTCGTCGGACCGAGCAGCGATGCCGCGCGGCGACGGCGGCGGGCACGCGTGCTTCGCGCACCACCTCGGCCTCGAGCACATGGCGTTCCACGGCGTGCAGGGCCGCGGCGTGCTCGTCGACCTCGCGCACCATCTCGGTCACGACTGCCGGGCGGTCAAGCGCGCGACGCTCGAGGAGATCATGGCGGCCGACGACGTCGTGGTCGAGCCCGGCGACATGCTGCTGCTCCACACCGGCTTCGCCACCAAGGTCCTCGAGTGGAACCGGGAACCCGACCCGGTGGAGATCCACCGGATGTGCGCGTGCCTCGACGCGCGCGACGAGTCGCTGCTCGAGTGGATCGCCGAGTCGCAGATCTCGGCGCTGGTGGCCGACAACTACGCGGTCGAGGCGATGCTCGGCGGCGGCCCGCTGGTCGACGGCAAGCGCACTCGCTGCTGCCGATCCACCACCTCTGCCTGTTCAAGCTCGGCGTGCCGCTCGGCGAGATGTGGTACCTGCACGAGCTGGCGACGTGGCTGCGCGAGCACGACCGGAGCCGCTTCCTGCTCACCGCGCCGCCGCTCCGGCTCCCGGGCATCGTGGGCTCGCCGCTCACCCCGATCGCGACCGTCTAACTGCCGGCGCGCGCCTTCGACAGCTCGTAGGCCTGGTAGTCGTTCGCCACGACGTCGGCGCTGATCTCGAAGAGCTTCAGGCGGCCGCCCGTGTTCAGCAGGTATCGCCGCGGCTTCCCCGGGATGTTCGTCCCGAAGTACTGGCTGATCGTCCCGAACGTGGTCGCGGCCGCGCCCTTGTCGACCATCCTCGTCCATCGCTCCTCGGCCTCGTCGCTCGACCTCGATCACGTCGTAGCCGTGTTCGGTCGCGTAGACGAGCGTGTCGGTGACGATGTCGACCAGGTCGCCGTTGTAGCGCGGGTTGTTTCCGGCGGCGGCGTGCGGTCCACCGGGGAAGAAGAAGTTCGGGAACCCGCGCGTCTGCAGGCCGAGGAAGGTCGTCGGCCCGTCGGCCCAGTGCTCCGTGAGCGCGAGCCCGTCGCGACCGCGGATCCCCATGCGGTTGAGCGCGCCGGTGCCGAAGTCGAAGCCGGTCGCCCACACGATGATGTCGAAGTCGCGCACGCCGTCGGTCGTCTCGATCCCCGTCTCGGTCAGCCGCACGATCGGCGTCTCCCGGAGATCGACGAGCGACACCTTCGGGTCGTTGAACGCCTCGAAGTATCCGTTGACGAACGGAGGCCGCTTGCCGCCGAAGCGATGATCCTTGGGGATCAGCCGCTCGGCGGTCTCGGGATCGCGCGACGATGCCGCGGATCTTCTCGGCGATGAACGCGCACCACTCGTCGTTCGCAGCCTCGTTGAACAACAGGTCGTAGTAGTTGCTCGTGAGCTTCATGAAGCCGGGGCTGTTCCACAGTCTGCTCGAAGAACGCGCGTCGCTCCGCGTCGGAGTCGTCGAACGCAGCGCGCGTGTTCACCGGGTGGGCGAAGCCGCTGAGTGACGTGTTCAGCGTCTCGCGGAGGCTTCGAAGTCGGCGCGGAGCTCGCGCCTGCTCCTCGGGGGTGATCGGCCGGTTGTTGAGCGGCGTGCACCAGTTGGCGGTGCGTTGGTACACGGTGAGCGACGCGACGTCGGCGAGGATGGTCGGGAACGACCTGCACGCCGCTCGACGAGGTGCCGATCGACCGCGACGCGCTTGCCCGTGAAGTCGACGGGCGTCGCCGGCCAGCGTCCGGTGTGGTGCTGTACGCCGCGGAAGTCGTCGCGTCCCGGCACGTCGGGGAGGTACGGCACCGACAGCACGCCGGTCGCCGCGATCAGGAAGCGGGCGCGGATCTCGTTGCCGTCGCCGGTCGTGACCACCCAGGTGCCCGACGCCTCGTCCCACACCGCGGCGGTGACCGGCGCGTCGAACCGCATGTCGCGGCGGAGGTCGAAGCGGTCGACGACGTGGTTGAGGTAGCGCTCGATCTCGGGCTGACCCGCGAAGTGCTCCTGCCACTCCCAGTCGTCGAAGAGCTCCTGCGAGAACAGGTAGCCGTAGGTGTAGCTCTCGGAGTCGAACCGGGCGCCGGGGTAGCGATTCCAGAACCACGTGCCGCCGACGCCGCTGCCCGCCTCGAGCAAGCGGGCCGAGAAGCCCGCTTCGCGGGCCCGGTACAGCTGGTAGATGCCGGTGATGCCGGCCCCGACCACGAGCACGTCGACCTCGGCCGAAACTGCGGATGCAGATGGTTCCATCGGTTGCGGCAGGCCCCCGGAGATTCTGTACCGACCGGTTAGTATACGGCTTCGGCAACGCTACCCCGAGGGGAGGGGCGCAAGATGTCGATCGTGGAACAGCAGTGGTCGGCACTCCCCGTGCCCTACGCGATGGAGTTCCGCGACCGCGTCCCCAAGCAGCGCTACTTCGATCCCGACTTCTACGCGATGGAGGCCGAGCTCCTGTGGCCCCGGGTCTGGCAGATGGCGTGCCGGCTCGAGGAGATCCCGCAGCCGCGCGACTTCGTCGAGTACGAGTTCCTCGACCAGTCGGTCGTCGTCGTGCGGACCGACGACATGGGCGTCACCGCGTTCCAGAACGCCTGTCGTCACCGTGGCGTGAAGGTCGTCCAGGGCAGTGGCACCTGCGCGCGTGGCTTCCGGTGCCCGTTCCACGGGTGGTGCTACGGCGCTCGACGGCACGAACACCGCAGTCACGCAGCGGCGAACGTTCGCCGAGCACAACCTGATCGAGGACGACCTCGACCTCGTTCCCGTGCGGTGCGAAGTGTGGGGTGGGTGCGCGTGGATCAATCTCGACCCCGACGCGCCGCCCGTGCGTCAGTGCCTCGAGCCCGCGGCGACGAGTCTCGACGCGTGGAAGGTCGAGTCGCTGCGGGCCGAGAAGTGGTACGCGTGCCGCTCCCGGTGAACTGGAAGCTCGCCATCGAAGCCTTCGTCGAGATGTACCACGTCGTGCAGACGCACCCGCAGCTCGTCATCCCCGCCCGCTTCGGGCTACGCGAAGGTGCGCCGTTCGATCCGCAGGCGTTCATCGACGCCGACATCCGGTACCTGCGCGCGATGAGCGACGGCATGGACGGCATGTGTCATGCCGACGACGTGCGCATCGCCGAGAGCCTGCGCGACGTCGAGCTCCCCGCCGATTCGGCGCCCGCAATGGCCCTGTGGAACCGCACGCTCAACGACGCGGTCGTGCGGTGGCACCGCGACGCCGGACACGACATGCCCGATCTCAACGTGCTCGACGCGCAAGGGATCAACCTGACGTTCTTCCACGCGTTCCCGCACTACTTCGTGCTGCCGATGTACAGCAGCGCCTCTGCCTACCGGTTCCGGCCGCTGGGGCCGGAGGAGACGTCGATGGAGATCTGGTCGCTCGGGCGGGTGGCGGAGGGTGAGGATCAGCCGCGGCCCACGCCGCCGGAGGTCTGGGAGTGCGACGACCCGCGGTGGCCGGCGATTCCCGCGCAGGACTTCTCGAACCTTCCGCGGCAGCAGAAAGGTCTGCACGCCAAGGGGTTCGAGTACATGCGCCTGTCCAGTGGGCTCGAAGGACACATCTCGAACTTCCAGCGGACAGTCGACGGCTTCCTCGCCGGGCTGCCCCACGAGCAACTGCTACCCGCGCTCGAGGCGGTCAACGTGTATCCCTTCGAACAGCCGATCGCGCGACCTCGGCTTCTGATGGCGACCGCGGCCACCCACGCCGAGGTTGCCGAAGGCGTCCGCGCCGCGATCGCGGCCTACACGCAGGCGCTCGACGACGGCAGGACCGACGACGTCGTCGCCACCTTCTGTGCCGACGGTGGCTGCGACATCCCGGGCCTGGGTACCCACGACGGCCACGACGCGCTCCGCGCCGCTTACGCGCGGGTGCAACCCGTCCGGAACCAGCGCCACCTCGTGCTCAACACACTCGTCACCGAGTGGGACGACCACGAGGCGTCGGCGATCAGCGACGTCGTCTTCATCCTGCTCGGCGATTCCGGCTGGAAGATCCAACTCGTCGGCCGCTACCACGACGTCCTCCACCCCGACGACGGCACGTGGCGCTTCCATCGCCGGGTGGCCGAGTTCGTGACGTAGTCCTCAGCGCGAGGTGTTGGCTCCGCTCGATCGCGCCAGCGTGGCGCGGAGCCACCGGCCGATGTGGTCGAACGCGACGGTCGCAATCGGGAAGTCGAAGTTGACGAAGCCGTGGGGTTGTCCGCCGTAGCAGACCTCGTCGACGTCGACACCTGCTTCGCGCAACCGAGCCGCGTAGGCGCGGCCCTCGTCGCGCAGCATGTCGCACCCACCGAGCATCACCAACGCCGGCGGCAGCCCGCGGAGATCCGCGGCGCTGAGCGGAACTGCGTACGGGTCGTCGTCGAGGTCGCGCCCACCGCTGTACGCGGCCCAGTAACCCGCCCCGGCGGCGAGACTGATCACGAGGCCGTCGAACTCGACCTCGGAGGGGAATGTGGTGGTGCCCGACACCTTCGGGTAGACGAGCGCCTGCCCGGCCAATGACGCGTCGCCCGCGTCCCTGAGCCGGAGCGCGACCGCGGCCGCCAGGTTGCCTCCGGCGCTCTCCCCCGCCACTGCGACGGCGGCGGCCGACACGCCGAACCGGTCGGCGTTCGCGAGCGCCCAGCGGGTCACCCGCTCGCAGTCGTCGAGCCCCGCGGGGTACGGGTCCTCGGGCGCCAGCCGGTAGCCGACCGACACGACGACGGCACCGGCGCCGTGGGCGAGCTCGCGTGCGACGTTGTCCATCAGCCCGATGCTGCCGATGACGTGGCCGCCGCCGTGGAAGTAGACGACGAGCCCGGTGGGAGCTTCCTCACCCTGGTAGATCCGGATCGGTACGCCGTCCACGTCGTCGTCGGTGATCGTCGCGATGTCGCGCCGCGGTGGGAAGCCAACGGGTCCGCGCGCCAGCTCGAGCAGCTCGGGCGGGAAGTCGACGAGCGGCGTGGCGCGTTCCGGATTGGCGGCCATCCACTCGACGACCCACGGGTCTAGCACGCCCTCGTCGGCCACTCGCTCGGGCTGCGTCGTCATGGAGCACACCTTTCCACGGATGACCGCCGTCAGTTGAGGTCCAGCTTGATCTGGACCAGATTCTTCTTGTTGCAGTCGAAGGTGCCGGGCTTCGTCGGGTACGTGCGGACCAGCTTGCCGTTCTTCACCTGCGTCATCACGATGCACCCCGGCGGCATGTGGTTGGCGACGTCGGCGGGGCCCATGATCCCACCGGCATCGAACTGGTGCTCCTGCTTCAGCGCGTCGAACAGCGTCTGACGGCTGAGGGTCTTGCCGCCGGCGGTGGCCTTCGCCGCCGCGTCCTGGAACAGGAGCGCGGCCAGCCAGGAGGCCACCGCGTTGCTGTCGACCTTGTCGATACCGCCGACCGCGGCGACGAGCTTCTTGAGCGTCGGGTTCAGCTTGTACTCCGTGTAGAACGGCAATGTCGTGATCACGCTCTGGGTGCCTTCGACCGAACTGCCACCCTGGTCGACGAAGGCCTGGGAGTAGCACGCCTGCGTGCAGCCCCACACCTTCACCGAGGTGACGCCCTGCAGGACGGCTTCCTTGCGCAGGTCGAGCATCTTGTTGCTCCCGCTGTACGCGAAGGTCGAGTTGGCGTCCTTGATCGCCTGCACGACCGGGGTCATCGCGCTCTGCGGATCACGCTGGAACACGTCGTAGAAGCCGTTGCCGTCCTTCTTGATCCCGAGGTCCACCGCGGCCTGGTACGTCGGGAGCAATCCGTTCTTGGTCGACTTCAGATCGGCAGGCACCGTCCAGATGCCGTGAAGGTTCTTGTTCTTCTTCAGGTAGTAGAGCGCGTCCCCTTGCGGCGCGATGTACGTCTGCGGATGATCGTTCTTCGTCGCGCAGTACGGCCCGAGTCCGATGATCGTGTACGTAACCGGCGAACACGACTGCGCGGGGTCGAGGGCCAACCCGGGGACGTCGGGGATCCCGATCGCCTGTCCCGCCGCGTTCTTGCACGCGACCATGTCGTCGACGTTGTTCACGAACAGCGCCTCGCCGCCGACCATGGCGAAGTCGTCGGAGCACGCCTTGATGATCGCGTTGCGGGTGTCGTTGGGGTTGAGCTTCGAGTCGATGAAGTCGATGACGACCTTTCGTCCCGCGATCCCGCCGGCCTGGTTGACCACCTTGGCCCACGCTTTCACCGCGTCGACCGAGGCCTGGAACAACCCCGGCTGCACCGGCGTGTCGACATCGGCGATGACCGCGAGGCGGATCTCGGTGCCGGTGATGCCCACGTCGTCGGCCTTGGGCTTGGCGCTCTGCGCCCCGGCGGGCGTGCACACGGCGCCGATCACCGCGACGACCGCGACCATCGTCGCCAGAAACCGTGAGCTCCGCATCGTTCCCCCCAATACCGCGCCGACGTTTTTCGTCCGACCAGTCGGTACAATATCGGAGGCGACGCGCAACTGCGCGTCTCAGGAGATCGGGCTCAGGTGATCGGGCTCAGGAGATCGGTCTCAGGAGATCGGTCTCAGGAGATCCAGGTCCAGATCCGCACGAGGCCGCGCAGTTCGCTCAGCTCCGGAGCAAGGCGCTCCACGGTGTCTCTCGGTCCTTGGTCGGCTCCTTCGGCAGCCCCAGCGCGCGCTCGGCGAGGTTGTTGAGCTGCACTTCGGTCGTACCGCCGCCGATCGAGATCCCGTACCGACCGACGAGCTCCAGATTGACCCAGCGCTGGATGTCCTCCTCCAGCAGGATTCCCGCGGGACCGGCGATCGCTGACGCGAGGTTGCCGGAACGCACGCGATTCTCCGACACGTACAGCTTCAGGATCGCCGGGTCGATCGGCGGCCGCTCCCGCCGGCGCACCGCGGTCATGATCCGATCGCCCATGAACCCGAGGAGCTGCTCGCGCGTGTAGGCCTCGGCCAGCCGCTGGCGGATCACCTGGTCATCGGCCTTGCCGTACTCGCGGGCGAGGAGCAGGAGCTTCGGGTAGGTCTTCGAGCCCTGCTGATCGCCGATCAGCGCCGACTCGTTCGACATCACCGTGAGCGCACACGCCCAGCCGCCGTCGACCGGGCCCAGCACGTTCGCCGCCGGGATCCGCACGTCCTCGAAGAACACCTCGTTGAAGTGCGCGGCGCCGGTGGCCTGCACGAGGGGACGCGCTTCCACTCCGGGCGAGTCCATGTCGACGAGCAGCATCGTGATGCCGTGGTGCTTCGGCACGTCGGGGTTCGTGCGTACGAGCAGGAACCCGCGATCGCACCACTGCGCGGCGGAGTTCCACACCTTCTGACCATTGACGACGTACTCGTCGCCGTCGAGCACCGCGCGACACGCCAGACTCGCGAGGTCGGATCCCGCGCCCGGCTCGCTGAACAGCTGACAGTACGAATCCTCGGCCGACAGCAGGCGCGGCAGGACCGTGCGCTTCTGCTCCTCGGTACCGAACGCCATCAGCGTCGGGCCCAGCATCGAGATCGTGGCGTGCACGAAGCCCGACGACGAGCCGTAGCCCCGCGCTTCCTCGTTGTAGATCCGCTCCATCCACGCCTCGCCCCCCTGCCCGCCGTACTCGGTCGGGTAGGTGAACGCGGTCATCCCGGCGGCGTACCGCGTGCGATGCCAGTCGCGACCTTCGTCGAAGCCGAGGCGGCCCGACTCGGGATCTCCGTACGTGGGGACCGCCCAGGGCCCCAGGTCCTGCTTGGGCTTCGCGTTGGCGGCGAGGAAGGCCCGCACCTCGGCCCGGAACGCCGACTGCTCCGGCGATTCGACCACCAGAGGGGTCTCGATCGTGTTCGTCATGTCACTCGGGCTCCTCGCCGCGGGTTCAACTCAGGACGAAGCCGTCGTAGCCGTGCGCCGCGACCTCGTTGCACCGTTCCATGTATTGAGGCAGTCCACCGACGTACGGCAGGAAGACGCGCGGCTTGCCCTCGATGTTGGCGCCGTTGTACCAGGAGTTGCACGAGTCGGCGGTGAACATGGTCCCTTGCGCAACCGCGTTGACGTGCTCCCCCCACTCTTGCTGCGCGTCGAGATCGGCCTCGACGCGCGTGTAGCCGTGGTCGACGAGATAGTGGAGGAACTGGGAGATCCAACCGAGCTGCAGCTCGATCTGCGGCGGGTACGTCGCCAGGACGCCGGGGCTGCCGGGCCCGACGCAGATGAACAGGTTCGGGTAGCCCACGGTGCCCAGGCCGAGGTACGTCCGTGGTCCATCGGCCCAGTCGTCGCGCAGGAGACGCCCGCCGCGGCCGCGTACGTCGATGCGCGTGAGCGCACCGGTCATCGCGTCGAATCCGGTGGCGAGCACGAGCAGGTCGAGCTCCACGAAACGGTGCTCGGTGCGAATGCCCGTCGGCGTGACCTCCTGGATCGGATCCTTGCCGAGATCGACGAGGGTGACGTTGTCGCGGTTGAAGGTCTCGAAGTAGCTCGAGTCCAGCACGGGACGCTTGCATCCGAGCGGGTAGCCGCGCGGCGAGAGCGATTCCGCCAGCCCGGGATCCTTCACCGTGCGCCGCACCATCTCCCGAAACAGCTCGACGGCCATCTCGTTGGCCTCGAGATCGGACGCGGTGTCGGCCCAGATCCGGCAGGCGCTGAACCCGTGCTCCGCGAGCGCGGCCTCGCGTTCTTCGGGGGTGCTGTCGAGGATACGCCGCTCGTCGGTCGGGAAGGCGAAGATCGTGGCGCCGGTCGTTCCCGCGGTGCCGCTGAACGACGCGTACTGCTCCTGGCGCAGGTCGCGGTATCTCGCCTTCACCTCGGACTGCTGATCGTCGGACAGCGGCTGATTCCGCGACGGCCACGTGAACGCCGGCGTGCGCTGGAACACCGTCAGGTGGCGGGCGACCTTGGCCAGCTCGGGGATCGCCTGCACCCCCGACGAACCCGTTCCGACGATGCCGATGCGCCGGCCTTCGAGCTCCACCGGCTCGTCGGGCCACAGGCTGGTCTGCACGATCTGGCCCTCGAACCGGTCGATCCCCGGCCACGACGGTCGGTGCGGTGCCGACAGTCCGCCCGTCGCCATCACCGCGAACCGAGCCCGGAACTGCTCACCCGGCTCGGTGTCGAACACCCAGGTGTCGGAGTCCTCTTCGAACGTCATCTCGGTCACGCCGGTCGAGAGCCGGATGTCGCGTCGCAGGTCGTAGCGATCGGCGAGGTGGTTCAGATAGCGCTCGATCTCCGGTTGGGACGCGAAGTGCTCGGTCCAGACCCACTCCTGCTCGAGGTCGGGATCGAACCCGAACGAGTACTCCAGGCTCGGGATGTCGCAGCGCGCACCGGGGTACCGGTTCCAGAACCACGTGCCGCCGACGCCCCCACCCTTCTCCAGGACGATGGCCTGCAGGCCGTGGTCGCGCAGCACCTTCAGCGCGTACAGGCCCGACATGCCCGCACCGACGACCACCACGTCCGCGTCGAGCGTGACCTCGCTACCACTCATGAGCTGCTACCTCGTCGGGTCTCTCGCGCCGGTCGACGCGATCCCTCAGAAGCTAACGCGTCGTCAAGGACCGTCGAAGACGAGTGGGAGGTGCTCGACCTGGCGGAGGACGGGCGTGAACTCGAGCTCGACGCCGTCCGGTATCCGGTAGTCGGGGATCTGGCGGTGCCACTCGGTGAGCGCGATGCGGAGCTCGAGGCGGGCGAGGTGGGAGCCGAGGCACCGGTGGATGCCCGCGCCGAACGCGAAGTGCCGGATGGCCGCGCGGTCGAAGTCGACCTCGACCGGTCGCTCGTGGGTCCGGTCGTCGGTGTTGTACGAGCCGATGAGCAGCACGACGTGGTCACCCGCCGCGATCGGGACGCCCCGCAGCTCCAGATCCCGCGTGGCCACGCGCACCACGAACGGCACGGGTGATTCGAAGCGCAGAAGCTCCTCCACTGCCGCCGGGATCAGGCCGGGGTCGGCGACCAGCCGGCGACGGTGCTCGGGGTGCGTCGCGAGGAACGCATAGAAGCAGGTGAGGCTGTCGGTGACGGTGTCGAGTCCGGCGATCAACATTAGCTGGCAGATCCCGAGCAACTCGTTTCGCGTGAGCGGCTGGCCCTCGACCTCGGAAGCCACCAGGAGCGAGAGCAGGTCGTCGCGCGGAGCGGCGCGTCGCTCCTCGATCAGGCGCTCGAACCGTCCGGTGGACTCGGCCTGGGCCCGCTGTCGAACCGGATCGTCGCCCGACATCGACTCCCCTGAGCCGCGGAGGATGGCGTCCTTCCAATCGATGAACGTGGCGAGCTCGTCCGGCGGCAGACCCATCAGGTCGAGGAACACGCCGCACGGCAACGGCACCGCGAACTCCCGCGCGAGGTCGCACCCGCCGCGTCCGATGAAGGCGCCGATCAGCGTGTTGGCCCGCCGGTTGATGTCGCGTTCCAGCCGGCCCATCTGCTTGGGGCCGAACATCGGGTCGAGCAGCCGCCGGTATCGGTGGTGGTCGGGCGGGTCGACGTTGATCGGGACGAGCGGGTAACCGAGCTCGCTCGCACTGATGAACTTCGACGAGAATTGCTCCGGATCACGCAGCACCTGTTCGATGTCGTCGCTGCGCGCCACGAACACCGTTGACCCCTCGCCGCCGAACATCGACGGCATACGCATGACCGGGTTCGTGTCACGCATCTGGCGGAAGTAGGGCTGCGGTGCCCGGGCGAACTCGGGACGGAGCAGAGAATCGAACTCGAAGGTCGCCTCGCCGGCTGCGGTCACCGCGGGATCTTGTCCCAGGCCGGTGACCACGGCAAGCGCCCGAGCTCCATCAGCGCTTGCGTCGCCGGTTCAGCCGACGAGGTACTGCTCGGGATCGGCCGATCGCGTCCATTCCCAGTACAGCTCGAGCCGCCACGGCGACAGCGTGAAGATCTTGCCCTGCGGGTTCTTGTAGTGGCTGTGTTCGATCGACGGGTGTGACCACACGAGCTGATCGATCTCATTGCGGTAGCGCGCGACGTATTCGTCGTGAGCGTCCTTGCGCACTTCGATCGTCCGGGCATCGGCCGTCAGGACTCGGCGGATGCAGTCCATCGCGTAGTGGATCTGGCATTCGGAATGGAAGAACAGGCTCGCCCCGTGCGCCAGGTTCGTCCCCGGCCCGTACATGCAGAAGAGGTTCGGGAAGTTCGGGATCGTGATCCCGAGGAACGCGGTCGGCTCGTCGCCCCACTGCTCGCGCAACGAAACGCCGTTGCGTCCCGTCAGCTCGATCGTGTCGAGGAAGTCGTTGTGCCGGAACCCGGTCGCGTAACAGATGACATCGGCTTCGCGCCGCGTGCCATCGACCGTGAGCACACCCTCAGCGACGATGCGCTCGATGCCCGTGTGCACGAGCTCGACGTTCGGCTTCTTCAACGTGCGCAACCACGACCCGTTGTCCTGGAGGATCCGCTTGCCCATCGCCGGGTAGTCGGGAATCGACTTCTCGATCAGGTCGGGTCGGCCTTCGAGGTGCATCGTGATCCACGACACCAGCTGCTTGCGCCGCAGGTCGTTCTCCTCGTTGACCGAGACGCCCTCGCTGGCGCGGAACTCGGGATCGATCCGGTATGCCTCCGTCCCCATCGCGATGCCCGGATACAGCATGACGAACCGGAACCAGCGCGCGTAGAACGGGAGGTGCTGCATCGACCATCGGTCTCCGGACGGCACCTTCGCGTGGTACAGCGGGTTCGGGAGCATCCACTGCGTCGTCCGCTGGAAGATCGTGAGCTGCTCGACCGTGTCGGCGATAGTCGGCGCGATCTGGAACCCGGAGGCGCCGGCGCCGACGAGCGCGAACCGCTTTCCCGTGAGGTCGAGCCCGTCGGGCCAGCGCGCCGAGTGGAAAGACGGCCCCGCGAAATCATCCATGCCGGGGATGTCCGGCAGCCTCGGGATGTTCAACGAGCCCACTGCGCTGATGACGAAACGCGCGTCGAGCACCTCGAACGTTCCGTCCGGGTTCCGGATCCCCACGTGCCACGCGCTCGCCGACTCGTCCCACGTGAGTGAGGTCACTTCGGTACCGAACCGACACCGAGGACGGAGTTCGTAGGTGTCGAGCACCCGAACGAAGTAGTCGCGCAGCTCGGGCTGCTGGCAGTAGTACTCGGTCCAGTGGTGCGACGGCTCGAACGCGTAGCAGTAGTGATGACTCCCGACGTCGACCCGTGCGCCCGGATACCGGTTCTCCCACCACGTGCCGCCCGGGCCCTCGTCCTTCTCGACGATCACGAACGGGAGTCCGGCCTGCGTCAGGCGGATCCCCGCGAGGATGCCTGACAGGCCGGCGCCGATCACGACGACCGGCGACGCCGCCTTCGCCGTGTCCGACACCTCGTCGCCCCACGCGATCACGCCGCTGTCGGCGCCGTCGAACTGCATGTCCTCGACGAACATCGGCACCATGACGCCCTCGTCGAGCGGGGTGCCCGCGAGGAACGCGAACATCTCGAGGACGACCTCCCTCGGCAGCTCGTGTGGGATGCACCCGCCGTCGCGGTAGGCGGCGATCGCCGGCACCGCGCGTTGCCGGATGGCAGCAAGCTCTTCGTCGTCGAGGCTGCCCTGCAGATCCATGGTGCCCGGCATGCGCGGGAGCGACACGTCGCGGATCCACGAAGGGTCGCCCGTCATGTGCACGAGCGAGCACAGCAACACGGGAACCGACACGTCCTCGAGCGCCGCCGCGATGGCGGCGTCGCCGTCCGTGAACGGTTCACCGACGTGCGGATTCCGTCCTTCGTTCATGCGGTGAGCCTAGGAGCGGCGGAATGCGAACGCTCGTCGATCGCCGATCGGTCACCCGGCGTGCTGCGTGAACAGATCTCGGCCGCGGCAGCGGGACGCTGAGCGGCGAGCGAACGCCTAGTTTCCTGCCATGACGGATCCCCTTGCTGACACGGCCGAGCGCGCCGAGCTGCGAGCGACCGTGCGCCGAGTCGTCGCCGAGGTCTCGCCACCCGAGCGCACGCGAGCGCTCGACGAAGCCGAGCAGTTCGACGACCACCTCTACCGCGCCCTCGCCGGCATCGGTGCGCTGGCGGTGGGTGCGCCAATGCACGTCGGCGGGGTCGGAGACGTGCGCGACCAACTCGTTGTCGTCGAGGAAGTGGCCGCAGGGCCGACGTCGATGGCGGCGTTCCTGATCGCGCAGTACGCCGTGACTCAGGTCCTCGCGACGTTCGGTAGCACCGACGAACACCGCCTGATCGTCGACGCGCTCCTCGCCGGAACGACCAAGGTGTCGTTCTCCATGTCGGAAGCCGGGGGCGGCACCGACATGGCCCGCGCGATGCGCACGCGCGCGGAGCGGCTCCCCGGCGGCGGTTGGCGCATCTCCGGCGAGAAGATGTGGACCTCGGGCGCCACGCTCGCGCGTCATCTCGTCGTACTCGCACGGACCGCGCCCATCGAGCGCAGCCCGGTCAGCGGGGTCACGATGTTCCTCGTTCCGGCCGACGCCGCTGGTGTGCAGATCCGGGCGCTCGACACGTTCGGAATCCACGGCATGTCGACCTGTGAGGTGGTCTACGACGACGTTCTCGTTGGCGACAACGCGGTGCTCGGCGAGGTCGACGCCGGCATGCGACAGGTGTTCGCCACCATCAACCGGGAGGGGCTCAATGCCGCGGCCGCGTGCATGGGCGCGGGCCGGGGAGCCCTCGACCTCGCGGTGCAGTATGCGAACGAACGGGAGGTGTTCGGGAAGCCGATCGGCGCGTTCCAGACGCCGCAGCACTGGCTCGTCGACGGTGCGGTCGCGCTCGAAGCGGCACGCGGCCTCATGGGGCGGGCGGCAGAGATCGAGGTGGCCGGCGGCGACGCCGGCTCCCTCGCGGCCATGGCCAAGCTCGTCGCTTCGGAGGGAGCGGAGCGCATCGCCCGCAAGGGCATGCAACTGATGGGCGGAGCTGGCTACAGCCGCGACTTCGCGATGCAGCGGTACTTCCGCGACGTGCGGCTCTGGAGCTTCTCGCCCCTCACCAACGAGATGGTGCGCAACCGCATCGGCGAGCAGTTCCTCGGGTTGCCGCGATCGTACTGAGAGCCACCTCAGAACTTGGCGCCCGGCGTGAACTCCCGAGCTCCTGCGAGTAACACCGCCCGAAGCGCAACGAACACCGACCCCACGCGGTCAGAGCGGAGGTTCCTGCCTGCCGCGCGGACGATGGCGATTTGTCACCTGGCGCGGCGATCGACGTCGATACCGTCGGGAGAATGCTCGGCAAGCTGTTCCCGATGAAGAGGGACGTCCCAGTCCTGACGCGGGCCCATCGATGCCTGCCTTCATCCATCCCGACGCGTTCGCCCGCCAACCGACCACCGGGCCCGAACGACTGCGAATCGGCGGCGGCGATGATTCGCCCCGGTTGCTGAGCACCCTTGCGTCGCTCCTGTCAGAGCCGCTCTTCCTCCTCGTGGTGCTGCGGGTTTCGAGCTCAGGTACCGGACCCGGTGTCGGGCGATACGAGGCCGTCCCCCGCACCTATCTGCAAGCTTTGGACTTCCTCGACGAATATCACGATCTCTTCGTGTACGACGCTCGCGCTGATGTCTGGGTCGGCAGCACCAAGAACTCCGACCTGCTGGTCCTCGACGAACACGACCTCATCTACGCCTACGGCGACCTCGACGCCTTCGAGCGTGAACTCGAAGTGCAGGGGTTTCGACGCGAGTACATCGAGATCCCGTATCCCCATACTCACCACCATCGCCGAGAGCTCGACTCACCCGAAGGCGAGCTTTGCAACCGATTGGATTGGAACCGAGTCCTGCCGCTCCTAGAGTCCGACTACCAGTGAATCCGGCGAACCCAGCGGACCCCATTGGTCATTTTGCAACGAGCGCAGTCGAAGCGCGCTCGACCTTTCGTCTTGTGTGTGCTCGGGCGGGTGTCACCCGATCGTTGGTCAGCGAGTCGCTAAAGGGATACGTTCGTGGGTGACCAGCATCGGAGGTTGACGATGCAGGAGATACACGGGACCGCGCGGTGCCGCGTTGATGCCCCCGCCGATGCGGTTTTCAGTGTGATCACGAACATCGATCGTCTTCCGGAATGGAATGACGCGATCGAGAGCATTGTTGAGCGCCCACTGGAACTCACGGTGGGCGCGGAGTGGACCGTGGCGATGCACCCGAATCACATGCCGAGTTGGCAGAGCCGGTCCTGCGTCGAAGTCATCGATCGTGATGCCCATCGGTTCGCGTACCGGACAGTGAACGCGGATGGCAATCCGTCCTATGCGATCTGGCATTGGGAAGTTGTCCCGGTCGATTCGGCGGCGATCGTGACCGTTCGCTGGGATGTCTTCCTCAAGACGATCGATCGCAAGGTGTTGGCAGGACCGATTCGAAAACGACAACTCAGCAAAGAAGTCGCCGGATCGCTTCGCGCCATTGAGCAGGCCACCCAGCGATCCTGACCCGACGCTGAGCCGCGGCGAAGAGGAGACGTGCAACTGATCAAGGCGATGGGTCTGCAACCCGCCTGGCTACGCGTCACCTGGATCGGTATCGGCATCATCGTGGTCATGCTGGCCGTTCATGGCACGACGGGTATCGGCGGTGAAGGTGTCCACGATTTCCTCGAAGACTGGCTAGTCGATTTCGCTGTCTGGGTCACCGCGTTGGTGTGTGTCGCCGGAGCCATACGCGCTCAGCGAAGCCGCGCTGCGTGGTTGCTGATCGGCGCAGCGATGATCGCGTGGGCAATCGGCGACACGATCTGGAGTCTGCGCGGTGACACCACCCAGATCGCGACCGTGTCCGACGTGTTCTGGCTCGCGTGGTATCCGCTCGTCTTCGCTGGCCTGGTGTTACTCGTCCGCGATCGGGTACCCGCGTTCGAGCTTCACCGCTGGATCGACGGCGTGGTGGTCATGCTCCTCGTCGCTACACCATGGGTGGCGCTGTTCCTCCAACCCGCCGCACAGTCCTCCCACGCGGCCACCCTCGGTGACGTAGTGGACTTCGCGTACCCGCTCGGCGACGCAATCATCGTCGGAGCAACACTCGGCGTGATGGCCTTGATGGGTTGGCATCCCGGCCGCATATGGATGCTGCTCGGTTTCGGGTTCGCCGCGCTAGGCGTCGCGGACGCGATCTATTCCGTCAACGCGCTCGGCCACTCTTACAGCAGCGAAACAACATTCGACGCACTCTGGCTCGCCGGGATGGCGCTCATCGCCTACGCCGCATGGTTACCCCACCCCGGCCAGCTAGAGCCGGTGTCCGTAACCGGATGGCGAGCAATCGCGTTACCCGTCGCGGCCCAATGCCTCGCGCTGGCACTCCAGGTGTACGCCCTCTTCTACGAAGTACCGAGAAGCGAACGCATCTTCACCATCGTCGTCCTGATCATCGCCACCGTACAGATCATCGTGACCCGCCCACGCCCCACCCGAGCCCCAACCGACAATCACGGACAACCCCGAAACCCGTTCGTTGCTTCCGTACAGCATGAGAGCCCCCCAGCGGCCACACGAGTAGATGCACAGGCGCAGCGACTGTCACGCGTTTACTGGGGACTTACCGCTTGCCCACACACCATCGACGAACCCCACGCCCACGTTGCCGCGCTGCGAACTCCGACCGGTATAGCGACCAGCACGCTTGATGCATCCGCCCCGTGACGACCGGATTGCCACAGTCGACGACGACGAACGCGGTGGCCGGATCGGTCGGTGTTCCGCAGTGTTCGCATCGCACTACATCAACTGTCGTCGATCGCCTCCTGAGGACGCGAGCAGCGAGGTACTCACCCCGGAATAGCCACTCCCTCTCCCTCGTTGGATCGACAGCTCACGACGATCGTCGGACTATGCACACCCGTCTCGTGACCAACGACACACTCAAGTCTCGGCGTTCGGTCAGGGAGGTGACTTTGCGGCGATACCGCTCGATGCCGGCCCGTCTTACCGTCCCTTCAAAGATTCCTTGGCGGCTCAAGGACTGGTGAGCAAGGAGTCGGCCATGGACGAAGCGGCTGTACCCATTGGAAAGTCGGTACCGGACACGGCTCCCACCACGAAGCCCCGCAGGTTCGAACGACACGATCGCAGATTTGTCCTGGTCGTATTGGCGTTGCTCACCGGGATCTGGCTGTGGACCGGAAGTCACCGCTCCACGACCACCGCTCGGGGCCACAGTCCTTCGGCGTTCGCGATCGGCGGCTCAAGACAGAGCGCCACCAGCGGCGCGAACAACTCGGACAACAGCAACTCCAGCAGTGACAGCGGTGACGACGGCGGCGACTCCGGTGGGAGGAGACGGCGGCGGCGATGGTGGCGACTGACACGCGCCGTGCGCCGTCCGCCGTCCGCTCTCCGCGGTAACCGCCCTGAAGGAAGCGGCGAGAAACTCGTGACGACCGGTCCGGCTACGGGGTGAGACCGTGTGCGCCGCGGCCGGGCTGCTGCGGCATGCGCCGAAGCGCGACGATGCTGCGCCGCGTTCCCTCGTCTAGGTGACTCCGCGAGGAAGTCGCACGCGTCAACAAGCACAGATAACGACATTTCGTCCGCCGAGTTTGATATTTCGATCAGCGAACGACGGCGTCGTCTTGTGTTGCGTTCATGCGTGGTTCTCGCGCACCGAGGCTGTTGCGGTTGACGTTCCCCCGTCGCCGATCGCGGTCAAGGTAAGTACTTGTGTCGCTCCGTTGCAGAGGACATAGACCGTTCGGGAACCTCTAACGCCATCCAGATGCGGCTTCGAGACCACGACGACAGGTTCGAGAGCAGTCCCTGCGGTGTCAACCATTCCAGCGAGCGTCACGCGGGAGACTTCGTGAGTCACGTGCCAGTACACGGTTGCTCGTTGTGGGCTCTGTCCGTCGTGACAGCCCACGAAGCCGGGCTTGACCTCGAACGAGATCAGGGACGGCTGCGGCTTCGGCGCGGCTCCCGCTGGACTCGCGAATATCGCTCCACTCCAGGTCATGACGCTTAGAACGCAAGCGACGCAAACGTGTCCTTTCCGCTGCATTCGCAGGGACAATAGACGCGTAGATAAGGAAGCGCACTCGAAGCCTCGCGACACTTCAGCGTCTGAGCTCGGGCGCACAGCGAGTTCCTCGCCGAGAGTTTCCTGCGCCTCCTCGGCCCTCCCGACACTGCCGCCTGCACGATCCGTGGAACCAGCGCCTCGCACTTGACGCGAGGGGCAGAGTCGATACCAGAGGCAACGAAAGGAGCCCCGGTGGCAGAAAGCGTGTACAAGGTCATCGAACTTGTCGGGACGAGCACGGAGTCATGGGAGCGAGCCGCCGCCGCCGCGGTGGAACGCGCCGGAAGCAGCCTCCGAGATCTTCGTGTCGCGGAGATCGTCGAGTTGGACATGCAACTCGACGAAGGCCGCGTCACCGCGTACCGAGCGAAGGTGAAAGTGTCATTCAAGTACGAGGGCGGGTCATAGAACTACGCGTACGACTTCGGTGACCGACGAGCAGGTTGTAGTCGCTGCCGCCGCGGCCGGATACGCCTCGTGGAACGCAACGTCGAAGAGATACGCATGTGGGCATGGGTCGGCGATGCGCTGTCTCCCGGTTGGTGGCCATCCCAAAGCAGCGCGATTGAGTACATGCGGCACTTCTTACTTGGCTTCTGAGCGACAACGCAGCCACGAAGTTCGACCCGTCCAGCGCGCCGAGACCGGCACGCACAAATCCGTCGCCATAAGCGGTGCAGCCCAGCAGGTCGGGCAGGACCTTTACGCAGGCGGCGGACGGTCGGAAACGATCGACCCGACCCGCGGCCGTAGAGGGCCGCAGACGGTACTGCGCTCAAGAGGCGAGGAGCTTGGCCTTTTGCGCGGCGAACTCCTCGTCGGTGAGCACGCCTTGGCTGTTCAGGTCGGCTAGGCGGGCCAGTTCATCAGCGGTGCTCGGAGTGCTGCCAACCGCGTTTTGAATGTAGGCGCGCTGCGCCGCGTCTTGGGCTTGGGTTGCTTCGACTAGGTGCTCGCTCATCTTGTGGCCTCGGGCGATCAGGTAGACGAAGATCCCGAGGTAAGGCAGCACGATCACGAAGATGACCCAGAGCGCCTTCGCGAAACCGCCCAGGTCGTGGCTGCGGAAGATGTCGCCGAAGACGATGATCAGCAGCCAAATCCAGATGATGAACAAAAAGAAGTACATCATCGACAGGAAGACCTGCCCGGTACCGAAGTCCGCGAGAGGCACCGTACCCCCTAGGTTTGAGCGTCCCGGTGGAGAACGCGTGCGGTCGTGTAGCGGGCGACCCTAGTGTCCGCTCCCGGTGCGAACGGATCATCCCATCGGAACAACTCGGTGGACGCCCGATCCTGTGCGGTCCCGCTTGTCCACGCCGCCGTTACGAATTGTTCCTTCGAGCCGAAGCGCAGATCTCGCGTCCCGTGGGGTCTTGGCGCTCAGCCAAGGTCGAGTCCCTCCGGGTTTGCCTTTGGTTCGATGTCGGGGAGTCGTCGCATTCGGAAGCCGTTGGCCAGTCCGAGCAGGCTGGCGAGTACCGGGACGAGGAGGGCTGCCTGCAGTGAGCGGTTTCTGGCGTGAGTGTTGATGCGAAGGATCTCTGCCTTCACGTCTTTCGGTTCTTCCACCAGAAGCTTGTCGAGTTGCGTATTGGTCATGACCTCGGCGTTGTGTTCAAGCGTGGCTGAGATCTGCTGCTGTTGCGCGGGTGGGATCACGGCACTGTGGTTGGTCATGTACGTGAAACTGAACGAAAGAACTGCGAGGAGGATGCCGCCAGCCATCGCGAGGCCAAATGACAGTCCGAACGACCCAGCTGCTGAGTTCACCCCCGCAGCCTCGCTAACGCGGTCCTCCTCGATGGGTGACAACGTGTAGTTATTGAGTTGGGAGACCAACAAGCCCAACCCGGACCCGGTGATCAGGAGCGGGATGATCAGCGACAAGCCGGAATCGGTGCGGGGCATGATGGGAATGATCAACGCGATCCCAACCGCGCTCAGCAAGAAACCGATGAGCACGATGTCAGCGGCGCGTCGCTTCCCGGATCTCTTCCCGGCGAGCAGCGCAACCCCGAACATGCTGAGCGACAGAGGGGCGAGCGACAGACCTGCCTGCATCGCGTTGTACTCAAGGGTCATTTGCAAGAACAGGGGCAGGGCGATCATCGCTCCACCGAGCGTGATCTGTTGAAGCGCTTGCTGGGAGATCCCGATCCGGAAGTGCGGGAGTCGGAACAAGTCGGGGTCGAGGAGTGTGAGTTTCCCGGCACGCTTGCGCTTGACCAGCCATCGAGCAAGCAGGGTTAGTGCGACGGCACCGAACGCGATGATCAGGCCAACCCACTCGCCGCCTTCTTGCCAGACGAGGATGCCGAGGACGACGCCACCCATGCCGATGACCGAAAGCACGGCACCCACCGCGTCGATCTGGCGAGGCCCGGTGTACTCCACGTCTCGGACGAGCCTGATGCCAGACAGCACAACGGCGATGATCACAACTTCGAGAGCAAACCCGACCCGCCACGACAGATAGGTCGTGACGAACCCACCCAGCAGCGGCCCGACCGCCGCGGCGATAGCCGCGGAAGCGCCGACAAGCGCGTAGGCCTTCTGCCGATCAAGACCATCGAAGTTGCCGTGAATGAGCGACTGCATCGCAGGCAAGAGCAGGGACGCACCGAGCCCGCCGATGATCGCCCAGAAGATCACGACCGCGGTGAGGCTCTGCGCCACCGTCATTGCCAAAGCACCAATCGCGTACGCAAGCAGTCCCAGCACGTACGCCCGCCTCCGGCCGATGAGGTCGCCGACCTTGCTGTTGATCAAGATGAACGCGGCGGAAACCAACGCCTCAAGCGCGATAGCCGACTGCACACCACTCGCCGTCGTGTGCAGGTCATGCACCACCGCCGAAATCGACACGTTCATCAAGGACGTATCGACCACGAGCACGAACATCGCCATCGCGAGCAGCAGCGACAGCCGCGGATTCCCTGTCCCTTTCTCCGGAGCAAAGCTCCCGTCGGCCGCCCCTGACATTAGAGCTCTCCAATCACCGCAGACAGCCGACCTGGCGCAAACCAGTCAGCAATAGTCGATACATCTCCGGCCAGCCCTCAAGAACGCCCCTTGTGAGCCACGGCCAAAGGTCTCAACTCAATTGACTCCCCCGACGATTCGGTACGTCAGAACTAGAGATTCAATGGCGGGTCCACCTTGTGAAGTTCACGCTTCAACACATCGATGTCGGCCTTGTGAAGCGAAAGGACAACGCGACGGTGCCGCGACAGAGCAATGTCGCGCAACTCAGTTCCTTTGGCCTCGTCGCAGATCACGATCAGCGTCGCCGCGCTGTCATTGACGAGGCTCTGAACTTCATTTAGCTCAGCGTGCTTGAACGCATCGAACTGGTCCAGCACATGACCGATCACAACACCGAAACCCGCACCCACGATCACGATCGGCAACGTAGGTGCGATCAGCGCACCGGCGACGAAGCCCAGCCCAGCACCAAGCCAGGTATCCCGCGCCCGCTCGCGGACCGTAGTTGCCGCCACCTTGTAGCCGTCATCCGCGAGCTGAATGACTGCGGCCTCCTAGTCGTCCACTTGACCTCGCTGCGCGGCGACGCGTTTGAGGTCCGCGTAGTCCGTCAGCGCGGTATGGATGTCGTCGTACCCAACAACGACGGTCGTGAGGTCACCATCCACGCCTCAATTCTGCCCCACCAACCAAAGGTGCGCCAAGACTGGCCGTTCGTTCTCGTACAGTCCCGCCAGCCCACCCGAGCGTGTGCTCTCGCGGGCTGACGATCGCGAAGTCCCTGTCCATCAATGGACCGGGGGATGCGACCCGAGCAGGCGATCGTGGTGGAATTGGGGAACCGTCGCAAATATCGAAGGCCGCCGAGTAACACACCTGCGAGCACCCGACACCGCACTAGTCCTGACGATCCCCCGCAGGAGGCCATTCGTTCAGCGGTTTGCCGATCTCCCATCGGTGACCGAACGGATCGTCGATCCGACCCAACCGCCAGCCATAGTCGTCACCCACGAGACTGACCTCTGTCGCACCGGCAGCCACCGCTCTTGCGAACATCTCGTCCGGATCGTCCACGACCAACAACATTCGGACTGTTGCCCCGCCCACCGACTCAGGACTGAAGTTCCCGAAATCTGGTGCCTCGTCCTCCACCCAGAACAACGAATCCCCGACCGCGAGTTGCGCGACGATCTCTTCAACGTCATCAGTGCCACCGAAGCGGAACACCTCCACCGCCCCAAACGCAGCCTTGTAGAACTCCACCGCGGCGATGCCGTCCCGCACCGCCAACTGGGCCTGCGCACTCGGTTGATGCATTCGAACTCGCTCCCATCGAAACCGCGTCCATCCACTTCAGCACGACTCTCAGGCCGATGCGCAAGGTGCCGTTCGTCGGACCTTCAATACGGCCAAGCAAGCGATCGTGGTGGAGTTGGATACGCGATCCGGTCGGCTAGTGCAGCGAAGCGCTGCCATTACCCAGCCAGCCGACCAGGACCCGAGGACGCTACGAGCGCACGCTCAACGTCCACGGCAGCATCCGTCAGGCAGCTATGACGCAGTTGTTGACGTGTCTCCAGGAGGAGGCGAAGAATCAGTGTCGATTCCGCAGATGTGGTGGATATACGCCAGCACGCGCTGACCGGATCGAACAGCCGCCAGTCCCTGGGCGGCAGAAAGATGCGACCGGTGCCCCGAGTAATAGGAGAGGATGCGCGCCACGTCCGGTTTCAGGTTCGGTGGGGCAGCACGGGTAAGGGCACGGAGCGTTCTGGCATAGCTCGGAGTCTTCGCGTTGCCGTTCAGGTCCCAGTTCCGGAGCCGCCCGTTGTTTGCGTCCCGTTCATACAAGACGCAGAAAGCAGACTGCGGGGTCTTGTTCGAAGATGGTGACCGTGCGACTTGGGTAGCTGCCCATGAAGACGAACACCCGGTGCCAATGACAGCCGCGAGGAGCACCAAGACCCGGCTTGCCTGACTTGCTGACACCGACACAGCTTGCCCGTTCTGGTGGGGTCCCGCTCGCGGACCATGGTGTGCCTTGACGCTCCTGTCGGGAGCATCACCACGCCATCCCCTTGTGCGGTTCGATTCCATGCTGGAGCACGTTGATGGTTCTTCACGTTGGGATCGTCCCAAGATTGTGGGTCGCCGAATGCACGCGTTCCGAACTCTCGAGCGCGGTCGTGTAGTCGACGACCGGGGGGAGCGGCTCGACGTCGAGCTCGATCAGCTCGAGCGCATCCTCCGCCAGTGCCCGAGTCTTGGCGACGACGAGCGCGTACGGATCGCCGACGTAGCGCACTTCGTCGTCGGCCAACACCTTGTTCGGCCCGGGTGGTCCCATCGACAACACGGGGGTCGCACCCATCGGGCCCACGAGCACGAGGTTCAGGTCGACCGCAGTCAGCACGGCCACGACACCGGCGCGTCGATGGCCGGTGCTCCCCTTCGCGCTGACTCTCGGGTTCGTCGCCTCGAGCGCGGCCACCGATGCGCCCGACAAGGGCGCCTCCAGGTACGCAACGCGAGAGCGGCATGACCAGCCGCACGAGGACGTCCCCGCTCCGGAGACGGGGCCTGACCTGCAGTTCTATGGAGCGGACGACGGGATTCGAACCCGCGACCCCCTTGGCAAGGTCGGGAGGTTGCAAACCCTAGGGATCACGATCGTGCAGGATCGCTCTCGTCGACCAACGCCCGTTCAGAGACGCATGACCCAGCCACCGTCGACGCTGATCGTCTGGCCGTTGATCCAGTCGCCGGCGCTCGAGCAGAGCAGGAGCAACGTGCCCACGAGATCTTCGGGAGGCCCCGACTTCTTGCCGGGGATCCCCGCTTCGAGCGCGGTACGGATCGGCGAGTCCTTGGGCAGGCTGGCGTAGCCGCTCTCGGCGGCGACGAGTCCGGGAGCGATCGCGTTCACGTTGATGCCCTGGGGTCCGAGCTCGGTTGCGAGGTTCGCCGTCAGGCTGTGCAACGCGTACTTGGAGATGCCATAGATGCCGCCCGGGCCGAACGCGCCCGCGGAGAGGCCGTTGATGATCCGGCCGCCGCCGCGCTCGAGCATCGACGGCAGCACCGCCTGCGTGCACAGCAGTGGGCCCCGGAGGTTGACATTCATCACGCGGTCCCACTCGTCGACGGGCATGTTGCGGAGCCCGTATTGCGGGAGGTCCCTCATGATGGCGGCGTTGTTCACGAGGATGTCGATGCCGCCGAACGTGTTGACGGCGGTGCGCGCCATGGCCTGTGCCGACGCGAGATCGCTCACGTCGACGGCCACGCCGACGGCGGCGAAGCCGTCGGCCTTCAATGCGTCCGCGGCCTTGGTGGCGGCGCTCTCGGCGACGTCGGCCAGCACCACCGAGGCCCCGGCTTCGCCCAGTGCGCGCCCATAGGCCGTGCCGATGCTGCCGGCACCACCGGTGATCACAGCGACCTTCCCGCTCAGGTCGAAGAGCTCTGAGGCGTTCACAGGCAGTCCCTTCTCCCGGCCTTGACGGCAGCCGGTTCGTGGTCAAATATCGCGGCTGCGAACGGTTCAGTCAAGTGCTTTAGCCTCGACGAGGAGGAATCGTGGGAGCAACAACCGCACAGCGTGACGTCTGGACCCGTGAGGGGTTGAGCAGGCGCGAGCGTCGGCTGGTGGCGATTGCGTGCGTGGGCTTCGCATGCACCCCGGAGCCGATCATCGAGCAGGTGCACGCCGCGCTCGAGAGCGGCGAGTTCACCGTCGACGAGATGCTCGAGGTGGTGTTGCACTTTGCGGTGTATTGCGGCTGGCCCAAGGCGTCGAACCTCGAGATGTACGTGCGCCAGACGTGGGCGCGCGTGCAGGAGGAGCGCGGCGACGAACCAACTCCGCTCCCCCTCCGACCGACCGATGTCACCGAGCTCGGATCCGACGACTGGGAGGCGCGCATCGCTCGAGGGGAGGAGGAGTTCCGCGTCGTGAACCTCGTGCCGGCGCCCGGTCGCGACTCTCCGTACCAGCACGCGGGCATTCTCAACTTCGTGTTCGGCCATGTGTGGCAGCGCCCCGGTCTCGGGCGACGTGACCGCCGGTTCCTCACCGTGGCGTGCGTCGGTGTCGACGAAGCGCCGCTGCCGATCCTGTCGCACGTGGGCTCCGCGCTCAGTTCAGGCGACATCACGAAGGCGGAGATGGATGAGCTGATCGTCACATTCCGCGCGTACGACAACGACGCCCGCGCCGACGCGCTCCAAGCAGCAGTCGAGACCCCCTGGCCGCCCGTGGTCGCGCCCGGACGATGAGCATCCTCGCACCGTCGGCACGTTTGGTCGGCAATCGCATCAGCCGCAAGGAAGATCCGCGCCTCCTGACCGGGAGGGGTCGCTACGTCGACGATGTCGTCGTGCCCGGCATGCTGCACGTGGCGTTCGCACGCAGCGACATCGCGCGCGGACGCATCGTGGGCGTCGACGTCGCTGCCGCACGCGAGGCCCACGGTGTCGTGGCCGTGCTGACTGCGGTCGACCTGAACCTCGTGCTCGTGGGCCCGATGGGTGCGACCCCCGTGTTGTCGATGGGACCACCCGGGCCGAACAAGGTGTTGGCCGACGACGAAGTGCGCTACGTCGGCGATCCGTACGCGCTCGTCGTCGCCAAGACTCGGGCACTGGCGGAGGATGCGCTCGAGCTGATCGAGCTCGACGTCGAGCCGCTCCCCCCGGTCGTCGACTACACGACCGCGCTCGAGAGTTCGGAACGCGTGCATCCGGAGACCGACAGCAATGTCGCGGGCGCGATGCCAATGCCGCCCGACGACGAGCTGCGCGCGATCTTCGAATCGGCCCCGCACGTGTTGACCGAGCACTACGTGCAGAACCGCTATCTCGCAGTGCCGATGGAGACTCGCGGGATCGTGGCCTCGTGGCAGCCGCACGCAGGTTCGTTCGATGTGTTCGTCTCCACCCAGTCGCCGCACGACGTGCGCACCGTCACCAGCCGCATCACCGGCGTGACCGAGAGTCGTATCCGGGTGCAGATGGGCGACGTCGGCGGCGGCTTCGGCCAGAAGGCCTACCTTGCACGCGACGAACAGATCGTCGTGCTCGCCAGCTACCACCTCGGTAAGCCCCTCAAGTGGATCGAAGATCGGCGCGAGAACCTGCTCGCCGCGACAACGTCACGCGCCGAATGCTGCACGGTCACAGTGGCGGCCGACCAAGAAGGCAAGATCCTCGGGATCGGAGCCGACCACCTCGACGAGGTCGGCGCCTACCCGCAAGCCGGGAGCGCGGCCGCCATGGGCGCGGTCATCTTCACCGGTCCTTATCGCATCCCGAAGCTCGCGTTCGAGTCGCGGTCGGCGTTCACGAACACGTGCTCGCGGGCGCCCTATCGCGGGCCATGGCAATTCGAGACCTACTTCCGTGAACAGGCCGTCGACAGCCTCGCCAGGAAGTTGGGCATGGATCCCCTCGAGCTGCGGCGCCGCAACGTGCTGCAGCGCGACGAGCTCCCCTACACGCTGCCCCTCGGGATCCCCCTGTTCGACGTGTCGCCGGCCGAAACGCTCGAGCAAGCCGCATCGATGGTCGACTACGACGCGTTCCGCGTGTGGCAACGGGAGCAGCTCGCGGTCGGTCGCCTCCTGGGGGTGGGCATCGGCCTGTACATCGAGCCGCAGAGCATGATCGGGCCGTACAGCACCGAACCTGCGCACATCCGAATCCAACCCGACGGCACCGTGGGCGTGTACCTCGGCTCCGGATCGCACGGGCAAGGTCTGGAGACCACGACCGCGCAACTCGTCAGCGAGTTCCTCGGTGTGCCGTTCGACGACATCTCGGTGCACCAAGGCGACACCAACGAGACGCCGTACGCATTCGGGACGGGCGGTAGTCGGAGCGGTCCGATCCTGGGTGCCGCGATCCAGGGTGCCGCCCAGCGCCTCCGACACAAAGTGACCGAGATCGCGGCCCATCTCCTGGAGGCCGCGCCCGAAGACATCGACGTCGTCGACGGCATCGCGAGCGTGCGCGGCACACCCACGCAATCCCGCACCGTCGCCGAGATCGCGCACGCCGCGTACCTCGAGCCCGGCAGTCTGCCGCCGGGCATGGAACCGGGCTTGGAGATACTCCACCGCTACACGTCCGACCAGCTGTTCGTGTTCTCGAACGCATGCCATCTCTGCACGGTCGAGATCGATCCGCACACCGGCGTCGTCACGCTGTTGCGCTACATCGTCAGCGAGGACTGCGGGGTGATGATCAACCCCTCCATCGTCGAAGGCCAGATCGCCGGCGGCGCGGTCCAGGGAATCGGTGGCGCCCTCCTCGAGGACTTCGTGTATGACGAGCAAGGGAATCCGCTCACCAGCACGTTCATGGACTACCTGCTCCCCACCGCGACCGACGTGCCCGAGATCGAATTCGGCCACATCGAGACGCCGGCGTCGACGCCCGGTCACTACAAGGGGGTCGGCGAGGGCGGCGCCATCGGAGCGCCGGCCGCGGTGGCCAACGCGGTGAACGACGCGCTCTCGCTGGTCGGTGCTCACGTCGCCGTCGCGCCGTTCACGCCGGCGCGCATCGTCGAAGCGCTCGCCGCGGTCGGTCGCTGACGACCGATGACGATGCAACGCGCCATCGGCGCGCCCTGGCTCCCCAGACCGATGAACCCGACTCGCATCACGTCGAGTCCTTCGCCACACGATCGATGTAGGCCTCGATGTCGGCGCCTCGTTGGCGCAACTCATCCTTCACGTCTTCCGTGGTGACGATGAGGAAACGACCGGCGGCCACACCTTCGACAACGAGCGCAGCGGCGGTGTCCGCGTCGACGACGCCGAAGTCGGGACCTCGAGGTGGTCGGGGATCTCCGTAGAACGTGATCTGCTCCATGATGTTGGTCATCACGCCGGCGGGGCAGAAGCACGAAACGCCGATGCCACGGGGCCGCAGGTAGACGGCCAGCGATTCGGACAGCCCGACGATGGCGTGCTTGGTCGTGGTGTATGGGAGCCGGTCGAAGCCGTACGGGAACAGTCCTGCCGTGGACGCGGTGTTGACGATGTGGCCGGATCCTTGCTCGAGGAGCCCGGGCAGGAACACCGTGAGGCTGCGCACCACGCTCATGAGGTTGATGTCGATGACACGCTGCCAACCTTCGAGCGGGATGTCTTCGACCGGTCCCACCGCGAGCACGCCGACGTTGTTCATCACCAGATCAACGCGTCCGAACCGGTCGAGCGCCACGTCACGCGCTGCCGCGAGGTCATCGATTTGCGTCACATCGCAGCGGACGGCAACGGCTGCGTCCCCGATGTCGGCGGAAACCGTGATGGCCCGCTCTTCATCGAGATCTGTGATCACCACCTTGGCGCCTCGGCCGGCGAGCGCGTGCGCTGTCGCTTGACCGATCCCACTTCCCGCGCCCGTCAGCACGGCCACACTTCGCGTCAGGTCGAGAGCCATCTGCACTCCTCGGGGCACTCAGACGAGCAGCGTTCGGTGGAACACCCTCGGGTTCGTCGCCTCGAGCGCGGCCACCGATGCGCTCGACAATGGCGCCTCCAGGTACGCAGCGGTGCAGTCGAGGAGGTTGGCGAGCTCCAGCGCGAAGGGGAGCGTCGGCCACCGACGCGCTCGCGCTTGCTCTCGTTGCGCGCCAGTCTGGACGATGAACGTCATGGCCTGATCGAGTCGGTAGCTGCGTAGTGGCTCGTCGATCTGCGTGATGCAACTGCGCAAGTGATCGGCGAACTCGCTCTGCGCGGTCACGAATCTCTTCGGCAAGTGCCGGAACGCTTCACCTCCGTGCAGCGAGAGAGACGCAACGAATCTCATGTACGTGCTGTCGTCGAGCTCGCTCTGCTCGAGCACCGCACAGACCTGGCACTCGAGCCAACCGCGCAGATCCGTCGGTTGGCGCTCGGCGATGAGCACGGCTCGACGTTCACGCAGACGGGGAAGGCGGTACTCGAAGATCGCCTGGACGAGCTTCTCCTTCGACCCGAAGTGGTAGAGCACCGCAGAGTTGTTGCCGCTGCCAACGGCAGCGCCGATCTGGCGCATGGAGACCCCGTCGACGCCATGATCGGCGATCAGCCGCTCGGCGGCGAGCAGGATCTGCTCCTTGGTCGACTTCGCCACGGTGGCCATCGCCGCATCTGACCAGCATCGGCCGCTGCAGTCAAGTGACTTAGATGCGCAACTTGAAGGCGGCACGGCGATGTCCGACGCGGAGCGATCGAGCGATGATCAGCCCGCGTCTCACGTCCCGGAAAGACGGTGTGTTCTTCGCGTCAGGTGACGGTCACGGCGGCGCACGCCCGCAGTGCGTCGAGATGCTCGTGCGGCCAGGTGAGCCCGGCGCGAAGCGGGTTGACCGCGATCGCTTCGGCGCCGACGTCGCGCCATCTACTGACACGCTCCTGGACCCGTTCGATGTCATCACCACGCACACGGACGTGACCCTCCAGTCCGATCGAAGACGGGTTGCGTCCTGCATCGCGGGCAACTTCCTGCACTTGGCGCCAAGCCGCTTCGAAGCCGCGGCCCGGTTGCACGTCCGGCATCGGCAACCAACCGTCGGCGAGTCGGCCGACGCGATCAATGGCGGATGTCGCCGTGCCACAACCGATCCAAATCGGCGGAGGGACGGAGGGCAACGGAGCAATACCCGCCGCCTCGACGCGTTCCGTGGCTCCGACGACGTCGACGCTGGGTTCGCTCCACAGCCGCCTCAGTAGAGGGATCTGCTCTTCGAGTCGCGCAGCACGCGACTTGAAATCAACGCCGAGCGCGTCGTACTCCACCTCGTTCCACCCGATCCCGACGCCCAAGCGGACCCTCCCCGGCGCAAGCACGTCGAGGGTTGCCAACTGCTTGGCGACGAGGGCGGTCTGGCGCTGGGGCAACACCAAGACGTCAGTGACGAACTCGAGATTGCATTCCCGCGCGAGCCATGCGAAGAGCATCAGCGGCTCGAGGAACGGATCTCGGTGGTCATAGGCGCCGTCCCACGATGATCGGACCTCCGAATCAGCCCCGAGCACATGGTCGAAGAGCAAGAGATGGTCGTACCCAGCGTCTTCGATGCCACGGACGAACTCGAGGACCTGCTCGGGGTCACCTCGACCGAACTCCGCCTGCGGAAAGACAGCTCCGACGCGCATGAGCCCTGTCAACTGCCTGCGAGCGCGAGGTTGCCGTCGTGCCAGAGAAATCGAAAGGTGCGCCGGCTGATGACCCACCGTCCGGCGCGTTGGATGAGCGCATCGTCGTAGCTGCCCGTCACGCGCAGCATCGGCCCGGTGGGATGGTTCCGTTGCACGAGCACGGCATCCAGGTACGTCTTCGCTCGCGCGGTCGCACCGTCGACGTCGATGACGAAATTGCCGAGATGATGGAGGGAACGATCGAGCGGTTCGTGCAACACACGCATGTGCTCCGTCAACTGTTCGACGCCTTCCATGCGGTGGCCACCACCGTCGAAGACACAATCGTCCGCGAACACGCTACGGAACAGCGCCCAATCCTTGGTGTCGATCGCGGTCGCATACGCAACCAGCGTCGCCGTGATGTCGCGCCGGTCAGTGTCACTCATTGCGAACCCTCACTGCCGCAGCATACGGGCGTCGTCGCGTTGCTGGGTCTCGTGGTAGGCACGCTTGAAGGTCACTGCCTCGCGACGCGACATCGCCGCGCACGACCGCGACACCTTCTCGTCGAGGGGATGTGCGTAGCAGACCGGGCCCTCTCGGAGATTGTCCAGGAGGGCGGCTGCGACTTCGCTCGGCTCACTGAGGTCCATGAGTCTGGCGCGGTACCGGTCGAGGAGGTCCGGGGAGTCCGGGCGGTTGCACAGCTCGGGATCGGCGTCTCCTGGAACTGCAGGTATGTCGGTGAAGCGATCGGGCCCGCGAGCAACGTGCACACGTCGACGCCTTGGGTTGCAAGGAGGGTCGCATGACCAGTTCCATGAGGAAGGCCCCCTCCGGAGAGGGGGCCTGACCTGCAGTTTTGTGGAGCGGACGACGGGATTCGAACCCGCGACCCCAACCTTGGCAAAGTCAGGACGTTGCAGTCACTGGGGATCACGATCGCGGAGGATCAAGCAGTACCAATGCTCGCGGCTGATGGGCACCGTGGCACACCGGTTGTTGGAGAGGCGTCTGGGTGGCAAGTTGGGTGGCAAGATCACTGGATGCTCTGTGCTGTTCCGGTTCATGGTTGACACTGCGGCTCCGGTACGTGGGTGACATTTCGCGGACGCGGGTCCGGTAGCTCGGCGACAGTGGGTCCGGCTGCCTGGCGATGGTGGGTCCGGCTGGTGGGTGACACCTGGGTGGCTGACGGGCTGTGCTTTCGCTCCGACGAGGAGCGGGAGGTCGGTCGTGTTGGTGGAGCTGCGGGTCGTGGATCAGCGGGTGTCGGCGGTGCATGAGGTGCTCGACGGAGCGACGGTGGTGGGGGTCGCTGCCCGGTATGGGGTGAGCCGCCAGACGGTCCATCGGTGGCTGCGCAAGTACGCAGACGACGGGGTGGTGGGCCTGGTGGATGGGTCGCCGGTGCCGGCGTCGTGTCCGCATCAGATGCCAGCGGTGGTGGAGGCGCGCATCATCGAGATGCGTCATGACCATCCGGGCTGGGGTCCCCGCACGATCGGTCATCAGCTCGCCCGGGAGGGCTTCGATCCGGTCCCTGGCAAGACGTCGATCTATCGCTGCCTGGTCCGTCACCACCTGATCACGCCGGTCGCGCGTCGCCGGAAGCGGGCTGACTATCGACGGTGGGAACGAGCCCGGTCGATGGAGTTGTGGCAGATGGACATCACCGGCGGGGTGCGCCTCGCGGATGGGACCCGACCGTCGATCGTGACTGGTATCGATGATCACTCGCGGTTCTGCGTCAGCGCGTTGGTCGTCGCGCGTCCGACCGCGAAACCGACGTGTGATGCGCTGAGCCTCGCGATGCGCACCTATGGCATCCCTGAAGCAGTACTGACGGATAACGGGAAGGTGTTCACGAACCGGTTTGGTCGCGGGAACGGTGAGGTGCTTTTCGATCGGATCTGTCGCGAGAACGGCATCCGGCATCTGCTCACCGCGCCAAGGTCACCGACCACGACGGGGAAGGTGGAACGCTTCCACAAGACACTCAAGAGCGAAGGCATCGCCGGACAGACCTTCACCGATCTCGCCGCCGCGCAAGCCGCGATTGATGCGTGGGTCGAGCACTACAACCATGAGCGACCCCATCAGGGCATCGGGATGGTCGCGCCGATCCGTCGTTTCGAACTCGCTGCCCTCTCCCAACGTGAAGCCGTCGAAGCACCGCCACGACTCGAACTCGAACTCGAACTCGAGCTCGAGGTGGCAGCACCGTTGATCGCGACACGTCGCGTGAACCGGCACGGCATCGTCAGCTTCGCCGCCGCGAACTATCACGTCGCCCGATGGCTCGCGGGCCAGACCGTGCGGATCTCGATCGAGGGTGAGCTCGTCTCGTTCCATCACCGCGGTGTGCTCGTCGCGACGCGTGCTCGCACCCACGACCCGGCTCGAGAACGTGCCGCGCTCGCTCGTCAGGTCTCGGGCCGTAAGCCCCGCAAACGCGAAGCGAACCGTCCTGACCATCCCGTCGCGCCATCCAGCGACGCGGTCACACGCAAGGTCGACACCACCGGGTCGATCAGCTTCGCCGCCGCCAGCTATCGCGTCGGCAGCGCGTATGCCCGCAAGCAAGTCCAAGTCGCGATCGTCGACGACCAGATCCAGATCGCGTTCGAAGGCGAGCTGGTCCGCACGCATCCGATCCGTCACGACCCCACCCGCCAACACGGCGCCCTCGCCAACCCCGCCGGTCGACCCAACCGAATCAACGCCGCCTGACCGTCGCACAGCTACCGGACCCAGAACGTCGCAGGGCTACCGGAACTTGACAATCACTGGATGCTCTGTGTGGAACTGACAGGCGACCACGACATGAGACCACTTCGGCACGAGGAACTCGTCGCCACCGGTCGCGAGGAGTGGACTCAGGTTGCCAACACCCAAGTCCACCCATCGGCCGACGTCCGCCCTGAGTAACGAAATCCGACCCCGTCGCTCTCCAGTAGCTGCCGGGCCAGCACGGGCTCCGTCGTCGGAAGATCGACGCCGGTGCGCTCGAAGCCACCGCCTTCGAGTGCACCCCGGTAAAGCACCGTCTCGCCGAACGGTCCGTCCGATGAGCCGATCACCAACACGGCGCCAGACCGGGCCACCGCCGTGCAGTAGAGGTTGGGCCAAACCGTCTGTACGCCACGGCCCAAAGCTCGAGCCGCCGTCCGTCGACACGGCGATACCCGCCGCCGCCGCCACGACAACGACCCCGTCCTCGCTGGCTATCACATGGTGGACATCGGCTTTCGTAGGCACGACCTGCGACCAGGAGACGCCACGGTCCATCGAGCGCCAGAGACCGCCGACGTGCACGGCGACGAACCAAGCCGTCGACGTCACAGCCAACGAGAAGACGTGAGCGTCACCGCGTCGCGGATCGTAGAAGTCGGACCGGTCGATCGCTTCGAACCCCTGTACGAGTTCGCCGTCCAGGCGCAGATGCGGCCCCTCGAACCCCTTCGAGCCGACCAACCCCCGAAACGTCGCAACTTGACCCGAGTGCGCTCCCCATTCGGCCAGTGTGTCACTACGGTGCGGGCGTGGACGTCGGACCGGTCGATTCTCATCGTGTTGGTCGTGGTGGTCCTCCTCTTCGGATCGAAGAAGCTTCCAGAGCTGGCCAAGGGGTATGGGCCAAGCAGCGAAGGAGTTCCGTTCCGGGTTGCGCGACGACGCGCGGCCGCGGAGCTCGGATCCATCGCCGGTCGTGCTGAGGATCCACCGACGCGCAGCGAGTGATGATTTCAGCTTTGCTTGTGAAGCGTCACCGGCAGCAGCGCGGTTCTTCCTGTACAAGAGCGTGCAGGACCCCGGGCCGGAGAGTGTGCGAGCCCGAGAAACGCCCCTGTCAGTCGCGGTGACGCCCGCCGTCCGATCGAGCGCACTCGGTTAGCCCGTCGTAACGCGTCGGACTCGGTCTATGCGTCCGCAGTCGAAGCCTTGTGCGAGCGGAGCACGAGACTTGGGGGCAGGCCGCTGCGCTTGACGTCGAGCACGCGCGTGGCCACCAGGCGCTCGACTCCTTCGGCCAGGAGTACCGTCGCCGGGCCGGCCTGCAGCGCAGTGTCGCTCGCTTGCGGTCGATCGACGAATGCGACGACTAAGGACACGGCTTCGTCGTGGTGGTCTGCGCTCTTCCGCGAGATGCGAAGGCCGCCCGCCTCCGGGAGCTCTTGCACGTTGCACGCCTCGGCGATGAGCGTGGCGGCGCGTTCCGTGATCTCCAGCATCGTGATCCTTCGGGTGGGTCGGTGGTGTTCGTTCCGTGGGTTGGCAGTCAGTGGTGGGTGTTCACCGAGACGGTGTGGGGACGGCCGTCGATCCCGATGCCTGCTTCGAGTGTCTCGACCACAGTCGACCCAGAACCTTCGCGAGGGACGTCGGGTTCGTCGGGCCAGGTCTCGGTGATCAGGACTGCGTCTGGAACCCCATCGTGGTCCAAATCGAGGTATCGCACACCTTGCGTGATCGTGTGTCTCATCGTGTTTGCCTCCATGTGTGTGTGATGACATGGTTCACGACACAGAGTGCGATCACGCGCGAAACACGTTGCCGTCTCTTGACAGAACAGCAGCTACGACAACACCGCCGGGTAGTCGGCCCGCTCGACCGGTTTGGTCGACAGCGTTCCGTCGCCACGGGGGATCTCGGCCACCTTCCCGTCGATCTCGAACCGCACCCGGTCGATGGCAGCGAGATCCGTCATGGCGAACACCATCTGGGCGACGCCCAGAGCCGTCTGGTCGTTCGAGTTGTTCAGAGCGCCCGATCCTTGCAGCGCAACCGTCGCGATCCGGTTTTTGACCGTCACGTGGTCGATCTCGAGATCGGGCGGCAAGACGGTGCGCAGTCCGTCCCGGATCTCTGATCGATCTGGACCACGCACCAGGGTCCGGAGAATCGTGATGGCATCGAGAGGTGTCGGACCCGTCCGTGTGACCGAGCGGAGATGGTCGCCATCCACGAAGTACAAGGCGTAGGAGAAGCCCGACTTCGGGAGCGTCGTCGCTGTGGCGCGATCCCGTTGCGCGAGACCGAAGGGCACATCGGCATGGTCGACGACCTGGGGTTCCGACTGCGCGCTGACGCCACAAGCCGCGAGCATGCTCGCGAGCGCAACCGTGCCTGCGGCGATGACGATTCGTCGGATCACGCGTCCTCCACGGGGAACTCGACCACGAAGCGGGCACCCGGCGGAGGTGACGCCTCCTCGACGCGGACGGTGCCGTGGAGCTGTCGCACGTGTTCAGCGACGAGTGCGAGACCGAGGCCGGTACCCGTGCTCGCGTCGCGGCGCCCGGCGGCGGCGCCGCGGAAGAACCGCTCGAAGATGCGATCCCGCTCCGCCGTTCCCACACCTTCGCCGAGGTCGTCGACGACGAGGCGGGCATAGTCACCATTGCGCGCGAGAGAGACCGATCGGACGCCGCAGCCGTGGTTGCGCGCGTTCTCCACGAGATTCGCCAGAATTCGGTTCACGCGTCGCTTGTCGGTGAGCACGGGCGCAGCTGCAAGACCGGGATCGATCTCAACGACGAAGTCGCCACCATCGGTGAGCCCCACGGTGTGCAGCACCAGCTCTCCGAGGTTGACCGGTTCGAGCTCGAGCCCATCGACTCCGGCTTCGGCCCGCGCGAGTTCGAGGAGCTCCGAGACCAGCCGTTCGAAGCGCTGCACCTCCGACCCGAGGAGCTCGAGCGGCTCGCGGATCTGGGCCGGAAGATCGGCGGCTCGCGCCTCGAGCACCTCGGCGGATGCCGAGAGCGTCGTGAGGGGCGAGCGGAGCTCGTGGCTCACGTCGGACGCGAACCGAGCGTCTCGTTCCATGCGCTGCTGGAGCGCGTCGACCATGTGATTGAAGGATCCGGTCAGCGGGTCGAGGTCGGTGTCACCTCGGACGTCGAGGCGTTGGGAGAGATCGCCGGCTGCGATCGCCGATGCGGTCGCGCTCGACTTCGCGCAAAGGCGAGAGCACGCGGCGAGCAGCCCAGATCCCGAGCAGCGCCGCGGCGATCGTAGTCAGCGCGGCGGCGCCGAACAGTGTGTCGCGAATGACTTGGAGCGTGCTCGCGAGCTCGCTGAGCACGACGATCTCGAAGTAGTCGGCATCGAGTGCGGGAATGCGTAGCCCGATTGCGATCGCCGGTCCGCCGGCCGTCGAGATGCGCTGATGGCCAGCTCCACCATTCCGTACCAGCGCACGCAGCTCGGTGGGAACATCGTCTCTGCCGAGCGCGACGGACGTGCCGTACCACGAGCCATCCTTGCGGATCACCACACTCGTGCCTGTCGGCACCTCGAGCCCTGCGAGCGCGTCGGCGACTGAGGTCGAGTCGGCCCCGAGCGCACCACGGAACGCGTGCGCGTCGAGGAACGCTTGTCGTTGGGCGGTTCGTTCACGCTGCGACACGAGGTAGCGCTTGGCGAACGAGTAAGTGCCAAGCGCGAACACCGACGACAGGACCAACCCGCCGACTGCGAAGAGGACGACCAGTCGAAACCGCAGGCCGCGGCTGCGCCCACGGGTCCCTTCGGTCTCGAGCGTCATCGGCGGTTCATGCGGTACCCCAGTCCTCTCACGGTCACGACGAGCTCCGGGTCCGACGGGTCGGCTTCGATCTTCGTGCGCAGGCGGCGCACATGCGCGTCGACGAGTCGACCGTCCCCCAGGTAGTCGTAGCCCCACACCCGATCGAGGAGCTGCTCACGGCTCAGGACCAGCCCCGCGTTGCGGGCGAGCTCACACAGCAGACGGAACTCGGTCTTCGTGAGAGGAACGTCTCGCCCATCCCGCGTGACCGCGCCGGCGTCGGGGGCGATCTCGACGTCGCCGAACCGCAGCACCGAAACTCGAGGGTCACCCGGAACGACGCGGCGTAGCAGCGCACGCATGCGAGCGGCGAGCTCCTTCGCCACGAACGGCTTCGTCACATAGTCGTCCGCGCCCGCCTCGAGACCGGCGACGACGTCATGCGTGTCGGAGCGAGCCGAGAGCATGAGGATCGGCACACCGCTGTCCTGCCGTAGCGTCCGGCACACGTCGAAGCCATTGATGTCGGGCAACATGACGTCGAGGATCACGATCTCGGGCGCCGTCGCCACGAACACCCGGAGCGCGGACTCGCCCGACGATGCATCCTCGACCTTGTAGCCCTCACTTTCGAGCGCCATGCGGATAACCGACCTGATTCGCGAGTCATCCTCGACGACGAGCACTGTTTGGGTCACCTCCGTAGTGTTGCCGATCCACCAGACGAATAATCGATGACCTCCGGTGCGATGCCAACGCGGAAATGAAGTCCTTCTCGGAGGCGGGCCCCGAGCTGTGCGCACCCTGCGAGAGCGCGAACACCCGAATTCGAGCAGGCGCGCAGCTGACGCAGATCGACCTCGATGCCCCGACTGGTGCCCGGTGTACCGATGGCGCATTCGACCAATTCCAGCAGCACCCGCGCCGACGGCGGATCGAGGTCACCGACGACCGCCACGACGACGACGTCGTCCCGATCGGTCTCGACGGTGAACCGACACCCCTGGGCAGCGGCACCGGACAGGGACTCGGGGTCAGTGGTGTCCATCCCGCCACGGTGCCGCCGTGGCGTTGTGATCCGGTGACGGTCACGCGCGGATCGAGTGAAGGGTGTACCGCCGTCACCGGATCACAACGTCCGCCTGCGATGCTGCGACCAACACGTACCCGACCTGGGAGCCCAGGGGTCGTGGAGCATCAGCAACACCCGGTCAGCACCAGCGCGAGCCGCTCCCGAACGGTGACGTCCTGTCCATCGCCTGGGTGCGGAGTGCGACCCCGCCGGTCTGCCGGGAGCAGGCGAGATCCTCGTGTTCAACAACACGGTCTGGGAGTTCAACAATCCGCACTACACCGTGCGGCCCGACACCCCGAAGTCGAGCGGCGCCGGCGAACCCATCGAACCCTGGTGGACGTTCCGCGCCCTGCGCTACCCACCCGACTATCCGGGCATAGCTCTGGTTGCCGCCGGTCGAAGCTGATTCTCGGCAGAGCTGCCACTGCGTGACGCGGTGCTTGTTGTCACGAGTATGACGTTACGTCGCAACCGAACTGCAACGAAGCCTGGGCACGTTCGGAGAGACCAGTCCGCCGCACCCAAGGGAGAGATGCATTGGAATCCTTCGCACTGATCGTGGTGATCGTCCTCGGACTTGCCGCCTTTACCCTGATCGGCGCGGGGACCGCTCGAATGCTGCGCGACCGCCGCAATCGCCGTCGTCGCGCCGAGCGCCTCCGGGAGCGTTTCGGTCCCGAGTACGACCTCGCAGTTCGCCGCGAAGGCCAGCGAGATGGTGAACATGCCCTCGAAGCTCGGATCGAGCGCTACGGCGCGCTCGATCACCCGACGCTGCCGCCACACGAACGCAAGGAGCTCAGCGGGCTCTGGCGTCGGCTCCAGTTCACATTCATCGACGCTCCCGAATGTTCGGTCCGCGAAGCCGAACACCTCGTCGTCACCGTCATGGACGAGCGTGGATTTCCCACTGTCGACGGAGCGGTGCGCGCCGACGCGTTGTCCGTCGAAGATCCCGATCTCGCCGATTCCTATCGCGCCGCACACCGCGCGTTCTGTCTCGCCGAACTCGGTCGCGCCACAACCGACCAGTTGCTGGGTGCAGTCCTCACCTATCGGGAGCTGTTCGAGCGGCTCCTAGAACGCGCACAACGGGAGTCGAGCACCTTCGACGCAGATCCCCCGGACATCCAAGCGCTCCCGCATCTTCCTGCCGGCGCGAGCGCATCGAACCGATGACCGCGCGAAGCCGAGCCAAGCGTCTCGCGCGCGTCTCTGCCGCTGCCGCGTGTCTCGCCCTCCTGACCGGCATCAATTCTGCGGGAGCGGTAGCCACCTCCGGCGCGGCGAATGCCGCCAGTCACGCCACAGGCTCATGGAGCGCCGACGCTCCGCTGCTCGGGATCGGTTCGACCGGCGATGCGGTGCGCACATGGCAAGGCGCGATGAATGAGTGGCTCGACGTGGTCGCGCCGGAGGATACTTTCCGACTCGAGGTCGACGGCGACTACGGACGACTCACCGATTCGATCACGCGCCGGTTCCAGTTCTCCCAGGGCCTGCCGATCGACGGACTCGTCGGCCCCGTGACCCGCGCCGCGTATCTGAGTGCACCCGAGCTCGTGGAAGCGGGACGCACACCGGTCGCGCAGGGACCGTTCCTCACGCCGGGCGACCGCGGCTCTGCGGTCGCAGACTGGCAGTCGGCGCTCAACAGGTGGCTCGACGCCGTCGGTGCTGGCAGTCGATCGCTCCAAGTCGACGGCGTGTACGGCCCGGACACCGAGGCAACCACACGGTTCTTCCAACAGGCGCAAGCCGTCACCGTCGACGGACTGGTAGGACCCGAGACCCAGGCCGCGCTCGCAAGCGCGCCGGCACTGGTGAACGTCGCGCCCGCCCCACCGGTCGCCTCTCCCGATCCGGCGGCACCGGCGGCCGGCGTCTGCCCGGTCGACAACGCCGTCATCGCCGAGATCGTCCTCGGACCCGACGTACCGAGGCCACGCTGCATCATCATGTCGAGCGACCACTGGCTGCGGATCGTGAACCAAGGCGACGCGACGCACGTCGAGCTCGGCACACTCGAGCTCGGCCTCGAGCCCGGAGCCACGGCCACCTCGACGCTCCCGGTTAATGCCTACGTGGACGCGGGCGTCCAGACCCTGAACGTGTCCCGTTACGGCGGCGGCACCGGCCCACAGCTGGTCATCCGCTAACGCTGCGCGAACCGATCAGCGACATCAGGAGACCGCTATCAACCACACGATCTTGATCGCAGTGAATGACAGTGACAGGAGCGGACCATGACTTCAACGACATGGACCATCTCGATCATCAGCATCGCGATCGTGTTCGTCATCGCCTGGAGATGGGGACACAATTCGGATCGCAACAATTGACGCACCGCGGACGTGTCGGCGTCGCTCGGTTCACGGGGGAATCGAGAAGCGCGCCGTCGTCGAACACGAGGACCCTCCCGGCTCGCTCGAAACGCTCGCGGATCGAATTCAGAGAGCCGTGGCCGCGGTGGTCGACCCGCTGATCAATGGTCGAATAGCCGATGGTGCCGCCGAGTCGGATCACGATCCAGTCGTTGTCCCAGAACGAGATGATTCTCGGGAGCCGGCGTCATCGTCAGATCGACGTACCTCGAAATATGAGCGGGAGCGCGGATGATGACTACCGGACAGCTCGCACGGTTGGCGCAGCTCGTGCTCGTTGAACCGCGGAATACCCGGTGGAGACGACCGGCGCGTCGCCCCACTACGAGGAGGTGCGCATCTCGGGCGCGCGTGACGAGGACACTCGCGGGGTCGCCGGGCATCACGAGTCGGCTGATTCTGAGGTCGAGTGCGTCAAGCGCGAGTTCTTCCCGTAGGACGCGTTCTTGGATCGCACGGGCTGACTCCTCGAGGAGCGCGGGCTCCAGGACAGCAGGGCCTGCCGGCGAGGCCGCACCGACAACCGGGCTGAACGCGGTGACGACCTCGAGGACGGCGTCGTGTCGTTCTGCGAAGCCGTAAGCCCAGCAGAGGGCGCTTCGAGCGGCGGAGCTTGCGTTTACTCCGACGACGATGTCCATGGCGCCTCTTTCGCTCCTCGGGTAGCGACGGCCGCAAACCCTGCTCACGCGAAACCGAGGGTTGCTTACTAGTATACCTACGCGTATAGGGACCTAGAAGGGGAAGGACGGAGTGGTGACGGCTCGCAAGACCGGCGCCGGTCGCCGAACCCGCAAAGGCCGAGATGGGCCATTGACGAGAAGTGAGATCACCGCCACGGCTCTCCGAGCGACGGAGCGAGGCGGACTGGACGCGCTCACGATGCGCAGCCTCGCCGGCGAGCTCGGCGTCACCGCGATGGCGCTCTACTCGCATGTGACCAATAAGGACGAGATCCTCGACGAGATCCTCAATGCAGTGCTGTCGCAGGAGGCGATGCCAGAGCCTGTCGGTGCCGCCGATTGGAAGACCTGGACACTTACCGCAGCAGAGCGACTCCAGGAGGTACTTGTCCGCTATCCGGCGTTGCTCGACCGGTACTGCCGTCGCCCTGTCGGCGTCCCAGCCGCGATCCGGCGCATGGACGACTCACTCGAGGTCTTGCGTCGTGCTGGCTTCGACGCCGAGGAGTGTGTGGCCGCCTACGCCACCGTCCACACTTACACCTTGGGATTTGCGGCGCTGGAGATCGCCCGGCGAGTGTCAGGCCGAACTGACGCTGAGCGAGGTTCCGGAGCGTTGACCGAAGCCTCCCCTCACTATTGGCCGGCGTTCTTTGCCGGCCTTGATCAGTCGGAGTTCCCCAACCTGACGTGGCTGACCCCGGACCTCACGAAGTTCACCACGGAGCAGCAGTTCCATGATGGGCTTCTCGCGGTCCTCGATGGGATCGACGCACGGCGTAGGCACCGCTGACAGGATTCCCCCCCCCCCCCCCCCAGTCGAGGACACTCGATGTGAGGTCGTGAGCGCCCGAGGACTGCGGAGTACTGAAGGTGCGGCGAGTCGTCCCGTCGCTGCCCTACAACGGACTGCGAGCTCCGGGCCCGGCGCGTTCGTGTACGTGCGAGGCGCCAAGCGATGCATCCGTACATCGTCCGCCCGCGCAGCTAGCGGCGCGGCGCTCTAAGCGCTGACCCACCGAGACGACCGGGCACGCGACTGTTTGCGGGAGCTACCCAGCAGGTTCCCCGCTCCCGCGGTTGGGAGTCCACTCGGCCTGGTGAGCAAGTGCCACCGCCGCGAGCTGCGAGCGTACGGCGAGCTTCTCCAGGATGGAACGGATTTGACTGCGCACCGTGGCGAGAGAGACGAAAGAGTCCTGTGCGATGCGCTCGGCCGCACACCCCTCCATGAGAGCCGCAAGCACCCAGCGTTCGCGTTGTGTGAGTCGCTCGAAGGGCACGAGTCGTGTACGCCTTGCAGCTCGGTGCTCTCGCAGTTCGGCCAGCAGTTGTGCCCTCTCCGCTTCCGAGATCGTAGGCCGGCCCGCGAGCGTGTCCATCACCTTGTGGACCACCGCTGCAATTGTCGATGACTTGCGGGCGAAACCCGATGCCCCCGCTTCCAGGGTCGCGCTCAAGAGCATGGTGTCGGTGGTGCCTGTGAGCACGAGGACCTGAGTCCCGGCGGATCGCAGCGGCTTGATCAGTGGGATGGTCAAACCGATCTCGTCGCCGAGCATGAGGTCGAGCAGTACGAGGTCGGCGTTGACGTCGCGTGCGCGTTCGACGATTGCATCGGCGGACGGTCCGTCGATGATGTGCGTGATGAGCTCTTCGCCCCGCAGCGCGGCAGCCAAGCCCTCGGCCAGAAGTGCGTGATCCTCGACGATCAGTACCGTCCCAGCCGCAGTCATCCGGCTTCCATTCGCTCGAGTCGGTCGTCGAGAAGCGACGGCACCGGGCGCTCGAGCGCGAAGTCCCGATTAACCCCGTCCGCCGTTCGCCGAACGTGATCGCCGGCCATAGCTTGGGCGGGAAACGTCAGCACGAAGGCTGCGCCGCCGCCGGGACGACTCTCCGCCCGCAGGTCGCCTTGCTGGTCACGCATGAGGCGCCGCCCCACATAGAGACCGAGACCCTGACCTTCGTGGCCCGAGCTGGCCGAGCGGTCGAAGACTTGCTCACACCAGGGTGAGGCGACACCGGGCCCACGATCCTCCACTCGTAGCTCGACGTGATCGTCATGGATGATGCTGCGGATTTCCACCGCTGATCCCGGCGCGTGGTGTCGCGCATTGTCGAGAAGAGCTTGGATCACTTCCGCCGTTTCAGACGCTCGCCCGATGACACGGAGTCCGGGCTCGACGGTGCACTCGACCACCAAACCCAGGAAACGCTGCGCGTCGGCAACGGTGCGGACGACTCGTTCCAGATCGAACTCGACCAGCATGCCGGACGGCTGCCGCTCGACCAGTCTCCGAAGCAACTCGATCTCGGTCTCGATTGCGTCTCGCAAGGCTTGCTCCATGGGGTCCTCATTGCGCAGGTAGTTCGTCCGGAGCATGCGCGTGGCGCCCTGGAGCGCGAGGACCGCCGACCGGGCCTGATGCGATCGCTCTTCACGGTCGGCGGCCTCGGCGCGCAGCCGTGCGGCGCGCTCCTCCGCGGCGATGCTGACGTGAAACAACCGTGCGCGCTGAGCGAGGTAGGTGTATTTGAGCTCCTGGCTCATCCCGTAGAGCACCACCAATGCCGCCCCGGTCGTGCACGTGGTGGCCGCCGTAATCCACAGGTCGCCCCTTGTCACCGAGAACGCGCCGACCGTCGCACCGAGTGCGAGGCCGCCAGACATGAGGGCGATCCAACTGAAGAGACGCGTGCCGTACGTTCGCCACCGGACGAATGAGACGACGGCGAGCGCAATCCAGATAGAGATCACGGCACCCCGAGCCAGCCAGTCCGATACCCCGCTGAGCGATCCGGCACTGGTGCGTCGGAACGAATCGAGGATCGGAACAACGGGGACGAGGGCCGACAGGAGTACCACGACCGCGAATGCGCCGAGTATCCGGCCCCTCAGCGTGATACGAGTCTTGGTGGGCGCCGCGAGCACTGCAGCCACGAGCAGACCGCGGGCCGTGAGCGTGAGCGCGGTCCCCAGGACGCCAAGCAGGTCGTGCCGGTCGACGCTCGGGAAGAGGAATGCCACGAGATCTGCGAACACGAACGAAAGCCCGAGGACACCGAGCGCGACCCCGACCCGCACGGCGGTGGCGTCGCTCGTCAAACGCCAACGCAACACCCCCATGCAGCCCGCCGAGATTGCGACCACCGCGCAAGCCGCCGCGAGCAGCGCGTTGAGACTGCGCACGTCGATCCAGTTCGGCTCCGGGTTCACCGCGGAGATCACGACGAGAGATGTCGCAACCACGAGGAGGGTCAAGCCGGCAACCAGCACGGAACGTTGGGGCCTCGACCACTCCGGATCTGCACTGACCCACTCGCGCGGTCCAGGAACCGGCGAGGCCCTTCCATGACGCGCTGTTCGCGGTCGACCCCAGAGGCAAAACCACCGCGCAGATGAAGTCATGATGCCGCCCTTCGAGCTTCCTGCCACTCTCCGTCGCATTTTAGCCGCTTTTTCGGACCAGGAATCTCACTCTCTGTCGTGATCATCGTCCGAACGCCCCCCGAGGGACCCGCGAGCCCTTTTCATCAATCTTGGCGATGCACCGGCCGCGACCGTTGAGCATGCTGTCCGAACTGCCCGCGGGGTCTGCGCGTGGCCACGAGGGAAGGTAAGCCGAGAGGAAACGACGGGGAGGTTCATCTTTTGCCCTTGAGATGAACCGTTGGTCGAGTGCCCTAGCCCCGACCACCCATCGACGGGAACGATCCGGGGACGAAAAAGTCGTGCCACCGATGCCTCCGGCGCGATTTCTTCGTCCAACGACGTCTCGCACGATCGGCTTGCATCCCTCGTGGCCCGCCAGCATCGGACACCCTCCGTCGGAACGTGTCAATCCGTTCGTGCGATGGCGAGGTAGGCGGTGAGAGAACTTCGAAGACCTCGTAGCACCGCCCTCCCAGTTTGCAGAGCGAGAACCGATGACCTCGGGCGTCATCCGCGTGGCACGCGGCCATGAGGACGCCGACTCCTTGTGAGTTGATGAACGACACTCCCTCGCAGTCGACCTGCACCTCCCCATCGAGACCGCAGAGCAGGGCGCGGAGTGCAGGGACCGTCGTCCGGTCGATTTCGCCCGTGACCCTGACGACGAACCGTGAGCGGGTCGGATCCTGCTCCACGGTCAACTCGAACTCCGGACTCTCCACGATTTACCTTCCGCCCGTTCAGCCGGGGAAGCGTGGCAAGTCTCCCGGCGCAACGAGATAGGGTCGGCTGCATGGCAGTCGACCGAATCGTCGTAGGCGTCGATGGCTCACCTGCCGCAGAGAATGCACTCCGGTGGAGCACCGATCTCGCATTGTCGTTCGATGCCGAGATTGTCGCTGTCTACGTCGTGCCACAGAGTTGGCTGATCACACTCAACGCGTTTCAGGTCAAGACGAAGACAGTCGTAGCCGGCCTGCGCGCCAAGCTCGTTGGCGAGTGGACGGACACACTTCGTGAGCGCGGTGTGCGATACACGACGGACTGTGTGCGCGGCGATCCATCTACCGCGCTTCTCGAGATAGCTGATGCTCGACACGCTGACGTGATCGTGATCGGCGGATCTCACCACGGAACGTTGCGACGCGCGCTGCTGGGTGGAACTGCGCACCACATCGTCAACCGTTCCGCCTTACCTGTACTCGTCGTCCCGATGTTCTCTGAGGACGTGGACGTCGGGTATGGACCTATCCCCGGTTAGTCAGCCGATGCGTGATCGGCCGGCGGGGCTGTTCGCTCCGGTTACGTGCTCGCCGCCTTCGACTACCAACGAGGATGGCCGTGGACGCGTGACGACGATCTGCACGGTGGCGATCAGCAACACGACAATGGTGAAGATTCGCTCACTCCTCGGCACCTCGTAGAAAAGGGCGTACACCTGGAGCGAGAGGGCGAGGATTTGAGCGGCGACGGGTAACGCGATCGCCCGCCATCCGACAACCGTCACCGGCTCGAGCTGGCCAGGATGCGGCAACCAGGCGGCGTAGGCAATGAGTGCCATTCCGGCCAACCAAAGTGCGTCGAACGTCGTTTCGCCGCTGTACGAATGACCGAGCGCGTTGACCGAATAGATCGCATCCGCAACTCCGAGCGCGGCGAAGCCCATTCCAAGAGCCAGCCACATCCGCCCTGGTCGCCAACCCATGAGTGCCATCACGCCCAGGGTTGCACCGACGATGATCGCGTCACCGAGGGGGTACGCGAAGTCCACCGCGTCTCCGAGAGTGGAGGCGCTCGAGTGCTGCGCGGCGGGCTGCAGGAACAGGGCGACCCATGGCGTGGCGACCAGGAGCATGACCACGACGCCGTCGATCCAACGATGGAGCTCGAACGCCGGCACTCTGTCGCGCACAAGGAGCACGAGAGCCGCGAAGAGGAGCGGGTACCACGCCAGCCAGAACACGTCCGAGATGCTCGCGATCTGTGTGTGGTCGCCGCGCAGACTCCAGATCGTGTCGCCGATGGCCCAAGCGACAAGGGCGGTACCTACCAAGAACCAGGCGGCGCGGCTGCGCTCGGCGCGTGCGGCTCCGGCGAGGCACGCGAGTGCGGTGATCCACACGGCCGCATCGCTCAGCCAATTGTCGAGGAAGTCGTGGGTGCGTTCGCCACCGAAGCCGGTCGTACCGTGAACGGCGAGGACGATGGCGGAGATTCCGACGAAGGTCCATACGACGCGCAACCATGCGGGTTGCCGCCTCTCCGACCGCGTCTCCTCCACGCACCTTCCCGCTGCTCGGGCCATTGGCCGATCGAATTCGAGGACGCGGAGCGATCGTAGTTCGGGCGAATACTGGCTCTGCGACCGTCGCTCGATCAGCGGCGAAGGCTGAGCCGTCGGCGTCTGGGCGTCACGCCGTTGCGGACGGCGTCAACGACGAGTTGCTCGGTTCGCTCGTCAAGCTTCCGCTCGTTGCGATCGGTGAGCTCGAAGCGGTCGACAACCGCGTCCTCCACTGTGACCAACCGCGCGGAATGTACGTTCACACCGGAATTGGCCATGGCAGCTGTGATGCTGTGCAGCAATCCTCTTCGGTCGGGGCTACGCACCTCGCAGATCGTGTACCAGGGTGACGCGTGATTGTCGAAGCGCAGCTCAGCATCAGGGTTCGGTGATGAGGTCAGCGGGCGACCGAGCGCGCCGACGATCGCTGATTCCAACCCCACGGCGTCCGCCGGCAACGCGGCGACCGCCCCGGCTGCCGCGGCTGCCGCGCTCGGGACCATCGGCGACTCGGCTCGTCGGACCAGGAACGTGTCGAGCGCAGCACCGTCGGCCCAGGTGGCAACTGCTGCATCGAGAATGTCGAAGTCGCGTTCGGCAATCACTCCCGACACTGTCGCCAGCAGCCCGGGGCGATCTCGGGTTGCGACTTCTATCCTCCATGTCGAGGAGGCCCCAGAGGTTGAGACGACGCGCTCGACACCTCCGCTTGTGTCGTCGACTTTCAAAATCGTGACGCTCGCATCGCCCCTGGCCGGTACCGGTTCGACAAAGGCGGCCTGCCGTGCGATGTCGGCTGCGTTCTGGCTGAGTAGATACGAGCGCGGGGCGTGCTGGATGCGCTCGATCACGTTCGGGTGGTCGACCGCGAGCCTCAGCGCTTCGGCGCGGCGGCGCTCTACAAGGTTGCGCGCGTCGAGTCCGGTCACTTCGGGTTGCTCGATGAGCGCGACTACGAGTTGGAAGAGTTCATCGAGGCGTTGACGCTCCCACTGCGACATTTCGCCTTTCGCCAAGCTCAGCAGATACAGAGCGCGTGCGCGCTCCAACGTGTCGAGGTGGATGGCGATCGGGACCACGCGTTCCTCGTCGAGTCCGTCGATCTTTTGGGCCGCGGCTAGTAGCAGGTCCGAGTCGCCGACGAGGAGTGCGATCTGTTGTTCTGCGGTGGCGCCCAGATCCAAGCGATGAGCAATTCGGCGTGCGAGCTCGACGGGGGATGAGTCCTCACCCGCGGTATCGAGGATGAGCGCTGCGAGGAGGAGCCACTCAGGGTGTTGGAGCATGTCGTGTTCCGTCTTCGCCGTGGAGTTCGTCGCCGTGAGCTCACGAATCCGTTCCACGAGTGAGAATCGCAAGACCTGTGACGGGTCGAGTAGGTACGGATCGCTCCTACGCCGGTGGACGGCATCCGCGAGTTCGGGGAGCGCACGTTCGAGGACTCCGGTTGTCTCGAGAAACCGCCATGCACGCACGTCGCCCTCAACGAGGACGGAGAACAGTTGCTTCGATGCGTTGGGATTCCAGCGCAACTGGGTGTCGCTCCACTCGCCGATCCAGTCCAAGAGTCGTGGGCCGGGTCGAGCACCTCGAGTGATGGCGCGTGCAGCGTCGAGGGCGATATCCAGCGCGAGCTGTGCGGGTGGGTCTGCCGCCAGGTCGATCGTGCCATCGCGAACCAGCAACCACCCGCCCTCTGGCCTCGCGGCATGGCTATCGGGTCGGGCGCGACGTTGAGAGCGAATCCGGGCCAGCCGCCACCGAAGTATCGGAGGTGTGATAACGGTCGTGAGAAGGACGACGAGCAACAGCGCCGCGTAGAGATTTTCGCCGAGGATTCCTTCGTTCAGACCAATTGTGGCGAAGATCAGACCGACCTCACCGCGCGGGATCATTCCGATCCCGATGAGCCACTTGTCGCCGGGCGAACCGAACACACCGACCGCCGCGACGATCTTCCCAATGATCGCGACGACGAACAGGCCAGCAGCAATGCCGAGCACTTCGGGCTTCGCGAAGGTCTGCACCTGGGCATCGATGCCGATACCCAGGAAGAACACGGGGATCAGAAGGTGTCCGACCGGTGCGAGCTCCCGCTGGATCCGATCCTTGGCCGAGCTGCGCGAGAGTGCGAGCCCGGCGACGAAGGCACCGACGATCGGAGCCAACTTGGCCGCGTTGGCCAGCTCTGCGAACGCGAGTGTGAAGGCGAGCGCGACCGCGACGAGCGTGCCGGCGGACTTGGCGTGACGATCGAGGAACTGAAAGAAGCCGGGTGCGAGCTTAGAACCAAGTGTCGCCGTTACGACCAGGAACCCGACGGCGACGAGGACGATGCCGGCGACGTCGATGATGGACACCGAGCCCTCCGACACGAGTCTCACCACGACGGTGAGGATCACGAGGCCGAGGACGTCGTCGGCGACCGCGGCGCCCAGCACGGTCCGCGCCTCGACGGTTGCCAGAGCCCGCAGGTCGCTGAACACCCGCGCCGTGATCCCGACGCTGGTCGCAGACAGCGCGGCGCCGATGAACAATGACTGATTGCTGCTGTGACCCAGAGCGCTGGCTACTGCGTATCCGCCAACCATCGGAACTACGACGCCTACGACTGCGACCGACATGGACGCCCGCCCGACCGCGCCCAGCTCGCCGAGATCCATCTCCATCCCGACGCCGAGGAGCAGGAGGATCACGCCTAACTCGCCGAGCACCTGCAGGGTCTTGTCAGCACCGACCAGATTCAATACCGACGAGCCGATCAGCACGCCGGCGATGATTTCGCCAACCACGGCAGGAATGTTCAAGCGTTCGGCGATCTCAGCCGCAATCTTGGCTGCGACGAGAACGATGAGTATGTCCAGGAGAACGTCGGTGACGCTCACGTGGAGCCTTGCGGATTCACTCAGCTCTGCCGGCGGAAACTGTGGTGCGCGGCGTCACGCGAAGCTCGGCCTGACCGCTCCCAGTCGCGGCAGTCGGACGAGCATGTATCCCCGGCCGCGCACGGCCCGGATATCAAGGCCCACGCGCCGAACGCGATTCCGAAGTCTCGCGACTCTCTGCCGGAGGTCCATGGTCGCTGAAGAAGCTCGCGACGCGTGGCCGGTCTCTTCACTCATCGCTTCGTAGGTCACGACCGAACCAAACGCGCCGACGAGACGTTGCGCCATAGGAAGTTCGTGCTCCGACAGCGACGTCCAAGCTTCGCCAACACGCAGTATCCCGCTGTCATCGAGGCTGAGCCCGGGCATGAAGGGCTTCGCTCGCGCCATAAGTGTCGTGATGCGATCGGGCAGGCTTGCAGAATCGCCGGAGCGCACCCACTCTTCGAGTGGATCGCTGCTGATAGGCGGCTCTGCGCCTTCCTGCACCAAGATCAGACGCGGACGACCCTGATCTCTCAACTCGGCGAGCCTCTCCCTCTCTTCAGGCCACCACACGAGAATTGGCCCATCCGGTGGCGGCGTGTACCCCCGTTCGTTCGAGCCGGATCGCTGATTCACCATGGTTTTCCTCCCCCGTACGTTGCCGTTGACGACGAATCCTCAGTTGGGAAACGGCGCCGGCAGTCTTCGCCTTGGCTGGTGCGGACCGATGCGGTGGGTGGGCGGCCTGGCCGCCCACCCACCGCTCCCGCCCAGTTGCCTACCGCCCGATCGTCGGATCCTGGGATGGACCACCTGACAGGACGATGTCCTCGTCGACTCCTACGACGTCGAGCTCTCGGAGCTGCAAGTTGTCGTAGGCGAGGACGCCCATCTCCGGCAGATCGAGGCCCGCCTCTTCGACCTCGGCCGTTGGCCGGATGCCGCCCTTCATGATCTTGTCCTGGATCTTGAAGAACGCAAACGCGAAACCGCCCATCACGAAGATGATGACGAGCGACCCGATGGCCTGAGCCCCGAGTTGCTTGAAGCCCAAGCTCGTGTTGTAGAGGAAGCCGACGACACCCTGCGTCTTGCCGTGGTCAGTGCCGTTCCACGCCTGGCCATAACGACCGTCGGCGAAGATCCCGATGCAGAGCACCCCCCAGATTCCGCAGGTGCCGTGGACTGAGATCGCGCCCACCGGGTCGTCGATGCCTTTCCGTTCGACGAAGAACACCGATTCGACGACGATGACCGCGGCGATCGAACCGATCACCGCGGCCGCCCAGGGCTGTACAAAAGCGCAGGGTGCGGTGATCGCCACGAGGCCAGCCAGCATGCCGTTGGCCATCATTCCTGGATCTGGCTTCTTCATCCGCCACATGCAATAGAACATCGCAATCGTTGCGCCGAAGGCAGCGGCGATTGCGGTATTCGTCGCTACGACCGTGAAACGCAGATCGGTTGCCGCCAGTGTCGACCCGGCGTTGAAGCCGAACCATCCCACGAGCAGAATGAACGTACCCAGAAATGCCATTGGGATGCTGTGACCGGCCAAGGTGCGTGGCTTTCCGTCCGCCCCGTACTTGCCGATCCTTGGACCGAGCACCAGCGCGCCAGCAAGGCCCGCGATGCCGCCCATGGCATGCACCACGCCGGAACCCGCGAAGTCGACGTAGCCGAAGCCAAGGTTCCAGTTGTTGCCGAGCTGAGCCAGCCAGCCTCCGCCCCATGTCCACCCGCCGAAGATCGGGTAGTAGAGCGCGCCGCAGAAGAGGCCCCAACCGACGAACGCCTTCCACTTCCAGCGTTCGGCCATCGCGCCCGTAGGAATGGTCGCTGTGGTGTCCATGAAGGCCACCATGTAAAGGAAGAACGCGGCAGTCGGGACGCTATAGGCGGCACCCGAGAGCGCGAAGCCGCTCCGCCCCCACAAGAAGGTCCAGTTGCCGAAGCCGATCAGGCGATCGGTGCTCAACGGCGAATTGAGACCAAAGGGCGCGAAGCTGTAGCCGCTGAACATGATCGCATAGCCGACGATGAAGAACGCGACGAACCCGAGGCCGAAGATGGCGAAGTTCGTGCTGACTACGTGGGCTGCATGTTTGGCGCGACAGAATCCGGTTTCGACTAACGCAAAACCAGCTTGCATGAAGATCACCAGCACCGCGCTGACGATGATCCAGAGATTGTTGAGCCCCAGCGCGGTGTTCGCACTCGTGAGCTTGGTGTTGACGTCGATGGATGGGTCGAGCGCCCATGCCCCGATGTTGGTGATCAGCACGAGCGCTACGGCGATGACCGCGACGATCGCAATCCGGCGTCCCATTCGTGTCACTTGACCTCCCGCTGCCAACTGGCTCCGGGCGCAGCGCCGCAAGCGCCCCCAGGCCAGGTTCAGCAAAAGGTAAGGAATATCGATTTCGTGTCCACTACCCTTCTGTTAAGGCCATGTGGTGGACATATGACTGAAGTATGACGATTGCAAGGGCCGAGGGAGGCCGTCCCAAGCGCGAGGGGTCGGGAGCGCATTACGGCTGGTCGTTGCCGATCCAGCGGTACCCCAACCCGATGTGCGTCACGATGAGGCGCGGATCAGACGCGTCGTCCCCCAACTTCTTCCTCAGCCGCGCAACGAGGGTCCGCGATGCCCACGCGTCGACCGCGCCTCGACGACTCCGCAAGCTGGCAGCTACTTGAGCGTGAGTCACCAAGCCGCCGTCGGCGAGTATCAACAAGTCCAAGAAGGCGATCTCGGTCGAGGTGAGGTGCACAAGGCGCCCCGCAACAGAGAGTCGCCCCGCGGCCCGGTCGAACTCCACGTCGCCAACTCGGACAAGCGACGGCACGCTCGAATGAGTGGGTCTTCGGCGCAAGGCTGCTCGTACCCTCGCAATGAGCTCATCGGCGTCGATCGGCTTGACGACGTAATCGTCGGCGCCCCGGTCGAGCGCGGCGATCTTGTCGCGCTTCACATCCCGGACGGTCAGCACGACGATCGGGATCGAAGACGATGTCCGGACCTGCGCGAGAACCTCGAGGCCGTCCATTCCAGGGAGCGAAAGATCGAGAAGATAGAGGTCGGGTGGCTGCAAACTGCCAATCGCGAGGGCCTCCTCGCCGGTCCCCGCTTCGAGGACTACGAAGCCCGCCGTGGATAGAGTCGCCGACAGGGTTGAGCGAAGAGGCCGATCGTCTTCGACGATCATCACGGTCTGGGCGGCGAGATTCGCCGGCCCCGCCACGATGTCGTCAGACATCAAGAACTCCGTCCGCGGGAAGTTCGACGACGAACGCAGCGCCTGACCTCGTTGACGAATCCACCGCGATCGATCCACGATGGGCTACGCAGATCGCGCGCGCAATCGTAAGTCCGAGCCCGGTGCCTTCGGAATCACCGCGCACGAACTCATCAAAGATTCGCTCACGCTCCCCGGGCGCAACGCCTGGTCCTTCATCTTCGACGCGTAGGGACACCAGCGATGGCGAGTCCACGGTCTTGACGTGTTGCCGGACGATGACCCGGATCTCAGTATCCGCGGGCGCGAAACGCAATGCGTTCTCAAGTAGGACGACGACCACCAACTCGAGCATTGCGGGATCGACGTTGGCGAGAACCTCGCTTGGCCGCTCGTCCAAACGGAGGCCTACGTCGGAGCGTACGTTTCGCAACCGGTGCATCGCGACCCGTGCGAGATCCCCCAGATCCGTTGTCTCGAGTTCGGGCTCTAGCTGTCCGGCGCGAATTCTGCTGAGCTCCAGCACCTTCGTCACGAGCCGCTCGAGTCTGTCGGCTTCTCCGTATGCCGTGTCGAGGAGCTGATCACGCACATTTGGGGGGACCGAGTCCGCGCGGGTCCGAAGGGTTGACGTGGCTGCCTTGATCGAAGCCAGCGGGGTTCTGAGATTGTGTGTCATGGCTGACAAGAAGCCCGCACGGCTGTCACTCAACGCGGCCTCCATCCGTGCGTCGAACACAGCGCGCTCATGCTCAACCGCGCGCTGCCTCAGGACGTTCACACGTGCAACCGTCGCGCCGAGAACTGCCGTCGTCACCGCGAAGGCGAGAAGCGGCACCACATCGTCAAAGTGCGTGATCCGAAACGATTCATAGTCGGGTGTAAACCAATAGTTCAACGCCAAGTAGGAACCGACCGCGGCCACCGCACCCGGTACGTAACCGAGGAGTGATGCAAGCACTACGGCCATTACGTAGACCAGCGATGCAACCGCTAGTGGCGGATCGGCGAGGATCAAGAATCCGGTGACCGCACCCACACCGAGCACGGGTATCAACAGACGCAACCAAGTTGCGAGCTCCCTGGACCTCATGATCGCCACGACGCAAGCGGCTCGCAGGCGATGTTTAGCGGCTGCCCCGGCTGTTCGCGATGCAACTGACACCCGAGCCCGATGCCAAGCGGAGTCCCCTTCTCGTCATGTGACGAGTTACGGAACCCTCTCTCGCAGGTCCTTCGCCGCACGCAAGCTGAGGATAGCGACGACACTCGTAAGCCTGCTGAAGTCTGGTGCGCCCGCTCCGGCGTGGTGGCAACCACTCGTCGCACTCGACGCGCCGCCTGTGGCCAAAACGCCTGCTACCAGAACCGCGAGGCTGGCGTCGCGGTGGCGCTCCTCCCAGACTGCGGTAGTTATCGCTCGGGGCAGTCTGGCTCGACAGTGAGCATGTGTTCCTCCGGAGGACTCGTGACCTCACACGCGGCGCACCGATTCGGCTCTGTGCACCCTCGGACACACGTTAGTTGCACGCACTCGTGCAGCGGCTCGCCGCGGCAACTCGGAGACTCGATGCGGCTCTACTCGGTCGTTGGCTCGTTCGTGTCGTTCTCTCCGTCTGTTGCCGGCGGTTCCGGCTGGGTGGTAGCGCGCTGGTAGGTGGTAACTGATGCGCTGCCCATGACGAGCGAGGCCGCGACGGCTGCCAGCAGTCCGGGCACGATGAATCCGGGTCGCCCCGTTGTCTCGGCGACGAACATCACCGCGGCGAGTGGGACTCTGTACCCTGCGGCGAGGAACGCGGCCACGCCGATCACCACGAAAAGCGTGGTGTTGCCGTCACCCACCACCGCGACGACGATGCGACCGAGGAGTGCGCCGGCGACGACGAGCGGGATGAACAGGCCACCCACCCCTCCGCCGGCGACGGTGGCGGCGGTGGAAACACACCGAACGACGAGTACGACAACGAGAAGCCATATTGCGCGGTCAGGAGCTCGTAGCCAGTCGATGGTGTTGTAACCGACGCCGATCGCGAGGGGCTTGCCGGTCAGTGCGTAGGTGATTCCGAACAGTGCTGCGATCGTGAGCCCGGCGCCGGCGACTCGCGTCCACGGGCCGAGAATCTGCGCAAGGTGTTTCGCGCCGAGTATGAGTCCGGCGAAGCCTCTGGCGCAGATTCCTGCCGCGATCCCGAGCGCGATCGCGCCGGCCAGGTCCGCGAACGTGAACGGGGGTGCGCCCTGTGTGGGAAAGAGCGGGTTGGTGCCGTTGACGGCGACGAAGACGAGGTAGCCACTCGCGGCCGCCACGAGCGCGGGAAGCAGCATGCGGCGGGCGAGGTCTTCGCGGTAGGGAGACTCAAGGGCGAAGATCGCACCGGTCGCGGGTGCCTTGAAGATGGCGGCGACGCCGGCGGCGGCGCCGGCGACCATCAGCACCCGGCGGCTGCTACCGGCTGTGAAGCGCGGGAACCGTCGCTGCAGGAACGATCCGAATGTCGATCCGATGTAGAGCGAGCCACCTTCGAGACCCAAGGCCCCTCCGAGCCCGGGTGTCGCGATGGCCGCGAGCATCCGACCGGGGAACTCGCGGAATCGAAGGGGGTGGTCGGGGTCGTGGAATGCCTTCAGGTACAGGTCGGTGGTTCCCGGGTCGTCGGACCGTGCGACGTAACGCATGGCGAGCAGAGCGAGTGCAAGCCCGAAGAGCGGCATGAATCCCAACACCCATGGGGAGAGCTCGAACAGGTGATCGAGCAATTCGTCGACCACGATCCGGTCAAAGAGGGCGACGCCTGCTCCTGTAACCGCGCCGGTTATCGCGGCAAGGATGACAACCTCGTGTGATCGGCGGGCGAACTCGCGGAAGCGGCGTGTCGTCTCACCGGAGCTCATTCGCCATCTCCAGCGAACCAGCCCGAGTCCGCCGGTTCACCGGCAGCTTCACCAAAGGTGTGAAGCGCCCTCACCATCGTCACACGCTCGCGTTCGGGGACTCGGCGCACGATCTCCGCGATTTCGACTCTCCTTCGTGCGGTCACCGAGTCGACCAGCCGTCGCCCCTTGGCCGTCAATGTCACCGTCACCTCGCGTCGATTCGACGAAGACTCTGTGCGCCTGACCAGTCGTTTCGCGACGAGCCGATCACACAACCGCGTAATCGTCGAAGGGTGCACCCCGAGTGCATCCGCCAGTTCGCCGGGCCGGCAGGGGCCCCGCGCAGCCAAAACGACGAGCGCGCGGTGTTGCGGCAGCGTCACGTCGTCATCGACCGCGGCCAGTGAACGAATCGCCACGGAGACCAACACCCGAGAAGCGCGCAGGACCGCGTCCACCACGTCCGACGCGACGGGGTCTTGCTGTTGCATGGTGCAAGTATTGCACACTACAGTGGGTCACGCGCGATTGCGGATCGTAAGACGCTCTCGATTGCTACGGCAATGAGGTCCGAGGTCCGGTGTGCGAGGAGGTGGTCATGCATAAGGTCGAGAGTCCGGCCACGGACGTTCCCGACTACGCCGACGCGGCGCGCAGTCACCGGATTTTGCTCGCGGTAGACGGGAGCCAATCGTCGCGGCAAGCTGCCCTCTTCGTCCAAGCCTTCTTCGATCAGGCGAAACTGGACGTGCTCGGAATCAACGTCACCGAGATGCCCCGCACTTGGATCACAAATGACGTCGGGTTCGGCGATGTCTTCCCGCTGGCTTTCCCGAACACTGAGGGTATCGAGTTCGTCCGCCCCCCGGAGGAGTCCCTCGAATATGCCAAGACTCGAGCAAGACAAGCTCTGCTCGACACTGGCCTCGACAAGGCGGAGGTCATCGCCAGAATGGGCGATCCGGTCGATGCGATCATTCGCGCCGCGAATGACTATGACGTGTCCCTCATCGTGGTAGGAGCTGATGACGAGGGTCTCCTGACCCGGTTGTTCGATCGCTCCGTCACGCGAGGTCTGCTCGACCATGCCCGCCGGCCACTGCTCGTTGTCCCGAAGTGCGAACCGGGCCCGGCACGTCCAGCCGTCTCGGGGTCATGACCGAGCCGTAACGCGCTCCGCGGCGATGGACGCGCTTACTGGTCGATCGTTGGAGGGTTGAGGGAGGCGTTCGGTGTATCTCGGACTTGGCGTATTGCTCTGGCGCTGCTGGCATTGATCGTCTTGATCCTGGCGCGGTATGGGCGGGGTAGGCAGCTCAGTGAAGGAGAAGTGCTGCAAGCTTTTGAGACACTCGTGGCGTCGGGATTGCCGCACGGTGAGGCGGACCTTGCCGCCGAGCTCAGCGTGTATCCGGAGGAGCTACAGCCCACCCTCGAAGCCATGTACGGAAGAGGCATCCTGGTCCAGGCCCTCGATCCGCGTTGGCCTGACCGCTAACCGCGCAGAGCCTTCGCGGAGCCGGTTGTCTCTGTGATTGGCGCGCCTCGACGACTCCGTCATTTGTGCATGCAGCATTTCGTCGCAAGGCTTGGGTTGACCCTGTGCGTCCGAAGTCTTGGGCCCGACCAAACCGCTAACAGCTGACGTCCCTCTCCTTCACACCGAGACTCGTATCGCCTCGCATCGTCGTCAGCGCGAACGGAGTCCGTGGCTGACGTCCGACGCGAAGCGCGCGTCTCGTTCGAACCGGAACCTGAGCGCGTCCGACCGTCATGTTGAACGAGTCGGCGAGCGGGACGAGATCAGCATCGGTTCGAGCCGACGATCCAACTCCCCTGTCGTGCTGAACCAGTCATCCGATCGGTGCAAGATGGCGCTCGAACCTGCCGGGATCTCGAGTGACAGCCGCATCCTGCTGGGGATCACCTGCGTCACGCACGATCAGCGCTTGAGTCGTAGCCGATACCGAAAACGGATGGCGAACGCCAGGAGAAGCGGCGGCATTTGGCGCCGGTTCAACCCCACTCTGCATTCCTCGGAGGGTGCGGAAGGCATATTGCGACCAGATGACGAACTGAATCGGTTCATGCGACGAGTCTGCGGGGGGCGTCTTGGTGCCACGTGTCGACGAAAGAGCGGCGATCTGGCGGTCAAGTGGCTCCGGAGGCTTCGCTGAAGTGCCGGAGCGCCTCGACGAGCGCGCGACGTTGAGAAGTCGGGATTCGCGTGATGATCTGCGCGATTTCGCGACGCCGCCGGTCGGTTATGCGGTCAACCATCCGCTGCCCACGAGGAGTGAGCGTAAGCGTGATCTCACGACGATCGCTGACGCCGGTTTGACGGTCGATAAGACCCTTGGCAACCAGACGGTCGCACAGACGCGTGGTACTCGACCCCTGGACGCCCAGAGCAGCCGCGAGCCGTCCCAGCGTGAGGCGTCCGGCCGCGCGCAAGATCACGAGAGCCCGGTACTGGGCCAACGTCACGTCAGCTTCAGCGTCGGCCAACGATCGGGCTGCGACCGCGACCAGCGCACGCGATGCCTCCAGCACCGCCTCGGTCACCTGGTCGACATCCTCGGGATCACCGATGGCTTCGACTCCGGCAGGTGCCTTCATCGAACAAATCTACCGGTCACCGGTCTTGCTTCCGGTTCCCGGAGCATCGAGGAGTCCTCGTCATGACCGGCCCGAGCAGCGAGGGCCCCGATCGGCCCCGAGATATGTGCATCTACTAAGTATTGCGTACTACAGTTGTTAGTTCATGCAGCCTGATGCCAGGGAGGCGCCATGGATCGTGTAGTTGTGTACGGCGATTTCACGTGCGGCTCAAGCTTCTTGGCCAGCACGCAGGTTGACGAACTCTTGCGACAGGGCGCCGACATCGAGTGGCGTGCCGTACAACGCGTCCAGGGACACGAGGTGTATGGGCACCTGGTCAGTGCGAGGTCGATGCGCGGCGATTCGGGTCGTGTCATCCCTATCGGACGGAAGGCTGAGCAAGCGTCAACCGGCGACGGGACTCTTGTCGACGCATCTCTCGCCATCGCCGCGTTTGCCGCTCTCGAAGGAGTCGAAGCGCACGCGTTGCGCGCCGCATTGTTCCGCGCACATTGGGTTGAACATCGCGATCTCAACGATCTGAGCTTGCTCAGGAAGCTTGCAGGCTCGACGAGCGTGCGCTTCTCGACACACGCGCAACACTGGCAACGGATGTGGGAGGGGCTGGCCGACCCGGCTGTACCGGCGGTTCGCCTCACGACGGGTTACGTCTACCGAGAGAAGGAAGCGCTCGAAGCGCTCGCCCGGCTCGGAGCAACTCCCCTCAGCTCGCTCGAACGACGACTCTCTCTCTCCTCGCGGTAGGTAGCCACGATCTTGCACGCCGGTTCGACTTGCGTTCGAACCGTCAGAAGAGGGCGAACCAAATGATCGATCAACGGTCGAAGCCGTCGGATGACCGCTTGCCCCGCGCTCTGGTCCGAAGTGCCACCGGCGCCGCGGTGGCGGCAACTGCACTAGCAGAGACCCGAACGCAACTCGTTGCATTGATGAACACTCGAGCGCAACGACCGTGGACGACGGTTGAGTTCGAGCTGTATCTCTCCTTGTCGAGAAGTGAGTTGGCTCGGCAGCGGTCGTACCGTGCCGAACGCCGTCGCTTCAACGAGGTGCGCCAACGCCTCCTGCGAGACGCGCCAAACGATGCTTGCTAAGCCGCCGCCTCGGTAAAGGGCGGAACCCAGGATCGCCAATGAGGGGGCGTGGGCAGGTTCGCAGCACCGGAGATTGCACTGCCGGCTCACCACGCGGGGAATTGCCCCCAGTGCATCACATGCACCTCAGCGCTCGTCCATGAGCCGGTCGACGGCAAAATCGCGAAGACTCTGATAGTCCGCGTCACCGGACGGTGACCGGTCAATTCGCTCGACGAATACGAACCGTCCAGGGGTCATCTTGCTGGGAAGATGGGCACGGCACCACGCCGCAATTTCAGGCACATCAAGATAGTGCCCCTCGGAAACTTCAACCATGGCGACAACTTCCTTACCGACTCGGGGATCCGAGACGCCGAGCACAACGCAGTCCGTAATACTCGGGTGTTTGCTGAGCGCACCTTCAACGTCGGACGGATTTATCATCTCTTTCGTTCCAGGTGCGTGCTCCTCGGGCGCCTCGTATGTGTCGAGGACTTTCACGTGGGCGAGCGCTGCCTCCAGGCCGCGAGCAACATCCGGACTGAGCGGCGCACCCGACGACGCGATAGTTCGGAGTGTGGCCAGAGAGCCATCCCCAACATTGCGCGGAAGGGCCGCGAGCAGAGGTCGGGCGAAGGCGTCGCCGCCGATCGTAAGGATGGCGACACCTTCCTGCTCGACCGCGAGCCAAACCATCCGCGGGTCGAACTCCGGCGACTCGACCAGGACCACGGTCCCCATCGTCGTCAACACTCCGAGCGCCGCTGCCAGATTGCTTCCAAGTGTGAGAGGGGCGGCTGGCAAGAGCCTCGGCCCGGATTGCGCGCGGCGAGCCGCGACGTCATGAGCGGCAAGAAAGATCAGGTCATCTGCACTCGGCGCCTCGATATCCCATTCCGCGGGAGGCGCCGCGGCAGCAATCCCTCGCTCGTATTGGTCTCCGAGTTCGATGATCGCGGGTCGCCATCGCTTCGGGATTTGGCGAATTGCTGCATGCGACGCCGACGCCATCGTCGGGGAACAGACAACTGCCTTTGCGTCACTCCCATCGACGATTTGGTGGAGTCGGTCGGCGGAGAGGCCGGTGCCGACATTCAACGGCACAGCGTGCAGTTTGCGCGCCGCAAAGAACGTTTCGAAGTATGCCGGGCAGTTCGGAACAACGATCGCGACCCTGTCGTCGGGCTCAATCCCGACGTCGATGTGGAGATACCAGGCGAGGGCGCGGACCCTGGATGCCAGCTGCTGCCAAGTCATGCGGCGAGCGCCTTGAATGACCGCCTCACGGTCGGGTACATCCCGAGCGATGGCGTCGACAAGAACAGCGAAGTTCCATCCGGACAAGTGCGCCACACTAAACGAGAGTCGACTCATGCCCGATTCCTCCTCCGATTCACGACATTCATCGGAGCCCGAACCGTCTCGCCCCAGTCCGAGCGGGTTGAGGTTTCGTCGAACGCACCGCCGGCCGCGCGGCCCAGCGTCGTAGCGCTAACCGCTGACCGGGGTGGCTTGGGAGTCGTTCGGGGCGGTTCGTGGCGACATAGTGTGCAGAGGTGCGCGTGGACAGTTATCGGTTTTTGCCCCGTAGTTTTCGTCCGTTGTTCGAGTCGCCGGTGCCACTCCCCGGCGAGGCCGAGCCGGTGTGGTCACCGTTCGAATCACGGCTCGCGGACGCAAAAATCGCGTTGTTGTCATCGGCAGGTCTTTCTGTCGCGGGAGAACAGGCCCCGTTCGACGCCGAGGGCGAACGGGCACGGCCATCTTGGGGTGATCCGACGTGGCGCGCAATCCCTCGAGCCACTACCCAGGGTCAGCTCGAGATGACCCATCTGCACGTCAACCCGGCCGACGTCCTCTTGGACCACGAAGTCGCGCTCCCACTGCGGGCCCTCGACCACCTCGTCCGCGAACGCGTCGTCGGCGCGTCAGCGGCAACACACATCTCGGTGATGGGTTATCAACGCGCGGGACTCGATGACTGGCGATCGACGACGGGGCCCGAAATCGTTGCTCGACTGCGCGACGAGGGTGCAGACGGTGTCGTACTCGCACCGGCCTGACCTGACTGCTGTCGCAACGTGCCCGTGTTGGCACGTCTCATCGAACGAGCGGGTATCCCGACAGTCTTGGTGACGATGATGCCGGATGCCGCGACCGCGCTCCTCGTACCACGGACGTTGGGCGTTGAGTTCCCGTTCGGTCACCCGTTCGGTTTACCGAACGACGCGCAACTCCAACGGCGAGTGTTGGAAGCTGCGCTGTTGGTCCTCGCCGGTGCCCAGTCACCCGGAGCCAGAATCGATCTCGACTACGAGTGGCCCATTCCAGTACGCGACGCGTACCACGCCTGGCAACCGAGCGAACCGAGTCCCGCGGTCGCGGTGATGCTGCGACAAAACCAAGAACGGTCAGCGAAGCTCGCGGACTCGTAGCCCGTAACGTCCACCAGGCGCCTGGAGGCGAGGGGCTCTACCCAGTGTCCGTGAGATCTGGCGTCTGCAGCCATCCCCGCGGGAGCTAACACCGCACGAAGTCCCCAGGGTACGTCAGATCCCAGCCCGCGTTCCCCCAGCCATTGAGAAGCCGACCTTCGTGCTTCGGCAAGATCGGCTAGGCGGGTCACATGCCTTGGTTGTCTCCGCCAAACGCTCCCCTTTGTGCGTTGTCTGGACGTCGCGTCGGAGCGCTCGCCTAGATTTCGCGCATGACTGTCGACGTCGTGAGCGCCGTCACGATCGAGCGTCCGCTCGAGATCGTTGCAGCGTTCGCGGCCGAGCCATCGAACGCGCCGGCGTGGTACGTGAACATCAGATCAGTGGAATCGAAGACTTCGCCTCCGCTCGGTGTTGGTTCCCGATTCGAGTTCGTCGCACGATTCCTTGGCCGAGACCTCCGCTACACGTACGAGGTAGTTGAGCTCATCCCACAAGTGTTGATCGTGATGCGTACGACGGAGGGACCATTTCCGATGGAAACCTCGTACTACTGGTCGGCGCGGAGTGATACCGAAACTCGGATGACATTGCGAAACCGTGGCGAGCCGATCGGTTGGTCGCGGTTCGTCGCGCCGTTCGTGGAACTTGCGACGCGATCGGCAAACAAGAAGGACTTGCGACGCCTCAAATCAATCCTCGAGTCGTGACGTCCGGCCCTCGCCATTAGCAAGGTGGCAAGATCGTGAATACCCCGAGAAGCTCTTCCCTTCGAGCGTGCCCGATCGCCGGTCGTCTTAGACAGGGCCGAACGACACCTACGGCAGATGCGCCGGTGTAAGGAACACAAGCGATCTGGTGCGACCCGTGAGTGACGTACACCATCGCAGTTGCCACCATCCGAATTGACGCCGCATGCGGTCAGCTTGTGATGACGCCGTGTTCAGCAACGCGACACAGGTGGCATGGGTTGTGGGCCGTAGTCCTACTGCGCTGGGACTTCGAGACTGTCGAGCAGTTCCCAGACCATCACCGGAGAAAACGCGGACGAACGGTCTCGAGGAGCATCCAACCCGACCGCCTCGCCTAACTCAGCAACACGCTCAGCGGCCAGACCGCGCGTACCGGCTTGTCCTGAGAACTACAGCGCGGACTTGAGGTCCCGGTCTTAGTCCCGAAGCCGATCCTGATCCGGCCGGGACCGAGACCCAATCGTGACGCAGCCGCAACGCGTGCCAAGACCCGACTCATCCCGCCCCGACCGTGGAACCGGTCTCCAGGCCCGGCGAATCACCGCATTCGGTCGAATGCAAGTCGTGCAGCCTCCTGAGGACGTCGTTCCGGACAGACCCCGAGTGGTCGAGAGCCTCGTCACCGGTCTCGCTCCCTGTATCACGCACGCGCCGTGCTGCCCGTCGAGAACCGGAAACGCCGGGGGCTCGCGGTCCGGGAGCCTCGTCGGCTGAGTCCCCAGACGGTGCTGCTGCATTTTCCGGACGCGACGAAAACCCGGTGCACACTTGTGGTGATTCTCTGTGAAGGCGATTCTGAGTCCGGCGCTCCCAGGCCCCCGATGCCTTGCCAAAGCCTCGCTCAGTTCGAGTGACCTTCGGGCCTCTTCTCGATCCCTTGGCGTCGGCGTCGATCCCGTCGCGTGCCACGTAGGAATCGCTGAACGTTGAGTCCACGGCGACGAGACCAGGACCTTGCCTCGTGCGCCAGAACCTGGTCAGGCCGTCCCACTCGCGGTCCGACCCGGCTCGCCCGCCGCCGCCCGTCACGAGCGGTGCCCACGGTCGGGACAACACTCGGATGTTTCTGCGAGCGGGAAGCGGATCAGGGACTAAGTCCGGGACTGGGATTGGGATACTTCGAGTCCGCCCCCGCCTCAGACGAAAGGCATCGTGATGCGGCAGCGTCTCATCTCCACGACCAGGGAGGTAGGCCCTCTGCGGGCGATCCGTCGCGCCACGAAATGCGAGCTCGTGCACGCCAGCTCCTCAGCCCTCGAAGTTGTCGAAGTCGAACCGATACGAAGACAAACCCCCGGCTGCGGGCCGTGGACTCGATGAGCGGCGAGCGGCCAGGCACCGAGAACGGAGGAGGGCATATCGACGACGCGCTCTCTGACCTGCACACGAGCCAACTCGAAGGCCTCACGGAGATCCGCCGGCCACAGGGGTTCAGGTCCAGAAGCCTCGCGCTCACGATCGAGGAGGTGGCCGAGGAGCTATCGATCAGCGCGGCAACTGTCCGACGGATCATCGCGAGTGGACGGCTCCGAGCCGTGCGTCTCGGGGACGGTCCGAGAGCCCACCGGCGCGTCTCGCGCGCTGCGCTCGAAGAGTTTCTGAACCGAGTGCCCTAGCGACGCCGCAACTTGCCAGCCACGTGCTCCGCCGCTCGCCGGTCCGTAGCTGGGAGTCGCGCTTGCTAGCGATCTTGTGTGGTGGATGTGCGAGCGTGCGTGAGGCGGCCGGACACGGTCTTGATGTCGAAGCCGTCGTCGAGTAGCAGGGTGGCGTGGAAGTTCCGCAGGTCGCGCAACTGCGTGTTGACGCCAGCGGCCTCCGCGAGACGTCGGAATCTCTTCGACGCATGGTCCGGTCGCCACGACTTCGAGCATGTCGGATCGGCAGAGAACAGGTATCCGTTCGCATCGAGGCCGCCGAGCTCGCGCGAGCGCGCGAGCATGCGCCATCGATGCCATCGGAGGATCGTGACGGTGTCGCGATCGAGCGCAATCGTGTGGCTGACGCCGGACTTCGTGGATTTCTCGTACGGCGCGCCTCTACCCATCCCGATGGCACGCTGGTGTAGGAGCATTCCTCGCGGGAAGTCAAGGTCTGGCCATCGAAGACCACAGACGCTCCCGCGGCGAAGTCCCGTCGCCGATGTCAACGCCGGTTGAAAATTGACCCCTTGGCGCCGGTTGAAATTTGACCCCCCTGTTCGGGTGGTGGTCACGTTGCGTTGTCGGTGGGTGTCCTCCCGAGGTCGCGGTCTTTGAGTCGGTAGCTGTCGCCTTTGAGGTTGATGACGTCGGCGTGGTGGACGAGCCGGTCGATCATCGCGGCGGCGACGACGGGGTCGCCGAACACTTCGCCCCAGCGCCCGAATGGTTTGTTCGAGGTGACGATGAGGCTGGCTCGTTCGTAGCGGGCGGAGACGAGTTGGAAGAACAGGTTCGCGGCGTCGGCTTCGAAGGGGATGTAGCCGACTTCGTCGATGATGAGGAGCGGCACGCGTCCGAGGCGTGTGAGTTCTTGTTGGAGGTGTCCTTGGGTGTGGGTGTCGGCGAGGCGTGCGACCCATTCGGATGCGGTCGCGAACGCGACGCGGTGGCCGGCTTGGCAGGCCCGGATTCCGATGCCGGTCGCGAGGTGGGTTTTGCCGGTGCCGGGCGGTCCGAGGAACACGATGTTGGATCGTTCCGCGATGAAGTCGAGGGTGCCGAGGTGCGCGACCTGGTCGCGTTTGAGGCTGCGTTGGAAGCTGTAGTCGAAGTCCTCGAGTGTTTTGCGGGCCGGGAACCGTGCGGCACGGATGCGGATTTCTCCGCCGTGGTCTTGGCGTGAAGCGATCTCTCGTTCCAAGCAGGCTGCGAGGTAGTCCTCATGGGTCCAGCCTTCGCTGCGAGCGCGTTCCGCGAGTCGTTGCCACGACGCCGCGAGCGACGGCGCTTTGAGTGCCCGGCACATGAACGCGAGATCCGCGGACGGTTTCTTCGGCGCGGTCATGACGCGGTCTCTCCGAGTTGGTCATAGATCGACAGGTCGCGGATCTCGACGTGGTCGTCGTCGTCGGTGGCTGCGAGTTCGAAGGTGCGCATGACTTTCGCGGCGAGCTCGTGGGCGGGGTCGGTGATTGTCTGATGTTTCGCCCAGCAACGTTCGTGGCGGGCGACTTCACTACCCGCGAGGGTCACGACAACACTGTGCAGATTGGCGCGGACCTCCACACGCCGACCAACCGCACGCGGATGCACCGAATAGTCATTGGTTGCGTAACGGATCCAGTGATCACGGCCGAGACGCACGGTCGTGCGCCACGCCACATCCGGCATCGGTGACGGCAACGGCCGCATCGCTCGCCGGTCTTCGTCGACTAGATCGATCGGTCGAGTCCGTAACGTGAGGTGCACGCGGACGTTGGCACGGTTCGTGATCCAGTCGTGCATCTGTCCGTTGAAATCGGCAGGTGACGCGAACGCCCGGCCGGGCAGGAACGACGTGGTGAGATAGCGGATCGAGCGTTCGACCATGCCTTTGGCTTCTGGGTCGCCCGGCTTGCAGACATACGCGCCCATCGCCAACGCGCCCCGGAACCGGGAGAACTCCTCGGTGAAGATCACCTTTCCCGACCGACGCGACGAGAACGCGGGTTCGCCGTCATACACGCCGAGTTTCGGGACACCACCAAGCTGGGTGAGACACGCCGCGTGACCACCGAGAACATCGTGAGTCTGTTTCGAGGGGATCATCTCGCCAGTCATCGTGCGCGACGCGCCCGACACGCCCACGATCACCGGCAAGATCGCGGTCTGACCAAAACCGACCGGGATCCGTCGTTCCGGGAACCACAGATCCCACTGCGCCAACTCGCCCAGCTGATACGTCGTGCGTGACGACGGATCCGCCGGCACGAACAACGGCCGCAACTCAGCCACGCGTTCCTTCAGGATCGTGATCCCACGCTGCCAACCAATCCGTTCCGCGATCACCGTCGCCGGGATCCGCGGATCCGTCATCAACAACCGGCGGATCTCCGGCTCGAACGCGTCGACCACCGAACCCTTCGCCGGCCGCTCATAACCCGGCGGCTCCGCCGACCGCAACGCCGCGCGCACCGTGTTACGCGTGATTCCCGTGCGGCGAACGATCTCCTTGATCGGAACCCCCTCCGCCAACCCGAGACGGCGGATCTCAGCCCATGCCTCCACGTCGTACATCCCCTCGTTCCTCCCCATCGCGCGATCACGACAGGGAACGGTCTCCAACACACCCAGTGGTGGACCCGACAACAAGGGGGTCAGAATTCGACCGTCGATACAGGGTCAGTATTCAGGCGGCGACGACAGCCGAAGCAAGCCGTAGGAACGCGTACATCTCCTTGTCGGTCTCGTAGGCGACGGACAACATTGCCTTGACGCTGTCGAGGTCGGGCGATTCGGGCACCTTCTGGACCTGGCGGGGTGGACGAGCACGAGCCGCGGGATTGGTGACGATCCAATCGTTCGTGACCGCCAGTTCGAGGCAGGCGCGGATGATGCCGTGAATTCGCACGACGGTGGAAGGCGCGAGTGCTGCACGGTCCACACTGCCTGCCTCGAGCGCGAGATACAGGCGGTTCAGATCTGCGGGGCCGATCTTCTCGATCCGCTTCTTGCCGAGCGCGGGCCACACGTGGCGATCGAGGAAGATCTCGGTCGTAGCGAGTGGACTTCTCGTGACGGGCGACTGCCAACCAATCGTCGGCGAGCTGGTCGAACGTGATCGCCCCAGCCGGACGTGGCCTGCGGCGGCCTTGGCGAGCAGTTCGCCTTCCTTCTGTTTGGCTTCTCGCTCAGCCTTGCGACCGGTTCCCCGCACGGTGGCGTAGAAGTGCTGCTTGTTGCCGTCAGCGTCGGTTCCGGCGTACACGCGATCTCGAAGCTGTTCCCCCGCCGGCGGATCATCCCCTCACGATGAGGCTTGGGTGGCAAGGAGGGTGGCAAGGAGCGTGGCATGACCAGTCGCACGAGGAAGGCCCCCTCCGGAGAGGGGGCCTGACCTGCGGTTCTGTGGAGCGTAGCCGTCGCCTGCGATGGGTCGTTCGCGTTCAAGGACCGTTCAGCGGGGCGAGCCCACTATGGCTTCGGCGCGGGCATTCGCTAGGTCAGGAGAACGAGTGCACGATCAAGCAGCGGCGCCGGGCACCAAATACGGGATCATCGCCCTCGCAGTACTCGGGGTGCTGTTCTTCAGCATTGTCTTGCTCGCGTTGCTTACCCCAAGGGGTTAGGTCCACCCGTCTAGCTCTGGCGAGGTTGTACGCACGCGGACTCAAGCACGGCTCGACGGCTGGCGAACGTTGTCCACAACTTCCAGTTGTGACGAAAGGCTCTGGTCGCTGGCGGCCGTCAGAATCCATGCTGAACGTGGAGGTGGGGTAGATGAACGGACACGACAACACGACCCCAGTAGCCACACGTCGGGCGACTGTGAGCGACCGTTGGTCCAAGCGTTGGATCATCGCTGCGGTCTGGCTGGTGCTCTTCGCCGTGGTGGTCTTCGCGTCTGACTGGCTCGCTACCGTCGCGCTCGTCGCGGCGTTCTGCTGGGTCGTGGTCCGTGAATGGCTGGGTGCACCCCGCCCGTCGATCCGAACGTGATACCCGCGGTTCTCCCCAGTGTGACGTACCTTGGCGCTTCTGACGGTGGTGGCTTCGAGTGGTTGTGGTGGCTGGTGGGCCTCGTTCTCCTCGTCCTGCTCGTCATCGCGGTCGTGTCGCTGTTTCGTGAACCACCGGTACGAAGTCCCCCGCGCTGAGCACGATCCGTGATGTCTCGCTCACCCCAGCCGCGCGTACGGACTTGACGGCAGCCCACCGAATCGCGCACACCTTCCAGATTCACTAGCCGTCAGACCCGCCTGGAAGGCCACCTCCGGTCCGCCGGATTTAGCGGCGGCCAACCCAGCCGGCAACACGAAATAGAAGGACCGCCCGACGGCTGCTGAACGTCGGGCGGTTCTTCGCGTTTGCTGCCGGGTGGAGACTTATGGTGGCGGAGTCCGAGAGGTGGTAGGTGATGTCCCGGCGGCGCGCGGGATTACGTCGATCAGGTCAGAGAGTGCGGCGGAGATTCACGCCTACCCGCGCCACGGCCACGGGTACACATCGTCTGGCAGGCTGCGGCGACAGTCCAAAACGAGCTGCGGTGTCGTGCTGCCGGGCGTTGCCGACGCCTCCAGCCACTCATGCACGTTCTTATCGAAGTAGCACTGGGTCTCTTCCGTCACACGAGTGAGGTAGTAGCCGCACCACTGACACAGCCACCGTCGCGGCGTGCCGTCGCGGCCGCCGTAGGGCTTCCAGGTGCCGACACCGTGGCACTCCGGACAACGCAGCCGATCCCGCAAGCCGATGACGCGCAGCGCAGTGGCTGCCTCATGAATCCAAGGCATCAACAAACACGATCGAAGACAACCTCGCATACGGCGACTATTTAATCACGCTCCGCGACCTGACGAACAAATCCGAAAACCCAGAGCGACAAAACCTTGACGCCGGAGGCGCGGCGACCATTGCGCCAGCCGTCGTAAAGAACCGACCGTGCCACCTTGCGACCACCACGGCAACCAGTCACCCGCTCCCTAACGCTCTCATCAAACTGTCACGTACGGACCCGCACTGTCGCGGACGCTGTCCCCCGGCCGTGGATGGCCTTTCGTCCATCGAACGGACGGTGCCCTTTGACGGTAGACATGCCGCGCGTTCGAGATCGTGTCGGACTGGCTGTCGGAGTCGCCGTGCTTGTCGCCGCGACCCTCTTCGCCGCCGACACTGCGCTCACCGGCGGGGGCCGCGCACCGAACGCGCCGCGGGTGGTTCAAGTGCGAGATGTGGACCCGAGCCCGCCCACCAGCACGACCCTCGCCCCGTGATGACGCCCACGACGGCCATCGGTTCTCACTGCCTGCTCATCCGTCGCGACAAACGCTAGAGAGGCCGCGAAGACGCGCTCGTCTTCCGGCGCGTCCGAGGCGCCACCAAGCATCTGTGTGGCGCCTCGGCACGCGCCTGTCCCGGTGCAACTCATCGTGTTCTCATTGCTTGTTCGTTGTTACTGCGACCGGGCCTCCGCGGGCCGGGATCCATCGGGTGCCCTCCCGCCCGGGCCCGCGGGGCCTCAAACTGGATGCCCGAGCCATTCGAACCGGCGCGTTCGAGGCGTCACCCACTTCATAATCTGTGCCGCTTCGGCGCGACGGACGGAGAATCCGCAACACATGGAGACACCACTCGGACGATTCGAGCGCACCGTCGCAGCAATAGTCCTCGCTGCGCTCACCCTTGGCGTGCTACTCGTCGCGCTCCTCGACATAAACGCCGTCTAGCGCGAACGACAATTTCAGCGTCGCTTCAGCAAGCCGGACCGACGCTCCTCAAGTCGGGGCGTCACCAACGCGACCCGGCACCAGTCGAAGCGCCGCGCCCGACCCACAAGTCCCGCGGCGCTTCGGCGCGTCAGCCTCACCCTTCGGTGAGCGCGTGACTACAGACGCCGGCCTCCGGCACGCCGCGGATCGTGCGACGAATCTGGACCGGGCAGACCGGCTTCTCGGGGTCCGCCGGTTCCTGGGCGCCATGCACTGGGCATCGCAGTTCTTCGCTCATGCGCGGAACATACACGAACGTACGTTCGTATACGGTTTAGCTCAGCGCCCGAGTGGTGAAACTCATTTCGGAGGGCCTGATTGACGGGGTCACTATGGCCATGTCGGAGATCTCCCCGCAAGAGCGCGCTGTCGAGTCGACTCGACCCGTATCTCTGGACCGCCAGCTCGCAGCAGAACGGTCGATGCTCGACGCGATTATTCGCGGCACGCTCATCGCCCTCCCGATCGCCATCGCCGTTCTCCTCACCATGATGGCGATCGCGATCAGCGACAAAGAACCCTGGTACATCTGGATCGGGCTCAGTGTCGGCATGGGCGTCTACGCCGCCGGATTCTTCGGTGCCGTCGGGGGCGTCATGCTGTCGGCACACAAGTTCGACGAGCTCGACGAGGAAGCGATGCAGTCTGACGGGGGCTCCTAACCCGACTGTCGCAGTTCGCGGCAACGGACCGGTACTGAGCCGCCGCGGCGCTTCGACGCGTGACGAGTGTCGTAACCCCCCGCGCAAGATATTGCAATGACGATGACGAAGGAACAGGCAGCCGAGTACGTCGACACGATCAACGCAATGTCGGCAATCCTCGAGGTCTCCAGAGGCATACCCAGCGAATGGCTTCAGCGTCGCCACGAATACGCGCGGCTGGCAGCGCGGCTCGATGAGCTTGCCGAACACATTGAACCCGGATAGATCGTGAACGACGACCAGGTGGTCGAGATGGCAGCCGAGGAACTCTTCGAGCTCGCCGAACGGATCTGCCAAGGCCGGTGGGTGTGGGGATGGGCACGCGGCGACGACGAACGATGGCCTTGTTATCTGACTCGCGGTGAAGCACTCTGCTGGATGGCCGACTACACGCGACGCGGCCGACTCTTCGCCTAGACCCCTTGCGCACGGTCTCGCTGCACGGTTGCGGTGCTGACCAGTTCACTTCCAAGGGCTTCCATGACAGCGCCGGTTTCTGGAGAGGCGTCGCTACCACACCCAGCGTACGTTGATGTACCCCGACCCGCGAGGGCAGATCGGCAGATATGGCGCGGTCACGCTTGACCATCCCGCGCACCCGAGCGTCTGGCAATGTCACTCGGTCCCTCACCTACAGATCGGCAGTTCCCCTACGTCCGCAGGCCCTCTTCGAGCTCCGTCGGTGGACCGAGGGGATCTGCTTCGGTAGTGCCCCTCCTATGTCGACGGATGGCCGAGCTGACCGTCCAACCGATCGCGGCGCCGGCGACATTGAAGATGAGGTCGTTCACGTCAGACTTTCGCCCCAAGTTGACGAATAAGTACTGCGTCATCTCCACCGTCAATGACAAGGCAAACGCAACGCCAAGCACTCGACCAATGCGCCAGCCTGCGCTCGCCAGCATGAGGCCGAGCGGTACGAACAAGGCTGCATTGAGAACGCCATCTCTGGCCGATCCGGGACCGCCGAGGATGAGCGGCACAGTATTGAGCCCCGCCCGACCCGACGTCGGTCGCATGGTCAAGAACACAAGTGCTGCCAGCCACATCACAAACAGAATCGACAGCGTGCGAGATGACAACGGCGTCCCCCGCCAAGCGCACACAAGACCGAACGCTGTGAGCCCGAGCAGCAGGCTCGCGAACAGCAAAAAGAGGGCGATCACGACAGCGTCAGCGTAGCCATCGGTTTGGGCATCCACCGCGTCGACCGCGCCAGATTGCCCTGATAGAGGATCGCGTGCAGGCGTTGCGGGCTTGCTCGTAGCGTTCGAGGGCCTGGCCCGCGGTCTCAATAATGCCCTGCCACCGCAGTTGGTTGGCTTCTGAGCGAAGTGACTGCGGGTCGGGTTCTCGCTGCGGCGTGGCTCGAAAGAGGCGAGCAATCACCCTTCATCAGGACTGCCCGCCGTGGCATTCCCACGACGGTCAGGTTGAAGGAGGAAGTGATGTTCGTGATCGGAATCGATCCACACAAGCGGTCCCACACCGCGGCGGTGCTCGACGACACCGAAGAACTCGTCGGTCAGGTGCGCGTGAACGCGGATCGTTGGCAACGCGACCGGCTGCTGCGGTTCGCGGCACCGTTCGAGCCGCGCACCTGGGCGGTCGAAGCCGCTGGCGGTCTCGGCGCGTTGCTCGCGCAGCAGCTCGTCGCCGCCGGCGAATGCGTCGTGGATGTGCCCCCCACGTTGTCGGCGCGGGTACGTCTGCTCGACTCAGGTCGGACCGACAAGTCCGACCCGCACGACGCGCGCTCCGCGGCGATCGTCGCGTTGCGTCACGCCGGGCTGCGTCGGGTCCGACCGGTCGACCATTCCGCGGTGCTGCGCCTGTTAGCGAACCGTCACCACGACCTCACCGCGTCACGGACCCGGACCATCTGTCGGCTCCACGCCCTGCTCTGCCTGTTGATTCCGGGCGGTTCAAGCGGCCGTTTGAGCGCCCGACAGGCGGGTCAGGTGCTGCGAGGTCTGCGTCCGGTCGAGCTCGTCGACGTCGAACGCAAACGCATCGCGCTCGAGCTCCTCGCCGACGTGCGCCGCGTTGACGACCAACTCGAAGCCCTCGTCAAGCGCATCGGTGTCGCGGTCGTCGCGTCGGGCACCACCGTCACCGACGTGTACGGCATCGGACCCTGGGCCGCCGCGCTGATCGTCGGGCACACCGGCGACGTGACCCGATTCCCGAGCGCCGGTCACTACGCCCGCTACAACGCGACCGCACCACTCGAAGCGTCATCCGGACCGCGCGTGCGGCACCGACTCAACCCGCGCGGGAACCGTCAGTTGAACCACGCGTTGCACGTGGCCGCGATCACCCAGGTGTCGCACGACACGCTCGGACGCACGTACTTCCTCCGCAAGATCGACGAGGGCAAGACCCGCAAAGAAGCACTGCGCGCGTTGAAGCGACGCATCAGCAACGCGGTCTACCGCCAGCTCGTCGTCGACACCCGACCCTGACTTCGAGGGGTCCGGGAGGACAAACGGGAACGGCTCCAAAGGCCAGCGTGGCCGGCTCTGCACCCTGACGGCCGGCTCTTCGGTGAGGTCACTCCCGGACCCACACCAACGCTACGCCCACCCCGACAACGCTCGCTCAGACGCGCCCCCGAACAGCCCCTTGACACAAAGAGGCTTCGTTCTGGTGCGGCGCGTGCACCCAGATCGGCAGTTGTGGCGCTACTCGCCGTGTCGCGTTGCCGCATACCAAGTGGGCACAGGGGCGAGTCACCGCACGGGTGTTCCTCACCCCATCGACGAAGCCACCGTCGTCGGCACCATCACCATCCGCTGAAGGCCTCGCACCTGACGCGACGAGCCCGGTCGCCACACCTAGAGTCCTGCGGGATGATGCGTCGAGCGTTGCAGCCACTGACCGCAATTGCGATCGTGGCTGCGGCTGCGGCTGCGTGCGGTGGCGGGAATTCGGCTGGGAACGCGGCGTCCACACGCGGCTCAACGACGTTGCGCCCAACGACCACAACCCCGTCCGCCCACGTGGGCGCCATTCAGGTAACCACGGCATCGTGGAAGCTCGCCGCGCCGATCGCTAACGAAGTACTCGTCAGCGACGGAAGCCAGATCACCATCCTCGGTGGTCTCGACTCCACCAAGTTCTCGACCAGCGCCATCGTGCGAGTGAGTCCAACGACCGGAGCTAGCCAACCCGTTGGCGCGTTGGCCCAGGCTGTCCACGACTCGGCGGGCGTGATCGCAGGCAACACCATTCTCGTGATTGGTGGCGGCGGTCCCAGCGAGAACGGGAGCGCAGCGGTGCAGCGAGTGAATACGACTGGTCCCACCACCATCGTCGGTCAGATGCCCCAACCACGCTCCGATCACGTCGCCGCCGCAGTCGGCGGAAAGATCTACGTGCTCGGCGGCTACGACGGGACGAACATCGTGAGCGACGTGATCGCCACTACCGACGGCACCTCTTTTACGAAGGTCGCCACGCTCCCGGTACCCGTCCGCTACCCAGCCCTCGCCGTCATCGGCAAAGCGATCTACCTCTTTGGCGGTGTCGCGAGCACCAAAGGCGCCGACACCGCTGCGATCCAGCGACTCGACACCACCACCGGGCAAGTCGCGACCATTGGACAGCTTCCCACCACGTTGTCACATGCGAGTGCCGTCACCCTCGGCGGACAGGTGTATCTCCTCGGCGGATACGTCAACAACACACAACTCAGCAACCAGATTCTTCGCTACGACCCCGCCACCGCCACGACGAGCAACGCCGGTCAGCTTCCCCAACCGAACTCCGACGCAGCCGCGATCACCATCAACAGACACGGATATCTCCTGGGCGGCAAAAGCACTGCCCGAAACCCGCTCGACACCGTGCTCACATTGTCCCTCCAATAGCGCGACCACCGCGCCGAAATCGCGCACGCCGACCGCGCGCGCTACAACGCACCGAACGTACGCGCGGGCCGCCCAGATCGTGCATCTGCGTTCGCGGACCCCTCTCACCCGGAGCGGGCTTGACGCGCCAGATTGCCCGCTCGGGAGAGGTTACGCGAACACGCCGCTTGGTTGCGCGAGCACATCCACGGGAGCGTCCCGCTACTGCCTGACCTGACCGAGAGCGCATAGGTGCCGATCACGCACACTGACCGGAGCGTAGAACACGCGCATCGAACGTCGGACGGGGTGTCCGGCGATCTGTGCGACCGAATGTGTTGGCGGGACGAGCGCGGTGCGGGCCATAGTTTGTCGGTGTCTCTCCGCCGATACTTACACCGGTATTGGATCGAGTTCGATGAACCTGCTGCTGTGCCTGCGTTTCGTCGTTGCTTCGGTGTGACGGCGTTTGATATTGAGGATGCGATGCGTTTGCTTCGTGCAGAAGTCGAAGCAGAGGAAGCTTCCCGCCGGCGTGCTGGCCTAGGTCTTCCGGGCCACGGGTCGAGGTGACAGATGGACCCTGTTGGTCATGGTCATGATGCCTTCTTCTTGCAGTGATGGTCGAGGACTTGGCGGGGTGTTCTGCCGCGCATGTAGTCGCTGTGGTTTGGTCGGCGGGTGTTGTAGTCGACGAGCCAGGTGTCGATCTCGGCGCGGAGTTGGCGGAGACTGTCGAAGCGTCGCCGGTGAAACGCAGGACGCCAGCATTCTTGCAAGGCAGTGCCTTGGAACCGTTCGCACACCGCGTTGTGGTTCGGTGAGCGGGGCGGTGTCCGGTGACGACTGATGCCGAGGGTCTCGAGGTGGTCGTCGAACGCGGCGCTGAACTCGGGACCATTGTCGGTGAGCACCCCGGCGACGGTCACTCCGAGACGACGGAGCTTGCGGATCACCAGGTCGAGGAACCGGGCGGCGATGTCAGTGTTGGACGGGCCGAGGAACACGTGACAGATCGCCCATCGAGTCGCGGTGTCGACCGCGGTGAGCTGCCACACCTTCCCGACCCCTTTGAGGTTCCCGATGTAGAAGCTGTCCAAGGCGACCAGATCACCGGGCCGGGCGGCGAAGTGACAGAACCCGAACGGGCCCTCCCGAGCATCGTCGGTCACCAGGCCGCTGGTCGCGGCGGTCAACTGGGCGAGTGCCCCGACTCGTTGCCGGCGCCGGCCGAGGCCGTGACGGTTGAGGATCTTCTGCACCCCACTCGGCGAGATCTGCAACCCGCGCTGGCACAAGTCATCGGCGTAACGCCGAGCACCCAACGTGGGGCGCACCACCGCTTCGGCCAAGAGCTCGTCGACCACCCACGCCGGGTCCCGAATGGTTGACCAAAAAACTCACATCTGCGTCCTGGGCCAGCGTCTTTTTGAACGCGCCGCGCGACACCACTTCCGTGCACACCCCGGCCGCGTATTCCATCTCGTAGGCGAGAGACGTGATGCTGCCGTAGCCGCGAAGGATCCACGGTTCGGTCGGGTCGCCGCTGTCGCGAAACTCAAAGTCCGACGACGGCCGGAACCGAACTTCCCGGACGCCGCGAAGTTCGCTGCGAAGCGCACGCGCCTCATGCAGGGACACCTGAGTCATTGGATAGTTCGCCGCCGTTCCGCTTCGCGTTCCGCCTCCGCGAGAAATCCGTACAGCTGTGCTTCACAGGTCTCCAGAGTGGAGACGAACTTGCCGCGGAGGTCAGCTGGAATATCGGCCGGACGCGACGCGAACGCGCCGCGTAGTTCGCCGGCCGCGTACGTGAACGCGCCGACCCTGTCGATGATGGTGGTTTCGGACTTCGTCACTTCGACTGTTCCAACGCAGTTATCTTCTCTTGAATGCGGAGCCGTTCGTCGCGCAATGCGTCTCGCTTCGCATTCAGCGCGTCGATCTGCCTCTGGATGTTGGCAACGCGGGGCGCGTCGGCCTCAGCCTTCCGTCGAGCAACCTCGGCCGCGATGCGGGCCTGTTCTACTCGGCGTTCCCGTTCGGCGTCCTGGCGTTCGGCGACTTCTCTGGTGAGATCAGCGAGCAACTTCGTCTGCGGCTCGATTGCGCCGTCGGAGTGCGGCCGCGGCTTGCTCGGCTTCGGAGGCCTTGCGGAGCGCGACGTCCGCCTCGAGTTCGGCCAGCCGTTGGGCCAGGTCTGTCTCCATGCTGATATCAGCCATTCGTTCTTCCTTCTTCGTTCGCGATGCGCTCAAAACGACGCGCGCGCTCGTCCAGTAGTTCCGCTTCACGGGCCAGCTCCTCGAGGACACCCATCTCCGTCGGAGACGGAACCCGACCACCAGCCGCATCAAGGATCCGGCCAGCGCGACCGCATCACCACACTGCGCTGATCCCGGGCCAACGCGGCGAGCTTGTCCCGCCGACCCGTCCGTTCGATCCACCAACCTCACGCGGCGGTACCTCCCGCTCGTTCATCGAGAAGACGGTCGACGTCGTCGATAGCAACTTCGACATACCGGCCGACATGGCGACCGCGCAGAACTCCCTCGTCGCGCATCTGTCGCACGCGGCGTGGTGTCACGTTGAGGAGATCGGCGGCCAACACGTTCGGCATATTTCCCAGTTTTGCGAACGGGCGCCACATGGAGGAAGTGAAGGATTACCTCGGGCACTCCTCGATCCGCGTGACGTCGGACCGGTATGGGCATCTGTTCCCTCGGGCGCGTGTCGAGCTCGCCGATGGCCTCGACGCCACCTATCGCGAAGCGGCTTCGCAAGCTCCCGCGGACTATCCGCGGACTGACGGCACGATCACGCACCTGTCCGGACGCGCAAGAGCGGCCCAATAGGGCCGCTCACCTGCGGTTTCTCGTGGAGCGGACGACGGGATTCGAACCCGCGACCCCAACCTTGGCAAGGTTGTGCTCTACCAGCTGAGCCACGTCCGCGTGGGCATGGAGAATAGCGCGCCGAGGCGTGACCCTTCGACTGGATCAGGTACCGGCGAGGCGTTCCACCACCGGCGCGAACGCCTCGTAGGTGTCGTCACCGAACACCACGTACGACACACCCCACTTCTCCCGGCGGGCGACCAGGAGGTCGCACACCTCGTCGACCGTGCCCACCAGCACGGCACCCGAGCCGAGCGCTTCGTCGGGCGTGACGCCGAACCCGGGGGCCAACGCCTCGGCGAGGGCGGTCTTGTCGTCGGTGATCACCGCCATGAAGTAGCGGATCTGGAGCTCGAGGTCGGCGAACCGGTCCCCCGCACCCTCTCGGACCCAACCGATCTTGCTGGCAGTCGAGTCGCCGAGGGTGTCGTGTGCGGCGTCGGCCCCGATCACGCCCGCGCGCAGGTTCGGGTTGATGCCGACGATGTCGGCCTCGCGGCCCGCGAGACGCAGCAGCTTCTGCCCTCCGCCGCCGACGACGATCGGCGGACGCGGTCGTTGTGCCGGTTTCGGCAGGCCGTCGTAGCCCTGCACCATGTAGTGCTCGCCGGCGAAGTCGAAGGGACCGTCGCCCCACGCACCCTTCACGACCGCGAGCGCTTCCTCGAGCCGGGCGATGCGCGTGCCCGCCGAGTCGTAGGGCAGCCCCAGCGCGGAGTAGTCGGCGGTCATCCAGCCTGCGCCGAGACCGAACTCCAGGCGGCCGTCGGACAGGTGATCGAGCGTGGCCGCTTCCTTGGCCACCACCGCGGGATGCTTGTAGTCGTTGCCGAGCACGAGGTGGCCGATGCGCAGCGTGTCGGTGGCGGCGGCGGCGAACGAGAGCGCGACCATCGGCGCGAAGTCACTGTCGACGAAATGATCGGGCATGAACAACGTCGAGTAGCCGAGGCCCTCGATCCGGCGCGCCTGCTCGGCCCATTCCTTCGCCGAGCGCCCGGTTGAGGCCTGCACCCCGAAGCGAAACTTCTTCGGCGTGCTCATCGACCGGTCGACCCGAACCCGAACGCGTCGCGCTCGGTCGTGTCGAGCTCGTCGACCTCGTGCCATTCGACCAGTTCGACCTTCTGCACGACGAGCTGCGCGATGCGGTCGCCTCGTTCGACGTTGTAGGGCTGCTCGGGGTCGGTGTTCACGAGCAGCACCTTGAGCTCGCCTCGGTACAGCGGATCGATGAGCCCGGGCGTGTTGAGGCACGTGATCCCCGCTCGGAGCGCGAGCCCTGATCGGGGAAGGACGAACCCGGCGTACCCGGATGGAATCGCCACCGCCAGCCCGGTGGGCACCAGGGCGCGACCACCGGCCGCCGCCAACGCGGTGCGTTCGCGGGCGTGGAGGTCGTAGCCCGCGTCGTCGGCGTGCTGCTGACGCGGGAGCTCGAGGTCGGGGTCGAGTCGTTGGACGCGAATGTGCACTGCGCTACCCCGCGAAGTCGCGCTCGAGCTCCGCGCGCTGCGCCTCGGTGAGCTCGACCGACGCCTGGTAGGCGGGATGGTCGACGACGAGCCGGGCAGGACCGAACGCGAGCTGCGCCCGTTGCTTGGCGTCGAACGGGAACTTCAGGTAGTGGACCGTCGACGTGATGTCGTCGCGGGTCAGACGCTCTTCGTCCTGCGGCACCCCGGTGACGCGCGACGAACCGTCGCCGAGCTCGAAGTGCACCGACCATTCGATGCCGATCAGCTTCGGCAGCCAGTCGCGCAGCGCGGCTTCGTCGGTGATCTCGATGAACAGGGTGCCCGACAGCTCTCCGGCATCGGGGATGAGCTCGTTGTACGTGGCCACCTCGTGGGCGATGGCGTCGTCGGTGAGCATGCGCTCGGCCCGCGCCATCTCCTGCACCTGGAAGCGCATCGTGTCGGTGTTCTCGAACACGATGGTGATGATGTCACCGAGGGGAATCCGGCGTCGACGCTTGAGCTCGATGATCCGGGCCCGGAACTCCGGCCGCTCCCGTTCGTACGCACGGTGATCGACGATGTCGTCGACGGTGAGCTTTCTCATCACGTCACTCGCTCTCGATGCCGTAGGCGCGGGCAATGACCTGCAGCGGATGCACCGGGGTCTTGCCCGCCTGTTCCTTGATCGCGTTGTTCGACAGGTGGCAGTCGCCGACGATGAGTTGGTCCTTCGACTCCCGCACTTTCTCCATGAGCGGCTTCGCCACCCGCTTGGCCAGCTCGACGTTCTCCGCCCGCAGGCCCCAGGTGCCGTCGATGGCCGAGCAGCGTTCGACCATCGTGACCTTGGCGCCGGTGAGCTCCAGGAGCTGCTTGCTCTTCGGGCCGATCTGCTGGGCCCGGTAGTGACACGCTGCCTGCCACATGATGGTCTCGTAGGTGGTGCCGTTCCACTCCGTGTCGAGTGGCTCCTCCCGGTGGCGGAGCAGCAGGTACTCCGACGTGTCGAAGGTGTGCTCGCCGACGAGTCGGGCGTCGTCGGTGCCGAGGAAGTCGGGGTACTCCGTCTTGAGCACGTAGGCACAGGTGGGTTGGGGCACGACGACGTCGTGGCCGTCGCGCACCCGGGGCGCCAACAACGCCACGTTCTTCTCCGCGTGCTCGCGGAACTTGTCGACGTCGCCGGCGTCGAGCCACGGCATGCCGCAGCACACCTCGCCCTCCGGCAGCTCACACGCGATGCGGTTGCGCTCGTAGACGCCGACCAGTGCCTGCCCGATCGACGGGTCCTGGTACTCGACCATGCACGTGGGGAACAGGGCGACGGTGGCGCGCGCCGGCGCATCGGTATCCGTAGCCGGCAGTGCGGGCGCGTGCGGGGCGGGCGCGTTGGACGCGGCCGGCGCGGCGGTGCGCTCGCGGAACCACTTGGAGAAACGGACCCTCGCGTAGTCGGGCAGCAACCGCACCCGGGCGATGCCGGTGACCTTCTCCATCACCGTGCGGGCCAGGCCCACGTGACCGACCGCGTTGACGATCGGCGCGAAGCGCGTGGCGATCTGACCCTGCAGATCGGTGCGGGCGAGGAGCTTGGCGCTCGCCGACACCTTTCCCTCCTGGCCCTGGATCGCGAGCGAGCGCAACATCAGGCGGGGAAAGTCGATCACCCACTCCTGTTCCCGTTCCGGCGTGTACGGGCAGATCACGAAGCACAGCTTGCACTGGTAGCACTCGTCGATCACCCGGTCGTGTTCGGCGTCGGTGAGCACCTTCACGTCGTGCGCGCCGTCTTCGTTCGCGTCGATCAACTCGAACAACGATCGGAAGCTCGGACACAACTTCACGCACACCCGGCAGTCGCTGCACACCTGGAACGTGCGATCACGCTCGGCGCGCGCGTCGGCCGCATCCAGGTAGTTCGGGGCGAGGGGGCTGTACAGCGACACGGGGGTCGGCCTTTCTCGGTACGGACGCGGCCCCGGGGCGATACCCCGGGGCCGTGCGCCGTGAACCTCGGGCTACGACGTCAGCTGACGGATTCGAGACCCTGCTCGAAGCGGCCGGCGTGGCTCTTCTCGGCGCGGGCGAGCGTCTCGAGCCATTCCGAGATCTCGTCGAACCCCTCGTCGCGCGCGGTGCGGGCGAAGCCCGGGTACATCTCGGTGTACTCGTAGGTCTCGCCGGCCACCGCCGACTTCAGGTTGTCGGTCGTGGCTCCCACCGGCACCCCGGTGACCGGGTCGCCGACCTCGGAGAGGAAGTCGAAGTGGCCGAACGTGTGCCCGGTCTCGCCTTCCGCCACCGAGCGGAACAACGCGGCGACGTCGGGATAGCCCTCGACGTCGGCCTTCTGCGCGAAGTAGAGGTAGCGGCGGTTCGCCTGGCTCTCACCCGCGAACGCCTCTTTGAGGTTGTCGTGGGTCTTGGTGCCGTTCAGGTCGGGCATTCGTTGCTCCTTGTTGGTTGCGAAGGGTGGGTTACGAAGGTCGTTGGTGCTTCAGAACGTGGGGCTTCGAACTTCGTGGGCTCGCGAGAGTTCAGGAACCCGCGGGATCGCCGGCGGCGCAGTCGTCGCAGACGCCGCGGAACACGACCTCGACGGCCTCGACCGTGAACTCGCGGCGGTACCGGGCCGGCATCCGCAGGTCGGCGATGTCGAGCAGCACGTCGCGGATGTTGCCGCACCGGGTGCAGACGAGGTGCTGGTGCGTGTCCTCGACGTTGGGGTCGACCCGGATGCTCCCGGTGCCGAGGTCGAGCAACTCGACCTCACCCAACGCCTCGAGGTCGTGCACGGTCTGGTACACGGTCTTGCGCGAGATGGTCGGCATCTCCACCCGCGCCGCGTCGAACAGCGACTCGACCGTCGGGTGCGTGTCGACGCCGTGCAACAAGCGAAAGATCACCTGGCGCTGCGGCGTGACCCGCAGACCCTGGTCCCGGAACCGGGTGGTGAGCTCGTCGACCGTCTTCACGAGAAACACCTTATCAACACTGATTGTCATTTGACACCTCGGAGCGAGAAAATTTCCCGGTACCGAAGCACCGCGCCACGGGAACACCGGGCGTCCGTCGGCGGTTGCAGACATCCGAGCGGGTTCGCCGCACCGAACAACTGTCCAGCACAGGCCGCTCCACGAGTGAGAGCCCCGGGATCCCCCCTCCCGGGGCTCTCCTCTGCCCGGAGATGACAAGATCACGGCATGACCGACCCGATCCGCGCGCTGGTGACGGCACCGTTCCGGGGACCCGGCCTGGTTGCATTGCAGAGCCTGGGTGACGTCGTGCTCGACCCCTGGATCGACCAGCAGCCCATCCGGATCTACGACCCCGACGCACTGGCGGCCCGGATCACCGCCGAGCGCGCCGACGTGCTCATCGTCGAGTCCGATTCGGTCAAGGGGCCGGTGCTCGACCTCCCGCTCCGGGCGATCGGCTCCTGCCGGGGTGACCCCAACAACGTCGACATCGCGGGGGCCACCGCCCACGGCATCCCCGTGCTGCGCGCCCCCGGTCGCAATGCCGACGCGGTGGCCGAACTCGCGGTGGGCCTCCTCCTCGCGGTGACCCGCGGGATCCCACGGGCCGACCGCGACGTGCGCGAGGGCGAGGTGTACCGCGACGGCACGCTCCCCTACCAGCGCTTCCGGGCCTGGCAGATCGCCGGGCAGACCGTCGGGATCGTGGGGCTCGGCGCGGTGGGCCGCGCCGCCCAGTGGCGCTTCGCCGGGCTCGGAATGCGCGTGATCACCACCGATCCCTACGCCCCCGACGCCACGCACTCGCTCGACGACCTGCTGGCCGAGGCCGACGTCGTCTCCATGCACGCCGCGGTCACGCAGGAGACCGCGGGCATGATGGGCGCGCCACAGTTCGCGCGCATGCGCGAGGGCGCGGTGTTCCTCAACAGCGCGCGCGCCCAACTCCACGACACGGACGCCCTCGTCGCCGCGCTGGCCAACGGCCGGCTCGGCGGCGCCGGCCTCGATCACTTCGTCGGCGAGCACCTCGCGCCCGATCACCCGCTCTGCTCGTTCCCGAACGTCGTGCTCACGCCCCACATCGGCGGTGCGACCTACGACACCGAGGCCAATCACGCCACCGCCATCACCGACGGATTGATCAGCCTCTTCGCGGGAGGCAAGCCCGCCAACCTCGTGAACCCGGAGGTCCTCCCGTGAGCGATGCGCCGTCGTCCAAGGACGTCAAGGAGCAGGTGCTCGCGGTCGCGCAGGAGATGCTGACCTCGGGCCTGGTGCAGGGTACGGCGGGCAACGTCGGCGCGCGATTGCCCGACGGCAACATCGTCCTCACGCCGTCGTCGCTCGACTACCGCACCATGACGCTCGACGACCTCGTGGTGTGCGATCCCGAGGGCGAGGTGCTCGAGGGCCACCGAAGCCCGACGTCGGAGAAGTCGCTCCACCTCGCGGCCCTGCGCCGCTATCCCGAGCTCAACGCGACCATGCACTGCCACGCCAAGCACTGCACGATGTTCGCGCTGGTGCGGCGACCCATCCCCGCGGTGATCGAGGAGTTCGTGGTGTACGTCGGCGGTGACGTGCCCGTCGCCGGGTACCGGACCACCGGTACCACTGAACTGGCCGACGAATTGGCGACGCACGTGGGCGACCGCAGCGCGGTGTTGATGGCCAACCACGGCCTGTTCGCCGTCGGGAAGGACGCCGCCGAAGTGCTGCACGTGGCGGAGCTGGTCGAACGCACGGCCGAGATCGTGTGGGGGGCGACCCTGCTCGGCGAGATCGTGCCGCTTCCCGAGGACACCCAGCAGACGTTCGCGAGCTACTACCGGTTCGGTCGCACCGGGTCGTTCTAGCGTCTTACCGCTTGCGCAGGAGTGTGAGCCCGTCGCCGATCGTGAGCTGCGCGGTATCGACGCGCTCGTCGGCCGCCACCGCGTCGTTGAACGCCCGCATGGCGACGGTCCCCTCGTCGTCGGAGGCGGCATCGGTGATCTGGCCGTTCCACAACGTGTTGTCGACGAGGATCGCGCCGTTCGGGCGCAGCCGCTTCAGCAGCTCCTCGTAGTACACGGGATAGGACGGCTTGTCGGCGTCGATGAACGCGAGGTCGATGTATTCCTCGTCGGGCAGCGCGCGCAGCGTGTCGGCAGCGGGGGCGATCCGCAGCTCGATCTTGTCGTCGACGCCCGCGGCGGCCCAGGCCCGCCGGCCGATCGACGTCCATTCCTCGCTCACGTCGCAACAGAGCAGGTGGCCGTCGTCGGGCAGGCCGCGCGCGATCGACAGCGCCGAGTACCCGGTGAACGTGCCCACCTCCACCGCCTGCCGGGCCCCGATCAAGCGGGTGAAGATGGTCATGAACGTGCCCTGCTCCGGCGAGATCTGCATGATCGCCATCGGCAGTTCGCGCGGTCTCCTCGATCAGCGCCTGCTGCACGGCGTCGGGCGGGGTGCCGTGGGCGACGACGTACTCGTGGATCTCGGGGGTGAGGAAGAACGACTTGGGTGCGGCCATTCCGCTCAATCTACGGCGTCGACCGCCGCCGCGTCGCGGACGCGGCTGTCGCGCTCCGCCGGGCTCGCGGGGGCGGCGAAGCGGCTCGCCAACCGCTCGAACAGCGACGCCGAGCCATTGCCGCGTAAGGCTTGGACCCATTCGAGCCATTCGCGGCGCCGCCGCCAGGTCACCGACAGCAGCCGGCGACCGAACGTGCGCCGCAGGGGGAGGTAACCCAGCTCCCACGGCACGATCAGGCCCCAGAACGTGAGGTCGTCACCGGCGCCGCCCGCACGCAGGTGTACCCGCAGGCGCATCGATCCGTGCACGACGTGCACCAGGTGCTTGTCGATGGCATCGTCGAGCACGGCTTCGTTGACGGTGACGATGCTGGCGGTGTCGGGCGGCGGAGCCGAGAGCCGGTAGACCGCGCGGCGTTGGAAGTCGAGCACCCAGAACGGCAACGCCGACGACGCGACCTCGAACACGACCGGCCGGCGCAGCGCGACCCGGCCGAGCACGCCGGGAGGGTACGCACGGAAGAACTTCCCGAAGTAGTCGGCGAACTTGTCGTAGTCGAGGGTGACCCCGGCCTCGGCTTCAGTCTGCGCGGCGATCTTGGGTGCCACCTGCGCCGCGAGGTCGTCGAGATGCTTCTCGTGGTCGGTGTACCAGTCGATGCCGGCGAGCTCGAACCCGGTCTCGGAACTCCAGCTGTCGCCCGGGTCCATCTGCAACGCCTCGGTCGCGCTGTGCGGTCGCGCGGCGCGGAACGTTGCGCAGACCTCCGCCGGCTCGACGAGGAACTGGTTCACGTGGCGGCTCTCGGGATGCAGGAACGCCACCATGCTGCCGAACGGCACCCCGTAGCGCGGACCGAGCTCGTCGATGGCGCGGACCCAGTCGTCGAGATACGTGTCGCGGGTGACGAGCGTGAGGTCGGCGGGATCGGCCGCCGAGTAGCAGTTGGGGTAGGCCTGCGCGAACGAGTAGCTCTTGAACACGAAGGTGGGCCGGCCGAACTCGTCGAGGATCCCCTGCAACGTTCGGCCGCGGATCTTGCCGTCGTTGATGTCGACGAGCACGTGGTCGTGATCGGCGACCACGAAGACGGAGTCGTCGGGACCGTTCTGGTACGAAGCGACCCGCACCCCGGGCGCCAGCTGCACGACCTGCCCGTGCGGCAGCTCCATCACTTCGTCGAACCCGAGGTTCTCGACCTCCTTGGCCAGGGTGTCGACGCCGAACTTCGGGACGAGCACGTGGGCGCGACGGTCGATGCGCCGCATCGATGGAAAGTGGAAGTGATCGAAGTGGTGATGCGTGAGGTACACGTAGTCGGGCGCCAACAGTTCCGGTGACGGCTCGGCGACCGGTGGGTAGTGCCACCACGATCGCCAGTAGCACGACCCGAGCAGCCACGGGTCGACAAGGATCGTGGGGCCACTGGTTTCGATCCGCAGACAGCTGTGGCCGATGACGGTGAACTTCACGGGCGACTCATGGTGCGCTGCTCGCCCGGCGCGCGATCGCGGCCGCCGCCAGCACCTCGAGCGTGCCGCGCGCGGTGGCCTCCCACGTGAAGCCTGCCGCGTGCTCGCGGGCCGCGGTGCTGAGACGGGCGCGCAGTGCGTCGTCGCGCAACACGGAGTCGAGCGCGGCGCGCAGCGCATCGGGACCGTCGGCGAGCAGGCCGGTGACGCCGTCGACCACCGCATCGGCGTGACCGGCGACGTTCGTTGCGACCGACGGCGTCGCGCACGCGGCCGCCTCGGTGATCGTCATGCCCCATCCTTCGCGGGCCGACGCGCTCGACAACACCCAGGCCCGGCGGTAGAGGTCGACCTTCTCGGCTTCGTCGACCCGCCCGGGCAGGCTGATCCATCCGTCGGCGTCGGCGGCGCGGATCTGCGACTCGAGCTCTTCGCGCTTGTAGCCCTCGCCCACGATCACGGCTTCGAGATCGGGATGACTCGGCTTCAGGGCGACCAGCGCGTCGACCAGCACGTCGAACTGCTTCACCGGCACCAGCCGGCCCACCGCCACCACCAACGGCGTCGGCGACTTCTCGCCGCCGGGGGTGTAGTGCGGGTCGATTCCGGGTGCGACCACGCTCACGCGGCCGGGCGAGAACCCGAGATCGTCGACCAGCTCCCGCTTGCTCGACTCCGACAGGGTGACCATGGGCGTGTGGTGGTACATCGGCGGCGCCAGGCGCGACTCCACGAAGTTGCCGAACGCCGCCAGGCGCGGCGGGAGCGTCATCTTCCACATCTCCGCGTGCACGTGGTGCAACCAGGTGACGTGCGCGGTGCGCGACCACAGCGGTGAGAAGAACGGCATGCCGTTCCAGATCTCGACGAGACCGTCGCGTCCGCCGTGCCAACCCATCATCTCGCTGAACGCGGCGCGCGGGAACACGAGATAGCGGCCGGCCTTGCGGATGACGCGGTAGCCGTCGCGCCACGTGACCTGCGGATGCCCCGCGGCGTACGACGTGCGCATGGTGACTTCGATCCCGGCTTCCGCCCACAGCGCGGCGATGTTCGACGCGTGCAGCTCGGATCCGCCCGCCTCGGGATCGTCGAGGTCGCGCCACGCCAGCATGCTGACCCGCTGCAGGCCCGCCTCCGCCGCGATGTCACCGAGCTTGGCGACCTCGACCGCGTGATCAGGGCCGCGCGAGGGCGGGAACCAGCTCGTCATGGGTCTGGATGCTACGCGGGCGACCCCCCGGATGACGGTCTTCTCGCACCGACTCCCCTACTCTCTCCCGATGGCCCGGCTCACCGGCGAGCGCCCGATGGCGGGCGCGACCCCTGATTCTCTGCTCGCGTTCCACGACGCGGGCTACCGCGAGATGCGCGACCGGCTGGGCCCGGGAACCGTGCTCGACGTCGGGTGCGGCGTCGGCGAACAGACCGCCCGCCTGGCCGCGCTCGGCCGGTTCGTGGTGGGAATCGACTACAGCGCACAGACCGCGATCGACGCCGCCGACGAGTGGGGCCCGAAGGGACTGCGCTTCGCCGCCATGGACGGCGCCCGGATCGGGGCGCGCGACCGGTCGATCGACTGGGTGTGCTCGTCGCACATCATCGAGCACTTCGTGGCCCCGGAACAGCACGTCGCCGAACTGGCGCGGGTGGCCACCGCCGACGGCACCGCGCTGGTGATCACACCGAACCGCCCCGCCGACTTCGAGAACCCGTTCCACGTCGCCCTGTTCGAAGCCGACGAGCTGCAGTCGCTCCTCGGCCTGTTCTTCGAATCGGTCACCGTGCAGGGCCTCGAGGGCTCACCCGAGCTGCACGCCGACTTCGCGCAACGACGGGCCAGCGGCGAGCGGCTCCTGCGCCTCGATCCGCTCCGCATCCGTCAACGGGTACCGCGGAGTTGGTACGTGTGGGGGTACGAGCGGGTGTTGCCCGTGGTCTACCGCATGCTCGGCTCGTCGCGCACCGGCATCGGGTCCGGTCTCGACGAGTCGCACTTCTTCCTCACCGACGAGATCACGCCGGCCACCCCCGGACTCTTCGCGGTCGCGAGTCGCCCCCGCGCCTGAGGCGCGCTACTCCTTCCGCAGCTTCCGGGGGTCGTAGTGCACCTCGTTGGCCGACGGGTCGGGATCCTTCCCGCTCGCCACCGCCTTGATCTGCGGCGCCAGCCACCGGTCGACGATCTCCGCGCCGGCTTCGGTGAAGTGCACACCGTCGTCGCGGATCTGCACGCCGTTCAGCTCACTGGTGAACTTGCCGTCGGGCGACACGAACTTGTTGAGGTCGAGGATCGTGTAACGGCCGGGATGTTGCACCGCGAAGTCGCGGTAGAGGGCGTTCAGCCGGTCGACCCGCACCGGGTCGTACTCGGGCCACTGCCGACCGGTCTGAATCGCGAGATCGGGGCGCGAGAAGAACGGAGTGGTGAGCACGATCACCTTGGCGCCGGTCGACCCGAGCAACGTGGTGGCGGCGTCGAGCTCGGACACGAACGACTGGTCGAAGCCGACGGTGCCGAACTTGTACCAGGTGTCGCCGACCTTCCGGTCGAGAATGTCCCACGCGCCCACCAGGAGCACGACGACGTCCGGCTTGAACTGCTGGAGATCCGACGGCCAGTGCTGGGTCCAGTCGCAGTTGGGATCGACGGGCGTGAGCTCACCGCCTTCGACGACCTCACCTCCGGTGAAGAGTCCGCACCCGAGCCGGCCGCGGTCCCACACCCACAGGTTGGCGTCGCGCCCGACCGACGGGAATCCGAGCCCGAGCGTGCCCGCCACCGAGTCACCCACCAGCAACACCTTGGTGGGCGGCGCCGGAACCGCGGGCACGACGCCGGACGTGCCGGTGTTGGCCCCCGCGCCGGTGGTGGCCTTCGCCTTGGGCTGGGCCGGTGGGCGCGCCGACGCCGCCGACGCCGCGACCTTCTGGAGCGCACGCGTGGTGATCGCGGCGTTCGACTCACTCCCGCCGGTGGTGGTGGCGAAGATCGCGACCACCAGCACCGCGACCCCGATCGGCACCAGCGCGCGCGGCTTCGGCAGATGGAGCGTGCCCCGGCGGATCGGCTTCTCCACCACGTAGTACGACGCGGTGGCGAACGCGAAGCTCACCGCCAGGCGCAGGAACAGGAGCGACGTGCCACTCACCCCGATGCGGGCCGGGGTGAGGGTGAGGTAGACCGGCCAGTGCCACAGGTAGAGGCCGTACGAGATCCGCCCGATCCAGCGCAACGGCGCGAACGACAGCGCGTGGCCGAGCACGCCGCGATCCGGTTGGATGACCGACGCGATCACCGCGGAGACGGCCAACGCCGCGAGCAGGAACCCGCCGCGGTACAGATCGTCGGTGCGCTCCGACATACGCCAGAACAGCCAGAGCGTGTACCCCGCGCCCACGAACGCCGCGGCCCGGAGCGCGAGGCGCCAGCCCCACGTGCGGATCGGTCCGTGCTGGAAAAGCAGCACCCCGACCACCGCGCCGATGAGCAACGACTGCACGCGCGTGTCGGTGCCGTAGTACACGCGCGAGGGATCGTGGCCCGGCTGGTAGAGGACGGCCATCCACGCGGCCGACGCCGCCGCCATAACGATGCACGCGCCGATCAGCACGCGCAGCGAACGTCGCCACCAGAGCAGGAAGCACACGATGAGGGGCCAGACCAGGTAGAACTGCTCCTCGATCGCGAGTGACCACATGTGCCGCAGCGGGGACGGCTGCGAGAACTGGTCGAAGTACGACTGACCCGAGAAGATGAAACGCCAGTTCGCGAAGTAGCCGAGCGTCGACAGCGAATCGAGCCGGATCCGGTCGACCTCGCCCGGCGCCGCGAACACGCCGGCGTAAACGACGATCCCGACCATCACCACGAACAACGCCGGCAGCAGCCGCTTGGCCCGCCGCAGCCAGAACGCCCGCAGGTTGATCCCGCCGCGCCGGGTCCATTCGGTGACGAGCAGCGTCGTGATCAGGAAGCCGCTGAGCACGAAGAAGGTGTCGACGCCGAGGAAGCCGCCGATCGCCCACGGCTCACCCGCGTGGTACAGGAGCACCGCGATGACCGCGAACGCGCGGACGCCGTCGAGCGCGGGCTGATAGCCGAATCCGCTCGCGCCGCCCTTCGCGGGACGCGGCGCCGGGCGCGCCGAACCACCGTCCGGATCACGAGACGGTGCCGAACCGGCCGCGTCCGGCTCCCCGTCGTGGGCGCGCAGGGCTTCGTGGAGCGTTCGTGCCAGTTCGGGTCTCTCCCCCTACGCAGAGTGGCGGACGTGCCCCTAGAGCCGTGTCAGCGTACGCGAAGCCCCTCGTCGACCGACAGCAGAGCGGACGCGGAAGCCCTCCGAACCCGGCCGAGGTGCAACGATTCGGCGGGGACCCACTGGTAGCGTTCGGTCCCGTGGGAGCTTCTCGACGCTTCCTCGCGCGGCTCGGCCTGATCACCGCGGGGGCGGCCGCTTGGCGGATCTGGTACGCGGCAGCGGTCGTGAATCCGCGCGCCTCGGGCGTGAAGCTCTCCGACGAGGTCTTCTACCACCTGCAGGCCCGTCTCGTGTCCGACGGCCACGGGTTCATCAACCCGTTCGGGTACTTTGCCCCGCTCTCGTCGCCCGCGCACCGCATCTTCCAGACCGCGGTGCACCCGCCGCTGTACACGGTGTTCCTGGCGATCCCCGCGCGGTTGGGGATCGAGAGCATGCTCTCGCAGCGCGTGATCACCGCGCTCCTCGGCGCGGGCACGGTGTTCCTGCTCGGTGTGCTCGGCCGTCGCCTCGCCGGCGACCGCGTGGGCCTGCTCGCGGCGTTGCTCGCCGCGGTGTCACCCGCGTTGTGGGTCAACGACACCGTGCTCGGGCTCGAGACCCTCTACGGCTTCCTCCTGGTGCTCGCGCTGCTCGCGCTGTACCGGTTCTGGCGCACCCCCGGCGTCTGGCCCCTGTTGGGGATGGCGGTGGCGCTCTCGCTGGCTTCGTTGACGCGATCGGAGGGGATCCTCCTCTTCGCGCTCGTCGCCATCCCCACCGTGCTGCTCGTCCGCGGGCTCACCTGGACGCGCCGGTTCCAGTTCCTCGGCGTGGTCGCGCTGGTCGGGGTCGTGATCATCGGGCCGTGGGTCGTGCGCAACCTCACCACGTTCGACGAGCCGACGGTGCTCGGCACCGGCTTCGGGTGGGTGCTGGCGTACGGTAACTGCGATGCGACGTACTCCGGTCCGCTGCTCGGCTATTGGAGCGACGGCTGCGCGCCGAAGGACTATCCGCCCGGGCTCGAGGAGTCGCGCGTCGACCTCATCGCCCGCAAGGAAGCGGTCAAGTACATCGAGCACCACCTGAGCCGCGCCCCGCTGGTCGCGGCGGCCCGCGTCGGGCGGGTCTGGGACGTGTTCCGGCCCGCGCAGAACGTGCAGCTCAACGAGTTCTACGAGCGGCGGGGGCACGTCGCCAGCTGGGCCGTGCTGGTGGGCTACTACCTGATGATGCCGTTCGCGATCGGTGGCCTCGTCGTCATGCGCCGTCGGCGCATCCCGATCTTCCCCATGCTCGCGATCGCACTGTCCGTCACCATCACGGTGGCGACCAGCTTCGGGATCACGCGGTACCGCGCCCCGGTCGACGTCGTGCTGCCGCTCCTCGCCGCCATCGCGGTGGGCGCGCTGTGGGATCGCTGGCGCCCGTCCGGACCCGCGGGCCAGGCCACGCTCGAGCAGCCCGGCGACCAACCGACGCCGACCTCCACCACCCCGGCGTCGGTCGAGGCGGTCGCACCGTGACCATCGTGTCGGACACCACCACCGCACCGCCCGCGCCCACCCCACCGGTGCACCACGCGACGGTGAGCCGCTTCGCGTGGTGGCTCGGCGGCATCACCTTCGTGGGCTTCGTCGTACGGGTGATGAACGTGTTGTGGTGGCGCCCCACCACCGACGTCGCGAGCTACCACGGCTACCGGCTCTGGGGCGACGCGTTCTACTACCACTGGCAGGCCAACACGCTGGCCAAGGGTGCGTGGTTCGTCGACCCGATCCTCTGGTTCCTGAACGGTCACGAACGCGCCAGCGCGGTGCACCCACCGCTCTACACGACCTATCTCGCCTTCTGGTCGTGGCTCGGCCTCGACGGCGTCACCGCGCACCGGCTGGCGTCGTCACTGCTCGGAACCGGAACGATCATCGTCGTCGGCCTGCTCGTGCAGCGCATCGCCGGCAACACCGCCGGCCTGATCGCGGCCGGCATCACCGCGGTCTACCCGGAGATCTGGATCAACGACGGCATGGTCCTCTCCGAGACCATGGCGATCTTCATGACCGCGGTGGCGCTCTACGCGATGTACCAGTTCTGGCAGAAGCCGAGCATGCGCAACGCGGTGCTCCTCGGCCTCGCGTGCGGCGTGACCGCGTTGAGCCGCACCGAGCTCATCCTGCTGTTCCCGTTGGTGGTGATCCCCCTCGCACTGCTCGTGCGCAACGTCACCTGGGGTCGCCGCGCGCGCCTGGCGGTCGTCGCGTGCGTCATGGGCGGACTCGCGATCGCACCGTGGGCCGTCTACAACCTCTCCCGCTTCGAAGAGACCACCACGATGACGAGCGCCACCGGCGCCGCCCTCTCGGCCGCCAGTTGCGACGCGGTCTGGTACGGCAAGCTCATCGGGTACTACGCCAACTGCTTCCAGGGGCCGTGGCCCAGCCAGAAGCTCGACGAGTCGCAGCGCGACCTCGTGCCGCGCAAGCAGGCCGTCGAGTACACGAAGGCACACATCCGCCGGCTGCCGCTGGTCGTCGCCGCCCGGGTCGGGCGGCTCTGGGGCCTGTTCAAGCCCGGCCAGACCACCGCATTCGACTGGACGATCGAAGGGAGAGGGCGGGCGCCGAGTTGGATCGGGCTGTTCTGCTACTACGCGCTGCTCCCGTTCGCCACGTTCGGCCTGGTCCTGATGCGGCGACGGCGCATCCCGATCCTCCCGTTGATCGCGATCGCGTTGATCGCGACGTTCGCCGCCGCGATCACGTTCGGCGTCACGCGCTACCGCGCCCCGGCGGAGGTGGCGTTGGTCGTCGCCGCCGCCATCGGGATCGACGCGACGTGGAAGTGGTGGCGCGCGCGCCGGAACGGGCACACGGACACCACCACCGCTGAGCCCGCCGTCCCCGCCGTCGAGAGCAACTGACCGCACGGATGCGCAGCTCACGGCGGTTCGCGCTCGGGCTCACGGCGATGGGCGTCTTCGCGCTCGCGGTGCGTGTCACTTGGGTACTCGTCGCGCGCCGCAACTTCCCGCTGCTCGGCGACGACTACTTCTACCACTGGCAGGCCAAGGCGCTCGTCGACGGCCTGGGCTTCATCAACCCACTGTCGTGGCAGGCACTGCATCGTCTCGATCCGAGCGCGGCGCATCCCCCGCTGTACTCGCTGTACCTGGCCGGCGTGTCGTTGCTCGGCGGCACGAGTGCCCTCGCGCAGCGGCTGGCGTCCTGCCTCCTGGGTGCCGGCAGCGTGGTGGTGATGGGTCTCGTCGCCCGCCGGATCGCGGGGGAACGAGCGGGACTGATCGCCGCGTTCCTCGCCGCGGTGTACCCGATGCTCTGGATCAACGACGGCATGTTGATCTCGGAGTCGCTGTACACGCTGCTGATCGCGGCGGTGCTGCTGTTCGCCTATCGCCTCTGGGAGTCGCGGCGCTGGTTCGACGCGGTCTTCCTCGGCGGTTTCATCGGGCTCGCCTGCCTCACCCGGCCCGAAGCGATCCTGCTGGTCCCGTTCATCGGCCTCCCGTTCCTGCTCGCCCACGACGAGAGCGTCCGCCGGCGCGTCCTCGGCGTGTTCGTCATCGGGCTCGCGTGCCTCGTCGTGATCATGCCGTGGTGGGTGCGCAACCTCGTCACCTTCCAGAACCCGACGTTCCTGGCCACCGGCAACGGCAGCGTGCTGCAGAGCGCGAACTGCGACCAGACCTACTCCGGCGAGTTCCTCGGCTACTGGGACATCCACTGCATCACCGACGGTCGGCCCCCGGCGAACGCGCAGCAGGAGAAGCTCCTGCACAGCAAGACCGTGCCCGGCATCGTGTACCTGCTCGCGCAGGACCCGCGTGACGAGTCGATTCCCGACGTCCACGCGCGCGAGAAGGCGCTCCACTACATCAAGGCCCACCTGAGCCGGGCCCCGGTGGTGGCGTTGGCCCGCGTCGGGCGCGTGTTGGGCTTCTACCGCGTCCGCCAGGAAGTCAACTTCGACGTGTTCTTCGAACGCCGGGGCAAGTGGCCGTCGTGGTCGGGTGTGTGGATGTACTACGCGTTACTCCCCTTCTCGTTGTATGCCCTGGTCGGGATGCGGAAGCGACGGGTCCCGATCTCGCCGATGATCGCCATCATCGGGATGGTCGTCGTGACCGCGGCCATCTCCATCGGGATCACCCGCTACCGCGTCGGCGGTGACGTGATGCTCGCGATCCTCGGTGGAGTGGGCGTCGACGCGCTGTGGCGACGCCTCCGGCCGCCCCACGACGACACGCCCGCGGAACCCGAGCCCGAACCGGCGCTCGTCGCGTCGTGACCGCCGTCGCCCTCGACGACGCCGAGACCGCATCGCCCGTCGAATCGCCGCTCACGGTGCGGCGCGTCGCCCGGGAGACGGCGATCGCGACCGTGATCGGTCTGGTCGCGGCGATCGCGGTGACCTGGCCGCTGGTGACCAAGCTCGGCCACATCGGCCACGACGCGTTCGACCCGCGGTTCCAGGCGTGGACCATCGACTGGGTCCAACACAAGCTCGGCTCACCCGGTTCGCTGTTCGACGCCAACATCTTCGCGCCCGAGCCCCACACCCTCGCCTACTCCGACTCGTTGCTCGGCATCGCCATCCCGCTGCTTCCGCTGCGCTGGCTGGGCGTCTCCCCCATCGGCCAGCTCAACATCGCGTTGCTGCTCGGCTTCGCCACGTCGGCGGGATCCGGCTACCTCTTCGGTCGGATCGTGACCCGCTCGGTCGCGGTCGGCGCGATGACCGCGGCCGCGTTTGCGTTCGGACCGTTCGGATCGGTGTCGAGTGGTGCCTTGCACGCCACTGCGCACGCGGGCATCGGCGTCGCCGCCGCGGCCGCATGGTGGCTCGCCGAACGCGCGTCGGCGCGCGACCAGACCCGATCCCTCGTCGCGCCCGCGGCGTTGTTGGCCGCCGCCATCGTGTGGCAGGCGTCGGTGTCGTTCTATCCCGGCGCGTACGCGTTCGGTGCCGCGGCCGTGGTGCTGGCGGTGCGATGGCGCGCGCTCGGCCGGCGCGGGTGGCTGTGGGCCGGCGGCGCGCTCATGGTCGCGGCGTTGTGCACGCTCGCGCTGTCCGTCCCCTACCTCGAGGTTCGCAACGAGCAGCCCGGATTCCGCCGCACGCTGGCTCAGCTCCCGCCGCTGAGCGCCGACTTCGGCGCCACCGACCCGCGCTTGTCGATCTGGGGATCGCTGCTCGGCAAGGGAACCGGGTGGCCCATCTACGGCGAACCGGCATTCCCCGGCCTCGTGTTGCTCGTGCTCACCCCGATCGGCGCCATCGCCGGTTGGCGAGCGCGCGGCCGCGCCCGGCGCGCGGTGATCACCGGCGGCGCGCTCACGCTGGTTGGCGCCGCGCTCGCGGTGGGCGCCGGGCCGACGGGTTGGCGTCGCTACGCCCCGTACCGGTTGCTCTTCGAGTACGTACCCGGTTGGGAGGCGCTCCGCGCGACCGGGCGCGCGTGGGTAGTCGGCCTCCTCGGCGTCGGCGTGTTGGCCGGGTTGGGCGCGCTCGCGGTGGGGCGATGGTTGGCGCGCCTCACGAAGATGCAACGCACCACCGCGGTGCTCGTCGTCGCGACCATCGCGGTGCTCGGCGTGCTCGTGGAGGGCTACGCCCCGTGGACCGGTCGCCCCGACATCCGGGTGTCGCCGGTCGACGAGCACCTCGCGGCGCTGCCCCAGCCCGGCGGGGTGCTCTACCTGCCCATGCTCGAACCCGGCGCCACTGCCGGCGCGTTGAGCGGGTTCCGCCAGGCCGAGAACGTCTACGGGACCACCGCCCACCACCGCAAGACACCGAACGGGTACTCCGGCTACTTCCCGCCGTCGTGGGTGAAGCTCTCGCACGAGATGCGCGCCCTCCCCGACGAACAGACGCTCGCACATCTGCGCGAACTCGGCGTTCGCTACGTGGTCGTACGCGGCTGGGCGCGCGGCGGGGCATGGGACGCGTTGCTCGATCCCGCGCGTGCGAGCCCATTGAAGTTCGTCGGGCGCTACGGCGACGACGTGTTGTACTCGGTGCCGCCGGCCACGGGGAGTTGAGATGACCGCCCCGGCGTCGACCGCGGACACTGAGCCCGGTCTCCGATCACGACCCTCGCTCGCACGCGTCCTCGCCGCGGTGGCGGTGATCACGGTGGGGTTGTACGCGGTCGTCTCGCTCGTGTTCGTGTTCCGCGGCCGCCTCAACGCCGACGAAGGGTGGTACCTCTACGCGGGACGGCTGGTCTGGCGCGGCAACCTCCCCTACCGCGACTTCGCGTTCCCGCAGATGCCGCTCACCGCCTACGCCTACGGGCTCGCGCAACTGGTGAAGCCGAGCCTCTATCTCGGCCGCCTCACGTCGTTCTGCTTCGCGGTCGTCGCGGTGGGTCTGTGCGTGCGTGTCGCGTGGCGCGAGGCGGGTCGCATCGCCGCGGTCGCGGTCGGCGTGCTCTGCGTCGCGTTCCCCACGGGGATCTACAACCTCACCCTCACCAAGACGTACGCCCTCACCGCGGTGCTCCTGGCCGCGATCCTCTTCGCGCTCACGTCGCCCGCGCGCCCGGAGCGGGCGTGGCCCCTCGCCACCGCGGCCGCGGTCGCCCTCGCGCTCACCCGCACCACGGGGTTCCCGCTCACCGTGTTGGTCATCGGCTTCTGCCTCCTGCGCGCCCCGAGCCCGGCGACGCGCCGGCGGGTCATCGGGGTCACGGTGGCGGGTGTGGCCCTGCTGGTGGCGTTCCTGCTGCCCGACCTGGCGGCGGCCCGCTACAACCTGTTCACGTTCCACAACCTGCTCTGGCATGGTGCGGGCACCGGATCGCGACTCGACACCATCGTCACCGACCGCACCGCCGACTGGCTCGGCGACTACCCGGGCTACGTCGCGCTGGTGGTCGTCGCCCTCGGTGCGATTGCGTGGTCGAAGGACGTGCGCGCGTACCTCCGCCGCCAGCCCGGCGTGGCCCTGGTGGGGATCGGCATCCTCGCCGCCCTCGCGGTGCAACTGTTCGCGGGCGAATGGGCCCCGGTCGAATACTTCAGCCCCGTGGTGCCGGCCCTGCTCGCGGTGTCGATCATCGTGATCGCCCGGGCCCTCGGGCTGCACGACCCCGACCACGCGCGCCCCGCGTGGCTCGGGGTGTTCGCGGCGGGGGTCGTCGTGCTCGCCGCGGTCACACTGTTCCACCCCGGCGTGAGCGACTACTTCACCAGCAGCAGTGATCCCGGTTCGGTCGCCGCCGCCAACCGGGTCGGCGAATACCTCCACGATCACACGCGGTCGGGCGATGAAGTGCTCACCATGTGGGCCCAACCTTCCGGGCTGGTGTCGACGCGCGACCAGGTGCCGGGCGTGACGGTCGGGCCGTTCTCCTACGAGGACCTACCGACGGCGAAAGCGCGCGACCTGCATTTCGTGAACTCCACGTTGTTGCGCGGCATGTTGCGGGCCGGGCGCCCGGCCGCGGTGGTGATCACCGACATCGATCGTCTGGTCCTCGGCTTCACCGGCACGTACTCGTCGCACCACGCCGATCCCCGCGCGGTCCTCGGCGCGCTCGACGCGCACTACCACCTCGCCCATCGCGACGTCGGCTTCGGTACCAGTGGCCCGATCGGGGTCGACGTGTACCTCAGAAACGACCGGAAGTAGCCCGGACGCGCCCGAAGGACCCGGATTCACACGCGCGCGCAGGTACGCTCGGCATCCATGACGGCCGCAACTCCCGGCGCTCAGCCGCGCCCCGACAACGAGCTCAACACCGAGCTCCTAGCCGCCGAGCTGCCCGCCGCCCGCTACATCAGCGCCGAGTATCTCCGCTGGCTCTACGACGAGAATCCGTACGGTCCGGCGATCCAGCGCGGCGCCGACGACAACGGAGTGCGGGTCGCGCACTACGCGATGATCCCCCAGCGCTACCGCGGACCCGACGGCGTCGTCCCCGCCGCCTTCTCGCTGCACGCGGTGGTCCGATCGGGCACCCAACGGCAGGGCTGGTTCCAGAAGCTCGGCCTCGAGATCTACGAGGAGGCGAGCGCGGCCGGTTGGCAGTTCGCCACCGGGGTCTGCAACGACCGCTCCATCGGCGCGGTGGTGAAGTACATGGGCTGGAAGACGCCGGGGCCGATGCCGGTCCGGTTGTGCGTGCCCCTTCCCGGGTTCGGCCGCGGGAGCGGGCGCCGCCCGGTCGAGAGCCACCGGGTCGATGCCGCGTTCCTCGCCGGCCCGCAGTTCGAGGAGATCACCGCGGGCCTCGACGACTTCCCGGTCGAGCACTGGACCAACTCGTACACCCCCGAGTACCTGCGGTGGCGCCTGGCGTGCCCGAGCACCAAATACGCGATCCACGCCGACAACGACCTCGTCGCCATCACCACCCACGACACCCGCTTCGGGGTACGCGCCGCGGTGCTGCTGAAGCTGTTCGTACGCGACCCGGGCCTCGGCGTGCTGAGCGCGCCGGTACGGGCCGACACGATGATCAACGCCGCGTGCCGGTTCCACCGCGCGCCCTACGCGGTGTACGCAGGCTTCAATCGCCGCGTCACCGTGCGCGGCGTGCAACCCCCGCGTCGGCTCCAACCCTCGCCCCTCCACATGATCCTGCGCTCGCTGAATCCGGCGGTCGATCAACCGTCGCTCGCGCTGGACACGTTCGAGTTCCTCGACATGGACGCGTACTGATGCCGGGCGAAGCCCTGGTCACGTTCACGCTCGACCTCGAGGACCACCGCCCGTCGACCGACGCCGAGGAGCGGTATCCCGCGCTCACGCGCGGCGTGCTCGACTTCCTCGACGCACGCGGGGTGCGAGGCACGTTCTTCGTCGTCGGCGAGACCGCCGAGCAACACCCGGACTTGGTCCGGGAGGTCGCGGCGCGGGGCCACGAGTTGGCGTTGCACGGCTGGCGCCATCAGCCCCTCACCGAGCTCGACCCGGCCACCCTGCGCGCCGACGCCGCCCGCGGCAAGGCCCTGCTCGAGGAGTTGGCGGGGCGCCCGGTGCTCGGCTTCCGGGCCCCGACCTTCTCGCTGGTCCCCGAGTCGCGCTGGGCCACCGACGTCCTGACCGACGTCGGCTTCACCTACTCCTCCAGCGTGCTCCCGGCGAAGAACCCCCTGTTCGGTGATCCCAGCCTGCCCACCACGCCCTTCCGCTGGCCCAGCGGGCTGGTCGAGTTGCCGTGCCCGGTCGTGCGCGCCCGCGGCCTCGGACTCCCCTACCTCGGTGGCGTCTACCTGCGAGCGTTGCCCGCACCGGCCACGAGCGCGGCCCGCCGCGGGTTCGGCGCCCAACAACTGCTCTGGATCTACTGCCATCCCTACGACTTCGATCCCGACGAGACCTTCTGGGTGGTCCCCGACGCCGGCAAGCTCGGCAGCCGACTGCTCTGGTACAACCGCCGCCGCACATTCGCCAAGGTCGAGGCCGCGTTCCGCGGCCGCGCCGGGCCCCCGCTCGGCGAACGACTGGTGGAGGTTGCCGCGTGACCGAGTACTCGCAACTCGAGATGGTCCACCGGCTCCCGCCGGCGTCGTTGGTCGATCGCTTCGACTATCTCCGCGTGCTCGCCACCGGTCGGCGGGTCGTGCACATCGGTTTCGTCGACGCGGGGTGCCAGTCGCTCAACGAGCAGTCGGGCGCGTGGCTGCACGAACACCTGGCCGCGTCCGCACAGTCGCTGGTGGGCCTCGACCTCGACACCGCCGGGGTCGACGACGCGCGCGGTCGCGGCTACGAGGCGTACGCGGTCGACTGTCGCGACGTCGAGGCGGTGAAGGCGTTGCACCTCCCTCCGGCCGACGTCGTCGTCGCCGGCGAAGTGATCGAGCACCTCGACGATCCGGGCGGGTTCCTCGACGGTGTGCACGCGCTGGTCGCGCCGGGTGGGATCCTCGTGGTCACCACGCCCAACGCCAGTGGCCTCGTCAACGCGGTGGCCCTGCTCGCCAACTACGAGGTCAACCATCCCGACCACGTCACGCTCTTCTCGTGCACGACCCTCGACTCGATGCTCACGCGCCACGGATGGGCGCCGTTCGAGCACCAGGTCTACGTGCAACAGGTGAAGATGACCGGCCCGCTCGACGCCCGGGCGCGGTTCCTCGCCGGTGGCGCGAAGGTGTTGCTCGGGGTGGAGCGACTCCTGGCGCGCGCAGGACGTCCCTACGCCGCCGACGGCCTGATCGTCGTGTCCCGGGCCAGCGCTCGACCCTGACGCTCGAGCCTGACTCAGCCGGGGTCGCGGTCCGAGGGCGGGCCGAGGCGCTCCTCGACCTCCTCGCGCAACAGCGCGTACTCCTCCGCCAGCGCGCGCGTGCGGTCCTCCAGCCGCGACAGCTCCCACGAGAAGTGCAGCACCAGCACGAGCAGGAAGCTCAGCGCGAGCAGCATGAACGTGGCCGGCGGGTAGCTGATCCCGAACCGGTCCGACAACCACACGAGCAGGTCGGGGAAGATCGCCAGCACCGCCAGCCCCAGGCCCATGGAGAACCAGAGCACGGAGTACTTCGCCCGCAGGCGGTGGCTGCGCACGAGATTCACGATGAAGGCGATCACCGCGGCCGCCAGCACGATCACCAACACGTGGGCCGACGTGCTCATGGCTGCGATCGACGCGCTCATTCGTCACCGTCGCGTTTCGCGGTGCGGCGGGCACGCTGCCCGCGGCTGGTGGTCGACACGAGGAGCACCACGAGCAGCCGCACGTAGTAGTAGAGCAGCTTGAACCGACGGGTCGACGGCGCGCCACCGGTGCGGCCGCGCATGTTCGCCGGCACCTCCTCGACGCGGAAGCCGGCGTTGCACGCCTGCACCAGGGCCTCGACCGAGTCCATGTACTCGACGGGGTACGAGGCGGCGAAGTACTCGAGCATCGGGCGCGAGAACGCCCGGAAACCCGAGCTCGTGTCGGTGAAGTGCTGGCGCACCAGCACGCCGACCAACCACTGGAGCAGCTTCATGGCCCGGCGCCGGATCCCGCTCACCTCGTAGGTGACCGCGCCGCCCTCGGCGAAGCGGCTGCCGATCACCATGTCGGCACCGCGGTCGATCCCGTCGAGCAACGTGTGCAGGGCGAGCGGGTCGTGCTGGCCGTCGGCGTCGAACTGCACCGCGCGCTCGTAGCCGCGCCGCACCGCGAACGCGAAGCCGGTACGCAGCGCGCCCCCGATGCCGAGGTTGAACGGCAGCGTGGCCACGTAGACGTTGGCGCTGTGCGCGACGTCGGCGGTGCGGTCGGTGGAACCGTCGGAGACCACGAGCACGTCGTACTCGGGCGTGAGCTCGGCCAATTCCTTGAGCACCGCGGGCAACGACTCTTCCTCGTTGTAGGCCGGGATGATCACGAGCGTGCGCGGGGTCGTCATGGTGCACCCACCGTCGAGCGTCGCCACAGCGCGCTGACCGGCGTGTCCTTGAGGCGGAGGAACGGCTTCTCCACGATGTAGTAGCTGAGGAACGCGAGCGCGATCGAGCACACGAAGGTGAGTCCGAACACCGCGGGGAGGCTGCCGTAGAAGACGCTGCTCGTCCCCGCGGGCGCGAGCCAGCCCTGCACGTTCGACATCACCGCGAGGTGGAACAGGTAGAAGCCGAGCGAGACCGTGCCCAGCATCACGAGCGGGCGGCTGGCGAGGAAGCGACGGCCGAGGCCCTGGGTCTGGTCACCGAACATCGCCGGCACCAACAGGAAGAACGCGAAGACCCCGAACAGCAGCCAGCGGAACCAGTACTCGGCGCCGTAGACCCCGGGCGTGGCCGGCGGGGAGAAGGTGGCGAAGCTCAGGCCGACGAGCGCGGCCACGCTCCACGAGACCGCCGGGTGATCGCCGAGGAACCCCAGCAGGCTCGGCAGCTTCATCCCCGCATGATGGGCCGCGCTGTACACCGCCATGGCCATGCCGATGGCGAAGAAGTCGACCCAGTTGGGGGCCCAGATCACCGCCACCCGCTCCCACGACGGTTGGGCGACGAGGTAGTAGAGGCGGAACAACTGCCCGAACAGGTAGAGGGCCAGGCAGATGCCGAGGGCGTATCCGACCGCACTGTTCGGAGCCTTGCGCGCCACCATACGGATGAGCAGGAACGCGATCACCGGCAGCATCAGGTAGAAGATGAACTCGGCGGTCAGGCTCCAGGCCTGCGGGATCCCGTAGTTCCCCTCCTGGCCGGGCCCCCCGCCGAGGGCCACGTTCTGGCTCGCGAACGGGAAGAGCAGCGAGTAGTAGAGGAACGCGTTCTTCGCGCTGCCGAGCGCCTGCCCGAGCACCACCACGCAGAACGTGAGCGCGAACCAGTAGCCGGGGAGCACCCGCAGCGAGCGGCGCCGGAGGAACGTGCCCGTCTTCACCGGCGGCTTCCCCGCGAGTTGGCGCGCGATGAACGGCCGGAACAGCAGGAACCCGGACAGCACGAAGAAGATCGCCACGCCGACGTCCATGCGCTGGAGCAGTGCCTGCATCCACTCCGGCAGGTTGGCCTGCACCCACGGACGGGTCGCGAACGCCGCGTGCACGAGCAGCACCATCGTCATCCCGAAGAAGCGGAATGCGTCGAAGCACGGGAAGTGCAACGTGGGACCGGCTTCGAATCCCGCCGCCCCGATCTCCTGGGATGCCCCTCCGGTCGGGCTCACCTCAGCTCCGCGGCCCGGCGCCTTCACTCGAGTCGCCGGCGACCTCTTCGTGGTACTCCTCCTCGACGTTCACCGTCCAGACGTCGTGATCGGCGCCGAAGATGTTCTCGACCGTGAGCATCGCGGTGTACATGGAGTGGTCCTGGTTGTTGTAGCGGTGCATCCCGTTGCGACCGACCGGGTGCACGTTGGGCGTGTGCTCCTCCAACCACGCGGCCAGCGTGGCCACGTGCTGCTTGTACTCCCAGTCGTAGAACGGGTACGCCTTCGGCATCCGCACCACGTAGCCGTCCTCGACCTTCGACGCGTCGACCAACCCGAGGTGCTCGAGCTCACGCTTGCCCTGCTCGACCAGATCGGCGTCGGACTTCGTCCACATCTCGTCGCCTTCCTGCACGAAGAACTCGAGGCCGAGACACGTGCGGCCGTCCTTCACCAGGTAGGGCGACCACGAGCTGAAGTTCTGGATGCGGCCAACCTCGACGTCGGGGTCGTGGATGTAGATCCACGTGTCGGGGAAGCCGTACTGCTCCGGCACGACGAGGGCGACGGTCATGAAGTCGCGGTAGCGCAGGCTCTCCGCCGCGCGCGTGACCTCGGGCGGGGGCGGCGGGTCCATCGCCTCGAGCAGCGCGCCGATGGGCATCGACGAGATCACCTCGGTGCACTCGTAGCGGTTCCGCACCCCGTTGCACTCGGCGGTGACCACGGTGGCCCGGCCGTTCGTGTGCTCGATCCCGGTGACCGTCGACTCGAACACGACCTTCGTGCCCTTCGCGGTGACCAGCTCGGTGCACTTCTCCCACATCTGGCCCGGCCCGTACTTCGGGTAGTTGAACTCCTCGATGAGGCTGGTGACCTGCTTGGCGCCGTCGCGTCCGCCCACGATCTTCGCCCGGATGGGCTCCCACACCGCGGCGAACAGCGACATGCCCTTGATCCGTTGCGCGCCCCAGTCGGCCGCGATCTCGCTCGCCGACACGCCCCAGACCTTCTCGTTGTAGGTCTTGAAGAAGTGGTTGTAGAGGCGCCAGCCGTAGTTGGCCACGACGTAGCCCTCGAGCGTGTCCTGGTTCTTGGGCGGGTGCACCTTCGCCCACAGGTACGACATCCCGCACAGGACGGCTTCGACCGGCCCGAGGTTCTTCGAGCGCGTTGAGCGGCTTGATCGGGTAGTCGTAGAGCTTGCCCCGGTAGTGGATGTGGCTCATGCGGGGGCGGCGGAGGAACTCGTCGGGCCCGAGGATCTCGAACCAGAGATCGTTCACCGCCTTCACCTTGGTGAAGAAACGGTGGCCGCCGATGTCGAACCGCCAGCCGTTGCGCACCGCGGTGCGGCTGATTCCCCCGACGACGGTGTCGGCCTCGAGGACGGTTGGCGCGACACCCCGCTTGTTCAGCATGTACGCGGCGGTGAGCCCGGCAGGACCCGCGCCGATGATGACGACCTCGGGATTCGATTCGCTCAACTCGTGACACTCCGGCAGACGGCGTTGGCGGCTGCCAGTGTACGGGCCCCCGGTCCCCGAACCGGGGCTCATGCCCCGTTGCCCGGGCCCCGGACCGCCCGGATGCTCAGCCGATCTGGGGGTTGTGGCCGCCGGCCGGGAACGTGATGGGGAGCACGTGGAAGCTGCGGGCCCGGTCGGTGTCGGGCTCGGGGAACATGCCCCCGCTGTCCTGGTAGCCGACGTCGGAGCCGGTCCAGGACGCGAACGCGAGTTGCCAATGGCCCTGGAGGTCTTGGAACACGTGCGGACCACCGGGGCCGGCCATGTCGCCGCGGGTCGCGAGCACCGGCGTCGCGTAGATGCGGTAGCAGGGGCTGGTGGGCGTGGCGCAGGTGGCGACGCCGACCTTGTAGTCGGCGGTCTCCCAGCGCGCCGCCGAGTAGAAGAGCAGGAACCCGTTGCCGTCGGGGGCGGGCATCATCGTGGGCGACTCGACGATGGGCGCTTCCCAGTTGGTGGCGAACGTCTCGAGCAGTTGGTTGTAGGCGGCGGGTGCTGTGACCGCGAGGCCGTCGGGGGTGAGCGGGGTGCTCCAGATCCGGGTCGGTTCGGTGGCGGTGCCCTCGCTCTTCCACAGCAGGTACACGGTGCCGTTCGAGACGAACGGTTCGGGGTCGATCGAGCCGCCGTGCGCAGGGCTGCAGATGAGCGGCTGGTTCTGGTCGTCGACGAACGGGCCCTCGGGCGACGCGCTCGTGGCCCGGCCGATGCACTGGAACCCGTGCGTCGCATCCGTCAGGTTGGACTCCGCCGCGTAGTACATGACGTACTGGTTGCCGATCCGCATCACTGCAGGACCCCACGTGCGCCCGAAGAAGAGTTGCGACCAGCCACTGCCGGACTCCGGCACACCGGTCCCCGGTGTGGGCGTGGTGTTCGGACCGTCGAACGCGTCGCCGACGAACGTCCAGTGGACGAGGTCGGACGACTTCATCACCTGGATCTTCGCCCACGTGAACAACGACCCGGTCGAGTAGGCGTAGTACTGGTTCCCGACGGTGATCACGTCGGGATCGGGGAAGTCGCCCACCAGCGCGCCCCACGCGTACGGCGACGGGTACTGGATGGTCGCCCCGGCGGTCGACTGGCCGACCGGAGCCGTGGGCCAGGTCGGGAGCGGCGGGGGCGGCGGCTTGGGCGGCAGGCACGCGGTGGCCACCAGCGCGACCGCGACGATCGCGAACAGAAAGGGACGCCGCAGCGATGGCCGCACGAATTGTGTTCTCGGCATCCGAAGTCCTGCCCCTGACCCCCGCCTCCCGACGGTGGGACTCGATTGGTGAACGCGGCAGTTTACGCGCGCTGGGTGGTCAGGCAACCACCTGAACGTGAAGTGGAGATGAACGGGACTTCAACGTGTGATCAGGGGCCCTGGATCCCGAGGAACGCCAACATCGCATACCCGACCAGACCCGCCCCGGCGAGCACGATCGCACCCCGTTCGACCTCCTCCCGTTCCGTCACCAGTGCCAACGCGAGCAGGAACGGGAACGTACTCATGCAGTACCGCTCGAACGAGTCGAGGTTAGAGGCCGAGAGCCCCACCACGAGGGTCACCGCCGCGTACCAGGTGTACGACTCCGGCATCCGGCGGGCCAACACCACGAGGAGCGCGACGAATCCCACCGCCCAGAGCACGTGCAACCCGGAGCCGAAGCGGTCGCCGCCGAAGAGGTCGCCGAAGGCGTCGATGGTGCGGGTGACCGGGTCTTGGAACCCACCCCGGAGCGTGGCGCGGTCCTGCAGTGAGATGGGCTTCCAGGCGTCGCCGAAGGTGATCCCGACCCAGGCCAGGTAGAGCGCCGCGCCGACGCCGGGTGCGACCACCGCGCCGATCCGGGCCAGGCGCTCGCGCGCCGGCGCCACCCGCCAGCCCCGCCCGGCTTCGATCAGCGCCGGCACCACCAACAGCACACCGACCGGCCGGCACAGGCCGGCGAGCAGACCCGCGCCGATCGCCCACCCCCAGCGCCGCGAGCGCAGCCCCAGGAACATCACGACCCCGAGCATCATCGCGGTGGCCTCGGCGTACCCGAGGACCAACACCGCGGCGGCGGGGAACAACGCCGCGAACCACGCGGCGCGGCGCGCGACCCCGACGTCGCCGGTTTCGTGGAGCGCGAGCCGGTGGAGCAACGCACCGAACAGGAGCGCGGACCCGTTCGCGAGCACGATGAGCGCGGCGGCGGTGTGCCCGAGCAGGATCCAACCCAACCCGCGGGCGAGCAGCGGCACGAGCGGGAAGAACCGCAGCGACGCCTCCCCCACGGCGCGGTATCCGTGCTCGGCGATGTCGCGGTAGAACGCGGCGTCCCACGCGAAGAGCCCCTGCCCGAGTTGCACCGGGCGCGGCGTCGCGCCGACCTTCGTGAAGACCTCCCGCGAGACCGCCAGCGCGGCGACGACGAGCACCCGCGCCAGCAACCACGGCACCGCCGCCACCCGCAGGTCGTCGCGCACGAAGCGGCTGTGGAGGACGGCGCGACCTCGGGCCGTCACCCCGAGCCGATCCCGGGTCCCGGCTCCTGACCGTCGGCGGCTCCGCACCGGACGCGCTCAAGAAACCCGGCGCACACGCCGAACGGCAAGGGGTGCAGGCTGCCGATTCGGTACCGGGGATCTCGGGCTGAATTCATCGGCCCCGTACGGTACCTGCGTACCTGCCGACCCGAGGGAGATGCCCGGCGCATGAGTCAGCCCGCCCCGATCACCGCTCCGATCGCCCGCGGCCGAACCCGCGGTCGGGCCCACTCCCGCCGCTGGCTGGGGCTCGGGTTGCTCGTGGCGTTGGCGCTGCTCGCCGCCGCGTGCCAGCCGCCGCCGCCGTTGGGCACGCTGACGTTCCAGGGCGCGGCCGCACCGCAGTGGCCCCTGATCGGTGACCCGGCGGTCCTCTTCGACGGCGGGCACTACTACGCGTACAGCTCCAACACGAACTCGAATCGCCTGCCCGTCCACGTGGTCGACTCGCTCACGCGCACCTACAGCATTCCGGAGTGGGACCAGATCGTGCAGGAGGGCATGCCGACCAAGCCGGCGTGGGCCGCCGACGGCGCGCTGTGGGCCCCGACCGTCGCCAAGGTCGGTGCCACCTACGTGCTGTACTTCGCCGCCAACCGGATCAATCCGCCCGACCCCAACAACCGGCAGTGCATCGGACGCGCGACCGCGGCGGCACCGCAAGGCCCCTTCGTCGCCGAACCGGTTCCGTTCAGCTGTGGGCTCGGTGGCACCGGCGGCGCGCTCGACCCGTTCCTCTTCCGGGGACCCAACGGCGCGTACACGCTCTACGCCGCGTTCGGGAACACCGAGAGCCCGATCTACGCGATCCCGCTCGACGCCAACGCCGACGCGGGGCGGTCCGACGGCGGCTACGCGCCCTACTGGGCGTTCCCCGTGCTGGGGAAGCGCTACGCGTGGGAGGGCCGGTTCATCGAGAACCCCTCGATGGCGTACGACCCGTCGACCAACACGTACATCCTCACGTACTCCGCCGGCGACTGGTGGACACCGGGCTACTCGACCGGCCTGGCCCGCTGCTCGGCGCCGCTCGGCGTGTGCGTGTCGAACCCGTTCGGGCCGTGGCTGGCATCGGCCAACGGGCGCACCGGCGTGGGCGGGCTGAGCTTCTTCATGGGTGGCGACGGCAACATGAAGGCGGTCTACGCGTCGTTCACCGGCGGTCAGGAAGGCCCGTCGGCCCGGCGTTACGGCACCGTGGCCGGAGTGTCGTTCGGTTGGTCGCCGTTCCTGGGCGCGCCGTAGTCGTCGTTGTCGTCGGCTTCGTCGTCGTCCGGGGTGCGACGCCGGCGTAGGTACTCGACCATCGCATCGGCAGCGAGCAGGATGATCGACAACCAGGCGAGGTCGTTCACCCGCGCGAAGTGCGTGGGCCAGTCGAAGTCGCTGAAGTACGCGTACCGGTACTGCTGCACCACGGTGTAGAGACCGGCGAGCACCAGCGCCGCCGGCGCGCCGAAGGTGAGCAGGAACCGGAGGCGTGGTCGCAGCAGCACCGCGAGCACGACCGCGCCCGTGACCAGACCGACCCACAGGCGCGCCAACGACGCGCCGACCGCGAACGCGAGCAGTGGTCCGCCGATCAGTGCAGGGAGTGACGCGCGGACACCGGTGGCCACCAGTGGGCTGGCCGGCTTCGCCTCGCCGTCGAATTGGGCCCCGAACACGGCGGCGCGGGCATCGTCGCGCTTGTGCTTGCGCCGTCGGCGGAAGGCGAGGAACAGGCAGAGGAGGACCACTACGACCGAGATCACGATCGAGATCCACACCCGGTTCTGCGGGGTCCACTTGAGCGTGATGTCGAAGCTGCGGGTGGTCGGCGTGACGAGCCACCCGTTCGCGTAGCCGTTCACGAGGGTCGAGCCACCGACGTCTTTGCCCGCGACGGTCGCCTGCCACCCCGCGTTGTTGCTCTCTCCCAACACCATCCAGAACGGCGTGCCCGGCTCGGCGCCCGTGACGTGCACTTCGATCTTGGTGCGCCCGTTGCTCGTGACCTTCACCGTTGGCGTCGCCGCCTTCGCCGCGACCGGGATGTGCGTGGCCGACGCCGGAAGCTTGCCGCCCGCGCCGAGCGCCATCGCGGTGCCGCCGGCGTCGGAGCCGAGCACGAGGCCGTCGACGTCGATCCCGGTGGCCGTGCCGGGGGCGGACCGGACGAGGTGCGATCCCTTGGCCAGGTCGAGGGTCAGGCCGGTCGCCGGGGTTGCCGCGGCTGCGGTCGAGGTCGCGGCGGCGGCCGTGAGCGTTGCCGGCGCGTTCGGGTCGCAGAGCTGGTAGTCGATCGGCTTCAGGGCCTCGGCCGCCGCCGGGCTCCCGCTCAGGCGCACGCCGACTGGTTGACCGTCGACCGCGAGCAGGTCGGTGCGGCACGCCGACGGCAGGGTCGCGGGAAGCGGTGCCTGCTGGACCCCCGGCATGCCGACCTCGGCGATCGCCACCGGCATGGTGATCGGCACCAGCTCGTGGTACTCGGTGGTGGTGACCGGGCGGATACCGCTGATGGTGATGCGAGCGGTGTCGCCGGTGAGCGGGGCGAAGTCGACCGGCACCGACACGGTGGCGTTCTGCGCCTTCTGGTCGGCGATCGGCGGCAGATCGACCGTGCGCGTCTCCCCGCCGGTGGAGACCTGGATCTGCGTCGGCACCGAGTGACGACCGTCGGCGACCACCTGCAGGTCGAGGTGCGAGAACGTCGCCGGCGACGGGGTCTGCACCTGCACCCACTGGCCGGTCGGGGCGCCGAACGCGGTGCTCCAGAACGTGGCCGGATTGCCGTCGAACGCGGCCGAACCGCGCTGCTCGACGGTGCCGGGGAGGTGCTGCGACGCGGTGACGGTGATGCCACCCTCGCTCGCGTCGGGAATGCCGAGCACGGAGTCGATGATCGCGTCAGGCGCGGCGGTGGCGAGCCGGATGGTGCCGCCGGCACCGAAGGTGCGCGCGTCGGGCACCACGAACCGCCGCACGAGCGCGGGCTCGTCCTGTGCAGTACGCGGCGGCACCACGATCGTGCGCGAGCGGCTCATCTGGTACACGAGCGGCTGATCGGCCGCCTTGCTCCCGACGGTGTCGACCAGATCGGTGGGCATGCGCACGATCTCGTCGACGCGCACGTCGGTGGCGCCCGGCGTGTTGTCGCGTACCCGGATCTCGGCGAACCCCACGTCGTTCGTCGGGCCGGTGGTGCCGTTGCCGACGTTCGTGTCGTCGACCCGGATCTCGAGGTGCTGGAACTGGCGCGACGGGAAGGTCACCGTCTGACCGGTGGGTGTGCGCGACGACGGATCGAGGTTCACGGTGACGGGGTTCTTGCCGTCGAACGTGAGCGTGGCCTGGGTGATGTAGCGCGTGTTGTCGCCAGTGAGGCGCTGGACCAGGTTGACGTGATCGGTGGTGATCGGCTGATCGAGGTCGAGCCGGATCTTCTCGCCGACGACGTGGTCGTGGTCGCCGAACTCCCACGCGGTGTTCACGTCGCCGTCGAACGCGCGCGAGCCTCGGTCTTCCTGCCAGTACGTGATGCGGTTGCCGTAGCGCGAGGTGCTCACCTGCGCGCCCGGCTCCTCCACCACGGTCTGCGCATTGGTCGTCGAGCCGGGGAACACGTCGAGTTGGGCGTCGGCGTCGTCGGGCGTGAGCGGGGTCTCATTGGCGCGTTCGGTCGCGCCCTCGATGTCCTTGATCGCACCCCAGCGCCGCCCCCGCTTGCGGTTGGAGTCGGTCACGACGAGCAGCGCGCCGGGCCGTGACGCCTCCTGGCGCAATGCGGCCGGGTCGTCGGCGAACGTCCCCGAGTAGAGGATGATGTTGTCGCCCGACAGCCCACCGATGGTGGCGAGGTCGACGAGTCCCTCACCGTCGCCCGACACGATGATCGGCGCCGCGCTCGACTGCGCGCGCACGATCGGCAGCGCGTTCTGCACCGGGTAGTCCGACACCGGCGGCGGATCCTTCGCGTCGGGTGGCAGCGCGAGCGCGATCTCGTCGTTCTGGGCGAGGCGCAGCGGCGGGCCGAGGCTGGTGCCGTAGGTGGTGGGCTTGTCGAGGCCGTCGGCCTCGGCGGCACCGAGCAGCATCCAGGTGGGGATGGCACGCGCCAGGTCGAAACGGTCGGTCTCGAGGTCGGCGCGGTACACGACGTCGCCGACGTTCATCAGGCGGGCGACGGGCGCGATCGCGCTGGGATCGAGCACACCCTCCTGCAGCCGACGGTCGAGCGCGTTGAGGAGGTCGGCCGACGCCGGCGATCCCCACGGGATCAGCTCACGCGCGACGTAGGGCCGGTCCATCAGGCCGGGCGTGATCGGATCGACGGTGTTGCCCCACCGGTACGACGCGAAGTCGGCGCCGGGAAGTTCGAGCACGCGCGTGTCGTGCGGCTTGGCGTCGAACTTGGCGATGGCCTTGGTCCAGTAGCTCGGGATGTTCTCGTCGCGCTGGAGGTTCTTGCCGTAGAACGTGCCGTTCCAGATCGCGGGCAGGTTCACGATCGCGAGCACGATCACCAGCCCGGCGAGCACGAGCCCGCGCATCGCCACACCGCGCAACGTGAACCGCTTGGCCGCGGCGTTGATCCCGACGCCGAGCAACACCGCGAACGACAACACCACCAACGGCACCGCGCGCCCGGTGCTGCGCAACGCGAGACCGAAGCTCGACGACTCGGCGAACGACTTGAAGATGCCTCCGAGCACCGACGGGTGGTCGTAGGGGTACGCGCCCACCGCCACGGTCAGGCCGATCAGCGCGAGGAGGATGAAGTACGCGCGGTGGCGCCAGCGGATGCAGGCCGCCGCGAACATCGCCAACACGGGGATGGCGAACCCGACCACGATCAACCAGAGGTGCTGCGTGTAGTCGACGCTCGACTCCGTCCACGGCCCCAACTTGTCGCGGCCGTAGAAGAACCAGTACCCGAGGCCGCGCAGCACCTCGCTGGCGACCGAAGCGGTCGACACCGTCTCCAGCGTCTCGGTGTACTTCAGGACGTTCAGCCCGTAGCCGCTCTGGATCGACAACCCCGCGATCCACCAGGCCGACGCCAACAGGGTGAGCAACCCGATCTTCCCGATCGTCGCCCACGCGCGCCGCCACTGCACCTCCCGACTGATGGCGGCGGAATAGAAGATCCACAGCACCGGCGCGATCCCGGCGAACACGAGCGCGGTTGCGTTCACGCCGCCGATGACCTGCACGACGATCGCGAAGATCGCCGGGTATCGCCACCCGCCGTCGTCGCGCAACGCCCGGATCACCAACGCGAGCATCCACGGCAGACCGGCCCACGGGAGCAGCAGCACCGAGATGCGCGACGCGAAGTCGAGCGAGTACGGCGTGAGCATGAACAGGAGCGCCGCGACCGGCACCCCCGGGCCGCGCACGTTCAGGGTGCGCATGAGGAAGAGCACGCCGAGGCCGGCGAACAGGAAGATCGAACCGAGCCAGATGCGTTGCGACACCCACGCGGGGACCCCGGCCATGTGGAAGAGCCAGAAGAACGGGCCCATCGGAAACAGGTAGCCGATGTTCTGGTGGGTGACCGTCCCCATACCGATGTTGGGATCCCACATCGACGCGGCGCGGTCGAGCAGACGACCAGGGTCGAGGTAGAGGTAGCTCTTCGTGTCGGCGACGACCCGCCCCGGCGACGTGAGCATGATCGGGATGTAGGCCAGCCCCGCGAGCAGGAGGTAGCCGACGCGCCGCAGCGCGGTGCTCGCCGGTCCGCCCTGCAGAGGCGAGTCGGGCGGCGGGGCCGGCTCCGGCGACGAGTCCGGCGACGAGCCGGTGATCGTCGCGGTCACGAGGCGGGCGAGTCGGCCGTCGGCACCTGATCACCGCGTGCGCGCGGCGGCCGACAGCTTGGGCTCATGGTCGGAAGATGGTACGCCCGAAGGCGCCCGCGATCGGGGCGCGCCCGCCGGTCGATCCGGCGCCGGGCACCGCGGGCTCAGGCGGGTGGGAACTCGAGCAGGTTGTCGGCCTCGAAGAAGGTCTCGACGTCGCCGATGACCCGCGCCTTCAAGCCCGGCCGTGCCGCCTCGATCGCCGCCGACACCTGCTCGCACTTGCCGTCGAGACCGTGGTACCCGGGGTTGTTCACGTACCAGATCGTGCCGTTCTTCCCCGCCCGGGCCAACACGTCGTCGGCGAACTTGCCGGGATCGGTGGCGTCGATGTGGTCCTGGTAGTCGATCCAGTCGACGAGCGCCGGCTTGGCCAGGCGCGGGAACGTGACCTGGTCGAGATCGGCGCGACGGTCGAGGAGCCGGTTCACCGCCGGCGCGAGTTGGTCGGGACAGTAGAGCACGACGTCGCCCGGCTTGGCCTCGGCGTTGATCACGTCGGCCACCTGCGCAGCCTGGGTGCGGTTGTCGGTGACGTTGCGGGCGGCACCGAAGAACCCGCCGATCACCAGCACCGCGAGCACGACGGCCATCACTGGACGCGACCCGAACGCCATGAACCCGAACGCCACCACCAAGGCGAACAACGGGAACATCATCGACGCGTACCGGGCGTCGAACGCGCTGTTGCTGATCCACGCGATGATCAGCCCGACGGCGAGTGCTCCGAATCCGGCCGCCGCCTCCCAACGCACTGCAGGTTGCGTGCGGAGGTCGACGTCGATGTTGCGCGTACCTCTCGCGCGTCCGAACACGCCGAGGAGCACCAACACCACGAACATGAACGCGAGCAGGTTGGCCTGCGTGTGCACGAGGCTGGTGCCGTTGCCGAACTGATCGAACGCGATGCGCATCGTCGAGAACGGGATTTCCCCCGCACCCCATGGGGTGCCGGTGTGCGCCGACTGGAACACGAACGTCGGCACCCACGGTGAGAAGATGATGAGTGCGGCGATCATCGCAACGACCACGCCGCGCGCGGCGTGACGATCGGCGGCGTCGGGGGCGCGGAACGCGCGCCACAGCATGGCGATGCCGACCACCGCGAGCAGATACATCGTCCAGTACTGCGAGTAGAGCAGCGCCGCGGCCAGCACCGCGACGATCGCCAGCCGAAGCAGCGACGGGTCCTCGAGCGCGCGCCGCAACGCGAGGTAGCCGAGCGTGACCAGCAGCATGACGAGCGCGTACATGCGCGCCTCGGTGCCGTAGCGGATGGCGAACGGATTCGAGGCGACCACGATCACCGCCAGGCCCGCCGCGAGCCGGGCACCGGGCGGATCGGCGGCGATCGGCCCCGGCGCCCCCGGGCGGCCGAGCCGGCGGCCCGCGAACCAGATGGCTGGGAGCGTGGCCACCGAGAGCACGCCCGACAGGCTGCGGACCGCGAGGTCGCTGGAGCCGAACACCGAGATCCAGCCGTGGAGCAGCAGGTAGAACAGCGGTGGAGCGCCATCCTGCCGCAGGGCTTCGTGCAGGTCGGAGAGCGGCAACTTCGAGATGTTGACGGTGAGCGCTTCGTCGAGCCAGAGGTCGGAGCGGGTGACGAAGCGCAGCACGATGCCCGCGAGCACGACGAGCGCGCCGATCACGATCACCCAGCGGGGCAGTGCCGCCTCGCGTGCCGGGGGCACGCCGCTCGGGGGCGAGTCGGTGGGAGGAGTTTCGGCGGGCCCGTCACCGGGCGCGGGCGTCGAGACCTCCGAGACCTCCATGGCGCCGAAAGCTAACACCGCGGTGCGCGCGAAAAGTGGTCGGTGGACCACCACCGCCGACCGCGTCACCCTGCGTGATCACGTCGTGCCGCGCACCGCGGCGATCCGTTGCACCGCGGCCACCCGGGGCGCGCCGATGATCACGTCCTCGTAGGCGATGACGCGCAACTCGCCCCGCACCGCGTCGAGCAACTCGCCGGGGCGGAGCAGATAGTCGGGATTGCTCGGGCGCCCGAAGCGCTCGTTGCCCACCGCGAACGTCTCGTAGATGAACGCGCCGCCGGGCTCCACTGCGGCGACGAGATCGCCGAGCAGTGGCCGCCAGAGGTAGTTCGTCACGACGACCGCGGCGAAGGTGCGGCCGCGTAGGGGAAATGGTGCGCCGGTCTCGAGTTCGGCGTCGATCAGCTCCACCCGCGCATCGTGGGCGAGGTCGGTGACGCGCGAGAGGTCGCGATCGACGGCGACGACCGTGTGGCCCTGGGCGAGGAAGAAACGCGTGTGCCGTCCACCGCCACAGGCGACGTCGAGCACGGTGCCGCCGGCCGGTGCGCGCGCGGCGAAGCGCTCGACCCACGGCGACGCGCTCACCGGCTACACGCCCACCGCGTCGGGTTCGGGCGCGCCGGCCGGGGTGTCGGCTTCACGCGCGCCCGCACCTCCACCCTCACCCCGGGCGTGGGCGCGGCCTGACCACCAGCCATCGACCGCCACCGCCGCCAACACCACCAGGCTCACCTCCGCCGGAACCCGGAAGCGCACGATCCCGTAGATCGCCGCCGCGGTCACGGTCACGATCACGAACTGGGCCATCAGCGGCGTAATCGGCACCCGCCGCCGTCGCAGCATCACCCCGCCCACCACCGCGCACGGCACGAGCACCCAGAACGCGAAGAAGCCGGCCCACGACACGCCGATGTCGCGGCCCTCGTTCTGGTTGTAGCTCGCCATCATCCCCGGGGCGTACAGGCTCCAGACCCGCGCCACCCGCACCGCGACGACCACCGGCAGCCGGCCGAGATGCGTGCGGATGAAGTGGAGGCCGTCGCGGCGCAACGCGTTCGACACCACCGAGCGGTCGCCCTTCGGCACCGGGAAACCTGCGCAGTCGAGCGCCCACAACCCGGTGCCCTGGCCGTAGTACGTGCGGTGCAGGTTGGCCCCGCACACCGTGAGGCCGTCGTTGGTCGAGAACAGCACCGGCTCGTCGAAGCGGGTGAGGTTGGCGATCAACCAGGGGCTCACCACCGCCGCCGACGCGATGCACGCCACCAGGAACATCACGATCTGGCGCTTGAACGACAGCACCCGCAGCAGGAGGACGACGGGCAGCACCATGAGCGGCAGCAGCAACCCGAGTTCGGCGCGGGCGAGCATGGCGAAGCCGCACGCGACGCCGACCCACGCTGCGGTCGCCGCGCGCGGTCGACGGATGAACCGGTACGTGAGAAGGATGGCGAGGGCGACCGCCAGCGTGGCCAGCGTCTCACTCATCACCAACCCGTCGTTGACCCAGAGGTTGGGGTACACCGCGGCGATCACCGCCGCCACCAGGCCCGCCCGATCCCCGGCCACCGCGCGCCCGATCAGGCCGATGAGCAGCACCACGCCCGCGCCGAACACCGTCATCGTGAGGCGCTGGGCGAGGAGATGGCTGCCGCCGGGATCGAACTGCTCCATCACCCACGACGTGGGCGTGAGCGCGAGCGCGGTGAGCGGCGGATGCTCGGCCGTTTGTGAGCCGTCGCGGAAGTCGGTGAAGCCGTGGCCGCGCGCCAGCGTGTTCGCCTGCGCGTTGTAATAGATCTGATCGCCCAGCACCGGCTCGTTGCGTTTCGCGAGCATCACGTAACCCACACGCAACGCGAGGGCCGCGAGCACGATGAGCAGCAGCGCGCGCCAGAAGCGTCGCCGGTCGTTGACGGTGGGCGCCGCGACTCCGGCCTGCTCGGTGGTCGTCATGCCGCGATGCGGATCAGCGACCCGTCAGTCGATGGTGTCGACGATGAGCACGCTGCAGGGTGCCTTGTGCGACACCGTGTTGGGCACGCTGCCGAGCAGCCGTCGCCCTCCGTGCATCCCCTTGTTGCCGACGACGATGAGATCTGCCTGGAGGTGGGCCGCCATGTCGCAGATCACGTCGGCGGGGCTGCCGAACCGGGCGTGGGTCTCGATCGCGGTGTCGCCCTCGCGCCCCGCGGCCTCGGCGGCCCGGGAGAGGGTGCTCTCGAGCTCGGTTCGGATCTCGCTGTCCCAGTCGTGGGTCAATGCCTGGGGCGCCGCCGACGCCATGTCGCCCGCGGCGATCGCCGTCGACGACAAGGGCTTCTGCACCGTCACGATGTGGAGCACCGCCCCGGGTTGGGTCGCGGCCAGCGCGGCAGCGGCCAGCACGGCCTTCGATGCACTCGATGACCCGTCGGTCCCCACCACGATCGCCTTGAACATCGCCGCCTCCACCACCCACACCCGAGACCGGAACCCGATTGGGAGACGCTACCTGCCGACCGCCCGCGATCACCGGAGGGCCGATGGACCGGGGCAAACCGGTCCCGCGTGCACCAAGGCGCCGGATCGTGGCATGTTGCTCCCCGTGATGTCTGTCGGATTTTGGTTCCGACACTCACCAAGGGGGAAATTGTGCGCACCGTTCGCCGGCTCTCGCTCGCGCTCGTCGCCGTCGTCGCACTGGCGACCGTAGGGGTGATTCCCGCCGGTGCCGACGTGAGCCGAGCGACGTCCGGGGCCACCGAGATCGGAGTGACCTCGACGGCAATCAACGTCGCGGTGGTTGCCGACGTCAACAACTCGATCGCGCCCGGCGTGTTCAAGGGCGTGGTCGACGGCGCGCAGGCCGCCGACAAGTACGTGAACGCCACCGGTGGTGTCGCGGGGCGCAAGCTCAACGTGAACTTCATCGACTCGCAGCTCAACCCGAATACGACGCGCAACGCGATCATCACCGCGTGCACGCAGGACCTCGCGATGGTGGGCACCGCGACCGCGTTGTTCAGCGGGCTCACGGATCTCACCGGCTGCAAGGATCAGGCGGGGGCCGCGACCGGTCTGCCCGACCTCGGCGCCATCGTGCTCGGCACGCCCGAAGCGTGCGCGTCGGTGTCGTTCCCGGTGACGCCGTCGATGATCGACTGTTCGACGGTCGCCCAGAATCCGCAGACGTACCGGGGCAACCAGGGACCGTTCAAGTACCTGGCGAAGAAGAACACGAAGCTGAGCGGGCCCTTCATCCGCACCAGCGACTCCGCCGACGCGACGCGCTCCACCGACGTGCTGATCAAAGCCGCCGAGCACGCCGGCATCGACGTGACCGACACGCCGCTGCTTTCGAACCGCGATACGCAGACTGCGTACACGTCGATCATCAACAAGATGAAGCAGGACGGTTCGAACTACTCCAACAACGGCCTGGCCGCGCCGGGTGCGATTCTCGTGCGCCAGGAAGCGGCGGTGCAGGGTCTCACCGATCCCAAGATCGTCTGGGAGTGCACCAGCGCGTGTTACGACCAGCAGCAGATGGCGGCGGCCGGCGCCACCATGGACGGTGAGTACACCGACATCGGCTTCCTGCCGTTCGCGGAGTCGAAGTCGAACAAGATGCTCGGCAACTTCGTGAAGTACGTGGGCAAGGGCAACCTCACGGCGTTCGCGGTGTACGGCTTCGAAGCGGTGCTCGCGTTCCGCCAGGCGGCCGACACGGCCGCGAAGAGCTCCACCGGCCTCACGCGCACGTCGCTGCTCACCGCGCTGAAGAACCTGACCAGCTTCAATGCCGACGGCATGGTGGGCACCGTGAACATCGGCGGGAAGATTCCGTCGAGCTGCTTCGTGCTCGAGCAGTGGAACAACCCCAACTTCAAGCGCGTGTACCCCACGAAGTCGGGCACGTTCGACTGCACCCCGTCGAACCGCTACACGTTCCAGGCCGACCTGACCACTCCGTAGACCGTGAAAGCGCGCCGCACGGCGCACGGCTCGCGGCGCTACTTGCCGGCCGCCCGCGATCTCAGGAGCGAGCGGATCTCGGCGGTGTGATAGGTGACGGTCTCGGCGATGGTGACGGTACCGAGGTCCTGGTCACCGAAGTCGAGCCCCCACGCCGGCGCCGACGTGTGCGCGAGCCCGGCCCACACCGTGTACAGCACGACGTCGTAGTCACCGCGGCGTCGGTACTCTGCCCGCGTCGGCGTCGCGGCGGATGCCGCGGCCGGCAACACGGTGGTGGTGCCGTCACCGAACTCCCACGCGTACGCGATGGGATGGGCGACGACGCTGACGGCGTAGCCGTCGAGCGTCACCTGGGCCTGCGCATCGCCCGGTGCGGCCCCCCAGAACCGGGTCTCGAGGTGCACGATCCCCGGCCACGCCCTGGTCCCCGGCGGGCTCGCGTGCACGGTGGCGCGAGGCAGCGGCGTCCGTTCCCAGATGTCGGCGGCGGTGGGCGGCTCCGGTGGGAGCGGTTCTCCCGGTCGCGCGCAACGCGGGACCACCAGCAGGTGCGTGCTGCTACGCGGTGTCGCGACGTCGATCACGAACTCGCCCCCCGGGCTCGAGCCCGGAGGAAGGACGGTGCCGCGTTCGACGCGCAGGGCGCCGGGCGCTGCGCCCACCAGGGAGCCGAGGATGATCGGCAGGCCCTGGAAGTCGAGGATGCCCGGGAGCGGAGTGACCGCATCCACGAGCTCAGGCGGTACCGGGCCGGGGAGCACCGCGCAGGTCGCGCCGGTGGCGTCGCGGCTCCACTCGTACGGCGATACCACGGACGGCGGCGAGCTCGGGAGGCCCGCGCCCGGGAATCGTCCGGCACCGAGGTCGCGCGCGGTCGCGCGCACCGAATCGTGACCGAGCTCGCCGCCGCCGCTCGTCTGCGCGGCCACCGTCGACGACGTGGCGATCAGCGCGAGCGGCCCGACGAGTGCGGCGACGAGCCACCGACGGGTCGTCATCCGGACCGGCGTGGAGTCGCGGTCGCGGTGACCTTCACCTCGAACGCTCCCTGGTGCAGGATGCCGAGGAGTGTGAACCCCACCTCACCGTGCACGACGACGGTGACGGCTTCCGCGTCGGCGTGCACGTCGACGGTGCGGAGCGCGGCGCGGTCGAGCTGGGCGGCGATGCCGGCGCGGGCCCGGGCCTCGGCCTCCGTCGGCAGGAGCGCGACGACTCCCGTCTCGCGGTAACGGGCCTCGTCGATCGCCGACGCGCCCGCGAGGGCCGCGGCGTCGGCGGTGGCCGCCAGCGCACGCCGCTCCGAGAACGAACGCCACAGGTCGAGGCTGATTCCCCCGAGCGCGAAGAGCATGAGACACAGGCCGAGCAGCCACAGCGTCACCGTCCCCCGCTCGCCGCCGCGAGGCCGCGTGTGTCCGCTCACGGCGCGCTCGCATAACGATCGACGGGTTCGCGATGGCGCGCCGTCCAGGTCCACTCCCCCACGTTGCCGACGCCGGGGACGTGGACCGCGGGCATCCGGACGGTGACGTCGACTTCGAGCTCGCTTCCCGGGACGAGGTCCGCGCCGGGCGCGCACTGCACGTCGACGGCTACGTCGTTCAGAGTGAGGCCGAGGTTGCCGGCCATGGTCCGCGCGAGACCGACGGCAACCTCCGGTTCACAGCGCCCGTCGCGCGCCACGGTGCGAGCGGCCTCACGCGCGATGACCCTCGCGGTGGTCTGCCGTTCGGACCATCCGGGCAGGGTCAGGACGAGCAGCGCGACGGGAAGTACCAGCAGCCCGAGCCCGAGGACCAGCTCGGTCGCCACGAATCCTGCCTCGGCATCTGTGCCGCGTCTTGGTCTACGCACGCTCACGGCTCCCGCTCCTTGGTGGCCGACGCGTCGAGCACGAAAGACCAGGTCGGCACCGCGGGCAGCCACCCGCCGAACGACACCACCGCGTGCGCGTGCATCGCCCCGCCCACCTCGCGGCACGACACGTGGACCGACCGGCCCATCGCCCCTCCGAGCAGGGTGCCGAGTACGTCACGGGCCCGCTGCTCGCACTCGGTCGGCGATACGTCGACCGGCGCGCCGGCGCGCGCACCTTCGTCGAGCGCCGACCGCACGACGCCACGCGCGTAGAGGTCGACGATGAAGTTGGCCATCCCGACGAACACCACCAGCGACATCGCGGTCGCGGCGACGTACTGGATCGTGGTCATACCCGCCTCGCGACGGTGCCCGCTCACACGAGCAGTTGCCCGCGGATCCAGTTCACGACGTCGAGCCCGAGGGTCTGCATGACGGCCCAGATCGCGACGAGTGCGGCGATGCCCAATGCCGCGTTGCCGAGGAGCTCGGCCGTGGTCATACCCTCCTCGGACCCGAGACGGGCCCGGATCCAGCTCGCAACGAGTCGTAGCGAGAACCTCGTCATCGTCAACTCTCCTCATTGTCGGGGCCGGGCCCATGCCACGGCCGAGATCGCGTGAGCCGGTACGGGTACTGGTGGTCCCGGTGCCGGTACCGGTGTGCATCACCGGCTCCCGAAGACGATCGAGGGCAGCGGCGCGGCGATGAACAGCAACATCACCGGGGCCAGCACCGCGATCGTGGGAACGAGCATCGCGGCGCGTCGCTTCGTCGCCGTCTTGCGGATCTCTTCGCGCCGCGCGTCGCGGAGGTCTTCGCTCAACGCGCGCAGGCCGTCGGCGAGATCGACGCCTCGTTCGGCTCCGGCGGCGAAGAGCTTGTAGGTGCGGGCGGCCGAAGGTTCGGGAGTCAGCTCGGCGGCCCGGCGGAACGCATCCGGCTCGGCGACGCCACCGCGCAGCGAGAGCAGGACCGCCCGCAACTCCTCGACCACCGCACCCGAACCCCGGTCGGCGATCCGCTGCGTGGCCTGGACCGGGCCGGCACCGGTGCGCACGTGCATGGCCAGCAGCTGGTTGACGGTGTAGAGCTCGAGCCGGATCCGTTCCCGCCGCTCCTGCACGGCGCGGTCGAGCCGGCCGCGGCCGCGCGAGGCACCAACGACCACACCGCACACCATCAAACCGAGCGCGGCGATGGCCGAGTGCACGACCAGCGCCCCGACAGCCGCCCCAATCGCGCCGAACAGGAGCACCTGCAACGCGACCCGGGTGCGGTAGTCGTCGGCCCCGACGTCGGTGAAACCGGCTTGGCGCAACGTCAGCTCGAGCGACGCATCGGTCCGGCGTTCGAACAATCGCCCCAGCCCATCCACGAGTGCGCGGAGAGGCGGGCCGAACAGCCGCACCATCGTGCCGGTGGAGATCTCCGATGACGGCCTCGCCACCGCGAGCACGTCGGCGCCGTGCCCGGCTCGAGCGCGCGTCACCACCGTGTACGGCCGGACCCGCGGCGCGAGGCGTCGGGTCGGCCGCGCCACCAACGCGGCGAGGCCGGCGGCGGCGACTCCCGCCGAGATGCACCCGAGCACGAGCGCGGTGCTGTTCACGCCACCGGCTCCACCGGCCGGGCGTCGCCGAACACACGCTGTTCGTCGTGCGCCTGTCCGAGCCGGCTGATCCACCACGACCCGACTCCGCTCAGCGCGGCACCTACCAACACGACGATGACGCCGCCGCTCGAGCGGTAGAAGTCGCGGAATGGCCCCGCATGCAGAGTGAGCGCCACCAGTACGAACCACGGCATCACGAGTACCGCGCGCGCGTTGATCTTCATCTCGAGCCCCTGGGCCTCGATCTCGTCGAGCACCTTCACGTCCTTGGTGGTGGCGGCGACGAGGTCTTCCAGGATCAGCTTCACGATGGCGCCGCCCCGTTCGTACGCGAGGATCAGCACCTCGATCACCCGGTCGCTCGTGGGGTCGGCCAGCTCCGACTTCACGATCTCGAGCGCAGGGACGGTCCCGAGCATGCCCGACAGTTGCGGGAACCGGGCGAACGCCGTCCGGAGCGGCCGCGGACCGGTCACGGCCAAGGTGGTCAGCCCGTGGGTGAGCGAGGCACCGGCGGCGATGGAGGCGCCCAGGTCGCGGAGACCGTCGGGCCACGCCTCCTGCACCTCCCGCATGCGCGCCGCACGACGACGACCGAAGAACGCACGCGGCAACGCGGCCACCGCAACCGCGGGAACGATCGCGACCAGCGCGGTTCCGGTCAGGAAGACACCGACCCCGAACGCCGCCAGGCCCACCACGAACGAACCGAGCGTGAACTGACGAGGGCTCAGCCCCACGCCAGCCTGGATCAGCCACTGCTGGCGCGCATTGACGGCGGGCTTCGGTCGACGCCAACTCCCGAAGCGGACGGGCCGCCCCACGAGATGGCCCGCCAGCAGCACACAGAACCCGCCGACCGCGATCGCCGCCAGCAAGCTCATGCGACCCGCTCCCCGCCGACGATGTCGTGCAGCGATCCGGTCTGGAGCACCCGCTCGAGTCGGGTTGCGAGTGACGTGGGCAGCGCGCCCGTCCAGCGCAACGGAGCGCCGATCCCGTCGCGCACGAAGATCGGCTCGATGGTGAAGTCGTCGCGGAGCGCAGGGACCACGGCCGCGATCTCCATCACCTGACGACGGATCGAGTCGGCGTCGGCGCTGACCACATCGTCGCGATCGAGATGTACGACGACATCGAGCGACGCCGAGAACACCTTCCGCACGATGCGCTCGGTGACGTTCTCCCCCGCCATCAACGCCGCGTTCACCAGCGCGTCGAGCGCTTCGGACGCGCTGTTGGCGTGAACCGTGCAGAGGAAGCCGCACCCCGCGTTGACCGCGCGACTGAGCTCGAACGCCTCGGCGCCGCGCACTTCGCCCACCACGATGCGATCGGGTCGCATCGCCAACACGAACTTCACCAGATCGCGCAAGCTGATCTCACCGGTCCCGTCGAGTGCGGGGGGACGGACCTCGTAGTAGGAGCCGTGCGTGATCGGAACGGCTAGCTCGCGGATCTCCTCGCACGCGCGCACGCAGTGGCTGGTCGGGGCGGCGGCGAGGAGCGCGGCGGCCAGGGTCGTCTTGCCGGCTCCGGGCTCCCCCGAGACCGCCACCCGGCTCCGGAGCTGCATGAGGAGCGCCAAGAGCGCCGCCGCTTCACGGCTGAGGGAGTCGCGCGCGACGAGGTCGTCGAGCGTCACGTTCCTCACCACGTAGCGCCGCAGGGTCGCCGAGAGGCGGTCACCGACGGGTGGGATCGCGGCGGTGAGTCGCGCCGTCCCGCCCAGCACGCGCGCCTGCACCATCGGGTGCTTCGTGTTGAGTTGGCGCTCCGTCGTCGCCAGCATGCGCTCGATGATCTGACGGTTCTCCTCTTCGCTCGTCGGCGCGGTCAGGCCCCGCAGCCGGCCGGAACCATCGAGGTACGACACGCGCGCGCCTTCGATGAAGATTTCTTCGACGTCGCGACGCGCGATCAGCTCGGTGAGCGCACCGAAGTCGGTGATCGACCGCAATACCCGGTCGCCCATCTCCGTCGGCTCGACGAGGGGAACTCCTTCGCCGAGTTGTGCCAGCCGCTGGTACGCGTCGACCGCGTGCGCGATCTCGTCGCGCACCTCCTCGACGTCGGCGTCGGGCCGCAACCGCCGGCGCTCGACGCGAGCCAGCGCGTCGCGCCGGATCGCGTCGTACGCGTCGACGGTCATCGGCTTCCCCGCGTCCATCTCGGGACCCGGCCGCGGTGCGCGCGCGACGGCGGCAGCGCGGTATCAGCGAGTGGGGCCACCGCGCCGGCGAATGCGCCGCGCACCGCCGTGCAGCCGTCCCACGCGGCGTCGTCGACGTGACGGTCGCTCGGCGTGAAGGTGATCGACGCCGGCACGAACGTGCGCGTGATCTCCGATTCGATCTCCGCCCGCCGGAATTGGTCTCGGGCCACACGATTCACGACGACGTGAAGCGGCGCAGCACCGTTGAGCGAGCGGATGTCGACGATCCACGCCAGCAGGCGCGCCACGCCCACGGGAGATCCCGATCCGACGCCCACGATCGTCGTGCTCGCGCCCATCAGCGCCCGCCCGATCGGCGAGGTCGAGCCGGTGTCGACCGCGACGTCCACGATCACCTGGCCGTAGGAGGAGCGAAGCGCGGTCACCACGTCGAGCACCTCAGGCGGCGTCACCTGCGACGCCGCGGTCGGGCTCGGGAAGCCGCTCACGACGGCGAAGCCATTGCCCGGATTGCCGGACGTGATCGAGTGCTCGAGCGTGTCGCGTCCGTGGACCACGGCCTCGACCGCACTCCGCAGGTTGGGTTCGAGGTCGAGGCCGAGACGGCCGGCCACCGCGGGGGCGGTTTCGTGCGCGTCGACGAGCACCGCCGACTCGCGTCGGCGCGCCACCGCGGCCGCCAGCGCGAGCGCCACCTCGGTCACCCCCGAGCCGCGGGGACCGCCCACCACCGTGAGTCGTCCGGGTGAACCCGCGGCCTCGTCGAGCGCGGTGCGGGACTCGCCGCCGGCGGTACCTGCGCCCCGCCCGCGCAGATCCGAAGCGAGCTCGCGGGGCCCGAGCTCCGCCAGCGCGGTCACGAACTCGGCCATCGGCGAATCGGCGGCAATGGTGGCATCGACGCCCAGCCCGAGGAGATGATCCTTGCCCGCGGGCTCGTCGGGATCGAACACGCCGAGGACGCCGCGCGACCGCTGGTGCAGCGCGTCGACCAGGCCGTGAGTGAGCGCCGGCCAGCGGTCGCTGACCACGAGGGTGTCGTACTCCTCGTCGAGCGCCACCGACGGTTCGACGACGATCTGGCGCACGCGCGCGCCACCGTGGTCGGCGAGGTACCGGTGCAGCTCTTCCACCCACCGTTCGGGCGAGAACACCAGCGCGACGGTCGGCTCCTCCGGGTTCACGGTGCGGCCTCGCCGCCGTCGTCGACGCGGTCGAGCGACTCCGGTGCCGTGCCCTTCGACGGCGTGGCGCCGGTCGTGCGGGACAGCGACACGTTGCCGTCTGCGACCGCGGCCGCGACGAGCTGCGACTGCCGGGCGTTGACGGCAAGGGTCACCGTGAACGGGCTCGCCGACTCACCGATGCCGCCACGACCACGCGCGTCGACCGCGAGCACCTCGGCGTCGGCGACGATGATCGAAACCGACCGTTCGCCGGCGAACAGCACGTCGACCCGGTCGCCGGCCTGCAGGTGGCCACCGACCGCCCGGGCCGGATCGATCGGGATGCTCATCGCCCGCAACCCGCCACGCGCAGCCCGCGGGCGCAGCAGCCGCCGGTTGACGAGTTCACCTTCGGCGATGGTGGCGCCGGCTATGCGGCCGCGCATGCCCGAGATCTGTTGCGAGCGGACCACGGTGGTGAGAAGCGAGCTGCTCATGGTCACGCGCTCGGTGCGGAAGTCCGCGGGGCCGACAACTTCACCGGCGCGGATCTCATGGGCGGCGACGGCCACGCTCGCGTCGGGGTCCTGCTGGCGCAGTGCGGCGAACGACAGGACCAGGCCCACCAACCCGGCGACGATCATCACCACGTGACCACGCGAGAGTCGAGCGCCGAGGGACCGCCGTCGGCCACCGGGGCGGAACCCGCGGCCCGGTCCCGGGTTCGCGTCAGTGCGGGCCTCGGGGCGCGGCTCGTGCGCCGAAGAAGAAACCGCAGGAGCCGGCACTGACACGGGAAACCCCCAGGGAGGATCGGAGGGAGATTGTTGAGGAATGTCCGAATTGCACGAACCCGGCGAGTATGCACGTTATCGGCATATCGGTCAAGCCGGAAGTATCGGACACGCGGTCCCGGCGCGCGTCACGACGAATCCATGACGCAAGAGTGCGAGAGACAGGGTCAGACTGGCCAGGGCGGCGAAGAGCTTTCCCGAGTGGGGCGGCTGCTCTACGCTCGGGGCCGATGAGCATCCCCGAATCGCCGGAGAGCACCGGACCGTCGGGACCGTCCGGACCGTCGGGCGCCGAGTTCCCGCCGGTGCTCACCACCGCGATGGCCGCGGAGTTGCTCCAGGTGCACGTGGAATACCTGCGGCGCATGGTGCGCGAAGGCCGGATCCCCTGCCATCGCTTCCCGGGCGGCCGCGAGATGCGGTTCCTGCGCGACGAGCTCCTCGAGTGGCTGGCCGCGCTGCCGGGCGAGGATCAGTCGACGTCGACCGGGCGCACCCAGCTCACCGAGCCGATCGACACGTAGCAACGGCCGCCGTCGCGGTCGGTGACGCTCACCTGGTCGCGCCCGACGCGGAGCCGGCCGTTCAACACTCCGTCGGCGAGCGGCACGCCCAACTCCACTGATGCGGCGTCGGTCTCGAGCTCCAGGAGACGCGCCCGGAAGGTGACGACCGCCTGCTCGCCGCGCGTGCCGCCGACGCGGGCACGCGTCACGACGCGGAACGTGATGGGTGCATCCTGGGTTATCCGCACGTCGACCGGGCCCTCGTTCGTGGCGATACCGATCCGGTCGTCGCCCACCGACGACACCGCGCCGACGAATGTGCGACCGGGCAGCGCGACCGCCACCGTGTCGCCGCGGTGCATGCACTCGCGGGCCACGTCGAGCAGCGTGCGGTCGTGTTCCCATGCTTCGAACGCGGCGAGCGCCCACTGCTCTTCGTCGGCCCGCCACTCGGCGCGCGTCGCGGCCGCGACCTCACGCAGCTCGTCGTCGCGCTCGACCGGATCGACCATGTGCGCTATTTGAGCAGATCTCCCGGTATGAACGACATGCCGGGCTGACCCAGGACACCTCGCGGCGATCACCGCGCCCAACACCGCGACGATGATGCGCGTCGCCGTCTCGCTAGCGTTTCCCGGATGCGGTGCTCCATCCGCACGGTCGCCGTGCTCGCGGTCGTGCTGGGCGCGTGCCTGGTGGTCGCGGCGTTCGGCGGCACCCCGGCCCACTCACCGGCTCGTTCACCGGTCCGCACGTCGAACTCGTCGACCGCGACCACGGCGTCGAAGTACGTGCAGCACCTGCACTTCCGGTACGGCCCACTCAAGATCAAGCCGGGCCAGAACCTGATCGACACCAACAAGTACCTGATCCCCCAGCCCAAGCAGGACGGCTGGATCGTCGGGTTCAGGCCCAACCTCAAACTGGCCGACGGCACCACGCCGCCGGTCGACGTGATCCATCTCCACCACGGGGTCTGGGCGAACGCGCTGCGGCGCGACGCCACCGCGCCGCTGTTCCCCGAACGATTCTTCGCCGGCGGCGAGGAGAAGACGGCGCTGGAGCTGCCACCGGGTTACGGCTACCCGTATCGCACGACCGACGCCTGGTACGTGAACTACATGATCCACGACCTCACGCCGCGGCCGTACACCGTGTACCTCACGTACGACGTCGACTTCGTGTCGGCAAGGTTCCCCCCGCCGGGCGGCATGAAGGACGTGCACCCGATCTGGATGGACGTGCAGAACGGACAGGTGTATCCGGTGTTCGACGCGCTGAAGGGCTCCGGCACCGACGGCACGTTCACGTATCCAGATCAGGCCGTCGATCCGTATCCGCCCGGGGTACACAAGAACGAATACGTGCTGCCGGAGAGCGGCGAATTGGTCGAGACGTTCGGCCACCTGCATCCCGGCGGACTGCACGACGACCTGTCGCTCGTACGCGACGGCCGCACCGCGCCGCTCTTCCGGTCGAGCGCGCACTACTTCGAGCCCGCGGGCGCGGTGTCGTGGGACGTCGCCATGACCGCCACCCCCAATACGTGGAAGGTGGCGGTGCACGCGGGTGACACGCTCAGCATCTCCACCACCTACGACACGAGGAACGCGTCGTGGTACGAGTCGATGGGCCTCATGGTGGTTTGGATGTACAACGGGCCGGGCGGGAGCGACCCGTTCGCGACGAACGTCGACCAGCCGGGCCACCTCACCCACGGCCACCTGCCCGAGAACGACAACCACGGTGGCGCGCCGACCTCGTTGCCCGATCCCCGCAAGCTCGGCGACGCCCCGATCACGCCCGCCATCGCCGTCGCCGACTTCGTCTACGGCAGTGGCGACCTCAACTCGGGGGGCCAGATCCCCACCGTGCGCGAGGGGCAGTCGATCACCTTCGACAACCTCGACGCGGGCGGGCAGAGCGTGTGGCACACCATCACCGCGTGCAAGGCGCCGTGCACCGCGTCGACCGGCGTGGCCTACCCGATCGCCAACGCCAACGTGGAGTTCGACTCCGGCCAGCTCGGCGTCGCCGGCCCGCCGACCGCGGGCCGCGACACGTGGAGCACGCCCACCGATCTCGATCCGGGCACGTACACCTACTTCTGCCGCGTCCACCCGTTCATGCGCGGCGCCTTCCGCGTGCTGCCGCCCGCGTCGACGGGTTGACCGGCGCACCTCGGGCGCGCCCGGCGTTAGCATCCCGCGCCGGACGAAAGGGGGTGCTCGTGGAAGATTTCCGTGCGGTCGGCCAGCGGGTGAGCAACTGGGGTCGTTGGGGCGACGACGACGAGCGCGGCACCACCAACCTCATCACCCCCGAGCGCGTGGTCGCTGCCGCCAAGTTGGTGCGCACCGGGAAGGTCTTCGACCTCGGGATTCCGCTCGACGAGACCGGGCCGCAGACCGGCGGCGGCATCAGGTCGAATCCGGTGCACCTGATGTCGGCCACCGGTGAGGGCCAGAACATCAAAGGCGGCTTCCGCTACACCGACGACTACATCATCATGCCGTTGCAGTGCGCCACGCAGTGGGACGGCCTCGCGCACGTGTTCTACGACGATCACCTCTACAACGGATTCCCCGCCACCGCCGTGACGCCCCGCGGCGCGATGCACGATTCGATCGACCGCCAGGCCAAGGGCATCACCGGCCGCGGGGTGCTGCTCGACATCGCGGCGCTCAAGGGCGTGGCATGGTTGGAGGCGGGCTACGCGATCACGCCCGCCGACCTCGAGGCGGCGATGGCGCGCCAGGGCGGGGTGACGGTGGGTGCGGGCGACATCATGCTGTTCCGCACCGGCGCCCGCCGCATGTTCCTCGAGCACCGCGACCCGGCCGAGTTCATGGGCGGGGAACCGGGCATCGGGCTCGAATGCGTCGACTGGCTGCACGAACGCGACGTCGCCGCCGTCGGCTCCGACAACTACGCGATCGAGGTGATCCCCGGCGAGAACTCCGACGTGTTCATGACCGTACACATGGTGCTCATCCGCGACATGGGCATGACCCTCGGCGAGATCTTCGACCTCGAGGAGTTGGCCGCCGACTGCGCGGCCGACGGCGTGTGGGAGTTCTTCTTCTCCGCGCCGGTGCTCAAGGTGTCGCGCGCCGTGGGCTCCCCCATCAACCCGCTCGCCATCAAATAACTCACACCACCAGCATCCGGAGGACACCGTGGACGCACACGTACCCGGGCTCGACGACCGCGCCGCTGTTCGCCGCCTCACCGAGATCTACGCGCACGGCTGCGATCGGCGCGAGCCCGCGCTCGTCGCCGCCCTGTTCGCGCCCGACGGCGCGCTACGGATCTTCGAGGATCCGCCGGAGTTCCGCGAGCCCGCCCGGGTCCGCACCGGCCCGGCTGAGATCGAGGCCGCGCTCGCCGGCCTGACCCGCTACACGGTCACGTCGCACGTGCTCGGGCAGTCGCTGATCGACGTCGACGGCGACGTCGCCACCAGCGAGACCTACTGCATGGCGCACCACATGACCGACGCGCCCGACGGCTCCCGCCGCGACCGCGTCCTGGCGATCCGCTACCTCGACCGCTTCCGACGCGAGGGCGATCGCTGGCTCATCGAGGAACGCCGGCTGCTGCTCGATTGGAGCGACGACCGGCCGGTGACCGCGGTCGCGCCGCTCCCGCAGTCGCCACCGCGGTGAACGCGGGCTAGTTCATCGGGATGGGCGGGAAGTCCAAGGCCGCCGCGGGGCGTCCGGCGCGGTGCAGCACGATCTCCCCGCTGCGATCGGAACCGAGGAGCTCGACCACGGTGGCCGCCAGGTCCTCGGGTTCGAGCGGGGTGATGCCGCGCGACGCGAACCAGGCGTGGGGGTCCTCCCCCATCAATGGGGTGGCCACCGCGCCCGGGCAGAGCGCGTTGATCCGGATACCGCGCGCCAGCAGATCGGCCGCCACGCTGCGGACCAGCCCGACCAGCGCGTACTTCGTGAGCGAGTACAACGGATTCGAGGCAAGCGGCGCCACCCCCGCCATCGACGCCGTCACCACGACCGCGCCGCGCGACTCTTCCAGGCGCGGGATCGCATCCCGCAAGCCGAAGAACACGCCGTCGATGTTGACGCCGGTGTACCGGCGGAACTCGGCGTCGGACACTCCGGTGAGGTCGGACCGCTCGGAGTCGTAGATGCCCGCGTTCAGATGGAGCAGGTCGAGCTGCGGCAGACCGTCGAGCAACGCCGCCCACGCCGCGGGATCCGACACGTCGAGATGCGCATAGCTCGCACCCATCTCGTCGGCCGCGCGCGAGCCGGCGTCGTCGGACACGTCCACGAGGGTGACCGTCGCGCCGGCCGCGGTGAGCGCCCGCGCCGTGGCCAATCCGATACCCGATGCCGCGCCGGTCACAACGGCGATCTTCCCGTTGAAGTCGTTCACGGGGCGGGAGGCTAGCGAGGAGCTACCGTCGCCGCCATGTTGCACTACGAGGTGAGCGGGCACGCCGCGGTGATCACGATCGACCGGCCCGAGGCGCGCAACGCGATCGACCCGGAGACCGCGAGCCGCATCGAGGAATCGGTCGACGCCTTCGAGGCCGACGCCGACGTGTGGATCGCGATCATCACGGGCGTTCCCCCCGTGTTCTGCGCCGGCGCCGACCTCAAGGCGCTCAAAGCCGGACGGGCCGACGGGATCATCACGAAGCGCGGTGGCTTCGCCGGCCTCACACACCGCGAACGAACGAAGCCGCTCATCGCCGCGGTCGACGGCCCCGCGCTCGCCGGCGGCACCGAGGTCGTGCTCGCGTGCGACCTCGTGGTCGCCTCGCACAGCGCCACGTTCGGCATCCCCGAAGTGAAGCGTTCACTGGTGGCCGGCGCGGGCGGCGTGTTCCGCCTCGGGCGCAAGATCCCTGTGAACGTGGCCATGGAATGCGCGCTCACCGGCGATCCCATCACCGCCGAACGGGCCTACGGCTTCGGGTTGGTCAACCAGCTGTGCGACGACGGCGAGGCGTTGTCGTGCGCGGTCACGCTGGCCGACCGCATCGGCACGAACTCACCGCTGGCCGTGCTCGAGAGCCGCACGATCGTGCTGGAGGCCACCACCGCACCCGACGACGTCGGCTGGCGCATGAGCCGCGAGGCGCTGGCCCGGCTGCAGGATTCGGAGGACTACGCCGAAGGGCTCGACGCGTTCGTCGAGAAGCGGCCCCCGGTGTGGAAGGGCCGCTGACCGAACCTGCGACTTGGCGTTTCAGTCCGCCACTTCGCCCGAGACCTTCACGACCTGCGCGGCGAGGAACTCCTCGGGATCCTGAGCATGGCGCACGAGGATCTCGTGCACCGCGTCGGGGTGGGTGAGAAGCAGGAAGCGGTCTTCGCGCACCGCCTGCACGACCATGTCGCCCACGTCCGCCGGATCGAGCAACGGCAACTCCGGGACACCGAGCGCGCCCATCTCGCCGTGGAACGCCATCTGCTCGACGATGTTCGTGCTGACCGGCCCGGGACAGAGGCACGTGATGCCGACGCCGCGCGGTCGGAGGTAGAGCGCGAGCGCCTCGGAGACGGCGACGATCGCCGCCTTCGTCGCGGTGTACGGGAGCCGGTCGTACGAATACGGATACAGCGCGGCGGTGCTGGCGGTGTTGACGACGTGACCCTGACCCTGCTCGAGCAACAGAGGCAGGAACACCTGGTTGCTGTGCACCACCGAGAGCAGGTTGATGTCGATGATGCGTTGCCATTCCGACATCGGGATGTTGAGTGGCTGCCCGGCCGCGATCACCCCGACGTTGTTCATCACCACGTCGACCCGGCCGAACCGCGCCAGCGCGAGATCCCGCAACGACTCCAGGCCGCCGGAGGCCGCGACGTCGCACGCCGCGCCGGTCGCCTCGAAGCCGGCGTCGGTGAGCTCGGCGGCGACCGCGGCGGCGCGGTCACCGTCGACGTCTCCGATCACCACGCGCCCGCCGACGCGGGCGAACGACCAAGCACTGCCCCGGCCGATGCCGCTGCCGGCTCCGGTGATGACCACGACCTTCTCGCTGAGGTTCTGCACGACCCGGATCGTCGACGCGGCTTGCTACGGTCGTCAAGCCGTACCACCGGGACCGGTCCCGATCCCGGCCCGACGAAGGGTGACGCGATGGACATGCAACTCACGGGGACCGGGGTGTGGAGCGGCCAGCTGCGGTTCGGCGATCCCGGCGAGATCAAGGACGCCGCCGCCGAGCTCGAGTCGTTGGGCTACTCGGCGCTGTGGATTCCCGACGTAGGGGGTGACGTGTTCGGCGCGTTGACCCTGCTCCTGGAGGCGACCACCACCGTCACCGCCGCCACCGGGATCCTCAACATCTGGATGCACACCGCGGCCGAGGTCGGCGCCGGCCTGGCCGCGCTCGAGGCCGACCACCCCGGCCGCACGTTGCTGGGGCTGGGCGTGAGCCACGCGCTCCTGATCGACCAGGACGCACCCGGCCGCTACCAGAAGCCTCTGAGCGTGATGCGCACCTACCTCGAGGAGCTCGACGCCGCCACGCCGTCGCTGCCGGCGGGGCAACGGGTCCTCGCCGCGCTCGGGCCCAAGATGCTCGAGCTCGCCCGCGATCACGCGCGCGGCGCGCACCCCTACCTCGCCAACCCCGATCACACTCGCTTCGCCCGCGAGGTGCTCGGCGCGGGCCCGCTGCTCCTGCCCGAGCAGCCGGTGGTGTTCGAGACCGATCCGGAGACCGCGCGCGCGATCGGGCGCGAACATCTCAGCGTGTACCTGCAGCTCCCGAACTACGTGAACAACCTGAAGCGCATCGGCTTCACCGACGACGACGTGAGCAACGGCGGGAGCGATCGCCTCATCGACGGCGTGGTCGCGTGGGGCGACGAAGCCGCCATCGCGAAGCGCGTCAGCGCGCACTTCGACGCCGGCGCCGATCAGGTGTGCGTGCAAGTGGCCACCGGGAGCCGCGACGGTGGGATGCCGCTGGCCGCGTGGCGTGCCCTGGCGCCCGCGCTCCTCGGCTAGACCACACTCTCTGCTTCACTCCACAAGCCCAAAGGTGACGATGGACATCGAAGAGTTCTACGACGCCGACCCCCGCCGCCGGTCCTCGGAAGAGACCGAGTTCGGTCGCGAGTGGTCCGACGCCAACGGCGGCCGCACCGAGATCACGTGGGTGGCCGACACCGGTGAGCTCTACTCGATGGCGGAACCGGCGGAGCCCGTCTACATGGATCCGGTGGGCGACACCGTGGTGCCCGAGCTCGACCCGAAGTTCCTCACCGTCGAGGTGCTCGGCGTGGTGCCCGACCGGGCCGGCGTCGACTCGCTGTTGGCCGGTTGGGAACAGGAGATGCCGAAGCCGAACAGCGTGCAGTGGGTCAAGGACCGCTTGGCGCAAGCAGGCTCGTGAACGCGGCGCGCGCCTCGGCCACCGCCGCGTCGCGGCCCGACCGCATCGCGTAGCCGCCGTCGACCATCGCGTCGTACGCGGTCGCGTAGCGCGCGGCGTAGGAGTCTTCGCTGCCGTAACGCGCGCGGAGATCGGCGGGCGTCAACGCCTGCCAACCACCGAAGTTGCCGCACACGTCGGCGATCGACGCGGTGCCGCACGGTGGCAATGCCACCGGCTCCGGCCGCCCGAGCGGCGCTTCGACCTCGGGGAAGCGGACGCCGCCGCGCGGTTGGGCGTCGTCGTCGACGACCGGCACGCGCAGTTCCACTCCCGCGAGCGCGTTGAAGTACTCGCTCGCCGGTGGCGCGGGACCCAACTCGAAGAACACCGACGGCGCCAGTGCGGGCACGCCGGCGGGCAATCCCGTTGCCCCCGCTTCACGGAATAGCCCGAGCAACGCGGCGCGCACCGCCGGCCTCGCACCCACCGGGTTCATCGGAACCGGGTGCCCGCCGTTGCAGCCGAGACTGCCGAACACGAGATCGGGTCCCGCGATGCTGCCGGGCGCGTGCGGGCTCGGGAAGTCGTAGTGGCGGGCGCGAGCCGGAAGCGGGGTCGCGGCCTGCACCGACGCCCGCAGTCGGTAGTAGTCGGTGTAGCTGGAGATCTCGACCAGGAACGGGTCGCTCGCGGGGCGGGTGAGGATGCGCGCCGCGGGGAGGGGCACGCCGTCGGGACGGGCGTAGGGCGCCGGCGGGTCGCCGTCGTCGCCCAAACGGTTGATCGCGAGCCAGTTCCCGCCCGAGAGGTAGGCGAACGCACCCGCGTAGACGCCACTGCCGGAATCGGGATGCTGGTTGAACCCCTCGGCCACGAACGTGTTCACGAACCACGCCGACTGGCTCGCCCCCGCCATCAACAGAACGTCGAAGCGCTCCCGCAAGCGACGCCCGAAGTCGCGGAGGATCGCGAGCCCGACGCCCTGCGCGTGCTCGGGCACCCCGGGCGCGATGCCGGTCTGCCACTGCACGCGGGCGTAAGCCACCTGTCCCCGCTCGATCTCGGGCTGCAGCATCGAGAACGTCGAGCGGCCGCCCCGGTTCTCGATGTCGACCAGCACCGCCGGCTGCGACCCGTCCTGCGCGCCGTCGACCACGGGTCGGATCAGCTCGTAGCCCGCCGACCAGTCGTGCCGACCGGCGAGCCCCACGATGCCGTCGCCCGGCACCGCGGTACCCGACACCGTCCCCCACTCCCGTTCCCAGCCTTGCGCCGCCGCGGGCTCGCGCCCGGCGACGTCGACTGCCGTGGTGCCCGAACCGCCCGTCATCCGTCCCCCTGCGCGCACCGGTCGAGAGCGGGCCCGGTGGTCGGTGCCCGTACCGGCGCCGATGTTAGGTTTGGCCGTCCGCGAGCACAGAAGAGGCCTACCACCCATGACTGACGTCGCCACCGCTCCGACCGCAGGTCGATTCGTGGGGCAGGCGGTCCTCCGCAAGGAAGACCCGCGCCTCCTCACCGGCCGAGGTCGCTACACCGACGACGTCGTGCTCCCCAACATGCTCCACGCCCACTTCCTGCGCAGCGACCTCGCCCGGGCCCGCATCACCCGCCTCGACGTCGCCGCCGCCCGCGAGGCCGAGGGTGTGGTGGCCGTCTACACCGGCGCCGAGCTCAACGCCAAGGTCGCCGGTTCGATGCTGCCGTCGATGTTCCAGGGTGCCGACGACTTCATGGCCCCGATGTTCCCGCTCGCCGATGCCGACGTCCGCTTCGTGGGCGACCCGATCGTGCTGATCATCGCCGAGAGCCGCTACCTCGCCGAGGACGCCGCCGAGCTCATCGAGATCGACTACGACCCGCTCCCGCCCGTCCTCGACTGGGACCTCGCGATCACCGACACCGAGAACCTGGTGCACCCGAACCGGCCGAGCAACATCGCCATGCAGATGGCGGTGCCGCTGAGCCCGGAGGCACAGGAGCTGCAGACCGGCGCCGCGCACCAGATCACCGAGACCTTCGTGCAGCACCGCTACAGCGCGGTGCCGATGGAGTGCCGCAGTGTCGTCGCCCGCTGGGAGCCGTTCGACCAGCGGCTCGACGTGTGGATGGCGAGCCAGAACCCCCACGAGGCGCGGCTCGCGTTCTCGCGCGTCACCGGCGTCCCCGAGAACCAGATCCGGGTGCAGATCGGCGACGTCGGCGGCGGCTTCGGTCTGAAGTCGTTCGTAGGTCGTGAAGAGATGGTCATCGTCCTCGCCGCCCACCTGCTCAACGCGGCCGTGAAGTGGAGCGAGGACCGTCGCGAGAACCTGATCGCGTCGGCCCACGCGCGAGTCGAGCGGGTGAAGGCCACGTTGGCCGTCGACGCCGACGGGATCATCGTCGGTGCCGACATGGAGCACCTCGACGACTCCGGTGCCTACCCGATCGGCGGCGGCAGTGCCGGCCCGATGGTGGGCATGCTCTACAGCGGCCCCTACCGCATGCAACACCTCGGCGTGGTCGAGCACCCAGGTGTGGACGAACACGTGCGGGAAGGCCGCGTACCGCGGGCCGTGGATGATGGAGACCACCGCGCGCGAGGAGATGATGGACGTCGCGGCGCGCCAGATCGGCATCGATCCGCTCGAGTTCCGCCGCAAGAACGTGATCCTGCGCTCCGAGCTCCCGTACATGTCGCCGGGCGGGATGCTGATCGAGAACGTGTCGCCGGCCGAGACCCTCGACCAGGCCGCGGAAACCATCGGCTACGCGCAGTTCCGCGCCGAGCAGGCCGCCGCCGCCGCGGAGGGGCGCTACCTCGGGATCGGGCTCGCGCTCTACGTCGAACCGCAGCCCGCGATCATGGTCTACGAGAACGAGCCCGCTCACCTGCGCATGCACCCCGACGGCCGGGTCGACGTGTTCATCGGTTCGGGCGCCCACGGTCAGGGCCTCGAGACCACCACCGCGCAGCTCGCGGCCGAGTACCTCGGCGTGCACATCGACGACGTCACCGTCCACCAGGGCGACACCGAGAGCAGCCCGTTCGGGGCCGGCACCGGTGGCAGCCGCAGCGGGCCGATGATCGGCGCCGCGGTGCAGGAAGCCGCGCTCATGCTCAAGGAGAAGGTGGTCGCCATCGCGGGCCACCTGCTCGAAGCCGCACCCGAAGACCTCGAGGTGGAGAACGGCGTCGTGTCGGTCATCGGCACCCCGGCGAAGTCGGTGACGGTGCAGCAGGTCGCGAACACCGCGTACCAGAACGCGGGCACCCTCCCGGCCGAGCTCGACCGCACCCTGGAAGTGATGCACCGCTACCACGCGCCGCCGTCGATGTGGTCCAACGCGTGTCACGCGGTCACCGTCGAGGTCGACACCAAGACCGGGCAAGTGGAGATCCTGCGTTACGTCGTCGCCGAAGACTGCGGACGGATGATCAACCCGAACATCGTCGACGGCCAGGTGCACGGCGGCGTCGCCCAGGGCATCGGCGGCGTGCTCTACGAGCACAACGTGTACGACCCCGACGGCAACCCGCTCGCATCGACCTTCCTCGACTACCTGCTCCCGACCGCGGCGGAGATCCCCGTCATCGAGACCGTGCACATGGAGACGCCCGCGGCCACCACCGGTGGCTACAAGGGCGTCGGCGAGGGCGGCGCCATCGGTGCGCCGCCGGCGGTGTTCAACGCGGTCGCCGACGCGCTGGCCCAACTGGGTGCGTCGGTGCGCGACCAGCCCCTCGACCCGGCGACGGTGTTGGCGGCAGTCGAGGCCGCCCGCGGCTAGCTCTCGGTATCGGTCAACCGGCGCCGAGCCCGCGGCGGCAGAACGCCCAGAGCTCGTCGGGCGAACGGTCGGCGTCGGTGCGGAGCAGCGTGGTGTGCACCGCGGCGACGCTGGTGTGCAGCACGATCTCCGCCAGGCGGCGCGGCGGGATGTCGGTGCGGATCTGACCCGCCGCGACACCGCGCTCGACCGCCTCGAGCAGCAGCGACAACTCGGGCTCGAGCGCGTGGGCGAGCTCGTCGGGCCGGGTGGACGCGAGCGTGAGGTGGTACAGCGCGAGCGCGCGGCTCACGCCCGGGTCATCACCGACGTCGAGAATCGTCGTGATGCACACCTGGATCTGCTCGAGCGGATCGCCGTGGGTCACCATCACCGCGCGCTGGCGCACCACACCGGACGCGATGTTCTCCTCGAACAGCGCGAGCAGCAGGTCGTCCTTGCTCGCGAACGCCTGGTAGAAGCTGCGGAGCGAGAGCTTGGCGCGTTCGACGACGTCCTGGACCGTGAAGTCGAGACCCCCGGTCTCCCGCATCACCTGGATCGCCGCGTGCACGAAGCGGCCGCTCTTGGTGAGGGCGCGGCGCTTGGCGTCGTCGAGCGAACGGTCGAGGGTCCGCTGTTGCCAAGCGGTGAGCGGCTCCTCGGCCGTCGGGGTCTGCGTCACGGGCTCGCCCACGAATCTCCTCGTGCCCTCGGGGCCGTCGGCACGGTGTCACGCGGAAGCGCGACTCTTGGCGGTCGAAAACTAGATTCCCGGGCAACCAGTTCGCAATACGCGCTCCAGCACCTCCGGGGGGAACCGGCGTGACCGCCACCGACGTCTACTACGACCCGTACGACTACACGATCGACGCCGATCCGTACCCGGTGTGGCGCCGACTGCGCGACGAAGCCCCGCTCTACTGGAACGAGCAACACGGCTTCTACGCGCTCAGCCGCTACGACGACGTGCACGCCGGCCTGCTCGACATGGACACGTTCGTCTCCGGTCACGGCATCGTGCTCGAGATCATCACCGACGACCCGTTCCCCGTCCCGATGATGATCATGATGGATCCGCCCGAGCACACGGTGTTGCGCAAGTTGGTCAGCCGCGCGTTCACGCCACGGCGCATCGCCGAGCTCGAGGTGCGGATCGCGGACATCTGCGCCGAGTACCTCGATCCGCTCGTCGGGTCCGACGACTTCGACTTCATCGAGGCGTTCGCGGGGCTGCTGCCGCCCACGGTGATCCTCGCGTTGCTCGGGTTCCCCGAAGGCCATGCCGCCGACTTCCGCAGCACCGTCGACTCGTCGATGCATCTCGACGACGGCGCCGCTCCGATGACGGTCGCGCGCGCGACCTCGGGTTACCGCAACCAGGTGTCGAGCAGCGGTGAGGTCGGCGCCGGCGTGTTCGATCTTCTCCCCGAGCTGATCCGTGAACGCAAAGCCGACCCGCACGACGACCTGATCTCCGGGCTGTGCCACGCCGAGATCGATGACGACGACGACGGCGAGCCCCGCAAGCTCACCGACGAAGAGATCATCGCGTTCGTGCACCTGCTGTCGATCGCCGGCGGCGAGACGGTGGTGCGCCTGCTCGGCTTCGCCGCCGCCACGTTGGCGCGCTTCCCCGACCAGCGGCAACTGCTGCTCGACGACCCCGGCCTGATCCCCAACGCGGTCGAGGAGCTGCTGCGCTACGAAGCTCCGTCGCCGATCCAGTCGCGGTGGGTCGCCCGCGACATCGAGCTTCACGGCCAGGTCGTGAAACGAGGCTCGAAGATGGCGTTGCTCAACGGGAGCGCCGATCGCGACGACCGGCACTTCACCGATCCCGACACGTTCGACGTGCGCCGCGTCATCGACCGGCATCTCGCGTTCGGGTACGGCACGCACTTCTGCATCGGTGCCGCGCTGGCCCGGCTCGAAGGCAAGGTCGGCATCGCCGAGACGCTTCGGCGGTTCCCCACCTGGGACGTCGACGAAGCCGGGCTCGAACGCGTGCACACCAGCACCGTCCGTGGCTACACGCACGTGCCGGTCCACTTCGGGTGAGCGCGCTCTCGCACCTCCGCATCTGCGACCTCAGTGGCCAGCTCGCGGGCGCCGGCGCCACGCGGTTCCTCGCCGCGTTCGGCGCGCAGGTCATCCGCGTCGAAGATCCGGTGCGGCAGGGCACGTGGGACATCCTCCGGGGGTCACCGCCGTTCGTCGACGATCGACGCGGCATCGACCTCGGTGGCGGGTTCAACAACCACAACGTCGAGAAGCTCGGGATCACGATCGACATGCGCACCGAGCGGGGCAAGGAGTTGTTCGGCGCGTTGGTCGCGGTGTCCGACGTCGTCACCGAGAACTTCGCCGCCGGCGTGTTGGCGCGCATGGGTTTCTCGTACGACGAGATGCGGGCGATCAAGCCCGACATCGTCTACGTCTCGAACTCGGGCTTCGGGGCCACCGGCCCCAACGTCAGCTTCAAGACCTGGGGCCCCATCGTGCAGGCGGTGTCCGGGCTCACCTTCAGCTCCGCCCTGGCCGACCAGCCGCCGGCGGGTTGGGGCTACTCCTACATGGACCACATGGGCGCCAACCAGATGGCGGTGGCGATCCTGGCCGGGCTCGTGCACCGCAACCGAACCGGCGAGGGCCAGTGGATCGACATGGCGTGCACCGAGACCGGCACCACCCTCGTCGGGCCCGACCTCCTCGACTACACGGTCAATGGGCGCCCGCTGCGCCGGCCTGGCTCGCCCGACTCCAACCGCAACCACTCCCCCGCCATGGCCCCGCACGGCATCTATCCCGCGGCGGGTGACGACCAGTGGATCGCGATCTCGTGCCGCGACGACGCCGACTGGACCGCGTTGGTCGACGTGATCGCGGAACCCTGGGCCAAGGAAGCGCGGGGCGACACGTTGACGCGTCGACTCTCACAGCAGGATGACCTCGACGCCCGCATCGCGGCGTGGACGGCGACGCGTGATCGCTTCACCACCGCCGAGTCGCTGCGCGCCGCGGGAGTGCCCGCAGTCGCGGTGGCCCGGCCGGAAGACCGCGTCGACCACGACCCGGCCACCGCGGAGTGGGGACTGTGGCCCACCGCGCACCATCGCGAGATGGGCGACGTACGCGTCGACGGCATCCCCGTCCACCTGTCGGAGACCGACTGGACGATCGAACGCGGTGGACCCTGCCTGGGCGAGCACAACCGACTGGTGTTCTCCGAAGTGCTCGGCCTCACCGACGCCGAGATCGACGCGGTCGAGCAGGACGGCGTGATTTGAGCGCGGGCATGCTCGACGGGCTGCGGGTCGTCGAACTCGCGAGCGAGCGCGCCGCCTTCGCGGGCAAGTTGCTCGCCGATCTCGGCGCCGACGTGATCGTGGTGGAGCCGCCCGGGGGTCACGCCACGCGCGCGTACGGTCCGTTCGTCGACGACGAGCCCGGCCCGGAACGCAGCCTGTGGTGGTGGCACTACAACACGTCGAAGCGCGGGGTGGTCATCGACCTCGCCGCCGCATCCGGTGCCGCGCAGTTCCGCACGCTCACCGACGCCGCCGACGTCGTGATCGAAGCCGAGGCACCCGGCGCGCTGGCCGCGCTCGGACTCGACCATCCCGAGCTACGCGCCGCGCACCCCGAGCTCATCTGGGTCTCGGTCACGCCGTTCGGTCGCACCTCGTCGCGCGCGCAGGAACCGGCGACCGACCTGACGCTCCTCGCCGGCGGGGGCCCGGTCTGGAGCTGCGGCTACGACGACCACTCGTTGCCACCCGTGCGCGGCGGCGGCAACCAGGCGATGCACATCGCAGGCACGTTCGCGGTGATGGCCGCCCTCACCGCGGTGCTCCAACGCGACGTGTCGGGCCGCGGCCAGCACGTCGACGTGAGCATGCACGCGGCCGCGAACGTCACCACCGAGAGCGGGAGCTACGACTGGCTCGTCGCGCAGAGCACCGTGCAACGCCAGACCGGTCGTCATGCCCTGGCCAATCCGTCGATGCCGACGCAGATGCTGTGCGCCGACGGCCGCTACGTCACCACCGGTTTCCCCCCTCGCCACGTACGTGAGTACATCGCGCTCGTCGAATGGCTCGACACACTGGGCTTCCGTGACGACTTCCCCGACATCGTGCTCCTCGACCTGGGCGTGGAACGCGGCGGCGTCACCATCGGCGAGGTCATGGCCGACGAGGTCGCGCAGGCGATCTTCGGCGCGGGCCGGGAAGCGCTGTGCTTCCTCGCCGAACGGATCTCCGCCGAGGACTTCTTCCAGGGCGGGCAGACCCGCGGGCTCGCGTGCGGCGTGGTGGCGTCACCAGAGGAGGCGTACGAGAGCGAGCACTTCCGCGCCCGCGGCTTCCAGGTGGAGGTCGAACACGAGGACCTCGGCCGCTCCGTGCGTTACCCGGGCGCGCCCTTCCTCGCGCCCGCCGCACCGTGGCGCATCAGCAGGCGCGCGCCCCACGTCGGTGAACACGACGACGAGATCCTGCCGAGCTGACCAACCTGTGAGGAGCTGTAGCCCCGTCAGGGGATGAGGACGATCTTGCCGCGCGTGTGACCGTGCGCGAGCTCGCGGTACGCGTCCTGCACCCGCGCGAGCGGATACGTGGCCGCGATCGGGAGTTCCAGCTCCCCGCGGTCGACGAGCGACGCCAGCTCGGCCAGCACGGACGCGCTCGCGGCGAACGCATTGCCTTCGGACTTCACGCCGTGCGCGCCGACGGCGGCGAAGTCAACGATGGTGTCGATCCGCGCCGGCGTCACGCCCAACTCGAGCGCCAACTCGACGTAGCCGTCGCCGTGGAGGTCGATGAATGCGTCGACGCTGCCGTCGGCCGCGGCACGGATTCGATCGGCCACCCCGTCACCGTGCGAGACCGGCACGACACCGAGCCGCTCGAGCCACTCGTGGTTGGGTTCACTCGCGAGGCCGATCACCTGCGCGCCGGTTCGCTTCGCCAGCTGCACCGCGATGGCCCCGACCCCGCCTGCGGCGGCCGAGATCACGACCGTGTCGCCCGGCTGCAACGCGACCGCACGCACCGCCGCGTACGCAGTGGTACCGGCGACGAAGAGTGAGCCGGCGACCTCCCACGACACGCCCGCCGGCCGAGGAGTGAGGTTGACCGCGGGCACGACCACCAGTTCGGCCTGGCTGTTGCGATTGTCGGAGAAGCCGATCACCTCGTCGCCGACCGCCACCGAGTCGACCCCGTCGCCCACGAGATCGACGACGCCCGCGAAGTCGCTTCCCTGGCCCGACGGGAAGGTCGACGGCCACCGTTCGTGCAGCATCCCCTCACGGATCTTCGCCTCGCCGGGGTTGATGCCCGCCGCCCGCACCCGCACACGGACCTCACCGGTGGCAGGAACGGGATCGTCGACCTCCACCACCTTCAGGACCTCGATACCGCCGTACTCGTCGAACCGGACTGCGCGCGACATTGCGGCCCTCTTTCCTCGTGGTTGGAGCGGCGAATGATCCGCGCCGCGTGGCTATTCCTCGGCGCGCACGACCGCGCGCACCTGCCCGGTGAATCCGTTGAGGGATCCGCGTTCCGGGTGCAACGAGCCCATGTAGATCGGGAGCAGCGATCCGTCGGGATACTCGGCGAGCGGCGTGTGCACCTCGGTCACGAGTGGTCCGATGCGGTTGGCGACGGGCCGCAGCGCCGCGAGGTCGAACCCGTAGAGCCCGGCCGCGTTCTCCGCGAACATCTTCCGGCACTCGGCCTCGGGGATGGTGGCGAAAGTGGCGCGCAACGCCTCGCGGCTGAACGGGTACGTACCTTCCGGGTGCGGGTAGTCGGCGCCCCACATCACCCGGTCGACGCCCACCACGGTGCGCGCCTCGATCTCCGACGGCGGCATCGACGACGCGCCGATGTAGCAGTTGCGCCGGAAGTATCCGCTCGGCGGCATCGAGAGATGGCGCACCGCCTCGTAACCGAATCGGGCCTGGTCGAGGTGCGGGTGGTCGACGATGTTGGCGTAGTAGTGATCGAGACGGGCGGTCTCCTCGACCGTCCACGCCAGGCCTTCTTCGGTCATCACGAACTGCAGGTCCGGGTAGCGCTCGAACACACCGCCGAAGATCATGTGCCACAGGCTGCGGCGCGCGTAGAAGAACACCTCGTAGAGCATTGCCGCACCTTCGGCGGGATCGCCGCCGAGGTCGGGCGTGCCCGCGCCGACGTGCTGATTCACCGGCATGCCGAGCTCCTGGCACAGCTCCCAGATCGGGTCGTAGCGACGCGACCACAGCCCTTCGAGCGGATGGTTCGGCGCGACCGCGGGGACGAGGACGGCCGGCATGCCCGCGTCGTGACCCCACCGGATCTCGTCGAGCGCGTCGTCGATGTCGTAAAGGAAGATCTGCACCGGGCTCTTGCGCCGGCCCGGCACGGCCGCGCAGAAGTCGACCATCCAACGGTTGTGCGCGCGGATGCCCGCGACGCGACGTTCGTAGTCCTGGCGATCGCGCGGCTGATTCGCGAACACCGCCGACGACGGAAAGAACGGAGGGACCGTGTCGGGAAAGATCAGTTCGGCGCTGATCCCGTCGGCTTCGATCTGGCGCAACCGCAGGTCGCTGTCCCACCGGCACCGGCGGATCTCGCTGGTCTCGTCGCGACCGCCGCCGGCATCCCACCGACTGCTGACGCTCTCGGCCCAGGCGTCGAACTCGTCGTGCCACGCCGACTCGAGGTAGGGCCGGTACCCCAACAGATCGCTGCCCGCGTGCATGTCGGCCGAGATCACCAGATACCGCTCGTCGGCGCTCATGCGCAACCGTCAGTCGCCGGTGAGTTGCTGCATCAACGCACCGGTGTCCATCACACCCCAGTGCTCGACCACGCGGCCGTTTTCGATGCGCAGGAAGTCGGCGACCCCGACCTCGATCGTGCGGCCGGTCGCCGGAACACCCATGAACTCACCGCGGTGCGTACCGGTGGCCCGCACGCGTGCGCACACCTGGTCACCGTCGGCCACCAGGTCGTCGACTTCGAACTTCCCGGTCTCGAACGCGGCGTGGAAACCCTCGAACAGCTGGCGCAGGCCCGTCTTGTTCGGCTCCAGGCCCGGGAACACTTCGTGCTCGACGAAGTCGTCCGCCACGAGGTCGTCGACCAGCGTGAGATCTCCCCGGTTGAACCGTTCGTAGAACCCACGCACGAGTTCCTTGTTCGCTTCCGACATCGATCTGCCGCCCTTCCGGAACCACGCTGATGAACAGGATCGCGGGCGGATCGTACGGGAATGCGCAGTGGCCCTGCCAGCGGTCAGGTCATGCGCCGGCGAGGATGGCGTCGATCTGCCCCAACGCCGCGGCCATGCCCTCCTCCATGCCCATGTCGATCATCTGGTCCATGGCCCCGCGCGACGGAAAGCGGGTCTCGATGACCATGCGGGTGGCTCCGCTCGGCAGTTCGGCGAAGGTGACGGTCGACTGCGTCGTGGGCATCGTGTCGTCGGGGACGCCGTCGGTGTCGGCGAAGCCGTCTTCGAGATCGAGGCGGTGCGGCTCGTCGACCGCGACGACCTTCCACCATCCGTGGTGCCGCTCGCCCTCGGGGCTGGTCATGTAGTAGCTGACCTTCCCGCCCGGGCGCAGGTCGTGTTCGAGCACGGTCGCGGGAAAGGTGGGCGGGCCCCACCACCGCTCGAGCTTGCGGGGATCGGCCCACAGCGCCCACACCCGGGCGATCGGGGCGTCCCATTCGGTGGCGATCGACATGGTGAGGGCGGCCGGGTCCTTGTGGACGTCGGTGACGGTCATCGTTGCGCTCCTTCGTCGGGTGGTGCTCCGGGTTCGGATCCGGGTTCGAGTTCCGGCTCGGCGAGGACGTCACCGAACCGCTGCATGCGGGCGCGCCAGCTCGCCTCGAGCTCGTCGAGCAGGCGGTTGACGGCGCGCACGGTGTCGATCCGCCCCCGCACGATCCGCTCGCGGCCGCGCCGGTGCTTGGTGACGAGGTCGGCCCGCTCGAGCACCGCGACGTGCTTCTGCACCGCGGCGAAGCTCATCGGGTAGCGCCGAGCCAGGTCGGACACCGAGTGCTCCGCCTCCAACACCAGCCGGACGATGTCGCGGCGGGTGGCGTCGGCGAGGGCGTGGAACAGGAGGTCGGTCCACTCCGCCTCCGGCGCTCGTGCGAGATCTACAACCATCTGGTTGTACGTTAGCGGCTGTCTCCCCACCGCGCCACCTCGCCCGGCGTTCGTCCGCTCACCGGCGGTCGACGTCCACTTCGCTCGCGTGACCTAGGAGAACTCGGCCGCGAACCCGTGAAAGGCCAGGCAGGCGACGACCACGATCACGTCGTCGCCCAGGTCGGTGTCGGCGAGGATCGCGCGACCCTGCGGGAACAGCCGCTTGGCCGACGTCGCCGCCTCGGTCCAGCGCAGGGTCATGACCGCGGCTCCCCGGGCATCGACCACCGCCATCGTGGCGGTCGCGGCGCGCCGGCCCTTGATCGTGCACCGGAGGGTGGGGTGGCTCCCCGCGGTGATCGTGCCGTGGCGCCCGAGATTGATGGCCGCCACGAACTCACCGGTGGTCGCATCGAGCACGTCGATGCGACCACGCTTCCCACCGATCCCACGCCGGCACCGATATTCCGCCATCGGCGCGTAGACCCGCTTGAGGTATCCGAGATGCGAGTACTCGACGTCGGCGGACTCGTGGCCGGCGGTGTCCTCGAGCGCGTAGTGGTAGCCGGTGCGGAAGGTGCCGCGGCTCAGGCGCCACACCAACTCGGTACCCGCGACGAACTTCGGGACTTCCACCCGCGTCACGCTATGGCCGTACCGCCGCGTCAGGAGCGCGCGGGCGGTGCGTCGGCCGCCTTGCTACTTGCCGACGGCCTCCGCCACGACCTGGTCGTCGACCGAGATCGTGAACGAGTTGTCGCGCAGACCGCCGACCACGCGCGGCCGGACCTTCACGATCTGGATGTCGTGGTCGTTGGCCCGACACGTCCACACCTGCTCGGTGCCGACGGCGAAATGGGCCGAGAGCCGATACGGGCTCTGCAGCTCGACGATCTCCTCGCCGAGTCGTAGCTCCGTTCGGCCCGTCACGTCGTTCCGTCGGAACTCGGCCGGCGTACCGGCGACGTCGAATGCGATCTGCATGGGGATTCCTTTCGCCACTGCCCGTTTCGCGCGCGTCCGGACACGAGGACGCGACCGTTCGCTCGATTTTCGGCACAATTCCTTTGGATCTGAAGTCGCCCGGAGCCGCATTGGGTCATGATGCGCTCCGGAGGATCCGGATGAAGAGCACCGCGGTCGACGTGAAGGGCTACATCGCCGAGCAGCCCGACGAGTGGCAGCCCACGCTGGTCAAGCTGCGCGCCCGGTGTCGCGCGCACCTGCGCGGCTACACGGAGGTGATGGCCTACGGCATGCCGTCGTACACCCGGGCCGGCCGGGTGGAGATCTCGTTCGCCAAGCAGGCCCGCTACCTCTCCCTCTACGTGCTGAAACAGCCGGTCCTCGACGCCCACCGCGCCCGACTCACCGGGCTCGCGGTGGGCAAGGGCTGCATACGCTTCCGAAGTCCGCAGCAGATCGACTGGAACCTGGTGACCGACATCCTCACCGAGACCGCCGTCACCGATTCCGAGATCTGCTGACCGATGGCACGATTCGACGAGTGCACAAGCGGACGAGGGAAGGAGAAGCCGGTGGATCGTGACGAACTGCGACTGGTGCAGGACCCGCTGAAGGGCCAGTACCGGAAACATCCCGAGGCGGCGCTCATCACTCTGACCGCGGTCGGCAATCTCGGCGAAGGCATCACGTGTTCAGTGGCGACCGGCCGCGCGATCGCGGAAGCCGGTCTCCATCCGGCGACCGGCGGCGACGGCACCTACCTCTGCTCGGGCGACATGCTGCTCGAGGCGCTCGCGGCGTGCGCGGGCGTGACGCTCCGCGCGGTGGCGACGTCGATCGACGTGCCGGTCAACGGCGGCTCCATCTCCGTGGAGGGCGATCTCGATTTTCGCGGGACGTTGGCGGTGGCCAAGGACGCACCGGTCGGGTTCACCGCGATCCGGGTTCGCTTCGACCTCGATTCGAACGCCGACCCCGAGCAGCTCGACACGTTGCTGCGCCTGACCGAGCGCTACTGCGTGGTGCTGCAGACCATCGTCGGCTCGACCACCGTGTCATTCACGCGCGCCGACGCGTAGCCGTCCTGATCAGGACACGATGAGCGGGTCCGCGGTTCGCCACGGCGTGGCGCGCTCGTCGTACGGCAGTTGGAAACCCGCCGGCAGATCGTCGCTCACGTCCCACGTGGCCGTGAGTCGCCCGAAGCCCACGTCGAGCGCGCAGTTCATACCGATCTCGACGAGCTCGCCCTCGGTGAAGTACTGGCGGAGATCGTCGTAGACCGCGTCGTCGATCGCGAGGTGATTGGTGGCGAAGAGGTCGGCGAACCGGAGCGCGGCCCGTTCGGCGTCGGTGAGGTCGTCGGCTTCGGCGGGCCGCTCGAGTGAGCACACCAGATCCTCGGTGACGCCGTCCTGCACCGCTTCGTCGTAGCGGATCGCCATGCAGCTCCGGCACTGGTTGTGGAACGCGATGCGCAGTCGGATGAGCTCGACGAGGCGTCGCGGCAATGTCCCCTGGTGGTTGATCGCGTCGGCCACCGCGCTGAACGCGGCGGCGAACTCCGGCCGATGCGCGCAGATCCCACCCACACCGAATTGCACGCGCATCGCCTGATCGAGCTGCGCGGGGTCCACCCCGGGGATGTCGACTGCCGTGATCCGAGCCATCGCGGTGCCTCCTGGGTCGTTCAGGTCTGGGAGCGTTCGGGCGGGATGGCGTAGCGCTCGACGTACGGGGCGAAACGCGCCGCGAGGTCGGCCGGGTCGAGTCCGAACTCGGTGATGTCGTACCCGTGCACCCCGAACTGTCCCTTGGGATGCGCGTCGACGTAGGCGGAGATGGCGGCGCGGGCGCCGTCGTCGAGCTCATCGGCGCACGACGTGTAGATGCCCGCGATGGTGGTGACCGGATCCTGCATGAGGTCGGCGTACTGCACGTCGATGATCGGATGCTCGGGATGCAGCTCGCGGAACCGGTCGATCCGACGGAGGAACTCCTCGAGCATCCCCAGCCAGTGTTCGGCGATGTAGGCCCGGTGGTCGGCGTCGGTGAACGTCGAGGTGAGGGTGCTGATGAGGCTGCACACCGACGCGCACAGCACCACCGGATCGCGGTGGACCAACACGAGGTGGGCATCGGGATACACCGCGGTGAGGTCGTCGAGCGCGATGGCGTGGTGCGGGCTCTTGAGCGTCCACCGACCGCGCACACCACCGCTCTGCAGCACCTGGAGCACCCGACGGTGGTACTCGTACGCGGAGCGGTAGTCGACGGCCATGAGCCACCGGCTGTACGTGGGCACGTTGGTGATCGCCTCCCACGTGAGGCTCTTGAAGTCCTGACTCATCACCGTGATGCACTCGGTGGCCTCGTCGGCCTTCTCCTGGTGCACGATGTTCATGCGCGGGTTGATCTGCGCCAACATGTCGTTGCCCGCCTGGACCGCGTCGACGCGCGGTCCCACCCGGTGGTTGGCCGGCGACGGCGGCGGCACGCTGTCGCTCGCCTCCCACATGAGGAGGCCGCGATTGCGGGGGTCCTGGTCGAGGAGGCGGCTGAGGAACGTCGTGCCGGCCCGGAACATGCCGATCACCACGATCGGCGCGTCGATGCGCTCGTCGGTGACCTCGGGGTGATGACGAATCCAGTCGACGACCTTGAGTCGGTTCACGAGCGCGCCCACGATCGTGGCCGGTACCGCGGCCTCGCCGATCGCGTTCAGCTGCGCGTCGCGGCTCACCGATTCGCACAGCACCGTGAGCCCTCCACGGAATTCGGGCGGCCCGAAGTCGTCGAGGCCCGTCTGCTCGCGCGCCTGGGCGATGACGTCGTCGGCTCGAATGTCGGTCATGACGTCTCCACTCACGCGGCGGAGATCGCGACCACGGTCCGGCCGCTCGTGCGCCGGTGGTCGTGATCATCCAGCGCGGCGGCGACGTCTTCCATCGCGATCACCCGACCGACGTACGGTCGGATCGCGCCCGACGCCACCATCTCGAGCAGCGCCGCGTGCACCGCCCGTCCCGTCGCGGGATCGAAGGTGTTGAGGCCGAACTTGCGGAACTCGACCGGCATCTCGGTGTACCCGAGCATCACGCCCATGATCGTGAGGTTGGCCATCGACACTTTGCGCAACGGCCGCCCGGTCAGGCCTGACTCCGGATCGTCGTTGAACCCGACCGGCACGTACCGCCCTTCGCGGGCCATGCACGTCCAGATGGTCTCGGTGCCTTCGCCCCCGATCATGTCGGCGGCGACATCGGCGCCGTGCCCGCCCGTGAGCTCCATCACCCGGTCGAAGAGATCTTCCGAGGTGTGGTCGATCGCGGTCGCGCCGAGCTCCTCGCACACGCGCCCCTTCTCGGGCCCGCCGGCGATGGCGATCACGTCGGCGCCGGCCGCGATCCCGAGCTGGATCATCGCGGTGCCCACCGCACTGGCGCCGCCGACCACGAGCAGGGTCTCGCCCTTGCTCAGCTTGGCGCGCTCGGTACAACGCGAGGTACCCGGTGTGGAACGGCAGCGTGAACGCCGCCGCCTGGACGTCGTCGAGCTCCGGCGGCGCGTCGAACACGCTGGTCAGTGACGAGAGCGCGAAGTCGGCCACGCCGCCGAACGACTGGTTGGTCATCGCGACCACCCGCTTGCCCACCCACTGCTCGGCGCCCTCGCCCGCCTCCTCCACGACACCGCAGACGTCCATGCCGATGGTGAACGGCACCTGGCCCATGACGCTCGCCACCGTGCCCCGGCAGCGGGCGATGTCACCGAAGTTCAGCGATGCGGCCGACACCGCGATGCGCACCTCGCCGGGGCCGACGTCGGGCACGGGGATGTCGACGACCTCGAGCGCCTCGAGCGGAGCGCCGTGGCGCACAACGCGTACTGCTTTCATACCGGTCCCCCCGGAATTCGTCGTCGACTCTCGATCGTCGGACCGTATCGCGTCAGGGTGCCATCAGGCCGTGGATGGCGGCGGTGACACCGCCGTCGACCCGCAGGTCGCATCCGGTCACGAACGACGCCGCCGGGCTCGCCAGCCACTCGACCGCGGCGGCGATGTCGTCGGCGGTACCGATGCGCGGCACGGCCGACATCGCGAGCTGCTGCTCCATCATCTCCTTGGCCCCCTGCTCGATCTCCTGACGGCCCATCGGCGTGGAGATGATCCCGGGACTGATGCTGACCACCCGGCCACCGCGTTTTCCCCACGCCGCCGCCGCCCGCTCGACCCGGAGATGGTTGGCCCGCTTGGCCATGCAGTAGCTCGTGCCGAAGTCGAGATCGTCGGGGTCGACGCCGATGGCGTCGACCAGCGCGTCGGTCGCCACCGTCGAGAGTGCGTACTCCACCTGGGGCGAGAGGCCGGCCATGTAACCGGCCATGCTGGCGATGCACACCGCGACCGTGCCCTCGATGGCGAGGGGCTCGAATGCCTCGAGCACGTGGTCGGTGCCGAGCATGTCGACGTCGAGGACGCGCGCCGACGTCGCCATGGTCGGGGAGAGACCGGCGGTGTGCACGAGCGTGCGCAGCGGGCCTGCCTCGGCCACCGCGGTGGCGAGCGCATTCACCGACGCGCGGTCGGAGACGTCGACGTGGTGCGGGATCACGTCGTAGCCGTCGGCGGTGAGCCCGGCGGCCTCGCGTTCGAGCTTGTCGGCGGCAAAGTCGGCGATCACGAGACGGCGGCCGGAGCCGAGCCGTCGCGCGCAGGCGATCCCCATGCCCCCGATTCCGGTGACGACGACGACTTCGGGCGGCATGGTGTTCCCCTCGTTGATGGCGGTCGGGTCAGTGCAGTGCGGGGCGGTGCTGCTCGCCCACCAGCGCGTCGAGCGCGTCGAGCCAGGCGGGCGCGATCACGCCGAGGTCGTCGACCGACGCGCCGTGCTCCATCACGTAGGCCGCGATCGTGCTCGCGAGTCGGGCGAAGACGATCGGCCGGAGGTCGTCGGCGGGATCGACGCCGAGGCGCTCGGCCGCCAGCGCGACCATCGACGGCTCCATCGCCGCCAGCAACTCGTTGGCGTAGGCCCGCACCGATGGGTGGGTGCGCAGCAGCGCCTCCCGCAGCCGACGGCGTCGGCTGACCGGGCCGATCGACCGGGCCGCCTCGACCAGGACCACTCGCATGCTCTCGAGCAGCGGTTCGTCGGCCGGACGTTCGGCGAAGCGCGCCAACTCCGCCGTCCCGAACTCGGGCCCGAACAGCAACGCTTCCTTGCACGGGTAGTACCGGAAGAACGTGCGGAGCGAGACGCCGGCATCGTCGGCGATCTGCTCGATGGTGGTGGCATCGAAGCCCTGTTCGGCGAACCGACGGACACCTGCGGTGCGGAGCGCCTCCGACGTCTGGCGCTTGTGCTGCTCGCGCAAACCGGGTCGAACCGACACGGGTGTCACCATACGCCCACCCCGATCGGCATGCTCGGGAGGCGTTGCGTTGGCTCTTCCCGCACGCATTGGGCCGCGTGGAGTCTGCGTCTGCGTGTCGGCGCGTGGACGGTGACGGCCGGGGCCGCGCGACGACGGCCTGGTCAGTGCGCGTCGTACCGATGTTCGGCGTGGGTGTGAACGGTTCGACTGCGCGGCCGGAAGGTCTAGGCGGCGAGGACGAGTTGGGTGTCGGGGCCGCGGGCGAGTTTCCAGCCTTGTTCGTGGCAGGCGACGTGGTGGCGACGGCACAACAACGCGCAGTTCGTGAGGTCGGTTTCGCCTCCGTGGAGCCAGTGGGTGAGGTGATGGACGTCGCACCAGGCGGCGTCGACCCGACAGCCGGGGAACTGGCAGTGCTCGTCACGCAGGATGACCGCACGACGCAACGCCCGGGACACGGTGCGGCTACGGCGACCGAGGTCGAGCACTTCGGACCGGCCCCGCAGGAGGACCCGACCGAGGGTCGTGTCGCACAGGAGACGTTCCATCGCGGTACGGGGGACGGGTCCGCAGCCGAGGATGTCGCAACGGGCGGATTGCAGATCGATCGGACCGTCGCCGAGGAGGGTCTCGTAGGTGACGATCGCGTCGACCGCCAGGGCCGGTGTGTGACGATCGGGGTCACCGGTCACGCCACCGCCGATGGCTGCTTCGCACAAGGCGACGAGCGCGTCGGCGCGGCGTTGCGCCAACGACCGTGGCGGCAGGACCCCGCCGGCGGGGTCGGGAGGTTCGCGGGCGTCGAGAGCCCGGATCACGGTCGCGGTCGCCGATGGGTCGAGGAACCCGCCGAGCGCACCACCACCGGTGGTGGGCGAGATGTGGAAGTGACGACGATCGAAGTTCGCCGCCGCGTCACGCCGCGCGAGTTCATCGTCGGCGAGTTCGCGCCACCGACGCACGACAGTGACGAGATCGTCAGGCGTCACGGCCTCAGCCGCGGTCAACAACGAATCCTCATGTTCCGTGTATTGCTCGGCGCGGCTGTGCGCGGCGGAAGCCAACACCTCCACGTGCGCGACCGACACCACCCCCTCGGCCAGCGCGGCCGCCGTTACGTCATGGTCACGCACCAGACGCGCGGTACGCACCAACCGGACCGCCACCACACGAGTGACCGGCGCTCGTTCCGTCAGCCACGCCGGGGCGCTGGTCGCACCATCGTCGGCCCACGCCGACACCGCATCCCACCCACCCGCGCACCGCACGACCTCCGCCGCGACCCGTTCCTGATGGGCCAGCAACTCCAACAGGCGATCCGACCGGGCCTGCGACGACCACCCCGAACGATCCTCCGCCGCCACGAGCGCCCAACCCTCGCGCACCCCACTCATCGGATCCGACACGAACATGCACCGATCAAACCACCGAGGTACGACAGTGAAGACTCGTGATCCTCGTACGATCGGCGCGTGGCGGTTCGAACGTGACCGAGACACGCCTCGTGTTGGCGTGCGTCGTATGTGGTGTGCACTGGTACCCCGAAGGTGAGTCGGCGAGATGCATCGACCCCGGCCACGCGCACCAGCAGTTCGAAGTGCATCGACACCGGTCTCCGGTCACCTTGCCCGACGGCACGCAGATCACGGCGGAGTCGTTCGACGCTCTCGATCCCTATGGGCGCGACGAGAGGCCGGACTATGGGCTGTATCTGGACGATCGGTGGCAGCCGCCATGGCCGCACGAACATCTCCACTGGCCGGATTTCGGCGTCCCCGACGACCGGGAAGTCGTCGCGGTCGCGCTCCGAGCCCTGCTCGATCGAGGGCGCGCCGGCGAACGGGTGGAGCTCGGGTGTCTCGGTGGACACGGACGTACCGGGACCGGCTTGGCGTGCCTCGCCGTGATGACCGAACTTCCTGCCGGTGACGCGACGCAGTGGGTCCACTCGACCTACTGCGCCTACGCGATCGAAACTCCCGAACAGGAAGCGTTCGTCGCCGACTTCGAGCGGGACACACGTGCGCCGGAGTAGCGGCGCCGGGGGGTCGCCTCGCTCCGGTTCTAGGTGGCCTTGCGGTAACGGGCGACGGCGATCGGCGCGCACACCGCGATGATCCCCACGATCCAGGCGATGGCCACCCACACGTCGTGGGCGGTGGGCCCGCCAACCGTGAGCGCCCGAGCGGCGTTCACCACCGCCGACACCGGCTGGTTGTTGGCCCACCCCTGCAGCCACGATGGCATCGTCGCCACCGGCACGAACGCCGACGACGCGAACACCAGCGGCGCCAGGATCGGGAACGACACCGCCTGGGCGGTCTCGGCGTCCTTCACCGAGAGCCCGACGATGGCGAACACCCACGACAGTGAGTAGGCGAAGGCGAGGATGATGGCGATGGCGCCGATGAGGCCCCAGACGTTCGTGCCGATCGTCCACCCGACGATCACGCCGACGACGCACATCAGGATGACGACGAAGAAGTTGCGCACGAGGTCGGCGCCGGTGCGGCCGACGAGCACCGCCGACCGCGCCATGGGCAGTGATCGGAAGCGGTCGATGAGCCCCTTGTGCAGGTCGTCGGCGAGGCCGACGCCGGTGGTGAGCGCGCCGAACACGATCGTCTGCACGAAGATGCCCGGCATGAGGTAGTCGATGTAGGACTGCCCGGCGGGAAGACTGCCGCTGATGGCGCCGCCGAACACGTAGCGGAACATCACCACGAAGATCACCGGCTGGATGGTGGCGAACACCAACAGCTGCGGGTTCCGCCGGAGATTGAGGATGTTGCGCCACGTCATCGTGAGCGCGTCGCCCACCACGTGGCCGCGGTTGGTGCGAGGCACCGCGATCGCGCCGGTGCGCGTTGAGGGGACGTTCACCGTGGTCATCGCTCGCTCCCGTCGTCGTCGGTGGTGGCGCGCCCGGTGAGCTCCAGGAACACGTCGTCGAGGGTCGGCTCCCGCAACACCAGCGTCGCCGGATCCAGGTGCGCGCGGTCGAGCACGCGGACTGCTTCGAGCATCACGCTGGCCCCACCGCCCCCGGCCACGTTGATGCCGACGACCTTGCCGTCGTGATTGACGTTGCCGAACTGCATGAGCTGTTCCGCGGCGGTGGTCGCGCTCGCGTCGTCGCGGAACGCGATCTCGATCACGGTCGCGCCGAGCCGCGCCTTGAGCTCGGCTGCCGTGCCCTCGGCGATCACCGAGCCGTGGTCGATCACCACGATGCGATCGGCGAGGTAGTCGGCCTCTTCGAGGTACTGGGTGGTGAGCAGCACGGTCGTGCCGCCCTCGACCAGGCCCTCGATCACCCCCCACAGCTCGTTGCGACCTTGCGGGTCGAGACCGGTGGTCGGTTCGTCGAGGAACAGGACCGGCGGCTCGTGGACCAGCGCCGCGGCGAGGTCGAGCCGACGCCGCATGCCGCCGGAGTAGGTGCGCGACACCCGGTCGGCCGCGTGCGTGAGCGCGAAACGAGCGAGGAGATCGTCAGTCCGTCGTTCGATCTCGGCCCGCGACAAGTGCGTGAGCTTGCCGACCAGGCGCAGGTTCTCGCGGCCGGTGAGGTTCTCGTCGACTGCGGCGTACTGGCCGGCCAGACCGATCGACGCCCTGACCCGCTGCGGGTCCTTCTGCACGTCGACCCCCAGCACGCTGGCGCTGCCGCCGTCGGGGGCGGCCAAGGTGGTCAGCATGCGCACGACGGTGGTCTTGCCCGCGCCGTTGGGCCCGAGCAGGCCGAGCACCTTGCCCTCCGGCACCTCGAAGGAGACGCCCTTGACCGCCTCGACCTCACCGAAGTGCTTCACCAGGCCGTCGGCCACGATCGCCGCCGACCCGGTGCCGTTCCGACTGGCAGTCCCGTTCGAGTTGTTGGTCACGGGGCCAGCGTAGCCGCGATTGGTTGATGGATGTCAAGTATTGGTCATCTGAACAATCGACAAACATCAAGTATCGGGACTAGACTTCGGTGGTGAGCAGTGATCGCGACGTGGCCCGTGATGCGTGGCAGACGATGCACGAACTGCTCCTCGAGGGCCAGGGGCACGACCGCGTGCACCGGGTCTGCGCCGAGGTCGGCCTCTCCCCCGGTCTGCTGAAGGCACTGATCCACCTCGGTGGCGGTCTTGCAGTCGGCTGCCCCGCCGCCGGCGACGAACCGGGCGACGCGGCAACGAACGTCGGCGTGCGGATGGGCGACCTCGCCGAACACTGGGGTTGCGACGCGTCCTACGTCACCTCCCTGGCCGACGGCCTCGATGAACGCGGCCTCGCCGAGCGCCGTCCGCACCCGACCGACCGTCGGGTCAAGACGCTGGTGCTCACGCCGGCGGGATGGGCCTTGCGCCGGCGCGCGCTCGACGCGCTCTACGATCCGCCGGCCGCGTTCGACGCGCTCACCCCGCTCGAGCAGCGGCGCCTCCGCGACCTCCTGCGCAAGGTCGCCGATGCCGATGCGAAGATCGCGCTGAGTCACTGATCACGAGTCGCACCAGGGGGGACCATGAGTACGAGCGAGATGTACCACGTCGGGATCGTCGTGCCTGATCTCGATGCCGCGATGGCGCACTTCACCGAACTGCTCGGCACCGTGTGGGGTCCGGTCATGGAAGGTGACGTCGAGGTGCGCGACGGCGAGGGCGTCGACCGCGTCGTACCCAACCGCATCTGCTACTCAACTGCCGCGCCGTACCTGGAGCTCATCCAGGAGATGCCCGGCACGGTGTGGGTGTGCAACGAGCACTCCAACCTCCACCACATCGGGTTCTTCTCCGACGACCTGGTGACCGACTCCGGCAGCCTCACCACGTCGCAGTGTCCGCTGGAACTGAACGGACGCGAAGGGTCGACGAGCCCGACGATGTTCACCTACCACCGCGATCCGCTCGGTGTGCGCATCGAATACGTCGACGTCGCCATCCGCCCGATGATGGAAGAGTTCATGTTCCAGCCCCCGCCCGACGCGTAGGCACAGAGCCCGGGCCTCAGGCGGGGCTCAGGCGGGCGGACCGATCACCATCTCGTTGCCCGCACTCATCGCCTCCACCGCGGCACGGCGCGGGAGCGTGCCCACGAACGACGGCCCACCACCGTCGGGCATGCCCACCGACCACGTCGGGCCGGTGCCGAGGTTCTCGATGCCTTCGCGCGCGACGTCGTCGGGATCGGCGAGACCGTCGAGCGTCGTGCCGTGTGATTCGAGCAGCCGCTGCAACGCCGGCGTGTCGGTGGCGCCGACCACGAGCGACAGCACGTCGACCCCGTGCGGGCCGAGCTCCGCCCACAGTGACTCACCGAACAACAGGTCGAACGCCTTCGTGGCGCCGTACGTGGCCAGGCGGGAGCCCCCGGCCCAGGCCGCGCCCGACGTGACCAGGATGATCCCGCCCCGGCCGCGCGCGGTCATCGCGGTGGCGTAGTGGTGCGACGCGAGCAGCGGCACGACGCAGTTGCGGTGGACCATCGCCGCCCACACCTCGGGGGCAACGTCGAGGAAGAACGCGCCGTTCTCGTCGGCCCCCGCGTTGTACACGAGAAAGCCGACGTCGAGATCGGCGGTGGCGTCGAACAACGGGCGCTCGGCGCCCTCGGTGCTGAGGTCGAGGGCCACGACGCGCGTCTCGATCCCGAACTCGACGCGCAGCTCGGCTTCGAGCGCGGTGAGCGGGCCGGCGCGTCGCGCCACCAGCACCAGGTTGACGTCCTGCGCCGCGAGCCGGCGGCAGAACGCGGCACCGATCCCTTCCGACGCACCCGCGACCACCGCCCACGGGCCGTACTTCGCCGCAAACGACGGCTCGCTCACGCGACGGGCTCCTTCTGCCGGTACTCGCTCACCAGGTAGGAGCGCCCGGAGGCGGGGCCGAGCGCGTCGAGCGTGGGCGCCCACGTCGACACGATGAGGTCGACGGGCGGCGCGCCGGGCGTGAGGATCTCCAGCACGCGGTGCTCCACCACGTCGGACACGTCGGACCCCGGTGCCGGCGCGGACTCGCCCTCGCTGTACATCGCGACCCGCTTCACGCCCGGGGACTTCGTACCGAGCGCGGCGGTGGAGTCGCGGCTACGCACGATCCGCTCCTCGACGAGATACGCGTCGTACGGCCCGATGAAGGAGTCGTGGTCGGCCATCAACTCCTTCGCGTCCTCTCGCGTCGCGAACGACTTCTTCGGGTCCATGAAGTCGGCGGATGACGCCGTCCACACCTCGGTGATCGCGTCGGGGCCGTCGGGATCGGGTTCGCCGACGTCGGTGAGGTTGACGGTGTAGCCGTCCATCGTCTTGGTCAACCGCAGGCCGAGTGGCGCATGGTCCTGGAGGTAGTGGTCGAAGAACTCCTGCCGCGTGAATCCGGGCTTGCGGTGGAAGAGGAACAGCACCTTGTCCATCGGCCGAAGCTAACCCCAACCCGACCGAAATACCATCCCGCCATGCCTGCCGCTCCCGCATCCGCTCCGGTGCCCGTGCCCTTCGAGGTGTCGGTGCCCGACGCCGCCCTCGCCGACCTCCGCACGCGCCTCGCGCGCACGCGCTGGGCCGACGACTTCGCCAACGAGGCGTGGTCGTTCGGCGTCGAACGCGGCTACCTCACCGAGCTCACCGACTACTGGCGCGACGGGTTCGACTGGCGGGCGCAGGAAGCGGCGATGAACGCGTTCTCGCACTGGACCGTCGACCTCGACGGCGTGCCGCTGCACTTCCTGCGCGAGCCGGGGCGCGGCCCCGACCCGTTGCCACTCGTCCTGACCCACGGCTGGCCGTGGACCTTCTGGGACTACGAGCGCGTGATCCGGCCGCTCGCCGACCCGGCGTCGTTCGGCGGTGATCCACGCGACGCGTTCGAGGTGATCGTGCCGTCGCTGCCCGGCTACGCGTTCTCGTCGCCGTTGCGCACGCCCGGCATCGGTTTCGTCGAAACCGCCGATCTCTGGGCCCGCCTCATGCGCGACGTGCTCGGCTTCGACCGGTTCGGCGCGCACGGCGGTGACTCCGGCGCGTACGTGAGCGCGCAGCTCGGCCACGCCTACGAAGACCGCGTGATCGGGGTGCACCTGCACTTCCCGATGCTGTTGTCGCTCGACTTCACCACGCTGCGCCCCGACGACTACGGACCGGGCGAGGAGGGTTGGTTCGAGCAGAACCGGTCGGGCCGGCACGTGAGTCACTACGTCGTGCAGATCGACGACCCGCAGACGCTCGCGTACGCGATGCACGACTCGCCGGTCGGCATGGCCGCGTGGCTGTTGGAGCGGCGGCGGGCCTGGAGCGACTGCGGTGGCGACGTCGAGAGTCGCTTCACCAAGGACCAGCTGCTCGCCAACGCGTCGCTCTACTGGCTGACCGAGACGTTCGCGACGTCGGTGCGGTTCTACGCCGAGAGCTACCGCACCCCGTGGACCCCGCGCCACGACCGCACTCCCACCGTGCGCGTGCCCACCGGGATCGCGGTGTTCCCGCGCGAGTTGATGCTGGTGCCACGCGAGGTCGCCGGCCGCCACGCCGACCTCGTGCACTGGACGGTGATGCCCCGCGGCGGGCACTTCGCGCCGATGGAGGAGCCGGAACTCCTCGTTGACGACCTCCGGACGTTCTACCGTTCACTGCGGTAAGTCCCCCACGAGAGGTCCGAGGCCCATGGAACTCCTCACCGGTCTGCGCGTCGTCGAAGGTTCGGCGTTCGTCGCCGCGCCGCTCGGCGGCCTGACCCTGGCCCAGCTCGGCGCCGATGTCATCCGCTTCGACACCATCGGCGGCGGCCTCGACTACCGCCGCTGGCCGGTGACCGACGAGGGCGTCAGCCTCTACTGGGCCGGGCTCAACAAGGGCAAGCGCTCGATCGCCATCGACCTGTCGAAGCCCGAGGGTCGCGAGCTCGCCACCACCCTGATCACCGCGCCCGGCGACGATGCCGGCGTGTTCCTCTCGAACTTCCCCGAATCCGGCTGGCTCTCCGACGCCCGCTTGCGGGCGCGGCGCGAGGACCTCGTCTACCTCAACATCGTGGGCAACCCCGACGAGTCCACCGCGGTCGACTACACGGTGAACGCGGCCTCGGGCATCGCGTCGGCCACCGGACCCGTCGGTTCGCTGTTCCCCGTGAACAACGCGCTCCCCGCCTGGGACATCGCCACCGGCCTCAACGCGGTGATCGGGATCCTCGCCGCCGAACGCCACCGGCGCATTACCGGGAACGGCCAACTCATCAAGCTCTCGCTCGCCGACGTCGCGTTCACGATGGTCGCCAACCTCGGGTTCCTCGCGCAGGCGCAGGTCACGCACGAGAACCGGCCCCCGCTCGGCAACGACATGTACGGCGCGTTCGGTCGCGACTTCGCGACGCGCGACGGCCGGCGCGTCATGGTCGTCGCCATCAGCCTCAACCAGTGGCACACGCTCGTGCGCGCCACCGGGATCGAGGAGTACCTCGCGCCCATGGAGCGCGCGTTCAACGCCGACTTCCGCAAGGAGGAAGACCGCTACCGCGCCCGCGACGCCATCGCCGCGCTGATCAAGCCGTGGTTCGAAGCGCGATCGCTCGACGAGGTACGCAAGGCGCTCGACGAGCACGGCGTGTGCTGGGGTCCGTACCAGACCTTCACGCAGTTGCTCGAGGAAGACTGGCGGGCGTCGCCCGAGAACCCGGTCTTCGGCAACGTCGACCACCCCGGGATCGGCTCGCTGCTCACCCCCGCGTCACCGATGCGGTTCCCCACCGCGCCCCCCGTCGGCCCCGCGCCGGCGCCGCTCCTGGGCATGCACACCGACGAAGTGCTCGATTCGGTGCTCGGTCTCTCCTCCACCGAGATCGGCCGTCTGCACGACGACGGCGTGATCGCCAGCGCCGTGCCGGTTGGCTTGTGAGGAAGCTAGAGCTTGTGAGCGCCGAGCGCGTGAGGCTGAGCCCGTGACGGTCGGCGCGTGAGCGATCCCGACGCTGCGGTTCCCCGGCTCGAGGACACCGGCTTCAACGCCGAAGCGGTTTCCCTGATCGCGCCCGAGCAGGCCGCCCGGTTGGCCGCGTGCATCGACGCCGATCCCGAGGTGCTGGGCGACGACACGCTCCCACCGTTGTGGCACTGGGCGTGCTTCCTCCCCAACCCGCCCACCGCCGCGCTCGGGCCCGACGGACATCCGCGCCGGCGCCCGGAGATGGCCGAGTTCCCGAACCGCATGTGGGTCGGCGGACGGGTGCGGGTCGTGCAACCGCTCCGCCTCGGCGCGGTCGCGCGCCGCGCGAGCCGCATCCTGCGCACCGACGCCAAGGACGGATCGACCGGACGCTTCTGGCTGCTCACGGTCGAGCACACCATCGAGCAGGACGACGGCGTGTGCATCGAAGAGGAACAGGACCTCGTACTGCGCGGCGCGTCGGCAGTGCCGCCGCCGGGCCCCGACCGCGACGATCCACCGACTGCGGAGTGGGTCGAGGAGATGGTGGCCGATCCCGTGCTGCTCTTCCGGTTCTCCGCCGCCACCGGCAACGCGCACCGCATCCACTACGACCACCCCTACGCCACCGGCGTGGAGGGCTACCCCGACCTCGTCGTGCACGGACCGCTAACCGCGCTCCTCCTCGCCGAGCTGGCCCGGCGCCGCAGCGGCACGCCGGCGACCGCGATCTCCTTCCGCGCCCGGGCCCCGCACTTCGCCAATCGCCGGTTCTGGCTCACGGGATCCCCCGCCGACCGTGGGGCCGCCCTCGCCGCGGTCCGGGCCGACCATACGGTGGCGGTGACGCTGGAGACGGCTCCCTTGGAAGCGAAGTGAGCGCCGAGTGGTCAGTAGCCTACGGAGTGTGTTCGTGAACCTTCCGCTCGCTGCGCTGCCCTTCCGGGCGATCAGCTACTCGGCATGCGCCGCCGCCCTCACGGTCGGCTCGACCGCGTATGTGAGCGCGCTGCTCCTCCTCGCCCGCCGCTTCGGTGCCCCGGCCGACTGGCCCCCGCGCTGGCGCTACGGGATGGTCGCCACCGCCCTCATCGGGTCGTGCGTGTGGTGGTGGATCAACCACCCGATGGAGGGCAACACCCTGATCAACTTCCGGCAGGGCCACGCCCTCACCGACGGCGATCTGCTCGCGGTGCCTGCGCTCGCCACCGCCGTCATCCTCTGCCTGCCCGGCCGCCGGACCGGGCGCAGCATCGGGTCAGCGCCCGCCCGGGATCGCGTCGGGGCCGTGGATCAGCGCGACTAGCTCGCCGAAGTCGGGGCCGCGCCGCAGCGCGTGCCCGCCGTCGACGTTGATCACCTGGCCGGTGACCCAGCGCGACTCGGCCCCGAGCAGGAAGCGCACGAGATTGGCGACGTCTTCGGGTTCGCCCACTCCACCGAGCGGCGTGTTCTCGATGTAGCTGGCGTAGACCGCGCCGCCGCGCTCGATCCCCTCCATGATCTCGGTGGCGATGAAGCCCGGCCGCACCGCATTGAACCGCACGCCGAGTGCGCCGTACTCGTCGGCCGCGTTGCGCACGACCTGCTCCAGCGCACCCTTCCCTGCCGTGTACCCGGTGAAGTAGTGATGGGTCGTCGAACCCGCGATCGACGACATGCCGACGAACGAGCCCTTCGACGCGATGAGATGCGGGATCGCGTGCTTCGCGGTGAGGAACGTGCTGACCGCATTCAGGGCGATGACCCGCACGAACTCGTCGACGTCCTGGAGACCGAGCGGCGCGAGCATCCCGCCACCACCCGCGTTGGCCACCACGCCGTCGAGCGTGCCGGTGGCCTCGGCTGCGGTCGCGATCACGCGGGCGACGTCAGCCTCCACCGTCACGTCGGCGACCGCGTGGCGCACGCTCCCCCCGTGGCCGGCGACCTTGCCGATGCGTTCGACCGCGTCGAGCAGCGTCGCTTCGGTGCGACCGCAGATGGTGACCGCGGCCCCGTCGGCGGCGGCGACCGACGCGCACGCGGCGCCGATGCCGGTGCCACCGCCGGTCACGAGGACCGCGCACCCTTCGAGTCCGCCGGACGGCTTCAGCTGTGCAGGCATCACGTGCTCCTGGTTGCGGGGAAATCGGGTCGATGAGGGAGTGTGGTCGAGATCATGTTGCCGCGCCTTCGATCTTGAGCTGGAGGATCTCGTCGTCGCTGAGGCCGGCTTCGCGGAGGATGTCGTCGGTGTGCTCGGCGAACTGTGGGCCGCGCGTCGTCGTGGCGGGGGTGTCGTCGAACTGCACCGGGCTCGTCATCAACTCGCGCGGGTTGCCTTCGACGTCGGTGACCGGCGCGAAGTAGCCGAGCGCGCGCAGTTGCTCGTCGTGCGCGACCTGCACGCTGTCCTGCACGATCGTCCACTGCCCTTCGAGCGTCGCGAAGCGCTCGATCCATTCGGCGAACGTCCGCTTAATGATCTCGTCGCGGACGATCCGGCCGCCCTCGGGCGCGTTGGCGATGATCTTCTCCGCGGTGTTGAAGCGCTCGTCGTCGATCAGGTCGGGGCGATCGATGTGGCGACAGAAGTCGGCCCAGTACCGCCCCGCCTGCAAGAGCGCCAGGTAGATCCAGCGGCCGTCGGAGGTCTCGAAGTAGCCCGCCACCGGGTTGATCGGCGCGCCCGGTTCGGTCTGCGGCGGCCACTCCCACGGCTCGTTGCTCATCAACGAGATGTCGAGCGACAACGCGGTCGCGTAGGCACCCATGCTGAGCAGCGACACGTCGACCACCGAGCCCTCGCCGGTGTTCGTTCGCGCGAAGAGCGCGGCCGAGATCCCGCCGGCCAGGGTGAGCCCGCCAAGGGTGTCGCCGTAGGCCGGGGCCGGCATGTTCAACGGCTTGCCGATCGACGGTGGGGTCACCCCGTCGGCGCTTCCCCCGCGCGCCCAATAGGTGGCGGCGTCGAAGCCACCGCGCTCGGCGTCGGGGCCCCGGTGACCGTGAGCGCTGCCGCGCGCGTAGATGATCGACGGGTTCACCGCCCGGATGTCGTCGACGTCGATGCGCAGCCGGACCCGCGCCGCGGGCAGGAAGTTGGTGAGGAAGACGTCGCTCCGCTCCGCCATGCGGTAGAGCACCTCGAGCGCCGCCGGATGCTCGAGGGCGAGGCCGACACTGCGCTTGCCCCGGTTCGGGTGGTCCATCAGCGGCGAGAAGGAACCCTCGACGTACCCGGCGGGACCGATCCCGACCATGCCGCGCTGCGCGTCGCCGGTGAACGCGTGCTCGACCTTGATCACGTCGGCGCCCCAGTCGGCGAGCACCGCACCGGCCGACGGCACGTACGTGAATTGCGCGACTTCGAGGATCCGGACCCCACTCATCGGGAGATGCGTCATGAGGGCGAGAGCCTCGCAGACCGCTTCCGCGAGTGTCCAAACGCCTGCGGGTAGCGTGCCGGACGCCGACGAGCGCCTGCCGTCGAGCCGTCGTGCGAGTCGAGAGAACCATCGAGAGAGGCGAGGAGCCATCGTGTCGGAACCGGTGTCGAGACTGCTGCCCGTGCTCACCGAGGAGAACGAGTTCTTCTGGACGTCGGGGGCCGACGGCATGCTCCGCTTCCAGCGGTGCGCCGCGTGCGGTGAGCTGCGGCACCCGCCGTCACCGGTGTGTCCCTACTGCTCCTCCACCGACTGGGCACCGGCCCCGGTCTCCGGGCGGGCCGTCGTTGCCGGGGTCACGGTCAACCACCACACCTGGGTCCCGAGCTTCCCGCCGCCGTACAGCGTGGCCATCGTGGCCATCGAGGAGGACGACCGCGTCCGGCTCACCACCAACATCGTGGGCTGCGACCCTGACGACGTGTTCGTAGGCATGCGGGTGCAGGTCACCTTCGAGCACGACGACGACGTCTGGGTGCCGCTGTTCGAGCCCACCGGCGACCCCGAGCCGGGCCCACTGCCGGCCGAGGACCCGACCGTGAGGCAGGCGCGCCCGATGCCGAAGGCGGGCGACAAGTTCGAGGACAAGGTCGCGATCACCGGGATCGGTACGTCGCGCATCGGGCGTCGGCTGATGCAGCACCCGATCGCGTTGGCGGTCGAAGCGGCCCGGAACGCCATCGAGGATGCCGGCCTCCGCCCCGAGGACATAGACGGCATGTCGACGTATCCCGGGCCGCTGGGCGGCGGCATGTCGGAAGGCGGGGTCACGCCGCTCGAGGAGGCCCTGCGCCTCCGGCCCACGTGGATCAACAGTGGCACCGAGACCCCCGGCCAGACCGGGTCGGTGGTCGCCGGGATGCTCGCGGTCGCGGGCGGGCTCTGCAACCACGTCCTGTGCTTCCGCACCGTGTGGGAAGCGACCGCCACCGCCAAGGCGCGCGCCGCCGACCCTAAGATCGCGAGCAGCGTCACCGCGATGCAGGGCACCGGCGCCGGCGCGCGCGTCAGCGGTGACATCCAGTGGCGCTTCCCGTTCGGCGCGACGTCGGCGGCCAACTGGATCGGCATGAACGCGTCGGCGCACTTCCACAAGTACGGCACCACGCGCGAGACCCTGGGGTGGATCGCGCTCAACGCCCGCGCCAACGCGGGGCTCAACCCGGCCGCGATCTACCGCGACCCGCTCACCATGGACGACTACCTCAACGCGCGCATGATCACGACCCCGTTCGGCCTCTACGACTGCGACGTCCCGGCCGACGGCTCGGTCGCGATCATCGTGTCGCGCAAGGACCTCGCCGCCGACCTCCGCCATGCACCCGTGCTGGTCGACGCGGTCGGCACGCAGATCACCGAGCGGATCTCGTGGGACCAGGGCGTGATCGAGCACGAGCCGCTGGTCACCGGCCCCGCCGCCCACCTCTGGACCCGCACCGCGCTCCGGCCGTCCGACGTCGACGTGGCCGAGCTCTACGACGGCTTCTCGTTCAACTGCCTGTCGTGGATCGAGGCGCTCGGCTTCTGCGGCTTCGGCGAGGCCAAGGACTTCCTCGACGGCGGGAAGAACATCGCGCTCGACGGCGAGTTGCCGCTCAACACGCACGGCGGCCAGCTCTCGGCCGGGCGGCTGCACGGCTACGGCTTCCTCCACGAGGCGATCGTGCAGCTGCGGGGCGACGGCGGCGAGCGCCAGGTGGCGGGGGCCGAGGTCGCGGTGGTCAGCACCGGCGGCGGCGCCCCCGGCGGCTGCTTCCTGCTGACCAAGTAGCGCCCACGGGCGGGCGGGCGGGCGTCTCTAGCTGATGCCGTAGAGCGCGAGCGCGCTCTCGCTGGTGATGGTCTGCTGTTGCGCGGGGGTCAGCGGCTCCAGCGCCTCGGCCAGGTCGTCGGTCACCCCGGGGAACTTGGCGTCGGGGTGCGGATAGTCCGACGCCCACACGATGCGGTCGGCGCCGCAGAGCGGCGAGTTGGCGGTGAACGCCAGCATCGACTCGTCGGGATCGAAGCTGATCCAGCACTGCCGGCGGAAGTACTCCGACGGCGCCAGCTTCAAGCTCGGGACGTCCCACGAGAACTTGACCGCATGGTGGTCGAGGCGTTCCAACCACGGCACCAACCAACCGCCGTTCGCCTCGAGGAAGAGGAACTTGGTGTCGGGGAACCGCTCGGCCACGCCGCCCGAAGTGATGTAACAGATCGAGTGCATCACGTCGACGGGATTCGCGATCGCCTGCGTGAAGTAGATGTTGTTGAGGTCCCAGCCGAGCGCGGGCCGCTCACTCATCGGCGCGTACCGGCCGTCGGCACCCATCGGGCGGCCGAGCTCCAGGCCGCGGCACGCGCCCGGGAGATCGGGCATCAGGAACGGATGGAACGCGAGCACGATTCCGGTGTCGGCCGCCGCCTCCCACACGGGGTCGTAGACCGCGTCGTTGAACGGCCGCCAGTCGACCGACGGGTTCGGGCGCAGGAACACCGACACGATGCCGGGCTTCGACGCGACGCGCCGGATCTCGGCCGCCACCGCGTCCACACCGTCGGCATCGTTCATCGGGGGTACCGCGCCCGCGGCGAAGAGCCGGCCCTCGCCCTCCTGCGTGTGATCCGACGCCCAGTCGTTGTAGGCGCGGCACTGCACGCGGGCGAAGTCCTCGTCGGCGACGGCCTGCAGGCCGAGCATCGCGGTCGGGTAGAGCACCGCGAGATCGATGCCGTCCTCGTCCATGTCGTGCAGGCGCGCCTTGGCGTTGTACGCCGCGGGCCGCACTTCGGTGTAGCGCATCTTGCCGCTGCGGGCGCGGGTGACCTCTTCGTCGGGCATGCCCGCGGTGCCGGCCAGCGCCAACCCGTTCGACGGCATCGTGCTGCCGTCGTAGTGGAGCCATTCGACGCCGTCGGAGTCGGTCTCGATGTGCCAGATGCGGTCGCGGTACTCGGCGGGCGCGTAGTCGGGCATCGCGGTCGGGTGCTCGAGAATGTGGCCGTCGGAGTCGATGTAGCGCAGGCCGTCGCGTGTCGTCATCGGTTCCCCCCGGAATCGGTGTTCCCCGGAAGTGATGTGGCTTCCGGAGGAACCAGGAGTCTCGCCGGGCGGCGGCACCGGGTCAAAAGCGCCGGCTCAGACGGGGGCGGCCACGAGCGCGTTCGCGTCGAACCCGAACAGGCGCACCGCGTTGTCGTGCACGATCTGCTCGACGTCGTGATCGCCCACACCCTCGAGCAGGTCGCCGAGTATCTCGTTGGAGAACGGCGCGGTCCCTTCGGGGTGCGGGAAGTCGTTGCCCCACAGCAGGCAGTCGACACCGGTGGTGGCGCGGTTGTCGATCGCGATGCGATCGGCCTGGAACGTCGCGTGCATCTGGCGCCGGATGTAGAAGCTCGGCAACTCGGCCAGCTTCGGCTTCGACCAGTTCGAGTGCGCCAGGTAGTACTCGTCGAGGGTGCTCATGGTCCACGCCATCCATCCCGCGTTCACCTCGACCAAGACCACGTGCAGGTCGGGGTGGCGCTCGAGCACTCCGGAGCACGACAGCAACGCAGTCGCCCGCGGCGCCATCGACTGCGTGGCGAGCAGGTTGGCGGTCGGGCTCCCCCACCCGCGGTAGAAGATCATGTCGTGGCCGGTGCCCTGGTGCATGACGATCGGGAGGCCCGTCTCCGCCACCGCCGACCACAGCGGCTCCCACCGCGGGAGGTTCCACTCCGGCGTGCCCACCAGCGGGACCAACAGGCCGCCGAACGACGGGTTCGCCGCGACCTTGTGCACCTCGCGGATCGCTTCGTCGACGTCCCACGTGGGAATCATCCCCGCGAGCCGCACGCGCGGGCTCCCACCAAGGCGCTCGTCGATCCAGTCGTTGTAGACCCGGCACGACGCGCTCCCGACCTCGGGATCGGTGAGGTTGTACACGTAGAGGCCGATGGTCGGATAGATGATCTCGCCGACCACGCCGTCGGCGCGCATCATCGCGAACCGCGCGTCGAGCGACGCGTTCTCCTCCCGCTCCTTTTCGAGCGATTCCGATTCGGCGGCCGACACGTTGGACCACCCCTCGTGGCCGCCATGGACCACCATGTGCCAGGCGCCGTGCTCGTCCTGCTCGAGTTGACGAGGCGACCGGTCACGGAACTCGCGGTCGAGACGCTCGAACCACAGGTTGTGCGGTTCGTTCACGTGCGCATCGGCCGAGACCTTGACGAGCTTGGTGGCGTCCATCCCGACCATCCTCTTCCCGGCCCTGTTCCCCGGCCCTCTTCCGCGGCCTCGTCTGGCGGCGCGCGGAGCCTACCTGCGCCGGTGTGGCATGGACCCGCCCGACGCGGTAAGCAACCACCCTCACGGTTCCACCCGAAGTTCGTTGGAAGGACACGACCTCATGGATCTGGCCGGCGTATCTGCGATTGTCACGGGCGGAGCCTCCGGGCTCGGCGAAGCGTCGGTCCGACGGCTCACCGCCGCCGGAGCCAACGTCGTGATCGCCGACCTCAATGCCGAGCGCGGTGAAGCGCTCGCGGTGGAGCTGGGCGGCGACACCGAGTTCGTGCGCGCCGACGTCACGTCGACCGAACAGGTCGAGGAGACGGTGCGCGTGGCAGCGAGCCACGGTCCGCTCCGGGTCGTCGTCAACTGCGGCGGCACCGGCGCCGGGGGCCGCATCCTCAATCGCGACGGCACGCCGCACTCGCTCGAGGGGTTCCAGCTCACCATCAACACCTACCTCGCGGGCACGTTCAACGTGATGCGGCTCGCCGCGGCCCAGATGGCGAAGGAAGAGGCGCTCGCCGACGACGAACGCGGCGTGATCGTGATGACGGCGTCCATCGCCGCGTTCGACGGCCAGATCGGCCAGGCGGCTTACTCGGCGGCGAAGGGCGGGATCGTGGGCATGACGCTCCCCGCCGCGCGCGACCTCGCGGTCATCGGTGTGCGCGTGGTCACGATCGCCCCGGGCACCTTCGACACGCCCGCCTACGGCCAGATGCCCAAGGAGATGAAGGACGCGCTCGAGGCGCTCACGCCGTTCCCCCGCCGCATGGGCGACCCCGACGAGTACGCCGCGCTGGTCGAGCACATCTGCACCAACCGGATGCTCAACGGCGAGGTCATCCGCATCGACGGTGCAGTGCGGTTCCCGCCGCGCTGACGCGCTGATCCGCTGATCAGTCGCTCGCGTCCGCGGGTGGCAGTGACGCGTTGCCGAGCGCGACCGCGCGGCGCGCGAACTCCGCGAACGCGCGCGGCTGCGTGCGGTGCGCGGTGTGTCCGGCATCGTCGATCACCACGACGTCGGCGCCGAGCGCCCGGGCCAGGTGGCGCACCGAATCCATGTGGTACGGCGTCGTCCACACGCTGTGGCCGAGGAGACACGGCACTGCGATCTCGGCGAAGTCGAGATGCCGTTCGCGCACCAGGGAGAGCTCGGCGTTGAGCGTCGCCGCGTCGGCCTCGCGCTGCTCGGGCGTGCGGCGGGGCCGATCCTCCATCCCGGCGCTGAAGTGGTGGCGCACCTTGGCCGCCTGCTCCATCTGGGTCTCCATGTCGGGCCACCACTCGGCCCACATCACGGTGGGCTCGAACAGGCCGAGCGAGGCGACGAGATCCGGGCGGCGCGCGGTGGCCAGCAGGGCGACTGCGCCACCGAAGCTGTGGGCCACGACCGTCACCCGACGCTCGCCGATCACCGCCAGCAGATCGTCGGCGTGATCGGTGAGCGAGCGCGCCGGCTCGAGCCCGCGCGACTCTCCCCACCCGCGCCGGTCGTAGCTCACGATGCGGTACTCGGTGAGCTCGGCCGCGACCGCGTCGAAGCTCAGGCGGGAATCCAGCACGCCGTGTACGAGCACCACCGTCGGGACACCCGGCCCCGGCGCACCGGCATCACCGGCTTCACGTTCGACAGCTTCACGTTCAACGATGTGCAGCGCGGGGGGTTCCACGAGGGCGGCAGCTTACGGGCGCGGCGGGCGCCCGACGATTCCTGGGCCCGCGGTAACGTCCGCCCCATCCGCGGCACTCCGACGAAAGGGGACGCCGTGCACCGACACTGACTCGCGAGCACCGTCACCCGGTCGGGTGGCTTCCACCGTCGCCGCGCCTGTTCACGCGACAGCGCCCGGTCCAGAAAGCAGGAGTCGACATGCCCGAATCACTGGACGCGCTCTCCCGCGTCATCACCGATGTCGTCGCGCCCGCCGCCGCCGACGTCGACCGTCTCGGAACGTTTCCCGCCGCTTCGATCGCCGCCCTCGGCGACGCCGGCATCCTCGGCCTCGTCAGCGCGACCGAGGTCGGTGGTGGGGGTGCCGGTCTCGACACCGCCGCCTCCGTGATCGAGCGGCTGGCAGCCGCCTGCGGCTCCACCGCCATGATCGTCCTGATGCACTACGCGAGTACCGCAGTGATCGAAGCCCAGGGCGCCGAGTCGTTGCGCCGGGCCGTCGCCACCGGCGATCACCTCACCACGCTCGCGTTCTCGGAGACCGGGTCGCGCAGTCACTTCTGGGCACCGCAGAGCACCGCCACCGCCGACGGCGACGACGTCCGCCTCGACGCCCACAAGAGCTGGGTCACCGCGGCCGGCCACGCCGCCACCTACGTGTGGTCGAGCCGCCCCCTCGCCGCCGAGGGCCCGATGACCCTCTGGGCGGTGCCCGCCGACTCCCCGGGCCTCGGCGTGGCCGGCCCGTTCGACGGGTTCGGGCTGCGGGGCAACGACTCGACGCCGGTCACCGCCGACGGCGTGCGCATCGGCCGCGACACGATGCTGGGCGCCGACGGTGGAGGGCTCGACCTCGCGCTGACCGCGGTCCTGCCGTGGTTCCTCGTGCTCAGCGCCGCGTTCTCCCTCGGGATCATGGAGGCGATCACCGCCGACACCCGGGGCCACCTGCTCGCCACCCGGCTCGAGCACCTCGACCAGTCGCTCGCGCAGCAGGTGGTCCCGCGGGTCGACTTCGCCCGGATGCGCATCGAGACCGACCGCACCCGCGCCTTCGTCGACGACACCCTGAGCGCGCTCGGTACCGGCCGCCCCGACGCCATGCTGCGTGTGCTCGAGATCAAGGCCGCCGCCGCCGAGAGCGGCGATCTCCGTCACCGAGCAGGCGATGAAGCTCTGCGGCGGCGCGGCGTTCCGCAAGGAGGTCGGCATCGAACGCCGGTTCCGCGACGCGCGCGCGGCGCGCGTCATGGCGCCCACCACCGACGCGCTGCTGGATTTCGTGGGCCGGGCCGTCTTCGAGCTCCCGCTCCTCGACGTGTGATGGGTACCGACACGCTCCTCATGGGTGCGGTCGCCTACGACCCGAAGGTCGTCACCATCTGGGACGGCTTCCGCGCGCTGGTTCCGTGAGAACGACTTCGAGTTCGACTACGTCCTCTACTCGAACTACGAACGCCAGGTCGAAGATCTGATCGCGGGGCGGATCCATGCCGCGTGGAACTCGCCGCTCGCCTGGGTCCGCGCCCGCCGCCTCGGCGCGGCGACCGGCGTCGAGGTCGCGGCGATCGCGATGCGCGACACCGATCGTGATCTCACGTCGGTGATCGTGACGCGGCGCGACGGTGATGTCACCCGCGTCGACGACCTGCGCGGCCGCACGGTCGCGGTCGGCGCGATGGACTCGCCGCAAGCCACGCTGCTCCCGCTCGCGCACCTGCGCGCCGCGGGCCTCGTCCCTGGCGTCGACTTCGCTGTGCAGCGCTTCGACGTCGGCGTCGGCCTCCACGGCGACCACATCGGCGGTGAACGCGAGGCCGCGCAGGCGTTGGTCGCGGGCACTGTCGATGCTGCCTGCATGATCGACGGCAACCACCTCGCGTTCACCCGCGAAGGCGTGTTGACCCCCGGGGCCACGCTGCTCGTCGCCCAGACCGGTGCGTACGACCACTGCAACATGACCGTCGTGCCCGAGCTGGCGCCGGCCGGCGCGTCGGACCGCTTCCAGGCGTTGCTGCTCGCGATGGCCTACGACGATCCGGTGGTGCGGCCGCTCCTCGACCTCGAGGGACTCCAGCGCTGGTACGACGGCCGGCTCGAGGGCTACGCGCTCCTGGAGGCGGCGGTCGACGGATTCGGCTTCTACGACGACCGGGGTGCCGTGACCGCCGATGCATATCGACCTTGACCGGCTCGGCGTCGACCGCGGCGCGGCCATCCTCGTCGACCGCGCCCTCGCCGAACTGCCCACCGGTGCGACGCTCGACGTGTGCGGCCGTGATCCGCACCTGACGCTTCACCTCACGACGTGGTGTCGCGAGCAGGGTCACGGGTGCGAGGTCGTCGACTCGTCGACGGTTCGCATCGCGAAGGGCGACGCGTTCGACGCGCGCTGGTCCGGCGCCGAACGGGCGGGCGGCGCGCGACCCGTCGACCTCGTGGCGAAGCCGCAGGCGTCGTGGGGGCTGGCGGCACGCGGCGCGCTGGTCGAGGCCGGCCGCCCGGTCGAGCACGCGCTCGTGTTCGACCTCGCCGACCGTGACCACGTGTGGGCCGAGGTCGCACCGCGCCTGTACGCGCAGGCCGTCGCCGCGCAGTGGGACCCGGCGACCGCGGTCCTCTGGACCGCGCCGATCGACCACCCCGACGACGTCGAGACCGCGGTGGTCCAGGTGATGACCTACCTGATCGAGAACGAGCAGGCCGCGCTCGTGGTCCCGGCCCGGTTCCTCGGCCGGGTCCACCCGTACTTCCGCGAGGTCATGCAACTCCTCGCGGTGCAGGTGGCCGACGAGGCCCGGCACGTCGAGGTGTTCACCCGCCGGGCGCTGCTGCGCCGCGATGAGCTCGGCGTGTCGGGTACCGGTGGGCGTGCGTCGCTCGGCACGCTGCTCGACGAGCCCGACTTCTCGATCGCCACCTTCCTCCTCTCGGTCCTGGGCGAGGGCACGTTCCTGAACCTGTTGTCGTTCCTCGAACGCCACGCCCCCGATCCCGTGACGCGCTCGGTGGCGCGGCTGGCACTGCAGGACGAAGCGCGCCACGTCGCGTTCGGCCAGGCCCACCTCGAACATCGGGTCGCGGTCGAGCCCGAGCTGCGCGACCGCCTGCGCGCCGCGGTCGAGCACCGCCACCACGCCCTGCGCGACACCGCGGGGCTGAACCAGCACATGTTCGACGCCCTCGTCGTGTTGGCCGCCGGTTCGTGGGAGCCGAACGCCATCGCGCGTGGCTACGCGCGCGTCGAGACACTCCAGGCCGACATGGCCGAGGGCCGGCGCCGACGCCTCGGCCGTCTCGGTTTCCCGCCACAGGCCGCGGTCGAGCTCGCCGCGCTGCACACCCGCAACTTCATGTGAGACGCGCGTAGGGTGCCGGCATGTCGGCGACCGAGCAGGGTGAGTTCGCCAGCTTCGCCCGGTGGACGTTCGTGTCCATGGGCGACGGCCGGAGCGAGGTGTCGTGGACGCCCGGCCCCGACATGGCGAATCCCGTCGGCAACGTGCACGGCGGCCTGGTGGCGACGATCGTCGACGAGGTCGCGGCGATGGCGGTCATCTCCGCCATCGACCGCAAGTCCTCGGTCCCGACGGTGTCACTCCACGTCGACTTCCTGCACGGGATTGCCATCGGCGCGACGTACCGCGCGCTCGGCGAAGTGGTGCGGGTCGGACGCGCGGTGGCGGTGGCCGACGCCCGCATCGTCGACGCCGACGACCGCGTGCTCGCGCGCGGCACGTGCATCTTCCAGCTGCCCCGCACCCCTGCCGAGTAGCAACCGACCCACGAGCGCGAGTCAGGAGCCCGGCGCATGGATCCCACCCAGGAGACGATCGACTACATCTCGGTGCGGCGATTGCAGGACGCGTACGCCGACGTCGTCAGCCGGCGCGCGTGGAACGAGCTCGAGGACCTGTTCCTGCCCGACGTGTCGGTGATCGTCGACGTCCGTGCCGACACGCCGTACGTGTTCAACGGACCGCAGGAGTTCGCCACCTTCGTGGCGAAGCAGGTCGACCGGTTCGAGTTCTTCCAATTCGTGATCCTCAACTCGGTGCTCACCCTCGCGCCCGACGGCGATCCCGACGTTGCGACGGGGCGCATGCACATGAGCGAGCTCCGCCAGCACCACGCCGACGGCCGGTGGACGCTGATCTACGGGCTCTACCGCGACCGCTACAAGAGGATCGACGGCCGGTGGTGGTTCGCCGAACGGCGCTACTCGAGCCTCGCCCGCACCCAGCCCGAGATGGACGTGTTCGGCTACCCCGAGATGTGAAGCAGGTCGCCGGTCAGCTCGTCGGTCAGCGCGGCGCGCGCCAGATCTCTTCCAACGCCGCCACGTTGGTGCGCGTCACCAGCAGCGGGAACGTCTTGTCCCACATCAGCGCCGCGTACTCGGGGTCGACATCGACCACGCCGTCGGCCGGGATCACCACCGAGTAGCCCAGCCCGACCGCCTCGATGGCGAGGCCGAGCATCCCGAGGGTGAGACCCGCGCCCACCGCCACCACCGTCGACGCGCCCTCGGCCCGCAGCAGGTGGTCGAGGTTGGTGGCAGTGAACGGCGACACACCACTGGCGCGGGAGCTGACGAGGTCGGCGGGGTCGGGCCCGAGCTCGGGCACGATCTCCGCGGTGGGCGAACCGGCGAGCACGTGATCGGCGTGCTTGGTCATGATCGCGAGCAACGGGCTGCTCACGATCATCCCGGCCCGGTCGGGGCGCCACTCGACGATGGCGTGGATCACCCGCACGCCGACGCCCCGGGCCGTATCCACCAGGCCGGCCAGTCGCGGCACGATGCCCGACTCGGCGACCGCCCGCCCCAACTCGGGCATGCGGTGCAGATCACCGACGACCCCACGTTGCATCTCGAACACCACGAGCACGCTGTGCTCGGGATCGACGAGCGCGGGGAGGTCGACGGGCACGGCGGGTGACGCTACTCCCCGCTCTGGGTGTCCGGGCCCGCTCGAGTGTCTACGCTCCGGCGATGACTCTCCGGGTGGTGCAGTGGACGACCGGCAACGTCGGGCAGCGATCGGTGATCGCGACGGTGGGCGACCCCGACCTCGAGTTGGTCGGTTGCTACGCGTGGAGTACCGACAAGGTCGGGCGCGACGTCGGCGAGCTCGCGGGCATCGCGCCCATCGGTGTGCTCGCCACCGACGACGTCGACGCCCTCCTCGCGCTCGCACCCGATTGCGTGATCTACAACCCGAAGTGGCCCGATGTCGACGAGCTCGTCCGCATCCTCGAAGCCGGCGTGAACGTCGTCGCCACCGCCGCGTTCATCACCGGCCACGCGCTCGGTGAAGGCCGCGACCGGATCGTCGACGCGTGCGCGAGCGGCCGCAGCTCCATCTTCGGGTCGGGCATGAACCCCGGCCTGGCCAACCTGTTGGGCATCGTGTCGGGCAGCCTCTGCGACCGCATCGACTCGGTCTCGGTGCTCGAGTCGGTCGACTCGACCGGCTACGACTCCCCCGACACCGAGCGGTCGGTCGGATACGCGCGCCCGATCGACGACCCCGAGCTCCCCTCGATGGTGGAGACGGGCACTGCGGTGTTCGGCGACGCGGTGCGGCTCATGGCCGACGCGCTCGGTGTCGAACTCGACGAGGTGCGCTGTGACGCCGGGTTCGCGCAGACCACCGAGGACCTCGACCTCGGCTCGTGGTCGATCGCGGCCGGGTGCGTCGCCGGCGTCGAGGCGAGCTGGCAGGGCCGCCGGGCCGGCCGCACGATCGTCGAGCTGAAGGTGCGGTGGCGCAAGGGCCGCACCCTCGACCCCGACTGGCCGATCGAGCACGGCTACCTCGTCGACATCCAGGGTCAGCCCTGCGTGCGCACCAAGCTCGAGGTGTACCCCGGCGCCGACTTCGAGGCCACGTCGTTCACCGACTACATGGTGCTCGGCATGATAATGACGGCCATGCCCGCGGTCTACGCAATTCCCGCGGTGTGCGCGGCGGCGCCCGGCATCGTCACCTACCTCGACCTGCCGCTGATCACGCCGCACGGTCTCGTCAGTGCCTGAGCCCACGTTCGGGTGGGGCATCTCGGCGACGGGGAAGATCGCGCACCAGTTCGCGCGCGGTCTGCAACAACTCGACGACGCCGAGATCGTGGCCGTCGCGTCACGCACGCAGGCGCGGGCCGACGAGTTCGGAGACGAGTTCGCTGTCGCCCACCGGCACGCGTCGGCCGACGCGCTCGCCGCCGACGACGCGGTCGAGATCGTCTACGTCGCCTCGCCCAATTCGCAGCACGCGCCCGACACGCTGCGCTACCTCGAAGCGGGCAAGCACGTGCTGTGCGAGAAGCCGTTTGCGCTCAACGAAGCCGAAGCCCGGCTGTTGATCGACGCCGCGCGCACGCGCGGTGTCTTCCTGATGGAGGCGATCTGGAGCCGCTTCCTCCCGTCGTACCAATTGCTCGGCCGGTTGCTTGCCGACCGGGTCATCGGCGAACCGCTGCTCGTCGAAGGCGACTTCGGCTTCCGGCGGCCGATCGATCCCGCCCACCGCCTGTTCGACCCCACGCTCGGCGGCGGCGCCCTGCTCGATCTCGGGATCTATCCCGTGCAACTCGCGTCGCTGGTGCTCGGTGCACCCGACGCGATCTCGGCGCAGGCCCACGTCGGCGAGACCGGCGTCGACGAACAGGTGGCCGCGCTGCTCCGCCACCCGTCGGGCGCGCTGGCCGTCGTGAAGGCCGCCATCCGGGTGAGCATGGCGTGCACCGCCCGCATCGCGGGCACCGACGGCGTGATCGACCTCCCCGCGTTCATGCACTGTCCCGATCACCTGGTGGTCACCACCGGAGCGGGGGCCGAGCGTCACGACGCACCGATCGAGGGCGAGGGTCTGCGGTACGAGGCGATGGAGGTGCAGCGCTGCGTGCGCGAGGGCCTCACCGAGAGCCCGTCGCTCCCACTCGACGAGACGTGCACCCTCACCCGCACCCTCGACACCATCCGCAGGCAGATCGGCGTGGTCTACCCCGGAGAGACCACACCCGGAGAGACCACACCCGGATTGCCGAGCCTGCACCCGGCCGTCGGCGGGCCGGGGATGTGCTACCACTGACCCATGGGAACGCATGACGACAATGTGATCATCCGCGGCGGCACCGTGATCGACGGCACCGGCGCCCCGGGCTACGCCGCCGACGTGCGCGTGCGCGACGGACGCATCACCGAGGTCGCGCCCGGGCTGCACGTCGACGGTGAGGACGAGATCGACGCGTCGGGCGCCGTCGTCACCCCCGGCTTCCTCGACCTCCACACCCACCTCGACCCGCAGGTGTTCTGGGATCCCGCGTGCGACCCGAACCCGCAGCACGGCGTCACCACCGCGCTGGTGGGCAACTGCTCGTTGTCCCTCTTCCCCGTGGTCGACGAGCAGCGGGCGTCGATCGCCGACATGTTCGCGTTCGTCGAGGACGTCCCCCCGGAGGCGCTCACCGACTACGTGCCGTGGACGTGGCACGACTACGCCGGCTACCGCGACGCGGTCAACGCCGTGGGCACCGGGCTCAACATCGCCGCGCTGATGGGCCACTCCCCGCTCCGCCTCGTCGTGATGGGCGAAGCCGCGTGGAGCGCGCCGCCACCGCCGAGGAGAACGCGCGCATGGCCGCGATCCTCGACGCAGCCATGAACGCCGGCGCGTGGGGCCTCTCCACCTCGTTCTTCGACGAGGACCGTCGCGGGCGCAAGGTGCCGTCGCGCAACGCCGACGACGCCGAGCTCGACGCGCTGCTCGACGTGCTCGCCGCCCACGGCCGCGGGTTCGTCGAGTTCGTGCCCGACCTCACCGGCCCCGAGCCCGAGGTGGGCATGGATCGTCTGGCCAGTCGGTGCGGCCCCCGCGGCATCCCCCTCACGTGGACCGGCTTCGCGGTCACCGACGGCAGCCCCATGACCGAACGGTGGCTCGAGCGCACGCGCCGCTACCGCGCCGAGGGCGTGCAGATGTGGCCGCAGCTCTCCCCCCGGACCGTCGACTTCCGCCTCAACTGGGACAGCAGCATGATGTTCATGCGCATGGTCGAGGGCTGGCACCGCGTGATCCAGGCCGAAGGCACCGAGGCCAAGCGTCGCCTGTTGTCGGATCCGCAGTGGCGCGACGCCGCGCGCGCCGAATGGGACGCGGTCGAGAAGTCGATGTTCCCGAACACCCGCATCGAGCGCGTGCGCATCGTCGAGGTCACCAATCTCGACGACGAGCGCTGGATAGGGCGGTCACTCGCCGATCTCGTCGCCGAGCGCGGCGGTCACCCGTCGGACGTGCTCGCCGACTTCGCGCTGGCCAACGACTGCCGGCCCGGCATCGTGGCGGTCGGGGTCGCCAACGCGAACGCTGACAGCGTGGCGCGCACGCTGCTCGACGACAACGTGCTGATCAGCTCCTCCGACGCCGGGGCCCACGTGCAGATGCTGTGCGCGTCGGGCGACACCACCCTCCTGCTCACCCGTCACGTGCGCGAGCGCGGCGACCTCGGCTTCGAGCAGGCGATCCACGAGCTCACCGGTCGGCAGGCCGACGCGTTCGGCTTCCACGACCGCGGCGTGATCGAGCCCGGACGCGCCGCCGACCTCGCGGTGTTCGCGCTCGACGAGCTGCACTGGGACGCCGACGAGTTCGTGCCCGACATGCCGGGCGGGTCCAACCGGTTCCGTCGGCCCGAGGGCGGCTACCGCGCCACCGTCGTGAACGGCGTGCCGGTGCAGGTCGACGGTTTGCTCACCGGCGCGCTGCCGGGGCGCATGCTCGACGTCAACTCCTGACGCCCACCGCTTCCTCGCCCGCGGTCGCCCGGTAGGCCTCGACCACCGGCACGAGCTCTTGCGGCGTCGCGCCGTGGAGGATCACGCCGTCGCACCCCAGCGCGAGTTGGTTGCGCACCGCCGCCGCGCACTGCTCCGGCGAACCGGCGGCCATCGGCGCCAGCCACTCATCGGGGATCAGTGTGGCGATGTGCTCGAGCTCCTCGGTGGTGGCCTTGCCGTCGATGGAGCCCTGGAAGTTGGCGACGAGGGGGTCGGCGCGGAAGCGCTCGAGCACCGACGGGTCCCATCCGTTCGTGCGGGCGAGCAGGTCGCCGTAGCCCTGCAGATAGCTGGAGAGGCGACCCACCGTCTTCTTGAGCCGGAGGTCGGGCGGAACGTGGTCGCCGACGGTGGCGAAGCACGACCAGACCTTCACCGACTCCGGGTCGCGCCCGGCTTGCTCCGCCGCGTCCTTGACCGCGCGCACGCAGCGCGCCGTCGTCTCGTCGGTGAAGAAGGTGTGCAGCACCACCTGGTCGAACGCGCGTCCGCCGAGCGCGAGTGAGTTCGGTCCGAACGCGACCAGGCCCATCGGGATGTCGAGGCCTTCGACCGCGTCGAGGTTGAGGTAGGGCCACGAACCGGCCGGGCCGTCGTGGCCGAGGATCATCTCGCCCTGCCACAGCCGGCGCATGATCCCGACGAAATCTTCCATCTGCGCGGTGGTGATGTGCGGGAGACCCATCGCGTCGAACATGCGGTCGAAGCCGCGGCCGATGCCCAGCGTGAACCGGCCGCCGGTGAGGCTGTGCATGGTCGTCGCGTACGCCGCCACTACCGTCGGATGACGCGTGTTGTGGTTGGTGGCCGCGGTGGCGATCTTGATGCGTTCGCTGACCGCACCGACCGCGCCGGAGACCGTCGCCGCCTCCTTCAGGTTGAGGCGCTCGGAGATGAACACGTGTCCGAGGCCGAGGGCCTCGGCGTCGCGCACTTCGTCGACGAGGGCGCGGGTCGACGCGGGCGCGCCCGCGAGCGTGTAGAAGCCGAGCTCGTCGAGCGTGGTCGGGGCCGTCATCGGTACGCACCGCCCCACGCGGGGCCGCCGGGTACGTACTCGCACATCTCGATGCCCTGGCCGTCGGGATCGATCACGAAGAACATGTGCACACCGAACACCTCCACCGGCGGACCGGAAACCGGGACGCCGCGCGCCACGAGCTCCGCGTGGGCGGCGTGGGCGTCGACGACCTCCATCGAAAGGACTCGCAGCCCGAGGCCCGGGGTGGCGGGGACGTCGGGCATGAAGTTGAAGTGCATGAGCTCGACCCGGAGCGATCCGATGCGCCCGCCGCAGGCCTGCCCGGCCGCGCCGGCGACGCCGGTGAGGACCTCGAACGCATCGCCCTCCATGTGCTCGTCGAAGAGCTGCTGCCAGCCGAACACCTCGCGGTAGAACGCGATCGAGCGCTCCATGTTCGACACCGCGATCGACACGTGGGACACGTCCTTGATCTGGATGGCGGTGCCGCTCGTGGCCGTCGTACCGCTCGTGCTGCTCGTGCTTCCCATCGGCGTCCTCCTCTACGATCCGCCCATGACGACGCAGCTTCCCACATCCGGATACGCATTCGACCCCGAACTCGCCGAGTTCGCCGCGGTCGCGGTGAATCCCCCGCCCACCGATGCGGTCTCGGCCCGCGCGGTGGCCCGCGACTACCTCGACGCGGTGAACCTCGACGTCGACGTCTCGACGCTCGACATCGAGAACCGTTCGATCCCGGGCCCCGAGGGCGCGCCCGACGTGACGGTGCGGGTGTATTCGCCCCGCGAGCGGGCGGCCGCCGCGGTGCCCGCCATCCTCTACATCCACGGTGGTGGGTTCTTCGTGGGGAGCATCGACACCGAGCACGCCGGCTCGGCGGGGCTGGCCCGCCAGCTGGGTGTGGTGGTCGTGTCGGTCGATTACCGGCTCGCGCCCGAGCACCCGTTCCCGGCGGGGATCGAAGACTGCTACGCCGCGCTGGTGTGGTTGCATGCGCACGCCGACGAGTTGGGCGTCGACCCGGCGCGCGTCGCCATCAACGGCGGGAGCGCGGGTGGCGGGCTCGCCGCCGGTCTCGCGCTGCTGGCCCGCGATCGGGACGGCCCCGCGATCTGCTTCCAGTACCTCGGGATCCCGGAGCTCGACGACCGGCTCGAGACCGAGAGCATGAAGCGGTTCACCGACACGCCGATGTGGAGCCGGCCGTCGGCGGAGCTGAGTTGGCACTGGTACCTCGGCGACGCGCACGGGGGTGACGTGTCGCCGTACGCCGCGCCGGCGCGCGCCACCGATCTCGCGGGGTTGCCGCCGGCCTACGTTTCGACGATGGAGTTCGACCCGTTGCGCGACGAGGGCATCATCTACGCGTTGCGGATGCTCGAGGCGGGCGTGTCGGTGGAGCTGCACTCGTTCCCGGGCACGTTCCACGGGTCGGCGATCGTGACCGGCGCCGCGGTGACGCAGCGCGAGGGGGTGGAGCGACTCGCGGTGTGGCGCCGCGTGCTGGGTCTCGGCTGACGCATTCCGCGGCGGTGCGGCCGCCGCGGGCCTGGAGCCCACGTCGAACGTGGGCTGTCCGGGCTTGCCGACCGAACGTATGTTCGCTACAGTGGGCGGACGCCTCGAGGGCCTGGCGTCGTGAGTTCTCTGGCTCTCCTCCGCAAGTTCGTTGCGTTCACCGGATTCCCGGGAGGAGGGTCGTGTCGCTACGTCTGCTCGCTGAACAGTTGCGCGACGCGGCCGCGGCGTTCGATCCGGGCGTGTGGTCGGGTGCCGACTGCGCCGCGCTGGTCGAGGTGCTCGCTTCGGCGGAGAAGGCCTGCGCGGTGGCACGGGGCCGGGCGGCGGTACGGGCGGCCGAGTGCGGCGCGCAACACGACCGTGGGTTCACCGACGCATCCGAGTGGGTCGCGCGCCATGCCGGCTCGTCGATCAAGGACGCGCGGGACATGCTGGAGACGGTCGCCGCCGTCGAGCACTGTCCGGAAACACGCGACGCGCTCGTCGCGGGCGAGTTGTCCCTCGTGCAGGCACGGGAGATCGTGCGCACCGAGTCTGCGGTTGCCGGGTCCGAGGGTGACCTCCTGAAGGTCGCCCGTACCTCAGGACTCGGCGCGTTGCGCGACGCGGGGAGGAAACGCCGCGTCGGCGCGATGGATCGCGAGGCGCTGCGACGAGAGCAATGGCGCCGGCGAGAGGTGGCGCACTGGCGCGACGACATCGGGATGGTGTGCGGCCGATTCGCGTTGCCGCCGGAGGTGGGAGTTGCGTTCGTCAACCGGCTCGACCGCGAGACCGACCGCGTGCAGCGAGCGGAGAGGCGCAAGAAGAACGGGGTCGAATCGCGCGAGGCGTACGCGGCGAACGCCTTCCTCACGATGGTCGAGGCACCGGTCGAACCGCAGAAGCCCGACGGAGGATCGGGAGGGAAACGTCGGCCGAGATCCCGAGCGATCGAACTCGTGCTGGTGTGCGAGTTGGCGGCGTTCCGGCGCGGTTACTCGGTCGGCGACGAACTGAGTCACATCGTGGGTGGCGGCCCGGTGCCGGTGTCGACGATACGGGAGCTCGCCGACGGCGCGTTCCTGAAGATCGTGCTGCACGACGGCGTGAAGATCGACACCGTCGCCCACCTCGGACGTCACCGGCCCGCCGAGCTCCGCACGGCGTTGGAGTTGGGGCCACTCCCCGATCTCGACGGCGTCACCTGCGTGGAGGATGGCTGCGACCGGCGCTACCGCCTCGAATGGGATCACGTCGACCCGGTCGCCCACGGCGGGCTCACGACATTCGACAACGTGAAGCCCAAATGTCCGCCCCATCACTGGGTGAAGACCGAAGCCGACCGCCGCGCGGGCCTCCTCGGGTCCCGAAAACCGAAGCGGGCGCCGCCGTAGCCGGCGACGATTGCAGGGCGCGGCGAGGGACGCCCACGGCACGGGCGCGCAGGATAAGGCGAGTATCAGGCCGGTGAGGTGCGGCCGCGGCGGACCAGTCGGCCGGGGCGGGCATCGGTGTGCTCACCTTCGCGGAGGGTGATCTCGCCGTTCACAAGGGTGGCGACGTAGCCGTCGGCGCGCTGGATCACGCGCGGCGCACCGGTCGGCAGGTCGTAGACCACCTCGGGGAGATGGAGGCCGAGGCGTTGTTCGTCGATCACGTTGAGGTCGGCCTTCTTGCCCGGCGCGATGGTGCCGCGGTCGGTGAGTCCGTAGAGGGCGGCGGGGCCGCTCGTCATCTTGGCCACGGCGAGCTCGAGCGGGAGGCGGGGACCACGGGTGCGGTTGCGTACCCAGTACGACACCACCGTGGTGTACACCGACGCATCGCAGATCAGGCCACAGTGCGCGCCGCCGTCGGCCAGACCGAGGATCGCATCGGGATGCGAGAGCATGGTGTGGATGTGATCGAGGTTCTGGTTGGCGTAGCCGCCGAGCGCGAACTGCACGAGGTTGCGACCGTCGCGGGCGATGAGCTCGTCGTAGTAGACGTCCTCGACCGTGCGGCCGGTGGCCGCGGCGATGCCCGCGATGCTGGTCTCGGGTGGCGGTTCGTAGTTCGGGACGTCGCCCAGGGGGTAGGCCTTGTCGGGCATGCGCAGCGCGAGGCGGGCCACGCCGACGCGCACATCCGACTCCGCGAGGATGCGCCGGCGCCGCTCGGGATCGGCGAGGGCCCGGGCCCGTTCGGGGATCGGGAGGTGGGCCACTTCCTCGTAGGCGGTGCGGCCTTCGAAGACGTGCTTGGTGGTGAGGCCGAGGAGGATGCCGAGCGGGCGGCCCGCGACCTGCGCCGACACATCGGCGCCATCGGCCCGGTGCTCGACGATCCAGCCGAGCACGTCCTGCCAGAGGTCCGGGATGTTGTCGATCTGCGTGAGACAGAGCGTTACCGGCAGGCCGAACTCGCGAGAGAAGCCCGCGGCCCAGTCGACGTCGGCGTGATAGCCGCCGGGCTTCATGCCCATGGCCTCCGACGAGACGATCTCCACCACGCCCCCGCCCGCGTCGGCCACCGCGCGCCCGATGGCGGCCAGCTCCTCGTCGCCCGCGTAGGTGCCCGGGACCGGGCGGCCGTCCTTCGCGGTGTGCGAAGCCAGGCGGTTGGTCGAGAAGCCGATGGCGCCGGCGCGGATCGCCTCGCCCGCCAGCTCGGCCATGCGGGCCAGGTCGGCCGGAGTGGCCGTCTCGTCGTCGGCGCCCCGTTCGTCCATCACGTAGGTGCGCAGCGCGCCGTGGGGAAGCTGGGCGGCGACGTCGATCGAACGCGGGAAGCGGTCGAGGGCGTCGAGGTACTCGGGGAACGTCTCCCACTCCCACGTGATGCCCTCGTGCAGCGCGGTGCCGGGAATGTCCTCCACGCCCTCCATCAACTGGATCAGGAAATCGTGGCGGTCGCGGCGCACCGGCGCGAATCCCACGCCGCAGTTGCCGAGCACCGCGGTCGTGACTCCGTGCCAACTCGACGGAGTGAGCAGCGGGTCCCACGTGACCTGGCCATCGAAGTGGGTGTGCGGATCGACGAACCCCGGGGTGACGAGCAGCCCGTCGGCGTCGATCTCCCGCGTGCCACCGCCCCGACCGGCATCGATCCGCCCGACCTCGGTGATCTGCCCGCCGTCGATCCCGATGTCGGCGGTACGGGCCGGGGCACCGGTGCCGTCGACCACGGTGCCGCCCCTGATCACCAGTTCGTGCTGCATGCGTCACTCCCCCGGCCGGTCGCGACGAGTGGTTCGCGACCTCAGTACCGTAGAGCCCAGCGTGAGGGCGCGGCGAGGAACAGCAGGTGGCAGTGATGCGGATCGTCGACATGGCCGGCCCGGTGGGTGTGGAGGTGGAGGGCGTCGACGCGCGCGAACCGCTCTCGCCGGAGCAGGTGGCCGAGCTCCGCACGGCATTCGACCGTCGTCATCTCCTGCTGTTCCGTGCGCAGCAGCTCACCGGCGACCAGCAGGTGGCACTGGCGGGGCACTTCGGCCCGATCGCGCCCGAGAAAACCGGGCGGTTCGGGTACGTGTCGAACGTGCGGGCCGATGCCGTGGTCCCCGAGGGCGCGCTGCCGTTCCACTCCGACTTCGCCTTCACCGACGAGCCGGTGCACGGCCTCTCGCTGCACGCGCTCGCAGTGCCCGCCAACGGCGCCCCGACCCGCTTCGCCGACGCAATGGGCGCGCTGGACCGCATGGCGCCCGACCTCCGGGCGCGCATCGAGCCGCGCCGCGTGCTCAACGTCTACGACTTCAAGCTCCCCACCGACCGCCGCATGCGCGCCGCCGACGTGTCACCCGGCTCGCCGTGCACCGAACGAAGCTTCGTGGGCCCGCACCCGCGCACCGGCGCGCCCGTGATCAACGCCAACGAGATGCACACCGACTGGGTGCTCGGCCTCGACCCCGACGCGAGTGAGGCGCTGCTCGCCGAGGTCTATGCGGTGCTCTACGGCGACGACAACGTCTACGAACACCGCTGGGACGTCGGCGACGTCCTGGTGTGGGACAACGTGGCGTTGCACCACGGCCGCCACGCCTTCCCCGTCGACGAGCCCCGCACCCTGCAGCGGGTGTGCCTCAACCCCAAGACCAGCCACGAGCTCGTACCCAACCTCGCCGAGCTCCTTGCTTAGCCAGTGCGGAGGATGGCGCCTTGGGAGTTGAAGAAGAAGCCGCCGGGCGTGACGAGCGCGGTCTTCGCCCCCGGCACCTGACGCTCCCCCGCGTCGCCGCGGAGCTGCACCACCGCCTCGCGTACGTGACCGGTCCCGCGGGTACCGCCCTCCGACAGTGATCCGCCGTGCGAGTTCACCGGGATCCGCCCGTCGATCAGCACCCGGTTCGACGCCTCGTCCCAATGCTCGGCGAGAAACCGCCCCGCCTCCCCCGGCTTGCACCATCCGGTGTTCTCGATCCAACCCACGGTGATGATCGTGAACCCGTCGTACGGGTAGTACACGTCGACATCGTCGAGCCAGAGGTCGCTCTTCGCCCGCAACGTCTCGACCACCACGTGCTGGCCGTGCCGGGCCAGGCTCGGGAGCTGGTCCTCGTCGTTGCCGTCGATCAGGCCGGCCGTCGCCGCGTGGATGAGCACCGGCGGGTGCGGCATCGAACGGGCGCGCTCCGCGGTCGTGAGCACGAACGCGTCGGCACCGTCGACCGGTAGGTCCATGTCGAGCATGCACAGCGGATCACGGATCATGCGCGCCGCGTAGTAGTCGTCGAGCGTGATCGGCGCGGTGATTGCGGCCAGGGGATTCTTCGCCGCGTTGGTGCGGCCGTTCACCGCGATGCGTCCGAACCCCTCGCGCGTCACGCCGTACTCGTAGAGGTAGCGGCTTGCCCACGCGGTGTAGCCCACCGCCATGCTCACATTCTCGGGCATCGTCGGCGTGCTCGACGGCACCCGGCGCCGGAACGGATCGTTGGCCGCGGAGCGCGACGCCCAGGGCAATCGCATCATCGACGCGCACACGAGCACGGTGTCGGCGGAGCCCGAGTAGATCGCGTTCATCGCGTCGATGATCGAGAACATCACGACCGGGGTCGGCTTCGTGAAGTGCGTGATGGTCGGGGTGCCGAGCGCCGACGCGAGCTGCTGCGGGCCCGGCGCCCCCGGTTCGCCGATGGCGACGATGCCGTCGATGTCGGCCGCGGTGAGGCCGGCGTCGCGGATGGCGCGCGTCGACGCATCGAGCGCGAGCGCCAACGACGACCGCTCGTTCGTACGCGAGAAACCGGTACTGGCAACCCCGACGATCGCCACCTGATCCTTGATCGGATTGCGAATGCTCATGCCACACCTCCCTCTTCCGGTGCCGGGGCGAGCCCGGAGACAGAATCGGCGATGGTCGTGGAGCTAGAAGGACGAGCGGTGCTCGGGGAAGAAGAAGAAGCGCGGGGCCGGAAGACGGGGAAGGGTGAGCCGTGGCGGTCGATCCAGGTGAGCTCGACCGGCATGCCGATCGCGATGTTGTCGGGTGGGCAGTCGATCACCGTGCTGGTGAAGCGCAGCCCTACTTGCTCTTCCAACTCCACGGTCACCACCGGGTACGGCGCCGCCGCGTAGTCGACCCCGGGCGCCGGCGGCCCCTGGTGCAGCCGGATCAGCAGGTGCACCGTGCCCCGCCCGCTCACCGGCGTCGGCACCACGTTCCACGACCAGCACGACGGGCACATCGGGCGCGGCGGGTGGTGCCACCGCCCGCAGTCGGCGCACCGGTTGAGCCGCAAATCCTCGTCGAGCCACCCGCGGTAGAAGTCGGCATTGTCGCGGTCAACGACGACGTGGCCCAGGCGCTCGACCAGCTCGACGTCGGTCAGTACAGCCATGTCTCCCCGATGATCTGTTGGGTGCGGAGCTCCGTGATCTCGCCGTCGGACAGGCCGAGCACGTCGCGCAGCACTTCGTCGTTGTGTTGGCCGAGGGTGGGCGGCGGGCGTTCGATCCACTGCCAATCCGGCCGGGTGAGCGCGGCGACCGGCATGCCCCAGAGGTCCTCCGCGCCGGTGACCGGGTGCTCGGCCCGCTCGAAGAAACCGCGCGCCCGGGGCTGCACGAGCTGATCGTTGGCCCGCCCCGCCCACACCGGCGCCACCGGTACTCCGGCCGCCCACAGCTGCTCGACCGCGTGCTCGACGGTTTGCGTCGCCGCCCAGTCCGACAGCGCGGCGTCGATCTCGTCGTGCGCGCTGCGGCGGCCGTCGACGGTTTCGAGCTTCGGAGCGCTCGCCCATGCCGGCTCACCCAGCGCTCTCCGCAGTGCCCGCCACTCGTCGTCGTTCGTGATCGCGATGCACAGCCAGCGCTCGCCGCGGTCGGGGAGGTCGAGGCCGGCCGGATCATCGAGGCAGCGGTACGTGCCCTGGGGCGCGGCCAGCGGCCCGCGGTTCCCCGCACGTTCGAGCGCGACGCCATACGCGCTCTGCTCGATCACCACCTCGGCCGCGATGTTGAGCGCGGCCTTCACCATCGCGACCTCGACCAGCTGACCCTCGCCGGTGCGGCGCCGGTGTTCGAGCGCGCCCATCAGTCCGATCATCGCGTGCATGCCCGCGAGCGGATCGCACGGCCCGCGCGGGATCAGCGGCGCGTCGGCGAAGCCGGTCATCCACGCCATGCCCGACACCTGCTCCATCGTCTGCGCGAATCCGGTGCGGTCGCGCCACGGGCCGGTGAGTCCGAACGCGGGCATGCGCACCATCACGAGATCGGGCTTGAGTGCCGAGAGCTCGTCCCACCCGAGGCCGAACTGGTCCATCACCCGGGGCGAGAAGTTTTCGATCACGACGTCGGACTCCGCGATCAAGCGACGCGCCAGCTCACGACCTTCGGGGCGGGTGAGGTCGGTGGTGATGCCGCGCTTGTTGGAGTTGGCGCCGTGGAACACGCTCGACCACTCGTACCACTGGTCGCTGCCCGGCGGTTTGGACGACGCGGTGCGCATGCCGTCGGGGCGCTGCGCGGACTCGACGTGAATCACGTCGGCGCCCATCAGCGCGCACCAGTGCGCGGCGAACGGCCCGGCCCACCACGCGGTGAAGTCGGCGATGCGCAACCCGGCCAACGGCTTGGCCGCCGTCGCCAAAGCCCGGGGCCACGCGCCAGCTCTTTCACCTCCGGCGCTTTCACCTCCGCTGGCGTCGCCAAGTGCGCTGGAGGAAATCGAGTCGGAGGAGGAGGAGGAGGAAGAAGAAGAAGAAGAAGAAGAAGTGAAGGAAGGAGTGCGGGGCGCGGCGGGCTCGATCAGGGCGTCGTGCTCGCCGAGGTGGGGGGCGGGGCCGAAGGGGCGGGTCGCCGCGCCGTGCAACCGGTACGCGACGGTCGGCTGCAGGAATCCGCCCCGCGGGTTGGGCACGTAGGTCTCGGTGGCCACGAAGTGGTCGAAGTACGGGATGGTGTCGCCCCGGCCGATCGGCGCCACCGGGATGCGCATCAGTGACCCGAGCTCGAGGATCTCGTCGACGGTGCGCGGCTGGGTCCACTCGGCGACCGCGGCACGGAACTCGGCCCGCCGCGCCTGGCGACCGATCTGGCTCGTCCAGTCAGGATCGTCCATCCACTCCGGGTGCTCGACCAGCACGCAGAAGTCGAGGAACTGCTGGCCGGCCACGGTGCAGAAGCCGATCCACCCGTCCTTCGCCGGCTCGATCGACGGCAGCTCGATGGTGCGCATGTTCGGCACCGGGCCCCGGCCGTCGAGCCAGCCCGCCAACGCCGCGTACGTGGTGTGCGTGACCATGATCGCCTCGAGCATCGACACGTCGAGGTGGTCACCGACGCCCGAGATCACCGACTGCTGGAGGAAGGTGAGCGTGGCCAGCGCGGCGAGGGTGCCGGTGATCCACTCGCCGGTGCGGCCGCCCGCCTGCAGCGGTGGACGTTCGGCCACGCCGCGCGACGACATCGACCCCGACCAACCCTGCAGGGTGAACTCGGTCGCGACGCGGTCGGTCCAGGGGCCGCCGCGGCCGAAGTCGGAGATCGACACGAGGGTCACCCCCGGTTCGACTGCGCGCAGCGCGTCGATGCCGTAGCCCGCGGCCTCGGCAACACCCGGGGCACAGCTCTCGACCACCACGTCGGCGCCCTTCACCAACGCCAGGATCCGCGCCCGACCGTCGTCGGTGAACGGGTCAGCCACCACCGATCGCTTCGACGCGTGCAGGAAGCGGAACAGCGCGCCGTCGGGATCGCCGTCGGCACCGTGGGATCCCGATGCCGACCACCGCCGCATCGGATCACCGTCGGGTGGCTCGACCTTGATCACGTCGCAGCCGATGTCGGCGAGCAACTTCGTGCAGTAGCCGCCACGGATACCGGTGGAGAGATCGACCACCCGGGTCCCCGAGTACGGCGGCAGGGGGTCCTCGGCGCGCAAGGCCGTCACCGTACCGCCCTCCCCCGACGCGGTCGAGACGACGCGCGGCGTGCCTCTTCTCTCGCCCTCATCGCCGTCATGACTCTCATTTCCCTTCCCACCGTTCCCCTTGCTCGGGTACCGCTGATCCATCGCTGCTACATCGCAGATCCGTCGGCGTATCGTGTTGCGATACGATGTATCGCGTTGCAATACGGCTCGCCAGAGTAGGGAGCGCACCGGTGGGGGTCAAGCCGATCCAGAGCGTCCAACGCGCGCTCGTCGTGCTCGAAGCGGTGGCCGAACGCCAACCGATCGGCGTCGCCGACCTCTCGCGCGCACTCGGCGACGACAAGAGCGCGGTGCAACGGGCGCTCGTCACGCTCCAGGCCGCGGGATGGATCCAGCCGGTCGGCGACGAGCCCACCCGCTGGGAGCTCACCGCCCGTCCGCTGGTTGTCGCGTCGCGCGCCGAACGTCACTCGGGGTTGCGCGAGCGGGCCCGCGCCGCGCTCGACGGCTTGCGCGACGACACCGGTGAGACCGCGCTGTTCGCGGTGCTCGACGGCGCGCGCGTCGTCATCGTCGATACCGCCGAGAGCCCGCAACTCCTGCGCACTGCGCCGCACCCCGGGATGGTCGTGCCTACCGACACCGGTGCGCTCGGTCGGGCGATCCTCGCCCAGTTCCCGCCCGCCGACCTCGGCCGGTTCCCCGACCTCACCGTCGACGACACATTGCTCGCCGAGCTGGCCGACGTCCGTCGGCGCGGCTGGTCGCGCAAGTCACGCGACCTCGCGCCGGGCACGATGAGCGTCGGCGTCGCCGTGCTCGCGGGCGGTGCACCGGTCGGTGCGCTGGGGATCACCGCACCCACCTCGCGGCTTCCGGCCGACCGCGAACGCCGCGCCGGCCGCTTGCTGGCCACCGCCGCCGCCGCCCTCTCTTCCGACATGGTGAACAACTGACCGGCGAGGCCACCGGCTGAGTGCTTGACCCCGGTCCGTTCGCAGAAGATCAGCAGTCGGAGGTCGTCGAGGCACAGCGGGACGGAGTGCCGCCGACGAAGCCTTCCGATAAACGCGAGCGCAGCGAGCGAGGAGGTAGCGAGGAGGCGGGGCGCAGTCCCGGTGGGCCGGACATTGCCATCGCGCCCGGGGCCCGAAGGGTCTCGATGCGGTGCGTGCCTACTACGTCGGCTTCGTCGCGTCGGGTGGGGGCTTCTTCGAGTCGCGCAAGGATCGGATCGTGGTCGACGACGGCTGCGTCGTCACCGAGAACGCGATGCGCGGGATCATTCCCGGTGCGATCGCGCGTGCGCGCGGCTACGACGTCGACGATGTCGACGGTCACTACCTCGTGACCAATCGGGTCGTGGTCCTCTGGCCGTTCGACGAGTCGGGCGCGCTGATCGGCGAGGACTCCTACGGCACGAGCGACCTGACCGCCATCCAGCGCCCTCCCGACGACGATCTCCCGGAGGCGTACCGCGAGATGCTCCGAGCCATCGCCGCCGCGCCCGGCAGCTGACGGATCGGAGCGTCAGCCCCCGGCCCACGGGGGGAGGCGAAGGTACGACGGATCGAGGTCGTCGATCGACGGGCAACCGAGCAACGCGAGCGTGCGGTCGATCCCGGCGCGGAACATCTCCAGGATGTCGGTGACCCCCGCCTCCCCCGCGGCGGCGAGACCCCACACGTACGCCCGCCCGATGAGCACGGCGCGCGCGCCGAGCGCGAGCGCCTTCACCACGTCGGCCCCGCGACGGACGCCGCCGTCGACCAGCACCTCGGTGCGGTCACCCACCGCGCCGAGCACCTCGGGGAGCACTCGCAACGTCGCGGGCGTGCCGTCGAGCGCGTTGCCCCCGTGGTTCGACACGATGACGGCGTCGGCACCGTGGTCGACCGCGAGTCGGGCGTCGTCGCCCGAGAGCACACCCTTCACCGCCAGCGGGCCGCGCCACTGATCCTTGATCCACGCGAGATCGGCCCACGTGGGCGTGGCGCCGTACATGCTCGCCGACGCCGCGGCCGCGGAGAGCGGCGGCCCACCCGGCGTGGTCTGGACGTTCGGGGTGTCGACGCGCAGGCCGTCGCGCAGGAAGTCGAGCGTCCACGCCGGCCGCACCAGCATCTCGGGCGCGTACGCGAGGGCGGTCTTGAGGTCGACCCGGCTCGGGATCCGGCCGCCGCGCAGCGAGCGTTCCCGGCCCGCGGCCTGCGCGAGGTCGACGGTGAGGAGCAGCGCGGTGCACCCGGCGCGCTGCGCGCGGTCGATGGCGATCTCGGCGCCGGCGCGTCCGCCGGCGAAGTACACCTGGTACCACACCGGCCCGGTCGTGGCGGCGGCGATGTCCTCGATCGGGTAGCTCGAGAGGGTGCTGATCCCGATGGCCGTCCCCGCCTTGCCCGCGGCGCGGGCTGCCGCGACCTCGGCGCCGCGGTGGGCCATGCGGATCATCCCCGTGGGCGCGACCACGACCGGCATCGAGAGGTGATCGCCGAGCACGGTGCGGGCCAGGCCCCGGTCGGCGGTCTCCACCGCGGCGCGGGGGCGGAACTCGATGTCGCGAAAGGCGCGGAGATTGTCGGCGACGGTCGATTCGGCTTCCGTGCCGCCCTCGATGAAGGAGTACACGCTGCGCGGGAGCCGACGACGGGCGAGTTGTTGGGCCACGTTCACGCTGCCGATGCGCGTGCGCTTCGCCACTCTCGTCACCCCTCCGGGTCGCGACCGCCCGATTCCCGAACCTGCGGCGGCAGCCTACGAGGCCACGCCCGCGATCGGCACGAGCGACTCGAGCGTCGACATGGAGTCCAACGCGGACAGCGGCGTGCGAGAGTGACGCCATGGCGACACGCGCAGGAGTGATCGGACTCGGGCTCATGGGCTCCGGCATCGCCGCCAGCATTGCCCGCGCCGGCCTGCCGCTCACCGTCTACGACATCCGGCCCGAGGCCGTCGCCGCGGTGCTCGATTCGCTGCTCGATTCGCCCGGCGAATCCGGCGAATCGGTGGGCGATTCGGCTGATTCCGGCGAATCCACCGACGAATCGTCGGGTTCCACCGAATCGGTGGCCGAATCGTCGGATTCCGGCGAATCGGTGGGCGATTCGGCTGATTCCGGCGAATCGTCGGGCGATTCGGTGCGACGGATCCGGGGCGCGCACTCCCCCGGCGAGGTGGCGGCGGCGGCCGACGTGATCTGCGTGGTGGTCTTCGACCAACACCAAGTGGAGGACGTCCTGTTCGGCACCGACGGCATCGCCACCGCGGCGCGTCCCGGGACCGTCGTGTGCGTGTGCAGCACGGTCGACGCCGACTCCGTGCCCCAGCTCGCGGCCCACGCCGAACCGCTCGGGATCGCGGTTGTCGACGCCGGGGTGGCCGGCGGATCGCCGTCGGCGCACAGCGGAACGCTGGTGACCACGGTCGGGGGCGACGCCGCCGTCATCGACACCGCCCGCCCGGTGCTCGACGCCTTCTCCAAGGAGGTCATCCATGCCGGCCCGCTCGGCGCGGGGATGAACCTCAAGCTGATCAAGAACCTGCTCAGCTACCTCGCGCTGTGTGCGGCGAACGAGACGCTTCTGCTCGCCGAGACGCTCGGCGTCGATGCCGCCACCGTGCGCCACCTCACCGAATCGACCAACCTCGTCGATCAGTTCTTCTGGTTTCCGTTCTCGCGTCCGACCAATCGCCGGCTCGACGCGACCGCACCCGCCGACGAGCGCGAGCGCGCCGAGTTCTTCGCCGAGCTCGCGCGTAAGGACCTGCGCAGCATCGAATCGCTGGCCGCCACCGTCGGCCTCGACCTCCCCGCCGCCCGCACCGCGCGAGCAGGCCGACCGCTACTTCCTCGTCCCCGAAGCACCCGCGACACGCGAGACGCCCGTGATCCGCGACCCGGGAGCCGGCGGCTCCTAGGGCAGGCCGGCGTGCGGCACATCGACCCGCAGCGTCCGGATCTTCCCGGTACCACTCCCCGCCGCCTCGGGTACTGGTGGCCCGTCGGCCGACACCACGAACAACGTGCGGCCGTCGTCACCACCGAGCGCGCACGCGAACGTCGGCTGCCCGATCTCGATCTCGTCGGTGATCTCGCCACCCTCGCGGACTCGCGCCACCGTCGTGCCCGCCGCGTTGGCGAACCAGATCGCACCCTCGGCATCGAGCGTGCACCCGTCGGGCGACCGATCGGGCAACTCGGCCCACGTCCGTCGTCCGCTCAGCACGCCATCTGAACCGATGGCGAACGCGGTGTAGCAGCGCCCGAACGACTCACCGACGATCAGGGTGCGACCGTCGGGAGTGATCACGCTCCCGTTCGGGAAGCGCATCCCCTCGGCCGCCACCCTGACCTCGCCGTTCGGCGTCACCCGCGCCAGCGCCGCTTCTTGCGCCGACCCACCCCCGAACACGTCGAAGCCGAAGTTGCCGACGTACGCCGTCCCGTCGGCTGCCACGACCATGTCGTTGCACGGGGCGGTCGCGACTCCCGACAGGTCGGCGTGTTCCACCAGCGTGCCGTCGTCCTCGCGTCGCAGCACCTTCTGGTCGTGCATCGATACGAGCAGGAGCCGTCCGTCGGGTAGCCATCCGAGGCCACTCGGCTGATCGTCGATCTCCACCGCGGTGTCACGGTGGCCGTCGACGGTCACGGTGAACACCGCGTGCTGGAGGAAGTCGGAGTACCAGAGCCGGCCGTCGTGCCACCGGGGGCCTTCGCCGAAGTCGAGCCCGTCGATCAACACCTCGAGCGCCGCCACCGGGCGAGCCTAACGACATGGGCCTACAGTCCGCACGGCCACCCGCGTCACCGGATCAGAGAGAGGTCGCCATGCGCGCTGCCGTCGTCACCGAATCGCACGAGATGGAGATTGTCGACGTCGCCGACCCGTCGCCCGGCCCGGCCGAGCTCCTGCTCCAGGTCACCGCGTGCGGCATCTGCGGGTCAGACCTCAAGGCCCGGCCGAACATGCCGGTGGGGATCGTGATGGGGCACGAGTTCTGCGGCACCGTCGTTGCGGTGGGCGCCGAGGCCGCCGCCGACTGGCGCGTGGGTCAGCAAGTGGCCGCGCTCCCGGTGATCGGGTGCGGCACGTGCGCGGCGTGCCTGGCCGGCGAGCCCGCGCACTGTGCGACCACCGACCTGATCGGCGTCGGCGGCAGCTCGGGGGGCTACGCCGAGTTCGTGCGAGTGAGTGCCCGGGAGTCGTTCGCGCTCCCCGAACACATCGACGACGGCCTCGGCGCGCTGGTCGAGCCGCTCGCGGTCGGGCTCCACGCGGTCGAGCGGGCGCAACTCAAATCGGCCGACGCGGTGCTCGTCGTGGGTGCGGGCCCCGTCGGCCTCGCGGTGCTCACGTGGGCCCTCGCCCTCGGCGCGGGCGAGCTTGTGGTGTCGGACCCTTCGCCCGAGCGACGCGCCGCCGCCGCCGCGCTCGGCGCCACGCGCACCCTCGATCCCACCGAGGAGACGATCGACGCGCGCTTCGACGTGGTCTTCGAGTGCGTCGGGCTGCCCGGCATGACCGACATCTGCATGCACGCGGCCAAGCTCCACGGCCGCGTGATCATCGCCGGGGTGTGCACCAAACCCGATCCCTACCTCCCCTTCGTCGCCATCATGAAGGAGCTGTCGGTCGGGTACGTCGTCTACTACACGCGCCGCGAGTTCGGGTACGTGGTCGACGCCATCGGGCGCGGCACGATCGATCCGTCACCGTTCGTCACCCAACGGATCCCCCTCGACGGGGTAAACGACGCGTTCCGCGAGCTCACCGAATCGAAGGACCAGTGCAAGGTGCTCGTCCTCCCCTGACCCACACAAACTCGCGGGCGGAAGAGGCGGGGGGAAGAGGGCGAAGCTCAGGCGAGGGCGACGGTGGCGCGGCCGGGGGCGAGCACGGTGTCGGGCGCGTCGTGGTCGACGACCGCGACGTCGAGATCGACGAAGGTCACGCCGCCCTCCTCGCGGACGTCGACGACCTTCCCGCGCGCCTCGACCGTCATCCCCCGGTTGTTCGGCGCGCGGAAGCTGCACGAGAGCGACACGATCCGGCCGTCGTCGCCGATCCAGTCGCGCAGCATGTTGTGCAGGTACGACGTGAGCAGGTTGCCCATGCCGAACGCACCCGCGAAGCCCGCGGCGCGGCCGGCCTCCTCGTCCATGTGGATGGGCACGAACTCGTCGTTCACCGCCGCGAAGCGATTCCAGTTGTGGAACCCGGTCGTGCGCACGAACGTCGGGATCTCGGTACCCGGTGTGATCATTGCCCTGTCGACGGCCATGACGCGCGCTCCCGCTCCTAGTACCTGATCATGGTGGTGCGGTGGGTCTTCACCGGTTCACCGCGCTGATTCGTCCAAGAGTCCTCGGTGACGGTGAACAACATCAGACCGAGCCGGCCCGGCCGCTCGGAGTACTCCGCCAACCGCGACACCGCCGTGATCACGTCACCCGGCCGCATGCGCACGCCGTACTCGACCTCGGTGCCGCCGTTGATGACCGACGGGAGCTCGGGGCCGTCGATGCCCAGTTGCCGCTCGGGCGACGGGAATCCCCGCGCGTGTCGCGCCGTCGCGGGGCGCCGTCGGGATCCGGCGCCTCCATCCACGCGAACGGATTGAAGTCTTCGGGGGCGACGATGCCACCGTGCGACGTGGATGCGGCGTACGCGGCGTCCCAGAAGAACTCGGGCGGCGGCTGCGGGTAGTAGACCGCGATCGCCCACCGCCGGATGTCGGATTCGCTGACCGGGAACGACGTGCGCCGGCGCAACTCCTGCCCGACCACACCGCGCATCGCGGGAGTGATGTGGGTCTGCTCCGTCGTCATCGGCGCGTACCTTAGGCTCCCGCTCATGGACCAGTCACTCGTCGATCTGTTCAGTCTCGAAGGTCGCGTCGCGATCGTCACCGGCTCCACGAAGGGCCTCGGCCGCGCCATGGTGGAAGGCTTCGCGCAAGCCGGCGCGTCGGTCGTCGTGTCCAGCCGCAATCAGGCGCTGTGCGAGCAGACCGCGGCCGAGATCGAAGCCGCGACCGGGCAGTCCGCGCTCGGCGCGGCCTGCCACATGGGCGACTGGGACGCCGTCCCCCCGTTCGTCGACGCGGTGATGGAACGGTTCGGCCGCATCGACGTGCTCGTGAACAACGCCGGCATCCATCCCGGCCAGATGTCGGTGATCGACATGACGCGCGAGTACATCGACAAGCTCTACGAGGTGAACCTCCGCGGTCCGGTCCGCCTCGCGGGGCTGGTCGCGCCGATCATGGGTGCGCAGGGTCGCGGGAGCGTCATCAACGTGGCCACCGTCGGCGCGTACGCCGGCGGCCCCAACGTCGGCGCGTACACGTCGGTGAAAGCCGCGCTCGTCAACTACACGAAGGTCATGGCCAAGGAGTGGGCTCCCCTCGGCATCCGCGTCAACACGCTGAGCCCCGGGCCGTTCGACTCCGAGATGATGCGCGGCACCGCCAAGTTCGACACCGAGTTCGTCGACCGCTCCGCCGCCGCCACCCTGCTGAAGCGGGTCGCCGACTGCCGCGAGATCGTCGGCGCCGCGCTCTACTTCGCGTCGGACGCGTCGTCGTACACCACCGGCGACGACCACGTGGTCGCCGGCGGCATGCTCAAGTACTGAACCGCCCGCTCAGACCCGGTAGCCACCGTCGACGCTGATCACCTGGCCGGTGATGCCGCGGCCGTCGTCGCCCGCGAGCAGCGTGGCCATCCCCGCCAGCTCTTCCGGCTCGAGCACCCGGTTCTGCAACGACTGGCTCGCCGCCCGGGCCTCCGCCTCCTCGGCGGTGATCCCGTCGCGCTTGGCGATGCGCTCGAAGTCGAGCAGCGACGTGTTCGTCCACCCCGGGCACAGACAATTGACGGTGATGCCGTGCGGGGCGGCCGCCGCCGCCAGCTGCTTGGTGAAGCCCACCAGGCCGTGCTTGCCGGTGGTGTACGCCAACGAGCCCCCGGTGCCCTTCGACGCGCCCGACCCGATGTTGATGATGCGGCCCGACCCCTGCTCGCGCATCCCCGGCAACGCCTCACGCGTCGTCCACCACGCCGACGTGAGGCACAACACCAGCGTGCCCTCGAAGCTCGCGTCGTCGCCGGTGAACGGATCGTGCGCCCGCCCGACGGTGCCGCCCACGTTGTTGACGAGCACATCGACGCGACCGAACTGCGCGATCGCTTCGGCGACGGGCCGCCGTGCGTCGTCGCGATCCATCGCGTCGGCGACGACGAAGTGTCCGGGCCCGCCGCCGGCGTCGACGATGCGCGCGAGCACGGCTTCGAGGTCACTGGCCGTGCGCGACGAGATCACGACGGTGGCGCCCTCCGCCGCATAGCGCAGCGCGATCTCCCGCCCGATGCCTCGCCCACCACCGGTGATCACCGCTACGCGTCCGTCGAGTTGTCCCACCACGTTCTCCTCTCGCACGCGACTGGCGTGCCGGTCCCCAGATGCCGGGCGGCGAGTGACCTTATACTCCGCCCCATGGCTTGGGACTTCTCGACCGACCCGGAATTCGCGGAGCAATTGGCGTGGATGCGCACGTTCGTCGACGAGGAGATCGAGCCGCTCTCGCTGTTCTACGACGACATGACCGACGAGTCGTGGAAGCGCGCCATCGCGCCACTCCAGCAGCAGGTGCGCGACCGCGGCCTCTGGGCGTGTCACCTCGATCCCGAGCTCGGCGGGCAGGGCTACGGCCAGGTCAAGCTCGCGCTGATGCACGAGATCCTCGGTCGCTGCGGCCCCGCGCCCTCGGTGTTCGGCAACCAGGCCCCCGACTCGGGCAACAGCGAGTTGATCGCGATCGGCGGTACCGACGCGCAGAAGAAGGAGTGGCTCGAGCCGCTCCTGCGCGGCGACATCACGTCGAGCTTCTCGCTCACCGAACCGCAGTTCTCCGGCAGCGATCCCACCATGATCGCGACGCGCGCCGAACGCGACGGCGACGAATACGTGATCAACGGGCACAAGTGGTTCGCGTCGAACGCGTCGAAGGCCGACTTCATCCTGATGATGGCGGTCACCAATCCCGACAACCCGCCGCATAAGGCCGCGTCGTTCTTCATCATCCCGAAGGGCACGCCAGGGCTCGACATCGTCCGCGACGTGTTCAACATGCACCACCCATACCCCGGGCACTTCCGCGGAGGTGGGCACGCCGAGATCATCCTGCGCGACTGCCGGATCCCGGTGACGAACCGCGTCGGCGAGGAGGGCGACGGCTTCGTGCTCGCCCAGAAGCGCCTCAACGGCGGCCGCATCCATCACGCCATGCGGTGGGTCGGCCAGTGCGAGGCCGCGTTCGACATGATGTGCGAGCGGGCGATCAGCCGCACCACCAAGGGCGAACTGCTGATCGAGAAGCAGATGATCCAGGAGATGATCGCCGAGTCGTCGGGTGACATCCGGGCCCTGCGGCTCATGGCCCTGCACAGCGCATGGACGTGGGACGAGCTCGGTGCGTCGAAGGCCCGGGTCGAGATCGCGGAGTTGAAGTTCTGGGGCGCGCGCGTGCTGCACGACGTGATCGACCGCGCCATCCAGGTACACGGCGCGCTCGGGTGGTCGACCGATCTCCCGCTGGCCAACATGTACGTGATGGCCCGTCAGATGCGCATCGCCGACGGTGCCGACGAGGTGCACAAGGCGTTCGTGGCCAACAAGAAGGCCAAGGCCTACAAGCCGGTCGAAGGTTGGCCGAGCGCGCACGTGCCGAGCCGGAAGGCCGAGCTGCGCGCGCGCTTCGCCGAGTACCTCGACAACGAAGCCACCAACTTCTGACGGGCGGGTGCTGATGGCCGAGCAGACCAATCCGGTCGACATCGAGACCGCGGTACCGCCGAAGCAGCTCGGCGCGTGGATCGCCGACCACGTCGCCGGAGCATCGGGGCCGGTACGCGTCGACCAGTTGGCGGGTGGCTCCTCGAACCTCACGTTCCGCGTGCGCGACGACGCCAACGACTGGGTGCTGCGCCGACCACCACTGAGTCATGTGCTCGCCACCGCGCACGACATGACGCGCGAGTTCCGCGTGCAGTCCGCACTGCAGCAGGCCGACGTCCCGGTTGCCCGCCAGTTCGCGCTGTGCGACGACGACACGGTGATCGGCGCGCCGTTCTATCTGATGGCGCGCCTCGACGGCGTGGTCTACGACGACGTCGACGCGGTCGACGGCATCACCGAGGCGCAGGGCCTCGCCGCGTCCTACGAGCTGGTCGACGTGCTCGCCCGCCTCCACGGCACCGACTACGACGCGATCGGGCTCGGCGAGTTCGGGCGCCCGGCCGGCTTCATGGCCCGGCAGATCCAACGCTGGCAGAAGCAGTGGGCCAACTCGGTGCTCGTCGACGTCCCCGCAGTCGACGAGGTGGCGCGACGGCTCGAAGCCACGCTCCCGCCCGATGGTCGCCACGCCATCGTGCACGGCGACTACAGCTTCAACAACACGATGTTCGACGCCACCGATCCCACGCAGATGATCGCGGTGCTCGACTGGGAGATGTCGACCCTCGGCGATCCGCTCGCCGACGTCGGCATGCTCGCGGTGTACTGGGGCGACGTCGGGGAGCTCATGTGGCGGTCCCGCCGCCCGCAGGCCCACCGCGCCAACGCCGGCTTCCCCGACGTCGACACCCTGCTCGATCGGTACGCCCGCACCAGCGGCACCGACCTCGGGCACATCGACTTCTACCGCGCGTTCGCCACCTACAAGCTGGCGGTGATCTCGCAGGGCGCGGCCAAACGGATCTCGCTCACCGACCCCGACCGCGCCGCCGGCACGGTCGGCACCGTCGAAGCACTGGCCGAGCTCGCGCTCGGCTTCACCCAAACGCTCTGAGCACTGGAATTCGAGGAGGCCCCCGCATGACCACCACCTCGCACAACCCCAGCACCACCACGAACGCACCAGTGGCGAGCCCGGTCGACTTCGAGGCCTACGGCGACTACGCACCCCCGCCCGGTGCCTACGTACGCCACGGCGACATGGCCACCCTCGTGTACCCGATCGACGGCCGCATCGCCGACGACGACTCCACCGGCTTCCGGGCCGAGCCCGGCCGCTACCACCTGTACTTCTCGCTCTACTGCCCGTGGGCGCAGCGGCCACTCATCGCGTTGAAGCTCCGCGGCCTCGACGACGTCGTGTCGTGGTCGGCGGTCGACCCGGTGCGCGACGGCCGGGGCTGGGCCTTCCGCGAGGGAGAAGGCCACGAGCCCGACCCGATCAACGGCTTCACTCTCCTGCACGAGGCGTACCTCGCTACCGACCCCGCGTTCGCCGGGCACATCTCGGTGCCCGCGCTGTGGGACCGCACCACCGGGCGGTTGGTGAGCAACCACTACGCCACGCTCACCGTCGACCTCGAGACCCGTTTCGAGGCGTGGTCCGATCCCACCGTCGCCCTCTACCCCGAGAGCAAGCGGGCGGAGATCGACGCGTGGAACGGTGAGATCGTGGCCAACCTCGCCACCGGCGCCTACGCCGCGATGGGCGCGGCCACCCAGGCCGACTACGACGCGGTGAGTGCGCGCGTGTTCGGTGCGCTCGAGCGGTTCGACACGCACCTGGCGACGCACCGCTTCCTCACCGGCGACACCATCACCGATGCCGACCTGCTGCTCTACGTGAACCTGGTCCGTTTCGACGCCGTCGCGGTTCCCCTCGGCCGGCTCAATCTGCACCGGCTGGTCGACTACCCCTACCTCTGGGCGTACGCGCGCGATCTGTACCAGCGCCCCGCGTTCGGTGAGACCACGAACCTCGACCACATCAAGCGCGGCACGTACGGCACCGGCGCCGGCATCCGCACCCACCGCATCGTGCCCGCAGGCCCCGACGAGAACTGGGACGCACCCCACGACCGCGATCGGCTCGCCTGAACCGACGCGGCGCGCCCAACGGAACGGTCGACCGCCGCGCCTCAGAGAGGCCGGGCGAAGCTCAGCTCGTGGCCGTCGGGATCGTGGATGTGGAAGTAGCGCTCACCCCACGGTGCGTCGGACGGCGCGGTCGAGGGCTCGTACCCGTGTGCGCGGGCGCGCGCGTGCAGCGCATCGACGTCGTCGACCCAGAACACGACCCGGCCCCAGATCGCCGGGACCGGCGCGTGGGCACGGTCGAGTTGCACGTTGAGGAATCCGGCGCCGACCGGGTAGGTCGTGAACGGCGCGTCCGCTCCGCCGACACTGGCGACGAACCCGAGTGCGCCGTAGAACGCCACCGACTCGGCCATGTCGGCGGTGACCAGCGTGACTGCGTTGATCATCGCGATCGGGTGCGTGTCGCTCACGTGATCCCGGAGAGCCCGTCGATGCTCGACGCGTTGTTCTTCCGGCGGTAGTCGGCCAGTCCGGCGTCGCCCTGCTTCCGCGACCATTGCTGCAACCGGTCACGCTCACCCAGCAGCTCCATGCGCGGCACGCCGTACCCGCACGAGTCGGCGACGCGGTCGACCGCGACCACGATCACCGACCGCACGCCCGGTAGCTCCGGGAAGCGCGCGGCCAGCACGGCGAACCGTGCGTCGTCGGGGAACACCGCTTCGCCGGTGCCGGTGACCCGCACGATGCGCGGCGCACCGTCGAACGCGCAGAACATCAAGGTGATCCGGCCGTTCTCCCGCAGGTGGGCGATGGTCTCGACGCCGCTACCGGTGAGATCGAGGTAGGCCACGCGCACGGGATCGATCACCGCGAACGTGCCCCGGCATCCCTTCGGCGACACGTTGACGTGCCCCGACTCCGCCAACGGCGCGGTGCCGACGAAGAACACCGACTGCTCCTCGAGGAACGCGGCCACGTTCTCGTCGATGCGCTCGCGTGTCCGGCCCATGACCCCAGGCTATTTGCGACCGCGGCCCCTAGCCTGCGAATTCCCGCTCGAGAGGAACACCATGGGCAGCTTCAAGGTCGGAGTCCAACTCCAGCCGCAGAACACCACCATCGGCGACATCCGCGCCGCGTGGCAGGCGGCCGACGCGATGGGCGTCGACAGCATCTGGACCTGGGACCACTTCTTCCCGCTCTACGGCGATCCCGACGCCGCGCACTTCGAGTGCTGGTCGTTGCTGGCGGCGATGGCGGTCGACACCGAACACGCGACCTTCGGTGCCCTGGTGGGCTGCAATTCGTACCGCAACCCCGAGCTGCTCGCCGACATGGCCCGCACCGTCTCGCAGCTGTCGGGCGGCCGGCTCGTGCTCGGGATCGGGTCGGGCTGGTTCGAACGCGATTACGACGAGTACGGCTACGACTTCGGCACTGCCATCGGCCGCCTGCACGCGCTCGGCGACGCGCTCCCCCGCATCAAGTCGCGGCTCGCGGTCCTCAACCCGCCGCCGGTCGGGAAGCTGCCGATCCTGATCGGGGGCGGCGGCGAGAAGGTCACGCTCCGGCTGGTCGCCGAGCACGCCGACGGCTGGAACACGTTCGGGCCCCCGGCCAACTTCGCGCACAAGAACCAGGTGCTCGACCAGTGGTGCACCGAGGTCGGGCGCGATCCCGCCGAGATCGAACGCACCGTCGGCATCGGGCAGTCCGAGGTCGACGACGTCGACGCCTACCTCGACGCGGGTGCGACCCACCTGATCGTGATGACCGGCCACCCCTTCGATCTCGCGCCGGTACAGAAGCTCCTCGACCGCGCCGGTAGCTGACGCTCACCGCTGCCGATCAACGCGCCGACAATCAGGGGCGCAGCGTGAGCGCGACGGCGTCGGCGAACCGCGAGGGCGATTCGATCATCGGGTAGTGGCCTACCCCGTCGAGCAGGTTCAGGGACGCGTCCGGGCGTTCGGCCTGGAGGCGCGTCGCCATGGCGACGACCGCAATCGGATCGTCGACGCCCCACACGATGCCGAGCGGCGACGGGTGGTCGACGATCGCACCGGTGTATCTCGACTCGTCGCGCCGACGGTCCTCGATGTAGCGGATCAATCTCGGGAGCATGCGCTCGCCGTCGGCGTGCGCGATCAACTGCCAGTGCGCGTCGAGCTCGTCGGCTTCGACCGTGGAGTCCGCACTGTACGTCGCGGTCAGTCCCGCCTTGACCGCGTCGGCCCCGAGTGCGTCGGCCGCGGCCAGGCGCGCGTCAGGCAGCGCGAGCAGGAACTGCTGGCCCGCGCTGAGGTGCGCCATGTCGATGTAGATGCTGCCGTTGGCCAGGACGCGCCGCGTCACCTGCACCGGCCACGCACCGTCCATATGGCGCGCCAGCAGCTCGCCACCGACGGTGTCGCCCATGTCGTGGGTCAACAGCGCGACTTCGCCGATGCCGAGCTCGGTGGTGAGCGCGACGACGACGTCGGCCTGCAACGAGATCGAGTATCGCAGGTCGGGCTTGGCCGAGTACCCGTAGCCGAGGAAGTCGAGCAGCAGCACCCGCCGGTCCCGGCGCAGGTCGTCGAGCACCGAGTGGAAGTCGTACGACGAGGTGGGGAAACCGTGGAGCACGAGCAGTGGTTCGGCGCGCTCGGGGCCGAGCGCCGGCGCCGAGATGGTGAAGATCCGGTGCCCGGCCAGCTCGCGGTATTCACCGAGTGCCTCCCAGGCCGTCACCCGAGCACGGAGATCCGGTGCATGATCCGGCGGTCGGTGTAGTCGAACGCGGCGTGGTGCATGACGCTGCGGTTGTCCCAGACGAGCAGGTCGCCGACCTCCCACCGGTGCCGGTACGCGAACTCCGGTCGCTGCACGTGTTCGTACAGGTAGCCGAGGATCGCCCGGCTCTCGCCCATCGAGATCCCCTGGATGAAGCGGGTGTAGGTGGGCGACACGTAGAGCGCCTGGCGCCCGGTGACGGGGTGGACGAGCACGACGGGATGACTCGCCTGCTTGCCCTTCAGCAGCGATTCCGCGAACTGCTCCGGCCCGCCGTGGCCGCCCTGCCAGACCATCTCGGCGATGCGCGCGAGGTCGTGCACCGCATACAGACCGTCGAGATAGCCCTGCATCTTGGGCGAGAGGCCGTCGTACGCGGCGTGGAGGCTGATGAACGAGGTGTCGCCGCCGAACGCCGGCACCTGCAGCGCGTGGGTCATCGTCACGATCGGCGGTCGCTCGAGGAACTGCTCGTCGATGTGCCACATGCTCGACTTGTCGCCGCGCGCGGAGTCGAGCACGGTGATGTGCTCGCGGCCCGGGCCCTGGTTCTCGAAGAACGCGTGGTGTTCGAGCTCGCCGAAGTGCGCGGCCAGTTGCACGTGCTGCTCGGGCCGCATCCCGGCTGCCGCCACCGCCAGCACTCCGTGCTCGGCGAGTGCGTCGGCGATCTCCTTCAGGTCGCCGTCGCGCAGGCCGGCGTCCCAGTCGATGCCGGTCACACGCGCCGCCAGCGCGCCGTTCAGCTTCGTGGTCTCCACGCGCGTCTCCTCTCGCCCCGGGCCGTCGGGACCGAACTCCACTCTGACAGACTCACCGCCGGTGCCGGACATCTGCGGCTGACCCACAGCAGGAAAGGCGGGTGCCCATGGCGGGCTTGATGCTCACCGGTCTCGAAGACAAGGTGGCGGTGGTCACCGGGGCGGGCCGGATGCGGTCGATCGGCCGCCCCATCGCGGTGGAGCTGGCGCGCGCCGGGTGCGACGTCGTGCTCACCGGTACCGGGCGCGCCCCCGAGCGCTATCCCGACGACGAGAAGGCGGTCGGCTGGCGCGACATCGACTCCGTGGCCGACGAGGTCCGGGCCCTTGGCCGCCGCGCCCTCGCGGTCGTGAGCGACGTCTCGGACCCCGACGCGGTCGACCTGCTCGCGGCCCGCGTGGTCGACGAGCTCGGGCGCGTCGACATCGTCGTCAACAACGCCGGTGCCGCCCGCGGCGACGATCGCGTCCCCGTCGTCGACCTCGAGGTCGAGCAATGGCGCACCGTGATCGACGTGAACCTCAACGGCACCTTCTACATGAGCCGCGCTTTCGCCCGGCGCATCGTCGCCCAGGGTGACGGCGGCAGCATCGTCAACATCTCGTCGATCGGCGGGAAGATGATGGCGCCCCGCACCGCGGCCTACGCGGCGTCGAAGGCCGGGATCCACGCGCTGACCAGCGCGATGTCGGGCGAGCTCGGCCCCAGCGGTGTGCGCGTGAACGCGATCTGCCCCGGCATCATCGACACGTACCGCATGGACGACATCCCGCGCGGCCCGGAGTGGGACAACCTCGTGACCCGCATGATCCCGCTCCGGCGGGCCGGCTCCGGCGACGACATCGCGTGGATGACCGTCTACCTCTGTTCCGACCAGGGGTCGTGGATCACCGGGCAGCTCTACACCGTCGACGGCGGCACCGTACCCGGGCGCTGAACCAGCTCCGGGGTGAGATCGGCCACCGTGCGGGCACCGATCAGGGCCATGGTGCGGCGCACGTCGGCGTCGAGCAGGTTGAGCACGTAGTCGACCCCGCGCTCCCCGGCCGCGCCGAGCCCGTAGAGGTACGCGCGTCCGATCATGCACGCGCGGGCTCCGAGCGCCACCGCCTTGACGATGTCGCTGCCGCGCCGCACACCGCCGTCGGTGATCACCTCGACCTGATCGCCGACCGCGTCGACCACCGGCGCGACGAGGTCGACGGTGGCGGGCGCCGAATCCAATTGTCGACCGCCGTGGTTCGAGAGGATGATGGCGGCGACCTCGTGCTCGGCCGCGAGGCGCGCGTCGGCGACGCTCTGGATGCCCTTGATCACGAGCGGGCCGTCCCACACCGACTTCAGCCACTCGACGTCGTCCCAGGAGAGGCCGGGATCCATCTGCGTGTGGATGTAGTCGGCGAGCGAGACTGCGGTGGAGCCGTCACCCACGTCGCGGCCGGCGACGTTGGCGAACCGGATCGGTTCGGCGCGCACGAAGTCCCACGTCCACTTCGGGTGGATCGCGCCCTCGATCATCGTGTCGAGCCCGATCTCCGGCGGCAGCGAGAAGCCGCGGCGGACGTCGCGCTCGCGCCGGCCGTGCACCACGAGGTCGACGGTGAGGACGAGCGCCTCGTACTCGGCCGCGGCGGCGCGCTTGATCATCTGCTCGACCAGCCCCCGGTCGCGGAACATGTAGAGCTGGAACCACTTGCGACCGCCGCTGACCGCTGCCACCTCCTCGATCGAACGGGTCCCGAGCGTCGAGAGCGTGTACGGCAGGCGGGCCCGGTCGGCGGCCCGCGCCACCGCCAGCTCGCCGTCGGGATCGGCGATGCGGGTGAACCCGGTGGGTGCGAGCGCGAGCGGCAACGGGAGCTCGCGGCCGAGCAGGGTGGTCGACGGGTCGACGGCGCCGACGCCGCGCAGCACCCGCGGCCGGAACTCGATGCGGGCGTAGGCGGCCGCGTTCTCGGCCAGCGTGCGTTCGTCCTCCGCACCGCCGTCGATGTAGTCGAACACGCCGCGCGGCAGACGGCGACGGGCGATCGTGCGCAGATCGTCGACATTGGCGACTCGGGCCAGGCGTCGCGCCACCGGGTCGAGTTCGAGGCGGCGGAACTTGAGGACTGACCGCAGCGTCTCGATCATCGGATGAATGCTAGAAGAGACAGCGGCAGATTCACCTGTTTCTGATCGGAGCACCACCATGGAGAGATTCGACGACCGGCGCATCATCGTCACCGGTGGCGGCTCGGGCATCGGCCGAGCCACCGTGCTGCGCCTGCTGCGCGAGGCCGGCACCGTGCACACCGTCGACGTCGACGGCAAGGGCCTCGATCACACCGTCGAGCTGGCCGAGGCCGACGGCATCGCCGACCGCCTCACCACCGGCGTGCTCGACATCGCCGACGAGGCCGCGGTCGGCGAGACGATGACCGCCACGGTGGGCCGGCTCGGCGGGCTCGACGTGCTGGTCAACGCGGCCGGCATCCTGCGTTCCGCGCACACGCACGAGTGCAGCCTCGACCTGTGGAACCTGGTGATCAACGTGAACCTCACCGGTACGTTCCTCGTGACCCGTGCCGCCATCCCCGCGCTGCTCGAGAGCGAGCACGCGGTGATCGTGAACTTCAGCTCCACGTCGGCCGCGTTCGGTCACCCGTACATGGCGGCCTACGCGGCGAGCAAGGGCGGCATCGACGCGATGACCCACGCCCTCGCGCTCGAGTACGGCAAGCGCGGCATCCGCGCCGTCGCCGTCGCCCCCGGCAGCATCGAGAGCGGCATCACCGAGACCACACCGGGGATGCTCCCGTCCGACGCCGACTGGGGTCTCTTCAGCAAGATGTCGCCGATCCTGGCCGAGGGCTTCGCGCCGCCCGACGTCGTGGCGTCGGTGATCGCGATGCTCGCATCCGACGACGGCCGCTTCGTCACCGGCACCGCCATCCGCATCGACGGTGGCGCCCACTGCTAGTCGAACGTGCGTCGTTCGAGGCCCTTATACGACCTCTGCCGACGCAGGTTGCGGAAAGGAGAGGGCGGTTCGGAGTCAGCCGAGAGGGTGGGCGGGTTCGACGTCGAAGTTGTTGAACAGCTCGCGGTAGGCGTGCCAGGTGTTCCAGTGCTCGGTGAGGTACGCGATCTCGCCGCGGTCGTTGAAGCGGAACACGAAGCAATAGGTGTTCTGGTACTGCTTGCCCCTGACGGTGGTGGCGCGGAAGGTCTGCTGGCGTACGACGTAGTCGCCGTCGGCCAGCGTGATCACGTCGGCGATCTCGGCCGTCGCCATGTCGTACTTGTCGCGACCGGGCCCGAGCGGCGCGTTGGTGTTCTGCGACGGGAGCAGCTTGCGGATCGCGTCCCGACCGCGGTGCTCGGTGCCACCGTCGCGATGCGCCAGGGGAAGGCCGTTCCACCAGATGCCGTCTTCCGCGAACAGCTCCGACTTGTCGTCGGGCGGCGGCTCCTCGTTGAGGAAACGGCGCACCGCGCGCAGGTTGCGCAACTCGGTCTCGGTGTAGTCGGCCATGCGCGCACCCTACCGAAGTTGTTATACCGGGGGCATGGGAGGCGCATGCGCGGGACGGGTGGCACTGGTGACGGGCGCGAGCCAGGGTGGCACCGGCACGGTCGCCGCGGTGCGGCTGGCTGCCGAGGGTGCGAAGGTCGCGATCACCGCGCGGACCGTCGCCGGGCTCGAACGCACGCGCGACGAGATCGAGGGCGTCGGCGGCACCGCACTCGTGGTGCCGTGTGACCTCGCCGACCGCGACGGAGGTCGCGACGCGTTCGGTGGCGCGCACGGAGGCCGCGCTGGGGCCGATCGACATCCTGGTGAACAACGCCGCCGCCGGTGGCTACAAGCCGCTCGACGACTGGTCGCAGGACGACCTCGACTTCCTGATGGAGATCAACCTGTTCGCGCCGTGGTTGCTGATGCGCCAGGTGCTGCCGGCGATGCGCGCCCGCGGCGAAGGGTGGATCGTGAACCTCACGTCGTTCGCGGGCGAGCTCCCACCCGGCCCACCGTTCCCCACCAGCCGTCCGGCCAAGACGGGGTCGGCCTACGGCGCGTCGAAGGCCGCGCTGAACCGGCTCACCATCGCGGCGGCGTCGGAGACCGAGGGCCAGGGCATCGCGGTGAACGCGCTCACCCCGCAGGCCGCGATCGCGGTGCCGTCGCTCGTGGCCGGCGGCTGGATCGACGAGACCTACTTCGAGCCGCTCGACACCATGGCCCAGGCGGTGCTCGCCCTTTCGACGTGCGACGCCGCCCGGCTGCACGGCCGCATCGCCTACAGCCTCCAGCTGCTCCACGAGCTCGACGAGCCGGTGCTCGACACCCACGGCGAGCATCCCGTCGACGGGTGGCAGCCCGCCGATCTTCCCGCCCGGATCGCCCGGCAGGCTGCGACGATGACCGCGACCGCGGGCTGGCCCGATCCATTCTCGTTCCGCCGGGCCAGCAGCCCCGACTTCGTCGCCGGCCCCGGAGTCGCATCGGGGGATGGCATCTGACAAGGTGTCAGATTCCTACCTGCGGCCCGACGGAGGCACACCCAATGGCAAACCCCTTCACCTTCGACGCCAAGCGCGTGGTCGTCACCGGCGCGGCGACCGGCGTCGGCGCCGGTCTGCTCGACGTGCTCGCCGAGCTGGGCGCCGCCCACGTGACCGTGCTCGACGTGAAGGCGCCGACCGGCCCGCACGACGTGTTCCTGCAGACCGACCTCTCGGACCCGGTCGCGGTCGACGGCGCCATCGCCGCCATCGACGGCCCCGTCGACACCCTCTTCAACAACGCGGGCGTGGCCGACACCCTCCCGCCCGAGACGGTGTTCGCGGTGAACTTCCTCGCCCTGCGCCGGCTCTCCGAGGGACTGCTCGACCGCATCCCCGCGGGCGGCGCCATCGTGAACACCGCGTCGACCGCCGGTGGTCAGTGGCCGAGCCGGCTCGAGACCATCACCGAGCTGCTCGACATCCCCGACTGGGACGCCGCCCTCGCGTGGTACGCCGCGCAGGGCGATCTCGGCATCGAGCCGTACTTCTTCTCCAAGGAGCTCGTGCAGGTGTACACGATGCGTTCCTCGCGGGCCACGATGGCGCGCGGCGTCCGCACGAACAGCGTGTGCCCCTCCCCCATCGACACCCCGCTGCTCGACGACTTCCGCAAGACGATGACCGACAAGCTCATCGACTGGAACGTCTCGCAGACGAACGGCCGGCTCGTCACCGCGCGCGAGGTCGCGACCGTGCTGGCGTTCCTGGCCACCGAAGGCGCGGTGTACGTGAACGGGGTGAACCTCCTCGTCGACGCCGGCTTCACCGCGGCGATGACCACCAACCAGGTCGACTTCGCCGGGCTCGCCTGAGTCGCGCGCAAGATGTCGACCGTCGCCATCGAACAGCCGAGCGAGGCGGTGCGGATCATCCGCCTCGACCGCCCGGCGCGCCTCAACGCGATCAGCTTCGAGCTGGTGGCCGACCTGCACGACGCGCTCGACACCGTCGGCGCCGACGAGTCGTGCAAGGTCGCGGTGCTCACCGGCGCCGGGCGCGGCTTCTGCGCCGGTCTCGACCTCAAGGAGTTCGGCACGCCACCGTCGGCCGGTGAGCACCCGCACTATCCGGCGGGCGCCACCGGGCAGTCGTTCATGGCCAACCTCACCCAGCACATCCGGGCCACGCCGCAGATCGTGGTCGCGGCGGTCAACGGGCCTGCGTTCGGCGGTGGCCTGTCGCTCTCGCTCGCGTGCGATCTCCGGGTGGCGGCGCGTTCGGCGACGTTCTGCTCGGCCTTCATCAAGACCGGGCTCACCGGCACCGACATCGGGGTCACCTACCTCCTCCCCCGGCTGATCGGCGCGTCGCGCGCGTTCGATCTCATCGTCACCGGTCGCACCGTCGACGCCGACACCGCCGAGCACCTCGGCATCGTCTCGCAGGTGTTCGACGACGACGGCTTCCTCGACGCCGCACTCGCGCTCGCCGACGGCATCGCCGGGTACACGGGGATCGGTCTGCGCATGACCAAGGAGGTCATGTGGGCCAACCTCGACACGCCGAGCATGGCCGCGTGCATCGCGCTCGAGAACCGCAACCAGACCATCGCCTCCGCCAGCGACGAAGTGCGCGCCTACATGGACGCCTACACCAAGCGGATCACGTAGGCACCTGCCCGCGCCTGGCGCACTCGCCGGCGGCGCCGCTCAGGCGATGGCGGTACCGCCGGCCGGATCCTGCTGGATCAACTCGAGCAGGTAGCCGTCGGGATCGTGCACCAACGCGATGGTGACGCCCATCTCCGCCATGGGCTGCGGTTCGCGCACCGATGCGCCGCCCTCGGTGATCGCCTGCTGGTAGAGCGCGGCGACGTCGTCGGTGAGGAACACGATCTTCTCGAAGCCACTCCCTGGCACCGGGCTCCCGGCGCGGTCGGTGTGCTTCACGAGCAGGATCGACGATGCGTCGCCCTCGCCCGCGACGAGCACCTCGTGCAGCTCACCGATGTCGATCTTGAACTTCTCCTGCAGGCCGAGCACGCGGGTGTAGAAGTCGACCGAACGATCGAGGTCGTCGACGTTGATCCCGAACCCGGAGATGTGGATGCCGGCCGTGCTCATCGAAAGTCCCCCCGATCGCGAATGAAGTCGGACTCTAGCTTTTGGTGCGGCGCGCGTCGCGCCCGTGTACGTTGCGCGCCATGACGACCACCGGGACCACGACCGGACCACTGAGCGGGATCCGCATCCTCGATCTCTCCATCGCCGCGACCGGCCCGTATGCCGTCGCGCTGCTCGCCGACCAGGGCGCCGACGTGGTGAAGGTCGAGCGGCCGGGCATCGGCGACATCGGTCGTTGGATCGGCGTGCAGATCGACGGCGTCAGCGCGCTGTACCAGGTCTGCAACCGCGGCAAGCGGTGCATCGCGGTGAACCTCGACGACGCGACGGGCGTGGAGATCGTGCGGGCGCTGGCCGCGCGCAGCGACGTCGTGGTGCAGAACTGGCGGCCAGGTGTCGCCGAGAAGCTCGGCATCGGGTACGACGACGTCCGTCGCGACGACCTCGTCTACGTGTCGATCTCCGGCTTCGGCGACGTCGGGCCGTACGCGCACAAGGGCGCCTACGACACCGTGATCCAGGCGTACGGCGGTCTGGGCTGGAGCCAGGCCGATCCGGCTACCGGGACTCCCGCGTTCGTGCGCCAGGTGATCGCCGACAAGGTCACCGCGCTCACCGCGTCGCAGGCGATCACCGCCGCGCTCCTGGCGCGGGAGCGCGGTCACGGTGGCCAACACGTTCGGCTGTCGATGCTCGATGCGGTGGTGTCGTTCCTCTGGGTCGACGGCGCGGGCAACGAGGTCCTGCGCGACGGCGACGGCTCCCAGCCCGCAAGCTTCTCCGCCGGCGCCCGGCCGTTCCAGTTCCTCGACGGGTGGGGAGTCGCCACGCCGACCGCCAACTCCGACTTCTTCGGCATGTGTCGCGCGTTCGGCGTCGACGGCTGGGACGATCCGCGCGTCGCGTCGCCCTCGTTGCGCCAGCAGCACCCCGAGGTCAGCCGCCCGCTCAACGAACGGTGCCACGAGGTGGCCCGCACGATGACGACCGCCGAGGGCATGGCGCGCATGGAGGCCGAACGGGTGCCGTGCGGCGTGGTGCTGTCGCCGGCCGAGCTCGCCGACGATCCCCACGCCCGCGCCATCGGGCTCCTCGTCGACGACGTGAGTCCCGTGGTGGGCCGGATCCGCCAGCCACGTCATCCCGCGCGGTTCGACGCGACTCCGGCCGGGCTCGGCGCCGCCGCGCCCGCACTGGGCGGCGACACCGACGCCGTCCTCGAGGAGCTCGGCCTCGGTGATCGCGCCGCCGACCTGCGAGCCGCGGGCGTGGTGGCCTAACCGACGATCCCGCGAGCGGCCGCCGGGTGCCAAGATGGCAGGCATGGACACTCCCCTGCTCGGCTTCTCCCACTTCCAGCTCATGGTCTCCGACGTCGACGCCAGCCGCGAGTGGTACGAGACCGTGCTCGGCCTCGAACCGTTCGTCACCGCCGACGACGGCAGCTACGTCGGGTTGCACCACCGCCCCAGCCACCTCGTCATCCTGCTCATGCAGCGAGGTGGCGCGATGCCCGACGATCCCGGCGACGTCGTCGACCACCTCGCGTTCGCGGTGCACGACGGCGAGATCCTGCAGGACTGGGCCGACCACCTGACCGATGCCGGCATCAAGCACCCCGGGATCGTGCTCGAGGACCGCAAGCCGTCGTTGCAGCTCCGCGATCCCGACGGCGTCGCCATCGAGCTCATCGCCCCCGCGCCCCGCGTGTAGCTCGCGTCAGCCGGCGCGCAGGTCGGCGACCACGCCGGCCCAGTGATCGGGGTCGGGTGACCGGTTGTTGGTGAGGCTCACACCATCGGCGATACCCGCGAGCCGTCGGCGCAACGCCGGTGCGATCGAGGCCGGCGGTCCGACCACCGCGACCGCTTCGAGGATGTCGTCGTCGATGAGCAGCGCCATGTCGTCCCAGCGTCCCTGCTTCGAGAGCCGGTTGAGCTCGCGGTGGAGATCACCCCACCCATGGGTGTCGAGGGTCGAGCGGTAGGCCGGAGTGGAGCCGTAGAACGCGAGCTGGCCCCGCGCCACGTTCTTGATCCGCTCGAGGTCCTCGTCGCGAACGGCGCTCACGATGAGCGTGACGCAGATCACCTGCACGTCGGTGCGGCTGCGGCCGGCGCGGGCGATGCCGCGTTCGAGCGCGGGCAGGGTGACCGTCTCCAACGACTCGCGCGTGGTGAATGGGTGCGCGATGAGCCCGTCGGCCACTTCGCCCGCGACCTCGACCATGCGCGGGCCGAATCCGCCGACGTACACCGGCGGTCTCCCGAACTCGTTGGGTCCGGGATCGAACGCCGGCGTCATCAGGGTGTGACGGTAGAAGTCGCCCTCGAACGCGAGCGCGCCGCCGGTCTCCCATGCCGTCCACACCGCACCGATGGCCTGCACCATCTCCCGCATCCGCCGCGCCGGCTCCGACCACACCGAGCTGAACCGGCTGACCACGTGGGGGCGGATCTGCGACCCGAGTCCGAGCACGAAGCGTCCCCCGGTGACGAGCTGGAGGTCGTTGCCGAGGTAGGCGAGCGTCATGGGATTGCGGGCGAACGCGATCGCGATCGCGGTGCCGAGCTGCACCGTGTGCGTGTGCTCGGCTGCCACCGCGAGCGGGAGGAACGGATCGTGCTTCGCCTCGAAGCTGAACACGCCGTCGTACCCGATCGTCTCCAGGCGCGGGTACACCGTGCGGACGTCGCGCGGATCCTCGAGATGGCTGGTGGTGAACACCCGCATCGGGCGCCGCTCAGGACGGGTCGGGGGCCGGGTCCGGCGCGGGAGCAGGCGCCGGGGCGGGCGCCGGAGTGCCCGCCGTGCCGCCGGCGTCCATCGTGGCCTTGATCTCCGGGTACGGGTTCGGGAGCAGCTGCCGACGGACTGCGTCGGGCGTGCTCAGGTCGCCCCCGGTGTGACCGACGCTGAACGTGCGCTCCACCCGGTTGCGGCCGACCATCCAGCGCAGCCAGCGCATCAACGTAGTGAAGCGGTTGCCGAACCCGTTGAGGAACGCGAGGTGCACGAACAGCCACACGACCCAGGCGGGCAGCCCGCTCAGGTGGATCCGACGCCAGCTGAAGATGGCCCGGAAGCGCCCGATGGTGGCCACGCTGCCGAGGTCGCGGTACTCGAACGGCTTGGCGACCTCGTGACCGCGCAGTCGGCGACCAATGGTGTGGGCGGCGTGGAGGCTGCCCTGCATCGCCACCTCGGCGACACCGGGGAGGCCGTTGAGCGAGGTCATGTCGCCGACCGCGAACACCTCGGGGTGGCCCGGGAGCGTGAGATCGGGCAGCACCTTGATGCGTCCGGCGCGGTCGACCTCGGCCCCGCACGCGTCGGCGAGCAACTTGGCCAGCGGCGACGCCTGCACCCCGGCCGCCCAGATCGTGGTGCGGGCCGGGATGTGCTCGGTGCCCTGCTTGGTAGTCACCTCGACGCCGAAGGCATCGACCCCCGTCACGCGCGCGCCCATGTGCAACTCGACGCCGAGCTTCTCCAGCGCGCGCGCCGCGGCCTTCGAGAGCGAGTGCCCGAACGTGGCCAGCGGCTCGTCACCGCCGTCGAGCAGCAGCACGCGCATCTTGGCGGGGTCGAACGTGCGGAAGTCGCGGCTGAGGCTGCGGGTCGCGAGCTCGCGGATCTGCCCCGCGACCTCACACCCGGTGGGGCCGGCGCCCACGACCGCGATCGTGAGCCACTCCCGCTGTTCCTTCTCGTCGATCGAGATCTCGGCCATCTCGAACGCGCCGAAGATCCGGCGCTTCAGCTCGAGCGCGTCGTCGAGCGTCTTCATGCCCGGCGCGAACATCGCGAACTCGTCGTGACCGAAGTAGGACTGGCCCGCGCCGGCGGCCACGATGAGGGTGTCGTAGGGGATCTCCATGTCGAGGATCGACAGGCGCTTCGCCTTCACGACGCGACGCTCGAGGTCGAAGCCGTCGACCTCGGCCAACTCCACCTTCACGTTCTTGTGCTTGCGCAACACGCTGCGCAGCGCGGGCGCGACCTGGCCGGGCGACAGGATGCCGGTCGCGACCTGGTAGAGCAGCGGTTGGAACAGATGGTGGTTGCGCCGGTCGATCAGGGTGACGTCGACGGGCAGCGCACCGAGGTACCGGCACGCGGGGAGGCCGCCGAACCCGCCGCCCACGACGACCACCCGGTGCCGCAGCTCGGGCGCACCGCTCACGCGTTGGCCTTTTCCAGTGCGATCAGCCGGGTGGCGGCGTCGATCAGCGCCAGGTGCGTGAACGCCTGCGGGAAGTTGCCGAGGTGCTGGCCGGTCGACACGTCGATCTCCTCGGCGTACAGGTGCAGGGGGCCGGCGAACGAGATGAGCTTCTCGAACAGCGCCCGGGCACGGTCGACCTCATCGATCATGGCGAGGGCCGACACCAACCAGAACGAACAGATGGTGAACGTGCCCTCCACCCCGGAGAGACCGTCGTCGGTGGACTCGACCTTGTAGCGCAGTACCAGGCCGTCCTGCGTCAGCTCGTCGGCGATCGCCAGCACGGTGGTACGGACGCGTTCGTCGTCGGGCGGGAGGAAGCCCATGATCGGGATCAGCAGCAACGACGCGTCGAGATCCTTCGTGCCGTAGTACTGCGTGAACGAACCGCGGTCGTCGACCCCCTTCTCGATGATCTCGGCCTTCATCGTCGTCGGCCGCCTTCTGCCACCGTTCGACGCGCTCGGTGTCTCCGCGCTCGGTCGCCAGCTTGACGCCCCGATCGACCGCGACCCAGCACATCACCTTCGACGCCACGAAATGCTTCGGGTCGCCCCGCATCTCCCAGATGCCCTGGTCGGGTTCGGGAAACCGTTCGATCGCCTTCTCGACGAGCGACGACGAGACCGGTCCACGCGCCTGGGGGATCTGGCCGCCCCGCTTCAGGTGCGATGCCACCGAGTCGAGCAGCATCCCCCAGACGTCGTGCTGGTGCTGGTCGTACGCGCCGTTGCCGATGCGCACAGGCCGCGAGTTCCGGTATCCCGACAGATGATCGAGCGTGTGCTCGGTGAGATCGGTCTCACCGCCGATCCCGTACATGATCTGCAGTTCCCAGCCGTCGCCGCTCCCACTGCCGGCCGCGATCGCTTCGATGAGGAAGCGCGAAGTACTCGAACGCCTCCCAGTCGAACCCGAGATCGTGCAGCGCCCGCAGCATGAACGCGGTGTCACGGATCCAGGTGTAGCGGTAGTCCCAGTTGCGCTCGCCGCCGGGCGTCTCGGGCAACGAGGTCGTGCCCGCGGCCATGACCGCGCCGGTCGGCGCGTAGCTGAGGCCCTTGAGCGCGAGCGCGCTCCGCTCGATGTAGGGACGCCACGAGTGGTCCGCGAACTGGGCGAGGCTCAGCCAGTCGCGCCAGAACTTCTCGGTCGTCGCCCAGCTGCGCGAGCGCCTCCTCTTCGGTCGTCGGGCCGTTGCCGCCCCACGACAGCGCGAGCCACGCGACCTCCCCGTGCTCCAGCGTCGTGCGCCCGTAGGATCGGGGGCCGAGGATCCCGAGCCGCAGGCTGCCCGCGAGCTCGAGCGCGAGGTCGCCGCTGCGCACCGTGACCCGCTCATACCCTTCGTTGTCGTAGCTCCACTCCCCTGGCGTCTTGCCGTACTCGAACTGCGGGATGCAGTTCACCTGGAGATCGACCCGCCCGCTGCAGCACGTGGCGATCCGCAGCAGCGTGCCCTGGGCCATGGTGTCGCCGGGTACGCGCCGATAGTTCTCGCGGCGGTGCTCGGTGGGTGCGGGCCCGACGACGAGCAGGTCCTGCACGATGAGCCAGCCGGTCGTGGTGTGCCAGGTCGTCTCGAGCACGTTGGTGCCGGGCACGTACCGCCGCTGGTTGGGGACCTCGACGTTGGCCGGCCCGAAGTGGAAGAACCCGGCTGACCGGTCGAGCAGCGCGCCGAACACACTCGGCGCGTCGGGGCGGGGCAGGCAGAGCCACTCGACCGCACTGTTGGGGGCGACGAGGCAGCTCACCTCGCAATCGGAGAGGAAGGCGTAGTCGGCGATGGTCGGGAAGATGGCCATGCGCCGAGTCTGACACGACCGGCCTCGGCCGTGATCACCCCCTTTGGGCGATGTCGTCAGCCTCGACCCCGCGGCAGGATCCAGAGTGCCCGAGGAGTCGACGTAAGGAATCCCCCCATGCCCGAGCGCTTCGACGTGATCGTGATCGGCACCGGCGCCGGTGGCGGCACCCTCGCCCACACCCTCGCCAGCTCCGGGAAACAGATCCTCCTCCTCGAACGGGGCGACTTCCTCCCCCGCGAAATGGACAACTGGAACCCGGAGCCGGTGTTCATCGACGGCAAGTACATCTCCCCCGACACCTGGTACGACTCCGACGGCGCCGCGTTCCAGCCGCAGGTCCACTACTACGTCGGTGGCGCGACCAAGTTGTACGGCGCCGCCCTCTACCGCCTCCGGCCCGACGACTTCGGCGACCTCCAACACGTCGACGGCGTCTCGCCCGCGTGGCCGATCACCTACGACGACCTCGAGCCGTATTACACCAAGGCCGAGTGGCTCTACCAGGTGCACGGCCACCACGGCGACGACCCCATCGAGGGCCATTGGAGCAAGCAGTACCCGTGGCCGGCGGTGTCGCACGAGCCGCGCATCCAGCAGCTGTTCGACGACCTGGAATCGGGCGGTTACCACCCGTTCGCGGCTCCGTGCGGCATCCTGCTCGACGAGGCCGACCGCGGCCGGAGCGCGTGCATCCGCTGCTCGTGGTGCGACGGCTACCCGTGCCTGGTGCACGCGAAGTCCGACGCCGAGACCATCGCGGTCCGGCCCATCCTCGATCTCCCCAACGTGACCCTGCTCGTGAACGCGGAGGTCACCCAGTTGGAGACCGACGCGTCGGGCCGAACCGTCACCGGCGTCGTCGTCACCCGCAACGGCAGCCGCGAGGTCTACGAAGCCGACGTCGTGGTCGTGTCGGCCGGCGCCAGCAACAGCGCCAAGCTGCTCCTCGCCTCGGCCAACGACCAACACCCGAACGGTCTCGCCAACGGCTCCGACCAGGTGGGCCGCAACTACATGTTCCACAACAGCAAGGCGGTCGTCGCCCTCGCCAAGGAGCTGAACGAGACCACCTTCCAGAAGACGCTCGCGATCAACGACTTCTACTTCGCCACCGACGACTACGAATGGCCGGCCGGCAACATCCAGATGGTGGGCAAGTCGAACGCGGCGGCGATGAAGGGCGAGGAGCCCAAGCTCACCATGTTGGCCCCGCACTGGAGCCTCGCCGACACCGCTGAGCACGCGGTCGACTTCTGGCTCACCACCGAGGACCTCCCCCGCGCCGACAACCGGGTGACCCTCGACGGCGACGGCCAGGTGCACCTCGCGTACTCGTCGACCAACGACGACGAAGCCGACCGCCTCTACCACGAGCTCAAGCAAATCCTGAACCACGTGGGCATGGCGCAGCACCACGTGCTCGACAAGAACTTCTACATGGACATGAGCATCCCGATCGCCGGGGTCGCGCACCAGGCGGGCACGTGCCGCTTCGGCGCCGACCCGGCCACGTCGGTGCTCGACGAGCACTGCAAGGCCCACGAGGTCGACAACCTCTACGTGGTCGACACCAGCTTCTTCCCGAGCATCGGTGCGGTGAACCCCGCGCTCACCGCGATGGCCAACGCGATCCGCGTCGGTGAGCACCTCGCCGACCGCCTCGCCTGAACACCCTCGCGTGAGTACCCCTCGCGTGAGTACCCCTCGCCGGACAACAACGGGAGCAACAACATGAGTCTCGACGGAAAAGTCGCCATCGTCACCGGTGGGAACAGCGGCATCGGCAAGGCCATCGCCATCGCGCTGGCCGGGCACGGTGCCAACATCGTGATCGACTACGTGGCCAACCCGCAGGCCACCGAAGACCTCGAACAGCAGCTCCACGGCCTCGGTGTGCAGGCCATCGGCGTGGAGGCCGACGTGAGCAAGATCGAAGACCTCGAACGTCTCATCGCCACCGCGGTGAAGGAGTTCGGGCGCGTCGACATCATGGTGAACAACGCCGGGGTCGAGACCCGCTCGTCGATCCTCGACACCACCGAGGCCCAGTACGAGAAGGTGCTGTCGATCAACCTCAAGAGCGCGTTCTTCGGTACGCAGCTCGCGGCCAAGCAGATGATCGCCCAGGGCGGTGGCGGACGCGTCGTCAACATCACCTCGGTGCACGAGGACTGGCCCATGCCCGGCAACACCGCGTACTGCCTGTCGAAGGGCGGGATGCGCATGCTCACCCGCACCTCGGGTGTCGAGCTCGGGCCGCACGGGATCCAGGTGATCGGCGTGGGCCCCGGCGCGGTGGAGACGCCCATCAACACGTCGACGATGAACGACCCCGCGAAGATGAAGGTGCTCGACGCCGCGATCCCCGCCGGCCGCATGGCCAAGCCCGAGGAGATCGCCGAGGTCGTCGCGTTCGCCGCCGGCGACGGTGCCGCCTACCTCACCGCGACCACGATCTTCGCCGACGGCGGGATCATGCACTCGAGCCCCGGCCTCTGATCGAACGCGGGCGCGCGTTCGGGGTGCGTCGCGGGCGCGGGTCGCTCTGACGGCTCGGGCGGACCCGGGTAGTGTGCGCCCGTCCTTAGACGTCGAGGAGGTCCGCAATGGCAAATCCCTTCAGCTACGAAGGCAAGCGGGTGGTCGTGAGTGGCGGGGGTGGCGCCGGGATGGGCGCGGCCACGGTCACCGGTCTGAAGGATCTCGGCGCCGAGATCCACGTGATCGACCTGAAGGATCCGCCGGTCGACGTCGCCAGTCACCAGATCGTCGACCTGCGCGATCCCGACGCCGCGGCCGCCGCGATCGAGAAGATCGGCGGCCAGATCGACGCCCTGTTCAACTGCGCGGGCCTGCCCGGGCCGCCATTCTCCGACATCGACACCATGCTCGTGAACTTCGCCGCGCCGCGGCACCTCGCGACGCTGGTCGCACCGCACATGAGCGAGGGCAGCGCGATCGCCAGCATCTCGTCGACCGCAGGCAGCGGCTACCTCCTCAACATCGCCAAGTGGCTGCCCCTCGTGACCACCAAGGACTTCGCCGAGGCGAAGACGTGGATCGAGGAGCACCCGGAGGAGATCGCCAGCGGGTACAGCCCGTCGAAAGAGGCGCTCATCATCTGGACGATGAACACCGCGATGGACTTCGCCCAGCACGGCATCCGGCTCAACTGCATCAGCCCCGGCCCGACCGACACGCCGATGATGCCCGCGTTCGAGGACCTCGCCGGGGGTGGCACGATCATCGACCTGTTCGCGCAGGGCCTCGGCCGTCGTTCGACCCCTGCCGAGCAGGCGTGGCCGCTCATCTTCCTCAACAGCGACGCCGCGTCGTACGTGTCGGGTGAGAACTTCAACACCGACGGTGGCACCGTGGCCGCGATGACCACCGGCCGCCTCGTGCTCGACTTCGACCCGGAGACCCTGCTCAACCCGCAGTGATCGCCGGAGCACGCGCTCCTACGCCACGTGCAACGAGAAGCTCGCGGTGAAGGCCTCGCCGCGCGCCACGAGCGGAGCGGTGCCGTCGCCCAGTGCGTTGGTGGGTGCGGCCATGGGTTCGAGCGCGGCGAACGGTCGGCCCGGCGGTACCCACACCTGCGCGTAGGGGTAGCCCTCACCGGCGCGGAGCTCGATCGACGCGCCGTCGGCGGCGCTGAGCGCGAGGCGACGGTCGCGGCCGAGCGCGTAGCCGTCGTCGAACGTGCGGCGCCCGATCACCGCGTGCTCGGCGCGCTCGGGGACCTGTTCACCGGTGGGGATCTGGAGCGCATCGAGCACGAGGTGCTCACGCGTCGGGAGTCGGAGGCGCCACTGGTTGCGCGGCGAGCCCGGGACCTTCAGGTAGGGGTGCCAGCCGAACGCGACCGGGACGCGGCGGCGCCCCGTCGGGACGATGGTGGTGTCGACCTGCAGGCGCGCGTCGCGTGCGGAGACCGCCAGCTCGATGCGGTGTGGGAACGGGAACGCCGGCGCGTCGACGTCGATCGACGCGTGCAGGCGAGCGCTGCTGCCGCGCACGGTCTGGCCGTCGATCCGCCATCCCGGTTGACCCACGAGCAGGCCGTGAATCGGGAGACCGTTGCCGTCGGTGTGCAAGGGCAGCCCGGCGAGGTCGACGGCCACGCCCGCGGCACGGTAGCGCCACGCGGCCAGCCGGTTCGCCCACGGCGCGAGCAGCGGGAGCCCAAGGGTGCCCCCGGCACGCAGCGCGTCGAGCCCACCGGGGAGCGCGAAGTGCTCCCGCCCGCGGTAGCGCAACGACACGCCCGTCATCCCGAGCCCGGGCAGGAACGTCGCCCGCAGCTCACCCGCGGTGAGCACGACGGCCGGCTCGCCCCGGAACCGCCGTTCGTCGACCGCGACCGTCATGCGCCCACGATCACGCGCCGCACGATCAAGCGCCGACGGCGACGCGCGCCATCTCGCGACGCTCGGGCACGAAGTCGGCGACGGCGAAGTGCTGCGTGCAGCGCTCGTCCCAGATCGCCAGCTCGCCGAGGCTCCACGAGTGGCGCACCTGGAAGTTGGGGTTCGTCGCGTGTTCGGTGAGGAACCCGAGCAGGGCGCGGCTCTCCTCCGGGTGCAGGCCGACGATGCACTGCGTGAACTCGCGGTTCACGTTGAGGAACTTCCGGTTGGTCGCCGGGTGCACGCCGACCACCGGGTGCTCGGCCCCGGGGAAGGCCTCCCGCGTCCGGGCCACCATCTCGGATCCGGCCTTGGCGACGAACGCGGTGGCACTGCCCATGTCGTGGCGGGCGACCAACGGGTCGATCACCCGTTGCATGACCGGGGAGAGCGCGTCGTACGCCGCGTACATGCTCGACCAGATCGTGTCGCCCCCGCGCGTCGGGAGCTCGATGGGCCGCAGCGTGCCGAACACCGGCGGCTCGGGATCCCAGCTCACGTCGGTGTGCCACTTGTCCTGGTACGGCGGGTGCTCCACCGAGTCGACGATGTGCTCGACGCCGGCCGTGGTGCGCCCGGCGGTGCGGCCGATCGGATGCACGTAGGGGGCGCCGAAGCGCAGCGCGAACGCGAGCTGGTCTTCGTCGGTCAGCGTCTGATCGGGGAAGAACAACACGAGGTATCGAGCGAGCAGGTCGTGCACCTCGGCGGTGCTGCGCGCGTCGAGGCGGGTGAGATCGACGCCCCGCACTTCGGCGCCGAGGGCACCGGCCCGGGGAGTCACGGCGGAGCTGAGCGCGGTATCCATCGAGCGCAGTCTGTCAGGTCGTGGGCCACCGGAGCCCGAGGTTCTCCACGAACCGCAGCCCCGGCGAGTAGTGCAGGTCGGCGTCGCCCTGCAGCTCGTACTCCGGGATCCGGCGGTGCCACTCGCGCAACGTGACCCGCAGCTCGCGGCGAGCCAGGTGCGAACCGAGGCACCGGTGCACGCCCCCGCCGAAGGCGAGGTGGCGGTTGACGTCCCGGTCGAAGCGCACGTCGAGCGGTGCCGGACACTCCGCCGGATCGACGTTGGCGGCACCGACGTTGACCATCACGAAACTACCGGCCGGGATCACGTGGCCGGCGACGGGACAGTCGATCTTCGCCATGCGGGGCACGTTCGGCACCGGCGTCTCCCAGCGCAGCAGCTCCTCGACCGCGCTCGGGATCACCGACGGATCCTCGGCGATCTGACGCCGGTGGTCGGCGTGCTGGGCGAGGAACGCGAAGAAGCACGTGAGGGAATCGGTGACGGTGTCGAGGCCGGCGATGAGGAACAGGAAGCAGATGTCGAGGATCTCCTCGCGGCTGAGGCGTTCGCCGTCGATCTCGGTGTTGTTGAAGCGGGTGAGGATGTCGTCCTGCGGTTCCCGCAGCCGTTCGTCGAGGATGGTGTCGAAGTACTCGTAGATCTCGAGTCCGGTGGCGCGTTGGACCCGCATGCGCTCCGCGGCGTCCATCTCGAACCCGCCCGGGCGCAGGATGCCGTCCTTCAGCCGCATGAACGTGTCGAGCTCGTCCCACGGCAGACCCATGAGGCCGAGGAACACCGCCGACGGGAACGGCTCGGCGAACTCCTCGGTGAAGTTGCACGAGCCGCGTTCGATGAACTGGTCGATGAAGTGGTTCACCCGAGCGCTGACGTCGCTCTCGATCGCGTCCATCTGCTTCGGCGCGAACAACGGGTCGAGGATCTTGCGGTACTTCACGTGCTTCGGCGGATCGACGCTCAACGGGATGAGCGGACGGATGTTGCCGAGGTCGAGGAAGCCCTCCGAGGTGAAGACCTCGCTGTTCTTGAGCGTGGCCTCGACCGCCTCGCGGCTGGCAACCATCACCATCCCGGGCATCGGTTCGACGACGCCCTGCTCGACGAGCAGTTGGTAGCGCGGCTGTGGATCGGCCATGTCGGTGAAGAGACCTTCGTTGGCGATCAGCAGGCCGTGCTCGACGACAGCCTCCGCGTTCGGGCTGGCGTCGCCGGTCATCGATCTCGTCTCCCCCGGCCGGTTCACGACCGTGTACAAATACCGGTCTGCAGCGTAACCCCGGGCTCGGGGGCCTCTGACCCACCGGCGCTCGCTTGGTCACTGGACAGGTCTGATGCCATCAGTCATACTCCGATGGTCATCAGACTGAGCGGGGATCCCATGAAGACCACGTTCGAGCCGACCACCTACGAGCTCGCCGACGACTCCCCCGAGGCGCTCATCGCGTTGTTCGAGTCACGCGGCTGGGGCGACGGCCTCCCGCTCGTGGCGCCGACGCCCGAACGGGTCGACGCCATGCTCACGCAGTCGAGCGGCGATCCCGACGAGGTGATCGCCGCGCTGCAACCGCGCTCCGGTGTCGTCACCCGGCGCGTCGTCGCCATCAACGCGGTGCTCGCCGGGTGTCCGCCCGCGGTGTATCCGGTGGTACTCGCGGCGGTGCGCGCACTCGCGCAACCCGAGATGAACCTGCGGGGTGTGAACGCGACCACCCACCTCGTCGCCCCGATGGTGATCGTGCACGGTGAGATCGCCCGCACCGCGGGCTTCAACGCCGGCATCGGCGCGTTCGGGCCCGGCAACCGCGCCAACGCCACCGTCGGCCGCGCGGTGCGGCTCGTCCTACTGCACGTCGCCGGCGCGCGTCCGGGTTCGGGTGACGCCGCCACCCACGGGCAACCCGCGAAGTACACGTTCTGCGCGGCCGAGAACATCGACGAGTCGCCGTGGGAGAGCTACGCGCGCAGCCGAGGCGTCGAGGCCGCCAGTGCCGTCACCGTGCACTGCGGTGAAGGGCCGCACAACGTGCACGACGCCGAGGCCGCCGGCGATCCGGCGGTGATCCTCGACAAGGTTGCGTCGGCGATGACGTCACTCGGGATGAACAACGCGCCCATCAGCCAGGCCGAGTTCTTCATCGTGCTCGGCCCCGAGCACGCGCACAGCGTCGCCATCGCCGGTTTCACCCGGGAAGACGTCTCGCACTACCTCTACGAGCGGGCCCGCATGCCGGCCGCGGTGTTCCGTCATCACTTCGAGGAGCTTGCCTGGACGCAGTGGATGAAGTCGGTGCCCGACGACCACGCCCTCCCGATGACCGGCGATCCCGACAACATCCGGGTGCTGGTGGCCGGCGGTCCGGGCAAGCACACGCTGGTGGTGCCATCCTGGGGCATGACCCGCAGCGTCACCATGCCGGTCGACGACTGAGCTCCGTTGCTCGTGAAGCAGGAGAGAACGCCATGACCACCACCGTGCTCGGCACCACCACCACGATCTATCTCCCCGACAGCGAGCCCGGCCCCGACCTCGCCACGCTCGCGCCGTCACCGGCGTCGCTGGCGGGCCTGCGCATCGCGGTGCTCGACAACGGCAAGCCCAACGCGGCGGTGGTGATGACCCGCGCCGCGGAGACGCTCGCGCAACGAACCGGCGCCCGGGTCTCGCTCGTCACCAAGAAGGGGCCCCAGGGCCGCTCCGCCAACGCGGCGATCCCGTGCGCGCCCGACATCTTCGAGCGCCTGGTCGCCGAGGCCGACGTGGTGATCACGGGCGCCGCCGACTGCGGGAGCTGCACCGCCTACAGCGTCCACGACAGCATCGAGCTCGAGCGGGTCGGGAAGCCGGCAGTGGTCGTCACCACCACCAAGTTCGAGCCCATCGCGGCGACGATGGCGGCGAACTTCGGATTGCCGGAAGTGCGCACACTGGTGCTCGGCCATCCCATCGGCGGGACCGACCGGGCCACGCTCGACCAGTGGGCAGACGCCGCCACCGACCGGTTGATCGAGCTCTTCACCGGCGCCCGCTAGACCGCCATCATGCGCATCTGGTCGGACCAGGTCGTGCCCCGCATGACCGACGTGATGCTCGGCAACTCCGAAGTGCGCGCGCACCGGGCCCGGACCGTGGAGGGGCTGCACGGTCGGGTGGTGGAGATCGGCTTCGGGTCGGGGCTCAACGTGCCGCTCTACCCGGCCGAGGTCGAGACCGTGCTCGCGGTCGAGCCGTCGGAAGTGGGGCGCGGCCTCGCCGCCGACCGGGTCGCGGCATCGTCGGTGGCGATCGAGTTCGTCGGCCTCGACGGCCAGGACCTCCCGCTCGACGACGAGTCGGTCGATGCCGCGTTGAGCACGTTCACGCTCTGCACGATTCCCGATGCCACCCGCGCCCTGAGCGAGGTGCACCGCGTCCTGCGCCCCGGCGGCCGGTTCCACTTCCTCGAGCACGGCCTCTCGCCGGAGCCGGGGATCGCCAAGTGGCAGCACCGGCTCAACGGTTTCCAACAGCGGGTGGCCGGCGGGTGCAACCTCGACCGTCCCATCGACCACATGATCGAGGAAGCCGGGTTCGAGATGACCGAGCTCCACTACGACGAGCTCCGGGGCCCGCCGCCGATCCGGCCGTGGTCGTACCTCTACGAAGGATCGGCGACCAAGCCGGCGCGCTGAGCAGCCGGCTCCGAGCGAATCGTCACCCGCCCGCGGCCAGCGCGGCCTCGATGTCGCGGAGGTGGTGCTCGCCCTCGTGGAGCGCGTGGTGCGCGAGCCACGCGACGTCGTGTTCGCTCGGTTCGGGGAAGTTGTAGATGCACGGCCGCGCCAATTGCGCGGGCGACAGACCGTCGAACAGACGGGCCAGGAGCGCGCCGGCCACCTCGAGCTGCGCACCGACCTCGCCCGGCTGCTCCTCGTTGTACCGGGTGATCTCGGCGCGCTCGTCGCGGTACATGCGCGCGAAGCCGGGTTTGTCCTCGACCAGCGCCAGGATCACGCGATCACGCTGGACCAGCAACACGTCGCGCACGTGGCAGGCGTACTCGAGCGCCGACCAGACCGCGGGCTCCGGACGCGTCGTGAGCCGAACGCGGTCGACGCCCGCGAGGGCGCGGGCGTACCGGGCCCCGAGCACCGCCAGCGCCGACGGCACGTCTTCGTCGCGGAGCTCGCCGTAGCCGAAGCCGCACTCGTCGCAACGCTCCATCGTTGCAGTCTGACCGTTCCGGGGCGCCGAACCCGCTTCCGGGCGCCGCCGCTCCCGGTGGGCGAGACTGCTGCCGATGATCGGGACCCGGCGGCTCCTCCCCTATTGCATCGTGTCGGGGAGCATGACCCTCGGGTACGGCTCGATCTACACGCTGCTGGCCGACCTCCGCGACCAGTTCGGCTTCTCCGACTCGCAGCTCGGCCTCATCGTGGCCGCCGGGTTCTTCGCCGGTTTCCTCGCCCAACTCGTGCTCGCCCGGCAGGCCGACCGGGGCCACGGCGCCACGCTCGTGCGCGGGGGCGTGATCATGGCCGTGCTGGCCATGCTCGCCAGCGCCTTCGCCACCCAGTTCTGGGCGTTCCTCGTCGCGCGCGTGCTGCTCGGCCTCGGGAGCGGCGCGGTGAGCCCCGCGATCCGGCGCATCGTGATCTCCCGCGACCCCGACGGCGTCGGCACCAACCTCGGTCGGCTGGCGTCGTTCGAGATGGCTGGGTTCGTGCTCGGCCCGCTCGTCGCCGCGCTCGCCGCGCAGCTCCTGGGCATCCGCGCGCCGTTCGTGTTCCTCGCCGCGGTGTTCGCGGCCGTGCTCCTGCTCACGTTCCGGATCGACCTGTCCGCCGGCGCGGTCGGGACGCAACGGCGCGCGCTGCGCGGCCTCCTCGCCCGGCCCGCGATGCAGTCGACGCTCGCCGCGTGCGTGGCGTTCTACGTGACCGTCGGCATGTTCGAGGCGATCTGGGCGGTGTTGCTCTCCGACCGCGGCGCCGAGACGTGGTTGATCGGAGTGACGCTGTCGCTGTTCACCGTGCCCATGATCTTCCTCGCGCCGATCGGCGGACGGGAGGCCCAACGACGCGGGCCGTTGCGCGTCGTCACCGTGAGTATCACGGTGGCGATCGTCTGCACGTTCTCCTACGGCGTGCTGCCGAGCCTCTGGATGTTGCTCGCGGTCTCGATCGTGCACGCGGTGGCGGACTCGTTCACGATGCCCGGCAACCAGGTGGCGGCGGCGATGGCCAGCCCGCCGGAACACATCTCGTCGGCCCAGGGCCTGCTCGGAGCGACGGGCCTCGCCGCCGCCGGCCTCACCGGCCTGGTCGCGGGGGCGGTGTACCAGTACGGCGGACGCGCGGTCGTGTGCGGAGGAACCGCGGCGGTGATGACGGTCTTCCTGCTCATCGCGGTGGCACGGGGCCGACGCGTCCTGCCCCACGAGGTCGCCGACGACGACGAGGCGATCACCGCGTTGCACGAGTCCGTGGCGCCCCACGACCTGCTGCCGTGAGCATGCGCACCGGAAGCGGGCGCGCCCCGGCCCCACCCCCGGCGGTCAGGCGTTGGTCTCGTCGCCGGGGACCGGCGGCAGTGGTGGCGCGCCCCCGCCCGTCCCGGGCGGCACCGGCACATGGGCGTCGAGGGTGAACGAGGTCATCGAGAGCGATCCCATCGCGTAACCGTCGACGAGCACGTCGGCCGGGCGCCCCGCGGCGGCGGCCAGCCCCGCGAGGTAGAGCAGGGGGATGAAGTGATCGGGCGTCGGCACCGCGAGGCTGAACGCGTCGTGCGCCTGCAGCCGGGGCAGATCGCGCGGCGTGGTCGTCATCAGTGCGCGCGCGTCGTCGTCGAAGCGCTGCGCCCACTCGAAGGCGGCGTCGGGTCGGCTCCACTCGATGCGCCCGAGGTTGTGCACCACGTTGCCACTGCCGACGATGAGCACGCCGCGCTCGCGCAACGGCGCCAATCGGCCGCCGAGCTCCAGGTGGTACTCGAACGGTTCCTGCGCGTTGATCGACAGCTGCACGACCGGCACATCGGCTTCGGGGAACGCGTGCACCAGCACCGACCATGTCCCGTGATCCAACCCCCAACTGTCGCGGTCGATGCCGACCCACATCGGCTGCACGACGTCGGCGATCTCCTGCGCGACGTCGGGGTCGCCGGGCGCCGGGTACTCGACCGCGAAGAGCTCGTCGGGGAAGCCGTAGAAGTCGTGGATCGTCTTGGGCCGCGCCATGGCGGTGACCGCGCTGGCATTGATGTACCAGTGCGCCGACACCACGAGGATCGCCCGCGGCCGGGGGACGCTCGTCCCGAACGCCTGCCACGCTTCCGTGTAGCGGTTGTGGTCGAGCGCGTTCATCGGGTTGCCGTGGCCGAGGAACGCGGCCGGCATGATCGTTCCGGTGTTGGAGTCGGCGGTCATGCGTCACCCTCGCCTCGGTGCGCGTCGCGGATCTCGACGCCGACGACGTGGTCGATGGTGGCACACGAGCGCCCGATACGGATGTCGTACACCCCGGGGTCGGCGTACCAACCCGGTTCGGCGCGGTGGGAGCCGCCGCCTCCGGCCGGGACGACTCCGGCGGCGCGCTGCTCAGCGGTGGCCGCCCAGAACGGGTCGCCCGGATCCCAATAGGAGAAGGCCCGATCACCGAGCTCGAGCTCGACCGTGGTGCGAGCGCCGGCGTCGAGCCACACCTTGGCGAACGCCTTCAACTCCTGCGGTGGCCGCACCAGGCGCGACCCGCGCGGCGCCACGTAGCACTGCACGACCGCGGCGCCGCGACGACTGCCGGTGTTCTCGACCGGCACCGTGATCTTCAGCGTTCCGCCGGCGACGAACTCGGTCGACGACAGCACCGGCGCGCCGATGGAGAAGGTGGTGTACGACAGGCCGTGCCCGAACGGGAAGCGCGTCGCGAGGTGGCGCGCGTCGTACCAGCGGTAACCGACGAAGACGCTCTCCCCGTAGCGGATCTCACTGTTCTCCCCGGGAAAGTTGCCGTAGGCGGGGTTGTGCTCGAGCCGCACCGGCAGGGTGGTGGGGAGGCGACCGGCCGGCTCGGCGTCACCGAAGAGGACGTCGGCGATCGCGTTCGCCATCTCCTGGCCGCCGAACCACACCTGCAGCACCGCGGGCGCCTGATCGGCCCAGTCCATCGTGACCGGCGAACCGGTGTTCACCACGACTGCGCAGTTCGGGTTGGCGGCGACGACCCGGGCCACGAGATCGTCCTGGGCGCCGGGGAGATCCATCGTGGGGCGATCTTCACCCTCGCTCTCCCAGTCGTCGTTGGTGCCCACGATCACGACCACCGCGTCGGCGGCCGCGGCGGCCGCGACCGCGCGGTCGAGCAGGTCGGCGGGCGCGGGCAGCCGGCACCCCAGCTTGACCCCGCGGAAGAAGCTGCCGGGCCCGGCCGCGAACTCGATCTCGAGGTCGACCGCGGCACCGGCAGTGAGCTCGACTTCGGCCGCGAGCTCCGCGCTGCCGATCCCGAAGAACTCGGTGCCGGGGCCGGGCGGCTCGGTCGCGCCGTCGAGCACGACCGCGCCGTCGACGTGCAGCCGGGCCCCGCCCCCGGCCTGTACGAGCGTGAAGGTGTGCACGCCGCTCTCGTCGGGGGTGAACCGGGCGTACGCCCGGAACGAGAAGGCGTCCTCGGCGAGCTGATCGTTCGGCGGGCCCACGAACATGAGCTTCCCGTCGCTGAAGGTGCTGCGCTGCACCGGTTCGTCCGCGAAGTCGACGCCGGCGAACAGGTCCACCCGCAGCCCGGGCTCGCCGTCGGGCGTCGTGACCCGATGACCGCCGAGCGGCGCGGTCGTCTTCTCGATGTCGCACCCCCGTTCGTAGCGGACGTCGACGCGACCGGCGAGCTTGGTGCGCAGTGCGTCGAGCGGGCTGATCCGGTAGTGGGGTGCGAGCGCGGCCGATCCTCCACCCATCATCTGCGGACGCTCGGCGTTGGGGCCGACGATCAGGAGCGTGCGCAGCGACTCCACCGCGAACGGCAACACGCCGTCGTTCTGCAACAGCACCGTCGCATCGGTCGCGGCTTCGCGCGCCAGCGCGCGGTGCTCGGGCCGGTCGACCGACGTCGCCGCGCGCCCGGCGGGTCGTCGAGCGCGCCGACGCGGTCGAACACGCGCAGCAGCCGGCGCGCTTGTTCGTCGACCACCGCTTCGGCCAGCTGACCGTTGCGCACCGCGTCGGCGAGCGCGGCCCCGAAGAACCGGCCCGGTCCCGGCATCTCGAGATCGACGCCCGCGCCGGCCGAGCCGAGCGTGGAGCCGGCACTGAACCAGTCAGTGAGCACGAAGCCTTCGAAGCCCCACTCACCGCGCAGGATGCGGGAGATGAGCTCCTCGTGCTCCGAGCAGTGCGGCCCGTTCAATCGGTTGTACGCAGTCATCACGCCGAGCGCACCGCCCTCGCGCACCGCGAGCTCGAACGGCACGAGGTAGATCTCGCGCAACGCACGCGCGTCGATCACGGAGTTGATGGTGTTGCGCTCGAACTCGGCGTCGTTGCCGGCGAAGTGCTTCACGGTCGTGACGATGCCCTGCGACTGCACGCCGCGCACGAACGCGGCGGCGGTACGCCCCGACAACAGCGGATCCTCGGAGTAACACTCGAAGTTCCGGCCCGCGATGGGCGACCGGTGGATGTTCACCGTGGGCGCGAGCAACACGCGGCACGCCTTGGTGTGCGCGTCCTCGCCGACCATGGCACCCACCCGCTCGACCAGCGCGGGATCCCATGTGGCGCCCAGTGCCGAGCCGCACGGGATGCACACCGACGTCTCGGTGCCCAGCCCGAAGAGCGCCGTGCCGCGCGCGCCGTTGGGGCCGTCGGTCACGGTGATGGCGGGAACGCCGAGCCGTTCGACCGCGGTGGTGTTCCAGAGGTCGGACCCAGCGGTGAGCGACGCCTTCTCGTCGAGCGTCATCGCGGCGACGAGACGGTCGATGTCGCGCACGTGCGCTGCTGCCATGCCGCGTGTCTATCAGTCACTCACCGACCCATAGTGATACCAACTGCTATTGTTCGCGCCCTCAGCCCCGAGCCCCGCTCCCGAGGGCGCCGCGCAGAAACGGAGACGGGCGATGTCCGCGACCAGCCCCCGACGCCCCGCTCCCGTGCTCACCGCCGAGAACACGTTCTTCTGGGACGCCGCGCGCGCCGGGCGCCTGGTCGCCCAACGGTGCTCGGCGTCGGGTGAGTTGCGCCACCCTCCCCGCCCCATGTGCCCGCACTGCGGTTCGCTCGAGTGGGAGGAGGTCGAGCTCTCGGGTCGCGGCACCGTGTACAGCTACTCGCTGCTTCACCACCCGCAGAACCCGCAGTTCGACTACCCGGTGATCGCCGCGCTCGTCGACCTCGAGGAGGGCATCCGGTTGGTGAGCAACCTGGTCGACATCGACCCCGCCGACGTCGCCATCGGATTGGCCGTCGAGGTGCGCTTCGAACCCACTGCCGACGGCGCCGCGCTGCCGGTCTTCGCGCCCGTCGCCGGCACGGCCGCGGCTGCAGGCGCGGCGGTCACCGCGTGAGCGTGCCTGCGCTCTCGGGCGCCGCCGCGATCGCCGGCGTCGGCCAGACCGAGCTCTCCCGCGACGCCGGCCGCAGCGAATTGCAGCTCGCGTGTGAATCGGTCAGTGCCGCCCTCGCCGACGCCGGCCTGGCCCCGGGCGATGTCGACGGCCTCGTGTCGTACACCGTCGATCCGGTCGAGGAGACCGAGCTGGTGCGGTCGGTGGGATTCCCGTTGATCCGCTGGTCGAGTCGCGTGCCCTACGGCGGCGGCGGCTCCATGGGCGTGCTGCTCCATGCCGCCGGCGCGGTCACCAGCGGCGCGGCCGACGTCGTCGTCGCGTACCGCGCCATCCGGGCGCGCGGTGGCGCGACGCGATTCGGCGGCGCCAAGACGTCGCCGAGCCCGACGTCGAGCCACGCCGGCACCACCGCCATGCAGTGGTGCATGCCCTACGGCGTCCTGACGCCCGCGTCGTGGATGGCGCTCAACTCGACGCGCTACATGCACGAGTTCGGTGTGACGAGCGAAGACTTCGGTCGCGCCATGGTGCAGTTGCGCGCCTACGCGAACACCAACCCGCTCGCGTGGGGCTACCAGCGCCCCATGACCCTGGAAGACCACCAGGCGTCGCGCTGGATCGCCGAGCCGTGCATCCGCATGTTCGACTGCTGCCAGGAGACCGACGGTTCGGTCGCGCTCGTGATCACCAGCGCCGAACGCGCCCGCGACCTGCCGCAGCCGGCCGTGACCATCGCCGCCGCGTCGGGCGCCGGGTTGTTCGAGGCCGAGATCGCGTCCGACCACTACCGGCCCGACCTGTCAGTGATGGACGGGTCGGTCGCAATGGCCGAGCAACTGTTCGGGCGCTTCGGTATCGACCGCGCCGACATCGACGCGGCCATGATCTACGACGCCTTCTCGCCCATCCTGCTCATGCAGATCGAGGCCCTCGGGTTCTGCAAGCCCGGCGAGGCCAAGGACTTCATCGCCGACGGCAATCTCGCGCTCGACGGCGCGCTGCCGTGCAACACCAACGGCGGGCTGATCGGCGAGGGCTACATCCACGGGCTCAACCTGGTGTCGGAGGCCACGCGTCAGTTGCGGGGCACCGCGGTGAACCAAGTCGCCGATCCGCACACCGTGCTCGTCACCGCCAGCCGTACCGGCGCCATCCTCACCCGGGCCTGATCCCGGGCTTCCGATCACATACCCACCCCTCAGCAGGAGCAGTGCGATGACGAGTGTGCTCGAAGGAATCCGCGTGCTCGACCTCAGCTCGGGGATCGCCGGACCGATCGCTGGGATGCTGCTCTCCGATCACGGCGCCGACGTCACGAAGATCGAGCCGCCCGGCGGCGACAACAACCGGGCGCTCCCGGGCTCGGCGGCGTGGCTCCGCGGCCGGCGCAGCGCCGAGCTCGACCTCACCGATTCCGACGACCGCGCGGTGCTCCTGCAGTTGGCCCGCACCGCCGACGTCGTGCTCGAGAGCTTCGGCCCGGGCGTCGCCGAGCAACTCGGGGTCGACGCCGAGACGCTGCTCGCGGCCAACCCCGAGCTCGTGTACTGCTCGATCACCGGTTACGGCCGCCACTCTGCGCACCGGGACCGGCCCGCCTCCGACGCGCTCGTCGCCGCCCGCCTCGGCCTCCTCAACGAGCAGCGCGGGCATCTCGGCGGCGCGATCCCCTACATGCACGGCGAAGGCCCGTACCTCCCCGACCTCGAGATCCCCGAGGGCATGGCCCCCGGCTCGCCGCGCTCGGGCCCGATCTTCACCGCCACCCCGTGGCCGTCGTTGTGCACCGCGTACCTGGCGACCACCGGGATCAGCGCCGCGTTGTACGCGCGGCTCCGCACCGGGCGCGGCCAGCACGTCGAGACCTCTCTGTTGCAGGCCGCGTTCACCCTGACCGCGTCGAAGTGGCTGCGCGCCGAGCACAACGATCTCCCCGGGTTCCGCACGTGGATCTACGATGAGCGCGCGCCGAAGGGCTTCTATCTGTGTTCCGACGGCCGCTGGGTCGAGCAGTGGGTGCCCAACCCGGGGTTCGTGTTGCGCAGCGCCGACGGCGACACGCTCGCGTTCCGCAGTGCCGTCGACCGCGTGCTCGACGATCCCGATCGCATCCCGTCCGACTCCGAGAACATCGTCGTGCTCGCGCACTACCACCCGCTGATGGCGGCGGCGGTGGCGCGCTTTCCCAGCGACGAATGGACGCGCGTCGCGGCCCAGGCCGGAGTGCCGCTCCAACCGGTCCGCACGCCGGAGGAGGCGCTGGCCGACCCCGCGCTGATCGCCGACGGCGCGGTCGTCGACGTCGAGTCCCCCGAGCACGGGACGCTGCGGCAGGTCGGCGTGCTCTACGGGCTGAGCCGCACGCCCGGGCGCGTGCAAGGGCCGGTACCCGGGGTCGGCGCCCACACTGACGAGATCCGGCGCGAGGCCGCCGACCCGACACCCACCGGTACACACCTCCCGGCGCCCGGCCCCCGTGACGACGCGACGGCGCGCGGACCCCTCGCCGGCATCACCGTGCTCGACCTCGGGTTCGCGGTCGCGGGACCGTTCGGCACCCAGGTGCTGTCCGATCTCGGCGCCGACGTGATCAAGGTCAACGCCACGCGCGACCCGTGGTGGCACGCCAACCACATCGCCCACGGCGCGAACCGCGGCAAGCGCAGCATCTGCATCGACCTCAAGACGCCCGAAGGCCGGTCGGTGCTCCACCGCCTGCTCGAGACCGCCGACGTCGTGCACTCGAACATGCGGCGCGACGCGCTGCGCCGCCTGCACTGCGACGAAGAGTCACTGCGTGCGATCAACCCCGACATCATCTACTGCCACACGCGCGGGTTCGACCGCGGCCCCCGGTCCGACTCGCCCGGCAATGACCAGACCGGCTGCTCGCTCGCCGGGGTCACCTACGAGGACGGCGGCACCGCCGACGGTGGTCGTCCGTTCTGGAGCCTCACGTCGATGGGTGACACCGGCAACGGCTTCCTCTCTGCCATCGGCGTGATCCAGGCCCTCTACCACCGCGCGATCACCGGCGAACCGCAGTCGGTCGACACGTCGATCATCAACGCCGGGCTCCTGGCGGCGTCGATGACGTCGCTGCGCCCCGACGGTCAGTCACTCCCCCGGCCGCACCTCGATCGCATGCAACTGGGCTTGAGCGCGCTCTACCGCCTCTACGAGACGGCCGACGGCTGGCTGTGCGTCGCCGTGAACGACAACGCGCAGTGGCGCGCGTTCGCCGAAGCACTCGGCTGCTCCGACCTGGTGAACGACGCGCGCTTCGCCGACGCCGAGGCGCGCGCCGCTCACGACGCGGTGCTGTGGGAACGGTTCGAACCGGTGTTCCGCGAGCGCAGCGCGCAGGAGTGGTTCACGGTGCTCGACGGGCGAGGGGTGCCGTGCGAGATCGCCGACGGCGGCTTCTCGCGACGCGTCCACGACGATCCCGAGATGCAGGAGCTCGGCCTGGTGGTGAAGCAGGAGCACCCCAAGCTCGGTCGCTTCGAGCACTTCGGCACCACCATCGACTTCTCCGACACGCCGACGCGCGTGTGCGGGCCCCCGCCGCTCGTCGGCCAGCACACCCGCGAGATCATGCGCGAGTACGGCTACGACGACGACGAGATCGACAAGCTGATCGCGGCGTCGGCGGTGTTCGAAGAGCTCTGGGTCGCCTGATCAGAGTTCGGCGAGCCGGGCCGTCTTCGACGCGTCGAGCTTGCGGCGCACCTGGGGCAGTTGCTGGATCATGCTCGCGAACTCGCGCCGATCGGCGACCGCGACTGTGACCGGGGTCTTGGCCACCAGCGTCGCGGTGCGCGGGCGCCGCTCGAGCAGCGCGATCTCGCCCAGGTGTGACCCGGCGCCACGGGTGGCGACAAGTCGGTCACCGTCGATCACTTCGACGTCGCCGGCGAGGAGCACGAAGAACTCCCGTCCGGGGGTTCCCTGCTGCGCCAACGCGGTACCGGCGGGCAGGTTCAGCGTGGTCGAGAGTTGCGCCACCACCTGCAGGTCACGCTGGTTCAGCCCGTCGAACAGATCGACGCGGGCGAGATGCTCGTTGACGCGGGTGCGAGCTTTCATGAAGGTTCCCTTCGTGGACCCCCCATGAAGAACGTGACCGCTCCATTGTGACCGATCCCGCCGCGCCGATCGGCAACGGACAGATGAACATCCCGTGTCGCGTCACGCAGGTTGCGCGCCGCCGGCCGACCGTTCCCGCGCGGCACCAGCACGTTCCACCGCCGCGATGACCTCGTCGTTCGACGCGCCGGGACCGAGCACTTCGTCGATGCCCGCGTCGCGCAGGTACGCGACATCGGCATCGGGGACGATGCCACCCACCACCACCGCGGTGTCGAGGCCGGCATCGCGCAGCGCCTGCACCACGAGCGGCGCGAGGGTGCGATGCGATCCGTTGTGCATCGAGAGCCCGACCACGTCGACGTCTTCCTCCAACGCCACCGCCGCGATCGTCTCGGGGGTCTGACGCAACCCGACGTACACGACCTCCATGCCCGCGTCGCGCAGGATGCGCGCCACGACCTTGGCGCCGCGGTCGTGGCCGTCGAACCCCACCTTCCCGACCAGGACTCGCAAGGTCACGGCGAGGCGCGTTCGACGTAGGTGCCGAACACCGACTCGAGCGCGTCGGTGACCTCACCCACGGTCACATAGGCACCGGCCGCCTCCAGCAACGCCGGCATCACGTTCACCAGCGGGTCGGCCGCGTCGGCGCGGATCCGCGCCAACGCGGCGTCGACCGCAGCCTGCGATCGGGCCGCCTTGACCTCCTTGAGGCGCAGGAGCTGGCGCACTTCGACCGACGCGTCGATGGAGAGCGTGGGAGGGCCCGCGTCGTCGCCGTCGGTGTAGCCGTTGACGCCGACGAGCGTCCACCGACCGCCGTGCAACTTCCGCTGGAAGTCGTACGCGGCGTCGGCGATCTCGTCCTGGAACCAGCCGTCGTCGATGGCCTGGATCACGCCGTCGAGCATCGAGCCGTGGCCGAGCTGGTCGAGGTGGGAGAACACCGCCTCGGCCTGCCGTTCCAGCTCGTCGGTGAGCTCCTCCACGAACCACGAGCCGCCGAGCGGATCGGCCACGTTCGTGACGCCGGTCTCGTGGGCGATCACCTGCTGGGTGCGCAACGCGATGCGGGCCGCCTTCTCCGTGGGCAGCGCCAACGCTTCGTCGAACGAGTCGGTGTGCAGACTCTGGGTGCCGCCGAGCACGCCGGCCAGCGCTTCGATCGCCACGCGCGCGATGTTGACCTCCGGTTGCTGCGCAGTGAGGCTCACACCCGCGGTCTGGGTGTGGAAGCGCATCTGCAGTGACCGGTCATCAGCCGCGCCGTAGCGGTCGCGCAACCACCGCGCCCAGATGCGTCGCGCGGCGCGGTACTTCGCGATCTCCTCGAAGAAGTCGATGTGGGCGTTGAAGAAGAAGCTGATCCGCGGCGCGAACGCGTCGAGGGCGATGCCCGCCGCCATCGCCGACTCGACGTAGGCGAACCCGTTGGCCAGCGTGAACGCAAGCTCCTGCGCCGCCGTCGATCCCGCCTCGCGGATGTGGTAGCCGGAGACCGAGACCGGGTGCCACCGTGGCAGCTCCGCGGTGCAGAACCGGATGGCGTCGGTGACCAATCGCATCGACGGCCGCGGCGGGAACACGTATTCCTTCTGCGCCTGGTACTCCTTCAGGATGTCGTTCTGAATGGTGCCGCCCAGCTCCCGACGATCAGCGCCGGTGCGGTCGCCGAGCACCACGTACATCGCCAGCACCGTCGGCGCCGCCGAGTTGATCGTCATCGACGTGCTCACCGTCGCGAGGTCGATCCCCGCGAAGAGCGCCTCCATGTCGGCGAGGGTGTCGACGGCGACGCCGGCGCGGCCCACCTCACCGAGCGCGAGCGGGTGGTCGGAGTCGCGGGCCAGCAGCGTCGGCATGTCGAACGCGGTCGACAGTCCGCTCCCCCCGGCCGCCAGCAGTTGGTGGAAGCGCTGGTTCGTGTCTTCGGCCGTCCCGAACCCCGCGAACTGCCGCATCGTCCACAGTCGCGAGCGGTACATCGAGGCGTGCACGCCCCGGGTGAACGGGAAGCGACCCGGGAACTCGGCGTCGTCGGGGCCGTAGACCGGCTCCAGCGGCACCCCCGACATCGTCTCGAAGTCGGCGTCGCGCGCCGGGGATGCGTCGTACTTCGCCTGCCACTCTCCCCGCGGGGTCTGGGGCCCACTCACGACAACATCACCCTGAAAGCGTAACGTTCGTGTCCAAGATACATAGCGTATGCTACGACTAGCCGGTTACCCACGCCCGTCGAGGAGTGCTCCCAATGGATCAACAGCTGGATCAGCTCATCTCCGCCGATTCCCACGTCCGAGTCGAGCTCGACGACATCCGGGCCCGCGTGCCCGTCGCGCTGCGGGAGCCGTTCGACGACGCCATCGCCCACCAGGCCGCGCAGGACGCCGAGCTGCGCGGCGGGCGCAAGCTCGACATGTCGGACTGGGACATGGAGGCGTTCCGCGACCCCGGCTACTCCGACCCCGTCGCCCGGCTCGCGGCGATGGACCGCGACGGGGTGGAGGCCGAGGTCCTCTATTCCGAGGTGTCGGCGTTCCGCAGCTTCGGGTTGGTGAAGGGCGACTGGCGCCCGATCAGCCGTGCGTTCACTGATCACCTCAGCGACTTCGCCGCCGTCGATCCCAACCGGCTCGCGGTCTCGTACCAGGTGCCGATCATCGACATCGACTACGCGGTCGCCGAAGTCCTGCGCCTCGCCGCGCTCGGTGCGCGGTCGGTGCACCTCCCCAACTTCCCCTCGGAGTTCGGGCTCCCCGACTACCACGAAGCGCGCTACGACCCGCTCTGGGCCGCGCTCTCGGAGACCGACATCGCGATCTCCCATCATCTCGGCACTGCGCCGCACCTCTACAGCGTGTTCCAGCGCGATCCCACGCCGCAGGCGGGCATCTTCACGTCGCTGCCCGCGCTCAGCCTGGCCGAAGTGATTGCGTGGTGGATCCTCACCGGCACACTGGAGCGCTTCCCGAAGCTCAAGATCGTGTTCGTGGAGCCCAGCCTGTACTGGGTGCCCGGGTTCCTCTCCCGCCTCGACATCAAGGCCGCCGGGGTCTACGACTTTCCCGGCCTGACGATGGCACCGAGCGAGTACTTCCGCCGCAACATGGCAGTCACGTTCATGGACGACGAGTACGGCCTCCGCCTGCGCCACGACCTCGGCGTCGAGAACATCCTCTGGTCGACCGACTTCCCGCACCCCGCGACCACGTGGCCGAACTCGCAGGCGGTCGTAGCGCGGCAGTTCGCCGACGTCCCCGCCGACGAACGCGAGTTGATCTGCGCCGGCAACGCGGCGCGTCTCTACAACCTCTGACGCCCGCGGGAGTTTTCGACGGCGCGGTACTACGAGAGCGTGATGCCCCGCTGCGCGGCCCGCTCGCGGATCGCGTACGCAACACCACGCACGAGCATGTCGCGCTGCACCGCGTGGTCCGAGGTCTTGGCGATGCTCGACGCGATCAGGTTCCCCTGGAGATAGCCGCGCAGGGTCACGAACGCGTACTTGACCGATTCGTCGTCGCCGGCGGCCGCGCCCAACGACTGCTCGAACAGCGGCTGCCACGCCTGGACCAGTTCCGCGCCGTGCACCGCGATCGCAGCGCGGGTCGCGGCCGAGCTCTTCGGGTCGCGGGTGAGGTCGAGCAGGATCTGCAGGTGCGCCAGGTGCTCGGGTTGTTCGTAGTGCTCGGCGAGGATGTCGAGCAGCGACGTGAGGCGCTCCTCCAGCGTGTCCCCCACCACCTGCGCGGTCGCCACTTGTTCCTGCAACTGGTGCCAGCGGTCGTTCATCACCTCGAGGAGCAGGGCCTCCCGGGTACCGAACTGGTGCTGGATCGTTCCCCACGTGACGCCGGCGCGTCGGGCGATCTCGTTCGAACTGGTCTGGTAGTAGCCCTTCTCGAGGATGCTCGCCACCGTGGCGTCGAGCACCCGGGCCCGGGTGATCTCGCCGTCGGAACGCCGCGGCCGCGTGCGCCCATCTGCTTTGCCGGCCATGGTGCAACGATCGCACACGAGCGGCCCGACCGACGCACTCCGGCACCTCCCGCATCGCTTCCCGTGCCCGATCCCGGCCATATTTCGCGGTCTGCGGGGGCTCGGTATGCTCCCCGCGGTGACCACCTCCGCAGCTCCCGGCAGCCCCGTGCCGGGCGGTGCGCTGTCGGGAAGGGTGGCGCTGGTGACCGGCGCCGCCAGCGGCATCGGGCGCGCGTCGGCCCGTCGGTTGGCGGCCCACGGCGCCCGCGTCGCCGTGCTCGACCGTGAGCCCGACGGCCTCGACGCCACCGTCGAGGGGATCGTCGCCGACGGCGGCGAGGCGCAGGCCTTCGTGATCGATCTCGCCGACCGCGCCGCCATCGCGGCGACGGTCGATGACGTACGGCGCGACCTCGGGCCGGTCACCATCATCGTGAACGCCGCGGGCATCCCCGCCGGCGGCCCGATGGAGGGCGACGGCTACGAGACGATGTGGGACACGACGTTCGCGGTCAACCTCGACGCGCAGGTGATCCTCGTGCGCGCCTGCCTCGACGATCTCGTCGCGCACGGCGCCGGTCGCATCGTGAACATCGCCTCCACCGAAGGAATCGTCGCCACCCGGCACACCTCGCCGTACACCGCGTCGAAGCACGCGGTGGTCGGCCTCACGAAGTCGTTGGCGGTCGAGTTCGGCCGCCGGGGCGTCACCGCGAACGCGGTGTGCCCGGGACCGATCAACACCGGCATGACCGCGTTGCTCCCCGACGACGACAAGACCACCTTCGCGCGGCGGCGCGTCCCCATCGGTCGCTACGGCGAACCGGAAGAGATCGCCTACATGGTGGTGGCGCTGGTGATGCCGGAAGCGTCGTACGTGAACGGCGCGGTCATCCCCGTCGACGGCGGGCTGACCGTGCACGGCCGCTGACTCCCGAACAAAGGACCGCTCATGAAGCTCGACCTGTTGTATGAGATCGACGCCCCCCGACCGTGGGACGGCGGCCCGCACCCCTACGGGCAGCGCGCCCGCGAGCAGCGGGCGTACGGCGAGATGATCGACCAGATGAAGCTGGCCGACGACCTCGGCTTCAACATCGCGTGGTTCGTGGAGCACCATTTCCGCGAGGGGCGTTCGCACTGCCCCGCCCCCGAGGTGGTGATCGGCGCCCTGACCCAGGCCACCGAGAACATCCGGCTCGGCTTCGGCGTGTCGCTGCTGCCGTACGGGTTCACCCACCCCGCCCGCGTCGCCGAGAAGGTGGCCACCGCCGACATCCTGTCGAAGGGCCGCATCGAATGGGGCACGGGGCGCTCCACGCCGATGGAGCAGACCGCCTTCCACGTCGACCGCGAGGCGAGCCGGGCCGAGTGGGCCGAGGCGATCGAGATCATCTGCGCGATGTGGCGCGAGGAGTACTTCGAGTGGGACAGCGAGACGTTCCAGTTCCCGCGCCGGCTCATCACGCCGAAGCCGTACCAGGACCCGCACCCGCCGGCCTGGATGGCGGCGACGTCGGAGGGATCGTCGGCGGTCGCGGGCCTGAACCAGCTCGGCCTCCTGTCGTTCTCGATCATGCAGCCGCTCGACAAGATGGCCGCCCAGATCCGCGCCTACCGCGACGCGTGGAACAGCCCTGAAGCCAAGCCGATCTCCGAGGTGGCCACGAACAAGGTGGCGGCGTACACGTTGGTGCACTGCGCCGAGACCACGCAGCAGGCGCGCGACAACGGCATCTGGGAATCGGTCGCGTGGTGGTACCAGAACATCGCCGAGTTCACGCTCACGTGGGAGCTCCCGCACCTCGATCCCGCGGCACGTGAATCAGCGTTCCCGTTCCTGACGCCGCTGATGGAGGGCAACATCCCGATCGAGAGCTTCGACGACGGCGACATGATCGTCGTCGGTGACCCCGATCGCTGCTTCGAGAAGATGAAGCACTACGCCGACCTCGGAGTCGACGAGCTCATCTGTTACGTGCAGTTCGGGTACCACTCGGGTGAGAGCACGCTCAAGACCATCGAGCTGCTCGGCCGCGAGGTGATCCCGGCACTCGAGAAGTACGTGCCCGTCGACGTCGGCGAGAACCTGGCGCGCTTCATCGACTAGTCGTCGGTCACCGCTTCTCGAACGTGACGTCCGACTGCTCGCGGTCCCACGTGGCCGCGGTGACCCCTTCGTCGCGCAGTTGCCGCTTGAGCACCTTGTCGAGCGGGCTGTGCGGCAGGTGGTCGCGGAACTCGATGTAGCGCGGCAAGGCGAAGTACGGCACCCGGTCGACGCACCAGGTGAACAGCTCCTCGTGGGTGACGGTGGCGTCGTCGGTGAGCACCGCGGTGAGCTTCACGTCGTCTTCGGTCGCGTCGCTCGGCACCGCGTGCACCGCAACCTCGACGAACCCGCCGTAGCCCATGACGATGTTCTCTATCTCCTGGGTCGAGACGTTCTCGCCCCGCCGCCGCACGTAGTCGTCCTTGCGGTCGAGGAAGTAGAGGTAGTCGTCGCCGTCGACCCGGCCGATGTCGCCAGTGTGGTACCACCAGTTCCGGCTCGAGTTCACCGTCGCTTCCGGGCGGCGCCAGTAGCCGTCGAACATCACGTGCGGTCGTCGGGGGCGGGCCACGATCTCCCCCGATTCGCCGCGCGGCACCTCGTGATCGTCGTCGTCGAAGATGCGCACGTCGAAGTACTCGGTGTTCAGCACGCCGGCGGCGTCGACCCGGTTCTCCACGCCCGGCGGGAGCCACGACAGCAGGCACGCCTCGGTCTGGCCGTACCCGCCGCTGCACGTCTCGAGCCCGAAGCGCTCGTGCAGGATGGCGTCGATCGCCTGCGGCATCGGCGCGGCGGCGAGCTTGCCCAGCGTGCGGTTCGCCTCCGGCGCGCCGGACCGGGGCATCTCGGGACGATCGACGTCGTGGGCGAGGAAGTGCGCCATGCTGCCGAGCAGGCCGGTCTTGGTCGCGCCGACCCGGTTGATCTCGGGCCAGAACTGCGACACCGAGAACTTGCGGCCGACCGCGCCGCGACCGCCGAGGATGGGCGGGCCGAAGATCGCGAACGTGAGCACGTTGTTGTGGAACATCGGCAACGGCGAGTACACGACGTCGTCGGGTGTGCGCCGGTGGTTGATCGCCACCTGCACCGTCACCGCGATCTCGCAGGCGTGGCTGATCATGCAGCCCTTGGCCGGCCCGGTGGTACCGCCGGTGTAGATCAGCGCGGCCAGGTCTGCAGGCGTGCCGATGTGGGGCGACGCGGGGTCGGTGGCCACGAAGTCGTCCCAGCGGTGCCGAGCCGGCATCGATCCGCCTGTCGATTCGCGGCGCTCGACGCCGGGTTGATCGCCCACCACGACGACGTGCGCGAGGGCCGGCGGCAGCTCGCCGATCCCGTCGAGTCGGGGCGCGAGATCGCCGTCGACCACGAACACGACCGGATCCGAATCGACCAGCGCGTTGCGCAGGAACTCACCCTTGTACGCGGTGTTGATGGGTACTGCAATCGCACCGACTTCGATCGTCGCCCACAGCGCAAGCACCGCGGGCATCGAATTGTCGATGAGCATCGCAACGCGGTCGCCGCGCGTGACCGAAAGCTCCCGAAGACCGCCGGCGACGCGCGCGACCCGGTGTTGCAGTTCGGCGGCGGTGACCTTCTCGCCCAGCACATCGAGCAACTCGGAATCACCGTCGGCCTCGACCCGGTCGAGCAGGAACTCCACGAGCGTCCGGTCGTCCCCCGGTTCGCGGCCCCATCCTCCATCGGTCGGCATCGGGTACTAATAACACAGCGGTCGGTGAGCCAACGCCGGGACAGGGGTGGACGACATGGGTGAACTCGACGGATTGGTGGCGATCGTCACGGGCGCGGGCCAGGGGGTGGGACGGGGCGTGGCGATCGCGCTGGCGCGCGCGGGCGCCTCGGTGGTCGCATCGAACCGAACGGTCTCGAAGGTCGATACCGTCGCGCGGGAGATCACGGCCGATGGCGGCCGCGCCGTGGCCGTCGAGTGCGACGTGACCCGACCCGAGCACATTGCGAGCTGCATCCAGACCACGCTCGACACCTACGGCCGCATCGACATCGTCGTCAACGCAGCCGACGACCAACGCCTCGTACCGCTGATGGACATCACCGAGGACGACATGCAGGCCGGCTGGCGCACCGGCCTGATGGGCTCACTGCGGTTCACCCAGGGCTGCGTACCCCACATGGAGAAACAGGGGGGTGGCGCGATCGTCAACGTGGCGTCGGGCGCAGGCCCCCTCGCCCTGGCCGGGATGGCGCCCTACGCGGCGGCGAAGGAAGCCATCCGGACCCTCACCCGCGTCGCCGCGGTGGAGCTCGGCCCGCTCGGGATCCGGGTGAACGTCATCTGCCCCACCGTGTGGGCGCCGTCGTTCGAGGCGTGGGCGGAGCACGCGCCCGAGGAGTTCGCCCGCGTGGTGAGCAGTACCCCACTCGGCCGCATCGGTGATCCGGTCGACGACGTCGGTACCGCCGTCGTGTTCCTCTGCGGTCCGCAGAGCCGCTACATCACCGGCACCACGCTGATGGTCGACGGTGGCCACACCTACCTGCGATGAGTGAGGCGTCCTACTACGACGCGCTCGACACCGCGCTCACCGAGCTCATCCGCGTGGCACGCGGGCCGCGGCTGTCGTCGGTGATGTCGGCGAGTGTCGAACCCGACGTGGACCGCAACCTGATGCCGCTGCTCGGCCTGATCGTCGACCGGGGTCCGGTACGGGCGTCCGATCTGCAGTCGCTCATCGCGGTCGAGCAGTCGACCCTGAGCCGACAACTGGCGTCGCTGGTCGAGCGCGGGCTGGTGGTGCGCGACAACGACCCGAGTGACCGCCGCGCCGCGCTCCTGACCGCGTCGCCGTGCGCCCGCCGCGCGGTACTGGCCGCTCGCACCGAGTGGCGCCACACGTTGGCCGAGCTCATGGAGCGCTGGGACCCCGTGGAGCGCGACGAGTTCCTCCGCGGCATGACCCGCCTGTCGGACGCCCTCGGCCGTCACGTCGGCGAACCGGGCTTCGCCCCGAGCCCGCCGGACTCCGAGGGAAGCCTCGGGTAGAGGGCGCTAGAGCCGGAAGCGCGCCTCTACCGCGGCCCGGTGGGCGCGCCGTTGGTCCCGCCGCTCGGCCGCGTTCACCGCGGGCAGACCGGTGAGCGTTGCCACGTCGTCGACCGCGACCACCCGGCAATCGGGGAGCGGCAGCTGGCCGTCGGTGAGCTGCCACCGGATCGCGATGTGCCCTTCGCGGTGGCCGGCCGTCTCCAGCCAGTTGGCGGTGCCCGGATCCCGCTCGCTCAGCACGAGGGTGACCGATCCGTCGTCGTGGAGCGCCGCTTGGCGATGGGTGAGCCCGGAGAAGAAGTGGCGGTAGTCCCAGCTCTCGTACCACCCGTTCCCCACCTGCACGTCCCAGTAGGGGCACGGCGTGGGCGGCAGCACGTGCACGAGCAGGGCTTCGCTGGCCTCCAGCCGCCAGCGACTGGTGACCGCGTTGCCTCCGGGCACACCGCCGAACTTCGACGTGGGATCGCCGATGTCGGTGGCGAACGCGTTGACGGAATCGCCCTTAGCCAACATCTCGCCCTGCATGCGGGGCACGAACGCCGCGAACGACTCGGTGCCGCGGGCGAGACGCGCCACCGCTTCGTCGAGCGTGAGCGTCGCCTTTGGTTCGTCGCCCCGGCTGAGGTTCTCGATGGTGAGGTCCATCGGCCGCACGTCGTCCCAGTCGCCGAAGAACTGGCGGACCATCAGGGTGGCGCTGAAGCGGTCGGTCTGGATCCAGTTGCCGGCGTGCTCATCGGGCGAGAGCCGCATCTCGAAGCTGCCGTCGTCGTCGACCGCGAGATCGATGGCGAAGATCGCGTCACCGAACACGCCGAGGCCGTGCGCGAAGCACTCGTGGTTGCGCTGCGACATGAACGACACCCACGCCGCCGATCCGCGGCTGCCGGCCACGCGGAAGGTGTCGGTGCCGTTGATCGGCGCCGAGAGGTAGAGGCCGCAGGGGTTGTCACCGCCCATCTTCACCGTGGGCCCGAGGGACCGGGCCAGGTAGGGATGCGCGCTGTCGTTGTTCTCCATGCCGCTCTGCGACGTGAGGCGACTCATCCGGGCCAGGTGGCGCAAGCCCTCGGCGAGATCGATCTCGTCGTGGGTCATGCACCGCTCGAGCGCCTCGAGCCCGGTGCGTTCGAGCGCGGCGCAGTAGGCGCGCCACGTGTCGCTCGCGATGGCGAGGTCGGACTGCCACTGATCGGTCATCGGAACCTCGAATCTAGATCGACAATCCGCCGTCGACCGGCAGCACGACACCGGTGATGTACGCCGCTTCGTCGGATGCGAGGAACGCGACCGTGGGCGCCATCTCCCCCGGTTCGCCGAACCGACCGAACGGGATGGCCGCCTCCAACTCGGCGAACTTCGCGGGCGGGACCGCGAGCACCATGGCGGTCGCCGCGTTGGGCGAGACGGCGTTCACGGTGATCCCGAACCGCGCGACTTCCTTGGCCACGGTGCGGGTGAAGCCGATGATGCCGGCTTTGGCCGCCGCGTAGTTCGCCTGGCCCACGTTGCCGTGCAGCCCGGTGTAGCTGGTCACGTTGACGATGCGCCCGAACCCCGCGGCGCGCATGAGCGGCACGACCGCGCGCGTGGCGGCGAAGGTGCCGGTGAGATGGACGGCGAGTACGGCGTCCCAGTCGTCGTCCGACAACTTCCACACCACGCCGTCGCGCGTGATGCCCGCGTTGTTGATCAGTACGTCGACCGAACCCGACGGGCCCCAGTGCGCGACCTCCTGCACCGCGGCGGTCGTGGCGTCGGTGTCGGACACGTCGAGGGGTACCGGATGCACGCGGGCGTCGTCCGGCCACGCCGCCGCCAGCGCGTCGGGATTGCGATCGGCGACGGCGACGGAGGCACCACTCTGATGGAACAGGGTGGCGATGGCCTGGCCGATGCCCTGCGCGGCGCCGGTGACCAGCACGGTGCGGCCGGCGAAGTCGAACGTGGTCGGCATGGTTCCATCCTGTCGGGCCGGAAGGTGCTCGGTACAGTACGAGTTGTCGGCGAACCGATGCGGAGCGGAGACCACGTGGCGAGCGAGGGAATTCGGTGACGCAGTCGGCGCTGTTGATCGGCGGCACCGGCCCCACCGGACCGCCCATCGCGCGAGGGCTCGAGGAACGCGGGTTCGAGGTCATCGTCCTGCACTCCGGGAACCACGAGGTCCCCGAGGTCGCGCACTTCCGCCATCTGCACGGCGACGTGTTCTCCGAGGACGGATTGCGTGCGGTGCTCGGCGAAGAGACGTTCGACGTCGCCATCGCCAGCTACGGACGCCTGCGGAGCATCGCCGACGTGCTCACGGGGCGCACCGGGCGGCTGATGTCGATCGGGGGCGTTCCCGTCTACCGGGGTTTCTTCGACCCGGCCATCCACCGCCCACCCGGGCTGCCGGTGCCCACGCGGGAGGACGCCGACCTCGCGACCGAGAACGAAGACGGCAAGAGCTATCGCATCGGCCGCACCGAGCAGATGCTGTTCGAGCAGCACCCCACCGCCACGCACTTCCGCTATCCGTACGTGTACGGACCGCGTCAGCTCGCGCCGCGCGAATGGTGCGTCGTGCGCCGCATCCTCGACCGGCGCCCGTTCCTCGTCCTCCCCGACGACGGCCTGAGCCTCGTGCCGTTCGGCTACGTCGAGAACCTGGCCCACGCTCTCCTGCTCGCGGTGGATCAGCCCGCAGCGTCGATGGGCGAGATCTTCAACTGCGGCGACGACGAGAAGCTGACCATCCGCCAAATCGCCGAGATCATCACTGACGAGCTCGACCACGACTGGGAGCTGCTGTCGATGCCCGCTCAGTTCGCGATACCCGCGCGACCGCTCATGATGAACTACCGCACGACGCATCGCGTCATGGACACCACGAAGTTGCGCACCCTGCTCGGCTACCGCGACGTCGTGCCCGCGCGCGAAGCGGTGCGGGTGGCGACGCGGTGGCTGGTCGCCAATCCGCCGGTACGCGGTGGCTACGAGGAGACCGCGTTGCAGGATCCGTTCGACTACGCCGCCGAGGACACGCTCGCGGCGTGGTGGCGCGCCGCGGTCGCGAACCCGCCCGATCTCGGATACGACGAGCTGCCCGGGTACGGGAAGTCGTACGCCGGCCCCGGCACCCGCAACGTGCGAGCGGATACCCGCATCTGATGAGCCTCGCCGGTTGGAGCCTGCCCCTGTCGCCCGGCGGCGGCGCGTCGCTGGTGCCGGCGCCGCCGTGGCACTTCTCCGGCGACGCCATCGGCATCGACTTCCGCGGCGACCCCGCGGCGATGGCCGCGGTGCTCCCCCGCGGGATGGAGCCGGTCGGCGACGGCTCGGCGACGTTCGTGTTCGTCGACTGGTCGTCGGCGGCCGATCTCGACCCGCGCATCGCCGCCGATCCCGCCCGGGGGCAGTACAAGGAGGCCTACGTCGAGGTGCACGCGTTGCTCGACGGGGCCAAGGTCGCGCGTGTGCCCTACATCTGGGTCGACAACGATCTGTCGTTTGCACGCGGGCACATCCAGGGCTTCCCCAAGAAGCTGGGCACGATCGCGACCACCCGCGCGGTCACCGTCGGGCGGGGCGGCGCCAAGCTCGAGCCAGGCGCCACGTTCACGGGTCACGTCGCCGGGTTGGGCCGGCAACTGGCCCGGGGGTCGGTCACGCTCGAAACCCCCGCCGATCCCGGCTTCGTGCCCAAGGGGATGCGGCTGCCCATCTGGCACACGCGGCTCGTCCCCGACCTCGCCGGTGGCGAGCCGCTCGTCCACGATCTCGCCCGCAACCTGCTCACCGGCTTCGAGATCGCCGACGTGTGGCAGGGCCCGGCCACGCTCGAGCTGTACGACTCCGAGTTCGAAGAGCTGTTCGCATTGCGCCCGGTGGAGGTGCTCGGCGGCTTCCGCTGCTCGCTCGCCTTCACCATCACCGGGGCCGAGGTCCGGCCCGCCTGAGGGTCAGGCGCCGTCGCCGGCCGGCTCGTCGTCGACCTGATCCTCCGCGATGAGGTCGAAGATGCAACCAGGGTTGAGGATGCCCGCGGGATCGAACGCGGCCTTGATGCGCCGCTGCAGCGCGAGCTTGGCCGGATCCTCGAGCGCCTGGTAGTAGCGCCGCTTCGTGCGGCCGATCCCGTGCTCGCCCGAGATCGCGCCTCCCATCGCCAACCCCATCTCGAAGATGGCCTGCAACAGCCGCGAGCGCCGCTCGTCGTCGGGCTCGTACACCGAGAAGTGGATGTTGCCGTCGCCCGCGTGGCCGCACCCGAACACCTTCCCGCCCAGCTCGTCGGCCAGCTCCTGCACGTTGCGCAGGTACTCGGGGATACGGGCGCGGGGCACCACCATGTCGATCAGGTCGTCGGCTCCCGCGGCCTTCACCAACCAGAACGCGCTCTCACGCGCCGCGAGCAGTTGCGCGCCCTGCTGCGGCGGCAGCACGTACACGTCGTGCGCGTCGGCCTCCGCGAGCTGCTGCGCGACGTCACCGACGTCGTGCTCGAGCTGCTCCTCGGTACGACCCTCGAGCACCACCACGAGGTACGCCTCCGTGCGCGCCATCACGTCGGGCGGCACGCCGAGCGTGAGCTCGTTCATCCGGAGCAGACCCTTCATGGTGGCGCGGTCGATGTACTCGAGGATCATCGGGTCGACGCCCGACGCGACGATCTTCGGGATCACTTCGGCCACGTCGTCGACCGCGGCGAACGGAGCGAGGATCGACGCCACGTGCGCCAGCCGCGGATGCAGCCGCAACGTCGCCTCGGTGACCAGCGCCAACGTTCCCTCCGAGCCGATCACGATCTGCGTGAGGTCGTAGCCCGATGTGTTCTTCACGAACCGACCGCCACTGCGGATGATCTCACCGGTGCCGGTGACCGCCTCGATGCCGAGCACCTGGTGACGGGTCACGCCGTACTTCACCGCCCGCATCCCGCCCGCGTTGGTGGCCACGTTGCCCCCGAGGCTGGCGGCCGACGTGCCCGGGAACACGGGGTACACCAGACCGTGCTTCGCCGTCGCCTCGTCGAGCTCGGCCAGCGTCAACCCGGGCTGCACCACGGCCACGTGACCGGCGTCGTCGATCTCGAGCAGCGCCGCCATGCGCTCGAACGACACGACCATGCCGTCGCCCAACGGCACGCACGCGCCCGAGAGCCCGGTGGCTGCGCCCCTCGCGGTGACCGGCACGCCGTGCGCGGCGGCGAGCTTCACCGCCGCGGCGACATCGGCGGTGGTCGTCGGCAGCACGACCACCCCGGGTCGCACCGGTTCGAGCTTGAGCGTCTCGTCGCGCCAGTAGTCGGCACTGATCGTGTCGCCGCTCAACACCGCGTCGCGGCCGAGCGCGGCCACCAATCCCGCGACGAGGTCGACGAGGGACGAGTTCGACACGGCGGGAAGTGCGATCAGGACGCGGTGGCAGTGGCGCTGCCGCGCAGGATGGCGCGCGGCTCTTCGGTGCCGTCGAGGTTCTGGTTGACGCGGCGCACGATGCGCCAGCCGTCGCTCCCCCGGCGCCAATGCCAACCGTTGGCCGACACGCGCGCGACCCAGAACTGCTCACGCGCCGCGTCCCAGCGGATGTTCAGCGCGTAGCTCCAACCCCGCGCCTCGTCGCCATCGATCACGATGCGGGGCGCGGTGAGCACGTGCGCACACCCGTTCATGATGAGCGACTGGTGGCCTTCGCCCTCGACCATGCCCGCGATCTCGTCGTGGCCGGTCCACGTGGCGTAGGGCGGCACGTCGAAGACCCCGTCGTCGGTCCACAGGTTCGCGGTCGCCTCGCTCGATCCGCTGTCGACCGCGGGCCCGTAGCCGGCGACGAGTTGGGTGATCGCCAACTGGTCCTCCAGCACCTGCACGCGCGCGGCCAGGGCCTCGACCGTGGCCTGCAACTCCGCCAGTTCCGTCATCGTGCGTTCCTCCGTCTCGTCGCGCTAGTTGTCGAGCATGCCGGGGTCGGCGGGCACGTCGACCGCGTGCTCCTGCAACACCTCGAGTGGCACGATGTCGAGCGCCCGTTCGTGCGTGCACGCCAGCACCACGGGAGCGGCCGCGCCGTCGCCGTGCGCCCGCAACCAGTTGCGCGCGGTGACGCACCAGCGGTCGCCCGGGACGAGCCCGGGAAAGCGGTACTGCGGCATCGGTGTGCTCAGGTCGTTGCCGATCCGGCGCTGGTGCTCCAGGAACTCCGACGTGACGACGGCGCAGATCGTGTGACTGCCCATGTCTTCGGGGCCGGTGCTGCAGCAGCCGTCGCGGTAGAACCCGGTGAGGGGATCGGTACCGCACGGTTCGAGTTCGCCGCCGAGAACATTGCGTTCGGTCATCTCCTCAGTATCGCCGGTCGCGCGCACCCCACCACCCAACTTGCGTCGCTCGTGTTGGTATGCGCCACACGAACGACGCAGGTTCGGGGGAAGGACGTCATCCCGGCCGGTCGCCGGGCGGGAAGGCGGGCCATTCCAGCCACGGATCGGTGAGCGGTGCATCGCCGAGGTCGAGGTAGTGCGGCGTCTTCAGCCGGAAGAACACGACGTAGCGGACATGGGGACCGGTGTGGATGCCGGTGCCGTGCAGGAGCAGGTAGTGGGCCAGCACGAGATCGCCGGCGCGCCCGACGACGGACACGGGTTCCGAGGTGGCGTCGGCGAGATCGCGAACGGCGGTGACGAACGCGTCGACATCAGGGACCCGCGTACCGTCCGCGCGAAACCATCGCGCCATCTCGAGGTGCGTGCCGGGCCAGACGGTGAAGTTGCCGTGCTCCCCGGCCGGACAGTCCGAGAGGAGCACCGCGGCCAGCGCAGTGAAGCCGTGGACGCGGCCGTCGAACGGGACCCCGTTCAGGGGTGTGGGCAGCCCGTCGAGGTGCGCTCCGAACGGTTCGGGCGGCCGCCCCGGCTCGGCCGGGAACCGCATCGTGATCTGTGAGTTCGTCGGCGGCGCGAGCGATTGGCCGACGAGGTGCTCGGCGAGGCCGAACGCGGGAGTATCGGTGAGGAGCCCCAACATCTCGGGGTCGCCGGTGTGCTCGGGCGCGAACGACTTCGAGTGGTACGAGTCCCGTTGCGTTGAGTCGAAGCCGGTGTCGAGCCAGTGGTTGGCGATCCGCAGCGCGCCTTCGACGCGATCGGCGTCGACGACGTTCGGGATCACCACGTACCCGTCGCGCGCAAATGTGGGCAGCGCGTGGGACTCGATCACCGCATACCTTCCGAGGCGGCCTCAGACTCCACACCCGACGTTACCGTCCTCCACCGTCCTGCCCCACGCTCCGGTTCCGGCAATAGCGGTCAAGAGTCGTCCTCGGTCCGTCGATGGAGTGGACAGCGAGCACTCGGCATCGAGGCTCCGGTTCGGGCAGGGAAAGAGTCGGCCATGAACGGGAGCACGACGACGTCCTCGATCGCGATCGGTGGCAGCTTGCCCGACGAGCCGGGGCACCCCCTCGAACTGACCAGGGGGAGCACCCGCTCCTCTCGGCCGGAGCGCCGCACGAAGCTGCTGACCGCGATGGCCGTGGCATCCCTGACCGTCCTCGCGATCATCCTGGTGGCGTCTCTCGCCGGAATCTCGCCGATCGCGCGCGAACTCTCGTCGCGCGCGCTGCCGGCAGAAGCGCACCTGCGGAACGCGACCGCCGCCACCGCCTCTGCCCAGGAGGCGTTCCTGGCCACCCTCCAGGCCGGCGATGCCCAGTCAAGAACCGTTTTGTTGACCGCGTCGTCGGTGGCGGCCAAGAAGCGTGACGACTCGTGGGGCGCGTACCTCAAGGTCGCGTTGGACCGGCCGGGTGAGCGCGCGTTTCAGAAGGCCTACGAAGCCGCGGCGGCCGCCTCGGTACCGTCAGCGGCCACGCTCCTCGGGCTGAGCCCCACCGACCCGACCTACGCCGCGACGTTGGCCGGGGAGCGCGTGCACTTCGACGGCGAGATGCATGCACTCACCCCGCTCCAAACCAAGATCTACGACCCGATCGTCACGGGCGGCGCGGCCACGATCGTCTCCGGTATCGACCGCACGCGCATCGCCATGCTCGGGTCGATCCTGGCCCTGTTCGTGCTCTATGCCGTGGTCGGGCTCTGGTTGATGCGCGACGCGCGCCGAGAGGCCCGGCACCTGAGCGCCGACGCCGCCACCCTGAAAGCGGCGGCACAGGAAGCCGATCTGGAGACATCCCTCCAGCGGGCCCTGGAGATGGTCGCCGGCGAGGAGCTCACCTACGACGTCATCGCGCAGGCGATCACGATTGCGGCGCCGGGCGTTCCCGCCGAGATGCTGCTCGCCGATTCCAGCCACGCCCACTTCCGCCAGGTGCTGAGCACGAGCGCCGGCAACGACACCGCGTGCGGCGTGATCTCGCCCGGGGACTGCCCGGCGACGATCACCGGTCAGCAACGCATCTTCGACGACAGCGCTTCCCTCGATACGTGCCCGTACCTGCGCGGAAGGGATGACGCGGTCTGGGCGAAGTGCATACCGGTCAGCATCGCCGGACGCGCCACCGGCGTGATCCACACGCAAGGCCCGCTCGCGCGGCCGCGTCCCGAGATCCTCCGCGGCCTGGTGCTGGTCGCCCGGAAGGCGGGTGAGCGGATCGGAATGCTGCGGGCATTCGACCGCTCCGAGACCCAGGCCCAGACCGACCCGCTCACCGGCCTGCTCAACCGCCGCAGCCTGGAGGCGCGCATCCACGAGCTGAATGAGACCGAGCTCCCGTTCGTCGTCGCGTACGGCGACCTCGACCATTTCAAGATGCTCAACGACGTGCACGGGCACGACGCCGGCGATCGCGCCCTCCGTCTGTTCTCCCGCGTGATGCGCGACAGCCTCCGGCCCGACGACATCCCCGCGCGCTACGGAGGCGAGGAGTTCGTCGCCGTGCTCCCCGACTGCACCCTCGAGAACGCGACGGTCGTCATCGAACGCATCCGGACCCGACTGCACGAGGTGTTGGCCGCCGGGACGGTGCCCTCGTTCACGGTGAGCTTCGGCCTCGCGGCGAGCGAACCCGGGCTCACGTTCAGCGAAACCGTCGAAGCGGCCGACACTGCGCTGCTGCTGGCCAAGCGCAGCGGCCGCGACCGCGTCGTGCTGTCGGGCACCGAGACCGTCGACGACCGCACGCCGGGGCTCCCGCAGGAGTCGCTCGCGCCGTGGATCCCGGAGCCGCTACCCGAGACGACGTTCGAGCCCATCCGCCCGTAGGAGCGGGTGCGATCAGGCTTCGACTTCGCCCGGGCCCGGGACCGGTCGCCAGGCGGGGTAGCTGGTCTGTCGCTCGACGAGCACGTTCACGGACACCGTGAGCCGGATGTAGTCGTCGCTCCCGGTCGGGTAGGCCTCGATGTTCTCCACGGTGACCATGCCACCGGGTGGGCGGGCGACCACCAGATGCGAGCCGGGACGCTCCAAGCGGCGCATGTCGATACCGAACTCCTGGCAGTCGATGAGGTCGCCAGGGAGCAGCTCACCGACTTCGAGCAGATGCTCTTGTTGGGTCACGCCGAAAATGTAACGGGCACGCGCCCGCAACCGGTGGACCACTTGCGGTGAACACGGGCCGCGGGCGCGGGACGCGGATTTGTTCCAAGCTGGAAGGACCGAACGACCAGCCGGTTGTACGCGATGAGTGTGATCCGCCACGCTTCGATCTGTCGCAGGTGTGACGTGACGTGCCCCGTTCTCGTCGACGTCGACAACGGCCGTCCGGTGAAGGTCGTCGGCGACCCGGCGAGCCCCGTGTACGAGGGGTACTCGTGCGTGAAGGGCCGCTCCATCCCGGAGCAGTACGAGTCGGCGGATCGGCTCCTCCACTCGCAGAAGCGCCGGCCCGACGGCTCGTTCGCGCCGATACCGGTAGAACGCGCGATGGACGAGATCGCGGCGAAGTTGCGTCCGATCCTCGACGAGCACGGCCCGCTCTCTATCGCGTCGTACATAGGCACGAGCAGCCTGGCGAACCAGTGCAGCTGGCCGATGCAGGCCGCGTTCATGGAGGCGGTCGGCGACGCCCGTATGTTCAACGCGGTGACCATCGATCAGCCCGGTAAAGGGATCGCGCTCGGGATGATGGGCGTGTGGCTGGGCGGAGCGATCAACTCGATGCACGCCGGCGCCACGCTCATCTTCGGCGGCAACCCGCTCGTGTCGAGCTCGGGCGGCCGCTCGAAGGTGAACACACGCAAGTCGTTTCATGACGCGCGCCGGCGCGGGCTGGCGTTGATCGTCGTCGACCCGTGTCGCACGGAGGCGGCGAGCATCGCCGACGCCCACCTCCAGCCGCGCCCGGGTGAGGACATCGCCATCGCGGCGGGGATGGTTCGCCTGATCGTCGACGAAGGGCTCTACGACCGTGACTTCGTGAACGCCGAGACGCAGGGACTGGACGCGCTGGCCCGGGCGGTCGATCCCTACACGCCCGAGGAGGTCGCCCGCCGCGCCGACATCTCGGTGGACGAGTTCGCCGCGGCCACCCGCCTGTTCGCCACCGCACCGAGCGGCGTCGCCATCGCGGGCACCGGTCCGAACATGGCGTGCGGCAACGGCACACTGCTCGAGTACCTGATCGCTGCGCTCAACGTGCTGCACGGCAGCTTCCTGCGCGCGGGCGATCTGGTGTGGGACCAGAAGACGCTCGGCGTGCAGGTTCCCCGTGTCGCGCAGGCGATGCCGCCGTTCCCCGCCTTCGGCTTCGGCGCGCCATTCCGCGTGAAGGACCTGGGCGACACCGTGTGCGGGCCGCCGACCGCCGCGGTCGCCGACGAGATCCTGCTCCCCGGCAAGGGGCAGATCCGTGCGTTCATCAGCATGGGGGGCAAACCGTTGGTGACCTGGCCCGACCAGGTGAAGGTGCGCGACGCGTTCCGTTCGCTCGAACTGCTGGTGCAGATCGACCCGTGGATGTCGGCCACCGCGAAGGAGGCGCACTACGTCATCGCGCCGACGCTGCAGTTCGAGGTGCCCGGCATCAACAACACCTTCGACCTGATCTCGGGTGCGTTCCCGGGCGTCGCGATGCCCGGACCGTGGGGGCAGTACACGCCCGCGCTGGTCGACCCGCCTGCGGGATCCGACGTGATCCCGGAATGGGAGTTCTTCTACGGCATCGCGGCACGGATGGGCATGCAGCTCGAGTTCGGTCCCACCGACTTCGGCGGGGGCCAGGGCGTCACGAAGCAGCTCGACATGGCCCACACACCCGACGCCGACGAGTTGCTCGAGATCCTGTGCACCGGTTCCCGGATCCCGCTCGACGAGGTGAAAGCGCACCCGAACGGTGTCTCGATGCTGGATCCGACGATCACGGTGCTGCCCAAGGAGGAAGGCTACGAAGGTCGTCTCGACCTCGCGAACGAACTCATGATGCGCGACCTCGGCGAGGTCACGGCGCGCGGTCACGGCGACGTGTTGTCGAGGGCCGGCGACGCGTACCCACTGCGGCTGATCTCGCGTCGCATCATGAGCCGGTACAACTCGACCGGCTCTTCCTCCCCCGGTTGAGGACAGCCGATGCGATCAATCCGTTGCGGATGCATCCCGACGACGCGTGGCGCGGGGGCTCTCCGCCGGCGACGAGGTGGCCGTCGCCTCGGCGCGCGCGACGGTCCCTGCCGTCGCGGTACCCGACGACACGATGCGACCCGGTGTCGTGTCGCTGACGCACGGCTGGGGCGACGTGCCGGAGACCGACGACGAGTTCCAGCGCCACGGCTCCGCCGTGTCCCGCCTCTGTGATGTCGACGACGCCTACGACCCTTACAGCGGCCAGCCGGTCATGACCAACATCCCCGTGGAGGTCGGCGCCCGACGGCCGTGAGGGCGGCTCATGAGAACCGCGCTAAGACCTGAGCTCGTGGAGGCGAGGACGAAAGGCCGTACCTTCGAGCGCGCCGAGTCCCGCGGTGATCGTGCACACCACGGCCGCGCCGAGCGCGAGGCCCGCGATCGCGTCAGTGGCGTAGTGCCAGCGCAACTCGACCACCGCAACCGCCACGACGATCGGGACGGAAACCAGCGCGAGCGCGATCGCGGTCGCTGTGAGCGGTCCCGCCCATCGGTAGACCAGGACGACGACCACGGCGGCGGCCGCGGCGACGACGGTCACGGTTCCGGACGGAAAGCTCCAGTTTCGGCCGACCGGGTCCAGGCGGCCGACGAGCGGCTTCGCCAGCGACTCGGCCACCGCGAATGCGATACCGGGTCCGACCACCGCCAGTAGTCCGCCGCGGTAGTCGCGTCGGCGGAGGGCAAAACCGAGTACCAGCAACATCGTGAGCGCAACGAACCCCGGCGCCCCGACCCTCGCGATCCAGTTGTATCCCGATCGTCCGAGCTCGAGCCCACCGAGCGGGAGGGGTTCCGTGAGCCGTCGGGAGACCCAGCTGTCGACGTTGAGTGGGCCGGCGAGGGAGTGCACCCGCACCGCAACGGTGCCGAGCACCACGAGGAGTCCCGCCGCGATCGCGGCCAACCCCAGTGACGGAGGGAACGACCCCTGGCGCCGGTCCCATCTTCTGCGCGTGTACTGCTCGTCGTGGGTCACGAGCCCGATTGTGCGCCCGCGCTCATGAGCCGCCGCTGAAAGAACCATTCCTGCCGGCGCCTACCGGCCTCGACCCGACCCGGGGCAAGATGGAGCAATGCACGGCACCGTCGAGCACCGACACGGCCTCTGGTCTCACGATCACCATCACCACGGGCCGCACCGCCACGCCCGGTTGCCGTTCCGGTCGGTCGACACCGCCAACCACGAACCCGACGACCACGGTCTCGAGGAACACGAGCACGATCACGGCGGGCACGCCCACGACGAGCACGGTCACACCCACGGTCTCGTGGATCCCTCCATCATCCGCTCACGAGCGGGCGTGCGCGCGGTCGCGATCAGTCTCGGCGTCCTCGGTCTCACCGCCGCGATCCAGATCGTCGTGTTCATGCTCTCGGGTTCGGTCGCGTTGCTCGCCGACCTCATACACAACGGTGGCGATGCGCTCACGGCGATCCCGCTCGGAATCGCGTTCATCCTGCAGAGCCGGCGCGGGGAACGCTGGGCGGGATACGCGGTCGTCGCCACCATCTTCGCGTCGGCCACGGTTGCGGCGATCGAGGCGACCGTCCGGCTGATTCATCCCCAGCAGCTCGACCATCTCGGCGTGCTCGCTGTCGCGGGCGTGGTCGGATTCGTCGGCAACGAGATCGCCGCCCAGGTCCGACTGGATGCCGGGCGCAGGCTCCGGAGTCCGGCGCTGGTCGCCGACGGCCACCACGCCCGAGTCGACGGGTTCGTCTCCCTCGGCGTGATCGCCGCCGCGGGCCTCGTCGCGGTTGGCATCCCGCGCGCCGACCCGATCGTCGGGCTCGCGATCACTGCCCTGATCCTGCGCATCACGTGGCAGGCCTGGCAGACGGTCACTCAGGATCGCACCGACTGAGCGAACCGCCGGGGCGCGAATCGACCGTCGCCCCTCATCAGGTTCTCACCCGGCGAGTGTTGTGCTGCGACCGTGGGGATGCTCGAGTCCCCGGTGCCGATGGGCCGGGGCGAAGTTGCAGGACGGTCGGGGGACGGCGCGCAGACGCCCTCGACCGGAGGGACACCGGCGCCGGTCGGCAGCCGCGCCGAGTCGTCACCCGAGTCGCGATGCGACGACATCGCCCCGCTGACCAACGCCGGTTCCCAGCGGAAGCACAGCAACGGCCGATTGCTCGGGAGTCTCGCGTTCCTGTCCATCGGCCTGATCTGGTGGCAGCTCGACACGTGGACGTTGACCCACCGCGCCATCCGTTGGTTGTCCGTGTACTCACCGTCGCGGTTCGCGCACGGAGCCATCTGGACACTCCCGCTTTCATCCTTGCTGGTCGGCCACATCGAGCTCGTAGGCGTGACCGCCACGTTCTTCGTTGCCGTCGTCGTTCCGTATCTCGTCGTCGCGGGGCCGACGCGAGCACTGGTTGCCTTCGCCGTCGCGCACGTGGGGGCGACGATGGCCGCGTTCGTCGTCATCAGCACAGGCGTCGCGCTGGGAATCGGTTGGGGGCATCGCCTGTGGGCCCAGAACGACTACGGCGCCTCCGCCGGCCTGTTGGGAATCGCCGGCGCGCTCTTCTTCGTCCTCTGCTCGCAACGACGATGGCTCACGGTGCGCGTCGTCGGTCTCCTCGCGGCGGCGGCATCGACCGCGTTCTTCCTGCACGGCGTCATTGCCGAACCCGGGCCGGGACACGGCATGGTCGACGTCGAGCACCTGCTCGGCCTGCTGATCGGCTGCGTGCTCGAGTGGTGGTACCTGAGGCGCCGCGCCGACGCGTACCGAGACACCGCCTTCGTGCCGCCGCGGTTCGGCGGCCACATGCCGGAGGCCCGGGCGTGGAGTGATCGCAGCGAGGCGCGCCTGGTGGGCGTGCTCGTCGCGATCAGCGGCGCCATGGCTGTCCTCAGCGCGCTCGTCCCCGCACACCAACGACGCCTCGCCGAGCTCGAAAGTGATCTGGCACCCCTCGCTCCCCATGTCCACCGAGCCGCGCACGTTGCTGCTGCGCTGGCCGGCCTCGCACTCCTCCTTGTCGCGCGCGGCCTGATCAGGAGGCGCGCCCTCTCGTGGTGGTTGACCATCGGGCTGCTCGGCGTGGTCAGCGTCGCCCACCTGGTCAAGGGCCTCGACCTCTCAGAGTTCACCGTCACCGCAACCGTCTTCGTGCTGCTGCTCCAAGCGCGTCGCCTGTATCGCGGTCCATTACGTCAGGCGCCGTGGGCTCGCGCCGGCGCGGTGGCGTCCATCGGCGCAACCGTCGTGCTCGGCTACGGACTCGGCGGGATGCTGCTGCGCCACGGCCAGGTTCACCCGTCGCTCACGGTCGGGCGCGCGCTGCAACAACTCGCGAGCAACCTCTTGGGGCTCCCCGGCCCGCTCCACTTCGCGCATCACTTCGGGCAATGGTTCCCAACGTCGCTGACGGCGATCGGCGCGTTGTGGCTCCTCGCGCTCGGTATCGCCCTGTTCTCACCACTCAGGCACGGACGGGGTCAGGTCAGCGAGCGGGAGCACGTCGCGGCGCTGGTCGAGCACCGGGCCGGAGGAACCCTCGATCCGTTTGCACTCCGCAACGATCGTGCGTACCTCTTCGATCGTTCCGGGCGCGGGGCAGTCGCCTTTCGCGTCCTCGGCGGGGTCGCGCTCGTCGGAGGAGACCAGTTCGGCGAAGTGGACGCCGCCGACGACGCAGTACGAGGGTTCCTCGCGCGTTGCGACGAAGAAGGCTGGCGACCCGCCGCGCTCGGAGTGGCCGAACCGCGTCTCGGCCCGTGGCTGGCAGCGGGTCTGCACAGCATCAAACTCGGCGACGAGGCACTCATCGACACTGCGACCTTCGTCCTCGAAGGACGCGCGATGCGGCCCGTCCGTCAAGCGTGCAATCGCACGAAGAACCATGGCGTCACGGTACGGATCATGCGCGAGGGAGCACTCGACGACGCAACCCGACGCGCGCTGCTCGACATCGACGCTCTGGATCGAGGACCCGAAGCGGAGCGTGGGTTCTCCATGACGCTCGACGGACTCCTCACGAACCCCGAACGCGATCGCCAATGCGTGATCGTGATCGCGTACGTGCAGAACCGGCCGGTCGCGTTCCAGCGCTACGCGCCCTGTCGCGGTGGGCGCGGGCTCTCACTCGACGCCATGCGCCGTCTCGACCGCGTCGACGGCGGCCCCCTCGTCAACGGCATCAACGAACGCCTGATCGTGGAGGCGATCCAATGGGGGGCGAACAACGGTGCGGTCGATGTGTCGCTGAACTTCGCCGTCTTCCGGTCGGTGCTCACCGCAGACGATCCGTCGACGTTCGAACGCGGCCAGGCGTGGTTCATCAAGCGGCTCGACAGGTACTTCCAGATCGAATCGTTGCTCACCTTCAACGCGAAGTTCGAGCCCCGATGGGTGTCGCGCTACGTCGTCTACCGGTCGGTCTCCGATCTCGCGGCCGTTGCCACCGCGGCACTGGCCGCGGAGGGCTACCTGCCGCATGCCCTGATCACGGGAGCGTGATCGCGGACACGGCCGCGGAGCCAAGCCCATAGCGCCGACCGGCACGGATCGCGGCGGCCACGACTTGAACGGTGAGCGTCCCTTCGGGCGAGGCCTGATCCGGGCTTCAGGTCGAGGCCCGCGATGCCGTTCTCTCGGTCGTGGGGGCATTGGTACCGCCGGGCGCGCCCGCAGCGCCTTACCAGTATCGCTTCGTCGCCGATGCGGGCACGGCGCGGGCCATGACGCGCGCCTTCATGACGTTGCGCGGCAAGCGGCGGTTCTGGGTCGGCTTCGTCGTCGTACTGGCGATCGGGACCGCGCTCGTCGTACGACTCGACAGACGTGACGTCGGGTGCGTTCGAACGTCTCGTCGCTTCAACCGGTCGCTCGTTGGTGCTGGTCGTCCCGATATGGGCGCTCGTGCTGGGTCTGTTGTACGCCCTGAACCTGCGGGTCATGCATCGTCGAGTGCCCGACGGCGCGGTCTGGCAGTCCGGCTTCGAAGCACACGGCTTCAGCGTGAGCGGTCCGCTCTCGTCGCACCACTACTCGTACGAGCTCGTCCGCTCCGTCGTCACCAGAGATGACTTCGTCTTCGTACAACTGCGCGGCAACGCGGCCATGTTCGGCTATCCCCGAGTCTTGTTCCCGGGTCCCGAGCTGGCACGACTGGAGGAATATCAGAGCCCCCAGCCGGTCGCGAAGCGGTTCGCACGAGTAGCGATCGCGCTCGTCGCGTGCATCCTGCTGCTGGGGGTCGTCATCGGTCGCGCCCCGGTACACCGTGACGCGCCGGACTACCAGAACGCGGCGGCGATCGCCGAGGCGCTGCACGCGAATGGAGTGGAGTGCTCGTATCAACCGCTCACGGGTGTCGCCGCATTGGGTGCGGCGAGTGCCGGACGGTGCGACGGCAATCATTTCGTCATTCAGATGTACGTATATGCAACCGAGCAGCAACGGCTGGAACGACAGGCCACGCTCGATCGATACGTATGCCGACAGGGACAGCCGTCGGGCGGCTGGGTCATCGGTCGTCGCTGGCTGATCGGCCTCGCGGACGGAACCCGCGCGACGACCCGCGACCTCCCCGATCTCCTCGATGCCACCGGCGGCAACGTCGAGGCGCCGCAGTGTGACGAACAGACCACCCTCGACAGCGTGCGCTGACACCGCCACCGGATCGACCGCGCCGCGGTCGCGGTCTCTCGAGGCGGCGACGGGAATCGAACCCGTGTCCAGGTTTTTCCGTTCGCGAGGAGCGATGTTTCGAGGTGGGCGGTGGGTCACCGACCGGCACAGAACCCAACGGCGGCAACAGGGCACTACGGGGTGAGGTAGCCCCCCGTGGCGGTGGGTGTTTGTTTGTACCGGTGTTTGGACGGGCGTTTGTGCCCGCGGATCCTACGCACAGGGCGCAAGCGCGACGTCAACGCATCGGGCAGCCGAGCAGATCAGGCAGTTCTGGCGCACTCGACGGTGACGCGAGTTCGCCAAGTCGTGCGATCGCGGTGCCGCTCGCGGCGCAGGTCCAGGATGTATCCGCAGTGTCGCCGGGAACCAGCCAGAGTGGGTGTTGCGGGTGGTCTGGACACGGCGGCCAGGTACTCGCCACATGCATCATCACGTGCTCCTGGAGAGTCTCGGCAACGGCGAGCGCGAGTTCGCCGGGAATCAATGTGAGCATGGTGAAGTCGAGAGTCCGCTCCGCGGAGTGCCACACCTTGCGCTCGGCATCGGTCCGCGTGAGTCCAGCGGTTTGCAGATCAGTGACCACCAGTTCCAACGCCCCGCTGAGGTCATCGTCGTAGTCGCGGAGATAGCCGTCAGTTGCGGCGAAACCGGTGGCCTTGTCGTCGGGGTCCATGCGTACAGATTGCCCTGATAGAGGATCGCGTGCAGGCGTTGCGGGCTTGCTCGTAGCGTTCGAGGGCCTGGCCCGCGGTCTCAATAATGCCCTGCCACCGTTGTTGGTTGGCTTCTGAGCGAAGTGACTGCGGGTTGGGTTCTCGCTGCGGCGTGGCTCGAAAGAGACGAGCAATCACCCTTCATCAGGACTGCCCGCCGTGGCATCCCCACGACGGCCAATGTCGAAGGAGGAAGTGATGTTCGTGATCGGAATCGATCCACACAAGCGGTCCCACACTGCGGCGGTGCTCGACGATTCGGAAGAGCTCGTCGGTCAGGTGCGCGTGAACGCGGATCGTTGGCAACGCGACCGGCTGCTGGGGTTCGCGGCACCGTTCGAGCCGCGCACCTGGGCGGTCGAAGCCGCTGGCGGTCTCGGCGCGTTGCTCGCGCAGCAGCTCGTCGCCGCCGGCGAATGCGTCGTGGATGTGCCCCCCACGTTGTCGGCGCGGGTACGCCTGCTCGACTCGGGCCGGACCGACAAGTCCGACCCGCACGACGCGCGCTCCGCGGCGATCGTCGCGTTGCGACACGCCCAGCTGCGTCCGGTCCATCCGGTCGATCACTCTGCGGTCTGCGTCCGGTCGAGCTCGTCGACGTCGAACGCAAACGCATCGCGCTCGAGCTCCTTGGCGACGTTCGCCGCATCGACGACCAACTCGAAGCCCTCACCAAGCGCATCGGAACCGCCGTAGTCGCGTCGGGCACCACCGCCACCGACGTGTACGGCATCGGACCCTGGGCCGCCGCGATCATCGTCGGACACACCGGCGACGTGACCCGATTCCCGAGCGCCGGTCACTACCCCCCGCTACAACGCGACCTCACCACTCGAAGCATCGTCGGGACCGCGCGTGCGTCACCGGCTCAACCCGCGCGGCAACCGTCAGTCGCGGAAGGCAAGACCCGCAAAGAAGCACTCCTCGCGTTGAAGCGACGCATCAGCCACGCGGTCTACCGCCAGCTCGTCGCCGACACCCGACCCTGACTTCGAAGGGCCCGGGAAGACAGACGGGAACGGCGCCAAAGGCCAGCGTGGCCGGCTCTGCACCCTGACGGCCGGCTCTTCGGTCAGGTCACTCCCGGACCCACACCAACGCTACGCCCACCCGACAACGCTCGCTCAGACGCGTCCCCGAACAGCCCCTTGACACAAAAAGGCTTCGTTCTGGTGCGGAAAGCGAGCGCCTCAGTTCGTCGTAGCCGGGAACAGGCCTCGCAGCTCGTCCCACGAGTAGTCAGCCGCGTTTGGTCGTGGCGACGACGTCCCTTCTGCGCTCGCTACCGCGTCGAGCACCAGGCAACGCGCGATCAGCCCGGCGTCGGTCCACTCGTCGGCCGGTCCGCCGAGAAAGTCGCTGCCATCCTCGAGCGGCGCGAGAAGCCTCGCTCGGTGTTGTTCACTGCCGTACAACATCCGCCCTCCGGTGCCGTCTGGCCGTAGCGACGACCAAACGCGAGGCCCATCACGCCGAGCGCGGCAGTCAGTGGGTGATGCCGAGCTCGTCGCACATCGCCGCTGTGAGCCCGCAACTTTGGCTCGATCTCGGCCTGATCGACGGCGTCGTTGCGCGCAATCTCCTTTTCGACCTCGTCGGCAAGGTCGTGGATGATTCGACTCCCGATCACCTGAAGCGCCATAAGCGCGTCCATAAGTTCAAACCGTGATCGCCAAGGCCTTGGGGACGGGCTTAAGCCGGTAGCCCACCTTGCCGGACGCGGTCAGCGAACGGTCACGTCGAGACTGGCGAGAAGTTCACGGACTCGTTGTCCGATCTCGTCGCGGATGGGACGTACCGCGTCGACGCCCATGCCTGCAGGATCGTCGAGCACCCAGTCTTCGTACCGTTTCCCGGGAAAGAGTGGGCAGGCGTCACCGCAGCCCATGGTGACGACGACGTCGGCGGCGCGGACGATTTCGTCGGTCCATGGTTTGGGGAACTCGTCGCTGATGTCGATCATGACTTCGGCCATGGCTTCGATCGCGGCTGCGTTGACTTCGGTGCCGGGTTCGGATCCGCCCGACCACGCGATTGCACGGTCAGCGGCGAGGTGGTTGAACCAACCGAGCGCCATCTGCGAGCGGCCTGCGTTGTGGACGCACAGGAAGAGGACGGTGGGGAGTCCGTCGTTGGCTTTGCCTTCGACGCGTGCGAGTGCATCGAGGCGTTGTTTCGCGAACCGTTCTGCGAGGATCGGTAGAAACGCCCCCGTCGTCGCCTTGGATGCGAACTGCTCGTAACTCGACGCGAGGAACAGTTCGATGGTCTCCATCCCGAAGATGCCCTCGAATTTGCGGGCCAAACTCTCGGCTGCTTGGCGGAGACGGAGACGTTGTTCGATGGTGAGTGCGGCATCTGTCATGGTGTCTGCGCTCGGGCTACCGCCCGATGGTTCCGTGGGGACGACGGAGCGCTCGCGCAGCACGCGCTCGACTGCGGCGCGGACCGAGGGGTTGGTGGCGAGCAGCGTGTCGAAGTGGTGGCGTGACACGTAGGCAACGGCTACCGCCGTGACCGCGACCACCGTCGCCGAACGGCGGGCGGTGTCGTCGAGCAACGCGATCTCGCCGAAGTGGGCGCCCGGACCGAGCTGCGCGAGCACCTTGTCGTCGTGCCGTACCTCGACCGTACCCTCGAGCAGCACCACGATCTCGTCGCCGCGTTCGCCCTCCTTCGAGAACACCATGCCCTTGGGTTCGTACGCGCGGGTGGCGGTGCGGGCGAGGTGGTGGATCTGCTCGGGCGAGAGCGCGGCGAACAGCCTCGACGCCGCCAGCTGCCGTTCGAACGCAGCTTGCTGCTTGCCCCTCACGCGGCGTTCCCTTTCTCGAGGCGCAACGCCAGTGACGGGCACGCGGTCACCGCGCGGCGGGCGTGGGCGAGCAGCGCCGGGGGGATGTCGTGCCCGTCGATGATCGGGTAGCCCCAGTCGTCAAGTCGCACCCACTCGGGAAAGAGCTCGGCGCAGATGCCGTGACCGTCACATTTGATCATGTCGACTGCGAGTCGCTTGCTCATCGCCAGCTCCGATCGCGCGTCGCCGGGTCGGGCAGCGGCAGCACTGGAGGGTGGGCCGTCGCCGCGCACGGGCCCTTGCGTTCGTGCAGGGCGTAGTCGTCCGCGAAGACTGCGAGCGACGACCGCACGAACCCGACGACCGCGTCGGGCATGTGGCACGCGCCTCGCCCGGCGACATCGCCCAGCCAGCGTTCGACGGTGGCAACGGTCCCCTGGCGCGCCCGTCCGGCGGCGAGGGTTTCGAGGGCGGACGCGATCGCGGCGAGCCCGTGCACGCACGGCCCACATTGGCCCGCGCTCTCCGATGCGAGGTAACGGGCGACGCGCGCCGTTTCGACGACACCGCAGCTCAGGACGGGGAGCGCGGCGACGACGCCACATCCGAGTGTCGCGCCGGCCTCGCGCAGCACCCCGTGGGCCAGCACCAGTCTCTCGGCTGCTTCGAGGCCGAGCCAGGTGCCGAAGTAGCCGCCGACGAGCAGCGCACCGAGTGGTTCGGTGGGTCCGCCGGCCGACTCGATCACCCGGGTGAACGGCGTGCCGAGCGCGAACTCGTACACGCCGGGGCGGGCGACGGCACCCACCGTGGTAGTGAGGACGGACCCGGGCTCGTCGGTGGTGCCGACCGACCCGTACCATTCGGCCCCGAAGCGCGCGACGAGCGCGAGGTTGGCCAGCGTTTCGACGTTCTGCACCAGGGTGGCGCGACCGCCCACGCCCCGCTCATACGGGCGCGGCGGCACCGAGACCGGCTTGGCATCGCCACCGTTCAGGAAGTTGACGACTGCGCTCTCCTCGCCGGCCACATAGCGGCTCGGCACCACCGCGACCTGCCAGGCGCCGGGACGCGGCATCTCCCCGGCGCGGGCGCGGAGCGCGCCTTCGAGCGCGTCGCGGCCCGCGCCGTCGCCGCGATCGACGACGAAGTGGATCTCCTCCGCGCCGACGGTCCGAGCCGCGACCGCGGCGCCGTCGATCACCAGGTGCGGCGCGCGCTGCAGCAGCGTGCGGTCCTTGCGGCTCGCGGGCTCACCCTCGGCGCCGTTGGCCACCACGACGGGATGGCGACCGCCGTCGGCGACGGCGCGCAGCTTGCGGCCGGTCGGGAAGCCACCACCCCCGCGGCCCCGTAGTCCGCTGCGCTCGACCATGGCGACGAACTCGGCGCGCTCGGCGCGTCCACGGAGCTCGGGGAGCGGGCCGTAGCGCGCGAGGTGGTCGTGGTGATCATGCGGTGGTGCTGCGAGCAGGCGAGGAAGACCAGCCGGCGCGTTCGTACTCATCGCCCGTTCCCGTCGTCGTCGCCACCAGGCTGGACTTGATCGGCGCCACCAACGTGCACGGTGGCTGCCATCACACCGTGTTGCTGGTCAAGCTGCGTGAAATCGATGCTCACCCGCCACGACGTGCCACCGGGGCCGGGCATGTCGGCGATCACCTGCGACGAGCCCAGACCGACCACGGCACCTCGATAAGAGTTGGTGCCGTCGGACAGCGTGACCGTGCCCGAGCTCATCGCCACACCGCCGCCGGAGACGGGTGTGCCGGTGAGCTCGACGTCGACGCTACCGGTCGCACCATTCGACAGCGCGCCGGTGAGACTCACCACCACCTGCCCCTTCGAACTGGCCGCGCTCTCGCGCAGCGTGCCCTGAGCGCTGGCATCGAACCCGGCCGCCGGGAACGTGCCGGTTTGCGTCGGTGCGGTCGTTCCGCCGGAACTCGACGAAGCCGCCGCCCCAGTCGCGCCCGCCCCGTTCGTGCTCGACACCGTGGCGAGGACGCTGTTGGGTGTCCCGGCCTCGCGGGCCCACCCAGCGGCGAGCGGACCCGAGAACAACCAGATGACGAGCAGCACTGGGGCGACCGTCACCGCGGCGAAACCGAGCACGCGCCCGCGCGGCCGGGACACCAGGCCGGCACCGACCCGCAGCCCGGCGGCGACCAGTACGGCGACGACGCACACGGCGGTGAACACCAGCACCAGCCCCGTCCGCGTATCGGAGCCGGTACCGAGGCCGTGCAACACCGCGACCGGCCAGCACGCGTACGCAAGCCAGTGCACGAATCGCCAGGTCGTGAAGCCGATCCGATGGCGCAGCAGGCTGGTCACCACCAGCGCGATGAGCAGGTCGAAGGCGACGGCGCCGAGGCCAAGCCAGAACGGCCGGTACGCCGACACGAACGGGATCACCACGTCGATCCAGCGGATCGGCGCGAACGAATCGGCGACCACGGTCACTATGTGAATCGCGAGGAACACGAGCACCAGCAGCGAGACATTGCGGTGCATGAACTCGACGACGAAACGCGGCCACCTCGGAGTGCTCCAGCGGAACGACGTCAGGATCCCGAGCAGCACGCTCGCGGTGAGAAACCCGAGGGTGACGACACCCGTCGCGCGCGCGACGTACCACGTCACCGAGCCACCGGAGAGCGCAAGGACCGGGTACACGAGCGCCCCGACGCGCCTACGAACCGCCCGAGCGCGTGTGGCGCTGCGGCGGATACGTTACGGGAGGCGCGGTCTGCACCGGCTGCGTAGGTTGCACGGGCGACGCCGACGTCGAACCGTCACCGGTCACGGCAGGCGACGTCGCCGGAGGTGCAGTCGCCACCGGTGTGTTCACCGAAGGGCTGGCGCTCCCGGACGACGAAGCCGCCCGCTCGGCGAAGAAGAGCGAGAACGCGGCGACGAGCGCCACCCCCAGGCCCGCGAGCCAACGCGTCGTCGACGAGATCCGGCGCATGCCGTTGTCACGGTCCGCAGATCGTTGAGGTGCCACGCGCACTCGTCCAATCGTTCGACGCCGGAAGAAGGATCAGCCGGCCCGCCGACGGTAGGAGCAGCGGGTTAACGCCGGGCAAGAACCGCGCGAGAAATTCAGGAGATGGTGGCGCGGCCGGCCCTTCGGAAGTGGTGGTCGGCCTGCGGCCTCGAGCTCCTACTCGCGGCTGACTTGTAGTACCGGAGCCACTCCGGACTCTCTGCAGCGACCGAAGAACGACAAGGAACCCAGCGAGCGGCGCGGCGGGTGGACGGCGAGTACGGGCGCCGAGGCGGCCATTCCCCGCACAATCGCGCCCCAAATCAAGAACCAGGTAAGGGTCGAGTGACTCGCCCGAGCCGTTCATCTGTGCCTCATCGAGCGCACCGCAGAGTCGTCTCATGAGCCCGAGCGCGCCTATCACCGACCGATCCATGGAGTGGCCCGAACGCTGGCCCGTGGTCGGGCCCGCGGTCGGCGCGCTGCTTGCTTCGATCGGCACCGCGATTGCGCTGGCTGAAGGCGATGGCATCGCCGGGACCGTGTTCGTCGCCTTTGGACTCACGATGGTGCTTATCGGCGCGAGGAACCACCGGGCTATCAGCGCGGACTGATACTGGCTTTGTACGCGCCGAAGGGAGGGTACGAGATGCTCCGACGGGCGCGGATCCGACGGATTCAGTATCGCGACCGACACGTCGGGATGACTCCATGAGTCGATCCGTTGCCGAACCCTATGCCGAGGCCCTTGCTCCCCGACGCGGCGCGAGAATGCGAACCAGTGACATGTAGAGCACCAGGATCGCCGCGAGGAGGCACGCGACTCGGAAGAGCACACTGGCGCGGTCTGTGCCGACGAGCAAGCCGTGGATCGTGGCGATCGTGAACAGCACGTAGCTCGACAGGTGGACGGTATGCCAGGCCCGACGGGACATGCGCTTCATCAGCAGCGAGGTGATCTCGATCGCGAGCAAGAGGTACATCGCAACGATGCCGAGCGCGAGTGCTCCTGTTTGATAGCTACTGGCGAATGGCACGAACAGATCGACGGCGGTGAACTGGACGAAGGTGTCGAGCCAGAGCCCGACGAGATGTACCGCGACGAACACGACGGCCAGGCCGGCTACGAAGCGATGGAGGTCGAGAACCCACGCGGGAGTGGCGCGGCGCAGCAGCCGGGTCGATAGTTGCAACCCGCCGATGACCGCAAGTGTGAGCAACGCCCACCCCACGATGCCTCCCGCACGGGCGACGTACCACCACGTTTGCGAGGGCATCGCGCGATTGTACGGTCATCGGGGTCAGCTCGCCTTGGTCTTCGTGTGTACGACCGGAGCCGCGGTCGACTTCGTGCTCGTAGCCGCCGGAGCTGTCGCCGATGCGTTGGTGGATCCCGTCGACGGCTGGGCCGCGGCGACCGCCGACGTGGCGACCGACGCGGTGTTGTTACCCGCGACCAGCATGGTCCCGCCGATGCCCAAGAAAGACGCCACGCTCAGGCCGGCGAGGAAGATGCGGGATTTCCGCGCCCGGTGGCGCCGGCGCGTGGCCGGACGCGCGCCGGCGTTCGTGTCCGCACTTTTGGTAGAGGGACTGGTCATGGAGGGACCGGTCGTGGAGGTTCGCCTGCTGGAGGCGGCTCGACGCTCTTGGAGCCGGCGCAGCCGTTCCGCTTGGTCGATTGGTTCATGCTTGTCGGTCATTTCCTGCTCCTGCTTCAAGGACCCCCCAGGGGATCCGAGCGATCTGTCACAGGAAACAACCCGCCGGGGATGAAGGTCGTCCGAGGGTTCGCATGAAGCTTCCGTGAAGCACGCGGTCCCGCCCCGGCTCGGCGCTACCGTCTCGGAGCGTGCCGGGACCGTCGAAGCCGCGAGTGCTGATCGCCGATGACGAAGCGAAGATCCGCGAACTGCTCGCCGGCTATTTCGAGGCCGAGGGCTTCGAAGTCAACCTTGCCTGTGACGGCGACGAAGCCCTCCGTGCCGCACGCGAGTCAAGCCCCGACGTCGTGCTCCTCGACGTGATGATGCCCGGGATCGATGGCATCGACGTGTTGCGCCGGCTTCGCGCCGAGTCCGACGTCTACGTGATCATGCTCACGGCTCGCTCCGACGAGGTGGACAAGGTCGTGGGACTCTCGGTCGGTGCCGACGACTACGTCACGAAGCCGTTCAGCCCGCGCGAGCTCGTCGCCCGGGTTCGCGCGGTGCTGCGACGTGGGCGCGGGACCGAACCGTCGGACACGAGCGAACGGCTCCAGTTCGACGGATTGGCCATCGACGTCACCCGCCACGAGGTCAACCGCAACGGAACCCCGGTGGAGTTGAGCGCGCTCGAGTTCGACCTGCTCGTCGCGCTCGCTCGCGCACCCGGTCGCGTGTTCACCCGAGCTCAGCTGCTCCAGCAGGTCTGGGGTTGGAACTTCTTCGGCGACGAGCGGGTCGTCGACGTGCATATCCGGAGCATCCGTCACGCGCTCGGCGACCCCGCGGACGCGCCCCAACTCATTGGCACTGTTCGCGGAGTGGGCTACAAATTCCTGCCGTCGGCATGAATCGGTTTCGCCGCCTCGATGTCCGACTGTTCGTCTCGTACGCGCTCGTCGTGGGAGTCGTCGTCGCCGCACTCGCGATCACGTTCGCGTTGCGAGCGACATCCGACTTCGACGACCGCATCCGCGGTCACGAGAACACGCATCTCGGGAAGCAGACGCACCAGGCGTTCGTCGACGCACTCTGGAGCACACTCCCGATCGCGCTTGTGCTGAGCGCTGGAGGGGCCGGCATCGTCACCCTGTTCGTGACGCGACGCATCCTTCGACCGATCAACGACGTGCGCAGTGCCACGAAACGGCTTGCGGCGGGACACTACGACGAGCGGGTGACAGCACCTCGCGAACTCGAGCTCGCCGCGCTCGCGGCAGATGTCAATCAACTCGCCGCCGCGCTCGAAACGACCGAGCGTCGACGTGCGCAGTTGATCTCCGAAGTTGCACACGAGATGCGCACCCCGCTCACGACGATCACCGGGTACGTCGAAGGCATCATCGACGGCGTGTTCTCACCGACCGACGAGGTCCTCGCGACAGTTTCGGAGGAAGCCGGCAGGCTCGAGCGGCTGGTGTCGGATCTCGCCACCCTCTCACGTGCCGAAGAGAACGCGCTGCCCCTGCAGATCACGCGCGAAGACCTCGGCGCATTGGCCAGCGCGGTCGCTGTCCGACTGCGTCCACAGTTCGATGATCAACATGTCAGCCTCGAAGTCCGCGGCGGCGCGGTCCTGCCCGTCGACGTCGATCGTGATCGCGTGATCCAAGTGATCACCAACCTGCTCGGCAATGCATTGACCTACACGCCCGAGGGTGGCCATGTCGTCCTCGACTGGGGGGAACGCGCGGGTGCTGCGACGATGACGGTGCGCGACACGGGAGTCGGGATTACCGACGACGACCTCGAGTTGATCTTCGAACGCTTCTACCGCGTGCCTGACCTACCCCGACCCGCCGGAGGGAGCGGCATCGGCCTCACGATTGCTCGCAGCATCGCACAGGCACATCACGGTGACATCACCGCGGCATCATCCGGCCGCGATCACGGGTCGTCGTTCACGCTCGAGCTCCCGCTCGCGGCCACCGAGGATCAATAGTGCACCGAAGGTCAGGGCACACGCGGTGACGATCTACTCCGCGGTCGTGGTCGCGAGCCCTAGCTCGGTGCTGAGCAAGGGCAGCGCGACGTTGACGGCGCTGAAATCGAGCACAACGACGAGGGACGCTGGTCGAGCCTGATCGAACCGGCGACTCCGAACCCCACGTGGACGCCTGGGATGTCAGGGGATCAGTACGATTTTTACCTGCGTGTGGCGCTGCTCCAGCTCGGCGAAAGCGTCGCGGACTCTTTCGAGTGGGTAGGTCGCGGCAAATCGGAATCTCGATCTGTCCTGACGCGACAAGATCGGCCATCTGCGACAAGACATCGGTCGTGGAGCGTCCGCACTCCGATCCGCGATCGTTCGAGCTCGTGTGCCTTGGCACAGCGAGATGATCGTTTCGACGCGATCGCGCGCCACCCCGAGATCGACCGCGAGCTGCACGTACTGCGGACCGAAGAGATCGATGAAGGCGTCGACACCCTTGTCGAGGCAGGCGCGGCTAATGCCGAAGACGCGGCTAGACCGAGGGAAGGTCCGGTCACTGCACACATCAATAACCACGATTCGTCCACGCCGCGTTTTCGACGGCGAAGGGCGAACCCTTGCCCGGCGTGGCTGCATGGCCATGCTGACTGGGGCAGACGAGTCCGGCGAAGAGGGGGCGGCGGCGCAGCGCCGACGTCGCCTGATTTTGGGGTAACCGACGGCGCTGCCGTCGCGCTCGTGTTCCGGGAGCTTGTCGGCTCGCAGTCGTTCATGATGAGAAACCTCTCTGCTTACGCAGTATGCAGAAAATGCCTCTCCCATCTTGTGAGGATCCTGCGGGCGGTCTGTGAGTCTTCCGGACCTTCGCTTGTTGAGACGGCGGTAGTTACTCGCCTTGAAATAACCGCTCAAAACCTTGGCTACCTCAGAGCGAACTAGGTGAGAACGCGATCGAGAGGAGTCGGTGCCGCGGGACTCGACACGACAAGACGGGGAAGGCAGCGACTTGTTGTGAAACCGCGCTGTTCCCGTCGGCCCCCCACCGCCGGGCCGCGGCATGTTCTTGCCCGGCTCTTGCCTCATGCTGGGATGGTGTTTACGCGGGCAGTGCATCCTGGGGACAAGACGAGACACCTCCGACGACTCTCGAGATGGGACCGGTGATGATTCGCTCAGGCACGCGACACCAGGAACCCCACCGCCACCACCGCTCAGGTTTTGACGAGCCGGCACCCCCGGCCGCCGAGGCCGCCGCACTCCCCCCGGTCGTCGTGACCCTGAGTCCCCGTCTGGCAAGCCGCGCCGATGCCCTGTCGGAAGCGTTCGGCGCGGGCTACCAGGTCACGATCGCACCTGACGACCGCGCCGCAGTCGCGGTGATCCCATCCGAGCCCTCGGCCGCGATCAGCGAGCACCGTCGCCGTCACCCTACGAGCCGCATCGTGGTTTTCGAGCCTGCCCCCGGCGTCGATGCCAGCACCGTTGCGGCGTGCTTCGACGCCGGCGCGGACGGCTTCGTCACGCAACCGTCGATCCACGTTCTCGCCGCACACATCCTGGCAATCGTCCGCCGACCCCCAGGCGCGCCGCCGCGGTGACTACCAACCGCCGTCGTCTGAAACCAGGCAAGGCGACTCCGGGGACTGTCCGGAACTTTGCATGAGTCGGATGATCTGAGGTCTGAACCCCGGGTTTCATGGGTCTGATACCCCGCGGGGCGGTGCACCAATGTTGAGGACACGATCGGTGCGTCCCCGAGGCCCGACGGCTACGTCGGCGCGACGTTTTCCTCAGTTTCTCACCCAGTTTTATGACTTCTCCTGCAGCATTCCGTCGTGGCGCAGACGCTCTGGTATCTGACCCGTGCCTCGGGAATTGTGGCGATGGTGCTCATCGCTGCCGCGATCGTCGATGGCCTCGTCTTCTCCGGCCGAGAGGCGGGAAAGACGCGTCTCCGAGCTGCCTGGTGGCTCGACTTCCACCGCGGGTTGGGTGGCTATGCGCTCATCTTCACCGGGCTCCACATCGTCACCGCCTTCGGCGCCGACATCGGTGTTGGTCTTGCGCAGATCTTCCTTCCGAACGCATCGAGCTCCCAGACGACGGCTTTCACGTTCGGCGTACTCGCGATGTACGGGATGCTCGTCGTGGTGCTCACCACCTGGCCACGTCAGTTGTCGTCGCGCAAGCTTTGGCATGCGGTACACCTGCTCGCCATCCCGGTCGCGATCCTGACCGGCGTCCACGCGTACCTCCTCGGCACGGACGCGCGAGCGCAGTGGTACATGGCACTCACGCTCGTCTTGGTCGCAGTGGTGATGTACCCGGTCGGTCTCCGCTTGACCGGTATCTACCGGCGCCGCGACGAACGCAATCGAGCTCCGAGACGCGAGCAGTCAAGCGGAGAAGAGAGTGGGGGTCGGGCAGCCGGCGATGACCAGCCCGACGCGCGCGATCCAGCCGGAACCCTGATCGGTCGGGGAGGACAACGATGACGGATTCATTCGAGCGGCCGTTCCCTCAATCGCGCCCTCGCCGCCCACGTCGACGGCAACGCCGTCATGCGGCGCGAGGAAGTCGCATCGCAGCTCTCGCGCTGAGCGTGTTTTCCACGCTCGGACTCGGCGCCTACCTGGAACACGCCAACGGCTCGGGCACCGCTTCTTCGATCCCGTTGGCCACCGTCGCGCCGAGCCCAACGACGAACGGATCAGCATCACCTTCGGGCAGCACGACAACCTCCCCGTCCGGCGGTACCGCGTCGACGGGATCGCGAGACGGCACGTTCACCGGCTCGACGTTCACCAACCGATGGGGCAACGTCCAGGTACAAATCGTCGTCGCCACCGGCAAGATCACCAAGGTTAAGATCGTCCAGTACCCCAACAGCCACGGCAAGAGTGTCCGCATCAACAACGGGGCCCTCCCGACGCTCATCTCGGAAACGCTCCACGCGCAAAGCGCGAAAGTCGACGGCGTGAGTGGCGCCACCTACACGAGCACGGGCTACAAGCAGTCGCTCCAGTCCGCCATCGACAAGGCTCACACCACGGCAGGGTCCGTATGACGCCCAGCCGGCACGCTCAATGCCACCATGTCGAGGACGTCATGGGCATGGCCGTATCAATCGACATCCGTGACTCCGTTGAATCGAAGGTGCTCGACGACATCGTCCAGTGGTTCCACGAAGTCGACGCCACCTACAGCACCTACAAGAGCGACAGCCCGATCTCGCAGTACGGCCTCGGCCTAATCACTCCCGACGAACTCACACCAGAAATCACGCACATCCTCCAGCTATGCGACCGACTCCGGGATGACACCGACGGCGCCTTCGATCCCTGGTCCGTACCTGCACCCAACGGGGCCATGTTCGACCCCTCCGGCATCGTGAAGGGCTGGGCCGTCGAACGCGCGGCCGAACTCCTCGAAGCCCACCGATGCACGAACTTCTGCCTCAACGCGGGCGGCGACATCGCCATCCGAGGCACGATCGCGCCCAGTGTCCCGTGGCGCATCGGCATACAACATCCCTACCAGGAACACGCGCTTGCAAAGGTGCTCCAAATCTCAGGTCCCATTGGCATCGCAACATCCGCCACGTACGAACGCGGTCAACACATCGTCAACCCGGCGACGAACCGTCCCGCAGACACAGTGACGAGCGCGACGGTCATCGGCCCGAGCCTCACCTTCGCTGACGCTTACGCCACCGCGCTGTTCGTCAAGGGCGTCGAAGGGCTCCAGTGGCTTCAAGAGCACCACGACGCGTACCACGGACTCGTAGTAGTCGGGCCACATCAGACGCTCGCCACCGAGGGCTTCCTGCAATACGCGGTCCATTAACCCCAGCAGCTTGTCGGGTAACAGGTACACATCTCACAAACCTCAGATCGCTGCCCTGACGAGGATGCATGTTTCGCTCTTTTTCGGGCGGGATCGTGGAGGAAGGGGGGTCTGACTGATGTCGACGGTGGATCCCACGACTTCGAACCCACCGCAGCGAGAGAGCGGGCCGACAGGCGACAACGTGGAGCGTCGCTCGGGCATGTTCGTGTTGGTCTCGGCAGCTGTTCTCGTGTTTGTCGCGGTCGTGGTCGCAGTGGTGGCGTTCCTTGTGCACCAGAACGCGTCCGATACGCGGGCCGAAGCCGCGCGTATCGAGCGTGTGACCGAGCAGCACGTTTCAGCGACAGCGAACGCGTCTCATGACCTGATCGCGCTTCACGCGGCCGCCGATCACATGTACACGGCGCTGGGCGCGTTCATGGCCGCGTATGGGGCCCAGCTCGCATCGCAAAACCACGCGGTCGATGTCGCGAACAGTGCCGCCGCCTCCTACAACTCGGGTCATGCGAATGTCGCTGACGCGCTCGGAACCGAGGCGCAGGCGGCAGTCGCTGACGCCGAGGCGAAAACTGCTGCGGTCCATGGCGCACTCGCCCAGGTCAAGCAGGCGTTCGCCGCGCTGCAACGGGCGGCGGGCTGACATGCGTGCGTCGAAGTGGAACGTCGTCGCATTGATCGTCGCAACTGTGATGGTCGCAGCCGCCGCGGGTGTACTCGTCTGGAGCATCGCTGCCCGTCAGGATGCGCGAACCGCACTCCACACGGCCCAGGCCTCCCTCGCCCACGAACGGGCGCGCAGCACCGACGCGACGGCCCGGCTCACAAAGGCTCAAGCTGCTGCACGCGGACTGCGATCGCAGATGAATGCCGTCACCGCCGCGGCTGACGCGGTCGCTCCACTCGATGATCAGAGCCTCGCCGCCGTCAAAGCCGCCATGGCCGCAGGTATCGCCGGAGACGTCGCGGGTTACAACGCGGCTGTCGCACACCTCAACGCCGCGAATCCCGGCCACGACGCCGCACTCGAGCAGCTCCGCGTCCAGGTCAACACGCTGGTGATAGCGCTCGACCCGCTCAGGGGCTGAACAGCCCGCTCACGTTCGTGGGTTCCAGCTTGCGATCGCGGAGCCCATCGATGAGCGCCGGGTAGTTGCCGACCGCGTAGGTCGTGAAATGTGCGAGCACGATGGTCCCGTTGTGCGCGTTCGCGAGAATCTTTGTCGTGTACGACGCGTTCCCTGCCGTGCCGTTCGAGTCGATGCTCCACATGACCATCGAATAGCCGAGGGGGGTGATCACGTTCATGATGCGAGGGTCGCCACCGTTGGTGAACCCGCCAGCACCACCGGGAGGACGCATCATCCGCATCGGATACGCGAACCCGAGCACCCGGTTGAGTTCGTCTTGTGTTCGGCGCAACTCGTCGCGGATCTGCTGGTCACTCAATTTGGTCAGGTTCGCGTGCGTATACGTGTGATTGCCGATCTCATGACCCTCGTCAATGACCCTCCGCCACACGCCTTGTCGACCAGCAGCAAGATGATCTGCCAGTGCACCCCCGGTCGGGAAGAACGTGAACTTCACATCCTTCTGCTTCGCAAGGTCGAGCAACGCCGAAACACTGTCCGCGCCAGACGCGCCGAACATGTCATCAATCGTGAGGCCGACACGCGGCCGGTTCGAGGGACCGGACCGAATGAACAGCGGGAGCGGTCCCGACGCCGACGGGACACGTAGCGGTGTCATCGCCTTCCGAGGGGCAAAGGGCGGCACCGTCGTCACCGGCACCCGCGGCTCACCCGTGGCAGCGAAAGCCCGCGACCCGGCCGCAACCAGAGTCGTGAGGGCCGCGAGGCCAGCGGCACTCGCCAGGAACTGTCGACGTGAAACAGGGTTCGCCACGGCCTCAGTCTCCCCGCGAAATGAGCCTCGCCGGCCGCGTCCCACGCTTGGGCCCCGGGATCGACACCTATGTGTCCGCGGGTGATCTGTCTGCGGGTCAATGATCGTGGGTGTCCGTTCGGTTGGCCACATCGAGTTCTTCTGGGTGTGGCGCGGATTCGCGCCAATGGTCGACACCTTCTTTGATTGCGAAGGCGCTGACGAGAAGTGCGGCGGTGGCGTCGGTCCACCACCAGACGAGCCAAGCATTCAGCACGAGGGCGGTGAGGATGCTGGAACTCAGGCACCCATCCAGGAAGGTCATGCCAGCCTCGGCGTGGAGGGTTTCACTGCCCGATTGCTCTGCGGTCACGCGTTTGAGTCGAGCGAGGCCGAACATGACGAGCGCGGTGATCGCCAGGTAGGCGATACCGAGAGGTGAGTTGCTCGGTCGATCACCGCGGATCAGGGCGCGGGTACTGATGACGGCGAGGAACGCGCCGAGGACCCAGAACGCCACCGCGATCAAGCGGAGCGAGTGGTGCACTCGCCGATCGCCGGGGTCGATGCGATCGTCGCGAAGGTTACGGATCACGACCGTCGAAGCGAAGATCTCGATGATCGAGTCGAGGCCGAAGGCGATGAGGGCCAGCGAACCAGCCTGCACGCCGAGCGAGATGGTGACGACGACCTCCATCGCGTTCCAGATGTTGGTGGCCCATTCGAGGCGGAGTCCCCGTCGGCGGAGATCCTCCGGCGTACGACGCTTCGTCACCTCACCATTGGCGCACATTGACCGTCCACCTCGCAACGCCTGGCCCATCCCTCTTGAGCTGACATCGAAGCGGAAGAAGGCCCCTGGTCGCGGGCCCCGGACATGCTTCACACTTCCTGGGGATGGGGCACATCCACACGGGCCGTGGTGTGCCGCCGACTGTGCCGTCAGGCGTCGTAGGCGAATTTCGCGGTCAGGCTGGCAACCGCAGGCCAACGTCCAGTAGTGACGAAAGGCTCTGGGCGCTGGTGCCCGCGGCGCTCAGGCTGAACAAGGAGGTGGGAGACATGAACGGAGACGACAACAGGACGATCGCAGCACCCAGACCTCGAGCGACCGGGTTGAACGACGACCGGGTGACGGTCGCTCGCCAGATTGATGGCCGCTCCCGCTGCTCGGTCTCGAAAGTGGCACTCGGGCATGCGCGCTCCGGGAACATCACTGAACCGCCCAGCGACCGTTGGTCGACGCGTTGGATCATTGCCGCGGTCTGGTTAGTGCTGTTCGTGGTGGTGGCTTTCGCGACTGCCTGGCTCGCTACCGTCGCGCTGGTTGCGGCGTTCTGCTGGGTCGTGGTTCGCGAATGGCGGCGCGCACCCCGCCCGTCCATCCGAACGTGACAGTCGCGGTCCTGCCCGTGGTGCCTCATCATCACGATGTTGACCTTGGTGTCTCTGAGTGGTTGTGGTGGCTGTTCGGCCTCGTCATTCTCGTCCTGCTCCTAATCGCGCTGGTGTCGCTCCTTCGTGAACCTCCGGTGCTTCCCGAACGGAAGTAACGATTGGAAACCGACGAGCCCACGCGCGGCAGGCGGCCTATAGCGTCGCCGCTGCTACACCCGCTTCAAGAAACGATTCAGGGCGCGCCACCGCGTCGCGGCACACGGAGGGACCGGGGAACGCGACGCGTCGTGGTCGTTGTGGCGGCGGTCGCCGTGGTTTTGCTTGTCGGTATGGTCGTGGCCGGACTGTTGGTGGAGCGCCCCGGCGACGCGGGTGGATCGCACGCGACGGCGAGGAGCGCACCCGCGGCAGACACCAAGTCGACTGCACCGACCACGACGACGATCCCGCCGCTCGCTGACTTCGTCGTGCCCGCCCCTCGCCCCGGCGACCTGCGAACGTCGGCCGATGCCGACAGGTTGCCGACCGGCTACATCGCTCCGGCGACCGATGTGATCCCCAACATCGCGTACGGGCCCCTCCCAGCGCAGCATCTCGCGATCTATCTGCCCCCTGTACACGCGGCGAGCGACAAACTCCCGGTCATCATCTACCTGCACTCGGGTGGTTGGATCGCGGGCAACGAGCCAGTGTTTCCCGAGGTGATCAAACGCCAAGTCACCAGGGCGGGCATCGCGGTCGTGTCAGCCGATTACCGCCTCGTCACCACCGGCAGCAACGGCAACACAGAAGACTCGTATCCCGCGTCGAGCTACGACGTCGACCGCGCGGTGCGTTTCGTCAAAGCGAACGCGCCGCGGTGGGGCCTCGACCCGACCCGCGTGTTGCTCGGGGGAGGATCGGCGGGCGCGCAACTCGCGACCCTAGCGGCCGTCGCTCCGGGAAGGTTTGTTGATCCCACCCTGCCCGCGAAACTCAAGTCGGTGTCGCCCACAGTGATCGGTGTGATCGACATGGTGGGCCCGTCCGACTTCTCGAGCTTCGCCGCCGCGGGCGGTTGGGCTCCCGGACTCATGGCGGCGTACCTCGGGTGCGCGCCAGCCGACCCGACGACCTGCTCCCCGGCGGTGATCCGCGCGTCGAGCCCGGTGAACTGGCTCAACGCCGGGGACCCGCCCGGCTACCTGATCTACGCCACCAACGACGTGCTCGTCCCGCCCGCCACCCAAGGCACGCCGCTCGCCTACCGCTGGGCGCGAGCCCGCCACGACCTCTCGCGTCCCACCGCGTCGCGTGGAGTCCGCTACGAGATCACCAGCGGCGACCACAACGTCGAACCCGACAACCAAAACGTGCGAGCCCTCGAACAATGGATCGACGGCGTCATCAACACAACCATCAGATGATCGCCGGTCAGAACCACGGACCTCTTCCCCAACCCAGGACACGCACCGCGTTGTGCGTTAGCGACTTGCGTGCTTCTTGCCCGCCACTTGATCGAGTCTTACCCCTGGAGTCGATGCTTGATCGGTCCCCGATTCACGGGGACCCAAAGGAGAGCGCGGCGATGAGCGATCAGACTCCCCGAGAACCCACCTCTACAACACCCGCGGCCGAACCTGTGGCGGAACCCGTCGCGCCCGCATCCGCAACCGATACCGCCGCGCCTGGACCCGAAGCGGTCGCGCCCGCGCCAATCGTGCCGGACCCGTGAAGGCGCGGCGTGGGGTGCTGATTCCTCGTTGGGTCGCGGTCGCAGTCGGCGCGGTGGTCTTGTTCGTGGGCGGCTTCGGTGTCGCGAACGCGGTCTCCGGCGGTCATGGGCACTCGGACGGCCGCGACCGCCAGTCGTCGGCTCAAGAAACGCATGACCGCGGTCGTGACCAGCACGGCGCCGATGGCGCCCACAATGGCGGCCCGAGCAGCTCCCGACAAGGCGCCGCCGCGCCACGAGCGCGGACGACCGGGAGCTGAGCGCCGCCCAGCCCGTCCAGGCGCGCTCTTGCATTGTCGACGGTTCCCTGTGGGTCCTGAACGCGATTACCCCGACCGAAGCCGGGTTATCTGATGCTGCTCGCCTGTTAGGCGCGGAGACGAGGACTGCAGAGGACGGGCTCAGTTGCGCTATGAGACCTACCGGAACGAGCGCGATCCCGGAAATCTGTACGCCTGTTGCCAGATTCGCTTGAATGACCGGGCATCCTGGTGGTAGTGGCGGAGCCGATGACCAGGAGAGAGTTCGGTCGTCGTGCTGCGCTCGTTGCGGGAGGTGCCGCACTCGGCCCGACGCTCCTTCGTGCCGAAGCGGCCGGTGCCGCGACGCAGGGTGAGCCGCTCCTTTCCGGCGCCGCGACCGAATGTCCGATCGACACCGTCGTCGTGTTGATGATGGAGAACCGCTCGTTCGACCACTACCTCGGATGGCTCGGCCACGACCAGGCGTATCTTGACGCCGGTCGGCGGCGCTGGGGGTCCGGCTTCTCGGTCGAGGCGCGTCAGCACGCCCAGTACCGCGACCCCACGGGCAATCTGGTTGCGACGGAGGCGCTCACAACGCGACCCGATGAACCGAACCCGTACCGCATCTGCTCGGGACCTGAACCGGCGCATGGCTGGAACGCAGGGCGCGCGCAACGCGACCACGGGTTCTTGTCGAAGGGTTCGCGCAACGCTGAGAGTGCGATCGGCTACTACAACGCCGCCGATGTTCCCGTGCACGCGGCGCTCGCCCGTCGTTTCACGGTGAACGATCATCATTTCGCCTCGTTATTGGGCCCGACGTTCCCGAACCGCATGTACTTCCATTCGGCGCAATCCGAGGGTCGCAAACGGGACCCGGGGCCGTTGCGTCCTGGCGTGTTCGATGACCTCACTATCTGGGACCGGCTCACCGCCGCACGGGTCCCTGCCGCGTACTACTACGGAGACACGCCGGCGTCGATCCTGCTCTACGGTGTGCGAATGCACCCGTATATCCGGGTGCTCGACCGCTACTTCGAGGACTGCGCGAACGGCACCCTGCCGAACTTCACGTTCGTGGCACCTTCGTTCAGTGGCCCGTATCGCACCGACAACCACCCGCGTGGCTGCATCAACGTCGGTGAGCGGTTCGTGCTCGAAACGTTCGGCGCGTTCGTGCAGAGCCCACAGTGGCAGCGGGGACTCTTCGTACTCTGCTACGACGAATGGGGCGGCTTCTTCGACCACGTCCGACCGCCGATCCTCGCCGATGACCGCGCGAGCAAGGTCGACGCGAACAACTTCGGGCAGGCCGGGTTCCGCGTGCCCTCGATCGTCGCGTCGCCCTACGCGCGGCGCGGCGCGGTCGACCACACCGTCTACGACCACACCTCGATCATGCGCTTCCTCCACTGGCGATTTCTCGGCGCGCCAGCGGAAGGTCCCGGTCACGTCGGCACAACGAGCTGGGCCCTCTCCAAACGGGACCGCTACGCGCACAACGTCGGGCGCAGCCTGTGGAACCACAAGGACGCCGACGTAAATCTCGACGTGTCTGTCCTACGGCCCACCCCTCCGTGCACAAACGAACCCACGCTCGCGGCCGAAGACCCCGAACCCGACGCGTTCCGAGTCTCCGCCGAGATGCAGGCCCTCACCGACCGTCTCTACCCTGCACCGACCCTCACTCCGTGGTTGGACTGAACCGGTTCGACCAACGCGATCACCACCACGCAAGTGATGTGCCGTTACGCGCGGCCCGCGGTGGCCCCTCGGCGAACGTTAGGTGCGCGCGTTCTGTACTCGACGTGGTGCGCGGGATGGGCAGCCACGCGTTCGGAGTGGTCGCCTCGCGGTTGGGCTGTCGGATCCGATGATCGCGCGCGTGTCCTGTCACGGTGACGGGCAGGTGGATGCGCTCAAGAGCGCGGCGCTGACCGCGATGCGTCCCGGCTTGTTCACGATCAGTCCTGTCCAGCCAGCGTTGGTGCCTTCGACGCATGCGTCGCCGGATGTGATGTTCCATGCGCTGGTGTAATGGATCCGAATGGTGATTCGCCCGGCAGCCGGCGCGACGATCACGAACTTCGAGGTTCCGAGTGAGACGAGGCGCGTCGGCGGCGACACGATCCCCGGTGAGTTTCTGACTTGCCAGACGGTCCAGTGGGCGTTGTGCCAGACCTCATGAAGGTCGGAGATCGTCCCGGTGCGTAGCAGTGTGCCTTCGGCACGCGACGAATAGTCGAGCGGGGCGTCAGGGAGCGCGACCCAACTCACGCCCTGGTCGACGAGCCACCGTTCGTATGAGGTCGCGGTGAGTGGTGTCGCCGCGTAGAAGATGGGGTTGTCGGCCACGTCGAGTTGGCGCTCCCATCCGCGAGCGAGCGGTACCTTCGGGGCGACGTAGGCCGTTTCCCAGTGAGCTTGGGTGAAGGGGATCTCGACGCGGCCCACCGTGGGTTGCGCCTCGAGGTAGGCGACGAGCGGCTGGTAGTAGGACGCTTGGCTGGTCGGTGCGCTCGCGGTGGCTGAGATCGCGGGGAGGGCGGGGCTCCATTGCCAAACGAGCAGCGGTAGCGCGAGGAGCACGACCCAGCGCCGTCGTGGCAGTGTCGCGAACGCGAGAGCGAGGGCCGGGCTCATCGCCAACGCGAGACGCTGGTAGTTACCTCCCAGTGCGTTCGGCATGGTGAAGTCGGCGATCGCGAGCAGCCCGTAGAGGAAGATCCCGACGCGCAACGCCCGCCACTCATGGGGGGCGATCCACCAGAGCGCGGCGACAACCCCAAGCGTCGTGATGAGATCGCCAACGGGGAACGGGAAGGTGCCGGGATCCGGAAACGCCACCATCGCGATGACCAGGGGAAGCGCCACCATCGCCCCGACCTGTACGGCAAACCAACGGGTCGCGCCGCACTCGGCAATCGCGATTGCCGCGATGGCGATGAGGAGGAAGACACCGCTGACCGGGCTGAATAAAGGGCAACACGCTGCGAAGATCAGCGCGAGCAGCCGGTGGTGGCGGCGGAGCGACACGAGCGCGACGAGACCCGCTGCTTCGCCGCACAAGAACGGAAGCTGACCGATCGCAACCGGCACCATGAGCGCGAGTGCGAACGCTCCAGCCGCGAGGAGCGATCGGGTTCCGAGCACATCGCCGAGCAGACGCTCCACCGCCCAGGCGGCCGTCACTGCCGCGAGCGCGGCCGTGCCGTACATGCCGATCGTTGCGCCGAGTGGCGGAAACAGCGCCGAATAGGACAAGAGGTAGTGGCCCGCGTACCAGTGGTTGTCCCAAATCGCGAAGCCGGACGTCCGGAATATCTCGAGCCGATACAGCTGAGCCGGGACGTCAGAGCCTCGCCAACCGACCCGCCACACGACGGCGACGCCGCTGGCCGCGAGCGCGATGACGATGAACGTGCGCCATGGAATGTGCGGCGCCGAGCGGCGCGGCGGGTGGACGGCGAGTACGGGCGCCGAGGCGGCCATTCCCCGCACAATCGCGCCCCAAATCAAGAACCAGGTAAGGGTCGAGTGACTCGCCCGAGCCGTTCATCTGTGCCTCATCGAGAGCACGGCAGAGTCGTCTCATGAGCCCGAGCGCGCCTATCACCGACCGATCCATGGAGTGGCCCGAACGCTGGCCCGTGGTCGGGCCCGCGGTCGGCGCGCTGCTTGCTTCGATCGGCACCGCGATTGCGCTGGCTGAAGGCGATGGCATCGCCGGGACCGTGTTCGTCGCCTTTGGACTCACGATGGTGCTTGTCGGCGCGAGGAACCACCGGGCTATCAGCGCGGACTGATGAGTCGAGCAACGAAGAAGTCGTCTGGGTTGATGCTGGTCTCCCTGGTTGTGCTTGGTCTGATCGCGCTCGTGATCGTCGGCGCGGTGCTCTGGGCGGTACCGGTGTGGCTGTGGACGTTCGCGTTCGGGGTTGTGGGCGGCGCCGTCAGCGCGAAGGTCGCTGGGCGCAGCGCCGACGAGGCGCATAACGAAACCTCGATCAGGCGGCTTCGACAACGATGAACGCCGGTCGAGCGTTGCGCCGAGCGACAGTCGTTCTGCGTGTTCCGCGTTTAGCGCAGCGACGCTGTAACTCGGCCGCCACGCCTGAGCTCCGAGCAACTCGACCAACGCGGCCTCGTTCTGTGAGCGAGGGCCAGGCACAAATCCGGCATGAGGTAAGAACTTTCTAAGAACGCTCCCACCAGCGCCTCCGCTCGCCCGCGTGTCGTTATTGTGCGCGCCGCGTTGGCGAGTTCGCCGCGAGGAGGTGCACGTGGTCGACGGTGTGATCCACGCGAACGATGCCGACCTCGCGCTCGCCGCGGGAGGCGTCGAAGGCAACGCCCGACTCACAGCCGCGACAGGTGCCGCGCTCTTCGCGCTGCTCGCAGCCGAGGGCGTAACCATCCTGCGCATCCATGACCTGATCACCGCGCATGTCTTCGTCGGGATCGCCACGACAGCGTTCGTTGTCACGAAGCTCGGGAGCGTCGGCTACCGATTCGCGCGCTATTACATCGGCGACCCGGCATACGTGCGGAAGGGCGCCCCGCATCCTGCTCTGCGGGTAGACGGCCCGATTGTCGTGCTCAGCACAATCGCAGTACTTGCCACCGGTATCGCGGGTCTCGCGTCTGGCCGCTCCGCGCGCTGGCTCATCGATCTTCACAAAGCAAGCTTCATCGTCTGGTTCGTCGCGATGACAGTGCACGTACTCGGGCACGTCCTCGACACCCCCGCTCTGGCACTTGCCGACTACCGCGCCCGCCCTGGAGCCCAACCTGTCTCCGGAGCGCGGTTGCGGCGCCTCGCGACCGGGGCGACCCTCATCACGGGAATCGTGCTCGCGATTGTCGTCATCAACTCGGGCTGGATGAACACGTGGACTCACGTCGTCGGACGCTGACCTGGCGCTCCAAGGCGTCCGTTCGTTTGTTCGACCCCGACGGTGGCGACCATCAACCTGACCTTCCGCGAACGCCTCGAGGAACCTCACGTCAATCGCCTCAAATGACCAACCGCGGGTCGGTTGGGTTTGAGGGATCTTCGCCGCCGCAACGACGACGATTTGTCACCCCCTCGCCTATACCGGTCTGGGTCGGGTAGCCGAGGGAACCCTTTCGCGGAGCGCCACGATCACCGTGCCGAGGGTCGCCTTTGGATTGTTCGGGAAGAACCACGGGAATCACGGCAGCCTCGACCGCCCGCACAGCCTCGCGGTAGGCCTCGCTGGCAGACGACTCACGACCGTACGCGGCATGCCACGCCGCGTTCAGGAGTACCCCGCGAGGTCACCGTCGCCGACAGCAGCTTTATACGACGCCTTCGCCACGGGATCCACCCGGCGCTCGAGGCACAATTCGTCGTTGCCAGTCAGCCCAACCGTCCAAACGGAGCCAGCCTGGTCGAGCGCGACCGCAAGTGACGCGACCGCACGGAGGCAGGCTGCCTTCTCGCATCGCGGCTTCGCTGTACCACTCAAGGCACATATCAACCGCGTCCAGCATCCTGTCGCCTCCACCCGAGAGTTCGCCGATTAGGTCACTGCGTAGGTACTTGGGGCTTCGGTCCCCGAGTTGAATCCGCAGTCGGCGTTCCATCTCTCGAACGCGTTCCAGATCGACGATCTCGTCGTCGTAGTTGTCGGGAGAGCCGAGCAACGGCGATACGAAGTCGATCAACGTGCCCAGTAGCCACGGTGGCGTTCCTTCATGAAGCGCGTCGTCGCGCGATGCGCCTTCACTGCGCTCCGAGAGGATCCGTCGAGCCATGCGACGCCGCGCTTTCCTGCTGTGACCATTCTGTGACCACGCTGGTCACGGGCGGGAGTGTCACCGCCGTAGACCCGTTGCAACTCTTGGAGGCGGCGACGGGAATCGAACCCGTGTCCAGGGTTTTGCAGACCCTTGCCTGAGCCACTCGGCTACGCCGCCGCCGCGTGCTCTCGCACGGCGAGGGCCGAGGTTAGCCCTTCACTCCGCGTGCTCCCGCGCCGAAACACCGGTATGCCATTGGATTCCGGCGCTCCGGCAGTCGCGCTCGGAGGCGTGCGCCGCGCCTTCGGCGACGTGCTCGCGGTCGACGATCTCACCCTCGAGGTACCGCGCGGCACCGTGACCGTGCTGCTCGGCCCGAACGGCGCCGGGAAGACCACGGTCGTGCGGCTCGTGACCGGCGCCCTGCATCCGCACGGGGGCACCGTGCGCACCCTCGGGCTCGATCCCGAGGTCCCCGCCGAGGGCACCGAGATCCGCACCCGCTGCGGCGTGGTGCCCGCCCGGCCCGCGCTCTACGACCGCTTGTCGGGCATCGACAACCTCCTCTACGCCGCCCAGCTGTTCCGGGTGGAACCCCGCCTCACCGACGCCCGGATCGCCGAGGCCGCCGACCGGTTCGGCATCTCCGACGCGCTCGGCCAGCGGGTCGGCGGCTACTCCACCGGCATGCGGGCCCGGCTCGCCCTCGCCCGCGCCGTGCTCCACGAACCCGATCTCCTCCTGCTCGACGAACCCACCGCCGGCCTCGACCCCGAGTCGGCGCGCACCGTCCTCGGTCTCATCGACGAGATGGCCGAGGGCGGCAAGACCGTCCTCATGTGCACGCACCTGCTGCTCGAGGCCGAGGGTCTCGCCGACCAGGTCGTCGTGATGGATCACGGTCAGGCGATCGTCTCCGGCTCGCCGAAGGAGCTCACGCGGCAGTACTGGCCCGCGGTGCGCGTCGTCCTCGATGCCGACGACCCCGCGCTGCTCGACTCGGCTCGCGGGCTGCCGTTCGTCCGCGCGTACGAACGCAACGGCGTCGCCCTCGTCGACCTCGAACACGAGACCGACGTTCCCGATCTCGTCGACGCCCTCGTCGGCGCCGGCGCCCGGTTGACGCGCGTCGAACCGCAGGCTCCGAGCCTCGAAGAGCTGTACTTCGCGATCCGCAAGGAGAACCGGTGAGTCGCGCCGACAAGTCGAGGCAACCGCATCCGTCGTGGGTGATCGCCCGGACCGACCTGCGTCAGCTCATGCAGGCGCGCGACTTCTGGCTCCCGCTGACCGTCGTCGCCCTGCTCTTCTTCGTGATCATCCCGACGTTCCTGTTGCTCATCCTCGGCTCGGTCAAGGACGCCAACCTCGCCAACAAGCTGAGTGACGTCGTCGGCAGCCTCCCCAAGAACCTGCAGGCCAACGTGCACGGGCAGAAGGGACCGGCGAGCGCGTCGTACGCGCTCGCGGTGTACCTCTTCGCCCCGCTCGCGATCATCGTGCCACTGACCGTGTCGTCGGCGGTGGGCGCGCACACGATCGTCGGCGAACGCGAGCGCGGGAGCGGCGAGTTCCTGTCGCACTCCCCCGCCACCGAACGCCAGATCTATCTCGGCAAGCTCATGGCCAGCCTCATTCCCGGCTACTTCACCGCCGCGGTCGGGTTCGGTCTGTACTCGCTGGTCGTGAACCTCATCGTCGGCCCCAAGCTCGGCGGCTGGTTCTTCCCGACGAGCAACTGGTGGATCCTCATGCTCTGGGTCTTGCCGCCCTTCATCGCGCTCGCCCTCGCGGTGATCCTCGCGATCTCGGCACGCGTCTCGAGCGCGGCGGCGGCGCAGCAGGCGTCGGCACTGGCCACGCTCCCGTTGATCATCATCGCCTACGGCGTGTCCAGCGGCACCTTGTTCCGCGGGCAGGCGGTGGCCTTCGCCATCGGCGGCCTGGCCTGGATCGCGGCCACGTTCGCGCTGTGGCGCGCGTCGAAGGCAGTCTCCCGCGAACGCCTCCTCGGCATGGGCGCCACCTGACCCTCGCTCGCTCCAGTCTTCCTCCACCCGGCGTCGCGACAGGCCCTATACGGCCTCTGCCGACGCAAGTTCGGGTGCCTCGTAGACTCCCCGAGCCGTGTACGAGAGCTTCGCCAGCGTCTGGGAGTTGGTCGCCGACGCGATCCCCGACGCCTCCGCCGTCGTCCAGGGCGACCGGCGCGTCACCTACGGGGCCACCGAGGACCGCGCCGCCCGGCTGGCGAGCGCACTCGCGGCCGACGGGGCAGGGCCCGGCACGCACATTGCGCTGTTCCTGTTCAACTGCCCCGAGTACATGGAGTGCCTGTTCGCCTGCTCGAAGCTGCGGGCGGTGCCGGCCAACGTCAACTTCCGCTACCTCGGCGCGGAGCTCGCGTTCCTCGTCGACAACGCCGACGCCGAAGTGCTCGTGTACCACCGCTCCCTGGCCGAGCGCGTCGCCGGCGCGCGCGACCACATGCCGGGCATCCGCCGCTTCATCGAGATCGACGACGAACCGAGCGCCGAGACCTCCGCGTCGCTCGATCCACACCCGGCGGTCGACGACGCGGTCGCGTACGAGCAGCTCATCCGCGATCACGAGCCGCAGCCGCGCATCGAACGCTCGGGCGACGACTTCCTACTCTGGTACACCGGTGGCACCACCGGCCTCCCGAAGGGTGTGCTCTGGCACCAGGGCACACTCTTGGGGTACGGCCTGATCGCGGCCTACGCGCTGCAGAACGAGCCCGTCGCCGACTCCGTACCGCAACTGATCGACGACGTACGCCGTTGGCGCGCCCGCGGCACACCACTGATCTCGCTGCTCACCACTCCGCTGGTGCACGCCACCGCCGTGCACCAGGCCAACACCGCGTTCGCGGTCGGCGGCACCATCGTGCTCCTCGAACGCGGTCACATCACAGGCGACGTCGTGTGCGCGACGATCGAACGCGAGCGTCCGAGCGTGCTCGAGATCGTCGGCGACGTACTCATGCGCCGGGTCGCGCAGACGCTCGTGGCCGCGGAGGCCCGGGGCGAACCGTACGACCTGTCGTCACTCCAACGCATCCACAACTCCGGCGCGATGGTGAGCGCGCCGCTGAAGGACGCGCTGCTCTCGCGCGGCACGATGCACATCTACGACTCGCTGGGGTCGAGCGAAGCGGTCGGGTTCGGGGTCGCGCTCACGACCGGGCCGGGCGAGAGCGAGACCGCACGCTTCAAGCTCGGACCGAACGCGCGCGTGCTCGCCGACGGCGACCGCGACGTCGTGCCCGGCTCGGGCGAAGCCGGGGTGCTCGCGGTTCGGCAGTCGTGCGCGATCGGCTACTACAAGGATCCGCAACGCAGCGCGATCACGTTCCGCACCATCGACGGTGTCCTCCACGCGATACCCGGCGACTTCGCCACCGTCGAGGTCGACGGCACGCTCACGCTGCTCGGCCGAGGCTCCAACTGCATCAATTCCGGGGGCGAGAAGGTGTGGCCGGAGGAGGTCGAAGAGGTGCTGAAGGAGCATCCCGCGGTCGTCGACGCGGTCGTGATGGGCTTGGCCGACGACGAGTGGGGTGAGATCGTCGCCGCGGTCGTCGCCATCGCACGCGCGGAGCAGGTCGACGAGGCCACGCTTTCGGACTGGGTGGGCGAACGTCTCGCCGGGTACAAACGGCCGCGCCGCATCGTGCTCACCGACGAGGTGGGCCGCACGACCGTGGGCAAGCTCGACTACGAATGGGCGCGCCGCGCGCTGCAGGAAGTGCGCCCCCGCCAATAGCGAGCGCGCGTCACCACTGCAGGTGCTCGCGGACGAGCGCGGCGGCCCGGTCGCTGTCCTCCTGCAGGAAGAAGTGGGAGCCGGCCACGGTCAGCAGTGGCACGCCCAGCGCGTCGGCCTGGGCGCGGAACATCTCGACCGCGAGGTTGGAGCCGTCACCGCACACGACCGTGGCCGGAGCACTGAACGACGGCAGGTGGGCGAACGCACGCGGGCCACCGTCGGCGTCGACCCCACCCTCGAAGTACCAGGCCTCGACCTCGGGCGGGCAGGAGAGCTCGACCTGGCCGTCGGGCCGGTCGCGAAAACCCCACCGCACGTACCCGGCGAGCGCGGCCGGCTCGAGCACGTCGAGCGGGGGCCGGCGGCCGTAGGACTCGCGCACGGTCGCCCGGTCGGCCCACACCGCGCGCCGCCGACGGGCGGCCGCGGCCATCGGGTTGTCGCCGGTGCCGCCGCCGGGGAGCACGGGAGCCCCGGGCCGGCCATCGGGCGCGGCGATGGCGATCGCCTCGCACAGCAATGCCCGGCGCACGGTGCCGGGCCGCAGGTCGTCGACCAGCACGGTGACCCCGCCCCCGAGCGACTCGCCCAGCGCGAGCACCTCGGGGATGCCCATGGCGTCGAGCACGGCGAGGACGTCGCCGGCGGCGAGGGTGAACGTGCAATCGGCCTTGTGCTCGGGGGCATCGCTGAGGCCGTGACCGCGCACGTCGATCCCGAGCACGCGGTAGTCGGCGCGCAGGCGCTGCGCGAGCGGGTCGAACACACCGGCGCAGAAGCCGTTCGGGTGCATGAGGAGCAGCGGCGGGCCGTCGCCGCCCCAGTCGAGCGCGCCGATCCGCAGCCCCTCGTGCTCGACGTGGACGACCTCGGGCTCGACGACGTCCGCAGCTCCGCCCGTTTCCACGCCCGGGGACGCTACCGGACCGGCCTGCGCAGGCCGACCCCCGTGCCCGCCCACGGGCCGCGTCCATCTCGACTCCCCGACACGTATGCGTCATTGGGTATCCTGCGGCTCATGGCCACCGCAGCAGGAACCAGATTGCGCTGTGCGCAGTGCGAAACCGAGATCATCGTGGTGAAGGGCACCGACGGCGAGGTGTCATGTTGCGAGGAGCCCATGGCTCCTCGCGAGGGGTAGGAACATGGCGAACCAGATGGGCAAGCGCTACGTGTGTGGCACGTGCGAAGCGACGGTGCTGGTCACCAAGGCCGGCGACGGCGCGCTCGACGTGTCACGGTCAGGCGATGGAGATCGCCCAGGCCAAGCCGCTCCCCTCCTCCGACTGACCCGCCGCCCACCAACCGCCGTTCGACCTCGCTCAGGGGGGCGCCGAGTGAACATCGCCATGATCCTCGAGATGGCGGCCGACGCCCTGGGCGACCGCATCGCGTTCGGCACCCGCGCCGACGGCCTCTCGTACGACGCCCTGCGCACCGCGGCGCGGGCCGTCGCCGATCGGGTCGAGGGCTCGGGCGCCGAGCGCCTCGCGCTCATGGAGCCCAACGGACCCATCGTGCCGGCGACGTTGTTCGGGGCCGCGTGGGCCGGAGTGAGCTACGCCCCGCTCAACTACCGCCTGCCCGAGCCCGCGCTCGACGCGCTCGTCGCCCGCATCGAGCCCGCGCTCGTCGCCGGTCCGAACTGGCTCGAGAGCAAGGAGCCGAGCGGCCGGGCCTTCCCCGACTCCCCCAGCCACCCCGCGGTGCTGCTGTTCACCAGCGGTACGTCGGCCGAGCCGAAGGCGGCCGTCCTCGAGCACGACCAGCTCCTGGCCTACGTGTTCAACACGCTCGAGTTCGCCTCTGCCGGCGACGACGAAGCGGCCATCGTGATCGTGCCGCCGTTCCACGTGGCCGGCGTCGCCGCGGTGCTGAGCAACACCTACGTCGGGCGGCGCATCGTGCCGGTACCCGGGGTGCGGTTCTCGGCCGAAGACTGGCTGGTCATCGCACGCGACGAGGCCATCACGCACGCCATGCTCGTGCCGACGATGTTGGGGAAGATCGTCGAGGCCATGGAGGCGAACCCGGAGCTGCGGGTCCCGAGCCTGCGCGCGTTGTCCTACGGCGGGTCCCGAATGCCCGCGCCGATCCTCGAGCGTGCGTTGCACCTGTTCCCCGAGGTCGACTTCGTCAATGCGTACGGCCTCACCGAAACCAGCAGCACCGTCGCGATCCTCGGGCCCGACGACCACCGCCTCGCGCTCTACAGCGACGAGCCGCTCTTCAAGGCCCGGCTGTCGTCGGTCGGTCAGGCCGTGCCCGGCATCGAGATCCGCATCGTCGACGACGTCGGCACCGCCGTGGGTCCCGACCTGCCCGGCGAGATCCAGATCCGCGGCGACCAGGTGAGCGGCAGATACGTCGGCACCGATTCCAAGACCGATGTCGACGGCTGGCTCCACACCGGCGACCGCGGGTGGCTCGACGTCGAGGGCTACCTCTTCTGCGCGGGTCGCGCCGACGACACCATCATCCGGGGCGGGGAGAACATCGCGCCGGCCGAGATCGAGGACGCGCTCCTGCAGCACGACGCCATCTCGTCGGCCGCGGTCGTCGGTCTCGACGACGAGCAGTACGGCGAGCGCATCGCGGCCATGATCTCGCTGCGACCGGGCGTCGACGAGGTCGACCTCGACCACGTGCGCGAGTGGGTGCGTGAACGCCTCGGCTCGCTCAAGACACCCGAGCTCATCGTGGTGTGCGACGAGATCCCGCAGACCGCGACGGGCAAGATCCTCCGCCGCCAGGTCCGCACCGACCTCGCCGACTAGTACTGCACTCACCACCGAACCAGCGTCGGCAGAGGCCGTATAGGGGCCTCGTGCGACGCACGTTCGTGAGAAGGGGTGTGCGGGTCAGCGTTCGAGGGTGCCGACGTCGGGGACGGCGGCGACGTCGGCGGTCACGCGATCGAGGCGATCGGTGCGGCCGAGGAGGGTGCCGTCGAGGTAGTCGATCGTCACCTTGCTCACCAGCTCGAACGCGGGCACCCCCGGCTGGGTGTACGGCGGCACGTGGCTGGAGAACAGCGTCAGCATCCACCGGGGCGCGGTCAGGTTCTCGCGGTCCCACGCGATCGACGCCGGGTACGGGTCGTACTCGTCGTTGGTCTCCATGATGTGCAGGATCGGGGTGCCGGTGTCGCGCACGCTCGGGTTGTTGGCGTTGGCGAGATCGCCCGCCATCGCGATCACCGACTTCACCCTCGGGTCCCGACAGCACTCGAGGAAGCCGACGCCGAACGAGATGACCTCGCCGTCGGAGTGGCCGGCGGCGGCGACCCGGTTCGGGTCGACGATCCCGGCGAGCAGCTCCCCGCTCCCGAGCCCCTCCACCTGGGTGATCACGAACGACGTGTCGGCGAACGTCTGCTCGTAGTCGACGTGGCTGGCGCCCCCCGGCGAGCCGCTCAGGATCGGGTACACCGGCGCCGCCACCACGAAACCGGCGGCCGCCCACCGCTCGAGCAACGGCGCGTAGAAGTCGGGGGTGACGTTGTAGCCGTGCGAGAACACCACCAATGGATACGGACCGTGCGCCCGATCGGGGGCGGCGTCGGCCTGGGGGCTCCCGCCGCCCGCGCCCTCGGCGGGATACCAGAACTCGGTGGGCACGGTGCGGGTGGGCGCACCGCCGAAGTCGCCGTTGGCCGACGTCGGACGCGACGGATCGACGAACGTGAGCGTCCGGGTGCCGACCGCGTAGACGCGGTCGATGTCGACCGGCGCGGTGGTCGTGGGCGCGGCGGTCGTCGGCGGCGCGAGGCTCGTGGTGGGCGTGGTGCGCGTCGTCGACGAGGGCAAGGGCGCGGCGGCGGCCCGGTGGGCGTCGGATCCGCCGTCACCGTCGGTGCGGGCGAACGCCACCACGGTGCCCGCGACCACGAGCACCGCGATTACCGCACCGATCACGACCGCCCGCCGGCGCCGGCGCCGCGTCGGACGCCCGTCGGCCCGGGGCAAGGTCATGCGTCAGCACCGTAGCCACGCTTCCGCGCGCGACCGGCGCGAGTGCGCCCGGACGCGAGACGTCCCGCCCTCGCTAGCGGGACGTCGGCGAACTCAGCTCTCGTCGATGCTGATGGCCTGCTTCGGACACTGGCGGACGGCCTGGTCCACCTTCTCGCGCAGGTCGTCCGGCGGGTTCTCCTGCAGGACGTACAGGAAGTTGTCGTCGCGGACCTCGAACACTTCCGGGACGATCCCCATGCAGATGGCGTTGCTCTCGCAGAGGTCGAAATCGACCACGACCTTCCAGGCCATTGTGCCTCCAAGTAGTGAGGGGGCCGATGCTAACTCCCCCGTGTCGCGCTCGGCATCCTCGCACCCGGGAGCGCCGCGCGCCCGAATTCGCGCAAGGGCCGGGACGCGACAAGGCCCGCACCGCCTCCCGTGCGGAGGTCGGTGCGGGCCCGTGCCGAAGTACGAGGCGGGAGCGCTACGAGGTGACGTGTGAGCGTCGGCGGGCCGCCACGATGAGCACGGTGCCGAGCACCAGGGCCGCCAGACCCACGAGCACGTAGGTGGACGTCTCCGAGGAACCGGTGAAGGCCAGGGCCGCAGCGGTGGCCGCCGGCGTGGTCACGCTGACCGGCTTCACCACGACGTCGGCCGCAGGGTCGACACAGCCGCTGGCGTAGCCGTTGCCTTCCTGGAGCGTGAAGTTCACGCTGTACTGGCCGGGCGAGTTGGTGACGTTGATCAAGAAGTTCCCAGAACCGTCGGTGACCGCGGTGGGCCCGGCGGTACCGGCGGCGTCGAAGAACTGCACCGTCGAGCCGATGGGCGCGGTGCCCTTGACCTGAACGGCACCCGCCGGCAACGGCGGCGCCGGCGACAGGACCACACACTGTCCTGCGGTGTCGCCCGTCGTCTGGGCACTGGCGGCGACCGCCGAACCACCGACGAACGCGCCGAGTGTTCCGACGACCACTGCACTCATCATGAGCATCCGGATGGACCTACGCACGGCTCTGCCTCCTGGCTTCCGCTCTTCGACCGCTTCTGGCGACCACTTCCCGCAGCCGTCACCACTCTCTGCGGTACATCCTGCCACACTTCGCGGTCAACTCCAACCGGAAACTGCAAATTTCGGGGTAGGGAGCCGAAATTTAACCACTCTGGGTGTTGGGGTGCCCGATTCAGGGCCCCGGAGGCGTCACAGAGTAGCGGTCTACCGCAGCGCTGAAAAGAACGCCCGCACGTCGTCGACCAGGAGGCCACCCTCCTCGAAGGCGGCGAAATGCCCTCCGCGAGGCATTTCCGTCCACCGCACGATGTCGTACCGCGACTCCGCCCAGTGGCGGGGCGAGCGGATGATCTCGTGCGGGAACGCGGCCACGCCTACCGGCACCTCCACCCGCTCATCGGGGACGAAGCCGGCGGTCTGTTCGGCCTCGTAGTAGAGGCGACCGGCGGAGTGGGCGGTGGCGGTGAGCCAGTAGAGCATGATGTTGTCGAGGAGCTGGTCCTTGGTGAAGCGGCGTTCGACGTCGCCGTCGCAGTCGCTCCAGGTGCGGAACTTCTCGACGATCCAGGCCGCCAGCCCGGCCGGGGAGTCGTCGAGGGCGTAGCCGATGGTCTGCGGCTTGGTGCCCTGGATCTTCGAGTACCCCGAGTCGACGCGCGCGTAGTAGTCGAACGAGGCGAGGGCCGCCTGCTCGTCCTCCCGGAGGTTGGTGACATCGAGGTCGGCCGGCGGGGGCGCCACGATCATGTTGAGGTGGATCCCGGCGACGTGCGCGGGATCGGCAAGGCCGAGTTGGGTGGAGATCATCGAGCCCCAGTCGCCGCCCTGGGCGCCGTAGCGCTCGTAGCCGAGGCCGGCCATCAGCTGCGCCCACGCCTCGGCGATCCGACGCGGGCCCCAACCCCGTTCGCGGGTGGGCCCGGAGAACGCGTACCCCGGGATCGACGGGCACACCACGTGGAACGCGTCGGCGGGATCACCACCGTGCGCGCGCGGGTCGGACAACGGCCTGATGATCTCGAGGAACTCCACGATCGAGCCGGGCCAGCCGTGCGTGATCACGAGCGGGAACGCATCGGGCTCGGGTGAGCGGGCGTGGATGAAGTGGACGCGCGTGCCGTCGACCTCGGTGAGGAAGTGCTCGAACCCGTTCAACTGCGCTTCGGCGCGTCGCCAGTCGTACTCGTCGCGCCAGTAGGTGACGAACTCCTCGAGGTAGCCGCGCTCGGTCCCGTAGTCCCACCCGGCGTCGGGCAACTGGTCGGAGAGGCGGACGCGGGCGAGTCGTTCGCGCAGGTCGACGAGCGCGGCCTCAGGGATGTCGATGCGGAAAGGTTCGATGGCGACGGTCATGGAGCCGACGCTATCGTTCGGCGCCCGAGCAGGATGGAGCGTCGCGTGGAGCACACCTACAAGGTCACCGAGATCGTCGGGTCGTCGGAGCACACCATCGACGACGCGGTCAAGAACGGGATCGGCCGGGCGGCCAAGACCCTCCGCAACCTCGATTGGTTCGAGGTCACCGACATCCGCGGCGCCATGAACGACGGGGCGATCGCGTTCTACCAGGTGACCATGAAGGTCGGGTTCCGGCTCGAGGACGGCGACTCCGCCGACAGCGAGTAACTGCGGTCGGTCAGGTCGACGACGGCGACTTCGCCTTCGACTGGGCGGCCGGCTTCGCCACGATCGGCGCGCCGCAGCGGTACGGCTCGGCCACGAAGTAGCGCGAGCCGTCGCTCTGCACGAGGGCGCCACACGGCACCGCCTGCGTGTGCATCGCGGGCCACGTCGACGGCCCGACGGTCTCTGGCGCCGAGTGCGAGAACGTGCCCCGGTTCGCGAGGGCGAGGAAGCGGGCCGGCGTGAGGCGTCGGCCGGTCCGGGTGAGCGCGGCGACGAAGAGATCGGCGGCCCAGTACCCCGCGGCCACGCCGGGCGTGAGCGGCGTACCGGGGGCGAAGGCCTTCACGTCGGCGGCCAGGCGCCGGTTCGCGGCCGTCGCCTGCTCGAACGGCGCGTACGGCACGAGCACGGTGAGCCCGTTCGCCAGTGCGGGGAGCGTGGGTTGGTAGAACGTCTCCGTCGTTGCCACCGTGCCCGCGTAGCTGCGGGCCGCGAGTTGTCCGGCGATGCCGGCCGTGGTCGCCGACGAGGTGAGCAGGACCACGGCGACGGGTGACGCGGCCACGAGCCCGGCGGCGATCGGCGCGAGGTCGGGCAACGGGGCGGGCGGCGTCGGGAGGGTCACCGGCGCCGCCACCGTGAACCCGGCGGCGCGCAACGACACGCGGGTCTGCGCGGCGCGCGACGCTCCGAGCGCATCGTCGTCGGTCGCGAGGGCGACCCGGGTGCCCCTGGCTGAGCCCAGCAGCGCGCGGAGTTGCACTCCCCACGCCGGGCTGACGACGCGGGTCTGTCGCACGGCCTGCGCGCCGGCGAACCCGAACCCGAAGCGGTTGGCGTCCCAGCCGGGTGTCGCGGAGGCGCCGAAGAACGGGAGTTGCGCGGCAGCCAGCGCGGCGGTGTCGACCGTGCTGCCAACCGCGGGCACCACCGCGAACACCTCGGCGCGGAGCTTCTCCACCGCCGCCGCGTCCGGCGCGGGGTCGCCGGCGTCGTGCTCGGTACCGGCGTACACGATGGTCCGGCCGGCCACGCCGCCGTGGGCGTTGGCCCGCCGGAAGCGGGCCTGGGCGCCGACGTCGGCGCCGGAGGCTGACGCGTCGGCTCCGAGCAGGCCGCCGACCGTCACCGTGCGGGCGGTGATCCCGGTGGCGGCGACGGGTGCGGTCGCCGCGCGCGTCGCGTGCTCTGCGCTCGCCGCGGTGTCGGCGCAGAGAACGAGTGCCGCCACCAACAGCGCGACCGCGGTGAACCGCCCGCGTCGCCGGCTACTTGACCGCAACGACTTTGCCGCACATGTACGGCACGGGCACGGTGAACGCGACGCCGTTGCTCGCAACCAACGAGCCGCACGGTGTTGGTTGATCGTGCGCGGCCGGGAACGTCGTCGGGCCAACCGTGTTCGCGACGCGGTAGGTGATCCGATTCGCCACCTGCACCAGGCCGGCCGCGGTCAGGTGCTTGCCTGCCTTCCTCACTGCGTCGAGGAACAGGTCGGCGGAGAAGTACCCGGCGACGACGGCCTGGTCGATCGGCTGATCGGGGGCCACCTTCTGGACGTCGGTGATCAACTGCTGCATCGCGGGGTTCTGCGGCGCGGTCTCGGTGGCGGCCGTCTGGATGGCGACGAACGCGCCGCCGGCCGGCGCGACCAGGTTCGGGTCGTACTCCAGGACGTTGGTGAAGACCCCGACGTAGCTCGCGGCGCGCAATGCCTGTTGCACCCCGAGCACGCTGGAGGCTGAGCCCACCACGAACACCGAGTCGGGCTGGTGGCCGCCGGCGCTGGTGAGCACGCCGCCCACGATGCCGGAGTAGTCGGCGATCGCCGGCACCGGCAGTGAGCTGGCGCCGGAGACGACGGTGAGGCGGGCCGACGCCAACCCGGCTTTCAGCGCTCGCAGCTCGTACTCCCCCGACGGCGTGCTCTCGGTGAGGATCGCCGCGGTCTTGCCCGTCGACTGCGGACCCGGGCCGAACGCCTGGCGGACGAGCAGTCCCCACACGTTGCTCGTACTGCCACTCGAGGCCTGGCAGCCGGTGAACCCGAAGCCGAGGGCAGTGCCGCAGAAGTTCGACGACAGCGCCCAGCCGAAGTACGGCACCTGCCGCTTCACCAACACCGAGGCACCGGCGAGGTCGGGGGCGACGGTGGGCACCACGGCGAAGACTCCACCGGGGCGCGCCAACGCGGCGGCGGCGGCGGTGTCGGACGCGGGGTCGCCGCCGTCGTCGCGGAAGCCGACGTAGTCGATCGTGCGACCGTTGACACCGCCGTCGGCGTTCGCCCGCTGGAACCGCGCTCGGGCGCCGATGTCGGCGCCGCCGTACAGCAGCGCGTCGCCGAGACCGCTGACTCGGATCGTCGTCGCGGTGATGCCGCGCGGGCCCTTCACTTTCGCCTTCGCCGGCTCGGCCCGGGCGCCCGCGCCGCTCGTGATGCCGACGGACGCGGCCAGTAACGCCGCGACCACACCGGTCGCGGCGAGCAACCGCAGGGTCACGCAATGACCTCTTCGAGGAACGGCCGGAGCACCACCAGCAGCTCGTGGATCTCGGCCGCGCACTCGTGGAACACCGCGGCGTCGCCCCCGGCGGGATCCTCGACGTCTTCCCAGGGCTCGAGCCCGACTTCGTCGAGGTGCAGCGCGGCGATCCGCTCGGGGAGGGTCCCCGTGGTGCCGGGCAGGTCGCGGGCGAGGCGCTTGAGGGTGCCGGTGCGGGCGGCCGCCTCGGGATGACGGCGACGCACGTAGGCGACGTGCTCGCGCGCCATGGCCAGGACGAGGTCGGCGCCGCCGAGGTCGACTGATCCCAGTTGCCGGCTGCGATGGCCGTCGGCGCTGGCGCCCAGGCCCTCGATGGCGTCGCGGGTGCGCCAACTCATCGGCATGCCCTCGATCACGTGGGTCCCGCGGGTGGTGACCAGCAAGGTGGGAACGTGCTCGGCGAGGATCGCGCCCGCCATCACGGACCGGGCGGCGTTCCCGGTGCAGAGCGTGACCACGTGCGGCATCGGGGGGAGTCTAGAGACCGGGCTGCGACGCCCCGGGCCGGTGCCGGACACCCTTCGCACCCCCTCGCTTTTATTTGCGCGAGCAACTATTATGCGGCGTATGACCATCGACCTGCGCCCGGCCGCCACCCGCCCCCACACCGAGCTCGGCTGGCTCGATTCGTGGCACAGCTTCAGCTTCGGGCCCCACTACGACGCCGCCAACACCCACCACGGACTCCTGCTCGTCAACAACGACGACATCGTGCGCGCCGGCGGGGGCTTCGGCACGCACTCGCACCAGAACATGGAGATCGTCACCTGGGTGCTCGACGGCGAGCTGCGCCACCGCGACAGCATCGGCACCGACGACGTGATCTATCCGGGCCTCGCCCAACGCATGAGCGCGGGCTCGGGGATCCAACACTCCGAGATGAATGCGAGCACCAGCGCCGACGTGCATCTCGTGCAGATGTGGGTGCTGCCCGACACCAACGGGATCCCGCCGAGCTACGAGCAACGCGACCTCAGCGACGCGCTCGGGAAGGGCGGGCTGGTGGTCGTCGCGTCCGGGCAGGGCCATGAGGGCGCGGTCACCCTGCATCAGCGTGACGCCGCGCTCTACGTCGCTCGCCTGTCGCCGGGTGAGTCGATCTCGGTGCCGGAGACTCCGCACGTGCACGTGTTCGTGGCCGCGGGAAGCGCCGCGCTCGACGACACGCCCCTCGCGACGGGCGACGCCGTGCGGCTCACCGACTCGGGCGCACCGACGCTCACCGGCGGCGCCGACGGCGGCGAAGTGCTCATCTGGGCCACGGCCTGACGGCGCCGGCGTCACCCGGTCGGCGAGGTGGCGGTGCTGGCGATCGACTGGTCGGGCCGCGCCGCGGGCGAGCGACGTCACCTCTGGTTGGCCGAAGCGGCCGCGGGCACGCTGCTGCGTCTCGAATGTGGCCGCACCCGCACGGAGGTCGCCGATCATCTCGTCGAGCGCGCGGAGCACGACCGCGAGCTGGTCGTCGGCTTCGACTTCTCGTTCTCGCTCCCCGCTTGGTTCCTCGACGAGCACGGGTACACCGGCGCCGCCGATCTCTGGGACGCGGCGACGCGCGACGGCGAGCAGTGGCTGCGGGAGTGCCGGCCTCCGTTCTGGGGTCGCCCGGGGAAGCCGCGACCGGTGCTCCCGGAACACCTGCGCCGCACCGAGGCCACGCTCGACGCGGTCGGCGGCATCCGGCCCAAGTCGACGTTCCAGATCGGCGGGGCGGGCAGCGTGGGAACCGGGTCGATCCGTGGATTCCCCGTGCTGGCTCGGCTGCGCGCCGCCGGATTCGCGATCTGGCCGTTCGACGCGCCCGCGGTGGCGCCGGTCGTCGTCGAGATCTACCCGCGGGCGCTCACGGGCGTGGTGGTCAAGTCGAGCGCCGCGGCGCGCCACGAGTACCTGGCGCGGCTCGAGCCCGGACTCCGGGGCTCGCTGCACGATCTCGCGGTTGACAGTGAGGATGCCTTCGACGCCGCGGCGTCGGCGATCGTGATGTCGCGTCACGCCGACGAGTTGCTCGCCCTGCCGGCGGTCACCGATCCCGTGCTGTTGCGCGAGGGCCAGGTATGGATGCCCGGGTGAGACCCGGTCGCTACGACGAGGTACCGACGGCCTTCTTCAGGCGGGCGACCGACGACACGATCGCCGGCTGCAGCGCGGAAGAGATGTCGCTGTCGGACGAGTAGGTGAACCCGGAAACCGCGCGCCCGACCTGGATCGCGATGTAGCCGAGGCCGATGGTCTCGGTCGAGCCGTCGGTGAGGTTCACATCGACCACGCCCTCGTAAGCCACGGCCTTGTCGCCGATCTTGATCCCACGCAGACGATTGATCTTCACCCCGAGCCCGGTGATCTGCTCAGCGGTCTTGGGATCGGCGGCGAACTGCGCGTTGAACACCGAGGTGAAGAGCTTGTCGAGGCACGCGGGCAGGGCCGAGCTCCCGAAGGTGGTCATCGCCGCGGTGGCGGCCTTCACGGACGGGAAGACATTCGCGGTGTTGTCGACGCTCGACTGCCCGAGCGTGAACTCCGGCGACTCGGCGCGCGGGTTCTGCTTGTTGGTCTTGGAGAACTTCACGAACTGCGCGCACCCGGGGATCTTCGTGGCGGCCTGTTGGACGCTGTCGTCCGAGGAGTCGTCGCGCTTCGCCTGCGACCAGCCGCTGGGGAAGTCGCTGCGTACGAGCACGCCGGCCTTCGCCAACTGCTGATCCGAAGACCGCGACGCCGGCGCGGCCGCGGCGGTGCCGGCGGTCGCAGCGATCACTGCGCCGGCCGTCACCACGCCGACCAGGAGAACGCGGAGTCGACTCGGTCGAGTTCTCGGCCGAATTCCCGGTCGGATGCGCATGGACGGGGAATTTACGGCGGCGCGCGCATACTTGAGCACTTGAAGCTCGGATGGACGCGGACATTTGCCGCGATCGCCGGAACCGCCGCGTTCTTTGTGCTGGTCCAGGCCCTCTGGGGGCCGCCGGCGGGCATCATCGCCCAGGGTGCACTGCTCGGAGGGCTGAGCTCGCTCCTCGCCCTCGGGCTCGCGCTGGTGTACCGGGCCAACCGGATCCTCAACTTCGCCCAGGGCGATCTCGGCGCGGCGCCGGCGTCGTTGGCCGTGCTGCTGGTGGTGAGCAGCGGCGCGAGTTGGCTGGTGGCGTTCACCACCGGGGTGGTGGCCGCCGTCGTGTTGGGTGCGGTCGTGGAGTTCGTGGTGATCCGCCGATTCTTCCGCGCGCCGCGGTTGATCCTCACCGTCGCGACGATCGGACTCGCGCAGGTGCTGGCCGGCCTCGGACTCCTCCTGCCCCGCTGGTTCGACGTTTCGGTGCCACCCCAGAGCTTCCCCGCGCCCTTCGATCTGTCGTTCACCATCGAGCCGTTGCGGTTCGGCGGCAACGACGTGGTCGCGCTGATCGTGATCCCGCTCGCATTCGTCGGGCTCGCGCTGTTCCTGCGGACCCGCATGGGGATCGCCATGCGGGCCTGCGCCGACGACGCCGATCGCGCGTCGCTGCTCGGCATCCCCGTGCGCCGGGTGCACTCCATCGTTTGGATGGTCGCGTCGCTCCTCGGCTTCCTGGCCGTGTTCCTGCGAGCCGGCATCGTCGGCCTCTCCATCGGCACGGTGCTCGGGCCCGCGCTGCTCCTACCCGCGCTGGCCGCCGCCGTCATCGGACGCATGGAGCGCTTACCCACGATCGCGATCGCGGCCATCGCGCTCGGCATCGTCGAGCAGTCAGTGGTGTGGGGTTGGAACCAGCCGCAGTACGTCGACCCGGTGCTCTTCGTGATCGTGCTCGTCGCGGTGTGGCTCACGCCGGTGGGCGCCGGGTTGCGCGGCCGGATCGAACCTTCGACCTGGCGCGCCATCCGCGAACCGCGCCCGGTGCCGCGCGAGTTGGCGCGGCTGCCCGAGGTCCGATGGACGGCCGCGGGGCTGGTGGCGCTGGTCGCGCTGCTGCTCGCGGCGGTGCCGGTCGTCTTCACCGAGAGCCGGACCGATCTGGCTGCGGTCGCGGTGATCTACGGCGTGATCGCGCTGTCGCTCGTCGTGCTCACCGGGTGGGCCGGCGAGATCAGCCTGGGTCAGATGGCGTTCGTCGCCATCGGCGCCGCCGCCGGCGGCTCGATGACCGCCCGCTGGGGGTGGGACCTGTCCCTCGGCCTGCTCGGCGCCGGGCTGGTGGGCGCGGCGGTGGCGGCGCTGATCGGGCTCCCGGTGTTGCGGCGACGCGGCCTCACCCTGGCGGTGGTCACGCTGGCCCTCGCGCTCGCGACCACGTCGTGGCTGCTCAACCCGCAGGTGTTCGGCGACGGCCGGCTCCTCGACTGGCTGCCCCCGGCCCGGGTCGAGCGTCCTGATCTCTTCGGCTTCATCGACGTGCGATCCGAGAGTCGGTACTACTACCTCTGTCTGATCGCGCTCGGCCTCGCCGTGTTCGCGGTGCGCGGGATCCGGCGAAGTCGCACGGGGCGCGTGTGGGTCGCCATCCGCGAGAACGACGAAGCCGCGAGCGTGTACGGGGTGAACCCGCGACGCACCACGCTCGCCGCGTTCGCGATCTCCGGATTCCTCGCCGCGTTCGCGGGGGCGCTGTTCGTGCATCATCAGAACGGGCTGCAGCTCGACTCGTACACCGCGGGCGAGAGCCTGGTCGTGTTCGCCATGGTCGTGATCGGCGGTCTCGGCTCGATCCCGGGCGCGCTGCTCGGCGCGCTGTTCGTGCGCGGCGTCACGTGGTGGCTCCCGGTCGAGTGGCAGATCCTGGCCACCGGAGCCGGGATGCTCGTGGTGCTCCTCGTGTTCCGCGGTGGATTCGGGGCGGCGTTCGCCGACGTGCGCGACCTGGCGCTGCGCCGGGTCGCAGCCCGGCGCAAGCTCGTGGTGCCGAGCCTCGTGGCCGACGTGCGGATCGGCCCCGACGGCCGCCCCGCCCCGGAGGCCGCAATACGAGCGACGCAATCCGTCGCACCGAATCGGCCGCCGAATCGGTGGAATTCGCCAATTCGGTGGGCGAATCGTTGGGCGAATCGGCCGATTTCACCGAATCGGTCGGCGATTCGCTCCGACGGAACGGGGGATCCGTTCCTGGTGGTGCGCGGCCTCGACGTCGACTACGACGGGGTGCAGGTCCTGTTCGGGGTCGATCTCGACGTGACGGCAGGCGAGATCGTGGCGCTGCTCGGCACCAACGGCTCCGGCAAGTCGACGCTGCTGCGCACGATCTCCGGCCTGCTCGACCCCGACCACGGCTCCGTGATCTTCGACGGCCGGCCCACCACGCACGCGCGCCCGGAACGGATCGCCGCCCTCGGCGTGGTCCAGGCTCCCGGCGGCCACGGCGTGTTCCCCTCGCTGACCGTCGCCGAAAACCTCCGCCTCGCCGGATGGACCCGCGGCCGCGCCGCGCCGCTTCCGACCGCGATCGACGACGACGAGGTACTCGAGATCTTCCCCGCGCTGGTGGCACGCGCCAGGGAGCGCGCGGGGAATCTCTCGGGCGGCGAGCAACAGATGTTGACGGTGGCGATGGCACTCCGCGGGCAACCGCGTCTGCTCATGATCGACGAGTTGTCGCTCGGGCTGTCGCCCGCGTTGGTGACGCGGATGCAGCGCCTCATCGCCGACCTCCGCGATCGCGGCACCACCGTGATCCTCGTCGAGCAGTCGGTCGACCTCGCGTTGGCCATCGCCGACCGGGCCTATTTCCTCGACAAGGGCGAAGTGCGCTTCGCGGGGCCGGCGGGTGAGCTCCTCGACCATCCCGAACTGGTCCGGGCGGTGTTCCTCGGCGGCGGCCGCGCCGGCACCGGTGCGGGCGCCGACATCAGGGCTGGTGCCGCGCCGCGGGGTGACCCGGCCCCCGTCGCCCCGGAACCGGCCACGACCGCCGCCGCACCCCGACTCGCCGTTACCGGGATCACGAAGCACTTCGGCGGTGTGGTCGCGCTCGACGACATCTCCTTCTCCCTCGGCGCGGGCGAGATCCTCGGCGTCCTCGGGCCGAACGGCGCGGGCAAGACCACGTTGTTCGACGTGATCTCCGGATTCGTGCGCGCCGACGCCGGGAGCGTCGCCCTCGTCGACCCCAACGCCAACGCCGACGCCGGCGGCGGCAGCACGGCCCGCCGCGAGATCGGCGCCCTGCCCGCCCACGCCCGCGCCCGCCTGGGCCTCGGACGATCGTTCCAGGACGGCCGCCTCTTCCCCGCGCTGACCGTGAGCGAGACCATCGCGGTGGCCCGCGAACATGCGGTCCGGGTGCGCAACCCGGTCGCCGCCGCGCTCCACCTCCCGGCGGTCGGCCGCTCCGAGGCCGCGGTGCGCGCCCGGGTCGACGAGCTCCTCGACCTCCTCGGGTTGGGCGCGTACGCCGACAAGTTCGTCCACGAGCTGTCGACCGGCACGCGGAGAGTCGTCGACCTCGCCTGCGTGCTCGCGCACGAACCGACGGTCGTGCTCCTCGACGAGCCCTCGAGCGGCATCGCCCAGCGTGAGGCCGAAGCGCTCGCCCCCATGCTGCGCGACCTCCGCGATGCACTCGGCGCCAGCCTGCTCGTGATCGAGCACGATCTCACCCTGCTCCGCGCGGTGTCCGACCGGCTGCTCGCGCTCGACCTCGGCCGGGTCGTGGCCACCGGCCCCGCCGATGAGGTCCTCGCCCACCCCGCCGTCGTGCGCGCCTATCTCGGGACCTGACCCACCGACGCCGCCCCGGCGCGCGACCATCTCCGGCTGTGCGTCCCCCGCGCCGCGTCCCGCGGCCGTTCCTTCGCTCCACCATCGGCTCGGTGGTCGGCCCCGTGATCGTCGCCGTCACCGTCGCCCTCGGGGCGAGCACCGTCGTCCCGGCCACCGCCGCGCCCGCGACCCCGGCGCACACCGCCCGCGCCGCCCGCCGCGATCCGGGCCCGCTCACCTTCGACGAAGCCAAGGCCGAAGGCAAGCAGGTCGACTGGGGCCCCAACTGCGACACCACCACCGGCAAGGTCGCCGTCCCCAGCGGGTACGCACCCCCCTGTGTCGCACCCTGGAAGGGCGGCGACAACGGCGGCGCCACCGCCCCCGGCGTCACGAAGACCACCATCACCGTCGCCCTCTACCAGGCCCAGCCCGATCTCCTCCAGCAGGCGTTCTTCAAGAACACCGGGAGCGACGAGAGCCTGGCCAACGAACGCGAGACCACGCAGCAGTACGTCGACTACTTCTCCGCGCACTACGAGCTCTACGGCCGCACGGTCAAGCTCGTCACCGTCAAGGCGAGCGGCGCGCCCGACGACGACGTCGCCGCCAAGGCCGACGCGATCAAGGTGGCCACCGAGATCCACGCCTTCGCGTCGTTCGGCGGGCCGGGCCAGACCACCGCGTACGCCGACGAGCTCGCGGCCCGCGGCGTGCTGTGCGTCGGCGACTGCGTGATCGCGGAGCCGCAGTCGTTCCTCGACTCGCACGCCCCCTACGTGTGGCCGACGACCGCGTCTCCCGAGCAGGCGAGCGAACACTGGGCCGCGTTCGTCGGCAAGCAGCTCGCGGGGCGCAAGGCCACGCACGCGGGCAGCCAGGATCTGCGGACCAAGCGACGCGTGTTCGGGGTCGTGCACTACGACGACGACGCGGGCACCTTCGCCCAGAGCGTCAAGCACTTCGAGCAACGCCTCGCCGGGTACAAGGTGAAACCCGCGGTCACCGTCCCGTACGCGCTCGATCTCTCCACCGCGCAACAGGACGCGACCAACGTGATCGCCAAGCTGAAGAGCTCGGGCGTGACCAGCGTGATCCTCGCCGGCGACCCGGTGTTCCCGACCTTCCTCACCAAGGACGCGACCACCCAGGGCTACTTCCCCGAGTGGGTCGTGCTCGGCTACGCCTACACCGACACCGCGATCTTCGGGCGCCAGTACGACCAGAAGCAGTGGGCGCACGCGTTCGGCGTGTCACTCCTACCCGCCCGCACCACCGACGCGCTCGACGAGCTGGGCAACCTGATCACCTGGCAGACCGGGCAGCCGCCCGCGGCCAAGACGTTCCGCGAGCTGGTGCAGGCCCCGCTCCTCTTCTTCACCGGCGTGCACCTCGCCGGTCCGCACCTCACCGCGCAGACGTTCCGCGACGGCATGTTCCGGTTCCCGTCGTCGCCGACCACGACCCCCACCCGCCTGCACTTCTCGTGGGGGCGTCACGGCATCTGGCCGGGGGTCGACTACACCGGCGGCGACGACGCCACCGTGATCTGGTGGGATCCCGACCGCCGTCGGGCCCGACGAGGTGGGCACCGTGGGCAAGGGCCTCTACCGCTACGCCGACGACGGCAAGCGCTACCTCCCCGGGCAGTGGCCGTCGGCCCCGATCCCGCTGTTCGACGTGAACACGTCGATCGGTGTGCTCACCAAGCTCCCGCCCGCCGACCAGCCGCCGAGCTACCCGTCGCCCGCGGCATCCCCGGCCGCGACCCCGTCTATCCCGCCGACCTCGGAGCCGGGATCGGCGTCGTCCAAGTAGCCCGCCTTCTCCCACCCGCGGCCCTCGACGTAGCGGCGGATCACCCGCGCCGGGTTGCCGACGGCCACGCAGAAGTCCGGCAGCGCGCCGGTGACCACCGATCCGGCGCCGACCGCGACGTGGCGGCCGATGTCGGCGCCCGGGAGCACGACCGTGCCGTGGCCGAGCCACGTGCCCGCGCCGATGCGCACCGGACGTGGCGCCGCGAACTGCTTGCCGATCGGGAGCGTGACGTCCTCGTAGCCGTGGTTGGCGTCGGTGATGTAGACGTGATGGCCGGTGAACACGTCGTCACCGATCTCGACCGAGTGGTGCCCGACGACTCCGCTGCCCTTCCCGATCAGCACGCGGTCCCCGATGGTGACGACCGGCGAGTGGTCGATCACGTGCCCCGGCATCACGCCCGCCGACAGTGACGAGTACGGGCCGATGATGCAGCCCTCCCCCAGCTCGATGTACTCCTCGCCGTAGAGCGCGGCGACGGGAAAGCAGATGGCCGATCCGTCACCGAACCGGCGGAATCGACGCGCCCGCGCGCTCCGCGGCCCGATGGTGGCTTGCTTCGCGAGCGCGGCCGACGCGATACCGATCGCGTCACCCGCAGCACGCCGGAGCGGGTCGAGGAAGCGGTCGCTCGGCGTCACCGCGAGCGGCTCCCGTTCCCCGAACCCAGCGACTGGCGGACGCGGCGCATGAACAGGACGGCGGCGAAGACGCCGCCGAACACCACCACCAACGCGCAGAACACGAGGACCGGCGGCCAGCTGGTGTCGTGTTCGTGCAGGCGCACCGGCACCTGCGTCAACGAGGGGCCGCCGTCGGCGGCGCCCGCCGGGCCCGCGAACAGCGCCCCGATCGACGCGGTGCACAGCGCCACGAACAACGCGGCCGTCACGCTCGCGACCCGACCGCGAACCCGACGACGCCCCGGACCCACCCACATCGCGCTCACTGTACGATGCGCGTACGGACCCAGGCCGATGAGCACGGACACGGCGCCGCCGCGCACACGCTGATCAGTCAGCCGGAAAGGCGGAGCCATGGGCAGCGGACTCATCGTGATCATCGTCGTGGTGGTGGTGATCGCGTTCGTGTTGTGGAAGTCGATCCACTCGGTCGGCGCCACCGAGGTGGGCCTGGTCACCAAGCGGTTCGCGTTACGCAAGCTGGGCCAGGACAACCCCATCGCCTTCCGTGGCGAGGCCGGCTACCAGGCCACGCTGCTGATGCCGGGGCTGCGGGTGAAGCTCTGGCCGCTGTTCGGCGTGAAGAAGTACCCGTGGGTGCAGGTGCCCGCGGGCGAGATCGGCGTGGTCATCGCGCAGGTCGGTTCGCCGCTGCCCATCGGCGCCAAGAGCGCGGTCTACCGGCCCGAGCTCGCCAACTTCTCCAACCTCCACAGCTTCGTCGACCTCGGCGGCCAGAAGGGCGTGCAACGGCCGGTGCTCCCGCCCGGCACGCTGGTGCCGATCCACCCGGTGGCGTTCCTGGTGCTCACCCCGCAGACGGTCTACGGCGCCCCGGTGTCGCCCGAGCTCGCCGATCAGGCCAAGAACAACTCCCTGAGCCCGGAGTCGTTCGGCCTCACCCCCGATCAGCTGCGGGTGATGATCATCGCCCCCGACGCAGGCGTCGACCTCGTCGGCGTGGTCACCGCGCTCGAGGGCGAGCCGTTGCCCTCGGGCGACATCGCCAGCCGGCTCGGCGGCTTCGAGGACGTCGCCGCGATCGAGGCGTCGAATGCCGACGGCGACACCACCACCACCGACGCCCAGCTCATCGACCTGCTGCTCGGCAGCAAGAACACGTTGCACAACAACTACCAGGACTTCCAGGCGTTCCTCGACGCCGGCGGCAAGATCGGGCTGCAGCACGACACGCTGCTCTACGGCGCCTATCTCCTGAACCCGTTCCTGATCCGGGTCGACCTCGTGCCGATGCTGGTGGTGAACCAGGGCGAGGTCGCGGTGATCAAGGGCTTCGTCGGCCTCCCCACCGCCGACACCTCGGGCACCGAGTTCAAGTTCGGCTCGATCGTGCGCCCCGGCCACCGCGGGATCTGGCAGGAACCACTCCGTACCGGCAAGTACGCGATCAACCCGCGCGTGTACGCGGCGGAGATCGTGCCCACGTTCATCCTGACCCTCAACTGGGCCGACGCGACGTCGGAGGCGCACGACCTCGACGCGCAGCTCTCGTCGATCGTCGGCAAGAGCCGTGAGGGCTTCGTGTTCCAGATCGACCTCCAGGTGCAGATCCACGTGCCCGACACGAAGGCGCCGAAGGTGATCTCGATGGTCGGCACGATGCGCAACCTGGTCAGCGAAGTGCTGCAGAGCGCGGTGGGCAACCACTTCCGCAACACGCTGCAGGCGCTCGAGGCGATCAAGTTCATCGAGACCCGCCGTGAGGTGCAGGCCGCCGCGTTCGAAGCGATCACGCGGTACCTCAGCCAGTACGAGGTCGAGACCAAGGGCGTCTACATCCAGGACGTCGCGTTCCCGCAGGAGTTGGTGCTCGTGCTGACCCAGCGCGAGATCGCCAACCAGGAGAAGGCCACGTTCGAAGAGCAGCAACGCGCCGAGACGTCGCGCATCGAGATGGAGAAGGCCAAGGGCACAGCCAACATGCAGTCGCAGCTCGCCAGCGCGCAGGTGGGCGTGCAGATCAAGACCAACGAGGCGGAAGCCCGTGAGGCGGAGGCCAAGGGCGAGGCGGCCTACGTGCAACTCACCGGTGCCGCCGAGGGCGCCCGGCGCCAGGCCATCGGGCTCGGCGAGGCCAAGGCCACCGAGGCCCTCGGCCTGGCCCGGGCGATCGGGTTCAACGCGCAGAAGGAGGCGCTGGGCGGGCCCGCCACCGCGGTGGTGGCAGTGGCGAACGCGGTGGCCGACGGCCACATAACCGTCGTCCCCGAGGTGCTGGTCACCGGCGGGGGCGGAGGTTCGTTCGACGGCTTGGCCGCCACCCTCATGCGCTACCTCACCAACGGGCAGGCCGGGCCACCGCCGGCCCCGCCGAAGGTGCCCGTGACCGCCCCAACCTCGATCGAGTCGGCCGAGCTCGCGGAAGACGAGAGCGACGGGGGAAACGGCGCGAAGCCGATGCCGTGATGAGTGTCATACCTCGGTGCGAGGGTGTGGTGGGTGGAGTTCCACCTGATCAGCAGCCACAACCGTTACATTGACCACACGAGTTACACGAGTGTGATTCCGGGGCCATTGTCCACAGGGTCGTCGCTCGAGGAACGGAAAGGATCGCCGCCATGAGTCCCACGTCCGATTCGATGCGCTACGAGCCGTGCAGCGGGTTCCGCCCCTCCGCCGATCTCACCCTCGACGCCGCGGATCTCGTGGTCTGCGACTGCGGCTGGTTGGAGGACGATCACCCCGAGTTCCTGGCCGCCCCGGTGCCGCTGCCGCTCGTCCGGCGCCGCCGCGCCCGCCCGGCCGTTGCCATGCCGGAGCGCCGGGCGTCGTAGCGAGGCCATTCCCCCTTCGGCCGGGTCAGGCCGACTTGCGGACCCGCTTGGCGGCGGTCTGACCGGTCGCGGTCTTCTTCGCCGCCGTCTTCCTCGTGCTCTTGGCCGCCGCCTTCTTCGCCGGTGCCTTCTTGGCCGCCGCCTTCTTGGTGGCGCCGGCGCGCTTCGCCGTCGGCCTCGGCTCGTCGGCCGCGTCGGTCTCGTCGTCATCCGCCGCACCGCTCGCCGACTGCTTGGCGCCGGTGCGGGCCAAGCTGGCTTCGAGCGCGGCCATGAGGTCGAGCACCTTGGCCGGCTCCTCCGGCGCGGCCGGGGCGATGATCTCCTCGCCGGCGGCCTTGCGGTCGATCAGGGCCAGCACCTCGTCGCGGTACTCGTCGCGGTACTTCTCGGGATCGAAGTGCCCCGACAACGTCTCCACGAGTTGGCGCGCCATGTCGAGCTCGCGTTCGGTCGGCGCGGCTCCGGGCTCGGGTACCCCCGCCTCACCCCCGGGCGCGAGCACCTCGTCGGCGTAGCGCATCGTCTCCAGGCACAGCGCGCCGTCGACCGGGCGGATCGCCACCAACGCTTCCTTCGACCGCAGCACGAACCGGCCGATCGCCACCTTGTTCTCCTCCGTCATCACCTCGGCGAGGAGTCGGTAGGCCTTGGCGGAGTCCTGGTCGGGCACCAGGTAGTAGGGCTGCTCGAAGTAGACGGGGTCGATCTCGGAGAGGTCGACGAAGTCCTCGATCTCGATCTGGCGGCTGGACTTGGGCTTGAGCGCGGCCAACTCGTCGTTGTCGAGCACGACGTACTGGCCGCCGCCGAGGTCGTATCCCTTCACGATCTGATCGTTCGGGACCTCTTCGCCCGTCTGCTCCGACACCCGGCGATATCGGATGCGGGCACCGGTCTCGGCCTCGAGTTGATTGAAACGGACGTCCTGCGAACGGGTGGCGGAGACCAGCCGTACCGGTACCGTCACCAGCCCGAAGCTGATGGATCCCGTCCAAATGGCACTGGGCAAGTCGATGCTCCCGAGGTCGTGGCCTGCTCCTACTACCTTCGCAGGTCGTGGCGTCGCGGTCCAAGAGTACGGGGGGTGGCACCCCCATCGAGGTTGTCGTCGGCGGCCGGCGGCTGCGGGTCACCAATCTCGACAAGGTGCTCTACCCGGCGACGGGCTTCACCAAAGGTCAGGTCGTCGACTACTACACCCGGATCGCGCCGGCGGCGCTCCCCCACCTCCGGGGCCGCCCGGTCACGATGCTGCGCCTCCCCGACGGGGTCGAGGGCGAACGGTTCTTCGAGAAGCGCTGCCCGCGCCACCGGCCCGAGTGGCTCCCAACGGTTCCGCTCGACGCCGACTCCGACATCGCCGCCTGCTCCATCGACGAGGTGCCCAGCCTCGTGTGGACCGCCAACCTGGCGGCGCTGGAGCTGCACACCCCGCAGGCCCGCGCCGACGATCCGTGGCACCCCACCGCGATCGTGTTCGACCTCGATCCCGGCCCCGGCGCCGACCTCGTCGACTGCGCGCCGCGTCGCCCTCGATCTCCACGAGCTGCTGGCCCAGCTCGGCCTCACCGCAGTGGCCAAGACGTCGGGCTCGAAGGGTCTGCACCTCTCGGTGGGCATCCGGCCGTCGGTCGACGCGGAAACCACCAAGGCGTTCGCGCAGGCCCTCGGCCGCGTCCTCGAGTCGCGCGAGCCAGAGCGCGTCACCGTGACCATGGCGCGCGATCAGCGGCGGGGGAAGGTCTTCGTCGACTGGAGCCAGAACGACCGGCACAAGACGACCGTGTGCGCGTACTCGTTGCGGGCCACGCCCACGCCCGGCGTGTCGACCCCGGTGTCGTGGGACGAGCTCACGACCGCGGTCGACTCCGGTGATGCGTCTTCGTTGGTCTTCGATCCGCTCCGCGTGCTCCAGCGGGTCGAGGAGCACGGCGACCTCTACGCGGGCAGCCTCGCCGAGGACCAGGACCTTCCGGAGCTCGGCTAGCGCGGATCGGGGCGGTCGAGGTTCCAGTGCCGTGAGACGGTGACCAGCCAAGAGTCGGGGTCGGGCTTCGACGTGTCGCCGCGCGGGACCAGCGTGAACCGGCTGATCGTGCGCTGCCCGCCTTCGTGATCGCCGTAGAGCAGCTCCACCGTGAACGCTTCGCGCCGTTCGATCACGTCGACCATTGGCAGCCGTTCGGGCTCGTCGCCCCGGAACGCACCCTGCCAGAAGCTCGTGTCGCCCGGCGGCACGTAGAGGTCGCGCGTCTGCGGCCGGAAGTTCTCCGGGGGCGAATGCTCGGTCATCGAGAGGATGATCGACGGAAAGCCGCACCACCCGTGAATCACGGCCATACCGGTCCCCACGTTGCGCAATGACATCGCCAGGTACACCGCGTCGTCGCCCAGCTCGACCGCGGCGCGGCCGCCGGCCACCGTCGTCCAGTGCCGGTCGACCCACATGAGCTTCTCGGGCGGGTCTTCGAGGCGCGACGGCACGAGGACGGGTCGGAGGCCCGCCTCCAAAGCCCGTTCCGCGATGCGCGCCGACCGGTTCGACGAGCGCGTCGCCGAGAACGTGGCGAACGCGAGCACCAAGGTGCCGACTGCGGTCGACATCGACGCGATCGTCGACCAATCCGCCATCAGCTCAGGATGTCTTTCCGGCGGAAGTACCAGAGCGCGATGGCCATGAACACGACGACGTAGGCCAGTTGCAGGAACACGCCCTTGGTCATGTCGCCACTCACGTGGTTGTGCGTGAACATGTCGACCCACGAGTCGAAGTAGTGCGTGGGCAGCACCTTGCGGATGCCGCTGGGCACCGAGTCGATGGCGTCGAGGATCGTCGACGTGATGTAGAGGCCGACGCCGGCGAAGATCGCCCCCGCGGGCGCGTCGGTGAGGCACGACACCAGGAACGAGAACGCGACGACGCCGGTGAGGCTCCACGCCACGTAGGCCGTCGCAATACCGAGGTGGCCGATCAGCTCGCCGGACGACTGCGAGAGCGACGTGAAGATCGGGATGTCGAGCCCGTGGATGCCGAACGCGATGCCACCGGCGACCGCGCCCGCGACCACCACCAGCACGGTGGCGATCCACGCGCAGATCACCGCCACCACGAACTTGGTGGCCACCAGCCGGATGCGACCGATCGGTCGCATCAACAGGTAACGCAGGTTGCCCCACGATGCTTCGCCGGCGATCGCGTCGCCCCCGAACACCGCCACGATGATCACGAGCAGGAACCCGCTCATGAGCCGCAGCGCCGCCGCGGGCATGATCAGGCCGGTCTGCGTCGACAGGAAGAAGAGACCACCGCCGGGCCCGTTGCCCCCACCGCGCGCATCGGGCGGGTTGGCGTTGATCGCGATGGTCATGATCACCGGGATGGCGATCACGATCGCGAACGCCACGTACGTGCGCAGCCGCTTGAGCGCCTTGAAGAGCTCGACCCGCAGCAGTGCAGTCACGCGCGCTCGGCATCCACGAGGCCGAGGAACGCGTCCTCGAGCCGGCGGCGCAACATCACCGTGTCGACGCCGATCTCGGCGTCGACCAGCGCTTTCACCATCGCAGCGCGGGAGCTGTGATCCTGCAGCTCGACCGACAGGCCTGGGGGCTCGGGCGTGACCGCAACCACGAACGGCAGATCGGCCAGCACGGCCTGCGCCCGCGCGATGTTGCTCACCTCGAGGTAGACCGAACCCGACGTACCGATGAGCGCGGCCACCGATCCACCGGCGACGAACTTGCCGCGGTCCATCACGACCGCGTGGGTGCACGTCTGCTCGACTTCGGCGAGCACGTGGCTCGAGAAGAGCACGGTCGCGCCGGCGTCGGCAACGCGGTGCACGAGTTGGCGGACCTCGCGCATCTCCTGCGGGTCGAGCCCGTTGGTGGGCTCGTCGAGCACCAGGATCTCCGGCTTGCCGAGCAGCACCCGCGCCAACCCGAGGCGCTGGCGCATGCCCTGCGAGTACGTCTTCACCTTGCGGTCGATCGCGGTGTCGAGATCGGCGATGGCGAGCGCTTCGTCGATGTTGGCGTCGCGCCACCGCGCGCCGCCTTCCTCCCACCACATGCGCAGGTTGCGCATCCCCGAGAGGTGGGGCACGAACGCCGACGACTCGATCAGCGCGCCGACGTGCCGGAGCTGCACGCTCCCGGGCCGGACCTGCTCGCCGAACAAGCGGGTCTCGCCCGCCGTCGGCCGGATCAGGCCGAGCAGCATGCGGAGGCAGGTGGTCTTCCCCGCGCCGTTCGGCCCGAGCAGGCCGCACACCTGCCCGCGTTCGACGGTGAAGCTGAGATTGTCGACTGCGAGCACCGCCGACGAGAACCGCTTCGACAGCCCGACGATCTCGACGACGGATTCGCCCGTTCCGGTGGACTGGGCCGCGTCCGGAGATGCAGCCGTCACGACTCGGTCCGCAGCGCGGTCCGCGGTCCGGTCCAAGGCGCGCGGTTCGACTTGCGCGAAGAGAGCACTCCGGCGAGCGTAGCGTGGCACCGTGGACGCGGCATCGAACTCCCCCACCCCTGCAGCCGCCGCGTCGGCACCCCGGCGCCGCCCGCGCGACGCCCAACGACGCCGCGTGTACCTGGCCGAGACACCGCTGCCGTCGAGTCCGCTCGCCGGTCTCGATGCGTGCGCGCGGTTCGCCGACCGCGTCGTCGGCACGTTGTGGTGGCACGAACGCTTCCCCGACCACGGGCTCGGATCCGTCCCGCGCATGCGCCCGGGGCAGGGCGCGCGTCAGGCCTTCTACCGCGAGGAGGAGACCGGCGCCACCATCACGCTGCCCCGTCGGTACCGCACGAAGGCGGTCGTCCTCCACGAGCTCACACACTGGGCCCTCGGGATCGACTCCGGCCTCCCGCACCACGGGCGCACGTTCGCGCGGGTACTGCTCGACGCCATCGGCGAGTTCTGCGGGGCCGACCGGGCGGCGGTCCTGGCCGCCTCGTACCGCGACCACGGCGTGCACGTGGCCCGGCCGCCGCGTGTCGGGCCTGACGGCCGGATGCACTACGGCTGGGACGAACGGCTGCGGCTCGGCAAGGGCCGGGTCCTCGCGGTGTCGTACCGCGACCCCGCGGGCGAGCCGCTCGAGGTTTGCGGCGTGTTCCACGGCTACGAACGCGGCGCCGCCACCCTGCGCATCGGCGTCGGTGTCGGCATCGGGCCGACCGTCGACGACCAAACCGTCATCCGGGTCCCGACGAGCGCAGTGTGGGCGGTCCGCAACGTCGATGTCGGCTGAAGGGACCCGGCGGGCGATCATCGCCGCCTTCCTCGCCAACCTCGGGATCGCAGTGTCGAAGTTCGCCGCGTTCGCGATCACGGGATCGGCGTCGATGCTGGCGGAGTCGATCCATTCGGTGGCCGACACCGGGAACCAGGGGTTGTTGTTCCTCGGCGGGAAGCGCAGCCGCAAGGCTCCCACCGACGAGCACCCGTTCGGCTTCGGGACCGAGCGCTACTTCTGGGCGTTCATCGTCGCCCTCGTGCTGTTCACCCTCGGTTCGATGTTCGCGCTCTACGAAGGCGTCGAGAAGCTCATCCACCCGAAGGATCTCGACTCACCGATCGTGGCGTTCGCGGTGCTCGGCATCGCGATCGTGCTCGAGGGACTCTCGTTCCGGACCGCGCTGCGCGAGGCGAACCCGACGTGCCGCGGGCGATCGTGGTGGAAGTTCATCCACACCACCAAGAGTCCCGAGCTCCCGGTCGTGTTGCTGGAGGATTCCGGCGCGCTCGTCGGCTTGGTGTTCGCGTTCGTCGGCATCAGCCTGGCCGAGATCACGGGGAACCCGCGGTGGGACGCGATGGGGAGCATCGGCATCGGGCTGCTGCTCGGCGTGATCGCCGTGGTCCTCGCCATCGAGATGAAGAGTCTGCTGATCGGCGAGGCGGTGTCACCGATCGTCGAGGAACGGATCCGCGCCGCGATCCTCGACGGCACCGAAGTGACGCGCGTCATCCACCTGCGCACGCTGCACCTCGGCCCCGACGACGTGCTGCTCGCGACCAAACTCGAATTCGCGTGCGACACGATCCCCGCGCTGGCGCGCGCGATCGACACGGTCGAGGCGCGTGTGCGAACCTCGACACCCATCGCGAGATCGATCTTCATCGAACCCGACCTCTACGACCCCAACCGCCGACGCGACCACGAGGAGCCCCCGATGGCAGAAGGCACGACGGCCACGCTCGCCGCGGTCGATCGCTTCAACGAGGCGTTCAACCGCCACGACGTCGACGCGGTGATGGCGGCGATGACCGACGACTGCGTGTTCGAGAGCACGTCGCCGCCGCACGGTGAACGGTTCGAGGGTCAGGACGCGGTGCGCCAGGCGTGGAAGGACTTCTTCGCTGCGTCGCCGAGCGCGCACTTCGCGAGCGAGGACGTGATCGCCACCGGCGACCGGTGCGTCGTGCAGTGGCTCTACACCTGGACCAACGACGACGGCACCACGAGCGAGCTGCGCGGCGTCGACGTGATCCGGGTGCGCGACGGTCTGGTGGCGGAGAAATTCGCGTACGTCAAGGGGTAGGACGCGCCGGCAACGGGCCGAGCACTTACTCGAGCCGACGGAGCTCGGCGCGGTAACGGGTCGCGTTTCCGACGTAGAGGCCGACGATGCGGGTGATCTCCGCGTTGTCGACAGCGTCGAGCCGCAGTTTCGCCGGCACCCCGAGCGCCATCGCGCCGCTCGGCACGAGCATGCCGTTCGGCACCACCGCGCCCGCGCCCACCAGCGCTCCCGTCTCCACCACCGCCTGGTGCAGGACGATCGAGCCGGTGCCGACGAGGGCGCCGTCGTGGATGGTGCAGCACTCGAGGTGGGCCAGGTGCCCCACCACGCAGTCGGCCCCGACGAGCGTCGGGAACGCCGCGGTGGTGTGCACGACGGACCCGTCCTGGATCGAGGTGCGCGCACCGATCTCGATGAAGCCGTAGTCGCCGCGGAGGACGGTCTGGGGCCAGATCGTTGCATCCGCGCCGATGGTGACGTTGCCGATCACGGTCGCATCCGGGTGCACGTACGCGTCCGGATGGATCCGGGGCTCGGAATCCCCGAGCGTGTAGATCGCCATCGACTGACCCTACAGCTGAAGGGCTTCCCGGCCGATACGGAGGGACATGGCCCCGGTGTCACCTCCCCTCACTGTCACGCCACGAGAGATGGGCAAGCACCTGCGCGACGTGCGTCGCCGCAAGGGTCTGTCGCTCTCCGAAGTTGCCCGCGGTGCCGGCCTCAGCCGGCGCGAGCTCGTCGCGTACGAACGCGGCAAGGCGCCGATCCCGGAGAGCGATCTCTGGGTGCTCGCCGGCTCGTGCGGCGTCGACATCTCGGAGTTGGTGCCCAAGACCCCCGTGCCCGAGCTCGAAGCCGGTCCCACCTCGATGGGTGAGACCCTGGCTCTGCTCCGGCGCGGGCAGGACGACGCGGGCCTCGGCCCGTACCTCGCGACCCTCACCAAGCTGCGCGAGCTGCCCCCGGGCAAGCGCGTTCCGGTGAAGGGGCGCGAGCTCGAGGCGATCGCCGACGCGCTCGGCCGCGAGCCCGACAAGATCGAGGACCGTCTCCAGAGCGTCATGCACGTGTCGCCCGAAGAGGCGCAACGGCTCCGCGCCCTCATCCTGCCGCCGGTCGGTGGCGGGCGACGCCGTCCCCGCGCCATCGCCGCGGCCGATTCGGCGCCCGAGCCGGAGGCGACCACCCCCACCCCGGCCACCGAATCGGCCGGCGAATCGGTCGGCGAATCGGTCGCCGAATCGGTCGGCGAATCGGCCCCCGATGCATTCGCCGCCACGGCTGCCGCCGCCGCCGCGGCTAGCGCCCCGAGCTACGAGATGCCCCCGCCGTCGGAGCCGTGGTTGACCCCGGAGCCCGACGTCGCCGCGATGCCCACCATGCGCGCCGGGGCCCTGGAATCCGACCCGGAACCGCACGCCGCGGTCGACGTGTTCGAAGAGCTCGCCCGCCTGCCCGAGCCCCTGCCGCTGCCCGACCCGGGCGCCCCGTTCCCGGACCTCCTCGCCCCTCCGGCGTCGCTCGACAACCCGGTCGAGCTCGTCGACGCGGCCACGGTGGCCGCCGAAGCGAGCTTTGCCGCCGCGACCGGCACTGCCGACGCCACGCTGATCGACGGCGGTGCAGGCTGGAGTGCGGCCGATGCGCCGCCGATCGACGTGGCCCTGCGCCAGGGTTCCGACACCTGGAACCTCGCCGCGCCGCCCTCGTCGTCGCCGCCGCTCGCCCGTCGGCCCGTCGACACACCTGGATCGCAGCCGGACGGCTCCGAAACGTCGCCGTGGGGGCACGATTCGGCCGACACCAACGTCTGGGAGCCCCCGCCCTGGCAGCCACCGGCGTTCGACGGCGGAACCGGCACTGCCCCGCCCGCCTTCTGGGAGGGCACCGACGACTGGGTCCCGAGCAATCGGGACGCCGACTCCGCAGCCGCGGCCGAGACCACCGACACCCAGGACACCGGCGACGAGTCGCACGCCGGCCGCTGGGCCACCCAGGCCTTCGCGACCGACGCCTGGAACTCGAACACCTGGCCGGCCGATCTCACCGGCGACCAGCCGGCAACGGAGACGACGCCGACCGAGTCGATCTTCGGCGCCGACCTCGAGTCGACGCTGGCGGCCACGCTCGAATCGACCCTCGAATCGGCGACCGATGTGCCGCAGTCGAGCACCGATTCGCTGACCGATTCGCTGTATTCGACCACCGATTCGCTGTATTCGACCACCGATTCGTCGACCGATTCGCTGATCGATCGGGCCGCCGAGCCGCCGGCGTGGGAGCGCTACGACGGCTCCACCCCCGAGACGCTCGTGCCCGCCTCCGACGCGGTGGCCCCGGCCGTCGACCCTGGACCGTGGGACCACCAGCCCGACCCCGAAGCCGTCAACACCGGTTTCTACGTCGACTGGGGCACGTCCGACGAGAACGACGACACCCCCGCCGCCTGGCACTCCCTGCTCGGCACCGAAGGCGCGACGGCCCTGCAGGACGACCCGCAGGCCGACCCCACCCTCAACGGGTACGGATATGCCCCGAGCCCGACCGGGTTCGAGACCCCGACCGACGCCGAGACCGAGACCGAGACCGAGACCCAGACGGAAGCCGAAGCCACGTTCATCGACGTGTCGGAGCTGCGCGCCGAGCCGGCGATCGACGCCACCGACGACGACACCGTCGCCACCGACGAGGTCGCCACGTCGGAGCCCGAGACCACGTTCACGTCACAGTGGGCGGCGCGCGCGAGCTACACCGACACGACCGAGACCAGCTTCGTCGAGCCCGACTTCACCGAGCCGCTCACCCCGGACGACACCGATACGCCGGAACTCACCGACGCGCCGATGCTCGCGCCGGCACCGTACGAAGACACCACGACCTTCGAAGACACCACGACCTTCGAGGACACGGTCACCGAGACTGTGATCCCCGAGGTGCTCGACGACGAGCCGGGCCTGATCGACGTGCCCGTGGCCGACGAGCTCCCGCCGATCATGTGGCGCGCCGAGATGCCCGCGCTGGAAGCCGGCGCGCCGGCGGAGAGCACGGAGCCGGAGCCCGAGGTCGAGGAGTTCGTCTTCGCCGGATCCGACTGGCAGCTGGGCAACGCGCTGCCCCTCGTCGAGGTGCGCGGCCAGGGTGCCCTGGTCATGCGCCGCGCCGACGAACGCTGGGCGCTCGCCGACGTCTCCGCCGCCGACGACTTCGCGGTGGAGGTCGACGTCGACTTCCGCTCCGGTCCCGGCCTCGGCGTCCTGTTCCGCGCCGACGTCGACGCCGAAGGGCGCATGTCGGGCTACTCGTTCGACATCGACCCCATCTACGACGGCGGGGGCTACCTGGTGCGCCAGTGGCAGGCCGACCGTGAGCTGTGGAACCCGATCGCCCGGGTCGGCGCCGGCGACATCACGTCGATGTACGGCAAGCTGACGATTCGCCTCGTGCTCCACGACGACCACCTGGTCGCGCTGGTCAACGGCAGCGAGGTTCTCCGCGTCGAGAGCCTCAAGCAGGCGTCGATCGACCGTGGCCGCGAAGCGGCCGAGGGCCACCGCGTCGGCGTGCAGGCCTGGTCGTCGTCCGACCTCGTGATCGAGACCCTGCGAGTCGCCGCGCACTGACCGGTACCCTCGCCGCGTGGAGGTCGAGGAGTACGCCCGGATCGCCGCGGTCGAAGACGACCACTGGTGGTACCGCAACACGCGCGCGCTCGTCGCCGACGTGCTCGCGCCCTGGCTCCCGACCGCGGAGTTGATCCTCGACGCCGGGTGTGGACCGGGCGGGAACGGCGCCTGGTTGGCCGCGCACGGCACCGTGGTGGGAGTCGACCTCTCGCCCGACGCGCTCGCCTACGTCCGTGCCCGCCGCCCCGACACCATTCCCGCACGCGCCGGAGTCGAAGCGCTGCCGTTCGCCGACGGCCGGTTCGACATCGCGCTCGGCATCACGCTGCTGTACGCGGTCGACGACGACGCGCGCGCGATGGCCGAGTTGGCCCGCGTCGTCCGGCCCGGAGGTGCGGTCGTGCTCGTCGAACCGGCGTTCGAATCACTGCGACGCGCCCACGACACCACCGTCCACGGTCGCCGCCGCTACCGACGGGCCACGCTGTCCGCCCTCGCCGAGCGTGCCGGCCTCACGGTGCAGCGGTCGACGTACGCCTATTCGTTCCTCGCCCCACCCGCGGCCGCACTGGCGGGTATCGAACGGCTCCGGAACCGGGCCGACACGCCCACGGGCTCCGACGTCGACAAACGCGAGCTCGATCGGGTGTTCGCGCCCCTCGCCGGCGTCGAACGCCGCGTGTTGGCGCGCGCCGACGTGCCGTTCGGGACCTCCGTGCTCATCGTCGCGAACGCGACCCTGACCGATCCCGAGTCGCGACCACGGCGGAGCACCACGAGCTGGACCCACAGCCCGGCGAGGTCCCACAACGTGCGCACGATGGCACCCAGCCGGAAGAACTCCGACTTGCCGAACACCCGTCGGTAGTGGTGCACCCCCACCTCGGTGAACCGGGCGCCCGCGTCCTGCAGCTTGCGCACGAGCTCGACGCAGATCACACCGGTCGTGTACACCAGCTCGACCTCGTCGAGCTTGGCCCGCCGGATGAGGCGGAAGTCGCAGTCGGTGTCGCGGATGTGCAGGCCGAAGAAGAACGACACGAACCGGTGGTACACCCGGCCGATCACCGAGCGGAGCGGACCGTCGGCCCGCCGGATCTTGTAGCCCTGCACCACGTCGACCGCATCCGACGCGTGCTGCACGAGTTGCTCCAGCTCCGCCGGATCGAACTGGCCGTCGCCGTCGGTGTAGAAGACCCACTGCTTCTTCGCCGCCTCGAACCCGGACAGCAGAGCCCCGCCGTACCCGCGGTTGTGCTCGTGGGTGACCACGCGCAGCCGCGGCTCGCGTTCGCCGATCGCGTCGAGCACCTTCGCCGAACCGTCGGTCGACCCGTCGTTGACCACGATCACTTCGCAGTCGTCGACCCCGACGCGTTCGAGCGTCGCGAAGGCCACATCCACCATCCGCTCGATCGTCGCTTCGTCGTTGAAGCAGGGGAAGAACGCGGAGATGGCGTGGACGGCCGGGTTCACGGGATCGCTCGACACACCGCCTCGATCTCGTCGTCGGTCAACTCGGGGAAGCACGGGAACGATACGCACTCCGCGGCCCACGACTCCGCCACCGGGCACGCGGCGCGGACGAAGTGCAGGTAGGCGGGCTGTTGCGTCAACGCGAGCGGATAGTGCACGCCCGTTCCGAAGGGAACCCGATCCCGAAAGGTCTCGCGGTCGGTGACCCGGGCCACGCACAAGTGGTACACGTGCCGTTCGTGCGCCGCCTGCCACCGGAGGTGAGGCGCGGCGGCGCGGTAGCAGCTCGCGATCTCACGTCGGCGCCGGTTCCCGGCTTCGAGCCCGCGGAGGCCGACACGCAACGCGGCCGCCGCGATGTCCGACAGCCGCGCGTTCGTCGCGATGCGGGTGTGCACGTAGCCCTCGGTGACGCCGTGCGCGCGCAACAACCGCACCGTCGCCGCGAGCTCGGCGTCGTCGGTCACGACCGCGCCGCCGTCGCCGACTCCGCCCAGGTTCTTCGTGGGATAGAAGCTGTAGGCCGCGGCCGCCGACCCCGACCGCGGGTCGAGCGCACCGTGCGCCTGCGCGGCATCTTCGACGACGGGAACGCCGAGCTCGGGCAACGCGGTCGGACGACCGTAGAGGTGTACCGGGATCACCGCGCGCGTGCGTTTGCTCACCGCGTCGGCCGCGGCCGCGTGGTCGATGGCCGCGGTGTCGGGATCGACGTCGACGAACACCGGCGTCGCCCCGGTCGCGCACACGGCCGCCGCAGTGGGCACCGCGGTGAACGCGGGCACGATGACCTCGTCGCCCGGGCCCACCCCGAGCGCGAGCAGTGAGAGGCGGAGCGCATCGGTGCCCGACGCGACACCTACCGCGTAGCGGCGGCCGGTGAACTCGGCGAACTCGGCCTCGAACGCGTCGAGCTCGGGGCCGAACAGATAGGTGCCGGAACGAGCCACCCGCGCCACCGCTTCCGAGAGCTCCGGCTCGAGTGATGCCGCGCGGCGGGCCAGATCGACGACCGGGATGCGCGACTCGGCTTCCGTCACAAATACCACTGCGAACGCGCGCGGTAGAACGCGATCGTGCGCTCGATGCCTTCGGCGAACGACGTGCGCGGCTCCCACGAGAGCATGCGCTTCGCCTTCGACGAGTCACCGAAGTACGAGCCGATGTCGATCGCGTCGCGATCCGGGGGCCACGGCACGTGCTCCACCCGACCGGTGCCGGCGGCGAGCACGACCGCGTCGGCAATCTCGCTGAGCGAGAGCCGCTCGTCGTTGCCGACGTTGAAGATCTCCCCCGCGGCGTCGTCGGTGATCGCGGCGAGCAACAGACACTCGACGACGTCGTCGACGTAGAGACAGTCGCGCTGCTGCGCGCCGTCGCCGAACACCGCGATCACGTCGTCGGCGAGTGCGAGGCGCACGAAGATCGGCAGGAAGCCCTGTAGGTCGTCGCGCACACGCTGACGCGGGCCGAACACGTTCGTGAGGCGGACCGCGGACGACCGCAGGCCGTACACGTCGTGATACAGGAGGTGGAGCTGTTCGGTCGCGTACTTCGTGATCCCGTTGACGTCGACCGGCGCGACCGGGTGCTCTTCGTCGACCGGGAGGTACCGCGGCTTGCCGAAGATCTGACGGGTCGACGTGTAGACGACGCGCGCGTCGGCGTTCTCCTTGCGCAGGAGCTCGAGGAACGCGAACTGGCTCGTGGTGTTCACCCCCAGGTCGAAGAGCGGATCGTCCATCGAGTCGACGTGGCTCACCTGCCCCGCGAGGTTGAAGATCATCTCGGCCTCGATCGCGGCGCGGCGGAGGTCGTCGCGCCCGACGTCACCGAGATCGGCCTCGATCACCGTGATGCCCGCACCCGCACCCACGCCCGCCGCACCCGGCGACGGGGCCGCACCCAGGCCGGGAACCAGGTTGCACGGATTCGCGCCGTGGCGCTCCACGCGCGAGTCGAGGACCGTCACCTGCGCGCCGAGGTCGGCAAGGGCCAGCGCCAGGTTCGATCCGATGAATCCGAGTCCTCCGGTGACGAGGCACCGGCGCCCGGCGAGGGCATCGCGGAAGAAGGGGTCCAGAGCGCTGATCAGCCTACGCGACCGGTGCCCGTTCGGTCGGTGACCCCCGCCGCTGCATGGGCCGCGGACTCGGGACCGTCGTGACCACCGCCGACATCCGGACCTCGCCGCCGGCCAGGAGCCACACAGTCAGCTGCCGCTCACCGTCCCCACCGTCACCGGCGCCGTCACCCACCGGCCCGACCACCTCGGCCGCGAGCTCGACGGTGTCGCGGCGCTCGACCGCCCCCCGGTACTCGATGCTCGCGCGCACCACCGACCGGTTCGGGAGCCGTCGCGCCAGCTCGTCCTCGATCGCTTCCAGATAGCGCGCGTTGTTGATGTGGTCGAGGATGTCGAAGTCGCTCTCCCGCACCGGCCACGGCCGCGTCGCGACTCCCTCGGCGGGGCGCGGATGCTCCAGGCGGCCGCTGACCCGGCGACCGCCCGCCGCTTCGGCGTAGAACTGCTCGAAGTCGTCGTCGAGTGGGAGCGGCCGCCCGCCCGCACCGTCGATGAACACCCAGATGGCGGCCGCCTCCACCAGGGGCCCGTCGGCACCGAGCATCGTGGTGCGGCGCTCGGCCCACCGTGGGCCGATACCGCTGCAGAACGTCTCGAGCCCGACGCGATCGAGATAGCGAGGCCGCGCGGTGATCTCGAGGTTGACCCGGCGCACCACCCACACCCCACCGCGGTCGGGGATCCCGACGTCGTCGACGTCGTCGGTCGCGGTGTCCTGGAGGAAACGGGCCAGCGCCTCCAGCCGGAGGTGGGCGCCACGATCCACGTCGCCGAGGTACACCCGCCGGCTGGTGCGGTAGACGCGCCCGTGTATGGGTGCAGCGACGTACTCGACCGGCACTCCCCGCTCCTCCTCCGACGTGTCCCCCGGGCCATGGTCGCGCAGGCGTATCCTCACCGGCGTCATCGGCCCGGAATCGGCCTGGCGAGGGCCGAGAGAGCGGTCAAGCCCCCCTCTCCGGCGGTCGAAGGACATAGACGGGGACAATTCGGCTGGCAACGCCGGCTTTGCACACCGGCTATCTACCAAGGGGCGACCGTGTCCGGACTGCTCGACCGACTGGGGAGACGCGCGGCGCGCCACCACTGGTGGTTCATCGGTGCGTGGGTGGTGGCGGTGTTCGTGGTCGTCGCGCTCGCGATCGGCCTCGACGGCAAGACCACCGACAACTTCCGCATCCCGGGCGCACAGTCGCAGCAGGCGCTCGACCTCCTCGAGCAGCAGTTCCCGACCGCGTCGGGCGACAGCGCCACCGTCGTGTTCCAGGCCGCTGATGGCATCAAGAGTCCGGCTGTCGCCGCGGGGATCACCGCCAGCGTCGCCGCGCTCGAGAAGATCCCGCACGTCACCAGCGTCAGCGATCCATTCGGGCCGTTCGGCAACGCGCTGATCTCGAAGGACGGCAAGATCGCGCTCGTCACCGTGCAGTACGACACCCAGGCGCAGAAGCTCCCGAGCAACACGTTCGCTCAACTCCAGGATGCGACCGCGTCGGCGCGTCAGGCCGGCGCCAAGGTGGCCTACGGCGGCGAGGTCGTCGACTACGCCGATCGTCCGCCCGAGGGCAACGCCGATCTCATCGGTCTCCTCGCCGCGGTCATCATCCTGCTGTTCGCGTTCGGCTCGGTGGTCGCGATGGGGCTGCCGATCCTCACCGCGCTGCTCGGCCTCGGCGTCGGCATCGCGATCATCAACATCTTCGCTGCAGTCACCGAGATCGGCACCCTTGCGCCGACCCTCGCCACGATGATCGGTCTCGGCGTGGGCATCGACTACTCGTTGTTCATCGTCACCCGCTACCGCGAGAACCGCGCCGCGGGCATGGACACCGAAGCCGCCACGGGTCGTTCCGTGGCGACGGCCGGATCGGCAGTGCTCTTCGCCGGCACAACGGTGGTCATCGCGATCTGCGGCCTCGCCATCGCCGGCATCCCCTACGTCGCCAAGCTGGGCTACATGGCCGCGGTCGTCGTGGCGGTGATGATGCTGGCCGCGCTCACCCTGCTTCCCGCGGTCATCGGGCTCGTGGGCAAGGGCATCGACCGCTGGAAGGTACCGAGCCTCATCCACCATCCGGATCGGGCCCAGGCCGCGGCCGCCGCCGCGGGCGGCGACGACGCCATCTCCCCCCGCGCCAGCGTCTGGGAGCGTTGGGCCACGCTGGTGGCGAAGCACGCGTGGCCGTTTGCGATCCTCGGCATCACCATCCTGATCGTGCTCGCCCTCCCGGTGCTGTCGATGCGGCTGGGGCAGTCCGACGACGGCAACCTCCCGAAGTCGGCGACGCAACGACAGGCCTACGACCTCATCGCCGACGGCTTCGGGCCGGGCACGAACGGGCCACTGCTCGTCGTGGTCGCGCTGCCGTCGGCCGGCGACGACGCCGTGCTCGCCGACATCACGTCAGCCATCTCCAAGACCGCGGGCGTGCAGTCGGTGCTGCCGCCCCGGCTCAGCCCGGACAAGACGGTGGCCGAGATCGGCGTCCTGCCGTCGTCCTCCCCCGACAGCGCCCAGACCGCAGACCTCGTCGGCACGTTGCGCAACGACGTGATCCCGGCGGCGGTCGGCACGAGCGGGGCCACGGCGTACGTCGGCGGTCAGACCGCGACGTTCATCGACATCGGCAACCGGATCAGCGACCGCCTGCCGTACTTCATCGCCGCGGTCGTCTTCCTGTCGTTCATCCTGCTGATGCTGGTGTTCCACTCCGTGCTCGTCCCGCTCACCGCGGCCGCCATGAACCTGCTGTCGGTCGCGGCCGCCTACGGCGCCACCGTCGCGGTGTTCCAGTGGGGGTGGATGAAGGGCCTGATCGGGCTGCAGGGCACGGTGCCCATCGTGGCGTTCATCCCGATGATGATGTTCGCCGTCCTCTTCGGACTCTCGATGGACTACCAGGTGTTCCTACTCACCCGCATCCGCGAGGAGTACGACAACACCGGGAACACCCGGCTCGCCGTCGTGCGCGGGCTCTCGCGCACCGCGCGCGTCATCACGTCGGCCGCGCTGATCATGATCTTCGTGTTCGGCGCGTTCGTGGCCAACTACTCGCCCGAAGTGAAGATGTTCGGCCTCGGGCTCGCGTTCGCGGTGCTCGTCGACGCGACCATCGTGCGCATGATGCTCGTGCCGTCGATCATGGAGATCCTCGGCGACGCCAACTGGTGGTTCCCGAAGTGGCTCGACTTCCTGCCCCGCATCGACATCGAGGGCGACGGCCCGAAGCCGACGCCCGAGGTGGAGCCGGTACGCGAGCCGGTGTCGAGCGGGGTCTAGTCAGTCGAGAAGTTCGAGCACCTTCTCGCTCGGACGCGCGATCACCGCGCGATCACCGCGGAACACGACCGGGCGTTCCATGAGCTCGGGGTACTCGAGCAGCACCGCAACCACCTGCGCCTTCGTCTGGTAGTCGGCGACGGAGAGGCCCAGCTCGGCGAAGCGCTTGTCCTTGCGCACCAACGCCGCCGGCGGGTCGGGGATCGCGTCGACGATCCGCTCGAGATCAGCCCGCGTGGGGTGCTGCTTCAGGTACTCCACGATGTCGAGCTCGACCCCTTTGTCGCGGAGGATCTCGACCGCACCACGGGCCTTGCTGCAACTCGGGTTGAAGTACACCTGCATGGTTTCCATGGCGCGCAGGCTACCCCGACGCTCACCCGACGAACGTCGTCATCGGTGCGCGTGCGATGGCGTCGGCGAGACGGTCGAGATACTCCGCGCGCGGCACGTCGACCGCGCCGAGTGACAGCAGGTGAGGCGTCGTCCACTGCACGTCGAGCAATGTCGCCCCACCCGATTGCAGCAACTCGACCAATCCCACCAGCGCGACCTTCGACGCGTCGGCAACGCGATGGAACTTCGACTCCGCCGCGAACAGACTGCCGATGGCGACGCCGTAGAGCCCGCCGACCAACGCGCTCTCGCCCTCGGCGTCGGTCTGCCACGTCTCGACGCTGTGCGCCCATCCGAGGTGGTGCAACTCGGTGTACGCGGCGATGAACTTCTTGTCGATCCAACCGTGCGGACGACGCGGGTCGGCACAGCCGCGCATCACCTGCTCGAACGCGGTGTCCACCTTCACGTCGAACCGCCGGCACGAACGCCGCAGCGACCGGCTCACGCGCAGCCCGTCGATCGGGATGATGCCGCGGGGGTCGGGCGACCACCATCCGATCGGGCCCCGGGGCCGCAGGCGCATCGGGAACAACCCCTGGCGGTAGGCGGCCAGCAGCGTTCCCGGCGCCAGGTCGCCACCGACCCCGGCGATCTCGGCGTCGGCCACATTGTCGGCCGGCGGCAGGATCCAACGGCTCGGCGGGGGCTCGGTGGGCACTCCGGCCCACGCTACCGAACACGCCCCTGACCAGGGAGAACGGCCGATATCGGGGCTCCCGACGGCCCCGATCGGCCCCTGAGCGGCTCCTCGAGCAGCCCCGACCCGAGCGGGGCGGTAGCCCGGCCGCTAGCGTGACGGGATTCCGCACGCCCGCAGGGTTGAGTCGCGAGCGTCCCGTCCGGGACCCCGATCACGGCCCCGAGGAGGACGCACGAGTTTGCGCCATCGATCGACTCCCCGTCGTCCGGCGGCGTCGCACGTGCTCGGACCGGTCGCCGTGATCGCGGTCGTCGTCGGCCTCGCCGTCGCCGCGGTCGCGAGCGCGCCGTTCGCGTCGGCGGAGGTCAGCTCGCAGGCCACGAGCGACGGCAGCGCGACCGCGCTGCGGGCCGAGGCCGACGCGCTCGCGAACCGCTACTTCGACGCGCTCACGAAGTTCCAAACCCTCGACGCCCAGATCACCCGCGACGAGCAGGTGGTTCGTGAGCTGTCGGCCGCCGCGCGCAAGGCACGCGCCGACGCCAAAGCGCGTGCGATCGTGGCCTATCGCACGTCGGGCATCCAGCTGTCGGTTCTGATCGACGGCACGAACTCGGTCGACGCCGCGCGTCGCGCCCACCTCATCGACCACGTGAACGCACGCGACGAGGCGACGTTCACCAAGCTGCACAACGCGACCCACGACCTGCGCATGCAGCAGGACGCGCTCGAGACCACCCGGCAGGCCGAAGCCGCCGCGCTGGCCTCGCTGCGCGACCAGGGCGCCGAGATCGACAGCAAGCTCGCCCGCGCCGAGCAGGCCGAACAAGCCACCGCCGCGGCCACCGCCGCCGCCCAGGTGGCCGCGGCCACCACGACCGTTCCGAAGAGCAGCGTCGCCGCCGCCGCGCCCACCACCACGACCGCGGCCCCGGTCGCCGCCGCGCCCCCACCGCCGCCGAGCTACAGCGGAACGGGTGGTACGAGCCCCCACCACGACGATCCCTTCCTCACCTGCGTGCGCAACCGGGAGAGCAGCGGGAACTACGGCGCGGTGAACTCCTCCGGCCCCTACCTCGGCGCCTATCAATTCCTGCAGGCCACCTGGAACGTCACCGCGAGCCACTCCGGCCGCGCCGATCTCGTCGGCGTCCCCGCCAACTCGGCAACGTCCTACGATCAGGACGAGATGGCCTGGACCCTCTACCAGTGGGAGGGCATGGGCCCCTGGGGAGGTTCGTGCCCATGACCAGCGCCCACCGCATCACCGTCACCGACGTACCCGGAACCGTCCGGGTGAAGGTCGGCGGCGTCGTCGTGGCCGAGTCCACGCAGACCCGCGTCCTGCACGAGGGCTCGCTCCCGCCCCGCTACTACTTCCCGCGCGAACACGTCCGCACCGACCTGCTCGTCGGCACCGACACGAGCACCAATTGCCCGTTCAAGGGCGATGCGTCCTACTGGACGCTCGAGGTCGAAGGCGAGCAGCACTCCGATCTCGTGTGGAGCTACGCCGATCCCATCCCCGAGATGGTCGCGATCACCGGCCTCATGTCCTTCTACAACGATCGCGTCGAGATCGTGCTCGACGACGCCACCGTCACCGCGCGCTGACCTCGACCTCGGCGCCGGTCGCCTCGATCGCGCGCGTGAGCCGAACCGTCTCCAACAACCGGCGGTCGTGCGTGACCACGAGCAAGGTGCCCTCGTAGCCCTCGAGCGCCTGCTCGAGCTGCTCGATGGCGGGCAGATCGAGATGGTTGGTCGGCTCGTCGAGCACCAGGCAGTTCACGCCCTGCGCGGCGAAGCGGGCGAGCACCGCACGGGTCCGCTCACCCGGTGAGAGCGTGCTGCTCGGGCGCACCACGTGGTCGGCGCCGAGGCCGAACTTGGCCAGCAGCGAGCGGGCGTCGGGCACGAGTAGGCCGGTCGCCTGCACGAAGCCGTCGAGCAGGCTCCCACTGCCGGCGAACGCCTCGCGGGCCTGGTCCATCTCCCCCACCACCACGCCGGGGCCGATCCACCGCTCCCCCGCCGTCGGCGGCAGACGGCCGAGCAGGGCCAGGAGCAACGTGGTCTTCCCCGACCCGTTCGGCCCGACGATCCCGACCCGCTCCCCCCAGCCGATCTCGAGGTCGACGGGGCCGAGCCGGAAGCTGCCGCGTTCCAGCACCGCGCCGCGCAGGCGCATCACGACGTCGCCGCTGCGCGGCGCGCCCGCCAGTTGGTAGCGCAGGTCCCAGCCCTCCCACGGCTTCTCTACCGCGTCGAGGCGGGCGATGGCGCGCTCGGTCGCCTTGGCCTTCGCCGCCACCTTCTCGGAGGTCGCGACCTTGAACTGGCGGATGTTCTTGTCCCTCTCGTTGGGATCGCGCTTCGCCTTCGCCGCGCCCTGCACCGACCATTGCCGTTGCGTCCGCGCGCGCGACTGCAGCCGATCGCGTTCGGATCGGTACGACTCGTAGTCCTCCTCCGCGTGACGGCGCGCCGTCGCGCGCGCGTCGAGGTAGCCGGACCATCCACCCCCGAACTCGGTGCCGCGTCGCGTGTGCTCGTCGAGCTCGAGCACCCGGAGCACGGTGCGTTCGAGGAACGCGCGGTCGTGGCTCACGATGACCACGCCGCCGGCCAACTCGTCCAGGAACGTCTCGAGCCGGGCCAGGCCCGCGAAGTCGAGGTCGTTGGTCGGTTCGTCGAGGAGGAACACGTCGAACCGGCTGAGCAGGATCGCGGCCAGCGACGCGCGCGCCGCCTGCCCACCCGACAATCGCGCCGTCGCGACGTCGAGCGACGCTTCGGGCAAGCCGAGGTCGGCACACACCGTGCGGGCGCGCGCGTCGAGGTCGGGGCCGCCGGCCCGGAGGAAGTCGTCGAGCGCGGCGTCGTACACGTCCGCCGGATCAGGGCCGCCGTCGTTCCCGTCACCGCCCAGCGCAGCCGCGGCGCGTTCGAGCTCGGCTTCGGCTGCGGCAACCCCGGTGCGGCGGCTCAGGAACGCCAGCAGGGTCTCGTCGCCACGGTCGGGTTCCTGCGGGAGGTAGCCGACCCGGAGGGTGGCGCGCGTGCGGACGACACTCCCACGGTCGGGCGCGACCGCGCCGGTGAGGAGACGCAGCAACGTGGTCTTGCCCACGCCGTTCGGCCCCACGACGCCGAGCCGGGTGCGGGGGCCGACGGCAAGGTCGACGCCGTCGAGCACGGTGAAGCTGCCCCGCTCGAGCGCGAGATCGCGGGCGACGAGCGAGAACGAGCCAGCGGATGACGAGGAGGCGGAGGCAGACGGCATAGGACGATCCCGAGGGGAAGAGAGGAGGAACCCGGGTGGGCGGGCACGAGCGGAACCGTCAGCTACACCGCGTCAGCGTATCCTCGGCTCGTGCCCGGCTCCCGGGAAATTCGTGACCCCGCACTCCGCGACGAGCTGCTCGCGATGGCCGACCACGCACCCCGCGATCCGCGCGACGCGGAACGCCTCTGGGAGATCCTCGACGACTACGAGTGCTGGCCGGGGTACGCGCTGGTCGGTGCCGACGGCTCGCGCGCGGCGTGGCTCGTCACCCAACGGGCGATCGAAGACGTCGGGCTGCAGAAGCGCTGCCTCGAGGCACTCGAAGGCGCGGTCGCGTACGGCGACGCCGATCCCGTGCACCTGGCGTACCTTCTCGACCGGGTCCGCATGGCCGACGGGCGCGATCAGCTCTACGGATCGCAGTTCGTGCTCGACGAGCGCGGCGATCTGGTGCCGTGGCCGGTCGACGATCCCGCCGCGGTCGACGCGCGCCGCCTGCGCCTCGGGCTCCCGAAGTTCACCGAGCACGCGGCCACCATGGCCGAGCAGTGGCGCGCCCGCTCCGATCGGAGCTGAGTCTGGTCAGAGCTGGGTGTCGGCCGCCCGCCAGCAGTACCACGCCGCGATCGAACGGTGCGGTCGGAACGCGTCGCCCAGCGGTTCGAGCTCGCGCGCGGTGGGCGGCGGCACCAGGCCGTAGAGACGCGCGTACCCCTTGCGCACGCCGAGGTCGTCGACCGGCCACACGTCGAGCCGCCCGAGCTGGAACATGAGGAACATCTCCGCGGTCCAGCGCCCGATTCCCCTCACCAGGGTGAGCTCGCGGACGATCTCGGCGTCGGGCAAGCGGCTGAGCCGATCGAGCTGCACCTCGCCGGCCAGCACCTTGTCGGACAGGTCACGGATCGACGCCGCCTTGTTGGCCGACAATCCCGCGGCCCGGAGCTGGTCGACGGGCAGCGCGAGCACCGATTCGGGGGTCGGGTTGCCGTCGAGCGCGGCCACCAGCCGTCCGTGGATGGTGCGCGCGGCGGCACCCGCGAGTTGTTGGAAACAGATCTCCCGCACCAATTCCGAGAAGTACGTGTGGCGAGGGCGCGCCCGCCGCAGCCCGGCCGGACCGGCCGACTCCACGATCGCCCGGAACGCGGGTTGCGTGCGCGCCAGCTCCGCGCTCGCTTCGACCACATCTGCCCGATTCGCCACGTCGGGCACCGTAGCGCCGACGGCTACCGCCGGGAGCAGGCCGGTAGTCTCCGAGCGGTGCGTCGCAGCCGTCTTCTCCCACTGCCGGGCGCAGCCGCGATCGTGTGCACGTGCGTGCTGCTGCTCGCGAGTTGTGGCGGGGGTGGCGGCGGAAGTGCCGCCCCGGCCGGTAGCCCCGCGCCTCCGGCCCCGACCACGACCGTCGCGCCGAATCCGTACGTCACGTTCATCGCCACCGCGAAGCCCACTGTCACCACCGTCGGGATCTACGCCACGCCGCAGTCACTGCAGCCCGCGCAGCAGCTCCCCAACCCCTGGCTCGTCGATCCGCAGGTGCCTACGTCGAAGGTGGCGCAGGTCTTCCTCGTGCAGTCGCAGCAGGACGGGTGGGTGCAGGTCCTGCTCCCGGTGCGCCCGAACGGCAGCACCGGTTGGGTCAAGGCGTCCGATGTCGACATCACGCAGAACACGTTCCACATCGTGGTCGCCCTCGGTGCCCACACGATCACCGTCACCAACCATGGCCAGCCGATCTACCAGGGCCCGGTCGCGGTCGGGGCCACCAACCCGCCGCTCCCCGACGCGAGCAAGCCCACGCCCACGCCGACCGGCACCTACTACCTCCGGGTGCTGATCCAGGCGCCCGATCCCACCACGGTCTACGGGCCGTATGCCTACGGGCTGTCGAGTCACTCCGACGCGCTCGACACGTTCGAGGGGGGCGACGCCGAAATCGGCATCCACGGCAACAACGATCCGTCGGTGCTCGGCAAGGACGCGACCCACGGCTGCGTGCGCATGGACAACGCGGCGATCACGATGCTGGCGAAGCAGCTCCCGCTCGGAACTCCGGTCGACATCGTCGCCTGAGCGGTACCTCGCACGAGCTGATCGGAGGATGATCGCGTGAGGATCAAGTTCGGGTGAGGATCAGGTTCGGGTGAGGATCAAAGGTTCCACCTTCCTGGTCACGGGCGCGTCGTCGGGCATCGGTGCGGCACTCGCCCCGATGCTCACCGCGCGCGGCGCCACCGTCGGGCTCGTCGCCCGACGCGCCGATCGGCTCGACGCCGTGCTCGAAAAGTGCCGCGTGCACGCACCTGCGTCGCGCGCGTTCACCGCTGATCTCGCCGATCTCGATCGCGCCGAAGCCGTCGCGCGCGAAGCCGCCGACGCGTTCGGCGGGGTCGACGGCCTGATCAACAACGCCGGCATGCCCGGACGCATCCCGGTACCGCGGCTCACCGGCGTCGACGTGACGCGCGTGATGGACGTGAACTTCCACGCCCCGGTGCGCATGACGCTCGCGCTCCTTCCCCGGTGGCTGGCGCGCCGGTCGGGTGTCGTCGTCAACGTCGCCAGCCTCGGGGGCCGGATCGGGATCGCGCAGGAGGCGTCCTACTGCGCGAGCAAGTTCGCGCTCTGCGGCTGGAGCGAGGTCATGGCCATCGACCTGCACGGCAGTGGCGTCGAGGTGAAGTTGGTGCTGCCCGGCCCGATCGATACGGAAATATGGGATCAGCCCGGCAACGACGCCGCGGCCTACGACGGTCCGCTCGTACCCGCGGCCGAGTGCGCGGCGTCGATCGTCGCCGCCATCACCACGACGGGCTTCGAGTTCTACGCACCACCCGATCTCCCCGGCGGCATGGGCTCGCAGCACGACATCGTGGTCGGCAAGACCACCGACCCCCAAGCGTTCCTCGACCTCATGGGCCGGCTCCGTCCGGCGCGCGAGGATGAGCGACCGTGAAGGCCCTGGTGTTCGGCGACGACCCGAAGTTCACGCCGCCGGCACCCGCGCCGCAGTCCGCCAACCCGCTCCTCGCCGGGCTGGCGGCCACGCCGATGGCGCTGCGCGACCTGCCCGACCCGGCCATCCTCGCCCCCGACTGGGTCGTGCTGCGGCCCCGGCTCACCGGAATCTGCGGCTCCGACGCCAAGCAGGTGTTCATGGACATGGGCGGCGACGCCACCGACTTCTCGATGACCGCGTTCATCTCCTTCCCGCAGGTACTGGGGCACGAGGTGGTGGCCGACGTCGTCGAAGTGGGTCCCGCGGTGCACGACCTCGAGCCCGGCACCCGCGTGGTGCTGCAGTGCTGGCTGTCGTGCGCACCACGCGGCATCGATCCGGTGTGCCCCGCGTGCGCGGCCGGCGACTTCTCGTTGTGCTGGAACTTCACCCGGGGTCGGCTCGCGCCGGGCATCCACACCGGCAACTCGAGCGACGCCACCGGTGGGTTCGCCGACCTCATGCCCGCGCACGTGTCGCAGGCGATCCCCGTACCCGACGGTCTCCCCGACGAGGTCGCGGTGCTCGCCGACCCGTTCGCGGTGTCACTCCACTCAATCACTCGACATCCCCCGCCAGCCGGTGGGCGCGCGCTGGTGTGGGGCGGCGGCGCGCTCGGCACCTCGGCCGTCGCGATCCTCGGCGCGCTCTACCCGACGGTCGACGTTGCCGCAGTGGTGCTGCACCCCGCGCAACAAGCGCTGGCGCGGAAGCTCGGCGCCCACGTGATCGCGGCCGACCAGACCGACGAGGAGCTCGTGGTCGCGCTGGCCGAGTGGTCGGGGGCCACCGTCCTGAAGCCGTGGGCGGGTCTGCCGATCACCCACCCCGGTCGCATCGACGCCGCCTACGACACCGTCGGCTCGCCGGGCACGCTCGAGGTCGCGCTCCGGGTGCTCGCGCCGCGCGCCACCCTCGCGGTGAGCGGCGTTCACGCCGCGGGCCGGTTCGAGTGGTCGCCGTGGTACTTCCGCGAGGTCAACGTCGTCGGATCCAACACGTTCGGCATCGAGGAGGTCGACGGCGTGCGCAAGCACGGGCTGCAGCACTACCTCGACCTCGCGGCCGACGGCCGCGTCGACATCGCGCCCATGCTCACCCACACATTTCGGCTCGCCGACTGGCGCGCCGCGTTCACAACCATCGCCGAGCAACGCGACACCGGCGCGATCAAGGTGGCATTCGACTTCCGATGAGCACGACCGCGAACACCGACAACGACCGTCTCTACTTCCGTCAACTCCTCGCCGGACGCGACTTCGCGACCGACGACCCGATCGCGCGCCAGATGGTGAACTTCGTCTACCTCGTAGGCGACCGCGAGACCGGCGAAGCCGTCGCCGTCGATCCCGCGTATGGCGTACAGGAGTTGGTCGAGCTGCTCGACGCCGACGGCTTCCGCCTCACCGGCGTGCTCGCCACGCACTATCACGCCGATCACTGCGGCGGCGACATCATGGGCTACTCGATCGAGGGGCTGCGCGAACTGCTCGCGATCGACGGCATGGCCGCGCCCATCCACGTGCAACGCGACGAAGCCGAGTGGGTCAAGCGCGGTACCGGCGTGTCCGACTCCGATCTCACGGTGCACAACAGTGGCGACGTCGTACACGTCGGTGAGATCCCGATCACGTTGATGCACACCCCGGGGCACACCCCTGGCAGTCAGTGTTTCGTGGTGGCCGGCAAGCTCATCGCCGGCGACACGCTGTTCCTCGACGGCTGCGGGCGCACCGACCTCCCGGGCTCCGATCCCGACGCGATGTACGAGAGCCTCACCCAGCGGCTCGCCACCGTGCCCGACTCCACGATCCTCTATCCCGGTCACCTCTACTCGCAGGATCCGTCGGCCACGATGGGCGTGACGCGCGAGCGGAACATCGTGTTCCGGATCCACAGCCTCGACCAGTGGCACACCCTGATGGGCGGATGACCAAGTGACCGACCGTGACCTGTTCCTGCACGAGATCATCGACATCCGCGCCCAGCACCAGTGGAACTACATGGAGCACGCCAAGGCCCAGGCCGGCCACGAGAAGGTCGACTTCGAGCTCCTCGGCACCTGGTACACGATGGGGATCACCGGTCGGTGGCCGCAGGTGATCAACATCTGGGAGATCCCGGACGGGTGGGAGGGCTGGTACGGCAAGATCGACCGGCTGGGCATGAAGCGCACGACCAACGCCCATCTCGAGGGCTGGTGGACGACGGCCTACGAGTACCGATCCGGCGGGTTCGACCGCTTGCTCGCCGCCGCCCCCGGTTGCCCGAACATGGCGTCGTTGGCCGCCGACGGCGTGCAAGGAAGTCTGTTCGTGCACGAGCTCACCGAGGTGGTCCCGGGCTCCGCGCTCGACTACCTCGCCGCGGTGCGCGAAGTCCGTGCCCCGTTGCTGGCCGACTACGGCCACGAGTTGGTGGGCCTCTACGAGATCATGATGAACGACTACGAGGTGTGCACGGTGTGGGCCACCGAGGCCGAAGACCACGTGCGGGCGGGCAAGGCGCGCGACGTCGCGCGCGGCGTGGCGTCGGCATCCGGGGTCGACGGCGATCCGCGGTTCGCCGCCTGGCACCAGTTGGCCCGCACGTGGACCACCCGTTGGCGCGAGGAGCTCATGACCCCGGCCCCGGGCACCCTGTGCGGGCCGGCCGAGGCACCCCTCGACGACAGCGTGCTCGAGTAGCTCAGGCGCTCTCGGCGAACACCGGACGGCGCTTGAGCCAGCGGGGCCGGGCCCCGGCGATGCTCGTGCACTCGACCTCGGCGCCGGTGGCCGTGACCCCGAAGGCTCCCTGCACCGGGCAGAACGCGCCGGCGCGCACGACGTGGACCCGATCGTCCTCCCGGAGATCGATCGTGGGCTCGGGCGCGGGCGCAACATCGGCCACCGGCGGCGACACCAAAGCGCGCCGGGCGGGCGAGAGCGGGATCGGCGTCGGCAACGGCAGCGGAGCCGGGAGCTTGCCGACGGTGCGGACCGGCGGCGTCGATTTCACCATCCAGGAGATCCAGGCCGCGAAGGCGCCGATCCCGATGAGGAAGCCGGCGGCGATCGGCAGGGTACGGACTCCCGTGGCAGCGATGAGATCCATGACGCGTTCATCGGCAGTCGGCCGGAATTGGTTGAGCCCGCCCTGCATGAACGCACACCGCGCGGCCGCACGCCGTGCGACCGCGCCTCGCGCGACACCACGTGGCGCGAAACCACCGCGCGCTAGGGCACCAGTTCGTAGCGGCCGGCGACGAACGCGAACAGGACGAGCCCGACCGTCGACAACCCCAGCGCGGCCACGTAGGCCCGCCGGGGCCATCGGTCGAGGATCTGGCCCGCGGCCACGAAGGGTGGGAAGCACTCGTTGGCGTAGCGGCCCACCCCCACCATGCCCAGCTGCAACGACGGGATGAGGTAGATCACTGCGAACACCAGCCACGCCACCGGCAGCCGCTTCCGCTGCACGACGAGCACGGCCAGCGCCGCGAACGCGAGGACCAGGTGCGGCAGCACCGACCACTTCACGTGGCCCTGGAACAGCCCGACGAGCGTGATCTCCTGCCAGCGGGCCTTGGTGGTGAGGAACACGAAGGCGTCCCCGGTGCGGTCGGCGCAGTACCAGCACCAGGCGGCCACCGCGATCACCACCGGCCCCGCGACCAGCAGTGCCCGCCGCCACGACCGCACCGCCACGATCAACGCCAGCGCGACGACCAACCCGTTGGGCCGCACCATCGCCGCGCCGGCGGCGAGGATGCCGGCGGCGAGGTCGAGGTGGTCCTCCACCAGCACGAAGCCCCACACCGACGCGGCCAGGAAGATGGCCGACGGGTACGTCATCGAGAACACGAACGATGCCGGGAACAGCGCCAGCGACCACACCGCGAGTGACGCGACCCGCGGCGTGCCGTGGCGGCGAGCCAGGCGGTAGAGGCCGGCCAACGCCACCAGGAACACCAGTTGGTTCAGCACGAAGATGGCGGTCTTGTCGTCGGCGAACTCGCTCAGCAACCGGATGACGGCCGGGAGCCCGGGGAAGAACGGCCACTTCGGGAACGGCACCGCCACCGGCCCGTAGCCGTTCCGCGCGATGTCGAGGTAGAAGGCACCGTCCCAGCAGCGTCGCGACCTGATCGAAGCGCGAGCCGCGGGTCGGGTCGTTGACCGCCACCATGAGCACCACGATCGAGATCACGCGGGACAGCAGCCATGGCGCGACCACCCCCGTCCACGGGAACGCCGCTCGCAGTGCGGAGACGCGCCCGGCGGTCGGGCCCGATTCCGACAGGTCGCGTTCACTGACCGACACCGCGACACCGTACGCCAGCGCGCCGCCGCGACCGTGCCCCTGTCTCGGGGAACTCCGGGTGTCGCCGGGTACTCTGTGGCGCTGACGAGGAGGAGATCCCATGAGCGAAACGCCCGCCGTACTCCACGATGGTGACCGCGAGATCGAGCTCCCGGTCGTCGTCGGATCCGAAGGCGAGCGCGGCATCAACATCGCCAAGCTCCGCGGGCTCACCGGTGCCGTCACCCTCGACAACGCGTTCGTCAACACCGCATCGTGCGAGTCGGCGATCACGTTCATCGACGGCGAGGCCGGCATCCTGCGCTACCGGGGCATCGCGATCGAAGACCTTGTCAACGTGCCCAACCCCTCCTTCCTCGAGACCTCGTGGCTCCTCATCTACGGCGAGCTCCCTACCCGGGCCGAGCTCGACGGCTTCCGCCACGACATCCGCCGCCACACCCTGGTCCACGAAGACGTGAAGCGCTTCTTCGACGGCTTCCCCAAGGACGCCCACCCGATGGCCACCCTCTCCTCGGTGGTCACCGCGCAGAGCACCTTCTACCTCGACAGCCTCGACCCGAAGGACCCGGTGCAGGCGCAGCAGTCGATGGTGCGGCTGATGGCCAAGCTGCCCACGATCGCCGCCTACGCCTACAAGAAATCGATCGGGCAGCCATTCGTCTACCCCAACAACGAGCTCGACCTCATCGAGAACTTCCTCACCATGATGTTCTCGCTGCCGTCGGAGCGCTACGAGGTGAGCCACACGGTCGTCAACGCGCTCAAGAAGCTCCTCATCCTCCACGCCGACCACGAGCAGAACTGCTCCACCTCCACCGTGCGCCTGGTCGGCTCGAGCGAGGTCAACATCTACGCCGCCATCGCCGCCGGCATCAACGCCCTCTGGGGCCCGCTCCACGGCGGGGCCAACCAGAAGGTCATCGAGATGCTCGAAGACATCGCGGCCGACGGCGACGACGTCACCAAGTACGTGAAGATGGCGAAGGACCCGAACAACCCGTTCAAGCTCTCGGGCTTTGGTCACCGCGTCTACAAGAACTACGACCCGCGGGCCCGCATCCTCAAGGACACGTGCGACGAGCTGCTCACCGAGCTCGACCGCAAGGACCACCTCCTCGAGCTCGCGATGCAGCTCGAGGAAGTCGCCCTGAGCGACGAGTACTTCATCGAGCGCAAGCTCTACCCCAACGTCGACTTCTACTCCGGGCTCATCTACCGGGCCATGGGCTTCCCCACGCAGATGTTCACAGTGCTGTTCGCGATGGGTCGGCTCCCCGGTTGGCTCGCGCACTGGAAGGAGATGATCGAGAGCCCGGCCACCAAGATCGGCCGGCCCCGTCAGATCTACACCGGCCCCACCAAGCGGCCCTACATCCCCGTCGACCAGCGCGGCTAGCGCGTCGGCATCACTTGCCGATGCGGGTGTTGTAGTCGTCCATTGCGGCCGTGCTGTTCTGCGACGCGGCCTTCAACGCCGCGGCCGGCGCCTTGCCCTGCAGGAACATCGTGTTCTCGGCGTCGCGCACCGCGTCGCGCACGCCGGTGTAGTCACCGATCACCGACCCCGCCGTCGCCGCGTTGTTGGGACCGTTGACCAATTGGTCGTACGCCACTTTGTAGGTGGGGTTCTGGCTCCAGTAGGCCTGCATCGCGCTGCTGCTCGCCGACGCCTTGCGGATCGGGAGGTAGCCGGTGCCGATGGCCCACGTGGTGAGGCTGTCAGGCTGGTCGAGGAACTTCAGGTACTCCCACGCCGCCGCCTGCTTCGCCGGCGAAGATTTGTTCACCATGTACATCGCACCGCCGCTCACCAGTACGCCGCCCTTGGCGCCCGCGCTCGGCGCGGGCATCGGTGACACCCCGAGGTCGATGTTGGGATCGTTGCCGGCTGCCAGCACCGAACTGATGGTGCCCAGCGCGGCGCTGGTGTCGACGGCCATGGCGTGCGAGCCGCTGCGGATTCCGAGCAGGTTGTCGAAGCTACCGGTACCGAGATCGGCGTTGGTGGTGGCCAAGCCATCCTTCACCATCCCCGACATCCAGTTGAAGATCTGGCGCCCGGTGGCGTCATCGAACACGGTCGTGGTGGCTCGGCCCCTGCGGCCGTTGCTCTGGTTCACGTAGAGCTTGCTAGCGAGGGCTCGCCACTGCTCGAGGTAGCCCGGTTCGGTCTTGAGGCCGAAGGGTGCGGACACACCCGCGGCCTTCAGCTTCACCGCGTCGGCGCGGACGTCGGCAAGAGTGGCGGGCGGCTTCGTCGGATCGAGGCCGGCCTTGGTGAATGACTTCTTGTTGTAATAGAACACCGGGCCCGACACGTTGAACGGCATCGCGTACTGCGTGCCCTGCACCGTGTAGTAGCTGATCACGCGGGGCAGGAAGTCGGAGAAGCTGTACTTGTCGGCCTTGGCACACGTGGCCGCCGGCAGCACGGTGCCGGTGTCGATCATCTGCTGTTGGTCGGTGTCCTGCAGTTGCACGATGTCGGGGAGGTCGCCGCTCGCGAGACCGGCCTTGTACTTGTTGAACGTCTGCACGTAGTCGATCTGGTTGACCAGGCTGACCTTGACCTTGGTCTGTGACGAGTTGAACGCGTCGGTGATCTTCTGGAGCGTCTGCTCGTTGGCCCGGGTCATGGAGTGCCACACCGTGATGTTCACCGGCGAGGTGGCCTTGTCGAGCGCGCTCAGCGGGCAGGTCGCGGTGGCCGCGCCTGCGGCTTCGGCCGCCGGGACCAGCACGAGTCCCGCCGCCAGGAGCGCGACCGCGACTCCCCCACTCGCGAACCGCCTCCACGAACGCATGCTCACTCCCCGGTCTCTTCCGTCGGCCCCGCGCCGACGCCACAGCATGGCCGATGGCGGCCACCGAACCGGGTCAACCCGGGCGTCAGCCCTTGACGGCACCCGCGGTGAGACCCCGCACGAGGTGCCGCTGGAAGAACAGGAGCAGGATCACCAAGGGGATCACCGCGATGATCGCCCCCGCGAAGGTGACGTTCACCTGATCAATGCTCAGCGACTGCAGCTGCTTCAAGCCGATCTGCACGGTTCGCAGCCGGTCGTCCTTGGTGATGAGGAGGGGCCAGAGGTACTGGTTCCACGCAGCGAGGAATGCGAACACGCTGAGCGCGGCGACGGCCGGGCGCGCCAATGGCACCGCCACGCGCCACATGAATCGCCAGTGGCCGTAGCCGTCGAGCGCGGCCGCGTCGCGGAGCTCGTGCGGGAGGGTCAGGAATGCCTGGCGCATGAGGAACGCGCCGAACCCGGTGGCGAGGAACGGGACCGCCAGCCCGGCGTACGTGTTGTACCAACCGAGGCTGCTGATGGTGGACACGTTCGTCACGATGGTCACCTCGAACGGCACCATCAGCGTGGCCAGGAACACCAGGAAGAGCGTGCGCTTGAACGGGAACTGGAGGAAGGCGAACGCGTAACCCGCCAGGATGGCGGTGAGCACCTGGCCCACCGTGATGATGAAGGTGACGATGAAGCTGTTCTTCAGGTACGTGCCCATGTGCCCCGCGTTCCACGCGGTGCGATAGCTCCCCCACTGCGGATCGGTGGGGAAGAACTTGGGCGGCTGGCGGGTGATGTCGGCTGCCGGGAGCAACGAGTTCACGATCGTGATGTAGATCGGGAACAGGATCACCACCGCGAGCAGCGTCAGCAGCGCGTAGCGCCCGATCTTGCCGATGACGTGGCGACGGTGCAGCGCGCGGGCGTCAACGCTCATACGACACTCGCCGTTCCAGTAGCCGGATCTGCGCGAGGGCGAGCAACAGCGTGAGGAAGAACAACGCGATGGCCAGCACCGCCGCCTTGCCCGGATCGCTCTGTCCTTGCAGCGTGTTGTAGATGAAGTAGGTGAGGACGTTGGTCTTCTTGAGCGGTCCGCCCTGGGTCAAGAGGTCGATCTGGCCGAACGACTGGAAGGCGAAGATCGAACCGACCACCACGGTGAAGTAGATGGTGGGCGACATCATCGGCAGGGTGACGTGCCAGAAGCGCGACCACGCGCCGGCGCCGTCGACGCGCGCCGCTTCGAACAGGTCGTCGGGAACGCTCTGCAGACCCGATGCCATCAGGATGAACGTGAGCCCGAGCGTTTGCCACACGGTGACGACGGCCACCGCGACCAGCGCCCACTGCGGGTTCTGGAGGATCGTCGGGTTCGTCGTGAGCCCGAGCCATGGCAGCAAGCCGACCTGCGGGTTCATCAGCGTGCCGAAGATCACCGCGGCCACCGCCACCGAGGTGGCCACGGTCGACGAGAAGATCGTGCGGTAGATGCCGACGCCCCGGAGTTGCTGGTGTGCGAGCACCGCCAGACCGAGGCCGAGCACGATCCCGATGGGCACCGTGAGCAACGCGAAGATGATCGTGGTCTTGACGCTCTGCAGGAAGTCGTACGACGTGAGGACTTCGCGGTACTGATCGAATCCCACGTAGTGCTTCGGCAACCCCGGGAACGGCGGGTTGCGGAAGAACCCGAGGTACACGTTGTGGATCAGCGGCCAGAACACGAACACGCCGAAGATCAGCAGCGCGGGGAACAGCAGCAGGTACGCCAGCCCTCGCTCGCGTCGACGGCGTTTGCGCCGGGCCGGGGTGAGCGCCGGCGAGGGCACCGTGGTCGCCGCCATCCGCCTCAGGCCCCCACCCGACCGCCGGTGTCGGGATCGAACACGTGCAACGCCGCGGGATCGGCCACGAGCAGGACCGATTCGCCCTCGCGTGGAGCTGGTTCGTGGGCGTCCTGGCGGACGATCACGAGCTGGTTGTCGGCGAGGCGGCAGATCACGTGACGCTCGTGGCCCAGCGACTCGACCACCGTGACGAGGGCTTCGATGCCCTCCGCGGCCGCGAAACGCAGGTCTTCGGGGCGCACGCCGATCACCACCGCGTCCAACCCACCCGCGCTCACCGCGCTCGCCAGCTCGGGCTCCAGCGGGATGTGGCCGCCCGGGATCTCGGCCACCAGTGTGTCGCCGATCCGGTTGATGTGGCCGGTGACGGTGTTCATCGGCGGGCTGCCGATGAACCGGGCAACGAAGAGGTTGGCCGGCTTGGCGTAGACCTCCTGCGGTGCGCCCACCTGCTGCAGCACGCCGGAGTCGAGCACCGCGATCCGGTGGCCCATCGTCATCGCCTCGACTTGGTCATGGGTCACGTACACGACGGTCGCGGCCAGGCGCCGCTGCAGTTCCACCAGCTCGGCGCGGGTCTGCACGCGCAGCTTGGCGTCGAGATTCGACAGCGGCTCGTCCATGAGGAACGCCTGCGGACGGCGCACGATCGCGCGTGCCAACGCGACGCGCTGGCGTTGGCCACCCGAGAGTTGCGCAGGCTTGCGGTCGAGGAACGCCTCGAGCCCGAGACTCTCGGCCGCGTCGGCCACCAACTGCGCGCGTTCGGTAGACGGCACCTTCCGGGACCGCAGCGGGAACTCGATGTTGCGCCGCACCGTCATGTGCGGATAGAGCGCGTAGCTCTGGAACACCATCGCGATGTCGCGGTCCTTGGCCTCGACGTCGTTGACCACCCGATCGCCGATGGTGATGGTGCCCGCGGTCGGGTCCTCGAGGCCGGCGATCATCCGCAGCGCGGTCGACTTCCCGCAGCCCGAAGGGCCGAGCAGTACGAGGAATTCCTGGTCGGCCACGTCGAGCGAAAGATCGTCGACGGCCGCCACGCCGTCGAAGGTCTTCGACACGTGCTCGAGCGCTACCCGACCCATGGCAGGGCTCCCCTCGTCGGCGGCGCCGCGGTCAGGCGGCCGGTTCGCTCTTCTTGGGGGGCCGCCAGAACACGAGCAGGAAGAGCGCGGCGCCGACGATGCCGACCAACGCGGTGATCAGCAGCGCCTGCTTCGGATCGAACGGGAAGTGGAGATCGAAGGCGCGGTCGAGGGACCACCGCCCCGGGCCGAGGGTGCCGAGGGTGATGCACAGCACGGCCACGGTGGCCACGTACTCGTAGCCCTCCTTGGCGCTGGTGAGGAAGAAGCCGTTGTTCCGGTGGTTGGTCACGAGCGCCACGACCATCAGCGCACAGACCCCGCCGTAGGCCAACGGGGTGAGGAAGCCGAGGAAGAGCAGGAACGGGATCGACACCTCGGTGAGCGTGACCGCCCACGCGTGCAGCGGGCCGGGCTTGAGGCCGAGGCTCTCGAACCAGTTCGCCATTCCGGGACCGGACTGGATCGACTTCACGTGTCGCCACCCGTGGGCCAGGATCATGATCCCGATCCAGACGCGGGCGAGCAGCACCGCGAAGTTCGCCGCGTCACTGCCGAGATACATGGACGCCCTCCTGCGGGCCGGCGATGGAATCGGCGATCGACCCCACCCGTCGGCAGGACGCTACCCCGCGGCGTGACGGAGCCGCGGCACCAACCCCGCTCCGGCGAGCATGCGCACGGCCCGCTCCTCGGCGACGTCGATCACCAGGGCCTCGCCCGGCTCGCGGTTCATCACGAAGGTCACGACACAGTCGTCGCAGGCCGTGGTGTGCTGCATGACGCACTCGTCGCAATCGATGGTGAGCACTTCCATCTCCCGTTCGTCTCCCGGAACTCACTGCCTCACCGGGAAACCATCGCACGGGGGTACGACACCTACGACCGGCCGCTCAGCGGCGCAGCACCGCCAGGAGCACGCTCGACGCCACCACCGCCGCCCCGACGTCCGCCGCCCGCGCCTTGACCTCGGCGTCGCTCGAGGCCACCACCACCGGTACGGTCTCCGGCGGCGCCGCCGCCTCCCGCACCACGATGTCGTCGGCGGTCTCCCCTGGCGCCGAGAACAGCACCCGCACGCCGGGCCGGCGAGGGCCGGGCACGATGCGGACGTCGGCGCCGTCGAACGCGACCACCGCCTCGCACCGGATGCGCAGGTGCAACTCGGCCAGTGCCGCCACCAACCTTTCGCGCTGCTCCTCGAGCGCGGCGTCGCCCCACACCGTCTTGGTCACGTTGTAGCCGTCGACCACGAGGACCACGCCGCGCGTGCGCAGCATCGCGTCGAGCGCGGCCGGGCTGTCGGTGACCAGGCCGGGCGGGCAGCTCGGGCGCGCCCGACGCGGCCGCGAGCGCGCCGCGATCTCGGCCGGGCCGACGCGTCGCGACCTGCTCTCCGTCGGCTCGGCGACGGCCGGGTCCGGGCTCCGCCCGTCCGCGGCGGCTCCCGTCCCCGCGCCCGATTGTCGGGCCGCGAGATCGTCGAGCCGCGTCGCCAAGGCACGAGTCTCCGCCGCCGCGTCGCGCAACGCCTGCTCGTCGGCCGCGCCCGCCGCGGCTCGCCGCGCCGCGGCCAGATCACGCTCGAGGCGCGCGCTGCGCTCCGCGTCGCGCCGGGCGCGGGCCTCCGACACCTCGAGCGCGGCGCGCACCCGCGCAAGTGCTTCCTCCGACGCGGTCGCGTGGCGGCGCACTTCGTCGGCCGCGTTCTCGGTGGCGAGCTCCCGTTCGCGGCGCGACCGGCGTTCGGCGCGCAATTCCTGCTCGAACCGATCTCGCTCCGCCTCCGCCAGCGCGCGCGCCGCCTCGGCCCGCCGTTGCGCTTCGGCCGCGGCGGCCAACTCGGAAGCCCGGGACCGGGCTTGGTCGGCCTGCGCGCGTGCATTGGCCGCGTGGGCCTCCGCCGCGCACGCCGCGCCGAGGGCGAAGTGCCAACCATCGGGCTTCGCTGCGTACAACATCGACGCCACGAGCGGGAGCGAGTCGTCGACCGCGGCCGCCGCTACGATCTGCACCGCGTCGGTCGCTGACCATGCGTCGCGCACGGCGATCACGTCGGGCCGGGCCAGGAACTGTTCGACGACGCGTGCGCGGAACGTCTCGTCGTCGTCGAACGCGTGTTGGAGCTGGCGACGGGCCGCACCGCGCGCGAGGCCGCGCGCGTCGAACGACGCGAGCGCGCGCAGCCGTTGCGGGAACTCGGCCGGAGGGATCGTGCGCAGGGTGGCGCCGGCAACGTCGAGCAGCGGCGCCAGGAGCGCGTCCGGGATCGGTGGGAGCTCGCTCGTCACGCGTGGCTACGCGTCGGAGGGACCGACGATCGACACGTCGTCGACCGCGATCTCCTCGATGGTCTCGCCCGACGCGCCGCACCAGCGGCACGAGACCAGCTCGACGCGTCCGTCGAGCACCTCTTCGTCTTCCACGCTGAGCTGCCCACCGACACTGAAGTGATGGAACGAACGCGTGCGGCGGGTCTCGACCACGTCGAAGCGGGTGAGGTTCCCGCACGCCGAGCAGCGGTACCGGGTGCTCATCGGGCCGTCGCCGCCCGCGAGCCCGAGCTCGAGCTCGAGGTGGACTGCGGTTGGCTGGGCCGGGCCCGCCGGCGCGCCATGTACCAGCGCCCGCCCTCGACGAACAGCTGCACCAGCAGCGCGGTGACCAGCGCCCACACGCAGGTGCCGATCCCGAGCCGCACGTAGCGACCCGATCCCGAGCCCACGAAGATATTGAGCACGTCGTCCTTGCGGATCAGGTCGAGGTGGTAGGCCGGCCACACGGTGATCACGAAACCGAGCGGCACCGCGACGATCCAGGCCAGGAGGCGCCAGTACCACGCGACCTTCCCCTTCGGCCCCGCCGACTGGGCCCTCGGCTTCGACTTCGACTTCGCGGGCGCGGCGGCACGTCGGTCGGCGCGCGTCTGCGGCTCGCTCGCGACTGCGGCCACCGTGGCCGAGACGCCCACTGCCTGACGGGTCGATGCATTCGACGTGGAGGAAACCGACGACGCGGCGGCGGCATCGCCCGCCGGCCGACGACGCTTGGGCGGGGCCGGCGGCGCAGTGTCGGCCGCGGCTTTCCCCGAAGTCGCCGCGGTCGCGGTGACGGCGCGCCGCGGTGGAGCCGAGTTCGACGACGACGTGCTCGGTGCGGGCGCACCGCCGTTGCTGGCGACGTCGGGGATCTTGAGCACCTGGCCGCATTGCGAGCAGCGGAACGTCGGACCGTCGGGCAGGGTGTCGAGGCGGTGCTTGGCTCCGCACGCGGGGCACTCGAGGGCTTTGGCCATCAGGCGTCGCCTCGCTCGCGGGCCGCCACGCTCACGCGCACGAATGCCTCCAGCGTGGCGGCGGCGCGACCGTCGTCGAGCGCCGCCCTCGCCTGCTCGACCCCCGACGACAAGTCGGGTACGACGTCGGCCACCAGGAGGGCGGCGGCCGCGTTGAGGGTGACGATGTCGCGGATCGGGCCCTTGGCTCCCGCGAACACCTGGTGGACGGCCTGCGCGTTCCCGGCGGAGTCGCCACCCGCCAACGCGCCCCGTTCGGCGCGGGGGATGCCGAGCTCCGCAGGATCGATCTCGTAGGTGCGCACCTCGCCGTCGGCGAGATCGAACACGGTCGACGTGGTGGTGACGGTCAACTCGTCGAGCCCGTCGTTGCCGTAGAACACCAGCGCGCGCTCGACGCCGAGGTCGGCCAGCGTGCGGATCACGCGATCGGCCATCACCGGATCGGACACGCCGACGGTGCGGCGGGTCGCGCCGGCCGGGTTGGCGAGCGGGCCGAGGAAGTTGAAGGTGGTGGGTGTGCCGAGCTCGCGGCGCACCGGTGCCGCGAACCGCATGGCGGGGTGATAGCGCTGCGCGAAGCAGAAGCCGATCCCGACCTCGCGCACGCACCGCGCCACACCGGCCGGGCCGAGGTCGATCACCACACCCAGCGATTCGAGCACGTCGACCGATCCGCATTTCGACGACGCGGCGCGCCCGCCGTGCTTGGCGACGCGTGCTCCCGACGCGGCGGCGACGATCGCCGCCATGGTCGACACGTTCACGGTGCCCGCGCCGTCGCCACCGGTGCCGCACGTGTCGACGATCGGCGCGTCGACGTCGGAGAGATCGACGCGTTCCGCGAACGTGAGCATGGTGCGCACGAGGGTCGCGAGCTCCTCGGCAGTTTCGCCCTTGGCCCGCAGTCCGACTGCGAATCCCGCGATCTGGGCGTCCGTCGCCTCACCCGACAGGATCGTCGACATCGCCTGCTCGACCAGGTCGGTCGGGAGCTGCTCGCGCCGGAGCAGACGCCCGATCACCTCGGGCCACAGTGCGGCGGTCATCAGCCGGATGCTACCGGGGGTGACGGCGCCTAACGCTGCATCAGGTCAGAAGATGCTCAGGCAGACTTGCGTCGCTGGCGGATGAGCCGCCGCCGTTCGCGCTCGGTGAAGCCGCCCCATACCCCCTGCTTCTCACGCGCCGTGATGGCGTGGTCGAGGCATGGTTCACGGACGGGGCACACCGCACAGATGGCCTTCGCCTCCTCGGCGCCGTCGTCCGACTCGGACGGCGGATAGAACAGCTCCGGGTCGGCCCCGAGACACCGTGCATATTGACGCCAGTGCTGTGTCATCGCTCGTGCTTTCTCGTTTCCAGCGGGATCAGACGGTTCCCGCAAACCGCGTCCAACGAAGAGTCCTTCGGCCCCTATTCCCCTGAGCATGAGAGTTCATTCGTCGTTTTCCGGGGTTCGGATGGCTCCAGCCGACCACGGCCGGCCCTGGTAGCGCCTGGGTGACAGCTGGGTAACGGCTGAGTGGCGGCTGCGTCACGGCTGGGTCGCGCCCGCGGCCGACGGCAGGGCCGCCCGTAGCATTGGCGGGGTGATCCCGACCGCCGCCGAGACGCCGAAATCCGCCTTCCGGGGTGCCCGCGGTCAAGGACTGGCCATGGGGGCGGCGCTCGCCCTCACGGTTCCCGGGCTGATCACCCGGGTGGGGGGCTTCACGCCGCACGACGTCGTGGCGCCGATCGTCTTCGGCTTCGCCATCCTCGGGTCGGCGTTCCTTCTGGCCTGGGCGGCCGAGGTGCTCCAACTCGACATCTCCCAGGGCCTCGCGCTCACGGTGCTCGCCCTGATCGCGGTCCTGCCCGAATACGCGGTCGACTTCGCGTTCGCGTCGAAGGCGGGGCAGAACCCGGAGAAGTTCGCGCCGCTCGCCCTCGCCAACATGACCGGCGCCAACCGTCTGCTGATAGGCGTGGGCTGGTCGATGGTCGTGCTGCTCGCGGCGTGGCGCATGACCCGAATGGCCAAACGGCGCGGCTACACGGGCGAGCTCGACACCGACGTCGTGCTCGACCGCCCGCACGCGATCGAGATCATGTTCCTCGCCATCGCGACGCTCTATTCGCTCACCCTTCCCCTGAAGCACACCCTGACGCTCGTCGACTCGGTGGTGCTGATCACGATCTTCGTGGTGTTCGTGTGGCGGATCGGGCGCGCGCCGTCAGAGGAGCCGCACCTCGTCGGCCCGGCGCGACTCATCGCCACGCGGCCGACCAACCAACGACGCGCCATCGTCGGCGTCCTGCTCGCGTACGCGGCCGGGATCATCTTCCTGTGCGCGGAGCCGTTCGCGGAGTCGCTGGTGCACCTCGGCGAGCAGGCCGGGGTCAGCACGTTCTTGCTCGTGCAGTGGGTGGCGCCGTTGGCGTCGGAAGCGCCCGAGCTGCTGATCGCAGGGATGTTCGCGTGGCGGCTCAACACCAGTGCGGGCCTCGGCACGCTGCTGTCGTCGAAGGTGAACCAGTGGACCCTGCTCGTGGGTTCGTTGCCGATCGTGTTCGCGATCTCGGCCGGGCACCTGTCGGGCCTGCCCCTCGACTCGCTGCAACGCGAGGAGCTGTTCCTCACCGCCGCGCAGTCGGTGTTCGCCATCGCAGTGCTCGCCAACCGGCGTCTGAGCGTGCGCGAGGCCTACATGCTGTTCGGCCTCTTTATCTCGCAGTTCATCCTCGGCGGCATGCTGCCCGATGGTGTGCGTGAGCTCGAGCGCATCGCCGTCGGCATCGTCTACCTGACCCTCGCCGCGATCATCCTGTGCCAGCAGCGCGCCTTCCTGCGGCCGCTCGCTCACGATGGCCTCGTCGCCCCGGTCGACGAGCTGTTCCACGAAGAGTCCGACGACTCCACTCCCTCGGCGGAGCTCACGTGACCACCGCTGCATCCACCCGCGAGGCAAGATCATGACCATGAGTGATCCCGAGCAGCCGGTCGGCTCCGCCGACACCGAACCGCTCGTCAACTGGCAGGCCGTGTGGCGCGGCGCGCTGATCGGGCTGTGTGTGCTCGCCGCGGCCAGCATCGTCGAGGCCGCGCTCGACCACAACCTCGACAGCTTCAAGAACAGTGGGTGGATCTATCCGCTGTTCGTCGCGATCCTGTTCGGTTACGGACTCGCGGGCTGGCAGGCCGGGCGGTTCGCGCCCGACGGCGCGCTCACCAACGGCACCCTCGCCGGCGTCGGCGCGCTCGTGCTGTGGATCCCGGTGCGCATCGTGGTGTGGCTGGTGCGCGACGAGAGCCAGGGCCTCTTCACCGGGCACAACCCGGCATTGCGCCCCTGGCAACTGTTCGGCCAGGTGGTGATCGCCGCCGGCATCGGGATGCTGGGTGGCTATCTCGGCGGGCGAGCCGCGGCACGGGCGCGGGCGCGCGGGATCACGTCGTAACCTGTCCGACGGCAGCGAGTCGGCCGGGTGGCCGCGGATCGGGCCGTCTTCGGACGGGACCGGTTCGAGGAACGTCCGGACTCCATAGGGCACGGTGCTGGGTAACACCCAGTCGGGGCGACCCGCAGGACAGTGCAACAGAGAGCAGACCGCCGATGGCGGCCGATCCTCGGATCGGTCGCACAGGTAAGGGTGAAACGGTGCGGTAAGAGCGCACCAGCACCCGGGGTGACCCGGGTGGCTCTGCAAACCCCACCGGGAGCAAGGCCGAACAGGGGGAGGACGGCCCGTCCGATGACCCCCGGGTAGGCCGCACGAGCCGTCGGGCAATTGACGGCCCAGATGGATGGTCACCGTTGGCGCTCCGGCGCCATCACAGAATCCGGCGTACAGGCCGGCTCGCTGCCCCAACCTCCGACGATAGAAAAGAAACCGCTTCCGACCTGCGGAAACGCCTCACTTCGTCTTTCCGCATCTCCCAACACTTTTGGACTTCTTCGCGGGCTTTCCGCGGACCCAGGACAACCTCTAGCGAGCGACCGATCGGTTCCCGCACTGACTGCTCACAAGACGCCCAGATCCTGGACCGCGACCAACCTGCTCCCGCTCGCTGGTCCAATCGAACTCAGCCTCGAAGCGATCAGTGCTGCCCTGGGAACTCGACGCCACCCCATATGCCGCGGGCTCATGTGCCTCGACGGCGTACGCCAGCGATAGCGATGTCGATGTCCGCATCGGCTGCGGTGATGAACCAGTTTGCAGGGTCGTACAAGACCGGCTGTGCTCGCACGCTCGGGTCGGCGCGCAGCATGAACCGGGTTGCATAACTGGCGTGAGGCAGGCGAACGAATCCGAGCCAAGGCAACGTCTTATTCGCGTGGCGGTTCAGTGTCGTGCATAGCAGCGCAGCCTTGTTGCGCCTGCGAGCCTCGACGACGGCGGCGGCGAACAGATCCGACAGCATGTCTGGGGCTGCGAGGTAGTCCACCATGGTGCTCACCTCGGTGTCGTGCCACGTCGTGTCTCGGAGCACGAAGTAACCGATCGCATCGCTGCGGTGAACGTAGTAGCGAGAGTATTGATCTCGCTGCGGTGATTCATCGAAGCGCCAGCGGAGTGTTCGGGCGTTCCGAACACTGATCACCGGGTAATGCTTGGCGGCTTGTCGCCAGACCTCGTTTGCCCCGATATCGAATTCATTGACGGGTTGGACCACGGCACCGCCATGTCGAACTTTCGATAGCGCGAGGGACAGTCCACTCGCTAAGAACCCAACCGGGCGACGCAATCCATGCAGTGGGGCCGTCGCGAGGACACGGGCTGCATCAATCACATGGGCGAACACCGCCATCGCCCCCATTTCGGTGTAGCCATTGCGCAGCGCATGCCGTCGCCCCTCGTCCGACATACCCAGCGAACACGAAACTGGGGACGCAGCACGAAGCGCGGTGTTCAGTTCTGCTGCGATGCCCTGGCCGCGCCAACGGGAATCGACCATGAGATCGATACCCCACTGTGCCCGGACCCTGTTGTCGCCGACCTTGAGCGAAAACGGGATCGACGCATCGACCCCGGCAATCTCGACACCGCGGCGAGCGATCCACACTGGAAGCTCCTCGTCGCAAACATTCGGATTATCCCGATATAGCCATCCGTTGCGCTCCCGATCGAACGCGTGGCCGTTCGCGTACATTCGTTGCTGAAAACCGAGCACGTCAGGCAACTCAGAGACCGTGCAGCGCGAAACACCGCCCAGCCGTCCCCGTTTCACGTGCGATATCACGGCTTGGCCCCCGCGCACAAAGGCGCTCACGGTCGGTGTCGTTCGCCACGGAAGCCCCTGACGAACCAGCCGCTGCCGAGCAACGCGGCCGAAACGAATACCCACGCCACGACGCCACCCTCCCGCCGTTCCGCCTATCCCCCAGGCGGCAATTTCACTCTCCGTTAGATTCTATGCCACTCGGAGTAAACAATCGCCAGAGGAGGCGGGCCGTGTCGCTGTCAACCCTTCGACGCTGAGTCGAGTCGCTACCTCTTAGTCGAAGACGTGAGCAGCCGCTGAGAGCCTCGGGTGGAGCCGAACGACAGTGAGTCGGGCACTTCACTGACCTGGAGGCGGTGGGGCTCGTGCGTCGGTTCCGATCCTTGGGGCATCAGGGGTCCTTGTCGAACTGATTGGTCCCGTTGGAGCGCCTCAAGCAGTCGGCGTGGGTTCTGGTTAGCCGAACCTTCTGCTGTGTTGAATCTCCCCTTGTCGGAAAGCAGAGACCGCCCCTGGAGGCCCTGTGCGATGCGGTCTCCAGAGGCGGTCTCAGTCTCTGCTGGGAGGCAGATCACCGGGTGGGCTACCCGGCAACTGGAATATCGGTCGCGGCGATGCGGCCTGAAGCGACTTGGCCGAACGTTGGAACGACGCTCGCCGTCACCTAACTCCCTGCGAAGACCGTCGTCATCGCAGTCCGCCGACTCGGCTTTCGAATGTCGGTTCCAAGCGACGGGGAACAGTCCCCCCAACTCCGACTCGCTGTCGTCCGACGCGTCGGGTCGCGGCGGTGCGTCCCCAGACGCAACTCTCGATTGCGTCGAAGACCCACACTCCCCGCGGAGGCGAGCGCCGTCTCCATGGAAACGCACAGCAGGTACCTCGCCTCAGGAACGGGTGGCCCCCGCAAAGGGGCCACCCGTTGCGTCCTGGCGCGACGGGTGGCGTTCGCCGAATGTGCGTTGGCCGGTGTTGGGGTCGACGATGAGTGGGAGGTGTTGAGGGGCTTCGTTCGGCTTCGCGTCAGTCGGTCGCTGCGTGCGGCTGGTAGTAGTCGCCGACTTCCTTGTGGTAGCCAGTCTCGTCCGCGGCGTGTTTGTCGGCGTCGTAGTCAGGCGCATTCTTGATCTGATCCTTCGTCATTCCGACGAAGACCTTTTTGTCGTCCGGGTCGATGCGCTGGACAACTCCGGCCGGAATCATTCGCTTCTTGCCGAAGATCCAGAAACCGGTGTCGACCACGAGACAGCTTGATCCGGCTTCTGCCGTGGCTTCATCGACCTTCCCGATGTGGCCATCGGTGGCCTCCACCTCGTAACCCGTCACATCGGGGAGTCGCGCCGCCTCGGCATCTGAACCGGCGGGTGCGTAGGCAGCGATTCGGTACGTGTAGATCTCCATGAGCTGTCCTCCTTTGCCAGGTGCGGGTCCTGCAGCGATACCCGTCAGCACAAAGTCGAAACGTTCCTGGCAACACGCGCTGTCACACCGCGCAGACAAGCTTCCAGCGGCGCGTATCCCGAACGAATTGCAGAACCGGTCGCGATTCCCCTCTCGGGGTTCTGCGCGTTTCGCCGCGTGCGTTTCGCCACGCACGAGCGTGGGCAATCATTGACTCGGCCCGGGCATCCGGGATGACGAAGGGCAGCGCAATGTACATCGGGCTCGGCACGATTGTGTTCGTCTTGGTGGTCTTACTCATCATCTACTTCGTCCGCCGCGCATAACGGCGGTAGGCCGAATAGCCGCGCACGGACCTTTGAAGAGGCGCCCGCATGAGGGACGCTTCGCTCCAGTGCGGAGTCGCTATAAGAAGGAGAACGAGTGCAAGACCAAACATTGGCGCCGGGCACGAAATACGGCATTGCGGTCCTCGGAGTGCTGGGAGTCCTCTTCCTCAGCATCGTTTTGCTCGCGTTGCTTGCCCCACGGAGTTAGATCCCCGTGTGGAGCTCATGACGACCGAAGTGGCGTTGGTCGAGATAGCGGACCCATGAGATGACGGCGCGGGGGATCAGGACGCAAGTGCCGTCAATTCTCGCGACGGAAACCTCTTGCGGGCGCGGCACGAAGGACTCGATGTCACCGCTGAGCTCGTGATGCTGTCCATGACTGAGATGTCGTCGTAGAGCGGTACGAGAACGGCATCGCTCTGCTGTTGTTGAGCTTCGACGAGGCCGGCAAAGAATCCTTCGCTCAGTCGCGTGTCGTTGTTCAGGAGGAGCGCCGCGGTGGCACCCGTTTCGATTGCCAATCGCATGCCGGCGTTGGAAGCTCGAAGCCAGCCGGGGTTCTGGCCTGGTCGCCATACCACTTCGTCATCGACCGGTCGATAGTCGCCCTCGTTGTCAATGACGAACACAGCGGCACGGGTCGGTTCGTGTAGGACGTCGGACACGACGTCGCGGGTGAGATGAGCCACGCCCGAGGAAGGAACCACGACGAAGACGCGACCCTTCGACGATCCCGACTTCAAGAGGGTGGCTGTCCGGGGCTTGTCACGGATACGGGAACGCTGCACGACAAGCGTGGCCGTTGATCACGTGGCGAAGATTACGCTCCGGGACGCGGTTCTTTGACTGTGCTCCATGTCGCTCGGCCAGAACCGTTGGTGAGGCGACACACGCGTCGCATCATCCAGTAACTCTTGTGACTGGGTTTTGCGGCGTGCGAACACTGGTATAGCGACTCGATGCTTGGGAGAAGTGTGGGGCCGAAGCGAGCACGCAAGCAGCCGACGTTGCTGACGGCGGGGATTCTGCGCCTGAGCCGGTTGGGGAGGGCAGGCAGGGTGATGGCGCCCGAAGTGGACCTCTTGCGAGCCGGGCCGATCGTGATGCGGTTGCGCCGCGACGCCGCCGAGGTTGCGTCCTGGTCGCCGCGCGTTCGCCGCATCGTGTATCACCACATTTGGAGTGAGGCGGCCGAGCATCTCGGCGCCGATCTCGAGCCCCTCGGCCCCGACTTCGTGGTCCTGCGACGTGGCAGTGCGCGCACGGTGGCCCTCTACCACGAAGTGATGTTGGACACGGCAGTCAGTCTGCTGCTCGCGCTGGACAAGGGCATCGTGAACCAGTTGCTCGTTAGAGCCGGGCTCCCAGTTTCCACTCACGCCATCGTCAACGCTGATGACCCTCGTGCCGGCGTTGCCTTTATGGCACGCAATCGCGGACCGTACGTCGTGAAGCCGCTAAACGCCTCGGGCGGGCGCGGGGTGATTTGCGGTGTGGATGATGTCGAGAGTTTCCATCGCGCGGTCGTGTGGGCAGGACGGTGGGGCCCTCAGCTCGTAGTCGAGGAACAGGCGGCAGGCGAGGAACTTCGGTTCCTGTTCCTGGACGGGCGCCTGCTCGGTATCCTGCGGCGGCGTCCAACGAGCCTCGAAGCCGATGGCAGGGCGAACGTCTTCGAGTTGGTCGAAGCCGAGAATCGCCGACGGAGCGAAGCTGCGGGACGTTTGGGCATGTCCGACCTGAGTATCGGGCTTGACAATTTGTTGACGCTGCAACGGGCCGGCTTAACTCTGCGATCGGTGGCGCCCGCGGGCACGCTCGTGCCGATCGCATCGACCGCGAACCAGAGCGGCGCCGCTGATTCCGAAACTGTCGCTGCTGGTGAGGTTGCGCCAGAACTCCTGGAGGAGGCGCGCAGCGCGGTTGCCGCGGTCGGACTACGGCTCGGATCGGTCGAGATGATCACTCCCGATCCGACGCGTTCCCTACGCGAGGCTGGAGGTGTAGTTCTCGAAGTGAACGGGACACCCGGATTGCACTACCACTACCTCGTGGCTGACCCCGCGCGTGCTGACCGTGTGGCGATCCCGATTCTCGCGGCGTTGCTGGGCGATGATCCCGCGGAATACGCGCAGTCCTGAATAGCTCGGTAACGAAGCTGGCGTCGTTGCGTGTTCACCAAGGGGAGGCGACCCCCAACTCGTGCGCCAGTTCTTCGAGTTGCTCCACGATGTGTGACGGGAGCTGAATGCCGACTCGGTCGGCGTTGTGTGCGGATTCCGTCGCACGATCACCGGGAAGTCGCACTCGTTCGATGCCCGGCGCCGGCACGGATCTACGGATCGCATCGACCGATTGATCGACACGGTCGATGAAATCGTCGACGTTGCCGAAGTGGGAAGGTTCAAGCACGATGAAGCTGTGAGAGGCTCCTACGGGTCGGTCCCACGTTGTGAAAATCGATCCGACGGCGGGACCGGCGAGGCCGCCGCCCAACGCGCCGGTCAATATCTCGACGGCGAGACCAAGCGCTGTGCCCTTGGGCCCGGCTTCGGGCCGCAGCACGGAGTCGCTGTGCTCGATCGTCGCGTGGTCAGGAACGGGTAACGACGCGGCCAAGCTGTTACGAACCAAGGAACCCGCGGTGGCAGAAGTGGCGAGATCGAGTATGACGGGGTCGTCCGATGTCGGGCAGCCGAGCGCCAGAGGATTTGTGCCCAGCGCCGGGGTCGTCCCACCGAAGGGCGCGACTTTGGGGAACGCGTTCGAGAACGCGAGTCCGACCAGACCGGCGTCGGCTGCCCGCGCGGCGTAGAAACCGGCCGCGCCGAAGTGATTGCTGTTCCGCACCGCGCACACCCCGACGCCGTGGTGCATCGCGCGGTTGGCTGCGGCATCGAGCCCGGCTGTCCCCGCCACCGCGCCGAAGCCATCGCCAGCGTCGAGGATAACGGCTGCGTCACCCGCGTCGTGCCATTCGAACTGCGCAGGCGACGAGAGTAAACCGGCCTTGAGCCGCTGCAACATCTCGGGAATGCGGGCTACACCCTGTTCGTGGCGTCCATGACGGTCGCCCCACAACATCACATCGACGACGATCGGCGCGTCGAGCGCGGCTGCTCCACCCGCCACGAGGACATCGTGAGCAAATCGGTGCATTCGTGCACACGACACGGCCGGGTAGCGGTCGGGATCGGATTTCGGCTTTGGGCTCATGTTTGACTAACGCTATGGCAGAGCAGCTTTGAACGATGCGTTCCATGTCAATGACAGAGCAACGTGACCGTAGCCAGCCGTGCGTTGTGGTGCACGGCGGCGTGAATGCGTTGTCGATCGTGCGAAGCCTCGGGCGGCTCGGCGTTCCTGTCTACGCGCTCAACGACGCGAATTCGCCGGTACTGCGATCCCGCTACGCCACGCCGATCGTTGTACCTCTCGGGGGCGCACAACGCGAGGACGCGTGGGCAAAGTTCCTCTTGGGTCCCGACGCCGAGTACCTCAGCGGCTCGCTGCTGCTTGCGTGCGGCGACCCGGCGCTGCGCATGGTCGCGCACCATCGCGCCGAGCTTGCTCGCCGCTTTCAGCTCGAGCTCGGAGACCCCGAGGTTCAGCTCGCCATGTTGGACAAGCACCAATCGTTAGAGACCGCGTCCGCGGCGGGAGTCGGCCATCCACGGTTCTGGTCACTGCGCGAGCTTGGCGACCTCGATGCACGCGCGGCGGACCTTCCGTTCCCATTGCTGGTCAAACCAGTCGACACGTTTCGGTATGCCGAGCTCACGGGACACAAAATGGCCGTGGCCGAGAATCGGTCCGATCTGCAACGGGCGATCGATGCCGTCGGCGACACCGGCCTCGACTTTGTGCTCGTGGAGATCATCCCGGGGCCAGACGACCTCCTGTGCAGTTACTACACCTACCTGAACGAGAAAGGGGAACCGGAACTGCAGTTCACGAAACGCGTGATTCGCCGCTATCCGCGTCTCGAAGGACCCGCCTGCTATCACGTCACCGATTGGGTTCCCGACGCCGCGGACTCTGGGTTGCGATTCCTGCAGCACGCAGGGGTGCGGGGACTCGGCGTGGTCGAGTTCAAACGCGACGTGCGCGATGGACAATTGAAATTCATCGAATGCAATCCACGGTTCTCCGCCGCAAACAACCTGGTTGCAGCGGCCGGTATTGATCTCGGTCTTTATGTGTACGACCGCATGACCGACACCGCTTCCCCACTGGGAGACTTCCGCCAAGGTCTTCACCTCTGGCATCCCGTCTTCGATTTTCGGGCCATGCTCCAGCTCCGCCAGCGCGGAGAGATCACCCTCGGCGGCTGGGTCCGCGGCGTGGCCCACACCCAGGTGCTGCCGTGGTTCGCACGCGACGACCTCGGTCCGAGCCTCCACGTGCTCCGTGGTGGTCTTGGGGCCGGAACCCGAGCGCTGCAACGCAAGCTCGATCACCGAGCACATGAGACATAGCCGCGAGGCCCGCTGCAAGGCGGAATGTCAGACCGGCGGTAGCACGACATCGAGCGCACCAAGCGTCGCAAGTCGACGAAGCGCGGCCACCACCTGCGCGTGATCGCCTTCGGTGGTCGTGCACGCACCGGACAACGACGAGACCGAGGCTCGACCATCGACTGCCTGCAAGACCTGAAACTCGTCTTCCGAGATCATGCGCGACGGTTGATCCCAAACCTTCAGGTTGAGCCACTCGCGCCTGAGATCGCGGCCGTACTCTCGGCTCACCGATTCGAACTTGGTCGACAAACGCGGCACCGCATCGTGAAACGCGACGTCGTCGGCGAGCAAACAGCACGTCAACTCCCGGCGAGCCACGCTGCGTGGATCCTCACCCAATGGATCGCTTCCGAAATCGTTGCATTTCAAGTACACGATGATTGTGGAGGCCGACTGACGCCGCAGGTGCCACACGGAGGCGCCCGGAAATGCCACGACATCTCCCGGTCGGTCAAACACCGCGACCTCACGAGCGTCCACGAGCGCCTGTTCTGGTTGCTTGGCCGGCGGCAGACTCTCAATAAGTCCTGCCCGAAGCAGCGGATTCACATCCCGTGCGTGGTCCGGGTAGAGCACGAGATGGGAATTCTTCGGAATCTCGATGGCGATGCCGAGAGCCACTTGCGATGCGAAGCGGTCCTTATGCGGCCGGGGATAAGGGTCGGCATCGGGCAAGTACATCTTGACGTGACGTTCGGAGATCGTCATGCGATTGGGATCGAGGCGGGCAAGGGTGGCCATCGGCACCAGCAGTTCGGCGTGGAAGTCGAAAGCCGGAGGGAACTCCAACAGCAGTTGCTCCTTGGACCCGCCGATGCCCTGGCCGTGCAATGGGTCTCCGACGGCAGCGGCGACGAGACGACGAACATGATCGCAGAACTCGTCCGTCGCCCCGCCAGGCGCGTGCATCCAACCTTGATGCTCGTACTCGTGCGCCAACTCAGCGGGGTCGAAGGAAAACGCTCTCACGCGATGACTCCCCCCTCGAGATTCGAGCCGGCTAGCAACACAACGTGGCGGGCGGCGCCGCCGCCTTCAATGTTCGGAGCAAGCCCCGGATAGGCACCCTGAGCGTTGGTCACTATCACTCTGGGTGAGTATAGTTCGCTCTCTGTCGTCCTCACATCACGATTTGTGGCAGGGGGGTGGGATCTATGACCTTACGAAGGAGCAAGAAGCTCTCGGTTCGTCATCTCCCTTATCCGGCCAAAAAGCCTCTCGATGCCACGGCGTGCCCATCCGGCAGCGGCGAGAGGTAGTCCCATGACCGCGCCGTTCATGCGTCTCGAACCGATCACCGACGGATCTGCTTGGACGCGCCAGGAGATGACCGCCGACCGATCATGGGTCTACGAGCTGGAGCCCGCCGTCGCCGAGGAAGCAGAAATTGCACTCCGGCAACTCAAAACTGCGGGCATTCACCACACTCAAGTGTCATCCGCGACCTTCGCACTCCCCTCCGCCGCCGGACTCTTCGCCTCGGTACACAACCAACTCGAAGATGGCCGAGGTATGGCTCTGGTACGGGGCGTGCCGATCGCCGGCAAAGATGTCTCGGACTGCGAACTGCTTCTCGCGGGGATGTCGAGCCACTTGGGAACATCAGTGGTACAAGACACCACCGGGACCCACATCGATCACGTTGTCGACCGCGGGCTCAGCTACGACAACATCACCGTACGTGGCTATATGACCACGGCCCAGCTCACCCCGCACTGCGACTCCAGCGACGTCACGACACTCCTGTGCGTCCGCCAAGCAAAGAGTGGGGGGATGAACACACTCTCCAGTTCGCTGGCGGCCTATAACCAGATTCTGCGCGAGCGTCCTGAGCTTCTCGAGACCCTCTACCGGGGTTTCTATTACAACGTTCGATCTCAAGGACCCCCCGGCCCGTATCGCGACGTGACGTCCCACCGCGTTCCCGTCTTCTCATACCACCAGGGTCGGCTGAGTTGTCGCTTCAACGAAAAGGGCATCCTCACGTCAGAGCAGCTTCCCGGCGCCCCTCCCCTCACCGCGATCGAGAAGACCGCGGTCGAAGAGCTCGCCACGCTCTCAAAAGATCCCGCCTACAGCATCGACGTCCGATTGCAGCCGGGCGACTGGCTCCTGCTGTGCAACTACACCGTCTTCCATAATCGATCATCATTCGAAGATTTCCCCGAGGCACACCGCAAGCGCCTCCTTCTTCGCAAGTGGCTGAACCTTCCGAATGGGCGCGAGTTGACTTGGGAGTTCGGCGACCACTTCGAAACCGGAATCCGTCAAGGTCCCTACTTTCCCGGCGAACCAACCCAGTCCTTCACCGAACAGAACAAGATGCACACGCAAACGGAACCGAGGAGCAACTATGGCGAACAAGCCTCCGTCCGCTGATATTCACGGCGGCCCCGGATTCAGGGTACGGAAAGCTGCCGAGCGTCCCGACCGTGAAGTGGTCGAGGGATTCAAAGAGTTCGAGAACGCATTGGTCTCAGATCTGATGAACCGCCTCTACACGTTGCAACGCCAAATACGTCCAATGGTTCCCTTCGAAGGCCCAATCGTCGGTCCCGCATGCACTGTGCGAGTTTTCCCCGGCGACAATCTCATGGTGCATGCTGCGCTCGAAATCGCCGAGCCTGGCGACGTAATGATCGTCGATGCCAGTGGCTCAGATATGAATGCGGCGATGGGCGACATGGTCGCGACGAAAGCAAAACACAGGGGAATCGCCGGCTTCGTCATCGACGGACTTGTCCGCGACATTGCTGGGATCGAACGAGTGGGCATGCCCGTCTTCGCCAGAGGCATCACGCCGATCGGGCCGCTTCACCGAGGACCGGGCGAAGTCAACTATCCGATCCAGTGCGGCGGCGTGGTGGTGTTTCCCGGCGACGTGGTCATAGCCGACCGAGACGGCGTCGTGATCGTCCCACGAGAATTCGCTCCCGAACTCCTAGAGCGGTGCCGGCAGAAGAGCAGCGGTGAAGCCGACTACATAGCTGCCGTCGCACGCGGGGAATTCAGTAATGCCTGGGTCCACGACGAACTCCAAAACGCAGGATGCCTCTTCGATTGACGTCGGACCCCGAAGACGCGCTCGCACGCCTCTGACCATTGTTCGCGTCGAACTTGATACCAGCCACCCCAAGCCCACAGGAGAAGCCTCGAAGAGTTGCCCCAAAGTTGTACGCTCGACGAGTGGGACAGCACCACGCTCGCTCGCGTTCGCGTAGCCGTCAGGCTGCGACCCACGTAGGTGTCCGCATCGTGGACACCCTCATCGCAGCCGGAGTATCTGCGCTTCTAGCCTGGGGACTCGACCAGCTTTCGCGAGCGCGGACGCGCAACCGCACCGGCGAGCGTCCACCCGCTTAGGTAGAGTCGAGGACCCCCACCGGAGCTACAGATTCGAAGAACCGGACGGGCCGTCGAGACCCCGGCACGTATTCGCGCGGGAGCAAATGCTCGCCAGTCAGGCCCCTTAGAGATCCGCCAAGGTGACGGCGGAGCCCCCGCACCTGGGAAGAGGGGGGCTTCCGCACCGCGTCTCGAAATTGGCGCCCGGTGCGGCGGACGCCACTGACCCTTCGAGACGATCGGTCCTTACCCGCGTTGCGTTCACCAAAACCGGCTTTGTGAAATCGCGACTGGCCAAGGTGGGGCCGATGTTTCTGGATTGGGAGCCCAGCATCAGAAGGTAGGCGCATCCGGGGTCACTCTTGCTGGGCCCTGCGGCGCTTCGACGCGTCGCCACCTCGGAGAACGTTTCGGGTCGACAGAGCGAGGCTACAAAAAGGATGTCGGCCGGACAATGGAGCCCGACCTACCGAAGCGCCGTGACGACAACGAAGTCCGCGGCGCTTCGGCGCGTGATCCCGATCCGCCTCGTTACGGCTCGGGCGCGTCCCCCCACCGGCACCATTCTTCGCGCCCGGCGTCCCACGACTGGCAGTATCCGCAGTGGGGCAGCACTGGTACACGCCACCGTCGCTGCGCGTTGTGACGCTGTACGCGATCGCGCCGCGGCAGGCCGGATTCCTGCAGTCGGTGGTGGCCGCCATCGACACGAAGTCTTTCGGAATCGGGTCACCAGTGCAATGCTTTCGCGGCGGCTTCGAGCAGCCCGTCCAAGGTTGCTCCAAGGCCGTGTTCCCCGGTCTGTCCCTCCCAGTAGGGCAGGCCGGGGCTCCTTTGTGTGCGCTTCGCCGCGAGCGAAATGACGTAGCCCCCACCCGAAGGGTTCAGAGTGGGGGCTACGTCACTGTGATTGTCGTTTGGCGGCGAAACTCTTTCGTCGACCGTCAATCGGTGACCTTGAGAGTCGATTGCACGTCCGACGGCGGACGCGCAGCGACACGTTCAGTGCGCTTTCAGCGAGCCGTGTGAAACGATCCAGGAGCCGGGGAGCCGCCGTGCGACTCGGCACCAGTCCGAAGCGTCGCGCTCTCCCTGCCGGGGGCCTGCGGCGCTTCGACGCGTCAGCCCCAACCTTCGCTGAGTTCGTGGCCGCACACGCCGGCCTCCGGCACGCCGCGGATTGTCCGTCGAATCTGGACCGGACAGACCGGCTTCTCGGGGTCTACCGTTTCGTCGGCGCCGTGGAACGGGGTCTGTTCCGAGTTCCCAGGTCTGAGCGTTGCACTACGTTGGGGTGCAACACGACGAAGGATTCCCGTAGCCGTGTTGGATTCTGCCTCGCGCTTGGCAGCCTTCGGGAGCGTTGCTCCGGACCCTGGTGGCGCTGACTGAGCGGAACCCACGAGACGCCTGGTTCGGGCAGGACGACCGCATGCGGTGTGTCGCCCGACGGGCTCGACGCCTCCTCACGTATAGGAGGAAATCCGTGACAACACTCCTTGCCCCTGACGAGCCAGCGATCGTCACCAGCGCCGAGCCTTCCCCGTCACCATCCGCAGGGCGGCGCAGCAGAACCCGCCGCGCGTGGCACGACATGCACAGCACCCTTCTGACAGTCGCCGCTTTGTTGCTGGTCTCGAGCGTCGCGGTAGCGATCGCGTACGCCCTGAAAGGGTCCTCAGCTCCGGCCGGGGACATTCAGGCCACGACCACGAACTTCAAGATCACGATGCCGACCGCCCTCACCGCCGGAACGCACACGATCGGTCTCGCCAACAGCGGCACCGTCGGCCACGAAATCGTGATGTTCAAAACTGAACTCGCAGCGAACGATCTGCCTTTGAAAGCCGACGGTGACGTGAACGAGGAGTCGCCGCAACTCACCAGCGTCGCCGACAGCGGCAACGCGCTTAAGCCAGGAGCAACGCAAAGCTTCAAGACCGCCAACCTCAGTCCGGGGCACTACGTCGCGGTCTGCAACCTCCCAGGCCACTACCGCCTCGGCATGAAGCTGAATATCACAGTTCGTTAACAGGCGCACTTCCCGTTCACAGACGCGTCGCATCCCGCGAGCAAGATGTCGCCATGGACGACACGAAGGTGCTCGAGATGGCAGCCGACGATGGATTCGAGCTCGCCGAGCGGATCCGCCAAGGCGAGTGGGTCCACTGCTGGGCTCGCGGGGATGACGAACGCTGGCCGTGCTTCCTCGAGCGGCGGATCGCGATCGACTAGATGGCTGACCGCTTGCGGCGCGGGCCTTCGCCTGATCTCTGACATGGTGTTGCCGATCTCCGACGAGTCGAAGCGCAACAGATGCGCTCGTCACAGAGGCGCTACGGGGCCGACGCGTAGCCGAACGAAATGGACCATCATTGCCAGAGTGAAGTCCATGCTTTCAGCCATCGGTGTTGGGATCGGGGCGGGTGGTTCACGGGCTTGGCTCTAACCCTGCTTGGAGTCGGGGCGGGCGTGCTCTTTCTCGTGCTCTCTCGGCGTGGGGACTTCCGCGGGCATCTGGTATCGGCAGAGCTATCGCGGCTGGGACGACTTGAAGTGATCTATTCCCGCCCGACCCACCCACCGTCATAAGGGCGGGAACAGGCGGGGGACCGTGCTGCATGGCGCTCGTAGCACTGGGAATTGCACCCGGTCCCCCGGGCTTAGTTCATCGCGATAGGTAACAGTCCTCGGAGTTCCGACTCGCTGTAGTCACTCGCATCAGGCGGCGGAGATGCGTTGCCCTCGGCACTCTCAATCGCGTCGAAGACCAGACACGTCGCCACCAGGTCCCAATCACCGAACTCTTCCGCCAGGCCCGCTCGGAAGTCACTGCCGTCGTCGAGCAGTGCCGCCAACTTGGCTCGGTGTTGGCGCTGCGATCGTCACAAGTTCGCTGAGGACTGACCGCCGCCGCGAGCTACGTAGATTCAGTCTGTACATCTAACGCGAGCAACAACGCGTCGAGTTCGTGCCTGGGGTCCATAGAACGATCCCTCGCCTCTCGCGTCGCCCGCTCACGGCCTCGGTTCTGATGCTCTGAGTTCGGTTGCATCGCACTTGCGTTTGATGACACAGACTCGTCAGCCGTAGCTCTCGCCGCGAGGACTGTCTGGCCCGAGTTGGTCGGCTTCCATTGCCACCGGCGTGTCGCGGTCGAAAATGCGAAGCAGCACGATCAGACCGCCCGAGTCAGCCTGCACAACTCGTCCCGTGCGACCCATGAAAGGTCCGTACAACACCTGAACACGATCACCCACACGCCAGCCGTCCATCGATCCTCCTGTTACCCACAACTCGCAGCCCAAAACGGAATCGAGGCGACGGGGCATCTCCGGCGGCGGCTCTAGGACCGTCGTTTAAGCCAGGTCAATGCACCGAGGTATGTGCCACCAGCCAGGATGCAGAGATCGAAGTAGGGCTGTCCGCCGAAAGCTCAAGACCGGAAGCGCAGCGTCTGCTGCCGATCCGCCGCGACCTCGAACACACACCGAGCGACTGCTCGTCGTCGTCGATCGCGACCGCTATGTGTGCGACGCCTTGTGCGGATCGATCCCAATGATCACTGACATCAACATGCTCGGCGTGAACGGGGGTGGACGTTGGTGGATCACACGCGGTTTGCGGGCGGCTCTGGAGGTCTGAACGTGCAATGGAATGCGCAAGTCGCGCTCACCTACGAAGGCGTCTACCAACGCGACGCAGGAGTCTGCCGACTTGAGCAGGATGGCTCCGTTGCTCGGGGTGCTCTAGATACTTGGCGGAGCCGCCAACTCGTGCATGGTCCGCCTCTGATAGGTCCGGCTCTCCGCGACGCTGCAATAGCTCGGGCCCGAAGCGCTCGGCGTCGTCCTGCGGTTCGTAGCCAAGTGACCGTGCGGCGTCGAGCGAGAACCAACCCCGACGATTGTCGGAGACTCCCCAGACGATGCAGTAGCCGGGCTGCGGTGCCGAAAGGCACGCTTCGAACAGGCGACCGGCGTCGTCAGGTGAGAGCCACGTCGAAAGCATCCGCAGATTGGTGGGCGTCTCGAAGCACGACAAGATGCGCACAACGATCACATCGAGACCGAACCGGTAGTGATAGAAGGCACCAAGGGCTTCGGCCGTCGCTTTGGCCACGCCATAATAGGAATCGGGCATCGGTGCAAGGTGATCTGGTGCAGGCGCGTAGTCACGCTGGTACGCACCGACGACGTGGTTGCTCGACGCAAGCACCACTCGCGGCACTTTCTGTAGACGCGCCGCCTCTAACACGACGTCGGCACCCCGTACATCGAGGCTGACGAGGCGTTCCCACGCGAGCTGCTCGCTCCACGCGAGGTGGATCACCGCATCTACGCCCCGGCACGCCCGTTCCATCGTGTCCATATCGGTGACCGAACCGACAATCGCCTCCTCGCCAATACCGGGCTCGACAGACTTGACATCGAGCAGCCGAACCATACGGCCGGCCCGAGCGAGACGACTTCGCAGGAACGAACCAATCCGACCCGCGGCACCAGTAACGAGGATGCACTCGCGAGGCTCCATGTTGACATCTTCACCCTCTCGCCCAATCGCGGCAATGGCCACCAGCAGAGATTCAACGAGCGCGAAGGCTGACCCGCTCCGATTCCGCCCCGTCCGACAGATGGCATTCGCGGACTGCGCCGGATTGGCTTGGGCACGGCCATGCGTACGTGTTCGCTCGGCACCGCCGCCCATCGGACACGCTCACTGGACGATGTGTCGCCTGATCGCCGCCTCGGTGGCCGAGAGTCGCGTGCACGTAGACCTCATGATGCAATGCGAGCTGCGGCCGCACCGAATCCCACACCGCGGCGGACATCGCGAGCCCGTGTAGCCGCACAAGCGGTGAACCACTACCAACAGGCTCGCCTCGTCGCTGATCCACTCGAAACGGTTTAGTTCCCAGGGCTATGCGCACAGTCAACGAGGCCACTTCGGTCGCTGCTGGATCGGCTGCGGCCGGCGCGGGTGCTTGCGCTAATGGTTGGTCGGCAGACCGCGGGGGACCGAACCTCTCGCATTCGGGCTGAACAGTGCTCGGGCGAAGCGTCCAGTGGGGCAGGCAACGAGGGTCTTCGCCGCGCCCGAAACCCACTTATGCGTGTCGCTCGTTCTGGCGGTGGGCATTGCCCGCCACCAGACGACCATCGCAACGGCGGGGCCGGCCCACGCATCGGGACCTTCCTGAAGATCCGTTCCCACGGCCCCACGCGTCGCGACCAGCTCGAACTTGTAGCCGCGGATGGCTCGCACGAACGCACGCAGACTGCCCGGGCTCGTCACTGCCAGTTGTGAGTTGTAAGCCGCCGCAGGTCCCTTGGCGAAGTCGGCGAACGTGGGTGCGAGTTCCAGGCCGTCGCGGTCGGGAGCGGGACGACGGATCAGTTGCCGGATTTGGTGTTCGTCATGCGTGTTGAACGCGGCAATCAGCTTCTCGGCTTGTCGCGTCGCCGCGTCAGCCGAGCATGCGAACGATGGAGCGGCGACGCTCGACCGAAGACCAGCAGCTGACATCACGATGATCGACAACAGTGCCACTGCGCAGACCACCAGCGACCGGCGCACTCGACCCCCCCACGGCTCTAGGGACAGCCGCCCCGCCGCCCAGCCACATGATGCCTGCTCAGCGTCCGGCGTGCCGGGCAGACTCCCCCGCACACGCCAGGGGTCTATCTTCGTGCGCATCGCCTCATTGTCGAACCTCGAGACCGACTACCTCGTCGTCGGTGCCGGCGCGCTCGGGATGGCGTTCGTCGACTCGTTGATCGAGCACAGCGACGCCGACGTCGTCATGATCGAGCGACGCCATCGACCAGGTGGTCACTGGCTCGACGCGTACCCGTTCGTGCAACTCCACCAACCGTCGCGGTACTACGGCGTCCACTCCACCCCGCTCGGGCAGGATCGCCTCGATCCCGAGGGCACCGACACCGATTTCTTGGAGCGGGCCAGCGGCGCGGAGATCTGCGGTTACTTCGACGACCTCATGCGTCACCGGTTCCTCGCGTCGGGGCGGGTCCGCTTCTTCCCGATGTCCGACTACCTCGGCGACCGGCGCTTCCGCTCTCGGGTCACCGATCGCGTCACCGATGTCGCGGTGCGCGCCCGCGTGGTCGACGCGACGTACATGGCGTCGCGCGTGCCGGCCACCGATCCCCCGCCGTTCGCCGTCGCCGACGGGGTGCGGTGCATTCCCGTGGGCGAGCTGGCGACGGTCGACCATCCGGGCGCCGGGTACGTGATCATCGGTGGGGGCAAGACCGCGCTCGATGCCATCGGCTGGCTGCTCGACCGCGGGGTCGATCCCGACACCATCACGTGGATCCGACCGCGTGACTCCTGGGTACTGAACCGGGCGTTCTTCCAGCCCGGGCGGTCACGCACCTTCGAGGGAGTCGTGCTCCAACTCGAGGCGATGGTCGCGTCGCAGTCGGTGGAGGAGGTGTACGAGCGCCTCGAAGCCAACGGGGTGGTCGTCCGCACCGACCCGTCGGTCGTGCCGAGCATGATGAAGGGCGCGACCGTCAGCCTCCGGGAGCTCGAGCAACTCCGACGCGTCGAGCACGTGGTGCGGCTCGGCCACGTCGAACGCATCGAAACCGACGAGATCATCCTCGAACACGGCTCCGTGCCCACCTCGCCGAATCATCTCCATGTGCATTGCGCGGCGTCGGGATTGAGTGACAACCCGCCGCGCCCGATCTTCACCGACGACACGATCACCCTGCAGCTCGTCACGCGTGTGAGCGCCACGTTGTCGGGTGCCCTACAAGGTTTCCTCGAAGCAACCGGGCGGACAACGGACGAGAAGAACGGGCTGTGCCCGCCCACCGTCATGCCCCACACGCCGTTCGACTACCTGCGGGCGGTGATGGCCGGCATCGCCACGGAAATCGGATGGCAAGCGGCACCCGAGCTCCAAGAGTGGCTCGACCACTCGCGCCTCAACCTCATGAGCGGCCTCGGTGAGCACGACGACCCCGCCACCGTGCAGGAGCTGCAGGGCCGGTTCTTCGCGGTGCTGTTTCCCGCGTTCGACCAACTCCAGGTGTTCGCGACGAACGCGACGCCACAAGAACGGGCACGGATGTTCGAACCGGTCTGACGCACCGGCGCGCGTGCCCGAGATCGGGCGGATCTGTTGCCGCGATCAGCCAGTCACTATCCGAGCTGCGGCGTCAGGCCGTCGACCTGCATCTCGTAGTACTCGTTGTTCGCCCACGGTCCGACCGCGCCTTCAACCACCTCGCGCACCGCGTCGACCGATTCGCCTTCCCAGATGCAGATGCCAAGTCCGTGGTCGGTGGTCGCCGCGTGGATCGGCAACGCAACGTGGGAAGGAAGCCCAGCTTCGAGTGCCTTGGCCTCGGCGGCTTGGAAGCCTTCGGGGTCGTGAATGCGGTGGATGACTGTCACGAACATGAGCACCCCCATCGATTCATCGCGTTTGCTACGCGGGCGGCGCGGCGCTCATTGCTAGCACTCCTGACGACGCCGCGCTCGGGCACGTCCGAGTACTCGAGCCACGCCGACGCCAATCCGGTTCGGGCTTCTGCCACGATGAGCGCCATGAGGGCGGTGCTGGGGAACCCGTCCACTCCGACCCTGTTCGCGAACGCGGTCGCCTACGACGGTGCCGGCGCCACGCTCGCGCAGACCAGCTCCTTCGGGAACATCAGCTGCCCGTAACCGCGGCAGCATGCCGCGGCGCCCGCACGGTCGCATGTCGACCGCCGCGGAGATCAGGTGTACTCGCGCTCCTCGGTCGGTGAGCTGAGGGCGAAGATCACGAACATGTCGATGGCGATGATGACGATCGCGCCCTGCCAGTACGGCGAGAAGAGCCAGAAGAAGGCGAAGAACGCCTGTACGACTGCCGCAATCGTCCCGACCCACACCCCGAACCCGGCGCGGAAGAAGACCGTGAACCCGGCGACGAAGACCAGCGCACCGACGATCAGGTAGATCCATCCCCAGGTGTCGAGGTTGCTGCTGCTGAACAGCAGCGTGTCACCGAACGACTTCTCGACCGCAGTGGTGGCATGCAGCGCCCAGAGGCCGTTGATCGCCATGTTGCCGCCCGCGAGGATCATCATGACCCCGGCGAAGACGATCCAGCCTGTACCGCGTCCACGACGAGTCGTTGTTTCGACCACGACCATCCCCCTCGTTCGTCACCGACTTGACGCGCACTTCCTGTGCCAGGCGAACGGTAGACCTGCCGAAGCGACAAGTCCACGACCCACCGAGCGCGAGGACCGGCCTACCGACCGGGCGTGGACTCCGGCGTCGCGGCGATGAACTCACCGAGCTGCGGGAGCAGGCGCGGGGCGACGGCCAGGAGGTTCGCAACCCGGAGCCCCGCGAACTGTGATCTCGGGTACAGCGTCGAGTTGTCGGCGTCGTTGAGCAACCCGAACACCGTGTAGCCCAGACCGTCCAGCTCCGCCAGGATGTCCTCGCCGGCGTAGCCGGCGTCGACGAAGCCTTCCTCGTCGAACTCGACGAAGAGTATCGGCTGACTGCGCGCCAGGGTCTGGTGACCGCCGCGCAGTGCGTAGAGCTCCGCGCCTTCGATGTCCATCTTCACGATCGTCGGCAGCGGCATGTTGTGTGCTTCGACGAGCTCGTCGAGCGCGGCCAGCTCGATCGTCTCGCTCCCCACGAGCTCGAGCGAGGCGTCCGACGACGTCCTCGGGTACTGCGAGTTGTTCCCACTCGAGCTGTAGAGGTTGACCTCGACCGAGCCGGCCGCATCCGACAAGCCGACCGGGAACACCGTGACGACATCCTGGAGGTTGTTCCGATCGATGTTGCCGCGGAACTGGTGACGGGTCTCGCTGACCGGTTCGAACGAGTACACCTGCCGCGCGACCGACGCCGCGCACAGCGTGTAGTAGCCGTAGTTGGCACCGATGTCGTAGAAGACGTGTTCGTGCTCGATCCGCAACATCCGTTCGAACCAGTCGATCACGTTGTGCTCGTAGTAGCGGCCGCCGGAGAAGGCCCAGAGCATGTCCTCCGGTACTCGCATCTCGTAGGTACCGACGCGTACCTTCGCCATCCGACCGGTGAGACGCCGCCAATGGGAGGTGACGAACCGACCACCGCCGCGCACTCGACTCACGGTGGAGTCGAGCAGCCGAGACTTCTTCGTGAGCGCACGTAGACGTGCCCAGTCGCCCCCCACGGAATCCGCCCTCCACGTCTTGTCACGGCTTGCGAAACGGGTTGCGATTGTAGGCCGTCCCCACGGCGTGCCTTTCCGAGCACCGCACACTGACGCGATTTGGTCGAGCGTTGACCCTCGGCGGCGCGGCCCCCAGTGCGAGCAGACGGCGGAGGACCTGTGGGAACCTGGGATGCGTGAGGGCGGACATCACCGCGGCAGTCGAGGTCGCGGCCACGTTCGGGGTGGCGTCGACCGATCCGAAGCTCCTCCAGGAGACGAACAACACCGTGGTGTGGCTGCGCCCGGACGCAGTCATTGCGAAAGTGGCAACCCGCCCGGATGCGAGGAACGACCTCCGGTTGGAGCACGCGATCGCGCGGGAGCTCGTGGCAGCGGGTGGCGAGATCGCGGCGCCGCTGCCGCATGCCGTACCGATCGTTCACGAGGAGACTGGCTTCGTCGTGACGTTGTGGAAGCGACTCGACGGCGTCGATCAGGCCCCGGTGAGATCCGGTGATCTGCTCCAGTCCCTGGGACGACTCCACGACGCACTCGCCCGCACGACGCATCCGCTCCCGTCTTTTCGCTCCTCGTTGACGCGCGCGCGAGCCGCGCTCGACGACGACACGTTGATGGCCGCGATGGTTCCGGCGGATCGCGCGTTCCTTCGGGGTGCCTACGACGAGGGCCTGACCGTCCTCGGCGACGCGGCCACGTCGGAGCATCGGCTTCACGGCGAACCGCACGACGCCAACCGACTCCTGACCTCGGCTGGTCTTCGCTGGATCGACTTCGAGAGCTGCTGTGTCGGGCCTCTGGAGTGGGACCTCGCGTTCCAGCCTCGCGAGGTCGATGCCCACCTCGTCGACATCGACCACGGGCTCCTCGCGCTCCTGCGACGGCTCAACAGCGCCCGGGTCGCCACCTGGTGCCTGGCCCAGTCACGCTTCCCGGGCATGCGCCGTCACGGCGAACTTCACCTCGCGTTGCTGCGCGATTGACCCGACCGCCGTTCATCGCCGAGGACGCGCGACGGGTCACCGGTCGTGACACTGTCATACCTGATTTACTCTGACGTGCGGCCGTGCGAGCGGGAGGAGCCGCGATGGCGGACTGGCCCTCGGGGACCGTGACGTTCCTGTTCACCGACGTCGAAGGTTCCACGCGGCTCTGGGAAGAACATTCGGAAGCGATGCAGGGCGCGCTCGCCCGCCACGACCAGATCCTGCGCGAGGCGATCGAGGGCAACGACGGCCACGTCGTGAAGACAACTGGTGACGGCTTCCACGCGGCCTTCGCCACTGCAGCCGACGCCGTGCTCGCGGCGGTGAGCGGTCAGCTCGCACTCGCACGCGAACCTTGGGGAGCGCCCGGGCCGTTGCTCGTTCGCATAGGTGTCCACACCGGCCCGGCCCAGAGGCGCGACGGCGACTACTACGGGCCCGCGGTGAACCGGGCGGCGCGGTTGATGAGCGCGGCACACGGGGGCCAGATCGTGGTGTCGCGGGCGACGGAGGAGTTGGCGCGCGACCGGGTGGGCCCGGACGCGACGCTCCTGGATCTCGGCGAGCATCGTCTGCGCGACGTCGCCCAACCCGAACGGATCTTCCAGGTCGAGCATCCGGGCCTGCGCCCGATCTTCCCCGCGTTGAACTCGTTGGACGCGGTGCGGGGCAACCTGCCGACACAGTTGAGCTCCTTCGTCGGCCGAGCACCCGAACAGGCCGCAATCATCGACCTGCTCGACGAAGCACGGATGGTGAGCATCACCGGTGTCGGCGGCGTCGGCAAGACCCGTCTCGCGCTCCAGGTTGCGCTCGTCATGCAGCCTGCCGTGCCCGATGGCGCATGGTTCTGCGAGCTCGCGGCTGCGCCCGACGAAGCCGCGCTCGAACAGGTTGTGGCCCGAGCGGTCGAGGCGTCTCCCCGCCCCGGGCTGTCGTTGCTCCGGAGCATCATCGAGTTCCTGCGCGGCCGCCGCGCCCTGATCGTGTTCGACAATTGCGAGCATCTGATCGACGAGGCCGGCCGCCTGGCGGAGTCGATCCTGCGCGAGTGCCCCGGTGTCCGCATCCTGGTGACGAGCCGTGAAGGTCTGGGCGTCGCCGGCGAACGGGTCTGGCCGCTGCGATCGCTCTCGATCCCGGAATCCGGCGCGGCTCCCGACGTGACGTTGCAGAGCGCAGCGGTCCAACTCTTCGTCGATCGGGCCCGCGCCGTCCGATCCGGTTTCGTGCTCGATGCCGGCAACACGGTCGCGGTCGCCGACGTGTGTCGACGGCTCGACGGGATCCCGCTCGCGATCGAGCTCGCCGCCGCGCGCGTCGTCGCCATGAACCCCGGCGAGATCAGCGCACTGCTCGACGAGCGGTTCCGGTTGCTGACCGGCGGTCGGCGCAGCGGTGTGGAGCGTCATCAGACGCTGCGAGCCGCGGTCGACTGGTCGTATTCGCTGCTCTCGACCACCGAGCGCACGGTCTTCGATCGGCTCGGCGTATTCGCCGGGCCGTTCGACCTCGTCGCCGCGACCAACGTCGTGACCGGTGATGGGGTCGAGAACTGGGATGTCGTCGACGCGATCGGCAGCCTGGTCGCGAAGTCGATGCTCACGAGCGACGACGCGATCGACGGCAGCACCCGCTACCAACTGCTCGAGACGATGCGGCAGTACGCGCACGACCGGCTCGACGAACGCGGGGAATCCGAAGGCCGACGACGACGGCACGCCGAGTACTACGCCGGTACGGCCGAAGACGCGGGCCGCGGCCTGCGCGGCCCCGACGAGTTGTTCTGGCGATCGCAAGTGGCGGCCGATCTCGACAACATCCGCGCCGCGGTCACGTGGTCGCTGGATAGCGCGGCCAAAGCAGACCACGAGCTCGCGTTGCGGATCGTCGCCGCGTTTGCCGGTGAGGCGAACACGAGCGCGTCGTCATTCGGCGTCGGCCTCTGGGCCGAGCGGGCTTTGGACGCGGCGCGCGCCACGACGAAGCCGGAGTTGCGCGCCGATGTCGTGGGCGCGGTTGCTTGGAGTGTCTTCGTGCGCGGTGACATCGATCGGGCCCGCGCGTTCGCGTTGGAAGCACTCACGGACGGTGTGTCCCCCAACATGTGGGCACCGAGCAATCCGTACGTACTGCTCGGATATCTGGACGTCGTGCTCGGGCGGATAGACGCGGGAATCGAGCGCACCGCCGAAGGTTGCGCCGCGGTCGCGGCGCTGACGGGCGATCACCTCTACGACCTTGTGATGGTATCGGTGAGCCACGCCGGGTTCCTGGCGTTCGGCTCCGACCCCGACAGGGCCAAGAACGAAGGTGAAGCGGTGCTCCGGATGGCCCGGGAGCTCGCGAATCCGTCGGTTCTGTCGAATGCGCTCACAATTCGCGTCGTGTCGACGTGGATCGACGACCCCGACATCGCGGAACCGTGGCTCGACGAAGCGATCGCCTTGGCGCGCAGCGGAGCCAGTGGCGTGATGTTCGGGATCATGCTCGCCATCCGCGCGCATCTCCGGCTGGACGCGGCCGACATGGTCGGCGCGCGCAACGCCCTGCGCGAGGCCGTCGCCTATCTCGGCAGTACCGGCGACCTCCCCCAACTCGTGACCGTGTTCGAGTACGCCATCCCGGTCCTCGTCTCATCCGGGTCGCCGGGCCCGGCCACGGTGCTCGCGGGATTCGCGCTCGACGGCCCGTTCTCACCGCTCGGGAACATGCCCGAGGAGGTCGTGCCCCGGCGGGACGCCGCGCTCGAACGCGCGCGCAGCGAACTCGGGGAGGAACGCTTCCGGATCGAGCGCGAGCACGGCGCGGGCATGTCTCCCGAGGAGGCCGTCGCACACGTTTTGAAGACCATCGACGAGCTCGAAGTCCAGCAGCCGATGCCGGAGTGAAGTGCCGGCCGTCTACCGGAACACGCCCGCGAGCAGCACGGCACCGATCACGATGAACACAACGGGCACGAGCCAGTGGCCATAGCGCGCCATCGTCGCGATCACGGCGTTGCGCCGGGCGAGGAATGCCGCGATCGCGCACCACACGACGACGAACACCATGAACACGGCGATGTAGACGAGCGAGGTCCCTCCCACCTTTCGGAACAGCGGGACGTACACGCTGATGTTGTCGGCGCCGTTCGCGAGCGTCACTCCGGCAACTCCGAGCACGCCGGCCACCATGACCGGCTGGTCGTCGGACCGGTGCAGCAACCCGCGGATACCGAGCGCAAGTGGGATGACGCCGAGGAGGCCCACCCAGCGCTCCGGCACAACCAGCAGCCCGACCGCGCCGATCACGCTGAGGGCGACGATCGCGCCGAACCCCAGGTACTGCCCGGCCACGATCTCGCGGCGGCCCAGTTGCGGCGAGGAGAACCACACGGTCAGAACGACGAGGTCATCGATGTTCGTGACCGCGAACACGACGGTCGCGGCAGCCACGACCGACACCGCTCCCGCCATCGCCGACCACTATGCCGGACCAGTTGTCTCCATCACGGGAACGGCGTGGCACCGTCGGCACGGTCGGTCCGACGGGCGGTGCACGACCGAGATAACGTCGCCCCGTGACAGTCGAACGGATCGTTGTCGGTGTCGATGGCTCAGAAGGTGCGCGGAAGGCGCTCGGCTGGACCATCGATCTCGCCGCAGTCCTCGATTCCGAGATCCTTGCCGTGTACGTCGTCCCCCAGAGTTGGCTCTTCACCCTCAGCGCCTTCCAGCTGAAGACCGACGAGTTGGTCACGGATCTCCGCGCCAAGCTCATCGGCGAGTGGACCGAACCATTGCGGACGGCCGGGGTGCGCCACTCCACCGAGTTTCTCCACGGCGATCCGGGCGGCGAGCTCCTCCGCATCGCCGACGCCCGGGACGCCGACCTGATCGTCATCGGCGGGACCCACCACGGATCGCTGCGCCACACGTTGATGGGCGGGACGGCACACCACGTGGTGAACCGTTCCGACGTGCCGGTCCTCGTGGTTCCGGCTTTCGTCGAGGGCACCGAAGACGAGTGGGTGCCGATACCCGGATAGGCACGTAGGCCGGCCGCGCACGCAACGCAAAGGCGCGCCATCCGTCAGGCGTGGACCACGAGTTCGGGTAAGACTCGACGATGCCTGCGCGCAAGCCCGCACCCAAGCTCAAACCGCCGCTGCCCCCCGAGCCGCCGTCCGAGCCGCACGAACACGAGCACTCCGGCATTGCCTCGCATGAGGAATGGGAAGACGAGCGGGTGATCGACGCCGATCTGGCCGGCCAGGTCGCGGATCGGGTTCGCTTCACGCGCTGCGAGCTGCATCGGGTCGTGTTGACCGGTGCTCAGCTTCGGGGTATCTCCCTCGTAGACGTGCTCGCGGTCGACTGCGAGTTGTCGGGCGCCTTCCTTCACGAAGCGCTACTCCAACGAGTCGAACTGCGGAACTGTCGGATGGCCGGCGTCGCGCTCACACAGTCAAGCCTGAGTCATGTTCGATTCGTCGATTGCAAACTGGACGAGGCGAACCTGCGCTTCGCCCAGGCTCACCACGTCGAGATGATCGACTGCTCCTTGGTCGAGGCCGACTTCTACGAAGCGACCCTGGAGAAGAGCGCGCTCGAGCGCTGCGATCTGCGCGGCACCGACTTCTCGAAGGCATCGGTGCAAGGGCTCCGACTGGGCGGCTCGAACCTCGACGGGGTGCGGGGCGCGTTGAGCATGGGTGGTGTGGTCGTCACCGGCGATCAGGTACTGCCGCTGGCGCTCAGTCTCTTCGGCGATCTGCGTATCGACATCCAGCGCGACGAGGCCTGACAGACCCACAACTGGCTACGCCCCCGCCGGTTGGAATCGCTCCGGATCGGGCAGTACTGAGCCCGAGAAGTGCAGGAGCCGGTCTGTGTACACGCGTGAAGGAGTTCGCCGCCTCGCCGGCTTTGCCGACGCGGTCGTCGCGATCGCGATCACGCTCCTCGTACTCCCACTCGCCGATGTCGCCATGCAGTCCCACGGCAACGTCGGCAACCTCCTCAGTGACCATGTCGGTCAGCTCGGCGCCTTTGCCCTGAGCTTCGTCGTGATCGCCCGGCTCTGGATCGTCCACCACAAGATGTTCGAATCCGTCGTCGGGTTCGACAACCTGTTGGTGCAGCTCACCATGGTCTGGCTGTTCACGGTGGTCTTCCTGCCGTTCCCGACCGAGTTGGTCGCCAACGCAGAGGGACGCGCGGTCTCCGCTCTCTACATCGGCACCCTGCTGGCCAGCGCGCTGGCCTTGGCCGTCACCGATTGGTGGCTGGAGACGCATCCACGATTGACGGAGCCGAACGTGGAACACGAACTCCGGGATCCGGCGTGGGTGTACCCCGCGCTCCTCACGCTCGCCCTCGTCGTCGCAGTGGCCGTTCCGACGATCGGACTCTGGGCACTGCTCGTGCTGCTCCTCGTGGGTCCTTTGCGGCGGATCGTTGCCCGCGTCCGCTCGAGAACCAGCCCTTCAGGGCAAGCCTGATCGGTGACCCGGACCGCGCCCGCTACTGGTTGCGGGCGAGCAGCGCGAAGAGTCGCAGCAGCGTGATGTAGAGCCAGATGAGCGTGACCATCAGGCCGTAGGCGGCGTACCACTCCATGAACTTCGGCGCCCGGTTGTCGGCACACGTCTCGATGAAGGCGAAGTCGAGGGTCAGCGAAAGGGCGGCGAGGACGACCGCGACGATGGTCACGACGAGCCCGATGGTGCGGAACTGCTCGGAGTAGAGGAATCCCCAATCGAAGATCGACATCACCCACACGAACAGGTACAGCAGCGACAGGCCGCCGATCCCGGCGATCACACCGAACGCGAGTTTCTGCGTCGGCTTGATGATGCGGGTGACGTAGAGAACGAGGGCCACCAAGAACACCGCGAGGGTGCTCAGGATCGCGGCGGCGACGATGCCGTCGGTCTGCGCGTCGAACGCGGCCGAGATCGCGCCGAGGCAGTAGCCCTGCAGGATCGCGTACAACACGCCGAGCAGCGCGGCCCGGCGGGGATTGACGGCCAGGAAGATGGCGACGCCGAACGCGGCGAAGCTGGCCAGCCAGAACCCGCCGGGGATCGTGACCGTCGTGTTCCCATAGCCGCCGCCGAGATCGACCGGGACCGGCTTGGTGGCAGACGCCCACCCCCACGCCCCGCCACCGACCAGCACGAGGAGCAGGAACAAGGTCTTGATCGAGGTCCCGGCCACGGTCATCGAGCGTGGGGCCGTCTCCGCGAACAGGGCGGACGCGGCCTTGGACCCGAGCGTGGGATTGCCCGAGCTGTCGCGTTCGGCGCTGATGATGGCCACAGGGAGTCTCCAAGCTCGTGACGAAAGGGCGGGTGAGATTCTGGCCCATCGGGAGGTCCTCGCAGGAGCAAACAACCATCCTGCGCTTTCGCCGGCGCGTCGAGCACTATCTCGGGATGACAGTCGGTAAGCACGACGAACGCCCGTGGGGCAGCTACCGGGTCCTCGACGAGGGTGCCGGATACAAGGTCAAGCGCATCGTGGTCCTGCCGGGAAAGCGGCTCAGCTACCAGCTCCACGCCCGACGAGCCGAGCACTGGTTCGGGGTCAGCGGTACCGGATCGGTGACGCTCGACGACGAGACGCTCGGGTTGACGGCAGGCAGCGCGGTCGACGTGCCGATGGGCGCTCCCCATCGCGTTGCCAACGATGGCGACGAACCACTGGTGTTCATCGAGGTGCAGCGCGGCGACTACCTCGGCGAGGACGACATCACGCGCCTGTCCGACGACTTCGGGAGAGCCGGCCTCAGCTGAGGGTGATCGCGGATCCGGCTTCTCGTCGGGACTGCGTTCTCGTCGCTCCGACCACCAGGATCACCCAGCAGATCCACACGAGGGTTCGGAACCCTGCCCCCACCGCGAGCAGCGTGCGGTAGTCGACGAAGTCCTGGACCGTCATACCCGCGTGCACCGCCTCGCCCGCCGCGAACGACACCACGAACGAGATCACGAGCGCAGTCCACATCGCCCAGTACGGGAACGGGAACACTCTCCGGAGCGCCGGTTCGACGGCTGACTCGCCCTCGAGCCGGAGGCGATCTCTCGGACGCCGCCTCGTCGACCAGATGATTCCGACCACGAGGAACGCGACCGCGGCAATCAGCGCGATCATCGAGAAGGTGCGGATCGAGTCCATCGTGCTGCGGATGTCCTGCGCCGACGGCGGATCCGAGGTCAGCCGCTGCTGCTGGTTGTGGCGCTCGACGAGATTCAGCACCAACACGACCGCGTTCGCGATCGCGGCCACGCCGCTGGCGACGACCACCCACGGCGCCCACGCTCGAGCCGGCGAGGGCGTCGGCCCCGTGTACGTGCCAGGCTCAGCCTCCGTCCGGAGATCGGAACTGTTGGTGTGCGCCCCCGCGAGACTCATGGATGAACGAATCGGCACGGCTTGCGGTTGGCTTGAGATCACCGGTTCCGGTCACGACCGGCTCGTGACGTCCTGACCAGAAGGGGTCGGCTCATGGTGTTGGGACATCTCGGCGTGAACGTGCCGGATCTTGCGAGCGCGAAGGCGTACTACGACCAGGTCATGCCGGCTCTCGGGTTCGAGACATTCCGTGAGGCCGATGACGAGTTCGCGTACCGACCCGCAGGCGGGAAGCCGGGCACCTATTTGTTCTTCTACCCGTCAGCCGAGCGTGGCGACTACCCGCGCGATCGCACCGGGCTGCAGCATCTCGCGTTCATGGTGCGCACGCGACGCGAGGTGCGCGCCGTGTACTCGCTGGTGATGGACCTCGGCTCGACGGTGCTGCACGAACCGCAATCCTTCCCGCAGTACCCGCCGCCGTACTTCGCCACCTTCTGGCTCGACCCGTTCGGCTTCATGCTCGAGGCCGTGTGTCACTACGACCGCGACTGACCGCCGTCGGCGTTATTCGATCGGCGGGGAAATCGCTGCGTGCTTCAATCGAGTGATGCCCGCGCGAGTCGTGCTTCGAGGTGAGTTCGTGCATCTCGACCCGATGGACCCGGCTCAGGTCGACGACCTCGTCGTGGCAGCATCCGAAGATCGCGCGACGTACGACTACACGGCTGTGCCTCACGACGCGCCGTCGATGCTGGAGTACGTGACCGCGGCGCTCGACGACGAACAGTCGGGCTGGGCGCTGCCGTTCGTGATCCGGCGGGCCGGCGACGGTCGAATCGTCGGCACCAGCAGGTTCCTCGACCTCGACTACTGGCAGGTGCCCGTGGCATGGCCGCCGGGGAGGCCGTCGATCGGAGGAGAAGGACCGCCCAGCGTCGCCGAGATCGGAAGCACGTGGCTGGCCGCCTCGGCGCAGCGAACCCCGATCAACACCGAGGCCAAGCTGCTCATGCTCGGGCACGCGTTCGACACCTGGGGCGTCGCGCGGGTCACGTTCAAGACCGATGCGCGGAACACGCGGTCCCGGCGGGGCATCGAACGCATCGGCGCGAAGTTCGAAGGCATCCGGCGCGCCCATACCCTCGCCTCCGACGGCACGATCAGGGACTCGGCCTACTACTCGATCATCAACGCCGAGTGGCCCGAAGTGGAGCGGGCCCTGCGCGCGCGGCTCCGGAGCACAGCCGCGAGCTGACCCCACGTGGCTCGCCCCTCGGTACGCTCTCGCGATGGCGTTTGACGAGGATCTTGCCAACCGCATTCGCGAACTCGTCGCGCAGGAACGCGGGATCACCGAGAAGCGGATGTTCGGCGGGCTCGCGTTTCTGGTGGACGGGCACATGGCGGTGAGTGCGAGCGGCCGCGGTGGGCTGCTCGTGCGCGTCGAGCCCGCCGAGACGGACCGCCTCGCCGCGCGGGCGAATGCGGGTTACTTCGAGATGCGTGGACGCCCGCTCGACGGATGGTTGCACGTTGACGACGCCGGGCTGCGCACGAAGCGACAGCTCGCAGCGTGGGTGGCGCGGCGGCGTGGCCTACGCGCGCTCGCTCCCGCCGAAGCGTTGACCGAGCGGCGCGGTTCGTTTACCCCGGCACCTTGCTCGCGAACACGTCGACGGCGTTGATCGACGGTGGTGTCGCGAGGAGCTCATCGGCGTGCGCCATCAGCGCCTCCGCGATCGGGCCCGAGAGGTGCGCTTGCCGACTGTCGTCGTCGGGGAACGCATCGAAGATCGCGAACGAGGTCGGGCCCATCTTGAGGGCGAACCACACGGTCGTCCCCGGTTCCGCCTCCGCGAGCGGCAACGCGTCCTTGAGGAACTGTTCGAGCGCGTCCGCTTTGTCGGGCTTCGCCTCGAGCGGCACGTACAGGGCACGAGTCACCATGTCGTCAACCTCCACTTCGCGATTGTCACCGACCGGTTTACCCGTTCGAGGTCGCCGGAGCCGATCCGCCGGCGCGCCGAGCATGACGAACAGGGACGTGCCGCCCGCTGACGCGCCGAAGCGCCGCGGAGGGGAGCGGCGCTTCGGTCTCGGGCCGGTGCGGGGCGGTACGCGCCGGCTCCACTGAAAGTACCGGCGTCGCCACGAGATGGATGGGCCCAGGTAAGGATCAGGCGCCGGAATCTGCTTCCGACCACTCGCGATCGAACCAACGGCGGATCCGGGTGGAACCGAACTCGATCTTCTGCGCCGCGAGCGCCTCGGAGGGTCCTTGGAGACCACCGACCGGCGGCGCCCCGCTCAGGAACGTGACATCCACCACCGCAACCTGGTCGCGCCCGAACTCCAGGTAGCACATCCCGTGCCCGTCGTACTGCGTGGATCCCGTCGCACCTCGGATCGCGGCGCTGATGGCGTCGGCCACCACGACGGCTTGCCCCTCGGCGAAGACTCCCGCCTTCGGGGTGCCGACGCTGGTGACGTCACCGACTGCGTAGACGCCGGGGAACGCGGTCTCGAGGGTCAGCGAGTTCACCGGGACCCAGCCGTCGACGGTCAGCCCCGATTCCGCCACGACCGCCGGCACCCGATGCACCGGGATACCGAGGAACAGGTCGTAGGGCATCTCGCCCCCGTCGCTCAGCACCGCCACCTTGCGGGCGGGGTCGAGTTCGCGCACCAGCGTCTCGGGGTGCCATTCGATGCCCCGTTCGGCGAAGGCGGTGAGCAAGGCCTTCGAGGCCTCGGGCGACGGCGGGATCGGCACGCCCATCGGCATCACCAATGCGACGGAAGAGGCGTCACGCAACCCGCGGTCGGTGAGGAAGTCGTGCATCAGGAGCGCGGTCTCGCTGGGCGCGGGCGGGCACTTGAACGGGGTCGACGTGACCGCGACGATCACGCGCCCGCCGGGGAACTCCGCCAACACGTCTCGGAGCGCGAACGCACCGGGCACCGTGTAGAACTCGTTGCCCCCGTCGACCAATCCGGGCGTGGCCTCCGGGTGCAGGTCGGCGCCGAGCGCGACCACGAGGATGTCGGCGTCGAATGGTCCGGCGTCGGTCTCCACGTGTTTGGTCGCCGGATCGATCGAAGTCACCGTCGTCTGCACGAACGTGACCCCGGGTTTCACGACGTCGCGATACGGGTGCTCCACCGCCGACGGCAGCGACCGCCCGAACATCACGTCGAGCTTCGAGAACCCGAAGACGAAGCGGTCGTTCCTGTCGATCAGGACGACGTCGACCTCGTCACCGAACTCTTCCGACAACCTGGTGGTCAACTCCAGACCACCGAACCCTGCACCGAGCACAACGATCCTCATGAGCGGGACAGTAACTGCTCGCGCCCGTGCAAGTCTGCTCAGAAATTCTCCCGAACATGTCGGGGGCGAGATCCGGGTCCGCCAGGTGTTCGGCCCCGAGTGAGGGCGCGTCGCTAGCTCGTCGCGGTGAACGTGACCGGAATCGTGAACGTCGCGCCCTGGCAACCGGTCAGGGACGCGTTCGTCATCGAGACGCCGGCGACGGTGAAGGAGAGCGAACCGTTCGCCGGCACGATCTTCGACGTTGCCGTCGTCGTGAACGACACGCCGGTCGTCGTGCACCCCGCCGCATGACCGGAGTCGGGCACCGCGGCACCGTTCGCGTTGACCGACGTGATCGTCACCGGGAACGAGTTGGGGTTGTTGACCGTGAGATACAGGTTCGCCCCGGTGAGTCCCGGATAGAGCGCGGCGGTCGTCGTCGCCGCAGTGGTGGTGAGGTTCTGGGCCGACACCGCGGTGGCGTTCCCCGACCCACCACCACTGACGGTCCACGCGGCGAAGGCGACCGCGAAGCCGAACGTCGCCACGACGACCGTCGTGAACAGTGCGATCCTCCGGCGACGCCGACGCTTCCGATCACTCTCGTATCGACGACTCCGACGCGACTGAACCTGCCCTGACGAACCCTGCACGCCTGCCCCTTGCTGCGCTCACCCATCTCAACCATCGAGAGGCCTGATGGGCCACAGCAGAATGTCGGGCATTACATCGATCGACTTAAATTGTTCCTCGGAATCGAACGCACTCACCGCACGACGTCGTGCGGTGAGCGCGGCCGGAGGAACCGCCGTCAATGCCCCTTGCCGGGCAAGCGGACCGTCAGCGTGAACGTGATCGACAGCTTCTGACCGTCGACCGTGTCGCTCAATGCCAGCGTGTGCCGGCCGGGGAGGAGCGGCGGGATCGACAACGTCCACGCCATCGATGCGGCGCGCGCCTGCGTGGCGTCGGGCGGCAACGAGTCGTCGATGGTCTTGACCAGCGACCCCTGCTGGGCGGGGATCGTGTACGCCTTGGTGTTCGCGAATCCGTGCGCCACGTCGAGCGGATGGCCGTCGAGCCGCGCGGTGACGTCGGTGTAGCTCGACACCGGGCCCCATGCGTTTCGAGTGACTCCCCAACCTCGCAGGTAGCGATCCGGACGTCAAGGATTTTCTACGTGTTCCCGTGTTTTCCGACGTTCTCGATTTTTCCGATAGGACGCACTTTTCTGGAATATCGGACGCGCCGGTCTGGTCCCGATCCTCTGCGGCAAAGCGGTCCCGAGGTCGAGGGTCCACCGCTTCCCGTGTCGTGCCGGGTTAAATGATGTTGCTGAAGTCTGCTCCTGAGACGGGGTGAACCTCAGCGACGTTGTCCTTGGGCGGGCACACGGGGGTTCGTGCATGCCAGTCCGCTATCAGGACCGCGTGGAATTCACCCACCCGATCCGGCCGATCATCCTGTCGATCGCAGCCTGGGTTGTCCTCGCCGCATTTGCGGTCGGGGCCATCATGGTCTGGGGCTGGCTCACCTAGCCGCCCACTCTCGAGGCGTTTCGCGCCCGCGCTGCCCGCGCCACCAAAGTTCGGTGCTCGCCCCACTCGCCGTAGAGAATTCCGGTCCGCCGTGCCCTGCCCGCGGCGCACGGCGACCCGGAACGTCGAGGGTATCCCCGGGCCCGGGGCGGCACCCGCAACGCGCGACAAATTGCCGAGAACTCGATGTTTCGCGCCGAGGTCGTGAGTACCGTGGCGGGAGCGAAGCGTGCACGGCCGCACTGGGCGATGCGGCCCCGGGTGTAGTCGGGGCCGAGTCGTCACCCGACGATCAACCCCGGCTGCCGGCCGTCAGCTTCTTCGCCACACTGTGCGCCGCGTACTTCGTGCCGAGCACGAAGCGCACGACCGGGCCGAAGCTCGTCGCGGCGGTCATGCCCACGAAGTGGAGATTGGGCACCGACGACTCGAAGTGCCGACCGAGGAGCGGCGAACGTCCGGATCTGCGCAACTCGGACCGCAGACCGGCGTCGATGAACGTGAGCGCGTCGAGGTCGGCTTTGTAGCCGGTGGCCGCGATCACGTGGTCGGTCTCGAACACCTCGTGACCTTCGGGCCCGTCGAACTCGAGCAGCGCGCCGTTCGGGGTGGCCGAGACCGCGCTGATCCGTCGCCCGAGCAACACCGGCATGCGACCTTCGATCCGTTCGCGGAGCCACCACGCACCGGCGGGGCCGAACGTGGTGGTACCGAGGCGGACGCGCTGGTCGACCGGGAGCCCGCGGAACGCGAACGGCGCGTGCTCGAACAGCCACGGCTTCCACCCCGCCGAGAGGCCGCCGAGCGGCGATTCCAGCTTCTCGCGCAGCCGTCGGTCGAGTGCGGGCGGATTCCCGTTCCATTTGATCTCGGTCTTGCGGCCGACGACCCGAACCCGCGCGCCGTTCTCGTGGAGCAAGGCGGCGGTCTCGAGCGCCGATTGCCCGATGCCGATGATGGTGACGTCCTTGCCGACGAAGCCGTCGAGACGATCGTGCTCCGACGGGTGGGTGCACACCTCGTGGGGCAGCCCCGCCAACTCGGGCGCGACGTGTACGAAGTGCGTGACGCCGATCGCCATCACGAGCTTCGACGCCTTCACTGTCTCGCCGGTCGGGAGCTCGAGCGCGAATCCACCGTTGTCGCGCGCGATGTGCTTCACCTGGAGATCCTCGACCGCCACCTTCGAGCGCTCGATGAACCACTGGCAGTACGCGGTGGAACAGCTCGATCGGAACCGGGGTCGGGTAGTCGTGGTCGATCGCGTGATCGGAGCAGTAGCGAGCCAGCGTGAGCTCGTCATGGCGATCGGAGAGATTCGATGCGAACCCTTCTGACCGCAGCACCATGCCCTCGGGCATGTGCCGGGTCCACGTGTTCATCGGCGATCCGAAGATCCGGTGGTCGACCCCGTGATCCTGGAGATGGGCCGCAACCGACAATCCGTAGGGACCGGCTCCGACGACGGCAACGTCGACCTTGTTCACTGAACGCTCCTTGTGGCCTCGAGTTTCCGGCGGGCACGTTTGGACAGATTCCACGCCCCGAACATCAATGCGCGCGCAGCGGGACGCAGGTCTGCGCGGTCGAGATAGTCGTATGCGAACGGACGCACGAAGTCGTGCGCGAAGTCGGAGACGGCCTGCTGCCGCGATTCGACCTGCGGTTGGTCCTGGTCGCGCATCACTTCTCGCAAGCGGGCGAGGTCTCCGCCCAGCCAGCGCATCCGCGTACCCACTCGGTATCCAGGAACCGGGGCACCCAGATCTTCCCGGGCCCACTGCGCGATCAGCAAGGGGAAGTCGATGCCGGACCGCACCGCGATCTCGACCGACGCCGAGAGGCGCGGGTTGATCTCCATGAGCACGGGCCGCCCGTCGCGGTCGCGTCGGAACTCCACCTCCGCGTAACCGTCGAGCTCGAGCGCCGACACGAGCTTCCGTGCGTCGGAAGCGGCGTCGTCGGGCAGCGCAATGCTTTCCCGCACCACCGAACTGCCCCCGATGGCGGGAAGCGTGCGCACCGCGCGCTGCGCGAACTCTCCCCAGTAGCGGCCGTTCGCGCGCACGAAGCTCACCGCCTCGCGGTCGCCGGGAACGAGCGCCTGGAACAGCGCCTCGCCGCCGGCGTCGAGAATGCGCGCCGCTTCCGCGTCGCGCGTACGAACGGTCGGAGATTGCGCTCGCGGCGATGCGCACGGCGTCGGCGTCGCCCTCCGCGGCCATCCACGAACGAACCGGTTTCACGACCGCCGGGAGACCGACCTCCGCGAGCGCGGCATCGACGTCGCCCTGTCGGGTGACGCGCACCGACGCGGGAAGCCGCACGCCTACGTCGGTGGCCGCACGAAAGGTCTCGTTCCGGTCGATCGCTCCGCCCAACCCCGGTTCGGAGCTGAGGGCGACGGCGCAGAGCTTCTCGACTTCGTCGCGCCGGTCGCGGATCGCTTCGATGGTGCCGTCGTGCGCCGGGATCAGCACGTCGACCGGGCGCTGCGACAGGAGATCCAAGAGTTGGTCGAGTTGCTCGACGCGGTCGGCCGAGCGGCTCGTGATGCGGCTCTGCGCCGCACACCACCGGGACGCGAACGCCGGCGCCGGACCGCTCGCTTCGTCCTCGACCGCGCCCACGGCCAACCCGGCCCGCCCGAGCTGGCGGACGGCCACGAGGCCCTGGCGGAGGGAGGCGTCGGTCACCACCACATCGAGGTGTTCACCGTGATTCGCCGCGGCGCGACCGGCCACCCACCGTGGTTGCCCTGTCGTCTCCGAGTATTTGTCCGCCACGATCCAACGACTCGCATTCCGTGGAGCCAACCGAAGGCGTGCGGCACCCCTCCGAACCACCGCGCCTATCGGAACAGGGGACGTAACCCTAGCGGACGACCCGGGGCCGTCTTGCACCGTGTTCGCCGGTGCGCACCGGCGGTCGCGACCTCCCCGGAATGAGTATCACCCACCGTGGTCGCGGGTGGCCGAGGCGCCCGTCGGCTCAAGGAACTCGAGCCTGATGCCGATGCTCCTCCCAACGCGGGGCGTGCGGAAGTGGTTGGGACGGTGGACGTGCGTACCAAGTCGTTCAGTGGCCATGGTCCCCGCCAGGACCAGGCCCTCTCGACGGATGAGGGTCCGCCCTCGGTGCGCACGGCCGCGCCGCGCGGCAACGCCCCTGCGACCCCCACCGGCACCGCGGCGACGTACCCCACGGCGACGCACCCCACGGCGACGCACCATCGCGCCGACGATGCGCTGCGCGAAGCCAACGAGCGGTTCCGCACCGCCTTCCACCGGGCGCCGATCGGTTTGGCGCTCGTCGCGCTCAGCGGCGAGATCCTCCACGTGAATCTGGCCCTGTCCGGCATCGTGGGCTACCCCCACGAGATCCTGATGACGATGCCGTTCCAAGACCTCAGTCATCCCGACGACAACGAGGACGACTCCTCGTTCGCCCGACAACTCCTGGCCGGCCAGATCCCCAGCTATTCGGTGGAGAAGCGTTTCTTCCACGCCGACGGCCACATCGTGTGGGTCAACGTGTCGGCTTCCATCGTGCGCGGCGGGGGCGGCACTCCCGATCACTTCATCGCGCACATCGAGGACGTCACCGAACGCAAGCGCGTCGAAGAATCGCTGCGACGAGAGAGTGCCACCGTCCGCCTGCTGAAGCGCGTCGCCACCGCGGCGAACAGCGCATCGCACCCCGACGAAGCCTTCGCCAGTGCGCTCGACGCGGTCTGCGCCCACGCCGGTTGGCCGATCGGACTCGTCTACTACCGCACCGAGGACACCGACGAGCTCGTGCCGTCAGACATCTGGCACATCGACGCCGCCGCGCAGTTTGCCGACCTCCCGGCGCGGGTGCGCCCGTTGCGTCGGGGCGAAGGCCTGTCGGGCCGCGTCCTGGCGACCGGACGCCCAACCTGGGTAGGCGAGTTCACCGCGGACCGGGTCGCCGCCGACGGGCGGACGGTCGAGCTCGGGTTGAAGGGCGGCGGCCTCGCGTTCCCCGTGCTCGTCGGCTCCGAGATCGTCGCCGTGCTCACGTTCTTCTCGCTCCACGCCACGCAGCCCGATCAGGGCCTGCTCGAGCTGATGGCCAACGTCGGCACGCAACTCGGTCGGGTCGTGGAACGGGCACGGCTCGAGGAGCAGCAGGAACGACTCGACGCGGCGCGCTCGCGCTTCGTCGCCAACGCGGCTCATGAGCTGCGGACACCTCTCGCCACACTTCGCATGATCGCGGGCCTGCTCGGCACCCGCCGTGACTCGATGACGGCCGACCAGATCGAAGAGTGCTGCGATCTGCTCGAACGTCAGGGGCACAACCTCGACGCGCTGGTCGGCGACCTCCTCGACCTCACGCGCATCGAGCACGACGATCCCGTCGAGGCGCGCGACACGGTTGCGGTCGACGAACTGGTCGCGCGCGCCACCGAGACCGCGCCGCCCCCGGATGGCGTCACGGTGACGATCGAGCTGCGGTCGGGCGTCACCGTCGTCGGCCACCCCGATCGCCTCAACCGCGTGCTAGTGAACCTCTTGACGAACGCGTACCGACACGGCGGGCCGTCGGTTCACCTCTCGTCGCGTGTCCTAGGCCGCGAGACGATCGTGGCGGTGGAGGACGACGGCGACGGCGTACCCGCCGATCTCGTCGCCAACTTGTTCGAACCGTTCACCCGAGCCACCGACGGGCGCGAGTCCGGCCATGGCCTCGGCCTCGCCATCGCCGCAGGGATCGTCGAACGCGTCGGTGGACGCATCTCCTACACGAACCGGCCCTCGGGCGGTGCCCGCTTCACCGTGCGTCTCCCGACCGCCCCATGAGCAGTTGACCCCACGAGAAGGAATCGCACGATGGCTGCCCCCGTCATGACCGAACCCACGACCACCCGCGTGTTGATCGTCGAAGACCACGCCATCCTCACGCAGTCGCTCGCGCTCACGCTCCAGGTCGAGGGGATGGAGCCCTACGTGTCGACTGCACTCGACGACGAGGTCGTGCTCGAGGAAGCGCGCCGGCTCACACCCGACGTCGTCCTGCTGGATCTCGATCTCGGCCACGGTCGATCGTCGATCCCGATGATCGCTCCGCTCGTGCGCGGCGGGAGCCGCGTCGTGATCCTGACCGGGAGCGCCGACGAGGGCCTGCAGGGTGTGGCGCTCGACGCCGGCGCCGACGCCGTCGTCCTCAAGGGCGACTCGCTCGAACACCTCTGCCGCGACATCGCCGACGTCGCGGCCGGACACCCGGCGATGCGCCCGGCCCGGCGTGACCAGCTGCTCGAGCAGGCTCGCCTCCGCCACGACGTCGAGACGCGGCTCGCGCAGCTCACCGGACGCGAGCGAGAGGTGCTCGCCGCGTTGATCGAGGGGTGGTCGGCGGAGACCATCGCGGCCGAGCAGTTCGTGGCCCTCGGCACCGTACGCACGCACATCCGCTCGATCCTGCGGAAGCTCGGCGTGAGCTCGCAGCTCGCGGCCGTGGCCCTGGCCCGGCGCGCCGGCTGGACCGGCGCCTGACCCTCGTCGGGATCAGCCCTCCTCCCATCTCCCGCGAACACTCAAAATTGGGGAGACGGAGACGGCAGGATCGGGCCGATCGTTCTCCCAGTACGCCGACGAAGTTGGGACATGCTCCCGGGCAGGAGCGTCGACGGCGACGCTGCGAGGGCGGCGGACGGGAAGAAGAAGTCGACGGCAGGGTCTACTCGGGGGGGCAGCCCCGAGGCGACGCGACTCACTCCCGTTCGCCCCTCGTAGGCAGGTCAGCGAGCAGGGACGTGCGATCTTCCGGCCGCCTCTTCGAACGCCGCCAGCACCCCGGCGACCGCGAACGCCACCGCGCCGCCGAGCGCCAACCCGCCGAGCGCATCGGTGGCGTAGTGCCACTGCAGCACGATGACCGCCGCGCACATCCCGAGCGGGATCGCCGCGAGGGCCAGTGAGGCCACGATCGCCCCGGTGGCGCCGGACCACCGGTACACGAGGATGACCGTCGCCACCACCGACGCCGCCACCACGGTGACGGTTCCGGAGGGGAACATCCACACGTTGTCGCTCCCCCGCCCCACGAGCGGCTTCACGACCTCCTCGGCCAGCAGGAAGGCGAGGCCCGGCGTGACGGCCGTGAACAGCGCGCCGTACGCGTCGCGGCGGTGCACGGCCCACGCCAGCGTGAACACCGTGAGCACCACGACGACGCCCGGCGCGCCGACCCGGGCGATCCAGTCGTAGCCGGGTCCGCCGGGGAGCCCGTTGGTGGGGAGGCGCGCCAGCAGGTGATGCGACACCCAAACGTCGATGCGCAGTGGGCCGCCGAGGGAACGCACCCGCACCGCGAGGACCACGACCACGCCGGCGAGGACCGAGGTGACGGCGGCGAGCGACCAGAAGCGGGGAAAGGCTTCCCGGCGTAGCCGCCGGCGCGGTGCGACTCCTCGTCGAGGATCCGGCATACGGCCCGCCAGTCTACGAGCCGGAGACGCAGCGGAGCCGGCCGGCCGCCGATCGACTGGTGACGGTGGGCGGAGCGGAGTCGACCCTCGTGCTACTGCGCGGGCGTGATCCCGGCCGCCTGCTCGAGGCGGGTGATGCGGGCCTCGAGCGCCCCGAGCTGGGCGGCGAACGTCGTGTCGGTCGTGTGCACGGTGGCGTCGAGCGCCTCGATCTCCTGGCGGAGCCGGGTCTCCAGGTCGCGCACGTCCTGCTTCGCGCCTGCGGTCGCGGTCGCCACGCTCGCGTTCAACCGGGTCTCGAGCTGCGTGAGCGACTGGTTCGTGCGTTGCTCGAGGCTGGTCACGTCGGCCCGGTTCTGGGCCTCGAACCGGTCGAGGTTGCGGGTGATGGTGCGGTCGAGCGTGTTCACGTCCTGCTGGAGGCCGGTGTTGACCGCCTGCACGTTCCCGTTCACGTTGTCCTGGAACGTCCCCAGGAAGGTGTCGGCCCGATGGATGACCCGGGGCAGGAAGTACGCGGCGGTGAGCCCGAGCACAATGGCGACGATCCCGAGCATGGCGCCGACCGTCGCGCGCCCGCGCGCGGCTGTCGTCGTAGGTGTCGATCCGGGTGAGCGCGAAGAAGCCGACGATCGCACCACACAGGCCCAGCGGAATCGCGGCGAAGTACCAGATGACGGTGACACCGAGCGCGACCCCGGCGATCCCGAGCACCAGCGAGACGAGGGGCAACGCCGCTTGCGGGGTGACCCGGGTCGTTCGCGCGGCGCGGGTGGCCTTGCTTCGATCGGTTCGATCGGTGAGGCCGACGTCGACGGTCGGTGCAATCTCCATGCTCTGATCATCGGCACGTCGCCGACCCCGCTTCAGGGCCCCTTCATTCCCGCTTCACGGCCGGGTCCGGGCCGGGTCAGCCCGTTCCCGCACGAACATCTCGGAGTTCGCGCTCACATACGTCGTCGAGGTCCGAGATGCTCCGGGAGGAACGGGGTCAGGAGCCGCGGATCGCCCGGCGGGCCCGGCGCCACACGTCGCCGTAGGCGTCGAGGCCCTCGGGCGACAGCCAGCCGTCGGGGCCGGCGGCGATTCCCACCCGCTCCGAGACCGTGCCCCACACCGGCACCCCGGCCTCGAGCCACATGGCGACGGTGTCCTGGTAGTCGCGGGTGAAGGTGCGGGCCGAGCAGATCACGAGACCGGCGGGCAGGCGCTTGGGCACGAGGTCGAGGACCGCCTCCACGCGTACGGTCTCGACCCCGCCCACGCGGGTGGGGATCACGACCACATCGGCGCGCTCGAGCGCCTTGGCCAGGAGTCGCTCGTGCCCGGGCGGCGTGTCGACCACTGCGGTCGCGTCGTCGCCGACCTGGTCGAGGGTCTTCGCCAGCAGCCGCTCGGTCGGCGCCTCGACCACCTCGAGGCCTTCGAACGCCTCGTCGGCCGAGTGGTCGATCCAGTCGGCCGCGCTCCCCTGGGGGTCGGCATCGACCAGCGTGACCGGTCGGCGGGCGGGGCCGGCGAGCGCCGCGAGATAGACGGCGGTGGTCGTCTTGCCCACCCCACCCTTGAGCGCTGCCACGACCACGATCACGGCAGCACCCTAGTGACCTGCGCGACGGCCCGCCACGGCACCGCGAGCCGGGCCTTGGAGTGGTCCGGAATTCGACGACGGGTGTCGGCCGTATATTGTGCACGCAACTACTTCTGCGCGCCGCGCACGCAACGCAACGTCCCCCCGAGATCTCAGGAGCTGCCCCCGCCATGGCCGACGACCACAACGACTACAACCGCCAGCTGATCGAAGAGTTCCGCGCCAACGACGGCAAGGTCAGCGGATGGGGCGACGCACCCCTCCTCCTGCTCACCACCACGGGCGCCAAGTCGGGCCGCGAGCACACCACGCCCGTCGCGTACACGCGCGACGGTGACCGCATCATCGTGATCGCCTCGTACGCCGGCGCACCGAAGCACCCGGCCTGGTACCACAATCTCGTGGCCAACCCCGAGGCCACCGTCGAGCTCGGTACCGAGACCCTCAAGGTGCGCGCCGCGCCCACCGAGGGCGACGAGCGTGACCGCCTCTACCGCGCGCAGGCCGAACTGCTGCCTTCGTTCAACGAGTACGAGCAGAAGACCACGCGCCAGATCCCGGTCCTGGCACTCACGCCCGCCTCCTGACCCACGCCTCGATCAGATCGACGGGCGATTGCGCGCGAGCTGCGCGCCGTTGTCGCCGAAGACGAGCTGGCCGGTCACGCTCCGGCCCAGATCCGACGCGAGCGCGACCACGAGCCGACCGAGGTCCTCGGGGTCGCCCAGCCGTCCGAGCGGGTGCGCGGCGACGAGACGTTCGACGGTGTCGTCGGACAACGCGGCGCGCACCACCGGGGTCAAGGTGGTGCCCGGCGCAACGGCCATCACGCGGATCCCGTGCGGCGCGAGCTCGACCGCCAACGTCTCGGTGAGATGGTTGATCGCCGCCTTCGCCGCACCGTACGGCGCGAGACGCAGCGCGGGCCGCGTGGTTTCACCCGAGCTCACGTTGACGATCACGCCCGCGATGCCGGCCTCCACCATGAACCGCGCTTCGGCCTGGCAACTCCACATGGTGACGAACAGGTTCTGCTCGAACACGTCGCGCAGGTAGTCGTCGTCGGCGTCGAGGAAGGCGATGGGCGCGCGGCCGGCGAGCGAGCCCACGTTGTTGACCGCGACGTCGAGCCCACCGATGCCCTTGATGACCGACGCGATCAGCGCCCGCACCGCCGCCGGGCTGCGCACGTCGGTCGCGATGCCCACGACGTTCGTACCCTCCTCCGCGACCTCGCGCACCGCGTCGTCGAGCGCGCCGGCATCTTTGTCGGCGAGTGCCACGTCGCAGCCCGCGCGTGCCAGCCAACGCGCGATCCCGCGGCCGATACCGACGCCGGCGCCGGTGACCAGCGCGCGCTTGCCGGTGAGTCCGAGCTCGACAGCCACTACGAGACCCCCCGGCGATGCGGCGATCGGTCCGGAAAGCAATGCTCCCGGAGTCGGTACATTATGCGCACGGCCGCATATCCCCGCCGCCTCACCGAGTTCCGACGCGCTGCACCGGAGATGAACCAATGGCCGATCTCTACTGGGACCCGTTCGACATCGAGCTCGACCTCGATCCGTACGACACCTGGAAGCGGATGCGCGACGATGCGCCGCTCTACCGGAACGACCAGTACGACTTCTGGGCGTTGAGTCGCTTCGCCGACGTCGAAGCCGCGCACCGCGACCCGAAGAGCTTCAGCTCCGCGCACGGCACCGTGCTCGAGATCATGACCGACGATCCGTATCCCGGCGGGCAGATGATCTTCCTCGACGCGCCCGAGCACACGCGTCTGCGCGCGCTCGTCTCGCGCGCGTTCACGCCGCGCCGCATCGAAGCGTTGGAAGGGCGTATCCGCGAGCTGAGTGCCGACTTCCTCGATCGGCTGTCGGGCCGCGACTCGTTCGACTACGTGCAGGACTTCGCCGTCTACCTGCCGTCGATGGTCATCTCCTCGTTGCTCGGTGTTCCGCTGAGCGATCAGGAGATGCTGCGCAAGCTGATCGACCAGGTCTTCCACATCGAGCCCGGTGTCGGTATGGTCAACGACGTGTCGCTCACCGCGCAGATCGACATCAACACCTACATCCGCGGTCAGCTCGAGGAATGTCTCCGCAACCCGCGCGACGACATGATGACCGACCTGACGGTGGCGGAGATCACCGACGACGACGGCGAGACGCGTCGGCTGACGATCGCCGAGGCGGCCGACTTCTCGAACCTGCTCATCAGCGCGGGCACCGAGACGGTGGCGCGGCTGCTCGGATGGGCCGCCGTCGTGCTGGAAGAGCATCCCGACCAGCGAGCCGAGCTCGCCGCCGACCCCACCCTGGTGCCGAAGGCCGTCGAGGAGCTCCTCCGCTACGAAGCACCATCACCCGTACAGGGCCGCTGGCTCACGCGCGAGGTCGAGCTGCACGGTGAGACCGTCCCCGTCGACTCGAAGGTGCTCCTCCTCACCGGCTCCGCGGGTCGCGACGAGCGCGCGTACCCGAACGCCGATCAGTTCGACATCCACCGCGACATCGATCTCCACGTGTCGTTCGGTTACGGCATCCACTTCTGCATCGGCGCAGCACTCGCCCGCATGGAAGGCCGCATCGCACTGCAGGAGACGCTGGCGCGGTACCCGGAGTGGACCGTCGACCGCGAACACGCGGTGCGCCTCCACACCAGCACGGTGCGGGGATGGCAGCAGGTACCGATCCAGGTGTGACGCACCGTCCCGGCGTGCAGGACCAGTCACCCTGCTCAGCGACCTCTCAGCCCACGCACACCACGATGTCGGCGGGAGAGTCGAACCCGGGAGGATCCGGAAATGAGCGACGAGACACCGCAAGCCGACGGCGAGCCCACCGAGGCCGCGCCCACGCCCGCGAGCACACCACCGGCGGAAGCCTCCAGCGAGGCCTCGCCGGCCGAACCAGCACCAGCCGCTGAGGCACCGGCACCTGAGGCACCGGCAGAGGTCCCCACCGTGGCGGCCGCTCCGGCAGCCGAGCCGGTGACGATGCAGCAACCGACCAAGGTCGACGAGGACGATGTCGTACCCGCGCCCGCCGGGGCCGGGGCCGCGGCCGGGCCCGCGCACGACCGGCCGGGCATCTTCGTCCCGAAGTGGGTCGGACTCGTGGCGGCCGCCATCGTGGCTGCCCTCGTGTTCGGGGGCATCGGATACGCGATCGGGCACTCGAACGACAGCTCGAACACCCAGGCCGCCGGCAGCAACACGCCGACGTTCCCGAGAGCCGGCAAAGGCCGGATCCCGAACTTCGGCGGCGGCAGCGGCAGCGGCAGCAGCGGGAACAGCAACGGGAACGCGAACGGGAACGGCAACAGCAACTCGAACGGCAACAGCCAGACCCCGTCGAACCCCTTCGGTGGGAACGGCAACTCCAGCGGCGGGAGCAGCGGGAGTAGCGGGAGCAGCGGCGGCGCCACGACCACCGGCAACGGCGGCTTCCTCGGCGTCGCCATCGAGAACGCCGACAACGGCGCCCAGGTGACCACGGTGCAGACCGGGAGCGCGGCGGCGACCGCCGGCTTGAAGACCGGCGACGTGATCACCGCGGTCGACGGCACCACGGTCGACTCGGCCTCGGCGCTCGCCGGCATCGTTCAGCAGCACAGCAGCGGCGACACGATCACCGTCACCTACACCCGCAACGGCCAGTCGGCCACGGCCAAGGTGACGCTCGGCAGCCGCTCGAGCACCGGTTCCCCCAGCTAGTTCAACAACTCAGGGCCCCCGGCATCGGAGCGCCCGCGATCAGCCGTCGAGCAACTGGGTGACCAGGGCGGCGATCGCGGAGCGCTCCGATCGCGTGAGGGTCACGTGCGCGAACAGCGGATGGCCCTTGAGCGTCTCGATCACGCTCACGATGCCGTCGTGGCGTCCGACGTGCAGGTTGTCGCGCTGCGCGACGTCGTGGGTGAGCACGACCCGGCTCCCCCGCCCGAGCCGGCTGAGCGCGGTGAGGAGCACCGGCCGTTCGAGGTTCTGCGCCTCGTCGATGATCACGAAGGTGTCGGTGAGACTGCGGCCGCGGATGTGGGTGAGAGGCTGGATCTCGAGCAGGCCGCGGTCGAGCACCTCTTCGATCACCTCGGTGCCGACCATCGACTCGAGCGCGTCGGTGACCGCGGCACCCCACGGCGACATCTTCTCGGACTCGGAACCCGGGAGGTAGCCGAGGTCCTGGCCACCGACGGCGTAGAGCGGGCGGAACACGACGACCCGCTTGTGGGTCCGGCGCTCGAGCACCGCTTCCAGCCCTGCGGCCAGCGCGAGCACGCTCTTGCCCGTACCGGCGCTCCCGCCGAGGCTCACGATGCCGACCTGCTCGTCGACGAGGACGTCGATGGCGATGTGCTGCTCGGCGGAACGGCCCCGGAGGTCGAACAGCGCCTGATCGGTGCGGACCAGGTGCAGCCGCTTGTCGGGGAGGACGCGCCCGAGCGCCGACTGCGACCCCGAGTGGAGGGCGACGCCGGAGTGGCACGGCAGGTCGCGCGCTTCGGCGAGATCGACCACCCGGTGTTCGAACAGGTCGTCGATCACCGAACCCCACACGTCGAGCTCGACGAATCCGGTCCAGCCGGGGTCGGCGGCGAGCTCGTTGCGGTACTCGTCGGCCTCGAGGCCGACGACCGCGGCCTTGAGCCGGAGGGGGAGGTCCTTGGTGACCACGATGACGTGGGCGCCCTCGCGCGATCAGGCTCAACGCCACCGCCAGGATCCGGTGGTCGTTCGAGTCGGAGGAGAGCGGCTGCGGCAACGCGCCGAGCTCGGTGTGGTTGAGCTCGACCCGCAGCGTGCCGCCGTCGTCGTTGACGGGCATCGGCTGCAGCAGGGACCCGTGCCGGGTACGTAGGTCCTCGAGGAAGTGCAGGCTCCGGCGCGCCGCCCACCCGAGCTCGGGATGATGGCGCTTGCCTTCCAACTCGGTGAGCACCACCAGCGGGAGCACCACTTCGTGCTCGGCGAAGCGGGTCACAGCCAGCGGATCGGCCAGCAACACTGAGGTGTCGACGACGTAGACGGTGGAGTCCATCAAGGCACCGGGGACGCTACTGCTCACGCGTGCGCCGGACGCGGACTGTCGCGCCACCCGGGCTGAAAGCGCGCTGAACGGTGCGCTTACCGGGTGCTCAGGTTCGTTGCCTAGGGTGGGCCGCGACCACAGGTCCGGGCCTCGGGAGGGCAATACCAGTGGCGAGTGGGCGGGTCGACGCCATCATCGCCGGCGTCAACAAAGCCGGAACCACTTCGCTCTTCGTGTCGCTGTCGACGCATCCCGACGTGGCGCCGTCGTCGATCAAGGAAACCCGCTACTTCCTCCCCCCGCGCTACGGCCGCCCACTCCCACCCGAGTCGGTGTGGGAGGGCTACTTCGACGGCCAGGGCGACCGGCCGGTGCGGCTCGAGGCCACGCCGTCGTACTTCTACGGAGGCGCGCGGGTTGCCGCGCCCATGCGCGCGCGGCTGGTCGATCCGCACATCGTGCTCCTGCTCCGCGAGCCGGTCGCGCGCGCGATGTCCTTCTTCGCGTACCAGAAGGTCCGGCTGCGCTTTCCCGTCGACCTGTCGATCACCGACTACCTCGCGGCGGCCGACCGCCTCGGTCCCGACGCGTTCTCCGATCCCGACAACGAGCCCTACATGGCGTACCAGGGCGGCGTGTACGCCGACTACCTCCCGGAATGGCTTGACACGTTCGGCACGGCGCGGATGCGGGTGCTCGACTTCCAGGAGCTCATCACCGAGCCGGCCCCGCTCCTCGGCTCACTGATCGAATGGCTGGGGCTCGATCCGGGGCGGCTTCCCGCCGCCGCGGTCAGCTCGGAGAACCGGACCACGGGCTACAAGAACAAAGGGCTGCAACAGCTCGCGCTCGCCGGCAACGACCGCCTGGAGCGACTGCTCCGCCGTCATCCCGACGCCAAGCGAAAGCTCCGCGACTTCTACTACCGGCTCAACGGCCGTCAGGCCAACGAAGACGTACCCGAAGCGGTGCGCGCCGAGTTGGCGGCGCGCTACGAAGAACCGAACGCGCGGCTGGCCGCGCAACTGCAGGACGCCGGCATCGCGCTGCCAGGGTGGCTCACCGATCAGACGGGTTCGCGCGAACGCGCGTAGACGACGCGATCGGGAGCCGCCGGCGGCGGTGGTGTACCGGCCGATCCCTCTCCTCCGGGCACGAGCGCGACGTAGACGACGGCGCATTCGACCACGACCGACATGAGCGCGGGGATGGCGACGCCGGAGTCGTTCAACGCGTAGCCGAGCAACGCGACCACGCCGAGGGCGAGCATGGTCTGACGGATGACGGGCACGTCGCCGTAGAGCACGCGGATGCGGCCCGACGGTGAACGCCAGAGGTAGATGACCAGGAGCACGACGATCGGGAGCACCCAGAGCAGCTTGGTCTGCGTGAACGCCTGGACGTTCTCCATCGCCTTGCGGCGCAGGGTGAGCGTGAAGTCGCCGAGGCCACCGTTCGCGACCTGGTCGAAGAAGCGGCCGATGTGCGTGCGCTGGTCCTTCGGCCGCATGAGATCGGCGAATCCGGCGAGGAGCCCGGCCCCCACGAGCACGATCCCCAACGTGACGATGGTCCGCACCCTCACGCGCCGGCCGAGCAGCAGCCACGCGAACAGCCCGAACGCGGGCGCTCCGGCGATGGCCGACCCGAAGTCGCCACCCCACGGTGGCGCGGCCATGACCAGCAGTGTGATCGCGAGCATGGCGATCACCGCGTACACGGTCGTGCGCCCCGGTCGGCGCCAGACGGCCACCCCGCCGAGCAGGAGCACCGCGGCCGTGAGTTGCGAGAACGTGAGGTTGCCCTGGCCCGCGATGCGGATGCCGACGGTGGCCGAGTAGCCGAACACCGTGTTGAGCTCGAGCCGCGCGCCGGCCAGGAGGTCGCCGACGTGGAGGGCGACGGTTGCCGCGAGCGCGATCGCGAGGGGCAGATAGCGATGGCGCGCCCCCACGATCCGACAGATCGCGGCGAACACCACCGCGCCCACCGCCAGGAACCCGAAGTACGCGGCGCTGTTGCCCGACCGACCGAAGTGCAGGGGCGCGGCGGCGTACGTCGCGAACAGGAATCCGAGGACCGCGAGGGCGAAGAACTGCACGCGTCGCGCGCGACGCGGTGCGCGCGCGACCACGAAGAACGTGGCGAGCGCGAGTGCCGCCGCGAGCCCGATCACGATGTTGTTGACCGTGACGACCTTCGCGTCACGGAACACACCGTCGGAGTTGGCGTTGATCAACGTTTCGATCCGGGCGCCGTGGTCGACCCCGCCGACCACGTCCATCACCTGGCCCTCCATCTTGGCCGGCACGTCGAGCCCGAGGAGCTGGAGGATCGTCGGGGCGACGTCGGTGATGTACACGAAGCCGTCGCGGCGGCTGGTCGACGAGCGGAGCAGCTCCGGCGCGACCCCGGGGGCGCGGATGGCGGCGACCGTGAGCACCGAGCCCTTGCGGGGCGACGCCGGGCTCACGACCAGCACCGCGTCGCGTGCCGGATCGACGTCGGCCAGCAGCCGGCCGACGAGCTCGTCGGTGCGCCGAAGCGCGACCTGCTTCTGCACCGCCAGTTGGTCGTCGGTGAACACGTCGGTCGACAGATCGGCGCGGAGGATGTCGGAGCCTTCGACCAGCACCACTCCCCGCGCCGCCCATGCAGTGCTGAAGGCCCGGTAGGCGGCGTCGTTGTCGAGGCGGACCCCGAACGGCGCACGCTCGTCGGCGGTGAGCAACTGGTTGCCGACCTCACCTCTGGACACGGTCCCCGCATGGGTCATGAGCGCGTTCACGGCCGAACGCTGGTACTGCGGGAGCGGATCGTCGATGATCGCTTGCGCACCGTCACCGTTGGCGATCACCGCGCTCGGCCGGCCGGCCTTCGCCAGCGCGTCACCCAGGCCGCCGATCTTCGGATCGAAGAGTCCGCTCTTGTTCTCGTCGATGACCGCGTCGATGCCCACGTGCACGAGCCCACCGGTGGCCGAGATGCCGGTGCGCTGGCGGAAGACGTCGCCGGCGGTCGACGCGCCGTACGGCTCGCTGGGTTCGAAGGCCTGCCCCGCGAGTGGCGTGGCCGCCGAGGCCCGTCCCCCCGCCCCTAGCGAGGTGTATCCGCCCGCGATCGAGCTGCGCCGCCCCGCGGTGCGCGTGACCATGTCGCCGATCGCGGCGTCGGCGAACAGCTGCTGGAGGTGCGGCGCGTCGCCGACGCGGATGTCGCTCCACGACGTCGCCGGCAACGAGATCACGAGCACCCGGCTGACATCACGCGACGCCGGCGGACCGGCCAGCGCGGGAGCGGCGCCCGCCGTCGTCAACATGGTGACGGCGACGACGACGACCGCGAGCGCGCCCACGACGGCGCGACCGGCGCGTCGCCGCGAGCCGCTCACGGCTCGACCGCGAGGTCGGGATCGACGGGCTCGAACGCGGTCTCGTCGATCGCCGGGCCGCGCTTGGGGAGCAGGCGCAGCATCAACGCGTAGAGCGCGCCCCCGATCAGCCCGATCGCCACGAGTACCAGGATGTTGGCGACCCGTTCGGTCGGGCTGAGGATCTTCTCGACCCACCAGGCGATGCCGCCCAGCGCCGCCGACACGGCCAACGCGGGCAGGAACGCGCGCGGGAAGAACGGCTGACCCACGCGGCGGCGCAGCAGGGCGCCCAACACCAATGTGCCCAGGAAGTACGCCGCGCTGTGGCCGAGCCCGAGCGCGGCCACGCGCCCGGCGCGGCTCTCGATCGTGAGCCCGCCGACGATCATGACCCCGCAGCCGACCAGCGCACACGCGCCGGCGACGATCGCCGGCGTGCGGCTGTCGCCGAGGGCGTAGAACGCCCGCACCAGGAGCAGGAACGTGCCGTAGGTGAACAGCCCGACCCCGAGTGACGCCATCGCGGCGGCGAAGAGATCGACGTCGTGGCGGCTGTTCCCGACGGCGAGGACGCGCATCGCGGGTTCGGCGAGGGCCACGAACGCCGCCGCCACCGGCAGCAGCAACCGTGACATGCCGTCGAGCCCCCACCGGATCCGGTTCGCGAACGACACCATGTCTTTGTGGGCGGCGTCGATCGAGAGCTCGGGGAGGATCGTGGTGTGCAACGGGAGCGCGAGGATCGCGTAGGGCGCCAGGAACGCGACGAAGCAGAACTGGTACGCGACGACGCCCCCCGCCACCTGGTTGCCCATGACGATGGCGGTTCCGAGCAGCAACGCGACGTCGGGTTGGAGCGCGACCCACGCCGACAGCCACAGCAGACGGCGCAGCTTGCGGTCGATGGTGCCGATCGACGCACGGAGCCGGAAGCCGGAACGGAGCAACGCCACCGTGGGCACGCCGATGAAGCCGACGACCCCGATGGTGCCGCCGAGCGCGAGCACCAGCTTCTCCGGCATCGTGACGTCGAGCGAAGGGTTGGGCCCGTGCATGATGCGGAACACGATCAGCGCGGCGACGAGCACCACCGTGTTCGCGATGGGTGCGACGGCGGTGATCACGAACCGTCGCTGCGCGAACAGCACCGCGGTGGCCACGGTCCCCACCGCGTACAGCAGCACCTGGGGGATGAAGAAGCGCAGCAGGAACGTCGAGAGCGCGATCTGTTGCGCCTCGGTGTGCGCGTCGGGCGCACCGGTCGAGAGCAGCCGCGCCAGCGCCGGCGCGAAGATCACGCCCACCACCGAGACGATGCCCATCACCACCACTGCGAGGCCGAGCACGCCGGAGGCCAGCCGTTCGGCCTCGTGGTCGTCGCCCGCCCGGAACGCCTCCACGAAGGTGGGCACCAGGACGGCTGAGAGGGCTCCCGCCGCCAGCAGCTCGAAGAGCACGTTCGAGACCGAGCTCGAGGCCTGGTAGGTGTTCCCGAGGTACGTCGCGCCCAGCACCGCGGCGATGACCCAGACCCGCACGAATCCGACGCCGCGCGACGCGAACGTGGCGACGCTCATCCGCGCCGCGGCCCCTGCCGGTTTTTCGCTCGCCGCCACCGGGTCAGCCTACGGGGAGCACCGGCGCCCACGAGGTTGCCCGGCGGCCCGGGGCGCGCGCGTTTTCGCGTCGTGACGGGGCATGCTGTCGGCCGGAGGACGTCCACCCGCCGGCCCGCGGCCTGTGTTCGGGGGGATCGGTCGACTGACCGCGGGTGGGCGCTCCTCCTCTCTTCGCTCTCTTCTCCGGCAGCCCTCGGGCCGCCTTCCTCGGGCCGGCTCCCGGTCAGGCCCTGCGGGGATGGGCCAGGAAGAAGTCGACGATGAGCGCGCTGGCGTCGATGGCCGTGGTCGTCTTCCCGAGCCGGGGCACCGCGGGCCCGCCGGGCCAGGTGTGTCCGCCGTCGTCGACGGCGTACAACACGACGGTGGTGCCCGCGACGTCACCCGGATACTCGAGCCGGCGGGCGTCGCCGACCCGGGTCTCGGTCGGCGCTGCCGCGCAGCCGTCGTGCGCGGCCCAGTCGGCCACCACCTGCTCGACCGGGAGCAAGGCCTGCGGTCCCTGCGGACCGTCGCGGCGCGCTTCGTAGCGCGCCTGCACCCGAGACCGCACCGCCCGTCGCACGGGGCCGACGGTGCGCGGACGACCGTCGGTGCCGGCACCCCCGCGTGCGCGCCAGCCTGCGAAGTACGAGCCGCCCGCGTAGGGAACCGCGGGATCGGCGGTGCCGTGGAACGCGAGCACCGACGTCGGCGCCGCGCCCGACGGGACCGGGGTGATGTTGACGCCCGCGACCGGCGCGATCGCGGCGAGACATCCCGGGATCGCCGCGGTGAGCGCGCACGCGAAGCCGGCACCGTTCGAGATCCCCGACGTGTAGACGCGGGCCGGATCGATCGCCACCCGGCTCCCGACCTCGGCGAGCAGGTCGCGCACGAAGCCCACGTCGTCGATTCCCGGACGGCCGGGCGGGGTCCAGTGCGTGATGCGACCCGTACCCTGCGGCGTCACCACCACGAACCCGGCCGCGCCGGCCGTCCGCGAGAGACGCGAGTACACGGCCTGCTGCGTCGCGCCCGAGGTCGCGCCGTGGAAGTCGAACAGGAGCGGAACCGACGGGGAAGCAGTGACCGTCTCGGGGACGGAGAGGAGATAGGTGCGGTCCTCCCCGCCCGAGCGGATCGTCCGGCTCTCCAGGTTGGCGGGAAGCGGGATCCGCGTCCCCAGCCGTCGACGCGCCACGGAATTCATTGTGCCAGTGTCGACATCGTTCGTGAGGCGAACGTGAAGTGGGCGTCAGGCGAACGAGAAGCACCGCCGAGGGTTCGAGCCCGGCCACGGGGCCCTGCCCACGTAGGCTGCTCCCCCATGACTGCTGCATCAGGCGCCCTGGCGAGGGCAGAGACCGCGCTCCTCGACGAGCGTCGCCCGCTCACCCGCGACGAGGTCCTGGCGGTGGCGCAGGCCCCGCTCGACCAGCTCCCCGACCTCGTCGCCCTGGCCCACCGCGTGCGGCTCGCGTACTGCGGGCCCGAAGTAGAGCTCGAGAGCCTGATCAACGCGAAGTCGGGTGCGTGCCCGGAGGACTGCGCGTTCTGTTCGCAGTCGGCCCGGCACGAGTCCGACGTCGACGTCTACCCGTTCCTCGACCTCGACGAAGTGCTCGCCGCCGCCCGCGCCACCCGCGCCGCGGGGGCCACCCAGTTCTGCATCGTCGTCGCCGTACGCGGGCCCGAGGAACGTCTGCTGCGGAAGGTGATCGACGCGGTCGACCTCGTGCAGCGCGAGACCGGGCTCGAGGTCGCGTGCTCCCTCGGCCTGCTCACGAGCGAGCAGGCCGAACGGCTCGCGTCCGCGGGCGTGCGCCGCTACAACCACAACCTCGAGAGTTGCCGCGAGGTCTTTCCCACCATTTGCACGACGCACAGCTGGGACGACCGCGTGGCCACCGCCAAGCTTGCGATCGACGCGGGCATGGAGCTGTGCTGCGGCGGCATCCTCGGCATGGGCGAAACGCTCGAGCAACGCATCGACTTCGCGTTCGAACTCGCGGCGCTCGAGCCCTGCGAAGTCCCGATCAACCTGCTCGATCCGCGGCCCGGTACTCCGCTCGGCGGTTCCGAGTTGCTGTCGCCGCGGGAGGCGCTGCAGGCCATCGCGCTGTTCCGGCTGGTGCTCCCGAGCGCGTGGATCCGGCTCGCCGGTGGCCGGGAGAAGGTGCTGGGCGAGCTCCAGGCCATGGGCCTGCTGGCGGGCGCCAACGCGCTGATCATCGGCAATTACCTCACCACCACCGGCCGTTCGGCCGAGGACGACCACGCCCTGCTCGACGCCTTGGGGATGCCCGCGGCCGAGGGTCCCGGCGAGGGCCGCTTCGTGGTCGACGCCGACGGCGCCCACGCCCGGCCCGCCCAGCCGGTGCGCATCGCCATTCCCGTACGCGCCGAGTAGTCAGGCGATCGCGGGCCCGGCGGCGCCGCGTCAGCTCGACGCCTTGAGGCGACCGGTGCGGAAGAACTCCTCGCGCGGCTCGGGCAGGTAGAGGTCGTACTGCCCGACCAGTACCCAGCACACGAACAAGCCGATCAACTCTTCGATCACGACGACCCACCACGCGGGCAACAGCGCGTCGTGCGAGAACGACGTACCGAGGAACGGCCACCAGAACAGCGTGTTGTTGGTGAACGCGCCCGACAGGATCAGCCCCGCGAACACGCCGATCGGGAGGCAGAGCAGGCGTCGGCGCAGCAGCCGGGGGCGGCCGATGGTGCCGACCATCACGATCACCAGCATCGCCACCGCGAACAGCAACGAATACCCGTACGCGCGATACCCGAACGGAATGTCGAGGACCAGCGGGAGGAGGGAACCGACGGCGATGTAGCGGTAGTCGACTCCCGTGCTCCGGAAGATCGTCGCCACTCCGAACACCGACAGGCCGATGTACCAGAAGAACACGGGCCTCAGGGTAAGTCGAGCGCGGCGTTCACGAGCGAGTCGGCGTCGACGTTCTGCTCGCGGGGCACGTGGGCGAGATCCACTTCGTCGTAATCGTCGAGGAGGGCGAGGGCCTGCGCGTGCAGCGTCTGCAGGTGCGGCTGGCGCACCTTCCACGTCCCGCTGAGCTGCTCGATCACGAGCAAGGAGTCGCCCCTGACCCGCATCACACGCGCCGGGTAGGCACGCGCGGCCTCGAGTGCAGCGATGAGGGCCCGGTATTCGGCCACGTTGTTGGTGGTCTCACCGATTCGCTCGCTGATGGTCGCGAGCGGGGTCGGCGGTTCACTCGCCGGATCGAGCACCAAGGCGCCGATCGCCGCGGGCCCCGGATTACCGCGCGAGCCGCCGTCGAAGAACACGAGGAGCGCGTCGAGCATCAGTGGACGAGAATGGCGCCGCAGTTGTCGCAGTAGGCCAACTCGCCGGTGCCCGACTTCTTGATCCGCTCGACTTCGGTCGCCGGGATCGAGAGGTGACAGCTCTGGCAGGTGGTGCCGACCAGTCGGGCGACGCCGGTTCCCTGGGTGAGCGCCCGACAACGCGTGTACTCGGCCACGAGCGCGGCATCGATGCCGCTCACGACCTGGTCGCGCGCGGCGCGCTCCACCTGCGCTTCGCCGTTGATCACGCCCTCCGCCTCGCTCAGCGAGACCTGGAGCCGGGCCAGCTCGGCTTCGAGCGCGGCGCGTTCCGCGTCGAGCGTGGTGAGGCCGGCGTCGAGCGGCTCGCGTGCTTCCATCAGCTCGAGCTCGCGGTTCTCCAACTCACCCTGACGTTTCTTCAGCTGATCGATGTCGGCCTGCATCGACTGCAGCTCCCGCGGTGAGCTGATCTCACCCGAGTACATCTTCGAGTCGACTTCCTTGGCCTTGGCCGCGAGCGAGCGCACCTCGTCGTCGAGCTTCTGCTCTTCCCGTGCCAGGGTGTCGCGTTCGGCGCGGAGCGTCGCGATGCGGGTGTCGAGCGCGGCAAGCTCGGCCTCACCGCGCGCGCGGGCTTGGCGTTCGGGAAGTGTCTCGAAGCGGTGGCGCAGCCGGTCGAGTGCGCCGTCGTGCTCCTGGAGCACGAGCAGGGCCTCGAGCTCGGCGACGTCGGTCATGGGGTGGATGCAGGTGCAGGTGCGGGCGTGGTCACCGCGGGGACCGTAGCTGCCGGAGCCGCCGGGGCGGCGGGAGCGGCCGGGGCCGCCGGCGCGGCGGGGGCTGCGGGCGTGAGCGCGGCGGGGGGGCCGCTGTTGTCGCGGCCGCCGTCGGGGTTCACGTATTCACCGCCGCGCTGGCAGACCGGTCCCTCGTCGGGCAGCGAGGTGTCGGGCTGACCGGCGAGGGCCTGACTCATGAACGCGCGGAAGATGGGCGCAGCCGAGTCGCCACCGAACCCGGCACCGGGCTCGTTCCTCACCCGGTTGCCGAACCACACCGCGGTGGCCAGCTGCATTGGCCCGCCCGCCGGGTTCGCGCCGATGAACCAGGCGTTGGACTCGTCGTCGGTGGTGCCGGTCTTGCCGAAGATCTCCTGGCCGGAGATGGCGGCGTTACCCCCCGTGCCGCCGGTGACCACGCCGCGGAGCACGTTCTGCTCGCAGTTCGCGACGTCGTTGTCGATCACCTGATCGCCGGGAGTCGTCGTGTTGTCGATGAGCACCTTGCCGTCGGGGGCGACGACCTTCGAGACGACGTACGCGGCGTGGTGCAGCCCGCCGTCGGCGATGGTGGCCATCACCGTGGCCATCTCGAGTGGCGTCGCCTCGATCGAGCCGATCGAGAGGGTGAGGATCTCGTCGTTGGGCACGGTCGGGCGGGTCTGGGTGATCCCCATCTTGTGGGCGAGCGGGATAAGCTTGTCCTGGCCGACGCTGGTCGAGATCCGCACGAACGCGCAGTTGATGGAGCCCGCGGTCGCGCTCCAGATGTCTTCGATGCCACCGCCACCGCCCTCGGCGTTGGTGGTGTTGACGTTGCCGAAGTGGCTCGGAACCGAGCACGGCGCCGAACCGTCGACGCTGTCGTTCGGCGAGTAGCCGTTCTGCAACGCGCCCGCGAGGGTGATGACCTTCCAGGTGGAGCCGGGTTGGCGCCCCGGATCCTGCGTGGCGACGTTGTACTGGTTGTCGGCGAAGTCGGGGCCCCCGACCATCGCCTTGACCGCGCCGGTGGTGGGATCGATGGCCACCAGCGACGCGATCCAATCGGCGCCCTTCTGGGGCTTGGCGTTGTTGGTGGCGTCGACCGCCTCGTTCTGCAGGGTCTCGTCGAAGGTCGTGTAGATCTTCAACCCACCCTTGAGCAGCTCGTCGAGCCGCTCCTTCGGGGTCGCGCCGAGGCGGGGATCGGCGAGCAGGCGGTTCTGCACCTCGGCGGTGAGGAAGCTGGTGGGCCGAAGCTCCGCCGACGGCTTGACCGTGGGCATCGGCTCCTGGTTGGCGGCGTCGGCCTGGGCCTGGGTGATGTACTTCTGCTCGACCTCGGACCGCAGCACGTCGGCCCGGCGGCGGATGGCGCGGTCGGGGTACGTGAACGGATTGTCGCCCTCGGGGTTGGAGATCACCCCGGCGAGCAGCGCGGCCTCACCGATGGTGAGCTCGTCGAGCCGCTTGCCGCGCGGATAGGGGTTGCCGGGGTCGGTGGTGAGGAAGAAGCGCGACGCGGCCGCCTTGATGCCGTAGGAGCCCTGCCCGAAGTAGACCGTGTTGAGGTACTCCACCAGGATCTTCTGCTTGGAGAACTTGTTGTTGAGGCGGAGCGCGTCCTCGATCTCCTTGACCTTGCGGTTGACGTCGCGCTTCGGCGTGAGGATGCGGTTCTTCACCAGCTGTTGGGTGATGGTCGAGCCGCCCTGGACGATCTTGCCCGACGTGACGTTGGTGAGGAACGCCCGGAACACCGCGCCGAGGTCGATGCCGTCGTTGGTCCAGAAGGAGCGGTCCTCGGTGGCGATCACCGCGTCGATGACCCGGGTGGGGACCTCGTCGATGTTGGTGATCGGGTCGCGCACCTGCAGCCCGAGCGAACCCATCGAGGTGGTGTTGTCGTCCCAGTAGATCGTGGAAGGTTGCGCGAGCGCGCTCAACTTCCCGACCTGCTTCGACGTGTAGTGGTGCGCGGTGGCGATCTCGACCGTGCCCGGGATCAGCGCGGCCAGACACGCGCCCACGGCGACACCGCCGATCACGACCGTCAGGAGGAAGGTGGAAAGTGTTCGGGTCAGAGGTCGCATGAGGGCCTCAAAGCTTGGCACACGGACCACCCGGCAGGGGGGTCAGCCACCCTCCGTGGCGGGCGGGGCCGCCCAGAGGCCCGGCGGTGCGGTTACGGCGTGCCGCTGCCGAGGGCGCTGGCCACGAGCTGGGCGTAGGCCTGGGCGCCGTCGGGCTTCAGGTGGATCCCGTCGTCGTAGAAGAACTCCGGGTGGGCGCTGCCGTACGCGTGCCAGTCGACCAGCACCGCGTTCTTGTACTTCTTGACCCCGGCGGCGAGGGTGTCGTTGACCTCCTGCTCCCACGGTCGGTCGGCCTTCACGTTCACGATCACCACGCGCTGGGCGCCGCTGAGCAGCGTCATCATGCGGTCGAAGTCGCCGGGGTCGACGGTGCCGTTGGTGCCGAGCTGCACGATGACGTCCTGGCCGAGGAGGCCGGCTCCCTTGTAGAGCTGGAGCAGGTCGACCCCGGCGGAGAACTGGCGGCTCTCCTTCGCGTCGACGCGGGTGATCGGCGCGCCGAACATGTTGTTGATCGTGGTGAGGAGGTCGTTGGCCGCACCGAGCATCACCGAATCCCCGATGGCGGTGACCGCGGCCGGCGCCTTGTTGGGGGCGGGCGCGGTGGTGGGTGGCACGGTGGTGGTCGCGGGAGCCGACGACGACGGGGTCGACGTGGACGTGGAGGCCTGACCCGGCCGGGTCGTGGTCGGCGACGATCCCGGATTCAGCACCACCGCGGCGGCGGCCGGGAAACCGCCGGGGGCCTTCGGCGTGCCGCCACCGGCCAGGCCGACCGCGATGATCGCCACCACGACCGTGAGCGCAACCCCCATGAGCGCGAAGCCCGTCGCCAGCTTGCGCCGGGCCTCACCGGTCGAGTTGCGGTACACCGCCCACCGCCGCTCGATGGCGCCGTGGCGGATGGGCTCCTCGATGAACCGGTACGACGCGGCCGCGATCACGAACGTGATCGCGAGCCGCATGGCCAACAACGGGAGGCCCGTGATCGGGACGTCGGAATGCGGGCGCGTGACCATGTAGACGGGCCAGTGCCACAGATAGATCCCGTACGAGCGCACGCCGATCCAGCGGAGCACCGCGAAGCCCAGCACCCACGACGTGAGCCGCGACGATGGATGCACCGTCGACGCGATCAGCACCGCCGACACCAGCGCGGCCACGAGGAATCCGCCGCGGTAGAGGTTGGGATCGAACTCGCCGACGTTGAGGAACATCCAGATCAGCGCGATCGCGCTGAAGACGGCGACGACGTCGAGCATGATCCCGGCGTTGCGGCCAGCCCTACCGGAGATGCGCCACGGTGCCCACACGAACGCGAGCGCCGCGCCCACCAGCAACGCGGCGACGCGCGTGTCGGTGCCGTAGTAGACGCGCGACGGATCGGTGTAGGGGTGATAGAGGATCGCCATCTCGATGGTCGACGCCGCGATCGCGACGATGATGGCGATGAGCAACTTCCGGCGGCTGTTGCCCCATACCGCGAGGCCGATCGCGAGCAGGATCGGCCACAGCAGGTAGAACTGCTCCTCCACCGCCAGCGACCACACGTGCTGCAGCAGTGGTGGCCGGCCGGCGCTCTGGAAGTAGGAGAGGTGCCGGAAGATGAGGAACCAGTTCTCCACGTAGAGGAGGGCGGCGATCACCTCGCCCCGCAGCTGCGAGATCACGTCGGGGAGGAAGAGCAACGCGTACAGCGAGACGACGAACAACATCGTGAACAGCGCGGGGAGCAGCCGCCGGGCGCGGCGGTACCAGAAGCGTTTGAGCCCGGCGCGGCCATGCTGCTGGAAGTCGGCGAGCAGCAGGCACGTGATGAGATAGCCGCTGATCACGAAGAAGACGTCGACCCCGAGGAACCCGCCGGGAATCCAGGCCTGACCGCCGTGGTAGAGCAGCACCGCGATGACGGCGACCGCCCGGAGGCCGTCCAACGCCGGGATGTAGCCGAGACGCGGGAGCGGGCGCGGGTGACGGCGCGGCTCGCTCCGCGGTCTCCACTCCGGCCATGCGCCCATCGTCGCGCGTGAGCGCGGCGGCGAGGGTTCTCCCCGAGGTCGGGGCCCGAATTCCCGCGCGAGACTGCCTGCCATGACCGACGAGTTGGCCGGGAAGACCGCGATCGTCACCGGCGCGTCGAAGGGCATCGGCCGGGCGATCGCCACCACGTTCGCCGGTGCGGGCGCGGCGGTCATGCTGACCTCGCGCAAGCAGGAAGGGCTCGACGAGGCGGCGCGGGGCATCGCGGCCGAGGTGCCGGGCGCGCAACTCTCGACATTCGCCGCGAATGCGGGCGAGCCCGACCACGCCGCGGCGTGCGTGCAGGCGACCATCGAACGGTTCGGGGCCATCGACGTGCTCGTCAACAACGCGGCCACCAACCCGGCGATGGGCGCGACCATCGACGCCGAACTGCCCGCGTGGGACAAGACGTTCCAGGTGAACGTCCGGGGCACGTTCGTGTGGACCCAGCTCGCGTGGCGGGCGTGGATGCGCGAACACGGGGGCTCGATCATCAATCTGTCGTCGATCGGGGGGCTCCGGGGCGACGCCGCGATCGGCGTCTACAACACCACCAAGGCGGCGGTGATCCACCTCACCAAGATCCTCGCCGTCGAGCTCGGGCCCGGGGTGCGCGTGAACTGCATCGCACCGGGACTCGTGAAGACCGACTTCGCCCGCGCGCTCTGGGAGACGGCCGGCGACGCGGTCGCGGCCCAACTCCCCCTGCGTCGCATCGGCGAGCCCGACGACATCGCGCCGGCGGCCCTTTTCCTCGCGGGCGACGGCGCCCGGTGGATCACCGGGCACACGCTCGTCGTCGACGGCGGCGCCCTCGCCGGCCCACCCCGCTGACCACCCACGTCACCCCGGAACATCTCGGAGTTCACGTACACATGCGAGCGCGAACTCCGAGATGTTCGGCAGTCCTGCCGATGGCTAGTAGGGCCTCCCCAGGTTGAACTCGAAGTCGGCGAAGTGCGCCGCTTCCTTCTGCAGCTCGTCGAGCGTCCAGCGGTGGTCGACGTGGATGCGGTCGACGATGGCGAACGGCTGGAACAGGCCGACGTCGCCGCCTGCGACCCAGAACACGCGCCCCTTGATCGGGCAGTCGGCCGTCGCCAGGTAGGCGACGAACGGCGACACGTTGGCGGGGTCGCGCGGATGCCACTCGTCGTCGGTGGTGGCGGCGGCGTCTTCGCGGCCCGGGATGGTGGCGATGAGGCGCGTGATCGCCGACGGCGCGATCGCGTTGCAGCGCACCCCGTACCGCTCGAGCTCCATCTGGGCGATCATCGTCATCGTGGCGATGCCGGTCTTGGCCGCGCCGTAGTTGACCTGGCCGACGTTGCCGAACAGTCCCGAGGTCGACGAGGTGTTGATCACCGACGCGTTCACCGGATTGCCCGCCTTCGACTGCTCCCGCCAGTAGGCGGCGGCGAAACGCAGCGGTACGAAGTGGCCCTTCAGGTGCACGTGGACGACCGCATCGAACTCGTCTTCGGACATGTTGGTGAGCATGCGGTCGCGCAGGATGCCGGCGTTGTTGACCAGCACATCGAGCCCACCGAACGCGTCGACCGCGGTCTGGATCAGGCGCTCCCCGCCCTCCCAGTCGGCGACGTTGTCGATGTTGGCGACTGCTTCGCCCCCGAGGGCGCGGATCTCTTCGACCACCTGTTGCGCGGGCCCGGCGTCGGCCCCGGTGCCGTCGGCCGCACCGCCGAGATCGTTCACCACGACCCGTGCGCCCTCCCGGGCGAACAGCAGTGCGTGCTCACGGCCGATGCCGCGACCGGCGCCGGTGATGATGGCCACCCGTCCGTCAAGTGCTCCCATGCCGGGAAGGGTAACGCGAGCGGGTTCCGCGTTACCGTGCTGCCCCATGGCGACCTTCGACAGCTTCGACGGCCTCTCGCTCTATTACGACGACCAGGGCGACGGCCGCCCGGTGCTCCTCCTCCACGGCTTCGCCGCCGACACGAACATCAATTATGTGAGGGCCGGGATCCTCGACGCACTGCTCGACGAGGGCTACCGCGTGATCGCGTTCGACGCCCGCGGTCACGGCCTCTCGTCGAAGCCCACCGATCCCGCGGCCTACGCCGACGACGCCATGCGGCGTGACGTGCAAGCACTGCTCGACCACCTGAAGATCGACGACTGCATCGTCGTCGGGTACTCGATGGGCGGGCACACCGCGCTGCGGCTCGCGCCGAACGAACCGCGTGTGACCGCGCTCGCACTGCTCGGGATCGGTGAGAGCGTGGGGCGGATCGACGGCGGCCCCGACACGCGTGAACACCTCGTGGAAGCACTCGAGGCCGACGATCCCGACGACATCGAGCACCCGGCGTTGCGTCGGTTCCGGGTGATGGCCGGTCTCGATCGCGAGCCGCTGGTGGCCCTCATGAGCACCCCGTGGGTCGACACCCGTGATCGACTCGACGAGATCGACCTCCCGGTGATCCTGATCGTCGGCGACGACGACGAGAACGCCGGCGATCCCACTCCCCTCGCCGAGCGGCTGCACGCGACCCTCGTGCGGGTGCCCGGGCACCACTACAACGCGAACTCCCGACCCGAGTTGCACCGGGCCCTGCTCGACTTCCTGGCGAAGCAGTAGCCAGAGCCGCGAGGCGCCGGCCCGGCTATCCGGGGAGGAGCTCCGGACGCACCATCGTCACGTGGGGCGTCACGATGAAGCTGCCCGGATCCACCGGGAGTGCGGCTCGCTCGGGCGATGCGTAGTAGGCCTGCTCGGCGGCGGCGAAGTCGCCGTCGTGGCTCACCACCCACACGAACTCGTTGTGCGCTTCGTCGACGAGGGCCAGCACCACCGAGAAGCCGTATTGCCGCCGTACGACCACTGCACCCCGCCACGCCTCGACGAAGGCATCCATCTCGCCCGGCTTCATCTCGTAGCGCCGGAGCTGGACTCCACCCATGCGCGCACGCTACCCGGATTCGGGCGCTGTGCATGGGGTGGGCCGCGGCGCGGGTACAAAGGTGGGGATGCGGATCGAATACCGGTGCCCGACGCACGGCAAGGTGGAGCCCGAGAACGAGGGCGCCGCGGTGCCGACGTGCCCGATGACGATCCGGCGCACCGTCAACGGTGAGCTGGTCCCGGAGACCTGCGGTCAGCCGCTCACCGCGTACATGGGCTGAGCGGAGATGAAGCTGCCCCGGCAGGCAGCCGGGGCATCTTCCATCGATTTCGAGAACTGCGGCCTCTCCAGCCAACTGCCCGCTTCGCTGATACCCGACGGTAATGAGCGAAGCGCCGCCCGCAGTGGATGGTCGTGACCCGCCCCGCCGATCACCGCGATTCACCATCGCGGTACAGGTTCTCGATCTCGGCCGCGTAGCGGGCGGCGATCTGCGGGCGCCGGATCTTCAGCGTCGGCGTGAGCAGGCCCGACTGAGGCGTCCACTCGTCGGCGGTCACCAGCAGGTGCTTGACCTGCTCGGGCCGCGAGAGACGGGCGTTCACGTCCGCGACCTCGCGGTCGAGCGCGGCGAGCACCCGCGGATGCACGGCGAGCGCGGCGCGGTCACCCGGATCGATCGACGCATCATCTGCGGCGTCGTGCGCCGCCGGCACGTCGGGCACGACGATCGCTACGAGGTAACGACGGCCGTCGCCCACGACACACGCCTGATCGACGAGCGGACAGGCGCGCAGCAGGGCTTCGATGTTCGCCGGCGAGACGTTCTTGCCCCCGGCCGTGATGATGATGTCCTTCTTGCGGTCGACGATGCGGAGGTAGCCGTCGTCGTCGAACGTGCCGATGTCGCCGGTGCGCAACCAGCCGTCATCGTCGATCACCGCCGCGGTGTGCTCGGGATCGTGGAGATAACCCGGGAACACGTTGCCGCCGCGCACCAGGATCTCGCCGTCGTCGTCGAGGCGCACGTCGATGCCCGGGACCGGCCGCCCGACACTCCCGGCCCGCAGCTCGAACGGGTCCCACGCCACCAGGCCGGTCGCCTCGGACAGCCCGTACGCCTCGGAGATCGGGATCCCGATGCCGGCGAACCAGGCGATGAGCTCCGCGGGGATCGGCGCCGACCCCATCGACGCGATCTCGCACGCGTCGAGCCCGACGAATCGACGGGCGGCGTCGGGATCGTCGGCGAACGGACTCGCCACCACCATCGCGCGCAGCTTCTCGAAGATCCGCGGCGCGCCGAAGAACATGTGGGGTCGCACCGTGCCCACGAATTCCAGGATGCGCGTCGGATCAGGACAGATCGTGACCTCCGACCCGAAGCTCATGTGCTGGTAGTGGCAGAGCATCCGCTCCGCGCCGTGGGCCATCGGCCCGTACTGCAACATGCGCTTACCCGTGAGCGGACCGGTGAGCTCGCGCAGGCACTCGATGAGCCACGCGATGTTCGCGTGGGTCAGCTGCACCCCCTTCGGCGGACCCGTCGTCCCCGACGTGTAGACGACCGTGCACCGGTCGGCGGGGTCGACCGCGTTCGCGAGCACGTCGAGATCGAGCGGGCGCGCGTCGCGCACGAGGCGATCGAAACTGTGCACGGGCGCGCCACCGTCGACCTCGGGCGGGTCGTCACTCAGCGCGATGATCGCCCGCAACTCGTCGATCGTCTCCGAGAAGTGGTGCAGGAACTGCGGTTCCACGACCGCGAACGTGGCCCCCGAGTGCACGAGCACATGCCGGACCTGCTCACGCGACGACGTGTTGTACACCGACACCGGCGTCGCCCGGAGCAGCATCACCGCCAGGTCGATCGCGTGGAATTCGTACCGGTTCCCCATCATCAGCAGGACCCGTTCGCCAGGCCCGACGCCGGCGTCGCGCAGCGCGCCGGCCACCCGCGCGGTCAGATCGGCGTACTCACCCCACGTGCGCTCGGCCCAGCCATCCTCGATCGGCCACCGCAGCGCGACCAGCCCCTCGCGCTCGCGGACCGTGCGCAGGAACGCCACCGGCACCGGGACGCCGCGACCGATCTCGGTATCGGACGCCCGCCTGACCGTCTCCCCCGGCTGCATCCGGCGCAACGTAGGACGGCGCTCGCGCCATCGACAACTACGCCGGTCACGGGGTGGAGTCGATGGCCTCCGGCTGCACGTACTCGAAGTCGGCGTCGGGAGTAGGGACGACGGTCACCGGGATGAGCGGCTGGGGACCCCACGCGACCATGGCCTTGGCGAACGCGACCGCCAGCCCGGCCTGCAGGGTCAGCTCGACGAGCTCAGCCCCCGGGAACTCTTGTTCCGTCTCGGCTCGCCGCGGTGGCGCGTCGGTGATCGGGTAGCCGGTGATCGCGTCCGACCAGGCCACTGCCGTCTTCCAGCGGGGCGAGAGATCGGTCTCCGCGTAGCCGTCGTCGACCTTCGCGAGCTCCGCTTCGTCGAGGCCCTCCTCCCGCGCGCCGGCGAACCGCAGATTGCGGCACGTCTCACAGCCGACGGCGCGTGCGCTCCGCATGCGTTCGACTTCCTTGGTGGCCTGATCGAGCACGCCCTGCGACCAGAACGTGCCGTAGAAGCGGAGGAACACCGCGTTGAGCTCGGGATCGAACTCGAACATCGTGCTGCCACCCTCGGGCGGGTTCATCCGCATGGAGACTCCGTCGTCGTGCGTCGCGTGCGCACGGTGCTCATGACCCGGGATCCAGTGCGGCGCGGGCGCGGATCAACATCTCGAACACCGAGATCGCCATCGTGAGACCCGAGAGCTCGCGCGGGGTGAAGCGCGACTGGAGGTGCGCAGCGTCTTCGTCGGTGATCCCGTGCACGTCGAGGATCCACTGCTCCGCCCAACCGAGCGCGGCGCGGTCGCGGGCATCGAAACGCGGTGACGTCGGCCACTGCGGCAACTCGGCGATCGTCTCCTCGTCGAGACCGGCACTGAGCGCGCGTGGTGTCCGCAGTTCGATCTCTGCGGTGACGCCGAGCAGCTGCGCGGTGCGGATGCGCATCAGCTCCATGAGCCGGGGGTCGAACGAATTCGTCCACAACTCGGTGTCGAGGTCGAGGAGGGTGTCGTAGACGGGACCGCTCAGGCCCGCGGCGGCCAGCCAGTCGAGGTGGTGGGGGCCGACCGCGCTGCTCACGCTCATGGGCCGAGCCTATCCACGGCGCTACTCCACGATGCTCAGCTCCGCGATGAGCCCGTCCGCCAACCGGAACCGGTACGTCAGATCGGCCTGACCTCCCGGGAAATTGCCTTCGACGTGGACGAACGCCAGGTGCTCGGTCGCGCTCACGGATTCGGTACCGGTCAGGGTCGACGTGTACTCCCACTTGCCGAGCAGGCTCTCGCGCCAACCCACGATCGCGTCGTGGCCCCGGTAGGTGACGCCCTCGTCGACCACGATGCCGTCGACGGTGAAGCACGCGGCCAATGCGTGGGGATCCTTCTCGTCGGCCGCGCTCAGGTAGCGGCTGATGACTGCAGGAGATGCTTCGATCATGTCGACCCCTTCGATTCGTCGGTGACGATTCGAGTGTGGGGGCTCCCCCAAGGGGAGGGTCAAGCGATTGCGCGCGGTTTCAAGCGGCGGGCGAACGCGGTGGCCGTGTCGGACGTTGACTCTCCCCTCGGGGGAGGGTGGAGACTGTGGCGGTGAACACGGGCCTGACCATCGGCGACTTCTCGCGCATGACCCAGCTCAGCGTGAAGACACTGCGCTACTACCACCGGGTCGGACTCCTCGAGCCGGTCGACGTGAGTGCCGAGACCGGGTTTCGGTACTACGACACCGCCCAGATCCCGACGGCCCAGGTGATCCGGCGGTTCCGCGACCTGGGCATGCCGGTCGACGATGTCAAGGCGGTGCTCGGCGCACCCGACGTGACCGCCCGCAACGCGCTCATCGCCGCGCACCTCGACCGGCTCCAGGAGCAGCTCGAGCACACGGAAGCCGCGGTGGCATCCCTCCGGAACCTGCTCGAGCAGCCCGACGCGCGGATCACGGTCGAGCACCGACCGGTGCCCGCGACCCGGGCGGTGGCGGTCAGCGGAATCGTGGCGCGTGACGAGATCGGGGCGTGGTGGTCGGAGGCCTTCGACGAGATCCATGCCGGCTTGGACGCCCACGGGATCGAGCCGGCCGGCCCCGGCGGCGGCCTCTACGCCAATGACCTCTTCGAGCTCGAGCGCGGGGCGGCGACGGTCTTCGTGCCCGTGACGATCGCCCCACCCGATTCGGGACGCACCCGCGAGTTGATCGTTCCCGCCGCCGAGCTGGCCATCGTGGAGCACCGCGGCGCCCACGACGACATCGACCTGTCGTACGGGGCACTCGGTACATACGTGACCCACCACGCCCTCGGGGTCGAGGGACCGATTCGCGAGTACTACGCGGTCGGCCCGGCCGACACGCCCGACACCACCCGCTGGCGGACCGAGATCGGATGGCCCGTCTTCCACACGTCCGGGGGTGACCCGCGACGACGAGCGCGACGCATCACGCGCCGCGCCGCGAGATTCCCCGGACGCCGACCGAACGCGGAGATAGGTTGCCGACGTGCAGGCTCGCCTGATGGACATCGCCGAAACCCGCCGCCGGTTGGCGACGCGGGTCGCCACCCGGCAGTTCACCCCGGTGCCCCTGTGCCTCGATGCGCTCACGGCCCGGCTGGCCGAGCAGCTCGGGTACCACGCCGGCTACGTGAGCGGCGGCGCGTTGGGGTTCGCGCTCGCGGTCTCCGAGGCGCTGCTCTCGATCGACGAGCTCGCCGACGCGACGCGCGCCATCTCCGGTCGCTCCGACCTGCCGATCATCGTCGACGGCGCGGTCGGGTTCGGCGACCCGGTACACGTGACCCGCATGATGTGGGAGTTCGAGGCCGCGGGCGCGGCCGCAGTCGAGCTCGAAGATCAAGTGGCACCCAAGCGGGTCAGCCATCACCGCGGGATCGAGCACCTGGTCGGCACCGACGAGATGGCGGCCAAGGTCGCGGCGGCGGTCGCGGCGCGCCGGGATCCCAACTTCCTCGTGATCGCGCGCACCGCGGCGGTGCGTCACGAAGGGATCGACGCGGCGTGTGCGCGGGCGCGCGCCTACGTCGACGCCGGTGCCGACGTGATCCTGATCCCGATTCCCGCAACCGCCGCCGACTTCGCGCGCGTCGGCGCCGCGGTCGACGTGCCGTTGGCGACGATCGGCCTGTTCGACCAGGCGGTCGACGAACCGCCGGCCGGCGTCGGGCTCTTCATCGATTCGATCACGCCCCACGTCGCCATCTACCGGGCCACCAAGGATCTCCTCGAACGCCATCAACGCGGGGAGGGATCCGGCCTCGATCCACGGGACCTGATGGCGGTGTACCGCGAGCTCGGGACCACGGGCGGGTTCGAGGAGCTGTACGACATCGAACGGGCGACGACCGAGCCGGGCACATGAAGGCGTTCTTCGGCGAGGCCGGCCAAGTGGTGCTGCGCGACGTCGCCGAGCCGAGCGCGGGGCCGGGCGAGCTGCTGGTGCAGGTTCGGGCGGCCGGGCTCAACGCCGCCGACCGCTACGTGCTCGCCGGCACCCACGTCGCCGGACCATCGGTGCGGGCGCCCGAGGTTCCGGACGTACCCGCACCGACCCCGCTCGGATCGGAAGCGGCGGGCGAGGTGTTGGCCGTCGGCGACGGCGTCACCGCCTGGACGCCCGGCGACCGGGTCATGGGAACGGGAGGCGGCGCGTTCGCCGAGCTGACAACGCTCCGCGACGGCATGTGCTTCCGCGTCCCCGCCAATCTCTCGTGGACCGAAGCCGCTGCGGTACCAATCACCTTCGTGTCGGCCCACGACGCGCTGACCCTCGCCGGCGGCCTCGCACCGGGCGCGACGGTGTTGATCAACGCCGCGTCGTCCGGGGTCGGCGTCGCCGCGCTCCAGCTCTCCCGGCTCCTCTTCGCCGCGACCGTGGTGGCGTCGTCGACCAGCCAGGCGAAGCTCGACCGGCTCGCCGCGAGCGGCTTGCCCTTCGACGCCGGAGTGGTCGCCGGCGAGCCCGACTACGTCGAGCGCTGCCTCGCCGCCACCGACGGGCACGGCTTCGACGTGATCCTCGACAGCGTCGGCGCGCCGGCGCTGCGCGACAACGTCGCGACCGCGGCGATCGGCGGACGGATCGTTTCGATCGGGCGCATCGGCGGCGGCCACGGCGAGGTCAACCTCGACGAGCTCTCGCGCAAGCGCGTGTCACTCGTCGGGACGACGTTCCGCAGCCGCACGCTCGCGATGTTGACCGCGGCCTACGCGGCCGCCGGCGTAGTGATGCTGCCCGCGCTCGCCGACGGTCGCATCCGGCCGGTCATCGACCGGGTCTTCCCGTTCGCCGACGCGGCCGAGGCGGAGCGCTACCTGTTGAGCGCCGCGCACGTCGGCAAGGTCGTACTCGACGTCTCCTGACGTCGGGCGCCGCATCTCCCGCGCACTTTCATCGGTTGGCGCGTTCGACCCCGATGATGAACATCTCGATGTCGGTGGTGAACATGAGGTCGAGGTCGACCAGCGTCGACGCATTGCGGGCTTCGGGCGGGATGTCGTCGGGCCACGGGACTTCGAGCCGAAACCGCGCGGGCGACGCGCCGCGCGCGTGCGCTGTCTCCGGGCGATGCAGCGTGGAGGCGGTGCGCAACGTGTACTCCATGCTCGCGAATCCGACGATGCGCCAGATCATGATCCGGCAATAGAGAAACGCGTCGTCCCATCCGAGGCCGGAGGATCGCATCAGGACGATCGCACCGGAAGCGATGCGCGACACGGCTTCCGGGTGTGAACGCGTCATGAGTTGGGTGACGCTCGGGTGCACACCGAGTTGGGTGCGCATCGACGACATGAACGTGCGGATCGCGGCGCGCCAGTCCTGCGGGTCGGCGACCGGAATCTCGATCTCGCGGAACGCACGATCCACGCACGCGTCGTGCAACGCGTCCTTGTCGGGGAGGTGCCAGTAGAGGGTGGGGGCGGTGACGCCCAGTGCATCGGCCAGTCGCCGCATCGTGAGCCACTCGACGCCGTGCTCGTCCATGAGGGCCAGGGCGGCGTCGACGATCCGGTCCCGGCCCAATCGCGGCCGCGGTCGCTCGACCGGTGCCTTGACCTGTGCCTTGACCTGTGCCTTGACCCGTGCCTTGACCCGTGCCTTGACCTGCGCACCCATGCCCTCTAACTTAGTTCGAGAGCCACCATCGCGAGAGGGAGCACGCCGTGGGCTACACGACGATCGAGGTGACCCCGGTCGCCAGTTCCCTCGGCGCCCGCGTCGAGGGCGTCGACCTCGCGGCGCCGCTCGACCCACTCCAACTCGACGAGTTGCACCAGGCGGTGCTCGATCACCTCGTGGTGTTCCTGCCCCATCAGAAGATCGACGACGACGCCCAGGTCGCGCTCGCGAGCACGTTCGCCGTGCCGCACCCCCACCCGGTTAGCGCATTCATGGGTGACACGTCGGTCATGGGCAGCGTCGGCACCGAGGACTACCAACCCGGTGTCGACTCGCACTTCCACACCGACTACACGTTCCACGCCGAGGTTCCCGACATTGCGGTGCTGCGCGCGGTGGTGGTGCCCGAGCGGGGTGGCGACACGATGTGGGCGAACACGTGCGACGCCTTCGACGCGTTGTCGACGGCGATGCAGACGTTTCTCGAGGGCCTCTCCGCATTCCACAGCCAAGGCGCGGCGTTCAACGACATCGTGATGCAACGATTCGGCGAAGAAGCCGGGCGGCCGATCCTAGAAGCCTTCCCCGGCGCCACCCACCCGGTCGTCACGACGCATCCCGTCACCGGCCGGAAGGCACTGTTCGTGAACCAGGGATTCACGCAGTCAATCGTCGGAGTGCACCCCACGGAGAGCAGCGCGTTGCTCGAGTTCCTGTTCGACCACATGCGAGCGCCACGCTTCGTGTGCCGCTACCGATGGGCGGTCGGCGACGTCGCCATCTGGGACGAGCGCGCCACCGTGCACATGGGCGAAGGCACCTACTGGCCCGAGCAACGGCTCATGCGTCGGGTCACTGCGGGAAGCGCCTCACCCGCGGCGTAGTTCAGGGTTGGCGCGCCGCGACCACCATGCCTGCATGCCACCCGGGCGCGCGCCCGCCGGGCGGCGGGTGGATCGCCGCGACATCAACTCCGCTGCGCGTCAGTACCCACGAGGTGACGGAGTTCGAGTTCCACATCTCCCCTGCGCCGAGCTGGTCGCGGCCCCACACCGGAGTGGGGATCGAAGGCAGCAGGTCGAGCACGCGACGCGCGTGGGCAACATCGTCACTCAACCGCACCGGGCTCGCGATCGCGTCGTACACGTCGGGAATCCGTCCGTCTTGCCAGCGTCGGATCTCGTAGCGGAAGAGCCGGAAGCGTCCGGCCCATCTCGTGCCGACCGGGCCGTCGGCCACCACTCCCCGCGCATCGCCGTGCACGTCGATCATCGGCGCCTGCTCGATGACGAAACGGCCTTCCGGGACACGGACCTCGAGCGCCGAGTGGTAGAGGTCGCAGCGCGGCCGCTGTTGCGCCCGCGCCGCGACCCGTTCGAACAAACGGCCGCTGATCCTAACGACGTGCGCGCCCGCGCCCAACGGGATCCAGTACAGGTCCACGCGGCCCGATCGGCTCGGATCGACGTGGGAGTCGGGCGCGTCCCCGTCGGCTTCGCTCACGACCCGAGGTCCGCCAGGCGGCGCTCGAGCAGGCGACGCTCGGCGTCGTCGTGGACCAGCGCCAGCGCGCGGCGGTAGGCGACGCGCGCTTCTTCGGTGCGACCGAGACGCCGCAGCAGTTCTCCACGCGTCGAGTGCAGGTAGCGGTAGTCGTCGAGATCGACCTGATCGACGATGCGGAGACCCGCCTCGGGGCCTTCGGCCTCGGCCACCGCGACCGCCCGGTTGAGCTCGACCACGGGCGAGCCGGTGAGGCGAGCCAGCTCGCCGTAGAGCGCGGCGATCTGGCGCAGGTCGCGCGGCTCCTCGGCGTGCAACGCGGCGATCGCGGCCTGCACCACGTACGGACCCCGACCACCCAGGGCGAGCGCTCGATCGAGCATGGCCTGCCCGTCGATGATCTGCTCGGCGTCCCACAGTGCGCGGTCCTGGTCGGCGAGCAGCACGAGATCGCCGTCGTGGAATCGGGCGTCGCGCCGGGAGTCGTGGAGGAGCATCATCGCCAGGAGGCCCTGCGGCTCCGGCTCCTGTGGCATCAGGGTGACGAGCGCGCGCCCGAGCCACAACGCCTCTCCCGCGAGGTCACTACGCCCGTGGTAGCCCTCGTTGAAGATCAGGTAGACCACCGCGAGCACCGCGGCCAGCCGGTCCGGCAACAGGTGAGCGGGGGGCACGCGGAAGGGGATGCCGGCGGCTTTGATCTTGCGTTTCGCCCGCACCAACCGCTGCGCCATCGTCGGCTCCGGCACCAGGAAGGCGCGCGCGATCTCGTCGGTGGTGAGACCGCCGAGGGTCCGCAACGTGAGCGCCACCTGCGCGTCGATCGCGAGCGCGGGATGACAGCAGGTGAAGATCAGCTCGAGTCGCTCGTCCGGAAACGCGGTCGCGTCCATCGTGTCCTCCGCCTCCGTCGCGTCCGGCACCGAGAGCAGACTCCGCTTCGCCGCCAACGTCTGATCGCGACGTACGCGATCGACGGCGCGGTTACGGGCCGTCGTCACCAGCCAGGCGCGCGGGTTGGTGGGGTACCCGTCGCGCGGCCAACGTTCGGCGGCGATCGCGAACGCCTCCTGCGCGGTTTCCTCGGCGAGATCGAAGTCGCCGAGGAGTCCGATCAGCGTGGCGAGCACGCGACCCCACTCGTCGCGGAACGTCTGCTCGAGGATCGCTACCACTCCATGATCGGGCGCACCTCGATCGCGCCGCCGAGTCGGGCGGCGGGAATCCGCGCCGCGAGCTCGATCGCGGCATCCAGGTCGTCGGCCTCGTAGACGAGATAGCCGTTGAGCGCTTCCTTCGTCTCGACGAAGGGACCGTCGGTCGTGATCGTCTTGCCGTCCTGCACCCGGACGGTAGTTGCCGTCTCGGGCGGCTGGAGCCCGTTGCCCGGGGTGACGCCCGGCGTCGTGTTGATCGACTGGTAGGCGGCGTAGATCTCCTGCTGTTCGGCTTCCGACAGCGTCGCCCATGCTTCCGGGTCGAGCGGGGTCGGGGTGGTGCCCTGGTGGATCAACAGCATGTACTTCATCAGTTCCTCCTCCTCGGATTGGTCGCCCATGAGACGAACGGGAGGTGAGGAACTCGACAGCTGATCACCGGCGATCGAAGCTTTTCTCGCGTCGACCCTCGTGGCCCTCCGCGGTGGGCGTCCGGCGTTCGCACGGACGCGCCACCGGGAGGTCAGTCACCGAGGTCAGGCGAGTGCCTTCGCCTTGAGCTGCTCGAACTCGGCGTCGGAGATGGTCCCCGCCGCTCGGAGGTCGGCCAGGCGCTGGATCTCGTCCGCCACATTGCCGGTACTCACCGCGTCCTGTATGTAGGCCTTGTTCGCGGCGTCCTGCGCCAATGCCGCCTGCTCGGCGTGCTGCGCCATCTTGTGGCCGCGGGCGATGATGTACACCAGCACCCCGAGGTACGGGACGATGAACACGAAGATCACCCACAACGCCTTGGCGAAGCCACCGATGTCGTGACTCCGGAAGATGTCGGAGAACACGATGATGAGTAGCCAGATCCAGATGAAGAACAGCGCGAACTCGAGCAGCGACCAGAACACCTGGCCGACGTGCCATTCGCTGGCGAGAATGAACATGAGACTCCCCGTTCAGTCGTCCCGGCCGGAACGGCCTGTGCCGATCTCTACCTGCCGCCGGGCGCCACGGGAGTGTAGGACGTTGTCCACCGGCGCGTGCGGGTTCACACGCCGATCGCGCCGAAGGAATCGTGCGCGGCGGCGGCCGCACTCAGCCGTTGCAGCAGCACCTGGATGATCGCCGGTTTCACGACCAGCGTGATCGCCCAGAGGAAGTAGCCGTACACGATCCCGGCCCGGTACGCGTCCCACGCGTCGTCCCATCCGGGCGCGTCGACGCCGTGCGAGCGCAGGCACTCGAGGTAGTGCGTGAGGAGATCGCGCTCGTGGGCCTCGCGATCGGCAGTCGTGAGGGCCGAGGCGATGTGGTAGCCCACGTCGATGCCCCAGTGGCCGCGCTGCACGAGTTGCCAGTCGACGAGTGCAGGGGCGCCGTCGGCGTCCAGGAAGATGTTGCCCACGTGGGCGTCGCCGTGGATGACCGTCCAACCCGGGCTCTCGCTGCGTTCGGCGAGCACCCACAGCGCGTCGACCAGGCGTTGCGCGTCGCGCACCTCGGGCGCGACATCGACCCCGACTGCTCCGTCGAAGTTCTTCTGGATGTCGTCGACGCCGCGGTACGCGAAGTACGACGGGATACGGGAGGCGAGCCACGGCTCGTCGATGAGGTCGTTCACGCCCCACGTGCCGGCGTGGAGCCGGGCGAACTGGGCGAGGCTCTGCGCCGTCTGCTCCGGCGTGTACGGAGAGAGTGCGTCGAGGAACTCACCACCCGCGGCGACGACGTCCTCGGTGATCACCACGCCGTGGTGCGACGCGGGGTTCACGTCGGCGTAGACGCTGCGCAACGTGTGCACGCCGGTCGCCTCGGCGAGCGTCGCGTAGAAATGCGCCTCCGGCTCACCCACGTGGGCCATCGGGCGCCCCTTCTCACCGAAGTAGCCCTTCACGCACAGCGTGGGCACGAGACCGTCGGGGAGGCCTCCCGCACACTCGATGCGGAAGCGCGCGTTGGTGGAGAGACGCTCCACCACCGGTCCGGGCGTGACCCGAGTGACCTCGATGCCCGAAAAGCGGAGGCCGAGTGCGTCGGTGAGCCACGCGGGGTCGAGGGCCTGCTCGATCGTGTCGGGTACGGGCGGCGCGGTAGTCATGCGTGCTCCTGAGTGAGGAAGGTCACGCTGGACGCTAGCTTCGCCTCCCGTGACCGATGTCCCCGCCGACTTCCACATGATCCCGAGCCGGCTCGGCGTGTCGTTCCGGCTCGACGACGACCGGTTCGTCGGGATCCTCCATCCGCCGACGGCGCTGTGCGTGCGGGGAGTGGTGCCGGCCGCGGCCATCGTCTACCTGACCGACGTGGTGACCGGCGTGCCGGTCGACCAGGACGTCGAGTCGTGGCTGTTCACTTCCGAGCTGTCGGTGCGGGCGCCGCTGGCCCCGCCGCCCGCGAGCATCGAGTCGTGGTCGACCACCCTGCGCGCCGGGCGGCGTTCGGTCACGTGTGAGGCGCCGCTCTTCGTCGACGGAACCGAGTGGGGCACGTGCTTCGCCGGGTTCGCGAGAGTCCCCCGCCGGGAGGGCGAGTCGAAGATCGAGATCGACACCGCGGGCGTCGTCGCGCGCGGCACCGCCCCGCCACTCGACATCCCCGTCCGCGAGGCCGTCGGCATCGAGACCCTCGACCGGGCCCGCGGCGTCGCCTCCGTCGACCTGCGCTACGACCTCCTGAACCCGGCGGGCGCGCTCCAGGGCGCAATGGTCGCCGCGCTCGCCGAGGCGGCGGCCGAGGACCTCGCCGACCACCATCGGGCGCTCGGTACCGACCTCCACGTGGTGACCGAGATGGAGATCCGCTACCTCGCGCAGAACCGCGTCTCGCCGATCGTGACCGAGTTCCGTTTCGTCGGCCCGCCGTCGGAGGGCCTCGTACGCGTCAACCTGATCGAAGACGGAGGCCGCGGTCGCCGCGGCTCGGCGATCCTGGCCCGGGTGCGACCCGCGCCGGCTTGAGTCACACGAGAGGAATGGGCGCCTGATGGGTGCGGTGCGCGAGCCGAGCGACGAGGCGGGAACGCTCTCCGTCGAGCAGTTGCTGGCGGATGCAATCCGCATCGCCGCGCTCGACGACTACGGCGACCTGCCGTTCACCGACGCGCTCCACGTCCTCGTGCGTTCCTTCAACGACGACGCGCGGGTCTCCGGGAGCGTGCAGGCGCGCGTCAACGAGATGTTGACCGGCGTGCTGGTCAAGCGACTTCGCCTCGTCGCCGACCGCGCGCAGAATCCCGGTATCGCCGACGAAGCGATCGACGCGCCGATCTTCATCGTCGGACCACCGCGCTCGGGCTCGACGCATCTCCACGCGCTGCTCGCGTGCGTGACCGGATTCCGGGGCCCGTTGATGTGGGAGATGTCGGCGCCGTCGCCGCCGCCCGAGCGCGCCACCTTCGCCACTGACCCCCGCATCGCCGAGGTACAGGCCGCCCTCGACCAGCTACCCGCCGAGCTGCTCATCCGCCACCCCATGTCGGCGACACGACCCGAGCAGTGCAATCTGCTGAACGACTGGAGCTTCCTCAACCAGGCGTGGATGGCGTCGTTCGACATCCCGGGTTACCGCGACTGGTACCTCGGGGCGGACTACACGCCGATGTACGAAGCGCACCGACGGACCCTCCAGCAGTTGCAGTGGCACAACCCCGGCCGCTGGGTCCTGAAGTACCCGAAGCACCTCCTGTCGCTCGACGCGCTGCTCGAGACGTATCCCGACGCACTCCTCGTGTGGACGCACCGCGATCCGGCGGTCGTGCTGCCGTCGGCGCTCAGCCTCACCGGGCTGATGCGCGAGAGCAACACCCCCGACTTCGATCGCAAGCAGTTCGGCGCCGAATGGGTCGTGATGGAGGAGCTGTCGCTGCACCGAGGCCTGGCCACGCGCGACGGCGGTACGGTGCCGGAGGCGCGCAACCTCGATCTGCACTACGACGCGATGATGAACGATCCGATCGGCGCGGTCGCCGCGGTGTGCGAATGGGCGGGCATGGACTTCGATGAGCAGTCCCAGCAGGCGGTCCAGCGATGGCTGGACGATCACCCGAAGGATCAACACGGCGCGCACCGGTACACCGCGGAGGAGTTCGGCCTCGACCCCGACCGGCTGCGAGCGCGCTTTCGCTTCTACACGCGACGATTCGGGATCGACTCGTGATCACTGACGAGCGGATCCTGGTCACCGGCGTGACCGGCACCATCGGGTCCGCGCTCGCGCTCCACCTCGCGCAGGACAACGAGGTCTGGGGACTCGCCCGGCTCGGCCAGTCGGTCGATCGTGAGCGCGAGACCTACCACGCCGTCGCGACCCCCGCGCCGACGCGCGCGCTCTCCACCCGCGAAGCGCTCGAGGCGTCCGGCGTGCAGGTCCGGCAGGTCGACCTGGCGAGTGGCGACTTCCACGAGCTGCCCGACAACTTCACCTATCTCTTGCATCTGGCGTGGTTGCGCGCCGACCTCGACCAGCTCGACGACGCCATGCGGGCCAACGTCGAGGGTGCGGGCCTGATCCTGCAGCACTGCCGAACCGCCAAGGCCGCCCTCGTGATGTCCGGGATGGGGATCTACTCGGCCAACGACGATCCCTGGTGGGCCTACGGCGAAGCGGATCCGATCGGGCGGGGCGCCACCGCGTACGCACCGACGAGCCCGGCCTGCAAGCTCGGGGTCGAGAGCGTGGCCCGGTTCTGCGCCCGCGCCTTCGATCTCCCGGTGGTCATCCCCCGGCTGAACACGCTCATGGGGCTGCCGGGAACCTTCCCCGCGATGCACATCGACGCGGTCATGGCCGGCCAGACGATGGTCGCCCCGTCGGATCCCACGCCGCACTCCCCGATCCACATCGAAGACATCAAGTGGATGCTCGAGCCGCTGCTCGAGGCCGCGGGCAACCCGGCGTTCATCACCAACCTCTGCGGCGACGACGTCACCACCGTGCAGCAGTGGGTCGGTGACGCGGCGGCGTGGTCCGGGCGCGACGGGCGCATCGACGTCCGGTCCGTACCCGGCAGTCCGGCCGGCGCCCTCGCCGATCCGACCCGTCGACGCGCCCTCACCGGGCCGTGTCGGACCAACTTCGACCAGTCGTTCCGGCAACTGTTCACGGAGATCACCGGTCTCGACGCGGTCGGCTGACGCGTGGTTGCGCCTCGGTGGTCGAGCGCACATAATCCGCCTGCCGGTGAGGGCGTTCCAAATGAACCGATCGAGGAGCGATACCGATGGTGGATGCCACGTCGACGGAAGAGCTGCAGTTCGTGGCGCCCGGCCCCGGGCCGTGGGGACGGGATGCCGTGCACTTCCCCCGCCCGGTCACGCACTACTGGGCCGAGATGCATCCCGACCGCGTTCATCAAGGGCACGGGCGACTTCGCGCGCTACTACGGGATGCTCATCGACGGCTTGCAGACCGCCTACCTGAACGGCTTTGCCTACAACCAGCCCAAGCCGGTACCCGACGAAGAGGTTCCGCAGCGCTTCGCCCGGGCCGAGGAGGTGTTCGCGGGGAAGCTCTGGCGTGAGCAGCTGCGCGAGTGGGACGAGACGAGCAAGCCGAACGCGATCGCGAAGCACCGCGAGATCCAGGCGGTCGACCCGGATTCGCTGTCCGACGACGACCTGGCGGCGTACCTCACCCGCTGCTCCGAACACCACTCCGCGATGATCACGCAGCACATGCGCTACACCGCCGGGGCGATGATCCCCACCGGCGACTTCCTCGCCCACGTGGGCGACTGGACGGGCATCTCCTACGCCGAGCTGCTCGGTCTCCTCCGGGGCGCGGCGCCGGTTTCGGCCGGCGGATCAGTCGAGCTCGAGCGGCTGAAGTCGATCGCCCAGGACCCGGCCGCGATCGCAATCCTCGAGTCCGACGACGACCCCGCCACTGTGCTCGCAGCCCTGCGCGCGCTCGACGGTGAGTCGGGCGCCGCGGTCACCGGCTACCTCGAGCTCATCGGCAACCGCCCGCTCGACGGGTTCGACATCTCGGAGCCCGCCGCGCTCGAGCTGCCCGACGCGCTGGTGCGCGCGATCCGCATCGCGGTGTCGGGACGCGACCTGGAGGGCGCCGACGTCGACGACAAGATCGCCGGGGTGCGGGCCCGGGTGCCGGAGGCGAACCAGGCTGAGTTCGACGAGCTGCTCGGGGAAGCCCGCCTCACGTACCGACTCCGTGACGAGCGGGGCATCTACAGCGACATCTGGGCCTCGGGCCTGATGCGTCGCGCCGCGCTCGCAGCCGGCCGGCGCGTCGCAGCACGCGGCCGGATCGACGATCCCGTGCACATGGTCGACGCAACGGTCGGCGAGATGCGCGCGTTGGTCACCGACACCGGCGGACCCTCGGCCGAGGAGCTGGCCGCGCGCGCCGAGTACCGCGCCACCCACACCGCCAAGGAAGCGCCTGCGTTCATCGGCGACCCGCCGCAGCCGCCGCCCGACCCGTCAGGCCTGCCGCCCGACATCGGACGCCTCATGCGGGCGACGGGCATCGCGTTGGACTCGCTCTTCGGCAGCTCCGAAGCCGAGCACGAGCACGACCGCCTGCGCGGGTTGGCGGCGAGTCCGGGCGTCTACGAGGGTCCGGCCCGTCTCGTGGCCGGCCCGTCGGAGTTCGGTCGGATCCAGCAGGGCGACGTGCTCCTCACGCCGGCCACCACCGAAGCGTTCAACATCCTGCTGCCGCTCCTCGGCGCCATCGTCACCGACAACGGCGGCCTCCTCTCGCACTCGGCGATCGTGGCGCGCGAGTACGGCATCCCCGGCGTGGTGGGCACGCGCGAAGCAACCGAACGCATCCCGGATGGCACCCGGGTACGCGTCGACGGCGGTGCCGGCACCGTCATGGTGCTCGGGTGACGCAGGTCGTTCCGCTCGCCGAGGCGCGCGAACTGTCGATCTTCGGTTCCAAGGCAGTCGGGCTCGGCGACGCCATCCGCGACGGCCTCCCGGTACCGCCCGGCGTCGCGCTCTCGGGACCCGTGGTCGAAGCGGTCGCATCCGAGGACGAGGAGATGATCGCCCGGGTGTCCGACGCGGTGCGCGGACTGAAGACGCCGCTCGCGGTGCGCTCGTCGGCCGTCGACGAGGACGGGAAGGACGCCAGCTTCGCCGGGCAACACCTCACGGTGCTCAACGTGCCGTCGGTCGCCGAAGTGCCGTCGGCACTGCGCGAGATCTGGTGGTCGGCGAACTCGGATTCCGCCATCACCTACCGGCAACGCGTCGGGTTGTTCACGCGCCCGAGCATCGGCGTGGTCGTGCAGTCGTTGCTCGATCCCGATGCGGCGGGAGTGATGTTCACCGAGAACCCGGTCACCGGAGCCGACGAGCGGATGATCGAGGCGAGCTGGGGACTCGGGGAGGCGGTGGTCGCCGGGCTCGTGATCCCCGACAGCTACCGCGTCGACCGCGCCGGAAAGGTGCTCGAACGCAACCCCGGGCTCAAACGGGTCGCCATCCGTTCACTCCCCGACGGGGGCACGTTCGAGGAGCAGGTGCCGCCGGAGCGCACCGAGAAGCTCTGCCTCGACGACGACCAGCTCGCGCAATTGAACGAGCTCGCAGTCCGGTGCGAGGCCGTCTACGGCAAGGCCCGCGACATCGAGTTCGCGTTCGCCGACGGCGTCCTCTACCTGTTGCAGTGCCGGGCGGTCACCACGAGCGCGTCGAGCGCCTCGGCGCCCGCGCCCGATGCCGAGGCGGGCGATCCGGCGGAGGTCCTGCAGCGGGTGCCACTCTTCGCGGATCTCGACGAGCAGGAAGTCGAGCAGATCGCGCGCTGTTCGAAGCTCCGGAGGTTCGCGGCGGGCGAGACCGTCATCCGGGAAGGCTCCGGCGGCGCCGCGTTCTTCCTCATCGACTCGGGTGAGGCAACGGTGTCGATCCGCGGCGTCGAGCGCGGCACGCTCGGGCCCGGCGACCACTTCGGGGAGATCGCGCTGATCGACGAAGGCCAACGTATGGCCACGATCACCGCCACGACCGACCTCGTGTGCCACGGGCTCACGTACTGGGAATTCCGTCCGCTCGTGCAGCAGGACGGCGTGATCGGCTGGAAGCTCCTGCAATCGATGGCGAGGATGCTGCGCGACGCGCAGCAGAGTGACGCGCAACAGGGTGACGCGGAGAGTGATCCGCCGAACGCCACCTCGTAGGGCGCGCCGCGGCCGCGGGTCCGACCGCAGGGAGCACGGTCATCCGAGCTCGATGACCACCTTCACTGCGCCGCTCTGCCGATCCTGCGCGACCCGGAACGCCTCCACCGCATCCTCGAGCGGGAAGCGGTGCGTGACGAGCGCGTCGACGAGGTCCGGCCGTTCCGCCAGCATGGCCGCGGCGTCGGCCATGTCGCGACCACCACTGTGCCGGCAGTACCCGATCGACGGCACGATGCGCGCTTCCTTGAGGAAGATGCTCAGGAAGTCGGGGCTGAAGTCGGCAATGTGCACGCCGAGCACCACCACGGAACCGCCGGGGGCGACCAACTCGATGCTGCGCGCCAACGCGCTCGGCGAGCCCGCCGCTTCGATCACGACGTCGTACATGCCCTCTGGCGGGCCGACGCCCGATTGCTCCCCGATCTCCCGCTGGCGCTCGTAGCGGGCATCGAGCGCGACCGCGTCGGCCCCCTGCGCCTGCGCGCCCGCCACCGCGAGCTGCCCGATCGCGCCACCGCCGACGACGGCGACCGTCCGCCCCGGTCCGGTGCCGCCGAGGCGCACGCCGTGCCAGGCCACGGTCGCGGGTTCGACCAGCGATCCGTCGGCCGGGTCGAGACCGGCGGGGAGCGCCACCAGCCGGACCGACGGGGCACGAAACTGCTCGGCCATCCCGCCGTCGGCCGAGAACCCGAGGGCGGTCTCGGACTGCCGGAGGCAGAGGTTGTAGGCGCCGTCGCGACACAGGTCGCAGTCCATGCACCCGTAGAGCGCCTCGACCGCGACGGCCGTGCCGTCTTCCCGGACACCCACCAGCTCGTGCCCGAGCAGGAAGCGGCTTCCGCCCGCGATGTAGCCGAAGTCGGAGCCGCAGATCCCCGCCGCCCGCATGGTGAGCAGCTCCCCCTGGCCGGGCGGCGCGTCGACGTCGACCACTGCCACTCCGCCTTCGACCGCGCGTACAGCCCTCATCGCGGCGAGTGTGCCACGTGCGCGCGCAGGCCGTCGACCTCTACGTTGTCACGACCCCGCCACCACCGGAAGATCACGATGACTGAACTGATCTGGAGTTTCGCGCCCTGGCTGTTGTTCATCGTCGTCGACCGCTTCGCGACACTCGAGGACGCGGCCGCCTGCGCGGTCGCCGCCGCCGTGGTGGTGCTCGGCCGCGCGTTGCTGCACCAGCACGTCCACCTGCTCGACGTGGCCAGCCTCGTGTACTTCGTCGGGCTCCTGATCGTGGTCCTCGCGGCCGACTCCAGCGCGCAGGGCGACATCTCGAACTACGCGCAGGCCGGCGCGCACATCGCGCTCACGATCATCGTGCTCGGATCGGTCCTGATCGGGCACCCGTTCACGGAGTCCTACGCCCGCGAATCAGTGCCACGCTAGTTCTGGAACAGTGCGGAGTTCCACCGGATCAACCGGGTCATCTCCACCGCGTGGGGCCTCGCGTTCGTGGTCGGCTCCATCTCGCTCCTCGTCGCCGCCAACACGGACCGCTTCCCGATCCTGCTGCGGATCCTCGTTCCTTTCGGCGCCCTCTACTGGGCGTACACGTTCACCGAGAAGCAGCGCGCCGCCAGCGGCCATCCCGACCCAGCTGGGGTGTAACCGCGGGGCCGGCACAGAACATCACAACGAGCGCTCGCCGGTGACGACCGGGAGGTTCTCCCAGCCCCGGACGGTCGAGGTCGGCGCGAGCCGCGCGTTGTCCATGTCGACATCCCAGTCGGGGAAGCGTCGCAGCACCTCCTCCAACGCGACCCGTCCCTCGACCCTCGCCAGCGCCGCGCCCAGGCAGAAGTGCGGGCCGTACCCGAACGCCAGGTGCTGACCGATCTCGCGGTGGATGTCGAAGTGTTCGCCGTCGGGAAAACGCCGGTCGTCGTGGTTGGCGGCGCCGACGAGACAGAGGAGTGCGCTGCCCGCAGGGACGGTGACACCGTGGAACTCGGCGTCGCTCGCGACGTACCGGCCGACGTGGGGCGCCGGCGGTTCGTAGCGCAGGAGCTCCTCGATCGCGTTCGGGACCAACGACGGATCGGCCGCCAGCTCGCGGCGCTGGGAGGGGTGGTCCGCCAACACCTTCCCGGCCCAGCCGATCAGCCGATTGGTCGTGTCGTTGCCCGCGCCGGCAATCACGTTGACGTAGGTGAGCACCTCGTTCCGCGTGAGGCGACGCGTGATGCCCGTCGCGTCCTCGAACTCTGCGATCAGCAGCTGCGTCATGATGTCATCGGAGGGGTGATCGGCCCGCCAGTCGACGTAGTCGGCGAAGATCGCGCCACTCACGAAATCGTCCTGCGAGTAGCGCATCGGCTCGCCCTCCTCGGTGCGCAGACTCTCGTGCGAATGGTCGCGGATCGCCGCCTGGTCCTCCTCGGGTATTCCGAGGAGCATGCCGATCACCCGCATCGGCATCTGCGCGCCGAGATCAGCCACGAAGTCGAAACCGCCGGCACCGACGAGCGGATCGAGGCAGTCGACACAGAACTGACGGATCTGCGGCTCCAGCGCGTTCATCTTCCGGGGTGTGAACACGCGCGACAGCAGGGCACGGTGGATCGTGTGACCGGGCGGGTCCTCGAAGATCAGGATCCCCGGCGGCATCTCGATGTTCGCCTTGATCAACTCGAGGACGGCGCCGCGTCCCGAGATGAACGTGCCGCGGTCGACCAGGCCGCGCTCGACGTCCTCGTAACGACTCACGGCGTAGAAGTCGTGGGCTTCGTTGTAGTAGAGCGGCGCCTCCTCCCGCAGGCGTCGGAACACCGGATAGGGATCGGCGTTGATGGTGACGTCGTAGGGGTCGTAGTACAGCGCACCCGTCGCGGTCGAGGTCACCCTGGTGCCTCCATCCCGGGCTCACGCATCTTCACCACTCCCCTCGTTCAGCATCTCGGTTCCAGCATCTCGGTTCAGCATGTCGGTTCAGCATGTCGGTTCAGCGGAGGGCGGCCGTCGTGCCGCCGTCGATGGGGATCACCGCGCCGGTGATGAAGCTCGCACGGTCGGACGCGAGGAACGACGCAAGCTCCGCGACCTCCTCCGGCTGACCGGCGCGCTTGAGCGCCGAGCCCTGGATCATCTGGGGGAACCGCTCGCCCGCGCCTTTGCCACCCGACATCTCGGTCTCGATGAAGCCCGGACAGATCGCGTTGGCCCGCACGCCCTCCGCCCCGTATTCGATGGCCGCCGACTTGGTGAACGAGATCACGCCCGCCTTGGTCGCCGAGTACACGCTCGTCCCCAGCGACACGTTCATGCCACCGATCGACGACCAGTTCAGGATCACGCCGCCCCCGGTCTGGAGCAGCGCCTTGACCCCGTGCTTCGTGCCGAGCATCACGCCCTTGAGGTTGACCTCCATGATCCGTTGGTACTCCTCGAGCGTGAGGTCGACGAGCATTCCGCCGCTTCCGAGCCCGGCGACGTTCAGCACCGCGTCGACCCGACCGAACGCGTCGAACGCGGCCGCGAACATGGCCTCGACCTCGGCCTCGTTCGTGACGTCGACGTGGAACGGCACGACGGCGGCGCCCAGCTCGGCCGCGGTCTGCTCCTCGCGGCCGCTCACGTCGGCCGCGAGCACCTTGGCGCCCTCGCGCACGAAGACCCGCGCGGCGGCCTTCGCCATGCCGGAGCCCGCGCCGGTCATGACGGCCACCTTGCCGTCGAGCTCTCCCATTTGTCGTTCCTCCCGTTCGGTGTTCGATGAGTTGTCGGAGTCCGGCGACGCGTGCACTTAGCGCGACGTGGCTTCCCGCACGAGCCGGACGATGGTGTCGGGGCGCACCGGGAGCCGGGTGACGTCGATGCCGAACGGCGCGAGCGCGTCGGCCACCGCGTTCACCACTGCCGGCGGTGCGCCGATCGCCCCGCCCTCGCCCACGCCCTTGTAGCCACCGGGCCCGGCGCCGGGGGTGCCGACATGGCCGTACTCGATCGGCGGGATGTCGGACATCGTGGGGACGAGGTAGTCGAGGAACGTGGTGGCCACGGGGTTGCCGTGCTCGTCGTACGCCAGGTGTTCGAGCAGCGCACCGCCGATCCCCTGGGCCGTGCCGCCGGCGATCTGCCCCTCGACGACGTCGGGGTTGATCATCGGGCCGCAGTCCTCGCTCACGATGTAGCGGAGCAACTGCACGCGACCGGTCGCGACGTCGACCTCGCACGTGCACACGTGGGTCGCGTTGGCCCACACCGGCATGGGCGAGGCCGTGTACCGCTCGCTCGCCTCCAGCCCCGCGGTGATGCCGGGCGGGAGCGTGCCCGGCTGGTTGTACGCGATCGCGGCGAGATCGGCCACCGTGATCCCGACCGTCGGCGTGCCGCGGACGAAGGCGCGGCCGCCGCCGAGCTCGATGTCGTCGGCTGCCGCCTCCAGCTTGGCCGCCGCGATGGCCACGAGCTTGTGGCACAACACCGCCGCCGTCACCTCCACCGCACCGGCCATCATCGACCCACTGCGACTGCCACCGGTTCCGGCGCCGTACGGCGTGAGCGCGGTGTCACCCTGGATCGTGGTGACGTCCTCGATCGGTACGCCGAGCGCGTCGGCGGTGAGCTGCACCACGGTGGTCTCCAGGCTGTTGCCGGTGGACCCACCCGCGACGTAGACGCACACCTTCCCGGTGGGGTCGATGCGGATCGTCGCGCCTTCGCTCGCGTAGTAGCCCATACCCGGCGTGGTCGGCTCCACGTAGCTGCTCGTGCCGACACCGAGGTATCGGCCGGCCGCGCGCGCGGCGGCCTGCTCGCGCCGGAACGCGTCGTAGCCCAGGATCTCGAGCGCGTGCTCGAAGGTCTCGCGCGGCGACATGTGCACGTAGGGCATGCCGTTGCCGTTCGTGTAGGGCAGATCCTCGGCGCCGAGCATGTTGCGGCGCCGCAGCTCGACGGCGTCGATGCCGATACGCCGCGCCGCGATGTCGAGGACCACCTCGCGCGCGACCGACTCGAACGCCCACGGCCCGCGGTACGCGGTGCGTCCGACGGTGTTCGAGAACACCGAACGATGGGAGAAGCTCGTCGCCGGGATGCGGTACGGGCCCGGGAACATCATGCCGACGGCGGCACCGGTGAACACCGGCCACGGCACCGGATAGGCGCCGGCGTCCTGTATGTGATCGATCACGGTTGCGAGCATGATGCCGTCGCGGTCGAACGCCATCCGGGTGACCGCGTGCTCGTGGCGGGCCTGACCTGCGGCGAGCAGGTTCTCGCGCCGGTCCTCGATCCATTTGACCGGCCCCGGCAGCTTCGGCGCCACGAGCATGAGACACACCTCCTCCCGCAGCGGCATCACCTTCTGCCCGAATCCGCCGCCGGTGTCGCGCATCACGACCCGGATCCGGTGCTCGGGCAGGCCGAGCACACGCGCGCACACCGAACGAACCTCGTTCGGCGCCTGCGTCGCCGCCCAGATTGTGAGCTCTCCGCTCGCCGATGCCCACTCGAGCACGATCCCGCGCGTCTCCATCGGCACGGCCGCATAGGCCTGCTCGAAGATCGTCTCCTGCACGACGTGGGCCGCGGCCGCGATGGCGGCGTCGACCCGATCGGACGCACCCCCGCCCAAGTCCCCCACCACGTTGTTCGCGAACTCCGCGTGCACGAGTTGGTCGGATTCCGTCGCGGTGACGTAGTCGACGACCGGCGACAGCTCGACGTAGTCGACCATCACGAGCTCGGCGGCGTCTTCCGCGAGGTAGCGGTTCTCCGCGATCACGACGGCGACCGGATCGCCGGCGAAGCGCACCTCGCCGTCGGCGAGTGGAGGGAGCGGCGTGGTCGGCGAGTTGGGGCCCTGCCCGGTGTACCAGAGCTCGTGGAGCGTCGGGTTCACGTCTGAGGCGGTGAAGACCGCGCGCACGCCGGGCACCGCCAGTGCCTCCGTGACGTCGATGCGCTCGATCCCCGCGCGCGGGAACGGACTGCGCACGAAGCACGCGTGCAACATGCCCGGGCGCACGATGTCGTCGACGTATGTTCCCTGCCCGGTGAGCAGGCGGGCGTCCTCGACCCTCGGTACCCGGTTGCCCGCGTACCTGGTGGTGCCGATGAGGTGATCGGTGCTCGTCGACACCACGTCAGGGTCCGGGTGTGAACTCGAGGTGGAGCTCCTCGAGGCCGTGGAGCATGAAGATCGGCTCGTAGCGATAACGCCACTCACCGGTGGGTCCGTGATGGGTCTCGGAGATTCGGATGTCGTCCATGTGATCGAGGATGCGCTCGAGGCTGGCCCGGCCTTCGGCGCGAGCCAGCGGCGCGCCGACGCACACGTGGGCGCCCCACCCGAATCCGACGTGCTGACGACCGTTCACGCGGTCGAGCTTGAACTCGGCGGGATCGTCGTGGAGGCGGGGGTCGCGGTTGGCGGCGCCGGCGAGCACCATGAGCGTCGAGCCAGCGGGGATGTCGACACCACCGAGTGTCGTGGTCGTGCGCGCCATCCGGAAGCTGCCCTGGATCGGGCTGTGGAGCCGGACGCACTCCTCGAGGAACGCGGGGATCAGCGAGCGGTCGTCGCGCAACTGCCGCTGCAGCGCGGGGCGCTCACCGAGGTACCGGAGCGCGGTGCCGAGCATGCGCGCGGTGGTCTCGCCCCCCGCGGAGAACAGGTTGGACGCGATCAGCATGATGTCGTGCACTTCGGGCAGCGTGCCGTCGGGGAACGTCGCGGTCGCGAGTTGGGTCATGACATCGGGTCGCGGATGCTCACGCAGGTCCTCGATGTATCCGGTGAAGCGGTCGTAGAGGAACTCGAGCGGCTTGTGCGCGACGACTCCCTTCTCGCCCTTGCTCTCGGCCGGGCGCTGGTCGCCCTGCAACTCCGCCCGGAACGTCGCGTGATCCTCCTCGGGTACGCCGAGCAGGTCCGCGATCACCAGCAGCGTGAACGGCTCGGCGTAGTCGCCGATGAACTCGCACTCGCCGAGATCGAGGAACTCGTCGATCTGGCGGTCGGCGAGCCGCCACATGAACTCCTCGTTCTCCCTCATGCGCTTCGGCGTGATCAGGCGCAGCAGCAGCCCCCGGTGCGCGGTGTGCTTCGGTGGGTCGAAGGTCGGGAGCTGATCGCTGAACGGGAGCGTGTCGCGGTAGCGCTCGATGAGGTCGCTCACGTCGTCACCCACGAACGGTTCGGGGAACTTCACGAACGGCCCGCTCACCGCGTTGCAGTTCGAGTACGTCGCGGTGTCGTTGTACGCGGCCATGGCTTCCTCGTAGCCGGTGACCATGAACACGCCGCGGCGCGGCTCGGCCCACACGGGACCGTGCGAACGCAGGAACTCGTAGTACGGGAACGGGTCCTGGTAGAGCTCACCCGCGCGGAAGAAGTCGATGCTCTCGAAGCCAGTCGTGCTCATGCGGTTGTTCCCTCCGCGCATCTTGCAGGGCGCCAGGCCGTCTCGTAGGTTGTCGCGACATCGAAGTATCGCGGTGTCGCGCAGTATCGGAGTGGTGCAGCATGAGCGACGGCAACGAGCTCGCCGGCAAGGTCGCGATCGTCACCGGCGGGGCGCGCGGCATCGGGCGCGCCATCGTCGAGCGCTTCGTCGAGGAGGGCGCGCGCGTCGTCGTCGCCGATGTCGACACCGAGCGCGGCGAAGCATTGGCCGGAGCGTTGGGCGGCGCCGTTGCGTTCCAGCGCACCGACGTGGCCGTCGCCGCCGAAGTCCAGACCGCAGTCGACCTCGCGGTCGAGCGCTTCGGCGGCTTGCACGTGATGGTGAACAACGCCGGCACCGGCGGCGAGCACATGCGCTTCCTCGAAGAGGACTTCACCGACTTCGAACGTGAGATGTCGGTCAATCTGCTCGGCGTGCTCCTGGGGATGCAGCGCGCCGGCCGTCACATGAAGGACCACGAGGGCGGGGTGATCCTCAACACGACGTCGATCGGCGGGATCAACGCCGGGGCCGGCCTCATCGGGTACCGCGCATCGAAGGCAGCCGTGATCCACGCCACTCGCTGCGCCGCCATCGACCTCGCTCGCTACGGCATCCGCGTGAACTGCATCGCGCCCGCCCACATCCCGACCGAGATCAACGCGATGTTCGACCAGTCGGCGATCATCCGGGACATGCAGCCCCTCCAGCGCCAAGGGACGCCGAGTGACGTCGCCGAGGCGATGCTGTTCCTCGCAAGTGACCGCGCCGCGCAGATCACCGGCATCGTGTTCCCAGTCGACGGCGGGACGACGGCGGGGCCGCCGCCCCGGAACATGAAGCGGATGCTCGCCGCCAACGCGGACTCGGACGCGGACTCGGACGCGGAGTCCGCGACGACCTGAGCCGTCCGACGGCGTCTCCGAGCGCTCAATCGGGGCCATCGGCCAACCTCTCCCGGAGCAGGAACTTCCGGACCTTGCCCGACGCGGTCGTCGGCAGGTCGTCGGTGAACACCCACTGCTTCGGGACCTTGAAGGGCGCCAGTCGTTCGCGGGCGTACTCCTCGAGCACCCGTGCGTCCGCCGCCGCGTCCGGGACGGGACGGACCACGGCGACGACGGTCTCGCCCCAACGCTCGTGCGGGCATCCGATCACCGCGACGTCGGCGACCGTCGGGTGGGCGGCGATCACGTTCTCGATCTCGGCCGGGTACACGTTGACGCCCCCGGTGATGATCATGTCCCTGAGCCGGCCGACCACCCGCAGGTAGCCCCGCTCGTCCATCGTCACGAGGTCGCCCGTGTGCAACCACCCGTCGGGCTCGAGCGCGGCCGCGGTCTGCTCGGGCTCGTCGAAGTAGCCCGCCATCACGCCACACCCGCGGACCTGCAGCTCACCCATGTCGTCGAACGGCACCACGGCCCCGGACTCCGGTGCGACCACCCGGCCCTCGAGGTGGGGAAAGAGCGTCCCCACGGTCGCGGACTTGTCGTCGGGATCGTCGTCGAGGAACGTCTGCGAGATGTACCCGCACGTCTCGGTCTGGCCGAACATGATCGTCGTCCTCACCGCGAGACTGCGCTCGAGATGACGGATGAGATCGACGGGTACGAGCGCGCCCCCCGTGCTGAGGGCGCGGAGCGCGGAGACATCGCGTGCGCCGAACGTCGGATGCGCGATCACGTCGCGGAACATGGTCGGGACCCCGGCGGTGTGGGTCGCCCGTTCGCACTCGAGCAGGTCCAGCACGACCCCGGCGTCGAACTGCGGGACGAGCACGTTCGTCGCCCGGGCCTGCACGACCGAGCACGTGACCGCCTGACCACCGACGTGGTACAGCGGCATCGGGTTCACGTGCACGTCGCCGGGTCGGAGGTCGAAACGGTCGCCGCTGAACCGCGCCGCGTTGGTCATCCCGCGGTGGGTGAGCATCGCCCCCTTGGGCGCGCCCGTCGTTCCCGACGTGAACACGATTTGCGCCACGTCGTCGGGGAGCGGCGGCGGCAGGGGGCGGTCGTCGGCGAGCCCGGCCTCGACGAGCGCAGGCCATTCGTCGAACTGGATGATCTCCTGGAGCGCCGGCAAGCTCGGTAGCAGCCCGGCCAGCACGTCCGCCACCGCGTAGCCACGATGCTCGACAACGCAGAACGTCGCGACCGCGCCGGATCGGCCGAGGACGTGCTCGACCTCTTCGGCGCGCAGCAGCGGGTTCATCGGTACGAGCACGAGACGCGCCATCGCGGTGGCGAACGAGAGGAGACACGACTCGGGGATCGACGGCGCCAACACCGCGATCCGATCGCCGGGCGCGAAGCGTGCCGCCAGCACGCGCGCGATGGCCTCGGCCTCGCTGACTGCCTGCGCGTAGGTGCGTCGTACCCGCGTCGCGGGGTCCATCGTGCCCGCCACCACTGCGGTGCGGTCAGGCGCGTGGGCCGCGGCGTCGCGGAGGATCCCGGCGATCGTCGAGTCGACGATCGCCGCGCCCGCGTCCGACGGCCACTGCGACAGATTCAAGGGTGGCGGGCGAGATAGGCGTCGAGCGTCGCGTGGAAGTGGCGGATCCGGCTCTCCTGGTAGCGCGACAGGTGCAGGGTCGGCGTCACCGCGGCGTGCAGGCCGCGTTGGATACGTCCGAACGTGGACCCGTCCTGGTTGAAGACCCGCCCGAAGGTGCCGAGCTCGGGGACGTCGGCCCAGCTCTCGTCGGGTCCGAGGTGTCGCGTCGGCGCCGGCGGCGGGCGCTCCTCGCCGTCCGGGACCGGCTCGAGCTTCAGGATGTCGACGATGCAGGAGTCGGGGTCGTTTCCGTTCGGACGGAACCGGTAGACGAACGGGGTCAGGAGCCCGGCCCACGGCATGAAGTTCGGGAAGAGGAAGTACTCGATGCCGTCGAGCGCCTCGGCGTCGGTGACGTGCGAGTAGTCGCCGCCCGTCCGTTGGTGCATGGAGGCGCGCACCTTGTCGGCGAGTACCTTCCGGGCGCTCGAGGCGGAGTCGACGGTTACGCTCCCGTCGCGACGGTTCAGCATCGTCGCGACGATCGTCGCGTCGTCGAGCACCTCGGCGACGTGTTCGCTCTGCACCCCGACCGCGGTGATCATGCGACTGACGTGTGCGCCGTAGATGTCGTACTCGGTCAGCGTGTCGGCCGCGGTCGGCAGCAGCTGCGGGTGCACCGCCATGGTGTGGTACGCCTCGATGAACGCCTCGAGTGCCACCTTCCAATTGCACGGCATGATGCGCACCACGTGCGCCTGGACGGAGCGCTGCTCGAGGGGCCACGCGACGAAGTGCCACGGCAGGTCCTCGAGGTACTCCTCGAGCGGCGACAGCGTCGAGATCGAGGTTGACGAACACGAACCCGCCCCAGGTACCGACCTGCGCCTCCGGGAGCCCGAACGTCGCGGGATCGATGTCGGGGAAGTCCCAGGCGCACGGGATCTCGCGGAGCGAGCCGTCGATGTTCCAGGTGAACCCGTGGAACGGGCAGCGGAAGCAGTTGACCCGGCCGGGTGTCGTGCGCAGCTGGGTGCCCCGGTGCAGGCAGGAATTGTGGAAGGCGTGGATCTCGTCGGGCGCGGTCCGGACCACGATGAGCGAGGCGTCGGCGATCTCGTAGACGATCGAATCGCCGACGTCGGGAATCTGCTCCTCCCGGCACGCCATCTGCCAGACCCTGCGCCACACGTGCTCCACCTCGAGCCGGTGGAACGCGGGATCGAAATAGCGCGCCGGCGCGAGGTCGCTCGGCTCGAGCGGCCCGACTGCGGTGGCGCGGAGGCTCTCGGGGACGGTCCGGCTGTCGTCGTCGAGGAGTTCCTGGTAGTAGCGCTCACCTCGCGCGACGTCGCCGACGTCGGTCACTGCGCAGACCCTTCGTCGTCGCCCGGGGCAGGACGCGCGCGGCCCTTCTTGCTCAGGCGGAACTCGGGCGGGAACAGATCATCGTTCATCTTGACCGCGTTGCCGAGACCGCCGTCGTAGACGTCCTGCGTGAGCATGAGGTCGCCGCCGTCGGACCGGACACGGCTCCCCATCGACTCGAGGAATGCGGTGAGGAGGCTGCCCATGTACTCGCCCTGGTGCTGCTTCATCATCTGGAAGAACATCTTCTGCATCACGACGGCGTCGGTGGGACGCGATCGCGAGCAGGCAGTGGCGTACTTGTCGACCTCGGCCTCGAGCTCCCCGCGGGGAACGACGCGGTTGACGAAGTTGCAGTCGGCCATCTCGTCGGCGGTGAACGGCCGCCCGGTGAAGACCATCTCCTGGAACGTGCGGATCCCCATCGTCATGGCCCACGACCACATCCGGGGGCCCCACCCCACGTAGCGGAACGCCGGATGACCGAATAGCGCGTCGTCCGACGCGATCACGAGATCGGCGTCGGCCGCCTGGTAGAAGTGCCAGCCGTAGCAGTAGCCCTTCGCCTCGACGATGCTGATCTTCTTGAAGTCGGCGAGGGTGCGGCATCCGGCGCGCGGGTCGGCGTACCACTGCGGAAGGGTGGCGCTGCCGCGATAGGAGGTGGGCGGCGGGATCGCCACGTCGGCGCCCTCGAGGTCCATCTCCGCCCGCATCGCAGCCTCCGGCGACTCCGCCTGGAGCGCCGCGAGCTCGGGGAGGTCGGCGCCCGAACCGAAGTTGTCACCGGCACCGCGCACGACCAGCACCTTCACGTCGTCGTCGACGTTCGCCTGGTGGAGCAGGCCGGCGTACCGGAGCCGGGCGCCGATCGTGGGCGCGTTCAGCTGCTCCGGCCGGTTGAGCGTGATCGTCGCGATCTTCGTGTCGCGGTCCTTGTGATAGAGGACGATCTCCTCGGGTGAGGGCAGCTCGGTCATTGCGCTCCGTCGTCACGCGCCGGCGGCAGGCCGAGGAAGTCGAGCACGTTGCCGCTGACGATCTTCGCCGCGTCCTTCGGCCCGACCGCGTCGACCACCGCGGCGATGGACCGCTCGGAGTAGCCGAACGTGCTCTCGTTGTGCGGGTAGTCCGACGACCACATGACCCGGTCGAGCCCGATGTCGTCGACGAGCTCCAGACCGAGCGGGTCGACCATGAATGCCGAGTACATGTGGTGGTCCCAGTAGTACCGGGCGTCGTGCTCGATCTCAGTGTCGAGCATGTGGTGGAACGACGCGTACATGTGCTCGGCGTCCTGGATGGCCGACGGCACCCAGTTGATGCCCCCCTCGAACCATCCGATGCGCAGGTTCGGGTACCGGTCGAGCAGACCGCCGATCACGTACCGAGCGAACATCTCGCGGAACGGCGCGGCCTGGTGGACCATGCTGACGGCCAGGCCGTTCGTGGCGCACGGCGACGAGATCGGACCTTCGCCGATGTGGTGCGACACGGGGAGCCGGGCGTCGTCGACCGCCTCCCAGAACCCGGCCAGCCGCTCGCTGTTGAAGTCGATCGGTGTGCCGTCGGCGTGGGTGCCCGGCTTCAGCGGCATCCAGAACGTCCTGATGCCGAGGGCCTGCATCTCCGACAGGCTGCGACGGGCGCCGTCGACGTCCCACCAGTTGACGAGTCCGACACCGTAGAAACGGCCGTCGGCCCGCTCCTGCAGCTCCGCGAGGTGCTCGTTGTAGATGCGGAAGCAGAGGTCGCGCACCTCGAGGTCGGGATAGCCGAGGAGGCCGAGCATCGCGTTGGGGAACGCGAGCTCGCGGGTCACGCCGTCGGAGGCCAGCTCGGCCAGGCGTGCGTCGAGGTCGGCGGTGTTCGAACCGGCGAGCGGGTCGTACTGCATGAGCACGTTGGTGAACACCGGCGGGAGCATGTTCTTGCCCCCCACCCCGAGGGTCCAGGCGTCGCCCTCGTAGAACACGCGCGGCGCACGCTCCCGCAGCGATGCAGGGAAGCGCTCGTAGAAGATGTCCTCGGCAAGGGAGATGTGATTGTCGGCGGAGAAGACCTCGGTCCCGGGCGGGAGGCCGAGGTCGACCGAACCGGCGTGGCCGTGACGCCCCTTGGGCGCACCGAGCTCGCCCGACGGATACCGGACCTCGGTCGATTCGCGCGTGCTGGTTCTCTCCATGCGCGCTACTCCCCCACTCGGCCCGCGCTCGTGCTCGACGAGCACGGGCTCCAGAATTTACTTCGACGTCGTAATGTTCGTCAAGGTCGCTTGGTCGACGGGAACAGCACGCGCCGCATCGCCGAGCTCACCAACTCAATGTAGAACCCGTCTCCCGCTCGGTGATACGCGCACATCGGGGCGGTTTCATCGCCCACGTCGATGCTGCACTCCTTCGCCAGCCCACTTCGCGCGAGCGCGGCCGACGCCGCCGGCACGTCGTCGGTCCAATAGCCGAGATGGTGGGCTCGCGGGGCGCCGCCGACGGCGTAGAGGGTGCCCGGCACCGCCTGGACCAACTCCACGTGGTGCGGCCCCTCCGCCGAGAGCGTGTACGCCGCGTGCACCATCCGGGGACCGTCGTCGGTGACCATCCGGACGTCACCTCCCCCGACGAGCCAGGTGACTCCGAGTTGCGCACCGAACTCCGCTTGGGCGGCAACGAGATCGTCGACGACGATCCCGGTGTGGAACAGGTCGGTGGGCCGTAAGGGACTCGTCTCGATCAACGCTGGCCTCCTGAAGTGGCGCGGCATTGACAGTCTTACGATATCAAAGTAAAAACGCAACCAGCAGTCGCCGAGGGCCGGACCACGGTGTCGGGGGGAACTCGAGTGGACACTCCAGTGGACACGCCTGGGGAAACGCGCCGCGACCGTGGTGAGATCGGTCCGCCGGCATGACGACGATCGACATCCCCACGCAGCCCGACTTCACCCGCATGCGACGGGCGCGCAGTGTCCGCCTGCGCGCGGCGATGGCGGAACAGGGCGTCGATGCACTGCTCCTGTTGGGCAACAGCAACGTCACCTACGCCACCGGCGCCACCTGGCCGCTCGACGACGCGGGCCGCGCCAACGTCGAGCGCCCCGTCGCGATCGTGGTAGCCGACGACGTATCGCCGCACCTCTTCACGACGTTCCGTGACGATGTTGCCGCGCTCGACCTCGAGCTCGACGCTGACCATCTGCACGGCGCGACGTATCTCGACTTCGACGAGGGCATCGAGGCGTTCGCCGAGGTGTGGCGCGGTCTGGTCCCGTCGAACGCCGCGGTGGCGGTCGACGACATGACCGCGGCGATGAACCGCAACCAGCACCTGCTGTTCGCCGAGTGGCCGCCCCGCGCCGCCAGCGAGGTGCTCGGACCCGCGCGCCTGGTCAAGACACCCGACGAGCTGGCGGGTCTCCGCCACGCGCTGTGGATCACCGAGCAGGCGATGGTCGACGTGCAGGCGCACCTGCAGCCGGGGATGCGGCAGACCGACCTGACCGCCCGCTTCCTCCACCGCGTGTTCGACCTCGGCGCGGATGCGAACATCCTCGACCCGATCTGGCAGGTGATGCCCGGGCGGCAGGCCGACCTCCCGTGGACGGTCCACGGCGACATCGCCTGCCCGTTGCTCACGACCGAGCGGGAGCTCGACGAAGGCGACGTCCTCTGGGTCGACACCGGGATCCTGTGCGACGGGTTCCACTCCGACTTCGGGCGCACGTGGGTCGTCGGGAACGAACCGACGGCTCGGCAGCACGCGCAGTACCGGCAGTGGCGCGCGATCAGCGACGCCGCCACCGGCGCGCTGCACGCGGGTGCCACCGGTGCCGATCTCACCCGCGCCGCTCGGGCCGTGGGCGGCGAGCGGCCCTGGATGGCCCACTTCTACCTCGGCCATGGGCTCGGGCTCGACAGCGCGGAGATGCCGTTCGTCGGCTCCGACCTGGGTGACGAGTTCGACGCCGGGCTCGTGTTCGAGACGGGCACGGTCGTCGTGATCGAGCCGATCGTGTGGGACGAGGGCCACCACGGCTACCGGTCGGAGAACGTCTTCGTGGTCACCGACGACGGCTGCCGGAACCTGACCGACTACCCCTACGACCCCTATGGCGACTGACGTCCTGCCCGACGAACGGGCCTTGCGGTACGGACGCCGCCGCCGCGCCCTCGCCGCGATGGCCGTGCACGATCTCGACATCCTCGTGCTCGGACGCCCCGCCAACATCCGCTACGTCGCGGGCGCGCCGCTGCTCTGGAACGCCGGGGCGCGTGCGTTCGCGCCGGGTTGCGTGCTCGTACGCGCCACCGGCGCCGTCCACCTGCTGAGCACATGGGACGAAGGCGTGCCCGACGAGATCCCGCACGAGCACCTCTACGGCCTCACGTGGAACCCGATGAACCTCGTGTCGGTGCTGCAACGCATCGGCGACGCGGTCGAACCGCGACGCGTCGGCACCGATGCGCTGTCACCGCTGTTCGCGCGGCTCCTGCGGACGGCATTCCCCGGGGCCGAGATGGTCGACGGCGAACGCGCGCTCAGCGAAGCGAGGCGGGTGAAGACCGACGAAGAGGTGACCGCAATCCGCGCCGCCATCGCCATCGCCGAGTCCGGGCTCGCGACGGCGGTCGCCGGGCTACATCCGGGCGTCAGCGAGCGCGAGCTCAGCGGCGTGTTCATGGATGCCATCGCGTCACACGGCGTCACGACGCCGGCCATTCAGGACGTCGTGCGGATCACGACACCGCCGAGGCACAGTCGCGACGCGCGGGTTCGCGACGGCGATCTCGTTTCGTTTGCCGCAGGCGTCGTCGCCGGTGGGTACACGGGTGAGGTCGGCCGCACCTGGCTCGCGGGTGAAAGCGGGCACGCGTCTCGCGCGCGCGACCTGTACCGGCGGTGGGACGCGCTGTGGGCCCGGCTCGCCAAGGCGTGCCGGCCGGGAGCGACCGGCGATGCGCTGTTCGCCGCGTACGAAGCGGCCGGCGAACCGGTACCCGGGGTACCGATCGCTCGCGGACTGGGGCTGGGCCTCGACGAACCACTCGTGGTCCGCGACCTCCCGCGAACTGCGGCGGCCGCGCGGTTCGACGTGGGCACGGTCGTCGCGGTCACCGGCTACGTTGCCGACGCCGAGGTGGGTGCCGTCATCGGGCAGGAAGCGGTGCTGATCACGGACACCGCACCCGAGGTGCTCACGTCGAGCCCCCGGTGGAGCGCGTAGCGGTTCATGACGTCGTCCGGGTCTCCGCTCGACGGCTACGTCGTCGTCGATCTGTCCACGGGCATCGCCGGCGCTTACTGCACGAAACTCCTGGCCGACGGCGGCGCCGACGTGATCAAAGTCGAGGATCCCGACGGCGATCCCCTGCGTCGCTGGTCGGCGTCGGGCGCGGCGATCCCCGCCGACGGCGACGGCGCGCTGTTCAGCTTCCTCGCGTGCTCGAAGACGAGCTCCGTCGCCGACGCCGATCGCGACGACGACCTCGCGACCGTCGCCCGACTGCTCGACTCGGCCGACGCGGTCGTGTGGTCGCGCGGTTCGCGTCTCGCCGCGCACCCGGCACTCGATCCGGCGGCGCTCCGGCGCTCCCACCCCCACCTCACCGTCACCGCCATCACCCCGTTCGGCCTCGACGGGCCATGGCGCGACCGCCGGGCCACCGAGTTCACCCTCCAGGCGTGGTCGGGCGGGATCATCGGGCTGGGCCGCGGCGCGCCCGACCGACCACCGGTCGCCGTGGGGGGTCAGGTGGGCGAGTGGCTCAGCGGCGCGTACGCCGCGATCGGCACGCTGGTGTCGCGGGCGCGCCATCGGGTCGGCGACCCCGGCGACCCCGGCGAGCTCGTCGACGTGTCCATGCTCGAGGTGCAGGCGCTGTGCCTCACTTACTACCCGGTCACGTTCTTCGACCTGGCCGACCGGCCGTACCGGTCCGGCCGGTCCATCCCGACGCCGGGGATCGAAACGGCGCGTGACGGGCTCGTCGGCCTCGGCACCGGTACCGGTCAGCAGTGGCTCGACTTCGGGGTGATGGTCGGCCACCCCGAGTGGAGCGAGGATCCCTCGCTCCGCACCAACCGGGCGCCAATCGCGCAGTTGATCCACGACTGGGCGGGCCACCACACGGTCGAGGAGATCCTCGACCTGGCGGCGGCATTCCGGATCCCCCACGCACCGATCGGCACTGGAGCCACGCTTCCGGCAACCGACCACTTCCGCGTGCGCGGCTCGTTCGTCGAGAACCCGCGCGACGGCTTCACGCAACCCGGCCCTCCGTTCCGTATGCGACCCTCGATGCTGCGCCCGCCCGAGCCCGCCCCGCGCCTCGGTGAGCACACCGCGATGAACGCGACACCGCCGCGGCCGCCGCAAGCGTCGTCGTCCCCCACCCCGACGCCCACCGACGAGCGGCCGCTCCCGTTCGCGGGCCTGCGCGTGCTCGACATGACTGCGTTCTGGGCCGGACCGCTCGCCACACACATCCTCGCCCTGCTCGGGGCCGAGGTCATCCACATCGAATCGCCCTCCCGACCCGACGGCACTCGCACGCTCGCGGGCATTCCGTTCACCGAGGATCAGTGGTGGGAGCGGTGTGGGATCTTCTCCGCCCTGAACACCAACAAGCAGAGCGTCACCCTCGACCTGGCCGACGAACGCGGGCGCGACGCGCTCCGCCGGCTGCTCGCGACCTGCGACGTGATCGTCGAGAACTACACACCGCGCGTCCTGGAGCAGATCGGGCTCGACTTCGACGCCGCCCGCGCCATTCGCCCCGATCTCGTGATGGTCCGCATGCCCGGGTTCGGGCTCGACGGGCCGTGGCGCGACGATCCCGCGTTCGCGTTCGTCATGGAGGACGCGTCGGGGCTCAGCTGGATGACGGGCTATCCCGACGCCAATCCCCTCTCCCCGTACTGCGTCGGTGATCCCGCGGCCGGCATCCATGCGCTGGTGGGCCTGTTGCTCGCGCTCGAGCGCCGCGAACAAACCGGCGACGGCGCGCTGGTCGAGGCCGCGATGGTCGACGCCGCGATCAACGTGGCGGCCGAACAGGTCATCGAGTACTCGGCCTACGGCGCGCGGCTCGAGCGCGACGGCAACCGCGGCCCGACCGCGGCCCCGCAGAACCTGTACCGCACCGCCGATCCCGCCGATCCGGGTGGCGACGGCACCCGCGACTCGTGGGTCGCCATCTCGGTGACGACCGACGAGGAGTGGCAGGCACTCCGAACCGCGCTCGGGCAGCCGGAGTGGGCAATGGAGCCGACGTTGCTGACCGTGCCGGGACGCCGCGAGCAGCACGACCTGATCGACGCCCACTTGTCGGCATGGTGCGACGGGCGCCGCGGCGACGAGATCGTGGAGTGCCTGTGGGACGCGGGCGTCCCGGTGGCTCACGTGTTGCAGCCACATCAGCAGGGCGAACTCCTTCCGCTCCGCTTCCGCGGCTTCTTCGAATCGGTCGACCATCCCGTGGCCGGCACCGCGCGCCATGCGACGCTTCCGATTCGCTTCTCGCGCGGCCCCGAACGGTTCCACGTGAGGCACGCCCCGCGGTTCGGCGAGCACACCCACGCGACGCTGGCGGCAATCGGGTTCACCGACGATGAGGTCGCGGCCCTCGAAGCCGACCACGTCATCGGAACGGCTCCGCTTCCATAGCATGTCGCCACATGTCTCGGCTCGCGTACGACCCCGTTGATGCCTCCCGCCAGCACTGGATCACCCAGGGCTGGGAGGAGAGCTCGGCAGGGGTTGCCGCGGTCGTCTCGGTGATGCGCGGCTGGCAGATCCTGCTCGCGCAGGCGAACGACCTCCTGCGACCGCTCGATCTCACCTTCGCCCGGTATCAGGTGCTCGGCCTGCTCCGGCAGGGCGAACGGCTGCCGCTCGGCCAGGTCGGGGCGCGGCTCTGGATCACACCGGGCACCGTGACCAGCTCCGTCGACCGCCTCGAGGTGGCCGGGCTGATCCGGCGTCTCCCCCATCCCGGCGACGGCCGCACGGTGCTCGCCGAGATCACCGCGAAGGGGCGGCGCGTGTTCGACAAAGCCGTCGACGAATTGAACCGGAACCTGTTCTCGACCATCCCGCTCACGCAGCAGGAACTGAATCAGCTCGTCGGTCTCATGAACAAGATCCGCGCGGGAGCTGGCGACACGCTCGGCACGCCCTGAACGGTGCGGCCGGCGGCCGGCTCCGCTACTCGGTCTCCTTGCCGCCGACGTAGCGCGCGGGATCGTGTTCGTTGCCGTGGTCGTACGAGCCGTCGCGACGCATGAAGGTGGTCGACCGCTTCCGGATGCGCCAACCGTTCTCCGTGCGCACGTACTCGTCGCTGTACCAGGCGAGGCGCATCTTGTGGTTCGTCTGGTCGATGAACACGTAGTGCTGCACACCGGTCGCAGTGTCGCCGTGGAACTCGACGACGGGCATGTTGCCGATGTACTGCCCGGGGGGCGCACTGTTGAGCAGCATCGGGAACTCGTCGAGGCCGTAGGGCGTACCGAACGCGTTGTACTCGCCGTCGGCAGTGAAGACCTCGAGCCAGCGCGACATGTCCTGCTCCTTGCGGGCCGAGAGCGCCATGTAGCGCGCCGCCATCTGGTGGATCTCGACCAGGTCGGCCACTTCCTGCTGGTTCATGAGGTTCTCCACGATGAGCGGCCGGCCCGCGGGCAGGCGACGGCAGTGAGTCGCGGAGAGCGTCGCGCGCTCCCCCGGTCGGCGTCGATTCGGTCCTCGTCGGCGATGCCGGGAGGCGAGGGGTTCGGTTCGGTCAGCCCTTCGGCACCTTGAACGTCTGGTTCGAGCACGTGTACGGCTCGGTGGTGTTCCAGTTCGTGCCGTCGCTCACGTAGAGGCTGCTGCAGGCCGGGTAGCTGGCGACCGTGGACTTCGGGTAGGCGACCGGTCCGGCGACGCCTTTCAGCTGCCAGGTCTGCACCGAGGCGGCCTTCTGCACTGCCTCAGGGGTGATGTTCGCCTTGCCCTTCTTCGCCGCCGTCTTGAGCGCCTGGATGAACATGTCGGTCGACGTGTACCCGGCGATGGTGCCGGAGTCGACCTTCGCACCCTCACCCGGCTTGACCGCGTCGAGGTCCTTCTTCATCTGGTCCATTCCGGGGTTGCTCTCGAGCGGGTTCACGAACGCAGTGTTGACCGCACTGCCGTTCATGTTGTTCACCAGCAGGTTCGAGTACAGCGAGCTCATGAAGATGCCCTTGTACCCGTTGGCCTTGATCAGGTTGTACATCGGGATGCAGTCGGTCGCGAGCAGGCACGCGATCACGTCGGGTGCCTTCCCGTTGTCGCCGGTCAACGCGGCCTGCGCGTACGGCGTGTAGTCCGCGATCGGGGGCACCGGCATGCTCGTCTGGTTCGCCACCACCTTGAAGCCGGCACCGGTGAACACGATCACCGAGTGCTTCCCCGCGTTCTTGCTCGAGGTGGTGTCGTTGCCGACCAGCACCGCAGTCGGGTGCGGCTTGCCCGTCTGCTTGCTCGCGTACGCGTAGATCGAAGCGGCGGTGTTGGTCAGGAACGACGGCGTCGCCGGGACGCTGCAGCCGTTGAACCCGAAACCCCACAACGTGGTGGTCGGCTTGGAGCTGCAGTAGGTGGCGTCGAACGCCCACCCGAAGTACGGCACGTGCTGCTGCGAGAGATATTCAACCGGGTTGTACTGCGAGACGTCGCCCACGATCGCGAACACCTGGTCCTGGCTGACGAGCCGGCGCGCTTCGCTCAGCGCGGTGGCCGGGTCCTGCTTGTCGTCGGCGAACTCGACGTACTGGATCTTGACGCCCTTGATCTCGTTGTTGTCGTTGAAGCGCTGGATACGCGCCCGCGCGCCGGTCTCCGCCGTGGGCAGCTGCGCGGCGATGCCGAGACCGGCCACCTTCAGCGTGGTGCCGTCGAATCCGCGCACCGAACGCGCCGCCCCCGCCGGAACCGAGGCGAGCAGCGTCGCGCTCAGCGCGACCACCACCACGACCGCGGACGTCGCCAGCCGGGCGCGGCTCCGAGTGCCTGTCCTCATGGTTCCCCCCATGTGTGCGTCCTACCGGAACGGCTTGGATCCGACCGATCGGTACAAGAACGTCCCGCAGGCTAACTGGGTTCCCGCACCAAGTCCGCGCGGGGCTGCACAGTCTCGTGACTCGGACTCCAGTCCCCCGCGAACGTGCAGGTCAGAGGCTTGATCCGGTGCGCGAGGGGCATCGATTCCCGGTGCTTGGTGTAAGCATCGGCGCCCGGCGTCGCCGGGGCTGACGGCGATCGAGTCGACCAAGGGGGAAGCGTGGCCCGACTGACCGGCATCGCACTGGTCGTGTGCTGCCTGCTCGGCGGCTTCGCCTCGAGCACCGGCGCGAAGGCGGGGGCGAGTTCGGCGGCACCCCCGACGGGCTCCGAACCCGGGTCCTCCGCGGCGGCCGATTGGCCGCTCGCGGGTCAGAACCTCGACAACACGCGTGCCGCCGTCGGCAGCTCGATCACGGCTGCGAACGTCGACCGACTCGATCCTGCATTCACCACTGACCTCCCCGGCTTCTCGGCGTTGTCGACGGCACCCGTCGTCGTCGACCACACGGTGTTCCTGCAAGGAGGTCTCGGCGCAGTCGTCGCGCTCGACGCCGACACCGGCGCGACGCGTTGGACCAGCCCCGCGACCGGTTTCAACATCGGTCCGTTCGGCGTCGCGATCGCCGGCGGGCGCGTGTTCGCCGACGCCGGATCCGACGGCGTGCTGGCGCTCGACCAGAGCACGGGGAAGCAGTTGTGGCGCACCCGGCTCTCGACCACGAAGACCCTGGGCGTCGACATTCAACCGACGGTGTTCGACGGAATCGTCTTCGCCTCGACCGTGCCGGTGAGCATCGCCGGGATCTACAAGCCCGGCGACCGCGGCACGATCTACGCGCTCGACGCCGCGACCGGTACCGTGCGCTGGTCCTTCGACACCGTGAAGGGTGATCTCTGGGGTCATCCGGAGGTCAACTCCGGCGGTGGTGCGTGGTATCCGCCTGCCATCGACACCAAACGACGAATCGTGTTCTTCGGCACCGCGAACCCCGCGCCGTTTCCCGGGACCACCGCGTTCCCGAACGGCACGAGTCGTCCGGGCGACAATCTCTACACCGATTCCGTCGTCGCCCTCGACGTCGACACCGGCCGGCTGCGCTGGTACCACCAGGTGACCAAACACGACCTCTACGACCGCGATCAGGTACACGTCCTGCTCGCTCGACTCGCCAACGGGCGCGAAGTGGTGGTCAGCGCGGGCAAGTCGGGCGAGGTCCTCGGCCTCGACCCCGCCACCGGGCGCGTGTTGTGGCAACGATCAGTGGGCGTGCACGCGCACGACACGGACCTCGTGCTGCAGGGACCCACCACGGTGTCTCCCGGCACCTACGGCGGGGTCGAGACGCCACCGGCCACCGCGGCCGGGATCGTCTACGTCGCGACGCTCAACGCGCCGTCAACGCTGCAACCCGACAAGACCGCCTACTTCGGCGGCCAACTCGGAACTCACCCTGGTGAAGTCGTCGCCGTCGACGCGAGGCGCGGGAAGATCGTCTGGGACACGAAGGTCCCCGGTGATCCGCTGGGCGGCACCACCCTCGTGAACAACCTCGTGTTCACCGCGCTCCTCGACGGCACCGTCATCGGCCTGCGACGCGACACGGGCAAGATCGTCTGGCAGCACAAGGCGGGCGGCGGCATCAACGGCTGGCTCACCCCGGTCGGGGACACGATCTACATCCCCGTCGGCCAGACCAAGACACCACAACTCCTCGCGCTGCGCCTCCCGTCCCCGTAGAACCCGATGATCGGCGACGGGCTAGTCGGTCTTCGCCAGGTGCCGCGCGAGGAACCGGCGGAGTTCGGCGGCCAGCTCGGCGTCTTCCGGTGCGCCCCCGAACCCGCCGTGGGGCATCGCTTCGAACACGTGCAGCTCGGCGTCGACCCCCACGTTGCGCAACGCCCGGTGCATCCGCACGGTGTTCGAGAGGAACAGGTCACGGGTGCCCGACTGCAGAAACGTCGGCGGGAACCGGGAGAGCTCACCGAACAACGGCGAGAGCAGCGGATCGGTGAGGTCGTGGCCGTTCGCGTACAGCGCGATCGACTCTCCGAGCCGGCTGGGCAACACGGTGTCGACGCCGGCATTCGTCTCGAACGTGTCGCCCGATTCGGTGAGGTCGACCTCGGGGGTGAGGAGCACGAGGCACGCCGGCATGGGGAGGCCTTCGGCCAACGCCCGCAGCATCAGCGCGGGTGCGAGGTTGCCACCCGCCGACGCGCCGCCCACCGCGATGAGCTCCGGTGCCTTGTGCTCGAGCAACACGCGGTACACGGTGAGACAGTCGTCGAGGGAGGCGGGGTACGGGTGGTCGGGCGGCATGCGATAGTCGACCGACCACATGTGCATGCGGCTGCGATCGGCCGACTGGGTCGCCATCGCGCGGCACGCGTCACCGCCGCCGGCGATCAACGCACCGCCGTGGATGTCGAGGTACACCGGCGCGCTCGGCCCGGCGTCGACGCCGTGGGGCGTGAGCACGAACACCGGCACGCCGCCGATCGTGGTCGATTCCACCTCGACTGCCGCATCGGCGGCGCGCGGCCCGATCATGGCGAGGATGCCGGCGTCGGTCGCGGCGATCTGCGCCTTCCACCCGTCGTGGTCGTCGAGCGCCGGGCTCGCACCTCGGCGCGGCATGAGCCCACCGGCGGCGAGTGCGGCCTGCGCCTCCGGGCTCACCGAGGTGGGGACGGGGATGGTCCTCGTCACCTGCATCGCTTCGGGTTTCGCGGTGTCCGTCATCTCGTTGCTCCCCTTCGCCGCCGACGACCACTGCGACACTGCTACTTCGCGCGCGCCCGGCGCAACCGCGCCTTGGCGTCGGGCGGGACCGGCGCCCGGAGAAACCCCGCGACCGCCGAGAGCAGATCGTCGAGAAAGAGGTCGAACGGGAGCGGCGGCGGATGACCTTCCTCGACCTGTTGCTGATAGTTCGCGATCGACTGCAGGAGCAGGTCGAACGCGAGCGAGACGCGCGCCGCGGCCAACGGCCCCGGAAGGTCGGCCAGCGCACGGGTCACGTAGCGACTGATGCGCTGCACGCTGTCGAAGCCGCCGGCGACTTCCCCGTAGATCGGCGCGAGCGTCGCGTTCGCGTGCGAACGCGCCACGAAACGGAGGTAGTGGGAGTCGGGCGGCTGGACCTCGAGCAACGGCACCACTGCGGCCGCGAGCAGTGCCGGGAGATCGTCGACTCCCCCCGACTGCTCGAGCTCGTCGAGCATCTCGTCGCGCGGTTTGTTCGCCGGTTGCGCGCGGAATTGCACGATGGCGCGCAGGAGCCCGTCGCGCGAACCGAAGTGGTACTGCACGACCGCGGGGTTGCGCTGCCCGGCCGCGTCGGCAATCTGGCGCAGCGACACTGCGTCGATGCCGTACTCGCCGAAGAGACGTTCCGCAGTAACCATCAACAGCTCGGCGGTCTCCCGACCGGCCGTGGAGCGGACGCGGGTGTTCACCGGCCGCCTACCCGGAGAACTTCTTCAGGATCGGGTAGGTCTTCGTGGTGCAGCTGTACGGCGCGAGGATCGTGAACCCGGTGCCGTCGGGATCGGTCAACAGTGACGAGCAGCTCGGCAGCCCGAACTTGAACGACTGTGGATACTTCACCGGCCCGACGACGCCCGGCAGCTGGTAGGTCATCTTGGCTGCGGCCTTCTGCACACTCTGGGGAGTGGGATTCTTCCCGGCGTGCTTGAGCGCTTGGATGAACATGTCGGCGGCCAGATACCCGCCAGCGATTGCTACCGAGTAGCTCGCGCCCGGTTTCACCGCCTGGATGTCAGCCTTCATCTGATCCATGTTCTTCGACTGCGATTCGAAGGGAGCGTACGTCGTGGTCACGTACGCGCCAGTCAGCACTTTGAGGAGGGCATTCGAGTAGAAGGGCGACAACAACGAGCCGGTGAACCCGCTCGACTTCAGGAGGTTGAACAGCGCCAGCGATCCTGACGGCGCGACGCTCGACGTGATCACGTCGGGTTGCTTGCCGTTGTTCGAGGTGAGGAGCGCCTGCGCGTAGGGCGAGTAGTCGCCGACCACCGCCGGCGGCGCCGGCACCAGGGCCTTGGCGTAGACGACGTTCCAACCCGCGCCCGCGTAGGTCGAAGCGGTGAGCCGCATCCCGGTCTTCCCCGACTGCGAATCCGCCGCGATGAACGCGATCGTCGGCTTGGTGATCCCCTTCTTGGCCAATTCGGCTTTCAGTTGCGTGGCACTCTGGTTCGGGAGCCGGGTCGGGTCGGGCGGCAACAAGCAACCGTTCACCCCGAAGCCCCACACGGGCGGGCCTTCGCTGCAATAGGTGCTGTCGTAGCCCGCGCCGAACCACGGCACCTTCTGCGGGGTCAGATAGTCGGTCGGTGTGGCGATCGAATCGTCGGGCACCAACGCGAAGATGTCTTCCTGCGTGACGAGTCGCCGGGTCTCCGACAGCGCGGTGGCAGGGTCGTTCTTGTCGTCGGCGAGGCCGACGAATTTGAACGTGAACGGCTTGACCTCGTTGGTCTTGTTGGCGCGGGTGAACCGGGCCTGCGCGCCAACCGCCGCGTCGGCGAAGCTCGCGACGTTCGCCAGGCCACCCACGACGATCGTGTTCCCCTCGATACCGCGCACCTTCTGCGCGGCACCGGCCGGCCCGACCGCCGGGATGAGCAACGCACCCACCACTCCGGCTACGACGGCGAGCGCGGCAACGGCCCACTTCTTCGACGACTGCTTCCTCATCACTCCCCCGATGTGTGCTTCGATCAGTGCACGTGCGCGGCGAGGAACCGCCGCAGTTCTTCGGCCATCTCGAGATCTTCCGGCGCGCCCCAGAACCCGCCGTGCGGCATCGCTTCGAACACGTGGAGATCGGCCTCGACTCCGGCGGCCCGGAGTTTGCGGTGCATGCGCACCGTGTTCGACAGCAAGAGATCGCGCGTTCCACTCTGGAGGAACGTGGGCGGGAACCACGCGAGATCGCCGAAGAGCGGCGAGATCAGAGGGTCGGCGAGATCGTGGTCGCGCGCGTAGAGCCAGATCAGGTCGTCGACCCGGCGGGTGAGCACGGTGTCGATGCCGAAGTTGGTCTGGAACGTGTCGCCCGACTCGGTGAGGTCCGACGCCGGCGAGAGCAGCACGAGGGCGGCAGGGAACGGAAGGCCTGCTTCCCGGGCGCGCAACAGGAGCGCGGCCGCGAGGTTGCCACCGGCCGACGCGCCGCCGACGACGACCCGCGCCGCGGGCCACTGCTCGAGTAGCGCGCGGTACACCGCGAGACAGTCGTCGAGCGAGGCGGGGAACGGATGGTCGGGCGGCATGCGGTAGTCGGGGGACCATACGTGCATGCGAACTCGATCGGTGGCCCCGATCGCCATCGCGCGACACGAGTCGCCGCCACCGGCGATGAACGCCCCGCCGTGAAGGTCCAGGTAGATCGGCGCGTCGGGCCCGGTGCCGGCTCCGTCCGGCACGAGGTCGAACACGGGCACGCCAGCGACGGTGATGGACTCGACCGTCGTGGTGCTGGCGCCGTTGCGTCGCTCCATCGCCGCGCACAACGCGCGCTCCATGGTGGCGATGTGCGCCTTCCACGCGTCGAGATCGTCGCGGGGCGGGTTCGGCGCATCACCGCGCTGCACCATCCCGCCGGCGGCGGCCAGCACCGCTTGCGCGTGGGCGCTGACCGACTGCGGCACGGGGATGGCGCCCGTGGTGCGCAGTACCCCCTCGGCCGTCATGCGCGAAGATTACAACACGTGTATGAATCTCGGCCACCGCGGCCTGAGGGCAGAACTAGTACCCTATTTATCTGCCTGGTCCGTAGAAGACGCCGCACGAGTGCGGAAACGAGAGGAGTCGTCATGGGCGCGCAACGAGACCTGTATCTCTACGAGGTGATCGACATCGTCGGCCAGGGCCAGTACGAGTACATGGAGCACCTGTGGAAGGACCCGGTCCAGGACATGCCCGAGATGGACAAGCTCCAGGGCTCGTTCTACGTCTGCGCGTTCGGCGGGGGCCGGTGGCCGCAGGTGATCAACATCTGGGATGTCGGCGCGGAGGGCTGGACGGGGTGGGCGAAGAACGTCGACCGGCTGAACCTGAAGCGACGCCGAGCCTTCTACGGGGAGTGGTGGGACAAGGCGGCGCAGTGGCGCACCGGCGGCTTCGACCGGCTCTGCGCCGGAGTCCCCGGGAGCCCGAACACCGAGGATCTACGCGCACGAGGCGTCAAGGGCACGTTGTTCGTCAACGAGATCCTGCAGGTCCGAGCCGGGAGCGCGCTCGAGTTTCTCGACCACGTCGCGGAGGAACGCGTGCCGATGATGCGCGACTACGGGCACGAACCGACCGGCATCTACGAGGTGGTGGAGAACCCCCACGAGGTCGTCATGGTCTGGGCGACCGACATCGCGTCGCGCACGCAATTCCTGGCCAGCCGCGACACGACGCGGGGCCTCAGTGAGGAAGGTGAGCATGACGATCGGATCAGCGAATGGGAACGTCGCTCCGCCGGCTACACCCTCGGCGGCGCCACGCACATCATGACGCCCCTCCCCAAGACCGTCTACGGCCCCGACGACTGGGAGGACGCGACCCTGGAGCAGTGGCTCGCCCGATGATCGACGCGCCCGCTCTCGCGCCGGAGAAGGTCGGCGAACGGCTCGCTCGACGCGTCGTCGACGACATCGCATCCGCCGGCTGGCCGGTCGGTGAGCTCCTGGGGACCGAACCCGAGCTGATGGAACGCTACGAGGTGAGCCGCAACTCGTTCCGAGAAGCGGTCCGCATTCTCGAGCACCTGGGCTCGGCTCGGATGCGGGAGGGACGACGCGGCGGCCTGGTCGTGACCGCGCCGCAGTCGCGCGCCGTCGCGCAGGCCGCAGCAGTCCACCTCCGCTACGCCGGAGTGGAAGTCGACGAGCTCTACGAGGCACGGATCGAACTCGAGCTCGGCATCCTCGAACGAACCATCACGCGTCTCGACGATGGCGGCGCGCAGCGGCTGCGCACCGTCCTCGCGGCGGAAGGCGGGGACGTCACCGAAGACGTACCCGGCCACACCACCGCGCTGCACACCGCCATCGCCGAGCTGTCGGGCAACCGCCCGCTCGCGCTCTTTCTCGACGTTTTGATCTCGCTCAGCGATGAGTACTCGCGACCCGAGCTGCAACGCCTCGCGCCGGCACTCGACGACCACATGCGCGCATCCCACCGGGCGCATGCCGCGATCACCAAGGCGATCCTCGACCGCGATGTCGAAGCGGCCACCCGCCGCATGCGGTCCCATCTGGTCGCGGTGCACAACTGGATGCCGCGTTCATGAGCACCTTCGAGCACGCCTACAACCTGGTCGGGCGCTACTGCGACGCGGTCCTCCGCGTCGACGTCGACGGCTTCGCCGGCACCTGGACCTCCGACGCGACGTGGTCGATACCCGGTGAAGGAACCATCTCGGGGCGCGCCGAGATCGCCCGCACCTTTGCTCGCATCCGCGGCGAGTACCCACTCTGCGTCCAAGAGATCCTCAACGGGCAGGTCCACGACATCGACGGCCGACAGGTGCGCGCGGAATGGCAGGTGCGCGAATCGCAGTGGCGCCCGGACGGCACCCGAAGCGAGCTCATCGGCGTGTACCACGACGAACTGCGCCTGGAATCCGACACCACCTGGCGGTTCGCGTCCCGCGCGTTCGAACTCGTCGCCCAGAACACGACCGACGGCACCGCTCGGGTCCGCCTCGGACCCCACCCGTAACAGCCGGACCGCGGCGAAGCACCCAGCTCGGGTTCGTCGTGGGCGTGTGCTCGAGGCTGCAGTGCACGAGACTGGGGCTCGCAGACCCACCACCCCCGATCGGCGTGTGAGCCGAGACGCCCGAGCCCAAGGAGGACGGATGCCCGAGCGTCCGTACATCAATCTGCTCGACCCCGAGTTCTACGTCGACCCGTGGGAGCCCTACCGCTGGATGCGCACCCACGAGCCCGTGTTCTGGGACGACACGCAGCACATCTGGGGCATCACCCGCTTCGAGGACGTGATGTACGTCGAGAAGCACCCACAGACGTACACCTCCGTCCCCGGGTCGCGGCCGCGCATCGATCAGTCCGACGACCCGTCGATGATCAATGCCGACGACCCGGTGCACCAGCACCACCGCGCGCTGATCCACCGCCGCTTCACCCCGCGGGCGGTGGTCACCCAGGAGGACGAAGTGCGTGAGGTCGTCACCGGCATCATCGACGCGGTGGCGCCGCTCGGCCGGTGCGATGCGGTGGAGGCCATCGCGTCGCGTCTCCCCGCGATCATGATCGGGCGTCGCCTCGGCTACGCGCCCGAACACTGGGAGAAGGTGCGGTTCTGGTCCGAGGCGACCATGTTCGTCGGTGGGCAGACGTCCCCCGTCGACGGCGCGATGCGTCACGACCACCCGTTGCTCGCCGAGTCCATGGTCGACTTCGCCGCGACGACGGTGGCCATCATCAACGACCGGCGGGCCAACCCGCGCGAAGACCTCATCTCGGCGTGGGTCCAGGCCGAGCGCTACCCCGAAGGTCGGCCGTGGACCGACGCCGAGATCCTCGCCGAGTGCATCCTCGTGCTCGACGGCGGGGCGGAGACCACCCGCACCGTGATCGGTGCCATCATCCGCGAGCTCGCGCTCCGGCCCGACCAGCGCCAGATCCTCCTCGACCGTCCCGAGGTCCTCGCCCGCACCGCGGTCGAGGAGTTCATCCGCTGGGTGTCCCCCATCCTCAACATGCGCCGCACCGTCACCGAGGACCACGAGCTCCACGGCCGAGAGATGCACGCGGGCGACGAGGTGCTCCTGCTGTACCCCTCCGCGAACCGTGACGAAGCAGAGTTCGTCGACCCTGATGTGTTCGACGTCACGCGCGATATGCAACAGCAGCTGTCGTTCGGCATCGGCACGCACTTCTGCCTCGGTGCGTCGTTCGCCCGCCTCGAAGTCAGGGTGATGTTCGAGGAGCTGCTGCGCCGCATCCCCGACTGGCGCCTCGCCGACGAACCCGAGCCTCACATCATCCCGTCGACGTTCGCGCGCGGCTACGACCAGGTCCCGATCGAGTTCACGCCCGCACCTTCGGTCACGTGAGCGTGGATCGTCGTGGGGATCGGCTCAGATCCCGAGGATCTGTGCCTTCTTGGCCGCGAACTCTTCGTCGGTGAGCAGGCCCTGATCCTTCAGCGCACCCAGCTTCTTGATCTCTTCGATCTGCGCGTCCGCGTCGGACTCGGGAGCAGCGGGAGCAACGGGAGCTTCCGCTTCGACCGGTGCCGGCGGGGCTTGGGCGGCCGCGCTCCGCTGGGCTGAGGCTGCCCCCATGTGGGCGGCGGTGCCGGCCACAACGGCGGTGGTGGCCAAACGAGCGACCGGTCTGCGACGCAAAGGCATGGTGATCTCTTCCGTGAACGCCAACGGCAAGGAGCACCCTCGGCCTGAATGATGGAGTTCCCTGGACCTTACGCCACTCGGGACGACGGGATGCGCTCTACGGGTCGCCAGTTCGCGTCGAGCGCGTCAGCGCACCCTCCAGTGCCGCGTTGAAGGCATCGGGTTGCTCGAGCATCAGGTAGTGACCCGTGCCTTGGATCACGACCGGTTCGATGCCGTAAGACGCGAACACGGCCGGATCTTTGGGTCGGAACGTCTCCGACGAGATTGCGGACTTCGGAACGTCGAGCGCTCGCAGGCCGGCCTCGAGGTCGCCCGGCCCCTGAGCGATGGCTTCCTCGAGGATGGCGACGGCGATTTCGGGTGTCATGGCCGCGACCTCGTCGGCGATGCGCGTCGAGAGCACCTCGCCGGCCGTCGGCCCGGCCATCAGGAGGGCGAAGCGACGGCTCGCGGCGGGGAAATCCGCGCGCATGTCGGGCAGGAGCACCGACGCCTCGATGTCGGCCGCGGGCGCTCGCACACTGAGCGACGACCACGTGTCGACACCGATCACTCCGTCGACCCGCTCGCCGAGCCGACGAGCCGCGCCGACGACGACGCTGCCCCCGAGCGAATGCCCGACGAGCACGACCGACGTCAGGTCGAGCTCGTCCACGACGGCGACGACGTCGTCGGCGAACGCCGCCACCGACCAACGATCGCGCGTCGTGCTCGACTCGCCGTGACCGGCGAGGTCGACCCGCACCACGGTGTGACGGCGCGCGAAGGCATCCAACTGAGCGGCCCAGTGCGACCGGTTGCCCGACCACCCGTGCACGAACACCAGCGCGACGACTCCCTCACCGCCCACGTCGTACGCGATCGCGGCCCCGTCGGCCGACGGCACGAATCGAGTAACGGCACCGACGTCGCCGCCGCGCAACCTCGATGGTTCGTGACTCGTTTCGCTCACGACTGCTCCTCGGGCATCGACTCGGGGTTGCCGTCAGGGCTTCGCCCACCCTGCCTCTCGCTCACGTTGGCGCGCAACCGGCCATCACCGAACGGCGGGGTGTCGGCGCCGGCCGATGTAGCGTCGGCTCGTGCAACGTGATGCCGTGCCGACGACGCTCGACGCAGTGCTCGACACGGAGTGGCTCGGCGAGGTGCTCGACGACATCGGCGCCGGCGATCGCATCGTCGAGCTGGAAGCGGTCGACTCCTCGAAGACCCTCGCCCAGAAGGTCCGGTTCCGGCTGAATGTCGAACGCGCCGACGGGGCGCGGGAAACCCGTGCGTACTGCGTGAAGGCGCACCTCGATGGATCGCCCGGGGCCGATCTCCTCCCCGAGGCGCGCTTCTACCGAGACATCGCGCCCGGGCTCGACGTGCGCGCGCCGCACGCCTACTACGCCGCGGTCGACGACGAGGCCGAGCAGGCGATCGTCATCATGGACGACGTCGTCGCGAACGGCGGGCGCTTCCTCAACGCGTTCACGCCCTACTCGCTCGACACCGTCCTCGACACGCTCGGCCAGTTGGCGCGGCTCCACGCCGCGACCTGGGGCGACCGCGTCGCCGACGTCGACTGGCTCGTCGCGGGAAGCACCGCGCTGGTCGATCTCGTTCCGCTCGACCAACTCCAGTTGCTCCTCGACGACGGCCGGGGGCCGGACGTCGCGCCGGAGCTGCGGTCGGCACCCGCGGTGGCCGAGGCGATGCGACGCACGGGCGCGCACGAGGTGACGTGCGTGATCCACGGCGATCCCCACTCCGGCAACTCGTACCTCGACGCCGAGGGCCGCGCGTGCTGGCTCGACTGGCAGGTCGTGCAGCGCGGGAACTGGGCCACCGACATCAGCTACCACCTCGCGACCGTCCTCGACGTCGACACGCGAGGGGCGCACGAGACCGAGTTGCTCCACCACTATCTCACCGAGCTCGAGGCGCTGGGCGCGCCGGCGCCGGCGTGGGACGAAGCGTGGGAGCAGTACACCCTCAGCTTCTCGTACGGCTACTTCCTGTGGGTGATCACCAGGATCAGCTCGCGGCAAGTCGTGCTGATCCACATCCCGCGCCTCGCGGCGGCGCTCACCGACCACGACACGTTCCGTCGCCTCGGCGTCGTCTAGCCGCAGAGCAAGTGACGGACAGGAGCCGACTGATGCACGCCAATGACGCACTCGTGCGCGACTTCCTGCGGTTGTGGGAACAGCGCGCCACCGACCAGCTCGTCGCGGCCTGCACCGAGGACGCGGTGTGGCACCATCGGCCGCTACCGTCCGCGGTCGGCCGCGACGGCATCCGCGCCTTCGCACAACAGTTCGCCGACGTCCCCGGCGGGCCCTACGAGATCCTCCTCCAGGTTGCCGACGACCGAGTCGTCATGAACGAGCGACTGAATCGCGTGACGTTCGGCGGTCAGCTGGTCACTTTGCGGGCCTGCGGGGTCTTCGAGATCGAGGACGGCCGCATCAAGGCCTGGCGGGACTACTTCGACACGGGAAGCCTGGCCCCGGGCGACCATCGCGCCTGACCGAGCGCCCAGAGGTTCGAGCGCGTCCCCGCGACGGAACGTCGAGGGAGAGATCACCAACCCCACCAGCCACCGCCGAAGCGGCGGGAGCGTTCGTCGAGCGCGGCCTTCATGCCGTCGCGTTCGACGACGGCCATGAAGTCGAACTCGTCCGCGCCGCGCGTGAGCCGCTCGGTCAGCGGGTGCGCCACCGCGTGGAACGAGAACGTCTCGAGCCGTCCGGTCATGGCGAGCGCGAGCTCCCGGACCGCACGACTCACCGCGATGCCGTCACGAGGCAACGACGACAGGGACGCGGCCAGGTCGTCGGTGACCGCCGTGAGGTCGGGGTCGGCGACCACCCGGGTCAGCAAGCCCATGGCATGAGCCTCCGAGGCCGTGTAGCGCCGCCCGGTCATGACGATCTCCGTCGCCCGCTTCAAGCCGACGTCGAGCATCAGGTACGGATAGGCCCACGTCGCACCGGCGGAACCGAAGCGCTCCTCCGGCAGGCCGAAGCTCGCACCCTCACCGGCGACGGCGAAGTCGGCAACGAGCACGAGGTACATGCCGATCCCGATGCACGGGCCCTGCACCGCGACCACGAGTGGCTTCCGCGTGGTGAGGATGCGGCGCATCCACTCGGCCTTCTCGTTGACCGCATCAATCCGGCTGCGGCGCGTCGCGTCCGGCGGCCCGTCGAACGCATCACGATCCGAGATGTCGAACCCGGCACAGAAGGTGGAGCCCGCGGCGGAAAGGACCACCACCTTCACGTCGTCATCCGCCGACGCGCGGTCGAGATGGCCGAGGAGCTGCTCCATCATCTCCGGCGTCACTGCGTTGTGCTTCTCCGCGCGCCGGATCGTCACGCGGGCGACGGTCGCGTCGCGCTCGTAGGTGATCACCGGGTCTCCGCCTCCTGCGCCTCCGCGGGCACTGCCTCGACCAGCGAGATCTCGCGGCGGGCGAAGCGCCACTCCTGGCCCTGGCGCGTGAACTCGTCGAGGTAGCGCCCCGAGTTCACCGCCTCGAGGGGCCCGGCGGCCCGGGCGCGGAAGAACACGAAGTCGCTCTCGGCCGACGCCCGGTCGCCGGCCAGCTCCACGACGGTGTTCGCGATCATGTGCCGGCCCCGACGCTCGGGCGTCTGCAGGGCGCTGATCGTCGCGGTGATCGCCTCCGGCCCGTGTACGACCTGACCGCGCATGACGAGCTGCGCGTCGGGGGCGAACAAGTGGGCGAACTCGGCGAACCGACCGTCGTCGCACCGACGGCAGTACTCCGCGATCACTCGCAGGACCGCGAGGTGATCCTCGACCGCGGTCACGGTTGCTCCTCACCGAGTGTGGCGTTCACGCCGACCTTCGCCGGTGCCCGCAGTCGGCGGCGGAGCTCGGCCTTGCGCACCTTGCCCGACGCGGTGCGCGGGAGTTCGTCGTCGCCGACGGTCACCAGCAGCTCTGGTGTCTTCTGCCGCTGCACGCCCAGGTCGCGGAAGTGGGCCTGCACGTCGGGGAGGGCGAGCGATGCACCGGGCCGCACGACGACGAACGCGCACACCCGTTCGCCGTACTCGGGATCGGGGCTGGCGACGACGGCCGCCTCGGCGATGGCGGGGTGCCGTAGCAAGAGGCCCTCGACCTCGACCGACGAGATGTTCTCTCCACCCCGGATCACTAGATCCTTCTTGCGGTCGGTCACGGTCAGGAAGCCGTCGGCGTCGACCACGCCGATGTCGCCCGTGAGGAACCATCCTTCGTTCGTGATCGACTCGGCGTTCAGCGCGGGATCGGTGTACCCGAGGAATTGCTCGGGGCCGATCAGCGCGATCTCGCCCGCTTCGCCGACCGCGCCCGGCGAGCCGTCGTCGCGAACGATCCGCACCTCCGTTCCGGTCATCGGTGAGCCGTCCGAGTGGAGGCGGTGATCGAGCGAGTCGTCGCGCACACAGAACGTCGCCGACGGATGCTCCGACGATCCGTAACAACGGCCGATGTGCCAACCGAGCCGGATGCCGCGCTCCACGACGGTTGGAGGAATGCCCGCGCCGCCCGTCGAGAGCTCGCCGAGCGGGAGCTTCATCCCCTTCGCCTCGACGAAGTCGATCACGCGCAACAGCGCGGTCGGCACTCCCGACGCGGCGCCGATCCGCTCACGGCCGATGAGGTCCACGACCGACTCCGTGTCCCACCGGTCGACGAGGAACGTGTCGAACCCGTGGACGAGCGGGCCGAGGATCGCGGTCATGCCCCCGATGTGACCCGCGGGCCAGGGTTGGAGCGACCGCAGCGGGCCGACGTTCCGAGCCGGCGACGGCATGGTGTGCAACTCGGCGAGGAAGCTGTCGTGCGAGTGCACCACGCCCTTGGGTTCGGCCGTCGTCCCCGAGGTGAAGGCCACCAGGAACGGCGACGAGCTGTCCACCGCGACGGATCGGGCATCGGCCGACGGCGTCGCCTCGAGCGCGCGCCAGGATTCCGTCCCGGCCGGCAGCCCGTCACCCACCACGATGATGTGCTCGACCGCGTCGAGTGCCGGCATCTGGTCGAGCCGTACGAGGTAGTCCGCACCGCCCCAGGTCGCAGGGAGGACGAACACGCGGGGCCTGACCCGGTCGATGATCCAGTCGGTGTCGGCCGCGCCGTAGGTGTGCACGATCGGCAAGACGACGGCGCCGACGATCGCGGTGGCGACATACGCGACGACCGCCTCGCTCCAGTTCGGAACCTGTACGGCGACGACGTCGCCGCGGTGCACGCCGCGCGCCTGGAAACCGGCGGCGACTGCGTTCGCGCGTACCCAGAGCTCGTCGAGCCGGAGCGACGACGGCCGCTCGGGCGACGTGAACACGAGGCGGGTCGCCGCCAACGACTGGGCCGCCACGCGCGCCTGCTCCGCGATCGTGCGCCCGTGGACGAGTCCCTCCGTTCCCCATCGCGCGGCGAGGCGCTGACGAGCCGCGTACGTCGCCGGATCGGTGAACATGTCCTCGGCGCTCAGCGCGAGACCGTTCACCGGCGCCGTCCTCGCCTGGGTTCCACGGACCAGAGCGTACAAAGGGCTGGGCCGGTCGCCGCGATCCCCATACCCGTCCGAGTACGCGGCAAAAGGTCACACCCGACCGCTTTGCTGACCAGTTGGGACCCATATTGGACTTCGCTCTCTTGGTAGCGGACACTATGACTGCGGGTGCTGACGGCAACCGACCGGCAGAGGAGCACGACCACGATGGCAGCGGGTGTCGACGGTGCGACGAGCGAACTGCCCTGGGTGATCTCGGCCGACGATCACGTCGTGGAACCGGCGCATCTCTGGACCACGTGGCTGCCGGCGAAGTACCGAGCGCGCGGGCCGCACATCGAGCGCGACACCTGCGAGACCGTCTTCCCGCCCGAGGGCAACGGGGTCCGGTACATACGGGGCAAGGACGGACCCGTGGTCGACTGGTGGGTCTACGAGGACACCGCCAAGCCGATCCCCCAGGTGATCGCGTGCGCCGGTTTCCCGAAGGAGAGTCTGACCCTCGCGCCGATCTCGTTCTCGGACATGCGACCGGGTTGCTATGACCCGGCCGCGCGGTTGGCCGACATGGACCTCAACCGGGTCGAGCGGTCGTTGTGCTTCCCGAACTTCCCCCGCTTCGCCGGGCAGGTGTTCCTCGAAGCGACCGACCGCGAGCTTGCCCTCGCGTCGGTACGCGCGTTCAACGACTGGATGATCGAGGAGTGGTGCGGTGACAGCCACGGTCGCCTGATCCCGCTGTCGATCGTGCCGCTGTGGGATCCAGTGCTCGCGGCGGCCGAGGTGCGACGCACCGCGGCGCGCGGCGGCAAAGCGATCACCTTCACCGAGTTGCCCGCGAATCTCGGGCTGCCGTCGATCCACGATCGCGACCGGCACTGGGACCCGCTGTTCGCCGCGTGCGACGAAACCGGCACCGTGATCTGCATGCACATCGGCTCGGGATCGAAGATGCAGAATACGAGCGCCGATGCACCGGCGGGGGTCGTCACCACACTCACCTCGCTCAACGCCTACATGGCGATGGCCGACTGGTTGTTGTCGGGGACGCTGGTTCGCTTCCCGAGGCTCAAGATCGCGTTCTCGGAGAGTCAGGTCGGGTGGATGCCGTTCCTGCTCGAGCGGGTCGACCACGTGTTCACCCACAGCCAGGCGTGGTCCAACCTCGACCCGGTGCTCACGGAGCTGCCGTCGAGCCAGGTGCCGGGCCGCGTGTTCGGCTGCTTCTTCGACGACATGGTCGGCGTCGACGCTCGCCACCAGATCGGCATCGGGCAACTCGTGTTCGAGACCGACTACCCGCACCAGGACTCCACCTGGCCCGACACGCCCGAGCTCGTCGCCGAGATCGCCGAACGGGTGACCCCAGAGGAGCTCGAGATGCTGGTGCGCACCAACGCCATCGCCATGCTCGATCTTGATCCCGCCGACCTGCGCCCGGAGGTAGCCGGCACGTGAGCTACGACGTCGTCATCAGGAACGGCACGATCGTCGACGGCACCGGCTTGGCGTCGTTCCGCGCCGACGTCGGGATCACCAACGGGCTGATCACCACGATCGGCCGCATCGGAGAGCGCGGCACCACCGACATCGACGCAGACGGGCACGTCGTGACACCCGGCTTCATCGACGGCCACACCCATATGGACGCGCAGGTCTTCTGGGACGAGCTCGGAACGAACTCCTGCTGGCACGGTGTGACGACCGTCGTCATGGGACACTGCGGTTTCACACTCGCGCCGGCGTCGCCCGACGCGCGCGAGCTCGTGGTGCGCAACCTCGAGCGCGCGGAAGACATCGCACCGGCCGCGCTCGCCGCGGGCATCGAATGGACCTGGACCAGCTTCGCCGAGTACCTCGACGCGCTCGACCGCATCCCGAAGGGCATCAACTACGTCGCGAACATCGGGCACTCGGCCCTGCGGACGTACGTCATGGGCGAGCGCGCGTTCGAGAGCGAGGCCACCGACGACGACCTCGTCGCGATGAAGGCCGAGCTGGCCGATGCGCTGCATGCCGGCGCCTACGGCTTCACCACGTCGCGGACGGTGCACCACCAGACGTCCGACGACCGTCCCGTCGCGTCACGGCTCGCCTCGTGGAACGAGGTCGAACAGCTCGTGGAGGTCCTCGGAGAGCTCGGCGCGGGCAACCTGCAGATCGTGAGCGACCCGACGCCACCCGGCATGCCCGACAAGGACTCGCAATACCGTGATCTCTCGCTCGGCACCGGCGTCCCGGTGATCGTCGCCGCGATGAACGACGCCACGCTCGCCACCCTGGATCTGGCCGCCGACGCCGGCGCGCGCATCTGGGGTCTCACCCACCCGCGCGGGATCGGCGCGTTCTCGTCGTTCCGCACCCAACTGCCCTTCGACCGTCTGCCCGAATGGTGCGAGTTGCGCGCGCTCCCGGTCGACGAGCAGCAGCGACGGCTCCACGACCCCGAGCTCGTAGCCCGGTTGGTCAAGATCGGAGACGTTGGCCCGTACGGCGCCGCGTTCGGCGGTGAGGCGCGTCCACCGGAGTTCGACCGCATGCGCGTCTTCGACGCACCCGTGCCACCGAATCCGACCGTCGCCGAAGCCGCCGCGGCGCGCGGCCTCCACCCGGTCGAACTGATCATCCGGCTCGCGCTCGAGACCGACATGCGGCAGCTCTTCTGGCAGTCGTTCGCACCCTTCGACTACGACCAGACCCTGCGCTGTCTCCGGCACCCGAACACCGTCATGGGCTTCTCCGATTCGGGCGCCCACGTGAGCCAGATGTCGGACGCGTCCATCGAGACGCACCTGCTCGCTCACTTCGTGCGCGACCGGCAGGACTTCACGTTGGAGGAAGCCGTACGCATGCTCACGCTGGAACCCGCGCGCATGTTCGGGTTCTCTGATCGCGGTCTCCTGCGGGAAGGCCTGGTGGCCGACGTCAACGTGTTCGACCCGGCGACGGTCGGCCCGGCGATGCCGGAGCTCGTCTTCGACCTCCCCGGCGGCGCCCGCCGGCTCTCGCAGAAGGCGGTCGGCATCAAGTGCACGCTGGTCGCCGGCGAAGTGTTGATCGCCGACGGTGAGGCGACCGACGCGCGTGCCGGCCGCCTGGTGCGCGGCCCGCTCGCGACCCGTCCGTCGTGACAGGCGCGGCCGACCTCGCCGAGTGACTTCCGCCGTCTGAGCCAACCACCGCCACCGCAGCGCGCGTGACCCGGCTCCCGAACACCGACGCACGGTGGTGCCGAGTGGGACGATGCAGAAGCTGATCATCGAGGTCGCGATCAACGAGAACCTCACGAGCGCCGACCACCCCAACGTCCCGATCACGCCCGACGAGATCGCCCAGGAGGCAAGTGCGACATCGTCGTCTACCCGACCCAGGCCTACACGACTGACGTCGACGCCGTGAATCCCCACATCAGGGCGCTCGCGGCGGACCCGCGGGCCCGGCTGGAGACCGCCTTCATGTTCGTCGGCTCCGGCGGGTGGGGGACGACGCGCACGGGCGCCATGGGCCGATCGGTCGCCGGCGACACGCTCACCAACAGCGGTGACCCGCGCGACCCGATCGCCTTCCTCGAGTTCTGCCAAAAGACAGGCATCAAGCCGAAGTTCGTCGTGTACGAGCTCGGCTCGCTACGGCAACTGCTCGCGTGCCGAGACGCGGGCCTCGTCGACGACCCGATCACCTGTCACTTGAGGATCCACGACCGCTCGACGTTCGGGCCGACGCCCGACGCCCGAGGCCTCTTCAGCTTTCTCGACGTGGTGCCGCCGGACGTGCCCTTCGAGTGGTTCGTGCACCCGCTCGACCTCGTCGACCAGCGGCTCCATTTCCAACTGAATGCGATCGCGGTCGCCGCCGGCGGTCACGCCCGCACCGGGATCGGGGACCAGTTGCGCTGCTTCGGCGCGCCCGAGACGAACCCACAGATGGTCGAACGCGTGGTGGCGATGGCGCGCCTGACGGGGCGGGAAGTTGCGTCGCCCGCGGAAGCTCGCTCGATCCTCGGCATGCACCGCGCATTCCCCGAGGCGTCATGAGAGCGCCGGGAGTACGCATCGGCGACCGGCTCGGTCCGTTCGCGGCGTGCCTCGACCCCGATTTGTTGGTGCGGTACGCGGCGGCCACGAAGGATCCGTCACCGGCGGTCCAACGCGGTGAAGCCTCTCCCCCGGTCGCGCTCGTCACCCAGATCTGGGCCGCGCAGGAAACGGGCCGGGTCGCCCTGGTCGCGCCGGAGATCCTCGAGCACTTCACGGGTGGTGTGCACGGCGAGCACGACGTGCGTCTCCACCGTCCGGTGAGGCCGGGCGAGCCGCTGCGTGTATTCGTCGAGGGTCACGGTGTGCGCCAGTCCGGCGACCGGTCCTTCGTCACGCTGCGCTACACGATCGTCGACGCCGACGACGCGACGGTCGCGGAACAATGGTGGACCACGGTGTATTTCGGCACCACCTGCGCAGCGATCGGTGAACCTGCACCCGAGCACGCGTTCCCCGCGGCGGCGCGCGATCACCCGATCGGTACGTACGCGATCGACGTCGACCACGACATGGCCCGGCGCTACGCCGAGGTCTCCGGTGACTGGTCGGCGCATCACTTCGACCTCGCCGCGGCCCGCCAGAGCGGCGTGGAACGTCGCTTCCTCCACGGGCTGTGCACGATGGCGCTGTGCGCGCAGGGTGTCGTCGAGCTCGCGGCCGACGGCGATGCCGAGCGCGTGCGCCGGGTCGCGGTTCGTTTCGCGTCGCCCACCTATCTCGGCGAAGCGCTACGCGTGCGCGTGTACGACGCCGGCGATCTCGGCGTCGCCTTCGAAGCCGAGTGCACCGACACGACTGTGATCGCGCACGGCCGCGCCGAACTCTTCTGAACCAAACAGCATCGGTGGGCGCGACCACGTAGCGCGGCGCGAGCGTTCCCTGTTGTCACTCGCCTTCGAGTTCGTGCTTCATCACCTTGCCCGTCGCGGTGTACGGCAGCGAGTCACGGAACTCCACGTACGCGGGGACCTTGAACCTCGCGAGCGCGAGCCCGGCCCACTCCTGCACGTCGGCTTCCGTGAGCGTCGCGCCGTCGCGCAGGACCACGAAGGCCTTCACCTCCTGCCCGAGCTCGCGGTGTGGCACGCCGATCACCGCGGAGTCCGCGATGTCGGGGTGCTCCACCAGCCGGTGGTCGATCTCCATCGGGTAGATGTTCTCGCCGCCCCGCAGGATCAGGTCGCGCATGCGGCTCTCGAGCCACAGGACCCCGTGCTCGAGCCGACCGAAGTCGCCGGTGTGGTACCACCGGTCGTCGTCGAACACCTCGGCGGTGGCCTCGGGGTCGTCGAAGTAGCCCAGGAAGACCATTGCGCTGCGGATGCAGACCTCACCGATCTCACCTTCCGGCAATACCCGGTCGGCTTCGTCGCGCACTTGGATCTCGGTGCCCATCCACGGCGCCCCGACCGAGCCCTGGTACTTCTCGTAGCGCTCGCCGAAGAGGCCCGTCCCCGTCCCCACCGTCTCCGATGATCCGTACCCGTTCGAGAGCGCGGCGGACGGGATCTGCGCGTTGAGGATTCGCATCAACTCGGGCGGGAACGGCGCCCCACCCGAGCCGATGGTCATGACCGACGAGACGTCGGTGTCGGCGAAGTCGGGGTGCTCGAGGATTCGCCAGAACTGCGTGGGGACACCCGACCAGGAGGTGACCCGGTGACGCTCCGTCAGCTCGAGGTGGGCGCCGGCGTCCCAACGCCCGGCGGGCGGGAACACGAGCGTGTTGCCGAATTGCACGCTGGTGACGAAGAGCGGTGCCGCACCCGAGATGTGGAAGAACGGCGTGCCGCAGATCGCCGCGGGCGACTCGGCCGCGGCAGGGGTGACGCCGCGCAGCATCGCCTCGACTGCTCGCGGCAGCGCGCTCGCGGTGGCCATCATGATCAGCTGCCGGTGCGAGGTGGTGGCACCCTTCGGCCGGCCGGTCGTCCCGCTCGTGAACAGGATCATGAACGGGTCGTCTTCGTCCAGATCGACGTCGGGCATGCGCACCTCGACGTCGCCGAGCGCGGCGACCTGCTGCATGAGGTCGTCGAGCAGCACAATGGGAGCCGCGGGTGCCGCGCCGGCTCCCGTGAGGCGGTCGAGTCGCGGAGGGTCGCCGAACACCACGACGGGGTTCGTGAGCTCGATGCCGTACTCGAGCTCCGGTCCGGTCCACCATCCGTTGAGACCCACGACGATCCCGCCGAGACACGTCACCGCCCATTGCGTGAGCGCGTACGGGAGGCTGTTCGAACTCGCGAACGCGACATGGACGCCCTTGCCGACTCCATACTCTTCGGCGAGCACGTGTGCGATCGCCGCAATGCGCACCGGTGCCTCGGCAAAGGTGACGGTCTCGTCGGGAAAGACGAAGTACGGCCGATCGCCGAACCGCTCAGCTGCAGTCAGGAGCACGTCGCGCAAGTTGCGCTGACGATTGACGAACACCGACATACGGTGGCCGAGCACCTCTTCTCCGGCCATTTCGAACGGCGCGCCCGGCCCCATCAGCGCGGCGCGGGCGGGCTCCGAGAGCCGCTCGTGATCGGTGTAGCGGAGGGTGAACCCATCGCCGGCATCCCCTTGCACGGTCATCGGGCATCCTCCTTCGTCGCGAGGTCCATCACGACACGCGTCAGCCGGCCGGTGGCAAGTCCAGCACGACCGTCGCGCGGGCGGCGTCGAAGGTCAGGAGACCGCGGATCACGCTGCATTCCGGGCGGGGATCCTCGTACGACCACGCGACGTCCTCGACCGTGGTGTCACCCACGACCGCCGTCCAGTACGACGCCGTGCCCTTGTACGCGCAGTATGTCGTCGTCGGGCTGGGCACGAGCAAGCTCGTCCGTACCTGCGCCGCGCTCGACGTAGAGGAGAGGTTCGAGGGCGGTCTCGTACACCCCGATCGTCTCGGTGGTGTCGACGAAGGTCTCACCCGCGATCTCGACGCGCATTCGACGGCTGGTGGGAACGCAATCGACCCGGTGGTACGGGTTCCGCGGATGCGCGAAGACCTGCTCGTCCTCCTCGTACCAGGCATCCACCGCATCCCACGGCACCTGCACGTAACCCGGCGCCTCGGGCTCGGGTTCGGCGGGTGCACCGTGCACATCGTCGACGGGGAACGCGTACGCCGGCGGCTGGCCGCGGCGATGCACGAGCAGGGCCCGTTCGCTCTCGACCACGGTCCGGCTGCCCCGGATCCCGCGCACCCGCCGGCGGAACGGCTCCACGTAGACCACGTCGTCGGGAAGCGGTGCGCTGAAGCGCCCCGCCGGGTTGCCACTCAACGGACCGCGGCCGGTCGTCAGGCTCACCGCGCGGACCGGGCGTCGAGGCCCGTTCGCCTCGTCGCGTCGTTCATGGCCGCGGTGAAGTCGGAGATGAGGTCGAGGCTCGCCTCGAACCCCGGGAAGTACGCGCAGATCCGATCGCAGTCACCGAAGCGTCGCATGATCTCGTCCGCCCACCTGCGCGGGCGTGCCCCACACCGCGACGGATTGCATCAGGTCGTCGGTGACGAGGTCGGTCATCTCTTTCCAGCGGCCCTGCTTCGACAACGCGTTGAGCTCGCCCTGGAGCTCGCCGCACCCTTCGACCTCGAGCACGGCTCGGTACGCGGGCGTCGAGCCGTAGAAGGCCATCGTCGTCTTCACCGCCCGGGCGCGCTCAAGTTCCTCGTCGTTGCGGCCGACGGCGACGATCACCTCGGCCACGATCTCGATGTCGGAGCGCGATCGTCCTGCCAACGCGAGGCCGCGTTCGATGGCCGGCATCGTGCGTTCGCGCATGTGACGGTCGGTGTTGAAGGGCATCACCAGATTTCCATCGGCCACTTCGGCTGCCATCTCGTTCATCTTGGGACCGAGGGCACCGACGAGGATCTTCGGAACGCCGAAGGGGTTGGGCCCGGGATTGAACGCGGGCGTCATCAGTGTGTGCGTGGTGTACTCGCCGCGAAAGTCGAGCTTGGTTCCGTTCTGCCAGCTTTGCAGGATCGCCTGCGTCGCCAGCACCCACTCACGCATCTGGCGAACCGGCTTGTCCCACCGCGCGCCATAGCGCTTCTCGATGTGGGGCTTGATCTGCGTGCCGAGCCCGAGGCGAAACCGACCTCGCGAGAGCTGCTGCAGGTCGTATGACGCGACGGCCAAGTGCAGTGGACTACGCGGGAACGCCATCGCCACGTTGGTCATCAGGTCGAGCGAACAGACGGGTGCCGCGGCGACGAGCGGGAAGAACACGTCGTGGGCGTTCTCGAACGTGAAGACACCGTCGACGCCGGTTCCCTCGAACGCCACCGCCCGTTCCGCGGCGTCGAACACCGAACTCGCCAGCGCGACATCGACCTTCATCCGTTTCCAACCAGCCTTTCGAGACGGCCGAGGGTGGTCGACCCTAACCAGAGCACTTGCAACTCGCAATTCGTTCGGTCACTATACGAAGTAGTGGCCGCCGAATGCAGGGACGATCTCGTGGGTTCCACCCATCGTCGCGATGGGGGCGTACGTCGTCGCCGACCGTGGTGGAGCTGAGCCCGATATGACCGGCACCCAACGCCGCTCGACGATGGATCTCGGTGACGTGCGCCGGCACCACCTGTCCATGGTCCTCGAGCTGTTGCTGCGCGACGGGCCACGGTCCCGCGCCGATCTCGCGCGGCAGATCGGGCTCACCAAGGCGACGACGTCTGCGCTCGTGGGCGACCTGCTCGAGCGGAACCTGGTGGAGGAGATGGACACGCCGCGGGTCAGCCGCATCGGACGGCCGGCGGTGGACGTTGGCGCGGCAGCGTGGTCGGTCGGCGGGCTGGGCCTCGAGATCAACGTGAACTACGTGTCGGCGTGCATCGTGGATCTCTCAGGCGCGATCCGGATCCGGCATCGGCGCAACGGCGACAACGGGAGGGCGCGCCCGCGCCGGGTGCTGGAACGGCTGCACGCGGTCGCCCGGGCCGCGCTCGAAGACGCCGACGCGCAGGGGATCCGCGGTGCCGGAGGTGCGCTCGCCGTACCGGGCCTGGTGGAGCCATCGTCGCGCTCGCTCTTCGTGGCGCCGAACCTGCACTGGCTCGACGTCGACCTCACCAGCCCGGACGCCGACCTCGGCATCGATATCAGCGTCGACAACGAGGCCACGCTGGGAGCGCTCGCCGAGCTGCGGCACGGAGCCGGTCGCGATCTGTCCTCGTTCGTCTACGTATCCGGTGGGATCGGCGTCGGCGGCGGGATCGTCCTCGACGGAAGAGTGGTCCGTGGCGTCAACGGCTTCGCGGGTGAGCTCGGTCACGTGGTGGTCGATCCCCGGGGACCGCAGTGCGCGTGTGGAGCCCGCGGCTGCCTCGAGGTCTTCGTGGGCGGCAGCATCACGTCTCCGCCGGCGGAGATTGCCCGCTCACTCGCCACCGCGCTGCGCTCGGTCGTCCATCTGGTCGACCCGCAGGCCGTGATCCTGGGCGGCTCACTCGCGACGTCCCGCGAGGTCTCCGAACGCCTGGCCGACCACCTCCGCGCCGAGACCCTCGGCGGCCGATGGCGCCCGTGCGAGGTGCGGCGCTCGCGCCTCGGCGACGATGCCGCGGTGGTCGGCGCCGCCACCACGGTGCTCGACACCGTCGTCGCCGATCCCACCCTCATCCCCCGCCGCGCCGAAGCGCGGCTCGGCTGACCACGAAGGGAACGGTTCCATGTCCGACGCCTACACAGCACTTCCCCAGCACCACTTCACCTTCGGGTTGTGGACGGTGGGCAATCCCGGTCGTGACCCGTTCGGTCACGAGGTGCGCCCGCCGCTCGACCCGGTCGACGCGGTACATCACCTCGCGGAGCTCGGTGCGTACGGCGTCAGCTTCCACGACAACGACCTCGTGCCGTACGGCGCGTCGGCGTCCGAGCGGGAGTCGATCCTGAAGCGGTTCCGGGCCGCGCTCGACGAGACCGGCATGCACGTGCCGATGGCGACCACCAACCTGTTCAGCCGACCGGTGTTCAAGGAAGGCGCATTCACGGCCAACGATCGCGACGTTCGTCGGTTCGCGGTGCGCAAGACGCTTGACGCAATCGACCTCGGCGCCGAGCTGGGCGCTGAGGTCTACGTGATGTGGGGTGGCCGCGAAGGAGTGGAGGCGGACGCCGCCAAGGACGTGCGCACCGCGCTCGACCGCTACAAGGAAGCGGTCGACCTCTGCTGCGAGCACATCCGCGAGCGCGGCTACGACCTGCGCGTCGCGCTCGAACCCAAGCCCAACGAGCCGCGTGGTGACATCTTCCTGCCGACGGTCGGCCATGCGCTGGCGTTCATCGGCGAGCTCGAGTGGCCCGACATGGTCGGCCTCAACCCGGAGTTCGCGCACGAGACGATGTCGGGCCTGTCGTTCACCCACGCGGTTGCCCAGACGCTGTGGCACGGGAAGCTGTTCCACATCGATCTCAACGCCCAGCGGATCGGGAAGTACGACCAGGATTTCCGCTTCGGCGCCGAAGGCATACGCGACGCCTTCTACGTCGTGCGGCTGCTCGAGGACTCGGGCTGGGACGGCATGCGGCACTTCGACGCGCACGCGTACCGGACCGAGGACGCCGACGGTGTGTGGGACTTCGCGCGCGGGTGCATGCGCACGTACCTGATCCTCAAGGAGAAGGCCGAGCGCATGCGTGACGACCCCGAGATCCTGGAGGCGTTGGCCGTCGCCAAGGCAGACGAGCTCGCCGAGCCGACCGGCCCGCTCGGCGCGGTGCGGACGGCGACGTTCGACGAGGACGCGCTGGCGAACCAGGGCTACGGGCACGAGCGACTGGACCAGCTCGTCACCGAGCTCCTGCTCGGCATTCGCTGATGCCACTGGTCGCCGGGGTCGATTCGTCGACGTCGGCGTGCAAGCTCGAGATCCGCGACGCCGACCGCGGCGAACTGGTGAGGTCGGGCGCTCGGCCGCATCCGGCGACCGTGCCACCGCGCAGCGAGCAGGATCCACAGGCGTGGTGGACCGCGCTGTCGACGCTGCTCGATGAGCACGGGGACGAAGTCGCGGCCATCTCGGTCGCGGGCCAGCAACACGGCATGGTCGTGCTCGACGACGAGCACCGCGTGCTCCGACCGGCCAAGCTGTGGAACGACACGCAGTCGGCACCTGAAGCGACCGCGCTCGTGGAAGCTTGGGGCGCAGAACGCTGGGCGGAGGTGGTCGGCACCGTGCCGGTCGCCGCGCTCACCATCACCAAGCTCGCCTGGCTGCGCGCGCACGAGCCCGACGTCTTCGCGCGGGTCGCGCACGTGCTCCTCCCCCACGACTGGCTCACTCTGCAACTCACCGGCGAGTTGGTAACCGACCGCGGCGACGCGTCGGGTACGGGCTACTGGTCGGCCGCCAGCAGCGGTTACATCGCCGAGGCGTTCGCGTTGCTCGAGCTGGATCCCGACGTCGCACCCACCGTGCTGGCGCCGGACGCCTGCGCCGGCGTCTTCCGTGGGGCGTCGGTCGCGATCGGCACCGGCGACAACATGGCGTCGGCCCTCGGCCTCGGCCTGCGAGAGGGCGACGTGGCGATCTCGCTCGGCACGTCGGGAACGGTGTTCGCGGTGTCCTCCGAACCCACGAGCGATGCATCCGGCGCGGTGGCGAGCTTCGCCGACGCCACTGGTCGGTTCCTGCCCCTCGTCTGCACGCTGAACGCGACGAAGGTGACCGACACGATGGCCCATCTGCTCGGACGTGAGCGCCGCGAGCTCGAGCACCTGGCGCTCGAGTGCGCGCCCGGTGCCGGCGGCGTCGTGCTCCTCCCCTATCTCGACGGCGAACGCACCCCCAACCTGCCGGACGGTACCGGCGTCCTGACTGGTCTGCGGTCCGACACCGGTCCCGCGCAGCTCGCGCGCGCCGCGTACGAGGGTGTGGTGTGCGGCCTGCTCGAAGCGCTCGACGCGCTGCGCGCGACGGGCGTCGCCACCGACGAGGGGCGGCTCGTCGTCGTCGGTGGTGGTGCACGCTCCGCGGTGTACCCCCAGCTGGTCGCCGACCTGCTCCAGCGGCCGGTCGAGGTGCCCGCGCCGGCGGAGTACGCCGCGCGCGGTGCCTGCATCCAGGCCGCCGCCGCGTCCGCAGGGCGCGCGGTCGCCACCGTCTCCCACGAATGGGCGCCGTCCGACGGGCGGTTGGTCGAGCCCGACGCGTCAATCGACTCGGGCGCCGTGCGCGAGGCGTACCGATCCGCCCGTCAGCACACCTACCCCGACCCGGGCACCGCGTCGTGATCCGTACCTCGTTCAACGACGGTTGGCGCGTGCGCCCGAAGGTGAACGCGTTCTCGGAGCTGATCGGCGGCTCGTCCATCCCGTGGGTACCGGTGCGCCTGCCGCACGACGCGATGATCACTGAAGCGCGCGACCCCAGCGGCAACGCGAGCGCGGGCTACTTCCCGGGCGGCGTTTGGGAGTACCAGAAGAACTTCGTCGTGGCCGAGGCCGACCGAGGGAAGCGGATCGTCGTCGAGTTCGAGGGCGTGTACCGCAGCGGCGCGGTGTACATGAACGGCACGCTCGTCGGTCACCGCCCGTACGGGTACTCGGACTTCACGGTGTCGATCGGCCAGCACCTCCGCTACGGCGAGGAGAACACGATCGCGGTCGACGCGACCGCGCACGACGACAGTCGGTGGTACTCGGGTGCCGGGATCTACCGGAACGTCCACCTCGTCGTCGGCGAGCCGCTCCACGTGGCCCTCGACGGCATACACGTGACGACCCCGAACGTCGACGATGAAGGCGCCGTGGTCGTGGTGAGAACGCTGGTCGAGAACGACGCAATGGTCACGACGAGCACGAGAGTCACCACCGAGATCGTCGACGACACCGGTACGGTCGTGGCATCGGATGTCGCCCCTCTGACCGTCTTCCCCGGCCGGACCGAGACCCTCGGGCAGCGATTGTTCGTCGCGCGTCCACGACGGTGGAGCGTCGACCAGCCGACGCTGTACAGGTGTCGGATCGTTGTCGACGGCGATGTCGGCGAGCTCGACCGGGCGTCGACCACGTTCGGGATCCGTACCATCGAGCTCGACCCGGCCCGCGGTCTGCGCATCAACGGCGAGTCGGTCGACCTGCGCGGCGCCTGCATCCACCACGACAACGGCGTCCTCGGCACCGCGACCATCTCGCGGGCCGACGAGCGGCGGGTCGAGAAGCTGAAGGAGGCCGGATTCAACGCGTTGCGCAGTGCCCACCACCCGATGAGCCGAGAGATGCTCGCGGCCTGCGACCGAATCGGCATGCTCGTCATGGACGAGACGTTCGACGTGTGGACCGAGCCGAAGACGGCGGACGACTACTCACACGCATTTCCCGACTGGTGGCCGACCGACGTGGACGCGATGGTGAAGAAGGATCGCAACCACCCGTGCGTGATCCTCTACTCCATCGGTAACGAGATCCCCGACACGGGACGACCCTCCGGCGCCGCGTCGGGTCGCGCGATCACCGCGCGCATCCGGGCGCTCGACGACACCCGGCTCGTCACCAACTCGATCAACCCCCTGCTCTCGTGTGGCATGGAGCTGATCGCCACCCTCGCCGGCGGGATCGAGATCGTCCCGACGGAGGACACCGGCATCAACACCATGATGTCGATGATGGAGCAGTACCTGCCCATCATCCTGCAGAGCGAGGTCGTCGACCAGCACACCGCCGAGTCGTACGCCTACCTCGACGTCGCCGGATACAACTACAGCGAGTCGCGCTACGCGATGGATCATGAGCTGCATCCTCAGCGCGTGATCGTCGGGAGCGAGACCCGCCCCCCGTCCATCGCCGCCAATTGGCAACTGGTACGCGAGCACTCGCACGTCGTCGGCGACTTCACCTGGACGGGCTGGGACTATCTCGGCGAAGCGGGGATCGGGCGCGCGCAGTATGCCTGGGAGGCGCCCGGCGGGTTCATGGGCGCGTACCCGTGGCTGACCGCGGGCTGTGGCGACTTCGACATCACGGGTCACCGCCGCCCGGTGTCGTACTGGCGAGAGATCGTCTGGGGTCGGCGCGACACGCCGTACCTCGCGGTGCGACCGCCCGAGCACCATGGGGAGGCGACATCGGCTCACGGTGGCTGGTCGTTCACCGACGGCGTCGCCACGTGGTCGTGGCCGGGATACGAGGATCGGCCGGTGACCATCGAGGTCTTCGCCGACGCCGACGAGGTGGAACTGCTCTCGGACGGCACCATCGTCGGCCGCGCGCCGGCCGGGGAGGTGCACGGGTTCCGGGCCGAATTCGAAACCGTCTACACACCCGGCGAGCTCACGGCCGTCGCCTACCGCGACGGTGCGGAGACCGGCCGGACGTCGCTCACTTCGGCGTCGGGTCCAGTGCACCTCGACGTGCAGGTCGACCGCGCCCGTATCGACGCGACCGACCGCGACCTCGCCTACTTCGAGATCACGCTGGTCGACGCCGACGGCAACCTGTACAGCAGTGCCGACCGGCCGGTGACGGTCGTGGTCGACGGTCCCGGGGTGCTCCAGGGCTTGGGCAGCGGCAACCCGTGCACCGAGGAGACCTTCGGTGCGCCTACGCACGACACCTACAACGGTCGCGCGCTGGCGGTCGTGCGGCCGACCGGCTCGGGCACGATCACGGTCACGGTGTCCGCGAAGGACTGCGACGACCGCGTCGTCACTGTCGAAGTCGCGCGCCCGTGACGTGGGAGCTGCGCTGGCATCCGTTCCGCGCCGAATGGGTGCTCTTCACCGCGCACCGCGGAGCACGGCCGTGGATCGGCGAAACCGTTCCCGACGACGAGCCCGCAGTGCCCGCCGACAACGCGCTCGCGCCGCTCGGGCGACGGATCAACACCACGAACCCGGACTACCGCGGCGTGTTCGTGTTCACCAACGACCTCCCCGTCTTCTCACCGGACGCGCCCGCGCCAACCACGGACGACGACCTCTATCGCACGCGCCGGGCAGTCGGGACAGCCGAGGTGGTCTGCTACCACCACGACCCGACCCGGTCGATGGCCGATCTCGACGACGACGAGGTCACCGCGGTGGTGCGCACCTGGAGGGACCGCACTGCGGCCCTGCAGGCACTCGATGGCGTGGCCCACGTGCTCATCTTCGAGAACCGCGGTGCCGCGGTCGGCACCTCGAACCCGCACCCCCACTGCCAGATCTACGCCGGCGCGCTCGTGTACGGCACGATGGCGCGCGAGGCCGCGGTGGCGGCCGAGCACCACGCGCAGACGGGGCGGTCGCTGGTGATGGATGTCGTCGAACGTGAGCTCGGCGGCCCGCGGATCGTCGGTGAAGGCGACCACTTCTTCGCGTGTGTGCCGTGGTTCGCTCGTTACGCTTACGAGGTACACGTCCTGCCGCGTCGGGCGGTGACGTCGCTGCTCGACCTCGACGACGACGAGTGCCGTTCGCTGGCCCTGGTGCTGCGCGATGTCGTCCGTCGCTACGACGCGCTGTGGGGTCTCCGCATGCCCTACGTGCTGGCGGTTCACCAGGCACCGGTCGGTGACCACCCGCACTATCCGTTCCACCTCGAGTTGCATCCGCCGCTACGCGCGCCGGGGCTGCTGAAGTACCTGGCCGGACCCGAGATCGGTGGCGGAACGATGACCAACGAGTCGGATCCCGACGAGAAGGCGGCGGAGCTCCGTGGCGCCCTCGCCTGACGACGCCCGCCGCCGGCTCTGCGCGCTCGGCGATCACATCCGCGACGTCGTCGTGGGCGCCCGCGGCATCGACATGGCGAAGATCGAGGGCGAGACCGTCGCCGACACCATCTACGCGATCGACCAGGTCGCCGACGACACGCTGCTCCAATGGTTCGAGGAACACTGGCCGGACGTCGAGGTCGTCTCCGAAGGCCTCGACGAGCCCGTAGTGGTGGGTGCCGATCCGATATGGACGGTCATCGTCGACACCATCGACGGCACGCGCGGACTGATGTACGACAAGCGCCCGGCGTGGTGTCTCGCCGCCGCGGCACCCCACGGCGGCTCGCTGCGCGACGTCGTCGCCGCCGCGATGACCGAGCTCCCGACCACGAAGCAAGGGGCAACGGACCAGCTCAGCGGTACGAAGGGCAGCGGCTTGCGCGCGGATCGCCTCGACCTGGGAACCCGGCGGCGCGCATCGCTCGCGGTACGGCCCTCATCGGCCGTCGACCTCGAGCACGGCTTCGCCGGCCTGGCGAAATTCTTCCCGCCCGGCAAGGTCGCGCTCGCCCAGTTGGAAACGGAGTTGTTCGCGCGCCTCGGGAGCCGTCACGTGTTCGACGACGAGTACATCTCGTCCGGTGGCCAGATCCACGAGCTGATCGTCGGTCACGATCGCTTCGTCGCCGATCTCCGGCCGCTCGTCGATCCCGAGGCCTTCGCGTGCCACCCCTACGACGTGTGCACCGCGATGCTGCTGGAGGAAGCGGGCGGCGTCGTCACCGATCCGCGCGGTGCACCACTCGACGCACCGCTCGACACCACCTCATCGGTCGCGTGGGCGGGCTACGCGAATCCGGAGCTCGCCGCCCGCATCGGCCCGATCCTCGCGGAGCTCGTCGATGACCTCGCGCACCGGTAGCGCGCCGGGCCGCCTCGACCTGCTCGGCGGCGTCGCCGACTACTCGGGCGCGCTCGTGCTCGAGGTCCCCACCCACCTCACCACGACCGTCGCGGCGCATCCCGCCGACGCATTCGTCGTGGGTCCGGTGCGGCTCACCGTGGACGAGATCGTGGCCCTCGCGCAACTCCCGTACCCAGATGTCCGCGCCGCGTTCGCACCACACCCGCGGTGGACGCACTACCTGATCGGCGTCGCGCTCGTCCTCGTACGCCATGGCGTGATCCGGCCTCCACGGGTCGAGCTCTCCGTATCGTCCGAGGTGCCGCAATCCGTCGGCGTCTCCTCGAGCGCAGCGCTGGAGGTCGCGACCGCGCGCGCACTGGACGCGGGCGGCATCGACTCGCTCCGCCTGGCAACGCTCTGTCAGGAGGCGGAGAACGAGGTCGTCGGCGCACCCTGCGGGATCATGGACCAGGTCGTCGTGGCGATGGGCCGCGCCGGCGCGGTACTCCCGATCCTGTGCCGACCGGCATCGGTGCAGGCGCCGTCGCCGCTGCCCGCCGGCGTCGAAGTCGTCGGCGTTCCCACCGGCGCCGCCCACGACGTGAGTGGACTGCCGTACCGCCGCGCTCGCACTGCCGCGTTCATGGGGAAACGCATCGTCGAGGTCGCCACGACGATGCAGTGGCCGTACGTGAGCGAGTTACCCGCCGCCGCGGTCGACGAACTGCCCGAGGTGCTCGGGGGTGCGGAGTTCCTCGAACGATGGGGCGGCACCGACGACGTCATGACGACCGTCGACCCCGAGGAGACATATCCGGTGCGGGCCGCCACGAGTTTCGGGGTGGGCGAGCACCAGCGTGCCGAGGAAGCACTCGCCGCGATCGAGCGGAACGACGCCACCGCGCTCGGGCCGCTCATGGCCGCCAGCCACGCGGGCTATGACGCGATGGGCCTCGGACATCCGGCTGCGACCCGAGTTGTCGAGGCGATCCGCGATCGACCCGATGTACACGGTGCGCGTTCGAGCGGTGGTGGATCCGGCGGGACCGTGGTCGTGCTGTGCGACAGTGGCGCCCTCGACGACGTCGACCACCTGATCCGCTGAACCCGACGAGGAATCGCACCATGACCAACCCGCGCACCGTCCTCGTCACCGGCGGCGCCGGCTACATCGGGAGCCACACCTCGGTCGTGCTGCTCGAGGCCGGCGTGCGGGTCGTCGTGATCGACAACCTCGACAACAGCAGTGAGGTCGCGCTCGACCGGGTCCGGGAGCTCGTTCCTGGCTCCGACGCCATGCTGGAATTCGTACAGGGCGACATCCGCGATCCCGTCGACCTCGACCGCGCCTTTGCGAAGGGCGTCGTCGGCTCGGTCATCCACTTCGCCGGGCTCAAGGCGGTCGGTGAATCCGTCGCCGACCCGCTGCGCTACTACGAGCACAACGTCGCGGGAACCGTGCAGCTCCTGCGGGCGATGGAACGCCACCACGTGCGTGATCTGGTGTTCTCGTCGTCGTGCACCGTGTACGGCGAACCTACCGTCGTCCCCATCACCGAGGACACTTCCCTCGGTGCCACCAGTCCGTACGGCCGCACCAAGCTCCACATCGAGGAGATGCTGCGCGACGTCGCCGCGACCGGCGGGTGGCGCATCGCGCTGCTGCGCTACTTCAATCCGGTCGGCGCCCACCCGAGCGGTTTGATCGGCGAGGACCCGGTGGGCATCCCCAACAATCTGATGCCGTACATCATGCAGGTCGCGGTCGGCCGGCGCGACCACCTCACCGTATTCGGCGACGACTACCCCACCCCCGACGGGACCGCCGTGCGCGACTACCTCCACGTCGTCGATCTCGCGGAGGGACACCTCGCGGCCCTCGACCGCATCGATCAACTCGAGGGCGCGGTTGCCGTCAACCTCGGGACCGGAGTGGGCAGCTCCGTGCTCGACGTCGTGCAGGCCGCCGAGATCGCGACCGGTCGCGCAATCCCCTACGTGGTCGGTGGGCGGCGCGACGGCGACGTCGTCGCCGCATGGGCGGACCCGACCCTCGCGCACGCGCTCCTCGGCTGGCGCGCCGCGCGCTCACTCGCCGACATGTGCGCCGATCACTGGCGCTGGCAGGCGTCGAACCCCGACGGCTACCAGCCGATCTGAGGCACTCCAGACCAGTTTTCCCGCACTCTCAGCCATCTCGATCACCGACTCAGCGGTCTCGATCATCCGAGGATCGGGATGACCTTGGGCAAGTCGAAGGTGGTGCGGATCCCCGGCGCGGCGGAGCACACCGCCGGTATCGCGTTCACCGCCGGATGCGCGGTGAAACCGGGCGACACCTGCGGGTACCGCTCGGGCTCCACCGGAAATCGGATCTCGACGTCGATGGCGGTGTCACCGAAGACCTGCACGCGCCAACCGGTCTCCCGAAGATCCCAGGCCGGCTCGAGATCTGTGGTGACGTACCAGTTCGCCTGGAAGCGAAGCAGCGGCTCGCCGTCGCGGAAGCAGGTCGCGATGGGGCGCTGGGCGGCAATGGTCCCGGCTCTGACCATGCCCGCGGCGATCTCCACGTCGTGCGTGGCAACCGCGACCTCGCCGCCGGACTCGACCGCGTCGATCGGCAGACCGATGGCGTCGGCGAGCGCCGACAGCGACGGCCCGAAGCCGTGGCCGATGCGGCTGAAGCGACGCGGGTCGAACGCGCCCACGTCGCCGCCGAAGCCCATCAGCTGGAACAACAGCTCGGGCGAATCGCGCGACGACATGTCGGCGAACTCGTCGATCTGCAAGAGATCCAGGCTTCGGGTCAACGAAAGCAGCACGAGGGGCAGCGCTTCCGAGATGAAACCCGGACTGCTGCCCGTTGCGTGAATCGACGTGCCACCCTCGTCGCACGCGTCCTCGACCCGCCGGCGGACCAGCGGATCCATGCTCTCCGGGCGGTGGAACTCGACCAGCGTCGTCACGATGTTGGTGCCCGCCGCGAGAAGGCGGCACACGTCGTCGAGATCGCAGCCCTGCGGCATGTACAGGACACAGTCGGCGTCGAGCGCGACGATGTCGTCGATCGAATTCGTCGCGACCACACCGCTGGTGCCCACGCCCACGAGCTCGCCGGCGTCCTTCCCGACTTTGTCGGTCGAGTGCACGTAGAGCCCGACGAGGTCGAGGTCGGGGTGCTCGACCACCGCGCGCAACGACTTGGTGCCGATGTTGCCGGTCGCCCACTGGACGATGCGATATCGCGGTGCACTCATGTGCCGACCGGGGTGTACTCGATGTGCAGCTGGTGGAGACCGCGCAGGACCCAGGTCGGCTCGTACTCGAACCGCCGCTCGCCGACCGGTCCGTGGTGCTCCTCGGAGAGGCGGATGTCGTGCATGCGGTCGAGGATGCGCTCGATGCTGATGCGACCTTCGGACCTCGCCAGCGGCGCGCCGGGGCACGAGTGGATGCCGCGTCCGAACGCGATGTGCTCCCTCGTGTTCGGCCGGTCGACCCTGAACTCGCCCGGGCAGTCGAATCGCCGCGGATCGCGGTTCGCGGCACCGTTGAGCAACATCACCGGTGTCCCCGCCGGGATGTCGACGCCGCCGATCGTCGTCGCCCGACGGGCCAGCCGGAAGTCGGCTTTCACCGGGCTCTCGATCCGCAGCGCCTCCTCGATGAAGTCGGGAATGCGGTCACGATGGGCCCGCAGTTCGTCCTGCAGCTCGGGGTATTCGGCGAGGTACTTCAGCGCGGTCGCGAGCAGTCGCGCGGTGGTCTCCTGCCCGGCCGCGAACAGAAATGTCGCGCTGCGCACGACCGACAGCACGTCGGGGGTGGAGCCATCCGGGAACTTCGCGAGCGCGAGATCAGTGAGGACGTCGGCACGCGGCTCGCGGCGACGGTCCTCGATGTAGTCGGCGAAGTACCCGTCGAGCCATTCCAGTGCGTTGAGCGGCTGGTGTTCGTCGCCGGCGCCGAGCTCACCCACGTTGCCGTTCTGAAGACCGAAACCCTCGCGGAAGCGCTGGTGATCGGATTCCGGTACTCCCAGGAGATCGGCCACGACGAGCATGGCGAATGGTTGGGTGTACGCAGAGATGAACTCGCAGCGGCCCCGGCCCACGATCTCGTCGAGCTGTTGATCGGCGAGGCGCCACATGAACTCCTCGTTCTCGCCCAAACGTTTCGGCGTGATGAGGCGCATGAGCAACGCCCGCTCCCGGGTGTGATCGGGCGGGTCCATCGTGACCATGTGCTCGTTCATCGGAAGCTGGTGGCGATTGGTGTCGATGATCTCGCTCACGTCGTCGCCCACGAGCGGCACCGGGAACTGGGCGAACGGCCCGATCACGGAGTTGCACGAGGAGAAGGTGTCGGGGTCGCGGTAGATGTCGCTGGCCTCCTCCAATCCCGAGATGGCCAACACGCCGTAGTGCGCGGTCGGGGTCACCGGGCACTGCGAGCGCAAGTGCTCGAAGTAGGGGTACGGGTCCTCGAGCAACGAGGCGTCGGTGAAGAAATCGACCCGGTCGAAGTCAGCCATCAGATGTACATCCCTCCGTTGACGCCGATGATCTGCCCGGTGATGTAGCTGTCGTCGTCGGGTACCGTGTGCTGAGCAGTCGCTCAACATTCTGGCAGATGCCTATCACGGCGTCCCGACGTTGACCAAGCAAGGTGGTGAGCGTGACCGCAGCCCGACGCCTCGGCGCCGCCGACTCGAAGACCCGAGCGCAGCTGCTCGACGCCGCGCAACAGCTGATGATCCGGGAGGGCTATGCCGCGGTCACGTCGAGGCGGGTCGCCGCCGAAGCAGGGATCAAGCCGCCATTGGTGCACTACTACTTCCGGAGCATGGACGACCTCTTCCTCGAGGTCTACCGCCGCCGCGCCTCCGCCGGACTCGACCAGTTCGCCCGGGCGATGGAAGTGGACCGCTCGCTGCGAACGCTGTGGCGGTTCGGCACCGACCTCGGCGGGGCGACCCTGAACATCGAGTTCGTGGCCCTCGCCAACCACCGCAAGGCCATCCGCGACGAGATCGCGCGCTACGCGCAGCGGTTCCGCGAGATGCAGCTCGACGCGATCACCGGGATCCTCGGCGACCATGGCATCCCGGCCGACGTGTGCCCACCCGTCGTCGTGCTGCTGGCCATCACCGGCGTCACCCAGGTGATGGCACTCGAGACCGCACTCGGCATGACCGCTGGTCACGAGGAGATGATCGCCTTCGTCGAGGCCTGGATCGAGGGCGCCGAGCGCGATCGCGCACGCGGAACACCCGTCGGTCTCCGCGCTCCGGAGGGATTCGCCGACGTCGCACCAGCGTCATGACGTCTTCCCGGGGCGGCACTCAGCCGGCGTGCATCGGCGTCTGGAGCGCGATGTCCGGTGTCGGAGGCTGGTACGCGATTGCTTCCGCCTTGGTCAGCGCCCGGACGGCGTCCTCCGCAGTGATCAGCGGAGTGGTCTTGATCGCTCGCACCGCGCCGGCGGCGGAGATCGCGATCGAGACCGCGGCCGCAGTTGCGTCGTCGGGGAGCTCGACGATGGCGACGACGTCGAAGTCCCCGAAGGCCAAGTAGAACACTTTCAGCGAGCCACCTGCGTCCTCGACCATCTCCCGCACCGGCTCACTCCGGTCCTGCGGATTGCCGACGAGCGTCGACCACGCATCCGCGGTGTATGCGGCCTGTACCAGGTAGTGACCCAAGGCACTCTCCTTCCCGGATGTGATCTCGATCCTCCGCTGCCTCACGTTCATCGTCAACCCGAACCCGGGAGCTACGACTCGGGCGTCACCTGCAGCGGGACGGCATCGAGCTGGTGGACACTGCCCGCCACCTCACGGACGTCCACCGACTCGACGGTCACGAACTCGTTCACCTGACGACCGGGCGGCATCTGGTCCGCCATCGCTTGCGCTTCGTGCTCGGTCTCGAAGATCAGGATCTCCATCCCCTTGCCGCCGACCGGAGCAAGCCAGTTTCCGGAGACGAAGCCCGGGATGTCGGTGACCGTCGGGAGCACGTCCTCGTGCAGCAGACGCCGGGCCTTCTCGTAGTCGCTGATGGAGACGGTTGCTATTGCTGCGTACATCTCGCACCTCCGCTCGCGCACAACGCTCTTGCCCGAGCGTGTCCGCTCCGCGTCGAGACGTCAAGGAGCACAGCGCGCGCCGATGGCTCCGACGGCCTGAGCGACCTGCTGCTTCGGGAAGCTAGCGAGCTTGCACCGGTGCACGACCCGTGGTGGACCCACCGTCCACGACCATCTGCGCGCCCGAGACGAACGACGACTCGTCGGACGCGAGGAAGACGACTATGGCTGCGACCTCGTCAGGGTCGCCGGCACGCGCGAGTGGCATCGCATCGAACATGCCCGCGTACTCCGGCCCGGTCGGGAGCATTGCGGTGGCGATGGGTCCCGGGTGGACCGAGTTCACCCGGATGCCCGATGCTCCGAGCTCGATCGCGGCGACCTTCGTGAGGCCGGTCACTCCGAACTTCGCCGCGGAATACGCGCCCTGCGCGAAGTACCCGAAGAGCCCGGCCGTCGACGAGATGTTGACGATGGATCCGCCGCCTCCTGCCCGCATCGGCGCGATCACCGCACGGATTCCCAGGAAGGTACCGCCGAGGTTGACCGCGACAAGCTGCTGAAAACCCTCGTAGGTCTCGTCTTCGATCGTGCCGAGGTGGTAGATCGCGGCGTTGTTCACCAGCACGTCGAGGTGCCCGAACGTTTCGACCGCCGCGTCGACGACCTTGGCCCAATCGGCCTCGCTCGAGACATCGTGGTGGACGGCGCGCGCACGGTCGCCGAGTTCGGCGGCGACCGCATCGAGCTCCGCATCGAGGACATCTGTGAGCACGACCTGCGCGCCCTCGGCGACGAAGCGTCGCGCCTCGCGCTCCCCCATCCCGCGGGCGGCCCCGGTGACGATCGCGACTTTGCCGGCCAGACGTCCCTCCACCGGGCTACCCCTCCCGCGTCTTGAAGTGCGGGATCACGTGCTCGCCCCACTGCCGGATCGTCTCCATGCACGCGGCCTGCGGGACCGTACCCATCTGGATCAGCGTCATGATCTCGTCGACCCCGGCTTCCTCCAGCCGCTCGGCGTACGCGATCGCGTCGCGCCAGTCGCCGTAGGCGTGCTCGACGAGCGTGAGGCTGGCCGTGTGCAGGGGGGTCATCGGGATCTCGGCCTCGTGGAGGTGGGCGACGAGCCGTTCCTTCGCCTGGTCGATTGCGACGACGTGGTCGTCGCCGTCGCGGCCGGGGTCGGGCGGCGGCGCGTCGCCGTACCAGTGGGCGATCGCCTGGGCGAAGAACTTCTGCCCGCGCGCCCCGACCTGCAGCGCGGCGTCGCGGTCGTCGAGCACGATCGTCGGGCACAGCGCGGAGAAATGGTCGTTCACCACCGTCGAGACCTGGCGCGCACCCGTACGCGTCGCGATGGTGTCGTCGTAGAGCTTCTTCATCCCGGCCACGTCGTCAGGACCCGAGAACCCGAGCACCAGCGCGCCGATCCCGAGCTCACCGGCGAGCGTGACGGTCTCGCGCTTGGTGCACGCGAGGTAGAGCGGCGGGTGTGGCATCTGGACCGGGCGGGGCAGGATCGGGTGGGGCTCGACCTGGAGGAGCTCGCCGTGCCACTCGAATCCTTCGCCGTTCTCGCCCTGCCACATACGGCTGATCATGTTCAGGGCTTCTTCGATCTCGGCGTAGGTGCGATCCGGATCGACGCCGACCGCCGACATCTCCTGCAGCGTCGCCCCCCGGCCGGAGCCGAGGTCGAGGCGACCGTTCGACAACACGTCGAGCATCGCGGCGCGCTCCGCCACGCGGACCGGATGGTTGTAGTTGAACGGCATACACACGACGCCGTGGCCGATACGAATGCGCGAGGTGCGCGCCGCCACCCAGGTCAGGAAGATCTCGGGTGCACTCATGTGCGCGTACCACTTGAGGCAGTGGTGCTCGACCGCCCACACCCGGTCGAAACCCATCTCCTCCGCGAACACCGCCTGCTCGACGCAGTCGCGGATCACCTGGTGTTCGTTCGCGACCGACGTGTCGGCCATCTGCGCTTCGAAGATCATCGAGAATTTCATAGGACGATTAGATATATCCTGATTTGATATGTCAAGGCCGCCGACGCCGCCCCCCGAACCACTGCCCGACCTGCCCGCCACGGGGTGGGCCGTGCTGGGGCTCCTGTCCTTCGGGCGCGAGCTCTCGGGCTACGACCTGAAGAAGTGGGCCGACACGTCCCTGCGGTTCTTCTACTGGAGCCCGGCGATCAGCCAGATCTACGGGGAGCTCCGGCGGCTGGATGGGCTCGGCTTCGTCGAGGCGCGCACGGCCGCGCAGGACGAACTGCGCAACAAGCGGCTGTACCGCATCACGCCGGCTGGTGAGCAGGCGCTCCGCAGCTGGTTGCACGACGCGCCCGTGGAGCCGCCCCTCCTCAAGCACGGGGTCCTCCTGCGCGTGTGGCTCGGCCATCTCGCCGATCCCGCGACCCTGCGCGACACGGTGGAGCAGCACCGCGCCTACGCGGAGCAGATGATCGAGGAGCTCGCGCTTTCGCGAGCCGTCGCCGAGACGACCGAAGACTTCAACTACCCCGCGCTCGTCACTCGTTGGGGCGAGCGCTACTACGCGGCCGAGCGCGATCTCGCCGACGAGCTACTGCGCGAACTCGAAGCGATCAACAGTCGCACGTCGAAGCGGTCCTGACGCCGGCATCGCGAACGAGCAGATCTCCGCGTCGGACTCAGGTCCGAGGTGCCGGGGTTACGAGAATTGGGAGCGTCTCGTTGCGGCGAACCATCAAACTCTCGACGCGTCGCGGCGGCTGCCGGGAGTCCAACGCAAAATGGCTGGTCTGCGCGAGCAGCGCGGTGAACACGATGCGTGCTTCCAGCCGGGCGAGTGGAGCCCCGACGCAGTGGTGGATGCCACGCCCGAACGCGACGTGATGTCGAGGCGACCCACGATCGAGCACAACCTCATCCGCGTCCTCGTATTCGGCGCGGTCTCGGCCCGCCGATCCCCAGAACAGCAACAAGCTGGATTCAGCAGGAATGTCGACGCCGCCCAGCGTCGTGTCTTTCGCGACCCACCGAAGGTGGTGACGAAACGGCGACTCGAGCCGCAAGATCTCCTCCACGAACGCCGGCACCAGCTCGGGATGTTGACGGAGTTCCGTCTGGAGCTCCTCGCGTTCCGCGAGGACGCGCACCCCGTTGCCGAGGAGGCTGGTGGTCGACTCGCCACCCGCGCCGAGCAAGATCTGGATCGTGACCACGCCTTCCGCGAGGGTCATCGCACCATCCGCAATGCCTCGAGCGACGGTGCCCAACAAGTCGTCACCCGGCGCATCGGCGACAACGGCCAGCTGTTCAGTGATCCATTCGCCGATCTCGCCGGTTCGGGTGACCAATGCGCCGAGTTCATCGAGCGTGACGGTGGCGCCGATCATCCGCGTCGAGTCGAACGCGGTTTCGAGCAGGACGTCGGGATCGCTGTCCTGGAACCCGATCAACTGGCTGATGACGTTGATCGGCACCGCGTTGCCGACCGTGTCCATGAAGTCCGTACGTTCCTCCGCGAGCGCGACCGCGAGGCACCGCGCAACGATTGCTTCGACGTCGGACTCCAGGGACGTCATCCGCTTCGCCATCAGGTCCGGGAACACGACACCACGGTGGATCGCGTGAATCGGAGGATCGGCCGTCGCCAGCGTCTGCACGCCCGTGTCGCCGCCGAACGAAAGCCGCGCCGGGAGGCCACCGTCGTCGCGATACAGCAAGTACCGCATGTTCGAGGAGAAGTCCTGGACTCTCCCGGTTGCATCGGCAACCGTCTCGAACGTGCTCGCAACGAACACGTCGGTGTCCCCGACGTGCCAGACCGGTGCTTCGCTCCGCAGCTGCTCGTAGAACGGGTACGGGTCATCCAGGACGGCAGGATCGAGCAACGCCCCCGCCGGAATGTCTGCAGTCATGGCCCCCTCCGGATCTCGGCTACTGCGCCGAGCAATCAGAACAGATCCCGCGAGTCCCCGCACGCCCAACCCCGCAGGCTCGACTCGCGGGCGCCTCAGCGCGCTGACCCTCACCGCGCTCCCACCCACGTACAGCGCGGGGCGCGGCGACGTCCGGGTGCAGGGGGGCCGCACCCGGACGTCGGTCGCTGGGGGACCTTGGTCAGCTACCGGTGAACAGGTCGAGCTTGCGGAGGATCTTTCCGTTCTTCGGGCACCCGAACGTGCCGGGCTTCGTCGGCTCGACCCGCACGTAGGCGCCGTTCTTCACCTGGTTCAGGACCGAGCACGCGGATGCGCCGCGACCGGCAAGGTCGATCGGCGCGATGATGCCGTCAGCGTCGAACGTGTGGATCTTGTTGAGCTGCTCGAAGATCGTCTTACGCGTGACGCTGTTCACGCCACCCGCCTTCACCTGCGCGTTCACCGCGTCACGGAACGCCAGGCCGGCCGCCCATGCGTACATGCCGTAACCGGCGATCTTGTCTGCGCCCACGTACTTGACGACGTTGGCGAGCATCGGGTTCGCCTTCTGGTCTGCCTTGTTGTAGAAGGGCAGGAACAGCGTGTCGGCATACTCACCATCCACATCGGTGCCGCCGGCCTGGAGGAACTGCTTGTCGTAGCACTGCACGCCGCAGTCCCAGACTTTGACGCTGGTGACGCCCTGCAGGGCCGCTTCCTTGCGCAACAACACCGTGCACGTGTACGGACCCGTGCACTGCGCGTAGTTCGCGCCTTTGTTCTTCATCGTCTGCACGATCGGGGTGTACTCCGACTGCGTCGCCGAGCTCGAGAGGTCGAAGTCCTGGTCGGACTTGATGCCCTTGTCCACACCACCGATGTCGCGCAAACCACCGAGGCTGGCGAACGAGGCGTCGCGCGCCGACTTCGAGTCGCTGCCGAAGATGTAGATGCCGTGGAGATCCTTGCCGAACTTGTTCAGGTAGTAGTAGCCACGCGCAACGTCCGCCTGGAACGTCTGCGGGTGCTGGCTCGCGGTGTCACACAACACCTGCGGCGGCGCGATCGGGAACGACTCGTCGGAGCACTGCTGCACCAACGCGGTCGACACGAACGGGATGTCAGGCAGGCCGGTGACCGCGCCGGTCGAATCCTTGCAGTTGCGCATGTCGTCGACCGACGTCAGGAACACCGCCGAGGTGCCCACCGCGGCAACGTCGTTCTGGCACGCGGTGATCTCCGCGTTCTTTGTCTCCGTCGGGTTCAGCTTCGAGTCGTAGAAATCGACCACGACCTTGCGGCCCGCGAGACCCCCACCCCCGGCCTTGCTGTTGATGTACTTCGCCCAACCCTGCACCCCGTCGACCGACGCCTTGAACAGGTTCGGTGCCAACGGACTGTTGACGTCGGCGATCACCGCGACATGGATCTCCTTGTCGGTGATCCCGACATCAGTGGCTTTCGGCTTCTCGCTCGTGCTCGACTGCGCACCTGCACCCGCAGCCAAGGCCGTCGCCCCGAGACCGAGCGCGACCACGAGGCACACGGCCATCCAACGTAAGAACTTCATGCTTCCCCCTCAAAAGCTGACTCCGTAACAACGTTGTACTGTAACAACGTTGCGCCAACATTGCTCGTCGCCGTGCAGCCCTCTGGCCCGGACGGCAAATAGCAGCGTTATATTCCGATGTCTATGGCTTCCACGGGAGGACCGTCATGCGGCAGACCGCAGAGTTGTTCGATCTCACCGGCAAGGTCGTGATCGTGACCGGCTCGACCAAGGGCATCGGCCGGGCGATGGCCGAAGGCCTGGCCTCCGCAGGGGCGTCGGTCGTGATCAGCAGCCGTAAGCAGGACCTGTGCGAGCAGGTCGCGTCCGAGGTGGCGGAGGCGACGGGCGCCGAGGTCTTCCCCCCGCGTGTCACGTCGGCGAATGGGACGCGATCCCGGGATTCGTCGAAGCAGTCCGCGAACGCTTCGGCCGTATCGACGGACTCGTGAACAACGCCGGCATCAACCCGGCGCGCATCACGCCGGAAGCCATGACGCTCGATTACTGGCGCAAGGTGTTCGCGGTGAACCTCGAGGGACCATTGCGCACGAGCCAGTGTGTGTTTCCCATCATGCGTGACCAGAGAGCCGGCAGCATCGTGAACATCGGCACCATGGCCGCGTACTCGGGCGGCGGAGCGGTCTGCGCGTACGGGTCGTCGAAAGGCGCGTTGCTCAATCTCACGAAGAGCATGGCGATGGAATGGGCGCAGCACGGGATCAGAGTGAACATGTTGTCGCCCGGTCCGTTCATGAGCGAGATGATGGAAGGCGGCGCTCGTACGGCGCCCGGCTTCTTCGACCTCGTGGCCGGTGGCACATTCCAGAAGCGCATCGCCGACCCGAGCGAGATCGTCGGCCCGGTCTGCTACCTCGTGAGCGACGCTTCGTCGTTCGTCACCGGCGACGACCTGTCAGTGTCGGGCGGGATGATGAAATGATCGCTCAGGCGGGTTGACGGGTCTGCAACGAGCTGAGGAGGCGCTCGATCAGCCCTCCCCATGCTCCGGGCTTCGGCGGCTCGACGCCGATCGACTCGAGGACCCCGAGGCCGACCTCCGCCGAAAAGAGCATCATCACGAGTGTGTCCATGTCGACGTCGGGATCGAGCTTCTCGTCCGCCTGGATCTCGTGGTAGATGCCACGCCACTCCTCCAACTTGGCGCTGAGCAACTCGGTCAGCTCGGTACGAACATCGTCGTCGACCCGTGCGGCTGCCGCACCCTCGACGAGAAGTGCCCGCATCGCCGTACGCGACCGATAGGTGCGCCACTGCCGACCGATCGAGGCGGCCAGGGTCGTCGGTTTCCCCGCCCGCATTTCGAGCTCGGTCGCGATCCGATCCGCGATCACCGCGACGAGGAGATCCGCCTTGTTGCGGAAATGGCCGTAGATGGCTCCGCTCGTGAGGTGGGTCCGCCGGGCGAGGTCGCGGACCGAGACCGCTCCGTACCCTTCCTCGACGAAGAGTTCGCCCGCCGACTCCACCAGCGCCGCACGAGTCGTGCGGCCGCGCTCCCCCACCGCGCCGGTGGATGGTGCGTCTTCTCGGGTCGCAGTCATGAGCTGAGGTCTCCCAACAGGATGGTCGTGAACCGCGAGGCTAACAACGCTGTCGCTTCCCCCTGTGCTCCCGGAGCCCCCGTGCGTCGAGTCGACGCTTGGTTTATCATAACGTTGTCAGAATTACCCGGAGTCGAGCGCCACCATCTCCGCGTCGCGCGACCCCCCACAAGGAGGCCCGATGACCGTCTTCGACGTCGACACGCACTTCGAGCCTGGGCGGGCATGGCTCGCCGACTACCCACACCTCGCAGCACGACTGCCGGAGTATTCCGTTGCGGTCGCCACGGTCCAGGCCCAGGTCGGCGACCTGCTCGCTCGCATTCCGGAGGATCGGCGTCCGCCACGCGAAGAACTGCTGCCGCCCAGGATCGCCGCCATCCTCGGCGAAGAGAAGATCGAGGGGTACGGCTTCGAGGGCTCGGCCATGCACACGCCCGCCGACCCCGTCGCTCGTCTCGCGTGGATGGACCGCGTCGGCATCGACGTCACCAATGTTCTCTGTCTCGAAGGTGCCGGGTACGCGCGCACGATCGACGACCGCGCGTTCGCGCGTGAGGTCATCGGCACGTGCAACACGTGGCTCGCAGACCAGGTCGCAGGAAATGAGCAACGCCTGATCCCGGCGACGTCACTCGATCTGACCGACATGGACTGGGCGCTCGCCGAACTCGCACGCATGCGCGCGCGTGGGAGCCGTAGCTTCCTCATCGCGCCCGTGCCCGTTCCCGGTCTTCCTCCGATGCACCCCTACTTCGAGTCGCTGTGGTCGGCGGCAGTAGACCTCGGCATGATCGCCGAGGTGCACGTCGGATCGGGCTATAACAGCTTCGACGACGCATGGTCGAACTACGACGACGGCATGGTGCTGCGACAGCTCGGGGCCTGCCAGAACCACCAGGCCGTGCAGCTGATGCTGAACGGAATGGTCTTCGGTGGTGTGTTCGATCGGCACCCGAACCTCACCCTCGTGTTCGCGGAGTTCGGGGTGCACTGGTTCGCCGGCACGGTCGACCACATGGAGGCACGTGGTCCGGCGCTACCGGAGTCGGCGGTCTACATGGGCCCCTACACCTTCGAATTGAGCCCGGCGGAGACCGTGCGCCGCAACGTGCGGGTGACGCCGCTCCCCCGGGCGCATCAGTCGCCGTTGGACATTCTCGACCGCTATCCGGAGTGTGTCGTGTTCTCCTCCGACTACGCGCACAACGAGAGCAACCCCGAGCCGACCGCTCACTACGACGCGCTGTTGGCGGAACTCGACGCCGACACGAAGCGCACGTTCATGGGCGCCAACATCGAAGACTGCTTCGCCCGCATGGGAGACCCACTCCCCGCGCCGAGCCGGACCTGAATCAGGAGACGCGGTCACATGGAGTTCGGCATCTTCCTCAACGGCTTCATCCCCGGGCCCGGTGCCCACGACACAGGTTGGGAGCACCAGCAGCTGATGCGCGAGGCGGAGTACGCGATCTTCGCTGACAAGCACAACTGGAAGTACGCCTGGTTCGGAGAGCACCACGCGCTCACCGAGTACAGCCACATGTCGGCGCCCGAGGTGGTCATGGGCTACGTCGCGCGCAGTACCGACTACATCCATCTCTCGTCCGGGATCAACAGCCTGTCCCCCCGCAAAGAACATCCGGTCCGCTACGCGGAACGCGCCGCGATGCTCGACCACGTCACCAACCGCCGCTACGAATGGGGCACCGGGCGGGGTGCCGGCAGCCACGAGCTCAAGAGCTTCAACATCATGGACACGAACTCCACCAAGGCGGAGTGGGACGAGGTCGTGCGCGAGGTGCCGCGCATGTGGGAACAGGTCGACTACGAGCACCACGGCGAGCACTTCACCGTGCCCACGCCACACAACATCCTTCCCAAGCCCTACGGACCGGGCCACCCACCCATATGGGTCGCCTGCGGCAACGAGCCGACGTTCCACAAGGCCGGGAAGGCGGGGATCGGCGCGATCGCGTTCAACTTCGAGCCGGTCTACAACCTCCGCGGCCGCATCGCCGCGTACAAGGAGGGAATCGCGGAGTGCACGGACCCGATCGGGCAGTTTATGAACGACAACATCATGATGACGAACGGCGCCATCTGCATGCAGGACCGCAAGCGCGCGCGTGACCTCGCCCTCGACCGTATGGGTAGCTATGTCGTGACGATGGTGAACCTGTACCACGACACGATGCCGAAGAATCCGGGGGCATCGACCTGGCCGAGCCCGCCGGTGCCCCTCCGACTGCGCGACATCGCCGGCAACGATCCCGACGCCTTCCTCGACGCGATGATCGCCGAGGGCTACATGATGGTCGGGACCCCCGACGAAGTCTCGGAGCAACTCGAGAGCTACAAGCAGGTGGGATGCGATCAACTCTGCATCGCGTTCCCGCAGGATCTGCACCCCGACGAGAACTTCGAGATCCTCGAGCTCTTCGGCGATCACGTGATCCCGCAGCACGACGGCGACCGCGTGCACTCGACCGATCGCTACCGCGCGACCGCCCAGCCGAAGTACGGGCCGTTCTCGAAGCCACTACCCGACGTCGAGTGGCCGAGCGACCTCCCCGTCACCGCGATGAGGACGTAACCGTCTCGAGGAACTCGGTGAGTTGCGCGAGGACGTAGTCGAGGGTTTCGTCGTCGATCGCGTGGCTGAGCGGCAGGAGCACGCCACGCATCATCACCGCATCGGCGTTCGGGAGCCCGTCGTCGGGGAGGCGCAGGGTGTGCCCGCGGAGCATGGGCTGCCGGGCGACGTTCCCCGTCCAGATGGTGCGGGTCTCGACACCGCGCTCGTCGAGGAAACGTTGGAGGTCGGGCCGTCCGAACCCGGCCGATTCATTGATGACGACCGGATAGCCCAACCATGCCGTCTCGAGCTCGTCGAGCTGGCGCGGCAGCATGAAGCGATCGCGGTGCTGCGAGAAGTACTCGTTGTAGGCAGCGAAGATCTGTCGGCGACGAGCGAGGTTGGCGTCGAGCTTCTTGAGTTGTTCGAGGCCGAAGGCGGCTCCCATCTCCGAGGGTTCGAAGTTCCAGGCGAGCTCATCGAAGATGAACTGGTTGTCGTACTCGATGCCGTCGAGGTCTTCCCAGAAGTTGCGTTCACCGCGTTTCGATCCGAAGAACTGGAGCTCGGATCGGCGCCCCCAACGGCGCAGCATGACGGCACGGTCACGGAACTCGTCGCGGTCGACCATGAGCATCCCGCCGTTGCCGCCGCACGTCATGATGTGCGAGTTGGCGAAGCTGGTGATCGATATCGTCGACCGAGTACCGGTCGGCGTTCCTCGCAGAAGGGGGCCGAGCGTGTCACACGAGTCCTCGACGAGCGCCAGGGAGTGCCGATCGGCGAGCGTCCGCAGCGCGTCCCAGTCCGGTGCGTTGCCGATGAGATTCGGGATCAGCATCGCCTTCGTCTTCGGCGAGATCATCTCCTCGATGCGCGTCACGTCGACACAGAACGTGTCGCGTTCGACGTCGACGAGCACCGGGGTCAGCCCTGCGCGTACCAGGGCCGCGATGTCGGTGGAGAACGTGAGCCCGCACGTGATCACTTCATCGCCGGGTTCGAGGCCGAGCAGCTCGACCGCGAGATACAACGCCGAGGAACCCGAGTTGACCATGATGCCGCTCGACTTGCCGAACAACGCCGCGACCTGACGTTCCATCGCGTTCACGCGCCGGCCCGGCCACAGGCCCTGCGGCCCCGACCGCAACACCTCCACCACCGCTTCGATCTCGCGTTCATCGTGAACACTGCTCGAGTAGAAGACGCGTGTCATCGGACTTCCCCTCCTGGCGGCTCGACGGCCGAAGTGATGCTCAGTGTGGCGTCAGTCCAGCGTCGACGACGCTCCTGCCGGATCTCCGGGTTACGGCTTCTCCGCGTTCACGACGCGCTCGACGCGCGTGGGCGCAGAGGTGATCTCGCCCGCGGAGTGTTGGCGCATCTTCTCGATGCGAGCGGGGAGCGATTCCGGCTGCCAACCCTCGAGCAGCGTCGTCCCGTGCAAGTCGTACACGGGTCGCTGCAGATCCACGAGCAGCTGCAGGCTCGTCGTTACCTGTCCGGTGAGCGTGGCCGGATCCGCCGTGCACAGCGCGAGCGCACCCTCGGCCATCGTCTCCAGTGGCTCGTAGAGATAGTCGGGGATCTCGCTGTGTTCGACCAGCACTTCGGTGGCCGCTGCCGCTTGGGGCGCGATCGTGTTCGCGGCGATCCCACGCTCGTACATCTCCACCGCGAGACTCACCGTCCAGCGATTCATGAACGCCTTCGTCCCGCCGTAGATCGTGCCGAAGCGTGCCGGCCCGGTGCTCGGGAACGGCGGCCCCTGCGGCATCGACGCCGCTTGCGAAGACACGTCGAGGATCCAGCCGCGGCCGTGCTCGATCATCGTCGGCAACACCCGGCGGACGAGATGCCAGCACGACCAGAAGTTCAACTCGAGCACGTGGGCGATCTGGTCGTCGGTCCACTCGAGAAACGGCCGGTACCCGTTGCTGGCCGCGTTGTTCACGAGGATATCGACGGGACCGAGCGCCGCTTCGACCTGGTCGATGAGCGTGCCACGGTCGAGCGACCGATCGCCCACGTCGAAGGGGATGGCCACCACGGACCCGCCGAGTGCCGCGATCTCATCCCGCGCCAGTTCGAGGGTTCCGAGCTCGGCGTGACGCGGCGACGGGCGGGAGCAGATGGCGACAGCCGCACCCTCCGCCGCGAGCCGCACCGCGATCGCCTTGCCGATCCCGCGGCTCGCGCCGGTCACCAACGCCACCCGGCCTTCGCACGAGCGCGCGGTCGTCACGGTTGGGCGCCCGCAGAGATCTCGGCGAGGTAGTCGAGATACTCGGGTGGAAGATCTTCGTCGCGCACTCGCTCGAATGCGTCGGGGTCGATCGAGGTGTAGGAGTCCTCGCCCAGCGCGCGCGTCGGGTCGTCGCCGAACTCGAACCACACGACATTGCGGAACCGAACGACGTAGTGGCCCGACTCCTCGGGCACTCGGTAGCCGCGTCGCCGGGCGATGCTTCCCGACACGAGGTTCACGACCTCGGCCTCCGATACCACAGTGCGGTCGTCGACGACGATGCGATCCTTCGGCGACGCGAACACCGCGCCACCACCGCGAACGAAGTCGACGTAGTAGTTGACGACGGCATCCGCGCCCTTCGGCCCGAGGTCGCGTCCTCCGATCCAGAAGTGGTACTGCGGGTCGTCGACCAGCGTCGCCATCAGGCGTTCGACGCTGCGGTCAGCCTCCGCCTTCGCGTGTTCGATGACGGCATCCAGCATTTGCCGTTGGCGCGGGTCGTCGGTGCGGGCGAGGCGCTCCTCGAGCGCGGCCCACATCTGGGACTGGTCGATCGAGATCATGTGGTCTCCTCGGGTCGAAGCTCGTGAGCCGGCGGCTCACGGTCTCGGTGTCGCCCTCACCACCGTTCTTGGCGTGCGGCGACCGCGTCGACTTTCTGGAACGGTGCCGACTCGATCGAGTCCAGGACCACGTCCTTCGCCAGCACCCGATAGCCATCGTCGGTGAGGCGCAGGGTCCAGTGAACGATCCCGCTGGAAAGCGTGCTCGGCTTGCGCTCGACGATCTGCGTCACGAACAGGTACGACTCGAGGTCGAGCTCGTCGCCCCGCTCGGCGACCACGTGAACGTTCGCGGCATGGTGGCGCAACGGGTAGGGGCTCTCGCGGCGATGCTCCCTGGTCCAGGCCATCGCCGCGTCGCGGCCGTGATTGTCGGACCGGATGAACTCCTCGAACGGATGCCGGCCCGTCTCGGTGCGCGACTGGAGGTGACAGTCGTCGGCGAGGAAGCCATTGATCACGTCGAGGTAGCCCTCGTCGTAGTTGAACCAGTACCGGTTGATGAACTCGTGGGCGGCGAAGTGGTCGTGCACGCTCATGGGCGTCGTCCTGTCTGTTCGCGGCCGTTCACGCCGCGTTCGGCGTGAGCCAGTCGGTGGTGGGAGCGATCGTGTACGTGGCGATCAACGCCCGAATGAAATCGTTGTCGTGCATCGGATCCGTCGGCTCGGCGATGTCGACCCCCTTGGCGCGGAGGTCGGCGAGCAATCGTTCGAACACGATGTCGTGGGTGAGATCAGCTGAGTGGTCCATGTTCTTCTTGACCTCGTCGGCGTCGGCATACACCTCGGCGTTCCAGTGCACCAGGAGCCGCATCTCATCGGGTCGGTACCGCCGGATCGCCTTGCCGTCGGTGGTGATCGCCCAGTCATCGTGCTCGACGTCGTACCCGAGGAGGGAGCGGTGCTTCAAGCCCGGGACATCTCGCTCGTCGCGTCGTCCGACCGGATCACCCCGATGGAACATCGCCTCGTTCTGGACGACGACACCCTTGTTCCACAGCGGATGCTCGAGGTGCTGCGGCTCGCCGTGCGGGCCATCGGGCCAGTAGGTGAACGTGCCGTTCTCGCCCCGGTACCACCAGGTGATCACCTGGGCCATCTTCACCAAGTGCTCGGCGAACAATCCTGACTTCCCCATCACGTTCTGCAACCACACCGGCGTGTTCTCGATCCGCACGCCGCGGAAGGTGACCGCGTCGAGATGCGGGCTCAGGCCGCTGTGGTGCGGTCCGCAGAGGTTGAACAGCATCATCGTCGGCTTGGCGTACTGCGCACCCCAGTAGTCGCGCGCCAGATCGAGGAAATGGCTGTTGTAGAAGCAGTCGTCGAGCTCCGGGTAGTACGAGATCGAGTTCTCGGCGATGTAACCCCGGAAATGCGCGGTGGCGATGTCGTCGAGGGTGATCCGCTTCCCCGGTTCATCTCGCATCGGACCCGACGTCGTCGCCACCAGCTCCTCGACGGTATCGAAGTGGTGGGCCGTGATCGTCGGCCACGGACCGTGCCGCTGGATCACGTCGAGCATCCGCTCGTACTGATCCTCCGTGTACACACCCTCGAGCACCCGAGGGGGCGCCACCGGACGCAGGATTTGATCCACTTGCTCGAGCTCAGCCATCGCGATCCCAGAGTACCGGGTCGAGCAAAATAAAACAATGTTGTCTTACTGCGCTGCGAACGCGGCCGGCACTAGTTGCGCGGGATGTCGCGCCACGGCCGATCTCTCGGGCCGTGGTCGTCGCGGGGAAGGCCGAGCACACGCTCGGCGAGGATGTTCCGCATCACCTCGGAAGTCCCACCTTCGATCGTGTTGGCCCTCGATCGAAGGAAAGCGACGTGCGGTGTCCGCGACTCAGGAGCACCGTCGGCCCCGAACGGCGGATACAGCATCCCCTCGGCGCCGAGCAGGTCGACGATGAGCTCGTGGACGCGGAGCGCATGCTCGGCACCGAACAGCTTCCCGATCGAGCCGACGGGTCCGGGGTCCCCGCTCTGCCCGAGTTGCGCGGCGCGTTCGTTGATCAAGCGGCCAAGCTCGGATTCGATCCACATGCGGGCGACTCGGTCGCGCAGGACAGGGTCGCCGCCGCCACGCTCGCGATACAGAGCGACCGCCGTCGCCGCCGGTGTTGCCATCGTCGCCATCGCGTTGCCGATCGAGACGCGCTCGTTCATCAGCGTGGTGGTGGCAACCTGCCAGCCCTTACCTTCAGCACCCAGCTGCGCGTCGAGGGGCAGCCGTACGCCTTCGAGGTACACGTCGTTGAACTCGGCGTCGCCGGTCATCTGGCGCAGCGGACGCACGTCCACGCCGGGCGCCTTCATGTCGACGAGGAAGGTGGTCAATCCGCGGTTCTTGGGCGCGTCGACATCCGTTCGCGCCAGCAGCAGGCCCCGGCTGGCCTTGTGGCCGAGCGAGGTCCAGACCTTCTGCCCGTTGACGACCCATTCATCGCCGTCGCGCACCGCTCGGGTGGCGAGGCCGGCCAGATCGGATCCGGCGCCCGGCTCGGAGAACAGCTGGCACCAGATCTCCTCGCACGTGTAGAGCGGGCGAAGATGGGTTCGTCGCTGCTCTTCGGTTCCGTGATGGACGATCGTCGGGCCGACCATTCCTAGGCCGATGGGGTTCGTCGGGAAGTTCGATGGCGCTCCGGATTCCTCGAGCCGTTCGATCACCGCTCGCTGCTGGTGCGGATCGGCCCCCAGCCCTCCGTATCCCTTCGGGTAGTGGACCCACGCCAACCCGGCGTCGAAGCGCGCCCCGAAGAACACGGCCGGCTCGGTGGTCGCCGGTGGGAACTCCTCGAGCAGGTGTGCGACCAGTCCGGCGATCTCACCGTCGAGCTCGGTCGCCTTCATGACGTGAGGCTCCCGCCGTTCAGGCCGATCGTCTGGCCGCTGATCCAACTCGCCTCGTCGGATGCCAGGTAGACACAGGCGTAACCCACGTCGGAGCCGGTACCGACGCGACCGACGGGGATGGTCTTCTCGGCACCCGCGGTGACCGTGCGGTCGGCCTCCCCGCCCGGCGTGCCGCGCTGCATGTATCCGAGCGACAGGGTGTTCGCCGTCACCCCGCTGCGACCGCATTCGACGGCAAGGTGCCGCATGAAGCCGATGCCGCCGGCCTTGCCCGCTCCGTAGATGGAAACACCGATCCCGAGACCCGATTGACCGGCCCCGGAAGAGATCGTGATGACCCGCCCGAAACCACGGTCGCACATGCCGTCGATGGTCGCCTTCACACAGTTGAGGACGCCGTAGAGGTTCACGTCGATATAGGGGATCCAGTCGGCCGGATCGAGGTTCCGGAATTTCACCGGCTTCATCGAGGGCGGGATCCCGGCGTTGTTCACGAGGATGTCGACCGTTCCGATCTGACTCACCGCCTGGCACACCGCGTCGTAGTCGGTCACGTCGAACACCGCGGCCTGTCCGCCGACCCCCTGCGCGACGCGTTCGGCTCGCTCGATCTGGAGGTCATTCACGTACACCGTCGCACCCGCGGCCGCGAGCACTTCCGACACTCCCGCACCCACGCCCTGGCCGCCCCCCGTCACGAGGGCAACCCTTCCGCTCAAGTCGAACATGTCCAGCGACTCCTCTCGTCAAACTGCAGGGACGCGGTGGCCGGGACGAAGCTCGGGCGCCACGAGCACGCAATGGGTGCCCTGGTAGATCGTCGGCATGCACTTGTTGCAGTGCACGCACAGCGACTCCTCGACGTCGCCTCGTTGCCAGCGGGCCAGCAGATCGGGTTCGCGCAGCAATGCACGGCCCATCGCGACGAACTCGAACCCCTCGTCGAGCGCAGCGTGGACAGTCTCGAGGCGGTTCACACCACCGAGCAGGATCAACGGCATCCGCAACGCCTGACGGAACTGGCGCGCGTACGGGAGGAAGAACGCCTCTTCGAACGGGTACGAGGGCAGGAACCGCATGCCGAACAGCTTGAATCCCGTGCGCAGAGGCTGCGCGAACGCCTGCGCCATCTCCTGGATCGGCGCCTCACCCCGGAACAGGTACATCGGGTTCTTGAGCGAGCTTCCCCCGGTGAGCTCGAGCGCGTCGAGCACGCCGTCGGACTCGAGAAGGCGCGCCGCCTCGAGACTCTCGTCGAGCCAGATGCCACCGGGGTAGCCGTCGGCCATGTTGAGCTTGGCGATGACCGCGATGTCGGAGCCCACCGCCTCCCGGACCCTGCGGGCAACCTGGCGGGGGAACTCGGCTCGGTTGCGCACGCTTCCGCCCCAGCGGTCGGTGCGCTTGTTGAGCGCCGGACTCAAGAACGCGCTCAGCAGGTAGTTGTGACCCAAGTGGAGCTCAATGGCGTCGAAGCCCGCGTCTCGCAACACGACAGCGGACGCGCTGAAGTCGTCGGTGATACGGGCGATGTCGTCGTCGGTCACGGCTTTCGTGAACTTCATCGCCAGCGGACTGAAGATGCGCGACGGCGCGAGCCCCGTCTCACCCGTGCCGGCCGCCACCGGCCCCGCATGACCCAGTTGCGCAGACACTGCAGCACCTTCGGCGTGCACCGCCTCCGCCAACCTCGCCAGGCCGGGGCCGGCTTCCGGTCGGACGACGATCTCGGCGGGCGCGCCCCGGCCATCGTCGGACTCCGCCGTATACGCGTGGTCATGCCGACGCCACCGGCCGCCACCGCGCGATGGAAGTCGATCAGGCGGTCACTCACGAGGTTGTCAACCGCCATGCCCTCGAATGTGGCCGCCTTCACGAAGCGGTTGCGGATCAGCTTCGGCCCCAGCGACGCGGGCGCGAACGGGTCGATGCTCCGGCGGTTCGGCGTTTGCATGCGCGTTCGTCTCCTCGCTCGGGGCGTACTCGACCGCGGGAACGCGTCTCCGTTCCCGGCCCGCTTCGGCCCGTTCCGGCGCCGGACCGAATCCCGGATGAGAATACAACGTTGTTACGGACTCTGCTGGTGGAGTCTCGCTGGGTTGACGAGTGCGTTCAGCGCGATGTCTCGTCAACGAATGTTGAGCGTCCGGGCCGATCCGGTGCCGGAGTCCGCTCGGCAGTTCGACCTCCGGGTGAACTGGCGGGACCGTTCCTCGCCTGCCGGGTCCCGGTAGCGGACGAGGTAGGCGAATTCCCGTTCGACAGTTTCCGCCGTTTCACGTGCGCGACGGGCGCAACCCCTCCGCTGCCGGTTCCGTTTCCCGGGACTTTTCGCGGACCTGGCCGGTGGTGTGCAGGGCAGGCTCGACTCGTGTCCAGGTCAAGAAATGTGGGCTGTCCCGCGGATTGGTCGTGGGCGTTGAGGGTCTCGATCCCCCGACTTCCGCCTTGTAAGGGCGGCGCTCTGCCAACTGAGCTAAACGCCCGTGCGATCGGTCAAGGTAGCGGACGCTGGAATTGACCGCAGCGGGTCGGGGCTCGCTGGGATACCGGGGGGACTGGTACCCCGGCGCGTCACCCCGACCCGCCTCATGCGGTGATCTATGTGCCGTCTACGCGCTCTCGGCGACCCGGTACGACGTGTCGTACACGGGGACGAGGTCCTCGAGCACGGGTTCGGGCGGACGCACCTTCGGTGGCCGACCCCGGCGCCGCTTGTGAGCGAGCACCTTCCCGTTGGCGAAGAGCTCGCCGCCCCAGACGCCCCACGGCTCCTGCCGTTCGATGGCCGCGTCGAGACACGCTTCCCGCACCGGGCACTCGACGCAGAACGCCTTGGCCCGCAGGATGTCGTCGAGCTGTTCCGAGAAGAACAGGCCGACGAGCGCGCTCGACGTGTCGGCGCACCGGGCTTCGGCCCGCCAGCGCTCGTCTTCGATGACTGCGGAGTACTCCAGAGCGAACATTGCCTGTCCCCTGACTCTTCTCGGTTCTCGGTTCTGGTTGTGCGGTGGTGCGGTATCGGGCTGGATGGACCGGGCGGAGGGGGCTCCGGGAAATCGGTCCCGGAACGCAGAAAGGCCGCCGGGTTGCCCCGGCGGCCTGGGTGTCGCTCCCTCGATGGTGCGTTAGGAGGGAATCACCTTGGACCGACGGGGCCGGGGCTTGTGGAAGGTCGCCACCGTGGTGCACGGAATCGACCACGAGCGCTGGGCCATGAGGTTGACCTCGAGCGGCTTCACCGTGGCGTATGCCGGGGCATATCCGCCATGAACCCGCGCGAGATCAGCGGCTGCCATGCTGCGGCGCTGCATCGTCGTGGCGTTCATGCGAATCGGTCCTACTCGGTGTTGTCGGTGTTGAGTGCTGGCGTGCGGTGCCGCTGCCCACTATCAGGCGCGGCCGGCGGGAGCCAACAGGCAAGCACGCAGGTTACCGCGAGTCAAATGATTTTCTCGTCTTCATTCGAGCGGACCAGCGCGATCAGCGAAATCGCCGAGGAGACGATCATGATCCAGAGCCCCTCGCCGACGTTCGCCGAGACCCGGGCCGCCATGTTCAAGGTCTGCATGTCGTCGTAGGTGTTCACGAGATCGCGGACGATGAAGCCGGCGAGCACGATCGCCACCGCCAGCGTGACCCAGCGCAGGATCGCGAATCGGACGCCGATCAGGGCGCTCAACGCCAGCGCCGCGGCACCGGCGCAGTACCCGAATCCGTGACCGAGGTCGAACCCGGTCCGGTGGAAGGAGATGGTGTCGATGGTCCCCGACAACCACGGGAGATAGGCGCCCCCGGCGATCCCGCACGCGGCCAACGCGATGATCCCCGCATGCCCGTAGTTCCCGGGCGCGGTGGCCACCATGCGCTCACCGCGCGGATCGGGCGGGAGCTCGGTGTCGGGCAGGTCGCCGTGGAACGAGTCGGGCTGGTCGGCGAACGACCGGGCGAACGCGGCGGCCCACGCCCATGGAGTCTTTCGTTCGCGCGTGGGTACTGCGGGTTCGGCGGGCGCCGACGGCGATTCGACGCCGAACGGTTGCACCGGCGCGGCGGGCGACGCAGCTGTGACCGTGGGCTCGGGCGACACCGGGGCCGCGGGCGGTGCCGGCGGCGTGCTCGATGCCATCGCGGTCGCGGCCGCGGCCAAGAGCGCGGCATCGGGGACGGTCGCGGTCACCGAGGTCGGTGCCGGGAGCGTGGCCGACGGAGGCATCGGCACCGGCGCGGGATCCGTCTGGACCGACGCGGTGTGCGCATCACCGCCGTCGCCGCCCGGTGCCGTGGTCGGCGTCGCACCGGCGCTCGGCGCGGGCGACGGTGTCGGGTCCGCGGGCGGAGCCCCCGACGTGGAGGTGTTGGCGACGCGGTTCGTCCAACCACCGTCCCAGTAGCGCCACTCGAACCGGCCCGACGGGTCGGGTCGCCATCCTGCCTGTACCGAGGTTGCTGTCTGAGGCATGGGGGCTCCGTTGAACTTGAGTGCCGCCCTCCGCTCGTAGGATTCGGCATCGTGCTGCTCGAACTTGACCCAGGTCACATTGATTGCTCGAACGTTGGGGCAATCTTGGAACGACAGCGCACCGAGGACCTCCACGATTGCGCGCAGTGCTACGTCTCCCTCCGCGGTGAGGTCCTGCTCGACATCGCGATCGGCGATTCGCGACCCGGCCGCGCCCTCCGCACCGACGACGTGATGCTCTGGTACTCCTCCGGCAAGCCGCTCACCACCGTCGCGATCCTGCAGCTCTGGCAGCGCGGCCGCTTGGGGCTCGACGACCCGGTGGCCGAGTTCGTCGACGGGTGGGGCAACGGCAAGGAGCGCTGCACCATCCGCCACGTGCTCACCCACACCGGCGGCTTCCCGATGTACGGCAGCCCCGACTTCGACATCGACCTCTCGTTCTCGGAGTCGTTGGCCCGGATCGCGGCGACGCCGGCCACGTGGGAGCCGGGGACCGCGGCCGGCTACCACCCCGTGACCGGCTGGAAGGTGCTCGGCGCCATCGTGGAAGCGGTCGACGGCCGGCCGATCGATCAGTACCTCCACGACGAGGTGCTCGAGCCGCTCGGCTGCGAGTCGTCGTCGCTCGGCGTCCCCCTCGACGCCCAGGCGGCGCTCGGTGAGCGGCTGGTGCCCGTCGCCTGGAAAGGCCACCGATTCCCCAAGGTGGAGGCCGACGGCGGGCTGCGCATGGTCCCGTACCGCATCGACGAGCTCCACAATCAGCCGTGGCACATCGCCAAGGTCGAACCCGGCGCCGCCATGCGCGGCCCCGCGCGCGAGCTCGGGCGCATCTACGAGTCACTGCTGGGCTACCGACCGGCGATCCTCGAACCGCGCACAGTCGAGGTGATGGGGGCCGTGCACCGTCACGATCTCCGCGACGTCGTGTTCGGGTTCGCCGCACCGTGGGGGCTCGGCGTCACTGTCGATCTCAGTGGCGGCGCCGGCCGGCGCGCGTTCGGTCACGGGGGTATGGCGTCGTCACGGGGGCTCGCCGATCCCGACATCGGCTTGGTGATGGTCGTGGTGTGCAACGGCCTGCCGAACCCCTTGGCCGCCGAGCGGCGTCTCGTCGAGATCACCGACGCCGTCTACACCGCACTGGGCGACTGCGTCGCGCCGCTGCGTCGTCCGCTCGACGGTCAGGGCCGCGCCACCACGCTGTCGACCTGACCCTGTTCAGGCGCGTCGCGCGATTCGGCTACGAGCCCGCGTGGATCACGTCGAGGATCGCCGCGTGCACCGCCGGCGGCGCGGCGACGATGTCGCCGGACGTGAGCCAGGCGCGCTCGTCGCCCTGCCAGTCGGTGACCACGCCGCCCGCCTCGCGCACGATGACGGCGCCGGCGGCGACGTCCCAGGTGCCGAGGTTCTGCTCGAAGTAGCCGTCGAACACGCCGGCCGCGGTCAACACCAGATCCATGCTCGCGGCTCCGGCGCGGCGGAGATCCTCGAACCGGTTCAACGCCCGATCGAACACTGGGAGGTACTCGCGGAGTCGCTCCCGCTTGGCGCGGAACGGAAATCCCGTCGCGCAGATGGCCTGCTCCGGCTGCCGGCTGCTCACCGTCACCGGTTCGCCGTTCAGGAACGCGCCCCGCCGCGCCGGGCGGCGTAGACATCACCCAGCATCGGCGCGTGCACGACCCCCACAGCCGGTTCGCCCGCCGCCACCAGCGCAACCGACACGCCCACGAACGGGAAACCGTGCACGAAGTTCGCGGTGCCGTCGAGCGGATCGACGAACCACCCGACTTCGGCCCGCTCTCCCCCGCCTTCCTCACCGAAGAACGCCAGGCCGGGCGCCGCGGCCTCGAGCGACTCGCGCACCGCACGCTCGCTCGCGGTGTCGGCGTCGCTGACCCAGTCGCCGGGGCCCTTCTCCCGCACGTTGCGGGCCGCGCCGAATGCTGCGAGCACCACCTCGGCGCCGGCGGCCGCGGCGCGCCGGGCCGCGCCGAGCAGCGCGTCGAGATCGAGGTCCGGATCGCCCGCGCTCGGGCTCACGCTCGTGCTCACGGCACGACACCCTCGCGTAACGACTCGAGCAACTCCGGCGTGCCCGCGCCGATCAGCTGACGGCGCGCGTGGAGATCGAGATCGAGCAGTGATCGCTTCTCGGCGTCGAGCACGAGCGCGCCCGCTTCTTCACACATGAGCAGTCCACCGAGATAGTCCCACGGTGCGTGCTGGTCGACGAGGCCGTCGAGATAACCGTCGATGCGGCCGGCGGCGAGATCGCACAAGGCCAGCGCGGCCGAACCCAGCGCCCGGAACTGTCGCCACGCGACCGGGCGCGGCGGGAGTCCCGAGATCGCGACGAGCGCGCGCTCGATGTCGCGGGTCGGAGCCACCTGCAGGCGATGGCCGTCGAGCCACGCACCTTCGCCGCGCACCGCGCTGTAGCGAGCGCCGGTGGCACCGTTCTGCACCAACGCGCACACCATGCCGTCCGCGTCGACCGCGCACAAGGAGATCGCCCAGTACGGCAGCCCGCGCGCGCAGTTGGTGGAACCATCGACCGGGTCGACCACCACGGTGATGGGGGCGTCGCTCGGACCACTCCAGCCTGATTCCTCACTGAGCACCCGCACGCCGGCCGCGTCGAGCACGGGCAGGATCGCGGCGTCGGCGACGAGGTCGAGCCGGTACTGACCCGGCTGATCCGTGCGATCCCGTCGATCGGCGGCGCTCAGCGTCGCCAACGCCCCCCTCTGCGCAGCGGCGGCGACGTCGAACAGCGCAAGCAGCTCGTCGGGGGTCACCGCGGACAGGCTACCGGCGTCAATGCACCGGCTCGACGGTGACCACCGCGTTGTAGTCGGGCACACCCGACGCCGCATCACGCCGACCCGCCCGCAGCAGCACGTTGCCCTCGGGGAAGAAGACCTGCACGTTGCCGGGGCGCAGCTCGCTCACGTGGACCCGCGCCCGAAGCTCGCCGTGGTCCGAACGTACGAGCACCGCGTCGCCGTGCGCGACCCCGATGCGATCGGCGTCGGCCCCGGCCATGAACAGCGCGTCGCGCATGGCCCCGGTGAGCGGGTCACGCTCGTTGTGGACCATCGTGTTGAACTGCTTGCCGCGTCGCGTGCTGAGCATGAACGAGCCGCCGGGCACGTCGGGTTCCGAGGGCGCGACGGTCAGGAAGCGCGCCCGGCCGTCCGACGTGGGGAAGTCGCCGCCCTCACAGAGACGGGTACCGCCCCACTGCACCGCATCACCGGTGTCGTGCAGGGTCTCGACGCCCGCGTAGCTGGGCACGACACGCGCGATCTCGTCGCGGATCGCCTGGCCCGAGTCGAAGGCCACGAGGTGCGCGCGCTCGGGATCGACGCGGCCGGCCAGGTCGATGAAGATCTCCCATTCACTCCGGACCTCGCCCGGCCGCGGCCCGGGGATCTCGGGGCTGTACGCGATTCGCCGCTCGGTGGTGGTCTCGGTCCCGCCGTCGCGCTGCTCGTAGCGGGTGGCCGCGGGCAGCAGCACCACGACCTCACCGGGATCGACGAGCATCTGGCTCGACAGCACGATGTCCTGATGCACGCGCACCGGCACGCGCGTGAGCGCCTCCTCCACCAGCGCGGGATCGGGCAGCACCTCGAGGAAGTTGCCGCCCGACGAGTAGAGGACGTCGAGCTCACCGCCGAGCGCCGCTTCCATCATGGACTCGGCATCGAGACCGGGCCGGTCGCCGACGGGAAAGCCGTAGGTGTCGCTGAGCGCGGCAGCCGACGTGCCGTCGATCGTCAGCCCGCCGGGGAACGCGGTGGCGTAGGCCCCCATCTCGGACCCACCCTGCACCCCGGAGTGGCCGCGGATCGGCATGAGACCGGATCCGACGCGGCCGACGTTCGCGCGGGCGAGCCCGAGGTTCACGATCGCGGCGACGTGATCCGCGCCCCGCTCGTGCTGGGTGATGCCCATCGACCACACCAGGACCGCGGATTTGGCCGCGCCGTACATACGCGCGAAGCGCTCCATGTCGGCGCGCGTCGCGCCCGACTGGCGTTCGAGATCGGCAAACGTCTCCCGTTCGAGCTCGGCCGCGAGCGCGTCGAACCCCTTCGTGTGGTCGCGCACGAACTCGACGTCGACCGCGCCGTCGTCGATCAGCACCTTGAGCACGCCGTTCAGAAACGCGAGGTCGCCGCCGGTGGTGACCGAGAAGAACTCGTCGGTCATGTGCGTACCGAACATCGCGCTCTCGACGTTGCTCGGGACCCAGTAGCGATCGAGCCCGGGCTCGCGGAACGGGTTGACGACCGCGACCTTCGCGCCGCGCTTGCGCGCCAGGTACAGGTACTTCATGAACACGGGTTGGCCGTTGGCGACGTTGGCGCCGAACAGGACGATGAGGTCGCTCTTGATGACGTCGGTGTAAGAGCAGGTGGTCGCGGCCACGCCGATCGTACGCTTCAGCGTGGTGGTCGACGGCGCGTGGCACACGCGCGCAGCGTTGTCGATGTTGTTGGTGCCGAGAAACCGCGTGACCTTCTGCGCGACGTAGTACGTCTCGTTAGTGATGCCGCGCGCGGTGAGATACACGGCCAAGCGGTCGGGCGTCGACGCGCGGATGCGTCCGGCGACGAGGTCGAGGGCTTCGTCCCACGTGACCTGCGTGAAGCCGGGCTCCCCCGCCCGCCGCACCATCGGATGCGCCAGGCGGCCGAGATCGCGCAGCTCCTTGCCCTTCAGCGCTCGCAGCGGCTTCACGTCGGCGAGCACTTCGGTGTCGAGCGCGCCCATCGTGTTGATGCGCAGAAGGTTGAGGCGGGTGGTGCACAAGTGCACGCCCGACAGCGTCCAATCATGGAAGCCGGCGACCCCCAGCGCGCATCCGTCGCACACGCCTTTGTGCAAGATGCGCCACGCGTAGGGGAGGTTGTCGCGGTTGTCCCAGACGGTCTTCGCCATCTCCTTGTAGTGGTTCGGCTTGGTCTCGCCCATGCCGTAGGGCTTGAAGCCGACCCAGAGGTCGCGTTTGGTGCGCTTGGGCGACTTGATCTTCGCCGAGTTCTTCCAGGCCACGGCTCGCCTACCGATCGAGGTCGATGCGTTCGGGGTGGGTGTACAGATTGGCCGCTTCGCCCCGGAGGAATCCCACCAGGGTCTGCCCGAGGCGGTTTGCGGCTTCCACTGCCAGGCTCGAAGGGGCCGAGACCGCGCACACGATCGGGATGCCGGCCATCGCCGCCTTCTGCACGATCTCGAAGCTCACGCGACCCGAGAGCATCAACACGTCGCCCGCGAGCGGGAGGCGACGCTCGAGCAGCGCCTCACCGATCAGCTTGTCGAGCGCGTTGTGTCGGCCGACGTCTTCGCGGACGGCGAGCAGCTCCCCGTTGCCGTCGAACCGGGCCGCCGCGTGCAAGCCGCCGGTGGCGTCGAACACCGCCTGCGCGCTGCGCAAGCGCTCCGGGAGCGACGTGAGCACCGAGCGGGCGATGACCGGCCCGGCTCCGACCGGCTCGCACTGCTGCTCGATCTGGTCGAGGGTCGTCTTCCCGCACAGTCCGCAGCTCGCGTTGGCCACGAAGTTGCGCTCCCGGCCGTCGAGGTCGACGGGATGGCGGAGCTTCACGGTGACGACGTTGTACTCCTGGTCGCCCTCGCCCGCGAGGCAGTAGGCCACCGAATCGAGCGCATCGGCCGACCGGAACAGCCCTTCGGTGGCGCAGAAGCCGACCGCGAGCTCGAAGTCGTTGCCCGGCGTCCGCATGGTGACGGCCAGCGCCCGTGGCTCCTGGCCGGGCCCGTGGACCCGGATCTCCATCGGCTCCTCGGTGACCAGCTTGTCGGGCCGGTCGATGGAGCGCTCGCCGTCGACCGCGCGCACCCGTACCGGCGTGATGGCACGGCGGACCGGACGAATGCTCACCGCTTCAAGCTAACCCCGCAGGTCGATGCCGAGACGCAACGCATCGGCCGGGGTGTCGACGTCGGCGAACGCGTCGGCGGTGGCGACCGTGGTCCATTCCGCCTCGCGGATCCGGTCGAACTCCACCACGTCGAGCAATTCGTGCAATGACCGGATCCCGCCGACCACGAGGCTCTCCGCCGCGAGCAGGGCGTCGGGCCCGTACCGCGCGCACACCATCTGCAGCCGACCGTCGACCGACGGCAGCGCGGTCGGCTCGCCCGGCCGGTCCCGCACGAACCGCAGCAAGGGCTCGGTCACGTTGGGAAGATCGACCGCGAGGAGAATCGCGCTCCCGTAGTGACCCCGCGCCCGCAGGAACGCGCCGGCGGCCGCCAACGCGGCCAGGGGGCCCGAGCCCGGTGGCGCTTCGCGCACGGCCGGGAACCCACTCAGCCCATCACCCGCCTCGACCACCGGGCTGCACACGACCGCCAGCCGCTGGCCCGTCCGCACCGCCAACGTCTCGCCGTCGACGACGAGGCTCGCCTTGTCGACTCCAAGGCGTCGGCTCCGGCCGCCGGTGAGGAGGATGCCTGCCGTGGGCGCCATGACGAGACCGTAGAGTCGAAATCGTGGTCGCGGCCAAACCTCCGGCGGTCGTCGGGCGTGTCACGGGTGCAGATGCATGACAACCCTGCCGACCTCGACCGGTCGGCCGACTACGACGAAACGTTCAGAGAGCACTACTGGCCCATGGTCCGATCACTTTCGGTGGCTTGTGGCGATCGCGAAGCTGCTGCCGATGCGGTCCAGGACGCGTTTACGCGCGCCCACGTACGGTGGCGGCGGATCTCGCGGTACGACCACCCGGCAGGCTGGATCCGGCACGTCGCACTGAACCGGCTCCGGGACCACTTCCGCCACGAGCAACGCGGGGTGCTCGTGCACGCACGACTGGCAAACGACGCCCAAGTCGACGCCAACGCAACGGCGTCCGCGGAGTCGGCCGCGTCCGCGGAGTCGGCCGCGTCCGCGGAGTCGGCCGCGTCCGAGCGCGACGACGAACTCATGGCGGCGGTCGCCAACCTGCCGCAACAGCAGCGCATCGCGGTGTCGCTCTTCTACGTCGAGCAGCTCTCGGTACGCGAGATCGCAGCCTCGATGAAGTTGTCCGAAGGCGCGGTCAAAGTACCACCTCCACGCGGGTCGCACCGCGCTGCGAGCCTGGATCGAGGCGGGATGAGCGACTCCACGCCCTTCGATCCGATCGAGCGCGACAACGACGCGATCGACGCCGAGCTCCGACGCCGCTTCGACGCCGCGGCCACCGCGTCTCCTTCGACCGACGACGCCGACGCGGTGCTCGAGACGATGCGACCCCGGCTGCGTCGTGCCCAGGTCCGGCACCGCACGATAATGGCCGGCGCTGCAGTCGCGGCCGTGATCGGCGTCGTCGCGGTGTTCTTCTCGGTGTCGGGGCCCGACGACCGGTCGGTGCGCACCCCCCCGGCCACGCACAGCACGGTGCCGCAGCCGTCTCCCGCCGTCACCACGACGCGCCCGGCGGTGCCGACGACGACGGTCGACGACCACGGCACCGATTCGGGTGCGTCCGGGACCACCGGACCCGCCGCCACCTCGCCGGCCGACGACTCCGGCGGCAGCTCCGGAGGATCGTCGTCGCCGTCGACGCCTGCCCCGCCCACTGCGTCCGGCGATCACAGTTACACGTCGGCCGGCGGCTCGGTCACGGTTACCGCGGCGAACGGCACGATCACGCTGGCATCGAGCGCGCCCGCCGCAGGATTCACGCAGGAAGTCCACGACAACGGGCCGACGCGGGTCGAGGTGCGGTTCGACGACGGGCAGACGGAGTGGCGAGTGCGCGTGGATCTGGTCAACGGGCAGTTGGTGCCCGACATCACGCAGCACTGAGCGGCCGCGGAAATACGCCCCGCGCCAAACCGCGCGGGCCGCTCGAGCGTGTCTCCTCCGACATCCCCCAGGAGGAGCATCATGATCAACGAACCGAACGAAGCTCGACCGCCCCGCCCCCATCGGTTGCGCCGCGTTCTCGCGGTCGCCGCCGGCATTGCGGTCGTACCGGCGCTGTTCGCGGTGGCCAACGCGGCGACCGGGAGCGGGACCACGCCCTCCACGACTGTCGCCGCGCGCGCCGCGAGCGACAACTCGGGCACCGAGCTCGAGCAGGAGCACGGCGTCGTCGTCGAGAAGCCGCATGGCGGCGCGCCCACGCCGTCGGTCCCCGAAGTGACCACGCCGACATTGCCGTCGGCCACGACTCCGTCGCCGACCGCGGTCACCACCCCGGAAGTGGAACACCCGAACGGCGACGACAACGGGAACGATGCGATCGACGACCACCGCGGCGACGGCACGACGGCAACCACTCCCCTGCCGTCGTCCACCCAGGCGTTCTCGGCGGCCGGTGGATCGATCGACGTGACCGTCGCCAACGGCGCGGTGTCATTGGCATCGAGCGCGCCGGCGGCCGGATTCACGCAGGAGGTCCACGACGACGGACCGACGCGGGTCGAGGTGCGCTTCGACAACGGCAGCGGCGAGTCCCGTATCCGGGTCGAGCTCGTGAACGGCGCCTTGACGTCGGAGATCACCGCGCACGGCTGAGCGCGGCGCTCTCTTTCCACGCACTTCCGGACGGCCGGCGCGCAGGCGCCGGTCGTTCGCGTGGTCACCCGCTGACTTGCGCTCTGCCTTCGTCGGAAGGGACCAGCTGGTACGCGACGACGACCCAACGCGAGTTGCGCCGCGCCAGCTGGATGCGATTGTGCACCGTCGAACCGTCGCGCAGCTCGACCCGCGTGATGACGACCGCGACCTCGCGCGAGTTCGCCGCCTCTTCGACGCCGACACGCTCGACGAGCCCGCCCAGCGCGTGCTGATGCTCGTAGGCGGTCTGCTTGGCCGAGACGAAATCGCGTCGGTCGCGACCGTCGCGCAACTCGGCGCCCGACAGCGTGAACAGTGCCTCGAAGTCGAGACGATCCCAGGCCAACTCGTACGCCACTGCGGCGTCGACTGGCCCGGGACCCTTGTCGCGCGCGACCGCGACGACCACCGAGAACACGAGGAAGAGGATGATCGCGGCGACGATTCCGGTGATCACGGGCTACGCCGATGCTCCGGCGGCAGTGTCGATCTCCCCGGCCAGCGCGAAGTCCTTGGTGGTGATCCCACCGGCGTCGTGGGTCGAGAGCGCGACGCGGACCTTGCGGTAGCGGATATCGAGATCGGGGTGGTGATCGGCGGCCTCGGCGCGGTCGGCGATGCGCGTGACGAACGCGATCGCCTCGGGGAAGCTCGGCAACTCGAACGTCTTGACGATCTCGTCGCCCGAGCGCTCCCAACCCTCGAGGCCGGTCAGGCGTTCGGCGATCTGGTCGTCGGGAAGGGGCGCCACGGGCCCCATTCTCGACCCCCACGCCCGCGGGCTGCTACTCGGGCGGGCGGATGGCTCCGGGGGAGGGACTCGAACCCTCAACCGTCGGCTTAACAGGCCGCTGCTCCGCCAATTGAGCTACCCCGGAATGGCGGCCGAGGATAGCAGCGCCCTCACCAGGCCCATGACCTTCCGATGGGTCGTCGAGCAGCCATACCGGACATATACACAGCCGAACTTGTGCTTTGTGGTTCGGATCGTGGGATCGGCCACGGCGCGGTATGGCGCGCGGAACTGTGCCCTTGGTACGCCGGTGACCCTCGACCAGTGCCTTTCCGCAGCATCAAGGTCAAGTCCAGCGTGCAGATAGACCCGGATCCGAAGCCTCGGCTCGTCGATTTCGAAGAATTATCGCAGCCACGCGCAGAAGAAGCGAACCATCGTCTCATCGGTGTTCGCGAAGATCACCTCGCCATCTGACTTACCTCCTTCACCTGCGTAGAGCGCGACGCCGGCGGCGAGGAAGGCCTCGTCGTTCATGGTGCCGATCCTGGCCTGCCCTTCAGCGTCGAGTGCGGCGATCTGGCGCACCTTTGCGTCGTGCGCGGGATGGGCGCGTCGGTGAGGACCGGTACGCCGGGGCGACGGCGTGAAGTCGACGTCGCGCGCCCAGCGCGAGACCGACGACTTGCTCACGCCGAGACCGACCGCGATGTGCTGGAGCGTGGCACCACTGGCACGCATCTCGCGCGCACGCTCGTGCAGCTCGACCTTGCCGCGGTAGCCCACGAGGGCAAGGTACGGCGGGGGTATGTCGGTTACGTCGTGTGATGGCGGGCCAATGCGAGGTCGTCGTGGCCGTCGACGGCCGGTTGTTCACCGTCGCTCGTCGCGGTGCCGGTCGCGCTGCTTCCAATGTGCTGCAGGCACATGATCCGGCTCTGGCCGAAGTTCTCGTCGGGGGCGCACCTCGTGTAGTCGTCGGCTTCGCGCACCAGCGAGTTCCAGTCGAGCAGCCACACACGGCCGCTCGGTGGGTCACCGCCGAGCGCCATGGCCGAAACCACCGGCGTGATCCCCGGGAGCGACACCGGGTGCCACGACTGGCCGCTGCGCACGCCCAATGACCACTCGATCTCCGGTGCCTTGATCGCCGATCGCACCGCGACGACGTCGCCCGGCCGCGCCACCGCCTCGAGCCGGCGCAGGGCGCGGTCGGCGCCCGTTGTGCCGGTGATCGCACTGACGGTCGGTGGCACCATGAGCAGCCCGAGCGCCAACACCGCCATCGCCCCGACGACAACCGACCGGCGCAGCACGACGTCGAGCAGGACGCCGAGCGCCAGCAACGGCGCCCACGATGTGAGGGTCAATGTGCGATCGAGCAGGACGGGTGCGAACAGTCCGGCCAAGGCCGCCAGCGCCACCGGCAACGCGAAGCCGGCCCACCAGACCGAAGCAATGCCGCGTTCCCGGCGCCACAGGAGCACTCCGCCGACGATGACCGCGACGAACAGGGCGAGCGCGCCGACCGTGTCGTTCGTCACCAACCGCGACACGGTGTCGACGACGCCGGACGCGGTCGTACGCGGGATCCAGTCGGAATGTCCGCCGCGCGACTGCGCGATGAACGAAGGACCCCAGATCACCGCCCACGCCGCGCCCGCGCCCACGATCGCGCCTCGCCACCGCCACGCCTCGCGGTCGGTACGCCGGCCCGCCAACGCGAAGAGGCCGATGGCTACGAGGAACATCGAGACGTGCGTGAGCATCCCGACGAGCACGAGCGCGGCCAGGATCGGCGCGTGGCGCTTGCGCGGCGCGCGCAACCACGATTCGGCCAGCATCGCGATCGCCACACCGAGGAGCTCGAGCTCGGCGTACATACGCGCGTTGCGACCGTGCGTGATCTGGAACGCGCTGACCGCCATCAACGCGGTCGCGAAGAGTCCGGCGCGGCCTCGATCGCGCATCCACCACGCGAACAACGCCAGCGCGGCGATCGAGCACAACGCCGACGGCATGCGGAACACCAACGCACTGACGCCGAGTCGGGCGAGTGGCGCGTGGAGCAGGTAGTCGAGCGGCGGATGCGAATCCTGCGCCCGGAGGAATCCGAACAGCGAGCCGAGTGGGAGCCGCCCGGCCATCGCGGTGAAGGCTTCGTCGTAGCCGAGCTGGTTGGCACCCAGACCCCACAGCCGCAGAACTGCGCCGAGGACGACGAGCGCCACCAGCGCCCCGCTCACGAGCCGCCCGGCGTGCCCGGTGCGCCCGACGGGCTCGGGTGCCGCGCGCGGCGGATCGGCCCTGACTGCTATCGCCATGTGCGTCCCACCCCCGCAGAGTGCGGGAATGGCGATGAGCCCAGGGTGAGCTAAGGATGAGACGCCGGTGAGAGCCCGTCAGCCGTGGGCGGATCCGGCGACCGGCCGGGCGTGACCGGGTCGGTCACCCGGCGGCATCGACCCCCGGCGCATCGGCCTCGGTCGCCATCCATTCGTGGGCGCCCCCGTGCCCGGCCGGCAACCGGCAGTGATCCTGGTAGGGATTCCGGTGCGACCGGGGCTCGTCGCACGTTCGTACCTGCTCCATCGTCGAGTCCGTACTGCCCGTCTGCGTCCTCATCATCGTCACGCTCGCCGACCTCCGCTTCAGGCCTCGTCACCTCTACCCCGACATCGTGCCCCGGGGACATGAAGCGGACACCACGACGAGGTGAAGATTTGCTGAGGACGCGTGCGCAAACCGGCCCCAACCTGAGAGAGCGTTGAGAACACCGGCGTGCGTACGACGGCAAAGATCCTTACTCTCGGAATTGCCGGAAGCCCGCCCTGCTTCCGAGCCAAGACCGAAGCGCCGCTCCCGCCCTTGCTGCGGCGCTTCGGCGCGTCAGGGCTCCGTTCTTCTGCTCGACTGGCGACCACCGGCGCTCACGCCGAGAACGGCGTCCATCCCGTCGTCGACGACGCGAGCCACTGCAGCATCCCGCGTCGCGTGGTCGGTGCATTCGACTCCCACCCGCTGGGGAGCGCGCCGTCGGCCCGCATCTCCGCGGACGCGGGCTTGGCACCCGCGAGCGGATCGAGGTCGAGCGCGCAGCGTGTCGCGGCGGGATCGATGCCGAACAGCGTCGCCGCGTTGAGGCCGAACACCTTTCGTTTCACGTCGTCGGTCAGCGCCGGATAGCCGTAGCGGTCCTGATCCTCGGCGCTGATCTGGAAGGCGCGGAACGCCATGATCTGCGGCTGCGGGCCGCCGTACCAGATCGAGTCGGTGCCCCACAGCACGCGGTCGGTGCCGACCCGGCGCAGCAGTTTCCCGAGGGCGTGCGCGGCTTCGTCGGGTCGCGTGAGCAACTGGCGCCACACCGAGCCGAGGTCGACCCACACGTTGTCGTTCGCGGGCACGGCGTGCCGATCGAGCGCCTGCAGGAAGGTGTCGATCCCGACGGTCGCGCCCGGGTCGTAGGGACCCTCGGTGTGGTTCGAGTCCCAGGCTCCGTGGAACACCACGAAGTTCATGTCGGGAAAATGCCGCGACACCGCCACGATGTCGTCGGGTCCATTGTGCGACGCGTCGAAGTTCACCAGCGGCAGGCCCTTGTGGGCGACGAACACCTTGACGCCGAGGTCGTGCGCGTGTTGGACGACCGGCAGCCCGATGGCCGGATCGTCGAGCGCGAACCCCTGACCGTTCGGGCCCCACGCGGTGTACACCTTGAACCCCGCCACGTGACCGCCGGCCGCGTTGGCCGACATGTCGTCGAGGCGGGCGCCGAGGTCACCGAAGTTCGGGGCGATCACGTTGTGCACGAGGACGCGCGACGCACCACCGGACGTGAGTTGCGCGGCGAGTTGCTGCGTGTCGACCGCGTCGGCGAACGGCACCGGCGCGTCGGCCGGCCCCGAGTTCGGCACGTCGGACAACAACGCCACCGTCGTATCGCTGGCCAGGAAGATGTCGTGCAGGTACGACGCGCGGTTCACGCACTCGAGCGGGTCGGCCGCCTGACAGTCGGGCGGCAGCATGCCCAACACCAACTGCACCGTCTCCGGCGCGTTCTGTCGCCACGGTCCGTCGGGAACGACGTGATGGGTGTGCACGTCGAAGATGAATTCGCCCTGGCTACCGAGCGCCTGCGCACAGGCGGGAACGTCCTCGGGCGGCGGGACGGTGAATCCCGACGTGCTCGGCGGCACCGTGCTCCGCCCGGTAGGACGCCGCGCCGCAGAGTCATCCGACGACGAGCAACCCGCGGCTGTGAACACCGCCAGTGCGGCGGCGATCCCACCGGCGGTGTTGAGGAACTGCCGGCGGTCGATGCCGGTCTTGGCCGCCGCGAGGTCGACCCGATCGAGGACCGCGCGCCACACGTCGCGGTCGTGCGACGACGGCGCGGCCGGCACGAACTCCCCGTTCGACACCGGCCCCGGCCGCAACGGCAGGCGCGGCCACCCGTCGGGGTCGTGCCGCGTCGACCTCGGCTTCACCGCAACTTCAGCCGACGATCTCGCTGGTCTGCACGACGGGGACGATCGTGGTGTAGTTCGCCATGTCGGCCATCACGTCGGCCGTGCCCGGTGCACCCATGGCTTCACCCATGGCCTCGAGCGACGCGAACTGGAAGTGCACGGCCGCGACGTAGGGACCGTTGACGCCCTTGTCGATCTCCGCGCCTTCGAGGCCCCATGTCTTCAGCGCGAGCGGCACGTGCTTGTTGCGGTAGTAGTCCTCGTCGAAGGTCGCGCCCTCGGTCGTCGGGTAGAAGACGCTGAAACGGATCATCGGAAGATCGTCCTCTCGTCGGTGTTGCGGCGGAGCGCAGTCTGCCGGGTCGGGCGATATCGGGGCAAGAACCACCGGTGCGGCAGTCCGGGCCAGCGCACTCCTGGTGCCCATCACGTTCACCGGCTGAGCCTGCGGTCGCAGGGGCGCGAGTCCCGTCCCTAGCGCCAATGTTGCCCGCGAACGCTCGGGAGCATTGGTGTGGCGGAGGCTTGTGGATTCACTGTGGAGAAGTTTGGGGATACGCAGTAGATTGCCGGAATGGCCCTGCGCGATCCCCTAGGTGAGACTCGACAGTTCGAGGCGATGCGGGATGCGCTGCGCCAGGCGGTATCGGCACCGCTCCCCGACTCGGCCTCGACTCCGCGCAGCAAGCGCCGTCGCCATCGCCAGCCGTCGCGGTTCCTCCGGCGCAGCTCCCGGTAGCAGGAACGCTTCTCCCCCATCCGCAGAACGTTCTACGCCGCCACCTGACGGCGACGGGCGCGGTAGCCATTCCGGGCGTCGATCAGCTCGTGGGCGAGTCGAATCGGCTGAGCACGCAGATTCGTCTCAGCCAGGCAGACGACGCACATCGGCACCGGGTAGGTCGAGCCGTCGAACCGGTCGATCGGCAAGACCCCGTCGGCGGGCTGGTCACAGATGAAGCACTCACCGCTCATGCTGTCCTCCCGAGCCGGCCTCCGGGGAGGGGCTCCGTAGGGAGTGGTCTCTACAACCACGTCGCTCCATCCAAATCCTGACGCGACCTCGGCGCATCACCCCTTCCGGGTGAAGGCAGCCCGGGCGGTTCTCGGCAACGCTCGATGAGCGCACCCCGGGCCGGGACTGCCGTTTGGGCGTAGGCAGCGGTGATGAGCGAATTGACGATGACTCGCGCTGCGATCGCGGGCCCGTTCGTCAACCGGGTTCTCGGAACCAGCTGACGGTTCGATAGGGGCCGGAAGGGATCGAACCTTCGACCGAGGGATTATGAGTCCCCTCGGGCGCTCACCTGGGTGTTGGGACGAACAACGAATCGGTACGCTGACCTGCGGAAACGCCTCCCACCACCTCCCTACATCTCCCACAATTCGCGGACATCTCGCGGACTTTCCGCGGACTGGACCGGAGTTGCCGGTGACGTGCATATAGGTATAGGTAGGCGCGCTCTCCGGCACCCGACGCCAGGAATTGAGATAGCTCCAGCAGAGGGTGCGGGATCAGTCGGAGTTCGGGAGCCGCAACAGAATCTCGACCAGTCCGACGACCCAGCCGAACGTGAACAGGCACATCCAGGTGCCGAAGTCTGTGGGCATCGAGTTCCTCCCGACCGGATCGCCTCGACATTGGTACCGCATGAACCTGATCAGAACGTCACCGGGCTCGCTCGGCCGCGTCAACGCTGGCTCGGGAACTCGACACCGCCCCAGATCCCCGCTGGCTCATGGGCCTCGACGGCGTACGCAAGACACTCGATGCGTACCGGGCAACCGCCGCACATCGCGATGGCGTCACGGTCGAGTGGTTCGTGCGAGCAGCGGTACCAGCGCAGTTCGGGATGGTTCCGGCATGCTGCCTGCTTGCGCCACTCGCCGGGACCTTCGTGGCGGCTGGCGACGTGTGGCTCTCGGAACCGAGCGGATGTCATCTGGAGCGACGCCGCCGACTCTGGCCGAACAATCAGCACACCTGACACGTTCGCACTCTTTGGGCCGAGTAGCGAGCGACATTTGTGAACGAGCCAAGAACACGAGCACCACTCAGCGCATCTCGCCTCGCCACCGACGCGGCGTTGCCGATCCGGGTTTCGCCATAGAACTCGCAGCGAAGAAACTCGGATTCTGTCCAGAGCCGGGGAACCCCGGAAGCGCCATCGAGTCTTCCCCTCCGGACGACAGGTGGCACTTCGGCGCGTGGTGGGTCCAGCGCCAACGACAACGACGACACGGAGTCGTCCTGTCGCACTACCTGCCTGTCCCGCGGTTGTGCTCGCTCGACATGGCCGGGGTATGTACGCTCCGAGTGTGGGGTCTGGATTGCCCGACCAAGAGCGTTCTGGTCAGACGGGCGAGACGCGAGTTCCGTATGCCTTGATCTCCGTCATGGTGACCGTGGCGTTCGTCGTCCTGCTACTCGTCATGCAGGGAATCTCCGGGCTCCTGACCGACTGAGACCGTTACGACTGGCAGCTCACGCTCAGCCGCTAATCCGACCTTTGGACTCGTTCCCGCCCGCGCCCAGCAGCGTCATGTCGCTCGTGGTGACGGAACCCGTTTGCGGTGGCAGCGGTTCACGTTCGAACGCATCCTGACGCCCGCCGTTCGCCTGGTACCGCTTCACCGCGAACGCGGCTGCTGCGCCGACGATGGCCGAGACGAGCACTGCGGCGAGTACCGCGTTGGGTACGTCGAGCAGTTTGAGTCCCGACAATGCGAGGACCACCACAAGAACGGGGCGGATGAGCGCGTCGGGTGCACGCGACGACAGGTGCGCCCCGATGATCACTCCGGGGATGCTCCCCAACAACAACGATCCCGTAAGTCCGACCACGAACTCGCCCCACAAGAGGTGACCGATAGCTGCGGCGACCACGAGGGGGATGGCTTGCACGAGGTCGGTGCCGACGAGTTCCTTGGTGGAGAGCGTGGGATATAGGAGCATGAGCGCGACGATCATGAGCGACCCGGAGCCCACCGAGGTCATGCCGACGACTGCGCCGCCCACGAAACCGACCGCCAGCGTGACCAGACGGCGTACCGGTACATGAACGTGCTCGCTGCTGGGGACGGGTGCCGGACGGCGGCGACCGAGATAGGTCCGAGCGATCATCGCGCCCGCCGCGATGAGGAGCACAACACCGAGCACCGTCGCGATCTGGGTGGACACATCGCCGCCGAGATGGCCGACGAGGTACGAGCCGAGAAGCGCGCCCGGCACGGAACCGAAGGCCAGCCATCTGACCAGCCCGAGGTGCACAGTGCCCCGTCGAAAGTGAATGCCGCCGCCGATCGGCTTCATGGCCACCGCGGCCACAAGGTCGCTCGACACCGCGGCAAGGGGTTGGATACCGAACCCGATCACCAGGATCGGCGTCATGAGCGCACCGCCGCCCATCCCAGTGAGACCCACCACGACACCAACGATCAACCCTGCGAGCGCAATGCCGAGATCGATGTGCATGTGTGCCTCTGCTAACCCAACAATGTCGATTAATACACTCGACATTATGACAGAGGCCAGCCGAGATCGAAAGTCCGCAGCACGCTCGGACGGAGGACCGCCAACTCGCTGCGGACTAAATGGCGAATTGCGATCAGGGGGAAACACCTTGATTTCGCCCCTGGGACGACGAGGGTGGGACGAGAGGAGGTGCCCATGCCCAATGACGATGGCATTCACCAACCGCAGACGGTCTCCGACCAGATCTCCGGCTACCTCAAGATGTCGAGCAGCAAGCGGCACCGGTTCCCGCGCCAGAAGGCTGATGAACCGCAGAAGCCCAGCAGGCAGCGGCCGCTGATCGACAACGACGGACTCGAACTCGACGAGGGCAACGACCTCGCCTGAAGTTCGCTCGGCGCAGCCTCAAACTGGCTGCATCCATTGGTCTGTCAACGCAATGTCAAGCCCACTCACGGGACGTTCGCAGGTCCCTTCGGTAGCGTCGTGTTGACGCCGGGTACCCGGTCCACGAGCCTCGGCGTTGCCTTGAAGCGCCGATCGAGTCGTCCGCCCTCCGGATCTCGATCGGCGCTTCGGCGCGTTCGAGCGTCAACTCGACGCGTCGGCGGCGATCAACGATCGTTCACAGAAACCGTCCACGACCTGCCCGGCGATCGTGCGGCGTATCCGAAGCGGGCAGACCGGCACGTCCGGATCGAACGGCTGGACCGGTCCGTGCAGCGGGCAGTGCAGTTCAGCATTCATGCCCGAGGAGGAGTATACGAACGTACGTTCGATATCAAGAAAGTCTCGGCCAGGGAACGTAGCGTTTTGTCCAACAACCCAGCGGGAACCACGCGTCCATGGCATTCATCCTCTGGGTAATCGCAGTCATCCTCGTCGTCAGCGGAATCATCGCAGCGGTACGCGGAGCGGTCGCGTACGGACTGCTGCTGATCGTGATCGGACTGCTCGTCGGCCCAGGAGGACTCAGCATCTTCACGTAACCGCGACAACCCCCGCACGGCACGAACAATCGAGGACCCGCCGCCTCGTTACGCAAACGTCTCGACAGTGGTGCCGCTACCTCACCCTCGAGCGACCGAATCGGGCTTGGAAGTCCGCACCGTGGCGAGCGGGAAGGTGCGACGGCTCGCGGCCTCCCCGGACCGGCGCTGCGTGCCCCTTGCTCGATCGTCGGCCGACCGCTTGGCGAGGTCGCGGCGAGCCCTGAAAGACCTCATCCATCCCCAACGATGGGATGCAACTGGCTCCGGGTAGATCGCTCGACGCAGCGCATCACGCATGTCCTCGAACTGCCGTGTTTCCCCGAGCACGTTGCGTGGCGAAGCCATCACTCAACATACCGCCCTCGGGCGGCTATCCACAAGCTCGTCCACAGACAGTTGAGGACTCACCCGAACGAAGCGAAGTGACGAGGGGGACCGGCATGTCGCGGCATCACGCCGCCGTATCAATCTGCCTGGGCGCAACTAGCGTCACGACTTCCAGGGGTGGAGGAAGCAGGGCGTTGGTGCCGCAATACCTCTCGATCGCGCAAGTTGCGACGGACGGGCAGTGTGTAGTCCGGGTCGCTGGCGAGATCGACATCTCGACCGCGCCTCGACTCGCCGACTATCTCGATGGGCTCGGTGGTCAACGAATCGTCGTGGATCTCACCGGCGTGACGTTCATCGACTCCAGCGGCTTCGGAGTCCTCGTCGGTGCACACCAACGCCACGAACAAGACGGCGGCAAACTGGAGATCCGAGGCGTCTCACCGTTCACGATGCGATCCCTCCGGACCCTCGGACTCGACACCGTGTTCCATCTCGACAGCACCGCACAAGACGACATCTGAGGTCGCGTAGCCGTTATCCTCACCCCAGCTTCGGGATCGGCGTGCGCCCGGGAAGGGCACGACGGGACCGGAGTGTTGCCCAGCGTCAGGAGAGACCCCGTGTGGACTCCGCTACCGACTTCATCGGGACCCGCACCCACGGTGAGACCTCGACCGGTGTCCTCGATGGCGCGGACCCGAACTCGGTCATCCTCGGACTCATCGTGGTCGCTAACTACGCGATCGGCATCGCCGCCGAAGCAATGCACTGCTCCCGTGCCGAAATTGATCAGCCGCATCGCACGCGAGGCCGACGGGCTCGAATAGCACGGCCCAATCCCCTGATGTGCCGAGTCCGTAGTCCCTTCGAGCCCGGAACCCGCCCTCCCGGCTCGCCCGGACCGCCGTCCTGGCCGCGGCGGTTCGGCGCGTAGAAGCCGTCGATCCGTGCACCAGCAAGCTCGGGTTAGCGTGGGATGTGGCGAAATCACGAGATTGGCCCCTCTGCGAAAAGCTCGGTGGGGCCATTTTCGGCGTCGGCGCAATCTGGCTCACGGTCGTAGCAACGCGTTCGCGGCGGAACTGGATTTGGTTCGCGATCGGCCTCGGGATCGCGTTCATCGGATTCATCGTCCTCATCACCGGGATCATCGGGCAGCACTGGCCCAGCGAAGGCTCTGGAGCGTCCATCGATCCACACGACTGGGAAGCCGACTGCCCCGCTTCCACCGACCCCATGCACTTTGGAATCAAGCACCGACTGGATAGCCCGCTAGCGGTGGCGGCCTTCGTAGATTTCCGTTGCCGCGTCACCGATCCAAACGGGATGGCCACTGAAGCGGTGAGTGGTGTCACACTGTTGTGCTGTCGCGACTCTCGACCCACCCGACACCGCCGGAGCGCCGCGAGTTCTCGTCAGGCTCACGCGGCGCTTCGACGCGTTCGCGACGGACCCCCAACCCACTGCGCTTGGGGGCCACGCGGGCTGGGGTTCCGTCGGTGGTTCGATAGCGGAGGGGAATCCGCCAACCCTGTCGTATCCGAGACGCAGTGCCCGTAAACCAGCAGCGGTCGCCCTACGCACGAGTCTCCCTTGGGCGCGACAGGAGCGCCGCCCAGGGCCGGGAGGACAGCGCTCCAGTCGCCAGACCCCGAGCATGGGAGCCCGCAGACCTGCTACCCCAAAGCTTCGGACCGGTGCTTGCTTCCCTTGAACAGAACGGGAGTAAGCCCGCACCGGTGTGGGGGCCTCTCACACTGCGGGGATGCGCCGAGCCGGGCAAGCGCGACGCGTCGGCGGGAGTCTTACGGCTTAGGGTCACTCGTGCATCTGGTCTTACCGGCTTGGGTCGGTGGCGCACTCTGGCCTGGCTGGTTCGCCGCCGTGCAGCCATACGTCGGGAACAACGTCAACTACGACCTAGTGATCACCGACCACAAGGGCGGCGCGAAACGCGACAAGGACGTGCTCACGACATATCTCGCGCTCTGCGCGAACGTGCCGACCGCGCCCGCCTGCACGACAACCCCCTAGAAGGCTCCACACGGTCCGCCGGATTTAACGCTGGTCACCAGGGGCCATACCGCAATTCGCGGGACCGGACAAGGCTCCCCCGCCCTAGCCGGTCGTCGCGTTCAGCGTGGGGTACCGAGCAAGCGCTCTCAGGTGCGACCATAACTTCGTGAGCGACAACAAGCGACGGAGGAGGCGTGGGATGGGCAACTCAGCAACCGGCGTGCTCTACGCGTTAGCGATGGTCGCCGTCGTGGTGGGCGTGGACCTCCTGTTTTTCAGAGGCAAGACGTGGACGTGGGAACGGCTTGCAGCCAACGTCGGCATTGTCCTGTTGTTCGGCGCGTTCTACTTCAGGTATACGGGTAGTGCATGAGTGGTGACAGCACACCTTGTCGTTCCGTTCGTGCGCGTCTCCCCGGCGCGCTAAGCCCACTTTCGGGACTGCTGCACGGTTGGTTGACATTTCTTGTGCCCGGCACCGCCGGGTCGGAAGGATGTCGCCATGCCGAAGAAGTTCCCTGCGGAGTTCAAGCGTGATGTGGTCACGGTCGCTCGTCGGGGTGATCTGACCCTGGCCGAAGTCGCCGCGGATTTCGATGTGTCGGTCGAGTCGGTGCGGCGCTGGATGCGCCAGGCCGACGTCGACGACGGTGTCCGCGACGGGCTGACCACCGCGGAACAGTCCGACATCGTGCAGTTGCGTCGCGACAAACGCCGCCCCGAGATGGAGAACGAGATCCTGCGCCGCGCCGCCGCGTATCTCGCGAGGGATGCGCTCCCAAAATGATGTTCCCACTCGTCTCTGATCTGGCCGCCGAGGGCATCCTGGTGCGCACGACGTTCGGGGTGCTCGCTTCAGCCAGCGTTCTACAAGTGGCAGGCACGACCGTGTTCGGATCGCGACTGGGCCGACGCGCACACCACCAACGTGATCGTCGACGTGCACGCGGATGATCCCGAGTTCGGATATCGGTTCATCGCCGATGAGCTCGAGGCCGCCGGCCAACGCTCCTGCGAACGTCGGGTCTGGCGGCTGTGTCGCGAGCAGCGGGTGTGGTCGACGAAGACCAGGAAAGGTCGCAGATCGCATGGGAAGACGCCAGGCCCGGCCGTGCACGACGACCTCGTCCGGCGCGTGTTCTCGGCGCCGGCACCCGACGTGTTGTGGTTGACCGACATCACCGAACACCCGACGCTGGAAGACAAGCTTTACTGCTGTTCGATCAAAGACGTGTTCTCGAACCGCATCGTCGGTTACGCATTCGGACCGCGCATGACCGCCCAGCTCGCGGTCCGCGCTGCCACCGCGATCGCATGTCGTCGACCCGAGGGCACGGTCGTGGTTCACTCCGACCGCGGCGGCCAGGTCCGATCCCGAGCGTTTCGAGCCACGCTCAAAGCCAACGGGCTCGTCGGATCGATGGGACGCGTTGCTGCCGCTGCTGACAACGCCGCGATGGAATCAATCATTCGACGCGTTGTTGCAGAAGAACGTGCTGAACCGTCGAACGCGGTGGCGCACCCGCAACGAACTCGCCTCCGAGATCATCGTCTGGACAGAACACACCTACAACCGACGCCGCCGCCAACGCGCACTCGGGAAACTCAGCCCCGTCGCCTACGAGCTCGCCTACGTCTCACCACCATGCCTCGAAGACAACGAGCTGGCAGCATGATCACTCACAACCACCGTCAACCGAACGTGCAGCAGTCCCTTCGGTCAGTCGATGAACGTACCCGCCTTCGCTACACCGCGGATCGTGAGACGAACCTGCAACCGGTATACCGCTTTCTGCCGTTTAGCTCAGCCACGCAGCGGTCCTGGATCCAACCGATCGAGACCGTGAGACCGAACGAGCCCGCGCTCGACACACGCCCAGCATCCATCAAGCGATATGGCGGGTGCTGCTCACGTCTACACATCGCACCTGTGGAGCAAGGAGCATCTGATCGCGCTTCGCGCTTATTGCGACTGAGCGCTCGACGAGCGATAATTCTGGTGGCCTGTTCGTCGCAGCCGAGGGGGAACGCCATGGCAGAGTTTCCAACCGTCACGCATGTAGCGCTGACCGTCACCGACTTAAACCGAAGCGTGCCCTGGTACGAACGCCTTTTCGACGCCAAGCCGGTGCTTGACGAAGACACCGGGCCATTCCGCCACGTCGTGTGGGCGGTCGGCCAGACCCTCATCGGTCTTCACCAGTTCCCCGACGGCCGCAGCGAACCCTTCGACGAGCGTCGCGTCGGACTCGATCACGTCGCGTTCGCCTGCGCGAACAGAGACGACTTACAGCAATGGGAGTCGAAGCTCAACGAACTCGATATCTCACACGGCGGAATCGTCAACGCTTCCTACGGCTCGGGGCTTTCGTTTCGCGATCCCGACAACATCGCGCTCGAATTCTTCGCTCCGCCGAGCTAAAGGAGCACCCGCTCACAATTGAGCTTCCCCCGACGCCGTGTCCTGCGCTCGGCGTACGAGCGCTCCACCAGGGCTTCGCATGGCCTGACGTTTAATCCTCACTCTGGTGTCGTTCGCGTTCGTCGCCCATTCTTCATGTTCCCCAGCACCCGACGTAGTTGACCGGTTCGTGACCGGACTCGCGAGAACACAAACAAGCGGTCGCCGGACAGACCATCGCCGCACTCCACCTGAACTCCGGGTCGCGGACGACGAGGGCGACGAGCCCCTCGCGGACGATGCCCAAGTCAGGGCTCGCTTCATTCCCCCGGATTGGACACCCGTCGATCAGAAGGAATCATTCGTCAAGTACGCCCGCCTATTGCGCCGAAATGGACATCGAGTTACCGGCTACGCGGTGGCGTTCGCACAAAACAGGCCGACCGCGACTTGGTTGCCTCAGGGCAAGCTCGGGAGTGATCGGCGAATACATCGTCGTTGATCACGAGACTGAGCGAGTTGAGGGTTCTGGCACTTGGGCAGAAGCGCACGCAGTAGTCCGGGTCAGGCGGTCGATGCAGATGGTGACGGACCGGCGGGACGACCTTCGTGGCGCGGGTTCGCCGGTAGTTTCGTGTGGTGCCCAAGCCAAAGACGCTGACCATTAGTGCGCGCCAGGCACAATTCGCATCGTGGACGATGTACCTCTTGATCGACATCGTCGTGTTGAACCTCTTCGTCGAGTTCACCAACACGATCGTCATCGACTCGTTCTACATCTCGATTTTGACCGCCATCTTGCTCCGGCTGCTACTCGGTGTAACCATCCAGATCGAACACCGAGTATCGGCGTACTTCGAGACAAAAAGGTACAAGGCTGCTCGGTCCGTGGGGGCCCTTTGCATGTTCCTCATCTTGTTCACCAGCAAGTTGGTGATCCTCGAAGTCATCAACTTCGTGTTCGGCGACCATGTCAGTCTCGGCGGCTTCGTGGAGATCGTCGCAGTCGTCGTCACACTCATCGCTGCAGAGTTCGCGGTCCGAACTGTCTTCCAACTGCTCGGAAGCGAGCAGAATGAACCTGCGTAGCGCCGGATTCGGTTCTCATGCCGGTTCTGCGTACCTGACATGGACGCGTTCGATCGTGCCGTTGAACTTGAACGGTGCCTTGTCGTAGTAGTCGAGCGACACGGGTGATCCGAGCGCGACGCCGATGTCGAGGCATTCGTTGGCGGTGAACGCGATCGGGCAACTGACGGGTGCGGTGTCTTTGGCGACGACCTCTCCGTTGACTTTCATGGTGATGTTGAGCGGACCGCGTGGCATGAACTCGGGATGGTTCGTCTCGATCTCAATGTTCACACTGCCGATCGGCAACGGTTCTGACGCACGGAGTTTGGTTCGCCGGATCTCGAAGAGGTTGTACTCGTAGCGGAGGACTCCGTCCTCGACGAAGCAGGTGACTCCGCCGGAGAACCCGCCGAGCTTGTACAGAACGCCGTTGGCTTCGGCAGGAATGACGGCGTCGATGGTGACGACGTTGGGTCGGCACCCCAACGCGGGGGCGGAGAACTCGGGCACACGGACGGTGTCACCGAAGAAAGTCCACTCCGTATACGCGGGGGCGGGCTTCAGTTCGGGATGGAACAGCGGGATGTAGAGCCCTCCGCCGATCGGGAACGCACCGTGCTTGGTGGCCTCGATGAGGAAGAGTTCCTTCAGCCGGTCGAGCTTCTCTGGCATTTCGGCGGCGAGGTCGCGGGCCTGGCTCCAATCCTCTTCGAGGTTGTATAGCTCCCAGGTGTCCTTGTCCGGGGTCCACTCCAAGATGCCGGGCGGCAGTCCACGCACCCACGGGACTCGTGGACCGAACGTAGATGCCATCCATCCCTGGTGGTAGATGCCACGACAACCGAGGATCTCGAAGTACTGGGTTTCGAGTCGGTCCGGACTGTCGGGATCGTCGAACGCGTAGGCGAAGCTCACGCCGTCGATCGAGTCTTGCTGGACGCCGTTCACGACGACCGGTGGCGTGATGCCGAGGAGTTCGTAGATCGTCGGGACCACGTCGTTGCAGTGATGGAACTGCGGGCGGGGCGTCGCGTCGGGCTTGATGCGTGATGGCCAGCGGATCGCCATCGGGTTGCGCGTCCCGCCGAAGTACCCGGCCAGGATCATGGTGCCCTTGTACGGGGTGCTACCCGCCCAAGCCCAGCCCGAGTGGTAGATCGGATCGCTCTTCGGTCCGCCCAGCACGTCGAGACCACCGAGTTCTTCGAGGGCTTCAAGCTGCTCTTCGATGGTCGTGAAGATGCCGTTGTGCGCGACCAGTTCACTGATGGTGCCTTCTTGGCCTTGCGCCGAGGTGCCGTTGTCACCCCAGATGTAAAAGATCAGCGTGTTGTCGCCGTAACCGAGCGCCTCGATCTCGTCGATGATGCGCCCCGCCTGCAGATCCGCGTGTTCCCCGTACGCGGCACAGACCTCCATCAGTCGGCTCTGGAACGGCCGCTGATCCTCCGGGATGCTGTCCCACGACGCCATCAACTCGTGTCGCGGCGTCAGCTCGGTATCGGCCGGAATCCAGCCCTTCTCCTTGGCCCGCTCGAACACGCGCTCTCGGTACGCGTCCCAGCCGTCGTCGAACTTCCCTCGGTACTTGTCGATGTACTCCTTCGGCGCGTGGTGCGGGCCATGGATCGCCCCGCTGGCCCAGTACATGAAGAACGGCTTGTCCGGAGCCAACGACTTGTGCTTGTGCAGCCAGGTGATGGCATCGTCGGCCAGGTCTTCGTTCAGGTGATAGCCCTGCTCGGGCGTTTTCGGCGGGGACACGAACGTCGTGTTCCGCACCAGATTCGGCTCGAACTGCGATGACTCGCCCGCGAGGAACCCGTAGAAGTACTCGAACCCCGAGTTCGTCGGCCAATACTCGAACGGACCAGTCGGTCCCGCCTCAATCGCAGGCGTGTTATGCCACTTGCCCCACGCACCCGTCGAGTACCCGTAGTCTTTCAGCACCTCGGGAACCAGCGCACACGTCTTGGGGATGCGCCCGGAGAACGCGTCCCAATCATTAGAGAACTCGGTGATCACCCCGGTACAGACCTTGTGATGGTTCCGACCCGTCAACAGAGACGCCCGCGTCGGCGAACACAGCGCTGTCGTGTGAAAACGGTTGAAGCCGATCCCCTCCCCGAGGACACGATCCAACGTCGGAGTGTTGATCTCACCACCGAACGTCGTCGGCTGACCCGGACCCGCGTCATCCATCAACACGATCAGAATGTTCGGCGCGTCCGACAACAGCCGCCGGGGAGTGACCCGCTGCTCGTACACCGACTCCTGCATCGACAGCCGAGCAACGCCGCCCATCGGCGTCGGCGGGAACGGAAGCGAATCTTGCTTCGGCAGACGACGATCAAGATCAGACATGCGACTCTTCCCGTTCGCGGACCAGTAGAGGTTTCACAACGAATCGGTCGCGAGTGTCGTATCCCCGCGTCGTCATCGGTGCAGCGAGCATCGACGACCGCAAGTGAACACGCAATGCCGACAAGGTGAACATCGAAAGCTGAAACGGTCGGCGTGGCTGCTCAACGACTCACGTTTCCCTTTCCGAAGACCGAACCGGCCGAGGGAGGCCTGCGCACGTCCGTTCGCCGGGTTCCGCCCACCTCGCTCGGGCGTCAGCCGTTCGTGTCGGTGCGGCGCTCCGCGATTCGTTTGTCGGCGTAGCCGTCGTCGGCGAGAGCATCAGCGAGAACCTGGAACGTCACGAGTCGGAGAAGTGCGCCTTGATGACTCGGATCGATGCTTGCGAGGGGAGCCTGCTCGCGCTTGGTGAGCGAGTCAGTCACCGACGTGAACTCCTTCGCCGCCGAGTCCGGAACCTCGCCGTCGGCAAGTGCACCATTCAGGACTTGCAACGTCACCGCCGCCACCCGTGCGTCTCGGTTCGCCGCAACCACGAGGTCGAGATCGTCAACGGTCTCCTCGTCCGCGAGACGGCGTAGTTCACGTTCCGCCATAGTTCGATCGTGCACCGACAGTCCTTCAATCGGTTGAGGATTCGGAACATCGACGAACACGGCGTCCGGGAAGCTCTGGAGGCGACGACGCTGCCGACGCCGATCCTTGCGAAGTCGGGCCGATGGTTTCGCAGCTTTCGCCATGCCCGATGCATTCCCGGTCGCCTCGACGCACAAACCCACCAGGTCAATCTCGCCGGGGCACCCATCCAGTGCAGTGCGCCCACACACGCAATGCGGTACCTGTCAACGCCGATTGACTCTCCGCGCAGCCGGATTGCTTCACAACTCCGTTTGACTCTCCCCTTAGGGGACCCCCGACTATGGACAGACCGACTCACCCGACGATTGAAGGAATAAGCCCATGTCGAGTCAGGCTCCGAAGGGCGGCGAGATGCGTTACAGGGCCTTCTACGGCCAGATCTGGGTTCTGGTGCTGCAACGCCTCGGGTTGCCGCACGCCGGCTGCACGTACTGCGTCACTCCGCAGCGGCTCGAATGATCCAAGCTGGGGCCAGCCCGAAGGCCGTGCAGTCGGTGCTTCGGCATCGATCAGCGAGCTTCACCCTCACCGTCTACGGGCATCTCTTCGATGCTGATCTTGACGATCTGGCGCTTCGGCTCGATCTTCTCGCGGACTTTTCGCGGACTGAGCCACGCCGACTCGACCGTGCGCTCGGCGCAGACAGTGGCTGACCTGCATTTTTGTGGTGGGGCCGGAAGGGATCGAACCTTCGACCGAGGGATTATGAGTCCCCTGCTCTGACCACTGAGCTACGGCCCCGCGGCGGGAAAGGCTAACTGCCGATCAGGGCTCTTCGAGATAGTCGCGCAGCCGCTGCGAGCGGGTGGGGTGACGCAACTTCGCCAGGGTCTTCGACTCGATCTGGCGGATGCGCTCCCGGGTGACGCCGAACTCCTTGCCCACTTCTTCGAGTGTGCGCACCTGCCCGTCGTCGAGGCCGAAGCGCAGCCGGACGACGGCACGCTCGCGATCGTTGAGCTCCTCGAGCGCTTCCTCGATCGCTTCGGTGAGGAGCGCCCGCGCCGCGGCGGTAGCCGGCGCGATCGCCGACGGGTCCTCCACGAAGTCGCCGAGCGAGCTGTCGTCTTCCTCGCCGACCGGGGTCTCGAGCGACACCGGCTCGAGCGAGATGCGTTGGATGTCGCGGACGCGATCGGGTGTGAGCTCGACCTTGGCCGCCACCTCGTCGACGGTCGGTTCGCGACCGAGCTCCTGGAGCATCTGGCGCTGCACGCGCAGCACCTTGTTCATAGTCTCCACCATGTGCACCGGGATGCGGATGGTGCGGGCCTGGTCGGCGATGGCGCGGGTGATGGCCTGCCGGATCCACCACGTCGCGTAGGTGGAGAACTTGAAGCCCTTCGTGTAGTCGAACTTCTCGACCGCACGGATCAGGCCGAGGTTGCCCTCCTGCACGAGGTCGAGCAGCGCCATGCCGCGACCGACGTAGCGCTTGGCGATCGACACCACCAGCCGCAGGTTCGCCTCGGTGAGCTGCTTCTTCGCCATCTCGCCGTCGATGGCGACGGCTTCGTGGCTCATGCGGGCTTCGTCGGACAGCTCCGGTTGCGTCTCGAGCAGCTCCGTCGCGTGCACACCGGCCTCGATGCGCTGCGCGAGCGTGACTTCCTGCTGGCCGGTGAGCAGCGGGACCTTGCCGATCTCCTTGAGGTACATCCGGACCGGATCGAAGCTGCCACCCTCGACGCGCTCGGCCCGCGCGGGACGGCTGTGCCGTACCGCCGGCGCGGGTTCGGAGACCGCGCCCGGGCGCGACGGCGCGGATGGCGCAGGGGCCGCCGGAGGTGCGACGTGCAACGCGGGGCTGTCACCGCGACCGGCACGCCGTTCGTCTTCGCGACGGAGCTCCTCTTCGATCTCGTTGACGACTTCGACGCCGCGCGCGTTGATGCTCGCGTAGATCGCGGCGAGCTCCGCCGTCTCCGGCTCGAGCTTCGGCAGCGCGGCGAAGATCTCCCCGGTGGTGACGTAACCACGATCCTTGACTCGCTCGAGCAGATCGTCGATCACCGTCGACGGCACCTCGATCGATTCTTCGGCGGCTGCGCCAGAGTTGCTCACTATGCCTCTCCTCACGCGGTACCCGCCCCGCGCGACCCTTCGTCGATCCACCCTAGCAACTGCATTGCGTGTTCTTGGACGGCTTCCCAATCTCCCATTTCGCGCGTGCGTGAGTGCATCGAGCAACAACTTCACTGACGTCGCGCGCTCGTCGCCGGCGCGTAACATCCTCGTGAGCACGCGCTGCGCAGCCGGGCCGATCGTATTGGCCATTAAATGAGCTCTCAACGTATCGGGCTCGTCGAACGCGATCGGTTCCTCTACCGCGATGCGTTCGAGCAGGTCGCGGACCTCGCCTTCGCTCGCCGCGAGCGCCTCGTGCAGATCATCGGTATCCGCGATCTGCTCGAATGCCGCGCGCGCCACTGCGTCGCTGAAGAGGCGACCGTCGAGCCAATCGACCACCAGCTCCGGTTCGTGCACCGCGTAGAGGAGCACGTCGAGCTCGCGGCGATCGACGCGCGACGGACGTGAGGGACTCGACGGCCGCGTCGATGGCGCAGACGATTCGCGACGCGCGCCCCCACCGCTCTGAGCAGGTTGCTGCCCGGCGCCTTCGCGGCGAACCCGGGCCACCGTCTCCCGCAGGCGGTCGGCGTCGATGTCGAGACTTCCCGCGAGCTTCATCACGTACTGGTCGCGCACGAGATCGCTCGGATGTTGCGCGACGATCGCGGCACCGGTCTCGGCCGCTCGCGCCCGCCCTTCGAGCGAGGCGAGATCGGCGGCGGCGAGTACCCGGTCGAGCCGGAACTGCAGGAACGGCGCGGCCCGCGTGAGTGCGGCGACGAGTTGCTGCGGATCGTCGTGCCACACGTCGGCGGGATCGCGCCCAGCCGGGAGGTCGGCCACCTGGAGCTGGATCTCGTAGCGCTGCTCCCAGCCGTACCACTTCTCCGCTGCGCCCTGGCCGGCGGCGTCGGAGTCGTAGGCGAGCACCACCTTGCGGGCGAGGTTCTTGAGGATCTGGAAGTGATCGTCGGCGAGCGCGGTGCCACAGGTGGCGACCGCGTTCGGCGCGCCGGCGAGCGCGAAGGCCATCACGTCGGTGTAGCCCTCGCAGATCACGACCTCACCGCGCGCGACGATCTCGCCCTTCGCCCAATTGAGGCCGTAGAGCAGCCGGCTCTTCTGGTAGATCGGCGTCTCGGGCGAGTTCTTGTACTTCGGCCCGTGATCGCCGAGCGCGCGTCCGCCGAAGCCGACGGCCTCACCGCGACTGTCGTAGATCGGGAACATGAGCCGCGCCCGGAACTGGTCCTGCAACTTGTTCACCTTGTTGACGAACGCGAGGCCGGCGTCGACGATGTCGTCGCGCGCGAACCTGCTCTGCTGCAGATGCACGCTCAGTTGATCGAAGTGGTCGGGTGACCATCCGAGTTGGAACCGACGCGCGACATCGCCGTCGAACCCGCGGGAACGTAGGTAGCGACGCGACAACCCGCCTTCAGGCGACTCGATGAGCATCCGGTGGTAGAACGCGATGGCGGCGGCCACCGCTTCGCTCAGTCGCTGCTTCTTCGTGCGGTCCTTGGCGACGGCTTTGTCGTCGTAACGCAGCGTGATGCCGGCGCGCGACGCGAGCCGTTCGACCGCGTCGACGAAGTCGAGGTGCTCGACCTCGCGCACGAAGCTGATCGCGTCGCCGTTCTCCTGGCACCCGAAGCAGTTGCCGGTGAGGATGTTGTCCTCGAGCGCGAACGCGTGCAGCTCGGGGACGACCGCGCAATACACCTCTTCGACGCGCTCGGTGCGCTCCACCGACCTCACGACCCAGCCCCGACGGGTCCACTGCTTGCGGCTTCGCACGAACCGCTCGCGGTGTTCGGTGAGCAGGAAGAAGTCGTCGCTCAGGTCTTCGTTGATCAAGTGGATGCGGAACAGGCTCGACGCCGGAAGCCCGGGGAAGCCGCGGCGGAGCTGCTCGGTGATCCCGTACGTTCCTATGCCCGCACACGTGCAGAGAACGCGGACGAATTCGAGGTCGTCGCGGCAGGCCGAGTTGAGGATGACCGTGCCGTCCTTGGCGACACACCCGTCGGCGGCGAAGTAGCCGGCCAGCCAACCGATGAGATACGACGCCGACTCGTCGAGGGACGGCCGTTCCTTGAACGCCGCGGGGAGGTCCATGACCTTGTAGTACGCGGTCGTCTGCCCGTTCGATCGGGCTCTCTCGTAGCGGTGACGGTGGTTGAGTGGGAACCACGCGAGAAGCTGCGCGTCCTTCTCGCCGTGCAGATCGACGATCGAGCCCTTCTTCAGGCGCGTACCGTCGCCGAACGTGATCCCGTGCGCGACGCCTTGGGGCGACAGCCGCACGCCCTTCGCGAGGCGGCATTGCGGGAAAGTCCACGACAGCGGATCGCCGGGCGAGAGCTCACTCGTGGTGCGTTCCGACCGACCACCGGACTCCGTGCGCACGAACCACCGGTGCTCGGGAGTTGCGTGCACGACCTTGGTGACCCGGTTCCGGCCCAGGGTGATCTTCATGAGCGGCTGGATCCCGAACGACAGGAACGGCGCGTCGACCCAGCGTCCGTTGGTGCTGAGGACCCGCTGCGTCGTCCCGGCGAGCTCCCGGATCGGCCGCGGGCCGTCCCAGGTGATGACCTCGGTCTCGCCCGCGAGGCAGTAGTAGCGGCCCATTTCGGGGTTGATGGAGAACGAGGGGGTCTTCTCCGAGTGGAACGGGCAGAGGCCGACGAACCGGCTCCCCACCCGCTTCAGCGCGAGGTGCTCGCTCGCCAACGCGACGAGGTCGGTCGCGTCGCGCACCCGCACCACGTCTTCGTCGAGGATGCCCACGGGGTCAGACTAGGACCGCGCCCGGCGCCGGACTCTGCGCCTCACCCGCCCGTCCACGTGCCTACCCACTCACTCGTTCACACGCCGCGGGGCAGCGCTTCTGGCCGCCATCCCAGCAGCTCGACCCCGAGGCCGAGCGCGTACCGGTCGGTCATCCCGCTCACGTAGTAGACCGCGAGCTCCGCCGCTTCGGGAGAACCCGCGGCCGGCGCGAGCACCTCGCCGTCGCGCACTGCGGGGATCCGTCGGGGGGCGTCGGCGAAGTGGTCGACGAGATCGCCGAGCAGGCGGATGACCCGCTCAGCCTGCCGACACGCCGCGGGCCGGAGATAGATGCGTTCGAAGTTGAACGCGCGGAACGCGGCGAGCGCCGATGCCGTCGGCTCGGTCATGCCGACCGCGCCCGTTGGGTCGATCGCGTCGAGCACCGCGAGCATGAACGCACCGATCTGCGCCGAGGGGAGCACGCCGACGACGTCGCTCACCTCGGACGGCAGGTCGGCCGGCTCGAGGATGCCTGCCCGCACCGCGTCCTCGAAGTCGTGGCAGACGTAGGCGATGCGATCGGCCCACGCCACCACCTCTCCCTCGGGAGTCGCGGGTGCGGGGCGGCGCCACGAGTGGTTGCGGACGCCGTCGAGCGTCTCCCGGCACAGGTTGAGCGGCGCGAGGGTGACGTCGGCGCCGTAGACCGCGTGGTCGTAGCGTGTGCCCGGCAGGTACGGGGAGAACGCCTCCTCCGACGCGTGCCCGGCCGGGCCGTGACCGCAGTCGTGGGCCAGCGCGATGGCCTCGACCAGCGGGAGGCAGAGGTTGGCCGAGCGGGCGATGCCGGTGGCCACCTGCGCCACCTCGACGGCATGGGTGAGGCGCGTGCGGAGATGATCATCTTCCGGGGCGATGAAGACCTGGCACTTCCCGGCCAGACGCCGCCAGGGCCGGGAGTGCTTGACCCGATCGAGATCACGCTCGAAGCAGAGCCGGAACGGGTCGGCGGGCTCCGCCACCGCACGGTCGCCGGCTCCGACCGGACGAGTGGCGCCGGGGGCGAGGCTGACCGCCAGCTCGAGCTCGCGCTCTTCCCGGCGGCGGACCGGGCCGCCGACGTAGGCGAAGGCGTGCTCGTGCGCCCGCCGCACCACGACACCTTGGTCGACGCCCTTCTCGACTGGACCGCCGACTGACGAAGAGAGGAGTTCGGTCATGTCGCCACCCTACGGCGGGGGTGCGACAGTTTCCCTCAGCTCAGTTCCCTCATCCCAGCTTCCCCAACTGCCCCACGGCGACGGCGTTGAGGAAGATGATCAACGTCCACCACAGGGCGGCGCCGACCAGGGTGCCGGCGGCAGCCCAGCGCGCCACCGGCCGCACCGCCCGCACGGCGATGTGCAAGAGGATGGCGACGATGCCGAGCCGCAGGATCGTGCCACCGAGGATCGTCGGCCCGATGCCGATCGTGTGCATGATCGACGACGCGATCGGGTTGCGCTCGAGGGCGATGGACCCGTCGAGCGCCCAGTAGGAGATGGCGCCGTCGATCAGCGCCGCCGCCATCGCGACGGCGCCGACCAGGTCGAGCAACCGGGCCGGAGCCCTGGTTCCCCACGTGGGCGAGGCGGCGATCTCGCGTCGCCATCGGTCTCGGTAGGTTTCGAGGACCGGGCGCGACATCAGGTCGCACACTAGGTCGTTGCGCTACGCGGTGGTCGCCGGACCTTCGGTGCCGAGCGCGGCGTGCGCCGCCGCCAGCCGCGCGATCGGCACGCGGTAGGGCGAGCACGACACGTAGTCGAGCCCGATCCGGTCGCAGAACTCGACCGAGGCGGGGTCGCCGCCGTGCTCACCGCAGATGCCCAACTTGATGCCGGGCCGGCTCGCCCGCCCGCGCTCGACGCCCAGCTGCACCAGTTGGCCGACACCCTCCTGGTCGAGGGTCTCGAACGGATTGGCGGTGAGCAGCTTGAGCTCGAGGTAGTCGGACATGAAGGTGCCCTCGACGTCGTCGCGGGAGAACCCGAACGTCATCTGCGTGAGGTCGTTGGTGCCGAACGAGAAGAACTCCGCCGTGTTGGCGATGTCGTCGGCCACGAGCGCGGCGCGGGGCGTCTCGATCATGGTGCCGACGAGGTAGTCGACGTCGCCGTTGCCGGCCGCCGAGAACGTGTCGGCCGCGACCTCGCGCACCCAGCCGTCGATCAACGCGAGCTCGGGCTCGGTGACGATGAGCGGGATCATGATCTCGACGTGCGGATCACCGCCGGCCCGCTTGCGGGCGATTGCGGCTTCGATGATCGCCTTGGCCTGCATGCGGTAGAGGCCGGGCTTGATGATGCCGAGCCGACAACCTCGCGTGCCGAGCATCGGGTTGGCCTCGCGCCAGTGCTGCGCGGCGGCCAGCAGGCGGTCGCCGGCGGCGTCGAGCTCGCCCTTCGCCTCGCGCACGAGGAGCTCCTCGACGTCGGGGAGGAACTCGTGCAGCGGCGGATCGAGCAAGCGGATGGTGACGGGCAGGCCGTCCATCGCTTCGAAGATGCCCTCGAAGTCGGCGCGCTGCAGCTTCGCCAACTCCTCCAGCGCGGCGTCTTCCTCGGCGGGCTCGTCGGCCAGGATGAAGCGCTGCACGAGCGGGAGCCGGTCGCCGAGGAACATGTGCTCGGTGCGGCAGAGGCCAATGCCCTCGGCCCCGAACCGGCGGGCCACCTGGGCGTCGTGCGGCAGGTCGGCGTTGGTGCGCACCTTCAACCGCCGGAACGTGTCGGCCCACGCGAGAATCGTGTCGAACGGACCGCTCGGGTCGGGGGTGACCACGGGCACCGGCCCGATCACGACCTCACCGGTGGTGCCGTTGATCGAGATGATGTCGCCCTCGAGCACGGTGGAGCCGTTCACGGTGAACGAACCGCCGGCGACGTCGATGTCGAGCTCGTTGGCGCCGCACACCGCCGGGGTACCCATTCCGCGCGCCACGACGGCCGCGTGGCTCACGAGACCGCCGCGCGACGTGAGGATGCCCTCCGCCGCGATCATGCCGTGGAGGTCGTCGGGTGAGGTCTCGGGGCGAACCAGGATGACCGCCTCACCGGCTTCGTGATGCGACTCGGCGGAGTCGGCGGTGAAGTACACCTTTCCGACCGCCGCGCCGGGCGACGCGTTGAGGCCCTTGGTGACCGCGGTGTACGGCACCTTCGGGTCGAACTGCGGGTGGAGGAGCTGATCGAGCTGCGCGGGCTCGACGCGCAGGACCGCTTCGCGCTTGTCGATGAGTCCCTCGCCCTCCATCTCGACCGCCATGCGCAACGCGGCGGCCGCGGTGCGCTTGCCGACGCGCGTCTGCAGCAGGAACAGGCGGCGCTGCTCGATGGTGAACTCGATGTCGCACATGTCGCGGTAGTGCTGCTGCAGCCGGTTCATGAGGTCGAGCAGCTCGGCGTGGTTCTCGGGGAAGTCGTTCCCCATCGCGTCGAGCGGCTCGGTGACCCGGATGCCGGCGACGACGTCCTCACCCTGCGCGTTGACCAGGAAGTCGCCGTACGCCTTGTTCTCACCGGTGGCCGGGTTGCGGGTGAACGCGACCCCGGTACCGGAGTCGTCGCCCTTGTTGCCGAACACCATCGTCTGCACGTTGACCGCGGTGCCGAGGTCGTCGGGGATCTTCTCCATCTTGCGGTAGATCCGCGCCCGCTCGCCGTTCCACGAACGGAACACCGCTTCGATGGCCAACCGCAGCTGGTCCATGGGATCCTGCGGGAAGTCGATGCCCGCCTCCGCCAGCACGATCGCCTTGAACCGCTCGACGAGGCCCTCGAGATCCTCCGCCGACAGCTCGGGATCGGTCTCGACGCCGCGCGCGTCGCGCAGCTCCTCGAGCGCGTGTTCGAACTTGTCGCCGTCGATGTCGAGCACGATCTTGCCGAACATCTGCACGAACCGGCGGTACGAGTCGTAGGCGAACCGCGGGTTCGACGTCTGCTGGGCGAGGCCACCGACCGAGACGTCGTTGAGCCCGAGGTTGAGGACGGTGTCCATCATCCCCGGCATCGAGAACGGGGCGCCCGACCGCACCGACACGAGCAGCGGATCGGTGGCGTCGCCGAGCTGCTTGCCCATCTTGGCCTCGAGCGCGGTGAGCGCGGCGGCGACCTCGTCGATGAGCCCCTCGGGGATCTCGTCGTCGGCCTTCATGTAGGCCTTGCACGCGTCCGTCGTGATCGTGAAGCCCGGCGGGACGGGCAACCCGAGATTCGTCATCTCGGCGAGATTCGCTCCCTTGCCCCCCAGCAGGTACTTCTGCTCCTTCGAGCCCTCCTCGAAGGCGAACACGTAACGCATGCGATAGCTCCCGTCTGACCCGTCGAACAGTGAAACGCGCGACGAGCCTACGCGTCGACGACGGCCGTCCGGGCGAGCTTGTCGTGGATTCCCTGCCGGTTCCGGTCGAAGTAGGCCCAGCCGACGATGCCGAGGCCGAGCAGCGGTCCGAGCGACGGAATGGCCAGCGCGATCAGCACCGGGATGACGAAACGGGCGAACGAGGCGTACCAGCCGACGGGAGAGCCGTCGATCCGCACCACCTTGATCTTGCGGCCGCGCATGCCCAACGAGCTGCCGGTGATCGCGGTGATGGGGACGAGGTAGAGCATCGCGAGGACCAACGTGATCAACGCGGTGAGGTACTGCGTGGTCCGGATGTGGTCGGTCTTCGCGTCGGCCTGCTTCTGCAGAGCCTTCGCGTTGTGCGGAGTCGATGTGACGCCGTTGCCGTTGGCGTCCTTCTTGGCCTTGGCGAAGTCGCTCTGCGCGCTCTTGAGATCCTTCTGCGCGGACGCCTTGTCGGATGCCGTCTTCGCGTCGTTGATCGACTTGTTGGCGTCGTCGATGCTGTTCTGCGCGTCGTGGAGGCTGTTCAGGTTGGTGATCTGATCGGCCGTCTTCTTGTAGTCGCTCTGGATGAGGTTGGGGACCAGGAGGCTGACGCCGTAGAAGATGACGAGCAGGACCGCGAGGTCGAAGAGGAGCGCCATGCCGCGCTTCCGCGGCTCGGCGAGCGTCATGCCCTCGGGCAGCACGAGCGTGGGCTCCGGGCGGTTCCGCCGGTTGGTCTGGGCGGGAGCGGCCTTGCCCCCCTTGTCGTTGGTCCCGTTGGTGCCGTTCTTCGCCGGCACGGGCTTCGGCGGCGGCGCCATGAACTTGCGCCAGCCGGTGAGCTCGGCGCCGGGCGCGGCGCTCGCCGATTCGTCACCGTCGTCGTCGCCCGCGTCGCCGTCGGCGTCGGCACCGGTTGATCCCGGCGCCGGCGCCGCGAGCCGGGCGTCGTAGCGCTGCCGTTGGAAGGGATCAGACAGCACGTTCCACGCCGCGCGCACACGGGCGACGTCTTCGCGGTTCTGCTGCAGCTGCTTGTCGGAGACGCCCTTCTTCTCGCGGGCTGCCTCGAGGTCGGAGATCTTGGCGCGGTGCGCGTCACGGATCTCGTCGCGGGATGCGTCGGGTTCGACGCCCAGCTCCTCGTAGTAGTTGTCGCTCATGATCTCATTCGGCTTTCGAGTTCGAAGAGGAGGCCGTCGATCGGGACGCGCTCCTGCGTCATCGTGTCGCGGTCGCGGATGGTGACCGCCCGATCGTCGAGGGTGTCGAAGTCGATGGTGACGCACAGTGGCGTACCGACTTCGTCCTGGCGCCGGTACCGGCGGCCGATCGAACCGGCGGTGTCGACGTCGATCATGAGGTCGCCCCGCAGCGCGGTGGCGACCTCTTCGGCCACCGGCACCAGCTTCTCGTTCTTCGAGAGCGGCAGGACGGCGACCTTGATGGGCGCGAGACGAGGGTGGAGCTTGAGCACGGTGCGTTTCTCGACCCCGCCCTTGTCGTTCGGTATCTCTTCCTCCTCGTACGCGGCGAGCAGGAACGCCAGCGTGGCGCGGTCGGCGCCGGCGGCGGGTTCGATCACGTGCGGCAGGTACCGCCGGTCGTTCTCCTGGTCGTAGTAACTGAGGTCCTGGCCGGAGAACTTGCTGTGCTGGGCGAGGTCGAAGTCGGTGCGGTTGGCGATCCCCTCGAGCTCTCCCCAACCCCACGGATAGAGGAACTCGACGTCGGAGGTGCCGGCCGAATAGTGGGAGAGCTCTGCGGTCTCGTGCGGACGCAACCGGAGCTGGTCTTCGGGAATGCCGAGCTCGATGTACCAGCGGTACCGCTCACCGCACCAGTACTCGTACCAGCGCGGGCCGTCTTCCGGCGGCACGAAGAACTCCATCTCCATCTGCTCGAACTCGCGCGTGCGGAACACGAAGTTGCCCGGCGTGATCTCGTTGCGGAACGACTTGCCGATCTGCGCGATCCCGAACGGCGGCTTCTTGCGCGTGGTGGTCTGCACGTTCGTGAAGTTCACGAAGATGCCCTGGGCGGTTTCGGGCCTCAGGTAGGCGACCGACGCGTCGTCTTCCACCGGGCCGACGAACGTCTTGAACATCAGGTTGAACTGCCGCGCTTCGGTGAACGTGTCCTTCATGCCGCAGTTGGGGCATGCACCGGACTCCGGGAGTTGGTCGGCGCGGAAACGTTCCTTGCAGTTGCGGCAGTCGACCAGCGGGTCGGTGAACGTGGCGATGTGGCCGCTCGCCTCCCAGACCCTCGGCGCCATCAGGATGGCGGCGTCGAGCCCCACGATGTCGTCGCGCAGCTGGACCATGCTGCGCCACCAGGCTTCCTTGACGTTGCGCTTCAGCAGCACGCCGAGGGGCCCGTAGTCCCACGTCGAACGGAACCCGCCGTAGATCTCGCTCGAAGGGAACACGAGGCCGCGACGCTTGGCGAGATTGACGACGCGGTCCATCAGATCGTTCTTGGCCATACCGGTGGGTCAGGGTAGCCGGGAGCAGTTTCGCCGGCCCGAACGCGTTGCCGCGGCCCGGCGTTCAGGACAGCTCGCGCGGCGGTTCCCCGTGCGGGGCATTGGCGCGCCCGAGCCGCCAGTACGCCTTGGGCGAGATCTGCTCCGGTGCGAGCCCGCCCGCCCCGCCGAGCAGGTCGGCCAGTCCGCGGACGACCGAGAGCTCGGCCGACAGGTACGCGTGGCCGGAATCGCCGGGGAGTGCGCCCCCACCGGTCGCGGCCCGGATCGCGTCGGCGAGGGGCGCGGGATCTCCGGGGCTGCGACCGCCCCGCTCGACCCACTCGACGGTGAGCGCGGCATCGGTCGTGAGCGGTTGACGCTCCTGCGGGCCGTCGATCTCCGCGAACACGAGTGCGCGGCGATCCGCCGGGAGCGCCTCGACCATCGCCGCGGTGGCGGCCCACCCCGACTCGTCGCACGCGAAGAGGTGCCACGCCGCCGCGGGATCGGGCACGACCTTGCCGCGCGGTCCGACAGCGTCGATCGGCGATCCCGGCGCCGCGTCGCGCGCCCAGCGGGCGCCCGGGCCATCGCCGTGCAGGACGATGTCGACGTCGACGGCCGATGCCGCGGGGTCGTACCGACGGATGGTGTACCGGCGGTTGATGGTGGCGCCGGGGTCGGTCGCGGTGGGGACCGCGAGCATGAGGTCCTGGCCCGGCAGGTGGTGGAAGCCGGCGAGGTCGTCGCCGATCAGGCGGAGCCGGGCGAGCATCGGCGTGAGGGGCCGGCGCGACTCGAGTGAGAGGGCGAGGTTGCGGGGTTCGGGGAACTCCATGGTGTCGGGGCCGGCCACGTCAGAGCAGCGACGCACTGCGGAGTCGCCGCTCCAGGTGGTGTTCCACGCTGGTGAGCGCGAGGCGCTCGGTGTCGACGGTGGTGGCACTCGGCGGTTCGGCCAATGCGGCCCGCAGCTCGCCGCCGAGGATGCGTCGGACGAGGGCGAGCGTCTCCGGCGGCACGCGCCGGCCCGCGAAGCGTCCGCACGTCTCGCACAGCACGCCGCCCTCGCTGAGATCGAAGGAAATGAACGGCGACGCGTCGTCGCCACATCGCGCGCACTCGTCGAGCACGGGGTGGAAGCCCTCGAGCGACAGGAGCTTCCAGAAGAATGCCGCGCTCACCAGTGGGTTCGGGTTCTCGGCCAGCGTGCGCAGCGCACCGACCAGCATGCGGTAAAGCGCGGGATTGGGCTCGCGCTCCTGCGCCACCTGATCGGTGGCTTCGAGCATCGACACCGAATGGGTGAGACACCCGTAGTGCTCGCGCAGGGCGCGGTTGGCGTCGATGGTCTCGGTTTGCGTGACGATGTCGAGCTCACGGCCCCGGTAGCACTGGAGCGCGACGTGGGTGGTGGGCTCCAGCCGGGCCCCGAACCGGCTGCCCGGCTTGCGGATGCCCTTGGCCACCGCCCGGATCTTCCCGTGGCCCTGGGTGAGGATGGTGACGATGCGATCGGTCTCGCCCAGCTTGATCGTGCGCAGCACGACGCCCTGGTCCCGATACAGCATCACACCATTGTAGTTCGCGCCCGCCCCTACGAACCCTGCTCAGCACCACGACCGACGAACATCTCGGAGTTCGCGCTCACATACGTCGCCCAACTCCGAGGTGTTCCCGAAGAATTGCGGCCCGGCTGCGTCAGCCTTCGTCGATGGCGCCGAAGCGACGCTCGCGGCGCTGGAACTCGGCGATGGCGTCGAAGAGGTTGCGGGACCGGAAATCGGGCCACAGCACGTCGGTGAACACGAACTCGGAGTAGGCCGACTCCCAGAGCAGGTAGTTCGACGTGCGGTACTCCCCCGAGGTGCGTACGAGCAGGTCGGGATCGGGCATGTCGGGCGCGTACAGGTGACGGCCGATCGTGCGCTCGTCGATGCGATCGGGCTTCAGGCTCCCGTTGGCCACCTCGGCCGCGATCTGCCGCACCGCGTCGGTAATCTCGGCGCGCCCGCCGTAGTTGAACGCGAACGTCAGGGTCATCCGCCGGTTCGACGCGGTGAGCGCCTCGGTGTCTTCGATGTGGCGCAGGACGCGCTTGGGGACGCGCCCGCCGCGACGGCCGATGAACCGCACCCGCACGCCGCGCTGGTTGAGGTCGTCGCGCCGGCGCAACAGCAGGGTCTCGTTGAACCGCATCAGGAAGCGGACCTCGTCGAGCGGTCGCCGCCAGTTCTCGGTGGAGAACGCGTAGACCGTCATCCACTTCAGGCCGATCTCGAGCGCGCCGTCGACGGTGTCGAACAGTGCCTCCTCCCCCGCGGCATGGCCTTCGGTGCGCTTGAGGCCGCGGCGCTGCGCCCAGCGGCCGTTGCCGTCCATGACGATCGCGACGTGGCGCGGGATGCGGCGCGGGTCGAGTTCGGACGGCACGGGCACGCGCGAAACCTATACGACCACCACTACGCTCCCGCCGATGCGATCGGCACCCGAAGCCTGGACCGCGGTGATCAACCCCGCCGCCGGGCGCGGACGTGGGTATGCCCGCCTCCCCCTCGTCGCCGACGCGCTGGCCGCCGCCGACCTCGACGTGGCCGTGCACGTGTCCGCCGACGTCGACGATCTCACCGCCATCGCCCGCGCCGCCTTCGCGCGCGACCGGGGCGTGGTGGCCTGTGGGGGCGACGGCACGGTGTGCGTGCTCGCGGGCGTCGCCGCCGAGTGCGGCGGGTTGCTCGGCATCTTGCCCACGGGCTCCGGGAACGACTTCGCCCGCCAACTCGAGATCCCCCGGCACGATCTCGCCGCCGCCGTTGCCGTGCTCGAGCGGGGCCGGGTCGTTGCCGCCGACCTCGGGCGCGCCCACACCGCCGACGGCACGACGTCCTGGTACACCACGGTGGCCAACACGGGGTTCGACGCCGAGGCCAACCGCTGGGCCAACGAGGTCCAGTGGACGAGCGGGAGCCCGTTGTACGTGCTCGCCACGCTGCGGACCCTCGCCGTCTACCGCCCGCAGCCGTTCCGCATCATCGTCGACGACGAAGTCATCGACACCGACGCATGGCTCATCGCGGTCGGCAACACGCGTACCTACGCGAGCGGCATGGCGATCACGCCCGCGGCCGACGTGTTCGACGGCCGGCTCGACGTGTGCGTCGTCGGCCCGGTGGGGCGGGTCGACTTCCTGCGCACGTTCCCGTCGGTCTTCCGCGGGACGCACGTGGAGCACCCTCTTGTTCGCACGTGGCGCGCCGAGCAGGTCGTGGTCGAATCGCGGTCGCCCGACTCGCCCCCCGAGCTGTGGGCCAGCGGCGAACGCGCCGGACCGCTCCCCGCCCGCCTCGAGCCGGCGCCCGGAGCGTTGGCGGTGATGGTGCCCGAGGCGACGCCGACCAGCGCGGCGGCCGTCGGCGGCAGTTTCACGAAGTGACGGTGAGCGTGCCCTGCATCCCCATGGCCCGGTGGCCGGGGATGTTGCAATAGAAGGTGTACTTCCCGGGCTTCAGGTCGACCTTCTGCGACTGCGAGTCACCGCTGCCGCTGACCTCGAGCAGGAAGCCGTTGAAGGCGCCGTCGAACACGAGCGTGTGGATCCCGCCTTTGCCCACGAGCTTGATCTCGGCGATCCCCGCCGTGGCGGTGGGCTTGTCGGGCGTGAACGAGAAGTTCTGGGCGTCGATCTCGACCGTCTCGGTGGCCGGTCCCTTCGGCGGTACGTAGGCGCTGCTGTCGCCGCCCCCTCCGCCGCCACCCCCGCAACCGGCGAGGACCAACGTGACGACCGCGCACAACGCGACCAGGGGACCGACGACGAAGCGCCGGCGGCGCGGCGAGGTCACTTGGCGGCGACGGTGATCGTGGCCTGCATGCCCTGGGCGCGGTGCCCCGGCACGGTGCAGTAGATCACGTACTTGCCGGGCGTCAGTTCCACCTTCTCCGACTTCGGGCCACCGGCGTCGGTGGTGAGGAGGAGGGAGCTGAACTTGGGATCGTCGATGGCGAGCGTGTGGCCGGTGGCGCCGCTGTAGTTGATCTGGACGATCCCCGCCGGGGCGGTGAACTCGGTGGCGTTGAACTTGATCGACGGCTCGGCCACGACGTCGACGGTGCCGACGGCCGGGCCGGTGGGCTGCTTGTAGCCCGCGGCGGCGGTCTCACCGGTGTTGAGGCTCGCGCCGAGGGAGATCAGACCGGCGAAGGACACGAACACCACCACGCCGAAGATGACCAACGCCAACGACGACGTGCTCAGGCGCGGCGCCGCCGCGATCATGGTGGACCCGACGAGGATCGCGAGGGTGATGACGATGCCGATCACCACCGCGGTGTCTTCGCTGCCCGCCAGGAACACCCGCGAGATGTTGAGGACGAGGACCGCCACTGCGATCATCGACAGCAGCGGCAGCAGGACGGGCAGCAGGAAGCGGGTCTTGATCGGGCTGTCGGAGGCCGTGCCTCCCCCGCCCAGGACCGACGTCTCGACGAGCTCGGGAAGCTCCTCGGCGTCGGTGGCGCCGTCGGCGCCCTCGCTCGGCTCGTCCAACGTGGTGGTGTCGGTCATCTCCTCAGCCCCATCTGAGTCAGCTCTCGGTCCAGCTCATCGAGCCCGTGTCGTGGTGTGTTGCCGTGCTCTTCGTCGGCAGCCCAGCGGAAGAAAACTACGGCGATGAGCGCCCACAGTAGGAGCCCGGCGCCGATTTTCATGATCAGGCCGGCGAGCTGTTGGTCCTGGAGCGTCGACAGTCCGTAGAGGTGCGGGACGTGCTCGTAGAACGAGTACAGCGGCGTGCTCCCGAAGGTGAGGAACGACGCCGGGACGGTGGGCACCACCGACCACGCGAAGAGGTAGAGCATCTTCATGATCGGCACGAGCCGCGGGATCTCCGGCAACGGGCTTACGATCGGCAGCCACACGATGAGCGACGACACGAACAGCACCGCGTGCAGCGAGAAGTGCAGCAGGCCCGAGTTGAGGCTGGCGTTCACCATGAAGGGCCAGTGGAGGAAGACCAGCACCACGTTGAAGATGATCAACGCGGGCAGGAAGCGCGCCAGCGAACGGACCGTGCGCATCAGGACCGGCGGGCGCAACAGGCCCCGCAGCAGCCAGGCCGGCATCCCGAGCAGCAGCAGCGGCGCCACCAGCATCGAGATCATGAGGTGCTGCACCATGTGGACGCTGTAGTTGTAACGCTCGGCGATGTCGTGGATCGGGTAGTCGGAGGCGACCCACATCGCGAGCACGCCGAGGGACCAGCAGGTGACCTGGAACCGGGTGACCACGGCCTGGCCCGGCACCGCCCACCGCGGGCCGAGGCGCACCATGGCGATCGCATAGCCCGCCGCGAAGAGGCCGACGAGCAGCCAGACGTCGGGATGCGGCGTCCAACTCGGGAACGCGACGGCGCCGAGCATCACCGGGCCACCGTCAGGACGCGAGAACGCCGTGGAGCATGGAGAGCACGATCAGGAACAGCAGCGGTGCACCGATCGCGCCGATGATGAACAAGCGGCGGAACACGAGACGGTCGGTGCGCAGGTGCATGAACCACATCGCGACCATCGCGAACTTGACCACCATCATCGCGACGAGCAACACGACAATGAGACCGTCGGGGATGTCGCCCTCCGTGTAGGACACCGCGATCTCGAACCCGGTGATCACCGCGAGCACCACCGCCACGATCACGTACTGGTACGGATCAGGGTGGGCGCGGAGCTCACCGGGCAGCAGGTTCGGTGCCGCGTGGCTCATCCGGTACCCGAGATCGCCCTGCGGGGCGTCGACCACTGCGGTGTCGCCGGATCCGGTGGGTTCGAGGTCCGTGGTGTCGCTCATCGCACCATCACTTTGGGTCCACTTCGGGTCGCGTCACTTCGGGAGGAGATAGACGAGGGTGAAGATCACGATCCAGACGACGTCGACGAAGTGCCAGTAGAGGCCGGCGATCTCGACCCGTTCGGCGTCGCCCTCGGTGAGGCGGTTCTGCATCGACAGGCCCCACAGCGACATCAGCCAGACGATGCCGATGAGCACGTGCGTGCCGTGGATACCGGTGAGCACGTAGAAGCTCGTACCGAACAGGTTGGTGTCGACGTTGAGGCCCTTGCGGGTGAACTCGGTGAACTCGAAGATCTGGCCGCCGATGAACGTGGCGCCGAACAGCGCGGTCGCCATGATCCACACCCGGAACCGGCGGTAATCGCCCCGCTGCACCGCCGCGAGGGCGAGCACCATGGTGAGACTGCTCATCAGGAGGATGAACGAGGTGACCGACGTGAACGGGATGTTGTAGACGTCGGAGGGGGTCGGGCCCGTCTGCCCACCGCGGCCGCGGTACAAGAGGTACGTCGCGATGAAGGCGCCGAAGAAGAGGCAGTCGGACGACAGGAACAGCCACATCGCCAGCTTGGTGTTGGCGATGCCGGAATGCGTGTCGTTGGCCGTGTGCGCGGTGTTGTCGTGCCTGCCGTCGGCCGGCACGATCTCGCCCGAGCCGAGGTCGCCGGGACCCAGCTCTCCGGGGGTCTGCTCGATCGTCGCCATCAGCGCGCTCCGAGAGTGGTGATCGTCATATCGCCGGGTCCGGGTCGGTGGCGGGCTCGAGGCCCCACGCGTACACGCCGAACAGCAGGAGTACGAGGCCGGGGATCAGCAGGTAGATGTTGGTGAACACCGCCGCGTAGCCGAGGAACGGCAGACCGGCGGCGACGACGAACGGGAAGTACGAGGGGGACGGCATGTGGATCCCGTGGCCGTCGCCGCCGTCGCCGTGGTCGTCGACGGTGGCCACGGTGCCGCCGCCACCGGTGGTGGTGGCGACTGCGCCGGCCGATTCGGGTTCGTCGGCCCCGCCCGACGGCAGGCGCACGAGGCGGCCTTCGGCGTCTTCGGTGTACTTGCGGTGCCAGAAGTCGTCGCGGGCTTCGATGACGGGGATCTCGGCGAAGTTGTACGCCGGCGGCGGTGACGGGATCGACCACTCGAGTGACCGGCCGTCCCACGGGTCGTTGCCGGCGATCTGGCCGCGGCGGGTGGAGTAGATCATGTTCACGAACATGATCAGCACCGACGTGGCGATGATGAACGCGCCGATGGTCTCGACCAGGTTGAGGGTGTCCCAACCCATGCCCGACGGGTAGCGGTAGGTGCGCCGCGGCATGCCGGTGAGGCCGAGGATGTGCATCGGGAAGAACGTGACGTTGAACCCGACGAGCATCGTCCAGAAGTTCCACTTGCCGAGCTTCTCGTTGAGGAGACGCCCGGTGATCTTCGGCCACCAGAAGTACAGACCGGAGAAGATCCCGAACATCAAGCCGCCGAAGAGCACGTAGTGGAAGTGGGCGACGACGAAGTAGGTGTCGGTCTGTTGCGTGTCGGCGGGAACGATCGAGTGCAACACGCCCGACAGGCCACCGAGGGTGAACATCGCGATGAAGCCGAGCGAAAACAACATCGCGGTCGTGAGTTTGACCGCACCGCCGTAGACGGTGCCCAACCAGTTGAAGATCTTCACCCCCGTGGGGATCGCGATCAGCATGGTCGACAGACCGAACGCGGAGATCGCGACCGGACCGAGACCCGTGGCGAACATGTGGTGCGCCCACACCCCCCAACCCATGAACCCGATGGCGATACCCGAGAACACCACGACCGAGTAGCCGAACAACGGCTTGCGGGAGAAGACCGGGAGCACCTCGGAGACGATGCCCATCCCCGGGAGGATGAGGATGTACACCTCCGGGTGGCCGAATAACCAGAAGAGGTTCTGATAGAGGAGCGGATCACCGCCCTTCGACGCCACGAAGAACAACGTGCCGTAGTTCCGGTCGAAGAACACCATGATCATCGCCGCGGTGACGATCGGCATCGCGAACACGGTGAGGAACGCGACGACCGTCATCATCCACGTGAACACGGGCATGCGCATGAGGGTCATGCCCGGCGCGCGCATGTTGAAGATGGTGACGATGAAGTTGATGGCGGAGGTGGTGGAGCCGATGCCGAGCATCACGATGCCGACGGCCCAGAAGTTGGGACCGTTGCCGGGCAGCGCGCCGCCCGATATCGGGGTGCTGGTGAGCGGCGTGTAGCCGAACCACCCGCCGTTCGGCGCGCCCCCCAGGAAGAAGCTCGAGTAGATGAAGAGGCCACCGGCCAGCACGACCCAGTACCCGAACATGTTGAGGCGCGGGAACGCGACGTCGCGGGCGCCGATCTGGAGCGGGATGAAGTAGTTGCCGAACGCGACCGCCAGCGGCATGCCCACCAGGAACACCATGGTGGTGCCGTGCATGGTGAACATGGTGTTGTACTGCGCCGCGGTGAGCACGGTGCCATTGGGCCCCGCGAGCTGCAGGCGGATGAGCAACGCCTCGACCCCACCGAACACGAGGAACACGAGCGCGGTGGCCCCGTAGAGGATCCCGATCTTCTTGTGGTCGACGGTGGTGAACCAACTCCAGAAGCCGGTGGTCGACTTCGGCCGGCGCAGCGGGAGCGCCCGCGTCATCGGCTTCGGCAGCGATCGGGTGACCGTGGTCATCGGCTTGCTCCTGACAGCACGCGCATCCTCACTTCTGTCCCAGGAGGAATTCGGCGATCTGCTCGGCCTGGGCATGGGTCATGACCGGTAGGCCCTTGGGCGTGTTCTCGGTGAACGACGGCATGCCGACACAGATCCCCTGCCCCGGTGGCTCACGGCAGTCCTGCGACGACATCGGGATCATCGACGGTGCGTTCAGCAACCAGTTGACGAGGTTGGTCTGGTTCAGCGGGTAGGCGCCGCTCGCGAACACCGTACGGCTCGCCAGGTGGGTGAGGTTCGGGCCGTAGGCGGCCTTCGACGAGTTGTCGAAGATGTGGCAGTTCGTGCACTGGAAGGTCTTGACGATGAGCGACTGGGTGTCGCCCGCGGGGGTGGTGCCGTCGGCCTCGTACAACGGGGTGACCGGGCCCTCCTGTTGGCCGGAGAGCCACTGTTGATAGTCGGAAGGGGTCATGGCGATCACGCGGAAGCGCATGTTGGCGTGCGACAGCCCGCAGTACTCCGCGCACTCCCCGAGGTAGGTGCCCGGTTTGTCGGCCGAGAGCGTCATGGTGTTGTCGCGGCCGGGCACGACGTCGGTCTTGCCCGCCAGCTCGGGGACCCAGAAGCTGTGGATCACGTTGCAGGTCTTGGCCGCGCCGGTGCCGTCACACGCGGTGAGGTGGAGGTGGACGTCGCGACCGGTGGGGATGATCATCTCGTCGGCGGTGACGACCTTGGCGTCGGGGTAGGTGAACTGCCACCACCACTGCTTGCCCTCGACCGTGACCTGCAGCGCGCTCGGGCCGGGGTTCTTGGCCAGATCGAAGATGGTGGCGACCGTCGGCACCGCGATGATCGCGAGCAGCAGCGCGGGGATGACGGTCCAGCCGATCTCGAGCCTGGTGTTGCCGTGGATCTGCTTCGGGTTCTCGTTCTTCCCGGGGCGAAAGCGGAACCGCAGGGCCAGGTAGACGGTGGCGCCGACGACGAGGACGCCCACGACTGCCGCGATGATCCCGATCGGCCAGAACAACGAATAGATCTTCTCGGCCTGAGAACTCCTCGGTTGGAGGGAGTTCTGCCCGTTGTTCTTGATGGCGGACGTGCACCCGGCGAGCGCAAGCGTCAGGGCGGCGGCGACGGCCAAGAGCAGCCGTCGTCCCCCAGAGCGGCGTGGCGTCATATCCCCTTCCAAACGACCCGTGAGCCCCGGGCCGGTCGACTCTGAATCCCCAGCGCGTCGGCACTCTACATGGGCGAACTTCGCGCGGAGCAACTTCTACGCCCTCATCGCGCCCTCATTCTCGTGGGCCCCTGACGAGGCCGGTGACGAGCCGGTCAGTACCCGAGGCGGTCGAGGGCGTGGGAGCGCCGTTGCCAGTCGCGCTCGACCTTGACCGAGGTCTCCAGGTAGACGCGGGTGCCGAGGAGCGTCTCGAGCTCCTGCCGGGCCAGGGTCCCGGCCTCCTTGATGATCGCACCGCCCTTGCCGATCACCATGCCCTTCTGCGAGTCGCGCTCGACCAGGACGCGGACCCGCAGGCGCAGGATGCCGTCGTCGGCGGTGGGGTCGTCGCCCGGCTCGTCGCCCCCGGGTTCGATCTCCTCGGCGACGACCGTGATCGAGTGGGGCAGCTCGTCGCGCGCGACGCGCAGCAATTTCTCCCGCACCAGCTCGGCGGCCAGGAACGTCTCGGGCTGGTCGGTGACCACTCCCCCCGGGTAGTACTCCGGCCCCTCGGGCATCCTCGCCTCGAGCTCGCCGACGAGCGCGTCGACGCCCTCACCGGTGAGACCGGACAACGGCACGTAGGCGTCGAACTCGCCGAGCTCGCCGGCCGCCACCGCGAGGTGCTCGGCAATGGCGCGTCGATCGGCGAGGTCGGTCTTGCTCACCACGAGGATCTTGGGCGTGGCGACCCGCTGCACCAACCCGGCGATGAACCGGTCGCCGGGCCCGATGACCGACGACGCCTCAACGAGGAAGCACACGACGTCGACCTCTTCCAACGTCGCGAGCGCGCGGTCGTTGGTGCGCTCACCGAGCAGCGTGCGCGGCTTGTGGATCCCGGGGGTGTCGAGCAGCACGAGCTGCGACGCGGCGGTGGTGCGGACGCCCCGGATCTGCGTTCGGGTGGTCTGCGGGCGGTCGGAGACGATGGCGACCTTGGCTCCCACGATCTGGTTCACCAGTGTGGACTTGCCGACGTTGGGCCGCCCGACCAGCGAGACGAATCCCGAACGGAAGTCAGTCATAGAGAGGCGCGTCGGCCACCGTGCGTTTGTTGGAGTCGGCGGAGCCGCGGGTGTCGCCCTCGGCGCCGGCCGCGGACGGCAACCGGCGGATGCGCACCGACACGATGCGGCGGCCCTGTACCCGCTCGGTGCGCAGCTCGACGCCCTGGAACCGGACGACCTCGCCGTCGACGGGAACGTGTCCGAGGAGGTTGAACACCAGCCCGGCCACGGTGTCCCACTCGGTGTCGGGGAGGTCCATGCCCAACGCTTCGCTGACCTCGTCGATCGGGGTGCGGCCGGGCACGCGCAGCGAGCCGTCGGCCAGGCGTTCGATCGCCGGCGTCTCGACGTCGTACTCGTCGGCGATCTCGCCCACGATCTCCTCGAGCAGGTCTTCGAGGGTGACGAGGCCGGCGGTGCCGCCGTGCTCGTCGATCACGATCGCCATGTGGAACTGCTTCGTGCGCATCTCCCGGAGCAGCTCCGACACCCGCTTCTGCTCGGGCACGAAGATCGCCGGCCGCAGCGCGACCCGCACCGGTTGGTCGCCTTCGCCGGCGCGGGACCGCCGGACGAGGTCCTTGAGGTAGACGAGGCCGATGATCTCGTCGGTCGAGTGGTCTTCGCAGATGGGCAGCCGCGAGTACCCGTGCTCGATGGCGCGATCGATCGCTTCCTCGATCGTGTCGTCGGCGTCGACGGCCACCATGTCGGGACGCGGGAGCATCACCTCGCGCACGACGGTGTCGCCGAACTCGAAGATCGAGTGGATGAGCCGGCGTTCCTCGCGTTCGATGACATCCTCGCTGGCCGCGACGTCGGCCATCGTACGGATCTCCTCCTCGGTGACGAACGGGCCGTCTTTCAGCCCCTTGCCCGGGAGCACCACGTTGGCGACGCCGATGAGCAGACGCGAAAGCCAGCGCAGCGGCGCGAAGTTGGTGAGGAACCACAGCACCGGCGTGACCGCGAGCGTGGCGCGTTCGGTGTGCTGCACCGCGAACGTCTTCGGTGCGACTTCGCCCACCACGAAGAACAGGACGATCTGCAGCACGATGCCGATGACCACGCCGAGCGTGCCCGCGAGCCCTTCGAGCAGCACGCCGAGCAGGGTCGCCGACGTGAGCTGCGACACCAGCACCATGAGGAGCACGACGTTGAGCGTCTGCTCCGGGTGCTCGAGCATGTCGACGAGATGGTCGGCGCGCTTGCCGCCCTCTTCCTGGAGCGCGATGGCGCGGATGCGGTTCATGCGGACGAACGCGGTCTCCGCCGCCGCCAACCAGATCGAGATGACGAACAGGACGACGACGACGGCGACGATCGCCCAGTCGGCCCCGTTCACCGCGGACTCCTCACCGTGTCAGCCCTCGAGCTGCTGGAAGCGGTCCAGCAGCTCTCGTTCCCGGCGTTGCATGGTCTCCGCCTCGCGCTCCTCTGCGTGGTCGTAGTTCAGCAGATGGAGCACCCCGTGGACGACGAGCAGCGCGAGCTCGGCGTCGACGGTGCCCGCGTGCTCCGGCGCCTGGCGCATCGCCACCGCCGGGCAGATCACGACGTCGCCGAGCACCACCGGCGGGTCGACGGGATCGCCGGGCGCGCCGGGACCCCGGCCGCCGACGTCGGGCTGGCGGCCGCTCGGCACGTGGTCGTCGTCGATCGGGAAGGCGAGGACGTCGGTGGGGCCGGTACCGCCGAGGAAGCGCCCGTTGAGATCGGAGATCGCCTCTTCGTCGACGAAGATCAACGACACCTCGGCGTCGGCAGGCGCGCGCTCCTCGGCCAGCACCAGGCGGGCCAACCGCAGCCAGCGGGGCAGGTCGATCGCGATCGTGGACTGCTCGTCAGACGCGAAGACGGACACTCTCGCCCTGCTCGCGTCGACGGGCCACCGCGATCGGCAGCTCGTTCCTCGTTGCGTTCATGTCTGCAGCCGGGCCTGCTTGTTCGAATCGTCGCGCTCGTATGCGTTCACGATGTCCTGCACGATGCGGTGGCGCACGACGTCGTTCGAATCGAGCTCGACGAAGGCGAGGTCGGGAATGCCGTCGAGGATGTCGCGAACCGCGAGCAGCCCGGAGCGACCGCGACCTTCGGGCAGATCGATCTGCGTGACGTCGCCGGTGACGACGATCTTGGAGCCGAAGCCGAGGCGGGTCAGGAACATCTTCATCTGCTCGGGCGTGGTGTTCTGGGCTTCGTCGAGGATGATGAACGAGTCGTTGAGCGTGCGGCCGCGCATGAACGCGAGCGGCGCCACCTCGATCGTGCCGCGCTCCATGAGCCGGCCGACGACCTCGGGCTCGAGCATGTCGTAGAGCGCGTCGTAGAGCGGCCGGAGGTAGGGATCCACCTTGGCGAGGATGTCGCCGGGGAGGAAGCCGAGGCGCTCCCCCGCCTCCACCGCGGGCCGGGTGAGGATGATCCGATGGATCTCCTTCGCCTGGAGCGCCTGCACCGCGAGCGCCACCGCGAGGTAGCTCTTGCCGGTGCCCGCGGGACCGATGCCGAAGGTGACGGTGTGCGTGAGGACGGCGTCGACGTAGCGCTTCTGGCCCGACGTCTTCGGCCGCACCGGTTTGCGGCCCCGGAGCACCTCGGTGGTGAGCACCTCGGTCGGACGTTGGTCGGCCTTCAACATCTGGATGCTGCGCCCGACGCCGTCGGTGTCGAGCACGTGGCCGGCCTCGAGCAGCGCGACCAGTTCCTCGAAGAGACGCCCCACCCGTTCGGCCTCGGCCTCGTCGCCCCGGATGGTGATCTCGTTGCCGCGGACGTGGATGGTGACCGGAAACGCATCCTGGACGAGGCGCAGCAATTCGTCGCGTTGACCGAGCAACCCGACCATGAGGTGGTTACCCGGGACGAGGATCTTGACTTGGGTGGGTGACGGTGCAGGCACGTCAGGAAGAGCGTAGCCGGGCACCCGGGCCGCAACGCGGGACGCCGGACGACGCGAGACGGGGGGTGCTCGCGGCTTCAGGTGGTGACGGCGCGCAAGCCGAGCTCGTCGAGCCGGCTCCCGAGGTCTTCGGGGCTGCGCCCCATGACCGCGGCGAGGACCCGGAGGTCGTCGTGACGGATGGTGAGCATCTCGCCGTTGAAGTCTTGGCGCTGGAGTTGGATCGTGGCGGCGTAGCGCGAGATCACCGCGGCGTCTTCGTCGTCGATCTCGTGGAGCCGCACGAGATCGATGGTGAAGCCTTCCCCGGCGATCACCGACGGTTCGGTGAGATCGATCTCGAGGTCTTGGCCCCCGCGGGGCAGCAGTTGATCCGGTGGGACCCGGTACAGCTCGGCGAGGCGGAGGAGCCGCGGCACCGAGATGGCCCGCTCACCGCGCTCGTAGGCGCCGAGAACCGAGGCCTTGAACTCCTGGTCGGAGAGGGCTTCGACGTCGTGAAGCGACAAACCCTTCTGGCGGCGAATCGCGCGGAGGCGTTCGCCAATGTGCCGACCCTCGAACTGTTCCAACGCCTTCCCCAGCCCTGCTCGGCGATGCCACTCCTGGCTCGGCGGCCCCGCAGAGCGAACGGTATCAGAAAGTGACTCCAGTCACCACTCTCTGCGGTCATCTTTCTGGCGTGGGTCCCCAGGCCCTTCTCCCCACCAAAGCCGCGGCAACCGCGATCGCCGCAGTCTCCGCGCGGAGGACGAACGGCCCGATCCCGATACGGGGTGCGGCGCCGAACGCATCGAGCTCGCTCGGGTCGAATCCGCCTTCGGGTCCGACCGCCACCATCCATTCACCGCCCCATTCACCTTCGTTCGGCGGCGCGAGCTCGTGCGCGGGTTGCCCGCCCGGTGCCGCGACCAGCAGCCCGGGGTGTGAGACGAGCTCGGCGGGCGCGACCGGACCGTCGAGCATCGGCACGCGTGCGCGGCGGCTCTGCGCGCCCGTGCCCCGCGCGACGCGCGCCAGGCGTTCCATCGCGCCGGCGACGCGGGCGTCGTCCCACCGCACGACCGACCGGGCGGCGTGCACGACGACGATCCGATCGACGCCCAACTCGGTGAGCTTCTGCACGACGAGCTCCGGCTTCTCGCCCTTGGTCAGTGAGAACGCGATCGTCAGGCGCGGTTCGAGCGCGGGCTCGTGGGCCAACGCCGACGTCGCGCGCAGCTCGACCACGCCCGACGCCGCGGCCACGACGCGGTACACGCGCCAGCGCCCGTAGCCGTCGCCCGCGGTGATGACCTCGCCGGGCCGGACGCGACGCGCTCGTTGGAGGTGGTGGCCGTCGTCACCGGACACCGCGATCGAATCGTCGAGCCGTTCGACGTAGACGTGCGCGGTGGCGACGACGCCCGCGGGGAATGCGGCCGACGGTTCGGCGAACCCGGCCACGCGCGTTGCTCCGACCGGGTTACTGGAAGGCGGAGCGCAGGCGGGAGAAGACACCCTTCTCCTGCGGCGCGGCGACGTCCTCACCGCGGAGGCCGGCGAGCGACCGGAGCAATTCGTCTTCCTCGGCCGACAGGTGCGAGGGAACCTCGACGTCGACCCGGACGAGGAGATCGCCGCGGCCGCGGCCGCGCAACGCGGGGACACCGCGCCCCTTCAACTTGAACACGTGACCCGGTTGGGTGCCCGGAGGAATGATGAGCTCCTCGGTGCCTTCGAGCGTCTCGACGTCGAGGTGCGTGCCGAGCGCGGCCTGCGTGAACGCGATCGCGCGCACGTGCAGGAGGTCTTCGCCCTGGCGTTCGAACCGCTCGTCGACCGCGACCCGCACGGTGACGTAGAGATCGCCCGGTACTCCCCCGCGTGGGGCGGCGGGACCGCGACCGGAGAGGCGCAGCCGTTGACCGTCGTCGACTCCCGCGGGAACCTCGACGTCGATGGTGCGCGACGCGCGCACGCGCCCGTCGCCGCGACACTCGCGGCACGGTGAAGGAATGCGACTGCCGGTTGCACTGCACGCCACGCACGGAGCCGCGGTGACGATCTGACCGAGGATCGAGCGCCGGACCTCGCGGACCTCGCCCGCGCCACCACAGACCTCGCACCGCGCCGGGTGGGTGCCGGGCTCGCAACCCGAGCCCTCGCAGCGCTCGCAGGAGACGGGCAGGCGGACGTCGACCGTTGCCGTGGTGCCGAACGCGGCCCCGGCGAGGTCGAGGTGGACCACGACCTCGGCGTCGGGCGCCCGGGGCGGGCCCGCCTGGCCGCGCCCGTTGCCGAAGGGATCGCCGCCGAAGAAGGCGTCGAACAGGTCGCCGAATCCGAACGCCTCACCGGGACCCCCCGGACCGCCGGGGCCTCCGGCCGCGGCGCGCCCGCCGTCGTCGCCGAACACGTCGTAGCGGCGACGGCGTTCGGGATCGCGCAGCGTCTCGTAGGCGAGGTTGACCTCTTTGAACATGTCCTCGGCGCCGGGGGCGTCGGGATTGCTGTCGGGGTGGTACTGCCGCGCGAGTGCCCGGTAGGCGCGCTTGATCTCGTCGTCGGTCGCGTTGCGCGAGATACCGAGGACTTCGTAGTAGTCAGCCATGACGCGCCCGTACTCCCATCACGACAGGACGTTCCCGAGTTGTTGCGAGATGGCTTCGACCGCGGCCAGGGCCTGGCGGTAGTCCATCCGCGTCGGACCCAGCACCCCGACGGTACCGGCCACTTCGCCGTCGACGCGGTATGGCGCGACGACGATCGAGCAGTCGCGCAGCTCGTCGAGCGGGTTCTCCGAACCGATGCGCACCGTCGGCCCCTGGTCGAGCAGGTTGTGCACGAGCGACACGACTTCGACCTGACGCTCCAGGAGCTCGAGGAGGCGCGCCGCGCTCGTAGACGTGGGGAACGATTCCTGATCGACCGCGAGCCGGCTGGCGCCGCCCACGTAGAGCGGCTCCACCACTTCATGGTCGCCGCGAGCCGAGAGCGCGTCGCGCGCTTCGCGCGCCAGGCCGTCGGCATCGGGACCGGCCCCGGGGGTGAGCACCGGCAGCAGCGACCACCGCGATCCGGAGAGCTGGGTATCGAGCACCGCGCTCGCGGTGGCGAGGGTGGCGTCGTCGACGTCGTCGGGGAGGTGCAGGACGCACTTCTCGACGTTGCCGTTCGACAAGATGGCCAGCGCGAGGACCAGCGACGGCTGGAGGCTCACCAGCTGCACGCTCCGCACCGTGGCCGATTCGGCGTGCGGGCCGACGACCACCGCGGTGTGCGTGCTCACGCGGGCGAGCAGCTGGCTGGTTTCCGCGAGCAGGTCTTCGAGCACCCGGTGCGCGGAGGTGTAGAGGGTGAAGAAGTCGGAGACGGCCCGCCGGGCCGAGGACGTGAGCCCGGGCTGGTGGTCGAAGCTGTCGACGAAGAACCGGTAGCCGCGATCGGTGGGGACCCGCCCGGCCGAGGTGTGCGGCTGGACGATGTAGCCCTCGCGCTCGAGCACCGTCATCTCGTTGCGCACCGTGGCACTCGACACCCCGAGACCGCGAGACCGCGCGATGGTCTGCGACCCCACCGGCTGGGCGGTGGTGATGTGCTCCTCCACGATGGCTCGGAGGATCGCGGCCTTGCGCTCGTCGAGCTCCATTGGCACTCGATTCTACCGAGTGCCAGCGGGTATGCGCCGCGAACTGTCGTCATCGTCGACGTGATGGTCGGCTTCCCGATCGGCGTCGCGGGCAGCCAGGAGGCGGGTGATGACGTCGTTGGCCAACAGGCGCCCCGGGCGCGTGAGGACCACGCGGTCCCCCTGCCGGTCCAAGAAGCCGGCCCCGGCAAGCTCGTCGATGCACGCGACCACTCGGGAAAGGTCGGCGTTTCGGGCCGAAAGCTTGATTCCGGACAGCTCAGATCCCGGCAATGTGACGCCTGACAGGTCGATCCCGGATGACGTCCGCAGGGCAAGGAGGAGCGCCTCGTCGGCCCGATCGGCGGCCCCGAGGGTCTCGGCCCCCGCTTCGGTCGATTCCGACGCGTCGACCGCCGCGACGTAGCGCTCGGGCGTGCGGACGTTCCACCAGCGTCGCCCGCTCGTGTGGCCGTGCGCCGCGCAGCCGATGGCGGCGTAGTCGCCCTGGCGCCAATAGAGGAGGTTGTGGCGACACTCGTCGCCCGGGCGCGACCAGTTCGAGATCTCGTACCAGCCCATGCCGGCGGCCTGCAGACGGTCGTCGGCCAACTCGTACTTCTCGGCCTGGTCGTCGTCGTCGGGCGCGGTGCGTTCGCCGGCGGCGACCATCTTGCCGAGCGGCGTGCCCGCCTCCACGGTGAGCGCGTACGCGCTCACGTGGGTCGGCCCGAGTGCGAGCGCGGCGTCGAGGGTGGCCTCCCAGTCGGCGACGCGCTCGCCGGGGGTGCCGTAGATCAGATCCAGGTTGATGCGCTCGATGCCGGCGTCGCCGGCCCAGCCGACCGCCCGCTCGACGTTCGCCGGGTCGTGGGTGCGGCCCAGCGCGGCGAGCACGTGCGCCCGCATCGACTGCACGCCGAACGACACGCGGTTCACGCCGGCGGCCGCGAAGTCGGCCAGCTTGCCCGCGTCGACGGAGTCGGGGTTGCACTCGACGGTGACCTCGGCGCCTGGCGCACGCGCGATGGCGTCGAGGATCGAGGTGAGCGCGCCCGCCGCGAGCAGGGACGGCGTGCCGCCACCGAAGAACACGCTCGTCGCGTCGGGCAGATCGCCGCGGCGACGCCGGGCCCCGATGTCGCGCACGCACGCGTCGACGTAGTCGTCGACGAGGTAGGCGCGATCGGTCCACGTCGCGAAGTCGCAGTAGTCGCAGCGCGACGCGCAGAACGGGATGTGGACGTAGACCCCGAACTCGTTTTTGGGCGCGGCGGTGGTGCTTTCGGTGACCATGGTTCAGTCGTCGAGCCGGAGCGCGGCGACGAACGCCTCCTGGGGGACCTCCACGCGACCGATCTGCTTCATGCGCTTCTTCCCCTCCTTCTGGCGATCGAGCAGCTTGCGCTTGCGGCTGATGTCGCCGCCGTAGCACTTGGCGATCACGTCCTTGCGCTTCGCCTTGACCGTCTCCCTCGCGATGATGCGCCCGCCGACCGCGGCCTGGATGGGCACGTCGAACAGTTGCCGCGGGATCAGCTCCCGGAGCTTCTCCGTCATGCGCTTCCCGTAGTCGTACGCGTGGTCGCGGTGAACGATGGTGGAGAACGCGTCGACCGGGACGTTGTTGAGCAGCACGTCGACCTTCGAGAGGTTCGACGGCCGGTAGCCGATCGGCTCGTAGTCGAGGCTTGCGTAGCCGCGGGTGCGCGATTTCAATTGGTCGAAGAAGTCCATCACGATCTCGGCCAGTGGGAGCACGTAGACCAACTCGACCCGCTCCTCCGACAGGTACTCCATGCGGGTCATCTCGCCGCGCCGTTGCTGACAGAGCTCCATGATCGACCCGATGTACTCGGTCGGGGTGAGCACGGTGACGTTGACGTAGGGCTCCTCGATGCTCGCGATCTCGTTGGGCGTGGGCATCGCGGACGGGTTGTCGACGATCTCGACCCGGCCGTCGACCATCTCGATCTGGTACTCGACGTTGGGTGCGGTGGCCACGAGCGACAGGTCGTACTCGCGCTCCAACCGTTCGCGCACGATCTCCATGTGGAGCAGCCCGAGGAACCCGCACCGGAACCCGAACCCGAGCGCGCCCGACGTCTCCGGTTCATACGTGAACGACGAGTCGTTGAGGCGGAGGCGCTCGAGCGCTTCGCGCAGGCTCGCGTACTCGTCGCCGTCGACCGGGTAGAGACCGCAGAACACCATCGGCTTCGGATCGCGGTAGCCGGGCAGCTCCGCCGCCGGGTTCGCCGCACTCGTCACGGTCTCACCGACGCGGGCCTGACCGACGTCCTTTATGCCGGCGATCAGGTAGCCGACCTCGCCCGGGCCGAGCGCGGCGACGGGCGTGGGCACGGGTAGTCGCACCCCGATCTCCTCGGCGTCGTGGTTCGCCTTCGCCTGCACGTACCGGAGGCGGGCGCCGTCGCCCAGCGTGCCGTTGAACACCCGCACCGAGCTGACGACGCCGCGGTAGGCGTCGTAGATCGAGTCGAAGATCAGCGCTTGGAGCGGCGCATCGGCGTCGCCCTTCGGCGGCGGGATGTGGGCGACCAGCGCGTCGAGCAGCGCGGGCACTCCCTCGCCGGTCTTGGCCGAGATGCGCAGGATCTCGTTGGCGGGGATGCCGAGCACGTGCTCGATCTCGCCGGCGACCCGATCGGGTTCGGCAGCGGGAAGATCGATCTTGTTGAGCGCGGCGACGATGGTGAGGTCGTGTTCGAGCGCCAGGTAGCAATTGGCGAGGGTCTGGGCCTCGATCCCCTGCGACGCGTCGACGAGCAGCAGGGCCCCCTCGCAGGCGGCGAGGCTGCGCGACACCTCGTAGCCGAAGTCGACGTGGCCGGGCGTGTCGATGAGGTGGAGGATGTGACCGGCCCAGTTCAGGCGCACGTTCTGGGCCTTGATCGTGATCCCCCTCTCCCGCTCGAGGTCCATCGAGTCGAGGTATTGCGCCCGCATGTCCCGCGGATCCACCGCCCCGGTGAGCTCGAGGATGCGGTCGGCGAGGGTCGACTTCCCGTGGTCGACGTGGGCGACGATGCTGAAATTGCGGAACCGATCGAGGGGTGTCACTGCCCCATTCTCCTCGACGGAAGGCGCGATCTCGTCGACGGGAGCCCGCGGGCGGGCCCTGCTAGCCTGATCGGGCCCTGCGAACCGTGTTTTCACGTACGAGTCTCCCGGAGATCTTCACGCGTCATGGCGAACATCAAGAGTCAGATCAAGCGCAACCGCTCGAACGAACGTCGGCGGGTGCGCAACCAGGCCGTGCGCTCCGAGCTGAAGACCCGCGTGAAGTCCGCCGGCCAGGCCCTCGACTCGGGCGCCGACGATGCGGTCGAGGCCGTGCGCCTGGCGCAGAAGCGGCTCGACAAGGCGGCGTCCAAGAGCCGCATCCACAAGAACCAGGCTGCACGCCGCACCTCCCGCCTGATGAAGCGGGCGAACGCGTCGTCCGGATCCTGATCCCGGATCCGCGCTAGCGGCGTCCGCTCCGGGCGCGGCTTCCGCTGCGACCGGCCAATCGGGCCAGGCGCACCACCAGCACCTCCATCACCGCAGTCTCCGGGATGCCGCGCGCGCCCTTGAGATCGAGATCGGCCTGGTAGAGGGCATCGAACGCCTGGCGGATCCCGTCGGTGCCGAGGGCACGGGCCTGATCGAGCGCCTTGCGGGCGGGGAACTCCTTGACCTTGCCCCCGAGCGCGGCGATGGCGTCGGCGGAGCTGCGGATGGCGGGGTCGTCGAGGCGGAGCACGCGCCGGTAGTAGCCAGTGAGCATCGCCACCACCTGCAGCGGATGCATCGGCTTCGGTTGTTGCGGGGTCGTGACCGTGAGCAGCCGGTGCAGGATCTCCAGCGCGCCGGCCGGGTTGGCCGACTCGATCGCGTTGGTGAGCTGGTACGACGGCACACCACCGGTCTCGCCCAGATACGGGGACACGTCGTCGACGGTGAGTTGCACCCCCGCGCCGAACGCGGCGTCGAGGACGTCGACCAGTGCCGCGACCCGGCCCGCGTCCTCGCCGAGGTGGCTGCCGATGAGCTTGGCCGCGTCGGCGGTGAGCAGGAGCCCGGCTTCGTGGGCCTCGCCGATCAGGACGTCGGCCGTCTTCTCGCTCTTCGGGGCACGCTCGTCGGCCCCGACCTCCTTGAGCTTCTTGGTGAGCGACGGCGGGATCGTGCCTCCCCCGGCGACGAACACCAGCACCGTGGTGTCGAGGGGATCGTCGAGGTAGCGCAGCAAGCCGTCGACGTCACCGGCGGTGAGCGCGCCGGTGTCGCGCACGACCACCACCCGGTGCTCGGTCATGAACGGCGGGCTCTCGGCCGCGTTGAGCACCGCGGCGATCGCGGCTTCCCGGCCCTCGGCACCCCCGGGGGCATCGGGATCGTCACCGGCCGCACCGGTACCGGTACTGGTGCCAGTGCCGGCGGCCGCCCGGCCCGGAATGGTGATCTCCTCGAGCGCGAGGGTGCGATCGTCGGCGCCGAGCGCCTCGGCCACCACTTCGTCGACGACGCGGTCGCGCAACATCGCGTCGGACCCCTTCACCAGGAAGACAGGCGCGGTCATGCGGCGACCTCCGCCGCCAGCATCGCCTCCACCATCCGGCACACCTGGACCGAACCGGCGACGTCGTGCACCCGGACGATCCGGCACCCGTGCGCGACTCCGTAGGCGACCGACGCCAGCGACGCGGGGCGGCGCGCATCGATGTCGAGATCGAGGAGCTCGCCGATGAACCGCTTGTTCGACGCCGACAACAAGAGCGTGTACCCGTGGGTCGCGAGCGCGTCGCTGTCGCGCAACAGCACCGCGCTCTGCCGCGGCGTCTTCCCGAGATCGAGCCCGGCGTCGAGTGCGATCTGCTCGGGCGCGAGCCCGGCAGCCTGCGCGCGCGCCGCCCGGTCGAGCAGGAACGCGGTGACGTCGCCGACGAGGTGGTCGTAGTGGGGCTCGGGATCGGGGACCCGGGGCTTGAGCCTGATGTGGGTGGCGATGACCGACGCGTCGTGGGCGGCGGCGACGCGGAGATAGTCGGGATCGCCGAAGCCGCTGATGTCGTTGCCCACTACCGCGCCGACGGCGCACGCGGCGTCGAGTACCGAGGCGCGCCACGTGTCGCAGGAGATCGCGACGTCGAACCGCTGGTGCAGCGCGTTGATGGGCGCGACGACTCGGTCGAGCTCCTCCGCTTCGTCGACGTCGGGACCGGGGCCCGCCTTCACTCCCCCGACGTCGAGGATGTCGGCACCCTGCCCAACCAGCGCCTCGGCCCGCCGGAGCAGGGAGTCGAGCTCGAAGGTGGCGCCATGGTCGTAGAAGGAGTCGGGGGTGCGGTTGAGGATGCCCATCACCAGCGTGCGGGTGGTGAGGTCGTGGACCTCGTCACCGAGGCGGTACCGGAACGCGGGCATGCGCGCGGAGCCTACGCGCACGGTACGCCGCCGCCGCGAGGGCACCGAGCGCGATGACGGCCCATGCGGCGCGGCCGTCGATCGAGACGGGAACCCGCGACGCGAGCTCGGCGACCGTGATCAGTGCGTGCAGGAGGGCGGTCGTGGGCAGGCCGAGCAGGCGCGGGATCCCCGGCGCGTAGGGACGGAGCAGACCACCCACCACGCCGGAGGCCAGCCCCCACATCGTGAGCGGTGCGGCGAGCGGCACCGCGATCAGGTTGGCCGGGAGCGCGACCAGCGGCATGGAACCGAACACCGGGATGAGGATCGGCGCCACCCCGACCTGTGCCGCCGCGGTGACGCCCAGCACCTCGCGCATCCACGCCGGCCCGCGGAGCCGTTCGGAGAACGGCCGGCCCAGGAGCGCGATCCCCAGACTCGCCGCGCACGACAGGAGGAACCCGACCGAGTAGAGCAGGAAGGGATCGGCCACCAGGAGCGCGGTGGCCGCGAGCACGAGCACGCGCACGCCGACGGTGGGGCGCCCGAGGTAGCCGGCGACCAGCGCGATGACCGCCATCGCGATCGCGCGCAGCACCGACGGTTCCCAGCGGGTCATCGCACCGAACAACACCAGCACCGCCACGCCGCCGATCAACCGACCCCGGAGCGAGAGCCGGCGGAGGAACGGCGCACCGAGCGCCAGAACGAACGCGACGTTCTCGCCCGACACCGCGGTGAGATGCGTGAGGCCGGCGAGACGGAACTCCTCGGTGAGGTCGTCGGGGACGCCGCGGGTGTCCCCGAGCAGAAATCCGGCGAGGAGGGCGCGGTCGACGGGCGCGAGCTGAGTGGAGCCCGCGAGCACGAGGTCGCGCGCCGCGTTGGCGGCCCGGGCCATCGGTGACCGGGCGCGCGACGCGCTCAGCAACGCGGTGGCGTGGAAGGTGCCGACCGCGTGCTTCCAGCGCCAGCGCGCCGCGAACCCTTCGAGCGGATCGAACCAACCGTCGAGGGCGACACCGTCGCCCGCCGCGAGCAGCCGGAGCCGCGCCGCGGCATCACCGGACGCGTCGACGAGGACTCGGCGTCCCCCGGCGTCGTGTCCCGACACGGTGGCCACGCGCACGAGCACGCTGGCGTTGAAGCGCGTGGCATCGGGATCGTCGACCAGCGTGGCGCGGATGCCGGCGTTCGACCGCTGCTCGACCATCGGGCGCAGCGGCGACTCCTCGAGACCGTGCAGCGCGCGTTGCATCACCGCGGTCCCGAGCAGCGCGAACGCCAGCACCGCGATCAGGATCCGCGCCATCGGCGCGTGCAGGAGCACCGCGGCTGTGACCGCAAGCACTGCCGCGACCAGCACGAGACCCGCCGGGCCGGGACCGGCCCGGGTACCGACGAGGATGCCCGCGATCAGGCCGGCGAGGATCGCCAGCGGACCCGCCGGGAAGCGGGTGCTCACACCGTGACGAGCGGTGCGAGCTCGGTGAATCGCTTGTCGCCGATGCCGCGCACGCTGCGGAGCTCGTTGACCGACTTGAAACCGCCTCGCCGTTGACGTTCGGCGATGATCGCTTGCGCGTAGGTGGGCCCGATCCCCGGCAGCTCCTCGATCTGTGCCTGCGTGGCCGTGTTGAGATTCACCTTGGCGGCCGGTCCGGTGCCGGCGCCGGTGCTCGCCGCGCTGCCGTCGACGCCCAGCGCGCCGCTCGTGTCGCCGGCCACGCCCGGATCGGCCTGGCCGACGCGCGCCACGTAGACGCGCTGTCCGTCGGCGACCTTGGCCGCGAGGTTCAGCCGGTCGAGGTCGCCACCGGCGACCGCGCCGCCGACCGCCTCGACCGCGTCGATGACGCGGGACCCCGGCGGCAGCTCGACGACGCCCGGCCGGGTGACGGCGCCGGCAACGTGCACCGCGATCATCGCCGCGCCCGCGCTCTTGTTGGTCGCGCTCGACGTCGTGCCACTCGTCGCTCCGTTACCGGTGCTCGCGTCGGCGAACGCGCGCGTCGTGGCGGTCGCGGCAGCCGACGTGGTGGTGACGGCACGGTCGGCCGACGTGGCCGCGCCCGCGCTCGTGCCACCGACCCCGATGCGATACCAGATGAATCCGGCCACGACCGCGACCAGCACGAGCACCACGACGCCGAGCCGCGCGTCGCCGCGCCAGTCGCGTACGCGATCGACGACGCGCGTGAGCACGCCGTCGGGCCGGCGCACCGGCTGCGGCGCCCGCGGACCCGACCGGCGCGGCCCGCCTCCCGGATCACGCGTCGGGTCACGGGCTGGATCGCGCCGACCGGCGCGACCGTCGTCGAACTGGCGGTCCCAGAACTCGCGTTCTTCGCGAGACGGCGGGCGGGGGATCTCGGCCACGTTGCTCTCCTCGGGGCGCGCGCGTGCCAACCGAGGAAGTGACCGGAGGAAGGCCTCAAAGGTACCAGCCGGGATGTCGGCGAGGAAGGGCCGAGGGGCGATCAGCCCAGGACGATGTTGACCATCCGACCGGGTACCACGACGACCTTCCGGACCGTGCCGCCGGCCAGGAGCTCGGCGATGCGGGCGTCGGCCCGCGCCGCAGCCTCGTGCTCGGCTTCACCGGCTCCCGCGGCCACCGTGACCCGGGCCCGGACCTTGCCGTTGACCTGCACCGGGATCTCGACCTCGTCGTCGACGAGGAGCGCCGGATCGGGTTCGGGGAATGCCGCGAACGCGAGATCCGCCTGCTCGCCCAGCCGTTCCCACAGCTCCTCGGCGACGTGCGGGGTCAGCGGCGAGAGCATGAGCACCATCGCGGTCACCACCTCGAGCGGCGCGCTCCCCTGTTCCTCCACCACCCGCGTCAGCCGGTTGTTCAGTGCCATCAGCGCGGCGATGGCGGTGTTGAACTCCAACGTTCCCATGTCGGCGCTGACCGCGGCGATCGTGCGGTGGAGCAGACGGCGGGTGGCGTCGTCGGCGGGTTCCGGCGACACGTGCAGCGCGCCGGAGTCTTCGTCGACGACGTTGCGCCAGAACCGTTGGAGGAACTTGTGCACTCCGACGATGTCGGCCGTGCTCCAGGGGCGGCTGGCATCGAGCGGGCCCATGAACATCTCGTAGAGCCGCAGCGTGTCGGCGCCGTAGTCGCGATAGATGTCGTCGGGCGTGACCGAGTTCTTCAGGCTCTTGCCCATCTTGCCGTCGTGGCGGACGACTTCCTCGCCTTCGTAGAAGTAGGAGTCGTCGCGCTCCGCCACGCGCTCGGCGTCGACGTACGCGCCCCGATCATCGGTGTACGCGGCCGCGGTGATCGTGCCCTGGTTGAACAGCCGGTGGAACGGCTCGGGCGTCGACACCCGGCCGAGGTCGAACAGCACCTTGTGCCAGAAGCGCGCGTAGAGAAGGTGCAGCACCGCGTGCTCGGCACCACCCACGTAGAGATCGGTGCCACCCTGCTCGGGCGGGCCGTCGCCGACCATCCAGTAGCGCTCGACCGCGGGATCGACCATGGCCTCGGAGTTCGTGGGGTCGAGGTAGCGGAGGTAGTACCAACACGAGCCCGCCCACTGCGGCATGGTGTTGGTCTCGCGGCGGTAGCGGCGGGGGCCATCGCCCAGATCCAGCTCGACGGTCACCCAGTCCTCGGCGCGCGCGAGCGGCGGTTCCGGGAGCGCGGTGTCGTCGTCGGCCAGGATGCGCGGCTCGAAGTCGGAGATCTCGGGGAGCTCGACCGGGAGCATCGACTCGGGCACGGGGAGCGCCCGGCCCCGCTCGTCGTAGACGATCGGGAACGGCTCGCCCCAGTAGCGCTGCCGGCTGAACAGCCAGTCGCGCAACTTGTAGGTGATGGCCGGCGCGCCGTAGCCGGCCGTCTGCAGCCACTCCCCGATCCGCGCTTTCGCCTCCGCGGTGGGGAGACCGTCGAGCGAGATCCCGTCGCCGGTGGAGTGCATGGCGATGCCGTCGCCCGGGTATGCGGTGGGCCACTGATCGGCGGGCGTGTCGGCGGTGAGGCCGCGTGCCTGCAACCAGCCGTCGGGTGGCCGCACCACGCCAACGACCGGCAGGTCGAACTCGTTCGCGAACTCGAAGTCGCGTTCGTCATGCGCGGGAACCGCCATGATCGCGCCGGTGCCGTAGCCCATCAGGACGTAGTCGGCGATGAACACCGGGATGTTCCAGCCGTTGGCGGGATTGCGGGCGAACGCGCCGGTGAAGACACCGGTCTTCTCCTTGCCCTCCGCCTGCCGTTCGAGCTCCGACTTCAGCGCCGCGAACTCGCGGTATGAGGCGACTGCTTCCGACGGCGACTTGTCGAGCCCGAACGTGCCCCGCCACTCGAACGGAGAATCCTGCGGCCACTGGTCGGGCACGATCTGGTCGATGAGCGGGTGCTCGGGCGCCAACACCATGTACGTCGCGCCGAACAGTGTGTCGGGGCGCGTCGTGAACACGTCGATCTCGACGTTCGAGTGTTCGTCGACGGGGAACGCGACCTCTGCACCCACGCTGCGGCCGATCCAGTTGCGCTGCATGATCTTGATCGACTCGGGCCAGTCGAGCAACTCGAGGTCGGCGAGGAGCCGGTCGGCGTACGCAGTGATGCGCAGCATCCACTGCTTCAACGGACGGCGGAAGACGGGATGGTTCCCGCGGTCGCTGCGGCCGTCGGCTGTGACCTCTTCGTTGGCGAGCACGGTGCCGAGGGCAGGGCACCAGTTGACCGGCGCTTCGTCGAGGTACGCGAGACGGTACGAGTCGACGACCGCGCGGCGCGTGTCGTCGTCGAGCTCCGCCCACGCTTTGTCCTCGGGGTTCGCCGCGCTCACGGGTGCGCGCTGCGCCGACTCGAACTCGGCGACCAGCTCGGTGATCGGACGCGCCCGCGACTGCTCTTCGTCGTACCAGGATCCGTAGATCTGCAGGAAGATCCACTGCGTCCAGCGGTAGTAGTCGACGTCGGTGGTGGCGATGCTACGGCGCGAGTCGTGACCGAGGCCGAGCGCCCGGAGCTGCCGCCTCATATTGGCGACGTTGGCTTCCGTGGTGACGCGCGGGTGCTGGCCGGTCTGCACCGCGTACTGCTCGGCCGGGAGGCCGAAGGCGTCGTACCCCATGGTGTGGAGGACGTTGCGACCGTTCATCCGCATGAACCGGGCGAACACGTCGGTGCCGATGTAGCCGAGGGGGTGGCCGACGTGGAGCCCGGTGCCGCTCGGGTAGGGGAACATGTCGAGGACGTAGAGCTTGCGGCGGTCGGCGACGCGCTCGAAGCCGTCGGCCAGCGGCCCCACGGGGTTGGGGGCCCAGAACGTGTGGTTCTGCTCCCAGCGGTCCTGCCACTTCGCCTCGATCCGGTTGGCGAGCGTGGCGTTGTAACGGAACGCGGGCGCGTCCGGGGCGGAGGGGGCGCTTTCGGTCATCTCGGCGAGCGTATCGGGCCAGGTGGCCTCAGGAACTGACGAGGCGCGCCCACCACGTGTAGAGCGCGTCGTCGTCATGACCCGCTGCCGTCGCGACCGTTCACTGGTCGGTCCAACTGATGGTGTGGCCGCGGTGGGTCGAGCAGAACACCCGACCGCCCGCACCCGCGCTGGCCCGATACGGGCGCTCGGAATCAGAGAGCGCGGCGCAGTCTGCGTTGGTATCTGCATCGACGCCCGCGGGCTTGCGGGCGCTCACGAAGTAGCGGCTGGCCGACTCGCGCGTTTTGAACATCGTGTACACGACACGCTCGATCCGTTTCGTCGGCTGGCAACGCACCTGGGCGATCGCGCCACGCGCTCCGTCGTGACCCTCCGGCGTGCAGGTCGACCGGAACGTGCGGGGCACCGAGCGCAAGAGCCTTGATTCGTTGTCCGCAGCCGATTCGTTGTCCGCAGCCGATTCGCTATCCTTGGCCCCCGCTCGTTTCGCGGGGCTGTAGCTCAGTTGGTAGAGCACTTCCATGGCATACAGCGTGGGAGTGCGGATAATGGCTGAGTTAAGGGCTGTATGGCTTAGATCATCGATACAGGGCCTAGTCCTGTGCACTCCGATGTGCACTCCGAAGCGATCTCGACATCGCAACCAGCCGCCCGTGCAACCCAGGGCGCCGGGGGTCGCGACCTCACGACCCAGCTACGCGAATCGGACAATTGGACAGACACACACTGCCGGGTGTAGCCTGCTGGGCAGCTAGACGCTCCACTACCGTAACGTACCCAAATCGGACTAATTGGGACATCCGGGTTGATCTCCGGAATTACGGGAGGTGTTGAGCACGTGAAGCTCGAATTGGTCCGAGGGGTGACCCGGTCGGGGATGCTCCACCAACGGCTATGGGCGTGCGCTCCGCGTGCCGTCGAGCGGTTGCCCTTTGACGGGACGCTTGACGCCTTCGTGTGGCTCGCTGCGCAGCCGCGGTGTGGGCGCTGCCTCAACAACGACCAACTGACGTTGGTCATGATGGCGAGTCGCAAGGTCAGCTTGAGCGTGCCCGAGATTCGCGATCTCGTGAACGGCGTGCCGGCGCGGACCCCTGACCCGATCACCGAGCCCGAGCCCGACTTGCCGTGGATCTCGTGGAAGACCCCGACATGACCGTGCTCGGCGCGGGCGACGAGATGCCGGTCGTGTTGACGAACCACGCTCGTCAACGTGCCGCCGAGATGGGCGTCCTCACGAAGCGGGTGAAAAGAGTGGTGCGCGAGCCCGAGCTTCGCTACCCGAGGAAGTCCACCAAAACGATGATGGCGGTCGCGGACGATCTCGCGATTCCGTACTGCGTCAGCGACGGCCGCTACGTCGTCATCACGGTGCTATGGAGATCACACGAGCAGGAGTTCACGCGGTGACTCCTGCGCGGACTCCGCACCCCGAGATGACCGACGAGGCGCTTGCCGAGTTCGAGCGGCTCGTGAAGCAGTTGAACAAGCAGCGCCGGTCAAGCCGCGACGTAGAGAAGCAGTGTCTCACCGGGGCCGAACTTGGGCGCGTGCTGACTGCCTACCAGCCCCGCGGGCGACCGACGAAGGGCCGCGGGGCGAAGCCGTTCACGCTCTCGCAGACCGGCATCAGCAAAGACGACTCCGCCGATTTCCGCAGGTTGGGGCGCTACAGCGACGAGCAGATCAAACACGCCTGCGACAAGATCCGGAGTCACCGTGATTGGCATGACGTTGAGCTAACGCGCCGTGCGGTGATCCGCTGTCTGGAGTACAAGCAGCCCGCCCTCCCCGCCGACTGGTATCCGTCCGCGACCCAGTTCGTCCTCTACGCAGTGATGACGCGAGTCAGGGCGTCGTCCCCCGAGGATCTGCCGCCGACCGCTCGCACGGGTGCGTGGGCCATCGACGGCGACGAGTTCGCCAAGCTGCTGGAGCGTCAGTCGAAGGACAAAAGACTTCGGGACAAGGCACTGCTCGCACTGATCGGGGCGCAGGACGCCATCGGCTTCGAGCAGGACGTGATCAAGGTCACGCGACTCTTCGTCAGTGGCCCCCACAGCAAGCCGCCGAAGCCGAAGCCGAAGCCGTGACCGTTTCGGGAGTGAACCCCCGGAGTCGCGAAAAGGTCGTCTCAGCCGACCTTTTCGCGGAACCCGCTACTGCACCCGGTCTAGGAGGTGAGTCGTGACATATCGCGGACACGAGACGAACGACGACGACTACGACGACGCCTACGTCTACACCTATGCGGACGGCACGCCGGTCGAATCGGAAGAGCGACCCTGCAAGGAGCGCGGTCTGATCGCAGCAGGCATGGATGAGCCTGATCCCTGTCTCGGCTGGATCGACGGCGTCCGGTTCGCCTGCTGCGGTCACGGCACTTCCACCGATGCAGAAGGCGTTGGCGGTCCCTACGTCATGTACTGGCTGACCCGGTTCTCGACCCGCACTCTCCGCGGCCAGGAAGCGCTCGACTGGTTCGCCGAGCACGGTGTAGGACGCTGATGCCCCGGCGTGCCCAGGGCGTGCCAGGACGTGCTCGACGTGTGGCAGGGACGTATATGTAGCCGTATATGTAGCAGAGGTTCTACGACACTTACTGTAGAACAATCATCGGCCAGGAACTTCCCCCGTCCCGGCTCACACGAAGCGCCGTGCCGACCCCTCAGTCCGCGGCGCTTCGTCGCGCAGATCCCAATCCGCGAAGCCGATGGTGCCGTAGTACCGGAGACGGCCGGATCAGAGCCCCGGCCGCTTGCTGGAGCGCCGCTTCCCGACCCGTAAACGAGAGCGGCGCTCTGGCGCGTTGGCGGCGCTCTGGCGCGTTGAAGGTGAGACAATGCAGCGCAGGCACGCCCCTGCATGAGTAGCTTGCGCCCATGGTCGTTCCGTCGAAGGAAACGGCAGGAGGGCGCAAATGTCAGCGCTACAAGATGTTGTTGAGCGAGATCTCACCGGTCGCGCCCACGCCCGCGCATTGTCTTCGCTTGAAGGAACCGTGGCTCCCGCCGAAGTATTAGACGGAGTGGCTTCGTCGAGCGACGGCAACGTCATCATGGCTGCGACAGACCGGCGCATCATCATCGTCCGAGAGAAGACCGCCCCAACGACATACGCACTCTCGGATCTCCACTCGGTCAGCGTCATCGGTACCGGCGACTCAGCACTTTTCGCACCCCTCCAACTCGGCGAAGCCTTCGACAGCATCACTCTTGATCATCGCGACGCCACACGAATCGCAGAAGCTGTCCGGACGCGGCTCGGATCGCTTCGCGCATCCGGAGATCAGTGGCCGTGGGACTCCCCTCAAGCCAATCTCGGGATCTCGGTCTGGCCCACCGGACTACTCGCCCGTCCAGCAAGATCACCAGTCCCCGCGAAGCAGTGGTGCGTCGTCACGTTCGTCAACACTGGAGTGCAGATCCGAACGTACCGACACCCGAAGCAAAGCGCGATTTATCACGGCGACGTGCGCGAGTTCCTGGCCTGGCCGCAAGTCCGCAATGTCTCTGTCGAAGGCGACAACATCATCGAGCGACGCCCAAGCATCGGATCTGTGCTCGCGTTCGGTATCGCTGGTCTCGCTGCAAGCGAAGCCCATCGCCGCGCCTACTTCGTCATCGAGTCAGACGACGGCGACTACGTATTCGAGCAGCAGGAGATTTTGCCTGTTGCGCTGTCCGGCGTTCTAGCGCCCATCCTCCGCGAGATGCGTGATCCATCGGTGAGGGGAACCAACGCCACGGTGAGCGCACGGGACCTTGCCGACATGCTCGCCGCGCAACAATCGACCAACGCACTCCTCGCAGAGATCCTTGAAGAGCTTCGATCGGCGCGCAGAGCGAATTAGTAGAGATATCTCGCGGCGGTTGCTGTCTTGATATCAGTTCCGTGTGCGAGCGGTCGCGAGAATCGTCAGGTACTGCTTGGTGATGTGGCCGTCGAGACCGTCATCGATCACGTCCCCGATCCCGTTGAGCAGTTCTTTGCGCTGTCGAGGGTCCATCAGGACGTAGATCGACTGCGTGGCCAACATCGCAAGGTACCCATCCCGGTCGTACTCGGCTGTCCATGGGAACAGTGACACGGTTGGGTCCTCGAAAAGATGATTGACCGGAGGAGGTTGTACGAAGCGTCGATCCACCCTGCTCCACAACTCGGCGATGTCACCGGTGGTTGCCGCACGGTCAGCGACCTGAGCCACGGTCGCGAACTGCCATGGCCCGACCTCGGGTGCGATCCTCCTGTGGAGGTCTTGAACGGCGTCCACGATGAGGTCCTGGGTACCACCGGCAACATGTGCGTTGGTGACCAGCGCGAGATGCCCACCCGGTCGGAGAACATCAGCGACTTTCGGGTAGCCGATCTCGGGATCCACCCAATGAAACGCGGTCGCCGAAAACACCAGGTCGAACTTCTGAGATCCGAGATTCGCGTCTTCGAACGAGCCCACATCGATCGTTACGTTCGGGTAGCGAGCAAGGTTCTCGCGGGCGAGAGAGGCAAGGTTCTCGCCAAGCTCGACGCACGTGATCTCGTAGCCGCGCTGTGCGAGGGAGCGAGTCGCCTGTCCAGTGCCGCAACCGATTTCGAGGATCCGATCCGACCTGCTCAGTCCACAATCGGTCGCCAAGGCGTCGAAGAGTGCCTCCGGATATCCAGGCCGAGCACGGTCGTACGCAACCGCAATGTCCTCGAAACCTTGGCGGGCAGCAAGGCGGGAATACCGCGCATCGTCGGGCAACGGAATGTACGCCTCTACGTTGCTGGAATCATGCTCGTTGACTTCGCTCACCTCCACAGCCTGCCGCACCTGGACACACGAATGACGACCGAGCAGTCGCGTCTGGCCATCCCGGTACTAGGCCACGGTTCAGACCAGGGCAGGGCATCCACGACCGACTCGATCAAGACCGGTTCACAGATCCGCTGACCATCCTCATAGTTTGGAACTCCCCCACGCACAGGAGCCCTACCGATGGCAGCACCCAAACGCACGATGACGCCCGAGCACAAGAAGGCGCTCGCACAAGGCCGTGAATCTGGGCGCGCAGTCCGCGATTATCTCTCTGCGCTCGAAGCCACGAAACCGAAGCGCGGACGCCAGATCACGATCGAGTCGCTCACCACACGCCTCGACACGACAAACCAGAAGGTCAACGCGGAAGCGGACCCCCTACGCCGCTTGCTGCTCGTGCAGGAAGCACTCGACCTCGAAGCCGAGATCGACCGGCGAGGTGGAGAGTCGGGACCGGACATGAAGGCGTTGGAGAAGTCATTCGTAAGGCACGCCAAGGGCTACTCCGCGGCGAAGGGGATCTCGTACGCGGCGTGGAGAGAGATCGGCGTGACGCCCGAGGTGCTGAAAGCGGCGGGGATTACACGGGCTGGTTAGTTCCTGCGCCCGATCTTCGGCTCACTTCCACTTCGATCACTTCCGCGGCACTCCAAAGGTGCATCGTCACTGATCGCAAGTGCTCGGCTTCGATTGTGAGCGACGGGCCTTCGGCGACAAACGCGCCGAGGATCTCCTCGCCGGGATACCGGATTCCATCGATATCGGGACCTCCAACTGTTATCAGCAGATGTTCGATCTCAGGTTTGTCGTGAGCGGTGACGATCCTCTGTGCCTCGCCGTGAAGTTCGGACTCGACGCGTTGCCTCGGCATGTGCAGTTGCAGATGGAACCCTCGTCCGCCTGGAATCTGGTGGGCGTAGCTTGGATGGACGAGCCGGTTCGCGATGAAACCGGCATCTCCATCGGGCGTCCACCCTCCGCGATGACGGGCGGCATCACTTCTGGGAAACCGGATTTGGCGATCGTCGCTTGGAGCTTGTCCAGTGCTTCGTGGTCAATCGAGCAATCCACGAGCGCATCCAATAGCTGCTCGACGATGGCATCATCCGTACGTTTCGGGGGCAGATCACTAAGCGATTCGCCGAACCACACACTGACTGCGCTTCCGGCGATGCCGCTGAAATCCCGATCACCGGCACTTGCGTCGAGGCGCGACTGTAAATGGGTGAGGAGGCGGTATCCGTTTCGGCGTTGCTGATCGGCGAAGGAGACACAGTCGAGTCGCACCCACTCGTCTGTGGTTCGGACTTCGAAGTCAGGGGGGTCCCCACCGTCACGCACTTGCTCGAACGGGACGACGCCCCGTCGAACCAGGTGGTCGGAGCGGAACCGCTCCAGGTGGAACCGCTCAAGCACGTGCTTCTCTAAGCGCCGATCGATACCCGCGACGTGCTCCGGTTGTTCCGTCGTGACGAGAACCATGCGCTCGCCATTTTCCGTGACTCCACCCAGGGAAGAGGCTCCGATGACAACAGCACCAGGTGGGATACCGACAACCATCACGACACCTCCGAGGTACACGCCGTCGCCCTACCTGTCTCGTGGAGACCTGAGAATATTGGTCCTCATGACACCGCCCACCAAGGACCTGCTGCGATCGCGCTTGGAACACGTCCGATGGATCGGCGGCGGAAGCGGTGCAGGGAAATCGACTGTCGCCCGTCGCCTGGCAACCGCCCATGGCCTCAAGCTCTACGACTGCGACCTCTCGATATCGGAACACGTCGCACGAGCAGACGCTACCGACGCCCCGCTACTCCGGGCGTTTTTGGCGATGGATATGGACGAGCGATGGGTGAACCGCTCACCCGAGGTCATGCACGCCACGTTCCACTGGTTTCAGGGTGAAGGGTTCGATCTGATCGTCGAAGATCTGTTGGCGCTACCTGATGAACGACCACTACTTGTCGAAGGATTCAGGCTGATCCCCCAACTCGTCGCGCCACTGCTGAGCCGACCGGACCAAGCGGTGTGGCTTGCACCTACTCCGGAGTTCCGCCGTGCCACGTTCGACAGTCGCGGATCGATCTGGGACATCCCGAGCAACACGACCGATCCCGAGCGGGCGCTCGCCAATCTGTTGGCCCACGATGAACTTTTCACCGAGCAGCTAGTCCGAGAGGCCACCGGTCTCGGGCTCACAGTTATCCAAGTTGATGTCGAGATGGACATCGATGATCTAACGAGACGCATCTCCAACATGCTCGGACTGACGACGGACTGACGTTCAGTCGCTTTCATCTGATCCGCTCGTTCTCGGACGAACTCTGATTGGAACTAAACCAAACGCGTCGCTCAAGCGCTTCTTCTAGTGGTACCAGGTTGAGAGCCGGTGGGGTTCGTGGACGCTGAGGAGTTCTGTCGTGCCGTGTGGCCGCGGCTCGTACGTGCTCTCACCTCGTTCACCGGTGATGTCGGAGTTGCCGAGGAACTTGCTCAGGAAGCGTTGGTACGGGCGTTAGAACGTTGGGATCGGGTGAGCGAGATGGACGCACCGGCGATGTGGGTGTATCGGACTGGGTTGAACCTGGCTCGGTCTCGATCTCGTCGTCGGCGGACAGAGCACCGAGCGAATCAGCAAGCGACGGAGTTGCGTCGTAGTTCGGTCGTCGCCGGACCAGACATGGCGGATGTCCTTGCCGTCCGTCAGGAGTATCGCGGCACTTCCCGATCGTCAACGGGCAGCGATCGTGCTTCGCTACCACGCCGACCTGTCGGTCGATGAGACCGCTGCCGTGATGGAGTGTGCACCTGGCACGGTGAAAGCACTGACTCATCAAGGTCTGACGCGTGTTCGTGAACGGCTTGGATCTGAGGTTGTCGAACAGGCGGGTGAGTCGTGATCGACGAGACCGAAGCCCGAGTCCACGCTGCCGTCCTGAGCGACGCACCCGACTTCGACTTCTCCGGGCTACAAGCCCGCGTGAAACGCCGCCGCACACGTCGCAGAACCATCCAAGCGAGCATCGTGACGGCGCTGGTCATCGCGGTTTCTGGCTTCGTCGTCTCGGTCCGACAATCGGACGACGGCAGCGACGACGCGTCGCATGTTGCGGTGCCTACAACTCTGCCGCCCATCACCTGGACTCGCTCACCAGGGATTCCCGGCGCGGTGATCTCGAAGATCGTGAGTGGTCCGCTCGGTACGGTCGCGGTCGGGAACGCATCGCAGAACGCGACCATCTGGTACTCGTCTGACAACGGCACCACGTGGAACGTGGTGTACTCCGAACCCCCTACGACGTTCTCCGCGCCGCCCGACCCAGCGAACCCGCGGCTACCCCAAACCAACGAGACGGCAAGTTCGGACTTCGTCAACGCGTACGCAACCACCCACGGATTCGTCGTCATCGGCAGCCAACCCACCGACACGCCTAACTCTGCCGCTGTGTGGACCTCGCCGAACGGTCGAACCTGGCAACGCAACAAGTCGCCCGCGTTCCTCCCAACCACGAAGGTCATACCCACGAGCGTCACCTCCACGATCTACGGGCTCACCGAACACCATGGACAACTCGTCGCGGTCGGAGACATCTTCACCAACAACCCTCACCAACAAGCGGGCCTGAGTCCTTGCATCTGGACCTCCCAAGAGGGGACGCACTGGACGAGGAAGACGCAAACCTCGGCAACGGGTTTGACCCCTACTTCACCGGCATCACCGTTCACGCCGGTACCTACGTCGCCAGCGGACGCACCGGCGGATGCCCGCGACCGCCTGGATCAGCCACGACCTCAAACACTGGACCCCGTACACGATCGCCCCACAAGCCACGGCCCAGATCGTCCACACTCCGAAGGGATACATCGCGTACGGCTCAACGTCGGCCGGAACAGACAACAACCTCAGCCTGTACAAGCCCGCGATCTGGCAATCCGACAATGGACAAACCTGGCACCAAGTCCTCGGCGGCTCGGACGGAACCGCCAGCCTCGCCAAAGGCGGCAGGCGCCTACCGGCTTCGGGAACGTCGTGCCCGTGAACGGCCGACTCGTAGCCATCGGTCAACGTCAAGACGGAACAGTCGTCACCCCGCTCCTCTACCAGTCCGTGGACGGACGCATCTGGACGCGTATCGACCCGGAACAAGCCGTCTTCTCCACCCTGACAAGCATCACCGGCAACGGCACCATCGACGGCAGACTCGTCCTAGCCGGATCAGTGCCCGTGAGCGTCACCCCAACGCCACATAGCAACGTGTTCTGGACCACCGACCGATAGCGATCGTCACAGCCCCAACTTCGTCGCCGCGTTCTCGTTGAACAACGACCCACGCCGAATGTACCGCCGCAACACCGTGAGCGAACGGTGGCCGGTCATCTCCATGATCGCTGCTTCCGTCGCTCCTCCCCTCGCGGCGGAGGTCGCCATACCCCGACCGCAGGCTGTGAGCGGCGAACCGCGCGGGATCGAGGCCCGCGGCCTCAACGGTGCGCTTCACGATGAGGGCAACTGCCTTGCCCGAGAGTGCCGTGGTGCCGACGGTGCCGTGACGATCGACGGAACGGAACACGGGACCACTCTCGATTCCCGAGGCTTCGAGCCAGGCACGGGTCGCGCGCACCGGACATGTCGAAGGGTTCGAGCCGTAGGGCACGCCGATCTCTCGGCCTTCGCCTTCCTGGTCTGTCTTGGACCTCCGGACGGTGACGACGAGTCCTTCGTCGGTCTCGCTGAGGTCCTCGACGTTGAGCGCTACGAGTTCGCTGCGACGCAGCGCACTGGCGAACCCGAGTAGCAGCAAGCACGCGTCACGACGACCGATCAGCGAGTCCGGCAGCACGGCGATCATGAGACGCAGGTCGGCGGTGAGCACCGGGTCCTTGCCGTGTCTGTGCCGTGCCGTGCGTCCGTCGAATCCCGGCCCAGGTCGCCTTCACGCGAGCGTCGTCGATCGGGTTCGACAGTCCGGCCGTCTGATGAGCAACCGCGATCGATGACAGGCGACGACGCAGTGTCGATGCCTTGAGCGTGCGGGCACCATCCGAGAGGTACATCGCAACCGTGACCGGCTCTGCGGGCAATGCCACGAGGTCGTGCTCGCGGCACCACTCAGTGAAGGCCCGCCAGTCGGACCGGTAGGCACGCATCGTGCTCTCGGCGCGTGAGTGCGTCGCGTACTCGGCTGCCTCATCTTCGAGCGATGTGAGGAGTGCGGGGACTCGATCGTCGGTCGGTACGGGCAGAGCGCTCATGACTCCGCTGAGCTTCCGATACGCTTGCCATTCTCGGAACCCAGAATCTCGGGCTCGTGGAAGCGACCGAATGGCGACCGAGGCGGCGACGAAAGCGACGAAACCGGCTCTGCCGAGCCGAAAACGAGGAGCCGAGTCATGACACGAGGTCGTCCGCCCGTCTCGACCATCACTGTCTGTGCCAGTCCGCGGCGTTCGAGTTCCCACCGTGCCGACGCGAGCCGACTGCCCGCCATGTGTCTGCTGAACAGGTCACGCTGAGCGGAACCATCGAGGCCCTCGGACCCGGCGTCGTGGAGTGCCGCCAGAAGTCGGCCGACGACGTGATCGGGCGTGGTACCGGCGAACACTCGACAGATCGTCTGCTCGCAGAACTCCCACACCGCTGCCGCCGCCTGGACGTGATCGACCTCGATGATGTCGCTGCCGTCGAGCAGCGCGTACGCGACCGACAGCCTCAGCATCTGTGCTTCTGCTCTGGCGCTCAGCGCACCGACTACGCCGTCGAGTTCGTCGTCGAGTCCGCAGTAGATCTCGGCCCAGAGCGCTTCGGCCTCGGGCGATCGTTCAAGTACTCCGATACACCGCGCCCGGAGGATGGCGTGGCGGACCTCGACGCCGAGTGCTTCGAGACCATCCACGGGGATCGTGCCGCCCGATGGCAAGCGCTTCGATCGTTCGACCCAGACGAACAGGAACCGGTTGGCGAGGCCGTTGGCGATCTCGGTCTGGTCGAGTCTCCGTCGAAGTTCCTCGGACGTGACATGACCGAGGACCGCGACGTTCGCGCCGTACACCGTGAGCGGTGCCTTCCTCGTCAGGATCGAGAGTTCGCCGCCGTCCCAGGCTTCGCGTACGAGCGCCGAGAGCGTGGCGCTCCGTCCGGCGACGCGTAGCAAGCGAGCGAACTCGGGTTCGTGCACCAGGACCGAGCGGTCGAGTCCTTCGGGTCGCTTGTCGAGCGCCGCGACGAGTCCTTCACCGGAGGTCAGTCCGCCGATGACTCGCTGCTGGGAGAAGTCGGGTCGGCCTGGTCGAACACGCGTCGCATACCGCCCAGATGTGCCCTTGCGTGCTCGGCTCGATCGACCGACGAGCACCGCGTTGAGCCGTGGCGGGTGCTTCGGACCGTCCGCGATGGCATGAGGTCCCGAGCCGACCGCCGCACCGAAGGCAACAAGGAAGGTCACGAGCAAGCCAGCGCGGTCGGCCTCGGTATGGGGTTCGAGGAACTCGACCACTCGCCCAGCGAGCCCAGAGAACGCCGTCGGGTTTCATGCCGCGACCTCCATGGCGGCGCTCGCTCCGCTGCTCCGCTCCGCTGCCTGTCCCTTCTCGATCAGGTAGTCCGCCGCCGCCTTGCGCTGCCGTCGATGCTCGGTAAAGCGCACGGGAATCCTGAGCGCAGGACCCTGATCCACGAGGCGATGTACTGGCCATGATCCTCGCGTCGGCTGCGTCTCGATCCCGAGCACCGCGGCCAAGAACGCTGCGGCGAGCTCGGCCACCAACTCCTCGCCTGCGTACGGCTCGCTGCCGAATTTGCCGGAGAGATCACGCGCAAGTCGGGAGGAGTGACCGGACCAGTGCGCGTGTTCGTGCGCTGAGGTCGCATAGAAGGACACCGCGTTGTCGAACGCAGAGAGGTCAGGCAGTCTGATGGTGTCCGTACCTGGCGAATACGACGGAGCCCCGCTGACGATCGTCGCTCCGATGCGCTCGAAGAACGCCGCGCACTCCGGGATCGAGTCCGGACCTGTCCGCGCCGTAGGCACTTCCCAGACGGCACCATCAAACCCCTCAGCGGGCTCTGTCTGCGCATAGTTGAAGACTGCGAATCCGACTGGGAACGCTTTGCGGTCGAGGTCTCGCAGGCTGATCTCGCCCGACTGTGGTCCGTCGTCCTTGATTCCTCGGTCCACCCACTTGATACCGAAGCTGGCTCGCTGACCCCGCACAACCTGACGCCCGAGCGCTGACCACTGCTTGTACGTCGCCCAGAAAGACGAGCCGTAGGCGTTCTCGATCTCCGCAACCCACAACGCCAGGATGTTGCCGCCGCGGTACGCCTTCCCGGTCGCGGCGTTCGTCGGCATTCCGCTGCACTGGTGGTGCCACGGAGCGGACCATTCACCGAGGTCGGTTCCGCTCTCTAGCTGTTCGACGATCGCATCGGTGGTCCGCTGGTAAACGTCCGCGGCCTTCATCGTGCCCACCCAGTCTGGGCGAGCACTCCGAAGGCACACGCGAACGGTCGATAGCCTGACTGAAGCAGATTCATGGGACATCTCCATGGTCTGTAGGAGCCCCGTCAGCGTTGGCACGCTGGCGGGGTTCCGCTTATGTGACCTCGGTTGAGGTCCGTCAATTGTGGCATATACGAGGCGGCTTTGCCACTCATATCCTCCCGAATGCATTCGCCCCGGTACCCCCGGAGGGGTTTGCTACCTTGACCCTCCTGCGGCAATATGCCATGCCCGCAGTGCGCATACATGACGAATATTTCCGACGCTGGAATAGCGGCTTTATTCGGTCGATAGTCTGACTATGACTACGAAGAATCCATCGGCGGCCCTTGGTCGTCCACCAGCAGACCGTCAAGCCCTCCTTCGGCATCTCCAATCGCTGCCGCGCCGTGGCCGAACGAAAGTCAGGCTCAATGAGCGCCGCGCTGCGGAGACCCTTGGGTGGAGCCGGACGACCGTGGGTCGGGCGCTTCGCGATCTGGAGGCCGAGGGGCTCGTGCGTCGGTTCAAGTCGTTGGGACATCAGGGCGTCCTGGTCCAACTCATTGACCAAGATCCGTTAGTCGGTGTCGAGGGCGACGCTCCTTAGGGACGATGCGTCTGAATGGCGATCATGTCGCTCAGGAGTTGCTCCCACGGCACACTGTCCCAGCCGCTCTTCTCGGCGACCTTCCCGGCGACATGGACGGCCTCGTACACCCAAGCGAGTTCGGTCTGAAGTCTCGGCGAGACCGCCCTGCCGAACGGCAGATACTCCAGGTCGCGGATCTCACCTCCGATCGTGACGCCGACCTCGCGGACAATTTCGAGCGCTTTCGCCGCTTCGGCGGCGAGATGCTGGTGTGCAGGGATGGAGACGATGCGGTCCGCCCAACGGGCACACGCAAAAGCGCGATGCCATTCCACGGTCGGCTCCGAGCCCGCGACGAGTGCCTGCTCGGCGTACCCAGACAGTTTCGCTCTGGCCTCGACCGGCACCTTCCGGTACAGACCTTTGACCGCCGCCAAGATGATCGCGCTCGACCGGTCATCCGCACCCGACACCTCGAACGCCAGGTCGATCGCCGCGGCACCTGGTTCGTCCGTGAGGGGCGGCGGGTCTGCGAGTCGGGCGCGCACCCAGGAGAGACTGTTCGGTGCCAGCATTGCGTCCCCCCACCCGTGGAGAATCTGTTCGAGTCGCCCTCGTGTCGCGACGACACCCAACACTTCGACGGTCAGGAGCTTCGTCGGCATCGCCTGCAAACGCTGATCGCCGAACTGGTCAGTGATGATCGGCTCGGTTGGTTCGGCCATGACGTACAACTCACCGGTCGCCTTAACCCAACTCAACCCGCAACGCGTGCGCTGCGCATCAGACCAGTCCCAGCCGTACTCGAACTCCTCCGACGCTCGCCGTTCAGGGTTCTCGTCGTAGAACTCCTCGATATCCATCCCAGTCCTTCAAAGCCCGTTGAGTGCACGCCAACGGCCATGTTGACCTGACCATTGTCGCCGCGCCTCGGGCCGACCTACGACATTCAACCAGTGTCGCTGGGCGCAACGTCGAGCACGATGAACAGCGGGTGTCCGAGATCGAGTTCAAGTGATCCGCCTACTGCTTGACTCGCCAGTGTCGTTACGGAATCAACCCGCTTCGCACGCCATCGCAGCGTCCGCCATCTACAGGTGGCGAGCAACGATCGTCGGTGCGGACCGGCAGGAGTTCACCGGTCGTAGCGTCCACGATGCGACGATGCCCGAGCGGCGACTTGAGGGTCACTGGCACGGACTCCAGACACAAGAGGTTGGTCGCTGTGTACTCCACGAAGACACGAACCACCTTTGCGGTCTCGGTCACCCGGACGCTCGGATTGTCGGCAGGACACCCGGCACCTACACCAAGTCGCTGCTTGCCGATGATGCTCACGCTGTCGGCAGGATGGGTCTGGCGAGCGTGAGTCGCGATCGGGTTGCTCGATTGTCCGTTGGCCGTGCCGCCGACAACGGGTTGGTTGCAAAAGGATTTGGGTCCGCTGTTCCACGGGCCGACGCTCGCAGGAGTTCCGTACGCCTGGTCCGAGCCTCCGACGCGGACCGTTCGGCCACGAAGGACGCGGAGGAGATTGACGGTCACCGTTTCTTTGCTGACCGTGGTTTCGAGCCGGTCCAGACCTCGTTGGGCCGGGCCAGCGAGGATCGTGCCGTTCGTGTCGAACATTTCGGCGTGCGCAGGTTCGACGAAGATTTGTTCGGTGGGGCACCACCACAGGATCTTCAGTCCGGGCGTGCCGTGTGGGTTGGTCAGGAAGGTCGTCACCGCTCGACCGTCTCGACACGAGGAACACGGGGGTCGAGCCGATCGTGCGTGCCGACACTCCATCCGGGATTGTGTCGAGTGCGAGGCGGGCGGTTCGCGTTGATAAGGGCCCGCCCGAGGTCTCGATACGGACGCCACTCGCCGCACCGTTCGAACCATTGTGCAGCAGTGCGATGGTGCCCACAGAGCAGACCAGGACGAGGACGACGCTCGCGACGACGGCGCTTCGACGGCGTAGGCGTCTTGTCCGTGAGCGTCGTTCGATCTCGCGAACCGGAACGGGTGGTTCGCTGCGCTCGACCAGTCGGGCCGCGGCGTCATGCAGGTCGAGCATCGCTGGCCTCCGTCTCATCCTGATCTGCACGCTCGTCAATGTTCAGCAGCGCCTCCAGACGGCTCCTCGCATCGCGCAGCGTCGTTGACACCGTGCTGCGGCCGACGCCCATCACACTGGCGATCTCTTCCTCCTTGAGGTCGGCGACATACCGCAACACGATCGCCGTGCGTTGTCGCTCCGCCAACATCGCTACCGCAGACCACAGATCCGGGTCCGTGGGCTCCGGCTCGAACTGCGTGGACACACGATGACGCAGAAGCAGCCGCTGCTCGACTGCACGACGACGCAACCTCCGATGTGCGACGTTTATCGCCACCCGAACCGTCCACGCTCGGGGCGATTCCATCCGCGACACACGATCCCACCGCTCGAACGCCCGGACTAGAGCCTCGTCCGCCGCTTCCAGCGCGAGATCAGATTCGCCGGTCATCAACCGCACCGCGGTCACGACCCGAGGATGCACTTCTCGATACCAGCCCTCGAAGGAGAGGTGGGCATCATCGTCTCCTCCGGGAGTCGTCATCGGTAGGGTCCCCTCGCGCTCATGACCTCAAGTCACAAGACCACAGAAATGCTGGGTGTCCTTCGCGAAGCAGAAGGAAGAATTTCCCGGATCGAGCCCTCCTGACGACGGGCTCCGACTATTCGAGCAAGCGCATCCCAAATCGCCTCATCAGCGGACGCACTTCATCCGCAGGAACACCGGACACATGGAAGGCGTAGTGCACTCCGTCGAGTACTGACACTCCCAGCAAATCGCCATTCGAGACGGATCGCATGAACGCACCGCTTCCCGCGCTGAATGCACCGCCCAGGGAGGAACGATCCGGCCCAGGGATCGCCGCAAGATCAACCGCGGTGATGCGAATGCACGAGCCGCGGTTGATCGCCGCCGAAACGTCGCCCGCGCCGCTCAGAACTGACTCTGGGGCGTAAGTCTGCGTGCGGGCGGGGAACGGTGTGGCGTCGGGAATGCTGCGCGAGAAGCGTCCCCGCCCTGATTCTTCCTTCGGGGAAATCTCCGACGTTGGCACCACCGAAAGGATTCCAAGGATCGTGGAGTGCTGGATCGGCTCGGCTGATGTCCTGACAAAATCGACCGGCAGGTCTGACTGGAAGATCCCAAACTGGTCAGGGTCAGGGGACTGCACGACTCAATGATGGCAGCCCCGCCCGGCCCCCGGCCCAGTCCAGCACCGTACGAGGGAGCGTTCTCTGTTCCCCACGGACCTCGGACCATGCGAGGCTTCTTGTCCAGAAAGGGGACAGACCGTGTTCCGAAACACCGCCCACGTCTACGACCTGATCTACGAGGCAAGCGGAAAGGACTACGCGGCCGAATCGTCGGTGATTCGAGACTGCATCACCGAGAGAAACGATGCTGCAACGTCCGTGCTCGACGTGGCCTGCGGGACCGGGGGCCACTTGTACTACCTCCGTGAGTGGTACCAAATGGTTGGCATCGACATCGATCCAGGGATGCTGCACGAAGCGCGTCGCCGTCTCCCTGACATCGAGCTAGTCGAGGCGGACATGCGCACGTTCCGACTCGAACGACAGTTTGACGCCGTGCTCTGCCTCTTCAGTTCCATCGGATACATGCGTTCGCAGGCCGACCTCGACGCGGCCGTCGGGAACATGGTCGAACATCTCAAACCCGGTGGCATCCTGGTCATCGATGGTTGGGTTCGCCCCGACGCATGGTTCGATGGAGGCTCCACTCATGTCGAGACCGCCGAGACTCCAGACCTGAAAGTCGCACGTGTCGGCCGAGCACGACGCGAGGGGTCAACCACGCATCTCGAAATGCACCACTTGATCGCGACCAAGGAAGACATCGAGCACATCGTGGAGAATCACGAACTCACGCTGTTCGAGCCAGCGCAGTACGTAGCAGCATTCACCCGCGCTGGACTCACCGCCGAGGTCCTGGAGAGTCCCATGCCCGGCCGCGACCGCTACCTCGGAGTCAAGCCTCGCTGAGCAGACAGCGGCCAGCATGACGGAAGCGACGGGCGTCAGTTCCACGCCACGGGGAACAGGCCCCGCAACTCCGCATCGCTGTAGTCACTCGCATCAGGCGGTGGTGGTGCGTTGCCCTCGGCGCTCTCGATCGCGTCGAAGACCAGGCACTTCGCTACCAGGTCTCCATCACCGAACTCTTCCGCCAATCCTGCTCGGAAGTCACTGCCTTCGTCGAGCAGTGCCGCCAACTTCGCTCGGTGTTCGGTACTGCCGTACAGCATGTCGCCCTCCCTCTGATCTCGAACATGGAGACGCTCGGGTGCAGCGCCTGTCACCTGTCGAGAAGACCTGGAGGCGTTGACCGCGAGAACCGTCACCGGCAGGCCATCTCACCGACGCGAACGGACATTGGTGACCGCCGCGTCTGGCTTGCCTGCTCATCGTGGCGGTCAGTGGCACTTCAATGCGCGGAAGCGGCGGACGTACTCGTCGGTCAGGTCGTCGGATTGCTTGCGGTAGCGCGGTGGGCGTAACCCGTCCGCGTCCAGGTGCGGCAGGCCGAGATGTTCGAGGACGACATTCGTGGTCACCAAGCGGTCCTCGATGAGTTGCTCGTAGGTCACTTCTACCGGGGCGATGTTGTGCGTCTGGAACCATTCCCTCCAGCCTTGCTCGCACGCCAACGCGAACTGCACGAGCGCCCCGATCGTGTCGGCATCGAATTCGGGGACCAGGCCGCTCGCGGTCTCGCTGTCAGTCAGTGCCCACTCGTCCGTCATCGATGCCCGCCACCACGACACCGCTTGACGAACCTTGTCCTCACGTCGCAACCAGACATACCGCAAACCTGGAAACGTTCGGTCGAGTAACTCCGAATCCGTCCACGATCCACCGGCGCTTGCGGTCCGAAGGTTGGACCGGAACCGCTCGAAGTCGTTCCACATCATCTTGGTGCCGAACACACCATTGGTCGTGGTCGAGTTAGCCACGACGGCATCGAGGTACTCGGAAAACGAGGCGATCTCCCAGTCGCCCATCCGCCGTTCAGATTCGGCCACGTCGAAGTAGTCCGAGGGTTTACCCGCAATTCCGAATTTGCGAGCGAATGCGCGAGGAGCCAACTCCCCGACCGTTGCACGCCACAGATCATGTAACTCTGAGAAGTAGGCACCATCAAACATTTCCACCCTTGGCCTGCGGCAATGCAAGCGCCGAGTATCCCCAAACGAGTTGCTCTCTCACCCGTAGTGAGCAACGCGGGATAGTGCGTTCTCAGCCGAGCGTGCCTATTTCGACCCGAGACTGTCGAGACGCTCTGCGTCAGCCTGCCATCGACCGCCGTTCTTCGACAACAACTTTGCGTAACAAGACGCAGCCGCGTTCGTGCTCGCAAAGCCGGTCGTGGAGATGTAACAGCCGCGACTGAGCCGGGCTTGCTCGACTTGATCGCCTATCCAGACCTTCATCGCTGCGACATACCGCCTCAGTTTGGCGGGGGTCGGGTGGCCCTCAGAACGAGCTTTCGCGAGCAAGGCGGTCCAGTGCTTGAACTTCTGCGAGAGATCCGCAGCGAGTGAGCCGGTCCGATTGAAAAACTTCTTCCAATCCGCGTTGTTCGTCGGAGGCTTCTGCGAGCCCGACTGTAGATAGGACGTAATCGCGGTGGTGAGTTCTGTGCCCGCTTTGTTCACCTCGGCGACGGTGGTATCTCGGTGCACCGTTCCAGCTTCGGCGGGAGCAGCCGCGATTACGACGGCACCGAGAGCAACGACGACACAGATCGCAGCTTTCACTTCCTGCCCTCCCGACCATGTTGACGACCCACACAGCCTGCACCATCCGAGCCCGAGTCGGGTCTGGGCGCGTCCTACTCCTGCTCCCAGGGCGTCGGATCACCACCGAGTGCTCGCTCGTCGTGAATCCAGTCACCGGACATGTCGGCGCAATCCTCGATCCACTCCTCCGCACTCTCGTAGTCCCCTGGCCAGTCGTACAACCATCTCGTCTCACCCGTATACCAAGAGGTGAGGCGAAGCACTCGCGACCCATCCGCAGGGTCCCATGAGTCGGCGACCATCAGCGCGATCGTGTCCGGCACCTCACGCAACCGCGACATCGGCAGACCACCGCGCCGAAGCCACCGGGGAGCGAACCGATCCACGAGCCTGATCGCCATCGACGGTTCCACGTCACTCAAGGGAACGAAACGCCACGCATCCGGCCCGTCGGGGTCCTTCGCGGTCTCGGGTCTCCAGCTAGGCACCCGTCCAGCTTGCCCGCTCTCGGCGGGTGCACGCGACGAACACACGTCCGTCACCACCACTCGGTCAAGTGCACGCCCGATCGGCGGTTATGGCGTCGTACTTGTCGTGGTGGGCGGACTGAAGCCCTGGGCAACAAGTTTCTGCCGCGCCTCTGGGGTCAGGTCGGCCCAAGCCTTGGCGACCTTCTTGGCGGCGAGCGCCCGCGCATCGAAGCCTGGGGCGTCAGCAACGGATCGCTCGACGAATCCGAGGATGGGTATCCAGTAGCCGCCGAGTTTCCCGTCGTCCGTGATGACCGGCACTTTGGTCACTTCCTCCTCGGGCGGAGGCGGAGCACCGTTAGTGGTGAGTCCCATCGCGGCCTGGTATGCCGACGTGGGAATGGTGCCGCGGACCTTGCCAGTCTCGTCGCCGACTCCGATGCGGGGTTGAGCGAAGAACGCTTTCGCGTCGAACGGCGGCGGTGGCGGCGGCAAGGTGGTCGTCACGGGCACGGAATCGCCGGGTGACACCACATGCGGAGTCGTGGAGTCTGTGCGCAACAGTGCGGTCCCCGCTACGGCCACCACGACAACGACTGCGCCGGTCGAAATTGCGACGCGAATTCGCTGTTGACGCCGAGCGGCGCGGTGTACCTGTTGGACCCCGGTCAGTGGTGCTTCCTGCGCTGGACCCGCCAGGTGGTCAAGTTCGTTTCGTAGATCTTCAAGTCTCACGGCTCAGTCCGATCGAGATCGACCCGGAGAATGGCGAGCGCTTGGTGCAACGTCGCCTTGGCGGTTCCCTCAGCGCAGTTCAGTGCGGTTGCGATATCCGCGACGGGAAGGTCGGTCAGGTATCGCAGCACGACGGCGGCACGCTGGCGACTCGATAGGCGTCCGAGCGCTTCACGCACGTCGATCGCGGTTGCGACCGCACTCGCGTGATCTTCCGTCGTGGAGAGAGCGTCTGGTCGTCGAGTTGGGGAGGCCGCTCGCGACGCCAGCGTCGCCGGTCCGCGTTCACGGCAACAACGACAACCCACCCCGCAGGATTCGTCATCCGGCTGACTTTCGACCAGCGTCGCAATGCCCGCACGAAAGCCTCTTGCGTCATCTCTTCCGCACGCGTCGATCGCCAGCGCCAATGTCACCGACCGCAGCACGTTGCCGTACTCGTCTTCGTAGAAGGTGTCGAAGTCATCCACGACGCGAACCTCAGACCTTTAAGCCCGCAGACCCTCGCGAGGTTTAGTCCAACGCGAACAAAATCGAGCGCGACACCAGGTTCGCCCGGCACCACCCACACCGGTTCCGGGGCACGCCCACTCGGCACACGGTCATCTGCGCTGCTAATGGGTGAGGAGGCTTTGAAGGACCTGCTTAGCGATCGGTGCGGCAACCTCGCCACCGGTAGCTTCCGGGTCATTGTTGGATCCGCCGTTGGGGACAATGACAGCCACGGCGTATCGAGGCGCTTCGTCGGGTGCGAAGGCGATGAACCAGGCGTGTGGTGCTCCGGCGTTCTGAGCCGTACCTGTTTTTCCGGCAACGGTTACGCCATCGATTTGGGCTGCTTGGCCGGTGCCGTTCTCGACAACTTGTTCCATCATCGCGGTCAGGGCGGTCGCGGTCCTGTGGCGTCATGCAGGTCTTCCAGACTTCGGGCTTCGTGGACTGGATGATCTTGCCGTCTCTGTCTTCGATGGCGTGGACAACGTGAGGGTCGAGAATCTGGCCATGGTTCGCGATGCCTGCCGCGACCAGCGCCATTGCTAGCGGAGTGACAGAACGTCTGTCGACCTATCGCCGCGGTGCGAAGCCAGGCTCGTCGTTCGAAACGACCCGGCTGCTGGCCGGCGTCCTTCGCAGCGTCGGGAAGATCGATCGGCGGTGGATCGGTATCGACGTGACCTGCTGGATCGCGGGGACGAATGCGTTGCCGAGGTCAGTCCGATCTGTCCGAACGTCGTGTTGCACGACCGAACAGACTCTCGGCGAGGGTGCCGCCGCATAGCTCGTCGTCGAAGTCACGGGAGTGGATCGGCGACTGAGGTAGGTCGAGCTCGACGAGGATGGGTACGGCGTGTCCGGGGTCGCGGTCCCCGTGTCGAGGGCCGCCGCGGTGCTGACGACCTTGAACGTCGAGCTGGCGGAAGAACTCGCGGTACGCCCGTTGCAGTGCCGGTCGATCAGTACTCGGATCGAATGTCGCCCCGTTGATCGTCTGGACGTCGTCTGCACGGCAAGCGAACCGTGTCGAGTGAGCGCGTTCGGATCGAAGGTCGGGTTCGAGTACATGACCACGACCTCCCCCGTCTGCACATCGAGCGCGACCACGGAACCGTCACGGTTGCTCAAAGCATCACGTGCAGCACGCTGGGCACCGACGTTCAGCGACAACACCACGTTGTTGGTGTCCGACGCTCCACTCACGAGAGCGCCCAGATCTCTCGAACTCCAGTGGCAGTATCCCTACCCGTGAGGATCTTGTCGTAGCTCTCCTCGACGCCTGTGTTCCCGAACAGCCCGGCGAAGGACTGGTAGCCGACCGTCTGCGCGAACAGCGACACCTGCGGATAGATACGCCGGTACTCGAAGTCTCCGCTCGTCGGAACGGAGATCGCTAGGACTTGTCCGTCAGCGGAGACGATCTCGCCCCTCGCCCGATTGAACTGTGCGAGCGTGCGACGAGCGTTCCGCGGATCGTGGGCGAGCTTGTTCGCATCGACAACCTGCAAATACGTCAACTGCGCGACCAGAAGCAGGATCAACCCTGTAAGGAAGTACGCGACCCGCCGAATCGGCCGATTCATGCCCCGCACTCAACCACGTTTGCGACTCACCCAGAGGCCACTCGCCGAAGTGATCAACGCCAAGCGTCGCGCCCGGTCCGGAGCACGGCGAGCAGCGACAGTGAAGTGATCGACCCGTCAGCCGACGCTGGCCGCGATGACCTTCCCATCATCAATGGTCACGTTCACACGCGATGGACGAAGGTCCTTTCGAAGCATGAACGTCTTGCCATCTCGTGCCGCCACGCGAACGATGATCCCGGCCAACTCGGCAGCAGCCAAGGCGTTCGACTCGCTCTGTCCGACGAGCGTCTCAGCGAGGTGCTCCGTCCGCTCCAACTCTCTGCGTAACGACGGTGCAAGCCGTTGACGGGCCTCCTCATCCATATGCCCTCATGATGCCCGACCTGAAGCGGACTCGCTGCCGCACCCCAGCGTGCGTTGATGTACCCCGAGCGTGGATCGTCAGTTCTGGCGCTCAGTGGTAGTCGTTGTCGTGCTCGATCTGGGACAGCGTGAGGGCGGCGATCGTCACGGTTTCGAGCAGATCGAGTTTGCCGCCGTCTGGATCGGTCGTCTCCAGCACACAGCCCGAGTACGACACGCGGACAGCATCGTCTGCCTGCTCTATGCGCAAACGCTCGGCCGTAGCGGGCCGACCGAGTTTGTCCGAGAAGACACGCACGAACTCGTTCCGAAGGGCATCGTCATCGATGACGATCCAGTCCCGCGGTCCACCATCGCGACCCACGGTTTCCGTCCATCGGGCGAGTTCATCCACCCAAGCATCATGCCAGTTCTCGTGCGTCCGTTTGCCCACCCAGCGTGCGCAAATGTGCCCCGAGTGCGTGAGCGCAGTCCACGAGGCAGATCCGGCGCTTGGTCCTACTCTGGGTAGGTGGCGGGTTGCGCCCGCAAGGGACGCTCGTGCTGGAACGATCGACCAGAGCAATCCGCCACCAATGACCCCGTGGAGCCCACGCATCTACGCAGATTGCCGAGCGACGATGCGGTCCCGCTGGCCCACCGAGCGTCCGGGAATGTCCCCCGAGCCAGATCGGCAGAGTTGGCGTCTCCTGCCGCTCGGCCGTCTTGTTCGTCGTGCGCAGTGGGAGACGAACGAACCGAGCGATGAGAAGCCCAAGTAGAAGCCCAACCACCGCAAAGCACAATCCACCCACAACGAAACCGTTGATCGCCCCGCCAATGCCACCCACGATCAGCACGAGTACGGACCCCACCACTGCCAACCCGAACGAGCCGTAGTCGATGAGCGGTCGCCTTGACCACGGGCACGAGAGCCGCATACGGCGATTGCGGCTGCCCCTCGGACGACTCAAGCAGTGCGGCAGTTAGGGCGTGGGTCGCTCTAGGCGGGTGGTCGCTGACGGCGCATTCGCTTAGCAGTGTCGAGCAAGACTTTGGCGGCCTGTTCCATGAACACGATCTCGACTTTCGCGGTCACGGTCACGATCGCCCGTGTACTGGTAGTTCCTCGCGTTGACTGCGCCGCCGTCATCCGAGCGAATGACTACCTCAACGCGAAATAGGGGTTCGTCGTCGTCCCGGCCCCTCTGACCACCAGCGTCTTCTCGTCGTTTCCCATGCGTACAGATTGCCCGCTCTGGTGCGATTACGGGAGCCCCCCAGCGTGTCCCCGCTCGACGCCGGACCTGACCCTACGTCGTCCCAGTACTCGAAGACTTCGGCGGATTCCGACGAGTAACCGCAGTCGCTCATGCCGTTGGGCTCGACGAAGGCAGCCGCACTCGTCGGCACCGCGAGCGTCGCATGTTCGTCCCGAGTCTGTGGTGTAACTCCCCTCGTCATTGCTCTATCTGGTAGGGAACCCTGTCGGGGGCACGGATGGACCAGTTCGACCAGTTCTACGCCGACTCGGAGCCAAAGCTTCGACGCGCCCTCGTCGCCGCGTTGGGTGCCTCTCTGGGTCGAGAAGGCACGGCGGAGGCGCTGGCGTATGCGTGGGAGCACTGGGACCGAGTTCGCGACATGGAACACCCCCTCGCCTATCTGTACCGCGTCGGCCAGTCACGCACTCGAAGCCGCTCCCAACGCGTCATGTTCCCTTCCCCCAGTGACGCCGGACTGCCGTGGATTGAACCGGCGCTGCCGGTCGCGCTTGCAGCACTCTCGGAACAGCAGCGCGTTCCGTAGTGCTCGCGGACGGCTACGGCTGGACCCACCGCGAGGTTGCCGACCTGCTGAACATCTCGCCCTCGACCGTGCAGAACCATGTCGAGCGAGCAGTGTCGAAGCTACGGGCTGCTTTGGAGGTAGACGCCAATGAATGACCTCGCTACCCAACTCCGTGACTACATCGACGGGATCGCCGAACCCGTGCAATTGGAGGAAGTGAACAAGACCGTCGCACCGCCCGTCGTTCGATCGCCGCGAACGTCACGCCGCGCCTTTGTGCTCGCAATCGCCGCAATCGTCGTCATCGCTCTCGTAGTGGGAACCACGAGGCTCTGGTCGAGTAGTTCAAATCACGCGTCGATCATTCCGGCTCACGCGCCCGGAGTTGCGTTGGTGCCGATCGGACCGGCTGACTGTTCAGCGGTCATCAAGCCCGGATACACGCTGCTGGTCGCCACCAAGCTCTCGCACGGCCACACGGCTTGTGTCACGCAGAACGCCGAGACCGCCACCTTGTACTTCGATGGGCGTCCGTTGGGTACGAGCACTAGTAGCGCACCGCTCAGTCAGCAGCAGAGGTTCCTCAACGTTGGTTCCGACCTGCACGGCAACTCGGTCCTCGTCGGCAATCTGCCCGACCCTGCACACTCGATGCGGCTCACCTTCTGCGGCGGGAAGACCCTGGACCTCCTGCCGATCAATCCAACATCTCCTCGATTTGTCGCTGCGATCGTGAACAGCAAGACGTACGGCATTCCCGGCTCACAACTCCTCGACGCCAACGGCAACGCCGCAAGTCCAGCGAGCCCACCACTCCGGCCGTACACGGGGAAAACACAACAACGGTTCTGTTGATGCGATCGCGCCACACGAGGCGCGGAGCGGTCGTGATGGTTGCATCGGGCGCTCTATCGTCAGAGCGTGCTCGGAGACTTTGGAGGGCTCCAACGAGTGATCGCCGTCGCGCAAGCCGTCGAGCTTGACGCGGGTGGCACGCTCATCGTGACCGCGATCGAGATCTGGGAACACGGTCTGATCCTGCATTCCGCCGAGCAGCTTCCCGAGTTCCTGCCTCCCGGTACGCCCATCACGAACACGAGCTACTGGGAGATCACAGACGATCTCGGAACGCCGTACGTCCCGGCCGGAGGCGCAGCCAGCGGATCGCAATCGCACCGCATCGGCACGCACGAGTTCAGTAAGGCACCACCACTCGGCGCGAAGCTCCTGTCCATCGTCGGACCGGGAATGCGTGCCGAGCAGGCGATCGTGGTGGAGGAGGGGTCGGCAATCGGGTCTGGCGAGTGCAGCGAATCGCAGCCGTTAGAGAGCCAGCCGACCAAGACCCGAAGACGCCACGAGCACACCCGCGACGCCCACGGCAGCATCCGTCAGGCAGATATGCGCTCTCTTCGCCTACGAGAGAGCGGCGTTCATCTCCGCGATCATTCGCTCGTAGCTCTGACGCTTCTCGGAACCGAGGTCCTTCATCGGGACTGCTATCGCCCAGATCGGATGAATGGTGCCGTCAACCTCGATCGCCTGCGCAATGCCCGGCAGCTTTTGCTGAAGATCGAAGTGGTCGATTCGGCTGCGGGGTATTCGCACAGTCTTCGTCGGGCCAACGATCACGACTTCCCGGCTACCAATGCGAGCGCTCCACCGGACCGCCCCTTGGACGAAGAAAGCTCCCATCGCAAGGCCGATCACGACATAGAGGACCCGCGGACGGGATCTCCACGCCCGGCGGCGCGACCAATGCCAGATCGGCGAACGCCGCCGCAAGTGCTCCCAAGCAGAGGGCGGCTACGCGGTATCAAAGGACCTTAACGCCCGCCTTCGAGCCGCATCCCGCCGTCCCGAGAGCGATCCCTGCCGCACTCTGAGCGAGCGGGAGTGTCACCCGAGCAGCACATCCGTACTGGCGCAGTCCGCGAGCGGTCTGCGCGCCTGCACCACTATTCCTCTCTGTTGTGCCAATCTTCCACCCGGCTGCTTCGATCTTGGCGAGCGTCTCCTGGTTGATCCAGATGCGAACGGGTACCGACCCTTGGCTTTCCTCCCACTCCACATCGAGTCGCGCATGGCCGCTGAAACTGTGAGGACGCAATCGCAGGGTCGCTACAGCAGAACGGGCGATGCGGGTAGGCGGGAGAGGCCCTAACCAGGGCCACCTGCTGAACACGGCCAGATAATCGTCAGCTACCACTATTCGGGCGAGCGGCACCGACACATAGTTGTTGCCGATCCGGGCAGCGCCGGGTGCGTCGAAGGCACCGCCCCCCAGTGCCCGTCTCTCCTCAATCAGCGCACGCCACGAGTCGGAACTTCTACGACTCAGGAGCGTCGTTCGGACGCCGTAGGCAACAACTCCTATAACGCCAACGACGACAATCATCGCGTCCCTCATCCCGGTGTCCTATCACCGAAGCGACACCACGAGACTTCCGAGGCGCACAGCCTCACACGCACCTGAGCGTTCCCAGTGCGCGGACGGGCGGCGCAATCCGAAGAAGCTTCGCACTCCATCACCGCAAGTCCGGAGCACGCCGAGCGAACACACCCGCAAGGCCCACGACACCATCGATCAGGCAGCGATGGCGTGGACTCAAGTCGCGATGTTCACAGCGACAAGTCCGATTGTGCCGACCGCCATCATCGCGAGGCCGATCCTGACCCAGGCACGCCAATGACCGGCGATGTTGTACGCACCGTAGAGCACCGGCCCCTCGGGTCCACCTGCGCGCACGGCACAGATGAAGCCCGTGCCGATGCACAGCACGAATCCGATTCCGATCAGCGTGTTCAAGAAGTCCCGCATTCGAATCCCGACCCTCAGAGCGCACACATCCGCTGGAACTATCGGCAGCGAAAGCGCTCCTCCTAAGAACGGCCAATAGCCAATCTGGGGTGCTTATGCGTCCGCGCACGCTCGGCCCGGTCCGATATCCGCAGCGCGCCACTGGCTGCTCTGGGCTGCTACCGGGTGCGGGGTTCTCCGAGGAAATCCATCAGTGCATCAAGGCGCGGGCGGACAGGTGCGCGGTTGGCCCAGACGTAGCTCAACGCGTAACGAAGCCGCTCGTTCTCATGTGCGGTCTCCTCGATCCGGTCGATGAATTCTTCGCCGTAGTCGCACACCAGGTCCTCAAGGGGAGCGGTGCCGATCATCCCGAGCATCTCTTCGTCGCTGGTCATTGCGAGCAAGTCAAGGATGATCAGCCAAGTGGTTTCGGGATCGGTGCTCGTGAGGTCCACGAGCGCGTCATAAGCCCATTGATCGGGAGGGTCCTCGACTGTTCGGTCGAACGTGGCCTGGTACCTCAGCCATGCTTCCGCAGTTTCTTTGCGGCGCTCGGGCTCCATGGCGTCATCGTGTCACGGGAAACCAGGGGTGCAATCCACGTTTCGTGTTCGGCCAGCACCAATGGCCTCGTCGAGCCCCGATCGTCGAGCGAACCTAGCGATCCCTACGCGCCAAACCGTGTACCACAGCGCCCAGAATGTGGCGCAGAAACCGACAGCAACTACAAAGCCTCCGATGGCAGCGAGCGGCGACTGACCGCGGGCCGCGAGCATCACGAGGAACAGCAGTCCTATCGGCACGCCGAGATATAGGCCGCTGATCCACGGATGGGCTCTGACCCACTCGCTTCGTTCCAGCGGATGCTTCGGTGGAATCCAGTCCGACACGCTCACTCCCGTTTGGCGCGGCGATCCGGGCGGTACGCACGATCCCAGTTGCCGGTCTCTAGTGGTGCCTCTCCAGGCGCAGGAGCCGCCGGATGCTTTGCCCGATCCGCTGATAGAAGCGTGCAATGTTCGCTGGGAACACTCCCGGCTCGCCCTCGACGATTCCATGCTTCGGCATCAGGAGTGATCTTCCTTTTGCGTTGATGAACTCTGAGATTTGATCGCAGACCGCTGTGGCCCTCGGAAGATCGTTTGGCGACCACTGGATCGTGTTGAACGGAATCTCGGTTCCTGACTTGGTGGTGAACACTGGATAGGCGCGGGTGTAGATCAAACCTTGTGACCCGACACGAGCGGTACAGCTTGCAACTTCGACACACGGCAGTGTTCGGGTTCGGAGGTATGAGCGCAGATCGACGTGCTCCGCATCGATCCTGAGAACGCCACCTCTGAGCAGAGCGAGACCCCCGATCAGAAGCGAGATGGCGATTGCAGCCATACCGACTGCGGCAGCGATGTCAGGCAGAGTCAGGCTTGACAGCAGAAAGAAGGTCCCTGCGACGATCAACACCCAGCCGAGGGAACGAAATCTAGGGTTCCAAACCTTCAGCGCGGAGTGATCGCCGTCGGACGCAGCGGATTGCCAGAACCCGGCCATGGATATGGATTCGTCACCTCGGCGCCACGACCTGAGCGCATCTCGTTATGTGCTCACGCCCCGCCGCACTCACACCACCTAAGAACGCGACCACGGAAGACGCGGGTTATGCGCCTCCCCGTGCTTGTGAGCTATTCCAAGAACCTCCGGGCCCCGGTCCTTGCTCCTGAGCGCAGTACGGCCGATCCGGTGTGCAAGCGCAGAGGGACCCGGCGTTCAGAGTTGACCTAACACCAGACTCTGCGGTTGTCGCCGAACGTATGCCGTCTCGATAGGCAGGCTCAGCTAAACACCCAACCACCTGCTTCGATCTTGGCGAGTGTCTCGCGGTCGATCCACACGCGAACGCGTCCCGACATGGAACTCTCCTTCCACTCCACATCCAGTCGCTCATGACCGGTCAAGCTGTTATGACGCAACCGAAGGCTCGCCACCGCGGAACGGGCGATGCGGGTGGGCGGCACAGCGAAGAGCCGGGGCCACCTGCTGAACACGGCCAGATAATCGTCAGCTACCACTATTCGGGCGAGCGGCACCGACACATAGTTGTTGCCAATCCGCGCAGCGCAGGTCGCGTCGAAGGCACCGGCCCCCAGCGCCCGTCTCTCCTCAACCAACGCACGCCACGAATCGGCACTCCTACGACTTTGGACCGTCGTTAGAACGCCGTAGGCAACCACGCCTACAACAGCACAGACGACAATGAATGCGTCCCTCATCCGAGTGTCCTCTCACCGAAGCGCCGAAGCGCAGCACCCGACCGCGGCTGGGCTCGATCTGCTTGGCGTCTCTGCGGCCCCCAAGTCTGAGCCGACGTGCCCATGTGCAGTTCCAGATCGTCGTCAGTCGCAGAACTCGGCGAACAGCGCATCCAATGCACGCTCGTCGGCGAGGTCGCCGTTGGAAAAGAATCGCTCGACCTCGACACCACCGTTCTCCATGAACTCGACCTCCCACGTGCGCTCGGCACGCCGAGAAAGGGTGTCGCTCCTGCGGTGCCCAGCGCACTGCGCTTGAGAGCGCCTTGCTGAACACGTCGAGCGGCGGGTCCGGCGTTAGGGAGCCGCGAGTGATGCATCCGTCAGCCGATCCGCCCGTTGGCAATGCCTATGCCCTCGGCGACGAGTATCAAGGCCGCAATGGTGAGGCCGAATACGGAAACCACACGCGCCTGTCGGCGGTATGTCTCGGCGGAGTAGCCCGTCACCTTCCTTGCCCACCAGCTTCCCGCACATGATCCCGCGTAGCGATCGAGCCATCCTCGCCAGTTCGTGAGGAACACCACACACATCGCAGACCACGGGACGAGGAAGGCAAGCAGAAAGATCGCTTCAGCGGGGGTCTGCACCGTTTCGCTGGCGAGCACCCTCAGCCGTCCCGAATCACTACGAGCATTTCAAAACTATCGGCGTGGGGCTCACTCGACCTGACCACGCATCCTGCCCGCTTTGGAGCGTTGACACGACGCGGCAGACTCGCTCGGCACCATCGCCCCATCCGCAGCGACAAACGATCGCATCCGATTTTCGTCGCCCGTCGTGAGCGGACTATTCGGGAGCCCGGATGCCATTGTGCCGTTGGCGACGCACCTCGATGAGACGGCCGAAGAGAACGACCAGACCGTGCGGGGCTGCCAATGCCGCGAGGTAGTACAGCACCAGGCTGCCTGCCGCGAGCGACTCCGAGGGCAATGATCTCGAATGCCAACACGCTAACCCCGATCCGCGTCAAGGCACACGCATCGCGCCTGCCGAGGATCACGGTCATGACTGCCGCGACCAAGATCAGGACGAGAAAGAACACACGCTCATCTTGTCGGAGGGCTGGTCATAGCAGCGTTCAATCGGCACGGCCTCCGCGCACCTGAGCCGTCCAATGCGTGGACGGGCGGGGCGCTATCCGAAGCAGCCTCGTCCGGCACCACGGCCCATTCCGGAGCACGACGCTACGAGCACACAGGCAACGCCCACGACAGCATCGATCAGGCAAGCTATGGCATCGGTCTCGATCCGAGTCGCTGTCTACGGCGGTACTGCGTGACATGAATGGTGATCGTCGCGAGCCAGCACACGGCGACCAATGAGATGGCGAACTCCCAGCGGAGCGTCCCGGAGATCGCGAAGATGACCAACGCCATGAGCGGCAGAAACACGCATCCGAAGTCGAGCGTTCGCCTGAGTTCGGGACACCACCACCGGTGAAAGCAATGCGGTCCGCAAGTACTGCAGCCTTTTTTGAATGGTCCCACAGTCGCTGTATCGGCAGCGGGACCCCCCCGCGCATGATGCCCCGACGGCAGCCCCGTACTACGTCCAGAATTTGGCGACCGAACCGACAATCACGATCAGACCCATACCGACGAGCAATACGGGACCAATCTCATACTTCAAAAACAGGTACCACTGAGGTCGCTTCGCTGGAAAGACCCTCTGCCAAAACCTCTCGATCCAGTCGCGCTGTGTGTACACAATGACGCCACAGCTCGCCGTCAGCAGTCCGATCAGGACTCCAAGCCACGGACCCGCACCCGAAGCAGCGACAAGCAGCGAAACGTTCAGAGCCACGGATGAAGGGATCGGCCGAGCCGCGGCTGAGCCTTGACGACATCGTGTCCGATCACGCCGATGTTGTCTCGCTCACGCACCCAAACATGTCCCAATGTCCGTAACCCGATCGGAACGGCAGTCCTGCACCGGTGCCCTTTGTCGTGTGCGATCCTGATGCCGTGCGCAATCCAGAGCTGCCAATGCTTGGAGAGCGAGAGGTTCTAGCACCTGACGGCGCGCTTTGTGTCGTCCGCACTTCGGGTGCGGGTGTTCCGCGGGCGAGCTTCTACAACCTCTTCCCGAGCGTCGTCTCGGGCCTGTTTTGGTTTCTACGCCGACAGAAGCGCTGGCAGGTCGAGGTGTTGCAAACTGATGGGCTCGGCGTGACCTATCCACCAGTCCTGCGGGAGAAGTTCGACGACCTCGCCATCGCCGAGACCCATGCGGCAGAACTTGCCGTCGCACTTGGCGCTGGCAAACTGGGGTGGGATCGCTGGCAACGTCCTCTACATGAGTCGGACTAGGACGACCAGCCATCGGACGAAGGCTTGAGACCCATAAGACGACAGTTTGGTGCGGAGCCGCTAGCCCACCCCGAACGTCCAGGGATGTCACCCGACGGCTCAGATCGGCAGTCATGCCGCTATCGCTGGTGGTACGGGGCGATCACGCAGCGCGGAAGCTTCCCTTCGAAGCCTTGGGCTTCGCTGCGAGGAATCGACAGGGGCTCGGACCACCCGTACCACTCCACTTCCAAGACTTCGAATCCCGCTCGCTCCAGCACGTCACGCGCTTGCTCGAACGTGCCCGATAAGGCCAATCGAACAATGTGACCGTCGCGCTCCACAAGGAGGTCGCCGTGGCGGAGCCAGCGATGACGTTCCAGCACGACAGCAGGCCAGCGGTACTCAACTCTCGGGATGCGCAAGGTCGCTGCGATTCGATTCGGCTCGGCCACGATCAGCTTCGGAAAAATCGAGACCTCGTGGGTACGCCATCCTCGGACCGAACCCACGTTAGGACCGGCGGGGGCTTCCTCCCACGTCCCAGCGAAAATAGCGAGAGGCGCGGATACAGATTCGTCGTCAGCCGCCGACCGTGGCTCGCTCATGCTCCCCTATCGGCACTCCAACACGAAGGCATGACGCTCGCTTCTGGTGGGGCCCCGCTCGCCCACCCGAGCGTCTGGCAATGTCACCTGAGCCATATCAGCAGATATGGCACGGAGCCTCAGGGCACGATCGCGACCACGATGAGTCCGAGCAGTCCGATCACGATGAGCACGACCCCAGTCTTGACGTAGCCGCGCCAGTGACGCGATGTCGGCCGGATCGACGAAGGTGGACCCCTCACGGTCGCCCTTTGCTGCGCAGATCAGACCCGTCCCGGCGCAGAGGACGATGCCCAGGCCAAAGATGAACCCGAAGAGGTCACGGAGACTCATTCCATGAGTTTGTGAGGCCGCGATCATCGCTACCGGAAGCATCCATACTCATCGGCGCGTTCTAGGGCTCAGCGCAGACGTTTTTGTTCGTCGGGCCGACGACTCATGACCCGGAGCCGTTTGTCGATCAGGCAGGCGTTGCGCACCAGAGATGCTCCAGATTGCCCTTTCCAGAGCGGCTGCGCTCCGACACGCCAGCGTCAGCGAATGTGCCCCGAGCGGATCGGTGGTTATGCCGTGACTTGCTTGCCGCGCATGCGACAGAGGGCAAGGAATGCGAACGCTTGCATTGCGGCGAGACCCGTCCATACGAGCGCTTCAGCAATCCGCGCCCATGTAGGCAGATCGCCAGGCCCGAAGATCATCACGCCACCGATGTAGGTGATGAAGAAGGCCGTGAGCGAGACTGGCAGCATCACAACGAACAGGACGAAGTAGAAGACTTCGCTCGTGTCCTGCGGGACGAAGGCGAGCACTGACAGAACGAGACACACCAAGATGTAGACGGCGGCGAGTTGAGTATGTCGCTGTGTACCACGGGAACTGCCCACAGTTTCTCATCGGCACATGATGGCGAGCGCATAAATGCCCTGATCGCTGACGCCACGACAAGGAGTTCCGGGGGCACGTGCGGTCGGGACGCCGCGGAGTCAACACGCACGGGGGTTCGAAGGTGCTCCCACCCGACGCCGGACTCGCCCGCTACTATCGTCGTCTCGTGCTCGAAGACTTCGGCGGACTCGAACGAGTGATCGCGGTCGCTCAGCCGTCAACGTGACGCGGGCCGCACACCTGATCGTCACTGCCAGCGTCGCATGTTCGTCCCGAATCTTGTGGTGTAACTCCCCTCGTCGTTGCTCTATCTGGTAGGGAACCTGTCGGGGGCACGGATGGAACAGTTCGACGAGTTCTACGCCGACTCGGAGCCGAAAGCTTCGACGCGCCCTCGTCGCTGCGTTAGGTGCATCTCGGGGTCGAGAAGGGACAGCGGAGGCCCTGGCCTATGCGTGGGAGCACTGGGACCGAGTTCGCGGAATCGAACCCCCACTCGCCTGGTTTCTCTACCGCGTCGGTCAGACACGACCCACTCGAAGCCGCTCCGAGGGCGTGATGTTCCCTTCGCCCAGTGACGCCGGACTGCCGTGGATTGAACCGGCCGTGCCGGTCGCGTTGGCAGCACTCTCGGAACAGCAGCGCGTTTCCGTGGTGCTCGCGCACGGCTACGGCTGGACCCACCGCGAGGTCGCCGACCTGCTGAACATCTCGACCTCGACCGTGCAGAACCATGTCGAACGAGCGATGTCGAAGCTGCGCGCTGCTTTGGAGGTAGACGCCAATGAATGACCTCGCTACCCAACTTCGCGACTACATCGACGGGATCGCCGAACCCGTGCGATTGGAGGAAGCGAAGAGGACTGTCGCTCCCTCGACCGTTCGGTCTCCGCGCACCGCACGCCGCGCCTTTGTCTTGGCCATCGCGGCGATCGTCGTGATCGCACTGGTGGTGGGAGCCACCAGGCTCTGGTCGAGTTCAAACGACGCGTCGATCATTCCGGCTCACGCGCCCGGTGTTGCGTTGGTCCCGACCGGACCGGCCGACTGTTTAGCGGTCATCAAGCCCGGATACACCCTGCTGGTCGCGACCAGACTCTCGCATGGCCACACGGCTTGCGTCACGCAGAAGGCTGAAACCACCGACGTGTACTTCGACGGGCGTCTATTCGGTACGAGCACTGGCAGCGCATCGCTCAGTCAGCAGCAGACATTCCTCAGCGTAGGACCCGACCTGAAGGGCAACTCGGTCCTCTTCGGCAACCTGCCCGACGCTGCACACTCGATGCGGCTCACCTTCTGCGGCGGGAAGACCCTGGACCTGCTGACGATCAATCCAACATCGCCTCGATTTGTCGCTGCGATCGTGAACAGCAAAACGTACGGCTCTCCCGGCTCACAACTCCTCGACACCGCCGGAAACGCCGCAAGTCCAGCGGAAGCCCCGACTCCGGCCGCAACACGCGGGCAGGAACACAACAACCGTTCTGTTGACGCGATCGCGCCACACGCGGCGCGGAGCGGTCGTGATGATTGCTTCCGTCGCTCTATCGTCAGACCGTGCTCGAAGACTTCGGCGGACTCCAACGAGTGATCGCCGTCGGCCAAGCCGTCGAGCTTGACGCGGGTGGCACGCTCATCGTGACCGCCATCGAGATCTGGGAGCACGGCCTGATCCTGCACTCAGCCGAGCAGCTTCCCGAGTTTCTGCCGCCCGGTACGCCCATCACGAACACGAGCTACTGGGAGATCACCGACGATCTCGGGACGCCATACGTCCCAGCCGGAGGCGCAGCCAGCGGATCGCAATCGCACCGCATCGGCACGCACGAGTTCAGTACGGCACCACCGCACGGTGCGAAGTTCCTGTCGATCGTCGGACCGGGGATGCGGGCCGTGCAGGCGATCGTGGTGGAGTTCGGGTAGTTGCCGCGACTAGTCGTCGGGTACGTCTAGCTTCCGGGTGACGGGTCGAGGTGACAGATGGGCTCTGTGGGTGGGGTTCATGATGCTCGGTGGGTGCGGTGGTCGTCGAGGACTTGGCGTGGGGTGCGGCCGCGCATGAAGTCGCTGTGATTCGAGCGACGCGTGTTGTAGTCGACAAGCCAGGTATCGAGCTCGGCGCGGAGTTGCGCGAGTCGATCGAAGCGGCGGCGGTGAAACGCGGGACGCCAACATTCCTGCAGCGTCGTGCCTTGGAATCGTTCACACACCGCGTTGTAGTTCGGCGATCGAGGCGGGGTCCGATGATGAGTGATCTTAAGATCCACGAGATGGGCATCGCAACGTGGCGCTGAACTCGGGACCGTTGTCGGTGAGTACACCGGTGACGCGCACGCCGAGCCGGCGGAGTTTGCGGATCACCAGGTCGATGAACTGCTTCGCGATCTCAGCGTTCGACGGGCCGAGGAACACTTCGCAGATCGCCCAGCGAGTTGCGGTATCGACCGCGGTGAGTTGCCAGACCGGCCCGACGCCTTTGAGGTTGCCGATGAAGAAGCTGTCGAGTGCGACCAGGTCACCGGGGCGCGCGGCGAAGTGACAGAACCCGAACGGTCCCTCCCGCGCATCATCGACGACCAGACCCGTGGTTGCCGCAGTGAGCTGCGCCAACGCCGCGACGCGTTGACGACGCCGACCCAGTTCGTGACGACCGAGAATCTTCTGCACGCCACTCGCCGAGATCTGAAACCCTCGTCCACACAACCCGTCGGCGTAACGACGAGCACCCAACGTGGGACGCACCACCGCCTCGGCCAACAGCTCGTCGACCACCCACGCCGGCGTCTGGTTCGGCATCGCCGGCCGCCGCCGCCTTTTCGGCATGGACGCGTCGAGCCCGCCGCCCTCGACGCGGTATTGCCACCGATAGAACGTCGTGCGGCTCACCCCGAACGTGCGACACGCCTCCGACACGCTCGTCTGACGGGCACGTTCCATGACACGGACACGCCGGTGGTAGATGATCTCGTTCGGGGTCACGGTGATGGGCTCCTCTGGCTCTGTGGAAGGAACCAAAGAGTCCATCGCCGTGGCCACCAAACAGTACCACCTCCTTGCGAACCTGGTCAACAAAGGCCTGACTCGCCGAGTCGTAGGGTGCGCGCTCGGTTAGGTCACCCGACTTGTTAAGCGCCGCGATTTCCTGAATGACACGCGCCGCGAGCCTGTAGGCCTCTCTGCTTCCGTGCAACTGCACTCCACGTGCAGCGTTGTCTACGGCACGCATTCGATCGGCGTGTTCGGCCATCATCTGAGCGTGAATGGTCAGGGCCTGCGAGGTCGTGATCTCCGTGAGTCCGACTTGGCCCACAGCGTCGAGGAACCAACCACTCGTTCGCTTCGAGAATTCCTCGTAGGCCGTGGTTCGCCGGTCTCGGCGTGCGTCTGCCTGAGCCTGCGCCAACCGCTTCGCGTCGGACTTTGCACCAAGGATGTACGTAAGAACCGCTCCAAGCGCGACTCCAAGTACGGCAATGATTGCGACTGCAACCGTGAGTTCATCGCTTGCTGCTAGAACGAACACGGTCCGACAGTAAACGGCGAGCAGGTATCACGTGGGGTCTCGTCCACGCCCGAGTTCCGGTGTTCTCCTGGAGCGAGCCGGTCCGATCACAGACCGGTCGCGATCGGGCCGTCTATCCGAGCGAACTTCTTCTTCGCGGTACGCCCATCGTCAGCCCGGTGCGCCGTTCTGTAATTCACCGGCTCCGACGCACACGGGCACCAAGATCGCCGGACAGACCATCGCCGCACCGCACTCGTGCGGGTGAGGCGGCTGGCTCAGGGCACCGATGAGGCCGGGCGCTTCCGGCCAGACGGGTGATCGAATAGCGGGCGATCTCGGTCGATAGATGCGTCATGAACATCACTCCTGCACCCAACGTCAAGCGAGGCCGTCCGGCGTTCGACCGACAAGAACTCCTTGACGCTCTACACGAACTGCCGAGACGAAGCCGCGGTGTGGTCCGGGTCAACGAACGGGCGCTCGCCGTCAAGCTCGGGTGGGGCCGCGGAACCGTGGCACGGGGCATCAGTGATCTCGAAGCCGAGGGCTCGGTGCGACGGATGAAGAGTCTGGGGCATCGGGGATTGCTCGTGGCGTTGACTGCCCAGCGTCCACCTGCTGCTGGACTCGCATGAACTGAGTGCGCAGTAGGCAGAGTGCGATCCAATCCCCGATCCCTCGGGCACGCCGAGCGACAAGTTCTGGTGCTCAGCACTCAGGCAGCCGTCGTCCTGCTAGTGCGGGAGGTCCTTGCTCGCACCGAGTGGTTCAATCGAGGTGCCTCAATCTGGCTTCGATCTGACGCCGAGAGGCTGCGATCGAGGCTTGGGAGGCGCGGCAGGACGCGGCAGCGTTACCAGTACAAGCGTTGCTACGTTTCCGTCATGTCCCGTCCGGAGCAGGTTGCTAACGATGTTGGGCCTTTGGCGGAACCAGTCGCGCTGCCCAGCGAGCCGAACTATGTCGTGATCATCGGCGTTGGTGTCGCGCTATTCCTCCTAGTAGTGGGGATCATGTGGGCCATTGGGCTGTTCGATCAACCGTCGTCCGACGCGGGAGCACAGCGATTCGCGGCTGCACTCACGTTGCTCGGAGTCTTTATGACCGAATCCGTGGCAATCCTCGGCGTCGTCATCAAGCATTCGTTCGATCTTCGTACCTATGCGCTTTCGGTCGAAGCCGAGAAGCGACTGCGCATCGAGTCCAATCGAGCTTACGCATTGAAGGAAGCCGACTTCCAGCGTCTCCGCGTAGACACCGTTCTCGGAGCCGTGGCGCTGCTCTCATCGACGGGGAGTGCGGCGCCCACCCCGCAGGTCACAGGGGCGATCCAGGGACTAATGCAGCTTGGGGAACATCGGTTCGGTCTCGATGTTCTGGACCAGAGTTGGGCAGCCAGCGGGATTCCAGCAAGCACCGCGGTGAGGATTCTCGATCAGATGTTTAATCTGCGCGATGACGATCTCGACCACGCCGCAGCCGAGGTGTTTCTTCGCCACGTCCACCGCATAGGGACGAACGACTTCCCAGAGCCTTTTGACGGCCAGTGGGACACAACGCGGACGAGACAGGTGAAAATCGAAATCCTTGGGGCCATGGTCGCGTTGGCGGAATATCAACGAGAGCATGGCACAGGCTTGGAGCGTCCTTGGCTCCTCGCTGCGACGTGTGCGTCCGCCATGGCAGACGGCGACGAACAGATCTCGAAATTCGCGACGTACCTGCTGTACGCCCTCATTCCCTTAGTTGGCCTGAGCAGCATTCTCTATCGTGACCGCCGATACCAGTTCGACACCCTCAAGACCGAGGTCCATGGACTCGTTGCTAAAATCGAGCCCGGAGACTATTGGAGACAGCGGCTCGATGCGATTCGCGCCTGGGCAGTTGCGACGGGGCCATTGCCGTGACGGGGGCTGGCTGCGCTGAAGTCGTACTCCGTACCGAGCCATAGAGCGCGAAGAGAGCTTCGGCTCTCGCTTCGTTGGCTCGCGTTACCGTCGTCAATTGCGAAGCGGCAAGGGTCACTCCTCGCCGGAGAACCACTCCCACGCGGACACCTTCGGAGTGCGCAGTCGCACGCCTCCGTGCAGAATCTGAGCATGGCGGATCCAGAGATCGCGGCTGCGGAGGAACTCGTCCGATCGCTCGCCCCGGCCGGGCAGTCCGTCGAAGTCTCGGTCCCGCTAACCGCCGACGAGAGCGAATGGTTCCTGCAAGCGAAGCGGGAGCAGATTGTCGAGTTCATCGAGTGCCCGAGTACTTGCTTCCGATTCAAGAAGTGGGGAGTACCCGGCCCGGACCACTTCGTCACTCCCTCCGGCAAAGCTCGCCACCTCTTCTCGAAGCCTGTGGGACCTCATGCATCTCTGAACCGGGAGTACATCCCCCACATAGCCGCATTCGCGTATGCGATCCTCGATCACCACTACGACCGGACCGCCTGTTCTTTTTCGCGCTACAGGAAGTTCAGTCGTGACCTGATCGCGAAGAAGGCTGGCACCGCGTACGAGACGGACGCCGAGTTCTACGACGGCGACCAGGTGCACCTTCAGATCGAAGCTAAAGCCAGCGAGAAGCAGACCACGGCACTAGCGCGAGCTTTCGAGGGCCACGGGACCATCGACGATCTTCCTGCGTCGGCGGCGAAGGAGGTCGAATACGTCCTCGACTTGGCGCCGCGTTACCTCTGGGTCGTCGGTCCGGGATCTATCGACCCACCACGACACGTGTATATGGTCGAGCTACTGGGACCGTTGAACGCGGCGTTCAATCGCGTCGAAAGCATGCCTCCGCCTCCACGTTGACATCCGTCGGAGTAGCGCGGACAACGCAGCGTTCGACCGACGGAACGAGTACGACGGGACGCGCTTCGAGTTGCGTCCTCCATCGATGCAACGACATCCCGGACCGCAGAACGCGTGACCTTCGATCAGTCCTCGCCGGAGAAGCGCTCCCACGCTGACTGCTTCGTCATGCCGAGCGTCTGTCCGATCTGTGTCCAGGTCTTTCCCGCAGTCCGGCAATGGGTGACGAGTTCCTGGATCTTGTCTTCGACCTTTGCGGCACCATCTGCCAGCGCGAGAAGTAGGAGGAGCGGATCGACTGCACCTTCTGTGATCGAGAGGTCCGCGGGCATGACGAGCATCACCCGCCAGGTCCCACCCGGAAACTCGACGTTTTCATCGACGCCCTCGGGCCAGGCGCTCCAACCGTGGTCGGCGGGTTGCACCCGGAACATCTCGAAGCCCGCAAGCTCTGTGACCCAGTCGGGCGGATCAACGAGCGAGGGCGGGATTGGTCGGTTGCGTGTCATGTCGAGCACGGTAGTCCCCTTCGTCAGGTGTTCCTGACCGTCAGGTATACCTGACGCAGGCCGTCCCGTCAAGGAATCCTGACCGAAGCCCTTCGCCAGTTCTGCCGACGGGCGACCTCGGATCCTCCGCCCTCGTCGGATGGGATCCCGCTCGGCGGGTTCAGGCAGCGGCGTCGTACAGCTTGAAGCTGGCGTGGCTGGGGTTCACGCAGGCACCAGACGCTTCGCACGCCTCGACGTGTCCTCGGACCCGTCCGTAGGTGTCTTCGACGAGGAACCGGCGTACTGAATAGCTGGTGTCACCGAACCTGACAGTGGGCGAATTGGACACCATGAAGGCCGTCCATTCCCAACAGCCGTTCTCGCGCTTCTCGATCTTCTGTTCAATGCTTTGGTGTAGATCCATGTCCCTATATTCTACCAATCTCGTGCGACACTCTTGTTACACGATGTATCGGTAATCGTAGGCGTCCCATCGATGGACGAACTCGAAGACTGCGTCATCCTCTTCGTCGGGCGGACGTGACGCGAGACGTTCGGCCAGGCACGCTTCCCAGTATCCGACATCCGCTACGGACAACTCGCCCTCGTTGTGCAATGTCTGCATACGAGCGCTGATTCGTTCGAGTGCCTCGCTGCTGCTCTCGGGTGGTACCGCTCTTTGCGAAGCCAATCCTTCGTAATGTTCGCCCAGCCGTTCTTCCTGTTCAGCGATCTCGGCCGCGATCATCGGCCGCAGATCCGCGACCTCGATGTGCTTCACATTCAGATACTGGGTCGCATGACCAGCCCGCTGGTACTTCTTCTTGCACCAGACACCATCGACCGTGACGTAGCTACCGACCGCGAAGTCGCACCATCGCCAGTACTCATCCGGATTCGACTTCCTGAAAGTACTGGTCTCAATCTTCTGATCTATACCTCGCACCGTCAGATGCGCGTAAACGACTTCTGGCCGCTGCTCCATCCAGACGATACGGCCGGTGATCCCCGCGGAATCTTTCTCTTTCATCTTTACCTACTTCCCCTCGACAAATTTGGGCATAACTGTCCGAAGGATCTTGTGCTTGCACTCTTCGTGCTTCGGTAAGGAACGCTGCGCTAGCAAGGATCGCTGCGCTCGCAAAGAGGTGATCGGCAGGAAGCCGCGTCTATTTTAGGAACGTGCTGGAGAGCCGCGTATTCCCACAGTGGCCGGGTCTTCTGTGAATAAGTACTTATTCTGACGTAAGTCCGGACGGAGGCTCCGGAAGAAATTTCTGGAGCACATAGCCGGGGCGTTTCCGCAGGTCAGGACAGGTGCGGAAATGCCAACGTCCGTTACGTTCTTTTCCGGGCTTGACGCCGAAATCACGATCGGTATCGTGTCTCTAGCCACGTCGAGCTTGTGCCCTCCGGGTCACGCTCCGGCGTAGCGCCCTTCACATCCGAACTTGCGGTGGTTCCGGCCCAACTGAGGCTGGCGAACCAGACCGACCTCGCACCTAGGTGAGAGCGAGGTCAGTCGCGCCTTGAGTTCGCTAGCCCAGTAACAAGCCCCAGTCACGTCGCCTGTCGGTCCCCCGGCGGCACACCAGTCGCGCCCGAGAAAGGCGATCCGAATTGCCGAAGCCCGAGTTCATGCAGGTCCACGATCACACCTTCGTCTCAGAGGACGAACCGCGCACCAAGGAAGAGATCAGGGAAGCCGAGGAAGCGTTAATCCGTCAACTGTGGTACGTAACTCGTTACCTCCAGCTTGACGAACTTGGTGATCACCCCTTCACTCCGGATCAGTTGGAGAGGATGGAAGCCGCCGCCGAACGCCTGTTGAACGCCGAACAGGTCCGCGAACCGGAGTGGGACTGTGAGGTCGCCTTCTGGCACGGGAAGTTGTCGGCGCTCCGGTGGGTCATGGGGTCCGAGTGGGACTTCATGGAGCTATGAGGCTGCCGCCCGAGGTACCACGGGTCACCACGGCGATCGTGGCTTGCTGGTCCGGCGAGCGCTCAAGGTCGTCTCTGTCGAGAAGTCGGCAATTTCATGACCGACGTCGAGCAAGCCGAGCGTGGCTTCCGGAAGTTCCTCCAGGATGCGGGCGCTGTCGTGGTCCGCGAGTTCGAAAACGACGTTGGCGAACCGTGGGTGGCCTACACGCTGCCGGATAGCTCCATGTTCGTACGTCGCCGGATCGGAGACCGACTGGACCGGCTTGGAGCGGCACTTCGGTACCTGTCTCCATCCGACCGGCACCCATGCGCGGGTGTTGGTCCCGAACGCGACGGAGCTTTTCGAGATCCGAACGGCGGACAAGGCCAGAAATCGGAAGCGGAAGAAGACGCCCTGAGATCGCTCGCGGCGGGTGAGTGAAAACGTCCCAACGCCCGCATTCACCCGCCGCGGCGTTTTGTGCTTGAGCACAAATCCTGCTCGCGCAGGAAATCATTCCCGCGAATGATTCGTGTACCCCGAGCGTCACGAGTTCTGCAAGCTCGCGCCAGCAGAGTTATATATGCAGTAGAGCCCCTGCTACGTTTATCTCCATGAGCCGAGGACCGGGAACCGTTCAGCGCTTCATCACCGAGCATCTCGATCGTATCGCCAGGTCGGGCGACCGCGACGAGGAACTGTTGGTGCCGGTTGCGGTGCTTACCGAGTTCTACGCCCGCGAGCACGAGATGGCCGTCACGCCGCATCTGCGCTCGTCGTTCCGCCGTGCTGCCGTTCGACTGGCCGAAGCACACATCGTGCAGATGACCGATGTGCTCGCCCCCACCCGCAAGTTCGCAGGCGATGAGTTCGGCAGTCTGCGCTGGCTTGCCTGCGTCTATCCCGCTGACCGCGACCTGACTGACGAGATGGTCGAGTCCGCACAACTGGCTACGGCTCTTTTCCTCGCACAGTAAGTGTGGTAGAGCCTCTGTTACCCATCGGCAGCCTTCCGGGCGATGGCGTCGAACCGCTCCACCATGAGGTCGTCGCGCTCGTCGTCCGGCATCAGGTGGGCGTACACGTCGAGCATGCGAAGCTGCGAGTGGCCGGACCAGTTCTTCACTCGGATGATGTCGGCACCACTCGCCACCCACAAACTGATCGCATAGTGCCGCAGGTGGTGGGGCGTCAGGTTCGGCAGACCGGCTGCCTCACGTGCCGGGAGGAAGAAGCGATCCCGGAACGCCGAGCGTGCGAGCGCTCCACCCTCGGGTCGGGTGAACACGAGTTCCTCAGGCCCTTGTGGAGCCCCGAGAGCGTCCAGGACGACTTGCGGCACCGGAACCACCCGCTTGCCCGCTGAGGTCTTCGTGTAGCCGTTGAAGGTGATCTCGCCGGACGGCAGTTCGTAGGCGGTCTCCACCACGTGGATGCGCTTCTTGAGGACGTTGACGTGGCCCCACCGAAGACCGGCGAGTTCACCGAAGCGCAGCCCCGAATAGGCCGCGGTGATGACCCACCTGCGATACCGCGGGTCCATCTTCTCGGTGAGCAGAGCTACCTGCTTCGGCGTCGGGATCTCGGGTTGACGCCGTTCGATCTTCGGCAGCCGGACGCCTTCGCACGGGTTCGACGTGATGACCTGCGCCCGCACCGCGTCCTTCATGATCTTGTTGAACGTTGAATGGATCTTCACGACGGTGGACGGCTTCAACGTGTCGCTGAGTGACGCCACCCACTGTTGCACGATCATGAAGTGAACCTTCGCGATCGGCACGCCCTGCCACGTCGGGATGATGTGCGTCTTGATGATCGATGCGTCATTTGCTGCCGACGATTGACGGAGATGGATCTGCCCGCCCTGCCACTGCTCCACGAACGCATCCGCGGTCACCCGTGCCGGAGCGGGAGCGCTCACGCCCGTGGCGAGTTCGGTGATCTTCGCGGCGTGCCACTTCACCGCGTCGGCTCGCTTCGAACAGGTGTGGTTGTGCTGCTTGCCACGGGCATCCCGGACCCGAGCGACGTAGGACGTGGTGCCGTTTTTGTTGGTGCGCTTCTGGATGGACACGTTGTGGACTCCCAAGGTTGTGTGCACTTGCGTGCACTCCGGTCGTCCCAACGCCGTCTGCCTGACACCCTACCGAGCCGCTATCCTTTGCCCCCGCTAGTTTCCGGGGCTGTAGCTCAGTTGGTAGAGCACTTCCATGGCATGGAAGGGGTCAGGGGTTCGATTCCCCTCAGCTCCACTCCGATCGGCGCAGGTCACAGCGGTTTCGGCCGCTCCCGCCGCAGTGTGGGCACCCACCGCCGCCCCATATATAGGAGACACCACCGCACATCACGAGGTGCTGGCCGGGCGGGCGTTGGGTCACCACAACGCGCTTCGCGACCCCGGTGCACCCCCAGCAATTTCGCCATGCAAGGGGCGCGGGACCCAGCTCCGAAATCGCGCGAGTTTTCTGGGAACCGTTCGGGAAGCCCGACGGCGAGCGCGCTCATTTTCGCTCATTCACTCCGTGGGCCGATTCCGACTCGAGCGGATCCTTGGAGCTTCCGTTCCGTGTCCTCGGATCGATGCCTCGCTGTCTCGCAGCGCAAGAAACCAGAACCTGTCAGACTGGCCTCTGAGTCCATCAGCGCGGGCAGGTGCGGGGACCAACATGGCGACTACAGCCGAACTGTGGTTCGAGGCCGAACGGCTGGAGGAGCCGCTCTACGAAGACTCGATCCCTGCGATCGAAGACCGGGGTTGGGTGACGGCTTGGTCGCGAAGTTTCGGACTCGCGGCGCTGACGTTGGCGGACTTTGCCGACTGGGACGCGCACACGCTTCGCGCTGCCGCGTCGGTGCCTTGGCCGCCGGAGGAGGCACAGCCGCTTTGCGGACACGGCCTCCTCGCCATGGCAGCGTTACTTACTGAGCAGCCTCCGAGCGAACGACTTCGCCATGCACTCCAGTAGCTAGGCGGGCGGCGGTAGTTGCGAAAGCTGCGATGAGCGCTCGGGCGGCTCGCGCCTCTTGTCGTACCGATGGATGCCAGCCGGTTAGGACGCTTGCGGGTCTTGGGGCAGTGTGTGGGGTGGGGTCTGGGTTCGGGTGCGCGGGGTTTGGGTTTCGGCGATGGCGGTGTGGATGGCTTCGTCGTGGACCACAATCTGGTCGCGCCCATCGTGTTTGGCTTGGAACAGGGCCGCGTCGGCCCGAGTGATGCTGTGGGCCAGGTCTTCGCCATCGCGTGCTTCGATGATTCCGAAGCTGGCGGTGAATGCGGGTAGGCCGGCGGCGCCGAGTGAGGACTTCAGGTTCTCTTGGACGATGTGGAGCGCGGCTTCAGCTTCTCGGGGGGTGCAGCGTGGCAACACGACCGCGAACTCTTCCCCGCCGTGGCGCGAGACGAGATCGTGGCTGCGCAGCGATGACTTGAGGGTCTCGGCGAAGAGTCGCAACGCGCGGTCACCGGTCTCGTGTCCGTGCGTGTCGTTCAGATCCTTGAAGTGATCGAGATCCGCCATCACGACGGCCATCGGAGTGCGTGCTTCTCGCAAGATCCGAACCTTGTTTTCGAGGGAGCGGCGGTTCAGAAGTCCGGTGAGACTGTCGGTCGATGCCTGCAGTTGGCTGTCGGTCATCATTCGCAAGAGGCCGATCCGTGCTCCGGACAGGCTGGCGAGCGTCGCGAGGTCTTGTTCCGCGGTCTCGGTGAACGGGTCGCCCACTTCCGCAGTCGCGTGGATGACACCGACGGTGCGGCCCATGATCGATACGGGAACACAGACCGCCGCGCAGGGCCCCTGCTCGCGGCCTCGCAGCTTGGGACATGCGTCGAGTGCGTCGCTGTCGAGAAAGCGTTGCGTCTGCGCGCGGCGAGCCGCCGGACACTGGTCGGGCGAATCGACCGCGCACATGGGTGGGATACCTGATGGTGACGACACTGCTACTCGGGTGAGGTGGGCATGACTGTTGTCTGCAAGCAGCAACTCCGTCGGCGAATTGGGAAGCCTCGACGCGAAGGCTCGCTCCACGACGTCGACGACTTCGGTTTCACCTTCAGCCATCTCGAGCGCGTTCGCCAGGCGGGTTTCGAACTCCTGGCGTCGGACTTGCCTCGCGTGGCGTCCCGCCTCACGCTCTGACTGGTCCAACGCGTTTATGAGCTGCTGCTCGAGGCGTTCCATCGTCTGGTCGAGCGTGGCCTGTTGCTTCATGGCCACGTACACGAATCCGAACACCACCGGGGTGAACAAGACTGCCAGCACCCCGGCTGAGACGAAATAGCGTGCCACACCCGAGGCGAGCGCGGTTCCAGCAATAGCGGCCGGAATGCTGAGTGCGGCGACGAAGACCACGCCGATCACGCCCATCAGCCCGCCCATGTGCTCCAGCCGCTGGCGGGAACTCTGCAGCGCAGATCCACTCAGGGAGATCTCTTCGCGACTGATCATCACCCAATCCTGAGAACGCGGGCTCGGCAGGTGCCCGTGCTTCCTAGCTGGTATCGGCCACCCGCCCTCCGCCTGTAACGATTCGTGAATAGATGTCCCCTGTGAGGCCGACCTCGTCGCCGTTCCTGCGGCAGCAGCTCTGCTCGTTCAGCAGCGGTTCTGGCCAGGCTCCGCGAGAGGACTTCAGCCGTATCTGGCTTGTTTGGGGCTGGTAACAGCGCCGAGCGGTGCGCAGTATCACCGGAACACGCGACGGTAAGCAGAGTGTCGGAGCCCCAGCCGTCCCGACGAGGGCATGGCTGGGGCTCCGAACGTGAGGCACCGACCGGCTTAACGTGCACGGCCCCGGTCGAACCTCGTTGGGATTTTCGGCCGCCGGTCGTGTGCGCTGAACTCGGTTCCGTGCCGGCGTGAGCTGACCCCGTTTGTGCTGTACGGGAGCGAGGAACACAAAGCAACGCTGCTGTATCTCACGGGTTGGCTGAAGAGTTCCCGGACGTGCACCTCGTAGCGAAGTGCTTGGTCCTCGAAGCGGTCGAGAGCGCGACGGGGAACGCACCGCCGCCGCCTGACGCGTCGGACTACAGCGAATCGGAGCTGCGGGGCTTGTTCCCGGTCACCACGAACTGAACCCGACTGAAGGTTGTCGCAAGTCAGCCGCAATCTTCACGTGAGTCCAGACCGAGGGCTCGTTGCGGACCTCGCGCCCTCCGGGTAGCGGCGGTTCGTCGCGTTCCAGGCGCTTGACGGTCAGCCGGCGACTGCGGCGACGGCCGACTTTCGATCGTCGTGACGTTGGATCTCGGTGACGAGACCGGCCGAAACGAGGTATGCCTGGTAAAAGTTGATGCCACGGCCCTCGCCGGGATTCGGCCAGTGGACGTGTAGCCGGACGGCGATTCCCTTCGGCCCGATGATGGTCTCGATGACGTCGCCGTCGACGCCTTCGCCGAGGAGTCGGTCGAAGGTTGCGATCACGTCGGAGCGGCCGCGGCATCGATTCGGGTGGTTGTCATCGCCCCACCGTGCGTCCTCGGCCAAGAGTTGTCCGAACGCGTCGAGATCCTTGGTCGCGAATGCCGAGCGAAGCTGTTCTGCAATCTCGTCGAGCGTTGGCGCCACGGCATGAGTGCACCACGCGGAACCGGCGATGACAAGGGTGGGTCCATCATCAAAGAACCCCGGCCTGCCCAGCGAGGACAGGCCGGGGGAACACGGGCTCTGAGCAACTTGGACGGGCTGCCCGAAGCCGTAACAGAAGCATTGCATTCGTGACCCGAATCCGAAAAGGCGCTTGAACTCCTCGAAGGCTCAGCGGCCCGGCAGAGGAACGTCCTGATCGAGTCGTCAACCTGCTGAGAGATCTCGCGGGTCTTCAACCCACCGGACGCTTGCCTGCCGCACTGGCGGCGCCGACCGGCAATGTGGTGCGACGGCTAGCGGGATTCGGCGATCCGTCCCTCGTTGCGGACAACTACCTCGTCGGGATCGGGAGACCACTGGTCGACTTTCGACGGGTTGTGAACGAGGCAGAACTCGTTGCCTTCGGGATCGGCCATGATCCGCGCAATCCACCCACCATTCTGCTGTGCACATTTTGGCACGCAGGTGCCCGAAGCCCGGGAAAGCGTTGCACTGGTGACCCGATTCCGAAAGACTTCGTGGCGATGGCGGCCACCACCGATTGCATGAATCCGGCCTGCCGCGGCGCGATCGCGTACAGCCTCACGACCCGCAGCGACGGCGGCGTCTACCAGTGCCCAAACTGCGGATACTTCCAATCGTGGGACGCCGCTCAGGAGCTGTGGTTCCGGTGGGGGGACGCGCCCGAGCCGTAACGATGCAGATTCGGCCACACACGCCGAAGCGCCGCGGAGGCCTGGGTGGCGGATGCGGCGCTTCGACTCAGCCCGAGGGAGAGGGCACTCCTCCCGGACCTGGCCGTGAGCGTGCGCGCCACACAATGAGACCACGGTGAGATGCACGAAGTCATCCTCGGTGAGGGGTTACAGGTATGGACCGAGCAGGAACGGCGGTCGCACCCGAAGTGACCTGACGATCGCGGTGACGGAGGCCCAGCCGACCGCGGGCGATACGGGCGGGGCGGTCAGGGACCTCCGTCGACCAATGACTACCCGATGGGTACCTGCTGCTAACGGCGATGAATCGGACGAGCCCGACGGCTTCTTGTTGTTTCCGGCGCCACGTCGCGGATACGACAAGGTCAGCGGACTCTTCTCCGCTTTACAACAACCGGCGGAACCCCAACCCTTCTGGCCCCCAAGCTCAACGGGTTGGGGTTTCGTCGCGAGCGCGTCGAAGCGCCACGGCCCTCAAACAAGGATGCGCGGCGCTTCGATTCCGCCAGGAGTCTTGGGTCCCCAGCAGCACGCGCGTGTGACACGGTTTCGTTCACGCGCGCCGGTAAGTCGGGCGACTAGGTCGGCTGGCTCTCCGTCTCGATCCAGTCGGCCATCCCGACCGTTTCGAGTGCGGTACGCACGATCCCCCGCGGGGACCGCAAGAGGAGGTCGCCGCCAGCGGCAATCAACCGGTTTCGGGCGGCAACGACCACGCCGATACCGGTCGAGTCGAGGAACGTCACCGCCGCCAAATCGAAGACGACGTGCCCGACGAGCGAGTTGAGGAACTCTCGCAGTTCCGGCACGGTGGCCATGTCGATCTCGCCCTCGGCTTCGATCACTGCTGTGCCATTGGCGTGTACAAGCGTCAAGGCCAGAGGCCCCACACCACTCATACGCTCACCCCCTGTCGTTGCTGGGCTCCCAATCCAGAAACATCGGCCCCACTGTTTGGCCGTTCGCGATTTTACGAACCCCGTTTTGGCAGACGCAACGCGGGTATGGATCGGTTGTCTCGAAGGGTCAGCGGCGTCCGCCTCACCGGGCGTCGATTTCGAGGCGCAGTGCGGGAGTCCCCGTCTTCCTAGGTCCCGGGGGCTCCCGCCTTCACCTTGGCGGATCTCTAAGGGGGAGGTCACTCTCATGACGACGCAGGAAGTGGAGTTCGAAGCATCCAGGTTCGGTTTCCATCTCGAGCGGGTCGACGACGAGGTCCAAGGCTCGGTCTTCAAGTGGCATCGCGGGACGGACTACCGGTGGCCGTCGTTCCTGACGGAACGGGAGGCGCTCGACTGGATGGAAGGCCGCCTAACCGGCGAGCACTTGCTCCCGCGCTGACGCGAAGAACCCGCCGGCGGGCTGAGGAGCACTGTTCGATCGGTTCCTGAAGTTTCGGTAAGCCGACTGGGGCCCTGTCGGAGCGTCGCACGTGCAGACCCAGAAGCGGGAGGGTCTCTACGACGCTTCGACATTTTGGCGCCGGGACGCCGTGAGTGGCGATGCGCCCCGGCTTCGCCTTTGGACCAGAGCGGGGCGTCCAAGGCGGATCTGCCGATCGTGCGCTCCGCAAATGAGAACAATGTGAAACACCCGCACGAGAATCCCGGAGACGATGCAGCTTTCTCGGGGTTTGTCGTACACCGCGACTCATGAGCTGCCCAGAAACCTGAAGTAGAACGCGCCGAACACGAGGACGATGCCGACGTTGGCCGCGAGCCGTTCCCAGGTCCACGTCTTGCCTCTGAAGAACAGAAGGTCCACCCCTACCACGACGGCGACCATCGCCAACGCGTAGAGCACGCCGGTTGCTGAGTTGCCCATCCGACGTTTCCTCCATCGCAAGTTGCCGCTCAAGAAGCAAGCATCTCACCGAGCGCGCAGATCGGTACCCCAGCCTGAACGCGAAGAACCGGCCGGGGGCTGGGGAGCCTGATCCGACCGGTCCTCGACTTCGCGGCTACGACAGCGGCTCAGTAGTAGTGGCGTCTGCCGCCGACCTCGCGGCCCATCGAACCGGCGATCCACAACACCACGCCGACTGCGATGAGAACAAGTCCGAGTACCCACAGAAGCGGGACGGACAACAGCAAACCGAGAAGTGCGAGGATCACACCAAGGATGATCATCTCTACCCCCGTTCGTTGTGATTGGTGACGCAGTGATTCCCACCAGTTTGTCGGTGTAAACGCGAAGGACCGCCCGACGTTCAGCAGCCGTCGGGCGGTCCTCCACTTTTCTGTTTCCTGCTCAAGGCCCACAGCAAACCCGCGGCGGTCAACGTCGGCGCCGGCAATTGTCGTCACGCCTGAATGTCGAAACCCCAGCCCTCTCCGGCGGGGGCGGGGCTGGGGTTTCGAGCTGGGCAGGCGGAAGATCATGCTCTCCCGCGGAAAGGTTGACGAGAGGGCGAACATCCGGAGCCCGCTCCGACGATAACTCTCTCAGTGGGTAGACGACCACCTCAAGTGAGGCTGAGAGGCCGGCTCGGACGGACGCGAAGAATTGGCCGGGGTGTAGCCCGGCCGGCTCTTCAGCGTCTTGTTCGTTGCAGCCGACGCGGCTGGATTTCAGACCTTCCGGACTGCACGTCCAGCAGCACGCATCGCTTTGGGTCGCACCCGTTCAAGCGATTCACCGCGCCGTTCCTGGCGCGTTCTGTTTTGCCGGCCGCTGAACACCCGGTCCGTTCGGGTTCAGAGATCGCTCACGAGTGTCGTTTGGGAGTCAAAGTCTGCGTGAATCGCAAAGACTCGTGACGAACTCAGACGCGGGTATGACCTGTTCCTGCAAAGCATCAGCGCATCGTGACGGATGCGCGAGGTCCTCGATGTCCATGGTATGGAAGGGGTCAGGGGTTCGATTCCCCTCAGCTCTACTCCTCCCCCGCAAGGTCCCCCGGGCCGCGTCTCGGCCCTTGGGGCTGAACTCGTCGGATATCGACGCTTCATCGAGGCCGGTTTCGTGTCGTAACTACGCAATGGCGACGCGAGGGCACTTCGCCGTTGACGACGCGCCAGGAGTCACCAAGACAACGAGGGCAAGTGACGAGAGGCGGGTAGGGGCGATGCGTCGAACTCTGATGAGTGGATCGGCCGCGGTGGTCGGCGTCGCGCTGTGGGTCGGGCCCGCCGGCGCGACGGTCACGTCCGCGCGCAGCAGTGAGGCGAGCAAGGACCCGACGACGATTCTCGCCGACGCCAAGGCGGCGACGGCGGCGAGTGAGACGGTGAGGATCTCCGGATCGGTTGTCGAGGGCGGCAAGCGCACCTCGATGAACCTCGTGAGCAGCCAGGGCCGTGGGGGCGGCACCGTCACCACCCGCGGCGCGACGATCCAGATCGTGGTCGTCCCGCCCAACGTCTACCTGAAGGCCGACAAGGCGTCCTGGACCAAGCTGGCCGGGACCGCAGCCGCAGGTCAGTTGCTGGCCGGCAAGTGGCTGCAGACCACGACCGCAGATCCGGACTTCGCTTCGTTCGCGGCGCTGCTCGACGCGTCGACGTTGACGCAATCGCTCACCGCCACCGGGACGGTCGCCAAGGGAGCGGTCACGAACTTCCACGGCAAGAAGGCGGTGCCCCTGAAAGACGGCACCAAGAACGGAACGCTCTACGTCGCCGCCAGCGGCACTCCCTACATCCTGGGCATCGTCGGCACCGGGGCGAAGAAGAACAACCAGGTTCTGTTCACCGAGTACGGATCGGCGAAGGTACCGAGCGCGCCCACCAACGCGATCAACCTCTCGCAACTCGAGCAGACATCAGGCGGGTCCCAGTAGCACCGACGCGGGTCGACCCGACTCGGCGATCGATCAGGTCTTGTGCACGCGTCGCCGTGATCGAGCCTCGGTCTTCACCTTGCCGCGCAGCTCGCCCATCTCCTCGCGGTGACGACTTCGAAGGTCCTGGAACTCCGCCTTCACCCGCCGACGGAACTCCTGTGCGTCGTCGTGGAACCGCTCCCAGGCCGCTTGCCGACTGACTCCGACGGTCGCGCCGACGGTCTCCCATGTGGCACCGGCTGCCGTTGCTTCGCCGACGAGCCGTGCTTCCCACGTCGACAGCAGCCCGGCGAGTGCCCGGGTCGCGCCGAGCGCGACCAGCGGATCGGGATCGGTGAGCGCCGTCTGCCACGTCGCCGTCATCAGAGGCGGAACGGGGCGGGCTTCCTGTGCATCCGACATTCGTCAAGGCTACCTTGACGATCGCACCGCCGTCAAGGCAGCCCTGACCGTGCGGGCCCGGAGGTCGTCGACCTCCGGGCCGCAGACTCAGTTACCGAGCAGATTCTGCTTGATTGCGACGCCGTTCGATGCCTTGCAGTCGAAGGTGCCCTTCTTGGTCGGGTACACCCGCACCCACTTCCCGCTCTTGAACTGTTCTTCGACGAAACAGTTGGTCGTGCGGGCGGTCTTGAACGAGTGGGTACCCGCCATCCCGCCGGCGTTGAAGTCGGTGAGCGTCTTGATGCCTTCGATCGTCGACGTGCGGGTGATGCCGTTGATGCCGTTCTTCGCTACCGCGGCCTTGATCGCGTCGGCGAAGGCGATTGTGGCTTCGAAGGAGTAGGCCGAGAACTGGTCGGCGTTGCTCTTCCCGACGTACTTGATGAACCCGGCGAGGGTCTTGTTGTACTGGGTCTCGTCGAACGGCAGGAAGCCGAGGAACTGGTACTCACCCTCGAACGCCGCCGCGTTGCTCGTAACGACACTGTTGCCGTAGCACGACACGCACTCCCAGGCGATCTTCGAGGAGTCGAGGCCCTGCAGGGTGGCCTCGTTGCGCAACAGGAGCGCGCTGTTCGCGTCCGACGTCATCAACGAGTAGTTGGAATTGTCGGTCTTCATCTGTTGCACGATCGGCGTGTAGGCACTCTGGGGATCGCGGCCCGACCGGGGAATCGTGGTGCCCTGATCGGCCTTGATGCCCGCATCCTGAGCCGTGAGCGCCAGGATCGTGCCGCCGCGCGCCGCATCCTTGGTGTCACTCCCGATGACCATCGGGCCGTGCAGGCCGCCCTTGTTCTTCGAGAGCAGCCACTTGTCGGGCCCCGCGTTCCCGTAGAACGTCTGCGGGTTCTGAGTAATCGTCGCGCAGTCGATCGCGGCGCCGATCGCCGGGAACGACGTAGGTGCGCAGGTCTCGGGGACGCCGGTGACGACCGAACCGATGTCGGGGAGACCAACGGGCTGACCGGCCTGGTCCTTGCAGGTGGTGATGTCGGACACGCTGGAGAGGAACAGCGCCGCACCACCGACCATCGCGAGGTCGTTCTGGCACGCGGTGATCGTCGCGTTGCGAGAGTCGTTGGCGTTCAGGTGGGAGTCGGTGAAGTCGACCACGAGCTTGCGGCCGGCGATGCCACCGCCGCCTTCCTTGCTGTTGATGTACTTCGCGCCGCCCTGCACACCGAGTTCCGCACCCTTGAACAGACCAGGGGCGAACGGGTTGTCGACGTCGGCGATGACCGCGATGTGGATCTCGGTCGGCGTCACGCCGATCTCCGTGGCTTTCGGCTTCTCAGTGCTCGACTGGGCACCGGCCGGCAACACGCTCAATCCCGCCAACGCGAGCGTCACCAAGCCGATCACCGCGATCTTGCCGCCGTGCCTCGACATACCCCCACCGCCTCCTGGCTGGTCGGACCCTTGTTGATCCGTGTCGGATCGTTCCCCCCGAGGCCGACGCGCGCGCCTCGCGGCGCGGAGGTCAGTGTGTTCTCGGCCTTGCGAACGTAGACCCGCGCGGGGAGGGAGTCCAGTCACCCCACCGGAGCGACGGTGGGACGGGTCGGTAGATTCCGTCGAGACAGCCGACGAAAGACGGTCGTGAGAAGGGGCAGCGTCGCATGACCGAGAGTTCCGCCACCATTGACCCGCGTCGCACCGCACTCCTCGTGATGGACTACCAGCGCGCGATCCTCGAGCGCCTCCCCGACGCCGACGCGCTCCTGCACCGCACCGCCGGTGCGATCGCCGATGCACGCGCCCGCGGCGTGCACGTCGGCTACGTGCGCGTGGCGTTCCGGGACGCCGACTATGCCGCGGTGCCCGCGACGAACCGGACCTTCGCGGCCGCCAACGCGAACCGCGCGTTCGACGACGACGCCCCGGCCACCGCCATCGACGATCGGGTCGCACCGGAACCGGGCGACATCGTCGTCCGCAAGACGCGCGTCGGCGCGTTCTCGACCACCGACCTCGCCGAGCAGCTGCAGGAACGTGGGATCACGACGCTGATCCTCGCCGGCATCTCCACGAGCGGGGTCGTGCTGTCGACGGTGCGCGACGCCGCCGACCACGACTACGAGATACTCGTCCTCGCCGACGGGTGCGCCGATCCCGATCCCGAACTGCACGCGGTCCTCACCGAGAAGGTGTTCCCCCGCCAGGCGCAGGTCGTCACCATCGCCGGCCTCCCTCGGCTGTTCGCCGACTGACCGGCGATCGCGCACACGTCGTCGCGGTTCACGAGCTCGCCGGCTTTTCGATCTGGCCGGCCATGGCGCGGTCGCGGACGAGTTGGCCCGAGCTCGCGTCGTATTCGAAGAGCTCGCCGTAGCGACCCCAGTCGATGGCGAGCTCGAGTTGGCGTTGCGCGTCGTGCTCACCGAAGCTGCGCCGCAACACGTCGAGGAAGAACCGCTCGCTGAGATTGCCGTCGGTGGTGGTGGCCAGCGCGCTGCAGATGGCGCGCACGAGCGGCGCTCGCTCGTAGGCGTGACGGGCGAAGAGCTCCTTGCTGGTGAGAATGTCGGCGGCGGTGAACTCGCGCCCGGCCTCGCTGATCTCGAGGTCGGCGTCCTTGACCGTGGCGAAGCCGAGCAGCTCGGCGGCGTCGACGAGCGGAAGGAGATCGTCGACCTCGAAGTTGAGTTGCTCGGCCAGCTTGGGCAGGTCCTCCCGTCCGCCGACGGCGACGAGGATCTCCAGCAGGCCGGCGAGTCCGCCGACGGTCGCGTCGGGCAACGGTTGCTCGCCCGGTGAGATCGTGGTGTTCGGCGCGATCGTGGCCGCTTCCGTCTCCGCTTCACGACGGCCGGTCATGATCTCGTAGATGTGGTCGACGAGCTCGATGTAGCTCGAGTCGCGCCGATCGCGCGGCCGCGGCAGATCGATCTCGAGCTCGGCGCGGATGCGCCCGGGGTTCGACCCGAGCACGAAGACGCGATCGGCGAGCAGCACGGATTCTTCGATGTTGTGGGTGACGATGAGCATCGCCTGGGTCGGGAAGTCGGCACCGGCCCACAACTTGAGCAGTTCACCGCGGAGGTTCTCGGCGGTGAGCACGTCGAGCGCCGAGAAGGGTTCGTCCATCAGCAATGCGTCGGGCTCCACCACGAGTGCGCGAGCGAAGCCCACGCGCTGGCGCATGCCGCCCGACAGCTCCTTGGGGAAGGCCGATTCGAAGCCGTCGAGGCCGATGAGATCGATGACGCGTTCGGCGTTCTCGTGACGGGCCGCCTCGGCCACGCCGCGCGCCTCGAGCCCGAGCTCGACGTTCTGGCGCACGGTGAGCCACGGCAGGAGCGCGAAGGTCTGGAACACCATCGCGGTGCCCGGGTTGGCGCCGTTCACCGGCTCCCCGCGGTAGGTGATCTGGCCGGTCGACGGCGCGATCAGGCCCGCGATGCAGCGCAACAGGGTGCTCTTGCCCGACCCCGACTTGCCGAGCAGCGCGACGATCTCTCCCTCGTGCAGCTCGAAGTCGATGCCGTCGAGCACCACGACGAAGGAATGTTACCAAGCTCCGGTAGTGATCCGCGATCGCGGGCCGTCACCGTGCGAACCGCTCAGCTCGCGGGTGCGACGACCTGCAGGCGATTCCAGGGGATCTTCGTGAGCACCTCGTACACCTTCTGCTTGCCGAAGATCGCGGTGTACGGGTTCTTCTCACCGGCGGCCACGTACGACCGGGCACTCTCGGCCGGCAGCGCCACCGCGCCCGACGTGTCGGTCACGATCATGCCGTAGCGCTGCAGGGCCCGGGCGATCACGACCCCGGCCGGCTTGAGCCCGAGCTTGGTGACGTCGATCGAGGGATCGAGCCGGAAGCGGGTGCCTTCCGGGATCGCGGTCGCCGAGTACGAGTTGCCGTCGTTGCGGGTGGCCGGCCCCACTTGGGTCGCCGCCTTCGTCTCGACCAGGCCCACCGACAATGCGTGCTTGATCACACCCGCCTGCAGCTCGGAGACCTTCATCGAGCCGCCGAGGTACGCCAAACCCGACGCCGACACGCCGTAGGGGAACGGGAAGGACCCCTGGGCGGTGCTCACGTCGGTGATCCGGCCGCCCCAGCACGAGGTCCACGCGCCGTCCGACGCGTGCTTGGCGACCCACAGCTCCCAATCGGTGTTGGTCGAGGGTTGCCAGATCACGAGCGTGTGGTCGCTGCCCTTGGCCGGCTGCGCGTCGGGCGGGATCGGTGCCGCCGAGAGCTGCTCGGTGAGCGACACGTCGAACGGGTTCGGGCAGCCGGTACCGACGGTGACCGCCACCGTCGGCTGATCCAGGGGCACGGTGTAGACGGGGATGCTGAAGTCGTCGTTGGCGATGGTGACGGCCCCGTAGTTCGTCTTCCACTGCTTGTTGAACGACTTGACCAGGGCGCGGGAGTAGGGCGCCAGCGTCGCGTTGGCGGGCACGGGCGTGTTCCAGAAGCTCGCGGCGCTGAACGGCAGCACACCATCGGTACCGGGGTGAGCCGGCGCGTTCGCGGAGCTGACGGGCGTGGTCGTGGTGGTCGTCGTCGTGGTGGTCGTCGTCGTGGTGGCCGCGCCCGCGTCGCCACGGGCGCTCACAATGGGAACCAAGACCGCGACGGCGGCGACGAGCGCGACCCCGAGCGCGACGAACCTTCGGCGCGCGTCCGAGCGCTCCCCCACCGGTCGGGTCATGGCGGTCAGAACTGCTCGAAGCATCGGCGTCGCTCCCAGTCGGTCACGACGTTCGCGAACGCGACCCACTCCTGCTTCGCCGTGTTCACGAGGTGGAAGTGCACCGCGTCACCGAATGCACGCGCCGCGAACTCGCTGTGCTCGAGCGCCGCGATCGCGTCGACGATGTTCCACGGCACCCGAGGTGCATCCGTGGTCTCGTAGGCGTTCCCGTCGAACCGCGCCGGCGGCTCGATCCCCTGCTCGATCCCGTCGAGCCCGGACGCGATCGTGGCCGCGAATGCGAGGTACGGATTGCAGTCGGCCCCCGGGATGCGCGACTCCACCCGGAAGCCCGCCCCGTGACCGACGACCCGGAACCCGCAGGTGCGGTTGTCGCGTCCCCAGAGCAGCGCGGTGGGCGCCCACGAGTCGGGCTGGTACCGCTTGTACGAGTTGACGGTCGGGGCGAACAGCCAGGCCAGTTCGCCGCTGTGCGCGAGCAGGCCGCCGAGCCAGCCGCGGAACACGTCGGAGAAGTGGTCGGGTGCGTCGTCGCTCCACATCAGCGGGTACTCGCCGCCGGCGTCCCACACGCTCGAGTGGATGTGGCACGACGAACCGCCTTCGTCCATCGAGTACTTCGCCATGAACGTGAGCGCCCGTCCGTTGAGACCCGCGATCTCCTTGGCACCGTTCTTGTACACGACATGACGGTCGGCCATCTCGAGCGCGTCGGCGAATCGCAGGTTGATCTCGTGCTGGCCCCGACTCGCCTCGCCCTTGGAGAACTCCACTGGTACCCCTGCGGCATCCATCGCGTTGCGGATCTGACGGATGAGGTATTCGTCGCGAGTCGTCTGGAGGATGTGGTAGTCCTCGTTGACCGCCGAATGCGGCTGCAGCCCCGCGTATCCCTTCGCCTGCGCCTCCTCGTAGGAGTCGCGGAACAGGAAGAACTCCAGTTCCGATCCGCACATGACCGAATAGCCGGCCGCGCTCGCCCGCTCCACCTGCCGCTGCAGGATGCGCCGGGGTGACACCTCCACCGGGTCGCCGGTGTTCTCGTCGAACAGGTCGCACAGCACGAGCGCGGTCTGCTCCAACCACGGAACGACGCGCGAGGTGGCGAGGTCGGGGCGGCACACGAAATCGCCGTAGCCGGTCGCCCAACTCGCGTACTCGTACCCGGCAAGCGGATTCATGTCGACGTCGACGGCCAGGAGGTAGCTGCACGCGTCGACGCCGTCGTCGAGCACGTGCTCGCGGAAGAAGTGTCCGGTGACGCGCTTGCCGACCAGCCGGCCCTGGAGATCCGGGAACGCGACCAGCACGGTGTCGATCGCACCGTCGGCGATGGCACGCTCGAGTTGGGTGCGGTCGAGTCTGCCGGCGCCGATCGTCACACGTTCCTCAGGGGTAGGACCTCAGAGACCGATGAGCGGCTTGATCACCGAGTCGGCAAATGCGTAGGTCGCCTCGATCTTACGGTCGAGGTCGGTCCCGCGGTTCGCGCCCGCGACGCCGCTGTCGTCGTCGCGCGGCGCGGCGAACCACGGCACGCACATGAGGCCGGTGACCCCGAGGGCGGCGGCCCGCTCGACCACCGCAGGCGCCGGCGGCTCGTAGAGCCCGATGATGATCTCGAAGGGCTCGGCGCGCCCCGCGGCCTCGAGGTGACGACGCAGATCGCCGATGCGGCGCTCGGCCTCGTCGAACGCGTAGGCGTTCCCGATCCACCCGTCGGCGAAGGTCGCCGCCCGCCGCAACGCGGGCTCGGAGTGGCCACCCACCCAGATGGGCACCGACGCGCTCGGCGCCGGCTCGATCTGCAGCGGGCCGAAGTCGTAGTACTCGCCGTGGTGCTCGACCCATCCCCCGCGCCAGAGCTCGCGCAACGCGGGGATCATCTCGTCGAGCCGCTTGCCACGGTTCGTGTACTCCTGGCCGGTCTGCGCGAACTCCTCGCGCATCCAGCCCGCGCCGACGCCGAGGTTCACCCGGTTCTCCGACACCACGGCCGCGGTGCCCACCTGCTTGGCGACCGAGAACAGGTCGCGCGCAGGCGCGATGTACACCGCGGTGCCGAACTGGATGCGCGTCGTGACCGCGGCCATCGCGCCGATCATCACCCAGTTGTCGGGCCACGGTGTGTCCGGCGGCCAGATCGGGGTGCCGTCCTTCGAGTACGGGTACGGCGTGGTGAGGTCCTTCGGGTAGAAGATGTGATCCGACATCAGCAGGCCGTCGATGCCGGCGTCGTCGGCGGCGCGGGCGAGGGGCACGTAGTGCTCCGGTGGCGAGAACGACGTCGAGGCCCAGAACTTCATGATCCCCCCAGGATTTCTCGGGCGTGAGCGGCGGCCGGGCGTCGAGCCCGATTCGGCGCCGCTTTTGTCGGTGCGGCGAGATCCTGGCAGGCTCCACGCGTTCCGTCGACCCGAGGAGTCATGGTGGCCCAGGTAGAAGTCGAGCGCGATGGCTCGGTGATGATCGTCACGTTGAACCGACCACACCGCAAGAACGCGATGACGCTCACGATGTTCGCGCTGCTCGCCGACGCGTGGGAAGAAGTGACCGCCGACGACGACATCCGGTGCGTGATCCTCACCGGCGCGGAAGGCGACTTCTCGTCGGGCATGGACCTGCGTGCGCTCGCGGGCGATGTCGCCGAACCCGACGCCATCGACACCAAGGCCCGGATGGCCGAGGACCCTGGCTTCATCTACCGCGGGCTGCTCAAGACCTACCGCCCGACCAAGCCCGTCATCGCCGCGGTGGAGGGCGTAGCCATCGCCGGCGGGACCGAGATCCTGCAGGGCACCGACATCCGGGTCGCGGGTGAGAGCGCCCGGTTCGGCGTGTCGGAAGCGCGGTGGTCGCTCTACCCCATGGGTGGCTCGGCAGTGAGGCTCCGGCGCCAGATCCCGTACGCGGCGGCCGCCGACATCCTCCTCACCGGTCGGCACATCCAGGCACCGGAAGCCAAGACGCTCGGCCTCGTGAGCTACGTGGTGCCCGACGGCGAAGCCCTGGCCAAGGCCCGTGAGGTCGCGGCGCTCATCGCCGCCAACGGGCCGCTCGCGGTCGAGGCCATCCTCCGCACGCTGCGGGAGACCGAGCACATGAGCGAAGCCGAGGCGTTCGAGTTCGAACAGCCACTCGGCATGGAGGTCATGGCGTCGGCCGACTCCAAAGAGGGCCCGAAGGCGTTCGCCGAGAAGCGCACGCCGAACTTCCAGCGCAAGTAGCGGTCGTGGCCATCGATCCGCGCACCCCGGTGCTCGTCGGCGCCGGGGTCGCGCACCAACGACTCGACGATCCGGCGGCCGCGCTGGAAGCCGTCGACCTGATGGCCGCCGCGAGTGAGCAGGCGGGCGCCGACGCCGGTGCTCCGGGGCTGCTCGCCGCGGTCGACAGCGTCTTCGTGCCGCGGGGGACCTGGCGCTATCCGGATCCGGGCCGCCTCCTCGCGGCGCGCTTCGGCGCCCCGGGTGCGCGTTCGGTGATCGCCGAGCTCGGCGTGCTGCAACAGACGCTGTTCACGCGCGCGTGCATCGGCATCGCCGACGGCAGTGTCGACGTCGCACTGGTGGTCGGCGGCGAGGCGAAGTACCGCGATCTCCGGGCGCGGATCACGGGGACCGCCGCCGTCGACGTCGCGCAATCCGAGGACGCTCGGCCCGACGAGTCACTGGTCCCTGCGACCGAGATCATCCCGCGACCCGAGATCGATGCCGGCTTGATCAGTGCACCGCTGCAGTACTCGGTGCTCGAGACCGGCCTGCGCGCCGCGCGCGGTGACTCGGTCGCCGAGGACGCGGCGGCCACCGCCGAGCTGTGGTCGGCCTTCAGCCGCGTCGCGGCCGACAATCCCGACGCCTGGAGGCGCGAACCGGTCGCCCCCGACTTCCTGTCGCATCCTTCGGCGGGCAACCCGATGCTCGCGGCGCCCTACACGAAGTGGCACTGCTCACAGTGGAACGTCGACCAGGCGGCGGCGTTCATCCTGTGTTCGTCGGAAGCGGCCGACCGCGCCGGCGTTCCCGAGGAACGACGGGTGTACCCGCTCGCGGCAGTGGAGTCGAACGACATGGTGCCCATCTCCCGGCGCGCCCACCTCGACCGCGCACCACGGTGCGCGTCGGCGCGGAGCAGCTGGCCGCGCTCACCGGAAACGACGTCGGCGCGGCCGATCACGTCGACCTCTACAGCTGCTTCCCGGTGGCGGTGCGGATCCAGGCCGCGGAGCTCGGGTTGTCGACCGACCGGGCGCTCACCGTCACCGGGGGCATGACCTTCGGCGGCGGGCCGCTGAACAACTACACGTTCCAATCGCTGGCGAAGATGGTCGAGGTGCTGCGGCGCGCGCCGGACACCACCGGGCTCGTGAGCTGCATCAGCGGCATGATCACGAAGCACGGGATGGCGTTGTGGTCGACGCGCCCGTCCGATGCCGGGTTCCGATTCGTCGACACGTCGGCCGAGACCGCCGCCCGCACCGAGACCCTCGAGCTCGTCACCGACTACTCGGGGCCCGCGGTGGTCGACGGCTACACCGTCGCCCACGATCAGGGGGCTCCGGTGTACGCCGCCGCATTGGCCCACACACCCGACGGCACACGCTGCGCGGCGCGCACCGACGACGCCGAGCTGGCCGCGTTGATGGTCGACGACGAATGGGTGGGCCGCACCATCGCCGTCGCCGGGAGCCGCTTCACCGACGCGTGAGCGAAGTGGGGCGCGGGCCGGGGCCGGTCGGTGCGGGCCGGTCAGTGCTGGCGGATCAGAGCAGGGCGAGGGCGTCGAGGTCGCGGATGGCGGCACACGAGCGCGCCGTCATCACCTGGAACATCACGTCGCCGCGGTCGGTGCGGGGCGCGAACATCGCGCCGAGCACGGTGATCATCGTCGCCTGGAACAGCGCGTAGCGATAGTCGTCCCAGCACTCCGCGGCCGAGTACCCCTGCACGCCGGCGGCGACGAGGGCGCGGTGGTAGTCGTCGACGAGGTCGCGCTCGTGCGCGGCGCGGAGCTCGGCGGACAGGCCGGTGGAGAGGAAGAACCCGACGTCGCGTGCGGGCAGGCCGATGCTGAGCAGCTGCCAGTCGACCGCGGTGCACGGTCGACCGCCGCGCGGGGTGGCGAACATCAGGTTGTCGAGCCGGTAGTCGCCGTGCACGAGCCCGAACCGGTCGCGCCGACCGCGGAGCCATCGCGGCGCGCCGGCGGCGAACGCGTCGAGCACCTCGGTGTCGGCCGCGCCGACGTCGTAGCGGGCCACGAATTGCGGGGTCATCTGCTGCAGGATGGCCCCGGTGCCGTTGGCCGCCTCGACCGACGTCATCGGGTTGAGGAACGGGAGGTCCGGGAGCGAGGCTTCGCACCAGCGCGGCCCGTGGAGCCCGGCCAGGTTGACGACCGCGGCCCGGGCCTGTTCGACCGAGCAGCCCGCGATCTGATCGCCCTGCTCGGCGGGCGCGAGGTCCTCGAGCAGCATCACGAAGTTGGCGCCGCCATCGCTGAACGCGCCGAAGTAGCAGTGCGGCGCATCCACGGTGAGCTCGTTCGCGAGTTCCCGGTAGAACGACACCTCGGTCGCGTTGCTCATCGCCGCGTTCGTGCGCGCGTCGCGGTCGAAGCTCGGGAGCTTCACCACGAAGCTCCCGGGACCGTCGCCGTCGGCGTAGCCCACCTCCAACCGGAAGCACGTCGACATCTGGCCGGTACCCACCGGCGCGAACGAGACGGAGTCGACGGTGAGCTCGTGGCCGGCACTGCGCAACGCCGCGGTGAGCCACGCGGGCGTGATCGCGTCGGGGCTGTCGACGAGCGCGGGCGCGTCGGTCACGCCGGCACTCCTCCTCGCTGACCGCCCAGTTGGCTCGTGAGGAACTCCGTCGCGTCGTCCCATGACTGCTCGTAGGCGGCCTGGTTGTAGAAGTCGGAGGCCTCGGCGCAGAACGCGTGCTGGGCGTCGGCGTAGGTGACGATGCGGGCGTCGACGTCCCACTGGTCGAACCGGCGACGCAGCTCGGCGATGCCCTCGGCCGGGAGCACGACGTCGAGCTCGCCGATGATGAAGAGGGTCGGGCACGCGATGTTCCAGAGCAGGTCCATGGCGTGCACCGGCTTCCGGGCGTCGAGCACGTCGAACGTCGGCTGGCTGGGGAAGAAGAGCACCGATGCCGCGAGGTCGTGGCGCAGGCAGGCCGCGAACAGCGCCAACGTGGCGCCGGTGCAGTAGCCCCAGCTCGCCACGCGCGCCGCGTCGACCTCGGGCCGCGCCTGCAGGTAGTCGATCCCCGCGAAGAGATCCTGAATCGCGCGTCGGAAGTCGAGGGCGTCGATGTGGCCGACCATTCCCGCGATGTCGTAGTAGTCCTCGGGATCCTCGGGCCCGCCGCCGCGGAAGTAGTCGGGCACGATCGTGACGTAGCCGAGGTGCGCAAGGGTCGCCGCGACCTGCACGATGAAGGAGTTGATCCCGGTGGCTTCGGCCCCGATTGCCACCGCCGGGAACGGTCCGTCGCCCGCCGGCCGGCACAGCACCGCCGTGGTGGTTCCACCGCTGACTGCCAGCTCGATCGTCTCGACCGTCACGTCGTCGTACTCGCTGGTTTCTGGTCTGAGGGTCATGGCGGCGGACGCTACCAACATCCCCCGTGATAAACCGGCGCCATGACCGACGCGGCCGACCCACGACGGCGTCAGCTCGACCTCCACGCCGAGGCGGAGCTCACGTTCGACCTCGCGGCGGTGATGGCCACGGTCGACGACGAGCCGGAGTACGAGTGGCAGGCCGCCGGGCTCGGCCTGCGCGGACGCGAAGCGTGTGAGCGGATGTACGCGGCGTTCCTCCCGCGATGGAAAGAGCTCGCGGCAACCGCGGATCTCCGCTTCGAGGTGCGCACCGAGTTCTGGAACGACCTCGGCCGGATCCGCGAACAGGTGGCGTACGTGACCAACGCCGACGGCGGCACCGACCGCTACGACTTCATCGTGGTCGTGCTGTTCGGCCGCAACGGCGTGTTGGGTGAACGCACGTACTCGTCGGAGGCGTTCGCCCGGCTCACCCTCGGCGACTACTACGACGAGCTCCGGCCGATAGTCGAGCCGACGCCGCGCCCGCAGTAGCCGCTACGGCGAGGTCGGCGCGCGCCCGGCGCCGGAGTCTTCCGCCGAGGTGTCCTCGGCGGTGGAGTCTTCGGACGCAACGAGTCGGAGCGGGGCCAGCACCGCGTCGGTGTCGGCGCCGAGCTGCGGCGCCGGCGCGCCGAGCGGCAGGTGCGCGCCGTCGAACGTGATCGGCGTGGCGCACTGGAGGAGCGTGCCCTCCGACGGGTGCTCGGTCTCTTCGAGCAGCCCGACCGCGACGAAGTGGGGATCGTCGAACAGGTCGTCGACCCGGTTGTAGGGCACGGCCGGAATGCCCGCGGCGGTGAGTCGCGCGAACCACGCCGCGGTCGTGTCGCCCGCGAGATGCTCGCCGACGAGGGTGTAGAGCTCGTCGAGATGCTCGGTGCGGCCGTGCAACGTGGCGAACTTCTCCTCCCCGGCGAGGTCGGGGCGCCCGATGAGCGCGAAGAACCGAGACCAGTCGCGGTCGGAGTAGACGACCACCGAGAGGTGACCGTCGGCGGTCGGGAACGGGCGACGCAACGGCGACGACATGCGCGGGTAGCGGGCCTCACCCCGGGGCGGCACGAAGGTGCGACCCCAGAGGTGCTCGAGGAGACCGAACGCGGCGAGTGATTCGGCCATGGGCACCTCGATCACCGAGCCCGCACCGGCGCCCGAGCCGTCGACGCCGCCGTCGACCGCGCGCCGGTGCAGCGCGGCAGTGATCGCGAACGCCGCGGTGAGGCCCGACACCTTGTCGGCGACCGCGCTCGCGGTGTACATCGGCTCCCCCGCCATCCACTCCTGCGCGCCGGCGATGCCCGATGCGGCCTGGACGATGTCGTCGTAGGCCGGCAGGTCGTGGTACGGCCCGGCGGATCCGAAACCGGAGATCGCGCAGTGCACGAGCTCCGGATGACCGTCGGTGAGGGTCGCGGCGTCGGCACCGCAGCGCGCCGCGGACGCGGGGCGCATGTTGTGCACGAACACGTCGGCGGTGTCGGTGAGGCGCTTCAGCATGCACCGGCCGTCGTCGGTCGTGAGGTCGAGCACCACGCTGCGCTTGCCGCGATTGCAGTTGAGGAACACCGCGGCCATACCCGGATTGGCTCTCGGGCCGAGATCGCGCGCGACGTCGCCCACCGGCGCCTCGACCTTGATGACGTCGGCACCGAGGTCGGCGAGGAGGAGGGTCGCGTAGGGGCCCGCGACCACCGTGGTGAGATCGATCACGCGGACGCCGTCGAGGGGAAGGGCCGGCACCGGCGGATCATACGGCGGGCGGTCGGCGGTTCCGGACCGTCGCCGTAGATTGGCGCGATGGCGGAGCAACCGAACGATTCCCTTGCCGACAAGCTCGTTCTCATCACCGGCGGCAACGCCGGCATCGGCAAGGAGACCGCCGTCGCCCTCGCGGAGATGGGCGCGCAGGTGGTGTTCACCGCCCGCGATCCCCAGCGGGGCCAGGCCGCGCTCGACGAGATCCGGTCGCGCAGCGGGCGCGACGACGTCGAGGTCATGGCGCTCGATCTCGCGAGCCTCGCCTCTGTGCGCCGGTTCGCGTCCGAGTTCGGGACGCGCTTCCCGCGGCTCGACGTGCTCGTGAACAACGCCGGGCTCGTGTTGAACTCGCGCCGCGAGACCGAAGACGGCTACGAGATGACGTTCCAGGTGAACCATCTCGGTCCCTTCCTGCTCACGCAGCTCCTGCGCGACCAGTTGGTCGCAGGCTCACCGGCGCGCGTCGTCAACGTGGCGTCCGACGCGCACAAGAGCGCGCGTCACGGGCTCCGGTTCGACGACCTCCAGACCACGAAGCGCTACCGGGGATTCTCGGTGTACGGCCGCACGAAGCTCGCCAACATCCTCTTCACCCGCGAGCTGGCCCGCCGGTGGGACGGCACCGGCATGAGCACCAACGCGGTGCACCCCGGGTTCGTGGCGAGCAGCTTCGGCCGCGACGGCGACACCGGCCGTTTCGGCGCGCTGGTGTTCCCGTTACTCAAGCCGTTCGCCCTGAGCCCCGCGCAGGGCGCGCAGACCCAGGTGTACGTCGCGTCCGCGCCCGAGCTCGAGGGCATCACCGGCGGCTACTGGGTGAAGTCGGCGCCGGCGTCGCCCAGCCGCGCCGCCCAGGACGACGACGCCGCCCGCCGCCTCTGGGAAGTCAGCGAACAACTCGTCGCCCCCTGACCCCACCCCCGAACTGACCCCACCCCCAACCCCGAACTTGCGTCGTTGCAGGCCCTCAGAGGGCCTGTGTCGACGCCGGTTCGGTCCTTTTGCCGAAGTCTCAGGCTTCGGGGCGCAGGGTGGGGAAGAGGATCACCTCGCGGATGCTGGTGACGCCCGCGAGCAGCATGGTGAGCCGGTCGATGCCGAGGCCCATGCCCCCGGTGGGCGGCAGCCCGTGCTCCAGGGCGCGGAGGTAGTCCTCGTCGACGGTGCCGGCCTCCGCGTCACCCGCGGCCCGGGCGCGCGCCTCGGCCTCGAAGCGCTCGCGTTGGTCGATGGGGTCGTTGAGCTCGCTGTACGCGTTGGCCAGCTCGCTGCCGTTGGCGACCACCTCGAACCGTTCGACGAGCGTGGGGTCGTCGCGGTGCACGCGCGCCAGCGGTGAAGTCTCGCGGGGATGGTCGAGCACGAAGGTCGGGCGGATGAGCTTCGGTTCGACCAGCTCGTCGTAGACCTCGTGCGTGAGACGACCCGCGCCCCACGACTCGTTGTACGAGAGCCCGAGGCCATCGAGCACCGCGCGCGCGGCGGCAACCGTCATCGACGGTTGGATGTCGACGCCGGCGTGTTCGCGAATGAGTTCGACCATGGTGGCCTTCGGCCACGGCTCGGCCAGGTCGACCGGCGTGCCGCGGAGCTCGATCACCGTGTTGCCGTCGAGCGCCGCACGCGCCGCGGTGACGACCAGGCTCTCGGTGAGCTCCATCATGTCGTGGTAGTCGCCGAGCGCCTGGTACGCCTCCAGCATCGTGAACTCGGGATTGTGGCTGGTGTCGATGCCTTCGTTGCGGAACACGCGGCCGATCTCGAACACCCGCTCGAAGCCGCCGACGACGAGCCGCTTGAGGTGCAGCTCGAGCGCGATGCGCAGGAAGAGGTCGATGTTGAGCGCATTGTGGTGGGTGACGAACGGTCGTGCCGTCGCGCCCCCGAGCTCGTGGTTGAGGACGGGTGTCTCGACTTCGACGAAGCCGCGGTCGCCGAGCGCGCGCCGGATGGCCGACACCGCGGCGAAACGGATCGCGAACACGCGGCGCGCGTCATCGTTGACGATCAGGTCGACGTAGCGCTGCCGGAACCGGGTGTCGACGTCGGACAGGCCATGCCACTTGTCGGGCAGCGGCCGCAGCGCCTTGGCCAGGAGCTCGAAGCCGGTGACCTTCACCGAGAGCTCGCCCTTGCGGGTGGTCATCACGGTGCCTTCGACACCGATCCAGTCGCCGAGATCGAGTCCGTCGAAGTCGTCGTGGCGCTCCTCCCCCAGCTCGCGACGCGAGACGAACAGCTGGATGCTGTCGGACTGGTCGCGCATGGTGGCGAAGGTGAGCTTGCCTTGGCGGCGGATCAACAGCAGGCGCCCGGCGACCCGCACCGGCACGTCGGTCTCCGCGCCCGGTTCGAGATTGCCGAACTCGGCGCGCAGCTCGGCCAAGGTGCGGTCGCGGTCGAAGCGGACGGGATAGGGATCGATGCCGCGGGCGCGGAGGCCATCGAGATCGGCGAGGCGGCGGGCCCGTTCCGCGGGAACGTCGAGCGCGGCGGCCGCATCGCTCGGGGAGTCGGACCCGTCGCCCGGGGCATTCGGGGTGGCGGCAGGCGTGTCGGGGGCGTCGGGGGCGTCGGGACCGTCGGGCATCGGCGTGATCGTAGGGGGAGACGCATCGCCCGAACGGCACCAATACCCTGGCACCGTGGAGGCCGGGACCCTCACCACCGCCGACGGCGTGAGCCTCGCGGCAACCTTCCGACGGGCCTCGGCACCACGCGGCACCGTGGTGGTCGCGCACGGTTTCTCGGCCTCGGCCGAGCACGCCGACATCACCGACCTCGGGACGCGCCTCCACGCCCGCGGCTTCGACGTGATCACGTACGACGCGCGGGGCCACGGACGCAGCGGCGGCGAGTGCACGCTCGGCGATCTCGAACGCAACGACGTGGCCGCCGCGGTCGAGGCCGCGCGGCGCGAGGCGGGGCGCGTCGTGCTGCTCGGGATGTCGATGGGTGCGATCGCAGTGCTACGCCACGGCGCCGTCGACCCGGCGATCGCCGGCATCGTGACCGTGAGCTGCCCGGCGCACTGGAGGCTCCCGCGCACCGCGCGCGGCGTGCTGAGCGCGGGTATCACGTCCACTCCTCCCGGCCGGGCGTTCGCTGCACGCCGGCTCGGGGTGCGGATCGCGTCGCGGCGGCCGCGCCCGGCACCGCCGGTGGAACTGGTCGACGGATTGGGCGCCCCGGTAGCAATCGTGCACGGTGAGGGCGACCCGTTCATCGCGGCAGCAAACGCGCGCGACCTGTACGACGCGGCGTCGGAGCCCCGGCGGCTGGCGATCGTTCCCGGCACCTGGCACGCGTACGACCCGACCGCGGTTCCCGAGGTGCTCGCCGCCGTCGACTGGGTCGTCGCGCGCGGCCGCGCCTGATCACCCGCTCGACAAGGGTGGCTCCCACCACCAGGCGAGGCCGACGATGCCGGGCCCCGCGTGCACGACCATCACGGAGCCGAACTCACTCACGAACGATTCGACCGGAGGCGCGCCGGGCGCGGTGCCCGCGACCGCACGCGCGAGCAACGACTCGGCGGCGTCGGGGGCCAGTGCGTGGAGCGCGACCACGTGCGCACGCGCCCCGGGCGCGCCCTCGCGCCGGAACCGCGACAGCATCCGGTCGACCGCGGCGTCGAACCCGAGCGCGGGACGGAGCCGGTGGACCTTGCCCGCCCGGAACTCGAACAACGGACTGATTCCGAGGGTGCGGCCGGCCCATCCGGCAACGCCGGGTACCCGCCCACTGCGGACCAGGTGCGTGAGGTCGGGGACGCTCGCAACCAGCCGCACGCGCGCGGCAACGTCGACCGCGACCTGCTCGACCGCGGCCAGCGAGGCGGGGCCGCCCGCCGGATCGGGACGCGCCGCGGCGTCGGCCGCCGCCAGCACCACCAACGCCTGCGCGCCCGCCGCGGTCTTGGTGTCGACGACCCGGACCGTGTCGCCGACCTCGCGCGCCGCGACCGTCGCCGCGTAGTGCGACGCGCTCATCGCCGACGCGATGGTGAGCACCAGCACGCCGGTGGCGCCGGCATCCAACCGCGACCGGATCGCGGCGACGAACTCGCCGGGAGTGGGTGCCGACGTCGTGACCCGCGCGTCGCCCAGCAGTTCGCCGAGCGTCCGTTCCCCTTCCCGCACCGCCTCGCCGTCGACCGTCAGCCACATCGGCACGACGGTGATGGCGCGCTGGGCCACCATCGGGGCCGGTATCGCCGCCGCGCTGTCGGTGACGATCGCGATCGTCATGGTGGATCTGCTCCTGCTCCCGTTCCTGGTTCTGCGGGTCCCCGGACCCGCACGAGCGCCGAGCTCAACAGCACGAGTATGCCCGCACAGAGCAACACCAACCGCGCCGGTTCGAGCGTGCCGACGACCGGCCAGTGCACATCGGCCAGGAGATCGCCGGCGATCCCCGCGCCGACCGCGGCGAGCGCGAGACCGACCCGGAGCACCACGTGGAACGCGGTGAACGCGAGCACCCGCGGCCGGCCGTCGAGCGACGACTGGATCGCGCCCATGCCGGCGGCGAGCGAGAACGCGGCGCCGGCCCCGAACGCCACCGCGCCGACCAGGGCCGCCCACAACGCGGGAGCGAGGCTGAACACCGCGACCACGATGCCGATGAAGGCGACGCCCGCCCGCGTTCGGGCCAGCAGGTCGCCGCGCGGGAGGCGTTGGAGCGCGACCAGACCGATCACCGCGCCCACGCCGAACATCGCGATGAGCACGCCGAACTCCGCGTCGGACGCATGGAGCACGTTACGTACGAACACGATGCCGAGGGAGAAGAGCGCGCCGAGACCGAGCGACACCGCGAGCGCCGCCGGCATCACCGCCGCGACCAGCGGGATCCGGAACGCGTCGCGGAACCGCAGATCGACGGGCTCCTCGCCGGTGGCCGCGCCCGTCGGCCCGAGTTGCTGCAGGCGCGAGATGCAGAGGAACGACACCACGAACGTCGCCGCGTCGATGAAGAACACCAAGGCGAACGGTCGGCCGGCGATGCTGATCGGCAACGCGGCCACCGCCGCGAACAGGGCCGCCCCGATCGGGATGCTGCCGTACGACGTGCCCAGGATGAGCCCGTTGGCCAACGGGTAGTCGTCGACGTCGCCGACGAGATCGGGGATCGACGAATCGCGCGCGGGGAGGAACACGATGCTGGCCACCTCGATGAGGAAGCCCCAGAGGTAGATCCACCACAGTGCGAGCACGAACGGGATGGCGAACACCATGGCCGCGCGCACGAGGTCCATCGCCAGCATCGTCCGCCGGCGGTCCCATCGCCCGGCGGCGCGCGCGGCGAGCGGCCCGCCCAGCGCCGCGGGGAGCAGCCGCAGGGTGAGGATCCCGCCGACCGCCAACGGCGAGTCGGTGAGCTGCAGCACGAGGGCCATCAAGGCCACGGTCCCCATCCAGTCGCCGAGCGACGAGACGCCCTGGCCGATCAACAGGTCGCGGTAGCCCGCGCGGCGTACGAGCGTGACGAAGCTCACGGCAGCCCGGGCGCCGCGCCCGGTGACGGGTCGTGATCGAACAGCAACCGGTGCAGATAGACCCGGCGCCGATCTTCGGAGGGACGCGAGTTCCCGAGCACGCGTTTGAGGATCATGGGCACCGCGATCGCGGCCCCCGCCAGCGCGCCGTCGCGCCCGTTGGTGATCGCGAGCACCGGCGTGAGCGCGACCTCGGCGACCAGCGAACCGAGCGCGGTCTGGTGCACCCAGCGACCGAGCACCATGCCCGTGAGCAGCAGGACCGCCCCCGCCCACGCGTTCACGAGGAGCGCGCCGATCGCGGGCGCCAGACCCCGACCGCCCCCGCCCCGGAGGAACGGCGACCAGTCGTGCCCGATGACCGCCGCCCCGCCCGCGAGCGCGGCCAGGGTCGGACGGCCGGTGCCCGCGAGCAATGGGCCGAGCGCACCCTTCGCGATGTCGAGGATCCCGCTGATCGCGAGGGGCACGAATCCGGCCACTCGGTAGAGCGACGTGCCCGACACCGTGCCGCCACCGACGTCGCGGAGGTCGACGCCGCGCGTGACGCGAGCAGCCAGGTTCGACGTCGGGACGGACCCGACGACGAACGACAGCAGTAGGATGCCGGCCGCGCCCACGGTAAGAGTCTGGCGCACACCGCGGGTTCGGGTAGCCCGTTGGATCCGTCCCCAGGGAGGCCCACCATGGATGCCGTCATCGTCGCGACCGCGCGGAGCCCGATCGGGCGCGCCAACAAGGGATCGCTCGTCGACGTACGCCCCGACGACCTCGGGGCCACGATCCTGCAGGCCCTCTTGGCCAAGGCCCCTGCCGTCGACCCGGGCGAGATCGAGGACGTCATCTGGGGGTGCGCGCAGCCCGCGGGCGAGGCCGGCTACAACGTCGCCCGCGTGACCGCCCTGCTGGCCGGGATCCAGGGTGCGCCGGGCGTGACGGTCAACCGCTACTGCTCGTCCTCGCTCCAGACCATCCGCATGGCGGCCCATGCCATCCGCGCCGGCGAGGGCGACGTGTTCATCGCCGGTGGGGTCGAGACGGTCAGCCGGTTCAAGGCGGGGATGTCCGACGGCGGACCCGGCACGCACAACGAGAAGTTCGCCGCCGCGGAGGCCCGCACCGGCGAGCGCGTCGCCGGCGACGAGGGATCGTGGGAACCGCTGTCGGGCCTCCCCGACATCTACATCGCGATGGGCCAGACGGCCGAGAACGTCGCCGAGTACGCCAAGGTCACCCGCGAGGAGATGGACGAGTTCGCCGCCCTGTCGCAGAACCGCGCGGTGGCGTCGCAGGAGAACGGCTTCTTCGAACGGGAGATCACGCCGATCACCACGCCCGACGGCACCGTCGTCACCAAGGACGACGGCCCGCGGCCCGGCACCACGGTGGAGGGCCTGTCGCAGCTGAAGCCGGTGTTCCGCCCCAACGGCACGATCACCGCCGGGAATGCGTGCCCGCTCAACGACGGCGCGGCCGCGGTGCTCGTGATGAGCGAGGCGCGGGCCGAGCAGCTCGGGGTGAAACCGCTGGCCCGCATCGTCGCCAGTGGCGTGTCGGCGCTCGACCCGGAGATCATGGGCCTCGGCCCGATCGAAGCGTGCCGGCAGGCGCTCGGCCGCGCCGGCTTGTCGATCGACGACATCGACCTCGTCGAGATCAACGAGGCGTTCGCCGCCCAGGTGGTCCCCTCCGCCCGTGAGCTCGGGATCCCGTGGGAGAAGCTCAACGTGCACGGCGGCGCCATCGCCCTCGGGCACCCCTTCGGCATGACCGGGTCCCGCATCATGACCACCCTGCTCAACGGCCTCGACGACGCCAACGCGCGGTACGGCCTCGAGAGCATGTGCGTCGGCGGCGGCCAAGGCATGGCGATGGTCGTGGAGCGCCTGTAACCCTCACTGCTCCACTGATCGTTCTGCGGTACCGAACGCGCCGGGCTTCGCCGCGCCCGCGCCCGACCTCGTTCCGAGCCCGCCCCCCACCCCAGGAGCAACCATGAACAAGATGCTGAAGGACTTCCGCGACTTCGTGATGCGCGGGAACGTGCTCGATCTCGCGATCGCAGTGGTCATCGGCGTCGCGTTCAACGCGGTCGTCACTTCGTTGGTGAACGACGTGATCATGCAGATCATCGCGGCCATCTTCGGCCAGCCGAACTTCAACAGTCTCACGTTCACCATCGGTGACGGCGTGATCTACTACGGCCGGTTCCTCACCGCGCTGGTCAACTTCCTCATCATCGCGGCCACGTTGTTCGTGATCATCCGCTCGTTCGAGGAGCTGTCGAAACGGCGCAAGGGCGCGGGTGGCGACGACGCAGAGGAGAAGAGCGACGAGGTCGTGCTCCTCGGCGAGATCCGCGATCTCCTGCGGGAACGTTCGTAGCGCCGCGGGCGCCGCGCTCAGCTCAGGTCGAACGCCGGGTTGAGGCACTGCACGACCTCGGCCGGCGGCACGTCGAACGCCTTCTTGTAGTCGGAGAAGACCGACTGCACCGCCGCCTTGGAGTACAACACCTGCACGACGTCGGTGTCGCCGTCGGCATCGATCGGGTACGTGCCCACCAACTGCACGCCGGGCACGTCGAGGTGCAGGCTCGTGAGCTGCGGGCGGATCGACAACAGGATCTGCCGCGCCTCGTAGCGGGCCTGCTCCTGCGTGGTGCGTCCGGGCGCTTGCGTCGTCGAACTCGGGGGCGTCGTGGTGGTGGTCGTCGTGGTCGACGTCGTGGTGCTCGACGGGATGCTGGTCGACGACGTGGGCGGTGCCGTGGTCGGCGGCCCCGCGCAATCAGGGGTGCCAGTGGGGTGGGGCCCGGAGGCGCCGTTGTTGATCGACCACGTGACGAGCAGGTCCTCACCCGGTGTGTAGGTGACGACGAAACGGTCGTCGTCGGGCACGCCGCGGTTGCTCGGCCCGAGCTGCGGGCGGTTCAGCAGCTTGGCCTGCACCGCCGCCGCCTTGCCCTGGTCGGGGCTGGTGGTGGGGGGTGCCGTCGTGGGCGGCGCGGTGGTCGGGGCCGCGGTGGTGGGCGGGGGCCCGGCCGTGGTGGGCGCGACGGTAGGCGGCGGGACGGTGGGCGGAACCACCGAGATCGTCGGCGGCGGCGTCGTCGTGGTGGTGACCGGCTTGGTGGTGGTGGCGGTGATCGGGGGCAGGGTGATCGTGGTGGCGACGGGGAACGTGGTCTGCGGCGGCTGCGTGGGGACCGCCACCTCGTTCTTGTCGCTGGAGTCGTTCCCACCCAACGCGAGGAACGCGATCAGGCCGATGGCCCACAACGCGATGCTGATCCCGGCCACGACGCGCGCCGCGGTGACGTACTGCGTGCCGCTCTTCTCGCCGCGCGATCGACGGATGAGGTCGGCGGCCTTCGCCGCGAGCACGAGCGCGATGACGGTGCCGATGAGCGGGATGACGATGCTGACGATCGCCCACACCAGCGCGGCGATGGCGAACGGCTCGACCCTCGGGGCCCGGCCCCATCCGCCCGCGCCACCACCGGCACCGCCGGTACCGGTGGGCTCCGGTTCGGGGCCGACGGGAATCGCGCTCGTCTCACCGGGATTCCAGTCGTCCGGGTACGGCGGTTCCGACGTCGACATTTCGCAACCCTACTGATCACTTCGCCCAAAGTGGTGCCATCAGTAGTCTGTCGGTGATGGCTACCGCGACGATTCCGATCACCGGCGATCCCGACGCCGACAAGCTCCTCGTCACCGACCCGCTCGCCCTCCTGCTCGGCATGCTGCTCGATCAGCAGGTGCCGATGGAGTGGGCGTTCCGCGGCCCCGCCACGTTGCGCGAGCGCCTCGGCGGTCTCGACTGCGCGGCGATCGCGGCGATGTCGCCGGAGGCGGTCGAGGCGGTGTTCAAGCAGAAGCCCGCGCTGCACCGTTACCCCGGATCGATGGGGAAACGCGCGCACGCGCTGTGCACGCACATCGTCGAGAACTACGACGGCGACGCGGCGAAGATCTGGAAGGGCACGCGCGATCCCGCGGTACTGTTCGACCGCCTGCGAGCGCTCCCGGGTTTCGGCGAGGAGAAGGCGAAGATCTTCCTCGCCATTCTCGGCAAGCGGCTCCGGGTCGCGCCGAAGGGTTGGGAGGAGTACGCCCAACCGTTCTCCGACGACAAACCCCGCTCCGTCGCCGACATCGACTCCGCCGAGTCGCTGGCCCGGGTACGCGCGTGGAAGCAGGCGCAAAAGGCCAAGGGCAAGTCCAAGAGCGACTGACCGGCCCTGCGCGCGTCGGCGAGTCGGCCAGCCCGCGGGTCAGCCGGCGAGCAGCCACGAATGCAGGTGGGCGCGGATCGCGCCGCAATCGTCGGAGCTCGGTTGGTGGGCCCACGCGTCGTTCACGCCTTCGGACAGTGCGGGGACCTGCCAGGCCGACGCGCCGGCCTGGATCACGTCCTCGGTGACCGACCACGCGTCGTGCGTGGTGGGCCGGTGCCCGTCGATCACCTGCGCGACGACGGTGGCAGTGGTCGCGTCGTCGAGCATGCCGCCGTGGAACGCAGGCACGACCGTGTACGGGATGCCGATGTGACGCGGCGCGGGCGCGCTGACCCCGGTGTCGAGGGGCAGCACCGCGGCCTGACGCACGCCGGGCAACGCGCACGACATGAGCCCGAGGAACGTGGGCGCGTCGTCGACGATCGACCGCAGGAACGGCGTGTCCGGCGTGACCTGCACCGGTGACAACCCACCGAGCGCCCACGCCAGGCCCTCGAGCTCCAGGCCGCCGAACTCGCCCCACCCTTCGCTTCCAGTGCGCGGGTAGTAGACGCGCCCCGGCTCGACCAGCGGGCTGAGCACGACGAGGTTGCGGACCGGCGCGTCGGGCGTCGCCGCGAGGTACGCCTTGGCGAGCAGCGCGCCTTCGCTCTCCGCCACGACCGTGACCGGCTCGCCGGTGACCCGGTGGTACTCGTCGACCTGGGCCGCGAGCTCACGGGCGAGGGCGCGCAACGACCGGTGCGTGTCTTCGCGCGAGTACGGCAGCGCCACGCCGTCGGCCATGCCTCGGTACGAGAACCGCCACTGCGGCACCGCGAGGTGCACCGACTGCGAGGCCCGCCCGTCCCACTGCGTGTTGAACCCGGTGACCACCACCAGCGGAGTGTCGGCCGCACCCGCCGGCGGGTTCCATCCGGACGCCGCGGCTCCCGGCGAAGCCGGGTCAACGGTGGCGGACGCGGTGGCGGTGGCGGTGGCAGTCGCGGCCGCGGCGGTCGGCGGCCCGAACCGGGGCACTGCGTGTTGCGAGAGCCGGAATCCGGCCACCGTGCCGCCGACCACGAGGGCCACGACGGCCACGATCCCGATCGGCGCGACGGGGAGCGACCTGATCGGCGGTCGCCGGTGGAGCACCGAGTCGACCAGCCGGACCCACAGCCAGGCGTCGACGAGGCCGGCGAGGGCGGCGATCGGCAGTCGCCACGCCGGTGGGCACGTCGCGGTGATGCTCCCGAAGAACGTGACCGCGGCGAACGCGAGCAGCACGACACCGATGGTGCGGAGCGGGATCGTACGCCGCCACCACTGCCCGGTCACCACGCCGCCGGCCACCAGCACCGCGAGCATCAACACCACGGGGACGGCGACGAAGAACAACCACGACAGCGAGACGACCGCCAGCGCGAACATCAGACCCGCCCAGGGAGCAAGGAGCACGCTCACGACGGCGACGAAGATCACGCTGCGACGCGCGGTGACCGCCACCGGTTCCGGCGCGACGTCGCGGGGCCACGCCGCCCGCACCATGACCGTCACGAGGCCGCTGCGCACCGCGAGCATGAGGAGCAGCTCGAGCGCGAACGTGAACCAACTCTCGTGGTACACGACGATCCACCGCAGGTCGTGGAAGACGTCGAACGGCGGTGGCGCCGAACCCTGGGTGGCGAGGGCCAGCGACGACGCCGGGGCCAACGCCCACACCAGCGCGGTCTCGAGCACGGACACGCCGACGCACACCGCGATGAGCGCCCGTCGCCCGCGCACGCGATCGACCAATCGTGATGCCACCTGTCACCCCAGCGCCGGGACGACCCGGCGATCCGCGGCCCGATTCCGGTGCGAGCTTACGAGGCGGCGTCGCCGCGCAACTCGGCGAGCACCGCGGCCGCGGTGCGCTTGCCCGAGAACAGCGCGCCCTGGATCGCCGGGGTGTCGCGGTGGTCACCGCACACGAAGCGGCCACCGCCCAGTCGAACCCGCCGGCGGGCCGGGAAGCCCGGTCGTTGATCGGGGTGGGCGTGCGGGATCCGATAGGTGCGGAGGTGATCCCACCCGTCGACCGCGGCACCGAACCATCCCCGGAGTTGCCGGCGGACGTCGGCCTCCAACCCGTTGCGCGCGAGCGGCCCGAGCACTTCCGCGGCGACGAGCGCGCCGCCCGGAGGCGCGTAGCGCGGCGCCACGTTGCTCATCACCGCGACCACACTCGCGGGTCCGGAGCGGTCGGCGTCGAGCATGATCGTGCGGTCGGGCACGGGTGCGTGATCGGCGCCGAAGTACACGCAGCTCGCGGGGCGCGATCCCGGGTCGGCCAGGCCGAGCAATGTCGCGGCTACCGGGCCCTCGGTGGCCACCACCAGCGCGCGCGCCGCGACGCGCCGCCCGTCATCGAGGACCGCAGTGGTGCCGTCGATCGCGCGCACCGATGCGCCGAGCTGTACGACACCGGCCGGCAGATCTTCCGCGAGCTGCGCGGGGATCTCGCCCATCCCGCCCGCCGGCACCGCCGCGTCACCTTCGGCCAGCATCCGCAGGATGATCGCGAACCGACGACTCGACACCTCGAGCTGCGGATCGAGCTGGATCCCACCGAAGAGGGGCACGAAGAACTCGTCGATCATTCCGTCGGAGAAGCCACGGGCGTCGAGCTCCTCGAGGGTGGTGCGATCCGTGGCCGGCGGCTCCGGCCGGCGCAAGAGATCGGCCGGACGGCCCTTGCGCACCGCGGCGAGCAGTCGGAGCATGCGCCACCGGTCGAGGGGCGTCCCGATCGGGGCGAACAGAGTGGAGAGCACGTGCTGCGGCCGGCGCAGGGGGTCGGCGAACCGGTGGAAGCCGGCCGCGACCCGGATGAGGGCACCGGGCTCGAAGCGCTGCAGCTCCAGGCGGCGGACATCGAGTTGGTGGTGCAGCTCCGGGTACGCGGTGAGCGCGACCTGGAACCCGCGGTCGAGCAGGAACCCGTCGACGTGATCGGTGCGCACCCGCCCGCCGATGCCGTCGGATGCCTCGAGCACCGTGCACGCGACGCCCCGGTAGCTCAGTGCCCGCGCGCACGCCAACCCGGCGATGCCGGCGCCGACGACGCAGACGTCGATCGGTTCGCGCGTCAGTGCGACTCACCCTCCGGAACCGCCACCGGTTCCGATGCTGCGTCGGCACCCGATTCCGATTCCGATTCCGACTCCAGCTCCGGCTCGGGCTGCCGGGCGAGGAACTCGACGAAGGCGATCACCAGCAGACACACCAGCGTGAGTCCGATCACCGTGCCGATCCCCGGTCGGTCCCAGGCCAGGAAGATCAGGACGAACACGCCGACGACCACGATCTCGATGCCCTTGCGGTAGCGGGCGGCGAACTCCGCGACCGGGCCCGCGTCGAAGCCGGCACCGTCGGCGCGCGTGCGCGCCCCCGAGATCCCCGACGATGCATACGACCGGGCCTTCACCGCCGCCTTCGACGGACCGATGAAGTACGCCGCGATCGCGACGATGATGCCGACGACCGCGAAAGTCATGAGCCCGTAGCGGAGGTTGCGCACGAGGATGTCGAACACCGCGGTGGCGGCGTTCTTGTTCGCGGCTTTGACTTCACCCAGGTACAGGGAACGACCCACCGCCAGCAACACGAGCGTGAACGCGCACCCCGCGACGAGCACCAACCCGGATCGGATCGCGGCGCGTCGACGCGTGTTCATGATCAACGCCGACACGATCAACGAGCCGAACGCGAGCACCGGGAGCACCCACGCGAGCGTGTTGAGCAGCGAGACGTAGCCGCGCGCCTCCGCCAGACCCTTCGAGTCGATGATCTTGACCGTCGCCGCGACCGGAGGCACCGAAACGTTCTGCAGGAACGAGAGCCCCTTGTCGACCAGCTTGGCCTGCACCTCCTTGATCACGCTCGTGATGTCGAGGGTGACCGCGCCGTTCTTGATCGCCACTGCGCCCCGGTTCTTCCCGGAGTCGTCGGTGAGGAGCGCGACGAGCTGCGTGTGCGCGCGGCGGTTGGCGGTGTCCCAGAGCTTCTCGAACTGGCTGGACGCGAGCAGCTTGGCGGTGATCGTGGTTGCGTAGCCCTTCATCGCACCGGCGAGGGGCTCGCCCAGGAACTTGGCCCGCTTCGGCAGGGCGTCTTCGATGCGCTGCTCGGCGTCGACGTGATCGAACAGCGCGTTCACCGCGGCCGTCGACACCGCGGCCTGGATGGCGGCGTTGTCGGCGAGGGGTTGGACGGTCTCGACGTAGCGGTCGGTGTTGAGCAGCTGGTTGCGCGACCAGATGGCGACGGCCGAGATCGGGATCAGGATGAAACCGACGACGAGAAGGACGATCGACACCACTCGCCGCCAGCGCGGGGTCGTGGTGGCGCCCGTCGACGGGGAGTCCGGCGGCGTCTCCGACGCGGGCTCCGGCCCCTCGGTGTCGGATTCGGTCAACTAGCTCAACCCTCGGCCAGCTGCTTCTTGAGACTGCGGTACGAGAAGCTCGCCACCAGGTCGGAGGCGCCCTTGAAGATCGCCCAGATGCCGATGATCGACACGAGCAGCAGCACCGACCGATCGGGGTTCCCGATCGCCCACGCGCCCAGGAAGATCCCGACCAGTCCGGCGATGAGTGGCATCCACCAGCCGTGTACGTGGGTGTGGGTGAGCGCGATCACGACGTCGAAGATCCCGCGGATCAGGAGGTACCACGCGACGAATACCGAGAGCACGACCAGCGTGGGGTGGGGCCACACCAATGCGGCGATCCCGGCCCCGAAGGCGATGATCCCGAAGATGATCGCCAGCCACCGCCACCCTCCGGTGAGGACGACGGCGAGCGCGAACTGGGTGACGGCACCCAGCCAGAACGCCACCGCGATCAGGATCGCGCAGACCGAGATCGAAGCCGGTCGTAACGACAGGATGATAAACCCGAGGACCAACCACAGAATCCCCGCGATCAGGAAGAGCCACCACGTGCTGGCGTAGGCCTGCGCGACGGCGCGCTCCTCGTCCGGCGTCAACGTCATCGTCATGCTCATGGTCGCGACCTCTCCCCTCGGGACCTCGGCGCCCGCATTATGACCGCTGACGCGTTCGCCGCGTCGGACACTCCACCCCGGCCGCGACCTACAGTCACGGTCTTGGCGCACCCACCTTGGGCCTTCCCTTCCGTCCGTTCCGGGCTTCCCGCACCCGACGCACTGGTCGAGCGCCGCGCCGCGGCGGCGACGATGCTGGGCGAGCCCCGGCTGGTTCCCGGCACATCGGCACGGGGCGAACGGATCGGCGGCGTCGCCTGCACGGTGGTCGAGCCCGAGAACGCGACGCGCACGGTGCTCTACCTGCACGGTGGGGGCTACCGGCTCGGGTCGCCCGCCGGTTGGATCACGTTCGCCTCGGGCCTCGCGGCGTCGGCGGCGGCGCGGATGGTGATCGTCGACTACCGGCTCGCCCCCGAGGACCCGTTCCCCGCCGCGCTCCACGACGCCGCGTCGGTGTACGACGCGCTCCTCGACGCCGGCACCCCGGCCGGCGCCGTCGTCATTGCGGGCGATTCGGCCGGCGGCGGACTCGCCGCCGCGCTCACGCTCGCGTGTGTCCCGTCGTCGCGTCCACTGCCCGCCGGCGTGCTCCTCATCTCCCCGTGGGTCGACCTCTCCGTCGACGCATCCACCTACTCCTCGCGTGCTGCCACCGATCAGTTGTTCTCGGAGGAGTCCGCGCGCGAGGCGGCCGATTCCTACCTGCAGGGGTTCGACGCACGCGACCCGCTCGCGTCGCCGCGGTTCGGCGACGTCACCGGATTCCCCCCCACCCTCGTGTTCGGCGGCGGCGCCGAGGTGCTCCTCGACGACGCGCTCCGGTTCACCGCCCGGTTGGCCGACGCCGGAACGTCGGTGGAGTTGCACGTGGTCGCGGGGATGCAACACGTGTGGCCGACGATCTTCCACGACCTCGACGAATCGGTTGCCGCGATCGAAGCGATGGCGCGGTTCCTCCAGCGGGTGAGCTGATCCCCGCGGTCGGAGTTTCCGCGGGCCGGTAGCCTCGGCGACTCTGGACGACCACGCGACACCCACGTTCTTCCCCTACGGCAACTATCGCCGCCGCATCCGCCTCGTGGCGACCGCGCCCGGCGTGGTCGAGGGCGGGCTCGAGGACGATCTCCACTACTTCACCGTCACGGTGCGCCACGACCACGAGCGGGTGCAGTCGATCGAGTCGCACTCGGTGCGCGAGCCGTGGTCGACGTGCGCCGACGCCGCGGCCCCGCTCCGCGAGTTGGCGGGAATGCCGCTGTCCGAGCGTTGCCTGGCCATCGGTGACCACGCCGCGCCGCTGCAACACTGCACGCATCAGTTCGATCTCGCCGGGCTTGCCGTCGCCCACGCCGCGCGTGTCGAGCGCGGCGGGCGCGCGCGTCGCCAGTACGACATCGAGGTGCCGTTCGGTCTGCTGCAGGGTGGCGAACGCGAGGCCACGCTCGAACGCGACGGCACGGTGCTGCTGCAGTGGATCCTGCGCGGTCACCGCATCGTGGCGCCCGAACCGTACGCCGGGGTCGACCGCGGGTTCTTCCGTTGGGCCGACGAGCATCTCCCCGTCGACGACGCCGAAGCCGCCATCGTGATGCGCCGCGCCTGCACCATCGGCATGGGCCGCGGCGTCAACCTCGATCAGTACGACAACCTCGGTCAACTGCCCGAGCTGGCACCCGTCTGCTACTCGATGCAGCCCGAACGCGCGCCGGTGGCGTTCCGCTACCGCAATCGCATCCGCGACTTCGACGATGAGCGCGACAGCTTGCTCGCGCAGGGCCCCGCGTAGTTCGCCGCGCCGCGCTTCTCGCGCGGCCGCGCCCGGTCAGCGCGCGAACGCGCTGATCACCTCGGCGCCGAACGTCTCCAGCGTGGCCGGGGCGGCGAAGTCGGCGAACCACACGTAGAACCGGTCGACCCCGCGCTCGTGCGTCGCGGCGTAGTAGTCGACGAGCTCGCGCCCGTTGCCCACGACCAGGCCCTCCCCCCAAGGAAAGCGGCGCCGAGCGGTTTCCGTGATCTTCTCGCGCTCGGATTCGGAGGGTACGTAGGCCACCATCTGCTGGGTCGACACGCGCGCGTTCCCAGCCGACGCGCGCAGCTCGTCGAGCCGGCCGACCTTGTCGATCTGGAGGTTCCACCAGTCGGCGTGCTCGGCCACGAGCTCCATCGTGCGTTTGCCCGCGCCGCCGATCACGATCGGGATCCGCGTGAGCGGCACCGGCTGCTGGCGAGCGCCTTCCACGTGGAAGAACTCGCCGTCGTAGTCGAACGTCTCCCCCGCCCAGAGCAGTCGGAGTACGTCGAGCGTCTCGGCCATGCGCTCCACGCGCTCGCGCGGTGCGATCGGTTGCACGCCGAAGGCGCGGAACTCGTCGACCACCGAACCCCAGCCGAGCCCGAGCTCGAAGCGACCGCCCGACGCGTGATCGATGGTGACGGCCTGCTTGGCGAGCATGGCGGGATGGCGGAACGCGTCACACAACACCAGCTGCCCCTGCACGAGACGCTCGGTGTGGGCCGCCAACCAGGTCGCGCCGGTGAGCGCTTCGTACATGGGTTGGTCGAGCGCAAGTGGGGGCGCCATGTGGTCCATGCCCGCCATGCCGACGAACCCCGCCGCCTCGGCGACCCGGGCGCGCTCGACCATCGCGTCGAGCGACAGCCGCATCTGCGGCAGATAGAGGTGGAACTCGGGCGTCATCGCCTCTCCCCCGTCATTGCCGCGCCCTCCGGTTGGCGGTGGGCCGGCTCATGAGGCCACAACGTAGACGGGCCGGTCGCGCGGTTGCGCAGGAGGTCGCTACGCCGGACGGCCGGCATCCAGGTCGCGCACCGCGCGGTAGCCCAACTGCACGGCTTCGGCGCCCGGCGCGGTGTCGCGACATTCGCCGTCGAACGGCGCCAACACGAAGGCGACGTGGTCGCCGGTGTCGAAGCGGTCCTGCACCCGGCCCGCGAACCAGTCGCAGTCGTCGATGACCGGGGTGTCGTCGGGACCCGATCGCCACGGCCACTCCGCGAGCTTGCTCGGATCGTCCAACTCCGTCTTGGCGCCGAAGTGCTCGGCGACGTCGCGCTGGTCGGACCGCAACCGGTGCACGACGAGCGTGAACGTGCGGCGGGCGATGTCGTAGGTGTGGTTGTTCTTGGAGAGGCACACCAAGAAGCGCGACGGTTCGATGCTGCACTGGGTCGCGAAGCCCACCAGACACGCATCGGCGTCGTCGCCGTCGGCCGCGCTGACCACGAACATCGGGTAGTCGAGGCCGTCGACGAGGCTGGCGAACGCGGTCGGAGAGCTGGGCGGAGAGTCCACGGGCATGATGGCGTCGCTACCCGAAGCGGTCGCGGGTGAAACGGGCGCGGTCGACGGGCCGGGGTGGGCTCGGCGGAGAACGCCGGCGCTACACCAACTCCAGGAGGTCGAGCATGTCGTCGTCGAAGTAGTCGAGCGTCCCCTCGGGCATGAGCAGGGCGCGGTCGGGGGCGAGGGATCGCACGAACTCGACGTCGTGGCTCACCACGATCATCGTTCCCGGCCAGGCGGCCAGCGCTTCACCGGTCGCGGTCCGCGACATGGGATCGAGGTTGTTGGTGGGTTCGTCGAGTAGCAGCACGTTGTGACGGCCGGCGACGAGCTGCGCCAACGCCAGCTTCGTCTTCTCCCCGCCGGAGAGCGTGTTGGCGTCCTGGAACACCTTGTTGCCACTCAGCCCGAACATGCCGAGCAGGTTGCGCAACGCACCGTCGCCCGCGGGCGACGCCTCGCGCATGTGTTCGAGCAGCGTGCGACCGGGGACGATGCCCTCGTGCTCCTGCGCGTAGTACCCGATCGACACGCTGCGCCCGAGCGTGACCTCCCCGAGATCGGGCGCGAGGACGTCGGCAAGCACCTTGAGCAGCGTGGTCTTGCCCGCGCCGTTCAGGCCCATCACGAGCAGCCGCTCGCCGCGACCGACGTCGAAGCTGACGTCGTCGAACACGTCGAGGGCGCCGAACGACTTCCAGAGCTCAGTGGCGGTGAGCACGGTGCGGCCCGACATCGGCGGTTCGGGGAAGCGCACCGCGAGCGCGCGGCGCTTGGCCGGCCCTTCGACGCGCGCCGCATTGATGCGGGCGACCCGACCGTCGAGGTTCTTGGCCACGCGAGCGCGCTTGGCGGTCTGGCCGCGCATCGACCCGGCGAGGGTGGTGAGGCGGGCGATCTCGCGCGTCTGCCGGGCCGCGATCTTCGTCTGCCGGCCTTCGTCGGCCTCGCGTTGCACGAGGTACTGCGAGTAGGTGCCCTTGTACTCGACGATCTTGCCGGTGGCTTCTTCCGACTCGCGGTCGATGTGGACGACGCGCGTGATCGCCTCGTCGAGGAGATCGAGGTCGTGGCTCACCACGAGCAACGCGCCCCGGTAGCCCCGGAGGAACTTGAGGAGCCAGCTCCGGGCGTCGGCGTCGAGGTGGTTGGTGGGCTCGTCGAGGAGGAGCAGCTCGCTGCCCCCGAACAGGATGCGCACGAGCTCGGCCCGGCGCCGCTCCCCGCCGGAGAGCGCGCCGAGGGTGAGGTCGAGGCGATCGGCCCGCAGGCCCACGCCGTCGGCCAGCTTGCGGACTTCCGACTCCGCCGCGTAGCCCCCGGCCGCCTCGAACTGCTCCTGGGCCGCGGTGAAGCGCTCGATGTTCTCGGTGGAGGGGTTCTCCTCCAGCGCGATCCGCAGCTTCTCCATGCGGGCGAGCAGGTCGTCGAGGCCCCGGCCCGACAGCACGTGGGCGAGCACCGTGGTGTCGTCGGGCACCGCATCGGAGCGAGGGTCCTGGGAGAGGTAGCCGGTGGCGTCGGCCCGGCGCACGACGCCGGACTTGGCCGGCGAGGCCCCGCCCAGCACCCGCAGGAGGGTGGTCTTGCCCGCCCCGTTGCGGCCCACCAGGCCGACTTTCTCGCCCGGGCGGACCTGCAGGGTGACGCCGTCGACGATCCGTTTCGCGCCGACCTCGACCACCAGGTCACGAACGGTCAGCACGGCGAAAACTTCTCCAGGCTCGGAAAACGGCTCTCGCAGGCGCGAGAGCCGGGCGACCATTGTCGCGCGCGCGAGACCCCGATTTGGGCCCCTAGCCTGAATCAATGCCCGAATCAGTCGGCGAGTCGCTCGCCGGAGCACGAACGGAAGCGGGAACACCGGTGCCGGAGCCGCCCGCGGCGGCGGCCGCCGTCCCGAAGCCGCGCTGGCGGGGCCGCATCCACCGCTGGGCGTTCTTCGCCTCGATCCCGGCCGGCGTGCTGCTCGTGCTGCTGAGCCGGGGCGTCTCCGCTCACGTGGCGGCCATCCTGTTCGCGCTGTCGCTGGCCGGCCTCTTCGGCACCAGCGCCACGTATCACACCGGGAATTGGACCCCGCACGTGCGGCAGCGCCTCCAGCGCATGGACCACGCGATGATCTTCGTGCTGATCGCGGGTTCCTACACGCCGATCACGCTGCTGGCGCTGCAACCGGCCTGGGGCATCGCCCTGCTCGTGACGGTCTGGACGGTGGCGGTCATCGGGGTCACGCTCGCGCTCGTCCGCTTCGGTGCGTTGCGCCGGGCCGGCGGCTACATGTACATCGGCCTGGGCTGGATCGTGGTGCTCGCGCTTCCGGCCATCGTGCAGTCGCTCGGCCCGCTCGAGCTCGGGCTGCTCTTCGCCGGGGGCCTGCTCTACACGTTGGGCGCGATCGGGCTGCGCCTGCAGTGGCCGAATCCGCGACCCACCGTCTTCGGTTACCACGAGGCCTGGCACGCGATGACCGTCGCCGCGGCCGGCTGCCACTTCGCCCTCGTGATGATGCTCGTCCACGCCTGACCCGCGCGGCAGGTTCCGTCGGAACGATTCGCCCGGCGAATCGCCGGATTGCTGGATTCGTTCGCCGAATCGCCCGCCGAATCGGTGGAATTTCGGCGAATCGTCCGGCGAATCGTTCCGAGGGAACGAGGCGTTGGTTTTGCACGCGGCGGATGCGGGCTGCAAAATGTGAGCCGCATGAGCGTCGCCGACCTGCTCTCCGAGGTCCTGGGGCCCAACGTCCCGGTCGCGTTCCGCGCGTACGACGGCTCGCAGTTCGGGCCCGCCGACGCGAAGACGACCATCGTGATGCGCTCGCCCGACGCGCTGCGCCGCATCGTCACCGCCCCGAACGAGCTCGGTTTCGGCCGCGCCTACGTCGCCGGTGACCTCGAGGTCGAGGGCGACATCTTCGACGTGATCTCGGTGGCGGAGTACATCGAGGAGCTCACCCTCGGGCCCAAGCAGATCGCCGCGGCACTCAAGCTCGTCGGCGCCTCGGGCCTGAAGCCGCTCCCGCCCCCGCCGGAGGAGGCGCGCCTGCGCGGCCGTCGCCACTCACGCGCTCGCGACGCCGCGGCCATCGCGCACCACTACGACGTCTCCAACGAGTTCTACCGGATCGTCCTCGGGCCGTCGCTGACCTACTCGTGCGCGCTCTGGGACGAAGGAACCACCACGCTCGAGCTGGCCCAGGCGGCCAAGCACGAGCTGATCTGCCGGAAGCTCGGTCTCGAACCCGGGATGCGGCTGCTCGACATCGGATCCGGCTGGGGCGGCATGGTGCTGCACGCGGCCCAGCACCACGGGGTGCGCGGCGGTCGGGGTCACCCTCTCGCGCCCGCAGGCTGACCTCGCCCGCAAGCGGGCGGCCGAGATGGGCCTCGGCGATCTCGTCGAGATCCGCTACGGCGACTACCGCGACGTCACCGACGGCCCGTACGACGCGATCAGCTCCATCGGCATGTTCGAGCACGTGGGCCTCTCCGAGCTCGACGGCTACTTCCGGCGCTGCTACTCGCTGCTGCGCCCGGAAGGCCGACTGCTCAACCACGGGATCAGTCGTCCCCAACACGTCGGCAAGATGCACCACAGCCGATTCGCGCTCCCCACGCTCGGGCGCAACTTCACCGACCGCTACGTGTTCCCCGACGGTGAGCTGCACGAGGTGGGCACCGTGGTTTCGGCCATCCAGCGCGCCGGATTCGAGGCGCGTCACATGGAGAACCTGCGCGAGCACTACGCGCTGACGCTGCGGTGCTGGGTGCGGAACCTCGAGGCGCAGTGGGACAAGGCGGTCGCCGAGGTCGGCCAGGGCCGGGCGCGGGTGTGGCGCCTCTACATGGCGGCGGCCGCGGTGGGCTTCGAGCAGGACGACGACCAGATCCACCAGATCCTGGCCACCGCCACCACCACCGGACCCGGCGCGCACCGCAGCGGCATGCCGCTCCGGCCAAACTTCACCTAGACCCCGCTCCGCGCTCCCCGAGCGCGCCGCTCGAGGGCACCTCGCGAGGGCACCGCCGACCGCCGGCGAAGCGGGTTAATGTCGGCTGGTTAATCGCGCTCGGGGGAGGTCCTGCCGCAATGAAGTTCGCGCTCTTCTACGAGATCCCGGTGGCCCGGCCCTGGACACCGGGCAAGGAACACCAGGCCTACAAGGACACACTCGAGCAGGCGATCCTCGGCGACAAGATGGGCTTCCACGCGTTCTGGACGGTGGAGCACCACTTCCTCGAGGAGTACTCGCACTGTTCGAACCCGGAGGTCCTCTACGGCGCGGTGGCGGCGCGGACGAAGAACATCCGCATCGGCTACGGCGTGCGCCTGCTGCCCCAGCCGTACAACCACCCGATCCGCACCGCGGAGTCGGTGGCGGTCCTCGACCTCATCTCCGACGGCCGGGTCGACTTCGGCACCGGCCGCTCGTCGACGCGCGCCGAGCTCGAAGGCTTCGACGTCGACCCGAACCAGACCCGCGAGATGTGGCGCGAAGCACTCGGACACATCGTCGGCGCGTGGACCGAAGACGAATACCAGGCCGACGGCAAGTACTGGCACATGGGCGCGCCGCGCCGGGTGCTGCCGAAGCCGCTGCAGCAACCCCACCCGCCCATCTTCGGTGCCACCAGCAGCCCGGGCGGACACTTCGAGATGGGCCAACGCGGCATCGGGCTGTGCTCGTTCACCGTCGGACTGCCGCCGGAGGAGCTGTCGAAGAACATCGGTCTCTACCGCGATGGGCTCAAGGAGTGCGCGCAACCGGCGGGCAAGTTCGTCAACGATACCGCGGCCACGTTCACCATGGTGTTGTGCGCGCCCACCAACGAAGAGGCCACCGAGGTCGCGCGCGAATCGTTCGAGTGGTACCCGCAGTACGGCGCAGGGCTGATCGCGTCGGTGGCCGAGTGGCAGGAAGAGCTCGGCGTCACCGATCTCGGCACCTACCAGTACACGGGCGACACGCTGAAGCACAAGCGTGACGGCCTGATCGGCCAGCTCACCATCGACTACCTCCGCGACTCGGGCTCCGCGGTGATGGGCGACCCCGACGCGTGCATCGCCGCGGCCAAGCGCTACGAAGCAGTGGGCTGCGACCTGCTCCTCTGCCTGGTGAACCCGCTCAAGATCCCGCACGAGAAGGTCATGCAGACGATCGAGCTCATGGGCAAGTACGTGCTGCCCGAGTTCGCGTAGGCGCGGCGACGATGACCGGCCGTCTCGAAGGCAAGGTCGCGTTGGTGACGGGCGCGGCGTCCGGCCTCGGCCTCGCCACTGCCGATCGCTTCACCAAGGAAGGTGCAACCGTCGTCGGTCTCGACGTCACCGCGGGCCCCGGCGTTGCGCAGGTCGACGTGCGCGACGAAGCCGCGGTCGCGGGCGCGGTCGCCGCACTCGTCGCCGAGCACGGCCACCTCGACGTCGTCGTGAACTACGCGGGCATGGCCGGCGGTGGCCCGGTGCACATGGTCGACGCCGCGTCGTGGGACGAAGTGCTCGACGTGAACCTCAAGGGCACGTTCCTCGTCGACAAGCACGCGCTGCGCCCGATGCTGGCGCAACACTCCGGCAGCATCATCAATGTGGCCAGCATCGAAGGCCTCCAGGGCACCGAGGGTGGCAGCTCCTACAACGCGTCGAAGGCGGGCGTCGTCATGCTCACCAAGAACATGGCGATCGACTACGGCCGCGCCGGCATCCGCGTCAACTGCATCTGCCCCGGCTTCATCGACACCCCCATGTTCCGCGCGGTGATGGGTTCCGACAACATGGCGCAGCACCGCGACGCCTACCGCGATCTGCACATGCTCGGGCGCTTCGGCCGTCCCGAGGAGATCGCGTCTGCCGCGCTGTTCCTCGCGTCCGACGATGCGTCGTTCGTGAGCGGCCATGCGCTCGTCGTCGACGGCGGATTCCTCGCCGGCACCCGCACGGGGCTCAGCGATCTCATGGGCATCGCGTAAGCGACCCGAACTCAGGAGGAACCGATGGCAACAATGCGCTTCAACCACATGGAGCTCTCGTTCGCGCGAGGCACGCTCACCCAGGAGTTCCGCGACCAGGTCGACGCCTTCTACTGCGGCGTGCTCGGCTGGGACGCGCTCGACACCGAGGTCATCGGCCAGTCGTGCCATCTCCTGCGCCCCGACGACGGCCAGTTCATCCTCCTCGCCGAGGGCAAGGAACCGATCTCGTCGCCCGGCTACGACCACCTCGGTCTCCTCATGGACACCCGCGCCGAGGTCGACTCGATCCTCGCGGAGTGCCACCGGTTCCAGGAGAAGGACGACCGCCTCCGCATCAAGGAGTACGAGGACCTCACCGGCCCGACGATCACCGTCCACGCCTTCTACGTGAAGTACCTCCTGCCCATCTGGTTCGACGTGCAGTGCATGGAGTGGCCCGAGGGAAAGGGCCCCGCGCAACGCTGGCAGTACGCGTAGCCGCGCCGAGGCGTGAGGTCAGCTGCCGGCGGGTCTCGGCAGGTAGACGGTGCCGGAGATGACGGTGCCGGTCACGGTGCCCGGTTCCAGGTAGATGGGCACGAAGAGGCGTCGGGTGAACTTCCAGTCGCCGTCGATGCGCGCGATGTCGTCGTAGTAGATGCCGTAATTCTGGAGGTTGATCTCCGAGCCCTTCCGGCCGAAGGTGCCGTCTTCGGCGGCGGTGCCACGGGTGAGTTCGAACACCGTCGTCGTCGCGTTGGCGGTGTGTTCGTCCACCAACTCGATCACCGGACACGACGGCGTCTGGATCAGCACCTGCGTGGCCAGCTTCGATGCCCGGAAGTACTCACAGAACGCGTCTGCCGATTCGTGACGTCGGTTGAGCAGCGGACTCTCCCACAACGCGTCGTCTGCGCACACCGAACGCAGTGCCTGCACGTCGCCGCGGTTGACGGAATCGCAGTAGCGGTAGATCAGCTGCTGGATCTTGAATCTCTCGATCCAGTCACGATCGTCAGACACGTCTCGACTCTCCTCCTCGGAGACGCCCCGCGCCCAGGTCCGCGTCCCCGCTGGGGTTCGAGCGTAACCCGACCGGGCGCCGCGCTGAGCCGAGCGCGATCTGGCCGCGCGGTAGCGTTTCGAACGTGCCGGGCTACGTCTTCCGCCTCATCCCACCGCGCTCCAGCTTCGCGATCGACATGTCGTCCGACGAGCGCGCCACGATGCTCGAACACGCGGGCTACTGGCACGACCTCACTGCGCAGGGCAAGGTGCTGGCCTTCGGGCCGGTAGACGATCCCGCGGGAATCTACGGAATCGGGATCATCGTCGCCGCCGACCTCGCCGAGGCCACCGCGCTCGGCGACAGCGACCCCGCCGTGCGCTCCGGCCACGGTTTCCGCGCCGAGCTCGCGCCCATGCTCAGTCTCGTCACGCCCGACGGGATCCACGAAGCCCCCGCGGATCCTTCGTAGCGCGAACGGTCGCGGCACCTGTCCGCGCCACCAACGCGTCGTGCAGCAACCGAGGATCCGGCACGACGACCTTCGGCCGACCGCTCGCATCGTCAGGCCGCAGGAAGAGCTCGTGGATCTCGATCGCCAACACCGCGAGCTGTGTCACGTTGGTCGGAACGTCGGTGGGTAGCAGCTCTCGGTGCTCGGAGAGATAGGCCGCGGCCGCGGACACACCATCGTGACGGGTCCGGTCGTCGGCCGCCGACACGTCGAACCGCCACCGCCGCGCCTGCAGTCCGATCCGGCCCGGCGCGTCGCCGGCGTCGTGGCCGAGCCCGAGGCCGAGCCCGGTCGCGGGGAAGATGCGGCAGTCGTAGGTGCGACACGTCCGCGGTCGGTGCTCGTAGATCGAGCAGCGGTCGTCGATCAGCATCGGGCAGTGCCCGCGCTCGTCGTACCCGAGCAGCACGTGACCGCGCGGCCGACCGGGCGCGGGGAACAACAGCGCGGCGGGATGTGCGCGAGTGTGTCGGCCTCGCCGGGCCCGATGTGGATGAACTGCGAGGCCGTGCAACACGCGGTGCAGCCGCCACACGGAACGTCCGACGACCGGTCGCCGCGGAGCGCGCCCTGCATCCCGTCCAGCCATGAGGAGAACGCGCCCGCGGCCAACTCGTGGGTCTTGCTGGTCGTCATCCCGCCCTACCCCGCCGACAGTCGACGCGCCGCGTCGGCCACCAGCGCGCCGAACTCCTGCTGGCGCGCCGCCGGCATCCGGTCGCGCGGACCGGTCACCGTGATCGCGCCGACGGACACCCCGTCGGCACCGAGCACCGGGGCCGCCACGCTCGTCTGATCGGGCCCGACCAGACCCGCGCTCTGCGACCACCCGCGCCTGCGCACCCGCGCCAGTTCGCGCAGCAACGCATCGTCGGGCGACCCCACGAAGCGCACCTGGACGTCGGGGGCCAGCGCCGACAACACCGCCCGCCCCGACGCGCTCAGGGCGACGGGGAGCTGTAGCCCCACCCGCGGCGCCGCCCGCACGACCTGCGGGCTCTCGACCACATCGGTCACCACCAGGCGGGTGTCGTCGACCTCCACCAGGAACGCACTCTCGGCCGTGCGGTCGCGCAACGACTCGAGCACCGGACGGACGCGGTCCCGCAGCCCCGATCGGCCGGCCGCCCGCGACCCCAGCGCCACCACCTTGGCCGAGACCTCCCACCGCACCGGTGACCCGGGGGCGGGCCGGATCCAACCGGCGTCGTGCAGGGAGACGAGCGCCCGCTGCACCCCGCTCGTATCCTCGTGGAGGAGGCGGGCCAGTGCGGCCACCCCGATCGGTTCGTGCCCGGCGACGGCGTCGAGCACCGCCAGCGCTCGGGTCACGGCTCGTACCGGCTTGACCGCCATCAACGCTGTCCCTAGTGTGATGTCACCGTCCAATATGACATGTCGTAGAATGACATGAAAGGACACGCCGTGCAAGCCGACACCCAGGACCTCTTCCTGCCCGAGCCGCTCCCCCGCGAGGTGAAGTACACGGTGATCTCGGTCGACGACCACGTCGTCGAGCCGCCGCACCTGTTCGACGGCCGCATCCCCGCGCACCTCGCCGACCGCGCGCCGCAGATCGTCGAGACCCCCGAGGGGCACGAGGTCTGGGAGTTCGAGGGCCAGAGCTTCTCGCAGGTCGGGATGAACGCGGTCGCGGGCCGTCGCCCGGAGACGGTCAAGCTCGAGCCGTTCCGCTTCGAGCAGATGCGTCCCGGTTGCTACGACGTCGACGCGCGCGTCACGCGACATGGACATCAACGGCGTGTGGGCGTCGCTCAACTTCCCGTCGATGATCACCGGCTTCTGCGGTCGCGTGTTCTTCAACGCCGCCGACCGCGAAGCTCGGCGCCGCGTGCATCCGCGCGTGGAACGACTGGCTCTACGAGGAGTGGTACACCGCGTATCCCGACGCGCATCGTCCCGCTCGGCATCACCTACCTCGCCGATCCGCGACTCGCGGCCGACGAGATCCGCCGCAACGCCGCCCGCGGCTTCACCGGCGTGAGCATGCCGGAACGCCCGCACGCGATCGGCCTCCCCTCGCTGTGGCACCGCGACCACTGGGACCCGATCATCGCCGCCTGCGTCGAGACCGACACCGTGATCTCGCTCCACGTCGGCAGCGTCGGGCACGAACCCCGCCCCGCCCGGGGCGCCCGGCGCTGCAACTCGGCGCCACGCTCTTCGGCCAGCTCTCGCTCGGCGCGTGCGCGGAGTGGCTGTGGTCGGGCTACGCGGTGAGCAGAACCCGACGCTCAAGATCGCGATGAGCGAAGGCGGCATCGGTTGGGTCGCGATGCTGCTCGACCGCCTCGACAACATCATCGACCGCTCGGGCTACGGGCTCGGCTGGGAGACCCGCCCCGCCGACGTGTTGAAGCGCAACTTCTGGTTCTGCACCATCGACGACCCGTCGACCATCGAGACCCGGCACCGCATCGGCGTCGAGAACATCATGGTCGAGACCGACTACCCCCACGGCGACGGCACCTGGCCCGACACGCAACTCGTGCTCGAGAAAGCGCTGGGGCCACATCCCGAACCACGAGCTGCGGATGATGTGCAGCGAGAACGCGGCCAAGCTGTACCGCCACCCGCTGCCCGACGTCGTCCTCCCCCGCTGACGAACCCGCCCACACCGAGGAGTCCACTGTGACCTTCCGACCCACCGCCGATCGCCTCTCCCCCGAGCTGTCGCAGCGTGAGCAGATCGTGTTGCTCGCCCGTGCGCTCTGGCGCGAGGGCTACGACGATCACCTCGCCGGCCACATCACCGTGAACCAGGGTGACGGCACGCTGCTCTGCAACCCGTGGCTGCTCACGTGGGAGGAGTTCGGGCCCGAAGACGTCATCCGCATCGATCTCGACGGCAACGTCCTGGAGGGGAACTGGCCCGCGCCGCTCGGCATCCCGCTCCACCTCGAGCTGCACAAGGCGCGCCCCGGCATCGGCTGGGCCGTCCACCACCACCCGCGCTGGGGCACCGTCTGGGCCGACATGGTGCGCATTCCGCCGCTCCACGACCAGACCGGTGCGGGCGGCGGCGCGCAGCTGACGCTGGTCGACGAGTACGACGGCGGCGTGAGCGACTCCACCACTGCGGCCAAGGCGATCGTCGCGCTCGGCGAATCCGAGCTCGCGTTGCTCGCGCACCACGGCGTGTTCGTGTTGGGCTCGTCGGTGAACGCGGTGTACTGGCGGTCGGTCGCGCTCGAGTGGCGCTGCCGGAACGCGTGGCTGGTCGAGACCGGCGGCGGCGGCCCCGGTCTGCCCGCTGCGGTGCGCGACATGTTCGGCCGCAGCGACGGCAACGGGTTCGTCGGCTACTGGGAGACCGCCGTGCGTCGCGAGCTGCGCGCCGATCCGGCACTGGCCGAGCAGCTGGGGCTGCTCACTCCCCGATCCTGAACCGGCGTGAGCCCGGGCGCGCTGATTGGCGCAGCCCGGGTGCAGGAATCTGCGACACTGCGGCTCTCTCCGGAGGCCCGCTGTGACCCGCACCGATCCCCAATCGCCCACCGCGCCGCCACCGCCGGCGACCCCAGCCGGGCCTTCGCGCGTCTCGACCTGGCGCGAACGATCGTTCGGCCCCGCGTCGGAGCAGCCGTACCGGCGGCGGACGAGCGACTGGATCCGGCTCGTCATCGGCGTCGTCATCCTGGCGTACCTGATCCACCACGAAGGCCACGAGTCGCAGGCCGAGCTGAACCTGTTCAACTTCGTCAACGGGCTGCCCAGCAGCCTCGAGTCGGTGTTCAGGCTGCTCTACCGCTTCGGCGCGCTGTGGGCGCTCGCCATCGTGGTCATCGCCGCCGTGGTCATGCGCCGGTGGCGTCTCGCGCGCGACCTCGCGCTCGGTGGCGCGGTCACGTGGGTGCTGGCTCGACTCATCGGCGCGCTCGTCGTCGACCACTCCAGCGTGAAAGAGAGCATCAACGTCGTCACCCGCTTCGGTCACGACTCACCCGGCTTCCCGAGCGTCCGGCTGGCCGTGATCGTCAGCGTGATCGCGGTGGCGTCGCCCTACCTGACCCGCCCGATCCGCCGGATCAATCAGCTCCTCATTCTCGTCCTCGCGTTCGCGTCGTTGTATCTCGGCACCGCGCTCCCCGACGGCGCGCTGGCGGCGGTCGCGCTCGGCTGGTCGGTCGCCGCGCTGGTCCATCTCGTATTCGGGTCGCCCGGCGGACGGCCGACGACGTCGCAGGTGCGGTCGGCGTTGGCCGAGTTGGGCGTTCCCACCGACGACGTGCACCTGGCGGCCGTGCAGCCGCGCAACGGCACGCTCATGTTGGCCACCGACGACACCGGCGACCTCGCAGTACGCGTCCTCGGCCGCGACGAAGCCGACGCCCAACTGCTGACCAAGTCGTGGCGCTACCTCGCGTACAAGGACGGCGGCCCGACGGTCCACCTGAGCCGGCTCGAGGACGTCGAGGCCCAGGCCTACGCCATGCTGCTGGCCGAGCGGGCGGGCGCCACCGTGCCCAACGTGGTGGTGGCCGGCACCGCGGGGCCGAACGCCGCCCTTCTCGTGATCCGCCCCGTCGCCGGCACGCCGCTGTCGGAGGTCGATCCCGACGCGCTCACCGACGCCCGCCTCGCCGCGCTCTGGCACCAGGTGCAGGCGATGCACGCGGCGCGCGTCGCGCACGGTCGGCTCAACGCCCGGCACGTGATCGTCACCGCCGACGGCACGGGCAACCGCGACGGCATCGCCATCTCCGACTTCGAGACCGCGACCGGCATCGCGAGCTCGACGCGTCGCGCGGCCGACGTCGCCGAGCTGCTGGTGAGCACAGCCGAGATCGTGGGCGACGACCGAGCCGTGGCCGCCGCGCTCGCCGGCCTCGGGAACGAACCACTGGTCGACGCCCTGCCGCTCCTGCAACCGGCCGCGCTGAGCAGCGAGATGCGGCCGGGCCGCCACGAACGCAAGGAGCGGGCCGCACACGTCGGCAAGCTCCGCGAGGCCACCGCCGCGGCCACCGGTACCGACCTACCGCCGCTCCAGGAGCTCCACCGGGTGAGTGGCACCAACCTGATGATGGCGGTGGGCACGCTCATCGCGATCTTCGCGTTGCTGAGCCAGGTCGGGAGCCCGCAGGAGCTGTGGGACACGATCACCAGCGCCAACATCTGGTGGCTGATCGTGGCGATGATCATCTCGCTGGCCACGAACTTCGCCACCGCCGTCGCGCTCATGGGGACGGTCCCGATCCCGCTGCCGTTGTGGCGCACCGCCGAGCTGCAACTGTCGATGTCGTTCTCGAACCTCGCGGTCCCCGCAGTGGGCGGCATGGCCGCGCAGATCCGGTTCCTGCAGAAGCAAGGGGTCGACCTCGCGTCGGCGGTGGCGTCGGGTGGTCTGCTCATCAACGTCGGCAACATCGTCGCCCAGGTGCTGCTCCTCGTGGTCGCGGTCGCGCTGTCGCCGGCGACGTTCCACACCGGGCCGATCCCGACGCAGAAGATCGTCACCCTGCTGCTGATCGCGCTCCTGGTGATCGTGGTGGGTCTCGGGCTGGTCCTCGGCATCCCGAAGCTGCGCGCCGCCGTCGTCCCGCCCACGAAGAACGCGGCGGCCACCATGTGGGCGGCGATCCGCTCGCCGCGCCGAGTCGTCGAGCTGCTCGTGGGCAACGCGGTGAACGCGATCATGTACGCCGCGGTCTACGCCGCGTGCATCGCCGCCTTCGGAGGCTCGATCAACTTCTGGACGCTGCTGGCACTCAACATCTTCATCTCGACGATCGCGTCGCTCGTGCCCATCCCCGGCGGGAACACCGCGGTGTCATCGGTGGGCATGTCGGGTGCACTCGTCGCTGCCGGCGTCCCCACCGAGATCGCGGTGGCGGCGGTGCTCGCCGACCAGCTGGTGTCGAGCTTCCTCCCTGCGGTACCGGGATGGTGGGCCACCAACGACCTGCTACACCACGACTACCTGTAGCCGCGGGCTTGCGCCCGCGAGCACGCCGGGTCAGCGCCGGTGAGCAAGCGCCGCGGGTTGTCGACCAGCATGGTCTCGACGTCGGCCTCGGTCACACCGCGTTCGAGGAGCTGCGGCACGAAGCCGGTCACGATGTAGGTGTAGGGCCGCTTCGAGACCTGCCACTCGATCTCCTCCCGTAGTGACGCGCGCGCGGCGCGCACCTCGGGCGGCGAGTACATCGCCGGGCGCGGCGCGGTCATCGCACACACGTGGTCCTGCGACAGGCAGACGTGATCGGTGAGGCCCTCGCGCACGAGGGTCGCCACGTGGTCGGCCCGTCGGGCGTCGGGCGCGAGCAGCTCGAGCCCGATGCGGTCGATGCCGACGAACGTGCCGCGTTCGGCGAGCTTGCGGATGGGCGCGACGTCGACCTGCTCGTCCTGGTGACCGATGAGCACGCGGGCGAGATCCGCACCGGTGTCGGCGAAGATGTCCTGCTGCACATCGCCGTGACGGGAGTTCTCGGTGTGCGTGATGATGGCCACGCCGGTCGCCTGCTGCGCCAGCGCGGCGCCGGTGAGCATGCGCCGCTCGGCGTCGGTGACCTCCAGACCGGTAGCCGCCTTGATCGCCCCCGGCCGGATGCCCCCGGTGTTGGCGATGCCTTCCTGCAACTCGGCCGTGTAGTGCTCGGCGATCTCCTCCGGGTCGCGGGCGCGCCAGTAGAACGGCAGCCCGGATCCGCCGTGCTCGGTGTAGAAGCCGGTGGTGCACACGATGCGCATGCCCGAACGCTCGGAGATCTCGGCGTAGAGCTCCGGATCGCGGCCGAGCTCGATCGGGCACGGATCGACGAAGGTACGGAAGCCGGCGTCGAGCAGCTCCGCCATCTTGTCGACGGCCAACGCCGCGGTGTCGGCGCGGTTCCACGCGTAGTTCCGGTCGAGCTCCTCGCCCGCGTACGAGATGCGGATGTGCTCGTGGACGAGGGTGCGCCCGAGATCGGTGGCATCGACCGGCCCGGTGACCGTCTGCACCTGTGCTCCGGCCGCGGCCGCGGCACCGGGGGTCATCGCACCGCTCGCGTGTCGGAGGCGACCGAGGCCGCGAGCCCGGCGAGCAGGTCGACCACGAGGTCGGGGCGCGACAACATCGGCGAGTGGCTGGTGTCCCACTCGACGGTGTCGGTCGCGTTCTTCGCCATCTCGCGCTGGGTCTCGGGGTGGACGACCTGATCGGCCGAGCACACCACGTACGTCGACGGGAGGTCGCGCCACGTGGCTCGCGTCGGCTCGGCGTTCGCATCGGCGTCGGCCGCGCCCACGCCCGGGCCAACGGCCATGGCGCGCAATCGTGCCGTCGCGGAGGCCGCCAGCGTGGGATCGCAGTCGTGGTAGAAGCACGGCCCCGCGATCTCAGGATCGACGGCCGTGCCGGTACCGGAGTCGTCGGGGCGCAACGACGCCATGAAGGGCGTGGGCCGGAAGCTCGCCGACATCTCGGCGTTGTCGGCTACCTGCACCGCGCAGAGGTACACGAGGCGGGCGACGTCGGAACGCCCACTGGCGGCTTCCGAGATCACCATGCCGCCATACGAGTGGCCGCACAGCACGACCGGGCCGTCGACCGCGTCGAGCACCGCGCGCACGGTGTCGGCGTCGGCGCCCAGGCCAGTGAACGGGAGCTCGGGCGCCAGGTTGGGCACGCCGCGGGCGTCGAGCCCGGTGCGCACCGCTTCCCAGCACCACGGATCATGGAACGCGCCGTGCACCAGCACGACCGTCGCCGCGTGCTCTCCCGCCGCGTTCTTCCCCATCGCAGACCCCCTCGTCGCGTCGGACACCCGACCCGGCTCGACACGCTAGTTTCCGCGGCATGGACGGTGTCGCGGTCGAAGTCAGGGTCAACGAGTACACGATGCGTGATCGCAATCCGCACGTACCGTGGAGCCCGGAGGAGATCGCCGCCGACGCCGAGGCGTGCGCGGCGGCGGGGGCCGCCATCGTGCACTTCCACGCCCGCGATCCCGAGAGCGGCCGGGCCGCCACCGACCCCGCGCTCTACGAGGAGACGATCACCCGGGCCCGTGCCCGCACCGACGTGCTGCTCATGCCCACCCTCGGCGCCAACACGCTGCCCGATCCCGCCGACCGCGTGGCCCACATCGTGGCGCTCGGGCGCGACCCGGCGACGCGGCCCGACCTCGCCCCGGTCGACTTCGGGTCGTTCAACCTCGATCCCTACGACACCGGCGCGCACCGGTTCGGAGCCCAAGATCTCGTGTACCTGAACACCGTGCGCACCGTCCGCTACCTGGTCGACACGATCGACGGCGCGGGCGTGAAGCCGATGGCGGCGCTATGGAGCATCGGCTCGGCTCGCCTGCTCGGCGCCATGCTCGAGACCGGTGAGCTCACCGCGCCCGTGTACACGCAGGTGACGCTCTCCCCCAGCCTGCTCTCGACACATCCGGGCACGGTGGCGGGTATGCGCGCCATGCTCGACTTCCTCCCGCTCGGGTTCACGGGGATGTGGTCGGTCGACAACGTGGGCGGCAACCTGCTCCCCCTCGTCGGCCCTGCGGTCGAGTGGGGCGGCAACATCGCGATCGGGCTCGGCGACTACCCGTATCCGGAGCTCGGGCAACCGACCAACGCCGAGCTCGTGGCCGCGGTCGTGGCGATGCTGCGTGCGGTCGGCAAGCGTCCGGCAACGCCGGCCGAGGTACGCGCCGAGCTGGCGATCCCCGCGCCCGCCTGACCACAGTTCGGCCCGTCGGCCCTGATGCGCTTCCCGCGCGGCGCGACGGCCGCCGACTCGTGTCAGGTGACCAGTTGTATCGTCGGCGCGGCGAGCTCGGCGGCCACCGCTCCTTCCACCGAGGTACCGGCGAAGAACGACGGGTTCCCGCCCGCCCACAACGACACCGCGTTCTCGAACGTGAGGGCGCGGAAGTCGGCCTCGGTCGCGTGGCCGTCCTCGACCAGCTCCCACGCCTCGGTGAGCACGCCGCGCACATCGGGGACGTCCCAGTGGCCGATGTCGGACGCGAACAACGCGTGGAGCCGCGCGTGCATCGGGTTGCGCCTGGTGTCGAACGCGAGCGCGGTCATCGGGTCGTCGGCCTCGCATCCGAAGTGGTACGAGGTGGTGAAGACCTCGCGGATGTCGTCGCGCGACTCGATGCCGGAGCGCGCGAACTCGTCGATCGTGGCCGGGTCTTCGTCGGGTTGGCTCAGCATCCGCAGACCGTCGTCGAGCCGGTCGAGGCGGTCACGGAACGAGTCGGTGCCGTACTCGTCGAACAGCGACACCAACAGGTCGCGATCGAGATGAGCGGGGTTGTAGTGCTCGACCGCGTCGCGGTTGCGCTTCTCCCAGTGCCCGAGGAGGTTGGCGTAGAGCGCGGCCGCCCACGCGACACCGCCCTCCTGGAACGCGAACCGCAACGACGGGAACCGCGACGGGACGCCACCGAGGAACAGCGACAACGCGGTCGTCTCCCCCGCGATCGCGAACATGCCGATGTGGTTGAACACGTAGCTGCTCACCGACTGGCGGATCGTCCACCCCATCGCCGCGGTGTGGAATGTCGGCGCGACGCCGAGCTCGACGCACTTCGACCACACCGGGTCGTAGTCGTACGCGCTGTCGAGGCCGAGCGAGTCGAGCCAGCGGGCGGTGCGGGTCGGCGGATCGACGCCGGGCACCGGGCGGGAGATCGGGCCCCCGAACATGAAGGCCTTCAGCCCCAGCTCGCCGGTCGCGTGCTCGAGCTCCGCGATGGCTTCGTCGGGCGAGTGCATCGGGATGATCCCGACGGGCGTGAGCAATTCGGCGTGCTCGGCGAACGCCTGCGCGTAGAAGGTGTTGAACGCGCGGGCGAGCGCGCGACGCACGTCGGCGTCGTCGAGCGCGGCCGGCACCAGGCCGTAGGTCGGGTAGAGGACGGCGTGGTCGATCCCCATCTCGGGCAGGCGGCGGGCCAGCAGCCGCGGGAGCAGGGCGGTGCCGCGGTCGAGCGTGTTGCGCGCCGGGAGCCCCCACCAAGAGGTGCGGCTGAGCCCGGCGGCGCGCATCTGGAGTGGCGTGAGACCGCGCGTCGCGCCGCCACCCGAATAGATGAGATCGAACGCGGCGGTCGCGTCGGAGCCCGCCTGCTCGTGCAGGATGTCGCGTACGAGCGGCAGGTACTCGATGGCGTGACCGTCGGAGTCGATCACCGGGTGATCGAGCCGGGCCTTGATGCGGGACACGTCGGCACCGGGTGCGAAGTCCATGCCGTGCTCCTTCCCCCTCGGAACGCGCTTCCCCCTCGGAACGCCCATCATGGCAGGCGTCCTACGATGCCGCCCATGACGACCGACTCCTACATCCGCGTCGAGCGCGACGGCAACGTGGCCGTGCTGATCCTCGACGACCCGGAGCGCCGCAACGCCCTCGCGCTCGAGGTCATCGACCAGATCAAGGCCGCGGTGAACGACATCTGCGCCGACCCCGGGCTCGGGGCCATCGTCGTGACCGCCACGCCCCCGGTGTTCTGTTCCGGCGGATCGCTCGACGACCTGCTCAACCCGCGTGCACCGTTGCGCCACATGTACGGCGGGTTCGAGTCGATCGCCGGCGCCACGCTGCCCACGGTGGCCGCGGTGAACGGGCCCGCGGTGGGCGCGGGCGTGAACGTGGCGCTCGCGTGCGACGTGGTGCTCGCGTCGCCGGCGGCGCGCTTCGACCCCCGCTTCCTCGACGTCGGCATCCACCCCGGTGGCGGCACCTTCTGGCGGCTCCAACGCCAACTCGGCCCGCAGGGCGCGGCCGCGCTCATCCTGTTCGGCGAGGCGCTCGACGGCGAGGAGGCCGCCCGCCGCGGGCTCGCGTGGCGCTGCGTCCCCGACGACGAACTGCTCCCCGCCGCGATTGCGCTGGCGCGTCGGGCCGCGGACCGTCCGCGTGAGCTCATGATCCGTGCCAAGGCTTCCCACGTCGCGTCGCAGTCGATCGGCGACGCGCTCGACGCGCTCGACTACGAGTTCGACGCCCAGCAGTGGTCGATGGAACAGCCCGTGTTCGTCGATCGCATCGAGAAGCTGCGCGCCAAGCTCGGGCGTACCTGAAGCGGAACCATGCGACACTTGCGCCGCCCGGGTCATGCTGCGGGCGGCTGGGCTTGGCGGCCGCGTTGCCAGCCGGGTGGTGGTCGTATCTGGGTGGCTTGGCTGATGTGGACGAAGCGGAGGCCGTCGGGCCGGTTGGGGTTGCCTTCGAGGACCCACTCGCCGTAGGGGACGAGCATCCCGTGATGGGAATCGGGTCCGAGCGCGCACACCGACGCGAGGTTGGACAGGTCATCGGTGCCACCCCAACTCACGGGGAGCAGATGATGGACCTGGAGGCCGTCGTACGTTTCACACATCCCGCACCGGCAATGCCCGTCGCGTAACAGCACGGCGCGTTTGATCTTCTCCGACAACGCAGAACGCACCCGACCAGTGGCTACTGGTGCACCGAACGAGTCAACCGCGACGGGTTCGAGTCGCGCTTCTGCCCGCAGTGCTTCGACCATCTCGTCGGGCAGCGGGATACCCGCGATCTCGGCCGGCCCCTCGGGTGGGATTTGGACCACGAATCGGGGGACAGGCCGGGCCACCAACGGCGCGTCCTTGTCGTAGGCGGCGCAGACCGCGACGACGGCGTCGGCGCCTCGATGCGCGGGGGTGTCCCACCGTTGACCTTTGGCGGGGCGCATGCGTTCGATCAGGTCTTTCAACACGCCTTCGACGAAGACACCGTCGACATCGGGGAGCGCGCCGCGGAGGTGAAGCATCGAGTCCTTGCCCCACCAGGTGCGCAGGAACCGGGCCTTCACCCGCTGCTCCCGATCCGCGACCGACGGGGTCTCCTTCGTGCGGGCCAACCGTGCGAGATCACCCGGGGAACAATGCTGCGCCCGTTCAGCCCACTCGTGGTCAGACGATTCGTCGGCCAACTCGACCGCGGGCGCCAACTGCTCCAGCACTCAACCGGCCGTCGTACGCCGCCGCGGCGACCTCGGGCAGTGACTCCAACGCGCGGGCCGTCTCCAACGTCATGCGCGCGGTCTGTTCCGAGACACCGTCACGGGCTGCGAGATCAGGTCCGAGCGCGCCGCGTTCGTCGAGCACTCGGGTCACCGCCAGCTCCGGATCCCGATGCAGACGTCTTCTCGCGAATCAACTCGTCGCGCCGTCGCCAGCAACCGATGCTCTCGGCCAGCACCGCAACTCGTCGAGATGATCCCGCACGTCGAACATGCACCGATCAAACCACGGGGGTACGACAGCTAAGGCCGGCGGCGAGGCGGCTCTCTACGCGTCGGTGGCGGCGACCGCGGCCAGGATGGCGTCGATCACGACTTGCGGGTGCGACACCATCGACACGTGCGACGCGGCGACCTCGGTGATCGTGGCGCCCGCCCGCTCGGCCATGCTGCGTTGCGTGGCGGGCGGGATCACTCGGTCCTCGGTTCCGACGACGGCCCAACTCGGAATCGTCTTCCACGCCGCGGTCTCCGTTCCGGCGGTGTTCGCGCCGAGCGCGATCGGACGCTGGCTGGCGACGATCAGCCACCGGGCCTCCTCGGAGAGGTCTTGGGCGAAGGCATCGTGCACCGTCGACGGCTTCAGGAATGCCTCGGCATCACCTTCCGGAGCGCCGGGGTAGCCGCCGATGTCGAGCACGGTCGTGGGGTCGGGAACATCGAGCGCGGAGCCCGAGCCGACGAGGATCTGGAACACGTTCTCCCCCACTTCGGGGATGAACGCGTCGACGTACACCAGCGCCTTGACTTCGCCGCTGCCGGTGCCGGCGTTCGTGATCACGACACCCCCGTAGGAATGGCCGACCAGCACGACCGGACCGGTCGTCCGCTGGGCCAGGGCATGAGCTTCCCTTCTCACTGCCGGGTGCTCCCGGCACGCTCGTTCGACACTAAGACCGCGTGCCCGGTACTGCGTGTGAACAACGGGAGAACTCGCGGCGCGCGCCGGGCCTGCGGCATCGCTACCGATCGGCCGCGATCTCCTCGAGCGTGCGGGCCACGAAGTCGTGCTCCGTCACCATCAGGTCGTGGCCGGTGTCGATGTCCCACAGCCGCCCGGCGTCGCGGGCTCGACGCATCAGCTCGGGGTCGCGCGTCGCGAGCGTCGCCGTGCAACTGATGTGGTACTGCGGGATGGCCCAGAGCGCGTCTTCGTTCGTGAGCTCGAGCTTCTGCTCGAAGCATCGCCACGGGTGCGCGGTGAGGCGTTCGTCCATCCACGCGGCATCGTCAGGGTCGGTCACACCGAAGAACGCGGCCGCGCCCGGAGCCGGCAGCAGCACGAGCTCGACGCCGTCGACCACTGCGCCCATCGGGCGCGTCGACTCGATGATCGGCCCGGCCACGTCGACGAGCGACTGACCGTTCACCGGGTTGGCGGCATCGAGGTAGACGAGCTTGCCGATCCGGTCGACGGCCCGGTCGGCGATGCCCGTGATGACCATGCCGCCATAACTGTGGCCGACCAGAATCACGTCGCGCAGGTCTTCGAAGTGCAACAGGTGCACGATGTCGCGGATGTGCATGTCGAGGTCGACCGCGGGGCTGACGAGGTGCGCGCGGTCGCCACACCCGGTCAGGCTCGGCGCGTACACCTCGTGACCCGCCGCGCGCAGGAGCCGGGCGACCTTCTGGTAACACCAGCCGCCGTGGCCGCCGCCGTGCACGAGGGCAAACGTCGCCATCGCGGCACAGTAACCGTGACTCGAGAGCAGCAGCCAGAGGTCGTACCGAGCGGAGCACATACTGCCCGCGCCTCGAGGCCGCGGCGTCAGACCGGCTCGACCATCGGCAATGTGGCCGGCGCGCCATCCGTCGCGATCAGCGGACACGGCTTGAACCCCTTGACGATGAGATAGATGCCCAGCGCCAGCTCCCAGATGAACTCCGGGATCGTGGCGATCGCCTGCGCGGCGGAGCCCTTGTCGAAGACGCCGAACAGCACGGCGATCCCTGACGCGCAGATCAACGCGCCGCCGACCATCCCGAGCAGGGCCAGGCGTTGGGGAACGAGACCCGAGCGGTACATCAGATAGCCCAGTATCAGCCCGTTCCCGATACCGACGATGAACCCGGGGCCGAGCAGGAACGTCCAGTCGTGCATGGCGACGAGGGACTTGCCGATCGGCAGCAGCGTCGCCGCACTCGCGCCCGCATCCTGTCGCAACGTCACGATCGACAGGACGCTGACGATCCCGACCGCGATGAAGACCGACTCGATGATGCGAGCCGCGACGTAGCCCAGGGCGAGGGGTTCGTTCTGCCGCTTGAGGATCGGGAAGAGCACGACGGCTGTTCCGATGTTCGCGACGATGAGCAGCATCTCGAGGGACGCGCCCAGAAACACGTGGGTGTCGTTCCCGCTACCGACGATGTAGTGCGCGTCGTTGAGAACATCGTTGTAGAGCGCGAGTGCCGGAATCGAAGTGACGAAGGTGATCACGAAGAGCACCCCGGTCAGTCGCGCGGCCTTTTGAGGATTCACCTCAGGCCTTTCTTGAACGACGGTCGCGGACGGCGCACGAAAGGGCGGCGCCAACGCGCCCAGAACGTCCAGAAGACCTTGCTCGCGAGGCCTTGAGACTACGGGAGGCAGCGTCATCACGCCACTCCCCTGTATCTTCTCGTTGCGGGTTGGTGCGGTTTCGAACGCGGGTCCGGGCACGTTCGGGGAGCATGATGGCGATCGAGGACAGCTACAACTTCCGGCGGATCTCCGAACGGCTGACGACGTCGGGGCTGGTGAGTGCCGAGCAGCTCGGCGACCTGCACGACGAGGGTTTCGACGCGGTGATCAACCTCTTGCCCGACACCCATGACCGCGCCGTCACCGACGAGGCGCGCATCGTGCGCGACCAGGGCCTCGACTACGTGTACATCCCCGTGGACTTCGAACGGCCCACGCACGCTGACTTCGAAGCGTTTGCGCACGCGATGACCGGTCGAGCCGGCCAGAAGGTTCACGTGCACTGCGCTGCCAACTACAGAGTCAGTGCCTTCTACAGCCTCTACGCGCTGCAGAGCGGCCTGTGCACCGAGGACGAGGCCGACGAGCTCGTGCAGGACGTGTGGAATCCCGCCGAGCACCCGGCGTGGACGGCCTTCATCGCCGACGAGCGGGCGCGCCGACGCGGTCAGGCGACGGGCGCAGTGCGCGAGTAGCTATCGGTGCCGGAACAGGATGTGACGGATCTCCCGGAACGGCACGACCAGATAGATCGCGATCCCGAAGTAGAACGCGACGGCGAGGGTGGGAAGCGCAAGGCCGATGAGAATCGCAAGCGAGTAACTGATCAGGACCAACAGAACGCTTCGCCCGGATGGTTCGGATTCCTCGGCCTCGCGTGAAGCGTAGAGATGCTCACGATGCGCGTACTCGTCGAGGACGAACCCGAGTATGCGAATGCTGAGCAGCGTGAGCCCATACATGGTGACGAACACCCGCTCGCCGTTGACGTCGTGCAGGGCCTCAGCGACGAGCCGCGTCGGAAAGGGCAGGAAGGCCACGACGAGCAGGAGCAGCAGGTTGAGCCGCAGGAGGATCGCGTCGGCCCGAACCAGGCGATCGGTCAGTGCGGTGTGGGCGAGCCATCCGCCGCCGATCGTCAGGAAGCTGACGAGGTACGCGAGGTAGTAGGGCCAGGCTTCGAGCACCTGATGCAGCGGGCTCCCCGGCGGATGGAGGGCGATGTCCAACACGAGCAGCGTGGTGGCGATTGCGAACACGCCGTCGCTGAAGGCTTCGAGCCGAGTCGTGCTGAGCGACGCGCGCCCACCCGGCGTGTCTTCCTGTCCCGACACAGGTCCCTCCGGGTCCGCAGTGGCTCCGACCGCCGAGCGCACACATCCCCAGTCTGGCGCAGGCTGTCGGCCTCGCGGCGGGTCGGGCGTCGAACCGCCACACGAAGTCGAGCAGCATTCGCTATCCCCGGCCCGTGGGTGGATACTGCGGTACAGAGAACGTGGAGCCGGGCGTCTCACGAGCGGATCAGAGGTTTCTCACATGGCCACAGGCCAGACCATGCAATTCTCGGGAACGAACATCGACAAGTACGACGCCGTGAAGCGCGAACTCGGATGGGACGGCGAAACCGGTAAGCCTGAAGGACTGATCGCTCACGCGGTCGGCGCCACTGACGACGGCTTCTGCGTGATCGAGTGGTGGGCCAGCGAAGACGACTGGAACACGTTCTTCTCCCAGCGGCTCATGCCGGCGTTCCAGAAGGTCGGAGACATTCCTCAGCCTGAGGTGAAGCAGTTCGCGGTGTACGCGAGCTTCATCGCAGCCTGACCACATCGATCCCATCGTGGGATCCGAGTTGCTACGAGATCAGCACATCGCCCGCTTCGGGGAACTCCTCCCCGAGTATGTGGCCCATCTCGATTGGACCGTCGAGGAGCTTCGGCGCGCGCAAGACGACGGTCTTCGTCGGCTGGTCCGACTCGCAGTCGAGCGGTCACCGTGGCACCGTGATCGCCTCGCGGACGTCGACACCTCCACGCTCACGGCGAGCGAGCTCAGCGGGCTTCCGGTGATGACGAAGTCGGACCTGATGGACAACTTCGACGACATCGTCACCGACCGCCGTCTCACTCTCGACGTCTGCGAACGCCACGTCGATGCGCTGCACGGTGACGCGTACCTCCTCGACGAGTTCCACGTCGTCGCGTCGGGCGGTTCGAGCGGCCGACGCGGCGTGTTCGTCTACGGCTGGGACGCGTGGGGAATCTGCTATTCGTCCATTGTCCGTTTCCCGGTTCGAGACCGGAAGCAGCATCCCGAACTGACCCGCCGACCACCGGTCGTCGCGACGGTCGCGGCGGCGAAGCCGTCGCACATCTCCGCCGCAGTTGGTGCGACGTTCTCGACGCCTGATCGGCCGCGGCACTCCGTACCCGTCAGTCAGCCCATGGAGCAGATCGTCGACCGCTTGAACCAACTGCAACCGACCACGCTGATGGGCTACAGCTCGTTTCTCCCTCGCCTCGCGGCCGAGGCCCGCGCCCAACGGCTCGGCATCGCCCCGCAACGCGTCGTCGCGATCTCCGAGCCCCTCTTGTCGGAGGCCCGCGCCGATCTCGAGGCAACCTGGGGTGTCCCCGTCGCGAGCGGCTACGGCATGTCCGAGGGTCTGTTCGCCGGTTCCTGCGGACACGGCACACATCTGCCCGACGACGTGTGCCTCCTCGAACTGGTTGGCACCGAAGGGATACCGGTGGAGGCGGGTGAGACCTCCGCCAAGGTGTACGTCACGAATCTGTACAACGGCGTGACGCCGCTCATCCGGTTCGAGGTCACCGACGAAGTCACGCTCGTAGACGAACCCTGTCCGTGCGGGTCGGTGTTTCGACTGATCGCGGACCCACTCGGGCGACTCGACGAGACGTTCATCTACCCGGACGGGACCGCGATCCACCCGCACGTGTTTCGTTCGTGCCTCGGCCACCAACATCTCATCGAGTATCAGGTTCGCCAAACCGCACGCGGCGCCGACATCTCGGTGGTCACCTCAGGCGCGATCGACACCGACGCCTTGGCATCGCGAATCGAAGCTGCACTCCGCGACCTCGGCCTGCCCGAACCGGCAGTGACCATCGCAACCGTCGACCGCGTCGATCGGCAGAGCACCGGAAAACTCAAACGCTTCATACCTCGCAACTGAGCGGCCGATGCGGCGCGGCGAACACGGCCGTCTCAGGTCAGCTGAGTCTCCATCTCTTTCGTGTCCCAGTAGTCGCGCTCACCGACGATCTTTCCGTCGGGACTGATCTCGGTCACGCTCGTCCAGTGGATCGTGACTTCCTTGCCGTCGCGGTGATGCGTGTCGACGAGCTCCGTGAAGACGACGGAATCGGTCGACGCCATGTTGAGAATCGTGTACCGGGCTCCGGTCCCGACCAGCCGATCCAGCACCGAGCGGATCGCGTCTCTGCCCACGCTCGGCTCGCGCCAGGCGATCATGTGCCAGGTCGCGTCATCAGCGAAGTGGTCCGCGATGCCTTCTCGCTCATCGGCATTCATGCAGTCGATGAGCGAGCGCACTGTCGCTTCCTGTGCCGTCCCCATAGCCCCCTCCGAATCCGACCCACTTCCGACATTGGCGTGAGGCGTCAGAGCCCTCGTAGGACGCGGCGGCGATCGGCCGTCGCCCGGGTGACCACGCCGGAGTCGGCGGCGATGCGATCGAACCCGTGCGGCGCGCCGGGATGTACGTGCAGCTCCGCCGACACGCCGGCCGTCGTCAGTCGGCGGGCGTAGTCGATGTCCTCATCGCGGAAGATGTCGAGCTCACCTACCTCGATGTACGCGGGCGCGAGACCGGCGAGGTTCTGCGCACGCGCCGGGGCGGCGTAGCTGTCGACATCGGCGGCGCCGATCGCGTCACCCAGCAGGGCCGACCAACCGATCCGGTTGCTCTCGTACGTCCACGTGGCGAACGGGACGAGCTCCGGGTCCGGCGTGGTATTGCGGTCGTCGAGCATCGGGTACACGAGAATCTGGCGCGCGAGCTGCACGCCGCGCTCGCGAGCCAATAGCGCGACGGCCGCCGCGAGGCCACCGCCGCCGCTGTCCCCCATGATCGCCACCCGATCCTGATCGACGTGTAACTCGTCGGCATGGTCGTGGAGCCACCGCAGACCGGCGAAGCAGTCCTCCACGGGGATCGGGTGCGGGAATTCCGGCGCGACGCGGTAGTCGACCGCGAGCATCGCGACGCCGGTCGCGCTCACGTAGCCCGCGACCACCGGGTCGTAGAGATCGATGTTGCCGAGGATCATGCCGCCACCGTGGAGGTAGACGACCGCGCTCTCCGTCTCGCGTTCGTCCGTCGCGTACCAGCGCAGCCTGATCGTCGTGCCGTCGGCGACAACCATCTCCTCGTCGGTCATCGACACGTCGGCCACCGGGGGCGCCAGCTCGTTCAGGAGCGACAACCCGAGCTCGCCCTCGGCCCGAACCTCCCGCCAGGTTCGCTCACTTCCGGGCACCGCGACCGCTTCGGGCAGCGACGGGCCCAGGATCGCCTCGAACTCGGGGGCAAACCGGAATGCCATCCCGGCGAGGCTAGAAGGCCCGGCGCGATCCGGCACGCTAAGCGCGCGGAGTCGACCGAATCGCGCCGAGAACGGCGCCCGCACGGTCCACCGCCGACCCGGCTCCTACGTTCGGGATGGCGGAATATCGAACAACGCGAGCGCCGCGGCCGTGACGCGCTTCACCTCGTCGTGGGTGGCCGAACGCGCCTGACCGGAGACCCAAGGGGTTCCCGGTGGGCGGCACACGGTGAGCTCGGGAAGGTCATCGGGAACGCTGTCGAAGTGCAATGCGGTCACGGTGCCCGGCACCTGCGTGCTGTCGTGCAGCTCGTGCGCGACCTGGCGATAGCGAGCGCCGGCATGCAAGGTGGTCGAGGTGCCGATCAACCGAACGGTGTCGGCGCGCCGTTCGTTCTCATTGCCCGGCGAGTAGCGCTCACGCAGGTACTCCCGGCCGGTCGGACCCTCGACGTACCGCGTGTTGACGAGCTCGCCGACGATGACAGTGGACGTGAAGTCGTAGGGATGGTCATGGATGGGCGGATCGCCGATCGCGCTTTCGGGGTCCCACACGTGGAGGCGGTAGCTACGCTGGTCGTCGAGCCACAGCCCCAGGACGCCGATGTTCTGGACGCGCCAGGGGTAGTCGGCAGCGTGTTCCAGGATGTTGCGCACCAGCGTCTGCTCGAGTGTCTGCGCCATCTCGGCAACTCTCTCTTCGGCGAACGGCGAAGCGAGTCTACCGCGTGAGACGAACGTACGTTCTCCATCTGGCGGAGCCGATCAATCCCCGATGACGTGTTGCAGCAGGACGAGGGTGCCGTTCCACGAGAGGTCGTTCGCGAGCTCGTCGTAGGCCACACCCTCGAGCTCCAAACGTGCCGAATCGGGATCGGTGAACCCGTGGCCGACGATGCCGAAGATCGTGACGTGGTACCTCGCGCCGGCGCGCTGCATCTCGTCGCGGAGGGCGTCGACGTCTGCGAGTGGTGCGTAGGGATCGGCGGCACCGCAGTACACCACGACCTGTCCCGGGATCGTGCCGGCTTCGGCTCGCGCGTGCGTGGTCAGGATCCCGTGATAGCTCACCGCGGCCTTGAGACCCGCGCCGCTGCGCGCCAGCTCGAGCACGGTCATACCGCCGTAGCAGAACCCGACTGCCGCGATGCGGGCATCGTCGACATCAGGTCGGCGCGCGATCTCGTCGAACCAGGCAACGGTCCGAGCGCGTTGCCGATCGGGATCGGCCAAGTTCTGGCCGTACGCGAGCCCGGCGTCGTCCACCGACGCCCCCTCGAGGTGGGCGCCGTACATGTCGGTGCAGACGGCCAGATAGCCCTGGTCGGCGAGCTTCCGCGCGACGGGCTCGTTGACGCCGTGCGCGACGCCGAGCGCGCTGTGCATCACCAGCACCGCCGGAACGGGCCCGGTGGAGTCGGGGCGCGCCGCGTATCCGCGCAGCTGCGTCCCGTCGTGCTCGAACTCGACGGGCTCCATTCCTTCGAACACCGCACCACCCTCCGGGAGACAAGCACCAGCCCGCAAATGCATGCGGCTCGCGATCACGCGGCGAGTGTCGCGCTCGCGGATGCGCGCCCGCCAGCACGGGTCGGTTCAGGCTTGGTAGTCGATGAGGAGCGCAGGAGGCGGGGCGTCCGACGGTGCCCCCATGTCGACGCCGGTGACGTCGAGGACCCGAGCGCGGAACCACGTCGTGAACTCGGAGTCGTCGGTGGCGAGATCGGTGAACGTCTTCTCCACATCACCTTCGAACCACACGACAATGAGGCTGCCCATGGGAGTCTCCTGGAGCGACCAGGTCTCCCGAGTGATGCCGCCGCGCGCAAGGTGCGCCTCGAAACCCGGTCGCCGAGCGCCGAACGTCTCGGCCGCGAATGCACGAGCGTCCTCTTCCTTGCCGGGTTGAATCGGGAAGACCCCGTTGAACACACCCATGTTCGCCCCCTCTGGCATCGAGCGCTGAAACCGCTGCGTCGCATCGCACCCTCATGGAAGCGCGCGACCACGGCGACGACCGGCAAGCGCGGAGAGAGTAACAGCGTTCCCAGCGGCAGTGCGGTGACTTGGGGTTGCGCCACGCGAAGGGAGTTGAGACCGCAGGCAGTTCACGAGCGAGCGCGTTCGGCCACTATTCGCTCGATTGCTCGCTTGAGTCGCAGAGAGCATTTGCGCCGGGTAACGCCGAGACCGGCAAGGACGCGGGCGCCGTCAGTGCCGCGGCCTGCGAGAACGGCCAAGAGCAGATGTTCAGTCCCGACATAATTGTGACCCAGGCGCAGGGCCTCTTCGACCGCGCCTTGCAATACCGCTCGTGATTCTGCTGCAAACGGAACGTGCTGGGGCGGCTTCGCGACTGGTGCGACTGGTGCGACTGGCGCGACTCGCGCGGCTACCGCGTCCGCTACGGCGGCTCGGACGCCTTCGGCAGTCACCCCCATTTCCACGAGTACCTGCATCGCGAGGCCGTCAGGCTCGCTCACCAGCCCGAGGACGAGATGCAGGGTGCCGACCTCCGCGTCGCGCATGCGTTGTGCCTCGTCGCGCGCGACCTTCAGCACGCTGCGCGCACGAGGTGTGAACCGGCTCAGGAGACCCTCCTGCTGGTTCCCCACCGTGATCACAAAGCGCTTCTGTGCCGCCTGCTTGCTGACACCCATGCTCTCACCGATGGCGCTCCAGGTCGCGCCCTCGTCGCGCGCTTGGTGCACGAAATGACCGACAAGATCGTCGCTGAGCTCCTCGAGGCGTTCGGCGACCACGACGGCATCCTGGAGCTGGAACAAGGAGTCGGCGTCAGGGTGCAGGCGACCCACGAACGCGATGGCCTCTTCGAGGCTCACCGGTGCGTCAACGGGCAGTTCCGACATGCGTCAACCTTACATTGACGATCGGCGGCTGTCAACTCCAGGTTGACGACAGCGCCTGCCGCGGAGTTGCTACTTGCTGCCGCCGATGCAGCGCGCCGCGCCGGGGATCCTCACTTTGCCGCCTTCTTCGTAAGCGGTGACCGCAGCGATGACGGCTTCCCCGATCCGTTCACGCGCCGGTTCGTCGACCTGGAGAAGCGCCGCAACTGCGAGTGAGACGTGCTCGCTGATCATCTCCCAATATTGACCGGGCGATTCGGTGACGAGTTCGACGTTGACGTCCCACTCGGCAACACCGCGTAGCCCCACTGCGTCGTACAGGGCGCTGACATATCCCGGCGCCGCGCAGCGAAACATGTTCGGCCCGTTCGGGTCGGGTGGCGGAAGCGCGGCCTCGGTTGCGATTGCACGCATGGCGATCGTGGTCCACGGGTTTTCGTCGGGCTTGACCCACACCGAGGAGCAGAGTCGCCCGCCCGGCTTGAGGACGCGTGCGAATTCGGCGGTCGCTTTGCGCAGGTCAGGGAAGAACATGTACCCAAATCGCACCGAGATGCTGTCGAAGGTGTCGTCGTCGAACGGCAGATCCTCGGCGCTGCACACCTCGGTTTCGATGTTGGCGATCCCTTGTGCCCTGGCGCGTCGCATCGCTACCTCGAGCATCTCTGCTGCGAGGTCGGTCAGAACGACATGCCCCTTGGGCGCCAGCTTGGCAACCGTCAGACCCGGTTCACCGGTGCCCGCGGCAATGTCGAGATGCTGCTGATCTTCGCCGATGTCGAGACGGTCGATCATCGCTCCGGTCACCGGGGCGAGCTGGTCCATGATGACCGAGTCCCACTTCTCCCAGCCTGCTGAGAGCCCCGCCCACGCGGTTCGCTGAGTCTGTCGGATCTCTTCGGCGCTCGCCATCAGGTGTGCATACTGCCAATCTTGGGGAGATCTCGCTGCGACACCCGAGTGTGTGTTCATGTACCCGGGCCAGATCGACAGCATCCATCCGGCAGATAGGGCGTTAAGTAGAAATGCGCTCAGGCCGGAGGCGATGCGGCTCCAGCGAGCATCGTCGGCGTTTGCGAGACCAATTGCTCGGCCCAGTTCGGCAACCGGTTTCGGAGCATGCTTGCCCGGTCGGGGGCGATGCGACCGTCGGCGACGGCCCGATCAACCTTCGTATTGGCGTCACGCACGACCGCGTCGACCACACGGTCCGAGGGAACACCGGCGTCAGCCGCGAGCGCGGAGATAGAGCGGCCGCCGTCGACCGCGCGCCGCAACACGTCGGGCGCAACGCCGATCTCGGTCGCGGCGACATCGAGTTCCATGCTGGCAAGACGCTGCAGCATTTGACGTCCACCACCGCGACGGCCGTTCACGCCAGCCTGGGACGACGACGACCGCATCCGACGGTGCATCGATACGAGCAACACGATCCGGACCGCGGCCATGGTCACTAGCAACCCGCCGAGGAGCGTCTCGCCCGCTGCGAGCAGGATGATGCCCCCCACCAGCCCAACACCAAAGAACAGATACCGCATCGTCCCGATCGAGGTCCGGTCCATCTCGTCGCCTCCGTGCTCATCGGGCTGCTGAAACCCAGCATCATCCCGAGGATTGCTGTCAACCATCACAACGCCGGCAATGTCAGGGAATCGTGATGCCGACGTCAGCCAGCCACCAAGGCCACGCACTCGGAGCCAGATTTGCCAGGCCTGATTGCCCGGTCCGACACGTGCCGGGCGTCAGCAATGGCGCCGTCTCGATTCCTGCGGCTGGTCGTTGACACCCTCGGCGTGAGTCGCCAGGATGTCCGGACCGCGCTCAAGGGCGGTCAGACGATCAGCGAGTATGCGACCTCGCAGGGCGAGGACCCCCAGGCCGTCGTCGACGCGTTGACCAGTGCGGCGAAGACGAAGCTCGCTCAGCTGGTGGAGGCGGGCCGGTTCTCCCAGGACCAGGCAGACTCGATCACGAGCAAACTCGCGACCCGGATCAACACGCTGATGAACCACCGCTTCGGTCACCACGCCAGCGCCTGAACCGATCTGGCCGTCTGTGAGCCTCTGCGCCTCGCTCTCCGCAGGCGTTCCCCGCGCCCGTCGCGCCAGATCGGCGACACGCTCCGCAACGCCTGCGAGCGAATCACCCTGGAACACGACGCCAGGAAATGCCCGACCGGGAAGCCGGACCACGGCGCAGTTGTGCGGAGGCGTCAGGAGTTCGGCTGTCTCTTTCGGCATCCGCACAGATTGCTTCACTCCGGCGTCATTACGCGCGCCCACCCCAGCAACCCCGCAACGCCACCCCCGACTCAATCAGGCAGTTCTGGCGCTCGGCAACGGAATGCCGGGGCTCGGCGCGACCGCTCAAGCTTTTGCGATAGCGCCGATCAGATCCCAGGTCGCGCCGACCTCGTCAGGGTTTCCGAGGGGGATTGCGGCGACGTCCGTCGCTCCTCGAGAAGACAAACCGGTAAGGGCGGCGCCCACTTCGTCGGCGCTACCGATGATCGCGACATCGACCGCGTCGGCGACGCCCTCTCTTTCGAGCATTGCCTCATACGACGGGATGCCGCGGTAGCCGCCGATGACAGCACCCAGCCTTTCGCGAGCGCTCGCAGGATTCTCGGTGACGCAGACGGGCAGACACACAACCACCCGAGGGTCAGGACGACCAGCCGCTTCCGCGGCTGCTCGTATCGTCGGTGACACGTAGCTTCCGATGGTCGCCGCGCCTGTCATCCACGTAATCGTCCCCGCGGTTCGTTCACCGGCAAGTTGCAACATCCGTGGCCCGAGAGCTGCAATCAGCACGGACGGCGGCGTCGGCAACTCGGCGCCGAGGCGGGTCGAGAACCCGAAACTCTCGTTCGGCGTCGCTCGCGTCCCCGCCATCAATGCGTCAAGCGTTGACAGGTAGTCCGACAAGTAGCTCACCGAACGGCGACGAGGAAGTCCGTAGAGCCCCTCAAGCGTCTCCGCATGCGCGAGGCCAAGTCCGAGCGCCAACCTGCCACCGCAAAGCACTTGCGCGGTGAGCGCCTGCTCGGCGAGCACCACCGGATGTCTCGTCTGGACGGGTATCACCGCGGTGCCGACTTCGACGTCGCCGACAACGCCCCACGATGAAATGAGCGTCAAGGCGTCGAACCCGAGATGCTGCGTCATCCACACCGACGACACGCCAGCAGCACGCGCCTGCTCATACTCCGCGACCAACTGAGAAAGCGTGTCGCCATAGCCCCCAGGCCGACCGATCACTACACCAATCCGCATGACGGACACGTTAAACGTGCCACTTCAGGGCGACCGAAGGGCGACCAACCGCGCACCGTCCACTGGGCGAACCACCCGAGCCTCACGACGCGCCAGATCGCCCGCTCTGGTGCGATTACGCGAGCCCACCCCAGCGTCACGTCACCAGCGGCAGGAACCGCCGTCGACCATCAACGTGTGGCCGGTGACGAAGCGCGCGTAGTCGCTGCACAGGAACACCGCGGCGAGCGGGATGTCAATGTCGGGATCGCCGAACCGCTGCAACGGCACTGCCAGTTCCTCCTCGGCCGCGGCCTCCGGGTTCTCGTCGATCCACGCCTGCATGAGCCGCGTCTTCGCCGCCGGGCAGATCGCGTTCACCCGGATGCCGTCGGGCCCGAGCTCACGCGCCGCGACCTTGGTGAGACTGCGCACACCTTCCTTGGCCGGTCCGTAGGCCGCGTACCCGGCGAGGCCGCTGATCGCCGCGCCCGAGCCGAAGTTCACGACCGCGCCGGCCTTCCCCTTCATGTGCGGGTGGCACGCCTGGATGAAGAACAGGGTGCCGAGCGGACCGGTGCGGAACATCACGTCGGCGAGCTCCTCGGTCGTCTCCAGTAGCGGCACCCGCGGCGCGCCGGCGATCGCGGTGTTCACCAGCACGTCGACGGTTCCGAACGCTTCGACAGTGGCGGCGACGGCGTCGTCGACCTGTTCGCGCACGCCGACGTCGCACGGCACCGCCACCGCCGGGCGTCCGGCAGCCACGATCTCGCTGGCGACGGCGTCGGCCGCGCCCGCGTCGAGATCGACCACGGCCACGCTCGCACCCTCCTCCGCGAACATGCGGGCGATCCCGCGTCCGATCCCCTGGCCTGCACCGGTGACGATCGCCACCTTCCCGTCGAGCATGTCCGTCATCGTGTGCGCACCCTTCTTGGTCGTCCTTCTTGGCGTCGGTCCGGAGAGCACGCGTACTGTACGCACCTCGCCCGGATCGGGATCCGGGCCACCAGCACACGGGGGTACCGAGCGTGGCGGAGCAGGACGAGACTGTCGCGACGCTCGCCACGCGTGCTGCGTTGCGCGTACTCGCCGAGCGTTACGCCGGGGGCGTCGATCGGCGCGACGTGGCGCGCTTCCTGAGCGCATTCCACGCTGACGGGCGCTTGCGCGTGTACAACCCGTCGGAAGCCGACGAACCGGTGAACGAGATGCGCGGGCACGAGCAGATCGGGGTGATCCCCGAGGTGATCAAGGTCTACCCGAAGACGTACCACGTGCTCGGACAATCGACGTACGAGATCCTGGGTGACACCGCGACCGGCGAGGTGTACTGCATGGCACACCACCTCACCTCCGATCGACACGGCGGCACCAACTACGTGATGTACATCCGCTACGCCGACGAGTACCGCGCCGGCACCGACGGCGAGTGGCGAATCGCCGACCGCCGCGTGCTGATCGACTGGACCGAGGCGCGCGTCGCCAACCCGCCCGGCCGCTGACGGCCGCGCTCGAAACCGAAGGGAACAGCAGCATGGCCGGAGCACTCGACGGACAGCGCGCGATCGTGATCGGCGGAGGATCCGGGATCGGGCTGGGCTCGGCTCGGCTGCTCGCCCGCGACGGCGCCGCGGTCACGATCGCCGGCCGGACGGAAGACAAGCTGCGCGACGCGGTGAAGGCCCTCGACGCGGACGGGCTCACGGTCTCGTACGCAGTGTGCGACGGGCTCGACGGCGACTCGGTGCGGGCCGCGGTCGACGCCGCGAGCGACGCCGAACGGCGCCTGCACATCGCGGTCGTCGTGCCCGGCGGCGGCGGTATCAAGCCAGTGCTGCTCTTCGAGGACGACGAGTTCAGCGAGCAGGTCGACAAGAACGTGCGACCGGTCTACCTGCTGCTGAAGTACGCGGGGCAGGCGATGGTGCGCGCGGGCTTCGGCTCGTTCGTGGCCATCTCGTCGACCGCGGCGGTGTTCTCGGCGCGCTACTTGGCGTCGTACAGTGCGGGCAAGGCCGCGGTCGACCAGCTGGTGCGAGTTGCGGCCAACGAGCTCGGCCCGCTGAACATCCGGGTGAACTCGGTGCAACCGGGCATGACCCGCACTCCCGCGACCGCCGGCGCGTTCGAGAACCCCGAGATGATGGCCGCGTTCCTCGCCGAGCAACCGATCAACCGCAACGGCGAGGTCGACGACATCGCCCAGGCGGTGCGCTACTTCGCCGGGCCCGAGTCATCGTGGGTCACCGGCCAGCTGCTCACCGTCGACGGCGGGAACACGCTGCGTTCGTTCATCGACTACGACCAGCTCATCCCGATCCCCGACACCCGCGCGGCCGTCCTCGGCGAGTAGCGCGCCGCGGGTCAGATGCTCGCGAACAGCTCGGTGAGCGTGTCGAGCATGTAGCCCATGTCGTCGCTGGTGAGGCCGTGGTGGGTGGGCAGTGACAACGCGAGGTCCATCACGCGGTCGGCTCCCGGCAGCCCGTCGGCCGGCGCGCGGTGTTCGATCCCCGCGAAACCGGGCTGACGCAGGATGTTGCCCGTCCACACCATGCGGGTCGCGAGCGCGCGTGAATCGAGGAACTCCTGCACTCCCGACCGATCGAGCTTGGTGCCCTCCCGCACGACGAACGAGTACCGCATCCAGGTGGTGTCGGCGCCGTCGGTGGTGCGGGAGCGCTCGACCAACTCCTCGTGACCGGCGAAGAACTCGTCGAGTCGCTGCCAGTTGTCGCGTCGGCGGCCGTTGAATTCTTCGAGCTTGTCCAGTTGCACGAGGCCGTAGGCGGCGCCGATCTCCGACGGCTCGAAGTTGTACCCGATGTCGTCGAACACGAAGATCAGGTCGTAGGGCGTGCCGTCGGCGAGCGGACCGAAGCGATCGGTGCGACCCTGGCGCGAGCCGTAGAGATACGTCTCCGAACGACGCCCCCACCGGCGCAACATGAGGCAGCGGTCGAGCAGATCGGGATCGTTGACGCCGACCAGCCCACCGTTGCCGGCGAGGGTGATCGCGTGCGTACGGGCGAAGCTGGTGACCGAGATGTCGGCGCGGGTGCCGGTACGCGTGCCGCGCAGCCGCGACTCGAGCACGTCGCAACTGTCCTCCACCACCTGCAACCCGTGCTCGTCGGCGACGGCGCGGATGGCGTCCCAGTCGGGGATGTTGCCGCACAGGTTCGGCGCGAGGATGGCGCGGGTACGAGGGCCGATCATCTCCGCAGTGCGCGTCGCGTCGATCTGGTACGTCTGCGGGTCGGCATCGACGAACACCGGCACGATCCCCGACTGCACCATCGGCGCGATGTCGGTCGAGAACGTGAGCGGCGAGGTGATGATCTCGTCGCCCGGCTCCAGACCCAGCAGGTCGATGGCGAGGCGCAGGGCCGACGATCCGGAGTTCACGAGTATGCCGTGCTGCTTGGCCAGTAGCTCGGCGCCCCGTTGCTCGAACTCCGCGACCCGGGGACCGATGTCGAGCGTGCTGGTGCGCAACACGTCGAGCACGGCCTCGATCTCGCGCTCGTCGTGCACCGCGCCCGCTTCGGTCATGCGGTGTTGGGCCATCTCGTTCCCCCGCTCGAGATCAGCCGATGGCGATGGGGTTGATCGGGCTGCCCGCCGCGCCGGTCACCTTGAGACCGCCGACCGACAGGAAGAACTCGGTGCACCCGTCGGCCGCGAGGTCGGCGAGGTAGAGGTGTTCGAGGAGCGTCACGCCGCGCTTCACGAGGAGCTCGATGTGCACCGCGAGGAACTCGTTGTCGTCGAACGGGATGCTCTCGATGGCGGCGTTGTCGGCCGCGACCACCGCGATTTGGTGGTCGTCGACGAAGGTGACCGCGTCCTTGCCCAGGCCGGGCTGCGCGAAGTCGGCCTGGCCGGTGGCGTAGAAGTCGAGCCAGCCGGTGCGCACGACGAGGATGTCGCCGGACCGCAACTCCACGCCCTGCGCGGCGCGACACGCCTCGAGCTGGGCCGAGTCGATCACCTGGCCGGGCTCGAGCCAGTCGACGCCCTGATGCTTCGGGAGGTCGAGCATGACGCCCCGGCCGGCGAAGCTCCCCGTCTTCGAGATGTCGAGGTGCGCGGCACCGGCATGGGTGGTGAAGTCGTTGGACGGGAATCCGTTGTACATGTGATCGTCGGCGAACACGTGCGACAGCGCGTCCATGTGGGTGATGCTGTGCGACGCGAGCACGAGGATGTCCTCGTTGGCGCCCACCCCGGGCACGGCGCCGTACATCTTGTACATGTCGGCATCGCTGGCACTGGTGAGGGTGAGCCGTTGTGGTGCACCCCGGTAGTCGAAGATCGGGACGCCCTCGCGCTGGATCGGCAACGCCAGGCTGTAGACCTTGCCGGTCTTGCAGACCTTCGTGGCCGCGAGCACCGCCTCGGGCGTGATCAGGTTGAGCGTGCCGCGCTCGTCGTCGCTCCCCCACCGGCCCCAGTTCCCGGTACCCGTGCCCGTGCCCGCGTCGTGCGTGGTCGCCACTGCGATCTCCCCTCGGATCATCTCACCGGATCGTGCCGTCGAAATCGTGCCATCGAATCGTGCCATCGAATCGTGCGGGCGCAGTCTTCCCGCTCGCGGGGCGCGCGTGCCAGACTCCGGCTCGGCACCACGATCCACGAAGGGAACCGGCACATGGCGGGAGCACCGAAGTCCACGGAGGCGTTCGACGAGCTGATCGCGGCGCTGCAGGAGATCCGCGACGGCTACGTGCTCAACGAGAACCGGTTCACCGACGATCTCGACGTCGTCGAGGGCTTCCGCTACGTGACCGAGGTGCTGACGGGTGCGGCCGAGCTGTTCATGGAGGGCGATCCCGACCACCCGCGCATGGAGTCGATCGTCACGCCGGTCCGCAAGCTCCAGGGCGACAACCCGGATTCGATCTACCACTTCGCCCGGGTCCGGGGCGACCGGTCCTACAAGATCACGGGCGTCCGGGGCGAGGAGTGCTACATCTCCTTCACCGTCCACGCCCAGGCGGCCGACGGCGGCTTCAACGGGCGCATCCTCGCCGACGTCAACGACACCGGGTTCGACTTCGGCCCCGACGGGTCCTACGAGATCGTGTTCAGTGCCGAGAAGCACCCGGGGAACTGGGTGCAGCTCGACCCCGACGCGCACATGATCATCACCCGCTCCTATTTCCTGCGCGAGCCGTCGGCCCAGAACGACCCCGCGCACGTCGCGGTGCACATGGACATCGAAGTGCTCGACGAGGTCGGCCCCCCGCCGCCGCTCGACGACGCCACCTTCGCGGCGCGCCTGCGCGAGGGCATCGGCTTCCTCCGACAGTGCACGGTCGGGCAACCGCTCCCCGGCACCAACAGCCCGGCGCCGTTCCTCTCGACGGTGCCGAACACGGTGGGAACCCCGTGGTCGTTCCGCAGCGCGGAGCTCGACGTGGCGGGCGCCGTCGACATCTTCTATTCGATGGGGCGGTGGAACCTCGCGCCCGACGAGGCGCTCGTGATGACCGGCACGATCCCCGATTGTCGCTTCGCCAACGTGATGCTGTGGAACACGCACATGCAGACGCTGGAGTACCGGTTCCGCCGCAGCGCGCTCAACGTGGCGCAGATCGAGTCGCAGCCCGACGGCAGCTACCGCATCGTGATCGCCGACTCCGACCCGGGCGTGCCGAACTGGCTCGACACCGGCGGACACCGGCACGGCACGATCTTCTGGCGCTACCTGCTCCCCACCGAGGATCCGCCGAAGGCCGATTGCAGGGTGGTCAAGATCTCCGAACTTGCGTCGCCAAAGGCCGTATAAGGGCCTCCGACGACGCCGGTTCGGCTCTTGTTGGCGTTCGGGCGCTACTTGCTGACGCCGGCCTTGGCGGCGGCGCCGGTCATCTGACGCCAGGCCGCGATGTCGGTCTCGTCGGCCTTGCGCCCGACGTGGGTGACGGTGTCGACGTCGCCGACCTCGGCGCGCAACGCGCCCGCGGTGCAGGCCTCGGGGGGCCGGATCGCGAACGGGTCGAACTGGTAGTGCTTCATCGCGTTGAGGTGGGTGATGTGCGCGACGACGTCTTCGTCGAGATCGGAGACGAGCTCCCACAGCTTCTCCGGCGCGTTGGGCCACGAGCTGTCGGAGTGGGGGTAGTCGGACTCCCAGCACACCTGCTCGACGGAGAACTCGTCGAGCAGCTTCACGCCGACGCGGTCGTTGATGAAGCACACGAGGATGCGCTCGTGGAACAGCTCGGTGGGCGAGAGACCCTGCGGCTGCTGGTGGTTCATCCATCCGTTGTGCCGCTCGAGGGTGTGCTCGGCCCGCCAGAGGAAGTATGGGATCCAACCGATGTCGCCCTCGGTGAGTGAGAAGCGCAGGCTCGGGAATCGGTTCCAGAAGTCGGCCCAGAGCAGGTCGCCGAGCGTGTAGATCGCCATGCCCGACGACAGGTTCATCGGCACCGGCGGCGGCGCGTCGGGTGACGTGCTCGACGCCTTCGACGACGAACCGATGTGGCAGCACAGCACGGTCGCGGTGTCGGAGCAGGCGGCGAACAGCGGGTCCCATTCCTTGGTGTGGATGCTCGGCATGCCGAGACCGGCCGGGTTCTCCGAGAACGTGACCGCGTGACAGCCCTTGTCGGCGAGGCGGTGCACTTCCTTGGCCGCCTCTTCGACGTCGAACAGCGGCAGGATGCCGCACGGGATGAAGCGCTCGGGGTGCGCACCGCACCACTCGTCGACGTGCCAGTCGTTGTACGCCTTGATCATCACGAGGTTCACGTCGCGGTCGGGTCCCTGGTTCAGCACCTGGCCGGAGAAGCCGGTCCAGTTGGGGAAGTTGAGGCCCGCGAGCTGGCCGCCCGCCGACATGTCGCGCACCCGCTCGTCGACCTCGAAGCAACCGGGGCGCATGTCTTCGTAGCGACTGGGGTTGATGTTGTAGAGCTCGGGTGGCTTCCCGGCGACGGCGTTCAACCCGAGGTTCCGGCCGCGGATGTCGCCGTAGTACCACTGCTGCGAGCCGTCGGCCTCGTCGAGCACCCGCGGCGTGTACTCGCGGTACTTCTCGGGCACGTGGCCTTCGAACATGTCGGCCGGCTCGGCGATGTGGTCGTCGACCGAGATCAGGATCAGCTCGTCCTTGTTCTTCGCCATGTCGCGCTCCTCGATCAGCCTTCTCCGAGCATCAACCCCGCGGCGACCGCGGCGCCGAGCTCCCAACACGCAGCGAGATCTTCGGAACCGGGCTCACCGATCACGGTGAGCGGTGCCTGGACCTGGAGCCACTGTAGGCCTGTCGTGACCATCTCCACCGCCCGCTGCGCGCCGGTCGTGTCGCTGTTGCCGTGCAGGTAGAGCGCGTACGGGCGTCCGCGTGTCGCATCGAGACACGGGTAGTAGATCTGGTCGAAGAAGTGCTTCAACGCGCCCGACATGTAGCCGAGGTTGGCCGGCGTTCCGAGGAGGTAGCCGTCGGCCGCGAGCACGTCGACCGCGGTCGCGTGCAGCGCGGGAACGGCCACCACGTTGACGCCGGTGATCTGCGGATCGGTGGCCCCCGAATGCACGGCTTCGAACATCGCGTGGACCGACGGCGACGTCGTGTGGTGGACGTGCAGGAGCGTGGCCATGTCGACGCGCAGCCTACGGAACCGGCCTGATGCACCGCACGCCTCGACCCGCCCGACGGCTACCGTGCGCACGATGGTCGCTTCGGAGCGCGGACGCGTCGCCGGGAAGGTCGCGGTGGTCACGGGGGCCGGGTCGGGCATCGGCGCCGCGTCGGCCGCCTCGCTGGCGGGCGAGGGTGCCGTCGTCGTACTGGCCGACATCGACGGTGATCGCGCCGAGGCCCACGCGGCTGCGCTGCGCGCCGAGGGCTACGCCGCGACCGCGATGGTCGTCAACGTGGCCGACGACACGTCGGTGCACGCGATGATCGACGACGTGGTCGCGCGCCACGGCGGTCTCGACGTGTTGCACAACAACGCGCTCGGCATGACCGGCGACTTCGACGGCCGCGCGCGCTCGAACGACCTCGTACACGAAGCCGACCCGCTGTGGTACGACGCGCTGCTGCACGCGACGGTGACCACCACGATGACGGCCACCAAGCACGCGCTCCCCCACCTCTTGGCGCGAGGCGGCGGTTCGATCATCAACACCGCGTCGGTGGCGGGCACCCGCGGCTCCGAATACCACGCGGCGTACGGTGCGGGGAAGGCAGGCGTGATCCAACTCACGCGTTCGGTCGCGGCGATGTACGGCGCTGAGGGGATCCGGTGCAACGCGGTGTGCCCGGGGCTGACCCTCACCCCCGCGGCCGAGGGCGCGTTCCCGGAAGAAGCGCGGGCCGCCTTCCTCCGCCAGACCCCGAGCCGGCGCCTCGGCCGGCCCGACGACATCGCCCACCTCGTGGTGTACCTCGCGTCGGACGAAAGCGAGATGATGAACGGCCAGGCCCTCGTCGTCGACGGCGGATTCTCGATGCACGACCCCATGTGGGCCGACCGCCGCGCGTAGTACCGAAGCGGCGTCGTTGAGGAGACGGAGCGGAGCCTGCCGGCCGCCCGTCCACCTCGCCCCGGGCGGGCGCAGCGCAGTCGACCAGTTATCAGGGCGAGCCCGAGCCGGCGACGGCGACTTCGCAGGCGTCGATCCGGCCGGTGCGCGACTTCGAGACGACCTCGCGCTTCCAGTCGGCGGCGACGCACATGAGGAGGGTGCGGCGGTCGGGCCCGCCGAGGACACAGGCGACGGGGATGACGTCGTCGAACGTGATCGAGTCGGTGACCTCGCCGCCCTCGAGCACGCGGAACACGCGCGCCCCGATCGGGTCGGCGACCCACACCGCCCCTTCCTCGTCGAGACAGATCCCGTCGGGCGGGGCCACCGGCACGCCTTCCTTCTCGGGGTGCAACTCGGCGTAGGTGCGCCGGTTCGACAGCGTGCCGTCGGCGGCGACGTCGAACGCGGTCAGCCGCATCCCGGCACTCTCGGCCACGATCAGCGTGCGGCCGTCGGCGGTGAGGATGTGCCCGTTCGGCGCCTGCAGGTCGTCGGCCGCGCACGACACCGCGCCGTCGGGGGTCACGCGGAAGGTCTGGCCGGCGACCCGCTCGCTCGCGGAATCGTGGATGCGCGCCCCCATGTCGCCGATGTAGCTGGTGCCGTCGGCGGCCGAAATCATGTCGTTGAGCGAGCCCCGGGCGAGGGCAGACAGGTCGGCGTGCTCGACGACAGTGCCGTCGGGCTCGACCCGCAGCAGCTTCTGCGTCTCCATCGCCACCACGAGCAGCCGGCCGTCAGGCAACCAGCCGAGGCCCGACGGCTCGTCGTGCGTGATCTCCACGACGGTCTCTGCGTCGCCGTCGAGCGCGGTACAGATCACCCGGTGGGAGTGCATGTCGCTGAACCACAGGGCACCGTCGTGCCAGCGCGGCCCCTCGCCGAACGCGAGTCCGTCGAGCACGGTACGAACCGATGAAGGCGTCATCCGCGCACGCTACCCAACCTGACTAGGGTCGGCCCGGAGCACGACGGCCGGAGGATCGGAACATGGAGTTCAACCCGTTCGACTACTCGTTCCAGAGCAACCCGTATCCCACCTACGAGTGGTTGCGCGAAGAAGCGCCCGTGTACCACAACGAAACGCTCGACTTCTGGGCGCTCTCCCGTTTCGACGACGTCCTCGCCGGGCTCCACGACCCCGAGACCTACACGTCGAGCAAGGGTGTGGCGCTGGAGGACGAAGGGCCCGAGGGTGCCGCCGGTTCGATGATCCACATGGATCCGCCGGACCACACCAAGATGCGCAAGGAAGTGGCGCGGCGGTTCACCCCGCGACGCATCGCCGAACTCGAGCCGCTGGTGCGCACCTGGACCCGGGATCTGGTGCAGCGGCTCGACGACCGCGAACAGTTCGACGTGGTCACCGACTTCTCCGCCCGGCTGCCCGCCACCGTGATCTCGGTGATGCTCGGGATCCCCGAGGAAGAGCACGAGCACGTCCGCGTGTGGACCGACGACTACCTGACCCGGCCCGAGGACGCGATCGGCCTCCCGCCGGTGAGCAAGGAAGCGGAAGGCAAGCTGGTCGCGCTGTCGGCCGCGGTGGCCGCCGCCCGCCGGGCCCAACCGACCGACGACATCCTGAGCCTCGTCGTCACGATGAAGTACAAGGACGAGCTGCTCACCGACGCGCAGGTCATCGGGATGTGCATGCTGATGATCGCGGGCGGTCACGAGACCACCTCGAAGCTCATCGCCAACGGTGTCCGCTTGTTCGGATCCCACCCCGAGCAGCGGGCCGCGGTGATCGCCGACCCCGAGCTCATGACACAGGCCGTCGAAGAGCTGTTGCGTTTCACCAGCCCCACGCAGTTCATGACCCGCACCACGACGCGCGACGTCGAAGTGCGCGACCGCGTGATCCCGGCCGACTCGCAGGTCGCGCTGCTGCTCGGCTCGGGCAACCGCGACCCGCGCGAGTTCGAGCGCCCCGACGACTTCGACATCTTCCGCCCGAACCCGCGCATCCTCGCGTTCGGGCACGGCGCCCACGTGTGCCTCGGCGCCGCGGTCGCCCGGCTCGAGGGCAAGGTCGCGCTGCAGGAGTTCCTCGCCCGGTTCCCCGACTACGAGATCGACGAGTCGGGCATCGCGTACATGCACTCGGGCAACGTGCAGGGGCCCACGCGCATGCCGCTCACCGTCGGCTGACGGTCGCCGGATCACGTCGGCGATGGCCGCACCCGAACCCGCGCCGGACGCGGCGCCCGCGCCCGCGCCCGTGGCAACCCCGGTTTCGGCGGCCCGTCTCGCCGAGATGCTCGGCGACCGGCTGCCCGGGCCGGAGTCGATCCCCGACGGCGCCTTCGAGCTCGTCGCCCGCGCCCGCGAGCTGGTGGAAGCGGTGGTGATGACCGACGTCGACGGGCCGGAGCGCCACGCCGCGGCGGCCCAGCTGGCCGCGATCACCGACCGCCTCCGGGCGCGCCGGCGTGAGCAGGCGCTCTACCTGATCCGCCACCCCGACGGTCAGGTGGAGAGCCTGGTGCAGGCCGGCTCGGGCCGGCTCAACCCGCAGGCCCCGCCGATGCAATGGGTCGTGCGCCCCACCGAACCGCCGCCGGGGAGCGAGCCCCGACCGGTCGAGGTGCGGGCGGTGTGCACGTTCACCGCCGCGCACGGCGGATCGCCGGCACGCGTGCACGGCGGCATGCTCGCCGCCGCGCTCGACGAAGCCCTGGGCATCGCGGTGAACGCCGCCGGCGTCAGCGGCATGACCGTCGCCCTCTCCGTGTCGCTCAAGGGGGCGACGCCGTTCGGCGTACCGGTCGAGATCGTGGCGCGCTACACCGGCCACGAGGGACGCAAGAGCTACGCGACGGGCGAAGTGCGCGTCGACGGCGTCACCACCGTCGAGGCCTCGGCCATCTGCGTGAGCGAAAGGCGCGACTGATGGATACCGGCGACGTCACCACCGGCGCCGCGTGGCGTTCGTTCTGCGAGCGCATCGCCGCCGTCGGCGATCGCATCCTCGGCGACGACTTCCCCGGCGACGCGCGCGATCGGGCGGAAGGCTTCCGGCACGTCGCGACACAGGTCGCGTGCTGGCTCACCTACGCGACCGGCTTCGGCGATCCCGCGTATCCGGCGTTCTTCCGCAGCGCCGACCCGACGTACGCGTGGGGCGGACCCAACGTCGACCAGGTCGCGCGCCGCGCCACCATCGACGGCGCCGGCACGTACCGCGTCTCGGGCCGCATGGGCGCGTGCGAGGAGTTCGTGCTCCAGCTCAAAGGCGGTACGACGCAGAGCGGGGGTGCCGCAGTGGGGACCGAGGTGACGGCGTCGGCGTTGGGGCTGGGGCCCGGCGACCCGTTCGAGATCCTGCTCGGCGGCGAGGAGCAGCCCGGCGTGTGGCTCCCGCTGGCCCCCGGCCCCGGCTTCGTGCACGTACGCGACTACTACTTCGACTGGGCGCCGGCCGAGCCTGCCACCTTCGTGATCGAGCGCCTCGACACGCAGGGCGCGTCGGCGCCGCCGCTCACCCCGGAGTCGGTCGCCGCGATGCTGGAGAGCGCGGCGCACGAGGTGGAACACTCGGTCATGTACTTCCGCGACCTGCAGGCGCGCATGCGCGATGCGGAGGCGCGCAACCGGTTCAGCGATCCCGGCGTGTCCGGTCGTGGCGTGCAGGACATCATCTACAGCCACGGGTTCGTGCACCTCGCCGACGACGAGGCACTCGTGGTCGAGCTCGATCCGGACGCCGCCGCGCTCTGGGGCATCAGCTCCTACTCGCGCGGGTGGTACGAGCCCCTCGACTACGCGACGCGCGTCACCAGCCGCAACCATCGCCAGGTCACCGCCGATGCCGACGGCGTCGTGCGCGTGGTGATCGCCGAGCGCGACCCGGGCACCGCGAACTGGCTCGACACCGAAGGTCGCGCCGAGGTGCTCACCACCGCCCGCTGGTTCCGGCCGCCCGCATCCCCGACCATCCGGGCCGAGCTCGTGCCGTTCTCGAAGCTGGCCGACCATTTGCCCGACACCCACCCGACGGTCGACGCCGACGCACGCGCCGCGGAGATCCGGCGGCGCAGCGCGCACGTCGCGTGGAGGTACCGCACATGAGCATCGACGACAGCGTCGAAGGACGCGTGGTGATCGTCACCGGCGCGTCGAAGGGGATCGGACGCGGGATCGCGCTGCACCTCGCCCGCCGCGGCGCCAGCCTCACGATCACCGCCCGCAAGCCGGAAGCGCTCGACGCGATGTCGGCCGAGCTCGACGAGCTCGGTGCACCACATCTCGCGACCACGCTCAACGTGGCCGACCGCGACGGCGCGTTCGCACTGGCCGAGCGCACGGTGGCCGAGTTCGGCCGCATCGACGGCCTGGTCGCGAACGCGCAGACCTTCCGGTCCGTCACCGCGCTCGAAGACGTCACCGAGCGCGACATGGCCATCATCATGGACACCGGCCCGAAGGGCACGCTGTGGGCGATGCAATCGGTGTTCCCCTACATGCGCGAGCAGGGTCGGGGGCGCATCGTCACCATGGGCTCGAACGCCGCGCTGCTCGGCGCCGCGGGCTACGGGCCCTACGTGTCGTCGAAGGAAGCCATCCGCGGGCTCACCCGCACCGCGGCGCGTGAATGGGGGCAGTACGGCATCACCGTGAACGCGGTGTGCCCGGTGTCGATCGCACACCGCGCGCCGCCCGACGACGACCCGATCCGCGCCAAGGTCTTCGCCGAGACCTTCTCGAATCAACCGATCGCGCGCGACGGCGACGCCGAGGACGACATCGCCCCGATCGTCACCTTCCTGCTCTCCGACGCCAGCCGGTACATGACCGGCCAGACCCTCATGGCCGACGGCGGCGCCATCATGCTCACGTGAGCGCGCACCGATGATCTCAATCGCCGGTCGACGCGTCGCGGTCACCGGTACCAGTCCGCTCGCGCGTGGTCTCGTCGACGGACTGCGCGCGCTCGACGCGCAGGTCGCCACCATCGATGCCGCGTTCACCTCCGAAGGCGAGGTCGCGGCCGCGGTCGCCGACACCGTGCTGCTGCTCGACGGAATCGACCAGATCGTCCACACCTGGTTGGCGCCGTCGCTGGTGGAGGCCCATACGTTCACCGCGCTCACGGAGGAGGAGTGGGCCGACGGCTGCGAGCACAGCATCGAAGCGGCATGGTGGATCGCCCGCCGCGGCATCGCGCCACTGCGCGCCACCCACGGAAGCATGGTGTTCGTGGTGCCCACCATCGGCATGGCCGGTGGCGCCGGGTTCTCGATGCTGGCCGCGGTGGCCGAGGGCGTGCGCGTGCTGGCCAAGGGCTGCGGGCGTCAGTGGGGCGCCGACGACGTCACCGCCAACACGATCGCTGCTGCGCCGCACCAGTGGCTCGCCGGCGAGGCGGGCGACAACCTCACCCGCGCGATCTCGCTGTCGACGCCGGCGCTCGGCTCGGCCGGCGACGCCGCCGCCGATCTCGCCCCGTTGGTCGCGCTCCTCGGCGATCCCGAGTCGCATTTCCTGACCGCCAACACCCTGGTGGCCGACGGCGGAACCTGGATGGGGCTGTGAGCGACTCCGGGCTGCTCGACGGCCGCACCGTCGTTGTCACCGGCGCCGGCGGCGGCGTGGGCGAAGGCATCGCGCTCGGCGTGCGCGACGCACGGCGCCAACGTGGTGATCGCGGCGCGGCGCACCGAGACCGGTGATCCGGTCGCGGCCGAGATCGGGCGACGGGGTGGCCGGGCGTTGTCGATCCGCTGCGACGTCACCTCGCGCGCCGACGTCGATGCGGTCGTCGCCGCCACCGTCGCGGAGTTCGGTGCGCTCGACGTGATGGTGCACAACGCGCTCGCCCCGGTCGGTCCGCCGCGCCCGATCGAAGACGTCCCCGACGAGACGTTCGCGTCGATGCTCAGCACCGGGGTGCGGGCCTCGTACCTCTGCGCGCAGGCGGCGTACCCCCACCTCGTCGCGAGCGGCGGCTCGCTGATCCTGATCACCTCCGCCGCCGGAGTAGAGGGCAGCCCGTACCTGCCTGCGTACGGCGTCGTCAAAGGCGCGCAACGCGGGCTGGCCAAGAGCCTGGCGCGCGAGTGGGGGCCGCAGGGTGTGCGGGTGAACTGCATCGGCCCGGTCGCGATGACGCCTGCGATGGCCGTCGCCGCCGAGACCAGCCCGGTGTTCACCGACGGCCTGCTCATCGGCCGCACCCCGCTCCGACGCATCGGCGACCCCGAGCCCGACATCGGCCCGGTCGCGGTGTTCCTCGCCAGCGACCTCTCCCGCTACATGACCGGCCAGACCCTCATGGTCGACGGTGGCGGCTTCATGGCCTTCTGACCACGCCGCCGCCGACTCCAGCCCACCCCCCGAACTTGCGTCGTCGGTGTTGCTCCGACCAACACGAACGACGCAAGTTGGCGGTAATAGGTAGGGTGCAATCCATGCGTGGAATCGTGATCACCCCAGGCGGCGCCGAGGTTCGTACCGACGTCGAAGTCATCGACCCCGGGCCCGATGAAGTCCTCGTGCGCGTGGTCGCCGCGGGCGTGTGCCACAGCGACCTGAGCGTCGTCGACGGCACCATCCCGTGGCCCACGCCCTCGCTCATGGGCCATGAGGGCGCCGGTATCGTCGAGGCCGTCGGCTACCTGGTGAGCCGGGTGAAGGTCGGCGACCACGTGGTGATCGCCACCATCTCGAACTGCGGCATCTGCGACCAGTGCGCGGTGGGCAAGCCCACGTGGTGTCGCAAGACGCTGGCCAACCGCCGCGAGATCTTCACCGTCGGCGGCGAGCCGGCCGGCAACTTCGCGGCCACGTCGTCGTTCGCCGAGCTCACCCTGGTCAAGGAAGTCCAGGCGGTCCCGATCGACCCCGAGGTACCGCTCACGTCGGCGTGCCTGATCGCGTGCGGAGTAGTCACCGGGATGGGTTCGGTGTTCAACCGGGCCAACGTGCAACCGGGCGACAACGCCGCGGTGTTCGGCGCCGGCGGGGTGGGCTTGAGCACGATCCAGGCGCTGCGCATCAAGGCGGCCAACCACATCATCGCGGTCGACACCGTGCAGTCGAAGGGTGAGCTCGCGCTCGAGCTGGGGGCCACCCATTTCGTGAACGCGGCCGAGGTCGACGCAGTCCAGGCGATCCACGAGTTGCTGCCGTTCTCGCCCGAGATGCCCGAGGGACCGTTCGGCGCCGGCGGCGTCAACTGGTCGTTCGAGTGCGTCGGGCACCCGGCGGTCACGTCACAGGCGGTCCAGGTCCTCGACTGGGGTGGCGTGTGCGTGCAGGTCGGGGTCCCCGCGCCGGGCGTCACCTACGCCATCCCGATCACGCATCTCACGCAGGTCGACCGCGGCATCATCGGCAGCCGCGCCGGTGGGGTCAGGCCCCAGCGCGACATCCCCGTGATCGTCGACCTCTACAAGAAGGGCTTGCTCGACCTCGACCGGATGGTCAGCAAGACCTATCCGATGGAGAACTTCCACGAAGTGGTCGAGGACATGCACGGCGGCACGCTCGCCCGCGGCGTCCTCACGTTCTAGCGGCGCGCGCGGCCCGCTCGGCGCGTAGCGGCGCCAACAGGGCCAGCAGCTCGCTCGGGCGGGTGACGCCCGGGACCGTGCCCTCCACCCACGACGGCTCGGGCCGGTCGTCCCACCGCGCCCATTCCGGGCTGTCGGGCCAGAACCGGCGGGTCATGCGGTCGGCCGGATCGGTGACGCCCATCTTCTCGCACGCCTCGGCGTAGGCCACCGCGGTGCGCCGGGCGCCCGAGAGATCCCAGAAGTCCTCTTCGCTCGCCCACTTGCCGTCGCCCGCGTACCGCAGCACCGAGAGCCCGGCGAAGTCGAAGTAGGGCGGGCCGTCGGGATCGGGGTTGTCGCGCCGGTTCTGCATGTGGAACACGACCTTCTCGTTCTCGATCGTGTACCAGTCGAGGACGGTGTAGATCTCGGGGACCCCGCCCATCGACGCCGCGATCCAAACCTTCACCTCTTCCTTGCCGTAGAGCGGACCCCACCAGTGGTCGACGTAGAAGACGTCGTCGGTCATCAACTCGACCCACGCCTCCCAGTCTTCGCGCACCGGCCCGGTCGCGAAGTAGGTCGCGAACTCCGCCTCGACCTCGTCGCGCGAGAAGTCGGTCATGGTGGTCCCCCCGTCGTGCGTCGGCGCGTTGTCGGTTCCGCGGCGAGCCTAATTGGCCGTCGAACAGAGAACTGGCAGTCGTGCCGATTGCGCGTCGGTTCGATAGGCTCCGTCGCTCGGAACGGCCTCCCGTGCAGGGACCGCGGTCCGCGAACTATCGTCCCGAACAACGTCGACCGCATGGTCGGCCGATGGGGGGAACAACCGGTGACTGCCAATCTCGAACAGGCTGCTCGCGGCCCCGATCAGGCGGAGGATCTTCTCCTCCAGCTGCGGGGCATCACCGTGCGGTTCGGCGGGATCGTCGCGCTCGGCGACGTCAGCTTCGACGCCAAGCGCGGCGAGGTGCTGGGCATCATCGGCCCCAACGGCGCCGGGAAGACGACGCTGTTCGACGTCATCTCCGGCGTGCGCGCCCCCAATGACGGGTCCGTGATCCTCGGCACCGACGACGTCACCAAGAAGTCGACGGCCGAGCGCGCGCGACGCGGCCTCCGCCGCACGTTCCAGCGGGTCCAGACCTTCGGTTGGCTCAGCGTCGAGGACAACGTGCTCACCGCGCTCGAGTGGCGCGGCGGCGGCGGTGGGTTCATGGCCGACCTCGTGGCCTCGCCCACCCGCCGCAAGCGCGAGAAGGAACGGCGGGCCCGGGTCGAAGAGGTGCTCGAGCGCTGTGGCCTCATCCCGTTGCGCAAGGAGCTGGCGGGCTCGCTCCCGATCGGGGTGGCCCGCATGGTCGAGTTCGCCCGGGCGGTCGTCGACCCGCCGCAGCTGTTGCTGCTCGACGAGCCCGCCTCCGGCCTCGACGAGACCGAGACCATCCGGCTCGGCGAGCAGATCCAGTCCGTGCGCGACGAGACCGGCTGTGTGGTCCTCCTGGTCGAGCACAACGCCGGGTTCGTGATGGAGCAGAGCGACCGCGTCGTGGTGCTCGATCTCGGCACCGTGCTCGCCACCGGATTGCCCGAGGAGATCCAGCGCAATCAGGCCGTGCGCGACGCCTACCTCGGTGAAGGCGACACCACCGCCGAGCCCTCGGCCGCCAGCGACCCGGAGATCGTCGTCGTCGAGACCGAGACCGTCGTGGTCGAGACGACCGACTCACCGACCCCCGACACCACCGCAGGCACGACCGACACCACCACCGACGAATAGGAGCAGCAGCGGTGCAGCAGTTCCTGAATCTGGTTTTCTCGGGTTTGGTGACCGGCGCGATCTATTCGATCATGGCGTCGGGGCTGGTTCTGACGTATACGACGTCGGGGATCTTCAACTTCGCGCACGGTGCGGTGGCGTTCGCCACGGCGTATCTCTTCTATCAACTCAACACCGGTTTGGGGGTGCCGATCTTCCCGGCGTTGATCATCTCGGCGTTCTTGTTCGCGCCGTTGTTGGGGTTGTTGTTGGACCGGATCTTGTTGCGGCGGCTGGCGAAAGCGCCGGTGTACGCCCGGATCGTGGGCACGATCGGTCTGTTGGTGGCGTTGCCGGCGCTGGTGCAGTGGTTGGTGTTGGCGGTCGGGAACGACTGGCTGGATCTGGGCCTGATCGGCAACAACGCGACCACGAACGGGGTGCCGGTGCCCGGCATCGGCCCCACGCCGCACCACAACTACCACCCGTTCTCGGGGGTGGTGTTGAACTCGGACCAGGTCGCGGTGTTCGTGATCGCAGCGTTGGCGGCGATCATCTTGTGGTTCGTGATCCGTAAGACCCGGGTGGGTTTGGAGATGCGCGCGGTGGTCGACCGCGAGTCGTTGGCCGGGTTGCGGGGTGTGAACGCGGCGCGGACGTCGGCGGCGGCGTGGGTGATGACGATGATCCTCGCTGGTCTCGGTGGGGTGTTGATCGCCCCGTTGTTCACGCTCCAGGACTACGTGTACACGTTGGTGGTGTTGGGGTCGTTGGCCGCGGTGGTGCTCGGCGGGTTGCGGTCGATCCCGATCGCGTTCGCGGGTGGTCTCGCGTTGGGCGTGATCCAGAACTTGGTGGCCGGGTACAGCGACGACGTGTTGCCGCACTGGTTGTCGAACTTGTCGGGGTTGAAGTCGGCGGTGCCGTTCATCCTGGTGTTGATCTTGTTGTTGGCGTTCGGGCGGGACCGTTCCCGCCGGGCCGGTTCGGTCGCGGATGACAATCCGCGACCCGATCACCGCACCGGCATGTCGGCGTTGCGACGCCGGTTGCCGTGGATCATCTGGATCGTGATCCTGATCGCGTTCTCGATGCAGTGGTTCAACGCGTCGTGGGCGCAGGCCGATACCTACGACCAGACCGTCATCGCGCAGAGCCTGGCGGTGGCGATCATCTTCTTGTCGTTCGTGGTCGTCACCGGTATGGGCGGGATGGTCAGTCTCGCCCAGGCCAGTTTCGTGACCGCGGGCGGGTTCGCCGCGGGATGGGCGTTGAGTCGCGACTGGGGCGTCGACATCCCGTTGATCGCATCGCACGGCCAGATCAACTTCTTCTGGGCGGTGGTCATCGGCGCCGCGGCCGCGGCCGCGTTGGGGGCGCTGATCGCCTTGCCCATGACCAAACTCGGCGGGGTCAACCTCGCGTTGGGCACGCTCGCGTTCGCGTTCTTCTGCTCACTGGTCCCGTTCGCGACCGATTCGTTCCGTCACGGTGAGGAAGGCTGGACGATCCGCCAACCCAGCCTGTCCATCCCCGGCCTGAACTGGTTGAACGGGGCGATCACCCAAGCCAACCCGTTCATCAAGTTCGATCAACCCAAACTCGATTTCAGTCAGCTCCAAGAACAGATCCTGTTGTTCCTCGCGGTGTTCGGGATCATGACGTTCGTGATCCACGCCCTGCAACGGTCTTCGTCGGGTCGGGCGATCCTCGCGGTGCGCAGCTCCGAAGTCGCCGCCGAAGCCTCCGCGATCCGGGTCAACCGCTCCAAGATCATGATCTTCGCCCTCGCCGCCGGCATCGCCGGGCTCGGTGGCACCATGATCGGCCTGTTCTCGTTCGCGGTGAGCAACTCCACCGCGCCGCCGATCACCGGGCTGTTCTGGCTCGCGCTCGCGGTCACGTTCGGGATCCGCCGCCCCGGCGGCGCGCTCCTCGCCGGGTTCGCGTTCGCCGGCGGCACCGCGGTGTTCCACTGGCTCGCGTCGTTCCCCGTCCTCGACGGCGGCACCATCAACGGGCTGATCACGTCCGTCTACTTCGTGCCGATCCTGTCCGGCATCGGGGCCATCCAACTCGCCCAGGAACCCGACGGCATCCTCGCCCTCACCGGCCAACAGAAACTCGCCAAACAACGCAAGAAGAAGCGCGCCGCGCAGATCGCCGCCGCCGAAGCGATCCTCCACGACGGGTCCGTGCCCGAACACGAACAGACCCACACCACCGAAGCATCCGCCGCCGCCGCCGAAGCACTCGCCACCACCACCGCCACGAGCGGGAACGGACAAAGCGGCAACGGCGCCACCGCCCCAGCCGCCGAACCGTTCGACCCCACCACATCGACGTTCGCGATGCACAACATCGTCGCCGGCTACGGCGACGTCGAGGTGCTCCACGGCGTCGACCTCCACCTCGAAACCGGCAAGGTCGTCGCGCTCCTCGGCGCCAACGGAGCCGGCAAATCCACCCTCTGCTCCGTCGCCGCCGGCGTCGTCGAAGCCAGCATCGGCCACGTCTACCTCCAAGGCCGCGACGTCACCGCCGACCAGTCCTACAAACGCGCCCGCGACGGAGTGCTCCTCGTCCCCGAAGCCCGCGGCATCTTCCCCGGCCTCACCGTCGAAGAAAACCTCACCGTGCTGCTCCGCGACGACGAACTGCGCACCAAAGCCTACGAACGGTTCCCGATCCTCAACGAACGCCGCAAGCAGGTCGCCGGGCTCCTCTCCGGAGGCGAGCAGCAGATGCTCAGCCTCGCCCCCGCCCTCGCCGACCCGCCCGTCGTGCTCATCGCCGACGAACCCACCCTCGGCCTCGCACCCCTCGCCGCCGACGAAGTCATGCGCGCCATCCTCGAACTACGCGATGCCGGATGCGCCGTGCTCCTCGTGGAAGAACACGCCCAAAACGCGCTCAAAGTCGCCGACACGCTCTCGTTCATGGAACTCGGCAACATCGTCTGGTCCGGACCCCGCGCCAACGCCGACATGGAACTCCTCACCAGCGCCTACCTCGGCAGCCACGCATAACCCGAGCAAAGACGAGAACAGGCAGGCGGAGCGGGCGAGCGGGCAGAAAGAACGAGCCGGCGCGGGCGGACTCCGGCGAGCCACTCGCGGAGGGAGCCAGCCGGCGAAACGCGGCAAGCGATACGCGGACGCACGCGAATCGGGGGGTGGCTCGTGTGAGCCACCCCCCGATCGAGTCTCTCCCGGGTTGCCCCGGATTACCGATACCGATGCTCTCCCGCTAGCTCTTGAACTTCGGGAGCACCGGATAGCCCTTGGTGGAACAGGCGAACGGCTGCACCGTCTTCCACGCGGTTCCGTCGTCCAGGACCAGCGAAGTGCACGCGGGGTACGACTTCACGGTGGAGTTCGGGTACTTCGTGGGGCCGGCGAGGCCCTTGATCTGCCACGTCTGGGTGGACGCCGCCTTCTGCACGGCCTCGGGCGTGATGTTGCTCTTGCCCTTCTTCGCCGCCGTCTTCAGCGCCTGGATGAACATGTCGGTGGTGAAGTACGCGGTGGCGACACCGGTGTCGATCGCCGCCCCCGGCTTCACTGCCTGGACATCAGCTTTCATCTGCGTCAGCGCCGGAGTGCTCTCGTTCAGGTTGACGAAGTTGATGGCGGCGACGCTGCCGTTCATCGGCTTCAGCAAGGCGTCGGAGTACAGGAAGCTCTGGTAGACGCCCTTGTAGTTGTTGGCCTGGATCAACGAGTACATCGGGATGCAGTCCGTCGACAGCAGGCACACGATCACGTCGGGCGTGCCTCCGTTGGCCCCACCCTTCAGGACCTCCTGGGCGTACGGCGTGTAGTCGGACACCGGCGGCGGTGGGATCGGACCCTTGGCGTAGGTCACGTTGAAACCCGCACCCTGATAGGACGATGCCTGGTACTGCACCGAGTTCTTACCGGACTGGGTGTCGTTCCCGAAGATTGCGACCGTCGGGTGTTGCTTGCCGGTCTGCTTGCTGGCGTACGCGTAGAGCGCGGCACCCGAGTCGGGCATGACCTTCGGGTCCGACGGCACGAGACATCCGTCGTAACCGAAGCCCCACAGCGTCGTCGTCGGCTTCTGGCTGCAGTAGGTGCCGTCGAATGCCCAACCGAAGTACGGCACGTGCTGCTGCGTGAAGAAGTCGACCGGGTTGCTCTGCGAGGTGTCGCCCACGATGGCGAAGACGCCCTCCTGGGTCACCAGACGCCGGGCTTCCGACAGCGAGGTCGCGGGGTCCTGCTTGTCATCCGCGTTCTCGGTGTACTTGAGCTTGATGCCCTTGATCTCGTTGGTGTCGTTGAACCGCTTGACGCGGGCCTGCACACCTGTGGGCACCCCGGGGAACTGGGCCGCGATGCCCATGCTCGCCAGCGTGATCGTGCTGCCGTCGAAGCCGCGGACCGACGGAGCCGCCTGGCCCGCGGTCGGCATGGCGACCATGCCGACAACGACCGCTACCGCCGCGAGAACGCTGACGCTCGCGAACCGTTTCCTTGATCGAGACAATTGCATTTTCCCCCCATCACTGTGCACGGATACCTGACAGCTAACTCACTGCGAACAAACAGCCGTCGCAGAGTCGAGTGATCCTACGTTGGCTCGCGGCCTCTGTGCAGTCACTCCCGCCTGGCGCAAACGCGAATCGGGGGGACGGCTCGCGTGAGCCGTCCCCCCGACCGTCGTCCCCGAAGCGGGGATCAGGTCAACTCTTGAACTTCTTGAGCACCGGATAGCCCTTGTTGGAACAGGTGAACGGCACCACCGTGTCCCACGACGTCCCGGAGTCCTTCACGATGGTCGTGCAGGCCGAGTACGACTTCTGGGTGGCACCGGGGTAGATCGTGGGGCCGGCCGCGCCCTTGATCTGCCAGGTCTGGGTGGCGGCCGCCTTCTGCACGGCCTCGGGCGTGATGTTGCTCTTGCCCTTCTTCGCCGCCGTCTTCAGGGCCTGGATGAACATGTCGGTCGAGAAGTAGGCGGTGGCCCCACCACTGTCGATCGCGGCGCCTGGCTTCACCTTGTTGAAGTCGGCCTTCATCTGTTCGAGCGCCGGCGTGTTCTCGGTGAGGTTGTTGAACTGGATCGACGAGACGCTCCCACTCATCGGCTTGAGCAACGCGTCGGAATAGAGCGGGCTCTGGTACGTGCCCTTGTAGTTGTTGGCCTGCAATCCCGCGTAGATCGGGATGCAGTCGGTCGAGAGCTCGCACACGATCGTGTCGGGCGCGTGGCCGTGGTCGCTGGTGAGGAGCTGCTGGACGTAGGGCGTGTAGTCCGACACCGGCGGCGGCGGCACCGAACCCTTCGCGTACACCACGTCGAAGCCGGCGCCCTGATAGGCCGACGACTGGTACTGCGCCGAGTCCTTCCCGGACTGCGTGTCGTTCGAGAACACGGCCGCCGTCGGGTGCTGCTTGCCAGTGAGCTTGCTCACGTAGGTGTAGAGCGCACCGCCGGCGTCGGGCATGACCTTCGGGTCGTTCGGAACCAGGCAGCCGTTGTACCCGAAGCCGTAGAGCGAGGTGGTCGGCTTGGCGCTGCAGTAGGTGTTGTCGAACGCCCAGCCGAAGTAGGGCACGTGCTGCTGGTTGAAGAAGTCGCCGGGGTTGCTCTGCGACACGTCACCGACGATGGCGAACACGCCGTCCTGGGTGACCAGCCGCCGGGATTCCGACAGCGCGGTCGCGGGGTCCTGCTTGTCGTCGGCGAACTCGACGTACTGGATCTTGACGCCCGGAATCTCGTTGTCGTCGTTGAACCGCTGGATGCGGGCCTTGGCGCCCACGGGGACGTTCGGGAACTGCGCAGCGATGCCGAGGCCTGCCACCTTGACCGTCGTGCCGTCGAACCCGCGTACCGAGCCCACCGCCTGCGCGGAACCGGTGGTGACGACGAGACCGGCCAGAACCATCACCGCGACCAGCGCGGTGCCACGGGCACAGAACCTTCGTATCAACTGAAGAACCCCCAGGTATCGGAATGGTTGAACGGACAGGTATCGGATGAGTAACCCGGGATCGTAATGTGGCACGCGTGCCGTACCCAGTCGGGCGGAAACCGCGTTCCGGCCCCCGGGCCCAACAGGAGTGCGGGTCCGGTGGGAGGCGGGATAGCTTGGATCACCGATCCCGAGAAGCCTGCTCTCAACCGGCTGCGGCAGGCCGGGCGGGGCGAGCCGTCGACAGGAGCCCACGCAGTGGTCGAGTACAACCCGTTCTCGCACGAGATGGTCGACAATCCGTTCCCGATCTACCGGGCGCTGCGCGACGAGGCACCCGCCTACCACAACACCGAGGTCGGCTTCTACGCCCTGACCCGCTTCGACGACGTGATGGGCGCGCACCTCGACCCGAAGACGTTCTCGTCGGCACACGGGGTGACCATCGAGGGCATCGACATGGGGATGCCCTTCCTCATCGTGAAGGACCCGCCCCAACACACCTGGCACCGCAAGATCGTGAGCCGGGTGTTCACCCCCCGCCGCATCGGTGACCTCGAGCCGTTCATCCGGTCGACGGCCGCCGACCTGCTCGACCGGTTCGTCGGCACCGACGGCTTCGACGCCATCGCCGACTTCTCGTTGCGGCTCCCCCTCGACGTGATCAGCGAGCTGGTCGGGATCCCCCAGGACCTGCGCGAGGAGGTCCACCAGCTGTGCGACCGGATCGCGGCGCGGCCGGGCTCCACTCCGGTGCCGCCGGAGGACGCGGTCGCGGCCAGCGGTGAGCTGGCGGCGCTGTTCATCGGCCTCGTGGCCGAGCGGCGCAAGCGTCCGGGTGCCGACGTCGTGAGCCTGCTCATCGAGACCGCGGTCGAGGACGACGACGGCAACACGCATCAACTCACCGACGACGAAGTCGGCTACCGGTTCCTCGAGCTCGCGTTCGCCGGGCACGAGACGGTCGCGAAGCTGATCCCGAATGGGATCGTGGCGCTCGCGTGGTACCCGGATCAGCGGCGCGAGCTGGTCGCCGATCCGAGCCTCTTCGCCAACGCGGTCGAGGAGATCCTCCGGTGGGATCCGCCGTCGCACTACCAGGGGCGGTGGACCACGCGCGACGTCGAGATGCACGGCACCACGATCCCTGCCGACAGTCGCGTCATCCTGATCACCGGGGCGGCGGTGCACGACGACCGCAAGTACGACGATCCCGAGCTGTTCGACATCCACCGCGACATCGACCGGCACGTGAGCTTCGGGTTCGGCAACCACCTGTGCCTCGGTGCGGCGCTGGCGCGGCTCGAGACCCGCATCGCATTCGAAGAGCTGCTCGCCCGCTTCCCCGACTACGGGATCGCCGACACCGGCGTCGTGCGCCAGTACTCGAGCAACGTGCGCGGGCTGTGCAACCTGCCGATCGTGATCGAGCGCGTGGCCGTCGGCACCTGAGCCGCGCGCCCGAAACCCAACCCCCGAACTTGCGTCGCGACAGGCCCCTATAGGGCCTCGGGCGACGCCGGTTGCGGTGGAAGTTGCGGTGGGAGTTGGGACGGTGCCGCTTCGGGTGGGGACGAGGGCTCGATCGGCACGAGATCGCGCGACGGCCGGCGCAGCACCCAGCCCAGCACCAGGATCCCGGTCAGCAGGGTGGCGACGGCGCCGATCGCGACCCCGAGCCGCGCCGAGCCCTCCTCGATGGCCACGCCCACGAGCAGCGCACCAATGGGCGTGGTGCCCATCCACGCCATGCTGTAGAAGCTCATCACCCGACCCTGGTAGCGGGGCTCGGTGCCGTGCTGCAGCACCATCTGGCCGAGCGCCATGAACATCGCCGAGGCCACGCCCACCACGAACCACAGCAACGTGAAGCCCACGAGCGACGGCGCCAACGCGCTCACGAGCATCGACGCCCCGAACACAACGCCGGCGACGCCGAGGCCCCGCAGCCGCGGCCGGCGAATGGTCGCGACGACGAACCCGCCGATCAGTGAGCCGACACCGCCGATCACCTGCACCCAGGCGAACGCGCTGGCCGACGAGTGGAACGTGAAGTCGACCATGGCCGGGACCACGACCGAGAAGTTGAACGCGAGCATGCCGACGACGGTGACGGCGAGGAGCGTGTAGCGCAGCACCGGGCGCGTCCACGCGTAGTGCAGGCCGTCGCGGAACGACACGCGCTCGTGCAGGCTCGAGCGCCGGGGTCGCAGGTGCGCGGTGCGCAGCAGCAACAGCGCGGCGATGAGGACGAGGAACGACGCCGAGTTCACGTAGAAGCACGACGCGATACCGGTGGCGACGATGGCCAGGCCGGCGAGCGCAGGACCGATCAGGCGGCCCACCGACATGGTCACGCTGCTGAGACCGATCGCGCTGGGGAGCACGTCTTCGGGGACCAACTCGTAGAGGAACGCGTTCATGGCCGGGAACTGGAACGCGTTGATCGTGCCCAGCCACAGCGAGAAGACCCAGACCCATCCCACCGTCGCGACCCCGGCCGAGACCATCAGGCCCAGGATCAGCGCCTGCGCGACCCCGGCGATCGCGCACCCGAGCAGCAGGCGGCGGTTGTCGATCTTGTCGACCACGACCCCCGCCCATACGCCGAACAACAGGACCGGCAGGTTCTGCAGCGCGATCGTCATACCCAGCGCGGCACCGCTGCTCGACAATTGCAGGACCAACCACGACTGGCCGACGGCCTGCATCCACCCGCCCACCAGCGACACCAACTCGCCGGTGAAGTAGATGCGGTAGTTCGGGATGGCGAACGCGCGCAGGGCCCCGTTACCCTCCACTCGCGTTCGCACCGACACCCGGCGAGACTAAGCACTGCCGGCGTGGTCGGGCCACCGTTCACACACGACCGGCACACCAACGCCCCAGGGGGACCCAGATGTTCACGATGCGCTTCGACATGCGAGCGCCGGCGCACGGCGCGTCGACGACCGACCTCTACCGGACGGTGATCGAGATGGCGGCGTGGGCCGAGAACAACGGCGGCCTCGCCACCATGCTGTGCGAGCACCACGGCGCCGACGACGGCTACCTCCCGGTTCCGGTCCCGCTCGCCGCCGCGATCGCGTCGCGCACCACCACCATGCCGATCGTGATCGCGGTGGTGCTGCTCCCGCTCTACCACCCCACCCGCCTCGCCGAGGACATGGTGGTCCTCGACATCATCAGCGGCGGGCGCGTGAGCTACGTCGGCGGGGTCGGCTACCGCGCCTCGGAGTACGAGATGTACGGCGTCGACCTCCACCGCCGCGGCGCGATCGCCGAGGAGTACCTGGCGTTCCTCCTGCAGGCGAAGCGCGGCGAGCCGTTCGAGTACGAGGGCCGGCACGTGCACGTGACGCCCGCGCCGGTGACCCCCGGCGGGCCGTCGATCGCGTGGGGCGGCGGTTCCATCGCCGCGGCGCGCCGGGCCGGGCGGTACGGCCTCGACTTCTTCGCCCAGAAGGGGGGCGACGACCTCCGCGCCGCGTACGAGGAGGAGAGTCGCAAGCACGGTCACGAGCCCGGCAACTGCATCCTGCCCGAGCGCAACGCGGCCACCACGATCTTCGTCGCCGAAGACGTCGACAAGGCGTGGGACGAGCTCGGGCCGTACCTGATGCACGACGTCCTGAGCTACGCGTCGTGGAACGAGGACAACAAGGACACCGCGAGCCTGTCGTTCGTCTCCACCGCGGAAGAGCTGCGGGCGGAGAACATCTCGCACCGGATCCTCACCGTCGACGAGGCAATCGAGTTCGCACGTTCGGGCCGGATGCTCGGGCTGCACCCGTTGATCGGCGGTCTCCCGCCCGAGATCGCGTGGCCCTACCTCCAGCTCGTCGCCGACAAGGTCGTGCCCGCGCTCGCGGGCTGATCGCCGGGCCGCGCGGCCAGGGCGGACGGCTGGTCAGTCGGGTCCCGACACCAGGTCGAGGCGGAGGCGGACGTTGCGCTTCGAGCTGATGCGCCACGCGCCGTCGTCACCCTTGCGGTACGTCTCGAAGTAGTGCCCGTAGCCCTTGATGTTGATGGGGTTCCCCGTGGCCGGTTCGACCTGCACGTAGTCGAACATCGCCCAGATGCCTTCGGCCTCGTGGTCGTTCAGCAGGGTGATCTCGGGCATGTGGCCGTGGTGGGTGGTGACGCCCCGTCCGAGTTGCACCTTGAGATCGGCGAAGTACTCCTCGTTGTGCACGATCGGCTTCGGCGACTCGGCTGGGAGATGGTGCTCGCAGTCGTCGGTGAAGAGCTCGGCGAACCCGTCCCAGTCCTTGGTGTCGAGGAGGCGGAAGTACCTCGCTTTCAATTGCTTGATCTGCTCGATGTCCCACAACATCTGCACGGTCACCTCGGGCGGTTGTCCTGATGCCATCACTACTCCGGTTTCGCCGATCGATCGGGTCGGATGCACCCTACGACCGGCTGCGATCGCGGCGCGGCGAGCGTGCGTAGGATCAGCCGCATGGACAGCCTCGCAGGGAAGACCGCCGTCGTCACCGGTGCCGGATCGGGGTTGGGGGCGGCGATGGCGAACATGTTCGCCGACGAAGGAATCGACATCGTCGCTCTCGACATCGATGCGCCGCGCGCGCAAGCCACCGCGGAGGCGATGGCGGCCAAGGGCGTGCGCGCGATCTCGGCCGGTGTCGACGTCGCCGACGCGAAGACGCTGCGCGCCGCGGCCGACCTCACCCGCGACCAGTTCGGCGGGTGCGACATCCTGTGCGCGAACGTGGGCGTGCAGCAGTTCGGCGCCCTCGACCGGCTCACCGACGAAGACTGGCAGTGGATCATGTCGGTCAACGTGCTCGGCGTGGTGCACACGGTCAACGCGTTCCTCCCGCTCCTGCGCGAGCGCACGGGCGAACGCCACGTGTTGCTCACCGCGTCGTCGAGCTACTTCGTGCCGGGGGTCCGGCTCGGTGCCTACGTCACGAGCAAGTACGCCGTGGTGGGCTACGGCGAGGTGCTGCGGCTCGAGCTCGCGTCCGAAGGGATCGGCGTCACCATCGTGTTCCCTGCCGGCATGGAGTCGCGTCACCTCGAGAGCAGCGTGTTGGCCCGGCCGGCGGAGCTCGGCGAATCAGTCATGCTCCCTGACGACATCGAAGCGATGATGGCGAGCCGCAAGTGGGACGCCACCGCCAACCTGGCCACGCCGGAACACGCCATCCGCAACCTGCTGCGCGACCTTCGTGCGGATCGTCCCTACGTGATCACGCACGGCTCCTACCGCCCGCAGGTCGAGGAGCGCCAACGCGAGGTCCTCGACACCTTCGACCGCATGACCGAGAGCTAGCGGCGTGGCCATCACCCAGGCAACGGTGCCGCGCTTCGCCACCGGTGACGACGTCGCGCCCATCCTCGACGCGCTGCGCGCCGAGGGCGCCGTCCTCATCGACCGGCTGATCGCCGACGACACCGTCGCCGCGATCAACGCCGAGGTCGACGACGCGGTCGCGGCCGCGCAGCCGGGCATGAAGACGGTGAACGAGGCGGTCCAGGCGTTCTACGGGCCGTACACCAAACACGTGTCGGCGCTGGCCGCGGTGTCGCCGACGTTCGCGAACGACGTGATGACGCACGCCACCTACCGCGGCATCTGCGACGCGGTGCTGCTGCCCTCGTGCTCGCGCTACCGCCTCAACCTCGGGCACCTCATCGTGCGCGGTCCGGGCGCGGAGGCGCAGTGGCCGCACCGCGACGAAGACGTCTGGCCCCACTTTCCGCGGCCGCACGAGGAGCTCCAGGTCGCGTCGATCGTGGCCCTGGTCGACTTCCGCCCGGAGAACGGCGCGACTTGCGTCGTGCCGGGGAGCCATCGGTGGCCGCGCGAACGGCAGCCCGAACCGACGGAGATCGTCGACGCGGTCGTGCCGAGCGGCGGCGCGGTCATCTACCTCGGTTCGACCATCCACTTCGCGGGCACCAACTCCACCGTCGACGAGTGGCGGCGTGGCGTGCACCTGAGCTTCACGCTCGGGTGGCTGCGCACCGAGGAGAACAACGTGCTCGCGGTGCCGCCGGCGATCGCGCGGACCCTCTCCCCCGACGCCCAGGCCCTGCTCGGGTACGCGATGCACGACGCCATCAACGACGGTGGCGGCTACCTCGGCATGATCAAGATGCGCGACCCGATGGACCTCCTCGCCGACGGATCGCTCGACCCGGGCTGGTAGCGCGTCGTCGTCGCTGGTGCGGTTGCGTGGCCAGGCCTACGCTCTTGGCATGGATGACACCTTCATGGTCTTTTTCCGCCGCCCGTCCGACGAGTCGGCCGACGGCTTCGGCAAACGGCTCCGCGATGTGGCGGCCGAAGTCGCCGGCGACGACCGCGCCACCGCAGTGGTGCTCCTCGTCGACGACGGCGATTCCGGTGCGCCGCCGGAAGCCAACGCGTTCCCGTCGCAGTTCGACGCCGCGATCATCGCCACCGGCGTGCCCGCCGACGCGTTGCCCGGCGGCGACGCGACGTTCGCCACGCAGCGGCGGGTGGTCAAGGCGCAGACGCGTGGACGCGACGGCGCCCGCACACCCGGCTTCACCATCATCTGCCCGAGTGTGCGGGCCGACTTCCTCACCCACGACCAGTTCGACGCCCACTGGCGCGACAATCACTCACGCGTACACGTCGCGTCGTCGCCCGGTACCGCGCACTACGAGCAGTTGATCATCGATCGCGCGCTGTCGCCCGACGCACCGGAGTGGGACGGCGTGGGGCTGCTCTCGTTCGCGAGTGCGCCCGACTATACCGAGCGGCTGTTCGACGGCGAGCAGGGCCAGACCGCGATCTACGAAGACGTCGCGCGTTTCCTCGACCTGGAGAAGGGCGAGACACTTCCCGCGACCGAGTACGTCTACCGCGACGATCTGTGACCGTGCACGTGATCGCGATCCGGGAGGATTGATGAGCAGCACCGCGACCGCCGACCTCTACTACGACCCGTACGACTACGACGTCGATGTCGACGCCCAGGGCGTGTGGAAGCGGCTCCGCGACGAAGCGCCGTTGTACTGGAACGAGAAGTACGAGTTCTACGCGATCAGCCGCTACTCCGACGTGCTCCCCGCGATGCTCGACACCGAGACGTACAGCTCCGCCCACGCCACCACCATCGAGCTCATGACGCCCGAGCCGTCGACCATGCCGATGATGATCTGGATGGATCCGCCCGACCACACGCGGTTCCGCAAGCTGGTGAGCCGGGCGTTCACGCCGCGCGCCATCGCCGACCTCGAAGGTCGCGTGAGCCGGCTGTGCGCCATGCTGCTCGATCCTTTCGTGGGCACCGACGGCTTCGATTACGTCGACCAGTTCGCCGCGCTGCTGCCGCCCACCGTGATCCTGGCCCTCCTGGGGTTCCCCGAAGGTCACGCCGCCGAATGGCGCCTCGGCATCGACGACCTCTTCCACCACGAACAGGGCGAAGCCGGGTTCAAGGTCACCGACGACGGCCTCCCCGCCAACCTGGTCGACGGCGAGGACTCGCTCGGCAGCGTGCTCTTCCAGCTGCTGCCCGAGATCGTCGAGGAGCGGCGGAAGCACCCCACCGACGACCTCATCTCCGCGCTGGCCACCCACGACATCGAGGACGACGACGGCACGCTCCGCCCGGTCACCGACCTCGAGTTCCAGATGTTCATCCAGATGCTGGCCATCGCCGGCACCGAGACGGTGGCGCGCCTCCTGAGCTGGACCGCGGTGCTGCTCGCCCGCAACCCCGAGCAGCGCGCCCTCGTGGCGGCCGACCCCGAGCTCGCGGGCAATGCCATCGAGGAACTGCTGCGCTACGAGGCGCCGTCGCCCGTGAACGCGCGCTGGGTGACGCGTGACGTCGAGATCCACGGCACCACCGTCCCGCGCGGATCGAAGCTCATCCTGCTGAACGGTGCGGCCAACCGCGACGAGCGGCACTTCCCCGACCCCGACGTGTTCGACGTCAACCGCAAGATCGACCGTCACCTCGCGTTCGGGTACGGCACCCACTTCTGCATCGGTGCCGCGCTGGCGCGGCTCGAGTCGAAGATCGCGCTCCAGGAGACGCTGGCGCGCTTCCCCACCTGGGACATCGACGAGTCCCAACTGGAGTGGGTCCACACCAGCACCGTCCGTGGCTTCGCGCGGGTTCCTATTCGATTGGTCGACTCCGCTACCACGAGCGCATAGGCCGCGTCGTCTTCCCCGCTCCGTCTCCTCCTCTGATGGTCGACTCCGCTACCACGAGCGCATAGGCCGCGTCGTCTTCCCCGCTCCGTCTCCTCCTCTGATGGTCGACTCCGCTACCAGGAGCGCATAGGCCGCGTCGTCTTCCCCGCTCCGTCTCCTAATCGCCGAAGCGGTAGAGGCGTTGGGTGTTGCCGGCGAGGATGGCGTGCTTCTCGTCGGCGGGGACGCCGGAGAAGGTGGCCTGGATCGTGCGCCACGACTGCGGCCAGTCGGACGACACGTGCGGGTAGTCCGACGACCAGAGCATGCGGTCGACGCCGATGTGGTGACGGAGTTGGATGCCGACGGGGTCGGTCATGAACCCGAAGCTGAAGTGCCGCTCGATGTAGGCCGCGGGACGGTCGTCGATCGGGAAGTCACTCCCCGGTGCCAGCCGCTGGAAGTTGTTGTCGATCTGCTCCTTCACGTAGGGCAGCCAACCGCAGTCGACCTCGGCCGCGACCATCTGCAGCGCGGGGAAGCGGTCGAACACCCCGGCGAAGATGAGCTCGAGCATGCGGTTCGGGATGTCGAAGATCCGCCCCCACCCGGGGAGCTGCACGCGGTGCGCGGCGGGCATGGTCTGCGTGAGCGACACGTGAATGCTCAGTGGCGCGCCGATCTCCTCGATCCGCCCGAACACCTTGTCGTCGTCGGGGAGCACCGCGAGCGTGCCGTTCGGGTAGCAGCCCATCACGAAGCCGCGGATCCCGGGACGGCCGACGACGCGGTCGATCTCGGCGAGCGCGCCCTGCGCGCCCCGGTTCGGGATCACTGCGAGGCCGCCGAAGCGGTCGGGCGCGTACTCGACGTACTCCGACAACCAGTCGTTGTACGCGCGCACCATCGCCTCGTGGTAACCGGGGTCGGGGTTGGCGACGATCGCGGCGTTGAGCCGCGGCGTCGGGTAGAGCACCTCGGCGTCGACCCCGTCGCGGTCGAGCTCGGCGAGACGCGCCGCGGGATCGTAGCCGCCGTGCCGGATGTCCTCGAACCGCACCCAACCCTTCATCTCCTCCGGCGCGAGACCGGCGCACGCGTTCATGCCGAACGTGATCGGGTCGTCGACCCCCTCGAGCACCCACGCGTCGCCCTCGGCGAAGCGCTCGATCCGAGGTGCGCGGTCGCGGTACTGCGCGGGAACCCGCGTGCTCCAGAGGTCGGGCGGCTCGTTGACGTGGCTGTCGGCCGAGATGAGCCGGTACCGGGAACGCGAACGGCGACGGTCGTCCATCGCCGGTAACGCTATCGTCCCATCATCCGAGCGAGCACGAGCGCCGTATGAACAGCACCTTCGTGGTGAGCCTCACGCCGTTCACGGTCGACGGCGTGCTCGACGAGGACGGCCTGCGTCGTCATCTCCGCCGCCTCGGCGCCGCCGGGATCGGCGTGTACCTCGCCGGCAGCGGGAGCGGCGAGGGCTACACGCTCGACCGCGACGAGCGGCGACGGGTGTTCGAGATCGGCGCCGAGGAGCTGTCGGGCGTGGTGCCCGTACGGGCGATGGGCGTCGAGCCGCGCACGGCCGCCGAGATGATCGTGCTCGCCGGCGACGCCGACGCCGCCGGGCTGGACGCGGTGCAGGTGTACTCACTCGACATGGGGCACGGCTACGCGCCGACCGTCGCCGAGATGTCGCACTACCTGCACTCCGTGCTCGACGCGGTCACGGGTCCGGTGGTGCTGTCGACCCACCAGTCGGTCGGCTACCACTACCCCGCCGCGCTCGTCGGCGAGTTGCTGACGCGCTACGACCACATCGTCGGGTGTGAACGTAACCCACTCCGATCTCTCGGCCGTCGCCGCGGTGATCGCCGCGGTCGACGGCCGCGCCGACGTGCACGTCGGCGGCCCCATGCACGCGTTGAGCGCGCTCGCGCTCGGGGCCCAGGGCTACCTCAGCTCCGAGGGCAACCTGGTGCCTCAGCTCTGCGTCTCGCTCATCGCGCGCCACGACACCGGCGATCTCCCCGGCGCCGAGGACGCGTGCACGCGCGGATCATGCGGATCTTCCGCGCCACCCAGGCCCTCGGAGGGATCGTCGGCGCCAAGGCGGCGCTCGCGTTGCTCGGCGCGCCCGGTGGCGCGCCGCGGCCGCCCCGCCTGCCGGTGGGCGCGGCCGACGCCGCCGACCTCGCCGATCTCGTCGCCACCCTCGCCCCCGACGACCGCGCCGCCATGTCCGACGCCGCCGACGCGTAGCGAGAGCGAACCGGCGCCGGCAGAGGCCCTATAGGAGCCTCGAACGACGCACGTTCGGTTCTCTAGTCGAGGAGGCCGAGGTCGCGGGCCCAGGTGAGGTTCTTGCGGGCCGAGCCGACGTGCGCGATGTGCACGATGTGCCCCTCGCCCTGCGACGCGTCGCCGTAGGTGATCGGCCCCGATCCGGTGCGCTCGGCGTCGGCGGCCAGGCGATCGAGGTCCTGCCAGTAGCCGAGCTCGTCGGCGGAGGGCGTGAACACCTCGTGCACCAGTGGGACGTGCAGCAGGCTGCCCAGCATCATCCCGTAGTACCCGAGGTTGCGGAGCTTGGTGGCGAAGGTGCGCAGGCCGTCGAGATCGTCGAGACCACCGCCCCACATTCCGCTGATCGGATAGCGGATCCCGGCGGCCTTGGCGTCGACGAGCACCTTCGAGCGGAGGAAGAGCGTTTCCTCCCCGTCCGCTGTCCACCGGTAGCCGAGCGCCTGGTGGATGTCGCCGAAGCGCGACAGCGCGCCGCCCATGTACGCGACGCGCGGTGACGCGATCGCGATCTCGTACGCGAGGCGGATCGCCGACGCGGTCTCGAGGATCGGGTAGATGACCAGGCTTCCCCGCTCGAGGCCGTAGTCGACCTCCATGCACGCGAGCAGGGCGTCGGCCGCGTGCACGTCGGCCGGGGTTTCGATCTTGGGCAACAGGATGCCGGCCAGGCTCGGCCCCATGACCGCCCGCAGGTCCTTGAGCGTCTGGCCGGTCGACGGCGGTTGCACGCGCGAACAGCAACGGCAACTCGCCGGGTGGGCGCGTGTCGAAGAACTCGCGCGCGACGGCGCGCCCCCGCTCCCGCTCGGGTTCCGGGTACGGGGTGCGCGGTTCCTCGAGGTCGACGACCATCGAATCGGCGCCCGATGCGGCGGTCGTCGCGAGCACGCCGGCGTCGTCGCCGGGCGCGAACACGACCGACCGCAGCGGCCGCGCCGTCTCCCTATTCACCGGCGTCGTCCTCGGCCAGCACAGCGATCGCCGCCGCCTCGCAGACCGTGCCCGCGAAGAAAGCGGGATTGGCGCCGGCGTGGAGTCGCACCGGGTTCAGGAAGGTGAGCTCGCGGAAGTCGCGCTCGGTGATCACACTGTGTTCGACCAACTCGTAGGCCTCGGCGATGGGCTCGGTCATGTCGCGCACGTCCCAGTGCGAGATGTCGGACCCGAGGATCGGGCGGAGCCGCGCGCCGAGCGGATTGACGTCTTCCCGGAACGCCCACGCCACCAGCGGGTCGTCGGCTTCGCACCCGAAGTAGAAGTTGGGCTCGAAACGCGTGCGCAGATCGTCGACCCGCTCGATGCCGACCGCGGCGAACTCGTCGAGCCGTGCGGGCCGCGCCGCCGGACGGCCGAAGTACTCGCGGAGCTCCTCGATCCGCCCGGTCACCGCATCGCCGCCGTATTCCACGAAGTACTGCATCAGCGCGTCGACGTCGAGCCGGTCGGGGTCGAGCTCGACGATGGCGTCCCGGTTGCGCTTGTCCCAGTGACCGACGAGCGCGGCGAACAGCGCGCACGCCCACGCCACTCCGCCCTCGAGGAAGCCGAACCGCAGCTCGGGGAACCGGTTGGTGACGCCCGACAGGAAGAGCGACTTGCACAGTGATTCGTGCGCCGCCGCCAACCCGTTGACGTGGTTGTACACGTAGTTCGAGATCGATCGCGTCACCCGGTGTTGCTGCAATGCGCTGTGCACGACCGGCGACACACCGAGCTCCACGCACTTCGCCCAGAGCAGGTCGTAGTCGTACTCGCTGTCGAGCCCGAACATGTCGAGGCGGTAGCCGTCGTTGCCGACCGGGCGCCGCGCGTATCCCGCCATGAGCAATGACTTGGCCCCGAGCTCCCGCACTGCGTACTCCGCCTCGGCGACGGCCTGCGCGGGCGTGTTCATCGGAATCAGCGCGCCCACCGTGCAGCGGTCGCGGTAGGGCGCGAACGTACGCGCGTGGGCGCGGTTCACCGCGCGGCACAACACCGACGACAGCTCCTCGTCGGTCACCTCGAAGTAGCCGAGCGCCATCGACGGGTACAGGATCGTGAAGTCGATGCCGAGCTCGTCGAGCCGTTCGTAGAGCAACGCGGGGAGGTGCGCGGTGGCGCGGTCGCGCACCCCGGCGGTCTGCCACCCCCACCACGACGGCATCGCCCGCCAGCGCTCCCGGACCGACGGATCCGACCGGTCGGCGAGGCTCGACGACGTGTCGAACGTCGCGGCGCTGGTGAGGAACCGCTCGCGTAACGCGGCGCCGCCGGTGTCCTCGACGTAGCTGATGACCTCTTCGTGGAACAGCGGGCCGATCTCGACGAAGTGCCCGTCGGCGTCGATGATCGGATGGTCGACCAGCTCGCGGACCCGGGCCGCTTCGGTGCTCGTGGCCGTCATTCCGCACCCCCTTGGCAGCGTGCCCGCACACTACGACCTCCGACCAGCCGCCTCCGTGGCTGAACGGCAAACCGCCTCCGTGGCTGAACGGCAAACCGCCTCCGTGGCTGAACGGCAAACCGCCTCCGTGGCTGAACGGCAAACCGCCTCCGTGGCTGAACGGCAAACCGCCTCCGTGGCTGAACGGCAAAGAGGTGCATCCGTGGCTGAACGGCAAAGAGGTGCATCCGGTCGACGGCGCCCGACCCCACCGAGTAGAAGGTGCACCGTGACGACCGTCGGTGCATGGGTCTCCCGATGGGCGCAGAACCGCCCCGATGCCGACGCCTACGTGGCCGACGGCACGCGCATGACATGGTCGGCCTACGACGAGCGGGCGACCCGCCTGGCGCGCGGGCTGGTGGCCACCGGCCTGCCCCGTCAGGCCCGGATCGCCGTGCTCCTGCCCGACACCCCGGCGGTGCACGTCGCGTTCGTCGCGGCCGAGCGGGCGGGCCTCACCGTCGTCGGCCTCGGCCACCGCGCCGGCGACCACGAGATCCGCCACATCCTGGGCCTCACGCGCGCCGACGCGCTCGTGAGCCTCGCCGACCACCGCGACCGGCCGACGGCCGAGCTGGTCGCCGACCTGCGCGCCGACGGCCTGCCGCTCGCCCATCACGTCGTCGTCACCCCGGAGGGCGACGGCGATCCGCTCGTCGACGGCATCACCGCGGCCGACGACCCCGAGCTCGACCTGACCGACCGCGCGTTCGGCGCCGACGATCTGTTCCTCGTGAACTCGACCTCCGGGACCACCGGGATGCCGAAGTGCGTCATGCACACCCAGAGCCGGTGGATGTTCTTCCACGAGCTCGCGGCGGCGGCGGGCGAGATGACCGATGGCGACGTCTTCCTCAGCGCGATCCCCGCGCCCTTCGGCTTCGGCATCTGGACCGCGCACGTGACTCCCGCGGTGCTGGGGAGCACGACCGTCGTCCAGGAACGGTTCGACGCCGACGAGGTGATCCGGGCCATCGAGCGCGAACGGGTCACCGTCCTCGCGTGTGTGAGCACGCAGTTCCTGATGATGCTCAAGTCGCCCGAGATCGGGCGGCGCGACCTCAGCTCGCTCCGGTGCATGTTCACCGGAGGTGAAGCGGTGCCCTACGAGCGCGCCGCCCGCTTCGAAGACGTCACCGGCGCGCGGGTCCTCCAGTTCTACGGATCCAACGAGACCGGCGCGCTCAGCCGCACCACCATGCTCGACGACCGCGACCTCCGGCTGCAGACCGCGGGCCGGGTGATCCCCGAGATGCACGTGCGGCTGCTCGACGACGACGGCCGCGACATCGCCGAACCCGACACGCCCGGGCACCCCGTGTGCAAGGGCCCGGCGATGTGCATCGGCTACCTCGACGACGACCGGGCCAACGCCGAGCTCTTCACGCCCGACGGTTGGATGCGCATCGGCGACCTCTGCACCATCGACGCCGACGGCTACCTGCGGGTGGTCGGCCGCACGTCGGACATCATCATCCGGGGCGGGAAGAACATCAGCGCGCCGGCGGTGGAGGCCGAGGTCGCGGGCCACCCCGCGATCGCGGTGGCGGCGGCGGTGGCGATGCCCGACGAGGTCTTCGGCGAGCGGGTCTGCCTCTACGCCGAGCTCGAGCCCGGCGCCGCGCTCGAGCTCCCCGAGTTGGTCGGCTACCTGCGCGAGCGCGGGGTGTCGCCGGAGTGGTTCCCCGAGCGGCTGGTGGTGGTCGACGCGCTCCCCGCGCGTCGGGCGGCAAGATCGCCAAGGGCGAGCTCCGCGACGACATCCGGCGCCGCCTCCGTGGCTGAACGGCAAGGAACACCGGATTCACTGCGGTCTGGATACCGCTGAGCGCAACTCACGGCGCAATGAATCGGGCCGGAACGGGATTGCGCGGGGGCCTGGCGGCGTTCGCATACACTGAACCGGAACGGCTGCTTCCCGTTTGATACGGCGAGGCAGGTGGGTCAGTAGCTGGTCCGGGTCTGGGTGCCCTGACCGCGGCGGTGTCCGCAAGGGTGCCGCAGCTGATTCTTCTCCGGGATGCGGGCGGATCTCCTCCGCCGCGTCCCCCGAATAGCGGAGACGCATGGGTCCGAGGATTCGTGATGCGGTGGCCGGTACCCGGCCGACCGGATCGACCGGCGAGCGAGTGGCACGGTGACGCAGTCGACCGCGCCCGCGGCGGTGAGCGACTGGCAGTTCGATCTGTACGTGAGCGCCGAGGCCGACGGCGTGGCGACGTCCGCCGAGCTCGAGGTGCTCGAAGCCGACCCGCAGGGGTGGCGCTCCGCGTTGCTGCGCCTGCTGCGGGAAGCCGACGAGCACATCGCCAGCGCCCGCGCGCTCACGGGCGACGAGCGGGAGATGGTCGTCGCCGACCTGACCGCCGACAAGCGGGCGCTCGCGAACGCGTGGTCGCGACTCACCTCCGAACCGGTGATCGACACCGAGCCGCGTCGCCCCAGCGCGAACGGGAACACCAACGGCGCCCGCACACGCGACGACCGGAAACCCCGCGACGAACCCGACGAGGAATCACTCGAACCCGGCGTGGTCCAGCTCCAGGCGTGCTGGGAACCGGGACGGGTCGTGGTGTGGGCGGCGGGCGCGCGCACCCCCACGACACCCGGTGACGACGTCATGGCCATGCTCGCCGACGCCGGCGCACCGGCGTCGGGGTGGACCCCGCACGATGCGGTCCCGCTCCCCGGCGGGTTGGCGGCCGACGCGTTCGCGATCCCGGTCGGGGAAGTCCTCGGCTGGCTGGTCGCCGCGGGCGCCGACCAGGCCGGTCCCGACATCGGACCGAGCATCCGCTGGCTGGGAACAGTCGCCATCTGGGCGGTGCAGCTGACGGCACGCGGCGCGATGGTGCCGCTGCTGCGGCAACGGCAGCGCCGGCGCGGCGGCAGCGGGAGCGGCAACTCCGGGGGCAACGGCAACGACGCCACCGGCTCCTACTCGGTGCGCTGGACCCCGGCCCTCGTCGATCCCGGCCGCCTGGCCGAGGTCGCGGGCGCGGTGCCCGGCGCGGTGTTGGCCCTCGACCCCAGCGTCGACGTGCGGGCGCTGACCCGCTCGGCGCTCACCGGCATGGTCGACGCGATCTGCCGCGACAGCGCCCGCCGGATCGAAGTGCCGGCCCCGCCGCCGCGGGTGCGCACCTCGGCCGACGCCACCGAAGCGTTCCTCGCCCGACTCGACGGCAGCGCGTTCGACGCCCCGGTGCGGATCGGCAGCGAGATCTCCGCCCGCGGCGAGCGCTGGGCCCGCTCGGTCACCCGGGAGCACGCACCGTTGGTGGTGCGCCTCGAAGCGCCCGACAGCGGCGGCGCCTGGCACCTCGAGGTGCTGGCCGCGGGCACCGAAGGCAGCCTCACCCCGATCGAACGGGCGATCGCCACCGCCGGATCCAGCCGTCACGATTTCGAGGACGAGCTCGTACGCCTCGAGCGCATGGTGCCCGCGCTGCTCCGGCCCGGCGCCAATCGCCGGGGCGAGGTGGTCCTGAGCCAGGACGAGGCCTGGGAGCTGATGGCCACCACCGGCTCGCAGCTGGCCCTCGCCGGATTCGACGTACGGGTGCCGGCCCTCTCCCGCCGTCGCCCCACTCCCTCGTTGCGGGTGTTCGCCGAGGCGTCGTCGGCCTCGGTGGTGGGCGCGAACCAGCTCGCCGACGTGCGCTGGACCGCGCTGTTCGACGACGTCGAGCTCACCGCCGCCGACGTCGCCCGCCTGGCGAAGGAGGCCCGGCCGCTCATCCGGTCCGGGGGCCGGTGGGTCGCGGTCGAGAAGGCCGATCTACAAGCCGCCGCCGAAGCCCTCGCCGAACGCGCGTCGTCCACGCAGATGTCGGGCGCCGAGATGTTGCGCGTCGCGCTCGGCCTCGAGGGCTCGCCACTCGCGGGTGGAATCTCCGTCGACGGCGGTGGCTGGGCCGCCGATCTCCTGGCCGCGGCGGCCGAGCTGTCGGAGCACGAGGTCGCCGCGCCCCGTGGGTTCGTCGGCGAGCTGCGCGGCTATCAGGCCGAGGCGTTGGCGTGGCTCGGGTTCCTCGACTCCGCCGGCCTGGGCGGTTGCCTCGCGCTCGACATGGGCCTCGGCAAGACACCGACGATGCTCGCTCACCTCCTCGCGGCGGCGAGCAGCGACGCCGACACCGAGGGCGGCCCCGCGCTCGTGATCGCGCCGCCCGCGGTCGTCGGCAACTGGGCCGCCGAAGCCGCGCGCTTCACCCCCGATCTCCGCGTCGTCGTGCACCACGGCACCACCCGCGCCGCGGCCGACGAGATCGCCACCGAGGTCGCCAATGCCGACGTCGTGATCACCACCTACGGCACCGCGGTGCGCGACCTCGATGCCATCGCCGACATCTCGTGGGCGCGCCTGATCCTCGACGAAGCGCAGGCGATCAAGAACCCGTCCAACGACACCTCGCAGCAGCTGCGCCGGATCACGGCCCGCAGCAAGGTGGCGCTCACGGGTACGCCGATCGAGAACGGCCTCGGCGACCTCTGGGCAATCCTCGATTTCACCAACCCCGGCCTGGTCGGCACCCGCCCGCAGTTCATCGCCCACCTCTCGGGCGACGGCAATCCGTCGCGCGCCGCGGCCGAAGACGCCCTGCGCGCGCTCAACGGGATCCTCGTGTTCCGGCGCACGAAGGCGGAGCCCGCCATCGCGGCCGAGCTACCCGATCGCATCGACGAGCTCGACCACTGCTCGATGACCGCCGAGCAGATCGGGCTGTACCAGGCGGTGCTCGACAAGTTGGTGGTGGCCGCCGACCTTCCCGAGGGTGAAGAGCCCCGCAAGGGTCAGATCCTCGCCGCCATCACCGCGCTCAAGCAGATCTGCAACCACCCGGCCGCGTACAAGCACGACGACAACGGCGAGCTGGCCGGGCGCTCGGGCAAGCTCGCCCGGCTCGAAGAGATCGTCGAAGCCGTGTTCGCCGCCGGCGAGCGCGTGCTGGTGTTCACGCACTTCGCCGAGTGGGGCCAACGCCTGGCCGAGCACCTCACCACGCTCACCGGCACGCCGGTCGCGTGTTACCACGGCGGCTTGTCGCGCACCGCCCGCGACCAGCTCATCAGCGACTTCCAGAGCGGCGAGGGCGCGGGTGCGTTGGTGCTCTCGCTGAAGGCGGGCGGCACCGGCCTCAACCTCACCGCGGCCAGCCACGTGGTGCTGTACGACCGCTGGTGGAACCCGGCCGTCGAAGACCAGGCCCGCGACCGCGCGTGGCGCATCGGCCAGACCCGCACCGTGATCAGCCACCGGCTGGTGTGCCCCGGCACCGTCGACGAGCGGGTCGAGGAAGTGGTGGCCGGGAAGCGCCGCATCGCCGACCTCGTGCTGCCGAAGTCGAGCTCGCTCGCCGATCTCGACACCGGGCAGCTGCGCGCCGCGCTCGGCATCCGCCCCGAATCCGTACTCACCGAGGAACCGGCGATGGCCGACGCCGGCGCCGGTCGATGAGCGAGCCCCGTCGCCGGACGCCGGCGCGTCGCAGCCGGCGTCGCCGCCCGGCCCCTACCCGCGACTTCTGGGGCACCGCCGCGTCCACCCACGACGCCATCGACGTCATCACTCCGGCCGACGACCCCACCACCATGCTGCGCTCGCTCGGGCCCGCGCCATTCCCCGGCGGCGATACGGTGGCCGAGCACTACTTCGCCGCCGTCTACCTGAAGGCGTCGGCCATGGCGATCGCGCTGGCCGCGGCCTCCGATCTGCTGCCCGACGCCGAACCGGACGCGTAGATCGCGCGGTCGCGTCGACGCGTCAGGTCACGACACGCGCGAAGAGTTGTCGACGACCTGCGCGATCTCGACGAAGTCGACGGTGGGGCGAACGCCGTAGAGCCCGGTCACGCGTTCGACGAGCGCGTCATCGAAGAAGTCACGCGCCGGCTGCTCGTCGTCCCACAGGTAGAAGTTCGTGGCCCGGCCTTGCGGCTCGTCGAAGGTGAAGAACTTGAAGCGGAGGCCGGGCATCCCTTCGAAGAGGCCCCGCGCCTGTTCGGCGACTTTGGTGACCCGCTCCCGATCGAACCCGTCGTCGTACTGGAACGTGACGAACACACCGATCATGGTCGGCTCCTCTCCGCTCTCCCCGCACCGGATTGACCGGTCGAGCTTCGCGCCCGCCGACCCGCGGCGCCATACCTGGCGCGCGCGATCCCGCCGGGCGCGGCTCGTCAGCGCTTCAGGTCGAGGACGTAGCGCCCGGTGACCCCACCGCGGCTGATCTCGTCGAGGGCGGACTCGAGTCCGTCGAGCCCGATGATCTGTTCGACCGAATCCAGGTGGCGGGGGTGCAGATCGCTCGCGATGCGCTCCCATACCACGCGGCGACGTTCGATCGGGGTCTGCGCCGAGTCGATGCCGAACAGCGTGACGCCCCGGAGAATGAACGGGAGCACGGTGGTCGGCAGGTCGGCGCCACCGACGTTGCCGCTCGCGGCGACCGCGCCGAAGGGCCCGATGCGGCTGAGCACGTGCGCGAGCGTCGCTCCGCCCACACTGTCGACCGCGCCCGCCCACGCCACCGGCAACAGCGGCTTGGCCAGGTCGGTCAGCTCGTCGCGCGGGATGATCGTGGTCGCGCCGAGTTCACGCAGGAACGCCTCCGACTCCGGCTTGCCCGTGCTCGCGGCCACCTCGTAGCCGAGCCCGGCGAGCATGTCGACGGCCGAGCTGCCGACGCCGCCGGTCGCGCCGGTGACCAGCACCGTCCCGGCATCGGGGGTGATGCCGTGATCGACGAGCGCGAGCACCGACAGCGCCGCGGTGTAGCCCGCGGTCCCCACGACCATCGCCTCGCGCAACGTGAGCCCGGCGGGAAGCGGCACGATCCATTCCGACGGCACCCGCGCTCGTTCCCCGAAACCACCGTGATGCGCGACGCCGATGTCGTAGCCGTGCGCAATCACCGGGTCGCCGGGCTTCAGCCAGTCGACGTCGCTCTCGATCACCTCGCCCGCGATGTCGATGCCGACGATCAACGGTGAGATGCGGGCCACGCGGCCCTTCTCCGACGCCGCCAACGCGTCCTTGTAGTTCACGCCCGAGAACGCGACGTCGATCAGGACGCCGGCACCGGCGAGATCGTCGGGGTTCATGTCGGTGACGCCGCGGCGGTGGCCGTCGTCGGTCTTCTCGGCGGTGAAGGCTCGGAACGTATCGGGCATGGGTGCTCGCTTCGGGAGATGCCGGAGTTGGCAAGAGGTGGCAGGAGGTGGTCGGCGGACCGGATCCGGCCGCGGGCCCGATCATCTCGCACCCCGCGCGACCGGGCCACTCGGGCGCCCCGGCATCGCAGGTCGAGCCAACCTGGCATGATGCCGTCGTCCGGGCCGGAACACCACCACCCTCGGGCCAGAACCCTCGGGCCACGGCCTGTCCCACCACGACCAGGAGAGGTGACCGATGCACGAGCTCACGCTGGCGCCGAAGACCGGAGTCGTGGTTACGGGAGGGGCGTCCGGCATCGGCTTGGCCAGCGCCCACGCGGTGGCCGCGGTCGGCCGCCCGGTTGCGGTCTGGGACCTGCGCGAGGACCAGGCGAAGGAAGCAGCGGCGGCGATCGCCGACGCCCACGACGTCGCCACCCTCGGCATCGCGGTCGACGTGCGCGACACGCCGAGCCTCGCCGACGCGGTCACCGCCTCGGTGGGCGCGATCGGCACCATCGGCGGGATGGTGCACGCGGCCGGCGTGCCCGACGCGATCGACATCGAGAACCTCACCGACGACACGTGGGACCGCCTCATCGACGTGAACCTCCGCGCCTACGCGATGGTCACGCAAGCGCTGCTCACCGAGCTGCGCGCCAACGCGCCGGATGCCGCGATCGTGGGCATCGCCTCGATCCACGGGATCGTGGCCAGCTCGATGAACCCCGCGTACGCGGCGTCGAAAGCGGGGGTGCTCGGCCTGACCCGCTCGATGGCGGTGCGCTACGCGACCGAGGGCATCCGCGTGAACGCGGTGTGCCCGGGCTACATCGACACGCCGATGCTTCCCCACATCGACGCGTTGCGCGACAAGTTCGCGGCGGCGGCGCCGATGAAGCGGCTCGGGCGGCCGGAGGAGATCGGGAACGCGGTGCGCTTCCTGCTCAGCACCGATGCGAGCTTCGTGACCGGCCAGCAGATCGTCGTCGACGGCGGCCGGGTCATCGGCGACCTGTAGGGATCGGCCGTGTCGATCGCGCCGCCGGTCCAGCCGTTGCCCGCCGCCGACGGCGAGATCCGCGCGGCCCTCGCCGACGCGCACTTCCCCTCGCTGTTCGCCGCGCTGGCGCAGATCACCGGGGATCGCTCACTCCTCGACACCGACGCGCAGTCCGAGGACCGGTTCGAAGTGGCACTCGACGCGCTGCGGCGATTCCGCGACGGCGGCGGATTCGTGGCGCCGGCGCCCGCGCCGGCCGACCTTCGCCGGATGATGGAGTACGCGGTCGGCGTCGAAGTCGGTGACGACTGGCTGCCGCTCGTCACCGCCGAGCTCGCCATCGCCGACGACGACCCCGGCGCCCCCACCTGGCACAAGGACGCGCTCGCGCCAGACACCGACTTCCGGGTCGCGATCGTGGGCGCGGGGATGTCGGGGATCGCGGCGGCGCACCGGCTCCAGCAGGCGGGTGTGCCGTTCGTGATCTTCGAGAAGAACCACGACGTCGGTGGGACCTGGCTCGAGAACACGTATCCCGGGTGCCGGGTCGACGTGCCCAACCACGTCTACAGCTACTCGTTCGCCCAACGACACGACTGGCCCGACTTCTTCTCACCGCAGGCGGTGCTGCTCGAGTATTTCCGCTCCTGCGCCAAGGAGTTCGGCGTGTGGGAGCACATCCGGTTCGGAACCGCGGTGGAGCGCGCCGAGTTCGACGACGACACCTCGTCGTGGACGTTGCGGTTGCGCGCGGCCGACGGCGGCGAGGAATCGTTCGCGGCCAACGCGGTGATCAGTGGCGTCGGTCAGCTCAACCGCCCCAAGCTGCCCGACATCCCGGGACGTGACGCGTTCGCAGGACCCGCGTTCCACACCGCGCAGTGGCGTCACGACGTCGATCTCCGCGGCAAGCGCGTCGCGGTCGTCGGCACCGGCGCCAGCGGCATCCAGTGCATCCCGGTGATCGCGGAGGACGCGGCCGAGCTCGTCGTGTTCCAGCGCACGCCGAACTGGTTCATCCCGTCGCCCGACTACCACGCCCCGCTCCCCGCCGGCCTGCGTTGGCTGTTCGAACACGTGCCGCACTACTGCCAGTGGTACCGCATGGTCCTGTTCTGGTTCATGGCCGAAGGTCTCCTCGCCGCCGCCCGCACCGATCCGGAGCGCGCCGCCGAAGGCAAGGTCGGCGGCGTAGCGAACGACGCCCTGCGCGACTGGCTGACCGGCTACCTCGAGGAGCAGTTTGCCGACGCGCCCGCGCTGCGCGATCACGTCGTCCCCACCTATCCCCCGCTCGCCAAGCGTCCGCTGCTCGACAACGGGAGTTGGGCGGGTGCGCTCACCCGCGACAACGTCCGCCTCGTCACCGAGAAGATCACCGAGATCACGCCCCGCGGCATCGTGACCGGAAACGGCGAGGAGCACGCGGTCGACGCGATCGTCTACGCCACCGGTTTCCACGCCTCGGAGTTCCTCACCCCGATGCAGGTCGTCGGGCGGGGCGGCGTCGACCTCCACGAGCACTGGGACGGCGAGGCGCGCGCCTACCTCGGCATCACGCTCCCCGGGTTCCCGAACTTCTTCTGCCTCTACGGGCCCAACACCAACATCGTCGCCAACGGGAGCATCATCTTCTTCTCGGAGTCGGAGGTGCACTACATCCTGGGGTGCATCCGTCGGCTGTTCGAAACCGGCCACGCCGCGCTCGACTGCCGAGCCGAGGCGCACGACGCGTACAACGCGCGCATCGACGACGGCAACCGCAACATGGTGTGGGGCGGCTCCGAGGTGAACAGCTGGTACAAGAACGCGCGCGGGCGCGTCACACAGTGCTGGCCGTTCTCATTGCTCGAGTTCTGGCTGCTGACCCGCGAACCGGATCCCGCCGACTACGAGTTGCTCGGTTCGCTGTAGTCAGCCGGCGGGCGGCGACGCACGCGCGCCGTCGAGCACGAGTGCGAGCATGCGGTCGGCCTGCGCGGCGCGGTCGGGGGCGTCTTCGGTGGCGAGGCCGATCGCACTGACCAACCGCACGAGGTCGTCGATGTCGGCGTCGGCGCGCACGTCGCCCGACTCCTGCGCGCGCGCCAGCAACTTGGCGCTGGCCTCGCGCATCTCCTCACAGACGCTGGGGCGCCCGGCTTCGTCGTCGAGCATCATGATCATCGCCGACGCGCCGAGCCCCTGACACTCCGACGCCTGCAACAATTGCTCCCGGAGCCACGCGGCCAGGGCGTCGCCCGGTGCGTCGGACTCGAGCAGTTGCTCCGCCCGCGCGCGTGACGCGTCGATGCGGTCGCGGAACACCGTCTCGATCAGCACCTCACGCGTCGGGAAGTGGCGGTACAGCGTGCCGATGCCCACCCCGGCGCGCCGGGCGATCTCCTCCAACGACGCGTCGGGTCCCTGCTCGGCGAACACCGCACGCGCCGCCTCCAGCACCCGCTCCGCGTTGCGCCGCGCGTCGGCCCGCTGGCGCCGCGCCCCTGGCACCGCGCCGTCGATGCCCTCGTTCGGGGCGGTCGGGGCGGTGGCGGATTCGGTCTGGGCCGGTTCGATCTTGGTCATTGTCCCCCCGGACGGGTTGCAAAGTGGAGGCTTCCTCCGTATAGTACCGGAGGCGCCGTCCACATCGGCGTCGAGTGTACCCACCCGAGAGGAAGTCACCATGTCCACCGACCCGGTCGCTCCCCCCCGACCCGGCGTCCCCACCGCCCCCGCCGCCTTCGAGCGCCGGAACCTCATCCTCTTCGTGATGTGCCTGGCGCTGGTGATGGTCGTGGCGGGGGTCTCGATGCTCGCCAACGCCCTGCCCCACCTCTCCGAGGACCTCGGGGCGAGCCAGTCGTCGCAGCAGTGGATCGTCGACGCCTACGCCATCACCCTGGCCGCGCTGCTGCTGCCCGCCGGCGCGCTGGGCGACCGCTACGGACGCCGCGGCGCGCTGATCGCCGGCACCACCCTGTTCGGGGTCGCGGCCGCGGTCGGCGCCGTCGCCGGATCCTCGAGCCAACTGATCGCGTGCCGCGCGGTGATGGGCATCGGCGCCGCGCTGCTCATGCCGGGCACGCTGTCGACGATCACCAGCGTGTTCCCGCCCGAGGAGCGCGCCAAGGCCGTCGGCATCTGGGCCGGTTTCGCCGGCGCGGGGGGAACGCTCGGGATCCTGGTGTCGGGGGCACTGCTCGAGGAGTTCTACTGGGGCTCGGTGTTCATCGTCACCGCCGCGCTGGCGTTCATCGCCCTCGTCGGCATCATCCTGGTGGTGCCGACCACGCGCGCGACCGAGCGGGTGAGCCTCGACCCCCTCGGTTCGACGCTCTCCGCGATCGGGATCGGCCTGCTCGTCTTCGGCATCATCGAAGGGCCGGTGCGGGGCTGGACCGACCCGATCACCCTCGTCGGGCTGATCGGCGGCGCGGTGATGATCGTGCTGTTCGTGCTGGCCGAGTTGCGGTCCGACGCGCCGCTGCTCGACCCGCGACTGTTCGGCCACCGCGGGTTCGCCACCGGGTCGGCGTCGTTGTTCCTCCAGTTCTTCGCCATGTTCGGCTTCTTCTTCGTGTCGTTGCAGTTCCTCCAGCTCGTACTCGGTTACGGCACCTTCACCGCCGCGCTGGCGCTCACGCCGATGGCCGTGCTCATGCTCCCGATCTCGGCGGTGTCGGGCACGATGTCGGAGCGCTACGGCCACAAGCTGGTCGGGGGCCTCGGTCTCCTCGTGTCGGCCGCCGGCTTCGCGTTCTTCGCCACGCTGACGCCCGGGAGCGGGTTCTGGCCGTTCCTCGCCGCCACGCTCGTGATCGGCACCGGGGCCGCGCTGGCGATGACCCCGGCGACCAACGCCATCGTCGCCTCCCTCCCCCGCGCCAAGCAGGGCGTGGCGTCGGCGGTCAACGACACCGCGCGCGAGCTCGGTGCCGCGTTCGGCGTGGCGATCCTCGGGAGCGCGTTCAACATCGGCTACCGACACAGCATCGACGGCCACTTGTCCGGCCTCCCCGGATCCGTGGCCGCGCAGGCCCGGGAAGCGCCCGCCATCGCGATCCAGATCGCGCACAACCTGCCCGACGGCGGCGCGTTCACCGCGGTGGCGCGCGACGCGTTCACCAGCGGCATGCGCTATGCCGTCGGCGTCGGCACCGTCCTGCTCCTGCTCGGTGCGTTGTTCGTGTTCGTGCGCGGCGCGTCGCGACGCGAGGAAGTGCTCGAGGACGATCTCGACGTGCTCGTCGACGACGAGGTCTCCGCCGTCGCCTGAGCCGCCCGGCGCGAGCCGCCGGCCGCGCTCATCCGGATTCAGTGCGCGATCGGCGACCGCCGAGGGCGCGGACTGCGCACTGAACCGGGGCGGTCGACGGATCGGTGTGCGAGGATGCCGCGATGATCGTGTTCAACCACGTCGGGCAGTGCGTGACCGACCTCGGACGGGCGCGCCGCTTCTACGTCGAGGTGCTGGGGTTCGAAGTGTGGCGCGAGATCACAGTGCCCGACTCCCCCACTGACCGGATGCTGCGGGTCGCCCCGCCCGTCGGCCTCACCGCCTGTTACCTCCGGCGCGACGGTTTCGTGCTCGAGTTGCTGCACTTCGGCGGCACCGGCGCCGCCGCCCTCCCGCCCCGCGAACGGGTGATGAACGAGCCCGGCCTCACCCACCTGTCGGTGAGCGTCGACGACGTCGCGGCCACCTGCGCCCGCGTCACCGAGTTCGGCGGACACGTGCTCGCCGACACCGACATCGGCGGCGGCGTGTTCGTCCGCGATCCCGACGGCCAGCTGGTCGAGCTGTTGCACATGGGATACCGGGACAGCCTCGCGGACGGAACCTGATGGAGCTCGGGCTCGAGGGTCGGGTGGCGGTCGTCACCGGGGCCAGCCGCGGGATCGGGCGCCAGATCGGCATCGACCTCGCCGCCGAAGGCTGTCACGTCGTGTTGTGTGGTCGCGATCCCTCCGAGCTCGAGTCGACGGCAGGTGTCGCCGAAGCGCTCGAGGTGCGCGCCCTCGTCGTGGCCGTCGACCTCGTCGAACGCCACGCCGCGGCACACATCGCGCAACGCGCGGTCGACGAGTTCGGGCGTATCGACATCCTGGTCAACAACGCGGGCGGCAACGTGCCCCGCAAGCTGCTCGCCCTCACCGCCGATGACTGGCAGGCCGGGTTCGAACAGAACTTCTTCTCCGCGGTGCGGCTCACGCAGGCCTGCCTGCCCGTCATGCAGGCGGCGGGCTGGGGTCGTATCATCAACGTCGCGTCGACGTTCGGGCTCGAGCCCGATCCCTACTTCGGCCCGTACTCCGCGGCCAAGGCGGCGCTGATCAACTACTCGAAGAACCTGGCGAAGGCGTTCTCGGCCGACGGCGTGCTCACCAACTGCATCGTCCCCGGCGTCACCCTCACCGAGGGGGTCGAGGCCAACGCCGCCGCGGCCGCGGAACGCCAGTCGACCACCCCCGACGAAGTGATGGCGAAGATGATGGAGAAGGATCCGCCGGCCGTCGGGCGCTTCGGCGACCCGGCCGAGGTGGCGGCGGCGGTCGTGTTCCTCGCCGGCGAGTCCGCGAGCTGGATCACCGGTGCGTGCCTCGCAGTCGACGGCGGCACGCTCCGCGGTTGCTGAAGCCGGTTCCTGAAGCCGGTCAGGCGAACAGCGCGGGCAGGGCGCGCCGCTGGATCTTGCCCATCGAGTTGCGTTCGAAGCCGTCGACGAAGAGCCACCGTTCCGGCACCTTGTAGCGGGCGAGGTTGGCCAGGCAGTGGGCGGTGAGATCGTCGGCCGTGAGCGTCGCCCCCGGCCGCAGCTGCACCGCGGCGACGACGCGTTCACCCAGCCGCTCGTCGGGGACGCCCACGACCGCGCACGCCTCGACGTCGGTAAGCTCGTGGAGTACCCGCTCGACCTCGGCCGGGTACACGTTCGCGCCGCCGCGGATGATCAGCAGGCTGGCGCGATCGCGGATGTGCACGAAGCCGTCGTCGTCGACGAACCCGAGATCCCCGGTGTGGAGCACGCCGTCGCGCAGCGCGTCGGCCGTCGCGTCCGGCTGGTCCCAGTAACCGAGCATCGGGCGGTACACCCCGGCCCACGGCCCGGTCATCGTCGGCCCCACGCAGATCTCGCCGTCGACGATCGTCACGTCGAGATGCGGGAGCGGCTTGCCACTCGCGCCCGCGGCGTGCGATCCGTCGCAGTCGTCGAGCGACACGACGGTCGGTGCCTCGCTCAGGCCGTAGGTGGTGAGCGCCGGCCGGCCGAACTTGGCCGCGAAGGCAGCGCGCACCGTCTCCGGGCAGTCGCCCCCTCCGGTCCACACCTCCTCGAGCGACGCGAGGTCGCCCGGCGCGATCGATTCGTCGGCGGCCATCGAATGCACGAGCGCGGGCGGACCGTTCCACACCGTCACCCGCTCCTCACGGATCGTCGTGGCGATGGCCGCCGCGTACGCGCCGTCCATGATCACGCTGCAACCCCCCGCCTGCGCCACGAGCAATGTGGTGAGCACCTGCATGTTGAGGATCGTGAGCGGGAGGAAGTCGCCTTTGCGCAACTCGGGCCCGTAGCCGCGGGACGCGACGAGCACCGCGCCGGGGAGCAACAGGTTGCGCTGGCTGTGCACGGCACCCTTTGGGAACCCGGTGGTGCCACTCGTGTACGCGATGCCGGCGGGCGCGTCGGGATCGACGTCGTCCTCGATCGGGTCGTCGGCCGCGGCGTCCATCGCGTCATGCCATTCGTCGAGGTTCTCCTCGGCCAACAGCAACGACGTGCCGCTGTCGGCGAGCAGGTACTCCTTCTCCGGTGGCGCCAGCGCCCGGTTGATGCCCACCCACACCGCGCCGATGCGCATCGCACCGTGGAAGGCCACGACCACGTCGAGATCGTTGGGCAGCGATCCCGCGACCCGGTCGCCCGCGCGCACGCCGAGGGCCCGGAGCGCGTTCCCGGCGCGGTCGGCGAGGCGATCGAGGCCGGCGTAGGACCACCGGCCCGAGCGGGTGACCAACACCTCGCGTTCGGGATCCACCGCGAGGACGCGGTCGAACACCTCGGCGATGGTCCGGGGGACGAACACCGGACCGGGAGCGGGGGCGGGCATCGATGCCATGAGCAACGCCGAGGCTATCGGTGTCGGGACCGAATCGCCGTCCGACCGGTCGGTATGTCCCGACGTTGTAGCGTGCGACCGGCACACCGGACACAGGGGGAACGCTCGGGATGACGACGCTCGCAGGGCCGTCGCTCGACGACGCGGAAGGCGTCGGCGCCCTGACCATCGGCGGGTTCACGCACGAGGTGTGCACGCGGCACGCCGGCCGCGAGGCGCTCGTGTTCGACGACCCGCTGCGCGACGGCGCCACCCGGCGCTGGACGTACGCCCGGCTCGGCGCCGAGGCGCGGCGGGTGGCCAAGGCGGTCATGGCCGCGGGCCTCGGCAAGGGAGCACGGGTGGGCGTGCTCATGGGCAACCGGCCGGAGGCGGTCGCCGCCCTGCTCGGCGCACCGATGGCCGGCGCGGTGGTGGTCCCACTGTCCACCTTCTCCCCGCGGCCGGAGCTCGAATTCCTGCTCCGCCACGCGGACGTCTCGGTGCTCCTCACGCAGACCCGCCTCCTCGAACGCGACTTCGTCGCCGACGTCGCCGCGCTCGACCGGAGCCAGTTCCCCTTCCTCGAGCGCGTCGCCGCCGTCGGGCTCACGACGCCCGGGGAGGAGCGCGACTCCGACCCGTCCGACGTCATCGGCTGGGACGCCTTCCTCGCCGGTGGCGACGGCATCGACGACGCCGCGCTCGACCGGCGCATCGCCGAGGTGCACCCGTCGGACCACGCGACGATCGTGTACAGCTCGGGTACCACCGACCGACCCAAGGGCATGCTCCACAACCACCGCGCCCCGAGCCTGCAGTTCTGGCTCCAGGCGCGCGTGTTCCGCCGGCGGCCCGACACGCGCTTGTGGGCCGCGCTCCCGGTGTTCTGGAGCGCCGGCTTGAACACCGTGATGGGGGCCACGCTCGCGGGCGGCGGGTGCTGGGTGATGCAGGAGACGTTCGAACCCGTCGCCGCGCTCCGGCTCATGGCGCGCGAGCGCGTCACCGAGCCCTACACGCTGCCGCACCAGACCGCGGCGCTGGAGGAGTGCCCCGAGTGGGCGACCACCGATCTGTCGTCGCTCACGTGCGTGTTCGGCAAGTCGGCGTTCGCTCGTCATCCCCGGGTGCAGGGCGACACCACCTGGAACATGCCGGTGGGCTACGGGCTGTCGGAGACCTGCGCGATCTTCATCACCCATTCCTCGACTGCGACCCGGGCCGAGATGAAGCAGAGCGCGGGTCGGTTGATGCCCGGCAACGAGCTGCGCATCATCGATCCCGACACGGGGGAGCAGCTCGGGCCCGACCACGACGGCGAGTTCGCGGTGCGCGGGCCCACCCTCATGGAGCACTACGTGAAGCAGACCCGCGCGGAGTGTCTCGATGCCGATGGGTTCTTCCACACCGGCGACATGGGTTTCTTCGACACCGACGGGAACGTGCACTGGACCGGCCGCCGCACCGAGATGATCAAGACCGGCGGCGCCAACGTGTCGCCCGCGGAGCTCGAGGTGCAGCTGCGCGCCTGCGCGCCGGTGAAGCTCGCGCGCGTCGTCGGCGTACCCGATGCCCGCCTCGACCAGATCGTCGTGCTCGCGGTCACGTTGAAGGAAGGCGCCGACGCCGTCGAAGACGAGATCCGCGCGTTCCTGCGCCGCGCGCGTCGCGTCGTACAAGGTCCCCCGGCACATCCTGTTCTTCGAGGAGGGTGAGATCCCGATGACCCGTAGCGCGACCAAGGTCCGCGACCCGGAGCTCCTGGCGTTGGTGCAGGCGCGCTTGGCCGAGCTCGACCACGTTGCGTCGGGCGCGGCGTCGGGGAGCACACGATGACCGGCGAGCCCGAGGAGGGCGAGGAATTGGCGGGCGACGAATTGCGCAGGAGACGAACTGGCCGACGACGCGACGCTCGACGTGTCGGACCTCGACCGGTGGATGGGCGTGCCCATGGAACCGGGCGAGCTCAAGGAGCCGGTCGTGGTCAACGACATCCGCCGGTGGGTGCAGGCGATGCACTACCCGAACCCGTTGCACTACGACGAACGGTGGGCAGCCGAGAGCCGCTTCGGCACCATCGTCGCCCCGCAGTCGTTCACCGTCGCCACCGACACCAGCCACGGGTGCTCCCCCGCGCAGGTCGGGAAGATCCCGAGCTCACACCTCATCTTCGGCGGCGACGAGTGGTGGTTCTTCGGCCCCCGCATCGAGCCGGGCGACCACTTCGTCTGTCACCGCATGCCGTACGACTACAAGGTGCGCACCACCAAGTTCGCCGGGCCCACGTGCTTCCAACGCGGCGACACGCTCTACATCAACCAGCGGGGTGAGCGCGTCGCCCAGCAACGGTCGACATCGATCCGCTACCAGGTGCGCGAGGCGAAGGAGAAGCAGCTGTTCGCGGAGCCGGCCGAGCCGGAGTGGGCCGACGCCGATCTCGAACGGCTCGAGGAGATCAAGGGCGGTTTCGTCCTGCAGATCCAGGAGCTGCACCACGATCCCCGCCCCTACGGATCGGTGCAGGTCGGCGACAAGCTGGCGGCCAACGTGCTCGGGCCCCACTCGCTCGCCAGCTTCGCCACCGAGTGGCGGGCGTACCCGATGACCACCTGGGGCGCGACCCGCAAGGGCCCCACGACGGTGCGCGCCGAGGAGCTCGGCTACACGAAGGAGATGGCGGGCTTCGAAGGCGACCGCCGGATGGAACGCACCAACCCCGAGCTCACCGACGGCGCCTACTACGGCCCGTCGCGCGGCCACCTGCAACCGCGGTGGGCACGTCACGTGGGGATGGCGCGCGGCTACGGCTACGGCGCGTCGATGGGTGCGTGGGTGCTCGACTACGTCGCCGCGTGGGCCGGCGAATGGGGATTCGTCACCCACGCCGACAGCCACTACCGCAATCCCGCGTTCACCGGCGACGCCACCTTCATCGACGGCGAAGTCATCGGCACCCGCGTCGAGCGCCGACGCAAGCACCTCGTGACGGTGCGGGTGGAGCTGCGCAACCAGCACGACGCGGTGATGGCGACGGCCGACGTCGACGTCGAACTACCGAACGAGTGACCGTCATGGCGTGGTGCCCCAACGACGAATCCCTCGACGGAGCATGATGCGCCGATGACCGAGGGCTACGGGACCATCGTCGTCGAGCGGTCCGACCACGTGATGACGGTCACGCTGAACCGCCCCGAGCAACGCAACGCGTTCGACTTCCCGATGCGCGGCGAGCTGGATCAGCTGTGGACGGCGACGAAGGACGACCGCGACGTGCGGTGCGTCGTGCTCACGGGGGCCGGGAAGGGCTTCTGCGCGGGCGCCGATCTCGGCGACCTCGACGCCGAGCGCACGCCCTACGGCGCCGGACGCGGCATCGTCGACGAGTTGGCCTTCCTCCCCGGCCGCCGGATCGACGCCCCCGTGATCGTGGCCGTGAACGGCGTGTGCGCGGGCGGTGGGCTGCACTTCGTCGCCGACGCCGACATCGTGATCGCGGGCGAGGCGGCCTGGTTCACCGATCCGCACGTGAACGTCGGGCAGGTCAGCGGGATCGAGGCACCGTCGCTGGCGCTGCGGGTCCCGCTCGCAGCGCTGACGCGACTGGTGCTGTGCGGGCGCGCCGAGCGCTGGGACGCCCACCAGGCCCTGGCCCTCGGGCTGGTGAGCGAGGTCGTCGCGCCCGACCGCCTGCTCGACCGGGCTCAGGAGTTGGCAGCGGGCATCGCCGCCAGCTCGCCGGAAGCGGTGCGCGAATCGCGCGCGGTGATCCGCCGGTTCGAGGCGTCGATCGTTTCCGACGCGATGGAAGACGGCTGGCGCGCGGTGCAGCGCCACTGGGCGCACCCCGATGCCGATGAAGGTCCGCGCGCGTTCGTCGAACAGCGCGACCCGGCGTGGCGGCCCTGATGGACTTCGACCTCGGCCCCGACGCCGACACCCTCCGCACCCGGCTGCGCGCCCTCATCGCCAGCGAGATCCCGGCCGACTTCCTCGGCGCCTGCACCGACGATCCGCGCGACCTCGAGGTCGCGCAGCGCTTCTGCAAGCGTCTCGCCGCCGAGGGACTCCTCACCCTCGCGTGGCCGGCCGAGTACGGCGGCCGCGACGGCTCGGTCTGGGAGCAGACCGTCGTGCGCGAAGAGATGTGGGCGCACCACGAGCCGCGCGGCGCGCAGTACATGGGCCTCAACTGGGTCGGACCCGCGATCATGGCGTTCGGCGACGAACACCAGAAGGCCCGGCACCTGCCCGCCATCGCCGCGGGCGACGTGATCTGGTGCCAGGGGTTCAGCGAGCCCGACGCCGGATCCGATCTCGCCTCGCTCACCACCCGGGCAACTGCGGTCGACGATGGGTGGAGCATCACCGGGCAGAAGATCTGGACGTCGTACGCGGGCATGGCGCAGTGGTGCGTGCTGGCGGCACGGGTCGACACCGGCGCAGGCGCGCCGTCGGGCGCGGACGCGGGCGCCCCGGCCAAGAAGCACGACGGCATCACCCTCTTCCTCGTGCCCATGCACACGCCCGGCATCACGGTGCGGCCGATCCGCAGCTCGCTCGGCCCGCACCACCTCAACGAGGTGTTCTTCGACGACGTCGTCGTCGAGGCCGACGACAGCCCGGTGCTCGGCGGCGTCGGCCGGGGCTGGGCGGTCATGCGCCACGCGCTGGCCTTCGAACGCGTCGGCATCGCCCGCTACGCCCGGTGCGATCGCCTGCTGTCGGCGCTCGAGGCCGAGTTGGGCGACGAGTTCGACCGGCTCCCCGCGACCGTGCGGGCGACGTGGGCGCGCGCCCTCGTCGCGGTGCGGGTGGCCCGGTTGTTGGCGTACCGAGCGGTGTTCCTGCAGGCCGAGGGCACCGCGGCCGACACCGCCGCCAGTGTCGCCCGCATCGCCGTCACCCAGGCCGACCAACTGGTGGCGGAAGCGCTGTTCCAGGCGCTCGACGGCGCGTCGCTCCGCGACGGCCGCAGCGGCGGGGTCCTCCACGGCGCGGTGGAGGACCACTGGCGGTATGCACAGGCGGCAACCGTGGCGTCGGGGACGATCGAGATCCAACGCATGATCGTTGGCCGCGCCACCCTCGGGCGGGCGTGATGGATCCGCTGCTGCCCGATCACATCGTCGAGCTCGCGGCCACCGCCCGGCGGGCGTTCGCCGACCTCGGGGGCGTCGAGTTGGCGCGCCGCGCCGAAGCCGACCTTGCCGAGCGGGCCCGGGCGGGCGACGCCCTGCGCGCGCTCGGCGCCGCCGACCTCGATCCCACCGCCGACGCCGACCAGGCTCTCGCCGCGTTCGCGCTCTGCCGCGAGGCGGGCCGGGTCGCGCTCCCCTACCCGGTCGAGGCCACGCTGTGCCGCCACGCCGGCGCGTCGGTGATGCTGGTCGACCCCGCCGCTCCCCTCGTCGACCACGCCGATCTCCTCGACCCGATGCTCGCGGTCGATCTGACCGGGCGGGTCTGGCGAGCCGAAGACGCCGGCGCGCCCCTGGGTTCACGGCTGGCGCCGTTCGCGGCGCCGGTCACGTTGCACGCGACCGACCGCCCGTCATCCGATGAGCTCGGCGCGCTCGCCGCCTGGCAGTGGACCCTCACGTCGGCCACGGTGCTGGGCTTCGTCGAAGCCGCGGTCGACGAGTGCGTGGAGCACGCCCGGAGCCGGCGCCAGTTCGGCGAGCGCATCGGCGACTTCCAGGCCGTGCAGTTCCAGATTGCCGACGCGGTGGTCGCGGCCACCGGCCTGGCCGAGCTGGCGCGCTTCACCGCGTGGCGGGTGATCGAGCTCGGCGCCGCCGCCCGCACCGATGCCCTCGCGTTCGCGCGTCCACGCCGCCGACGTCGCGCGCAGCGCGATGCGGATCGCGCAACAGCTCCACGGCGCGTCGGGCGTCGCCGAGGAGTACGACATCTCAGTGTTGTGCCGCCGGGTGCAGGCACCGCTCCGGCTCCCCGCATCGTCCGACCGTGTCCTCGACCTGCTCGTCGACGCCATGCGCGCCGACGGCTTCGACTCCCTGTTCCCCCACGGCGCACGCTCGCGCTGACCGCGCGCCCGATCGGCTCGACGGCAGAGTGCCCCCGAGCGCCACCACCGCCCACCGTCGCCCGCGAACATCTCGGAGTTGACGTGCGCATGCGTCGCCGAACTCCGAAGTGTTCGGAGGGTCAGGGCCAGCTGACTTCAGGGTAAGCTCAAATTCAGGGCCAGGGCGCGTCGGGCCAGGTGGCGCGGGTGCGCGACTCGTGCACGAACTCGGCGTCGAACTCCAGGTAGTCGGCGGGCAGATCGGTAGGGCCGAACCCGAGGTCGAGATCTACGAGGTGCACGAGGATCTCCCGGCGTCGGGTCCGCACGCCTTGCGCCGCGGTCCGCGGCCCGGGCGGTGTGCGGGCCGACCGGCCCCACGCGTCGTCGGGCATCGCCGCCCACGCCGCGTGCAGACGGCCCTGAGACGCCGCGAGGTCGTCGAGCAGCTCGGCCACCGGGCGACCGGCCCCGGCGTCGATGTCGCGTTCCGCGTCCCTCGCTGCCTTCGGGATACTTGTCGACGACCTCGTCGCGGATCGCCCCTTCGACGGTGCGGGTGTCGCCGTCGCCGCTGCGGGCGAGGTGGGTGAGCACGTGACCGCGCGTCCACCCCGGGAGGAGCGACGCCTCGCGCGCCTGGTCGTCGGTCAGCGCCGCGACCACCGATACGAGCAGCGAGAAGTCGCGGCTGACGGCGAGCAGGTCGGCGTCGGGGCGCACGACGACGTCGGCCATCTCAGCGACCGGTGAAGCGCGGCGTGCGCTTCTCCGAGAACGCGCGCGCGCCCTCGCGCGCGTCGTCGCTCGCGAACACGACCGCGGCGCGTTCGCGCATCGCGGGGATGTCGAGCGCGAACAACCCGCGCGCGTCGTAGGCGACCTCCTTCGCAGCCTTCACCGCGAGCGGTCCGTTCGCCGCGATCTGCTCCGCGCGCGCGAGCGCAGTCGGTAACACGTCGACGCCGGGCACGACCTCGTTCACCAGGCCGAAGTGCAACGCGCGCGTCGCGTCGATCAGCTCACCGGTGAGCGCGAGCTCCAGCGCGACCGCCGGCGGGAGGCGCAGCGCCGCGCGGCTGGTGGCGCCGACCCCGACCAGACCCCGCTTCACCTCGGGTAGGCCGAACACCGCGTGGTCGGCCGCGATCACGAGGTCGCAGCCCAGCATCACCCCGAAGCCGCCGCCGACGGCCGAACCGTTGACCGCGGCGATGATCGGCTTCGGATAGAAGCGCTCGACGAACACCTCGGTGCCGGGACCTTCGATCGCCGCGCCGCTCTCACCACTCGCGAACGCCTTCAGGTCCATACCCGAGCAGAACGCCCGATCGCCGGCGCCGGTGAGCACCACCGCCCGCACCTGGTCGTCGTGCTCGGCGTCGACGAAGGCCCGGCCCAGGCCCACGAACGTCTCTCGATCCAGGGCGTTGCGTCGTTCGGGCCGGTTTATCGTGACCACCCGCACGGTTCCGAAGGTGGCGACGTCGACGGTCATGCGCGAATGTTGGCACACCTGTCACCCGAGGAAAGCCTGGTACCTGCGTGACGCCCGAGCTCACCGCCGACGCCGACCACCTGGCCACGACGCCGCTCCCCGACGACGTCGTCGGGCTGCTGGGCGGGCTGGCGACGACGCGCGCCATCCGTCGCTACCGCGACGAGCCGGTGCCGCCCGAAGCGTTGCGGGCGATGCTGTTCGCGGCGACCCGGGCGCCCAGCGGCTCCAACCGTCAGCCCTATCGGTTCATCGTGCTCACCGACGGACCCAATGCGGTGGCGGCGAAGGCACTGATCGCGCAGGGCGCGCGCGCCGCGTGGGGCAACAAGCGCTCCACCGACGGCTACGACTCCGGCTCGGGCACGATCGACAACTCGCCCAAGGCACGGATGGCGCGCACCATGCAGCGCTACGTCGACGAGTTCGAGCACGTGCCCGTGCTCGTGCTGCCGTGCCTGGTCCGCTACCGCGACCCTGCGTCGTTCGAAGGCGCGTCGGTGTTCCCGTCGTGTCAGAACCTGCTGCTCGCGGCGCGCGCGCTCGGCTACGGCGGCGTGCTCACCGGATTCCATTACGCAGTCGAGAGCGAGCTGCGCGAGCTGCTCGGGATCCCCGAGGGCGTGTTCATGGCCGCGACGATCACCATCGGGCGCCCGGAAGGGTCGCACGGCCCGGTGCGCCGGCGGCCGATGCGCGAGTTGGTCTTCGCCGAGCACTGGGACACCGCGCCCGAGTGGGCCGTTGATCCGCCCGATACCCACCACACCGCGGCCGGCCCGCCGCGAGCGAAGTAGGCCGCGATGCAGATCGGTGTCGTGTTCCCCCAGACCGAGATCGGCGCCGACGTCGGCGCGGTGCGCGCGTACGCGCAGCAGGTCGAGCAGCTCGGCTACGCGCAGATCCTTGCCTACGACCACGTGGTCGGCGCCGACCCTGCGGTACACGAGGGTTGGAACGGTCCCTACGACGTCGACACGACGTTCCACGAACCGTTCGTGCTCTTCGGCTACCTGGCCGCGATCACGTCGATCGAGCTGGTCACCGGGATCATCATCCTCCCGCAGCGTCAAACCGTGCTGGTGGCCAAGCAAGCGGCCGAGGTCGACCTGCTCACCCGCGGCCGGCTCCGGCTCGGCATCGGCCTGGGCTGGAACGCGGTCGAGTACGAAGCGCTGGGCAAGGAGTTCACCGACCGCGGGCGGCGGGTCGAGGAGCAGATCGCGCTGCTGCGGCGGTTGTGGACCGAGCCCAGCATCACGCACGACGGCGCGTACGAGCAGGTAACCGGGGCGGGCATCGCGCCCCTGCCGGTGCAACGGCCGATCCCGCTGTGGATCGGGGCCCGTTCGGCCCCCGCCCTCCGCCGCGCCGGCCGCGTGGCCGACGGCTGGTTCCCGCAGATCGCGGTGGGCCCCGGCCTCGATGCCGCCAAGACCCTCGTCGACGACGCCGCCCGCGCCGCCGGGCGCGATCCCGCCGCCATCGGCATGGAGGGGCGGGCCAACTTCACCGCCGCCGGGGTCGACGCGGTGGTCGGCGAGGCCGAAGCGTGGCGCAACGAGGGCGCCACCCACCTCTCGATCAACACGATGGGGGCGGGGCTCCCGACGGTCGACGACCATCTCGCCGCCCTCACGCAGATCGCAGAGGCCCTCGCGCTCGGCTCCAGCTGACGTCGACCAGACTGGCGCGATGACCTGGGAACGATCGTCGACCGTCGCGCACCTGCCCCCGGATCCGGCGGGCGACGCGATGGGCGCCGCGCTGGCGGAGATCTTCCAGGGGGCGACCGTCGAGCTCCTCTACTCCCCCATCGACGGCCCGCTCCCCGAACCGAGCGTCGGTTCGGTGGTCGCGAGCGCGACCGGCCCCGGACCCGACGGGTGGATGATCACGTGCACCCTCACGGTCAGCGGGCGCATCGCCCAGCTGGTCACCCCCGACAGCACGCAACTCCTCCGCCTCCTGCGCACCCTGCCCGCGGCCGCGCTGCGCGCCGCGCACGGCTTCCGGGCCCTACACGGTCACGCGAAGACGCTGGGGCCGCCGGTGCGCCGCGCCCTGCGCGACACCATCGTCATCGAACTGCTCGGCCAGTACGTGCCCGGCGCCGCCGAGGCGACCCCGACCCGGCTCGTGGCCGACACGATCGAGTACCTCATCGAGCTCAGCGGCACCCGCGTCGAGTCGCAGGAGCTCACGCACGGCGTCATCCTCACCGAGGCCTTGCGCGAGCCCCCACGGCTGCGCTTCGAGTACCCCGCCGACCTGCGGGCCGCCAAGCGCGCGCCCGTGCTGTTCGACGGGCAACGTTCGCTGCTGGTCGTCGACTCCGAAGGCCACGCGCGGTCGGAGTTGCAGCGCCATCGGCTCGACCGCCTGTTCCCGTCGGTGCCGCCGCGGTCGCGATCGACCGAGTTCGTCGACAGCGGTTCGCTCGTGGCCGAGGCGACCCGTCGTCTCGGGGGCGTCGGCTTCTTCCTCCGCGCTGACCGCACCGTCTGGGTGTTCGTCGACGGTGAACCGCTGCTGCTCCGGCGGGGCGAGCACTGGTCGGCGTTCCCGCTCGAGCTCACCGGGTTCATCGCCAACATGATCGGCGGCGGTCGGGCGGCGCCGATCATCGTGCAGGCGGCGTTCATCGTCTCCGCGCAGGGCCGGGGTGCGATCCTCGCCGTCGTCGAGGATCCCGCCTCGCTCGACGGCATCGTGTCGCCCAAGGACCGTTTCGACCTCCGCAACGAGTTCGACCCCTCGGCCATGCGCATCGAGACCCGCCTGCACCACCTGCTCGACGCCGAGGATCTCGACGACCAGACCCTGGCCCGGCTCGCCGGCCTCGACGGGGCGACCATCCTCGACCGCGACGGGAATCTCCTCGCTTACGGCGCCATCGTCACCAGCGCCGACAGCCAACACGAGGGCGCCCGCACCGCCGCGGCCAAGACCCTCTCCTACACGGCCGACGTGACCCTCAAGGTGTCGGAAGACGGCGACATCACGGTGTTCCGGGGCGGCGAGATCACGGTCACGCTTCTCGGCTCGGGCCCCGATCCCTGAGCCTTTCGCTCAAGCCGGGTCGAACCCGGCCGACAATTGACCGAAACGGGCAGCTTCTCTCAGGAGCTTCGGCAACCATGACGACCCTTCGCGCCGTACGGCACCGCGACGACGACTACCGGTCGTTCTTCGATCCCATCACCGGGCTCCCGAAGCGCTCACTCCTCCGTGACCGGCTCATCATGTCGTTGTCGCGGGCGCGACGCGACAACCTGTACGTGGGCCTGATCTCGGTGTCGGTGTCGTTCGAACCGCTGCGCAGCAACCAGGCCACCATCACCGCGCTGCGCGACGTCGCCATCCGCTTGACCTCGCTGCTGCGCCCCGACGACACCGCGGCGCGGGTCGAGGACGCCGCCGCATTCATCGTGGTGTGCAACGACCTCGCGGCCGACGATCACCTCGACGCCATCGCCATGCGCCTGCACACCGAGCTCTCGATGACCCTGGCCTTCGACTCCGAACCGGTCGAGGTCCTCGTCGTGGTCACGTCGCAGCTCGCGGGGTTCGACGACGACCCCGAGCGACTCCTCGACGACGCGGCCCGGGCCGCATTGAGCCAGTGAGCCGCTGACCTCCTCCGCCGGCGGATCGCCGGGCCCGCGCTTCGGCTACGTTCGCGCCCGTGCCCGGTACCAAGCGGAAATGGTCGGAGATGACCCCGGCCCAGCGGTCAGGGGTCGTGGCGCTCATCGCGGCGCAGGCCGCGCTCACCGCCTACGCGCAACGCGACCTCGGCACGCGCTCGTCGGCTGAACTGCGAGGCCCGAAGGTGTTGTGGCGTCTACTCACCTTCAACACTCTCGGCACCCTGGCCTACGTGCTCATCGGTCGTCGACCCGCCTGAGCGATTCAGCCCTCGCCGGTCTCGTCGGCCGGATACTCGAGCTCGTCACGGGCTTCGTCGACGATCTCCTGGGGGCCGTCGCCGCGCGCCCCGTCGCCTGCGTGATCGCCGTCCTCTTGATCCCCGTCGCTTTCGGGCTGGGGACGCGGCGGCATCACGGACCGCCGACCGGCGCGGGTGCCGGTTCGTCGGGGCGCGAACCCATGCCCGCCGCCGAGTACGCCGCGAGCAGCGCCGGCAGCAACTCGTCGAACCGTTTCTGGTCGGCATCGCGGGTGAACTTGTCGGGGAGCTCGCTGCGGTCGCCGTAGAAGCTCACGAGCCGGCATCCCTCCGGCCCGCTCAGGCTCGGGCCGTAGACCGACCGCGCGTCCTGCACCCGGAAGTGACCGGCGCGGTACCAGGTGCGGCCGACCCGCAGCGCGCCCTCGAGCACCAACGTGCAGTAGTCGGTGTCGTGGAAGTGGGTGGCGAACTCGAGGTCGGGTGGGATCACCTGCACCACCATCAACGGCCCGTGGGGGTCGTCGCCGAACTCGAACCGGGTGAGCCCGAAGAATTGCTCGCTCAACTTCGGCTCGTCGATGGTGAAGCTGATCCGCCCGCCGCGCTTGGCGACCCCGAGGTTGGTGCTGACGGCCATCGCGTGCTCCCCTCGCGCCGGTGCCGCGGCTGCGGCGCCGGTCCTCGAATCGGATTCCGGCACCGATCATGCCCCGGATCGGGCCCGGCCCGCGACGGCCGTGATCGGTAGGCTCCGCCGATGGTCGCAGGGGCGAACGGTCGGCTGGCGGGCAAGGTCGCGGTTATCACCGGGGCCGCCAGCGGGCAGGGTGCGGCGGAGTCGCGTCTCTTCGCGGCCGAGGGCGCGCGCGTGGTCGTCGCCGACATCGACGACGACGGCGCGGCCGCGGTGGCCGCCGAGCTGGGCGACGTCGCGATCGCGGTCCCGCTCGACGTCACCGACGACGCGGCCTGGATCGCGGCGGTCGAGCACACCGTGTCCACCTTCGGCCGGGTCGACGTGCTGGTGAACAACGCGGGCGTGGGCTTTCCGCCGCGCCGGCTGGAGGACGAGGATCCCGACGAGCACCGACACGTGATCGACGTGAACCTCCACGGCGTCTACCTCGGGATGCGCGCGGTCACGCCGGTCATGAAGGCGCAGGGTTCCGGCGCGATCGTGAACATCTCCTCCATCGACGGCCTCGCCGGTGTGGCGGGAATGACGAGCTACGCGGCGAGCAAGTTCGCGGTGACCGGCATGACCCGCACCGCCGCGCTCGAGCTCGGCCCGAGCGGCATCCGCGTCAACTCGATCCATCCCGGCGTGATCGCCACCCCGATGGTCGACGCCGCGCCGCCCGAGACGTTGGCGAAGCTGCAGGTCGTGCTCGACCGGCAACCGATCGCCCGTATGGGACGGCCGGAGGAAGTCGCGTACCTCGCGCTGTTCCTCGCGTCCGACGAGAGCTCGTACTGCACCGGGGCCCAGTTCGTGATCGACGGCGGCCACCTCGCCGGTCCGTACCGCGACGGCTACGGCAATGCCGGCTGAGCCCCGCGCATCTCGGTGAGCCTGCTCGACAACGCGGTCTGGCACGCGCTGCGGACGCGGCACGCCCGGTTCGCCGACGTCGTCGGCCGGGCGCGGCGGTATGCGTACGAGGTGTCGTTCGCGTCCGCGGTCGATCGGTTCGACGACGAGTCGTGGCGCGACATCGAGGCACTCGTCGGCCCCGGCGGCACAGCTGTGTTCTTCCGCGACCGGGTGCCGCCACCACCGCCGGGATGGACGCTGGTGATGGAAGGCGTCGGCCACCAGATGGTCCTCGACCACCTCGTGCCGACCGACGTGCCGCCGGCGCGGTTGCTCACCGTCGCCGACGTGCCGGAGATGCTCGAGCTCGTCGCCCTCACCCGACCGGGTCCGTTCCTGCCCCGCACCGTCGAGCTCGGCGACTACTACGGCGTCTTCGCCGACGATCGCCTCGTCGCCATGGCCGGTGAGCGCCTGCAACTCCCCGGGTTCACCGAGATCGAGCGCGGTGTGCACCCATCCCGACGCTCGCGGCCGCGGGTTCGCGTCGGGGCTCACCACCAGGGTCGCCACCGGGATCCTCGACCGCGGCGAGCAGCCGTTCCTGCACCACGCGGCCGAGAACGACGACGCGCGGCGGGTCTACGAACGACTCGGCTTCTCGCTCCGGCGGCCGGTGACGATGGCGGTGGTGCAAGCACCCGACGCCACAAGGTGACCGACCCGGCGTTCGACCCGGTGCTCGCGGATCGGCTGGCCGGTCAGCTGCTGAGCGGGCACGCCGCGCGCGATCCCGTCGCGGTGATCGAACGTCTCGTGGCGGTCCAAGCGCAGGATCCGCGTGGTGCCCGGCTCACGGTCCGCGCCCGGTCGCGGGGACTGTCGAGTGCCGCGGTCGACCGCGCCCTCACCGACGACCGCTCGTTGATCGTGGCCTGGTTGCTCCGCGGCACCCTGCACCTCGTACGCCGTGAGGACTACCCGTGGTTGCACGCGCTGACCGCGCCCACCATCGTGACCGGAAACGCCCGACGCCTCGCGCAGGAGGGTGTGAGCGCGGACGCGGCCGAGCGCGGGGTGACCGTCGTCATCCGCGCGCTCGAGCGTGACGGGCCGCTGCGCCGCGACGAGCTCCGCGCGCGCTTGGACGCGGCCGGGATCCGCACCGCGGGACAGGCGTTCATCCACGTGCTCTTGCTGGCGAGCTTGCGTGACTCCGTCGTGCGCGGACCGATGGTGGGCAACGAGCAGGCCTTCGTGCTCGCACGCGACTGGCTCGGCCCGCCGGAGCCGGTCGCGCGCGAGATCGCGCTCGCGGAGTTGGCCCGGCGCTACCTCGCCGCCCACGGCCCCGCCGACGAGCGGGATCTGGCGAAGTGGTCGGGGCTTCCGGTGCGCGACACCCGCGCCGGCCTGCGCGCGGCCGCGGCCGACGGTGACGTGGTCGAGCGACCCGACGGACTGCTCGACCGCGCGCGCCGCCGTCACGCCGCCCGGCTGCCCTCCCCTCGCCTCCTCGGCTCGTTCGATCCGGTGCTGCTCGGGTGGAAGTCGCGCGACGCGATCGTCGGCGCGCACAAGCGCGTGGTCACGACGAACGGGATCTTCCGGCCGATCGCGTTGATCGAAGGCCGGGCGGTGGGCACGTGGCGCTTCGCCGACGACGCGGTCACGCTCCAGCCGTTTGCGGCGCCGAAGCGCTCGTCGGCCGGCGCGATCTCCACCGACGACGAAGCCGCGCTCCGCGCCGAAGCCGACGACGCGCTGCGCTACCTCGGGCTCGCGCCGCGCGCGTTCGTGGTGGCGGAGCCGGGGTCGCCCGCGTCCGGCTGACCGGCGTGGGTGCGGGAGAACGCACCTGCGAGCTCGAATGCCCGCACCGACTCGGGCAGCTCGGGCCCGAACACGATCCACATGTGGATCACGTCGGCGTGCTCGATGTACGTGACGTCGACCCCGGCGGTCACGGCCAACGTCGCGAATCTCCGGGCGTCGTCGAGCAGCGCTTCGCGCGTGCCCACCTGGATCAGCATCGGCGGCAATCCAGTGAGATCGGCGTAGAGGGCCGACGCCAGCGGGGTCGTGGCATCGGCGCCGTGCAGGTACGCGGCCGCCATGCTCCGCAACGCGGGGCCGCCGACGATGGGATCGTCAGCGGTGTCGGCAGATGATCCCGTCACCGCGAGATCGGTCCACGGCGAGAAGCACAGCGCGGCCCCCGGCATGGGCAGCCCCCCGTCGCGGGCGGCCAGCAGGGTGGCGATCACGAGCCCACCCCCGGCGGAGTCGCCCGCCAGGGTGATCGCACCGGCTCCCACTCCCGTGTCGAGGGTCGCCCGGTAGACCGCCACCGCGTCCTCCACCGCGGCGGGGAACGGCGCTTCCGGCGCTCGCCGGTAGTGCGCACCGATGCAGGGCGCGCCACATGCGTCCGACAACGCGACCAGGACCGCGACGTGCGACTGCGGAGTCATCCAGAGGTAGCCGCCGCCGTGGAAGTAGATCACCGCGCGCCGAGCGTCGGAACCGGGCGCGGTCACCTGCAGGCACCGTACGCCACTCCGGTCGAACGATTCGATCGCGACGCCGTCGACGACCACTGGCGGTTCCGCACGCTCGGCCGCCCGCATCGCGGCCAGCGCGTCGTCGCTCGGCAGGTCGACGGGCGTGCGCACGCCCGCGGCCACCAACGCTTCCACCAATGCCTCGTGCTCCGCGCTCACCATCGCTAACTGAGCAGTGCCTCGAGTGGGTCCTCGGTGGAGAAGGCGACGCCGGGCCAGACCGGGCGGTCGACCAGCGGCTCCGCCACTTCGTCGATGCGAGGCCCGATGGCTGCCGCGACCGGTACGAGCGCGTCGAGGTCGAAGCCGTAGAGCCGCGCCGCGTTGCCGGCGAGCATGGCGCGACAGTCGTCGACCGGCATGTCGAACAACGTCGCCCGCAGCGCTTCGGTGGTGTACGGCGCCGATCCTTCCGGATGCGGTGAGTCGGTGCCCCACATGATGCGGTCGATGCCGAGCGCGCGGCAGTACTTCACGTCGTGGCGGGGCAGCATGCTCGCGCCGATCGAGCAGTTGCGCCCGAAGTACTCGAGCGGCGTCAGCGACAGGCTGTCGACGACCGGCGACGAGAACGAGGTGCTGTAGTTCAGGTCGGTCGGGTCACCGGCGAATCGGCTCTGTACGTTGCGCAGCCGGCGCGTCATGTGCGCGAGCTCCTCGACCGCCCACCGCAGCCCCCACATCTCGGTCCAGACCACCTGCAACTCCGGATGGCGTTCGAACACGCCCCCGATGATGAGGTGGTGCATCGTGCGCTTGGTCCACAGGTCGAGCTCGGTGAAGAAGATGCTGTTCGACACCAGTTGGTCGTCGCGCGCGTCGGGCGCGCCGGTTCCCTGGTGTTGGTGCACCGGCAGGCCCGCCTCCACGCAGGCCTCCCACAACGGGTCGTAGCGATCGTGGAAGTACGGATCGACGGGATGGTTGGGCGGCACCGCCGGCAGCATGACCCCGGCCATCACTCCGGTGGAAGCGGCCCACTGGATCTCGCCGATCGCGGCGTCGATGTCGTTCGGCAGGAGCTGCACGATGCCCTTGCGTCGTTGTGGTGCCGCGCTGCAGAAGTCCTCCAGCCACCGGTTGTGCGCCTGCAGCCCCGCCCACTTGCGCTCCAACGTGCTCGCGTCGCGCGGCACGCCCGTGAGGTGGGCGAGGATGTCGAAGAACGGGGGCAACGTGTTGGGGAACACGACCTCCGCGGCCACACCGTCGACGTCCATCGCCGCGATGCGCTCGTCGTTGTCCCAGTTGACCCCCATGGTCACGTCGACCCACGGGTTCACGACACCCGCGAGCCAGGCGTCGAAGTCGTCGTGCCAGCGCGCCGGCAGGTACGGCCGGTACTCGGCCATCGGCGCCCCGCCGTGCGCGTCCGACGTGATGATCAGGTAGCGGTCGATCTCGGTCATACCGGGCATGGCATTCCCCCACCGTCGCTGGTCGTGCGATCCTCGAACTCTACGACTCGCCCCGGGGTTGCACATCGAGCAATGACGCGAGCGCTTCCACCGAGGCGAGCCACTCGTCGGCGGTCCGGCGCGACGGCGCGGCCACGACGCACTGCACGCCGGCCGCCTCGTACGCGTCGCGCTCGCGCACGATGCCCGCGGGATCGTGGGCGGCGGGATCCCAGTCGTGCGTGTACAGCGACACCACGAACTCCGGCTCGGGTCGCGCGGCCCGGATCCGTGCGACGGCGCGGTCGATGTGGTCGAGCGGCAGCACCCAACTGCCACCGTGGTAGCCGTCGCCCCGCGTCACTGCACGGTGGTACGCGGGCTCGGTCTCACCTGCGATCCAGAGCGGGATGGGGTGCGCGGGTTGCGGGAGGATCTTCACCGGGTCGAAGCGGTAGTAGTCACCGGCGAAGCTCACCGCTTCGTTCCGCCACGAGGCGCGGAGGATGTCGATGATCTCGTCGGTCCGCCGCCCTCGATCGGAGAACGAACTGTCGAGCGCTGCGAACTCCCGCTGCGACCACCCAACGCCAACGGCGACCGTGAGCCGACCGTCGGCGAGCGCGTCGAGGCTGGCCAACGCGTTCGCGAGCCACAACGGCGTGTAGTACGCCGCGGTGATCTGACCGCCGATCCCGATCGTGTCGGTCACGGCCGCCGCGGTCGCGAGCGTCAGCAACGGGTCGTACATGTAGGGCGACGGGTGGCTCTGGCCCAACGGGAACGTGATGTGGTCGTTCGCCCACACGTGGCTGAACCCGAGCTCCTCGGCCTGACGGGCAGCGCGACGGATCGCGCGCGGCCCGGCGGCGTGACCGAGTTGCGGCAACGTGACCGCGATGTCCATCGCCATCGTCTTCCCCGAACGTCGGCGGCATCTCTCCGCGCCATCTCCCGAGAAAAGCTATGCACTGCGCGGGCGCGGCCACCACGGACGAACGCGACGAGAACGGCGCGCCCGCGATCACGCGGGCGCGCCGTTCCGCGAGGGCGCCGGGGGTAGACGCCGTACGCGCCGTCAGGCCCGGCCGGCCTGGAGGTCCTTGACGTCCTGGGTGGTGAGCGCGTGGCCGCCGATGGCCCATTCGCCACTCTCGACCTCTTCGATCGTCACCCACGTGACCTGACGCATGGTCTCGCCCTCGATGCCCACCATGGTCTCGGTGAGCTTGTGGATCATCTCCTGCTTCTGGTCCTGGTCGAACACACCCTTGATCAACTTGACCTGGAGGAACGGCATGACGAGCTCCTTGTGCTAGTTCTCGGTTGGGGTCGACGCCAGCCTGCGCCGAGGGTCTTGCGGGTCCGCGGGACGCTGCACGTGGATCGCTTGCAAGCGCGCTTGCAGCCGCTTGCAAGCCGGGGGACGATGCTGGTCCGGTGGAACTGTTCGTGCGCGTCTTGGGGCCCCTCGAGGTCTGGCGGGACGGCGCCGCGGTCCCCTTCGGGGGCCCGAAGGCGCGGTTGGTGCTCGCCGCACTCCTGGCCCACCGGTCGTCGGTGGTGTCGGTCGACCGACTCGTCGACGCGATGTGGGGCGACTCGCCGCCACGGTCGGCCGTCGCCACCCTGCAGAGCAACATCTCGCGCCTGCGCCGGGCGCTGACCGCCGACGTCGAGATCGTCGCCCGCGCCCCGGGCTACGTGCTGGAGGCGGCACCCGACGCGGTCGACGCCTCCCGCTTCGAAGACCTCGCCACCGCCGCCGCGTCGGCACCGCCGACGGCCGCAGTCGAGCACCTGGGCCGCGCGCTCGACCTCTGGCGCGGACCCGCGTTCGACGAGTTCGCCGACCTCGAATGGGCGCGCGGAGAAGCGGCGCGGCTGGAAGAGCTGCGTCTCGTCGCGCTCGAGAGCCTGCTCGAAGCGCGACTCGCCCTCGGCGATCACGCTCCGGTCGTCGGCGAGCTGGAACGACTCGTGGTCGACCATCCGCTGCGGGAGCGGTTCTGGCGGCAACTCATGATCGCCCTCTACCGCTCCGGGCGTCAGGCGGAGGCGGTACGCCGGGCCGACGAGCTGCGGGCATTCCTGAACACCGAGCTCGGTCTCGACCTGTCACCGGCCGCCCGCGACCTCGAAGGAAGGATCTTCGCCGACGACCCGACGCTGCTCCTCGACCACGCGCCGACGGCCGCGAGCACCGCGGCCGTCGGCACCACCGCTGACGCGTCGGCGGGGCCCGCGGTCGACGCAACGCGGTTCGTGGGTCGCGACGGCGACCTCGAGGCGATCGGTGAGTTGCTGGTCACCGACCGGTTGGTGACGCTCGTGGGCCCCGGTGGTGTGGGCAAGACCCGCCTGGCCGTGCGAATCGCGACGTCGTGGCCGCAGCGCGCGACCTCCGTGCCCGACTCGTCGCGTCCGTGTCTCGTCGAGCTCGCCGCCGTCCGCGACGAGCGCGCCGCGATGCAGGCCATCGCCGCCGCGCTCGACGTCCAGCAACGACAACACCTCTCACTCGACGCGACGCTCATCGAGTTCCTCCGCGACCGCTCGATGCTGATCGTGCTCGACAATTGCGAGCACCTCGTCGACACGGTCGCGCCGTTCGTCGACCACGTGCGCGGCGCGTGCCGTCAGGTCACCGTGCTGGCGACCAGCCGCGCCCCGCTTGGCCTGGCCGGTGAGCAGATCTGGCCCGTCGGCCCGCTCGCGCTCCCCGGTACCGACGCGCGGTCGGTCGACGCGGTCGGCCGCTCCGATGCCGTGCAGCTGTTCGTCGATCGGGCCTCGGCCGCGCATCCCGGTTTCGAGCTCACCGCGGAGAACGCGAGCTCGGTCGCCGAAATCTGCCGCCGCCTCGACGGCCTCCCGCTGGCGCTGGAGCTCGCGGCGGCGCGCCTCCGCAGCATGGGGCCGTACGCGCTCGAAGAGCGGCTCCGGGAACGGTCGAATCTGCTGGGAGCCTCGCAGCGGGGCGCCGACCGGCGCCACCGCACGCTGCGCGACACGCTCGAATGGTCGTACGAGCTCCTCACGCCGCCCGAACAACGGCTCTTCGCGTGGCTGGCGACGTTCGTCGGTGGCTTCGACCTACGCGCGGCCGAGGCGGTGTGTGTCGTCGACGGCGATCCCGACGGGGGCGCGCACGACGGGGGCGCGCACGACGGGGGCGCGTACGGCGTCGCCGACCTGCTCGCCAACCTGGTCGACAAGTCGATGGTGCAGGTGGTCGATCTCGACGAACCGCGGTACCGCCTGCTCGAGACGCTGCGCGAGTTCGGCCTCGAGCGGCTCGAGCAGCGCGGTGAGCGCGTGGAGCTGAGAGCGCGTCATCGGGCGTGGTACGTGCGCATCGCGAGCGAAGGCGAAGCGGGCCTCAACGGACCCGACGAAGCCATGTGGGTGGCGAGACTCGACCGCGACTTCGAGAACTGTCGCGAGGCCCACGCTGGGGCGGTGCTGGCCGGTGACAGCGAGACCGCGGTCAGCCTGGTCGCGTCGCTCCGCGAGTTCGCGTTCCGCCGCATGCGCTACGAGGTCACTGCCTGGGCCGAGACGACGATCTCGATGCCGGGGATCGAGCTGCATCCGCACGTGCCCATCGTGATCGCGGTGGCCGCGTACGGCGCATTCGTACGAGGAGACCTCGACCGTGCGATCGAGTTGGCCGACCAGGCGGTGGCCGCCGCGGATGATCTCGGTACCGATTCGTTCGGCCTGGCCGAACGCACCCTCGGCAACGCGGTGTTCTACCGCGGCCGGATCGACGACGGGCTCAAGTGGATGGACCGCATGCTTGCCGTCGCCCGCGCCCACGATTCCCCGGCGCTGTTCGCCCATGCCCTCTACATGCAGTCAGTCGGCGCGACCAGCGTGGGCCACGCGCCGCTGGGCGCGAAGCTCGCCACCGAGGCGGTAGAGGCGGCCCAGCGCTGCGGCTCGCCGACTGCGCTCGCTCAAGCCACGTACGCCATGGGGGTTTCGCTCGAGGCGACGGCGCCCGACGAAGCCGCCGTCCACCTGCGGCGCGCCGCGCAGCTCGGTCGCGCCGCCGGGAACCGGTGGATCGAGGCGTTCGCGCAGACCGAGGTGCTCTGGCTCGAAGCCCGCAAGGGCGACCCCGCCGGCGCGCTCGCCGGCTTCGCTTCCGTCATCGACACCTGGTATCGCGGCGGCGACTGGGCCAATCAATGGCTCTCGTTGCGCCACGTGTGTGGCATCTTCGCTCAGCTCGGCGCGAGCCGCGCGGCCGCGGTGCTCTACGGTTCGCTCGTCGCCGCGGGCGCGGCTGCCGCGCTGCCGTTCGAACCCACCGACGCCGAACGAATCGGCGAACTGGTGGAGGAGCTGCGTCGCCGGCTCGGGCCGGCGGAGTTCGCCGACGCGGTCCACGACGGGACCGCGACGCGCGACGCAACCATCGTGGCGTACGTGCAGGACCAGATCGGACGGCTCATCGGTCAGTGATCGCGGCGCACGCCACGAGCACGCCGGCGCGCGCCTAGAGGTGGAGCTGGCCGTACGTGTTGCAGAGTCCGTAGGCGTTGATCGCCACGAACGACGCGATGATGAGGAAGACGTTGTAGCGAACGAGGCGGCGGCGCCACCCGCGCAACGGCCGGGCGGCCATCGGCGCGGGCATGTACCAGTCGGGCAGCGGACTCGGGGCACCCGGCGTACCGGGGCCGGCGAGCTCCCAGAACGAGATCGCGTCGTCGGCGAGCGGAGCGTCGGGATCGGCGGCGAGGGCGAGCTCGGTGAGCTCGGCGTCGGTGAGCGGTTCGCCTTCCACCCTGCGCGATGCCGTCGTGGCCGCACCAGTCATCGGTCGCCTCTCATCGGTCGTGGCTCAGTCGGTGTCGCTCCATCGTACCGACCGGGAGCCGGCCCGAGCTCCGGCGGCCGCCCGATATGGGGGGTGACCGCCCCGCCGCGGTGGGGTTCAGCACCCCCGGAACGTGGAAGGAGGCACACTCGTCGGCTCGTAGCGCCTGTGGTTGGATGACCTCGTGGGCGCTCCGAGGCGTAATCCATGAACGCGATCCGCATGTGGGTGCGCGCCGACCTCCGGACCCGGTGGCGTTCGTGGCTGGTCCTCGGGCTGTTGGCCGGGGCGACGTTCGGGCTCGCGGCTGCGGGGTTGGCCGGCGCCCGCCGGACCGAACGGGTGTTGCCGACCTTCGTCCGCGTCGCGAACCTGCCGACGGCCGCGGTACTGGCCAACGATTCGTCGTTCGGCCCGCAACAGCGCGACGCGGTGGCCGCCCTCCCCGAGGTACGCGACACGTTTCCGTTCCTCGTCGCGTTCACCCTCGAGGTCGTGAAGCCCGCCGGCTTCGACAGCTCGCTCGTCCCGGTCACACCGGCGGCGATGCGACCGCTGATCGGCGCCCTCGTCGCGGGGCGGATGCCCGATCCCCGGAAAGCCGACGAGGTGGTCGTCGACCAGAACGCGCAACGCAAGTGGGGACTCGGGCTCGGCGCGACGATGCTCGTCCGGCAGTCGGTGTCGGCCAAAGTTGCCGCGTCGGCACCGCCCGGATTCCTGCCCACCGGGGTCGACCTCGACTTCCAGCAACGGCTGCGCGTGGTCGGCATCGCCAAGTCGACGGACAGCGAACCAACCTGGACGCCGTCGTCGGGGTTCTACGCGAAGTACGGCGCGCGCAGTGGAGGCTTCGTCAACGACTTCGTCGCGCTGCGCCACGGCGAAGCCGACTTGAGCCGCTTCCAGGACGGGGTCCAGCACATCGTCGGCCATCCGATCAACATCCAGAGCGTCCGGGATCTCTTCGGGCTACGGAAAGCCGCCAGCGTGCTCAACGTCGAGCGCAACGGCCTGTTGCTGTTCGCACTGGCCGTGATCCTCGGGGGCGGGGTGCTCGTCGGCCAGGCGCTCGTCCGCGCCGTCACTGCGGGAGCCGCCGATCTCGCAACCTGGCGCGCCATCGGCGCCGACCGTCGGATCGTCATCCCCGCGCTGGCGATCCCGGCGATGGTGAGCGCGGCGACGGCCGCGGTGAGCACGATCGTCGTCGCGGTCGCGCTGTCGTCGCGGTTCCCGATCAGCATCGCCCGCCACTACGACCTCGACCTCGGGACCCACGCCGATTGGTTCGCGCTCGGGATCGCGACGTTCGCGGTGATCACTGGTGTGCTCGTGACCGCGTTGCTCTCGGCGTGGTGGCGGGCGACCCGCACCGAGACGCCGGTGCGGGAGCCGTCGACCGCGGGCAATTGGGTCGCGCGGGCCGGGCTTCCCGCATCGCTCCTGATCGGCTCACGCCTCGCCGTGGAGCCGGGGCGCGGTCGGCGGGCGGTCCCGGTGCGGTCCGCGCTCGTCGGTGCGATCGTCGGCGTCCTCGGGGTGGTCGCCTGCTTCACCTTCCGCGCCGGCATCAACGATGTGATCGCCAGCCCCGCACGCTCGGGAGTCGTGTGGGACTTCGAGCTCGGGTTCGGCGACGGCCCGGCCTCGGCCCATGATCTCGCGGTGGTGGACGGCAATCCGCAAGTGGCTTCGGTGCTGCACGCGACCTGGGCCCGCGCCGTGCGCGTCAACGGTGCCACCACCCCCGCGTTCGGCACCCAAACCCTGAAGGGCCACCTCCCGCTCGTGGTGCTCAGCGGACGAGCACCCCGGAACGCGCGCGAGATCGCCTTCGCTCCCGTCACGCTGCGCAACCTGCACCTCCACGTCGGCGACGTCGTGAAGCTCGGGAACGGGACCGCGCACACCGCCCGCGTCGTCGGTACCGCGTTGCTGCCGGCGACGTCGCACACCGACTACGACCAGAGCGCGTGGCTGACCGCCGGCGGCCTGCGGGCGGCGCTCCCCCCGGCCGATCAACTCGGGAACGACGCGTTCGAGGACTACATCCTGGTGCGATGGGCGCCGCATGCGCGAATCGCCGCCGGGCAGAAGCAGCTCGCGGCGATCGGCGGCGGCAGTGACGCCTTCGAGGCCTTACCCCCGGTGCTCCCGAGCGCGATCGTCGACCTCGGACAGCTCCGCACGCTCCCCTTCGCGCTCGGCGTGTTCTTCGGCCTGCTCGCCTGCGCCACCGTCGCCCACGCGCTGGTGACGACGGTCCGACGCCGCAAGCACGACCTCGCGGTCCTGCGCGCCCTCGGGTTCACCCGTCACCAGTCGCGCGTCGCGATCGCCTGGCAGGCGACGCTGCTCGCCATCGTGGGCCTGGTCATCGGGATCCCCCTCGGGATCGCGACCGGGCGCCTCATCTGGCGTTCGTTGGCCGACACGTTCCCCGTGGTCTACGTGCCGCCGCTCGCGCTGCTCGCGGTGTTGGTGATCGTGCCGACGGCGCTGGTGATCGCGAACCTGCTCGCCGCCGGACCGGCCCACGCCGCGACCCGCATCCGTCCCGCCGAGGCGCTACGTACCGAATGAACCCGTCCCGGCGCGGTACCGGTCATGGCCGGGTCCAACCTTCGGGGAGACGCACGGTGCCCGCGGTCGTCGTCACGTAGACCTGCCACGCGTAGTACCCGTCGTACTCACCGGGATCGAACTGCAACACACCCGCGTAGTCCTTGATCGCGGCCACGTAGTTCGTGCTCGGGTTGTACGCGAACAGCGCGTGGTCGATGTCGGCCGCGCCACCATTGGCGGCGAGGAACCGCCCCGCGGCGAGGATGGCGTCGTGGTCGTCGTTCACGTCGCCGCCGTTGCCGTACTCGGCCCACGTGCTCGGGATGAACTGCATCGGTCCCTGCGCGCCCGCGCTGCTGTTGCCGTGGATGCGACCCATCCTGCTCTCGACGAAGTGGATGGCAGCCAGGTAGAACCACGGGATCGACGACGCGGCTTCGGCCTCGTGGTAGTAACCCAGCAACACGGTCGGCGCCGGTGGCGTACGGATGGTCCAGTCGGGCAGCGACGTCGGGACCGCGCCGAGGTCGGGGGCGGTGAGCTTCACCGCCGCGTCGCAGTTGGCGGCGACGATCACGCGTACGTCGTCGGGCAGCGCCGCGAGCACCGCGTCGGTCCACTCCGGATGGGTGGAGAGCGCCCCGTACGCGAGTTGCTGCTGCCATCCGAGCGCGAGCCGTGCCGCGGGATCGGCGTCGTGGGCGCGCAGCGTGCGCTCCACGCGCGTGAGCACCGCCGCCGTGTCGGGCGCGTTCTGCGGTGCGGTGAGCTGATCCGGGCTCGTGACCGGCGCGGTGGTCGAGGTCGAGCCGGTCGAGGGCGCGCCCGGGCGCGCCCGTCGAGGGCGAGGTGACGGCGTCCGGCGTCCGGCGGTCGCCGGTAGCCGACGATCCACCGCCCGAGCAGCCGCCGGCGACGATCGCCGCCACGGTGACGACTGCGGCGAACGCCCCCCTGGCCATGGCCCCAGCCTGCCCGCTCCCACCTCCGCCCGCCTCGGCTGGGCTCCCATTCCGCGTTTTGATAGAGTGTTCAATCATTGAAGGCTTCACAATCGCACCCGGTCGATTCCGACCGTTCCGAGCCAAGGGGAAGCGTCATGCGACACAGCGCACTGGTAGCGGGCAGGGTCGTGCTCGGTGGATACCTCGCCGCCCACGGGGCCCAGAAGTTGTTCGGGGCGTTCGGCGGTCACGGCCTCGAGAAGACCAGCGCCGGCTTCGAGTCGATCGGCCTCTCCCCGGGCCGGCCCATGGCGGCGCTCGCCGGCGCGTCCGAACTCGGGGGCGGTCTCCTGACCGCCGCCGGCCTCGCCGATCCGCTCGGCCCGATTGCGATCGCGGGCGCGATGACCGTCGCGGTGGCGACGCACCGCAAGAACGGTCCGCTGGCCGCCAACGGCGGGTACGAGTTGGCGCTGACCAACCTGGCCCTCGCCACCGTGCTCGCCGCCGCCGGACCGGGCAAGGTGCGCCTCGGCCTGCCGCTGTCGAAGCGACTCGCAGCGGTGGTCGCGGTCGGCGCGGTCGCGTTCACCGGCGTCGCGCTGGTCAAGCTGTTGACCGCGCGTCCTCCGGCTCCCGCCGCCACTGCACCCGCCTCGCCCGCACCCGCACCCGAGGCGTCGGCCTCACCCGTCTCGGCCGACCCGACGCCGGCCGCCGCGGTCTCGGCATGATCGACGAGCTCACCGCCCTGCGGGCGTCGGTCGCGCGGCTGCGCGCGCTCGTCGAACCGCTCGACGGCGCGCAGCTACGCGCGTCGGCCTATCCGTCGGAGTGGAGCATCGCCGACGTGCTCTCCCACGTCGGGTCGGGCGCGGTGATCATGGGGTCGCGCATCGAGGCCACGCGCTCCGGGCACGAGCTGGCCGACGACTTCGCCCCGCCGATCTGGGACGAATGGAACGCGAAGTCGCCCGAGGCGCAGGCGGCCGACGCGCTGGTCGCCGACGCCGCGCTCGTCGACCAGCTTGCCTCGCTCACCGACGCCGAACGGGAGAAGCTCCGCTTCTCGATGGGACCGCTGGAACTCGACGCCCAGGGATTCGTCGGCCTCCGTGTGAACGAACACGCGCTCCACACGTGGGACGTCGAGGTCGCACTGCAACCCGCGGCGACGCTGCCGACCGACGCGACCGCCGTGATCATCGACAACCTCGGCATGATCGCGGGATTCACCGGCAAACCGGCTGACGACGAGCGTGTGATCAGCGTGCGCACCACCGAACCGTCGCGCGCGTTCACCCTCTCGCTCGGCCCTTCCCGCGTCTCACTGACCGCGACCGGGTACGACCACCCACCGGACCTCGAGCTCCCGGCCGAGGCGTTCGTGCGGCTGATCTACGGACGCCTCGACCCCGCGCACACGCCTCCGGTCCACGGCTCGGCCGACCTCGACGAGCTGCGCCGCACCTTCCCCGGGATGTGACGTCGACACCTCTCGTCGCGCGTCAGCTCCTGTCCACCGACTTCAGTTCGTGAACTGCACGAAGCGCGATGGTGGCGCGGGCCGCGTGCTGGCCCGAGCTTCAGCGTCGTCGAACAGTTCGAGTCCGCGTGGCGCCTCCTTCCACCAGTCCCGGCGGCTGAAGAGGCGGGAGCCGATCTCGTTCCCCTGCGGTCCGATCACCAGCCGGCGCGGTGCGGGTTGGTCGGCGAGTTGCCAGCGGTACTCGGCCGAGAACCGCAGCCGATCCTCGCGGTTCGGCAGCGCGGCGTGCGACGTCAGGCAATGGAACACGAGGACGTCGCCGGCGCGGTAGTCGGTCGTCGACCAGCCACGCGGCAGCGTGGACAGAGGGCGCTGCCGCACCCGGCTGGTCCGTTGGCTGCCCGGCTCGAGCGCGAGACCGCCGAGGCTGCGGGGTACGTCACCGAGCGGCACCCAACAGGTGAACATGTCCTGCACCGAGCCGTAGTCCTGGTGGACGAAGTTGCCGGGCTGCCGGGGGACGATCGAGACCGGGTAGACGACGCGCGGCACCTTGAGCGGGTAGCAGAAGCCTTCGGGCCCGAGGATCTGACCCATCAGATCGGTGAGCGGCGATTCGCACGGGATCCGGTTGAACCCGGGGTCCATCACGATCTCGCGGTAGCCCGGTTGTCCGAACGCGTCGCGCATCCTGACCGCCCGCACCGGAAGCTGCGGCGCGGCCGTGACCGGGTCGCCTCCCGCCACCGTCCACCCCGCGGCCTGGAGGAAGCCGAGCCCCGTACGGCCGACGCCGCGCACGAGCTCGGGGTCGAGCAGTCCACGCATGAAGATGTATCCGTCGGTGGCGATCAGGTTCCGCAACGCCGCCCAGTCCCCCAGCAGGTGACGGGAGTCGCGCAGCTCCGACTTCGTCAGGATTGCTTCCACACCTGAATCATGCGGTGGCGCTGTGATCTCACCGTGCGCGGATTACCAAGAGAGTGTGAAGCCGTTGGCTACGACCCGTCGGCGGCGTCGCTCATGAGCACCCGCCCAGTGGCGTCGCGTCCCTCCACCCGGTCGAGATCCACGACGACGGCGACGCCGCCCCGGCGCCAGTCCATGTCGCGCTCCGGTTTCGGTGACCGGTCGTAGATCTGGTCGACGAGCACGGGGTCGGTCTCGACCCGGCCCCGGCCCTGGAACTGCAGGGTGATGCCGTGGGCGCGATCGCCGTAGAAGCAGCTGAGGTGCGGGTTACCCGGCAACGCGCGGACGAGCCCACCGTGCGGATCCCTGATCCACATGCCCAACCGGTCGCGCCCGACGGCCTGCACCGTGGCGCGGTACGACAGGCGGGGGCGGCCGTCGGCATCGACGTACGCGACGATGGTCGGCGTTCCGTTGGCGAGCCCCTCGGCGAGGAGCTCGACCTGCGCATCGGTCAACGCGATCAACGTGGCCACCGGAGGCGCGGCCGGGAGCAGGTCCTGCTCGATGCGCGCGATGCGGCCGTCGGCGTCGAGACCGAAGCGGAAGCGGAATCCTCCGACCGGCGCGGTCGGCGGTGCCTTGGCGGTCACGGTGACCATGCCGTCGTCGACCACCGGGGCCGACCAGTCGGCGTGGGCGACGAACATCAGGATCCGCGGGTGCTCGAGCACGGCATCGACCGCGGCGGGACCCGATCCGGAGCCGAACGGACCGAAGGTCTCGACGTCGGCCGCGAGCTGCGCGCGGGCCGCGGCGCGCGCGTCATCGGACGGATCGCGCAACGCGGCGACGAACAGATCCACGGCAGGAGACGGAGGCATCGAGTTCGGCCCTCCTCGGGTGACGATCGGGGTGACGTCCCTCTTCTTACCCGCTCACTCCGCATCGGCCCGAGGCGGGCGCGACCGCGGCAGTAGCGTCACGGCCCATGACGTCTCTCGATCCCGCCGATTTCTTCCACACCGGCGTGGTGGTGCCCGATCTCAGCGCGGCGGTGCTGGGATTCTCCGACGCGCTGAACATCACCTGGACCGCGCTGCAGAGCTTCCGCCTCGACGTCCGCATCGGCGCCACCGACGTCCGTCTCTCGTCACGGTTCGTGTACTCGACGAGTGGGCCTCCGTTCCTCGAGCTGGTCGAAGCCATCCCCGACACGCCGTGGGCCGCCCCCGGCGCTCCCCAGTTGCACCACCTGGGCTACTGGGCCGACGACCTCGGCGCCGCGGTAGCCGACCTCGAGCGCGACGGTGGCGTGGTCGAGGCCTACGACGTCGGCACCGACTCCGACATGAACATCTTCGCCTTCGTCCGTTGCCTGGGCGTGCGCGTCGAGTTGATCAACGGCGCGCGACGCCAGGCGCTGCTGGCGATGATCCAGGGCACCGGCGATCCCCACCGCGAAGGACCCCGCACATGACCTACTGCCTCGCCATGAAGATGCACGACGGCATCGTGCTGTTGTCCGACACCCGCACCAACGCCGGCGTCGACAACATCGGCACCTACCGCAAGCTCTTCGTGTTCCACCCGACCCCCGACCGGACGTTCATCCTGCAATCGGCCGGCAACCTCGCGACCACGCAGGAGGTGCTCGACCGCATCGAGGTCGACCTCACGAACCCGAACGCGACGGAGTCCCTGCACACCGTCGACCGGTTGTTCGAGGCCGCGCTGTACGTGGGCCGCATGAGCGTGGCGGTGGAGGGTGAGCACCGCGCCGCGCTGGCGTCATCCGGCGCCGACGGCACGTCCACCTTCATCCTCAGCGGGCAGATCGGCAACGCCCCACCCGACGTGTTCCTCGTGTACCCGGAGGGCAACTACATCAGCATCTCCGAGGACCGACCGTTCGTCCAGATCGGCGAAGCCAAGTACGGCAAATTCCTGCTCGAGCTGTCGACGTTCGCCGATCTCGATCTCGCGAGCGCGGCCAAGGTCGCGCTCAGCTCGATGATCAGCACCGCGCGCGCCAACCTCTCGGTCGGGCCGCCCTACGACCTCGGCGTGTACCGCAACGGCAGCCACGTGGTCGAGCACTCGCGGATCGAAGCCGACTCCGACTTCCTCAGTCGGCTGGAGAGCGTCTGGGCCCGTCACCTCCGGCTCGCGTTGGCCGAGCTGCCGATGGTCGACCCGACCGACGCCCTGCTCTGACCGCGCGATTCCGATCAGGCGAACGCGTACGTCCCGCCGTCGAGCATGAGCGTCTGCCCGGTGAGGTAGCGGCAGCCGTCCGACAGCAGGAACGCGACCACCGGTCCGAGGTCGGTCTCGGCGTCGCCGTTGTAGCCGCTCGGGCTCAGCGCTTCGACGACCGCCATCCCCTCCTGCTTGTACTCGGTGAGCAATTGGCTCGTGCCCGCGTAGTGACCGGTCGACACCGGGCAGTAGAGGTTGACGACGATGCCGTGCTCGGCCCACTCCCGCGCCGCGGTGCGGGTGAGCGAACGGATCGCTTCCTTGGTCGCGCCGTACGCGCCCATCCCCTTGAAGCTCACGATGCCGGCGGCGGAGCCGACGTTGACGATACGCCCCCATCCGGCTTCCTTCATGTGCGGGAACACCGCCTGCATCGCCCACAGGGTGCCCTTCAACCCCGAGTTGATGTTCATGTCGATCGCTTCTTCGGTCAACTCCGCTACCGGTACGAACTCGCTGATCGTCATCGCGTTGTTGACCAGGCCGTCGATGCGACCCCACTTGGCGAAGGTGGCGTCGACCATCGCCTGGATCGACGCCCGCTCGGCCACGTTGGTCTCCACGCCGAGGCACTCGATGCCTTCGCCCTCGAACTCCTTGACCGCACCCTCGAGCCGTTCGGGATTCCACTCCGCCAGCACGACCTTGGCGCCGTTGCGGCCGAAGTGGCGGGAGATCCCGCGTCCGATCCCGGCCCCCGCACCGGTGACGATGATGACGCGATCGGCGATGTCAGCAGTCATGGTGTCCTCCGTCCGGCACGCGCCCGCGTGACGCGCGTCAGGAAGCTACCTCGCCCGGATCATCGGGCGCATCGGGCGCATCGGGCGCCGCGTCGCCCACCTTGCGGTAGTACTGGATGGTCGTGACCGCGACCGCGGTGACCGGAACCGCGAGGAACGCGCCGACGATGCCCGCGATCACTCCCCCGGCGGCCAGTGCGAGCAGCACCGCGAGCGGGTGGAGGTGCACCGCGCGGCCCAGGACGAGCGGTCCGACGAGGTAACCCTCCATGTTGTGGATCAGCACCGTGAGCCCGACCACGACGAGCGCGGTGACCGGGCCGTCGGCCGCGAGCGCGACCAACGCCGCGAGCGTGCCCGTCGCCACCGCGCCCACGATCGGGAAGTACGCACCGAAGAACGTGAGGACCGCGATCGGGAGCGCAAGGGGCACGCCGAGGATGAGCAGGCCCGCACCCATGAGCGTCCCGTTGATCAGACCGTTCGCGGTGGTGCCGCGCACGTAGCCGCCGAGCGTGGCCCACGCGCGCCGGGCGAGCTCCTGGAACTCGGGGGCGCGCCGGTCACCGACGAGCCGCAACACCGACTGCGTGAGCCGGTCACCGTCCTTCACGAAGAAGAAGGTGGTGACGAGGCTCAGCAGCAGGCCCACGACGATCTCGAGCGCGATGGTCACGCCCTGCACCGCCAACCCGCCGGCGTTGTTGCTGATGTCGTCGCCCAATTGGTTGAAGTCGTGGTTGACCCGGCTCTTGGGGATGTCGAGCGGCCCGGTGGTGAGCCAGTGCTTCACTTGGTCGACGCCGTCGTTGGCGGAGTTCTGCAGCGAGTTGACCTGATTGCCGACGGCGGGAATCAGCCACGCCAGCAGCAGCCCGATCACGAAGAACGCGAGGAGGAAGACCGCCCACGTGGCCAGCGCGCGCGGCCAACCGTGCCGACGAAGCCATTGCACCGGCGGATAGAGAACCGTGGTCAGCATCGCGGCGACGACCACCGGCACGACCACAACCAGGAGACGGTCGAGCGCGACCACCACCACGTAGAGCGCGGCGACCACGAGCAGGAACCGCCACGCGAACGCGGCGCCGGTGTCGAGCCACTCCGGAATTCGTCGCGGGCCCGGATCCTCGGTCACCGTCGGGGGCCCAACATGCTCGAATCCGTCGACATCGCGGCCCGTCGCGTCCCGCTTCCTCTCGGCCCTCGTCGCCAAACGAATCCCCGCTGCAACCCCGCGGCCCGGACTGCTACCCGGTCTCGGCCTGCGCTCGTTTCGCAGCGTCCGAGTCGTTCGACGCTAACACCGCAATGGCGGAATCGGTGCGACCACCGGGATCCCGTCACCCACCCGCGCGTATCGGCCGCCTCGGCACTACTGCGACGACAGGTCTTCCTCCGGTGATTGGAACGCATCGCGGAGACCGAGCACGCGGGTGGGAGCGGGCAACGACGGAGGCGCGCCCTCGACCAGGAGCGACGGGTCATCGCCCCGCACCAGGTCACCGACCAACCCGGTGTCCTCGGCGAACACCGGGCCCGCGCAAGCCCCGATCAAGACGCAGATCGCCGCACCCGAGAACCACGTGACCAGGGCGAGGGCCACGCCGAAGAACCCGAACTGGCGCTGGTTGTGGGAGACGACGTCGGGCATCCAGACGGTCGCCGAGAGCGTGTACAAGCTCATCGCCACGCCGGTGACCAGCCCGGTCGGCACGAGAACCCGCGCCCGCACCTGGCGCTCGAGCATGAACCAGGCGGTGAACCACCACAGTGCCGCGGTCGAGCCCACCGACAGCACCAGGAACACGCCGAGCCCGATGCCGTTGCCGAGCAGCGAGCGGATCCCGCCGAGCGCGGCCATGTAGACCAGAACCGCGGCGAGCCAGAGCGGCCCGCGGGTGTAGGTGCCGACCTTCGCCCCCGGCGCCCGGCGCCATGCCCGGAGGTAGACCCGCTGGAGCGCGGTCGTGAACGAGCTGGCGAAGAAGAACGTGAGCACCAGGCCGAGCACTCCCTTCGCCCGCCGGATGTCGTTGGCCGACGCGAACGCCTGCTTGGCGTTGGTCAACGCCTGGCCGTGGATCCCGAGCCGGTGGGTGAGGGTGGTGAAGATCGACGTGCGGATGCTCGACGGCATGAACGCCGCGACCACGATCACCAGCGGAAAGAAGGAGACGAATGCCTTGCCCGCGAGCGCCACGCTGCGGTCCACGAACTCCGTCTCCAGCATCCGCTCCCAGACCTTCCAGACCAACGTTCGCTGGGCCCAGCCCCGAAGCTTGTCGACCTGGTCGCGGACCGCGGACACCCGTTGTCGGGCCGTCGTACGTTCGTTCTCCATGCGGATGATCCGTCCCTGCGCGCGCGTTTCGGTAGCCGGTCACGCTACCCAGCGCCGCCCGGGCGTCGGCGCCGCCGTCAGTGCGCGAAACGCGGCCCGCCGCGATCGCCGGGCCACCGTGAACCACCGATGGTGTCGGCGTAGGGCCAGAACGCGAGCGGGTCGAGGGCGCCGGCGAGCGTGATCTCGCGACTCTTGTGGATCGGGGTGACGAGGTGCGCGGACAGTTGCTCGCGCAGCGGCAGCAGTTCGGTGTACGGATCCCACGGGCTGTCGCGCAACACGAGGGTGCCGTCGACGATCTCCTGGTGCTCGGTGTCACTGGCGCTCGCGACGCGCACGACGTGGGGCGGGAAGTCGTAGCTCTTCTCGACCCCGCCCACCGCGCGCGACGACTTGATCCACCATTCGTTCTCCGCGTACTCACCCGACGGATCGTCGACGGTGCCGGTCACGTGGCCGTGGAACTCGAGGAAGGTGTAGCCCTGGTGCGTGCACCGCGCTTCGACCGCGTCGTCGCGACGGAAGTAGACGATCGAACACGGGAACTTCGGCTGCCCGTTGAGCTCCTGGCTGATGAAGATCGCCGACTCCTGGTCGATCCCGAGACCGATGCCGTAGTAGCCGTCCATGCCGTCGTAGACCGCTTCGACCTTGGTCGACACGCCGTACTCGGGCTCGCCCTTCACCGGCACGTTGTAGATGTTGACGTGCACGTGCGGATTCCGCCCCGGCTCGATCCCCGGGGGCAGCAGATCGGCGATCTTCTCGGCGTCGGTGCGGTAGACGATCTTCAGGAGGGGCCAGTTCGCGATCTCACCCGGCGGGATGGACGGGCCGTTGGAAGGGTTCGTGCTCACGTCGGTGCCTCTTTGCGCTCGGCGACGGATCGAACCACGTTCCCACCCGCGACAATCGCGCCGCAAGCGACCGCACGCACACCGTCACCGACACGTAGCGCTCACGGAATCGTTCAGGGCGTGAGGCCCGCGGTGGAGCCGTTGACGCCGACCGCGGGCATGCCCAGCTTGCGGTGGTCCCAGGACCGGACCCGCTCCGGGTCGATGCGGACGATCACCCGCTTGTTCATCATGAACTCGACGAGCGGACGCTGTTCGTCGTCGTACGGCCCCATGTAGCGCTCGTAGACACTGATCGCCGGATCCCAGTAGTCGTCGCTGGTGACGTCGTCGATGATGGTGGCCGTCCCCTCGATCGACACCCCGCGCAGCTCCTCGTAGCTGTCGCCCGCTTCGATCATGCAGACGATCCGATTGTCGCGTCGGAGATTCGCGACCTTCTGCGACTTGGTCTTGGTCTCGATGCAGATCTTGCCGTCGACCAGGCCGTACCACATCGCCACCAGGTGCGGCATGCCCGACGGTCCGATGGTGGCGATGGTCGCGGTACGGCTGCGTTCGAGGAACCCGGTGACCTCCTCGTCGGTCATGACGATCTCGGCGCGCTGGTTGGTGGCCACAGGACTCCTCGGGACGTCGGGTTCGCGTTCCCGGGAAGCTATCCCAGCTTTCGCGCGTACGACCGCAACGGCTCCGGTGATGGCGGCCCGCCAATCGCATATCGTCGCCCGATGGAGCTGCGGGAAGCGATGCGATCGACGCCGGCGACGCGTGCGTTCACCGACGAGGCGGTGCCCGACGACGTTCTCTACGGCATCCTCGACACCGCGCGCTTCGCCCCGAGTGGCGGCAACCGTCAGGCGTGGCGGGTCGTCGTGCTCCAGGATCCGGAGATCCGCCGCCGCATCCGGGAGCTCTACGTCCTCAGCTGGCGCGAGTACATGGCCCACGTGCACCAGGGTCTGGTCGCATTCGCGCCGATCGACAACGGCAACTGGACGGGGCCCGCCATCGATCTCGACCAGGCGCGCGCCACCCCGGCGCCCATGGCCTTCTCCGACCACCTCGACACCGTGCCGGTGCTGCTCCTGCTCGTCGTCGAGCTCGCGGGCCTGGCGGTGATGGACAACGGCCTCGATCGCCAGAGCATCATCGGCGGCGCGTCGATCTACCCGTTCGGGCACAACATCCTGCTCGCCGCGCGCGACGTCGGCCTCGGCGGGGTGATGACCACCGCGCTCGCACGGCAGGAGCCGGCGGTGAAGGAGCTGCTCGGCATTCCCGACGATCACGCGCTCGCCGGTCTGCTCGCCCTCGGCCACCCGGCCAAGGTCGTCACCAAGCTCACACGGGCCGCGGTCGAGGAGTTCACCACCCTCGACCGGTTCGACGGCACGCCGTTCACCTGACCCTTCGCCGCGCCCGAACCGTCGGCGACGCGCCGGACTCAGCCCAACGGCGAGAAGTCGGTGGGGCTCAGCATGCGGTTCTCGATGTGGTGGACGATCGGACCGTCCTCCTCCGACGCCGCCCGTGCCGCGACCCACTCGGGATCCGTCCGGAACGCGGTCCACGCCCGCTCGCGCGCGGCGAGATCCTCGTAGCCGAGCATGTACCAGAGCTCGTCGGAGCGCCCCCCGATGACGTTCGTCCAGTAGCCGACGTTCGTCATCCCGTGCCGTTCGAACAACCGGCACGAGTGATCCCGGAAGCGTTGCTGCAACGCGTCCATGCGTCCCGGGTGCACCGTGTAGATGCGCAGCTCGTAGATCAACGGGATTCCTCCGCATCGGTGGGGAGACGCGTCGCTGACGAGTACTTCGCGCCCTTGGGATTCTTGCTGCCGTCGAAGGTGACCAGGTTGTTCACCCGGATGCGGAAGACCACCCGCCCGACCGAGACCCAGCTCTCGAAGTAGCGCTCGGGGTCGACCTTCATGGCTTCGAACACCGGGCGGACGCGTGGAACACGATGCGCCGGCTCACCGCGTTGTCGGGATCGGCCAGCTCCTCGGCCGTGCCTTCCACGATCACGAACTTCGTGGGGAACGCCGGATGGCTACCGGCGCTCAGCGAGACGCGCGGATCACGCCGGAGTCGGTGCACGCCGGCTTGATCGTGCCCCATCGTCACGTAGAACGACTCGCCGTCCCAGTCGAATCCGACGGGCACGACGAAGGGCGACCCGTCGTGCCGCAGGCTGGCCAGCACGATCACGTCGGTGGCGGCCAGGAATTCGTCGAGCTCCTCGGCACTCATGGCGAGCGCGCCGTACTTCCCTGAGTCGGTCACCGTGGCCGTCCCCCTCGCTGCGGTCTGGGCGGGGTCATCATCGCACCCTGCGATGATGACGACTCGCCGCCGGCGGGTCGTGGCGATCGAACCTGGCGATCGAACCTGGTGGTGTATGGAAAACGGCGTGCCTGGGTAACCCGCCCGCCGTGCGAGAACAACCACTTCCCTTGCCCGGCGCCCGGGGCCCCGTCAGCGAGGCGGTGATCGACGCCCTCCGGCGCTCGTCCCGGCCGGTCGGCGTCCCCACCGTCGGCGATGTCGATGTGCTCGGTGACGACGACGCGCAGCTCGCGCTCTGGTGCTGCTACCAGCTGTCGTACTCGTCGTTCGCGGACGTCGACGACGACTGGGAGTGGGAGCCGGCGCTGTTGTCGCTGCGCCGCGGGCTCGAGCGGCGCTTCCTGGCCGAGCTCGTGGACGCGATCGGCCCGCCGCCCGTGTTGCCGGGCGCCGCGTCTGGCGCCCGCGCTCGAAGCGCTCGCCACCGCCGACGGCCCGTCGCTCTCCGGGTATCTGCTCGAGCGCGGCACCCGCGACCAGATGCGGGAATTCCTGGTACACCGCTCCGCCTACCAGCGGAAGGAGGCCGATCCGCACACGTGGCTCATCCCCCGGCTGCGGGGCCGGGCGAAGGCGGCCGTCGTGCAGATCCAGTACGACGAATACGGCAACGGGATCGGGGCGGCGATGCACGCGGAGCTCTTCGCGACCACCATGCGTGGGCTCGGTCTCGATCCTGCCTACGGCGCCTACCTCGATCTGCTGCCGGGCTCGACGCTGGCCACCGACAACCTCGTGTCGTTCTTCGGGCTGCACCGGGGCCGGCGCGCGGAATGCGCCGGTCACCTCGCACTGTTCGAGATGACTTCCATCGGTCCGATGGGCCGGTACTCGCGCGTGCTCGAGCGCCTCGGTGCACCGCGAGCGGTGCGCGAGTTCTACGACGTCCACGTCACTGCTGATGCGGTGCACGAACGCATCGCGCTCGACGAGTTGGTCGCGGGGATGATGGAGCAGGACCCTGCGCTCGCCGGCAACGCGCTCTTCGGTGCGCGTGCGTTGATGGAAGTCGAGCGGCGGTTCGCACAGCGGCTGATGGACGCATGGTCGACCGGCTCGTCGTCGCTGCTGCGACCGCTGGGCGTGGAGCGCGTCGCGTCCTGACTGCCTGAGCCGCGTCAGCCGTCGACGTCGGGCTCCGGCGGATCCGCGTTCAGCATCGTGGGCAACACGATCCAGAGCCCGACGATCGCAATCGCCACCACGCTCACCCCGACCACCGCGACGGCCGACGCGAAAAGGAACCGCGACACGACGGTCAGCGCGGAGATCAGCGAGACACCGAGCAGCACCATTCCGCACCGGATCATCACGATGCTCACCTGCAGGCGACGGCCCCGCGCCTGCCGGTTGCCGAAGCGGTGCAGCGCGATGGGCGTCAGGAAGCTGATCACCGACAGGACCGCGGCGAAGAGGGCGACGCCGAACAGCCCTTTTCCGAACGAATCGAGCTGCGCGAATCGTTGCGCGAACGGAACCGTGAGCAGGAACGCGGAGAGCACCTGCACCCCGGGCAGGACGACGCGCAGCTCCTGGAGCAACCCGTAGAAGCGATCACGGAGCTCGACCCGATCACGGGTGTCGTCGAGATCCTGCGCCGAGATCGAGGCGGGGTCCCGATGATCCACCGGGCGATCGTACTCATGGCCCCGGCGCGGCGACGGTCCCGCGCGCCTCTCTCGCCCGTCCTCTCCTCTTGGTAGCGTGCGCGCTGATGCTGATCGATCACGTCGACGTCTCTCGGGCCGAGTTCCGTGAGCTGACCGGCTGGGAGATCAAGCCCGAGGGCGCGTGCCGGGGCGACGAGTGCGTGCCGCTCCCCGGCATCGACGCCACCGCCGACGGCACGGTCGACATCAGGACACTCGCGGCGCGGATGGGCATGCCGGTGGTGAGCGACGAGCAGCACGGCCTCTGGGCGTTGGGCCCGCGAGCCGGCCGACACGTGCTCGACTCCGCCGTGCTCCCCGACATCGAGCTCCCCGACTTCGCCGGCGCTCCCTTCCGCATCGGGAGCTTGCGGGGCCGCAAGGTGTTCCTCCTCGCGTGGGCGTCATGGTGAGGGTGCCGCTTCGACCTGCCCGTGTGGCAGGCCCTCCACGCTGAGCTCGAACCGGCCGGGCTCACCGTGGTGACCGTCGCGCTCGATACCGACGTCGAGGCCGCCCGGCCCTTCCACGACGCCGCCGCGGCGACGCACCCCTCCCTGGTCGATCCTGCCCTGTCGCTGGTCGAGCAGCTCGGCATCACCAACGTGCCCTTCGCGGTGTGGATCGACGAACACGGAACGATCGTGCGCCCACCCGAGGTCGCGTTCGCGCCCGCGGCCCCGACGCCGACGATCGGGCGCGGCAACAGGCCCGCTTGCTCGAGCAACTCTCTCCGGAACAGCGCCGGGTGATCGAAGGCATGACGCGCTCCAGCGCCGACACCGACACCGGCCGCTACGTCGAGGCGCTGCACGATTGGGTGGCGAACGGAAACGACAGCCGCTTCGCGCTCGCGCCCGACGACGTCGTCGCCCGCACCCGACCGCGCCCGCCCGCCGCCGCCGAGGCGGCGGCCGAATTCGAGCTCGGCCAGCACCTGCACCGCGCCGGTCACGAGCTCGACGCGGTCCCCCACCTCCAGCGCGCCCACGCGCTCGATCCCGAGAACTGGAGCTATCCCCGCGAGGCGTACAGCCTGGTCGACGCGTCGATGGGCAGTCCCTACGGCACCGACCTGCTCACCGAAGTCGGCCGGGTCGGCGTCGACACCTTCTATCCCCCGCTCGACATCTAGCGCGCCGATGAACGATTCCTGGTTCGACGACTTCGACGGCATCGGGCTGGCGACGGCGATCCGTTCCGGTGAGGTCACCGCGGCCGACGCCGTCGAGGTGGCGATCCGCCGCATCGAGGAGCGCAACCCGACGCTCAACGCGGTGGTCGCCACCCGCTTCGACGCGGCTCGGGCCGAAGCGGCGACCGGCGTCCCCGACGGACCGTTCGCGGGTGTCCCCTTCGTCGTGAAGAGCCTCGGCGCCGAGGTCGAGGGCATGCCGACGTCACGCGGTTCACGACTCTTCGCCGAGCACGTCGCGCGCGCCGACAGCGTCGCGATGGCCCGCGCCCGCGGCGCGGGCGTGATCGTCGTGGGGATGACCAACACGCCGGAGCTGGGCAAGAACGGGAGCACCGAGCCCGTGCTGCACGGACCCACGCGCAACCCGTATCGCGCCACGCACTCGGCCGGCGGTTCGAGCGGCGGGTCGGCGGCCGCGGTCGCATCGGGCATGGTGCCGATCGCGCACGGCAACGACGGCGGCGGTTCGATCCGCATCCCCGCGGCGGCGTGCGGACTCTTCGGGCTCAAGCCGTCGCGCGGCCGCGTGCCGAACCTTCCCGCGCTCGACGCGTTCTCCTACCCGTTCGCATGCAACCACGCGTTGACGCGCACCGTACGCGACAGCGCGGCGCTGCTCGACGCGATGGCGGGCCCGGTACCCGGCGACCCGTACGCCGCCCCGGCATCGACCCATCCGTATCTCGACGACGTGAGCATCGCGCCCGGACCGCTCCGCATCGGGTGGACCACCACCACCGCACGCGGTGTCGACGCCGATGCCGACTGCGTCGCCGCGGTCGAACGCGCCGCGGCATTGTGCGCCGACCTCGGACACGAAGTCACCGAGGCGAGGTTCGCGTACGACGTCGACGCGTTCACCCACGCGTTGTCGGTGGTGATGGCCACCAACGTCGCCACCGCGGTCGACGGCCGCCTCGCCGAGCTCGACCGATCCCTCGCCGACGACGATCTCGAACCGTTCACGCGGATCATGTACGACCGCGCGCGGGCCACGCCGGCATCGGAGCTGATCACGGCGATGCGTGAAGTCGAGGCGACCGGTCGGAGTGTCGCCCCGTTCTTCGCCCAGCACGACGTGCTCGTGACGCCGACGATGCAGGTCATGGTGCCGGAGCTCGGCTGGGCCGACACCACGAAGCCGGAGACGATGGCGCGCGCCGCCGCGCTGAGCGCGTTCACCGGCATCTTCAACGCCACCGGGCAACCGGCGATGTCGGTGCCGGGCGGCCTCGACCGCCACGGGCTGCCCGTCGGCGTCCAGTTCGCCACCCGCTACGGCTGTGAGTCGTTGCTCTTCCAACTGGCCGGCAGCCTCGAAGCCGCCGCGCCCTGGCCGACCCGACCCGTCGGGCCCCCGGCATGAAACGCCGGCGCAGCTGACGCATCGACGATGACCCGCGACCCCCTCACTCCCACCGTCATCGTCGGAGCGTCGGCTGCTGGTCTCGCCACCGCCGCCGAACTCCAACGGCTCGGCCAGCGGTACGAGATCGTCGAGGCGGGCGACGACGTCACCGGCGCCTGGCCGCGTCACTACGACCGGCTGCACCTGCACACGACGCGATCCATCTCGGCCCTGCCCGGTCTGGCCATGCCGAAGGATTGGGGGCGGTACCCGTCGCGCGATCAGGTCGTCGAATACCTCGAGCGCTACCGACAGCAGTTCGGATTGCGGCCGCACTTCGGCCAACGAGTGCAGCGCATCGAACGGCTCGACGACGCGTGGACGATCGCCACCGCGGATCGATCGTGGCGATCGCGCAACGTCGTGATCGCCACCGGTCGGGCGCGGGTCCCGGTGCGGCCGACCTGGCCGGGCATGGATCAATTCCGGGGCACGATCCTCCACTCGAGCGAGTACCGCAACGGCGAACCGTGGCGCGGGCGGCCGGTGTTGGTCATCGGCTTCGGCAACTCGGCGTGCGAAGAGGCCCTCGACCTCGTGGAGCACGGCGCGCAGGCGCACCTGTCGGTGCGGTCGCCGGTCAACGTGATCCCCCGCGACCTGTTCGGCGTCGTGCCCATCGTGCAACTCGGCATCCTCATGCGCCCGCTCCCGCCACGCGTGGCCGATGCCTTCGCCCAGCCCCTGCTCCGGCTGGCCGTCGGCGACGTGCGCCGGGTCGGCCTGCGCAAGCTCCCGTACGGACCGAACACCCAGATCGCCCGCCACCGTCAGATTCCGCTGCTCGACATCGGCACGATGGAGGAGATGCGAGCGGGTCGCATCGCCGTGCACGGCGGCGTCGACCACTTCACCGAGGACGGCGTCGTCTTCGCCGATGGTTCGTCCCTCGCCGTTGATGCGGTCGTGCTCGCCACCGGCTACCGGGCGGGCGTCGACGACTTCCTCGTGGGCTGGGAAGCCGTCTGCGACGTGTCCGGAACGCCGCGCCGCTCGGGCGCCCCGGGTACGAACGGCCTGTACTTCTGCGGGATGTTCGTGTCGCCGGCGGGCATGCTCCGCGAGATCGGGCGCGAAGCCACCGCGATCGCATCCGACATCGCGGGCCGCGCCCGCTGACGCCGGGCGGTCGCGACGATCCACGGCCTCAGGGTGACTCCGCGTGGCACTCCACCGCATCCGCTTCGAGTGCGCAAATGATCTCCGCCCGCACGCGTGACGTCGCCGTGGCCGCGATGTCGACCGCGTAGTCGGCCACGAGGATCAACCCGAGGACGACCGATTGCGGATCGACTCCATCGGTCACGAGGCGGGCCCGATCCACGCGGCCGCGCGTCGCGATGAAGTCGAGCGCATCCCTGATCGCCTGACGTTCTGCCGGAGTCCACACGGATCGCTCCACACTCGGCGTTGCGCTCCATGTGTCATCACCGGCTCCGAACCGGCTAGAACCGAAAGACCCGAATCGGTCGCGACGTGCACCGAGGACTTTCGGCCCTCCCCGATCCGACGCTCGCCCGCTACAACGGGCATCAATGAGAGTTTGGATCGACCAGGATCTCTGCACCGGCGATGCGCAGTGCGCCGAGATCTGTCCCGAGGTCTTCTTCCTGCACGACGACGACGCGGGTTGCCGGTGCTACGTCAAGGCAGTGGACCAGCCCGGATTGGGACCCGACGGCGAGCCCACGCTGCAGACGTGCACCGGCGTGGCCGAGGTGCCCCCGTCGCTCGAGGGTGCGGTCGTCGAAGCGGCGGAATACTGCCCGGGAGCATGCATCTTCATCGAACGCTTCTAGCCGGGGGAGGTTCGGGAGCACCTGCGCCGGACGCGGGCCACGCCGACGGAAAGGGCCGTTCGACCCTGGGTGCGGCGGCGGGCGCGCGGGGAGACTCGAGGAACGCGGTTGAGCAGTGACAGCCGGATCCCGTTCATGTCATCCGCATCCGGCGTGGGCACAGCCGGAGTCTTCGATGTGCTCACGTGGTGGGCGAGCGCCGGGCCGAGATCGATTTTGGGTTCCCAGCCCTCCGATCATTTCGGTCCGGCACTCGCGATCGAGCTCACGCCTCCTTCATCACCGCGTACCAGACGCGCTCGGCCACCGTGTGTACATGGTCACTGATGCGGGAGAGTCGCCGGTACACCTCGCGCCGGCCCATGACCTCCCGGAGGTCATCGACCTCGAGCAGCGCCGACATCGCCGACCGGTACACGTGTTCCACCCGTCGACCGCTCTTGACCGCGGCGTCGGCGCACTCGGTCGCATCACCCGCCTTGTCTCCCAACCGCGCGAAGGCGTCGGCCAGGTGCTGCGTGGCCTCGGCCAGCAGGGCAGCCATGTCGTGCGTGGGTGCGTCGGGCACGAGTCCCATCACCTCGAACTCCCGGACGAGGTTCTTCGCGGCATTGAGTACTTCATCGAGATCGGAGGAGAGTGAATAGAGATCCTCGGCGTCGATCGGCGGTGAGAACGCCTCGCGCAGCTCGCGCCACAGTTCACGCTTCTTGTCGTCCGCCCGGTGCTCGCACTCGCGCACTCGGTCGCCGGCCGCGACGTCGCCGCCGGCCCACACCGCGAGCGCCTTCATCCCCTCGAGGGTGATGCCAGCTTGCTCGCGGAGCAGCCCGAGCAGATCGGGATTCTTGGGCAGGAACCATCGCTGACTCACGAGAGCCACCTCCAGGGCAGAAGAGCAACCGCTGCGAACGCGGCCGACACGGGGATCGTCACCAGCCACGCCAGCGCCATCGTGCGCACCAGCGGCCAGTGCACGTGACGCCAGCGTCGTCGGCCGCCCGCGACACCGACCACCGACGAGGCCACCACCTGGGTCGTGCTCACGGGCGCACCGATCAGGGACGCGCCCAGGAGCACCGCGGTCGAACCCGTCTGGCTCGACAACGAATCGATCGGGCGGAGCCGAACGATGCGGCGGCCGATCGTGCGGACGATCGGCCAGCCGCCGAGGGTGGTGCCGGCGGTGAGCGCGAGGCCGCACGCGAGCTCGGCCCAGATCGGCGACGAGAGGTGCGAGATCTCACCTCCCGCGACCAGCAATACCGCGACGATACCGATCGACTTCTGCGCGTCGTTCGCGCCGTGGGTCAGTGCCAGACCGCCCGACATCGTCCACTGTCCGGCGCGCACGGGGCCGCGGACGCGATCGGTGGCCCGCCGAGCGACGCGACGGGCGGACCGGTTCACGATTGCTCCCGCCAGCAGACCGAAGACCGGCGCCAACGCCAGCACTCCGAGCACGCCCAGCACACCCACCGGCTTCACTCCGTCGAACCCGCCCCAGTTCACCGCGCCGGTGCCGCCCTCGGCGAGGGCCGCGCCGACCAGACCACCGAGGAGCGCATGACCTGAGCTCGACGGAAGTGCGCGCCACCAGGTGAGCCCGTTCCACGCCACCGCACCGGTGAGGGCCGCGCCCATCACGAAGACCACCTGGTCGTTGGGCACGGTGACGATTCCGGCAATGGTGTCGGCGACCGCCTTGCCGAGGACGAGCGGGCCGATCACATTGCCCGACGCCGCCAGCACCACTGCGGGAAGCGGTCGCGCCGCCCGCGTCGCGACCAGGGTTGCGATCGCGTTCGCCGCGTCGTGCAAACCGTTGGTGAACGCGAAGGCCAACGCCATCCCGATTGCGACGACCAGCGCGACCTCCACTCGGCGATTGTCGTCGCTCCGACCGGCCGAAGCGCGGCTCGTCACCGCATTTCGGGGGAGAGCGGATCAGCCCGGCCAGGCGTTCCAGCCGATCCGCGCTTCGGAGCGGCTCCGATCGGCGGCACGGAAGTCGGTACCGCGCGTGTACGCGACCGGGAACAACCCCGCCTGCGTGTGGTCGCCGTACGGGATGCCGAGCAACTCGGCCGCCTCCCGTTCACGGTAGAGGTGCAACGTGGTCCACGCACTCCCGAGGCCACGGCTGCGCAGCGCGAGATGAAGGCTCCACACCGCGGGCAGGATCGAACCCCACCGGCTCGCCTGTTGGAACGTGCTGACCCCGCCGTAGCGGCGCGCCACCGTCGGCACCACGAGCACCGGCACCTCCGCGAAGTGCTCGGCGAGGTACCGGACCGACGCGCCCATCTTCTCGTCGGGCGGCGCGGTGTCGGGCGGCTCGTCGGTGTGGTCCCGCGCGATGTGATCTTCCATTCCCTGGCGGTAGAGCGCGGCGAGACGAGCCTTCACCGCCGGGTCGTCGACCAGGACCCATCCCCAGTCCTGCCCGTTCCCGCCGTTGGGTGCCTGCCAGGCGAGGCGCAGACACTCCTCGACGACATCGCGCGACACCGGCCGCTCGAGGTCGAGGCGGCGGCGCACCGCCCGGGTCGTGGTGAGCAACTCGTCGATGCTCAGGTCGAGCGTTGCCGGCGCGCCCTCGCGATCGCGCACGGTGATGTCGTCGGCCACGCCCGCTCCTCTCGCGCGGTGGATGGCGAGCCATCGTCGCAGGGGTCGGCGACGCCCGGCAAGAAGCCGATCACGGCGCGAACACCCTTTGGGGCCTCTCCGCCCCGGGCGGCCTACAATCGGAATGGTGATCCCGGTTACTGCCAGACCCCAACGCGCCGACGCCCGGCGGAACCGGGAGCGGGTGTTGGAGGCGGCCGAGGAGCTGTTCTCCCAGGCGGGTCTCAAGGCCTCGGTGGAGGACGTCGCCCGCCGGGCCGGGGTGGGCGTAGGCACCGTGTGCCGCCACTTCCCCACCAAGCAGGCTCTGGTCGAGGCGGTGCTCACCGGGATGTACGAGTCCCTGCTCCTCGACGCCGAGGCGTCGCTGGCGCGTGACGATGCGGGCGCCGCGTTCTACGAATTCTTCGACGCACTGTCGAACTTCCAGGCCCGGCACCGGGCCTTCGCCGAGCAGATGGCCACCGACGTCGGTCTCCCGAGCGCCGGCGAGCCGCTCCGGCTCCAACTCCACCGCGCGATCACCGAGCTGGTCGCGCGCGCGCAGACCGCGGGTGCGATCCGCTCCGACGTCGGTCCGGCCGACATCTCGATGCTCTTCTCCGGGGTCGCGCACGCGGCGGCCATCGCCGGTGATCTCGGCCCGACGCTGCGCGAGCGCTACGCGCGCATCATCCTCGACGGATTGCGACCCACCGTCGCGTCGCCGCTCCCGGGACGCCCGCTCGACTTCGCGCAGTTGCGCCGGCTGAAGGCGCGGCACCGGCAATGAGCATGCTCGGCGCCCCCACGGCCGAGACCGACACGGCGGCGGATCCGCGTCGTTGGTTCACGCTCGCGATCGTGATCCTCGCCGCGTTCATCGTCGTGCTCGACAACTCGGTGCTCTACGTCGCCATCCCCACCATCCTGCGCGAGTTCCACACCACGCTGCCGAGCCTGCAATGGGTCGTCACCGGATACGCGCTCACCTTCGCCACCCTGCTCATCATCGGCGGGCGCCTCGGCGACGTATACGGGCACCGGCGCATCTTCATCATCGGTGCCGCCCTGTTCGGAACCGGATCGCTCATCGCGTCGGTGTCGACGTCGGTGCCGCAGCTCGTGCTCGGCGAGGCGATCATCGAAGGCGTCGGGGCATCACTGATGATGCCGGCGACGCTCGCGATCCTGTCCAGCACGTTCCAGGGTCGCGAACGCGGCACCGCGTTCGCGATGTGGGGCGCCACCGCCGGGGCCGGCGCCGCGTTCGGGCCGGTCGTCGGCGGTTTCCTCACCACCAACTACTCGTGGCGCTGGGCGTTTCGCATCAACGTCGTGGTCGCCCCCATCGCGATCATCGGTGCGTTGCTCTTCATCCGCAAGAGCCACCGCGGCGAACGCAACCTCGGCATCGACGTGCCCGGCGCGCTCCTCATCGCCGCCGGCATGTTCCTCCTCGTGTTCGGGCTCAGCGAGGGCGGCACCTACGGCTGGCTCGTCCCCCGCACCGACTTCCAGATCGCCGGCCACGTCGTCTGGCCCGACACGTGGCCCATCTCGGTGATCCCGGTGGTGTTCGCGGTCGCCGCCGCCATCCTCACCACGTTCGTGCTGTACGAGCGGGCCAAGGAACGCCGCGGCGGGAGTCCCCTCTTCGAGTTCTCGCTGCTGCGGATCAAGAGCCTCCGCTGGGGTCTGCTCACCGGCATGGTCCTGGCGATGGGCCAGCTCAGCGTGCTGTTCGTGCTCCCCAACCTCCTGCAGGACGGCAAGCACCTGACCGCCGAGCAGAACGGCTTCTGGCTGCTCCCCACGGGCCTGTTCGTCATCGTGGGTGCCCGGCTCGGCAACGCGCTGATCCGCCGCATCGGTACCACAATGGTGGTGCGCGTCGGCTTGGTCATGGAGGCCGTCGGCATCCTCCTGATCGCGATCGTCGTGTCGCCGACCCTCACGTTCCCCGAACTGCTCCCCGGCTTCGCGCTCTACGGCATCGGCATCGGGTTCGCCGCCGCGCAGCTCACCAACGTGGTGCTCGAACACATCCCGCGCGTGAAGTCGGGCGTGGTCAGCGGCGCCAACACGACCGCGCGCCAGGTGGGGAGCGCGCTCGGCATCGCCGTGATCGGCGCCCTCCTGACCGCGCAGACGATCCGGCGCGCGACCACGGAGATCAGGGCGGCGTCGCTCCCGGCCGACGTCCGCACCCACGCGCTCACGCGCATCCACGCGCTCGGCACCAACTTCGCGCCTCCGCCCGGCACCAGCGCGCACGACATCGCCACGCTCCGAGGCGCGCTGGCGAACGCGGTCGCCAGCGGCACGCGCTTCGCGCTCGTGTTCGCCACGTTGGTCGTCGCGCTCGGCGCGCTCATCTCACTGCTCATCCCCCGCACCGAGCCCCCGCCGCCGGAGCCGGCTTTCCGCGCGGTGGAGAACTTCGAAGCCTTCGAACCCGTCGACGCCGACCCCGCGCTCGTCGACGGCACCCTCCGCGAGCGTTGAGCCTCGCCCGATCCGCGGGAGTCTGGAAGGATCACCCGATGACGACACCGCTGCTCGGTCTCCGTACCGTGATCTACCCGTCACCTGATCTCACCGCCGCCAAGGCCTGGTGGGCCACCCTGCTGGGCATCGAGCCCTACTTCGACGAGCCGTTCTACGTCGGCTTCGAGGTGGGCGGCTACGAGCTCGGGCTCCTCCCCGATGCCGACCCCGGCGACGGCGCGCTCACCTACTGGGGGGTTCCCGACGTCGCGGTCGCGGTGGCCGACGCCGTCGCGGCCGGCGCCACCGAGCACGTCCCGCCGGCCGAGGTGGGCGACGGCATCGTCACCGCCACCGTGCGCACGCCGCACGGCGCGATCGTCGGCTTCATCTACAACCCGCACTTCCGCGCCGACTGAAGCAGTTCGCCTCACGCGCCTCGCCTCACCGCACCTCTCTCACGCGACGCGGTCGGCCGAAACAATCGCGGTCGAGAGCCGTTCGGCGCCCTCCCGCACCAGCTCGCCGTAGCGCGCGATCGTGTCGCTCGACGTGCGGTGCAGGGGAAAGCTGATCCCGATCCCCACCATCATCGGGTCGGGGAGCTGGGCCACCGCGGCGACGCCGCCGACATCGAGGTAGGTCTCTTCCCGCACCTCGCCGTACCCGCGCCGGCGGGTGTCGCGGATGTGGGCGCGCAACACATCGGGGTCGACCACGGTCGCCGGCGTCAGGCGTTCGAGCGGGTGTTCGAGGTAGCGGTCGACCGCGTCGTCGGACCACGCGGCGAGGACGGCCTTGCCCACCGCCGCCGCGTTCATCGGGATGCGCCCGGCGACGTCCGCCTCGACCGGCCGCACGGTGTGGTCGCCTTCGATCGTCTCGAGGAGGACGAAGGTCTCGCCGTCGATCAGGAAGTAGCGCACGGTCTCGTGGGTGACCGCCTGCAGTTCGACGGCCACCGGGTGGGCGGCGGCGCGGATGGCCGGCTCGTGACCGACGCGGCGCCCGACCGCGGCACACCGCAACGTCAGCTCCCAGCGCGCCTGCGGGTCCTGACGGATCCAACCCGCGCGCCCGAGCGCGGTGAGCGTGCGCTGCACCGTGCTCTTCGGCAGATCGAGCGCCCGCGACACGTCGGTGACGCCGACCGCGCCTTCCTCGCTGACGTGCTCGAGGATTCGCAGCGCGTTCATGACGCTCTGCATCGAGTTCTCCACCCTCGCTCCTCCGTGGTTCCGGTTACGGATTGGTCTCGTAGATCCAGGGCCGGCGTCCCCGGTCGACGGTCTGGAACGCGACGATCTCGTCGTGGCGCGTCAACGTGAGCGCGATGTCGTCGAGCCCCGCGAGCAGTTGGGCGCGGCGCAGCGCGTCGACTTTGAACTCGACCCGTAGGCCTCGCGGCGTCACGATCGTCTGTAGTTCGAGATCGACCACCACGGCGGAGCCGTCGGCCGCGTCGGCGGCGATTCGTTCGATGGTGGCGGCGTCCAGCACGACCGGCAGCATCCCGTTCTGGAAGCAGTTCCCCGCGAAGATGTCGCCGAAGCTCGGCGCGACGAGGCATCGCACCCCGATCGCCGCGAGCGACCACACCGCGGTCTCGCGCGAGCTCCCACACCCGAAGTTCGCGCCGCAGAGCACAATCGGTGCGCCGCGGAACGCGGGCCGGTTGAGCACGAAGTCGGGGTCGTCGTTCCCGTCGGCCCGGTAGCGCAACGGCGCGAACACCGACGCCGCAGGGTCGCGCCGGCCGGAGTGCGCGGGACTGATCGTGTCGGTGTCGACGTCGGGCAACAACAGCGGGGCCGCCGGGCCGCTGACGGTGGTGAACGGTTGCATGGTCATCGGGTCGGCACGATCAGAACGTCCGCACGTCGACGACCGCGCCGGCGAGCGCGGCCGCGGCGGCCGAGGCGGCACCGGCCAGATGCGTGCGGACCCCGGCGCCCTGCCGGCCGACGAAGTTGCGGTTCGAGGTCGACACGCAGCGATCGCCCGCGGCGAGGCTGACCCCGCCGAGCCCCGGGCAGAGACCGCAACCGGGCTCACCCCACTCGAACCCGGCGGCAGTGAACGCGCGGTCGAGCCCGCGGGCCTCCGCCTCGCGCTGCACGCCGCCGCGAGCCGGGCACGACGAGGGCCCGCACGGTCGGAGCCACGCGTCGGCCGCGAATGACCGCGGCCGCGGCTTCGAGGTCGGAGAGCCGGCCGTTGGTGCACGAGCCGATGAACACCCACTGCACCGGCAGCCCCTCGATCGTGGCGCCGGGCACGACGTCCATGTACTCGATCGCCTGCTCCCATTGTCGGCGGGTCTCGGGGTCGGGCGCGTCGGCGGGCGACGGGATCTTGCCGTCGACCGCCATGCTGTGGGCAGGGCTCACCCCCCACGTGACCTGCGGCGCGACCGTCGACGCGTCGATGGCGTGTTCGACCGCGAACCGCGCGCCCGGGTCCGTGGGCAGCGACGACCAGTCGGCGATCGCGGCGTCGAGCATCGCGCCGCGCGGTGCGAAGCGACGGCCGCTGACGTATTCGACGGTGCGGTCGTCGGGGGCGACGATCCCGATCCGCGCGCCGAGCTCCACCGACAGGTTGCAGATCGTCATGCGTTGCTCGACCGAGCACGCGTCGATCACCGGGCCCGCGTACTCGATCGCGTAGCCGGTCCCCGCGTCGGCGCCGAGCCGCGCGATGGTGTGGAGGATGAGGTCCTTCGGTTCGACGCCCGGTGCCAGGGCGCCCTCGAAGTGCAGTCGCATCGTCGGCGGACGGCGCTGCGGCAGGCACTGCGTCGCCAGGACGTGGGCGAGTTCGGTGGTGCCGATGCCGAACCCGAGCGCGCCGATGCCACCGTTGGTGCACGTGTGGCTGTCGCCGCACACCACCGTGGTACCGGGCAGCGTGATCCCGAGCTCGGGACCGATCACGTGCACGATGCCCTGATCGGGATCGTTGATGTCGTAGAGGCGCACGCCGTGGTCGGCGCAGTTCTGGCGCAGCAGCGGGACGAACGTCCGGCTCAGGGGGTTGCTGTGCTCGTCGCGTCCCGCGGTGATCGACACGCTGTGCTCCGAGGCCGCGAACGTGAGCTCGGGGCTGAACACCCGCAGCCCGCGATCGGTGAGGGTCGTGAACGCGGCCGGCGAGGTCACGTCGTGCACGAGGTGCCGGTCGACGTGAAGGAGGTCCCAACCGTCGCCGAGGTCGGCGACCACATGCCGATCCCAGATCTTGTCGAGCAGCGTGCGTGCGCCCATGCCGCTAGAGCGGCTTCACGCCCGCGGCGGCGTCTTCCACCACGGTGTCGCGGAAGAAGTTCGGGTTCATCCCTGCCCACAGCCGCACCGGATTGCCGAAGACGAAATCGGAGAACTGCTGTGCGTCGACGTGGCCGTGCTCGACCAACTCGTACGCCTCCGGGAGCACCTCCCGCATGTCGGGCACGTCCCAGTGACCGACGTCGGAGGCGAAGATGGCCGGGAGCCGCACACCACCGGGGTTGAGGTCGGTGGAGAACGCCAGCGCGTTCATGGGGTCGTCGGCTTCGCAGCCGAAGAAGAACCGCTGCGAGAACATCTCGAGGATGTCGCCCTCGCTGCGCACGAGCGACTCGGCGAACATGTCGACGTCGCGCGGGATCTCGTCGGGATCGGAGAGGATGCGCAGACCCTGGTCGAGCCGGTCGACCCGTTCCGCGATCGCGCCGCGCGCGTGCGTGCGGAAGAGCGACTCGAGCTGATCGAAGTCGAGCTCCGCCGGGTCGTAGTGGCCGATCGCCTCGATGCGGCGCTTCTGGTAGTGGCCGAGGATGCCGGCGAGCAGCGCCGATGCCCACGCCACCCCGCCCTCCTGGAACACGAAGCGCACGTTGGGGAAGCGCATCGGCACGCCGCCGAACACCAGTGACCGGCACGTGCCCTCGGCGGCGGCGGCGAAGTTCCCGACCTGGTTGTACGAGTTGTTGGTGGGCGACATGCGGCTCCCCCACCCCTGCCCGCCTGCGTGGAACGTGGGGGCGACGCCGAGCTCCTCGCAGCGTTTCCACACCGGGTCGTAGTCGTGGAGCGACGCGTGCCCGAGGGTGTCGATCCACACGTTGGCGCCCCGATCGGGATCGAACCCGTCGAGGCGGCGAGGGATCGCGCCCCCCATCATCACCGTCTTCAGGCCCAGCTCGCCGCACGCGAAGTCGAGCTCGGCGATCGCTTCTTCGGGCGTGAACATCGGGATGGCGGCGACCGGTTCGAGGCGGTCGCGCAACCCGTCGTACACCGCCGCGTAGTAGCGGTTCAACGCGCGCGCCATCGCACACCGCAACTCGGCATCGCCCAGTGCGGTGACGGTGAGGCCATACGTGGGGTAGAGCACCGCGAAGTCGATGCCCAACTCGTCGAGGCGCTGGTACATGAGCTCGGGCAGCATGACCGTGGCGCGGTCGAGCGTGTTCTCGGTGGGGATGCCCCACACGCCCACCGCGTGCAGGCCCAGCTTCCGCCGCTCCATCGGGTCGGGGAACATGGAGCGCGCCGTCCCCGTGTGGGAGAGACGGTCGAAGCGCAGGGCCACGCTCTCACCCGCTTCTTCCACGATGAAGTCGCGCACCAACGGCACGTACTCGATCAGGTGACCGTCACTGTCGATCACCGGATGGTCGAGGCGGGTGCGGACGTCGCGCACCTCCGCACTGGGTACGAACTCCACGCTCACGAACCCGCGGCCGTGCGGCCACCGCGCACCAGCGCGCCGGCCATCACGCCGGTCTGCTCACCGCCTTCGTAGCTGACCTCGCCATTGACGATCGTGGTGACGTAGCCGGTGCCGTGCCCCACCAGCCGCGACCCGTTGCCGGGCAGGTCGTTGACGACACGGGGCGCGGTGGAGCCGAGCGACTCGAAGTCGATGAGATTCACGTCGGCCCGCAGGCCGGGCGCGAGGACGCCGCGGTCGCCGAGACCCACCAAGGCCGCGGTCGCCGAGGTCTGCCGCGCCACCAGCCACTCCACCGGCAGGCGCTGCTCCGCCGGCGCCGATCGACCCCAGTAGCTCACGAGGAACGTGGGGAAGTCGAAGTCGCCGATCATCGTGCAGTGCGCGCCGCCGTCACCGAGGCCGGGGACGGTGAGCGGGTGGACGATCATCTCGCGCGTCGCGTCGAGATTGCCGTCGACGAAGTTCGCCACCGGTACGTAGATGGTGCCGCCGGCGGCGACGATGTCGTACGCGAGCGCGGAGGCGGTGGTACCGGCCGCGGCGGCCCGCGCCGCGATCGTGTCGTCGGGCCCTTGGTCGTAGCGCGGCGGGTCGCCGAGCTCGTACGCGTACGCGAACCGGCTCATCATGTCGGCCTCGCCGCCCAGCTCGGCGAGGATGCGCTCGCGCACATCGGGCTTGGCGAGCTCCGCCCGCAGCGCATCGGGCGCGAGGGCACCGAGCGACTGGAACGTGGGCGACGGGCGCATCGGGTGGACGCTGCCGCCGAGCGACATCAACAGCCCGACGGGCCGGGCCGCGACCTGGCCGCGCATGCGCAGCCCGTCGGCGTCGGCCTGCTCGAGCGTCTCGAGGATGCGCCGGTAGCCGTCGGCCTGACCCGCGCGCTGGAGCGTCGTCATCGACAGCGGGCGACCGCCGGCCTCGCACATGCGCCGGGCGATGCGGAGGTGCCCCTCGTCGGCACCGTCTTCGAACACCATCTCGAACACACCGCGCCCGGTGCGGCCGATCGCGGTCGCGATCCCCACCAGCTCCGCCTCGGTGGCGGTCAGGCTCGGGGTGAGGCGCCCGTCGGTCGAGTGGTGGTTGCGCGAACGCGACGTGCTAAAGCCGAGCGCGCCGGCGGTGATGGCCTCCGCCGCGATGCGGCCCATCACCTCGATCTCCTCCGCGGTGGGAACCTCGGCGTGGTCGATGCCGCGCTCACCCATGGCGTAGACCCGCAGCGCGGCGTGCGGAACCTGCGTGGCCACGTCGATCGCGTGCGCGGCCGAATCGAGCGCGTCGAGATACTCGGGGAACGACTCCCATCGCCATCCCAAGCCCTGGTTGAGCACCGCGGCCGGGATGTCCTCGACGCCCTCCATGAGGGCGACGGTCCAGTCGCGGTCGGCGGGGCGCACCGGCGCGAAGCCCACTCCGCAGTTGCCCATCACCACCGTGGTCACGCCGTGCGCCGACGACGTCTCGAGCAGCGGGTCCCACAGGGCCTGCCCGTCGTAGTGCGTGTGCACGTCGACCCAGCCCGGGGTCACGAGCAGGCCGTCGGCGTCGAGCACCCGCTCGCCGCCGCCCACGTCGTCACCGACGTCGGCGATACGGCCGCCGTCGATGGCGACGTCGGCGGTGCGCGGCGCGCCACCCGTCCCGTCGACCACGGTTCCGCCCCGAATCACGAGATCGTGCATGACGTGTACCTCCGCGTCCCCCCGCTGGGTGCCGCCGGATGCGGCCTCATGCGGCGCGTGCCGTCCTGCGGCACGTCGTTCCGTCCAGAGGTACGACCTTACCGGCGTCGCCGCCGGGAGGCAAGGAGGCTCAGCTGCTCGAGGGCCCTTTCGGCACGTCGCGGTACGGGACCTGGGTGAAGGCGTTGTACTCGCGCGGCATGCCGAGCACGCGCTCGCTGATGTTGTTGCGCGCCATCTCGGTGGTGCCGCCGCCGATGCTCGCCTGTTGGCGAACGAGGAACGACGTGCCGGCCGAGAACAGGTCGCCGGCCTCGCCGCCGGCCGCGGCCGCGCCCGCGATCTCCAGGCCGATCGTCACCCCGCGCTCCTCGACGATCGCGCTCATCAGCCGGGTGACGGAGGTGACGGTGTCGGGCAGCACCCCGAGCTGCACACCCTGTGCAACGCGTCGGGTGAGTGCTTCCTGCGTGCGCTGGAGGACCCGCTGCTCACCGATCATCTCGCGGACGCGCGGATCGTCGAGGCGGCCGGCGCGACGCGCGAGGTCGACGTACTTGTCGCCCCGGCCGGGAACCTCCACGTTGCTGTGGCGCACGCCGCTCACGTACGGCGAGCCACCGCCCATCGCATTGCGCTCGTGGAACATCCACCGCGTGCCCACAGTCCAACCGTCGTCGACGTCGCCGACGCGGTCGGTGTCGGGCACGCGCACGTCGGTGAGGAACTCCTGGCAGAACTCGCGGTTCCCGTCGATCATCTCGATGCGGTGCAGCTCCACTCCCGGCGCGTGGATGGGCACGATGAAGACCGTGAGGCCGCGGTGCTTCGGGACGTCCCAGTTGGTGCGCACGAGACAGAGGCCGTAGTCGGAGAACCACGCGCCGGTGGTCCAGATCTTCGATCCGTTCATCACCCACTCGTCGCCGTCGCGCACCGCGGTAGTGAGCGCGCCGGCGACGTCGGACCCGCCGCTCGGCTCGGAGAGGAACTGCATCCAGATCGCCTCGCCCTTGAGCATGGGCGGGATGTAGGTGCGCTTCTGCTCCTCCGTCCCGAAGTCGAGGAGCACCGCGCCGCAGGGCACGAACGTCGGCACTTGGAGGATGCTCGGCATCTGGTAGCCGTTGCTCTCCTCGTTGAACACCCGCTGGTGCTCGGGGCTCAGGCCGCGCCCGCCGTACTCGCGCGGGAAGCAGATACCGGCGAATCCGCCGTCCCACAGCTGGCGTTGGAGGCCGCGCTGGTGGGTGACCTCCGCCAACTCCTCCTCCGTGGTCATCGTGCGGCGCCGGGCCAGCATGTCGGCGCCCGGCTCGCTCCGTGGGATGTTCGCGGCGAGCCACACGCGGGCCCGGGCCCGGAAGTCGCTCACACTCTCGTCGGGCGCGCCGGCGCGGTCAGTGCTCCCGGCGGTGGTCGTCATGTGAGCTCCCGGAAGTCAGCGATCCGCCGGCGGTGGTCGGCCGGCGTCCCGTAGGTGAGGCGGTCGGCCACGATGCGGCGGAGGAAAAGGTGGATGTCGTGCTCGTAGGTCAGGCCGATCCCGCCGTGCATCTGGATGCAGTCCTGCGCCAACTCGGTGAGGTAGTCGCCGGTGTAGGCCTCCGCCGCGCTCGCGGTCTCGTTCGCCGCCGGATCCTGCTCGTGCAGCTCGATCGCGGCGGCGGCCGCGATGGCGTGACTGGCCTCGAGCCAGAGCTTCATGTCGGCGAAGCGGTGCTTCAGCGCCTGGTACGACGCGAGCGGCCGACCGAACGTGTACCGGTCGAACGCCCACTCGACGGTGAGGTCGAACACCACCTGCGCTGCGCCCACCGACTCGGTGCTCTGCACCACGCCCGCGAGCGCGAGCTGCCAGTCGAGGTCGGCGGCACCGGACTCGCCGGGCGCGCCGACCAGCGCGTCGCCCGAGACGGGCACACCGTCGAGGTCGACCCGCGCGTAGCGGCGGACCATGTCGACGCTCTCCAGCGGCGTGATCGTCACGCCGTCGCCGTGCGTATCCACGAGGAGTTGCACGGGCACACCCTCGAGCACGGCCGACACGAGCAGCACGTCGGCCTGCGCGCCCGCCTCGACCGGCGTCTTCACGCCCGTGAGCACGAAGCCGTCACCGTCGCGCGCCGCGGTCACCGCGGTCGGTCGCTCGAGCGGCGACGTTCCGTGTTCCATGTGCGCCCACGTCGCCACGGTGTCGCCCGCCAGGAGACCCGGGAGCAACTCGGCCTGCTGATCCGCAGTGCCGGCGCGCCCGATCGCCGCCGCCACCAGGTTGGTGGGCAGCAGTGGGCCCGGCGCGACGTGCGCGCCGAACAGATCGGCCAGGCAGGCGAGGTCGGCGATACCCGAGCCGCTGATCGTGCCGCCGCCGTGCTCCTCGGGCACGAGCAGCGACGTCCAGCCGAGCTCCGCCCCCTGCTTCCAGTAGCCGCGTTCGAAGCCGTCGGGGTTCCGCACCAGCGCGCGCACCTGCGGCAGCGGGCACTCCCGCTCGAGGAACTTCCGGGTGGTGTCCCGGAAGAACTCCTGGTCTTCGGTGACGACGACGTCCACTGGCTACTGCCCCTGCATCGCGGCGTAGTCGAACTCGGGCAGCGCCTGCCGGCAGAGCGCGCCGCCGTCGATCGTGAGCTCCGTACCGGTGACGTACTTCGCTTCATCGGACGCCAGGTACACGACGCCGGCGGCGATGTCGGCCGGCTCGCCCAGGCGGGGCACCGCGATGTTGCGCTCCACCGCCGCCCGGCCCGCCGGGTCGTCGAGGATGGCGGTCATGGTCGCGGAGCCGGTGTAGATGAAGCCGACGATGATCGTGTTGACGCGGATGTCGTCGGGGCCGTAGTCGGCCGCGAGTTGACGCGTGAGCGCGTTGATCGCGCCCTTCGACGCGTGGTACGCGGGGCGGTGGGGCAGGGCGCGCTTCGACGAGCTCGCCGAGATGTTGACGATCGAGCCGCTCCCGGCCCGGCGCATCTCGGGCACCGCGTACTTGCACGCCCAGAACGTCCCCATCACCGCGATGCGCATGATGTTGTCGACGGTCTCGTTGTCGATCTCGTCGATGTGGTTGTCGCGACCGCTCCCCGTGTCGTCGGAGATCGCGTTGTTCACCAGGACCGTGAGCGAGCCGTACTCGTCGACGGCCGCCCGCACGGCCGCGGCCACGTCGTCCTCGTTGCCGTTGTCGGCGCGCACGAACGTGGCCCGACCGCCGGCCGCGGCCACGAGCGCCTCGACCTCGGCGCCGTTGGCCTCCGACCGACCGGTGAACGTCACGCCCGCGCCCTCGGCCGCCAGCATCTGCACGATCCCGCGGCCGATGCCGCGCGTCCCGCCCGTCACCAGAGCGACCTTTCCTTCGAGCCTCACCGTTCGCTCCCCCTCGCCTCTCGTGTCGTGTCGCGTCGTGTCTTATCGCGCGGTTGTCGTGTCGCGCGTCTGTCGTGTCGCGTGGTCAGCGCCCGGTGAACACCGGGTCGGTCTTGTCGATCATCGCCTTCATGCCGATGCGGAAGTCCTCGCTCCGCGACGACAGCTCCATGGCGAACGCCTCGTTGCGCAGGTGCTGGTCCAGCGTCGTCTGCGCGCCGGCGAACTGCAACCACTTCGTGAGGCCCACCGCGACGGTCGCGCTGCCCGCGAGCCGCGCCACCAGCTCCTCCACTGCGGGGTCGAGGTCGTCGGCCGCGACCGACCGGTGGATCATCTGCCAGTCGGCCGCCTCGGCCCCCGAGACGACCCGGCTCAGCTCGAGCATCTCGCGGGCCCGCACCTCGCCGATCCGACGCGGCAACATCCACGTGGCGCCGCTGTCGGCGGTGAACCCCCGCTGCGTGAACGGGGCCCAGAACTTCGCGTCGGGCGTCGCGATCGTGAAGTCGGCGGCCAGGGCGAGATTGAGCCCGATGCCGGCTGCCCAGCCCCGGACCGCGCACACGACGGGGGTCTGCACCGACGCCACCAGCGGGACGAGCCGGTTGGCGTGCGACGGCAGCCGCCGCTGCAGGCTGCCGACGCGCTGGCTTCGGGGCCCCCGGCGCGTTGCGGCCGATGATGTCGAACCCGGCGCAGAAGTCGTCGCCCTCCCCGGTCAGGACCATGGCGCGGACCGCCTCGTCGCGGCCGGCGGCGTCGATCGCGTCGATGAGGCCGTACATCATCGTGTCGTCGAGCGCGTTGCGCTTCGCCGGCCGCGCCAGGCAGATGCGCAGGACGCCGCCGGCGAGCTCCAGGTTCACCCCGGGCACGGAGGCGTAGCTCACCTGCCGCAAGATGTCAGACCTTTGTGGGACGGTCAAATCGGGGCCCGGCCCGCACACGCGCGACGGTTCACGCCTCGGCGAGCATCCGGCGCAGCCCCGGCTGGTCGATCTTGCCGGTGGGGGTCGTCGGTACCTCGGCCGCGGTGACCGGCCGCCAGCGGGTGGGCACCTTGAACGCGCTCAGCCGCGCCCGCGCGTCACGGGCGAGGTCCTCCACGCTGCATTCGGCCCCGGGCGCGAGCACCACGACTGCGCCGACCGCGGTCACCCCGTCCTGCTCGACGTCGACCACGAACGCGCGCGCCACCGCAGGCAGCATGACCAGCGCGGCCTCGACCTCGCTCGGGTACACGCTGGCCCCCTTCACCTTGAACATGTCGTCGCGCCGGCCCCGGAAGAACACGTAGCCGTCGTCGTCGATCTCACCGAGGTCGCCCGTCGGGTAGAAGCCGTCGACGGTGAACACTTCGTCGTGCGTGCGCCCGCAGATCCCGCGCATGAGGTTGCGCCCGCGAAGCTGCAGCTCGCCGATCACACCCGGCGCGCACACCACGCCCGTGTCGGGGTCGACCACGCGGACCTCGACGTCGGCGAACGGGCGCCCGCAACTCCCCTCCTTGCCGGGCGGGAGATCGCGGTCCATGCGGTCGCCGCAGTACGGACCGAACGACTCGGTCATGCCGAGCAGCCCGGCGCGCCGGCCCGGCGCCGCCGGTGCCGGCAGGACGGCCTGGAGGCTGCCGGGCCGCAGCGCGGAGAGATCGGCCGCCGGGAACGCCGGATGGGCGGCCACGGCCGCGGCCTGGTCGGGCCAACCGCGGAAGAGGGTCACGCGCTCGCGCTCGAGGAGCGCGAGCGTGCGCGCCGGCTCGGGCTGGGCCTCGATGACGAGCGCGGCCCCGGCCAGCAACACCGACAGCAGCCCGGTGCCGAACCCGCCGACCCAGAACAACGGCATCGGCACGTAGAGCCGGTCGTCAGCGGTCACGCAGCGAGCCTCCAGCCCGGCCTCGGTGGCGCCGAGCGCACCACCGTGGGTGTGGATCACGCCCTTCGGCGTACCGCGACTGCCGGAGGTGAAGATGATCGCGAGGTCGTCGGCGGGCCGGACCGCGGCCTCGAGCGCGTCGACGAGCGCAGCATCGGCGCGCGGGCCGTCGGGCGCCGACCACTCCGGCGGCACCAGAACGGAGCGGAGGCGCGGCAGCGTGGGGTCGTGCAGCGGCGCGTCGTGCGGAACCAGGGCGGGGGCGATCTCACGCAGATCGTCGAGGTAGTGACGGCCCCGGAACTCGGGGACCAGGACGAGGTGTTCCACCGCCGCCGTCCGCAACTGCGCCTCCAACTCCGGCGGTCGCAGCAGCGTGCTCAGGGTCACGATCACCCCGCCGACGCGCGCGACGCCGAGCGCGGCCACCGCCCACGCGGCACCGTTGGGCATCATCACGCCGACGCGCGTGCCCTTCACCACGCCGTGCGCGGCGAGGTACGCCGCGACGTCGCGCGTGAGGCGGTCGAGGTCGGCGTAGGTGAGTGTCGCGTCGTCGGCGACGAGGAACTGCCGCGCCGGGCCGTGCGACCGCCCAGCCCGCGATGAGCGCAGGGACAGTGTGGCGTTCAGTGCTCACCGAGCACCTCCACTAGCCGGCGCAGGTCCGTCTTCCCGCTCGACAGGGTGGGCAGCTCGGCGGGCGTGAGCCGCACGAACTTGCGCGGCACCTTGAACGCGGAGAGTCGCGCCCGCAGCTGCTCGCGTACGTCGTCGAAGTCGAGCGGCACGTCGGCACCCGCGACGATCACCGCGGCGACGATGGCGCCACGCTCCGGGTCGGGTACGCCGACCACGATCGGCAGGAGCCCACCGGTGACGTCCTGCAGCACGGCTTCCACCTCGCGGGGCGACACGTTGGCCCCGCCGGTCTTGATCATGTCGTCACCCCGGCCCGCGAAGTAGAACAGGCCTTCCTCGTCGCGGTGGAAGAGGTCGCCGGTGCGGTACCACTCGTCGGGCGTGAACGTGGTCCAGCGTTCGCGCCCGTAGTAGCCCTCCATGAGGAGCGGGCCGCGCAGCCAGAGCTCGCCCCGCTCACCGGTCGCTTGTTCCGCGCCGGTCTCGGAGTCGACGACGCGCGCCTCGAGCTCGGGTACGGGACGGCCGAACGATCCGCGGCGATGCTCGGGCTGCTCCGACTCGTCGGGCTCGGCCAGGCACACGCTCCCGGCCTCGGTCATGCCCAACATGTTGTGACGCAACTCCAGGTCGCGGGGCCGCGACGCTTCGGGCAGCATGGGGTAGAGGTTGCCGGCGCGCACCGACGAGAAGTCGCGCGACGCGAACGTGGGATCGGCGAGCAGCCCCGCGATCGACTGTGCGTACCCATTGACCATCTCGGGCCGCTCGCGCTCGAGGAAGTCGAGCGTCTCACGCGCGTCGGTCGATCCCGGTGCGATCAGGGTCGCGCCGGCGACGAGGACGCCCAGCAGGTTGTACGCGAGCCCACCGATCCAGAACATCGGCGACATCGAGAAGTAACGCATGCCCACGTTGAGCGCGCGCAGCCCATTCAGGTGCTCGAGGTGCTGCACCAGCGGGCCGTGGTCGTGGATCACACCCTTCGGCGCACTCGTCGAACCCGAGGTGTGCACGATCACCATGCGGTCGGCGGGAGCCACGTCGGCCTCGACGGCCGCGAGCAGGTCGTCGCCGACGGCGGCGCCCGCGGCCGTGAGCGCGGCGACCTCGTGGTCGGGGTGCAGGACCCCGCCACCGAGCGGCGCGCCGTCGAGGTACACCCGCCGCAGCGATGGCGCGGCGGGTGTGGCCACCGGTCCCGGCGCCGAGAGATCCAGGCCGCAGCCGTCGCGCAGGAAGCCGACGTAGTCGTTGCCCCGGTAGGTGGTGGTGCCGAGCAGCGTGCCGACGTCGGCCCGGGCCAGGATGTCGCGCAGCTCGTCCGCCTTCGAGAACGTGCTGATCGGCACCGCGACCGCGCCGATCCGTACGACCGCGAGCCAGGCCACGATGAACGGGATGCCCGAAGGCAGCAGCACCGCGACGCGTTCACCCTTGCCGACCCCGGCGGCGATGAGACCGCGGGCGAGCGCACCCGACCGCTCCTCCGCCGCCGCGTACGTGAGCCGCTCGGTCTCGGTGACGACGAAGTCGGCGTCGCCGCGCTCGCGCACCTGCGCGTGCAGGACCTCGCCGACCGTTCTCACGCGGTTCGCCGCGGCCCGACCGCCGGGAGCGCGGCGAGGTCACCCAGCACCGCGCTCATCTCCGCCGTGCACGTGACGGTACCGTCGAGGCGCAACTCGGCGTGGAGTTGGATCGAATTGTCGGTGAGCGTGCGCTCGCCCACGAATTCGAGCTCGGTCAGGATCGGCGTCGGCCGACGGAAGCGCAGTGAAAGATCGCGGGTCTTGCCCGCGCGACCCATGTCGCAGTTGAGCTGCTGCAGGACGCAATCGAAGAACACCGCGAGGAAGCCGCCGTGCACGACACCTGGCGGGCCCTCGTACACGACCGGGAACGTCACCCGGCCCTCGGCCCGATCGTCGGACACCGTCATCTCGTAGCGCGGGAAGCACGCGTTGAAGTCGCCGACGTCGCGTGAGTGGTCGATGTAGACCCGCCGGGCGGGGTCGAGGTCGGCGCCGACGCGCGGTCGCAGGTCGGCGGGGGCCTCCGCCGCGAGGCGCTTCTGCGCGGCCCGCAACTCCCCCACCAGCGCGCGCACCTCGGCCGACGGCAGTTCCCGCGCGAGCGCAGTGCCCATGAGGTCGCGCACCACCGCCGCGAGCTCTTGGGTCTCGTCGAGCGGACGCTCACCGAACGTCCAGCGTTCGACCGGGTTCGCGCCGGTCATCGGTCCGCCGGGACCGCGGCCCCGAACAACGCCCGCGTCGCCGCCAGATCGACCTTCGCCGACGCCGTCCGCGGCAACGCGTCGACGATGAGGATGTGCGCGGGCAGCTCGTACCGCGCCAGCTGTGGCTCGAGGTGCGCGACCAGGTCGTCGGCGGTCAAGGTGCTGCCGGTGCGCAGCTCCACGACCGCCACCGGAATCTGACCCAACCGTTCGTCGTCGACGCCGAACACCGAGGCGCCCCGCACCTCCGGGTGACGCTCGAGCGCGCTGCGCACCACGTCGGGTTGCACCTTGAAGCCGCCTCGCAGGATCGTCTGGTCGGCGCGCCCGAGGATCCACACGAAGCCGTCGTCGTCGATGCGGGCGAGGTCGGTGGTGCGGATCCAGCCTTCCTCGGCGAGTTGCGCGGCCTGCACCTCGAGCAGGCCCACCTCGCCGGTCGGCCGCGGCGCGTCGGTCTCGGGGTCGACGACGCGTAGCGAGCACCCCGGATGCGCGCGGCCCACGCTCCCCCGCTTGGCCGCCGCGAACTCCCGGTAGTCGGCCAGGTTCCAGCCCGCGACGCCACCGCCGAACTCGGTCGCGGCGTACGCCGTGAGCACGGGCACCCCGAATCGTGCGGTGAACGCATCGGCGACCTCGGGGTCGAGCGGCGCGGTGCCGGAGATCACCGACTTGACCCCCGCGAGGAGATCGTCTTCCACGTCGGACTCCAGCACCATGCGCACCGCGGTGGGCACGAGGCTCACCGTCTTCGGCTGGTAGCGGCGCACCGCGTCGGCCCAACCGGCGACGGTGAAGCGCTCGAGCAGCGCCATGCGCCGCCCGTCGAGCACCGCTTGGAGCACGCGGAACACCCCGCTCAGGTGCACAAGCGGCGCGTTCACGATCACGACGCCCGACCGCAGCGCGAGCAGGTCGTGCGGGTTCGCCTCGTAGTGCTTTGCCCCCACCATCACCTGTTCGAGCGTCGAGTACGCGAGGTCAACTCGTTTCGGCGGACCGGTCGTGCCGCTCGTGAGCATCCGCACCGCAACCCCGTCGACGTTCGCCACGGGTTCGCGGCCGCCGTCCGCCGGCCGCGCCAGCGACGCCTGGCCGCCGAGGCCGCGGAGCGACAGCACCGGGCGACGGGCGGCATTGGTGTCGATCCGCTCGAGGTCGACCGCGTCACCGGCGAGTATCGCGAGGTCGAGGTCGCGGAGATCGCGTCCGACCCGCTCCGCCCCGAGGTGCGGGTTCAACGTGACCGCGCACGCGTCGGCGCGCAGCACACCCAGGAGCAGCCCGACCGCGGCCGGCCGGTTCGCCAGCAGCAGCCCGACGGGCGCTCCTCGACCCGCCCCTACTGACGCGAGCGCGGCGTCGACCTCGTCGGCAGCGGCCGCGAGGTCACCCCAGGTGGAGGACCCACCGTCGAACTCGATCGCGGGCGCCGCCGGGTCGAGCTCGAGCACGGCGCGGATGCGCTCGGCGATGCCGCTCATCGGATCTCCGGCGCCCGGTCGCCGCGCCCGCCGCGCCCCTCGCGCCCCTCGCGCCCGGCCTCGGCTACCTCGGCCATGCCGATCGGGTTCCCGAGCCGCGTGTACATGAGGCCCTGTTCGACCGCGGCCCGGTACGGCTTGTCGAGCGACTCCCAGATCGCCCGCACGGTCCCCTGCGTCGCCGCCGCCGGATACGAGGCGATCGTGCTCGCGAGTTGGTCGGCGCGGCTCCACAGGTCCTCGCGCGCCACCACCTCGGTGACGAGACCGATGCGCAGCGCGGTCTCCGCGCCGACCCGTTCCTGGTTCCCGAGCAGCGCCATCCGCAACGTGTCGCCGAGTCCGACGCGCCGCATGAGCCCGACGGGTTCGATGGCCGACACCATGCCGAACGTCACGTGCGAGTCGAAGAAGGTCGCGTCGGGCGAGCAGATGACGACGTCGGACTCGTTCACGAAGTAGAAGGCGCCGGCGGTGCAGATGCCGTGCACCGCGCACACCACCGGCTTCCAAAGCTCGTTGCCCTTGGGCGAGAGCATCGCGCCCGGGTCGGTGTGGTTCCACACGAGCTCCGGCTGCCCGAACGGTTCCTGCACGTCGAGCCCGGCGGAGAACGCGCGATCACCCGCGGCGCGTACGACGACCGCGCGCACGTCGTCGTCGTCTTTGATGATCCGCCAGACCTGCTGGACCTCTTCGCACATCCGGCGGTTGAACGCGTTGAGCCGCTCGGGTCGATTGAGCGTGACCGTGGCCACGCCGGACTCGGGATCGGTCCCGTAGAGGATGGTCTCGAACGTCATCGGACGAGGTAGCCCCCGTCGACCACGAGCTCCTGCCCGGTGACGTACCGCGACTCGTCACTGGCGAAGAACAGCATCGCGTTGGCGATGTCGTCGGTGCTGCCGACCTCGCCCATCGGCACGCGCTTGGCGAATCCGGCGAGCCGTTGCGCCTGCGCGTCGGCGTCGAAGCCGTCGCGCTCGCCGGTGGTCATCGGCGTCCGCATGAAGCCCGGTGACACACAATTGGCCCGCACGCCACGGGCCGCCAGCTCGTGCGAGATGTGGCGGGTGTAGCTCAGGATCCCGCCCTTCGACGCCGCGTACGCCGCGCCGCCCACACACACCGACGCCGCGATCGACGCCACGCTCACGATCGACCCGCCCCCGGCCGCCAGCATCGCGGGGACGGCCGCCCGCGTGCACGAGTAGACGCTGCGCAGGTTCACCTCGAGGACCTGGTCCCACCGCTCGGGCGGGATGTCCCACGTGTCGCCCTGTGTCCCCTGCGAGATCCCCGCGTTGTTCACGAGCGTGGTGAGGCCGCCGAACCGCTCAACCGCGGTCTGTGCCAGCCGCGCCGACACCGCGGGATCGGCGACGTCGCCCACCACGACCGCCACCCGTTCGGCACCGTCGGGGACCTGGTCGACGGTGGCGCGGGCGGCTACTTCGTTGAGGTCGCCGATCACGACCCGGGCGCCCTCGGCCGCGAACCGCAGCACCGCGGCCTGGCCGAACCCGGAACCGCCGCCGGTGATCACCGCGACCTTGCCGTCGAGGCGCCCGCTCACGGCCACGTTCCCGACTCCGTCGTTGCGCGCACTGTCGCCACTGCTTCTTCCCCCTGTCGATCACCTGGTTCGATCATCGGACGATCACCCGTACGATCGCACGGCTTCCGGCACGCGGGCGAGCGCGCCCGGCTTCACGAGAAGTCGTCGACGGCGAAGTGCTCGTCGCGCAACTTGAACGCCCCCGAGGTGCCGAGCTTCGCCCGGGCCTTGACGAAGTTGAACTCGTCGGCCTCGAAGCGGAGGTTGGTCGCGAAGGCGTGCAGCATGTAGCCGGTGCCCTCCTCGCCGACGTAGGCCTGCGTCTGCTCGACCAACCCGAAGCCGGTCTTGGCGATCGCCAGCCCGTCGGCCGGCATCCGCGCCACCTTGGTGGCCCACAGCTCGGCCCGGGCCGCGACGTCGTCGGGGTCGCACACCTCGGTGAAGGTGCCGAGGTGCTCGAGCTCCCCCACGCTCATCAGGTCGCCCGTGAGCAGCAGCCGTCGGGCGAGGACGGGTCCGAGGCGATGGAAGAAGAGGTGGAGGTTGCCGAGCGCGGGGCCGAGGAGCTGGGCGCCGGGCATCCCGATCCACGCGTCGCGGCCGACCACCGTGATGTCGGCCATGAGCGCGAGCTCGAACGCACCGCCGAGCGCGTAGCGCTCCACCTGCGCCACCGTGACCTTCGGGAAGTAGAGGAACTCGTGGTAGAAGGCGAAGCTCTCGCGGTCGACGCCGAGTCGCCGCCGCTGGCTCGGGCGACGGTTCTCGCCGTTGCCGCCGTACCACGCGTACGCGTTCTTCATGTCGGCGCCGGTGCTGAACACGCCGCCGGTGCCGCGCAGGATCACCACTTTGATGTCGTCGTCGGCCGCGAGCTGATCGAGGTCGGCCCGCATCTGCTGCCGCATCGGCGGGTCGTACGCGTTCTTGCGCTCGGGGTTGTCGATCGTGATCCGGGCGACGTGGGTCTCGGGGTCGTGCTCGAGGTGGACTCGGGGATCCCGTTCGGTGTTCGTCATGTCGACTCCGTTGCTTCGCCGAAGAAGAAGGCGTTGGCGTTCCCGTAGAGGTAGTTGTCGAGCACCTCGGGCGGGAGGTCGAGCTCCGAGGCCTCCTTCACACAACGCGTGATCGACAGCACCGGCGAGTCGGAGGCGAACATGATGCGGTCCTTGCCGCGCGTCCGCATGAAGTGCAGCAGCGACTCCGGGAGCCGCCGCGGCGCCCACGCCGAGGTCATCAACCGCAGGTTCCCGTACTTGATCATGAGCCGGATCGCCATGTCCCACCAGGGATCGGCGCCGTGCATCATGGCCAGCTTCAGCTCCGGGAACCGGTAGCAGACGCGGTCGAGGTGCGCCGGGTTCTGCGCGTCGCCCGGGATCGGCGGGCCGGGCAGGCCCGCGTTCATCACGAGCGGGAGGTCGAGCTCACAGCACTTCGTGTAGAGCGGGAAGTACACCGCGTCGGTCGGCGGGTACACGCCGTCACCCCAGAACGAGGGCCCGACCACGGTGTACGCGACCGGCCAGTCCTGCACGAACCGCTCGAGGTTGCGCAAGTTGCGCATCGGCTTCAGGAGGTCGTGCCCACCGAGGCCGACGCGGAAGCGCTCCGGGTGCGCGTCGACGAAGGAGCGCACGCGATCCGAGGGCTTGCCCATGTTCATCATGAGGACGGCGCGCTGCACGCCCTGCTGGTCCATCTCGTCGAGCAGCTCGCCGAGCTCACGACTGGGGAACCGACCGGCCCCCTTCTTGAAGTAGTCCTCCTTGACCCGCACCATCCAGTCGGGCGGCTCGAAGTCGCCCATGTCGGTGTTGACCAGGAGGTCGATCGCGCGCGGGACCGTGCTCATGTACTCCGTCCTTCGCCGGCCGCCCCCTGGATGTGTTCGAGCACCTCGCGGAACGGCAGGCCCTTGTTCGGGTCGGGCTCGCGCGGCAGCCCGAGGGCGCGCTCGCCGATGACGTTGCGCTGGATCTGGTCGGTCCCGCCGTAGATCGACGACGCGACCGAGAACACGAGCGCCTCCGCGTACTTGCCCTGCAGCGGGCCGTCGGGGTACCAGAGGAGCGCGTCGGGCCCGAGGATGTCGCAGGCGATCTCGGCCGACAGCTTCATGATGCGGGTCTGCGCGAGCTTGCCGATGTTCGGCAGCCCGACCCCCCGTCCCTTCGTCATCTCGTAGCGCGTGCGCTTGGCCGTCCATTCGCCCGTGCGTGCGTAGGTGACCAGTCGGGCCAGCTTCTGGCGCACCAACGGATCCTCGAACCGGCCAGTCGTTCGCGCCAGCTCGAACAGCTCGGGGATGGTCAGCACCTTGCCCGACGACTCGGGCGGCCGCGCGCTCGCCGCGTCGCCCGCGCGCAGATCGAGGAAGCCACCCTTCGGGCCCGGCGGCGGGAACCCCGACATCGTGCCGCCGGCACCGATCCCCGTGCGCTCGAAGAGGAGGGTGGCGTTCGCCACCGCCCAGCCGTTGTTGAGCCCGCCGATGAGGTCGGCGTCGGCGACCACCGCGCCGTCGAGGAACACCTCGTTGAAGATCGCGTGGCCGGTGATCTCGCGGAGCGGGCGCACGGTGACGCCCGGCTGGTCCGACGCGAACGCGAACCACGAGATGCCCGCGTGCTTCGGCGCCTCGGGATCGGTGCGCGCGAGCAACATCCCGTAGTCGGCTTCGGTGGCCATCGACGACCACACCTTCTGGCCGTCGATCACCCAGTGGTCGCCGTCGCGCACCGCCCGGGTGGTGAGGCCGGCGAGGTCCGAGCCGGATCCCGGCTCGCTGAAGAGCTGACACCACGCGACCGCGCCGCGGTACACGTCGGGCACGAACCGGTCGATCTGCTCCGGGGTGCCGTGGGTGAGGATCGTCGGCGCGGCCATGAGCAGGCCCATGCCGCCCGGCGGGATCACCGCGCCGTGCTCCGCGAACGCGGTCCGTACCGCGACCTGCGACCGCGGCGAGCGGCCGCGGCCGCCCCACTCCGTCGGGAAGTTCGGCGCGCTCCACCCCGCGTCACCGACGATCGACCACCACTCCCTCACGCTGAGGTCGGGGTCCCAGTGCTCGGCGAGCCAAGCCCGGACCTCGTCGTCGAGCCCGGGGTCGGCCTCGGCGACCGGCGCTTCGTCGACCGCGGTCAACGGGTGACCTGCTCCCCGAGGAGCGCGAGCGCGTTGTCGCGCATCACGGCCTGGATCTCGTCGTCGCTGAAGTCGTGGAGCTCCTTCACGAAGTCGGTCGGCTCGGCGAGGCCCTCACCGTGGGGCCAGTCGGAGCCGAACAGCACGCGTTCGACCCCGATCGTGTCGGCCAGCTTGCGCATGTCTTCCTCGTAGTAGGGCGTGACCCACACGTGCCGCCGGATCGTGTCGATCGGCGGCTCCTCGAACGCCCACGGGGTCTGGTTCGACTGCTTGCGCAGGCGCTTCACGAGGAGGTGCATCCAGTCGGAGCCGTTCTCGATGCTCGCCACGCGCAGACCCGGGTGGCGCGTGAACACACCGTGCACGATCAGGCTCGCCATCGTGTCGTGGATCGCCCGGTCGGCGACGAGCAGCCGCGACAGCACGTCGACCGAACGGAACGGCTCGAAGCGCTCCGAACCTCCCCACGCCGCCGACACCGTCGCGTCGTAGCCGCTGTCGCTGAGGTGGAACGCGACGGGGACCCCGGCCTCGGCGAGGCGGGCCCACACCGGATCGTGGCGTCGGTCGCCCAGCGAGTAGCCCTTCCCGTGGCCGTCGGGCACCGGTGCGGGGCGCACGCTGACGAGACGCACGCCGTGGGCGATCAGGTACTCGAGCTCTGCGAGCGCGGCGTCGGGGTCGGCCAGCGAGATCATCGGCGCGGTGATGATGCGGCCCTCGTACGCGAAGCCCCAGTCCTCTTCCAGCCAGCGGTTGAACGCGGTGATCGTCGCCATCGTTGCCGCGATGTCGAAGCGCAGCGCCTGCTCGACACCGCAACCGAGCGTCGGGAACAGGAGCACGCGGTCGAGTCCCTGCTCGTCGAGGTACGGGATCCGCTCGCTCGCGTGTCTGGTACGCGGAGTTGAGCGGCTCGACCTTCGGCAGCGTGCGCGGGTCGACTCCCTCCGGCACCTGGCCGCGGAACATCAGGTCGAGGCAGCCGGGGACGATGATCGGGTCGAATGTGGGGTTCGGGATGAAGCGGAACAGGCGGCCGCCGGCGATCAGGACCGAGTGCGAACCCTGCTGCAGCACCTGCACGCCGCGGTCGCGGAACGCCGGGTCGAGGTGGCGGGTGCAGGAGTCGAGCGGCTCGTAGTAGTGCTGGTCGGCGTCGATCGCGCGGAAGGGAAGGTCCATGCCGTCGCTCTCCTCTGGTCGTGGTTCCCGGGCGTCCGTGAGCCCCGATGAGCCTGGACGAGCCCGAACGGCCCGGCAACCGCTGCCGCCGCGGCAAAACATTATAACGTTTCCGTGCCTGCCGACAGATCCGTCGAGGGCCGCGAGATATCTGACCTTTCCCCGCCGATTCCGCCCTCCGTCCCTTGACGGGTTGCGAATTGTCTGACATCTTCGGGCTCAACGTGTCACGCGGACGGTGCGTCTGCCCGCCCCGACGCCCCAGGGGGAATCTTGTCGAAGCACACGACTCGGGCCACTGCGATCCGCGCGCTCGTCGCGGTGGCGTTGCTCGCGACGACGGTCGCGGCACTGCCGTCGACGGGCGGCGCCGCCGACGCGAAGCCCACCGCCACCGAGGTCGGGGTCAGCGCGACGGAGATACACATCGCGACCGTCGCCGACGTCGACAACGCGATCGCGCCCGGTCTCTTCCAGGGCGGGGTCGACGGCGTCACCGGTGCGGTCAAGTACATCAACGCGACCGGTGGCATCGCCGGGCGCAAGCTCGTGCTCGACTTCTACGACTCGAAGCTGAATCCCACGCAGGCCCGCAACGGGTACATCGACGCCTGCGGGAACGACTACGCGATGGTGGGCACCGCGACCTTCCTCATCGCCAGCGTCGACGACATCGTGAACTGCAAGGACCAGGCCGGGCAGACCACCGGGATCCCCGACATCCCCGCGGTCACGAGCGGCACGCCCGAGGCCTGCTCGCCGGTGTCGTTCCCGGTCAATGGCAGCCAGGTCGACTGCACCACGATCAACCAGAATCCGCAGCGCTACCAGGGCCAGGTCGGCGACTCGAAGTACTACGTGAAGAAGTACGGGAAGCTCAAGGGCCCGCTCATCGTGAGCAGCGACTCCAAGGCCACCCAGCAGTCGAGCTCGGTGCTCGGGCTCATGGCCCAGAAGGCGGGCATCGACATCGACAAGACGATCCCGATGAGCAGCAGCGATCCGCAGACCGCCTACACGCCCGTCATCCAGCAGATGAAGCAGAACGGCGACAACTACAACCTCACGGGCACGCCGGTCGACAACGTGATCGCCATGCGCCAGGAGGCCCAACTGCAGGGCTTCACCGATCCGAAGTTCGTCTGGACCTGCCAGATCCAGTGCTACGACAAGAAGACCACGGCCGCGGGCACGGTGATGGCGAACACGCGCATCACGATGAACTTCCTGCCGTTCACCGAGACCAAGGCCAACAAGACGCTCGCGGCCTTCGTGAAGTACGTGGGCCAGGACAAGATCAACGGCTTCGCGGTGTGGGGCTGGGTGGCCACCCTGCTGTTCAAGCAGGCGGTCGAGAGCGTGGTGAAGACCAACGGAGTGAACGGTCTCACCCGCGACAACCTGCTCACGGCGATCAAGGACACGCACAGCTTCTCGGCCGGCGGCATGTGGGGCCAGATGGATCCCGGGGCCAAGGTCAGCACCGCCTGCTTCATGATCTTGAACTTCGACGGCAGCAAGTACGCCCGGCAGTACCCGGCCAAGGCGGGTACCTTCGACTGCACGCCGTCGAACCACCAGTGGATCGAGACCGACCTCAACGGCTGACACGGGTGCTCCCCCGGATGCGAGAACGGTGACCATGGCCGAGAGCGAGGAGACCGGAGCGACACCGTGGCGCCGCACCGCCGACGCGCTCGAAGCCGGCCTCACGGCCTGGGCCCGATCGCAGCGCGGGAACGCCGCCACGATCACCGACCTCCGGACGCCCGAGAGCGGTATGTCGAACGACACCGTCCTCTTCCGGCTCGACGGCGATCCGCTCGTCGCCCGCCTCGCGCCCGTGCCCGGCACGCCGTACCCGACCTTTCCCACCTACGACCTCGACCTCGAGTGCCGCGCCATGGGGATCGTGCGGGCCGCGACCGACGTGCCGGTGCCCCAGGTCTTGCACCTCGAGCGATCCCCGACGTGGCTCGGCGCGCCGTTCACCGTCGTGCGCGCCATCGACGGCGTGGTTCCGTCCGACAGCCCGAACTACCTCATGGACCCGAACGGCTGGTTCCTGCAGGGCACCCCGGCCGACTGGGCCCGGATGGAGCACTCGACGATCGCCGTGCTCGCGCAACTGCATCGGATCCCCGACGACGCGTCCACCGCGTTCCTGCGTCCCGACACGCCGGGCGCGACCGCGCTTGCCCGGCAGCTCGCGTACCACCGCAGCTACTACGAATGGGCGCGCGACGGGCGGCGGATCCCCGTCCTGGAGCGGGCGCTGGATGTGCTCCAGGCCACGTTGCCCGCCAATGAGCGGAGCGTGCTCAACTGGGGTGACAGCCGCCCCGGCAACATCATCTACCGCGACTTCGAGCCCGTGGGCGTGCTCGACTGGGAGATGGCCACGGTCGGGCCCCCCGAGGTCGACGTCGCGTGGACGACGTTCTTCCAGCAGTTCTTCGCGTGGATGGCCGCGCAGTACGGCGCGCCCGCGGTGCCGGCGATGTTCGACCGCGCCGCGACCGTGGCAACCTACGAACGCATGTCGGGCGTCGCCCTCGACGACCTCGCGTGGTACGAGGCATTCGGCGGCCTCCGGTTGGGCATCATCCTGGTCCGCATGAGCCTCCGGAGCTTCTCCTACGGGATGGCGGAGCCGCCGGCCGACCCCGACGACCTCGTCGTGTTCGCACCGCTGCTCGAGCGGTTGCTCGCCGCGCTCTGACACGCGCGGTCGTCGTTTGAGGGAGGATGCCCGGATGAGCTACGAGACGATCCTCTACGAGGTGGGCGAGCGCACCGCCGTGATCACCTTCAATCGGCCCGATCGCCTGAACGCGATCAACCACCAGATGATCGAGGAGCTGCACGACGCGTACGCACGCGCCGAGGGCGACGACGACGTCTGGACCCTGGTCGTGGCGGCCAACGGCCGGGCGTTCTGCGCCGGCGCCGACGTCGAGAAGATCCCCGAAGACGGCAAGGTGCCGCACACGGGCAAGTACCTCTCCCAGTACAAGGAATGGGAAGCCCCCCAGGAGGCGACCCCACCGTTCCGCACCATGGCCAAGCCGATCATCGTCGCGGTGAACGGCATCTGTTGCGGCGCCGGTATGGACCTCGTCACCACCGGTGACATCACCATCGCGTCGGACGACGCACAATTCTTCGACCCGCACGTGAGCATCGGCCTCGTCGCCGGGCGCGAGATGGTGCGGGTCGCCCGGACGCTCCCCCTGAACGTCGCGATGCGGATGGCGCTGGTCGGCAAGCACGAACGACTCACCGCGCAACGCGCCTACGAGCTCGGCTTCGTCACCGAGGTCGTCGCGCGCGACCAACTCCTGGCGCGCGCCAAGGAGGTGGCGGCACTGGTGAACCGCAACGCGCCGCTCGCGGTGCGGGGCACCCGCCTCGCCATCCGCAAGGGAATCGACCTGCCGCTCCACGAGGCGGAGATCCTCGCCGAGTCGTTCCGCGAGCGGGTGCTGCACACCGAGGACTCCCTCGAGGGTCCCCGTGCGTTCATGGAGAAGCGCGACCCACAATGGAGGGCCCAATGAGCGACGAAGCCGCGGCAATCGAAGACATCAAGCGCCTGAAGGCGCGGTACTACCGCTGCATGGACACGAAGCAGTGGGACGGCTGGAACGACGTGTTCGCGCCCGACGCCACCCTCGACACCACCGAGGAAGCCGCGCACCTGTCGATCGTCGAGGGCCGCGAACAGATCATCACGTTCGTCTCGGGCCAACTGGTGGGCGTCACGACGTGCCACCACGGACACATGCCCGAGATCGAGCTCACCTCGCCCACCACCGCCAACGGCATCTGGGCCATGGAGGACCACCTCTGGGTCGGCGAGGGGAGCGAACTGCCGTTCCGGCACATGCACGGCTACGGCCACTACCACGAGACGTACGAGAAGATCGGCGACTGCTGGTACATCAAGACCCTGAAGCTCACCCGTCTCCGCATCGACGTGGAGATGGGCTAGCCGCTCGACGCCGGCGGTTCATTGCAGCGTGAGTTGCGCTCGGCGGTACTGACGGCGCAGTGAACTGCGGTCGCCGTCGCCCCGAGTCCCTACGCGACCAGCGAGTGGACCCTCACGTGCCCTCCCGTCTTGCGCTGAGACGCCGGGTCACGCTAATACATCTAGACCTTTCTCGTCCGCGACTAGCGCAGGAGTTCCCATCGACGCCATCGAGCACCCGACGTACTTCGCGCGGACGGCGCCGGAGCGGGTGGTGGTCGTCGCCGGCGACACCGGCGTCCGCCTCACGTACGGAGAGCTCGAAGCCCGCTCCAACCGGGTCGCGCACGCGCTCCGGCGCGCGGGGCTGCGCACCGGCGACCACGTCGCGCTCGTCATGGCCAACCGCAACGAGTTCTTCGAGGTGGTCTGGGGGGCGATGCGGTCGGGGCTCTACGTGACCCCGATCAACTGGCACCTCTCGGCCGACGAAGTGCAGTACGTCGTGAACGACTGCGGCGCGAACGCGTTGATCGTCGACGCCGAATGTGCCGATGCCGTCGCCGGTTTGATCGACTCGACGCAGGCCGTGCTCCGCCTCGCGGTCGGTGGACCCGTCCCGGGCTTCGACGCCTACGAACAGGCCCTGGCCGCCCAGCCCACCGCCCCCGTCGACGACGAGTCGGAGGGCAATTGGATGTTCTACTCGTCGGGCACCACCGGTCGCCCGAAGGGCATCAAGCCGCAATCGGTGGGCGCGCCGCTCGGCGCGCCCACGGCGTTCAGCGGTCTCGTCGCCGGTCTGTTCGGAGGGACCAAGGGCTCCGTCTACCTCAGCCCGGCGCCGCTGTACCACGCCGCACCCGCCGGCTGGTCCACGACGTTCCAGCGCCTGGGCGCGACGGTCGTGATCATGGAACGCTTCGATCCCGAGCAGTGCCTGGCCCTCATCGAGCGTTACCGGGTGACGCACGTGCAGTTCGTGCCGACCCACCTCATCCGGCTGCTCAAACTGCCGGAGGAGACGCGTCGGTCGTACGACCTCTCGAGCCTGCAGGTGGTCGTGCACGCAGCCGCCCCGTGCCCGCCCGAGGTGAAGCGGGCGGCCATCGAGTGGTTGGGTCCGATCGTGCAGGAGTACTACTCGGGCAGCGAGGGCGTCGGCTTCTGCGTCATCGGCTCGGAGGAAGCGCTCGCGCACCCCGGATCGGTGGGGCGCTCCCTGCTCGGTGCCGCGCACATCGTCGACGACGACGGCCACGAGCTGCCCCACGGCGAGAAGGGACAGGTCTGGTTCGAGTCGCCCGGACGCTTCGAGTACCACGGCGACCGCGAGAAGACGGCCGCCGCGTTCGACGACCGCGGTTGGTCGACGCTCGGCGACATCGGTTGGCTCGACGACGACGGCTACCTCTACCTCACCGATCGCGTGTCGAACATGATCATCTCCGGCGGGGTGAACATCTACCCGCGCGAGGTCGAGGACGTGTTGATCGGCCACCCCGGCGTACGTGACGTCGTCGTGATCGGTGTGCCGGACGCCGAGATGGGCGAGTCGGTGCGCGCGGTCGTGGAGCTTGCGGAGCCGGTCACCGACGAAGCAGTGTTCGGCCGGGAGCTCCAGGAGTTCTGTCGCGCGCACATCGCGCACTTCAAGTGTCCCACGTCGGTGGTGTTCCTCGACCAGTTGCCGCGGCTCCCGACCGGCAAGCTGGCCAAGCGGATGCTGCCCGATCACGTGCGCGGAATCGGAGGGGACTGAACCCATGGGAGTGCTCGACGGCAAGGTCGCCATCGTCACCGGGATCGGCTCGGGGATGGGCCGGAGCGTCGCACTCCGGTTCGCCGCCGAAGGTGCACAGCTCGTGCTCGGCGCGCGCCGCGAGGCCTACCTGCAGGAGGTCGCGGCCGAGGTCCGCGCCATCGGGCCCGAGCCGCTCGTGTGCCCGATCGACCTCGGCCGGGAGGAGAGCTGCGCCAACCTCGTCGCCCGCACCCTCGACCACTTCGGTGGCGTCGACGTCTTCGTGCAGAACGGCCACCACCAGGGCGACTGGAAACCGATGATGGACTCGAACGCAGCCGTGTGGCGCGAGACCATGGAGGTCAATCTCTTCGGGGCGTTCAACATCGTGCAGGGCATCGTCCCGTCGATGATCGAGCGCGGCGGCGGCCGCATCGTGCTCGTGAACTCCGGAGCCATCTTCAGCAACCCGCAGCTCCTCGGCGCCTACTCGGCGTCGAAGGCCGCGCTCGCGAGCCTCGCCCGCACGCTCGCGGTCGAGCTCGGTCACTCGGGCATCCTCGTCAACAGCCTCACCCTCGGCGCGACCCAGGGCGACAACACGACCGGCGCCATCGCACCCGAGGGCACGAGCGACGAAGAGCGGGCGCGCCTCGTCGCGGCGAAGGGCGCGGCGATGCCGCTCGGCCACATGCCGACGCCCGAAGAGTGCTCGGGGGCCGTGATGTTCCTCGTGTCACCTCTCGCCGACGCCATCACCGGCCAGAACCTCGTCGTCAACGGCGGTCAGTGGCTGACCGTCTAGTGGCATTTCCGCTCAGGGGGAGCATCGATGAGCACCGAACAACGCACGTACCGGGTCATCCAGTGGGCGACGGGATCGATCGGCCAGATCTCCATCCGCCACTTCGCCGAGAACCCGATCTACGACCTCGTCGGCACGTACGTCACGTCGGAGGCGAAGCACGGCCGCGACGCGGGTGAAGTCGCGGGCATCGAGCCGCTCGGCGTCACGTGCACGATGGACAAGGACGAGATCCTCGCCCTCGACGCCGACGCGGTGAACTACGCGCCGCTCTACATCGACATCGACGACATGTGCGCCATCCTCCGCTCGGGCAAGAACATCGTGACGCCCGTCGGATTCGCGTACCCGAAGGCGCGCGATCCCGAGCAGACCGCCCGCATCGAAGCCGCGTGCCAGGAGGGTGGCACGTCGCTGCACGGAGCCGGCATCCATCCCGGGTTCATCGGCGACGTGTTCGCGCTCACCGGTGCCCGGCTCATGGGCCGCATCGACCAACTGGTGCTCACCGAGATCTACCTCCTCGCGAAGCACCCGTCCTACGAGATGAACTTCCCCGGACTCGGCTTCGGTCGCGATCCGGTCGAGTGCGTCGAGGACCCCGCGCCGATCATCGGCAACATGGAGGAGATCTTCATGGAGTCGTTGGTCATGCTGGCCGACGGCCTCGGTCTCGACGTCGAGGAGTTCAAGTACTCACTCGACGTCGCGGTCGCCGACGAGGACATGACGGTGAAGTCGGGGTTCATCCCGAAGGGCAAGGTCGCGGGTATGCACCACCGCTGGGAGGCGATCGTCGACGGGCGCCCGGTGCTCGTGTTCCAGTCGTACGCGCGCATGGGCGAGAACATCACGCCGCGCTACGAGCACGCGGGCGTGAACCGCTACATCGTCGAGATCACCGGCGATCGATCCACCCGGTTCACGCTGGAACCGGTCGACCAGGACATGTCGGGCGACATCGGGTACACGGGCCGCGTGTGGACCGCGCTGAGCGCAGTGAACATGATCCCGCAAGTCGTCGCCGCGCCCGCGGGCATCCAGACCCATCTCGATCTGCCGCTGGGCCAACCACGCGGCCTCGTGCGCTGAGCCGCGAGGTCGCGGACGACGATGAGCAAGCAGAGCAAGCAGCGCGCCACTGATCTCTTCGGCCCGAGCGGGACACCGCAGGTCGCGATCGTCGGCGGGGGCATGGGCGGGATCTCGGCCGGTGTCCTCCTGCGCAAGGCGGGGATCGACACGTTCACGATCTACGAGAAGTCGGAGCGGGTCGGCGGCACCTGGTGGGACAACCAGTACCCCGGCGCGGAGGTCGACGTCGACTCGTACGTGTACTCGTTCCCGTTCAAGCGCTACGACTGGACCCGCACGCACGCCCGCCAGGCCGAGCTCCACCGGTACCTCGAGGAGACGGTCGACGATTTCGACCTCCTCCCCCATCTCCGGCTCGGCACCGGCGTGGAACGCGCGGTGTGGGACGACGATCGCCACGTCTACCGGCTCACGCTCACGACTGGCGAGGAGCACGAGTGCCACGTGCTGATCTCGGCCGTCGGCTTCCTGAACGTGCCCCGCTACCCCGACTGGCCGGGCCTCGACGGCTTCGAGGGGCCGAGCTTCCACACGTCGCGGTGGGAGCACGAGCACGACCTCGCCGGGAAGACGGTCGCGATCGTCGGTACCGGCTCGACCGCCTCCCAGCTGGTCCCCGCGCTCCAACCGTTGGTCGCCAAGTTGTACGTCTTCCAACGCGAACCCGGCTGGGTGATCCCGAAGGGCGACCGCGACTACACCGCCGAAGAGCGCGCCCGGCTCTCCAATCCTGCGGTGTACCGGTACCGGCGCGCGCGGTGGTACTGGGAGGCCGAGAAGCGCCTCTGGGACGGCGGCACCTACCGGCCCGGGGAGCCGGCGAACACCGCCGCCGAGCAGGCCGCACGCGGCTACATCGCCAAGGTGTTCGAGGACCGGCCTGACCTCGCGGCGGCGGTCACTCCGAGCTACCCGTTCTGGGGCAAGCGCACGATCTTCAGCTCCGACTTCTACCCGGCGCTGAAGCAGCCCAACGTGGAGCTCGTCCCCCGAGCCGTCGTGTCGGTCACCCCGCGCGGCATCGTCGACGTCGACGGCATCGAACGCGCGATCGACGTGCTCGTGATCTCCACCGGGTTCCAACCGACCAACTACCTGGCCCACCTCGAGGTCGTCGGGCGCGAGGGTCGGACGCTGCAGGACTACTGGGACGGCGAGCCCCGCGCGTTCCTCGGCGTCACCGTGCCCACGTTCCCGAACTTCAACATGCTCTACGGGCCGGGTACCAACGGCGGCGAGATCGCGTTGAACCTGCGCAACCAGGCCGCCTACGCGCGTCGGGCGGTGAAGCGCATGATGCGCGACGGCGTCACCGCGATCGAGGTCAAGCGATCGTGGGCCGACCCGTACCACGCGTGGCTCCAGTCGAAGATGGCCGGCACCGCGTGGGAGGTGTCGAACAACTACTTCACCACGAGCAACGGCAAGATCGTCACGCAGTGGCCCTTCAGCGCGCTCGACTACGGAGCGTTGCTCAAGACCCTGGGGCCATTGTCGGAGACCGTCCGTCGACGCGACGAGTGAGCGGCTCCACCGATCCGTTCACGTCGGTTCGAAGCGACCCGCGAGCCGGCTCGTCGTGCGATCGGGGTTGAAGGCGCGCGCGACCAGGTAGCCGGGGCCCATCCAGCCCCGCCGCGTCCAGCGACCGAACGAGATCGTCGTCCCCGGTGCCCCGGATGCGGCCGGCACCATCTTCACCCGCTCGAGTGCGTCCCTCACCCCCCGAGGCGACAAGGGTTCGGCGTTCCCGAACGCGCGCGCCAACGCCACCGCCGCGTCGCGACAGACCACCGACGCGTAGTACTCCGGTCGACGGCCGAACGCGGCCTCGAACCGATCGAGGTACCGCTGGCCGACCTGGTTCTCCTCGTCGTACTGCTCCAGCCCGATCCATCCGACGAACGCGTCCCAGATCTCGTCGGAGATGTACCCATCTTCGAACGCGGTGCCCATGTAGCGCAGCGGCTGCCACTCGACCGCGTCAAGCGCCTCGTTGATGCGCATCACGCCGAACCCGAAGCCGAGGTGCACCAACACGTCGGGCTTGAACGCATGGATCGAGTGCACCGCCTCGGCGATGTCCTGGCCCGTCTGCGCGATGGTCTCCTCGGCCAGGATACGGAGCCCGGAATCGCGACACGCGTCGCGGAAGTTGCGGAGGTACAACTGACCGATCACCGAGCGTTCGACGAGCACGCCCGCGGTCTTGGCCCCGGCCTTGGCGGCCAGGTGCGCGATGACGATCGGTTCGTCGGTCATCGATCCGTTGGGCAGCGCGAAGCTCCATTTGCCGAGCCACTCGTCGGCGCCGCAGATGCTGATCGCCGGCACCCGGAACCGCCGTTCGATCTCCCGGCGCAGCACGATCGTGTTCTCCGAGATGTGCGGGCCGAAGACCGCGAGACAGCCGTCGTCGACCAGGTCGCCGTACGCGTCGATGACCGACTTCACGTTGCCGATCGGGAGCCCGTTCGCGTTGCGCTCGACCAGCTCCACCGGCCGATCGAGCAGGCCCGACTCCTGCGCCTCGCGGAACACCAGCGTGAACGCGTCGAGGAAGTCCTGCTGGGTGTCGTATCCGCTCCCGGGTGGAATGGTGAAGTCCTGGAGGATGCCGAGCTTGATCGGCTCGGCCTGACGTCCTACCGACATGCTGCCCCTCTTCTCCTCGTGTTGTCGGCCGGCGAGCGCACTCAGCTCGCCGGCGGCTGACCCATGCACTCCATCAGGTACGCGGTGTCGAGGAACTCCCAGGTCTCGGCGATGCGGTCGCCCTCGACGCGGAACAACATGTGATACGACCCGTGGTACTCGTTGCCACTCGTCGTGCGCGCGTGCAGGGTGCAGTGCAGGGTGACGAGATCGCCCTCGGCGACAACGTGCAACACGTCGCAGCTTCCGCCGGGCTGATACACCGCTTTCGCTTCGTTGAAGATCGCCCGCGCCTGATCACCGCGCAGCTCCGTCCCGCCGGGTCGGTGCCGCCCGATCGAGGTCGGCAGGTGCCAGCACGCGTCCTCGGTGAGATACGCGGCCTGGTCCTCGGGACGGGAACCCCAGAAGGCGAGGACGATCTCCTTGTTCCGTGCGGTGTCGATCACGCTCGCGTCTCCTCGGGTTCGTGGGGTGCACCGCACCCCGTCATCGTTCGACCGCCACTTCCACCTTCGATCCGTCCCCGGCGCGCGTGGAGAAGTCGGAGGCAGTGCCTTCGGTTCTCTCGGGAGACCGAGCACCTTCTCGGCCACCGTGTTCCTCACGATCTCCTCGGTGCCGCCGCCGATGCGCGCCCCCGGCGTCGAGAGCACGAACTCGTCCCACGCGAACGAACCCCACTCCCCGGTGTCGGCGGTCAGGCGGGGGCCGAGCACGTCGGTGAGCATCCTCACCAGCTCGGCGTGGTGCCGGCACGAGTGCAGCTTCAACACCGACATCTCCGGTCCGGGGGTCACGCCCGGACGCAGCGATGCCCGCCAGCGCCCGATCAGGAGCTCCTTCACCCGGTCGCCGATGTACAGCTGCGCGAGCTGCTGGCGTTGGCGGGCGTCGCCCCGATCACCGAAGGTGTCGACGACCCCCAGCAGCCGCTCGAACGGCCCCGCGCCGCCGCCCGAAGACCGCGACCGTGTCGCGATGGTCCGCTCGTTCCCCAGGGTGGTGAGGATCACGCGGAAGCCGGCGTTCAACTCGCCGACCCGGTGCGCGTCGGGGACGCGCACGTCGGTGAGGAACACCTCGTTGAACCCTGCGGTCCCCGTCATCTGGCGCAGCGGGCGCACCTCCACGCCCGGCGCGTGCATGTCGACCAGGAACATCGTGAGGCCCTGGTGCTTCGGCACGTCGGGATCGGTTCGGCACACCGCGAGGGCGAGATCGGCGACGTGCGCGCTCGAGGTCCACACCTTCTGGCCGTTCACCACCCATTCGTCGCCGTCGCGCACCGCGCGTGTCGCGGCCGACGCGAGGTCGGATCCCGCGTTGGGTTCGCTGAAGAGCTGGCACATCACGAGGTCGCCGCGGTACAGCTTCGGGAGGTACGCGGCGCGCAGCTCCGGGCTCGCGTGCACCGCGAGCGCGGGACCGATGAACCCGATGGCGATCACGAGCATCGAGAGGTTCGGGACCTCGTAGCGCGCCTCGAGCTCCTGATAGGCCCGCGCGTGTTCGGCGGTCTCGCCCCGGCCGCCGTACTCGACCGGGCCGGCGATCCAGCCGAAGCCGGCATCGAACCGCGCCGCGGCGTAGCGCTTCGCCTCGGCCAGTTGCGCCGACGCCTCCGCCGGGTCGACCTCCTCGAGGATGTTGACGCGGTCGGAGCCCTCGCCCCACACGAACCGGTCGTCGGACTCGTTGCGGAGCGGGCACGTCGCGTCGAGGAACTCGCGTGCCTCCGAGAGGAGCACATCGATCGACGTCATGGCTGTACTCCCCCCGGGGCGATGCTCCACCGGCGCATCGCCCGACGGAAACATCTAAACTTTATTTGCACTCGCGACTCCGGGCCACCTGCGGGGTGGGTCGACGCTCACACCCTAAGTTCAGAGCAGAAATTCAGGGCCGAGGTTCAGACGGGATCGGTAGTGGGCGACGGCGACGAAGCGGCACATCTCGCGGGCTGGGTCGAGCGCACGGTGCACGGCCGCGTCACCCGCGTCGACCGGGCGCCGCGGTGGCGCCCCGCCTGGGACATCGACGTCGAGGTCGGCGGGCGCATCCTCCCGCTCCACGCGCGCGGCGAGCGCGAGCCGCGAATCGTGATGCCGTACCGGATCGCCGACGAAGTGGCCGTCCACGAGCTGCTGGAGTCGCACGGTTTGCCCGTACCCCACGCGTTCGGGCTCTGCGACGATCCCTACGCGCTGGTGATGGACCGGCTGCATGGCTCCGTCGACCTCTCATTCGCGGCCGACGACCGCGAGCGTGAACGCGTCGTCGACGAATACCTCGCGCTCCTCGCCCGGATCTACGCGATCCCGCTCACCGCGGCGGCCGTGGCCGGTTTCGAGGTTCCGGCGGACTCCGCCGCCACTGCCCTCTCGTTCTTCCGCAAGATGGAGGCGGGCTACGACCGGATGATGGAGGGGATCCCGCCCGACCCCGTCGCGGTCTTCCTGCGGAGGTGGCTGGCCGGCAACGTGCCGCCGCACCGGCACCGCGAGGCGCGGTTCACCACCTACGACTCGTTCCAATTCATGTTCGACGACGGCCGGATCACGGGCCTCCTCGACTTCGAACACGCGCACGTCGGCGACCCGATGATGGATCTCGCCGCGCTGCGCGTGCGCGACACGCTGAAGAACGTCGGAGACCTCGCCGACACCGCGGCCCGCTACGAAGCGGCGACCGGCGTCGTGATCGACCACGACGTCGTCGACTACCACACCGTGCTCTACAACACGCTGTCCGTCATCTCGGTCGGTCCGCCGCTCGCCGACCCGTTGCGCGGCACCGACTGGTTGTCGTACCTCGCGTGGTACGTCAACGGCGCGCGCTGGGCGCTCGAGGTCATCGCCGAGATGCGCGGCTACCGCCTCGAACCGGTGGCGGTCCCGGAGCCACACCCCACGCGTCACGCGCCGGCGTACCGCCACCTCACGTCGAGCCTCCGGGCCGCGGGAGCGTCCGGCTTCCTCGACGACTACGAGCGGGTCGGCCTCGCCCGGGTCGCGAACCACCTGCGGCGGGTCGACGAGATCGGGCCCGCACTCGACGCCGCCGACCTCGACGACCTGGCCCGGATGCTCGGCCACCGTCCCGATGCGGCCGCCGCCGATGCCGAGCTGGTCGACTTCGTGGAACGAGCGGGGCCCGAGCACGAGGAGGAGGTCGTCCGCCTGCTCGACGCGCGAGCCCAGCGGCTGCACCTCAGCCTGGCCTCGCCCCAGTCGTTGCTGCTGCGCCACCCACCGCTGCGCAGCCTCCGCCCCGACCGGGCGACGGCCCGCGCCGACGACGAGAGCTGGCCGGCGGGCGCGATCCCGGGCACGCGATGACGATCCGGGTCCACGCCACCGTGACCGTCGCGCCCGAGGTCGTCGCCGAGGCCCTCGACCGGGCCCGGGAGATGGTGCTCGCCGACCCCAACGTCCTGCACGCGGAGATCGGCCCCTGCATCGACGCGCGGACCGGCGCGCGCCGGCCGGGCCACTACGTCGTCACCACCGTCTTCGCCGACGTCGACGCGTTGCACCGGTACGCCGCGGGGCCGAAGCACTCCGAGGTGCTCGCGTGGTCGCTGCCGTTGACCATCGACGAGCACGTCGCGATCTACGAGATCGAAGACGTCAAGTAAGCGTCGTCAGCCTTCGTCCCACGGCTCCGTGCGGTCGGTGCGGCTCGGCTGGCGACCGATCTTGAACGGACAGAACGGCGAGTCGACCAGCAGGATGCGGTGCGTCGACGTGATGAGCTCGCGGGCGTCCCGGCGGAAGGTCACGATGTCGTCGTCGGTGCGCTGCGCCTTCTCGAACCCTGACCACTGCTCCCACGTGGGGATCGCCCAGAGCAGGAAGCACTCGGAATCGTCGACCATCGACGTCTCCCACGCGCCGACGAGCTCCCACCCGTAGCGCTCGCGCACCGCGCGCCCGCGTTCCCGCAGCAGTTCGAGGAATTCGGCCGACGTTCCCGGCCGCACCCCGACCTGTTCGTGCGCGTACACCTCGCCGGTGACGCCATCGGAACAGACTTCGCTGATCGTGCGCATCCAGGGCGCGGGAACCAGCAGCCGGTCGTCGCCCCCGTTGCGCAGCGGAACCGCGGCCGCCCACCACTTCGCCATGCGCGGGTCCTGCATCGTCCGATCGCCGGTCTCGTGCCGGAAGTACGGCGCCGCGCCGTCCCACCCGTCGAGCTCCCAGATGTTGACGACCTGCGGCCATCGGCCCGTGCTCCCGAGCACCCCCCACACGCCGTAACACAGCTGGTCGCGGTCCTCCTGCGCCATCGGCGAGAAGTTCGCGGTCATGTGGTACATGTACTTCGCACGGTTGTGCCCGACGATGTCGACGAACTCGTGCAGGTAGAGCTTCTCGTTCACGGCTTCGGTCACGTCGGTACGGTAACGCGCTTTGCCCGAAAGATCTAGAGCTTTGGTAGCGTGCCGCCATGACCAACGAGTGGTCGCTCCCTCCCGTGCTCGACGTCATCACCGAGGTGGCGCCCGACCGCGAGATGCTGGTGTGGACCTCCGTCCGCCGCACCTTCGCCGAGGTCCAGGCGCGCACTCGGAGGCTCGGCGCGTTCCTCCACGAGCGCCTCGACCCGCCGCGCGACTTCGCCGGGCTGGAGCGGTGGGAGTGCGGCCAGAGCCGCGTCGCGATCCTGTTGTCGAACTGCCCCGAGTACGTCGAGACGATGATCGGCAGCTGGCGGGCGCGGGCGGTCCCGTACAACGTCAATCACCACTACAACCCACGCGAGGTCGCGGCGCTGCTGCACCAGGTCGGCTCCGACGCCATCGTGTACCACCGGCACCTCGCGGCCCTGCTCGCTGACGCGGACCTCGACGGCACGCTGCTCGTCCACGTCGACGACGGCTCCGACGTCCCCCCGATGCCGGGGAGCATCGCGTACGAGGATGCGATCGCCGCAACGGGTGACGTCTCGGCCCTGCCCACTCCGTCTCCCGACGACCTCTACCTCGTGTGCACCGGCGGTACCACCGGGAGCCCGAAGGGTGTGCTCTGGCGGCAGGCCGACGCCTACGTGTCGGCCATGGCCGGCATCGAGGGCGCCACGGCCGAGCAGATCACCGCCGTCGCGTCAGTCGGCGCCGGCATCTGGTTCGCCGCGCCCCCGCTGATGCATGCGGCGGCCCAGTGGACGGTCTTCTCGGGTCTCCACAACGGCGCGACGGTCGTGCTCCACGACGACGCCAAACCGTTCGACGTCCGCACGATCCTCGAGACCGCCGAACGCGAGCACGTCACGCTCATGACGATCGTGGGCGACGCCTACGCGCGGCCGATCGTCGAGGAGTTGCGGAACCGCCACTACGACCTCTCGTCACTCGTCAGTCTCGGAACCGGGGGCGCGTTCACCAGCCCGGCGCTGAAGCACGAGTTGCTCGAACTCCTCCCCCACTTGCTGGTCAGGGACGGGTACGGATCGTCGGAGACCGGTGGGATGGCGTTCGGGGCCTCCCGTAAGGGCGACGAGACGCGCCAGTTCGTGCCCTCGGCCGGCGCGACGGTGCTCTCCGCCGACCACACGCGCTTCCTCGCCCCCGGCGACGACGAGATCGGCTGGACCGCGCGCACGGGGCGGATCCCGCTCGGCTATCTCGACAACCGTGAGGCCACCGAGCGCACGTTCCCGATCATCGACGGGCAACGCGTGTCGGTGCCCGGTGACCGGGCGACGTTCGCCGCCGACGGCACGATCACGATGCTCGGCCGCGACTCGATGGTCGTGAACACGGGCGGCGAGAAGGTGTTCGTCGAAGAGGTCGAGGAGGTGATCCGCCGTCATCCCGACGTCCTCGACGCGCTCGTCGTGGGCCGCCCGAGCGAACGGTTCGGGGAGGAAGTCGTCGCGCTCGTTCAGTTGCGCCCCGGAGCCTCGCTCACCCCGCACGATGTGCGCGAGTTCGCCGCGCAGTCCGTCGCGCGCTTCAAGGCACCACGCGCCGTACTCGTCTGCGATCCCATCGGCCGGCACGCGTCGGGCAAGGCCGACTACGCGTGGGCCAAGCAGGCGGCGCTCGACGCAGTCGACGCGGCCCCGGCCCCGTAGCCGCCGCGACCGTTCGTCGAACTTCGGTAGTGTCCTCGAACCGGAGCGAGCCGAAGCACCCAATCTCGCCTGGAGCACACATGCGCGTACGACGGGAACCGGAGGACGACCTCCTCCACGAAGCCGACGACGACCCCAACTTCAACGAGAGTCGCTACTACAGCTTCTCCGACCGGCCGACCGGGTTCGGGGGGTGGGTGCGCATGGGCGCCCGGCCGAACGAGGGGTACGCCGAGATGACGGTGTGCCTCTACCTCCCCGACGGCCGGATCGGGTTCATGTTCGAGCGTCCCCACATCGAGGGGCACACCGCGCACGATGCCGGTGGTCTGCGGTTCGAAGTGGTGGCACCGTACGAGGAGCACCACGTCACGTTCGAGGGCACGGTGTGCGTGCTCACCCACCCGCGCGAGATGGCCGATCCGAAAGCCGCCTTCGCCAACAACCCGCACGAACCGTGCACCATCGATCTCCGACTCACCGCGGTCGCCGAACCCTCGGGCGGAGAGCCCGAGTTCGACGAGGGTGAGGAGCCGCCGCCCGGCACCGCCCACCAGTTCGCGCGCGGCCACACCGAGCAACACATGGCGAGCACCGGCGTGGTGCGGATCGGCGACGACGAGTTCGAGCTCACCGAGAGCTTCGGCCTGCGCGACCACTCGTGGGGACCGCGTGTGTGGCAGAGCATCTGGTGGTACCGCTGGGTCACCGCCGACTTCGGCCCGCTCGCGATCGGGTGCACGCTGCGCGGTGAGGAGACCGACGCCACCGCGCGGCACGTCAGTGGACACGTCTACGACCGCGACCGCTACGGCGACACTCGACTCGTGCCCGTGCGCGGCATGGACCTCGCCTCCCAGTACGACGACGAAGGGTTCGTCACCAGCAGCACGGTGCTGGTCACGACCGACGACACCACGTACGAGCTCCACGGCACCGTGTGGTCGAGCATCCCGTTGCGCAACCGCCGCGCCGGCAAGGTCACGCGCATCACCGAGGGCATGACCCGCTGGACGTGCGGCACGCTCACCGGCGCCGGGCTGTCCGAGTACCTCGACCAGGTCGTCGATGACCTCCCCGTCGGAATCGCAGCCGGCGCCTGAGGGGCTCGCCACCGCGGTCGAACCCGCGATCGGCGCGCCGGTCGAGATCACCGAGCTGCGTCGCCTCACCGGCGGCGCGTCGCGCGAGACGTGGAGCTTCCGCGCCAACGGCGTGGAACTGATCCTGCGCCGCGATCCACCGGGCCGTCGGGGCGCGCCGGGCGCGATGCGGCGCGAGGCCGACGCCATGCGCGCGTGTGAACGCGCCGGGTTGCGCGTGCCCGAAGTCATCGCCGACGACGACGGTACGCAGCTCGGCACCGCCGGCCTGGTCATGCGCCGTGTGCCGGGCGAGACCATCGCCCGCCGCATCCTCCGCGGCGAGGAGTACGCGCCGGCCCGGCGCGTGTTGGTCGGCGAGCTCGGTGAGTTCCTCGCTGGTCTGCACGCCATCGATCCCGCGGAGGTTCCGAGCGCGGCCCCGGCCGATCCTCTGAGCGTGTGGGACAAGTATCTCGCGCTCGATGACCGCAGTGCGACCTTCGACCGCGCGCACGAATGGCTCCTCGCCCACCGCCCGCCCCTTGCCACCGACGCGCTCGTCCACGGCGACCTGCGCATGGGCAACCTCATCGTCGGGCCCACCGGCCTCGCCGCCGTCATCGACTGGGAGATCCTGCACATCGGCGATCCCCTCGAAGACCTCGCGTGGCTCTGCCTCAAGGCGTGGCGCTTCGGCGAACCGCTCGAAGTCGGCGGGCTCGGGACGATCGACGAGCTCGTCGTCGCCTACGAGGCCGCGGGCGGACGGCCCGTCGACCGCGACGCGCTGCACTGGTGGATCACCGCCAAGACGCTGACCTGGGGTATCGGGTGCATGATCCAGGCCGACTACCACCTGTCGGGCCGGGTCCGGTCGATCGACCTGGCCGCGGTGGGCCGGCGGACCGCCGGGCAGGAGTGGGACCTCATCGAGCTGCTGGCCCCCGACGCGTGCCGCGCTGCACTCGTCGCCCCGCGCCCCGAGCCGCTCCCCGACGATGGACGCGCGTTCGGGCGACCGACGTCGCGCGAGCTGCTCGACGCGGTGCGCGAGCTCCTCACCGACAAGGTGGTCCCCGGCGACGACGCCGCGTTGTCATACGAAGCCCGCGTTGCCGCCAACCTGCTCGCCACGGTGGAACGAGAGCTCGCCTTCCCGGCCGTCACCTACGACGGCGACGACTGGCCGTCCCTCGCTCTGTCCGTGCGCGACAAGTTGATCGTCGCCAGCCCGAAGCACCTCGATCGCTGAACCACGTCGCGTCAGACGCGACGGAACGTCGCCGACGCGGTGGTGACGGTGCGGTCACCGTTCCCCGCGTCGCGCAGCGTGAGCACGCATCCGATGCGATCACCGTTCACCTCGGTGTCGCAGCTCACGGGGAAGGGGCCGACCTTCCCGCGCGTGACGAACATCACGTGCCAGGATTCGATCTGCACGTCGCCCCCCGCCGCGGTCGTCGCGTAGTCGGTCGCCGCCGCCTCCAGCGTCACGTGGATCGGCCCGAGGTGGAGGGCGGCATCGGGCGAGGCGATGTCGTCGCTCAACTCGCGCAACTGCCATGCGCCGTCGGCGTTGCGTTCGGCGCCGTACGCCACGTGCAGGGGCGGGAGCATGCTCTCGTCGGGCAGGTCGATCGGCGGGTTCTCGACCGGCGCGAACCCGGGGGGCGGCGCACCCAGGCTGACGCCCATGCCCTCCGAGAGCGCGATGACCCGCTCGGGATTGTCGGCGTCGAGGATGCGCGAACGGCTGAACCCCATCCGGCGCCCGATGTGCAACGTCTCGGGCCGTATCTCGATCTCGCGCACGTCGCGCGGATCGTCGAGCAGGAGCATCGACGCGATCACCGGATTCGGGACGTAGAGGTCGTCCTCCATACCGCCGGATTCGGGTGACGCGATGCACAGCGGCGCCACCATCAGGCCGCCCACCGCGTTGCGCATGTCGCGGCGCAGCACCATCCGGTTGTCGCCGTTCTTGTCGAAGGTGTGGGTGCGGCCGAGGTACCGGTAGCTCAGCAGGCCGGTCCACTTCCGCTCGAAGACCTTCCAGTACTCCTCGTCCGACACGTTGCGAATGTCGTCCGGCACGGCGGCCACCTCTCGGGTCGAGTCGACGCTCACGCGCCGGTCATCGATGGGTCGGGTCGTTGGAGAACACCCGCGCCGCTTCGAGGCGGACACGGAAGTCGGGATCCGCGGCATGGGCCTCGACTGCGGCGCGGCTCGCGTCTGCGCCCAGTGTGGCGATTCCCCGTAGCGCCTTCCACCGGACCCAGGGGTCGGAGTCGTCGAGCGCCCGTTCCAGCAGCGGCCGCAACGTCTCGCGGTCGGCGTCGACGATGGTGTCGATGGCACTGCGGCGGACCATGCGGCTCGGGTCGTCGAGGAGTCGCGCCCACTCGGCTGACGCGACGTCGGCCGGAGCCCCCGCGAGCAGGACGGCGGCGACCTGACGACGCGCGGGCTCGTCCGCTCGCGCCGCGGCCAGGATGCGGTCGAGGTCGTCCGCCTGGTCGGCCCGCAGCGCGCCGAGGTCGGTCCAGGCGATCTCGAGCCGGCGCGGCGGCCGACGGTCGGTCGCTCGGTCCGTGCCGGCGCCGGTGTCGGCGCCGGCGACGGGACCCGCCGGCGCGGTCGGCTCGCCCGGTTCGGTCTGCCCATCGCCGGCGAACTCCTCGGTGACCGTGCGCAACATCGGCTCGAGCAGAGACTCCCAACGGTCGGGACGCGCGATCGTCACCGCCACGAAGTCGGGGCCGACGAGCACATCGGTCACGGCATCGAACGCGTCGAAGAGCCGTGCGACCGGAGGATCGTCGGTGGCCGCGGCCGCCGACGGGTAGGCGCGACTCGCCCCGTGGTGGATCGGCGGGGTGGCGAATCGGATCGTGCGTGGGCTCGGTGTCGCCTCGGGCACCACCACGCCGTCGAACGTCGCGCCGAGATCGACGGCTGCCGGGTCATTGCGCGCCGGCGACGGGACCGGTGTGTCGCCGGCGACCCGGAGGCGAAATCGACCGCCTTCCCATCCCCACGACAAGGAGAGACCAGGTTCGAGCTCGAAACGCTCCGTTCCGTCATCCCCGGGACCGACCGCATCGGCCAGGGCCTCGTCGTCCGCGACGGTCCACGGCGCGTCGGAGAAGAACCGCTTCTGGAGCTGCTTGACCGGTCCGAGCGCATCGAGCGAAAGCCCCAACCCCACCACGACCGGTGTGAGCTGCGCGAATCCGTCACGCACGAGACCGTGTTCCACCACGCGAGCGCGCGCCGCGTCGAGCTCGGGGCCGACGTCCATCACGATCGGGTACGCACGCGAGTCGTCATACTCACACGGGGGCGCGACCCGAGGTCGTCAACCGTCGGACCCTCGATGCGCACGATCACAGCGTACGGCGCGGCGCACGGGAGCGCCTCGTAACGTGGAGGCTGATGGCCGGAGTCGACGACGTACCCGAATTGATCGTGGCCGACGGCAAGGCATGGCGACGTTGGCTCGACCGACACGGTCGGGACTCAGCCGGGGTCTGGCTCGTGCTGGCAAAGAAGAACTCGCGCGCGGCGACCAGTCTCACGCAGGTCGAGGCGCTCGACGAAGCACTCTGCTACGGATGGATCGATGGTCTACGGCGGGCGCGTGACGACGTCTCGTTCCGCCAACGGTTCACACCCCGCACCCAACGCAGCGCGTGGTCGGAACGGAACACCGCACTCGCGGAGCGTCTGATCGATGCGGGGCGGATGCACCCGTCTGGTCTCGCGGAGGTCCAGCGGGCCAAGGACGACCGTCGCTGGGTGGCGGCGTACGCGGGTGCTCACAGCATCACCGTGCCCGACGATCTCGCCGCCGCGCTCCGCGCCGAACCGCGTGCGGCGGCCATGTTCGAGATTCTCACCAGCCAGAACCGCTATTCCGTCCTCTACCGGATCGACAGCGCCAAACGCGCCGACACCCGCGCCCGTCGGATCGACCAGTTCGTGAAGATGCTCGCGGAGGGTAAGACGATCTACCCGCAGCGCCGCACCCTCGACGACTGACCCGCATCCGTCGTCTCGCGGTTGTCAACGCGCGGCGGCGCGCAACTCTTCGATCTGCTCGTCCGGCGTGAATGGGACCCGCCGGGGCGTGACGGTGACGAGTCGGGCGTCGGGGAGCTCGTCGAAGAACACCCGAACCGCTTCTTGCACGTCGATGCGGGCCAAGGCCTGACCGAGACAGAAGTGCGCGCCGTAGCCGAACGAGAAGTGGCGTTCGGGGGCGCGGGTGACGTCGAAGCGATCGGGATCTTCCCATCGGGCCGGGTCGCGGTTGGCGGCCTGACGGGCGAGGAAGACGGTGTCGCCGGCACGGAGCTCCACCCCGATGCAGTCGGTGTCGGCCACGACCAGTTTGCGACCCGATCGGAACGGAGGGTGAAAGCGCAGGCATTCCTCGATCGCGGGGCCGAGTCGATCACGGTCGGCGCGCACCCGTGCCGCCTGCTCCGGATGCGTCAGCAGGAGCAGCAGCGAGTTCGTGATCGCGGCGCGACTCGAGCCGACCGCGCCACCGAGCACGTTCACCGCAAGGGCGACGAGCTCGGCTCGGTCGAGTCGTCCGTCCTGCTCCGCGGCCAGCAGATCGGTGACCAGGTCTTCGCCCGGATCGGCCGCGCGCGCGGCTACGAGGCGCTCGACGTAACGCGCCAAGGCAACGATGCCGTCCTCGGCGACCTGGCGGCCCGCCGGGGTCAACGGGTCGACGAATCCGGTCTCGGTACCGGCGAGGAACCCCGCGATTTCCGCGCGCTCCTCGACCGGCAGGCCGAGGAACTCGCAGATGAGCCAGAGCGGGAGATCGTCGGCGTAGTCGGTGACGATGTCGAACGACTCGCGCCGCCGTACTCCGGCGAGCAGGTCGCGAGCGTGCTCCGCGAGGGCGTCGCGGAACTTCTGCACACGTAGCGGGGTGAATGCGCGTACCACCGTCGCGCGCAGCCGGTCGTGGACGGAACCGTCGTGCGCGGCCATCGCCTTGCTCCGCCACTCGTAGAACGGACCGTCGTGCACACCGAGGAGCTCGAGCGCGCGGAGACCGGTCTGGCCGAACGCGGGATGCGTGTGGGCGAGTTCTATGTCGTCGGCTCGTAGCAGGATCACTTCGCCGCCCGCGCTGTGGGCGATGCGGTGCGACCGCCGCGCGCGTGCGTAGGTGGGGTAAGGGTCCTGCCAGAACTCGGGATCTCGCAGGTCGATGACCACGGGCTCGTTCATGCTCGCATGCCCTCGTCGGCGTCGAGCGCGAGGTGGAGGGCGCGCACGAGGAACGTCCGCTCGGCGGTGGTGTCGGTTGCGTGTTCGTCGAACGCCTGGCGGAGCCCGAGGCCTCGCATGGTCGCGAAGATCAGGCTGCCCACGATCCGCAACGCGGCGTCGGACGGAATGGTCGGGCGCAGCAGCTTCACGAGGGAGCGGTTGAGTTGGGTCTCGCTGTCGCGGAGCAGTTGACGGACGGTCTCGGCCGACGACGGGTCACGCGCCAGCACACGGAGCACGTCCGTGTAGAGGAGATAGTCGGGCAGCGTGCAGTATCGCCACACCGCGTCGACCACTGCGGCCAGCGGGTCACCCTCGATCGGGTCGGTGTCGAGCTCGTCGAGGAGTGCGCCGAACCCGTCTTCGATCATGGCGAGCAGGATCCCCGCACGACTCCCGAAGTGGTGCTGGATCACCCCCCACGACACGCCCGCCCGCCGGGCGATCTCGTTCGACGACGCGCCGAAGGGCCCGGACTCGCGCACACATTCTCGGGCCGCCGCGATGACCCGGGCTCTCGTGTCGAGCGCCCGCGCTCGACGTGACGAGCCTGGGACAACTGCCGTCACCGGCACTGCGCACCTCTTCATCACCGTCTTCATCACCGTCAGCGGGGAACCGAGCGAGCATAGCGATACTATGCGAAATGCCGGGCACCGCCATTTGGCGCGGCGGGCGAGGGAGGCAGGGCATGGGCGAGCAATCCGACGTGACGTCGACGAACATCTTCGGCAACGGGGTCCGCGGCGCCGACACCAAGCTCGTCTTCGCCCTCACCGACCCCGCGCCGCCCGCCACCGAAGACTTCGTGGCGTGGGCCCGAGCCGCCGGCGCCGCCGGGGGTGTGCTGCGCGCCGAGCTCGAGCGCCTCGACGCAGACATCCAGGCGCGGCACACCTCGACCCCGGTTCGGTTCTCCGCCTTCGCCTGGCTGTGGTGTGCGCCCGGCCATTCCGAATCGCTCATCGCGCGCGCACCGTCGACCGCGAATTGGTACCGCGTGCACGAACGCCTCGCCTTCGATCGCAGCGCTCGGCCCGACCAACCACGGTCGTGGGCCGGCGTGAAGAAGACCACACCGTGGGCCGCGGTGCCGGCGGTCGACGCGCGCATCTGGCAGGGTCGCTACGCGAACCACGGCCAGCTCGCCCGGTCGTTCCACGCGACGACCGTTCGTTACCGCCAGAACATCGTCGTCGACACGAACGACGACTCCGTCGACGCGATCTCCGAGCTGTGGTGGACGAACACCGAAGATCTGCTCGAACGCTTCGTCGCGCCGGGAGAAGCCGCCGAGCTCCTCGCCGTCGACGTGAGCGGCTTCGTCGACGCGTCGCGCGCCTCCCCCACCGTCACCCGTCACGAAGTCCTGCGCATCACCGAGCCCGATCGCTGAGCTGCGGCGGCAACCTCACACCCTCAAGCGGTGAGCTCGCGGTTCTCGGCCACGAATTGGCTCGCGATGAACACCGCACCCCCGGGATCCTTGAGCACGGCCAACCTCGTCCACGGCGCGTCGGACGGTCCGTCGACGACGTCACCGCCGAGCTTCTCGGCCTGCGCCGCGGTTGCATCGACGTCGTCGACCGCGAACGTGACCGACCAGTGCGCGGGTGTCTCCGTGTCGTCGTCGGCGATGGGGTTCAACATCGCGACGACGTCGATGAACCCGTCGGGCGCGCCCATCTGTGACATCTGGTCGCGCAGACCCGGCGAGCTCTCCTCCAGGTGATCGCCGTAGCCCGGCCGCGTCCACATGGGCCCCCCTGGCAATGACAACGTGGTCCAGCCGAACACGGCGCCGTAGAACGCCTCGGCGGCCGCCGGATCCCGGGTCGCGAGCCCGTTGAAGTTCAGCGCACCGTGCTCGTTGACGACCTTGGCCCCGATGTTGTCCTTCGCCTCCCAGACGCAGAACACCGCGCCTTCGGGATCCGCGACCACAGCCATGCGCCCCGCGTCCATCACGTCGAAGGGCTCCGAGATCACGCGGGCCCCGGCCGCACGGACCTTCGCCGCCGACTCATCGGCGCTCGTAACGGCGATGTACGTGTTCCACATCGCGAGCGGAGGTGCGTCGTCGGGGACCGACCCGATCGCGGCGACGTCGCCCCCACGGATGCGAGCCACGTGGTACTCCCCTCCTGACCCTTCGGGCATCATGTTCTCGAATTCCCACCCGAAGAGTCCGGAGTAGAACGGCAGGACCGCCTGCGGGTCGGGCTGGTTGCTGTCGACCCAGCACGGCACCCCTGCGATGTATCCGTTGCGCTCGGGCATGGTCGTCCTCCTTCTGCCGGCGATCGTCGTGGGATACCCAGCCCGCGAACCTACGCAACCTCGAGCACACGTGCTGCGCCCCGCGGCAAATACATCTACTGTCAGCGCGAGCTGCACGATGACAGGCCACGCGAGTCATAGTCCGAAGGATCCGGGGGGATTCGAACCATGATCTCGAAGATCCGAGCTGTCAGCATCGGAATCGCCGTCGCGCTCGCCATCGCCGCACTGCCGGCGGGGGCCCAGTCGAGCAGCACGAAGCCCACGGCAACCGAGGTCGGGGTCACGGCAAGCGAGATCCACATCGCGGTGGTCGCGGACGTCGACAACGCCCTCGCACCCGGCCTGTTCAAAGGCGCGGTCGACGGCGTGAAGGCCGGTGCCGCCTATCTCAACAGCAAAGCCGGCGGCGGCGGTCTCGCCGGACGCAAGGTCGTCGTCGACTTCTACGACTCGAAGCTCAACCCGAACGAAACGCGCAACGGCACCATCAACTCGTGTGCGAACGACCTCGCGATGGTCGGCACCGAAGCACTCTTCTTGACGTCGGTCGTCGACATGGTGAACTGCAAGGACCAGGCCGGTCAGGCCAGCGGTTTGCCGGACCTCTCCGCGGTCACGACCGGAGTGCCCGAAAGCTGCGCGCCGATCTCGTTCCCCGCCGTCGGGATACAGATCGACTGCGCATCGGTGACGCAGAACCCGCAGACGTACAACGCCAACCAGGGCCCCGCGAAATGGCTCCTCTCGCAGCACAAGAGCGGGTTGCACGGTCCGATGCTCGTGTCGAGCGACACGAAGGACGCGAACCGTGGCGGTACGATCGGCGCGCTCGCGAACCAAGCGGCGGGCATCAAGGCCGACCAGGGCACCACGGTCACACGTTCGGGTAGTGACCCGCAGAGCGCGTACACGAGCATCGTCCAGCAGATGAAGGCCGACGGCTCGAACTACGCGTACAACTCGCTGGCCGCGAACAGCGCGCTGCAGATTCGTAGTGAGGCACAACTGCAGGGTCTCGACAGCACCAAGGTGGTGTGGGACTGCGTGTCGTGCTACGGCAATCAGCTCGTCCCGCAGAACGCCTCGGCATTCGAGGGTGAGGTGCAGTACCTCAGCTTCTTGCCGTTCAGCGAAGCGAAGACCAACAAGACCCTCGCCGCCTTCTTGAAGTACGTGAAGCAGGTCGGGGGCACGCCAGACCAGTTCTCGGTCTACGCTTGGGAAGCCACGTTGGCCTTCGCCGACGCGGTCAACGCGACGGTCAAGACCAACGGGATCAACGGCATCACCCGACCCAACCTGATCGCCGGCATCAAGACGCTCACCACCTTCGACGCGGGCGGCATGGCGGGGACGCGCTCGTTCAAGGACGCGAAGAGCACGAGCTGTTTCATCGAGGTGCAATTCAAGAGCGGCAAGTGGGTACGCCTGCACCCCACGAAAGCGGGCACCTTCGACTGCAAGGCATCGAACGCAATCGCACTCAAAGCGAACCTGCTCGGCGGGAGCTGATTTGGTCCCCTCACTTCGGGTAGAGCTCGTCGGTGACGGCGGTGGCGAGTGCGCCGCCGGTGCTGCGTCCGTCGGGTGAGTTGAGGAGATTCGCCCAGGCGACCAAGGTGATGTCGCGCTTGGGGTCGTAGCCGATGAACGAGTCATAGCCCGGGAGCTCGCCGGTGTGGCCGTACATCTGTCCGTACTTGACGATCCCCAGCCCGTAGCGGGGCCCGTCAGGCGTACTGGGATCGATCGGTTGGGGGCTGGCGATGCGTTCCGCCTGCATCTGACGGTTCAGGAGCCCATGACCGCCGAGTGCCTTCACGTAGCGGGCGAGGTCGTTCGTCGTCGAGATCGCCCCTCCTGCCGCCCACGCCCACGACGGGTTCATGTCGGTGCGGTCGATGGGCTTGAGCGTTCCGGCCGCGGCCTCGGCCTGCTGCTCGGCGGAAAGCGGGCCGTTGATGAAGTCGGCGATACCGCCGTACATGTATCCGTGGGCATGCGCCTTGGGGATCGTGTGCGATCCCGCGTCCGGCAGCAGCGTGTGATCGAGTCCGAGCGGACGGTAGATCCGCTCTTCGAACACCCGGGCGAGGGGTTGTCCGGTCAGCTGTTGGGCGATCAGCCCCAACAACACGGTGTTGGCATTCGAGTAGAGGTATCCCTGTCCGGGCGCGAACGCAGGCGGTTGCGCGTACGAGAGGGCGAGCACCTCGTCGGGAGACCAGACTCGTTGGGGTGCGGCGTCCAGGGTCTGTCCGAAGGCCGGCAACCCCGTGAAGTCCCGGAGTCCGCTGCGCATGCTGAGGAGCTGCGCGATCGTGATGTTGTCGCCGTTGGGTACGCCGAGGTGATACTTCGAGACCGGATCGTTCAGGCTCAGCTTTCCCTCCTGGACGAGTTGCAGAATGACCGTGCCGGTCATCGTCTTCGTGTTGCTCCCGATCCTGAGCTGATCGTTGGGACCGATGGGGTGGTGGCCTCCGAGGGTCCGTGCGCCGAAGCTGAGGAAGCAGTGGCCGATCTTCGGTGAACGAACGAGCACCACCGCGCCCGGCGCCCGCAAGTCTTTGACCAGCGCAGCCAGCTTGGGCCGCATCGTCGTGCAGAAGTCCTGCTCCGCGGCCGCCGCGGCCGCCGCGCCCGCCGCACTCGTCCCCACCGTCGCGCCGAAGAGCGACAGCGCGACGACGAACACCAACGCTCTCCTCCGCAGGTCGCTGCGACGACCGCTGCTCACGAGCCGTCGTCGCCGGAGCGCGCGAACGCGTTGCTCTCGTCGGCACTCATGGGCGGACCGATCGGGGTGAGGTCGTGGGTCGCTGCGACGCGGGCCAGCTCCTCGGGTGCCGGGAACACCGGCGATGGAGGAACGACGCGTGCCTCGGCCGGTACGCCGAGATCACGGATCAAGTCTCGGAACGACGCGTTGTCATGAACGAGCAGGATCCGCGCGTCGTGATCGCCGACGACCCGGAACGTGTGGGGCACACCGCGCGGCATCGACACCCAGTGGCCGGGACCCGCCAGCGTCACGTCGTCGCCGCAGCGCACGACCATCTCGCCTTCCACGATGTACCAGGTGTCGTCGAGATCGTGATGGACGTGCAACGGTGCCGCGGAACCGACCGGCAACGTCATCTCCAACACCACGGTCTCCATGCCGGGTGCGCACCGGTGCTCGACGACCAAGAGGTCGAGAAACCACCATGCCGGCGCGTGCTCGTTGTCGGGACTGTCGATGACTGCTGAGCTCATGGCCTGCCCTCTCGTGTGCCGTCCGGTGGAATATCGTCAGTTTGCCTTACCAACTGATAGTAAGGTAGGCTGACGATCATGTCAAGCGACACTCCGAACCCATTGCACATCGGCGGCATGCTGCGACAGATCTGGCAGTGGGTGCGCGACGAGATCTCGGCCGGCGTGATCGCGGCCGGGTACGACGACCTGACCGCCGCGCACGTCGCGTTGTTCCGCCACCCCACGCTCGACCGCCAACGCCCAACCGAGCTCGCCGAGCAGATGCAGATCACCAAGCAGTCGGTGAACGATCTCCTCGCGCATCTCCAGGCGCGCGGTTACATCACCCGAGAACCTGACCCGGCCGACGGACGCGCGCGCGTCGTTCGGCTCACGACCAAGGGAAAGCGGCTCGAGCGGGTCATCAACGATCACGCCAAAGCCGCGGAACTTGCCATCGCCGCCCGGCTCGGACCCCGACGGTTCGCGCAGCTTCGCAGCGCACTCGCGGACGTCGCGCACGACATCAATTCGCCGGACCGACCTTGAACATCGCCCCGGGTCGAGCTCGGGTAGTCGATCGGGCGATTGCGGTCTACGAGTCGCAGGCCACGAGACCGTCGGCGAGGATCATCGGCATCTGGTCCGCCGTCACCAGGCCGGGCGCCGCGGCGACCACGTGGGGGATCGCGTTCACCGCGGGGAACGCGGTCGGCCCGCCGAAGTCGACGTTGCCGCCGGGGTAGCGGAGCGCGAACTTGCAGTGCACGCCCGGGTCACCGTCGATGTCGACGACGTAGCCCTCCTCGGTCGGCCAATCGGGTTCCATGCCGTACCCGAGGCGCCACACCAACCCGAGTTCGATCACCGACTTTCCGCCGACTGTGCCCGACCACAGACCCTTTAGTCCACAGGTGTGACCCTTCTGGATCTGCATGTAGCCGAGGTCGAGATCCTCCGTGGCCACCCCCCACTCCGGCGTGTAGGTGATCTCGTCGAGGTCGACCTTCAACGCCGCCGCCATCATCTCGACCGCGTCGACGAAGACCAACTGACGGTTCTTCGCGATCGCGTCGAGACCGGGCGTGTTCGGCGGGACCGCGAAGCCCGTCTCGTACCAGGTGGTCGGCGACGCATACGCGGTGCAGTCGACCGACTCGAGCACCGACACGCGATCGATCCGCCGGCACACTGCAGTGGAGAAGAGGCCGAGCACGTTGGCGAAGCCGGGGTTGATACCCGTGCCGTACAGCGACGCGCCGCCACGCTTCGCGGCGCCGTCGAGCCGCGCCATGTCCTCGTCGCCGTACGAACGACCGGTGATGAAGTTCGCCGTCGAGATGACGTTGATGCCCGCCTCGAGGAGCCGCACCATCGTGTCGACCTCCCAATGCAACGGCATGTACAACACCACGTCCGGCGCGAGTGCGATCAACTCGTCGACGTTGTCGGTGGACACGACGCCGATCGGGTCGATCCCGCACTGCACGCCGACGTCGACTCCGACCTTGTCGGCGCTCCACGCATACGCACCGACGAGCTCGGTATCCGGGCGGGCGACCAAGCCCTTGACGCCACTCCGGCCGACGATGCCGGTGGTCCACTGCACGACTCGATAGGACATTGGGCTCCTTGTGGAAGGGCGTCACGCGCGTACCGCGCGTGACGCTCAGAAGTTCGGAGTGGGCCGGAACGATACCGACACCCCGCTCCCCTGTCGCTACTTGCCGATCGCCTGATGAACCGAGCGGATCACGCTCGAACCTTCGCCCACGGCAGCGGCGATCCGCTTCATCGAGCCGTGACGCACATCGCCGGCGGCGAAGAGTCCAGGGATGCTGGTTTCGAACGCCAGAGGCTGACGACCGAGTAACCCGAACGCGTCGAGCGGTCGCGTCTCCGGTAGATCGGTGTCGGTCAGGATGAAGCCGCTTCGGTCGAGGACGACGCCGTCGAGCCAAGACGTCGCAGGCACGGCGCCTATGAAGCAGAAGAGTCCCGCGCAGGGCACGCTCTCCCGAGTCCCTCCGATCTTGTTCGCGAGCACGATCGAGTCGAGGTGGTCGCCACCATCGACTCCGACGACTTCGGTGCCCAAGTGCAACTCGATACGACCGTCGACGAGGATGCGCGTCGCGAGGTAGCTCGACATCTCGCTTCCCAGATCGTCGGCGCGCACGACGAGGCGGACCCGCAACTCGCGACTCGCGAGAAACAGGGCCGCCTGCCCGGCGGAGTTGGCGCCGCCGATCACGGCCACCTGAGGGCCGTGAATCCCGCACGCGCGGACTTCAAGCTCGGTTGCCGCGTAGTAGATGCCGTTGCCCTCGAAGTGCGCCCATCGCTCGAGGCTCAGTTTCCGGTAGTGGGCACCGCTCGCGATCACGATCGAGCGCGCCGAGATCTCGCTCCCGTCCGACAGCGTCACCACAAGGTCGTCCGCCATCCTCAGTGACGTCACCTCGAACGGGCTCTTTATCTCGGCCCCGAACTTTTGGGCCTGCACCAGTGCCTTGGCCGTCAGGTCCGCGCCGGCGAGGCCGGACGGGAAGCCGAGGTAGTTCTCGATACGTGCGCTTGCGCCGGCCTGCCCGCCTACGGCAACCCCTTCCAACACCAGCGTGTCCAGGCCTTCAGATGCGCCGTAGACGGCAGCCGCCAGTCCGGCGGGCCCACCACCGACGACGACAACGTCGTAGACCTTCCCGGGTACAGAGCGGTACGCGAGTCCGAGCTGGTCCGCCAGTTCGCTCGGGGTCGCATTGCGGAGGATCGCGGTCGGGGTGATCACGACCGGGAGGTCGGTGACGTCGAGCTCGACCGACTCGAGGATCCGGCGCCCATCGTCGGTTTCAACGTCGAGCCAGCTATGCACCACGTTCAGACGCGTGGCCCAGTTGCGGAGCTCCAGTGTCTCGGTCGACCACGCGCTGCCGACGATCTGGAAACTGCGCGCCGCTTCGCTCGTGCGCAGGAACTCGCGCCGTGCCATGAACGCCCTGAGAATGACGTCGGACAGCTCCGGGGCGTCGGCCATGAGCTTCCGGAAGACTGGACGTGGCATCCGTTGGATCACGCCGCCGACGGGCATACGCGCCGAAAACATCGCTGCCTGTCCGGTCAGCATGTCGAGCTCGCCCAGGAACGAGCCCGGGCCGAAGATCGCGATGACCTTCTCAGGCAGCCCGAACGCCGCGAACCTCACGACTTCCACATGGCCGGTCTCGATCAGAATGAAGTCGTAGTCGACGTCCCCGGCGTTGCCCAGGAACGCGCCCGGGTCGACGACCGTCTCCGTGGAGCGCTCGCGGATGAGGTCAAGCTGCGACGCGGTGAGCTCCGGATAACCGCCCGGGATTTCCGGCGACGCCCCGTCCGCTGTCTCGGGGTTCGCTCGCTCCACGCTCACTGGGGTTCCGTTCGGTTGCTCATACCGGTGGGCGGGAGCCCCGGCGGGCGTCATCGTCATCCTGACCGGACTGCTCGACAGCGCCTGCGCAAGGCGGTGGCGCTTCCGTGGGGATGGCGTTGTCGACGAGGACGGCTGCTATTGCGGCGGCGGTGGCGAACGTTTCGGTGTTGGTGACTCGGCCGCGGGCCGAGGCGCCGTCCAGGAGCAGCGCCAGTTGCTCGCCGAGCTGTTCGGGGTCGGTGGCGCCGGCCTCACGGGCGGTATCGGTGAGCCGCGCGGCAAAGGCCTTCTTGTAGTCGCGCGCGACCAGGCGTGCCGGGTGGCCCGGGTCTTGGATCTCGACGGCCGCCCCGATGAACGGGCACAGGGGCGCGTGCATGTCGAAGACGGCGAGGAGGCGTTCGCGGGGTGTGAAGTCGCTGCGGTCGAACACCTCGGGAAGGATCTCGGGATCGAATCGGCGTAGGTACTCGGCGATCAGCTCGTCTTTGCCGGCGAAGTGCTGGTAAAGGGTGCGCTTGGACACCTCGGCCACCGTGCAGAGCTGATCCATGCCGGTGCTGTTTATGCCTTGATCGCGGAACAGTTGTTGTGACGCGCCGAGGATGCGCTCTCGGGCGCCCCTGCCACGGCGCAAACCTCGCGGTCCCTTCTCAAACTCCGTCACAGCGCCAGCGTACCCCAGGTGGGATAACGATCGGTGTGCATAGCTTGCATCCGACGTGGTGGACCGGTACGGTAAGCATCCAGATCGGTGTACATAGCATCGGCATGGAAATCGGATGGAGTGGTCGTGGGAAAGCTGGATGGCAAGGTCGCGGTGATCACCGGCGCGACGAGTGGGATGGCGTTGGCGGGTGCCCGGTTGTTCGTCGATGAGGGAGCCCACGTCTTCATCTCGGGCCGGCGCAAGGACGCGCTGGACGAAGCGGTCGAGCAGATCGGCCGGAACGTGACCGGCGTGCAGGCCGATTCCGCCGACCTCGACGATCTGGACCACTTGTTCGAGACGGTCAGGGAGGAAAAGGGCACGGTCGACGTGTTGTGGGCAAGTGCCGGGACGGGCGAGCAGGGCAGGCTCGGCGAGATCACGGAGAAGGAGTTCGATGCCGCCTTCTCGCTGAACGCACGCGGCACCCTGTTCACGGTCCAGAAGGCGCTGCCGCTGTTCAACGACGGAGGCTCGATCTTCATGACCGGGTCGAACGCTTCGCTCCGCGGCTACCCCGATTGGAGTGTGTATGCAGCGAGCAAGGCCGTGCTGCCCGCCTACGCACGGGTGTGGGTGTCCGAGCTGAGGGACAGGAAGATCCGGGTGAATGTTCTCACCCCCGGCCAGGTCGCCACGCCGATGATGCTGGCGGTGCTGCCCGCGGAGATGAAGGCGCAGTTCGAGTCCGGGATCCCGCGGCGAGAGATGGGCCGCCCTGAGGAGGTCGCGTCGGTCGCGTTGTTCCTCGCGTCGGACGAGTCGAGCTACGTCAATGGCATGGAGCTGGTTGTCGACGGTGGCACCACAGTGATCTGAGCGCGTCGCCGGCATGGACGGACTCATCGACACACCAGGCCTCACGCCAGCACGACCCTCACGACCAGTTCATCAACACACCACGAAGGAGCAGACGCCATGGCCACGATCAGCATCATCGGCTCGGGCAACATGGCCGCCACCATCGGCACCCGGGCGGCGAAGCACGGCCACACCATCGAGATCATGAGCCGCGATACAAACAAGGCGCAGGCACTCGCCGACCAGATCGGCAACCGGGCCACCGTCGGCACGTTCGGCACGAGGCCGGCGGGTGACATCGTGATCATCGCCGTCCTGTACGCCGGCGCGGTTGACGTGGTCGCGCACTACGGCGATGCGCTCTCCGGAAAGATCCTCGTCGACATCACCAACCCGTTCAATGCCGACGCCAGCGGACTCGTGACCACCGCGGGCGACTCGATGTCCCAGCGGATCGCCGCCGCCGGCCCCGAGGACACGCACACCGTGAAGGCATTCAATACGATCTTTCAGAGCGTTCTTGCTGAAGACAAGCCCGTGGACGTGTTCTTCGCGGGCGACGGCGCCGAGGCGAAGGCACGCGTCGCAGCGTTTCTGGAGAGCTTGGACATGCGGCCCGTCGACGCTGGGGGTCTCGAAATGGCTCACGTTCTTGAATGGGCCGGCATCCTCCTCGTGGGCGTGGCCCGCAACGGCGCCGGCTTCGACATCGCCTTGGGAGCCAAAGCGCTCTGAACTGTTTGTCCAGCACTGAACAGCTGCCGCCGCGATGACCTAGCCGTTGAAGCCGTCGATCTCACAGACCATCGAAGATGCCGGGCAACTACCGTCTCCGTTTTCTCGGGCGGAGGAAGCAGGGCTGGGTGCCGCAGTATCTGTCGATCACGCAGGTCGCGACAGACGGTCAGTGCGTGGTGCACATTGCAGGCGAGCTCGACATCTCCACCGCGCCGCGACTCGCCGACTACCTCGCCGGGCTCGGTGGTCAACGCGTCGTCGTGGACCTCGTGGGTGTGACGTTCATCGATTCCAGCGGCTTCGGAGTCCTCGTCGGTGCACACCAACGCCACGAAGAAGACGGCGGGAAGCTGGAGATCCGAGGCGACTCACCGTTCACGATGCGATCCCTCCGGACACTGGGACTCGACACCGTGTTCCACCTCGACAACGCCAATCAAGACGACACGCGGTAGGCATTCACAGTCGAACGCCAGTTACCCTCGACAGAGCTTCGGGATCGTCGTGCGCCGCGGGCAGGGCACGACGAACCGAATTTCTTCGCCGTGCGTCAGCAGAGACCCCGTGTGGATATCGCAGGAACGCCAAGCAATCCGGGACGCCACGTCTCCGGACTGTCGATTGCCTAGCTCTGCCGATCATCGACGGCCGGACAGTGGAGCCGTGCGCCGACGCCGCCCTGTATCAGGTGCGCAGTGCGTCCCGACGGCTTCGATACTCCGCTTCGTCGATCTCGCCACGGGCGAATCGCTCTGCGAGTAGCTCCTCAGCCTTCGTTGTCTGGAGTGCGGGATGTTCAGGTGCCGAGTCGGAACGACGTGCCAGTAGGACCACACCCGCGATAACGAGCGCAAGCAAGACGAGACCGAGCACAACCCACAGCCACGGGTGCGCCACACCGCCCGTTGCGAAGACCCGACCACCCACGACGCGGCCACCAAACGGGTCCACGCGCACCGCACTGCCTCGACGGTCGGCAACGACCCGACCGAGAATGAATCCGGCCGCAAGCACCACGAGTACACCGACGAGAGCCGCTGCCCAGACCGGGACGTGGAAACCCTTCCGAACGTTCGAAGGCGCTGCACTCGTAGAAATCGCCATCAGATCTCCAGACGCGTTCAATAAGCCCGCCACTCGTAGTGAACAGGTCAGTAACTGAGAGCCTACTGAGGGGCCGGACGAGGGCGTTCCCCCTCGGATCGCGCAATCTCAGAACGGGCACAGCCGCATGGAAGCGGTTACGCCGCGATCGGGGGCACGACGGGCCGGAGTTACCGCGACCGCTGGACCATCGATTTGTACGCGCAGTCGGTACACCCGTCGAGCCCGGAACCTCTCCCGGCCCGCCCGGATTCGCCGCCTTGCTACGGCGGTCCGGCGCGTGGCGACGACGCGCGGCTTGCTTGTTGGTGTTGGACTCCCGAGCATGTGATCGAAGGCCGTTCCGATTTTGGAGTGGCCAGAGAGTCCGCGGGATTTCACTGTTCGTTGTAGGGATCTACTCCGGGGTTCGGTGTGTTGACTTAGAGACCGCTCTTGACCGGTCGCGAACGAGCGAGAGTTCCCATTAGCAATGCGATGACGATGAGGGGTGTGGCCCACCATGCCGCGGTACCGGTCGCGGCAAGCACGCCCGTGACGCCGAGCGCGCATCCACCGCCGAGCGCGAGTCGCCAGTCGTCGCCGATGACGAACGCCCACCAGAACTGGCCGAACCGTCGCAGTCGGCTCACCCCGATTCACTCACAGACGCGAGGCGAGACCCGTACTCGTGTCGTAACCACACGACCAACAGCAGCGCCGCTCCCGCGTACAACCCAAGCAGGCCAAGCAACGCAGCGTCGCCGCCCGGCCAGGTCGTGCCGACCCCTTCGCTGCCCCAGAAGGTTCCGAACGACACGAGCATGAGCCCGACGCCGAACTTCATCGTGTTCTCCGGGACTCGACTGAGCGGTCGATGCACCACAGCACCAACCGAGACGACCACTAACAGCGCGGTCAGTGCCGCCCCGATGGCTAGGGGGAACTCATGATGCGCCGCACCAAAGGTCACGACAATGAACGCGACTTCGAGCCCTTCCAGGAAGACGCCTTTGAATGACAGAGTGAACGCGTACCAGTCGTGTTGTCCCCTACCGGGACTGGGCTCGCTGCGCGTCGCGGCGACTTCCCGTTCGAAGATTTGATCCTCGTCATGCAGCGGCAGGTATCCCGCCGAGCGCAACACGGCCTTGCGCAGCCACTGCAAACCAAACGCCAGGAGCAAGAACCCCACAACGACGCGCAGCACATCGAGCGGCAAGACAGTCAATGCCGGACCAAGAAATCCGATCACGACAGCAAGCGTCAACAGCGCCGCGCCGATCCCGAGTCGAACAGAGCGCCACCCTCGCGTGAGCGCAACCGCAAGAACGATTGTCAACGCTTCGACCATCTCGACCGCGCACGCCAGAAAGATTGCCGCGACGAGGACCGCAGTGCGCATCGGATACCACCCAAGCAACGACTAGTGGAACCGCGTCCAGCTTAGGGAAAGACCCCGCTACTACTTGGCTGGAACCGCTGTTGCCTACCGGGGCCAGCGCGTCCACGACTGACTCGATCGAGACCGCGTTCACAAATCCGCAGACCATCCCGATGGGGTGAACCTCCCCCACACCGGAGCCCCACCGATGGCCGCACCAAAACGCACAATGACCGACGCGCAAAAGAAGCCACTCGCGCAAGGACGCGAATCCTGCCGTGCAGTCCGGCGAGGTGGGGCGGCAGCCCGGACATGAGGGCGCTGGAGAAGGCGTTCGTGAACCACGCCCGGATGTACTCCAACTCGAAGAGGATCTCGTACTCGGCGTGGCGAGAGATCGGCGTGACGCCCGCGGTGTTGAATGTGGCAGGGATCAGTCGCGCGAGTTGACTCATGCGGGTATCGGCGCCGGCTGCGGGGCCTCTCGGTATCGTTCGCGATTCTCGAAAATTGGACGATTTCGCTGACTGGCTTCAGGCTGAGTTTTCGAGCGGGGCCACGCGTTGGACGTCGATACGTGTGATCGCCAGGTAGGCAACCAGTACCACGATCAGCACACCCAACACGAGCATCACGGGACCGTTCCCGAGTCCGAGACCGCTGTCGACCTTGGGCTTGGCCAAGCCGTCCGCGAGCGATGCGCCGAGCGGTCGGGTGATCACGTAGGCAAACCAGAAGCAGAAGACTGCATTCCATCGCAGCCAACGGAAACCGACAGCCGGGATGAGGATGATCGCAGCGAAGAGCGCCGCTGAGGTGAAGTATCCGAGATGAAGGGTGTATGCGGTGAAGTCGCCAAGTGCTGTTCCCATCGCGAACGTGGCCGCAACTGTCGCCCAGTAGAAGGCCTCGCGGCGGGCGGTGTCGATGCTGTGGATGGAGAGCGTTTTCTCGGTCCGTTGCCAGACGACGAACACCGAGAGCAGCGCGACTGCATACAGAACGGTCGAAGCGGCGTACGGGACGGCGAGTCCCACGTGAAGGACGTCGGCGGCCATGGTCCCGAAGATCCCAACCATGACCACTGCAAGCCAATACGTCCACGCGATGTAGCGCCGCATGGCGAACTGCAGGATCAGGGCGCCGCAGAACCCTGCGAAACCTAACAAGACTGCGATCTCAGGGGCCATGGCATGGACAAGGAAGTCGGAAGTTGACTCGCCCATCGCCGTTGACAGACCCTTGATCATCCAGAACACGATGGTGATCTCCGGAACCCGCAACGCCCCCTTCTTCGTGAGCCAAGATCCTCTGGGAAATGCGGTCGTCGTCATAGGAACGCGCTGACCGTTCCGATGTGTGATCGCGCAGCCATCACACATCGACGATCGCGTCGCGAGGTCGAGCCCGGATCGTGTCGCGGCACTGTGCTGAGTTGCTCCAACACTGCTCCCTCGCGTGAGCAAAACCGTTGGTCAGACAACGAAGCCCGCGCCTCGCGGCAGGCCTAGAACGGCAGCTTGGTCGGCGAAGCTAAGACCATTGGCGTGAGAGCTCGATGAGGATGAGACCCACCGATGAGACCGCGACGCGGTGATCGCGTTCGTGCGTTCAACGGGGGGTTCAGGGGGTTGGCGCGAGCGTCGTGCAGCACGGGATCCGCGGTCTGTCCCAGGTCCGTCACTGTGTTGTCGTTTGGCGGCGACACCCTTTCTCGACCTTCAACCACTCACCTTGAGAGTCTTCACCCGTTGCGCGAGTCGGATGAGGCGTTGGTGGTGTCGGCGAGGAGTTCCTCGAACAGTGATCGGTAGGCCACGACTGCTTGGCGGAGGTCTTCGGTGGTGGCTTGGCCTTCGACGTTGCGATGCGAGATCGCGTTGGCGGTCCGGTAGTTCTCCACGACGTCCGGATGGTCAACCGATACGAGGTCGCTCTTCGACTCGAAGTCGTCTACGGGGTAGCCGCGTTCTTGCATCAACTGGGTGATGAGCCGATCCGCCTCGGTCGTTGCAACTTCGGGTCGGTCCACGAAGTGGGCTTGCACGTCATCCCAATCGTGTTGGAAGCGTGCCCGTGACGCGTCGCTGAGCGGTCGGAGTTGCAGTTCATCATGGCGAGTCTCGCGCTCATGCAGGTCTCGTTCTGCCGCGCGGCGACTGTCGGCAGAGTCCACGGTGCGGTCGTACTCGTCGCCGAAACGGCTTTGCAGTCCCGCACGTCGTTGACGGCTGGTCACCCACATCACGGTTCCCGCGATCACGATGACCGCAGCGACAATGATGACGACCCAGATCCAGGTATCCATGGTGATACTCCCTGCTGTCGGGTGGCTCGTTTCGGGTCGGTCCTGAAAGGCTCCCGAGCACGAGAAATACCCGTTCCACATGGCGGTCAATCCGCGACCGCGGTCGAACTGTCCGACGCGTCGGTCGGATGTGGGGTTTGACCGGCGCGACGACGGGTACTTCCCCAGCCTCAATCGCACGATCTCGGAGGTGCAGGGATGAGTGAACTACGAGACAAGTCGCGCAACGTCGCCCAGTCCGCGAAAGGCAAGACCAAGGAAGCGGCCGGGAAGGCCACCGGCAACCGGAAACTGGAAGCGAAAGGCAAGACCGACCAAGCAAAGGCCAAGGTCAAGAAGACCGGCGAGAAGATCAAGGACGTGTTCCGCTAACACCGACCTGACATGAACTCCGCTGTGCTTTGGAGGTGGACATCATGACCATGTTTCATCGACACGTAGACACCGTTCCCGACGATCGGGCTGACCGACAGCGCGTGGTGGAGCGCAGGTCGTGGGTACCGGCGATTGGTCCGGGCATGATCGTCGGAGCGCTCGGAACGATCGGCGTGATCATCGCCATGTTCTTGCCCTGGCGGACCGGTTCGGTGTATCCCAGCGACGTACCCGTCGCGTTCCTGTGGGACCACACCACCGCCGCACAGAACCCGTCATTGCTGATCCTGCTGATCCCGCTCGCAATCCTGTTGGCCATCGGCACGCTCGCACCGCTGGGCGCTGGTCTTCGACTCTTCGCCGGGCTCGCGACACTGATCGTGGTTGGTCTCTACGCGTATCAGTTGCATCGTGCTCTGGACGCGTTCCCCGGCTCCAATCTCGGTGATGTACTCGACACGGGCTTCTACTTCGCCGTGATCGGCGGATTCGTCGCCCTCGTCAGCGGGTTCCTGCCCACAAGAGAAGTTGCTGGCCGCGGCCCACACCGGCAAACAGACGTGGACGCTCCACGTCCTTACTAGCGATCGGCGCACAGCTTCGAGTGGTCTGTTGCGTTTCACGAGAGACTCGAGCTGCTCGTCGATGCGGAGATGAGTGCAGCAGGACAGGCGCGTGCCGAGGCGCCACACAGATGCAGTTGTGGCACCTCGGACGCGCCGGAAGACGTTCGTGTCTTCACAGCCCCGCGAGCGTTGGTCGCGATGGATGAGCAGACAGTGAGATACATGCCGTCACGCGTCGAAGCGCCGCGGAAAGGGATGCTGTCGCGGCGCTTCGACTGATGCCGAGGTCGCTCATGTGGTGACGCCCCAGCTTCCGGATCGTCGACCAGGCTCGCTGAAAGGATGCTGAAGCCAGGCGCCGCGGCGTCGAACGTGACGTTTCAACTCGGCTTCAGAGTGGACTTTCTATCCTCCCGCCCTTTAGGTTAAGTGGACCTAACAACCGGGGGGCGGTGCTGTGGGCAGCTGGGAGATCGTCGTGCTCGGCGCGATTGCCGGGTTCACCATCTTTCTGGGACTACCGATCGGTCGACTGCGCAACCCGCCCGCCGGGCTGCGTGCCCTGTTGAACTCGATCGCGGTCGGCATCCTGCTGTTCCTGCTGTGGGACGTGCTCTCCGCCGGCATCGAACCCGTCGAGACCTCACTCCTCGCCGCGACTAACCATGGCGGATCTTGGTGGCGATTCATCGGATTCAGCGCACTCCTCACCGCCTGCGTCACCCTCGGCCTGGTCACGCTCGTTTACTACGACCGGTGGCTCCGGAACCGCACCCCACCCCGACCCCAAGGACCCGGCGCCGCTACCGCCACCAGCGAGAATCGGCACGCGGGACCGATCGCACGCCTCTCCGAACCCCACCGTCTCGCGTTCTTCATCGCGCTCGGGATCGGGTTCCACAACTTCTCCGAAGGCCTCGCCATCGGCCAGTCAGCCGCCGCCGGAGAAATCACGCTCGCGGTCCTGCTCATCGTCGGGTTCGGACTCCACAACGCCACCGAAGGATTCGGCATCGTTGCACCCCTCGCCGCCGAAGACGACCGGCCGTCATGGGCCTTCCTCGGAGTCATGGGCCTCATCGGTGGCGGACCAACCTTCGTCGGCACCATCGTCGGTCAAACCTGGGTCAACGAGTGGCTGTTCACTGCGTTCCTCGGGCTTGCTGCGGGCTCCATCCTCTACGTCGTGATCGAACTCCTCGCCGTCGGACGAAAACTCGGCCACAAGGAACTGGCAACCTGGGGAATCCTCGCTGGCCTGTTCCTCGGCTTCGCCACTGACATGGTCCTCGTCGCCGCCGGCACGTAAGCCGGCTGTACGCGCGCCGAAGCGCCGCGGGACTTGTGGGTCGAGCGCGGCGCTTCGACTGCTGCCGAGTCGCGTTGGTGACTCCCCGGCTCGAAAAGTGTTGGCTGTGCCCGCTGAAAGCACTCTGAATCGCCTGCGACGCGCCTCGGGTTCGGTCGTCTTCACCGCTGACACCGACGGAGGGCGACGTGCTGTATGGGAGCGAAGAAGACAAAGCGTTGCTCGGGCTGCTCGAGGAAGGCAGCGACTATCTCGCGGGGTTGGCGGAAGAGTTCCCCGACGGGCACCTCGTAGCGAAGTGCTTGGTTCTCGAAGCGGTCGAGAGTGCGCCGGGGAATGCACCGCCGCCGCCCGACGCGTCGGATTACAGCGAGTAGGAACTCCGCGGGTTGTTCCCGGTCACGACAAACTGACCCCGACGGCGAAGAACCGGCCGGGAGCTGACCCATCCCGACCGGAACTGCGACTACTACGCCAACTCTGCGCCCGGCTTTAGCCCGACCGAAGTGAGACGGCCTCGACTGTTGGGAACGCTCAGGTGAGCTTCCGCAATCCACCTTCGGGTGTCGTGGACGGCGGGCCCGCTGAGGGCGGAACTGTCGGACACGCCTGACCGGGCACGGTGGTCGTCGCCTCCGGTCCAGGAGCAACGACCCTTGTCTTTGTCTGCGCATCGGCCAGCGCGTAGCCCACACCACCGCCCAAGATCGCTATCCCGATCGCTGCGAGAACAGTGTGGTATCGGTGACGCAATGGTTGCCCCTTCGTCGAGTCGGTGGCTGCCATGCGGTCAACTCAACCGAGGGTAGAACCGACGCTCGCTTACCACCCAACGCTTCACCGTCGGGAGCACGGACCGGTGTCCGGCGACACCTGTCACCCACCTCGCGCAAGAGTGCGGAGTGACGCGCCCCGACAGCGCGGCTCTGTAAGTACGGAGCTCGGCGCGAACGCTGCACTTCATCGAGCCCGATCGGGCGACGAGACGGTCCGAGATGATGAGCCGCCGCGGGCCCGGGCAGGAGGGCGCTACGCCGTTGTTCCTGGACCGCGGAGGCTCACGCAGTTACAACGAACTCCGATGAGAACACAACGAGTCGCGGTCGAACGCGCCGAAGCACCGCGCGCGAATTGTGTTTTCGGTCGCGGTGCTTCGACTGGTGCCGAGTCGATTGCGGCGTCGCCTTAGCGGCGGGATCCTCGACGCGGGTCGCTGAAAGCACGCTGAATACGGGTAATGGGTGCCGCTCGCGTCTTGCTCAAGGGAAGCGCTCACACGGCCGACCCCTCTGGCCAGCAGGTCTCGGAGTTCTCCCACGACTCGGGCCTCACGACTGGAGCGTCGTCCCCCGTGCCTGGGGGGCGGCGCTTCTGTCGCGCTGCAACGAGTGTGCTGGAGGATGGTGCGAGGAGGATCAGCTAGCGGGCCGGGTTCCGGCGGGAACGGTGGAGAGCGCCACGTATCCGTTGCTGAATGCCTCGATGTCGGTCGTGGGCTTCGTGATCGTCGAGTTGCAATCGACAGGGGCGCCAAGGTGTTCTTCACCGTGAGCAGGGCTTGAGACTGCGTTTCTGCCAGAGACCCTCGGTCAGTCTCGCGGGAAAGCCTGTCGTAACCGCACGGCGATGAGCTTCTCGACGAGTTCGGCCGGTAGCGGCTGATCGATGGGAAACCTCAACGCTCCGGAGGATTTCACGTACCCGGCCAGTTCCTCGGTGAGCTCGGGAAACACCGAACCGCTGTGCGGCAGATAGCTCAGATGGTTCTTGAATGCGGCGAAGCCGGCGATCGCCTTGCCACTGACCTTGAAGCCCGGCACCGCGTACGAGATGCACTGCTCGGCGTCGGGCAGGCGAGCGAGGATGTCGCAGCGCAGACGACTGAGTGTCGATCGCTTCGGTTCGTCCAAGCGGTGCAGGTACGCATCGATCTCAGCCGCGGACATCAGTCGCCTTCCCGCCCGAGTCGTTCTTCGAGGACGACTCGTACCTGTTCGCCGGGCTTCTTGGCGATGGCCTCCTGCAGCTCCGCCTTGATCGGCAGCTTGTGGCGACCGTCGCCCAGCGCCATGAAAGAGCTCTGGAAGGGGTGGCCGTCGACTCGGCCCCGCACCTTTATCAGTCCTCGCGTGCCGAAGTACTCGGCAGAATCCGGCATTACCACGTACGTCCAGCCTCCCCTGCTCGGACTCTTCTGCAACGTTGCAGTGAACTGCTTGTTCAGCTTCATCGCATCTCCGTCCGTCAGTTTGGCTGTGTGGATGGTCCAGGGTTCCCGTGAGGTCACGGCAGTTGCTCGTTGAACTGGCCATCCTGCCAGCGCGACATGCTGCAGGTAGGACGGCTTCGGATGGCCGATGTCATCGCTCTGGGCGTTCCCTCCACGGCACCCCAGGCGCCACCGAACGTTCCCGTCCATCATTGATTGACTCCCGACCATGGACGCGGCAGGGCTCGGCATCGGCAGGTACGAGTCGAGAACCATCGTCTCGCCCGTCACGCTCCGAACCGGGGCCTAAGCGAACCAACGCGAGAGGTTCGTGTGCATATAGATGCTCGATCATGCCGACCGGAACACTCAGCGACCGGTACGTCGGGAACCCTTCTCAGAACCGCGCGCTGCGTGAACGGCCACGAGAGCCCAGACGGGCACCGCTTCTGCGGAGAATGTGGAGTAGCGCTGCTCGGGCCCGGTGTCGCTTGCTCGCGCGGCCATGAGAATCCCGTCGATGCGAGATACTGCGGCGATTGCGGAGAGCCTCTGGATCGCACTCGGAGATCCGAAGATCCTGCACCGATGTCACCGAGACCGCAGCATCGGTCGAGCCTGTTCCCCACGAGACGGCTGCCGACTCGCCAACGAGCTCGGAAACCCGACCCAGGCGGAGTTGGTTCAGGCGACGCGCGCCATTGGTTTATCGGCGTCTGGATCGTACGGGCAACCTGCGAGTTGCACGATCAGCGACGCCGCATTGAACTCGATCAACCATGCCTGTCGTGATGGCGCGACCCGGCGCCTGCTATGGGCGGGTGGGATCCTGATCGTCGCGTTGATCGGTACTTGGTTGTTCTTCAACCTGGTGCCGAAACCAGGGGCTCGATCACTCAAGACCTCTGCCAACCCGGCCCCGGCGTGACCCTTTCGGCGTTGAGACGCGCAGCTTTCCATTCACCGCGCGTCCTGGCCTGCGTAGTGGTCGGGTGCCGCACAGGGTTCTCACGCGCGCACCGACAGCCTGGTGAAGCGACCCGTCGTGAGCGGAGACGTCAACGCTTGGTGGTCGCTTCACGTTCTCCTAACACTTCGTGCGTTGAACCAGTTGTGAGCACGTCGACCCCCGACTGCCACCTCCGATCGCTGGGGACTAGGAAGGACTTAAGATGGATGTCAAGAAGCTCATGGCAGGGACAGCTCTCGTTGGCACGCTGCTCGTTGGAGGCGCCGGCATCTCTTACGCCGCGACCCCCTCCAACTCGACCAGCCAGGCCACGACCACCCCGAACGGCGCTGCCGCGAAGGGCACGCAACGGCTGCTTGCCCGCAGGGAACGGCGCGCAGCCTTCAAGACGGTGCTCGAGCAGACCCACACCACCGTGGCGGACCTGAAAGCCGGGCTGAAGAGTGGTCAGACCGTCGCGCAATACGCGGCAGCGCACGGTTCGAGCGCACAAGCAATCCACGACGCTCTCGTCACCAAGTTCGACGCTGCGATCACCAAGGCTCTCACGAACAACAAGATCACCCAGGCCCAGGCCGACACCCTGAAGCAGAACCTGCCGGCCCGCATCGACCACTTCCTGAACCGCACCTGGACCACCGCCTAACCACACTGCCAGGCACTCGACTCGCTGCCCGTCGGGACAATCCGGCGGGCAGCAGCGCGTCCGGCTTGCTGCGACGGTGAACTTGGCCGAGGTTGCCATTACATGCGTTCGATGATGCCGTTGTCCGGCGGTCCGGTCATCAGCGGCAACATCTTGGCGAAGTGTCCGGTCGCGACGATGTTCTGCGCCATGTTGGCGTGATGCGACTCGAGGGATGCCCACCGTTCGATGAACATGAACCGGTTCGGGTCGTCCTGGCGCCGGAACCACTCGAATTCCTCGCAGCCCTCGGCCTGTCGACTCAGGTCTCTGCCTTCCAGCAGCAGCGGTGCCAACAGCTCGGCGTTTCCGTCTGACGCGTGCAGGTTGACCACGACGTCGATACTCATGAGCGTCTCCGATGTTGGCGACCGAAGCGCGCACATCTGCACCCTCCCTGCTACTTCCGTCGCGACACGCGCCAGGACATCCGCGGCAGAACAGTGCCCGTACGAACCGACCCGCGTGTGCCGTTCTGCGCTCCGCTTCGCACTGGTGATCGGCCATCGGGGCGGCGGTTCTCGCGTAGTCCCTGATCGGCCGGGGACAGGTCGGTCACGTGGTCGACTACGCGATCGAGATCGGCGCGCATGCGTCGAGGTCGCTCTACTCAGTGTCGGGTGGTCGGGAGATGAAACAGAGTGCATGTGCGGCGTCGAGCGGCGTCGAGCGCGGTGTCGAGGTCGCCTCGCCTCCCGCACTCACCAGTTGACACTTGTACAAACGTATGCTTGTATGATCTGGTGCAGACCTTCCACTCCGTGAGCGAGCGATGACCGCGAGCTCGGCACGGCTCGACTCTGCGCTGCGGGCCCTGGCCGATGAGCATCGACGAGCGATCCTCGAGCTCGTGCGTGATGGTGAGTGGCCTGTGGGTGAGATCGCCCGAAGCCTCGACATGTCGCAGCAGGCCATTTCGCATCACCTGGCTGTGCTCCGCGGCGCGGGCCTCGTAACCGAACGCCGAGAAGGCGCCAAGCACCTCTACGCCGTGCAGACCGACGGTCTGCACGTGGTCGATGACTACCTCGGCGAATTCTGGCCGACGCAGCTCGGCAACCTCAAGCGTGCAGCAGAGACAACAGTGCGGCGGGCACGTGGCTGACTTCTCCACCTCGATTGACATCGACGCGCCTGCCGAAGTCGTGTACGAGCACCTCGTGACCGTCGAAGGAATGCTGGCGTGGATGGGCCAGCACGCCGAGTTGCACGCCGTCGCCGGCGGAGAGTTCGCGGTCGACATCAACGGCGCCGCTATCCGCGGCCGGTATCTCGAACTCGAACCGCCGCGTCGAGTCGTCGTGTCATGGGGAATGGCCGGCAGCGACGACTTCCCACCCGGTTCGTCGCGCGTCGAGTTCATTCTCACCGACAGCGGCGACGGCACGCGCGTCGACCTGCACCACACTCGGCTTCCTGACGGCCGACGCGACGGCTACTCGACCGGATGGTTGCGCTTTCTTGCCCAGCTACAGAAAACCGCCTCCGCCGCCGCCGGCGATCGTCAGCGCGGGCGCGGCGGGTGCGTCATTATCCCTGGAGACCGAGCGGATCATGGAAGCGTCACCATGACGTCCGATCCAGCACGCACCCGAGCTGCGGCGGAACTGTTCGAAAGGATCGCTGCCAACCACCTCCACGGCAGACCGGGCGTCACCCTAGAACGCGTCTTCCATAACGAAGGGCTGAAGGTCGACGCGAAGCTCTACACGTTCGTGTCCAAGGAACGGCTCGTCGTCAAGGTGCCCGACACGGCTGCGTCGCGACTCGCCGTCGTAGGTCTCGCTCGCCCGTTCGAACCGCGCACCGGACAGAAGATGAAGGAGTGGATCGCGCTGGATTCCCCCGCTACGGCGACGGACGAGCGACGTTGGCAGCGACTGGCCGCAGACGCCTACCGGTTCGTCGCCACCGTTCCCACTACAGCGACATCGAGGAAACGACGATGAGCGCGAACGCACCTACCGATCAAGCTGTCCCGGACTACACCAAGGAGGTCGGTGTCCACGCCACGCCGGCGTCGGTGTTCGACGCGATCACCTCGATGGAGGGGCTTCGCGAATGGTGGACTCCCCTCGTTAGCGGGTCAACTGACGTGGGCTCCGACGTACGGTTCGATTTCGAAGGGCTCGACGAACACGTCGTCATGCGCGTCGACGAAGCAACTCCACCGTCGAAGGTTCGATGGACGTGCATTGCTCACACCGGGCATCCCGAATGGATCGGAACGCAACCGACCTTCGAGATCGCCTCGAACGGCGGGCACAAGACGGCACTCAACTTCCGCCACGTCGGCCTCGCTCCCGCACTCTCCTGCTACCAGCAATGCGAGCGTGGCTGGGACCACTTCCTCGCCAGCGTCGTTGCCTACGTCGAGACTGGGCGAGGGACACCCTTCGGCGACTGAGCGAAGCCGGCGATCACGGGTGGCGCCACAACATCCCACCCGGCCATGGACGGCGGTGTACATGCTGCGCACGACCGGATGGGGTCGACGCGGAACATCGAGCTCGGACAGAGGGCGCCTGTTTCAGGCAGGCGAGCTGATCCCGCGGACAACGGTGTCAGGTTGGATGGGGGACGCGAAGCTCGAGCATTGGGCCGAGCACGATGAACGCACCGACGACGGTCGCGGCTTGGATGACTCCCCACGGGAGGGCGCCGTTAAACGACGTCTCCGCATGGGCCATGGCAGACCATGCAGAAATCGCGGCGGCGGAGGCGCACGACATCGCAGGATGATGTCGGACGATGTCCATGGTTCGCTCGCCGAGACCGAGCAGACCCCTCGCGATCTCCGGCGCCTCAGTGACGTCGTCCGAACGATTTACCCGAAGGCGGTACGTCGCCGCGATCGCAACGACCGCTGCCGCGACCATGATCGTCGCGCCGATGAGCGCGACCGCGGTGTCCGGGTGCTTCAGTCGATTCAGCGAGATGCCAAGGGTCGCTGTCCATCCGGCAGAGGCGACACCGAGTGCGCCCGTCGAGATGAGCGCGGCGCGATGCACGAATTGTCGGTCGTCGGCGCGCGCCGGACGCGTTCGCGCCAGTGCCAACGCGCGTGAGGCCGCGCACAGTCCGGCGACGACGGCGATCTGGAACGCGAGCACTGCGACGAAGAAGGAGGCTTGGGTCGGGACGGTCGCCTGCATCGGAGCTGCTGGATGAGGCTGCGCCCTCGCCGCAACGACCAGGCCGGCGAACACGGCAACTCCAGCCGTAAACGCGACGACCGGGGCACGACGCATCGCGCGGGCACCGGCTTCTGCATTGAACGGCCTGGCGATCGCGATCGGCGAGCCGAACGCATCGACCGCGTGGGCAGCCGCGACCTGTCGTGGCTCGCCGGCTCTCACGCGCGCCTCGGTCGCGTCATCGAGATGATCGGAGACTTCAGCGAGGATCCGACGACGGTCACGGCGACCGACGTGAAGACACGCTGACAGTTCTGTGAGGTAGTGGTCGATGGCTGTCATGCCGGGCGGGGCGCCAGCAATCGATTCACCGCGGTCGAGAACTCGTCCCACGATGCGCGCCGCTCACGCAGGCTCGCACGCCCCTTCACCGACAATCGATACACGCGACGCTCACGGCCACCGATCACTTCCCGGCGACTCGTCACCGTCCCGAAACGTTCGAGTCGATGCAACGCCGGATAAACCGTGCCCTCAGGCAGGTCGAACACCCCACCGCTGCCTTCGCGTAACGACTCAATGATCGCGTACCCGTGAGCCGGCCCGCGCTCAAGGATCGCCAGCACGAGGGGATCGAGATGACCCTTCAATTGTTCCGAACTCATACCCAGTTACCCTATGCATAGGGAGGCTCAATGTCAAGATTGACGTCCACATGCCCGAGCCCGACCAGCTCCAACGCTTCCGTGCCGCCGTCGACGACGGGAAGTCCGGCTCGGAGCTGGAGTCGATCGTGGCCACATTGCCCAAGAGCGGCTACGAAGTCGGCGCACACGAAGTCCTGAAATCGGCGCCCAAGGGCTACCCCAAGGACCACCCTCGCATCGAGCTGCTCAGCCAAAAGGGCATCGTCATGTACAAATCCTGGCCGGTCGCGGCCTGGCTCGGCACCAGGAAGGCCAAGGACCGGGTGGTCGCGTGCCTGGACGACGCCCGCGCCCTCAACGCCTGGCTCGAACGCTACGTCGGCTGACCTTGGGCGCATGAGAGGTAGCTACATGCCTCCGGCGCTAGGGGACAGCGTTGACTCGTCGGGATGGAGGGCTGCATCGTGGCGCCGGGCGCATTGGATCGACTATTCGAGTGGCTGGCGGTTGATCGCGGATGGCTCGCGGCCGGCGAGAAGCCATCCCGCGGTGGTGGCGAGGGCCGGTAATGCGATGACGATGAGTGCGAGGTTGATCCATGGCACGTTCGTGAGTGGTTGAAGGTCGCCGTGGTGCCATGCGAGTAGCGCGGCGTACGCACCAGCGGTTCCCAACGCGGCTCCGAGTAACGCAAGCGTGCCGGTGGTGGCGCCGGTGATGGTGCGTCGGGTGCGGCTGCTCGCGCCGGTCGCGGTGAGTGTGCGGAGGTCGCGGCCGGCTTCGCTGCGGATGAGTCCTACGGTCATTGCGAGTACGCCGAGCGCGATGAGGATTCCGGCTGCTGTCGACCAGTTTCGGAGCGGAGCGAAGGATTTCGGTGCGGAGCGCGTCTCGATCACGAGCCCCGCGGACGCAGCGGCACGGCTGGCTGCGCTGATCTGAGCTGCGGTCAGTGCGGATGGGGCGCGGAACAGCCAGCTATCGGGCATTGCGGCGAGTTCGAGCGTGTGCATGCCGTGTGCGGTGATGAGCACGTTCGGAGTCGAGCCGTACGCGGGCAGTTGGTTGAGCACACGGATGGTCGGTGGCGTTGTCGGGTTCGCGCGTGTCGAGGGATCGAACACGGTCATCGCATTCAGATCGGTCCGGGAGGTGATGAACTCCGTTGCGCTGCCAATCTGATCCGCCTTGATGCCGTACTCGGCGAGCAGCGCAGGGGTCGCGACGTAGACGTTCGCGAACGTATTGATTTCTTCGCCTCTGCCCTGGGGGATGATGTGGGCAAGACTGATCGTGTTGCGGCCGCCGAACTCGTCGCCGGGACCTTGTCCCGGTGCTTGGATTGGCGCGCTGGGGTTGTATGGCGCCTCGAGTTGGACTGCTTTGGTGTGCATCGATGCGCCGAGCTGTTTGACGACGCTTTCGACTACGGCGGTCTGGCTGGCGTTGAGGACGGGCACAGTCGTGCCGGGTCCGGCCGCGTTCTGTCCGATATAGAGGACGAGTTCATTGGCGGGCAGGTTCCCCTTCGACACTGTCGTTTGTGCCGCGGCGGCGCTGATGGCGATCGTCGCGGCGATGGCGATGGCGAGGGTTGCCGCGCCGAGCGCGGCGCCCGAACGAGCTTGGTATCGAGCCAGATCGCGCAGCGCGAGACGTATCGAGATCGGAGCACGGCCGGCAAAGCGAGCGACACCTTGGATTGCGAGTGGCGCGAGTAACAAGACGCCGACGACCGACGCGACTATCCCGCCGATGATGAACGGGCCACGGTGCCTCTCGGCGAACGCAAGGAGCACGATCCCGACTGCGAGTACCAGCACACCAGCAGCTGCGAACCGGTGCGCAGGCTGACGTTTTGGCGGCCGGCCCGACAACGCCGCAACAACTGGGACCCGTGCCGCCGCACGTGCGGGCCACCATGCGGCGATGACCGAGGTGACGACCGCGAGGACGAGGCCGAGGACCACTGCGAGCCAGGGAAGATCGAACGGGTTGACGCGGTGGTTGACCACCGATTCGACTGCTCCGCGCACGGCTAACCACACCGTGAAGCCGAGCAGGCCGCCGACAACGGCTGCGGTGATGCCGACCGCGGCGCCATTCGCGAGCATGACGAGGCGCAACGATCGATCCTCGGCACCAATTGACGAGAGCACCCCGAAGGCTCGCATGCGTCGCTGGGCCACGACCGCAAAGCCGGCGACTGCGAGCAGCCCAACGAAGAGCATCCCGACGGTGGCCAACGCGAGGATCGTCGCCTCGATCGCGACTCTGCTGGCGGTACCGCGGCCTGAGATATCCAGACCCGTGCCGCTCGGCAGCCGAAAGTTGGAGAGGCTGCCGGCCGACTCGTTGGTCAGCACGGAAACGTTCGTGGGCGCCGCGAGCGCACCGGGCGCCACGAGCGCGAACTGATCCGACAGGTCCAACGGGTTCTCCACCGAGCCGACCACGGCATAGGAGTTGCCACCGACCGTCCATGTGCTACCGACGTGCAGTCCGAACGTCGACGCCACCGACTTCGTGACCGCCACCTCACCACCGCGCGTCGGGTAGCGGCCGCCAGCGAGCCCGACGGTCGACGCGACAAGCGGACCGTGCGGATCTTCGGCGCGGACATCAATCGTAGAAATAGATCCTGGCACCGGCACCCGCTGATGCCTTACAACGTCGCTTGTCCCAAGATGCCGTTGCAAAGCGGTGATGTCCGCCGCGAGATGTTGGTCCGAGCCGGGAAGCGAGATGCTGGCCTTGGCGGTCCCGAACGTCGGGTCGGCATGCAGCTCGGCCACGTTGGTGACCACCGCGAGCCCGATGGTCGTCGCGGCGACGGCCACCGTGAGCAGCCCCAGGATCAACGCTTGACGGCGCCAGTCGTGGAGGAACATCCGTAACGCCCACCGCATGATTGCCCTTCGCGCCGGTGCGCCTCCTCGCCGGCTCGAACGCGCGGGCAGTGTGACGGCGGCCGCGGTCACGGCATGGCGCCCGGCGTGAGCAGCGATTCGGGCTGAGGACGCGGATTCGTTTGATCCACGACGCGCCCGTCCCGCAGGAACACGACGCGGTCCGCCCACGACGCGAGCTGCGCGTCGTGCGTCACCACCACTCCAGCGACGCCGCGCTTACACGCCGCGCGAATGAGTCGCATCACACCCTCGCCGTTGACGGAGTCGAGCGCACCGGACGGTTCGTCGGCCAGGAGCAGCTGCCGTTCCCCGACGACCGCGCGCGCGATCGCGACGCGCTGGCGTTCACCGCCCGAAAGCTCGTCGGGAAAACAGCTCGACCGGTCCGCGACGCCCAGTTCATCAAGCGCAGTCATCGCCGCGACCCGCGCGGTGCGCAGGGGTATCCCGTCGAGCTCGAGGGGCAGCGACACGTTCTCCGCCGCGGTAAGACCCGCAAGCAGGTTGAAATCTTGGAACACGTACCCAATCGATTGCCGGCGCAGCCGCGCCTTGTCATCGCGCGATAGCCCGGACACTGCAACGTCGCCGATGAGAACTTCGCCCGAGCTCGGTGCTTCGAGAGTCCCCGAGATCGTCAACAACGTGCTCTTGCCGGACCCACTCGGACCCATCACTGCGACCAATTCGCCGGCGTCAACGCATAGGTCGACGTCGTGAAGGGCCTGAATCTCCGCAGCTCCCTCGCCGTACGTGCGCGACACGGACCGTAACTGCAACGCGGTCATCGTCGAACCTCCACCCGTCGACGCGGTTTGGGGAGCGGCGGACTCGGCGCGGCCGCTTCGCCAGACGATTCGACGCCCGCGCGCTTGAGCCGCCCGTCGGCCGCGTCTAGCCAGCGGATCACCGAATCCAGCCGAAACAACTCGGCATCGACCACCAACGCAAAACCGAGGTCATTGTCAGCCAAGTCCTCCTTGAGATGCGTCCACTGCTGCATGAGCTCCACCAGATAGCGGCGGTGAGCCTGCGTCACCTCTCGCACGTCGACACCCGACACCCGTAACGCGACCAGCACCTTGATGACCAACTCGTCGCGCGGAGGAGAAGACAAGTCGGGTGGCGTACGCAGCCAGCTGTCCAACTCCTCGCCCCCCGACACCGTGATCCGGAACCGCTTCTGCGGACCATCGGCATCCTGTGGGTCGGATTCGACCAAGCCGTCCCGTTCCAGACGTTGGAGCGTCGTGTACACCTGACCGATATTCAGTGGCCATACCTCACCGGTGTCAGCCTCGAACTCCTGCCGTAACTGGAGCCCGTACTTCGGTCCCTCGCTGAGCAACGCCAGGAGGGCGTGTCGCACACTCATTCTGGGATAATCCTTGGTTGCATACTCGGTATACTACCGAGAGAATCCCCCATCGGCAAGGCGGCCTTACAACCCTTGACCCCTCATGGAACGACGTGATGGCGATGGGGCGTGCAAGCGCGCCCTCGCAGCACGTCGCAAACTCCGCTGATGTCACCCGAGGACTCGAACCGCGAACAAGCGGACATCGCCGCGAGCTGTAGGACCAACGGACGTGCCCAGTAGTGCCGATCGGCGCGCGAGTGAGAACGCTCGCACCCAACATTTCAGCCATCGACGCATCGAGCAGTCGAAAACGGCGAACCGGTGCGCAATTTGTGGTGCGTGGCCATCGGGCCGTCGAAACGATTGCACGCTCAGAGCGCTGCGGACGGCCGGCACTTCAAGCTCAGAAGGCCGACTCGGAGGTCACGATCTGGGGCGGAGTAGTTCGCAACGACGCCCGAGCAACGCGACTCTCTCCATCCTCGACCGCCATTCTCGATACCCCGTGGCCGTCAGCTTGGTCGTCGAACCGCAACCTGAATCGGTAAAACTGCAGATGAGCCCCCTGCCCCCGTAGCTCAGGGGATAGAGCATCGGTTTCCTAACTCGGCTTGGTTGCTCCATCGCTCTCCGCTGCGGTGCGCTGCGTAGCAATTGCAAGGCGGCGGATTCCGTGGCGGACCACTGTGATGCGCGCTCGATCGCGTGCTTGGCCGTCAACCTTGGCCGTCATTTCGTCGTCGACGAGTCGTCGGCAGCAAAGGGCATGGGCCTCCCCGGAATGCCAGCCAGGCTCCTGTCGGGTGCGCGTCAGTGCCGGCTGGGGAACTCGACGCCACCCCAGATCCCCGCGGGCTCGTGTGCCTCGACGGCATATGCAAGACACTCGATGCGAACCGGGCAGCGGCTGCACATCGTGATCGCGTCACGGTCGAGTGGTTCGTTCGAGCAGCGGTACCAGTGCAGTTCGGGATGGTTCCGACACGCTGCCTGCTTGCGCCACTCGCCGGGACCGCCGTCACTCGTGGCGACCCGCGCCTTCCGAAAACGGGTGGCGGTCATCTGGAGTGACCCACTGCACTCTGGCCGAACGATCAGCACATCCCCACACTCCTACTCATTCCTCCAAGTAGCGAGCGGTATTTGGGAATGAGCGAGGAACAGCGACACCAGTCAGCGCATTCAAGCTCCCCGACACACCATGCCTGACTCGGGTTTCACTGTCGTACCCCGCGGTTTAGAACAGATCTCAGCCGGGAACCTCCTAGCTTCCGGCTCACACGAAGCGCCGTGCCGACATCGCAGTCCGCGGCGCTTCGTCGCGCAGATCCCAATCCGTGAAGCCGATGGTTCCGTAGTACCGGAGACGGCCCGATCAGAGCCCCCGGCAGCTCGCTGGAGCGCCGCTTCCCGACACGTGAAACGAGAGCGGCGCCCTGGCGCCTTCACTCCGCAGATGTGGGAGCGCTTCGCGTCGTAAGGGGCACTCGTCACGCTCCCGCAAAGCGCGGCCCTCAAGCGTTTCGATCGTGTTGCCGAACCTACGCGCATGAGCGAATCGCCGAACGCCGTGGACCTAGCCTCCAGAGAGTTCTCAGTGACTTGCGAGACACGTTGCGACGGACGGAATCACATCGTTCGGATTGAGGGCGAACTCGACCTCATGAACGTTCCGCACCTCCGCGAGATAGTCACCGGACTCGACGGCGATATCGATCTTGATTGCCGAGACATGCAGTTCATCGATTCGAGCGGTTTCGGTCTCCTCGTCATGATCAACGCCCTGCAACGGCAACGCGGTCGCACACTGTCAATCCGGCGTGTCACCGCTCGCTGCTACCAAGCCTTCGCGAGTACAGGCTTGACCGAACATCTCTACGTTCAACCAGAATAGGAAACGGAGGCGACATGCCAGACGACCATGGCATCCACCAGCCACGGTCAGTCTCCGAGGTGGTCTCCAGCTACCTCGCGATGACCAGCGCCAGGACCCACAGACCCACTCGTTCGAGGGGTAGCGAGGCGCAGAAGCCGACCCGTCGGCGATCGCTCATCGATAACGAGGGTCTCGGACTGCACGAAGGCAACGACTTCGCCTGACTCCCAGCGAGCAGCTACGAGGGACCGCCCGAGCACGACTCGATCAGTCATGGCGTCTACTGCTCGCGGTGGCCGTCTCCTCGAAGTCGACCTGGATCTGCTCTTCCGGCCGCCGGGTCTCGGTCTTGGCGATGTCCGCCAAGACCTGCTCGTCGGCGTCGGTGAGCGGAGACCGTTTCAACGATCGCGGAGCAAGACGCCGCGCCCAGACCACGTTGACCTCCGCCGAGTAGACCATGATCTGCGCCGCGAGGAAGAGGAAGAACAACAGTCCGAGAACCACACCGAAGGTGCCATAAAGCTCACTGGTGTGGCGTAACTGGCGGGCTACCAGCCAGCCGCCGAGCGCCTGAAGCGCGGTCCACGCCACCCCGCCCACCACCGCGCCGGGCCACAACTCACGCGACGCGACCTCGGTCGGTGTAAGCACACGGAACGCCACCCAGTAGAGCGCAACGTTGACCACGACGAGCAGCGCGGTCGACGTCCCGGTAACGATGAACGAGCTCGGGACCAACGTTGCTACCGCCGCGAGGGCAGTCGTCGCCCCGATCGCGAGCGCGAGCACGCCGAGGATGAGCAGCGACCGCACCAACCGCGGGAAGAGCGACGGTCGGCGCGCCACCGAAACGCTCCACACCTGTGCCATCGCGTGCTGCGCGACCTGCGCCACCCCCAACGATCCCCAGACCAGCCCGAGGAGACCGATCACCAACCCGAGGCCGTTGCCACCAAGCGCGTTGACGTTGCGGCGCAGCTGCTGACCAACGATCGGGAAATCCGCCAGCGCCGAGTCGAGAACATCGTGGCGCAACGAGGGGTTGTCGTGCAACAAGAAACCGAGCACAGTCACGAGCACCAGCAGCAGCGGGAACAGCGACAGAAAGCCGTAGTAGGTGATCAGGGCAGCAAGATGGCCGCCCCGGTCGTCGCCGTACTTCTTGACCACCCCAACAATGAACCCAGGGACACGACGACGCCGCTGCCACTCGTCAGCACGCTCAACCGCGTGGTCGACCAACTTCATCGCCCTCTTGTTCCCGCCCCGGCCCCTGGGCAACCCACCCGCGGGTCACCCCGGTGCAGCGAAAGCCTGGTCTCGTCAGCGATCGACATCACCTCGCGGGGCGATGCTCTGCCAGAACCAGTCTGCTCAGCAAAATTCCCACGCGGCCACGCCAGCTCGCGACAGCGCGTCGTGACTATGCCGGGCTCGCAATCGCGACAGGAGCGTCGGTGTGTCGGATCATGATGACGCTGATCGCGATGATCCAAATCGCCCAGATCACCAGGGCGATCAACCCGAGCGCAGCGATCGCGTCGCTGGTGCTCGCCGCGCCGTAACAGGCGACGAGCGCAACGACTCCGTTCGCAACGCCCAGCCACGCCACCCACGTCGGAAACACATGCGTCCGAAACGCCAACGCGGAGACCGCGGCGAGGACAAGGACCGCGATACCAATGGTGCCAATCGCACCCATCGTCGTCGCAAGCACGAAGAAAAGCTTGGCCTCCGTTGGTCCGACACTGTGCAGCTGCAGAACGATGGTCGCACCAATCGCGGTGAGAACGGCCTGCGTGGCCCCCGCGAGCACCAAACCGAGGACCGCGACGACCGCCAAGCGAGGCTGGCCGTTCTCGGCGCGTCGCATCCGGGCCCACAGACTTCCCGCCCAAAACAGGATCGGAAGCGTCGCCAACGTTCCGATGAACGCCGCCGCCTTGATCCCGTCCGCGTTGTCTCGGTAGTACTTCAAGATCCTCGCGGCCGAGTCCGTCTCTTTCGGCGGTGATCCAGAGATCGCGATGGTCACAATCACCAGCACGAGCCCCGACCGGTTGTTCGCGCGTCCACGGCGAAGTTACGTAGGCGGCAGGTCCGGGTGCTCGTGGACGAAGGGCCTCCACCACCACCAACTCACCGTGCATGAAACCAAGTTCACCGACTCCACAGAGCTCGGGGCAACGTAGCGCCTGCAACTGTCCCGGGGTGGTTCAGGTTGCTTCCGACGCGACTTGCACATGATCCGCAACCGGTACGGGTACCGGTTGCGTATGGCACTCACCAAGAAGCAACGAGACCGGCTTCCCTCCACCTTGGCGCGCTCTCCGAAGAAGGCACAGAACACGTATATCGAGACCCTCGAGGCGGCCGAGAAGCAGCATGGCGACGGTGAGGCCGCGCACCGGATCGCGCTCGCCTCACTCAAACACTCCTTCGAGAAGATCGGCGACCACTGGGAGCGGAAGGAGAAGAAGGGTCCGAGCGACACCCAAGACGCGAAGCGCGGCAAGGCCGCGCGTCGTGGGAAGGGCCGCACGGCCGGCGGCGTCGACGCGTTCGCCACCAAAACCCACCTCTTGGACGTGGCCAGGCGGCTCGACATAAAGGGCCGCTCGAAGATGAAGAAGCGTCAGCTCGTGAAGGCGATCGACAAAGCCAACCGATCGGCCAGCGCCAAATCTGCCCGCAAGGCAAGCTCGTCCTGAGCAAAGCACAGACTGTGAGGCGTATGAGCATTGCAGCAGTGCTATGCGCGTCCCACCGCACGTCCGAGTTCTTTCGCGCTGCTGGCGACGCCTGAGGCCGCCGGATCGCTACGCCGCTCGGCGTTGTTCCCGCGCACGCGAGCGACGTCGCTTCGTTCGCAGCAGGGAGAGGGTGTGCCGTTCGTCGATCGTGAGGTTGCGTCGCCGACGCGGTGTCACCGACCACTGCTCCTCGAGTGCGCCCGTCGGGTACGACTCGAACACGATCGGGTGGATGTAGGAACTGCGACAGACGGCGGGCGTGTTCCCGAGCTCCTGGGCCACCGTCACCACGACCTGGTTGACCAGGTGGCGTTGCTCCGCGTCGCTACTCGGGATGGGAAGCGCGGCAAGACCGCTCGCGGCCACAACCGTTGCGACCCAGGTCCGAAAGTCCTTCGCGGTGACGTCGGCGCCGCCCGCCGCCCGTAGGTACGCGTTCACGTCGTGAGAGTGCACGGGAGCTGGAGTGTCGTCCTCATCGAGGTACTGGAACAGAAGCTGCCCGGGAATCTCCTGACAGCGACGCAATACCCGCGCGACTCGGGGATCCTGGGCCACGACGTCGTGTCGCTGACCACTCTTACCGGTGAAGACGAAACGGATCTCCTCACCGTCCACGTTCACGTGACGGTTCCGCAACGTCGTTAGCCCGTACGCACCGTTGTCCCGCGCGTACTCCTCGTTGCCGACGCGAATCAACGTCAACTCGAGGAGTTGGACAACAGTCGCAAGGACCTTGTCGCGGGGCAGACCGCTCAGCCGAAGGTCGGCACCAACTCGCGCACGAATATCGGGCAGCACTTCACCAAACACCGAGAGCCGGTTGAACTTGACCCGATCACGGAACGCCCGCCAGTCAGGGTGATAGCGGTACTGGCGTCTTCCCCGGCTGTCGGTTCCCGTCGCCTGGAGATGGGCATCACCGCGTTCTGCGATCCGGACCGACGACCACGCCGGCGGAATCGCCAAGACTCTGATTCGATCCAATGTCTCGGAATCTCGCACCGTGCCCCCGTTTGGGCCGTGGTAGCTGAAGCCCCGGCCACGCCGGACCCGGCGAATGCCCAAATCGCTTGCCTCGACGTGCTGGAGGGAGGGTGCAATCGCCAGCGGCATAGTGCTCGACACGATTCCCCGAGTGGCGCGCCCGCCAAACGGATTTTCCCGAAGTCGAGCGGCGCGTCCGAACGAACGTGGGTCTCGCTGAGTTTGTCGCCCAGCCCCGCGGGGGATTGATGACTACACGAACCAAGCACTCGAAAGGGAACAAGCCATGGGGCCAAGACAAGGCGATCCCGTCCCGCGACACGGCGAGCCCGAGCAGCCGCTGCGAGGTCCCGAATGGGCGCGGGAGGAACTCTCCGAAGATCTGACCGACGACGAAATCAGCGCCCGGGCCAACACGATCCGCGTCGCCGACGACACCTGACGCTCCGCGTCGTTCGTGCGGTTTGAACGTTTGTCGCGCGCTGGATGCGGCAGCGCTGGGCGAACTCAGAAGATGCCTAGATCTCGGACCGCGATCAAGGGCTCAGGCCGTTCGCTCCATTCGAACTCAGCCTCGAACTGTTCGAGGCTCATCCCAGTCCACTCGTCACTGCCACGATCGTGGACCACCACCGCGGAACCCACGACGTCGCGAGGAGCATTTGCCGGCAGCTCGTGCTGGCCGACAATCCAGGCGTCGACAATCTCGTCCATCGTCATCCCCTTCCTCGATTTCAGTCGATCGCGAGGATGCCCGCTTCAGTGGCGGCGTAAGCCAAGGCACCGCCCGCCCCCGCATCGCAAACTCGCCGGAGGCGTCGAAGCACGGCGGCATGAAGTCCGGTAGCGGCGGCAACGCCAAGCAGGGCGGCACCACCGCGCAGCACAAGGCTGCCGGGCGCACGGGCGGGAGAGCCACCGCGAAGAGGAGGTAGGAGAGGGCCCGGCCCGTCAGGACGCGGCGAGCACACTCGCCAGTGATCAGACGCCTCTCGGTGGCGCATCGCTCTTGGCCGACCCATCGGGATCGAGGAAGGCAGCGTGAATGATACCCGTCTCTCTCTACTCGATACCGCTGACGCGTTCGGTGGGATGGAGTCGGAGATGACCGCGCGGGCGGTCCCCAGGCGCTCCTGATGCTATGCATCGAGCCGTGCCGCGCTGGCAGCGAATGCGTCGAACCAGTTCGATGGATCGATCAAATCGGCAGCTCGCTCGCCACGGTCCATTCCGAGATGTTCTGATGCGAGCCGAATTCTCGCGTCACGAGCGAGCACCGCGCTGCCTCGCCGAGCCCGGCCAGATCTGCGGGCTCGCGTGAGTCGCGTCGAGCGTCAACGACCACGCACGACAATTCCGCATCGTGCGTCCATGACCGCCGGTTGAGCTCTTCGCCCAGCACCTCGCCGCGCTGGCGCCGGAGGACGCCACTGCAGGCCACATCCTCCGGCGTCTCTCCGAGGCCCTCGCCCCCACCATCGCAGGTACGCGCTTGCGGGGTTCGTCTGATCGCCGAGGAGATCAACACGAACCCGAGGAGAGCGAACTCGCCCACCAGTGATGGGCGTCACCGGAGCAACGACACCCCCCGGCCCCGTGGCCGTCGCGTTGACCTTCGATCTCCGAGGGTGCCTACGCGTTTCAGAATGTTCTGCCTCGAGTCAGTCGGCGTGGACGTCCGTCTGGATCGAGCAAGAGGCGATGCATAGCGTTTGCCCACCAGCGCGAGCGTGCGTCGACGCGTTCAGTCGGGTGGTTGCGGAGTTGGCCGGGGGGACGGGTGCCCCGTCGGCCGTTCGCATGCCATCGATCGAGCGTGTCGGCTGAGTGGGCGAGTGCATCAAAGCCGTCCGCGGGGTCGACGAGGTCCTGGTCCGCCGTCGGCGGCCGTTGGAGGTGCTCTTGCCAGAGCCGCAAGCGTGTGTTGCGCGCAAGCAGGCGGGCTTCGTCGCCGAGTCCGCCGGGATCAGTGGGGTGGCGTTGGTCATGGACGGAGTCGATTACTGAGCACGAGACTTCAGAGTCGTGTGTCCATGACCGTCGGTTGAGGTTGTCGGAGCCGACCATGATCCAGACGTCGTCGATGACGCACACTTTGGCGTGGACGTACACCGGCGTTCCTTCTGCGTTTTCGAGATCGTAGATCTTGACTCGTTGCCCGCCCGCTTGTCGAAGGATGCTGGTGACGCGTTCGCGTCCAATGGTCGCGGCTTGACATGTCGCGCGGGCGTCGCGGTCCGGAAAGCGTGGCACCACGGCGACGACGTGCAGCTGCGGGTGACGCCGAAGCGCGTCGGCGAGTGCTCGCGCGGCGTCGATGGACCAGAGGTACTGGTCTTCGAGATAGATGAGGCTGCGAGCGCGGGCGAAGGCCTTGAGGTAGGCGCGAGCGATGCTCCGTTCGCCGTCGCGCGCAAACGGGTAGGCCGGTCGCTTCGCCGGGTAGGTGCGTACGACCTGCACGGCGTGGGTCCCGCACGGTGGTGGGTCCTCAGGTTCGCGCGGCATGGGGCTCGCATGTTTGTGCTGACCGACGACCCGCCGTATCGCGCGGCGCCACGGGTTGCGATGGTCGAGCGGGGTCGGGTCTTCCCAGCGTTCACGAAAGGTGTAGTCGAGGTCGCCGATCGCGGGGCCTCGTACCTCGAGTTGGACGTCATGCCACGGCGGACGTGCCCCGTACCGTGCAGAAATCGTGACGGCTTGCATGTCACCGAGGTGACGATCGTCGTCGCGGCGCCCATGACAGAGGTCGATCCCACCCACAAACGCGGCATCCCGCGCAGATTGGCCCGTGCGTCGGACGACCAAGAGCTTTTGGTGGTGACTGCCGCCACGGCGAACTCGCTCGTCGAGAAGTGCCTCGCCGCCTGCGCGGTTCACTGCCTTGGTGAACCCGACATTGTCTTGCTCTGCGAAGTGTGCTTGGCGCGGATGCGAACGCCACAGCAGCCCACGGACTTGTACACCACGTTCCGCCAGCTCGGCGAGTACGCGCCCGATCTCGGTTCCCGGCCCGCGCAGCCGTTCGTCGGCATCGCCGTCCCAGTCGGTGAAGTGCACCGAGTCACCTCGGCTGAGCGTGCACAGAACCTCATGCAGACGCTCAAAATAAGCAGCGCCGTCGATCAGTACGTCAATTCGATTCCCGCTGCTCCACGCGTCATCGTTGCCGCGGCGTTGATCAATCAGGGAACTCGGGTTTCCTCGCTCGTCCGCCGTCAGGAACCAATCCTCAAGGAGCATCGAACCTCCGATCGACGCGGGCGAATAGCGTCACCATCAACGAGACCGTGAGATACCTGACACTGGCAGTGAAACAAGTCCACGCCTCGTTCAGCCGTCGCTTTGAACTCTGCCTTGTTCTGATCTCTGAGTGTGCCGTGAACCGACCAAACGTCGGATCGTGATTCCGGCGACTTCGCTCGCCTGCGTGCCCAGTATTCGGGAAGGTCTGAGGAGCACACTCCGGTCAGAACTGGGCACGACGGCGTAGTTGTTTGGGGCGTCCGTCGGGGTCAAGAAAGGCTGCGTGGATTAGACGCATTCCTTTCTGCTGTGCTCTGGGTACCCCCTCGACGGGGTGCTGACGGAGGTGTCCCGGGGGCCGCACTCCATGACCCCCGTTCTGGTGCCATGCATCGAGGGCTGTTGCACTCCTGCGGAATGCGTTGAACCAGGCCACGGGATCAACGAGTCCGCCATCGTCGTCGGTCTTTTGCAGTCCGAGGTGCTCGCGGGCGAGGCGTATTCTCGTGTCTCGGGCGAAGATGCGGGCTCCGTCGCCGAGCTGAGCTGGGTCGGTTGGTTCGCGAGGGTCAATGCGTGTGTCGATCACCGCGCACGACAGTTCCGAATCGTGAGTCCATGACCGTCGGTTCAGGTTGTCGGAGCCGACGGCGATCCAGACGTCGTCGATAATGCAGACCTTTGAATGAACGTAGATCGGATGACCGTCATTGTTTTCGAGGTCGTAGACCGCCACGCGGCCGGGCCCGGCCGCCTGCAGCGCGTCGATGACACGCTTGCGGCCGATGCGGCTTGCCGGCCCAGCGATCGCACCGTCGGGGTCGGGATACCGGGGTACGACCGCGACTATGTGAAGATCCGGATGGGTCTCGAGTGCTGTGGCGAGTGCACGGGTCGCGTCGATAGACCAGAGGTACTGGTCTTCGAGGTAGATCAGCCGGCGAGCACGAGCGAATGCCTTGAGGTATGCCCGGGCGATGCTGCGTTCGCCGTTCGGCGCGAACGGGTACCCGTCTCGAAGCGCTGGGTACGTTCGTAGGACTTGTACTGCCAGCGGACCGTCGCCACCGATTCGTACGCTTGGTCCGAGGGACCCAGGTTGGTTCGGGTGTTGCGAGTAGCGGTGCAGCGCCGCACGGACCGGTGTGCGAGCGTCGATCGGCGTCGGGTCCCGCCACCGTTCAGCGAAGGTCCATGCGAGGTCGTCGACGACAGGTCCCCGGAGCTCGATCTGAAGATCGTGCCACGGAGGCCGGTCGCCGTAGTGGTCATCGTCGAGATCTACAGGTTGGGGATCACCCCGATGGTGATGGTCGTCGCCGCGGCCGTGACACAAGTCGATGCCGCCAACGAAGGCCACGTCGTTTCGCGTGTCCGTATGCCGGGCCACGAACAGCTTCTGGTGGTGGCTTCCTCCTCTGCGGACACGGTGGTCGAGGAGTACCTCGCCGCCGGCTTCGTTGATCGCTCGGGAGAACACGAGGTTTTTTCCTTCGCCGAAGCTCATGAGTTCCGGGTGAGAGCGCCACAAAAGGCCGCGCACATGCACGCCGCGCTCTGCCAGTTCGGTGAGCACCGTGCCGATCTCGGTACCGGGGCCGTCGAGAAGTTCGTCGGGATCGCCTTGCCAGTCGGTGAAGTAGACCCAGTCGCCGGTTCGACATTCGCACAGCACTTCGTGCAGTCGTTTGAAGTATGTCGCACCGTCGATCAGAATTCGGCCGTCGTTTCCCTCACTCCAGGCTCGACCGTCGTCGTGGCGTCTGTCGATCTCGCTGGCCGGGTTCCCACGTTCCGTCGCGTCGAGGAACCAGTCGTCGAGGCGCATGGCCGGACTCTACCGAGCAGCCATCAGCGTTGGTTGTTTGTTCTCGGCGCTGGGCTGCTCAGCCTTTTGCTCATCCCGCGGAGATGAGGCGCCAGCGCGTACCGCTTCGAGCTGTGCTGCCAGCGCCGCGCCGAACAGAATCGCGATCGACGAAAGCAAAGCCCAGAGCAACAGCGCGATCATTCCGGCGAGCGGTCCGTAGGTTGTACTGAACGTGGTGCTGGCCTGGAAGAACAGCCCTAACGCCAACGTGACCAGCGACCACAACGCCACCGAAACTGTGCTGCCGAACGCGAGCCACGACCAGGCGGGCTGATGGCGGCGCGGCGACCAACGGAACAGCAATGCGATCGACGCAGCCACGAGCAGCAACGCGACGGGCCAGCGGACGATCCTCCACACCTGCGCCGGGGTGTCGTTCCCCTGGCCGATGTTGTGTCCCAACGCGAACATCACGAAGGCGGCAGTGGCGAGCACACCGGCAGTCAACGCCAACACCAGAGCCCGACCGTATTTCTGCAGCGTTGGGCGATCCTGCTCAATCCCGTAGAGGCGATTCAATGCCCGTTCGATCTGGCCCATCAACGTGGTGGCGGTGACGAGAGCGGCGACTGCGACCAGGACCAGCACGAAATACTGGCCGGACGCCCCGGTCTTGTAGGCGTGGAAGACCGCGTTGATAAGTGTTTTGCCTGCTGGTCCGGGGGCAGCACTCACAATCGCACGGACAATGGTTGCGCTCACGTCCGTGTCACCGAGCGCGGCTGCGACGCCGACGAGAACGATGACTCCTTGTACCAACAGGAGCGAGATCACGAAGGCAAGCGAACGGGCATGACTGAATCCGTCTGACGCACGGAACCGCACGAACGCGTCTTGCACGAGTTTTCTCCGGCCGGTTCGTGCCAGCGTCGCCCGTGCATCGTCGCCGGTGAGCTCCCATGTTTCCGGTACACGCTGCGCGACGCTCATGCTGGAACCTCCTCGGGTACGCAGACGGTCACCGCAGCAGGTTCGACCCGTATCTTGAGCCGATCCGTCGCGGGCTTGTCGCCACCGTCGAGTTCGTACGGCACCGCACGGTCAAGCTTGACCCGAATCTTCCTCGCCTGGGTAGTCCGCACGAACGGGGACCGTTCCGCGTTGCCAACGGCGGTGCGAACCAATGCGCGGGTCCATTGCGTCAGTCCCTGCGCGGTCACGACGCCGAGATCGAGTTTGCCGTCCTCTGGGCTGGCGCTTTCGAAGGCGGTGATTCCTCCGAACAGTTTGCCGACGTTCCCGATGAGCACACAGCCGGTCTTGCCGTCGAACCACGTCACCCCGTCGACCCTGATCCGAGCGCGGAACGGGCGAATCTTGAGATGCTTGGCGCCGGTCCAGATGTATGCGGCGCGCCCGAACCGGTCTTTCAAGTCGCGGTCGGCGTCGCGGATCATCAGGGCGTCGAGACCGGTCCCTGCCATCACCGCGAATCGTTCGCCGTTCACGCGACCAATGTCGAGGACTCGCCGGCCACCGTGAAGGCCGATCTCGACCGCTCGCTCGATGTCTTGTGGGATGTTCAGGTTGCGTGCCAGAAGGTTGCCCGTGCCTGCGGGAAGAATGGCGATCGCCGCGTCGTCGCCGACGGCGTCGATGCATTGCTGCACCATGCCGTCTCCGCCCCACACGAACAACAGATCGGCGCCGTCCGCCAACACCTGCTGTACACACTTCCGTGCGTATTTGCTTTTCGGGACCTCGTACCACAGCGGGTCAGACACGCCGGCGCGTTCGAGCACGCGACGAAGCTCCCCCAGGCCACCCCCAAATGACTTGCCTGCGTGGGCAACGACAGCAACTGAAGTCATCGCACACCCTCCGCAGTCCGGTAGTCCCCCGATACCAGTACGGGCTCAGGCTCCGGTGTTCGGCCAAACGACCGTCGTTCGGGTTCGCGACGCGAGTCGGCCGCGGCGACCCCAGTTCGCACCGCTATGTAGCTGACGGCGATGCAGCCAGCGCCGATTAATGCGCCACATATCACGTCGGTCGGATTATGCATCCCCCGATAGACCCGCGACGTCGCGACAATGATCGGCGCGACGATCGCCAGAACCAACACGAGGACACGCCATAGACGTCGACGGGTTTCGGCACACACAATGATCGCCAGAGACCCGTAGAGCGCAACCGACGCCGCGGTATGCCCCGAGGGAAAACTGTCCGCCACGATCAAGTTTTCGAGGCGCGGTACCGCAGGACGGTTCCGGGTGATGAAGTACGTCGCGGCCAAGTACACGGTCGCTTCCAACGAGAGACTGATGACCAGAAGCCCGAACAACGGCCAACGACGCCGGATCGCCAGGACCGTCAACGCGATCGCCATGATTGCGAGGACCGTCACCGTTTCGGCGACGTACGAGCCGACGACCGATACGTCGTTGCCGAACCCGGTACGCCGATCGGCAAACCAACGCGCCACTTCAAGATCTCCGCGGCCGAGAGTTCTCCCGACCACGAAGTGCGTGACCAGCGTGCCCAACATCAACGCGAACGCCACGAGCACGAAGTAGCCGGCCACCGCCACCGCCAATGAGGCGCCGACCGGGCTTAATACCTGCAGTCTCGCACCGAGTCGTACCGGCACGGTTCCTAACTTCTGAGTCTCGCCCCCCGATGTCATGGGCGATGGTTTGACCCGATCGAGACAACGGTAAACATCCGGTGAACAGCGTCACATCGGCCGGAGACAACAGTCATGCTCATCACCGTCGTACTCCTCGGGCCCGCGCTCCTGATCGGTGTTCTGTTCACGTTCGCCGCGCGCCGCTATCCCGGTATCGATCCCACCTCGACCGCTCCGGCCACCGAGGTAGCCCACCACGTCGAAACCGAGCTTCGCGACCACCCCGCACTCCGAGAGCGCGTTGGCAATCGAATCGACCCCGCGACCCAGACCGGCATTCTGCTCCTGGTCGCGCTCGTGGTTGTCGTCATCGGCGGACTCGTATTGGGCAGCCTCGGGCTCCTCATCCGCTCCAACTCAAACCTGCTCCGCATCGATCACTCCATCGCCCCATGGGGCGAACAACACATGACCAGCCTCTCGAAGTTCATGCTCGACTTCGTCACCTGGTTCGGCTCGACCGCGGGCATCGTTACCGCCACACTGATCGTCTTCATCGTCGAAATGATCCGACGTCCAAGTCGCTGGCTACCCGTCTTCCTCACCGCCGTCGTTCTCGGTCAAACCATCATGTCGACCGAAATCAAAAACCTCGTCGACCGAGTCCGACCCACCGCGAACCCCATAGCCCACACACTCGGCCCCTCATTCCCGAGCGGACACACCACCGGCGCCGCCGCCTGCTTCGCCGCATTCGCACTCATCATCGGACGCGGCCACACCCGCAACATCCAAACCGCCCTCGCCGGCGCCGCAGTGTTCATCGCATGCGCCGTCGCCGCATCACGCGTCCTCCTCGGAGTCCACTGGCTCACCGACGTCATCGGCGGACTCGCCCTCGGATGGACATGGTTCGCCCTCTGCTCAATCGCCTTCGGCGGACGACTCCTCCACCTCGGAGCACCCATCGAAGCCGCCGACCGCGTCCTCACGCCCGACACCCCACCCGCTCACCCCCACCCGAGCTAGTTCGCCGCCCTCGTGCGGCCACGAACATCTGAAGATCAACGACGAAGAGTTCGACCGCGCCCGCGCCCGCGTCCGCGTCCGCGGCATCGACGCCCACGCCATCATCGCCCGCACCCAGGGACGACAAGAGCTATTGGACGGCGGTCTCCGCACGTTACGAAATCAACTGGCTTTTAGCGGCGACACCGCGGTTGGGTATCTCGGAAGGCAGTAACGACGGGTTGTCATCAATCGTCGAGGTCGACGTGCAACAAGTCGTACAGGCCGGAGATCTCAAGCACGGTGCGGATCTTGTCGGCCTCGCCGTAGGTTCGCAGACTGTGGCCCGCTTCAATGGCGGCGTTGCGGACGCTTACGAGGACTGACAGTCCGGACGAATCAAGAAAGCTCACAGCCGCAAGGTTCACGGTCACGTCTCGGTCGAGGAGCTCCAGAAGAGCGACTCGAAGCTGATCCGTCGTGTTCATATCGACTTCGCCGGCGACGTCGACACGGACTTCGGAGTCGCTGACTTCCGAGATGTCGATCCTGAGACTCTCTGCCACGTCGCTCGACCTCCTTCATCGGCCGTGGGCGAACGGCGTTCGAACGTACCATTCCCGTTTCGCTCGCTGAATGAAAGGGAACGGTTGGCATGTGGATGGCGAACCGCGGCGGGCGCAGCAGGTCGAGACGCAGCTCCCGAGCAGTCCACGCTCTCCATCATCCGCGCGTGCTTTTTTGCGGGCGGCGCTACAGACCTGGGAACTCGACGGGTTCGGCGATGTCACCGAACTGCTGACCGACGAACTCGTCACGAACGTTGTGAAGCACGTCGGTTCCTCATTGACGGTTCGAGCGACGTATGAATTCTCCCGTATTCGGATCGAAGTCGACGATATGAGCACCAAAGTGCCGGTCCTCCGGCAATCGGAGATCACAGAAGTCGGAGGCCGCGGTCTTTTGCTCGTTGCACAACTGGCCGACGACTGGGGCACCGAGGTACACGCCGAAGGCAAGACGGTGTGGTTCGAGATTCACGCCGCGACCGCCACTGCGGAGATCCATGGCGACCACCCGGTGCGTGGGAATCAATAGTGTCACCCGGGCGTAACCAACCTCCCAGCCCGTCTGTGGCTTTCGGACCCGCCCTCCTCGACGCGCTCGGACACGCGGTGATCGTCACCGCACGGGACGGCACCGTGCTGGTCTGGAATCGAGAGGCCGAGCGTCTGTACGGCTGGTCTGCGGTCGAAGCGGTTGGCCGCAACGTTGTCGGATTGACGGTCGGACCTGATGCGCTTGCCGCGGCCGTATTGATCGTCCAGCATGTATTGGACGGCGAAGTGTGGACCGGCGACTATCCCGCACAACGGAACGACGGGTCGGTCGTCGTCGTCCACGTGACGAACACCCCATTGCTTGGCGAAGACGGCGATGTCACTGCGATCGTGGGCGTGTCGTTCGACGTCACCGAACGGCGCCGCCGCGAAGACGCCCTACACCGAGACGAGGAACGGGCACGGGTCACGCTCGAAGCTGGCCGCATGGGAACCTGGAGCTGGGACCTCGCGACCGGCAGCGTGACGTGGGATGAGGCGATGGAAACCCTCTACGGCATGGCGCCGGGCAGCTTCACCGGCGAGTTCGAAGAGTACGCCAACCGAATTCATCCCGACGACCGGGACTGGGTCGCACACCAGATCGCAACAGCACGCAGCGAGGGCCGCGGCGTTGAATTCGAGCATCGACTCGAATGGCCCGACGGCTCGGTGCACTGGATCGAATCGCGCGGCCGTGCCGTGCACGATGACGACGGAAACTTGATCGGCATGGTCGGGGTCGGCATCGACATTGACGACCGCAAGCAGCTCGAAGCACTAATGAGGGTCGAAGCGGAACTGCGTGCGGTCGCGGCGCTGGCTCGAGATCTTGAGGACGCCGAGCGCATCGCCCGCCTGGGCAGTTGGCACTGGGATGCAGAGACCGACGTCGTGAAACTCTCCCACGAAATGGCGCTCATGCTCGGCACCAAAACCGCGATGAACGGCGCCGAGTTCCGAGCCGCACTCCGCAACGTCGCCCATCCCGACGACGCCGACGAACTCGAACGCATACCCACACAAGCCGTCGGCACTAAGCAACAGCGCTTTATGACCGAGTGGCGTCTCGTACGCGGTGACGAGATCCGGATCGTCGTGCATCGCGGCGAAATCATCGTCGACGACGATGGAACCCTCTCCGCAGTACGCGGCACCGCCCAGGACGTGACCGAACAGCGCCACGCCGCCGCAGAACTCCTCGAAGCCACTAACAGACTGGCGAAAGAACGCCGCGCAGTGCAAGTACTCCAAGAAACGCTAATCCGTCCCGAGTTTCCTGCCCTCACGGGCTTCGACTTCGCGGCACGGTACCTCGCCGCGGAAGACGGCACCGAAATCGGCGGCGACTGGTACGACGTCTTCCAAACACCGGACGGACACGTCATCCTCGCAGTCGGCGACGTCAGCGGTCACGGCGTCGCCTCCGCCCGCCTCATGGCCAAACTGCGCCACGCCACCCGCGCGTATCTCTGCCTCGAAACCGACCTCCCCCTCGTCCTCACATCCCTGGATCAGTTCGTCCGCCAGTTCGCCGTCGAAGACCAAATGGCGACGACATTGCTAGGCCGCCTCAACACCCGAACCGGCCACGTCGAGATCGCCTCCGCCGGCCACCCCCCGCCGCTACACCTGACGGAATCGACCAGCACCTTTCTCTCGGTCAAGCCGGGACCACCACTCGGAGCGCACGGCGACGCGAGCAACTTCGCGACCACTTCGGCGACGCTCGCGACCAACGAAACCCTCCTCCTCTACACCGACGGGCTCGTCGAACGACGCACAGAAAACATCGACACCGGACTCGAACGCCTCCGCGCATCCACTCTCGACACCGGTCATCTCGACCCCGGCGCACTCTGCGACCACGTCATCGACACAAACCTCGCGCAGGCCGTACGATCCGACGACATCTGCGTCCTCGCCATCCGACATCACAACGCCGAGATCCGGAGCGATGCGGTTGACGCTGAACGCCCGTAAGCCGAACGACGGCCGCACCTCGGGCCGGCTGTCCTCGCCGATGACCGCGCAGAAGTGAGGCGCGAAATGAGGATCGGACGGAATGCCGAGGTGCGGTAAGCCCCGGGGTGGCGATACCGCGGTGTCGTCAGTCCGCATATTCGGTGCGCTCGCCGCGGTCGGCGGTTCGACCGATGTTGCCGTCGCAGTGCTCGCCGACCAGGGGAGCCGCGTCCTTCCAGCGGCGCTCGGCCGATGGCCCGCCGACCTCCTTATCCGCGTCGTCGACGTCTCGAGCGGGCGGCAGACCGGAGTGGCGGGGGTAGCGCCGCCGGAACATCCAGGCGGCGACGCCGCCGGTCGGGATCGGGAACCAGAACGTGAGCAGGCGGTAGACGAGGGTGGCCACCAGCGCGTCGCCGGTCGAGATCCCCGCGAGCGCGAGCATCGCCGCCAGGCCCGCCTCGACGAACCCGAGGCCGCCGGGCGTGAACGGCGCCCGCTACCCGCACCGTCGAACCCGCCGCGTCCGATTCGATTGCAAGAGACAACAACTCATCCACCGGACGTCCCAGTGGTATCGGGCAGGCCGTCCCAGAAGTGCCTGCTTGAGACTTCGGGGATGCCTCATGCACCGTTTGATTGCGCCAATGGCTGCACAGATCGAAATTTCGTCGCGGTCGCGCGGTCGATGGAGCAGGTCAACGCGGATGGTCCAGTTCGGGAGCCCGGCATCGGGACATCTTGGAGTCCTTCCTGGGTCAGGGTGTGCGGGTCGCATCTCGGTCGAAGCAATGCAATCACGCCCCAACGACGAGGGACCGCGCCTCTGCGGAGCCGACGACAAGATCGTGAAGATCGCCGCCCACCTCAAGTCGGCTCGACTGTTCGACCCCGCCGATCCTCATCGGCTCAAAGCCCGCGGTTCGGATCAAGTGCTCGACTTCGTCGTTCCCATGCTCGTCCGCGGACGTGTAGAACAGAACCGCGGGCTCGGGCGACCGGTGGCTCGAGGACACGAGGAGATCGGCCGACATGGTGCCGAACGCATTGGCAAAGCGTGTCCCGATCGGCAACCACCCAGCAACAACTTGGCCCGATGGCTGCCCTTCCGGTAGGAGTCGCACGACCTTGCCTTGTGCGTCGAGTCTGACCGGGTTGCTCGGAACGACCAGAGACGTGTCTCCCAGCGCGTCGGCGATCTCGTCGATGACGTCTTTCAACACCGAAAACCGCAGCGCAAGGACGACAGCATCGGCTCCCCGCAAAGCGCTCCGGTTGTCGAGCGCGACGACCGCCGCTCCGCCGATTGCCGCGGCCAGCTTTCGCGCAGACTCCCTGTCGGCGCTCGAGAGCAGGAGGGTCTCGCCACCGGCACCAAGCTGACGCGCGATGGCCGATCCGATGCCTCCGGTGCCGATGATCGCCGTGGTCATGATGGAGACCTCCGCCCCGTCACGAAGCTCACTCCGACTTGCTCGATGGCCATTGATCGGGGAACCAATCTCCCCGCGGGTCCGTCGTTTGTCCCACTTCGATCAAGTGACCATCGGGATCACGGATGTAGCAACGGATCTCGTACTGGTGCTGCTTCGGTGGCGTCAGGAATTCCGCACCGCGCTCGCTCCATTCGGTGTACACCGTCTCGATGTCCTTGACCCGGATGTTGACGAAGCTGCTGACCCGGTTGGGATCGGTGGGCGTCTCTAGGGTGACCTCCGGCTTGTCGTCGGTCGGACCTCCGCCGACGTTGATGATGATCCAACTGTTCGACAGTTGGACATACGTGAGCCCTCCGGGTCCGGAGAACGCATCCCTGCCCCCGAGCACATCGGTGTAGAAGCGGCGGGAGCGCTCGACGTCCTCCGACACGATGAAGTGGGCGAGCACGATTCCCTGTGGGGGCGTTGGGAGCTCGTCGGCGGGCGTACTCGATGGCCAGTGATTGGGCACCCAGTCCCCCTGCGGGTCGGTGGTCTGTCCCACTTCGATCAGGTGACCATCGGGATCACGGATGTAGCAACGGATCTCGTACTGGTGCTGCTTCGGGGGCGTCAGGAACTGAGCACCGCGCGCGCTCCATTCGGTGTACACCGTCTCGATGTCCTTGACCCGGATGTTGACGAAGCTGCTCACCCGATTTGGGACGCCGGGCGCCTCCAGGACGACCTCCGGCTTGTCGTCAGTCGGCCCTCCACCGGCATTGATGACGATCCAACTGTTCGACAGTGCGACGTTGGTCGGCCCTCCGGGCCTGGAGAAGGCGACCCGGCCCCCAAGGACTTCGGTGTAGAAGCGCCGAGAGCGCTCGACGTCGTCCGACACGATGAAGTGTGTGAGCAGGAATTGTTCTCGGGGCGGTGGGACCTCGGCCATCTGTTACCTCCGATGCTCTTCCATAGTCATCGCCGTGCCATCTGCGCCTGCATGGGCTGCAAGGGCGGCGGCATTTTGGCGATCTCCATTCGAAGGGTTTTGAACGCCGAATCGAAGATGGTCGAGAAACTGGGGAACGGTTGGATGACGTCGCTCAATACCTCCAACGGAACGCGGGCGCGTATGGCGAGCGTTGCCTGTTGGAGCCACTCGCCGGCCTCGGCTCCGAGAGCGTAAGCGCCGGTTAACCGGGTGCCGTCGCTGAGCAGGGTCAAGAATCCATTCGACTGGGCGTATTGGTGGCTGTATGTCGCGGTCTTGGACACGTCAGTCAAGCGCGTTGTGCTGCTGTAGGGCGCCTCCGCGGCACCGACGGCAGCCGCCTGCGGATCGGTGTACGTGACGCGCGGCACGGCTTCGTAGTTCGTCGGGTGGCTCTCTCCGGCGATGTTTGCCGCCACAACGTCTCCCTCGTACTCGCCGACGTGTGTCAGGGGCCAGATCCCGTTGACGTCCCCAATAGCCCAAATGTTGTCGCCGGCGCGCAGATAGTCGTCTACCGCGACGCCGTGTGGGTTTGCCTCGATACCGACCGTCTCGAGCCCGATCCCTTCGACACGGGGACGCCGGCCGGTCGCCACGAGGAGTCGCTCTCCTTGTACCGAGGTCCCGTCCGAGAGCCTCAGCACGTAGTCGCCGTCGTCGCGCGAGACCTCCGCGGCCTGGACTCCGAGGTGCAACTCGATCCCGTCCCGCCGCAGTGCCTCGGTCAGTGCCACGCCGAGGGGGGCCGGCTCTCGTGGGATCAGCCGATCGGCACCCTCGACGAGCACGGCCTGACCACCGAGCCGCCGTACCACCTGTGCGATCTCGACACCGGCCGAGCCACCGCCGAGCACGATGAGGCGGCTGGGAATCGTCTTCATGGCCGTCGCTTCGCGCGTGCCCCACACGCCGTCCAGGCCGTCGAGCCCCGGAATGGGTGGCACGAACGGATCCGCGCCCGTCGCGATGACGACATGCTCCGCCGTGTGGCGAGTGCCGTCCACGTCGACCGCGCCGGGCCCGGCGAGCCGGCCCACGCCCCGGACCAGCGCGATGCCCCGATCCGCCAGCCATTTCTCCTGTCCCGCATCCGAATAGCCGGACACCATGTAGTCCCGCCAGTCCAGCGCCGCCTGGACGTTCACCTCGGCGCTGGCGCCGACGTCGCGGGCGCCCTGGACCGCCTCCCCCGGACGCAAGAGGGACTTGGACGGGATGCACGCCCAGTAGGAGCACTCGCCGCCGACCAGCTCCCGCTCGACGACGGCGACCCGAAGCCCACGCGCCGCGATGGCCGCGGCGCAGTGCTCGCCGGGCGCACCGCCGCCCAACACGATCACGTCGAAATCACTCATACAGGACCTCCTGACCGCTCTGTTCGCGCACCATGTACTCGGCGTACAGTCGGGCCAGTCCGAGTCGGCCCGACCGATGCGGTCTGAGTCTCATTTGAAGGCTGCGTAGATATTTCGGTTCCTCAAGTGCGAAAAGGGCTCGTGAGAACTTGAGGCAGAATTCAAATGGATGATCGGTGAGGACTCTCTGCCTCAAGTTTCTGATCGTCGTCGTCGTCGCCGGCAATCGGGCTGGCCTCACAAACGCGAAACGAGCTCAGCTACGATCTCCGCCGCTGGTCGTGGCTGCCTGGCGAGCGCGACGCTCTGTCCGGCCCACATGGAGAGCGCTTCAATGTCACCGGTGGTGCCAACCATCGGCGGCGCTGGCTCGTAGCGGACGATTGCCTCGCCCGAAGCGAAGTGCGCGATGATATCGAGCACTCCGGGCCGACTCTCCAGAGGCGGCCGGCCCGCGGTCTCCCACATCTCGGCCGTCGAGTTGCGGAGCGCGCGGTGGGGCGAGTCCGGCCAGTCGACGTCGTAGAGGTCGGGGTACCATTCCGCGTCGGTCTCAACCGCGTTGATCAGGCGAGTGCGGTACTCCTGGTGGATGGGCATCTCCTGGGCAAGCAGAAACTGGGTACCCACCCACGCCGCCTGAGCACCCAAGGCGAGGACGGCGGCCACGCCGCGAGCGTCCCCGATCCCACCAGCCGCGATTACTGGCACCGGCGCCACCGCGTCCACGACGGCGGGCACCAAGGGGAGCGTCGCAATCTGACCCCCGACGTGCCCCCCAGCTTCCCAACCCTGCGCCACGATGACATCCGCTCCGCTGGCGACCGCGCGCCGCGCCTCTTCGGCGCTTCCAACCGTACACAGAACGAGTCCGCCCGAATCGTGGACCGGCTCGATGTACCCGGCGGGATCTCCCAGGAACAATGACACGATCCGCAAACCGGCCTCGAGGGATTCATCGAGACGACGGTGCTGATCTGAGGTGAGAACCAGGTTGCCACAGAAGGGACGATCGGTGAGCGCCGCCGTCTCGCGAACCACGTCTCCTGCCGGATCGGACCACGTCAGCGTCACCATGCCGAGCGCCCCGGCATTCGAGACCGCTGCCGCCAGTTCGGGCACCGCCACCATCGCCGCCAAGGCAATCGGTTGTTCAATCCCGAGAAGTTCGCAGACCGGCGTTCGCACTACTGCCACCTACCCTTCGATCCAGGCCGGTCTCCACCCGAGACGGACAGATCCTTATTCTTCTAGGACTCATACGATGTGGGCATCGACTTGGCGGCCCGTTTGTTCCAACCGTGAAAGCTCGAGTAGTCGCCTGCATCCCAGGCCTCGCGCAATCCCGGTTTGCTAAGGTCCCAGTCAGGGCGGATCTCGTTCGACGCAGCGCACAAGTCGGACCACAGGTCGTAAAACGATGGGCGTCCCCAGAACCAGTAGCCGTTGTAGATGCTGTGGATGACAAGTCCGGGCTTCAGCACCAGCGTGTGGGGGATCATCGGATCGTGCTCGGGGTCGGTGTATTCCTGGATATCGAGGTCCTTTTGGATCGTCCGAGCTGGGTCCGAGAGAAATGTCCATTGAGCGCCGACTGAACCCCGAAACTCCTGCAGGGTGTGGTGGTCGTCGGTGGCGATGGTGACGACCTGGGTATAGGCGACGGCGATTTTCGGATAGTTCGCCGCGAGCTCCAGATGCTGCTGGTGTTCCTTGGGACAGTAATTGCCTCGGGCCAGCGTGAGGATCATCGGATCGTCACCTTGGAGCTCACTGAGTGTGCGAACGATGTTGGTGTGATCCGGCAATGAATAGTCGGGGAACACGCCGCCTGGTCGGATGCCGGATCGCATGGGGTGACTGCCTTTCACTCGACGATGTATGCGGGGATTCGAAGTGTCGGTCGGATTGGTCGCCGCCCAGGTGGCGGATCTCGCCGGTTCGGAGACCACCCCATTTCTTCGTGGAAGAGTCGTCCGGCGACCGCTCCCTTCGGTCCGAGGGCTACGAGGTCGGCGCTGCGACCGGCGTGGCCCACTCCCCCAAGACTGCACCACCGGAGACCCGATGTCGACGGGCGATCAGAAGGCCCCATCGGGCGGTGCTGATTCGGCGGGTCTGCGACAAGAACGGCTGCCCCAGAATGACTGCGGCTTCAGTACGAGAGATCCCGTCGCGCTCTCCGAAGTCACTCACAATAGGCGGTGCGTTGTGAGCCATAGATCTGAACCGATTCTTTCCGGCAAGCGGACTGCGCCACCTTCCCGTTCTGGCGCTGTTACGCGGTCGGGCTACGGCTCGGCCAGCTCTTCGCGACGGACCTGTCCGACAGTCGCGTCGCACTGAGTCGGCCGTGACGATCGACGGAACGGAAGAGCGGACCGCCGTCAATGCCCGACGCGGCGATCCAATCGGCTGTCGCAGCGACCGGGCAAGTCATGGGCTTGGCGCCGCGAGGAACAGCTACGCGCCGTCCCTGCCCTCCTGGTCTGTCTTGGATCGTCGTACTGCGATGACCACGCCTTCATTGACGAAACGACAGGTCGGCTAAGTCGAGGGCGACGAGCTCGCTGCGAAGGAGAGCGGTGGTGAATCCGAGTAGAAGCACGCAGCGGTCGCGGATGCCCGCGAGGAAGGCCGGCAGCGTCCCGACCATTCTCCTCAGGTCGGCCGTCAGCACCGGGTCCTTGCCGTGCTGTGCAGTCCCATGCGTACGACGGACGCCTCTCCACGTCATCTTCACCAGCGGATCGTCGATCGGACTCGGATAACCGGCAACTTGGTGCGCAACCGCGATCGACGACAGCCGACGTCCGACGGTTCCGGTCCTCAGGGTGCGGGCCGATTCGGTGAGGAACAGGATCACGGTCGTCGGGTCGGCTGGAAGCGATACCAGTCCGTGGTCGCCACACCACGTCGTGAACGCTCGCCAGTCAGAGCGAACCCGCGCACCGTGTTCTCTGCCCGAGACCTCTTGGCGTACGCACGGGCTTCCTCCCTGAGCTCACCTAGTTCGACAAATCTGGCGGACGAGCTGGGAACGACTTCGGCGCTCATGGCTGGCTGACTTCCGATTCGCATCGGTTATCGGAAGCGGCACCAGGGCGACACGAGCAATACTGCTCTCGGTCAGCGCGCGGTGCGTTAGTCGCCGCGGCTTCGACCTCTCACCCATGCCGCGATCTCGCTCCTGAGCCACAACTTGCATCGCCCCTGACCCATATCGACGACAGGACGAGGCATGTCGGGATACCGCCGCTGGTACGCGCTCACGGTGTTCAGCTGCGCGAGCCCGACGAGGTCTGCCACTTCGCGAGAGTCGATCAGATCGCTGACGTCGACACGTCGGCCCACGACTCGAAGCCTACAACCCTTGACATCGGTTAGGTGGGTAGCCTAAGGTTATAGGCATACGAAGAAGTGGCCCCGGCGGTGCGGAAACACCCCGGGGCCTTGGCCGGAACCTTCGGGAAGGTGCCGACATGGCGGATGATACGCAGCCCGATCTCGGGCCGGTGCTACTTGGCGAGTGGCTCGTGAGCGTGCGAGGCGAAAACTCGACTGCGCTCGAGGAAGCCGATGATCTGCGGGCTCAGGTCGACGCTTCGTTGTTCGGTTGGTGCGCCGATCTCCTAGCACTACTTCCTGCCGGCGTAGAGGTCGAGATCGACAACTGACGATGCGCGCTTCTTTGCGCCCGAGCGGCGCAGTCGAGGTGCTTGTCGGCGAGCTCGCTGCTGGACTTCGTAGCGCGGGGCATCTGAGCGAACAGAGTGAGCACCGCCTTCTGGAAGTGATGGCGCGGTTTCTGACGTTCGTTGAACGTGCCTTCGCCGCGTCACTAGACGAGGTGACCCGAGAGCAGGTTGCGAGGTTCATTTCGGCGCCGTCGCCGGACGGGCGGCCGCCGAGTGTCGCGACCGCGCATCTGCGCCGCTCAGCAGTCCGGCTGCTGTTTCGAGTGCTTCGCCAGCACGGCATCGTCGACCACGACCCGACGCTGGATGTTGTGCTCCCGGCGAGGACTTCGTTGTTGGCGCGTCCGCTCTGCGATGACGAGATCGCGCTCGGTCGGAGCTTCTCCTACCGGACGCTACGCGATTCACGTCAGCCCGCGGCATGGGCGCTGGCCGAAGCCACCGTGCGCACATCCGAACTCAGCTCGATCACAGTCGCCGACCTGGACCTCGAGGCAGGCACCGTCTGGATCGCTGGCAGCACGAAGACAGAACCGCGCACCGGCGTGCTCTCCAAGTGGGGCGCCTGCGCTGGCTCGACGAGGCGACTTCAAAGCCTGGGAACGGCGGCGACTTCAGCGACGCCGGTCGTCTACGAGGGTGACGGTTCGGCGGAGAGTCGCCAGGCGTCGTGTTGCGTTGCAATCTCGGACACGTTGCGACGCGCCGGTCTCGCGCAGGAACCGGATGTTCGGCCGGTGTCGATCGCGGCGTGGGCGGGCAAGAGGGTCCTTGACGAGACCGGTCAGATCGAGGTGGCGGCCCTGGCGCTGGGAGTGCGCAGTCTTGACCGCGCGGCGCGTCTCATCGGTTGGGATTGGACGAGCGAGGACTCTCCGAAGTGAAGCCGCGCCGTGCGGGTGTGTCTGCGCTCGAACGCGTCGAAGCGCTGCTCGCCAACCCCGCGCTCTACCAGCTCGCCGACCTGGTTCCCGAGCGCCGGCAACGGCGGGCGCCCTCGCGACTATCCGACCTACATGTGGGTGCTCTACGAGGCACTGATCAGCGTCTACGGCAGCGCACGGCGGGTCGAAGCCGAGCTCGCACATCCAGTCGTGTGGCATCCGATCCGCGGCACCATCCGGAAACGGTTCCCGCATCAACCCGCCATGCAGCTCCCCGTGCAGCCGATGCGTCGCCACCACTACCTCTACGCCCGCAACCGCTACCTCACCGACCCGACCGTCCTCGCCGAACTCGCCGCCACGCACCGCGAGCTCGCCGCCGAACAGGCACGCACGCTCGGGCTCCTCGACCCCAGCGGTGCCGGCTCGTGGACCCACCCCGACCTCAGCCGCATGATTCACGCCGACGGCAAGGTCATCACTCCCCTCTTCAAAGCCAAGTCTGGCGATCATCGCGTGCACCGCGAGACCGGCGAGATCTTGCCGACGCGCTACGAACCCGACGCCGCGCTCCACTTCGAAGGCGACGGTAACGCCGCTTGGGGAACCAAGTTCGTCCTTGTCGCCGCCCGCACTCGCCGACGTGCACGGCCGTGTCATCCTCGATGTCGAGTGGGTTCCTACCCCCGGTGGAGAAGCCCGCAGCGCCCTCGATTGCTTCACCCGTCTCGCACCCCATATGCCCGGTGCGCAGGGCGTCATCTACGACACCGCGCTGCGCGGGGTCCACCACCAGCATCTGCTGCGCGAACTCGGGCTGTTGCCGATCAACCGCGTCACCGCTGCCAAGGCCGGGGCCAAGAAGCCTCGGCGCAGCGAACGTCGTGTCGAGAAGAACGTCCACATCGAAGACAAGACCATCACGCTCGCCAACGGCACGACCCGAACCGCACGCCTCTACGCGTCCGGTGGCGCGCTCGGCATCGCCGAACTTGATGACACCGGCACCCATCACTTCGTGCCCATCACGCGCATCCGCACCCATCGGAACCGAGACAAGAATGGTCGGTACCGCTGGTACAACGACTACCAGCTCCCCGCCAGCTACGACGATCGGGTCATCACCGTCCGCCTGCACGGCAATGAAGAAGACCAGGCGCGCAAGCTCAATCGGACCGAGAACCTGCGGCCCATCCCGCCGGGCGACGCCGACTTCGAGCGACTGTTCAGGCGCCGTAACGACGCCGAATCGATCAACCGTCACCTCGACGACACCATGTGGCTCGGGCGCGCGCACAGCATCGGCCACGCCCGCCAGCACCTCAATCTCCTCGGTTTCGCCCTCTGCGTGAACTCGCTCGCGCTGCACCGACATCGACAACGCGAAGCGCCACCGCTCGCGGCCTGACACCCCATTCGAGCCGGCCATCGCTGGCGAAGCGCGCGCCAAAACGACTTCGGCGCCGCCGATGCTGCCCGGAAGGGCAATCGCAGGCCGCGGCGATCGAGTCGCCCTATCCTGAGCCGTCCTGCGCCGGGTTTTCTCCCACGATTCGCGCCGGCCCCGCCCCCGTAGCTCAGGGGATAGAGCATCGGTTTCCTAAACCGTGTGCCCAGGTTCGAATCCTGGCGGGGGCGCCCACTTCATACTGCACGCAACCCTCACAGCAGCCGATGACCAACAGACCGATGTTGGGTCCGCGTGGGCCTCTCCGGTGGCCGGGTTGCCGCGCTCCACGAGCGCTCCCATCGTCGGTAGGCGATGCCCCAGTCACTCAATGACTGGCTGTTCGGTGATCGCCGAGGCAGTCGGGGCTTGCAACCATGCATGGGAAGAGCACAAGCCGCTTGGTCGAGGTGTAGCTCAAGAGCGCCAGGTGGGTGCGCCTTCACCCCGTGAAACAAGGCACCTTCGGCTGCAAGCCATCGAACGTACTCTCATTCCAGGCGAACCTGCGCGGCGAGAGCTGAATCGCATCAGTCGACCCGCTCACCCGCATCCGGGCTGCGATCTGCGTCCTTCACCGGACGGAGCGCATGCCACGATCGCTTTCGCACTCACCCACTCACCGGCACGTCGGTACACCGCGAGATAGAGAGTGCCTCGCATCAGCGGTCGCCGAGCGTTGCGTCACGCGTTCACTGGGAGACGACCGTGTCCGCTGTACGCGGAATCGCTCCGGCTTCGTCGGAGATGACTCGCGCCGCGCGCAGCACGTCGAGCTCATCGTCCGATAGGTCGAGTTCTTCGCGCAGGACCTGGCCCGTATGCTCGCCCACCCAAGGCACTCGCGTCGAGTCGCCCTCGACAAGGCGCGACATCTTCACAGGATTCCCAGGGCTCAGAATCGGGTCGGCGACACCGTCGACCCGATCCATCTCGATGATCATGTTGCGTCGCTGTAGGTGCGGATCGGCGATGACGTCACCTGGCGTGTTGACGGGCCCAGCGGCGATCCCGGCTTGGCAAAGCGCTTCGGCCGCGACGAACTTGCTGCGGATCGAAGCCCACCGCTCGACCGCGGGCCGGACGACATCTTCCAGGTGATCGAACCAGTCCGACGGTCGGCCGAGCTCAGGGTCGGTCAGCCAAGTCGGCTCGTCGAGCACGCCCGCCAAGCGCTCCCACTGATGGCTACGAAGCACCTGCATGACGAAGTATCCGTCACGGGCGAGGAACGCGTGGTTGATCAGCGGCGCGCTGGCCTCCATCCAACAGACCCATCGACCAGTAATTGATGCCAGCGTCACCGAGAGCGACCATCGCGTCGTACATGGCGATGTCGACATATTGGCCTTCTCCGGTTTGGTCCCGGTGGCGCAGCGCGGCGAGTACACCGATAACGGCGTAGAGCGAAGACGCCGTGTCCCCGAGCGACCCGACAGGTGAGGCTACGGGTGCCACGCCGGCCTCGCGCTTGAATTCGTACAGACCTCCCATCGCTTCGACGACAGGCGCGTACGCCGGCCATCCGTCGTATCTGCTGTCATCACCGTGACCGAATCCGGACACGGACAGATACACGACGGAGGGATGCACGGTGACCACATCGTCGTAGCCGAGGCCGAGACGCTCGAGGGTGGAAGCTCGGAAGTTCTCGCACACGACATCAAACCTCGGCGCGAGGCGGAGGACGAGATCGCGACCCGCGGGTCCTTGATGTCGACGCCGATGCTCCGCTTCCCGAGGTTGTTTCGAAGGAACGTATTGCCGACGGGACGTCCAAACGGGTCGTTCATCGCCGGCAGTGCACCCCGCCCGGCCTCCCCGGTGATTGGGTGTTCGACCTTGACGATCTCGGCACCCAGACGGGCGAGGAGCTGCGTGCCGTAGGGCAGGGCTTGCATCTGCTCCAACGCGAGGACGCGCACGCCTTGCAACGGCATGCCACCTGCTGGCCTCTCAGCCATCCCTGCACCCCTCTCGACCTGCTGAGCGCTGCCCTGGGCGAGGCAAGCGATCTTGTCAGGATCCCCAGGAGGGCGTCGGATTGTCGATTGCGGA
>CAWFXC010000004.1:0-525787 GCA_963819735.1 uncultured Actinomycetes bacterium | reverse complement strand
GTCTCGTGGCCGAGGGCGACGTCGTGGACATCGACGAGGGTCTCATGACGCTTCTGGCGGTTCCAGACCTCGAAGCCGGTGTAGCGCGGGTTGGTGAGGATCGCTCGCACCGCGGTGTGCACCCACGCGGGACCGCGGTGGAGACGGTGGTGATTGCGGGCAGGGTCTGACGCCGACGGACACGGGAGGCCATCGGCGGTGAGTTCTCGTGCGATCGCGTGCACACCGTCGCCGGCGAGGAACATGTCGAAAATGCGACCGACCACGGGCGCGGTGACGGGGTCCGGCTCGAGGTGACGGAGTCGTTGGCCGTTCGCGGCCTTGGCCGGGTTCGGGTGCAGCTCCCCGTCGACGAGACGGTATCCGTAGGGCGGGCGGCCACCCTGGAACCGTCCCTGGAGCGCGACCTGGGCTTCCATCGCCGAGCGCACCCGAGTCTTGATCCGGTTTCGTTCGCCCTTGCTCATCCCGCCGTAGAGGCTCATCACAATCTCGTGAGCGTCCGAGCCCGGGTCGATCGCGCCCCCGACTTCCGGCACCCACAGTTCGACGCCGTAGTGGACGAACACCGGGAACGTGAGACCGAACTGGTTGCCGTAGAACGCGCGCTGCGGCTCACCGATCACCACCGCGTCGAACGTCCGATCCGGGTCAGCCAGCACCTTCAGGAGCCGAGCGGCTTCCGGCCGCCGGGACCACGGGAGCGATCGGGACTGGCCGATGTCGAAGAACTCGGTGACGATGTCGCCGCCGACCGGGTCGACGAGTTGCTGGCCACGCGCCAGCTGCCAGTTGCGCGACGACTCCGGATCCTGCCGGTCCTCGGTACTCACCCGGCCGTAGAACGCGAACCGCTTCATCTCGTCACGAGGCTAGAACTTCGCGATTCTCCGGTTCCGGACCCGTCGCAGTCTCCTCTGCGCGTCGATTGTGTTCCTTCTGGAGGATGCGGAGGAGCACGCGGGCGGCGCTGGGCGTCAGCACGGGCGGCCCAACCGCGTCCGCCGCTTGCATCGCCGAATCGCCCCCGTCGTGCATGACCGCAGGATCGCAATCGGGAGTCCCGGAGTTAGTCCCGCGGTCACTCCCGAGCGAGCAGGAATGCGAGAAGGCTCGACCCTCCCGCCTGAGCACCGCAACCGCGAGAGCCACGAAGCGAAAGCGCGAGGACGCCACTTCCGCAAGTGAGCTCGACCACGCTGACACTGACTCACTCGAAGAGATGGGACTGGAGGACACGATTGCAACCCTGACGGTTGCATGCTGGCGGGCGGCCTCGCGAGAGCCGAGACGGCTTGCGGACCAGTCGGTGTCGAGGGGCGCGGCGCCGCGATCCTCGGCGAGCATCTGCACGCGTTGAGGTGTCTCGCCAGAAGCGAACGTGCGCGGGCTCTGACCAACTGACCGAACGCCGAGATTTCGTATGACGCGGTGCCGCCCGTGAGCGTTCTCGTGTCCGACACCAGGGACTTGGAGCGCCGGACTCAGGATCGGCTTCACAGATAATCACCACGAGTGTGCACAGCAGTTTCGTCGCGTCCGGATAATGCTGCAACGCCCGCTCGGGGCCTAAGCCGACAGTCTCCCGGGGACCGTGCCTGCTGTCGGCTTAGGTTCGAGCCCAGCACGACGCGCAGGTGACGCGCGCGGGCGAGGCAGGTCACGAGATTCTCGACCACTGCGGTCCTGTCAGGAACGACGTCCTCAGGAGGCTGCACGAACTTGCATTCGATCGAATGCGGACTTCGCCTGGAATGAGGACCAGCTTGGTGGCCGAAGGACCAGGCACGCCGCCGCAACCACCCCAGGCTCCCGATCGGGGTAGGGCGGCTGATCCGATATCGGTATCGGGACTAAGTCCGGGACTAAGTCCGGGACCTTCGGTACTCGAGGGGGAGGTGCGATCGCGCGACGGCGCAGAGTGCATCGCACGCTCGCCCTCGTTCTCTGGCGGACTGTGCGCGGACTGGTGAGAGAGCTACTGGCAGGGTCTCCCTCAATAGGCGGGATGGTCGTACCTTCGATCGTGCAAGGAGATCGGTTCGAGCGTTCCGCGCACGAGCGGTCTCGCACGATCCGCCGTCGGGCCTTCTATTCGCCGTCGAGGAAGTGAGAGTGATTGCGTTGAAGCACATCAAGCTGGGCGACCTGAGCGTCTCCCGCATTGGTCTGGGCTGCATGGGAATGTCGGCCGCGTACACCGGAGCCGGTGAAGACGAAGCCGAGTCGATCCGTACGATTCACCGAGCGCTCGAGCTCGGCGTGAATCTGCTCGACACCGCCGAGGTCTATGGACCCCACACCAACGAGGAACTCGTGGGCAGGGCCATCAAGGGTCGTCGCGATCAGGTCGTGCTGGCCACGAAGTTCGGGTTCATGTCCAACACCGGTCGCGGCGGGCCCGATAGCACCCCGGCGAACGTTCGCCTCGCGGTTGAAGGCTCATTGCAGCGACTTGGTACTGACTACATCGATCTCTACTACCAGCATCGCGTCGATCGCGAGACGCCGATCGAAGAGACCGTCGGTGCTCTCTCGGAACTGGTCGCTGTAGGCAAGGTCCGTTACATCGGGTTGTCGGAGGCTTGGGTGGGCACGATCCGGCGTGCGCATGCTGTCCATCCGGTCAGTGCGCTGCAGTCCGAGTATTCGCTGTGGACTCGTGACCCCGAAGAGGACGTGTTCCCGGTTCTTCGAGAACTCGGTATCGGATTCGTTCCGTACTCGCCGCTGGGTCACGGGTTCCTCACCGGGCAGATTCGTTCGTTGGATGATCTCGCCGCCGACGACTGGCGGAAGACCAACCCGCGGTTCATGGGCGAGAACTTCGAGCGCAACATGCGCATCGCCGACGAAGTCGAAGCCGTCGCCGCCGAAGTTGGTGCGACGCCCGCCCAGGTGGCGCTGGCCTGGATTCTCGGCCAGGGCGACTTCATCGCCCCGATCCCCGGTACCAAGCGGGTGTCCCGGGTCGAGGAGAACACCGCGGCTGACGGCATCCAACTGAACCCCGAACAGATCAACCGCCTCAACAGGCTTCCCGCAGCATCTGGCGGACATCACAACGAGCAGCAGATGCAGACGCTCGAACGCTGACCGCCCACGAATGCAAGGACGAACGACATGACGAATCCCCACGAAGGTGAGAAGCAACAAGAGGTACTCGTCCTGGTCGGCGCGGGAGCGATCGGGCTCGCGATTGCTCGACGCCAGGGTGCCGGGAAGACGGTGCTACTGGCCAGCGTCCACGAGGACCGGTTGCAGTCCGACGCCGAGTCGCTCGAGCGTGACGGCTACCGGGTCAACACCCAACCCGTCGACGTGGCGTCGCGTGAATCGGTACGGTCCCTCGCGCAAACGGCGGCGGGACTGGGCAGTGTCGTCCAGGTCGTCGATACCGCCGGATTGTCGCCGGTTCAGGCATCGGCGGAGGCAATCCTCGCGGTCGACCTCGTCGGCACCGCCATCTTCCTCGAGGAGTTCGGCCGGGTGATTGCGTGGGGTGGCGCGGGTCTCGTGATCTCGAGCATGGCCGGCTACATGCTTCCGGCACTGGACCCAGAGCAGGACCACGCGCTCGCGTGGACTCCGGCCGATGAGCTGCTGCAGTTGCCGATGCTCTCGCCCGAAGCCGTCGACAACTCCGGCGCTGCTTACGCGATCGCCAAACGCGCCAACCACCTCCGGGTGCAAGCGGCCGCCATCTCCTGGGGTCAGCGCGGTGCCCGCATCAACTCGATGAGCCCAGGCATCATCGTGACGCCGTTGGCCCGAGATGAGATGTCTGGCCCCGGCGCTGACAGCTATCGGGCGATGATCGAAGCGTCCCCGGCCGGTCGGGTCGGTACGACGAACGAGATCGCCACGGCCGCGGCCTACCTCTTGGGATCCGACGCGAGCTTCGTCACCGGTAGCGACCTGCTCATCGATGGCGGTGTCATCGCCGCGCTGCGTGCCGGCCGTGTGCAACTATCCGCCGACCTTTGATGGGCTGTCTCCCATGGACTCCCGTACGGTTGGTCACATGAAGAACAGCGACGAGATCCGCGAGTTCCTCACGTCGCGACGGGCCCGCATCACCCCCGAACAAGCGGGGCTGGCGTCCTACGGACGGAATCGGAGAGTTCCCGGCCTCCGACGCGACGAAGTTGCGTCGCTCGCCGACATCAGCATCCAGTACTACACGAAGCTCGAGCGCGGCAATGCACGTGGCGCTTCCGATGGTGTCTTGGAAGGGATCGCGCGCGCGCTGCAACTCAACGAAGCTGAACGCGCACACCTGTTCGATCTCGTCCGCGCCGCCAATGCCGCCTCGGACCCGGCACGGCGGCGCGCATCGCAGCCGCGTGTGCGTCTGAGCATTCAGCTCTTGCTGGACTCGATCATGGGGCCGGCGTTGGTGGGCAACGCGCGCATGGACGTCCTTGCCGCCAACCGACTCGGCGCAGCGCTGTACTCGCACATGTTCGACGTTGAAGGGCAGCCGAACCTCGCCCGATTCTTGTTCCTCGACCGGCGCGCACCGGAGCTCATGGCGGAGTGGGACGAAGCCGTGAACGACGCCGTCGCGATCCTGCGCGCCGAAGCCGGACGCGATCCTTACGACCGCGACCTGTCGGATCTCATCGGTCAGCTTTCCACCAGGAGCGAGGAGTTTCGGGTCCGGTGGGCGGCGCACAACGTCAAGATCCACCGCACCGGAATCAAAGGTTTCCACCACCCTCTCGTAGGCGAACTGACCCTCAACTACGAAGTGCTCGAACTCCCTGGTGATGGTCACACGATGGTCGTCTACACCGCGGAACCGAGCTCCCCGTCAGCCGACGCGCTGAAACTGCTCGGCAGTTGGGCCGAGGCTCCTGCACCGATGAACCGAACGGTCAACACAGACGCACGCCCACCGCACTGATCACGCCGGTAGCGAACACCACCGCGACAACGCTGCAGGGCGTGTAGCGCGCCTTGGCATCGCACCTCCGACACGTTTTTTGCGCCACGCGGAATCGTTACTGTGAGTTCCGCGCTACGAGTCGTCGGGTCGTACTTGGCCGAGACGCCCAGCGCCGCGTAGAACGCCGCCCGGTCGTCCTGATCGGCGTCCCGGAGGAGCCCGGGCATTCCGCCGAACCGGTCGACGACGGCGAGCGCCTCGGCAGAACTGAGGGGTGCGGGAGCTTCGCCGCGAGGTGGTCCAGTTCGGCCTGTGCGGAGCGTTCCTCGGCCGCAGCGTCGGAGATCCACGCCGTGACCGTGCTCGCGTCAGCTCCGCCGTCGAGCGCGGCCCTGTACTGCTCGAGCTTGCGGCGTGCGTCGGTCAGGACCGCCGAGCGTGCTCGACGCGGGTGTGGTGGGCAGGGTCGTGCGCAGCCGCGTCGACGATTGCTCGAGCCGTTGTTCCGGCATGCTCGGGAGCGAAGAGCTCGTCGAGCCATTCGTCAAGAGCAGCATTTCGCGGAGCCATACGACTGATCGTGCGTGCGGTAGCTCCCGGGACCACTCCCGCATCGAGCTTCGATCACTCCCGGCCGGACGATCTTCGCTTGGCCACACTGCCCGGGAGTGATCGCGGTCCTACTGGATGACTCCCGGCTTGCGCCTGAATCACTCCCGGCCGCGATGAATCGCTCCCGTTGAAGGCAGGGATCACTCCCGCTCTTCCATTGCGTCCATTGCGTCCACCACGTTGTCGCGAGTGCGTGAACTCGGCTGCGCTGGCTGACTCCTCATGACGCGCTGCGCAGAGGATGGACCCTGGTCCAATCGATATCCGCCACGTGGCGGCTGTCTCGTTGGTGGGTCGGGCATGACGGCCGTCGACCACGGTAAGTACGTCGGTACGGGCAGCGCCGAACATGTCCGCCGTCAGGTACTCCTGATCGGCGGAGCGCGCGCCATCCGTGCGTCGATCGCAGCGGTAGGGGGATGGTCCTCGCATGACTCCCGGCAGGGCAAAAATGACTCCCGCCTGGGGCCCGCTTGCGGGCCCTAGAAGTCGCCGGCCGCGAACGCAAGGCCGAGGTGTTCACGAACTGTCCGACCGGTCACGCTGAGCTGCGTCGATGGCTCGGCCGACATCGCGGGTTGGTGCGAGTCGGGATCGAGGGGTCGGGCAGCTACGGCCGCGCGCTGGCACTCGAGCTCGAGCGGGCTGGGGTGCACGTGGTCGAGGTGCCACCGCACTTAACGGCACGGGAGCGACGCCGGGACCGCAAGGCCGGCAAAACCGATGATCGTGACGCGCTGATTGTCGCCCGGATCACGCTGCGCGAGGACGATCTCCCGTCGATCAAGCCGTCCGGAGTGCACGAGGACCTCGCCGCCCTGGTCGGACAACGGGACTGCCTAGTGGGGGAGCGGACCCGCATCGCGAATCGGGTGCATGGACTGCTGGCAGTGCTCGCACCCGGATACGCATCACGCTGTGGGCATCTCCGCACCGCCAAGGCAATCACGGCGGCCAGAACCCTGATCGCTCAGGACACCGGCGTACGCGCCGGGATCGTGCGCAGCAACCTCGATCGATTGGGCGCGTCGGATCGAGACATCCGTGAACTCGCCGAGGCGCAGGCCCAGCTCGTGGCGGCCACACGCACGACGCTCACTGATCTGGATGGGGTCGGTTCTTTGGTCGCCGCTCGGATCCTGGCCGAGGTCGGCGACGTGCGCCGCTACACAACGAAGGACAAGTTCGCCCGGGCAAACGGCACTGCGCCGATCCCCGCGAGTTCCGGACGGAGCCAGCGCTACCGCCTAAACCCAGGCGGCAACCGTCAACTGAACCGCGCGCTGCACACCATGGCGCTCACCCAGATCCGCTGTCATCCCGACGCACGCGCCTACTACGAACGGAAACGAAAAGAGAACAAGACCGGTCGCGATGCGCTTCGCTGCCTGAAACGACGCCTGTCCGACGTCGTCTACCGACACCTCCAAGCCGACGCACGCGCCGCGTTGACATAGGAGTCTCCGTTTTGATCGTGCTCCTTGACGTGGGTGGAGGCGTCGACGCGGGTGACGCGGGACGGCCTGCCGGGGCGTCGCGGTCAGGGCCGGAGGCGTCGCTGCGAGTGGCTGGGTGGTGTCGCGGCAGTTGGCTCCATGGTCACGTTGGGGCAGGGGAGGCTCGACTCAGCTGCCGTACATCCCTTCGCCGCACGAACCAGACAAACTCGACGAACTCGCTGGCGTGGAGCCGTTTCGGCCTCCGCAGGCGGGCTCTGTCAAGTGTCCGGCCACGCCACGGGTGTGGGAGCCATCCAAGGCCCGAGCGCGCGCCGTGCTGAGAACCACGTCGCCTCACGTCGCCTCACGCCGCCTCCGCGGGCTGGTCGGCGAGGCAGCGGATGTGCCCGTCGCGCAGCCCGTAGGAGACGAGCGGAGGATGTGCCAACTCACGCCCGTGGGGTGGTGGCTCGATCGTGACGTATTCGCCGGTTCCGCGGATCTCTACGAAACCGCGTTCCCTCGACCCTCCGAAATGACGTCGTCGACGACGAAAGCCACGCTCGGGTTGACTCCGACGTTGCGGTATTTCGCCGATGTCTCCATCATGATCCCGGCAATGTCGATCGTTCCGAGCGTCGAGTTGTAGACGAAACCGACCGGCTTGTTCTGAGGTGTGCCGGACGGCCCGACCGTGGCCAGCCGGCCGCGCGATTGAGTCCCGAGGTAGCGCCGTGAGGCGTCGTCCGGCCGAAGCGCCCCAGTGTGGAGGTTCTGCCGGTTTGTACAGCGTGGACGAACCCGCTCACCCCATTGATGACCGTGGGTTTTCGTTCAGCTTCTGACGACGCGGAGCACGAACGTTCGCCGGCGGTTTTTGACTCGCTGGTGGCGGGTATAGCTATGTATCCGCACCCCAGCAAGGAGGAGAGCCGATGGAGATTTATACGTATCGAATCGCCGCCTATGCCCCGGCTGGTGCAGGCGCAGGGACGACTCAACTCCCGGACGTGACGGGATACGAAGTGGAAGCCACCGATGGCCATATCGGGAAGGTCGACGAAGCGACAGCAGAAGCCGGATCCAGCTGTCTCGTGGTCGACACCGGTTTCTGGATCTTCGGCAAGAAGCGAATGATCCCGGCCGGAGTTGTCCAGCGCATCGACCCGGACGACAAAAAGGTCTTCGTCGGGATGACAAAGGATCAGATCAAGAATGCGCCTGACTACGACGCCGACAAACACGCCGCGGACGAGACCGGCTACCACAAGGAAGTCGGCGACTACTACCAGCCGCACGCAGCGACCGACTGACGCGAAGCCAACCGAAGCCCCCACGACGCACGCGGTTGCTTTGTGGGGGCTTTGCCGCGCTCGTCCTCGTCCAGACCTTCTCGGTGCTCTGCTTCGCGCACTCAGGCGTGGCAGACGACGCAAACGCCAAAATCCGCCAACCGCCCCGGGCTCCGCCGGTTCCCTGTGGGTCGCACCCCGGCGGTAGAGGGACTCGGCCGGAACCGTCCTCTCACTTCCGACTCACACGAAGCCCCATGCAGACATCGGATCCGACAGCTTCGTACTGACAAAGCGATTCCGCGAAGCAGTTGGCTATCGCTGCGTGCGCAGATACGAATACTTTTCGACGATCGAGCCAGAGTGATTGAAGCCTCGTCGGTCGCGGTAGCACCTGGAGTGGCGTCAAGCAGCGTGCGTCTGACCCAGGTCTTCGACCCTCGAGGCATCGTATGAGTATAAAAATCTCGGTAGTGAAGGCTCACGGGATATGGGTGATCTCGCCCGCGGGCAATGTCGAAACCGCCACGGTCGACCAGCTCCGGGCAGTGCTCGACCTCGTCCACGGACCTCTACTGATCAACTGCTCGGAACTCGAAACGATCGACCCGAAGGGACTTGCGCTGCTCGCAGACGCCAGTGCGAACAACGGCACCATGACTTTCAGCAACACGTCACCGACGTGACGACTAGCGCTACGAGGCGCTGGCTTGCACCATCTCATCGCGCTGGACGAGCGCGACTGACCTACTGCACTTCGTCACGTTCTGCTTGGGCAGCGGTCGTGACGTCGACCTCGAACCACACCGTCTTGCCGTCCTCTCGCACATCGGTGCCCCATCCGTTCGAGAGGGGTGTCGACAAGGAGCAGCCCGCGTCCGTGATCGTCGGTCGGCTCAGGGTGTTGCAACTCGGGGGGCATGGGGCTCGGTCGCGTGGGTCACAAACGGTGGTTCGTATCGGCGGGCTCCGGGGAAGAGCCATGGTCACGCACGAACACCGGGGGAGCAGTCGTGACCCGTGAAGAGCCAGGAGCGGATTGGCGCGACGAGAGTCGGACGGCCGCCGCCGAGTTGGACGACGAACGCGACCGGGGCGAGCTGCGGAGCCGCTACTACGGCCTCCTGCAGGAGCTGCGGGTGGTCGTGACCGGTGTGCAGGTGCTCCTGGCGTTCCTGCTCACCGTGCCGTTCGCGCAACGCTTCGCTGAGCTCGACGACGCGGCCCAGGCCTGGTTCGGGGTGGCGCTTACAAGCGCGACGATCTCGGTTCTCGCGTTCGTGACCCCCACCGCGATGCATCGCTTCGGCCAACGGACTGCGCGCGCCGAGCGGCTTTCGTTCAGCATCGTCATTACCCGTGTCGGCCTGTTCTTTCTCGGGATCGCGATCCTCTCGTCGTTCGCGGTCGTCGTGGGCTTTCTGTTCGCCGGGCCGATCCCCGTGTTGCTGGTCGCCTTGATCGCGGTGGCGATGATCGGACTGTGGATCGTCGTTCCAGTCGCAACCGGCTACCGCGATGATCGGCAGGACCGTCACGACAAGCGGACCCTGGATTCGGACCGGTGAGGAGGGTGTGATATGGCGGTGCTGGTGGGCACGTCGTCCTGGACCGATCCGACGCTCGTGCGCGATACCGACTTTTACCCGCCCGACGCACGAAGTGCCGAGGATCGTCTCCGCTACTACTCGTCGATCTTTCCGTTGGTGGAGGTGGATTCGACGTTCTACGCCCCGCCCCGATTCGAAGTCGCGGCGGCCTGGGTCGAGCGCACCCCGGCGAACTTCCGCATGGAGATCAAGGCGTTCGGCCTTTTCACCGGCCACCCGATTCGGCGCGAGACGCTTTGGCCGGACCTTCGCGATGAACTCGACGACGACGATCCGAAGCGGAACGTCTACGCCAACCAATTGAACGAGGACGCGCTCGACGAAGCCTGGCTGCGCTTCGCCTATGCGCTTCGCCCCTTGCGCGACGCCGGCAAACTCGGGGTCGTCATGTTCCAGTGGCCGCCGTGGTTCACGGCGAAGCGAGCGAACCGCCAAGTGCTCGAGCACCTTACCGAGCGACTCCCGGACACTCGCCTGGCGGTCGAGTTCCGCCACGGGTCCTGGATGGCCGATGACGATCGCGACCGGACGCTGGACCTTCTCCGCGAGCAGGGTCTGAGCTACGTCGTGGTCGACGAGCCCCAGGGTTTCAAGACATCCGTACCACCGGTGGTTGCCGCCACCACCGACATCGCGTTGGTGCGTTTCCACGGAAGGAACGCCGCGAACTGGAATCGCAAGGGAATCACCGCGGCGGAGCGTTTCCGGTACCTCTACGACCGTGAAGAGCTGCACGAGTGGATCGCGCCGATCCGAGAGCTCGACGATCAGGTTTCGGAGACTCATGCGATTATGAACAACTGCTACCAGGACTATGGAGTCCGCAACGCACGGGACCTCGCGCACTTGCTTGGTGAAGGCCTTCAGCCCGGCGCACCGTCACATTCCCATCTCTCCGGAAAGAGGGCTAGTGGTGCGCGACAGTCTCGGTGATCTGCTCGACGCAGGTGGGGAGCTCATCGAGGAGCACACGCGCGAACCTCCCGATCCCGGGCCCCTTCGCCGCCTGCCGGTCTCCCGCAGTTGCGTGTGCGTAGACCGCGCACACGCTCGCCGACAAGGGCGCAAATCGTCGCGCCGCGAATCCTGCCAAGGTACCGCCGAGGACATCGCCAGATCCCGCCACTCCTAACGACCGTCTCCAGGGACCTGCCCGCTGGTTCAGTTCAGACACCGCTTGGTTGCAGACCAAGAGTCCGTTCAGCCGACGTGATCAGCCTGTTCGCCTGGCACCGCCTCAGGTTCGGCGTCACCTCTATTCGGTCAGCTTGCTGGGACGACTAGACCGCTCGCATGCGGTGTGTCGGCGTAACCCGACCTCCTTAGATCGGGCATCCGGTAGCGGCTCCCCCGTGGCTCCACGAGCTTGATCGGTCCGCAGCCGCCGCACGTCAGGAGATACACATTCATGTCCCTCTGGTCACCAAACGTCCCGAAGGCGTCGCCTCAACGAAGAAGACACGGCCGTCGTCTCTCGTCGCACTCCACGAAGCCTATGAATCCGCGGCAGGCTGACCCTCACCCGATGGACAAGCAGCCGCATCAGCCGTGGCATGTCCGGGTGTCCGAGGCCTAGTGGCGGTGGTGACGTTCGCCTCGCGTCGAACTCGCGATCCAAAGAATCGCGGAGACGACTATCAGCACGCCAAGAGCTGCCCATGGGATCGGAATGCCCGACAGCCACGAAAACAACCGGAACACATCTAGTGCTCTGACCACGGTGGTTGGTGGGTCGCGTCCACCACTTCGTGGGTGAGGTCGCGCAGACTTGGCGGATGGCTGAACGTGTGCGTGTGCGACGTGTGAGTGATGAGGAAGGCCGCCAGCTCCAGCAGATTGTCCGGCGTGGTGGGAAGTCGGATCGGTCGATTGTGAAGTGGCGCCAGCGCGATGGTGGTGCTCGCGTCGGTCGGCGGAAACGATGTGGCGACGATCGCCCGGTTGGTGCAGACGTCACCGGATCGGGTTCGGGAAATGATTCATCGGTTCAACGATCTGGGGATGCGATCGTTGGACCCTCAGTGGGCGGGTGGCCGGCCCCGCCAAATCACGACGAGTGACCGGGCGTTGATCGTCTCGACGGCCAAGGCTCGCCCGGCGATGTTGGGTCAGCCGTTCACGCACTGGTCGGTCCGCAAACTCGTCGAGTATCTCGCGACGAAGAAGGGCGCCAAGATTCCGGTGAGCCGCGAACGGCTCCGACAGATCTTGATCGCTGAGGGGATCACGTTCCAGCGGACCAAGACCTGGAAGGAATCACCCGATCCGTTGAAGGAAGAGAAGCTCACGCGCATCGAGTGGCTCTTGGAACATGCCCGGGACCGGACGTTCGCGTTCGACGAGTTCGGGCCGCTCACGATCAAACCGGTCGGGGGGTCGGGGTGGGCGCCGCTCGGTAAGCCCGAACGGTTGCGGGCGAACTATCACAAGCCGCACGGATCACGGCAGTTCTTCGCGTGGTATTCGATCGGTGCTGATCAGCTGCACGGCACGATCGAACCGTGCAAGGGATCAGCGGCAACGTTGCGGGCGATGCAAGCGATCCGCGCGCATGTCGATGACGGCGAACCGATCCACGTCATCCTGGACAACCTCAACCATCACAAGAACCGGGACGTGCGCGACTGGTGCGAGGAACATCACGTCGAGCTCGTGTTCACGCCGACGTACGCGTCGTGGGCGAACCCGATCGAGGCGCACTTCGGGCCGCTGCGCCAGTTCGTAATCGCGAACAGCGACCACCCCGACCATCGGGCGCTCGGGCAAGCGATCCGCAAATACCTCCGCTGGCGCAACCGTCACACCCGAGACCCACGAGTCCTCGACGCCGAACGCCGACACCGTGCCCGCATCCGCAGCGAACAACAACGACGATGGGGCCGCCCACGCCCCCTCGCGGCATGCGACGCGCGAACGTTCGTGGTCAGAGCACTAGCTGCTACCCGCGCCGAGGATGCTGCTAACGCGCTTCGAAAGCTTCGAGCGCCCTTCTGGGAGAGGAACTGTCGCCTGCGAGTCGGTTGAGACTCCTACCCGTGGGAGCGACGCCTACTCCGGTCGGTGGTCCCTGATCCCTTCGGCTTTCGCCTCTTCCATGACTTTGTGGAGAAGGTTGTCATGGCCGAGTACCGCTGCGCAGTTCATGGAATCGTCGCGTCACGAGTCCGAGAAGACGTCGAGCTTCCACGCGTGCGACGGCTATTACGCGAAGTCGTTGCCTTCTTCGAGAGTGAGACCGCGATTGTCGATAGGTGGCCACTTGATCGGTTTGTGCTGGTCATGACGGCGCGGTCGTTGATCCCCGCTGTTGGGTCGGGGCTTGGTCATGTCGAGGTAGTTGGCGAGCGCGCTCGAAATCGTTTGGGGTTGGCGGATGTCTTCGTCGTGGGCCATAGCGCACCTCGCGAACTTTGGCGTTTCGAAGCGAGCGATAGGACGCGTCGGACGTGGTGAACGTCGAACGGCCCAGCCAAACGTGACTGGGGCCGTTCCCAAGTGCTGCCATCACGGTACCGGACACCCAACCCGGAGCACAGAGGATTTCCAAAGATCGCAGATATGCGTCGTTCGTTGGCGATGGGGGACTTGAGGGACTGCTGCACGGTTGGTTGAGATTTCTTGTGCCCGGCACTGCCGGGTCGGAAGGATGTCGCCATGCTGAAGAAGTTCCCTGCGGAGTTCAAGCGTGATGTGGTCACGGTCGCGAGTCGGGGTGATCTGACCCTGGCCGAGGTCGCTGCGGATTTCGATGTGTCGGTCGAGTCGGTACGGCGCTGGATGCGCCAGGCCGACATCGATGACGGTGTCCGCGACGGGCTCACGACCGCGGAGCAGGACGAGGTGGTGCGACTACGTCCCGGCGGCAAGAGTAAATTCGCGCGCGGTATGAGCTACGCAGTGGACTTCGTCAACGTTTCTACTGCCGGTGTGGAGTCGTCGCCGGTGGCGCCCGCGCTGGCTGGCCTGCGGGCGCACGAGGCTCGCTACTTCCACAACAAGTACGACCATGTCTTCACCGTCGAACCGGCCGCCAAGGCGAAGAAGACCATCGAGTGGGTGCATCGCATTCTGAAAGAGGAACGCGACATCGTCATCGGCTCGCCCCCGTTGGAGGCGGCGACCATTCAGGTCGAGAACATCCGATGGCCGCACGTGTTCTACGAGAACGGGCTCTCGATCAACGTCGCGTACGCCCTCGACGACCCGAAGAAGCGAGCCGTCGGATTCAAGCTCTCCGAAGGCATGGAGGTCCCCGCCGAGCTCTCCTCGTTCAAGTTCGCGCGCCAGAAGTCGAAGCTGGCCGGGACGATCCGCGGCTCGTATTTCGTGATCAAAGGCGAGTACTGAGCCGTCGAGCCTTGGGTCGCCGGTCGTACCCGAGCTGTCTCACTGTCACGGTCGGATCGGGTTCCGCGTCCTCTACGCAGGCTCGTGCAATGACGGGGCGTAGCTCAACCCGACAAGAAGCCCTTCCGGGCTCAGCAATCGTGCGATGGTCTGGCCCCACGGCTCGGTCTTCGGCCGATGGAGAAGCTTGTAGCCCTTCCCTTCGAGTTCCTACGCCGCCGACGCCACATCCCGAACCTCGAACTCGATCGTTGCCTGTGGAACCGGCACGTCAGCGGGCCACTCGTCGGCTCCGAAACAGGTTTGCGCTGCTTGCCACAGCGGCCAGAGCCCGAGGCGCTTCACACCGGGCAGCGTGTCAGCGAAGATGTACTCGCCCTCCTCGTGGTCGAGGGGCCGTTGCAGTGCACCGACGTAGAACTCGCGACTCGCCTGTCGGTCCGAAACGATCGGTGAGAAGCCGGTGACGAATAGCACTTCCATCCGCGGACTCTCCTGGTGGGCGATGGTGAACCCAAGTTGAGCGTTCTTGCCGCGCCAGAACTGAATGCGATCTGCGCCCGCCGAGGTACATCAACGCACACTCGGGTGGGCGCGCGTAATAACGCCAGAGCGGCAATCTGGCGCGTGTGCGTTGAGCGTGTCTGGCCGCCAGTTGCCTCACCGATCGCGTATCGCGGTGGTGACGTGGACCGAGATCCTCGTTGAGAGCGACTGACTCGCCGACTCGACTGAGTGAGTACGGCTATTGGCCGGGGCCCTGGTATTCGGCGTGCTTCGCCGCTGCGGCGTCGATCTCTTCCGGCGTGAGCAGCACGATGGTGCGGATCGCGACGAGTCCGCTCGCTCCGATCGCGAGCCCGATGGCGGCCGCAGTGACGTTATCCGGGAGCTCGCACACCACGAACACGTCGTCGGTGCCGAACGCATAGTCGAACGTTTCGACGGTGCCGCCCAGGTTCTCGATCATCTTGGTGACGGAAGTCCGGCGTGCTGTACCGCCGTCTCGGAGCAGGCCCTGCTCACCTTCGGCGGTGTAGTTGGCGGCGATCATGAATCGGGGCACGAAGCCCTCCTCGTCCGTGAGTGAGTGGGCCGACCCTATTGGTAACTACGAACGTCCCGCATCGAGTCGGGGCCAGAACTGCCTGATCTGGCTCGAGAGACATTCCCCGACGCTGGAGGCGAGCCGGACCGCACCAGACGTGAGCCGCCCCAGGGTCTAGGCGAAGAGAGTCGGCCGCGTCGCGTGTAGTCGGCCATCCAGCAGAGTGCTTCACCGCGAGTCAGATAACAAGGCCATCGTTCGTCGTCGCCGCGTGCCCATCCCCACACCCACCGGCCTTGGCAGATCCGTTCGGCGAGCTCGAAGAGTTCCTCGGCTGCCATCTCGACCACCTGGTCGTCGTTCACGATCTATCCGGGTTCAATGTGTTCGGCAAGCTCATCGAGCCGCGCTGCCAGCCGCGCGTATTCGTGGCGACGCTGAAGCCATTCGCTGGGTATGCCTCTGGAGACCTCGAGGATTGCCGACATTGCGTTGATCGTGTCGACGTACTCGGCTGCCTGTTCCTTCGTCATCGTCATTGCAATATCTTGCGCGGGGGGTTACGACACTCGTCACACGTCGAAGCGCCGCGGCGGCTCAGTACCGGTCCGTTGCCGCGAACTGCGACAGTCGGGTTAGGAGCCCCCGTCAGACTGCATCGCTTCCTCGTCGAGCTCGTCGAACTTGTGTGCCGACAGCATGACGCCCCCGACGGCACCGAAGAATCCGGCGGCGTAGACGCCCATGCCGACACTGAGCCCGATCCAGATGTACCAGGGTTCTTTGTCGCTGATCGCGATCGCCATCATGGTGAGGAGAACGGCGATGGCGATCGGGAGGGCGATGAGCGTGCCGCGAATAATCGCGTCGAGCATCGACCGTTCTGCTGCGAGCTGGCGGTCCAGAGATACGGGTCGAGTCGACTCGACAGCGCGCTCTTGCGGGGAGATCTCCGACATGGCCATAGTGACCCCGTCAATCAGGCCCTCCGAAATGAGTTTCACCACTCGGGCGCTGAGCTAAACCGTATACGAACGTACGTTCGTATATGTTCCGCGCATGAGCGAAGAACTGCGATGCCCAGTGCATGGCGCCCAGGAACCGGCGGACCCCGAGAAGCCGGTCTGCCCGGTCCAGATTCGTCGCACGATCCGCGGCGTGCCGGAGGCCGGCGTCTGTAGTCACGCGCTCACCGAAGGGTGAGGCTGACGCGCCGAAGCGCCGCGGACTTCGTTGTCAGCACGGCGCTTCGGTAGGTCGGGACCCAAGACCCGGCCGCAGTCTCTTTTGTAGCCACGCTCTGCCGACCCGAAACGTCCTCCGAGGTCCGGACTCACGCCGGCAACCTTTGGGTGTGGCCGCAGATCGTCGAGGTTCTGGTTTACGCGCACCGCGTCGTGGATACGACACGGTTGGCGGATTCTCCGCCGCTTTACAACAACCGTCGAAACCCCAACCCTTTGCCCCCTCCCCAAGCTCAATGGGTTGGGGTTTCGTCGCGAACGCGCGGAAACGGCGCAGGAAAAATCGACGAGGCGGTGCGGCAAAGGGGACGGAGGCCGAGCTGACCGATGCGGGCGGAGCAGTCAGGGACCTCCGTCAACGTCGAGGTACCCGCGCGGTTCAGTTCTTTAAAGCAGCAAGGAATGGGGGCGATGTCTCGGACGAGGTTGGCGCCGGCGGCTCTCACGACATGAATTTTTGTGCGGGTCAAGCAGCGTGCCCTTCCTTGTGGTCGAGGAAGCGAGGCCGGGCATGACGGACAAGATTGCTGAAGGGCTCAGAACCTCGGTAGTCAGGAACCACGGAATCTGGTCGGTGGTCCTCTCCGGCGAGGTGGACCTCGCCACCGTCGACGAGTTACGCGCCGTGTTGGGTGACATCCACGGGCTGCTTCTCATCGACTGTTCGCAACTCGAGTTCATCGACGCCGAAGGACTCGGCGTCCTCGTCACGGTGGGATCGACGAACGGGACCATGACCTTGCGGGGCACGACACCGTTGCTTCGCAAAGTGCTCAGCATCGTCGGTCTGGCCGGATTCGTCGCCCTCGAGGAACGGACCTAACAACACCCAACGCCGAAGCACTGATGCCCTGCCTGGGCCACTCAAGACGGGAGTCGAACCATGGGGTCAAGTACTCGGACCATCTACGAATGCGTGTCGTGCGGCGAGTCGTTCGATACGTCGCCGTTCATCGACGATGGCCAGGTGGGGCCCATCCATTCAAAGGGCTGCTATCTCGCGTTCTACACCTGTCACGAATGTCGCATGCCGGTCGATCCGCTCCGAGGTGGGGGAGTGAGAGCGGTCGAGGTCGTGCCGGCCGACGCGTGGCATCTGGCTCCATCGCGTGTCAGCATCCATCGAGAATGCTGGGACGAAGGTGGCCTCAATCGGCGGTGGACGCCGGCCGGAGTGGGTGCGGCGTCACGCTGGCGCCGGATCGAAAACCACGACCGCTAGTCCGACGCAAGTGGCGGTCCTCTTCGAAAACATGCCTTCGTGGATCCGTCGAGACCCGTGAGAGACCGAACCGGGGTGGCGCTAGCGATGCCTGCAGGAGTATTGCAAGAGGACGTTCGAGTGGCTGCTGTTTCCGCTGCCCTGGGTGATGCTTGGCGCATTGCTCGTCGTTATCGGAACGCGTCACCAGCCCGCGCCGGCCTCAGCTCACGCAACGATGTTCGGTAGTTCCCCGAAGACTTCTGTCACGGGGGCTGTGCAGAACCCGACGAGCGAGTCTCCGCCACCGTGACCGGCGGCCGAATGCATGGCTGTCGCCCCACGACCGGAAGAGCCCTTCCTCGCAGCTTGGCAATGGCTCAAACACTCTGTCGGATGACCAGCCCTCTCATCCCCGAACGCGGGCAGCGTCTAAGTGCCCCTGTTTGTTAGATCGCGGTGGAGTAAAGCAAGAGGACGACCAAGAGGCCGACGACCAAGACGAAGAGCATGAGGGCCGCGACGACGAGTTCGAAGTCGCCTCGTTGCATCGGTGTGCCTTTCTTTGGTAGTCGCGCGGCGCTGGAGGTCAGAACATCGAGAGGTCGGAGACGACTTCTCGGGCGCGGGTTTCGACTCGTTCGAGTGCGGTGAGACAGTCAGGACATACCGCGTGCGGATGCTCGGACCGGATGTCGACGTGCCAGCCCGTGTCGTCGCGCATCGGTCGTCTGCAGCGACTGCATCGCATCACTTGACTCATGCCATCCTCCGTTTCGGGTGGCAGAGTCCCCGCAATCGCGGACCCAGAAACTCATAAGACGGTGCGCCTCGAATCACAAATATGTTGTTCGCGTACCCTCATTTTTGTGTCGGCCGTCGAGTTGGTCGCCGAGGTACGAACGCTTCGTGAGCTTGCTCCGACGTTCGGGGTTCGCAGCCTTCGACTGTCGATTCGACGGGTCGCACAAGAGGCGCTCGAGGCCGACGACCCCGAGACGCGAGAACTCGCGCAGAAGCTCCTCGCCGAAATCAACAAGTTGCCGGAGCACAGGTTTACCTAGGTGGTGCAGTGCTCCGGCGAGTTGCGCGAACCCCACTATGGAGACTTTCGCTGCAGCCTCGGTGACCGGTGTGCAGCCGCGATGCTTATCGAGGTCTACAAAACCCAGGCCGGGGCACGCCTCGGGCAAGAGATACGAGACGCTCACCCTCGCTCCGTCGAAACCCCGTCCGCCTGGAGTTCGTTGGGTGGGTTCGGATCGTCCCCACGACCGTGAATGACGGGCCCCGACGGACGCGCCGAAGCGCCGCGTGAACCGCCGAGAACTCGCGGCGCTCCGGCTGTGTCGGGAGGTCGCGTATCCCGACAGGACAACAGTGTGACACCCGATCGGGCCGTGTTGCGACGGAGACCCAGGAAAACTCGACGTCCCGCAAGATCCTCATGCCACTGTCATCGTCTGCCCTCACTCCCCGCGGAGACGCATCGGTAGTAGACATCGCCTCGACTTGAACTGATTGCGCGACCGGCGGGATGCCCGTCGGCCACGCACAACGAGCAGAGGGAGGCAATCGTCATGGTCGAAACAGAGGTCCGTCGGGGCCGAGGGACAGGGTGGATCGTCATCGCCGGTGCTCTCATGGTCCTGGCTGGTGGGAGCATGGCGATCAATGGTCTCTGGGCCCTGCACGCGAGCAGCCTGGTCGAGAAATCCTTCGGCGACACGCTGCTGTTCAGCAGCAGCAACCTCGACACCTGGGGATGGATCTACCTGATCGTCGGGGCCGTCGTCCTCGTTGCCGGGATCCTGGTGTTCTTCCGGATCGCGTTCGCAATGTGGATCGGGATCATCGCCGCGCTGATACAAGCATTCTTTGCTTTCTTCTGGATCTTCTCGCCGTACTGGCCCGGTGCACTGGTCATCATCGCCCTCGACATGCTGGTCATCTTTGCGCTCGGCACATCGCCTGAGCCCGACTACGTCACCTGAAGCTTGATCTCGAGCTACCAATCAACGCAAAGTGTCGGCCGAGTCTGGGGAGGACCCGGCCGGCACTTCGGATTTTTCGTTCCGCATACTGGCGACCCGAACTAACCCGCGGTACGTCAGCGAACACCGAGGTCATCGCGTTGTTGATTCGGACGTCGATCGGGCCCGGTTCGTCTTCGACGCGTCGCGCGGCGGCGAGGACTTGATCCCAGTGGGCCGTGTCGGTCGGTACCACGAGCGGCGTGCCCATCGCGGTTTCGACGTCTTTTGCGGTTGCGTAGAGGCCGTCGGCATCGCGCGCAAGCAGTGCGACCTTGTCGGTGCGTGCTGCGAAGGCGCGGGAGATTGCGCGTCCCAGTCCTGCGCTCGCACCGGTGACGACAACGACCCTTGGTTCCGCCATCTCTTGCGCCTCCTCGATCTGGGTGCTCATGTTCCGTGTCGGGCGGAGTACTCCAGGAGCGACGCGACGTCGGGCTGCTTGAGCTCGAGGCCCATGCCCGGACGGTCCAGCAGTGGTGTGATGACACCTTCCGTTGGATCGACGACACCGTCGAAGAGAATGCGATCGGCGCGTGCGTGGTCGTGGAAGTACTCGAGGTGTCGGAGGTTGGTGACCGACGCGGCGGGAGCGAGGTGCAATGACTGCGCGCAGTGGCCGGAGATCTCTAAGCCGTGGCCGGCGGCGATGCTCGCGACGCGAAGCCACTCGGTGATCCCGGCACAGCGCGACACGTCTGCCTGCAACACGTCGACGGCCCCAGATGCGCACATCTGTTCGAAGTACGACACCGTGGACCCGTACTCGCCGGCGGCCACCTCCGGTGAGATCGCATCGCGGATCTCGTGCAGCCCGTCCAGGTCGTCAGCGGAGACCGGTTCCTCGAACCAGGTGACGCCCAGATCCGCGAACGTCGCGGCCAGCCTGATCGCCTGCTTGCGGGTGTAGGCACCGTTCGCGTCGACGAAGAGCGCGGCGTCATCACCGATTGCTGTGCGCGCGATCCGCACGCGTCGGATGTCGCGTGCCTCGTCGGAGCCCCACCCGGTGCCGATCTTCATCTTCACGCGCGGAATCCCGGCGTCGTACACCCAACTGCGGAGTTGCTCGGCGAGTTGCTCGTCGGAGTAGCTCGTGAATCCGCCACTGCCGTAGATCGGGACTTCGACCCGAGCTCGACCGAGCAGATCGACCAGTGGCAGGCCGAGGAGACGCGCCTTGAGGTCCCACACCGCGGTGTCGATGGCGGCGATGGCCATGGAGGCAAGCCCTGGGCGGCCGACATTTCGGACTTCGTCGACCAGCGCACGCCACGTTCCGGAGACGTCCATCGCGTCGCGCCCGAGTACGACGGGAACGAGGAGTTCGTCGATGAGCATCGCCGCCGCCTTCGCGGCATAGGTGAAGCCGAGCCCGACCGCGCCGTCGGCGGTGACGAGCACGACGACCACGGTCGTGGCGTTCCAGGAGAAGGTTCCGTCGGACTCGGGCGTTTCGAGCGGCACGCGATACGCCCGGACCTCCAACTCGCGAATGGTGTTGTCCGGGCTAGGCATCGGGGCTCATGTGGTCGGCGGCGCGGGCCGCGAGCGCCATGATCGTCAGCGCCGGGTTCGCGCTTCCTTGCGTCGGGAACACGCTGCCGTCGGTGACGTAGAGGTTAGGTACGGCGAAGGTCCGCTGCTCGCGGTCGACGACTCCCTCAGCTTCGGTGGCGCCCATGCGGCAGCCGCCGACGAGGTGCGCGTAGCGGTGGATTGTGATGACCTCTTCAGCGCCGGCCGCGTGATGGATCTCCGACATGACGCGCGTGGCGGCTTCGACGAGTTGGCGGTCGTTGTCGCATTGGCTGTAGTCGAAGCGTGCGACGCGCAGTCCGTGGCGGTCGTACTCGTCGGCGAGGGTGACGCGGTTGTTCGCCAGGGGTAGGAATTCGCAGAGCGCGCCGAAGGTCGCCCAGTGCACGTAGTCGCGCATGTACTCGCGGAGCACTTCGCCCCAGTGGCCTTGCGCCGCGACATGTTCCGCGAACGTGATCGGCAGTGGTGAGACGCACTGGATGGAAAATCCCCGGCGATAGCTCTTCGCGGGATCTGTCTCGTAGAACTGCTCGCTCGAAACCTCGGGCGGGGGTGCCTTGTAGGGCCGGACCTCTTCCGCATACCGACCGGCGCTCTGGGGCGCGCCCTGCACCATGACGTAACGGCCGACCAGGTCGTGGTCGTTGCAGAGGCCGTCGGGAAATTCGCGGCACGCCGAGTTGAGCAGCAGACGCGGGGTTTCGATCGAGTACCCCGCGACCGCGACGGCTCGGGCGCGTTGGTGGTGCTCGACACCATGGTGGAAGTAGGTGACGCCGATGGCCCGACGATGCCGGTCGACGACGATGCGACTGGCCATACTGTCGGCCCGGATCTCGGCGCCGTGCGCGAGCGCGTCGGGGACGTGGGTGATCAGCGGTGAGGCCTTGGCATTGACCTTGCAGCCCTGGAGGCAGAACCCACGGTAGATGCAGTGCGGACGGTTGCCGAACCGACCGTTCGAGATCGCCACCGGTCCGACCCGGACCCCGATCCCGGCGGCCATCGCACCACGTTGGAACAGGATCCCATTGCCACCGATCGGATGTGGTCGGTGCGGGTAGCCGTGTGGATCGCCCCATGGCCAGAACTGACCGGCGACCGGGAGCTCTTCCTCGAGGTCCTCGTAGTAGGGCTGCAGATTCTCGTAGGCGATCGGCCAGTCGGCGCCGACCCCGTCGGCTGAGCGCGTGTGGAAATCCGATGGATGCAAGCGAGGCGCATACCCCGCGAAGTGCACCATCGATCCGCCGACCCCCCGGCCGGAGTTGTTGGCACCGAGCGCGATCGGGTCGTCGCCGCCGATGACACGCGGTTCCGTCCAGTAGAGGTGGTGCGAGCCGCGCTCGTCGCTCACCCAGTCCTGGTCCGGGTCCCACCACGGACCGGCGTCGAGAGCCACGATCCGCCAGCCGCGGCGCGCCAGCCGTTGCGTCAAAGTCGCGCCACCCGCGCCGCAACCGATCACAACCAGGTCGACCTCCTCGTCGGTGTCGAAGCGGCGCATGTCTCGACGGAGACGGTGGTTCGTCCTGGTCCCGTCGTCTGGCAGCAACCAGGCCGACGCGTTGCGGCGCTGCACGGCATTCACGTCACGGCTCGACCCCGTCGGAGAGCCCCTCCGCATGCGCCTTCCGTACCCGTTCGGCTCGCTGCGCCCACGGAATCGGGTCCTCCGGGTGGGCTTCGGGCCGCTCGAACGATTCCCGACGCCCGACCGTCAGCGCCTTGTACCCGCGGGGATAGGCCGGCCCGGGAAAGCCGATCTCGTTCCACGCCCAAGGGTGCGAATAGAACGCGGCCGTCGCGTAGCGCATCCAGAGCGAGAACACCCTCTGGGCTGGCATGCCCCGCCACTCGCCCGACTCGAGTCGCACCCGCTCGATGATCGTCCGCTGATGTGCGCGAGCGAGGCCCGCAAACAACGAGTCGCCCGAGCCAGGGTGCGCACGGGCGTCGTCGTCGAGCCCTGCGAGCGACTGCCGCCACGCATCCCAATCCTCGGGCATGTCCTCGTAGCGATACCCGTCGCCCTCCCGGTTGCGCAGCCGGGCGTCGATCATCTCGACAACCGGGATTCGCGGTTCATCGTCCTGCGCAAGCAAGCGATCGCACAGAGCCCGAGCAGTGTGTGCTTCGTGTGCAGTGAAGAACGACGGGTCGGGCGGCCGATCGACGCGGTCGAGCACCAGCCGACGTGTCACCGGATCCCAATGATCGGCTTCGGCCACGACATCGAAGCCCGGAAAGCGGCCACGGTTCCCGGGAGTTGGACCGGAATGACGCACTCAGCGCTCCCTCCGTAGGATTGCGGCCAACAACCCCATGCCACCCACCATCCCGGCGAGTGCCGGCGCAAACACCGGCGGTCCCATCTCTGCGTTGTACCGAGGTTCTCGCCAACCGCCGGGTCGTTGCTGGATCCCCCGCACATGCAGGTAGGTCCCTTGCACGCTGTTGACGATCAGCACGATCGACGCGACCGGTAACGCAGTCTTCGCCACGCGCTTCGAGAAGACGCCGCCGAGGCCCGCGAGCGACACGACGGGTGTGATGGCGATCGGCCACCACATCATGCGGTTCCCGAAGCTGGCTCGGTCGTGCTCGAGGAAAATCTCGATACCGGTGACGAGCGCCCCCAGTGCGGTGAGTCCCGAGAGTGAACGCTCGAACCGGCCCGTCTCAATATTGCCGAGCAACCGGTCGAGCATGTGGTCGCCATCGTGGCACGCTGCTGATCGGTGTGGGCGGGGCGGTCGGGACTTCTTCACGACTTCACTGCTCGAGTTGTCGCGCCATCAGGACCTCCGGAGACGGCCCGACTCGATCCATCAGACAAGCCGGTACCCACCACCGGGCACGAAGAAACAAGCCGAGGAGAACCAGTTGGCTTCCCGTTTGATCGACCGGAGGCCCGGGAACACAGCGGAGCAGCCGCGTTGCAGGCGCTTCCCTCCAATTGTGCACGGAGCGCGGCCGAATCGAGGCTTCGCATGTACACCGTGAGCGATTTCGTCATCGATCGTCTGATCGAGTGGGACCTCCACCGCTTCTACGGGTTTCCGGGCGATGGCATCGGTGGATTAGACGGTGCACTCGGCCGGGCCGAAGCGGCGGGGAAGGCGTTCCGGTACCTACGGCCGACGCATGAGGAGATGGCAGCGCTCATGGCGTGCGCGCACGCCAAGTTCACCGGCCAGGTCGGTGTGTGCATCGCCACGTCGGGACCGGGGGCGGTCCACCTCATGAACGGGTTGTACGACGCGGCTGGCGACAACCAGCCTGTGGTGGCGATCGTCGGCCAGCAGGCCCGCGTCGCAATGGGCAGCGACTTTCAGCAGGAGCTCAATATGGAGCGTCTGTTCGGTGACGTCGCCGAATACGTGAAGTCGGTGACGACTCCGATGCAAGCGCAACTCGTGATCGATCGGGCGGTGCGCATCGCCCAGGCGTACCGCCAGCCGACGGTGATTATCCTGCCTGCCGACGTGCAAAACCTGGAGATGGAAAACCCGACGAGCGAGCACTTTGTGTCCCGTACTGGGGTGGGGCACTCCTCGACGCGTATCGCTCCTCCGCTCGAGGAGTTGGCGCGAGCAGCCGGAGTGCTGAACGAGGGCCAGAAGGTGGCCATGCTGGTCGGTCAAGGAGCTCTCGACGCCACCGACGAGGTGCTCGAGGTGGCAGACCGTCTCGGTGCAGGCATTATCACGGCACTGCTGGGCAAGGGCGCGGTGCCGGGAGATGTTCCGCATCACACCCAACAACTCGGGTTGCTCGGCTCGAAACCGAGCTACGACATGATGCAGGACTGCGACACGCTGCTGATGGTCGGAACCAACTTCCCGTACAGCGAGTTCCTCCCGCCGACCGGTCAGGCGCGTGGCGTTCAGATCGACCTCCTGCCCCGTCACCTGGGTCTTCGCTATCCCATAGAAGTCAATCTCTGGGGTGACGCGAAGACAACGCTCGGCGCACTCTTGCCGCTGCTCGAGCCCAGAGTCGATCGCCGCTGGCAGGACGGCATTGCGGAGAGCATGGCGGAATGGAATGAGGTCCTCGCCGCTGCCGCGCAGATCCCAGCGGACCCGATTAACCCGCGCCTGGCATTCCATCTGCTCAACGAGCGGCTGCCGAAGAACACGATCGTCACCGCGGATGCGGGCACTACTGCGGACTGGTATGGCAACCACATCTTGCTCGGGCGCAACATGATGGGCAACCTTTCTGGTCGTCTCGCCACCATGCTCGCCTCGATGCCGTACACGATCGCGGCCAAGTTCGCATTCCCGGATCGTCCGGTCGTGTGCACAATCGGGGACGGCGCGTTCCAGATGCTGGGCATGAACGGCCTCATCACGGTCAAGCGGCACTGGGAGGAGTGGGACAGCCCAACGTTCATCGTCCTCGTCGTCCACAACAACGACCTAAATCAGGTGACGTGGGAGATGCGCGAAGCCGGAGATCCCCGCTACGACACGAGCCAACTGCTGGAGGACCTCGACTACGCCGCGTACGCCGAGCTGATGGGTCTGCAAGGCATCCGTGTCGAGCGGCCCGAGGACCTCGCCGGAGCCTGGGACACCGCCTTCGCTGCCGATCGTCCCGTCGTGCTCGACGTCCTCACGGACAAGAACGTGCCGCCACTGCCTGCGCACGTGACGTTCGAACAAGCCAAGGGCGTCGCGACCGCCGTACTGGGTGGCGACCCCGACGCTAGTGCCGTCGTCAGCCACACCGCACGGGCGGTCGCGTCGCGCCTGTTCGCCAAATTGCGCTCCGGTGACGACGGCTCGGGCGAGCGTTGAGCGCTCGATAGGCCCGGAGGTTCCGACAAAAATGGCCTTCGGGTACCTCTCCTCTCCGCTCGGAGCCGCCGCGAGGGAAGCGACGTGCCCCGGAACATCGCCATCTCAGCGGCGTTGACCTCAAGTTGTGCGCTCACGAGCATCGTCGTGATGCTTAGCCCCCGCGCATCGCACATGCCCTTCGGAGGAAATCAGCACCGGCCATACGTCACGTATACCTCCGCGACTGCGCGACCTGCCACGGTGCTCACGCGCGCGGCACTCCCGACGGACCGGACCTGCGCAACTCGGGTGCGGTGCAGGTCGACTTTCAACTCTCCACCGGACGCATGCCGGTTCGACCCGTGACGGATGACAGCACCGCGCCGGTTTCGAGCGCCGTTGCACACGAGCGGCGCACGCCGCCCTATGACGCCTGCGTGAGACGCCTGGTCGGGCAACGGTGGCGTACTGCTGCAGCGCGCGGCTCCGTCGACGCAGGCGGCGACCGACGTCCAGATCCGAACGAGTTTCATGCATCGCAGGGTGGTCACGGACGATGGCGGCGCGACCAGAGCGGCAACGGACCAGCGCCTGGCTTCCACCACGCGCTCACGTCCATCGCCTCCCAACACTCACGGTGGAAACTGGCCCGCAACGGAGTTACCTGCTGTCATTCCTCGGCCGAGACGACCTCAACCGCGCGGCCTGCCCCGCCCCGGAGCGGATCCACCGGCGTGTAGCAGAGGTAGCAGGTATAGAAGTTGAAATAGCAGCTCTTCGAATGGATCGGCCCTAAGTTGCCGTCGTCCATGAACGGCGCCGCGTCAAACTCCAAACCGCAGGAGGCACATTCGTAAATCCGCCGCGTACCCGTTTTCATCACCGCAGTGTGACCGGCGTGAGCACCATCGAAACGCTCCGCGCGATAGCCGCGACCGGACGGGTCACACCGGTCAAGCCTGCGGGCGCCGAGACTGGCGTGCAACCGAACAATCGACCAGATAGGTGTCGAAGTGTCAACGCCGCCCCGGACAGTTTCTTCGCGGCGGCATTGTCGGTGCTCGCGTCGTGGCATGGAGATCATCAGTCGCTGTCAGCGCGATACCCGAGCGCTCATTCCGAGCACGGTTGTGGCGCGCTGGGGCTCGATAAGAATCTCCGCAATCCAGTGGCGAGCGCCGTGCAGTTCGCTGCGGATTCCTCAGGTTCAGTCATGCGACCAACGGTTCCAGCGTCAGGTCTTAGCGGCGGACTCCTCAGCGTCTTCGAACATCTTCGCCCGTCGCGCGAGTTCGTCGGCGGAGGTCTCCCGTAAAAGTCGGGGGTGCTCGTCAGCTTCTTCTTCCTGCGCGTGTGCGAGCACATCAGCCTTCAAATTCGCGAATCCGCGTTCAAACTCGGGCGAGTCGACATCGAGATTCGCGAGTTCGTCGAGCGCCGTCGAAGCCTCCGACTCCTCAGCTTCAAGCGCTTCGGCCTCGTCAGCATCGCCTTTTGCCGTCAGCGGATGCACCACTTTCTGTTCTGCGGTCTCATGCGCCTTCAGTTTCGCCGCAAGCTGCTCGAAGGCCTGCTGTCGCGCCGCGCCAGACGCCGACGACACCGTTTCCAGCATTTCCTCGACTTCGCGGTGGTCACGCTGAACGGCATCAACCAAGTCGTCCCTGTTGTCTTTTGTCATTTACTTCACCCTTTCTCTGACGGCCGCCGGTTTAGCGGACAAACAAACCTGAGCTTCCCGTCCCTCGCGGATCTCGACTACCCGGTTGGACGATCCGCCAACCGGATCAGCGGACTCAGATGGAAGGCAGCGAGCATCTCGATGCTGCTGCAACTTCGGTGCGATCAGAACGTTGGGCAACACAAGTGGCCGGTGTGATCACCCGACGTTCCCGCCTGGCGATTTGACGACGAGGTGATCTACACCGTTTCACTGTCCTCCGCGGCGGGCAGTGATGCGCAGGCGTGCTACCGCGTCGTTCGATCGGTCTAGTAAAGGCCGAGAGGTGACCGAATCGCGTCGGCGTGGCGGTTAGCTTCTGCGAGCAACCGTTGATCGCAGCGGCGCGTCGACTTGAAGCTCGAACGCGCCAGAGCGTCGCTCGCGTTCAGGCGTCCGAAAGGGACACGCTCCAGCAAGCGGCCGGCCGGGCTCTGATCCGGCCGTCTGCGGTACTACGGAACCATCGGCTTCGCGAATTAGGATCTGCGCAACGAAGCAGAGTTCCGTATAGGCGTGATAACTCGCGTTCGACGACACGCCGAGCATGTATCACTCCAACGAGAGCAGCGGGGATGACGCGCCGTGGTGAGTGTCCGCGAGCACAAACCACGTGACTTTGCCGTCTGGTAGTCGTTCGGAACCCCAGTCGTCAGCCAGGCTATCGACCAGACGCAAGCCCCGGCCCGATTCCGCCAGCGGGTCTGGCGGACTGATGACCGGTAGCGAGGTGCTGGCATCGAACACATCAACGCGCACGCCGTGCCCATTCCCGGCCATTTCCAGTCGGATACCAGAACCCGCGTGCAGCACCGAGTTCGTTACCAGTTCGCTGACGAGCAACCCCGTCGTCTCTAACAGGTCGTCGAAACCACACTCGCGCATAAACGTGTTGGCCAGCGTGCGAGCGAAACGTGCACTGTTGGCCTTGGCGTCAAGAGTCGCCGACAGCGTTTGATTCATCGGACCTTCTTCCGGGCGAGACGGGTCACACGTCTGAGCGTCGGAAGGGCGGAGTGGCTCGTGTCGAGCAGGGTCTGGACCTGGCCCGAGCTAAAGCGTCGCTCCCGCGAACACACGTTTTACCCCCACTCCCATCGCACAAACAACCCGCCAAACCCGCTACGGCCGCGTGACGTTTCCCGTCTCAACGGACGGAAACCGCGAGACCGCATCGCGTACCCACCGCGAACCGGTCACAACGCCGGTCGGTATGACGCATCCGAGGCCGCGGCCCGTTGGAGCCGTTCCGCCATCCAGTCGAGCGCCTGATTGAGTCAAGCTCAAGTGGTCAACTGGTCCATTAGTTCTCGGGTGACTCCGCGCTCTCGGTGCTCTTGGCCTCGATCGTGCGCGAGTCGCCACCACCGATGTCGATTCTGCGTGCGCGCGCCTTCGAGCTCATCGGTATGGTCACGGTCAAGACACCGTTCTCGTAGTCAGCCGAGACCGAATCGGTATCGAGATCAGCTCCGAGAACGATCTGACGCATGAATTTTGCGTGCGGCCGTTCACAGACCACGACCTTTGCGCCGTGACGGGCCGGGCGTTCCCCCGTGACGGAAAGCATGTTGCGTTCAACTTGTAGCTCGAGCTGGTCCGGGGAGATGCCGGGCACATCCATCTCGACGATGAACTTGTCGTCGTCTTGATACACGTCAACCGGCAACGCGAGTGCCCGCCCCGTACCGGACTCTCCGAAGCCGGAACGGCCTACGATCCGATCGAATGCAGACAACGGATCAAACGTTGCGAACGACATCAAGTGCTCCTCTCTATCGCGACGAACTTGCATGAAGTGCGACTCATGGCCCGCGGCGCAGTTCGACACGCAGCGCACCTTGGCACCACGGACACTCCGACGGCGGGTGTGTCAGCAGCAGCTCGCGTTGAGTGAGTACCACCACGGTCCCGTGACCCGCGCACGCATACACCAACTCATCCATCACGCCCTCCTGAACTCTCCAGAAACGCGCCTGGTAGCGACTCAACGGAATTTGTCGCGCTCAGCACTCTCCCGTGTCAAGTGAATCGCGAAGCAGTAGACACGTCAGAACGGAATCGTCAAACAGGGTGACGACCACTTCACCGCGGGCCGCTCTACACCGTCGATGACCCTCGCGAACCATTCGGGATGCTCGAGGCTGGGCTGCCAACGACAAGCTCCACCGCGCGACCATCGTTGCCAGCCCGTGCGCGACCCACGTATGAGCGGGCCTGCGCGTGAGGCGGTCCCGCCGGACTCTCTTCTTGGACCATCAGTCAGGTACCACGCAGTCAAAGAAATCGGCCAAACCCGCGGCGGACAGAACGCGCATCTGGCTCGGCTGGAGGCCGTACAGCACCAGTTTCCCGCCGCGTTCCCGAAAACGCTGTTGCATCTGCACGAGCAGATTGACGCCACTGGAGTCCATGAACGTCACCTCGCAGAAATCCAACGTGAGGATCACGTCATCAAGGGCAAGCAGGTGGTCCCGCACGGACCCCACCGTCGCCATGTCGATTTCTCCGCTCAGCCGGACGATAGGACCGTCCCAGCCGGGTGCAAGGTGAAAGACAAGCGTGTCAGCCACTGCTGCCTCCCAGGGATCAACTCACTCCACGGAAAACAACTCCGCCCGACTGCTTGAGCGACACGATTGTACGACTTCCCCATGCGCTCAACAAGAGGGCACGGGCCCGCCTCCGACTCGCCGCCTCTGACAGTGAGCGCGTGCCTGCGCTCCGCCCGCTGCGGAGAAGAGCCCGGTAGGGATCTTTGCTCTTCCACGGCGCCCCCTTGCCAGTGGGGTGCGACATCGAGCTGCGTAGCCTCCACAGTGTCCTTACGCTTCGCGGATTCGCAGAGCCCGGTCGCAGGACGTTCTGCGGGTGCCTTTCCTTCACTCAGGCTCCAGCCATCCCGTCCGGTCGCGTGCGAACAGTTCGAGTTACTCGGCCCAGGGCAGCGGTGCGAGGCGGCTGCGACGCGCTCATCGTTCACGCTCCGAAGCAGTTTCCGCAGCATTTAGCTCCGAGGGGATGAACGCGATCTCAGCCACTAGGTCTCGACGATAACGGGGGCCATGCCTGATGATGCACTGAAAGCCGATCGAGGTGGAACGCCGCTGCACTCCCCCTCCAGGTGGTGGGTGGGTTTCGGCGCGAGCGCTCGCGCATCATTCAGGACCCGTCCCGGATCTCGCTCGTTGACTTCGGTTCTCTTGTATCGGGGGTGCCGTTCGCGGTGACCCATCGGTGGTGACGGGGCGGCTTCACGACGATTGCCGGGAAGGCACCGCGGGTACGTACGGGGCATGGTTGAACGCGAAGCGAAGTTCATCGTGGCTGGTCGTCGAGGCTTGCCGCCTCCGGACAAATTGCTCGAAGGGCTCGGGGACGTGTCGATCGACACGATCGACCAGGATGCCGTGTACTTCGATACCGAAGATCTGCGTTTGACCAGGGCTGGGGCGAGCCTGCGCTACCGGTCCGACGACGGGTGGACGGTGAAGCTTCCCGTGACTTCCGGTTCGGAACTCGCTCGTGAGGAGCTGTCGTTCGGCGGCGAGGAGGGCGAGGAACCGCCCGAGGCGGCGGCCGGCTTTGTGCGTGCGCTGACCCGTGCAGAGCGGTTGCGGCCGGTGGCTCGGATCCGGACGCACCGCCGACGGGCGCGTCTCATCGATGCGCACGGTCGCCTGGTCGGGGAGCTCGACGATGATGACGTGCTCGGCATCGCCGGGTCCGGGTCGGTGTCGGCGGCGCCGCTCGGCGCAGGAGTGCAGTTCCACGAGGTGGAGTTCGAGGTTGCCGACGATGCGCGGGCAAAGACGGTGGCGAAGGTGTTGCAACGGCTGCGCGATGCCGGCGCAGAGCCTGACGAGAATCGCTCGAAGGTCAGTCGTGTGCTCGGCGAGGCGGCCCAGATGCCGCCAGACCTGCCGACTGACGCGCCCTTAGGTGAGGGCGCCACGGTCGAGGACCTCGCCCGTGCCTGCCTGCTACACGGTGCTCGAAGGTTGGTGCTGCACGATCCAGTCGTGCGAGCTGGCGAGGACCCGGAGGGCGTGCATCAGGCGCGAGTCGCGACGCGGCGGCTGCGCGCCGACCTCCGCACCCTTAGGCCGGTGCTCGATTCCGCATGGAGCGAACCTCTACGCGATGAGCTGCGCTGGATTGGAACCCTGCTCGGTCGCGTGCGCGACGCCGACGTCCTCGCCGAGTTATTGCGGACCCACTCCGAAGCTCTCGCGCCCGAGAAGCGGCACCAGGCAGCACACCTATTCTCGGCAATCCACGCAGAGCGCGCCGACGCGCTGGAGACGCTGCTCGCGGCGATGGGCTCGACGCGCTACGCGGCCCTGCTCGACCGACTCATCGAGGGCGTACACCGACCTCATCTCCGAGAATCCGAGGACGCCGCGGCGGAATCGCTCGACCGGGCAGCGGAGCAGTTGCTGGCCAAGCCGTGGAAGCGGCTACGTCAACAGATCCGGCGACTGCCTCCCCAACCTACCGATGCGGACCTACACGAGGCGCGCAAGCGAGCCAAGCATGCCCGTTATGCCCTCGAGGCCATGGCGCCGCTGCTGGACAAGTCCGCTCGCCGGGCCGCGAAGCGCCTCGCCGAACTCCAAGACGTGCTCGGTGACCACCAAGACGCTGTGATCGCGGCCGAGTGGCTCGATCGGAACGCCACGGCGATCGGTGATGTCGCCACCGCCTTTGTGTGCGGTGCGCTCGCGCAGTCATTCGCGACAGACCGACGCGCGCTGCGGGACAAATGGCCACCGATATGGGAACAAGCGCGGCACGCGTACCGACGAGCGATTGAGTGACTTTGCGTGACTACAACTAGGCGATGTGTCCCGAAGAGCAGGCAGTGCACGCCGTCCGAATACACCTAGTGCCCGAGTCGGAGATTCGGTTGCAGCAATTGGCGAGGCTGTCGAGGATCTCGTCGGTGATTTGTTGATGATCCAGGTGCGGATCGACGCGACAAGATCGCGGACGGAGTGATGGGTGCCGGGCGCAACCGTTTTGTGGTGAGCTCAGCGAACCATCGTTCGACGAGGTTGGACTGCTGCACGTTCGGTTGACGGTGGTTGTGAGTGATCATGCTGCCCGCTCGTTGTCTTCGAGGCATGGTGGTGGGACGAAGGTGAGCTCGTAGGCGACGGGGGTGAGCTTCCCGAGCGCGCGTTGACGGCGGCGATGGTGGTAGGTGTGTTCGATCCAGATGATGATCTCGGAAGTGAGTTCGTCGCGGGTTCGCCAGCGCGGCCGACGGTTGAGGACGTTCTTCTGCAAGAGCGCGTAGAACGATTCCATCGCGAGGTTGTCTGCCGCAGCAGCGACGCGGCCATCGATCCCGTGAGCTTGTTCGCCTTCAGGGCAGCCCGGAAGGCTCGGGATCGAAATTGCCCGCCCCGGTCGGAGTGAACCACCACCGTGCCAGCAGGTCGGCGACGAGCGATCGCCGAATTGAAGAGAGTCTGGACCGAGAGCTCAACTATCTCGTGGGCGACAAACGGATCGGTGACGACGATAAGAGTCAGATTGTCGCTGGGCGTTGGAGCTCGCAGTCGCGCACATCGTGGCAAGAAGGGCCGGTCGGAAGACAGGTCCGGTCTGCGCGCACTGCAACGTGTACTGCCGCGAGGCACGGTTCGACGGCCACAACCACTCAAGGTCTGTGCGTACTGCGGACGCAGTGAACTCCTTTTCGCATCGCCTGCCGTACGTTTGACGCCCGAACCGGATGGACGAGACGACGCGGCATGAAGCGCCGCTGCGAGTCAGACACTCGAGGGCGTCGTCGCGTCCTTCTCCGCGGCGAGTCGCTCGGCGAGTTTCTTGGCGCCCATCGTCGCGAGACCGACCAGCGCCCAGCGGACGACAGTTCGCTTGAGGTTCTTCATGGATGCCCTCCTCGGCGCGATCCGGTGGCCTTGTTACGACGATTGGGAGTTGCCGCCCCCTGCGGTTGCTGTTTCGGGCTCGAGCTGACTCGAGGCCTTGTCGACTGCATCGCTTGCCGCGTCCTTCACCTCCGCTGCCTTGTGCTGGGCCGTGGCCTTTACGTCGCTCGCGCTGTCCTTCGCCGTGGCCGCAACCTTCTGGGCGGCTTCGGAGACGGTGGTACCGACGTCACGGGCGGCGGACCCGGCGCGGTCGATGAAGTCGGAGCCTGTGGTCTTGAGTTCGTCGGTGTGGGGAGCCAGCTTGTCGTACAGCGTCTTAGCTCCCAGCGCCGCGAATGCGAGCACTACGAGCCTGATGAGCATTCGAATCATTGGTGGGCCTCCTGGGTGGGAGGCAGTGTCCTACCCGGGGTCGTTCTGGACAAACCATACGCACCGTCAGCGATCGCAGGTACCGCGTGACGGCGCCGCGTCGGCGCTCGCGGCACACTTTCACGCCGAGCTCGTCAAACGAACGCGAATGCGGATGGTGCGGGCGTCGGCCAGAACTCCATTGGGGCCATCGTGCCGACGCCTGACACCCAATCACCCGCGGCGTTTCTCGTCGGCCGAGACGCCGGCGTCATCACAACGGAGGGCGCGTTCGAACTCCTCACGTTGAGCCGCCGCGAAATCCTCTACCGCGAAAACCATCACCAGCGGTATTCGCGCACCCAGCAAGAGGTTCTCGCCGTGATCCGCGCGCTCACCACGCAGCCCGTCGAAAACCGTGCCGATGTTGGTGTCGATGCGGTCGAGAACGGAACGACCGCGCAACCAGCCGATCCTATGGTGATTGACATGGTGGCGGCGCTCCAGGCCGACCGGCGGCGTAACGATCCAAACAGGGGTGTCGGGAGAACTGACTGATGTCTGGGCACCTCGTGACGGAGCTACCGCAACTGCTTCCGGGCTTCGTTGACGACTGCCCGGGCGGCGCTCAGGATCGGGCGCAAATCGCCAGCGTCGACGAAGAGGCACGTCCTCTCCCTCTGAGGCTGACATCTCCGGTTGGGCGAAGTCTCGGCGCATGGATCTGCGAGCTTCTGGGAAAGCTGAGGTGGGTTTTTGGTACCGGCCTGGGATTGGGAACTTGTCCGGGGTGGTGGTTGTGATGGAAGTCGAGCGACGTTTCCCAGTTGATCCGGCGAGCGTCGGTCGGGCTCGGGCGTTTGTCGTTGATGCGCTGGCCGATACAGCCGCCGATGCCGAGCTGGTTCGTTTGCTGACGAGCGAACTGGCCACCAATGCCGTGCTCCACGCCGAGAGCGACTTTCGTGTGCGGCTACGCACCGATGCGACGAAGGTGCGGGTCGAAGTCATCAACAGTGAACCGGAGCTGTTATTGGCGATGCGTGAACCATCGGCGCAGGGAGGACGCGGACTTCACTTGGTGAAGGAGCTGTCAGCCGATTGGGGCGCCGAATCGTTCCGAGACGCGAAGGTTGTGTGGTTCGAAGTCCCGGCCTCTGGCGCCGACGCTGTGCAGGGAGCATAAATTTTCAGCCCATCGTTCAGGCGGAGAGCGAGGAGAACAAACGGCGAGGTGGGATCATGCTTGATGATCGTGAGCAGTTGTCGATTGGTGTCGAGCGCCATGGCCACCGGATGTTCGTTCGGCTCCGCGGCGAGTTGGACGTCGCGACGGCACCGGCGTTCGCGGACGCGCTGAGCCAGGCGAACAGCGAGATCGTTGTGGATTTCGCTGACCTCACGTTCGTGGACGCGACTGGCCTGGGTCTTCTGGCGCACGCGTCTGAGCGTGCCGAACAGAACGGCGACCACTTGATCGTGGTCAACGCCACACCCTGGGCCCAGCGCCTCTTCCAAATCTCAGGACTGGATCATCTGTTAGCAGGAACCGACGCGCCGCAATGACGCGGCTCTAGCAGCCGGTCAGCGTGGTACACCGCGACGGCACCGCGGGGTCGGGGCCGAGGGCCCTTCGCCGCGGCGCGGTGTGGGGGCCATCATCAGCGGTCCGACGCCAGGCTGAGAGGCGTCCCGTGAGAAGTGTCGAGAAGACCGTGAGGTGGCTGATGGGGATTCGGTGTTGGCGGGTCGATGCACACGACACCGATCGTTGTCATCTGTGGATGCTGCGATTGCCACGATGGAGCCGCGAAGACGGAGGCATTCACAGCGGCGGCGGATACACGTAGCGGCGAGACCGATTGAATCTCCGGGCCAGTCGTCGCGAGCGAGCCGAACCACGGGGGTTCTTAGGCGTTGACGGAGGTCCCTGACTGCTCCGCCGGATCGGTCAGCTGGGCCTCCGTCCCCTTTCCCGCACCGCCTCGTCCGAATTTCCTGCGCCGTTTCGGCGCGTTCGCGACGAAACCCCAACCCAAAGTTGGGAGGGCAAAGGGTTGGGGTCCCGCCAGTTGTTGTAGAGCGGAGAAGAATCCGCCGACCTTGTCGTATCCGGGAGGCAGTGCCCGTAAACAAGAAGCCCTCGGGCTAAAGGTTGACGCGGTGATGCCATAGAAGTCGAAGTTCCGGTCAGGGATGTTCTCGGCAGACCGGGCCTGCAAGGGGCGTCATGTACATCGGTTTAGGCATCCTGCTCGCCCTCGCGGTCATCGACGCAATCGTCTTCGCCATCTCGCAGCGGCGCCGCGCCAAAGACAACGACCGACACCCGATCAACTCAAGCGCCCCACTCGCAGGCCCCTCTCCTGTTGCTGGAGTCCCAATCCAGAAACATTCGGCCTAACTGCTTAAGCCACCAACATTTTCGAAACCAGTTTTGGTGGAGTCAACGGGGGTAAGGGATCCGATCGCCTCGATCAGTCAGCCGCGTCCGGCCGTGGACGGTGGTTTCGAGGCTCTGGTGGGAGCCCCTGTCTTCCCAGGTGCGCGGGGGCTCTCACCGTCACCGCGGCCGGTAACTCAGGCGGAGGTGTGAACGATCGCGGAGCGGGGGAATGTTGGCGGTGTGGCCGCGCCTCGCAGGAACCTGTCTGGCCGTGCTGGAAGTACGGGTCGGGACGTGAGCCCGTACGGCCGGCCGTCAAGCACGCGCCTCGATAGTGAGAGCGCGGAGCGGATATGCGCTGAGAAAGAATGCGGAACCGTACTCAGTCGGTACAACAGCACCGACAGGTGCAGCGTTCATGAACGGGTGCCGGGAGACGCGGGTGGGGCCAAATAGCTGAGCTACGGCGGCAGCCGCTCGCATGCTGGCGCGAGGTGCGCCGTGTTGCGGAAGAGCGCGTCGAGGGTAAGGAGTCTTGAGTGGTCGGACTAGAAAAGGGTGACGGCATGGCTCGTCAAGCGCGGGATGTCATGAAGCCCAGTTCAGTGGTCGTTACTGCCTCGACGACGTTGCGGGATGCGGCGACTCGGATGCGCGCCGAACATGTCGACGAGGTAATCGTCCTCGACGACGCGAAGTTGGTTGGCATCGTCTCGACTGGGGATATAGCCGCGGTCGCCCCTGATTTGTTGGACTCGACCGCGGTTAAAGACGCCGTGCGGGAAGCGCCGGCAAGTGTGACACCCGAAAGCCCGGTCGAGATGGCAGCCGCTCGCATGCTGGCGCGAGGTGCGCGCCGTGTTGTGATCCTCGACTATGGCCGCCCCGTCGGAATTGTGAGCGTTGAGGATTTGGTGGCCCGGTGGTAGTCGGACGGGCTGCAACCAGCGGCTCGATTTTGCTTCGCTTGTTTACGACGACCTGTCTTCGCGATGCGCCGTCTCCGCGAACCGGGGGCACTGTCGCAACGAGATAGCCCTGAAGGGCGCCCCTGTGCGGGACGGCTTGCTAGGAGGTCTGACGTTCATCGAGGGCGACCCGTCGCAATACGACCAAGGCGATGTCGTCGCGGGCGATGGTTCCGCCGACGAGTTGGTGCATGAGCTTGGCAGCCACGTCGCGGGGGTGAGCGGGTGAGATGGCCGCGCGGAGACGTTCGATGCCCACGGTGATGGATTCACTGCGGCGTTCGACGAGTCCGTCGGTGTAGAGGACAACGACGGTGCCCGGGGTCATCGTTCGCGTGATTGCGAGCGGTCGTTTTCCCCATCCGACGCCGAGTGGAGGACCCGGACGAATGTCTGCGACCTCCGCAGGTTCGTTGGGAGCCGCGATCACTGGCGGTGGATGCCCGGCGAGGGCGATGGTCAAGGTGTCGAAAGGGGGATCGGTGACTGTGCATGCGACGGTGGCGATGGTCCCGAGTTCGAAATGGTCGACTTTGCGGTCGACGAGCTGCAAGACCTCATCGGGGGGAAGCTCGAGCAGCGTGTAGGCGCGTAGCGCGCTGCGGATGCGTCCCATCACGACGGACGCTTGGATGCCGTGTCCGGCAACGTCGCCGACGACGATCCACAGCTGTCCCGACGGGAGGGTGAACACGTCGTACCAGTCTCCGCCTATTGCTTCGCCTTGGGCGGTGACGTACCGGGCCGCGATTTCAAGTCCTGGATAACTCGGGAGTCGATCCGGTAAGAGGCTGCGTTCCAAGAGTTGGGCCGCCGCGCGTTCGATCGCGAGGGTTTGGCTTTGGATCGCGACCGCGACGCGGTCGGCTGCTACCTGGAGCAAGGAAAGATCGTGATCAGTGAACGGTCGGTTCGCCAGTCGTCCGACGTGGAGGACACCCAGGGGGGTGTCGGTGCTGAGGAGTGGGACGCCGAGCATGACCTTGATGCCTTTTTCCCACAGGATCGGATTGGCGACGGTCGTGGCGTCGACGCGATCGAGCCGGATCGGACCTCTGCTTGCCGCGATCCGGCCGGCGAAACCAGTCCCGATCGGAATGCGTACGCCTTCGCGTACTTCCTCTTCCAGCCCGCGTGCTGCGGTCGCGACGAGTTCATCACCACCAGGGGCGAGTAGCAGGACGGCGGCGGTGTCCGCGTCGAGCGCGTCTTGCACCCTGCTCAACAGTTCGTCGAGCAGATCGTCGATGCGGAGCGTCGCGATCGCGTTGTCGGTCAACGCATGGAGACTCGAGAGTATGGCCTCAGGTGACGCCTCGACTCGTCCCGACACGGGCGGAGTTTAGAGAGCGAGGGGGAATGCAACAAGCGAATGCGACTTGGCGAGACAAAGTCTGCCAACCCGCCCGCTGAGCGTCGGCACTGGATAGCAACCGCGAAGAACCGCCCGACGGTCAGCAGCCGTCGGGCGGTTCTCACCGACGCGTACGGGGTGGGCGTCGAATCACTGCGGGAACTGATCGAGATCTACGACCGAGAAGTTGCGATGCTCGAAGCGCGCTGGTCGCGCCTGCGGGTGCACCTCTGCGGCGACCTCCGTTTGGGGTCAGTCCTCCTGGTTGCCGGACTGCGGGTCTATGCCCGTCACATCGCGGGCGTCGGAGGTCCCGCTACGTCGGCCACTCGGCGTCTCGATGCCGGTGTCCTGTCGCCCGGGCTCCTTGCCGTCGCGATCACCGATGTCTTCGGCACTTCGGTTCGGACTCGTTCCCACACCCATCGGTGATTCCGGGGTTTCGTGGGACACTTCCTCGTCGCGCACAGGACTTTCGACCGCGGGGCTCGCGGTCTGACCGCCGCCGCCGCGGTCCACATCGTGAAGCATCCGCTCGACGCTCGCGCCTAACTCTTCGCTGATCTCGCTCTCGCCTCGCGCTTTGGTTCGACCCTCGTACGGAGGCACCAGACCGCTAGGTTCGGTCTCACCACCGGGATCTGGGTTGATTCCCCGAGAAGCGCTACCGCCCGGTTGAACGTCCCGAACCTTGCCGTCTGAACCTTGTTCGTCGCTCATGATCGACCTCCCGCAACGTTGGCGGACTGAGACGACGCGTCGGTACCCCGGCTAAGCGCCACAGAAACAGACCGTCTCGCGGGCAAGCGAGAGCCGCTGATGCGCTGGCGGTCGGCGCACCGGGCGAGCGAAATGGAGTCACAGTGGCCGGTCTGGATTCTTCGGACACCATGAGCTACCCGCCGATGTGCCTCGGCAGGTCTCGGCAGCGCCGTCATCGCGCGCGACCCGGCACGGACCGATAGGTCGCCATGAGCTTCGATTGGTTCGACGACGAGTTCGAATGGCTCTCCGACGCAGGTGCGCCGCGGATGACCGTGGGAAACCTCGGCGTGTTCTGAGCCGTCTGCTGGCCTGCGGCTCATGGCCGAGTCACGCGACCACCGACGCGGACGCGCCAAGCCGCCACTAGTCGTCCGAAGGGGGAGGACTTCGAGGTCGCTTCCGGCGTGAAAGGGCTCTGGACAGATTCCCAGCGTCGCGCCGAACGGTATGGAGCAACCCCGTGAATGAGACGATCCGAGTTCGATCACGGCTCTGCGCTTGATCCTCGAGAGCTGTCGCGCACGAACCGCAACCTCTGGCTTGATCAAGTGGTGCTGATACGGCACGAAATCCACCGCGCTACGACGTACCGCTTCACCGGGGCATGGTTGCCGCGCCGAGCACAACCGGGGCCGTGGTGGTTCCGTAGTCACCGAGCAGCGACGTGGGAAATGGCACGAACGCGACGATGCACAGAGGCAGCGAGATTCAAGTTGCTCCGCAAATCTGGGGCTGCGCGTCCAATCCGTGGGGGGTCAGCTGTTGCGTCGCGATGCTGAACCGATTTGGTGCTTTGACGAAACCTTGCAGTTGTGGCAATTCTGTCGTCGTGGAGTGTCCTCAGGCTCCTCGGAGGAGCAGCCATGTAGGAAGGGACCGGTTGAGCAAGGAACGGGAGGCAGTGATGGACGGATTGTTGTCTCTCGCCATCGAGGCGGGCCCAGAACTAACGACGGTGTGTGTCGCACGTGAGATTGACCTCGCTTCCGTGTCAGAACTTCGCGAGTGTCTCAGTACCCTCGCGGGTGATGTCGTCGTGGATATGTCGGAGGTGTCGTTCCTCGATTCGCAAGGACTGGGTTTCTTGGTCGGGGAAGACGCCCGGCGTGCCGAGCGCGGTGAGCGTCTCGGCTGTATGGGGTGTCAGCGAATGCGATGCATGTGATGCGCATCACGGGCGTCAATCAGGTACTGCACGTCAACGGGGCCGGCACACTCGAACCTGAAGAACCGGCGGCCTAGTAGTGGTCAACGTTTGCTGAACTCGGGGAGCACGCGCCGAGACGCAGGGTAGGTGCGTTCTTCCTGCACGCGGCCATCCTTGGAGTGGATACGCACGGTCACTGCGCGGCGGTCGCGTTTCGCTTTGGCGCTCGTTGTGCGTATCACATCCATTTGCTCTCGCCTTCGGCGTAGATCCGGCCGGTTCGCCGCTCAGCGACCCATCCGTCGGCACGGCATACCACCGCGACTTGTCTCGTCTTCTTCTTGGCCATCTCACCCGTCCTTCGTCTGGGCTGAGACTGCCCGACCCAGACGGTGATGACACGCAGGTGGCTAGACCGCGGACGAGTCGAGCATCAGTACGAGCACCAAGCCGAGCATGAACGCGACGACCATCATCACCGGGGTGGCAATATCAGGTGCGACTCGTCGCATGTTGGGCCTCCGACTGATGCCGGTCGGGTGCTCAGCCTCTCGCAGTCCGCAACGCCGAGAGGCGAGCACTTCCCCCTGACGCCTGGGCCAGCGCTCCCGCCAAGCCCAGGCGTAGGCAGGATCACCGTCGCCGACCGGGGCCAGAACCCGCGCCTCATCACGAGCGTTACTCAGCCTTTGGTGGACCGGGGTCGTCAGCGCGGGGGTAGGTGCGTTCTTCCTGGATGCGCCCGTCACGGCCATGGATGCGAAATCGACACACCTCGCGGGTCGCGTCTCGCCTTCTTCGCAGCCTTGGACACTGCATCGGCTTTCGTCGCGCCCTTCGCGTAAACGCGACCCCGCCTTTGCGTTCACCAACCCACCGGTCGCCGCGCTTCACGATATCGATCCGTTTCACCGGCTTCGCCACCTTCGTCTCCCCTCGTCGTCGTCTCTGCGTGGCCCGCACGGGCAGCTGGTTACACAGCGCCCGCCTTCGTTTCGGCGGAGAGTAGATGCGTGGATTGATCAACTGCCTGACGCGTTCGAAGAACGGTTGCGCGGGGCGTGCCGCCGAACCGGCGGCACGTGCGTTTTCCGCATCATTCCCGGGGTTTCCACTATCCGACACCAATAATGCAACACGGGCCAACCGGCGGGAGTGAACGAGGGGGTGCATAACCGCACCCGCGAAAATGGGTTTGTTCGGGCATGCTCGGAGGAAGCCTGGTGGGGAGAAGACGACTCACCTCAGGGAGACACTCCATGTCGACGACGAAGCAGAAGGAAGCGGCGCGCAAGAACCTGAAGAAGGCGCGGGCGGCGCAGAGCGTGCGAACGAAGGGCCCGTCCGGCGGATCGAAGCGAACGAAGGCAAAGAGTCAGGGAATGAGCACGGCGGAGAAGAACGACCTGAAGCGCAGCGACTTTGCGTTCCCGAAGGAACGCAAAGAGCCGATCGTGGATGCGAAACACGTGCGGAATGCCATCTCACGATTCGATCAGGTCGAAGGCGTCTCGGATGCCGAACGTGACGAGGCGTGGAAGCGCATCCGCAGGGCCGCGAAGCGTTTCGACATCGAGGTTTCCGAGAAGTCGTGGCGCGACCTCTTCACGAGCGGCAAGGACAGTAAGACGAAGTCTTGACGAGTTCGTGCGTTCGGTAGCTCCCACGCACCCGAAACGGCCCACACGTATCCGCCCACACAACCTGGCCGGGGAGGCGGAGGGGCAGCAGTCATTGTGTGATTCGACGCCCGCGTTCGGCGGTGCGGTCACCGAGCCAGTGCCAGCAAACGCTGCGATGGCGCAAGCGCGATCATGCCCTCGACAGACCGCCCGAGGACCAGCGAGACTTGGGTGGAGACTCACGAAAGACCCCGACGAAGCGGAGGAGTCTCCGGTGCCGACAGCAACGGGTATGGACACCGCGATCGCTTACGTGGATGCGGACGGTCACGTCATTGAACACCCAACCGAGCTGCCGGCATACGCGCGCCGGGAGCTGCAGGAACGGGTGTGGCACGTGGAGGTTGACAAATCGGGCGCCGAGTGGATCGTGTTCGACGGGCACCGTGAGCCGGCGGCGATCTACGTCGGCGCGGCGTCGGCGGGATTCTCTGACGCGGAGAAGCAACGCCTCTACGCGGGGGAGATGAAGTACTCGGAGCTCCGGAACGGCGCATTCGATGCTGACGCACGCCTTCATGACATGGACGCGGACAGAATCGATCGGTCGGTGCTGTATCCGACGCATTTCCTGGCGCTGCACGACTACCCAGACAAGTCGTTCGCGACTGCGATGTGCAGCGTCTACAACGATTGGATTTCGGACCATTGCAGTCAAGGCGACGGCAGACTCGATGCCGTCGCGGTGCTGCCCCAGTGGGACATCGACGCGACCGTCGCGGAACTCCGCCGCGTCGCGACCAAACCGCACATCGTTGGTGGCTTCATGCGCCCGAGCCCGATGATCGATTGGAAGCCGTTCTTCGACTCGGTATACGACCCGCTGTGGACAGCCGCGTGTGACACAGGCTGCGCGATTGGCTTTCATCCCCTGCTCACCGCCGGAGTCCCGGGCGCGTGCGCCGGGTTGCACCTCGACAACCTTGATGTTGACACCCCCTGGACACGCGGTGAGATCAACTTCCGGCCTGCTCTTCCGGGTATGGAGATGGGCTACAACAATCACTTCTTCGCGCAAGGCATCTCGAATCCCGTCGACATGATGACCGCGATCGCGTTCATGACGGGAGGCGATGTCTTCGAACGATTCCCTGATTTACGTATCGTGTTTCTTGAATCGAACGGAGGTTGGATCGTTCCGTTTCTCGAGCGCCTCGACCATCACGCACGCGAGTTCGCGTTCGACGTGCCGTGGCTCACGAAGCTGCCATCCGAACACTTCCGGCGCAACTGCTGGATCAGCTTTGACCCCGACGAATCAACCCTGGCGTTCACAGCCAACTCACCGCTCGTGGGCGCCGACCGCATCGTGTGGGCATCCGACTACCCCCACCCCGACGCAAAGTTTCCCGGAACGGTCTCGGAACTCGACGAAGCAACCGAATCACTTTCCTACGAGCAACGCAGACTCATCGCAGGCGCCAACACCGCCGAGCTCTACGGAATCACGTTGTAATTTCTACGGACGTTGGTCAATCCGTTTGAAGGCGGCCGGCCGGTGTCTCTTGTGTCCGAAGGGCGCCGTGTGGTCGCTGGTGGTTGTAAATCACGTCCTCGCCGACCACCAGCTGTTCGACGGCGTCCTGGTCCCGACGCATGGCCGTCTCGTACCTGATCTCGACCGTCCTGGACATGGTCTGGCCGTCAACGAAGATCGGGCCGATCCGTACCGCATCGTCTGAGCGGTGAGGCGGGAGCGACCCGTCGGCACCGGACACCGAACGTCTGACCGAGGAGGTGCTCATGGTCCACACGCTGCTGGTGGCGCTGGACGACAGTCCGAGCTCCCACGAGGCGGCCCGTTTCGTGCACGACTTCTTCGCGGGCGACGAGGCGCTCGGCATCAACGTCGCCGAGCTGCCTCGGGCCTGGATCGCACCCGGCATCGGCTACGGCGTGGTGTTCCCGCCCTTCCCGGCGGAGGTTCCGATCATTGTCGACGGCGCGATCGTCGACGAAGCCGTGACGGAACGCGCCGTCTCGGACGCGCATGAGCTTGCCGCACGGGAGCTCGCCGACACGGGTCTGAGCGACGCGACGCCGGTCGCAGCCACCGGCGATCCCGTCACCGCGATCCTTCGGGCAGCCGCAGAGCACCACGTCGATCTGATCGTCGTCGGCGCGGACAAGACGGGTCTGCTCGGACGTCTCCTCGACCGTTCGGTCGCCCATGCGCTGCTTCGTCGAGCACGCTGCCCGATCCTCGTGGTACCTGCGCCGCACGACGACGTCTCGAGCGAGGACGATGTCTCGAACGAGGCATGACCGAGACCAACCGACTCCGTCAGCTCCGCGCCCCGCTCGGGCTCGCGTTCGTGTTCGCCGGGCGTCACCCTGTCGTGGGCAACGGGGAACGCGCGCTTCGACGCCCTCGGCAGCTGTGGCATCGGCATCCTGTTGGTGGTCGTCGCGCTCACCCTCCGGTCGGTCGGAGATGAAGAGCTGCCTGATCGGCGAGTCAGCCACTGAGTGCGACGTGACTGACGTGCGGCGCGCGCTCCTGGCCGATCCACGACTTCGCGGCACCCTCGAGCTGCGTACGCAACTGCTGGGGCCTGATGAGATCATCTCGGCGCAAGGTCGTCGTCCGAGACGGTTTCAAGGGCGACGAGCTCCCGTTGGTGCTCCAGGAGATGGAGCACGCGATCCGAGAGCGCGTTCCTGCGCACGCCGGGTGTACCTGGAGCCGAGCGTGCGCGCCGAAAGCACGCGTCTCGATGATCCGTAGCTCAGCTCGTCGTCGCCTGGATGGCGGGTTTCGTCACACGGACGGTTGGCTCCGGAGCGCCCGGGCGCACAGGAGCGAGGCGGCCGCGCCGGCGAGGCCGCCGAAGACTGGCGGAGCCCACTGCCGCGCCGAGAGCGCGGGCCGCCGGCATGACACGACCGCGGCGTCGGCCAGATCGGCGGTCACGGTCGCGAAAACCACCGGCGTCACCCCGCCCAGACGGAGGGCCAGGAGCGTGGCGACTCCGAGCGCCACGTCTCGCGCCGCGAGCATTCGGACCGAGGCACAGCTGTCAGTCGTCCCGGCCGCCTGCGGGAGCACGAGCTGGATCGCTCGGGGCGACAGCAGGGCGGTCGCGCCGATGCCGATGCGGCCGAGGGCGATTGCAGCGAGGAGTTTCTCGGGAGCACGGATACCCCTCCGGTACCCGCTCCGGGCCCCGGCCAACCGTGTCGCTCGAGACGCCTCATAGTGCTCGCCGTTTCCGTGCCCTCGGAGCCGGGAAACGGACATGGACGACGGACGGCCGAGCAGCCCGAAGGAGCGCTCATGACGAAACATCTGCAGCGAGCCATCGCTCGGGACGGCAGAGGAATCGAACGGTTCGTGTGACGGCAGTGGCTGTCGTCGCCGACGTCTTCGACCGCGTCGTCGACCTGCTGCAGGGGGTCCCGGACCCGTGGATCTTCGTCATCGTCTTCGCCGCCGCAGCCGCGGAGACCGCGCTGTTCCTGGGCATCGCGCTTCCGGGGGAGACGGTGCTCTTCGTCGCCGGGTACCTCGCGTACCGAGGCGTCGTCCCCGTCTGGTGGCTGGCCCTCGCGGCAGTGCTGGGTGCGATCACTGGTGACTCGATCGGATACGAGATCGGCCGCCGTTTCGGTCAGCGCATCCGGGGCAGCGCGCTCGGTCGCAGGCTCGGAGAGGAGCGTTGGGAGAAGGCGGACCGCTTCATGCGAGACCACGGCCCGGCTGCTGTCTTCCTGGCTCGCTTCGTCACGGGACCGAAGTCGATCGTGCCCGTCTTGGCGGGAGAGTCTCGGATGCCCTACCGGCGATTCCTGCTGTGGAACGCGAGCAGCGCCCTGCTCTGGGGATGCTTCCACGTGGGAATCGGCTACCTCGCAGGACCGTCGGTCCACACGGTCGATCGCTGGTTCGGGTGGGTCGGTTGGGTCGTGCTGGCACTCGCCGTCGTAGGCGCCGCCGCGTACGGATGGTGGCGCCATCACACCCGGCGGGCATCACGATCGCAGCCTGCCAAGTCGTGACGAAGGTGAGTCGGATTCGTGACGAAGCTGTGACGGACTGGCGCCGCAGGTTCGGCGGCGCACCCCAGTGGGCACGAGACCAGGGCAGGGTGTCGTCAAGCTCGGAGGTAAGCCATGGGATCTCTCCTGGCCGTGTACCGGGATCGTCACGAAGCCGATGCGGCCGCTCGTGATCTCGTGGAACGGATGTCCGTTCCCCGAGAGTCGTTGCACGTCGGGGAACGCGCGGACCTGGAGCTGTCGCTGCGCGCGGAGATGGACCAGGAGACCTCGGACGTGATCGGAAGCCCCGGACTCGGCGCGGTGATGACGAAGGAGATGTTCCGCGGCGCCACGCTGTTCGGCCTCGGCCTCGGCGGCATCGGCGTGGTCGTCGGCGCGGCGCTCGGGCTGGTGCTCCCCGGTGCTTCGGGGTGGTCGACGGGTGGGAAGGTCCTGCTCGGGATCGTGATCGGCGCATTGTTCTTCGGGACGGTCGGGACGCTCCTGGGCGGAGGTCTGGCGATGAAGAGCCCCGAGGACCGGTTGGCCGCGGAGCGCGGCGTGCCCGTCGCGCGTCGACTCGGTGTCGGTCGACGCCGAGCAGGTGCTCGTCGCCCACCATCCGATCCGGCTCGACGTCCTCTCGGGAACCCGGCGGATCGACACGCCGGTGACAGAGGGACCGGGCGGCCTGGCCGAAGTGGTGGAGGAGTTCGTCGCGAATTCCGAGGATCCGCGTCGGCAGGGCTGAAGGGATCGGGTTCGTCTCCATCGGGAGTTGGGTATGCACCCGACTCCGGCGCTGCCCCCAGGAGGGTGACATGGCCTCGCACCGTGACGTTTCCACCAGACTGGCCGAAGGTCGAGGCATTGAGGAAGTCGCGCGTCAGCTGGGCCTCGCTCCGGGCCTCGTCTACATGATCGCGACGGGTCTCCCGGCGGACGGGAGCGACAGCCTGACCGCCGAGGAAGCCGCGCGAGCGTTCGTGCTGTCGACCAGCCAGCACCTCATCGGTACGCCCGCGATCCATCCGACGTCGAACGACACGACTCGGGATTGGATGCGACGGCGCGCGGCCGCCGACCAGTCGATGCAGACGGCGGCCGGCCGCGCCCTTCATCACCCCTCCCCATCCGGCGACGGGATCGGGTGACGCCCGACCATTCAGGAGGTCCGTATGAGCTTCGTCGAGCGTTGGCCCGTGCTCCGCCAACTCCGGGGCCACGACCGTCTAGGACGCGGTGCCGCGGCGCGCTCGGCCCGGACCGACCAACTGGTTCCACGCACGGCGACGGCCGACAAGGTGGTGAAGTCGGTGTGTCCGTACTGCGCCGTGGGTTGTGCGCAGAACGTCTACGTGAAGGACAACCGCGTCGTGCAGATCGAAGGCGATCCGGACTCGCCGGTCAGCCGCGGCCGCCTCTGTCCCAAGGGTGCCGCAAGCCTGCAGCTCACGACCGGCGAGGCGCGTCGCCACGAGGTGCTCTACCGCGCGCCCCACGCACACGAGTGGCAGCACCTCGATCTCGAGACCGCGATGGACATGATCGCCGAGCGGGTGATCGAAAGCCGCCGTGACACCTGGGAGTGGCAGGACGACGGCAAGAGCACCCGCCGCACCATGGGAATCGCCAGCCTCGGTGGTGCAACACTCGACAACGAAGAGAACTACCTGATCAAAAAGCTCTTCACTGCCCTGGGAATCGTGCAGATCGAGAACCAGGCCAGGGTGTGTCACAGTTCGACGGTCGCCGCGCTCGGCACGTCCTTCGGCCGCGGCGGTGCGACCACGTGCCTCCAAGACCTGCAGAACTCGGACTGCCTCGTGATCGAGGGCAGCGACATGGCCGAGTGCCACCCCGTGGGCTTCCAGTGGGTGATGGAGGCGAAGGCCAGGGGGGCAACGGTGATCCACGTCGACCCGCACTTCAGCCGCACGAGCGCGCTCGCCGACGTGTTCGTCCCCATCCGCGTCGGGAGCGACATCGCCTTCCTCGGCGGCATCGTCAACTACGTGATCGAGCACGAACGCTGGTTTCACGACTACGTCGTCAACTACACGAACGGACCGACGATCCTGCGCGAAGACTTCCAGGATACCGAGGACCTCGACGGGCTGTTTTCGGGCTTCGACGCCGAAGGACGCACCTACGACTCGTCGTCTTGGCAGTACGAGGGCATGGAGGTGGCCGCGGCGTCGGGGCACCGTGACGAGCGGTACCAGCAGCGCGCCGTTAACGGCGACCCGCGCCACTCCGGTCGCTCGGAACGCACGGGGTCCGGCGGCGTTAACGTCGGTTCGGGCGACATCCAACGAGACGAGACGATGCAGCACCCGCGCTGCGTCTTCCAGGTGCTGAAGCGTCATTACTCGCGCTACACGCCGGAACTGGTGGAGGAGACCTGCGGTGTCCCCCAGGATCTCTTCCGCCGCGTCTGTGAGCTCATCACCTCCAACTCCGGTCGTGATCGCACAACCGCCTTCATCTACGCGGTCGGCTGGACCCAGCACACGGTGGGGGTGCAGTACATACGCGCCGCATCGGTGCTCCAGCTCCTGCTCGGCAACATCGGGCGGCCAGGCGGGGGCATCCAGGCGCTGCGTGGCCACGCCAGCATCCAGGGGTCGAGCGACATCCCGACCCTGTACAACCTCCTCCCGGGATACATCCCCATGCCCCACGCACACGCCCACGAGACGCTCCGCGACTTCGTCGAGGCGGACGCTGCGCAAAAGGGCTACTGGGCGCTGATGAAGTCGTACCTCGTGAGCATGCTGAAGTCGTGGTGGGGAGCCACCGCCGCGCCCGAGAACGACTTCTGCTTCGACTACCTGCCGCGGATCACCGGTGACCACAGCACGTACAACACGGTGCTGCGCCAAATGGACGGGACGGTGAGGGGCTACTTCCTCCTCGGGGAGAACCCGGCGGTCGGCTCCGCGAACGCGCGGATGCAACGGCTCGGCATGGCCAACCTCGAATGGTTGGTGGTGCGCGACTTCTCGCTCATCGAGAGCGCGACCTGGTGGAAGGACGGACCGGAGATCGAAAGTGGCGAGCTGCGCAGCGACGACATCGCGACGGAGGTGTTCTTCCTGCCCGCGGCGGCGCACATCGAGAAGAGCGGCAGCTTCACCAACACCAATCGCATGTTGCAGTTCCACTGGCAGGCGACGGAACCGGACGGCGACGCTCGGAGCGACCTTTGGTTCATGTACCACCTTGGTCGGATCATCCGCGAGAAGCTGGCCGGATCGACGGACCCCATGGACCGTCCGATGCTCGATCTCACCTGGGACTACCCGACGGATGGTGCACTCGCGGAGCCGAGCGCCGACGCGATCCTCTCGGAGATCAACGGTTGGGACGCCGACGGGAACGCGTTGAGCACCTATACCGAGCTGCGCGACGACGGCAGCACTGCATGCGGCTGCTGGATCTACTGCGGTGTGTACGCCGACGGAGTGAACCAGGCCGCGCGTCGCAAGCCCGCTCGTGAGCAGAACTGGCTGGGACCCGAGTGGGGCTGGGTGTGGCCGGCCAACCGACGCATCCTCTACAACCGGGCGTCGGCCGACCCGGCCGGTGCGCCGTGGAGCGACGGCAAGGCGCTGGTCTGGTGGGACCCGGCTCAGGGCCGATGGACCGGCCACGACACCCCCGACATGAAAGCCGACCTCGATCCGTCGTACCGCCCACCGCCGGGAGCCAAAGGGGTCGAGGCGCTCTCGGGGATCGACGCCTTCATCATGCAGGCGGACGGCAAGGGGTGGCTGTTCGTCCCGAGCGGACTGGAGGACGGTCCGATGCCGACGCACTACGAGCCGCAGGACTCGCTCTTCGAAAACGCGCTGTACCGCCAGCAGCACAACCCGGCGCGCCAGGTGGTCTCGCGGCTGCAGAACCGCTATCACCCGAACGGCGGCACGCCCGGTGCAGAGGTGTTCCCCTATGTGCTTACGACGTACCGGCTCACCGAGCACTTCACCGCGGGTGGGATGACGCGTTGGGTGCCCTACCTCGCGGAGCTCCAGCCGGAGATGTTCTGCGAGATCTCACCGGAGCTCGCCGCGGAACGTGGCCTCGAGCACGAGGGATGGGCCACCATCGTCACCGCACGCAGCGCGATCGAGGCGCGGGTCCTGGTCACTGACCGGATCCGCCCGGTCACCGTGCAAGGCCGGACCATCCACCAGATCGGCATCCCGTTCCACTGGGGACCCAACGGCCTGTCGCGCGGCGACGCCGCCAACGAGCTGACCTCGATCGCGCTCGATCCCAACGTCCACATCCAGGAGGTGAAGGCCCTGACGGCGGACATCCGCCCGGGACGTCGGCCCCGGGGTCCGGCACGGCTCGAGCTGGTCGACGAGTACACGCGGCGGGCGGGCATCACGGCCGACACCGGCATGGAGGTGTGATGACGGACCACATGCTTACTGCCGCGCTGCACGACAGCGATCCGGCGACTGCCAGCGGCTACGCCGATGCTCCTCCGCGCATGGGGTTTTTCACCGACACCTCCGTGTGCATCGGCTGCAAGGCATGCGAGGTCGCGTGTAAGGAGTGGAACGGTATTCCCGAGGACGGGCTCAACTTCACCGGCATGTCGTACGACAACACCCGACGGCTCGACGCCAACAGCTGGCGCCACGTCGCGTTCATCGAGCAGCGCAGGCGGCTCGGCGAAGAGGTGGTCGGCGACGGAGAGCGGCCGGACGAGAGTTTCCGTTGGCTGATGTCGTCGGACGTGTGCAAGCACTGCACCGACGCCGCGTGCCTCGATGTGTGCCCGACCGGCTCGCTGTTCCGCACCGAGTTCGGAACGGTCGTCGTGCAGGAAGACATCTGCAACGGGTGCGGATACTGCGTTCCTGCATGCCCGTTCGGTGTGCTCGACCAGCGCAAGGACGACGGCCGGATCTGGAAGTGCACGCTGTGCTATGACCGCCTCACGGTCGGGATGGAGCCGGCGTGCGCCAAGGCGTGTCCCACCAACTCCATTCAGTTCGGTCCGCTCGACCACTTGCGCGACCGGGCCGTGATGCGGGTTCGCCAGCTCCACGACGACGGCGTCGACGACGCCCGCCTCTACGGCGACGATCCAGACGATGGTGTCGGCGGCGCGGGCGCCTTCTTCCTACTGCTCGACGAACCGGAGGTGTACGGCCTCCCGCCCGATCCGGTCGTAACGACTCGCGACCTGCCGGCGATGTGGCGGCGAGTCGCGCTCGCCGCCGGCGCCCTTGCCTTTGCGGTGACGGCCACCTTCGTCCGTTCTGGGAGGGCGTCATGAACACGAGCAGGATCGAGATCGATGGTCTGCACGGCGCACGCCCCGACCGCGAAGCAGTCACCGGGGCGACCGATCGGGTCGGGAACGACGACGCGCGCGACGGCGCTCCTACGAACGGAGCCCGAAAGCGCGGTGGTCGACAGCAGGAGCAGCCGACGAGCTACTACGGGCTACCGGTCATCAAGGAGCCGGTGTGGGAGGCACGAGACATCGCCGGCTACCTCTTCTTCGGCGGTTTGGCCGGTGCGTCGTCGGCGCTCGCAGCCGGCGCACACCTCACCGGTCGACGGACGCTGGCGCGGGTGGCCAAAGCAACCGCGACGACGGCGGTCGGGGTGTCCTTGGCTGCGCTCGTGCACGACCTCGGTCGTCCCGAACGGTTCGTCAACATGCTGCGCGTCATCAAACCCACGTCGCCGATGAGCATCGGCTCTTGGATGCTGGCCGGGTACGCACCGCTCACGATCGTCGCCGCGGCCAGCGACCTCACGGGCGTCCTGACGCCGGTGGGGACCGTGGCCACGCTCGGAGCGGCCGGTCTCGGCTGCGGCGTCGCGACATACACCGGTGCACTCGTGGCCAACACCGCGATCCCTGCGTGGCACGCCGGGTGGTCCGAGATGCCGCTGCTCTTCGCCGCTTCTGCTGCGATGGCCGCCGGCGGCGCAGGAATGTGCGCGGGATCGGGTCCCGAGACCTCGCCTGCACGTCGTCTTGCCATCGTCGCGGCACTCGCTGAGGTCGCGCTCGAAGAGGTCATGGTTCGGCGGATGCCATCCGTCGTGTCGCAGTCGTACCACCAGGGGCGTGCCGGGACCTTGCTTCGGCTCGGAAAGGGACTGGCACTGGTCGGCGCTGGCATGGCGACGCTCGCCGGTCGTCGATCAAGAACCGCGTCGTCGATCGCGGGGGTCGCGTTGCTTGGTGCATCGGCGCTGACCCGCTTCGGGATCTTCCACGCCGGTGTGCAATCGGCTAAGGATCCCCAGCAAACGGTGGTGCCGCAGCGCGCGACAGCCGCACTCGACAGGCCGAGTACGGGTGTGGCGCTCGGGCCGAACTGAATAACTTTGGAGATCGGCTTGATCAGACGATGACGTCGCGTTGCATCAGGTCACGGATCGCGTCGCGGGTGCGGTCGACCATGGCGACGAACGGCCCGATCACCATGTTGCCCACCGCGCTCTCGGGAGAGTGCTCGTGTGCATGTGTCGGCGCAATCCGCTGCGCGGCGCGGAACACTGGTGCGGCCCGTACCAGCTGCTGCTCGTCGGCCGATTCGAGCAGCGGGAGCTCCTGCTGCTCCTCGTTCTGGGCGTGGCGCAACACCTCGTCACGGAGTTCGCCGAACTTCGTCGAGAAGTCCGGCGTTGCAGTGCCCATCTTCTCGAGCTCGGCGAGGGCCTTCTTTCCCTTGTCCTCCTCCTCGAGGCGCTCGTCGACCACACCGTCGGCGTCGGCGACGCGCCGGGTGAGGGGATGGACGACCTGCTCCTCGGCCGTCTCGTGGACCGCCAACTTCGCAACGAGCTTTTCGAACACCTCCTGTCGATGCTCGCCCGTGCTCGTGTCGACCTCGTTCATGAGCGAGTGGATGTCGGCGTGGTCTTCGAGTACTGCGGCGATCAGGTCGTTGGGCCGTGCTGCTGCACGTACGCGGTCTTCATCGGCAGATCCCATGGTGCGCCTCCTCCTGACGATCCTGAGCGATGTGGTTTCGCTCGCACCGGTGCAATACCCCACGTTGCGCCGATGCATTCATGCGGTCCGAGGGTCGCCCAAGGCGATCGCGTGACGGAACCTTTGCGGTACCGCGGTTCTTTCGCGTGTCGAAGCTTCGCGTCCGGCGCACGCGTTTGCGGCTGTGCACTCATGGGCACTGCGCGCATGGAGGACGGAAAGCATCGTCGATCGAGGCCACCGACCTCGCCATCGCGGACTGGATCGTCACGGCCGAAGCGAAGGAGGACGGCGGCTCCTGATCGAGGCAGCCGCGGTCGAATGTCGAAGCGACGAGGAGGACGCGATGTCATGGCTCACGGGAAGTGTGTCGTCACTTCCGGAAGTAGCCGCGAAAGCGGTGCTGATCTATCTCACCGCCGTCGTCGTGCTCCGGCTCGCCGAGCGACGCACCATCGCGCAGTGGACGATCATCGACTTCGCGACCGCAGTGGCCATGGGCGCCATCATCGGCCGGACCGCCGTTGCGGGCAGCGAGTCGTACATCACCGGGGCGGTCGCCATCATCGCCCTATCGCTCGCGCATCGGGCCGCATCGCTCGTCCGCCTCACGAGTCCGGGCCGCCGCGTCCTTGACCACGGCATCCGGGTCCTCGTGGCCGACGGAGTGGTCAGCCACGGCGAGTTGCGGCGCTGCGGGCTCACGGTCGACGACCTGGCTGCGCAGCTCCGCCAACGAGACACATTCGACGTCGAGCAGATCCGCTACGTCCTCTATGAGGCACGCGGTGATCTCACGATCGTGCCCCGCGACGTCGACGGGCACGCGGGGCTGGTGAGGAGGGCGATCGACGAGGCGGTGCACTTCCCGACGGCACCTGACGAGTGAACACGGGCGGGGATGACGCCGCGCACGGCGGCGTCATTCGGGATCTGGGTCGAGCTCGAGCGTTGCCGCGCACTCGAGCATGAGCGTGTGCACGAACGCCTGCGGCAGGTTCCCCCGAAGCTGTCGTTGGACGACATCGAACTCTTCCGAGTACAGCCCCGGTGGACCGCACGCAGCCCGATTGCGCTCGAACCAGCGTGCCGCTTCCAGCGGGCGCCCGAGCGATGCGCACGACAGTGCCATCCAGAAGCCGCAGACCAGGAAAGCGCCCTCGGATTCGGCCAGCGGGCGGGCATCGTGCCGGAAGCGGTAGGCGTAGCCGTCTCGCGCGAGCTCGGCGCGCACCGACTCGTGCGTCGCGAGGGACCGAGGGTCGTCGGCAGGTAGCGCGCCGCGGACCGCGCCGAGGAGCAGAGCGGCGTCCGTCCGGGGGTCGTCGGGCGCCCGTTGCCAGCGTCCCGACGGGTGCAGGCTGGAGCGCGAGATCTCGGCCAGGAGCGAGTCGGCGAGCGCGCTCCACCGTGCTGCTCGCTCACGCGGTGTTCCTGGCGCCTGGCTGATCGCGCGGAGACCGGCGATGCACGCGAGGCGTGAGTGCGTCCAGCGGCGCTCGTCGAGCTCCCAGATGCCGGCGTCGGCCTCGTCGTGGCGCGTGGCGATAGCGTCGACCGCGAGCTCGGCGGCTCTCCAGGCGTCAGCAGGAAGCCGGTCGTGACGCGTGGCCGCCGCGAACAACAGCAGCGATTCTCCGAAGACGTCGAGCTGGAACTGCTCGCGTACATGGTTCCCGATCACGTCGTCGCCGCCGGGATAGCCGGAGAGACCGAGCGAGGTCTGGTGCGGGATGCGATCGCCCGCAGTGGTGTATGCAGGCTGCAGCCCGGGGCCGTCGTCGAGCAACCGGTCGGTGACGAACCGGACGGCGCCGTCAAGGATGGGCGCGCCGCCAGCGGCCGCCACCGCCTGGCCCGCGTACGACTGGTCCCGGATCCAGACGTACCGGTAGTCGTAGCTCCGCCCTGCTTCGGCGCGCTCGGGAAGTGACGTCGTGCTGGCCGCGACCATCCCGCCCTTCGACGACGTCAACCCGGCGAGCACCGCGTAGGAGTGTCGGCAATCATCTCGGGCGGAGAGCCCGTCAAACGATGGGACGGCGTCGCGCCAGTGCGCCTCGGTGCTGCTCCACAGCGCGTCGGCGGCCGGGAGGTCGCACGGCGTCGTCTCGGTGTCCAGCGCGAGGACGAGGTCATGGGTCATCCCTTCGTCCAATTCGATCCCGAAGCTCAACGTGCCATCGCGCTTCGTCGCGCGACGCGGCGCGCCCGTCCAGCGCACATGCACACGTCCAGTGGTCGCGGTCCACTGGTCATCGTGGTGCGAGATGTCCACCATCGCCCGGGCGCCGTAGCCGTCGGCTGCGCACAGATCGATTCGCAGCCTCGCCGGTCCGTCGACGGCGCGGATGCGCCGCAGAAGCACGGCGCACCCACGCCGTCCCGGTGCCGCCAACGCTTCGCGGCACTCGACGACACTGGTCGTCGTCACCCACCGGCTGCGCCAGATGAGCGTGCCATCCTCGTAGTGGCCGCCCCACACGTATGGGTCCGCCGGTGTGATGCGGTAGTGGCCCGAGCCGCCGATCAGCTCGCTGAAGACTGCGTCGCCGTCCCAGGTCGGCAGGCACATCCACACCACCGCGCCGTCTGGGTCGATCAGTGCGCCGCGCGCGCCGTCGGCCAGGAGGGCGTACTCGCGCAAGACGTGGAACCGGCTGCGGTCCGGCGTTCCACTGGTGAGAGACCGCCGCTGTGTCCCGCCGTGCTTGGTCGTGCTCATCCGGGTGTCTCGGTCGGTGGCCCCATGGAGGGCTTCATCGCGAGCGAATGCGTGAACGAGATCCGTTCCGCGCTCGACGCCGTGCCATCTTCTCGTCTGCGGTTGCGCGGAGCGCGGTCAGGAACTTCGTCGCCGTGTTCGGAAGCGTGCGGAGGAACGACGGGTCGAGGAACCCGCCGGCTTGCTGGTCGAAGCGGCCGTGGGCCTCGAAGTCGCGGTCGCGGTCGACCGGTTCCCAAAGGTTGACGGGATCACCGGGACCTGCGCGATCTGGGGTGAGCTGTGCTTCCCAGGCGCCGATCGCCGCGTACTGGTTCGCGAGCGTCGGTGCGCGCTCGGCCGCGAAGACGAGCAGCTTGTTCCAGGAACCAACGATCTTGGCTCTCCGACCGTCGAACGCAGTCTCAACGATGAACTTTGCGCCCACCTCGGGTTGATAGATCGGAGGTACCGGCATGGCGCGGTGCGACATCTTCGTCATGCACCAGTCGAACTGCGGCGTGTTCAAGGCGGGCATGTGCACCATGCTCAGACGTACGTTGCTCTTCTCGTGCAGCAGCTCGGCCCGCACCGATTCGAAGAACCCGCGGCAGGCGAACTTCGACGCGCAATATGGGCTCTGGAGCGGTATGCCGATGAATGCGAGCGCAGAGCCGACGTTGATGATCGCGCCGCGGTCGCGAGGTCGCATCCGCTCCAGCGCCACCATGGTGCCCCAGACCTGACCGAGGAACGTGACCTCGATCGCCCGTCGGAACTCGTCCGGAGAGATGCCGGCGAAGGGCGAGAACACGGTGGTCATCGCGTTGTTCACCCACACCGTGATCTCGCCGAGCTCGTCTTCGATGCGGTCGGCGGCTGCGGCGACTTCCTCGTGCTTCGACACGTCGACGCAGCATGTCATGGCATGAACGCCTTCGGCGCGGAGCTCACACGCCGCGGCCTTGAGTCCGGAATCGCCTCGCGCGACGAGGGCGACGTCGAGGCCCTTCGCGGCGAATGCCCGTGCCGTCGCGCGCCCGAGTCCTCCCGAGGCGCCCGTGACGACGGCTAAACCGTTGGCGTTCGTCGGCATCCGGAACCCCCTGACGCTTCGCGCAGTAGAGCAAGACTGTGGGACCGGCCCCACGCTCAGATGACCCTTACCCGTCAGTCGCGCCGGGCAATCGGGTCTAGCGGACACAGCGCGCATCTGCCCCGAAGTGTTGCGAACGTGTGACGCCTCACAGAATCGGGATTAGGGACCGGGCCCGGCTGGGTATGGCGCCGTGGATTTCGAGAGGGGGTAGATGTGCGCGGTCGGATCGTCGCCATGTCCGCGGCGTTCGTCGCCGGGAGTGTGGTGATGGCGATCGCGTTCCTCGCCCGACCGGGGGAGTTGCGGGCGGAGGCGTCAGTCAGTTCCGCCGCAGGCCCGCCAGCGCGTCATGTCTTCCTCCGGGATTGCGCGACGTGCCACGGTGCCGACGCGCGTGGGACGGGCCGGGGGCCCGATCTTCACGGGTCGGGTGCTGCCCAGGTCGACTTCCAACTCGCGACCGGTCGCATGCCGGTGCCGACCGGTGACGCCTCCCAGTTGGACCAGCGCCCGTCGGCGGCGGTGGCGCAGGCCCGGCGAACCCCGCGATACGACGCTGCGACGCGGCGGGCACTCGTCGACTATGTCGTGCAGCTCGCAGGCGGCGGCGGCCCCGCAATCCCGGCGGTGCATCCGGGCAGCGGTGACATCGCTGCCGGTGGCGAGACGTTCCGCTTGCAGTGCGCGGCCTGTCACGCCTGGTCGGGCGGCGGCGGTGCACTTTTGCAGCGGGAGGCTCCGTCAACGCACCACGCCACCGATCTGGAGGTGGCTGAAGCTGTGCGCGCAGGTCCCGGCAACATGCCGGCGTTCGGTCGAGCGGCGGTCGACGATGCGCAGCTGCAGTCCCTCCTGCGGTACGTGCGCTACCTGGACCATCCCGACGACCGCGGCGGTACGTCGCTCTGGCACCTGGGCCCCCTGGCCGAGGGCGCGATCGCGATCGTCGTGGGGCTTGGTCTCCTCGTGGTGGCGGTTCGTTGGATCGGAACCCGTACATGAGCGGTCACCGAGCCGCGTCCGGCGCGCGCCTGGCATTCGCAGCGTTCGTCGTGGCGACGTTGTGCCTGCTGTCGCTGGCGGTGGTCTACGCGCTTGGCGGTCAGCCACAGGCCGAAGGCGCGTTGCTGGGAGTTGGCCTGCTCGCACTCGGCGCGGGCTTGGTCCTGTGGGCGCATTGGTTGATGCCGCGTGGGCCGTTCGTACAGCAGCGCCACGAACTCGCGAGTGGCGAACCGGATGTGGAGGCGTTCGAGGACACCCTCGAGCACCCGGGCGGGATGAGCCGGCGCAAGCTCCTCATCGGAGGGCTCGTCAGCGCGGTCGGCGCGCTCGGCGTGGCGTTGGTCTTCCCGATCCGCTCCCTCGGGCCCAACCCCGGCTCGTCGCTGCTGCGGACCCCTTGGCGCCGAGGCGTGCGCGCGATCACCGACGACGGGCGGCCGGTGCTCGCGCGTGATGTGCCGCTCGACGGTCTCGTCACCGTGTTCCCCGCCGGCCATCCCGATTCCGCCGACGGCCAGGTGGTGTTGCTGAGGGTGCGTCCCGAACGCCTCCGGCTGCCCCCGGAGCGGAAGGACTGGGCGCCCGACGGGCTCGTCGCGTACTCGAAGGTCTGCACCCATGCGGGGTGCCCTGTCGGATTGTTCGAACCGAAGCAGGGTCAGCTCCTCTGCCCCTGCCATCAGTCGGCGTTCGACGTCCTCGACGGCGCACGGCCGGTCTTCGGTCCCGCAGCCCGCGCGCTCCCGCAGCTTCCGATCGACATCGACGACGAGGGCTACGTGGTCGCGCAGAGCGACTTCCACGAACCGATCGGTCCCAGCTTCTGGAGCCGGCCATGAGCAAGCGCTTCCGTGGCCGACTTGTCATCTTGGCCATTGCGATCGGTGCGACGACTGCAGCGTGCGGCGGTCACCGGTCGTTCCTCGACGCCAAGGGATCGGAGGCCGATCGGATCGCTTCGGTGTGGTGGCTCATGTTCGGGCTCGCAGCCGCGGTCTACGTAATCGTCGCAGGGTTCATCGTCTACGCCGCCACGCGTGGTCGACGACGGGACGGTGAACCGTCACGGCTGCCCGAACACCGGTTCATCTGGATCGGCGGGGTGCTGGCACCGTTGGCGATCCTGGCGGTGCTCGCCGTCGTCACCGTCGACACGACGAGCGCCTTGCGCAACCCCTCCCCTCACCAGATGCGCATCGACGTCGTTGGGAAGCTGTGGTGGTGGGAGGTGCGCTATCCGGGCACTGGCGTGGTCACCGCTAACGAGATCCACATCCCGCGTGGCACGCCGATCGACCTCCACCTCACGTCGGACAACGTGATCCACAGCTTCTGGGTACCCCAGCTCGCCGGGAAGATGGACACCATCCCCGGCCAGCCCAACGATCTCGAGTTCACCGCCGACACCGTCGGCCGCTACCTGGGTCAGTGCGCCGAGTTCTGCGGCCTCCAGCACGCGCATATGGGCGTGGAGGTCGTGGTCGACAGCCCCGCCGACTTCGGGCGGTGGCTGGCCCGGCGCTCGCGCGTGCCGCTCGAGCCCGCGTCCGAGGAGGCGGCGACGGGACAGCTCGTGTTCCAACGAGAGGCGTGCTCAGGGTGCCACACCATTCGCGGGACCAGCGCGTACGGCACCGTCGGCCCCGACCTGACCGACGTGGGCTCGCGGGAGCGCATCGGCGCCGACACGCTGCTCAACACGCCGAAAAACATGCGCGACTGGATCCGTGATGCTCAGAACTTCAAGCCCGGCATCGCGATGCCCTCCTTCAGGTCGCTGTCCGATGCAGATGTCGCCGCGCTCGCGGCGTACCTCGAAAGTCTCAGGTAGGGAGACCGATGTCCGTCACCGAGAAGCCGACCCGCGAGCAGCAGGAGGAACTGGAAGAACGTTGGGAGGACGCGCCCGGCATTCCAGGGTTCTTCGACACCGTCGATCACAAGCGGATCGGCATCCGGTACATCTATACGGCGTTCGCGTTCTTCTTCGTCGCCGGCGCACTCGCATTGGTGATGCGCGTGCAGCTCGCGCAACCGAACGCCGGTGTGTTGAGCCCGGAGTCGTACAACGAGTTCTTCACGATGCACGGCACCACGATGATCTTCCTATTCAACACACCTGTCCTCGCCGGCTTCGGCAACTATCTGGTACCGCTCATGCTCGGCAGTCGCGACATGGCGTTCCCGCGCCTCAACGCGTTCAGCTACTGGATCTTCCTGTTCGCCGGGCTGTTCCTCTTCTCCAGCTTCGTGGTGGGGCACCCGCCGAACGGCGGGTGGTTCGCGTACACGCCGCTCACGTCGAAGCCCTATTCCGACGGCATCAACATCGATTTCTGGGGGCTGGGGGTGATCTTCGTCGGCATCTCGACGACGGTCGGTGCGGTCAACTTCATCGTCACGACCTTCAAGCTGCGTGCGCCGGGCATGACGCTCAACCGGATGCCGATCTTCGTCTGGTCGATGCTGGTGTTCTCGTTCATGGTGATCTTCGCGGTTCCGGCGGTCACCGTGGCCGCAGCGCTGCTCGAGTTCGACCGGCTGTTCGGCACCGCGTTCTACAGCGTGGCGGGTGGCGGCAGCGTGCTGTTGTACCAGCACTTGTTCTGGTTCTGGGGCCACCCGGAGGTGTACATCCTCTTCATTCCCGCGACGGGGATGGTCTCGATGATCATCCCGGTGTTCTCGCGTCATCGACTGGCGGGATACCTCTGGGTGGTCACGGCGCTGGTCAGCGTGGCGTTCATCAGCTTCGGGGTGTGGGTGCACCACATGTTCGCGACCGGGATCCCCGCGTTGGCGCTCTCGTTCTTCTCGGCGGCGAGCCTGATCATCACGTTGCCGAGCGGCGTGCAGTTCTTCGCGTGGATCGCGACGATGTGGAAGGGCGTCGTGCGTTTCAACACCGCGATGCTGTTCGCCATCGGGTTCCTGTTGATCTTTCTGCTCGGTGGGATCACGGGCGTGATGGTCGCCGTGTTGCCGTTCGACTGGCAGGTGACCGACAGCTACTTCGTGGTCGCGCACTTCCACTACGTGCTCAACGGTGCCGTCGTGTTCCCGATCTTCGGGGCCCTGTACTTCTGGTTGCCGAAGATGACCGGACGGATGCTCGATGAACGTCTCGGGAAGATCAGCTTCTGGACGATGTTCGTCGGCTTCAACGTCGCGTTCTTCCCGATGCACATCCTCGGATTTCTCGGCATGCCGCGGCGCGTCTATACATACGACTCCGGTCTCGGCTGGGATGGGCTCAACCTGCTCATCAGCATCGCCTCGTTCGTCTTCGCCGCCGGCACCTTGCTCACCCTCTACAACTTCGTGCGGAGCCACTTCCGCGGCGAGCCGGCACCGGCGAACCCGTGGGACGGCGACTCGCTCGAATGGGCGACGTCGTCACCGCCACCCGAGTACAACTTCGCCGCCATCCCCGTGGTGACCAGCCGCTACCCGGTCTGGGACGAAGCGCCCGCGGTGCACATCGCCAATGACGGGCCGGCGATCCGAGCGCTCGGCGTGGAGGGTGCGCTCGACAAGCAGATGGCGGTGACCGAAGGCCTCGACGCCGCTCCCCAGGATGTCTTGGGGATCCCCGAACCGACGTACCTGCCGTTCGTCGCCGCCGTCGGGATTGCGGTGTTCTTCGTCGGTCTGCTCGTCGAGGCCGCGGTGATCGGTGCCGTCGGTGTCCTGATCGGTGCCTTGGCCGTCGTGCGCTGGTTGTGGCGGACCTCGGAGGAACTGCGATGAGCACCCGGGTCGTGATCGAGCCGGTCCCACCGACCCAGGGCTACCCGACGGCGTGGTGGGGCATGGTCGTGCTCATTACCACCGAGGCGATGGTCTTCGTTGCCCTTTTGTCGGCCTACTTCTTCGTCCGAGCGGGCGCGTCGGTGTGGCCTCCCCCCGGCATCCCTGAGCCGGAGCTCCATCGCAGCGTGTTGTTCACGTTCGTCTTGATCGGGAGCAGTGTGCCCATCTTCTGGATGGAGCACGCGCTGGGGCGCGGCCACATGCGACAGGTTGCGGTGTCGATGGCGATCGCCTTCGCCATGGGTGCAGCATTCCTCGTCAACACCGCGTACGACTTCCTCCACATGGAGTTCAGCATCCACGACACCGCGTACGGCTCGCTGTTCTGGGTGATCATCGGCCTCCACGCGATCCACGTGCTGATCGGTCTGCTCATGAGCGCCACCGTGCAGGTGAAGGTCTGGACCGGCCGCGTCACACCGGAGCACCACGTGACCCCGGAGGTGTTCGCGTTGTATTGGCACTTCGTCGACGGGGTGTGGATCTTCGTCTTCTCTTCGTTAATCCTCTCGCCCCACATCCGATGAACGCTCGCGTCAGGCTGTTCCCCGACCGCGGCATCGTCGTGTGGTTCGCGCTCACCGCCGGGATCGCAGCCTGGGTCGCCCACCTAGTGGGCTTCGCCGCCCTCGTGGAGTTCGTCCACGACAACGGCTACTGGTGGGTGTTCACTGCCGGGAACATCGTCGCCGTCGTGATCACCCTGGTCGCGGGCTGGCTGTCGTGGCTGATCTACCAGGCGGGCGCCGACGACGAGGAGCTCGGCACTCCCGGCGGCCGCATGCGTTTCCTCGGCGCGCTCGGCATCGCAGTGAACGCCATCAACCTGCTCCTGATCATGGTCGAGGGCTCGTACGTCTACTTCATCTCGGCCGGCCATGGTTGACAGCGCGCTGGCGTTCGCACTGCTGGCGATGGCATGGGCCTACGCGACCGGCATCCAGAACCTGTGGGAGAATTCGCGTACCGCGCGCGTGGTGGGAGTGGCACCGGTGGCGGCGTTCGCCGGCGCGCTCGTCGTGCTGCTCGTGGCGCTGGCGTCCCCGCTCGAGGCTGCCGCTGACCGCAGTCTGCCCGTGCACATGGTGCAGCATCTCCTGCTCCTCGCCGTCGCCGCGCCGCTGCTCGCGGCGAGCGACCTCGTGGTCGTGATGCTCCGCGTGCTGCCGCCGCGGGTTCGCCGACGCGTCGCCCCCGTGGTGCGCCGCATCATCCGCTCGCAGACGTCGGCACGCGGGTGGCTCATCTGGATGGTCGTCGCGTTCGGCCTGAACACGGCCACGCTGGTGCTCTGGCACCTCCCTGCGCCCTACGACGACGCGGTGCGTCACCCGATGGTGCACGGCCTAGAGCACGCCAGCTTCGTCGTGACCGCCGCGCTCTTCTGGTGGATGGCACTCGGAGCGACCAGGAAATCGCGCCGCGGGCTCGGTGTCTTGGCGGTGTTCGCGGCGACGCTCCCCGCGACAGCGCTGGGAATCCTCATGACGCTGGCCCGTACTCCGTGGTACGCGAGCTACGGCCACGGGCCCAACGCGCTGCGCGACCAGCAGGTGGCAGGCGCACTCATGTGGGGCTTCGGGGGCGCCGCGCTCGTCGTGGGAGCGGCGGCCCTCTTCGCGAGCTGGCTTGCATCAATGGAGCGCTCCGAGAGCGCACATGCGCGACCGGTCGTGGAGCGGTCGTGATCAACCGAGTCGTCCGGTGGTTCGACGACCGCCTCGGGATGTCGCGCTTCGCTCGCTCGTCACTCGACAAAGTGTTCCCGGATCACTGGTCGTTCATGCTCGGCGAGATCGCGATGTACTGCTTCGCGATCCTCGTGCTCACCGGCATCTACCTGAGCTTCTTTTTCGTTCCGAGCGACAAGACCGTCGTGTACCACGGGAGCTACGGCCCCTTGCGTGGCGTGTCGATGTCGCAAGCCTACGAGTCGACCATCCGACTGAGCTTCGACGTACGCGCCGGCCTGGTGATGCGCCAGATGCACCACTGGGCTGCGCTCGTGTTCATCGCCACGATCGTCGCCCACCTCTGCCGGATCTTCTTCACCGGCGCCTTCCGCCGCCCGCGAGACATCAACTGGATCGTCGGCGTGACGCTGCTGATCCTCGCCATCTTCAACGGGTTCGCGGGCTACTCATTGCCCGACGACCTGCTCTCGGGCACCGGGTTACGCATCGCCTACTCCATTGCGCTGGCGATCCCAGTGGTGGGGACATGGGTTGCGTTCCTGGTGTTCGGCGGCGAGTTCCCGGCGCACGACATCCTGTCCCGACTCTTCGTCGTGCACGTGCTGCTCGTGCCCGCCGCCATCGCCGGGCTGCTGAGCGTGCACCTCGCGATCGTGTGGCGGCAGAAGCACACGCAGTTCGCCGGACGAGGGCGCACCGAGGGCAACGTCGTGGGCTCCAAGCTCTGGCCCACGTACACCGCCAAGAGCGTCGGTCTCTTCGCACTGGTCGGCGGCATCCTCGCGCTCCTCGGCGGCCTGGCCCAGATCAACCCGATCTGGCTCTACGGTCCCTTCTCACCCTCGGCGGTGAGCACGGCCGCGCAACCCGACTGGTACATGGGCTGGATCGAAGGCGCGTTGCGCATCATGCCGCCCGTCTACCTGCACCTCGGCCCGTACAACCTGTCGGAGCTCTTCTGGCCGGCGATCGCGCTCCCGACGGTCACGTTCGCTCTCCTCTTCGTATGGCCGTTCCTGGAGCGTCGAGTAACCCACGACCACGGCGAGCACCACGTCCTCGACCGTCCGAGTGAACGCCCCGTGCGCACCGCGCTCGGTGTCGTGGTGCTCACGTTCTACGCCGTGCTGCTCCTCGCCGGCGGACAGGACATCTGGGCACAAAAGCTGGATGTGTCGCTGTCGTCGGTGCTGTGGACGTTCCGGGTCGCGGTGTTCGTGCTGCCGGTGCTCTTCGGCGCGTTCACATGGAAGCTCTGCCGCGACCTCGAACGCCATCGCCATGCGGCGCGAGTGGCGGCGTCCGCCGAACCGCCTGTGGCACCCAATGAGGAGCCGGTTGAGGAGTCCACGCCACGGAAGCCGACGACCGCGCCGCCACGCCGTGGCTTCGGCGACACCTTATTCGCATTGGTGATCCTGTGGCTTCTGCGCCGCGCCGGTGACCGGCGGCGCGTGCGACGCTGACCCAAAGAGACGCGTCGCGTTACACCGAACGTGCACGACGCGCGTGGACCAAGCCGCGACCCAGCGTGTACCAACTTCTCCGGTCGATGATTTCAGCCTTGAGGGGGTGTGTTGAGGAGGTGCTGGGCGGCGAGGGCGATGGCGATAGCCCGGTTCTGGCGGTTGCTGTCGTGTTCGAGCTTGTACTTGCCGGGGCGGGACTCGAAGTTGAGCAGGTTGACGAGCTGATCGACGAGGGCGTTGTCGTCAGGGGAGTGAGGGCGTCGACTCCGCAGAAGGTGGAAGCATGGTGCGGCCGAGGTGGTCGTTGACCTCGTCGCTGAAGTTGATAAGGCATGAACTCCACACGTCGCCTTTTGGCATACCGTCTGCTCGATCGTGTACCCGTAGATCGTCTGAGCCGACCGCGCGGGACGCTCTGCCACCCTACGTGCCAGCCACACCTCGTACCCGGCGACCGTTACGCCACCGTGCCGATACGGCTGAACCGTTGGTACCGCGCGATCGTGAATCCCTACGGATTGCAACGTCCGGACTTTGACAAAACTGGGGTGCGTCAACCGGCTCGGCGTCGGTTGGGCCTTCCGAGTTGGCGGGCGGCGTCGCGCGCATGGCGCAGCGCGGCGTGGGTAATGGAGGCGAGAACATTGCAGCCACCACGAGGTCTGGCGGCCGGGGTGGTCGGGACTTCCCGATTGTCGGCTGCTGCCCCTACGGCCTGGTAAGTGGTGACCCAGTCCTGCTCGAGCTCACCGGCATCCACGGTTGGTGAGGCGCTAGATGGGAGGCGCTGTTCGTCGGGTTCCTCGACGACGCCTTGGTGCTGCTCGATCCAGTCAGCCTCCGGTGTATCCGACTCGATGCTGATTCCGGCTTCGTTTGCACGAACCTCGCTCGAATACAGCTTGTCGTCGTCCTCGTCGCTGACAGGCTGGTGCTGCTCGATCCAGTCAGCCTCCGGCACGTCGGCCTCGATGCTGACGGGCTCATCGTCGTCGCGGAAATCGCCCATGGCTCTCCGATCGCGGATGGGATCTGCGAGATGACCATGATGGCGCGCGACATCGGTCGGCGTCAGCGGGAGCGTCGATCGCGGCCCTGGGTTGTCAGTCACGGCGACACGAGCGGCGAGCAGCGGCCGAGCCGACGCTGCCTGCCAGAAGGGAGGCGCCTGATCGCTGAACGATCCAGTCCGACACGTCAACGGCATCGACAGGGTCGTCGCGATGGACCTGGCAGCGGTAGCAGGCGCGGTCGTGGTTCCAGGCACCTTCCATGCGCCGCCCACATGCGCCGCAACGGATCATGCCAGCGAGGAGGTAGCGACGGCCGGCCTTGGGCACGCGCGTGATGGTCTGTTGGTTGCGACCGACGCCTGCTTGGACGGCTTCCCACCGGTCGCGGGTGATGAGTGCCTCGTGGGACGGCTCGTTCGACCAGACCCAGGCGTCGCGATCGTTCCAGCGCATGCGGGTCTCGTGGCCGAGGGCGACGTCGTGGACATCGACGAGGGTCTCATGACGCTTCTGGCGGTTCCAGACCTCGAAGCCGGTGTAACGCGGGTTGGTGAGGATCGCTCGCACCGCGGTGTGCACCCACGCGGGACCGCGGTGGAGACGGTGGTGATTGCGCTCAGGGTCTGACGCCGACGGACACGGGAGGCCATCGGCGGTGAGTTCTCGTGCGATCGCGTGCACACCGTCGCCGGCGAGGAACATGTCGAAAATGCGACCGACCACGGGCGCGGTGACGGGGTCCGGCTCGAGGTGACGGAGTCGTTGGCCGTTCGCGGCCTTGGCCGGGTTCGGGTGCAGCTCCCCGTCGACGAGACGGTATCCGTAGGGCGGGCGGCCACCCTGGAACCGTCCCTGGAGCGCGACCTGGGCTTCCATCGCCGAGCGCACCCGAGTCTTGATCCGATTTTGTTCACCCTTGCTCATCCCGCCGTAGAGGCTCATCACAATCTCGTGAGCGTCCGAGCCCGGGTCGATCGCGCCCCCGACTTCCGGCACCCACAGTTCGACGCCGTAGTGGACGAACACCGGGAACGTGAGACCGAACTGGTTGCCGTAGAACGCGCGCTGCGGCTCACCGATCACCACCGCGTCGAACGTCCGATCCGGATCAGCCAGCACCTTCAGGAGCCGAGCGGCTTCCGGCCGCCGGGACCACGGGAGCGATCGGGACTGGCCGATGTCGAAGAACGTCGGTGACGATGTCGCCGCCGACCGGGTCGACGAGTTGCTGGGTGCACCGAACTTGGCGTTCTCCGTCGGGTGCCGAGCACGTGATCACGCGTTGGAGTCCGCCCGAGGCACAGCGCAGAGATTGGCGTGATCTTGAACGGACGCGGCGAGACTCTTCGAAGTGTTTGATAAGGCACCACTGGATGCTTGCTGGCATCGCCGCTCTCATCTCGAACCAACGAGTCATCTGACGTCGCTTCACCGAGCGACGCGAGATGCTCGGACGGGCCGTAGTGTGTCGAGGGTGTTTTCAGCATGGGGCAGGGAATCGCTCGCCGCACGCTTGTCCCGCTATACCGCCGGCTCGATTGTCGCTTTTGCGGTCAGCGAGGTGGCGTTGATCGTTTTCTTCGGTGCCGGGCTCGTCGGCGCCGCGGCCGCTTCAGTCCTGGCGTTCGTGGCGGGGGCGATCCCGAACTATTTCCTCAACCGCTCCTGGGTATGGAAACGCCGGGGGCGGATCAGTGTTCATCGCGAACTGGTGCCGTACGTCCTGGTTTCCGTAGTGACCTTGGCCGTCGCTGCCATCGCCACGAGCGCCGCTGCCGCTGCCGCGCCGTCAGGTCGCGGCGCAGAGACGCTCTTCGTAGCGGCCGCCTACCTCGCTACGTATGGATTGCTGTTCGTCGCCAAGTTCGCCGTGTATCACCGTTACATCTTTGCCGGTGGTACCAATCAGGGCTTCTCTCAGTAATTCTTTCAATACATTTAAGATCGATCACGGCATTTTTCGCTCACTGGAAGGCAAACTGGGCCTTCGATCGACCAGTGGGAGGGCCCGTCGTTTGTCGCGCCCTCGTGCCAGATTCGGAGGCCCAACGTGCGGGTAATGGTGATCGGCGGTGACGGATACCTGGGTTGGCCAACCGCGCTGTACCTCTCGGCGCGTGGACACGAGGTCATGGCGATCGACAGTCTCGTGCGCCGCACCTACGACACGGAGCTTGGTACGGCAAGCCTGGTGCCGATCACTGATCTCGAGCGGCGCACAGCGGTATGGAGCGACCTGACCGGTCGGCGGGTGGCCTACGCGGTCGGCGACATCACGGACTACGAGTTCCTCACATCGACGTTCCGCGCCTTCATGCCGGAGGCCGTTGTCCACTTCGGGGAACAACGCTCAGCTCCGTACTCCATGATCGACCGCTCGCACGCGGTCTATACGCAGGTCAACAACCTGGTCGGTAACCTCAACGTCCTTTTCGCGATCGGTGAGATCGACCCGTCAGTCCACTTGGTGAAGCTCGGAACGATGGGGGAGTACGGCACGCCAAACATCGATATCGAGGAAGGATTCATCGAGATCGCCCACAAAGGTCGCACCGATACGTTGCCGTTCCCGAAGCAACCGGGATCGTTCTATCACCTATCGAAGGTGCACGATTCGCACAATCTGGCGTTTGTCTGCCGTGCGTGGGGGCTGCGCGCGACCGACCTCAACCAGGGAATCGTCTACGGCCAGGTGACCGACGAAACAGTGATGCACCCGGACCTCGCCACTCGCTTCGACTACGACGCGGTGTTCGGCACGGTGCTCAATCGGTTCGTCGTTCAGGCTGTCGCCGGGAGCCCGCTCACCGTTTACGGCAGAGGGGAACAGACCCGCGGGATGCTGAACATCAAGGACACGGTTCGCTGCGTCGAGCTCGCCTTGATTCACCCGGCGCAACCGGGCGAGTACCGGGTGTTCAACCAGTTCACTGAGTCGTTCTCCATCAACGAGATGGCCGCGCTCGTGGTCGGCGCGCTCGGCGGCGAGCACGCAATCGAGCACCTCACCGACCCGCGGGTCGAGCTCGAGGAGCATTACTACAACGCTGCGCACACGAAACTCGTCGATCTTGGTCTCGTGCCGCACCTGCTCGACGCCGACACGATCGGCAGTCTGGCCGCGATCGTGCACGCATGGCGTGACGATATCGACCCGTTGGTCATGGAGCCGACCATCGAGTGGCGAGCGACCGCCTCACTGGACGGGCGAAGAGCGAGCGGGGCGAGACCTCCGGAAGTGCTCGAGAACGTCGCTGGTGCCTGAGCGCGGTCGTCGCATGGGCTGCGTCCTCGTCACCGGAGCCTCCGGGTTCATCGGTTCCGCTTTGGTTGCGGCGCTTCGTGCGCGACGCGTCGAGGTGTTCGTCGCCGACATCGTGCCGTTCCCTGATCAGTCCGTGGACGGCGTCGTCGGGGACCTCCGTGATCCCGATGTGCTTGCTAAGGCGTTGTCGTGCTGCCCCGAGACGATCTTCCACCTTGCCGCGCGTACCTCGGTCCTGCAGTCGATGAAGGATCCGCAGCAAGTGTTCGAAGTCAACGTCGAAGTCACTCAACGCCTGCTCGAGGGCGCACGCAGCGTGGACGTTTCCTCGTTCGTCTTCGCATCGTCGAACGCCGTTGTGGGGGAGACGGGTGGTGCGATGATCGACGAGGCGACCACGATGCGTCCGCTTACTCCATACGGCGCGACGAAGGCCGCGGCGGAGATGCTCTGCTGCGCGTACACCCAGTCCTATGGGCTTCGTGCATGTGCCGTGCGATTCACGAACGTCTACGGCCACGGAATGGGTGGGAAGGACACGTTCGTCGTTCGTTTGATGCGCGCGGCGGCCGCCGCGCGGCCGATTAGCATTTACGGGGACGGGTTGCAGGAACGGGACTACCTCTACGTCGACGACGCCATCTCCGCGTTGCTCCGCGCTGCCGACCACCGTCTCGCCGGACCTCTGACGGTTGGTGCCGGAACTTCTACCTCGGTACTTGAGGTCTGCGACATGGCGTCGACCGCGCTGGGTTTGCCCATCGCCACGGTGCATACGGACGCCCCGGCGGGGGAGATGCGCGCGGTTCGGGTCGACATCTCGAAGGCGCGGTCGCTTGGGTACGCGCCGAAGGTCCAGTTGCGAGACGGTCTCATGCGGACATGGAACTCCCTGCAACCGGAGCTTGAGTTCGCAGCCGCCACCCGCGGTCGATGAGCGCGACGAGCGGAGACCTGGGCTTCGATCTCGGCGTGGATTCCGCAGCTAGGCGCGAGTTCGCCGATCGGTATGGCGAACCGGCCCTGGGTCCGGTCTGCGTGGTGATCGCCGCTTACCGCGAAGCGGCGACGCTCGGTTCGGTGCTCGACGCGATGCCGGCGACGGCCGACGGGCTGTCGCTCGCGATCCTCGTCGTCGACGACGGGAGTGACGACGGCACCGCCGAGGTCGCCGAGGCGCACGGCGCCTTCGCTTGTCGTGCGGTTGTCAATCGAGGACAGGGTGCTGCGCTTCGCCTCGGGTATCGGCTCGCCGCAGACCACGGGGCCAACTACGTGGTGACGACCGACGCCGATGGTCAGTACGACGCCGACGAGATCTCTGCGCTCTTGGCCCCCATCCTTGGGGGCCGCGCGGACTTCGTATCCGGTTCGCGCCGGTTGGGGCGCACCTACCTCGGCGACACCTTCCGAAATGTCGGGGTGGTTTTCTACGCGCGCGTGGTGGGGCTGCTCATCGGCCAGCGGATCACCGATCCCTCCTTCGGTCTGCGAGCCATGCGGATCGAGGTCGCGACTTCGGTCGACCTCCGCCAGCCCCAGTTTCAGGCTTCCGAGTTGTTGATCAGCGCGGCGATGCGTGGGTTCCGCCTCGCGGAGGTTCCGGCGACCATGTACGAGCGTGCTGCCGGACAGAGCCGCAAGGGAAACGACTTCTTGTACGGAGCCCGGTTTGGTTGGGTGGTGCTGTCCACGTGGTGGCGCGAGCGCGGCCAGTACCCGCGATGACGAGCGTGGCGGGGTCCGTCGCGCCGCCCGCGCACGCCGGGACCGTCGCCCACGACCGCTCGACGCCTCCGGAATCATGGTCGGTTCGGGAGCGGTGGTGGGTTGTCGCGCTCGTCCTCGCCGTCGCGATCCCTGGTATTTGGCACCTGGGCCGGCCGAGTTTCTCGAACGACGAGGCGGCGACCTGGGCGATCAGCGGCCACAGCTTCGGCGACTTGCTGCACGTTCTCCGCACTTCGGGAGGAGATCGTGGCGCGGCGCTGTATTACGGAATCGCGTTCGTGTGGATCCGGACGTTCGGGACGAGTGAGCTCGTGCTGCGTTCGCTGTCGCTCCTAGCAGCGGCTGCGACGATGGTGCCGTTCCATGCGTGTGCTCGTCGCCTCGTGGTGGCGCCCGCCGCGTGGGCTGCGGGTGCCGTACTCGCGACGAGTGCTTTTCTGCTGGTGTACGCCCGCGACGCGTGCACTTATGCGCTGGCCGTCCTGTTCGTCGTTCTAGCGGTGTGGACGTTCCTGCGTGCGGTCGAATCGGCAGCGGCCCGGGACTGGTGGGTCTTCACATGCTTCGCGGCCGCGGCGGTATATGCCCATTGGTTCTCGGCGCTCGTCGTTGTCGCGTTGTTCGTCGCCCTGTTCGGTTGGCATCCGGAACCCAGGCTCCGAGAGAGGGCGCGAACGAGCTCCGTCGCTCTCGCCCTCATCGTGCTTCCGATAGTCGCGATAGTGCTCGCTGGCGCGAACAGCGGCGTCGATTGGATCGCGCCGATCAACGTCGCGGAGGTCCGTGCTCTCATCACGCAGTTCTTCGGAACCGCGTCGCCCGTGCTGCAGGTCGCGGTAGCGACCCCGCTGGTCGTCGGGCTCGTCGCGTCCTGGAACGCCGGGCGCAGGCGCGGAGCACCCCCGATCGTCTTCATGTGGTTCGTGCTCCCGGTCGGGCTGACCATCTTGATCTCGGTCGTGAAGCCGTTGCTAGTGGCGCGTTACCTGATTGTCGCCCTCCCTGCCTTTGCCTTGCTGCTCGGACTCGGAGTGGCACGGCTTGTGCGAGGGCGAGTGGTGCCGGTCGCTGTGATCACGCTTGCGCTCGTGGTGCTCTGCTACGGCAGCGTCTGGAACTCGAGCAACGGCGGCGAAGACTGGCGCGCCGTCGTCGCCACTGTCGGTCGACAGGCGCAACGCGACGACGCGATCGTGGTGTTTCCCGCGACCGCGGTGTCGGCGTTCTCGTACTACGCCCGTGACGACTCGAACCTTCGTCGTCGTCCGGGGCCGACTTGGCCTCGGACCCGGTGGGGCACGCCGTTCACTAGGTCGATAGCAAACGCCGCGGTACTGCAAGCTCGCGGCATCGTGCGCAGCCGCGTCGTTTGGCTCATCGTGCGGGCTCCCCATGGCGGCACGGTGACTGCGAGCGTGCGACACTCTCCTGTGCTCGCCGCGCTGCAGAAGCAGTTGGGAGCGCGCTTCACCCGTACGGCCATCGTCCCGCCATGGAGCGCCTCGGACACAGTGTTCGCAGTCCGGTACTCACAGCCGACGCCGCCTTGAGCACAAGCGTCACCAACGACCCCGAGCCCCCTCGACTCTCGGAGAGCAGCGCGGAGCCGGAACCGTTATCGGCGGCCCCATGGGCACGCGCACGTGCCGGTGCCCAGCGTCACTGGCCATTCCTCGTCGTACTCGTCCTCGCGTTGACGCTCCGAGTCCTGACCCAGGTGGCATACCGGCCCGCGCTGCTCTACATCGACTCATACCGATACCTCGAGCTCGTCCGGACGACCAATCCCGCGACCAGCCAGCCGCTCGGCTACGTCTTCTTCCTCTGGCCTGTGCTCAAGCTCGGCAACCTGTTCGCCGTCGTCACCCTGCAGCACATGATGGGCCTAGGGATCGGTGTCGCCGTCTACGTCCTCTGCATGCGTTACGGCGTCTCACGATGGATCGCAGCGGCCGCGACGATCCCGATCTTGTTCGACGCTTACCAGCTGCAGATCGAACAGAACGTGATGTCCGAGACGTTGTTCGAGGCGCTCCTCGTCGGAGGCATGCTCGCACTGCTCTGGAACCGTCGCCCGAGCACCCGCGCACTCATCATCGGAGGAGTGCTGCTTGGCGCCAGCGTCCCGGTGCGGATCGTGGCATTGCCGGCCGTCCTCCCCGCAATGATTTTCGCGTTCGTCTGCGGACCGGCCGGTTGGCGGCGGCTCGGGCGTGCCGCCATCGTCGGACTCGCGTTCCTCGTTCCCGTCGTCGGATACATGGGCTTCTACAAGTCTCAGGCGGACCACTGGGGTCTTACAACGAGCGACGCACACGCGCTCTACGGCCGCGCCGCACAGATCGCAGACTGCAACCAACTCACCTACCCCTCGTATGAGGAGCTGCTCTGCCCGAAGGTACCCCTCAGCCAGCGCCAGGGAGTCGACTACTACGCGCACACCTACCCGTCCGCGGAGCTGGTCACTCCGCCGCCCGGTCAGACGTTCAGGGATGTCCTTCGAGACTTCACCCGGCGCGTCTTCCAGAGCCAGCCACTCGACCTGGCACACGCCGTCGCCATCGACTTCCTCAAGGGCTTCCGGTGGAACCGTACCGATGCCCGCGGCGACGTCGTTGTGAAACGCTGGCAATTTCAGACCTATTTCCCGAACCTCGGACGAGACGATCCCCTGGCCGCAACGAAGCGATGGGGTGGCGGGCCTCCGACCGTGGTGGAGCCGCTCGCGTCCTTCCTGCGCGGGTACCAGATGAGCGTCGGCTATACCCCCGGGCCGTTCCTGTTCCTCGCCTTCCTCTGCGGCATCTTCGGCGGGTGCGGCGCGTTCCGCGCCCGGCGGTCGCATCTGCGCGCCGTTCTCTGGCTCCCGACGCTCACGGGTCTCGCCGTGCTCCTCGCAGCGGACTTCTTCGAATTCTCTTGGCGTTACCAATTGCCGGCGCTCGTCCTCGCTCCGATCGCCGGCGCGCTGGGCATCACCGCCATGTTCCGCGACCCTGAGGCGGTCTATCCGGCAGCGATGCGACCGGAGTCGGGGCCGCACCTCGGCCCAATACCGCGCCCGTCCTCGAAGCACAGATCGACGCAGCGAGAGATCACGTGAAAGGAACCGCAGGCCACCCAAAACGAAGCATCCGCGTGCGTTCGAGCCCGCACGCGTGCAGCCCTTCATTTATGTCGCTTCGCACATGGGGCAACGAGCGCCGAGCGCGTATTTACGGTTAGTGGTGTCGACTCCGGACGGTGGCGAGCTTCGAGATGTGACGCCGCGTCGGGGAAGTCGTCCAGCGGGACTGTCGTTGGTTTCAGGCCGTCGCCGAACGTACGAGGTTTCGCGAGCGCGGCGTCGAGGGCCGGGACGCCACTCCAACTCGCATCCTCCACGTCCCGAGTAAAGGGGTCGGCGGACTGCCGATCGCCGAGTCGCAGGTGAGCCCTCATCGAGTTGTCATCAACGGCCGACTAATTTGCCCCCTCGCCAGCTTTCGGGCTCGCACTCGGCATGGCAGGATCCTCTGACCGAGGGACGGCAGTGAGAACCCGAGCCGAAGACGAGCTGTCGTTGAGTACCGGCACGTTGGTATTCGTTCTCGCGCTGGTGGCGTTACGAATCCTCGCGGTCGGCATCGCTCTCGACACGTTGTCGACCCGCGGCCGTGCCACAAACCTTGCCGGCGACGTGCGCAGGTACCACAGCATCGTCGCGCACCTGGGCACGCCGTACCGTGACTTCGCAGTTGAATACCCGCCGCTGTCGCTCGCCCTCGTGGAGGCCGTGAACGGACAGACGGTGCGCGACACCGCGCAGACATTGATATGGACGCAGCTCCTGCTCGACGTGGGCATCGCTGCGATCATCGCGTGGGGTTGGGGCCGACGGGCTGCGATCGCCTATCTACTCTTCGGCCTCGCGTTCGTCTGGTACCCGTTCCTCTACCTTCGCCTCGACCTCTTGTCGGTGGCACTCGCGGTCGGTGGGATGGCTCTCGTGCGCCGACGGAGGTTCGTGCTCGCCGGCATGCTGTTGGGCTTGGCCTGTTTCGCCAAGGTGTGGCCGGTCGTGCTCACGCCTGTGCTCGCCGTGCGTCGGTCGTTGCTCGGGTTGGTGGCGTTCGCCGGGGTGGCCGTGGCGGGACTCGCCGCGTGGGTCGCGTGGGGCGGTGCCGACGGCCCGGTGCAGGTGGTGACGTTCCGTGGTGCCCGTGGTTGGCAGGTCGAGAGCACGGTCGGCGCGGTCGTCCACTTGATCAACGGTGGCCGCGCGCTGATCCACCAGGGCGCGGCGCGTACCGGGGTCATCCCAGACTGGGCCAAGGTTGGACTACCCGTTCTTGGCCTAGTCGGTGCGGGTGTCGTGTGGTGGCTGGCGAGCAGGGTCCGCGACGCCGACGCCCGCACACTCGACGGGCTGGCGCCGCTCGGCGCGGTACTGGCGCTGTTGCTCACCGCGACCGTGTTCTCGCCGCAGTACGTGTTGTGGCTGCTGCCTTTCGCGGCCATTGCCGCCGCGGGTGGCGAATGGGCCGTCGGCTGGCTCACAGCTGGCGCGTCCGCGTTGAGCACGCTCGGCTTCTTCGTAGGCCGCTCGCTGAACGCCGGCGACCCCGGTGCGATGGCTGTCGTGCTCGTCCGCAACGCGGTGTTGGCAGTGCTACTCGGCGTCGTCGTAGTGCACCTGGTTCGCCTCGCCCGTGGCAGCCTGAACGAAGGCCGGCGCGTTCCGGCGGTGGCTCGACGTCCGGCACCAGTTCGCGTCGAGCCAGCACGCACGCCTGAGCCAGAGGCCCCGCTTCCGGCGTTGAATCCCTGTTCTAGGGGTCCTGAGCTTGAGCAACGGGCTCCCAGGGCCTGAACGCCAGGACTCGTTCCATCCCAGGTCGGGGACACGCGTTCCGCCCGTCGCCTCCGAGCACAGAACACGCGCACCGAATGTTCAGACGCACGGGGAAGGCCGCAGATCGTCATTTCGATGCTTGGTTCTTGAGCTGCCGCCAGGACCCGGATCGGAGTAAGACGGGTCTTGTCGATTCGTCGAGTCTCGACGGCTCGGTCGAAGGCTTGGATCAATGAATACGGTTCTGCCACGTCGGACGCCATGACGTTCAAGCACCCTCAAACCAGGGTCTAGGCCAAAGGTGAGCTCCGAGTTCAGCGTTTCGAAGTGGCCCGGGTGTCGGACTTCCTCGCCGAGTCCGACACGGGGTGTGGGTCTCTGCGGACCATCGCTTGACCAACTCAAGGAACCGCCCGGGGTTCATGCAAGCCCGCAGCATTCCCGGGACGGTTCACATGGGCCACCGGGTTTGAGAGCTGTCCTACTAGATCCACTTGTTGCCATCATCACGCTTCCCTGGGTCGACGGGTGTTTCGGGTGTCCGCTCGCTTGACTGCCGGAGCGTCGGTGCTAGATCTGACATCGGCGAGGTCGCGGAGTCTTTAGGTCAGTTGAGCGATCGTCGGGGTCGGCGTCCGATTTTGCTCCCTAACGGCTGCGACGACGAATGCGATGAGGAGTGCGGCCGGCGCGACCATGGTGAGCGTGGCCCGAAGTATGACGTGAGGTGCGTTCCCGTTGACAGCGTCTGGGAGCTTCAGCGCGGCGAGCATCACGACTGATTGTGTCCACACAATCCACGCGACTCCCGACAACCGACGTGTCGCGAATAGCGGAAGCGCCCAGATGGCATACCACGGGAACGTGTACCCACCGACGAACGTATAGGAAGCAACGGCAACGCCGACTGCCGATTCAGGCCGGCGGTCCCTCGCGGCGCGTGACCCCAGTCCCACTGCAATAAAGAGAACCGCAGCGGCCGATAAGTAGAAGACGACAGAGAGCGTGGGGTTGGGCGCGAGCGGGTTCGGGACGTTTCGACCGGCATCGTGGTGGAGGATCCGATCGACGAGCACGTTCCACACCGATGCCTTGGTGACCGTCTTGTCGGCACTCCCCAGGACGTGCGACGCGCCCGCGAGCACCGGCAAGTAGCCCAGTGCGACGACGGTGCCCGAGGTGACAACGACCGTCAAGGCGAGACGCCTTCGCCGATGTTCCCACGACCAGAGCACTACACCGATGAGTCCGAGTCCGGCGGACAGCTTGATCAGCATCCCGAGACCGAGGGTGACTCCCGCAGCGCGCCCGCTGCCCCGTCCGACGAGCAGCGTGGCCACAACGAGCGCAAGACCCACGAACACGTCGTTGTGACCGCCGTTCACAACGATGACACCGACCACCGGATTGAGTCCTAGCCACAGGACGGCAGCCGGGCTTCGAGTCCGCCGCCACACGATGAGGAGTATCGTGGCAAGCGCCAGCGCCGCCAGAACCTGGAAGAACAACCGCGACGCCAACGCCGAATCGCCTGCGGCGAGCGTGCCCGCGCTGGCGACGCCGACGAAGAGCGGACCGTAGACGGAGCCGGTGTGACGCCACCGCGGACTCACCCGGGTGATGAATGGATCCGACGGATAGTCCGCTGGCACTCGCCGGTAGGGATTCGCGTGATGCACGGTGACCGTTCGGCCATACATGGTGTACGACCACAGATCATTCGACGAACGCGACGGGGTCACCACTGCCATGACGATGACGAACCCAATCGCGACTGTGACGGCGCGGATTCCTAAGCGCCTCCGTCGCTGCTCGAAGACAACGAGTACGGCGCACGAGGCGCCCGCCGCGAGCACCCAGACGACGGAGAACACGACCCGCCGTGAGGTGAACATGATTGCGAGGGATGTCGCGACCACGGCTACCAAGAGCACGTAGCGCACCCACAACCGATCCCGCAATGGCCTCCGTACCCGTTCCAGAGGAGACCTCAGCTCCCGCGCGGTGTCGTCCGCACTCTCAGCCCCTGTGGTGAGGCCCGAGCCGCCCAAGGGATTCAAAGTTGCGGGCAGTTGGCGCGCTCGCCTCGCACGCGTTCGCTGACCGCCCCCGACCCAAAGTTGTAGAAGAACACATGACTTGATAACTGCCCCCCCTGCGATGAAATGCTGGCGGGGACTCCGCGAAGGCGAAACTCCAACACCTCACGGCCGCGGCGGTGAGAGAACAGGACGCGACTCGCGACGTGTTTCTCGAGCTTGCACACCTTTGCGATCGCCTTTGATCCCTCGCGGACGAGCGCGACGCTCGGACGAGCACTTTCGCTATCGGGATTGCCGTTACCGCACCCACTGGCGATCGCAATGCACGCCGCACAGCACGCCATCGCAACGCGCCTGGCAACGCCCACGGTTCTGCTTCTTCCCTACTCGGCTGAGTCACGTTGCTGACGCGGAGCTCGGTGCGGCTTTCGCCCTCGGGTCGGCACACCATCGACGTGGCGCAATCACGGTTCAGCGCCAGAGTCAACCTGCGCAATGGTGTTCCTCAACATCGCAGCCAGAATCTGAGAACACGATGAGGATCGGTTGAGGAAATTGGACGGCGATGCGACCAGTCCAACCACGTCGTGAGCTCGTGCCCTCACGTTCCGCTCATCCATCACGGCACAGCTTGTGGCTCATGACGTCGTGGCGTGACTTGGCAGCCTGGCATCGCTCAGCGACCGACTACTGCTGCGAGCGGTGGTCTATCTTCGCGCCTCTCAGCTGCGGGACGCTCGCGGCGCTCGCGGCCGGATCGGCCTTGGCGACAGAGGACTGGGCGCAGCAGCCATTTTCGGTGGGTGGACCACCGTTTTCGTCATCGTTGGCATCCGCAACATCTTCACCACCAACAGCTAACGGGCATCGCAACGTGGCAGGCGCCGAGCAGAACGGCCAAGAAAGAACACCCGCCGAAGCCGCGCCGCCGACGCCACCGTGTGAAGGCGACCGAACAACGCACATCGCCGGATCCGGTTCGGTCGGAGTGCGGCTTGGCCAATTCTTCGCGTGCAGAACGAAACGACGCCGTGTCCTTGCCGCGATCCTCGACGTCGTGATCCACTTGACCATCAGCAAAGATCAGCCACCCGGCGGCGACCGTCGCCGTCGAAGCACAGCCCTGATGGACCTCGTCCCCACCGACGCGGGAGGGGCACCATGAGCCTCGCGCTCACCCTCGACCCGAAAACGATCCTCGACTCGCTCAGCCCCTATGGCGAGATCGGCCTGATGCTCATCATCTTCGCCGAAACCGGTCTCCTCCTCGGCTTCTTCCTCCCCGGCGACTCGTTGATGTTCACCGCCGGGCTGCTCGCGAACCAGGGATCCCTGAACCTCGCACTCGTCCTCGTCGGTTGCTTCGTCGCCGCTGTGATCGGCGACCAGGTCGGGTTCACCATCGGTCAGATGCTTGGCCCACGCGTCGGACGCAAGCCCGACGCCAGATTCGTCAAGCCCGAATACGTCGAACGTACCGAGGTCTTCTTCGACCGCCACGGACCCAAGACCATCGTGCTCGCACGGTTCGTGCCGATCGTGAGGACCTTCGCTCCCGTCGTCGCCGGTGTAGCCCACATGCGTCGAGCGGTGTTCCTCCGCTACAACGCAGTCGGCGCGGGACTCTGGGTCACGGTCGCGACGCTCGCCGGCTACCTGCTTGCTAACGCCATCGGCAACTCGATCGACACGTACCTCCTGCCTCTCGTTGGGATCATCGTCCTCGTCTCGCTGATCCCACCGTTCATCGAGTGGCGTCGGCACCGCCACGAAAACGATCGCAACTCCGCCGACTCGACCTCACCCAGCGACTAGCCCGACTCCGAGTCTCGTCGTGTCCAAGCCTGCAATCGCGCGTGCGTGTTGTGTGTCTGCTTTTACCCGACAAGCCGTGGTTGCTGGACCGCGTATTGCAGGAAGCCTTCGGTGGCGAGCGTCTGGTGTGGCCCGAGTACTACGAATCCGTTGTACGCGTGGTGGTGCTCTTTGAGTCACAGGAGCCCTTCGATCATCCCATGACCAATAGAAGCGAAGGGTGATCCTGAGTCGTTGGTAGACGCCTAAGCACTAGACGTGCTGGGTCGTTAGCAGGTCCTCAATCGTTCGATGTTGGGCCCCTGGTCTCAGCTGAAGTCCACGGCTCGATTGCTGCGGAGAGTGACGTAGCATCGCGGGATGTTCGAAGCGAAGGTTGGGGTGCCCGACATCGACGCGCTGCAGGTTCGTCCGCTCGCGGTGGCGTGCGCCGTATGCGGTGCATCGTTTACCGGGCTGGCAGTCGCTATTGCTGCGCGCTCCGTCCCGAACCTCATTGACCGCTCCGTGGGCGTACGCCTTCTCACCGACTCAGAAGAAAGCCGCCGTTTTGAACTCGCGGCAATGGGAAGCGACGTTGGCTCGCCCGCCGCGGTGGTCACCGCCGGACTTCTGTTCGCGGCTGGCTGCTGGTGGTCCACGCGACGTTGGCGAATGGCCCTGCTCTGCGTCGCCGCACCCGGCCTTGCGGGACTGCTCGCCGAGGCGCTGTTGAAGCCGATCGTGGCCCGACCGGCGGAAGGCACCGAATTGCGCAGCCAGAGCTTCAGTTTCCCGTCTGGTCACGCCGCAGGAGCAACCGGACTCGCGGTTGCAATCATCCTCATCGCCTCGATCGCGGTCCCCTTCAAGGCCGTGCGCGGCCTCTTGATCGCGGCGGCCGCTCTCTACGCGTTCACGGTCGGTGTCGCTCAGGTCATCATCGGCGCGCACTTGACCACCGACGTCATCGGCGGACTGTTGCTCGGAACGTTCGTCGCGGTCGCCGTAGCTCTCGGGCTCGCCGAGATCTCGGTGGCGCGCCCGAAGAACTCTCGACGACCACTGAGTCTCATACGGCGCTGGATCAGCGAGCGGTCGTAGACGTCGAATAGGACGCCCGACGGCTGTCCGCACGCAGGAACTTGTCGCGCCCAAGACCTGCGGGATCATGTCGGTAGCGCTGCTGCCCTCCGCAGCAGGCGTGCCAGCCACGCAACAAGCGACGGAGCCGTCACACGGGTCTTGCAGGAATCCGGTTCCTTGAGCTCGTTCGGACCTTTGGCACTGTTGCGCGGCGGCCGCATCGTGAACGATGACGGACGAAGGGCCGGAGCGAGGTTCGATGAGACCAGACCAGGTGTCGCCAGAGGCGGGTCCGAAGTCCCTCGGCGACCCGTCGGCCGACGCCGTGTTCCTGGCGTCACCGGAGGAACCGACCAGAGATCGCCAATCGTGGCGGGAGCCTGTTGCCGCACCGTTGAGACGGCTAGTGCGTGTCATTCGCGACGCTGACCAAGCGACCGTGGAGGACGCGGTTCGCAACCTGAGTCGCTCCCACCGGATCCTGGCACCCTTGGCGCTTGTTGTCGGTGCGTTCGCCATGCTCTTTGCCGGTTTGAAACTGCTCGTATCGAACTGGCGTCTGACCCTCGTGCAACTGCTGCCGGCGATGTGGATCTGGTTAGCGATGACCGACCTGAAAGCGCACGCATTGCACGGCAAATCGTTCACGATCATCAAGGGCCCGTTGCTCGTCGTGACGATGCTCCTGATCACGGCGATCACGGCGACGAGCTTCTTCCTCAACGCCGTGTTCGCGTTCGCGATCACCGCGCCAGGCACGCCTGATACTCGACACGGACGTGTGCTCGCATGGAAACACCGTAGGGTCGTGCTGGCGTGGGGAATCGGCGTCGGTGCCCTCCTCGCGGTCGCGACCGTGATCGTCGACCGTTGGGGCACGAGGTGGTTCTCGTTGTGCCTCGGTGTTGTCGTTGGGGTGATGATGGTGAGTTACGTGGCGGTGCCATCCCGCCTCATCGGCGTCCCCAAGAACAAGTTGCCCCGTCGCGATCGGATGACGGCCGCCGTCGTCGGAGGCGCGATCGGCGCGGTGGTGTGCACCCCGCCGTATCTGCTCGGCCGCATCGGACTCCTCATGCTCGGGTCATCGGTCCTCGTGTTCCCCGGAGTGTTGCTGCTCGTGGTCGGACTCGTTCTCCAGGCCGGCGCGACGGGCTCGGTCAAGGCGGTCAAGCTGAGCGCGACCTCCGCCGCCGCGCGCCCGTCTCGAACGTCTGCAGTTGGAGACACCAACAATGAAGGCTTGCTGGTGGAATAACGACGAACCGAGGTCGACGACGCCATCAGGAGATCACCGTTCGAGCTCGTCAAACAGAGCAGACCGCCCCCTCAGTCCGTGTGGCGACGTACCGTTGGGGTGTGGCGACCGATAGTGCTCTCAGTATGAGCGCGCTATCGAAGGACTTCGGACGCGGGCACGGTCTGTTCGATCTCGATCTGGAGGTCGAGCGTGGCGAGGTGTTCGGTTTCCTCGGTCCGAATGGTGCCGGCAAGTCGACAACGATGCGTCTGCTCGTGAATCTCATCGAGCCGACGTCGGGCTCGGCGACGATCCTCGGCCGGAGCTCCCGGGAGCAGAGCCTCGAGATCAGGCGCCGCATCGGTTTTCTTCCTGGTGAGTTCACGCTCTATCCACGGCTGACCGGAGCTGCGATTCTCGACTTTCTCGCCGACCTGCGCGGCGGGGTCGATCGGCGTGTGCGCGATCAGCTGGCCGATCGCTTCGACGCAGAGCTCCAGCGGCCGTTTCGCGAGCTCTCGACGGGAAACCGGCAGAAGATCGGACTGGTCCAGGCATTCATGCATGAGCCAGACCTGCTGATCCTGGACGAGCCGATCGCGGGGCTCGATCCGCTGGTCCAACGAGCGTTTCACGATCTGCTGACTGAGGTTGCACTGCAGGGACGAACGGTGTTTCTGTCTTCGCACACCTTGTCGGAGGTCGAGCGAGTCGCGCATCGGGTCGCGGTGGTGCGCCAGGGTCGGCTCGTCGTCGTCGACTCCATCGAGCATCTCCGGGAAAGTGCGCTCCAGCATCTCGAGATCGACTTCGTAGGAACGATCCCTCCGCTCGCGGAGATCCGATCGCTTGCGGGAGTACGAGAGGTCACGACGGCGGGCACGCATCTCGTCGTGACGGTCGAGGGGTCCGCGGATCAGCTGGTCAAGACCGTCGCGCGCTACGAGGTCCGTTCGATAAGAAGCCACGACCTGGATCTCGAGGAGGTGTTCCTGCGTTTCTACCGTGACCAGGAGCCGGCATGAATCGAGCGGTCTTCGTGATGGCCCTCCGCCTCCGCTGGGTCACGGCTTGTGTGACCGCCTGCGGCATGGCGTTGGTGATCGTCATGGTCGGGGCCCTGTTCCCCTCGGTCGGTGGCACGATCGGCAGATTGCATGTCCCCACCGGCGTCGCCAACCTGCTGGGCGGAGCCGACTACGGGACGATCACCGGGTGGATGAGAAGCGAGATCGGAGCAGTCTACGGACCGCTCGTGATAGCCGCCTCGGCCATCGTCGCCGCGGTTGCCTTGAGCGCGGGGCAAGAAGAGGCCGGCATCCTCGCGCTCGTGCTCGCACATCCGATACCCCGCTCGGCGCTCGTGGTGGCCGACGCCGCGGCCGTGGCGGTGATCGTTGTCATCGTGGCCGCCGGTACGTGGGTCGGGCTGATCAGCGGTGTGGCGCTCGCGGGCGGTGGGATCGGGGTCGCCGACCAGACCGCGACCGCGGTGCATCTCGCGTTCTTCGGATTCGCAATCGGTGCGCTTGCCCTCGCCCTGGCCGCAGTGACCGGTCGGAAGGCCGTCGCGTCGGGAGGGACCGCCGCGATCGCAATCGTGAGCTTTCTCATCAACGGGTTCGCGCCGCTCATCGGCGGACTGAGCTGGCTGAAGTTTCTCTCGCCCTTCTACTACTACTCAGGACACGACCCGATCGCGCACGGCTTCGACTTCAGCAGCCTCGGCGTCCTCGGACTCGCCGCGCTGGTGCTCACCGCCGTCGCGGTCGTCGGAATCCGGAGGCGCGACCTCAGGGCGTAGACGCCGCGTTCGGTTGCACGCGGCGGCAAGGAGCGATCCGGCGTTGCGGTTCCCAGCTTTGCGCTCATTGGCGCGACACGTCGGCAAAGGGTCTCCGGTGGCCGTCGACGACGATGGCGACGCGTCCGACGGAGTGCTCGCGCAGTAGGTGCAGACACTCTTCGTGGACCGGTTCTCGAGCCAGGCTTCGGCCATGCGCTGCTCTTCCTTTGCGCTGGTGTGGACTCTTCCAGGATCGGGGGGGGGTCACCGGCCCGCAAGAGGCCAAGGTCCTGACCTGTGCGTTCGGGCCCGTCTCGCGATGGATCGATCCGGTGCTTTCGGACCTTCGGCCCTGTTCCGAGAGGGGCTGCTCTGTTTGGGTGAGCGAATCGCCAGCGCACGAGGAGTCGAGAGATGGACACGATCGTGGTCGGGGTCGATGATTCAACTGGAGCTCGTGCCGCACTCGCGTGGGCGGCGCGAGAAGCGTCGGCGACCGCCGGCCAGTTGCGCGTCATCCATGCCTACGAGCTGAACATTGCATGGATCGACGGATACAACCCCGACATCGAGCGATGGGAGCGCCATGCCCAGGATTCTGCTCAGGCGACGCTCGAGCGCGTCGCCGCCGCGGTGCTGAACCCTTCCCAGCGGGAACATGTGAGACTCGAGGCGGTCGAGGGCCGCGCGGACGAGGTGCTCCGCTCCGCGGGAAGCGACGCTTCGCTGGTCGTCGTCGGGAGCCGAGGTAGGGGAGGCTTCGCCGGCCTTCTCCTCGGATCCGTAAGCCAGCGACTTGCGCAGCGAGCGCCATGTCCTGTCGTCATCGTTCCGCCACCCGACGACCTTGGTGAGGCCGCAAGCAGGTGATCGTTCTTTCGCGGTGGGTGAGATGAGTACTGAACCGTACCCGGCCATTCTCGGGGTGCATCACGTCCGGCTTCCTGTATCGCAGGTCATGCGGAGTAGGGATTGGTACCGAGACGTGTTCTCGTTCGAGCCTCTCCTCACCGTCGAAGAAGAAGACCATGTCGTTGGCGTCGTCGTTGGCCACGCGTGTGGGGTGACCCTCGGGTTGCACGCAGCGCCCGAACGTGCACTCGCGCTCCGGGGCTTCTGCGTCGTCGCGTTGAGCATCTCCGAGGTCGCCGATCTCACCGGCTGGAGTCGACATCTGCAGGCACTGCAAGTTGGGTACTCCGGCCCGAAGGAAGGACACCTGGGTTGGTATATCGAGGTACCCGATCCCGACGGAATCGTGGTCGAACTCCACACGGTCGGCCGGATCGCGGCCGACGAAGCCTAGAGGAAGCAGCTGAGCGCGACGAGCCGGAGTCCGTGACGCGAGACGCCCGCCGACTCTTTCCCGTGACACGACCGATGAGTCGTCAGGGCACCGTGACGTCCAGGTGCTTGCCTTCGCGGTAGTGGCCCGGCAGGTAGCAGACGGCGACGTAGTGGCCGGGCGGTATCGCGGTCGTTGTCATCGGTCGAGTCAGGCCTGCGCCACGACAGTGGCCTAGAGGAGGAGGTCATATCGATCGGCCAACGCGTCCGTCGTCGGTGGCTCCCGATTCGCTCCTCCGGGTCATACGGCCCTATCAGGCGCCTGCGCGGAGGATCACGATGGTCGTGACGGCCGCGATTCGATGAGGACTCGCCATGGGCGCGCATGATGTCGAGGTGATCGAGAACCCAAGTGCGAGGTTCGCGACGCCCGCCGGTGAGCTTGGCGGTCAGGCTGATTGGACCCTGGACGAGCTCGTGCGGGGAGCGATCGCGGGGGCTGTCGAGCTCCTCTTGGGCAGCGATCCCATCGTTCGCGCCGGTGACGACCCGGAGGGAGTTCGTCAGGCTCGCATCGCGACTCGGTGGTTGCGCTCCGACCTACGGGTCTTCCGGCCGATCCTGGAGCGAGGCTGGAGCGAACCGCTCCGGCGCGAGCTGGCATGGCTTGATGAGCTGCTCGGGCGCGTGCGGGATCTCGACGTCCTGTTGGTAAAGATCGTCGCCAAGGCGGGGGAACTCCCGACGGAACAGCAGTGGACGATGACGCGACTCCTCGATCGGCTCAACGAGATCCATCGACTCCGTCGTGAGGCGCTGCTGGATGCCATGCGATCACCGCGCTATCTGACCCTGGTGGATCGACTGGTGGAAGCGGCGGGTGTCCCGAGGTTGCCGAAGGCGCTACGTACGCAACCGGCGGCCGACCGTGCCGCGGACCTGGTACGGCGTCCGTGGAGCAAGCTCTGTCGCAGGATCGACCAGCTTGCGATGCCGCCGAGCGACGCCGGACTGCACGAGGTGCGTAAGTGCGTGAAGCAAGCTCGGTATGCGTTCGCGGCGATCGCACCGGTGGTTGGGAAGGACGCTCAGGAAGTGGCGGAGAGACTGGCGGCGCTGCAGGACGCGCTCGGTCGTCATCACGACGCGGTCGTCGCCGCGAGTTGGCTGCTCGAAGCGGTCAAGGATTTCGAAGAGCCTGAACTCGCCTTTGCCGCGGGTGAAATCGCCGGTTCCTTCGCTGCTGACGCGCGAGAGTTCAGACGCGCCTGGCCGGCACCCTGGAACGATGCTCAGCTCACGAGCGCGCGGATCGACTCGGCGATGACGGCGTCTTCATGACTGGCTATGACGAGTATGCGTACGGACGCGTCGAGGCTCGAGCTGTCGGCGCGCGCGGGCTTTGGCCTGATCGTCGACGGATAGGCCGAGACACGCAAACGGGCGAACCGCGCGGGCTCGAATCTCCGGCGCGTGCTCGCCGACACCACCCATGAACACCACGGCATCGAGACCATCGAGCGCGGCGAGCATCGTGCCGACCGGCGCTGATGCGGTGGACGGAGACGTCGAGCGCGCGTCGCCCGCTGATCTCCGCGGTCCCGAACGGCGATCACTTCTCGCGCGTCGGCGCTCACATCGGAGAGTCCGAAGAGGCCCGAGTGGTGTTCCAGGGTGTCCTCCAGCTCGTCGACACCGCGCCACCACGCGTCGATGGTTATGAGCGGGTGTCTCCGCAGGTGGTTGGCTCGAACGCGCGGCATGCATCGCGAAGTGAGGTATTGATGCCGTCACGCACCGCGCGCCACGCGTGTGCTGCCTCGCTCTGAGCCTCGGTGAGACGTCGGCGGATGTCGTCTGTCTGAAGGTGCAACCGTGCCGCGGCCTTCGCGAGGTCGCCAGCATCTGGAGGACAAGCGCCGGTATCGGGCTGTCCCACCTGCTCGAGGTCGCAACGGCAGGCGTTGAGATCCTCCAGGATCGAGCGGCTCTGGCGTCGCAGATCGGCCGCCGCCCGAATCGCGCGTGCCGCGAGCTGATCGAGCTGGTACCCCAGGTCAGCAGGTTGGGGTGGAAGCTGTCGTTGTCCATTCATGTTCGAAGGTCCTCGTCGAAGAAATCATGCGGTGTCGGGTTCTGCGCCAACCGGAGTTTGACGTCGAGTGTGACGGCGCCGCTCGTTGAGGCCACGACCGGGTTGCAGTCGAGCTCGGCGATTTCGGGGATGTCGACTGCGAGGCGGCCGATGCGGGCCAGCAGGTCACCAAGGGCGCTGATGTCGACCGCCGGCGAGTTGCGGTAGCCGAACAACATGGGCGAGGCCCGCAATGCATGGAGCGCGTCGTGCACGTCGATATCGGTGAGCGGTGGTATGCGCAGCACGATGTCGTGTTGGAGCTCGGCGCCGATTCCTCCGGTTCCGAAGAGCACGAGGGGGCCGAACCGCGGGTCGTGGTTGATGCCGACGATGACTTCCACCCCTGCGTCGGCCATGGGTTGCACGACCGCGCCACCCATCGTCTCGCCGAGTGACTGCCACATGCGGGCGAAGGCATCGCGCACCGCGTCGCACGTATCGAGGTTGAGCGCAACACCGCCAACATCGGTCTTGTGCAGCAGGTCTGGGGAAGCGGCTTTCAGGGCGACCGGAAAGCCGCACAGCTCCGCAATCGCAATCGCTTCGTCGGCGGTGGATGCACAGTGGCTTTCCAGTACTGGAATTCCGTAGTCGCCCAGGATGCCGATCGCGACGTCGTTCGCGACCCAACCGCCCTCGGGCCGTTGGGCGAGCTGAGACGCGACGCGCTCGCGAGCCCGGGCGCGGGCGACCGAGAGCTCGGGGATCGTTCCCGGTGGGCTCTGGCGCCATTCGCCCAGTTGCGAGGCACGCGCCAGTGCGTTCGCCGCCGGTTCTGGATACTCGAATGCCGGGACCAGGCGGGAGGTGTCGGCCACGGTCAGGGGGCGAACGACACCGTCGATGCCCAGGAAGCACGCGACGACCGGAATTTCGCCGGCTTCGCGGGCGATGTCGGCGATGGCCTGTTTGATGTCGTCGAGCCGCGTGATGCCCGGGTTCACGTACAAGATCATGAGTGCGTCGACTTCATCGGAGGCCAGCAGTACGCGTGCTGCAGCCCGGTAGACGTCGGCGCTCGCCGCGGCGATGAGGTCCACCGGGTTCTGGACACCGGCGCCGGGCGGCGTCACGCGTTCCACCGCCCGTTGCGTGGCGTCCGAAAGCGTCGGCACCTCAAGTCCTGCCGCGACGCAGGCGTCAGCCGCCAAAATCCCTGGACCGCCACCGTTGCTCATGATGGCCACTCGCCTCCCGGACGGCAGTGGCTGGTGGGCAACGACCGCCGCGGTATCGAACATCTCCTGGAGCGTGTCGACCCGAATGACTCCTGTGGTGCGGAAGAGTTCGTCGATGGCGCTATCGAGATCGGCCAACGCCGCGGTGTGGGATCGCGCGCCACGGGCGCCGGCGGCGCTCCGGCCGCTCTTCATCGCGACGATCGGCTTGCGAGGTGAGAGGTCGCGGGCCAGGCGGGCAAACTCGCGAGGATCCCCGATCGATTCCAGGTAGAGCAGCACAACGTCGGTTGTCGGATCGTCGGACCAGTACTGGAGCAGATCATTCGGCGAGACGTCGGCTCGGTTTCCGAGCGACACGAAGGTCGAGACTCCGAGACCGAGTGCGTGGGCTCGGGAGAGCAGTTCGATCCCGACACCGCCGGACTGGGACGCGAATCCGATTCGACCGGGGTCGGGGGCAATGGGCGCGAATGTGGCGTTCATGCGAACGGCCGGGTCGGTGTTGAGGATGCCGACACAGTTCGGACCGATCACGCGCATCCCGTTGCGGCGTGCGATCTCCACGAGGTCGCGTTGGGTCTGTTCGCCACCTGGGAGCTCGGCGAATCCGCCGGAGATCACGACGACCGCACGAGCGCCATTCGCGGCGCACTGGCGCACGACCTCGAGGACCGCAGCGGCCGGCACCGCAATCACCGCCAGATCGACTGGGTCCGGGAGTTCAGCGACGCTCCGGTAGGCGCGGAGCCCCGCGATCGTCCGCGCGTGAGGATTTACCGGGAAGACCGACCCGACGAAACCACCCGCGGCGAGATTGCGGACGATGAGGTTGCCGATCGAGTCGAGGTCACGTCCGGCACCGACGACTGCGATCGACGACGGCGCGAAGATCCGTTGCATGGACCGCGCTGCTGCCGTATGTTCACGTGCGCGGTGGGCTGCTCGAAAACTCGTGTTCGGGGTGAGATCGAGCGTTGCTTCCCCGACGCCACAGCTGGGTGGCGCCCATGACACGGTGTAGCCGGAATCGGCGAAGACCTGCCGCATTGGCTTGTTCTCGAGGAGGAAAGTCGCCACGAAGCGATTGACTCCGCGTTCGGCAGCGACGCGGGCCAGGTGTTCGAGCAGCATCGTGCCCACACCGCGTCCTTGCCAGTCATCGCGCACGATGAACGCAACCTCGCCGGTCGCGTCATCCTCGTGGAGGACGTCACATTCGGCGATTGCCACCACGTTGCCTTCGACCTCGGCGACGAGTGCGAAGCTGCGTTGGTCGTCGATGCACCGCCGCTCGGTGCGCACGGCCGCCTCGACCGGAAGCGGCGAAAGGAAGCGAAGGTAGCGGCTGCGGTCGGAAGCCTTCTGGTAGAGGTCACGGACCGCCGGTTCGTCGTCGCCGCGCAGGGCACGTACGCGTGCGGATCCGCCGTCCGCGAGGAGGATCTCGGCGCCGTATTCGTCGGGTTCGGCTCGTTGTGCCATCTTCGCTCACGCGCTCCGTTCGGAGGGTGAGTACCCGCTCGCGGGCACCCGGGTACTGCTGTAGGCGCGTCCAGAAATGCGCTCGCACGAGATTCGCGCGAAACATGCCTCGTGGTCGCTACCCCACGCCGCGAGTGGTAGACGGCCAGCCTCCTCGAGGTCGTCAAGGTCAGTGATCAGTTGCGCCTTTGCAACGACCAAGACGCTCCAACTGTCAGCGTGGGCTTGGTCGATGCGGTCGGCTTCGAACGCAACGATCGCGCCGGACAGTGACTCGTGGAGCATCCCTGTCCGAGAGATTGGGAAAACGAGCTCCTCGTCGAGCATCGCGTAGCGGACGGGAAAGATCGCCGGCAGTGCTTTCACGCTCACGCCCACGCGGCCGATGCCTTCGGATCGGAGCAGTGCTCGGCACTCCTTGGCTCGGAGGTCGCGGTAGGGAGCGCTGTCCATGATCGAATTGAGCTCTCTCGGAACCGACGTGCGAAAGGGGCGAAAGTCCCAAGCCCCCTTACTCCGCGCTCATCGCCGTCGCGGCCACGAACAATCAATGACCTTCGACTCTGTGTCCGGTCGAGCCCAGTGGTCAGTGTGACCCGAAGCGGCTTGAGAAGAACAGCGCGAAGAGCGGAGAGGTCCCGAACCAGGAGGTCCGAGGTGAGCGCCATGCAACCCGTCAGCCGAACCGAACGGCGCAGGTCTGCACCACGGGCACGCGGTGTCGCGGCATTCTCCGGGCTCGCGGCCATCGCTGCCCTCGGCGTGGCCTACGCACGGAGATTGGAGCCGTGGTATCAGGCGTGGGGCGCAACCGACGCCGAGCTGACAATGTCACTGCCGATCGACGACCTGGTCACCCCAGGCTGCGAGCGCTCGACACGGGCGATCACCGTCGAATCGTCGGCTGAGAATCTTTGGACATGGCTCGTCCAGATCGGTCAGGACCGCGGCGGCTTCTACAGCTACACCCCGCTCGAGAACATCGTAGGAGCGCGAATGCGGAATGCCTCGGAGATCGTCGCCGAATGGCAGCACCTCTCCACCGGCGACACGGTCTGGTTGGCCGACGAAAGCCTCTGGCACGACCGCGGCAAGCAGACCGTGGCGCTGGTACAGCCAGCGAGGGCATTGGTTCTGGTCGCGCCCGACGACTGGCAGCGGCTGCAGTCGGGCGCAAGGGCACACGCGGCATGGGGCTTCTTCGTCGAACCGATCGACGATGAGCGCTGCCGGCTCATCGTCCGGTCATCGGGAGGACCTGATTCCCGCCTGTTCGCGCTCGTGCACTTCGTCATGGAACAGAAGATGATGAGAGGTCTGCGCGACCGAGCGGAGCACACCCACTCGTGAGCGAATCGCTCCGAACGATCGTTTCACCGTTGGGCGCCGCGGCACGAGAGGTTGCACACCGATCACCTTCCTTGGAGGCCAAGGTGGTGATCAAAGCCGACACGAGAAGGGACACGACCATGGGAAAGCAGCTGAGGGCAAAGGCTCTACCGGATGCGGAGCGAGACACGCCCGCGGCACGCGATTGGTTCGATCGATAGACGCTCCGTTCCGAAAGGAGCCGGACGTGCTCTCACTTTCGGGAAGTCTGGTCCGCATCGTTCCGTTGCCGAGCGGAACGAGCGATCAGGACGTCAGCGCGACGTACGCGGACGGCGTCTTGGAGGTCCGCGCCCCTCTCGACAGGGACCGACGGGCACCATCGCGGGTTCTGATCAAGGCGGTGCGAGTCTGACGACGGTGAGCGCGCTGATCGTCCCGGACGCGATGCAACCCGCCGCGAGACGTTTGTGAGACGCACGTTGAGTGGCCGGTACCGCGTCTTGAACGCGGGCGTGGACGTAGTCGCGGCCCTGCCTACGAGGTAGGCGGCGGCTCCTCGGTGTGCTCGCGATGCTGCGCATACCAGCGCCGCGCGCGGTTGATGCGTGGCAGCAGGCGCACCGCGCGCAGGAATCGATCAGGATCGGCGGCGAACTCCTCCTCGCAGGAGCGCGAGCAGAAATAGTGATCCCGACCGTCGTACTTGAGATGACGCGGACGGGTGCCGTCAATGCGCATACCGCAGACCGGGTCCCGGTGTTCGCCGGAGAGCCCGACCAACATGCCCGGAGCGTCACGGGCTTTGGTACCGAGGACGGATGCGTAGAGCCGAAGTTCGTCGGCGAGGAGTCGGGTGAGGAGGAACCGGTCGCGGACGAGCGACCGGCCGCGTTCCGCGAGGTCCTGGCGCTGACGGGGATCTTGGAGCAGCTCGTAGACGCGAGCCGCGCACTCGTCGACTGAGTCGACGAGATATCCGCCGGCGCCGTCCTGGAGCTGGAGAGGAATGCCGCCTGCTCGTCCGGCGACGACGGGCGTGCGCTTCCAGAGCGACTCCGAGACGACGAGCCCGAAGCCCTCGCGGATCGACTTCTGGATCACGACCTGGGCCAGGCTCTGAAATGCGTTGACTTCGACATTGCCGATACCGGTGACGTTCGTGAAGACGTGAATGTCGGGATCAGCGCGGGTGGCGGCGATGATCTGGCGGTAAATATCCCAGCCTCCGGGATCGTCGAGAGCCATCGACCCGACGAGCGCCAGCTGCAGATCAGGAACTTCCTCGCGCACGAGACGATAGGCGTCGATCACCCCGAGCGGATCCTTCCAAGGATCGAACCGGGAGACCTGGGTCACGAATGGGCGGTGCGTGTCGACTCCGATCCATTCGAGCACCCGGGTGGCGAGCACCGTCCCGAGCGCAATGTTCTTCGGACTTTCGGGGTCGATGGCGGGCGGAATGATTTCGACGCGCTCGATGGGGAACTCAGGGGGCACGAAGCCGCCGAGCGTGAACACCGCAGCGTCGTAGCCTGCGACGAACGGACGGAGGAATCCCCAGACCTCGGGGTTCGGTTCGGAAGTGTCGATGTGGCAACGCCAGATCCATCGACTGTTGCCCCTACCGCGGAGCTCCGGGAGTGCGAGGGGTTGAGGGTCGTGCACGACGATCAAGTCGTAGGACTCGTCGAGGATGCGGGCATTGTGGGTTGATTGTGCGAGGTAGTGCTGCTCGTCGGCCGGAGTGAGGCCCGTGCTCGACCCTTGCAGGCAGTTGTGGATGGACTTGGTCACCGTGAAGAACGCGTCGTCGCCGCTGATGAGATGCCAGTCGGCCACGAGACCGAGATCTCGCAGTAGCGGAATCTCCGATCGAAGAATTTCGGCGACTCCGCCGCCGTACGGGGTGGCGCTGACGTGCAGGACCCGGGCGCCGCGCAACGGGCCCGCCAGATCGCGGAGTGCGTCCACTGCCTCTGCACCTGCGTCGTCCGCGTAACGTCCGACGGATTGCGAGCCGACGTCGACGCCCTCAAGCACGGTGCGCCATCCGTTGCGCGTAGGCACCGGTGAGAATCAGAATCAACACGGCAAACCTACTTCTCCGAGATTGACGGTCGAATCGCCTCCGACCTCCTCCACGCCGCGTGACACCTGCCGGTCACGAGCGACAAGGCCATTTCGGGCAGGTGTTCAGCGCATTCCGTCCGAGGGGTATTCGTCGTCGGGATCCATGTCGGGAGACGGTTCCAGGATGTCATTCGGGCCGTGGTGGATCGAGAGGTCGTCAACCTGGCATTCAACGCCGTCGCGCTCGCTCCAGAGGTCGACGACAGTGGCGGCCTGCTCGGTGCTCTCACACAGCTCGCGATGGATCTCGGCTCCATGCTGGAAGACGATGACCTCGACCGCCGCACCGTCGCCGAACTCAGAAGATGTCGAATCGCTCATCGAGTGGTCCTTGTCTTGACGACGATTCGGTCTCCCACTGGGTGCCTCGCATCTGAGCTCCCTTGACCGTTGGTGTGCGGCCGTACCCATCGTCTCGAGTCACCGCCGATCGTGCATCCGGCGATCTTGCACTACCGCGGGTACCGGTTTCAGAGGCGAAGGTCCTGCCCGGGCACTCTTCGGGGGCCGCCCAGACCGGCGTCATCCCTGCTGGCGACGGCGCCTGGGCGAGAGCGGGGCACGGACTGTCGAGCACGACTTCACTCGTAACACGCCGGCGCGGTTCGCCGGGAAGCGAAGCGCGTCACGTGGTCCACGTCTCGAGGATTTGCCCAGGGCGTACCGCGAAACCGTCGTCTTCGAGTCGCCATCGCGATCCGCAGCACGGGCAAGTCGCCCATTCCAAGCCCCCGTACGCTCGGCCTTCGAGCTCTTGGCTCGGGCATATGGGACAGAGTCCTCGCTCGAGGCTGACCCGAACCGTGTGGCCAGCGACGTAGTGCTCCGGCTCGTGACCGATTTCGCACCCGAACGACATCCTCATCGTGTTCCTTCCTATCGGTTGGCGCGAATGTCTTTCTGCGTCGAGCTTGCGACAGATGCCATTGGGGCGCCAGGGCCAGACGTCCCGAGGGGGTCGCCCGTGGGATCTCGGCGCATCGGCGCGCCTTCGCTGTTCGCCCGCGCGAACGCTGCGAAGCCCGCCGTCGTTGTGCGATCAAACGCCGATGGTGTGTGGCCTGCGGTGGATCCAGCGCGATGCCCGGCGTCGTAGTCGTCGTTCTCGTGCAAGCTCGGGTGGCCGTTGAGGGTGAACGGGCCCAGGGACATGTTCGAAGAAGCGGCGTTTCGTGAGTTCGACGAGTAAGAGGTAGAGAACGACCATGCCGGCGAGGGCTGCGAAGAATTCCGCGGGGAGTGCGGTGAAGCCCAGGTCGTGGGCGAACGGCGAATACGGCAGGAACGCACCGACGATGATGACCCCGAATACGGCAATCAGAAGAGGGCGGCTCGGCCGGCTGCGCCAGAACGGCACGCGGTGCGTGCGGATCACAAACACGACCAGCGTTTGGGTCGCGAGGGATTCGACGAACCATCCGGAGCGGAACAGCGCCGGGCCCGCGGCGAACGGGCCGAGCATGATCGCGAACGTGAGGAAATCGAAGATCGAACTGATGGGGCCGAAGGTCAGCATGAACCGCCGGATGAACTTGATGTCCCAATGCGACGGGCGGGCGAGGAGTTCAGGATCGACGAGGTCGGTAGGGATGGCCATCTGGCTCGTGTCATAGAGCAGGTTGTTGAGCAGGATCTGGCTGGGAAGCATCGGGAGGAATGAGAGGAACGTCGAGGCGACCGCGGCACTGAACATGTTCCCGAAGTTCGACGACGTGCCCATCAAGACGTACTTGATGGTGTTCGCGAACGTTCGGCGTCCTTCGGCAACCCCGTCGGCGAGGACGCCGAGGTCCTTCTTCAGCAGGACGATGTCAGCGGCGTCTTTCGCGACGTCGGCAGCCGACTCGACCGAGATCCCGACGTCAGCCGCGTGGAGTGCCACAGCGTCGTTGACACCGTCACCAAGAAATGCGACGTCGCGGTCGGGGGCACGATGCGCGCGTATCAGTCGAGCCTTTTGTTCCGGACTGACGCGGGCGAAGATCGTGGTGTCGACGACGCCGGCACGCAGTGCGTTGTCGTCGAGCGCGGCGATATCGACGCCGGTCATCGTGGTACCAACTTTGAGGCCGAGGTCGCGGCACACTTTCTCGGCGACCATCGCATTGTCGCCAGTGACCACTTTGACAGTGATCCCAAGGTTGGCGAGGCGTTTGAGCGACGCGGCGGCGTCAAGTTTGGGTTGGTCCAGGAATACGAGGTACCCCTCGAGCGCGAGATCGTGTTCGTCGGTCGCGGAGACAGCTTCGATTTCGGGGGCGGAACGAGTCGCTACCGCGACCACGCGTCCGCCATCGGCGAACTCGCGGTCGAGGACCTGCCGAGCCGAGTCGGGCACGTTCGTGCACTTCGCGAGCACCGATTCGGGTGCGCCCTTGGTGATGAGTAACTGACCGGCCGTTGAGTTCTGGATGAGCACGGTCGACATCCGACGGTTGTGATCGAAGGGGACCGTTCCGAGACGGCGCACTTCTTCAAGGGATGCGTCTGCCGCCGCGGGGGCTTCCCATAGGGCGATATCAAGAGGATTGCCGCCCACGGCATGACCGGCTTCGAGGACGGCCTCGTTAGAGAGCAGGCCCAGCCGGAACACATCCGGATCCGGCGATCCATCCGGGTTCAACGCTCGGACGAAGCTGATACGCCCCTCGGTCAGGGTGCCGGTCTTGTCGGTGAGCAAGATCTCGATGTCGCCGAGGTCCTCGATGCAAACGAGTCGCTTGACCAATACACCCTGCTGGGCAAGACGGCGCGATCCCGTTGCCAGGCTGGTCGTGACCACCGCTGGGAGAAGCTGCGGGGTGATACCCACCGCGATCGCAAGGGAGAACAGGAGCGACTCGAGCAGCGGCCGCTGCAGGATCAGGTTGATCACGAAGATCGAGGTGGTCAGGACTCCCGCCACTTGGACGAGCAGCACCGAGAAATGCCGAAGCCCGGTCTGGAACTCGGTCACTTCTTGGTGTTCGCTCAACCCGGCGGCGATCTTGCCGAACTCGGTGCTGCGACCCGTGGCGACCACGACTCCTTCACCGTCGCCGTTGCTCACCACCGTGCCCATGAATGCGCACGACGACAGGTCCCCGAGCGCGACGTGGCCTGGGACCGGCACCGTCGCTTTGTCCGCCGGCAACGACTCGCCGGTCAGTACTCCCTCGTCGCACTCGAGACTTGAAGCAGCGATGATCCGCACATCAGCTGGCACAACCTGACCGATAGTCAGGCGCACCACGTCGCCAGGCACCAGATCGGTCACGTCGATGGACTGGAAGTGACCATCTCGTCGCACGACCACCTCGTGTCGAATCTGAGTGTGGAGTGCTTGCGCAGCCAACTCGGCGCGGTACTCGTTGACGAACCCGAGCCCGATCGATGCCACCAAGATGATCCCGATGATCACCGCGTCGGTCCGATCCCCGACGAAGAACGACAGGGTTGCCGTCACCACCAACAACAACAACAAGGCGCTACGGAACTGGCGTCCGAGCACCTCCCACACGCGGACCCGTCGCACCGCGATCACATTCGAACCGACTCGCGTACGCCGGCGAGCTACTTCGTCGGCCGTCAGACCCTCGCCAGTGGTCTCGAGTCGCTTCAGAACAGTCTCCGTCGACTGTGCTGCGGACTCAGTAAGAGTCACACGCGCCGAGACCCCCGCGGCGTCGACGCTGGAGCTCATCACCGAATGACACCGCAAACGCTCTCCCTGCAGTAGGGCATTTCGACTCTGGCTCCCGCTTCGCGTTCTGGGGAGGATGCTGGTCGAAAGCGCGTGACGACTTGGGGTTTTCGATCGGGGATGGTGCAGTTGATGTTTCGTGGAAGTCGTACTCTGTGTGCGGTCATTGTGCTCGCGGCCGCGATGACCGGCGTCGGACTAGCCAACGGAACCCCGGCTTGGGCGTGGTACGGCACCCTCAACGTCCAGAAGGATGTGGTGCTCGAACCGGGAGCGACCATCCCCCCCGGCACGACCTTCACGGTCGTGGTTTCCTGCACCCTCAATGGTGAATCGACCGGACACTGGAGTCTCGTCTTCGATTCGAGCGGCGCTCTGGTTCCCGTGCGTTCGGAGACGTCGTTGCCACTTGGCAACATCCCCGAAGGTTCGACTTGCAGCGCGGTGGAGACCGCAACCGGCGGAGCGAACAACGTCGTCGTATCACCAGATGTCGTGATCGCACAGGACCGCACGGACCTGCTCACGGTGACCAACACCTTTGCCACGCCCACCACGCCGCCGTCGCCCGGCCAAGTCGAGGTGAGCCCCGAGACGGTGACGCGCGCCGCGGCTCCGGTCGCAACCGCAGTACAAGTTTCGCCGGCATTCACCGGCTGACTGCATGCGCGAGGCGCAAGGGAAGTGCCCACCGCGTTCGCTTCGTCTCGATGAGCAGGAAACTCGTCAGACGTTCGGACCGAGCGGGGAGAGTTGGCGATGAAGGGCAGCGCAGGGATCCTGGATGCCAGGATCGCTTCGTTCTTCGAAGCTACGCGGCTCTGTTCGCTGGAGTGTGCTGGGTGGCATCTTCGGTCGGGCTCAGATGCCTACCGCTCCGGCGAGATGTCCGACCACGGCCGTCACGGCCATGGCTATCGCGCCGCCGACGAGGACCCGGAAGGCCGCCTTGCCTCGGTGTGCGCCTCCGATCTGGGCGCCGAGTGCCCCGAGGACGCTGAGCGCGATGAGCGCGCTCAACGCGACCAGGGCAACCCGCGCGGTTGCGGGCGCGACGATGAAAGTGACAAGGGGGACCATTGCCCCGCCCGAGAACGACGTCGCTGATACCCATGCGGCTTGCAGCGGGCGGGCCCTTGACTCGGCGCGCTGGCCAAGTTCATCGCGGGCATGAGCGGCTAACGCGTCGTGGGCACTGAGCTGCTCGGCTACTCGTCGGGCCAGTTCTTCGTCGAGACCACGAGTTCGATAGATGGCCGTGAGTTCATCGAGCTCCGCTGCTGGATTTGTTGCCTGTTCTCGCCGCTCGATGCGAAGGTCAGCCAGTTCGACATCTCGCTGGGAGCTCACGGAGACGAATTCGCCGGCTGCCATCGACATCGCGCCGGCTGCCAGAGCGGCAAGTCCGGCGGTAACTACGGCGCCATGGGAGGCGCTCGATGCGGCGACGCCCAGCATCAGGCTCGCCGTGGAGACGATGCCATCATCGGCTTCCGAGAACCGCCGCGCGCAACCAACCGGCGCGTCCGGCGCGGTGGCGCTCGAAGGGCGGCGAAGAGACCACCCGCTCAGCATCGCGCGGGTCCCGATGATTGGACATCTCGACCTCAGTCGAGCCGCGACCGAACCTCGCGTATGACCGAGCGCATCGGCGGTTTCACGTGCGTCTCCTCTCGTTTCACCTGCGAGCGGCCACCGATCAAGCGATGAGTTCTGCTGGTTCAGCCGTGTGACCTTCGGATCTAGTGGATCCGTAGTGGAGGCGCGACCCTTTGGCTGCAGTTCTGGCACGCGGTCAGGTCGATGAGGAGAGTTCGCATGCGGTCAGTGAGACTGTTCGGGATCATCGCCGCTAGCGCGCTCGCGCTGACTGCGTGCTTCGGAGGTAGCGGTTCCTACCCCGTCGCGCCGCAGTTGCAGAACGGCGTAATCGGAAACGGGCTGTGGCACTCTGCCGGTGGGCCGAACTGCAGCTTCAGCACGGACACCTATCCGTTCGGCGGTGTCGTCAATGCGCGCGTCGTCGAGCCGGCTCGGGCTGGTCCCCGCTACGTCAATGTGAACAATCCCGGAGACATACGGTTCAACACGCAGGATTGTCAGCCCTGGGTGCAAGCCGGCGGGCCGTTCGACACGCTGTTCGGGGTCAGTATCTATGGCGTGCTCGGCGGCGACGGCGACTTCCGGGTGGGCCTCGAGGTCCCACCCGGCACGTATAGAGCGACGTCACCCATGACCTGCAGCTGGCAGCGAGTCAGCAGCTTCGGGTTCCGGGTCCCGCAGGACGCGGTCGTCGGCGGTCACAACGTCATCGCGAGCGGCCAGAGCGGTATGGTCGACATCGCGGCCACCGACTATGGCTTCGTGACCTCGAACTGCGGTGCGTGGATCGGAACCCGCTGACGCTCCGGGCCCTCAAGGCCCATCTCCGAATGCCGGTGCGGCCCGCTGCAGGTCCGCCCGACCCGGCATGGCGACGCGAGCCAATCGACAGCACTGGCCCGGGGTTGAGGTTCGGTCCTCGTCGAGCGGTCAACCGACCGACCTGGGTGTCGGATCTCAGTGCTGACCGAGCCGACCTCGGTGCCAAACGTGGAGATCCGGTTCATGGATGTAGCAGATCGGTGTCCATTGGTGTGGTCGGCGGCGTGAGCAGCTCCGGCTCCGGTTCGTCACCCCGGCGCCACCGCACGAACTGGAGGTAGATCAACACACTGACGACCGCCGCCCAGGTGCACCAGAGCGACGTGAGCCCCTCAGCCTGGACGGCGGCGAAGGCGGCGACAGCGAGGAGGTTGGCGACGCCGAACCAAACGATGGCCCGGAAGCCCGAGAGCAACGGCGCCCCGCAGGTCGCCACGATGTACAACACGGTGGCCGCGGTCGCGTAGCGCCCAGCTCCGCCGTACTGAATCGTGTGCTCGACCGCATGGGCGGACACGTCGCCGCGGACAACGGCGGCGGCGAGGTACGCGCCGGCAATCGCACCCATCACGACGAAGAGACCGATCGTGCGGCGACGCCGACCCGGCGGCTCGAGGATCATGATCGCGAACGGCGCGACGACCGGGAGTGCTACCCAGGCAAACGCGACGTAGAGGTACACCGCAACACCGGAAGCGTGTGAGGCCCCGGAATCCAGGTCACGCCAGACGAACCCTTCGGCGATCTGATGCAGCGCGAACGCCACCGGCAGCAATGCAAGCGGGATCTCGCGGGGCTTCTCGACCTTCGAGAGCGTCGCCACTCCGATCGCGCCGATGACGACTCCACTGACGAAGTCCGCTTCGGCTGAGAAGCACACAGACTTGCCTCGTTCCGATCGCCCGCAACCGTAGTGGAACCAACGAAGCCGTCAACCGAGACGGGGGAGAGCCCTCGACCCTCAATGTCGGGATTCGTGCGCGTCGTCGACCGCGAGACGACGCCCGGTGACGTTGCGAACGACCAGCTGCAGGTACTCGGTCCCATGGCCTTCGGCCCACGGGTCGACGCCGAGCTCCTGCAAGGCGCGGAGCCCGGTCTCTCCGGTGGCGCGTTCGACGTGACCCGTCGCGAGCACGCTCCAACCCACGCGATCGTCTTCGTCGATGTCGTCGATCTGGAAGCTGACCCGTCCCGCGTAGGAGGAAGCGAGAAGGCTCGAGTTCGCCGCGGTCCGGAAGACGATGTTTCCGTCGAAGACGCAGTAGTTGACCGGGAGCGCGACGGGCCCGCGTCCGTCGACGAATACCACTCGTCCGACATGGGCGGCCTCCAGCCGTTCCCGACAGCCCTCCGGCGTCAAAACCACGAGTCGGCGTGTAGCGGGCGCGGGACTGGGCGTTGGCGCGGCGGCGTTTTGGTCGACGTACGGCTGGATCCCGGTGGACTCCTTCGTGCCGTCAGATACAGTCATCGGGGACCGCGGACGACGACCACGGGGCACGGGCTGCGACGCACGCGATCATCGCGGTTCCTTGACGCCGTCATCGCGACGATGTCGCAGGATCCGAGATGCGCCGCCAATCGCTGAGCGGACCTGAGGGCCCGATCCGAGAGCTTCGAGCCGTCGAGTGGGACGATCAGGGTCTTGGGCACGTGGCCTCCCTCGGTGTGGCCTGATGGTTGCGCCCATCGTGCAACCGCGGACCCGTTGCCAGTAGGGCCGAATGGCCTTCACCGCCGGCCAGAGTTCGCAGCACACCGCCAAGTCGGAGAAGCGTTCGCCGGTAGGCTTCGCGCTCATGGGCGACACCGACGCAATCCGTGTGTTTCTGCTCGACGACCACGAGATCGTCCGCCGCGGGGTTCGTGAGCTGCTCGAATCCGAAGACGACATCGAGGTAGTCGGCGACGCCGATACCGCGGCGCGGGCGCTGGCACGGATCCCGGCCACCCGACCCGATGTCGCGATCCTCGATGTCCGGTTGCCCGACGGTGACGGGATCGCCGTCTGTCGCGAAATCCGCTCTGACTACGACGGCATTGCGTGTCTGATGCTGACGTCGTTCTCCGACGACGAGGCACTCGTGCAGGCGGTCGTCGCCGGTGCATCGGGATACCTCCTGAAACAGATCAGGGGCAACGACATCGTCGACGCGGTCCGGAGAGTCGCGCGCGGCGAGTCGCTCCTCGATCCGGCCATCGTGCAGCGCGTCACCGACCGGCTCCGGCGGCCGCCACCCGAGGACGAACGCCTGGCACGGCTCACCGGGCAGGAGCGGAAGATCCTGGTCCTCATCGCGGACGGACTCACCAACCGGCAGATCGCGAACGAGCTCCACCTCGCCGAGAAGACGGTCAAGAACTACGTGTCCAACCTGCTGGCCAAGCTCGGCATGGAACGGCGCACCCAGGCGGCGGTGTTCGCGGCGCGTCTGGAGACCGATCCGGAGCCGTCATTCCGAACCAGAGATTGACTCCCCGGGGTCGCGCCCGGCGACGAGCCGGTTGACCTCGTCGGTGCGAAGGAGGCCCACGACCCGTCCGCCTTCGAGCACCGGGATTGCGTGTGCTGGTGCGGTTGCCAACGCGGGGAGGTCCCCTTCGAGATCGTCCTCGGGTGCGAGCGTCGCGGCGGACCGATCGGCGAGGTCTCCCGCGCTGGCTGCAGCCGGTGCCCGCTCGATCGACGTGACGTCGACGACGCCGACGTACCGTCCGGCGCGCACGACCGGAAACGTTCCCTGCGTGTTCCGGCGCACCAGTTGACGCATCTCGGCTGTACTGACGGCCTCGTCGAGCGTGGTCGGCATCACGAGCATCGCGTCGCGCACCCGACGCCCGACCAGGCGGAGGTGCGCCAGAGTCGCCGCCTCCTCGGAGCGCGCTCCGAGGTAGACGAACACCCCGATGATCGCGAGCCAGAGGTTCCACATAATGCCCACCGCGATGAGCACGAACGCGAGCCAGCGGCCGGTGCGCCCGGCGATGCGCGTCGCACGCTCGAGGTCGTAGCGACGTTCGAGGAGGGCGCGGAACACGCGGCCCCCATCGAGCGGGAATGCGGGAAGCATGTTGAACGCCGCGAGCAGCAGGTTGAGCCACGCGAGGCGGGCGAGGAACGGGCCGGAGACCAGGTCGATGGGATACAGCGACTGCGAAAACGCCACGGCCACCAGTGCGGCAGCGACCCCGAGCGCGGCGCTCGCGGCCGGGCCCGCGATGGCCAACGCGAATTCGTCGCGAGGCGTCTCGGGAAAGGTCTCGAGGCGGGAGACGCCACCGATCGGCAACAGGTCGATCTCGTGCACGACGAGCCCGTGGCGCCTACCAGCGAAGCAGTGCGCCAGCTCATGGAACACAACGCAGGCGAAGATCACCACAAGCCAGACCAACGACGCGGCCACGCCCGGGCCCTGCGGGGCGCTCCCGGCCAGGATGAACAGTGCGACGAGCAGGAAGAAGCTGGCGTGCACGCGGATCTGGATGCCCGCGACGCGGCCGATCGGGAACGACCATCGCCGCCGGGTGGGCTCCTCGCCGCGCTCATTGCTCATGTGGAGAAGGTACGGGTGCTGGCCGGTGGGCAGTAGAGCCGAAGGTCACCACGGGCGAATCCACGGTGGACCGGTCCCGTGTTGGTGTGCCACGACGGTTCATCGGCTGCTGACTCCGCCCTGGTGCCCGCGACGACCTGGGTGAGCGCCCTCGGGCTCCCACTCGCGATCGTGCACGTGTTCGATGCGCTCGATGTCGCGACCGCCGAGGCGCGGACGGCGGCGATCGACCATGCGCTCGACGTGCTCCGGCCAGCGACCGACGTCCACGTCGTGCGCAACTACAACCCGGCGGATGCGATCCCCGACGTCGCGCAGCAGTTGGATGCATCACTTGTGGTGACGAGCACGCACGGGCGTTCGGGCCTCGCCCGCCTCGCGCTCGGCAGCGTCGCAATGGGGTCGTGAGGACCAGCCAGTGTCCGGTCTTGGTCGTCCGGCCGCACAGCCTCGACGGCTAGAACTGCGATGTGACGGGCGCAGCCACCTGGAACCACGGGTCGACCCCGAGCTCGTCAGGGTCGGCCGGGAACGGGTACACCGCAGTTCCGGTGATCCGGAAGTGCGGCTCCCTGGACACTCCGGCGGGGTGCCCGTCGACGGCGTACGCGAACCCGCCACGCACCTGGTACCAGGGTCGCGGCGAGGGCCCTGAAGGGTGGCCGTCGGCCGGGTAAACCAAGGTCCCCACGACCTCGAAGCAGGGCGACCTGCCCGCGCCGCGTGGATGACTCGGCAGGGTGTACCAGGCGAGGGTCTGGGACTCGGGGCCGCTCACGGGTCGGAAACGACGACGACGGGTGAGCGGTCCAGCCCGAGCGGCAGGGGTCGTGAGGCCATGACGAAGATCCTGCTCGGCGATGCGCCCTCTCCCCAGGGCCCAAAGTCCCGACCGCAACGTGGGACCTTCGTGTCTGTCGGCGAACCGCGGTGTTCGCGTTGCTGCACGCACGACGATGACGACGATGCGAGCTCGGGGTGAACGTCAGTGATTCTCCACTACCTCTTCGGCCGCGCGGAAACGCGCGACCTCGCGCTGGGGCTCGCGTACGTGTGCGAGCATCGCAACGGGCCACGTTCTGCACTGTTCGCAGGAGCGGCGCCGCGATGAACGCCATCAAGCGGCTGGTGCTCCGCTCCTGACCTACGACGCCGGCACCTTCCACTCGACCATGGTGCCACCGTCAGGCCTTGACGCGACGCGGCAGGTTCCCCCGAGTCGTTCGGCGCGTTCCGTGAGGTTCTTGATGCCGTGACCGCTCGGGAGGGTCGCGGGCATGCCGCGACCGTCGTCGAGTACGCGGAGGGTTACTTCGGCGGCGTTCTCGACGACGATTTCGACCGCCGACGCGCCCGCGTGCTTGGCCACGTTCGACAGAGCTTCGCGCAGTGCCGGCAGGAGTTCCTGCGCGACCCGGTCATCCATCGAGTCGACCGCGCCGTCGAAGCGGATACGGGGCTCGAAGCCCAGCGCTGCGCGCTCGTCGTCGGCGACCCGGAGCACCTCAGCGCGTACGCCCATTGAGTCCGGCGCGTCGGCGTGGAGGCTGAAGATAACGGACCGGATCTCACGGATGGTGTCATCGAGGTCGTCGACGACGGTGGCCAGGCGGTGGCCGTGCTCGGCGTCTGCGGTGCGCGACGAGACGCTCTGGATCGTCATGCCGGCGGCGAACAGCTTCTGGATCACGATGTCGTGCAGATCGCGCGCGATGCGCTCACGGTCCTCGACCACCCGCAAGTGCTGCTCGGCTACCTTCAGTCGTTCCTCGGTTTCGAGACGCTCGCGTATGTCCCGGACGATCTTGACATAGCGCTTCGGGGTGCCGTCCTCACCGGAGACGGATTGCATCAGAATCTCGACCGGCAGGTCGGTGCCGTCGCGATGGCGGTGCACGGTGGTGAACGTCAGCGACGAGCGCTCGCCGCTGACGAGCGGACCGAGCAGCTCGCGCAGTTGCCGCTCGGTGAACTCGGGGGTGATGTGCAGCATCGTCATCTGGAGTAGTTCGTCACGCCCGTAGCCCACCTGCTCGGTCGCGCCCTGGTTGGCGTAGGTGAATCGGAGCGTGTCGGCATCGAGCACGAGGACCGCGTCGCGAGTGGCGTCGAGTGCATCGCGCACCTCGCGGTCCGCCGCGTCCGCGACCAAACGCTCGGTGACGTCGCGCACGACGGCGACGACTCGGAGCCCGTCGTCGCCGGCAACGGGGCTCAGGCTGATCTCGACGGGGAACTCGGTACCGTCGGCGCGCCGGCCGAAGAGCATGAGGCCCGCGCCCATCGACCGCAGGCGCGGCTCCGCCCGGTAGCGGGTCCGGTGCGCGCGATGCACCCGCCGGAGGTGATCGGGGAGCAGGTCGTCGACCGACCGCCCCAGCAGCTCGCGCTGCTGGTAGCCAAAGAGCTCCTCCGCCTGACGGTTGGCGAACAGGATCCGGCCGTTCTCGTCGGCCATGACGATGCCGTCGGGGGCCGCGTCGACCAGCGCCAGGACCGCGTGCTCCTCGAGGCCGCTGGCCCCGGGCTCCGTTCGTTCGACTCGTGTGGACATGGGGCCGCGATCATTCTCTGCGAGCGCTTCAACCGCCATTCTCACTGTGCCGGACCTCGGGCTCGGTGTCGAGCCGGCCACATCGACTTAGCCGTAGAAAAAAGGGGCGCCTGCCTGGATCGCTGTCAATCAAGCAGCCATGTCGGTACCGGACCCACACGATGAGCCGTTCGTTGATCGGAACGGCGACACGGAAGCCGCCGACGGCGATGCGCCCGAGGTGCCGAACTTCAGCAGCTCGAGGCAGTCGTGGACGGGATCTCGTGCAGGTTCGCCGTCATGGGCGACCTCCAGGCGCGTCGGCGGTGGTCAAACCGAGGCCGAGCAACATCGGGTTCGCCCGGGAAGCTGTCACCGCCCAGTTGAGGACGTCGGTGCGGGAAGCCGACGTGTCGATCACCGTCGCTTCCGGCCACGGATCGGCGGCTGCTCGCAGCGCCGCGGCGACATCGCGGTCCGCGTCCGACGCGTCAGTTCCTTCCGCGCGACGACCATCCAGACGTGCGCCGGCGACCTCCGGGTCCAGGTCGCAGCGCAGTTCCACGAGGTCGCTTGACGTCGCCGCGGCCACGCGCGCGGCCTCGTCGCGAAGATCGGCATCGGTCCAGGAAGCGTCGAGCACGACCGATTCGCCGAGCTCGAGCGCGATCCGGGCCCGATTGAGCAGCTGCTCGTAGGTCCGTCGGGTGGTCGCAGGCGAGTAGAGGCCCTCTCTGAATCCCGCCGGCGCGGGTGCACGAGGATCCAATCCGGCGAGCTCCTTGCGCACGACGTCGGATCGCAGCACGGTCCACGAGTTGCGCGCACCCAGTGCTTCCGCGGTCGTCGTCTTTCCGGTGCCGGGTGCGCCGCCCACGAGCACCATCGCGACGCGACCCCGTCGGAGATGGTCGAGGGCGAGCTCGAGCACCTCCGCTGCGCTCTGCCGGGCAGTGTCGTCGCCCTGCATCACCCGCAGCGCGGACACCTTGGCGCGGATCATCGCCCGGAACGCGATGTAGTAGTCGACCAGGCTGGATGGATGATGCTCGCCCGAGAACTCGTCGTAGAAGCGGACGAAGTCCGACGCGAGTTCCGGTGCGCCGAGGCGTTCGAGGTCCATCGCGAGAAACGCAACGTCAGCGAGGACGTCTCCGTAGCGGAGCTCGTCGGAGAAGTCGAGGCAGTCGAGGACGCGCGGGCCGTCGTCGAGGCAGAAGATGTCGTCGGCGAGCAGGTCGCCGTGTCCGTCGCAGACCCATCCCTCCGCGACCCTGCTGTCGAACAGGCGAGCTCGTCCTTTTACATAACGCAGCGCCCGATCGGTGACCTCGTCGAGCACGGCGGAGTCGATGACCGAACCGGCGAAGGTCTTCAGCTCGGCCAGATCGAGCTCCAGTTTTCGGGCGACGCGCGCCGGGGTGCCGACGGCGTCGCTGGCGGCGCTGTGAACGGCGCGGCCGTGGAACGCCGCGATCGTGCGGGCGACCGCTCGGATGTCGTCGTCGGTAGCCGCGCCGGTCGTGACCAGCGCGGACAGCCGGCGATCCGTCGGGAGCCGGCGCATCACCATCAGGTGATCGCACACTGATCCATCGACGTCGAGGACGTCGGAGACGCCGAGGTAGACGTCGGGTGCGAGGCGGCGATTGAGCTCCACCTCGCGATGCACCGCCGCCTCGCGGAGCTCTCGGGTCGAGAAGTCGAGGAAGTCAAACTTCACCGGCTTCTTGATCTTGTAGGCACGGTCGCCGGCGAACACCACAATCGCGGAATGCGTCTCGGCGAGCTCCGCCCAGGAACCCGCCGACATCACTGGGCGCGCGCTGCGAAGTCGAGGGTCTCACTGAGATCGCGCAGCGCGTCCACCAATGCGGCATGCAAGGAGCGCAGCACCGCCGCCGAGTCCTCGCGAGCCTCGTCGAGGGACCGCGTGATCCTCGCTTGCTGCTCGTCCCACGCGGCGCGTGCCCGGCGCAGATCGTCGCAGGCGTACATCCGGGCGAGTTCCGCGTCAACTCGTGAGAGATCGAGATGCTGCTTCCACGTCGCGACGTCGTCGACGATCAACTGGCTCTGCACCCGCAACTCGGCCACCGCACGCGTCGCGCGAGCCGCGAGATCGTCGAGATGTCGCCCGAGGCGTTCGAACTGGGCGTCGGATGTTTGTCTGTCGTTCATCATGTTCCCTTGAGTCGAGTTCGAACGTCCGCGCGGGCTGCTGCGGTCGCGTGACCAGGCGCAGCTTCGCGTCGACGACGAGCGCACCGCTCGGAGTAACGATCACCGATCGAAGTCGAGCTCCGCGATCTCGCCGACCTCATGCGCGAGCAGACTGATCCGGGCCACGGGCGTTGTCGGACCTGTCGGCGCCGACGACGATGCGGTCGATGCTCACGACGGGACGACGACCGCTCGACCGTGTAGCTCACCTGCGCGCATCTGCTCGTAGGCCATGGGTGCGTCGTCGAGCGAGAACCGCTGCACGTGGGCACGGATCTTCCCGGCGCGGGCGAGTGCGATCACTTCGATCAGCTCCGGAATCGATCCCCAGTACGTGGTCGCTACCGACAGTTCGTAGGGCACGGTGAAGAACCCGACCGGCAGCGTGCCTCCCCCGATGCCGACGAGGGTGAGATGACCGAGCGAGCGTGCCGCGCTCGCGCCGAATCGAAGCGTCTCGTCGACGCCCACGAAGTCGAGGATGACGTCGGCGCCGAGGCCATCCGTTGAGGTTCGGACCTGCTCCACGGCGTCGTCACCTATCAGCACGGTCTCCGCAGCACCCACGTCGCGCGCGAGCTCCAGAGCCCTCGGATTGGCGTCGACCGCCACGACGCGCGCGGGGGAGAGCGCGCCCAGGATCTGGATCGCCATGTGGCCCAGGCCGCCCGCACCGATCACGACAGCGGTCGACCCGGGGATCAGCAAGGGCAACGACCGCTTGATCGCGTGATACGGGGTCAGCGCAGCGTCGGTGAGCGGCGCAGCATCGACAGGATCGAGATCACCGAGGGGAACGAGGTAGCGCTCGCTGGGCACCACCATGTGCGCCGCCATGCCGCCGTCGGCGCCGAGCCCAGCGCCCGCGACCGTCAAGTTCGCCTGGTGTACGCAGTAGTTCTCCATGCCCTGCGCGCACCGGTAGCACGCCCCGCAGCCCCAGGGGCCGAACACGGCAACCGCGTCGCCGACCTCGAAGCCCGAGGCGCCGGGTCCGAGCGCATCGACCCAACCGGCATTTTCGTGCCCGAGCGTGAACGGCGGCCCCCAGGGCAGGAGCCCACTCTCGAAGTCATACATGAGGTGGAGGTCCGAGTGGCACGCGCCCGCACCGCCGACTCGGATGCGGACCTCGCCGGGGCCCGGTTCAGGATCGTCGACCTCGACGAACTCGGGATCGTGCTTCCAGTCGATCAGCCGCAACGCGCGCATGAGGTCTCCTCGTGGTGGTGGAGCGGACACCTCGATGGTGCCGGCGCGCGGCGCCACCGCGCCAGGGGCATTGGTCCTCTGCCGGCGCCGCGAGCCGCCGCATCACCCGCCGGCGGTCGACGTCGCTCTGTCGCGTCGAGCAGCGTTGCCTCGGGTTCGTCACCGGCCGCCGGCGAGCTGCTCCGTGCATGACGTCATGTCGGTGTTGCGCGACCCGTCCGCCCAGGGGTGAACGTCACCGAAAGACGACAGCGACGGCGGGACGTTCGGCTCTGGTGGGCCGTCGTTTCGGCCCGCACACTGTGTCCGGAAGTGCTGTTCGACCGAAGGAGCGATGAGATGCAGGCGAAAGTCGGCGACCGTCTGGTCATCAAGGGCCACCATGTTGGCGAACCCGATCGTGACGCCGAGATCCTCGAGGTGCACGGAGAGAACGGAGGTCCCCCCTTCCTCGTCCGGTGGGACGACGATGGCCATGAGGGATTGTTCTTCCCGGGGTCGGACGCGACCGTCGATCACCTCGCGCATCGTCGAACGCGCTGAGTGATCGACGCAACGGAGGGTACGGACACGTCATGGCTTCGCCCGCGAACTCTCCACGTCTCCGTGGCAAGGTGGCGGACGATGAGGTCGCGGTCGGGCGCGGACGCCTCACCACCCCGGGACACCTCACGGTGCCCGAAGGGTCTCAGGGGCTCGTGGTCTTCGCCCACGGCAGCGGGAGCAGTCGCCGGAGCCCCCGCAACCAATTCGTCGCCGACCATCTGTACGCGGCCGGCTTGGCCACGCTGCGCCTCGACCTCCTCTCCGACGCCGAGGCGCGCGATCGAACCAACGCTTTCGACGCGGATGTCCTGGCCGTCCGGCTCCTCGGCGCAACGCGCTGGGCCCGTGAACACCCCGCGTGCTCCGACCTGCCCATCGGATACTTCGGTGCCAGCACGGGCGCCGGCGCAGCGCTGGTGGCCACCGCCGAGGACCGGAGCATCGCGGCCGTGGTGTCTCGGGGCGGACGGCCCGATCTGGCCGAAGGGCGGCTCTCCGCAGTCTTCGCGCCGACGCTGTTGATCGTCGGGGGCGCGGACCCCGAGGTTCGCGACCTGAACGAACGCGCGGCGCGGAGGCTCCGTTGCGAACACCGGCTCATCGTCATCCCAGGTGCCACGCACTTGTTCGAAGAGCCGGGCGCGCTCGACGCGGTCGCTGAGCACGCGTCGTCCTGGTTCACGCACCACCTCACGAAACCCGGCACGCACGAGGACCTTGGCCTCTAGCTGCTGGTCACCATCTCGGTCACGCTGGGAATGACCGCGATTATGAGAGGAAGTGTGACGATGACCGACACGCTGGCTCCCAGGTCTGCCGTCGTGTGGTTCGACAACTTGACGATTGACGACGTGGCGATCGCGGGCGGCGAGGGCGCCAACCTGGGGGAGTTGACCTCGGCCGGCTTCCTTGTGGCATCGGCACGCTGACGAGCGACCGGTCGTGAACCACATCCGGCGCGGGCCGTATCACCCCGAGACCGTCATCTCATCGGACCCAATGTCCAGTATCAGTCTGACGACCTGAACGGTTGGGCGGACGCGAGCGAAGGAGACAAAGGGATGTCGAACAACTGGGGGCCCCTCGGACCGCTCATCGGCGAGTGGGAGGGCAAAGGTGGTCTCGACACTGCGTACTCGCACGCCGAGCACAAGGTTCTCGATACGCCGTATCTCGAGAGGTTGACGTTCAAACCGTTCGGTCCAGTCGACAACGGACGCCAACATCTCTACGGACTCGACTACAGAGGCGCGATGTGGCGGGGCGACGAAGAGAACCCGTTCCACACCGAGGTCGGCTACTGGTTGTGGGACGCGGCGACGGGGGAGATCGTGCGCGGATTCGTGGTCCCGAGGGGTATCACCGTCCTCGCCGGGGGCACCGCGGCGGCCGATGCCGCGAGCTTCACCTTGATGGCGACACAAGGCGGCGCGCAGCACAGCATTGGCGAGAACGAGTACCTCGCGAAGAATGCCAGCACCCTCAGCTACGAGGTCACCATCAGCACTGAGGTCGACTCTTGGTCGTACGCCGAGACCACGATGCTGCAGATGAGCGAGTTCGACCAGCCGTTCGCTCACAAGGACCACAACACGCTCGGTCGCGCCGTCTGAATCTGAATCTTCGCTCCTCCTGCTCCTACCGAACGTTCAGGATCAAAGTGCATCATCACGAGATGGTCGGCGCGGAAGCCGGGACCTCGCGGTGTAACTCTTCGGTGTGCCCGAGAGACGCGGACCGACCCCTGCGGGTGCTCCGGTCGAACCGGGAGAGTCGACCAGCGACGTGATCGGCCACCCATCGACTCGACGATCCGCAACGTTGGCGAGGGCGACGAACAATCGTCGCGTGCGGGACAGCACCGGGAGGAGGTGAAGGTCGCCTGAGCATCCTGGCTTCTGCTGTCAGGAAGCGAGGGAGACGGAGCGGGTCAATCGAATCCCGTAGCGCAGACCGGCAAGTCCCCCTCCGACACACTGTTGAATGCGGCGCGCGGTCGGGGTCGCTGCGAACTCGAGCCTCTTACAGAAGTGCCCCAGAGCGCGCAATTTGGAGCGTCGATCGACCTCCAGAGGGGGGCGGGTGTCGGGACACGGCTGGTTCGCGTTGCCCGGCTGCCCATCGATTCGTAGGGTGTTCTGGTGGAGAGCACCTCTCTTGTGGTGATCGGTGCGGGACCGTATGGCGTGGCGACCGCGGCGCGAGCCATGGAGCAGGGAATCGACACTGTCGTGGTCGGTCGTCCCATGAGCTTCTGGAGTGATCACATGCCCTCGGGCATGTTCCTCCGATCGGGCGTCGATTGGCATCTCGATGCTTCGGGCACCAAGACGTTTGAGGCGTTCCTGGAAGACGCGGCGATCGCAAGCAAGGACGTGGATCCCATCCCGATCGACGTGTTCTTGGACTACACGGCGTGGTTTCTGCGCGAGAAGGGCGTCGTTCCTCGCCAGGATCTGGCCGTTGATGTCACGAAGGCGAACGGTCGGTTCGAGGTTGTCATGGAAGGCGGCGGTGGGATCGCTGCGGACTCGCTGGTGGCGGCGCCCGGCGTCGCGTTCTTTGAGACGCTGCCCGAGTGGGCACCGCTGGTTCCTGAAGGCCTCGCGAGCCACACCTGTGATCTCGTCGCGTTCGAGGGCTTGCGAGGTGCTCGGGTGCTCGTCGTCGGCGGACGCCAGAGCGCCTACGAGTGGGCGGCGCTGATCGGTGAGGCTGGCGCCGAGCGCATCGACATCGTCCACCGTCACGAGGAGCCCCGCTTCGACCGCGTCAGCTGGAAATTCGTCGATCACTACATGGAGGAAACGGTGCGCGTCCCCGGATGGTGGCGCCGCCTGGACCAGAGTGAGCGCGACGCCATCGGCCGCCAATTCTGGGCGGCCGGGCGATTGACGCTGGAATGGTGGCTTGCTCCGCGGCTCACGGGGGACAACTTCCATCGTTGGCCGCACGCTTGGGTGGTCGACGTGTTCGAGGGTCCAGGCGACGCTGAAGTCGCGGTGTCGCTGTCCACCGGTGACCGATTGGTCGTCGACCACATCGTGTACGCGACCGGGTACAAGGCAAGCGTCCGAGACGTGCCGTATCTGAGCGGTGTGATGGACCATGTCCAGACCGCCGACGGCTTTCCGGTGCTCGACGAGTCGTTTCAGTCCAGCTGTTCAGGGTTGTACTTCACTGGATTCTCGGCCACGCGTGATTTCGGGCCCTTCTTCGGGTTCATGAGAGGCTGTCCGGTCGCTGCCGAGCTCATCGTGAGCGACCTCGCCTGATCACCACTCCGCAGAGGCTTCGACTCACGCAAAGGCGTCGCGCATTTCCACCCCCCTCGCCGGTTCGAGACCGTCGCGGCACACCAGCCGGACGCCAAATCTACGAGTGCTCTAGGGCGCGTGATGTTCTGTTGCAGCGAAGTTTGCTGGTGATGAGCGCGCGGGCGGCGGGAGACTCCAGCACTCAATCGAAGTGCCCTTCCGGCAAAACACTGTGTCCCGGACGCATGGTTGGCTCCCGTCAGGGTCGCAGTCGGAAAATGCAGAGGGACCGTTCAGTTTCCGTGGCCCTCGGCGGACCGGCCGGCCATGTACTCGTCGTCGGTCACCTTCTCCATCCATGTGACGACCGTGCCGTCTAGGGCCTCCTGGATGGCGACGTGGCTCATGGATGACTCCGGTGTCGCTCCGTGCCAGTGCGGCCGGTCCGCAGGGCACAGCAGGATGTCACCGGTGCCGAACTCCTGGACGGTGCCGTCCTGCACCTGGGTCCAGCCGACGCCATCGGTCACGATGAGAGTCTGTCCGAGCGGATGCGAATGCCAGGCCGTGCGCGCGCCGGGTTCGAACGTCACGATCGCCCCCGCGACCCTCGACGGCTCGTCCCTCGAGAACTGCCCGCGAATCGTCACTCGCCCCGTGAAGCACTGCTCCGGGCCTTGGACCTCGTCTTGAACCTGCCGTGACATGATCTCTGTCATCGTCGCGTGCGCGTCATGTACCCCTGTAGACCGGTGCATGCTGGCGTCGCCATAGTCGATCTCCTTCATGCTCTTCAAGACTCCCATGTCATCTTCGGTGATCTCGAAGTTCACGTCGGCGTTCGTCCGCATGTGGTCCCGGTTCGCAGTCTTCGGCAACGGCAGGAGACCCAGCTGGAGCGTGTACCGGATCGACAGCTGCGGCAGGGAGACGCCGTACTTCTCGGACATCTCGGCGACCTGCCGGTTGGAGGTCGCGATGCTCGCCGGGATCAGCGTCGAGTACTACACACAGCTCGAACGCGGAAACACGCGCGGCGCCGCCAACGAGGTCCTCGCCGGCATCGCCGACGCTTTGCAACTCGACGATGAAGAACGGAACCACCTGATGGACATGGTCCGCACCGCGCAGGCCACAGCACGCCCCGAGCGTCGGCACGGTACCGACCGAGTCCGCCCCGGAGTGCAGAGCGTCCTCGACGCCATGACCGACGCAGCCGCGTTCGTCCGCAACCAGCGTCTCGACATCCTCACCATGAACCCACTCGGTTACGCGCTCTACTCCGAGGCGTTCGTAGATCAGACCCGTCCGGCGAACCTCGCTCGATTCGTCTTCCTCGACCCGCGCTCTCCCAGGTTCTACGGCAACTGGAACCGCATCGCCGACGACGCAGTGGGAAGCCTCCGCATCGAAGCTGGGCGCAACCCTCACGACCGAGCGTTCACCGACCTCATCGGGCACCTCTCGACCCGGAGCGAAGAATTCCGGGTCAGGTGGGCTGCGCACAACGTTCGGGCCTACCGCACCGGGCAGCAGTCACTCCACCCTCCGCTGGTCGGCGACATCGCACTCAGCTACGAGGGCTTCGACGTCGCTGCTGACCCGAGCCAGACGATGGTCGTCTACACCGCCGCACCGGACTCGCCTGCACGCGAAGGGCTCCAACTTCTCGGAAGCTGGGCGAGCACGGGAGCTCGAGACAGCGGGCCGACGTACCCTTAGGTGGGATCTGGTCCTGCGACAGCAGGTCCTCAGCTCCTCCCCCCAAGCCGACAGACTCTGCTCGCCCCGACGCAGGTTCCGATCCCGCGTGCCGTCTCGCCCGCTTGACCGTTCTCGCCCGTCTGGTCAGGCTGGGCCGATGGCCGGCGTGGACCCGCTCACGCTCGCGGTGCGCGAGAACGCGGCGTGGTGCGACCTGGTCTGCCGGCTCCACCGCTTCACGCCGGAAGGAGACGGGCGCCTGTGGTGGTCGGCCCGGCGCACCCCCGACCTCTTTCCCGACGCGGTCACCCTTGTCCCCGACCTCTCGGTGCTCGACGTGCTCGGCCGCATCAACGACTCGCTTGGCGCGTTGGTCAAGGACTCCTTTGCGACGCTCGACCTCACGGACCAGGGGTGGACTGTGCTCTTCGACGCGACCTGGGTCGCGCGTCCACCCAGGTCGGGTGCGGACGCCGAGGTCGCGTCCACATTCGCAATCGTGCGCGAGAGGTTCCCGTTCGCGGCCTGGTGTCGTGCCTGGGGCGGCCCGGCGGAGGTACTGCCACTCGGATTGCGACGCGTGCCCGGAGTCACCGTGCTCGGCCGCGAAGGCGATGCCGGGTTCGCCGACGGTGCGATCGTGCACTGCACAGAGATCGGCGGCACTGCCGTCGCCGGCCTGTGGAACGCCTTCGGCGCGTGGGCCGACATCGCCGACGCGGTCTCCCACGCCCACCCCGAGGCCTGGATCGTGGGTTACGAGCGCGGCGCCGGTCTGGACGCCGCGCTCGCTGCCGGCTTTACGGCGATCGGCCCCCTCCACGTCTGGAACCGGGAAGTGGGGGACTAGGTCGGTCATCACGGCTTTCGCAATTGCCGACGCCGCCCTGCGACTGGCGTGCTTGGCGAAGTCGTTCGCGCGGAGGCTGCTCAGTAAGTAGCGCTGCCATAGCGAGGAGGCCGTGTCCGCACAGCGGCTGTTCTTCCTCTGGCTTCCAAGGCACCGACGCGGCATCGCGAAGCGCGTGTGCGTCCCCGTCAGCAAAGTTCGCCAACGCTCTCATTGACGGGACAAGGTGTCGAGGGCGTGTGTCACGCGGTCGACGGACAGCGCTCGGTTCGCGAGCCCGGTCAGGGGAACCGTTTTTGCTGCGAAGTTCGCCCTGCGTTCCTGAGTTTGGGTCTCATTTCGTGGAGTGCCGTCGAGTGCGTGGAGACGCCCTGAGTTCGTCTCCCTGACTTCGTCTCCACTGGTGACAAGTTCGGTGACAGGAATGTCGTGGAGTCCAAGTGGGAAGCGGTCGGTTTCCGACGTCATGGTCATAGGCTGGTTTGGGCGGTGCCCGATACGCCGTTCTTCACCTCTGCGAAGCCGACTGGATCTCTGATGGACAGGTCGCAGGCCTTCGGGGAACAACTTGACTCGTTGCTCTCCATCTCGACCGAGATCGCGTCGGTTCGCGAGTTGGCGGACGTCCAAGATCGAGCGTTGGCTTACTGCCTCGAGCTGACGAGTTCGGAGTTCGGATTCATCGGGCTCCTCGATGAGAGCGGCGAGAACGTGTTGGTCGCCGCGATTAAGGGCGTCGAGCCCACAACCCCGGGTTTCGTGGAGCGGAACCGCTTCATGTCCGTGCGGCCGAGTGTGTTCGGGATCGTCTTGCTCGAGGATCGACCGTACTTGTCGAATGACGTGGAGAAGGACCCGTTGAGCGTGGGACAACCCGCCGGCCATCCGCCGGTGCGGGCGTTCATCGGCGTTCCGCTCCGGGTCGGCGCGACGTTGATCGGTGTACTCGGTGCGGCAAACAAGCCCGGTGGGTACGACCGCGACGACGAGCGGTTGCTGTCGACCTTCGCGAACCAGGTTGCGGTTGCGATCGACAACGCGCGGCTGTATGAGCAGCAACGTCAGATGATCACGCGACTCGTCTCGATCGTGGACCTCGCGACGTCGGGACCCACCTTGGGCCGGACCCGCGGACGCCATGAGTTCGCGCCGTTCGACCCGGAGCGCGAGCCGACAGGATCAGCGTCCGCTGGTTCCGGCAGCGGGCTCGGCACCCTCACTGATGGCCAGCGCGAGATTCTGGCGCTTGTCAGCGAGGGGTGTTCGAACCGTGAGATCGCGTCCCGCGTTCATCTCAGCGAGAACACCGTGAAGACGCATCTCCAGGAGATCTTCCGCAAGCTCGGCGTTCGCAACCGGGTCGAGGCTGCGATCCGAGCCGTTCGCGAGGGACTTCTCTGAACGGTCTCACCCGATCAGTGCCGAGTTCACCTGGTCGGCCCGACGCGAACCACACACTTCGGTGATGACAGCACCCGGTTGTCCTCGACAGGCTGTTGCCTTACGCGTGACGCACGAAAACGAAGTGATCTTCGGGCTGGTGCGTCACGGCACCATCACACCGTCACGTGGATCGGCTTTACCATCGACAGGGAAGATCAGCAGCGACTGGCGCAGAGCTTGGAGCAGGCTCATACGGCGGCCGAGAACCTCGCGTTGCTCGGGACGCTCCATTCGGCGTCGCCGGACGGCTTCGTCGATCGCGACCTGCGGGTCGTAGACCTGAAAGCGGCGCTCGCCAGCGTCACCGGCACAACGATCGAGAGCCAACTCGGCCGGCAAAGTGGCAGACAGGGTCGCGAAGCTTTGGTGCCAGCTCGTACCGGTATTTCGAGGCGTGCTGGGCACGGGCACGAGCGTCATCAACTTCGAACTGAAGGAGCCGGTCGCCGGTGACCCGGCAACCGTCCACCACTGGCTCGCGAGTGAGTAGGTCTGGGCCCGCATCGTTGGACGAACCGTCACGTAACCGGCGGTCGTCTTGTATTCCGTCGGCCGTGACATCCCGACGATGGTGTCAGTGCAACGTGCCCCTAGGAGGTAGCGATGTCGAGAGAGTCATTGCTGACGCGAACGTTCGTACAACTCGCCGACACACTCGTAGACGACTTCGACGTCATTGACCTTTTGACCACACTCGCCCGTCGTTGCCCGGAGGTACTCGATGTTTCTGCGGCCGGCTTGATGCTCGCGAACCCCGACGGCAACTTGTGCGTCGTTGCCTCGTCCAGCGAAGCGATTCGCCTCGTAGAGCTCTTCGAGGTGCAAGCGCAGGAAGGTCCCTGCTTCGATTGCTTCCGCACGCGCCTGCCGGTCTTGAATCACCATCTGGACGCGACCGCGCGCCACTGGCCTCGCTTCGAAGAATTCGCGCTCAACGCGGGCTTCCGTTCTGTGCATGCCCTCCCGATGCGTCTGCGAAGCGAAGTCATCGGCGCTCTCAACCTGTTCTGCACCGATCAGCACCATCTGGAGGAAGACGATGCCGTGACTGCCCAGGCGTTGGCTGACGTGGCCACGATCAGCATCCTGCATCATCGCGCCTTTCTTGAGAGTCAGCTCGTGAACGCACAACTCACGCACGCGCTCGAGAGCCGCATCGTCATCGAGCAGGCGAAAGGCGCCCTTGCGGAACGGACGGGACTCGACCTGGGAGCGGCCTTCTCGAGGATGCGCAACCACGCCCGCCACCACAATCTCAAACTCGCCGACATAGCACATGGCGTCCTCGACGGGACCGTGAGCATTGGGGAGATCGATTACTCAGGCCGAACACCTTGAGTCCAGCGAGATCGGCATCATGTCGTGGTGAGGCAAGGTTCGTCGGCACCAGGGAGCCGGTCTCATCACGCGACCGCGTGGAACGCGGTGGCCGGTGCGATCTTCGAGATCGCGGGGGGTGCCGCCGGCGGTGCTCGGCCATGCTCACGCGATGGCGAACATTTGCCCCCGAATGAACCTGGCTGCGGTTCAGCCCTCCGCGAGGGCTGCCGACTGCGGGGCGCGCACCTTGCCGTTCTTTCTGGTGTTGCCGTTGTGCTCGGCACGCGCACCGAGCCAACGGGCGATGTTTCGCACGTAGTCCTTGAACACCTCGAAACGGGAGGGATCCCGCTTCATCTCGTCGCTCGGCGGCTCGGTCACGAACGACGGCGCGCCGGCGTCGATGTCCCAGTTCATGTCGGCGAAGTGGTGGAAGGTCGAGCACGCCACTGCCCGGCCCGCGGGGCCGCCGTCGGCCATCGTCTCGCCTTCGAGGGCGACGGCGAGGTTGAACGTACGGCCGCTGACCGTGCTGCGACCCCGGCCGACGACCTGCGCGAAGTCGTACTCCGGCGGCGCCGACACCGCACCCTCGTGGGGGTGGGCGGGGAACCACTCGATGCGGCCGCTGGGGTTCCGGTCGGTCCGGAGGAGCTCGTGCGCCGGTTCGTCGGCCATGACCGGCTGGTACTCGCCGTTCGCACCCGAGTGGTAGTTCGGCCACGAGATGTTCGGGTTGTCCTGATCGTCACGACGGGCGTGCGGCTCGGGATTCTGACTGTGGAAGTGGTTGAGCTGGCCGATCGAACCGAGGCAGACCAGACAGGAGCCGAGGTCCTGGTGGTCGCGCGCGGTCAGCACCCCGCCACCACGCTCGCGGAAACGCATGATCCCCGCCGAGTCACCGGGCGAGAGCCCGTCGCCGGTGTCGACGGCCATCAGCCAGAGTTGGTCGTAGTCGAGCGTGTCGAGCACGCTCAGCACCGAGTCGTCGGTCGCTTCGTCACGGTTGCGGGCCGTCACCTCGTGGCCGGCGCGTGCTTAGCTCCTCGGCGAGGAGAGAGAACCGCCCGACGTTCCAGTCGTCGGGGATGTCCACGATGGTCGTCTGCAACAAGATGTTTGCCATCGCGTGAGCATGGCCGAGCACCGTCGGCGGCACCCCCCGCGATCTCGTAGATCGCACCGGCCACCGCGTTCCACGCGGTCGCGTGATGAGGACGGTTCCTCGGTGCCGACGAACTTCGCCTCACCGCGCCGGGATGGCGCGGTCGCGCCGGTGAGGAAGATGGAAACCCACGCGCTCACGTGATCCCGACCTGTCGGCGGCAGGCGTTGGATGGTGAGGAGCCAAGCAGTGAGATCTGATCTCCTCTCGGCAGGAGAAACAACGATGAGTGTGGCCTCACCGATCTGTTCGCGCATTCGGACGCCTGGAGCCGAGGGGCTGACGATGGCACACCACATGCCTGGGTCACAGCCGGATGCAGGACCCTCGCTGCGAACGTTCATCGAGAGGTCGGCGGAAACGACAGTGGTCTGGATGGGCGGTGAGGTGGACATCGCAACGAAACCCGAGGTTCACGCGCTCCTACGGAGCCTCGACGGTGATGTCGTCGTGGACCTCGCACACGTGACCCTGCTGGATGCGTGCGGCATCGGAGCCTTCATGAGCGAGCGACAACGGCTCACGGCGGAAGGGGGGATGCTCATGGTGCGAGCGCCCGTCCCCTTGATTCGTCGAGAGCTGTGCATCTTCGGCTTGGCGGATTGGATCGTCGAGTGATGTGACGCGGGCACGACCGGCGCGAGGAGACGACATGGCGATGGGCGTGACGGCAATTCCGAAGTACGAGCGGTTCTTCCGCTCGGTGGCAGAGATCGACGTGGACAAGAACGACCTGAAGCGTTTGCGCGGCTTCGTGTTCGACCGGATCGTCGATCTGCTCATCCGCGGGCAGGCGAACGCCAAGGCCAACCTCCGCGACACGATCGAGTACTGGGACTTGCCGATCACCAAGGGCCTGCAGGAGCGCATCCACGAGTTCAATCAGCTCGACCGCGACATCGGCCTCGAACCCTCCCTCGTCGAGCTCGTCGCCCATCCGCAACTCGACGTGACTCTCAGCGAAGTGACCGAAGCGCGCCTGCCGTCGGTCGCCGGGGGGTTGTGCACTGCGCTGGGACGCAGCTTCACGATCATCGATCCCAAGCTCGCGAAACCATCGAGCGAGCACTGGGAACGCAGCTACACGCTCTTCGAACTGCTGCTCTGACCAGGCGGATCGCCGTCGGAGGCGAGGCGCTCGCGCCGGTCCTGTTCTCGCTTGGAATAGGCAGCCGCGCGTATCGCTTCGTCGGTCTCCAAACCGCTGCCGAGGCCGCCGCCGACGGTTGCGGCAGACGCAACGAACCAGGCCAGGACGAAGAGGTTCCCGTAACCGAGCGCGGAGTGCACAGAGCCACTCATCTCGCCGGGGTCGAGGATGAAGTACGCCCACGCCAAGTTCACGACGTAGAGGCCGGCATAACAGATGACCACGCCGGTCACCAAGGTCAGCAGTGTCGAGGCGTTGTACAGGCGCGACCGCTCCCGCGCCTGCGGAGAGTCGTCGTCGGGCCGGTCCCACAGTTTGCCGTCGATCACGAGCCAGGCGACGACGATCGCGATCGAGCCGATCGTCGCCACCACCAAGCGCCACCACGACAGCGAGGCCGCAAGCACCCAGACCGTGTTGTTGATCGTCGCCACCGCTCCCGTCGCCAGCGCCGCCACGAGCGCAGACTTCAATCCTGGCACCAGGAGCCACGGACGATTCGCGAGAACCATGCCCAAGAGCAGGCGCCAACGCCCGCGCACGCGCGGCAGTGCCACGCGATGCTCATCCGTCGCGTTCGGGTCGGCCATGCTGCTCACCAGCGAGCCCACCGCCCGACGGGCACGTGCGTGCATACGAATTCCGCCCAAGGCAGGTAGTGACAGCACGGCCGTCCGTCGCGCTCGATCGGTCTGGACGAGCAGGTGCCGACCCTCGTGGTCGTGAAGTGGAAGTTCGGTCAGCCCGACCACGAGGTCCCAGTTTCGTTGGCGCGCCTGGTCGTGCAGCCGACCCATCGCGGTCTCGACATCCTCGGAGCCGGTAGTGAACGGCTGGCTCACAATCGTGATGTCCCACGCTGCGGCTGCCATCCAGCGGTTTCAGGTCGGTCAGAGCGTGTGCGATCTTGGTCGGTGCCGCTGGATCAGCCATGAGTCCGACGCGGATGGGCTCCACCGGGGTTCCCTTCCTGCCTCGGACGGTGATCTGCCGACATGACGAAGGGGACAGGAGCCGTGAGCTTATCGACGGCGCACATCGCAGTGTGCTACCTACTACGCGGGCGCGTGGTGCGTGCACGGGTGTGGTCGTCATCGTTGAGGACGATGCCGACTTCCGGAGTGAAGTCGTACGAACAGCGCCGCATCGAGGGTAGGTCGCTCCGAAAGCAGGTGCCGCGATCGGTGCACGCGCAGTGGGAGCCCGATCCCGCACGATCTGATCCCGTGGCGCGACTCGAGGCGTCGAACGCGACCCGTCTCCCGGACCTCGTACCCGTGCGATACGAGCGGATGCTGGTGTCTCCCTTCGCGTTCCTGCGCGGCGCGGCCGCAGCTCATGGCCGACGATCTTGCCGGCACCCCGGTGACCGGGCACCGTGTGCAGGTCTGTGGTGACGCACACCTCGCCAACTTCGGTGTGTTCGCAACACCTGAGCGGAACCTGATCTTCGACGTCAACGACTTCGACGAGACGCTCCCGAGTCCATGGGAATGGGACGTCAAACGACTCGCCGCGAGCGTCGCCGTGGCGGCACGCAATCTCAACATCGACGAGCCGGCGCGCACCGCAGCGGTCGAGGGCACCGTGCGCGCGTATCGGGAGCACATGAACGAGCTCGGACCCATGTCGCCGCTCGACGTCTGGTATGAGCGAGTCGACGTGCAACAGGTCTTGGCCATCGCGCGCGAAGAGCGGGCCAAGGGTCTCGAGGACGCCTTGTGCGTGGCCAAGGTGCACCATCGGACGAGCCTGGGCGCGCTTCCGAAGTTCACTGCGATCGTGGACGGCCGGCGCCGCATCGTCGACAAGCCTCCGCTCATCGTCCACGACGCGATCGAGGACCACGACGCGGAGAAGATGCTCGCGCGGTACGTGCGAGTCCCTCCCGCCGGATCGGCGCCCGCTGCTCGAGCGATGGGTCATCGTCGACGCCGCGCGCAAGGTCGTCGGCGTCGGCAGCGTCGGGACCCGTTGCTACCTCGTGCTGCTCATGGATCCCGACGGGCGCACGCCGCTCTTCCTGCAGCTGAAGGAAGCGAACGAGGCCGTGAACGCACCGTACGCGGGGCCCTCCGAGTTCACGCACCAGGGTCAGCGCGTGGTGGTCGGGCAACGGCTCATGCAGGCCGCGAGCGACATCTTCCTCGGCTGGACCACCGATGGGGATCACCACTACTACGTCCGCCAGTTCCGAGACATGAAGGGTTCCGTGAACCTCGACGTCATGACCGAGCCGGGGTTCGCGACCTATGCGCGACTGTGCGGTCGTGTGCTCGCACGGGCCCACGCCCGGTCGGGTGACGCCGCCACCATCGGGGGCTACCTCGGGCGGCGGCCGACGTTCGACGAGGCCGTGGCGGTGTTCGCCGACGCGTACTCGCACCAGACCGAACGCGATCATGCTGCGCTGATCGACGCCGTCCGCTCGGGGCGCGTGACGGCACACGCGCCTGCTTGAACTCCGCGCCGATCGACGCACTCGACGCGCCTACGCAGCGAGGACCACGAGACGTCGCTGCCGTTGGTGCGCGAGCGCCGCTTCGACCTCGACGACGGTCGGGCCCAGCGGGACGTGATCGAGGAGCTCGAGGAGCAGCTCGTCGCTGACGAGCTCGGGCCTGAGGTCGCGGAGGCGCGCCGCGAACTCGTGCTCCATGGTGCCGCCGCCGGTGCCGACGGCGACGAAGCAGTGCTCGCCGTCGGCGAGGTCGGCCAACGCGCCGTCCCCGAAGCACACTGCGGCGTCGCCGTCCCACGCGACCCGTACGACTCGACCTCGGAGCTCGGATGGCCGACGCACCCAGACGGCGCTATGTGCGCGATCGATCGCCGACGGCGCCACCTCAACCTCCGAGACTGTCGCCGGCGGTCGCTGCCTCCGCACCCCGCAGCGCGCTGATCGCCATTACGAGGGTCATCGTTCTCCGCTCGCGTCCGTCACGCGCTGTACGCAGCGGCGCTGTCCTGCAGTGCCATGATCAGGGAGACGGCATCGGGCCTGCCGTCGTAGCGGACGCCGCCGACGAAGAACGTGGGTGTTCCGTTCACGCCACTCCGCGCGCCGCTTGCCATGTCCTCCCGGATGCGGTCGAGGTACCGGTTCGCGGTGAGTTCGGCGATGAAGCGGCGGGTGTCGAGCCCGATCTGTACCGCGATGCGGACCAGGCTCTCGTCCGCGAGGCCCGTTGGGTTCTCGAAGAGCCGGTCGTGCATGAGCCAGAACTGTCCCTGCGCGCCGGCGGCTTCGGCCGCCTGAGCTGCGCGGACCGCGTGCGGATGTGCATTTACGATGGGGAACTGTCGGTACGCGAAGCACAGCTGCCCATTCAATCGGCGCTCGACTTCCTGGACGACCGGGTGGGCGGCGCGACAGAACGGGCACTCGTAATCTCCGTACTCGACGAGCGTGAACCGGGCATCGAGGGCGCCCCGGATGTGGTCGCGATCCGTCACGGGAACGGTCAGTCGGTGAACAGGAATAGCGGAGGTCATGATCGCTCCCGATGCATCGTGGGGAGTTCGCGGTCTGCATTCATCGACGCTCTTGCCTCGGGTCCCTCGTCTGCGCGCCCCGGGATGCGGGCCAACGGCGCGCGATGCTGTTTGGTGATTTGTCGCCGAACGTCACGACACGCTGTGCAAGGTCATGTCGTCCAAGACGTTGAGGATCCCGTCCGCGCCCGGGTTCTCTTCGGGCGGCACAATCAACTGCCACTCGATCCGCCCTGCAGGATCGAGAACGAACAGCGCCCGCTCGCTGAAGCCGTCCACGGTCCGGTATGCGTCGTACATTCGCGAGACGGCCCCCTTCGGCTCGAAGTCGGACAGGAGCGGGAACGTGATCCCCCGTGCCTCTGCGAACGCCCGGTGGCACCAGGTGCCGTCGACGGAGATGGCTACGAGCGCTGCGTTGCATGCGTCGAACTCGTGGACGATGGCTTGGTACAGCGAGAGCTGATCGCTACACACCGGGCTCCAGTCGGCCGGATAGAAGGCCAGCACGACCGGCCGCCCGCGGACGTCGGCGAGGTGGAATTCGCTGTCAGGCCCCGACGGCAATGTGAAGTCGGGCGCCTCCTCCTTGCTCATTGGATCTCGACGTGATGCTTGTCAGCGGTGCGCTTGGCGACCTGGACCGTCAGGACGCCGTCGCGCAGTCGAGCGTCCACGGAGTCCTCGTCGACATCCGCGGGTAGCACCACTTCGTAGCGGAACGAGCCCATGCTGCGGACACGGCGACGGAGCACGCCCGTCCGTTCCTTCTCCTTGCGCTCTCCGCTGATCGTGAGCCGTCGCCCCGAGAGCGAGACATCCACATCCTTCTTGCTGATGCCCGGCAGCTCGACCTCGATGATGAAGGCGTCGTCGGTCTCCTCGATGTCGGCGGCCGGAACGAACCCGCCATCGAGCACGGGAGGAACGTCCCCGAAGCCCTCCATGAAGCGACTCATGAGGGTGCTCAGGCTCTGGAGGTCTGATGCCGGATCCCAGCGCGTCATCGGCTCGCTGCTCTGGCGTCGCACAACCTGGGTCATTGAGCGCTCCTCTCCTGTCACGAACGTTACGAACAGCCTGTGTTCGACGCGGTACCGCTGCATCCCGTGATCGCGTGGTCTGCATCGGAACGGTGGAGCCGCGCCCGGGCGCGCACCCAGGTGGCAGGTGACGACCACGCGGTCGACGGAGAAGCAGGACGTTCCCTAGGCGTCTGGTCGGGTGCCAACCGTCATTCGGCAGGCGGATCGAGCACGAGCTCGGCTTCGATCTCGATGCGGACGCCCTTCCCAACGAGGAACCCGCCGCTCTCGAGCATTTGGTTCCAGGTGATGTCGAAGTCGTCGCGGTCGATCTCCGCGGTGGCCAGGAAGCCGGCGCGGACGCTGCCCCATGGGTCACGCTGGGCGCCGCAGAACTCGACGGACAGGGTGACCTCCCGGGTCACGGCTTTGATCGTGAGCATCCCGGTGACGGCCCACCGGTCGCCGACCGGCTGCACGGAGGTGCTCAGATAGTGGATCTCGGGAGAGTGCTCGACGTCGAGGAAGTCCGGTCCCCGGAGGTGCTCGTCGCGGCTCGAGTCACCGGTGTCGATGCTGGCCGCCTCGATGTCGACCTCCACGGTCGACTGAGTCGGATCTTCGCCGATCACCACGGTGCCCGAGAACGCACGGAAGGTTCCGCGAACCTTGGAGATCATCATGTGACGAGCGACGAACTGAATGTTCGAATGAGTGGTGTCGAACGTCCAGCGTCCCGGGGGCGGAACCTCCCGGCCGTCCACAACCCTCGTGCTGCTCGTCGTCGTCGTCGCTGCCATCGCCGGCTCCTTCGCTCGCGACCTACTGGCACCGCCTCGTGGCGGCCGTCCACTCCACGGTCGCGCACGCGGAGCATCTGCGTACCCCTGACTCGCGTGGTTCCGCGCGCTCGGGCGGTGCCCGGTCAGACGCTGCGCAGCGCACACAACATCGACCATGCGCGGGTGGCGAGCTGAAGATTGAAGAGCGTGTCGGGATCGCTCAAGTCGTGGTGCGAGATCTCGCGGATACGGTGGAGCCGGTACTTCAACGTGCTGCGGTGCGCCCCCACCGCGACGGCAGAGTCGGCGTAGTTCCCACCCGCCGCGAGATACCGATCAAGGGTGAACACGAGTTCGGAACTCCTGTGCGCGTCGTACTCCAGGAGGGTCCCCAACCATTGCTGCACGAACTCCTCGAGCAGCTCGAAGCTGGTGAGGTCCCCGAACAGCCGGTAGACGCCCAGGTCTTCGAAGACCGTCGTCCGCTGCGCGGCGCCGGCGGCGTCCTGGATGCGCACGGCGAGCTGCGCCTGGCGGAAGGAACGAGGAAACTCGTCGACCCGGGTGCAGATGTCGCCGACCCCGCCGACCCGGCAGCTGGCACTGCCGATCTCACGCTGCACCGCAGTACCGAACCGCTCCCAGTCGTCCGCGGTGCGGTGCTCGGCGACCGCGAGGACCACGATCATCGATGCGCGTGTGGCGACCAGGGTGCCGGTGTCGGTGTCGCGTGCCGCACGGCGCACGGCATGGAACAGCGCCTCGTCTTCGGGAAGGCCCTGGTCGTACGACACCACGAGCACGCGGTGTGCGCGTTGGAGGTCGTAGCCGAGTGCCTGCCCTCGGTCGAGCGCCCGTTCGTCGTTCCCGCCGGTGAGGAGCTCGTCGAACAGGTCGCGTCGGAGACGCACATCGTTCTCGGCGGTGCCCTGCACGCGCGCGAGCTCCATCGCCAGCACCGTCGTGCCGTACTCGAGCGCGACGTGGTCCTGGGGTTCGGCCGCCCCGTCGTCGCAGAGCACGAGCACGCCACGAGCGTCGCCGGCGCCGGCAGTTGCCAGCAAGTGATGGTCCTCGCGCAATGGCTGGCCCTCGCGCTCGGCGAGCCGCAACAGCTCGGAACGGCTCTCGAGTGGAACCTTCGGGTAGGTGTCCGGCCGGTTCGGTCCAGCCCAGGCACGGAGGTTGCCGTACGCATCCTCGACCGCCACGGGGAAACCGGTGACCTCGTACAGCGCCTCTGCGATGCCCTGTTGCCCGGTACCTTCGAACGCGGCGCGTGCCAGGCGGTCGTGGATGGCAGTCGCCCGCTCGAGGGAGCCCACCGACTCGACCAGCGCGGCGTTGGCGATTCGGAGCTGAGCGGCGTTCGCGCGTTCGCGTGCGTTGCTCCGCGCGTTCGCGATCGCGATCCCGGTCTCCTGTGCGAGCACGCGGAGGAGGAACTGCTCGCCTTCGGCCAGCTCGACGTCGGCGGCAACGACCATGAAGCCGAAGTGACCCTCGACCGTGCGCAGCGGGAACGCCCAGCCCCATGTTTCGCCTTGGATCGTGATTGCGCCGCCGGCCTCCGTCAGCACGGCGAACTGGGCTTCGACGTCGTTCCGCACCTGACGAGCACTGCACCTGCCACTCATCTCGTGCCAGCCGCCGTCCCAGAGGAATGCTCCTTCGATGCGGCACGCGCACGCCGACGCCGCCGCCGACGTCGCGAGGTGGAGGATCTCGGATTCGTCGCTGCGCTCCATCATCCGCATCGCCAGGACGAGCAGGCTCTGCAGACGCTCCACCTGTTCGGGAACGCCAGGATCTGGATCCGACGCGGTCACGGAAGGGCCCGCAAGCGGTTCGACAAAGAGCCGGGCGGAGAGACCCGCGGAGGGCCACGCGTCCCTTGCCCTCGTCGGCACCGAATCGGCGCCGACGGAGCTGGTCGGCGGGCCAGGTCGACGCGGCGAAGACGGGATCGGGCAAAAACCGACAAGGTGGGTCTCCCGGTGCTTCCTCGGTGAGTGCTCCCCGAACCGCCGCGCTTCGGCATACGGCGCGGTGGGCAACCTCCGTGGTCCCCCGAGGACCAAGGTGACGGTCCGCCGCGGTCGGCCTGAGACCACTTCGGAGGATGCCATCGCCGCTCCGCAGCTACCGGCTCTCGATTTGGTCCCGGCGAGCCGTAGTCCTCGGATCGCCGACAGCGCACGCTGGCGGCGTGGCCGACCTGTTCACGCGGCTGGACGTGCAGACGCCCGACGAGCTCGATGCCGTCGCCGACGCCGCGCGTCTCGTGCACCTCGGCACGATGCCGGTCACCGGCTCGGCCGGCTTGACTGCGGCGGCGCTCATCGCTTGGCACCAAGGCCGCGCGGACCAAGCGTCGACGCTCCTCGAGCGAGCCGTGGCGCTAGCGGACCGCACTTCGTGCGGCGCGGGACCTGCCTTCCCGAGGCTCGCGCTGGCGGCGATGTTCACCGGCGTGGGCCGGCTCGACGAGGCCGACCGCCTGCTCGACGCGTGCGAGTTCCTGCTCGCCGAGGAACCGGACCGCCGCTGGCGTTCGGTGCCCACCACCTTTCGGTCTCGCCTGCTGCTCTCGGGCGGACACGTCGATGACGCGGTCGCCAGCGCCCGCGCCGCCATCGAACTCCGCGCACCAGGTGATGCGTGCGGCTTCATCCCGATCGCGTGGTTGACGCTTGCGGGCGCAGCGTTGGACCGCGACGACCTCGCTGGTGCCGCGGCGGCGGTGGCGCAGTACCGGGACGCGCCACCGCCCCCGCGAGCGGGCGTCGGCTGGGCCACCTACGCCTGGGTGCACGGCCGAGTCATCGACGCCCGCGACGGCGCCCGCGCGGCGTTCGACGCGCTCCGTGTGATCTACGACGACCTCGACGCCCACCAGCACCTCCTGCTCGAGGTGCCCTCCGCGGCGAGCGGCCTCGTCCGTCTTGCGCTCAACGAGGGCGACAGGACGCGCGCCGGCACGGTCGCCGCCCGCGCCGCGCGCCTGGCAGCCGCGAGCCCCGATGTCGGATCGCTTGCGGCTGCGGCGGCCCACGCCCGTGGCGTCCTCGTGGGCGACCTCGCCCTGCTGGAATTCGCGGTGAGCCGTCATCCGCACACGTGGGCACGGGCGAGTGCGGCCGAGGACGCGGGAGCGATGCTCCTCGCCCGCCGAGCCGCCGGTGCGGCACGTGGCTTCCTGGATCGAGCACTCGACGAGTACGAGCGCGCGGGCGCCGTTCGTGACGCTGCACGCCTTCGTGCCCGCTTGCGCGACACCGGCATCCGCCGTCAGCACGGACGGCGACTGCAGCGGCCGATCGAAGGATGGGACAGCCTCACCGATACCGAGCGTCGTGTCGCCGGATTGGTGGCTGAAGGTCTCACCAACCGCGAGACCGGCAGGCGGCTCTTCGTGTCGCATCACACGGTCGACTTCCACCTTCGCCACATCTTCCGCAAGTTGGCGATCACGTCACGGGTGGAGCTGGCGAGTCTCGCGTACAGGCGCTCCGCCGACCCACGTGATCGCGTGATGTGAGCGAAGCGCCCGGGCGCGACGCTGCCCACCTACGGCGCTCGATCGCGAGGGAGTTCGCATGAACACACCGGACCACCCGGCCACGCTGCTCGGGATCTCGCGCCCGAGCCCGGATCTCGTTCGGACTCCGGACCTCGCCCGGGCCGCGGCCGAGGCCGTCCTCAACGGAGCGCGTCACCAGGCGCAAGCAGCACCGGAACCTCGTGGCCCCCACCAGCCGCTCGGCAACCTCTTCCTGCCCGTGGAGCGCGCCACGGACGAGTTCCAGCAGCTGTTCGGGCGCCGGCCCAGCATCTACGAGGTGGCGGCAGGCGTCGCTTCGCGTCCCGACCTGGTGGAGCCGGTGCATCCGGCCGCCCTCCGTTGGCGTCGCCCGACCGCTCCCCGGGTGACCGACAGCTGGTTCCTCACCGAGTCGGTCGGCGACCAACCTCGCCTCGAGGTCGAACGCGCGGCGATCGCCGGTGCGCTCCTCGAGTGCCTGGAGGACTGGGAGGAGCAGGTGATGCGATCCCGTGTCGAGCCGCACATGACACAGCTCGAGATCACGCACGCGCTCGCATTCAGTCAGCTGCGCGCCTGTCTCGCGCTCATGCGGGGGCTCGAGCGGCTCGATGCCGCGCTCGCGGACACGTACCGAATGACCCACGAGTGAAGTGATCTACGACCGACGACTCAGAGGAGCGGACGATGGCAAAGGCAGTCGGCATCGACCTCGGAACGACCAACTCCGTCATCGCTGCGGTGGAAGCCGGTCAACCGACGGTCATCCCGAACTCAGAGGGCTCGCGCACGACACCGTCGGTGGTCGCGTTCACCGAGGACGGTGAACGGCTGGTCGGCCAACTGGCCCGTCGCCAGGCCATCCTGAACCCGAAGGGCACCATCTCCTCGGCGAAGCGGTTCATCGGACGCCGCTACGACGAGGTGCAGAGCGAGATCAACGCCGTCTCGTACGACGTCGCCGCGGGGCCCGACGGCATGGCGCGCTTCAAGGTGCGCGACAAGCTGTACGCGCCGGAGGAGGTCGCGGCAATGGTGCTGCGCAAGCTTGTCGACGACGCGGGCAAGTTCCTCGGTGAGAAGGTGACCGAAGCAGTCATCACCGTCCCGGCGTACTTCAATGACGCGCAACGCCAGGCGACGAAGGACGCTGGCACCATCGCGGGCCTCGAGGTGCTGCGCATCATCAACGAGCCCACTGCGGCAGCGCTGGCCTACGGGCTCGAGCGCAACCAGAACGAGACGGTGCTGGTCTTCGACCTCGGCGGTGGCACGTTCGACGTCAGCATCCTCGACGTGGGCGAAGGCGTGGTCGAGGTCCGGGCGACCTCGGGCGACACGCACCTCGGTGGCGACGACTTCGATCGGCGGATCGTCGACGCGCTCGCCGACGAGTTCCAACGCGACAACGGCATCGACCTCCGCACGGATCCCCAGGCGTTGCAGCGACTGTTCGAGGCAGCCGAGCGGGCCAAGATCGAGTTGTCGTCGGTGACACAGACGACCATCAGCCTGCCGTTCATCACCGCCGATGCCAACGGTCCGAAGCACCTGAACACGACGTTGATGCGTTCGACCTTCGAGCAGATCACCTCCGACCTCGTCGAGCGGACGAGGCGCCCGGTCGAGCAGGCCCTCGCTGACGCCAAGCTGTCGGCGAACGACATCGACGAGGTGATCCTGGTCGGCGGTTCCACTCGCATCCCTGCGGTCCAGGGCCTGGTTCGGAAGCTCACCGGAGGCAAGGATCCGAACATGACGGTGAACCCCGACGAGGTGGTCGCCATCGGGGCCGCGATCCAGGCCGGAGTGCTGAAGGGCGAGGTGAAGGACGTCCTGCTCCTCGACGTCACCCCGCTGTCGCTCGGGGTGGAGACCCTCGGCGGCGTGAGCACCAAGGTGATCGAACGCAACACCACGATCCCGGCGCGTCGCACCGAGACCTTCTCGACCGCCGACGACAACCAGTCCGCGGTCGACGTCGTGGTGCTGCAAGGCGAGCGCGAGCGGGCGGCCGACAACCGGACCCTCGGCCGCTTCCGATTGGAGAACATCCGGCCCGCGCCGCGCGGCACTCCGCAAATCGAGGTGACCTACGACATCGATGCCAACGGGATCCTCAACGTGTCGGCACGCGACAAGGACACGGGCGCCGAGCAACGGATCACCATCAGTGAGTCGTCGAACCTCGACCAGGCCGAGGTCGACCGGATGGTCGCCGACGCCGAGCAACACCGCGTCGAGGACGCCCAGCTCCGCGAGCTGGTCGACGCCCGCAACGAGCTCGACGCGCTGGCCCACCAGGTGGAGCGACGCCTCGACGAGCTGGGCGACGCGGTGCCTTCGCACGAACGTGCCCGCGCCGAGATGCTGGTCACGGATGCGCGGCAGGCCGTCAACGAGGAGGCGTCGCTCGACCGCATCCGCGCGCTGATCGGCGAGCTTCAGGGCGTCTTCCACGGGCTCGGAGCGACCGGCGGCGGTGCCCGTGCCGGCGAAGGCGAAGGCGATGGTGGTGCGTCGCCCGGTGACGTCGCCGCGGACGACGACGTCATCGACGCCGAGTTCACCGCCCACTGAGACCGTGACCGATCGGCGTGCGGATCCAGCGGCCCCCCCTGGCGAAGGATCGGGGGGCGGAGCGCAGCCGCTTCAAGACGCAAGGGGTGCCGCCCCATCCCAAAGGCCGCGTGCCGGGGCTCCCCCTCCCGGCACTGCTACGGAGGGGCGGCCCCCTCTGCGCGAGGGCGACGAACACGGTCACGGTGAGGCAAACGGCGACCGAGCCGCCGAGCTCGAACACCTCGCCAAGAACTTCGAGGACCAAGCCCGGCGCGCGATGGCCGACCTCGACAACTCGCACAAGCGCCACACCCGCGACCTCGAGCAGGCGCGAGCCGACGAACGCGCCAACGTAGCGAAGCAATTCCTCCCCCTCGTCGACCACCTCGAGCTGGCGCTCGGCCATGCCGATGCGAAACCGAGCGCCATCGTCGAGGGCGTGAACCACGTTCTCGCCGAAGCGATCGAGGTGCTCCGCCGGCTCGGCTTCCCGCGCATCGATCAGGTCGGGGAGCCGTTCGATCCCACGAAGCACGAAGCGGTCAGCGCGGTCCACGTCGACGGCACCGAGCCGGGCACCGTCGTGAACGTCGTTCGCCCGGGCTACGGCGAGGGAAGCCGCCAACTCCGGCCGGCCTCGGTGGTGGTGTCGACGGGGCGGCAGTAGTGGCCACCACCACCCGCGACTTCTACGAGGACCTCGGCGTGTCACGGAACGCAACCCCGGACGAGATCCAGCGCGCGTACCGCAAGCTGGCGCGCCGGTTCCACCCCGACGTGAACAAGGACCCGGGCGCGGAGGAGCGCTTCAAGGACATCTCCGAGGCCTATGACGTGCTCTCGGACCCGGAGACGCGGGCCAAGTACGACCGCTTCGGCCCACAATTCCGCCAGGTGCCCGACGACGTCGATCCCGATCTGTGGGCCGCTGCGCAGGGCGGCGGCCCGCGAGGGGCCGGGCGCGCGCGCCGGTCGGGCACGGCCGGACCGGCCGGCTTCGAGGGCTGGACGACGGTCTCGGGCGACGACATCATCGGTGGGGACATCGACTTCGATGATCTGTTCGGCGGGATCTTCGGTCGGCGCCCGCGAGGTCCGGTGCGTGGCGCCGATCAGGAAGTGGAGATCGAGCTCTCGCTCGAGGACGCGTACGGTGGGGGACACCGTCGCATCACGCTGCCCGGACCTGACGGACCCCGTCGCTACGACGTCAACATCCCGCCCGGGGTGACGCCGGGGCAGCGGATCCGCCTCGCCGGCCAGGGTGCCCGAGGCGAGGCCGGCGCCGGTGACCTCTACCTCGTCGTGAACATCGCGCCCCATCCGCGCTTCCGCCTCGACGGTCGCGATGTCACCGTCGACCTTCCGATCACGCCATGGGAGGGTGCGCTCGGTGCACCGGTCCCGGTCGAGACGCCCGGCGGTGAGGCGAAGGTGACGGTGCCCGCGGGTTCGTCGTCGGGGCGACGACTGCGGCTGCGCGGCAAGGGCCTGCCCAACCCCAAGGGCAAGCCCGGGGACCTCTACGCGGAGGTGAAGATCATGGTGCCGCGGAAGCTGCAGGACCCAGAGCGCGAGCTCTTCGAGGAGCTCGCGCGGGCCTCCGACTTCGACCCCCGGAAGCGGCGATGACCACGGCGACGCGCGCACTCACCGCGCTGGCGCGCCCGGCGGGCCTGAGCCTCGACGGGTTCGCTCGCGCAAGCGGTCTGCATCCCGAGCTGGTGGTCCGGTTCGTGAACCTCGGTTTGCTCGAAGCGTCGGTCGACTCACGCGGGCAGCTGCGATTCGCGCCCGGCCAACTCCGGCGCGCCGAACGCATTGAACGCCTCCACAGCGGATTGCCGTTGAACTACGCGTCCCTCGGACTCGTCCTCGATCTGCTCGAACGTATCGACCATCTCGAGGCGGTGCTGCGCCACCGCCCCGGTCCTGAGAGAGGAACGACGCGCGAATGGACATGAACAAGCTCACGCAGAAGTCCCAGGAGGCCCTGCACGACGCCCAGACCAAGGCGCTGCGCTTCGGGCACACCGAGGTCGACGGCGAGCATCTCTTACTGGCCCTGCTCGACCAGCCCGACGGCCTCGTGCCCCGGCTGGTCGAACGCGCCGGTGCGGATCCGACCTCGGTCCAGCGCGACCTCGAGGCGGAGCTCGGCCGTCGCCCTCGCGTCACCGGCCCCGGCGCAGCGCCGGGACAGGTGTTCGTGACCCAGCGGCTCTCGCGGTTGCTCGACGCGGCCGAGGCGGAGGCGAAGCGACTCAAGGACGAATACGTGTCCGTCGAGCACCTGGCTCTCGCGCTTCTCGACGAGGGCTCGTCGACCGCGGCCGGGCGTGTCCTCGGCGCGGCCGGGGTGAGCCGCGACAAGTTCCTCGCCGTTCTCACCGAGCTGCGGGGCAACCAGCGGGTGACCTCGGCGAACCCCGAAGTCGCCTACGAGGCGCTAGAGAAGTACGGCATCGACCTCGTCGATCGGGCGCGGACGGGCGCGCTGGATCCGGTCATCGGACGCGACTCGGAAATCCGGCGCGTGATCCAGATCCTTTCCCGCAAGACCAAGAACAACCCGGTCCTGATCGGCGATCCGGGCGTCGGCAAGACCGCCATCGTCGAGGGCCTCGCGCAACGGATCGTCCGCGGTGACGTCCCGGAGGGTTTGAAGGACAAGACGATCTTCGCGCTCGACATGGGGTCGCTGGTCGCCGGCGCGAAATACCGAGGTGAGTTCGAGGAACGGCTCAAGGCCGTGCTGGCCGAGGTGAAGGCGGCCGAGGGCCGGATCCTGCTCTTCGTCGACGAGCTCCACACGGTCGTCGGGGCTGGCGCCGCCGAGGGATCGATGGACGCCGGCAACATGTTGAAGCCGATGCTGGCGCGCGGTGAGCTGCACCTGATCGGCGCGACGACGCTCGACGAGTACCGGAAGCACGTCGAGAAGGACGCCGCGCTCGAGCGGCGCTTCCAACCGGTCCTCGTCGAAGAGCCGACGGTCGAGGACACCATCTCGATCCTGCGCGGTCTGCGCGAGCGCTTCGAGGTCTTCCACGGTGTGCGGATCCAGGACAGCGCGCTGGTCGCCGCGGCGGTGTTGAGCCATCGCTACATCACGGACCGCTACCTCCCCGACAAGGCGATCGACCTCGTCGACGAATCGTGCGCGATGCTCCGCACCGAGATCGAATCGATGCCCGCTGAGCTCGACGAGGTCACGCGGCGCGTGATCCGGCTCGAGATCGAGGCGAACGCACTCGAGAAAGAGAAGGACTCCGCCAGCCGGGAGCGCCTCGAGGAGCTGCGCAGCGAACTGGCCGACGCGCGCGCCGAGGCCGACGCGATGCGTGCCCGGTGGGAGGCGGAGCGCCAGGCCATCCACCGGCTCCAATCCCTCCGCGAGGAGTTGGAGCGCGTGCGCGCCGAGGCCGATGCGGCCGAGCGCAGTTATGACCTGAACCGCGCGGCCGAGCTGAGGCACGGGAAGATCCCGGAGTTGGAACGCAGGATCGAAGGGGAGGAGGCGCAGCTTGCCAACAAGCAGGGGGAGCGCCCGCTGCTCCAGGAGGAGGTGACCGAGGAGGAGATCTCCGAGATCGTCGCCCGCTGGACCGGCATTCCCGTCTCGCGCCTCATGGAAGGTGAGCGCGAGAAGCTGCTGCGTCTCGACGAGATCCTGCACGAGCGCGTCATAGGGCAGGACGAAGCGGTCCAGTTGGTCGCCGACGCGATCATCCGGGCGCGCTCGGGCATCAAGGATCCGCGGCGCCCCATCGGGTCGTTCATCTTCTTGGGTCCGACGGGGGTCGGGAAGACCGAGCTGGCCAAGGCCCTCGCGGCTGCGTTGTTCGATACCGAGGACAACATGATCCGACTCGACATGAGTGAGTATCAGGAGCGTCATACCGTCAGCCGCCTGGTCGGCGCACCCCCCGGGTATGTGGGCTTTGAGGAAGGTGGTCAGCTCACTGAGGCGGTGCGGCGCAAGCCCTATTCGGTCGTGCTCTTCGATGAGCTCGAGAAGGCGCATGCCGACGTGTTCAATGCGCTGCTCCAGATCCTCGATGATGGCCGCATGACCGATGCCCAGGGACGCACGGTCGATTTCCGCAACACCGTGGTCATCATGACGTCGAACCTCGGTTCCCAGTACCTGCTCGAGGGCGCCACCGCGAACGGCGAGATCAAGCCGGACGCGCGGGAAGGGGTGATGACCGAGCTCCGGATGCACCTGCGACCCGAGTTCCTCAACCGCGTCGATGACATCGTGCTCTTCAAGGCACTGACCGAGCCCGAGATCGAGCGCATCGTCGAGCTCATGCTCGACGATCTGCGCTCGCGGCTCGCGCCCCGGCGCATCACGCTCGACGTCACCGAGGCCGCTCGCCGCTTCATCGCCGAGGAGGGCTTCGACCCGGTCTTCGGCGCCCGTCCGCTCCGGCGCTTCATCGCCCACGAGGTCGAGACCCGCATCGGGCGGGCCCTGCTCGGAAACGAGGTGCTCGACGGCGCCACCATTCGCGTGCACCTGCGGCACGGCGAGTTCGAGGTCGAGTACCTGAATCCGGACGAGCCGGGGAAGGAGGCGGCATGAAGCTCCTCGAGCTCATGGAAGCGGAGAGCTGGAGGAGCTCAGCTGTCCGCGGTGTATCCGCAGTGCTCTTCGGCGTGCTGGCCCTCGTGTGGCCGGGCCTGACGGTGTGGGTCTTCGTCGCGCTCTTCGGCCTGTACGCCTTGGTCGATGCCTTCGCCGAGCTCGGAGACTTCATCGCCGCCGGGCCGGGAATGCGAAGGGAGCGCAGCACCGTGCTGTTTCGCGCCTTCGTGAGCATGACCGTCGCCGTCGTGGCGTTCGCGTGGCCGGGTATCACCGCGCTGGCGCTGCTCTACCTGGTCGCGGCGTGGGCGCTCGCGGTGGGCGTCATCGAGATCGTCCTTGCGATCCGGAGCCGCGCCGGCGAACCGCGAGACTGGCTCATCGGAGTGGGCGGCGCCCTGTCGATCACGCTGGCGGTCGTGTTGGTCGCGGATCCCGGCGGCGGCATCCTCACCATCACTTGGGCTGTCGGGTGGTTCGCTCTCGTTGCGGGCGTCGTCTCGCTCGTGCGGGCGTGGCGGGTGCGCAACGGGCGTCCGCAATCGGGACCACACCGTGCGACGCACCGATCGGGCGCAGTCGCGTGAAGAGCAGCATCGTCGTCTGTGGGAACTGCGGGAAGAAGAACCGCGTGCCGGCCGTCGCGATGGGCGTGCCGCACTGCTCGAACTGCCACGCCGTGCTGCCCTGGATCACCGATGCGGGCGACGACGACTACGCCGATGTCGTGGAGACCGTCGACCTTCCGGCGCTCGTTGACCTGTGGGCTCCTTGGTGCGGGCCTTGCCGCATGGTGAGTCCGGTACTGGAGAACCTCGCGCGCGAGTTCGCGGGACGCGTGAAGCTGGTGAAGGTGAACGTCGACGAGTCGCCGCGCCTCGCGCAGCGCTTCGGGGTACAGGGAATCCCCACCCTGCTGGTCACGCGGGGCGCGGATGTGATCGCCCGCCAGACCGGTGCCGTCGGCGAAGCCGCCTTGCGGGCATGGCTGCAGGACGCCCTGGCGCGGGCCGACGGGCGCGCCCCCGCCACCGAAGGCGCGTGACGTGTCGTTCTACCTGCCGAACCCCGCGGTCCGGCCCACCGGTCAGGAGGCCGCGGAGTTCGTCGACGCCGTCCCGCCCGAGTACCCCGCTGTCGTCGACCCGCCCGGTACTCGCTCGGACACACCGGACGTGCACGGTGCGTACCCGCGTCTCAGCAACGAGCAGATCGCTGGCCTCGCTCGGCACGGCGAGACGCGCGCCACGACCCCGGGCATGGTCCTGTACCAGGCCGACGACGCGGAGCGTGACTTCTTCGTGATCGTCGCCGGTGTCGTCGAGGAGGCGGAGGAACTCGACGGCGAGCGCCACGTGCTCGGGGTGCACGGGACGGGTCGCTTCCTGGGCGAGCTCGGCCTTCCCGCCGGCGAGCTCACCTTCGCGACGGCCATCGTGCGCGAAGCCGGCTCAGTGGTCGTCATCCCGGTCGATCGCTTGCGCTCGGTCGTGCGTGACACATTCCTCGCTGATGTCATCATGCTCGCCTACCTCGCTCGAGGACGGGCGCCCGAAGCACCATGAGTCGTGTGTGCCGGATGGCAGGTCAGGCACCCTGTCGAGCGCTTGGTGAAGCCGGAGCGGTCACGGATTGGTCAAGAAACCTGACAGCGTCGCGCCGCGGTCAAACCCGGTCATTGCCGAGTCGCACAGGTTGCTGCCCGGTAGGAGTGCCCGACGCGAAGTAGCCGCGTGTGCAGATCGACGAAGCGGGACTGTCGACTCCGCCTGCGCTGGATGTGCCGTTCGGGGCGGCCTGCGGCGCTGCGCAGCTGAACGTTCGGAGCGCGCATTATGGCGCGCCGAGGGCTCGGCCGGCTTCGGCGTGTAGGTAGGTAACCGCGTCGGCGAAGTCCAGGGCGGCGCCCCGCGCGGCGAGCGCCGCGACCTGTTGTTCGCCGAGGGCTGCGAGGAAGGCGACCTCGGTCGCCGCGAGCATTTCGAGGCCCCAATCCAGTCCCCATCGTCCCGCCATCGCGTCGGATTTCCCGAAGAGGACGGCCGCCGGCTCGCAAGACCCGAGCGCGCACAACGCGACACCAGCCGTGTATAGCGACCTACTCGCAACTCCATGATCACCGCGTTCGACTGTCTGTTCGGCGGCATCGACGGCCCCGAGGAGGGCTGTTGGCCAATCACCATGTCGAGCCGCGATCCTCGCTTTGTAGTGGATCGCGTTCGAGACGTGGCTACGGTCACCGATGCGGGTACCGATCTCGATGGCTTCGTCGAGCAGCCCGAGCGCGCGTTCGGACTCCTCGTACGGGAGCCAAGCCGCGAGGAGTAGCAGGCCGATCGCAAGCGCGGCGTCGATGCCGGCGGCACGGGCGACGCGCACCGCTTCGTCAACGGCCGCGCTCGCGGCGTCGAGCGTCGGTTCGGTGATCTGGAGTGCGCTTCCGAGCATGATGAGTGCGCTTGCGAGTTCGCAAGGGTCCCCGGATGCGCGCGCGAGATCGACCCACTCCTGGGCGTGACGCCGTGCCTCCTCGAAGTCTTTACGATAGAACCAGAGGGTCCACTGAGCCCGCGCCACGGACGGAAGCCGGGTACCGAGCGCGGCTTGGGCTCGTTCCGCAGCGGCGACGAGGTCTGCGGCCCGCTCGAGATTGCCGCCCATCGTTGCGCCCCAGGCGGCCCAGGCGGTGACCACGGGAACGAGCGGGTGACCGTCGCCGTCGGGGATCGCGATCGCGGTCGTGGCCCAGTCCATGGCGAGTTCGCCGATCCTGCCGAGCACCGCCAGCGGGGCGACGAGGCGCAGCGCGTGCTCGGCTGAAGGTGTCTCGACTGCCCAATCGAGCGCGGCGCGGAAGTTGTCGATGTCGCGCGCGACGACGCTGGTCCATTCGAGGTGTGGGGCCCGGAGGTGCGGCCCGGCTGCTTCGGCCAGCGCGACGTAGTAGTCGGCGTGGCGACGTCGCACCGCCGCCCGATCGCCACTCGCGTCGAGCTGCTCACACGCGTACTGGCGGATCGTCTCCAGCAGCCGGTAGCGCACCCCGCCGTGTGCGTCGTCGGTGACGACGAGGGACTTGTCCACCAGCTGACCCAACACGTCGACCACATCCGGCGCGTCGAGCTCGTCGCCGGGCAGCACCGCTTCCGCGGCCCCAAGATCACAGCCTCCCGCGAACACCGACAGCCGGTCGAACGCATGACGCTCGGTCGGGATGAGCAGGTCATAGGACCAGTCGATCGTGCTCCGCAACGTCTGGTGACGCCCCGAAGCCGCGCGACTGCCATGGGCGAGAAGCTTGAAGCGTTGGTCGAGGCGGGCGACGAGATCCTCCGGTGACAGTGACCGCACCCGCGCCGCCGCCAGCTCGATCGCCAGCGGGATCCCATCCAGGCGCCGACACAACACCCCAACGACACCGACGTTGCGATCGGTGAGCGCGAAGTCGCTCTTCGCTGCGCTCGCCCGATCCACGAACAGCTGTACCGCCTCCGCCTGCCAGAGCTCGTCCACGTCCGCATTGCCGGCCGGGACGCCCAGCGCCGGCACCGTCACGATCCGCTCGCCCGCCAACCCAAGGCCCTCCCGACTGGTGGCCAGCACCGAGACCTGCGCGCAGCGTTGCTCGATCGCAACGACCAGACGCGCCACCGCATCGAGGAGATGCTCGCAGTTGTCGAGCACCAACAACAGCCGCTTGGTCGCGAGATAGTCGAGCACCGACAGGTCGAACGCCCGACCCGGCAGCAGTTGCAGCTGCAGGCTCGTCGCGAGGGTTTCCCAGACTGCCTCCGGGTCGGTCACCGGCGCCAGTTCGCACAACCACGTACCATCCGGGAACTCGCCAAGAACTTCCGCCGCAACCTCGAGTGCGAGGCGCGTCTTACCAACCCCACCGACCCCCGTCAACGTCGCCAACGACGACCGACCGACCAACCCCGACAGCGACGCGATCTCCGCTTCGCGCCCGACGAACGACGTCACCTGACGCGGCAAGTTGCCCGCTCTGTCCAGGTCCTTCGTCGGCGATCCCGCCCACCCGACGTTGGGGTGTTGACGCACGATGTCGTCGTTGAGTGCCTGCAATCCCGGTGTCGGGACCACGCCAACCTCGTCGGCGAGGAATTGACGAAACGCGTCATAGGCGCGCAGTGCCTCGACCGGCCTACCCGCGCGGGCCAGCGCGAGCATCTGCAGCGCTCGCAGCCGCTCGCGAAACGGCTCTACCGCGATCTGCGTCTCGAGTTCGCCGATGACGTCCTCTGGGCGGCTCAACTCCAAGAGCGCGCCGGCCCGTTCCTCGATCGCACGGGCACGCAGCTCCACCAGCCGAGCCGCCTCCGCGATTGCGAACTTCTCACCTGCGAACTCCGCGTACGGCGATCCTCGCCACAGCCGGAGCGCCTCGTCGAACACCTCGAACGCGACCTCCGGCTGTTCAGCCGCCCCGAGCCCGACCCGCACCAGCTCCTCGAAGCGCACCGCGTCGATCTCACCGCTCACCACCCGCAGCCGATATCCCGGCGCCCCAATCTCCAAGCGGTCCTCACCCAGCGTGCGGCGCAAACGGGAGACCAATCCCTGCAGTGTGTGCGTCGCGCTCGGCGGCGGCTCGTCACCCCACAGCACGTCGACGAGACGATCACTCGAGACCACTTCGTTGGCGTGGACCACCAACACTGCGAGCAAACGGCGTTGCTGCCCGCTTCCCAAGCGAACCTGCTCGCCGTCGCGCACGACCGCCAACGGACCCAGCACACACAGCGCCGTGGCCACCTGGTCGTCCACTGGCCCCTCCGACTTACCACGCTTCACACGCCGCCGCGATCGGGCCGCGACCTGGCCGCGATCCCGCTCCCTCAGTCTGTGGTCGAGGGACCAATCCTCCCACACCACCCAAGGAGGAACCATGGGTACCGCCACCGCCACCCGACCGATCATCCATCACCCCCGCCGAGCGGTGCTCACGGTCGCTTTGGCGGCAGCATTCGCTTTCGGGGCCGGAGCCGTCGCCGTGAGCCTGCCCTCGTCCGCCACCATCAGCGATCAGACCGACCCCGCAACCACGCCCGCGACGAACGCCGACGCGCAAGCGCTCTGGGATCAGCTCTCCACGCTCCCCGCAGACGACCGCGACAATGTCGTCGTCGGTCTCAGCCCCAACGCGCGCGCCCAACTTCAGGCCACCGCCCAAGAAATCGCCGCCGCCGCCGAACACCACTGACCCACACGACCCCCAACGGACCCGGGACAAACAGCGTCGTCGCCATCCGGTCGTTCACCGGCGCTCCAACCCAGCGAAAATCAGGACGCAGCACGACCACGCCGCGACCATCCCGCGATCCGTTCCCTCACGCTGTGGTCGCGGCAGCCACCTTCCCACACCACTCAAGGAGAACGAACCGATGTACATCCGCACCATCCCGCACAACCCGAACCGTGCGGCGGCTCCCGGCGCGGCGACGGAGAGCCCGTCTGTTACCAGCGCTCGATCCTGATCGCCGGAGACGTCGTCGGGTCTGATGGCCAGCAAGCGGAGGGGAGCGGCCTGATGAACGGCGTTGCTGGGTGCCGGAAGCTCGTTGCCATGGTCGTGGTCGCGTTGTCGGGGTCGGGGATTCTGGTCGCGACATCGGCGACGTCCGGTGCGGCTGCGGCCGGGGGGTGTCCGGGCACGGCTTACGTGCCCAACTTGGTGGACGGCACGGTGTCGGTGATCACCACGGCGACGGGTGCGGTGTTGGCCCCCATCACCTTCAGCAAGGGCCCGGGTGCGGGTGGGGTGGCGTTCACCCCTGACGGCAAGCACGCCTACGTGACCAATCACTTCGGCGGCACGGTGTCGGTGATCACGACGGCGACGGGCGCGGTGTCGCCCCCCATCACCGTCGGCAAGCTTCCGATCGGCGTCGCGATCACCCCTGACGGCAAGCACGCCTACGTGACCAACAACGGGGACGGCACAGTGTCGGTGATCACCACGGCGACGGGCGCGGTGTCAGCCCCCATCACCGTCGGCAAGGGTCCGGACTGGGTGGCGATCACCCCTGACGGCAAGCACGCCTACGTCCCCAACGCGACCAACGCCATGGGCGGCACGGTGTCGGTGATCACGACGGCGACGGGCGCGGTGTCGGCCACCATCACCGTCGGGAACGGTCCGTCCGGGGTGGCGATCACCCCTGACGGCAAGCACGCCTACGTCCCCAACGGCGGCGATAACACGGTGTCGGTGATCACCACGGCGACGGGTGCGGTGTCGCCCCCCATCGCCGTCGGCGAGGCTCCGGTCTCGGTGGCGATCACCCCTGACGGCAAGCACGCCTACGTGACCAACGAAGGGAAAAACGGCGCGGGTAACACGGTGTCGGTGATCACGACGGCGACGGGCGCGGTGTCAGCCCCCATCACCGTCGGCAAGGGTCCGGACGCGGTGGCATTCACTCCTGACGGCAAGCACGCCTACGTGACCAACTACGTGGATGACACGGTGTCGGTGATCACGACGACGACGGGTGCGGTGTCGGCCCCCATCACCGTCGGCAAAGTTCCGTACGCGGTTGCGATCTGCCCGGCGCGGAGCACCCAAGGGCGCCTCAGCCGACGTAGTCGGCCTTGATCGTGAGGTTGTTCTTCGGGTCGCAGTCGAAGGATCCCTTCTTGGTCGGGTACTGGCGGACGTACTTGCCGTGTTCGATGCGCATCATGACAAAGCACGAGGAGGCGCTCCTCTGGGGGATGTTCGTCACACCGATCATCCCGCCCGAATCGAACTTGGTCAGCGTCGGGATGCCGTCGGAAAGCAGCGCCTTCCGGGTGAGACTGTTGACGCCGCTCTTCGCAACAACGGCCTTTGCCGCCTCCGCGAACTCCATGGTCGCCGCCCATGCGTACACCGCGAACTGATTGGCATTGTCCCGGCCGACATACTGCAGGAACGTCTTCAACATCGGGTTCGACGATGCCTCCTCGACCGGCAGGTAGATCAAGTCCACCCAGGTGCCGTCAAGGACCGGATTGGCGGCGTCCGCCTGCGAGTAGCACCTGCAGTACCACACGACGTCGGAACCGAGACCCTGGAGCTGAGCCTCGCTTCGCAGCAGGATCATGCTGGTGTCAGTGGCTGTCGTCCCGAAGTTCGATTCGTCCTGCTTCATCTTGTTCACGATCGGCGTGTACGCGCTCTGCGGCTGGGAGCCGCTCACCCCGGTCTGCTGGTCGGCTTTGATCCCGGCGGCGATATTGGCGTCGTTGTTGACGCGACTCGCGCGCTCCCCGTCTTTGGTGCCATTTCCGAACAGAAACGCGCCATGCAGGGCCTTGCCGACCTTCTTGATGAGGTATTTCGTGCTGCCGTTGGCGCTGCGGTACGTCTGGGGCGACTGGTCCTTGGTCGCGCAGTCGAGCTGCGGTGGATTGACGGGAAACGCCACCGGCGAGCAGCTCTGCGTCACACTGACCGCGAACGCGGGAAGATCGGGAAGACCGGTCGCTGCGCCCGCGTGGTCTTTGCAGGTCACCTCGTCGTCGACGTTGGTCGCGAACACCATTGCGCTACCGATCATCGCGAAGTCCTGTTGACACGCGGTGATGATGCCGTTGCGCGTGGCCGTCGGATTGAGCTTCGAGTCGATGAAGTCGACGACGACCTTGCGCCCGGCGATGCCGCCACCACCGGCCTTCCTGTTGAGATACTTGGCGGCGGCGCGCACGCCTGCGACCGCGCCCTTGAAAAGCCCGGGGGCCAGCGGTGTGTCGACGTCGGCGAGTACCGCGATGTGGATCTCGGTCGCGCTCATGCCGACGTCCGTCGCCTTCGGCTTCTCGTTGCTCGACTGCGCACCCGACGGCGCCAGCGTCACCGCCGAGAACGCGATGACCATCGCGGAGATCGTGGCCGCCTTTGCTCGACCTCGCATGATTCCTCCGGTTGCTGTGTCAGTCGATCGTGACACTTTTACCCGTCACCCGCATGGGTCATCGGCCAAGCTGACCGCTACGACGCGTATCCACGAGGTGGCCCGAAGGTCTTTCTCGGCGAGTGCGCCGCCCGCCTGCCCGCGCTTGCCGGTATACGCCGAGCGAGGCCGAGTTGCCTGCTCAAGCGCGCTGCGTTCGGTGCGGTCCCACATTCACGCTGCCGAGGACGCTGTCCCAGTCAAGTGAATCAGGTCGCGCCGGCCGGCGAGTCCCCCTCCGACACGTCTCTTGCGCTACGTGGTGGCGCGACCTGCAGCACCGCCGTGCGAGCAGTCGCGTCACACCTGACGGTCACGCCGAGGGCCTCGTAGAGCTGAGTCCAGTCCTCAGCGTGATGACGCCAAGAGTCAGCGGTACTCGGGATTCGGGAAGTCGAAGCGGGCGCCCGCGTCCCACGCGGCCCGCTGGTTGCCGTGAGCCGGGATGCCCCCGCGGTCGGTGACCATGCGGGCGAGGTGCAACAGGTTCCATGTCATGAAGGTCGTATTGCGGTTCGTGAAGTCGTTCTCCGGTCCGCCTGAACCCTTGTCCAGGTACGACGGGCCTGGGCCCGCCTCGCCGATCCACCCCGCGTCGGCTTGCGGCGGGATCACGTAGCCGAGATGCTGCAGTGAGTACAGAACGTTCATCGCGCAATGCTTCACGCCGTCCTCGTTGCCGGTGACCAGACATCCACCGACGCGCCCGTAGTACGCGTACTGCCCGGCCCCGTTGAGCAGATGGCTGTTGCCGTAGAGCCGCTCGATCACCTGCGTGCAAACAGACGACTTCTCGCCCAGCCAGATGGGCGTGCAGAGCACGAGGATGTGCGCCGCTTCCACGAGCTCGTAGATCTTCGGCCAGTCGTCGCGCTCCCAACCGTGTTCGGTCATGTCGGGCCACACACCGGTCGCGATGTCGCGATCGATCGCGCGTACCACGTCGACGCTGACGCCTTGTCGCCGCATGATCTCCATCGAGATGTCGGCGAGTCCCTGGGTGTTCGAGACCTCCGGCGATCGCTTCAGCGTGCAGTTGATGAACAGGGCGCGGAGGTCGGAGAAGTCCCAACTGGCCTGCGGGGCCATGGCGTCGTGCATCTGTGTCGACATCTGATCGGTGTGCATGCGTCACTGTCTCGCCCGCCGGCCGCGCGTTACACGTCGTGTAACGGGCCCTCGTTGTGGAGGGACGGAACGCCATGGTCTTCTCCGACGTCCGTCGCCGAAGTGACGTACCCTGCCTGGCCGTGGACGACGACCGCGAGCTCGTCGTACGTCTCCAGGCAGGGGACGAGGCCGCGTTCGTCGAGCTCGTTCGCACCTATCAGACGCGCTTGCAACGACTGGCCGAGAGCGTCGTGTCAAGTCGATCGGTCGCCGAAGAGGTCGTCCAGGACACCTGGCTGGCGGTGGTGCGCGGCGTCGAGCGCTTCGAAGGTCGGTCGACGTTCAAGACGTGGTTGTTCCACATCCTCCTGAACCGGGCCCGCAGCGCTGCAGGGCGCGAACACCGCGCACCGCCTCTCGCCGACGAAGATCTCGGCGAGCGCTTCGACACCAATGGCGCATGGGCGGTGCCGCCGATGCCGTGGGCGGAACAGGCCGAAGACCGGTTGGTCGCGCAGCACCTCGCGGAACGGGTGCGCGCGCTGCTGCCCGAATTGCCGGAAGCCCAGCGCCAGGTGCTGCTCCTTCGCGACATCGAGGGAGTCCCTGCGCCCGACGTCTGCGAGCTGCTCGGCGTCTCCGACGGCAACCAACGGGTGTTGCTCCACCGCGCGCGGGTACACATACGGAGACAGCTCGACCTGGAGATGCACTCATGAGGCTGCGATTCTGGCGACGCAGGCGAGCACTCGTGTGCCGTGACGCCGTCGCGCTCATGGCCGCGTACCTCGACGGTGCACTCGCGGAGTCGGATCGCGTGCGACTCGAAGGGCATCTTGCGGGCTGCCCGCACTGCAGCGAGTACCTCGCCCAGATCAAGGTCGTCATCGACGTCGCGGGTGAGGTCACCCCCGACGCGCTCGACGACGATGCACTCGACGAGCTCGTCGACCTGTACCGCGTCTGGCGTTCCGGCTGATCGCGAGAATCGCGTAACGCGCCCTCCGCTGCACGGACAGTTCGCCGATTGATCCCGTGCGAAGGAGGAACGCCATGACACAGACGATCGACGAGACCAAGCTCGAACAACTGATGGGACAGATGGTCGGTCACATGACCGGCGCCGCGTTGTGCTTCGGCGTCTGGCTCGGTGACGAGCTCGGCTTGTACCGCGCCCTGGCCGGCGTCGGCAGGGCCACCGCCGACGAGCTCGCGGACAGCGTCGGCTGCAACCGCCGGCTCGTGCGCGAGTGGTTGGACGGACAGGTCGCGGGGCGACTGCTGACCTGGGACCGTGACACCGACCGCTACGGGATCACGCCGGAAGCGATGATGGCGCTGGCCGACGACGAGTCGCCGGTGTTCGTGGCTCGCGCGATGAACGCGATCGGATCAGTGTTCATCGACCTGCCCAAGGTCACGGACGCGTTCCGAGGCGACGGTGGCCTGAGCTGGGGCGATCACCACCAGTGCCTGTTCAGCGGAACCGAGTGGTTCTTCCGCACCGGCTACCGCGCCGAGCTCCCGAACTGGATCGCGGCGCTCGAGGGGGTCGTCGACACCCTCGCCGGCGGTGGCACGGTCGCCGACGTGGGGTGCGGCCACGGTGCTTCGGCGGTCGTGCTCGCGCAGCAGTTCCCGGCCGCGCACATCACCGGGTTCGACTTCCACCAGCCGTCGATCGACACCGCGCGCGAGCGCGCCGACGAGGCAGGCGTCGGCGACCGGGTGAAGTTCGATCGCGCCGACGCGAAGAGCTACACGGGCACCTACGACCTGATCTGCTTCTTCGACTGCCTGCACGACATGGGCGACCCGGTCGGCATTGCGAGCTACGCCCGCGAGCATCTCAACGAAGGCGGCACGGTGCTCCTGGTCGAGCCGTTCGCGATCGATGGTCGTGCCGACAACATCGACAACAACCCGATGGCGGCGATGCTCTACACGGTGTCGTCGTCGATCTGCACACCGAACTCGCTCTCGCAGGAGGTCGGCTTCGGCCTCGGCGCGCAGGCGGGCGAGGCGCAGCTCTGTCAGGTGTTCGAAGCGGCGGGGTTCACCGTGTTCCGGCGGGCGGCCGAGACACCGCTCAACCTCATCCTCGAAGCCAAGCAGTGATCGCGTCGGCCTGCGGCGGACACGCGTCCGCCGGAGGTCGGTGTAACGACTCGCGGGGTTCGGAGGACGAGACCACGTGCCGACGCTCAAGTTGTCGGGGCGGTCGTCCCCGAGCAGTTCTTGGCGATGTACGTCTCCCACTTCGCGAGCGCGGTGGCGAGCTTCGTTCCGCCTGCCTTCAGTGCAGCTGCTGCCGCGGCGGGGCTGCTGGTGTGGCTCACATTCGCGGCAACATCGGCAATGGTATTCTCTGACGTCTTCAGACTCTTGGGACTGCTCTTCGCGGCCTTCCGGAACGACTTCGAGAGATTACTGACCGCGCCAGTGTCGACATCGCCCGTGCCGCCACTGTGGAGGGCATTCTCGAGGTTCTGGTTCAAGGTGTTCAGCGACTGACAAGTCTTCGACACGCTCGGAACCGACGCGTTCGCTCCATCGACCCGCGCCGCGAGCCCGCCTGCGACGAGCACGCCGATCACCAACAGGCGAAACGCTGGCACCGTCCGCGGCCGATCTGCTGCCGGCTCCGACCGAGCTGCGCCCGCAAGTACGCGTCGACTCATGAGGACCGCCTCTCCAGGTCGACCCATAGTTCGGAGTCGACGGTACGCCGATGAGCGTGGACCAGCAAGAAGGCGGCGCGTTCCCTTGGCGACCCGACCCAGATTCTGAGTCGAGGACCTCTACCCTTCGCCCGGTGAAGGGGATGTAGGTCCCGAGGCTGTCCATTCGAAGGATGTCATCAAAGCCTCGGGACCCGCTCCCTTTGCCGCATTCAAGTCGCGTCAGGTGAACGGTCGGTGAAGGACCGAACCTCGCCTCGCTCCATTCTCCCCGGGGGCGTGGACATCGCTTCGACTTGGGTTTACCGTCCGTGCCCAGCGCGGCGGCTTGGTCCCGCCACCAGGAAGAAAGGGGCACACGTCATGGTCGAAACCGAGGCCCGTCGGGGCCGTGGAACCGGCTGGATCGTCATCGCCGGGATCCTCTTGATCCTCGCCGGCGGAAACATGGCGATCAACGGTCTCTGGGCCCTTCACGCGAGCAGCCAGGTCGAGAAGAGCTTCGGCGACACGCTGCTGTTCAGCAGCAGCAACCTCGACGTGTGGGGGTGGATCTACCTGATCGTCGGGGCCGTGGTCTTCGTCGCTGGGATCCTGGTGTTCTTCCGGATCGGGTTCGGCATGTACGTCGGGATCACCGTCGCGGTGGTACAGGCATTCTTCGCGTTCTTCTGGATCTTCTCGCCGTACTGGCCCGCAGCACTCATCATCATCGTTCTCGACCTCATGGTGATCTACGCGCTCAGCACACCGTCCGACGGCCGCGCGTACACGACGGGTTAGGAAGGTGAAACCGACGCCGCGGCAACGAACGCCACCTCGCGGCGCACCAGTCATCGCGCGTCCGTCGGTGGTACGTGAGGTTCACGCCGAGCTCGTCGTATCGCGTGCCGTGCCGCCCTGGGGCCGGGTTTCTCATTCGACGATTGGTCGAGGCGATGCAACGTAGGCTCGCGACATGAACGACAGTACGTTCGAGGTCGTTTGCGAGATCGAGCCGCCGACACAACCTGACCTGATGCACGTTCGCCATCAGATCGGTGTGCTCAGCAAGGTCGCCTCGACCTTTCTGATCCCCGACAACCACATCGGACGCGCGACCGTGTCGAGTGTCGCCGTGGCGCACGAGGTTCAACAGATGGGCGGTCGGTCGATCGCCTGTCTCAACGCGCGCGATCGGAACCTCCTCGGCTTCCGACGAGACCTCCTCACGGCTGCCGCCTACGGCGTCGACCAGTTCCTCTTCGTCTTCGGCGATCGACCGACCTCCGGTGAACGCACCGACCAACTCACCGTGCGTTCCATGATCACGGAGATGCGACAATTCTCAGAGGCCCACCAGGCAACGCTCGGACGACCCTTCCGCGTCGGTGTGGCCGCCAGCGCAGGTCCGCTGCCGGCCTGGAAGCGCGGGGCCGACTACTTGTTCGCGCAGGTCGGATTCTCACTCGACGACTTCCTGCAGTGGCGTTCGACGATCAACTTCGACGGTCCTGTCTATGCCGGAGTGATGGTCGTACCGAGTGCCTCGATGGCCCGCAAGATCGGAAGCGAGATCTCGCAGCTTGCCGTCCCGCGAGACTGGCTCGACGCGCTCGACGCCGACCCGACCGCCGGTGTCACCCTCGCGTGCGACCTCGCTGTCGCCTTGAGGGAGTCGCAAGCATTCGACGGCGTACATCTGATCCCCGTCAGCAAGTACCGCGAGGTGGCTGCTCGCCTCGAAGGCACTCTCCGCGCGTAGCGGCAGACACCTCACGACCCGCTAATTGTTTGGGGTTCCCCAAGCAGAGGAGGGTCCCGTGGGCAAGGTGGTGATGTACAGCTCGGTGTCGGTCGACGGCTTCGTCGCGGACGAGAACGACCAGCCCGGACCGCTGTTCGATTGGTTGTCCAGCGGTGACGTCCCGTTGGACGAGGGCGGCGAGATGAAGGTGTCGCAGATGTCCTACGACTACATCCGACCGTACTGGGACCAGATCGGGGTGACGATCGTCGGCCGCCATGTCTTCGACATCACGGACGGCTGGGACGGAAAGCCTCCGAGCGGGATCGACCACGTGGTCGTCGTGACGGACCGGCCGGACCCCGAGGTGGTCGGTGAAGCGCTCAGCACCCTCGGCAAAGGCGTGGGACCCGCGCTGATGACCAGAGCCCGCGAGGTGGGCGTGAAACTTCCCGCCGAACTTGCCGATCCCTCAGCGGAACTCACCCCCGCACTGGTACTCCCATTCCTGCGCGCCATAGCCGGTCACTTCTTCCCGCTCCTCGCGGAAGATGCGCAGGATCAAGACTGAGCCGACGGGCTCGGACACGTAGCGTCGAGGTCAAAACTCGGAGGTGCAGGAGATGACGACTTCGATCGATCCGGAGGTTGCGCCGAGCGGGACCGGGTGCGTGGAGTGTCTCGAGTCAGGGGGGTGGTGGTTCCACCTTCGACGCTGTGCGGAGTGCGGCCACGTCGGGTGTTGCGACAACTCGCCCAGCCAACACGCGAGCGCGCATGCGCATTCGTCAGGTCACGCGGTCATCTGCAGCTTCGAGCCCGGCGAGGATTGGTTCTGGGACTACCGAAGCAACGACTACCTGGAAGGGCCTCGCCTCGCACCGCCGCACCATCATCCGGTTGACCAACCGGTGCCCGGACCAGCCGGCCGGGTCCCCGCCAACTGGCAAGACCTCCTGGTCGAGTAGCGACGCCGCACTGGGTCGCGAGGGCGGTGGGATGATTCTCCGCCCTTGACGCATGCCGATATCGGTATATGATAGCGCCCATGGCACGAGCCGCGACGACGTCGGACGTCTTCAATGCGATCGCCGAGCCGCAGCGCCGGGCGATTCTGGTATTGCTGCGCTCGGGTGAGCGGCCGGTCACCGAGTTGGCCCAGGAGCTCGGGATGGCCCAGCCGGGGGCGTCCAAACACCTGCGGGTGCTCCGGGAGGTCGGGCTGGTGCGGGACCGCAAGGCCGGCAAGCAGCGCCTGTACGGCCTCGACGCCCGCGGGCTGCGATCGGTCAACGAGTGGACAGGCGGGTTCGAGCGGTTCTGGAACGAGAGCTTCGACCGGCTCGACGCGTACGTGCAGGACCTCGAGCAGGCACAGCAGAAGGAGGATTGACCGATGGCAGCGACAGGACGGGACGCGCCGGAGCAGTCAGCGACGGCCGACCGCGAGATCGTGATCTCCCGGGTCATCAGCGCCCCACGGGAGCTGGTGTTCGAAGCGTTCACCGAAGTCCGGCACCTCTCGCGCTGGTGGGGACCAGAGGGGTTCACCACCACCACGCGGGCGTTCGAGTTCCGCGTCGGCGCGGAGTGGGACTTCGTGATGCACGGACCCGACGGGACGGACTACCAGGAGTGGATCTCCTTCACCGAGATCACCCCGCCGGAGCGGATCGCGCTGCTGCACGGTGAATTCCGCGGCGACCCGAACGCCTTCGAGTCGGTCATCACGTTCGCGCCCGACGGCGCGGCGACCCGGATCGACATGCGCACGGTGTTCCCCACCAAGGAGCTGCGCGACGAGGCGGTCGAGAAGTACCACGCGATCGAGGGCGGCGAGCAGACCCTGGGCAACCTGGCTGACTACGTCACCGAGATCGTCCGGAAGGGAACGGAGGGCTGATGGCCGGCAAGGTGTTCTTCAGCGTGTCGATGTCGCTCGACGGGTTCATTGCGCCCGCATCCTTCGGGGAATTGATGGGGAAGCAGTGGATGGAGCTACAGGCGTGGATCTTCCCGCAGCGGAACTTCCGGGAGAACCTCGGTCTCGGCGAGGGCGGCGAGGAGGGGCGCGACAACGACATCGTGCGGGAGACGTTCGAGCGCACCGGCGCGAGCGTGATGGGCAAGCGCATGTTCGACGCCGGCGAGCAGATGTGGCCGGAGGATGCGCCGTTCCACACGCCGGTGTTCGTGGTGACGCACGAGCAGCGCGACCCCTGGGAGCGGCCGGGTGGCACCACGTTCCACTTTGTCAACGACGGCATCGAGCCCGCGCTCGATCAGGCCCGCGAGGCCGCCGGCAGCCGCGACGTCCGCATCGCGGGCGGCGGCGCGACGATCCTCGAGTACGTGAACGCCGGCCTGATCGACGAGTTCACGATCGCGCTCTCACCCGTGCTGTTCGGCGCCGGAATCCGCCTGTTCGAGGGCGTGGACGCGGGCCGCGTGGCCCTGGAGCCGGTCGGCGCCGAGCCCTCCCCACGGGTGACGCACCTCACGTACGCAGTCCGGGAGCGGTAACAGTCGCGGACCGCGGCGCTCGTTCGACGGTCCGGCGCTCATCGCTCGCGTCACTCGGTGCGCAGAACTCGTGCGGGAACGATGCGAGTGGCGGCGCGGGCGGGAATCGACGCGATCAATCCGGCGAAGGCGAGCCCGACCACCACGATCGCGGCGAGTTGCGCAGTGGGCACATCGACAAGCGGCGCGAGCCCTAAGCCGCGGGCGAAGTGCAACCACGCGGCGCGACCGAGTACGACGCCGACGGTCAAGCCCACGGTGAGGGCGATGAGCGCGAGTAGGAGCGCCTGCCATACGACCATCAAGAGCAACTGGCGTCGGGTGCAACCAAGCGTCTTGAGGACCGCGAGCTCGCGTTGTCTCTGTCGCACCGAGGTCACGAGCAGGTGCGCGAGCACGCCGAGCCCGAGCAGGGACAACAGGCCCGCCAGCACGAGGGGCGTCGATTCGACATTGCCGTAGCTGGCGATGTATCCAGGCGCAGAGGCACCGGTCACGGAGTAGTCACTCGAGCCGAAAGCTTGCCGGAGATCGGCGATGGTTGTCCGCGGCGCGAGGTCCACCAGTGCAAAGTCGATCTCGCCCTGTTGGCCGGGATCGAGGCGATCAAGGCCCGCTCGCGTGAACGCGGCGCCGTCGTCGGCACCCAGCGTGGGTGCGTTCGAGTTGAGTGCCGGGAGCAGGGTCTCCCCGACCACGTGCAGCGTCTCGCGCGCGCCGTTCGCCGTGGTCGCGTCGATGGTCCTCCCCACCGCGGTATGGAGTTGACGCATCGTGCGGGCGCCAAGGGCGACTTCATCGGTACGCGTCGGCATCCGCCCGTCAGTTGCCGTGGGCGTGGCCCGACCGAAGCGACGCTCGAGCCCGAATGACTCGATGCTGCGGTCGCCGAGCTTCAGCTCGTCGAAAGTCCCCAAGGTGACGCCGCGTTCGAGCGCAGGCCGTATCAACTTCTGTTGCGCCTCCTTGGGCGACAGGACGTCGGTTCCGTTCCATACGATCTCGGAGTCCCACGTCTGGCCGTAGTGTCGCGGCGTCGTGAGCTGGGTGAGGTTGACGGCGAACACCAGGGCGGCCGACGTTGCGGCGATCGCCGCGACCAGGCCGAAGATCGCCGACCCGGTGGACGCGCGGTTGATTCCGGTGCCCCGGCCGAACGCGAGGCGCGTTCCGCCAACGATGCTGACCGGCGCATTCGCCCGGTCGAGGGCCGCCGCGGCGCGCGAAGGACGGCGGTAGCGGCCTGGTTCGTCGCTGAGCACCGGACGCGCGCTCCAGCGGGCCGACAGCGCGATCACGGTGACGAGGCACGTGCCGATGGCGAGCGCGCCGAGCGCGAGTACAGACACATCGACGTGCACTCCGGGATCGGGTTCCACGCGGTGGACGAGACCCAACGGGAAGATGGGCGATGCCGCGATCGCGATGGCGATCGCGAGCACCAGGCCCGCGGCAACCGCAACGGTCGCGCGAGCGGCAGCGATCGACGCGCGGCCCCAGGACGTGATCCCCAACGCACGGAGCACGGGGTCGCTGTCGGCGTCGGACCGGACCATGCGGACCAGCGCCTGCGCGACGATCAACACAGTGGCGATCCCGGCCACGAGGGCGAAGAGCCACAGGGTGTCGGTGTAGGGCGTGGCGACCCGCGCGAACGTGGACAGCTCCTGACTCGCAGGTTTGATCTCGAACGTGGCTCCGTTCGCGACCCGATCCAAGTGCTGCTCGAACGCGAGGAGCTGGTCGGGCCGGTGGAGCAGCACGTAGATCGTGTTACCGACACTCCGCGACCCGTAACGTTTTGCGAACGCGGGGGTGGCGAAGAGAAAGGTGTCTGTGGTGGTGCCACGGAGCAGTCCGACCGGCGTGGTGGCGATCCCGACGACGTGAAGGGTGATCGGCACCCAGTCGCCGAACTGGATGTCCCCACCGAGGAACCTGCCGACCGCGAGATGCAGTGCGCTTCCGAGGTGGACGTGCAGCTGCCGCGCTTCGGCGACGGTCGCGACGACCTCGTCCGCGCGGGCTGGATTCGGCATGCGACCACGGAACGACGGCACGAGCCCGATTCGGTCGAAGTGGTAGATCCACTGGCCACTCGGCTCCGCGGCGACGAACACCTGAGGTTGCCACGGCCCTTGCCCTTGGCGGATACCGAGGGCGTAGAAACCGGCGGCGGCCACTTCTCTGACCTCAGGAATTCGCCTGATCGTGGCGGCGTCGACGCCGGGCGCACCAGCCGCCTGCGAGATCTGGTCGATCTCGGCGTCGGCGACGACGCCTTTGCGGTAGAGGCGGGCCGCGGCCGTGTCGGTTCGTCGAGCACCGGCGGCCGCGGCGAATACGGCGCCACTCCCGATGGCCACGAGCATGGCCACCGCGAGGAGACCGGCCCCACCGCGCCGCAGCGCAGCCGACGCGCACAGCCGAACCGCTCTCACACGCGCGCTCTTCGCCCGGTGCCAGCCAACTGTCACCTCCGTGCCCCTCCGCAATCGTCGCGGACCTCGGGGCTCGGTGAAAGGGTGGGAATCTCCCGAAACCGGGCGTGCTAGCACCACCAGCCGGCCGCGGAGTCTTCGACAACGTCGAGCGGTTCATCGCCGCAGCCGAAGCCAGCGGGTAGTGCGATTGCTCGGAACGCGCTCGGTTCGCCGCTCAGGTCGAGATGCTCGCGGCCGTTAGGGTCGAGCCTGGGTCAAGAGGCGGCTGCATTCTGAACGGGGAGAGGCGTGACGACAGCGCGTCCACCTTCGCTTGGAGACGACTGGCCGGCCGTAGCAGCGCCGTCGCAACTCGGACACCCGGAGGACTCGACCTGCGCTGGGACGATCACCAGGTTGGCGAGCAGGTCGGGGATTGTCCCGACCCTCGTCAACGCATCGATGGCAGCAGTACGGGAGGACACGCCGAGCTTGCGGTAGATCGAGATCGCCTGACTCTTGACGGTGTTGCGCGAGATGTAGAGGCGTTGGGCGATGTCCACGAAGCGGAGATTGGTCGCAAGGAACGGAACCAGTCGCAACTCGGCCGGGCTGAGCGGAAACGCATGGTGGTTGGCCACTACCGCTCTTTCGTAGCTCGACCACTCGGTCTCGGGCTCAGCCTCGCTGCGATTCGTGACGAGACGCATGCCACCGGGAGCGACCACTTCCCAATCGTGCGCGCCCGCGTGTCCCGCTGACCGCCGGCAGTGTTCTCGGTACGGATTTCTCCGTGATCGGGGCTCGTCACACGGTTGGGTGCGAGAGGTGGTCGTCGTTGATCGGACCGTGGTGGTCATGCGATGCCGATGCCTCCGTCAGCGTCGAGGTTGGGCTGCGCGTCCCAGGAATGGGGGGACGATCCTGGGACGCGCAGAACGAGAGCAGCCTGTCTCGCCGAGGTGACATCCACCTCAACCCGAGGTGAACATCCGCAACGCGAGGTGAACATCCGCCGCGCCTCGATCGGCCGGGAATCCCCGCCGCCGACGCTCAAAGGGAGCAGACTGCCCCGCATCGTCACAGACAGTGACTCACTCCGGCTCTCAGGGCCGGATCTTGTTCAGGAGGCTCAACGTGCCCGTCCTCGCCTACGACTACCCGTTACTCGGTGTCTTCTGGTCCCTGTTGATGTTTGCGCTCTTCGTCCTGTGGATCTTCATCGTGATCTGGTGCTTCATCGACAACTTCCGGCGTCATGACCACCACGGTCTGGCCAAGGCGCTCTGGTTCCTGTTCATCGTGTTCGTTCCCGTCATCGGGGTCTTCAGCTACCTGATCACGCGGCCCGCCATGGTCGAGGTCGTGACCATCACGGAGTAACTCTCGGTCAGGCACGAGGAGTCGGTCGACGGAGCCGCCCGCGCAATCGGGGGCGGCTCCGTCGTCACGCGGCGGTTGGACGGTTGCGTCTCGACTCGCGCGGTCCCGGACCGACACGAGCCAGCTCCGACGTACGAATGGAACGTGATGGCCGCAGGCAGCAATCCTCGAGTGCTCTTCGTGTACTTCACCTACACGCAGCAGACCAAGAAGATCGTCGACGCCACGCTGAGGTGCTCCAAGGTCGCGGCTGCGACACCGAGCTCGCCAAGATCGACTTCCTCGACCCTCACTACTCGAAGCGGTTCGAGACCTTCCTCATGCCGCATCCGTTCCGCGAGGTGCTGGGCATGATTCCGGCCGAGTTCCTCCGCAAACCCGGCAAGATCGACATCCCCGACGTCGTCACCAACGGCGACTACGACCTCGTTGCATCGGCTCGCCCACCTGGTGGTTGTCGACCAACGTGCCGATCAAGGCATTGCTCGAGTCGGACACCGCGGGCAACGTGCTGCGGGGAACGAAGTTCACCGTTGCTGTCCCGTGTCGTCGCTACTGGAAGCACAACCTCAAGACGGTGCGGCGGCGGGGAACGAAGCTCGGCGGGAACTGGATCGACGGAATCCACTTCCGCTACCAGGGCGGCCAGGTCCGCTCACTGCTCTCGCTGATCAGCTACCTCAGCTCGGGCCAGTACCGCGAGAAGTTTGCCGGCGTGAAGATCCCTCCGACCAATCTGCAGGGCGACCAATTGGATGAGGCGCGCAGCTTCGCCGGCACGCTCTGGAAGTCGGTCATGATCTGCACCGAGGGGCAGCACAGCTTCCGAGGCTCGATCGACGAAGTGACGGACGTAGTCGAGGTGCTCGACAAGCCCGGTGGCGACGGGATCGCTCTCGTCGACCGGGACCACATCGTGAGCATCTCTCGGCTCGAGTTCGAGAAGGACGATGATGCCGGGAGCAAATGAACTTCACGCTCCACCAAATCTCATTGTGGTGACCTCGATCACGGGCGCGCCGCGAAGACGTGGGCGACCGCTCCGCGACTGAAGACGGTGGTGCTCGTCGGTTCGACAGTGAGCGGCGCGGAAAAGATCCGCTCGCCCGCACCCAGCACGACCGGGTGGACGACGAGGCGGTATTCGTCGATCAGGCCCGTCTCGACCAGCGATCGGGCGAACCGCACCCCGCCCTGGGCGAGCAGGTATCCGCCGGCGCGCTCCTGTTTGAGCCGCGTGATGGCTTCGGCCAGGTCTCCGGTGGCGATCGTCGACTCGCCCCAGTCGGCCGACGTGAGCGAGTCCGAGAACACGACCTTGGGGATCTCGTTCATCGGCTCGGCGAACGGCCCGGAGGCGCCGGGCCAATAGGTGGCCCACTCCGCATACGTGGTGGCACCCACGAGGTGCGCGCCGGCGTTGCTCACGGTCTCGAGTGTCCAACGGGCGCCGTCTTCGGAGCGCCCCGCGGCGACCCAGTCGGTGCTCCCGTCGGTCGGTGCGACGAAGCCGTCGAGCGAGACCGACATCTTCAGGACCAGTGAGGCCACGCGGGGCTTCCTTCCGGGATGGGGATGACACGGTGGCATGTAGACGCCACGTGCTCCTCGAACTCATCGGCGCCGTTCTGCGATGGGCAGGGGTTCTGGATGTGGGCCGTTGGGAATTTCGCGGCGACGATGTCGAGAATCCGGAACCGGCTCCGTCCCAGGGTGTACCCCGACCAACACCAGAGGAGAACACCATGGCCAAGTACCTGTTGCTCAAGCACTACCGAGGCGCGCCGGCGGCCGTCAACAACGTCCCGATGGACCAGTGGGCACCCGAAGAGGTCGACGCCCACATCAGGTTCATGCAGGACTTCGGCGCTCGGCTCGAGGCCAGCGGCGAGCTCGTCGACGCGCAGGCGCTCTCGCCCGAGGGCGCGTGGGTCCGGTACGACGGCGAGGGGCGTCCGGCCGTGGTCGACGGTCCGTTCGCCGAGACGAAGGACCTGATCGCCGGATGGATGGCGATCGACGTCGACAGCTACGAGCGTGCCGTCGAGCTCGCCGGAGAGCTGTCGGCCGCACCCGGTGCCGGGGGCGAGCCGATCCACGAGTGGCTGGAGGTCCGACCCTTCATGGCCGCACCGCCCACCGTCACCGATTGACCGTGGACGAGGTCGAGCTGCGCCTGCTCGCACCCGCGGTCTTGAGCGTCCTCGTCCGTCGCGGAGCCGACTTCGCGACGGCCGAGGACGCGGTGCAGGAGGCCCTCATCCGGGCGCTCTCCGCGTGGGAGCCGGCGGCGCCGGCGGATCGGTTGGGGTGGCTCATCACGGTCGCGTGGAGAGCCTTCCTCGACATGACGCGGTCGGACACTGCACGCCGCGACCGTGAGGTCCGATTCGACACCGAGCCGCCGGCCGGCGCGATCCCGAGCGCCGACGACACGCTGCACCTCTACTTCCTGTGTGCACACCCGGACCTGACGTCGTCGTCGGCGGTCGCCCTGACTCTCCGGGCGGTGGGCGGCCTCACCACTCGCCAAATCGCGCACGCCTATCTCGTCCCTGAGCCCACGATGGCGCAGCGCATCAGCCGGGCCAAGCGCACCGTCGGTGAGGCGGGGGTCGAACGCCTCGGCGACGTGCGCACGGTGATGCGGGTGCTGTACCTCGTGTTCAACGAGGGCTATTCGGGCGACGTCGATCTCGCGGCCGAGGCGATCCGACTGACCCGGCAGCTCGCTGGCCTGGTGGACGACCCCGAGGTCCAAGGGTTGCTCGCCCTGATGCTCCTCCACCACGCACGTCACCGCAGCCGCACCCGACCGGACGGAAGCATCGTGCCGCTCGCCGATCAGAACCGCGCCAAGTGGGACACTGGACTCATCACTGAGGGAATCGCCATCGCCCACGCCGCCCTGGCGCGCGATCAACTCGGCGAATATCAGGCGCAAGCGGCGATCGCCGCGCTCCACGCCGACGCGCCGCGTGTCGAGGAGACCGACTGGGTTCAGATCGTGGAGTGGTACGACGAGCTGCTCCGCTTCGCCGACACTCCGATCGTCCGGCTCAATCGTGCGGTGGCAGTCGGTGAGGCCGACGGCGCGCCCGCGGGCCTGGCGGCACTGGCCGCGGTCGACGAACGCGTCCCGCGGCGCGAAGCGGTCGCCGCCTACCTTCAAGAGAAGAATGGCGATCTCGAACTGGCGGCCGGCCTCTATGCCGACGCCGCTCGCAACGCACCCAACCTCGCCGAACGCGACCACCAGACGCGCCAAGCCGCCCGGCTCAACCAGCACCTGCAAGACCGCAGATGACCTTGCCGTCGTCGAAGCGGCGATGAGAGAGTCGGGGCCCATGGAGTTCCTCGTCGCATGAGCCCGGCCGTCGACGCCAAGAAGGTTGCGATCATCACCGGAGCGTCGGGCGGTATCGGAGCCGGGGTGGTCGCCGCGTTCCGTGCAACGGGCTACGCGGTCGTGGGCACCTCGCGCTCGATGCCCTCGTCGGACGATCCCGACTTCCTCACGCTGAACGGTGACATCACGAGAGCTGAGACGGCCGAGCGCGTCGTAGCACAGGCGCTCGGTCGGTTCGGGCGGATCGACAGCCTGATCAACATGGCCGGGATCTACATCGGTAAACCGTTCACGGAATACACGCCCGACGACTTGGCCACCATCATCGCCGTCAACCTGACCGGCTTCTTCCACATCACCCAGCGCGTGATCGCGCAGATGGTCGCCCAAGGCGCCGGTCACGTCGTCAACATGACCACGAGTTTGGTCGACCAACCCGACAGCAAGCGCCCCTCCGCACTCACATCCCTCACCAAGGGCGGACTGGCCGCCGTGACGCGCGCGCTGGCGATTGAATACGCATCTCGCGGAGTGCGGATCAACGCGGTCGCGCCCGGGGTCATCGAGACCCCGCTACACGATCCTCAATCGTACGAAGGCCTGGGTGCGCTTCATCCCGTCGGCCGGGTCGGCGAGATCAGCGACGTCGTCGACGCCATTCTGTATCTCGAACGCGCCACGTTCGTCACCGGTGACGTTCTGCACGTTGATGGGGGCCAGGCCGCCGGACACTGACGCGCGGCTGGTCGCATGTACTCGGGACTGGAATCGCGCGGCGATCAGTCGACCCGTTCGGCAATTCGTGACGACATCTGTGGAAGCTCCACCGTGACGCGGAGCCCGCCCGAGGCCCGGGTTGTGAGGGTGAGCTGTCCGTCGTGTGCTCGGGTGATGCTTTCGACGATCGCCAAGCCGAGGCCGACGCCTGCGTGGTCAGTGCGTATGCGTTCGGTGCCGCGCTGAAACGGCTCGACGAGCGTGGAGACCAACTCGGGGGAGAGTTGCTCGCCGGTGTTCTCGACCGTGAGCACCACGCGCTCGGGGCGAACCCGGGTTGTGACCCACACGGTGCCGCGTTCCGGCAGATTGTGGACGATCGCGTTGTGCACGAGGTTCGTCGTCAACTGCAACAGGAGCGCTTGAGAGCCGCTGGTAGGGGTGATGTCACCGGAGGTCTCGATGGTGACACCGCGCGCTTCCGCAAGGGGAACGAGCGCTTCCGTTGCCTCCTCCACCAGGAGGGAGAGGTCGACAGACCCTCGGGCGAAGGATCGTTGGTCGGCGCGGCTGAGCAGGAGCAATGCCTCGGTGAGGTCGATGGCCCGGGTGTTGACGACACGGAGCCGGTCGATCAGCTCGTCGACGTCGCGGTGCGGATCGCGGCGGGCGACGTCGAGCAGCGTCTGCGTGGTCGCCAGTGGGGTGCGCAGCTCGTGGGAGGCGTTGGCGGCGAACCGCTGCTGTTCGGCGACCTGCGCTTCGAGCCGGGCGAGCATGGCGTCGAAGCTGTCGGCGAGCTCGCGGAGCTCGTCGTTGTGTCCTGGGAGCCGGATCCGATGCGAGAGCGATCCGGTCGCCGCCACACGAGTGGCCTCGGTGATTCGCGTCAGGGGAGCGAGCATCCAGCCGGCGAGTAGCCACCCACCCACGAGGCCGAAGACCAGCAGCAGCGCCAGCACGAAGGCTGCCGTCGCGCCGAAGCCGTTCAAAGGGTCGGAACGGTCGGCGAAGATCCACCACGAAGGATGGAGATGTGCGATCACACCGTCGGGTATGTAGCGCAGGAGGACCACCCACACGGCGGCGAGCATCAGCACGCCGGCGACCATCAGGAAGCAGACGTAGCTGAGCGTGAGCTTGACGCGGACACTCAGACCCGGGGCTCGCTCCACCGTCGCCTCCTTCACATCCGCAATCCGGGCTGGGGATCGATGCGGTAGCCGACACCGGGCACGGTGGCGATGATCCATGGTTCGCCGAGGCGCTTGCGCAGCGCCGACACCGTGATGCGCACCGCGTTCGTGAACGGGTCCGCGTGCTCGTCCCACGCCCGTTCCAAGAGTTCCTCGGCGCTCACGACGCCGCCTTCGGCTGCGACCAGCACTTCGAGCACCGCGAACTGCTTCCGGGTGAGCGCCACGTAGCGGCCGTCGCGATAGACCTCGCGGCGGAACGGATCCAGCTGCAGACCCGCGATCTCCCGCACCGGCGGCCGGTTGTGGGCACGCCGGCGGTCGAGCGCTCGGAGCCTGAGCACGAGCTCTCGGAGCGCGAACGGCTTCGTGAGGTAGTCGTCGGCGCCGAGCTCGAACCCCGTGGCCTTGTCGTCGAGTCGGTCGGCTGCGGTGAGCATGAGGATCGGCATTCCGCTGCCGGAGGCGACGATGTGTCGGGCGATCTCGTCGCCGGACGGTCCGGGGATGTCGCGGTCGAGGACGGCGATGTCGTAGGCGTTCACACGCAGCAGGTCGAGCGCGGTGTCGCCGTCGCCCGCGATGTCGGCCGCAATCGCCTCGAGGCGCAGACCATCTCGGATGGCTTCGGCCAGATACAGCTCGTCCTCAACGATCAGCACACGCGTGCTCCGATGTTAACGAGCTGACCCATATCGCCGGCATATCGAAAACCGCGTACGCGCTCGACAACGCCATGCTGCATTGACTGGCTTCGTGAGCGATTTGGGAATCACCGTCTACAGCTGCGAGCCGGACGAAGCGGAACTCTTCCACGAGCTCGGGCCGCGGTTCGGAGTCGTGCCGACGATCACGGGCGACGCCGTGTCGGAGGCCGGCGCCCTCTCGGTGCCCGGCACACGGTGCATCAGCGTGGGCCACAAGTCCGAGATCTCCCGGACGCACTCCGCGCGCTGCACGACGCCGGTGTCGAGCACATCTCCACCCGGAGCATCGGCGTGAACCACATCGACCTCCATGCCGCCGCACGTTTGGGCATCACGGTCGAGAACGCGGCGTACGCACCCGACGGCGTCGCCGACTACACCGTGATGCTGATCCTGATGGCGATCCGCAACGCCAAGGAGATCGTGAGCTCCGCGAACAACCACGATTTCAGGCTGCGCAGTGTCCGAGGAAGCGACTTGCGCGACCTGACGGTCGGCGTCGTGGGTGTCGGGAACATCGGCAGATGCCGTCATCGGGCGCCTGCACGGATTCGGATGCCGTGTGTTGGCATCACACCAACGGCAGCCCGGACGCGGCGGCGGAGTTCGTCTCCCTCGACGAGCTGCTGCTCGAGAGCGACGTCGTCACGCTCCATCTGCCGCTGAACGCGGAGACGCACCATCTCATCGGGCGCCGAGAGATCGAGACGATGAAGCACGGGCGCGTATCTCGTCAACACCGGGCGCGGGTCGCTGGTGGACACCGACGCGCTGATCGTGGCGCTGGAAGACGGAAGGTTGGGTGGCGCGGCGTTGGACGTGCTCGAGGGTGAGGAAGGACTCTTCTACTTCGACTGCACGAACCGACCGATCGACAATCGTCTGCTGCTCAGGCTGCAACGGCTGCCGAACGTCATCATCACACCGCACACCGCCTACTACACCCGGCGCGCGCTGCTACGACACCGTCGAACAGACCCTGATCAAGTGTCGCAACTTCGAACGAAGCCGCGCGCATGACTAAGCGGCTGAGAATCGCGATCCTGTTCGGGGGCTGCTCGGAGGAACACGACGTGTCGGTGAAGTCCGCGATGGAGGTCGCGGCGAGCATCGACACGCAGAAGTACGAGCCGATCTACATCGGCATCACCAAGAGCGGCGTCTGGAAGATGTGCGAGACGCCGCAGCCCGGCATGGGACGACGACGCGGGCGCGACGAGCGGTGATCTCGCCGGATCGAGACGACCCACGGACTGCTCGTCGGAGAGCGGGGCGAGTGCTCGAGCGGTGCACATCGACGCGGTGTTCCCGGTCTTGCACGGCAGGTCGGGTGAGGACGGAGCAGTGCAGGGACTGCTCGAGCTGTCCGGGATCCCGTACGTGGGCTGCGACATCCAGAGCTCGGCGATCTGCATGGACAAGTCGCTCGCGTACGTCGTCGCGAGGAACGGGGGGATCGACACTCCCGCGTTCTCGGTGCTCGACGACGCCGACGACGGTGGCGCCGAACGAGTTGATGTACCCGGTCTTCGTGAAGCCGGCGCGTTCGGGCTCGTCGTTCGGCGTGACGCGGGTCGATCGCGCCGACGAACTGGACGCGGCCATCGCGGCAGCAAGGGAGTACGACAGCAAGGTCCTGATCGAGCAGGCGGTCGTCGGCACCGAGGTCGGCTGCGCCGTGCTCGGCAACGGTGCCGACCTCTTCGTCGGAGAAGTGGACCAGATCACGCTGCGGCACGGCATCTTCCGCATCCATCAGGAGGCAGAGCCGGAACTGGGCTCGGAGAACGCGGTCGTCACCGTTCCCGCGGACCTGCCCGCCGAGAAGCGCGACGAGATCCGCGCCACCGCGAGGACCATCTACGTGACGCTCGGCTGCGAGGGCCTCGCCCGAGTGGACATGTTCCTGCAGGAGGACGGGCGGATCGTGCTCAACGAGGTCAACACCTTGCCCGGGTTCACGACCTACAGCCGGTATCCCCGCATGATGGCCGCCGTCGGTCTCGGTCGGTCGCGAACTGATCGACCGGCTCATCTCGTTGGCGATGGCGCGGTGATCATGGAACGGGGATTCGTCTTCCTGGACGAGGTGCTGAGCGGAGTTCGCTGGGACGCCAAGTACGCGACGTGGGACAACTTCACCGGCACGCCGGTCGAGGGATACGAAGTCAACCGGATCGTCGGTTCGTACGCCCTGGCGGATGCACTGCTCGAAGCCAAGCGGCGAGCCGCGGCGCTCGGCTTCGGCTTGCTGCTCTGGGACGGCTACCGACCTCAACGGGCGGTGAATCGCTTCCTGGAATGGTCGGCCCAGCCGGAGGACGGGCGCATGAAGGAGCGGTTCTATCCGAACATCGACCGCGCCGAGATGTTCTCGAACGGCTACGTCGCGCCCAGGTCAGGACACAGCCGGGGAAGCGCCGTCGACCTCACGCTCTACCGGCTGGACACCGGCGAAGTTGCCGCAATGGGGGGCGGGCACGACCTGATGGATGAGCGTTCCCATCACGGGGCGACGGGAGTATCGGGCGCGGAGGCGGAGAATCGCCGGAGCCTGTGTTCCATCATGGAAGCCAGCGGGTTCGCGCGGTATCAGCAGGAGTGGTGGCACTACGTGTTGAGCGACGAGCCGTACCCCGACACCTACTTCGACTTCCCGATCCTGTAGCGAAGTCAGACGGTCACGGTGACTCGCAGGAACGTCGCCGGCATCGCGGTCGTGTCGCCGGTGGCGATCGTGTTCTGGGCCGTGAAGAGCTCCTCGAGCTCGCGCCACAGCTCATCGGCGCGACCGGTGGCTTCGGCGGCCGCGAACGCGTTCATTGTCGGGCCGTAGTAGTCGCGGAACTCGGCGAGGAGCTCGGTCGGCGGCAGCGGCGACACGAAGGTGTACGTGTCGCGAACGCACGAGATCTGTTCGGCGGTGACGCCGGCGCCGGTGAAGCGCTCCACCACGTCGTCCTCGACACCCCAGCGTCACCGGGCTGACGAAGCCCTCCGGCGGGGGCGGTGAGTACGCGGCGCTGATCCGCAGGATCTGCGCGACCAGCGTCGGGTCGCCGGGAATCCAGTTGCCCATCACGATGCGCCCGCCGGGTCGGGTCACCCGCACCATCTCCTTCGCGACGTCGAACGGGTTCGGTGCGAACATGGCGCCGAAGATGCTGACGACGAGGTCGAACGAGTCGTCGGCCAGTGCATCGAGGTGGCTGGCGTCGCCCTCCTCGAACGTGCAGGTTCGTCAGCCCTTCGGCTGGCGGCGCGGCGGTTGCCCGCCGCCACCAGGTTGCCGGCAATGTCGACGCCGAGCACGTCGGCGCCGAGCCGAGCCGCGGGCAACGCCGTGGTGCCGTCGCCGCAGCCGAGGTCGAGCACCTGGAGGCCGCTGGTGATCCCGAGCTCCTTGACCAGTGCCTCACCGCTGTCGCGCATGCTCGCGGCGATGCGCGTGAAGTCGCCCTGTCTCCCACAGTGCCTGGTTCGCATTCATGGAATGTCCTCTCGTGGTCGTGCGCGGTCGGGGTGGGTCACGCCAGTGGCGCGGCCGTCGTCGGGTCGATGGTGCTGCGGACGTGCTCGATCACGTCGCACGGGGAAGCCGCCGCAGCGGCGCGTGCTCGCGGATGAGGTCCGCGTCGGTCGGCGTAGTAGACGCAGGTGATCTTGTCGTCGCTGACGTAGCTGGTGACCCACTGGATGCTCGGGCCCATCTCCTGGAGCACCGCGTTCGACTTCGCGGCGATCGCTTGCAGGGCTGCGTCGTCCATCTGGCCGGCTCCGGGCACGGTCCGCTCGATGACGTACTTCTGCATGTCAGGTCCTTCTCGGTCGACGGCGCACCCGTGTCGTGCGCTCGCTGGTCGAACGTACGGACCTGGACGCCGACGCGGTCATGGGGCATTCACCCCACCTCTCGTCGCAGCCGGTCGACCGGCCGGCGGCGGTATCGTCCGTCCGTGGCGGATTCGGGGGTGCGGCTCAACGAACTGCTGATGGCGCTCTCGCTCGCCACCGACCTCGGCTTCGGCCAGCCCGCCGAGCACATGGTCCGCTCGGCTCGGATCGGCATGCGTCTGGGCGACCGGCTCGGCCTCGACGACGCCGACCTCGCCGTGCTCTACGACGTGAGCATCCTCACCTACGTCGGGTGCCCGGTCTACGGCAACGAAGCCGCCGCGCTCTTCGGCGACGACATCGACTTCCGCGCCCACGCGGTGCAGGTCGACCTCGCCGGCTTCCCGGCGATGATGTTCATGCTGCGGCGCGCCGGTGCCGGAACGCTCGCCCGCGAACCGGATGCGTGCAGGCCGCACGGCTGATGGCCACCGGCGGCAAGGCCGTCGTCGAGCAGATGGCCAACCACTGCTCGGCGGCCGGGGTGCTTCGCCGACCGGCTCGGTCTCGAGCGCCGACGTGCGCGCCGGCATCGAGCAGGCCTACGCGCGTTGGGACGGCAAGGGCGTGCCCGGCGACCTCGAAGGCGACGCGGCTGTCGCTCGCGGCGCGGGTCTCGCACGTCGCCGAGGCGTGCGAGGTGTTCGCACCGCATCGGCGGCGTCGACCACGCCGTCGAGATGGTCCGGGCGCGGCAGCGGCACGCACTTCGACCCGACGATCGTCGCCGCCGTGTGCACCGATCCCGACGCGCTGTTCGACGGGATCGACGTCGACACGGTCGACGAGTTCCTCGACGCCGAACCGGTCGACGCGCCCGACGCTCACCGACGACGAGCTCGACCGCGTGCTCGAGGCGATCGGCGACTTCTGCGACCTGCGCTGCCCGTACTTCGCCGGCCACGCCCGCGGCACCGCCGACCTCGTCGCAGCGGCGCGGCCGCGCTGCTGCCACTTCCCGCCCGACGAGGCGAGGCTCGTCCGCCGCGCCGCGCTCGTCCACGACGTCGGTCGCTTCGGTGTGCCCGGCTCGGTGTGGGACAAGCCCGGGCCGCTCAGCGCCACGCGACCAGGAGCGCATGCGACTGCACGTGTACTACGTGGAGCGGATCTTCCACCGGCCCGAGCCGCTGCGCCGGATCGGCCTGCTCGCGGCGACGCACCACGAGCGCATGGACGGCTCCGGCTACCACCGCGGCGTCGGCGGCGCGATGCTCGTCGACGCCGGCGCGCCTGCTCGCCGCCGCCGACGCGTACCACGCGATGACGCAGCCTCGGCCGTACCGCGCCGCGTTGACGCCCGAGGACGCGGCCCGCGAACTGCGCGCGCGAAGTCGACGCGGATCGCCTCGATCGCGACGCGGTCGACGCGGTGCTCGCCGCGGCCGGTCACACCGCCGCGCCGTCGCGCGCGCGGCGGGCCCGCCGGGCTCACCGCACGCGAAGGCGACGTGCTCGGCGCTGCTCGCGCAGGGGCTGCTCCAACAAGGCGATCGCGTCGACAGCTCGGCATCAGCGCCAAGACCGTCGGCAACCACGTCGAGCACATCTACACCAAGCTCGGCGTCACCAACCGCGCCGGCGCCGCGCTCCGAGCCATGGAGCTCCGCATCGTCGGCCCCACCCCCGTGATCGCTTGAGTCGAAGTGCAAGCTTCATGGTCCCTCGTCGCGGATTGCCTCCAGCGCGGTTTCGACACTGGGGTAGAAGTGGTCGCGGTCGAGGGTGTCGAAGAGCCCGTACCGCTCGACGAGATCCTGGAGCCGGCTCCGCATCTCGACGAACGCCATGTGCACGCCGGCGGCGTTGAGCTCCTTGTCGAGCTGCTCGAGCATCCCGGCGCCAGTCACGTCGACGTCGGTGATCGCCTCGCACTGCACGACCACCCACGTGGGCTTCCGCTCGCGCACGAGGTGGCGGATCTGGCGGCGGAACGCTCCGGCATTCGCGAAGAACAGGGGCGCTTCCCACCGGTAGACCACGATCCCAGGTTGTTCGTTGGCCGTCTCGTTCAGCTCGACGTCGTGCCAGCCGTCGAGCCCGTCGACGCGGCCGAGTATTGCGCCGTGGGGCCACCAGTTGCGCCGGAAGAACAACAAGATGCCGAGGGCGATGGCCACCACGATTCCCTGGAGCACACCGAGCAGGATCACCCCGATCGACGCGGTGAGCGAGAGCAGGACCGCCGAACGGCGGACCGTCCAGTAGCGCCGGAGCGCCCCGAGGTTGAGCAGCGAGAGGGCGGCCGCGATCACGACCGCGGCCAACGCCGACTGAGGGAGGTCGGCGAGCAGCGAGTTGAGGAACAGCAACAGCACCGCGACCAGGCCGGCCCCGACCAGGCCTGTGAGCTGGGTCTTGGCGCCGGACTGCTCCGCCACCGCGGTCCGGGAGCCGCTGGTCGAGACCGCGAACCCCTGCAGGAAGCCGGCGGCGATGTTCGCGGCGCCGATGCCGACCATCTCCTGGTCGGGGTCGACCTCGTCGCCGCGTCGGGCGGCGAACGCGGCCGACGTCGCGATCGTGTCGGTGAGCGATACCAGGGTGATGCCGACGGCGGCGATCAGCAGCGGACCCACGTCGCTGAGATGCGTCCACGGGAGGGTGGGGGTGGGGAAGCCCTTCGGGAGGGTGCCCACCGTCTTGATCTGGTCGGACAACCCGAACGCCGCCGACACCGCAATGGCGCCCACCACCGCGACGAGCACCGCGGGAACCTTGCGCGTGAGCTTGGGTAGCCCGAGCATGATCACGAGCACGCCCACGCCGACGACGAGCGCCGCGGTCTCGGTTCGGTCGATGTGGTCGACGAACTCGCGGATCTCGTCGAAGAACCCGCTCGCGTCGGTGGAGAACCCGAACAGCTTGGGCAGCTGGCCCACGATGATGGTGATCGCCAGCCCGTTCATGTACCCGACTTGCACCTCGCTCGAGAGCAGGTCGGCGACGAACCCGAGCTTCCCGAGCCCGAGCGCGATCTCGATCAGCCCGACGAGCAGCGCGAGCATGCCCGCCAGCGCGATCGCGGTCTTGGGATCGTTGGTGGCCATCAGCGGCACGATCGCCGCGAAGATCAACGGCGAGACCGACGAGTCGGGCCCGAGCACGAGCACCCGCGACGGGCCGAAGATCGCGTAGCCGACGAGACAGCCGATGGTCGTGTACAGCCCGGTGACGGCGGGCAGGCCGGCGAGCTCGGCGTACGCCATGCCCTGGGGCACGAGGATCGCCGCCAGGACCAGCCCCGCGACCACGTCCGAACGCAGCCACGGCCGCCGGTACTCGCGCACCGCCCGCACGCCGGGCACCCAGCGCTCGAGCGCTTCCCCTCGCCCCTTCACCGCCAAGATGCTCCTGCCGTGGTTCGGTCGCTACCGCCGGCCGACTAGTGGACGTCGGAGAGATCAGCCGACCAATCGTCTTGGTTCTCCGGCGGCGCTTCGCGGCGCGCGATGAGCTTCCCGAGCTCCCAGAGGAAGAAGAGTGCCACCGCCGGTACGAGCGCCAGCGCCCATTGGGTGAGCGTCAGCTCCACGGTTCCGAAGATGCGGCGCATCACGTCCATCTGGGTGATGAGCACCGCGAGCACGACCTCGCCGAGGGCGGTCCAGTTCAGGTTCCGGTTGTCGAACGAGTCTTCGGTCAGCGCGGAGGCGGTCACGCTGCGGGCCTGGAACGCCGCCGCAACGAGAAGCAGCGAGAAGGTCGTCACGCCCATCGAGGTACCGACGGCCACGCCCCCGTAGTGGGTCTTGCCGTAGCTGATGAGTGCGAGGCTGCAAACGGCCATGAACAGACCCACGAGGCCGGCGGTGGTGAGAAGCCCCTTGGTCATGATCGACGCACCGCGTGAACGCGGCTTGCGCTCCATGAGCCCCGCTGCCTCGCGGTCCATGCCGAGCGTGATACCGAGCGGCGCGTTCACCAGGAAGTTGATGTAGAGGATCTGCGAGGGGGAGAACGGCTGCCCGGCGGCGATGTTGAGGATGCTGGCGCCGAGGAACGTGATGATGTACGCCACCAGTTCGATGATCACGAAGCGGATGTATTTGTTGAGGTTGTCGTAGACCTTCCGTCCTCCCTCGACCGCCTTCACGATCGTGGCGTAGTTGTCGTCGGACAGGATCATGCGGCTGGCGTTCTTGGCCACTTGGGTGCCGGAACCCATCGCAATGCCGATGTCGGCCGTCTTGATCGCGGGCGCGTCGTTGACGCCGTCGCCGGCCATGGCGACGACGTCACCCTTCTGCTTGAGGGTTTGGACGAGCAGCACCTTGTGCTCGGGGGCGACGCGCCCGACCACGCCGATGCTGTCGATGCGCGACAGTCGCTCCTGGTCGCTCATCGCCGCGAACTCCGACCCGAGGATCGCCACACCGGGAATGCCGAGCTGCTCGGCGATGGCGGCACCGGTGGTGACGTCGTCGCCGGTGACCATCCGCACGCGGATACCGGCACGTTGTGCGTCGTGGACCGCGGCCATGGACGCCTCGCGTGGAGGGTCGACCATGGCCACGAGGGACGACATCTCGAGCTCGTTGATGTAGCCGAGCAGATCGCCGTCGGGATCGAAGGAGGCGGGGTCGAGGTCGCGGGACGCGGCTGCCATCACCCGGTGCCCCTCGCGCTCCATGCGGGTGACGGTGTCCTCCGCCTTCTGGTTGAGGGCCTCGTCCCACGGGACGCTGGTGCCCGCGGCGAATGCGCTGGTGGCGCGGCCGATGACGGCGGGAGCGGCTCCCTTGACGAAGCAACGCACCACGGGCTTGCCCGACGTGTCGGTGGTGGAGTTGAACGTCGCCATCAGCTTGTAGGTGGGGTCGAACGGCAGCGTGGCCAAGCGCGGGAACCGGTCCCGGCTGGCTTCGATGTCGAGGCCGGCCTTGTGGGCCAGCACGAGGAGGGCGCCCTCCGTTGGGTCACCGACCACCTTGTCGTCGACGAGTTTGGCGTCGCTGGCGATGATGTACGGGAGGACGGCGTCGTCGATGGAGGCCGAGGTGCCGGCCGCGTGCTGCACCTTGCCCTCGAGGCCGTAGCCGATCCCCGAGATGGTGTACCGGTCGACGGCATCGACAACCTCGACCGCGGTCATCTGGTTCATGGTCAAGGTCCCGGTCTTGTCCGAGTTGATCGCCGACGTGGATCCGAGCGTCTCCACCGACGTCAGATCCTTGACGATGGCGTTCTCACCGGCGAGCTCCTTCGCACCACCCGAGAGGATGACTTGGAGCACAGTCGGCAGCGCGGTCGGGATTGCCGCGATCGCCAACGCGACTGCCGTGATGAACAGGCTGTCGGCCGACTGACCGCGCGAGATGCCGAGCGTGAACATGACGATCATCGTCACCAGCGCGGCCGCGCCGATCCACAGCGTCATCGTGTTCAGTTGCTTCGTCAGCGGCGTCTGCTCCTTGGTCGACGCCGCCAACAAGCCGGCGATCTTGCCGACCTCGGCATCCGCGCCCGCGCGGTGACGATCATGGTGCCGCTGCCGTGGGTGACCGGGGTGTTCATGAACGCCATGTTCTTCTGATCACCCGGCCCCACCTCGGCGTCGTCGAGGGTGCTCGACTCCTTCGAGGCCGGTGTGCTCTCGCCCGTGAGCGCCGATTCGTCGATGCTGAGCGCGCTGGCCTGGATGATCCGACCGTCGGCGGCCACGTTGTCGCCGGCGGTGATCAGCACGACGTCGCCCAGGACCACTTCCTCGATCGGGATCTGCGATTCGGTACCGTCGCGACGCACGCGCGCGGTCAGCTTCGTCAACGACTTCAGCGCGTTCATCGCGCTCTCGGCTTTGCCTTCCTGTCGGAGACCGGCCACCGCGTTCACCACGGTCAGCAGCAGCAACACCGCACCGGTGCTGAACTCACCGATGGCGATCGACAAGACACCGGCGATGAGCAGGATGATCTGCATGTAGGCGGCGTACTGCTCGAGGAAGCGTCGCCACCCCGGTTCGGTCTTCTCGGCCGGGAGCGCGTTCGGGCCGTCCGTTCGCAGCAGCTCGCTGGCTTTGGCGGCGGCAAGACCATCGTCGGGGTCGACGCCGAGCCGACCGGCGACGTCGTCAGGCGAGAGCGCGTACCACCTCACCGGCCCGTCCCCGGTCGTCGACCCGACCCCACCCGACTCTTGCATCGTTCCTCCCGTTTCCCCTCGCTGCCCGGGTCCGACCGATCAGAACCGCGCCGGGATGTAGCGCAGCGGGAGATCCGGCTCCACGTAGTCGCCCGGCGGCTGCCGGCTCGGGAGCTCGACCTCGGGCAGTGGGAGCGGCTCGTACGGGATGCGGCTGAGCAGGTGCGAGATGATGTTGAGTCGTCCGCGCTTCTTGTCCTCGTTGTTGGCGATGAACCACGGCGCCCACGAGGTGTCGGTGGCGGCGAGCATCGTGTCGCGAGCGCGGGAATAGTCGTACCAGCGGCTGTAGGACTTGAGATCCATGGCGGAGAGCTTCCAGATCTTGCGCGGATCGTTGATCCGGCTCTCGAGCCGACGGGTCTGCTCATCGGCGCTGACTTCGAGCCAGTACTTGATCAAGATGATGCCGGAGTCGACGATCGCCTTCTCGGTCGCGGGCACCATCTCGAGGAAGCGCGCCGATTGCTCGGCGCTGCAGAAGCCCATCACCGGCTCGACGCCGGCGCGGTTGTACCAACTGCGGTCGAAGATCGCGACCTCGCCGGCGGCGGGGAAGTGGGCGACGTAGCGCTGGATGTACATCTGCGACTTCTCGCGCGCGCTGGGCGTGGGGAGCGCGATGTGGCGGAACACCCGCGGGTTCGTCCGCTCGGTGATTCGCCGGATCGTGCCGCCCTTGCCTGCAGTGTCGCGCCCCTCGAACACGACGATGACCTTGGCTCCGGTGGCGGTCACCCACTGCTGCATGGCCACCAGTTCGCCCTGGAGGTGCCGCATCTCGGCCTCGTACTCCTTGTTCTTCATCTTGGGCCGAGCCGCGCTGATCGCGTCGAACTCCTCGATCCCTGCCGGCGCCACCACGACCACTTCCGGAGCGGCCGGCTCCGTCGAGCTCTCGGCGTTCTCGGCGTCCTTGGACTTCTTCGACTTCTTGGACTTCTTGCTCATCGGTCCTCGTTTCCTACGCGGGATCGCATGGCGTGGCTTCGGCTTCGGCTACGGCGCCTCGGGCGGAAACCGGAAACCCTCGTACTCCATCGCGTCCTCGGACGCGTCCGGCGTCGACACGCGGTCGAGGTGCACCAGCCGTCCCTCGGCGACGAGCCGGTGCAGGGACGCGAGGACGGCACCGACGTCGGGTTCCAGGAGCAAGTCGGCGACGTCCTGCGCGAAGAACCGGTCTCGACCGTCGCGGAGCTCCTCGGCTTTCTGGTAAACGAGTTCGTCGTCCACGCCTGCGCCTCCTCGTTCCCCCGTCGGGAACTCGCCGCCGGAGCCTACGACGATCCTTCATCGTCGACCCACGCGCACGGATACGGGTAGTCGATACAAGGTGCCCGCGATGAGTTCTCGCAGTACGGGAAGTCGGAACTGGGCATCCACCACCCGGGAAGAGGAGAGTCCCCATGGGCAAGCTCATCGTGACGGAGTTCGTGACCCTCGACGGGGTCGCGCAGGCGCCCGGAGAGCCTGACGAGGACAACGAAGGCGGCTTCGCCCACGGCGGGTGGCAGGAGCCGCTGATGGACCCAGAATCCGGCGACGTGATGTTCGAACAAGCGAAGAGCATGGACGCCCTGCTCCTCGGTCGAAAGACCTACGACATCTTCGCCGGCTACTGGCCGACCGCGCCGGAGGAGATCCCGTTCACCGGCCTGCTGAACCGAGTCCCCAAGTACGTCGCCAGCCGCACGCTGACCGAACCGCTCGGCTGGCAGGGCTCGGCCGTCGTCGGCGAGTCCCTTGCCGAGGACGTCATCGCGCTCAAACAGCGCCACGACGAGGTCCACGTCATCGGCAGCCTCGACCTCGTGCAGTCGCTGCTGCGCTTCGGCCTCGTCGATCGGCTGAACCTGTGGCTGTACCCGCTCCTGCTCGGGTCCGGGAAGCAGGTGTTCGCCGACGGGACCGTGCCCACGGTGCTGCAGCTGCTCGAGTCGGTCACCTACCCGAGAGGCACGGTGCACCTCACGTACGGGCTCGCGGGAACGCCGACGTACGGGATCATGGGTAGCTGACCAGCCGTCGAGCAAGGGAGACGATGCCGAACTTTCGACGGCCGCATCCAGCTGCTCGAATATGTTCCTGCCGTTCTGGCCGCGCCGCCGGGAATCGACGCGCGCCACGACTGATCGGCACGGGAAGCCGTCGCGTCGGGAGAGATCACGGTATGGATGCTGAGAACGTTCTGCAACGCCTCGTCGACAAGGACGAGATCATCGACCTCGTCCATCGCTACTCGTACTGCGTCGATCACCGCCTGTACGACGAGGTGATCTCGTTGTTCACGGAAGAGTGCGTGCTGGACTACGGCGGCCCGGGCATCTCGCCTCCCGTGCGTGGCCGACGCGCGCTGCGCCAGATGTTCGCGAACCCTTCCGCCGGCTTCGCGGCGACGAGCCACCACAACGCAAACGTGCTGGTGACCTTCGCGGCCGACGATCGCGCCTCCGTTCGTACCTCGGTGTACGCCTGGCATCGGCGCGAGAACGGCACGACGCCCAGCTTGTGGGGCTACTACCACGACACCGTCGAGCGGGGCCCGGAGGGTTGGCGCATCGCGACGCGTCAGCTCCGGGTCCTGGGGGTCGACGACTGGGACGCTGACTGGCACCCGGCAATCGAAGAAGGCGACGCGTAGCGAGCCTGCGTTCCGACGAACGCGGCGTCACTCCTCCGATGGCCAGTGAGCGGGCGACCAGTCGCCCTTGTCGGTGGTCTGCCCGACCTCGATCAGATAACCGTCGGGATCGCGGATGTAGCAACGGATCTCGTGTTCGTGATGCTTCGGCGGCGTCAGGAATTGCGCGCCCCGAGCACTCCACTCGGTGTACAAGGCCTCGATGTCGGCCACCCGGATGTTGAGGAAACTGCTGACCCGGTCGGGGTCGCGGGGCGTCTCCAGGGTGACCGTCGGCTTGTCGTCGGTCGGGCCGCCGCCACCATTGATGATGACCCAACTGTTGGAGAGTTGGACGTACGTCGGCTCACCGGAGAAGACCACCCGGCCACCGAGGACTTCGGAATAGAAGCGCCGGGAGCGCTCGACGTCGTCCGAGACGATGAAGTGGGCCAGCACGAATCGTTCGGCGGGCGGTGTGACTTCGGCCATCGGGGACCTCCAGACGTCAAGCGGGATGATGCGTCGTGTGGGCGAGACTCACCCGCACGGCATCGCGTGAGGGATCGCTCCGACCGAGCAGGGCCATCGCGTCGTCGAGATGTTCGATGTCGAACACTTCGCCCGCCATGGCGCCGGTGTTGACCGCGCCCGAACGGAGCAGTGCGACGGCTTCGGTCATCGACGTCGGTGTGAAGCCGGACCCACCGAACACCTTGAGCCCGGCGACCACGATCTTGTCGCTCACGAAGCCCGGGATCTCGGCGAAGTGCTTGAGGCCGGCGAGGAGCACCGTCCCCCGGAAGGTGACCAGCTCGAAGGCCATCGGCACGGTTTGCACCGCGGTGGCGATGTCGAAGACCTTGTCGGCACCCATGCCGTGCGTGAGATCCTTCACCACGGTCACCGGATCGTCGACGTCGACCATCACGGTCTCGGTGGCGCCGATAGCCGTGGCGGTGGCGAGCCGGAGACCGTCGGCTGACGTCCCCGTCACCACAACCGTGGATGGCTTGTGGGCGAGCACGGCCTCGAGCACGGCCAGACCCTGGTGCCCGGGCCCTTGGATCACGACGGTGTCTCCCGCTTCGACGCCGGCGACCGACACCCAGTTGACCGCGTTGGCGAGCGGCTCGAACACGGTCAGCTCGGCGGCGGGCAGATCGCCGGGGAGGACGTGCAGGTGCGTGCCGGCGAAGATCTCCATGTACTCGCCGTACCCACCCCAGAGACCGACCTCGCCCGCGCCGGTCATGTCGGAGTAGCCGTAGACCTGCAACGGCGGCCCCATCGAGAGCACCTCGTCGACGGCGACGCGATCTCCCTCGGCCACACCGAGGTCGGCGTCGGACGCGAGCGCGACGACGCGGCCGACCGTCTCGTGACCGGGCACGACCGGGAACACACTGGCGCCCGGTACGAGCTCGACGCCCTGGATCTGGGCGAGATCACTTCCGCACAGCCCGACCGCCTCCACCTGGAGGACCGCACCGCCGGGCGGCGGTGAGGGCACGCGAAGCTCGCGGATCTCGTAGTGCCCGTTGCCGAGGAAGACGGCGGCGCGGCAGGTCTCGGGCATCTAGGTGGTTGTCGAGGTGCCGCGGTGGGGGAGCTTCCAGTTGGGCCGGGGGAAGTGGCAGGTGTAGCCGTTGGGGTAGCGCTCCAGGTAGTCCTGGTGCTCGGGCTCGGCCTCCCAGAACGGTCCCGCGGCCGTGACCTCGGTGACGACCTTGCCCGGCCAGATCCCGGAGGCCTCGACGTCGGCGATGGTGTCTTCGGCGACGCGCTTCTGCTCGTCGTCGGTGTAGAAGATCGCCGAGCGGTAGCTGCTGCCGATGTCGTTGCCCTGGCGGTCCTTGGTCGTGGGATCGTGGATCTGGAAGAAGAACTCGAGCAGGTCGCGGTAGGAGATCACCGTGGGGTCGAAGACGATCTCGATCGCTTCCGCGTGTCCCGCGTGGTTGCGGTAGGTCGCGTTCGGGACGTCGCCGCCGGTGTAGCCGACCCTGCTGGAGATCACCCCGGGACGTTTGCGGATGAGGTCCTGCATGCCCCAGAAGCAACCGCCGGCCAAGATCGCGGTCTCGCGCTGTTCGCTCACGGTGGTTCTCCTTCGTGTGGATCCGGTCAGTTCTGGGGCTCGTAGCCGGTCGGCGTGCCCTCCAGGATGACGGTCTTCGTCTCGAGGAACGGAAGCAGCCCTTCCTTCCCGCCTTCGCGGCCGATGCCCGACTGCTTGAACCCGCCGAACGCCATGCCGAAATCGGTGCGGAACGCGTTGTGGCCGACGGTGCCGGCGCGCAGTTGCCCGGCGACCTCGCGTGCGCGGTCGACGTCGCTCGTGAACACCGACGAGTTCAGGCCGTAGATCGTGTCGTTGGCGATGCGGACCGCGTCCTTCTCGTCGACCGCCGGGATGACGCTCAGCACCGGCCCGAAGATCTCCTCCTGGGCGATCGTCGACGAGTTGTCGACGTTGCCGAACACGGTCGGCTCGACGAACCAGCCGCGGTCGAGATCCTTCGGCCGTCCGCCGCCGGTGGCCAGCGTGGCGCCTTCCGCCACACCCTTCGCGATGTAGCCCTCGACCCGGTCGCGTTGGCGCTGCATGGCGAGCGGACCCATCTGCGACTCGGCGTCGAACGGGTCGCCGACACGCACCTGCCCGAACGTGCCGGCCAGTGCATCCAGCAGCTCGTCGTGGCGCTTCCGCGTGACCACGAGCCGGGTGAGCGAGGAACAGACCTGACCCGTCATCATGCACTCGGCCCCCGAGATGGTGGCCGCCACGTTGGCCAGATCGGCGTCGTCGAGGATCACCGCGGCGGACTTGCCGCCGAGCTCCAGGGTGACGCGGGCGATCCGCTCGCCGCACAGCGATGCGATGCGTCGGCCCGCGGCGGTGGAACCGGTGAAGGTGATCTTGTCGACGCGCGGGTCGCGCACGAGCAGTTCGGAGACCGCGCGGTCGGCCGTCAGCACGTTGAGCACGCCCGGAGGCAACCCGATCTCCTGCGCGGCTTCGGCCACGAGGTAGCCCTCACCGGGCGCTTCCGGCGACGACTTGAGGATGATGCTGCAGCCCGCGAGCAGCGCAGGGCCGATCTTGTGGGAGATGAGCTGGATGGGCGCGTTCCACGGGATGATTGCGCCCACGACGCCGACCGGCTCGCGCACGAGGAGACCGAAGTCGCCGCCCACCGTCGGGGGAGTGGGCTCTTCGAACGGGAAGGTGTCGGCCAGTGCCGCGTACTGCTCGAACGCCATCGACGCGATCATCCCGGAGTACTGGGTGAGCGCGTAGAGCGTGCCCGACTCGCGGGTCCACGCCTGACCGAGGTCCTCGGTACGGGCCTGGAGTGCAGCACCGAGCGCGCGGATGTAGCCGGCCCGCTCGGCGTGCGTCATCCGTGGCCACGGTCCCTCGTCGAACGCCTCCCGTGCCGACGCGACCGAGCGCGACATGTCGTCGGCCTGGGCCTCGGCCACGCGGAAGAACAGCTCCTCCGTACCCGAGTCGATCACGTCGATCGTCGAGTCGGTCGTTGGCTTGACCCACTCCCCGCCGATGAAGAAACGATCCGTGTTGCGCACCGGCGCTGAGGTCGTGTTCGCGGTCATCTGGTTCCTTCCGCCACGGGGCTGTCCCCGGTCTTGGCCACATCCGAGCCGCCGACGAGCCTAGTCAGACTGGGCTTCAGGTGATCGCGAGCCGGCGTAGCGTTTGCCGAGCGCGCGTCGAGCCTCGTCGTGCATCTGCCCGCCGCGCACGGGGACGACCCGTTGAACTCGAGGATCCGCCGGTGGGCTCGCCGGTATTCTCGCCGCATGGCGAACGCGGTCCTCCCCGCGGTCGACGGCGACGAGGTCGCCCTCCGCAGCGTCGAGAGCGAGCTGCGCGATCGTTGCGAACGGCAGTACCGGATCGAGTGTCTGAGCACCGCGCACGAGGCGCGGGCGCTCCTCCGCGACCTGGGGGAGTCCGGCGAGGTCGTCGCCCTCGTGCTGGCCGGACTCCGGCTCGAGGGAGTGACCGGCGACGAGTTGCTGGACGAGGCGCGCCGTCTCCACCCGCACGCGCGACGAGCGCTCATGATCGCGTGGGGTGAACCAGGCGATCCGACGATTGGTCAAGTGCTCAGTACTTCGCCGACGACGACCGATCTCCGCTCGCCCGACCACGAGACTCCACGGAGTTCATCGCCAACGAACGACGCTGATGCGCGCGGCGCGCCGGGCGATCCGGTCAGGCTGCGTTCAACGCTCGGCGATGAGGTCCGAGTGGTGGCGACGCGCCACGTCGGGGTGGGCGCGGAGGCGCACCTTCATCGAGTTCTCGCCGTAGTTCGCGAGGATCGGGTTGGCGGCGTCGGCGCTCTCGCCACCGGGCGCGTCGGCGGCGAGGGTCGGTGGGAGCGTGAGCGGTGCCAGCGTCGCTTCCAGCGTCGGGTTGAAGAAGTAGGCGACCGAGATGCGGTCGCGGCCCGGCGGAGGACTCACGACCCGGTGGACGGTCGCGGTGAGGTAGCCGTGCGTGAGGAGCTGCATCATCTCGCCCAGGTTCACGACGAACGTCCCGGGCACCGGTTCCACGTCGACGAACGCGCCGTCCAACAGCACCTGGAGTCCGCCAGTGGTGTCCTGGTCGACGAAGCTGAGCAATCCCGAGTCGCGGTGTTCGCCGACGCCCTGGTCGTCGTCAAGCGCGTCGGCGGGGCGGCCCGGATACCGGATCACCTTGACCAGCACTTCGGGGTGGGGCGACACGAGCGGCGCGAAACGATCGGCGGGTTGGCCCAGTGCGCGCGCGACCGCCCGGAGCAGGGTGCGGCCGACTCGCTCCATCTCGATCATCCAGTCGGTCACCACCGGACGCAGCTCCGGCTGGGTGGCCGGCCACAGGTTCGGCCCGCGTAATCGGAGCCAGGGCGGGTCGTCCGGGTGCAGGACGGGGGCGGGAAGCTCCCACCCGACGTCGAGCTCGTCGCGTCGGTCGGCCCGGCCACCGGTGTATTCGTGACTGACCGGTGTGTACCCGCGGAACTGTGGAGAGTTCACGTTGGCGATGGCGAGACGGTCGGCCTCGGGCAGCGCGAAGAAGCGGCGCGCCTGCTCGTGCAACGAACGGCTCAACGCGGGATCGACCCCGTGGCCGCTCAGCGCGAAGAAGCCGGTCTCGTGGCACACCGCGCAGAGCTCGTCGACGAATGACGCCGCCGCGGCCGAGTGCTCGTCGGTGCTGAACGCGCGCAGGTCGAGCAGCGGCAGCGTAGTCATCCGCGGAAATTCTAGCGGTGGTGCCGGAGCTGGTCAGCGCCTCGTGGCTAGTCGATGCTGAACCACGCCGCGACCTGCGCCTCGTGATCGACGAACTTCTCGCCGGACACGTCGACGACCACCTTGTCGATGGTGCCGCCGGTGAACGCGAACGGCGCGGTGTACTCGGGCGTGACCGGTGACGCGCTGTCGCGACCGACGCAGATGCCGTCGCCGACGAGGCAGAAGTTGCCGGGCTGGGTGACGATCTCGCCTTCGCCGACCTTGGTCGTGTCGAGGTAGAGCGTGAGCGTGCCCGCGAAGCCGGGCATTGTCGGATCGGTGCTCTGCCCCTTCGATGCGAACTCGGCCGTGAACACGTGCCGCCCGGGGCTGATCTCGGTGTCGGCGACGATGTCGTACAGCTTGGTGCCGATCCAGTTGAACGTGTAGCGCAGCTTCTTGTCCTTGACGTAGAGGCTGTGGCCGCCGGCGACGCCACCGTGCGCGTACAGCACGCCCTCGGCATCGGCGGAGTCGATCGTCGACACCCGCGGCAATCGTGTACGAGCGGCCGTTGATCGCGACACCCGCCGACTCGGGGACGTCGGCGACGTGCGGGTAGTAGGTGTACTGCTGACGGTCGGGTCCGCCGTGGGGGCGTTCGGCGAGGACCTGCTCGAGCGCGGTGCGGTCGTCGAGCGGCAGACCGTTGTAGATCCCGGCGTAGTAGAACCAGAGGCTCTTCAACGACTCGAGCCGTTCCGGCTCGGCCGCCGCGACGTTCTTCGACTGCGAACGGTCGTGCTCGAGGTCGTAGAGCTCCCACTCGTCGTAGCTCGAACTTGCCCCAGCCGCCGATCGGCGGGATGCACGGTGCAGGCGAGCCAGCCCTCGTGGTAGATCGAGCGTTGACCGAGCATCGCGTAGAACTGCGTCTCCTTCCCGGGCGCGGTCGGATCGGTGAGTGCGGCCGCGAAGCTCTCGCCCTCGATCGGGCTCTGCGGGTAGCCCTTGATCACCGCCGGCGGTTCGATGCCGAGCAGCTCGTAGACGGTCGGGACGACGTCGACCGCGTGGATGTACTGCTGGCGGACATCCGTCGACGGCTTGATCTGCTTCGGCCACGACGACCAGGCACATGTCGGCGACGCCACCCTCGTAGCCCGCCCAGCGCTTCCAGTACGGGAACGGCGTGTCGAACGCCCACGCCCAACCGGTGCTGTAGTGGTTGTACGACTTCGGCGTGCCGAGGTCGTCGATGTGGGGGAGCGTCGACCTCGGTCGTGTCGGGGACGCCGTTGAAGAAGCGCCACTCGTTGAACGAGCCGTTGGGACCGCCCTCGCCGCTGGCGCCGTTGTCGGAGACCACGACGATGATCGTGTTGTCGAGCTCTCCGGACTCCTCGAGGTAGTCGAGGACGCGGCCCAGCTGGTCGTCGGTGTAGGAGACGAATCCGGCGAACACCTCGGCCATGCGCGCGAAGAGGCGTCGCTCGTCGTCGCTCAACGAGTCCCACGGACGCACCGTGTCGAGCACCGGCCACGGCTGACCGTCGGGACCGGTGCGCTGCCGGCTCGCCGTGCGGGTTGATCGGCGACAGCTCCGTGTCGTCGGGCAGCAGGCCGAGCTTGCTTCTGCCGATCGAGGATGCCGGCCCGGATGGCTTCGTAGCCCTCGTCGAACTTCCCCTTGTACTGGTCGGCCCACTCCGTGAAGCACCTGGTGCGGCGCGTGCCCGCACCCGGGCGCGAGGTACATGAAGAACGGCTTGTCGGGATCGATGACCTTGGCCGACTGGATCATGCCGATCGCCTGGTCGGCGAGGTCCTTCGAGAGGTGATACCCGTCTTCGGGCGTACCCGGGGGATCGATCTGGTAGTTGTCCTGCACGAGGTCCGGATACCACTGGTTCGACTCGCCACCGAGGAACCCGTAGAAGCGCTCGAAGCCACGCCCGAGCGGCCAGCGTCCCTTGAACGCGGCGAGGTTGCACTCCTCGCCCGGAGTGAGATGCCACTTCCCGACGCAGTACGTGTTGTACCCACGCTCGACGAGCACCTCGGAGATGAACCCGTTCTCGAACGGGATCCGGGTCGAGATCCCGGGGAACCCCGAGCTGAACTCGGCGATGGTGGCCATGCCGTTGCTCGTCGCGTTGCGACCGGTCAGCAACGACGACCGCGTCGGCGAACACAACGCGGTCGTGTGGAAGTTCGAGAACCGCACGCCCATGTCGGCGATGCGCCGCATGTTCGGCGTCTCCACCGGGCCGCCGAAGACGTCCATCGTCCCGTAGCCGACGTCGTCCCAGGCGAGGTACAGAACATTCGGTGCGCCGTCGGGCGCCTTCGGCGGGAGGAACGGCGCCCAGTCGGGAACCGAATCGCGAATGTCGAGATTGATCGTGCCGTCGAATCCCTGCGTCACGTTTCCCTCTCCCACGCTGGCGAACAGCCGCCAAAGCTATCGGCCGCGAACACCACCGGGACCCCGCCGTGCCCGACTGAGGTGCCGCTCAGCCGCTCCCGTCGTGGCGGCCGTCGCACGCGGCAGTCGTGTTCGCGGCGTCGAAACGCGTGCACAGGAAGTTCAATGCCCCCTCGGCGTTCAGCGCGGAGCCACTCCCGCGCGTCGTGGTGAGTGCGGCGCCGAGTCCGTGATCCCTGGCCGACTGCTTCCACGCTCCCGAACCCGCGCAGGCAGTGAAGGTGTTCTGCGCGAGCGTCTTGTCGACTTCGTTTGTTCACCGCGAGCCACGGGTAGTCGGCGGGTATGTCCCGCAACTCGATCCTCATCGACGCGAGTCCCGACGCAATCTTCGACGTGCTCGACGACGCGTACGCGTATCCCGCGTGGGTACTCGGCACTCGACGAATCCGCGGTGTCGATCCCGAATGGCCTGCCGTCGGGTCGCGGTTTCACCACGCGGTCGGGAACTTCGTCGCCGAGCTCCACGATTCGACCAAGGTCCTGGACCGCCGACACGCGCGCAGTTCATCGAGCTCGAGGTGCGATTCCGCCCCACCGGCGTGGCGCGGGTACGCGTTTCCCTCGCGTCGGTGACGGGCGGTACACGCGTGACCATCGAGGAGACACCGACCGGCGGCGCGGTTCAGCGCCTTCCCCGAACAGTCACCGATCCGCTGCTCGGGCTGCGCAACGCGCTCTCGCTGCGCCGGTTCCGCCGCATCGTCCGCGCCCGGGCCTACGCGCCCGCCCCCGTTCTCGCCCGACTGACCCACGTCGCGCGACGTGGGTACGAATCCGGCGCTCTGGGTAACAACCCGCTCCGTTCGCCCGCCGGCTCTCGTCGTGCGGCGACTGCTTCCTGAACACCCGATCAGAGGATGACTGATGGCCCCGTCGAACCGCACGCCGAAGTCGCAACGCAACAGTGGTCCCGTCGCGGCGGAAGGTGCCCGTTCACCGAACCGGGACGAGGCGTCGAGCAGCCACGAGCAGGCGAATCCCGCGCCGACGGGACGCTCGCCGAAGGCCGGCGCAGTCGCGGCCGCTGAGCAGCGCCGTGCCGCCGGCAAGGTGGTCCCGCTCTCGTCGGACACGCCGGCGGTCGACGGGACGGGTCTCGCGTGGGGTCAATCGGGAGAGCATCTCACCACGGCGCAGGGACTCCGCGTCGACGACGCCGACAACTCGTTGAAGGTCGGTGAACGTGGCCCGACACTGCTCGAGGACTTCCATCTCCGGGAGAAGATCACTCACTTCGACCACGAACGCATTCCTGAGCGCGTGGTGCACGCGCGTGGTGCGGGAGCCCACGGGGTGTTCGAGGCGGTCGAGGGGCTCGAAGACCTGTGCGCGGCGGCATTCCTGCGACCGGGCGCGACCACACCGGTGTTCGTGCGGTTCTCGACCGTCGCCGGGTCACGCGGATCGGCCGACACCGCGCGCGACGTGCGCGGCTTCGCGGTGAAGTTCTACACCGACGAAGGAAACTTCGACCTCGTCGGGAACAACATCCCGGTGTTCTTCATCCAGGACGGCATCAAGTTCCCCGACCTGATCCATGCGGTGAAGCCGGAACCGGACCGCGAGATCCCCCAGGCCCAGTCGGCCCATGACACATTCTGGGACTTCGTGAGCCTCCAGCCGGAATCCACGCACATGCTCCTGTGGGTGATGTCGGATCGGGCGATCCCACGCTCGTTCGCGACGATGGAAGGGTTCGGCGTCCACACGTTCCGCTTGACCGCGGCCGACGGTTCGACCTCGTTGGTGAAGTTCCACTGGAAGCCGGCCGCAGGGATTCACAGTCTCGTCTGGGAGGAATCGCAGAAGCTCGGAGGTATCGACCCCGACTTCCACCGACGCGACCTCCACACCCGTATCGCGTCCGGCAACCTCCCGCAGTGGGAACTCGGCGTGCAGGTGATGCCCGACAACGACGAGCAGACGTTCGAGGGCATCGACCTCCTCGACTCGACGAAGCTCGTGCCCGAGGAGCTCTGCCCGGTGCGACGGGTCGGGACGCTCACCCTCGACCGCAACCCGGCGAACTACTTCGCGGAGACGGAACAGATCGCGTTCCACCCCGGGCATCTCGTTCCCGGCATCGGGTTCGTGGACGACCCACTGCTCCACGCCCGGCTCTTCTCCTACTTCGACACCCAGCTGACGCGCCTCGGCGGGCCGAACTTCGCCCAGATCCCGATCAACCGGCCGCTGGCGGAGGTCAACGACAACAACCGGGACGGCCTCATGCAGCAGGTGGTGCACGAGGGCGTCACGGCGTACACGCCGAACTCACTCGGGGGCGGGTGCCCGTTCGCCCGGATCGGCGACGGCGCCTACACGCATCCACCCGTCGAAGTGGCAGGACCGAAGATCAAGCTCCGGCCCGCGAGCTTCGACGACCACTTCACCCAGGCGACGCTCTTCTACCGGTCGCTCACTGACACCGAACGCGACCATGTCGCGGCGGCGTTCAGCTTCGAGCTCGCGAAGTGCATCAGCCCCGGCATCCACCAACGGATGGTCGCGAACCTCGCGCAGGTCGATGCCCAACTGGCCGAGGACGTCGCCGCGCACCTCGGTATCGACGCACCCTCGGGTTCACCCGTCGAACCGGCGATCCTCTCGCCCGCGCTCTCGCTCGACAACGGTGAACCGGGACCGGTCGCCGGGCGGATGGTGGGAGTCATCGTCGACGACAGCACGCGCAGTCGCGTGGTGTCGGCGTGGCGGACCGCCGCCGACCCCTTGGGCGTCGAGGTGATCGTGATCGGACCACACCTCGGCCAGCTCGCCGGCGGTGTGACGGTCGACCGCACAGTGCACATCACCGACCCGGTCGAGTACGACGGCGTGGTGCTCGCCGCATCACCCGACGCGGCCACCGGCGCGTTCGTGCAGGAAGCGTTCCGCCACCACAAGACCCTGGCGATCCTGGACCGCGAATGGTGCACACCGCTCGGGATAGACCCCAATCAAGCCGGCGTCACCGACACCACCGACGCGTTCCTCGACGCCCTCGCACTCCACCGACACTGGAAACGATGAGCCGCGCGGCGCCTCAGGCGAGGGTGGCCTTGGCTTCTTCGTAGCCACCCTGGGGAGGCGTGGCATCCGGGCCGTAGACCAGGTGGAGCACACCGGTCGAGAACGTCTCCGACGACAGCAGCTCGAGCGGGATGGTCTCGCCGGCGTCGAACAGCAGCATGCCGTGGCGGACGGCGATCGGGTGCACGAGCAGGTGCAGCTCGTCGAGCAGACCGGCCTCGAGGAGCTGGCGGACGATCGACGGCGACCCGCTCATGCCGATGTCGCCCCCGGGCTCGTTCTTGAGCGCAGTCACCGCGTCGACGAAGTCGCCCCGCAGCTGCTCGGAATTCCGCCACGTGAAGTTCAGCTCCTGGTGCGACACCACGATCTTGCGGAGGTCGCCGAGCTGCTTGGCGAACCCGGCATCCTCCTCGCCGGCCGCCTCGCGGTCGGGCCACGCCCCGGCAAAGCTGTCGTAGGTAACGCGGCCGATGAGCATCGTGTCGGCGTGCTCGAGCATGCCGCCGACGGCCGCGCCCATCTGGTCGTTGAAGTACGGGAAGTGCCACTGGTCGGGGGCCTCGACGACCCCGTCCAGCGAGATGAACATCCCCGCAAGGATCTTCCTCATGGTGTTGCCTCCGGTGGTGGTGCGGCTGTGTGCCCAGTGAGACGAGGAAGACCAGCCGGACTCATCGGCGATCCAGCCGGCCACCCACGAACATTGCGGTCGCCGCCAGGAGGCCGCGGCCCTTGCTCAGCCGGGAAGGGACCGACCCGCCAGGGCCATGAGCTGTTCGGTGTCACTGGCGTCAGCCGGAGTCGTGACCACCGGCTTGATGAGACCGTGCTCTCGAGCGCCGTCGGTGCACGTTGCCGCCACCACCACGGAGATCGTCGGAATCATCTCCGCGGTGAACTCGATCGGGCGACCCACGCTGGCCGCGAGATCCCACGTGTGGCACAGCGCGTCGATGATCGCGAAGTTGATCACCACCGACCCCGGTACCTCGCCGAGTGGTGTGACGTGGATCGAGTCGAGCACGCCGTCGGTGTCCCACATCGCCAGGATCCGGTCTTTCACCTCGCCCGCGAACTGCGCGAGGTCGCCGTCGTAGGGCACCGCGCCCATCGCGTCCTCGAAGGACACGATCTGCTCGCCGGTGACGATGCCGGCCCACAGCAGCTGGTTGTTCAACGCGTGGCTGGCCAGCCGGCGGACCGTCCAGGGTTCGCAGTTCGAGACGATCTCCATCTGGTCGTCGTGCAGGATCATGACCTGCTCCTGCAGCGCCCGGATCGCGAAGTCCAGGGTTGCCAGTTGATCGGTCGCGGCGTCAGCCATGTTTCGCCCTCTCTGTCGACGCGCGCACGCTACCTGGTCGTGTCCGCGGTGTCGCCGGTGAGCGTGCGCGGATGTGGGGCCGGCCCCGTGAAAGGACCGGCCCCGCGTTCCGCTTGCGTCACTCGTGGCGTGCACCGTCAGGCGTTCCCGACCTCGCACTCCTTCGGGTCGATGTGGCCCAGGTTCTCGACCACGTTGAACGTGCCGCCCTCCGACCGGGCGATGTACATGTTCATACGCACGTGGTGCTGACCCGGCACCATCTCCGCCGGCCCGCCCGGGCCCTGCTCGATCCGGGCGTGGTCGAGCGCAACGATGACGTCGTCCTGGTCGAACGAACCGGCCTCTCGCACCGCCGCCTCCCAGAGCTTGAGCGCCCGGTATGTACCCGTGCACGCACTGCCCGCAGTGAAAAGCGCGCTCCCGGGATACAGGCTCTCGTAGCGGTTGAGGAGCTCGATGCTGAACGGGTCGTCGACACCCCGGTAGTAGTCGAGGCATCCGTAGAGGCCCTCGACGTGCTCGGCCGGCACCAGGTTCAGGAAGTTCTCGTCGAAGTACGTGCACACGATCTGACCACCCCGAGCGGTGAAGCCGGCGCGGTGCAGCGCGTCGAGGAACGGCGTCAGCCCGGGCGGGACGATCGTGTTGAACACGACGTCCGCACCGCTCGACATGATGTCCTCGACCACCCGGTCGTACTCCATGTGGTCCATCGGGAAGTACTGCTCGCCGACGATCTCGCCGCCCTCCGCGCCGACGACCTCCCGTACCTTCTTGTTCAACGTGTGCGGCCAGATGTAGTCGGCCGACGGCATGTAGAAGGTGCGGGCGCCGGTCTCCCGCATCAACCACGGGAAGAACGGCTCGATCTGCTGCGCCGGGACCGGCCCGGTGCAGAAGATCAACGGGTGGCACTCCTGGCCCTCGTACTGCTCGGGGTACAGGTAGAGCGTCTCGGCCCGGTCGACGACCGGTCCCTTGATGGCTTGACGCGTCGAGCTGTAGATGCCGCCGATGACCACGTCGACATCCACTTGCTCGACGAGCTTGGCCGCCACGACCTCCGCCACTGCGTCGTCGGTGGCGCTGTCCTCGAGGAACAACTCGACCGGACGACCGAGGAGTCCGCCGCGGGCGTTGATGTCCTCGACGACCATCTTGGCGACGTTGGCGTTGGCGACGCCCATGAACGACAGGGCGCCGGTCTGGTCGGTGATCATGCCGACGCGCGCGGGTCGGTTCTCGGAAGTGCTCATCGTCGCCTCCTCACGCCTCGTAGGAACCGAGGAGACGCGCGGCCTGCGGCGCACCGACGTGGCCGGCTTGCTTCAGGATGGGCGGGACGTCGGGGTCGGACACGAAGCTGGCCCAGCCTGCTTCGTCCCAGTCGAACAGGGCCCAGACCCGGTTCTCCTCGGAGGGGTCGCCGAACACGGTGGAGCCCTTGGACCCGTGGAGTGCGCGCTTCTCGGCGCCCTTGGTGCCGAACACGTCCAGGAAACGGTCGACGTCCTCGACCAGCGTGGTTGCCAGGATCATGACATCCCCTCTCAGGAAGGATCACAGTGGATCTCTCGTCCGCCGACCGGGTTCGATCGGCGTAGGGGTCATTCTCCGGATTGCCCCGCGGGGCGGCATCGGTAGAGCTACCTATTTCCGGGCTCTATCCGCGGTCAGCCCCCGGCGCCGTCGACGACGCCGTGCTTGACCGCCCAGCGGGTCGCCGAGACGCGGCTCGACACGCCGATCTTCGTGTAGATGTGCTGGATGTGGTGCTCGGCGGTGCGCGAGGAGATGAACAACTGGGTGGCGATCTCTCCCGCGGTGCGGCCGTCGGCCATCAGGCGGAGCACCTCGAGCTCGCGGCGGCTCAAGCCACCGGGCCGGGCCTGGCTCGTCGCCGCACTCGGCGCGCGGTAGGCGACGTCGAGTTGCTCGCGCGCGTAGACGGCGGCCTGACCGAGGTCGAGGGCGGCGCCTGCGACCGTCAGCTCGTCGGCCCGTGACGTTCCGAGCCCGCCCCGAACGCGATCGCCGAGCTCCCGGAGCTCGGGAACATGGTGCAGGCTCGACGGCTCGCCGGCCAGCGCGCCGAGGATCACCATCGCCGGCGCCGGACGGTCGAGCCGTTCGAACAGCGCGGGCACGCTTGCCAACGTGATGACGAGTTGCGGCACGTTGCCAGCGCGTTGGAACGCGCGCAACGCCTCGGCAAACAACAACAACGCGGCGTGGGCCTCGCCGTCGCTGGTGTGCAAGCGCGCCGCGTCGCGAGCGAGAAAGCCTTCGAAGAAGTGGACGCGGTGCTCGCGTACGAACGCGACGCCTTCGTCCCAGGCGGCGAAGGCGCGGCGCACGTCGGCCTTCGAGAAGGCCATCCCGGCGATCCACAGGGCGTAGGAGATCCAATACGGGTTGCCGAGATCCCTCGCCGCGGCGACCGACTCCTCGGTGAGCGCCAACGCCTCCTCGATGCGACCGCACGACTGCAGGCCGTCGACGTACGCGGCCAGCCCGTAGCCCCGATCGCGGCCGTAGTCGCGCGCGACCGCGCCGGTGAGCTCGACGTAGCGGTCGAGATCGCCGCAGTACACGCTGGCGAGCGCTTCCACGAACGACGCGTACCCGGGTTCGCACGCGTCGTAGCGGGAATCCCGCTCGAGCTCGGTCGCTCGATGCGCGTTCGCGCGAGCCGCCTCGGCGCGTCCGGCGAAGCACGCGAAGCCCGCGCCGGTGTACAGGCGGGGGAGACGGGTGACGTCGGCCGCGGTCGCGGGTTCGAGCAGCTCCTCGGCCCAGGCAAGCGTCTCGAACAGCTGCACGGAGAAGCCCATCAACGCGGCGTGCGCGGCGATGTCCGTTGCCACGCCAGGCTCGTTGCTCCGGGCGCTCCACTGATACGCCCCGCGCAGGTTGCCCAGCTCCAGCTCCACCCAGTCGACCGCCTCGCGCCAGCCGGGCCCGTCCCAGTGCTCCCAGCGCGCGGTCGCCTGCCGCGGCGAAGTGCTCGGCGTGGCGGGCGCGTGACGGCTCGAGATCACCCGCCTGATCCATCCGGTACTCGGCGAACTGACGGATGGTCTCGAACAGCGTGTAACGGGTACGCACCGCGGTGTGGTCCGCGACCACGAGCGACTTGCGGACCAGGGAGTCGAGGTGGCGGAGCACTTCGACCTCGTCGGCGGCGTCGGTCACCGCGTACAGGCTCGCGAGATCGAACCCGCCGGCGAAGACGGACGCCAGGCGGAGCAGGTGCTGCTCATCGTCGGTCAGCAGGTCGTACGACCACTCCACCGCGTGACCGAGGGTGAGGTGTCGGTCCGGCGCGGGCGTCGAGCCCTGCAACAGGCGGAACCGGTCCGCGAGCCGGTCCCGCACCTCGACCGCGCTCATGGCGGCCATGCGCGACGCCGCCAGCTCGATGCCGAGCGGGAGGCCGTCGAGGTTCGTGCAGATCTCGGTCACCGCGTTCGCGGTCTCGACTTCGCGGAGGCCGAAGTCGGGGCGGACGGCGCGGGCGCGATCGACGAACAGGGTGACGGCGTGGGAGATCGGGCCCCCCTCCAACGTCAGGGGCACCACCGCGAACGGCACTTCGCCGTCGACCGCGAGCGGTTCGCGCGACGTCGCGACGACGGTGACGGCCCCGGCCCGGCCCAGGATCATGGCGACGGCCGATCCTGCCGCGGCCAGGACGTGTTCGCAGTTGTCGACGACCAGGAGGAGTCGGCGACCTCGTAACGCATCGGCCACCGTGTCGATGAGCGCCGCACCGCTCTGGGGCGTGATGCCGAGCACGGTGGCGATGGCGGCGGGGACGGACGCGGGGTCGGCGATCGATGCGAGCTCGACCAGCCACACGCCGTCGACGAACTCACCGGCGACCTCGGCGCCCACCTCGAGCGCGAGCCGGGTCTTGCCGACCCCGCCGACGCCGGTCAGCGTGACCAGCCGGTGCGAACGGGTGAGGTCGGCGACGTCGGCGACGGTCTGTTCGCGACCGATGAGCGAGCTCAATTGCTGCGGCAGGTTCCCGGCGAAGGGATCGACGCTGCGGAGCAGCGGGAACGCGGTGGCGAGACCGTCGGCGACGATCTGGTGCACCGAGATTCGCCCGCGCTGCCCGCGGAGGCGGTGCTCGCCCAGAGGCCGCAGCGGCACGCGGTCGCGCAGCATCACTTCCGTGGCGTCCGACACGAGGACCTGCCCCCCGTGCGCGAGCGACGTCAGCCGTGCGGCCCGGTTCACCTCACTGCCGTAGTAGTTGCGGTCTCGGGGGACCGCTTCACCGGTGTGGAGCCCCATGCGCACCGCGAAGTCGACGACGGTGTCGTCCCGCAGCTGCTCCTGCGATTCGATCGCGGCGGCAGCGGCGTCGGCGGCGGTCGAGAACGCGGCGCCGAACCCGTCGCCGCCGGTCACGAACACGTAGCCGTCGTGTCGCTCGATGGCGCCGCGGACGATCGCGTCGTGGATCCGCACCGCGTCGGCCATGTCGGTCGGCGAGTCGTCCCACCGACGCGTCGCATCCTCGATGTCGGTGAACAGGAAGGTCACCGTGCCCCCGGGGGCTTGGCGCGGCATGCCCGAACGGTAACGCGGGATGCTCCGCCCGCGACCGAAGGCCCGCGCAACCCGGACCTGTACGGAGCCGTCATGGCGCTCCTGCGGATAGCGTGCTCGGACGGTCGTCGTGGGTCGGCACCGGCTCGGTCACGGAGGTTGCGATGCCGTGGTTCCCGGATTTCGTGTCGGCCGTCGAGCTGGCGCGCCGGGAGACCCGAGCGGTGGGGCAGATCGATCCCGTCGGGCAGTACCTGACTGCCATCGAACAGGGCGACGCCCGCACCCTGGAGTCGGCGTGGCCGGGTCAGGTGGAGGTCTTCGATCCTCTCGGCGGTGACATCCGCGGCCACCGCCACCTGCGCCAGTTCGTCAAGCGGAGTCAGGCCATGCTGGCCGCGCGCCACGCGAACATCGGGACCGTGGCTGCGACGTCGACCGGTGGTCGGGCGGTCGTCGAGTACGTCGCGCGACTGGACCCCGACGGCGAGCAGATCTCGTGGCCGGTGGCGGTGGTTGCCGAATCGCCGGACGAACGGTCGGTGGTGTTCCGCACGTACTGCACCCAGTGGCCGGTGGTCGGCCGCCGTCCGATCAGGCCTCCCATCCTCGACGCGGGACCCGTCCGTCCCGATGATGTGGTCGGCCGCTACCAGGCTGCCCTCGACGCCGGCGACACCGACGCGATCGTGGAGCACCTTCGCCCCGGACGGGTACGTGCGGGAACCCATCGGGCCGCTCCACCGCGGCACCGACGCGCTGCGCGCGTTCTTCGCCGCGTGGTTCAGCGCCGGCGGCGGCGTCGGTGTCGAGCTCTGCCGCGTCACCGACGACGGCGTGCGGTGCGCGGTCGAATACAACTGCGTCCGCTGGGGCAACCACGAGCTCGAGCCTCAGGCGGGCATGGTGGTGTTCGAGCGCGACGGGAACGGCCTGCTGGCGGCGGCTCGGATCTACGACGACGTAGAACCGCCCGTCGCACGCGCGTGACACTCGTGCGCGTCGGTAGCCGACGCACCGCGGCGTCGGAGCCGAGGCATCGATGAGCACCCGTCCGATCGCCGACTACGCGTTGCTGTCCGACCGGCACGGTGCCGCGCTCGATCAGCCGGGACGGTTCCGTCGACTGGCTGTGCATGCCGCGCTTCGACAGTCCGTCGATCTTCGCCCAGTTGCTGGACGACAGCGCGGGCTCGTGGTCGCTGCACGCGCCGGACGCGACCGACGTCTCCCGCCGGTACCTGGACCGCACCATGGTCATGGAGACGACCTACCGCACGCCCACGGGTACGGCCGTGGTCGTCGACGCGCTGGCGACCGGGCTCGGGAACCGCGGCCACGACCTGGGTCGTGACTCACCGCACCTGCTGCTGCGGCAGGTCACGTGCACCGACGGCGAGGTCGAGCTGCACGTCGAGTACGTCCCGCGACCCGAGTACGGACTCGTCGTTCCGCTCCTCGACGTGGTCGACGGCGGGCTCGTCGCGACCGGTGGCGCCGATGTCATCGTCCTGTCGTGCCCGCAGCCGCTCGAGGTCAGCTCGTCGTCGGCGTCGGGCACGGTGGTCGTGCAGGCCGGAGATCGCGTCGGCTTCGCGCTCCACCACGCGCGGCGGGCCGACGCATCGCCGGCCCGCACCTGGAGTCAGGACGAGATCGCGACGCGAGTCGACGACACGGTGGCGGCGTGGCAGTCGTGGTCGGACCTGCACCAGGCGTACGACGGGCCGTGGCGCGAGCTCGTGCACCACAGTGGCCGCGTGCTCCAGGCACTGTCGTTCCAGCCCACCGGCGCGATCTGCGCCGCGGCCACGACCTCGTTGCCCGAGGTGGTCGGCGGCGCGCGCAACTGGGACTACCGCTACGCGTGGGTCCGCGACGCGTCGTTCACCATCGAGGCCCTGTGGGTGGCGGCCTGTCCCGACGAAGCCGACGAGTTCGTCAACTACGTGACGACGGCGGCGGCGGGGTCACTCGATCGGGGCGGCGACCTGCAGATCATGTTCGGTATCGGCGGCGAGCGCGACCTCACCGAGCGGGAGCTGCCGCACCTGACCGGCTGGCGCGGCTCGGCCCCGGTGCGGGTCGGCAACGGGGCCTGGCGCCAACGGCAGCTCGACGTCTACGGCGAGCTGCTCAGCGCCGTCTACCGGCTGTCGGATCGCATCTTCGACCCGGTGGCGCGCCGCGTCGGGCCGCTGTCGGACCCCGACCAGTGGGATGCGGCCCCCGAGCTCGCGCCGACCACGTGCCAGTTCCTCGTTGCGCTGGCCGACACCGCGGCCCGGCGGTGGCACGAACAGGACCAGGGCATCTGGGAGGTCAGGGGCGAGCCCCGCCACTTCGTGTACTCGAAGCTCATGTGCTGGGTCGCGCTCGAGCGGGCGACCGCGCTGGCCGAGCGCCTCGGCGCCACCGACCGCGTCGCGAGTTGGGCTGCCACCCAGGAGCAGATCCGCGCGGCGATCCTGCGCGACGGCTGGAGCGACCGCGCGAACGCGTTCACGCAGTCGTTCGGCTCCGACGACCTCGACGCGTCGAACCTGATGCTGCCGCTGGTCGGGTTCCTCCCGGCCGACGACCCGAGAGTGCTGTCGACCATCGACGGCGACCGAGGAACGGCTCACCGACGAACGGGGCCTCGTCTACCGGTACCGGGCGCACGACGGACTCGACGGCGAGGAAGGCGTCTTCCTCCTCTGCACCTTCTGGCTCGCGCAGGCGCTGGCGATGGCGGGCGAGGTCGACCGGGCGCGCGCCGTGTTCGAGCGCGCGGCGGCGTTCGTCAACGACGTCGGCCTGCTCGCCGAAGAGGTCGATCCCGACAGCGGTGAGCTCCTGGGCAACTTCCCGCAGGCCTTCAGCCACATCGGGTTGGTCAACGCGGCGTGGGCGATCTCGGTGGCCGAGGGTTCGCGGACCGCGTGACCGGCGCAATTCAGGACGGCGCGCGTCGCGCGCGTGCCATCTCTTCGCGCACCCGCTCCGGTGACCACTTGTCCCAGCCGTGGAAGCGCGAGCGGTCACCGGAATCCCAGGCGTCGCGCAGCCCGGGCGTGCTGAGATCCCAATCCGGGCGGATCCTGGCCGAGACCGCGCGCAGATCGCGCCGGAGGTCCTCGACCGAGGGGCGACCCCAGAACCAGTAGCCGTTGTAGATGCTGTGGATCACGAGCCCGGGCTCGAGCACGAGCGTGTGCGGGATCATCGGATCGTGCTCGGGGTCGGTGTACTCCTGGATGTCGAGGTCTTTCTGCACGATCCGCCCGGGGTCGGCCAGGAACGTCCACTGAGCGCCGAACGAGGCGCGGAACTCCTGCAGGACGTGATGCTCGTCGGTCGTGATCGTGACCATCTGGGTGTACGCCACCGCGATCTGCGGGAAGAACGCGGCGAGCTGCTGATGCTGCTGGTGCTCCTTCGGGCAGTAATGGCCGCGCGAGAGCGTGAGGATCAGCGGGTCGTCGCCCTGGAGCTCGCTGAGCTTCCGGGGAACGTCGGTGTGATCGGGCAGCTCGTAGTCGGGGAACACCGCGCCGGGTTGGATGTCGGGCCTCATGTGCCGAGTCCTCTCACGTGCCGGTGCGCACGACGAGTTGCTGACCGCCGTCGACGTCGTACGTCGCGCCGGTGAGCGCGGTGTTGACCATCAGATGCACGGCGAGCCGCGCCACATCCTCCGGCTCTACGACGCGTCCGATCGGGAGCGCGGCGCGGAGTTGCGCCCGGCGGGCGTCGAGATCGTCGCCGAGGAGCGACGCCGAGAGCGACGTGTCGACGAAGCCCGGGGCGATGAGGTTGACCCTGACCGGTGCAACGTCGAGTGCGAGCTGCGCGACGAGGGCCGGCATCGCCGCCGTGACCGTCGACAAGAGTCCGAGACCGACACCGGGCTGACGGCCACCGGTGCCACCGAAGAAGACGAGGCTGCCGCCGGGCGGCACCCGATCGACGGCGAGGCGCGACACCTGGATCGCCAGCAGGAGATGGTCCTCGAGACCGCGCCGGACGTCGTCGCGGTCCATCTCCAGGAGGGGTCCGTAGTGGGGCTGTCCCGCCGTCACCATCACATGGTCGACCGTCGGGGGTAGATCGGCGAAGAACTGCTCGAGCTGTGCCGGATCACCGGCGTCGAAGGCGGCCACCCGGAGCGCGCCGACTTCGTCGGCCGCCTTCTGCAGCCGTTCCGCGTCGCGGCCGGTGAGGATCACGTCGGCGCCCTCGAGCCGTGCCCGTCGTGCAGTGGCCAACCCGATACCCGCACTCCCACCGATCAGCACCACGGTCTGACCGAGGAGCTCCGGCTCGCGAGCGCCCGTGTCCATCACGCGCTCGCCGTCGCGATCTCCGCGTGCAACGCCTTCAGCGCGTCGGCGTAGATCTCGGAGAAGGTCGGGAAGGGCTGGATGGTGTCGCGCAGGACGTCGAGCGGGATGTGCGCGCGGATCGCCAAGGTGGCCTGCTGGAGCCACTCGCCGGCCTCGGGCCCGAGCGCGTAGGCGCCGGTGAGTTGCTCGCCATCGCTGAGCAGCGTGAGGAATCCATTCGACTCGGCGTACGCGCGCGTGTAGGTCGCGGTCCGGGCCACGCCGGAGATCGGCGCGGTCGCGGAGTAGCGCGCGCTCGACGCGCCGACCGACGCCGCTTGCGGATCGGTGAAGACGACGCGCGGCAGTGCGTCGTAGTTCGCCTCGCGCGGTTCGCCGAGAATGTTCGCGGCGACGATGTCGCCCTGGTACTTGCCGGTTGTCGTGAGCGGCCAGATGCCCGTGACGTCGCCGATCGCCCAGAGACCTTCGCCGGCGCGGAGCTGGGCATCGACCTTGATCCCATGAGGATCGGCGGCGATGCCGACGGTCTCGAGCCCGATCCCTTCGACTCGGGGACGGCGACCGGTGGCAACGAGCAAGCGGTCGCCCCGGAGCGACCGGCCGTCGTCGAGCTCGAGGACGTAGTCGTCGCCCTCGCGACGCGCACCAGTCGCCTGCACGCCGAGCACCAGGTCGATCCCGTCGCGCCGCAGGACCTCGCCCAGCGCGTCGCCCAACGGCGCGGGCTCATTGGGGAGCACGCGCTCGGCAACGTCGGCCATGACGACCTCACCGCCGAGGCGCCGTACCACCTGTGCCATCTCGACGCCGACCGCGCCGCCGCCCAGGATCACGAGGCGGTGGGGAACCACGTCCATCGCGGTGACCTCACGGTTGGTCCACACCCCCTCGAGCTCGCGGAGCCCGGGCACCGGGGGGATGAACGGCGCGGCGCCGTTGGCGACGACGATGTGCTGCGCGGTGTGCCGCACGCCGTCGACCTCGACTGCGCCCGGCCCGGCGAGCCGACCGGTGCCGCGGAGCAGGCTCGATGCCGCGGTCGGAGAGCCACCCCGCCGCGCTCGTGTCGGTGTGCTTCGACACCATGTAGTCGCGCCACGCGAACGTCGCGGTGACGTCGACCTGCGCGTGCCCCGCGGCCTCGTTCGCGTCGTGGGTCGCCTCACCCGGACGGAGCAGCGTCTTCGACGGGATGCACGCCCAGTACGAGCATTCGCCGCCCACGAGTTCGCGCTCGACGACGGCGACGCGCAGCCCGCCCTCCGCGAGCGCGCCGGCGCAGTGCTCGCCGGGCGCGCCGGCGCCGAGGACGATGACGTCGAAGTCGGTCAGGACGGGAGCTCGGTGCCGAGTTGCTCTGCGAACATGTACGCGGCGTACCACACGGGCCACTGCGCGTCGGCCTGGCCCGTTCGCTTCTCGTGCTCGCCGTGGGCGGCGGCGGCGCGCTCGAGCGCGCGTCGGAGCTCGTCGGCGGAGCTGAAGGTGGCGGTGGTGGCGTCGATTCGGCCGGGCAGACGGTCCGTGATCTCCTGCAGCTGCCAGAGGTTGCCGTCGGGATCGGTGAATTCCAGGAACGACGCGTAGGTGCGACGGTCGGGATCAGGACCGTCGGCTCGAAGCGTGGTGTCCCAGCGGTTGTAGCCCCCGCTGCTGTCGTGGAAGACCTTGCTCGGCTCGGCCCCGCTCGCGGCGAGATCGGCGTGGGCGGCCTCGACGTCGGAGACCACGAGGAGGCTCTGCGCCGAGCCGGGGGCAGCCGCGGTGAGGCCGATACCGAACTGGACGGAGCAGTCGGAGCCCGGCGGATTGAGCTGGACGATCCGGAATGCCGCGTCCCCGAGGTCGGCGTCCAACCGCCAGCCGAGGCCGGTGTAGAACGCCTTCGCCCGGTCGACGTCCGAGACGGGGATGACGATCGCTTCGAGCTTCATGTCGACGCTTCCGGCGCCGCCAGGGGACTCCGTCGTGCTCATCTCTCGCTCCCAGGGTCGTGTCAGGAACGACCGTCGCGTGGGCCCTGCGCGTGGGTCAAGTGCCGGTAGTAGGTTCCGCGATTCCAACCCGCAGACGAAAGCAGGATCGTCATGCCTACGGTGATCGCCTACCACGACGTCAAGGACAAGGACCACTGGCTCGCGGCCACCACCCGCGAGGAGTTCTTCGCACCGCTCGGTGTCACCAACATCCGGACGTTCGTCGACCCGACCAACCCGACCCGCGTCGGTTTGTTGATGGAGATCCCCGATCTCGACGCAGTTGCCGCCGCATTGCAGACCCCGGCGGCCGCCGAAGCCGAAGCGAAGGACGGCGTGCTCAGCGAGACGATCGTGATCCTCGTCGAAGAGACCGCCTGACCCGAACTCCAGCGTTGCCCGGGTCACTCGGGCGAGTAGATCTCCGGCCAGTCGGTACGAGCTGACTCAGCGTTTGGCTTTGGACTCGTTCAGGGTCACCGCGGCGCGGATGAGCGTCTTCAATGCCCGGACGTTCACCTTCGCGCCCTCGGGAAAGTCGATGGCCCGACGGGTGTTCCCCTCGAGGCTCGAGTTGAACAGGCCTGCGGGATCCGCCAGCGACGCGCCCTTGAAGAAGGTCAGCTTCACGACACTCTTGTAGGTCTCGCCGGTGCAGATGATTCCGTCGTGCGACCACACCGGGACGCCTCTCCACTTCCACTCCTCGACGACATCCGGATCGGCCTGCTTGACCAAGGCGCGGAGCCGACCGAGCAACTCGCCCCGCCAGTCGCCGAGCTCCTCGATCCGCTCGTCGATCAACTGCGAAGGAGTCTTCGTCTTCTCGTTCGTCGCCATCGCGCAATTGTACCGAGCACCGCGCTTCACCCAGCCCAGCGGCTACTCGACCACGTGGAACTCGACGCGGTACACGAGTGTGTCGTCATGGATCGGTCCCGAGTGGGCGGCGCGTCTTCGCAAGGACTCGCGGTCGCGTTCGCCGGAGCGGCGTACGTCAGCTCGGGTCACACTGGAGAAGGGCACGAGTTCGATCGCGTCGATCTCGATCTGCACCGGCCCCGCCGAGTAGCGACCTCCGGCTCGGACCTTCGGTCGGCTCCAGAGCCGGAACGACACCGTGATGTCGCCCGAGGCGACGTCGTCGCGCAACTCCGGGCTGAACTGCACAGGCCAATTCAGGGAGCGGAGCCTGAGGATCCTCAGGCTCGAGACGGCGCGCTCGCGAAGACCCGTACGAACTCTCGGCAGAACGCGGGAAGGTCATCGGGCTTCCGACTGCTCACCAGCAGCCCGTCGACGTGCACCTCTTCATCCACCCAGTTCGCACCGGCGTTGTGCAGGTCGGTCTTCAGGCTGGGCCACGACGTCAGCGTGCGGCCGTGCGCGACGCCCGCGTCCGTGAGGATCCACGGGCCGTGACAGATGACCGCCACCGGCTTGGCCGCTTCGAAGCACTCGCGCACGAACCGCACTGCGTGAGGATTGGTGCGGATCTGATCGGCATTCGCGACGCCACCCGGAAGCACGAGCGCGTCGTAGTCGGCGGCGTGCGCGTCACCGATCGCATGGTCGACCGGCGCGGTGCTCGATCGGTCGAGGTGGCGATAGCACTGCACAGTTCCCAGTTCGGGTGCCAGCAGCTCGGCGCGTCCTCCGGCCAGCGTGACCGCGGCCCAGGGATCTCTGAGCTCCGCATCCTCGATGCCTTCGTTGGCCACGACGAACGCGACCCTCATACCCGCAAGTTCCTCTGCCATCGTGCTCCTCACTCGTCTCCGTCTCGCCCCTCCGGGTTCCGGTACCCGGATCGGCGGAAGGGAAAACGGAGGGAGGGCGCTACGCGGTGAGGAAGGTGATGACGTCGGGGAAGGCGGCCGGGTCCTGGAACACGAAGAGGTGGCCGCCCTCGTACACGTGGAACGTGGAACCGGAAACTCGCGCCGTGATGAGCTCGCCGTTGGCCACCGGCGCGATGCCGTCGTAGCGGCCGTTCGCCACGAACGTGGGGCACGTGATGCGGCCGAGCCGGTCGACCACGTCGTGGTGGCTGCGGGCGGCGAGCTGCTCTGCCAGCCCCCGGGCTTCGTCGGGGGAGTGCTCGGCCATCTGCCCCTTGACGAAGGTGTCCACGATCATCTGGTCGACCGGATGGTCGGCGAGCCACTCGGGGGTGAACCGGCGGTCGAGGATGTGCATGCCGGTGGCCACGCGCTCTTCGGGCGACAGGTCTTCCAAGGTGTGGAGCGGGAAGGACGCGGCGTCCGGTCCGCCGGGCGACGTGCAGAGCAGGGCCAGTCGTTCGATGCGCTCGGGTGCGGTGACCGCCACCTCCTGGGCCACCATGCCGCCGAAGCTCACGCCGACCATTGCGAACGTGGCCCAACCCACGTGGTCGGCCAATGCCAGGGCGTCGGCGGCGTAGTCGGCCATGGTGTAGGGCCCGGGCGGGACTTCCGTGCGGCCGAGGCCCCGTTGGTCGGCGGCGACGGTGTCGGCCGACTGGGTGAACGGCTGCACGACCAGACCGGCGGAAGCCAGGGTGGCGCCCGACGCGTTCAGGAAGAGCAATGGGGGACCGTCGCCCGCACGCTCGTAGTACGTGTCGATGCCGTTGAGGTGGGCGGTGGGCATTGCGGGACGCTATCCGTGAGCCCTCGGATCGGCCAGCCGTCACCGTTCGGTCGGTGACCTTTGGGCCGGGTGCACACGAGACGTGTACCGACGGCCACCAGAACGACGCCGAGCCCAGTTGCGTCGCAGCGTTCTGGTCGGGGATGCTGCGTCTCCATGACCAGCTCTGCACCCCATGCACTCCTCGACGGCAAGACACTCGTCGTCACCGGCGCCGCACGCTCACTCGGCGCGCTGATCGCGGCGAAGTGTCGCGAAGAAGGCGCGACGGTGGTCGCGACCGACATCGTGGCGGACGCCGGCAGCGGTGTGGTGCAACACGACGTGACGGTGGAGGCCGACTGGACGAGGATCATTGCCGACGTCGTCAGCGATCACGGCCGCATCGACGGGCTCGTCAACAACGCGGCGATCATCTACGAGATGCGCCCGTTCCTCGACGAGCCGCCGGAGGAGTTCGCCCGGCTGCTCGACGTCAACGTGATGGGCGTCTGGCTCGGTCTCCAGGCCGCGGCTCGCGCGATGCAGGACACGGGTGGAGGCTCGATCGTCAACATCTCGTCGACCGCCGGCATGGTCGCGCATCGTGGGCTCGCCAGCTACGGCACGAGCAAGTGGGCCGTGCGCGGCCTCACGAAGTACGCGGCGACCGACCTCGGCCGCAACGGCATCCGCGTCAACTCGGTGCACCCCGGCGGGATGATGGGCACCACGATGTTCCCCGGAACCTTCGACAGCGCCGCCTACGAGCAGGCCGAACGCGCGGCACCGCTGCGCCGCGTGACCGACGCCGCCGACGTCGCCGACGCGGTGGTGTGGTTGCTCTCCGATCTGTCCCGGCAGGTGACCGGCCGCGAGCTCGTCGTCGACGCCGGCGCGACGATCGGAGGCCAGGCGTGAACATCCCCGACTCGCACCGCGACCTGCTGGAGGCGCCGGGCATCGGTCTCCTCACCACTGTGGGGTCCGACGGTCTGCCCCAGTCGACCGCGGTGTGGTACCTGCTCGAGGACGACGTCGTGCGCGCCACGATGGTGGGGTCGCGTCAGAAGTTCAAGAACCTGCAGCGCCACCCGAAGGCGACGCTCTTCGTGTTCGATCCCGCCAACGTCTATCGCACCATCGAGCTACGGAGCGACGTCACGATGGCGCCCGATGCCGACCTCGCCTTCGTCCGCCGCATCGTGAACGCCTACGGCGCCGACTTCGACTCGTTCGAGCCCAGGGACGACCGATGGGTCATCACGTTGACCCCGGTGCACGTGGTGGCCAGCGGCTGACCGCTCGCACAGGCAAGATGTAAGGGCAATGCCGCCGATGACCGGCGGTCCAGAACCAGGGGGGAACATGAAACTGTCGAGGAAGAAGACTGGTTTCGGCGTGCTCATCGTCGCGGTGCTCGCGGGGCTGGTGGCGGCGATGGTGACGCCCGTCGCGAGCGGCGCGGCGGCGCCGCGGGTCGTGACCGCGTCGAACGGGACCATCACCGTCGCGGGCCTCGGGTACGCACAGAACTTCGGCGACGCCGGGGTGGGCGCGGCAGCCCGCTTCCAGCGGGCGAACCAAGACAAGGAGGTCAAGGGCTACACGTTCGACTACAAGGAGTTCGCCGACGACAAGAACGACCCGGCGACCGCGCTGTCGGAGACCCGGCGACTGGTCACGCAGGACAACATCTTCGCCTTGGTGCCGAACGTGTCACTGGCCACGCCAGGGGACTACCTCACGCAACAGCAGATCCCGTGGTTCGGTCCCGGCTACGACGCCACGTACTGCCCGACCTCGGGCACCGGGTTCGGCTTCTCCACCTACGGCTGCCTGATCCCGGCGAACCCGAAGAAGCTGCCCAACCCCACGGCCGTCCAGCTCAAGGCGCAGCTCGCGACGAAGGGCATCACCAAGCCGACCATCGCGCTGATCGGGACCGACTCGGAGTCGGGCAAGAAGTCGGTCCAGAACGCCGCGTCCACCTACACGGGCGCCGGTTGGACCGTCGTGTACGCGAAGGGCTCGGTGCCGGCGCCGCCCGCGGTCGTCGGTGACTTCTCGCCATACTCGACGGCACTGCTCACGTCGAACAACGGCAAGGCCCCCGACATGATCTATTCGAGTGTGTCGGTACAGGGCGGTGCGCTCACGCTGTTCAACCTGATCAAGGGGGCCGGGTACACGGGCAGCTTCATCTCGCCCTTCTACTCCAACCTCCTGCTGAAGCCACTGACCGGTGCCTACGTGTTCCTGCAGTTCGCCGGGTACGAGTCGAACGCGGCCGGGGTACAGCAGATGATGACCGACATCGATGCGTACAAGCCCGGGGCGCAGAAGACCCTCACCCTCGCCGGTGGGTACTTCGCCGCCGACATGTTCATCGCGGCGGTGAAGGCGGCACTCAAGTCGTCGAAGACCCTCACGTCGGCGTCGGTGCAGAAGGCCGCGGCGAAGATGACGTACCAGATCAAAGGCACGGTGGGGCCGACCACCTACCCCGACTCGTACAAGTACGCAGTGAAGGCGTGTTCGACCTTGCTCTACGACGCCGACGGCACCGCGTTCACGATCGCGCAGCCGTACGCCTGCTCCACGAAGACCTATCCGATCCTGCCGAAGTTCGCGAACTGACCGATCGGGTTGACCTACGAGCGACGGCCGGGGATCTTCGGACCCCCGGCCCGCTCGCGCGCCGTCCGGCGTGGAGGTCGGCGGGTCGCCCACGCACCCGCTCGCAATCGTCTATACATCTCGGATGATGACTGACCTCTACTGGGACCCGTTCACACCGGAGCTCCGCGACGATCCCTACCCGCTCTGGAAGCGGCTGCGCGACGAAGCGCCCGTGTGGCACAACGACCGCTACGACTTCTGGGCGTTGACCCGGTTCGCCGACATCGAACAGGCCCACAAGGACTACGACACGTTCATCTCGAACCACGGCACGACCGTCGAGACGATGTCCGACGATCCGATCCCGACGGGGATGATCATCTGGACGGACCCGCCCAAGCACACGATGCTGCGCAAGCTCGTGTCCCGCGCCTTCACCAGCCGGCGCGTCTCCTCGCTCGAGGATCGCGTCCGCGAGGTCTGTGCCGACCTGCTCGATCCCCACGTGAGCGAGCCCCGCTTCGACTACGTGCAGGACTTCTCGGCCATCCTCCCGCCCACGATGATCTCGGTGCTCCTCGGCGTGCCGGAGCAGGACCGCGACTACCTGCGCGGCGTCGTCGACGACATCTTCCACATCGAGGAAGGTGCCGTCGGCATGGTCAACGAGGTCGCGACCAACGCCCTCGTCGAGATGAACAGTTACCTCGCCGGTCAGTTCGCCGACCGCAAGCAACACCCGTGCGACGACATGTTCACGGACCTCCTCGACGCCGAGATCCTCGACGACGACGGTGAACCGCGGAAGCTCACGGACACCGAGCTCACCGAGTTCGTGACCGTGCTGTTCGCCGCGGGCAGCGAGACGGTGGCCCGGCACCTCGGGTGGGCGGTCGACCTGCTCGATCAGCACCCCGATCAGCGGGCCGAACTGGTGGCCGACCCCACGCTGATCCCGAACGCGGTCGAGGAGATCCTGCGGTTCGAGCCGCCTTCACCGGTCAACGCACGGTTCACCACGAAGGACGTCACCCTCCACGACGTGACCATCCCCGCGAGTTCGCGGGTCGTCCTCGTCACCGGATCGGCGGGGCGCGACGAGCGCGCCTACCCGAACGCCGACACGTTCGACATCCACCGCGAGTTCGACCTGCACGTCACCTTCGGGTACGGGATCCACTTCTGCCTCGGCGCCGCGCTGGCGCGCATGGAGGGCCGGATCGGGGTGGAGGAGACGCTCAAGCGGTGGCCGGAATGGACGGTCGACCGCGAAGCCGCGGTACCGCTCTACACCAGCACCGTGCGCGGCTACCTACGTCTCCCGATCGACGTTTGACGCGCGACGGCCTCCCCACCACCCGGTACGCCAAGAACGGCGACGTCCATCTCGCCTACCAAGTGGTGGGTGACGGACCCCTCGACATCGTGCTGATCGAGAGCTGGGTCAACCACGTCGAGACGTTCTGGGAGATCCCCGAACTGGCCCGACAGCGGCGACGGCTGGCGGCGCTCGGGCGCCTGATCATCTTCGATCGGCGGGGGACCGGCATGTCGGATCCCGTGCCGCTCGACCGGCTGCCCGACCTCGAGACCCAGGTGGCCGACATCGGTGCGGTGATGGACGCGGCCGGGTCGACCGAGGCCGCCATCCTGGGCTTCGCCGAAGGAGGTCCGTTGGCGATGCTCCTCGCCGCCACGCACCCGCAGCGCTGCCGTGCGCTCGTCCTCTTCAACACGGCCGCCCGGCTCACGTCGGCGTCCGATTACGAATGGGGCGCTCCGGAAGCGATGCTGCTCGATGTCGTCGACCGTCAGGCGGAGTCGTGGGCGGCGGGGGATGGTGACCACCTCGCGCGCCTCGCCCCCAGCCGCGCCGACGACCCGCGCTTCACCGAGCAGCTGATCCACCTCGGACGCAGCGCGGTGTCACCCGGCGCGGTCGCTCACTACTTCCGCCAGTCGGTGCTGACCGATGTGCGTGACCGGTTGCCGGACGTGGAGGCCCCGACCCTGGTGTTGCAGCGCGCCGACGATCAAATCGCCGGACCGGAGCTCGGCCGGTATCTGGCGGCCCGGATTCCCGACGCCCGGTACGTGGAGATCGAAGGCGCCGACCACCTCTGGTTCCTCGAGCACGCCGACGACGTCGTCGACGAGGTCGAGGAGTTCCTCACCGGCACGCGCCTCTCCGCCGACCCCGACCGCCGGCTGCTCACCGTGCTGTTCACCGACATCGTCGGCTCCACCGAACGAGCGGCGGCCGTCCGGGATGCCCGTTGGCGCGCGCTCCTGGATCAGCACGACACGATCGTGCGGCAGGAACTGGCGCGGTTCGGCGGGCGGGAGATCGACGCCACCGGTGACGGGTTCCTGGCCACCTTCGACGCGCCCGGTCGTGCCATCCGCTGCGCCCGGGCGATCGGCGACGCGCTCGCGCCGACGGGGCTGGCGATCCGAGCCGGCGTCCACACCGGCGAGGTCGAAGTTCGCGGCGAGCGCATCGGCGGTCTTTCGGTACACATCGGGGCGCGCGTGTCGGCCACCGCGGGCGGCGGCGAGATCGTGGTCTCGAACACGGTCAAGGACCTGCTCGCGGGTTCGGAGTTCCACTTCGTCGACCGTGGCGAACACGAGCTCAAGGGTGTGCCGGGAACCTGGCGCCTGTTCCGCGCCGAGCCCTGACCGAATCGCTCCGCTCGCCGCGCGCGAGGACCGTCGTCGGGATCAGTTCCCCAGCAGGTTGGCCTTGATGTCGATCCCGTTCGACGCCTTGCAGTCGAAGGTGCCCGGCTTCTTCGGGTACTGGCGCACCCACTTGCCGCTCAGGAAGCGCACCTCGACGAAGCAGTTCGTGATCTTGCCCGTCTTGAACGAGTGCGTGCCGACCATGCCGCCGGCGTTGAAGTCGGTGAGCGTCTTGATGCCCTCGACCAGGTTCGTCCGGGTGAGCCCGTTGATCCCGTGCTTCGCCACCGTGGCGTTGACCGCGTCGCGGAACGCCAGCGTGGCCGCGAAGCTGTAGGCCGAGTACTGGTCGGGAGTGCCACCCACCTTCTTCATGCCCTTCAGGAATGCGGCCAGCGTCGTGTTGTACTTGCTCTCCTCGAACGGCAGGAAGCCCAACCCCTGGTACTCGCCCTCGAACGACGCCGCGTTGTCGGTGACGATCGAGTTCCCGTAGGAGGACACGTTGTCCCAGACGATCTTCGAGTTGTCGAGACCCTGCAGGTTCGCCTCGTCGCGCAGTTCGAGCGTCCCACTCGGCGCCAGCGCGCTCTGCGAGAAGTTCGAACCGTCGGTCTTCATCTGCTGGACGTTGACGGTGTATGCGCTCTGCGGGTCGCGCCCGCCCCGGCCGACCGTCGTGCCGCCGTCGGCCTTGATGCCCGCCTGCTGATCGGCCAGGGCGAGGATCGTGCCGCCGCGAGCGGAGTCCTTGGTGTCGTTGCCGATGAACATGGGGCCGTGGAGGCCGCCCTTGTGCTGCGCCAGCAGCCACTTCGCCTCACCCTGGTTCCCGTAGTAGGTCTGCGGGTTGGCGGTGACGGTGGTGCAGTCGGTGCTCGCCCCGATCGCGGGGTAGGAGGTCGGTGCGCACGTCTCGGGGATGCCGATGTTCGTCGATGCCATGTCGGGAATCCCGACCTCCTGGCCGGTCTTGTCCTTGCAGTTCACGATGTCCTCGACCGACGTCAGGAACAGCACGATCCCGCCGACCATCGCGAGGTCGTTCTGACACGCGCTGATCGTGGCGTTGCGCGTCTCGCTGGCGTTGAGATGCGAGTCGTAGAAGTCGGCGACCAACTTCCGACCCGCGATCCCGCCACCGCCGGCCTTGCTGTTCACGTACGCGACACCCGCGTCGACGCCGTCTTCGGCGCCTTTGAACAGCCCCGGCGCCAATGGGTTGTCGACGTCGGCGACGATCGCGATGTGAATCTCGCTCGCGGTCACCCCGACCTCGGTGGCCTGCGGCTTCTCGCTACTCGACTGCGCCGCGGCCGGCAGCGTGCTCAACACGGCCAATCCGGCGACGAGCGCGCCGATCAGCACGATCTCCGGTCCCTGCTTCACAATTTCCCCCGGAATCGCGCCGTCGAACTCGACGTGGCGCAGCGTACGTGACAACCGCGTCGCACGCGGGTCACTACCCGCGTCCGACCGGTTCAGTCGTGCTCGCGTCTTCCTCAGCCGTTGCCGACCACCACGTGCTTGGGCTGCTGGAACGCACGCAGGCCGTCGACGCCGCGCTCGCGCCCGATGCCGCTCTGCTTGTAGCCGCCCATCGGCGTGTAGCCGTTCGCGGCCGCCGCGTTGATCTGGACGGTGCCGGTGCGAATCCGTCCCGCCAGGTTCTCCGCCACCCCGAGATCGGCGGTGTAGACGCCGGCCGACAGGTCGTACTGCGAGTCGTTCGTGATCGCGATCGCTTCGTCGAGGTCGCGGTAGCCCTGGACCGTGATGACCGGCCCGAAGATCTCGTTCTGCGCGAGGGGGTTCGCGTTGTTGTCGACCTCGACGACCGTCGGCTCGTAGTACCAACCGCGCGCGAGGTGCTCGGGCCGCTTGCCGCCCGCGGCAACCCGGCCGCCGGCTGCGACCCCTTCGGCGACGAGACGCTCGATCCGCTCGCGCGACGCGGCGGACACCACGGGGCCGACCGCGGTCGACGGGTCGCGCGTGTCGCCGACCGGGAGGTTCGTCGCGGCGGCCGCGACCGCCTCGACCACACCGGCGACGTGCTCACTCGGCACGAGCATCCGGGTCTGCAGCGAACAGCCCTGGCCCGCGTGGGCCGCGAACACGCCGAGCCCGCCGGCGACGGCCTTGCCGGGGCCCTCGGCCACCGCGTCGGGCAGGTAGAGCTGCACGCTCTTGCCGCCGAGCTCGAGGATCAACCGCTTCATGCCGGGGGCGGCCTGCGCACCGATGGCACGGCCGACCGCGCTCGAGCCGGTGAAGGACACGAGGTCGACCGCCGGGTGGGTGGACAGGCGCTCGGCACCGGCCGAGGAGTTCTCGAGCACGACGTTCAGGACGCCCGGCGGAAGGCCGGCCTCGTCGGCGGCTTCGCCGAACACCGTCGCGCTGAGCGGGGTCTGGGGACTCGGCCGCAGCACCGCCGTGCATCCCGTCATGAGCGCGGGCACGATCTTCCACACGTTGGTGGTGAACGGGAAGTTCGACGGGGTGATCGCGCTCACCACGCCGATCGGCTCGTGCCGGCGGATCGACAGCTTCAAACGGTTGCCCGCGATGTACTCGCTCAGCGGAAGCTCGTTGTGCTCCCACTCGGGGAGCGTCCGCGCGAGATCAACGGTCTCGCGCGCGCTCGCCATCCCGATGCCGATCTGCATGAGCTGCGCGAGGCCGCGGGTCGCGCCGGCTTCGGTGATCACGCTCTCCACCAGCACATCGGTGCGCGACAAGAGCGCGTCGCGGAAGCGGTACATCACCTGCGCGCGTTCCTCGAGTGACATCCGCGGCCACGGGCCTTCGTCGAACGCGCGCCGGGCGGCGTCGATCGCCTGATCGACCTGCGCGACCGACGACGCCTCGACCTCGAAGGCCGTTTCCTCGGTGGCAGGGTCGACCACGGCGAACGAGCCGGCATCCCCCTGCACGAACGTGCCGTCGATGTACGGACTGCGGCTGGCGACGAGATCGGTCATGAGCGCTCCTGTTCCTCTGTTTCCGTTGACCGGCTCACGCCGGCATGTACTTCCCGCCGTCGATCACGAGCACCTGCCCGGTGACGTACCGGGCCTCCTCACTCGCAAAATAGACCGCGGCGCCGGTGAGGTCCTCGGCGTGCAGGACCCCGGGGACAGCCTGCAGCTTGGCGTGCTGCTCGATCGCCGACACGGGGACGACGCTCCGGGTCGCTTCGGTGTCGATCACACCGGGGGCGAGGCAGTTCACGGTGATGCCGTAGCGGCCGAGCTGCCCGGCCGAGAACTTGGTGAGCCCGATGACGCCCCGCTTGGTCTGCTGGTAGTTGAAGGCGTTCAGGCCGGTGAACTCGTCGACGCTCAGGTTGCCCAGATAGTTGTAGGCCGCGGCCGACGCCTGATTGACCACGCGACCGTACTGCTGACGCACCATCTGGGGCGCGACCGCCCGCGTCATGAGCCAGACGCCGTGCAGGTTCACGTCGAACACGCGCCGCAGGTACTCCTCGCTCTGGTCGGCGAGGTTCCAGTCGCCGTAGAGCGCGGCGTTGTTCACCAAGATGTCGATGCGGCCGTACGTGTCGACGGCGGCCTGCGCGCACGCGTCGGTCGACGCCGCGATCGCGACGTCGGTGTGCACGTAGGTGACGGGACCGATCTCGGCCAGCTCGGCGATCGACGCGTCGGCCGACGCGTCGTCGACATCGGCCACGACCACCGACGCGCCTTCGCGCAGGAACCGCTCGGCGTAGGCGCGGCCGATACCACGGCTTCCTCCGGTGACGATGGCGACCTTGCCCTCGAGACGCACGTGGACTCCTCGTGGATTCAGAGCGGTTCGGCGGTGTAGAGGACGGCTCCGCCGAAGTGGGGCGAGGAGTGACAGGCGAGGCCGACGTCGGCTTTCGCGAGTTGACGCGCACCGGCGCGCTTCGACAGTTGGAGGTAGCACTCGAGCATCTGCGGTACCCCGTGCATGCGGCCGTTGCCCAGCGCGCCGCCGCTCGACAGAACCGGCAGGCCCTTGGTGGCCTTGCGGATCCCGCCGGCGTCGACGAAGCGGTGGGCCTCGCCGACCGGGCAGTAGCCGAGGGCTTCGAGCCAGAACCAGATGAACGGCGAGAAGCCGTCGTAGAGCTGAGGAACGTCGATGTCGGCGAGCGACAGGCCCGAGTGCGCCCAGAGCCGCGCCACGGTGTCGACACCGGTGTCCATGATGTCGTCGAGTGGCCAGTGCGTCGGGAGGCGGTACCGCGTGGGATGGCCCTGCCCGAAGCCGGCGACGTAGACGGGTGGGTGGGGGAGGTCGCGCGCTCGCTCCGCGCTGGTGAACACGAACACGCCGACCCCGTCGACCGGGATGTCGCAGTCGTACATGCACACGGGATCGGAGAGCACGCGCCCGGCGAGGTAGTCGTCGACGGAGAGCGGCTTGTCGTACCAGTACGACCACGGGATCTGCGCGCCGTTGGCGCGCGCCTCGACGACCACGTTGGCCATCGACTCACGCGACGCGCCGTAGCGCTGGAGATACTCGTTGTAGGGGAGCGCGATCATCGACAGCGGACCCCAGTAACCCTGCGGAGCGGTCCACTGATTGCCGCCGGCCGCGCGCGTCATCGGGTTCGCGTGGTACCGGCCCCGCGGCGGGTTGTGCAGCGCGCGGTGCAGCACGACCACATCGGCAACGCCACTCGCGATGGCGTTCACGGCGAGGGTGACCGACCCGGGGATCTGGCCGTAGCCCTGGAAGCCGGAGCAGAACCGCGGGTTCACCCCGAGCGCCTCGGCGAGCCAGTTCGCGCTGACGATCGACACGCCGTCGACGATCGCCTGACCGCCGGCCGTCGGCAACAACGAACCGGTGGTAAAGCCGTCGACGTCGGCGACCGTGAGGCCGGCGTCGGTGATCGCGGCCCGGGCGGTGTCGACCGCGATGGCGCCGAGTGAGCGGTCGGCATGACGCACGATCGGGCTCTGCGCGTACCCGGCGATGGCGACCTGGGTGCGCGCCCGGAACCGCGCGCTCATCCGGCGCCCAGTGCGAACGCGGGGACGGCGAATTCGTCGGTCAGCCGGTCGAAGGTGACGGTTACCCGGTCACCGAGCACGAGGGGCGCGTCGGGGCCGTCGACAAGACGGCCGATCATGCGCAGACCGGGCTGCACGTCGAGCTCGACGTCGACGAGGACGTAGGGAACGTCGTCGGCGAAGCCGGGGAGGAACGAGTCGCGCACGATGGTCCACGAGCGCACGACACCGCCACCCGCGACCGGCTGCGTCACGTACCGCGGGTCGGTGCTCCGGCACCACGGACACACGTCGCGGGGCGGGAGCGAGTACTGGTGACACACCGAGCACCGGGGGAGGGCCAGCTCTCCGCGTGCGGCGGCGTCCCAGTAGCCGGCCGACTGTGCATCGGGCACGGGGATCGGCTTCACCGCTTCGGTGGCGCTCATGGTCCTCCCGCTGGTCCCGCCCTTGACCTCGCGGCGCGGGAGTCGTCTAGAATAACGTCCAGTCGGCTCAAATGATAGCGCCCGGTTCGGGTGCCGTGTCGAGCCACGGAAGGGGAACCCGATGGACGTGACCTCACCCGAGCTCGACTGGTTGGTCTCGGTCGACGACCACGTGATCGAGCCGCCCAACGTGTGGACCGACCGCCTGCCGGCGAAGTACCGCGACGTCGGGCCGCGCATGACGGCCGACGACATGTGGATGTACGAGGACAAGGAGGTGCCGACGTCGGGGCTGTCGGTGACGGTGGGGAGGCGCAAGGAAGAATTCACGCCGAACCCGGTGCCGTACTCGGAGATGGCCCCCGGCGCGTACGACCCCATCGCGCGCGTGGCCGACATGGACCTCGCGGGGATCCTCGGGTCGCTGTGCTTCCCGTCGTTCCCCCGGTTCTGCGGTCAGATCTTCTGGGAGGCGAAGGACAAGGACCTCGCGCTGCTTTGCGTGCAGGCCTACAACGACTGGATGATCGACGAGTGGTGCGCGTCGGCCCCCGGACGCCTCATCCCGCTCACCCTCATCCCGCTGTGGGACCCGACCGCGGCGGCGAAGGAGATGGAGCGTTGCGCAGGTAAGGGTGCGACGGCGTTCTGCTTCTCCGAGAACAACGAACCGCTCGGACTTCCCACGATCCATGATCCGAACCGCTACTGGGATCCTGTCATGGCCGCCGCGCAGGACCTGCAGATGATCGTGTGCATGCACGTCGGGTCGTCGTCGACGATGCCGATCATCTCCAGTGACGCGCCCGGCCTCGCCAACCTCACCTTCGGTGCGATCCGCGCCGCAGGCACGATGCTCGCGTGGTTGTTCAGCGACTACTTCGAGCGCATGCCCGGGCTGAAGATCGCCCTCTCGGAGGGCAACATCGGCTGGATGCCGTACTTCATCGAGCGGGCCGAGCAGGTGATCGACAAGCAACGCCACTGGGCCAAGGCCACGAGCACCGCGTTCTACGAGAACAAGGTGGCGACCGACCAGGTGGGTGCCGACCTCGACAAGCTCGACGTCCGGGCCACGATCCGCGACCACATCTTCGGCTGCTTCATCGAGGAGAGCTCCGGGCTGCGCTCGCTCGACATCATCGGTGAGAACAACGTGATGCTCGAGACCGACTACCCGCACAGCGACACCACCTGGCCCGATTCGATCGGCGTGGCGCGCAAGCTGCTCGCCGACCTGCCTGTCGAGACCCAGTACAAGATCCAGCGCGGCAACGCCGAGCGGCTGTTCCGTTTCAACCCGGTCGTGCCGACGCGCACCTGAGTCAGGCCGACTGCTCCAAGACGTGCGGTGAACCGCCGAGTTGCGCGGTCACCGTGTTCGCAGCGTCGAGCAGTCGCGCGCCCAGGGCGTCGATCTCGACCGCGGCGAGCTCGTAGGCAGGGCCCACCACCATCAACGCGAGGACGACGTGGCCGTGGTGGTCGCGCACCGGCGCGCTGATCTGGGTCACCCGATGCGTGCGGTCCGGGTCGAGGGTTGCGGGGAGGTACTCGGTGTGCGCGAGCGCACGCACGGCCTGATCGCGCGCCGGCGCCGATCGCCCTCCGGGCCCCGCGTCGGCGGCGGTGAGCACGTCGAGCAGATCCTGACGCCGCTCGGGCGCCACCGACACCGAATAGCCCCGCGTGCGCACCGCGTCGACCGCGCGCGAGTAGCGCTGTCGTTCGGTACGGGTCAGCGGCGGGTCGCAGCGGTCGAACCAGGCCGCCAGCACGTCGTCGTCGGCCCAGGCGACGAACACCGCGCCGAAGGGCGCCACCAGCGGCACCGCGAGCCCGGCGGCGACCGCCGGGCCGAACGGATCCACCCCTTCGATCGTCTCCGCGACCTGCACCGCGTCGCCGGTCCGCACGATGACGGCCGCGGCCAGGCCGGTGGCGGCGGCCACCCGCGCGACCGCCTCCGCGGCCGCGGCCAGCGCGGGCGAGGCGAGCGCCGCGGCCTCACCGAGCCGCACGCACGCCGGGCCGAGGGAGTAGGAGATGTCGGCTTCGTGGCGCACCACGAACCCACGGTCGCAGAGGGCGAGCAGCACGGTCTGGCACGTGGCGCGCGGCATGTCGAGCCGCCGCGCGATCACCGCCAGGCGCTGCGGCTCGGCGGGCGTCTCGGCCAGGAGCTCGAGCACGTCACACGCGCGGCCGACGGCCGGGGAGAGCTGCACGGGCACGATTGACCTCCGATGAGACCCAGGGATAACATGCTGGCTCCCTATCTTAAATGACAGATGCCCGTCTTCGCTAAGAACGCGGGTGCAGGAGCGCTGCCGATGCCCGATCCCGGCTACGAGATCCTCGCCGACCTCGACCTCTGCACGGGTACTGGGCTGTGTGTGGTCATGGCGGGGGCGACCTTCGACGTCGACGACGACGCCAAGGTGGTGGTCGTCGATGCCGAGGGCGACCCGCTCGACGCGATCCGCGGCGCCGTCGCCGCCTGCCCCAACCATGCACTGCGCCTCGAGGAAGGACCCACGGAGTGAGCAACGGTGAGTCGAAGTACGTCGCCCCCGACCTCACGATGTTCGGCGCAGAGCACATCGCCCGTTACGAGGAGACGAACGGCGAGATCGGCTACATCTGGAACGGCGCTACGTGCCTGATCCTGCACACGACCGGAGCCAAGACGGGACAGCTCCGCAAGTCGGCGTTGATCTACGCCGGCCACGGCAACGCCTACGTGTTGATCGCCTCGCAGGGCGGTGCGCCGACGCACCCGAACTGGTACCACAACCTGCTCGCCCATCCCGATTGCGAAGTGCAGGTGAAGGGTGACGTCATCCCCGTGCGCGCCCGCACCGCGGAAGGCGCCGAGCGCGAAGAGCTGTGGAACGTCGCCAAGGCGCAGTGGCCCAACTACGACGAGTACACCAAGCGCACCGACCGGGTGATCCCGGTCGTCGTCCTGGAACCGCGATGACGGGCGTCAGCGAGTTCGACGTCCTCGACCCCGCGCGCCTACGGGCGCTCTTCGACCTCACGAACAGCGTGTACGCCTCGCGTGGTGGCGCGTTCGCCGACGACCCGTACCCCGCGTTCCATCGCCTGCGCGAGACCGGCCCGGTGCACCCGGGTGTGGTCGGACCACTCGTGGGCTTCACCGGCGCGGGGTTCTTCCAGGGCCTGCCGTACCCCGATCGGCTGCACTTCTCCGCCTTCGACTGGGACACGTGCGATGCGGTGTTCCGCGACGGCGTGACCTTCGTGTCGCGCCCGCCCCCCGAGGACGGCAAGTCGCTGATGAACGCGAGCATCCTCTACATGGACGGCACCGAGCACCGCCGCTACCGCGGCCTGGTCCAGCCCTCGTTCCTCCCGAAGCGCAGCTCCTGGTGGACCGAACGCTGGGTGGTCGCCTCCATCGAGGCATTGCTCGACCGCCTGGCCCCCAACGGCCGGGGGGACCTCAACGTCGAGTTCTTCGCCGCCATCCCGCTGCTCACCATCACCGGCAGCTTCGGCGTGTCGGTGGCCCACGCGCTCGACATCCGCGCCGCGGTCACCTCGGACGGTCTCGGCATCGAGACCTTCATGCGCATCCTGCTGCCGATCGTGCGGGCGCGACGCGAAGAACCCCAGGACGATCTCATCAGTGTGCTCGTCCAGGCGGAGATGACCGAAGAGGACGGCACGACCCACCGCCTCACCGACGAAGACGTGCTGACGTTCTCGTTCATCCTGCTCGCCGCGGGTTCGGGCACCACGTGGAAGCAGATGGGCATCACGATGCTCGCACTCCTGTCGCATCCCCAGTGGCTCGACGCGGTCAAGCAAGACCGTGCGCAACTCCGCCCGGTGGTGGAGGAGTCGCTGCGCTGGATGCCCACCGATCCGATGTTCAGCCGGTTCGTCGACGCCGACACCGAACTCGCCGGCGTCGCGATACCCGAGGGTGCGGTCATGCACATGTGTCTCGCCGCCGCCAACCGCGACCCCGCGCGCTGGGACCGGCCCGACGAATTCGACCCGTCGCGACCGCTGCAGTCGCACATGGGCTTCGGGAACGGCGCCCACATCTGCCTCGGGATGCACGTGGCCCGGGCCGAGATCGTCACCGCGATCGGTTCGTTGCTCGACCGCTTCCCGAACCTCCGCCTCGACACCGACGCCGAGTCACCTCGCATCGTCGGCATGTACGAACGCGGTCCCACTTCCGTACCCGTGCGTTTCGACTGAGGGGACAGCCGGCATGGAGGGAGTCGACGTGTTCCAAGGCGTGCGCGTGGTGGAGTTCGCAGAATGGGTGTTCGTCCCCGTCGCCGGGGGGTTGCTCTCCGACTGGGGTGCCGACGTCGTGAAGGTCGAGCACCCGGTGCGCGGTGACGGCTACCGCGGCCTGATGTCGGCCGGGCTGTCGAGCGGCGGGCAGGTCAACCAGTCGTGGGAGCTGGCCAACCGCGGCAAGCGCAGTGTGGGCATCGATCTCAAGACCGCGGGTGGGCGCGATCTGCTGCTCGAGCTCGTTGCGACCGCCGACGTGTTCCTCACCAGTCAGCTCCCGGGAGTGCTCGACCGCCTCGACCTCGGTGTCGACGCGCTCCGCGCGGTGAACCCGCGCCTGATCTACGCGCGCGGCCACGGCTTCGGCGTACGCGGCCCCGACGCCGACAAGGCCGCGTACGACAGCACGGCCTACTGGGCGCGCGGCGCGGTCGAGGAGAGCATCAACCAGGGCGTTTCCGACGCACCGCTCGGCCCCCGCGGCGCCTTCGGTGACCGACAGGGCGCGACCCAGCTCGCGTTCGCGATCGCGGCCGCGCTCTTTCGACGCGAACGCACGGGCGAACCGTCGGTCGTCGACGTGTCGCTGCTGGCGACGGCCATGTGGGCGGTTGGCTCCGACGTGCTGTCGGCGCTGCAGGGCAACTACCGCCACTCGGGCGCGCCCGGTGCCATGGCCGTGCCGAATCCACTCGCGGCCAACTACCCGACGGCCGACGGTCGGGCGCTCACCCTGTGCTTCCTGCAGTCCGACAAGTTCTGGCCCGACCTCTGCCGCGCCGTCAGCCGGCCCGACCTGCTCGACGATCCGCGCTTCGCCGATCACGCGGCCCGGTCGAAGAACAGCGCGGCCCTGGCCGCCGCGCTCACGGACCTGTTCTCGCAGCGCACGCTCGCCGAATGGCGCGAGGCGTTCGCGCCCGAGCGATTCCCGTGGGCACCGTTCCAGCGGGTCGACGAGCTGATCGACGACCCGCAGGTCGTCGCGAACGGGTACGTCGGCGAAGTCGCCGTCGACGGCGGCGCATCGTTCCGCGTGCCCACCGGCGCGGTGCAGTTCGACGAGCAACCCCCGGAGCTCCGGCGCGCGCCCGAACACGGACAGGACACCGAGCTGATGCTCGTGGAACTGGGCCACGACTGGGACGAGATCGTGAAGCTGAAGGACGAGGGGGTCATCCTGTGAATCGCAAGCTGCTCGACGGGAAGTCGGTCGTCATCACCGGTGCCGGGTCCGGCGTGGGCCGGGCCAGTGCGCGCCTCTTCGCCGAGGAGGGCGCGCAGATCGTCGTCGCCGACCTGCGCGGCGACTGGGCCAAGGACGCGGTCGCCGAGATCGAGGCCGCCGGCGGGACGGCCGTGGCCGTCACCTGCAACGTGGTGGAGGAGGACGACGTCGCGGCGGCCATCGCGGCTGCGGTCGAGCACTTCGGCCGTCTCGACATCATGTACAACAACGTCGGCATCTCCACCCCGCGCATGGGCATGTTGTTCGAGGAGCACACGACCGCCGACTTCGACCGGCTCGTGACGGTCAACGGCAGGGGCGTGTTCAACGGCTGTCGCCAGGCGGTCCTGCAGTTCAAGCGCCAGGGCGACGGCGGCGTCATCGTCAACACCGGCTCCGTCGCCGGCATGGTCGGCTTCGGCGGTGTGCCCTACGGGGCGAGCAAGGCCATCGTCATCCAGCTCACGCGCGGCCTGGCGGTCGAGCTCGCCCAGCACGCGATCCGCGTGAACTGCTTCTGCCCGTCGGCCATGCCCACCACCAACTTCGGGCGGGCCGAAGGTGAGGAATTCAAGGAACAACCGGAGGAGTACCTGGAGTTCGCCGGCTCCTACCAGCCGCTCGGACGCATCATCACACCGGAAGACTGCGCGTACGCCGCGCTGTACCTCGCGTCCGACATGTCGGCCAACGTGACGGGAGTTGCGCTCCCGGTCGACGGCGGCTACGTGGCGAAATAGAACGGACTGCCCACAACTGACCGCCAAGTTCGTGTAGAAATTCGTCGTCGCATTCGCGGCGTCGAAATATCAAGAGGGGGATATATGAGATCGTCCAGGAAGCAGCGCGGCGCCGGGCTACTGATCGTGGCCGTCGTCGCCGGCCTCGTGGCCGCGGTGCTCACGCCGGCCGCGGGCGGGGCTGCGGCGCCCGCCGCCAAGACCGTCACCGACGGCACCATCAACGTGGCCGGGCTCGGGTACGCCGCCAACTACGGCGACGCCGCCATCGGTGCCCAGGCTCGCTTCAAGCGGGCCAACGACGACAACGAGGTCAAGGGCTACACGTTCAAGTGGGCGGAGTTCGCCGACGACAAGAACGACCCGGCGACCGCACTGTCGGAGACGCGTCGCCTGGTCACGCAGGACGACATCTTCTCGCTGATCGACGTGTCGCTGGCCACGCCGGGTGACTACCTCACCCAGCAGCAGATCCCGTGGTTCGGGCCTGGCTACGACGCCACCTACTGCCCCGACGCCGGGGTCAAGGGCTGGGGCTTCAGCATCTACGGGTGCATCCTCCGCGAGAACGCGAAGCGCGCCTACGGCAGCACCTTCACGCTGATGAAGAACGAGCTCGCGGCGAAGGGTGTCACCAAGCCGAGCATCGCGTTGATCGGCACCGACGCCCAGTCCGGGAAGTCCGGCATCACGCAGAGCGCGTCAGCCGCACAGGGCGCGGGCATCAACGTGGTGTACGCCAAGGGCACGATCCCCGCACCGCCGGCGGTCGTGGGTGACTACTCGCCCTACATCCAGGCGATGCTCACGTCGAACAACGGAGGCCAGCCGAGCATCATCTATTCGCAGGCGCCGCCCTCCATCTCGCTGTCACTCTTCAACGGTCTGAAGGCCGCCGGCTTCACGGGCACGATCCTGTCGCCCTACTACTCGAAGCTGCTGCTGAAGCCACTCGCCGGCTCGTACGTGTTCCTGCAGTTCGCGGGGTACGAGACGCAGTCGGCGGGTGTCGACCAGTTCAAGGCCGACGTCGAGGCGTTCAAGCCGGGCACGCCCGGTTCGCTCACCCTGGCGGGCGGATACTTCGCCGCCGACATGCTCATCCAGTCGGTGAAGGCTGCGCTGAAGTCGAACAAGACACTCACCACGGCTTCGGTCCAGAAGGCGGCGTCGAACATCAAGTACTACATCAAGAACACGATCGGGCCCACGAACTATCCCGCGTCGTACAACATCCCCAACCAGGCGTGCAACTCACTCGAGTTCGACGCCGACGGCACCGCATTCAGCCTCGCGCAGCCGTACACCTGCACCACGAAGACCTATCCGATCCTGCCGAAGTTCAAGTCGGGCCTCTACCCGTCCTGAGCTGACGCTCGACGCACATCGATGACAATGCACGGAGGGCCGGGAGTCTGCAGACTCCCGGCCCTCGTGCGTCATCGGCCGGAGGCCGGCGCGTGACCGATGCGGAGAACGCAGTTCGCGTCGGAGTCGTGGCCGCGGGGGACCGCGCGCAGGTGCATGCGCTCGAGGCCCTGCCGATCGACTCGCTCTGGATGGGCGGGCACATCGCGTCGCGCAACCCGAGCCCCGAGGCGATGATGGAGCTCGCCCGACTCGCCGCGTTGACGGAGCGGGTGACGATCGGCACCTCCATCCTGTTGTTGCCGCTCTATCCACCGGCGTTGGTGGCGAAGCAGATCGCCGATCTCGATCGCGCCACCAACGGACGCGTGGTGCTCGGCGTGGGCATCGGCGGCGAGTATCCGCAGGAGTTCCGCGCCATGCAGATCCCGATCGAAGAGCGCGGCCGGCGCACGAACGAGATCATCCCGCTGCTGCGCCGCCTCTGGACCGCCGAGGAGATCACGCACGACGGCCCTTACTACGCGATGGAGAACGTACGCATCCATCCCGCACCGGTGCAGGCGGGCGGACCGCCGATCGTCGTCGCCGGGCGGAAGGAGCCGGCCATGCGCCGGGCCGCCGTCCTCGGCGACGGCTGGTTCCCGTACCTCTACTCACCGCGGCGCTACGCGTTGTCGGTGTCGACGATCACGCAGGTCGCGGCGGAGTCGGGCCGCGACCTCACGGGGTTCGGCTGGTACGTCTGGATCTTCGTCAACATCGACGTCGACGGCGACGCGGCTCGCGAGGCGGCGGCCCGGTCGATGGGCGGCACGTACAGCCAGGACTTCCGCGCAATGGTCGACAACGTCGCCGCCGCAGGGACATCGGCCGAGGTCACGGAGAAGGTGCAGGAGTTCTACGACGCCGGCGCGCGTCACTTCGTGTTCTGTCCAGCCACCGACGGAGCCGACGCGCAGCCCGTGCTCGACCGCCTCGTCGGTGACGTCGTTCCGTCCCTGCACCAACACGCGGCTCGCGCGGCTCAATAGTCTGCGAGGCCACTCGACTGAGGAGGACGGATGAACGAAGAGCCGCACGCGCTGATCAGCGAAGCCGACGGCATCATCACGGTCACGCTCAACCGGCCGACGAAGCTCAACCCGATGAGCCTGCGGGCCCGCGACGTGCTGTGGGAGGCGGTCACCGCGCTGGGTGATCGCGACGATCTCCGCGTGATGATCATCACGGCCAGCGGTCGCTACTTCACCGCCGGCGCCGATGTCCGTGAGATGGTGCCGGCGAACATGCCCGGACCCGACGGCCCGGGTCATCGGTTTCGCCGGGTGTACCGATCGCTGCACCTGCTCTACGACGAGATGGAGAACGTCGAGAAGCCGATCATCGTGGCCGCGAACGGTCCCTGCATCGGTTCCGGCACCGAGATGGCGGTGTCGTGCGACTTCCGGTTCTGCACGCCCGACGCGCACTGGGGCCTGCCCGAGGTGCGCACCCTCGGGACCATTCCGGGGAGCGGCGGAACCAGCCGCCTCACCCGACTGGTGGGGACGCACTGGGCCAAGTGGATCGCGCTGGCGGCGCAGAACGTCAGCGCCGAGGATGCCCGGATGATGGGCCTCGTGCACGAGGTCGTGCCCGCCGAGCAACTGATGGATCGGGTCCACGAGTTCGCCCGCCAGCTCATCGAGATCGACCCGGAGGCCGTCGCCATGGCCAAGCTGGTGATCGACGCCTGCGACCCGCACGACCGCGAGAAGACCCGCCAACTCGAACGCCTCGCCTGCACACCGCTGTCGCACATGGGCGCCGGGAAGCCCGTGACCTGACGCGAGTGGTCGACCACCTCGAGCACGCCGGCGACGCGGTAGAGCACCGCGTCGGAGAAGGTAGGGGAGCGGCCACGTGCCGGTGAACCAGCCGCCGCGCGTGGTGATATCGACCGGATGAGTTTGGAGGCCGGGGTCGGCTTCCGCTCGGCCCAGGACCGCTCGGTCGGCGAGATCACCGATCAGCTGTGGGCGGGCTGACCCGCCTCGTAGGCTGGCCCCTGTGGTGCTCGTGATGGTGCTGATCGGCGTCGCGCTGTTCGCGCTGGCGATCGTTCTGATCGTCCGCTGGGTGAGGCGCGGGTCCGAATCCTTCCGCATCACCGACCAGGAGCTCGACGACGCAGCTCGCGCGCGCGGCCACGCGCCGTTGGACGATGCCGATCGCGCCCGGGCGCGCCGCGACCTCCAGGAATGGCAGCGGGAGAGCGAAGGCCCGCTCGACTGGGCCGAAGGTCCCGACGAGTAGGTCAGCGCGATGGGTAAACCCGGAACGACTAGGTCTGGCCGGGTCCGTGGTACTCGGCGTGCAAAGCCGCGGCCTGATCGATCTCCTCCGGCGTGAGCAGCACCGTCGTCCGGATCGTGGTGAGCCCACTGGCTCCGACGGCGAGCGCGAACGCCGCCGCGGTCACGTTGTCGGGAAGCTCGAGCACGACGAACACGTCGTCGGCACCGAACGCGAAGTCGAACGTCTCGATCTTGCCGCCGAGCTTCTCGACGCTCGCGGTGACGGAGTCGCGACGAGCACTGCCGCCCTTGCTGAGCAGACCCTGCTCGCCTTGGGCGGTGTAGTTGGCGGCAACCAGATAGCGCGACATCGTGCCCCTCCCCCGCGCAGTTGTCGTGGACTCGGCGGGGTCCGCCGAGATCGCGACCGTAACGGTCTTCGCGTTCCCGCACAATTGCCGCGCCTGTCAGTTGGCATAGACAAAGCGATATACTCAGGGAATGGAACCGAGCGACCTGATCCGGGCGGTGCGGCGGCGAGGGGGTCTCTCGCAGGCCGAGCTGGCCCGGCGGGCCGGCACCTCGCAACCGGTCGTCTCGGCCTACGAACACGGTCGACGCGACCCGACCTTCGGCACCTTGCGCCGGCTCGTGGCCGCCGGCGGTGAACGGCTGGTCGTCGACGCCGCGGCGGCGTTCGACGGTCCGCCCCCGTCGGTCGACGACGACGAACGCGCCCGTCGCCTGGTCGACGTCCTCCTGCTCGCCGACGCAATCCCGACCCGCCGCCAGGCGAGGGTGCTGCAGGCGCCCCGACTCGTCTCTTCGTGACCGCGCCGACACTGCCGGAACGGATCCTCGCCCTCCAGGACGCGCTCCAAGCCATACCCCACGCGTTCGGTGGCGCGTTGGCCCTGGCGTACTACGCCGAACCGCGAGCCACGATCGACATCGACCTCAACCTCTTCGTGCGGGCCGACCGCTATCCCGACGTCGCCGCGCCGCTCCTCGATCTCGGGGTGGCCGCCGCCGACCCGCAGGCGATCGAATCGGTGGCGAACGACGGCCAGGCGCGCGTCATGTGGGACAACACGCCGATCGACCTCTTCTTCGCCTACGACCCGTTCCACGACGCCGCCGCGGCCGCGTGTCGCACGGTGCCCTTCGCCGCGTCTTCGATCCCGATCCTCGCGCCCGAGCATCTCGTGGTGTGCAAGGTGATCTTCGACCGCCCGAAGGACTGGGTCGACATCGACGCCATGATCAGCGCGGGCGCGGTGCTCGACGCGGCCGAGGTCCTGCGCTGGGTCGGCCGCATCGCGGGCGACAACGACCCTCGCTACTCGCGGATCGCGGCCGTGCTCACCCGCCGCTGAAATGTCAAAGCCGGTCGGTGCGATCAGTCGACGGATGGCCGTTCGTCGGCCATCTCGCGCAGCTTGTTCTTGAGGATCTTGTCGAGCGTGCCGGTGGGGAACTCGTCGACGAAATAGACCGCGCGCGGCACCTTGAACGCGGCCAGGTTCTGCCCGCAGACCTCGATGACCTCGCCGACAACGACGTCTTGATCGTGGTCGCCGGGCGCCGCGACCACGAACGCGACGACGACCTCGTCGAGGAACTCGTGCGTCTTGCCGACGACCGCGACCGCTTGCACCGCGGGATGGGCGACGATGAGGTCCTCGACCTCCTTGGCCGACACGTTCTCCCCGCCGACCTTCAACAGATCCTTGTCGCGCTCCTGGTAGAAGACGTTGCCGCCCGCGCCCATCTTCACCATGTCGCCGGTCTTGAACCAGCCGTCTTCGAACGCTTTCGCGTTCGCCTCGTCGTTCCGGTAGTACTCCAGGAACAGCTGGATCCCGCGTGTGCCGCGCAGCCACAGCTCGCCCGTATCGTTCTCGGCGCTGAGCGCTCCGGTCTCCTTGTCGACCACCGCGATCTCGTAGCCCGGCGTGACGTGTCCCATCGAGCGCGTCGGCAACTGCTCCTGAGGTTTGCCGGTGACCGCATGGGTGACGGTCTCGGTCATGCCGTAGGCGGCGTAGATCGCCACCCCGAACATGCGGTCGAGGTCGGGCATGATCAGCCCGAACACACCGACGCGCAGCGTGTGGTCCTTCGGCTTGTCGGGGCTGCCGAGCGACCCCATCACGAACGGCATCACGGAGATATGCGTCACGCGGTGCTCGACGATGGTGGGCCAGAAGCGGCTCTGCGACCACTTCGGCATCAGCACCGCCGTCGCGCCGACGCCCAGGACCGAGAAGAAGCTCCAGCTCTGCGCGTTCACGTGGAAGAACGGCAGGTAGATCAGGTACGTGTCGTCGGTGGTCAGGTCGATGTTGCGCGGCCCGGTGCGACTGGACCAGATCGCGTTGGCGTGCGTGTGCACGACGGCCTTCGGCCGGCTCGTGGTCCCCGAGGTGAACATGATGCCGAACGGGAGCATGGGCTCCGGTGCGCGGGGCGTCCAGTCATCGACGTCGACCAGGAGGGCGGCGAAGGAGTCGAAGCCGTGCGCCGACTCTTCGGCGGTCGGCGGCTCACCGCTGTTGTCGTCGGTGACCGCGATCCACTTCAACGCCGGCGCCGCCTCGGCGATCATCGCCGCGTACTGCGGTTGGGTGATCGCCGCCACCGCACCCGTGTGTTCCGCGAAGTAGGTGATCTCGGCGCCGACCGACTTCGTGTTCGTGGTGACCCCGACCGCACCGAGGGTGGCGCACGCCAGCCACGCCAGCACCATCTCCGGACAGTTCTCGGAGTGGATGAGCACCTTGTCGCCCTTGGCGATGCCCCGCGCCGCGAGCCCGGCGGTGAGACGCCGCACGTCGGTGAGCAGGTCTGCGTATGACCAGAGCCGGCCGCCACCGTCGCGCGGCGCCCAGACGAGGGCCGGATGATCGGGCTTGCGGTCGGCCCAGTGCTCGAGCAGCCACGGGATGTCCTGGCCGTGCATCTGGTACTGGAGGATGGCGCTGGTTTCCATGGCCGACATCTTGGCACCGGGCGCCGACCGGCTCGGCTTGCGTAGCCTCTGCCCGCAGCCATCGGAAACCGGCGCACGAGGAGACCCCGATGAGTGGACGACTGGACGGCAAGGTCGCGATCGTCACCGGCGGAGGCGGTGGAATCGGGCGCGCCCACGCGCGACTCTTCGCCGCCGAAGGCGCGTCGGTCGTGGTCAACGACCTCGGGATCCGCACCGGTGCCGACGCCGCCGCCGTCGTCAAGGAGATCGAAGCCGCCGGAGGTGTCGCGGTGGCCGACGTCACTTCGGCGACCTGGGACGGTGCCGCCGACATCGTGCAGCACGCGATCGATGCCTTCGGCCACCTCGACATCGTGGTCAACAACGCGACCGCGGCGAGGAACGCCGACATCTGGCGGGTGACCGAGAAGGAATGGGACCTCGCGCTCGGGGTCAACCTGAAGGGCTACTTCGCGCTGATCCGCGAGGCGGCGCCGCATCTCTGCGGGCAGGGCGGCGGCGCGATCGTGAACACGAGCTCCGGATCGGGGTTCGGTCACCCGTCGGCCGTGGCGTACGCGTCGGCGAAGGAAGGCGTGGTCGGCCTCACCCGTACGGTTGCGCGCGAGCTCGGCCGCTTCGGTGTTCGCTGCAATGCGATCCGGCCGCTCGCGCTCGGGATGTCGACCAAGGAGTACAACGAGAGGACGTCGAAGTGGGGCACGCTGATGGCCGCGACCATGACCCCGCGTGGCTCGCAATCGACGTTCTCGGTGGCGACGCCGGAATCACATCCGCCGGCGAAGATCTCACCGATGGTCGTGTGGCTCTGCACCGATGCCGCGCGCGGCGTCAACGGCCGCACGTTCCACGTCGCCGGTGACACGATCACTCTCCTCAGCGAGCCGGGCCCCGAGCGGGTCATCACCCGCGCCGACGGCTGGACCCTCGATGCGCTCGACGACGTGGCGCCGAAAGAGCTCGTCGACGACCTCGCCAACGACTACCTGCTCGACGATCACCCCGAGCTCCAGGTGTTCGAGCCCTAGGCAGGGACGCCACGGACGGAACGTGAGCGTCAGGCGGCGCGGTTCTCGATCACCTCGTCGGCCCAGACCGTCATCGTCTGCAGGACGGGCAGGCCGTACGACGTGAGCATGGCGACGTCGAGTGCGTCGCGACCTCGCCCGATGACGACCCGGCCGGTGCGCGGCTGGTTGTTGCGGGGATCGAACGTCCACCACCGGTCGCCGAGGTACGCCTCGAACCACGCGCAGAAGTCCATCGGGTTGGGGTCGACCGGCACGCCGATGTCGGGGAGGTAGCCGAACACGTAGCGGGCAGGGATGTTGAGACTCCGGCACAGGGTCACGCCCAGATGGGCGAAGTCGCGGCACACCCCGGTGCGGCAGTCCCACACGTCGAGGGACGACGTGGTGGGCGTGCTGCTCCCGACCCGGAACTGGACGTTCTCGTGGACCCAGTCGCACACCGCGACCACCCGCGACCATCCCGGCTGCGTACCGCCGAACAGCTCCCACGCGCGATCGCGCAGCACGTCGGACAAGCAGAAGCGGCTGGGCAGCAGGAACACCATCGCGTCGTCGGGCAGCGATTCGACCGGCACCTGAGGTGCGCCGAAGTCGAAGTCGTCGAACGCTGCGGGTACCTCGACCTCGGCGTCGTACCGCAGTTGCGACGGGCCCGGGGGCAGGGTCAGGCGATCGCAGACGTTGCCGTACGCGTCGCGGTACGAGCTCCACGGCACCGACGGGGACGTGCCCCACGACTCGAACACGAGACGCTGCGCCGGCACGGCGCGCGGCCGCACCTGCCAGACCGTCGGGATGGCCACGGCGGAGTCGTGGTTGAATTCGCAGCCGACCCGAACCCGCATCAGCGGGGCTCGTCGACCGGCGCGACGTCCACCGAGACGTGCAGCTCGTTCTTCTTGCTCTCCGTGTAGATCACACCCTTCAGCGGTGACACGTCGCCGTAGTCGCGGCCGCACGCAGTAGTGACGTAGCGGTCGGTGACGAACTGGTTGTTGGTCGGATCGAGATCTACCCAACCCGCCTCGGGGACGAACACCGATGCCCACGCGTGCGAGACGTCGGCACCCACGAGCCGTTCCCGGCCCGGCGGCGGCCGGGTCTCCAGGTAGCCACTCACGTAGCGCGCCGCGAGCCCAACCGACCGGAGGCAGCCGACGGCGAGGTGCGCGAAATCCTGACACACCCCCTTGCGGTTCTCGAGCAGCTCGGCGAGGGTCGTGCGCACCGAGGTGGAGCCCGGCTTGTAGGCGAAGTCGGCGTGGATGCGCGCGGTGAGCTCGGTGAGGGCCTCGTTGAGCGGCCGCGCCGGGCCGAACGATTCCGCCGCGTAGGCCGTGACGCCCGGCGACACCGCGACCTTGGGCGAGTCGAGGACGAAGCCGCGGGCGTCGAACGCGTCGTCGGCAGGATCGACCCGGAGGCGATCGCGTATGGCCTCCCACGCCTGGTCGAGCGGCAGCGGGAGCGTGCCCGGGCGGTTCACGTCGACCAGGCTCTCGGCGGTGACGGTCAGGCGGGTGTGCGGTTCGAGCACCGCGAAGTAGGCGGCGCGGTTGCCGTAGAAATCGCGGCGCTCGCGGTAGTCGTGGGGCCCGGGATCGATCCGCACCCGCGAGGACCGGCACACCTGGCCCGGCACGTCGCGCGGGAGCAGGTACAGCTCGCCGTAGCTCGACGACACCTTCGACTCGTACTCGTACTCGGTACGGTGGAGGACGCGGTAGGTCACGACGAGGCCACCAGCGAGTGTTGCGGAAGCGGGTGGACGAAGCGGTCGGCGTCGATGGCGTCGGCGCAGCGGTGCAGCAGCTCCAGGATGTGCGCGAGGAAGTCGTCGAGCTCCGGGCGGGTGCCGTCGTCGTGGGGGCGCGCGAGCGCGGCGGTGTCGGCCAGGCGCAGCGCGGTGGATGCCTCGAGCACGAGCCGCTCGGGCTCACTCAGGCGCGGGCCGGCGTCGAGCTTCGGCATGAGGCGCACGTCGTCGGTGAGCTGGTCGAGTTGGTACGCGAGCGAACGGGGATTGTCGCCGTCGATCACGAGCAGGTCGAGGAGCGTCTCGAGCTGCGCGTGCGACCGGTACCGGCGTCGGTACGTGATCACGCTCTCCGCCGCGATGAGCACGGACTCGAGCAACAGGCTGTCGGCCGCGGTGCTGCGCTCGACGGTGATGGTGGCGCGCAGGAGCGCCGCGAGTTGCTGGCCCCGTTCGATGCGCCGGCCGGCGTCCATGAACCGCCAACCGGGGTCGCGCACCATGCTCTCCCCGGCGAGACCGGAGAGCGCGAGGAGGCTCTGCAGGATCCGCCCGAGCGTGTGCTGCACGACCATCGGACGATCGGGATCGGAGTGGCGGAGATGGCGGATCTCGCGGTCGAGCGCTCCCACCACCATCGACGTGTCGGTCGACAGCTGGTCGCGCACGGCCTGCGCGGCGCTGAGCAGATGGCGCACCGCGTGCGCCAAGGTCCCGCGGCGCTCTTCGTCGACCACGAGGGCGAACAGCTCGGCGCCCGGCGCCGCGAGCCGCTCGGCAGCTCCCTCGCCCATGAAGCCGGGGTAGGTGGCGCTCACCTGGGTGATCGCGGTGAGCAGGACCTGCAGACACTCGGTGCCCGCCGGGTTGGTGCCGCGCTGGAAGTCGTTGCGCCGGTCGTGGGTGGCCCGCAGGAGCCGGGCCATGGCCTCGGCCCGTTCGGCGTAGCGCCCGAGCCAGAACAGGTTCTCCGCTGCGCGCGACGACATCGACGCCTCGACCCCGGTGGCGACGACCGACGGTCCCTCGGCCAGCCAGAACCCGGAGAGCTTCTCGGGCTCGGATGCCAGGACCCACGTGTCCTTGCTGATCGCCCCGGCCTGGTTGGAAATGCGATGGCTCGCCGCGGTCCCGTTCCCGTTGCCATTCGTGCCGTTGCCGTTGCCGGCGGAACCGGCGACGCGGGTGAGACCCCCGGGCATCGCCGCGTAGGAGCTCTGGCGCGCCACCGCGAACGCCCGCAGCACGGTGCGCCGCGCTTCGAGCCCGTTCGGGGTCAGCGTCGGCGCCGACGACAACTCGAGGTTCTCCTGCCCGACCCAACCGGCCGGGTGCGCCTCGATCCGGCGGCGGAGGTCGTCGCGCTCGTCGCGGCTGAGCTCCCACGGGAACACGGCCATGGGCCCGACCGACCGGGAGATCGGCTTGATCACCAGGTGGTCGAGGTTCCCGAGGACCTGACGGCGGCCTTCGTCGTCGCCGCACCACCACGTGGGCACCGACGGCAGCAGCAGCTGTTCGCCCAGCAGGTGCTGGGCCAGTCGCGGGAGGTAGGGCAGCAGGGCCGGGTTCTCGAGCACCCCGCTGCCGAGCGTGTTCACGATCGACACCCCGCCGACGCGCGCCGCCTCGACGAGGCCGGGCACCCCGAGCTTGGAGTCGGGGCGGAGTTCGAGCGGGTCGCAGAACCAGGCGTCGGTGCGGCGCAGGATGACGTCGACCCGTTCCAGCCCGGCCGAGCGATCGCAGCCACACCCGGCCGTCGCGCACCGTGAGATCCGACGCCTCCACCAGCGGATACCCGAGGTGGGCGGCGAGCGCGGCGTGTTCGAACGCGGTCTCGCTCCACGGACCGGGGCTGAGCAGCACGATGCGCGGGTTGTCGGCGTCGGGCGGCGCGACCTCCTGCAGCGAGGCGCGCAGGGTGCGGAAGAACGGGGCGAGGCGGTGCACCTGGGAATCGCGGTAGAGGCCGGGGAAGACGCGCGAGACCACCACCCGGTTCTCGAGCGCGTAGCCCGCGCCCGACGGCGCCTGGGTGTGGTCGGCCAACACCGTGCAGTGACCGGTGCGGTCACGGGCGAGGTCGACCGCGGTGGTGAACAGCTGCTGGTCGCCGGGCACCCGGATCTGGTCGCACGGGCGCAGGAAGCCGGGGTGGGAGAAGACGAGCTCGGCCGGCAACACGCCGCGGCGGAGCAGGTCGCGTGGGCCGTAGAGATCGGTGAGGATCAAGTTGAGCAGCTCGGCGCGCTGGATCACCCCGAGCTCGATGGCGGCCCACTCGTCGCTGGCGAGCAGCACCGGAAGCGGATCGAGCCCCCAGGGCGCGGCAGCCGGCGCGGGCGCCGACGCGGGATCGGCGCGGCCGTAGACGTTGTAGGTGACACCGTCGTCGTCGAGGAGCCGCGACGCCTCGGTCCGACGGTCGAGCAGCTCGTCGAGCCCGAGGTCCTCGAGGACGCGACCGGCGTGGGCCCAGTGGTCGCGGATCCGGCCGTCGGCCGTGAGCAGCTCGTCGTAGGCCCCGGGCAGTGGCCGGTACGAGGCGAGGAGATCGGTCGGCGAGCTGATGGTCATGTGGCGCTGGGACTCGGTTCTACCCGTCGACTCGCCCGGGCTCGGGAACGTTCACCCCGCGGCCCGGTGGGAGCGGTGCGCGCCGCAGATCGAGCGTCCGAGGGTACTCCAGGGTCCGGGTGCCGATTCCCACCCCTGAGGCGACCGCGCCGGCGGCGAGGAGGGCACCGAGGTCGACGGGTCCCGGCGTGTGCCCCTCGGCGGTAAAGCGACTCGCCCGCCGGGCCTCGGCCTCGTTGGCGTTGACCGGGAACCGGTCGTAGCTGCGACCGCCCGGATGGCTCACGTGGTAGGTGCAGCCGCCCAGCGAGCGGCCGCTCCACCGGTCGACGAGGTCGAACACGAGCGGGGCGTGGACCGCGATCGTGGGGTGGAGCGCCGACGGCGGTTTCCAGGCCCGGTAGCGCACCCCGGCAACGTATGACCCCGGCGCGCCCGCGGGGTGGAGGGGGACGGGCACCCCGTTGCAGGTGACCAGGTGGTGGTCGGGGGTGAGACCGTCGGCGCTCACCTGCAGCCGCTCCACCGACGAGTCGACGTAGCGGGCGGTGCCGGTCGACGTGACCTCCTCCCCGAGCACCGACCACGGCTCGATGGCGCCCCGCAGCTCGAGGTGCACGCCGTCGACGTCGACGGTGCCGATGCGGGGGAAGCGGAATTCGAGGAAGGGCGCCAGCCACGCGAGGTCGAAGGCGAAGCCGTGGCGGACGAGATCGTCGACCACTTCGGCGATGTCGGCGGTGACGTAGAACGGGAGCAGGAAGCGGTCGTGCAGCTCGGTGCCCCAGCGCACGAGCGGGCCCGAATACGGCTCGGCCCAGAAGCGCGCCACCAGCGCCCGCACCAGGAGCGCCTGCACCAGGGCCATGCGGGGGTGGGGCGGCATCTCGAAGCCTCGCAGCTCCAACAGACCGAGCCGACCCCGTTCCGTCTCCGGGCTGAAGAGCTTGTCGATGCACAGCTCGGTGCGGTGCGTGCTGCCGGTGACGTCGACCAGCAACTGCCGGAACAACCGGTCGACCAGCCAGGGCGACGGCGGGTCGGGGGAGTCGGCGGTCTGGCGGTCGAGCTCGGCGAAGGAGATCTCGAGCTCGTAGAGGCTCTCGTGCCGGGCTTCGTCGACCCGGGGCGCCTGGCTCGTCGGGCCGACGAACCGGCCGGAGAAGAGATAGGAGAGCGACGGGTGGTGCTGCCAGTAGGTGATCATGCTGCGGAGCAGATCGGGCCGTCGGAGCAGCGGGCTCCGGGCGGGGGTGGCGCCGCCGAGGGTCAAGTGGTTGCCGCCGCCGGTCCCGGCGTGGGTGCCGTCGAGATGGAAGGTCTCGGTGCCGAGCCGGGTGGCCCGCGCATCGGCGTGCACCCCGGTGACGATGTCGACCAGCTCCGGCCACGACGCGGCCGGGTGGATGTTGACCTCGAGGACGCCCGGGTCGGGGGTGACGGCGAGGCGAACGAGCCGCGGGTCGATCGGCGGGAGGTACCCCTCGAGCACGACCGGTCGCGCCAACGCGGCGGCGGCGTCCTCGATGACCCCCAACAGGTCGACCGCGTGCTCGACCGCCTGCACCGGCGGCAGGAACACGAAGACCTTCCCCTCCCGGACCTCGACGCACAGCGCGCTGCGCGGCACCTCCTCCGGCTCGACCTCCTTGCCCTTGGTCCGCGGGCGCGCCGCCTCCCGCTTGCGATCGGCGAGCGGCGAACGCTCCTCGAACGGCGACGGGTCCGGATCCGGAGGTGGTGGCGGCTGCCAGGTGAGGGCGTCGAGGGGCAGACGGGCGCCCATCGGCGAGTCGCCCGGGATCAGGGCGAGGTGGCCGCGGCGCAGCGTCCAGTGGGTCGTCGCCCACCCGGGGCGGGTGCCGGCGCGGGCGTCGGCCCGGGGCGGCAGCGGGTGCAACGGGATCACCCAACCGACGGGATCGCCCCGGCCGGCCGCGTCGAGCGCGGCGATGGCGGCGAGGCGGTGGTCGACATCTGCGAGTGCGCCCTCGGTGGGGTCGACGTCGACCGCCGGAGGTTCCCCGGCGGGCATCGACGCCTCCACCGCCAGCAGGTGCAGCGGGTCCTCGTAGCCGGGGATGCAGCAGTCGGCGGGGAGGCCGAGCGCAGCCGCGATCGACCGGACCAAAGTGGCGGCGTCGGCTGCGAGCGCGGGGTCGGCGACAGTCGGCGGGGTCGGTGCGGTAGGCGGGGTCGGTGCGGTAGGCGGGGTCGGTGCGGCCGGTTCAGCGTGGTCCTCGGCCGTTTCGGGCTCCGGGGGCAGGGCATCGGCGAGCACCCCACCGGCAAGCAATGCGCGGTCCTTCCACAGCGGCTCGCCGTCGGCCCGCCACAGCAGGGTGATCTGCCATCGGGGGAGCGGCTCGCCCGGATACCACTTGCCCTGGCCGTAGTGGAGGAGTCCGCCGGGCCCGAAGCGGTCGAGCAGCCGCTCGGCGAGCTCCTCGGCCCGGGCGCGTTTGTCGGCGCCGTCGGCCGCGGTGGTCCACTCCTCGGCCTCCATGTCGTCGGCGGCCACGAACGTGGGCTCACCCCCGAGGGTCAGGCCCACGTCGCCGGCGATCAGCGCCTTGTCGACCTGGTCGCCGAGGGCGTCGATCTGGTTCCACTGCTCCTCGGAGTAGGGCAGGGTCACGCGCGGCGGCCCGGCGAGGCGGCGGACGGTGTTGGAGAACTCGAAGGTGACCTCGCACGGTTCGGTGGCGCCGGAGATCGGGGCTGCGGTCGACGGCTGCGGCGTGCACACGAGCGGGAGGTGACCCTCACCCGCGAGCAGGCCCGACGTGGGGTCGAGGCCCACCCAGCCCGCGCCGGGGATGTAGGCCTCGGCCCAGGCGTGGAGGTCGGTGAAGTCGGTGAGTGGTCCGGGCGGGCCGTCGAGCGCGACCTCGTCAGGACGCAACTGCACGAGGTACCCCGACACGAACCGGGCCGCGAGCCCGAGCCGTCGGAGGATCTGCACGAGCAGCCACGCACTGTCGCGGCACGAGCCGAGCGCCTTCTCCAGCGTCTCGTCGGGCGTCTGCACGCCGGGTTCCATACGGGTCGTGTAGGCGACGGAACGGAAGACGCGTTGGTTGATGCCGACGAGAAAGTCGACGATGGCCTGGCCGTCGGCACCGGGCGCCGAGGCCGGGTCGGCCGACCAGTCGCGCAGCCACTGCGCGACCAACGGACCCGGTTCGTCGCCGACGAGGTAGGGCGCGAGCTCGTGCCGGAGGGTGGCGTCGTAGTCGAACGGGTAGCGCTCGGCGTACTCCTCGACGAAGAAGTCGAACGGGTTCACCACCGTGAGGTCGGCGACGAGGTCGACGGTGACGGTCAGCTCCCTCGCCGGCTCGGGGAACACGAGCCGGGCCAGGTGATTGCCGAACGGATCCTGCTGCCAGTTGATGAAGTGGTCGCCCGGGGTGACCGTCATCGAATAGGCGAGGATCGGGGTGCGACAGTGCGGCGCCGGCCGCAACCGCACGACGTGGGGGGAGAGCTTCACCAACCGGTCGAAGCGGTACGACATGCGGTGCTCGAGCGCAACCCGGATGCTCATCCCCCCTTGCTTACGCCCTCGTTACGGCGCGGGGGGATCAACCGCGTTGCCGGTCGATGAATTCGTCCAGCTCCTCGAGCCGGGAGCGGGGCCCGGGGCAGGGGGCGGGGCCCGCGGGTTACACGCTGAGATCGGTGAGCACCGCCCGGCCGAGGTAACGGCCGGCTTCGAGCTCGTCGAAGATCGCGGGCAGCTCCGACAGCCCACCCACGCGCGACACGTGGCTCTTCACCTTCCCGGCCGCGGCCAGGTCGACCAGCTCGCGCATGTCCTGCACGGTGCCGACGGCCGAGTAGATGATCGTGGCGTCCTTCATGAACAGCTCGAACGGGTTGAACTCGAGGTTGCCCTCGCTGGTCGCGGGCAGGCCGACGGCGACGAACAACCCGCCGGGCGCCAGGAGGTCGAACCCGAGCCGGAAGCCCGCCATCTTCGCCGAGAACACCAGGCTGGCGTCGACGCCACCGAGCTCCCGCCGCACGACGTCGACCGCCTCGTCGGCCCCGACCGCGAGGTGCGCGCCCAACGACTTCACGAAGTCGAGGCGCTCCGCACCGATGTCGACGCCGACCACTTCGTAACCGAAGGCGGTCGCGATCTGCACTGCGTAGTGACCGAGGCCGCCTGCAGCCCCGATCACCGCGATCGGTCGCCCCGGGAGCACGTGATGGGCGAGGAGTTTCTTCACCGCGCCGTAGGCAGTGAGCCCTCCGCACGCGAGCGGAGCTTCCTGATCGCTGAGGCTGTCGGGGATCTTGACCAACGACCGCGCCCACACCGTGAAGTACTCGGCGAAGGTACCGATGATGCCCTTGCTCTCGGAACAGTGTCGCGGTTGACCGGCGAGACAGTACTTGCACGCCCCGCACCAGTAGCCGCCGCCGGTGCCGCCGAGGCCGAGGATCACGCGGTCGCCCACCTGCGCGAAGCGGTCGGCGCCCGGGCCGAGTGCTTCGACGATACCGATGGCCTCGTGCCCGATGTTGCCGGTGCGCGGGACGCCGTACCAGTCGCCGCGGGCGAGGTGCAGATCGGAGTGGCACACGCCGGACGCGCTGATCCGGATCAGTGCCTCTTCCTCGCCGGGCACCGGGATGTCGACGTCGCGGATGTGCAGGGTACCGTCTTCGAGCCGTGCTGCCTTCATGCCGACAACTCCTCTGGCCGAGTGAAACCGTGAACCGTGGCCGCGAACCGCGAGCCGGTCGCGCGGCGTGCGGGGATCATGCCACCGCGACGCCCGCACCGCAGCCCGGCATACTGTCGCCGGATGCCTCAACCCGTCATTCGCACCCTGCCCGCCCTCGACGAGGACAACCAGTTCTTCTGGACCTCGGGGGCCGACGGCCGGCTGCGGTTCCGTCGCTGCAACACGTGCGGTCGGCTGCAGCATCCACCGACCGGCGCGTGCCTCGAGTGCCGGGGCTTCGAGTTCGACGTCGTGCCGGTCAGCGGTCGCGCCGAGGTCGCCGGCGTCACCGTCAACGAACACCAGTGGTTCCCCGGCTTCCCGACGCCGTACGCGGTCGCGGTCGTGGCGATCGAGGAAGACCCGCGCATCCGGCTCACCACGAACATCGTCGAGTGCGCGCCCTACGACGTGGTCGTCGGCATGAAGGTCGAGGTCGTCTTCGAGGCAAACGACGACGTCTGGATCCCGTTGTTCCGTCCGTCTGGCGGTGCGTCGGCGGCAGGCGGTACGTCGTGGATCCCGCCCGACGAGGATTCCATCGCGCCGGTGCGGCCGATGCCGACCACCCGCAAGTTCGAGCACGACGTCGCGATCACCGGCGCGGGCCGGTCGCAGGTCGGCCGCCGGCTCATGCGCCATCCGGTGGCCCTGGCGGTCGAAGCGTGCACGCGCGCGGTCGAGGACGCCGGCCTCGAGTTTGCCGACATCGACGGCATCTCCACCTACCCCGGCCTGAACTACACCGCGCACTATGGCAGCGGTCATTCCGAGGGGGGCGCGCTGGCGCTGGAAGAGGTGCTCGGCCTCCATCCCACGTGGATCAACGGCGTGCCCGAAGGTCCGGGCCAGTTCAGTGCGATCGTCGCCGCCATGCTCGCGGTGTCGAGTGGCCTGTGCCGTCACGTGCTGTGCGTCCGCACGATGTGGGAGGCGACGCAACTCGCGATGCTCAAGGCCCGCGGCAACGCGGTCGGTGGTCTCGTCGGGGCCGACGCGTCGGCGCGCGCCGGGGAAGACATGCAGTGGCGGTTCCCGTTCGGTGCGGCATCGGCCGCCAACTGGATCGCGGTGCAGGCGTCGCGTCACTTCCACCACTACGGGACCACGCGCGAGACCCTCGGTTGGATCGCGCTCAACAACCGCGCCAACGCGGGCCGCAACCCCGAGGCCATCTACCGCGAACCGCTCACGATGGACGACTACCTCGGCGCGCGGATGATCACCACGCCGTTCGGTCTCTACGACTGCGACGTCCCGTGCGACGGCTCGACTGCGTTCGTCATCTCCGCAGTCGACACCGCGGGCGACGGCCGCGGCGACGCCGTGTTCGTCGACGCGGTGGGGACGCAGATCACCGAGCGCGCGTCGTGGGACCAGGGGACGCTCGAGCACGAACCGCTGGTCGACGGCCCGGCGCGCCACCTCTGGACCCGATCCGAGCTCACCCCCGCCGACGTCGACGTCGCCGAGATCTACGACGGGTTCAGCTTCAACTGCCTGTCGTGGATCGAGTCGCTCGGGTTCTGCGCGAAGGGCGAAGCGAAGGACTTCCTCGCCGGGGGCACCCGCATCGCCCTCGACGGTGACCTGCCGCTCAACACCGATGGGGGACAGCTGTCGATGGGGCGTCTGCACGGGTTCGGCCTGCTCTACGAGGCGATGCAGCAGCTCCGGGGGACCGCCGACGGTCGCCAGGTGACCGACGCCGAGGTGGCGGTGGTGACCGCCGGCGGCGGCGAGCCCGGCTGCGCGATGCTCCTCACGAAGACGCGCTGAGACCCTTCGGCGCGAGGAAGCGGGCCAGCGCTTCCCGATGTTCGGGGAGACCCATCGACAACTCTTCGTAGGCGAACGCGGTCTCGAGCAACTGCTCGGAGTTGGCGCGCAGCACGCGGTTGATCGCCAGCTTGGTCGCACGCGTCGCGTACGTCGGTCGGGTGGCCAGATCCTGCGCGCGCGAGTGCGAAGGACTCGAGGTCGGACAGCTCGACCGTCTCCGCGACGAGACCCATCGCGAGCGCCTCGGCGCCGTCAATCAGCCGCCCGGTGAGCAACAGCTCCTTGGCCCGGTGCACGCCGATCAGCAAGGGGAGCACCGCGATGGCGCCGTCGCCGGCGACGATCCCGAGCGGCACGTGGGAGTCGCCGATCCGCGCCGTCCGCGCCATCAACACTTGGTCGCAGAGCAGCGCCACCGTCGCACCGATGCCCACGGCCGCGCCGTTCAGCGCGGCCAGCGTCGGCTTCTCGATCTCGAGCATGGTGTTCACCAGTCCGAGCCCGTCGTGCCGCACGCGCCGCGCCGGTGCCCGTCGACGCGCCTCGGCCGCGGCGGGCTCCTGCTTCGCGGCCATGGTCGAGACGTCGCCGCCGGCGCAGAACGCGCGCCCGGTGCCGGTCACCACGATCGCCCCGGTGGTGGGTTCGGCGTCGGCCTCGAGCATGCGCTGTTCGAACACCAGCCACCCGGCGGACGACAGCGCGTTCATGCGGTCGGGTCGGTTGAACCGCACGACCGACACGTCACCCCGGTGCTCGAGCACCACCACGTCGTCGAGGCTCTCGTCGCTCATGCCCGCCCACCGTACGCGAGGGCCCGGGCCGGTGGTCCGGACTCGTTGGTACTGTGCGCGCGTCCAGCCCGTGTACCGGTTCCGGAGGTTCGATGACCACACTCGACGAGTACCGCGATCGCTTCGAGACGGTCCGGTTCGAACGCCGCGACGGCATCCTCCAGATGACGTTGCACACCGACGGCGACAGTCTGCGCTGGGGCGCCGCGCCCGTGCGCGAGATGCAGGAGGCGTTCGGGGCCATCGCCAACGACGTCGAGAACCGGGTGGTGATCCTCACCGGGAGCGGCGCCGAGTTCAACGGACCGAAGGGGTCACCCGAGACCTTTCCCGGTACCACGGCGCGCGGCTGGGAGTCGGCCCACTGGAACACGCGCAAGCTCCTGATGAACTTCCTCGACATCGAGGCGCCGGTGATCTGCGCGCTGAACGGCCCGGTGTGGCGACACTGCGAGACCCCGCTGCTCTCCGACATCGTGATCGCGTCCGACACCACCGCGATCCAGGACTCCGGCCACTTCGTGAACGGGCTGGTGCCGGGCGACGGCATGCACATCGTGTTGCCGTACCTGATGGGCCCCAACCGGGCGCGGTACTTCATGCTCACCGGGCAGGTGATCGACGCGCGCGAGGCGCAGAGCCTGGGGCTGATCGCCGAGGTCCTGCCCCCCGACGAGCTCATGCCGCGCGCGTGGGCGCTGGCCACCGAGCTCGCCCGCCAGTCGCCCCTCGTGCTGCGGTACACGAAGGTCTGCTTCGCCCACGCGATCCGGCAGCAGATCCTCGCGGGCCAGGGATACGGTGTCGTGCTCGAAGGAATGGCCGCCATCGACGACCGGCACCGCGCCGGCTACACGCTCGACGAGCGGTCCTGAGCAACCTCGAATCCGAACCAGTGGGAGAAGTGGGAGACCGGTGGCGACCGACACGGAACAGTCGAAGCGAACTGCGCTGCGGTTCTTCGAGACCACGATCACCGGCGATCACGACGGGCTGGAAGCGCTCCTCGCCGACGACGCCCGCGTGTTCTCGGCGGGTGACTTCTACGCGTCGGGCTGGAAGGACAAACCCGAATTCGTGGCCCACATCCGCGGGGTCGGGGGTGGGAACGGCTCGCTGTTCTCCGGCCCGACCTACTTCGACATCGGCTACGTCACCGCCGAGGAAGACCGCGTCTGCATCGAGGCCGAGATCCACGGACCCCTCACCGGCGGCGGCGAGTACAACAACCAGTACCACTTCCTCTTCCGTACGCGCGGCGACCAGATCGTCGAGATCAAGGAGTACATGGACACCGAGCACTGCGCGCAGGTGATCCCGGGCATCGGTGCCGGCAAGACGCCACGAGTGAGCGCACTCAGCTCCGCGACCACCCGCATCCCCGCCCCGTGACCCGCCTCGGCGCGGCGACCCACGAGGCACGCGACGACGAGCAGGGAGACGTCGCCGAGATCCTCGCCACCCTGCGGCGCTGGCTCGACAAGGAGGTGCTGCCGCACGTCCTCGAGTTCGAGCACGCCGACCGGTACCCCACAACGATGGTCGAGGACATGCGCGAGTTCGGCCTGTTCGGCGCGACCATCCCGGTCGAGTACGGCGGGCTCGGCCTCTCGGCCACCGCGTACTCGCAGATCGTGGAGTCGATCTCCGAAGTGTGGATGTCGCTGACCGGCGTCATCAACTCACACCTGATGATGGCGGAGCTGGTGCGCCGCTACGGGACCGACGCGCAACGCACCGAGTTCCTGCCCGCGTTCGCCGCCGGTGACCTCCGCGGCGGGCTCGCGCTCACCGAACCCGACTGCGGCTCCGACCTCCAGGCCATCGCGACCCGCGCCACGCGCACCGCCGACGGCTACGTCATCAACGGACGCAAGACGTGGATCACCAACGGCGGCGAGGGGAACTGCCTCGCGGTGTTGCTGAAGACCGACCCCGACGCCGAACCGCGTCACCGCGGCATGTCCCTGTTCGTGGTGCGCAAGAGTGACGGCTACGAGGTGCTGGGCAAGCTCGGCAAGCTCGGGTACAAGGGCGTCGACACCGTGGCCCTCGCGTTCGACGACGTCCCGGTGTCGGCCGACCAGCTCATCGGTGGGGTCGAGGGCAAGGGCTTCGTGCAGACGGTCGGCGCGCTCGAGCTCGGGCGCATCAACGTGGCCGCCCGGGGAGTGGGGCTCGCGCAGGCGGCGCTGTCGGCGTCGCTCGCGTACAGCCGCGATCGTCACACCATGGGCAAGCCGATCGGTCAGCACCAGGCGATCGCCCTGAAGTTGGCCGACATGGCGTGCCGCACGGTGGCATCGCGACTGCTCGTGCGCGAAGCGGCGGCCGCGTTCGACGCCGGTCGCCGCTGTGATCTCGAAGCGGGGATGGCCAAGCTCACCGCCACCGAGGCCGCGCTCGAGAACGCGACCGACGCGCTGCGGATCCACGGGGCCTACGGCTACTCCACCGAGGGTCACGTCGAGCGCTACTACCGCGACGCCCCGCTGCTCTGCATCGGTGAGGGCACCAACGAGATCCAACGCGTCGTCATCGCCCGGCAGCTCCTCGCCGAGTGACGCACCGGAACCCGCACTGACGCGCCGGTCGACCCCGGTAGGCACCGATCAGGCAAGTGCCTCCTGGGCCACGAGGTCGGCGATCTCGGCTCGCAACACGTCCTTGCGGATCTTGCCGGTCGCGGTGCGCGGGAACTCGGCCCGGGGTTCGAGCCTCTCCGGCAGCTTGAACGCGGCGACGCCCCGGCTGCGCAGATGCTCGACGAGGTCGGCGAGCTCGAGCGGGTCCGGCCCGAACACCACGAACGCACACGCCCGTTCGCCCATCGCCGCATCGGGCATCGCCACCACGGCGACGTCTTCGATCTCGGGCAGGACGAGCAGCAGTTCCTCCACCTCCTGGGCCGAGATGTTCTCGCCGCCGCGGATGATGATGTCCTTCTTCCGGTCGACCACCACGAGGAACCCGTCGGCGTCGAGCACCCCGACGTCGCCGGTGCGGAACCAACCGTCGGGAGTGAACGCGCTCTCGTTCAACGCGGGGTCGACGTAGCCGACGAACATCTCCGGGCCTCGGCACAAGATCTCGCCCCGTTCACCCGTCGGCACGTCGCGTTCATGGTCGTCGACCACGCGTACTTCGGTGGGGCCGATGGGGATGCCGTCGGTCGACGCGAGGCGTCCCGCGGCATCGTGACGAGGTCCCGACGTTGCCGTCGGCATCTCGGTCGAGCCGTACGACCGTTTGCTCCAGCACCCCAACGCGTCGGCCGCGTACTCGACGTCGGCCGCGGTGATCCGGCTGCCGCCGAGCGCGAAGAGGCGCACCGCGTGCAGCGCGTCGGCGGAATACGCGGGGCTCATGAGCATGCTCTGGAGCATCACCGGGAGGCCGACCAGCATGGTGACGCCTTCGCTCGCGGCGAGGCGGACGGCGACGTCGGGATCCCAGGTGTCGAGCAGCGCGACGCGCAGCCCGAGCGTGAGCGGCATCAGCACCGCGTACAACATGCCGCCCACGTGCGCGATCGGCATCGTGGCCAGGATCACGTCGCGTTCGGAGCACTCGTGCACGACTTCGATGCCGTCGACCTCGGCCCGCAGCGTGTTGTGGGTGTGGATGGCACCCTTGGGTCCGGCGGTGGTGCCCGACGTGTAGAGCACCAGCGCGGCGGCGTCCGGATCGGGTCGGAGCGCGTCGAGCACCGCGTCGGACGCGGGTTCGGCGTCGCGCACCAGGTCGTCGAGCGTGTACTCACCCCGTGCCGCCTCGGGGCGAGCGAATGGAGCGGCGGCGGTTGTGCGCGCCACGAGAACGGTCGGGGCGCACGCGAGGTCCCGCGCCATGGCCACGTAGTCGAAGCCGCGGAACTCGCCGGGCACGACGAGCACCCGCGAGTCGACCTCGGCGGTGATCAGCGAGACCTCGTGGTGGCGGAGGTTCGGCAGCACCGGGTTGGCGACCGCACCGATGCGCCAGGCCGCGATCACCAGCGCGATCGTCTCCCACCAGCTCGGGAGCTGGACCGTGACCGTGCTCCCCGGCGTCACGTCGTGTTGCCGCAGGACCGTGGCCAACCGGCGGGTCAACTCATCCAGCTCGGTGAAGGTGATGCGCCGGTCGCCGTCGACGATGGCGACCGCGTCCGCCCGGCGGTGCGCGGCGGCCGCGAAAGTCGCGCCGAGCGGCTCGTCCTTCCACGCCCCGGCGGCCCGCCAGCGCTGCGCCAGTGCCGCGTCCCAATGGGTCGGTTGCACGTCCCCAGTCATGTGCATCCGCTCATGCCGGCCCGCTCATACGACACCGAGTTCCTCGAACCGGGCCAGGTCTTCCGCCGCCACGCCGAGCTCCGTGCACCAGACGTCGAGGTTGTGCTGACCGACCGCCGGCGCGGGCCGCACCGCGTCGACGCGCTCGCCGTCGAACCGCGGATGCGGGGCCTGCTGCCGGTGACGGCCGACGACGGGATCATCGACGACGACGAAGTCACCCCGCGCCGCGAAGTGAGCATCGTCGAGCAGGTCGGCGACGTGCGCGACGCGACCCACCGGAGTGCCGCTGGTGGCACAGCGGCGGCCGATTTCGTCGGCCGGACTGCTGCGTACCCAATCGGCCACGATCTCGTTGATCTCGGTCGAGTGTTCGATGCGCGCGGCCGTCGTGGCGTACTTCGGGTCGGTGCCCAACTCCGGCCGGTCGATCGCACGCACCAGGCGGGCGAAGTTCGCGTCGGAGCCGCCGACGATGGCGACGTGTTCGTCGTCGGCGCTCAGGTAGACGTCGAGGGGCGCGACACTCGACGGCCGATTTCCCTCGCGGGTCCGCTGGGTGCCGAGCCGGTCGTAGGCGGGCACCGTCCATTCGGTCACCCGCAGCACCGCCGAGCGGGTGGCAATGTCGACGATCTCGGGGGTGGCATCCTCCGGCGCCTCCGGCAGTGGGGGCTCGAGCAGGGCGGCCAACGCGGCGGTGGCGCCGGAGACCCCGGCGAACTGCTCGGCGTAGCGGACGCCGAGGGCCACCGGCGGCCGATCCGGTTGCCCGGTGAGCGTGAGCATCCCGCCGGTCGCGAGGGCGATCAACTCCGGGGCCGGGAGATCGGCGTCGGCGGCTGCGATCCCGCGGCCGGTGAACCGCAGGACCACCCGGGGGCCGCGCAGCTCGCCCGGCGCGAGCGCGAGGTCCTCGAGCCCGTGGGGTCCGAGGGCTTCGCCCACGACGTCGGCCGTCGCCAGCAGCCGAACGAGGAGGTCGCGGCCCTCGGTGGTGGCCGGATCGCAGGTGACCCCGCGGCACGACCGGCCCGCCACCGCCCATTCGAGCGAGCCGCCGTCGACCATCGGACCGCGCCGGCGACCGGGATCGCCGGCCCCGGGCGGCTCGACGCGGATCACATCGGCGCCCTGGTCGCCCAGCACGGCGGCGAAGGTGGAGATCGGCGTGCCCGACCCGAGAATGACGACTCGTATCCCGTCCAGCATCAAGCGTCGCAGCCTCTCGCGACCCGTCGGCGGGGGTCAACCGGAACGCGCGGGCAGAATGCCGGGCGCGGGAGTTCGCCGCGCGTCCGGACCGGAGTTCGAGGGGGGTCGGTGGATCTGCAGTTCACGACCGAGCAGGAGGCGTTCCGCGCCGAGGTGCGGGCGTGGATCGCCGCGCACGTGCCCACCGAGACCCCGCCCGCCGACGGGCGCCCCCGGATCGAGTTCGAGCGGGCGTGGCAGGCGGCCCTGGCCGGGGCGCGGCTGGTGGCCGTGCACTTCCCGGCGGCCTACGGCGGGCGCGACCTCGGGTGGACGGAGGCGTTCATCGTGCAGGAGGAGCTGGCCCTCGCCCGGGCGCCCGAGATCGTCAACCGGGTGGCGATCAACCTCGTCGGTCCCACCCTCCTCGAGCACGGGACCGAAGAGCAGCGGCGCCGCCATCTCCAGCGGGCGATCACCGCCGACGACATCTGGTGTCAGCTGTTCAGCGAGCCCGAGGCCGGTTCCGACCTCGGATCGATGCGGACCCGCGCCGTCGCCGTCGACGGCGGCTGGCGCGTCACCGGACAGAAGGTCTGGGTGAGCAACGCGCAGTACGCGCGTTACGGCGTGCTGCTCGCGCGCACCGCCGACGGCAACGGCCGTCGGGCGAAGATCGGCTACTTCCTGCTCGACATGGAACAGCCCGGTATCGACGTGCGGCCGCTACGCCAGATGACGGGGGAGTCCGAGTTCAACGAGGTGTTCCTCGACAACGCGTTCGTCCCCGACGCGTCGGTCGTGGGTGATCCGTTCAACGGGTGGGCGGTCATGAGCACGACGCTCGGTTTCGAACGCAGCACGTCGCCCCGGCAGCTCATCGTCCACGCCATCCTGCTCGACGAGCTGCTCACCGAAGCGCGCGAGCGCGCGGTCGACCCGGTGACGCGGCAGGCTCTCGCGCGCGCCTACTCGGAGTTGCAGATCTACCGGCTGCACCTGTACCGGGTGATCAGCGCGCTCGACGCGGGCCGCCCGCCGGGCGCGACCAGCTCGACGGTCAAGCTGTTCTGGAGCGAGATGGCGCAACGCATGCACGACCTCTCGATGCGGATGCTCGGGCCCGCCGGGATCGTCGGCACCAGCCGTCGCCAGCGCAACTTCGTGTACTACCGCGCGTGCACGATCTTCGCCGGCACCTCGGAGATCCAGCGCAACACGCTCGCCGAGCAGGTGCTCGGGCTGCCACGAGAAGCGCGCGCCGCGCCTGCCGCCGCGCCCGCGCCGCCGTCGATGCCGGTACCCGCACTCGAGCAAGAAGGAGCCGAGGGATGACCTCCGGGAAGATCCTGGTCGAACACGCCGACGACATCACGACGATCACGTTCAACCGGCCCGAGCACCTCAACGCGCTCGAGCCGGCGATGGTCGAGGAGTTCATGGAGATCCTGCGCGACGTCGACGCCGAACCGTCGACACGCGCGGTCGTGCTCACCGGTGCCGGACGCGCGTTCACGTCCGGTGCCGACGTGAAGACGTTCGGCACCAGCCACGATCCGCGCGTCCATCGCCGGGGCTGGCACCTCGTCTACGCGTTGCTCGAGTTCGAGAAGCCGATCGTGGCCATGGTCAACGGCGCTTGTGTCGGCCTCGGTCTCACTATCGCGTTGCTCTGCGACTCGGTCGTCGTCGCCGACGACGCCAAGCTCGGCGACACGCACGTCGATCTCGGGCTCGTGGCCGGCGACGGGGCCGCCGTCATCCTGCCCATCCTCGTCGGCCCGCACCGGGCGAAGGAGTTGCTGCTCGCGGGCCGCCTGGTGACCGGCACCGAAGCGGTCGCGATGGGGATCGGGAACTACGCGGTGCCGACCGCCGAGCTGCACGACGTCACCTATCGCCTGGCCCACGAGTTCGCCGCCCAGCCGGTCTACGCCGCGCGCGCGACCAAGATGGTGCTGAATCGCTACGTACGCGCGATGGCCGACCAGATCCTCGACACCTCGCTGGCGTACGAGGCGATCTCCCGCACCCTGCCCGAGTATCCCGAGGCGGTGGAGGCGTGGAAGCGCCGGCAGGCCGCGCGCCGCGACACCCGCGCGTGATCACGGTGGTCGCGTGACCAACCAGCCGTTGCTCGGCATCCGGGTCATCGACCTCGGCACCCGCATCGCGGCGCCGTTCGCCGCCACCACACTCGCCGAGCTCGGCGCCGACGTGATCAAGGTGGAGGACCCGGGGACCGGCGACATGCTCCGCGAGCTCGGCCCATTCGCCGACGGGCGTTCGCTCTACTTCGGCGTCGAAGATAGAAGCCGGCGCAACGTCACCTGCAACCTGCGCGTCGAGCGCGGGCAGGAGCTGTTCCGCCGCCTGGCCGCGACCGCCGACGTGGTGATCGAGAACTTCCGCCCCGGCACCCTCGAACGCTGGAACATCGGTCCGGCGCGACTCCCACCGCAGCTGGTCATCGCCCGGATCTCCGTGCTCGGGCAGGACGGTCCCGACGCCGAGCAGCCGGGCCTCGATCTCACCGCGATCGCCCGCGCCGGCCTGCTGGGCATCACCGGCCACCCCGACCTACCGCCGGTGAAGTCGGCGGTGGTCGTGGCCGACCACCTCACCGGCGCGTTCGCGGCCGAGGCGGTCCTCGCCGCGCTGCTCCGGCGCCGACGCACCGGGCAGGGCTCGGTGATCGACGTCCCATTGCACGCATCGATCCTCCGCATCCTGGAATCGACCGTTGCCGCGTACGACCGCACCGGCATCGCCCGGGCGCGCACGGGCTCGAGGGGTCCGCACGAGGCTCCGAGCGGCGTGTACCCCGCGGCCGACGGCCGGTTCGTCGCCCTCGTGGTGGAGCACGACCACGACCGCCACACGCTCGCCGAGCTCGTGTCGGCGGCGCCCGACGGTGTTCTGACCGACGCGGCCACGGCGAAATGGGTCGGCGCGCACGACGCCGACGCGGCGATCTCGGCGCTGGAGCGGGCCGGCATACCGTGCTCGTTCGTCGCCACCGCGCGCGACCTCGCCGCCGATTCGGCGCTCCGGGCCCAGCACGACCTGGTTCCCGTCGCGGAGCCCGACGGCCAATCCACGCTGCAACCGGGCGCGTTCCCACGATTCGGCGATGGTGTCGCCAGGCTGCCGTCGGCCGCGCGCGAGATCGGGGCCGACAACGACGCCGTGTGGGCCGAGGTCGGGGTCGACGCCGACACCCTCGCCGCGTACCGTGCCGGCGGCGTCGTGTAGGGCGGCGTCGTGTAGGGCGGCGTCGTGTAGAGCGAGGTGGCGCGAAGCGGCGTGGTGTGAAGCGGCGGGATGTGAACACGCTCGTCGTGCGCCCGGCGGCGCGCACCGTTACGCTCCCGCCCATCGGGCGGTCAGCACACTGAATCCGTCGGCACATCGAGAGTGGGGGACATGACCGAACGCGCAGTTGCACTCGTGATCGGAGCGAGCCGGGGGATGGGGCGCGCCATGTGCATCGACCTCGCCCGGCACGGATTCGACGTCGTTCCGACTGCCCGGACGTCGGTTGCGGGGGATCCCCAGCCGATGTCGGTGGAGGAGACCGCGGTACTCGTGCGCGAGTACGGCGGGAAGGCACTCCCGCTCAAGTGCGATCTCGGCTCGCTCGACGACGTCGAGGAGACCGTCGAGCGCACGATGGAAGAGTTCGGCCGCATCGACACGCTCATCATCACCGCGAACTGGGTCGACTTCGCCGAAGGTGGCTCGTACGCCACCCAATTCGCCGACATGCGCTGGGACTCGATCCAGGGCCACATCGGCACGACGATCGAGGGCTACCTCCGCGCCATCCACCTCGTGCTCCCGATCATGATCGGCCAGCGCCGGGGCGTGATCCAGAACATCACCCAGAACCGGGTGGCGGCGCGCCGCGAGCCGCGCCTGCCGATGAGCCTGGAGCCGCCGCTCACCGAATGGCTCGGCGACCCCGACCAGCCACTCCCGAACACCGGCCAGGTCGGGTCGATGGTGCCGATCGCGCGCGGCGTCACCGACCGCATCGCGCCGGCGCTGATGCGGGAGACCGCCGAGCACAACGTCGCCGTGCTCACGCTCGACCCGAGCATGACGCTCTCGAACCTCGGCATGGACCTGTTCGAGGAAGCCCAGCTCATCGGGTACCGACCCCACCTCGCGCATTCGGTGCTGGTGCCGGCGCGGGCGGCGACGTACCTGGCCACGTGTCACAACCCGATGATCTTCAACGGCATGTTCGTGGTCGCCGAGGATCTGGTCCGCAGCTTCGGCCTGATGACCGAGGCGGAGATCCTTCCCGACGGCCGGGCCTTCCCCGACTTCGACGCGTTGCCGCTGCTCGGTCACCCCGAGTAGATGACTCCCGGCGCCCCCGAACCGGCGATCAAGGTCGACGTCGACGGCCCCGTCGCCACGATCACGTTGAACCGGCCCGACGCGATGAACGCGATGACGGTCGACATGATCCAGGCGTTCGTCGCCGCGGTCGACGCGCTCGACGCCGACGACGACGTCCGGTGCGTGATCGTCACCGGCGCCGGGCGCGCGTTCTGCGCCGGCGCCGACCTGACCCGCCGCGACGACGCGTTCGCGTGGGAGCGGTGGGATGCCGACGACGGCGGGTTGCGCGAGGGCCGGAACGGTGGCGGCACGCTCACCCTGCGGATCTTCGACAGCCCGAAGCCGTTCATCGGGGCCATCAACGGTTCCGCCGTCGGCTTCGGCCTCACCATGACCCTGCCGATGGACATCCGCATCTGCGCCGACCACGCCAAGCTCGGGTTCGTGTTCGCGCGCCGCGGGATGATCATCGACGCCGCGTCCGGTTGGTTCCTTCCGCGCGTCGTGCCGATGGCGTGGGCAGCCGAATGGGCCTACAGCGGCCGGCTCTTCTCGGCCGCCGAGGCGGTGCGATCAGGCCTCGTGCGCGACGCGCTCCCGGCGGCCGACGTGCTGGACGCGGCGCGCACGATCGCGACCGGCATCGCCGAGGCGAACCCGGTGTCGGTGTCGTTCACGAAGGGGCTCCTGTGGCGCGGTTCGTCGCTCGCCGAACCCCGAATGGTGCACGAGATCGACACCCCGGCACTCGCCGAACTCGCGCACCGGCCCGACGCGGCCGAAGGCGTCCGCGCCTTCTTCGAGAAACGCACGCCGCAGTTCGAGTCGCGCGTGAGTCGCGACATGCCGTCGGGCTACCCCTGGTGGGAGACGCCCGGCGACAGCTAGCCGGGCCGGCGGTTCCAGTACGGCGCATCGGGCCGCAGCAGCATCTCCTGCACGAGTGTCGCACCGAGCCGACCGGCTTCGTCGTAGATGTGCCCCCGGTACACGCCCCGCGCGCCCGAGGCCGAGATCGGGCCGAGGTCGTTGTAGAGCCATTCGTCGGCCCGCACCGCGCGGTGGAACCAGACCGAGTGATCGAGGCTCACACCACCCGGCGGCACGTCGGGCGCATCGAGCTCCGAGAAGCCGCTGCCCATGTCGGAGATGAAGGTGACCGCGCACGCGTGCACCCGCGGATCATCGGGCAGGCGTTCGCGGGTGCGGGCCCAGAACGCGCGCGGCGGGCGCCACGGGCCTTCATCGTCGACCGCCGGAGTGCGCGACGCCACCTCGATGACAAGCAATGAGTTGCGCACCATCGGTTCGTCGCCCGGCTCCGGATCCGGCCGCGCCGGCAGCGAAGGTTCGGTGTACTCACCGCCCGCTTCGGTGCCGTGGAACGAGACCATCGCGCTGAACAGCGCGGCGTCGCCCTGCGTCACCTCCACCCGCCGCACCGAGAAGGAGCGGCCGTCGCGCACGCGGGTCACGTGGAGCTGCGACGGCAGCTCGATCCGGCCCGGGCGCAGGAAGTAGCCGTGGAGCGAGTGCGGCGCCAACGCCTCGGGCACGGTGCCGGCCGCGGCCCACAGCGCCTGCGCGCCGATCTGACCGCCGAACAGCTCCGGACCAAAAGACTCCGTCACCCCGGCCGCCCGGAAGACGTCGGTGTCGACCACTTCGAAATCGAGGAGGTTCAGGAACGACTGCGCGACCGGCTCTGGCATCGGGGCACGTTAACCAGCGGCGACGAGCTACTCCTCCGCATCGGCGGCGGCTCGGATGGCCGCGATGTCGAGCTTCTTCATCCCGAGCACGGCTCGCATCGCGCGCGTGGCGCGACCCGGATCGGGGTCGTTCTGCAGGTCGTTGAAGTCGGCCGGCACCACCTGCCACGAGAGCCCGAACCGGTCCTTGAGCCATCCGCACATGCTCTCCTCACCGCCGTCGGTGAGCTTGTCCCAGTAGTAATCGATCTCGTCCTGATCGGCGCAGTTGATGAGCAGCGAGACCGCCTCGTCGAAGGTGAAGAGCGGGCCGCCGTTGATCGCGGTGTACTCCTGCCCGTCGAGCACGAAGTCGACGGTGAGCACGGTGCCGGCGGGTCCGGGGCCGGCTTCGCCGTAGTACGAGATGTTCGTGATCTCCGAGTGGGGGAACACCGACACGTAGAACTCGGCGGCTTCGAGTCCCTGGGTGTCGAACCAGAGGTTGGGCGTGATCCGGGGCATGGCGCGTCCTCCCTGTCGTCCGGGCGGCCCGGGGGCCGGTGCTCCGGTACCGACGACGCCCGGGGTCGGAAATCATCGCGCCGACCATCCCGGACGCCGCCGTTGCCTATCGGTAACTGAACTGTTACGGTAACGCGACCGTTACCGACAGGGGAGCCGCAGTGACCGTCACCGTCGTCCGATACCGGAGCAAGCCCGAGCGAGCCGACGAGAACCAGGCGCTCATCGAGCAGGTCTTCGCCGAGCTCGACGCCACTGCGCCGGCGGGCCTGCAGTACGCCAGCTTCCGCCTGGCCGACGGCGTGAGCTTCGTGCACGTCGCCGCCGTCGACACCGCCGACGGTTCCAACCCGTTGACCACCACCGCGGCGTTCGCCGAGTTCGTGCGCGAGATCGACGACCGCTGCGACGAAGGCCCGGTCGCGTCCCCCGCATCACTCGTGGGCAGCTACGGACTGTCGCAATGAGCAGTGCCAACGGCAGCCGCGACGACCCGTGGGTGCTCACGACGCCGAGCGGCGGCTCCGAGTACCGCGCGTACCGCGACGACGGCGCGGATCCTCCCGCGCTCGTCGTGCAGGTCGGCAAGACACAACTCCGCTACCACCTCCGCTGCCTCGACGACCTGCACGCGATGCTGGTCGAGCGGGGCGACTGGGTACTGCTCGGCAACGCCGACGAGCAGAAGCCTGCCGCCGAAGGCTCGGTCGAGAGCTGGGCCCGCGCCGACGACAATCCCGTCGGCGGGTGGTACGGGCTCAAGAAGGGACTGCGCGGTCGCTTCGCCAACTACGTGCCGCCGGTCATGGAGACGCTCGGGCTCGCCGAAGTCGAGCACAACGCGCGCAACAACCGGATGCGCGCGATCCCGGACGCGTGAGACGAGTGCGCGTGAACTCATGGGCATGAACGCGGCCGCGGGCGATCCGTTCGAGGCGCTCGGCGACCCCAACCGACGCGCCATCGTCGAGCTGCTGGGTTCCGGCGGGCGCTCGGTCGGCGAGGTGGCGGCCGCGCTGCCCATCAGTCGCCCGGCCGTGTCCCGGCACCTCCGGCTCCTGAAGGAGGCCGGGCTGGTCGTCGAGGAGCCCCGGGGCACGCGCCGGATCTACCGGCTGCACGACCAAGGTGTCGAGGCAGTCGAGACGTTCCTCACCCAGGTGTGGGGCGACGTCGCCGCCCGGTTCCGGCTGCTGGCCGAGAACACCGCCGCGCCCGACCCGCCCGCGCCATCCCCGGCGCGCCCGGAGCGGGCACCGAAGCGAACGTAGCCGATGAGTCTCGAGCCGTTGCGGCTCAGCTTCGAGATCGCGTGCACCACCGAGCACGCCTTCGCCGTGTGGACCACCCGCCTGTCGACGTGGTGGCCCAAAGGCCACTCGGCGTCGGGGGATCCGCGGACCGTCGTGACCCTCGAACCGCGCCTCGGCGGCCGGATCTTCGAACGGACCCCCGACGGCACCGAGATCGACTGGGGCGAGATCACGTTCTGGAACCCGCCGCACCGGCTCGGCTACCTCTGGCACATCACGCGCGACCGGAGCGACGCCACCGACGTCGAGCTCACCTTCGTCGACCTGGGCGACGGCACGACCCGGCTCGACATCGTGCACTCGGGATGGGAACGCCTGGGCACCGGGGCATCGGCGTTCCGCGACGTCAACACCGGCGGCTGGAACGCCTTGATCCCCAACTTCGTGGCCGCCGCCGTTCGCTGACGGCGGCGCTACAGCTCGGCGAGCCGCGCGGTCACGTCGGTGCCCAGGCGGCGCGTGAACTCGACCGGATCACCCGACGGCACGAAGATCAACGTGTCGATGCCCAGGTCCTGGTAGACGCGCGCTTCGGCGAGGAACGCGTCGGTGTCGGTGAACGTGTCGACTACGGGTCAGCATCGTCTTCCGGATCGTGGCGTAGTCGCGGCCTTCGTCGTCGCAATGACGACGCAGCACCTCGAGCTTGTGCGCCACCTCGTCCGGTTCCGACGCGAAGAGATTGCACGCTGCCGCGTAGCGCGCCACCAGGAGCAGCGTCTTGCGTTCGCCACTCCCGCCGATGAGCACGGGCGGATGCGGCTGGCGGATCGGGCGCGGCTCGCAGATCGTCTCCGCCAGCTCGTAGTGCCGACCCTTGTACGGGCCGTCGTCGTCGCTCCACATCTGCAGACAGATCTGGATCGTCTCCTCGAGGCGTTCGAACCGCTCGCTCACCGGCGGGAAGGTGACGCCCAGGCCCTGATGCTCCCGCTCGTACCACGCGGCGCCGATGCCGAGTTGGGCGCGGCCACCCGACAGCACGTCGAGGGTGGCGACCGTCTTGGCCAACAGCCCGGGCACCCGGTACGTCACGCCGGTGACGAGCAGTCCGAGGGTGACGGTCTCGGTCAGCGCCGCCATGTAGCCGAGCGCGGTGTATCCCTCGAGCATCGGCTCGGTGGCGGGCGCGAACGACTCCATCTGGAACCAGTGGTCCATGAAGCTCAGCTCGCTGACGCCTGCCTCCTCCGCCGCGGTGGCGATGCCCGCCAGCGTGGGCGCGATCGACGCGGGCGAGTCGGGCCAGGAGAAGCTGACGACGTGCAGACCGATCTTCATGGTGCTGTGCTCCAGTTCGGGGGGCTGTCGTGGGGGACGACGGGCGGCGGAACCGACGGTAAACCTTCGAGTGCGCTCGAAGTCAACCGTCGTCGGATCCTCCCGCCCCCGCGGAATAGGGTGGGAGCACGACGAAGAGGAGAATGCTCATGCGTGTCGAGGACATGATCTTCATCAGTGTGGACGACCACGTGGTCGAGCCGCCCGACCTGTTCGAAGGCCGGCTGCCGGCGAAGTACGTAGATCTCGCCCCCCGCATCGAGCGCAACGACCGGGGCGATGACGTCTGGGTGTTCGACGGCCAGAGGATCCCCAACCTCGGCTTGAACGCGGTGGCCGGGCGCCCGAAGGAGGAGTACGGGATCGACCCCACCTCCTACCAGGAGATGCGGCCCGGTTGCTTCGACGTCCACGAGCGCGTCAAGGACATGAGCGCGGGTGGCGCGCTCGCCTCGATGAACTTCCCCTCGTTCGTGTCGTTCTCGGGGCGGCTGTTCCTCGGCACCGCCGACAAGGACCTCGCGGCGGCGATCGTCCGTGCCTACAACGACTGGCACATCGACGGCTGGTGCGGCGCCTACCCGGATCGGTTCATCCCGATGGCGATCCCGATGCTCTGGGACCCCGAGCTCACCGCGGCGGAGATCCGGCGCGTCGCCGAGAAGGGTTGCCGCTCGCTGACGTTCACCGAGAACCCCGCCAAGCTCGGCCTGCCCAGCTTCCACTCCGATCACTGGGACCCGATCTGGCGGGCGCTGGTGGAGACGGAGTCGATTCTCAACATCCACCTCGGGTCCTCCGGCGAGCTCGCCATGACCGCACCCGACGCGCCGCTCGACGTGATGATCACGCTCCAGCCGATGAACATCTGCATGGCCGCGGCCGACCTGCTCTGGTCGCGCGTGCTCAAGCAGTACCCCGACCTGCGCATCGCCCTGTCGGAGGGCGGCACCGGCTGGATCCCGTACTTCCTCGACCGCCTCGACCGCACCTACGAGATGCACCACCTGTGGACGCACCAGGACTTCGGCGACGAGCTGCCGAGCGACCGGTTCAAGCGGCACTTCCTCACGTGTTTCATCGCCGACCCCGTCGGGCTCAACCTGCGCGACGACATCGGCGTCGAGAACATGTGCTGGGAGATGGACTACCCGCACTCCGACTCCTCGTGGCCGGAAGCGCCGGAGGAGTTCCACCGCATGTGCGAGAAGTTCGGCGTCACCGACCGCGAGATGAACCTCATCAGCCACGAGAACGCCATGCGTTGGTACGGCTTCGATCCGTTCGCCATCCGGCCCAAGGAGCAGTGCACCGTCGGCGCGCTGCGCGCCGAGGTCGCCGGCCGCGACGTCGCGGTCCGCTCCTTCGACACCGGTCGCTTCGAGCGGTCGGAGCTCAGCCTCGGCGAGTTGGCGGAACGCGCCAGCGCCTGACCAGCTCTCGCAGCCGGCGACGCCGGCACTACCATCCCGCGGCGTGCTCGGGTCGTCGCGACTGATCGGGTTGCTGAACGAGCGGGGCGTCTCGGGTTGGCGTCGCCCCGGTGTCGTTCCGGCGGCCGCGCGGATCGCGCTCGGGCTCGCGTTCGTGGTGGTCGCCACCGCGTTGTTGGTGGCGACGGGCGCCGATCTCCCGGTCGCGGCCTCCGTGCTCCTGCTCGTGGTGGTGTGCGCGTCGGTGCTCGGCTACGCGCCGGGCATCACCGCCGCAGTGATGGCGTTCGGCGCGCTCAACTACTACTTCACCGAACCACTGCACACCTTCGCGGTGCATTCCACCAGCGACGTGGTTGCGCTGGTCGTGTTCATCGTGATCGCAGTCATCGTGGGCACCGCGTTCGCGTGGCTCAACGAGCTTCGCCTGCGCGCGCAGCGGGCCGAGCACGACGCGCTCCTGCGACTCTCCTTCATCGATCGCCTCGCCGCCGGCGCCGAGCCGGCGACGGTCCTGCAGTGGGCGGTCGTCGAGTTGGTCGCGCTGTTCGATCTCGCGCGCGGGCAGATCACGTCCGCCGGCATCCGCTACCGCGCTCTGGGCGCGCGCACCGAGACCGAGACGCGGTCGTTCGCCCACGGAGACGACTTCTGCCTCGAGGTCGGGCTCGGGCACACCGTGCCGCCGGGCGAGCTCCGCGCGCTCGACGCCCTCGGCGCCAGCTTCGCGACCACGCTCGAACGGATCCGCCTCGACGCCGACGCAAGGGAGCAGGAGATCCTCCACCAGCTCGACCGCTCCCGTGCCGGGTTCCTCACCGCGGTCACCCACGATCTCCGTACGCCGCTGGCCACCATCAAGGCGGGAACCCACGCGCTGCTGCTCGACGATGCACGGCTGAGCGTCGACGAGCGCCGGAAGGTCGCGGAGGTCGCCCACGACGAATCGGCCCGGCTCGAGCGCATCATCACGAACGTGTTGGAGCTCACGCGCGTGCGCGGCGGCGCGCTCCGCCCGGAACCGATCGCCATCGACGCCGCCGATCTCGTCGCTGCGGCGGTGCGGCGGCTCGACCGTCTCGGCGAAGGGCGAACCATCACGGTGGATTTCGATCCCGAGCTGCGACCGCTATGGGGCGATCCGGCGATGCTCGAGCACGTGATCGTGAACCTGCTCGAGAACGCGCTGCGCTACAGCCCGGCCGCGAGCCCGGTCGAGATCGGCGCCACCACCACGGCCGACGGCCGCCAAACGGTGCGCGTCGTCGACCACGGCACCGGCATCGGCGTCGGCGACCGCGAGCGCATTTTCGAGGAGTTCGTCCGGCTCGAGCCCAAGCGGCCACCGAGCGGTACCGGTCTGGGCCTGGCGATCGTGCGGGCGTTCGTGGACGCCAACGGGGGCCACGTCGGGTACGAGGAAACTCCGGGCGGGGGAGCAACCTTCGTGATGACGCTGGACGTCGCCGGCCGGGAGGAGTGCCCATGAGTGTCGTGTTGATCGTCGAGGATGACGTGTCGCTCCGGTGGATGCTGCAGGCGAGCCTGCGCACCGAAGGCGTCGAGGTGCTCGAAGCGGGGACGGGCGAGGACGCGCTGATCGTGGTGGCCGGCGCCCAGCCCGATCTGGTCGTGCTCGATCTCGGCCTCCCCGGGATCGACGGCTTCGAGACGCTGCGCCGCATCCGGGCGGTGTCGACCGTTCCCGTCGTCGTGCTGACGGTTCGCGACGAACGGTCCGACAAGATCGCCGCCCTCGACCTCGGGGCCGACGACTACGTCGTCAAGCCGTTCGACACCGAGGAGCTCGCCGCGCGCGTGCGCGCCAACCTGCGGCGCGCGGGCGACACGACGGCGGAGGCGCCACCGATCCGGGCGGGCGAGCTCGAGATCGACCTCAAACAACGCCTGGTCACCTGGGCCGGCACCCCGGTGACGCTGACCCGCATCGAGATGGGCCTGCTGGAGATGCTGGTGGTCAACCGCGGCCGCCTGCTGACGCACCACGAGTTGCTCGACGGCGTCTGGGGCTCCCGGCCCCGCAACGGCGGTCACGACCGGCTGCGGGTCACCGTGCTGCACCTGCGCCGCAAGCTGCACGACGACGCCGCCCGACCGGAGCTCATCCTCACCGAGCCCGGCCTCGGCTACCGCTGGATCGGGGAGCACGAGGAGGCCGAGCTCGAGCGCTGAGTCGTCAGCAAGCCGACAGGGATTGATCGTTCTCCATGATGAACGTCAGATGACGCGAGGCTTTCCGTAACTCGTCAGTGACCGGGCAGTCGTCCGGCTGACTTGAACCTTTCGTACTTTGAGCCCGCCGGACGTGCGCACCCGCGCGTCCTGTGATCACCGTGGGCCTACGAGAGGGGTTCTCCATGTCGACGGATGCGTCTGCTGTGAGCAGCGGCGAGATGAAGCGGAGTCTGACGCTCACCGGCGTCACCGTGAACGCGATGGCACTGATCGCGCCCGGCGCGTTCCTGTGGACGACGTTCCAGGTGCAGTCCGCGCTCACCCGGAACGGATCCTCGACGGCCGCCGACATGTGGCCCGGTCTGCTGTTCTCGCTGATCCTCGCCATGCTCACCGCGTACAGCTACGCCGAGCTGGCGCGCGTGTATCCCGATGCCGGTACCGGTTCCAGCTACTACTTCGCCGAGGCCGCGTTCCTCGAGAAGGAGAGTCCGGGTCATCGGCGATGGGCGCGGTTCGCCAAACTGAGCGTCGGGTGGATCAGCCACCTCTACTACTGGATCTACCCCGGCATCATGGTCGCGTTCACCGCGACCCTCTTCGCCTACATCTACAGCTCGGTCTTCCACCACACGCTCACGTACATCCCCATCGCGATCGTGGCGATCCTGTTTGCATTCATCGTCGGGTACATCGCGTACCGGGGCATCAGCGGCTCGACCGCGGTGTCGATCGTGATCCTGGTGATCCAGACCGTCTCGCTGGTCGCGATCAGCGTCTGGTTCATCGTGTACCGCGTCGTGCACCCGCACGCCGGCTACGACATCGTCAACGCCGCGCACGTCATCATCCCGCACAGCTACATCAACATGCTCTACCAGTCGACCATCGCCATCCTGCTCCTGGTCGGCTTCGAATCGATCACCGCGCTCGGCGCCGAGACCATTCGCCCCGACCGCGACATCAAGCGAGGTGTGCTCATCAGCCTCGCCATCCAGGGCGGCATCTGCTACCTGTTCGAGTACTTCGCGTCCAACTTCGCCGTCGGCAAGGCGACGATCTCGAGCGGGAGCGGCAAGACCCTCGTGACCGGCTACAACGCGGCGGCGGTCGACTCGGCACCGATCGGCACCATGTTGAAAACCACGATCGGTAAGGGCGGCGTCGGCGTGTCGGTGCTGGTCGCGTTGACGGTGTTGCTGGCGTTGATCGGCACGACGTTGGCGTGTTTGAACGCCGGGGTACGGGTGACGTACTCGATGGCGAAGGACAAGGAGATGCCGGGCATCCTCGGCCTGCTCCACGGCCGCTTCGCCACCCCCCATGCCGGCATCTGGGTCCTGGTCGGTCTGTCGGCCGCGCTCGGCGTGTTCGGCGCCAACCCGTACCAGGTCGACAACCTCACCCAGATAACCCTGGCGTCGAACATCGGCACGTTCCTCGTGTACGGCTTCACCTGCATCATCGCCATCGTGGCCTTCGCCAGCCGACACGACCGACACATCGGCAAGCACTACGCGCTCCCGGGCATCGGGGCGCTGATGAACATCGCCGAGCTGCTCGGCGTGGTGTACATCGCCGTGAACGGTTCCGGCACCACCCCCGGCGACGCCTACAAAGCGATCGGCGTCGTGATCATCTGGTGCCTCATCGGGGCGGTGTGGGTGTTCTCGAACCCGAAGATGCGCGGTACCAAGGTGCTCCACGACCCGGGGCGGCGCGAGGCGACGAGCACCGGCGTGACGGCGGGCGTGGGGTAGCGCCGACGATCAATCCCGTGTCACCGCGGAGGAGTCGGGGTCCACGGGCCCCGGCTCCTTTCGCGCTCAGTCGCTCCACAAGGTCATGCAGATGATGGTGCCGAACCCGAGGAGGATGCAGCCCCAGTTGAAGAGGGTGCCGAGCACCGATGCGATCACGCGGTAGACGGTATTCCGGGGGTGTGACACCGAACGCGGGGCGCGTCAGAGGCGGGGGAGCGTGCCGATCCGCACCGCGCCGTAGACGAGCAGCACGCTGCCGATCCCGAGGATCCCGATCCGCAGCGGGAGCCAGGCGAAGCGCAACGAGATGCCGGCGAAGAAGAGCACGATGGCGAAGAACACGGTGACGAACACGTAGTCGTCGGCGTTCTCGGTGGCGTCCCGGCCCTGGTCGAACCGGGAGTCCCCGAGGCTCTCGAGCTTGTCGGCCTTGACCGCGTCGGCGATCACGTAGTTCTTCTCGAGCAGCGGGCTGGCCAGGGCCTTCGGGTTGTTGAAGGGATCGTCGCGGAGCCACGTCTCGAACGCAAGCCGGAACTCGGCCCGGAAGCGTCGCTCGTAGAGCGCGGTGAGCTGCGCGTTCCCCTCCGTCTTCACTTCGAGCCAGCGGTTGAAGTTGAGGAGGTCCTGGGTGCGCTCCTGCGCGGCGAGGGTCGCTTCGCGGTTGGCGAAGCTGCGGGCGGTGCTGGCCTGCGTGTAGCGCTGGGCCTGGATGCCGCTCCACTTCGCGGCCTGGTACCCACTCCAGGCGATGCCGATCGTGGCGAGGGAGGTTCGTGCGTCACCGTGTTCCCCGGCTCGCCGGATCGGGCGGTCATCCGAGGCGACATCGACATCCGCACCGCGCGCGAGATCGATCACGCGTTCTCCGCGCTCACCGGCGACGTGCAGGTCGATTGCACCCGGGTGGGGTTCATCGACACCGCGGGGTTCCACGCCCTCGACCGCGCCTACGACACCGCCCGGGCCCGCGGCTCGTCGTTCACGGTGTCGGGCCTGAGCACCTTCGGCACCCTCGTCGGCGAGTTCCTCGGGAGTCCCTACCTGTCGACGTGAGCGTGCGCGGCGGTCACCGTGGCCCTGCTCACGTGGGCGCCCCGTACGAGATCTTCTCCAGGATCGCGATCCGCTCCTCGAGCGGCGGGTGGGTGTCGAAGAGGTGGTGGTACCAGGCCTCGTGGTGCTGCAGCGGGTCGTCGATGCACATGGCCGCGGTGGCGTGGTTGAACCCGGCGAAGGGCTTGTCGTTCGCCTCCAACTTCTGCAGCGCGTGCACCAGGCCCATCGGGTTACGGGTGAGCTTCACGCCGCTCACGTCGGCCAGCTCCTCACGCGATCGCGACAGCGCGAGCTGGATCAGTGGCCCGACCACGAACGCGACCAGGGTGAGCACTGCCGCGGTCGCGTAGACGAGCAGCACGATCTGGCCGGAGTCGCGGCCGCGCGGACGCATGAAGAACGCGCTCCGCCAGACCAGGCTGGCCACCAGCGCCGCGAACCCGATCAGCGTGGTCACGATGAGGATGAGGCGGACGTCGTAGTTCTTGATGTGGCTCATCTCGTGGCTGATGACGCCCTCGAGCTCCTCCCGGTTCATCATCGTGAGCAACCCGGTGGTGGCGGTGATCGCGGCGCGGTCGGGGCTCACGCCGGTCGCGAACGCGTTGGGCGACGGGTCGTTGATCACGTAGACGGCGGGCTTGGGGAGACCGGCGCTGATCGCCATCGCCTCGACGACGTTGTGCAGCTGGCGGTACTGCTCCTCGTCGGCGGGCCGCGCCCCCGACACCGCCAGGACGAGCCGGCTTCCCGACGTGTAGGCGTACACCGCGCAGCTCACCGCGATGAGCGCGGCGATCACGATCCCGGTGACGATCCCGCCGACGGGAGAGCTCGAATTGCTCCCGAACAGACCGCCGATCAGCGCCCCGATGCCCGCCCAGACCAGGACGAACAGCACGATCACGATCACGCTCCGGCGCTTGTTGCGGGCGATCTCTTCGAGCACGCTGCGAAGGATACGTCCGACTTCTCCACGTTCGCGATCAGCGTTCCGCGACCCCACAGATTGCCCTCAGGAACCGGTCTGCGAGACTCTGCCCTCATGGTCGATCTTCCGCTCGTGCGCGTGCCCGACGGCAAGAAGGCCGACCTCGTGCTCGAGGGTGGCGGCGTGAAGGGCATCGGCCTCGTCGGCGCGGTGCTGACGTTGAGCGAAGCCGGCTACCGCTTCCCGCGTCTCGCGGGAACCAGCGCGGGCGCGATCACCGCCGCCATCGTCGCCGCGCTCCAGGCCGCCGAGCAGCCGCTCACCCACCTGAAGGACTACGTCGACTCGGTCGACTACCCGAAGTTCGAGGCCGAGGGTTGGTTGCGCGAGGAGCTCGGGCCCGTGGGCGACGCCGAGCAACTCTTCGTGCACATGGGCCTGCACTCCGGCAACTACCTCGTCGAATGGCTCGGGGGCATCCTGGAGGAGATCGGCATCACGACCTTCGACCAACTCCGGATGGACGATCCCGAGAGCGCGCTGCCCGAAGACCACCGCTACTCACTGATCGTGCACACCGCCGACATCACGCGCCGCAAGCTGGTTCGCCTGCCGTGGGACTACGGCAATTACGGCCTCGAACCCCATCGTCAGCGCATCGTCGATGCGGTGCGGGCGTCGATGTCGATCCCGTTCTTCTTCCGCCCGATACGAGTGAAAGCCAAGGAGGCCACGCACGACGGCGTCCACTACCCGGCCGGCAGCGCGACGTGGGTCGACGGCGGGTTGCTGTCGAACTTCCCGGTGGAGGTCTTCGACCGGGGCGACGGCCAGCCCACGCGGTGGCCGACAGTGGGCATCAAGCTCTCGGCCCGCGACGCCACGATGCCGCCGGCGACCGCGAGTGACAACACCCTCCACGAAGCCCTGAGCTGCCTGCAGACGTTGCTCAACAACGCCAATCGCTACTACCTGACCCCCGACAAGGTGGCCCGCACGATCTTCGTCGACTCGACCGGCATCACCGCCACCGACTTCGACATCACCGCGGCGCAACGCGCCACGCTCTTCGCCAACGGTCAAGCCGCCGCGGGGCAATGGTTGAACCGGTCGGCGACTGCCACACCCAGCACCTGACCACAAACCGCGGATGCGGACAAAAGTATCGGGCGCGATCGAGGCTCGCGAGGGGGGCGGCTAGCATCCCGCGCGCCCCGGTCGATGTTCTCCCCGTCAATCCCACCTGCCCGTGGTTGGCGAGGCATCGGTCGGGGGCACCTTGCTGAAGCGACGCCGGGGACCGGCCCCTGTCGAACGGACCGATCGAACGGCTGGTGGTCAGATCTCGGGGATCACGCCCCCGGGGATGACGCCGCCGGCGGCGACCCACCGGCCCACCGCGTCCTGGGCCTCCACTGGTGAGTACAGGTCCTCCTCGAAACTCCACTGCCCGTTGCCCGCGTAGTGGAGGATCGTGTTCACGTCGAACCCGTAGTAGCCGTCGTCGCCCTCGGGCGGCGGGAGGATGTTGGGGATCAACGCGGTCACCCGGTTGCCGTCGATCAGCCGCCACGACACCGGGAACTCCATCGTCGGGAACGGCTGCATCACCGACTTGATCCACGCGGTGATCTCGGCCCCCGAGGTGAAGTACCCGTAGTGGTGTTCGCGGTAGTGGGCGTCGGCGGTGAACTGCGCGGCCCACTGGTCCCAGTCGCCGGTCTCGACCGCGAGCGCGGCGCGGGCGCGGTACCGCTCGAACTCCGCTTCGACCTCTTCGCGCGGGAACGCCGGTTCGCGCGGTTCGGGGTTCCAGCCGTCGATGCCCTGCAGGCTGTGATCCTTCGGCGTGTCGCGCCGGCCGCCGTCGGTCAGCCACTCGCGGAACACACGCTCGGCGTCGGCCGGGTTGTAGTAGTCGCCCTCGAACGAGAACTTCCCGTTGCCCGCGTACTCGAGGAACGTCGAGTTGGGGAACCCGTAGCGCTTCCCGGTGCCGGAGGGGTCTGGGAGGTTGTTCCACATGTAGAAGCCGATCCGGTTGCCGTCGATCACCGCCCAGTCGATCCAGACCGTCATCGCCGCGTACTCGTTCATGACGTTCACGATCCAGTCGGTGATCGCGGGACGGCCGAGGAAGATGCCGAGGTTGTGCTCCTCGTACCGGGCGTCGTCGGTGAACATCTCGGCCCACGCGGGCCAGTCCTCGTCGATCGCCCCCCGCTGCTGGTACTCCGCCCATGCGGCCGCGATCTCGTCACGCGGGTAGTCGGTCATCGGTTCCCCCCTGGTCGAATGCGCCACGCTACGCCGTACGGCGGCCGCGCGTCTCGGGCGGCCCGGACGGCCCACGCAAGACCGCTGGCGCGGTAACTTCGCCCGATGCTCGTCGAGGTGGATCGCCGGGGTCGCGTGCTCGTGGTCTCGCTGCAGCGCGAAGAGAAGCGCAACGCGCTCAATGCCGAGATCACCGCGGGCGTCGACGCGGCGATGAACACCCTCGAAGACGACCCCGACCTGTGGTGCGGCGTGCTCACCGGCACCGCCACGGTGTTCTCGGCCGGCGCCGATCTGGCCAAGGGCACCGGCACGCCCACCGAGCGCGGCGGGTGGGTCGGTCTCATCAACCGGAAACGCACGAAGCCGGTCATCGCCGCGGTCGAGGGCCCGGCGGTCGGCGGCGGATTGGAGCTGGTGCTCTCCTGCGATCTCGTGGTGGCGTCGACCGCGGCCTACTTCGCGCTGCCGGAATCCCAACGCGGGCTCATGCCCGACTACGGCGGCGTCTTCCGCAGTGCCCGGCTGCTCCCACCGAACGTGGCGCGCGAACTGCTCCTCACCGGCGGTCGTCTCACGGCCGAACGGGCCGAGCGGCTCGGGTTCGTCAACGTCCTCACCGAACCCACGGGCGCGCTCGACGCGGCGGTCGCACTGGCCGAGCAAGTCTGCGCGAACGCGCCACGCGCGATCCGCGAGTCACTCGTCCTCGTCAACACGATGCTGGCGGAGAACGAGGACGAGTGGTGGAAGCTCAGCGACGCCGCCCACGAGCGCCTGGTGCCGACGGCCGACGTGCGCGAAGGTCTGGCGGCATTCTTCGAGCGGCGGCCGCCGCAGTGGACGAACGGGTAGAACGCAGTGTTCGACGACATCCTCGCCGCCAACCGGGCCTACGCCTCCTCGTTCCAACTCGGAGGGCTGCCGTCGCGCGCGGGCCGCGGCCTCGGCGTGCTCACGTGCATCGATACGCGTATCGAACCGCTGGCGATGCTCGGGCTCGTACCGGGCGAGGCCAAGATCATGCGCAACGCGGGCGGGCGCGTCACCGACGACGTCATCCGTTCACTCGTGCTCGCGGTCAACCTCCTCGGCGTCGAACGGTTCTGCATCGTGCAGCACACGCGCTGCGCGCTCGTCGGCGCCACCAACGAGGGCCTGCACGACACCATCGGTCACCAGCGCGGCGCCGACGCGACGCACGTCGACTTCCTCCCCATCGACGAGCCCGCGACCGTGATGGCGGCCGACGTGGAGCGCGTGCGGGCGAGCACGCTGCTGCCCGCCGACCTCGTGGTGGGCACCTTCGTCTACGACGTCGACACCGGTCTCCTGCGCCAGTTCTCCTGAACTACGCGAGCGGGCGCCGGTAGCCCCGATTGGCGTGACGCCCGGTCGGCCGCAACGTGACGGTCAGCCCGCCCGCGTGGGTCTCGTGCTTGCGGCCGGCGGCCACGATCTCGGCGAGGGTGACGGCGGAGCGCCGTACCGCTTCGTCGACGGTGTTGGTCCGCACGTCGTAGAGGGTCAGGTGGTTCGGTCCCACCCGCACTCGCGGTACCCGTTCCCACCGCGTCATCGCGCCGAACGCGCCGCACGAGAGCATGTCGGGCACGTGTTCGGCGTCGTACCACGCGTCCCACTCCGCTTCGCGCGTCGGGTTGTTGCAGAGCACGTGGGTGAGGATGTGGCCACGCAGCTCGTCGGACGGTTCCGGCTTCACGCCGAAGGGTCCGTGGGCGGTGAACACGTCGGCCGCCACCGCGACGTGCGCGGGATGCGAGCGACCGCGGGCGCGCAGCGCGTCGTCGGCGGCCAGCGCCCGCGCCGCCTGCGCCGCCGGATCGACGTCATCGAGCTCGTAGATCGTCACGTGGGTGAAACCGATCCCCGGCATGCCCGGACGCGGCCGTTCGGTCAGCTCGAAGCGCGTCGCCACCCACGGGCCGGCGTCGCCGCACAACGCGGGCACGTGGACGAGGTCCTCCCATTCGTCCCACGAGGCCTCGTCGGCGGCCTGGAGGCACTTCGAGTACGTGACCAGGAGCCCCGTGGTCGGCCCGCCGGCAGGCACTTCATCCATGTCCATCGGATTCACCACCCGGGATGTCGGTGCCGGCCAACGCGGCCACCGTCGACGGCGGATCGATGCCCGCGGGCAGATCCCTCGCCGCCACCGGCGCGATCCATGTGCTCCGCAACGGGACCACCCCGGCCCAGTGCGGTCCGTCGAGATCCTCGGGCTCGTCGGCGGGGCCGCCCGTGCGCACCTTGGCCGACATCTCGTACAACGGCACCGCGATCACCATCGTGCGTCGCAGCTCCGCCGCGGTCGGGGCGCGGCCGGCATCAAAGTTCGCGACCACGTGGTCGGCCACGAACCGCAACGCGTCGACGTGCTCGTCACCCTCGACACGGCGGGCGGTGCCGCGGATCACGACCGAGCGGTAGTGCATGGAGTTGTGGAACGGGGTGCGGGCGATGACGAGGCCGTCGACGAGGGTGACGGTGATGCACACGTCGTGGTCGACGGCGGCGCGGAGTGCGGCGTTGGCGACCGCTCCGTGCAGGTACACCACCTCGTCGGTGCGTCCGTAGGCCATCGGGATCACCACCGGACCGTCGTCGGTGACCACCCCGACGTGGGCGATGACGCCGGCGTCGAGGATCTCGAAGATGGCCCCGCGGTCGTAGACGCCCCGGGGCGCGCCCCGGCGCAGCCGCACCCGATCGGACACCGGGCCGGCCAGTTGCCCTGACGGGTCCGATTGGTCCTCCGGGTCGGATTGGTCCTCCGAGTCAGATTGGTCCTGCTCGTGCGATTCCACCGCTCGGTCGCCATCCATGGGCCCATCTTGGCCTTCCGACCCGCCGGTGGGCGGCCGATATCGACCGACCCGGGCCCGACCGACCACGGCCCGCGAGGGCCGCGGTCGCTCAAGGGATCCCGCCCCGCCGCCGAAACCCAAGGGGGGAACGGGACGACACCGCTGGGAGGCGTCGGACGATGGAAGCACGCAACGGCACGAACATCGGGCCCGGTTCGGAGTCGGCGCTGGTCGCGCTCGAAGCCGACGACGAGGACGAGCTGCCGGCCACGCCGCGGCTGATCGCCGACCACCCGCTCGTCTCCGTCGCCCCCGCCTCCCCGAGAGGCGCGCGCATCGTGCTACCGATCGTGGTCGGGACCCGGCCCGAGGCGATCAAGCTGGTGCCGGTGATCCTCGCCCTGCGCGAGAGCGAGTACTACGAACCGCTCGTCGTCTCCACCGGCCAACACCACAAGATCGTCAACTACATCTTCGAGCTCGTGGGCATCAAGCCCGACGTGACGCTCTGGGCGGGCGCGCGCCACTCCGAGCTCAACGAACGCGTCTCTTCGGTGATGACGCGGTTCGAGGACTTCTGCGCCGAACGCTTCGGCGCCGACCAGGACCGCGTCCACACCGCGGAGGACATCCTCAACGGTCGGTTCCCCGCCGCGGTGCTCGTGCACGGCGACACCAGCTCGGCGATGGCGGCCGCACTGTCGGCGTTCCACATGCGCATCCCGGTGATGCACGTCGAGGCCGGGCTGCGCACCTCGAGCAACCTCTCGCCGTTCCCGGAGGAGCTGAACCGCGAAGTGATCACGCGCGTCGCCGCGCTGCACTTCGCGCCGACCTCGACCAACCTGCAGAACCTGATCCGCGAGAACGTCCCCGTCGGCCAGATCTTCGTGACCGGCAACACCGGCATCGACGCGCTCCAGTGGGCGACCACGCTCGATGTCCGGTTCGCCAACCCCGAGTTGCAGGCCCTCTGCGACAGCAACCGGCGCGTCGTCGTGATCACCGCGCACCGACGCGAGAACTGGGGCGACGGCCTGGCCGACATCGGCGAGGGTGTCGCCCGCCTCGCCGCTGCGCAACCCGACGTCTCCTTCGTGTTGCCGCTACACCCGAACCCGCGCGTGCGCGAGGTGCTCGGCGCGCGACTGTCGGGCCTCGACAACGTGCTGCTCACCGAGCCGCTCGGCTACGCGACGTTCGCCCGGCTCCTGAAGCGCTCGTACCTCGTGATCACCGACTCCGGCGGCGTCCAGGAAGAGGCACCCTCACTCGGCAAGCCGGTGCTGGTCCTGCGGGAGACGACGGAACGGACCGAGGGCATCGCGGCCGGCACGCTGCGGCTCATCGGGACCGACCCGGACCGGATCGTCACCGAGGCGAGCAGCTTGATCGAGGATCCCATCGCCTACGCGGAGATGGCCCACGCGTCGAACCCGTACGGCGACGGGAAGGCGGCGCACCGCATCGTCGCCGCGCTCGAGCACGTGCTCCTCGGCAGCGACCCGCCCGAGCAGTTCGGGCCCGGGTACAGCCGCCACGCCATCGCCCGGGCCGCCGGGCTCGCGCTGCCGGAGTCGCTCGCGATCCACGAGCTGGACGAGGCGACGGCTTCCCCGCAGGGGTGATCGCGCTGCTGTTCTTCAGTGGCCTGCCGGCCGGGTGGCAGGTGTTCTTCACCGTCGCGCTCGGTCTCGTGGTGGCCATGTTCCTCTGGACGGCCATGCTGTTCGTGCGGTCGTGGCACGTGGAGTTCCGCCCACCCGCGGTGCCGCCCGACGGCGCCGACGGCTTCGTGTGGTGGTTCCTCGTGCCCGCGCTCAACGAGGAGACCACGATCCGCGACAGCGTCGCCCGGCTGCTCGCGATCCCGGTGGCGCACCGTCGCATCGTGGTGATCAACGACGCGTCCGACGACGGCACCGCCGCGGTGCTCGACTCGATCAAGGACCCCGATCTGCTCGTGCTGCATCGGCAGTTGCCCGACGCCCGCATCGGCAAGGCCGCCGCGCTCAACTACGCGTTCACCGTGCTCGCCGACCAGGCGGGCGACGTCGACCGCGATCGCATCGTCGTGGTGGTCGTCGACGCCGACGGGCGCCTCGACCGCGACGCGCCGCGTTACGCGGCGTCGCACTTTGCCGACCCCGCGGTGGGAGGGGTGCAGGCCCGGGTCCGCATCTACAACCGCGGCCGACTGCTCACCTGGATGCAGGACGTCGAGTTCTCGGTGTACGGCCACCTGTTCCAGGCCGGTCGCAACGACTGGGGCACCGCCGGCATGGGCGGCAACGGTCAGTTCAACCGGGTCAGCGCGCTCGAGGCCATCGCCGTCGGCCCCGGGCCCTGGCGGGACCGGCTCACCGAGGACCAGGACCTCGGCCTCCGACTGGTCGCCGCCGGTTGGGAAGGCCGCCAGGACCTGCGGGCGGTCGTCGAACAACAGGGGCTGCCCCGGCTGCGCCCGCTGCTCCGGCAACGCACCCGGTGGTCACAGGGCAACCTGCAGGCCATCGGCCTCGTCCGCCCGGTGGCCCGGGCGCCGTTCCCGCCGCGGCGCGGTTCGAGCTCCTGGCCTACCTGCTGATGCCGTTCTGGCAGGGCTTCGTCGGCATCGCGCTCGCGGTCTCGCTGGTGTTCGCGCTCACCGGGGTGGCGCCGTTCTGGAGCGGCGGGCCCACGTGGCAACTGGTCGTCGTGTACCTGCTCGCGTTCGGGGGGACGGTGCTCGGTTGCGTCGCGGGACGACGGACCGAAGGGCCGCGCGGCTGGATCATCGGCTTCCTCGTCGGCCACCTCTACGCGCTGTACACCTGGCTCATCTGGCCGGTGCTCACGCGCTCGACCGTGCGCCAGGTCACCCAGAAGCACGACTGGACGAAGACGCACCGCGAGCCGATCGACGCCGCGCTCCCGCGTGCGGCGCGCACGCGCACCGTCGAGCCGGTCGAGCCCGCCGACCCGGTCGCCCGCGCCTCTTGATCGAGCTGGCCTGATCGAGCCGGCCTGACCAGGCTGGCCTGATCGCTCAGGCGGCCTCGGCCGACTGCTTGATCGCGGCCAGGGTCGCGGGAATCCCGGAGCGGGCCGCGGCCGTGCGATCGGCGATCTGCGCCGCGCTCTCGTCACCGAAGCGCTTCGCGAAGAACGCCAGGCCCTGGGGCAGGAAGTCCCACGACTGGGTCAGCTCGGTGCCACCGTCGACCGCGGCGAGGGTGAAGCCCCAGCGCGCGATCCCGGGTCCGACCTCCCACACGAACTCCCGGTCGGTCTCGGCCTTCACCACCTCGCAGTGGGTCTCCCACGTGCGGTCGGGGAGCACGTTGCGCCCGGTGAAGGAGGCACCGACGCGCGGACCGTCGCCTTCGTCCCACCAGCATCCGGTGCACACCGGGCTCCACTCGCCCATGCGGGTGATGTCGGTGACCATCGCGTAGACGTCGCCGACCGGTCGGGCGATCGTGACCGAGCTGGAGTACTGGGGATGGGTCGAGTCGGTGTCCACAGGGGTTCTCCTCCGGTTGTGGGTACTGGGTCAGGTCTGGAGATCGAAGACGGCGTCGGCCAGCCACGCCAGCTCGTCGTCCCACGCGCCGGGACCGGCGAGGCCGCGAATCACGAACTTCGACATGCCCTCGCCCACGTAGTCACCGATCAGGCGGCGCAGGGCGTCGCGTCCGACCGGCAGCACCGCGGCGACGTCGGTGCCGGGGGGCAGGCGCGCCTGGACGCCGCGGATGAGGTCGGGATCGGGCGCGGTGCGCCCGTACGTGATGCCCACGCCGAAGTGATCGGCGTCGATCTCGCGGTGCGCGTCGGCGGCCGCGTGCTCGATGGCGGCGCGGGCCCGACCCGCGTCGTGGGGCGTCGTGAGCCCGCCGAGCCAGCCGTCGGCGAACTTCCCGACCCGGGCCAGCGCGAGCGGCCCGCGCCCGCCGAGCCAGATCTCGAGCGGCTGCTGCACGGGGAGCGGGTCCAATGTGATCGGGGGGATGTCGAACCCGTCGCCGTGGTGCTCGACCGTCTCCCCGGCCCACCAGCGCCGCACGAGCGGGATGATCGTCTCCAGGTAGGCGCCCCGGTTCGCGTCGCCCAGGCCGAGCGTCGCGCGCTCACCCGGTGCGCCGATCCCGGGCACGAAGCTCAGGAGGAGCCGGCCGCCGCTGAGCCGGTCGATCTGCGCCAGTTCCTTGGTGAACCGGAACAGGTTGCGGCCCAACGGAACGACGTTGGCGCCGAGCTTCAGCCTCGTCGTGCGCGACGCGGCGTAGGTGAGCCCGAGCAGGGGATCGAGCGTCGACGCGAGCGGGACGTCGGAGAGCCAGACGGTGTCGAACCGCAACGTCTCCAGCGCGTCGACGAACGCGCCGAACCCGGCGGCGTCGTCCCAGGCGATGCCGGGCGCCACGGCGAAGCGGATCCTCACGCGCCGCTCACCGATCGCCGGCGATGACCCGCCAGACCGGTGCGGGGACGATGCGCAGCACGCCGAACAGCGGTCCCAGCACCGGCGGCACCCAGACCACACCGTGGTGGCCCTTGCGGACCGCGGCCACGATCGCGGCGGCCACGGTGTCGGGGTCGGTGGCGAACGGTGCGGGCGGCAGGCCGGTGGTCATCTTCGACCGCACGAACCCGGGCCGCATCACGATGACGTTCACGCCCGCCGACCGTACGGCGTCGCCCAGGCCGAGGGCGAACGCGTCGAGGCCGCTCTTGCTCGATCCGTAGACGTAGTTCGAGCGCCGCGGCCGGACGCCCGCCACCGACGACAGCACGACGATCGTGCCCCGGCCCTGCTCGACGAGCACGGTCGACGCGGCCGCCAGTGCCGCGGCCGCGCCCGCGAAGTTGACCCGGATCATCTCGTCGACGTCGGTGGCCGACATACCCAGGCCCGCGTGATGACCGAGCATCCCGACCGCGCAGAGCACGAGGTCGATCTCGCCCAGGATCGCGCCGGCGTCGCGCACGAGCACGTCGTGGGCGGTGACGTCGCCCGCGTCCCACGGCAGGAACGAGACCGCCAGAGTCGCGGGGAGCACGTCCGGTGCGGGGGCAGGCGGAGCAGGAAGCGGGGGGCGCCGGCGCACCGCGAGGACCACCCGCTCGAGGCCGAGGGCGGCGAACCGGGGGAGGGTGGCCGCGGCGATGTCGCTCCCGCCGCCCAGCACCAGGGCGGTGCCGATGGGCGCCGGGGCCTGCGAACGGACGGTCAAGACGTCGAAATTCCCGTCGGCCGGCTGATGAAACCCTGGGCGGCCGGAGACCAGAACCAGCCCGCGCCGGCCTTGGTGCCGCCGTCGACCGGGATGTTGTGCCCGGTGACGTACCCCGACTGATCGGACGCGAGGAACAGCGCGACGCGCGCCTGGTCGTCGGGCCAGCCGAGCCGACCGACCGGCGCCCACGACTGCCACAGGTCGTCGTGCTCGACGTAACGCGGCGCGAGGTAGTCGACCTGGGGGGACTGCGTGAGGTCCGGCCCGATGCCGTTGACCCGGATGCCGTGATGCCCGACGTTCACCGCGAGACAGGTGGTGAAGTGCGCGACCGCCGCCTTGAACGCGCCGTACACCGGTTCACCGGGGTAACCGCGTAGGCCTTCGACCGAATGCAGGTTCACGATGGAACCACCGCCGTGCTCCTTCATCGACGGGAGGAACGCGTGCGTGACCGCGAACACGTGGAAGAGGTTGATGTCGTACATCGTCTTCCACGTCTCGGGGCTCGAGTCCTCGAACCGCACGAGCGGGCGGAAGTCCCCGACGTTGTTCACGAGCACGTCGATGTGCCCGCGCGTGCCGAGCACCGCGTCGGCGAGACGGCCGACGTCGGCGGCATCGGTGACGTCGACGACGTGCGCGCGTGCGGTACCGCCGTCGCGCTCGATGTCGGCGCGGGCGGTCTCCGCCCGTTCGGGATCGATCTCGGCGATCTCGACCAACGCGCCGTGGCGGGCGAAGAGCCGCGACACCGCGCCGCCGATGCCGTCGCCGCCACCGGTGACAACCGCCACCTTGCCGTCGAGGAGACGGCTCCAGTCGTCGATGGGGGTGACGTCGGTGGGTCGCTGCGGACTCATGGTGATCGGTACTTCCTTCGGGATCGAGGCGGTCGCGGCGCGGCCGCCGTGGAGTTCGGGATCGCGGACGGACGCTAACGCTTGCGGCGTTGGGCGTCCTTCGGGATCCGGGCCGCCTCCCTGTCTCGCCGGCGGCGTTCGTGGGGCTGGGCCCGCAGCGCCGCCGCGTCGGCCTCCCGGTGGAAGGCACGCCACGTGTCGAGCCGCTCGGCCGCCAGCGAGCCGTCGGCGATGGCGGCCACGACCGCGCACCCGGGCTCGGAGTCGTGACCGCAATCGGTGAAGCGGCAGTGCTCGGCGAGGTCCTCGATGTCGGTGAACGTGGCGTCGACCGCGTCGGGATCGACCCGGAGGCCGACGGCACGGATGCCCGGGCTGTCGATCAGCACCCCACCCGTCGGCAGCACATGGAGCTCGCGCGTCGTCGTGGTGTGACGACCCTTGGCGTCGCGGTCGCGCACCGCGGCGGTGGCGGCGACGTCGGCCCCCAACAACGCGTTGACCAGGCTCGACTTCCCCGCACCGGATTCACCCAGCATGGTGACGGTGCGACCTCGCGCGAGGTGGCGCAGGCCGTCGAGCCCGATCCCTTCGACCGCCGAGACCAGGATCACGTCGAGCCCGGGGTTGGCGGCGACGACCGTTTCCACGACGGTCTCGGGCGAGGTCGCGAGCGCGGCCTTGGTGAGCACGACGACCGGCGTCGCGCCCGCGTCGCGGGTGAGGGCGGCGCTGCGACGGATCCGCCCGGCGCGCACCGGCCGATCGAGTCCGCACACGAGGAGCACGACGTCGACGTTCGCGGCCAACGCCTGATCGGTGACACCCTCGGCCGACCGCCGGCGCAACAGCGATGCTCGGGGGAGCACCGCCACCGGTCCGGTGCCGTCGTAGGCGATCCAGTCGCCCACGGTGGGCGGTGGATCGAGTCGGCGTTCGAAGGGGAGCGCGATCACCCCGTCGACCGCGGCGACGAGTAATCCCGCGCCGTCGTGGCGCACGACGCGCGCGGGCTGACAATCGGGGAACGCGGTGAGCCGTTCGGCCCACTCGGCGTTCCAGCCGTAGGGCACCAGGTTCGCGAGGGCAGAAGTGGGCACGCGTCTCGACTGGGCTACGGGAGCCCGGGCTCGTCCACCCCGGTTACGCCTTGCGATCGCAGATGACCGCGGCCGCCACTGCGCTCGTGCCCGCGACCGCCAGGACCGCGGGCCACGGACCGATCTTCTTCGCCAACGGGTGTGACGCGCCGAACCCACCGAGGTAGACCGCGGTGAGGACTGCGGTACCGAGCGGGCCGGTGGTGGCGAGCCACTGCCGCCCGGCGACGAGACCGCCGGCGAGCAGCACCGCGCCTCCGAGCGCGCGCACCTTCGTCTGGCGGGCCACGACGTAGCCGCCGACCAGCGCGCCGGCGACGACGGGGGCAGTGCGAATCGGCATGCGGTCACGCTAGGCGCTCGGCGGCGCCGCACGACACGCCGCTACCTTGGGCGGGGTGACCGAACCGCACGCGTCCGACCGCACACTCCACGTCCCCCCGTCGGCTCCACCCTCCGAACCCGCCGACGAACGGCCGGGCCTGCCGGGCCCGGACGACCCGATCGCAACCACGCTCGACGCGGCAGCGCTGGCCGACCTGGCGCCGTACGGCGCGGAACGGCCGATCGCGGTCGGCGATCTGCTCTTCGAGGCCGGCGACGAGACGGTCGACTTCATCGTGGTCCTCGAGGGCGAAGTCGAGATCGTCCGCCCCGACCGCGACCGCGATGTCCTCGTCACCGTCCACGGTGAGGGGCGGTTCCTGGGCGAGTTGAACCTCCTCACCGGCCAACGGCCCTACCTCACCGCCCGGGTCACGCGTCCCGGGCGCGTGCTGGTGATCCCCCTCCCCGAGTTCCGCCGGCTGATGAGCTCGAAACCGGACATCGCCGACATCATCTTCCGCACCCTCGTGGCCCGCCGCGAAGCCCTCCGGGCCGGACCCGGCGCGGATGCCATCCGCATCATCGGCTCCCGGTTCTCGCCCGAGGCCACCGCCCTGCGGGCCTTCGCCGCCCGGTCCCACCTCGTGTACAGCTGGATCGACCTGGAAGACGCCGACGACGTCGGCGTGCTGCTCGCCAGCATGGGCCTGCGCCCGGTGCACACCCCGGTCGTCGTCACCCCGACCGCGATCCTGCGCCGCCCGACCCCGGGCGAGTTCGCCGAGCACCTCGGGCTCACGTTCCATCCCGCGCCCGGTTTCGTGTTCGACCTGGTGGTGGTCGGGAGCGGTCCCGCCGGTCTCGCCGCCGCGGTGTACGGCGCTTCCGAAGGACTCAACACGGTGTCGCTCGAGGCGCTCGTGGTCGGAGGTCAAGCGGGGTCGAGCTCGCGCATCGAGAACTACGTGGGGTTCCCGAACGGTGTCTCGGGGGAGGAGCTCACGTCGCGCGCCGCGATCCAGGCCCAACGCCTCGGCGCCAGTCTCAACGCGCCGTGTGTCGTGGCCGGTCTGCGCACCGAGGCGGGATTCCACGTGGTCGTGTTGGCCGACGGGAGCGAGCTCCCCACGCGCACGGTGATCGTCGCGTCGGGCGCGCGCTACCAACGCCTCGCGGTGGACGACCTCGAACGCTTCGAAGGTGCGGGCGTGTACTACGCGGCCACCGATCTCGAGGCGCGCATCTGCAGCGGCTCCGACATCGTCGTCGTCGGCGGCGGGAACTCCGCCGGGCAGGCGGCGATCTACCTCGCGCAACAGGGGAGCCGGGTCTCCATCGCGATTCGCCGCGACAACCTGGCGCACAGCATGTCGAGCTACCTCATCGAGCGGATCGACGCCGACCCGCGCATCACGCTGCTCGCGAGCACCGAGGTCCGCGCCCTCGCGGGCGACACCCGGCTCGAACGCGTCACCGTCGAGCACACCCCGACCGGCGAGCACCGCACGTTCCCGTGCTCCGGGCTCTTCTGCTTCATCGGCGCTGATCCCGCCACCGAGTGGCTCGCCAACGCGGTGGAGCTCGATCCGGCGGGCTTCGTGCTCACCGATCGGGAGCTGCCCGAGCCCGTGGCGTCGAGCCCCGCGTTCGCGGGACGGGATCCGCTGCCGTTCGAGACTTCGGTGCCCGGTGTGTTCGCGGTCGGCGACGTGCGCCACGGTTCGATGAAGCGCGTCGCCGCCGCGGTCGGCGAAGGATCGAGCGCGGTGCGCTCCGTGCACGATCACCTGGCGATCACCGTCTGAGCACGACCCCGGCACCGACCGCCAGCATCGGCAACGGTTTGCGGCGGTATCCGCGTCGCGCTTGCCCGATATGGGCACACTTTTCCCTATGGCCCTGTGGCTCGGTCGACGCGCAGCGCGGGTGGAGACCAGCACCGTCTACCGGCCGTCCTGGCGTGCGATCGCGGTCGCGTTGCTGTTCGACGCCGCGATCGTGGCGGGTCTGGGACGACTGTTCGGGGTGTGGTGAGTCGCGCGTCCGCACGCCTCAGCTGGTAGGACCGAAGCGCTCGACGCGGATGTTCGCGCTCGGCACCCCGAGCTCCACGAGCAGGTCGGTGGCACCGTCGGCGAAACCGGCGGACCCGCACACGTACGCGGTGGCGTCGGGCAGCAGCGCGGGCGCGAGATCGTCGACGGTCATGCGCCCGGGCGGACGGCTCGCACCGGGCGGGTTCTCCCGCGTGTACACGACCGTCGTCTCGGGGCCCGGGAACTCGTCGGCGTAGTACAGATCCGTCGGCGTGCGGACCGACTGCACCAGGCGCACGCGATCGGTGTGCTGCTCGCGGCGGGCCAGCCGCAGCATCGCCATCAGCGGGACGATGCCGGAACCGCCGCCGACGAGCACCGCCGGGGTGGTCGGCGTCCCACACGAACCAACCGCCGATCGGCCCACGTACCTCGAGCTCGTCGCCGGGCACGACCTCTTCGTGGAGGAAGCCGGACACCTCGCCGTCGTCGAGGCGTTCGACGGTGAGCTCGAACTCGTTCGTGTCGTCGGGGGCCGACGCCACCGAGTACGAACGCGCCGCGGTGTAGCCGTCGGGCGCGGTGAGGCGCACCACGTAGTGCTGACCGGCGAGCCGCGGCGCGGGCCGGGGGAGCGCGAGGCGGAACGTCTTGGTGCGCGGGTTCTCGTCGTGGATCGACAGCACCGTCGCCCGCTGCCACGACGTCGCCGCAGTGGCCGACGGCACCGACGGCGGCCGCGCGGGCGACGCCGCGGGTGCCGGGTCAGTCACCCTGGTAGCGCTGCTCGAGCCAGGGGTCGCCGCGGTCGTGGTAGCCGTTGCGCTCCCAGAAGCCGGGTTCGTCGTGATCGAGCAACCGCAGGCCGCTCACCCACTTGGCGCTCTTCCAGAAGTAGAGGTGGGGGACGAGCAGCCGGGCCGGCCCACCGTGGGCCCGCTTCAGGGGTTCGCCTTCCGCTTCCCAGACCACCCACGCCTTCCCGCCGGTGACGTCGGCCAACGGGAGGTTGGTCGTGTACCCCGTGTGGCAGGTGGCCAGGACGTGGGTGGCGGCAGGGAGCACGCCGGTGCCGGCGAGCAGCGTGTCGACGGACACGCCGGTGAACGTCATGTCGAACTTCGACCACGTGGTGACGCAGTGGATCGCGCCGTTGTAGGTCGACGGCGGGAGCGCGTGGATCTCGTCCCACGTCCACGTGGTGGGCCGCTCGACCAGCCCCTCGATCCGGAACGTCCACTCGTCGGTCGACAGCTTCGGGGTCGCCTCGGCGGTGAGCGTCGGCCACTGCTTCCCCGTGTCGTACTGACCGGGTGGCAGGCGGGGATCCCGCGCGGCCCGCCCGCGGCCCTTGAACCCTCGCGTGAAACCGGCCATCGGCCGATCGTAGATCAGCGGCCCGTCACCACGAATGGCCCGTCACCAGTCGGTGGGCCGGTAGTCCTTCAGGAACTGGCCGTACACGTGGTTGCCGGTGTTGAAGCCGGCGATGATCGGATCGACGATGCGCGCCGCGCCGTCGACGATGTCGAGCGGCGGATGGAACCGGTGCTCGGCGGTCTTGCGGGTGGCGATGTCGAGCGGGTCCTCGTCGCTGACCCAACCGGTGTCGACGCTGTTCATGTGGATGCCGTCGGCCTGGTACTCGGCCGCACTCGTGCGCGTCATCATGTTGAGCGCCGCTTTGGCCATGTTGGTGTGCGGATGCTTCGTGGTCTTGAAGCGTCGGTAGAACTGTCCCTCGACCGCCGACACGTTGACGACGTGCTTGTCGCGCTCGGGCGAACGGAGCATCAGCGGTTTGAGCCGCGCGTTGAGCACGAACGGCGCGACCGCGTTCACGAGTTGCGTCTCCAACAACTCGACGGTGGGTACCTCGGCCAGCATGAGTCGCCACGAGTTCCGGTCGCGGAGATCGACCTGCTGCAGGTCCTGATCGAGTCGCCCCTCTGGGAAAAGGTGGTGCTTCGGGTGGGCCTCGCCGGGCAGGAGGGCGCGTTGCGAGAGGGCGGGGGCGTCGGCGAGATCGGGGAGCTCGTCGTACTCGCCCACCAGCGCGCGTACCGGCACCGGCATCTGCTCCAGCGAGGCCGACTCGACTTCGATCATGTGCCGGTAGAACTCGGGCGGCCGTCGCACGGTCTGGCACGCGTTGTTCACGATGAAGTCGAGCCGGTCGAGGGACGCGTCGAGGTGACGACAGAGCGCCTCGACACTCGGCGTGTAGCGGAGGTCGAGCCCGAAGATTTCGAGCCGGTCACCCCACTCGTCGAAGTCGGGTTCGCGGGCGTACCGCGACGCGGCGTCGCGCGGGAAGCGGGTGGTGACGATCAACCGGGCGCCCGCGCGCAACAGTTTGATGCCCGCCTGGTACCCGATCTTCACCCGACCGCCGGTGAGCAGCGCGACCCGGCCCCGCAGGTCGGCCGACTCAGTGCGCTTGGCGTAGTTGAACTCGGCGCACTCCGGGCACAGCTGGTCGTAGAAGTGGTGCACGACGGAGAACGGCGCCTTGCACACGTAACAGTGTTGGGGATCACGCAGCTCGGGGCCGTCGGCATCGGCCGGCAGCTCGTGCTGCACGAACTGTTCGGGCGGGAACACGTTGGGCGTGGTGAAGACCGGCTTGGCCCGCAACCGACGGATCCCCGTCTCGGCGAGGACCTCTTCGTCGTTCCGGAGCCGCGCGGTGCGTTGCCGGCGTTGCCGGGCTTTGCTCCGGCGACGGCGTTCCTCGACGTCGGGGCAGAAGACGTCGCCGGCCGCGTTCACGAACCGGATCCGCTCCTCCTCCGCCATGACCTCCAGCACCGACGGATCGCACACCACCGTCTCGAGCAGCTCGGTCGCGGCGCGGATGCGCTCGCGGAATTCTTCGGTGTCGGTCACTTCACTCTCGACCTCGTCGGCGCCCGGACCCGACAGGATGCCAGGGATCGTGGCGACGACGAGCATTCCGGCCCGCGGGACGCGGCTCAGAACTCGATGACCAACCGGCCGCGGGTACCGCCTGCCTCGAGCTGTCGGTGCGCATCGGCCGCCCGTTCCGGAGGAAAGGTGGCAGCCACCCGGAGCGTGACCGCGCCGGCCTCGGCCTGGCGCCCGAGCCGGTCGAGCGCGGCCTGCGCCGTGAGGTAGTCACGCACCCAGACCGGGTGGATCACGATCCCGCGTTCGGTCTCGCCTGCGAAGCCGCGGACCACCGCGAGCGCGCCGCCGTCGCGGACCGCGGGGAGGACGAGCGCGTCCATGAGGGCGCCGTCGGCGACCGCGTCGACACCGTCGGGCGCGACGTCGCGAATCCGGTCGGCGACGTCGTCGCCCCGGCGGACCACCACGTCGGCGCCGAGCGACCGCACGAGCGCCTCGTCGGACGCGGCCGCGTCGGCGATGACCCGCAAGCCGTCGGCCTTGGCCAACTGGACCACGTAGCCCCCGTACGCGCCGGCGGCGCCGGTCACCGCGAGCCACTCGCCCGCGCGCAGGCCCAGGAGATCCAGGGTCAGTCGCGCGGTGAGCCCGTTCATCGGCAGGGTCGACGCTTCGACGTCGGTGCTGCCGACGGGCGACGCGGCCACCGACTCCGCCGGCACCACGAGCCATTCCGCGTAGGCACCGTGCGCACCGAGCGGGCGCGTGACCGCCATCACGCGGTCGCCGATCTGCAAGCCGGTGCTCGCGCCGTCACCGATCTCGTCGAGCACGCCCGCCGCGTCCATACCGAGCACGAAGGGAGGAGGGATGTCGCGGGTGAGGTCGGCGCGCGCGCCGTTGCGGATGTAGGTGTCGGTGGGGTTGACGGTGGCGGCGTGGACGCGGATGCGGACCTCGCCCGGGCCGGCGTGCGGCTCCGGCACCTCGACGACGCGGAGCGCATCGGGGCCGCCGAACTCGACGACGCCTACTGCCCGCATCGCCCCTGCCCGCATCGCGCTCTTCGCATCGTCCCTGCCCGGTTCGTCACGCTCGCACGTCAACCCGCCCGTCGGGTGCGGATCGTACCCGCATGCCCGACGGCGCGATCGGGGTGCGGCGGCGCTAGGCGGACGCGTTCCCGTCGGGTTCGAAGAACGCGGCGAGCGGTCCCCGCGTCGATTCGCGGCGGGCGGCGTAGCGGTCGATGCGGAGCACGATGCCGCAGATCGCGACGGTCAGGTCGTTCGGGCGCTCCGCCCCACGCTCGAGGCCACCGCGGTCTCGGCCGCCGGCATCGCGGGCACGAGATTGGGGGAGGGTTGCCAGCTGCTGGTCCGAGTCCATGCGCGTTCCGTTTCGACGGTTCGTGACCGGTGTCGATCTTCGTGGGTCGATCGTCGTGGTCGGCCGTGGTGGTCGATCCTCCTGTCAACGAGCGGGCGCGGCGCGCGGTTCCCACCACCGGTGAGCCGGCGGCAGGGATGGAACGACGGTGGGTACACTCGCCTGCGCACTGCGCAAATCGGGGGGCAGCCGGGGATCGCGCGCAGTGGCGACGGTGGAGCCGCAGGCGGTGTATGGGCGGACACGGGGAGAACAGCCGGTGAGCCGGTGAACACTGCCGGGAACCGGCTCGAGCCCTATCTCCCGTCCCTGGTGCTCGACTGGCTGTCGGAGGCTCCCGACGCGCAGCACCAGGCGGTGGCGGGTTCCGTCGTCTTCGTCGACATCTCCGGTTTCACCAAGCTCTCGGAACGGTTGGCCCGCCTGGGCAAGGTCGGCGCCGAGCTCCTGGCCGAGACGATCGGGGCGTGCTTCTCCGAGCTCCTCACCGTCGCCTACGACGAAGGGGGCGGCCTCCTGAAGTTCGGGGGCGACGCCTTGCTCCTCCTGTTCGACGGCGACGGCCACGAAGGGCGCGCGTGCCGTGCCGCGATCGGCATGCGCCGGACGTTGCGACGGATCGGCCGGCTCGACGTATCGGGCCAATCGGTCTCGCTGCGCATGTCGGTGGGCGTGCACACCGGCGTGTTCCACCTGTTCCTCGTCGGACGCTCGCACCGTGAGCTCGTCGTCGCGGGGCCCGCGGCCACCACCGTCGTCGAGATGGAGTCGACCGCGGGCGCCGGGGAGATCCTCGTCAGCCCCACCACCGCCGCCGCCATCCGTGCGAACTACGTCGGCGCGGCCAAGGGCCCCGGATTCCTGCTCCTCCGTGCGCCCGATACCCGCATCGAGCCCCGCCCCGCGAGCACCGCGGCCGCACTCGCGGTCGACATCTCGGTCTGCATCTCCGTCGCGGTCCGGGAGTCGTTGGTCGCCGGTTCGGTGGAGCCCGAGCACCGGCGGGTCACGGTGGCCTTCGTCCACTTCGACGGCACCGACGAGCTGATCGAGTCCCGCAGCGCGGAAGATGCCACCCGCGAGATCGACGACATGATCACCGACGTGCAGCGCGCCGTCGACCGGCAGGGCATCGCGTTCCTCGGCACCGACGTCGATCACGACGGCGGCAAGGTCATCCTCACCGCCGGTGCACCGAAGAGCTCGGGCGACGACGAACGCCGAATGCTGTTGGCCCTGCGCGAGATCATGGAACGCGAGCGCGCGATCTCGCTCCGGATCGGCGTCAACCGCGGTGATGCCTTCGTGGGCGACATCGGCCCGCGGTACCGGCGCACGTTCACCGTGATGGGCGACGCGGTGAACCTGGCCGCCCGGGTCATGGCGCGCGCCGGGCCGGGGGAGATCCTCGCCACCGAGAGCGTCATCGAAGGATCGCCCACCGCGTTCGACACCACGGCCCTCGAGCCGTTCCTCGTGAAGGGCAAGGCCAAGCCGGTCACTGCGTTCGCAGTCGGGGCGCCGGTGGGGGCCAAGGTGTCGTCGACCACGGTCGGGTCACCGCTCATCGGCCGCAAGGTCGAGGTCGACGTCATGACGCGCGCGATGCGGGCGGCGATCGCGGGCGAGGGCGCGCTGGTGGAGCTGGTTGGTGAACCGGGGCTCGGGAAGTCGCGCCTCGTCGAGGAGCTCCAACGCCGGGCGAGCGCCATGACCCAGATCGCGGCCGCCTGCGAGCCCTACGAGTCGTCGACGCCGTACTTCCCGTTCCGCGTCCTGCTGCGGGAGCAGCTCGGCATCCCCGCGACCCTGCCCGGGGACGAGGCCCGGGAGCGGCTGGAGACGGTGTTCGCCGCGCTCGCCCCCGAGTACCACGCCTGGGCCCCGCTGGTCGCGCGCGTGATCGACGTCGACATGCCCGACACTCCGGAGATCGCGCAACTCGACGAGCGGTTCCGGCGCGCGCGCCTCGGCGAGGTCATGCGGGGTGTCCTCGCGCACGTCATGTCGACACCGACCTTGGTGTTGTTCGAGGACGCGCACTGGATGGACGAGGCGTCGGCCGACCTGCTCGGCGACCTCGCGACCACGGTCGGCTTCCTTCCGTGCCTGATCTGCGTGACCCGGCGCGACACCGACTCCGGATTCACGCCCCGGGAAGGCACCGCGACCACGGTACGGCTCGAACCGCTCGGGCCCGAGGACGCCGCCGAGCTCCTCCGCGTGGCCACCGAACGCTCGCCGATCCCGGCGCACGAGCTCGCGGCGCTGGCGGAGCGGTCGGGCGGGAACCCCCTCTTCCTGCAGGAGCTCGTCGCGACCGTGCGCGACTCGGATTCGATGGACGCGCTCCCCGACACCATCGAGGCCCTCATCACCGCCCGCATCGACCGTCTGCCACCGAACGACCGCATGTTCCTCCGGCGGGCATCGGTACTCGGGCGGTCGTTCCCGCGCGACCTGCTGCCGGCCGTGTTCGACGTCGTGCCGCCGCGCGACGACGACGTGTGGACCCGCCTCTCCGGCTTCTTGTCGAACGACGACTCGGGCATGGTCGCCTTCGAGCACGCGCTCGTGCGCGACTGTGCGTACGAAGGGCTCTCGTACCGCGTGCGACGACGACTGCACGCGCAGGTCGCCGACCTGATCCGCGAGTCGGCGGGCGACGAACCCGACACCGCGGCGGCCCGGCTCTCGGTGCACTACCTGCACGCGCAGCGCTTCGTCGAGGCGTGGGACTACTCGCTGGTCGCCGCCGCGCAGGCAAAGGCGGTGTACGCCAACGTCGAAGCGGCCGAGCTCTACGAGCGGGCGATCCAGGCCTCCCGTGCGCTCCCGGAGCTCGGCGTCGAGCAGCTGATCGGAGTCCACGAGGAGCTGGGCGACGTCCTCGACCGGGTGGGTACGTACGCGGCCGCGCAACGGGCCTACCGCGCGGCCCGCCGGCTCGTCCGCGACGATCCGGTGACCGAAGCCGGATTGCTGATGAAGCTGGCGTGGGTCCAGGGCTGGCTCGACCGGTACTCGCAGGCGCTGCGCTGGATCACGCGGGGACTCAAGACGCTCGAAGGGGTCGAGGGCCACGACGCGGCCCGCCGCCGGGCCCAGCTCCTCGCGTGGTACGGCCACTTCTGTCAGGAAGGCGGCCGACACGCGCGCGCGATCCGGTGGTGCACGCTTGCCGTCGCCGAAGCCGAGGCCGTGGGAGCCGACGACGCGTTGGCGCACGCGCTCCGGGTGCGCGACTGGGCCTACATGGATCTCGGGCGCCTCGACGACGCCGTCAACCTCCCCCGCGCGCTCGCCCTCTGCGAGAAGCTCGGTGACCTGACCGGCCAGGCGAGCGTGTTGAACATGCTCGGCGCGTTCGCCTACTACCGGGGCGAGTGGTCCGACGCGCTCGAGCTGTACGGTCGATCGCGGGAGATCGGCCTGCGCACCGGCGACACCGTGATGCCCGCGTTCTGCGCCAGCAACATCGGGGAGATCGCGCTCGACCAGGGCCGGCTCGATGAGGCAAGCGAGTTGTTCCTCGACGCGCTCCACTTCTGGCGGGGCGCCGGCCGCCGCTCAGGCGTCGCCTTCGCCAAGTGCAACCTCGCCCGGGTCGCGGCCTATCGGAGCGACTACGCCGAGGCCGAGCGGCTGTTCGAGGAATCGCGGGCGGAGTCCCTTGCCGTCGGTGCCCACGCCGAGGTCTTCGAGACCGACGCCCGCCTGGCCGAGTGCTACGCGATGGCCGGCGAGGTCGAGCGGGCGCTGGAGTTGGTGGAGCAGACGCTCGAGCAGGCCCGGGCGCTCGGCGGCGTGCGGCCGCAGAACCCGCTGCTCTGGCGGATCCAGGCCATGTGCTGGCTCCGGCTGGGCGACCTCGAGGCCGCCGGGCCCGCGATCGAGCAGAGCCTCAGCGACGCCCGCGCCCGCCGCGCCGACTACGAGGTGGCCCTGTCGCTGCTGTTGCAGGCCGACCTGGTCGAACGGACCGGCGTCGGCCCGCCGGCCGAGGACCTGCGAGCCGAGAGCGACGCGATCCTCGAGCGGCTGGGTGCCCTGGCCGCTCGAGGATTCGTGTCGGTGCAAACCAGTTTCAGTTGACCTGCGTCAACGCATCCGGGGGTCGCTGGCCGGGAGCTTGAGCGTCTCGACCACGTTGCCCGCCGAATCCTTGACGATGGAGTCGACGCACGGCGGGACCGTCGTGTGGCGGTACTCCGGCGGGTAGAGGAAGTCGTCCCAAGCACGGCACCGGGGCAGCAGCCCGAGGTTCGTGGTGCGGCCGAGGAAGTCCTTGAACGCCACCGGCGACGAGTAGCAGACCCGGTAGAGCAGCACGATCCGGTTCTTGAGCGACGAGTTGACGAACGACTTGTCGATCGTGACCGTGGCCGTCTTGATCGCGTTGACGCCCTGCTGGTCGATGGTGGTGACGCTCGGCGCGTGGTTCCAGAGTGCGCTGTCGCCGCAGTCGAGGGTGTCGACGCCGACCGACAGGATCAGGGTGCCGGTGTTGGACGGTGCGGTCACGTTCGTCGTGGTGGCCGTGGCGCTCGCCGTGGCCGAACAGGACGTGGCGCAGCTGGCGGCGGCGTCGACGATGGTGAACGGACCCGACGTGGCCGACGTGAGCCCCGGCGACGCGGCGGTGAGGCTGTAGCTGCCGTGGAGGTTCACCTGCAGCGCCGCGAATGATGCGACCCCGCCGACGGCCGACACCGGGCCGCCACCCGTGAGCCCGGCGCCGTTCGGCACGGTGAGGGTGAGGGTGATCGGAGCGGTACTGAGCGTGATCGGCGTGTTGTCGGTTCCGAACACTGCGACGGTGATCGGGCCACCGGCCGGGTTGTTGAACGGCGACGTCGTGATGTTCGTGTTCTTCGCCGCGTTGGCCGGCTGCCCGCCGAAGGCCAGGTGGCAGCTACCCGTCACCGAGACGGCGAGGGCGCTGGCGGTGTCGAGCGTGAACCCGGACTGCAGCGTCGGCACTGTCCAGGCGAATGCGCTCGCGGTGCAGGACGCGACCGCGGTGATCGTGACCGCCTGGGTTTGCCCGGGATCGATGTCGAGGTTGCGGAGCTGAATCGTCCCGGGCGGAACGACCGAGACGCTGGGTGTGTACGGCTCTTCCGCTTCGCCCGGAGGGTCGTTGTGCACACCGAGCACTGCCGACGTGACGAGGAATCCGGCCGGCGCCTGGAGATCGACGGTGTTGACATCGCCGCTCGATGCCTCGTTCTTCAGGTTCACCGTGAAGGTGGTCGTGCTGCCTGCGGTGGCCGTGGCCGGACCGAAGGTGACGAGCAGCTTCTTCGGCGGGGGACTGAAGTTCGCGCTCGCCGTGGGCGCGGCCAATGTCGCGAGCAGCGCGGTGAGGGCGAGGATCGCCAGGAAGGCGCCGGAGCGGCGCCGACCGCGGGACCGTGGCCCGCCGGAATCAGGTGCGCGGTTGCGAGACGACGACGTGCGCGTGTTGGACCGGAACCCCATGATCATTTCCCTCCGCCCGAGAATTCTTGACCGGAAAGATAGACAACCGGTCTGAACTCTGCCAAGTCGGGCGTCACGGAACGCGCGCGAGACCACACCGAGCACGCGCGAAGAACGCACTGCGGACTCGTGGTGACCGCGCAGTCGTTCGGCCCAACCGCCGACCTACCCTGGGTCCATGGCCGGTGCGGTGCTGCAGACGTTCCCGTTGGAATTCGTGTGGCCCACGGTCGATCCGTTCCTGTTCTGCGTCCACCACGTCGACGACTACCCGGCCGGCAACGTCGACTTCGGCCCCGCGGCGTCGCTCGACGGGCGTGACCTCGGCCAGGACTTCGCCGGCGTAGACGGCTGGCGGATGTACCACGGCCGGGACGTGCCGGGCTTCCCCCAGCATCCGCACCGCGGGTTCGAGACCGTCACCTACGTGCGCCACGGCGTGATCGACCACTCCGATTCGCTCGGCGCGGCGGCGAGGTTCGGCCGCGGCGATGTCCAGTGGCTCACCGCCGGCCGCGGCATCGTCCACTCGGAGACGTTCCCGCTCCTCGACCGCGACGCACCCAACCCGGCCGAGCTCTTCCAGATCTGGTTGAACCTCCCTGCTGAGGACAAGTTGGTCGAGCCACACTTCGCCATGCTCTGGGACGCCGACATCCCGCGGCTGGTCGTCGACACCGACGGAGCCGGAGACGGAGCCGGAGACGGAGCCGGAGACGGAGCACACGGACCGCAGGCCGAGATCACGGTGATCGCGGGTGAGCTCGCCGGGCTCACGCCGCCACCCCCGCCGCCCCATTCGTGGGCTTCCCGGCCCGACGCCGACGTCGCCATCTGGCACGTCCGGCTGGAGCCGGGCGCCCGGTGGACCGCGCCACCGGCGCACGAGCGCGACACCGTCCGCACGCTGTACGTGTTCGAAGGCTCGTCGATCGATGTCGACGGCGAGGAGATCGGCGTCGCCACCGGCGCGGTAGTGCGGGCCGACGCTTCGGTCACGCTCGCCAGCGCGGCCGGCGCCGAGGTCCTGGTGCTCCAGGGCCGCCCGATCGGGCAGCCGGTGGCGCAGTACGGACCGTTCGTGATGAACGACGAGGAGGGCATCGAGCAGGCCTTCGCCGACTACCGCCAATCGGGCTTCGGGGGCTGGCCCTGGCCGTCGGACGAGCCCGTCCACCGCGACCGCGACGCGCGCTTCGCCCGCCGTCCGGACGGCACGATCGAGTTCGCACCCGATTCCGCACCCGAACGCACGCCCGAGCCCGAGCCCGAGTCGACGCCGCGATGACGCCGGACCGAACCGCGTGCGCCCGCCGTCGGGCCGGCATCGCCGGCGGTGCGGTGGCCCTGCTCGTGCTGTTGGCGGTGACGCTGGTGGGCTGCGGGGGCTCGTCGTCGGCGTCGGATCAACCGGCCACCACGACCAAGCCGGCGACCTCGACGACGGCCCCGGGCCAGCCCTCCGTCGCCGAGACCGCGGCCAAGCCGTCGAAGAAGGCGACGATGGTCTGCGCCGACGAAGCGCAGAAAGACATCGCCGGTGTACTCGCGCAGAAGACCACCGCGGTGACCACGCCCACGTGGAGCGACGACCTCTACTCGTGCACCTACGAGTATCCCGACGGTTCCTTCACGCTGTCGGTGAAGGAACTGGCGGACCACGCGGCGACCACCGCCTACTTCGACAGCGTCGGCATGTCGATGGGGCGTATGCACGACGACGTGCCCCTCGGCGACGGCGCCTTCGCCACACCGAACGGCTCGATGATCGTCCGCAAGGACAACCTGGTCATGGTCGTCGACGCCACGCACCTTCCCCCGACCCTCGGCAAGCAGAAGCTCGCCCCCGCCGACGTCGCGGAGACGGTCGCGGTGACGATCCTCGGGTGCTGGAAGGGCTGACCGTCCAGGTCAGGCCAGTTCGAGCCGGCCGGTCACATCCGAGTCAGGAGTGGTGGGGTCGCTTCAGGAGCTTGTGCCACTCGACCTTGCCGAGGCCGACCCGCTCCTGGGCGCTGCGCGCCAGCGCGCTCACCAACTCGTGACTCTGGGCCTCGCCGTACTGGCCGGGTTCGAAGTTGTCGCGCCAATGGGTCCCGTACTTGCGGGTCATCCCCACGATCATCTCCGCCTGCGCGAAGTACGCGTACCGGGTGGTCCGCCCCGCCGACCCGCCGCCGAGATGCTGGACGAAGCTGCGGTAGGTGACCGCGACGTCGAACCCCGCGTTGCGGGCCCGGAGGAAGTAGTCGTCGATGCCGCCCCAACCGTGGCGCCCGAACCGTCGCTCGTCGAGCAGGCCGATGGCGAGCATCACGTGACGGGGGACGAGGACGCACGTGCCGTCGATCCGCGCCGCCGACACCTCGACCGGTCGGGGAACGAACGATGCCAGCCCGTCGGTGAGGTCGTAGTGCTGCTCGGGCACGATGTCGTCGTAGAGCGGGGCGAGGACCGCGTCGCGGCGGGCCTCGTGGGCCTGCGCGAGGCCGGCGAAGAAGCCGTCGGAGAGCCGGGTGTCGTTGTTGAGGAGCACCGCGCCGGTGGCGCCGGCGTCGAGGGCCGCCTGCATCCCGGCGTTCGACGCCCGGAGCCAGCCGAGGTTCCGGCCCGGTCGGACGATCGTTTCGCCCGCCACCGCCCGGTAGTCACCCTCGTTGTCGATCACGAGCACCAGCGCGTGGTCGGGCTCGCGCAGGGCGTCGGCCACCGCGTCGCGGGTGAGGTGCACCAGGCCGTAGGCGGGGATCACCACCAGCATCCGGCCGTCGGCGGCACCGGGCGCCGGCGGCTGACCGTGGGCGGCTTGCAGAGCAGTCACGTCATCGCTCCCCGAGAAGGTTGGAGTGGGGGCTCCGATCTCACTCTACGCGACGTCTTACGGTTCCGGGTCATCGACGGAGAGTGTTCAGTAGGCCGGGGGAGTCGGGTTCTCGATCTCGAGCAGCCGGGCGAGCGAGGCGGTCACCCCGTTGCCGATGGCGGGGTTCAAGTCGGGCGGGATCGTGCCGGCGGCGGTCATGCGGTCGCCCAGGCGGATGAAGATGGCGCAGAACCGCATGGTGGCGAAGACCTCCCAGTAGTGCGGGTCGCGCACCTCGCGCCCCGACACCGCGGTGTAGTGGGCCACCATCTCCTCGCGCGTGGGGAAGCCGTCGAGCCGCGGGGTGTCGAACTCGTCGAACGACATCCGGTCGAACATCAACCACCAGCCGACGTCGGCCTCGGTCGGCGACAGCGCGCACGCCTCCCAGTCGACGACCGCGGCCGGCGTGTAGTCCTGCCAGATGATGTTGCCGAGGCGCGAGTCACCCCACGACAGCCCGACGCGTTCGTCGTCGGGGTCGAACTTCTCGAGCCAGTCGAGGGCGGCGTCCATCACCGGGTGGGCCCGGCCCTGGAGCTCGGCGGTGGTGTACTCCCGGTAGAGCTCGATCTGGTTCCGGGTCGTCGGATTCCCGGTCCCCGAGCGGTCGAGCCACTCGAGCCCGGCTCTGCGCCAGTCCACGGCGTGCAGCCCGGCCATCGCCGCCAGCCCGCTCTCCACCATCCGGCGCCGCTCGGCCGGGGTGGCCTCGTCGACGAGGAATCCCGCCTGCGTGTAGCGGGGCTGGTCGGACGGCACGACGCCGTCGACGAAGTGCATCACGAAGAACGGTTGGCCCAGCACGGCCGGGTCGGGTTCGTACCCGAGCACCCTTGGCACCGGAGCCGCCTGCTCGGCCGCCACCGCGGCCATGATCCGTTGCTGCAACGCGACCGACGGGGTGGCCGAGGGCGTCTGCACTGGGAAGATTCCGCCGTCGGGCGGTTCGATGCGGGCGACGAACCGTTCCGTGTGCGATCCACCGTCGTCGCGCCAGGTGGCGGTGAAGAGCACCGTCTCGTTCGAGAACCCGGTCGACACGGGAACCTGCAACTCCGTGATCTCGACGTCGCGCACGCCGGACATGGTCCGGGTCAGCCAACCGCGCAGCGCGTCGGCGTACCCGCTGCGGTCCTTGTGGAACTTCGGCGCGTTCGAGATCGCCGCGGTGTCGTCGTCGAGCGGTTCGTCCATCACGCCACGCTCGTCGGGTCGTCGAACCCGGCGGGCCGGTAGATGCCCACGCACAGGTTCTCGTACATCCCGTACCCGACGGTGCCGTCGCTCGCGTCGTAGCGACTCAGCGTCTCGTTCAGCCACGACACCGCCGCACGTCCCTCGGGCGACGCGATGTCGTGGGTGACGCCTTCGACGACGAGGCCACCGTGGTCGATGCCGTGGCCCCAGTAGCCGTCGTAGGAATAGCCCGATCCGCCCTTGAGGTACACGGTGCGCAGCGGGGTCACCCGGATCCGCAGGTCGGACGCGCCCTCACCGCTGAACCACACCTCGGCGCCGGCGACCTCACGCGTGCCCGGGATGAACTCGACCGCGATCTCCGGCCGGCCGAGGTGGTCGTCGGCCCGGCCGGCGTCGATGCCCCAGACCCGCACCGCCTCCTCCTGCACGCGGCGACCGGTGTCGTCCTCGTCGATGGTGATCTTGATCATGTGGTCGGCGAACTGGATCGGCAGCCAGTTGTGGAAGAAGCCGCCGGCCGCGCCGGCCGGCCGGTTCGTCGCCGGGTCGACCGGCGCGGGCTTGCCGACCGGTCGGATGCCCCACGAGTGGTCGCGCGCGCCCTTCCAGGTGTCGGGGGTCACCGTGTAGGCCTTACCGGCGACTTCGAGGTCGCCGGTCCAGGTGCCGACCTGCGCGAACCGCGCGGTGTCCTGCGTGATGCGGTCGCCGACCCGGCTGATGGTCTTCGGCTCCTCCAGCGCGCGCACGCTGCCGTCGAACTGCAGGTCGAAAGCGATGCCCCACTCGTTGGGGTCGCAGATCACCCGCAGCGAGCGCAACCCCTCGAGCACCTCGACCCGAATCGGACCGACGCTCGAGTCGCGCCGATCGGAACCGAGGGGGCGCGACGCCCGCACGGTGTGTTGCGTGTCGCCGTGGGCAATCGACGCGAAGGCGTCGGTGACGCCGAGGTTCGGGTACTGACCGAGACCGGTGACGAGGAACAGCTCGTCGCTCGACGAGTGCAGATTGAAGTAGTAGCGGTCGTAGAAGTGCGGGCTGTCGGTGAAGACGGTGTCGATCGGTTCCGGGATCTGGTGCACCAGGAACTCGTCGAGCGGTGTGATCGGCATGCGCAGGCTCCGGTTCCGTCGCGACCCGCACCCTCGTGCGGCCCCGCAGAGTGTCCGCTGCCGGCGTTCTCGTCAACCAGGTCTCGTCAACCAGGTCTCGACGCCGGGCCCCGTCGACTACTCCGGGTCTTCCGGACCGGCGAGCCGGGCCGGGAAGCCGCCGGTGGCGACCGGACCCCACGAGTCGGGGGTGATCCGCAGCAACGACTTCCCCTGCCGGGTCATCGCCTCGCGGTACTCGTCCCAGTCGGGGTGCTCACCCGAGATGCACCGGTAGTAGTCGACGAACGCGTCGAGCGCCTCCGGGAGGTCGAGCACCTCGGCGTGGCCGTCGAGCTGGACCCACGGGCCACCGAACTCGTCGGACAGCACGACGACGCTGACCGCTGGATTCCGGCGGGCGTTCACCACCTTGGCCCGCTCCGGATACGTGGCGACGACGACGCGCCCCTCGGCATCGAGGCCACACGTGACCGGCGACGCCTGGGGTCGGCCGTCGGGCCGCGTGGTGATCACGACCGCACGATGGCGGGGGCGCACGAATGCTTCGAGGCCGGCGCGGTCGACGGTGGTGTTGCGCGCGATGTTCGGGCTCACGCGGCCGAGCCTACGGCGAGCCGCGGTCCACCCGTCTCCCGCCGCCGTACGATGGCCCGGCCGTCGATCTCGAACTGCCGGCGATCCTGAGCTGCAATCGGTCCCGAACCGGAGGGCAACCATGACGGAGGAACGGGGATTCGCCTCGACCGCGATCGAGCTGGGAGGGCGAGAGCAACTCGACGTTCCCGCCCTCGAGCTGCTGTTCCAACTCGAGTGCAGCGGCGAGGACTTCTACAACGTGCTCGCCCACCGCATCGGTAACGAGGACGCCGCCACGTTGCTGCGACGCAATGCGCGTGAGGAGCTCGGTCACGCCCGTCGGGTGAGCCGGGCCATCGGCATCAAGCTCGGGCACGACTACGAACCGCCGGCCGAGCGCCTGGTGCGCTTCCCGATCGAGCTGCCCGACACCATCGATCCCGCGATGCTCCCGATGATCGTGCAGGGCGAGATCGCCGGCGACGCCGGTTACCAGCGGTGGGCCGAGCACGAGGCCGACCCCGACGTCGCCCGCCTCCTGCGGCTCAACGGTCGCGAGGAGACCCGGCACGGGGAGCGCGTCACCGAGGCGATCGCGATCCTGGAGCGCGCCGCCGGTTCCTGACCCGCCGGTCGCTGACTTCCCCACCCGCCGGGCTCAGATCCGCCGGGTCCAGACAACCTCGTTCAGCCCACCTCGTCGAGCGAGCGCGGCGGGAGTGGCAGGTGGGCGTCGAGCACCGCGACGTACGGCATCGCATCGCCGCGGGCGGGGGCGGCGAGCAGTTCGGCAGCGGTGCGCCGGCTCTCGAGCAGGCGGGTGGCCTCCCACGGATCGACGAGGAGCGTCCACCCGGCCTCGGCGTCGTGGCTGCGCCAACTCACGCCATCGGCCTCCACCGCGATCGCGCCCAGGCCCGCGGCGAGCAGGCGCGGGGCGAGTGAGCGGAGGATGAGCGGCAGCACGAAGGCCACTTCGTCGGCGTCGCGCGCACCGGGCTGCCCGAGCGCGCCGCGCAGGTCGCTCTCGTGCACCACGAGGTCGACCAGCAGCAGCCCTTCGGTGCCGAGTATGGCTTCGACGCCGGCGTCGTCGCACTGCGACCACTCGTCGATCAGTTCCGCCGGGGAACGGTCGCGGCGGTCGGCGACCAGGCTCACGAGCCAGGCGTCGAGATCACCGGCGGGGTAGTGGCCCGCGGCGAGCGCGGCCGGGATGCCGACCATGTGCGCGAGCAGGTCGTGCACCTGCCACGCCGGGCACGAGGGAACGACCGTCCGCTCCGCCTCGGGATCGAGGGTGCGGGCGACCTCCACGACTCGCGCTTCGGTATTGCGGTACGCGGTGATCATCTCCACGACGGCCGGTTCCTCCCAATCAGATGCCGGCGACTTCGCGGAGCGCGCCGCGCGCGTCGAGATCCTGGATCGCGGCCTCGGCCCGGGCAAGGAACGCGTTGGCGAACACCTCGCGCGCATCGTCGATGTCGTCGGGGAACAGCACGATCTGGCAGGAAGCGGGAACGGTGTAGGCAGCGCGCACGCGGTGCTCCAGCCACGCATCGTCGAAGCTCATCGGTGCGCCACCGTGCGCAGCCTGGGCGGCGAGGTAGTGCAGGATGAGGTCGCGTTCGTGGGCCCGGCGATCCTCCGGTTGCATGGCCAGGTTGAGCAGATAGCTCACGTCGCGCATCGCGGGGCTGACGTTGATCACTCCCCAGTCGAGGAATCCGACCCGACCGGCGTCGACGAACAGGTTCCCGATGTGCGTGTCGCCGTGGACGACGGTGAGCGGCCCCGCTCCCCACAACGCGTGCAGCACGCCGCGGTCGGCGATGTAGAGCTCCGAGATGGCGACGAACTCGTCGCTCAAGCGGTCGCGATGCTGTTCGAGCCCGTACGCGAGCCGTTCCACCGCGTAGTTGCTCCCGGCTCCCGGTTCCTGCGTCCACGGCACGGTGGCCCGGCGCACCGACGGGTCGGCGAACCGGGCGTGCAGCTCTGCCAGATCCTCGAGCGCCTGCGCGGCACCGTCGGGCGAGATCCCCCACGTGCCGTCGGACACCTCGCACCCGGTGTCGTCGAGATCCTCGAGCAGCAACACGAACGTGCCGTCGTCGTCGCGGTAACGGGCGACGGCGGCATCAGGGACGCGCATCTTGATCGTGGGCGCCAGCTGCTCGTAGAACTTGGCTTCGCGCAGGCCCATGCCCGTCTGGGCGATGACCTCGCGTCGGGTGGGATCGAGCGGCAGCAACTTGCAGAACAGCGCCTCGGGTGCGCCGGCGGGCTCGGCGTAGGTGACGCGCAGTCGCGCGTGGGAGTTGGTGACCTCGTCGCTTCGTACAACCTCGACGTCGCGCACACGCGCGCCCGGATGCCGCGCCGCCAGCGCGGCGGTCAACCACGCGGCATCGATCTCGTCCGCGGTGGTGGGCAGGCGATCGTTCGGGAGCGGCTCGGGCGGCGGGGCGGCGGGCACGGGCGGAGCCTACGCAGGGTGCGCGGTCAGCTCCACCCCTCGAGCAGGCCGAGATCCCGGCACAGGTCCTGACCCTCGATCCAGGTGCCGTTGAGCGCCCGCGCCCCGGGGTCGGTCACCAGCCACGCGGTCACCGCGCCGATGACGTCGGCGGGGGCGCCGGCCGAGGCGTCGAACCCGAACTCGCCCATGTCGGCGATCATCCGCTCGGTGGTGACGAACCCCGGGTGCAGGTTGAAGGCGAGGATGCCCTGTTCCCGCAGCTCCACCGCGATGATCCCGGCCAGGCGGTGCAGCGCCCCCTTCGACATGCCGTACCCGAGGCCCCAACCACCTTCGCCCGCGGGCGACGGGGGGTCCATGGTGCCCGCGCCGGACGTCATGTTCACGATGAACCCGCCGCCCCGCTCGATCATCTGCGGCAGGACCAGGCGGGCGAGGATCACCGGCGTCATCACGTTGGCCTCGAGGTGCTGGTCGAGCAGCGCGACCGGCGTGTCGAGCAGCCGGTCCATGTGGCCGGGGCCGATGTACCGCGCGTTGTTGACCAGCACGTCGATGCGACCCCACCGCTCGAGCACGGTCGTGACGCACGACCCGAGCGTGGTGCGGTCGGTCACGTCGAGGAACACCGACAACGCGCGGCGGCCCTCGGCTTCGACGAGCGACGCGGTGGAGTCGAGCGAACCCGGGAGCGGCGTGGTGTTCGACGTGCGCACGGTCGACGAGTGCTCGCGCGCTTCGCCTTCGTGAACCGTGCGCGCACCGATGGCGACGTCGAAGCCCGCCTTCGCCAGGTGCACGGCGACGGCCTTGCCGATCCCGCGACTGGCCCCGGTGACGAGCGCAACTCCCTGCGCGTCGTTCGGCGCGCCTACCGCCCCGTCGGCCGCGTCAACCATGGTTCCCTCCCGGTACGGAGACGGTGTCGGTGTCGACCCCGGAGCGGAGCAACGTGCCCGGGCGCGCACCGGTGAGCACACCGCGTTCGACGATGACTTCGCCGCCGACGATGACGTGCTCGATGCCCACGGCCTCGGCGTGCAGGCGCGTGGCGCCGCCGGGCAGATCGTGCCGCTCGCGCGCGGGCGCGCTCCCGATGCGCGCGGGATCGAACACGACCAGATCGGCGTGCGCGCCCTCGGCGACACGACCACGATCGCGGAGACCGAGCAACCGCGCCGGCACGTCGGTGATGCGCCGCACCGCGTCTTCCAGGGTGAACAGCTCGCGCTCGCGCACCAGCTCGCCCAGCACGACACTCGTGTAGTTGGCATGACACATGAGGTCGAGATGGGCACCGGCATCCGACCCACCGAGCACCACCCGGTCGTCGTTCCAGACCCGGCCCCGTACCGCCCAGCTCTCGTCCGTAACCCCGAGCGACGGCACCAGGGACGGGAACACCGTGGTGAGCGGGAGGTGCTCGGCCACCACCACGTCGAGCAGCACATCGACGGGATCGTCGCCCCGTTCGGCGGCGACGTCGGCGATGGTGCGGCCCGCGTACCCGGCCGTGTCGGGTCCGCCGCCCTCGGCGATCTCCACCAGGTCCCATCGCCCGATCACCGCGAGGCCGCGATCGGCGGCATCGGCGAGGCCCGCGCGCAGCTGGGCGCGCACCGCGGGTTCGGTGAGCGCACGCCGGCGATCGGCGTCAGGGAGCGCGAGCACGTCGTGCCATCCGGGCAACGATTCGAGGATGCGGCTCGAGCGCATCCGCAACAGGTCGGGGAGCGCGAGCGCGACGACGGTGGCCCCCTTCGCGGCGGCCCGGTCGCACGAGGTGAGCTGCTGCTCGTAGACCTCGGTGGTCGAGAGACTGCCGAGCAGGTTCCAGTTGAGCGGACGATCGGCCGCGAGCGACATGTCGGCCATGAGCTCGATGCGCTCGTCGGGAATCACGCCCATGGCGGCGATGAACTCGAGCGTGGTGCCCGCATGCTCGCGCACCGCGTTCGCGAGGGCGAGGAACTCGTCGCGTTGCGCGGCGCGAGACGGCACCGGCCGGCCGTCGCCGTCGGTGTGCGCCTCGCCCAGCGACGACGAGAACCCGAGCGCGCCGGACGCGAGCGATTGGTGGGTGAGCGCGACCATGGCTGCGATCTGGTCTCCGTCGGCGGCGGCGCTGGTCGCGTCGTCGCCCATCACCACGCGCCGCATGGTCGAGTGACCCACCAGGAATCCGGCATTGACCGCGAGGTGGCCGTCGATCCGGTCGAGCCACTCCCCGAAGCTGCGCCAATCCCACGCGGGACCCGCTTCGAGTGCGGCGAGGTCCATGCCTTCGACCCGGGCCATCATCCGCATCACGTAGTCGACGTGCTCAGGGCCGAGCGGCGCGATCGAGAATCCGCAGTTGCCGCCGATCACGGTGGTGACGCCGTGCAAGGGCGACGGCGTGGCCGCCGGATCCCACAGGATCTGCGCGTCGTAGTGCGTGTGCAGGTCGACGAACCCGGGGGCGACCACCCGACCTTCGGCGTCGATGACCCGGCGCGCCGGTTCGCCGAGCGCGCCCTGCGCACCTGGTGCACCGGGCGCACCTGGTGCTCCCGCCGGCCCTGCCCCGCCGATGGCGACGATGCGGCCGTCGCGGGCCCCGACGTCGGCGACGCGGCCGGGCGCGCCCGTGCCGTCGACCACGGTGCCGCCCCGGATCAGGAGATCGAACACCGAGCCTCAGGCTCCGGCGAGGTAGTCGTCGACCGCCGACTCGACGCCGGTGCCGGCGAAGAACCGCGGGTTGCCGCGCGTGTAGAAGCGCACCGGATTGGTGTAGACGAAGTCGCGCAGGTCGTCGTCGGTGATGAGATCGTGCTCGACCATCTCGTAGACCTCGCCGAGCACGTCGGCCATCACCGGGACGTCCCAGTGCGAGATGTCGGACCCGAACATCGCGTTGAACCGCGCGCCGAACGGGTTGGCCTTCACGTTGAACGCGGTGGTGGTCATCGGGTCGTCGGCCTCGCACCCGCAGAAGAACGGCACCGCGAACAGCTCCCGGATGTCTTCGGCCCGCTCGATGCCGCAGGCCGCGAACTCGTCGAACAGCGCGAGGTCTTCCGCGGGGTAGTGCGGCGGTGCCGGCGTGCGGTCGGACCATTCGCCGCCGTAGCGCTCGAACAGGTCGGCGAACTCCTGCCAGTCGACACGATCGGGGTCGAGTCGGCGCATCGCCGCGCCGCTGCGCTTCTCCCAGTGCCCGATGAGGTCGGCGTAGAGCGACGCGGCCCACGCCACCCCACCCTCGAGGAAGCCGAAGTTGAGGTCGGGGAACCGGCGGGTCACGCCGCCGAGGAACAACGACTTGGCCAGCGCGTGGTGACTCTCGCCGAGCATGCCGACGTGGTTGTAGACGTAGCTCGAGATCGATGCCCGGTTCTGCCAGCCCATCGCGGCGGAGTGGAACGCGGGCGCGATGCCCAGCTCGCGGCACTTGACCCACACCGGGTCGTAGTCGAACGCACTGTCGAGACCGAACGTGTCAGTCCACACCGCGTACTGCGCGAGGTCGGGACCGAGCGCGGCGGCGGCCGCGACCGGGCGCTGCACGAAGCCGGCCATCACCACCGCCCGGAACCCGAGCTCGGCGGCGTGCTCGAGCTCGTCGACCGCTTCCTCGGGCGTGTGCATGGGGATCTCGGCGACGGGGAGGAGCCGGTCGGCGAATTCGGCGAACACGCCGGCGTTGAACCGATTCAGCGCGCGACACGCGCCGCGCCGGTCGTGCTCGTCGTCGAAGTGCCCGAAGAGCAGGCCGAAGCTCGGGTAGATGACGCTCACGTCGATCCCCAGCTCGGGCAGGCGCTCGTAGAGCAGGCGGGGGAGCAGTGCCGTGGCGCGGTCGACCGCGTGCTCCATGCCGCCCGCGCCCCACGGGCCACGCGCGACGCGACGGTCGGCGCGCTGCTGCGGCGTCAACGAGTACCAGTCGGCCACCGGACCGAAGGTGCCGGAAACCCGCCGGCCCATCGACGGCCCGTCGAGGCGGACCCCTTCCTTGCGCAGCTCGCCGGCCAACGCGGGGAAGAACTCGACCGTGTGACCGTCGATGTCGATCACCGGATGATCGAGCTTCGAGCGCACGTCCGCTGCGCTGAGACCGCTCATCGCGCTTGTCCCCCTCGGGTCCGCTGCTGCGGGGCCCACTATAAGGAGCCCGACTCTCGGTAGCCTGCGGCTGTGGCCTTCGAGCTGGTGATCCGCAACGGCGTGGTCGTCGACGGCTCCGGGTACGGCTCGTACCGCGCCGACGTCGGCATCAACGACGGCGTGATCGCGCGGGTGGGCCCGATCCGCGAGCGGGGCGTCGAGGAGATCGACGCCGAAGGGCACGTGGTCACCCCCGGCTTCATCGACGGACACACGCACATGGACGCCCAGGTGTTCTGGGACAGCACGGGCGCGAACTCCTGTTGGCACGGCGTCACCACCGCGGTGATGGGCAACTGCGGCTTCACGCTGGCTCCCGTGCGCGCCGACGCCCACGAGTTGGTCGTGCGCAACCTCGAACGAGCCGAAGACATCGACCCGGTGGCGCTGGCGTCGCTCGCGTGGGGCTGGGAATCGTTCGCCGAGTACCTCGATGCGGTCGACGGGATCCCGAAGGGGATCAACTACGCCGCCAACATCGGGCACTCGGCGCTGCGCACCTGGGCGATGGGCGAACGTGCCTTCGAAGGCGAAGCCGACGCCCACGATCTCGCGCGCATGGCGGGGGAGCTCGAAGCTGCGATGCGCGCCGGGGCCATCGGCCTCACCACGTCGCGCAGCGAGCACCACGAGACGTCCGACGGCCGGCCGGTCGCGTCGCGGCTCGCGTCGTGGGGCGAGGTGTGCGCGCTGGTCGGGGTGATGGCCGACCTCGGCACCGGCATCCTCGAGGGCGGTGCCGAAGGCGTGCTCTCACCCGATCCCGCGCTCCGGGCCGAGGCCCGCGACCGCACCCGCGCGCTCGCGGCCGACACCGGCGTCACCCTCACCAGCGGCATCATCGCCACCGACCCCGGCGGCTACGAGATGCTCGAACTCATCGACGCGGTCGCCGACGCGGGCGGGCGCATGATCGGGCAGTCGCACTGCCGCGGGATCAACGTGCTCCTCTCGTTCGCGACCCGGCTCCCGTTCGATCTCCTACCCGAGTGGCAGTCGGTCCGCGCCTTGCCGCACGCCGAACAACTGGTGGCGTTGCGCGACCCGTCGGTGCGTGAACGCCTGATCGCGGCGGGCATGCACGGCGACTACAGCCGGTGGCGGGGGATCGGCGCGATGCCCCGGAAGCCCGACTTCGACGGCATCCGAGTGTACCTGCACGGGCTGCCGCCCAATCCCACCGTCGCCGAGGTCGCGGCCGAGCGCGGCGTGTCGCCGGTGGAGGCCATGATCGACCTCGCGCTCGAGACCGACTTCGGTCAGCTGTTCATCCAGCCCAGCCTCTATCCCCAGAATCCCGAGGTGCTGCTGGCGGTGATGCGCCATCCGCGCACGGTGATGACCTTCTCCGACTCCGGCGCGCACCTGAGCCAGATCTGTGACGCGTCGATCCACACCCACCTGCTCGGGCACTGGGTGCGCGAGCGACAGGAATTCACGCTGGAGGAGGCGGTGCGCATGCTCACGCTGGCGCCGGCGATGGCGTGGGGCTTCCCCGATCGCGGGCTGCTACGCGAGGGCATGGCCGCCGACGTGAACGTGTTCGATCCCGCGCGCGTGGCGCCCGCGGTACCGGAGATCGTGCACGACCTGCCCGCCGGGGGCCCGCGCCTCTCGCAACACGCCGACGGCTTCAAGGCCACGGTGGTGAACGGCCGGATCACGATCCGCGACGGTGAGTCGACCGGTGCGGCGGCGGGCCGCCTCCTGCGCAAGCGGATCGCGGGTTAGCCGCGCATCCAGGTCATCGACGCGACGCGGTGGTGGATGCGCCAGAGATCGCCGTGGCGCCGCACCTCGTCGAGGTACCGCATCCCGAGCGTGAGGTCGCCGCCGGTCTCGTTCCGCGCGTTGATCTGGTGCACGACCGCGTACGTGTCCATCGCCGCGACGTCGGCGCCGACCGCGAGATCGATCAACGGGTCCCCGAGCATGTGCATGCTGGCGTCGAAGGCGGGTGGCGCGGCTCGTCGCGTGGCCAACCACTCCGGCACCGGCACCGTGCCGCCGACCCCTTCGATGGTGCCCCCGGGATCGAAGAGCTCGGCGAGGGCGTCGTCGTCGCGCTGGTCGACGGCGCGGGCGTAGCGCTGCGGGAGGCACCGGAGCTGTTCGAGGTCGACCAGCCAGGCGACGAGTGCATCGGCGTCAGGCACGGTCGAGCGCGCTCAGGTCGTTCATGCCCCGTTGCTACCAGCGCCCGCCCGAGTGCGCCAGCGCCGCGCCTCGTGCCGCGTCTCACGCAGCGAGGACCAGGCCGCTCGGGCGCTCGGCGGTGATCGCACCATCCGGACCGCGGGCGAGTTGCCATCCGCCTTCGTGACAGGCGACGTGGTGGCGACGGCAGAGGAGCGCGAGATTCCACTCGTCGGTGAGTCCACCCTTTATCCAGTGGATGAGATGATGCACGTCGCACCACGAGAGGGGCGCCCGACAACCGGGGAACTGGCAGTGCTCGTCGCGCAGGGCGATGAGCCGCCGCAGCCGCTTCGGCGCGATGCGGGTGCGGCGGCCGTAGTCGAGGATCCGCGACTTGCCCTTCATGATCACGCGGCCGACGGTGCAGTCGCACGCCAGCCGTTCCGCAGTGATGCGGGCGATCGGGCCGAAGCCTTCGATGTCGCAGCGGAGTGCGTCGAGGTTCGTCAGCGGAGCGCCGGTGATCGTGTCGTAGTCCGTGACGACATCGAGGCCGACAGCCGGCCGCGTGTCGCCGCTTCCGGTGTCGCCGCTTCCGGCATCGGCATCGGCGGCGAGAACTGAGGGCTGGATCCCCTGGCACAACGCGACGAGCGCGTCGGCACGCCGCTGCGACAGTGACCGCGGCGGCTCGGGGCCGTCGGCCGGGTCGGGCGGTTGGAGTGCGTCGAGCCGGCGGGTGACGATGGTCACGGCCTCGGGGTCGAGGAAGCCACTCACCACTCCGCCACCGGTGGTCTCCGACACGCGGAACGCGCGCCGCTCGAACGCCGCCGCGGCATCGATGCGGGCGAGCTCGTCGTCGGCCAGTTCCCGCCACCGCTTGGTGACGGTGTGGAAGTCCTGCGGATCGAGCACCTGCGCGGCTTCGAGCAGCACGGCCTCGTGCTCGGCGTACAGGTCGGCACGCCCGTGCGCGGCCGCGGCGAGGGCTTCAACATGCGCGACCGTGACGTCGCCGGCGCGCAGCGCGGTACCCGTGGCGTCGTGCTCGTGCACCAGGCGCGCGCTGCGCATCAGCCGCGCCGCGGCCGGACGCGTCATCGAGGCCCGGTCCGCCAACCACGCCGGTGCGCTCAGCGCCGCATCCTCGGCCCATGCACTCGCCGCGTCCCAGGCGGCCGCGCAACGGATCGTCTCCGCCTCGACGCGCTCGGCCAACGCCCGGAGCTCCAGCAACCGATCCGATCGCGCCGCCGCCGACCAGCAGGACCGGTCTTCGGCCTCGAGCAACTCGAAGCCTTCCCGAATCAGGTCGAGTGGGTCGCCCCCGCCGGTATCGAACACGCGTTCGAGTGTACCCGTCGACACCCAACCACTGCAACGATCTCGAGGAATTTGAGACTCGCCCCGAACGAATCAGAGGCAGAAGCGTTCGGATGCTTCGCCGAGCACCGCACGGAGGGTCTGCTCGATGACGTCGAACTCGTCGGGCCCGGCGATCAACGGCGGTGCGAGTTGCACGACGGGGTCGCCGCGGTCGTCGGCGCGGGCGATCAGGCCGGCCGCGTAGAAGCGCGGGAGCAGAAACCCGCGCAGCAGCTCCTCGCGCTCGTCGGCGGTGAACGCGGCGTCGGTGGCCTGGTCACGCACCAGCTCCAGGGCCTGGAAGTACCCCGCGCCGCGCACGTCGCCCACGATGGGGAGATCGCGCAGCCCTTCGAGGCGGGCCCGGAACTCGCCCTCGTGGTCGCGCACGTGGTCGAGGATGCCCTCACGTTCGAACACGTCGAGATTGGCGAGCGCGACCGCGCAGCTCACCGGATGGCCGCCGAACGTGAGCCCGTGCGCGAACGACGCCTTGTGCTCGAGGAACGGCTCGGCCAGGAAGTCGCGACAGATCACCGCACCGAGCGGCGAGTACCCACTCGTGAGGCCCTTGGCGCACGTGATGATGTCGGGGAGGTAGTCGTAGCGCTCGCAGCCGAACATCTCACCGAGGCGCCCGAACGCGCAGATCACCTCGTCGGACACGAGCAACACGCCGTAGCGATCGCAGATCTCGCGGACGCGCTCGAAGTAGCCCTCGGGCGGCACGAGACATCCACCGGCGTTCTGCACCGGTTCGAGGAAGATCGCGGCGACGGTCTCCGGATCCTCGAACAGGATCCGTTCCTCGATCTCGTCGGTGAGCGCAAGCATGAACGCCTTCTCGTCGGCACTGTTCGGATGCCGACGGCGGTTCGTGTTGCTCACGTGCACCGCGCCCGGGGTCAGCGGTTCGAACGGCGACCGCAGCGCGGGGATGCCGGTGACGGCCAACGCACCGAGGGTGGTGCCGTGGTACGCCGTCTTGCGCGCGATCACCTTGTGCCGGCGACTCTGACCGACCGCCTTGAAGTACTGCCGAGCGAGCTTCCACGCCGACTCGACCGCCTCGGAACCGCCGGTGGTGAAGAAGACGCGATTCAGATCGGCGGGCGCGAGGTCGGCGAGGCGGGCGGCGAGCTCGATGGCGGGCGGGTGCGCGTACGTCCAGATCGGGAAGTACTCGAGCGTCTCGGCCTGGTCGCGGGCCGCCTCCGCCAGCTCGGCGCGCCCGTGTCCGACCTGCACCGTGAACAGTCCGGAGAGCCCGTCCAGCAGTTGGTGGCCGGTGACGTCCCACACGTGACAGCCCGCGCCCCGGGCGATGATCGGGACCGGGCGGTCGTCGCCGTAGGAACCGAGGCGCGAGAAGTGCATCCAGAGATGGCGCCGGGCCATCTCCGCCAACTCGGCCGGATCGCGTTCCGCCGTCATCGGGAACGCCGGCTCATCGGCTGCCGGAACTCATCGCACGCCCCACCTCATCGCGTGCCCCAGGAGTACGTCTGCTTGCAGATCTTCAGGTACGTGAAGGTGTCGGTGCTGGCGACGCCCGGAACCTTGCGGATCTTGTCGTTGAGCAGCTCGAGCAGCCGGTCGTCGTCCTCGCAGACGACCTCTACCAACAGGTCGTACGAGCCGGCGACGATCACGAGGTAGTCGACCTCGGGCAGGGCGGCGACGGCGTCGGCGGCACCCCGTACATCGCCGTCGATCCGGATGCCGACCATCGCCATCCGCCGGAAGCCGAGCCGCAGTGGATCGGTCACGCCCACGATCTGGGTGACCCCGGCGTCGACCAGCCGCCGCACCCGTTGGCGGACCGCCGCCTCCGAGAGGCCGACCTCGCCCGCCAACTGGGTGTACGGCCGACGGCCGTCGTGCTGCAGCGCCTCGATCAACCGCTTGTCGACGTCGTCGAGCGCCATCGGCTCCGCGGTGTCGGTCATGGAGGAAGGATGCCGCGCCGGTAAGGGCCGATGCAAGGAAATCGTCGTACGGGACCCTCCATATTGCGGATTCGGTTGCGGAAACCGCGCCCGACCGCCGATCGCGTGCCGCCGGCGGCGCGCCTGCCTACGATCCTGAACGTGTCCGCGCCCCTCGCCCTCGGCTACGTCGAGACCCCGCTCTGGCACGCAGGCGTGGTGGGCACCGCCGTCACGCTCGCTCCGCTTCCGACCCATGCCGATGTCGTGATCGTCGGCGGCGGGTACTGCGGGGCCAGTGCCGCGGCGGGGCTGGCCCGGCGGGGCCGCGCCGTGACCGTGCTCGAGGCGGGCGACGCCGGGGCCGGAGCCAGCACCCGCAACGGGGGCATGGTGATCCCCGAACTCAAGCACGGACCCCGCGCGTTGCGGCGCAAGCACGGCGAGGTGGGGGCGCAACTCATCGCCGAGACGCTCGAGGCCTACGCACTGGTCCAACAGCGTGTCGAAAAGGAAGCGATCGACTGCGACTACCGCCCGGCCGGCGGCCTCTTGCTGGCCCACCACGGGCAGCATCTCGACGGGCTGGCCGATCTCGCGGCGGAATGGCGCGCCGAAGGCGAGGACGCCCGCTTCCTGACCCGGGCCGACCTCGCCGCCGAGATCGGGACCGACGCGTACGACGGCGGCATGTTGCTCACGAAGACGGCGGCGATCCAACCGGCCAAGTTCCACGCCGCGCTGGTGGCGGACGCCCGCGCCACGGGCGCGACAATCCACCATCACACGCGCGCGACCGGCGTCGAGCGCGTCGGCGCGCGGTTCCGCGTCCGCACCTCCCACGGGAGCATCGACGCCGGCGACGTGATGATCGCCGCGAACGCGTACGTCGACGGCGTGCTCCCGCGGCTGGAACGGCGGGTCCTCCCGATCGGCAGCTTCATCATCGCGACCGAACCGCTCGCGCCCGACGTCGCGCGCGACGTGATGCCGGGCGACCGCATGTGCTTCGACACCAAGCACCTGCTCAATTACTGGCGGCTCTCGCCCGACGGGCGCATGGTGTTCGGCGGCCGCGCCAGCCTGGCGCGCACCACGGTCGCGAACGCGCGCGACGTGCTCTACCAGCAGATGGTGCGGGTGCACCCGCAGCTCGACGGCACTCGCGTGACCCACGCGTGGGGCGGCAATGTCGCCGTCACCCTCGATCGGCTGCCCCACTTCGGGCGGCTCGACGGCGTGGCGTTCGCCACCGGGTGCAACGGCACCGGGATCGCGCTGGCCACGTGGCTCGGCACGCGCGCTGCCGCGTGGATGGCGGGGGAGGAGCCGCCCCCGGCGTTCGCGTCGCCGGCGTTCCGGCCGATCCCGTTCCGCGCGCTGCGCGACGTGTGGCTCCCCGCCGCCGGCGTGGCCCTGCGCCTCGGCGACCGGCTCGGACGGTGAGCCGGTAGACCCGTCCTACTGCGCGACCGCGGCGGCGAACCCGGCGAACGCGTCGACGTACTGATCGATCTCGGCGTCGGTGTGCTGCACCGAGATGGTCCACTGCTCCTCGTCGCCCGGAGTCATGAAGACGCCGCGGTTCACGATCCACGGGTACGACGCCTCGTAGAACTCGGGGCGCGTCTCGAGGAAGTCGCGGTAGTTGTGCAGAGGCTCGGCGCGGTACGACACGCAACCCTTGGCGCCGAGGTCGGCGGTGTGCGCGGGCAGGCCGTACTCGGCGATCACCTTGGCGCAGCCGTCGGCCAAGCGGGTGCCGAGCGCGGCGAGGTGCTCGTAGGCGTCGGGGGTGAGCACCTCGGTGAGCGCGGCCAACCCGGCCGCGGCCACGAGCGGATTGCCGTTGAACGTGCCCTGCTGCGCGGCGCCGTGCTCGATGATGTCCATGATGTCGGCTCGGCCGCCGAACGCGGCGATGGGCGTGCCCCCGCCGATCGCCTTGGCGAAGCACGCGAGATCGGGTTGCACCCCGAAGCGCTCGATGGCGCCGCCGGCGGCGATGGTGGCACCCGACTTCACCTCGTCGAAGATGAGGACGACGCCGTGCTGCGCGCACAGGTCGCGCGCGGCGTCGAGGTAGCCCGGCTGCGGCACCACGACGCCGATGTTCATCATCACCGGTTCCATGATGAGGCAGGCGATGTCCGGACCGCGGTCGTCGAGCATGCGGCGCAGGGCCTCGACGTCGTTGAACGGCACGACGAGCGTGTAGTCGGAGAGCACCGCGGGGATGCCCTTCGACATCGGCGCCGACGCAGGCTGGTCGCGGCCGCCCATCATGTCGGCGTTGGGCACCACCGAGAACATCACCGCGTCGTGATGACCGTGGTACGAGCCTTCGATCTTCAACACGACGTCGCGGCCGGTGGCCACGCGCGCGATGCGGATGGCGTCCATCGTGGCCTCGGTGCCGGAGTTCGCGAACCGAACCGACTCGAGGTTGAACCGGCGGCACAGCTCCTCGGCCAGCGCGACCGTGGTGGGCGTGGTGGTGGCGAAGTGAGTGCCGTTGCGGGCGGCGCGCTCGATGGCCTCGACGATCTTCGGGTGCGCGTGGCCGACGACGTTCACCCCGAACCCGCCGTGGAAGTCGAGGTACTCGGTGCCGTCGACGTCCCACACGTGCGAGCCCTGCCCGCGCCCGAGATAGATCGGGTACGGATCGTTGGCGTGGAACGACGACGCCACGCCCATCGGGAGGTGCTTCGCCGCCCGATCGTGGAGCGCTTTCGACTCCGGCGTACGGGCGATGAGTTCGGCGTTCTCCTCGGTGGCGATGCGGGCGGCGTTGTCGGCGAACCGATCGGTCATGACTGGCTCCTCACCACTTGACCATCACGTGCTTGAGCTCGGTGTAGGCCTCGATCGCGTAGATCGACATGTCCTTGCCGTAGCCCGACTGCTTGAAGCCGCCGTGCGGCAGCTCGGAGACGAGCGGGATGTGGTCGTTGATCCACACGGTGCCGAACTGGAGCCGTGCCGCCATGCGCATGGCCCGGCCGACGTCCTGCGTCCACACACTCGCCGCGAGGCCGTAGTCGACGTCGTTGGCCCACGCGAGGGCCTGCTCCTCGTCGGAGAACTGCTGGACGGTGACCACCGGGCCGAACACCTCGCGTTGGACGATCTCGGCGTCCTGCGTCGGGCCCACCAGCACCGACGGCTCGTAGAAGAAGCCGGCGCCGCCGATGCGATTCCCGCCAACCGCGACCTCCGCGCCGGCGGTGACCGCGCGGTCGACGAAGCCGGCGACGCGCTCGAGCTGGTCGGCGGAGACCACCGGGCCCATGACGGTGTCGGGGTCGAACGGGTCACCGGTCTGGATCTCGCGCGACGGCATCGGCGAGACCACTGACGAGGCTGTCGTGGATGCCCGGGCCGGCCAACACGCGACACGGCGCGGTGCAGTCCTGGCCGGAGTTGTAATACGCGCCTTCGGCCAGGTTGGCGACGAGCGCGTCGAGGTCGGCGTCGTCGAACACGATCACCGGAGCCTTGCCCCCGAGCTCGAGGTGCACGCGCTTGAGCGAGTCGGCGGCGTCACGGGCGATGAGACGCCCGGTGGCGACGTCGCCGGTGAGCGAGACCATCGCCACCTTCGGGTGCGCGACCAGCGCGGCACCGGCGGTCTCGCCCTGGCCGGTGACGACGTTGAGCACACCGGGCGGCAGGATGTCGGCAGTGATCTCGGCCAGGCGGAGCGCGGTGAGCGGAGTGAGCTCGGACGGCTTCAGCACCACGGTGTTGCCGGCCGCGAGCGCGGGGCCGACCTTCCACGTGGCCATGTTGAGCGGGTAGTTCCACGGCGCGATCGACGCCACCACGCCGAGCGGATCGCGACGCATGAACGACGTGTGCTCCTCCTGGTACTCGCCCGCGGCGCGGCCCTCGAGGAAGCGCGCGCCGGCGGCGAAGAAGCGCCAGTTGTCGACGGTGAGGTCCATCTCGAACTCGATGATCGACACCGGCTTGCCGACGTTGCCGACCTCCAGCTCGCGGAGATGGTCCATGTCGGCTTCGATCGCGTCGGCGACCTTCTGGAGCACCTCGCTCCGCGCGCGCGGCGTGCTCGCCGCCCAGTCGGGGAACGCGTCGGCGGCCGCCGCCACCGCGGCGTCGACGTCGGCCGCGTCGCTCGACGCCACCGCCTCGAGTTCGGCGCCGGTAGCCGGTGCCACCACCGCGTCGGTCTTGCCGCTGCGGGCCGGAACCCACGCGCCGCCGATGAAGTTCTCCCGTGCCATGCGTTCTCCCGGCATCTGAGGCCCCGGTAGGTGTGCCTCCACGATCTTGCGCACCGTACCCCGCAATTCGCAAGCTTTTCCGTTGCCGATCTGTGAACTGGAGATGTGATCCCTTGCGAGATTCCGAAAAAGCTGCGAATCTCGCCGCACACCGGACGGCGCACACCGGACCAGGGCTGGGAGGCACTGCATGGCGAGTGAGGTCAAGCCACGCGAGCACAAGGGCGGTGCCGTCGAGAGCAAGGGCCTGAAGGCCGGCGCACTCGGGCTCGCGTCGGCGACCGTGGTGGGCGTCGCGTCCACGGCCCCTGCGTACAGCATCGCGGCGTCGCTCGGCTTCGTGACCTACTACGTGGGGTTCAAGGCCCCGGCGGTGATGTGGATCGCGTTCCTGCCGATGGGGTGCATCGCGGCGGCTTTCTTCTACCTCAACCGGGCCGACCCCGACTGCGGCACCAACTTCGCGTGGGTCACCCGGGCGATGGGTCCCCGCACCGGCTGGCTGGGCGGTTGGAGCTCGATGATGGCCGACCTCATCATCATGCCGAGCCTGGCCCTCATCGCCGCGCAGTACACCTTCCTGCTGTTCGGACTCGACAACCTCGCCAACAACACGTGGTGCACGCTGGCCCTCGGAATCGTGTTCATCATGGGCATGACGTGGGTGTGCGTCGTCGGGATCGAGCTGAGCGCACGCATGCAGATGGCGTTGTTGATCACCGAGCTCGCGATCCTCATCCTCTTCTCGGTCGTCGCACTGATCAAGGTCTACGCGGGCAGCATTCCCGGATCGGTCACGCCGTCGATCTCGTGGCTCACCCCCACCAACTTCGGCGGGGTCAGTGCGCTGTCCGACGGGCTCCTGGTGGCGGTGTTCCTCTATTGGGGCTGGGACACCGCGATCAGCGTCAACGAGGAGTGCGAGGACGCCAACACCACACCGGGGCTCGCGGGAGTCCTGTCCACGGTGATCCTGGTGTTGATCTTCGTGGTGGTCGCGTTCGCGGCGCAGTCGGTGAAGGGCGCCAACTTCCTCACCAACCACTCCGACGACATCCTGTCCTCGGCCGGGCACGTGGTCTTCGGCTCCTCGGGCTTCGGGAGCGTGGCGCTCAAGCTGCTGATCATCGCGGTGCTGAGCTCGTCGGCCGCGAGCTGCCAGACCACGATCCTGCCCGCCGCCCGCACGTCACTGTCGATGGCGATGCACCGGGCGTTCCCGCCCAAGTTGGGTGAGGTCGACGCCCGCCACCTCACGCCCGCCTTCGCCACCTGGTTGTTCGGCATCATCTCGTCGATCTGGTTCGCGGCGCTCGTGGTCGTGAGCCGCATCGGCAACGGCGATGTGTTGGGGTGGTCGGTCGCCGGGGTCGGGCTCATGATCGCCTACTACTACGGGCAGACGGGGTTCGCGTGCGTGATCTACTACCGCCGCTACATCTTCAAGAGCGTGAAGAACTTCTTCCTGGTGGGCCTGCTCCCGCTGATCGGCGGCCTGAGCCTCGCCTTCATCTTCATCTGGTCGCTCTACGACATGACGAAGTCGGACTTCACCGACCCGGCGGCGAGCTGGTTGGGGGTGAGCCCGGTGATGTGGATCGGGCTCGGCACGCTGCTCGCGGGGATCCCGCTCATGTACTACTGGAACACGCGCGACCACGCGTTCTTCCGCACCCGGACCGACCCGATCGACTTGCGGCCACCGCCCGAAGGTGGCGAGCCGCTCCCGCCGCTCGTCTCGAGAGACGCGCCCCGCTGATGGCCGGCGAAGTACTCGTCGGGTACGACGGTCAGGAAGGCGCGGTCGCCGCGCTCAACACCGCGACTGCCATCGCCGCCGCGTTCGACCGGGAGCTGGTGATCGTCTTCGGCTACCGGCCGGCGCCGATCGGCGGCGACGTCACCGACCTCGGCAAGGCGGTGCGCGAACTGGGCGAGCGGATGGGTGCCGAGGCCATCGCCGCGGTGCGCACGCAGGATGCGTCGGTGACCGCGACGGTGGAGTTGGTCGACGACCGACCCGCGGAGGCGCTGCTCCGGGCGGCCGAGGAGCACGAGGCGTTGGCCATCGTGGTGGGCGCCACCGGGCACGGACCGATCAAGGGCTCACTGCTCGGGTCGGTCACGTACCAGATCGTGCACCGTTCCACGCGCCCGGTTGTCGTGGTGCCGGCGCCCCCCGCCGACTGACGCGCGCCTCGCCGGCGGGGCCGGATTTACCATCCCGCGCCGACACGCGGGCGCACGATCGCGAACAGGGGCGGGACGGTTCATGGGCCAGGGGATCAGCGAGGTCCTGCCGTTCGCGATCGGCATCGCGATCAGCCCGATCCCGATCATCGGGGTCATCCTGATCCTGTTCTCGTCGCGGGCACGCGTGAACGGGCCGGCGTTCCTCGTGGGCTGGGTGCTCGGCGTCGCGGTCGCGAGTGGCGCGATCTACGCGGTGGCCAACGCCGCCAATGCCGCGACCGACTCGACCGCGTCGGACAGCGTGTCGTGGCTCAAGATCGGCCTCGGCGTCCTGCTGCTCGGGGTGGCGCGGCGGAACTGGGCCAAGCGGCCGAAGGACGGTGAGCCCGCACCGATGCCCAAGTGGATGGGCGCGATCGAGAGCATCACACCGGTCAAGGCCTTCGGGCTCGCAATCCTGTTGAGCGTCGTGAACCCCAAGAACCTCGCGCTCACGTTCGGTGCGGCCGCCGGCCTCGCCCAGGTGCCCGATCTCTCCACCGAGGACGCGATCGTCGCGCTCGCGGTGTTCGTGGTGCTGGCCAGCGTGTCGGTGGCCGGCGCGGTGCTCTACGACCTCTTCGGGGGCACGGGCGCGAAGGCCAAGCTCGACGAGTTGAAGTCGTGGATGACGCTGCACAGTGCCGCGGTGATGGCGGTGCTGTTCCTCGTGTTCGGCGTGGTGCTCATCGCCAAGGGCATCGGGCCACTCAGCACCTGATTTCTTGAGCCCCGAACGGCGTCAGTCGTGGCCGGGGTTGATCGACATCCCGCCGTCGGCGGTGATTGTGGAGCCCGTGATGAATTCCGACTCGTCGGCCGCGAGCCACATGGCGGCGTAGGCGATGTCGCTCGGTTGACCGACGCGGGTGAGCGCGCCGGGCACGTTGGGGCCGCGGTCCTTCGGGTGCGACACCACGCGGCCGACGACGATCACGTTGCAGCGGATGTTGTCGGCCGCGTACTCGACCGCGATCGTGCGGGTCACCGCGTTCATGCCGCCCTTGGCCGCGCTGTAGGCCGAGATCCCGGGCGAACCGAAGACCGCGCCGCCCGAGGAGACGTTGATGATCGACCCGCCCCCGGCCGCGACGAGGTGGGGGATGCCGTACTTGCACGCCCAGAACACGTTCCCGGTGAGGGTTGTGCGGATGATCGCGTCCCACTCCTCGGTCGAGTGCTCGGTCAGTGGCTTCATGCCCACGTTCACGAGGTCGGTAGCGGCCGCGTTGTTCACCAGCGTCGTGAGCTTGCCGTAGCGCTCCACCGTGGCATCGATGGCGGCGCGGACGCTGCCTTCGTCACTCACGTCGAGGGTGACGAAGGTGGCGTCGCCGCCGGCGTCGCGGATGCGCGCCGCGGTATTCTCGCCCTTGTCGACGGAGCGCCCGGTCACCACGACCTTGGCCCCCTCGGCGGCGAACAGCTCCGCCGTCGTGCGGCCGATCCCACGCGTGGATCCACTGATGAAGGCCACTTTGCCCTCGAGTCGCATGCATTCTCCTCCGTGCTCGCCGGTCGGTTCGATCGGGATGTCGCCGGTGGCGCATCCTGGCCGACGGGTGGAGGAAGGGCGAATCGCCTGCGCGCTTCTTTCACGGGGCTGATTTCACGCGATGGCAACCGGGTCGCGTTGACAGAATGTTGAATCATCACCGAGCCTGGGCCGATGGGCGTTCCCGACCTCGGCGCCGCGCTGCGGTACTTCTGGCACCCGGTCTGCTCGCTCGACGAGCTGGCCGGGGCGGCGCCCCATCCGCTCGCGGTCGAGTTGCTCGGCACGCGCTTGGCCGTCGCCGACGTCGGTGCCCCGGGCGCGCCGAGTCTCATGGCGGTCGCCGACCGGTGCCCGCACCGCTCGACCCGGCTCTCGGTGGGCTGGGTGGAAGAGGGGGCGCTCCGCTGCGCGTACCACGGCTGGCGCTTCGCGTGCGACGGTCGGTGCGTCGAGATCCCGTCGCTCGGGCCCGACCGCAGCGTGATCCCCGAGCGGGCGGCGGTCGGAGCCGCCGAGGCTGAGGTCGCGTACGGGCTGGTCTGGGTGCGTCTCGATGCCGGCGTGTCCACCAGGATCCCGGACCATCCGGCGTGGGTCGACCCCACCCTGAAGGTGCTCGGGGGCCGTCCGTACACGTGGCCCACCTCGGCGGCCCGTCGGGTCGAGAACTTCGTCGACCTCGCGCACTTCCCCTGGGTGCACGACGGCACGCTGGGCGTGCGCCGCGAGCCGGTTCCGCCGGTGCCCGTCGTCCGGCGCGAGGCGGGGGAGTTGCGCTTCGAGTACGAACCGCCGGAGCTCGATGCAGCCGACACCGCGCTCTACGGCTTCTCCCGCTACCGGATGCCGGTCCCGCTCACCGTCGACATCGAGTTCACGCTCGCGACCGGCGCGACCCGCCGGTTGTGGATGACCGCGTCGCCGGTCGACAGTGGACACTGCCGCACCTACTGGTCGGTGTCGCGCGACGACGACCTCGCGGGTGACGACGCTGAGCACCTCGCGTTCCAGGACCTCGTCCTCGCCGAGGACGAACCCGTCGTGTGCAACCAGGACCCGCCCGAATTGCCGCTCGACGCGTCGGAGCTCTCGGTGCGCACCGATCGGGTGTCGATCGAGTACCGCCGCTGGTTGCGCGAGTTGGCCGACGCTGCTGCGCGACCCGATCCCGCCGCCGCCGTCGCCGCGGTGCTGGCGTCGGAGGGGGCACGCGAACCGAGTCGACGCGCCGCGTCGACGGTATGAACGAGAACGGAGCGACGATGCAGGTGCTGCTCTCCGGTGGGCACGTCCTCGACCCCGCGACCGGGCGCGACGAGCCCGCCGACGTGTTGGTCGACGACGGCCACATCGTCGCCATCGGTCGCGACCTGCCTACCGTCACCGACGTCGCGGAGGTCCTGGACTGCACCGGGATGCTCGTCGTGCCCGGGCTCATCGACCTGCACGTGCACGTGTACCCGGGCCTCGGCGACTTCTGCCTGCATCCGGATCGGGTCGGCGTGCGGCAGGGCGTGCCGACCGTGGTCGACGCGGGGACGAGCGGGTCGGCCACCTTCGGCCTGGCCCGCAAGTGGATCGACGATCCGGCCATCCGCACGCGGGTGTTGGCGTTCCTCGACCCGTGCCAGATCTACTTCGCCACGAAGGACTTCATCTGCCACAAGCTCGAGATCGCCAACGACGAGCGCAACCTCGACGAAGCCGCCGCCGCGGCGACGGTGGCAGCGAACGACGACGTGGTGATCGGCATGAAGGTGCGAGCCTGCTCGACCACCGACCCCGGCGTGTCGCCGTTCCTCGACGCGGCCCAGCGCGTCGCCGGACCGCGTCCCGTGATGGTGCACCTCGGCCGGTTCCCGCACACGCCGACGATCCCCACCTCGGCGCTGCTCCGCGCGCTGCGCCCCGGCGACGTGATCACCCACGCGTTCCGCGGCGCGTCGGGGGTCCTCGACGACTCCGGCAGTGTCTCCGCCGAGTTCAAGGACGCGATCGACCGCGGCGTGCGGCTCGACGTCGGGCACTCCGGTACCGACTTCCGTTTCGCCACCGCCCGGCGGCTGTTCGAGCAGGGCTACCTGCCGACCACGATCTCCACCGACCTCAACGTGTTCAACGTCGACGAGCCGGTCGTCTCGCTCGCGCAGACGATGTCGAAGATCTGGGCGCTCGGGGTGCCACTCGCCGACGTCGTGAGCATGACCACGGTCGCGCCCGCGGCGGTGATCGGACGATCCGACGAGCTCGGCGCGCTGGTCCCCGGCCGACCGGCTGACGTGTCGGTGCTGCGGATCGAGGAGGGCAACGCGTCGCTGTCGGACGGCTTCGAGGTGCTCGACGTCGGTCGGCGGCTCGTACCGGTGGGCTGCCTGCGCGCCGGCGCGTGGATCGAGGCCGACGCCGCGTGAAGCCCGCGCCCTTCGAGTTCGTGAGCCCGGATTCGGTGGAAGCGGTCGTCGAGGTGTTGGCCGCCGATCCCGACGCCAAGGTGATCGCGGGAGGGCAGAGCCTGGTGCCGCTGCTCGCGCTCCGCCTCGCCCGCCCGTCGGTCCTGGTCGACGTGCGGGGCCTCGGCCTCGAGCACGTGACCGCACCCGACCCGAGGACCGGTGCTTCAGGCGACGATTCGGCCGCGCTCACCCTCGGTGCCCGGGTTCGGCACCGCACGCTCGAGCGCGATCCTGTCGTCGGCGAGCACGCCGGGCTGTTGGCGCTGGCGGCCGCGCACATCGGTGACGCCGCCATCCGCAACCGCGGCACGCTGGGCGGCAGCCTGGCGCACGCCGACCCGGCCGCCGAGCTCCCCGCCGCGCTGCTCGCGCTCGACGGCACCGTGGTGGTCCACGGGAGTGCAGGCCGGCGCGACATCCGGGCCACCGATCTGTTCGAGGGGTTCTTCGTGACCGCGCTGGCCGACGACGACCTGATCACCGAGGTGCGCATCCCGGCGGCCGAGAACGGCCGCGGCTCGGCCTTCTGCGAGTGGGCCCCGCGTGCGGCCGACTTCGCGGTCGCGGGCATCGCGCTCGTGCTCGACGTCGATGCGCGCGGTACGTGCACCGGGCTCGGAGCCGCCGCCGCCGGTGTCGGCGCGGTCCCGCTCGATCTGCGGCCGTCGCTCACCGGGGCCGGCGTCGTCGGGAGCGACGCGCCCGTCGACTCGCTCCTCCGTGCGGTCGCGCGTCGCGTCGAGCGCGACTGCGCCGGTGACGACGACCGGGCCGAGCTCGCGGGGTTGCTCGCGGCGCGGGCCGTCCGCGTCGCATTCGGCCGGGCGCACGCGCGCGCCGGCCAATCAGATGCCGGGGCCGATGCCGAGGCGGCCGCATGATCGGCGAACGCGCGCTGCGCCGCGAAGACCCGCGCTTCCTCACCGGTCACGGCCACTACCTGGCCGACCACGACGTACCCGGACTCGCCCACATCGCGATCCTGCGCAGCCCCGCCGCCCACGCCGAGGTGCGGGCCATCGACTGCACCCGGGCCGTCGCACTCCCGGGCCTGATCGGCGTGTACACCCAGGCGGATCTCGCGGCCGCGGGCGCCCGGTCGATGGGTCACCTGCTCGAGCTCCCCGGTATTCGTTCGCTCGAATGGGGGGTGTTGGCCACCGACCGGGTGCGGTTCGTGGGCGAGCCGGTCGTGGCCGCGGTGGCGACGAGCCGCGCCGTCGCCGAGGACGCGATCGATCTCGTCGAGCTCGATCTCGCGCCCCTGCCCGCGGTGGTCGATCCGGTCGCCGCCCTCGCGCCCGACGCGCCGCTGCTCTACCCGGAGTGGGGGACCAACGAGTTCCTGCACATGGAGGCGGCGAGCCCCGGGTTGGCCACCGCGCTCGCGGGGGCCCCGCACGTGATGCGCGAGCAGTTCGAGAGCCATCGGATCATGGGTCTGCCCCTCGAAGGGCACGGGGCCCAGGCCACGGTCGATCCCATCACCGGCGCGCTCACCATGCTGGCGTCGACCCAGCAACCGCATCAGTTGCGCACCGTCGTCGCGGAAGTGTGCGGCTTGGCGGAGTCCGAGGTGCGGGTGATCGCACCCGACACCGGCGGCGGGTTCGGCAACAAGCAACACTTCCTGCGCGAGGAGTGCCTGGTCGCGCTGATCGCCCGCATCACCAGGCATGCGGTGCGCTGGAGCGAGGACCGTAGCGAGGCGCTCACCGCGTCGGTGCACTCGCGGCCCCAGGTCCACGATGTGACCGTCGGCTACGACGACGACGGTCGGGTGCTGGCGTTCGACGTGCGCGTCATCAGCGACGTCGGCAACCCCGTCCTCTACTTCTCGGGCATCGGGCCGTCGTTGGTGACCGTCGGCACCCTGTGCGGTGGCTACGCGATCCCCGAGCACGGGTGGTCGTTGTCGTGCGTCGCCACCACCACGTGCCCGGTCGGCGCGTACCGCGGCTTCGGCCAGCCGCAGGCCCACCTCACCGTCGAGCGGGTGATGGATCTCGTGGCGCGCGACCTCGGCCTCGACCCCGCGGTCGTCCGCCGCCGCAACCTGTTGCCCGACTCGCCCCGGCCCTACATCGCGCACGGCGGCGCCCGCATCGACACCGGGCCGCTCGCGCCGCACCTCGACGCGCTGCTCGTGGAGTTCGGCTACGACGAGTGGCGCGCCCGGCAGGCCGAGGCGCGCGCGGAGGGTCGCTACGTGGGCATCGGGCTCTCGGCCGTCGTGCAGGGAACCGCGCCGACCCAGTACGGCGTGGCGGGCCGCTTCGGCTCCTGGGAGACGAGCGCCGTGTCGGTGCTGCCCGACGGCAGCGTCACGGTGGCCGTCGGCACGAAGTCGCAGGGGCAGGGCCACGAGACCGCACTCGCCCAGGTGGCGGCGTCGGTGCTCCGGACCACCGCCGCGCGCGTCACCGTGTCGGAAGGCGACACCGCGATGCTGCCGTACGGCATGGGTTCGTGGGGGAGCCGCACCGCGGTGATGGCGGGCGGTGGCGTCACCACCGCCGCGGGACAGCTCCGCGAGAAGATGGACGCCATCGCCGCCCAGATGGGCGGTACGCCGGCGTTCGACGACATCGCGGCCGAGGCGTGGTGGTACGCCCACCGCCTGCCACCCGGCATGGAGCCCGGCCTCACGACCACGGTCGTGTACACACCGGGGCGCACCATCCCGGTACCCGACGAACGCGGGCACCTGAACTTCGACGAGACGTTCGGCGCGCACATGACCGCGGTGGCGGTGGAAGTCGATCCCACGACCGGTACCGTCACCGTGCTCGACGCGGTGCTCCTGTCGGACTGCGGAGTCGTGATCAATCCGATGGTCGTCGAAGGCCAACATCAGGGCGGGTTCGCGCAGGGGCTCGGGAATGTGCTGCACGAAGAGGTGCGCTACACCGACGACGGCCAGCCGCTCTGCGCGACCCTCGTCGACTACACGATCCCGGGCGCGGCCGACGTCGCCGCGCTGCGCATCGTGCACCGCGAGACACCGTCGGGAGTGACCGGCGGCTTCCGCGGCGTGGGCGAAGCGGCGATCGTCGCCGCGCCCGCGGTGCTCGCGGGCGCGGTCGACGACGCGCTCTCGCCCCTCGGTGTCCGCATCACGTCGACCCGCCTCCACGCCCACCATCTGCGCCGCATCGTGCGCGCCGGGGGCTGGCGCGCCGACCCCGTCGCCTTCGCGAAGGTCGGAGGGTGACCGCGGCCCGCGGCGCACCCGGCGCGGCCGTGTGCGACCTCACCCGTGAGGATGCTGCCGGCGCCACCGTGCTCCTCGACTCGCTCGCGAACCGTGGCTACGCGACGGTCGTCGGGCACGGCGTCGACGACGACGCTCATCGGCGAGATGCGGGCGGAGTCGTTCGCGTTCTTCGACCTGCCGCGAGCAGCCAAGGCGGAGGTGGAATTCGGCGGCGTCGGCCTGTGGCGGGGTTGGCAGCCGGTGCACGAAGGCAGTGCGCTCTATGGGGGCGATGCGCAACCGACAGAATTGCTCGAGCGGTTGGAGGAGAACCTCTGCCCGTCGGCCGGCGGGCCCGACAACCCCGGGAACCGGTGGCCGAGCCGACCCTCAGGTCTCCGGCCGTTGTGGGAGCGCTACCACGAAGCGATGTTCGCGCTCACCTGCCGGCTGCTCACCCGCCTGGCCGCCGCGCTCGACCTCGACCGCGACACCGACCCCCCGACCCTGCCCGCCTGGTGCGAGGGCCAGTTCTCCAACCTGGTCGCCAACCACTACCCCGCCCAACTCGAACCACCGGAGCCGGGGCGGGTGCGGGTGGCGCCGCACACCGACCATGGTGGCGTGACGGTGCTGCACTCCGACGACGCGCCCGGCGGGCTCGAGGTCGCGTTCGACGCCCTTGGTTGGCAGCCGGTCACGGTGCCCCCGGGCGCGCTGCTGGTGCAGGTCGGTGACCTCCTCGAACGGTGGAGCGGCGGCCGGCTGCGCGCCACGCCGCACCGGGTCGTGAATCCGCCGGCCGGCGCGGGCGACGCGGCGCGCCGGCTCTCGCTGGTGTACTTCCACCACCCGCGCTTGGATCTCCTGGTGGAGACCTCGCCGGTCGAGGGCACGCCCGACGGCGTACGCATCTACGAACCGGTCGTCGCCGGGGAGTGGGTCATGGGGCGCCAGGAACGGTACCGCCGCGACGGCGGTGGCTCGCTCCACTAGCCGGGCGAGGACCTCACGCGCCGGCCTCCAGCACCTTGGCCCGGCGCTCGAACAGCTCCTCGGCCGCGGCCTGGGCCGCGGTGCGCACCGACGCCACGTCGAACGTGGTGGGCGTTCCGCCGGACAGCAAGCGCGCGCCGTCGACCCACACGTCGCGCACGTCGCGGCCCGACGCCGAGAACACGAGATGGGCGGCCACGTTGAAGTCGTGGCCGTGCAGCACCGGGGTGGTGTGCAGGCCGTCGAGGGAGACGGTCACGATGTCGGCCCGCTTGCCCGGTTCGAGCGAACCGGAGACCGCATCGAGCTGGAGCGCGCGCGCACCGTCGATCGTGGCCATGGCCAACACGGCCCACGGATCACCCGTGGTCGGATCCAGCGTCGACACCTTCTGGAGCAGCGACGCGAACTTCATCTCCTCGATCAGGTCGAGGTTGTTGTTCTCCTTCTCGCCGTCGCTGCCGAGGCCGACCACCACACCCGCGTCGCGCAGCGCGCCGATGCGCGCCGGACCCGAGGAGAGCTTCATGTTGGAACACGGGCAGTGCGCCACCGAAGTGCCGGTCTGCGCGAGCAGTTGGATCTCCCGGTCGTCGAGCCATACGCAGTGCGCAACCACGGTGTGTTCGCCGAGGATTCCGCGCTGGTAGAAGACCTCGATCGGCCGCTGCCCGAAGCGCTTGAGCGACTCCTGCACCTCCCAGATCGACTCCGACGAGTGCGTGTGGATCCCGGTGTCGAACTCCTGGGCCAGCGCGACGCCCTCCTCGAAGCATGCGTCGGTGCAGTAGAAGAGGTGCTCGAGACCGACCCAGGTGCGGACCCGGCCGTCGGCAGCCGTGCGGTGCGACTCGAGCAGCTCGCGGTTCGAGCGCATCGACTCGAAGTAGTCGAAGCCCTTCTCATCGGCAACGTACGGCACCAGCGTGGCGCGGATGCCGATTTGTTCGGCGGCCGCGGCCGAGCCCTCCATGAACCGCCACATGTCCATCACCGAGGTCGTGCCCGCGAGCAGGCCTTCGGCGTAGCAGTGCAACGAAGCGATCTCGGCGATCTCGGGAGTGAGCGCTCGGTGCGCCGGGTCGACGTACGCCTCGAGCCAGTCCCACAGCGAGAGCGACTCCGCGGTACCGCGCAGCAGGCCGGAATGCAGGTGACAGTTGTGGAGACCGGGGATCACCGCGTGCCCGGAGGCGTCGATCACTTCCGCGCCCGCCGACCGCGGATCGGCGTCGAGCGCCTCGACCGGACCGACGGCCGCGATGTGCCGGCCGTCGACGAGGACCGAGCCGGGGTCGAGCGCGACGGGGTCGCCGGTCATGGGCAGCACGATGCCGCCACGGATCAGAGTGGTCATCGGGTCACGCTGCCGGGCGTTCAACAATCTGTCAACCGACGCGTGGGCTTGTTCACGGAGGAGTCACACGGTCGCCGATGCCCGGTAGCCTGCCGCCGATGGACGGGCAGCCCCGCGGTTCGACCACGACGCACGTCGGCATGATCGGGCTCGGCATCATCGGGAGCGCGGTGGCCGAGCAATTGCTGGCATCGGGCCACACGCCGGTGGTCCACGACCTGCGCCCCGAGCCGCTCGCCCGGGCGCAGGAGCTCGGGGCCACGGTCGCGACGTCGGCCCGCGCGGTGGCGGAGCGCTGCGACACGGTGCTGGTCTGTGTACAGAACGACGAGCAGTGTCACGAGGTCGTCGAAGGGCCCGACGGCATCCTCGCCGGGGCCCGGCCCGGGAGCACGATCGCGATCCTGTCGACCATCCATCCCGACACGATCACCCAGCTGGCCGCGGCCGCCGCGGCGCACGACGTCGCGTTGGTCGACGCCCCGATGGCGGGGCAGGGGGAAGCGAGCGTGCGCGACGGCACGCTGTGGGTGATGGCGGGCGGCGACGACGCGGTGGTCGCGCGCCTGCGCCCCACGCTCGAGGGTTTCGCCGGCCGGGTGCTGCACGCAGGGCCCCTCGGCAGCGGCGCGGCGCTCAAGCTCGCGCACAACGTGATGGTGTACCTCGGGTACCTGTCGGTGCTCGAGGCGGTCGAGCTGGCGCGCGCGGCCGGCGTGCACGACGGCCTGCTCGCCGAAGTGACCCGTGCCACCGGCACGCTCTCCCCGCAGTCCGAGATCTACCTCGAGATCTTCGAACGTCGCCGCCACGATCAGGGCGACGGGCGCGAGACCGAGTACCTGCGCACGTCGGCCGCGGTGCTCGAGAAGGACCTCCGCATCGCGGTGGAGCTGGCAGCCGCGCACGGGTTGGCGCTGCCGGGATCGGCATTGGTCGCGCCGCGGGGGCTCGAGGTTTACCGCGTCGGCGACGCGGGCTGAACGCGCCCGGCGCGGAGACGATCAAGGGGGAACACGATGGATCTGAACGGAGCCCGGGTACTCGTGGTGGGCGCGTCTTCGGGCATCGGACGCGAGGTCGCGGTGCAGTGCGGCGCGGCCGGCGCGCGGCTCGTGCTGGCCGCTCGGCGCGCGGACAAGCTGCGCGACGCCGCGCGGGCAGTCGGCACCGACGCCACCGCGGTGGTGTGCGACGTACGCGACGAAGCGCAGTGCGCGGCCGTCGTGAGTGACGCGGTGCGCGTGCTCGGCGGCCTCGACGTGGTCGTGTACGCCACCGCCGTCGACCCGCTCGTGAAGTTGGTCGACACCGACGCCGCCCGGTGGCACGACGTGTTCGCCACGAACGTGGTCGGCGCGTCGCTGGTATGCCGCGCCGCGCTCCCGCACGTGATCGAGAGCAACGGACGAGTCGTGTTCATCTCGGCGTCGTCGGTGGGCCGACCGTTGCCCGGGATGGGCGCGTACGAGAGCAGCAAAGCCGCGCTCGACGAGCTGGTGCGGGCGTGGCGGGGCGAGCATCCCGAGGTGGGCTTCTCGAACGTGGCGGTGGGCAACACGCTCGGTACCGACGTGTACGCGGCGTGGGACCCCGACCTGCTCGCCGAGCTCTCGCCGGTGTGGGCGGCGCGCGGCTACGTGCACGACAACGGTCCCGGCGCGATGACGGTGCCCGCCGCGGCGAGCGCGGTGATGGTCGCGATCACGTCGCCGGTCGATCTGCGCTACGTGCTCGCGCTCCCGCCGCCCGGCAGCACGATGGGGGACGCGGGATGAGCGACCTCGAACCGGTCCCCGAGTCACTGCTCCCGCTCGCCGCGTGGCTGCGCGATCGACAGCCGGGCACGCGGGCCGTCGAACTCACCGGCATCCGGCGCGCCAGCAGCGGCTTCTCGGCCGACACCGTCATCGTCGACTGCCGGGTCGACCGCGGGAGCACCGAGGCGCGCGTCGAGCAGCGGGTGGTGCTGCGCACCCAGAGCCCCGACCCGCCGATCTACCCGGTGCAGGTGCCGGGGTGGAAGGTCGAGATCGAGCTGCAGTACCGCGTGATGGACGCGCTGGCCCGGAACTCCACCGTGCCCGTCGCCGACCTCATCGGCTACGAGGCCGACCCATCGGTGCTCGGCACGCAGTTCTTCGTGATGGGCTACGTCGACGGCCAGGTGCCCATCGAGAACCCGCCCTACACCACCGAGGGGTTCTTCCTGGCGGCCACGCCGGGGGAGCGGGGGCAACTGATCGAGGAGGGACTGCAGCTCCTGGCCCGGTTCCACACGCTCGACTGGCGGGCTGCCGGCCTCGACTGGCTGGTGACCCCGGGCGCGACGCCGGGGCTCGCCACCCAACTCGACATCTGGGAGCGGTACGGGCGCGCCGAACTACGCGATCGTGAGCATCCCCTGCTCGAGCGCGCGTTCGCGTGGCTGCACGCGAACCAACCGCCCGAGCGCGCGCCGGGTCTGTGCTGGGGCGACCCGCGTCCCGGCAACATCATCTGGCGCGACTTCACGCCCGCGTGCACCACCGACTTCGAAGCCGCGTCGATCGCGCCCCCTGAGCTCGACCTCGGGTGGTGGCTCATGTTCGACCGCACCATGCACGAGGTGATCGGAGCGGAACGACCCGTCGGCGATCCGTCGCGCGAGGAACAGCTCACGATCTACGAGCGGGCCGCGAGCCGCACCGTCGAACACGTCCGCTACTACGAGATCTGCGCAGCGGCGCGCTACTGCGCCATCGTGGTGCGGGTCATGAACCGGGCCGAGGACCGCGGCCTGATGCCGCCCGACCACCGGATCTGGATCGAGAATCCCGCGGTCAGCGCGCTCGAGATGCTGTTCGACGGCCACTGATGGCACGCGCCTGATGGACGCAGCGCTGCTGCGCGAGCTCGCCGACGAGCAGGGAGTCCTCGATCAACTGGTCGCGTCGCTCGACGACGCCGAGTGGGCGAGGGCGACTCCGGCGACGGATTGGACCGTCGCCGACACCATCGCCCATCTCGCGGTGTCGGAACGGGCGGCGGCCGACAGCCTGTGCGACGACCGCGATCCGGTGACCGGACTCACGGGATCGCGCGCGCCAACCGATGTGCCCGATGTGCCCGATGTGCCCGCGCACGAGCGGCCCGCGACGGGCTACGCGTCCTCCACCGCCGTGCTGGCCGACTGGCGCGCGCAACGCGCGCGGGTCCTGGACGCGTTCGCCGACCGCGCCGACGACGACCGCGTGCCCTGGGGCGGCCGGCGCATGGCGGTGCGGTCGCTCGCCACCGCCCGCCTGATGGAGACGTGGGCGCACGGGCTCGACTGCTTCGCCGGGCTGGGCTTGACTCCCGTCGACACCGACCGGCTCGCGCCCATCGCCTGGCTGGGGTGGAAGACCCTCCCGTACGCGTTCGCAGTGGCGGGGGAGTCGCCGCCCGCGTCCCCCGCCGACCTGCGGCTCGAGTTGGTGTCGCCGAGCGGCGCCCGCTGGGAGTACGGACCTCCGGTCAATGGCGCGGCCGCGGTGGTGCAGGGATCGGCGGGCGACTGGTGCCGGGTGGCCACCCACCGGTTCCGTGGCAGCACCCCGCCCGATCTCGTGGCCGACGGCGCGCTCGCCGTGGCCGCCCTGCGGGTGGCGCGCGCGTTCCTCTGAGCCCCGATCTCTCTGAGCCGCGATCTCTCCGAGCCCCTTTCTCGCTAGCTCAGGATCACGCCCGCGGCCTCCAGGGCGTCGAGCTCGCCGTCGTCGAGGCCCAGGCGTTCGGTGAGCACCTGCCGGGTGTGCTCGCCCAGCCGGGGCGCGCGGCCCTGCACGCCGATCGGCGCGTGCCGGGAACGGAACGGCGCGGTGACCACCCGCACCCCCGGCTCGATCTCGGTGAACACGTCGCGCTCGACCGCCCACGAGGTCTCGGCCAGCTCGGCCACCGAACGGACCTCGCCCGCCAACATCCCGTGGGGCTCGAGCCGTGCTTCCAGTGTGGCGAAGTCGGGGATCGCAGTGACCAGCCGGGTCAGGATCTCGAGCGCGTCGGCCTCGGAGGCCGGTTGTTCGGTCGGCAGCTCGGCCCGGCCCGCCGCGACCAGTGCGGGATCGGCGAGCGCGGCGGCCCACCGCGGTAGATCGCGGCACGGGTTGCCGAGGAACGCCACCCCCGTGCCGTCGCCGACCGCGAGCACCGGGTACGTCCACGCATCGGGGACGCGCCCGCGGCCGAAACCGGCCAGGTCGGTGGGCACCCATTCATCCGTGTAGACGAGCGCCTCGGCCATGGCGACGTCGAGGTGCTGCCCGAGCCCGGTGTGCTCGCGCTGGTACAACGCGGCGAGCACTGCGCTCACCGCCAGCAGGCCCGGGTAGATGTCGCCGTCGACGTGCACGCTCTGCTCGGCCGGCGCGTCCCGCAGGCGGGCCTCGAGCTCGACCCGACCGGTCTCCGCCTGCACCACCGGGGCGTAGGCGCGGCGTTGCGACCACGACGTGTCGAGCCCCCAACCGGTGATCGAGCAGTAGATCAGGCGGGGTTGGCGGGCGAGGAGGGTGTCGGCGCCGAGGCCGCGGCGATCGAGCACGCCGGGGCGGAAGTTCTCGACCAGGACGTCGCTGGCCTCGGCCAACCTCGCCACCAGCGCGGCGCCGTCGGGATGGCGGACGTCGATGCAGACGTCGCGCTTCCCGGCGTTCACGTAGGTGAAGTACGCGCCGATCGGGTCGTCGGGGTCGTCGCCGATCTGAGGTGGCAGTCCGCGGATGGCGTCGCGCCCCGGCGCCTCGACCTTGATCACGTCGGCGCCGAGATCCGCGAGCATCCGCCCGCAGATCGGGCCCGACACGACCTGCGACAGGTCGAGGACCCGCACCCCGTGCAGCGGCGCGCGCAGGCTCGTCGTCGTCGTCGGCGGCGCGCGGCGCGGTTCGACGGCCGGCGGTTCGGGGGAAGGCGGATCGGTTTCGGTCGGCTCCGGCGTGGGCATAGCCGGGTGATGCTATCGACCGACTCCGATCTGCGTGGAGGGAGGCGGCCCGTCACGCGCGACACTGCATCCTTGAACGACCCATCGTGTTCCGAAGCCCTGCGCGACGTCGGCTGCGTCCTCACGTTCGAGGTGGCCGAACCCACGCTGTTCGCGTTCCAGGTGGCGCCGGCGCGCACCGCCGGCGCGATCGTCGACGAACGGATCGAGATCACCCACGACGGCGCGCCCTCCTCGGCCGCGGTCACCGAGGTGGCGGCCGACCGCGGCGGGAGGATCCACTGCGTGGATGCCCCGACCGGCACCGTCACGCTCACGTACTTCGCGTCGGTGCGGCCGCACCCGGAGGGCCCGCCGGAACCGGCCGACACCCACCTCCTCGTGGGCAACGAGGCCATCGTGGCGCTGCGCCAGAGCCGCTACTGCCCGTCGGACGCGTTGGCCGGGTTCGCGACTACGGAGTTCGCGGGCGCGATCGGGAGCCCACCCGACGAGATCGCGCTGCGCGTCGCGTCGTGGGTGTTCGAGCGCCTCGTCTACGCCGCCGGCTCGAGCGGCCCGCTCGACTCTGCCATCGACACCCTCATCGCGGGATCGGGCGTGTGCCGCGACTTCGCCCAGCTCACCATCACCTTGTGCCGCGCGCTGGGCGTGCCGGCCCGGTTGGCGGCGGTCTACGCGCCCGGCTTGTCGCCCATGGACTTCCACGCGGTGGTCGAGGTGCTCACGCCGGCCGGCTGGCGGGTCCTCGATCCCACCCGGCTCGCGCCGCGCGGTGCGCTGGTGCGCATCGCCACCGGTCGCGACGCGGCCGACACCGCGTTCGCCACGACCCTGCGGGGGAACGCCGAGCTGGTGGCGAGCTGGGTGTCGGCGTCGACCCACGGCGACCTACCCGACGACGACCACGCGGTCGCGCTGCCCCTCGGGTGATCAGGCGTTGGCGATGATCAGGTTGTGCACGAGCGGGTAGATCTGCGTTTCCCACCGCCGGCCGTTGAACACGCCGTAGTGACCCACGCCGGGCTGCAGGTGGTGACGCTTGCGGAACGGCTTGAGCTTGCTGCACAGGTCGTGGGCGGCGAAGGTCTGGCCGGGGGAGCAGATGTCGTCGCGCTCGCCCTCCACCGTGAGCAGCGCGGTCTTGGTCATTGCGTCCGGGTTCACGCGACGGCCCTGGTAGTCGAGCACGCCGCGGGCCAGCCGTTGCTCCTGGAACACCCGCTGCACGGTCTCCAGGTAGAACTCGGCGGTGAGGTCGAGCACCGCGAAGTACTCGTCGTAGAACGTCTTGGTGGCCTCGGCCGAGATCTCGTCGCCGTCGACCAGTTGACGGTAGAGATCGCGGTGCGCCTTGGCGTGCCGCTCGACGTTCATGCTCACGAACGCGGCCAGTTGCAGGAAACCCGGGTAGACACGACGGAACGCGCCCGGGTAGCGCATCGGCACCGTGGTGATCACGTTGTGCTCGAACCACGAAAGCGGCCGGCTGGTGGCGAGGTCGTTGACGACGGTGGGAGCGACGCGAGTGTCGATCGGCCCCGCCATCAGCGTGAGCGTGCGCGGCTGCGCCGGGTTGTTTCCCTCGGCCATCACCGCGGTCGCCACCAACGCGGCGACGCACGGCTGGCACACCGCGATCACGTGGACGTCGGAGCCGAGGAGCTCGAGCCAGTTGATGAGGTGCTCGACGTACTCGTCGAAACCGAACTTCCCGTGCTGCAGGCCGACGTCGCGCGCGTTGTGCCAGTCGGTGATGTACACGTCGTGTTCGGGGAGAAGCGTGCGCACGGTGCCGCGCAGCAGGGTGGAGAAGTGGCCGGCGAGCGCGGCAACGAGGAGAACGCGCGGCTGCGGCGTCTTCGTGTCCTTGGCGAAGTGCAGGAGCGTGCCGAAGGGCGTGACGTCGGTGGCCACTTCGTGCACCGCGACCTCGCGTCGACCCATCTTCACGGAGTCGATGCCGAACGGCGGGCGCTCGTGCGTGAGCGTGGCCCGGCCGAGCATCTCGTAGCCGGCGGCGAGCTTCCGCATGGCCGGGACGTTCGCGAGCCCCGGGCTCATCTGTCCGAAACCTTGCAGAGCAATCCCCGCGAACCCGCGCAGAGGCGCCATCATGTCGGCCTGGGCTTGATACGCCTGGTACAGCATGACCCGCCACTTCGCAGTTGTAGGAAGTTGCGCCACAATAGACAACGAACCGCACGGACCTCCGCTTCCCCGCACGCGCGACCGAGAGGTGATGCAATGGCGCAGGCCACACTGACCATCAACAGCAAGAACTATGGCGCCTGGTCGCTTCGAGGCTGGCTGCTGTGCAAGATGGCCGACCTCGACTTCGAAGAGGATGTGTTGCGCAGCGACGACGAGTCCTCGCGCGCGGAGCTGTTGCTGTTGTCGTCGTCGTTCCTCGTGCCGCGCCTCACGCACGACGACGTGACGGTCTGGGACACCATGGCCATCGCCGAGTACCTCAACGAGGTCGCGCCCGAAGCGGCGCTGCTCCCGGCCGATCCGATCGCGCGCGCGCACTGCCGCGCGGTGTGCGGCGAGATCCACTCGGGCTTCGTGAACCTCCGGTCGGCCCTGCCCATGAACCTGAAGTCACACCACCCCGACTTCAAGGTGTGGTCCGGCGCGCAGGCCGACGTCGATCGCATCATCGCCATCTGGCACGACTGCCTCAGCCGTTACGGCGGCCCCTACCTGTTCGGCGCGACGCCCAACACCGCCGACGCGATGTACGCGCCGGTGTGCACGCGCTTCCGCACCTACGACGTCGAGCTCGACGTCGAGTCGGCGGCCTACTGCGACACCATCATGACCATGCCGCACATGGTCGAGTGGATCACCGCCGCGCACGAAGAGCCCGACGAGCTCGAAGAGCTCGACGTCGAGTTCTGACCTAACCTCCCGACTCGTGCTCCCGCTCGCGGGGATCCGGGTCCTCGACTTCACCACCTTCCTCTCGGGCCCGCTGGCCACCCGCACGCTCGGGCAGCTCGGTGCCGCCGTCGTCAAGATCGAACCGCCGACCGGCGACTCGACCCGCGCCGGATTCGGCATCGATCCCGCGGTCCCTGTCTCCGAGTTCTGGCTCGCGCTGCACCGCGACCGCCGCAGCGTGGTGCTCGACCTGAAGACCGAGGCCGGTCGGGGTGTGGCCCACGACCTCGCCGCGCACTCCGACGTGCTGCTCGAGAACTTCAGCCCGGGAGTGACCGCCCGCCTCGGCATCGCCCCGTCCGACCTGCGCGCGATCAACCCGCGTCTCGTGTACTGCTCGATCACCGGCTACGGGTCCGACGGGCCGCACGCCACGCAGGTGGCCATCGACGGTCCGGTCCAGGCGTTCTCCGGTGCGCTGGAGACCACCGGACGCGACGGCGGTTTCGGCTGGCCGATCGAGTTCACCGCCGCCGACGTCGCCGGCGCGTCGGCGGGCGCCCAGTCGGTGCTGGCCGCGCTCGTCCGGCGCGAGCGCACCGGCGAGGGCATGTACATCGATCTGAGCCTGGCCGAGTGTCTCCTCGACTGGCTGTCGGTGTCGGACCGGCGCGGCACACAACGGGCACCCACCACGATCGTCGTCGACGCCGGCGACGGCCGACCGCTCCTCGTGCAGACCCCGCTGCACTTCCAGGCCCGGCTCACTGAATTGCTGGCGGCGGTGCCGGGTTGCGAGGGGCTCGCCTCCGACCCGCGTTTCGCCACCTTCGACGACCGGCGGGCCCACCTCGACGAATACCTCGCGCTCGCCCGCACCGCGTTCGCGAGCCGTACGCGCGACGAGTGGCTGGACGCGTTCCGTACCGCGGGCATCCCGGCGTCGACCGTGCAGACGATCGACCAGGCGATGCACGACCCGCAGCTCGCGTACCGCCAGGCGACCACCACGGTGGCCGTACCGGGTGCGGGCGTGGTCGACGTGCTCGCCAGCCCGTTCGTGCTCGACGGTGTGCGAGTGCACGACACCACGCCGCCACCGGTGCTCGGCGAACACACCGACGAGGTGCTGCGCGAGTTCGCGGGGTACGACGACGCGCGCATCGATGCCCTGCGGGCCGCCGGCGCCTTCGGCGCGGGCTAGCTTCACCGCCTACCTAATGGTCGACTTCGCTCCGCCCGCCGTTGCAGGCCGGATCGCCGGCCGGCTCCGCTTCGTCTCCTAGTTCAAGAGCGCTCTCGCGAACGCGCGCATCTCGCGGGGGATGTCGCCGGCGGGGGTGTACATGATCTCGGTGCTGCCCGACGCGGCGGCCGCGTCGGCCAGGGCGCGGATCTCGTCGGGGCTCCCCACCCAGCCGACGGTGGCGAGCGCGTCGCCCGCGGCCTCGATGGCGACCCGGTCGCGCGGCATCACCTGCGTGACGTGACCTTCGTGCACCGCGAGGTGGCGTTCGCCCTCCGGCCGTTCGGCGTCGATGCCCGCGAGCCATTCGGCTCCGCTCGGCATCCCCGCGGTGGCGTCGGGGAAGAGCTGCCACACGCCGTGGTAGCGCACGACGTACCAGGGGCCGAGCGCATCCTGGACCCGCGCGTCGGCGACCGACTCGCCCGCGTCGAGCACGGTGCCTGCGGTCATGTGGATGCGCCACGGGATGTCGACCGCGACGTCGGCCATGCCGATGAACCCGTCGATCACGTCGGCGGCGGCGAGCTCGGCCGCGATCGCAGTGCCCTTGGGCCCGAGCGCAGAAAGCAGGAGGGGCGTGTCGATCGGGCGCTCGCGCGCCCAGCCCCCGAGGTGGATCATCTGGCACTGCTGACCGTCGATCTCGACCACCTCGCCGCGGAGCAACCCTCGGAGCTGCTCGAGGTAGCGACGCGTCGTCGCCCACGTCAGCGCCTTCTGATTCAACACCCAGCGCGCGGTGGCGCCGGTGCCGAACCCGCACGCCAGTCGCCCGGGGTACAGGCCCTCGATGGTGGCGATCGCCGAGGCGGTCGTCATCACGTGGCGCAGGTTCGGCACGAGCACCGCGGTGCCGATGTCGATGTCGGTGTGCTCGGCAACGCGCGCCAGCCAGATCCAGATGTCGTCGTAGAGCGCGGCGGAGTCGTAGAGCCAGAACCGGTCGTAGCCGAGGTCCTGCGCGAGCTGCGCGTACTCCACTGCCTGCGGGCCGGGCGGCATCGCCACCGAGAGCTTCATGGAACTCCTGTTCACGGATCGGGACTCGTCAGAGATCGGGGAGCCCGAGGTCGAGGTTGGATCCTTCGAGGCCGCCGTCGATCTCGAGCACCTTGCCGGTGACGAAGCTGGCGGCATCGGAGGCGAGGTACAACACCGCGAGCGCGATGTCGTCGGCCTCGCCCAGCCGCCGCAGCGGGGTCTTCTCGATCATCTCGTCGCGGAGCGGGTCGTTGGTGAGGACCACCTCCAACGCCGACGTGGCGATGGAGCCAGGCGCGACCGCGTTGACCCGCACGCGTGGCGCGCAGTCGCGCGCCAGCAACCGGGTCAACTGCGCCAGCGCGGCCTTGGCGGTGCCGTACGCCGAGTAGCCGCGGTCGGCGTAACGCCCCATGCCCGACGTGATGTTCACCACCGATCCGCCGTCGCCCTCGAGCAGCGACGGCAGCGCGGCGCGCGTGAGCGCGAACGCGGTGCTCACGTTGAAGTGGAACGCCTGCTCGAACGTCTCGACCGTGGTGTCGAGAAACGGCATCGGCATGGTGCCGCCGACGTTGTTCACCACGATGTCGAGCCGCCCGAACTCGGCGACCGCGAGATCGACGAGCCCTTCGACCGCGTCGAGATCGCTGAGGTCGGCGGGCACGACCACGGCCCGGCGCCCGAGCGCGGCCACCTCGCGGGCAACTCCCTCGAGTTGCTCCTTGGTACGGGCGGAGATCACGACGTCGGCGCCCGCCTCGGCGAACGCCAACGCGGACGCAGCGCCGATGCCCCGGCCGGCGGCGGTGACGATGGCGACGCGGTCGTCGAGCCGGAAGCGGTCGATCAACATCGCGGTTCGATCAGCTCAGGCGGTTCCGTCAACATGAGCGCACGCTACCGGGGCGGTACGTTCTCCGCATGCCCGTCACCGTCGACGACTCACCCACGTCCGCCCAACTCGATGCCGTGTACGACGCGGTGCGCAACTGGGGCCGCTTCGGGCCCGACGACGAGCGCGGCGCGCTCGCGTTCCTCACCGACGACCGCCGCGCCGAGGCGGCGCGACTCGTGCGGTCGGGGGCGCAGGTGAGCCTGGCCCACAACCTGCCGGTCGACCCGTCGCCGGAGACGCCGAGCCCTGCGCACCACCACATGCTCGCCAGTGGCGACGCCCTCGGCTCGAGTGGCATCGCCGGCTACGAGGCGACCCGCGACTACGTCGGCACCGAGGTGCACGGCATGGGCATCACGCACCTCGACGCGTTGTGCCACATGTTCGTGCGGGGCGAGATGTACAACGGCCGCACCGCCGAGCAGGTCACCAGCACCGGAGCGCTCGCCAACGACATCATGGCCACCGGCGACGGCCTGGTCGGTCGCGGGGTCTTCCTCGACATCCCCCGCGCGCGCGGCGTCGAGTTCCTCCCCGGCAACGAGCCGATCACGGTGGCCGACCTCGAGGCGGCGGAGTCGGCGCAGGGCTCGCCGGTGCGCAGCGGCGACCTCCTCATCGTCGGCGGGGGACGCGACGCCCGGAAAGCCGCGCAGGGCGGGAGGCTCGACCCGTTCCGCGACGGCCTCGCCGGTCTACATCCCCAAACCCTGCCGTGGCTCCACGAACGCGAGGTCGCGGTGCTGGCCGGCGACGGGATCTCCGACATGACCCCGGGCCTCGGCGTGCCCGACTGGCCGTTCCCGGTGCACCAGATCGGCATCGTCGGCATCGGGCTGCACCTGGTCGACAACGTCGACCTCTCCCGGCTCGTCCCCGCGTGCGTGGCGCAGGAACGGTGGGAGTTCCTCCTCACCATCGCGCCGTTGCGGATCCCGGGGGGCACCGGGTGCCCGGTGAACCCGGTCGCGGTCTTCTGAACCGAACCGTCGGGCGGCGCCGACGATCAGACGAATCAGACGGTGAGGCGCACCGGGAAGCGCTTGAGCCCGTTGTTGAGGTTGCTCCGCACGCGCACCGGCTCGCCGGTGGCCTCGATCTGCGAGAAGGTGCCGAGCACCTCCTCGAAGAACACCTGGCCCTCGAGCCGGGCGAGGTGCGCGCCCAGGCAGAAGTGCTCGCCGATCCCGAACGACAGGTGCGGGTTGGGCGACCGCGAGATGTCGAAGCGGTGCGGGTCGGCGAACACGTCGGGGTCGCGGTTCGCCGCGGTGTAGTACATCGCCACCTTCTCGCCCGCGGCGATCTCGGTGTCGTGCAGCACGGAATCGGCGGTGGCGGTGCGGCGGAAGTAGTGCAGCGGGTTCTCGTAGCGCAGGATCTCTTCGACCGCGCCGGGGATGAGCGACGGGTCGGCGCGCAACGCCGCCAGCTGTTCGGGGTGTTCGAGCAGCGCGAGCAGACCCGACGACAGCATCGTCTTGGTCGTGTCGTTACCCGCGGTGACGAGTTGCACGAAGAAGATGCCGAAGTCGAGGTCGGTCATCGGACCGTCGCCGAAGTTGCCCGCGAGGATCAGTGACGTGAGGTCTTCGCGCGGCGCCTGGGTGCGCCGTTGCGCGGCGAACTGCATCGCGTACATCGCCATCTGCATGTTGGCGTCGCCGTCGGCCGCGTAGGCGTCGGTCTCGCCGACGATGTCGGGATCCTGCCCACTGGTGTTCTGCTCGGCCCACGCCTGGATCGACGGCCAGTCTTCGCGGGGCAGACCCATCAGCTCGCCGACCACCTGGCTGGGCAGCAGCGTGGCGACGTCGTGCACGAAGTCGAGATCGCGCTGCTCCTTCGCGCTGGCCATGATCTCGCGGGAGATCTCGCGGATGCGGCCCTCGAGCCCGCCGATCACCCGGGCCTTGAAGCTGGGCGCGAGCGGGCGCCGGTAGGCGATGTGCCGGGGCGGGTCCATGGCGAGGAGCATCCCGCGCATGCGCTCGAGGTTCTCCGGATCGAGGTTCTCGAGCACCACGCCGCCCTCGCTGGCGGAGTAGAGCACGGGTTCACGCGCGACCGCGGTGAGGTCGGCGTGCGTGAGAACCGCCCAGTACCCGGGCTCGTCGGGCATGTCCTGCCAGAACACGGGGTGGGTGCGGCGCAGCTCGTCGAAGAGCTCGTGCGGCGGGCCGGACGTGAAGAGGTCGGGGTCCCAGAGGTTCGCAGCGGCGACGGTCATCGCGTGATCCTTACAGATTCCACACTCGTTTCGCGTTGCCGCTCACCACGAGCTCGCGCTCGACGGGGGAGAGGCCCCCGAGGCTCTCCGCGACCACCGCGCGCGAATTGGGCCAGCTCGACACCGGGTGCGGGTAGTCGCTCGACCACATCATGTTCTCGACCCCGATCCGGTTGCGCAGCGCGTCGGACACGAGCGCGTCGGTCTCGTCGATGAACGTCACGAAGACGTTGCGGTGGAAGTAGAAGCTGGGCAGCTCGGTGATCGCCGGGAGGGCGTAGCCCTGGCGCGTGGCCATGTCGTCGGTGATGTAGAGCCACCACGCGATCCAGCCCAGGCCGGGCTCCACGAACACGACCTTGAGGTCGGGGAAGCGCTCGAACACGCCGCCCATGATCCACATGCCCAGGGCCTCGCCCGTCGACATCGCGGTCATCGGGATCATCACGCACTTGCCCGGCGTGGGGTCGCGACGGGTGAGATCGTCGAGCATCGTGTTGAGCCCGATGTGACAGCAGATCGGCAGGCCGCTCTCCTGGATCACCGCGAACAACGGGTCGTAGCGCTCGTGGTAGTAGTCGGGGAGGCCGACCTCGGGCGGGAACACCGGCAGCTGGAGCGACTTGGCGCCGAGGCCGACGACGCGCTGCACCTCGCGCACCGCGGCGTCGATGTCGTGAATCGGGATCTGGTACGACACGACCAGGCGGGTGGGGTCGGCGGCGCCGAACTCGCGCAACGCGTCGTTGAACGCGACCGTGGCTTCCGACGCGCCGTGCTCGAGGTCGCGGATGTAGCGGAACGCGCTGACCTCGCTGTAGATGATCTCGGTCTGCACGCCGTCGACGTCCATGTCGGCGAGGCGGGCGACGCCGTCGGAGTGTCCCGGCCGACCGAGGTTGCGCAACCGGAACGAGTCGGACGACTCCTCCTGCTTGCGCGCGGTCTGCCACGCCTGGTTGGCGGCGGCGGCACCCTTGGCCATCCGCTGCGCGTACCCGGCGACCGCGGCGTCGTAGTCGCCGTGGAACTTCGTCGCCAGATGGGCCTTCACCGCGTCGTGGCTGACCTGGGCGTGGGAATCCGACGAGATGAGCAGTTCGGTGGCGGCCACGGAGACCCCTTCACATTCGACGGGCGTGTTCGATTGACATAGCACTCACTACGGAACCACGCGATCGTAGCCCGGGAAGCCGTCGACGCGCCGGAGCGCCGGGAAGAACTGCCACCACAGCGCGGCCACCGCCAGGGTGGCCGCGCCGCCGAGTACGATGGCGGCCGCGGGGCCGAGCAACTGGCCGGCCACCCCCGACTCGAACGCACCCAGCTCGTTCGACGCGCCGATGAACACCGCCTCGACCGCGAGCACGCGGCCCCGTTTGTCGGGGGGCGTCACCAGCGGCACGAGGGTCGACCGGATGAAGACGCTCACCGAGTCGGCACCCGAGAGCGCCATCAGCGCGAGGAAGGCCACGACGAAGCTGGTGGTGAGGCCGAGCACGATCGTGCCCACCCCGAAGAGCGCGACCGCGACCAGCAGTGTGCGCCCCACCCGCCGGCTGACCGGGCGCCACGCGAGATAGATGGTCACCGCGCCCGCGCCGATCCCGATGGCCGCCCGCAACCACCCGAGCCCCACCGCGCCGACGCCGAGCCGGTCCTGCGCGATCGCGGGCAACAGGGCGACCGCGCCGCCGAACAGCACCGCGAAGAGGTCGAGCGAGATCGCGCCGAGGAGGATGGGCTGACTGCGCACGAAGCGCAGGCCTTCGACGGCTTCGCGCATGCTCGGGCGGGGCCGCGCCGGTGCGCCGGGCTCGGTGGCGGCGCGGGGGATCCGCTGCACCCCGAGGATGAAGATCGCCGCCAGCACCACCATCACGGCAGCCGCCGCGAACGGGATCCACACCCCGGCGACGTAGAGGAAGCCCCCGATCACCGGCCCGACGATCGACGCGCCCTGCCAGGTGGCCGACTGCCGCGCGGTGAGCCAGGGCAGCCGCTCGGCAGGCATCAGGTCGGCGGGCAGGGAGCGGGTGGCCGGGGTGGCGAACGCCCGCGCGGTCCCGTAGGCCACGACGAGCGCGAAGATCGGCAGCGTCGACGTCGGGTTCGTCCCCGCGTAGAAGGCGATGGCGGTCACCGTGAGCGCCTCGGCGGAGAGGGCCACCGCGGCCAACCGTCGCCGGTCGACGCGGTCGGCCACCGTGCCGGTCACGAACACGAGCAACGCGGCCGGCGCGAACTCGGCCAGGCCGAGGAGGCCGAGCGCGAGCTCGCTCCCGGTCATGTCGAAGACCAGCTTCCCGAGCACGGTGGTGAGCAGCGCGACCGCCGTCGACGAGCAGAACACCGAGCTGAGGAGTGCAACCACCGATCGGGTCTGCCGGCTCTGCACCCGCTCAAAGTACCGGGGGCTCGGGCCAGGGGCCGGGAGATCACGCCCGGCGAACACGCCCGGAGACCACGCCGCGAGGCCGGCGGGCGGTACCGTTTCCTTCGTGCGTCAAGGTGATGAGCAATTTCCCACGTCTCGGCGCGCCCGCGACCGGAACGCCCACCGACGCCAGTCGGAGATCCAGTGGCGCACGTTCGCGGTCGCGGTCGGCGTGACCGCGCTGCTGGTGGCGTTCCTCGGTTCCACCAATGTGCTCATCGGCGGCGGGGAGCCCCACGTCGCGTCGGCGTCCGTCAGCCTGAGCGCGGCCGACGCCGATGCCGCCGCCGGGGTCACCGACACCACCACGGCCACGACCGCACCGCCGGTCACCGCGCCCTCCACCACGAAGCCGCCGCCGACCACCAAACCGCCCCGCACGACCACGACGCTCCCACCGACCACCACCACCATCCCGTTGCGGGTGCCCGGCCTCGGGCTGCCGCCGCAGCCGACCCCCACACCGGTGGCACTCCCGCCGACCAACCTGGCGCCGGTGTTCAGCCAGATCCCCACCACCAACAAGGTGATCTTCCTGGGTATCGACGACGGCATCGTCCAGGACCCGGCGGTGCTCGCGCTGCTGAAGCAGGCCAACATCCCGTTCTCCATCTTCCTGGTGAAGGGCTACGCCGACGCCGGCGCCGACTTCTGGCGCCAGGCGCAACAGGTCGGGGGCGTGGTCGAGTCGCACACCATCACCCACCCCGACCTCACCAAGGTGTCGGCCACCCAGTTGCAGACCGAGGTGTGCGGGACGCTCGACGACTACCAGACCACCTTCGGTCGGCGGCCGACGCTGTTCCGGGCTCCGTACGGCAGCTACAACGACAACGTGCGCGCGGTGGCGGCGTCGTGCGGGTTCAAGGCGCTGATCCAGTGGGAGGGCTCGACCAACGACGGCCGGCTCGACCTCCAGAACGGCACGCAGCTCGAGCCGGGCGACATCATCCTGATGCACTGGCGCACCGACCTGCTCACGAACCTGCAGAAGGTCTTCGAGACCTGCCGCGAGCAGGGGTACGCCATCGCCAGCCTCGAGGACTACCTCCCCGGCTGAGCGGGCGGGCCGGTGCGTTCGACCCGGTCAGAGGCGGAGGGGCTTGACCGGCGCCATGACCGCGCCGGGGTCGTCGTGCCAGAGCTCGGGCTGCACGTCGATGTAGAGCTCGAGCTCGTTGCCGTCGGGATCGAGCACGTAGAGCGAGTGCGTGACCCCGTGGTCGGACGCGCCGACGATGGTCACGTCGGCGGCTTCGAGCTCCCGGATCGCCTCGCGCAACTCGTCGTCGGTCGTGCCGATCTTGAAGCCGAGGTGGTAGAGGCCGACCCGGCGGCCGGCGGGGATCGGCGCCGCCGCCGACCCCACCTCGATGAGCAGGAGCTCGTGGTGCGTGCGCCCGTTGCCGAACGCCTCGGCTCCCGGGAATCCGCCCGGCAGCTGCGTGAAGCCGAGGATGTCGCCGTAGAAGTGCCGCGACCGCTCGAGGTCTCGCACGTACAGCACCGCGTGTCCGAGCTCCTGCGTCTTCATGGCCTCGCTCCTGCTCTCTCGTGCTCTCGTGATTCGTGCTCTCGCGCTACGCCTTGACGGCCTGGATGTCGAGCTGGATCTTCACCTTGTCGCCGACCAGTACACCACCGGACTCGAGGGCCACGTTCCACGCGAGCCCGAAGTCCTTGCGGTTGATCTCGGTCTCGGCGCTGAACGCCGCCTTGGTGTTGTTCCACGGGTCGGTGGCGACGCCGTCGAACTCGAGCGCGAACTCCACCTGACGGGTGGTGCCGTTGATGGTGAGGTCGCCGAACAGTACGTAGTCGCCGTCGTCGTCCTTGATCCCGGTGCTCACGAACGAGAGGCCGGGGGAGTTGTCGACGTCGAAGAAGTCGGCGCCCTTGAGATGGGCGTCGCGGCCTTCGTCGCCGGTGGTGATCGACGCGAGGTCGACCGTCGCCCGGACCGACGACTGCAACGGGTCGTCGGCGATCTCGATCACGCCGGAGAAGTCGGTGAAGCGGCCGCGCACCTTGGTGATCATGAGGTGGCGGGCGACGAAGCCGACGTTCGAGTGCGCCACGTCGACGTTCCAGGTGCCGGGGGTGAGTTCGGAGAGATTCGCCATGGGAGGCTCCTTCAACTGGTTCGGCGGGCTGGTGCTGCCGTCGATCTCGGACCCGGGAGCCGCGTTCACGGTCCCGGTGTTCCTTGCCTCCGCAAGTATATCCCCAGATAGTTGTGCTGTCAACTATTGCGATGGGTAGCGAACTCGGTAGGCTGGGACCCGTGACGAATTGGCTCGACGACGAAGAGATGCGGGCGTGGCGGGGTCTGGTCGAGGTCTACGCCGCCGTCCACGCATCGCTCGAGGCCGACCTGCTCGAGGGCTTCGGGATGACCGAGGGCGACTACGGGGTGCTGGTGAACTTGTCGGAGGCGCCCGGCCGGCAACTGCGGATGTGCGATCTCGCCGAGCAGCTCCACCTGTCGCCCAGCGGACTCACCCGCCGCCTCGACGGTCTCGTCCGCCAGGGCCTCGTCGAGCGCCGGCCGAGCGTCGACGACCGCCGGGTCACGCTCGCCGGTCTCACCGACGCCGGGTTCGCGGCGCTCGAGGCGGCGGCACCGGTCCACGTGCAGGGCGTGCGGCGGAACCTCATCGACAACCTCACACGGGCGCAGATCCGCCAGCTCGGGGCGGCCTTCGACGCGGTCCGCTACCGCACCGCGCGCACGGCATCCACTGCCACGGCCGACACCCGCTGACGGCAGTCACGCGCTGACCGCAGTCAGGGGCGACGGCCGGTGAGGTCGAGCAGGCGCGTCTGCGCCGGGGCGTCGTCGGTCACACCGCCGCTCGGGCCGGTGCCGTACACGCCGATGGCACCGATCGACCCGGCCATCGGGAGGAACGACTCGAGCACCGCGTCCGCCAGCTCGGGATCGAGCCACTCGTCGACGCCGATGGCGCGGGCGAGATCCCACGCGTGGATGCCGAGATCGGCGGTGCGCAGCTCGAGAAACCGGGGCGCCGCGATCTCACCCAGCGATCCGATGGTGACCGTGCGTTCCAACGCGCCGGGCCGCGCGAACGCGGCCCGCGACGCCGCCGCGCTCCACTCGTAGGCCCCCACCGCGTCGTCGCCGAGCACGTCGGAGCCCGCGAGGCCGGCCACCTCGTCGTCGGTCCCGCCGCGGAGCCGGATCACACTGATGCGGTTGCCGGCCACCACGTGCGCCACGAGGTCGCGCACGGTCCAGCCTGCGCAAGGCGTGGGCCGAACCCAGTCGTCGGGGCCGACGAGCCGGACGCGGCGATCGAATTCGTCGTCGGCGCGCGCCCAGGCCTCGAGGGAATCCATACCGTCGCCGACGCTATTGCGCCCGGGCCGCTCGGCGGTGTCTGCGACAATGCTGCCATGCCCGCCGACACCTACACCCACGGCCACCACGAGAGCGTCCTGCGGTCGCACCGCTGGCGCACCGCCGAGAATTTCGGCGGGCTACCTGCTCGGTGAGCTCGTACCGGATCGGCGCGTGCTCGACGTCGGGTATGGCCCGGGCACCATCACGCTCGACTTCGCCCGCCGCGTCGCGCCGGGGCCGGTCGTCGGCATCGATCGGGAAGGCGACGTGCTCGACGGCGCGCGCACCGCGGCAAGCGAGCAGGGCGTCACCAACGTGACCTTCGATGTCGGTGACGTGTACGCGTTGGCCTTCGGCGACGCGTCGTTCGACGTCGTGCACGCGCACCAGGTGCTCCAGCACCTCACTGATCCCGTCGCCGCGTTGGTCGAGATGCGCCGCGTGTGCGCGCCCGACGGCGTGGTCGCCGCCCGCGACTCCGACTACGCGGCGTTCACGTGGTTCCCCGCCGACCCGCGTCTGACCCGGTGGCTCGACCTGTACCACGAGGTGGCGCGCAGCAACGACGCCGAGCCCGACGCCGGCCGTCGGCTGCTGTCGTGGGCCCGCGCCGCGGGGTTCGCCGACGTCACTCCGTCGGCGTCGACGTGGTGCTTCGCCACGCCCGACGACCGCGCGTGGTGGGGCGGCATGTGGGCCGATCGCGTGGTGGGATCGGCGTTCGCCGACCAGGCCGTCGACCGTGGGTTCTCGACGCCCGAGGAGCTGCGGGCCATCTCCGACGCCTGGCGCCACTGGGCCGTCGCCGACGACGGCTGGTTCGCCATCCTCCACGCCGAGATCCTCGGCCGCGGCTGAGCGCGCGCGGTTGATTCATTGCCGCGTGGTTTGCGCCGAGCGGTACTCACGGCGCAATGAACCGCGAGTCGCGCCGGTCAGCCCGGCGCGAGCTCGGGTCCGTCGTAGCGGTCGACGGTGGTGAACGACTCCACCGGGGCGCGGGTGAGCCGGGTGGCGCGCCGCACCGGGTAGCCGAGCGCGAGCACCCCGACCACTGCGAACTCGTCGGGCACGCCGAACCGTTGCTTCACGTCGTCTTCCCGCAGCACGGGCATGGTGGTGATGACCCCGCCGAGACCTTCGCCGTGCGCCGCGAGCAGGATGCTCCAGGCGAACGGATAGATCGACGCCCCGCCCACGAGCGTGTACCGGTCGAGGTCGCGGTCGACGGTGGCCAGCCGGCGCAGGTCGGCGAGGAGGACCAGGAGCACGGGCGCCTCGTGGAACCGCTCGGCGAACCCCGGCGCCGCCTCGGCTGCACGCGCCGCGACCTCGGGCGCCCGGGCGATCGCCCGCGCCTCGGCCTCGCGGTCGGTGATCGAAGCGAACGGCGTGAGGCCGGCTTCCATCTGGGGCAGGTACTGGTACCAGCCGGGGAGGTAGAGGTCGCGCAACGCGAGCCGCTGCTCCGAATCCTTCACGTGGATCACCCGCCAGGCTTGGCGGTTGCCGCCATTGGGCGCGAACCTGGCGGTGTCGAGCAGGCGGTAGACCAACTCGTCGGGCACGGGCTCCGCCTGGAACTCGCGTACGGCACCGGTGGTACGTAACGCCTGGTTCAGATCCACGAGGTCACGTCCACGAGCGTTCCTGTCCAGATGATCGGCCGACGGCGCGGACCCGTAGGTCTACGCTCAACCCAGGTCGCAGAACAAGAGGAGCCCACATGTACGACGTCGTGATCCGTGGTGGAGATCTGGTCGACGGCACCGGCGCGCCCCGCCGCCGCGCCGATGTCGCGATCCAGGGCGACCGGATCGTCGCCATCGGGGCGATCGACGACCCCGCGGCGACGGTGATCGACGCGACGGGCAAGGTGGTCACCCCCGGGTTCGTCGACGTGCACACGCACTACGACGCGCAGGTGTTCTGGGACGGCGCGCTCACGCCGTCGCCCCTGCACGGGGTCACCACCGCGCTGGCGGGGAACTGCGGCTTCACGATCGCACCGCTCTCCGACGACCCGTCCGACGGCGATTACCTCATGCGCATGCTGGCGCGCGTCGAGGGCATGCCGCTCGAGTCGCTGCGCGACGGCGTCCCTTGGAACTGGAAGACCACCGCTGAGTACTTCGACGAGATCGAAGGGCGCCTCGGCATCAACGCCGGGTTCATGGTGGGTCACTCCGCCATTCGCCGCATCGTGATGGGCGAGGAATCCACCACGCGCGAGGCGAAGCCGGAGGAGATCGAGCAGATGCAGGCGCTGTTGCGCGCCGGCCTCGAAGCGGGTGCGACCGGCTTCTCGTCGTCGTGGGCGCGCACGCACAACGACGCCGACGGCCACATGGTGCCCTCGCGCTTCGCGTCGCGCGACGAGATCGTCACGCTGTGCGGGACGGTGTCGGAGTATCCCGGCACGTCGCTCGAGTTCATCCCCATGGTCGGCCCCAAGTTCGAGCCGTGGGCGGTGGAGTTGATGGCCGACATGTCGGTCGCCGCGCAACGGCCACTCAACTGGAACGTCATGACGGTCAACGCCAAGAACCTCGCCGATTGCGAGTTGAAGCTCGAAGCGGGCGACCGGGCGCGGGAGAAGGGCGGCCGGGTGGTCGCGCTCACCGTGCCGATGAGCTTCCCGGTGCGGTTGTCGTTCCGTTCGGGATTCGTGCTCGACGCCATCCCCGGTTGGGACGGCCCCATGCTCCTGCCGCTCGACCAGAAGCTCGCGCTGTTCGAGGACCGCGACGCGCTGGCCCACCTCAACGAGCTCGCGCAGAGCGACACCAACCCGCTCCGCACCCTCGCCAACTGGGGCAACCTGAAGATCTACGACGTGCTCGCGTCCGAGAACGAGCAGTACCGCGGCCGCACGGTCGGCGAGATCGCGACCGACGAGGGCCGCGACCCGTGGGACGTGCTGTGCGACATCGCCCGGGCCGACGAGCTCAACACCAGCTTCGGTACCCAGGTCGCGCAGGAGACCGACGACGACTGGAAGGCCCGCATCCAGGTGTGGCGCGACCAGCGCGCGCTCATCGGCGCGTCCGATGCCGGCGCCCACCTCGACCTCCTCGCGTCGTTCAACTACTCCACCGAGGTGCTGGCCCACGCGGTGCGTGAGCGCGGCCTGCTCCCGCTCGAAGAGGCGGTCCAACTCATCACCGACGTGCCCGCGCAGCTCTACGGGCTCAACGAGCGCGGTCGCGTGACCGAAGGGTGGAAGGCCGACGTCGTCGTGCTCGACCCCGACACCGTCGCGAGCCACGAGGTCCGGATGCGCATGGACCTGCCCGGTGGTGCCGGTCGCCTCTACGCCGAGGCCGACGGCATCGACCACGTGCTGGTCAACGGGGACGCGATCGTGCGCGACGGTGCCCTCACCGATGCGCGCAGCGGCACCATGCTGCGGTCGGGACGCGACACCTCGACTGCGTCGCTTGCCTGACCGACGCCGCCGCGTCATCCGATGAACCCGCCCGGGCTGCCGGTCTCGGCCGCCGATGTGGCCGACGCGGCCGCGCGCCTGCGCGAGCCGGTGCCGGCGACGCCGTCGGCCCGGTCGGCCACGCTGTCGGCGATCACCGGCGCCGACGTCGTCGTGAAGTTCGAGAACCTGCAGTTCACCGGCTCGTTCAAGGAGCGCGGCGCGCGAAATCGGCTGGCCCTGCTCGATGCCGACGAACGGGCGCGTGGCGTGCTCGCCGTGTCGGCCGGCAACCACGCGCGCGCGTTGGCCCATCACGCGCAGCTCATGGGCATCGGCTGCACCGTCGTGATGCCGGCAACCACGCCGTGGGCCAAGGTCGAACCGATCCGGCTCAGCGGCGCGACCGTGGTGCTCGAAGGTGAGACCTTCCACGACACGCTGGTCACGGGGGAGCGATTAGCCGCCGAGTCGGGTTACGTGGTCGTGCCGCCGTTCGACGATCCCGCCGTCATCGCAGGGCAGGGCACCGTGGTGGTCGAGCTGCTCGATGCGTTTCCCGATCTCGACACCATCGTGGTGCCGGTCGGCGGCGGCGGACTGATCGCCGGAATCGCGATCGCGGCGAAGGACCGCCGGCCCGACATCGACATCGTGGGCGTGCAGAGCGAGCTCTTCCCCGCGTTCGCGCGTGACCATTCGCCGGCAGTGCCGCCCGGTGCGCACATCACGATCGCCGAGGGCATCGCGGTGAAGGAGCCCGGTGTGATCACCCGGCGCATCGTCCACGCGTTGGTCGACGACGTGGTCGTCGTGCCCGAAGCGCGCATCGAGGAAGCGATCGCGCTGTACCTCGAGATCGAGAAGGTGGTCGCGGAAGGCGCGGGTGCCGCGGGCCTCGCCGCGTTGCTCCACGATCCCGCGCGTTTCGCCGGCCGCCGGGTCGGTCTCGTGTTGAGCGGCGGCAACATCGACCAGAGCCTGCTGGCCCAGGTGATCATGCGGGCGCTCGCGCGTTCGGGCCGTATCGCGCGCCTCACCGTGCGCCTGGCCGACCGGCCGGGCACGTTGGCGCGTGTCGCCACCGTGGTGGGGGAGCACGGCGCCAACATCATCTCCGTGAACCACGACCGGTCACGACTCGAGCTCGCACTGAAGGCGGCCGAGCTCGACCTGACCATCGAGGTCCGTGACGCCGCCCACCGGGCCGAAGTGGTGGATGCGCTCGAACACGCCAGCTTCGCGGTTGTCGTCGCCGAGGTTTGAGCTCGCGGAGGTCCGAACTCAGCGACGCGCCCCGAGCGCGGCGCTCAACGTGTCGCTCACCGCGACCAGCCGCGCGCCGGCGGCGGTGACGTCGCGACCGGTGAGGGAACGGGCGAATCCCGTGAGCGACAGCACGAGCGTGACCTGCCCGGTGTGGTCGAGCACCGGCGCGTTCACCACGTTCACCGCGTACTCGCGATCGGGCTCGAGCGAGACGGCGAGGAACTCCTCGTGCGCCGCCAGCTCGCCCGCGAGCCGATCGAGCAGCGCGCGAGATGCACCGTCGGTCGCGCCCGGATCACCACTGCCGGCCGCGCCGTCGAGCCCGAGCTGGGTGACGATCTCGCGCACGCGCGCGACGGGCGTCGACCAGATCTCCACCGCGAAGCCGCGGTCGTGGGTCGCGGCCAGCGCCTCGCGGTAGTACGGGCGGGTGTCGGCCGGCACCCGGGCCAGCCACTCGTCGAGCACGTCGGGGTCGGCCCACGCCAGCACCGCAGCGCCGAACGGCGGGCGCAGCGGGTACGACACACCCACGCGGAATCCGGTGACGGCGGAGCGCGGATCGCGCACCTGGTCGAGCACGGTGATGCTGCCGTCGCCCACCCCGAGGGCCGCGCAGGAGGCCTCGAACTCGAGGCTCAGGTCGACCATGGCGGGGCGGGCGAAGTCGAGGGCGGGGAACGATTCCGAGGCCGTCCGGCCCACCGCGACCAGCGCCGGGCCCAGGCGGTAGGTCTTGCGGGTGGGGTCGCGCAGCACCCAGCCCGCGCCCGCCAGCGTGGTGAGGATGGCATGGCCGGTCGACTTGTTCACCCCGAGGCGGCGGGTGAGCTCGGCCAGGGTCATCGGCTCGTTCGGGTGGGCGGCGAGCAACGACACGACCATCACCACCCGGTCGGTCGGCGGCGACGTACGGGCCATCGCCGGAGTGTCGCAGTGGTGTTCGAATATTGCAACCCTTGTGCTGCACATTTCGTCATGGGATGATCCGGGGGTCTTGGGATATCAGAGACGCAGCGCAGCCGTGCTCGGAGAGCGGGACGGCGAAGCGGAGTCGACCATCAACGCAAGCGGCGCAGCGCAGCCGTGGGACGGCGAAGCGGAGTCGACCATCAACGCAGGAGACGCAGCGCAGCCGTGCTCGGAGAGCGGGACGGCGAAGCGGAGTCGACCATCAACGCAGGAGACGCAGCGCAGCCGTGCTCGGAGAGCGGGACGGCGAAGCGGAGTTGACCATCAACGCAGGGGGACTGACCCATGCACGAGCTCGTGATCCGTGGGGGCACGCTGGTCGACGGCACCGGCGCCGACGCGCGCCCGGCCGACGTCGCGGTCGACGACGGCCGCATCACCGAGGTGGCGGCGCCGGGTGAGCTCGACGACCCGTCCGCCACGCGCGAGATCGACGCCGACGGCCTTCTCGTCACGCCCGGATTCGTCGACCTCCACACGCACTACGACGGCCAGGCCACCTGGGACCCGCTGCTCACGCCGTCGTGCTGGCACGGCGTCACCAGCGTCGTCATGGGCAACTGCGGCGTCGGCTTCGCGCCGGTGCGCCCGGGCCGCGAGGACTGGCTGATCCAGCTGATGGAGGGCGTCGAGGACATCCCGGGCACCGCGCTCGCCGAGGGGATCACCTGGGGTTGGGAGACCTTCCCCGAGTACCTCGATGCGCTCGACGCACTGCCGCACGCGCTCGACGTCGGCACGCAGGTCCCGCACGGCGCGGTGCGCGCCTACGTGATGGGCGATCGGGGCGCCCGCAACGAGCCCGCCGATGCCGACGACATCGAGGCCATGGCCGCGCTGGTGCGCGAAGGCATCCAGGCCGGCGCCCTCGGCTTCTCGACGTCGCGCACGATCATGCACAAGGCCGTCGACGGCGAACCGGTGCCGGGCACCTTCGCCGCGGAAGACGAGCTGTTCGGCATCGGCAAGGTGCTGGGCGAGCTCGGTACCGGGCTCTTCGAGCTCGCGCCCGCAGGGGTGATGGGCGAAGACCTCTCGGCGCCCGAGCGCGAGGTGGCGTGGATGCGCCGGCTGTCGGCCGCCATCGGCCGGCCGGTGAGCTTCGCGTTGTCGCAGCACAACCTCGCGCCCGACCAGTGGCGCGACGTCCTCCGCCTCGCGCAGGAGGCCAACGCCGACGGCGCCGACCTCCGCGGGCAGGTGGGCGGCCGCCCGCTGAACCTGCTCATCGGCTTCCAGACCTTCCACCCGTTCCTGGGCCGCCCGACGTACCTGAAGATCGCCCACCTCCCGCTCGCCGAGCGCATCGTCGAGCTGCGCCGGCCCGAGGTGCGCGAGGCGATCCTCTCGGAGACGTCACCGGCCAGCCCGGTCGACGCGGTCATCGGCACCGACCTCGACGTGTTGTTCCCCATCGGCGAGCCGCCCGACTACGAGCCGGCGCCGGAGCGCAGCATCGCCGCGATGGCCGCACGCGAGGGCCGCGACCCCGAGGCGGTGCTCTACGACGTGATGCTCGGCCACGACGGACGCGAGCTCGTGATGAAGGCGCTGCTCGGCTACAGCTACGGCAACCTCGACGACATGCGCGAGATGATCCTGCACCCCAACGCCGCGCTCGGCCTGTCCGACGGCGGCGCGCACTGCGGCGCGATCTGCGACGCCAGCATCCCCACCTTCATGCTCACGCACTGGGCCCGCGACCGCGACCGGGGCGAGAAGCTGCCCCTCGAGCTCGTCGTGCAGAAGCAGTCACGCGACACCGCCCGGCTCTACGGCCTCGGCGACCGCGGGGTGGTCGCACCGGGCTACAAAGCCGACTTGAATGTGATCGACTTCGACGCGCTGTCGCTCACCCTCCCCGAGCTGGTCTTCGACCTCCCGGGGGGTGCGCGCCGGCTCGTGCAGAAGGCCGACGGCTACAAGTCCACGTTCGTGGCGGGGGAGGAAATCATGCACGACGGCGAAGACACCGGTGCCCGGCCCGGTCGGCTGGTGCGGGGGATGCGCTGACATGCCCGAATCCGGCGACGTCCTCCTCGAGACCGGCACCGGCAACGCCCGGCGCACGCCGGTGAAGGTCCCGGTGTACCGCTACACGTCACCCGCGTTCCACGACCGCGAGATGGAACAGCTGTGGCCGCACGTGTGGCAGCTCGCGTGCAGTGTCGACCACGTATCGGAGCCGGGCGACTGGTTCGAGCACCGGGTCGGCCCGATCTCGGTGCTGATCGTGCGGGGCGACGACGACGTGCTGCGCGCGTTCCAGAACGTGTGCCTCCACCGCGGCAGTGAGCTGTGCAGCGGGTCGGGGAGTGAGCTGGCGGAGATCCGTTGCCCGTTCCACCGCTGGACGTGGGGTCTCGACGGCCGTCTGCGCGAGGTGCCGTCGCGCCGTGAGTTCGGTGTGCTCAACGACGACTACCCGCTCATCGGCGTGCAGGTCGACACCTGGGGACCGATGGTGTTCGTGAACCTCGACCGCGACGCGGAACCGCTCGCCGACTTCCTCGCCCCGGTGCCGGCGGAGACCGACTGGGCCCGCCTCGGCGAGTTCCGCGCCCGCGCGTTCGTCTCCATGCCCGCCGAGTGCAACTGGAAGACCCTGATCGAGGGGTTCAGCGAGACGTATCACGTGCAGGGCATCCACCGCGAGATGCTCGGCATGGCCGACGACGTGAACGGCCCGCAGGTGATCTGGCCCCGCCACGGTCGGCTGGTGCAGTCGTACGGGCTCCCGTCGCCCCGGCAGGGGCGCGCGTCCGACGACGCCGACGTGTTCGCGTCGTTCATCGAGGTGATGGGCGGCCGCATCGGCATCGAGGACAAGACCGCGCCGATGCCCGTCATCCCCGCGGGGAGGACGCTGCGCGGCATGTTGGCGGAGATGGTGCGCGACGTGAACCGTCGCGACAAGGGCCTCGACCTCTCGTCCTACACCGATCACCAGGTGCTCGACATGGAGCAGTACAACCTGTTCCCGAACATCACGGTGCTCGTGTTCGCCGACATGCTCAGCGTCGTGCGCGCCCGCCCGGGGAACCACGTGGAGGAGGCGTTCATGGACGTCTTCCAGTTCGACCGCGTGCCCGCGACCGACGCGCCGCGCACGAAGCCGTTCGACGCCGCCCTCCCGGCCGACGCCGAGCCGCCGTTCGGGCTCGTGCTCAACCAGGACGTCGGCAACTTCGCCCGCACCCAGCGCGGCCTGCACCAGCCCGGGTTCACCCACCTCACGGTGTCGCCCACCGAGGAGTGCCGGGTGGTCAACCTCCACCGCACGCTCGAGCAGTACCTCGGGATCACGCCCACCGAGTTGAGCGGTCTGCGCGAAGCGGGCCTCGACACCGCCCACCTGCCCGGTGGGTGACCTCACCGTCGACGATCTGCTCGCGCGCGAGGAGATCGGCGACGTGATCAAGGCGTTGGCGCGCGGCACGGACCGCCTCGACGCCGATCTCATCGCGTCCTGCTACCACCCCGACGGCACCGACGACCACAACGTGTTCCAGGGTGACGGCGTCGCGTTCGGCAAGTGGGTGGTGGAGACGCTCCCGCACTTCGAGGCGACGATGCACTTCATCGGCTCGCCCCGGATCCGGCTCGACGCCGACCGGTCCGTCGCGCACACCGACACCTACTGCGTCGCGCACCACATCAGCCGCCCCGACGACGACGGCATGCAGACCGACATGCTGCTCGGGCTGCGCTACGTCGACCGCTTCGAACGTCGCGACGGGCACTGGCTCATCGCCACCCGCGTGTGCGCGTTCGATTGGAGCTATACGGTGCCCTTCGACAGTGCAGTGCGCTTCGCGTTCGCCGACGACTGGACCGTCGGCGCCCGCGACCGGACCGACATCACGTATCACGAGGCGTAGAGCAGCAGCCGTGAATCAGCAGGAGGACCCGTCATGGCCATGATCGAGACCGCGCCCACCGCGGTGCACATCGGCGTCGACGAGTTGCCGTTCGTCGACATCGGCAACGGCAACAAGCTCAAGGTGCTCCAGGTGAACGAGCGCGAAGGGCTCTGGATCATCGAGAACATCTTCCAGAGCGGCTTCGAGGTCCAGACCCACCGCCACACCGGCCCGGTCTGGGGCTACACGACCTCGGGCGGCTGGAAGTACAAGGAGTACGAGTACGTGAACCGGGCCGGCTCGTTCCTCTACGAGCCCGCGGGGTCGGTCCACACGCTGCAGTGCGTGGAGGACGACACCCGGGTCTGGTTCCAGATGCTCGGCGCCAACCTCAACCTCGACGCCGACGGCAACATCGACTCCGTCTCCGACGGCGCCGGCAGCCTGGCCGCGTACTACGCGCTCTGCGAAGCCCAGGGCCTGCCCCGCCCCAACGTCCTCGTCGGCTAACCCCACCGAACCCCGCCGAACCGCCGAAACCCACGGACCGGCGTCGCCCGAGGCCCCTACACGCGCGCCGGCGACGCCAGTTCGTGGCAGGATGCGGTGATCCGTCCGACAGAGGTGGGAAGCGTGCCGGAGAAGCCCGTGGCCGGCGACCCCGACGAGTCGCCGGCGCTCAACGACCTGATCGGCATCACCGAGGGCGCGTTCGACACCGCCGACCCGGTGTCGCTCGGGCGGAGCCTGTTCCGGGCCGTCGGCCGCGCCGCACGACGGCCGATCCACGCCACCCCGGCGTGGCTGCGCTACGGCGTCGGTCTCGGGATGGTCGGCACCAACCTGGCCACCCGGCTGGTGGGGATCGAGTTGCCGGGTGTGGCCGAGCCCGAGCCCCGCGACGCCCGCTTCCAGGACCCCACGTGGTCGGAGAACATCCTGTTCCACGGGATGCTGCAGGTGTACCTGATCACCGGCCGACTGCTGCGGGACCTCGTCGAGGCGTCGGGCCTCGAGCCCCCGGAGAGCCACAAAGCCGAGTTCGCCGCCGACCTCCTCGTGAACACGCTGTCGCCGTCGAACCTCCTGTTCACCAATCCCCGCGCCTTGAAGCGGGCGTTCGAGACCGGCGGCACCAGCGTGCTCCACGGCGCGTGGAACTTCGTGCGCGACGTCCTCGAGAACGACGGCTGGCCCCGTCAGGTCGACCGCGCCCCCTTCGTGCTGGGCAAGAACACCGCGGCCACCCGCGGCAAGGTCGTCTACCGCAACTCACTGATCGAGATCATCCAGTACGAGCCCACCACCGCCGCGGTGTTCTCGGTGCCGCTCCTCGTGATCCCGCCGTGGATCAACCGCTACTACATCGCCGACCTCGCACCGGGGAAGAGCCTCGTCGAATGGGCCGTCGATCACGGCCACACCACGTTCGCCCTCAGCTTCCGCAATCCCGACGAGTCGATGCGCGACGTCGCGTTCGACGACTACCTCCGCCTCGGCCCACTCGCCGCGTTCGACGTCGTGCGCGAGATCGCCGGCAGCGAGGTGATCAACACCCTCGCCATCTGTCTCGGCGGCACGATGACCGTTATGGCGCTCGCGTACCTCGACGCGTGCGGCGACAAGTTCGTGAACTCCGCGACGTACCTCAACTCCGCCGTCGACTACGACCGCGCCGGTGCCCTCGCCGACGTGTTCGCCGACCCCGGCACCGTCGAAGGCCTCGTGCGGCGCATGGAGAAGAAGGGGTACCTCGAGGGCAAGGACATGGCCCGCACCTTCGACCTCCTGCGCGCCAACGACCTCGTGTTCCGTTACGTGATCGACGGCTGGCTGTGCGGCCAGTCGCCGCCCGCGTTCGACCTGCTCGCCTGGAACGCCGACAGCACCAACATGCCGGGCCGGGCGCACGCCGAGTTCATCCGCGCCATGTACATCGAGAACTCGCTCGCCCACGACGAGTACGTGGCCATGGGGGAGCGGCTCGCGGTATCGGAGATCGGGATCGACTCCTACGTGGTGGCCGGGATCGACGACCACATCGTGCCGTGGCGCGTGTCGTACCGCACCGCCCGCCTGTTCAAGGGCGCCACCCGCTTCGTGATGACGTCGGGCGGTCACATCGCCGGCATCGTCAGCCCGCTCACGCCGAAGGTCCGGCTGTGGACCAACGACGATCTCCCCGACACCGCCGACGCGTGGCAGGCGGGGGCGGAGCAACACCAGGACACGTGGTGGAACGACTGGGCGTCGTGGATCGCGGCGCGCGCCGGCACGCTGCGCGTTCCGCCCGCAATCGGCAGCGCCGCCTACCCTGTGATCGGTGACGCCCCGGGTACCTACGTTCTCAGCTGACGACCGCCCGTCACCACGGTGACCGACGCCCGCCCCCACGCCCGGCCGCGTCCTGCCACCACGCCGACTTCGCCCGCGCCGACTTCGCCCGCGCCGAACGCGCAAACCGTGCGCGACGTCGTCATCGGCCGCCAGAGCCTCCGCGTCGAAGATTCCGGCGGCGGAGGGCGCCCGCTGCTGCTGGTCAACGGCCTGGGCGCCAACCTCGAGATGTGGAAGCCGCTGCGGCGGGCGCTGGGGGCCCGGCGCACGATCGCCTTCGACGCGCCCGGCACCGGCGGATCGACCACGCCCCCGATCCCGCGGTCGATCCCGGGCCTGGCCGCGCTCACCGTCGCCCTCAGCGACGCGTTGGAGGTTCTCGAGTTCGACCTGCTGGGGTTCTCGTTCGGCGGGGCGATCGCCCAGCAGATCGCCCACGACCACCCGGAGCGGGTGCACCGGTTGGTACTCGCCGCCACCACGTGCGGCTGGGGTGCGAGCCCGGGCGACCCGCTCGCCTTCCTCACGCTGCTGGCGCGGGCGCCCGTCGCCCTGCTGCCGCCGATCCAGCAGTCGCTCCAGGCTCTCACCGGCGACGACGCCGGCCCCGATGCGTTCTCGACCAGCGACGATGCGTGGCGGCGCCGCCCACCGAACCCGCTCGGCTACTGGTGGCAACTGCTCGCGGCGGCCGGGTGGTCGTCGTGGCTCTGGTTGCCGAAGCTGCGCACGCCGACCCTCGTGCTCGCCGGTGGCCACGACCGGCTCGCGCCGCTCGCCAACGCGCGGCTGCTCGACCGTCGCCTGCCCGACAGCACGCTCACGGTGTTTCCGGAGGCCGGGCACTTCTTTCTCCTGGCTGACGACCCAACGCCCGTCGCGCGCGTGATCTGCGAGTTCCTCGACGCGGTTACTCCGACGCCGACCGGTTGACCTGCACGTAGCTGCGGTACACCGACAGCAGGGCCTGCTTCTGCTCGTCGCTCAAGCGGGCGTCGCGTCGGATGGCGGCCTCGGTGTCGACGGTCGTGTCGGTTTCCGGTTCGTCGACGACGCCGGCGTGGGCGAGCAGGGTCTCGGCCGACAGGTTCAGCGCCCGGCTGATCGACTGGAGCACACGCACGGAGGGCTCGTGGAGACCCCGCTCGAGCTGGCTCAGATAGGGATTCGACACCTGCGCCAGCTCGGCCATCTGCCGCAGGGACAGGTTGGCGAGCTGACGTTGCGCCCGGATGAATGCACCGAGCGAATGGAGCTGGTCGTCGCGATCGTCGGCGGTGTCGGTCATGGCTCGACGGCTCGCAACCGCCGCCGCCCGGTCCCGGGGGGGACCGGACCGGGCGGCGACAGCAGCTTGGCTCAGGCGACCTTCTTCGGCGCGACGGCGTCGACGATCTTGATCGCGAAGTCCTTCTGCGTAGCGAGCAGCTCTTCGAAGAAGGAGAAGCTGGACTCGATCATGTCCTTCGGGTTCGGCATGGCGTCGACGAAGGGCAGCGACTCCATCTCGGGCAGCGTGAACGCCTTGCCCGCGAGCTCGGTCCAGGCGGTGATCCCGCTGAAGGCGAGTTCCTGGCTCTGCTTCACTCCGGAGATGAAGGCATCGGTGAGAACGGCGGTCGGGTCGGCGGTCTTGGTAGGCATGTGTGCTCCTGATCGGGGGGATTCGGGGATCCAGCAAGTATAGACAGCGATTGCTTGATGTGTCAAGCGGGGTGGGCGCAGGCCCGAAGCGAGGTGGGCGCAGGCCCGAAGCGAGGTGGGCGCAGGCCCGAAGCGAGGCGGGCGCAGGCCCGAAACGCGGCGGGGACCGACCGGAAGGTGGCCCGCCGGTAAGCTGGAAGGCCATGACCGAGGCCGATCGCACCGATCTCTGCGTGATGTCCGTGCACGCCCACCCCGACGACGAGGCCTCCAAGGGCGCCGCCACGATGGCCCGCTACGCGGCCGAGGGCGTCCGCACGGTGCTCGTCACCTGCACCGGCGGCGAGGCCGGCGACATCCTCAACCCGGCTGCCGACCGCCCCGAGACCCGCGCCGATCTCGCCGCCGTCCGGCGCCGCGAGCTCGACGAGAGCGTCCGGATCATCGGCTACGACGCCCTCTACCTGCTCGGCTACCGCGACTCCGGCATGGCCGAGACCGACGCCAACGCCCATCCCGACAACTTCGCCAACGCCGACCTCGACGAGGCGGTCGGCCGGTTGGTCGCGATCGTGCGCGCGGAACGGCCGCAGGTGCTGGTCGGATACGCCCGCGACCGGGTCTACGCGCACCCCGACCACATCCGCGTGCACGAGATCACCGTGCTCGCGTTCGAGCGCGCCGGCGACCCCGACTGGTACCCCGATGCCGGCGAGCCCTGGCAGCCGCTGAAGCTCTACTTCACCACCGGGTTCACGCGGCGGCGCATCAAGTCGATGCACAACTGGTTCATCGAACAGGGCGAGGAGAGCCCGTTCACCCAGTGGATCGAGCGCATGGAGAGTGACGCCGCCGCCCGCGCCGAAGCCGTCGACGGCGACGACGCGGTCGAGGAGATCGATCCCACGACCACGCGCATCGACGTGCGCGACTTCATCGACGTCGGACGCGCCGCGCTGCTCGCGCACGAAACCCAGGTCGCGCCCGACAGCTTCTTCTTCAAGGTCCCGCTCGACGCCGAGCGCGAGCTGCACCCGTGGGAGGAGTACTCCCTCGAACGCTCGCTCGTCGACACCGGTCGCGTCGAAGGCGAGTACGAGACCGACCTGTTCGCGGGTGTGAGGGTCGCCGCGAGCTCGTAGCTCAGAGGTAGACGGCGCCGTATCGGATGCTGCCGCGGACTCGACCCCAGAGCAACGCGAGCTGATTGACCCATTGGTCGCGGGTCTCCGGTGCCGCGATCAGTGCGCGTGGGGCCTCGCGCCCGAGGTGCGCCCACGCGCGCATCGCGGCACGAGTGGATCTCCGCGGCATGCCCGCGGACCGGAACTCGCGGTAGAGCAACGGGTAGACCGCGGCGTCGCGGACCGTCCGCTGCAAGATCGCGCGCCCACCGGTGCGGAGCCGGTACTCGAGCATCGCATCGGCGACGAACTTCACTTCGTGACCGGCGAGCATCGCGCGCCAGTAGAGCTCGACGTCTTCGCCACTCGGATACCGCTCATCGAATCCGCCGAGCTCGAAGAACAGGCTCTTCCGCATGCCGCTGTTCCCACCCGTGATCGACGGGAGGAAGTTCAAGCCGTGGGTGGGGTGATCCTCGTACGCCGGCTTCGTGACTCGCTCCGTGCCGTCGGCGTCGACCGAGAAGTGGATGTTGTTCCTTCCCACCGATGGCATCGGCGGTCTCGGCGGCCCGAGCCATCGCCTCGAGCCAGAGTGGAGCGACACGATCGTCCTGATCGAGGAACAGGATGTAGTCGCCGGATGCGTGGCCGACGCCCACGTTTCTCGCAAAGCACCGCCCGGCCTTCGCGTGCGCGTCGATGATCTGCAGATTCGGCAGCCTCGTGCTGAACTGTCGCGCACACTCGATGCTCCCATCGGTCGAACGATTGTCGACCACGATGAGCTCCCACGATCCGCGATAGGTCTGAGCCGCGAGCGCCTCGAGTTGCTCGACGATGTGCGGCTCGCCGTTGTAGACCGCCATCACGATCGAAATCGAATACATCGCATCCTCGACGTCAGAGGCACCGCACACTGCGCGTGCAGTTCTCACTCGATCGAGCGTCACGATGTGACCTCCGACGACGATTCGATGGTGTCGAATGCGGGGCCGATCGTGCCGGCACCACTGATGGTCGCCGGCACGCACGGGCCGCCCCAACGCCAGGTGGCCGAGATGCGGGGCCCGGCGCGCGCGACCTTGGGGACGCCGTGCTCCCACGCGAGTTGGCAGGCGCCGCCCATCACGAGCACGTCGCCGGAACCGGGCGCGAGGTCGCGCGATCGACGGCGCGTGCCCGCGAGCGGCCGGACGAGAAACGGACGGCGCGCGCCGAGGGTGACGATGGCGATCAGGGTGTCGTCGAGTCGACGCAACTCACGGTCGCGGTGGAAGGCGACGCTGTCGCGGCCGTCGCGGTAGTAGTTGAGCGCGAGCGGGCCGAGCCCGACGCCGTATCGCGCCGCCAACTCGGCGCGCACGTCGGCGAGCACCGGGTGGGGGACCGACGCGGGATCGTGGTAGCGCCGCGACAGACGCGGGTCGTCGACCATGCGGTCGTACATGCGGCGTCGCCCCTGGTGCCACGCGACGCGTGAAGCCAACGCGTCGAGGAGATCGTCGGCCCCGAGCAGCCAGCCGCGCGCGACATCGATCCACGAGCCGGGGTCGAGCTGGATCCGCTCCCAGGGGACCGAGCGCTCCACCGCGGGCTCGCCCACCGTGAACAACGAACGCTGGTGGGGCGCCACGCTCGCCAGCGTAGACGAACACACGTTCGTCCACCACGGGTGGCGCCGACCGCCGCTAGTGCGACTGCGTGTACGCCACCATCTGGTGGTACACGTTGATCACCTTGCCCGCGTAGTTGGGGTCGGTCGCCCAGTTGCCGTGGCCCATCTGGCTCCAGGTGGGGGCCCAACCCTTGGCGAAGTAGGTGTCGAAGTAGTGGGCGGCCACCAACGGATTCGGGTCCCACCAGTACGGCGACGGCGGGTGATGGAGGTTCGCGGCGCGGGAATCGATGTCGGCGTAGTTCAGGAGCAGCTGGATCTGGGCGCGGATGCCGTCGCGCGGCGTGGGGAACACGGTGCCGCGGGTGCAACTGTCGCACCAGCCGAGGCCGGAGTAGTTGTTGTCGGGCGACGACGCGAAGCCGCCGGTCTCCACGATCGCCTGGGCGAACGCCATGTCGCCGCGCACATTCTCGTCGGCGCCCTCCTGGAGGTAGATCTGCGCGAGGTCGGCCACGGTGACACCGGGCGCGAGGCGCGGGTGATAGCCCTGCGCGTCGTACCACGCCATCATCTGGTCGACGGTCAGCGTCGCCGGACCCATGATCGGCTCGCCGGCCGCGTGCAACGCGCCGATCACCCTCGCGCGCTCGAGCGCGGCGTTCGCCACCGCGACCTGCTGGTCGACCACCGCCTGCTGCTGTTGGAGTTGGCCGACCAACGCGTCGAGCGCGGTCTGCTGGGTCTGCAGGTCGGCCTGGTCGTGACGCAACGAATCCTGGGCGACGGCCAGGTTGTCGCGGGCGACGTCGAGCTTGTGCATGGTGTCGCGGTCGTTGCGGGCGGCGACGTCGCCGAGCTCCTTGCGGCGCACGCCGTCAAGCGCGGTGCCGGACAGGATCTCGGCCACACCGGTGCCGTCGCCTCCGGTGCGGTAGAGCACTGCGGCGCGGGCCCGTACCTTGGCGAGGAGTCCGTCGCGCCAGGTGGCGAGGGTGGCGCGTTCCTGGTCGAGCTCCGTGATGCGCGACTGGTCGTCGGCGATCTTCGCCTCGACGTCGGCCTTCTGCTCGGTGGTCTGCTCCAGCCGGTCAGCGGCCTGGTGCGCGGCGGATTGGGCGTCGGCGAGCTCGGCGAGGGCCTTGACCACTGCGGGGTCGGAGTCGATCAGGCTCTGCTGGGCGCCGGCGGGCCGCACGGTGCCGCCGACCGGCGACCACGCGAGTGCCAACGCGCCCGACACCAGCAATCCGAGCACGAGAGGCCCGACCGCGAACACCCGGGATACTCCGAGTAGGCGCGTGACCGCCTGACCGCGCCTCATTCGGGCCAGGATAGGAACTCAATGGCAACACCGGCAACACGAGCCACGGGGCTCACCGGGTGCATTCACCCGACGGCCGTTCAGCCGTCGGTCGGGGGCCGCTTGCTCCACGTGCGGGCCCGGCCGACCGCCCGGCCGAGGCGGCGCGGGGCGTCGGTGGTGGCGCGCGCCACCGTGCCTCCGACCCTCTCCGCCAACGCGGGAGCGGGTCGCGGCGCCTGCTCCGGTACCTGCTCCGGCACCGATTCGGGGGCGGGAACGGGTTGCGAGGCCTGATCCGGCACGGGGTCCGGTACGGGGACGTTCGGCGGCGCGCCGGCCTTCGGCGCCGATTTCGCCGGCGTACCTGCCTGCGGCGTCTTCCCGTGCTTCGCCGCCGGCTTCTTGGACGGCTTCGTCGGTGCCGGCTTCTTCGGCGACCAGTTGGTCTGCCAGGCCAGCCAGACCATCCCCAGGGCCGCGGCTTCGAGGATCACGACCGGCAGGGCGGAATCGACCGCGAGGAGCAATGGGGACACGGCCAGCACGGCGGCGGCGGCGAAATCGAGCATGCGATGCACCCGGCGGCCGATCCACGGCCACGCACCCAGCGCGCCGTCGCTGGTCAGGGACAGCAGGAGCAACGCACCCCCCATGGCGAAGAGCACGGCGGTGTGCTGGCCGGTGCGGGCGCCCTCGATGAGGAGGAGGCCGCCCAGCAGCATCTCGGCGACCTGGTGCACCCAGAACGGGATGTCGCCGCCGGCGTGCGCCGGCTGATCTCGCGTCCGGGACCGGGCCATCGGATCCAGCCTAACGGCCTCTCCACGGCGCCCTTGTAGCCTCCGCGGGCATGGATCCCGCCTGGGCCGTCCACCTCCCGCCCGGCACCGACCCCGCCGCGGTCGACCTGCTGCGGCGCGGGTCGCTCCCGGCGGCGTGGGTCGAGGAGTGGGCCGCCGGCCCCGACCGACCGATCGTGTTCGACGCCGGGCGCCGGCTCACCGCCGGGGAACTGGGAGCCCGGTCCCGGGTGGTCGCCGGGCGCCTCGCGGGCGCCGGGCTCACCCGCGGCGACCGAGTGATCATGAGCGCGGCGACGTCGTCCGACCTCGTGGTGGCCCACGTCGCCGCGCTGCGGCTGGGCCTCGTGGTCGTGCCGGTGAACGGGGCGTACCGCGAGCGGGAGGTCGCTCACATCGCTGCCGACTGCGCGCCCGCGGCCGCCGTCGTCGACGACCCGGCGCGCGGCGGTTGGATCGCCGACGCCGCGCCGGGCCCGGTCGTGGTGGTGTCCCCGGCGGTCGAGCTCCCCGACGCTCGAGCCCTCGACGGCACGTCCCTCGACGCGTCGACCCCCGACGATCTCGCCCTCCTCTGCTACACGTCGGGCACCACCGGCGCGCCGAAGGGTGCGATGCTCACGCACGCCAACATCCTGGCCACGTGCGAAGCGGTGCGGCTCGCGTGGCGCTGGACGCCGGCCGACCGCCTCGTCCTCGCGTTGCCGATCTTCCACATCCACGGGCTCGGGGCCGGCCTCCACGGGGCGCTCTACGCGGGAGGGTCCGTCGTGCTGCTCCCGCGCTTCGACCCCGACGCGGTGCTCGACGCGGCGCGGGAGCACGCGGCCACGATGTTCTTCGGCGTGCCGACCATGTACTCGCGCCTGGCCGCGAGCCCTCGGGTCTCCGAGCTGGGCGCGTTCCGGCTCTGCGTCTCGGGCTCGGCCGCCCTGCCGGCCGAGCTCCACCGGCAGCTCGAGGACGGCGCCGGCATCCGCGTGCTGGAGCGCTACGGCATGACCGAGACGCTGATGAACGTGTCCAACCCGTACGACGGCGAACGGCGCGCCGGGACCGTCGGCTTCCCGCTGCCCGGCGTCGAGGTCCGGCTGGCCGCCGCGCCGCCGGGGGAGATCCAATTGCGGGGGCCCAACGTGTTCCCGGGCTACTGGAACCGGCCCGAGGTCACCGAGGAGGCGTTCACCGCCGACGGCTGGTTCCGCACCGGCGACATCGGCGAGTTCGACGCCGACGGCTACCTGAGCATCGTGGGCCGCAGCAAGGATCTCATCATCTCCGGGGGATTCAACGTCTACCCCCGCGAGATCGAAGACGTGCTCCTCGGCCATCCCGCGGTGGTGGAGGTGGCGGTGATCGGCGTCCCGTCCGCCGAATGGGGCGAAGTGGTCACCGCGGTCGTCGTGGCCGGGAGCGACGTCGACGAGGACACACTGCTCGCGTACGCCGCCGACCTCCTCGCCCCTTACAAGCGACCCCGCCGGCTGCACTTCGTGGACGAACTGCCACGGAACGCACTGGGCAAAGTGGTGCGCGCCGAAATCTCACGAACCGTTGAGGGTCCTCTCACCTGAATCTCAGGCCCGGGGCGCACGATGCACGCATGGACGCCGACCAGTTCCCCACTTCCGGGCCGGCCCTTCCCACGACGAACCCCTCAGTCGAGGAAGGACTGCGGCCCGGCGGGAGGAACTGGCGGCCGGCGTCCACCCGCGGAGCACCTTCGGGCTCCGGCGGGAGGTTCGGGCCGACCGACGCACGCGGGCCCGGACATCCCGACCACCCAGGCCCGACCCTGTCGTTCCCAGAGCCTCGACAGGGTCGGGCCGAGGTGTCGGTGCCGGTGTCGGCCTCAGCCTGACTCCTGCTCCCGGGCCTTGATCCAGGCGACGAACTCGTCGACCTCCCCGGATCCGACCTCGGCGATGAAGGTCTCCGCCCATTCGTCGATCTGCGCGTCGTCGAAGCCGTCGGCGTGCAGACGCCGGCGGGCGTCGTTGCCGAGCATGCGGGCCCCTTCGATCTCGCCGAGCTCCGGGATCTCCTCGGGCACACCGACGTCTTCCGGGCTGCTCGCGACTGGTTCGGAATCAGGCATGGTGAGTCCTCTCGGGTGATCAGGTGCGATCAGAGCGATTGTGGCCGACGCGGGTCGTCGAGCCGATCGGCCGGCCACTTGCCGGAGTCGACCGGGTCGTAGGTCCAGTCGGGCTGCTTCTCCGCCTGCTTCTCGTCGAGCACGGCGCGGCCGTCGCGGATGTCGACGAGCGCGGCGATGAGCATCGGTTCGATCGCGTCGGCTTCGCGCTCGGCGTGCAGCCGAACCGCGTCGGGGAACAAGCTGAGGATGCTGCCGACCACCACCTGCTGCTGCGTGGCCAGGTTGCAGCGGGCACCGTCGGCGACGCTCTCGAGCCGGCGGTTCAACTTGTCGAGCGCGCCGGCTTCCGCTTCCGAGCGGCTGATCTCACCGAGCAGGTGGGCGATGGCGAGGCCGTCTTCCTTGCACCGCGCGCACTGACCGCACGACTCCGTGGCCAGAAATCGGGCCACCCCGGCGGCCACCGCGACCAGGTCGTCGGCATCGTCGAACACGATGAACCCGGCCGCGCCGAGCCCGGTGCCGGCCTCCCGCATGTCGTCGTAGCTCACGGGCACGTCGAGGAGCGTCGCCGGGACGAGCGGATTGGCCACCCCCGACATCACCGCGACGATCTCACGACCCGGGCGCGCGCCGCCGCCCAGCGCCTCGATCACGTCGCGCAGTGGGGTGCCCATCGGGAACTCGCCGACGCCGTGGCGCGCGGTGGCGCCGGTGACGGTGCACACGATCGTGCCGGGGGAGCGTTCGGTGCCCACCCCGCGGAACCAGTCGACGCCGCGCGGTGATGATCCCGGGCACGTTGGCGAAGGTCTCGACGTTGCCGGCGAGGGTCGGGGGACCGACCGACTCGGCGGTGGGGCCGGCGAGCTCGATGCCCGCCGCGGTCTGGAACTGCGCGTCGGCCTCGGCCGGGTCGTCGAACACCTCGTCGACACCGTGGCGGTACGGCGGGGCGATGCGCGGGAAGGGCGGCCGGCCGTCGATCGCCTCGAGCAGGCCGGTCTCCTCGCCGTAGAGGTACTCGCTCGGGCCGACGAAGAAGCGCACGTCGACATCGCCCGCCCACCCGGCGGCGCGGATCTCGCCGATCGCGGTGCGGAGGCGATCGGCCTCGAGGGTGAACGTGCGCTTGGTCGCCACCACCAGCTCGTTGGCGCCGACCGCGTGGGCGCCGATGAGCGCGCCTTCGATCACGAGGTAGGGATCGGCCCGGATGATCGAACGGTCCTTGAACGAACCCGGCTCACCTTCGGCCGCGTTCACGACGACGGACGTGGGGGCGTCGGGCGTGGAGTTCGCCACCACCGCGCGCCACTTGCGGGCGGCCGGGAAGCCGGCACCGCCGCGACCCTGCAGGCCGGACGCTTCGATCAGGTCGAGCAGCTCGGCCGGGGTCATCGCCCGCGCCGCCTTCAGCGCCTCGCCCGCGCCGGCGGCGATCGCGTCGTCGATCGTGGCGCGGGGGGTGGACGCGAGCACGCGCGACGTGACGCCGGAAGGAGCAGGTTGGGCAGGCACCGGTGCGGGAGATGGTTCGGAAGACATGGGCGCCAGTGTTACCGATCGGGGTCGGTGGAGAACAGCCCGGCCGCGTCGGGGACCGAGTCGTCGGGATTACGTGGGAACCGACTTCTCCGCGAGGAAGTGCTCCACCTGCGCCAGCACCTTCGGATCGGCCTTGATGGCCGAGTGACCGAGGCAGCTCGTCTCGATGTTGATCGCACCGTGCAGCTCGGCGTTCGACGGTGGCACCACTGCTTCGTCGCACGGTGACCACCACGACGCGTAACGCGTCGGGCCGGTGGGCCGGAAGTCGGCGTTGAGTCCCTTCAACAGCGACGACGTCGGGACCATCTCGCGGCACGGGGCGAGCACGTAACAGCCGTACGCCCACACCGTACCCTGGTTGACCCCGGCGAGCGATGCCCACGCGTCGACGTGCGCGGCGCCACCCAGACGTTCGATGTAGTAGCGCGAGGAGATCGCACCCATGGAGTGGCTCACGATGTCGATGCGGGCCGCACCGGTGCGGGCCCGCAGCGCGTCGGCCTCCCGGGCGATCTGGTGCGCGACGTCGACGTTCGACTCGTCGCTGTCGTAGCTGATGGCGTCGATCGACTGGGCCGCGTAGCCGTCGGCGCGCAATGCCGCGGCCATCGCCCGCCAGCTCGCCGCCGACCCGTCGAAGCCGTGGACGAGCAGGACCGGGTCGCGCTCGGTGACCGGGCGCGGTGCAGCCGCGGCGACGCTCGGCACCGCCAGCGCGGCGAAGGCCAGGGCCAGGGCCAACACGGGCACGAGGAGGATTCGGCGCACGGAAGGCACGATAGGGGCGCGCGTTTCCGCCCGTCGGTCGCCCCCGGGATCGCGGGTCACCACCCGCGCGCACCGGTAACGTCGGGCGATGCTGGTCCTGGTGCGGCACGGGCAGACCGACGCCAATGCCCGCGGCCTGCTGCTCGGCCGCGCCGATCCGTCGCTGTCGGACCTGGGCCGGGCCCAGGCGCGGGCCCTGGCCGCGATGGTGCCGGCCGACGCGCGGGTGGTGGCCAGCCCGCTCGCGCGCACGGTCGAGACCGCCACCGCGTTCGGTCGCCCGGTCGACGTCGACGAGCGCTGGATCGAGCTCGACTACGGCACGTTCGACGGCCGGCCGATCGGGGAGGTGCCGGCCGAGATCTGGCAGCGCTGGCGGATCGATCCCGATTTCGTGCCCGCGGGCGGCGAATCGATCGCGGCCCTCGGCGCGCGCGTCCGCGACGCGTGCGACGACCTCGCCGAGGAGGCCCGCGCACGCGACGTGATCGTGGTGAGCCACGTGTCGCCGATCAAGGCGGCGGTGGCGTGGGCGTTGCGGGCGGGCGACGAGACGGTGTGGCGCATGTTCGTGCAGATCGCGTCGGTGGCGCGGATCGGCGTCGACCGGTCGGGCACGACCCTGCGCTCGTTCAACGAGCTCCCCGTCCTCGACGCGACGAGCTGAAGCCGCGCGCTACGAGAACGCGGGCACCACGGCTGACGCGAGCAGCCGGAGGTGGTCGAGGTCGTGGAGATCCAGGACTTGCAGGTACACCGTCTCGGCGCCCGCGTCGCGGTAGACGCCGACGCGGTCGATCACCTCGTTCGGGGTGCCCGCGATACCGGACGCGCGCAACGCGTCGGGCGTGCGTTCGATGGCGGTCGCCCGGCGGGTCACCTCGGCTTCGTCGGCGCCGCAGACCACGGTGTTGGCGATGCTGATGGGCAGTGATGCCGGATCGCGACCGAGCACCTCGCACGCCGCGTGCACCCTGCCCGCGATCTCGGGAAAGCCTTCGGGCGGAGAGAACGCGACGTTGAACTCGTCGGCGTAGGTGGCGGCGATGCGCGGGGTGCGCTTGGCGCCGAAGCCGCCGATCACGATCGGCGGGCGGGGCTGCTGGACCGGCTTCGGGAGCGCGGGGGAGTCGACGAGTGAGTAGTGGGAGCCGGTGAACGAGAACGACTCGCCGAGGGGCGTGGTCCACAGGCCGGTGATGATCGCCAGCTGCTCCTCGAAGCGCTCGAAGCGCTCGCGGTTGGCGGGGAACGGGATGCCGTAGGCCGCGTGCTCGCGGTCGTTCCATCCCGCGCCGAGGCCCAACTCGATCCGCCCGCCGCTCATCGCGTCGACCTCCGCCACCGAGATCGCGAGGGGCCCGGGGAGCCGGAACGTGATCGGCGACACGAGGGTGCCCAGCCGGAGCCGGGTGGTATCGCGGGCGAGGCCGGCCAGCGTGATCCACGCGTCGGTCGGGCCGGGGAGCCCGGTGCCCAAGGTGAAGCCCTGGTAGTGGTCGGAGCGGAACAGCGCGTCGAACCCGAGTTCCTCGGCGAGGCGCGCCACCGCGAGCTGGTCGTCGTAGCTCGCGCCTTCCTGGGGCTCGATGAAGATCCGGAAACGCACGAACAGTGTCTAGCCCACCCGCCCGACGTGCGCGCGCTCGCGAACTACGCTCGGAACCGGATGCGGGACGGAATCAGCGGACGTGCGTGGGAGCGGTTCCTCACCTTCTCGAACCAGGTGGGCGACCGGCTGCTCAAGTTGATCAACCGGATGCTGGCCCGGCAGTCGGTGCTCCCCGACCAGCCGTTCTTCGACCCGGCCGACTTCCCGTGGGTCGCCAACCTGGAAGAGAACTGGAAGCTGATCCGGGCCGAACTCGACGCGGTGCTCGCGTACCGCGACGCGCTCCCGAACTTCCAGGACATCTCCACCGACCAGTACAACCTGACCGACGACGACCGGTGGAAGACGTACTTCTTCTACGGCTACGGCTTCAAGAGCGACGCGAACTGCGCCCGGTGCCCCGAGACCACGCGGCTGGTCGAGCGCATCCCGGGGATGGAGACGGCGATGTTCTCGATCCTCGCTCCGCACAAACGCATCCCCCCGCACGACGGTCCCTACAAGGGGGTGCTGCGCTACCACCTCGGTCTGATGGTCCCCGAGTCCGGGCCCGACGACGTCGGCATCAGGGTGGGCGGTGAGGTCGCCCAGTGGGCCGAGGGCAAGAGCCTCGTGTTCGACGACACCTTCGTGCACGAGGCCTGGAACGACACCGACGAGACGCGAGTGGTGCTCTTCGTCGACGTGGTCCGCGAGCTGCGTCAGCCGATGAAGACGTTCAACGCGATCGTGATCAAGGCGATCGGGTACTCCCCGTTCATCCAGGACGCCAAGCGCCGTCACCAGGAGTGGGAGCGCCGCTTCGATCAGCAGCGCACGACGAACTAGGGCTGCTTACGCGTCGTCCGGCAACTGGTCGTTGTCGTTGAGCACCTTGAAGATCACCTCGGCCGCCTCTTCGAGCAGGGCCGGGCTGTGGTCGAGCATCAGGCTCAGCCGGATGAGGCCGAGGCCCATGGGGACGGCCGGCGCCACCACCGGGTTCACGAACACACCCGCGTCGAGCAGCTCCCGCGCCAGGACCACGGCCGACACCTCGTCGCGCTGGCGGAGCGGGATCGTGATGATCGCGCTCTCGGCCGGGTTCACCGGCACGCCGCGGTCGGTGAGCAGGTCGACGAACAACTGCACGTTGCCGCGCAGCCGGGCGGTGATGTCGGGGGTGTCGCGCAGAACGCGGAGACCGGCGAGCGCGGCGGCGATGGAGCCCGGCGTGTTCGACGCGGTGAAGATCAGCGGATCGGCGTCGAGCGTGAGCAGCTCGATGGCGTCGGCCGCGCCGATGAGCGCGCCGCCGCACGAACCGAGGGTCTTGGAGAAGGTGATGGTGATGAGGTCGACGTCGGCCAGCACGCCGTAGTGCTCGGCCGCGCCCCGACCTCGGGCGCCGAGCACACCGAGCCCGTGCGCTTCGTCGTCGAGCAGGAAGGTGTTGGGGTAGGAGCGGCACAACGCGACCAGCTCGTCGAGCGGCGCGGTGTCGCCACCCATCGAGTAGACGCCGTCGACGATCACGCCCTTGCCGGGTTCGGCGGGGAGTTCGTCGAGGATGCGGGTGAGGCGGTCCATGTCGTTGTGCGCGAACCGCTTCATCGTGGCCCCGGCGAGACGCACCCCGGTGAGCAGCGAGTTGTGCGCGTCCTTGTCGAGGATCGCGAAGTCGCGCCGGTTGAGGAGCCCGCTGATGGTGCTGATGTTGGCGACGTAGCCGGTCGAGAAGACCAGCGCCGCCTCCGCGCCGTAGAAGTCGGCCAGCTCGGCTTCGAGCGTGCGGTGGAGATCGAGGGTGCCGTTGAGCAGGCGCGAACCGGTGACCCCGGTGCCGTACTTGCGGGTCGCCTCCTGGGCGGCCTCGATCACCTTCGGGTGGTACGACAGGCTCAGGTAGTTGTTCGAGCCGAAGTTGATGTAGTCCTGACCCTCGATCGAGAACCGCGGCCCGGCCGCGCTCTCGACCGTCTTGTAGTACGGCCAGTAGCCGGCCGCCTTGGCCATGCGATAGTCGGCCAGGCGCGGGAACGATTCGAGGCGGTCGTGAAAAAAGCTCACCCCGAACTCACCCCAACCCTTCTTCCGACCCCCGGCATCCGGTCAGCGTACCGGTCGGCAGGGGAGTCTACGGGGAACCGTCACCCGACGCGGGACTCTCGGGCAAGGTGAGGCCTGCGGCGGCCGGGTCCTCGAGGATCTGCTTGGCCCGCTTCAACGCGTAGCCGGCCACCAGGCCGTCTTCGGTCCGTTCATCGAACGTCCACCGCAGCGTCATGCTGCGGCGACGGTCGGGGCCGCTGGTGGGCGAACCGGGATCCGTCGTCGGGCGCCCGATCACGCCGAACACCCCGATGCTCCCGTACTCGTAGAGGTGGTGGTAGCAGGCGTCCATCCCGATGCTGGCCAGGTTGGCGAAGAACACGCTCGCGTACATGGGGTCGTGCTCGATCATCGAACCCGGGAGCAATCCGAACGCGTCGCCGAAGCGCCCGACGGCGAGGATCAGGCGCCGGACCAGGCCCGGGAACTTGAGGATGAGGGCGGCCTCGGCGTCGGAGGCGCTGATGCCACCGCCGTAGCGGTCCTCCCGCAGCTGCGCCTGCATCGCCGCCACCATGTCCTCGAACGGCTCGTCGGGGTCGAAGCGTCTCTTGAGCACGATGAGCGGCGACTTGCCCTTGAGGCTCTGCTTCGCCGAGTACGTGAACCAGATTCCCCGCCGCTGGTAGAGGCGACCGCCGACGACGAATCGGTTCATCGTCGGGAATTGGTGGAGCACCTGCGTGATCGTCCACATGACGAGGTGCTGGATCGTGATGGGTGTGTCGGGATGCGTCTCGTTGAAGCCGCGCACGAAGAGGTCGGCCTGGCGCATCGCGATGCGCTGCTCGAAGTAGACCGCCGACTCGTTCCGGCCCCGCATCAGGTACGGCATGATCGCCTTGGTGGGGTCGACATCGCGCACGAGATCCCCGTCGGGACGACGCCACAGCATGGGCGCGGATGCTACACACCCGACGAAGTACGGTCGGCGTCGTGGCCTTCGCCGAATTGCTCGCGCATCCCGCGGTGGTCGAGGAGTCGGTGCTCGCGTCCCGCGTCGGCTTCCTCGCGCTGCACGGCGGGTTGGAACCGGGCACTGCGGAGATCGCGCGCGACGCCGCCGGACGAGTGGGCGCGTCGTGGTACGTGGTCGTGCAGCCCGACGACCTCAAGCGGCACGTGCCGTCGCACGAGACCGATCCGTCGTGCTCACCGCTGCTCGTGTCGTTCCTCGAGCACGTCGAGGTGCTGGTGTCGGTCCACGGGTACTGGGGCCGCGAGGAGCTGCACCGCGCGGTCCTCGTGGGCGGCGCCGACCGCCGCCTCGCCGCCGCGCTCGCGATCACGCTGCGCGGCGTGCTCCCGGAGTACCGCATCGTCGACGACCTGGCCCTGATCCCGCGGCGCCTGCGGGGTCTCGATCCCCGGAACCCGGTCAACCGGGCGGGCGGGGGCGGGGTGCAACTCGAGCTGCCGCACCCGGTGCGCGCCATCGGGCCCTACGGCTACGGCCCGGAGGGCGACGTCCACCGGGCCCACACCGAGGCCCTGGTGGCGGGGCTGGCGTCGTTCGCGGCGACCGTGGCCGACGGACGGCCGGGCGAGCCCCGGGGATGACCGCGGCCTAGAACTCGAACAGTTCGAAGGTCGCCGCGTAGGTGCAGCCGACCTCGGCGCCCGCGGTGGACGCCATGCCGCGGAGGAACGCGTCGGCATCGAACTCCCCACCGAGGCCGTCGATGTACGCGGCGTGGGCCCGGAGACTTTCGACGCCCCGGTCGAGGTGACGGCTGACGTCGACGAAATGGGTCGGCGCGGGCGAGCCATTGAGCGCCACCCACCGGACTCCGGACCAGGCCGCGGTCTCAGACGCGGTGTCGGCCGGGCCGTCGACGAACACCCAACGGTTGCCGGCGTCACGGGCGGCGTCGAGGAGGGCGAGGCCGACGTTGCGGTGGTCGGCCATGTTGAAACCGCGCCCGCCCCAGGTGTCCCGATAGTTGATCGACACCAGGAGGTCGGGCCGCGTGCGCCGGATCGCCCGGGCGAGATCGCGGCGCAAGCGGAGGCCGTACTCGATCACCCCGTCGACGTAGCCGTCGAGGAACTCGACCGTGTCGACGCCCACCACCGCGGCCCCGGCCCGCTCCTCCGCCTCACGCACCCGGGCCGTCTCCACCGGGTCCAGGCCGTCGATCCCCGCCTCACCGCGCGTGACGAGCAGGTACGAGACCTCCTTGCCCGCCGCGGTCCAGGTGGCGACGGCGGCGCCGGCGCCGTATTCGAGGTCGTCGGGATGCGCCACCACGCAGAGGGCGCGGGTCCAGTCGTCGGGGAAGCGGTCCACGGTCGCGGTCAGAACGAGCGGGGCCGGGCGAACTGGGTGCGCACCCGGGCCTCGAAGTGCTCGAGCGGCAGCGTGTCGTAGGCCGGATCGAACGCGATCTGGTCCCACTCGTCGGCGAACTGCTCCGCCCGGGCGAACGACGGGTGCCCGCGGTGCTTCTCGCGTGCCGCCGGGTCGCCGCCGAGATGGTGGAAGTAGTGGGCGCCCTGGAAGTCCTGGTGGACCGCGATCACCCAGTGCACCTCCTCGGACACATAGGGCCGCAGGATCTCGGCCGAGATGCGCGGGTGGTTCGCCACACTGACCGCCTTGCCGATGTCGTGACAGAGGGACGCGACGACCCATTCGTCGTCGGCCCCCGCCCGCTCGGCGATGGTGGCGGTCTGGAGGCAGTGCGTGAGCTGATCGACCGCGAACCCGTCGGTGATGGCGGCGAGGCTGCGCAGGAGATCGAGCACCGACTCGGCGACGCGGGGCTGGTGGGCGACGCTCTCGGCGGCGATGACGGCCCATTCCTCGGCCGTGGACTCGTCCATCCGGGTGAACGTGGGCTTGGTGGGTGTGGTCGCGGTGTCCGGGGTCATGCCCTCTATCCTGACGCGGATTCGCAACGACTGCGACGCGAGGGGAGGTGGACGGTGCGGGACTCGCGGGCGATGTGGCTCGGGGCGGCGATCGCGGTGGTGACGAGCCTGCTCCTCACCACGCTGGCGGCGGCGCTCGAGTCGACCATCAACGGCCCCGGCACCCGCAACATCGCCCCGCCCGTGCTCTGGGGCCTCGGCGGCGGCATCGGCCTGGTGCTCGGCGCGGTCGTGGCGTCGTCGCTCAGCCGCCGGGCCTGGACCGGCATCCTGGCCGCCACCATCGGCGCAGTGCCCTTCACCGTCCTCGTGATCCTCGGGTACAACAGCAGCGACCTCAAGGTGAGCGACCAGATCGTCGGCACGGTGATCGTGGTGGTGCTGCCGGCGCTCATCGTGGCGATGCTCTTCGCGGTGATCGCGGCCCTCCTGGCCCGCCTGATCGGCGGTCGGCCCCGGGTGGCTGCGACCCGCTAGCCACCAGGCCTGACCCGGGCGCCGGGGAACGAGCACCGGGCCGGTAGACTGTCGAACCCCCCGCGAAAGGCCCTCATGTCCACGCGCGCACTGCCTCGCCAAGAAGCGCTCCGCAACGTCGCCATCGTCGCCCATGTCGACCACGGCAAGACCACCCTCGTCGACGCCATGCTGCGCCAGACCGGCTCCTTCGGCGCGCACCAGGAGGTGGCCGACCGGGTCATGGACTCCATGGACCTCGAGCGTGAGAAGGGCATCACGATCCTGGCCAAGAACACCGCGGTCCGCTACGGCGACGTGAAGATCAACATCATCGACACCCCCGGCCACGCCGACTTCGGCGGCGAGGTCGAGCGGGGCCTCACCATGGTCGACGGCGTGCTCCTGCTCGTCGACGCCAGCGAGGGGCCGCTGCCCCAGACCCGCTTCGTCCTCCGCAAGACGCTGGAGGCGCGCCTGCCCGTCGTCCTCGTCGTGAACAAGGTCGACCGCAGCGATGCCCGGGTGGCCGAGGTGGTCCACGAAGTGGAGGAGCTGTTCCTCGACCTCGACGCCGACGAACACCAGATCTCGTTCCCGATCGTGTACTGCAACGCCCGCTCCGGGCGCGCGTCGCTCGACCCGGCCGATCCCGATCTCATCTCGGGCACCCCCGGCGGGGCCGACGGCCTCAAGCCGCTGTTCGAGGTGATCCTCGAGCACATCCCCGCGCCCGAGTTCGACGAAGGTCACCCGTTCCAGGCGCTCGTCACCAACCTCGACGCATCCCCCTACGTGGGGCGGATCGCGCTCTGCCGCGTGCGCCACGGCACCCTGCGCAAGGGGCAGCCGGTCGCGTGGTGCCGGGCCGACGGCACGGTCGAGAACGTCCGGATCACGGAGCTGTACGTCACCGAGGCGCTCGACCGCGTCGACGCCGAAGAGGTGGGTCCGGGCGAGATCATGGCGATCGCCGGCCTGGCCGACGTCACCATCGGCGAGACCCTCACCGACCCCGACGACCCCCGTCCGTTGCCGGTCACGCACGTCGACGACCCGAGCCTGTCGATGACGGTCGGCATCAACACGTCGCCGCTGTCGGGCCAGGACGGCAACAAGCTCACCGCCCGGCAGGTGAAGACCCGCCTCGACAACGAGCTGGTCGGCAACGTGTCGCTGCGGGTGCTCCCCACCGATCGTCCCGACGCCTGGGAGGTACAGGGGCGCGGCGAGCTGCAGCTCGCGGTGCTGGTCGAGATGATGCGCCGCGAGGGCTTCGAGCTCACCGTGGGCAAGCCCGAAGTCGTCACCCGCGAGGTCAACGGCAAGGTGCACGAGCCGGTCGAGCACGTCACCATCGACGTCCCCGACGACTACCTCGGCGTGGTCACCCAGATGCTGGCGCTGCGCAAGGGCCGGCTCGAGCAGATGGTCAACCACGGCACCGGCTGGGCGCGCATGGAGTACCTCGTGCCCGCACGCGGCCTCATCGGGTTCCGCACCGAGTTCATGACCGAGACCCGCGGCACCGGCATGCTCCACCACGTGTTCGACCGGTACGAGCCGTGGCACGGCGAGCTGCGCACGCGGCCGACGGGGAGCCTGGTGTCGGACCGGCGCGGCATGACCAACACGTTCGCGCTGATGAACCTCCAGGAGCGCGGGCAGATGCTCGTCGGCCCCGGTGTGGAGGTCTACGAGGGCATGATCGTGGGGGAGAACGCCCGCTCCGACGAGATGGATGTGAACCCCACCAAGGAGAAGAAGCTCACCAACATGCGGGCTTCGGCCTCCGACGACACGGTGCGGCTCGTCCCGCCCCGGCCGATGTCGCTGGAGCAGGCGTTGGAGTTCATCGCCGACGACGAGTGCGTCGAGGTGACCCCGCACAACGTCCGGCTGCGCAAGGTGATCCTCGAGGCCACGACCCGGGGCCGCAAGCGCGGCCAGTCGCGCCCGCCCCGAGCCTGATCCGGGCCTGACCGGCGCGGGTCCCGGTCCGGTCCGCGCCTCCCGGTTCTCACGCGGGGCTCGGTACGATCGCGCCACCATGCGCGTGCCCCACCTGAGCCCGCTCGCATACCGACGGATCACGATCGCGGCCGCGCTGCTGCTGGCGGTGATCATCGTCACCGGCGGCGCGGTGCGGCTCACGAACTCCGGCCTCGGCTGCCCGGTCGGGATCAGCTGCCCGAAGAGCCAGCTCCAGGCGCACGGCCCGTCGAGCGAGCACGCCACCATCGAGCACATCAACCGGCTGTTCACCGGCTTGGTGTCGGTGGCGGTGATCGTGGCCGTGCTCGGCAGCCTCGTGCGCATACCCCGGCGCCGCGATCTCACCTGGCTGTCGATCGGGCTCGTCATCGGGGTGTTCGCGCAGGCCGTGCTCGGCCAGCTCACCGTCGCGTTCGATCTCCGGCCGCAGTTCGTGATGGCGCACTTCCTGCTCTCGATCGTGCTGCTCTCGGACGCGATCGTGCTCGTGCGCCGCGCCGGGCTCCCCGACGCGCCGAGCCATCCCGTCGCCACCCGTCGCACCGTGGTGCTCGGCCGCGTGCTGCTCGGGCTCGCGGCCGTGGTCCTCTTCACCGGCACCGTCGTCACCGGCGCGGGCCCGCACAGTGGTGGCGGCAAGACCGACAACGTGGCGCGCCTCGACTTCCGCATCGAAGACGTCGCGCGCCTGCACAGCGGCACGGTGTGGATCTTCCTCGCCGCGGTGCTGCTCATGGTCTGGATGATCCGACGCGACCGCGCGCCGCGAAGTGTGCAACAGCGCGTCTCGATCCTGCTCGTCGTGCTCGTGGCCCAGGGCGCGCTCGGCTACATCCAGTACTTCAACGGCATCCCCGCGTTGCTCGTCGGCTTCCACATCGCGGGCGCCGCCGCGGTGTGGAGCGCGACGCTCGTGCTCTATCTCGGTCTCTTCGATCGCACCTCTCCGGTCGCGCTGCCGCCGCTCCCACCCGAGGAGTCGAGCTCCCTGCTTGCACCGGCGTAGCCGCACTGCGAGGCTGCAGGGGTGCCGTCACCGTTCTGCTTCGATCGGACCTGGCACTTCGGCGTGAGCTCGGAACGGTTGTGGAGCACACTGGCGCAGACCGACCGCTACCGCGAGTGGTGGCCGTGGTTGCGTGAGTTCCGGGTGGAGGGCGACGCCCTCACCACGGACGCGCGGGCGTACGCGGTGATCCAGGCGCCGCTTCCGTACCAGCTCGGCTGCACGATCGACGTGGTCGACGCGGTGGCCGGCGTTCGGCTCACGACCACCGTCGATGGCGATCTCCGCGGCCCCGCCTCGCTGGTGCTCACGCCGTCGGGCGACGGAACCGACACCCGCCTGGCCTGGGAGCTCGAGCTGCGGGCCCCCGTGCTGCGCTCGTTGGTGCGGGTGGCTCGGCCGGCCATGGCGTGGGCCCACGACCGGATCGTGGAGCGGGGGCTGGTGCAGTTCGAAGCCCACGCCCTCGAAGGCAGTGGGACCCCGGCAGGTGGCAGGCCGGCGACGAGCGCTGAGGGGTGCGAGTTGGTTGGCGCGCGGGCGCTAGATCGCGGGCGCGGTGCGCGCCTGCGGCACGGCGAGGCGTGACTTCATCCGCTTGGCCACGGTGCCGACCTTCTCGACGTAGCGGACGAGCCGCTCCCGGGCCTGCTCCGCGCTCGCCTTGAGGTTCTGCAGCTGCTCGATCCGCCAGTGCTTGAACACGACGGGCACGAGGATCTGGTCGTGGTGCGCGGCGAAGTCGTAGATGCCGGCGTCGGCGATGAGACGCGCGTGGCTCTTGAAGTCGGGGATGCCGGCGCCGGGCATCTCGAAGTGGCGCACCTGACGGTCGATGGCCGCGACCATGCCCGACGGATCGATCTCGAGCGCGGCCGACGCGAGGTCGCGGTAGAAGAGGTGGTGCAGGTTCTCGTCGGCCGCGACCCGGCTCATGATCGCGAGCCCCTGAGGGTCGTCGAGCACCTTGCCGGTGTTGCGGTGCGAGATGCGGGTGGCGAGCTCCTGGAGCGCGACGTAGACGATGCCGTCTTCGATGCCGTCGGGATTGGGCACGAGACCCATCGAGACCTGCCGCATGCGCGCGCGTTCGAGCTCGCGCATGTCGATCGAGCGCGACACCGCGAGGTAGTCGCGGATCACGATCGCGTGCCGACCCTCTTCGGCAGTCCAGCGGCGGTTCCACTCACCCCACACGTCGTCGTTGCCGAACTTCCCGCTGATCGTGCGGTAGTAGTGCGGCAGGTTGTCCTCGGTGAGGATGTTCAGGAACAACGCGCTGCGCGCCGCGGGTGAGAGCGGTGACGCGGCGGCGTCCCATTCCTCGCCGTCGACGAAGTCGCGGCCGCGGCTCCACGGAACCAATTCGTGGGGGAACCATTCCTTGGCCGTGGTCAGATGACGCTCGAGGAGCTTGGTGGCCGTAGGCTCGAGTTCGGCCAGCAGCTGGTCGTCGTCCACGTCTCGGAGGGTAGTCCGCAACCGGGCTCGGTGGCGGATCAACCCAGGGTATTTCGCGGCCGTTTCGTGCCGGTTCGCAACGTGCGAACGCAGGATCGGAGAGGGGGAGCGGGCGTGCAGGTGCATCTCGTCGACGGCACGTACGAGCTGTTCCGGCACCACTTCGCGGTGCCGTCCCACCTCGACGACGACGGTGTGGAGGTGGCTGCGACGCGCGGCGTGCTCGGCTCGGTGCTCGGCATGCTCGAGCAGGGTGCCACCCACGTCGGCGTCGCCACCGACCACGTCGTCGAGTCGTTCCGCAACGATCTGTGGATCGGTTACAAGACCAGCGCGGGCATGGATCCCGAGCTGCTCACCCAGTTCCCGATGCTCGAAGACGCGCTGCGCGCGCTGGGCGTGACCGTGTGGCCCATGGTCGAGGTCGAGGCCGACGACGCGCTCGCGTCGGCCGCACGCGTCGCGCGCGACGACGGACGGGTCGAGCGCGCGTTCATCTGCACCCCAGACAAGGACCTCGGTCAGTGCGTCGAGGATCCCGTCGTCGCCCAACTCGACCGCCGCCGGGGCGGACGGGTGCTCGACGAAGCCGCGGTGTGGGAGCGCTTCGGCGTGGGTCCCCGTTCGATCCCCGACTACCTCGCGTTGGTCGGCGACACCGCCGATGGCTTCCCGGGCCTCCCGGGATGGGGTGCGAAATCGGCCGCCGCGGTGCTCGCCCGCTACGGACATCTCGACGCGATCCCCGACAGCGCGCGCGAGTGGGACGTCGACGTGCGCGGCGCGGCGAAGTTGGCGGCCACCCTCGCCGGCGCGCGCGACGCAGCCGCACTCTTCCTCGACCTCGCGACATTGCGCACCGACGCCGACGTCGGACAGGTCGACGACTGGGAGTGGCACGGGCCCGAGCCCGCGCTGGTCGAGTGGGCGACGCGTCTCGACGCGCAGAACCTCGTGGCGCACGCGGCGCGCCTCGCCGAGAAACGGAGCGCATAGGTATGGAGTCGTTGGAACTCACGGTTGGCCCGTACACGTACACCGCACGCGCCGACGGGCCGTCCGACGGTCCACTCGTGCTGCTGCTCCACGGGTTCCCGGAGACGTCGTACGAGTGGCGGGCCCAGTTGCCGGCGTTGGCGGCTGCGGGCTACCGGGCCGTCGCGCCCGACCAGCGCGGGTACACGCCCGGCGCGCGTCCGGTCGCGGTCGACGACTACCGGGTCGATCGCCTGGTCGACGACGCGTTCGGGTTCGCCGACGCGCTGGGCGCCGAGCGCTTCGATCTCGTCGGCCACGACTGGGGCGGCTTCGTCGCCTGGTACGCGGGCGGGCGCGCCGGCGACCGGCTGCGCACGCTCACGGTCGTGTCGACCCCGCACCCGAAGCCGTTCGCCCGGGCGATCGGCCGCGGCGGCGACCAGGCCGACCGGTCGAGCTACATGACCCTCTTCCGCACCCCGGCGGCCGAGGCGGCATTCCTCGACAACGACGCGGCGATGTTGCGCGCCGCGTACGGCGGGCACTCACCCGACGCGCTCGCCGAGTACCTGCGGGTGTTCCGCGACGGCGCCGCGCTCACCGGTGGCCTGAACTGGTACCGGGCCAACGACTTCACGGCCGAGGTCGGGTCGATCACGACGCCGACGATGTACGTGTGGTCCACCGACGACGTCGCGCTCGGGCGGGAAGCGGCCGAGGGCTCGGCCGCCGAGGTCGACGGCCCGTACCGCTTCGAGGTGCTCGAGGGCGTGAGCCACTGGATCCCCGAGGACGCCCCGGACGCGCTGAATTCGCTCCTGCTCGACCACCTGCAGTCCGGCTGACCGCGGGGTCCTGGGCCGGGACTCCGCCGCCTGATCACCGCAGGTCAGGGGGTATACGCGTGAGTGTCACACCCCCGGTTTACCGTCGAGGCCATGGAGTTCGTCGTGGTCCTGTTGGTGGTGGCAGTCGTGGTGTTGGTGGGCGCGCTCGTCGTCGTGCGCCGGGAACCGGCCGAGGCCCCGGTGCCGCTCGAAGACGTGCTCCGGGCCGCGTCGCAGGAACGCGCCGCGGCCGAGCGCGCCGCGATGAACAGTGCGGTGCAGCAACTCGTCCGCATGAACCAGGAGATGATGGACGCCGAGCGCCGCCTCGGCAGCCAGGAACTCGAGGGCAAGAAGACGCTGATCGACCAGCAGGTGGGCAACATGCGGGCCGAGCTGGCGAAGCTCACCGGTCTGCTGCACGACGTCGAGGCCGAACGGCGCGAGCACACCGGCGAGCTCACCAGCCAACTGCGGGAAGCGGGCCGGCACACGCAGGTGCTCGCCGAGACCACGCAATCCCTGCGCGAAGCACTGTCGAGCACCACCGCGCGCGGTCAGTGGGGCGAGCGCATGGCCGAAGACGTCCTCCGACTCGCCGGCTTCATCGACGGCGTCAACTACCGCAAGCGGCAGGCCATCGCGGGGTCGGGCGGCATCCCCGACTACACGTTCCTGCTCCCACAGGGCCTCTGCCTGCACATGGACGTCAAGTTCCCGCTCAACAACTACATGCGCTACCTCGACGCGGGGTCCGACGTCGAACGCGAGCGCCTGCGCAAGGAGTTCCTGAAGGACGTGCGCCTGCGCCTGAAGGAGGTCACGAGCCGCGACTACGTCGACGCGGGTACCAACACCGTCGACTGCGTCTTGCTCTTCATCCCCAACGAGCAGGTCTACGCGTTCATCCAGGAGCAGGACCGGTCGATCCTCGACGACGCGCTGAGCAAGAAGGTGATCTTCTGCTCTCCGCTCACCCTGTTCGCCGTGCTCGCAGTGATCCGGCAGGCGGTCGACAACTTCCGCCTGAGCCAGACCTCGCAGGAGATCCTGGGGATGCTCCAGGGGTTCCAGAAGCAGTGGGACCGGTTCGTCGAGCAGATGGACAAGGTCGGCCGCAGCCTGAAGACGGCCGGGAACGCGTTCGAAGAGCTCGAGGGCACCCGCAAGCGCCAGCTCGAACGCGAGCTCGACAAGATCGAGACGGTTCGGCGTCGCCAGGCGTCCGACGGCGAGGCCGCCGCGCTCACCGGGGAACCGGCCGGTACCGGCGACGCGGTGGTCATGCCCCTCGCGTTGGAGGCCTGAGGCCACGACCGACGCGTCGATGCGCGCACGGCGGGAAGTCGCCTGTTCACCGGTGCGGTCGGGCTCATAGCCTGGAGTCGTGTTCGTCGTCATCCTGCTGTTGGTGCTCTGGCCGCTGGTGGAGATCGCGGTCTTCCTCCAGGTGGTGCAGTGGATCGGCGTGCTCAACACCCTGGCGTTGATGCTGGCGATCTCGATCTGCGGCGCATGGCTGGTGAAGCGCCAGGGCGTCGGCACCCTGGCCCGCATGCGGGCCGAGCTCGACGCCGGACGCATCCCGACCGGCCCGATGGTCGACGGCGCGCTGCTCGCCGTCGCCGGTTTCCTGCTCCTCGTCCCCGGCTTCGTCACCGATGTGTTCGGGCTGCTGCTCCTGATCCCGTTCGCCCGCCGGGGAGTGCGGGCGATGCTCGGGCGTCGCTTCGTCGTGCGCGCGCAGCGGGGGGTCGTTCGCCCGACGGGGGAGTACTACGACCTCGGCCCGCCCCCGAACCGGCGACCCGACCACCCCGACGATCCCGACCGCCCCGAACTCCTGCCCTGAACCCGTGACGTGAAGCGGGCGCCGAGCTCCGGACCCGGAACTCAGCCGATGCGGAGCAGTTCGGGCGCGACGGGGCAGTCGATGCGACGCCGCAGGTTCTCGGGCCGCTCGAGGCCGGTCGGCCCGGCGATCCGGTCGGCGATCTGCACGTCGAGCAGCTCCAACCCGTGATCCTCGGGCGGGTCGAGGCTGCGCAACATCGCCTGGAAGAGCCGGTCCGGCAGGACCCGCCCGACGCCCGCGACCAACCAGACCTGCCGCGCCGGCTTGGCGAGATCGGCGATCAGCGCCGACGTGCCGTCGGCCACGAGCACCTCGGTGGGACTCGCCGCAGTCACCTCCACCAGCACGTGTGAGGGCTCGAGCGCGACCGCTTCCATCACGTCGACCGGGCGGGCCGACGCGTCGCTGCGCGCCAATCGCATGCGCCAGCGCTCGTCGTCGTGATTGCTGCGCACCACCAGCACCTCGAGGTCGGGGCGCGACGCCAGCGCGGTACCGGCGATGTCGGGCCATCCGAGGACCGCGATCGGGTGGTCATGCGGAAACGGGAGCAGCGCGGCCAACCGGCCCGGCGTCCGGTCGTCGCGCACCAAAGCCTCGGCGTCCCACGCCGCTTCCGACGGTTCGGGCGCCGCGAGCACGCGGGCGCACAGCCACCAGAGCGGCGCCCGCTCGGGATGGTGGTGCAGGAGCCGGCGGCAGGTCACCACGAGCGCGGCGGGATCGTCGTCGAACTCCCCGAGGCAGTCGGCCGCTTCGGCCACCAGCATGCGGTCGTCGCCCCCGTGGCGGGCGATGGCCCTCAGTCGCTCGAAGGGCTGCATCGCGCTCACGCTACTGCCCGGCTGGAGGCGACTCCCCGTCGTCGGCGAACGTCGTGCGGGCGCGTACCGGCGCGAACGCCTCATCCAGCGCGGCCAGCAATTCGCCGCGTTGGGCCAGGGTCTCCGGCGCGCCACGGATCTTGAGCCGGCCCGCGGCGAGCGCGTCCTGGGCCCGCGTCGCGCCCACGTGCAATCTGCGGGCGGTCGCGTAGTCGGTGACCAGCACGAGGTCGGCCACCGCGTCGCCGCCGGCCACCACCCGCGCCCCACCCGGCTCGAGCTGCACCTGATAGCGCACCTCGCCGTGCTGCCCCGGGCCACCGGGCGAGTACCCCACCACATCCCGCACCACCTGCTCGACCACCAGCGGGCCGTCGAGCGCACCGAGCCCCTCCAACTGTTGGGCGGCGGTGTCGAGCTCGTCGATCCACCGCGCGGAGAGGAATTCGGCCATCGGCGCGGATGCTACCCACGACCCCGAGACTCCTCGGCTCGGCGCGTGCGGACGACCCGTCGATCTCGGGGCCGACGGCGCCGGCGATACCAGCGCCTCCGACCCGCGCCCCTAGCATCCGATGCGATGGAGACACGGGCGTCCGGGCGTGCCCTGCCGCTCCCCGCCGGCGCGTTGCAGTTCGGCCGCCGCGCCGAGGCGCGCGTGTCGAGCCTGCTCGACGCCGAGATGGCCCGGTGGCGCACCGTCGACGCCACGCTGATCGAACCCTTGACCGCCCTGCGCGATCTCGTCACCGCGGGCGGCAAGCGGTTGCGACCGTCGTTCTGCTACTGGGCCTTCGTCGGCGCCGGGGGCGACCCCGAGGATCCGGTGGTGGTCGACGTCGGCGCCGCACTCGAGCTGCTCCACGCGTTCGCGCTGATCCACGACGACATCATGGACGGCTCGGGCATGCGGCGCGGCGTTCCCGCGGTCCACGAACGCTTCGCCGACGAACACCGGGCCGCGGGAGGCCGGGGGGAGGCCCGTCGCTACGGCGAGGGCGCGGCGATCCTGGTCGGCGACTTCGCCTTCGTCTACTCCGACCGCTTGTTCGCCGCCGCGCCCGCCGCGGCCCGGCCGGTGTTCGACGAGATGCGGATCGAGTTGTGCGTCGGGCAGTTCCTCGATCTCGCCGGCACCGCGGGGGGCAGCCGCGACCGGTCGCGGGCGGAGCTGATCGAACGGTACAAATCCGGGAAGTACACGGTCGAGCGCCCGCTCCACCTCGGAGTGGCGTTGGCCGGTCGGCTCGACGATCTCGCAGACCCGTTCAGTGCGTTCGGCGTGCCCCTCGGCCAGGCATTCCAACTCCGCGACGACCTCCTCGGGGTGTTCGGCGATCCGGCGGTCACCGGCAAGCCGGTGGGCGACGACCTGCGCGAGGGCAAGCTCACGCCCCTGATCGCGGCCGCCGTCGCCCGCGACCCCGAGGTGGAGTCGGTGCTCGACGAGATCAGTGCCCGCACCGTCGACGGAACGCCGGATGCTGCGCTCGACGACGAGACCGTGCGCGCGGTGCAGCAACTGCTCACCGCCAGTGGGGCCGTCGCCGACGTCGAACAGTCGATCGCCGCGCTGGTGGAACAGGCCCTGGCCGCCCTAGCCGATGCGCCGATCACCGGCGATTCCCGCGCTGCGCTCACCGATCTCGCGCGCTTCGTGGCTTGGCGGGACCGCTGACCCGGCGAGTTCGTCCCGAGCCCGCCCCGCTCCCTCGACGTCGCTAGGCTCCGGCAACGGTGGACTCTCCGGCGCACGCGATCGAAGTCGCCGCGCTCGAGAAGCGCTACGGCGTGACGCGCGCGGTCGACGGACTCACGCTCACGATCGAGGTGGGCGAGGTGTTCGGTCTGCTCGGGCCCAACGGGGCGGGCAAGACGACCACGGTGGAGATCCTCGAGGGGTATCGCCAGGCCGACAAGGGCGAGGTGCGGGTGCTGGGGGTCGACCCCTGGCGGGACGGCTCGACGCTCCGCCCCAAGATCGGCGTGATGCTGCAGGACGGCGGCCTCTACCCCGGCGTCCGCCCGCTCGAGGCGCTCCAGCTCTTCGCCTCCTACTACGAAGACCCCGACGATCCCGAGCGCCTCCTGCAACTCGTCGGCCTCGACGATTCGCGTCGCACGTTGGTGCGCCGGATGTCGGGCGGTCAGCAACAGCGGTTGTCGCTCGCGCTCGCGCTGATCGGGCGACCGTCGCTGGTGTTCCTCGACGAGCCGACCGCGGGGATGGACCCGCACGCCCGCGCCACCACGTGGAAGATGATCCGCGAGCTGCGCGATCGCGGGGTGACCGTGGTCCTCACCACGCACGCGATGGACGAGGCGGAGCACCTCTGCGACCGGGTCGGGATCATCGATCACGGCCGCCTGGTCGCGTGCGATTCACCGGTCGAGCTGACCGCGCGTGCGGCGGCCGACGAGACCACGTTCTCCGCGGTGCCCGGCCTCGACGTCGGCGCGCTCGCGTCGACGCTCGGTCTCCCATCCACCGACGTGCGCGAGCTCCGACCGGGCGACTATCTGGTCGAGGTCACCGCCACCCCGAAGCTGGTCGCCGCGCTCACCGCGTGGCTCTGCGATCAGGGCGTGCTGCTGAGCGAGTTGCGGGCCGGGCGCCGTTCGCTCGAAGACGTGTTCCTACGGCTCACCAGCGAGGGGCACTCGTGAGGGCCAAGGCGGTCGCCGCCCAGACCCGCATCGAGATGCTGCTCACCGTCCGGCGGGGCGAGAGCCTGCTCGTGACCATGGTGATCCCGCTCGGCATCCTGGTGTTCTTCTCCAAGGTCGACGCGGTCAACACCAGCTACAAGGACCCGGTCGACTTCCTGGTACCGGGGGTGCTCGCGCTCGCGGTGATGTCGAGCGCGATGGTGAGCCTCGGGATCGCCACCGGCTACGAGCGCCGCTACGGCGTGCTGAAGCGGCTGGGTTCGACCCCGTTGTCGCGCGCCGGGCTGCTCGGCGCCAAGACGCTCAACGTGCTCGCGCTCGAGCTCGTGCAGACCCTCGCCATCGTCCTCACCGGGATCGCGCTCGGCTGGAGCACGTCGGGCCGGGTGGTGATCGCGGTGGTCCTGCTCCTCATCGGCACAGTCGCGTTCGCCGGCATCGGCATGCTCCTGGCGGGCACGCTGCGGGCCGAGGCCAACCTCGCGGTGGCGAACGGCCTGTTCCTGGTGCTGCTGTTCCTCGGCGGCATGGCGTACCCGCTGGCCAAGTTGCCCACCGCGGTGCAGGACTTCGCCAAGGCGCTCCCGGCGGCGGCGCTGTCGGAGACCGTGCGCGCGGTGCTCACCGCCGGCACGTCGTTCCCGACCGGCGAGCTGGTGGTGCTGGTGATCTGGGCCATCGCCGCGCCGTTGGCGGCGATCCGCTGGTTCCGCTGGGAAGAGTAAAGAGCGTTCGCAGCCATCCGCCGCCGTTCGCAAAAGCTGCTCTGACCTGCGGAAACGTGGAATAGCGTTCGGAGCCGTTCAGGCCTTTTCGGACGTGCGCGCGGGATTTCCGCGGGATGGACGCGGGATGGACGCCCTTTTCCACTTGAGATTTGCGACCCGATGCGCCTCGCCTGGATGGGCCGCGCAGTAGAGCTGCCTGCCGGTCGGAGCGAAGGCGACATCGCAATCGTCGGCCTTGCAGATCCGTAGCCGGCCGTTCGCTCCGAGCAGCGTCGATAGCTGATAGCCGATCGCGCCGAACAGGCTCCGCGGATCCATGCGAAGAGACGGACCGGCGCCTTCCCAGTCGACACGAACATCGAAGCGCGCCGACGCCAACCAGGCATTGAGGAAGGCGAGGAGTGCGTTGCGGTCGGTTCCAAGCTGGCCGCTCTCGAGGCGGATCTTCGACACACTTCGGTCCTCGAGCCGCGCCAAGTAGCTCTCGGTGTTCTCGTGAGGCAGCTGGCTCGCACTGTCATAGATACGGACGAGATCGAACAGTCCGTCACCGTCGTCATCCACCCAGCTGACACGTTCCTCGAACTCGGCGACCACGCTCCCGAACCGCGCCCAGTCATCCGCGGATGTCAGCTTGCCGCGGGTCAGAGCGTCGATGATCGACCGACACGCGCGGGCCTCTCGGGCATGAAGTCGCCACGCGGCGATCGGTTCCGAGCCTTCGTTCGGGCCTGGGTAGGGATCGCCTGTTGCAGTCAGAACACCCCAGCGACGTGCGAACGCAGCGATCTCTCTCGCTGGCACCTCGTCACCATCGAGAGCGATGAACTGAGCAAGCAGCGAAGGAGCAGGCCGCTTCACCCGCACTTGCTTCCCGGGCGCGCTCCACCACCAGTGGATCTGCTCGCCCTCGAGAAGGACCTTCGCAGGCACCTTCCATGCGACGCTCTGAGGTGGACCTTTAGTGGACATTTAAGGCTTCGACAAGGTTACCCGGTTCCGTCACCATGCGGAAGTCCACGAACTCCGGAGGCTCCGCATGGTCACTCTCTCCAAGCGGTTCTACCGCCCGACCGAAGCCGGCGAAATCGTCTCGCAGGGTCGGACCAGGATCTACGAAGCCATGTCGAGCGGGAAGCTGCGCTCGATCAAGGTCGGGGCGTCGCGCCTCATCCCCGCGGATGCGCTCCTCGACTACGCGGCGCTCCTCGAGCGAGAGACCGCGTAGTGCGGGCCGAACGCGAGAGACCGCCCCGGGCTAGGGGGCGGTCTACTCAGGAAGTCTCCGACGACAACCGGGTTCAGGGTACCGCGGCGACCAGCGAAGCTCTCGTGTTCCTCGATGGCGCGCGCCGTTGGGTCGATCACGGTCTCCGCGGCGACGTGGGCGTGGTCGAGGCCGCCGTGGCTGCGCAGCTGCTTTGCGCTCGCGCTGAACAGCTCGGGCTGGCCGCGTGACGACCTACGAGAGGTTCGACCATGCCATCGGGCGGCCGGGGATGTTCCGAGAGATCCCGCTGTGGATCGCGGCGAGCAAGGAAGGACTGGGCGCGGTTCGGAAGCGCCGCGCAGCTGAGTACGCCAGTGCACGTCGCTGGGCGCAGCGCCAAGCGCGTCTCGAGGCGGATGGCGACGCGCCATTTGTGACACCAAGTGACGAGCTCGCGGCATGAGCGACCTGACCCGCGCCGAACTGCTCGAGGAAGAGATCCGCAACAACGTCATGAACGGCGCCGCGCCGCGGGCTCGGCTCCTTCTGGCGTCCGCCATTGCGATCGAGCGACCGACCTGGGTATGGGAGCGGCGCATCCCGGTCGCCGGCGTCACGCTCGAGGCGGGCCGTGAGGGTCTCGGCAAGACGGCGCTGCTCGGCCACATCGCAGCCCGGTTGACGCACGGGCAGTTGGCGGGCGACTTTTATGGCCACCCGGCCGATGTCGTTTACGTCGGCGATGAGGACGACCGCGCATCCGTGCTGGTGCCCCGCCTCACGGCTGCCGGCGCCGACCTCGACCGCGTGCACTTCATGGACCTACCGGCGGGAGTGCCATTCTCGATCGGTGAAGACGTCGACATGCTCGACGAGCTCCTCGGCCCGCTCGAGGTCGCACTCGTCGCGATCGACCCGCTCGACTCCCACCTCGGCCAGTCCGTCGACTCACACCGCAAGGCCGAGGTACAGCGTGCAATCGGCCGCCTTGCACTCCTCGCTCAACGTCATCGGTGTGGCCTGGTCGGGCTCGCGCACCTGAACAAGGGCGACGCCCGCGACCTCCTGACCCGAGTCGTCGGATCCGTTGGCTTCACGACTGCCGTGCGCTCCGTGATCGGCGTCGGCGAACACCCAGACAACGAGCACGACCGGGTCGCGGTACTGGCGAAGTCGAACCTCACCGACAAATCGACCGTGCCCGCGGTGCGATTCCGCATCGACGGCGTCGAGGTGCCACATCCCGATGGCTCCACCGTCGACACCGCCGGCATCGTCATCCTCGGCGAAGAGCTCGGCATCGACCCGCACTCGATCGTGTCCGGCCTCGACTCCGAGGAACGCACCCAACGCGACGAAGCAGCCGAATGGCTCAACGACCTGCTTAGCGACGGTCCGGTACCGCTGAAGGAGATCGAACGGCTCGCACGCGAGGAGAACATCTCCCGCTCGACGTTGCATCGCGCCCGCCAGCGCGTCGGTATCTCGATCGAGCGCGACGAGTCCGCGAGAGGTCGGCCATCGACGTGGGCGCTTTCATCCCAGACGGTTTCAGTCCCTCGCTATTGCCTCCCCGGTGAGACGAAATCAAATGCCCCTCTGACCAGCCCAAACAGCAACGTATCGGGGGTTTCGTCTCACGTCCCAGGTATAGGGACCAAACACAACCGCGACGACCTCGGCGCCTGGTGCAACGAGTCCGACGACGAAGCAGTCGCGCTGCTCTTCGGCGCACTCGAGGCTGTGATCGAGGAGGACAGGTGACCGAGCCAACACCAGCCGAGACTCTGCTCGGCCGCGTCGTCGTCGAGCTGACCCGCATGGCAGCCGAACGATGGGCCAAGGGCGACGACCTTGGCGCTGAGGCAGTGGCTGCCGGCGCCTGGCGACTCTGCGCCGATTGCGAGTTCGTGGACCGCGAGTCACACCGATGACGCCTCGAAGCTGGACGTTACTGCTCGAGGGCGAACGGCCATGGACGACGAACACCGAACGCTCCTGGTCACCGTTCAAGCGCGCGTCGAAGGTTGCGTTCTGGCGTGCTCGCGGTCAGGTCGTCGCCCTGGTCCTGGAGATCCCGCACCTCGAAGCCGTGCGGGTCCGCGCGCATCCGCTGGTCTCGAACCGGCGCGGACTCCAAGACGTCGGTGGGTGCTTCCCATGCGTCAAGGCAGTCGTCGATGGTCTGGTCGACGCCAAGGTGCTCGACGACGACGGACCCGACATTGTGCGCGAGCTCGTCTTCACGGGCCCGGAGTTCGGCGAGATCGACGGCTTGCTCGTGGTCGTCGAGGAGCTGCTGTCGTGAGAGAGAACGCTGCAGCAAAGGCCGCCAGACTCCTCACGGAAGGGCGCGTGGCCGTTACCGAGGCCCGGGGACGGTTCGTCGAGGCCCGCGTCGAAGGCGATAGCGCCACGTACGAGGTTCGTCACCGGTCGGGCGAATGGTCATGCCCCTCCGCGTGCCGGGCGGTCTGTTCCCACATCCAAGCCGCCATGCTGTGCACTTCGCCTCTGTCGCGGCCAGCGAGCCGGGGGCCCCGCTGATGCTCAAGCCGTGCTTGGTCTGCGGACTACCCAGCAAGCAGCCACGATGCCCAGCGCACACCGCGCCGCAACGCACCCATGCCAAGAGCACCGCGGAACGTGGGTACGGCACCCAGCATCGACGGGAACGCCAACAGTTAGCTCGGACGCTGCCCGCACCGTGCGGTTACTGCGGCGAGACCATCTACGCCACGGACACATGGCAAGCAGCACACCGAGTCGACGGACATTCCGAGTACGGGTACGTCGTGTCCCACCCTGCCTGTAACCAGGCTGCGAAGGCGAAGCGGCGGTGAGCGACTTCGCGAGGTTCGACGCCGAACCGCGGCTCGAGGTGCGCGGTGACCGACTCGTCGTTCTGCTCGACCTTGTGGTTGCCGGCGTCAGGACACGTCTCGCTCGCGGGCAACGTCCACTGAGCGGAACCGAAGCGGAAGTGCTAGAGGCCTTGACTCGTTCATGGAAGGCGCTCGGTGGGTTTCCGTATTACCGCGACCAGACGGCGGACGCGGAAGCGTTCGGCACGCTGGAGTACGTGTCCACAGAAGAAGCCGCTCACCTCATCGATCGGAGCGCGCGCCGCGTCCGGCAACTCGTCGACGCCGGTCAGCTGATCGGGCGCAGAGTCGGCGGCCGGCGCGAAGTCCTGCTCGATTCGATCGGGACTCTGCTCGAGGAACGCGCTCAGAAGGAGACAGCCTGATGGCAGCCACGAAGTACCCGATCTGTGACCGGATAGAGCTGTCTCGTCGACATGGCGCTCAGATGCCCTTCGCGCCCCCTGAGGGGCTGCACCGAGGCGAGGTCCCGCCGGATTGGGTCATGGACTCAGCGACCTCGATGATCATGTCTCCCGAGGTCTTCGAACGTCTGACCGCGGAACGCCGGGCCTATCAAGCGGAGGTCAAGGCTGGCGTGATCTCCTCGACGAGGGAGTCCATCAAGGGCAACAAGGCCGAGGAACGGGCCCGCCGCTCCGGTCTCGCCGAGCTCATCGCCGAAATCGCAGCGGTGGACCTGGAAAACACCGCCGAGATCATCCGACTGGGTCATCGTCTGGTGTCGGCTGGCGCTGCGATCGCTCAAGTGCGGACTGAGCTGCACGGCCAGGTCACGAACCTGAGCGAGCTCGAGGCGCGGTGATGCGCGGCGCAGGGCGGTTCCGAGTCGCGTCCGGCGTCGGTCCCATCGGTCAAGGCGTCACGTTCGGAACGTAAACGCGTCGCGAAGATGCTCTCCCGCGGCGTCGCGACGACCTGGGGCGCTACCTCGAGCGACTCAGCGGCCGAGACGCTCGAACTCCGCAAGGCCCGAGCATTCGCACTGCGTCTCCGCGGTGAGGCTCGATAGGTGATGGACCGCAAGGCGATCGCCGAATCGCTGCGAGGCCAGGAGTACCGCACAGTCGCGGTGCCGGGATTCGAGCTCCGCGAGGTCAACGGCGCGCCGATCCTGACCGGCCACGCGTCGGTCACCGAAACGCCCTACGACATGGGTTCGTTTTCTGAGGTCGTGAAGCGGGGCGCGTTCACCACGACGCTGTCGCAGACCCCTGATGTCCAGCTCCTTGTCAATCACACGGGCTTGCCTTTGGCTCGGACATTGTCCGGAACCCTGCGCCTCGCCGAAGACGACCGAGGGCTACGGGTCGACGCCACCCTGAACCCTGACGACCCGGACGTGCAACGGCTGCTGCCCAAGGTCCAACGCGGGGACCTCGACCAAATGAGCTTCAGCTTCCGGGCCGTGCGGCAACGCTGGTCCGAGGACTACGACCTGCGGGAACTGCTAGAGGTGTCACTCTCGAGGGGCGATGTCAGCGTCGTGAATCAGGGTGCGAGTCCGACGACGTCGTTCACCATCGACGATGCACGTCAGTTCCTGGCGGAACTCTCAAAGCCCGAGTTCGAGAAGCTGGTGCGTTCCACGGTCCCCGAACCGGGACCGCCGCGACGTTTTCGCACGTTCGAGGAGTACAAGCGCGAGGCCGCCGAACTCCGTCGTGTGCCCGCGAAACAGCGTTCGTTCGCGCAGTACAAGCGCGAAGTCGCCGACCTCAGGGCACAGGCGCAGTGATGGAGCTCCAGTTCGAGGACGTGGCCCCCGTAGTCGTCGCGTTGCGCGATAACGAGGACGCTGGCCCGCAGATCGCGTGCGCATTCACCGGTGGCATCAGCGTCCTGTTCGTGCTCATGCCAGACGACGCTGCGCTGTCAGCCGCGGCGAGCGCCATGGCAGCCAAGTCGTTCGAGACCGGCCAGTACGCCCTAGCAGAAGCCTGGGACACGGTCGCGAGCCTCGCCGGATGTGAGCCCATCGCCGACGAAGTCGACGAGTGGCTGAAGACACGATGACCCCGAGAAAGGCCCTCTCACATGGCTGAAGCACAAGTCGACCTCGAGACCGGCGGACTCGCTGACGGCCTGCGGTCGATGCTCGAAACACACGACGTCTACGCCGCTCGACTCGCCGAACTCGAAGCGCAAGAACCAGAACTTCGCGCCGCAGCTGAAGCAACACTCGAACCGTTGCCAACCGACGGAGACCACGGGACCGTGGCAGCACGCGTCGAGACCCGCGCCCGCTGGATCGAGTGTCGCCACATGATCGACACCTACCAAGCGAACCTCAACGGGAACAGCGCCGGCATCGCCGAACAGCGCCGCCTGCTCGAGCAAAGCCAGTGAACAACCGTGGGGTGTGCGTGAGCGCAGCGGGTACTCCTTGGCTGTGCTCACCACACCCCCGGACGCTGCACACCCTGCAGTCGTCCCGAGTCGCACGCCCTGAGATCACCGGCGTCCAGGTCGAACGCCGCCGGTCTCAGGGCCGTGCGTTCAGGTTCGTCTTCGTACTCTCGCCTCGTGGAACGACGACCCGAACGAGGCACGATTGCGACGACCTTCAGGATCGTCATGAGTGCGTTACTCCTCATGGGCTTGCTCTGGTTCTTCATCGACTCCAACCGCTTCCACACTCAATCAGCAACGAGCACCACGGTCACGACAACCCCACCGAGCGGGCACTGACCAGCAGCGCCATTCACACCCACCCCACCCCACGGGCGCCGCTGCTGGTCACTCCAACCTCACAAGGCGAGGCACGGGGCAGCCGCCACACGGTGCGGGTCAGTACCTACCCGGGTGCCAGGGGGGGTCAAGGTATAAACCGGACATACCGTGACCCATTCATTAGGTCGCTCGCAATCTCGACGAAACTTCGGTTTCCTGGGATGGACGATCGCTGATGCGTGGCGTGGGTGGAGGCCGGCCAGCGAAGGCAACGGGGCAACGTCGCAGTCACGCGAAGCCCGCGAAACCGACGGAAGAACTGCCGATCGAGCGGGATTCGATCGTTCCTGAGCCGATCCGCCCGTTGAACGACCAAGCCCAGGCTTTGTGGGCGTTGTTGTGGTCGTCGCCGGAGGCTTCGCAGTGGCGGACGGTGGACGTGGCGTCGGTGACGCGGCTGGTGGAGTTGCAGTCGTCGGCGGAGGTGTCGTCGGACTCGAAGTTGCTCGCCGAGGTGCGCCAGCTCGAGGACCGCTTCGGTTTGAACCCGTACGCGCGTCGGCAGATGGGTTGGAAGCCCGCAGCGACGGAGCCTGCGGAGCCTCGCAGGACCGCGGCTCAGAGTCGTCGAACGGGTGCGATGAAGGTGATCGCTGGTGGCGCGGCCTGACGGCTCTCCGGGCCTGTTGGTGGTCCCGGAGGGAGCCGATCCCGAGCGGTCGTTGGGTTGGGAGGTCGCCGATTGGATCGAGACGTTCCTGTGTCACGGCCCCGGCGACGTGCAAGGCGACCCCATCGAGCTCGACGCCGAGTTCCGCGGTCATCTCGTTCTCGCGTACAGCCTCGACGACGATGGCCGGCGGCTGGTGTTCCGCGACTTCTTGTCGCGGGCGAAGGGTCGCGCCAAGTCGGAGTTCGCGGGGATGATCGTCTGCGCGGAGCTCAAAGGTCCGGTGCGGTTCGATCACTGGGCAGCACGCGGCGAGATGTCGCCGTCCGGGTACGTGTTCCAGCCTGGGGAGCCGGTGGGTCGCACGGTCCGGTCTCCGTTCATTCGCTGTCTGGCGACCGAGGAAGGCCAGAGCGGAAACACCTACGACAACGTGACCGTGATGTTCGAACACGCGGCGCTCAAGTTCCCGGACCGGTTCGGGGATCTCGACATCGGCCGCACCGCGCAGACTTCCACACGGATCTTCATGGCCGCGGGCGGCGAGGTCCGACCGAGTACCGCCTCGTCCGCGTCGAAAGACGGAGGCCGGGAGACGTTCGCGGTTGCGGATGAATCCCACCTCTGGTTCATGGCGGAGCTCCGCAACATGCACTCGACGGTCAGCCGGAACCTGACGAAACGCAAGATCGCGCAGCCGTGGCTCCTCGAGACGTCCACGATGTACGACCCGACCGAGCCGTCAATCGCACGCGACGGTCATCAGTACGCCGAGGAGATCGTCGCGGGCAAGGTCGCGAACCGTGGCCTCCTGTTCGATCATCGAGAAGGGGTCGTACCAGCCGACTGGGAAGACGACGTCGCGATCCTCGACGGTCTCCAAGCCTCCTACGGCCCCGCGTCGGGCTGGACGGACTTCGAGGCGAAGCTCGCCGACATCCGGGACCCGAAGACCGTCAAGGGCGACTCGATCCGCTACTACTTCAACGTCGCCACGCAAACCGAACGCGCCGCGGTCGACATGGACCGGTGGCGCAGCCTCGCCCGCCCAGGACCCGCACCCGAAGCCGGTTCGTATGTCGGGCTCGGGTTCGACGGATCCTTCAAGAACGACTCGACGGTCCTGTGGGGATGTCACGAAGGCCGCCTGTTCAAAGTGGCCGCATGGGAACGACCGAAACGCGCGCCGGCCGAGTGGCGTGTCCCCCGCGATGAAGTCCACTCCGCCGTCGACGCAGCCTTTCGTGAGTACCGCGTCGGGCTGATGCTCTGCGACCCGCCGAAATGGGAATCCGAGCTCGAAGGGTGGGCGTCGCGCTACGGCGAAGACGTCGTCCTCGCCTACGAGACGAAGCAGCACACCCTGCGGATGTGGCGGGCCTGCAACCGTTTCGCGACCGCGGTCGAGGAAGGCACCCTCACCCACGACAACGACCCGCTCCTCGAAGCACACCTCGCCGCGACCGCGCGCAAGAAGGTCCGACTGAAAGACGACGACGCGGACGGCCGTACCCAGTTCGTGTTCGTCAAGGCCGACGGCAACGGCCCCGCTGCCCGCAAGATCGACGCGACAATCGCCGCAGTCCTCGCGTTCGAAGCCGCTTCGACAATGCCCCAACGCCGCAAACCCCGCATCGTCTCGATGGCTCAAGCCCTCATCGACGCCGGCGAGTGGTAGCGGACCATTTGACGGCCCCCGATGGGCGGTGTCTACTCAACTCGCGGCCTCGTTCAGCTCCCGGCCGAGCAGGTCGAAAACGGTTCGGAACGCGAACTCCGCTGCGATAAGCGTGACGATGACGGCCACGATCTCCACGAACCCTCCCAGACTCACGTGGTCGCCGAAAACGAAGTTGATTACCTCGAGGATCACGAATTTGCTCGTGAACAGAACGAGGAACTTGCAGAGACCCCCCACAGCCCGAGCAGCCCTGTACGTCTTGGTCCCGAAGTACACCGACAATCGGTGTTCGAGATAGATGGTCACGCCGAGCAGCAGTCGCAACAGGATCGCGGTCAGGACGGAGATGTAGAACGAGTCGATGACGATCGTGTCGGTGAACTCGACGAAGAGGTTCAATACCACGATGTCGATCAGGAGATACATCGTCCACGACGCGAACTGCGCCTGTCGGGCGGTAATGGTGAGCGTCTTGGTCACCACGCGACGCTACCGGCGAACCGCGCGCCATATCTGCCTGATGGATGCTGTCGTAGGCGATCGCGAAGGCCCACCGTGATGGGTTGCACGCCCGTATCACACGCACGAGATCCTCTGTCAGGGGCGTTCTGAGCGAATGTTCAAGCGACTGCGCCGGGGAAGGGCCGGACGGGTGACGAGCGGCGGGGCGCCGTGGGACCGTGCCGGCCCATTCGCTTTCATCCCCGACGCTGGCGGCGAAGGCGACGCTGTGCGTTTGAGGGTAATGAGTCTGCTTACGCCTTCCGAGGTTGAACAGTTCGGTGGTCTGCCTAACGAGGCGATCATGGGGCAGATGGTGGGACCCGATACGGCCGAGCACAGGCCCGAGATGTTCAGGGTCAACATCCAATTCGTCGAGTTCATGCATTTCGTCATCGCTCGCTGGGCACCGGAGGAACCTGGCTTTGCTGACGTCGCCGCGGCGCAACAAGACGGATCGGTGTACGTCTTGGACGCGCGTACACCAACGCCACAGGGAGCGGTACCGGGCGAGGACATTATCGGCGAGTTCTATATCCGCGGCGGGAAAGTCGTGCCCGACGCGTACCACGCGAACCCTAGGCATAGGGTCTTCACTGAACGCGGCGGTGTGCAACTGACGCCGTTTCTGCGTGAACGTTTCATTTTCGAATTGAGCCGGTTGCCCCCGAGCGATGCGCGTGCCGATTGATTGCGGCAGGACCGCCGCTCTGTGCTGTTCTGTCGGAGGGTCATCGCCACCACGGGGATCGCACAGGTTCGCGGTCATGCCCCGTACCCCCATGCGCGGGTGCGCACCATTCAGGGCAATCTGTACCCCATGCAACCTGAGTGGTCTGCGTCGTCAAGTCGCCTGTTCGTCCTGCGAGGATCACGAAAGACAGAACTGTTTGATGCGATCTTCGATGCAGCGCTTGCCACGTGCGCGTCGCTCAGGCTGGTGCTGCGCGGGTCGCCGTCGACCGACACGTGCGTCGACGCGCTCGACGCGTTGCACCCGTTTCTTCTCACTCGGGAGGAGGTCAACAAGTGGCCGGGGACCGGCCTTGGACCTGGGGTCACGGCGTCGATGTTCACGTACGTTCTGGAACCCGCGGTCGTAGACATCATGTGCGCTGGGAATCGGCAGGTGTTCGACTGGGTACAACCTGCCCTGCCGCAAGACCCACATCTACTGCGTGCCGACGGAACCGTCTGGTTCTACTCCACCACGTACGATGAAATCGCGGGGTTCTATCTGACCGACACCGAATGGAACGACCTTCAGGAGCGCTTCCCGCTGCTCGCGAACTCAATTCGGCTGTGGCGCTACAGCTAGCCCGCAATCGCAACGGACGAGCGTACAGATCTGCCGATCTGCGTTCCGACTCAAACAGCTGTCTCTCGCGTGGACCCGCAAGGAGCGTGTCAGTCGTGTGCCGTGTCGAGGAGGGTCGCGATCGTGTTGTGGTTTTGCGTCTCCGCGAGCGATCTCGCGGTGTGGCCGCCGTGTGCCACGGCGCCGGGATTGGCCCCGCGTTCGAGGAGGAGCCGCACTGCTGGCTCCGAGCCTCGCTCGGCGGCCCGGTGAAGCGCGGTGAAGCCCCGTTCGTCTGAGGCGTTTGGGTCGGCACCGTGATCGAGGAGCCACGTCATCCGCTCGACGTCGGTGTGCTCTGGATCGAGGTGCGCAAAGCTCATGAGAGTGGTTGCGCCTTGTGCGCTTCGGGCGTCGATGTCGAGTCCTCTCGCGAGCAGCCATTCGAAGAGGGCGGTGCCCGGCTGTGCGCCCGCCCACTGGAGCGCGTGCAGCCCGTCGCCGGCTAAGAGGTCAATGGGTACTCCAGCGTCGAGCTGCACCTGCGCCGCGTCGAGGTCACCTCGTGCGATCGCAATGTGGAACAAGGAGTAGCTCCGCAGCGGCTGCGTCGGCATCGGTGCCTCGAAGCGACCGGGCGTGGCGAACGACGCGAGCTTCCCGAACATCGAAAAGCAATGCATCGCGATCTGGTCGACGTTCGCATCGGCCAAGTCCGCTGGCACTGGGGCCGGGTGCTCCTCGCGCAAGACGTGGGTACGGACCAGAAAATCGAAGATCGCGATGGTGAGCTCTGGTGGCTCCTCGGGATCGAGGAAGCACCCAACGACATCGGTCACCACGATTCCCCCGTCCGTCGCGGAAATGGACGCCGTCACCAGGAGTTGCCGCGTCCAGCTCCGCACAAAGAGCACACGGTTGTCGCGATAGAACATCGCCCACTGGTGTTCCATCGTCTTCGGCGCGAACAACACGCCTTCAGCGAGCATCCGATCGACCGAGTACTGCAAACCGGCTTCGAATGTCCGCGAGTTCGGCGGTCGCAGATCGAGGAACGACGTACCATCGTCACCGCCGAACGAAATCGCGTTCGCAGCAGCGTCGTAATCGGACACCAACGAGAGCATCGTCTGGGTCAAGCCGCGCACATCGAGCACCCGGACAGGCCAAGGATTGTTCTCATCCAACAGCCACGCCACCCCGTACTCAGATCGCTCGGAGCCCCTCTTCCGACCCTTCCACGGCATGTGCGGCATCATGCCCCACCACCGACACAAGCGCTCATCAACGCCGCTCCTTCACGCATAACTGCCGTTCTGCGTCTCAGCGACCCACCAGTCTGCTGAACGTTCTCGGGCCATAGGGGAGGGTGGGTTCAAGAACCCGCGCATCGAGTGCCATGAACCGCCAGTCAGCAGTTCCTCTCCCCGCAGTGTGCAAGGCGCGCCTCCTGCGGGACCCGCAAACTGCTGAACTCGGTCAACTAATCTCGGCGCGTGCGAACTGGCGCGGATGTCGAGCAGCTCCTCGACGAGCTCGCGGTGGCGCTCGTCCCCCTGGCGTGGCAGCGGGACGCGCTCTGCACGGAGCCGGCGTACGCGCGCGTTGAGTTCTTCCCAACCAAGGGCGCGTCTACGTCCGCCGCACGGGCGGTGTGTACCCGGTGCCTGGTCCGCGATGACTGCCTTGCCTTCGCCGTCGACACGAACATCGCCGATGGGATCTGGGGCGGCCTCAGCGGACGGGAACGGCGAACAGCGAGGAGCAGGGCGGCCTGATAACCGGCACTCGGCGTCTTGCCCGTCCACAAGCTGACTTGTGATCGCCTTGCGACGAAACTGACCCCTTGCGAACGGCTTAGGGGCTCTCGAGCTCTGCCAGCTCTTCGATGTAGCCCCGGATCTCGTCCAGCACTTTGGCCGTCGTCCCGATGACGTGGGCGCTATGGACTCGGCCGACGAAGTCGACGGCGTCGTCGGTGCCGAGCAGTCTGCTGTGGGCCGATAGGGCGTTCGCGACTGTCGCCCCCAACTCCGGCGATATCGCCGCCTCGTGTTTGGAGTAGTGCAGAAGCGTCACCTCCAGCATTAGCAGCAGTCGCCGAGACTCGTCGCGGTCTCGCCCGAAGCGTTCCTGTTCGGCACGCTTCCCCCGGCGCCAATCAACGGTCCAGGCGCCGGCGAATCCCAAGACAGCGCCAAGGACTACGCCCGCCAGACCCAGCATGGCAGCGGACGCTAACGCGGTCAGCCGAAGACTGCTCCGACAGCCGAAGACTGCTCCGAACGCGAAGAACCGGCCGGACCGAAGCCCGACCGGCTCTCAGATTGCTCGCCTGTTGCCTTCGAGGCTACGGCTGCGACTCCTCATCCATGCACTGCGCCGAGATGACGTAGTCCGAGTACTTGTAGCTGAGAGCGTGGATCGTCTCATCGGACGGGTAGCCGTCGTCGAGACACCAGCAGTGCAGCATCCACGCGGACAGATCCTCGACCTCCCGGAAGCCGGACCACTTGCTGAGCTCCCGGTGGATGTCGGGCAGGTTCTTGCCTGAGGTTTCCTCGCAGTACCGGCGATGTAGGTACGCGGCGTCGAAGGCGTCGGACATCATCTCGGCGAGCTTGGTCCTCATTCGCTCGATGTAGGCCGCGCAGTCGGCCCGAAGTTCGGGCGATACGAGCTCATCGAGGTTCAGCCATGCAGGCACCTCGGGGGTGGTGGTCGGTTCGGTGGTCATGGTCATGTCGTCTCCTCGGTTCCCCGTCGACTGCTGTATACGGTCGTGTACAGATGATGATACACTGTTCACGACCGTATACAACATGTATCAGCGCGGAGCGGCGTATAGCGTCCGCCCGCAATGGGACGGAGAGTCGACGTGAGCTACCTCGTCGGAGCAGCCGAGATCGCGGAGCGCACCGGGTCGGCCGATCCCCGCATCGTTCACGCGTGGCGCCGCCGTCATCCCGACTTCCCTCAGCCCGTTGCGCGGCTTCATCTCGGGCTTGTCTGGAATTGGCCTGACGTCGAGAAGTGGGCTCGAAAGACCGGTCGCTACCCGAAGCGGGTGAAGTAGCGGTGGCGTCAATTGAACGCAAGGCGACGGCAGCTGGGGACCCTCGCTGGGAGGTTCGCCACCGGGTCCGAGGGCGCGAGGTCTCCCGGACGTTTCGGACACGCGCCGACGCGATCGCGTATCGCCGCCAGATCGAGCACGACGAGCTCGTCGGCGTCGCGTTCGACCCCAAGGGCGGCAAGATCACCCTCGACGCCTGGTGGGAGAAATGGTGGCCGTCGAACGTCCACCTTCGCATCTCGACCCGCACCCGGGATGCCGTCATGTACAACGCTCGGATCAAGCCGACTCTCGGCGCCATCCCGCTGGCCGACCTCGATCGAGCAGCGCTGCGTTCCTGGGTCGCCGAACTCCGGGCTGACGGCCTGGCCCCGTCCACCATTCACAAGTGCGCCCAGATCCTCAGCAAGGCGCTCCGGGCCGCGGTCGACGAGGGGCGCCTCGGACGCAACGCCGCCGAGCGACTGGACCTGCCGCGGGTCGAGCGCGAAGAGATGCGCTTCCTCAACCCCGCCCAGGTCGCGACGCTCGCCGACGAAATCGAACCCGTCTATCGAGCCCTGGTGCTGCTCGGCGCCTACGGAGGCCTGAGGCTGGGGGAGATGCTCGCCTTGCGGCGAGACCGGATCGACCTGCTCCATGCCACCGTGGACGTCTCCGAAACCGTCGGCCACCCCGACGGCAAGGTCTTCGTCGGACCTCCGAAAACGCGCGCCGGCCGGCGCCGGGTCCCCATCCCGCGCATTGTGGTCGAGGCCCTCGACGCCCACCTCGCGACAGTGAAGCCGGGCCAGGACGCCCTCCTGTTCCCCGGAACCCGTGGCGGCGGCTATCTGCACGGGGAGCACTTCCGCGTCGACACCTGGCACCCGGCAGTCGCTCGAGCGGGGCTCGCTCCACTCCGACCCCACGATCTCCGACACACCGCGGTGGCGCTCTGGATTGCCGCCGGCGCCTCGCCGAAGGAAATCGCATCCCGGGCCGGGCACACCTCGGTCGTGACCGTCCTCGACCGCTACGGACATCTCCTGCCGGGCTCCGAGGACAAGGTGAACGACGCCCTCGATGCGCTCGCCGAGGCCGCGATTCCCGACGCGACCGCATCGGTTGTTCAGCTGGCGCGGGATGGACGCGGGACGCGCTCCGTGTAACCGCAGGTCAGAGCACTAACGCTGGTTCCGCTGGGAAGAGTGAGCGGCCGGCCTCGGCGAACGATCAGGCTTCGGTCTTCGAGGACGCGGGCTCGTCGGTGGTGGGCGTCGTGAGGCCCTTCTCGAACTCGTTCTTCGCCGAACCGATGGAGCGGGCGAGCTTCGGGAGCTGCGAGCTGCCGAAGAGCAGCGCACCGATCGCGAGGACCAGCAGCAGTTCCCATCCGATGATCTCACCGAAGATTGGTGTCATGACCTGGCTCCTCGTGTTGTCGGGCGTCGCGTCGTGATCGAGAGAGTTGGCGGACCGGCCGTGCGAGAGGGGGTCAGCGCGGCGACCGGCCCGTCGACTCCGTCATTGCCTTGTCTTCGGCACCGCGGGGCGGGTGGATGAGGAAAGAATGCCGTGGTTGCCCGGGGCCGGCCCGGGCCCGCTCCGCCCCTCAGCCGCCGGCGGTCGGGGGAGCGGTGGTCGTGGAGGCCGTGGCGGGCACCGTGGCGGGCAAAGGCTTGCGGATCTTCGCCAGCTCGCGGTCGAACACCCCCGTTGCGGGCTGGGCGTAGTAGCGCTGGGAGATGGTGCCGTCGCGGCCGATGAAGAACGTCTGGGGCACCGCCCGCACGCCGTAGGCCTGGCTCACCGCATTCGTCGGATCCTCCAGCACCGGCCACGTCGCGTGCTGTTCCTTGGCGAAGCCGCGGGCGTCGGACGGGATGTCCTTGAAGTCGACGCCGAGGAGCACGAAGTCGTTGCCGTGGCGCGCCAGCTGCTTGCGCAGCATCGGGAACTCGGCCCGGCACGGGATGCACCACGACGCCCAGAAGTTCACCACCACCGGCTTGCCGCGGTAGTCGGAGAGGTGGACCGTCTTGCCGTCGAGGGTCTGCAGCACGAAATCGGGTGCCGGCGCGCCGACCGTCGCCACTCCCTTCACCGAGACCTGACCGAGCCGCGGGTCGGGGGCCGCCGACGACTTCGAGTCGTTGTTGCTCGCCACCGAGACCCAGGTGATCGCACCGACCGCGACGACCAGCGCGAGCCCGCACGCTCCGAGGATCCATCGAGCCCGGCGTGACCGCGCGGGCGGCGCGTCAGAGGGCGTGGAGGAGGGTGTCGACGGCAACGGCGGCAAAGAGGAGCGCGAGGTACGTGTTCGAGTAGGTGAACAACCGTATGGCCTGCGCCGGCGTGGTATCGCGCGCGAGACGGATCGCCTGGCCGATGAAGAGCGCGCCGAGCACCGCGGCGACTGCGAGGTAGACCACCCCGACGTTGTCGGTGACCAGCGGCAGCGTGAACGTGATCGCGACGACGACCACCGAGTACACGAGGATCTGCTTCACCGCGGCCGGGATGCCCTTGGCGACCGGGAGCATCGGGATGCCCGCGGCCTTGTAGTCGTCGAAGTAGCGCAGCGACAGGGCCCAGAAGTGCGGTGGTGTCCAGAAGAACACGATGGCGAACAGGATCCACGCCGGTGCGCCGACGGTTCCGGTGACCGCGGCCCACCCGACGAGTACGGGCACCGCGCCGGCGGCGCCGCCGATCACGATGTTCTGCGGGCTGCGGGGCTTGAGCCAGATCGTGTACACGAACACGTAGAACAACATCGCGCTGACCGCGAGGACCGCCGACAGGAGGTTCACCGTCGACCAGAGCAGCGCGAACGCCAACGCCTCGAGCACGAGGCCGAACACGAGCGCGCCCTCGGGCGACACGTTGCCGCTCGGGAGGGGACGCCGGGCGGTGCGGCGCATCATCTGGTCGCGGTCGCGCTCGATCCAGCAGTTGATGGTGTTGGCGCCACCGGCCGCGAGCGCGCCACCGAGGAGCACCTTGGCGATCAGGGCCAGCGGCGGCATGTCGCCGGCGGCGAGGATCATCGACGGCAACGTGGTGACGAGCAGGAGCTCGATCACGCGGGGCTTGGTGAGGTGGAAGTAGGCGAGGGCCGAGGCCCCCGTCCGCCGGGGCCAGGTCGCCGACCCGGATCCCACTACGAGCGGCGCCGCGCGTCCCGCAACCTCGGAGGAGTCGGCCACTCGGGCGAATCTAGCCGCATCGCCCCGGCCCGATCGAAGCAGGTCGGCACCGCCCGGGACGGTAACCTCCGGTCATGCCCCACCGCGCGACCGCGCGCAACGAGGACACGAAGCAGTCGATCCGGATGACCGCCGACCGCCTCCTCGTGCTGCCCTCCGACGAGATCGGCGACCGCAAGAGCCGGGGCGGGATCCTGATCCCCGCCACCGCCAACCGCGACCGTCGCCTCACCTGGGCCGAGGTGGTGGCGGTCGGGCCCACGGTCCGCAACCTCGAGGACGGCGATCTCGTGCTCTTCTCGCCCGACGCCGGGTTCGAGGTGGAGATCCGGGGCGACGAATACCTCATCCTGCGCGAACGCGACGTCCATGCCGTCGCCTCGACGCGGGAAGACGGCCAGACCGGCCTCTACCTGTAGCGGTCGCGGCGGCGGGATCCGGGCCGGTCAGCCGCGCTTGCGGCCGATGCTGACCGGTACCTCGGCCGGGTGGCGCACCGGCGGGAACGACGGCAGGCTGCTGCGGGTGTCGAGGTAGACCACGACCTGCTTGTAGAGGCGCTTGCCGAGCATCTTGCGGAGTTCGACGGCCATCGAGCGGTAGACGGGCTCCGAGCCGCTGAAGGCGGCCGATTCCTCGGTGCACCACCAGCCGAAGTCCTCGCCGCCCTCGCCCCAGCCCTCGCGACCGAACTCGGTGAGCCGGGACACGACCGAACCGTCGTCCTGCTCGTCGTCGATGCGGCGCAACGGCAGTTGCCAGCAGACCTCGGGCTTCAGGTCGCTGTGGTGGAGGCCCTTGCCCACGGCGTGCTGGTGCAGCGCGCACCCGGGCCCGGTGGGGAACCCGGGGCGGTTGAGGAAGATGCAGGCGTCCTTCACCAGGCGGGTCTGCCAGTCGGGCGAGCCGTCGTCGTTCTTGCCCGCATTCTTGAAGATGCCCTTCTTGCGCCCGATCTCCGCGTACTGCCATTCGTCGGGTCCGAGCTCCCGCGCCGCCTTCACGACGTGATCACGGTCGGCCTTGTCGGAGAAGTGCGCGCCGTAGGTGCAGCAACCGTGGACCAGCTCCGGCGTCGGTTCGGTCCAGACGCCTTGGCACCCGCATCCGAAGATGCACTGCCACGACGACAGCAGGAACGTGACATCGATCTGCCACGTGCGCCCTTCGTCGTCGGGGTCGGTGAAGCTGACCCACTCGCGCGCGGGGCCGGGGGAAGTGCGCTCGCGTTTACTCATGACGGGCGAGCGTAGTGATGCGCATCACCGCGAGACGGCTTTCCGCGCAACGTTTTCGTCATAGTCTCGCGAGATCGACGACACCGCCGCGCTCCTCGCCGACCTCCGGGCCGCCCTCGGCCACGATCAAGCGCGCGCGGAGCCTCTCGAACTCGCGCTGTACGCACGCGACGCCGGCGTGGCGCGTGGAAGCGCGGGGGTGGTGTGCTTCCCACGCACGGGACGCGACGTCGTCGAAGCGGTACGCATCGCGGCGCGCCACGATCGCGCCTTCGTGGCGCGGGGAAGTGGTACCGGGCTGGCCGGGGGCGCGACCCCCGTCGACGACCCGCTGGTGATCGTCACCACCCAGCTCAACCACATCCTCGAGGTCGACGTCGACGAGCGCGTCGCGTGGGTCGAGCCGGGCGTGCTCAACCTCGACCTCACCCGGGAGGTCGCCCATCTCGGACTGCACTACGCGCCCGACCCGTCGTCGCAGCAGGCGTGCACGATCGGCGGCAACGTCGCCACCAACGCGGGCGGCCCGCACTGCCTCGCATCCGGAGTCACCGCCACGCACGTGCTCGCGGTCGAAGTGGTGCTGGGCGACGGCTCGGTCGCGATGCTGGGTGGGCTCGAGCCCGATCACGCCGGCTACGACGTCCGCGGCTGCTTCGTCGGGTCCGAGGGCACGATGGGGATCGCCATCCGGATCGCGGTGCGCCTCACGCCTGATCCACCGATGGTGCGCACCCTGCTCCTCGACTTCACCTCGATCGAGGCCGCGGCGGCGACCGTCAGCGGCATCATCGCGGCCGGGATCGTGCCCGCGGCCTTGGAGATGATGGACGCCGAGATCACTCGCGCGGTCGAGGACTACGTCGGCGCGGGCTACCCGCGCGACGCGGCGGCGGTGCTCCTGGTGGAGGTCGACGGCCTTCCCGACGGCGTCGCCCACCAGGTCGCCGAGATCGAACGCGTCGGGTACGAGCACGGCGCCCGCACCGTGCGCGTCGCCGCCGACGAAGCCGAGCGCGCCCTGCTGTGGAAGGGTCGCAAGTCGGCGTTCGGTGCCATCGCCCGCATCGCTCCCGACTACTACCTGCACGACGCGGTGGTGCCGCGCACGCGCTTGGTCGACGTGCTACAGGAGGTCTACGCCATCGCGCGCGAGCAGAACCTCACCATGATGAACGTGTTCCACGCCGGCGACGGCAACCTCCACCCGCTCATCGTGTTCGATGCGCGCGAGCCGGGGATCTGGGAACGCGTGCACCGGGCGGGCGACCAGATCCTCGCCGCGTGCGTGGCCGCGGGCGGCGTGCTCTCGGGGGAGCACGGCATCGGGTTGGAGAAGCGCGAGGCGATGCCGCTCGTGTTCAGCCCCGACGACCTCGATGCCCAGGCCCGCCTGCGCGACGCGTTCGATCCCTCCGGCCGCGCCAACCCGCAGAAGATCCTGCCCCGGGGCAGCCGCTGCGGTGAGCTCCAACGGGTCCCCGAGGGCGCGTGGATCTGATCGCCGGGGTGCCGATGACCGGTGCGGTCGGCGCGGCGGGGCGGCGGCCATGACCGACGTGTTGACCCGCTTCGACGATCTGCGCGCCGCGGTCGCCGCCGCGCCGGCGGTGGTCGCGGTCGGCGGACGCACCCAGTGGGAGGTCGGCGGCCCACCGCCGGCCGGGGCGCAGGAAGTGCGGGCGCCGAGAGACATCGTGGCGTACGACCCGGCCGATCTCACCGTCACCGTCGCCGCCGGCCTGCCCTGTGCCGAGTTGAGCGCGGTGCTCGCGGCGGCGGGCCAGGAATGCGCACTGGACCCCCGTGCGGGCGAGGCCACCGTCGGCGGGGTGGTGGCCGCCGGGCTCTCGGGCCACCGGCGACTCCGCTACGGGCCGCTGCGCGATCGCGTGCTCGAAGTGCGTTTCGTCACCGCCGACGGTCGGCTGGTGAAGGGCGGCGGGCCCACGGTCAAGAACGTGAGCGGTTTCGACCTGCCCCGGCTGCTGGTGGGCTCGCTGGGAACCATCGGGGTGATCGCGCAGGTCACGTTGCGCTGCCAACCGGTGATGCCGGTGGCGGAGTGGATCACGACCGCGGTCGATCCGTTGGAGGTGCGCCGGCGCACGTACCGGCCGGCGTGCATCGCGTGGGACGGCACGCGCACCCACGTGTTGCTCGAGGGCGTGGCCGCCGACGTCGCCGCCGAGATCGCCACCATCGGGGCGGTGGAACCGGGTGCGGATCCCGAGTGGCCGATCGGCGCGCACCGCGGCCGGATCTCGGTACGACCGTCGGCAGTGCCCGCGCTCGGTGCCGCCCTCGACATCGCCGGGGCGCGCTGGTTGGCCGAGGTCGGCGTCGGAACCGTGCACGTCGCCACCGATTCCGAGACCGGGCTGGGCGCGGCGCGCGCGGCCGCCGAGCGCGCCGGGGGTTGGTTGCTGCGCGAGGCCGGTGCCCCCGGGCTCGACGGTTTCGGCCGGGCGCTGCCGAACGCCCGGCTCATGGAACGTGTGCGGGTCGCGTTCGATCCCGACGGCAAGCTCGGCCGGGGCCGCTTCCCGTTCCCGGGCGCGGTCCCATCGTGACCGACACCCGCGACGTCACCGCGCCACGTCACGCGCGCGCGGGGGTCCTCCCCCTCGACGAGAACGAGCTGGTCGCATGCGTGGGCTGCGGACTCTGCCTCCCGCATTGCCCCACGTACCGCGTCTCCGGCCTCGAGAGCCTGTCGCCGCGCGGTCGCATCGCCGCTATGCGTGCGGTCGAGCTCGACGGCGCGCCCGTCGACGGTGCGTTCCGCGAGAGCATGGAGACGTGCGTGCAGTGCCGCGGCTGTGAAGCCGCGTGCCCCTCGAGTGTGCCGTTCGGTCATCTCATCGAAGGGACTCGCGAAGCGCTCGCCCGCGAGCCACTCGCCGCCGCTAGCTCGGCGCATGATCCCGGGCGGTGGTTCGGCCGGATGGCCGAGCGGGTCGGCTACCGCCTCCTGCTGCCCCGGCACCGGCTGCTGCTGGCGATGTCGTGGGTGATCCTCGTCGGGCAACGGCTCCACGCGGTACCGAAGCGGTTCGGCGTGCCTCGCCTCTCGATCCGCGAGTTGCGCGAGCCGCTCGTCGCCGACGCCGCCTCGAGCCCCGACCAACTCGACGCGTACCTCCTCCCCGGGTGCGTCATGGACGCGTGGCAACGCGATGTCCACCGCGACGCGCTCACCGTGATGCGGGCGACGGGAGCGCGCACGGGGCTGCCGGGGCCCGGTAGCGATTGCTGCGGCGCCCTCCATCTCCACGCGGGGCGGGTCGCCGAGGCGCGCCGGCTGGCCCGGCGCGTGATCCGGTCGATGCCCGGCGACGGGGCGGTCGTGGTCGACAGCGCGGGGTGCGGCGCGGCGATGAAGGAGTACGGGCACCTGCTCGGCACTCCCGAGGCGGCCGCGTTCGCCGCCCGGGTGCGCGACTTCTCTGAGTTCGTGGCCGACCGCCCGCCGCTCGACCTGTTCGACACCGGCGCGGTCGTGGTGGTGCAGGACCCGTGCCACCTCCGCCATGTCCAACACGCCCACGGCGCGGTGCGGGCAGTGCTCGCGCCCGCCTATCGATTGCGCGAGACCGGTGACGACGGCCTGTGCTGCGGGGCGGGCGGGGCCTACGCAGTGCTCCAACCCGAGCTGTCGGGCGAGATCCGCACCCGCAAGGTGGCGGCACTGCGCGCCGCGGCCCGCGGTGACGCGGGCACCGATCCCGTCGTCGTTTCCGCCAACCCGGGATGCGCCATGCACCTCGGCGCCGCCGGACTGGTCGTGCGCCACCCGGCCGAGCTCCTGGCCCGCGCCCTCGCCGTCACCCCAACCGTCGACCCGAGATCGGAGTAGTCCCGTGCACGACGCCGACCACCTCGTCGAGCGCCTGCGTTCGATCGAAGAGGAGCTGCGGGATCTCGCCTACGAGCGGCTGCGCGCCGCCACCGAGGACGGCGATGCGACCGCGCTGGCCGAGGAGAAGAAGGTGCTGCAGGCCCGCCGGGCCATCGAACGCGCCATCGTCGCGCTGGCCGGCCCGCCGGAGATGCTCGACTGACGTTCTGCCCCTCGGGCGCCGGGTCAGCCGCCCGGGTCAGCCACCCGCGGCCAACTCGGCCGCCCGGCTCGCCATGTCGTCGGGGGAGACGTCCTCGACGTGGCTGGCCACGTTCCAGCGGTGTCCGAACGGGTCGAGGAACTGACCGGACCGGTCACCGTAGAACTGGTTCTCGACCGCACGGGTCTCGGTGGCCCCGCCCGCAGTGGCCCGGGCGAACACCGCATCGACGTCGTCGACGTAGATCTGGATCGTGACCGGGGTGCCGCCGACCGACTTCGGGCCGAGGTAGCCCATGTCGGGGTACTCGTCGGCCAGCATGATGATCGAGCTGCCGATCTCGAGCTCGGCGTGACCGATGCGGCCGTCGGGGCCGGCCATGCGCAGCCGCTCCACCGCGCCGAACACGTCGCGGTAGAACGCGATGGCGGCCTCGGCGCCGTCGAGGCACAGGTAGGGCGACACGCGCGGGTAGTCGGCGGGAATCGGGTTCACGTCGGCCATGGTGGGTACCTCCGGGCTGGGATCACGTCCGTATCGTCGGTGCACGAACGTATGTTCGGCCAGCGTAACCATGTGCCGCGCCGTTGGCAAGTGCCGAAGGCAAGGGGCGAGGGGCAAGGGGACGATCCTCAGGTCCGGCCGCGGCCGTTGAGCCGGTCGATCAACATGCGCAGCCGCGCCCAGCCGTGCCGGTTGAACCGGAACGCGAGGCGGGCCAGATCGACGTAGTCGTCGTCGGCGATCTCGGCCGGCGTGGTGGCGATCGCCTCGATCTCGCCCCGCACGATGATGTCGGCGAAATCGTCGGTGAGCGCGGCCACCTCTCCGGACGGCAGCGCTTCGTGCATCCGCAGCACCAAGCGTCCGCCCACGAACCGCAGCGAGTGGTAGTTCCGGTAGAACCCGAGCACCTCGTCGACGACGTCCTCGACGTTGTCGGTGACCCGCAGGAGGTGCTGGTCGAACTCCGACACGTAGCCGGGGCGTTCCAACTGGTGCGCGACGAACTCGCCCCAGTGCTCCCAGTAAGTACCGCCGGGGACGTCGAGCATCACGACGGGCGCCGGTTGTGCCTTGCCCGTCTGCAGCAGGGTGAGCAGCTCGAACGCCTCGTCGAGCGTGCCGTACCCGCCGGGCAGCAGAACGAACGCGTCCGATTCCTTGATGAACTCCAGCTTCCGGGTGAAGAAGTAGCGGAAGTTCATCAGCTTGGGATCACCGGCGATGAACTGGCTGGTGGTGGTCTCGAACGGGAGCTGGATGCTCACGCCGAAGGCGTTCTCGGCGCCGGCGCCCTCGATGCCCGCCTCCATGATCCCGGGGCCGGCCCCGGTCACGACCATCCAGTCGCGCGCGGCGATGGCGGCGGCCAGCTCACGGGTTTGGAGGTAGAGGGGGTCGTCGGGCTGCGTGCGCGCCGAGCCGAAGATCGCGACCTTCCGCGCCGCGCGGTAGGGCGCGAACACCTGGAACGCGTGGCGCAGCTCCTTGAGCGCGGCGTTGGCGATCTTGAGATCGCCGCGGTCGGCGTGGTCGAGCGCGAGCCGCAACGACGAGGCGACCAGCTCGAAGATCAGGTCGGCGTCGGCCGCGTCGGCGACCTGCCCGACCAGGCTCGCGACCTCGGCGTCGAGCGCGGCGTCGCCGGTGCGATAGCGCGGCAGCTTCATCGAGCCGGTCTCCTCGCCGACGGGATCGGGCTCACGCGCGGGTTCAACCGCGAAGCAGTGGGCGGGCGAGCTCGGCGAGCGAAGCGTCAGGGCGAGCCCCGAGGTGGCTGATCACCTCGGCGGCTGCGAGCGCGCCCAGCTGACCGGCGGTGCCGAGGTGGTAGCCGTGCGTGAGCCCGAAGAGGAAACCGGCGGCGAAGAGATCGCCCGCCCCGGTGGTGTCGACGAGCGTGGTGACCGGATGGGCGTCGATCACGTGCACCTCGTCGCGGGTGACGACGACCGCACCCTTCTCGCTGCGGGTGAGGGCGGCGATCTCGCAGTGGTTCTTCACCTGCTGCAGCGCGTCGTCGAACTCGGTGACTTCGTAGAGCGATTTGATCTCGGCCTCGTTCGCGAACAACACGTCGACTTCGTGCTCGATCAGGTGCACGAACTCCTCGCGGTGGCGTTCGACACAGAACGAATCCGACAGCGTGAACGCGACGCGGTTCCCCGCGTCGTGCGCGGTGCGGGCCGCCAAGCGGTAGGCGTCCTTGGCCGCGGGCTCGTCCCAGAGGTAGCCCTCGAGGTAGAGCACCTGCGCCCGGGCCACCAGCTCGTGATCCACGTCGGCCGGGCCGAGCTGCGCCGATGCACCGAGGTACGTGTTCATCGTGCGCTGCGCGTCGGGGGTGACGATGATCAGGCAACGCCCACTCGGATCGCCGCCTGACGCCGGCTTGTTGGTGAACTCGACGCCGGCGGCACGGATGTCGTGGCCGAACACCACACCGAGCTGGTCGTCGGCCACCCGCCCCACGAACGCGGCGCGACCACCGAACGACGCGACGCCGGCGAGCGTGTTGGCCGCCGATCCGCCGGAGATCTCGACCCCCGGGCCCATCGCGGCGTAGAGCTCCTCGGCCCGAGCGGTGTCGATGAGCGTCATCGCGCCCGGGATGAGCCCCAACTCGGCGACCAGCTCGTACGTCTCGTAGCTCAGGACGTCGACGAGCGCGTTGCCGATGCCGACGACGTCGAGCCGTGAGTGGGTGACGCTCATGACCGGGTGGAGCTGCGCACCCCGGCGATCGTCACCGGCACCGACGTGAACGACGCGGCGATCCGGTCGGCCTCGACCGCTTCGGGCGGCGGGCGGAGGCGACGGCCTTCGGTCTGGATGCGGCCGTAGAGCGTGGTGCGCTGCTCGAGCGGGCGGCCGAGCGGATCCACGATCGCCCGCAGCTCCGACTCGTCGAGCTCCTGGCCGTGGCTGGCGCCGGCGGCCCGGGAGATGTTCTCGTCCATCAGGGTGCCGCCGAGGTCGTTGCACCCGGCCTGCAGCGCTTGGCGCGCGCCGTTGATGCCGGTCTTGACCCACGACACCTGGATGTTGTCGATCCAGCCGCGGTAGGCGATGCGCCCCACCGCGTGCACGAGGAGGACCTCGCGGATCGTGGGGCCCTTCCGCGCGCGTTGCTGCAGGAAGATCGGGGTGGCCATGTGCACGAAGGGCAGCGGCACGAACTCGGTGAACCCGCCCGTCTCCTTCTGCACCGCACGGCTGCGCACGATGTGGCGGGCGATGTGCTCGGGCCGTTCCACGTGACCGAACATGATCGTGATGTTCGAGCGCAGCCCGACGGAGTGCGCGGTGCGATGCGCGTCGAGCCACTCCTCGGTGTCGATCTTGTCGGGGCAGATGATGGCGCGCACTTCGTCGTCGAGGATCTCGGCCGCGGTACCGGGCAGCGTCGCGAGCCCGGCTTGCTTGGCCAGGACGAGGTAGTCGCGCAGCGGCATGTCGAGTCGGCGCGCCCCTTCGGTGACTTCCAGCGCGGTGAACCCGTGCACGTGCATCGTCGGCGCGACTTCCTTCACCGCGCGCGCCACCGACAGGTAGTAGTTGCCGTCGAAGTCGGGGTGGATCCCGCCCTGCAGGCACACCTCGGTGGCGCCGCAGTCGACTGCCTCGAGCACCCGCCGTTGGATCTCCTCGAGGTCGAGGAGGTAGGGCGCGCCGCGCAGGTTGAGCGAGAGCGGGCCCTTCGAGAACGCACAGAACTTGCACTTGAAGGTGCAGACGTTCGTGTAGTTGATGTTGCGGTTCCGCACGAACGTGACCGGCGCGCCGACCGCGTCGATGCGCAGCTGATCGGCGACCGCGGCGACCTCGAGGAAGTCGGGGCCGCGCGCGCCGAGGAGCATGACGATCTCGTCGACGTCGACCTCGTCGCCGGCCAGCACGCCGTCGAGCACTTCACCCACGGGCGTGCGGGCGCGAGCCGTCCAACCCGGCGGCGGGGGAGTGAGCAGCGCGGGTGGGGCGACCTCGCCCCCCGCGGCCCACGAGTCGTCGCGGGCCAGGCCTTCGAGGTCGGAGGCGCAGCGCACCGGGAACCGCACGTCGGCGTGCAGCCACTCGTCGCCGTCGTGCACGTACTCGGGGTACACGGTGAGGCGCGGCGCCAGCGTCTTGCCCGCGGCCTCGGTCGCGTCACGCAGCCGCTCGAGGTCGGGCCACGGGCGCTCGGGGTTCACGTGATCGGGGGTGACGGGAGACACGCCGCCCCAGTCGTCGATCCCCGCGTCGATCAGCGTGCCGAGGTCGCCGAGGTCGGACAGATTGGGCGGCACCTGCAGGTGCATGGCGCCGCCGAGCACGATGCGGGCGGCGGCGATGGTCCAGAGGTACTCGTCGGTGTCGCAGGCCGGGCTGCGGAACATCGTGGTGCCGGGCTTGGGCAGGAAGTTCTGGACGATCACCTCCTGGACGTGACCGTGACGGGCGTCGGAGTCGCGGATCGCCGCGAGGGCCTCGAGCCGCTCGGCGCGGGTCTCGCCGATCCCGACCAGGATCCCGGTGGTGAACGGCACCCGGGCCCGACCGGCGGCCTCCAGGGTGGCGAGGCGCCGCTCGGGGGTCTTGTCGGGGGAGCCGGCGTGCGGCCCGCCCGGCTCACCCAAGCGGTCGGCGAGCGTCTCGATCATCATCCCCTGCGACGGCGAGACGGCGCGGAGGCGGACCAGCTCCTCCTGGCTGAGTGCGCCGGCGTTGGCGTGGGGCAGCAGCCCGGTTTCGGCCAGCACCGCGGCGGCCGCGGCCACCAGGTAGTCGACGGTCGACGAGTAGCCGTGCGCGGTCAGCCACTCGGCGGCAACTGGGTAGCGCAGCTCGGGCGCCTCGCCCAGCGTGAAGAGCGCTTCGTGACATCCGAGCGCGGCACCACGGCGGGCGATCGCGAGCACGTCGTCGAGCTCGAGGTAGGGCGAGACGAGATGAGCCGGCGGCTTGGCGAACGTGCAGTATCCGCACTTGTCGCGGCACAGCATCGTGAGGGGGATGAACACCTTGGGCGAGTACGTGATGCGGGCGCCGTGCGCGTCGTCGCGCAGCCGGGCCGCTTCCGCCATGAGCTCCGGCAGTGGCGTGTCGATCAGCGACCCGAACTCGCGATCGACGTCGACACGCACCTCAGCGGAAGTCGCCATGCCGGGAGGCTACCCGCCGGACCGCACGGCCCAATTCGCAAACGCTCAGAACTTCGTCATCACTTCGTCGGCGAACTGATCGGCCCATTCGGCGACGCTCTCGGGGGTCGGGCGACCCATCGTGCCCCACGGTCCGACGATGATCCGGGTCACGCCGAGATCGGCGGCGCGGCGCATGGCGTCGAGGTCGGCCACGTGCGCACCCATGGCGGTGATCTCGTACGGGAGCTCCTCGCGACCGGCCTCCCGGCGCGCCTGCTCGACCACGCCGATCTTCACCCCGAGGTCGTCGAGGTCCGTCGACCCGACCTCGATCCACCCGTCGCCCAGTCGCCCCGCCCGCTCGATCGCCGCCTTCGACGCCCCACCGATCTCGATGGGGATCCCGCCCTTCTGCACCGGCTTGGGGTTGAACTTGAGCGGCCCGAAGTCGTAGTGCTCACCGTGGTGCTCGATGACGTCGTCGGTCCACAGCTCGCGCAGGATCGGGATGATCTCGTCGGTGCGCCGGCCGCGGTCGTGGAACGACTGGCCCGTCCACTCGAACTCCTCTTCCATCCACCCGACGCCGACGCCGACGGTGACACGGCCGCCGGACACGCGGTCGAGGGTCACGATCGAGCGGGCCGCGGCGAGTGGGTGACGCAGGGGGAGGATGTAGATGTTGTTGGCCAGGCGGATGCTCTCGGTCGCGCACGCGAGGTAGGCCATGAGCACCCAGGGGTCGTAGCACGGGGTGTCACTGGTGACGGGCGGTAGCCCGGTGTCGGAGTACGGATACGTCGGCGGCATGTCGGTCGGGAAGAACAGGTGCTCGGGCACCCAGAGCGACTCGAACCCGGCGCGTTCGAGCGTCACCGCCACCTCGGCCGCGATGCGCGGGCTGAACATGAACGAGACCCCGAACTTCATCGGCCGTGCTCCTGGTCGTCAAGGCTGTCGTCAAGGCTGTCGTCAAGGCTGTCGTCAAGGCTGTCGTCAAGGCTGTCGTCAACGCGGTCGTCGCTTCTGGCGTCGAACGTGAGGGCGCGCGTCAGGATGTCTGCGGCCCGCGGTCCGGCGGCCGACGCGCCCCATCCGCCCTCGTACACCGCGTCGGTCTTCTCGGTGCGCCGGGTGATCAGCCAGCGCCCGTCGACCAGTCCGTACTCGTCGAAGTAGCGGCCCCAGTGGTCGACGCCGTGCACGGTGAGCACGACGTAGTACGACCGCGCCCGGGCCTCGGTCTCGCTGATCACGTCGATCATCGTGGTGCCGGTGAAGTGACGGATGAACGGCTGTTTCCCGCGCGCGATCCAGTCCTCGGTCGGCGTGGTGGGCGCGGTGGTGGTCGCGGCGGCAACGGGACGCGTGCCGTCGGCGACGCCGGAGAAGAACGCGTGAATGGCGTCGCGTCCGACGAACGAGCGTCCGCCGGATTCCATCACCGCGTCGGGCGCGAACACACTGACCATGTCGTCGATGCGGCCCCGGTCGCCGTTGGCGTTGTACCGCGTGATGCAGTCGCGGATGCTCTCGCGCGCGACCAGTTCCCAGAGCTCCATGCGGCGATCCTCACACCCGGTCCCGACGGCCCGCAAGCGGGTGCCGGCGGAAAAACGGGGAGGCCGCTCAGTTCCCGGCGGCGGCCGGGTCGACGAGCCAGATCACCCGCGGCGCTTCCACATGGGTGGCGGGGAGGTCCTCGCCCGCCCGGACGCGGTCGAACGCGTCACGCTTGTCGGCGCCGGCGACGGTGAACACCGCGAGCCCCGAGCGCGCGATCGCGGGGTACGTGAACGTCAACCGCGGGTGGGGATGGAGATCGTCCTCGTTCTCCACCACCAGTCGCTCGCGTTCCGCCAGTGCCGCCGACCCGGGGAACAGCGACGCAGTGTGCCCGTCGGGCCCGAGCCCCAGGTGCACGAGATCGATGGGCGGCGCGGTGCGCAACCGGGCGTCGTAGGCGGCGGCGGCGGCGGCCGGTGTGTCGCCCGCGCCGCGGAGCGAGTGGATGGCGTGCGGACGGACCGCTTCGAGCAGGGCCTGCCGCGCCATGCCCTCGTTCGACTCGGGATCATCGACCGCGACCCATCGTTCGTCACCGAAGTACACGTCGATCGACGACCAGTCGAGAGCGATGCCGGCGAGGCGCTCGTAGCCCTCGCGCGCGGTGTTCCCGCCCGACAGCGCCAGCGATCGCGGTGCCTCCGCCGCCACGAGGGCGGCGAAGGCCTGGGGCACGTCGTCGACGATACGGATCTCACCGGGAATCTGATCGCTCACCGCGGCCATGATACGGACGTGGAGCGGGAGACGATCGCGGTGTACGAAGCGCGCGCCGAGGAGTGGCGCGACCAGCGCCGCCCGCGGTTCCTCGATCGCGCCCGCGACCTCGCCGCCGCCGCTTCGCCTCCCGGCGTCGTCGCCGACCTGGGCTGCGGCGCCGGGTTGCACCTCCCGTACCTCGGTGCCGACCTCGGCTCGTCGGTCGTCGCCTTCGACGCCGCCTACGCCATGGTCGACCTCGCCCGCCGGGCCTACCCCGCGGCCTGGCCGGTGCAGGGCGACCTCGAGGCCCTCCCGTTCCGACGCGGCGCGCTCGGCGGCGCGTGGGCCCGGGCCAGCTACCTGCACCTGCCGCGGGTCCGGTTACCCGCCGCGCTGGCCGATCTCCACCACGCCCTCGCGGTCGACGCCCCGGCCGCGCTCACGATGCACCGGGGCGACGCCGAGGGTCTGCTCGCCGACGACGACTTCCCCGGACGGTTCTTCGCCGGCTGGCAGCCCGACGCGCTGGCCGACGTGTTGGTGGGCGCGGGCTTTCGCGTCGACGACATCGCGAACGATTCGGCCGACGACTTCTGGCTGCACGCGCGCGCCACCCGCCTCCGGACGCTGCCCGACACGGTGGGACCCGGGATGCGACTCCTGGTGTGCGGCCTCAACCCGAGCATCTACTCCGCCGACGTCGGCGTCGGCTTCGCCCGGAACGGCAATCGGTTCTGGCCCGCGGCGCTCGCGGCCGGGATCGTGTCGCGCCCACGCGATCCGCGCCACGCGCTGATGGCGCACGGGATCGGCATGACCGACCTGGTGAAGCGGGCGACGCCCCGCGCCGACGCGCTCACGAAGGACGAGTACCGCGAGGGCGCGGCGCGCGTCGAACGGCTGGTGCGTTGGCTGCAACCGGGCGCGGTGTGCTTCGTCGGGCTCGCGGGTTGGCGGGCCGCGATCGACCGCAGAGCACGCCCCGGCGTACAACCCGAGGAGTTCGGTGGTCGCCCCGCGTACGTGATGCCGAGCACGAGCGGGCTCAACGCACGCGTCCCACCCGCCGAGCTCGCCGAGCACCTCCGCGCCGCCGCCGGGCTCGGCGGAAGGAACTAGTCGGTTACTTCGGCGCGGCGCTTCTCGATGGTTCCGAACGCGTCGGTGAACGACGCCGCGAACGAGTCGACACCCTCACGCTCGAGGACCGCGGTGACGTCGTCGAAGTCGATGCCCGCGGCCGCGAGGTCGGCCATCACCTGGTGGGCCTCGTCGACGCCTTCGGTCACCGTGTTCGCCCGCTGGTTGCCCTCACCGGCGTGCAGCGACTCGATCGACGCCGGCGCCAGCGTGTTCACGGTGTCGGGGCCGATCAGCTCGTCGACGTAGAGGGTCGACGGATACGCCGGGTTCTTGGTGGAGGTCGACGCCCAGAGCGGTCGCTGCAGCCGCGCGCCCTGCGCGGCGAGCGGTTCCCAACTCGGGCCGCTGAACTGCTCCCGGAACAGCTCGTACGCGAGCTTGGCATTGGCGACCGCGGCCTTGCCCCGCAGCGCGCTGCCATCGGGCAACCGCCGGTCGGTCTCGGTGTCGACCCGGCTCACGAAGAACGAAGCGACCGACGACACCGTCGACAGGTCACCGCCCGCCTCGGCGAAGCGCTCGAGACCCTTCTGGTACGCGTCGATCACCAACCGGTGGCGCTGCAACGAGAAGATCAGCGTGACGTTCACGTTGATCCCCGCCGCGATCGAGTCCTCGATCGCGCTGATGCCTTCGAGCGTCGCCGGGATCTTGATCATCACGTTGGGCCGCGCCACGTGGTCCCACAACGACTGCGCCATCTCCTTGGTGGCGTCGGTGTCGTGGGCGAGGGTGGGCGACACCTCGACCGACACGAAGCCATCGCCGCCGTTCTGCGCGTCGAACACCGGTCGCAACACGTCGGTGGCGGCGACGATGTCGTCGAGCACGACCGCCCAGTAGGTGTCTTCGATCGACAGCCCCTTGCGCGCGCACTCCGTGAGCTGCTCGTCGTAACCCTCACCGGCACCGATCGCCTTGTCGAGGATCGTGGGGTTCGATGTGACGCCGCGGATGCCGTCGTCGCTCACCAGCTCGGCCAGCCCGCCGCCGGTGAGCAGTGGACGCGCCAGGTTGTCGTACCAGGGGCTCTGCCCGAAGTCGTTGAGCCGGGCGATGGCACTGGTCATGCGGAGTCTCCGTTCTCGAGCAACGCGCGCGGCGCGCGCGGCGACGTTTTCCGGCGTGAAGCCGAGTTCGGCCAGGACGGTCGGCCCCGGCGCCGACGCGCCGAAGCGGTCGATGCCGACCGCGTCGTCGGCCCAACGCTCCCAGCCGAAGGTGGCCGCGGCCTCGACTGCGAGGGTGGGCACGTCACCCGGGAGCACCTGCTCGCGGTAGAAATCGGACTGGGCGGCGAAGAGGTCCCACGACGGCATCGACACGACGCGCACCGACAGCCCGTCGGCCGCCAACTGCTCCGCCGCCGCCACACACACCGAGACCTCGGAGCCGGTGCCGATGAGCACGAGGTCGAGATCGTCGGCGTCGGCTTCGTCGACGAGGGTGTAGGCCCCCTTGGGCACGCCGGTCGGTGCGCGCTCGGCGGTCTCGGCCAGCACCGGCAACTTCTGACGCGACAGCACGAACGCGGTGGGGCCGTCGCCGTCGACGTGGATTCGCCACGCCTGCGACACCTCGTTGGCATCGGCGGGACGGATCAGCCGGAGATTCGGCATCGCCCGCAGCGATGCCAATTGCTCGATCGGCTGGTGGGTCGGGCCGTCCTCGCCCAGGCCGACGGAGTCGTGGGTCCAGACGAAGGCGGTCTTGTAGCCCGAGAGCGAGGCGAGACGGGCCGCGGGCCGCATGTAGTCGCTGAACACGAAGAACGTGCCGCCGGCGGGCACGGTGCCGCTCACCGCCATGCCGTTCATCACCGAGCCCATGCCGTGCTCACGGATGCCCCAGTGGATCTGGCGGCCCGCGAACTGGTGGGTGGCGATCGCGGTCGCACCCTTGAGCTCCATCCCCGTGTTCTCGGTGAGGTCGGCGCCGCCGCAGAGCAATCCGGGCACGACGTCGATCACCGCATTGACCACCTCGGTACACGCGGCCCGCGTCGCGATCTCGTCGCCGACGTCCCACACCGGGAGCTTGGCCTCCCAGCCCGGCAAGCCGCGCTGCATGAGGCAGGCGTCGAACTCGTCGGCCAGTGATCCTTCCGACGACGTGAACGCCTCTTTGCGTTGCAGCCACGCCTCGTGCTCGGGGCGCCCGCGTGCCCCCGCTTCGCGGTAGTACGCGAGGACGTCGTCGGGCACGAAGAACTCTTCCGCCGGGAGCCCGAGAATCGCCTTCACCGCCGCAACCTCGTCGGCACCGAGCGGGCTGCCGTGGGCCTTGGCGGTGTCGGTGAAGCGGGGCGAGGGGAACCCGATGTGGCTGCGCAGGATCACCAGGCTGGGCCGTTCCGCCTCCGCCATCCCGGTACGGAGCCCGGCCTCGAGCGCGTCGAGGTCGTTGGCCGCCTCGCCGAGTTGCACGACGTGCCAGCCGTAGCCGGTGAAGCGCTCGACGACGTCGTCGGTGTACGAGAGCTCAGTGGGCCCGTCGATCGAGATGTGGTTGTCGTCGTAGACGTAGACGAGCCGGCCGAGGCCGAGGTGGCCGGCGATCGACGCCGACTCGTGGCTCACGCCCTCCTCGAGGTCGCCGTCGGAGCAGATGGCGAACACCTGGTGGTCGATCACCGCGGGACCGAAGCGCGCCCGCAGGTTCGCCTCCGCCAGCGCGATCCCCACGCCGTTGGCGAAGCCCTGGCCGAGAGGGCCAGTCGTGACCTCGATGCCGGCCGCGTGCCCGTACTCGGGGTGGCCCGCCGTGCGCGATCCCCACTGGCGGAACTGCTTGAGGTCGTCGAGCTCGAGCCCGTAGCCGGTGAGGTAGAGCATGGCGTAGAGCAACATCGACGCGTGCCCGGCCGACAGGACGAACCGGTCGCGGTCGGGCCAGTCGGGGGCGGCGGCGTCGTAGCGCATGATGCGGGTCCACAACACGTGGGCGAGCGGGGCCAGCGCCATCGGGGTACCGGGATGACCGGAGTTGGCCTTCTGCACCGCGTCCATCGCCAGCCCGCGGATCACGTCGATCCCGCGCTGCTCGATGTCGGTCGTCTCGATGTCGGTCGTCGCCATTGCGCCCCTTTACCCGTTCCGCGTGCGGGACAGACTACGGCAGCGCATTCAGAAGAGGGCGAGGCTCGCGGTGTAGGTGTGCAGGAAGTTCCGCCCGCCGACCGGGCCGATCTCGCCCGCGCAGAACGCGCCGGCGGTGGGGAGCGGCCCGAGCAGCTGATCGACGACGCCGGCGTCGTGATCGGGCACCCCGAAGAACGCCTGCCCGCGCCCGTTGCAGGTGAACAACAACGCGGCGGCCGCGGGATCGACGTCGGCGAGCAACTCGCGCAGGTCTTCGTCGGCGGCGGCGGCGTCGCGCACGTGGAACTGCACCGTCTGGCCGACGGCGATCTCGTCGCCCACCGCGATGCTCCCGGTCTTCTGATCGGCCCCGAGCACGTTGCGCACCAGGAAGTCGCCCCGGTCGAACTCGACCTTGTGCTCGTCGACCACGACGCCGAGGTGCACGCCGGCGCGCATCAGGGCCCGGTCCTCCTCGGTCGCCTCCTCGGCACAGTCCTGGAGCCGGGTCAGCGCGGGGACACCCCCGAGCTCCTCGACGTAGTTCCGGTCGGACCGCGTGACCGTGTAGGGGCTGCCCACCGGCCGGCAGCCCTGCGACACCACGCTGCGCACGGCGACGCCGTCGAGGAAGACGCCGACCGCGCCCGACGTCGCCACCGGACCGGCCTCGGGCGCGACCGGCGGCCGGCCGCCCCCGACCCGGGGGGACTCGCCGAGCACGAGCCGGTTCCCGCCCGGGCCGCGCGCCGCGGAGGCCGCGCCACCGATGACCCGTACGCCGGGCCGGTCCTCGTCGAGCCGCCGCAGGAACCCGTCGATCGGGAAGGTGAAGGGATCGGCGAGCAGCAGCAGAGTCGCGGGATCACCCTCGAGGTCGGGCCAGCCGGTGATCGTGTCACCGTCGGGCGTGCGCTGGAGCCCGAACGACACCGGCGTGAGCTCGACGTCGGGCAGCGACGCCGCGAACAGTGACAGCCCGGGACCGTGCTCGACCTCGCGGGCACCCCCAACGACCGACACCGCGGTCATCCCGAGGAGCACCCGCGGTTCGAGCAGGTTGCCGAGCGCGAACGCGATGTCTTCCATCGCGCCGACGAAATCGGGGGACGCGAAGCAGAACACGAGATCGGGATCGTCGCCGCCGAACGCCTCGATGATCTCGCCCGCCGCCTCGCCCACCGCGTTCGCCGGGATCGGATGCTCCGACAGGGCGGACGCGTACCGGTGGTGGCTCATTCGGCGAATGCTACGAGCGGTCGCGCCAGAGGACGATGCGCAGCCGAACGAGCCCGAACACCGTCCGGGCGATCCGGCGGGCGATCGGCGTGCGCGACGGCCGCCGCTCCTCGACCGTCACCGGCACCTCGGCGATGGCCAGCCCCGCCCGGTCGGCGCGCAGGACCAACTCGGTGTCGAAGAGATCGGTGCCGAAGCGGCACTGGCGGACGATCGGTTCGACGGTGGCCCGGCGCATCGCCTTCATCCCGTGCGTGTCGGAGACCCCGAGGCCGAACAGCAGCCGCAGGACCAGCGCGAACCCGGCCGTGATCAATCGCCGGGGCCATGGGCGCGTGTCGCGGGTGCCCGGAGCACGCTTCGATCCCACCACGATGGCCGGACCGTCGGCGCGCGAGAGCTGGGGCACGACGAGATCGATGAAGGTGGCGTCGTAGTAGTCGACGTCGAACACGACCACGACGTCGCCGACGGCCCGGAGGATGCCGGCGCGCATGGCCTCGCCGTAGTCGGCGGTCGAGAGGGTGACCACCCCGACCCGCGGCTCGGCCGCGGCCGCGGCCCGGGCCAGCTCGAGGGTGCCGTCGGTGGAGCCGTTCTCCACCACGATGACTTCGAACGCGAGGCCCCGGCGGTTGAGGGCGGGGACGAGGTCGCCGAGGGTCTGGTCGAGGAGCCCGATCTCGTTGTGGGCGGGCATCACCACCGAGACCTCGGGCGCGGGCGCGCGCCCCGGTTCGGGTGGAGACATGGCGGTAGGCTACTGACCCGTCCATGGACCTCTTGACGCAGCACGCGCAGGCCAACGGCGCCCGGGCCGCGGTGCTCGTCGACGTCGCCGAAGGCGCACGGCCGTCGGCCACCTCGTTCGCCGAGCTCGAGGGTCTCACCAACCGACTCGCGCACGGGCTCTACGCGCTCGGCGCCGCCCCCGGTGATCGCATCGCGTGGTGTGGGCCGAACTCCCTCGAGGTCATCGCGACCCTGCACGCGGGGCGCAAGGCCGGGCTCACCTCGGTCCCGGTGTCGTATCGCTTCACCGCCGAAGAGATGCGCTACGTGATCGACAACTCCGACGCCGTCGTGGTCGTGGTCGACGCCGAGCAGGCACCCCTGATCGCATCGGTGCGCGACCAACTGCCCAAGGTGCGCGCCGTTCTCGTGTTCGGTGGCGCCGTGCCCGACGGCTGCATCGCGTTCGACCAACACCTCGCCGAGCAGATCGACACGCCGCCCGAGATCCTCGTGGCGCCCAATGCCGCGGGCGCGACCGGTGCCACGATGATCTACACGTCGGGCACCACCGGGCGCCCGAAGGGCGCGCTCCGCACCACGAGCGATTCCGGGACCGTGTTCGCGCTGCTCGAACGGCTCAACCTGCTCGTCGACGCCCCGGTGCACCTCACCACCGGCCCGCTGTACCACTCGGGCCCGTTGGCGTTCGCGACGTTCGCGCACGCGGTCGGCGGCACGATCATCGTGTTGCGGCGGTTCGACCCGTCGGCGTGGTTGCGGCTCGTGAAGGAGCACCGCGTCACCGACACATTCAGCGCGCCCACCCAGCTGAAGCGCATCGTCGCGTTGCCGCCCGGCGAGCTCGCCCGCGCCGACCTCTCGTCGATGCGCACGTTGATCGCCAACGCCGCGCCCGTGCCCTACGCGCTGAAGCAGGAGGTGATCGCCAAGCTCGGCGACCATTTCCTGTACGAGGTCTACGGATCGACGGAGTTGGGCGTCGTCTCCGTGCTCCCGCCCGAGGACCAGTTGCGCAAGCCCGGATCGTGCGGCACCACCTACGGCCCGATCGAAGTTCGGATCGTGGGCGACGACGGCACCGAGGCGCCGGTGGGGGAGCCCGGCGAGCTGTTCATCCGCACCACGCTGGCGATGGACGGATACCACCAGACCGACGAGCGGCTGTCGGAGCACGGCGAGGACTGGAAGTCGGTCGGCGACGTCGCCTACCTCGACGACGAGGGCTACCTCTACATCTGCGATCGCCTGAAGGACATGATCATCTCGGGCGGGGTCAACATCTATCCGGCCGAGATCGAGGCGGTCATCCACGAGCATCCCGCCGTCCTCGACGTCGCCGTGCTCGGGTTGCCCGACGACGACTGGGGTGAGCGCGTGCACACGATCGTTCAACCTCGCGCCGGCGCGACGCTCGACCTCGACGAGCTGCGCGCGTTCGTCGACGAGCGGGTCGCGCGTTACAAGCGTCCGCGCGACTACGAGGTGCGCGACGAGTTGCCGCGCACCGAGTCGGGCAAGCTCCTCAAGCGCGTGCTGCGCGACGAGTACTGGGGCGACCGCGAGACCGCAGTCTGATGGGGGCAACGCTCTCGGAGAGCGACTCGTTACGGCTGGTGGCCCGCTACGGCGTGCCCGTCGCGCGCGAACAGCTGGCGGCGACACCCGACGCCGCGGTGGGTGCGGCCGACGAGTCCGGGTACCCCGTCGTCGTGAAGCTGCACGGCGAGGCGATCGCGCACAAGACCGAGCGCGGGCTCGTACGACTCGGGCTACGCGACGCGGCGGCGGTGCACGATGCCGCGACCACCTTGCTGGCCGCCGCGCTCCCGAGCGACGGCGACGTCGACCTCTTGGTCGCGCCGATGGTCACCGGCGCACGCGAGCTCATCGCCGGCGTGCACACCGACCCGCAGTTCGGGCGCTGCGTGATGGTCGGTATCGGGGGTGTGCTCACCGAGGCGCTGGGCGACGTGGCGTTCCGGCTCGTCCCCCTCACCGAGGCCGACGCCGACGACATGCTCGCGGAGTTGCAGACCCAGGCGCTCCTCGGCCCGGTGCGGGGAGAGGAGGCGGTCGACCGGGGCGCGCTGCGTGAGGTGCTCCTCGCGCTGTCGCGGCTCGCCGAGGAGGAAGCCGACGTGCTGTCGGTCGACCTCAACCCGCTGATCGTGAGCGCCGGTCTCCCGATCGCGGTCGACGCGTTGGTGGAGACGCGCGGGTGAGCCGATTCGATTCACTGTTCGACCCGCGCGGCGTGATCGTCGCCGGGGCATCGTCGCATCCCGGCAAATTCGGGTTCGTCACGCTGCACAACATCTTGCGCCACGGCTACGCCGGCCCCGTGTTCGCGACCAGTCTCGAGGGCGGCGAGGTCCTCGGCGTCCCCGTCCACACCACGGTCGACACCATTCCCGACGGCGCCGCCGACCTCGTGGTCGTGTGCACGCCCGCGGCCGCGAACGTCGGCTTGTTGCGCGACTGCGCGCGCAAAGGCGTGCGGGCGGCGTTCGTCACCACCGCGGGCTACGGGGAGACGGGGGAGGAGGGCGCCTGCGCGCAGGCCGAACTGGTGGCCGTCGCCGCCGAGGTCGGCATCCTCCTCGCGGGGCCCAACGGCCAGGGCGTGGTGTCGACACCGTCGTCGTTGTGCGCGCAGATCGTGGCTCCGTACCCGCCGTCGGGCCGGATCGCGATCGCCAGTCAGTCGGGCAACTTCGTGTCGAGCTTCGAGAACCTGGCGCGCCAGAGCGGCATCGGCGTGAGCCGCGCCGTGTCGGCGGGCAACGCGGCCGCGGTGTCGATCCCCGACTACCTCGAGTACTTCGCCACCGATCCCGCGTCAACCGTGAGCCTGGCCTACGTCGAGTCGATCGACGACGGGCGCGACTTCTACGAACGCGTCCGTCGCACCACCGTCGACCAGCCCCTCGTGGTGCTGAAGGGCGGCACGACCGCGGGCGGACGACGGGCCGCGGCGTCGCACACCGGCGCCCTGGCCAGTGACGAACGCGTCTTCGCCGGGATGTGCCGCCAGGCCGGGATCACCCTCGCGGGCACCGTCGAGGAGGCGTTCGAGGCCGCGGCCTCGTTCTCGTCGCAACCGTTGCCCGCGGGACCGAACGTGGTGGTGCTCACCACCGCCGGCGGGTGGGGCGTGGTCACCGCCGACGCGGTCACCCGTTCCGAGCTGCACCTGCTCACCCTGCCCGACGACCTGCGCCGCGCCATCGACACGCGGCTCCCGCCCCGCTGGAGCCGGAACAATCCCGTGGATCTCGCGGGCGCCGAGACACGCGACACGATCCCCGACGTGATGGAGCTGATCGCGCGTCATCCCGACGTGCACGCGCTGATCTATCTGGGCCTCGGCATCCAGTCGAACGAGGCCCGCGACATGCGCACCGGGCCGTACTACCCGGGGCACGGGCTCGAGCGCATCGTCGAGTTCCACGAACGCCAGGACGAGCGCTACGCGCGCGCGGCGGCCGAGATCTCCGCCGCCACCGGCAAGCCGATCCTGGTGGCCACCGAGCTCGCGGTCACCGATCCCGACAACCCGGGACCGCGCGCGGTGCGCGACTCCGGGCGACTCTGCTACTCGTCGGCCACGCGCGCGGTCACTGCGCTCGAGCACCTCTGGCGCTACGCGCAGCACCGCGCTCGCGGCGCGGCGGGCGCCGCCGCGTGACCGCCGCCAACCGCCGGCGCATCGTCGCCGCGGTCCTCGCGGTCGCGGCCGTCGTCGCGCTCTTTCTCGCGTTCTCCGACGACGACACCGGCGCCGCGTCGTCGTCGGCCGCCGCGCCCGCGACCGTCACCCCGCTCTGGTCGGTACGCCGCGTGCCGGAGCCGGTGGCCGAAGCGGTGGGCGCGCAACACCTGCAGACCGCGCTCGACACCGCCGCGCCGGGCGACGGCACCTGCTTCGTCGTCCGGGCCGGCAACCGCGTGCTCGCGGCCCACGACCCCGACACGCCGCTCATCGGCGCATCGACGCAGAAGGTGTTCGTCGCCGCCGCCGCGCTCACCACGCTCGGTCCCGATTTCACCTACCAGACCAAGGTGATGGCGCCGGCCGCGCCGGCCGACGGGTCGGTCGACCGGCTCTACCTCGTCGGCGCGGGCGACCCCGTCCTCGCCACCAATGACTACGCGTCGTTCCTCCAGGCGAACGGCAAGTCGCACGGCGACGTCACGACCAGCCTCGAGTCCCTCGCCGACGCCATCGTGGCCAAGGGCGTGAAGTCGGTACCGGGCGGGATCATCGGCGACGACTCCCGCTACGACGACCAGCGGTACCTGCCGTCGTGGAAGGACACGTACCGCACCGACGGCGAGGTCGGCCCACTCAGCGCGCTCACGGTGAACGACGGCTTCAGCGCCTGGTCGGTCGGGCAGAACACGCCCGTCGCGGATCCCGCACTCAACGCGGCCTCCCACCTCGCCGACCTGCTGCGCGCCCGCGGGGTCAACGTCGGGAGCTCCAGCCACGGCACCGCGCCCGCCGGCGCGGTCGAGATCACCTCGATCAGCTCACCGCCCCTCCGCGACATCGTGGCGTCGATGCTCCGTTCGAGCGACAACCTCACCGCCGAACTGCTCACCAAGGAGCTCGCGGTGCACGCCGGCACCACGCCCGGCACCACCGCCGCCGGCGTGAAGGCCACGACGGCCAAGCTCAAGACGCTCGGGGTGCCGGTACCCGACGGCGCGCTGCTCGACGGCTCCGGCCTCGACCGCGGCAACCGGATCACGTGCGACCTGCTCGTCGCCACCTTGGCGCTCACCGATCGGCCCGAGCTGAGCACCCTGTTCGACGGGTTGCCCGTCGCCGGCCAGAGCGGCACCCTGTTCGACCAGTTCCTGGGCACGTCGCTCGTGGGGCGCTTCCACGGCAAGACCGGATCGCTCGACGGCGTGAGCGGCCTCACCGGCGAGATGGACGTCGGCCAGACCCTGCGGTTCGCGTTCCTCGAGAACGGCGACTTCTCCGACGCGCAGGCCAGCGTGATCCGGTCACGCATCGGCGGCATCGTGGGGCAGTTCCCGAACGCGCCCGCGGTCGATGCTCTCGTGCCGAAGCCGCAGTAGGGTTTGCGCCGAATGGAACCCACGCAGCCGAACCCGATCACCCCGGCGACCGCGCCCACACCGGCGACGCCCCCCGCCGCGACGCCTCCCGTGTCGGCGCCGGCCACGCCGCCGGCCACGCCTGCACCCCCGGTGTCGGCGCCCGCCGCGTCGTCGACGCCCCCCGTGTCGCAAACGCCACCCACGGCCACGACACCACCCACACCACCGCACCCGCCCACTCCGCCCACCCCACCCAGTGGCGGCGGCGGTTCGGGCAGAGGCGGCGGGAGCGGATCAAGTGGTGGGAGCGGATCGACCGGCGGCGGCAGCGCAGCCAAGAAGACGCCTCCGTTGCCGCAGCTCATCACCGAGCTGCGCGACCTCGTCGTCACCTACTTCAAGCAGCAGACGCTCGTCCCGCTCCAGGCGCTCGGGCGGTACATCGCCTTCGGTGTGGTGGGCTCGCTGTTGATGGGGGTCGGCGTCCTGTTCCTCGGCATGTCGGCGCTGCGCGCGCTGCAGACCGAGACCGGCGACACGTTCTCGGGCGACTGGTCGTGGGTGCCCTACCTGATCACGTTCACCGCCCTGCTGATCGGCGCCGCGCTCGTGTGGCTGGCCCGTGGCGCACGGCGGGTCGAAAAGGAGTTCGGATGAGCACCGTCGCACGCAACGGCGAAGGCACCGTCACGCGCGCCGACATCGAGGCGAAGCTGGCCGAGATCCGTGGCGTCGCCGACGACACCACCGAAGTCGCGCAGGACGCGACCAAGACCGCGCTGATCGTCGCCGGTGCCGTGGTCGTCGTCGTCGCATTCCTGCTCGGCCGTCGCCGCGGCCACAAGAAGAGCACCATCGTCGAGATCCGGCGCATCTAATGGCAGGCCGGAGCAAGGGCGACGCGATCGTCGCCATCGGTGCCGCCGCCTCCGCGGCGCGGGTTCTCCGCAAAGACTTCACAGCCCGGTTCATCGCCCGGTTCGCGTCCACCGCGTTGCGCCGCGGCATGCACAGCGGCTCCAAGGCGTGGTTGTACGCCGGTGCCGCCGCGTCCGGTCTCAAGCTCCTGCAGTCGGTCACCGGTCGGAAGGAAGACGTGCTCAGCATCCGGCTCCGGCCGGGCGAGAGCTTCGAGATCCGCGAGATCCCGCGTCGCAAGTAGCCCGGTAGCCTGGCGCCGGTGAAGGTCCTCCTGCGCAACCCGCGGCGCGAAGTCGAGCTCGCGGGTCCGATGACCGTCCAGGCGCTGCTGCGCCGGCTCGAGGTGAGCCCGGAATCGGTGCTCGTCATCGTGGGCGACGAGCTCGTCACCCACGACGTACGCCTCGACGACTCCGCATCCGTCGAGATCCGCCCCGTCATCAGCGGCGGAGACGGAGCGGAGACACTCCGACACGCAACCGCGGATGCAGCGGCGTCGACCATCAGCGACAGAGACGGAGCGGAGACACTCCGACACGCAACCGCGGATGCAGCGGCGTCGACCATCAGCGACAGAGACGGAGCGGAGACACTCCGACACGCAACCGCGGATGCAGCGGCGTCGACCATCAGAGACAGAGACGGAGCGGAGACACTCCGACACGCAACCGCGGATGCAGCGGCGTCGACCATCAGAGACAGAGACGGAGCGGAGACACTCCGACACGCAACCGCGGATGCAGCGGAGTCGACCATCAGAGACAGAGACGGAGCGGAGACACTCCGACACGCAACCGCGGATGCAGCGGCGTCGACCATCAGAGACGGCGGCAGCGCATGAAGTGCCGCGTGTGCAAGGGCCCGGCGGTGATCGACGTCCGCCGCCACAACGCGGCGTTCTGCCGCGATCACTTCCTGCACCACTGCGAGGAGCAGGTGCGCAAGGCGATCGACTCGCACCACATGCTCGAGCCAGGGGAGCGCGTCCTCGTCGCGGTCTCGGGCGGTAAGGACTCGCTCGCACTCTGGGAGATCCTCGTGCGCCTCGGCTACGAAGCCGACGGTCTCTACCTCGGTCTCGGCATCGGCGACTACTCCGACGTCTCCGGCCGCTACGCGAGGGCGTACGCCGCGCAACTCGGGCGGGAGTTGATCGAGATCGATCTCGCCTCCGACTTCGGATACGGCATTCCCGAAGCGGCCGCGGCCACCCGCCGCGCGCCGTGTGGCGCGTGTGGCCTCTCCAAGCGGCACCTGTTCAATTCGGCGGCCCTCGAGCACGGCTACCCGGCGATCGCGACCGGCCACAACCTGGACGACGAAGCCGCGGTCCTGCTCGGCAACGTGTTGCGGTGGGACGCCGGCTACCTGGGCCGCCAGTCGCCGGTGCTCCCTGCCGCGCCGGGGTTCGCCCGCAAGATCAAGCCGCTCGTGCGCATCGGCGAACGCGAGACCGCCGCGTACTGCGTGCTGCGGGGCATCGACTACCAGGTCGAGGAGTGCCCGATGGCCGAGGGGAACCGGCACCTGGGTTACAAGGAGGTCCTCAACTCGCTGGAGGACCGCTCGCCCGGCACCAAGGCGGCGTTCCTGTTCGGCTTCATCGAACGGGGCCACGACCACTTCGCCGCCGACGCCGAGATCGAGCGCGACGACCTCGGCGTGTGCCGGGGATGCGGGGCACCGACCCCCGGCGACCTCTGCGCGTTCTGCCGGCTCCGCGTACAGGTCGGCGCGATCACGATCGACGAACCGGCCGCGCACGAGGCCGCTCCCGCGTCCGCCCCCGTGCCGGTCGAGATCGGCCCCCGATCCGTGCCCGGCGAGCGCTAGCGGTGGCCCGCCCCTTCGGCGCCGGCGACCGCGTGCTCCTGGTCGACGCGAAGCGCCGCCGTCATCTCGTCACCCTGGCCGTCGCCGGGCAGTTCCACACGCACGCCGGCGTGCTCGAGCACGACGACATCATCGGCCAGCCCGACGGTTCCACCGTGCGCACCACCAAGAACGCGCGGCTCACCGCGGTCCGCCCGACGCTCGCCGAGTACGTGCTCGAGATGCCGCGCGGCGCGCAGGTGATCTACCCCAAGGACCTCGGCCCGATCCTGATCCTGGCCGACATCTTCCCCGGTGCGCGGGTGCTGGAGTCGGGCGTGGGTTCCGGCGCGCTCACGCTCGCGCTGCTGCGCGCGGTGGGCACGACCGGCAGAGTCACCGGCTACGAGATCCGCGACGACTTCGCCGCCCGGGCGCGGTCGAATGTCGAGGGCTTCCTCGGTGCCGACGTCCCGCTCGACATCGAGGTGCGCGACGTCTACGAAGGCATCGCGGTCGACGACCTCGACCGCATCCTCCTCGACCTCCCCGAGCCGTGGCGCGTCGTCAAGCACGCGGAGTCGGCGCTGCACCCCGGTGGCGTGCTGCTCGCGTACCTCCCGACCATCGGGCAGGTGGCGCGGCTGCGCGAGGAGTTGGCCGGCTCGGCGTTCGGCATGGTCGAATCGCTCGAAGTGCTGCAGCGCACCTGGCACGTCGACGGCCAGTCGGTGCGCCCCGATCACCGCATGGTCGCGCACACCGGTTTCCTCACCCACGCGCGGCTGCTCGCGCCGGGGGCGTGAACTTCCTCGACCTCGTCGTCATCGGTGTCGCCGCCGCCGCCGGGTACATCGGGTACCGGTTGGGGTTCGTGCGCCGGGTCATCTCGTGGGGCGGCCTGGCCATCGGATTGGTGGTGGCGGTGGTGTTCGTCCCCGACGTCGCCGACGCACTGCGCGGCTCGCCGCCGCGCACGCGACTTCTCGCATCGCTCGCGTTCGTACTCGTCGTGGCCACCGTCGCGCAGGCGATCGGCGCCGCCATCGGCGGCGCGGTGCACAACCGGCTGGGCAAGCACGTCGGGGTGGGCGTGCAGCGCGGCGACCGGATCGCGGGTGCGGTGGTCGGCGTCGCCGGCGTCCTCGTCGTGATGTGGCTGCTGATCCCCGCGTTGGCCGGCTCGCCGGGCTGGCCGGCACGCGCGGTGCGCGACTCCGCGGTGGCCCGCGCCATCGACCGGTTGGCACCCGCGCCGCCGTCGGAGTCGGAGACGCTCGGGCGCCTGGTCGGCGACGAGTCGTTCCCCGAGGTGTTCGACACGCTCACGTCACCCGATGCCGGCGACCCACCCGCCGACGGCATCCCCGCGCCGGCTGCTGCGGTCGTCACCCGGTCGACGGTGAAGGTCGAGGGCCAGGCCTGCGACCAGATCCAGGAGGGCACCGGTTTCGTGGTCGCCGACAACCTCGTCGTCACCAACGCGCACGTGGTCGCGGGCGAGACCCGCACGCGCATCGACACGCAGGACGGCCGGCGCCTCGACACCGAGGTCGTGGCCTTCGATCCCAACCGTGATCTCGCGATCCTGCGGGTCCCGGGGCTGGGGCTGGCGCCGCTCCAGGAAGGCAACGGAGCCATCGACGACCGCGGCGCGCTGTTCGGCCATCCCGGTGGGGGAGCGCTGCGCGAGTCGCCCATGCGCATCGCCGAGCAGATCGTGGCGCGCGGCACCAACATCGAACGCGACGCGTCCACCGAACGCGAGGTGTTCGTGCTGGCGGCGGTCACCGCACCAGGCGACTCCGGCGCGCCGGTGGTCGACGATGCGGGCCGGGTGCTCGGCGTGATGTTCGCCTACGACACCAGCCGCCCGGCCACGGCCTACGCGCTCACCCGTACCGAGCTCGACGCGGTGCTCGACCCCGTGCTCGCCGGCACCGCACCGGCGCCGAAGGGCACCGGCGGCTGCCTGTCCGACTGACGGTCGGGGCGATCCCGCGGGCCCGGGCGCGCAGCGACCCGGGCACGAACCCGGGTCGTCAGCGAAACGTGGGCCGATCAGCGGGCCCGACGGCTCAGTCGACTTCGATGAAGATGCACTCTCCGGGGCATTCCTCGGCCGACTCGATCGTCGCTTCCTCCATGCCCGCGGGCACGTCGGCGAGACCGTCGGCGCCGCCCGGGTCGCTGAACACCTTGTCACCCTGCTTGACGTAGGCGAGGCCGTCGTCGAGCAACGTGAACACGGAGGGTGCGATCTCTTCGCAGAGGCCGTCACCGGTGCAGAGGTCCTGATCGATCCAGACCTTCATCGCGCCACCTTCATTCCGCACTTCATCCCGCGTGTTCCTTCCGAGGGGAGCCGCCAGTCGCGGCGTCAACGTCTTGCAGCGTAGCCCCCGCCGGGGGATTTCTCAAGCCAATCCGGTGGAAATCCGCGGGCAACGAGATGGGCACACAACGGCGACGAGAAGTGGCACGGACCCCATGAAGTGCCGGTGTAAGGTCCGACGCCAGGTCCGAGCACTGGCACGAGGTGATCGCATGGCTTCCGACAGCGAGCGGCGAGCAGCCGACTACGAACGGCAGGTCGGCGAGCTCCGGGGTCAGCTCGAAGGTCTCGAAGAGGAAGTCCTCGTCCTGCGCCGCCGCCTCCAGGACGCCCCCAAGCGCGTCCGCACCCTCGAGGAGAAGATCCTCGAGACCAAGGGGCAGCTGGCCCAGGCCGTCTCCCAGAACGAACGGCTCTCGGCGACCCTGCGCGAGGCGCGCGAGCACATCGCCGCGCTGCGCGAGGAGGTCGAGAAGCTCACGATGCCGCCCTCGGCCTACGGCACGTTCCTCGGCGCCAACGACGACGGCACCGTCGACATCTTCACCGCCGGCCGCAAGATGCGGGTCTCGGTGCACCCCGAGGTCGACGTCGAGGTGATGTCGCGCGGCCAGGAGGTCGCCCTCAACGAGTCGCTCAACGTGGTGCTCGCCCGCGCCGTCGAGGTGTCGGGCGAGGTCGTCGTGCTGAAAGAGGTCCTGGCGAGCAAGGACCGCGCCCTGATCGTCGGCCGGGCCGACGAGGAACGGGTTTGCGAGCTCGCGGCGCCGCTGCTCAACGAGAAGCTCCGCGCCGGCGACCACCTCCTGATGGACGGCCGCTCCGGGCTGCTCGTGGAGCGCATCCCCCGGCCCGAGGTCGAGGAGCTCGTCCTGGAAGAGGTCCCCGACGTCACCTACGACGACGTCGGCGGTCTCGACAGCCAGATCGAGCAGATCAAGGACGCGGTCGAGCTGCCGTACCTCTACGCTGAGCTCTTCCACGAGCACGAGCTGCAGCCGCCCAAGGGGATCCTGCTCTACGGCCCTCCGGGCTGCGGCAAGACCCTCATCGCCAAAGCGGTCGCCAACTCGCTGGCCAAGCGGGTGGCGGAGAAGACGGGCAACTCCAGCTCCCGCTCCTACTTCCTCAACATCAAGGGCCCCGAGCTGCTCAACAAGTACGTGGGGGAGACCGAACGCCAGATCCGCCTCATCTTCCAGCGGGCGCGGGAGAAGTCGGAGGAGGGCTACCCCGTCATCGTGTTCTTCGACGAGATGGACTCCCTGTTCCGTACCCGCGGCACCGGCATCTCCTCCGACATCGAGAGCACGATCGTGCCCCAGCTACTGGCCGAGATCGACGGCGTCGAGAGCCTGAAGAACGTGATCGTCATCGGCGCATCGAACCGCGAAGACCTCATCGACCCCGCGATCCTCCGCCCCGGACGCCTCGACGTGAAGATCAAGATCGAGCGCCCCGACGAAGAGAGCGCGACCAAGATCTTCCGCCAGTACCTCACGCCGAACCTGCCGATCGCCGACTCCGAGACGGGCACCTACGGCGGCCCCGAGAAAGCGGTCGAGGGGATGATCGTCGACGCGGTCGACCGCATGTACGCGGTGGACGACTCGAACCGCTTCCTCGAGGTCACGTACCAGAACGGCGACAAGGAGATCCTCTTCTTCAAGGACTTCTCGTCGGGCGCCATGATCGAGAACATCGTGCGGCGCACGAAGAAGCTGTCGATCAAGCGGCTCATCGAAGGCGGCGAGAAGGGCATCTGCACCCAGGACCTCCTCGACTCGATCCGTCAGGAGTTCCGCGAGCACGAAGACCTGCCCAACACCACCAACCCCGACGACTGGGCGAAGATCTCGGGCAAGAAAGGCGAGCGGATCGTCTTCGTGCGCACCATCCTGGCCGAGGGCGACGAGCCCCATGGTGGTCGCCAGATCGAACGCGTCACCACCGGCCAGTACCTCTGACGACCGCGCTTCTAACCAGGCGCGTTCACCCCGCGGCGCGGGTCCTGGTTCCTCGCGGCCGGCTCGTCGGCCCCGAGCACGCCGTCTACCAGCATCAGGTACTCGTGCATCCACACGAGACCCATTGCGGGATCGACGGCCCGGGCGTGTGCGACCAGGCAGTCGGCGAGTCCCGGCGCGGCATCGCGGGTCGACCGTGCCCGCCGCGCCGGCGCGGTGAATGAACCGGCGTTGCTGTGGGTCACTACGAGCTCGTCGGCCTCGGCGTCGAGCAACTGCGTGACGCGCGCGACGCCGGTGTCGAGCTCGTGCTGGGCCGCCGAGCATCCGGATGCGATGCCGTACGCGACGGCGGCGCGGTGGATGCCGTCGCCCGCGATCTGGACCACGGTGGCCAGCCCGAGGATCCCGGCCCACGATTCGCGGTCGACCAGCCCGCCGCCATGTTCGACGTTGAGATCCTCGAGCGCCGCCAGCGCGCGCCCGCGCGAACCGAGCGCATCCACGCGCGCCGCGCTCAGATCGGTGTCGGGCACGCGACCGAACGCCGCGCCCACCGCGGCCACGAGGTGCGCGCGCTCGGCCCGGATCAGATCGGCGAACGACCGCGCCGCGACCCCGCGTGCGCCGCGCGGCCACAACACCGCGCCTACGACGACGCTGATCCCCGCGCCGATGGCGACGTCTTCGACTCGCACCAGCCCGACGCGCCACCCCTCCGGCACCAAGATGTTGAACAGCACCACGACGAACACGGTGAACGACGCCTGGCCCACCACGAAGTTCACCGCGCCGGGAGTGAAGCCGGAGAGGAACACCACCACCGGCAGCAGCACCCAGAGCACGCGCTCGTCGCCCCCGATCGTCAGCATCACCGCCGACGCGACCGCGAAGCCGATGACGCTGCCGGTGAGGGCCTGGAGCGCGGTGGCCCCGGTTCCCAGCGCGGTCGAGCGCAGCACGGAGAGCGTGCCGAGGACGGCCCAGAACGCGTGCTCGAGCGATGCGACCTTCGCGATCAGCACCGCGGCGGCGAGCCCGATGCCCGCGCGCGCGGCATTGCGGAACCGCACCGAGCGCAGGCTCCAGTGCTCGCGCAGGACGTCGACCGTGCCGCGCACGCCCCGGTGCGTCACCAGCTCGGTGCCCAGCTCGCGCGGCAGCGCGGCGTCGGGGGGCAACACGAGTGACGCGCCGACCGCAGTCGCGGCCTCGGCCCCGACCACACCCGCGAGGAGCGAGAGCCGGCGCAACGGGAAGTCGCGGTCGAAACGGGCGAGGACGCGGTCGGCGCCCGCCGCCGCGGTACCCGACCCGCTCGCGTCGTCGTCGACGAGCTGCGCGCTGACCCAACCTTCGAGCGCGGCGGTGTGGGCCTCGCGGATCGCGAGTAGCGACGTGAGGTCGAGCACCGCGGGGCCGCGGCCGTCGAGCAGGTCGGCGACGGTGGTGAACGTGTCGCGCACCGCGATCGAGAGCGCCCCTTCCTCGGGGAACGGGTCGACATCGCGCACCGAGCGGTCGTCGGCCGGTGCGATCTCCTCGACGATCGGCGGTACCCCGCGCAACGCGACGACCAACGCCACCAGGGCCCGCTCCCGCGCCTGACTCCCGGCTGGTCGGTACACCACACCGGCGCGGGCGCTCAGCGTTCGCACTGTGTCGCGGACCGCGTCGAGCGCGGCGGGCCATTCCGCATCCGGTCGCGCCGGATCAACCGCGTGGGCGACGGCCCGCGCCACCGCGACCGCGGCTTCCCGCACCCGATTGCGCTGGTGCACGGGCCACAGGAGCACGGCGGAGATCCCCGCCACCAGCACGCCCACCGACCACCCGAGCTCACGCGACCCGAGCTCCGACACCGGCCCGCCCGCCATCACCGCGAGCACGAACGAGAGGGTCGACGCCGTCGCACCGGCGGCCCAGTAGCCCCCCAGCGCGCCGGCGAACTGGATCGTGAACCCCACGAGCAGCATGGCCACGACTGCGGCCACCGTGGTGTTCGCCGCGACCGTGCCGAGCGCGACCAGCGCCGCGCCGAGCACCAGCAGGCCGACGTAGGCACCGAATCGCGCCGTGAGTGATCCGCCGAAGTCGGCGAAGGCGAGGGCGGCGAAGCAGCCGAAGGCGCCGAACAGGGCCGCCGGCTCGTTCCCCGCGGTCACCAGCAACGCGAACAGGACGGAAACCACGAGGGCGGCACGGGCGGCCTTGCGCAGGTTGACCCGCCCGGGATCGACGAACACGCGACTGGGCCCGGGGAGCCGTGGTCGAGGGAGCCCCACCGCCCGGACTGTACCGAGCGGCCGGACGGGACCGCATCATGGGCCGGGAGGGCAGCGGTACCCAACTAGGCTGAAGGCGTGGCCATCCCGAAAGTGTGCGGGATCGAGACGGAATACGGCGTCACCCTCCGCGGCGCGGCCGATCCCAATCCGGTGCTCGCGTCGTCGATGCTGATCAACGCCTACGTCGAGCACCACAAGGTCGGCTGGGACTTCGAGGACGAGTCGCCCGGCAACGACGCGCGTGGGTTCGCCCGTGAGGGGTCGATGCCGCCGGAGATCGAGACCCACCTCGTCAACACCGTGCTCACCAACGGCGCCCGCTACTACGTCGACCACGCGCACCCCGAGTACTCCACGCCCGAGTGCTCCAACGCGATGGAGCTGGTGTGCGCCGACAAGGCGGGGGAGCGGATCCTCGCCCGGTCGATGCTCGCGGCCAAGCGCCTGGTCGAGCCCGGCCAGGAGATCGTCGTCTACAAGAACAACTCCGACGGCAAGGGCAACTCGTACGGCACGCACGAGAACTACCTGGTCGACCGCGCCGTCCCCTTCGCGCAGCTCGTGCGCAATCTGCTGCCCTGGTTCGTGAGCCGGCAGGTCTTCACCGGTGCCGGCAAGGTCGGCTCCGAGAACGGCGCGGCCGCGGTCGATTACCAGATCAGCCAGCGGGCCGACTTCTTCGAAGAGGAGGTCGGGCTCGAGACGACGCTGAAGCGCCCGATCGTCAACACCCGCGACGAGCCGCACGCCGATCCGCAGCAGTACCGCCGCCTCCACGTGATCGCGGGCGACGCCAACCTGTGCGAAGTGGCGACGTTCCTCAAGGTCGGTACCACCGCGGTCGTCCTCGCCATGATCGAAGACGGCTTCATCAGCAAGGACCTCTCGATCATCGGGCCGGTGCAGCGCGATGCGCACGGTGTCGCACGACCCGACCTGTCGCGCGACCGTCGAGCTGCTCGACGGTGGGCGCATCACCGCGATCGAGCTCCAGTGGGAGTTCCTCCGCCTGGCGCAGAAGTACGCCGACGAGACCGGCCTCGACGCGTGCGGCGGCACCGACGTCGGCAGTCTCGTCCTCACGCGTTGGGAAGCGGCGCTGACCGACCTCGAACGCGACCCGATGCTGCTCGACGGTCAGCTCGACTGGATCACCAAGCTCTCACTGTTCAACGCCTACATGGAGCGCGACGGTCTCGACCTCACCGACCCGAAGCTGTCGCTGCTCGATCTCCAGTACCACGACGTCCGTCCCGACCGATCCCTGTACGAGCGCCTCGTCCGGGCGGGCAAGATCGAGCGGATGGTCACCGAAGCCGAAGTCCACGAAGCGATGACGGTTCCGCCGTCGACGACCCGGGCGTACTTCCGGGGCCAGTGCCTGGCGCGCTGGCCCGACGCCGTCGTCGCGGCAAACTGGGACAGCGTGATCCTCGACGTAGGCTCCGATCCGTTGCGGCGGATCCCCACCATGGAGCCGCTGCGGGGAACGAAGGCACACGTCGAGCCGTTGTTCAACGAGGTCGGTACCCCCGCCGAGCTCGTCGACCGACTGCAGGGATAAGAGGAGCAGCGTCATGCCCGAGCGTGAACGCAAGCAGAAACCGGCACCCAAGGAGCGGGTCGAGGAAACGGCCGAGGTCGCCGCGCCCGCCAAACAGGGCGAGGAACTGAAGGAAGAACTCGACGATCTCCTCGACGAGATCGACTCCGTGCTGGAAACGAACGCCGAGGAGTTTGTTAAGTCATACGTACAGAAAGGGGGGGAGTAGACCTTTATGTCCGATTTGCCGGGCTGAACGGATCGAGCCCTCCGAACGTACGTTCGTTAGTATCGTGCAGATGAAGCGATGCCCGGACTGGGGTGAGTTCAAGCCCCTCGAAGAGTTTCGGCGCAATCGGAACACGAAGGACGGGCGCCACGCGTATTGCAAGCCGTGTCACAACGCGCGGGGCAGAGAGACCCTCAAGCGGTTGCACGGCGGCAGTCGCCATTACCACCTCAAGCGCCGTTACGGGATCGGCGCCGACGAGTTCGACAGCTGGTCGTGCAGCAGGATGGGGTGTGCCCGATCTGCGGGCGCGAGGATCCCGAGCACGTCGACCACAGCCACGCCACCGGCAACGTGCGCGGCATCCTGTGCTTCAACTGCAACGGCGGCCTCGGCCAGTTCCGCGACTCGCCCGACGCGCTGCGCAACGCCGCCGCATACCTCGAGCTCAGCGACGCGGCGACGCAGGAGCTCGTGACGACGGCCCGAACACGGGCGGGGAGTTTGCGCCGAAGCGCCGTATAGGCTCGCCCGCGTGACCGAATCTCCACTTCCCACCTTCGCGCCCGGGCTCGATCCCGGTGCGTCCTTCGTCGATCTGCTCCGGCGGGTCGCCCCCCACGACCTCCCCGGTGCCAGTGTCGACCGCAGCGCGACGGGCGTCGGCACCGACATCCCCCACGGCACCACCGTGCTCGCCATCCGCTACGACGCCGGCGTCGTGATGGCCGGCGACCGGCGCGCCACCGCGGGCTACTCCATCGCCAGTCGCCGGATCGAGAAGGTGTTCGCGGCCGACGACCTCTCGGGCGTGGCCATCGCCGGCGCCGCGGGCCCGGCGGTCGAGATGGTGCGCCTGTTCCAGGTGCAGCTCGAGCACTACGAGAAGATCGAGGGCGAGACGCTCTCGCTCGAGGGCAAGGCCAACCAGCTCGGGGGAATGGTGCGCAGCAACCTGCCCGCGGCGATGCAGGGCTTCGCGGTGGTACCGCTGTTCGCCGGCTACGACCCGCGCCGGGAACGCGGCCGGGTGTTCAGCTACGACGTCACCGGCGGCAAGTACGAGGAGACCGACTTCCAGACCAACGGGTCCGGCGGCGTGCACGCCCGCAACTGGATCAAGGCCACCTGGCGCGAGGGCATGTCGCGCGACGAGGCCGTCGACCTCGCCCTGCGGGCGCTCTTCGCCGCGGCCGACGAAGACACTGCCACCGGCGGGCCCGACCTCATCCGGGGGATCTTCCCCACGGTCGCGGTGATCTCGGCCGACGGATTCACAGAGGTCCCCGAAGACGAGGTCGCCACGAGGGCCCAGGCGCTCTACGGCGGCCGCGAAGAGGGGAGCGGGCTGTGAGCATGCCGTTCTACGTCCCGCCCGAGCAGATGATGAAGGACCGCGCGGATTACGCGCGGAAGGGCATCGCGCGCGGCCGCAGCCTGGTGGCGTTCAGCGTGTCCGACGGCATCGTGCTCGTCGCCGAGAACGCGTTCCGTACGCTCTACAAGATCAGCGAGATCTACGACCGGATCGCGTTCGCGGGCGTGGGCAAGTACAACGAGTTCGAGATGCTGCGCGTCGCCGGCGTACGCCAGGCCGACCTCAAGGGCTACTCGTTCTCCCGCGAAGACGTCAACGCGCGCGCGCTCGCCAACGCGTACGGCCAAACCCTCGGGCAGGTCTTCACCCACGAGATGAAGCCCTACGAGGTGGAGATCCTGCTCGCACAGGTGGGCGCCACGACCGCCGACGACGAGCTGTACCACATCCTCTACGACGGCACCGTCATGGACGAAGAGGGTTCGGCGGTGCTCGGTGGGCAAGCCGAGCAGATCGCCCAGGCGCTCGAGACGCGCTACGAGCCCGGCATCGATTCGGCCGCAGCGATCCGCATCGGCGCGTCCGTCCTCGCGGGCCCCGACACGATGCTCACCGCCGACCAACTCGAGGTCGCGCTGCTCGATCGAGCGAAGAGCCGGCGCGCCTTCCGTCGCATCCAGGGCGCGCCGCTCGCGGCGATCCTCGACGCCTGAGCCGCACTACCAGCGCGACGCCTCGACGAGGATCGGCGCCACCACCGCGACGAGCAGGAGCACCAGCGCGACCCACCGCGGCCACCGCCGGGCGTGAGTGGTGCGACCGACGCCGGCGTCCCACCACTCGTTCGGGGCCACGAGCGCGGAGTCGACCTCGTCGGCCAGGAGCACGTAGCGGGCGTCCTCGAGCTGGTCCTCGGGCACGAAGACCTCGATCCGGGCCATGTCACCCACGGTGAAGCCGTACGGCGTGTCGAGCGAACCGCTGAGCCGGGCGTCGATCCCTTCCGAAACCAGGCGGGCCGCCAGCACCCGCGCCCGGAACGTCCCCATCACCTGCGTCAAGAGGGTCATGTGGGCACCCGTCTCCATGAACGAAGAGTACGACGGCGCGCCGATACCCTCCAAGGCCACCACTCTTCCCTCGGAGGCATCAATGGTCAGTCGCGCCCGGATCCTGGCGGTCGCGCTCGTCAGCGTGCTCGCTTCGGTGGGCGTCGCCGCCACCGTCACCGCCGCGCCCGCCGGCGCGGCCGACTCGAAGGTTCCCCCCACCGAATGGGCGGCCGCGTTCTGCAAGTCGTTCGCCTCCTACGAGCTCAATGCCTACGCGGCCCAGCAGGCGCTGCAGACGGCCGTCACCGGCGTAGCCGACACCACCGCCGGCGCCGCCGCCACGCAGTCGATCGCGGGCGCCCTGAGCAAGACCGCCACCTCGGCCGGGGCGGCCGGTGACGCAGCAACCGTCGCCGGCGTCCCCGACGTCAAGAACGGCAAGGCGATCACCACGGAGCTCGCCGCGGTGCTGAAGGGTTCGAGCACCGTGTTCACGAAGGCACAAAAGACGGCGCTGGCGCTGCCCAGCGATCCCACCAAGCTCACCACCGCCTCGAAGGCGCTCGGCACCACGATCTCCAACGGCCTCTCGAAGCTGAGCGGGCACAGCAAGAAGCTGACGAAGCTCGACAAGGCCGGCGCCATCGCCAAGGCGGTCAACGCCGATCCCACCTGCGCCGCCGCCAACACCGTGACGCAGGGAGGCGCGTGACCAGCAGAGACCGGCGTATGACCAGCCCGTGATCAGGGGGTCGCGCGGCACGGGGTGGGGGTGATCCGGCACTAGCCTCTCACCGTGGAACGACGCATCTTCGGGCTCGAGAACGAGTACGGCGTCACGTGCACCCTGCGCGGCCAGCGCCGCCTGAGTCCCGACGAGGTGGCCCGCTACCTGTTCCGTCGGGTCGTGTCCTGGGGCCGTTCCAGCAACGTCTTCCTCGAGAACGGCGCCCGCCTCTACCTCGACGTCGGCAGCCACCCCGAGTACGCCACCCCCGAGTGCGACTCCATCGCCGACCTCGTCGTGCACGACAAAGCAGGGGAGCGCATCCTCGAGGGCCTCGTCCGCAGCGCCGAACAGCGACTGCGGGAAGAAGGCATCCGGGGCGAGGTCTACCTCTTCAAGAACAACACCGACTCCGCCGGCAACTCCTACGGCTGCCACGAGAACTACCTCGTCGAGCGCGAGGGCGACTTCACCAAGTTCACCGACGTGCTGATCCCGTTCCTGGTCACCCGCCAGGTCTACGCCGGTGCCGGCAAGGTGCTGCAGACGGCCCGGGGCGCGATGTACTGCGTGAGCCAGCGCGCCGAGCACATCTGGGAGGGCGTGTCGAGCGCCACCACGCGCTCGCGCCCGATCATCAACACGCGCGACGAGCCCCACGCCGACGCCGAACGCTTCCGGCGTCTCCACGTGATCGTGGGCGACTCGAACATGAGCGAGTACACGACCTTCCTCAAGGTCGGCACCACCTCGATCGTGTTGCGGATGCTGGAAGAAGACTCCCGCCCCTGGCGCGACCTCACGCTCGAGAACCCGATCCGCGCCATCCGCGAGATCAGTCACGACATCACGTGCCGCCGCCGGGTGCGTCTGGCCAACGGACGCGAGCTGTCTGCGGTCGAGATGCAGACCGAGTACCTGCAGCGCGCGCTGCAGTTCGCCAAGCGTCACGGTCTGTCGCCGCTCGAGGAGCAGGCGCTGGCGATGTGGGAACACGTCATGACCCATCTCGAGAACGACCCGCTCAAGCTCTCGACCGAGATCGACTGGGTGATCAAGTACCACATGATCGAGGCGTACCGCGAGCGCCACGACCTCGCGCTCACCAACCCGCGTGTTGCGCTCCTCGACCTCGCGTACCACGACGTCACCCGGGCCCGTTCGCTGTACTACCTGCTCGAGCGGCGCGGCGCGGTCGAACGCACCGCCACCGACGAAGCGATCGAAGAGGCCACGTCAACGCCTCCGCAGACCACCCGGGCCCGGCTGCGCGGCGCGTTCATCAAGCGGGCCAAGGAACGCAAGCGCGACTACACCGTCGACTGGGTGCACCTGAAGCTGAACGACCAGGCCCAGCGCACGGTGCTGTGCAAGGACCCGTTCAAGTCGCGCGACGACCGCGTGGAACGTCTCATCGCCAGTCTCTAGGTCAGGCCCGCCGCGATGCCGTCGTACCGGACCGGAGAGGTCGTGACGCTGCTCGAGGCGCGGCGCGGGCTCCAGCGCATCGAGGTCGACCTCGGGAACGGTCCGGAACGCGCGTACGCGCTCTCGCAACTCACCGGACCGGTCGCGCTCGGTGACCGGGTGGTGGTCAACACCACTGCGGTCGAACTGGGGCTCGGCACCGGCGGGTGGCACGTCGTGCACTGGAACCTGGCGCGCGACCACTGGAGCGAACCCGGCCCCGGGCACATCATCAAGGGCCGCTACACCAGCCTCCAGGCCGACGTCGGCAGCACCGAGGAGCACCTCGAGGCGCTGGCCGAGATCGACTCCATCGACGGCATGCCCGTCGTGGTGGCGGCGCTCCACAGCCAACTCCCCGCGGTCGCGGCCGCGTTCAAGGACGCGGTCCCGTCCGGCCGCCTGGCCTACGTGATGACCGACGGCGCCGGGCTCCCGCTCGCGCTGTCCGACCTCGTCGCGAGCCTCCGCACCATCGGCTTGATCGACGCCACTATCACGTGCGGGCACGCGTTCGGCGGCGACTACGAGGCGGTCTCGGTGTTCTCGGCCCTCGCGGTGGCGCGCCACGTCGCCCACGCCGACGCCGCGGTCGTCGTCATGGGCCCCGGCATCGTCGGCACCAACACGCGCCTCGGTTTCAGCGGAATGGAGGTCGGCCCGATCCTCGACGCCGCGCACGCGCTCGGCGGCGTCGCCATCGCGTGTCTCCGCGTCTCGTTCGCCGACGGGCGCGACCGTCACGTCGGGCTCTCGCATCACAGCGCGACCGCGCTCCGGCTCGCGGCCCGCGAGCGCGCGCTCGTGGCCGTGCCCGCTTTGCCGCCCGAGCAGGCCGCGCGGTTGCATGCCGATCTCGTGGCGGCGGGCATCGACCGGCGACACGACCTCGTCGACGTCGACGGCCCCGACGCGCTCGAGCTCTTCGCCGCGCACGGGCTCGAGATCGCCTCGATGGGACGCCCCGCGGCCGCCGATCCCGCGTTGTTCCAGGCCGCGGCCGCGGCGGGATCGCTCGCCGCCCTCCGAGTGACCGAGGCGTTGTCGGAACGAGGCTCCGATGGCTGACCGCCTGGAACGGCTGGTGAACCTCACGGCCACCCTGCTCGACACCCGCCGGCCCCTCACGCTCGACGAGCTGTCCGAGCGGGTCGAGCCGAAGTACCCGGAGGAGCTGACCGCGCGGCGCCGGCAGTTCGAGCGCGACAAGGAGACGCTGCGCGAGCTCGGCGTGCCCATCCGTGTCGAGACGGTCGACGGGTTCGGCGCCGATCAGGCGTACCGCATACACCCCGACGACTACTACCTGCCCGACCTCTCGCTGAGTGAGGCCGAGCTGGCCGCGCTATACGTCGCCGTCACCGCGGTCCGCCTCGACGGCGACGCCGGGCGCGAAGGGCTGGCCAAGCTGGGCGGCCTCGCCGGAGCCGGGGCCGATGCCGCGCTGGCCGACGTCGCGGTCACGCCGGGGCTCGCGGTGCTCTTCGACGCGGTCAGCCGCCATGCGGCGGTCACGTTCACCTACCGGGGCTCGCCCCGACGGCTCGATCCGTACGGGGTCGTCCTGCGCTGGGGCCACTGGTACGTCGTCGGTCACGACCACGATCGCGACGCCCCGCGGGCCTTCCGGGTCGACCGCATCGACGACGACCCCGACGTCGGCCCGGCGGGGGCGTTCTCGCCGCCCCCCGGTATCGACCCTGCCGACTACGTGCGGGCCGATCCGATGACCTACGGCGAAGACCAGCCGGTGGCGGCGCACGTGCTCGTCGACGCACCGCGCGCGGGCTGGGTCGCGGAGCAACTGGGCGACGAGTCGGTGGTGGAGCGACGCGCCGACGGCTCGATCGTCGTCACGCTGCCGGTCGTGAACCGCGCCGCATTCCGCACTTGGATCATCGACCTGCTCGACCACGCGGAAGTGCTGTCGCCCCTCGAGCTGCGCGCCGAGATGGTCGCGTGGCTCGACGCGCTCGCGTCGACCCCGGACACGCGCGCGCGTCATGAGCCCGCGCCCGCTCGTCGGCCCGCGCCTGCGCCGCGTGCTCGCGCTGGTGCCGTGGATCCTGGCGCATCCCGGCGTCACGTTGGCCGAGCTCGCCGAACGCTTCGAAGTGTCGGAGCGCGAGCTCGGACGCGACCTTGAGCTGCTCCCGATGTGTGGCCTCCCGCCGTACACCGCCGATCGCCTCATCGACGTGTCGGTGATCGACGGCACGGTCGAGATCCGCCTGGCCGAATACTTCGAACGCCCGTTGCGGCTGAGCCCGGCGGAGGGATTCGCGTTGCTCGCGGCCGGGCGCGCGTTGTTGGCGGTGCCCGGCTCCGACGACGTCGGTCCGCTCGCCACCGCGCTCGACAAGCTCGACGACGCGCTCGGCGCGCGCGGCGGACTCGCGATCGACGTCGGCACGAGCGATCATCTCGAGGCGCTGCAGGTCGCCGCGAACGCGCTCGAGCGCGTCGAGATCGACTACTACTCGTTCGCCCGCGACGAGATGACGACGCGCGTCGTCGACCCGTGGCGGGTGTTCTTCGCGTTCGGCGCGTGGTATCTCGCCGCGTGGTGCCACCGCGCCGACGCCGAGCGCCTCTTCCGCGTCGACCGCGTGCGCGCGGTGCGCGACACCGGCGAGCACTTCGATCCCGATCCACGCGCGGCCGACGACGTCCGCGACCTCGTGTACCGCCCCCGGCCCGAGGATCCGCGGGTCACGTTGTGGTTGGCGGCGTCGGCCGACTGGGTGGTCGAGAGCCACCCGCACGAATCGGTCACCCGCCTGGCCGACGGCTCGTCGCGGGTCGTGCTCGCGATCAGCGAGCTCGCCTGGCTGGAGCGCCTGCTGCTCGCCCTCGGCCCCGACGCGCGCGTCGAAGGTCCCCCCGACCTGGTGGGGATCACGGCCGGCGCCGCCGCCCGGCTGCGGTCGCGGTACACCGATTCCCGGGTTCCCACTGATTCCTGAGACGCCCGCGTCGGAATCCACCCCCGCCATCTGCGAGGATGGAGCAGTGGAGCAGCCAGGGTGACCGAAGCCGACACCAACATTCCCGTCGCCGTCGGTACGCCGAGCGCTACCGGTACCGACGCGCCCACGCTCGTCACCCCGCCGGGTGCCGCCCCGCCCGGAGCCGGCAACGGCACCGGAGGTGGCGACGGGACGGGCGACGACGGGCAGGGGAACAGCAGCGAGCCCACTAGTCGTCGCGACCGATCCGCCAAGCGCGGCACGAAGCGTGCGGTCATGGAGTGGGCGGTCCTGATCGTCGTCGCGATCGTCATCGCGATCGTGATCAAGACGTTCCTGTTCCAGGCGTTCTTCATCCCGTCGGCGTCGATGGAGCCCACGCTCATGATCGGCGACCGCGTGCTCGTCAACAAGCTCAGCTACGACCTGCACGACATCCACCGCGGCGACATCGTCGTGTTCGCCGCCGGGCCCAACACGGAGTGGCACCGCGCCGGCATCGACGACCTCGTCAAACGGGTGATCGCCCTGCCGGGGGAGACGGTCAGCGAGTGCGGCAACCAACAGATCTGCATCGACGGCAAGCTGCTCGACGAGAAGTACCTGCCGAAGTCGGTCGAGCCCGCGAGCCCGTGGCCCAGCACGCTGCCGTCGATCACCGCGGCCGACGGCAAGTCGGTGTTGGTGTGCGACAAGTCGAGTGCACCGGGAACGTGCAAGGTGCCGCCGGGCAAGGTGTTCGTGATGGGCGACAACCGCGGGAACTCGCAGGACGCGCGCGCCAACGGACCGGTCAAGGAATCGAGCATCGTGGGCCGCGTCTTCGTGCGGATCTGGCCCCCCAACCGCCTCGGCTTCCTCTAGCTCAACTCCACTCTCCTACAACGGCGACCATGCGCGCGACGTGGTCGGAGTAGAGGCCGTCGACGCCCATCGCGAGCATGGCGCGCAGGTGGCGCACCTCCTGGGCGTCCCACGCGAACGCGAGCACGTCGAACCGGTGGAAGAGGCCGACCAGCCCCGCGGTCCAGTCCGAGCGGTGCATGTTGACGACGTCGATCCCGAGCTCGGCGACATGCGCCGCGTGACGTTCGAGCGGGACGTCGACGTTGCGGCGCCGGATGGAGTGCACGAGGTGCGCCGCAGGGGCGAGCTGCCCGAGCTTCTCCAGGAGCGGGAGCTTCGACGAGCAGAGCCAGAGGCGATCGACGGCTCCCGCCGCGGCCGCCACCTCGACCAGGGCCGTGCCGGCCGCGGGGTCGTAGATGTCGAGTGAGAGCTCGAAGTCGGTCCCGAGCTCCGCGTAGAGATCGGCCAACCGCGGCACGTCGAGCACCGCGAGGTCGGCGGCGGTGGACTGGGCGACCCGGCGCCGACGCCAACCCTGGTGGGCGACAGCGCCGTGGACGAGGACGACCTCGCCATCACCCGACAACCGGGCGTCGGACTCCAACCCGCGTGCGCCCAGCTGCAACGCGACGCGGAAGGCCGGAAGGGTGTTCTCGGGCTCGTCGGCGCTGGCGCCCCGGTGGGCGAACGTGAGCGGGGGAGTCACTGCCTGATTGTTACCGATGCCACTGCCCGTGGCGTTGTCTCAAGTGCTCTGGCGGTCATGCCGATGCCATGGACAGCGGGCCACGAAGCTTCTGGGAGGAGGGTCCGGCATGACAACAGTCAGAGCCCAATGCCCTGCGTGCGGGGATGTTCAGTTGCAGATCAACGATCTCACGGTGCGAGTTTGCAGTGACGACACGACGCCGGGCGCCTACCGTTTTCGGTGCCCCGGCTGCGCGGAGATGGTGAACCGTCCCGCGAGCCCTCGCATCATCGACCTGCTCGTGTCCGCCGGCGCGCCCCACGAGCTGTGGAGCTGGCCCGCCGAGCTCGCCGAGACCCGCGTCGGCCCGCCGCTCACTCCCGACGACCTGCTCGATCTCCACGTCCTCCTCGAGGACGAGACCTGGTTCCAGCAACTGGTGGCCTTGGTACGCAGCACGGCCTCCGAGTAGCATTCCGCCATGATGGCCGTCTGGGTGGTCGTGGTAGTGCTGGGCTTGGGGGCAGTGGCAGCAGTCGTAGCCTCCCGCCGCCACGGCGACGACGTCGAACCCTCCGTGCGGGAGTTCACCGAGTTCCGGGCCGCCATCTCGCGTCAGGTCGCCGGGGTCCACACCGACACCCGCACCACGCGCCGTCACGTCGACCGGCCGCCTGCGGGCCGGCCGGGCGAACCGATCGATCAGCGCGCCGGGGAGCAGCAGTCGCGGGGTTAGGCTGGCGTCGGGTCAGCCCGGCGGAAAGGAACCCCGATGCCCTCGCTCGGCCCGGCCGAGATCCTCGTGATCCTCGTGATTGCGTTGCTCGTCTTCGGCCCCGAAAAGATGCCCGAGATCGCCCGCCAGGTCGGCAAGGGCATGCGCGAGTTCAAGCGCGTCCAGCAGCACCTCCGCAGCGAGCTGCGCGACGTCGTCGCCGAGTTCGACGCGCCGTCGGCCACCGAGTCTCCCGGATCGGATCCGCTGCCCATGTTCCCGCCGAAGGACGATGCCGTGGCACCGGACGCCGCGCTGCCGCCTTCTCCCGATCCGGTCAGCCCCGAGGCGATGAACTCGGACCCGATCGAACCTCAGCCGCTGAGCCCGCCCCCGCCGGATCTCGCGCCCCCGCCGGATCTCACGCCCGCCGATCCTCCTCCTCCGACCGACGCGATGAACGCCAACGGCAGCGGCAACGGCACTTCCCCCAACCCCGGCACCGCCGACTCCGGCACCCCGGCTGAGCCTGCCTGATCCGCCCCGTGCCCATTCGAAAGCGAAGCAATCCCGACGGCCGGATGACGGTCGTCGAGCACCTGGGTGAACTGCGTCGCCGCCTGGTCATCTCGATCGTCGCCGTCCTGGTGGCGGGCACGATCGCGTTCATCTTCGCCCCGGAGATCATCAGCTGGCTGATCCGCTTCTACAACGATTCGGCGCCCAAGGGAACGCCCCAGAAGTTCATCTTCACCGGCCCCCTCGACGCCTTCGCCACCCGGCTCAAGATCGCGACCTACGGGGGCATCATCCTGGCCCTCCCCGTCTGGCTGTGGCAGCTCTGGCGCTTCATCACGCCGGGGCTGAGCCCCACCGAGAAGAAGTACGCGGTTCCGTTCATCCTCTCGTCGATCGTGTTGTTCGCGATGGGCGCGGTCGTCGCGCTGCTCACCCTGGAGCCCGCGCTCAAGTTCCTCCTCGCCATCGGCGGCTCCGACCTCCAGCCGTTGCTCACCGCCGACAAGTACATCTCGCTCGTCGCGTTGATGATCCTGGCGTTCGGCCTCTCGTTCGAGTTCCCGGTGATCCTCGTGTTCCTGCTGATCGCGCACGTGATCACCACCGCGCAGCTGCGGCACTGGCGGCGATACGCGATCGTGGTGATCGTCACGTTCGCCGCCGTCATCACGCCGAGCCAGGATCCCTACTCTCTGTTCGCGATGGCGATACCCATGTACATCTTCTACGAGGGTTCCATCATCATCGGAAGGATCATGAAGCGATGAGCCCGAAACGCCGAGGCGACTGGAAGCCACCCCGCGACCGGCGCGAGGTCGTCATCGCCACGTTGGCCGCGCTCGGCGTGATCCTCGTCACCGTCGCGCTGCTGTGGTTCCTGCGCCCGAACCGCGACTCGGGGTCGAGCTCGACCACGGTCACCACCACACCGGCCGCGGTCACCACCGTGCCCGGCGGCGCGACGACCACGCCGGCCACTACGGCACCGGCGACCACCACACCCCCGACGACCGCGCCGGCGACGACGGCTCCCGCCTCGACGTCGACGCCCTGATCGGGCCGGTCGCCGCGTGACCGCCTCGACTGCCGCACTGCGCGCGACGTTCGAGGCCGAACGGGGCTTCCCGCTCGACCCGTTCCAGCTGCGGGCACTCGACGCGCTCGACGCGGGTCAGAGCGTGCTCGTGGCCGCGCCCACCGGGTCGGGCAAGACCGTCGTGGCCGAGTACGCAGTGGCCCGGTCGCGGGCCCTCGGCACCAAGACCTTCTACACGACACCGCTGAAGGCGTTGTCGAACCAGAAGTACGGCGACCTCGTCCGCGAGCACGGCGCCGACAACGTCGGCCTGCTCACCGGCGACAACTCGGTCAACGGCGAAGCACCGATCGTGGTGATGACCACCGAGGTGCTGCGCAACATGATCTACGCCGCGTCACCGACCCTCGACGGTCTGCAGTACGTGGTGCTCGACGAAGTCCACTACCTCCAGGACCGGTACCGCGGTCCGGTGTGGGAGGAGGTCATCGTCCACCTGGCACCCGATGTGAACCTCGTGTGCCTCTCGGCCACGGTGTCGAACGCCGAAGAGGTCGCGGCGTGGATCGAGACCGTGCGCGGCGCCACCGCCGCGGTGATCGAGGAGCACCGCCCGGTCACCCTGGAGAACCGGTACCTCGTGGGGGAGCGCGGCAGTGACCTCCTCCACTTGCTGCCGACGTTCGTCCCCGGGCCCGACGGCGATCTGCGGCCCAATCCCGACGCGGCGCGGCTCGACGCCCGCAACGCCCGCGACCCCGGGTGGCGCGGGCGCCCCCGCACCCGCCTGCGCACGCCCAGCCGGGTCGAGACCGCCGAGCTCCTGGCCGCCGAATCGATGCTGCCGGCGATCGCGTTCGTGTTCAGCCGCAAGGGCTGCGATCAGGCGGTGCAACAGTGCCTGGCCGCGGGCCTGCGGCTCACCGAGCCGGGGGAGCGGGCGCAGATCCGCGCCATCGCCGAGGCCAAGACGAGCAGCCTCGCCGACGCCGACCTCGAGGTGCTCCGCTACGGCGAGTGGTTGGCAGGGATGGAAGCGGGCTTCGCCGCCCACCACGCGGGAATGGTCCCCCCGATGAAGGAAGCGGTCGAGGCCGCGTTCTCGGCGGGGCTGGCCAAGGTCGTGTTCGCGACCGAGACGCTCGCGCTCGGCATCAACATGCCGGCGCGGTCCGTTGTCATCGAGAAGCTGTCGAAGTTCACCGGCGAACGCCACGAGTTCCTCACGCCGGGGGAGTACACCCAGCTCACCGGACGCGCCGGTCGCCGCGGGATCGACGAGCGGGGCTACGCGATCGTGTGCTGGAGCCCGTTCGTGCCGTTCGATCAGGTCGCGTCGTTGGCTTCACGCCGCAGCGACGCGCTCACGTCGTCGTTCCGGCCGACGTACAACATGGCCGCCAACCTCGTGCGCCGCTACACCAAGTTCGAGGCCCACCACCTCTTGAACCTGTCGTTCGCGCAGTTCCACGCCGACCGCGACGTCGTGTCGCTCGAGCGCCAACTCGATCGCAACCGTCAGAACCTCGCCCGCCACCGCGACCTCGCGGGCGCCGATCTCGACTCGCTGCAGGAATATCGCAGCCTCGCCGCCGAGCTCGACACGTTGCGCCGCAACCGCGGTGGGAGCCGTCGCATAGCGGAGGCGATGGAGGCACTTCGCCCCGGCGACGTCGCGGTCGTGCGCCGGCGCGGTGGGCGGGTCGTGATCCTCAGTCACGAACACCGGCGCGGCGGCGGGAGCCGGCTCGTGGCGCTCACACCGGGGCGCGACGTCGTACGGCTCGGCCCCGACGACTTCGACGGCCCACCCCGCCGCGCCGCGACCATCGACCTGCCCACGCCGTTCGCGCCGCGCAACCCGTCGTTCCGAAAGCAGGCCGCCGACCGCCTCCGCAAGGCGCGGTTGCACGACGACGGCGGGGGCTCGCGCCGCGAGGAACGCCGTCGTCACGAGCTGGAAGCGGCGCTGGCCGCACATCCGCTCACCGACGATCCCGCACGCGAGGCGAAGCTGCGGGCCGGCGCAGCGATCGAGCGGCTCGAGCGCGACATGCATCGCACCGAGCGACGGGTCCGGGGCCGGAGTGAGAGCCTGGCCCGCCAGTTCGACCGCGTGCTCCGCGTGCTCGAGGCCTGGGGCTACGTCGACGGCTGGGCGCTCACGGAAGCCGGGGAGGGGTTGGCCCGCCTCTACACCGAGACCGATCTCCTCCTCGCCGAGGCGCTGCGTGAGGGACTGCTCGACGGCCTGCGCCCGCCCGAGCTGGCCGCGGTGCTCTCGTGCTTCACCTACGAACGACGGGGCCCCGACGGCCAACACCCGATGCCGCCGGCGCGTTGGCCCACCAAGACCGTCGCGCAGCGCGCCCGCGCGGTGGAACGCATCTCCAACGACCTGCGCGCCAACGAGGACGACGCCGGTCTCCCCGAGACCCGCGTCGCCGATCCGGGCTTCACGCCGTACATCTACGACTGGGCCGCGGGCGATTCGCTCGCCGACGTGCTCGACGACGACGAGATGACCGGCGGCGACTTCGTGCGTCACGTGAAGCAGTGCATCGACCTCCTTCGCCAGGTCGGCGACGTCGCGTCGGCGCCGGAGACCCGGGCCAAGGCACGCGACGCGGCCGACGCGTGTCACCGCGGGGTGATCGCGGCGTCCGGCGTCCCCGGCGCGTGATGGTCAAACGAATGATGGTCGGCGCGTGACGGTCGAGAAGGGGAAGCCGTGGGAGCGGCCCGCGTCGGGTCCGGCGGAGTGGACCGTCACCGGCGACGACGCGACGCTCGCCGCCGCGGTGCGCGAGCACCCGGGCGCCCGGGTGGCGTTCGCGCCCAGCGCCGGGTCCGATCTGGCCCGGGCGGTCGCGATCTCCGACACCGAGCCCGAGCCCGGCGGAACGCGCGAGCTCGAGCTCCCGATCGACGCACTCCGCGTGGTCGCCGACGGCCGCGAGCTCTTCGCCGTCAACATGGTGGTCGTCGGCGTGGCCCCCGATCACATGCGCTGGTGGTCGCGCACGTTCCTCTCGCAGGTCAGCGTCGACGGCCGGCTCGTGCACAGCGGGCGGGCCGTCTCCGCCATCGTGGCCAGTGGCCAGTTCCTCCGGGGCGCCAACGTCGTCCCTCGCGGCCATCCCGGCGACGGGAAGGCCGAGGTGCAGCTGTACACGCCGGCCCGCTCGGAGCGCACCGCCATGCGCCGCCGGCTGCCCCTGGGCACGCACCTGCCCCACCCGGGCGTCAGCCAGGTCGTGGGCCGTCAGGTCGTGATCCGGGCCGATCGGGGGCTGCTCGCGGTCGAGGTCGACGGTGTCGGGGTCACCCCCACGCTGGAGGTGCGGATCGACGTCGTCCCGGAGGCCTTCTCGCTGCTGATCTGACCCGGTTCGGGGCGGGGTGTCCCCCTGGATCGGGGACCCCGCCGATACCATCGCCCAGCCCTGGGCCACGGAGGCAACACTGTGGGCGTGTACCCCGCCGAGAACTTCACCGACGACGAGGCGGCCATCCTCCGCCCGTACTTCACGAACCTCGACCGGCCCGTGTTCGCGCTCGTCAACCTCCCCGAGGTCGTGAAGGGCGCGTTGTTCGCGCGCTACTCGCGCACCCACAAGAGCCTCCGTCGCCTCTTCCTCGACGAGTTCGTCGCCGACCTCGACCTCACCGGTGACCTCACCGTCGACGCGACGATCGGCCTGCGGCGCGCCGAGGAGCTCTACGACCGGGTGTTCCTCGAGTACGGCGACGACTCCGTCGCGCAACTCGGTGGCGTGCACCTCGCGTGCGAACAGGCGTCGAACCTGCTCACGAAGATCCTCGAGTGGGGTCGGCTCATGAGCTATCTCGAACAGTCGACGCGCTACATCCCCTACGACGCGAAGCTCGACGGTCGCTACCGCTACTACCGCGACTCGGCCGTGCTCGCGTCGCGCGATCTCGCGTGGCGTTACATCGCCGACATGGATTCGCTATTCGAGACGTACCGCGCGTTGCTGCCCGATCTCCTGGATTGGGCACGCGAGCGCTATCCCAAGGAGCCCGGCGACTCCGACTTCGTCTACAAGCAGACGATCAAGGCGAAGGCGTGCGACGCGGTGCGGGGTATCCTGCCCGCGGCCACGCTGTCGAACGTCGGGATCTACGGCACCGGCCAGGCGTTCGAAGCGCTGCTGCTGCGCATGCGGGCCCACCCACTCCCCGAGGCCCGCAGCTACGCCGCCTTGATGCTCGAGGAGCTCCGGAAGGTGATCCCGTCGTTCCTCACCCGGGTCGACCGGGAAGACCGTGGGATCGCCTGGAGCGGCTACCTGGCCGAGACCCGGGCCTCCACCCAGGAGCTGGTGGGCCGGATCTTCGCCGACGAGCCGGCCGAGCCCCGGCCCTCGGTCACTCTCACCGACTTCGATCCCGAGGCTGAGGACAAGCTGCTCGCGGCCATCTGTTACCCGCAGACGCATCTCCCCGAAGATCAGGTGCTGGCGAAGGTACGCACGCTCGCGGAAGGGGAGCGCGTCGCGCTGATGCAGGCCTACGTCGGTGAGCGCACGAACCGTCGGCACAAGCCGGGCCGGGCGTTCGAACGCGTCGACTACCGCTTCGACGTCCTCGCCGACTACGGCGCGTTCCGCGATCTGCAACGTCATCGCATGCTCACCATCGAGTGGCAACCGTTGTCGACGCGACACGGTTACGAAGTTCCCGAAGCGATCGAAGAAGCAGGACTACGCGATCACTTCGAAGACGCGATGGGACGCTCGGCCGCGCTGCACGACGCGCTGCTCGACCCGTTCCCGGAGCAGGCGCCGTACGCGGTGTCGTTGGCGTACCGCATTCGCTTCGCGATGCAGTTCAACGCGCGCGAAGCAACGCACATGCTCGAACTGCGCACCGCCGCCGCCGGTCATCCTGCGTACCGTCAGATCGGCCAGGAGATGCACCGACTCATCGCCGAGCAAGCCGGTCACCGTGCGATCGCCGCCGCGATGTCGCACGTCGACCACACGACGTACGAGCTCGAGCGGCTCGCCGCCGAGCGTGCCGCCGAGGCCCGGAGGGCCGCGGGCCCCGCGTGAGCCGACCCGGCGTCGCGTTCCTGCGGTGCGGCGAGTGGTCAGTGTGGCGAGTGGTCGGTGTGATGCGGGGCCAGTGTGACAGGAGTCTTGACCGCGCAGAAAAAACCTGCGGCTGCCCTGACCAGGATCGACGCGGCGTCGGTGCAGGTCACAGGATCACGCGAGAGAGGGCCAGCGCTTGACACGGACCCCCTCCGTCGGGCGTACTACACGTCGTCCTGACCACTCGGGCGCCGCCGGCTCCGTTCGCCGGGGTCGGCAACCGGGACAGGGAGGGGCGCGGGGGCTCAGGAGGCCAAGTAGAGAACGCTGCAATAACCCACCTGCGCGGCAGGCTGGGCCAGACAGTGGCCCCAACGGTCTCCTGGGCCCCCTCCCTTTTTTCCCGGGGCTTCCTTCTACGGACTCTTTCCGCTGCGGAGGGGTCCCCACGCGGGTTCGGGGGAATAGCCGCGCCCGGTGCATGGTTGGCGTCACGACGCAGCGCAGGCGCGGTGTTATATTCCGCGCCCCCCACCCCGCTCGGAGCGAGTAAATGAGCGAAGAAGACTTCGAAGACACCCCAGACCTCGATCTCGAGGACGACCTCGACGAACCCGACGCGCTCGACGACGACGATGATCTCGTGGCCGTCGTCGACGTCGAGGACGATGCCGACGATCTCGACATCCTCGGTGACGACCTCGACGTGAGTCCCGAGGTGCCGGTGGCCGTGGTCACCGACGACACCGCCACCGAGACCGTCGACGACGAGGACGACGACGGCGTCGTCGACCTCGACGAGGAATTGCACCCCGACGACGTCGAGGAGCCGCTCGACGTCCTGCTGCAGGAACGCACCGCGGTCGCCGCCCTCGACGACGACGAAGAAGACCTCGAAGAAGAGGACGCGGATGCCGATGATCGAGCGGATGGACCAACCCGCATCGTTCCCCGCCGGCCCGACGAGTTCCTCTGCCAGTCGTGCTTCCTCCTCCTCCCGCTCCGGCGTCTCGCCGACAAGGACCGACAGTTCTGCGACGACTGCGCCTGAGGCCATGACGCCGACTCCGTCGGCGCCGGTCTCCACCCGCACCCGTACCCGAGCCACCTGGGGCCGCCTGGCCGCCGCCCTCGGCTCGGGTCTGGTGGCCGGGCTGTGCTTCCCACCCACCAACTTCGGGCCGCTCGTTCTCGTCGCGCTGGTGCCGCTGCTCTGGGCGTGGCGCGGTGCCCGCCCCGCGCACGCCGCGCTGTACGGCTTCGCGTTCGGCATCGGGTGCTACGGCATCACCATCGCGTGGATCCGCTACTTCGGGACGGTCGCGGTGGTGCCGTTGGTCGCGGTGATGGCCGCGGCGATCGCGGTCGTCGGCCTCATCGTCGCGTTGCTCGCGCGGCGCGGCGTCGCGTCACCGTTGCTGACGGCCGCGGTATGGGTGTTGCTCGAAGCACTGCGCGGCCGATGGCCGTTCGGCGGCTTCCCGTGGTCCGACCTCGGCATCGCGTTGCACGATGTGTCGGCGGCACGTGCGGTGGCGAGCGTCGGCGGCGCGTTGCTGCTGAGCTTCCTCGTCGTCGCGTTCAACGGCTTCGTGCTCGACCTCGGGCTGGCGATCGTTGCGCGATCGCGGCGATCCGCATCGTCCGGGCGTTCGGCGTCGGCGTCGGCGAGCGGGCGCGGACGGTTCGCGGTCGTGATGGCGGCCGGGGGACTGGTGGGCGTGCTGGCGATCGCGTTCGTGGCCGACGTCACGCGGTTCGAGCCAGCGCGTGACCGGCCACCTGCGGGTGGCGATGCTGCAGCCCGACGACGAAGAGCTGTCGCTGGCCGGACAGACCGACCAGTTGCTCACAAACAAGAGCCTGGCCCTCGCCGACCGGCTCCAGGGCCGCTACGACCTCATCGTGTTCCCCGAGTCGGCGCTCGACACCGATCCGCAGACCGACCCCGCGTTGCACGCCCGGCTGGCGGGGATCGCCGCCGCACACGACTCGAGCCTGTTGGTGAACGCGCGCACGCCCGGGACCGACGACCAGGTGCGCAACACCAATCTGCTCTACGACCCCGACGGTCGTCTGCAGGGCACGTACTCGAAGCAACACCTCGTGCCGTTCGGTGAATACGTCCCGTGGCGCAAGGAGCTCGGTTTCATCCGCGAGCTCCGCCAGATCCCGTACGACTTCCAGGCCGGGCACCGACGACAGGTGTTCACCGTCGCCGGCCGCCCGATCGGCAGCGTGATCTGTTTCGAATCCGCGTTCGGACCCCTCGTGCGCGACTACGTGCGCGACGGTGCGCAGGCGATCATCGTGAGCACCAACAACCGGTCGTACCGCCGCTCCGGGAACTCCGAGCAACATCTCGCGTTGAGCCAGATGCGGGCGGCCGAGACCGCGCGGCCGGTGCTGCAGGCGTCGGTGTCGGGCATCAGCGGCGTCATCGATCCCGACGGCCGCGTGCACGACACCACGCAACTGTTCGAGAGCACCACCACGAGCACGACCATCGCGACGACGACGGGGGAGACCCTCTACGTGCGCTTCGGCGACTGGATCATCGTGCTCTCCGCCGTCGCAGTGCTCGGCGCGACGGTCATCGCCGTCGTGCGCACGCGTCGCAACGCGACGGTCGACCGCGACGCCACGGTTACGACACCAGCAGCTTGACTGCGGCGACCACCCCGACCACGACGATCACCCCGCGCAGGACCGGAGTGGGCAGGCGCTTGCCGACCGTCGCGCCCGCTTGACCGCCGACGATCGACCCGACCGCGATCAGCACGACCACTTCCCACGACACTTCGGCGAAGAACACGAAGATGATCGCGGCGACGCCGTTCGCGATCAGCGCGAGCACGTTCTTCACCGCGTTGAGCCGTTGCAGGTTCTCGGCGATGAAGATGCCGAGCAACGCGAGCAGGATCACGCCCTGCGCGGCACCGAAGTAGCCGCCGTACACACCGGTGAGGAAGATGCCGATCCACAGCTCGACGCCGCCGTGTTCGACGACCCGGCTGCGCCGCGCGGTGACGAAACGGCTGAGCCGTGGTTGCAGGATCACCAGCACCACCGCGATCACGATGAGCACGGGCACGACATCGTCGAACACCGAGCTCGGGAGGGTGAGGAGCAGCACGCCCCCGGTGATGCCGCCCAGCAGCGATCCCGAGCCGAGGATGATCACCCGGCGGCGCTGGCCGACCAGCTCGCTGCGGTACCCGACCGCCCCGCTCATCGCGCCGAACGAGATCCCGATGGTGTTGCTCACGTTGGCCACGACCGGCGAGTAGCCGATCGCGAGGAGGGTCGGGAAGGTGAGCAGCGAGCCCGAGCCCACGACCGCATTGATCCCGCCGGCGAAGAAGGCGACCACCACCAGCAGCACCGCATCGAGAGCCGACATCGTGCCCGGCACCGTAGACTGACCGCTACCTGCGCTCGGGGAGTTTCGGCGCGGGACGCAGCCCCGGGGAGTGGAACCGTGCCAGACGAGAAGCAGCCGGTCGAGAAGGCCGTCGAACTGCTCGTGTACGCGCCCGTCGGCATGGCGCTCTATGTGCGCGACATGCTGCCGAGCATGATGGGGATCTTCGTGTCCCGCGGCAAACGTGAGGTGCAGTCGCACCGCGCGCCGCCACCGCCACCGGTGACGCCGCCGCCCATACCGCCCGAGGTGAAGCGGCGCATCGACGAATCGGTGGGGCTGGCCAAGGTGGTCGGGGAGACCGGCTTCGGCGTCGCCCGCGGCGTGGCCGGCAGCGGCATCGACGTCGCCCGCGGCATGGCGGGCTCGGCCCTCGAACAATTCCTGTCGCTGCGCAACGGCCACGAGGCCGCCGCGGGTGACCCGGCTCCGTCGGCCGCGGCGGCCGCTCCGGCGCCTCCCGCGGCACCGGCACCGCCCGCACCTCCCGCGGCACCGGCACCGAGTTCGCCGGCACCGGCGACGGCCGAGGCGCCCGCGTCGGCGCCGTCGCCCTCCCGGCCCGCGGCGACGGTCCCGCCCGACGCGGCGTGGAAGGCGGCCACGCCCGAGTCGGAGTCGCTCCCGATCCAGGACTACGACGAGCTGTCGGCGTCGCAGGTCGTCGAACGGCTCGAAGGGCTCGATCCGGCTTCGCTCGAGGCCATCCGCCGGTATGAAACCGGTCATCGTGGCCGCAACACGATCCTGGGCAAGATCGCTCAGCTCAGTTGACCTGATCGCGGATCGAGCCGTCGTGGAATCGAGCCGGCCCGCGGCAGTCGACGACCTCCCGCGCATCGTCGAACTGGCCGAGTTGATGCGCGCCGAGTTGGTCGCCATGCGCGGCGGTGCGTTGTGGGCCGAGCGGGAAGCGTGGCCGGAACCGGCCGTCGACGCCTACCGGGCGCTGCTCGAACGCGACGACGCGCTGGTCGTGATCGGCTCGATCGACGACACGCCGCTCGGGTTCGGCGCGGTGGTCGTCGAGACCCTGCGGTCAGGTCGCCTGCTCGGAGTGATCACCGACCTGTTCGTCGAGGAAGACGCCCGGTCGGTGGGCATCGGCGACGCGTTGGCCACCGACCTCGTCGCGTTCTGCGAGCAGCGCGGCTGCATCGGTATCGACGCCCGCGCGTTGCCCGGGCACCGCGCCACCAAGAACTTCTTCGAGGCGCACGGCTTCACCGCCCGCGCCCTCGTGATGCACCACCGGCTCGACCCGCCGGGCTCGTGACCGATCCGCTGCCGAAGCGCGGGCCGGTGGTCGCCGTCGGCGCGGTGTGCGTGCACGACGACTCGCTGTTGCTCGTGCGCCGAGGGAGAGGCCCGGCGGCCGGCGAGTGGTCGGTGCCGGGCGGGAAGGTCGAGGCGGGCGAGACCCTGCACGAAGCCGTGGTCCGCGAGACCGCCGAGGAGACCGGCCTCGAGGTCGTGGTCGACCGGTTCCTGGGCTGGGTCGAGCGGATGGGCGACGCAGGGGAGTACCACTTCGTGATCCTCGACTTCGCGGTGACCCCGCTCGACCCCACGGAGGCGCCGGTGGCCGGCGACGACGCCGCCGAGGCGGTCTGGGTCCCCCGCCACGAAGTCTCCGACCTGCGCCTCGTTGCGGGGCTGTACGAGTTCCTGCGCGACGTCGACGTGCTGCGGTGACGAACGAAATCCGTCAGTCGAGCAGCCGCTGCTCCTTGACCCCTCTTCGCCGAGACCCCCAACGCCCATAATCCTCGTTATGTAAAGTACGGCACGAGTACGCAGGACCCTGCCCGGGAACGGGCGCTCGCCGGCCCCTCCCCCCGGACTTGCGTCGTCGGAGGCCGCTATAGGGCCTCGGCCGACGCCGGTTGGTGGGTTTGCCGGGCGGGCGGGGGGCCCGGGGTGGCTGGTATCAGTTTGACGGCAGGATGCCGTCGAGGGCATCGAGCGACGGGGCGAAGTAGAACGCGCCGCTGACCGGGGTGGTGAAATCGACCAGGTGGTCGTGGACGCCCTCGCCGGCGGAGTCGAACATCCGGCGGAGCATCTTGGTGAAGCGCGACGGGTCGGCGCTGAAGGCCAGGAAGTAGAGGCCGAGCTCCCCGACCCGGCCGTAGGGCGTGCTGCGCCGGTAGAGCTCGAGCTCCTCGCCGTCTTCCTCGATCACGACCCGCGAGATGTGGGCGGTCTCCGGCTTGTCGTCGAGCTCGATGCTGTCGGGCTTGGTGCGCCCGATGGTGCCTTCCTGGGCGGCCTGGTCCTGGGCGTGGAACTTCCCGAGGTCGTGGACCCAGCGCTGGGCCAGCACGAAGGCTCCCCCGGCGCCGGGTTGGCCGTCGGGCACCAGGGCGACCCCGAACGCCTCCTCGACCGGCGGGTTCTCGGTGCCGTCGATGAAGCCGGTGAGGTCGCGGCTGTCGAGGTAGACGAAGCACGGCTGCTCCGCCGCCAGCGTCGCCACCGGCGCCAGGGCGGTGACCACCCCGCGGGCGACGTCGAGCTCGACGTCCTCGCCGGTGCCGTGGGTCCACACCCACACGTCGTGCTGGGTGGCCGGGGCGCCGCCCCCGTGGCCCTCGATGGGCGTGAACGGGGCCAGCTCGGCCGGCGCGTCGGAGGGCTGCAGGCGGCGCCACAGGGCGGGCCCGAAGCCGACGACGATGTTGGAGCCGCCTGCGGTCACCGGAGGCTCCCGGAGGCCGTGCAGGGCGGCCACGATCTCGTCGTCGGTGGCGTCGGCCCGGAGATCGAACTCCAGGTGGTAGTGCGATCGGGTCCCCTGGGCGAAGATCCCGGGTTGCGGCCTGGCCATCGCGTCAGTCCTCCACGACTTCGTCATCGATGTCGTCTTCGTAGGCCGACAGCGGCGGGCACGAGCACATGAGGTTGCGGTCGCCGTAGACGCTGTCGATGCGGCTCACGGGCGGCCAGTACTTGTCGGCCGCCGCGGTCGCGCCGGGGAAGGCGGCCTGGTCACGCGAGTACGCACGCGACCACGCGTCGGTGACGACGTCGGCGGCGGGGTGGGGGGCGTGCCGCAACGGGCTGTCGGCGACCGCCCACTCCCCTCGTTCGACGGCCCGGATCTCGTCGCGGATCGCGATCATGGCGTCGCAGAAGCGATCGAGCTCGGCGAGGTCTTCCGACTCCGTGGGCTCCACCATGAGCGTGCCCGCCACCGGGAACGACATCGTGGGCGCGTGGAAGCCGAAGTCGATGAGTCGCTTGGCGACGTCGTCGGCGGTGACGCCGGTGGCCTGGGTGATCGGGCGGACGTCGAGGATGCACTCGTGCGCCACCATGGCCCCCGGCCCCTGGTAGAGCACCGGGTAGTGGTCGCGCAGCCGGGCGGCGACGTAGTTGGCGTTGAGGATGGCGACCTCGGTGGCCCGCAGCAGGCCCTCCCGCCCCATGAGCTGGATGTACGCGTAGGAGATGGGCAGGATGCCGGCCGAGCCGTACGGCGCCGCGGCCACGTGGCGGGGCAGGAATGCCGCGAGGTGCTCCCGCACGGCGACGGGACCGACGCCGGGCCCGCCCCCGCCGTGCGGGATGCAGAACGTCTTGTGGAGGTTGAGGTGTGAAACGTCGGCGCCGAACTTGCCCGGCTTGGCCAGGCCGACGAGCGCATTGAGGTTGGCGCCGTCGAGGTAGACCTGCCCGCCGCACTCGTGCACCACCGCGCACACGTCGCGGATGTTGGCCTCGTAGACGCCGTGCGTCGACGGGTACGTGACCATGAGCGCGGCGAGGTCGGCGGCGTGCTCGTTGGCCTTCGCCTTCAGATCGTCGAAGTCGACGTTGCCGTCGGCATCGCACTTCACGACCACGACCCGCATCCCGGCCATCACCGCGCTCGCGGCGTTGGTGCCGTGCGCCGACTCCGGGATCAGGCACACCGCCCGGGCCGCCTCTCCCCTGCTCTCGTGGTAGGCACGGATGGCGAGCAGCCCCGCCAGCTCGCCCTGTGAGCCGGCGTTGGGCTGGAGCGACACCGCGTCGTAGCCGGTGATCTCGCACAGCGCGGCCTCGAGATCCGCGAACAGCTCGGCGTAGCCCGCGGCCTGGTCGTCGGGCGCGAACGGATGCATCTGCGCGAACTCCGGCCACGTGATCGGCATCATCTCGGTGGTGGCGTTGAGCTTCATCGTGCACGAACCGAGCGGGATCATCGTGCGGTCGAGGGCGAGGTCGCGGTCGGAGAGCCGGCGCAGGTAGCGCAGCATCTGGGTCTCGGAGTGATAGGTGCGGAAAACGGGGTGGGTGAGGATGTCGGACTCCCGCATCCACCACTTGTGCTCGAGGGTCACGCCGAACGCAGCCGATTCGTCGACGGCCACCCCGAACGCGGCGGCCACCTCGGCCACGATCTCGCGGGTCGTTGTCTCGTCGAGCGAGATCCCGAGCGTGTCGTCGTCGACCCGGCGGAGGTTGATACCTCGCGTCCGAGCGGCGGCGAGCACGGCATCGGCGGCACCGGGCACGACGGCGGTGATGGTGTCGAAGAACGGGCCCGGCTGCACCTCCACCCCGCCCTGGCGCAGCACCGCGGCCAGCTCGAGCGTGAGGCCGTGCACGCGCGTGGCGATGGCGCGCAGGCCGTCGGGACCGTGGTAGGTCGCGTAGAGCCCGGCGATGTTCGCGAGCAGGACCTGCGCGGTGCAGATGTTGCTGGTGGCCTTCTCGCGCCGGATGTGCTGTTCGCGCGTCTGCAGCGCGAGGCGCAGCGCGGGCCGCCCGGCGTCGTCGAGCGACACCCCGACGATGCGCCCGGGGATGTTGCGCTTGAACTCCTCGCGCGTGGCGAAGAACCCGGCGTGCGGGCCGCCGTAGCCCATGGGCACGCCGAAGCGCTGCGCCGATCCGACGACGACGTCGGCGCCCCACTCCCCCGGCGGCACGAGCAGCACCAACGCGAGCAGATCGGCGGCGACCGCCACGAGCGTGCCCTGCGCGTGGAGGTTCGCCACCAACTCGCGGTCGTCGCGGATCACACCGTGGGTACCCGGGTACTGCAGCAGCACCCCGAAGACGCCCTCGGCCGGCAGGTCGGGTTCGGGCTCCCCCACCACCACGGTGATCCCGATCGGTTCGGCGCGGGTGCGGACGACGTCGATGGTCTGCGGATGACACTCGGCGTCGACGAAGAACACGTCGCCCGCCTTGGGATTCGCGCGCCGGAGCAGCGTCATCGCCTCGGCCGCGGCGGTGGCTTCGTCGAGCAGCGAGGCGTTGGCCAAATCCATCGCGGTGAGGTCGCTCACCATCGTCTGGAAGTTGAGCAGCGCCTCGAGCCGACCCTGGGAGATCTCGGGTTGGTACGGCGTGTACGCGGTGTACCAGGCGGGGTCCTCCAACACGTTGCGCTGGATCACCGGCGGGGTGATGGTGCCCGAATAGCCGGTGCCGATGAGCGACGTGAGCACCTGGTTGCGGTCGGCCAGGCCCCGCAGCCGGGCGAGCGTCTCGGCTTCGGTGAGCCCCTCCGGTAGCGCCAACGGGGTGCGGTCGCGGATCGCTTCCGGCACCGCGCGGTCGACCAATTCGTCGAGGATGGCCACGCCCAACACGTCGAGCATGGTCGCGATCTCGTCGGGCGACGGCCCGATGTGGCGGTCGGCGAACTCGCGGCTCATGAGAGCCGAGGCTACCGGCGGACGAACGGCAACTTCGTCACCGAGACCGGCACGGCGCGGCCGCGCACCTCGATCGTGAGCTCGTCGCCGTCGACGGTGTCGGGAGGAAGGAACGCGAGCGCGATCCCGTGCCCGAGGGTGGGCGAGAAGTTGCCGCTCGTGACGGTGCCGATCGGCACGCCGTCGCGCAACACCGGGTACCCCTCCCGCGGAATCTGACGGCCTTCGACCACGAGGCCGCGCAGCCGACGGGCGACGCCCCGATCGTGCTCGGCCTCGAGCGCGGCCCGGCCCCGGAAGTTGCCCTTGTCGAAGCGCACCACCCAGGCCAGCCCGGCCTGCAGCGGCGTGATCCCCGGGCCGAGCTCGTGGCCGTGCAACGGCAGCCCGGCTTCCAGCCGCAACGTGTCGCGCGCCCCGAGCCCCGCCGGCGTGATGCCCGCGGCAAGGAGGCGCGCCCAGCACTCCGAGGCCGCCGCCGCGGGCACGTGGAGCTCGACGCCGTCTTCGCCCGTGTAGCCGGTGCCCGCCACCCAGCCGGATGCGCCGGCGAAGTCGACGGCCTGCACCGCGAAGCGCGCCACGGCCGCGTACTCGGGTGCGATGGTGGCCAACCGCTCGCGCGCCTCGGGGCCCTGCACCGCGAGCACGGCACGGGTGGAGGTGACGTCGACGACGGTGCACTCTCCCCCACCGTGGACCGTCGCCGCCTCCTCGAGCGCGCGCACGAGCGGTGCGGTGTTCGACGCGTTGGGCATCACCAGGAAGTCGCCCGGCGCCACCCACCACACGATGATGTCGTCGACGACGTGGGCGTCGCCGGGGTCGAGCAGGTGCGTGTACTGCGCGCGCCCGGGGCCGATGCGGTCGAGGTCGTTGGTGAACGCCCACTGCAACGTGGCGAACGCGCCGGCGCCGTGCACCCGCACCGAGCCCAGGTGCGACACGTCGAACACGACCGCGTGCTCCCGGCAGGCGCGGTGCTCCTCGAGCACGCCGGTGTACTGGATGGGCATCTCCCAGCCGCCGAACTCGGCCATGCGGGCGCCCAGGGCGCGGTGTTCGGCGTCGAGGGGGCTTCGGCGGAGTGTGTCGTTCACGCCGACTCGGCGGCGGCACCGGGGCGCGCCTGCGGGCGCGGCTCCGGGAACAGGTCGAGCGGCCGCGCGGTGTCGGACGCGGCGCCGGGCACTCCCCCGGCGGCGACCAGTTGCGACGGCGGTTCCAGCCCGTACTTCACGAGCAGTTGCAGGTAGTCGCGCTGGTAGAGCACTTTCACCGAGACGTCGGGGTACATCTCCTGCAGCCGCCGGGCCTTGCGGTTCTTCTTGGTGACCAGCTTCTGGTTGAGCGTGGTGATCTCGATGTAGAGGTCGTACGCGGGCAGGTAGAAGTCGGGGGTGAACGCCTGCGCCGGGTTGCCGTCGGTGTCGCGCTCGAGCACGAACGTGCGCGGCTCGTAGTCCCACTTGATCGCGTAGAAGTCGAGCAACTTCGCGAACTGCCGTTCGGAGTTGTGGGCGAACCGCACGTGCTCGTGAGGGAGCGACTCCGGAATGGTCAGCCTCCCTGCTCTGCTTGCACCTCGCCCACGTGCTCGCGCACGCCGGCGTCCAGCTGCTCCAGCATGTGCCCGAGGGGCACGATGTTGAGCACGCCCTGGCCGTGGCGTACGAGGTCGATCAACGCGTCGTCGGTGCGGGCCAGCACCGAGTTGGTGCCGTCGAGCACGAGACTCGCGGTGGCCCAGTCCTCACCGAGATCTTCGCGGAGGTATTCGATCGCCTTGCGGGCGGTCTGCAACTTCACCCCGGCGTCGAGGAGGCTCTTGACCACCTTCAGCCGAACGAGGTCCCGGTAGGAGTAGCTGCGTTGCGTGCCACTCCCCCGCGCGTCGGCGATGGACGGGCGGACGAGGTCGGTGCGCGCCCAGTAGTCGAGCTGGCGGTACGAGATGCCGACGATCTTGCACACCTGCGGCCCGCGGAATCCGAGCTCCTGCGGCTTCGGCGCGAGCCCGTCGAGCATCGGCTGCTCGGTGCGGGATGCGCTCGATTTCCGGGGTTGGGGCATGCGACCTCGTTCTGGGCGTTCGCGCAGTGTTGCCGCATCGACCCGGACCCTCGACCTGCCCTTGACCGGGCGTCAGCCTGAAGTACAGCGTCGTAGTTACGGAACTGTGAGGTTAGCCCCTGGACGGCACACCGTCAACGGATGCTCACGGGCGCCGCGCACGGTCGCCGAGGCTCACCGAAGGGGTTCGGACCGCCCGTGGGGCGTGCTGCGGGCTACTCCGCCCCGTGGGCGAAGTCTTCGGGGCGCACCTGGTCGAGGAACTCCCGGAACTGCTCGATCTGCTCTTCGTCCTCGTCCTGCTCGAACAGCACGCCGGCTTCTTCGAGGACTTCCTCGTTGGCGTAGATCGGCACCGGCTCCGGGTAGCGGACCGCCAGCGCGATGGCGTCGGACGGCCGGGAGGAGATCCGGTAGGTGCCGCCGTTGCGGGCGAACTCGATCTCGGCGAAGAAGGTGCCGTCGTGCAACTCGGTGATGATGACCTGCAGCACCTTGGTGCCGAGGTCGTCGAGGACCGATTTGAACAGATCGTGCGTCATCGGCCGGGGCGTCTCCATGCCCTGCAGCGCGTAGACGATCGCGGTCGCCTCCGGCTGGCCGATGAAGATCGGCAGGTATCGCTGGCCTTCGTTCTCGCGGAGCAGCACGATCGGTTGGTTCGACGGAACCTCGACTCGGACTCCGACAAGAGACATCGGGATCACGGGCGCCTCCGACTCGTCCTGGACCAGGAGCGTAGCACCGTGCCCAGGCGGGGCCCCGGGCCGAGCCGATTCGACGTCATCGGCCGTACAGCACGTCGACGTACGCGGCGGGCCGATCCCGCACGACGGTGCGGTCGGCCTCGACCACGCGCGGCAAGTTCCGGTAGAGGTCGGCCCGGTGCAATCCGTACCCGAGCACGAACACGTCGGGAATCTCCACGCCGACGTAACGCACGGCCAACGGGAGGATGCGACGCGCCCGCCGATCGAGCAGCGTGCACACGTCGACCGATCGCGCGCCGCGCGCCTTCACGTGCTCGACGAGGTAGCCGAGCGTGAGCCCGGTGTCGACGAGATCCTCGACGATGACGACGTCGCGTCCTTCGAGCTCGAGGTCGACGTCGTGCAGGATCCGCACGCGTCCGGAGTCGGGCGCGTAGCGCGAGATCGCGATGAAGTCGACGGCCACCTCCACCCCTTCGATCGCGCGCGCGAGATCGGCAAGGAAGATCAACGCGCCCTTGAGCACGCCGACCAACACGACGCCGTCGGGATGATCGGCCGCGATCTCACCCGCCAGGCGCGCCACGCACTGTTCGATCTCGCGCTCGTCGAGCAGCGTGGCCGGGGTCGGGACGAAGGCGGGTTCGTTCACTCCGCGAGCGTCTCGCGCACGGCTTCGCGCAACAGCGCGGTGCGCAGCCGGCGGCCCAGCGTGGCCAGCTCCACCAACTCGTCCTGCAACCGGACCCTCGCCTCGGGATTGCGCTGGCGGACGTAGGGCATGAGCACCTGCCCGAACAGCACCGCCTCCCGTTCGGCCGAGGTGCGGTACATGCGCAGGTGTCGGCCTTCGATGCCTCGGCGGAAGAACCCGGCGGAGATGCGGGCGACCTCGAGCGCGTCGTCGTCGTAGCGGGCTTCGCCGCCCACTTCTCGGGCGGGCGCGATCAGGCCGTAGCTCTCCAGCTCGACGAGTTGGGCGTCGTCGAGACCGGCGGCGTCCGCCAGCTCGCTGCGGGAGTAGCTGCCGTCGCCGGTCGCGTCGAGCGGCGGGTCGTCGGGATCGACGTCGAGCGGCAGCGTCGGCGCGAACGTCGGGGTGCGACGGCGGGGGCGCTTGGCGGGTGGCGTCGGCGGCGCGGGGGCTGCCGGTTCCGCGACCGCGGCGGCGGCCGGCGCCGCGGCGTCGACGTCGTCACCGCTGTCGGTGTCGGTGTCGGCCTCGGCGACCGCGTCGTCACCGGTGTCGTCGTCACTCGCGGCGAGGGCGGCGGTGGCGGGCCCGGGATCGAGCAGGGCTTCGTCGCCCGGCGGGAGTTGGTCGAGGCGTTCCTTGATGACCTTGAGCGGCAGGAAGTGCTCCTTCTGCTGGTGCAGGATCCACCGCAGCCGGGCGAGGTCGTGGTCGTAGAACTTCCGGTACCCCGACGGGGTGCGCTCGGGATTCACGAGCCCCTGGCTCTCGAGGAACCGGATCTTGGAGATCGTGATGTCGGGGAATTCGTCGCGGAGCTCGGCGAGGACCTCGCCGATCGACAGGTGCGCAGGTTCTCGGGAACTCACGTTACGATGCCTCCGACGAGGAAGACGAGCACGAATCGACCGACCTGGAGGTCGGCGAGGTGATGCAGCGGTGCGGTGTCGACGCGCGTGTGATCGACGTAGGTGCCGTTCAGGGAGCCGACGTCGCTCACTTCGTAGCGGTCGTCGTCGGTGCGGCGGATCGCCGCGTGACGGCGGGACACGGTGATGTCGTCGAGGAAGATGTCGGAATCGGGATGACGGCCGAGGGCGGTGACGTCGGAGTCGAGCACGAAGCGGCTCCCCGCGTTGGGTCCGCGCCGCACCACCAACATGCCCATGCCCGGCGGCAGCTCGGCGAGGGCGGCGCCGAGCTCCTCGTCGAGCTCCAGCCTCTCGGCCAGCTCGGCCAGGCTCATCGTGGACTCGTCCTCGTGGGGCAGCGGGCTGCCACACGACGAGCAGAAGTTGGAACCGAACTCGTTCTGGTGGCCGCACTGGCGGCATCGCATGGCCCGAGGGTAGCCCTCCCCGGCCCGGGTCTGTACCTCTACGTCGACGGGAGGTGCAACGCGTTGGTTGAGGGGGCCTCGACCCGAGAGGTGAAGTCGAGGTCGAGGGTGGTGGCGAAACCCTCGATGAGCGCGTCGGCCACGACCCGGTGATCCGTCGGCGCGCCGAGCTCCTCCAGCGTGACCGTCGCCGCCCGCAGCTGCGCCCGTGCGTCCTCTCGTGCGCCGGGCGCGGGACGGAACACATCGGTCTCGTCGTAGGCCAGGCGCTGCAGCAGGATCGAGCCGTGTTGCAGCACCGCGCCGTGGTGGCGCACCTGCGCCGAGCCGCACAGCTTGCGGTCGCCCACCCGGAGGTCGGCGCCCTGCTGCCCGGCGAAGCACACCGGCCCCGCCGGTCCGTCGTTGCGGGCGATGGCCGCATCGACCCCCAACCGCGCCAACCCCGCGATCAACGCGCCGGCCAACAACTCGTACACCGCGTCGACCCCACCGGCCGCGCCCGCCGGCCGCGGCATGGCCACCGCGTAGGTGAGGTCGCCGCCGTGCAGCAGCCCCTTCCCGCCCGTCGGCCGTCGCACCACCTCGACGCCCAACCGCGCGCACGCATCCCGATCGACATCACCGTCGTCCTGGAACCGCCCGAGCGAGACCGCCGCCGGCACCCACCGGTACACCCGCAACCCCGGCATCCCCCCCGCAGCCACCGCGAGGAGCATCCCCCAATCCGCCCCCATCTGCTCCGCAGCACAAAACCCCGAAGCCAGATCGTCGACCAGCCCCCACTTCTCAGTCACCGGCGAAGTGCCCCGAGCCGCGACGCGGCCGAAGGCACGCGGGGCTGCGGGATGCTCGCCCGCAGCGAGTGTTCGAAGCGAGCGAAGCGAGCGGAGACGCGAACGAGCGAGGACGAGTAGCCCGCAGACCCGCGACAACGTCCGCCGCGGAAAAAGAGCAAGCGCACGACGAGCAGCTCAGCCTTCTTCGACCAAAGCCTGATAGGCAGCAGCAGACAACAGGGAGTCGATCTCCGAAGGGTCCGCCATCTCGACGCCGAAGATCCACCCACCCCCGTAGGGATCGGAGTTCACCAGCTCGGGCGCGTCGTCGAGGCCCGAGTTCACCTCGACGATCGTGCCACTCACCGGCGAGAAGATCTCCGACACCGACTTCGTCGACTCGACCTCGGCGCAGCTCGCGTGGGCGAGCACATTCGCTCCGACCGCGGGAAGCTCGACGTAGACGACGTCGCCCAACGAGTCCTGGGCGAAGTCGGTGATGCCGATCCGCGCCCGGGGGCCGTCGACCGCGACCCATTCGTGTTCCGCGCTGTACCGCAGGCCCTCGGGAAAATTCATGGCCGGATAGTACGCCGCCCGCCCGACGTTCCCCCGAGCCCGGCTGCGCTCGAGCGCCTCAGCCCCAGGGACGTCAGCCGAGCACGGTACGGATGCGCCGCACGTAGTCCTGCGCGAGCTCTCGTGCCGCCGCTTCGCTCCCCGCCTCGGCCCAGACGTGCGTGAGCGCTTCGTCGGGGTCGGGCAGCACGAGCGCCCACTCCTCGCCGTCGACCACCTTCACGCCGTCGATCAGCTCGACCTCGCGGGAGCCGGCCCGTTCGACGATCTCGCGCATCACCGTGCCCTTGCGCTCCCACGGGGTGACGATCGTCTCGTGGGCGACGTGGATCGCGGGGAGCGAGGCCACGACCGAACCGAGGGAACGGTCGGTGGCGGCGAGGAGGTCGAGGAGCTTCACCAGGGTGACCGCGGCGTCGTAGGCGGGCAGGAACTCGGGCCAGATGCAGCCGCCGTCGGGCGTGCCCGCGAACATCACCGCGCGGGCGGTGGCGGTCTCCATCAGGCTGGCGCCCCAGAGCTTGGTGCGCACCACCGCGTTGTCGGCGGTGAGGATCCGTTCGACCGCGCCGGTGACGTTCACCGGCACCGCCACGCTCGCGGTGGGCTCGGCCTCGGCGATGAGGGCCACGATCGCGAGCAGGAGCTCGTCGCCCGCGAGCACGTGGCCGGTGTCGTCGACGGTGATGGCGAGCTCGCCTTCGGGATCGATGACGAAGCCGAGGTCGCTCCCCGACACGCGCACGAGCTCGGCGATGCGCGCCACCTGCTTGTCGCGCACCTCGGCGGTCGAGGTGGCCGACGACGTGGACGCGAACGGGTTGACCGCGAGCACCTCGGCGCCGAGCTTCGTGAGCAGGCTGGGCATGACGATCGACGCGGCGCCGAACGAGTAGTCGAGCACGATCTTGAACGCGCGCTCGCTCACCCGGTCGATGTCGACGACCCGTTCGAGGGCGGCGGAGTAGAACTCGAGCGAACGGGGCGGGAACACGATGTCGCCGATGTCGCCACCGAACGCGCGGCGGTAGTCCTCGCGGTAGAGCAGCCGTTCGATCTTCCGCTGCAGGCCGGGATCGAGGTCGCGACCGTCGCGGTCGAAGAAGCGGATCTCGACGGTGTCGGGATCGCCGGGCGCGAGGCGCACGGTGATGCCGCCCTGCGAGAGGCTGTTGCGCACCTGGAAGCGGGTGAGCGGCACGGTGGCGAGCTCGATGTCTTCGACGTTGACACCCGACAGGTTGATCCCCGCGATGAGCGCGCGCTTGAGCGCGCGGGCGATGCGGCTCGTGTCGCGACTCGTGGTGATGGTCGAACCCTTGGGGAGCGCGGTGCCGTAGGCAGTGGCCAGCCGTACCGCGACCTCGGGGTTGACGTCGACGTTGGCGAGGCCGCGCACGCCGCGTCGCCCGAACAGGGTGCGGGCGCCCCGGCTCTCCCACACTATCGACGACGTAACGATCGCGCCGGACTCGACCGTCTTGAACGGGTACACCTTGACGTTCGGGTTGATGACCGCGTCCTGCCCGACGAAGCACTCGTCGCCGACGACCGTTCCCTCTTCGACGCGCACGTGCGCCCGGAGGTCGGTGTTGCGACCGATCACGCAGCCGCGCAGGTTGGCGCCCGGGCCGACGTAGACGTGGTCGTGGCAGATCGCCCGTTCGAGGAAGCCGTCGGCCTTCACGATCACGTCGGTGCCGAGCACGGTGTAGGGGCGGAGGTGCGCGCCGGCCTCGATGCGGCAGCTGTCGCCGACGACGACCGGCTCCTCGATGCGCGCCTCGGGGCTGATCTCGACGTCGGTGCCGATCCAGCGCCGGTCGCCGAGCTGGAAGCCGTCGATCTCGACCCGCACCCGCTGGTCGAGGACGTCGGCGTGCGAGCGGATGTAGGCCTCGAGCGTGCCGACGTCTTCCCAGTAGCCCTCGGCGACGTGGCCGTGGAGCGTGTGGCCGTCGGCGAGCAGCGCGGGGAACACGTCGCCCGAGAAGTCGACCACCGCGCCGGACTCGATGTACTCGAACACCTCGGGCTCGAGCACGTAGATCCCGGTGTTGATGGTGTCGGAGAAGACCTCACCCCATGTGGGCTTCTCCAGGAACCGTTCGATGGTGCCGTCGGACTGCGTGATCACGATCCCGAACTCGAGCGGGTTCTCGACGTGCTTCAACGCGATCGACGCCGCCGCGCCGGCGTCGCGGTGCGCCTTCACGAACGCGGTGAGGTCGATGTCGGTGAGCACGTCGCCCGAGATCACGAGGAACGTGTCGTCGAGCTCGTCGGCCGCGTTGCGCACCGAACCCGCGGTGCCGAGGGGCGAGTCTTCGGTGGCGTAGCGCATGGTGACACCGAAGTCGGAGCCGTCGCCGAAGTAGTCGCGGATCTGGTTGGCGAGGAAGGCGACCGTCACCACGATCTCGTCGAAGCCGTGCAGCGACAGGAGGTTGACGATGTGTTCCATCATCGGCTTGTTCGCCAACGGCATCATCGGCTTCGGAGTGTTGCTGGTGAGCGGCCGCAGGCGCGTGCCCTCACCGCCCGCGAGGATGACCGCCTTCACCGGGCCACGCTCCTCTCCCCTGCCGTGCGCGCGCCGGGCGGCCCGCCCGCCGGACTCACGGTTCGGTTGTGCCGCCCCTCGCGCAACGCCTCGCGCGCGATGGGCACGTAGGTGAACGCGGCGTAGTAGCTGAGCCCGAGGCCGCTCACGGTGAAGAACCATGCGGTGGCCAGCACCGCGTCGTGACCGGTGCCGTGGATGGCGTCGGCCCACAGGAAGAGCGGGAAGGCGAACATCAGCGCGAGCGTGCCCGCCTTGCCGACCCACTGGACGTCGATGCGCCGGGCGCCCGCCGCGGCCAGGACCAACGCGGCCACGCTCACGAGGAGCTCACGGGCGAGCACCAGCACCCCCACGACGATCGGCACGCTCCCCTGGATCAGCAACGCGATGGCGGCGACGAGCAGGAGGATCCGGTCGGCGACCGGGTCGAGCACCTTGCCGAGATCGCTGCCCTGATCGAAGTGCCGGGCGATCCAGCCGTCGACCCAGTCGGATGCACCGAGCACCGCGAGCAGCGCCGCGGCCGCGAGCAGGTGATCGTCGGCGAGGAGCCACACGAACACCGGCGCGCAGGCGAGCCGGGCCAACGAGATCACGTTGGGGAGCGTGAGAATGCGTGAATCGCGCTCCGAACCCATGCCGAGAGCGTAGGCCCTGGCGGTCAGAGCAGACCTGTGTAGGTCCCACCGTCGACGGGGAGCGCGGTGCCGGTCACGAAGCGCGCGGCATCGGAGCAGAAGAACGTCGCGATGGCCCCGAAATCCTCGGGCCGGCCCAGCACACCGGCCGGTACCGCCGCCGCCGCGGCCGCGGCGTCGCCGCCGTAGAGGCCCCGCAGCCGATCGGTGTCGTGCAGGCCGGGCTGCAACGAGTTCACGGTGACGCCGTCGGCGGCCACCTCGCGGGCGAGGGTCTTGAGGAACGCGGTGAGCCCCGAGCGGGCGACGTTCGAGAGGATGAGCCCGGCGATCGGCTGGCGCACCCCGTACGACGTGATCGCGAGCACGCGCCCCCACTGCTGCTCTCGCATCGCGGGCACCGCCTCGTAACACATCGCGATCGCGCTCAGGCAGTTGAGCTCGATCGCCTGGCGGTACTGCGCGAGGTCGGTCGAGGTGAAGTTGCCCGCCGGTGGTCCCCCACCGTTGGCCACCAGGATGTCGATGCCGCCGATCGCGTCGCGCGCGTCGCGGACGAACGCCGCGGCGCCTTCCTCGGTCGAGACGTCGCCGACCAGGGGCACCGCGTTGGGTCCGATCTCGGCGGCCGCGGCATCGATGCGCTCGCGGGAGCGGCTGCAGATGGCGACGGTGACGCCTTCAGCCGCCAACGCGCGCGCGGTGGCCAGGCCCAACCCGGTCGATGCGGCGGCGACCGCCGCCCGCCGTCCCGCGATGCCGTAGTCCATGGTGGTCCCGCTCCTGTTCGAGTTCAGTGCTCCGGGTTGCGGTGCGCGCAGTTGCGCTAGTGGATGTCGCCGCTGGCGTCGCGCAACGACTTCGCCTCTCGGCCGGTGCGCACCGCGATGATCTCGGCGCAGATCGAAACCGCGGTCTCCTCGGGGGTGCGGGCGCCGATGTCGAGCCCGATCGGGGCCATCACCCGTTCCAGTCCTTCGTCGGTGACCCCGGCCTCGCGCAACCGCGCCACCCGATTGGCGTGCGTGCGCCGCGACCCCATCGCGCCGAGGTAGCCGACCTTCGTCGCCAACGAACCCACGATCGCGGGAACGTCGAACTTGGTGTCGTGGGTGAGCACGCATACCGCGTCGCGAGGCCCGAGTTGATCGCCGACCTTCTCGAGGTAGCGGTTGGGCCACTCGTTGACCACGTCGTCGGCCATCGGGAACCGCTGCCGGGTCGCGAAGACGGCGCGGGCGTCGCACACGACGACGCGGTAACCGAGCACCTTGGCCACGCTCGCCAGCGCGCGCGTGAAGTCGACGGCACCGAAGATGATCATGCGCGGCGGCGGCGCGAACGACTCGATGAACACCGAGACGGTGTCTTCACGCGCCTCGCCGTGCTCGCCGTAGTGGCGGATCGAGGTGAGCCCGGCCTCCAGCTCGCCCAGGGCGTCGCGGCCCGCGACCCGGTCGAGGCCGGGATCGCCGAGCGAGCCGACGGTGCTGCCGTCGGGGCGTACGAGCAACTTGGCCCCGATCCCCGGCCCCGCGGTGACGGAAGCCAGGGCGACCGGCCGCTCCTCGCGCAGCGCGTCGCGGAGCGCTTCGTAGACGGGCGTGTCGCTCATTACCAGTCGATGGGCTCGACGTAGAGATGAATCGTGCCGCCACAGGTGAGCCCGACGGAGAAGGCCTCGTCGTCGGAGTAGCCGAACGTGATCACGCCGCGTTCGCGCGTGCCCGCGAGCACCTCGAGCGATGCTTCCACCACCGCGCCCTCGACGCAGCCGCCGGAGACGGAGCCCGCCACCTCGCCGGCGTCGTTCACCACCATCGTGGCGCCGGGGTCGCGCGGCGCCGAACCCTCGAGCGCCACCACCCGGGCCACGGCGACGCGGTGGCCGTCGGCCCGCCAGCGTTCGATGTCGTCCAGCACTTCTTTCATCACACGCTCCTGCTGTGGTGCTCGTTCCTGATCACTTCAGGCTCACTCACGCTCGGCCGCATGTCTACCGGGACACGACCTCGGCGAGGTATTCCAACGATGCCAGCGAGTGGCCCTCGACGAATTCGTCAACGTGCGGGAGGGCCGCCGCCATTCCGCGCGCCAGCGGCGCGAAGTTCGGCGACGACTTCAGCGGGTTCACCCACACCACCTTGTAGGCCACCCGGTGGAGGCGCTCCATCTGCTCGCCGAGCACCGCGGGATCACCCCGATCCCAGCCGTCGGAGAGGATGACGATCACCGCGCCGCGGGCCATGCCCCGCACTCCCCACTCGTCGTTGAACTGGCGGAGCCCCTCACCGAGGCGGGTGCCGCCCGACCAGTCGGTGACGCGCCGGGCTGCCGCCGCGAGCGCGGCGTCGGGATCGCGCGACGAGAGCTCGCGCGTGATCCGGGTGAGCCGGGTGCCCACTGCGAACGCCTCGACCCGCCCGCGACCCACGACCGCGGCGTGCAGGAAGCGGACCAGCCCGCGCGCGTAAGCCTCCATCGACCCGCTCACGTCGCACAGCAGCACGAGGCGACGCGGCCGGTCGGCGGGCTCGACGAACGCGCGGTTGATGGGCTCACCGCCCGACCGGATGGCCCGCCGGACGGTCCGCCGGAGATCGGGACGGCCGCGGTTGCGGCGACTCGGCCGCATGCGACGCGAGCGCCGGGTCGCGCCGGTCAGGCGGAGGTCGGCCATCAGCCGGCGCGCCTCGGCGAACTCGTCGGGGCTGTAGTGCGCGAAGTCGCGCTGGCGGAGCACTTCGGCGCGGCTGTAGCGCACCGACAGCAACTCCGATTCGTTCTCCTCGGTGTCGTCGCCCGCGTCGGGTTCGTCTTCACCTCCGGTGTCGAACGCGAGCATCACCTCGCGCACGACGGGCGCGCCCCCGAACGACACCTCGTGGATGTGCTCCCACCACGCCGCGAACGACCGGTCGTAGATCTCGACGTCTTCCGGTTGGTGCAGCAGCGTGGCCCGGCCGGCCCAGTAGACCGACTCCCGTCGGCCGACGCCGACCGCGGCCAGCGCCTCGACGAACGTGATCGTGCTCCCGACCGGTACCGCGAGGCCGGCCGCCCGCAGGACACGCGCGAAGCCCACCGCGATGCGGTCGAGCTCGGGCAGCGCGTCGGTGCCGGCAGCTTCGTCGGGCTCAAGCACCGCGCGCCGTGGCCGCGTTGACCAACTGGTCGATCCCGTGCGCGCGCGTGCGTTCCTGATCCTCGCGGTACTTCAGGATCGTGCCGAGCGTGACGCCGACCGCGCGCTCGTCGATCTGGCTGTGACCGAGCGCGGCGAGCGCGTTGGCCCAGTCGATCGTCTCCGCCACGCCGGGGGGCTTGTAGAGATCGAGACCTCGCAGCACCTCGACCGCGGCCGCGACCTGTCGCGCCAGTGTGTCGGGCACCTCGGGGGCGCGCACGCGCAGGATGGCCAGCTCGCGCTCGAAGTCGGGGTGGGAGATCCAGTGGTAGAGACACCGACGCTTCAACGCGTCATGGACGTCGCGCGTGCGGTTCGACGTGACGACCACCAGTGGTGGCACGGCCGCGCTGAACGTGCCGAGCTCGGGCACGGTGACGGTGTAGTCGGAGAGGATCTCGAGCAGGAACGCTTCGAACTCGTCGTCGGCGCGGTCGACCTCGTCGACGAGGAGCACCGGCGGCGCGGTGGCACCGAGCGCGTCGTGCTCGTACGCGATGGCCCGGAGGAGCGGCCGCTTCACCAGGAACTTCTCCGAGTAGAGCTCGTCCTCGACGACCTCACCACCCCCGGCCTCGACCGCCCGCAGGTGGAGCAGCTGGCGCGAGTAGTCCCACTCGTAGACGGCCTGGGCGGCGTCGATCCCCTCGTAGCACTGCAGCCGGACCAGCTCCCCACCGGTCCAACGGGCGAGCACCTTGGCCACCTCGGTCTTGCCGACGCCCGCCTCGCCCTCGAGGAGCAGCGGCCGTTGCAAGCGGATAGCCAGGAAGATGGCGGTGGCGAGGCCCTCATCGGCCAGGTACTGGTGATCGGCCAGCGCGGTGCGGACATCGTCGACGGTCTCCATCGTGTCGATGGTACCGGCGTGCCGGAATGGGACAGAACCCACCGCCGCCGCCCTTTCCGGTGCGCCCGTCACCGGCTCGGGCCCCGGCAGCCGGTAATTTGCGGCCCTTCATGCGTCGCGACCTGCTGCCCGAACCTCGCGGTTCAGTCACGCACCGCGCGAGTCGAAACCTCGGTATGCGGTCGCGCACGAATCTCGGGGTGCTCCTGCTGGCCGTGGGGCTGGCGGTGAGCCTGGCGTCGTGCTCGATCGCCAACCCGACCCCGACCGTCGCACCGGATGCCGACCACCACGCCGTTCTGCTCATCGGCGACTCGCTGATGGGCAACACGTTCGCCGTTGCGCCGGCAGTGATGCAGAGGCTCGGCCTCGACGTGACATTTTACGACGGGCACATCAACGGGTCCGGGCTGCTCGACCCCGTGAACGGCCTCGCGCCGCTCGACTACGTGAAGGCCCAACTCGCCGCGCACCCCGACGTCGACACCGTCGTGATCGAGTGGGCGGGCGCGTGCTCCGCCGCGTGCGCGCAAACCGGCGGGATCGTTTACGGCTCCCCGCAGTTCTTCCAGGCCTGGAGCGACACCGCGCACCGCATCATCGACTACCTGCACGCGCCGTCCGACATCGTGGCGATGGACGGCCGGACCCTCCACGTGCTGTGGGTCACCTCGCCCCCGATGCCACCCGACCCGACCGGCGTCAACTACCAACTCAAGACCGACGTGGCCACCAAGCTCGCGTACAACGACGCGTTCGACCTCGCGCCGGCCGCGGGCGGCACCGCCGACTGGTGGCAGGCGCTCAGCGACAGCAACGGGAAGTACGCGCAGAGCCTCTACTACAGCGGCGCGTACCACCAGGTCCGCGTCGATGACCTCGTGCACCTCACCGTCGACGGCGCGAGCCGCACCAGCGCGTGGTTGGCCAAGGGCCTGCAAACCGCCTGGAGTCAGTAGTTCACACCGCGCCGTCGCGGTGCAACGCCGCGGTCTCGTCGGCGGTGAACCCGGCGGCCGCCAGTACCGCGTCGGTGTGCTCGCCGACGGCCGGTGGCGGATCGGGCGCGAAGGGGGCTTCGGTGCCGTCGGCATCGAGCAGGCGGACAGGCGTGCGCAAGACCCGAGCACCGTCGGGATCGCCCCCCAGGGTCACGATCGAACCGCGGGCCTGCACGTGCGCGTCGTCGAACAGGTCCTCGACCCGGTTCACCGGGCCCACGCCGGCGCCGGCGTCGGCGAGCAGGTCGACCCACTCCCCTGCCGGCCGGGTCGCGAACACCTGCTCGAGCTGCTCGGCGACCGTGCGCTGCTCGTCGGGCGGTGCGTACAACTTGTCGGCGAGCTCCGGCAGCTCGAGCGTGGTGCACAATGCCGCCCACGTGCGCGGCTCGGCGGCCGCCAGCGTGATCAGCCGGTCGTCGGCGCAGCGGTAAGCGCGCCGGTTGGCCGCGGGCCCCCATCCCGCGTTGCCGCCCGCGGCAACCCGGGCCACGTGCTCGCCCAGGATCCAGGTGGCGGAATCGACGATGCTGGTGTCGACGAGCCGCCCCCGGCCCGTGCGGTCGCGCTCCGCGATCGCGCTGAGGATCCCGACCGTCGCCAGCAACGCGCCGTACGGCACCGCCAACACGAAGTCGGGGGTGGGCGGGGGCACCGGCGGCTGGGCGTCGCCCGTCATCAACGCCAGCAGGCCGGTGTAGCCGAGGAAGGTGATGTCGTGGCCGGCCCGGTCGAGGTAGGGACTGGCCTGGCCGAACCCGGTGATCGCGCACCAGACGAGGCCGGGATTCTCCTCCGCCAGCTGCGGGTACCCGATCCCGCGCGCCTCGAGCGCGCCCGGCCGCCCCGACTCCACCAGCACGTCGGCACCGCGTGCGAGCCGGCGCAGGATCTCCGGTGCCTCGGCGTGCTTCAGGTCGAGGGTCATCGACCGCTTCCCGCGGTTGTAGGCCTCGTGCGCGCCGGGGATGCCGCGCAACGGATCGCCGGCGCCCGGCTGTTCGATGCGCAAGACGTCGGCGCCGAGGTCGGCCAGCAGCCCGGTGCAGAACGCTCCCGGTTGCAGCCGGGAGAGGTCGATCACCTTCAGGTGCGAGAGTGGGCGCGGTCCTGAGCCGCGGTCGGAGGTTTGGTCAGCGGGCGGCGAAGTGCTCGGGGTGGTCATCGTGGCGCATCATGGCACCGCGGCCGGGAGTCTGCGAAGTGGAGTGCGCGTGGGTCGGATCGTGGTGTTCATGGGCGTCACCGGCGCGGGCAAGACGACGATCGGGCGATTGGTGGCCGAGCAGATCGGCGTTCCGTTCCTCGACGCCGACGACCTCCACGACGCCGAGAGCATCGCCCTGATGCGGGCCGGCCGGCCGCTCGACTCGGCGCGCCGGAAACCGTGGCTCGCCCGGGTGAACGCCGCGCTGCGCGCGGAGGCGGACGGCGCGGTGCTCGCCTGTTCGGCGCTGACCGACGAGTACCGCGTGTGGCTCACTCGGGACCTCGACGACGTGACCTTCGTGGTCCTCACCGGGGACCCTGACCTGATCGGCGCGCGATTGGCCGGGCGCGTCGGCCACTTCGCCGGCGCCGACCTCCTGTCGTCGCAGTTGGCCACGCTGGTACTGCCGCCCGACGCCATCGTCGAGGACGTGCGCGACCCGGCTGCAGTGGTGGCGGCGCGTGTCGTCGACGCGCTCGCGCGCTAGCCCGCGTCGACCTCGACTTCGGCGCCGCGCGCCGCAGGATAGGCGTGCCAACGTTCGGGGGTGTCCTCGATGAAGCACACCATCTCGTCCATCCCGAGGAACCGCGCGTCGACGCGCGCAACGGTGAACTCCTGCCCGGCGTAGCGCAGGCGGTCGCCCGCCTTCACTGCATCGACGTTCGTGGTCTTCCATGTATCAGCCATGACCCGATTCTGGCGCACGGCGACCGCGGAGCCCAGACGGTTGGCGAACGCAGGAGCCCAGACGGTTGGCGAACGCAGGAGCCCAGACGGCGGGGTGTTGGTCAGGAGGCGGGGGGTCAGGAGATCGTGAGCTCGACCGAGGGGAACGGTTTGTCGCGGCCGGGGGCGCCGGCCGGGGCCAGCCCGAGGTCGACGTACAGCGCGGTCATGATGTCGGCGAGCCGGTGGTAGTGGTCGTCGTTCGTGCACATGCCGTTGGTCTGCACCACCGCGACGAGCCCGCACTCGGGATCGGCCAACGAGATCGCCGACAGCGCCCCGCCGTGCCCGAACGCCCGCGGCGACGTGTGCCGACCCATCGCGAACGTGTCGATGGCGAAGCCGAGGCCCCAGTCGCACTGCGCATGGAACGTCTCGTCGAACAGCCCCACGCGGTGGCGAGCGGTGATGGCCTCGACCGACTGCGGCGAGAGCACCCGCGCACTGTCGAGCGAACCGCGGAAGAGCAACGCTTCGTAGAGCCGGGCCAGTTGGCGCACCGGCCCACGTCCCCCACCGCCCGGCGTGCAGCGGGCCATGAACTCGGGCGCGTCGAGCATGTCGAGCGGCACCGCAGAGCCGCCGGCGGTGTGGTGCATGGTGCCGATGCGCTCGCCGTACTCGAGCCGCACCTCGGGTGACATGCCGACCCAGCAGTCGGGCATGTCGAGCGGAACGAAGATCTCGTCGCGCACGTACTGCTCGAAGCAGCGACCGTCGATGCGGCGCACGACCTCGGCCAGGATCGTCATCCCGCACGTGAGGTGGTAACCGGCGCGTCGGCCCGGCTCCCAACCATCCTCGGGCGCGATCGCACAGATCCCGGCGACGATCTCGTCCCAGTAGGCCGTGCCCGGCGCGGCGCTGGTGATCTGGTCGGCGTCGCGGATCCCCGCGGTGTGGGTGAGGAGGTGCCGCAGCGTGATGCGCTCCTTGCCGTTCGCCGCGAACTCGGGCACGTGGTCGGCGACGAGATCGTCGATCTCGAGGCCACCGCGTTCCCATTGCTGCGCGATGGCGATCGCGACCGTCGGCTTGGTCATCGAGAACCACGTGACCATCGAGTCGGGCGTCATCGGAGTGCCGGCGCGGGCGTGGCCGACGCCGAGGTCGGCGACCGGGGCGCCGTCGAGCGACACGTAGAGCTGCGCGCCGAGGTGGAGGCCCCGCTCGATCCCCGCCGCGATCACCGCCAGCGCACCCGGGACCGCGGCGGCTCCGTTGCCGTCCACCCGCGGCACGGTCAGGGGCTCGGTCGGGGACTCGGGCACGGCCACGACGCTAGTGGCCGGCTTCGAGCAGACGCGCCCGCAGCCGTTCACGGTCGGCGGCGTCGATCCCGAGACCGTCGGTGAGGTAGCCCTCGATCCCGCCCCAGTGTTCGGTGGCGACCGCGAGCGCGGTCACGAGGTAGTCCTCGTCGACCCCGAGGATCGGGGTGAGGAGCGTGGGGTCAAGGCCGGCCGCGGCGAGATGATCGAGCGCGGCCATCCGGTGCGCGAGCGCTTCGTTCGACCGCAGGTACTCGTCGATGACGACGCGTTCGGGCACGCCCACCGCCAGCAACACGATGGCGATGGTCCAGCCGGTGCGGTCTTTGCCCGCCGAGCAGTTCACGAGCACCGCACCTTCGCGCGACCCGGCAATGGCGCGTACCGCGGTGGAGTACCGGTCGCGGTGGGTGTCGTCGAGCACGTTGGCGCGCGCGGCGCGCAGCATCGTGGCGCGCGCGTGGCCGGGTGGGAACGCCTCGGTGATCCGATCGATGTCGCCGCTCGAAAGCAGGGTGCGGACGTCGACGCCCGCCTGCTTGTCGAAGTCGCCGATCGGGACGGCGACCACGTGGGTGCGCGGTGGTATCCGGTTCTCGCCTTCGAACGCGATGTCGTTCGGCCGCCGGAGGTCGACGACGAGCCGGATGTCGAGCTCGTCGAGCGCGGCGACGTCGGCGTCGGTCGCGGCACCGAGGTGGCCGCTGCGGTAGAGCACGCCCGTACGCACCCGCCGACCGTCGGTGGTGTCGTGACCGCCGGCGTCGCGGAAGTTCAGGACCGAATCGAACGGCATGCCGCTGATCCTACGGACCGGTCGGCGCGGGCCGCACCCGCGGTGCGCCGGAACGCGTCGCGGCACGGCGCACCTCGCAATGTGGGCCATGATGAGCGGCGATGGACGACTCGACAGGTGCGGGCGACGCCGGCGATGGCGCGGCGGCCGAGGCCGCGCCCGACGCAGAGCCAGCCGGCGGCGACGGCCACGAGCCCGACCTGCAGCTCGCGTTCGCCAACGAACGGACCTTCCTCGCCTGGGAACGGACCGCCCTCGGCCTGATCACCGCCGGGCTCGCGATCACGCAACTGCTCCCCGCGTTCGACTTCCCGGGCGCCCGGCGTCTGCTCGGCCTACCCCTGATCGGGCTCGGCGTCGTCGTCGCGTTCATGAGCTTCCTGGAGTGGCGGTCGAACGACGACGCCATGCGCCACGACCGGCCGCTCCCGCGCTCGTACCTCCCTGGGATCGTCGCCATTGTCGTGGGCATCGTCGCCCTGATCGGGTTCGTGCTCGTGATCGTGGAAGGCTCGGGCTCGTGACCTCGACTCCGCGCGCGCGGCGCGCGCGCTCGAATCCGAGCGTGGTCGACGAACGCACCGACCTCGCGTGGAACCGCAGCGGCCTCGCGCTGCTCGCGTGCGGGATCGTGATCGCGCGCGGTCTGACCCTCAACGGTCTCCATGTCCGCGACGTCGCGGTGGGCGCCACGATCCTCGTCCTCGGCGGGGTGACGTTTCTGCTCGCGGGCTTTCACGCGCACCGGCGACTCCGACCCGGCCGGGCCGAGACCCGCGCGACTGTGCGCGATCTCTTCCCGGTGGCGCTCGGCGTTGCGGCCGTGGGCATGGCCGCCTTCGCCCTCGGCCTGTTCTTCCCTGCCTGACCGCGCGCCCACGTGCGGCCGTCGGGCCGATGGTTGCCGGCACGAACTCCGGCTCAGCTCCCGATCGGACCGGAGGCGGAGATCTCGTACTGCGTGATGTCGGCACCGAGCACGGGCACCGCGTCGGGTTCGGGTTTGGCCTGGCTCAGGACGCCGAGGTGCACCTTGAGGTCGTCCTTGCTCTCCCACCGTTCGAACAGGCGCACCCGGCCGGGCTCGAGCGGATCCGCGCTCATGATGTAGTCGAGGCACCCGGGCTCGGCCTGGGAGGCCCGCAGGGCGTCGGCCCGACCGGCCAGGAACTCGTCGCGCCGGGCGGGGTCGACGTCGAGAGTGCCGGCGATGATCAACATGGAATGCCTCCGTTCGGGGACTGGGGCCAAGATGATGGCATGACCTCCGAACCCGTGCTGTACGACCTCGACGGCCACGTCGCCACCATCACCTACAACCGACCCGACGCGATGAACGCCATCAATGGCGCCATGCGTCGCGGCCTCAATGACGCGTTCAGCCGGTTCCGCGACGACGAAGACGCGTGGATCGCGATCGTCACCGGCGCGGGAAAGGCGTTCTGCGCGGGGGCCGACCTGCGCGACGGCGCCGGATCCACCGGTGACTTCCCGGGCACGTTCTGGGAGAAGCCGACGATCAACTCGTTCGAGAGTGGCTGGGAGATCTTCAAGCCCGTGATCGCCGCGGTCAACGGGTACTGCATCGGCTACGGCCTCACCCTCGTCACCTGGTGCGACTTCGTGATCGCCAGCGAGCGGGCGGAGTTCGGCTACCCGGAAGTTCGCCTCGGCGTGCCCGCGATCCTCGGCGCGATCCGCCTGCCCGAGCGCGTGGGTTGGCAGTACGCGATGGAGATGCTGCTCACCGGCGACCGCATCGACGCCGAGCGCGCCCGCGACATCGGGCTGGCGGGCTGGGTGGTGCCGCACGACGATCTGCTGCCCGCGGCCCGTCGCCTCGCCGCGCGACTCCTGCAGGGCGCGCCGCTCGCGGCCCGGGCCATGAAGGAGGTGGCGGTGCGGTCGCGTCACCTGCCGAGCCTCGAAGCCATTCGCTTCGGCGAGACGATGCGGAAGGTGGCGGCGGCCACCGACGACGCGCGGGAGGGCGGCCGGGCCGCGGCCGAGGGCCGACCGCCGGAATGGCGCGGCCGCTGACCGTATGTACGATGCCGCGCCCGCCCGCACGCCGGAAGCCCGCCCTCCGGAAGCCCACTGCCGAACAGGAGCCTGCGCATGCCCGACGTCGCCGCCCTTCGGGGCCCGATCCTCCCCGACCCCCCCACCGTGCTCGCCGACCGCGCCGCGGTCGGTGAGCTACCCCGCCTCTACGCCCTCGGCGTCGACCTGCGCGACGAAGCGATGGTGACCAGCGTCTTCGCCTCGGACGCGGTGATGCGCGGCGCGCTCGGTGAGGCGCGGGCCGACGAGTACGTGCCGAAGCTCATGGCCGGGGTCGCCCCCTACGCGGCGACGATGCACAACATCACCAACCAGTACACGGTGGTCGACGGCGATCACGCCTCGGTGTGGAGCTACGCCGTCGCGCTGCACCTCGAGGAACCCGGGAACGGTCGGGCCGACATGGCGATGGGCGTGCACTACCGCGACCAGGCGACGCGCACCGACGCCGGGTGGATCGTGACCGGTCGCGAGACGGTGCGGCTCTGGGTGCGGGGCCCATTTCCGCGCTAGTTGGCCGTGCTGCCGCATGCCTCGCGGCGAACGTGGGTACGGTGGGTTGCTATGACTGACTTCGCTCACCTCCGTCCGCTCGAACGGCGGGTCAGCCGCTTGGCGGCCGCCGGTGTCGTCCCCGCCGAGATCGGCCGACGATTCAATCGCAGCCAGGAGAGCATCGAGCAGGTGCTCGTCCTCGCCGGACTCCCCGATCGCGACGCGCCGGAACGGCACGGTCTGCTCCCGCTCGAACGCCGCTTGTTGAGCGGCCGCGCCGCGGGCCTGTCCGATGAAGAGCTGGCCGACCGGTTCCGCCGCGGCCCCGGTCACATCGACCGCGTCATCGAGCTGGCGGAGTACAAGCTCCAGCACGCCGAAGATTCCACGCCCTGACGCGGCGTCCGCGCCGATGGCCTACCGGCCGTCGGCGCGCGGGTAGTACTCGTCGACCAGCTCGCCGAAGCGCGCGACGACCGGTGTGACCTTGCCGTTCGAACACCACCAGAGCTTGAACATCTCGGCCGTGCACTCGCGCGGGTTCGTGGTCGCGTACGGCGACACCTCGGTCGCCAGGCGGTGACGCGCGGCCTGCCATTCCGGCGGCGCATCGTGCTCACCGCCCCGCAGCGCGTGCTCGAGTGTCGCAACACCGAGCGCCTCGCCGAGGGCCCGGTTGAAGTGCACGTAGCTTCCCGACACCTGGATGGCCGAATCGAGGTTGTGCCAGAGCTCGTGCGCGGTCACGCCGTCGAGCGCGGTGAACGGTGGCGGGACCGACGCCGACACCGCGTGGCCGCCCCCGGCGGCCGCGCGGGCGCGTTGCTCGACGAGCGCGTCGGCACAGGCGAGGTTCGGGTTCAGGAACACCGTGCCCGACGCGTTCCAGGTGGACCCCGCGATCTCCCCACTGTCGAACGCCGGACCACCGTGATCGAACGACAGGATCGACACGCCGCGCGCGATGCGTCCGAACCGGTCCTTGACCGCCAGGGTCGTGTCGATGGCCGACGCCAATGGTTCCGGCATCAGATCGTCGCGCCGAGGCAGGCGGAGCCGGAGGACGCGCCGACCGCCGGAGTCGGTCACCTTCAGCGTGAGCGGCCGGGCACCGAGCCCGAAGGCGGCGGCCACGCTCACCACCGCGCCGGGCACCAACGCGTTGATGGCGGCGACGACGGTGGTTTCGTCGAGGCTGTCGTTACCGTCGGTCACCCGGGCGTCGGACCGCGGTGGCTGCAACTCTCCCCTGAGTGCGCCGGTCCATCCGGCGCGGCGGGCCTCGTCGCGCACCAGGTCGTCGGAGACGTGCACGACCAGCGCACCGCTGCGGTCGTCGCCGCCTCCGTCGCCGTCGTCGAGTCCGCGTATCGCAGCGACCAGCGCGCGCGCGTCGGCACGCGACAGCGTGAGGGGCGCGACGAGCCCGACCCCGACGTTTCGACGCCCGTCGCGCACGACGACGGTGAGGGTGGCGACGCGGCCGGCATCGTCCCAGACGCCGACGCGGGTCAGCGCGTCGGCCGCCTCGGGCTCAGGACGGAGTTCCACCCGGGGCAGTCAACCATGCGCGCATCCGCGCGCCGGCGCGAGCTGCGCCCGCGACGACAGCTACGACGTGCGCTCGCCGGTCGCGGCGTCGAGCGGATCGAGCCCACGGATTCCGAGCTCGTCGAGCCGACCGGCGAGGTCTTCCGGACTGCGGCCCATCACCGCGGCCAACACGCAGAGGTCGTCGTGGCGGATGGTGAAGATGTCACCGTCGAAGCTCTTGCGCTGTTGCTGGACCGTCTCGACGTAGCGGGCGATCAATGCCGCGTCCTCGTCGTGGTCCAGCTCCTGGAGCCGGACGAGGTCGATGGCCACGCCCTCGCCCGGAGCGCCGCGGCGCTGCGCGCCGGTGGGCGCGGCGTCGCCGGCCCGGGTGGGCAGGAGCTGGTCGGCAGGCACGTCGTAGAGCTCGGCGAGGCGCAGGAGCCGCGGCAGCGAGATCGCCCGCTCCCCGCGCTCGTAGGCGCCGAGCACGGAGGCCTTGAACTCCTCGCCCGACCGGGCCTCGACATCGTGCAACGAAAGGCGCCGCTGGCGGCGAACCGCCCGGAGGCGATTGCCGGAGTAACCGGCCTCGGCGCGGGTGTCGGCTGCTTCGGTTGCTCCCATTGCTTCTGCTCCCCATCTGCCCGGGCGTGGGACCGGATCGACTGGTCACAGCAGGATATCACGAAAAGCAAGCGGTGCGCCACTCTGTGTGGTCATTCGGGGGAGCGGTGGACAGTCCCGCCCCATCCGGTCACGCTGGGGCGTCCACGGAAGCGAGTTCGGGGGGTCTTGCCATGCTGTTCACCACGATCTACCGCTGGAGAGCCGACAGCCACACCAAAGCGGCCGCGAGCGAGATCCTCGAGCGCTACGGCGCACTGGGCGAGGGTCCCGGGCTCGTGGCCCACTACCTCTTCACCGACGGGACCGGCGGCATCGTCGTCACCGAAGGCCAGGACGCGGAGTACGGGTACCGGGTCGCGCTCGCCCTGGGCGAGTTCACGGAGAGCACCGAGCTGCACGGCGTGCTGCCGCTCGAGCAGGGTCTCCCGATCGTGATCGACTACGCGGCCGGCTGACCGGTTCTCCGGCCCGCCGGGCGGAACACGAGCCTGCGACCTCGCGAGCGCCGGCGTCAGCCGTCGACCTCCGCTCGCCGTCCCCACGCCGAGATCAGCGGTGCGGTCGCCACGTCGAGCACGCCGGCCGCGAGCGCCGCCGGATCCGCTTCGGTCATACAGAACGCGACCGTCGCGCGACCGGGAGGGTGAGGGTGACCGGGGTTCCCGACATCCGGGGCATCCCCGTCAGCGAGTCGACCTCGGCGTCGCTGACGAGCGCGTTCACGTTCGGGGCGTCCCAGCCGTGGGGAATCGACACCGCCCCGCAACGCATCGCGTCGGTGACGAACGCGAACGCGGTGACGACGCCGTCACGGCTCGTGACGGTCACGCGCTCGCCGTCGGCCACTCCGGCTCCCGACGCGTCGGCCGGGTTGAGCTGGACGTACGGGCGGTCGCCGAGCGATCGGTGTTGGGTGTTCTGGTGGCGCATCTGACGCTGCGGGACGAGCACGAGCGGCGGTGGCGGCTCGAGCCGGGAGAGCTGAGCGACGAGGTCGGGCGGCGCGAGCTGCCACCTGCGTCCCGCGAGCACGCGGTCGTGCACCCATCCGAACACGAAGTCGTCGGTGACGAGCGGAAGGCCCTGTTCGCCCGCGGCGCGCAACTCGTCGAGACCCCGGCGCGCGGTGGCGAGCGTCAGGGCGAGCACGTCGTCGTCCGACGCGCGGTCGAGATCGAGACCGGCGAGCACGTCGACGCCGATGCGCCGCCCGAGCTCACCGAACGCCCACCACATCGGGCGCCGATCGCCGCCGCGCTCGACGACCGCAGGCGTGTACTGACACATCACGTGGGGCATGAGCGTGTCGTGGATCAGGGTGAGATCGGCCCGTTCCAACTGGCTCGCGGTCGGCCACACATGGGTCGCCAGTGCGGTGGTCTCGGTGGGAACCACGTCGGCCACGACGAGCAGCTCGAGTGACCCGAGCGCGGCCTGGACCCGTGCCGGGTTCGGAATGTTCGCCGCGGGGTTGCCGCCCACGACGATCAGCGCGCGCAGGTTGCCCGCCTCGATCTCGTCGGCCAGCGCGACGCACGGGTACTCCCCCATCCAGCTCGTCAGCTCGGGGCGGCTGTCGGGGCCCGGCGCACGGGTACCCGTGGGCGGGAACTGCGGAAGTGCGTTGACGTCCCACTGCGTGAAGAAGCCCGGGGTGAACCCCACGCCACCCGGTTGGTCGGCCGAGTGCGTGACGATCTCGAGCGCCCAGATGAACCAGTTGGTGATGTTCGCGTCCGTGGCCATCGAGAGGCCGGTACCGGTGATCACCGCGACGCGGCCCGCGGTCCGCACCGCGTCGAGCAACCGTTGCAGCTCGCCCGGCGCGAGACCGGTGAGCGCGGCGGTGTGCGAACAGTCGAACGGCTCGACCGCGGCCCGAAGCTGCTCGACACCGTGGGCGTGCGTCGCCAGGTACTCGTGGTCGGCGCCGTCGCGGAGGAGCTCGCGCACGAGATACCCGAAGATCGCATGATCGGTGCCCGGACGGCCCTGGAGGTGCCCGGTCGCGAGTTGGGCGGTCTCGGTGCGCCTCGGGTCGATGACCCAGAGCTCGGCCCGCGCCGCCAGCTCGCGCAGCTGCACGATCGGGTTCGGCATGATCACGGTCTGGCCGTGCGACACGACCGGGTTGGAGCCGATCACGATGACGAGCTGGTTGCGGTCGAGGTCGGGCTTGGCCAGCAATCCCGGCATCCCACTGACGAGCTCCGACACCACCATCGTGGACACGACGTCGATGGTCGTGTCGGAGTAGTAGCTCGGTGTGCCGAGCGTGCGCATGAGCAGGTTCGACGTGAACAGGCCGGCCGCATCGAAGTAGCCGCCCGACCCGACGAAGTACCCGACGGCGCGCGGCCCGTGTTCGTCGACGAGACGGCGGACCGTTGCGGCGACGTCGGCCAGGGATTCGTCCCAGTCGCACGGGACCAGGTCGCCGCCGCGCCGGACGAGCGGCTCCGTGAACCGGTCGGGGCGGTGGTGGACGGCGGGGATGGCGCGACCCTTGGGACACGTGTAGCCGGCCGACAGCGGGTGGTCGCGGTTGCCCCGCACCTCGGTCACCGTGCCACCGTCATCGGTGGTGACGACCACGCCGCACCCGGCGACGCAGATGCGACAGAAGCTCGGGTGCTCGGTGGGCATGGTTCGGCTCTCCCCGTTGCGGCGCCGATCGTTGGAGTGTGGCAGACCGGCCACTGGTGAACCAGCTCCTGCGCTCATCCTCGCCCGCCGACGATCTCGGCCCGCGCGATGATCTCGACCGTCCCGGCTGCGCCGTCGACCCGCAACCGATCGCCGGTCCGGAGCACCTTCGTTCCGACCCGGGTGTTGATGACGCACGGCACGCCGAGCTCACGGGCCACGATCGCGCCGTGGCTCATCGGTCCACCCACATCGATCACCAGCGCCGCCGCCACGAGGAACCACCCGACCCAGCTCGGGTCCGTCGTGTGGCAGACGAGGATCTCGCCCGGCTCGATCGGGTCGTCGGCGACGGGATCACAGACGACGCGGGCGCGCCCTTCCACGATGCCGGGGTTCACCCCGATTGCACCCAGCACGGTGGGACCCTCCACGTCCGTCGCCGCGTCGAGCGGTGTCGGCACCGGATTGCCGATCCAGGTGAGCGGGATCTCCACCGCCTCGTATTCCTGACGACGGGCCCGCCGGAACGCGACCCGCTCCCGCGCGTCGGGCGCGAGCTGAGGGAACAGCTCGTCGGCGACGAGGAAGTAGACGTCGTCGGGATCGTCGAGCAGGTTCCGCGCCGCCAAGGCATCCCCCAGCGTCCGTGTCGCGGCGCGCCCTCCGTCGGTCGCGCGCCAGAACGTGACCTTGCCGAGCTGGCGGAGCGCGGTGAAGTGGTGCGTCTCGTCGAGCGCGCGCTCGACGTCGGGCCGCGCCGAACGCGGCACCGCCGCCAGCAACGCCGCCTCGGCCTCGAGCCGTTCCGCGCGCCGACGCGCGCCCGTCACCTCGGGGTCGTCGGTCGTGGCCATGTCGCCGAGCGCATCGAGCAGCGAGTCGAGCGCGGACGGGTCTTCCCTCCACACGCGGGAATGGAGATCGCCTGCCGCGTCACCCTGATAGCCGTATGCCAGCAGCAGCGACTCCCGCGAGCGCAGCCCCCGCGCCGTCTGCCAGAGCGCCGCACCGAGGCGGTCGTCCTCCGTGTCTCCGTACCCCCCGTTCAAGGCGGTCAGGAGGTCGAGGCGGTCGATCGACGCACACCATCGGGCCAACGCGGCAAAGCCTTCCATGGCGAAGTTCGACGCCACGGTGTGGGGCCGCATGATCCGCTCGAGGCGCTCCCGGGCGTCGAGCCACCGCGAGGCCGCGCCGTCGACGTCGGCCCGCGTCGCCGGTGCCACCGCGGCGCGCCACCACCCGTCGTACTCGTCGTGGAGCGTCACGACGACGCGCGGAATTTCCTCGAGCAGTCGCTCCCGGCGCTCGAGAATCCGTTCGTGGTACCGCGGCGTGGGATGGCCCAGCGCCTCCGGACGGACGGAGCCGAACATGTTGAGCTCGAACTCGTCGGCCGACGTGCCAGGGACCCGGTCGTACAGGTCGCGCAATGCGTCGACACTCAACGCCACCCGGCCGAAGAACGCGCCCGTCCAGTTGTCGTCCACCACCGGCGGGAGGGCAACTTCGTCCTCGTCGTAGATGCCGCGGTCGTACGCACTCGCGCGCATGCCCCGTTCGGCGGCGCGGTAGAAGTCCCAGTGCAGCGGGGTCAGCACGCCCGGCGTGGCCTCCGAGGTGTTCACGCGCGTCCAGAGCGTGGGCCGCTCGCTCACCTGGTGGATCGGGTCGTCGAACGTGCGCACCTCAGCCGGTCCGCTCACTGCGCCTGCTCCCCCGCGTCGCTCGTCCACAGGTGGGCCTCGACGTCGTCCGTGAAGTCGCGCCAAAGCATCAGGTGACCGGTGCCCTCGACGCCGTCGATGCGGACGACGACGTCGTGTTCGCGATGCGGGTGCGGGTACGACGTGCGCTCGGGAAGTACCACCACCTCGTAGGGCGACGACACGTCGAGCAGCTCGAACTCCTGCAGCTCCTCACCGCGGTACACGCCGAGCCCCAACCCGTCGGCGTAGCCCATGTCGTATCCGGTGCCGCGCAGGACCCACGCCGGCGCCGCCACCTCGCACTCGATGCCGAGCTCGTCGCCGGCGGCAGTGCGCGCGACGATGGTCGCGCCGTCGAAACCGAGGCTCGTGGTCTCGGACGGGCCGAGCCCGTCGAGGTAGCTCACCGACAGGTCGGCCACCACCACCGGCGACGGGTCGCGCCCGGCGGAGCTCGGCCACTGGATCGTGCCGACAGAACGTTGAAGTCCGCCGGCGCCGCGGGTGATGTCGACGACCCCACCCACCTCGCGGTTGTCGAAGAAGAGGAACGCGCGCAGGAACTCGTGGTGCGCTTCGCGCGCCGGCCCGGTGACCGGCTCGTACCCTCCGGTCCCCGGACGGACGCCCCACGAATGGTCACGGCTCGCGAACCACTCCGAGACGTCGCGCCGCACCCCGTCGATCTCGATCCATCCGTCGGCGCGCCCGAGCTGGTACATGCGCACGCCCTGCGTCTGCACGCGTCCGTCGAGCCGTCTCCACATCGGCGGCTCCTCGATCACGTCGTACGTGCCGGTCCACACCAGGTCGCACGCGATCGGGCACGCACCCGGCGCCACGGCGAGCCGCAGCTGCCGGAGCCCTTCGATCACCTCGATGGTGAGCGGGCCGACCGACGGATCGTCGATCCTCGGGCGCAGCGCACGCGACACGCGGAGGCAGTACTGCTTGCCGTCGTGGACGACGGTGCAGTACCCGTCGAGCACATTGGTGTTCTTGTACAGGCCCATCCCCGCGACGAGCGCAGTGGCTCCCCCCGGTTCGATCACCTCGAACCAATAGCGGTCGTAGAACCGGTGGTCCGAGGTGACGGCGTGGTCGAACGTCGTCGGCGCCTGGTGGAAGAGCGTGTCGTCGAGCTTGGTGAGCATGGATCCCCCCGTGCGCCGGCCGATGACGGGCGCCGGAGGCATCCTCCCCTGCGCGACGACCACCTCGCCAGCAGGCTCTGTTGTGCTTCCTGGTCGGGCTGCGGGGACTCGAACCCCGGACCTTCGGTCCCCCAGACCGACGCGCTAACCAAGCTGCGCCACAGCCCGTACACGGCCTGAGCCGCGGAGGGCACCTTAGACGAAGGGCTTCGTGCGGCTACTTGCCCAATACCCACTCGATGCCCTGCATCGCCCGGTACCCGAGGTAGACGGCGAGCGCGGCGGCGAGCAGTTTGAGGTGCCACGGGATCGGCCCGAGGTCCTCGTCGTCGTCATCCGGGGTGGCGGCGGCCCCGACGGCCGCCACCGCAGCACCGTCGCCGGTGGCGGCGGGCGCGGGCGCAGGCGACGACGGCGAATTCGGGGCGAGGGGTGCCCGGGCCTTCCCGGCGTCGACGGCGCGACCGCAGACCGGGCAGGTGCCGTCGATCAGGACGGTCGAGGGCGAGAGGAACCGGTCGCAGGTGTCACACCAGGGCACCCGTCCATTGCAGCACGCCGGACCCCCACTCGCCCGGCCACGCGCACGCCGACCGGAGGACGCCGCGCGCTACTTCACCAGGCGGACGGGCTCGCCGAGGATGTACGCCGACCAGGTGGTGGTGTCGGACACGTTGGTGCCGGGCGGGTAGATGAACTGCAGCTTGGTCCAGCAACCGAGCGGATCGGAGGAGGTGCACGTGTAGTCGGCCGGGATCGGGATCTCCCACGTGACCCACTGGCCGTTGAAGCTGGCGGACGACACGTTGGTGATCTTGCATCCGCTCCCCGTGTTGGAGAACGCGCCCCACGGCGGGACGGAGTTCCCCGGTGGTGCCGTGTACAAGCAGTTGCTGAACGTGCCACCCGACACGTTGGAATCGGTCGGCGGCAGCACCGCGAGCGTCCCGGCCTGCGAGGCGTCACCGGTGTCGAAGAAGTTGAGCACCAGCGTCTTGCCCGCCTCGCCCGGCAGCACCCGGGTGAGGAAGAACTGCGTGTTGGCACCGGTGGCGTTGGCGTAGACCCCCATCTTCGAGTTTCCGTACACGTGCAGGCCGTTGGTGCTGGCGAAGTTGCCCCCGGCACCGACCCGGATCGAGAACCGGTTCGATCCACCGCCGACCGGGGTGACGGTCCCGTCGATCTTCTTGGCCGTCTGCACCTGGAGGAAGTACGTGCCCTGCACCGGGTTGTTCACGTTGCAGATGGTCACCCACTGCCGGAAGAACGAGGCGAACGTGGCCGCCGGATTCGTGCCCGGGTACGCGGTCGCCGACTTGAGGTCGGTCGCCAGTTGGTTGGCGTTCACCGTGCCGTTCGACGTGTTCTGCGTCGTCTCCGGGTAGACCCCCGGGAACTCGGCCTGGCACACGATCGGGTTGTTCGTGGGGTCCCACGTGGAGACGTCGGGCGAACGGAGCGTCCACACCGTCCACGGCAGCGCGGTCGCACCGTTGTCGCCGTAGAAGTTGTCACCACTGCAGTACGGGCTCGCGCCCGACGACGCGTACCGCGTCGCCGGCGTGATGGTGGGTGACATCGTCGCGTAACCGGGGATCTGCGCCGCGGTGAGCGCGGCCGCCGCGTTCAGGCTGTTCTTCGCGTTGGTATCGCTGTCGCCACAGTTGTCGCCGACGTGTACGAACGCGGGATCGAACACCTGCACGTTGAGCGCGCCGGTCTGACCCGCGGGCACGTCGATGCCGTAGAAGTAGCCGTTGGCGTCGTAGTCCTTGTTCACGGAGCCGGGGCAGTTGTCGGCGTCACACAGCACGGAGCTCGCGTTGGGTCCGACGCTCTGGATCGCGTCACCCTTGCTCTTGACCGACGACGGCCCGAAGATGTTGCCCCAGAACTGCGGCTGCGCGCTGGCCGACTCGGGATCGTTGCCGTACGAGTTCTGCGGACTGCCCAGGTTCTGCGGGAGTTGGTACTCGGCCACCGCGGTCTTCTGGATCGTGGTCGACGGGTACCCGACCATCGCGCCCCACGGGTTGTGCGTGGGGACGGTGATCGTCACCCTGAGCTGGTTCGGGAGCTGCCCGGTGGTGGTGGCCACCGTGATACCGCCGGAACCGTTGGTGAAGCCGTTGGCGGTCGAGATCGACTGCGCGGTGTTGTACGCCTTGTTGCCCGCGTTCTCGGGCATGAACACCGCGCCGGCGAGGGCGGCGGCGTCGGCGGCCTTCTGGGCGCGCGTCCCGATCTGCTGCCAGCGGTTGTACTCGAGCGCGAGGCCGGCGAAGCCCACCAGCGCCACGAACGTGAGGGCGAAGAAGACCATGTAGAAGCCCTCTTCGGCCGCCGAGCGGTTCCGGACCCGGTCGATGAATGCGAACACGCCCTACGTCCCGTTTTGACAGAGCTGGGTCGGTGCCGGCTCGAGCCGGAACACCGCGTGGTCGGCCAGGGTGATGTCGGCTCCGAACAGCTGGGTGAGGAACTTGTGCTTCAACTTCACGTAGACGCCGACGGAGTCCCACCCGGTGTTCGAGTTACAGGCTTGCTGCGTCGAGTACAGCCAGCCGTTGCCGCCGGGGTTCGCGGTGTCGAAGGTGCGCGTCCCTGGGATCCAGTTGTACGAGATGCAGTCCACCGCGCAGGTCGTGAAGTTGCCCGACTGCGGATACCCGCTGGAGTTCGCGCGGTAGACCCACATCACCTGCGGCTCGGTGCTCGCCACGGTGTGCAGCGCAGTGGCCGCGGCCGCCGCGGCATCGGTCGCGTACGTCGGGAGCAAGGCTTCCGCCGACGCGACACGCGCTCCCGAACGAGCAGCTGACGTGGCCACCGACGACGACTGGTACGCCGACGAGAATTCGATCAGGCCGAAGGTGATCATCAGGATGACGGGGATCAAGATCGCCGTCTCGACCAACGCGGCACCGCGCTCCCGATCCTGCCTACGACGCATGTTTGTGCCCAACTCCAGGGGATGACCGGCTAGATGCCTCTTCCGGTCCCCTATTTCGGCTCGATCGGCCGAGGAGTTGAGGAAACTTCCGCGAAGTTCAGCCGTTGCGGCGGCGCACCCTGATCTTCACCGGCGTGGGGCCGAGGTCGAACGCCTCGCGGATCTTCCGCTCGAGGTAGCGGAGATACGTGGGGGGCAGCTCATGGGTGGCGAAGAACGTGAACGTGGGCGGGTCGTTGGCGCCCTGCGTCGCGTACAACACACGCGGGCGGTGCCGCTTCGACGCCGGCGGCGGGTGGCTGGCCTGCGCGTCGCGCACCACGCGGTTGAGCGCGGCGGTGGGCACGCGCTTGTGGTACGCCTCCTCCGCCTCGCGCAGCGCGGGCAGCACCCGCTGCATCATCTTGCCGGTGAGTGCCGACACGGTGAGCACCGGTGCGTAGGCGAGGAACGCGAGACGATCGGCGACGTCGATCTTGGCCGTGGCGCGGCCTTCGGCGTCGAGGAGATCCCACTTGTTGAGCACGACGACGATGGCGGTGCCGGCAGCATCGACGCGCTCGGCCAGCCGTTGGTCCTGATGGCTCACGCCCTCGTGGGCGTCGATCACGAGCAGCGCGGCATCGGCGCGGTCGACGGCCTGGAGCGCGCGCACGAGGCTGAAGTACTCGGTGGGCTCGTCGATCTTGCTGCGCCGGCGCATTCCCGCGGTGTCGACGAAGCGCAGCGGGCCGTCGTCGGTCTGCACCACGGTGTCGACCGCGTCGCGGGTGGTACCGGGGAGGTCGTGCACGATGGAGCGCTCGTCGCCCACGATCCGGTTGAACAACGTGGACTTGCCGACGTTCGGGCGCCCGACGATTGCCACCGAGAAGATCTTGTCGGCGGGGTCTTCCTCCGGCTCGGGCGGAATCTCCGGGAGCGCGTCGACCAGCGCGTCGAGGAGGTCACCGCTGCCGCGACCGTGGATCGCCGACACCGGATGGGGCTCGCCGAGACCGAGGCGCGCGAACGCCCACGACTCGTGCTCGCGCCGATCGTCGTCGGCCTTGTTCGCCACCAGCAACACCGGCTTGTCGGCGCGCTGGAGCACCTGGGCGACCTGGGCGTCTTCCTCGGTGATGCCGACGTTCACGTCGACGACCATGAGGATCACGTCGGCGTCGGCGACCGCGCGCTCCGCTTGCAGGCTCACCTGCCGGGCGAGCGCGGCGGCGCCGTCGCCCGAGGTGGGCGAGAGCCAACCACCGGTGTCGACGAGGGTGAACGAACGGCCGTTCCAGTCGGCTTCGAGCATCTTGCGGTCGCGGGTGACGCCGGGCTTCTCCTCCACGATCGCGTCGCGGCGGCCGACGAACCGGTTCACCAACGTGGACTTGCCCACATTCGGACGGCCGACGACGGCGACGACGGGCAGCGGGGCGGCGGTCACGATCGCACCGGGACCGGCGCGGACGACGACCGCACGGCCTGTACGAGTGACGCGCCGTCGGTGGCGACGATCTCGACCGGCCGCGGGAGGTCGGCGGGCGTGGTGCCGTCGAGGAACCGGCCGTTGGAGAGGACGACGTCGGGCAGCAGGTAACGGTCGGAGGCGGGTTGGTCGGCGAGCGCAGCCGCGACGTCGGGGCCGGTGAGCAGGCCGGTGACGCCGATGTTGCCACCGAAGAACCGGTTGGCGATCGGCAGCAGACGGACCGGAGCGCCCGCGACCGCGGTGAGCTGGTCGGTGACCGGTCCGAGCACTTGCGCGCCGTACTCGCCGGTGAGGATGGCGACGGGCACGGGCCCGGACTTCGCCGGCTCACTCCGAACGGTGAAACGAACAGGGGCGGAAGCGGAGCCGGGCGCGGACGCGGGGACCCGATCGGTGCGGGGCGCGCGGTAGCCCTCGGCGGGCGCGCCGTCGACCCAGGCGAAGAACCCGCTGCGGGTGCCGATCACGTCCTGAGCCGCGCCGCTTGCCGCGTCGGAGTCGCCGTCGCCGTCGGTGGCCAACGCGCGGCGCACCTCCTCGGCGAATTCGCTGGCCATGCCGATGCCGTTCTCGTGCTGCGCGAGGCCGTCGTAGGCGTCGAGCGGAGGAAACGCCCGGCCCGCGAGCAGGTAGTACTCGTCGGCCGCGTACACCAGGCGGCGGCCGAGCGCGTCGACGAACCGGGCCTGCCACTCGGCCACCACGTCGAGGACGCGCGCCGCTTCGGCGACCGTGTGGGCGCGCATCTCGGGTTCGGTGGTGTAGTCGCTCACGCCGAGCGGGACGACGCCGACGGTGCTCAGGCGCGGGTAGCGGTCGAGGATGCCGAGCAGCGTGTCGTCGAGCACATCACCGTCGTTGATGCCGGGGCACACGACGACCTGGCCGTGGACCTCGATGCCGGCGTCGAGCAACGCCGACAACCAGCGCAGGCTGGTGGCCCCCCGACGGTTGCGCAGCAGTCGCGAGCGGGTGTCGGGGTCGGTGGCGTGGATGCTCACGTAGAGCGGGCTGAGCTGCTCGGTGACGACCCGTTCGAGGTCGGCCTCGGTGAATCGGGTGAGCGTGGTGAAGTTGCCGTAGAGAAAGGAGAGCCGGTAGTCGTCGTCCTTGAGCGACAGGCTCGGGCGCATCCCCTTCGGCAACTGGTAGATGAAGCAGAACGGGCAGTGGTTGTCGCAGGTGCGGACGCGGTCGAACACCGCGCTCTCGAGGTCGAGACCGAGCGACGCGCCCGCGGCCTTCTCGACCAGCACGAGTTGCTCGAGGCCGCCGCGGCGTACCTCGAGCTCGACGACGGGGCTCATCGGCCTGGATCTGGTACCGGATGACGTCGCGCACCATCTCGCCGTTGAGCGTGAGCAGCTCGTCGCCGGGAAGCAGCCCGGCGGCATCAGCCGGCGAGCCGGGCGCGACCGCCACCACACGGGCGGTCGGCATCGCACCAGTGTACGGGCCCATCGCGCCCACCCGGTGGGCGGGAGATCGGACGGGTCCGGGTACCCTCGGGAGATGGCCGTCGACCGGGTGCTCCTGGCGCAACCGCGCGGGTTCTGCGCCGGGGTGGAGATGGCGATCAAGGCGTTGTCGTGGATGGTGCGCCTCTTCGAGCCGCCGGTGTACTGCTACCACGAGATCGTGCACAACCGGCTGGTGGTCGACCGCTTCCGGGATCTCGGCGTGATCTTCGTCGACAGCGTCGACGACGTTCCCGACGGCGCCCCGCTCATGCTCTCGGCCCACGGGTCGGCACCCGAGGTGGTGGTGGCGGCGCGCGACCGGGGTCGGTTCGTGGTCGACGCGGTCTGCCCCCTGGTCACCAAGGTGCACCACGAAGCCAAGGTCCGGGCGGGCAAGGGGTTCACCGTGCTCTACGTGGGCCACCGCGGGCACGACGAGGCGTCGGGCACGCTGGCCGTCGCCCCCGATGCGATCCGCCTGGTGGAGGACGACGCCGACCTCCAACGGGTGCTCCCCACCATCGACGATCCGTCGCGGGTGGCGCTGCTGGCCCAGACCACTCTCTCCATGCACGACTGGGAGGGGATCATGGACCGCACCCGGGAGCAGTTCCCCGACCTCTGGACCGCGGCGCGCGGCGACCTGTGCTTCGCCACCACCAACCGGCAGGCCGCGCTGCAGGCCATCGCGGTGGAAGCCGACGCCATCGTGGTGATCGGCAGCGCCAACTCGTCGAACACGTTGGCCCTGGCCAAGGTGGCGACCGCGGCCGGGTGCCCGGTGGTGTTGCGCATCGACGGACCGGAAGAGCTCGACGCCGACGCGCTGGGCGACGCCCTGGTCGTCGGCGTCACCGCGGGCGCCAGCGCCCCCGAAGACCTCGTGCAGGCAGTCATCGCACGCCTCGCCCCGCGCGACGGGGTGGTGCCGGTGCACGTCACCGACGAGGACGAGTACTTCCCGCCCCCGCGGGAGCTGCGCGAGCTCATGGCCAACCTCGATCAGATCGCGCCGGTGATGCTCGGCGGCCCCGCGGCGGGACCGCGGGGTGCCGACGCGGCTCCGGATGCGCCCGCCGGCGCGTTCACCGACGACCGTCGCGTCGACGCGTCGGACGTGCTCGCCAATCCCTGACGCGCCGCTGTATTTCGCGGCTCTATTGCGCAGCTCTATTGAGCCAGGCGCTCGGCGTCGTCGAAGCAGCGCTGGAGCTCGAGCTGCAGCTCCTCGGTGAGCCGGCCCGCGGCGGCACGGCGGGCCCGACCCTCGAGCACCGGCGGCACGATCGGCCGTCCGACCGACACCGCGACCCGGTGGATGCGCGGGAACACCTTTCCCTTGGGGAGGATGTGCTCGCTGCCGCCGATGCCCACCGGCACGATGGGCACGCCGAGCTTCACCGACAGGAACGCGGCGCCGTCGAACAGCTCGGCGATCTCCGAACCCTGCTTGCGGGTGCCCTCGGGGAAGATGGCCACCGGCGACCCCTCCCGCAGCGCCGCTTCGAGGACGCGGAGCGCACCCCGATCAGCGGTGCCCCGCTCCACCTTCACCGCGCCGAGCGCGTCGAGGAACTTGGCCGCGAGCGGGTTCGCGAACAGGTCGTCCTTGGCGAGGAACCGGATCGGACCGCGGGTGATGAAGGCGGCGAAGGGGATGTCGAAGATCGAGCGGTGCGACGGCGCCACGATGTACGCACCCGACGTGGGCACCCGGTCGGCGCCGACGACGCGCACGCGGAACACGACCTTGCACACGCTGAGCACCACCGCGCGCGCGAATCGGTAGAACGTCACGAGGCAACCTCCCGCGCCCGGGCGACGATCTCGTCGATGATGTCGTCAACGGCGCGGTCGCTGGTGTCGATCACAACCGCGTCGGCGGCGGCGTCCTCGGGTCGGGTGGCGCGGCCGAGCGTGGCGTCGGCGCGGTCGCGTCGGGTGAGCGACTCACGCACGTGATCGACCTCGACCGCGCGCGCCGCGGCGGCCTCGTCGCGCTGACGCCGCTGGGCCCGGACATCGTCGCGGGCGGTGAGGAACACCTTGACCGGCGCGTCGGGGAACACCACCGTGCCGATGTCGCGGCCTTCGACCACTGCACCGCCGTGGCCGGCCACCCACTCGCGTTGGCGATCGACCAGCACGGTGCGGACGGGCGGGTGCGACGACACCTGTGACACCGCAGCGGTGACCTCCGGGCCGCGGATCGTCGCCGAGATGTCGCGGCCGTCGAGGAGCACGCGGCCGTCGTCGAGATCGAGGTCGGCCGCGCGCGCGACCGCCGCGACGAGGTCGCCCGCGCTGAGGTCGACACCGGACTCCATGGCGGCCAGCGTGACCGCGCGGTACATCGCGCCGGTGTCGAGGATCGGGAGGCCGAGCGCACGCGCGACCCCGCGCGACACGGTCGACTTCCCGGAGCCGGCCGGGCCGTCGATGGCGACGACGAGCGCGGCCATCAGCCGGCCCCGTCGGCGGCGAGCCCGGTGAGGCCGGCGAGATCGCGGGTGAACTCGGGATAGGAGCTCGCCACCGCGGCCCACTGGCCGACGACCGACTCGCCGTCGATCGCGTTGGCGGCGACCGCGCCGGCCATCGCGATGCGGTGATCGCCGTGGCTCTCGAGCCGGGCCGCGCGCGGGTGCCCGCCGCGGACCGCGATGCCGTCGGCGCTCGTCTCCACCCCGACCCCCAACGCGGTGAGCAGCTCGGCCACGGTGGCGATGCGGTCGCTCTCCTTCACCCGCAACTCGGCGGCGTCGCGGAACTCGGTGACACCCTCGGCGAACGCGGCGGCCACCGCGAGCACCGGGATCTCGTCGATCACCCAGGGGATCTCGTCGCCGGCGACGGTGGTGGCGGTCAACGGGCCGGCGGTGACGCGCAGCTCCCCCACCGGCTCCCCCACCCGTGTCGCGCGCACGTCGACCTCGATACACGCCCCCATGCGGCGCAGCACGTCGACGAACGCGATGCGGGTGGGATTGAGACACACCGCTTCGAGCACGAGCTCGGAGCCCGGGGTGATCGCGGCCGCCACCGCCCAGAACGCGGCCGACGACGGGTCGCCGGGCACGTCGAGCGCGAACGACGAGGGCGCGCCCCGGGAGACGCGCACGGCGTGGCCGTCGACCCGGGTGATCGGCGCGCCGAGCGCGTCGAGCATGCGCTCGGTGTGATCGCGGCTGGACGAAGGCTCGACGACCGTCGTGCTGCCGTCGGCTTGGAGCCCGGCCAGGATCAACGCGGTCTTCACCTGCGCGCTGGCCACCGCGAGCTCGTGCGCACAACCCACCAGTCCCCCGCCGCGCACGACGAGGGGCGCGTACGCACCGTCGGCCCGGCCGTCGACGTGGGCGCCCATGACCCGGAGCGGTTCGACGACGCGGCGCATCGGCCGTTCGACCAACGACGCGTCGCCGGTGAGCACGCTGAGGAACCCGCGGCCGGCCAGCAGACCCGTGAGCATCCGCATGCTCGTGCCCGAGTTGCCGCAATCGATGACGCCGGTCGGCTCGGTGAGCGCGTCGACCCCCCGGCCCTCGACGGTCGCCGTCGATCCTGCGCCGGTGATCGGCACCCCGAGGTGCCCGAGCGCGGCGCGGGTGCGGGCCACGTCGTCGCCGCCGGCGAGGCCCTCGATGTGCGAGCGACCGTCGGCCAACGCCGCGAACAGGAGCGCGCGGTGCGAGATGCCCTTGTCGCCGGGGACGCGCAGCCGACCCACGAGCGGCCGACGACCGTGCACCGCGAGCTCGGTGGGCACGGTCACGGCAGCGGCGTCCGAGCGACGTGGTAGCCGTGCTCGATGAGCGACTCCTCGAACGCGTCGAGCCCGGTCGGGGCGACGACGAGGACCAGCACACCGCTACGGCCTTCGATCGAGTGCGCGATCTCGAGGTCGGAGATGTTCACCCCGAAGCGCGCGGCCAGCGTCGCGACCTCGGCGATCACACCCTCGCGGTCGAGCACCGGGATGCGCAGCTCGTAGAGCGTCCCGTCGGACGGAATGCCGACGGGGAGGTTGCGCCGCGCCGAACGGGCCTGCTCCAGCAACTCGAGCAGTGCGTCGCGCTCACCACCGGCGACGATGGCCCGGACCCGCCCCAGCTCGTCGACGTAGCGGTCGAGGGCCTCGACGATGGCGTCGCGATTGGCCAGGCAGATGTCGGGCCAGATCGCGGGATGGCTCGACGCGATGCGGGTCATGTCGCGGAACCCACCCGCAGCCAACCGCAACATCACCGCGTGCTCCTCGTTCCCCGCGCTGGCGACGTTCATGAGGGTGGAGGCCGCGAGCTGGGGCACGTGACTCACGACCGCCACCAGCGCGTCGTGCAGCTCGGGCGCGACCGCGATCGGTTCGGCCCCGAACTGCGCGACCCACGACCGGACCTCGGCGAACGCGTGCGGGTCCGTGCGCCCAGTGGGCGTGAGCACCCAGGTCGCGCCGACGAACAGATCGGGATTGGCGCCGTCGAGGCCTTCCTGCTCCGAACCCGCCATCGGATGACCGCCGACGAAGCGACCGGCGAGCGCCGGGCGCACTGCGTCGACCGCGTCGACGACCGGCGCCTTCACCGAACCGACGTCGGTCACGAGCGCGGCGCCGGCGTCGAGCGCTTCCACCACCACCTCGGCGACGTGGCCGACCGGAACCGCCACCACCACGAGGTCGACGCCGGTGACCGCCTCCGCGACCGTCGCGGCCAGGGAGTCGACCGCGCCGAGCGCCTTGGCGCGCGCGGCACGATCGGTGTCGCGATCGAAGCCGCGCACCTCGACGCCGTCGCGGCGTAGCGCGAGACCGATCGAGCCACCGATCAGACCGGTACCGATGAGCGCGACCGTGCGCGGTGCGACCACGACGCGGCGTCGCCCTATTCCGCGGTGTCGTCGGTGAGATCGGTGCGCAGACCGCGCGCACCTTCGAGGAACACGTGGCGGAGCTCCTCGCGCGACCGATCCGTGTAGCAGTGGACCAGGACGCGGATGCAGAACGGGGTGCCGTGGGCGACCGCCTGCTCCTGGGCCCCGAGCAGCGCGACGCCGTCGAGGCCGAGCGCGGCGCGCGCCGCGGTGGCCGGGAACTCAGCGGTGAGATCGGGGGTGGAGGTGAAGATGATGCTCACGACGTCGTCGTTGGCGAGCTCGTTGCGCGCGAACAGCTCCTTCACCAGACGCGCAGCCTTGGCGTCGATCTCCGCCTTGGAGTCTTCGGTGCACGTGATCGCGCCGCGCAGCGCCTGGAGTCTCACGGGGAGAGCAGGTTAGCCGGGTGCGTCGTGCGGGCCGGCGGTGTTCGGCGCGGCGGTGTCGGGTGCGGTGGTGGTCGACGGAGCCGGTGGACCGTCGGCCGGCGCGGTGATGCTCGACGCACCGGCCGACACCGCGTCTTCGTAGAGCCGGCGCACCTCACCGCGGCCGAGCGCCCGCCACTGGCCCGGCCGCAGGTTGCGGTCGTGCAACGGGCCGATGCGGACGCGCACGAGCCGGCGCACCGGATGCCCCACCGCTTCGCACATGCGCCGCACCTGGCGGTTGCGGCCTTCGTGGATCCCGATCTCGATGGCCGCGGTGTCGTCGCGGCGCTGCACCACCTTTACTCGCGCCGGCGCGGTGCGACCGTCGTCGAGCTCGATCCCCTCCCGCAGCTGCCGGACCTCGCCCGGCGTGGGATCGCCGTCGACCTCGGCGAGGTAGGTCTTCACCACCCCGTGGCTCGGGTGGGTGAGCAGCTGTGTGAGCTCGCCGTCGTTGGTGAGGATCAGCAGGCCTTCGCTCTCGAAGTCGAGCCGGCCGACGGGGTACACGCGCGGCGTGGTGGGCACGAGCTCGACCACGGTCGGACGGCCCTGCGGATCCGATGCGGTGCTCACGCTGCCGGCCGGCTTGTTGAGCAGGTAGTAGACGAGATCGTCGTTCACCACCACCGCCACACCGTCGACCTCGATCCGGTCACGTTCGGGATCGACCCGTCGCCCCAGCACCGCGATCTCGCCGTCGACGGTGACACGGCCGGCGGCGATGAGCTCCTCGGCCACCCGGCGCGAGCCCATGCCCGCGCGCGCCAGGACCTTTTGCAGGCGTTCGCCCTGCAGACGTTCGCCGTCGGCCGGCGCCGGTTCCGGAGCCACCGCGGCGTCAGTCGAGCGGGTCGGGCGCGTCGCCGGCGAGGGTCTCGCCGGCGATGGGCTCGGGAACGCGCTCGTCGGCCGGACCGTCGACCTCGGCCGACTCGTGGGCGGCGGATGCTTCCTCGGACGACTCGTCGTCGGCCTCGAGCGGCGCGGTGGGGTCGTCGTTGACCCGTAGGCCGCGCTCGAGCGCTTCGACGATCGCGGCGTCGGGCACGAAGTCGCCGAGCGACGGGAGGTCGTCGACGGAGTGCAGCCCGATACGTTCCAGGAAGGTGGACGTGGTGCCGTAGAGCACCGCCGCGCCAGGACCGGGATCGCGGCCGACTTCCTGCACGTAGCCGCGTTGGAGGAGCGTGGTGAGCGTGGCCTCCACATTGACGCCGCGGATGGCCGACATCTGGCCCCGCGAGATCGGCTGCTTGTACGCGATGATCGCCAGCGTCTCGAGCGCGGGACCCGACAGGCGCGCGGTCTGGCCCTCGAGCACGAAGCGTTCCACGTAGGGCGACAGGTCAGGGTGGGTCTGGTACCGGTAGCCGCCCGCGACCCGGGCGAGCACGAACCCGCGCTCCGACGCCTCGTAGTCGCGCGCCAGCTCGTCGCACAGCTCCTCGACCCGCGTGACCGGCAGCTCCACGAGCTGGGCGAGCAGGCGGGCCTCGACCGGCTCGGTCGACGCGAGCACGACCGCCTCGATGGCGCGGCGCGCCTCCCGATCGGCGTCGCCACTCGCTTCGCGACCGGGAGTCACGTCCGGAGTCGCGTCGCGATCGATCTCGTGATCCGTCTCGTCGCGCGCGCGATCCTCGATCTCACGCTCGTCGGTCACGCCCGCGACTCCTCCGCCACCCCAACCGCGGAAATCGACGTGCCCGATGTGACCGCCGCGACGAGTGACGCGTCGATCTCGGCATCGATCGCGTCGTCGGCGTCGTCGGTTCCCCGGTCGGCGACGTCGTCGTCCCAGTCGGCGACGCCGGCGGAGTCGAGCACCGACTCGCCGTCCTGCAACCGTCGCACGAGGAGCTCACCGAAGTTGGTGAACTGGAGGAGGTCGACCATCCCCTGCTTGTAGAGCTCGAGCACCGCGAGGAACCGGACGATCACCTCGAGCCGGTGCGGGACGCCGGATACGAGGGCGCGGAAGCTCATGGCCTCGGTCTCGGGCAGCAACCGCAGCACCGACTCCACCGCGTCGCGCACGCTGGCCCGCACGGGGGCGATGTGCTCGGTGTCGACGACCGGCTCCGGCGTAGCCGCCAGCATCCGCAGCGCAGCGGCGCGCAGGGCCTCGGGCCGCACCCGCTCCAGCGGGTCGGGAACCATCCAGCAGTATGGCTCCTCGGGCCCGGTGCGGCGGGGCACGCTGCGATCGGCCCGGCGCATCTGCGCTTCGAGCGCGCGCGCGGCGTCCTTGAACGTCTTGCACTCGAGCAGCCGGGCCAGCAGCAGGTCGCGCTCCTCGAAGCGGAGCAGCTCCTCGTCGAGCTCGAGGTCCTCGATGCCCGGGAGGAGGCGACGGGCCTTGAGCTCCACCAGCGTGGCGGCGATGAGGAGGAACTCGGTGGCGACGTCGAGATCGAAGGTGTCGAGGCGGTCGAGCTCGGCGAGGTAGCCGTCGACGATCTCGGCCAGCGAGACCTCCCACAGCTCGACCTCCTGGCGGAGGATCAGGTGGAGGAGGAGGTCGAATGGCCCCTCGAAGACGGGGGTGCGCACCGCGTACGACATCGGGTCGAGCGTACCGGCCCCCGACCCCCCGACAATGACATCCCGGGGGTCGCGGCCGTCCCGGTATTCTCACCGCCCATGCCACGCGTGCTCTCGGGTATCCAGCCCACCGGCGAGATCCATCTCGGCAACTACCTGGGCGCCCTCCGGCACTGGGTGGCGGCCCAGGACTCGGCCCCCTCCCCCGACCAGGCCCTCTACTGCGTGGTCGACCTCCACGGCCTCACCAAGCCGTGGGACGCCGCCACGTTCGCTGACGCCACCCGGCGCACCGCCATGATCCTGCTCGCGGTGGGTCTCGACCCCGAGCGCTGCACGCTGTTCGTGCAGAGCCACGTGCACGAGCACACCGAGCTCACCTGGCTGCTCAACTGTGTCGCCACCTTCGGCGAGCTGCGGCGGATGACGCAGTTCAAGGACAAGGCGGCGAAGGCGGAGCGCGACGGCGAGGGCAGCCAGGAATCGCTGAGCGTCGGCTTCTTCGACTACCCGGTGCTCATGGCCGCCGACGTGCTCGCCTACGACACCGATCTCGTCCCGGTCGGCGACGACCAGCGCCAGCACCTCGAGCTCGCGCGCGACATCGCCGTCCGCTTCAACCACCGCTACGGCACCACGTTCGTGGTGCCCGAGGCGACCATCCCTCCGGTCGGGGCGCGGGTCATGGACCTCCAGAACCCGGCGGCGAAGATGTCGAAGTCGGAGGACTCCCCGCAGGGCACGATCAAGCTGCTCGACGACCCGAAGGCGATCGCCAAGCGCATCCGGTCGGCCGTCACCGACTCCGACACCGAGATCCGCTTCGATCCCGGCACCAAGCCCGGTGTCTCGAACCTGCTGCAGATCCTCGCCGCCGCCACCGACCGCACGATCCCCGAGGTCGAGGCCGACCTCGCCGGCGAGCAGTACGGCACCCTCAAGGCCACGGTGGCCGAGGCGGTGGTCGAGCTGGTGCGCCCGGTCCAGGAGCGCTACGCCGAGCTCGAACGCGACCCGGGCGAGGTGGCCCGCATCCTCGCCGCCGGCGCCGAGCGGGCCGAGCACATCGCGGCGCCGGTGCTCGCCCGGGCGCGCGACGCCGCCGGCCTCCTCCCCCGCCACCGGTAACCGGGCGCCTGGTCGTGGTCGACGACGTGAACGAAGACGACCCGCACGGCGAAGTGGTCGACGACGACGACCCCACCGACGGCCTGTTCGGCCGTCGCGACGGTCGCTACGAACGGAAGTCGACCGAGCTCGACTTCGATCGGGTCGCGTTCTTCAGCGACGCCGTGTTCGCCATCGCGATGACGCTGCTCGTGGTGGGGATCGGCATCCCGCGCGTTTCCGGGGCGCACCTGCGCCACGCGTTGAGCGACAAGGAATCCGAGATCCTGAGCTTCTTCATCAGCTTCGTGGTGATCGGGGCGTACTGGCTCGCGCACCACCGCTTCTTCGCGCGACTGCAGGCCGTCGACGTGCGGTTCATGCAGATCAATCTCGTGTACCTGGCCGCGATCGCGTTCACACCGTTCCCGACCGCGCTGGTGGGCTTGTACTCCGAGCGACCGATCGCAGTGGTGATCTACGCGATCACGCTCGGCACCGCCAGCTTCCTGGAGGCGATGCTGCTGTGGCGTGCGCACTCCGCGCATCTGATGCGCATCCCGTTGACCACCGAGCAGTTCCGCTTCTCGCTGCTGGCGTCGCTCGCCCCGGTCGTGGTCTTCGCCGGGTCGGTCCCGATCGCGTACGTCGACCCGGGCTGGGCCCTGATCTCGTGGTTGCTGATCTTCCCGCTCGAGTTCCTCGTCGACCGCTACTTCCGCCCCCGCCCGGCCGGGTGACCGGTCAGTCGTTGTCGGCGGCGTCGAGCGCGACCACGACCGGCGCGGGGATGGCGAGATCGGGCCAGCGGTCGGGCTCGTGGTGGTACTCGGCCCACTGCGCCGCCGCTTCGGGTCCGCCGGCGAGGCGGATGCGCAGCGCCCCGAGCTCGGCGTGGCGCAGGTAGAGCCCCACCCGGCGGACGATCCCGCTCTTGGCCGACCACCGGTCGGCCCGGTCGTGCCCGGCCACCGCAGCCGCCACCGTGGCCCCGACCCGGGCGAACACCCCGAGATGCGAATCCAGCTTGCCGATGTCGTGCACCAGCGCGGCCGCGAGCCAGCGGTCGTCGTCGGCGTACTCGGTGCCGGCGAGGCGCGCCTGCACGTCACGGGCGACGCCGATGGCGTGGCGTTGATCGTGGTTGGGCTGCCGGCGGAACTGCACGAACAGGTCGGGTGAGAGCACCCGCTCGACCCAGGCGACGTCGGTGGCGCGGGGCGGTCCGGGCCAGAGCGCCCGCACGAAGCGGCCGGCGAGGTGGCCCAGGTTCACAGGAAGACGAACCGGATCAGCGCGTTCTCGAACGGCGCCAGGAAGTCTTGGAGCACCCCGGTCGAGAACACGAGGAGGAACAACACGAGAAAACCGTAGGGCCGGAACTTGTACCAGTTGGGCAACCACGCCGCGGGCAGCACCCGCTCGATGAGCGCGGAGCCGTCGAGCGGAGGGATGGGCAACAGGTTGAAGAGGCCGAGGAACAGATTGACGAATGCGAACGAGAACAGGATCTGCACACCGAGCGGTAGATCACTGATGGTGAAGCTGTACGGAACGGTGGTGGGGTCGAACAGCGAACGCGCCGCGAGCGCCGACACCGCCATGAGCAGGAAGTTGGTGGCCGGCCCGGCCAGGCTCACGTAGAGCATGTCGCGACGGGGGTGACGCATCCCGTTGGGGTTCACCGGCACCGGTTTGGCCCACGCGATGACGGGGATGCCGAGCACCGCGCCCATCGCGGGCAGCACGATCGAACCCAGTGGATCGATGTGCGGGATCGGGTTCAGCGTGAGCCGGCCGGCGTTCTTGGCGGTGTGGTCACCGAACCACAGGGCCACCACCCCGTGACTGATCTCGTGCAGGATCACCGCGACGACGAGGCAGCCGAAGTAGACGACCGCCTGGTGCCAGTTGGTGGTCACAGGGGGGAAGCTGGAGACGCGGTCGCGTCAGCGCCGCGGTGACGCGCAGTCGATGCAGAGGCGCGCCGCGGGCATCGCCTCGAGCCGCGCCTCGGGGATGCGCCGGCCGCACGACTCGCACTCGCCGTAGGTGCCGGCGTCGTACCGGGCCAGGGCGTCCTCGATGTCGGTGAGCGTCTCCTCGAGCTGGCCCGAGAGCGCGTCGACCTCGCCGCGTTCCGCGGTGACCTGCCCGGAGTCGGCGAAGTTCTCGTCGAAATCGAGGGAGGCCTCGGGCCCGTGCCCGAGCCGCGCCAATTGCTCGACGACGCGGTCGCGCTCCTCGCGGAGTTGGTCACGCAGGAGCGCGTCGGTGGTCTCGGTCACCCCCGCAGCCTACCGCCGGGGGGTGTCGCGATTCCCCCGCGCCCGCGGGTGCGCGGCCTCGTAGACCGCCCGGAGCCGTTCGGGCGACACCCGGGTGTACACCTGGGTCGTGGAGAGGCTGGCGTGGCCCAGCAGCTCCTGCACGACGCGGATGTCGGCTCCCCGATCGAGCATGTGGGTGGCGCACGAATGCCGCAACACGTGCGGAAACAGACGGCCCCGCAGACCCACGCGGTCGCCCGCGGCGCGCACGATCAGCCACGCACCCTGGCGGGTGAGACGGCCGCCGCGCGCGTTCAGGAACAGCGCGCGCCCACCCGCGCGAGCGTTCCCCGCGAGCTCGGGGCGGCCGTGGGTCAGGTAGTCGGCGACCGCTTCCCGCGCGGTACGCCCGAGCGGCACCACCCGTTCCTTGTTGCCCTTGCCGAGGACCCGCATCAGGCCGTCGTGCAGGTCGACGTCGCCGAGGTCGAGGCCGACCAGCTCGCTGATCCGCAACCCGCCGGCGTAGAGCGTCTCCAGCATCGCCCGATCGCGCCGCGGACGCGGGCCGTCGCCGGGCACGGCCCCGAGCAGCGCGTCGACCTCGGCTTCGGTGAGCGCCTTGGGGATGCCCTGCGGCACCCGGGGACCGCCGATCTCGCGGCTGGGGTCCGACACCAGCAGACCCTCTTCGACGCAGAAGCGGTGGAACGATCGCACCGCGGCGATGGCGCGCGCGATCGACGCCGGCGCGTAGCGCGGCGCGCCGTCGTCGGTGCGGGCCTGCTTGAGCTCCTCGACGTAGGCCGCCACCACCGCCTCGTTCACCGTCGCCAGATCCACCGCCGACGGATCGGCCGCGCCGCGCCGGCGGATGTACGCGGCGTAGCGCTGCAGGTCGCGGCGATACGCGCTCAGGGAGTTGGCGGCGAGGCCGCGCTCGACGCGCAACCAGGTGTCGTACTCCGCGAGCAGCGCGCCCAGCTGATCGGGCAGTTGATCGGGCTGCGAATCGGTTGCCGGTTCGACCGACTCCGCGCGGTCGTCGTTCACCGTGGTCGCGCGCGCCACGGTCATTGCGGTGACGCGCCGCCGAACTCGCCCGCGAGGAACCGCCGGGCCAGGAGCAGGCCGATGATGCTCTTGGCGTCGACGAGCTCTCCGGCGGCGATGAGCGCGTCGACGCGGTCGAGCGGTACCCGCTCGATGGTCATCGCCGCTTCCTCCGCGCTCACCGCGGCACGAGTGCGCGGTTGGAGATCGGTGGCGAGGAAGAGATGGGTGTACTCGTCGCAGAAGCCGGGCGAGTTGAAGAACTCGCACAAGCGGTCGAGACGACCGGCGCGGTAGCCGATCTCCTCCTCCAGCTCGCGGTTGGCCGTCGCGTCGGGTGCTTCGCCTTCGACGTCGCGCTTGCCTGCGGGCACCTCGAGCAACTCGCGTCCCGTCGCCACGCGGTACTGGCGTACGAGCAGCGCGTCGCCGTCGATCACCGGCACCACGACGACCGCGCCGGGATGGCGCACGACGTGACGGTCGAACTCGCTGCCGTCGGGCCCGGTGACGCGCAGTCGATCGAGTTGGAGGAACCCGGCGTCGGCGAGCGTCGTCGATCCGACGACCCGGAACCCGTGTTCCGACGTCACCCGGTGGTCCCGCCTCAGACGGCGGGCGCGTCGATGGTGATCGGCAGCCGCGGCAACCGGCCCTCGGCCCGCTCGCGCGCCGCGCGCACGAACGCCGCGAACAGCGGGTGCGGACGGTTCGGCCGGCTCTTGAACTCCGGGTGGGCCTGGGTGGCGACGAAGAACGGGTGCCCGGGGAGCTCGACGAACTCGACCAGCCGTTCGTCGGGTGACATGCCCGAGCAGACCAGGCCCGCGTCCTCCAGCCGGTTGCGGTACTTGTTGTTGACCTCGTAGCGGTGGCGGTGGCGCTCGTACACCAGCTCTTCGCCGTAGGCCCGCTGCACGATCGAGCCGGGCACCAGCTTCGCCGGGTAGAGACCGAGGCGCATGGTGCCGCCCTTGTCGACCACGTTGCGCTGCTCGTCCATCAGGTCGATCACCGGGTAGGGCGTGTGCGGATCGAACTCGCTCGAGTTGGCACCCGCGAGCCCGCACTCGTCGCGGGCGAACTCGATGACCGCGCACTGCATGCCGAGGCAGAGGCCGAGGAACGGGATCTCCTCCTCGCGCGCGAAGGCGGCGGCGGTGATCTTGCCCTCGATGCCACGGAAGCCGAAGCCGCCGGGGATCACGATGCCGTCGAGCCCGCGCAGGCGACCTTCGGCGAGCAGGCCCTCGGCGTCGTCGGAGGCGATCCAGTCGATCTCGACCTGGGCGCCGCACGAGTAGCCACCGTGCTTGAGCGCCTCCGCCACCGACAGGTACGCGTCGGGAAGGTTGATGTACTTGCCGACGAGACCGATCTTCACCGGTTCGCTGGCCGCCTCGACCCGCGCCACGAGGGCGCGCCACTCGTCGAGATCGGGCTCGATGTCGCCGAGGTGCAGGACACCGCAGATGTAGTCGTCGAGGCCTTCGTCGTGCAGCACCAGCGGGATCTCGTAGAGCGACGGCGCGTCGACGCAGGAGACGATGCCCTCTTCGGGGACGTCGCAGAGTTGGGAGATCTTCTCCTTCAGCCGCGTCGGGATCGGGCGGTCGGAGCGACACACGATGGCGTCGGGCTGGATGCCCCGGCTCCGCAACTCGGTGACCGAGTGCTGGGTGGGCTTGGTCTTCTGCTCGCCCGACGGCCCGATGAACGGGACGAGGGTGACGTGCACGTAGAACACGTTGTCGCGGCCGACGTCCTTGCGGAACTGCCGGATGGCCTCGAGGAACGGGAGGATCTCGATGTCACCGACCGTGCCACCGATCTCGGTGATCACGACGTCGACGTCCTCGTCGGCGGCCAGAGCGAGGATGCGACTCTTGATCTCGTCGGTGATGTGCGGGATGACCTGCACGGTCTGGCCGAGGTAGGCGCCGCGCCGTTCCTTGGCCAGCACGTCCTGGTAGATCGAGCCGGTGGTGGCGTTCGACTTCTGCGTGAGCGGCACGTCGACGAAACGCTCGTAGTGGCCGAGGTCGAGGTCGGTCTCGCCGCCGTCGTCGGTGACGAACACCTCACCGTGCTGGAACGGGTTCATCGTGCCCGGGTCGACGTTGATGTAGGGGTCGAGCTTCTGCATCGTGACCCGGAGCCCACGCGACTTCAGCAGGCGGCCCAGCGACGAAGCGGTGAGGCCCTTCCCGAGACTGGATGCAACTCCACCGGTCACGAAGATGTGCTTCGCCAACGCCTGACTCCCGCCTCTGTCTCGTACGGTCTCGACCGTCTCGTACGCTGCCTCGTGCCGCCCCGCACCACTCGTACGCGGCCCTGGCACGCGGCCGGGCACGAGAGATTTCACGACTTGGCCCGGGCAAACTCAGCCGTGGCCGACCGTACCATGCCGACCTGCGGGATCCGCGTACCGGTTGCCGACCGCCGACGACCGGCACGCCGACCGCGCGTTCACTGACCCGGCGTGCGAGGACCGTTTCGCTACGGTTCGGGCATGCTCCGGGTCGAGGAAGCGACGCCCTCGCCCCCGGAGCCCCGCCGATCCGGACCCCGCTGGCACGCGTCCTGGCGACTCGACGCGACGGTGCTCGCCATCGTGTCGATCCTGATCCGCATCCCGGCCCTGTTGGCCACGCGTTCGTTGGTGTTCGACGACGGCGTGTTCGCGTCGTCGGTGCTGGCGATGCGGGCGGGCGAAGCGCCGTTCCGCGACGTGTTCTCGAGCCAGGGACCGGTGTTCCTCCCGTTGATGTGGTTGGGCGACCTGGTCGGGTTGCGCACGCTCGACGCCCCGCGCGTCGTCCCCGTGGCCGCGGGCGTGCTCGTGACCATCGCGGTGTATTCGTGCGCGCGCCGGATCACCACGCGGGGCAATGCGCTCCTCGCCGCCGGTCTCGTCACCACCAGCGGCTCGGTGCTCTGGGTCACCGCACCCGCCAATGCCGACGGCCCGTCGCTCGCGCTGTCGGTGCTCGCGCTCGCGTTCGCGTTGCGCTACCGCGACGATCCCCGCCTCCGCAACGCAGTGTGGGTCGGACTGGCCGCGGGCGCGGCGGTGTCGATCAAGGCGCTGTCGGTGCCCGCGGTGGTGATCGCCGGCCTCGTCGTGCTGCTCACGCACCGGCGGGTGCGTGACGCCGCCACCGCCGCCGGCCTGGCCGTCGCTGTCTACCTCGTGACCGCGCTCCCTTGGGGTCTCAGCCGGGTCTGGGCCCAGTCGTACACGTACCACGCGAACTCGCCGCGCTCGAACACGTACGCGGGCGCGCTCCACAAGATCGTCAACACGCTGTGGGACCGCGACCTCCTGGTCGTCGTCGCGCTGGCCCTGGCGGGCGTCACGTTCCTCGTGCGGTACTTCACCCGCGAGCGCGCGCCCGTGCCGGCGGCAACCCGCGCCGCGGCCGTCGACCCTGCGAACGCCGACGTCGACCTGCGCTTCGCGGTGGCCGGGATCGTGCTGTGGGTGGCGATGCTCGTGGCGCTCATGGTGTGGGAGCCGGGGTTGTGGCGCGCCCATGTGGCGCACCTGATCCCTCCCCTCGCGCTTCTCGCCGGGCTGCGGCCCCCGTCGTGGAAGGTGCTGCTCGTCGCCGCGGTGATCACGGTGCCGTTCGCGGTCGCGAACAACCGAACGATTCTCTGGCCGAGCGGTTACACCGGCAACGAGGCGGCGCTGGTCCACCGAATTCGCGAGCTGCCCGGCGACGCGCTGGTGATCAGCGACGATCCGGGCTTCGTGTGGCGGGCTGGCCATCGCACCCCGGGCGCGCTCGTCGACACGTCGTTCCAACGCATCGACCTGGGTCAGATCACCGAACGGTCGCTGGCCGCGGCGGCCTCCGCGCGCGACGTGTGTGGCCTCGTCACGTCGTCGGGCGACCACTTCCTCCGGTTCAAGGGACTGCCGCAACGACTCGCGGCCGAGGGCTACCAGCCCGAGCAATTCGGCCCCAAGATCACCCTCTATGTCCGCCCCGACTGCACGCCCTAACGCTGTCCGGGAGCGGCGACGGCCGAGCTGATCAAAGGCCCGCAACGGCGGCACCGCGTCGATCACCCGGCTGAACGAGACCAGCTCGGCGGCGACGTTGAGGCCGAGCAGCACGAGCATCACGACCAGGCGGATGCTGTCGCGTGATCCGAGCACCACTGCGAGACCGAGCACGGCCCCGATCACGTTCGCGCCGGTGTCGCCGAGCATCAGGCGCTCGCGGAGATCGTCGCCCAGCAGGCCGACGGAGGCACCGATCACCGGCGCGATGGCGATGCCGATCGGCGCGGTGCCGATCACGATGGCGATGGGAACGTAGGCGACGAGCCCGAACTTGATCGTGCGACCGGGCGCGCGGTCGAGGAGGTTGCCGAGGTTGGCCGCCAGCGCGATGAGCATGGCATCGACGATCAGGGTGCGGCCCGACTTGAAGCCGGGAGTGGCGACGAGCACGACCGCGACCCCCGCGCCCGCGACCAGCTTGAGCATCCCCGTGGTGACGCGCCCTTCGCGCAGCGCGCCCAGATGGCCACGGAACCCGCGGTCGGATCCGACCGCGGCGAGGTCGTCGACCAGGCCGAGGAACCCGAAGCCGAACACCGCGAAGAGAACCGCGGTGCGGGCCTCGGTGAGGCCGGGTTGCGCGCCGATGCCGATCGCCCCGAACACCGACCGCCCGGCTTCGATCAGGAGCACGGCGAGGATGATGAACAGTCCTCCGGCCGTCGGCAGGACGTGGTCGCGGTAGTTCCGGCGCAGCAGCGTCGGCGAGGCCAGGATCTCCCCGCTCACGATGCGCAGGAACCGCACCGTGACCAGCCCCACCACGAGGCCCACGATCACGGTCACAGCCGCCTCCGTGGCTGAACGGCGTGCCGCCTCCGTGGCTGAACGGCGTGCCGCCTCCGTGGCTGAACGGTCATGAGGACGTGGTGGCGGGGACCGGTGGTTCGAGCTCCTCGTCGACCGGGTCGTCGGGAGCTTCCTCCGGCGGACCGGTGCGTGACTGGTTCCACACGACGCGCGCGAGCAGCACCACCACTGCACTCTCCAACACCGCCGCCATCATCCCGGGGATGGTGATACCGGAGTCGTTCAGCGCGAAGCCGAGGACGGCGACGACCGCGAGCGAGATCGCGATCGGGCGCGCGGTCGTGACGCGGTCGAGCAACGGCTTGATCGACTTCGGGGGCACGAACACGAGGTACGCCACCAGCACCGCGAGGATGATGATGCAGCCGAGCAGCAACGAGTGGCTGAACGCCGACAGGTTCTCCGACGCCTTGCGCCGGATCACGAGTGTCGCGGCGTCGAAGTTGGTGAAGACCTGCTCGAAGAACTTGCCCACGTGGGTGCGCTCGTCGGACGGCCGCAACAGATCGACCAGACCGACCAGCACCGCGCTCGCGATCAGGACTCCGGCGAGTCCGAACACGGTGCGCCAGCGGAGCTTGCGGCCGAGCAGGAGCCAGGCGAGCAGCGCGAAGCCGGGGGCGGCGGAGACCGCGCCGCCGAAGTCATTGCCCCAGAACGGCACGCCGATGATGAGCACGGTCACCGCGAGGAGCGCGATGGCGACGCGAATCCCGCGTCGGGTCGGCACCCGCCACGCCAGCAGTCCGGCGAAGATCAGCACCGACGCCGACAGCTGCGCGAACGTGAGGTTGCCCTCGCCCACGAAGCGGATGCCGATCGTCGGCGAGTAGCCGAACACGGTGTTCCACTCCAGATGCGCGCCGGTGACGAGATCGACGAGGTGGAGCGCGGCCATCGCTCCGAGCCCCACGAGGATCGAGTCGACCGGCCGTCGCCGGGTGACGAGCATGCACGCGAGCGCGATCACCGCGCCGACGCCCACCACGAACGCCCAGTACGCGCCCAGGCCACCATTGCGGCCGAAGTGGAGCGGACCGGCGAGGTACGTGGCATCGAGGTACCCGAGGAGCCACAGCGCGCCGAACGCGAGCAGACCGGCGCCGTGGCGCCACCGGTCGACCAGCGCGGCGGCGATGGCGAGCCCGGCGGCCACGCCGACGATCACGCCCATCGACGCGCCGACGAGGCTGTCGCGGAACACCCCGTCGGTGTTCACGTGCGTGAGGAACGCAGTGCGGTCGGCGAGCGATGCGCCGGTGGCCCCGGTCTCCATGCGCCGCCCCTCCATGTCGTCGGGGCGGTCGATGCCGAAGTAGCGCAGGATCGTCGGGGCGACGTCGGTGATGTTGACGAAGCCGTCGCGCTGTGTGGTGGTCGACCGCAGCAGCCCGGGCGCGAAGCCCGGGCCGCGCACGGAGGCGACGGTCAGCGAATCGGTGTCGGTGGGCGGCGTCGGGCCGACCACCATCACCAGGTCGTTCGGACCGACGTCCTGCAGCAACCGACCCACGAGCTGATCGGTCGAACGCAGTGCGTCGGCCCGGATCTTCGCGCCCTGTTCGTCGGACGCGAACTGCGCGGCGAGATCGGCGCGCACCAGATCCGAACCTTCCACCAGCACGACCGAGCGCGGGCGCCACGCGGCGCGGAACGCGGCGACCACGTGGTCCTGGTCGAGGCGGACCCCGAACGGTGCGGTGGGATCGGCGCGGAGGATGCCGTGATCGACCTTGCCGCCCGGCACCTTGCCGTCGCTGGTCATGAGGCCGGCCACCGCGGCGCGCCGATACGGCGTGTAGCGGTTCTGGGGCGTGCTGGGGTCGGTGCCGTCGCCATTGGCGATGACGGCCCGGGAGATCCCCGCCGCCGCGAGCTGATCACCGAGGAGTCCGACCTTGGCGCCGTAGAGCTCGGAATCGTTGGCGTCGAGAGTGTCGGTGATGGGCATGTACACCAACCCGTTGCCGGCGGGGACACCGGTGCGGGTGGTGAACACGACCCCGGCGGGATCGCGCCCGAACTGCTCGTCGACCCCGAAGCCCTCGCCGCCGGTCGACGAGTTCGCGGTGGCCCTCGCCCCCGCACCCAACGTGGCGTAGCCGGCCGGCAGCGACGTGGGCCGGTCGACCCCGTTGGTGACCATCGCGCCGATCGACGACTGCGTGAAGAGCCGGTCGAGGTTGGGCGTGGCCGTGGTCTCGAAATCGGCCCATTCGACGGCGGGCAGCGAGATGACGAGGACGCGACCAGTGGCCTCCGTGGCCGCGGGTACCGCGCCCGCGGGGGAAGCGAACCCGGCAAGCGCGAGCGCGAACAGTGCCGCCGCGACCGCCACCGACGCGATCAGGCGCCCCCGGTGCGCGCGCCTCATGGGTACCGGCCCGGCGCGGCGCGCCGGCTGACGAGTGCGCTCACGAAGCCACCGGGTCGGGCAGGGGCTGCGCGTTCGGGCCGTAGCCGTAGTGGCCGACGACCGGCGGCACGCGGAACAAGTCGGCCATGGCGAGCACGACCGTGGTCGGCCCCTGCGGCAGGTCGAGGTCGTCGACGGTGGACACGGTCCGGGCGAGGTCGCTGTCGCGCACCGGTTGCACCGCCTCGCCCCGGGTCGGGCCGTCGGTGACCTCGACCCAGTCGTCGGCGATCACGAGCGGCAATCCCGCGCCGTGGAACGCGGTGGCCACCGGCACCACCACCGCGTCGGCCGGGATCGAACCCTTGGTCCCCACGGCCAGGACGACGCCCGCATCGCGCCCCGGGAAGTCGGTGATCGCGATGCCGCCGACCGTGTCGAAGCCGAGGAACCCCGCGCGTTGGAGGACGCCGAGCAGATCGTTGGCGGGATCGACGATGTCGCCGGGCGCGAGCGCGAGGCGCGTGGCGAGCTGCTTGTATCCCTCGTTGCGCAGGGTCGCCTTGTTCTTCGTGGTCACCCCGAGCGCGGTTTGGAGCGCCTTGACGTCGTCGTTGTTGCTGAGCGCCCACTTCGACTCGAGCCACAGCGTGCCCGTCACCGTCGCGCCCGCCTGCTGCGACGCGGTGATCGTGTCCTTCACCCGGGTGCCGTCGATGCCGCGCACGGCCACGATGCCGATCGAGTCGGCCAGCAGGCGGCTCTGCACCGCGAAGGGTTGGAGCCCGGTGATCACCTGCGAGTACTGGTTGTTCTGACCGCTCAGCGCGTCGTTCTGGCTCTGGATGCGGTCGGACTTCGCGTCGACGCGGTCGAGGCGGCTGTTGAGCGTGTCGACGACGCCGCGGTCGATGACCCCGGCTCCGATGACGACACCCAGCGCGAGGGCGAGGAAGATCGCGATCAGCGAAACGACGTGGAACCGGAAGTTGATCATCAGCCCGAGAACAGGTCCTTCAGCGTCACCCAGAGGCCTCGCGCGAAGACATGGATCGGTTCGGCGACGATCCCGACGACGAGCATCGCGATCAGGGCGGCGCTCACGAGCAGGACGATGTCCATGCGGCGGACGCGACCCTCGTAGAGCCGGCTCACGCCCTTGGCGTCGACGAGCATCGGGCCGAGGCGCAGGCGGGTGAGGAAGGTGGAGGCCATGCCGGGCCGGCCCTTGTCGAGGAACTCGACCATCGTCGCGTGGGTCCCCACGGCCACGATCAGCTGCGCCTTCGATTCGTAGGCGAGCAGCATGGCGACGTCTTCGCTCGTTCCCTCGGCGACGAACTCGTAGTAGTCGACGCCCCACTCGAGGAGGTTCTCGCGGCCGGGCGCGCGCCCGTCGGGGTGCACGTGGTGCACCAGCTCGGCGCCGCACGCGAGCCCGCGCTCGGAGACGGAGTCGAAGTCGCCGATGATGATGTCGGGCTTGCAGCCGACGTCGAGCAGCGCGTCGGCACCACCGTCGACGCCGATGAGCACCGGGCGGTACTCCCGGATGTACGAGCGCAACGCGGCGAGATCGCTGCGGTAGTCGTGACCGCGCACCACCACGAGCGCGTGCCGGCCCTCGAACTTCGTCTTCAGGGGCGGCAGGGTCAGCGGCTCGAACGTGAGCTGCGCCTCCTTGCGGATGTACTCGAGCGTGTTCTCGGCGAACCGCTCGAGCTCCGCACCGATCGCGGCCCGGGCCGTTTCCATCTCGGCTTCGATCTCGGCCGCGGTGAGCACCTTGCCCTCACCGACCAGCTCGTCGTCGCGCCAGATCCGACCCTCTTCGAGCCGGAGCGTGTCGCCTTCGTCGACGCGATCCATCAGGTCGGCACCGGCGTCGTCGATCAGGGCGATCCCGGCGTGGACAACCCGGATCGGGCCGCCGTTCGGGTAACGCCCGGAGATCGACTGCCCGCAGTTGATGACCGCGATCACCCCCGCCTCGATCAGGCCGTCGGCCGCGACCCGGTCGAGGTCGCGGTGGTTGATGACCGCGATCTCACCCGGCGTCAACCGGGGAATCATGTCCTTGGTGCGACGATCCACCCGGGCCGTGCCCTGGATCGCGAACGGAACCGGTTGCCGCTTGCGCAAGCGCGGTCGGGCCATCAGCGCTTCCCGCGCCCTGCTCGCGCGCCGGCCCGCGCGCCGACGCCGGGCGCGGGGCTGGACACGGAACCGGACGCGGTGAACGCGGCCGCCGCGGTGTCGAGCAACTCGGCCGCGTGGCGGCGGGCGTGGTCGGAGTCGCCGACGCCCGCGAGCATCCGCGACAGCTCGGAGACGCGCGCGTCACCCTCGACGATCGCCGCCGTGGCCACGGTACGTTCCACCCTCCCGACCTGTCCCACTGCCTTCTCCACGACCACTTGCGTGCCGGCGAACGCCGCCACCTGCGCCAGGTGCGTCACGCACAAGACCTGGTGGCGCGCACCGAGCGTGGCCAACAAGCGCCCGACCGCAACTCCCGCTTCGCCGCCGATCCCGGCATCGACCTCGTCGAACACCAGGGTCGGCGGTGCCATGGTCAGCACCACGCGCGCCGCCAGCATCGCACGGGAGAGCTCGCCGCCGGACGCGGCCCGGGCGAGCGGCCGGGCGGTCTCGCCCGGGTTGGCGGCCAACAGGTAGGTGACGCGGTCGGCCCCGTCGTCGGTGCGCTCCCCCGGCTCGACCTGCACTTCCAGCGTGGCGTGGGGCATCGCCAACTCGCGGAGGTGCTCCTCGACCGCGCGGGCGAGCGGCCCGGCCGCATCGGCGCGCACGCCGCTCAGGGCGCGGGCGGCGTGATCGGCCCGATCCGCGTGCTTCGCCCGCTCGGCTTCCAGCGCGGCGGCGCGTTCCTCGTAGCCCTCGAGCTCGGCCAGGCGTTCCGCCGCCTCGGCGCCGTAGGCGATCACCTCACGCAGCGTGGATCCGTACTTCCGCCCGAGCTCGTGCAGCTGATGACGCCGGCGGCGGACGGCCTCGACGCGCGCCGGGTCCTCGTCGACCCGCTCCACTTCGTGGCGCAGCTCCTGCTCGATGTCGGCGATCTCGCCCTGCGCGCCCCGGAGCCGGGCGGCGAGCGCCGCGAACGGCGCGCGCCCGTCGAGCGCGGCGACCGCGCTGCCGAGCGCGTCGAGGGCCGCGCCCTCGAGCACCTCGTAGGCCTCGGTGAGCGCCTCGCGGTGCGCGACGGTGTCGGCGAGGAGCAGCTCCTCGGCCTCCAGCGCGACGTCCTCCGCGGGATCGTCGAGCCCGGCCGCACCGATCTCCTCCACCTGGAAGCGCAGGAGGTCGATCTCGCGGGCGCGCGCGCGGGCGTCACCCCCCAACGCGTCGAGGTCGGCCTCGACCGCGCGCACCGCGGCGCGCGCGTCGCGGTACTGCACGAGGGCGTCGACCGCCGGCGCACCCGCGTAGCGGTCGAGCGCGGCGCGCTGCACCGCGGGATCGAGCAGCGACTGATGCGCGTGCTGGCCGTGCAGATCGACCAACGCGGCACCGATCTCGGCCAGCTCGGTCGCGGTCGCGAGGCGTCCGTCGACGTAGGCCCGGCTGCGACCGTCGCGCGGGATCACCCGCGCCAGGACCGTCTCGTCGCCGGTGTCGGGATGCACGAAGCGACCTTCGACGCGCGCTTCCGTCGCGCCGTCGCGCACGAGGGCGGCGTCGGCCCGGCCGCCGACGAGCAGCTCGACCGCCTCGACGATGAGGGTCTTGCCCGCGCCGGTCTCGCCGGTGATCGCAGTGAGGCCGGGGCCGAGGACGAGATTGAGATCGGCGACGATGCCCAGGTCGACGACGTGGAGCTCGACGAGCATCGGCTACCGGTCCGCGAGGCCGAACTTGGCCTTCAGGATCTGGTGGAAGTCGCGAGGCCCGAGGGTGACGATGCGGGCGGGCAGGGGGCCGCCGGTGCACGACACCGAGTCGCCGGCCGCCAGCTCGCCGAGCTCGCGGCCGTCGGCGGTGAGCACGACGCTGCGGTCGTCGCACACGCTGAACCGGAGGGTCTCCTCCGCCGCGAGCACGAGCGACCGGTCGAAGAGCATGTGCGGCGACACCGGCGTGAGCAGGAGGCAGCGGTGCCGCGGCGACACGATCGGGCCGCGGGCCGAGAACGAGTAGGCGGTCGAACCGGTGGGCGTGGCCACGATCACGCCGTCGGCCGCGTAGGTGGTGAAGAAGGTGCCGTTCACCTCGACGTCGAGTCGGGCCAGGCGGCCGGTGTGGACCTTCTCCAGCACCGCCTCGTTGAGCGCGAACCAGCGACCGTGCGCGGGGCCGGCCGACTGCACGTCGAGCTCGAGCACCATGCGCTCGGCGACCTCGTAGTCGCCCGCGACCAGCCGGTCGAGCGCAGCGTCGAAGTCGGCCGGCTCCACCTCGGTGAGGTAACCCATCTGGCCGACGTTCACGCCGAGCACCGGCACCCCAGCCTCATAGGCGTGGTCGACCGCCCGCAGCATGGTGCCGTCGCCCCCGAGCGAGATGATCACGTCGAGGCCCTCGGGGAACGCCGTGAGCTCCCACGCGAGATGACCGAGGCCGGCGGAGTCGGCGTCGGGCCCGGGCACGCGCACCTCGACACCGTGTTCGGCCAGCCGGGCGGCGGCGTGCTTGGCGAGGTCGGTGGCGGTGGCGCGGTCGGGATGCGGGACGATCCCCACCGCGCGCACGCTCACGCCGGCCTCGCTTGGGGGACGTGCGCGTCGTGGATCTCGACGTAGAGGTCCGCGTCGGGATCAGCGTCGGCATCAGCCTGCGTCGACATCGGCATCACTGTCCACGCCATCCGCGGTGGGTACCGGCACCTCGGCGTCGAGGCGGACGTCGTCGAGGGCGGGGCCGGCCGTGTCGCAGCGCACGAGGAATTCGACGTTCCCGTCGGCGCCGCGCAACGGCGAAGCCATGAGATCGACGACGAACAGGCCCGCGTCGCGCAGGCCGTCGCGCACTTCACGCAGGACGGCGCGGTGCACCGCCGGGTCGCGCACGATCCCGCCCTTGCCGATACGCGCCCGCCCGGCCTCGAACTGGGGCTTGACCAGCAACACGAGATCGCCGTCGGGCGCGGTGCAGCGCGCCAGCGCGGGCGCCACGGTGAGGAGCGAGATGAACGACAGGTCGGCGACGGTGAGATCGACCGGCCCGCCGAGGTCGTCGGCCTCCAGTCCGCGCACGTTGGTGCGCTCCATCACGGTGACGCGGTCGTCGCCGCGGAGGCTCCAGGCCAGTTGCCCGCGTCCGACGTCGACCGCGACGACGTGGGCGGCGCCGGCCTGGAGCAGACAATCGGTGAAGCCACCCGTCGACGCGCCGGCGTCGAGCGCCCGGCGCCCGCGCACCGGCACCGCGAACCGTTCCAGCGCGCCGGCGAGCTTCTCGCCCCCACGCGACACGAACCGGGGACCCGCCCCCGCGACCTGGATCGACTCGTCGGCACCGACCAAGCGGGATGCGCCCCGCGCCGGGCTGCCACCGACGCTCACCCGGCCCGCGGCGATCGCCTCCACTGCCTGCCGGCGGCTCGCGAGCAATCCCCGGCGCACGAGCTCGGCGTCGAGTCGCCGGCGCACGGTCACCGACGCAGGATACGCGGTGCTCAGGCGTCGGCCGGGGTTTGGCACCGGCTCCGGCCGGCGGTCCGAGCCTCGGCGGCCTCGTAGTGCTCGCGACGCGGCGCGTCGCCCTCGGGGCCCGGGCGGACGCCGAGGCGCCGGTTCAGCGCTCGGCGTTCACGCGTCCCGGAAGGTGGCGATCAGAGCCGGCGCGAGCTCGCCCAGATCGGCGCCCACGAACGGCGGGGCCGGGCTCGGGATCGCCTCGCCGCCCGGCGGCGCGACCGCGGCCGTCACCCCCGAGAGCACCAGTGCGAAGGGCCAACCGATCGCGTCGGCCAGGGCGCCGTCGGTCGACGGCCGATCCCCCACGACCACCCCGGTGGTGCCGAAGCGCTCGCGGATCAGGCCGACGGTCGGGGCGGCCGGCTTGCCCGCCACTTCCGGCGTGCTCCCGGCGGCGGTGGCGACCGCGGCCACGATCGAGCCGGCCCCCGGGATCAGCCCACCGGGCACGGGATAGGTGGCATCGAGATTGGTGGCCACGAAACGGGCGCCGTCGCGCACCGCGCGCGAGGTTCGCTCGAGCTCGTCGAAGTCGAACGTGCGGTGGAAGCCGACGACGACCGCATCGGCGGGCCCGTCGTCGACCGGAGTGAGCCCGGCGTCGGTCAACGCCTCGATCACGCCCGGCCCCGCGCACGCCAGCACCCGCGCGCCGGGTGCGAGCGACTGCGCGAGCAACCAGGCCGCGGCGGTCGCGCTGGTGATCAGATCGCCCGGCGTCGCGGGCACGCCCATGCGTTCGAGCTTGGCCACGACGTCACCGATCGGCGAGTTCGAGTTGTTCGACACGAACACGACCCGCAGTCCGGCGGCGCGCAGCTCCCGGATGCCGCGCGCGGCCGGCGCGATCGGGTCGTCCCCCCGCCAGATCACGCCGTCGAGATCACAGCAGACGACCGGCGCCGGCACCGGCACCGCTACTGGCGTCGGTTTCGGTGTCGGCGTCGACTCATCGGCGGGCGTCACCGCCGGTTCGTGGTTTCGGTCACGCGTCCTCGGCCACCCGGGCGAGCGCGTTGCGGTAGTGCTCGTGGTCGGGCCGCATGGCCACCGCCAGCTTGAGGTGCCGGCGAGCGCCGAGCCGGTCGCCCTGGCGCAGGAGGCACAGGCCGAGGCCGAAGTGGGCGTAGTCGTTGACCGGCTCGATCTCGACCGCACGCTCGAACTCCGCCCGCGCCGCCGGGATGCGGCCGCACCGGTAGTACGCGCGCGCCAACGTCTCGCGCACCGATCCCTTGTCGGGCTCGAGCTCGCGTGCCCGCTCGAGCGCCACCGCCGCCGCGTGGGGGTTCTGCGACGCGAGGAGCCGGTTGCCCTCTTGGTACGCGTCGTACGCCGATTGCATGGGAGTCCTCCGAAGATCTCCGCCCGACGGCCGCCGGGCACCCGGTTCCGGTGGCCCGGTATGCGAGAATCCGGGCACCGTCCCCAAATGAATCGCTCCGGTGCCCGACTTTCTTCCCTTCCCCGGTATTCGATACGCCGCCCGCGGCACCGACCTCACCGAGGTCTGTGCTCCACCCTACGACGTGATCGAGCCCGACCAGCGCGACGCGTTCGGCCGCGCGCGACCCGCAGAACGCGGTCCGCCTCATCCTCCCCGACAGCTACGACGCCGCGGCCGCGGCGCTGGCGCAGTGGCGGCACGACGGCCAACTCGTCGTCGACGACGCGGCGACGTTCTCCATCTACCGCATGCAGTTCACCGGCGACGACGGCCGGCCCCAGCAGACCACCGGGGTGATCGGCGCGCTCACGCTCGACAACACGCGCGGCGACGTCATGCCCCACGAGCGCACGCTGCCCAAGGCGAAGAGCGATCGCCTGGAGCTGCTCCGGGCCACCCGCGCCAACCTCGACCCGATCTGGGGGCTGTCACTCGCCGCCGGGCTGTCGGAGCGGCTCGTGCCCGACGGCGCGCCGCTGGCCACCGCGGTCGACGACGACGGATTTCGCCATGAGCTGTGGCGGGTCACCGACCCGGCGCGCATCGCGGCGATCGCCGACGCGGTCGGACGCGCACGGTTGGTGCTCGCCGACGGACACCACCGCTACGAGACCGCGGGGAACTACCGGGCCGAGCGCCGGGAGCACGACGTCGACGACCCGGGCGCCGATTCGATCATGACGCTGGTCGTCGAGTTGGCCCCCGAGCAACTGTGCGTGCGCGCCATCCACCGGATGCTCGCCGGCGTCGCCGGGGTCGATCTGCGCGCCGGGCTGCACACCTCGTTCGAGGTGCGCGACGCGGGCGCCAACGTTCCCGAGGGGGTGGCCGCGCTGGAAGCGGCCATGCACGCCGAAGGCGGCCTGGGTCTGGTCGACGGCGACGGGCTCGCACTCCTGGTGCCGCGTCCCGCGCTCGATGCCCGCATGCTCGACGTGCCGGAGGAGTTGCGCGCGGTCGACTCGGCCCGCTTCGACGTCGGCGTCCTGCCGGCGGTACCTGGCGTCTCGCTCACCTACCGCAACGACGCGGTCGCGGTGGCGGCGCACGTGGCCAAGGGCAACGTCGACGCCGCGGTGCTGCTGCGCCCGGTCACCGTCGAGACGATCCGCGCCGCCGCCGCCGCCGGCCTGCGCATGCCGGAGAAGACGACGTTCTTCGCCCCCAAACCCCGCACCGGGATGGTCTTCCGCGGCCTCGACGACTGACCGCGACCGGGGCCGACGCCCGAGGGGCCCCGACCGACGACTCGGAACTGGCTACTCGACGGTCCAGGTGGCGCCGGCCCCGACCAGCTTGGAGAGGTCGCCGGGCCCCTGACGCTCGACCGCATTGACCACCTGACGCTGGACTTCGTCCTCGTACGTCGGACGGCTGATCGACCGGAAGACCCCGACCGGCGTCGGCATCGTGGGCGCCGACGACAACCGCGACAGCGCGAACGCCAACGCCGGATCCTCACGCGTCTCGTCGTGCACGAGGAGACGTTCCTCGCCGACGTCGGCGACGGTGACGATCTCGCACTCGCCGAACTCGTTCAGGACCACACCGTGCTCGTTGTCGGCACCGAACCGGATCGGCTCGCCGTGGCGCAACTCGATGAGCATGTCGGCGCGCGCTTCCTTCGCGGTGATCCCCTCGAACGCACCGTCGTTGAACACGTTGCAGTTCTGGTAGATCTCCACGAACGCGCTGCCCTGGTGCTCGTGCGCGCGGCGGAAAGCCGTCGTCATACCCTTGCGGTCCATGTCGTGGGTGCGCGCCACGAACGTCGCTTCCGCGGCCAACGCCACCGACACCGGGTTGAACGGGGTGTCGAGCGAGCCGAACGGCGACGACTTGGTGATCTTGCCGACCTCGCTGGTGGGCGAGTACTGACCCTTGGTGAGCCCGTAGATCTGGTTGTTGAACATGATGATCTTGAGGCTGACGTTGCGGCGCAGCGCGTGGATCAGGTGGTTGCCGCCGATCGACAACATGTCGCCGTCGCCGCCGATGACCCAGACGTCGAGGTCCGGTCGGGCCAGCGCCACCCCGGTCGCCACCGCGGGGCGCGACCGTGGATCGAGTGCAGGCCGTACGTGTTCATGTAATAGGGGAAGCGCGCCGCACACCCGATACCCGACACGAACACGAGGTTCTCGGGCCGCACACCGATGTCGGCGAGCTCGAGCTGCATCGCGGCCAGGATCGAGTAGTCGCCGCACCCCGGACACCAACGGACTTCCTGATCCGACTGGAAGTCCTTGCGGCCGAGCTTCACCGCCGTGCCGTTGCCGCCCGCGTCGTTGTCAGGCATCGATCATCTCCACAATCTTCGATTCGATCTCGGTGGCGCTGAACGGCAGGCCCTGCACCTTGGTGAGGGACTGCGCGTCGACGAGGAATGCCGCCCGCACCAGCTTCGACAGCTGGCCCAGGTTCATCTCGGGCACGAGGATCTTCGGGTGGGCCGCAAGTGCCTCGCCGAGGTTGGCGGGGAACGGGTTGAGGTGCGTGAGGTGCGCGTGTGCAACCCGTCGGCCGTCGGCGCGGACCCGCCGCAGCGCCTCACTGATCGGGCCCCAGGTGCTCCCCCAGCCGAGCACCAGCAGGTCGGCGTCCGCGTCGCCCTCCACCGAGACCGGCGGGATGTCACCCGCGATGCGGGCCACCTTGTCGGCCCGGATGTGGGTCATGAGCTCGTGGTTGGCCGGGTCGTAGTTGACGTTCCCGGTGCCGTCCTGCTTCTCGATGCCACCGATGCGGTGCATCAGGCCCGGCGTGCCGGGGATCGCCCAGGGTCGGGCGAGGGTCTCCGGATCTCGCAGGTAGGGCCAGAACTCGCCGTCGTGGTTGGGTTCGGTGGCGAACGGCACCGAGATGTCGGGCAGCGCCGAGATGTCGGGCAGCAGCCACGGCTCGGAACCGTTGGCGACGTAGCCGTCGGTGAGGAGGATGACGGGCGTGCGGTACTTCAGCGCGATCCGGACCGCCTCGAACGCAGCGTCGAAGCAGTGGCTGGGTGACCGCGCCGCGACGATGGGCAGCGGCGACTCGCCGTGGCGGCCGTACATCGCGAGGAGGAGGTCGGACTGCTCGGTCTTGGTGGGGAGTCCGGTGGACGGACCGCCGCGCTGCACGTCGACGACGACCAACGGCAACTCCAGGCTGATGGCGAGCCCGAGCGCCTCCGACTTGAGGTCGAGACCGGGACCGCTGGTGGCGGTGATGCCCAGCTGACCGGCGAACGCGGCACCCACTGCCACCGCGGCGGCGGCGATCTCGTCTTCGGCCTGGAGCGTGCGGATACCGAAGTTCTTGTGCTTCGACAGCTCGTGCAGGATGTCGGACGCCGGCGTGATCGGGTACGACGCGTACAGGATCGGGAGGCTGGCGCTCTGGGCCGCGGCGATAAGCCCGTAGGCGACCGCGAGGTTGCCGGTGATGTTCCGGTACTTGCCGGGCTCCAGGCGCGCCGGCTGGATCTGGTAGTGCTCGAGCAGCTCCGCGGTCTCGCCGAAGTGCAGGCCCGCCTTGAACGCGGCGAGGTTGGCGTCGCGAACCTGGGGCCGAGACGAGAAGCGCTGGTCGATCCACTCGATCGTCGGCTCGACCGGCCGGGTGTACATCCACGAGATGAGGCCGAGGGCGAAGAAGTTCTTGGACCGCTCCGCGTCACGCGGCTTCACCCCGAGGTCCTTGCACGCCTCGAGGGTGAGCGACGTCATCGGCACCTGGACGACGTGGTACGACGCCAACGAGCCGTTGTCGAGCGGGTTGCCGTCGTAGCCAACCTTCGAGAGGTTGCGCTCGTCGAACGCATCGGAGTTCACGAGGATCGTCGAACCGGGCGGGAGCTCGCCGAGGTTGGCCTTGAGCGCCGCCGGGTTCATCGCCACGAGCACGTCGGGCGCATCGCCCGGCGTGACGATGTCGTGGTCGGAGATGTGGACCTGGAACGACGACACTCCGGCGATCGTGCCGGCGGGGGCCCGGATCTCGGCCGGGTAGTTCGGCATCGTCGCCAGGTCGTTGCCGAACACCGCACTCACGTCGGTGAATCGGTCGCCCGTGAGTTGCATCCCGTCGCCCGAGTCGCCGGCGAATCGGATGACGACCTCGTCGAGGTCTTCGGGCTCGAGCGCTCTGGTATCGGGTGTTGCGGTCACGCGTCCCTCACCTCGTTGTGTGGGCTTCGCCGCGGTCTGCGGTTGTCGATTGCTTCGTCCGGATCGCCCGGTTCGACGTCGTCGGCCGTTCAAGTGTGTTCGGCGTCCCGGGCGGTCGCTCCGGGCGACGGTCGTCACGATCTTACCGAGCGTGGTGCCCCATTCCGGGATGCGGGGCTCGACTTTCGGCTGACTTTCGAATCGCTGCCGAATCCGCCGGGGTTCCCTCCCCGGGCCCGCGCCCGGGCGCGGGCCGGGCGACCGACGCCGCGAGATCTGGCCGCGGCGTCATCCGAGGGCCTCGAGCGACGCCAGGGCACGGCGCAGTGCGGCGTCGATCCGGCGGCGATCGCGGGCCCGGCCGATCATCTCGGCATCGACGTCGACGCGGGACCCGACGCCGCCGGGCCGCTGGTAGAACCGCCGGCGCAGGCGGCCGACGACGACCACCCACTCACCCGGCTCGACCGTCTCGAGCCAGGCCGGCGGGTCCCAGACCGTGACCGGCACGGAGGTTGCCTTGGCGTCGCCGGTCGGGCAGCGGATCGCCAGGGTGGCGAGCCGGGTGCCCGACTCGAGGACCCGCAGCTCCGGTGCCGCGGAGCACGGCCCGCAGAGCACGCTGAGGTTGATTGCCGTCTCGATCGTGGGCACTTCCATCGTGGGCATTCCCCTTCTCCTTCTCTTCCCGCCGCTTGCCGGCCGCGGTGACACAGCGTCGAGGGAGTTCGGGGGAAGGATTGGGGAACGCTGCGCGAACCGTACGACGGGAGTACGACAGTTATCGGGACGGTTGTCGGAGGGGTGTGGGTCCGGGGTGGCTACCCGAGGGCGGCGAGGCGTTCGGCGACGTCGGCGAACGCGGGGTCGGCCCGGCGCACCTGGTGGAACAGCTCCCGGGCCCGGGCCAGGTTGCCGGCGCGCTCCTCGAGGTCGGCGAGCGCGTACCAGAGGCGAAGGTGGTGCTCCTTGGGCGTCTTCACGTTCTCCGCCCGCTTGCGCAGGAGTGCCACCGCTTCGGCGAGTCGGCCCTGGTCGGCCAGTGCGCCCGCGTAGACGATGCGCCCCTCGGCCACCAGCTCCGCCGACGGCGACACCGCGGCCAGCTCGAGCCAGTACTCCTCGACCTTGCGCCAGCGCCGCAGCGCCCGGTAGCAGTCCATGAGCACGGGGTTCTGGTCGACCGAATCGCTCAACTCGGCGTAGGCCTCGAGCTCCTTGGCCGCCGCCGCGTAGTTGCCGAGCCGGTAGTGCGCGAGGCCGGCGAGCTCGCGCACGCTGGGCGACGCCGGCAGCTGCTCACGCACGGGGCGCAGGATGCGCAGGGTCTCACGCTCACGGTCGTGGGCGAACGCGTCGGCCGCGGCCATCAACGTGCCCAGGGCACGGTTGGCGTTGCGACCGGCGAGGCGCGCCATCTCCTGTTGCACGTCGGCCGGGCCGCGCTTGCGCCGTTTGCCGCGCGCGGGCGCGGGCGGTGTGCCGCGCCGGGGCTTGCGATCATCCTGCGTGCGGTCGGTGCGCTTGCCGACGGTGCGCAACGCAGGCCGCTCGTCGCTCCTCCCGCGGCCGGCGGGCGCGGGACGGCGATCCCGTCCCGCTTCTCGGGTCTCCTCGTCGCGGCGGTCGACGGCGTAGGGCCCGAACCCACCCGCGCCGCGGCTCGACGGGCGACCGCCACCGTCGCGACCGTCACGAGCATCCCGACTGTCGCGCCGGTCCCGACTGTCGCGGCTCGGGGCCCCGCCACTTCTCGCCCGCGCCGAACTCGGGGCACCGCCGCGGCCGCCCCCACGACCGTCGCGGCTGTCGCGGCTGTCGGGACGGCCGGTTCCACCGGATGCACCCGCCCGACCGCCCCTCGACGACCGATCTTCCGAACTTCCCGTCGATCGGCCTGTCGGCCGCGCTGAACCCGACCGGGGCAAAGCCTTCGCGCCCCCACTCCTCGTCGCGCCCGCCCGCGAACCGGCCGGCGAGCCCGAGCGGGCACCGTCACGAGAGGAACCTGCCGACGCCCCTCGGAACGTCGGGGATCCGCCGCGCGAGGAGGTCCGCCCGGCTGAGCCGCCGGTGGAGGTGCCCGAGGTGCCCGGACTTGAAGCGCCCCGGGGCGCCGAGCCCGTGCCCGACCGGCTCGGGGAGCCCTTCCCACCGGCGCCCGACGTGCCCTTGCGCGGCGCGGCCTTGGCCCCCTTGCCCTTGCCCTTCACGAACCCCGCGCTCGCACCCTTGCGGGGCGCACCCTTGCGGGGTGCTGCTTTTCGGGCCCCGCCCTTTCCGGCCGCGCCTTTACGGGGCGCGCCGCCGGCTTTCTGCTTCCCGCCGCTGCCCGCTCGCTTCGCCGGCGGCCGGCCCCGGCCACCTCGTTGTTCCTGCGCCATCGTGCGATCCGATCGGGGTTGGAAGGATGATTGAGCGTACCGATACGCGCGAAGAACGCCCCCGCCGCTGCAGTTGCCTGCGCGGCTGGGGGCGCTTCGAGAAATCCCGGCGACGACCTACTCTCCCAGGGGGTTCCCCCCCAAGTACCATCGGCGCTGGCGGTCTTCACTTCCGTGTTCGGAATGGGAACGGGTGTTTCCCCGCCGCAATTGTCACCGGAAACCTATGGAATTGTCAGAGTAATCGTAGCCCATGATCGGCACACCAAAGGTATGTCGATCATGGATAAGCCCTCAGTGAGAGCTCCAGAGCGAGCACGAGCATTTGAAGAAAAATCCCAAGCCCTCGGCCGATTAGTACCGGTCGGCTGAACACGTCACCGTGCTTACACCTCCGGCCTATCAACCTGGTCGTCTACCAGGGGCCTTACCCGGTTAACCCGGTGGGAGATCTCATCTCGAGGCAGGCTTCGCGCTTAGATGCTTTCAGCGCTTATCCTTTCCGCAGGTCGCCAACCAGCCGTGCCCTTGGCAGGACAACTGGCACACGAGAGCTGCGTCCGTCCCGGTCCTCTCGTACTAGGGACAGCTCCCCTCAAATCTCCTACGCCCGCAGAGGATAGGGACCGAACTGTCTCGCGACGTTCTAAACCCAGCTCGCGTACCGCTTTAATGGGCGAACAGCCCAACCCTTGGGAGATGCTTCACCCCCAGGATGCGACGAGCCGACATCGAGGTGCCAAACCTTGCCGTCGATGTGGACTCTTGGGCAAGATAAGCCTGTTATCCCCGGGGTACCTTTTATCCGTTGATCGACCGCGCTTCCACACGCCACGGCCGGGTCACTAAGCCCTGCTTTCGCACCTGCTCGACTTGTAGGTCTCGCAGTCAAGCTCCCTTGTGCCTTTACGCTCGACGCCTGATGGCCAACCAGGCTGAGGGAACCATTGGGCGCCTCCGTTACTCTTTAGGAGGCGACCGCCCCAGTCAAACTACCCACCTGACGCTGTCCCCGACCCGGATTACGGGCCCAGGTTAGATTCCCAATACATACAGGGTGGTATTTCAACGTTGTCTCCACCGAAGCTGACGCCCCGGCTTCCCAGACTCCCACCTATCCTACACAATATATATCGAAAACCAACATCAAACTGTAGTGAAGGTCCACGGGGTCTTTCCGTCCTTCTGCGGGAAACGAGCATCTTTACTCGTACTGCAATTTCGCCGGGTCTCTGGTTGAGACAGTAGCCAAGTCGTTACGCCATTCGTGCAGGTCGGAACTTACCCGACAAGGAATTTCGCTTTTGTCTGTTACTTGTGGACCTATCGGGTGGCGTTACTTCCCGATGGGCGGGCCGGCGTTAGCCAGCCTCCCTACGTCGCCGTAGGGAACGGGCCATCTCATCCTCTTCCTGCGAGATCGGAAAGAGGGTCGGCGTATGGTCTCTGAGGATTCTCAACACCTCTGAAGGCTTCCGACGATTCATCGTCTCGACGATCTCCGCGATCTCGATGAGACCTGACACCACGAGGTGCCGGCGGTGATCCATGAGCTCGATGACTTCGGCGAACTTGGCGAAGTTGTCTCGCTTCACCGTTCGCAATGGGTACTCCAGGAAGAACGGAAGGATGATGTCCCGCAGGTCTCCGAAACGCGAAACCGTGTAGCGGTACAGATCCTCCCGATGGTTGTCGTGTCGACGGTTGACGGAGACTCGCCCGCAACCGAAGTACGCAACCATCTCTTCGAGGACGTCCCGGCTCGACGCTCCCTGAACGACTGTGAATGCAGGTTGTACCTGCCAGCCGAGGGTCATCGAGCCGTTCCGGACGATGGGGCAGCTGAAACAGCCTTCCCCATCGACGAAACCCACCAGCCAACCTATGGTGGTGAGCCTTTCCTGCTGATTGTCCGCACTCCACACATTGTCACTGCCGCTCATTGTCTCACCCTAAATCTGGGCTACGACATCAAAGCGACGAGTAGTGGAAGATACACCGGAGTTTCCAGCATATAGCCGACTGCGCATCCCGTGGTCACCCACGAGAGGGGCAGCTTCCCCTCGCCTGCAAGGGGAAATCCTA
>CAWFXC010000003.1:5000-345257 GCA_963819735.1 uncultured Actinomycetes bacterium | reverse complement strand
CGGTGTGGTCGCCCATGAGATTCACGCGACCGGCGCGACCACGACCTCGACCGGGACCCCTACCGAAAACTGGCCACAAACGGCCTGCGAACGGGGCGAGGCGCCTGCCATGGCGTGACAATAGGAGGGTTCCGGCCTCCTGAGATTTCGAGAAGCGCGGACCCGCTCCGACTTCAACCCGGCCGTTCCATGGTCGATAATGGGGACATGACTCGATTCCAGATCTCGTGGGCCATCGCCAAGCGGTCCTGGGCGGTGCTCAAGTCGGACAAGACCCTGGCGTGGTTCCCGGTCTTCTCCTTCGTCGCCTCGCTCGTGGTCGTCGGCGTGATGGCCGGGCTCATCGCCTCGATGGGGATCGACAACAAGAGCACCGGCGACTCGCTCCAGCCCCTGGGCTGGGTGATCATCGCGGTGGGCTACCTGGCGCTGGCGTTCGTGCAGACCTACTTCCTGGCCGCACTGGTGGCCGGCGCCGACACCCGTCTCCAGGGCGGGAACTCCACCGTGAAGGGTGCACTCGAAGTCGCCAACTCCCGGTTGCACCGGCTCCTGCCGTGGGCCGTGATCACGGCGACGGTCACGCTCATCATCAACCAGCTCGAGCGCCAGGGCATCGTCGGGCGGATCATCGGGTCGCTGCTCGGCATGGCGTGGGCCGTGATCACGTTCCTCACCATCCCGATCCTGGTGATCGAGGACATCGGGGTGTTCGCGGCGATCGGTCGCTCGAAGGACCTGTTGAAGACCACCTGGGGCGAGAACATCATCGGCCAGGGTGGGCTCGGCCTCATCGGCTTCGCGGCCATGATCCCCGGCGTGCTGATCATCGCTCTCGGCGGCGCGCTCGGCACTCTCGGCCTCATCGTGTTCGGTGCGATCGGCGTGGCGTGGATCCTCGTGGCGATGGTGGCGGTCTCGGCGCTGAGCGGCATCTACCGCACCGCGCTCTACCGCTACGCGTCGAGCGGCACGGTCCCCGGCGACTTCGACGGCATCGACTTCCAGGACGCGTTCAAGCCCCGCCGCAGCATCCCCGGTTTCGGGGGCGGCGCCTCCGGATCGGGCGGCTCGGGCTCGCAGGGCGGCTCGGGTTCGGGCGGTTTCGGTGGGGGCTTCGGCGGATTCAGCCAGAACTAGCTCCTACGATGATGCGGTGACCCCGCTCATCGAGATCGACGCGATGCCGAAGCTGCGCGACCCCGTGATGGTCGTCGCGCTGTCGGGTTGGGTCGACGCCGGCCTCGCGGGTGCGGGGACGATCGCGGTGCTGCAGGAGCAGATCGAGACGCTGCGCCCGTTCGGCCGCATCGACCTGTCGGACCTCATGGACCTGCAACAGACGCGTCCCACCGTCCACCTCGTCGACGGCATCTCGCGCGAGATCGACTGGCCCGAGATCACGCTCGCGGCCGGCAACATCGGACGCGACATCGTGCTGTGCGCGGGGCCCGAGCCGTCGCTGCGATGGAAGGAAGTGCTCGGCGGTCTGGTCGAGCTGGCCGACGTGCTCGGCGTGTCGCGCGCGTTCACCGTCGGCGGGATCCCGAGCATGGCGTCGCACCGGCGCCCGGTCGACGTGCTCGCCACCGTCACGAGCGGCGATCTCCTTGCCGAGTCGGGGGCGTGGCGCCAGGACTACACCGGCCCCACCGGCGCGCAGAGCGTGCTCCAGGTGCTGCTCGGCGACGCCGGCATCCCCACCATCGCGCTGTGGGCCCAGGTGCCGCACTACGTGGCCGGTGGCGCGTCGCCGCCCGCGATCCGTTCGTTGCTGGCGCGACTGCGCGAGCTGGCGCGCGTGCAGGTGGATCTGTCGGCGCTCGACGAGCAGGCGCAGGTCTACGTGCAACGGGTCGAGGAGGGCTTGGCCGATCGGCCCGACGTGGCCGAGATCATCCAGGCCATCGAGACCGGCACCGAGGAGCCGCTCCCGAGCGGCGACGAGCTGGCGTCGGAGATCGAGAAGTTCCTGCGCGGCCAATCCTGAGCCGACGCGCGCCAGCCGACTCGCGCCCGGCCTCCCTCAGGCAGTAGAACGGGCGCGCCGCACACGACTGCCCCGTCGACGAAGAGCAGGAGCCCCCGCATGAGTGTCGTCAAGATCAATGCCATCACCGTGCCCAAGGAGCGGGCCGACGAGCTGGTCGGGCGCTTCGCCGCACGCGCCGGCGCGGTCTCCGGCTCGCCGGGGTTCGAAGCGTTCGAGCTGCTGCAGCCGACCGACGACCGCGACACCTTCCTCGTGTACACGCGCTGGCGTTCGGAAGACGACTTCCAGGCGTGGATGAAGAGCCAGGCGTTCACCGAAGGGCACAAGGCACACGGGTCGCAAGGCCCGGTGAGCACCCAGAGCGAGCTGTGGGCGTTCGACGTGGTCCAACACGAGGACGCGCCGACGGCTTAGGTTCCAACCCCGAGTGAGAGCGCTGTTCGACTTCCACAGGGTCTGGGGCTACATCGCGATCGTGATGAACGCGGTGGCGGGCCTGATCGCCCTCGCCGCGTGGCAGTGGAAGAAGCTGCGCGGCCGGTGGGTGTGGATCTGCACCATCGTCGCCGAGTCGGCGCTGATGCTGCAGGTGCTGGTGGGCACGATCCTCGTCGTGAGCAAGGACTACGTCGCGCCGCGCTTCCACATGTTCTACGGCTTCGTCGCGTTCCTCACCGTCGGCCTCGCGTACCAGTACCGCAACACGATGCGCGGCCGACGCGAGATGTTCTACGGCCTCGTCGGTCTGTTCCTCATGGGCGTCGGCATCCGTGCCGTGCTGCAGGTGTCGTGATGGCCCGCAAGTTGCGCGTCTTGTTGCTGTTCGGTGGTCGCTCGGCCGAGCACGACGTGTCGCGCGTCACCGCGGTCGCGGTGGCACGCGCGCTCGACCCCGCGCGCTACGACGTCGTGCCCATTGCGATCACGACCGACGGGCGGTGGTTGCTGGCCGACTCGGCGCGCGCCGCGATCGACGCCGGCCCCGCCGCACTGCCGGCCGCGTTCGCCATCGACGGCGCGCCGGCCGAGGGCCTCGGTGCGCTCGTGGCCGACTCCGCGCGCGGACCGCTCGACGTCGACGTCGTGTTCCCGCTGCTGCACGGCCCCTACGGCGAGGACGGCACGGTGCAGGGCCTGCTCGAGTTGGCCGACCTGCCCTACGTGGGCTCGGGGGTGGTGGGATCGTCCGTCGGCATGGACAAGGTGATGATGAAGCGGGCGTTCGCCGCGCTCGGCCTACCCATGGCCCGCACGCTCGACTTCCGCGACGGCCACGACCTCGCCGCCTTCGCCGACGCGGTCGAGCGCGACCTCGGGTACCCGTGCTTCGTGAAGCCGGCCAACCTCGGCTCGTCGGTGGGCGTGTCGAAGGCTGGGGATCGGGCCGCGCTACTCGCGGCGTGCGACGTCGCGCTCGGGTACGACGAGTGGATCGTGGTGGAGGAGGCGATCACCGGCCGGGAGATCGAGCTCGGCGTGCTGGGCGACGACCCGCCGGAGGTCTCGGTGCCGGGGGAGATCGTGCCCGGCGACGAGTTCTACTCCTACGCCGACAAGTACGAGGCCGACGACGCCGAGCTGCTGGTGCCGGCGCCACTCACGCCGGAACAGGTGGCGGAGGCGCAGGCGATCGCGGTGCGGGCGTTCGAGGCCTGCCGGGCCGAGGGCATGGCCCGGGTCGACCTGTTCCTGGAGGAAACGGGCACGGCGCGCGGGTTCCTGGTGAACGAGGTGAACACGATCCCGGGGTTCACGCCCATCTCGATGTACCCGCGGTTGTGGGAGGCGTCGGGGGTGCCGTACACCGAGCTGCTCGATCGCCTCATCGACCTCGCGCTCGCACGCCACGCGCGCCGCGCGCGCCGCGCCGGCCGTCAGCGCTAGAAGAGGCGTTAGAGGTTGACGATGGGGCAGGTGAAGGTGCGGGTGATGCCCTCCACCTTCTGAATCTCGGAGACGACGAGCTTGCCCAGCTCGTCGAGCGAGCCCGACTCGGCCCGCACGATCACGTCGTAGGGACCGGCCACGTTGTCGGCCGCGACCACGCCGGGAATCGCGGCGGCGGCCGTCGCCACCTTCACCGACCGCCCGACCTCGGTCTGGATCAACACGTACGCACTGACGCTCATGCAGCCAACCCCCAGCTTCGACGGCCGTCGTCGAGGTGGGTCGAGCGTATCGGTGCTAGCCGAGGCGTGCCTCGAGCTCGTCGAGCTGTGCGTGCAGCTCGATCGGGAGCCGGTCGCCGAACTCGGCGAAGTACTCGCGGATGCCGGGCAGCTCGGCTCGCCACGCGTCGGCGTCGACCGCGAGGGCGGCGGCGACGTCGGCCACGGGGAGGTCGAGCCCCTCGAGGGTGAGGTCTTCGGGGCGGGGCACCACGCCGATCGGGGTCTCGGCGCCCGACGCGTCGCCGTCGAGGCGGCGGCAGATCCACTCGAGCACGCGGGAGTTCTCACCGAAGCCGGGCCACAGGAACTTGCCGTCGGGCCCCTTGCGGAACCAGTTCACGCCGTAGATGGCGGGGAGCGACGCTTCGTCGGTGCGCTCGGCCATGCTCATCCAGTGCGCGATGTAGTCGCCCATGTTGTAGCCACAGAACGGGAGCATGGCGAAGGGGTCGCGGCGGAGATCACCGAGTCCACCGGTGGCGGCGGCGGTCTTCTCCGAGCCCATGGTCGCGGCGACCAGCACACCGTGCTGCCAGTTCTGCGACTCGAACACCAGCGGCACGGTGGTGGCGCGGCGACCGCCGAACAGGAACGCCGAGATCGGCACGCCCTTCGGGTCTTCCCACTCGGGGGCGATCGACGGGCACTGCGAGGCCGGCACGCAGAAGCGGGAGTTCGGGTGCGCGGCGGGCGTGCCCGATGCCGGCGTCCACGACTCGCCCTTCCAGTCGGTGAGGTGCGCGGGCGGCTCGTCGGTCATGTCTTCCCACCACACGTCGCCGTCGTCGGTGAGCGCGGTGTTGGTGAACACGGTGTTGGCGTACATCGTGTGCATGGCGTTGGGGTTCGACTTCTCGTTGGTGCCGGGGGCCACGCCGAACAACCCGAACTCGGGGTTGATGGCGTGGAGGCGGCCCTCGTCGCCGAACTTCATCCACGCGATGTCGTCGCCGATGGTCTCGACCGTCCAGCCGGGGATGGTGGGGATGAGCATGGCGAGGTTCGTCTTGCCGCACGCCGACGGGAACGCCGCCGCGATGTAGCGGACGCGACCTTCGGGGCTGGTGATCTTCAGCACGAGCATGTGCTCGGCGAGCCACCCTTCGTCGCGCGCGATCACCGACGCGATGCGCAGCGCGAAGCACTTCTTGCCGAGCAGCGCGTTGCCGCCGTAGCCCGAGCCGAACGACCAGATCTCGCGCGTCTCGGGGAAGTGCACGATCCACTTCTCGTCGGCGTTGCACGGCCATGCGACGTCGTCTTCGCCGGGGGCGAGCGGGGCACCGACCGAGTGCACGCAGGGCACGAAGTCGCCGTCGTCGCCCAGCACGTCGAGCGCGGCCTGGCCGGCGCGAGTCATGGTGCGCATGCTCACGGCCACGTAGGCGGAGTCGGTGATCTCGACGCCGATGTACGACAGCGGCGAACCGAGCGGACCCATGCTGAACGGCACGACGTACATGGTGCGGCCGCGCATGCAGCCCTTGAACAACTCGTTGAGCTTGGCCCGCATCTCGGCGGGGGCCTTCCAGTTGTTGGTGGGGCCGGCGTCGATCTCGCGCTCGGAGCAGATGAAGGTGCGGTCCTCGACCCGGGCGACGTCGCTGGGGTCGGAGTGGGCCCAGTAGGAGCCGGGCCGCTTGGCGGGATCGAGGGTGGTGAAGGTGCCGGTGTCGACCAGCTGCTTCGCCAGGAGCTCGTACTCGGAGTCGGAGCCGTCGAACCAGTGGACCGATTCGGGCTCGCAGAGCTCGACCATTTCCTCGACCCAGAGGAGCAGCCGTTGATTGCGGGTAGGGGCCTGCACGAGCGTCACTTCCAGCTCCTCCCGGAACCAGGGAAAGGGTGCGAATGAGCTTACCGAGGGGTCGTGCCGGATCGAGAAACCAAGTCGTGGGGTCTCGGTAACCTCCCGTTCATGACTCCTCCTGCCGGAAGATCGGCCCCACCCGCTTCAGACCTGAGGGCGTCGCTCGCCGACTCGACCCCGGGCGACTACGGGCTCCCGCGGCCCGATCCCGGCGCGCCCAACGTGGTGCTGATCGTGCTCGACGACCTGGGCTTCGCCCAGCTCGGGTGCTTCGGCTCGGATCTCGACACGCCGAACCTCGATCGCCTGGCCGCCAGCGGCCTGCGCTACAACCGGTTCCACGTGACCTCGCTGTGCTCGCCGACGCGGGCGTCGCTGCTCACCGGGCGCAACCACCACGCGGTGGGCATGGGGTTCCTGGCCGACATCCCGATCTCGTTCCCGGGCTATACCGGGCGGATCCCGAAGACCGCGGTGCCCATGCCGCGGCTGCTGCGCGACGCGGGTTACAACACGATGGCGGTGGGGAAGTGGCACCTCGTGCCCGGCGGTGAGCGGTCGAACGCGGGGCCGTTCGACCGGTGGCCGCTCGGGTTCGGGTTCGAGCGCTACTACGGGTTCCTCCAGGGTGACACCAACCACTGGTCGCCCAACCTCGTGCGCGACAACACGTACGTCGACCCGCCCGCGACCCCGGCCGACGGCTACCACCTCACCGAGGACCTCGCCGACGAGGCCATCCGGTACGTGTCGCAGCAGCAGGAGGCGTCGCCCGACCGACCGTTCTTCCTCTACTTCGCGCTGGGCGCGATGCACGCGCCCCATCACGTCGCCCCCGAGTGGATCGAGCCCTACCGCGGTCGCTTCGACGCGGGGTGGGAGGTGTGGCGCGAGCAGACGCTCGTCCGTCAGCAGGCGCTCGGCATCGTGCCCGAGGGCACCGAGCTCGGGCCGCGGCCGAGCTGGATCCAGGAGTGGGACGCGCTGAGCGACGCCGAGCGCCGGCTGTTCACCCGTCAGCAGGAGGTGTTCGGCGGGTTCATGACCCACACCGACGCGCAGATCGGGCGGGTGATCGACCACCTCGAGGCGATCGACGCGCTCGACAACACGATCGTGCTCGTGATCTCCGACAACGGGGCGAGCGCGGAGGGCGGCCTGCTCGGCACGTTCAACGAGCACCGCTTCACGCAGCAGCTGCCGGAGACGATCGAGGAGAACCTCGCGCACATCGACGAGCTCGGCGGCGTGCGTTCCTACAACCACTACTCGTGGGGCTGGGCGTGGGCGGGCAACACGCCGCTGCGCCTGTGGAAGCGGTACGCGTGGCTCGGCGGCACGCGCACCCCGCTCATCGTGCACTGGCCCGCGGGGATCGAGGAGGGCAGTCGCGGTGAGGTGCGCGAGCAGTTCGTGCACGTGGTCGACCTCATGCCCACCGTGTTGGCGGCGTGCGGGGTGGCCGCGCCCGAAGCCGTCGACGGCGTCACGCAGCAGCGTGTCGACGGGGCCGACATCGGCGCGACGTTCAACGATCCCGACGCGCCGAATCCTCGCAACGTGCAGTACTTCGAGATGCTCGGCTCACGGTCGATCTACGCCGACGGTTGGAAGGCCACCACCGACCACGTGTCGCTCGGGGTGGTCGACGAGGTGCGCCTGCTCGAGGGCAGTCGCGACTTCGCCGAAGACCGGTGGTCGCTGTTCAACCTGGCCGACGACTTCGGCGAAGCGAACGACGTGGCCGACGCGCACCCCGAGGTGCTGGCGAGCCTGCAGGAGCTGTGGGCCGCGGAGGCGGGCCGCAACCAGGTGTTCCCGCTCGTCGACGACCTCGTCGGCCGGTTCGTGGCGCTGGTCCCGCCGCCCAACGCGCCGGGCACGCGCTGCGTGTTCCGCCCGACGGGGGAGCCGGCGCGCGACGACTCGGTGCCGCACCTGTTCGGCGGGTTCGCCATCACCGCCGACGTCGACGTGCCCGCGGGGGCCGAGGGCGCAGAGGGGGTGCTGTGCGCGATGGGTGACTGGACCAGTGGCTTCGCGCTCTACGTGCGCGACGGCCGCCTGGTGTACGCGCTCAACCGGGCGGGCGACGCGGTGAGCGTGGTGGGCGACGCGCCGGTGCCGGCCGGGCGCCACACGCTCGGGTGCCGGTACCGGCCCCACGCGGGCGCGGGGCCGTCGATCGAGCTCACCCACGACGACGCGGTGGTGGCCGACGTGACGCTGCCGTTCACGTTGCCGTTCAACTGGCAGCATGGCGGCACCGCGTTCTCGGTGGGCCACGACCGCGGACTGCCCGTGACCGACGACTACGAGGTGCCGTTCGCGTGGACCGGCACGCTGCACGAAGTGGTGGTCGACGTCGGCGACGCTCCTCACCGCGACCCCGCGGCCGAGATCCGCGACGCCCTCGTCAGCGAGTAATTCGCCGGGCCCCAACCCATCGAGCTTGCGTCGCTGGAGGCCCTTATACGGCCTCTGCCAACGCAGGTTGGGGGTAAGGAAGGCGGCTCGGTCTGGGAGAGTGGGGTTAGACCTGGGCGGTGGGGAGGCCCATGTCGACTTCGGAGCCGATGCGGACGTTGATGGCGCGGCCGTCGTCGTCGAGCTCGAAGTTGATGCGCTGGCCCTGGCGCAGCATGCGGAACAGCGAGTGCTCCAGCGCGTTGGCGGCGAAGGCGTACTCGGCGCGTTCGGTGTCGGTGAGGACGAGACCCTCGCGGGTCTGCGGGTCGAAGATGCGGACGACGCCCTGCACGGGAACGGCCGCTACGGCTTCTGGACCTTGCCGGCCTTGAGGCAGGCGGTGCACACGTGGAGTCGCTTGGGCGAGCCGTTGACGATGGCCCGGACCTTCTGCACGTTGGGGTTCCAGCGACGCTTCGTACGGCGATGCGAGTGGCTGATGCTCATGCCGAACTGCGGCTTCTTGCCGCACACTTCGCAGACGGATGCCATGACGAAACCTTCGGGTTGGCGCAAACAGGGGGCTGACGAACGGCGAAGGATAGCAGTGGGCGAAGTACCATCCCAGCCGTGACGGTCCTGCAAAAGCTGGCGCCGGGGGACCTCCGCCGCATCGTGTCCACGTATCGCGACGCGCTCCGGGCCCATCAGGACGAGCTCAACCGGCTCAACGTCTACCCCGTGCCCGACGGGGACACCGGCACCAACATGGCGCTCACCCTCGAGTCGGTGGTGGGGGAGCTCGACGGCACTTCCGGCGTGAAGGCATCCGGGACGGATGCCACCGCGATGGGGCAGGTGTGCGAGGCGATCCGCCACGGCTCCCTCATGGGCGCCCGCGGCAACTCGGGCGTGATCCTCTCCCAGATCCTGCGGGGCCTGGCCGACACGTTCGCGCCCCTCGAGTCGGTCTCGGGCACCGACGTCGCCGCCGGGCTGCGCCGGGCCACCGACGCCGCGTACCAGGCGGTGTTGCGGCCGGTGGAGGGCACCATCCTCACCGTCGTGCGCATGGCGGCGGAGTCGGTGGAGCGCGCGGTGAGCGACGGCGAGACCACGCTGGCCGGGATCCTGGAACGGGCGTCGGCCGCGGCACGCGACGCGGTGGCGCACACCCCCGATCTCCTGCCGGTGCTGCGCGAAGCGGGGGTCGTCGACGCCGGCGGCCGCGGGTTCGAGCTGCTGCTCGCGTCGTGCCTCAGCGTGGTGGCCGACCGCCCGGTGCCGCCGCCCGAGATCATCGACACGCCGGCGTCGGTCGAGAGCCACATGCACCACGACGAAGACGACCCGTCGTCACTGCGCTACGAGGTCATGTACTTCCTGCACGCCGACGACGAACGCATCGACGGGTTCAAGCGCGCGTGGGGTGAGCTCGGCGACTCGATCGTGGTGGTCGGCGGCGACGGCGTGTGGAACTGCCACGTGCACACCAACGACATCGGCGCGGCCATCGAGGCGGGCATCGACGTCGGCAAGCCGGTCCGCATCCGCGTCACCGACCTCATCGAGCAGGTGGCGGCGGGCGCGGCCTACGAGGAGGAGCAGTGGGTGCGCGAGCAGACCGTCGCCACCCTCGAGCGCGTCACCACCGCGGTGGTCGCAGTGGCGGTGGGCGACGGCCTGGAGCGGCTGCTCGCGAACCTCGGCGTGCAGCAGGTGGTGGCGGGCGGGCAGTCGATGAACCCGTCGACCGCGCAGATCCTCGAGGCCGTCAATGCCTGCGTGGCCGACGGCGTGATCGTGCTGCCGAACAACAAGAACATCGTGGCGGTGGCCGGACAGGTGCCCGGGCTCACCGACGTGCCGGTGACGGTGGTGCCGACCGCGTCGGTGGTGGAGGCGCTCGGCGCGCTCGTGGTGTACGACCCCACCGCGTCGCTCGACGAGAACGCGGCGGCGATGCAGGAAGCCGCCACGCGCGTGCACGCGGGTGAGGTCACGCAGGCGGTGCGCGACAGCGTGGCCGAGTGCGGGCCGATCGCGACCGGCGACTGGATCGCCATCGCGGCCGACGGCATCGTGGTGGCCACGAAGTCGGTGACCGACGCCGCGATCGCGCTGGTCGACTCGCTCGTCGGCGACGACACCGAGCTCGTCACCATCATCCTCGGTGCCGACGCCGATGCCGGCGACACGGTGGTGATCAGCGAGCAGATCGCCTCGTCGCATCCCGACGTGGAGGTGGAGCTCCACGAGGGGGATCAGCCGCTCTACCCCTACCTCATCGGTGTCGAGTAGCGCGGACACGGCGCCGCCGGGGCTGACGCTGCGCGACCTCGACGGCCGGCAGGTCACCGAGCTCAAGGCCGTCGGCGCGAAGTTGCAGCTCGGCCTGGCCGAGATGGGCATCACCACCGTGCTCGACCTGCTCGAGCACTACCCGCGCCGCTACCTCGACCGCACCGCGCGCGCCGAGATCGCCGAGCTCGAAACCGGCAAGGAGGCGACGGTCGACGCCGAGGTGCGCTCGATCAGCTCCCATCGCACGCGCGACGGCAAGCGCACCATCGTGAACGCGACCGTCTACGACGGCACCGGCCGACTCAAGCTCGTGTTCTTCAATCAGGCCTGGCGGGTCAAGCAACTTCCAGCCGGTACGCAGGTCTCGTTGTTCGGCAAGGTCGAGTTGTACCGCGGCGACCGGCAGATGTCGAACCCCGCGGTCGACGTGCTCGCGGCGCCCGACTCCGAGCGCGCGCCGGGCGAGGCGGCCGAGAGCACGGGCACGATCGTGCCGGTGTACCCGCAGTCGGGGAAGGCCGAGGTGCAGACGTGGCAGCTGCGGCGCGCGGTCGCGTCGTGCCTCGAGCGCACCAAGCGACGCGGCTTCGCCGACCCGCTCGACGCCGTCGTTGCGGGACGAGCACGACCTGATCGGCCGCGGTGCCGCGTACCGGGGCATCCATCGCCCGGAGTCGATGGCGGAGAAGAAGGCAGCCGAGCAGCGCCTGAAGTTCGACGAGTTCCTCCGCATGCAGCTCGCGCTCGTCGCCCGCAAGCGCGCGCTAGCGGCGCAGGCGAGCGGGGTGCAGCACCAGATCGACGGCCATCTCGTGCCCGCGTTCCACGCCAAGTTGCCGTTCCCGTTGACCGCCGATCAGCAGCGCGCCATCGACCGCATCACCGCCGACCTCGCGCTCCCCGCGCCGATGCACCGACTGCTGCAGGGAGAGGTGGGATCGGGCAAGACCGTCGTCGCGCTCACCGCGTTGCTCACCGCGGTGCAGGGCGGGTACCAGGGCGCGTTCATGGCTCCCACCGAGGTGCTGGCCGAACAGCACGAGCTCACCATGCGCGCCCTGCTCGCGGATCTCATCGTGCCCGCGGAGGGCACGCTGCTCGGCGAACGCCCGGTGCGGGTCGCGCTGCTCACCAACCGCACGCCCGCGGCCGAACGCCGGCGCATCGCGTCGGGCCTGCTCGCGGGCGAGGTCGACATCCTCGTGGGCACGCACGCGCTCATCTACGGAGGGGTCGAGTTCGCCAACCTCGGCGTGGCGGTGATCGACGAGCAACACCGCTTCGGCGTCGAACAACGCGACCTGTTGCGGGCGAAGGGCGACTCGCCCGACGTGCTGGTGATGACGGCCACACCGATCCCGCGCACCGCGGCGATGCTCATCTACGGCGACCTCGACCGCACCGAGCTGCGCGAGCTGCCCGCGGGGCGCTCGCCGATCGTCACCGAGGTGGTGGGCACCGGCCCGCTCGAACGCGTTGCGGTGTACGAGCGCGTGCGTACCGAGGTGGCGGCGGGCCGGCAGGCCTACGTGGTGTGCCCGTTGGTGGAGGGCTCCGACAAGCTCGAGGCGCGGGCCGCGACCGAGGAGCTGGAACGCCTGCGCGCAGAAGACCTGGCCGGGCTCCGGCTCGGGCTGCTGCACGGGCAGATGCCGGCGCCGGAGAAGGAAGCGACGATGGCCGCGTTCCGGGCGGGCGAGATCGACGTGCTCGTGGCCACCACCGTGATCGAGGTGGGCGTCGACGTGCCCAACGCCACGGTGATGGTCATCGAGGACGCCGACCGCTTCGGGCTGCTGCAGCTCCACCAGTTGCGGGGCCGGATCGGCCGCGGGAAGCACGAGTCGTGGTGCTACCTGCTCGCCGACCCGAGCACGCCGCACGGCGAGGCGCGCATGCAGGCGATGGTCGAGTCGGGCGACGGCTTCGAGCTCGCCGAGCGCGACCTCGAGATCCGCGGTGCGGGGGAGGTGTTCGGCGAGCGCCAGGCCGGGTGGACCGACCTCAAGCTCGGGCGCCTGCCGCAGGACGAGCCGATCGTGATCGAGGCGCGGAGTGTGGCCGAGCAGATCCTCGACGCGGATCCCGACCTCGAACAGCACGCCCAACTGCGCGAGGAAGTGCGCGACCTCCTCGGCGACACCGTCGAGTTCCTGTTCAAGAGCTGAGCCGGCCGCGACGGGTCAGCCGGGTCAGCTGTCGGGTGGGGCGAGGGCCCGGCGTACCGCGGCGGACCGGAGCACCGCGACCAGTAGGAGCGCGATCGCGACAATCGGGATGACGAACGTCCAACGCCCGGTCTGCTCGGTGACCGCGCCGAGCATGGCGCCCGCCGCGTAGCTCACCAGCACGATCGACACCACACCGAGCGCGGCCCACGCGCGATCGCGACGAGGAGTGCGCGGCCCGCTGCTGACGACGGCCTCGGCCGCGCGCGCGACAGTGCCCGACTGGAAGGTGGTGGTGATCGCGACGCCGGCGACGCGGCGGATCACTTCGGTCTGCGCGCCCATGGCGAACGAGGCCAGCGCGATCGCCAGCAGACCGCGCGCGCCGGGTGTGATCGCGCTGCCGTGCGGCGCGCCGGCGGCGAACACGACCGCGACGAGCGGCACCAACTCGAGCGTGAGGATGCCCGTCGGCCGATGCTCGCGCGCGATCCGCCCGGCGAGCGCGAACGCCACCGCGACGCCGACGAGGAACCCGAGGATCGAGATGCCGGCGCGCGACGCCGACGTCGGGCTCGTGCCGCCGACGGCCATGCCGAAGAACACGACGTTGCCGCTCTGGTTCGACGGGAACACGCCGATGCGGTCGAAGCCGACGGCGTCGACGAACCCGGCCACCGCCGCGAGCCACGCGGCCACGGCCAGCGGAACTGCCGCCCGCCTCAGGTCGTGCTCGTCGTCGCGGGCCACGAGGCGGGGAGCGTACCGGAACCCTCGAACCTGAACGGGCCGGCGAACGGCCAGGTCAGGAGTACGATCCCGCGCCGATGCTGCACGCGCCCGCGTTCGTGAGCTGATGCCGTTGCGCGTCGTGGCGGGCAGCGTGGGCGGCCGGCACCTGGTGGCGCCGAAGGGCCCGGCCCGCCCGACGACCGATCGCCTGAAGGAAGCCTTGTTCGCGTCGCTCGGGCGCCACCGGATCGAGGACGCCGTGGTGCTCGACCTCTACTCGGGGAGCGGCGCGCTCGCCATCGAGGCCCTGTCGCGCGGCGCGGTGCGGGCGGTGCTGGTCGACCGCGACTTCGCGTCCGAGGTCGCCATCCGGGCCAACCTCGCCACCCTGGGGTTGGAGGATCAGGCGCGCTTCGTGCGGGCGCCGGTCGCCGGCTTCCTCACCCGACCGGTCGCCGAGGCGCCGTTCGACCTCGTGTTCCTCGATCCGCCCTACGACACCCCGTCGGCCGAGGTCGCCGCGGTGCTCGCAGCGCTGGCCGGCGCGGGGGTCGTCGTCGAGGGTGGGACGGTCGTCGTCGAGCGGCCGAAGGCCGGCGAACCGGTCGAGTTGCCGTCGGGATGGCATGTCGAGAAGGAACGCTCGTACGGAGATACGCTCCTGGTGGTCGCGATCGCCTGAGGGTCCGGCCCGCCGCCTCTCGTACCAGGAGCACCGCCGCGTGGCTACCGCTCTGTGCCCGGGATCGTTCGACCCCGTCACCAACGGTCATCTCGACATCATCGAGCGCACCGCGCGCCATTTCGACGACGTCATCGTCGCGGTGATCCGCAATCCGCAGAAGACCCAGTCGCTGTTCACCCTCGAAGAGCGCCAGACCATGCTGGCCGAGGAGATCTCGCACCTGAAGAACGTGCGGATCGAGTTCTTCAAGGGCCTGCTCGTCGAGTTCGCCAAGGACCACGGCGCCGAGGCCATCGTCAAGGGACTGCGGGCGGTCTCCGACTTCGACTACGAGCTCCAGATGGCGCAGATGAACCAGCAGCTGTCGGGGATCGACACCTTCTTCATCTCCACCAGCCCGCAGTACTCGTTCCTGTCGTCGAGCCTGGTCCGCGAAGTCGCCCGCTTCGGCGGCGACGTGTCGAGCATGGTGCCCCGCCGGGTGGCCGCCCGCCTCGAAGGGCGCTTCGGCGACCGCGGCCCCGGCTCCGGAGCTGAGGCATGAGCGACCAGCAGGCCTACGACCTCGAGACCCTGCTGCGCGAGCTGCGGGAGGTGATCGACACCGCCCGCACGATGCCGATGTCGGCGTCGGTGCTCATCAACCGCGAAGAGGCGCTCGAGATCATCGACGACGCGCTGGCGGCGATGCCCGAGGAGCTGCGGCACGCCCGTTGGTTGCTGAAGGAGCGCGAGGAGTACCTCGCCCAGGCCCGCCGCGACGCCGAAGACATCGTCGAGGCCGCGCGCGTGCAGGCCGAGCGCATGGTCGAGCGCACCGAGGTGGCGCGCGACGCCCGCCGGGTCGCGCAGCAGGTCGTCGCCCACGCGGAGGCCGACAGCCGGCGGCTGCGCCACGAGGCCGAGGACTACATCGACCAGAAGCTGGCGTCGTTCGAGGTGGTGCTCGAGCGCACCATGGCGACGGTCCAGAAGGGTCGCGAGCAGCTGCAGGCGGTGGTCGAGCCCCTGCCGCACGAGATGCACGACGACCTCCCCGCGGCCGAGGCGATCTACGTCGACGACAACGCGGTTTTCGACCAGGACGACCACTAACGGACCAACCTCCCGAAACGGCGTCGTTCGGGCCTCTATGAAGCCTCTGGCGACGCAGGTTCGGGTCCAGGTCCCGGTGAACCGGGGCGGAATTGGACCTCCTGCTATCCTGGCTCTCCGGCTCTGCGGGCGCCCCCCTCGCCGGCCTCCCCCCGCCGCCGCACTGGCGTCGCAGCCCCTGCGACGCACCGATCCACCCTCTCGACGCCAGTAACCAGGCCGAAGAAGCATGAGCGCACTCCGTATCGATGTCGCCGATCTCCTGCACCACCCGGGCGCCCGACGACCGCTTCACCTCGAAGCGGCGATCGCCGGCCTGGGTGGCAACGTCGCGCGGATCGAGGAGCCGGTCCGGCTGGATCTCGTGCTCGAGCGGGTGCCCGACGGCATCGTCGCCCGGGGCACCGTCCACGCCCGGTGGGAAGCCGAGTGCAGCACCTGCCTGCGGGACCTGGCCGCCGATCTCGACGTGGGTGTCGGCGAGCTCTACGAGCACCACCCCGTCGACGGCGAGACCTACCCGATCGAGGGCGAGACGATCGACCTGGAGCAGCTCGTACGCGATGCGGTCCTGCTCGAGCTCCCGCTGGCCCCCACCTGCGCCAGCACCGGCGGCGAACCGTGTCGCCCCACCGGCGCACCCGGGGTGATGATCGGCGACGACGACCTCCAGGCTGTCGAACCCGACGAGCTCGACAACGCCCCCGCCGACCCGCGGTGGGCCGCCCTCTCGGAGCTGGAGCTCTGACCCCCGCCATGTTCTCTCCCGTGGGGCAGGCCCCTGTCTCGCACGTCCTGAAGCCGCACCCACTGAATCCGTGTAGGAGCACCTGATGGCAGTCCCCAAGCGCAAGACCCCCCGGGCCAAGACGCGTCAGCGTCGCGCCTCCAATTGGCGCCTCGACGCGCCCGCCCGCTCGACCTGTCCCAACTGCGGTGCGGTCAAGCAACCGCACATCGTGTGCGGGAACTGCGGGTGGTACGGCGGTCGTCAGGTCATCGACGTCGAGTAGGTCGCCGTGCCGATCACCGTTGCCGTCGACGCGATGGGCGGAGACAACGCCCCCGGTCAGATCGTCGCGGGCGCGGTGCGGGCCGCCGAGGAGCTCGGCGTCCGCGTCCTGCTCGTCGGCCTCGAAGCCGCGGTCGCGCCGTTGCTGCCCTCGGGCCCCGGCACGGCGATCGAGCTCGTGCCCGCGACCGAGGTCGTCGCGATGGACGAGGCACCGAAGGCGGTGCGCACGAAGAAGGACGCGTCGGTCGTGGTGTGCGCGGAGCTCGTGCGCGACGGCAAGGCCGACGCCATGGTCAGTGCCGGTAACACCGGGGCCACGATGGCGGCCTCGCTCCTGCGGATGGGGCGGATCAAGGGCGTGGCCCGCCCGGCGATCGCGGTGCCGGTCCCGGTGCCCGGCTCGCACCCGCAGATCCTGGTCGACGGCGGCGCCGACGGTCGACTGCACCGCCGGAGTGGCTGCTGCAGTTCGCCATCATGGGTCGGGAGTACGCCCGCATCCGCCTCGGTCTCGACGAGCCGCGCGGTCGGCCTGCTGTCGAACGGTGAGGAAGCGGGCAAGGGCGACGACCTGCGCAAGACGGTGTTCCCGATGCTCGAGTCCCTTCCCGGCTTCATCGGCAACGTCGAGGGCCGCGACTTCATGCACCGCACCGTCGACGTGATCGTCACCGACGGCTTCACCGGCAACGTGGCGCTGAAGACGATCGAGGGCGCGATCCGCGGCACCGCGGCGATGGTGTTCGCCACGCTCGAGGATCCCACGATCAAGGAAGCGGCGGCGGCAGTGATGCCCGCGCTGCTCGAGGCGGCGAAGCAGCTCGACCCCGACTACATCGGCGGCTGCACGCTGCTCGGGGTCAACGGGGTGTGCGTGATCTCGCACGGTTCGTCGAACGCGCTCGCCATGACCAGCTCCGTGTACCGGGCCGTCGAATGCGTCGAATCGCACGTCGTCGATCGGATGAAAGAGGCGGTGGCCGGTGCCGGCTGAGACCCACGTGGAGCGCAGCCCGATCGGGCCCGACGACGTCCTGCGGATGATCCGCGAACGCCTGGCCGAGATCCTCGAGATCGACGAGAGCCGCATCACCCTCGACTCCAACTTCGCCGACGACCTCGACGCCGACTCGCTCGCGCTCATCGAGCTGGTCGAGGCGCTCGAGGAGGAGCTGGGCGAGCGCACGGTCGGGTTCAGCATCGACGACGAAGACCTCGCCGACCTGCACACCGTGCGCGAAGCGGTCGACTACGTGATGCACCGACTCGGCGGGGGCAGCTGACGTGACGCCGCGACCGAGCTGTCGTGCACACGGTCGCGTGGGCTGTCGCCCCGACGTCGACCCGAGATGCGGGAGCGGGGTCGACCAGAGATGACACCGGTCGGGGGAGCTGCGCCGCGTCGATCCGGCCGGCGATGTCCGCTTGCAGCTCGCCCTCGGGTGGACCTTCCTCGATCACGACCTGCTCGAGCAGGCACTGACCCACCGCTCGTTCTGCTCCGAGCACGGCATCGAGCAGTCGAACGAGCGGCTGGAATTCCTGGGCGACTCCGTCCTCGGGTTCGTGGTGACCACGTACGTCTACGCGGAGTATCCCGACGCTGCCGGAAGGTGAGCTGGCCAAGCTGCGCGCCGCGGTGGTGAGCGCGGAGACGCTGGCCGAGATCGCGGCAGGAGCTCGACCTCGGCGCGTCGTTGCGCCTCGGCAAGGGTGAGGACGCGTCGGGCGGGCGGGCGAAGCCGTCGATCCTCGCCGACGCGATGGAAGCGGTCATCGCCGCGGTCTACCTCGACGGCGGGATGGAACCGGTCTCGCGGCTCGTGCTCACGTCGCTGGAGTCGCGCATCCGGGAGCAGGCGATCGGACCCGGCGGGCAGGACTACAAGACCCGCCTGCAGGAGCTGGCGGCGCAGCGCTACGACCAGCTGCCGAAGTACCAGGTGCGCCACGAGGGGCCGGACCATTCGAAGTGGTTCTTCGCCACGGTCCGGCTGCGCAACGAGGAGTACGGCGCGGGCGAGGGACGCTCGAAGAAGGCGGCCGAGCAGGCGGCGGCCCAGGTTGCGTGGGAGCGGTTGCAGGGTGAGGCGAACGGCGCCTCCCCCGACCGGGGGGACCGTGTCGGAGCTGGAGATGCCTGAGCTGCCCGAAGTCGAGGTCGTGCGCCGCGATCTCGAACGTGAGGTCGTGGCCAAGAAGATCAAGTCGGTCGACGTCGACGGCATGCGCGCGGTGCGCCGTCACCACAATCGCAAGCAGTTCACCGCCCGGCTCGTCGACCGCAAGATCACCTCGGTCGAGCGGCGCGGGAAGTACCTCCTCTGCCGGCTCGACGGCGACGACGTGCTGGTGATCCACCTCGGGATGTCGGGCCAACTGTTGCGGGCCAAGACGTCACGCGATCCGATGGTGAAGCACACGCACGTGGTCATCACGTTCACGCAGGGCGGGCAGTTGCGCTTCGTCGACCCGCGTACGTTCGGCGAGATGTTCGTGACCGAATTCGACACGGTCGAGAAGCAGGTCACCGAGCTCGCGCACCTCGGTATCGATCCGCTCGAGACCGCGATGTCGTGGGACTACTTCGGCCAGATGGTGGCGAACAAGCACGCCAAGCTGAAGCCGCTGCTGATGGACCAGAAGTTCATCGCCGGCATCGGCAACATCTACAGCGACGAGATCCTGTGGGGCGCGGGCCTGCGCTGGGACCGCATGAGCGACTCCCTCACGTCGGAAGAGGTGCGCCGGCTGTACCGGTCGATGATGGAGACGCTGCAGGACGCGGTGAAGCACCGCGGTTCGTCGCTCGCCGACGCGCAGTACGTCGACCTGTTCGGGCGTCCGGGCGAGTACCAGCACTTCCACAACGTGTACGCGCGCGAGGGGCTGGCGTGCCCGCGGTGCCGTCACGACGTGGTCCGGGAGAAGTTCGCGGGGCGGTCCACCTTCTACTGCTCGGCGTGCCAGGTCTGACTCCTCCGGCACCCGAGGCCCCGCCGGCGCGGGCGCGGCGGCGGGTGCTGATCTCGGGCCGGGTGCAGGGCGTGTGGTTCCGCGAGTCGTGCAAGCAGGAGGCGACCGCGCTCGGCGTGACGGGCTGGGTGCGCAACCTGTCGGACGGGCGGGTCGAGGCGGTGCTCGAGGGGCCGGAGGCGGCGGTGGCGCGCGTCGTGGAGTGGTGCCGACACGGCCCGGCGCGCGCCCGAGTGGATCGGGTCGAGGTCGAGGTCGGCGTCCCCGTCGGCGAGCAGGGGTTCCGCGTGCGGTGATCCGCGAGGCTCGTGGTGCTGTTGGTGCTCATGTGGCCCGTGCGTCAGCGACGACGGGGAGCCGGGACGGAGTGAGCGGAGCGAGCGACGGGGGAAGCTGGTTGCCGCGACCCGGCGAGGTCCTCTCGCTACGATCCGGCGGAGCCGACTTCGTGCCCCGGCTCAGGTTCCCCACCCGCGATTGGAGCGGCCCGCGTGTTCCTCAAGTCGTTGACGCTGCGAGGCTTCAAGTCCTTCGCGGACAAGACCGTCCTCGAGTTCGAACCGGGCGTGACGGTGGTCGTCGGGCCGAACGGATCGGGGAAGTCGAACCTCGTCGACGCGGTGGCGTGGGTGCTCGGCGCGCAGGGTCCGCGCACGCTGCGCGGCGGCAAGATGGATGACGTCATCTTCGCGGGCACCCCGGATCGTCCGGCGCTCGGACGCGCCGAGGTGTCGCTCACGATCGACAACACCGCGGGCCTCCTGCCGATCGAGTTCAGCGAGGTCACGATCACCCGCACGCTGTTCCGCGCCGGCGACTCCGAGTACCAGATCAACGGCGCGCCGTGTCGCCTGCTCGACATCCAGGACCTGTTGTCCGACTCCGGCATCGGTCGCCAGCAGCATGTGATCGTGGGCCAGGGACAACTCGACGCGGTGCTCAACGCGCGTCCCGAGGATCGTCGCGCCATCGTCGAGGAAGCGGCCGGCATCCTGAAGTTCCGCAAGCGGCGTGAGCGCGCCGAGCGCCGACTCGAAGCCACCGAGGGCAATCTGCTGCGGCTCAACGACCTCCTCCGCGAGGTGCGCCGCCAACTCACGCCGCTGCAGCGCCAGGCCGACGCCGCTCGCCGTCACGGCGGGCTGGTCGAGGAGTTGCGGGCGATCAAGCTGCACCTCGCCGGCCACGAGATCGCGGGGTTGCAGGCGCGACAGGTTCGCCTCACCGACCGCGGTTCGGAGCTGAACCACAACGAGCAGTTGGTGCAGGCGCGGCTGCGCGATCTCGATCTCGCGGTGCTCGACGCCGAGGGCGCGTTGACCGCCGTCGGCCACGGCGACGTCGCCGACGCGTTGGGGCGGGCCGAAGCGCTGCGTGAGCGGGCCGGCGGTTTCGCGGCGTTGCTGAGCGAGAAGCGGCGCAGCCTCGAGCGTGAGGTCGCGGCGGTGGCCGACGAAGGCGTGTTCGAGACCCTGGTGGCCGACGCCGCGCACGTACGCGCGCAGCTCACCGAGGTGCAGGACGAAACGGCCGAGGTCGGGGCGGAGCGGACCGAGATCGAAGCGGCCGAGCGCGAGCTGGCCACCACGCACGCGATGTTGGGTGCGGCGACCACACCTGACCTCGCGCACGATGAAGCGCGGCTCGTGCGCCGCGAGCTGGAGACGCGACGCGAGGCACTGGCGCGCGTCGTCGACGAGCTGGCGCGCGCGGCGGCTCGTTTCGCGGCGGCGGGGAGCGCGCCGATCGGCTGCAGGAACAACGCGCGGCACTCGACGCCGATCGCGTGCGCACCGAAGGCGAGCTCCCGCTCCTCACCAGTGCGGAGGCGCGCGCCCGCGCCGCACGCGCGGCGGCCGAGGAGGCACTGCAGGCGGCCGAGGACGCGTGGCGGGCGGCCGAGGCCGACGCCGGTCGCTGGCAGGCCCGGGCCGACGCACTCGCGCAGGCACTCGACTCCGCACGCGCCGCGGCGGGAGCCGCCGCGCTCGAAGGGACTCCCGGCGTGGTCGGCCCGTTGGTCGACCACCTGCAGATCGAAGCGGGCGCGGAGACGGCCGTCACCGCGGTGCTCGGCGACGCGCTGCACGCGATCGTGGTCGACGGGCCGACGTCGGTGCGGCGCGCGCTCGCGCAGCTCGCCGAGGGCGACGCCCGTCCGCTGATGGTGATGGCCGACCCCCCGTTCGGCTCCGGTGCCGCCGGGGCAGCCGTGCCCGCGGTGCCGTCGGGTACCCGCGCGCTGGCCGAGACGGTGCGGGCCGACGTCCCGGGCCTGCAAGCCGCGGTTCGCCGCATGCTCACCGGGGTCGTGCTCGCGGAAGCGGGATGGGCGGGTGCGCTCGATGTCGCGCTCGAGCACCCCGAGCTCACCGTGGTCACGGTCGCCGGCGACCGGTTCGGTGGTCGGGGCCCGTGGCGCCTGGGTGGCGAAGCGGTCGGCGTGACCCGCGCCGCATGGGAAGAAGCCCAGCAGCAGGCGGTCGCCGCGGCCGCGGCCGCGGCGGCGGCGGAGCAGACGGTCAAGAACGCGCGGATCGAGTTCGCCGACCGGCAGCAGGAGGAGACGACGACGCGCGAGGCCGCGCGCGTCGGCGCCGCGGCCCTGGAAGACGTCCGGCGCTCGCTGATCCGGGTCGACGAAGAACGCGGCCAACGAGTCGCCGAAGCCGAGGCCACCGCGGCCGAAGAGATCGCGCTGCGCGAGCAGCACACCGACGACCTGGCGCGCGTCGCCGAGCTCGAGCTGCGGCTCCCGGTGCTGGAGGCCGCCGCGCTCGAGGCGCGCAGCCTGTTCGAGACGCACGTCGAGGCGCAGCGCGAGCTCGACGCGCGAATCGACGCGGTCGCCACGCGCCGGAGCCGGCTCGACGTGCGCGCCGCGCAAGTCGAGGAACGGCGCGAGGTGCTGCAGCGCCGCCTGGCCGAGGTGGAGGAGCGCCTGGCGCGCGATCCCGAACGGCGGGCGCAGGCCGAGCAGCACCGGTCGGAGCTCGAGCAGCGGGGCCACGGCTACGCGATCGTGGCCGCGCACCTCGACGCGCTGCTGGAACGCACCGACGCGTTGCTGGCGCGGTGGCGCCTGGCGCGTCGGGCGGAGGCGGAACGGGCCGCGGAGGCCGGCCGTCAGCTGGAGCAGCTGCGCAAGCTGCGGGTCGAGGCCGAGCGGGAGCTGGTCGAGATCCGGGAGCACCTGCAACGACGCGACGTGGAGGAGGCGGAGACCCGCCTCCGGCTCGAGACCGCGGTCGAGCGGCTGCGCACCGAGTTCGACGTCGAGCCCGCGGTCGCGCTCGACGCGCCCGCGCCCGAGGTGCCCGGTGGCACCACGCTGGCGGGTCGCGCCCGTGAGCTCGAACGCGAGCTGCGCCTCATGGGTCCGATCAACCCGCTCGCGCTCGAGGAGCACGACGCGCTGCACGAACGGCACCAGTTCCTGCAGGAGCAGCTCGAAGACGTGAAAGCGAGCCGGCGCGAGCTCAACCGGGTGATCCGGGCCGTCGACCACGAGATCATCACGTGTTCTTCGACGGCGCGTTCGACGACGTGAGCCGAGCAACTTCACCGATCGCTCTTCTCCACGCTGTTCCCGGGCGGCGCGGGCAAGCTCATCGCTCACCGACCCCGACGACCTGCTGAACACCGGCATCGAGATGGAGGCGCGACCGTCGGGCAAGAACGTGCGCCGACTCTCGCTGCTGTCGGGCGGCGAGCGTTCGCTCACCGCGCTGGCGTTCCTCTTCGGCGTGTTCCGCGCCCGGCCGTCGCCCTTCTACCTGATGGACGAGGTCGAGGCCGCGCTCGACGACGTGAACCTGCACCGGTTCCTCGATCTCGTGCACGAGTTCCGCCACGAGGCGCAGCTGCTGATCGTGTCGCACCAGAAGCGCACGATGGAGGCGGGCGACTGCCTGTACGGCGTGTCGATGCCTCCGGGCGGCTCGAGCCGGGTGGTGAGCCAGCGCGTCCGCGACGACTTGCCGGTCGCCTGATCACGTATGACGCCGTCGGTCGCTGCTCGCCGTGGCGCGCGAACGACCCGGGACTCGTCGAGCGCGTGCGGTCGCGAAGGGCGAGCAGTCGTGGCTCGTGCAGCACCGTCTACCGGATCACCGGCGAGCAGCGCACGCGGCCGAGGTGGCCGACGCGCTGGCGAAGCCGACTCCGCATCGTCGTCATCCTGCTCGTCGGCGTGGATCCTGGTGATCGTGTCGCGCGCGTCCTCGATCCGGCGCTTCGTGAAGCGACCTCAGCGGCGGCGTCGAGAGGCTCGCGCGTCCGACTCCGCTCGCCAGCGTCGTCGCTTCGTCGACACCGGCCCGATGTCGCAGGCGCGCCGCGGCGCAACGGGCGGAGACGATCGGCGCGGTGCTGCGCAACGTCGTCGCGATCGTGATCTGGTCGATCGCGGTGCTGACCGTGCTCGAGGCGCTCGGCGTCAACCTGGCGCCGCTGATCGCGGGCGCCGGGATCGTCGGCATCGCGCTCGGGCTTCGGCGCGCAGAGCGCTCGTCCGCGACTTCCTGTCGGGCATCTTCATGCTGATCGAGGACCAGTTCGGTGTCGGCGACGTCGATCGACGCCGGGGTCGCGATCGGGCACCGTCGAAGGCGTGAGCCTGCGCACCACGCGCCTGCGCGACGACGACGGCGTGGTGTGGCACGTGCCCAACGGCACCATCACCCGCGTCGGCAACAAGTCGCAGCAGTGGTCGCGCGCGCTCGTCGACGTCGAGGTCGCGTACGACGTCCGACGTCGGCGCCGCGACCGACGTGATCCGGCAGGTCGCCGACGACCTGTGGCACGACCCCGACTTCGCGCACGATGGTCGCTGGCCGAACCGAGCGTGTTGGGCGTGGAGTCGCTGGCGCCGGGCGGGGTGGTGATCCGGGTGGTGGCCCGGACCCGGCCCCAGGAGCAGTGGCGCGTGGCCCGCGAGCTCCGGGTCCGGGTGAAGGGCGCCCTCGACGCGGCCGGGATCGCCGCGCCGCACCCGACCTGACCGATCAGGCATCGCAGCCCGCGGTCACGGAAGCGTAGGATCGCTCCCGATGGCACCGTGCGCTCGGCTTCATCCTCATCTTCGTGCTCGCCGTCGTGCTGGTCGCGGTCGGCCTCGGCCTCTCACGCCGCGCGCAACGCCAGTCCCGCCGCCCCGACCAGGTCCCCGGCGAACCCACGATCCCTCGCACGGTCGCGGCGCCCAGCCCCACCGAAGCGCCAACGACGGAGCCCGCGCCCAGCCCTACCGAAGCGCCCGCGACGGAGCGAGCGCCCGTAGTCGCGGAGACGACGGCAGACGCCGGGCCTCGCGGAGGCGGAGCCGGAGCTAGAAGAGCAGGTTCGGCTGCGCGATCGGCTCGGCAAGACGCGGGCCGCGTTCTCGCGGCTGCGGGGCCGGGGCAAGCTCGACGACGAGACGTGGGACGAGCTCGAGGAGACGCTCCTCCTCGCCGACGTCGGCATGCCCACGACCGAGCGGATCCTGGGCGACGTCCGCGAGCGGGCGCGCATGGAGAAGACCGCCGACAGCGACGCGCTCATGGGTCTGCTCCACGACGAGCTCGTCGCGCTGCTCGACGACGGCGACAAGTCGCGCACCCTCACCGCGACCCCCGGTGAGCCCAACGTGTGGATGTTCGTCGGCGTGAACGGCGTCGGCAAGACCACCACCATCGCCAAGGTCGCGCAACGCGAGACCGCGCGAGGGTCACCGCGTGGTGCTCGCGGCCGCCGACACGTTCCGCGCCGCGGCGGCCGAGCAGCTCGCGCACTGGGCCGACGTCGTCGGCGCCGGCATCGTGCGGGGCCAGGAGGGCGCCGATCCGGGTTCGGTGGTGTTCGACGCGATGGCGTCGGCCGCGAGCCGCGAGGCCGACCTGGTGCTCGTCGACACCGCCGGGCGTCTGCACACCAAGGTCAACCTGATGGCGGAGCTGGAGAAGCTGCGGCGGATCGTCGAACGCACGCCGGGCGCGCTCAAAGAGGTGCTGCTCGTCCTCGACGCGACCACCGGCCAGAACGGGCTCACCCAGGCCCGCCAGTTCGCCGACGCGGTCGACGGTCACCGGCGTGGTGCTCACCAAGCTCGACGGCACCGCCAAGGGTGGCATCGTGCTGGCGATCGAGGCGGAGCTCGGGCATCCCGGTGAAGCTGATCGGGGTGGGCGAGTCGGCCGACGACCTCCTCCCGTTCGAGCCGGAAGCGTTCGTCGCCGCATTGCTCGACGCGTGACCCCGCCTCCGCCGCCTAGCCTTTCCACCGATGTTCGACGCCCTCTCCGATCGTTTCGACGGCATCTTCCACAAGCTCCGCAGCCGCGGGAAGCTCACCGACAAGGAGATCGACGAGGTCTGCCGCGAGCTGCGCGTCGCGCTGCTCGAGGCCGACGTCAACGTGCTCGTCGCCCGCAACTTCATCGCGCGGGTCAAGGAGCGGGCGCAGGGCGCGGAGGTCACCAAGAGCCTGAGCCCGGCGCAGCAGGTCATCAAGATCGTGAACGAGGAGTTGGTCGCAGACCCTCGGCGGCACCACCGGCAAGCTCACGGTGTCGTCGAAGCCGCCGACCGTCGTGATGATGGCGGGCCTGCAGGGTTCCGGGAAGACGACCGCCGTCGGCCAAGCTCGCCAAGCTGCTCAAGCAGCCAGGGGCGGCGGCCGCTGCTCGTGGGCGCCGACCTCCAACGGCCCGCCGCGGTCGAGCAGCTGCGCGTGCTCGGCCAGCGGATCGACGTGCCGGTGTACTCCGAGCCCACCGACCCGGTGAGCGTGGCGCGAGGCGCGCTCGAAGAAGCGGCGCGCCTCGGACGCGACGTCGTGATCGTCGACACCGCCGGTCGTCTGCAGATCGACGCCGAGCTCATGGACGAGCTGCGCGAGGTCCGCGACGCGCGTGAAGCCCAACGACACCCTGCTCGTCGTCGACGCGATGACCGGCCAGGAAGCGGTGAACGTCGCGACCGAGTTCGACGAGGCCGTCGGCCTCACCGGCGTGATCCTCACCAAGATCGACGGCGACGCGCGCGGTGGCGCGGCGCTCTCGGTGAAGGAGGTCGTCGGCAAGCCGATCCTGTTCGCCGGTACGGGGGAGAAGCTCGACGACTTCGAGGCGTTCCACCCCGATCGCATGGCGAGCCGCATCCTCGGGATGGGCGACGTGCTCACGCTGATCGAGAAGGCGGAGTCCACCTTCGACCAGGACGAGATGGCGAAGGCCGAGCGAGAAGCTGCGCAAGGGTCAGCTCACCCTCGAGGACTTCCTCGACCAGATGCGCCAGGTGCGCAAGATGGGCCCGCTGCAGAACGTGCTCGCAATGCTGCCGGGCGTGCCCAAGGAGCTCCAGCAACGCCGAGATCGACGAGGGCGAGATCGACCGCATCGAGGCGATCATCTGCTCGATGACGCCGGCCGAGCGGCGCGACCCGTCGCTCATCAACGGTTCGCGGCGGGTGCGGATCGCGGCGGGGAGCGGCGTCACCACGCCAGGACGTCAACGGGCTGCTGAAGCAGTTCAAGATGGTCCAGCAGATGATGAAGTCGGCGGGCAAGGGCAAGATGCCCAAGCTGCCGATGGGCTGAGATGCCCGAGCTCTAGCCGAGGCGGAGCGGACATGCCGGCGCCAAGCCGGGGTCGCCCGCGTGGGACCCGTCGGGTAGTGTGACCCCTCGCACTTCGCCGGGCGCTGGTCCGCGCCCGCACCGCTGCAAGCCTGCAGCAACGCACGTGGAAACCGAAGAGAGGAATACCGCTCCGTGGCCGTCAAGATCCGCCTGATGCGGGTAGGGAAGAAGAAGCAGCCGACGTACCGCGTGGTCGTCGCCGACGGTCGTTCGCCCCGCGACGGGCGGTTCATCGAGATCATCGGGCAGTACGCGCCGCGGCAGGAGCCGTCGCGCGTCGAGATCGACGCCGACTCGGCGCTCGGCCTGGCTCCGCAAGGGTGCCCAGCCCACCGAGCAGGTGCAGAAGCTCCTCACCGTCACTGGCGTGTGGGCGCAGTACGAGTCGGAGCGCAAGAAGCCGTCGAAGACCAAGCTCGACCGGCGTGGGTTCTCGACCGGCAAGGTCGCAGGCGCCGGCCAAGAAGGCCGCACCCGCGCCGGCTGCCGCACCCGCCGCCGCGGCGGTTGCCGTCGAGGACGCACCGGCCGCCGAGGATGTACCCGCGGCCGAGCCGGCCGAGGCACCAGCCGACGAATCCGCCGAATCCGGCGAGTGAGAGGCGACCCGACGTGACCGACGAAGAGTTCGACGACACCTACGACGACGTTGACGACGACGACTTCGTCGACGAGGTCGGCGCCGAGGGCAACCGCATCAGCGGCGCCCGCGCCCGGGCGGTCGTCGAGTACGTCACCCGTAACCTGGCCGACGACCCCGACGCGATCGAGGTCGACGTCGAGGAGCGTGCGGGGCGAGGTCGCGTTGCTGGTGCACGCCAACCCGAGCGACATGGGCCGGCTCATCGGCAAGCGCGGTCGCGTGATCCAGGCACTGCGCCAACTGGTGCGGGCCGCCGGTACCGCCGACGGTGTGAAGGCCAACGTCGACATCGTGGAGTGACGGTGCCGCCCGACGCGGGCGCGCCACTGCTGCAGGTCGGACGCATCGGCCGCGCGCACGGACTGCGCGGTGAGGTCGCGGTCACGTTCACGACCAACCGCCCCGAACGCTCGGCGCCCGGCGCGGTGTTGCACGCGGGCGATCGCGAGCTGGTGATCGTCGCGTCGCGACCGCACCAGGGCCGGATGCTCGTGCGCTTCGAGGGGGTCGACGACCGCACGTCGGCCGAACGACTCCTCGGGGTGACGCTCACCGCCGAACCGCTCGCGGCGGGCGATGCCCGCGAGCTCCCCGAGGGCGAGTTCTGGGTGCACGAACTGGTGGGCAGCGCGGTCGTCGACCGGGCCGGCACACCGCTCGGCGCGGTGGTGGCGGTGGAGGCCAACCCCGCGCACGACCTGCTCGTCCTCGACAACGGCGCGTTGGTGCCGATGGTGTTCGTGGTCGAGCAACGCGGCCGCGAAGTCGTCGTCGATCCGCCCGACGGCCTGTTCGACCTCTGAGTTCGACCTCTGACCGACGCACGAGGGTCGTCATGCGCATCGACGTGTTCTCCATCTTCCCCGAGTACTTCGCCGGGCCGCTCGACGCGTCGTTGCTCGGCCGGGCCCGGGCGCAGGGCCTGCTCGACGTGCGGGTGCACGATCCCCGGGAGTTCACGACCGATCGCCACCGCAGTGTCGACGACACCCCCTACGGCGGCGGAGCGGGGATGGTGATGGCGCCGGGTCCGCTGTTCGCCGCGGTCGAAGCGGTCGAGCCGCCGCGGCCGCTGCTCCTGCTGGCCGCGGGCGGCCGGCGCTTCGACCAGGCGCTGCGCCCGCGAGCTGGCGGCGTCGCCCGGCTTCTCGCTGCTGTGCGGGCGGTACGAGGGCGTCGACCAGCGGGTCGCCGATCACCTCTGCGACGACGAGCTCTCGGTGGGCGACTTCGTGCTCGCCGGGGGAGAGGCGGCCGCCTGCGTCGTGATCGATGCGGTGTCGCGGCTGGTGCCGGGCGTGATGGGCAACGACGAGTCGGCGGGCGAGGAGTCGTTCAGCGCGGGCCTGCTCGAGTACCCCCAGTACACGCGGCCGGCCGAGTTCCGCGGCCACGAGGTGCCCGAGCCCCTGCGTTCCGGCGACCACGCCCGGGTCGCCCGCTGGCGCCACGCCCAGGCGTTGCGCCGCACACTCGCCCGTCGGCCCGATCTGCTCGGCGGTCGCGACCTCGACGCGAGCGAGGAGGCGCTGCTGCGCGAGTTCCCCGAACCGGGGCCCGCCAACTAGCATCGACGGTTCCTCGATCCCGGAGCTCTCCGATGAATGCCACCGATCTTGTCGACCGCACACAACTGCGCGACGACATCCCCGAATTCGCCCCCGGCGACTCCCTCAAGGTCCACGTGCGCGTCGTGGAAGGGAACCGCGAGCGGGTGCAGGTGTTCCAGGGCATCGTGATCCGCCGCAAGGGCAGCGGGAGCCGCGAGACCTTCACCGTGCGCAAGGTCAGCTTCGGTGTGGGTGTCGAGCGCACCTTCCCGGTGCACTCGCCGATCATCGCCAAGATCGAGCGGGTCACCCGCGGCGACGTCCGCCGGGCCAAGCTCTACTACCTGCGCGACCGGGTCGGGAAGGCCGCGAAGGTCAAGGAGAAGCGCGACTGAAGCGGCGGTCGCCCCCGTGGGCGGTCGTAGACTGCGGACAACGGTTGGGAGTGTCCGGTTGAGCGCTGAGGATCTAGAGCGGTACGAGACGGAGATCGAGCTCCAGCTCTACAAGGAGTATCGCGACGTCCTGCCGATGTTCTCCTACGTGGTGGAGACCGAGCGACGCTTCTACCTCACCAATCAGGTGAAGCTCGACGCCCGCAACGAGCAGGGCCAGGTCTACTTCGAGCTCGAGCTCCACGACGCCTGGGTGTGGGACATGTACCGCCCGGCGCGTTTCGTCGCCAACGTGCGCGTGGTGACGTTCAAGGACGTCAACATCGAGGAACTCGCCAAGGACGCCTGACCGGTGCCGGCCGATGCTCGCCGCGCCTTCGGCGCGGCGGGCGAGCAGGCGGTGGCGGAGTGGTACCTGAACCAGGGCTATCAGGTGCTCGACCGCAACTGGCACTGCCGCGAGGGTGAGCTCGATCTCGTGCTCGCCCGAACCGGTGAGGTTGTGTTCTGCGAGGTGAAGACCCGGCGCAGCGAGGCGTTCGGTTCGCCGGCCGAGGCGGTGACCGCGACGAAGCAGCGGCGGCTGCGGGTGCTGGCGTCGCGATGGTTGGCCGAGCATCCGGCTTCGAGAGCGCGTGATCTGCGATTCGACGTGGCCGCGGTGATGGCCCGGCGCGACGCGGCGTTGGAGATCGATGTGATCGAGGGCGCGTTCTAGGGCTTGGGCGCGCGGCGCCGGCTCTCGCGGTGCCAGCACGACGTGTGCCAGTGCCGGCGGTCTTCCGGGGCGTCGCGGGGCACCACCACCTCGTGACCGAGGCCGGGCGGGATCTCGTGGTCGCAACCCGGGCAGCGGTACGGCTTCACCGCCTGGTAGGGCTGGACGTGGCGGACGTCGAGCGGGCCGGCGTCGTGATCGCGCGCGGCCGGTCACCCGAAGACGGCCCACAGCACCAGCGCGAACACGACCGCGAGCGCGATGGCCACGATGGCAATGTCGCTACGCCGACTGACGTGCGAGCGGAACGGGTTGAGACCCACACCGCTACGGTAGCGGCCGATCTCGACGCACCTTTCGACGCCCGGTCTCGACGGGCGGACTCGGCACTGGAGCGCACATGCCCAACCTGCTCGTCGACCGCAGCGACGGCGTGGTCCGCCTCACGCTCAACCGCCCCGACAAGATGAACGCGATCACGGGCGACATGTGGGGCGAGCTCGAGGCGGTCTTCACCGAGGTGACCGAGCGCGCCGACGACCGCGTGCTCGTGATCACCGGCGCGGGCAAGGGTTTCTGCGCCGGCGCCGATCTCGTCGACGCGGGCATGGGCCGCACGTCGGGCGCCCGTCTCGAACACATGCGCAAGGTGGGTCGGTGCGCGCTGGCCCTGCACCAGATCCCGAAGCCGACGATCGCGGCGGTGAACGGCGCGGCCGCGGGGGCGGGCTGCAACCTCGCGCTCGGATGCGACCTGATCGTGGCGTCGGAGGCCGCCCGGTTCAGCGAGATCTTCGTGCGTCGCGGCTTGAGCATCGACTTCGGCGGCTCGTACGTGCTGCCCCGCCTCGTGGGGATGCACAAGGCGAAGGAGCTGGCACTGCTCGCCGAGGTGATCAGCGCGGCCGAGGCGGAGCGGATCGGCATCGTGAACCGGGTGGTGCCGGCCGACGAGCTCGCGGCAACGGTGGACGCGCTGCTGGCGCGACTCAAGCTGATGGCGCCGATCGCGGTGTCGCAGACGAAGTCGCTGCTCGACCAGTCGTTCTCGGTGTCGATGGCGCAGGCGGTCGAAGCCGAGGGCGTCGCGCAGGTAGTGAACCTCGGATCGAGCGACGCGGGGGAAGCGGTGCGAGCGTTCGTCGACAAGCGCGAACCCAAGTTCACCGGCGAATAGCTTCACCGCGCACGCGCCGGTGGGTCGCTCGCCCCGCGCGGCCAGCACAGCCCCTTGGATCGCTCCATCCAGCCGGCGCGTTCGAGCTCCCGGACCGCCGACACCACCGCGGCGGGCGCCAGCGCGGTTCGGCTGGCGATCTGGTCGAATGTGGCCGGTTCGCCGCCGCACGCGCGGAGCACCGCGGCCGCGTCGCCCCGCGCGGGTTCGCGGTGGTCGCGTCGGCGGGAGCCGGGGGTGAGCCCCAACTCCAGCAGGATGTCGGACGGATCGATGCAGGGCGAGGCACCGTCTCGCAGCAGCTCGTTGGTGCCCGCGGCCGCGGGATTGCGGCGGGAGCCGGGCACGGCCATGACCGGACGGCCGTAGTCGATCGCGCGGTCAGCGGTGATGCGGGCGCCGCCCTTCAGCGTGGCTTCCACCACGACGACGACGTCGGCCAAGCCGGCGATGATTCGATTGCGCACCGGGAACGCGCCGCGCCGGGGCTGGACGCCGTAGCCGGTCTCGCTCACCAGGAGACCGGAGCCGCGCACCCGTTCGAACAGGACGCGGTGCCGGCGCGGGTACACGACGTCGAGCCCGGTGGCGACGACCCCGATCACCGAGCCGCCGGCGTCGAGCGCACCTTCGTGCGCGGCGGCGTCGATGCCGATGGCGAGCCCGCTCACGACACACACACCCGCGCCCGCGAGCACCGCGCCGATCTCGCGCGCGTCGGCGAGACCGTGAGGTGTTGCGGCGCGCGTGCCGACGACGGCGACGCGGGGCCGCCCGAGCGCGTGCTCGTCGATCCCCTCGGCGAGGAGCACCGGCGGTGGGTGCGGCACCTCGTCGATCGGGTAGCCGTCGCGACCGGCGACGTAGACCCGGGTTCCTCGCGTCGCGAGCAGTCGCGGCACGCGAACGTCGTTGCCCGCGTCGTGTTGCCAGAGCTTGGCCAGTGCGATGCGGGCCGGAAGGTCCTCGGGGCGGGCGCGGGCGCACAACACCGCGCCGGCGAACCCGCGGCGTACCGCGTGCAGCGCACCGATCGGATCGTCCCAACGCGTGAAGAGCTCGTGGAGGCGGGCCGGGGTCATCTCGGGCAGGCACGTCGAGCGTCGCCGCCGCGACCTCGATGGGATCGAGCGGCGACGACGCGGGCCGGCGGTGATCGACGGAGCGCGTCACGGCACGTCGGTCCGGAGGAATGCGGCGGTGTCGAGGTGTTCGGGGCTGATGTCGGCGGAATCCTCGAGGTCGGCGATGGTGCGGGCGACCTTGCGGATGCGCACCGCACCCCGCCCGGTGAGCGTGCGGTCGTCGATGAGGTGGCGCCAGTACTCGTCGGCCGCCCCGGCGAGAGGCATGAGCAGCGTGACCGCGCCCGCAGCGACGTGCGCGTTCTGCGACCATGACCAGTCGGCGTAGCGCGCGTGTTGGCGCGTGGTCGCGGCTCGGACGCGAGCCGCGACGTCGGCCGACGACTCACCCGAAGTGTCGTTCGGTTCCGGTGCGGTGATCCGCAGGCGTAGGTCGAACCGGTCGAGGAGCGGCGCGCTGAGCCGGCGTCGGTACCGGTTGCGTTGGGTCTCGGTGCACCGACAATCAGGTTCACCGACGCCGCACGGGCACGGGTTCGTGCAGGCGACCAGTTGGAAGCCGGCCGGGAAGGTCAGTGACACCGGTTGTCGGGAGATGCGCACCACGCGCTCCTCGAGCGGTTGGCGCAATGCATCGAGCGCGGTGGGCGCCCACTCGCCCAACTCGTCGAGGAAGAGGACACCGCGATGAGCGAGAGTCACCTCGCCGGGGCGCGGGCGTCCGGTGCCGCCGCCGACCAGCGCCGGGGTGGACGCCGTGTGGTGGGGCGCGCGGAACGGGCGGGCCTCGATCAGGCGGCCGCCGACCGGTTCGCCCGCGGCCGAATGGATGCGGGTGACCTCGAGTGCCTCCGCGTGGGCGAGCGGCGGGAGGATGGTGACCAGGCGACGGGCGAGCATGGTCTTGCCAGTGCCCGGTGGCCCGCAGAACAGCAGGTGGTGCGCGCCCGCCGCGGCCACCTCGAGGGCCTGGCGACCGAACGGGATCCCGCGAACGTCGCGCAGGTCGAGCAACTCGTCGTCGGGCGGCTCGGCCGGCGGGCCGGCCGCATCGTCGAAGTCGGGCCAGGCCTCCTCGCCCTTCAGGCAGGCCCGCAGCTCCGCCAGGGTGCGGGCCACGCGCACGCGCACGTCGCCGACCAGCGCGGCCTCCGCGCCGTTCGCCGCCGGGACGATGACGCACTCGACGCCGCTGCGGGCGAGCGTGTCGACCAGGGCCAGCGTGCCCGGCACCGGCCGGACCGACCCGTCGAGCCCGAGCTCACCCAGGACCGCGACACCGTCGAGGACGCCCGCGGGCAGCGCGTCGTTGGCGCCGAGCAGCCCGAGCGCGACCGCCAGCTCGAGGCCCGACCCCGACTTCCGGACGCCGCCGGGCGCCAGGTTCACGGTGATGCGCCGCATCGGCCACTCGAGGCCGGACGACAGCACCGCGGCGCGCACCCGCTCGCGTGACTCGCGTACCGCGGCGTCGGGGAGGCCGACGACCTGGTACGCAGGCAGCCCCGACGAGACGTGGACCTCGACGGTGACGGGCTGACCGTCGACCCCGATGAGCGTTGCGCTGCGGACCGCGGCGAGCACGGCGACCTCCCGAACCGGTACCCGGCCACGCGAGAGGCCGGACGTGAAGTGGTGGGAGGGCCGGACCGCGGCGACCTCGACGGTGACGAGAGCTTCGCATGGGGGTGTGACGGTCATCCGGCAGGCGGCGCCGGTCGGCCGGGCGCGGGCCGGGCGTGCTCAGTCCACGAGTTGGTGGACCGCGGGCTAACGTTTCGGTCGGGCGGGCGCGAGCCGGGAAGGCGATGATGCAGGTGCCGGAGGGGCTAGCGCCGAGAGCACTGGTCGATGACGCGTTCACCGGCGGTGGCCCCGCCGACCGCGCCCGGAGTTCCCCGAAGACGGCGCGGACGACGAATCCTGCTGGCGTCCCGAAGACTTCATCGCGTCGCTCGTCGGGGTCAGCCCCCACACCCGCGACGCCTACGCCCACGACGTCGTCGAGTTCGTCACCTGGGCCGAGCGCGGTGGCTGCCGCGAGCCGGCCGCGGTCGACCACCGCGCCCTGCGCCGCTACCTGGCCTATCTCGACACGCGCGGATTCGCGCGCGCGTCGATCGCGCGCAAGGCCGCCGCCCTCCGCGCCTACCTGCGGTACCTGCACCGGCACGGCGTGGTCGCCAACGATCCCGGTCGCAGCCTGCGGGCCCCCAAAGGCGCGAGCCGCTTGCCGCGCGTGATCCGCTCCGACGAGGCCAACGACCTGCTCGACGCCGCGATCGGCGCCGAGCCGAGCGACCCCGACGATCCGGTGCAGGTGGCGATCGTGCTGCGCGACCTCGCCGTCCTCGAGGTCCTCTACGGCGCCGGCCTCCGGGTCGCCGAGTGCTGCACGCTGAGGCGCGACGACTGCGACCTGCGCGGCGGTCTGGTCACCGTGGTCGGGAAGGGCTCGAAGATCAGGCGCGTCCCCATCGGGGAGCCTGCCGTCGACGCGCTCACCGCCTGGCTCAAGCGCGGGCGGCCGGAGTTCGCCACCATCGACTCACCCCCCGCTGCCGTGTTCCTCAATCGGCGTGGTCACGCGCTCACTCCGCGTGACGCGCGGCGCATCCTCGAACGCCATCCGCTCCCCGACGGACGGTCGCTCCACCCTCATGCGCTCCGCCACGCGTACGCTACGCATCTGCTCGAGGGCGGAGCGGACCTCCGGGCCGTCCAAGAACTCCTGGGTCATGCCGATCTGGCAACGACCCAGATCTACACCCACGTGACCCGCGACCGACTGCGTTCGGTCTACGAGGCAACCCACCCCCGTGCCTGAAGACACCGAAGCCATCAACGAACTCTGGGTCTCCTACAAGGCGGACGCCGCGCCTGACGCGCGCGAGCGCCTCATCCTCCATTACTCGCCGCTGGTGAAGTTCGTGGCCGGGAGGGTCGCTGCGGGGTTGCCTCAGAACATCGAGCAGGCCGACCTCGTCAGCTACGGCATCTTCGGGCTCATCGACGCGATCGACAAGTTCGACCCGGGCCGGGGCTTCAAGTTCGAGACCTACGCGATCGCCCGCATCAAGGGCGCCATCATCGACGAGCTCCGGTCGATCGACTGGGTACCTCGCTCGGTGCGGGCGAAGTCACGCGCCATCGAGCGCGCGATCTCGAAGCTCGAGAACGAGCTGAAGCGCAGTCCGGAAGACGGCGAGGTCGCGGCCGAGCTCGAGTGGAGCGAGGGTGAGCTCGCGTCGACGCTGTCGCAGATCTCCTTCACCGGCATCGTCGCCCTCGACGATCTGCTCGCCGCGAGCTCGGATCGCAGCGGCTCGGCGACGGTGAGCGACACGATCACCGACGGCAAGCACGATCCGGTCGAGGCGTACGAGGTCGACGAGATGAAGCACCTCCTCGCCGACGCGATCAACCGCATGCCCGACCGTGAACGGCTGGTGCTGACCCTCTACTACTACGAGGGTCTCACGCTCGCCGAGATCGGCGACCTCCTCGGTGTGACCGAGAGTCGCGTCTGCCAGATCCACACGAAGTCGATCCTGCAGCTGCGCGGCCGACTCGCCGAGCCCGACCGCGAGACCGGGCCCGTCCGCTACTAGCTCGGGCCGCCCGGCCCGGTCACTCGGGCCGGTCACGCCCGTCACGTCACCCGGCACGAAGAAATTCGCATTGCCCCTTGGCGGACGCGCGCACCGCCGGTACCATTGCCGCTTCTTCCTCTCCCTTCCCCGTCGTCGTGTCGTTCTCCGACCGCGGGGTTGTCGATGGAGATTCCCGAGTTCCGGACGCGCCGTGCGCGCCCCGGCTCCCACCTGTTCGTCCGGTTCGTCGTCATCGCCGTCGCGATCGTCGTCGCGCTCGTCCTCGCGTCGTCCGCCGCGGCGACGCCGCGCGTGCGAGCGGCGCCCGCCGACGGGGGAGGCGGCTGGGTCCGGCCGGTCGACGGCGCCGTCCTCCGAGCGTTCGAGCCACCGGCGTCGCTGTACGCGGCGGGGCACCGCGGTGTCGACCTCGCAGCCGCGCCGGGCACGCCGGTGCGGGCGGCGAACGACGGCGTCGTCAGCTTCGCCGGCACCGTGGCCGGCACGTTGCACGTCACGATCACGCACGCGGGGAACCTCCGCACGTCGTACTCGTTCCTGTCGGCGGTGTCGGTGCGCACCGGTCAGGTGGTGGTGCGGGGCGACATCGTCGGTGACACCGGCGGCGCGGGGGCCGAACCCGGCGATCCGCACCACGGTGCCGCGATGCTGCACTTCGGGCTGCGCGTCGGCGATCGCTACGTCGACCCGATGGTGCTCTTCCGCCCGACCGACCTGACCCGCCTCGTGCGGCTCGTGCCCGCACAGGATCCCGGCGAGTCGCCGTGGTCGCCGGCGGCCGAACGGCACGAGTTGCAGACGTCACTCCAGCTCCCGGCGCCGGGCGGGCTCGCGGCCCCGAACGGCGCGGCCGACGACGCGGGCTGCGGCAGCGGGATCCCTCTGGTCGGTGCCGCGGTCGACGCGGTGTGCGACGTCGGCGGGTGGCTGGGCGATGCGGCCATCAGCGCGCTCGACGACGGCCTCGCGTACCTCGACTCCGCCACCGCGATGTCGTCGACGGTCCTCGACGGCCTCCGCGGATCGCTGCGCGTCGCGGTCACCTCGATGCAATCGCTCAGCGCGGCGCTCGCCGCCGCGGTGGCCCGTACCCCGGCCGGCACGCTCGCGCTCGACGTGGTGGCGATCGGTCGTCGCTTCGCCGACACCGTCACCGCCGAGTGCAGCGACGACGCGCCCCCCGCCGACGGTACCGGTGGCGACGCGCATCGGGTCATGGTGGTCGCGGGGATCAACAGCGCCGGCGCGGCGGGCGACCGCGGTCCCACCGTGGGCCTCGACGTGCAGGCCCTCGGCTACGACGCCGACGATGGCGAGATCCGCTACTTCTCCTACGCCGCCGACGGCGGCGCCTACACCGCCGATGCCACGCACGGCCCCATCGAGCGTGCCGCGACCCGCCTCCGCGCCCAACTGCGGGCCATGCAGCGCGAGCAACCCGGGCGCGAGGTCGATCTCATCGCGCACTCACAGGGCGGGGTCGTCGTCGACTACTTCCTCACCCACGAATACCACGCGGCCGACCCGACGCTGCCGCCGCTCGGCACCGTCGTCACGTTGTCGTCGCCGCACGAAGGAGCGCCACTGGCGACGGCCGGGGCGAAGGTTCGCGACACGGCCGTCGGTCGTGCCGCGCTCGACGCGGTGGAGGAGGCGTCGCCGTTGCCGCCCCCGAGCAGCCCGGCGGTTCGGGAGTTGGCCGAGGGCTCGCCGTTGATCAGCCATCTCTGGGACGACGGCCTCCCCGACCACGTCGACTTCACCACCATCGGGGCGGCCGAGGACGCCGTGGTCCCGGCCGACCACATCGCGGTGCCGGGCGCGACCGAAGCGACCGTCGCGGTCAACGACGTCAACCAGCACCGCGCCATCGTGAGCGATCCCGATGCGCTGCGCGCGGTGCGGGCCGCGCTGGAGGGTCGGGCACCGCCGTGCGTCGGCCTCGCCACCGCGATCCGAAGCGCGGTCGCACCCGTCGTGATCAGCAGGGTCGAGCACACCATCGGGAGCGGCGCGGCCGCGGCACTGGGAGGAGCAATCGGATGAGCACACCGAAGCACGCGCGAGTGGGTCACCGCACCCGATGGGCCCGGGCGCTGATCGTGACGACCACGCTCGTCGTCGCGATCGGCGCGGCGTCGACGCAACCGGCGACGGCGGCACGGGCGCGCGCCGCGCCGGACCCGATCTGGGCCCACGCGGTGCGGGGCGGCCCTTGGGGGCTGGCCGCCGACTCGAAGGGAGCAGTGGTCCCGATGCAGGAGGGCGACGTCCTGTCGCTCGACCGGAACGGTCGGATGCAGTGGCAGTCCCACCTCGGCGAAGACGAGGTGGTCGAGTCCACCCCCGCGCTCGACCACTCCGCCGTCCTTGTCGGCGGGGCGAAGCTGGTCACCGCGCTCGACCGGACGTCCGGCGCGCGACGGTGGCAGCAGCCGTTCGACGACGACGTCACGTCCGTCGCGTTGGCGGGCGACGTCGCGCTGGCCGGTGACAACGCGGGGACGCTCGCCGCGTTCGACGCCACGACGGGCAGGCGCCGATGGTCGGTGCGGTTCGACGGCCGGCTCTGGACCGCGCCCCGCGTCGACCGCCGAGCGGGCGTGGTCGTCGCCACCTGGCACGGGAGCACCTCCAGCCCGGTGCGAGTGTTCGATCTCGCCACCGGCGCGCTCCGGTGGGAGGCACCCACCATGGGTTACACCGCCGCGCCGGTCGTCCACCGCGGCCGGGTGTTCCTCGCCTCCGGTGACGGGAAATACCACGCCCGGGTGCAGGCCCGCAGCCTGGCCACCGGCGCGGTGGCGTGGGAGACCACGGTGCCGGGGTCGTTCGAGCAGGGGATCCAACCGGCCGCCGCCGGGAACGACCTCGCGGTGGTGGACCACTTCGGGGTGGTCACCGTGCTCGACGTCCGCCGCGGCCGGATCCGTTGGCAGCACGCCCTCCGACACCCCCTCATCGACACCCAGGTGCTGCTGACCGCTCGACGGGTGATCCTCACCTCGTTCTCCGGCACCGTGTTCGTGCTCGCCCGCAACTCCGGCCGGGTGATCAAGGAGCTCACCGCGCGCGGGCTCGAGGGCTACCCGATCTCGATCGCCACCACGTCGTGGGGCGGCCCGCCGCGGCTCCTGTTGGCGCTCCGTCTCGACGAGCCCTTCCGCATCGAGCTGCGGCCATTGCCCTGACGGATCAGCGAGGCCGCCCGCTACACTTCCCCCTGACCCGAGCTCCGGCCCGGGATCACACATGCCCGCACATCCGAGGTCATCGGAGCTTGCTCCGGTGCCGGCGGGCAGAGGCACAACCGAGGAGCAGATCGTCCGGGCGCCGGCCCACCCCCCGCTTCAGGCGGAGGAAAACGCCGGAGGCCGAGCGGCTGCGCGAGCGAAAAGGACAATCCGTGGCAGAAGCAACGGCTGTCGTCACGATGAAGCAGCTGCTGGAGGCCGGAGTCCACTTCGGTCACCAGACCCGGCGCTGGAACCCGAAGATGAAGCGTTTCATCTTCGGTGAGCGCAACGGCATCTACATCATCGACCTGCAACAGACCCTCGAGCGCATCGACACCGCCTACCGGTTCGTGCGCCACACCGTCGAGAACGGCGGCACAGTCCTGTTCGTGGGCACGAAGAAGCAGGCGCAGGAGCCGATCCAGAAGCAGGCCGACCGGGCCAACTGCCCGTACGTCAACTACCGGTGGCTCGGCGGGATGCTCACCAACTTCCAGACCGTCCACGCCCGTGTCGCCAAGCTCCACGAGCTCGAACGGCTCGTGGCCACCGGCGAGACCGAGCAGATGATCAAGAAGGAAGGCCTGAAGGTGAAGCGCGAGCTGGCCAAGCTCGAGCGCAACCTCGGCGGGATCCGCACGCTCGAGCGCGCCCCTGACGCCGTCTTCGTGATCGACACCAAGAAGGAGCACATCGCGGTCACCGAGGCCAACCGCCTCGGGATCCCCGTGATCGCCGTCGTCGACACGAACTGCGATCCCGACGTCATCGACTTCGTGATCCCGGGCAACGACGACGCCATCCGCTCCGCCAACCTGATGAGCCGGATCGTCGCCGATGCGGTCATCGAGGGTCAGTGGCTCCGCCAGCGCAAGAACGCCCGCACGGGCGCCAAGGCCGACGAGGCCAAGGCGAAGCCGTCGGCGCCGGCGCCGCGGGTGCTCACGCAGGAAGAGCAGGCCAAGAAGGCGGAAGAGCAGCAGAAGGCCCGTGACGCGGCCGCCGCGCAGCAGCGCGAGCGCGAAGCGCGTCTGTTGGCGGCCAAGGAGCAGGCGGCGGCCGATTCGGTGGCAGCCGACCCGGCCGACCCGGCCACGACCGAGATACAGGAGAGCGATACGAATGGCTGAGATCTCGGCCAAGGACATCGCGGCGCTGCGCAAGGCGACCGGCGCCGGAATGATGGATTGCAAGAGTGCACTGGAGGAGGCGGAGGGCGATCGCGAGCGCGCCCTCGACATCCTGCGGGCGAAGGGCATCAGCAAGGCCACCAAGTTCCAGGACCGCGAGGCCACCGAGGGTGCGGTCGACGTCATCGTCGACGGCAACGTCGGTGCCATCGTCGAGCTCAACTGCAACACCGACTTCGTCGCCAAGGGCGCCGAGTTCACCGGCGTCGTGTCGGCGCTCACCAAGCTGGTGGCCGCGCACGGCGATGCCGATGTCGCGTCGCTGCCCTTCGAGGGCTCCACGGTGGGCGAGACGCTCGCGCAACTCGCGGGCAAGCTCGGCGAGAACGTGGTGCTCGGCCGGGTCGTGCGCTTCGAGTCCGACGGGCTCCTCGACGGCTACCGCCACATCCAGAGCGACCGCGGCACCATCGCGGTGCTGGTCGACCTCGGCGGCGTGAGCCCCACCGACGACAACGCCCGCGAGGTGGCGCACGAGATCGCGCTGCACATCTCGTTCGCGGCGCCGGCCTACCTCACCCGCGACGAGGTGCCGGCCGACGTGATCGAGCGCGAGAAGGCCGTCATCGAGGAGAAGAGCCGCAACGAGGGCGTGCCCGAGGCCAAGCTCGAGGGTGCGGTCAAGGGCCGGCTCAACGCGTTCTACAAGGACTCCGTGCTGCTCGAGCAGGCGTCGGTGAAGGACCCGAAGGTCAGCATCGGCAAGCTCGTCGAGGGCCTCGGCGGTGGAGCAACCGTCCGGCGTTTCGCCCGCGTGAAGGTGGGCGAGGACTAGCGTCCGCTCACCATGCCCGAGAGCCAGTTCCGCCGCGTCGTGCTCAAGTTGTCGGGTGAGGCATTCGCCGACGGCACGATCAACTACGGCATCGACGCGGTCGTCGTGCAGCGCATCGCCGAAGAGGTCGCGGAGGCGCGCGAGCAGCTCAATGTCGAGATCGCGATCGTGGTCGGCGGGGGCAACATCTGGCGGGGAATGTCGGGCGCGACGCGCGGGCATGGACCGCGCCCGCGCCGACTACATGGGCATGCTGGCCACGGTGATCAACGCGCTGGCCCTCCAGGACTCGCTCGAGGCGCTCGGCCAACCGACCCGCGTGCAGACCGCGATCTCGATGGCCCAGGTGGCCGAGCCGTTCATCCCGCGGCGCGCCATCCGCCATCTGGAGAAGGGGCGCATCGTCGTGTTCGCGGCGGGCACCGGCAACCCGTACTTCACGACCGACACCACCGCCGCGTTGCGGGCGGCGGAGATCGGGGCCGAGGCGATCCTGAAGGGCACCCACTCCGGGGTCGACGGCGTTTACAGCGCCGATCCCCGTCTCGATCCCACCGCGGTGAAGTTCACGGAAGTCACGCACTTCGAGATCCTCAACAAGGGCCTGAAGGTGATGGACTCGACCGCGATCACGTTCTGCATGGACAACGAGCTGCCGATCATCGTCTTCGACGTGACCGCGCCCGGCAACATCCACCGGGCGCTGATGGGCGAGCGGATCGGCACGTTGGTGAGCTCGGGGGAGCGCAGCGCGTGAGTGGCGACGGCGATGCGATGCGCGAACTGGCGATGGAAGACTGCAAGGAGAAGATGCGCAAGGCCGTCACCCACCTGCAGTCGGAGTTCGGCGCGGTGCGGACCGGGCGGGCGTCGTCGAACCTGGTCGAGAAGCTCAAGGTCGACGCGTACGGCAGCGAGATGACGATCCAGCAGCTGGCGGGCTTCGGCGTGCCGGAGCCCCGCGTGCTCACCATCTCGCCGTACGACAAGGGCACGATCAAGGCCATCGAGAAGGCGATCCAGCAGAGCGACCTCGGGGTGAATCCGTCGAACGACGGCGAGATCATCCGCCTCACGTTCCCCGAGCTCACCGAGGATCGCCGCAAGGACCTGGTGAAGATGGTGCGGAACCGGGCCGAGGAGGGCCGGGTCGCCGTGCGCAACGTGCGCCGGGCCACCCGGCACGAGCTCGAGACCCTGGAGAAGGCCGGCGACATCGGCAAGGACGATCTCGATCGGGCCGAGAAGGAACTCGAGAAGTACACCCACGACGTCATCGCCGAAGTCGACGACATGCTCAAGCACAAAGAGGCTGAGCTGCTCGCCATCTGAGCTGCTCGCCATCTGAGTTGGGCGTGCTCGTAGGACCGTGACCTGACCCGGCCAGGGGTCTACCCTTGGTCAGCGACAGTTTCCGGAGGATCGCGTGTCCGATATCGATGACGATCTGCCCGAGCCGGCACCCCCCGAGGGCGTACGGATTCTCGGAGCCGAAGAGGCCCAGGCTGCAGTAGACGGTGGCCCCGAGCGCCCGCGCCCGGAGGAACCACCGCGTCGGCGCCGCCGCCAGGCCCCGCCCGACGACATCCAGCCCGCGGCCCGCTTCCCGTTGCCGGCTGAGCGTTCGGGGAGCGACCTCCCGGGGCCGCTGCCCCGGCCCACCGCCACTCCGGCTCCGCCGCTGCCGACCAGCTCGGGCATGGGCGAGCCGAGCGGCCCGATCCCGCTCCAGCACTGGACCGAGCCGCCCACCGGCGAGGTGCCGATGATCGCGGTCGAGGAGGGCGACGAAGAGATCTGGGCGTCGGGCGCGAACCAGCCTCGTTTCCGCTCCGACGTCGGCGACTGGGGCGACGCCGACTTCGGCATCGGCGAGGAATCACTCCACGACGACACCACCGCCATGGGCGCGCTGGTCGACATCCCCGATGTCGACGAAGACGAGGAGTTCGCCGCCCAGGTCGCGGCCCGTCGTGCCCCGGCGCGGCGCACCCGTACCCGCACGCCGCGCACCGGGCGCACCCGCACCCCGGCCGCGCCCCCGCCGCCGTCGCCCTACCCGACCTTCGAGGACCAGGGCGCGGCGAAGCGCGTCACCCCTCCGCGCGACGACCTCACGACCCGGGTGATCACCGGCGCGATCCTCGCCGCCGTCGCCCTGCTCGCGTTCGTCATCGGCCGCGCCGGCACCGCGGTGCTGATCACCGTGATCGTGGCCGCGGCCGCGTTCGAGCTGTTCGAGGGCTTCCGCCGTGCCGGGTTCCAGCCCGCGACGCTGCTCGGTCTTCTGGGCTCGTTGTCGATCGTGGGCATCGCCTACAACTACGGCGAACGGGCCTTCCCGCTCGTGAGCGCGGTGGTGATCGGGTTCACCCTGTTCTGGTACCTCGCCAAGGTCGTGCACGCCCGGCCGATGGTCAACGCCGCCGTCACCATCTTCGGGTTCGGCTACGTCGGCCTGCTCGGTGGTTTCGCCGGGTTGCTCCTCGTGTTCCCCGACGGCGTCGGCATGATCCTCGGCCTGGTGCTGTGCGCGGTGTCCTACGACGTCGTCGGCTACTTCGTCGGTTCCCGCATGGGTCACCGCCCGCTGATGCCCGACGTCTCGCCGAACAAGACCGTCGAAGGCCTCCTCGGGGGCATGGGCGCGTCGGTGATCATGGGCGCGATCGTCGGGGTGATCCTCTCGTTGCACCCGTGGGACTCGCTCGGGCACGGGCTGCTGCTCGGCATCGTCGTGGCGATCTTCGCCCCGCTCGGCGATCTCGTGGAGTCGATGCTCAAGCGCGACCTCGGCCTCAAAGACTTCGGCACGCTGCTGCCCGGCCACGGTGGCGTGCTCGACCGCTTCGACGCCATGCTCTTCTGCCTGCCGGCGGTGTACTACCTGGTCGTGGCGCTCGGCATCTCCTGATGCGGCGGGTCGCGATCCTCGGTTCCACCGGCTCGATCGGCACCCAGGCCCTCGACGTCGTCCGGAGCCATCGCGACGAGTACCAGGTGGTGGCGTTGGCGGCGGCGCGCAACGGCGAGCTCCTCACCGCCCAGGCGGAGGAATTCGACGTCCCGCTCTCGTCGGCCCGGTTGTGTGCCGATGACCCGGGGGTGTTGGCCGAGCTCGCTGCCCATCCCGACGCCGACGTCGTGCTCAACGCGGTGGTGGGCTTCGCCGGGCTCCCGGTGACCCTGGCCGCGCTGGAGCACGGCAAGCGGCTCGCGTTGGCCAACAAGGAGAGCCTCATCGCCGGCGGGCCCGTCGTGGCCGAGGTCCGCCGCCGCGGCGCGGGGAGATCGTCCCCGTCGACAGCGAGCATTCGGCGCTCTACCAGTGCCTGCGGGCCGGTCGGCCGTCGGAGGTGCGCCGGTTGGTGCTCACCGCCAGCGGCGGTCCGTTCCGGGGCTTCACCCGGGAGCAGCTCGCCGAGGTGACGGTGGCCGACGCCCTGCGCCACCCCACGTGGACCATGGGGGCGAAGATCACCATCGACTCGTCGACCCTGATGAACAAAGGCCTCGAGGTGATCGAGGCCAACGAGTTGTTCGGCGTGGGCTTCGACCGGATCGACGTCGTGGTGCACCCGCAATCGATCGTCCACAGCATGGTGGAGTTCGTCGACGGCGCCACCATCGCCCAGCTCTCCATGCCCGACATGCGCCTGCCGGTCGGGCTCGCGCTCGGCGCCCCCGACCGCCTCGACCAGGCGTTCGGGGCGATCGACTGGACCGAAGTGGGTCAGCTCACGTTCGAGCCGCCCGACCTCGTCGCCTTCCCGTGCCTGCGCCTCGCCTTCACCGCGGGACGCTCCGGCGGAGGGGCCCCGGCGGTCATGAGCGGGGCCAACGAGGTGGCGGTGGCCGCCTTCCTCGACGGTGCGATCTCGTGGTCGGTGATCGCCGACGTCGTGGCCGCCGCGCTCGATGGCGGTACCGGGAACGTTCACGACGTCGCCGACGTTCTCGAAGCGGACCGGGTGGCGCGTGAGCGCGCCCGGAACGTCATCGATCGTTGGAGCAGAGCCGCATGACGCCGATCCACGGCACGCCGATCCACCCGAGCAGGAGCCCGCGGTGAAGGATCCGCTGGAAGATGCCGGTGTCGAGGTCAGCAGCCGCGTCGCCAACCGGATCCTCGTCGCCTTCCTCATCGGCCTGGTGGCCTTCGCCATCTTCGTGCCCGGCAGCCGCACCCCGCTGATCCTGATCACCGGGATCATCCTGATGGTGATGCTCCACGAAGCGGGGCACTACTACGCGGCCAAGCGGGCGGGGATGAAGGTCACCGAGTACTTCCTCGGATTCGGGCCCCGGCTGTGGTCGTTCAAGAAGGGCGAGACCGAATACGGGGTGAAGGCGCTCCCCGCCGGTGGCTACGTCCGGATCATCGGGATGAGCAACCTCGAAGAGGTCGACCCCGCCGACGAATCGCGCACGTTCCGGCGCGGCACCACGAAGAACCGGCTGATCGTGATCCTCGCCGGTGTCTCGGTCAACCTCCTGATCGCGTTCGTCTTGTTCGCCATCGTGCTGGTCGGGAACGGCAAGCCGCTGCCGAGCACCACGATCGATTCGGTGGTGGTCGGTACCGCGGCCTACGACGCCGGCCTCAACAAGGGCGACAAGATCGTCGCCATCGACGGCCAGGCCATCAAGAGCTGGGACGATCTGAAGGCGAGCATCGAGAAGAACCCGGGCGCCGCGCTCACCCTCACCGTCGAACGCAACGGCACCGATCAGGACATCACCGCCACCCCGCGCGTCAAGGGCGGACAGGGTTTCCTCGGGGTGTCACCCACCACCGAGTACCAGCCGGTCGGGCTGTTGGCGGCGATCCCGCAGTCGTTCGGCGAGATGGGCACGGTCGCCCGCAGCAGCGCCGAGGGGCTCGGCAAGATCTTCTCGCCGTCGGGCGTCTCGACCTACTCGAAGAACTTCACGTCAGCCGCCCCCAAAGCGGGCTCCACCGCCGACATCGAGCGACCCCGCTCCCTGATCGGCATCGTCGACGAGGGCAGCCAGGTGTTCAACGGCAACCTCTACGGGATCCTGTACCTGCTCGGGGCCATCAGCCTCGTGCTCGCGCTGTTCAACCTGCTGCCCCTGTTGCCGTTCGACGGCGGCCACGCGGTGATCGTGGTCTACGAGGCAGTGGCGTCGCGGATCAAGCACCGGGTGGTGCGGGTCGACTTCCGCAAGCTGATGCCGCTGACCGCGGTCGTGCTCGCGGTGTTCCTCACGCTCGGACTGTCGGCGATGTACCTCGACATTCGCCAACTCGGCCAGTAGGCGGGTAGCGGGGCGTAGGCTCCGTACCCATGCAGCGTCGCGTCACCCGGCAGATCAAGGTGGGTTCGGTCGCCGTCGGTGGCGACGCCCCGGTCTCGGTGCAGTCGATGACGACCACCAAGACCGCCGACGTCGACGGCACGCTCGCCCAGATCTATTCGCTGGCCGCCGCGGGCTGCGACATCGTGCGCTGCACCTGCAACGAGGAGCCTGCGGCCGAGGGGCTGGCGCAGATCATCCCGCGGTCGCCGGTGCCGATCATCGCCGACATCCATTTCCAGTACAAGCTCGCGCTGGCCGCGATGGAGGCGGGGGTGCAGGGGCTGCGGCTCAACCCCGGGAACATCCGCAAGCCCGCGCACATCAAGGCAGTGGCGCTCGAAGCGAAGGACCGCGGGTTGCCGATCCGCATCGGCGTCAACGCCGGCTCGCTCGACCCCGACATCATGGAGGCGCACGGCGGCGCCACCCCCGAGGCGCTCGTCGCGTCGGCGCAGCGCGAGCTCGCGTTCTTCGAGGAGGTCGGCTTCGACGACGTGAAGATCTCGGTGAAGTCGTCGAACGTGCCCGTGATGATCGACGCCTACCGGTTGCTGTCGGAGACCGTCGACTTCCCGCTGCATCTCGGGGTGACCGAGGCGGGCCCGCTCCCGGGCGGGCTCGCTGAAGTCGACGGCGGGCATCGCCACGCTGCTGGCCGAGGGCATCGGCGACACGATCCGCTACTCGCTCACCGCCGACCCGGTCGAGGAGGCGAAGGCGGGCCGTCAGCTGCTCGAGGCGCTGGGACTGCGCGAGCGCAAGGGCCTCGACCTCATCGCCTGCCCGTCGTGCGGGCGCGCCGAAGTCGACGTGATCAGGGTGGCGGGGGAGGCGATGGCCGCACTGGAGCAGCGCAAGATCCCGCTGCAGGTCGCGGTGATGGGCTGCGTGGTGAACGGTCCCGGCGAGGCACGCGACGCCGACCTCGGCATCGCCGCGGGGCGGGGCAAGGGCCACCTGTTCGTGCGGGGCAAGGTGGTGCGGGTGGTGCCCGAGGCCGACATGGTCGCGGCGCTGGTCGACGAAGCCGAGAAGATCGTGTCCGAGGGGATCGAGGCACGGTTGGCGGCGGCCGACGAGAACGCGGAGGCGATCGCGGCGGCGACGCGCGAGGAACTGCTGCAGATCCAGGGTCTCGACGCCAACCACAGCGACGATCGGGTGGCGCGGATCCGCGAGATCGCCGAGTAACTAGATCCGCCGAGGCGGTCGCGCGAGCAGGGCGATCCCGCCGATCACGCAGACCGCGCCGATCACGGCCCACAGGGCCTCACCGGTCATGAACGATCCGTGGATCACGCCGATCCCCTGGAAGAACCAGACGATCCCGACGAGCAGCAGGATGATTCCGATCGCCCGTCGCAGCCACATCGCGGGGCACTCTAAGTCTCGCGTCGGCGCGGGCGGGCGAGCGGTCGTGAGCCGGGTTGCGCGAGGGTCTTAGGTTTGCCTACCCTGCTCGCTCCGAACGATGTCGGGGGCTACGGCATGAGGCAATGTGCGGCTGACTCGCTCCGGCGAATCGATGCCGTCCACATCGACGTCACGGCACGCCCGGCCCGTGCGGTGGCGGTGGGGGTCGCGCATCGACAGCCGGTCACGGTGCCGATCACCCTTGCCTCCGCCGCCCGGCTCGCCGTGCTCGGAATCCCCACCACCGTCCACGACGCTCCGGCCGTCCCGGCGGGTTGACGATGTGGGTCTGTGCCTGCCGCGGCATCACCGACGGTGCGATCTGCTCCGTGATCGAGAGCGGCGCGGCCACGCTCGAGGAAGTGGTGCTGCGTTCCGGGGCCGGTCTGCGGTGTCAGGGGTGTCGGCCCCGGCTGGAGGAGCTCCTCGAGCAGCGCGCCGAACCGCGGTCGCCGGTCGGCGTCACGCCGCGCTGACCTTCGCCAAGCGCTAGACCTCGTTGACCCGCCCGGCTTCGTCGGCGGCACGACGGGCGTAGCTCCCGATGAGGCGCGGCAACATGACCGCGAGCAGCGCACCGGTGCCGGGGATCTTGGCGTCGAACGTGGCGCGCCAGGTGATGGCAGTGCCGCCGGTCGCGGTGGCGACCAGTTGCACGTCGGCGCGGTAGTTCCGGACGGGGATTCCCGACAGCACCGTGTAGGCCATGTGGTGGGGCGGATCGAAGTCGATGATCTGCTCGCGGCCATAGAACGGCGGGCGGCCCATGCGGCGGATGGCGCCGACCCCACCGGGCGGCGGGTCGCCCTCCCGCTCCCAGTCGGCGTGGCTCACCGAGATGCCCGCCCATCGGCTCCAGCCCGGCGCGTCGGCGAGCAGCGCGAACACCACCGCGGGTGGCGCAGCCGACCGCACGGTGAGCTCGTACGCGTGGCTCAACGTCGCTCTGCCCAGTACGCGTCGACGCGGTAGGGGAGCGCGACCTCGGCTTTGCCCGCGGTGGCGGGATCCGTGCTCAGCAGCGTGCGCACCTCGTCGAGCACGGCGGCCTGGCGCTCGGGTGGGAGCACCGCCACATGACTCACGCTCCGGATGCGTTCGACGACGTCGGCGGGGGAGAGCAGCTGTTCGTGGTGGAAGGTCGCCTCGGTGAGCGGGGTGAACCACGGGGTTTCCACGAAGGCCGCCTCCCGCCATTCGTCGTGCGCGCGCCACGGTGCGCGCTTCTCGACCCGGTCCATGATCGACCAGATCTCGTTCACCCACTCGACGCTGCGGTCGCGCGCGTTCCAGATCAGACCGATGCGTCCCCCCGGGCGCAGCGCGCGGTGGAACTCCGCGAGCGCGGCGCGGGCGTCGAACCAGTGGAACGCCTGTGCCACGACGATCGCGTCGAGCGAGCCGTGACGCAGCGGGAGCGCCTCGGCCGCCGCGGCCAGGGACAGCACTTCAGGCAGCGCAGCCTCGAGCACCGCGCGCATCCCGTCGACCGGTTCCACGGCGATGAGGGTCGCGCCGGTGGGGGCGAGCAACCGGGTGAACTTGCCGGTCCCCGCGGCGAGGTCGAGCACCACGCGCCCCGGTTCGACGCGCAGCGCGTCGACCAGCCAGGCCACCGCGTCCGGAGGGTAGGAGGGCCGGGCCCGCTCGTAGGCCGCGGCCTCGGCGCCGAACCCCGTGGCCGCGACCTCGTGCACGGTCGACGGGTTCACCGCGTGGCGGTCGCGATCACGGGCGGGCGACAGCGCAGCGCGCCCGGATCAGGACGGTTGCGGCGCGGCCGACGGCGTCCAGCCGTGGAGACCGCATTCGAGCTTGCCGCTGTTCGACCACCGGCCGGCGCGGGGGTCGTCGCCCTCCTTCACCGGGTTGGTGCAGGGCCAGCAACCGATCGACGGGTAGCCCTTCTCGCGCAGTGGGTGCGACGGGAGGCCCCGCTCGGCGATGTAGCCCTCGATGTCGTCGTGCGACCAGGTGGCGATCGGGTTGACCTTCACCAGGCCGCGGCCGACGTCGAAGCCGACGATCGGTGCGCCGGCACGCGTGGGCGACTCTTCCCGGCGCAGACCGGTGAGCCACGCCGACTTGCCTTCGAGCGCACGCGACAGGGGTTCGACCTTGCGCATGGCGCAGCACTCGTCGGGGTCGACCTGCCAGAGGTTGTCGGGGTCGATCTGGGGGGTGACGACGCGGAGGTTGAGGTCGTAGCGCTCTCGCACCTGCTCGACGTACCAGAGCGTCTCGGCGAAGTGGTACTGCGTGTCGAGGAACACGACTTCGATCCGCGGCGCCACCTGCATGGCGACGTCGATGAGCACGCAGTCCTGGAACGACGCGGCGAGTACGGCGGAGTCGCCGAACGTCTCGTACGCCCACTTCACCGCCGACGATGCCGGCTCCTGTTCGAGATCGGCCGAGATCCGCGAAAGCTCACCGAGATCGGGCATCGAGCGCAGCGGGGCGCCCGGTTCGCGGAGCGCGAGCAGATCCGAGTCGTCGGCCTCGTCGTCGCCGGAGTGGTCGAGCGAGGTGGGGAGGCTGGTCATCAGGTCGCGCACTCCGAGTCGCCGACCTCGGCCACGTAGGGGCCGGTCTCGTCGAAGTCGATGTAGTACTCGGGTGCCTCTTCCGGCGTGGGGAAGTGATCGAGATCGGCGAGGGTCTTGCCCACGGCCTCGGCGCCGCCGACCCGCGCGAGCCAGTCGGTGAAGGTCTCGCCCGCGTCACGCTCGCCCGCGAACTGCTCGACCACCCGCACGACCGCTTCCGACGCGCGCTTGGCCGGGAGCTTCGTGGCCCGCTTGCCGAACGCGATCGACATGTTGGTGACGTGACCGCCGAGCTCCATCTGGTAGCCCGGCGCGGCGCGTCCGTTGGCCCGACGCTCGATGCCGAGGAAACCGATGTCGGCGATGTGGTGCTGGCCACACGAGTTGGTGCAACCCGAGATGTTGATGCGCACCCCGCCGACTTCGGCCAACCCCGCCTTGTCGAGCGCGTCGCCGATGTCGGCGGCGAGGCCGCGCGACTGGGTGACGGCGAGGTTGCAGGTGTCGGCACCCGGACACGACACGACGTCGCGGGCGAGCTCGGCGCCGGCCTCGGCCATGCCGTACTCGGCGAGACCCTGGTGCAGGTCGGGGAGCTGCTCCTCGGTGAGGCCGCGGAGCACGAAGTTCTGGCGGTTCGTGATGCGCACCTCGACGCCGAATGCGCGCTGGATGTCGGCGAGGGCACGGAACTGGGCGGTGGTGATGTCGCCGAGCCGGGCGTAGGCGTAGGCACTCACGGTGCCGTTGGCCCGGCCGCGCACGACGTTGGCGGTGTCCCACTGCTGGAGCGGGGAGAGGCCACGGAACTGCACCGGGGTGGCGCCGGATCCGATGAGCCCACCGTCGGCGGTGATCTCGGTGCCCATGCCCGCGGGAGCGTCGCCGGCGCGCTGCACTGCCTCGGGCAGACCGCCGGGGTAGGTGGCGGACGCAGGGAGGAACTTGCGCTCCTTGATGATGCGCTCACGCAGCTCGTCGATCCCCATCGTGTCGACCAGCCACTTCATGCGCGCCCGCAGCTTGTTGTCGCGGTTGCCGAAGTGGTCCTGCACGCGCAGCATCGCTTCGATGGTGGGGAGCAGGTCCTCGCGGGAGGTGAACTCCTCGAGCGCCAGTGCCGGGTGCGGGTTGGCGCCGAGGCCGCCCGCCATGAACACGCGGAACCCGGGCTCGACGGTGCCGTCGGGGCGCGGGCGGTTCACCGCGATGATGCCGGCGTCGTTGAACATGGCCTGGCCGCAGTCGGTGGCGCAGCCGGAGAAGTTGATCTTGAACTTGCGGGGCAGGCGCTGCGCGATGGGGTTGCGGAGGAAGAGGTCCTTGACCGCCTCGGCCCACGGGCTGATGTCGAGCACCTCGTAAGGGCACGCACCCGCGAGGTGGCAACCGGTCACGTTGCGGACGGTGTCGCCGCACGCCTCCCGGCTGGTGAGGCCGACCGACGCCAGCAGTCGCAGCACCTCGGGCACCTGCTCGAGCTGCACGAAGTGGAACTGCACGTTCTGCCGGGTGGTGAGGTGGCCCCAGCCCCGTGAGTAGGTCTCGGCGATGTAGCCGAGCATCTCGAGCTGGTCGGGCTCGACGTGGCCGTACGGGATCTTCACCCGCACCATCTGGTTGTAGCCACCCTGGCGCTGCCCGTAGATGCCCTGGTTCAGGCGGAACACCCGGAACACGTCGTCGGCGATCTCGCCGGCCATGTATTGCCGGGCGCCCTCCTCGAACTTGAGGATCTCCGCCTCGATCTCGGGGTCGAGGGGCCGGGCGCGCAGTTCACGGACATCGATCGCCATATCCCGACGAATCTATCGGCTTTCGGAGCTAAATACCAGCGACCGGGTCGGAAATATTTTCGACCGACTTAGTGGGGATTCGAGTGGCGTACCCTCTCGGTCCATGGCCAAGCGGACCCCCACGCCCGTCCTGACCCCTCGCGCCGACGACTTCCCGCGGTGGTACCAGGACGTCCTGGCCAAGGCCCAGCTCGCCGACAACGGCCCGGTCCGCGGCACGATGGTCATCCGCCCCTACGGCTACTCCATCTGGGAGCGCATGCAGGCCGAGGTCGACACCCGGATCAAGGCGTGCGGGGCCGAGAACGCGTACTTCCCGCTCTTCATCCCCGAGTCGTACCTGAAGCGGGAGGCCGAGCACGTCGAGGGGTTCAGCCCCGAGCTCGCGGTGGTCACGGTGGCCGGGGGCAAGGAGCTCGATGAGCCGATCGTCGTGCGGCCCACCAGCGAGACGGTCATCGGCGAGTTCATGGCCAAGTGGGTCCAGAGCTACCGCGACCTCCCACTGCTCCTCAACCAGTGGGCCAACGTCGTGCGGTGGGAGCTGCGGCCCCGCCTCTTCCTGCGCACCAGCGAGTTCCTGTGGCAGGAGGGGCACACCGCGCACGCGACGCGCGAGGACGCGCAGGCGTACACGGTGCGGATCCTGCGCGAGGTCTACGAGAACTTCATGGTCGACGTCCTCGCGCTGCCCGTGCTCGTCGGGCTCAAGACCGAGCGCGAGCGCTTTGCGGGCGCCCGCAACACATTCACGTGCGAGGCGATGATGGGCGACGGCAAAGCGCTGCAGATGGGCACCAGTCACGAGCTCGGCCAGAACTTCGCCCGGGTCTTCGGGATCGAGTTCCTCGACGACGGTGGCACCCAGCAGATCGCGTGGACCACGTCGTGGGGCGTGTCGACCCGCATGGTCGGCGGCCTGATCATGGCCCACGGCGACGACGACGGCCTGCGCGTGCCCCCGCACCTCGCGCCCGTCCAGGCGGTCGTCCTCGCGGTGCGCGACGAGGGCGACGTGGTCGCGCGTTGCCGCGCGCTCGCCGACGAGCTGCGCGGCAACGGTGTGCGCGTGCAGCTCGACGACAAGACCGCGCTGTCGATGGGTCGCCGCGCCACCGACTGGGAGCTCAAGGGAGTGCCGATCCGGCTGGAGGTCGGTCCGCGCGACCTGGCCGACAACGCGGCCACGCTCGTCCGGCGCATCACCGGCGGGGAGGGGTTCGAACGCAAGCTCCCGGTCAGCCTCGACGGCGTGGCGGTCACGGTGCAGCAGGAGCTCGAACGGCAGCAGTCGGCCCTGCTCGCCGAAGCACGTGAGCTGCGCGAGGCCCGCACCGCCGACGTCGCCGATCTCGATGCCGCGCGCGAGGCCGCGGCCACGGGCTGGGCCCGCATCCCCTGGGATGTCGTCGGCCCGACCGGCGAAGCCGAGCTCGCCCAGACCGGCGTCACCGTGCGCTGCCTCACCCGGGCCGACGGATCGCTGCCCGAGGCGGGCGACGAATCCGATCTCGTGGCCACCGTGGCCCGCGCCTACTGAGCGGAAGCAGCCCGTGTCGCTCCCCGTGTCGCAGCCGGTGTCGCCGATGTTGGCGAAGCTCGCCCGCGCGCTGCCCACCACCGACGGCTTCCTGTTCGAACCGAAGTGGGACGGCTTCCGCGCCATCGTGTTCCGCGACGGCGACGACATCGAGCTCGGCAGTCGCAACGAGCGGCCGCTGACCCGCTACTTCCCGGAGCTCGTCGAGTCGTTGCGATCCAACCTGCCCGCGCGGTGTGTCGTCGACGGCGAGATCGTCATCGCGACCGACACCGGGCTCGAGTTCGATCTCCTGTCGTTGCGCATCCACCCGGCCGCGTCGCGCATCGCGAAGCTCGCGGCGGAGACACCCGCGTCGTTCGTCGCCTTCGATCTCCTCGCCGAGGGCGACGACGATCTGCGCGGGCGTCCGTTCCGCGAGCGCCGCGAGCGACTCGAACAGCTGATGGCCGACGCCGCGCCGCCCGTGCTCATCACGCCCGCGACCACCGACCGGGCGCTGGCCGAGGAGTGGTTCGAGCGGTTCGAGGGCGCGGGGCTCGACGGCGTCGTCGCCAAGCCGCTCGACGGTGCGTACCTCGAAGGCAAGCGCACGATGCAGAAGGTGAAGCACCAACGCACGGCCGACTGCGTCGTCGGCGGATACCGGGAGCACAAGGACGGCGGTGTCGGATCGCTCCTGCTCGGCCTGTTCGACGACGCCGGCGTGCTCCACCATGTCGGCGTGGCGAGCAGCTTCGCGGTGCCGCTGCGCGCGCAGTTGCTCGAGGAGCTCGCGCCGTACCGCGAGGGCGCGCTCGACGATCACCCGTGGCGCGGCTGGGCCGAGGCGGATGCCGATGCCGCGTCGTCGGGGCAGCGCCGGCCCGGCGCGCAGAGCCGGTGGACCGGCGGCAAGGACCTGAGCTGGGAGCCGGTGCGCGCCGAGCGGGTGGCCGAGGTCGCGTACGAGCACCTGCAGGGCGATCGCTTCCGCCATACCGCGCGGTTCGCGCGCTGGCGTCCCGACCGCGAGCCGGCATCGTGCACCTACGCCCAGCTCGAAGTGCCGGTACCGATGGAGCTGCGGGAGATCTTCGGCCTGTGAGCGAACCCACGGCCCCCGGACCTGCCCCTACTTCCGCCCCGAGATCCCTGCGAGGGAGCACATGAGCGACGCAGCACCGTCGAAGGCCAAGCTGGCGGGCCAGCTCGGTTACATGTTCGAGGACGATCCTTCCCTGCGCGCCGCGCCGGTCCAACAGTTGGCCGAGCGGCTCAACCGCGAGGATCGCCTGGCGCGGGCGATCGCCAAGTACCCGCACGACAACGATCGCGAGATCGCCGCGCACCTCCCCGAGTTCGCCGAGCGCATCACCGCCGCCGACGTCGAAGCGGCACTGGCCGACGCGCTGGGCGGCCTCGGCGACCGCGACGCCGACTGACGCCGCGATAAGAGACGCGGGGTCAGCGACGCGCGGTCAGGGCTGTTTCTTCGCCCGGCTCGGCGCGACCCGGCGGGGCTCGCCCTTGGCCTTGGGGAAGTGGGGCGGCCACGGCTCGTCGCCCAGCCCTTCCGCCTCGTCGCGCGCCGCGAGCTCGAGCAGCGGTTCGAGCGATCCCACCGATTCGTCGATGGCCGCCGCGGGGTCGCCGATCGCCGCGTACCGGGCGGGAACGGTGGCGAGGGTGAGGTCGGAAGGATCGACGTCGTCGACCTCGTCCCATTCGAGCGGGCACGAGACCCGGCCCTCCGCGTTGTTGCGCACCGAGTACGCCGACGCGACGGTGCGGTCACGCGCGTTCTGGTTGTAGTCGAGGAACACGCGGTCGCCGCGCTCTTCTTTCCACCACTTGGAGGTGGCGAGGTCGGGCACTTCGCGCTCGACGGCGCGCGCCAGCGCGAGCGCGGCGCGGCGCACCTCCGTGAAGTCCCACCGCGCCTCGATGCGGATGTTCACATGGATGCCCCGCGACCCGGAGGTCTTCGGGAAGCCGACGAGTCCGTGCGCGTCGAGCACCTCGTGGACGACGCCGGCGACGTCACGCACCGCGGCGAAGGGCACGCCCGGTTGCGGGTCGAGGTCGACCCGCAGCTCGTCGGGGGAGTCGACATCGGTGCGTCGGACCGGCCACGGGTTCAGGTCGAGGCAGCCGAGATTGACGGCCCAGATGATGTGGGCGACGTCGACCGGGCACAGCTCGTCGGCGGAACGCCCGCTCGGGAAGTGCACGCGCACCGTCTCGAGCCATTCGGGGCGTTTCTCGGGCACCCGCTTCTGGAAGAACGGTTCGCCGAGCGCGCCGTCGGGGAATCGCTTGAGCACGGTCGGGCGTTCGAACACGCCCCTGAGCGCCCCCGGACCCACGGCCAGGTAGTAGTTGACGAGGTCGAGCTTGGTGTCGCCGCGCGCGGGGAAGTACACCTTGTCGGGGTTGGAGACCCGCACGGGGGTGCCGTCGACGTCGATCTCCACTGCGGGTGTGGCCACGCCCCCACGCTACGACGCCGGCTGCGCGCAGCCGATGACCTGCCGTTTTGCACCGATTGCGCACAGGAGTCTCGGGAGAACATCGGGTATACTCATCGGGTTCGGTAGGACGACGAGACCCACCGGTCCCCATCGGTCTGTAGGAGACGTGGGCGCGAGCCCACGTTTTTTCTTGCCATCTCGTAGGGACCGGACCCGCGGTCTCCGGTCCGAATCCGGCCGGCACCAACCGACGCAACCCGAGCGACACAACGAGCGAACCCCGAGGAGGTGGGCGCACATGACCGACGTGACCGCAATCGTCGACGCGCTCCAGCCCGTCGTCGCCTCGCTCGGCCTCGCCCTCTACGATGTCGAGATCGCCGGCTCCGGTCGCGCCCGCGTGGTGCGGGTCCTCGTCGACCGTCCGTCGCCCGCGGCCGACGACGGCCCGCGCGGCATCGACCTCGACGCGGTGGCGGCCGCGACCGAGGCCATCTCTCCCGTCCTCGACGCCCCGCCGCTCGACGCGTGGCTCGTCGGCCCGTATTCGCTCGAGGTCAGCAGCCCCGGGTTGGAGCGCCCGCTACGTACCCCTGCCCACTTCCGCGGAGCGCTGGGCGACACGGTCTCCGTGAAGATGCGCGTGGGTGACGAACCGGCGCGTCGCGTGCGCGGCGTGGTGCTGGCGGCCGACGACACCGCGCTCGACCTCGTGCTCGACGACGGCAGCAGCCTCCACCTTCCCTACGACGACGTCATCCAGGCCCGCACCGTGTTCGAGTGGGGACCGACGCCCAAGCGCGGCAAGAACCGCAGCCGGAGCGCGGCGGCGACCCGAGTCGCGCCCGAGCGCGGCGCGCCCGAGAGAGAAGTGGTACGGCCATGAACTCCGACATGATGGAGGCGCTCGAGAACATCGAGCGCGAGAAGGGCATCTCGATCGAGATCATGCTCGAGGCGCTGGCGAACGCGTTGCTCACCGCCTACAAGCGCATGCCCGACGCCGCCGAGGAGGCGTTGGTCGAGATCGACATGGAGACCGGCGCGATCAAGGTGATCGCGCAGGAGCTCGACGAGGACGGCAACGTCACCCGCGAGTGGGACGACACCCCTGACGACTTCGGCCGCATCGCGGCGCAGACCGCCAAGCAGGTGATCTTCCAGCGCATCCGCGAGGCCGAGCGGGAGATGAAGTACGAGGAGTACGCGGGTCGCGAGGGCGACATCGTCACCGGCATCATCCAGCAGACCGACGCCCGGTACACACTCCTCGACCTCGGCAAGGTGGAGGCGCTCCTCCCGCAGGCCGAGCAGGTGCAGAACGAGCACTACGACCACGGCAGCCGGCTCAAGGCCTACATCGTCGAGGTCCGCAAGACGGCCAAGGGGCCGCAGATCGTCGTGTCCCGCACGCACCCCGGTCTGGTCAAGCGGCTCTTCGAGCTCGAGGTGCCGGAGATCGTCGACGGGGTCGTCGAGCTGAAGGCCATCGCCCGCGAGCCGGGCCATCGCACCAAGCTGGCGGTCGCGTCGAACGACAGCAACGTCGACCCGGTCGGCGCGTGCGTCGGAGCGCGTGGTTCCCGCGTGCGCATGGTCGTCAACGAGCTGCGGGGCGAGAAGGTCGACATCGTTCCCTACAACGACGATCCGTCCGAGTTCGTCATGAAGGCGCTGGCGCCCGCGCGCGTCCGCGAGGTGCGCATCCATCCCGACACCGGCACCGCCGAGGTGATCGTCCCCGACTTCCAGCTCTCCCTTGCCATCGGCAAGGAGGGCCAGAACGCGCGGCTCGCGGCCCGGCTCACCGGCTGGCGCGTCGACATCAAGAGCGAGAGCCAGCTGGCGGAAGAAGAGTCGGGTGGTGGCGTCGAGTACGCCGAGGGTGAGTGGGTCACCAACGACACCGGTGAGCTGGTGTGGCAGCCGGCCGAGGGCGGCGACGCCATCTCCGCCGCCGAAGCCGGCTACGCCGCGCCCGTACCTCCCGTGGCCGACGGCGAAGCCGCGAGTGGAGGCGAAGCCGCGAGTGGAGGCGAAGCCGCGAGTGGAGGCGAAGCCGCAGCAACTGGCGAAGCCGCAGCAACGGGCGAAGCCGCAGCGACTGGTGAAGCGGAGACCGCAGCGACGGGCGACGCGGACGCCGCGGCGCCGGTCGTCGCCGAAGCGGAAGCCCAGCCGGTGGCGGCGGGGGGAACGACGGAGGGGGCTGACGGCTAGTCGGCACCGCGCGCAACGCACCTGCATCGGGTGCCGCCGCGTGGCGCCGGCCACGGAGCTCGTCCGCATCCGCCGGGCCGGCACCGAGCTGGAGCCCGGGAACGGTCCCGGGCGAGGCGCATGGTTGTGTGCCGGGCATCCGGTCGAGTGCCTCGACGAGGCGCAACGGCGGAAAGCGTTGGGTCGGGCGTTGCGGGCCACGATCGAGGGTGACGAAATCGAACGATTACGCGCGAGACTGGTGGCCGGCTGACTCGAGCGCCGGGTAGCGAGCAAACGCACACCAGGACAAATAAGGAAGAAGGCAGCGAGCTTGGCAACGAAGAAGATCCGGGTCTACGAGCTGGCGAGAGAGCTCGGCGTCGAGAACCAGGTAGTGCTCGATCTGTGTGAGCGCCTGAAGATCGGTGTCAAGAGCCACTCGTCGAGCATCGATGACCCGCTCGCGGACCGCGTCCGGCGCCTGGCCGACTCCGAAGGGCTGCGCGGCGAGCCGATTGTCGACGAGCCCGAACCGCCGAAGCCCGAACCGAGGCGAGCGGGCCGCAAGCCGCCGCCCGACGTCCCCGCGCCGGTCGCCGACGTGCCCGCGCCGGGCCCGACCGACACGCAAGCCCCCGCCGACACCCAGGTGCCGTCGCCCGCGCCCGCACCGGTGCTGGTGTCCGACGAGAGCCCGCAGGAGCCCGCGCATCGCGTGGTCCGCTCCACCGGAGTGATCGCCGACCCCGGCGCGCCGACACCGGCGCCGCGTCCGGTCGCCCCCGCGGCACCGGCCCCTGCGCCCGCGCCAGTCCCCGCGCCCGCACCGGTCGTCACGCCCGGACCGGCCCCCGCGCCCGCTCCCGCCCCGACCCAGGTCGAGCGGCCGGCCGCGGCGGCGGCCGACGTCGTCGCGCCGGCAGCAGCCGCGGCCGCGCCCGCCGCACCTGCCGCACCGGCCGCGCCCGCAGAACCGGCGGCTCCCACGGCACCGCCGCGCAGTGTCACAGGCAAGGCGATCCCGCCGCCTCCCGGTGGCGGTCGGCGCATCCCTCCGCCTCCCGGTCCCCGGGTCGTACCCGGCAGCGGCGGTCCCAGTGGCCCCCGTGGCGGTTCCAGTGGCCCCGGTGGCCCCCGCGGAGGTGGCGGAGGCGGCGGCGGTGGATTCAGTGGTCCGCGCCCCGGTGGTGGTGGCGGCGGCTTCCAACGCGCCGGCGGCGGGCCCGGTGGTCCCGGCGGCGGTCCGGGTGGTCCGGGCGGTGGCCGTGGTGGTCCCGGCGGCGGTCCCGGTGGTCCCGGTGGCCGCGGCCGGCCCGGCCCGCAGGGTCAACGGCCGCGGCGCAAGAAGCGTCGTCGTCGCGACTTCGAGGACCTCGGTCCCGCGTCGATGCCCCAGCTCACGCCGCAGGACGCTCCCGTCCCCGAGGGCGAGATCGTCGTCGAACGCGGCAGCACCATCCAGGAGCTGGCGCCCAAGCTCAACCGCACCACAGCCGACCTCGTGCGCCTGCTCTTCGACGCGGGCGAGATGGTCACCGGCACGCAGTCGCTCGCCGACGAGATGGTCGAGCTGATCGCCGAGGCCCTCGGCGCGGAAGTGCTGCTCGTCGAGCCCGGCCAGGAGGCCGAGCTCGAGTTGCAGGCGCTGCTCGGCGACGACGACGAAGACGACGACGCGCTCCTCGAGCCGCGGGCGCCGATCGTCACCGTCATGGGTCACGTCGACCACGGCAAGACCACCCTGCTCGACTCGATCCGGCACGCCAACGTCGTCGCCGGTGAAGCGGGCGGCATCACGCAGCACATCGGCGCGTACAAGGCCGTGCACAACGGCCACCCGATCACGTTCATCGACACGCCGGGCCACGAGGCGTTCACCGCCATGCGGGCGCGCGGCGCGAACGCGACCGACATCGCGATCCTCGTGGTCGCGGCCGACGACGGTGTGATGCCGCAGACGGTCGAAGCGATCGACCACGCGCGCGCCGCCGAGGTGCCGATCATCGTGGCGATCACCAAGGTCGACCGCGAGGACGCCGATCCCACCCGCGTCCGCCAGCAGCTCGTCGAGCGTGAGCTGGTGCCCGAGCCGTGGGGTGGCGACACGATCGTCATCGACGTCGCCCCGCCCGCGGGCATCGGCGTCGAAGAGCTGCTCGAGTCGATCCTGCTCGTGGCCGAGGTCGAGGAGCTGGCGGCGAACCCGAAGGTCCCGGCGCGTGCGCTGGTGCTGGAGTCGAACCTCGACCAGGGCCGGGGGCCCGTGGTCACCGCGCTGGTCGATCGCGGCACGTTGCGCGTCGGCGACCCGATCGTCGCCGGTGGCGCGTGGGGTCGCGTCCGCGCCATGTTCGACGAGAACGGTCAGCAGGTGGCCGAGGCCGGTCCGTCCACTCCGGTGGAGGTCCTCGGCCTCGACGACGTGCCGCTCGCGGGCGACGAGCTGCGCGCCGCGCCCGACGAGCGCACCGCCCGCACCGTCGCCGAAGCCCGCGCCTACCGGCGCCGGGCCGCCAACCTCAAGCACCCGATGAGCCTGGCCGGCGGTGCCCGCCTCGAAGACATCTTCGCGATGGTGCAGCGCGGCGAAGTCGCCACGCTCAACCTCGTGTTGAAGGCCGACGTGCAGGGTTCGCTCGAAGCGCTCACCGACTCACTGCGCAAGCTCGACCAGGAGCACGAGGAAGTGCGGCTCTCGTTCGTGCACCGCGCGGTCGGCGGGATCAACGAGTCCGACATCAACCTCGCGTCGGTGTCGAACGCCACCGTGATCGGGTTCAACGTCCGGCCTGATCGCCAGGCGCGGGAGTTGGCCGCCACCGAAGGCGTGGAGATGCGCCTCTACGAGGTCATCTACCAGGTCCTCGAAGACGTCCAGTCCGCACTGATCGGCATGCTCAAGCCGGAGTTCGAAGAAGTCGTCACCGGCGACGCCGAGGTGCGCGAGGTCTTCTCGGTGCCGCGGGTCGGCAAGGTGGCCGGTTGCTTCGTGCTCAACGGCACCATCACCCGCGGATCGCGTGTTCGCTTCCTGCGGGAGGGCGTCGTCATCTGGAACGGTGCGATCGCGTCACTGCGCCGGTTCAAGGAAGACGTGCGCGAGGTGCAGGCCGGCTTCGAGTGCGGCATCGGGCTCGAGAACTACCAGGACCTCAAGCAGGGCGACGTCATCGAGACGTACGACCTCAAGGAGATCGCCCGCGGCTGACGGTCCACCGTCGGCGCGAATGTGGTCGAGCGTTCCTTGAGGAAACGCTGAGACCGCCGCGCCCGAGCCGCTCGGCGGCGCCGGTAGCGTGCCCGATCGTGCGTCGCCTCGTCGTCATCCTCACCCTGCTCGCCACCGCACTCGCGGTCGTCGGCGCGGCGGCCGGGAGCGCGGGTGCCGCCGCGACCCCGCTGGGCAACGTCACGGTCGCCGGCACCGTCGGCACGAAACCGGCGCTGAAGTTCGCCAAGCCGTTCACGGTGAAGGCGAGTACCCACCGCGTCGTCACGACCGGCGCGGGCGCCAAGCTCGCCACCGGCGAGAAGGTCACCTTCGACTTCCTGCTCGTCGACGGCCGCACCGGCAAGCAGATCGAGACCTCGTTCGGGTCGACCCCAGGTGTCCTGACGCTCGACAACACGAAGACCGCGGCGCCGATCGTGAAGGGCCTGACCGGTGCCACCGTCGGCAGTCGCGTGGTGGTCGCCATCGCGCCGAAGGACGGGCTGGCCAAGAACCTGTCGAAGTCGGGCGTGAAGAAGAACGACTCACTGCTGTTCGTGGTCGACGTGAAGGACGCGCACGCACCGCTCACCCGGGCGTTCGGCACTCCGGTGGCACCGGTGCCCGGCCTGCCGACGGTGACGCTCGACGCCACCGGGAAGCCCACCATCAAGGTGCCGGCCACCGCCGCCCCGACGCAGCTCGTGGCCCAGAACCTGATTACCGGCGGTGGTGCCACCGTGGCCGCCGGGCAGACCGTCACCGTGCAGTACACCGGCGTGATCTGGGGGAGCGGGAAGCAGTTCGACTCGTCGTGGGACCGCGGCGCCAGCGTCGACTTCGCCATCGGGTCGGGCAACGTGATCGCCGGGTGGGACGAAGGACTGGTCGGCAAGACGGTCGGGTCCCAGGTCGTGCTCGTCGTGCCTCCCGACAAGGGATACGGCACTTCGGGCAACGAGAGCGCGGGCATCACCGGCACCGACACGCTCGTGTTCGTCGTCGACATCCTCGACGCCAGCTGACCGTCCGGCGCGGCGCGGTTCTGCGCGACCGGGCTCGCGTCGGAGGGCGGATTCCCGCGATCGGGCGGGAGCGACGAGAATGGCCGGATGCACGCGGCGGCGATGAGCTTCGATCTCCACATTCCCGCCAGCCGGTCGCTCAAGGCCAAGCGGGCGGTGATCCGACCGATCGTCGATGGTCTGCGCCACCGGTTCCGCATCTCGGTCGCCGAAGTCGACCACCACGACCAGTGGCAGCGGGCCGGGATCGCGGTGGCGGTGGTGGCCGAGAGCGACGGTCGGGTGCAGGAGCTGCTCGACGCGGTCGAGCGATTCGTGGCCGCGGCGCCCGGCGTCGAGCTGCTCGGCACGGAGGTCGCGTGGCTCGAGGTCGAGGGCGAGCTCGGTGCCCTCGCGCCGGGGGAGCGCCGATGACCCGTCACGGTTCCCCCCGGAAGTACCCGCGCATGGCGCGGGTGAACGAGGTCGTGCGCGAAGCGCTGGGCGACGAAGTGGAACGCCTCAACGACCCCCGCCTCGGCCTCGTGACCATCACGGGCGTCGACGTCAGCGCGGATCTGCGGCAGGCGACGGTCTATTATTCCGCGCTCGGTCTGGCGGGGAAGCGGGGTGCGGGGGTGGTCGCGGAAATCGCTCCGGAGCAGCGGGAGGCCACCGGCGCGGCCCTGCGCTCGGCGGCGCCGCATCTCCGCGCCGAGCTCGGCCGGCAGGTCAGGCTCAAGTACCTGCCCGAGCTGATCTTCAAGGAAGACCCGGCCATCGCCACCGGGAACCGCATCGAGGAGATCCTCCGCGACCTCCACCGCAACGACGATCCCGCGGTCGACGGTGCTCACGACGACGATCCTGCCGACGAGGGGGAGCCGGAGTGACCGACCCCGAGGTCGCGCAGGCCCTGACCGACGCGGCGCGCGCGATCGCCGACGCGCCGACCGTCGCACTGGCGTGTCACGTGAATCCCGACGGTGATGCCCTCGGTTCGATGCTCGGCCTCTTCCACACGCTGCGCGCCGCCGGACGCGACGTCGTGGCCTCGTTCCCGCACCCGTTCGTCGTCGGGCCGCACTACCGCGAGCTGCCGGGCCTCCACCTCCTCAGCGATCCCGAGACCTTCCCCCGGGAGCCCGACGTCATGGTCACCTTCGACTGCGGATCGCTGGGCCGCCTCGGCGATCTCGAGCCTGCGGCCAAAGCCGCCCGCGAGCTCATCGTGCTCGACCACCACGTGTCGAACACGCGCTACGGCACCATCAACGTGATCGACGCCGCGGCGGCGGCTAGCGGGGTGATCGTCCGCGATCTGGTGCGCGAGCTCGGGCTCCCGCTCACGCAGGATGGCGCGGTCGCGCTCTACGCCGCGCTGGTGTGCGACACCGGCCGCTTCCAGTACGACACCACCACCCCCGAGGTGTTCGAGCTCGCCCGCGAGCTGGTGTCGTTCGACGTGCCCGTCTCGCGCCTCTCGCGTCAGCTCTTCGAGGAGCACACGTTCGCGTACCTGAAGCTGCTCGGCGACGCGCTCGCCGCGGCCGAGCTCGACGTCGACCGACGCTTCGTGTGGACCGCGGTCACGCAGGACATGCTCGACCGTCACGGCGTCACGCTCGAAGAGGTCGAGGGACTCATCGACATCGTGCGTCGCGCGACGCGAAGCCGAAGTCACCTGCGTCGTGAAGGAAGAGGCCGACGGAACAGTGCGGGTCAGTCTGCGCTCGCTCGGCGACGTCGACGTCCGGCTGATCGCGGCCGAGCACGGCGGGGGAGGTCACCGCTACGCGGCCGGCTTCGAGTCGACCCTCGACATCCCCGACGTCGTCGCCCGCATCCGCGGCGCGCTCTGATCACCTGCGGGCGCCCGGCATCGTGAAGGACGGTCTCGTCGTCGTCGACAAGCCCGCGGGCTGCACGTCGCACGACGTCGTCGGTCGCTTGCGCAAGGTCTACGACCAGCGCCGGGTGGGTCACGCCGGCACCCTCGATCCCGACGCCACCGGCGTGCTGCTCGTCGGCCTCGGCCGCGCGACCCGTCTGCTGCGCTACCTCTCGGAGGACGGGGAAGGCCTACCGGGGCCGGATCGTTTTCGGCATCGCGACCAGCACGCTCGACGCCGCGGGCGAGGTCCTCGACCAACGTCCCATGCCACTCACCCGCGACCAGGTCGAGCGCGCGCTCCCGCGCTTCATCGGCAACATCGAGCAGCTCCCACCGATGGTCTCGGCGGTGAAGGTCGGCGGGCGTCGTCTCCACGAGCTGGCCCGGGCCGGTCAGGAAGTCGAGCGGTCGCCGCGTCCGGTGCGGGTCGACCGGTTCGAGATCGAGGAGTTCACGCCCGGTCCGTATCCGGAGGCGACCGTCGTCGTGGAGTGCGGGAGCGGCACCTACATCCGCGCGCTCGCCGCCGATCTGGGTACCGCGCTCGACGGGTTCGCGCACCTCGGAGATCTGCGTCGCCTCCGCGTCGGGTCGTTCACGCTGGACGAGGCGCACGAACTGGGCGAGATCGAGTCCGACCCCGATGCGAGCGTGCTCCCGCTCACCGTCGCCATGCGCGATCTCGAACGGGTCGACGTGAACGACGAGCAAGCCCGCGCCGTCGTGCACGGAGTCGCGTTCGCGAGTGGTGCGCTCACCGTCGCGGGCGACGGTCCGTTCGCGGTGGTCGGCCCCGACGGTGGCCTGCTCGCGGTCTACGACCGCCACGGCGCCGCGCTCAAAGCAGCGGTCGTCGTCGCGGCGCAGGGCTGATCACGATGCGTATCGTCGACGATCTCGGAGCAATGGCCGCCGACCTCGGCGCGGCGCGTGCCGCCGGGAGCGGCTCGGTGGTCACCATCGGCGTGTACGACGGCGTACACCTCGGCCACCACGCGGTGCTCCGCCTCGTGCGCGAGCTGGCCGACGCGCGCGGTCTCGCGGCGGTCTGCGTGACCTTCGATCGTCACCCGGCCGAGGTCGTGCGCCCCGAGTCGGCGCCGCCGCTCATCACCTCGCCGGAGCAGAAGCTCGAGCTGCTCGACGCCACCGGCTTCCTCGACGTGTGCTTCGTGCTGCACTTCGACGAAGCCCGCAGTCGGGAGCCCGCTGAGGAGTTCGTGCGCGAGGTGCTGGTCGACGGCGCGGGCGCGCGCCTCGTGGTGGTCGGGGCCGATTTCCACTTCGGCCGGGGCCGCGGCGGCGACGTTGCATTGCTGCAGCGCATGGGCGCCGAGCTCGGGTTCGAGGTGATCGGCCTGGGGCTGGAAGCCACCGCGGGCGGCACGATCTACTCCTCGACCCACATCCGCACCCTGCTCGCCGAGGGCGACGTCGCCGCCGCGGCGGCGTTGCTCGGGCGCCCGCACGAGGTTCGGGGGCGGGTGGAACAGGGTGATCGGCGCGGCCGCGAGCTCGGGTTCCCCACCGCCAACGTGGCCGTGCCGTCGAAGTGCTGCCTCCCCGCCGACGGGATCTACGCGGGCACGTTCATCGGCGCCGACGGGATCGAGCGCGTCACCGCCATCTCGCTCGGCCGCCGGCCCACGTTCTACGAGCAGGCCGATGCCTCGTTGCTCGAGGCGCACCTCCTCGACTTCGACGGCGATCTCTACGGGCAGGACGTCAAGGTGCGGTTCGTGCAGCGACTGCGCGGCGAGGTGAAGTTCGACTCCGTCGACGCGCTCGTGGAGCAGATCGCCCGCGACGTCGACGACACGCGGCGCGTGCTCGGATCGCCTGCACCCGGAGCCGAGTGAGCGACGACGCGGAGGACCGCAACGCGAGCGAAGCACCGCAAGAAGGCCACGACGCGGAACCCGAGCCGATGGAGCGGCGCAACTTCCTGCGCGCCGCCGGGCTCACGGCCGGCAGCATCGCCATCGGGGGCCGCGCCGCGATGCAGTCGCTCACGTCGGGGCGCCGACGGCCCGCGAAGGGCCCGCGCGGTTCGCTGCTCGAGACGCAGCCGTCGGACTGCCCGATCGACACCGTGGTGGTGTTGATGATGGAGAACCGGTCGTTCGACCACTATCTCGGTTGGTTGGGCGACGACGCCGCGTACCTCGACCGCGGCCGGGCGCGTTGGGGTTCGAAGTTCGCGGTCGACGCCAAGAACGACTTCAGCTACGTCGACGCGGTGGGCGTGAAGCACCGCACCCACCACCTGGTGCGCGGGGGCGCCGAACCGCATCCGTTCCGGGGCTGCGGGCACCCGATCCCCGGCCACGGTTGGTTCGCAGGGCGCACCGAGCTGGCCGACGGGTTCCTCGCCGAGGGCACCGGCAACGACCCGTACGCCATCGGCTACTACCTGCGCGACGACGTGCCCGTCCACGGCCACCTCGCCGATCGCTTCACCGTGCTCGACCGTTCGTTCGCGTCGTTGTGCGCGGGCACGTTCCCGAACCGCCAGTACCTCTACAGCGCGCAGTCGGGTGGGGCGAAGGAAGATCCGGGCCCGCTCAAGGCGGGGATCTACCGCACCCCGACCATCTTCGAGCGGTTGATCGTGGGCGGCGTGCCGTTGTGCACGTACCACACCGACATTCCCGTGCTGCTGCTCTGGGGCGAGGAGTATCGCCCGTGGATCAAGCCGCTCGACGTCTACTTCGAGCAGTGCACCGCGGGCACGCTGCCCAACGTGGTCGCGATCGCGCCCGGCTTCACCGGCAACCTCCGCACCGACGACCACTCGCAGGGCGACGTCCGGCTCGGCCAACGGTTCATCCGCGAAGCGTTCGCCGCGTTCGCCGCGTCGCCGCAGTGGGAACGCGGTCTCTTCATCGTCACCTACGACGAATGGGGTGGGTTCTTCGATCACGTGAAGCCGCCGCTGCTCGCCGACCAGCGCGCGAGCCCCGATCTCGACGAGAGCTTCGCGCTGGCCGGCTTCCGCGTGCCCACGATCCTGGCGTCGCCGTACGCCCGGCCCGGGTACGTCGACCACCGCACGTACGACCACACGTCGATCCTCCGGTTCGTCGAGTGGAGGTTCCTGGGCGCCCCGCCCGAGGGGCGGGGGGCGCGGCGGGTTGGAACCTGACCCTCCGGGACCGCCACGCCAACAACATCGGGGCCTCGCTGGGCGCGACGCACCCCGATCTCGAGCTGGGATACAACCCCGACGTGAAGATCGGGCCCTACAGCGCCGAGTGCCCACCGGGTGAGACGACGGCGGCCCCGCCGCGGCCCGAGGGCGAGCACCCGGATCCCTTCGTGCTCGACGAGACCCTGGAAGTGCTGCTCGCCAAGGACTATCCGCCCGCTCAGTACCGTCCCTGGCTCGATCAGCGGCGGTAGCCGGAACGGCCGGGAGGCAGATCCCGATCGAGCCCCTCCTCTGGTAGGCTCGCTCGTTGGTGTGGTGGCACCTGGCCACCGCCCGTTCCTTCCCGATTCTTTCGGAGCACGTCCGAATCCCCAGAAAGTTCTCTGCACGCATGCCCGATACCACCGCCACGATCGCCGAGCACCGCCTCCACGAGACCGATACGGGCTCCACGGAGGTCCAGGTGGCCCTGCTCACGGGCCGGATCAACCACCTGACCGAGCACCTGAAGGTCCACAAGAAGGACCATCACTCGCGCCGGGGACTGCTCATGCTCGTGGGCCAGCGGCGACGTCTGCTCGACTACCTGCGGCGCAACGACGTCGAGCGGTACCGGGCACTCATCGCGAAGCTGGGTCTTCGCCGGTAGCGGGCGCAACAACTCGAGAAAGAGCAACCGAGCGCGACGACGGTTGTCAGTCGCCACCGCCCGGGTCCCTCCTGCACCTGACGAGGCCCATCCGGACGGCGACAACTGGGAACCGCCGCGCCTCGCCTGATCGCCCGTAGCGGCGAAGAGAGGAGCGCGTTCCCATGGCGGACGCGATTCGTGTCAGTGGCCCCATCAACGCGGCCGGCAAGATCATGACCCTGGAGACCGGCAAGTTGGCCCCACAGGCCGACGGTGCGGTGCTGCTCCGGGTCGGCGACACCACCGTGCTCAGCACCGTCGTCACCAGCAAGCCGCGGGAGGGCATCGACTTCTTCCCGCTGACCGTCGACGTCGAGGAGCGGATGTACGCCGCGGGCAAGATCCCCGGTGGCGTGTTCCGCCGGGAGGGTCGCCCGGGCGAGCCCGCCATCCTCACCTGTCGGCTCACCGACCGTCCGTTGCGGCCGTCGTTCCCCGATGGGTTCCGCAACGAGGTCCAGGTCGTGGCGACCATCATGGGCGCCGACCTCGTGAACCCCCACGACATCATCTCCATCAACGGTGCCTCGGCCGCGCTCACCGTGTCGGGCATCCCGTTCGACGGCCCGATCGGCGCGGTGCGCCTGTCGCGTCAGGGCAGCGACTGGATCGCGCACCCGACGTTCGAGGAGAGCAGCGAGTCCACGTTCGAGCTCGTCGTCGCCGGCCGCATGATCGAGGGCGGCGACATCGCCATCATGATGGTCGAGGCCGGTGGCACCGAGGCCACGTGGCGCCTCTACGAAGCGGGCGCCCCGAAGGTGACCGAAGAGGTCATCGCCGACGGTCTCGAAGAAGCGAAGCAGTGGATCAAGGCGTCGATCGAGCTGCAGAAGCAGCTGCGTGCCGCGGTCATCTCGGCCCGCGGTCCGATCGCCGACATCCCCTACGAGATCCACTCCGACTACGACGACGACGTCTTCGACACCGTGGCCGAGCAGGCGACGGCCAGCACGTCGGAGGCGATGGCCATCGCCGACAAGACCGAGCGCAACAACCGCCTCGACGAGATCCTCGAGGGGCTGCTGCTCGCGATGGTCGGCACCGCCGACGAGCCCGAGCCGTTCGCGGGCCGCGCCAAGCAGATCAAGCCCGCGTTCCGGGCGCTGCAGAAGAAGGTCGTCCGCAGCCGGATCGTCAACGAAGGCCTGCGCATCGACGGCCGCGGCACCACCGACATCCGGCCGCTGTCGGCTGAGGTCGACGTCCTGCCGACCGCCCACGGCACCGGCCTCTTCCAGCGGGGTGAGACCCAGGTGCTCAGCGTGCTGACCCTCGGCATGCCCCGCATGGAGCAGTTCATCGGGCTCGACGAGCTGCGCGGCACGAAGAAGCGGTACATCCACCACTACAACTTCCCGCCCTACTCGACTGGCGAGACCGGTCGGGTGGGCTCGCCGAAGCGGCGCGAGATCGGCCACGGCGCATTGGCCGAGCGTGCGCTCGTGCCCGTCGTCCCGTCGATGGAGGAGTGGCCGTACGTGCTGCGCATCGTCTCCGACGTGCTCAGCTCCAATGGTTCCACCTCGATGGCGTCGGTGTGCGGTTCGACGCTCTCGATGCTCGACGGCGGCGTGCCGCTGAAGGCGTCGGTGGCCGGCATCGCCATGGGTCTCGTGTTCGCCGAGGGCAAGTACACGACCCTCACCGACATCCTCGGCACCGAGGACGCGTTCGGCGACATGGACTTCAAGGTCGCCGGCACCCGCGACTTCGTCACCGCGCTGCAGCTCGACACGAAGATCGACGGACTCCCGGCCGACGTGCTGCGCCAGGCGCTGCTCCAGGCGCGCGACGCCCGCCTGAAGATCCTCGACGTGATGGACGCCGAGATCTCCACCCACCGACGCGACGTCAAGCCCACCGCGCCGAAGATCGTCAGCTTCGAGATCCCGATGGACAAGATCGGTGAGGTGATCGGGCCCAAGGGCAAGGTCATCAACACCATCACGCAGGAGACGGGCGCCGACGTGTCGGTGAGCGACGACGGCGTGGTCGGCACCGTGAGCATCGGCTCGAACGACGGTGCCGCGGTCGAAGAGGCGCGCCGCCGGATCGAGCTCATCCTCGACCCGCCGACCGCCGAGCTCGGCGCCGAGTACACCGGCAAGGTGGTGAACGTCACCAAGTTCGGGGCGTTCGTCAACATCCTGCCCGGCCGTGACGGGCTGCTCCACATCTCGAAGCTCGGTCGGGGCAAGCGCATCGACCGGGTGGAAGACGTGCTGAACCTCGGCGACGAGGTCACGGTGCGGGTCGACGACATCGACAACTCGGGCAAGCTCTCGTTGTCGCTCGCCGGTGAAGACGACGCCGACGGTGGCGGCGGTGGTGACGGTGCGGCGGAGTCGTCCAATGGCGACTCGCGGGCCGCGGCTCCCCGCCGCGATCGCGAGCCCCGGGGCAACGGCGACCGCGGATCGTCGGGCTCGTCGTCTTCGTCCTCGTCTTCGTCGACCTCCGACGTCGAGGTCGCGTCGTTCGACGAGGCCTGGGACTCCCAGGCCCGCGCCGAGTTCGGCGATCTCGGCCCCGCCGAGGCCGGGCGCCCCGGCGGCGACCGGGGCTCGAGCCGTGGTGGCGGCGGCGGTGGTCGCCGGCGCAGCGGCGGTGGCGGGCGGCGGTAATCGGCAGTTCGCGCCCCGGGCCGCTCGGCCCGGTGCGCGCTCGTCCGACGATTGCATCTCTCAACTTCAGCTGAGGACGGGTCGATGACCGCAGCTATGGTCGACGACTCTTCCGGCATTCGCCGTACGCAGCTCGACTCCGGGTTGCGGGTCGTCACCGAGCACCTCCCCGGCCTCCGCTCCGTCGCGGTGGGCTTCTGGGTCGGTACCGGCTCCCGCGACGAGCCGGAGGCGATTGCGGGTGCCAGCCACTTCCTCGAGCACCTGCTGTTCAAGGGCACCGACACGCGGCACGCGCAGGACATCGCCGAGGCGGTCGAATCCGTCGGTGGCGACATGAACGCGTTCACCGGCCAGGAGGTCACCGCGTTCTACGTGCGCGTCCCCGACCGCCACCTTGCGCTCTCGCTCGAGATCCTCTCCGAGATCGTGTGGTCACCCGCGCTGCGCGCCGACGAAGTCGAGTCGGAGCGGCAGGTGATCCTCGAGGAGATCCGCATGCGCGACGACACGCCCGACGATCTCGTACACGAGGTGTTCGCGGGCGCGCTCTTCCCGAGCCATCCGCTCGGGCGCGAAGTCGCGGGCACCCACGCGACGATCGAGGCGATGGCGCGAGACGAGATCGCGGCGTATCACGAAGCGCACTACCAGCCCGGCAACGTGGTGGTCGCGGTCGCGGGCAACGTCGAGCACGACGAAGTGGTCGCGATCGTCGAGCGCGCGCAGCCCGCGGGCCATCGCGACCGGCCGGCGCGGGTCAACGGCGCCGACTCCGCCGCGCCCGAGCGCGTCGCCGTGCTCGAACGTCCGCTCGAACAGACCCACGTGGTGCTCGGCACGCGCGCGTTGCGTCGCGACGATCCGGATCGCTACGCCCTCGCAGTGCTCGACCAGGTGCTCGGTGGCGGCATGAGCTCGCGCCTCTTCCAGGAGGTGCGGGAGCGGCGCGGTCTCGCGTACTCCGTGTTCTCGTACCGCAGCGCGTTCCAGGAGACCGGCTCGCTCGCCATCTACTGCGGCACCGCACCGGAGCGGGTCGAGGAAGTGCTCGCGGTCGTGTCGGGTGAGCTCGATCGCCTCGTCGCCGACGGCGGCGTGTCCGAGCGCGAGCTCAACGGCGCCAAGGGTCACCTCACGGGTTCGTTGGCATTGTCGTTGGAGAGCTCGTCGAGCCGCATGCACCGCATCGGCCGCACCGAGCTGACCCTGTGCGAGATCCCGAGCCTCGACGACGTCGTCGCCGCGGTCGAAGCGATCACGCCCGATGACATCGCCCGGGTGATCGAACGGGTGCTCGGCCCCGGTCAGCGGACGCTCGCGCTCGTCGGCCCCGCCGGCGGGCTCGATCTCGGCTGACTCGTCATTCTCGGCCGCCGGCCGACCGATGACCCCCTAATCTCCACCCGATGATCCGAGTGGGTGTGTTCGGGGCGGCGGGGCGGATGGGGGCCACTGTGTGCCGGGCGGTCGTCGACGATCCCGAGCTCGAGCTCGTCGCCGCCGTCGACCCACTGCACGCCGGGATCGATCTACGGCAGCTGGGGGTCGACGCCCCCAACCTGCAGGTGGCGCCCCGGGCCGACGCGCTGGCCGAGTCCGGTGCCGAGGTGGCGGTCGACTTCACCGTCGTCGACGCCGCCCGCGACAACCTCCGCTGGTGCTCCGACCACGGGGTGCACGCGGTCGTGGGCACCACCGGCTTCGCGGCGGACGAGCTCGACGACATCGGTGCCCGGTTCGAGCAGAGCGGCGCCAACGCGGTGATCGCCCCCAACTTCGCCATCGGCGCGGTTCTGATGATGCGGTTCGCCGAGCTCGCGGCGCCCTACTTCGACACCGCCGAGGTCATCGAGCTGCACCACGACGCGAAGGTCGACGCCCCATCGGGCACCGCGATGCTCACCGCGACGCGGATGGCGGCTGCGTCAGCCGACTGGGCCGCCGACCCCACCGTCGACACGGTCGTCGAGGGGGCACGCGGGGGAGTGGGGCCCGGGGGAATCCACGTCCACTCAGTGCGCCTCCGCGGTCTCGTCGCGCACCAGGAGGTGCTGCTCGGCACCGCCGGCCAGACCCTCTCGATCCGTCACGACTCCTACGACCGCACCTCGTTCATGCCGGGGGTGTTGCTCGCGGTGCGCGCGGTGCGCGAGCGCCCGGGGCTCACGATCGGGCTCGACGCGCTCCTCGGTCTCTGACAACGTGCCCGCCGACGACGCCCGGACCCGGGTGCTCAGCGGTGCGTACCAGTGCATCGCGCTCGCGGGCATGGCGAAGACGACCGTCGACGACGTGGCGGCCGCGTCGGGTGTGTCGCGCGCGACCATCTACCGCCTCTTCCCCGGCGGCAAGGACGAGGTGCTGCGCGAGACGGTCGGCTGGGAGATGGACCGCTTCTTCCTGCACTTGGGCGAGGAGCTCGGGGACACGCCCGATTTCCCCACGTTCCTCGAACGCGCCCTCCCGCTCGCCCGGCGTGACCTGCTCCAGCACGCGGTGCTGCAGAAGGTGCTCGAGACGGAGCCCGATCGGCTCAACGCGCTGATCACCGTGCAGCAGCACCGGGTGATCGGGGCCATCGCCGCGTACTTCCTGCCCCTGCTCGAGCGCGACCGCGCCGCGGGCCGGCTCGCCGACGGTGTCGACCTCGGTCGGTGCGCCGAATACGTGGCCCGGATGTCGCTGTCGCTCATCGCGTCACCCGGGCGCCACGATCTCTCGGATCCGGCGGAGATCCACCGCCTCGTGCGGGGCGAGCTGCTCGGGGGTGTGCTGGTCCGGTGAGCGCCGGGCGGGCCTGGTCGGGCCCCGAGCCGGCCGTGGGTGGACGTGATCCGGTGAGACAAGAATTGGTGTATCGTCTCACGCGTGCCTTTCGCCGCCTCCGCAACGCCGCGCTCGCGAGCTGAGATCCCGCCTACCAGTTCGTCCACCGAGCCGTCAGCCGCGCCCTCGGCCGCGCCCTCCTCGTCGGGCGTCGAGGTGCGCGCCATGCAGGCGCTGCTGGCGTGTATCGGCCGGTTCGGGCTGGCCAAGACCACGCTCGACGACGTCGCCCGGGCGGCCGGGTGCTCGCGGGCCACGCTCTACCGATACTTCGAGGGCAAGCCCGAGCTCGTGCGCCGGACGGTGGTGTGGGAGCAGACACGGATCACCTCGCTCGTGGTCGAGGCCGGCCGGGCCGAGGCCACCTTCGCTGACGCCGTCGTCGCCGTGGTCACGACCGCGGCGCGGGAGCTCGTCGCGCACGATGCGTTGCAGTTCCTCCTCGCCCACGAGCCCGAAGCCATCCTCGGCCACCTCGCGTTCGGCGCCGGAGATCGTGTGCTCGTGGCCATCGGCGACGCGTGCGCGCCCGCGTTCGACGCGTGGCTCGCGCCCGCCGACGCGGCGCGCGCGGGCGACTGGCTCACGCGCGTGCTGCGCTCCTACGTCCTCATGCCGCAACCGCCGATCGATCTCACCGATCCTGCCGACGCGCGGTCGTTCCTCGAAATGCTCGTGATACCCGGTCTCGCCCTCGCCACTGCGGAAAGCAGGTAGCCATGTCATCGAACTCCGAGCTCATCGGTCGCGACGACGTCAACGACCTCGACGCCATCCTCTCCATCACCAACACCGAGGTCGACGAGGTCCAGCACCACGTGCGCGCCGAGGCCGATGCCATCTTCACGTGGAACTACGAGCGCAGCCGGCCCGCGCTGGTGAAGCTCTACGAGAAGGCGAAGACCTCGATGTGGAACGCCAACGATCTCCCCTGGGACATCGAGGTCGACCAGGAGAAGGTCGCGCAGGCGAACCAGAACCAGAACGGCATCGGCCAGCAGATGGACCTCGCGGGCACGCCGTTCGAGAAGTGGGGCGACAAGGAATGGCTCGAGTTCGGGGTCGAGAGCCAGAACTGGACCCTCTCGCAGTTCATGCACGGTGAGCAGGGCGCGCTGATCTGCACCGCGCAGATCGTGGAGACGGTGCCGTGGATCGACGCCAAGTACTACGCGGCCGCGCAGGTGATGGACGAAGCCCGTCACGTCGAGGTGTTCTCGCGGTACCTCAACACCAAGTTGTCGGGGCACTACCCGATCAACGCCCACCTGAAGATGCTGCTCGACGACATCGTCGCCGACAGCCGGTGGGACATGACCTACCTCGGCATGCAGATCATGGTCGAGGGCCTCGCGCTCGCCGCGTTCGGGTTCCTGCACCAGATGACGACCGAGCCGCTGCTCAAGAAGCTGCTGCGCTACGTGATGAGCGACGAAGCGCGTCACGTGGCGTTCGGTGTGCTCTCACTGCAGGAGTACTACGCGGGCCTGGGCGCGGCCGAGATCAAGGAGCGCCAGGAGTTCGCGTTCGAGGCCGCGGTCCGGATGCGCGACCGGTTCCTGCAGCAGGAGACGTGGGAGCGCATGGGCGTCGACGTGAAGGAGGCGGTCAAGGCGATGCAGAACGCGCCCGACCGCCCGATCTTCCAGGGGCTCCTCTTCTCGAAGATCGTGCCCAACTGCAAGAAGCTCGGTCTGCTCGACGCGGGCGACGGCTGGTTGCGCGAACGGTTCACGGAGCTCGGCGTGATCCAGTTCGAGGACTGGGTCGACACCGGCGAGGAGTACGCGCTGCTCGACGAGGTCGCCAAGGACCGCGCGGCGGCCGCCGTCTGACCGCGGGTCGATCGGGGAACCTCCCACTAGCCTGAGCCGGATGAGCAGCCCGCCGGTCAAGATCGTCTTCCTGGGCGGGTTGGGTGAGATCGGCCGCAACTGTTTCTGCCTCGAGGTCGAGAACCGCATCCTCGTCGTCGACTGCGGGATCATGTTCCCCGAGGCCGACATGCCCGGCGTCGATCTCGTGCTCCCCGACTTCACGTACCTGCGCGAGAACGCCGACCGGGTCGAAGGCGTGTTCCTCACGCATGCCCACGAGGATCACGCGGGCGGGCTCGCGTTCCTGCTGCGCGACGTGTCGATGCCGATCTACGGGTCGCCGTTGTCGCTGGGCCTCGCCCGCAACCGCATCGAGGAAGCGGGGATGCTGGGGCGGACCGAGCTGATCCCCGTGCACGACGGTGAACGGCGCCAGATCGGCCCCTTCGACTGCGAGTTCATCCCGGTGACGCACTCGGTGCCGCACGCGTTCGCGACCGCGTACCACACGCCGGTGGGCACGATCCTGCACAGCGGCGACTTCAAGCTCGACCTCACACCGGTCGACGGCCGCAAGACCGACCTCGCATTGTTGGGCGAGATCGCCCGCCGCGACGGCGGCGTCACCCTGCTGCTGTCCGACTCCACCAACGCCGAGCGGCCCGGGTTCACGCCGTCGGAGAGCACCGTCGGCGCCTCGATGCGCACGGTGTTCCGCGACCACCCGGATCAGCGCATCATCGTCGCCTCGTTCGCGTCGCACCTCCACCGGGTGCGGCAGGTGTGCGAGGCCGCCATCAACGCCGGACGCCGGATCGCGTTCCTCGGGCGTTCGATGGTGCAGAACGTCGCCCTCGGTCGTGAGATGGGCATGCTCGACATCCCGCCCGGGCGCGTGATCGACATCGACGAGGTGGCGCGCTACGCGCCGGGCGACGTGTGCATCATCTGCACGGGGTCACAGGGCGAGCCCATGAGCGCGCTCTCGCTGATGGCCGCGCACGAGCACAAGCACATCAAGGTGAGCAGCGACGACGTGGTGATCATCTCCGCCCACGCCATCCCCGGCAACGAGTCGAGCGTGTCGCGGGTGATCGATTCGCTGTACCGCGCCGGGGCCGAGGTGATCCACGGTGGGAACTCGCCGGTCCACGTGTCGGGTCACGCGTCGCAGGAAGAGCTGAAGTTCCTCCTCGATCTCGTCCAACCGAAGTGGTTCGTGCCCGTGCACGGCGAGTACCGCCACCTCGTGCACCACGCGCGACTGGCCGAGGCTGTGGGCGTTCCGCCCGAGCACGTGCTCGTGTGCGAGGACGGCGACATGCTCACCATCGAGCGCGACGCCGCCGGGGTGCCGGGCATCGACGTCGAGCGCCGCGCGGTGCCGGCGGGCTACCTCTACGTCGACGGCATCGTCGGCGACGTCGGCCAGGGGGTGCTGCGCGACCGGCGCAACCTCGCCGAGGAGGGTCTGGTGGTGGTGATCGTCACCGTCGACTCCGCCACCGGGGAGGTCGTCACCGGGCCCGAGATCGTGACCCGGGGGTGGGTCTACGCCCCCGAGGCCGAGGAGTTGTTGGAGGAGGCGAAGGCCGCGGTGCTGGCCTCGCTGCGGGAGGCGACCGACGAGGGCGCCACCGACTTCGAGACCCTCCGCCGCCACGCCCGCCGTTCCCTGGGCCGGTTCATCAACGAGCGCACCAAGCGTCGCCCCGCCGTCATCCCGGTGGTGATGGAAGTCTGAAGAGTCAATTTCAACACACAAGATGCTGCTGTGGTTGGTGTTGGCGGTGTTAGCGTTCGGGGATGTCCGCGACCAGAACGCGGCGTCGCCGACGCGCGCCCGCCCGCAAGACGACCCGTAGCCGGGCCACCACCCGGAAGCGAACGCCCCGGAAGACGACGACCGCCCGCGGTCGGGCGTCCCGGCCGCCCGGCGCGCTCGCCCGGGGCCGGGAGTCGGCGGGCCGCCAACTGGCCGGTCACCGGGCCGACGCCACCGCCATCGCGCTGATCGTCGCCGGAGTCATCTTCGCCCTCGGCCTCTGGACCTCCCTCGCCGGACCCGTCGGTTCGGCGCTGGCCGACGGCACCGGCGCGGTGCTCGGCCGGGCCCGGGTGGCGGTACCGGTGGCCTGCTTCGCCTTCGCGGTCGTGCTGCTCTGGCCCCACCGCGCCGCGCCGGTCGATCCCGACGCCGAAGGTGACTCCGTCGACGATGGCGACGTGCGCCCCGAGCGCGCAACCCTGCGCATCGCCATCGGCGCGCTGCTCCTCTTCATCGCCGACGTCGGGATCCTCCACCTGGCCTACGGTCGCCCGCCGCTGAGCGGGTCGATCGACGACCTGCGACGGGCGGGCGGCGCCCTCGGCGTGTTCGTGGCGTCGCCGTTGGTGGCCACGACCGGAGTCGTCGGGGCGTCGGTGATCCTCAGCGCGCTCGCGCTCCTCGGCCTGCTGCTCGTGCTCGGTCTCTCGATCGGTGCGATCGTCACCCTCGCCCGCGACGTTGCCCGGATGGTCGCGGGCTGGACCCGCGCCGCGCTGCACGTCGACCTCGCGGCGGACGGCGCCGACACCGCCGACCCGACGACCGGTGGCGGGCCCCGCGCCGACGGCCCCTTCGACTTCGAGGCCGACGGGGTGTTCGCCACCGCCGAACCCGAACCGGAACCCGAGCCGGTGATCGACCTGGAGCCGGAACCGATCCCGCTCGTCGCCCCGGCCGAACCTGCGGTCGCGATCGCCCTCAACGGCGACGCCGCCACCGGTGAGCAACTCGTGATCGACCTCGGCGACGAGGTCGCGTCCAAGCACGGCCCGTGGAAGCTCCCGCCGGCCAACGTGCTGAAGCGGGGGAGCGGCAAGCAGGCCGACCGCCGGGTGATCGACGACGGCGGCCGCGTGCTCGAGGCCACCCTGGCCCATCACGGCGTGGAGGCCCGCCTGGTCGGCACCACCGTCGGGCCCACGGTGACCCGCTACGAGCTCGAGCTCGGCCCCGGGGTCAAGGTGAACCGGATCACCGGACTCAGCCACGACATCCAGTACGCGATGGCGTCCCTCGACGTACGCATCCTGGCGCCCATCCCGGGCCGGAGCGCGGTGGGCGTGGAGGTGCCGAACAAGGAGCGGGTCATCGTCACGCTCGGCGACGTGCTCGCGGCGCCCGAAGCGGCGAAGTCCACCGCGCGGTTGGGGGTCGGGCTCGGCCGCGACTTCTCCGGCCGATCCGTGATGCTCGACGTCACGACGCTCCCGCACGTGCTCATCGCCGGCGCCACCGGGGCCGGGAAGTCGAGCTGCATCAACTCGATCGTCACGTCGCTGCTCATGCGCTACACCCCGGATCAGGTGCGGCTCATCCTCGTCGACCCCAAGCGGGTCGAGCTCGGCGCCTACAACGGCCTGCCCCATCTCCTCACCGAGGTGGTCACCAACCCGAAGAAGGCCGCCAACGCGCTCGACTGGGCCGTGCGCGAGATGGACATGCGCTACGAGCTGCTCGCCGAGGTCGGCGTGCGCGACATCAGCGGCTACAACGCGATGTTCGACCGGGGTGAGCTGCCCACCAAGGACGAGCCCGATCCCGTCACCGGGCGCGGCTACGAGCGACTGCCGTTCATCGTGATCGTGGTCGACGAGCTGAACGACCTGATGATGGTGGCGGCGCGCGACGTCGAGGCGAGCATCTGCCGGATCGCCCAGATGGCCCGGGCCGTCGGCATCCACCTCATGATCGCGACCCAGCGCCCGTCAGTCGACGTCATCACCGGCGTGATCAAGGCCAACGTGCCGAGCCGGATGGCGTTCTCGGTGAGCAGCCTCGCCGACTCCCGGGTGATCCTCGACCAAGCCGGGGCCGAGAAGCTGATCGGCCAGGGCGACATGCTCCTGGTGGCCGCCGGTTCCGGGCTCGCCCAACGGATCCAGGGGTCCTGGGTCGACGAGGAGTGCGTCCACAAGGTGGTCGCCCACTGGCGGCGTCAGGCCGTCGTCCCGAGCTACGTGGAGGGCATCGCGGGCGACGACTCCCCGGGCGGGGGCAGCGCGGGGGGTGCCGACGACGGCGACGGCGACGATCTGCTCGCGGAGGCGATGGAGCTGGTGGTCCGCAGCGGGCTCGGCTCCACCAGCATGTTGCAGCGGAAATTGCGGGTCGGATTCGCCCGGGCCGGGCGGATCATGGACCTCCTCGAGCGCAAGGGCGTGGTGGGCCCGTCGGAGGGTTCCAAGGCGCGCTCGGTGCTGATGACCGTCGACGAGCTCGAGGCGCTCACCGATCGGGTCTAGAACCCTTACCAGCTCTTTCCTCAAGCGATTGCGCAGCACTGCCGACACCCGGAGATGAGGTGTGGAAGCGGTCGCCGTGGGACGTCCCGACCACGCCGCGTCGAGGGAGGACGTCGGTGGTATCGAGGCTGAGCTTCCGGGCCAAGCTGCTGCTCGTCCTGTTCGTGCCCTTTCTCGCCCTCGTGGTGGTGTCGGCCGCCGGTTTGAGCGACCGTTTCACCGCGCTGCGGGCCCAGGAGCAGTACGGCGAGCTCGCGTCTCCCCTCCACTCCCTGACCGAAGCCAGCCGCGCGGTCCAGAACGAGAGCGTGGTCTCGTCCTGGTACGTCGCCGGACGCGGCGCCCCGACCGCGCAACTGGCCGCGGCCCGCGCCCGCACCGACGCCGCGGTCAAGCGGTTCCGCGCCGACGCGCAGGCGTTCCCCGGCGCCGGGGTGAGCCCGGCCGCCCTCTCGGCGCTCACCGTTGCCGACAAGAGCCTCGACGCCATCCCGACCGAACGGGTGCGGGTCGATTCGCTCGCCACCGATGCCGCCGGCGCCCGTGAGTTCTTCCTCGGGGTCGACGACAGCCTGGTCGGCTTCGGGGAGCGCGCCGCGCGCGACCTCGGCGACCCGGACGCGTCGGCCAGCCTCACCCGGGTGTTCGCGCTCGAGCGGTCGCAGCACGAGCTGGCCCGCCAGGCCGGCGTGTACGTCGCGGTGCTGGCGAGCGGGACCGCGACCAACTTCAGCGAGTGGGTGAGCGTGGGCGCATCGGTGGCGCGCTACCAGGACGAGTTCACGAACACCGCGACCCCGGCCGAGCTGCAGGCGTACCGCAGCGTGTTCGGTGCGGGAGCGGCCGCGGCGGCGCTCCCGGCCGCGTTCCCGCAGACCACGCAGTCACCGGCCGTGTACTACCAGCAGTACCAGCAGCAGGCGGCGGAGCTCGACCGTGCGATCGGCTCGGTGCAGAACGTCGTGCACGACGCGGCCAACGCCAGCTCGGCCGCCGCCCTGCGCGACACGCGCGTCTACGGCGGGGCCGCCGTCTTCGCGATGCTCCTCACCCTGCTCCTCATCTGGTTCGTGTCCCGCGCGGTCGTGGGCCCGGTGCGCCGCCTCACCGCGGCGGCGCGGGAGATGTCGCAGCACCAGCTCCCCGCGTTGGTCGAGTCGCTTCGTACCGGTGGCGACGTCAGCGCCATCCAGCCCACCCGCATCGAGGTCACGTCGGAGGACGAGATCGGCGAGCTCGCCCAGGCGTTCAACGACGTCGAAGCGGTGACGGTCGAGGTGGCGCAGGAACAGGCCCGCCTGCTGCGCAAGGGGATGGGCGATCTCTTCGTGAACCTGGCCCGGCGCAACCAGAGCCTGCTGGAACGGCAGCTCGAGCTGCTCGACGACCTCGAACGCAACGAACACGACCCGGCCGCGCTGGCCGCGCTGTTCAAGCTCGACCACATGGCCACTCGCATGCGCCGGAACGCGGAGAGTCTGCTCGTGCTGTCGGGTGCCGAGCAGCCCCGACAGTGGCAGGAGCCGATCGCGTTGCTCGACGTCGTACGCGCCGCCGCGGCCGAGATCGCCGACTTCCCCCGCGTCGAGTTGGTCGGGATCGACGAGCAGCTCGCGGTATCGGGCCGCGCGGTGGCCGACGTCGCGCACCTCATCGCCGAACTGCTCGAGAACGCGACCTCGTTCTCGCCGCCCGACTCCGCCGTCGTCGTGTCGGGTGCGGTCACGTCGTCGGGCTTCGTGCTCGCAGTGTCCGACCAGGGCATCGGCATGGAGCCCGAACGCATCGCCGAGGCGAACCATCTGCTCGCCGACCCGCCGCTCGTCGGCCTGGCCCTGTCGCGGGCACTCGGCCTGCACGTGGTCGGTGCGCTCGCCGCCCGTCACGACATCACAGTCGAGTTGCGGCCCGCGGCGCTGGTGGGACTCGTCGCCCTGGTGACCCTCCCGGAGTCGGTGCTCGAGCGCCGCGTGGTGCCGAGCCCCCGACCGCCGGTCTACGCCCCGGAGGTGAGCGCCGACGGCACACCGGAACCGCTCGGTGCCCGCCGGGTGGCGTGGCGCCCGCCCGACGAGCCCCCGGTGGAGGAGTGGCGCCGCGAGGGCCTGGGCGATCCCCAGCCCGCGCGACCGGCACCGGCGGCGCCCGCGATGGGCCGCGACGCCGGGTCTTTCGGCGCGCCCGCCCCCTCGGGTGCTCCCACCATGTCGTCGGCACCCGCATCCCCCTCCGGGGCCGCGCCCGTACCGCCCGCCGGGACCGCCCCGACCAACGGTGCCGCCAACGGCACGGGCACGGGTACGCCGGGGCCGATCAACGGCAACGGGAACGGGAACGGCGCCGCCGCGGCCGCCGGCCGCGTCCTTCACGCCCCTGGTCGACGAGCCGCCGATCACGCTGCCGCCGCTCGACCCGACCCTCGACCCGCCGTCGACCGAACCGCTCGACGGCGACGACGAGATCCCGCTGGCGACCCGGGTCCCCGGCCAGCACATGAGCCACCAGCCGAGCGCCGGTCCCGAGGTCGCAGACCCCGAGGCCGACCCGCTGCGGCCCTACCGAGTGCACGAACTGCTCACCCGTCACGCCCAGGGCAAACGGCGCGGGCGTTCGCAGCAGGACGGCAGCGCGCCCGGCGCGCCCGGCGGACCCGCCGGCACCCCGATGGATGGATCGACGAATCCGTGGCCCGGGAACGGTCCCGGCCGGGAGGACGGAAGATGATGCAGCTCAGCGCGGAAGCGCACAACCTCAACTGGCTGGTCTCGAACTTCGTGGACCGGGTGCCGGGCGTGCAGGAAGCGACGGTCGTGTCGTCCGACGGGCTGCTCATCGCCCTGTCCGACGGTCTCGACCGCAGCTCGGGCGACCGGTTGGCCGCGGTGTCGGCGGGGCTGCTGTCCATCGCCAAGGGCGGCTCGGCGCCGATCGGTGGCGGACGGGTGCACGAGGTCATCGTCGAGATGGACAACGCCATGCTCTTCGTGATGCGGGTCAGCGACACGTCGGTGCTGTCGGTCACCACCGCCCGCCCGTGTGACGTCGGCTTGGTGGGGTACGAGATGGCAGTGCTGGTCGAGAAGTGCGCCGGCGCGCTCACGCCCGGCCTCATCTCCGAACTGCAGACCGCGCTTCCCCGATCGGCGATCCGATGAACGGCGCGGGCAGGGATGATTCGGTGACCGGTCCGGGCGTCGGCAACGACGCGGCGGAGGTCGCGCCTCCTCCCGTCGATCTCGTGCGCCGCACGGTGGTGCGCCCCTACGTGCTCACCGGCGGACGCACCGCGTCGTCGCTCGGTGTGTTCGAACTGCACGCGCCGGTCCTCGCGCTCATCGGCGTCGACCAGTTGCCGCGCACCGCGAGCCCCGAGGACCGCCGGATCGTCGAGCTGTGCCAGACACCGATGTCGGTCGCGGAGGTCGCGGCCCGCCTCGGCGCGCCGGTCGGCGTGGCGCGGGTGCTCGTCGGCGACCTCGTCGACGCGCGGATGGTCCAGGTCCGTCAGGTGCAGGACACGTCAGAACACCGCGACGTTCGGCTGCTGGAACGGCTGCTGGAGGGAATCCGTGCACTCTGAGTTCGTTCCCCCCGTTCCCGGGACCGCGGCGGCATCGGGTGCCGGTGCCGCGGCAGCCACCGCGACGGGTCTGCCGGTGTCGATGAAGATCGTCGTCGCGGGCGGCTACGCCGTCGGCAAGACGACGTTCGTGGGCACCATCTCCGAGATCGAACCCCTCACCACCGAGGCCGACATCACGGTCGAGAGTCTCGGCGTCGACTACGCCGGTCCCGTGAGCACGAAGACGGGCACAACCGTCGCCATGGACTTCGGGCGCATCACCCTCGGTCCCGACATGGTGCTGTACCTGTTCGGCACGCCCGGTCAGGACCGGTTCCTGTTCCTCTGGGACGAGCTCGTGCGCGGCGCGGTGGGCGGGATCGTGATGGTCGACACCCGGCGCATCGAGGACTGCTTCCCGGCCGTCGACTACTTCGAACACCTCGGCATTCCCTTCGTGGTGGCCGTCAACCTGTTCAACGGGGTGTACCGCCACCACCCGCGTGAGGTGCGCGAAGCGCTGTCGGTGCCCGCGAACGTGCCCGTGGTGCTGTGTGACGCCCGCAACCGCCTGCACGTCAAGGAGACCCTGGTGCTGCTGCTCGAGGGTGCGCTGCGGCGGGCCCAGATGGCGGGCGCGGGGCTCTAGGGCCGGCCGCAGGTATCCTGCGGCGCAGTGAGTGAGCCGAAGAACACGCCACGCTTCTACGTGGAGACCCTCGGCTGCCCCAAGAACGCAGTCGACTCCGACAAGGTCACGGCGAGCCTGCTGGCCGACGGCTTCAGCCCCGCCGACGGAGCCGAGCAGGCCGACGTCGTCGTGGTCAACACGTGCGCGTTCATCGAAGCCGCCCGCAAGGAGTCGATCGACACGATCCTGGCGCTGTCGGGGGCGCGCAAGCCGGGGGCCCGCCTCGTGGTCACGGGCTGCATGGCGGAGCGCTACGGCGACGAGTTGGCCGCCGCGCTGCCCGAGGTCGACGCGGTGGTCGGGTTCGCGGGCGAGGGTGCGATCGGTGTCTCCGTCGCGCTCGGCCCCACTCGTCGGAAGCTGACCGGCTCCGTGCCCGAACGGCCAACGGGTGTGCGCGATCTGCTCGAGTTGCCGCGCCCGGCTCCGAACGTGCCGTGGGCCTACGTGAAGGTGGCCGAGGGGTGCGATCGCGCGTGCGCGTTCTGCGCCATTCCGTCGTTCCGCGGCAAGCAGCGATCGCGCGCGCCGGAGTCGATCGAGGCCGAGGTGCGCGCTCTCGTCGAAGGTGGAGTCGCCGAGATCGTGCTCGTTGCGCAGGACCTCGCGTGGTACGGGCGCGATGTCGGGGAGCCCGGGTCGCTCGCGCCACTGTTGCGTCGGCTCGACCTGCTCGCGGCCGACGGCCTCGCGCGCGTGCGTCTCCTCTACCTCTACCCGAGCGAGGTGCGCGACCCGCTCATCTCCACCATGCTCGAGCTCCCGACCGTCGTGCCCTACTTCGACCTGTCGTTGCAGCACGCCGACGCCGCGTTGTTGCGCCGGATGAAGCGGTGGGGGAGCGGCGACCGGTTCCTCACCGCCATCGAATCGATCCGCGCCGCGGAGCCCGACGCCGCGTTCCGGTCGTCGTTCATCGTGGGCTTCCCGGGCGAGACCGAGCGCGAGCACGACGAGCTGTTGGCGTTCCTCGAACACGCGGCGCTCGATTGGGCGGGGTTCTTCGCGTTCTCGCCCGAAGACGGCACCCCCGCGGCCACGCTGCCCGACGCGGTCCCCGAGACCGTCGCCGGCGAATGGTTGCGCGAGTGCGAAGCGGTGCAGGAGCCGATCACGCGCGCCGCACGCGACGCGATGGTCGGCGCCGAGATCCAGGTGCTGGTCGACGAGTACGACGCCGAGGCCGGCACCCTCGTCGGGCGCACGCACCGCGAAGCGCCGGAGATCGACGGTGTCGTGCGGCTCGACGCCGACTGGGCGCGCCCGGGTGCGCTCGTGCGCGCGCACGTCACCGAGGCGATCGGTCCCGACCTCGTGGCCAAGGCCGCTCGCCGGTGAGCGCCGAGGCGGCGTCGGGCGCGCGCGACGAGCGGAACGAGCGCGTGGCCGCGTCGGTGCCGTCGCCGTCGCCGGTCCCGTCGGCCAAGCCACTCTCGGCGCCGAAGCGGTTCGGCGACGAAGCGATCGCCACGCCCGCGAACTTCGTCACCGTGGCGCGCCTCGTGCTCGCAGTACCCACGCTGCTCCTGATCATCGACATCGGCTCGTCATGGGTCACGTTCTGGCTGTGGTTCCTGCTCACGACCACCGACGGGCTCGACGGTTGGTTGGCCCGACGCGACGGCACCACCCGCTCCGGCGCGTTCCTCGACCCGCTCGCCGACAAGTTCCTGGTGCTCGGCGGCTTCTTCGCCCTCGGCATCAACGGCGACTTCTCGTGGGCAGCCGTCATCATCGTGACCGTGCGCGAAGTGGGCGTCTCGATCTACCGCTCGTTCGCGGGCAAGCGCGGTATCTCGTTGCCCGCGCGCCGGCTCGGGAAGTGGAAGGCCTTCTTCCAGTTCCTCGCGGTCGGCGTCGTGTTGCTCCCGATCACGTACGGGTGGGCCACGTTCCACGACGCGCTGTTGTGGTTCGCGGTCGCGCTGTCGGTGCTGTCGGGCCTCGACATCGTGCTCAGCGGGTTCCGCTCGTCCAGGAAGGGAAAGCAGGCTCGGAATGTGGTGTGACGTGATGCAGTGCGGTGCAGTGCCGTCGAGTCAGGTGTCGTCGAGCGGCGTGTCTGCGAGTAGAGGGTGGTGCAGCCGTGCGCTGTGACGTGCTCGCGATCGGCACCGAGCTCCTGCTCGGCCAGATCGTCGACACCAACAGCTCCTGGATCGGCGAGCAGCTCGCGGCGGTGGGGATCGACACCTGTGAGCACCGCAAGGTGGGCGACAACCTGGGCCGGATGGTGCAGTGCCTGCAGGAGCTGCTGGATCGGGCCGACGCGGTCATCGTGTGCGGTGGCCTCGGCCCCACGCCCGACGACGTCACTCGTGAGGCCATCGCCGAGGTGATGGGCGTCGAGCTCGAGCGGCGCGAAGAGTTGATCGAGCACATCCGCGCCATCTTCGGTGGCCGTGGTCGACCGTTCCCGGAGAACAACCTCCGCCAGGCCGACGTGCCGAAGGGTGGGGACGCGATCCCGAACCCCATCGGCACCGCGCCCGGGCTGCGCTGCGAAGTGGTCGACCGCGCGGGCGCGACCAAGGTGGTCTACGCGGTGCCCGGTGTGCCCTACGAGATGACCGACATGATCACCCAGCACGTGTTGCCGGATCTGCTCGAACGGTCCGGCCAGCGGGCGGTGATCGTGTCGCGGTCGTTGAAGACGTGGGGCGCGTCGGAGTCGGGTCTCGCCGAGATGATCGCCGATCGAGTCGATCAGCAGACCAACCCCACGATCGCATTCCTGGCTCGCGGGATCGAAGGCATCTACGTGCGCATGACGGCCAAGGCGCCGACCGAGTCGGAGGCCCGGGCACTCCTCGACGCGGAAGACGTGGAGCTGAGGTCGATACTCGGCGAGCTCGTCTTCGCCGTCGACGACGACACGATGGAGTCCGAGGTGCTGCGGCTCTGCCGCGAACGCGGTTGGACGCTCGGCGTCGCGGAGTCGCTGACCGGTGGGTTCGTCGGCGCCCGCATCGCCAACGTGCCGGGGGCCAGCGCGACGTTCCGCGGTTCGATCGCGTCGTACGCGACCGAAGTGAAGCGCGACGTGCTCGGCGTCACCGCGGAGCTCGTCGTCAGCGAGGAAGCGGTGAAGCAGATGGCCGAAGGCGCGCAGCGTGTGCTCGGCGCCGACGTCGCCGTCTCGATCACCGGTGTGGCCGGGCCCGACGAGATGGAGGGGCAACCGGTGGGGACCGTCTGGTACGGCATCGCGATCCCCGGGCACGAGACGGTGGCGACCACCGCGCGGCTGCCGTTCGACCGCGAACGGATCCGCCAGTTCTCGACCATCTCGGTGCTGAACCTCCTGCGCATGCGGCTGCTCGCGCTCGACTGATCGGCGCCCCGCCGGTGACCGGGCTGCGGCGCGCCTTCGTCGCCGTCGTGCCCGCGCCGTCGGTGCTCGACGCCGTCGATTCGCTCGTCGATTCGCTCGCCGATTCTGCCGATTCGCCGCCCGATTCGTCCGGCGAATCGTCCGGGGAATCATTGGCCCGACTGGGTCTGCGGTGGACGCGGCGTCATCAGCGCCACCTCACCCTCCAGTTCCTTGGCTCCGTGCCCGAACGGCAGATGGGCTCCGTGCCCGATGGCGAATCGCTCGCCGAATCGTTGGGCGATTCGCTCCGACGGTGCGCGAGACCCACGCTGCAGCTCGGTGGCGGGGGAGCGTTTCCGTCGGCGCGCCGGGGCTCGGTCCTCTGGCTCGGTCTCGTCGCCGGCGCCGCCGAGCTCGGCGGCCTGGCGGCGGCGGTGCGGGAGGCCACCTCCCGGTCGGGCGTGGATCCCGGCGACGACCGCCCGTTCCGCCCGCATCTCACCGTCGCCCGCCGCCGGCCGCCCACCGACCTGGCGGAGGCGGTCGCGGCACTCGGCCGCGGGCCCGTCGGCGAGCCCTGGAGCGTCGACCACGTGGTCCTGATGGACAGCGACACCCGGCCCGACGGCGCGGTCTACACCGAGGTGGCGAGGCTCCCGCTCGGCGGTGCTTGATCCCGAACGCGTGTTCGGCTAACTTCACACTTGTGATTCACCGGCGGTAACTGTCATACCCCCGTCGTAGGTTCCCGTCGTCGGCATCTCCGGCGCTTCCCCCACCCGATCGCTCGACCCCGGCAACGGGAACAGCAGCACAAGACAGGAGGGTTCCAACGTGGAACGTGACCAGGCCCTCGAGATGGCACTCGGCCAGATCGAGAAGCAGTACGGCAAGGGCGCCATCATGCGTCTCGGCGAGCACGGCAACGTCGGCGTCGCCGCCATCCCCACCGGCGCGCTGGCGCTCGACCTCGCGCTCGGCATCGGGGGCCTGCCCCGCGGTCGCGTGGTCGAGATCTTCGGCCCCGAGTCGTCGGGGAAGTCGACCCTCGCCATGCACGTGGTGGCCGAGGCCCAACGCAACGGCGGCGTCTGCGCCTACATCGACGCCGAGCACGCGATGGACCCGGTCTATGCGGCCGCCATCGGCGTCAACGTCGACGATCTCCTCATCTCCCAGCCCGACACGGGCGAGCAGGCGTTGGAGATCACCGACATGCTGATCCGGTCGGGCGCGCTCGACGTCGTCGTGATCGACTCGGTCGCCGCACTGGTGCCCCGAGCGGAGATCGAGGGCGAGATGGGCGACACGCACGTCGGTCTCCAGGCCCGGCTCATGAGCCAGGCGTTGCGCAAGCTCACCGCCAACCTCAACCGGTCGAACACGATCTGCGTGTTCATCAACCAGTTGCGGGAGAAGATCGGGGTGATGTTCGGCTCGCCGGAGACCACGCCGGGCGGGCGCGCGCTGAAGTTCTACTCGTCGGTGCGCCTCGACATCCGCCGGATCGAGTCGATCAAGGACGGTGCCGAGATCACCGGCAACCGCACCCGGGTCAAGGTGGTGAAGAACAAGGTGGCCCCGCCGTTCAAGCAGGCCGAGTTCGACATCATGTACGGCAAGGGCATCAGCCGTGAGGGCTCACTGCTCGACGTCGGGGTGGATCTCGGCCTGGTGAAGAAGTCGGGCGCCTGGTTTACCTACGAAGGCGAGCAGCTCGGGCAGGGTCGGGAGAACGCCAAGACCTTCCTGTCCGAGAACGTCGACATGATGGTGGAGATCAGCGAGCGGATCCGTCAGGAAGTCGGTATCGACCCCGACGGTGATCCCGAAGCCGAGATCGACGCCACCGCCGACGACGAGCCGGCCGAGATCGAAGGCTGAACCGCACACGAGCGGTCGGAGTGTGGGAGCGGAGTCGCGCAGCTCCGCTCCTACACTTGGCCGCCGTGACCGACCCGCCGGCGAGCCCGCGCCGTTTCTACGTGCGCACCTACGGGTGCCAGATGAACGAGCACGACTCGGAGCGCATCGCCGGGCTGCTCGCGGCGGAGGGCATGGAGCCCACCGACGAGCTGGAGGCGGCTGACGTCGTCGTCCTCAACACCTGCTGCATCCGCGAGAACGCCGACAACAAGCTCTACGGCCATCTCGGGCGCCTGAAGGCGCTCAAGGCCGTACGGCCCGACCTGCAGATCGCGGTCGGCGGGTGCCTGGCCCAGAAGGACCGCGAACTCATCGTCGAGCGGGCGGGCCACGTCGACGTCGTCTTCGGCACCCACAACCTCGCTCACGCGCCGGCGCTGCTGGAGCGGGCGCGGCACGAAGGTTCCGTGGTCGAGATCCTCGAGGAGCACGAGGCGTGGCCGGGCGGGATCGAGCAGGCACTGCCGGCGCGGCGCGACAACGGCTACTCGGCCTGGGTTACGATCCAGATCGGGTGCGACAACTCGTGCACCTTCTGCATCGTCCCGATCGTGCGGGGCCCCGAGATCAGCCGCCGCATGGGCGACATCGTCCGCGAGGTCGAGGAGCTGGCGGCCGACGGGGTACGCGAGATCACGCTCCTCGGCCAGAATGTCAACTCCTACGGGCGGGATCTCGGCGCCGGCCAGTACCGGCCCCAGTTCGCCGACCTGCTGTACGCGCTCGACGCGGTCGACGGCATCGATCGCATCCGCTTCACGTCACCCCACCCCAAGGACCTCCGACCCGAGACCATCGCGGCCATGGCGGAGTGCGACTCGCTGTGCGAGCACCTGCACCTCCCCCTGCAGTCGGGCAGCGACCGCACGTTGGCCCGCATGCACCGCGGCTACACCGCGGCGCGCTACCTCGAACGGCTCGCGGCCGCGCGCGCCGCGATACCCGATCTCGCGGTCACCACCGACATCATCGTGGGTTTCCCCGGCGAGACCGACGACGACTTCGCCCGCACGCTCGAGGTCGTCGACACCGCGGCCTACGACGCCGCGTACACCTTCGTGTTCTCGCCCCGCCCGGGCACTCCCGCCGCCGACATGAGTGACGACTTCATCGCCCCCGAGCTCGCACAGGTTCGGATGCAGCGCCTCACCGAGGTGGTCGAACGGCACGCACTGGTCAAGCACGAAGCGCGCGTGGGCCGTACCGAGCACGTGCTCATCGAAGGGCCGTCGAAGAACAATCCCGAGATGTGGTCGGGCCGCACCCGCCAGAACAAGCTCGTGCACTTCGCGCCGGGGGACTACGCGTTGCGGCCGGGAGCCACCGGCGACGTGCGGGTCACGCGCGCCGCGCCACACTGGCTGCGGGGCGACCTGCTCGAACTGCACCGCAACCCTCGACCGGTGCGCATCCGCATCCCCGTCACCGCCGCTCCTGCGTGACCCGACCGCATCTTGCGCTCGTCGGCCCGACCGCGAGCGGGAAATCGGCACTCGCGGTCACGATTGCGTCGGCACTGGGCGACGTCGAGATCGTCTCCGTCGACTCGATGCTGGTCTACCGGGGTCTCGACATCGGCACGGCCAAGCCGATGCCCGGTGAGCAGGCCGGGATCCCGCACCACCTGATCGACGTCGCCGATCCGGGCGAGGAGTGGTCAGTGGCTCGCTTCCAGCGCGCCGCCCGCGACGCAGTGGCCGACATCGCGTCCCGCGGGCGCCGGGCTCTGCTCGTGGGGGGAACCGGGCTCTACGTGCAGGCGGTGATCGATCCGTTGACCTTCCCGCCCGAGGACCGCGCGGTGCGGGCCGAGGTGGAGGCCGAGGTCGCGAGCCCCGAGGGGCTGGCCGCGGCCTACCGCCACCTGCAGGAGATCGACGCCGTCGCCGCAGCGCGGATCGAGCCGGGCAACCGGCGACGGGTCACCCGCGCGCTGGAGGTCATCCGGATCACCGGCCGGCCCTTCTCTTCGTTCGGCGCCGGGGTCCGGGAGCGCGGACCCACCGCGTTCCCGGTCCGCCTCGCCGGGGTCTGGCTGCCACGGGCCGCACTCGCCGATCGCATCGCCCGCCGGTTCGCGGCCATGCGCGCCGCCGGCCTGGTCGACGAGGTGCGGGGTCTCGTGGCCCACGACACGCTCTCGCGCACCGCCCGCCAGGCCATCGGCTACAAGGAGGTCCTGGCCTACCTCGAGCACGACGAGGGTGAGGACCACGCCGCGCCGTCGTCCGAGACCCCGTCGCCTGATACCGCGCTCGAGACCGCATTCGACACCGCCGTCGCCCGCACCCGGAGCTTCGCCCGACGTCAACGCATGTGGTTCCGCCGCGACCCCCGGATCACGTGGTTCGCGGCGGCGGCGAATCCCCACGCGGTCGCGCCCGCCCTCCTGGCACACTGGGACAAATGACCACGGTCCCGCTCGCCAAGCTGCACGCCACCGGCAACGACTTCCTCGTGTGGTCGCAACTCGACGCGACCGGATCCATCGCCGATGCGGCCCTCGACGGCGCGGCCCTCGAACGGGCCGCCGTCGCGCTCTGCGACCGCCACCGCGGCGTCGGGGCCGACGGCCTGATCCTGCTCCGACCCGGCGCCGTCGCTGCTGCGACCGGCGCGGGGCCGGGCGCCGATGCAGAGATGGTCCTCTACAACGCTGACGGCGGTCTCGCGGAGATGAGCGGCAACGGTATGCGGTGCCTGGCGTGGGCCGCCGCGCGCGCGGGGCTCGCCCGCGACGACACCCTCACCGTCGACACCGGTGGCGGACGCCGGACCGTCGAGCTCGCACGCGACGCCGACGGCGAAGTGATCGCGGCCACCGTCGACATGGGTCCGGTCACCTTCGACCCCACCGAGATCCCACTCGACGCGCCGTCGGCGTTCGGCCTGCGCGCCGAGTTCCACGGCACCGAGTACGAGGGCGACGCGGCCGGGATGGGCAACCCCCACCTCGTCCTGTTCGTCGACAACCCCGCGCAGGCCCGGGTCACCCAGCACGGGCCGAGGCTCGAGCACGATCCCCGGTTCCCGCGGCGTACCAACGTGGAGTTCGTCGCCCTCCACCCGGGGGCGGTCGACGCGGTCGACATGCGGGTGTGGGAGCGCGGGGTCGGCGAGACCCTCAGCTGCGGGACGGGCGCGTGTGCAACCGCCGCGGTCGCGCACCGGCGTGGTCTCGTCGGCGATCGGGTCACCGTGCACGTCCCCGGCGGCGACCTCGTGGTCGAGCTCGGCGCGACGATCCGCCTCGGCGGCCCGGTGGTGCATGTCTTCGACGTCGCCGTCGACCTCGAACGGCTGGTCGGTCAGGGCGCCCTCGACGTGGCCGGAGCTGCGTGAGTCGCCGGCGCCTCACCGCCACCGAGGTCGACCTCGGTGTCGTCCGCCAGCGCGCGTTGCTCGTCGGCACCGGCATCGGCACGCGCGACGCGGAGGCCGCCCAGGCCTCGCTCGAGGAGCTGGCGCTGCTCACCGACACCGCCGGTGCCGAGCCGGTCGAGCTCGTCCTGCAACGGCGCGACACGCCGCATCCCGCGACCTACATCGGGTCGGGCAAGGCCAAGGAGCTGCGCGAGCTCGGCGATGCGCTCGACATCGATCTCGTGGTCTTCGATGACGAGCTCACCCCCGCGCAGCAGCGCAACCTCGAGAAGGTGTTCGCGGTCGACGTCGTCGATCGCACCGCGTTGATCCTCGACATCTTCGCCCAGCACGCCAAGAGCCAGGAAGGTATGGTCCAGGTGGAGCTTGCGCAGTTGCGCTACCGCCTGCCGCGGTTGCGGGGCCGGGGTACGCAGCTCAGCCAGCAGGGTGCAGGTGGCGGCCGGGGGAGTGTGGTCGGTACGAGAGGCCCTGGCGAGACGCAGCTCGAAGTGGATCGCCGCCGCATTCTGTCGCGGGTGGCGAAGCTCGAACGCGACCTCGACCGCCTGGCCAAGAACCGCGCCACCCAGCGCAAGTCGCGTCGCCGCAGCGCGGTTTCGACGCTCGCGCTCGTCGGTTACACGAACGCGGGCAAGTCCACCCTCCTCAATCGGATCACCAGCGCCGGCGTGCTGGTCGAAGACCGCTTGTTCTCCACTCTCGACCCCACCACCCGGCGCCTGCGCCTGCCCGGGGGTGAGACGGTGCTCGTGTCCGACACCGTCGGCTTCGTGCAACGCCTCCCGCACCAGCTGGTGGAATCGTTCCGCTCCACGCTCGACGAAGTGGTCGACGCCGATCTCCTCCTGCACGTCGTCGACGGCAGCAGTGTCGACGCCCCGGCCCAGATCGACGCCGTCCACACCGTGCTGCGCGAGATCGGTGCCGACGCCGTGCCCGAGCTGCTGGTGATCAACAAGGCCGACGTCGCCGCACCCGACGCGATCAAGGAGCTCCTCTACGCCCACCCCGCGGCGTCGGTGGTCTCGGCCGCGACCGGCCTCGGTACCGACGGTCTGCTCGACGCGCTGTCGGCGCGGCTGCGGGCCATGGCGCCGATCGTCGAGTTCCTCGTGCCCTACGACCGCGGCGACGTCGTCGCCGCGTTGCACCGCGAGGGCGAGGTGCTCGTGGAGGTGCACGCCGAGGGGGGCACCCGCGTCCGGGCGCGCCTCCCGATGCTCGACCGGGTGCGGTTCGGCGACTTCGTCGTCGCGCCGCGCGGGAGTGGCCTCCGTGGGCGCGGGTTGAGCAGCGATGAGCGGTGACGTCGAGTACCCGGGACTGCCGTACGACCGGCTGCTCGAAACGCTCGGCGTCGGCGTCGTGGCGATGGCGCCCGACGGCCGGGTACAGGCCGCCAACCAGCAGGCCCGCACGATCCTCGGTCGGGTCGGCCAGGACATCGAGGAACAAGGGCTGTTCGCCACCGACCTCGACGTCGTCGACGAAGCTGGCAATCCCCTCGCGCTCGCCGACCTGCCCGCCATGCGCACCCTGCGCTCCGGCGAGCGGTGCAGCAACGTCGTGCTCGGCGTGCGCAGCACCAGTGACTCGGTCGTGTGGATCGTGGCCGGTTCGGAACCGGTGTTCGACGCCGACGGCCAGACCGTCACCAGTGTTGTCTCCACCTTCGTCGACATCACCGCGCAGCGCGACGCGGAGGATGCCCTCCGGGCGTCGGAAGCCCGCTTCCGGCTGCTGACCGAGAACGCCGCCGACGTCGTCTACCGGGTCCGCGTCGGGCGCAAACCCCGCTTCGAGTACGTGAACCCCGCGGTGCAGGAGGTCCTCGGCTACGCACCCGAGGAGTTCTACGAGAATCCCGGGCTGGTGGCGGAGACCCTGCATCCCGACGACCGTCCACGCGCGCGCGAGCTCGCCTACCGCGGCACCGATCGGGTGGAGACGGTGCTCCTGCGCATGATCCGCCGCGACGGTCCGATGATCTGGACCGAACACCGCGTCGTGCCCCTCCGCGACGCGCGCGGCAAGACGGTGGCCCTCGACGGCATCGCGCGCGACGTCACCGCGCTGAAGATGAAGGAGGCCGACCTCAGCCACCGCGCGCTGCACGATTCCCTCACCGGCCTCCCGAACCGCGTGCTGCTGCTCGACCGCTTGGAAGCCGCGCTCGCCCGCACGCGACGCCACCCGTCGTTCCTGGCGGTGCTGTTCATCGACCTCGACCGGTTCAAGACGGTCAACGACAACCTCGGCCACGACGCCGGCGACCGCCTGCTCGCGCTCATCGCCCGCCGGCTCCTCGACACGGTGCGGCCCTCCGACAGCGTGGCCCGCATCGGGGGCGACGAGTTCGTCGCCATCCTCCCCGACCTCGCCGGACTGCACGAGGCCCACCAGATCGCCGAGCGGTTGCTGGTGGAGGTGGCCGAGCCGGTCGACCTCGGTGAGGGCAAGCTGGTGATCACCGCCAGCATCGGCGTGGCCGGAGCCGAAGACGGTGCCGCCAGCGCGTCCGAACTGCTGCGGCGGGCCGACTTCGCGATGTACTCGGCCAAGGACCGGGGGCGGGCACGGGTCGAGGGCTACAACCCGCAGGCGCCGGACGAACCGTCGCCCGACGCGCCCTCGCCCGACGAACCGGCGCCCGACGATCTGCCGGCCGGCGCCGGTTAGTCTCCCCCGATGACAGCTCCGGGCCGGGGTGGATTCGTGCCCCCGCCCTACCCGCACGATCGGCTGACGGCCCTGCGCGAGCAGGCGAGCGCGGCGCCCGGCGGCATCGTCGACGCGTCGGTCGGCACGCCCGTCGACCCGATGCCCGACGTCGCGGTGCGGGCGCTGGTCGACGCCGCCGCGGGCGCCACCGGGTACCCGGCGACGATCGGCAGCGCGGCCTACCGGGAAGCCGCCGCTGGCTGGATCGCCCGGCGGTTCGGGTGCACGGTCACGCCCGCGCAAGTGGTGGCCTGCATCGGCACCAAGGAGTTGGTGGCGTCGCTCCCGCGCGCCCTCTCGTTGCGCGATCCCTCGCGCGACACCGTGCTCTACCCCGCGGTGGCCTACCCCACGTACGCGATGGGAGCCACGCTCGCGGGCCTGCGCGCGGTGCCGGTGCCGGTCGACGCCGAGTGGCGGCTCGACCTGGCCCGCATCGACCCGGCCGACGCCGACCGCGCGCTCCTGCTCTGGCTCAATGACCCGAGCAATCCCACCGGGGTGACCGCCACCCCCGCGCGGATGGCGGCGGCGGTGGCCTGGGCCCGCGAGCGCGGGATCATCGTGGCCAGCGACGAGTGCTACGCCGAGTTCACCTATGACGCCACCGGTGCACCCACCGACCCCGTCACCGCGCTCGAGGCGGGGAGCGGCCCCGGCAACGGGTCCGGCGCCGGGCCGGCCAACGACGGCGTCCTCGTCGTGCACTCCCTCTCCAAGCGTTCGAACATGGCCGGCCTGCGGGCCGGGTTCGTGGCCGGCGACGCCGAGCTCGTCGCCTACCTCGGCGAGATCCGCAAGCACGGCGGCCTGATGACGCCCGCGCCGGTGCAGGCGGCCGCAGCGGCGGCCCTGGCCGACGACGTGCACGTGCACGAGCAGCAGCAGCGCTACGCGCGCCGACGCGCCCGGGCGCTCCCCGCGCTCGAGGCGCACGGATTGGTGCACGACGGCGGCCCGTCGACCTTCTACCTCTGGCTGCGCGACGTCGACGGCACCCGCGACGGCTGGGCGATCACCGCCGACCTCGCCGCCACCGGTCTCCTCGTCGCGCCGGGCGACTTCTACGGACCGGCCGGGGAGCGCCACGCGCGGCTCGCGCTCACCCTCACCGACGCGCAGGTCGATCTCGCGTGCGATCGTCTGGCCGGTATCCACCCGGGTGCGGGCACCCGCGACCTCTAGCCTGACCGGACATTCCGGTCGCGCGAGGGAGCACACGCAACATGGCAGCTTCGGTCGAAGAGCTCGAGAAGACGATCACCGCGTTGTGGGAAGGTCGCGACGACCTCGACGCGGTCCTGCCCGAGGCGGACGCGCGGGCCGCGGTGCACGCGGCGATCGAGCTGCTCGACTCCGGTGAGGCGCGGGTCGCGGAGTTGGTCGGCGACGACGTCACCGTCCACCAGTGGCTCAAGTACGCGGTGCTATTGCTGTTCCGGTTGTCGCGCATGGAGACGATCGAGCTGGCGCCGTTCGAGTACGCCGACAAGATCCCGTTGAAGCAGCACTTCAAGCGGTCCGGCGTGCGCGTCGTGCCCGGCGCGTCGGCGCGCTGGGGGTCGTACCTCGCGCCCGGCTCGGTGATGATGCCGAGCTACGTCAACATCGGTGCCCGGGTCGGCGCCGACACGATGGTCGACACCTGGGCCACTGTCGGCTCGTGCGCGCAGATCGGGGAGCGCGTGCACCTCTCGGGCGGGGTCGGCATCGGTGGCGTGCTCGAGCCACCGCAGGCCGCACCGGTGATGGTCGGCGACGACACCATGATCGGCTCGCGCTGCATCGTGGCCGAGGGCGCGCGCGTGGGCCGCGGCGTGGTGCTCGGCGCCGGCGCCATCCTCACCGGCTCGATTCCGGTCATCGACGCCCAGACCGGCGAGGAGCTGAGCCGGGGCATCGTCCCCGACTGGTGCGTGGCGATCTCCGCCACCCGCACCCGTTCCTACCCGGGTGGCGACTTCGGCCTGCCGTGCGTGCTGGTGGTCAAGCGCCTCACCGAGGGCGAGCGCCACGACAAGTCGAAGCTCAACGACATCCTGCGCGATCACGGCGTGGCCACGTGACCCGAGCGCCCCTGCTCGACGTCGACGCCGGCGACGTGTTCGAGCTCACCACCGCGCTGGTGGCGGTGCGCTCGGAGAGCCACCACGAGGCTGAGCTCGCGGATCTGGTGGAGGCGAGGCTGCGCGAGCGCGCCCCGAGCCTCACCGTCGATCGCGTCGGCGCCAACGTGATCGCCCGAACCAGTGCCGGTCGCGATCGCCGCGTCGTCCTCGGCGGCCACCTCGACACCGTGCCCGCCAACCAGGGCAACGAGGTCCCGAGGGTCGACGGCGACGTGCTCCACGGCCTCGGTGCCGCCGACATGAAGGGTGGCCTCGCGGTGCTGCTGCGCCTGGCCGAGAGCCTGCACGCCGACCCCGCATCGCTCCACCACGACGTCACCCTCGCGTTCTACGAATGCGAGGAGGTGGCCGACCGGTTCAACGGGCTGGGCACGGTGTTCAGCACCCGTCCGGAGCTGCTGACGGGCGAGTTCGCGGTGCTGCTCGAGCCCACCGACGGCTGGGTCGAGGCCGGGTGCCAGGGGGTGCTCGTGGCCCGAGCCCGTTTCGACGGCGAACGGGCGCACACCGCCCGCCCATGGATGGGCGTCAACGCCATCCACCGGGCCTCCGAGGTGCTGACCCGTCTCGCCGGCCACGCGTCCGACATCGTCGACGTCGACGGCCTGCCGTACCGGGAGTCGCTCCAGGTGGTGCGCATCGAGGGCGGCATCCCCGACAAGCACAACGTGGTCCCCGACCGGTGCACGCTGGTGGTGAACCGGCGCTTCGCACCGAGGTACTCACCGGCGGAAGCCGAGGCCCAGGTGCGGGTGTTGCTCGACGGCGCCGATGCCATCGAGATCCTCCAGGCCCAATCGGCCGCCGCGCCCAACCTGGCCAACCCGCTGGTCGACGAGTTCGTGCGTGGCCTCGAGCTCCCCGTGCGCCCGAAGCTGGGCTGGACCGACGTGGCCCGCTTCGCGTCGCGCGGCGTACCCGCGCTCAACTTCGGCCCCGGCGACCCGACGATCGCGCACACCCAGGGCGAGTTCGTGACCCGCGAGTCGGTGGAACACGCCTACGCGACGCTGGCGTCGTTCGTGGGCGTCGCCTGAGCCAGCTCACCCGTCTCAGTCGTCTCACCCGTCTCAGTCGACGGTCATCTCTCCCATGGGCGACCAGTCGTCGACACCCTCGATCGTGGTGTTGACGATGCGCGGCGTCTCGAGCAGGGCCTCGGGGAGGAGCTGCATCGCCTGCGCGAAGTGATCGCTGTTCACGTGCGGCCCGGCCGCATCGTCGGCGAACGCCTCGACCAGGACGAACTCGCTCGGGTCGTCGACACTGCGCGACCACTCGAACCAGAGGTTGCCGGGTTCGGCGCGCGTCGCCCGGGTGAACTCGTCGACGAGGTCCAACCAACGGTCGGACCACTCCGGCTGGTCCTGAACTTGACGACGATGAGGATCACGGGGGACCGACGAGTGGTTACAGCCGCCGCAGCAGCGAGACGACCTTGCCGTAGATGGTGATGTCGCGGGGATCGAACACCATCTCCTCCATCGTGGAGTTCTCCGGCCGCAGCACGATCTTGGTGCGCCGGCGCAGGAAGGTCTTGACCGTGGCTTCCTCGCCGGGCAGGCCGGCGATCACGATGTCGCCCGCTTCCGCGGTCGGCTGCTGGCGCACGACGACGTAGTCGCCGTCGAAGATGCCGGCCTCGATCATGGAGTCGCCGCGCACACGCAGCATGAAGAGGACGCCGTCGCCGGTGAGATCTTCCGGTACCGGCATCGTCTCTTCGATGTTCTCGGCGGCCAGCACGCCGGTGCCGGCGGCGACATCGCCCACGAGGGGAACATGGCGGACGGGACGGCGCTCGACCGCCGCGCCCGACTCGATGTCGAGACGGACCTCGAGCGCCCGCGGCTTCGTGGGGTCGCGGGTGAGGTAGCCCTTGTCCTGCAGCGCGGCGAGGTGCGCGTGCACCGTCGAGCTGGAGGAGAGGCCCACCGCTTCGCCGATCTCGCGCACGCTCGGCGGGTAGCCGCGGTGGCGGACTTCGGAATCGACGAAGTCGAGGACCTGGCGCTGACGGGGCGTGAGGTCGTTCATGGGGGCAAAGTAACACGATCGTGCGTTCGGGGCAAACACCTGTTCGGAATTTCTTCGCCGACCCCTTGACCCGAACGGGCGTTCGTGCGAACCTGACGAACGTGCGTTCGGTCGGGCGGCCGGCGGCACCAGAGGCGAATCCAACCGGCGAATCCAACCGGCGATTCCAATCGGCGAATCCAACCGGCGATTCCAGCACCAACCCGGCGATGAGTGTCACACCCCCGTGGTCTGCTCTGCGAGCGGGACCGCACAACAGGAGAACAGGTGAAGAACGTGAATGAACTGGCCGCCACCACGACCACGAACCCGCCGAGTCGAGTGACCCGCGCGAGCCGGGCGAACCGGGCGAACCGGGTGGGCCGAAGCGTTCGGAAGTGTCACAGCAACCGGACGGTGCCGAAGTCGCGGAGACGCCCCACGACGTCACCTCGCTCTGCCACCCGTCCGGCGCGTCCAGCGACCGGCCCCGCCACGGGAACCGCTGCTGAAGGTTCCCGTGGACCTGCCGTTGCCACCGGCAGGGGTCGGGCCGCCGGTCGCGACACCAGGTTCACCACTGTTCGCACGGCCGATCGCATGACCACTCGCGTCACATACCTCCGGCGGCGGGCTGCGGTCGCGGTGTCGGTGATCGTGCTGGTGGTGGGCCTGGTGCTCGTGATGGCGCAGGGCGGGGCCGCGTTGGGCGGCAGCGCGGGCGCCGCTCCCGATCACCGGCCGACTGCGGCCCACGCCGTCGTGCGGCCCGGCGATTCGCTGTGGTCGATCGCACAGCGGCTCGCGCCGGGAAGCGACCCCCGCCCGGTGGTCGACGCGCTCGCCGCCGCCCGTCACGGCGCGGTGCTCCAGCCCGGAGAGACGATCGAGTGGGACGGCTGAGCCGACCCGCATCATCCGCCCACGGCGGCCTGGTCGCACCGGGCCGCCGTGGCTGCGCTCTGGCCGCCCGGCGCGGGCCGGGTCCCCTCGGCGCCTGTGGCGCGGGGGATACGGTGGATCCGTGCGTTGCCCGTTCTGCACAGCCGACGACGACAAGGTCGTCGACTCGCGCCCGGCCGACGACACCGCCGCAGTCCGCCGCCGCCGAGAGTGCCTGGCCTGCGGCCGGCGCTTCACGACCTACGAACGTGTCGAGGAGCTCCCGCTCGTGGTGGTGAAGCGGTCCGGGGTGAAGGAGCCGTTCGACGCCGAGAAGCTGCGGGGCGGGATCCGGCGGGCGGTGGCCGGCAGCGCGATCGACCCGGCCGCGGTCGATGGTCTCGTCGCCGACATCGAGGAGCGGGCGCGGGCCGCGGGGCCCGAGGTCGGCAGCGTGGTGATCGGGGTGGCGGTGCTCGAGCGACTGCGCCTCCTCGACCCCGTCTCCTACGTGCGGTTCGCATCGGTCTACAAGGGCTTCGAGGAGCTGGGCGACTTCGAGCGAGAGGTGGGTGAGCTGCAGAAGGCGACGGCGCCCAAGTCCCGAGCGACGTCGCCGAAATCGGGCCGGAGCCCCGCCCCGCGGCCGGAGTAACGAGAATCTTCCGGGAACCCTTGCAATCACACCCCTGTAGTTCTATGTTTGTTCTTCCCACCACCATGTAGCGTGGGAAGCACCCCTCACCACAAGATGTTGTGGTTACTCGCGGTTGAGCAGGGCAGCGGCGAGCGAGTGCACGACGGGGTGCAGGTCACCCAGCAAGCGCAACAGGCACGTGAAAACAGGTCAGTCCGAGACGCGAAAGAGCGGGAAGAGGGAGCAACGGATGGCAATGGCGCCGGAGCAGGTCGGGATCGGGATCCGCCGGTACTTCACGAAGCCGGGTGAGGACCCCTACGACTCGGTCGAATGGGAACGGCGCGAGGCCCGCATCCCGAACTGGAAGGACGGCACCGACGCCTTCCTCCAGCCCGACGTCGAGTTCCCGGTCTCGTGGTCGCAGAACTCCACCAACATCGTCGCCCAGAAGTACTTCCGGGGCACCCTCGGCACCGAGGAGCGCGAGACCTCGCTGCGCCAGGTGATCGACCGGGTGGCCGACACGATCACCTCGTGGGGCGTGCAGGACGGCTACTTCGTCGACGAGCAGGAGGGCGCGGCCTTCCGCAACGAGCTCAAGGCGATCCTCGTCACCCAGCGCGCCGCGTTCAACTCGCCGGTGTGGTTCAACATCGGCGTGAAGGGCGTGCCGCAGCAGGGGAGCGCGTGCTTCATCCTCGCGGTCGACGACACGATGGACGGCATTCTCAACTGGTACCGCGAGGAAGGCACGATCTTCAAGGGTGGTTCCGGTTCCGGGATCAACCTCTCCAACATCCGTTCGTCGTACGAGCACCTCAAGGGTGGTGGCACCGCGAGCGGCCCGGTGAGCTTCATGCGCGGCGCCGACGCGTCGGCCGGCACCATCAAGAGCGGGGGCAAGACCCGTCGCGCCGCCAAGATGGTCATCCTCAACGCCGACCACCCCGACGTCGAGGAGTTCATCTGGTGCAAGTCGATCGAGGAGAAGAAGGCGCGCGCGTTGCGCGACGCCGGCTTCGACATGGACCTCGACGGCAAGGACTCCCACTCGATCCAGTACCAGAACGCCAACAACTCGGTGCGCGTCACCGATGAGTTCATGCAGGCGGTGCTCGACGACGACGACTGGTCGCTCAGGGCCGTCATCACCGGCGAGCCGATCCGCACGCTCAAGGCGCGCGACCTGTTCCGCCAGATCTCGCAGGCGGCGTGGGAGTGCGCCGACCCGGGCATGCAGTTCGACTCCACGATCAACCGTTGGCACACCGCGCCCAACAGCGGCCGCATCAACGGCAGCAACCCGTGCTCCGAGTACATGCACATCGACAACTCGGCGTGCAACCTCGCCAGCATCAACTTGCTGAAGTACCTGGACGACGACGGCACGTTCGACGTCGAGGCCTACAAGCACACCATCGAGGTGATGTTCACCGCGCAGGAGATCATCGTCGGCAACGCCGACTACCCGACGGAGAAGATCGCGGAGAACAGCCGCAAGTTCCGCCAGCTCGGCCTCGGCTACGCCAACCTCGGCGCGCTCCTCATGGCGCAGGGCATGCCCTACGACTCCGAGGGTGGCCGGGCGTGGGCGGGTGCCCTCACCGCGCTGATGACGGGCCACGCGTACGCGACCAGCGCGCGCACCGCCGGCCGCATGGGTCCGTTCGCGGGCTACGCCGCCAATGCCGACGCGATGAACAACGTGCTGCGCATGCACCGCGCCGAAGCCGCCAACATCGACGAAGACCTCGTGCCGCCGGAGCTGCTCGGCGCCGCGCAGCAGGCGTGGGACGAAGCCGTCGAGCTCGGTGAGACGTTCGGTGTGCGCAACTCGCAGGCCACCGTGCTCGCGCCCACCGGCACGATCGGGTTGATGATGGACTGCGACACCACCGGCATCGAGCCGGACCTCGCGCTCACCAAGGCGAAGAAGCTCGTCGGCGGCGGCACGATGATGATCGTCAACCAGACGATCCCGCGTGCGCTCGACAAGCTCGGCTACTCGAGCGACGAAGCCGACGCGATCCTCGCCCACATCAACGAGCAGAAGACCATCTTCGGCGCGCCGCACTTCAAGGCCGAGCATCTGCCGGTGTTCGCGTGCTCGATGGGCGACAACACGATCCACTACATGGGTCACGTGAAGATGATGGGTGCGGTGCAGCCGTTCATCTCCGGTGCGATCAGCAAGACGGTCAACATGCCGGAAGACGTCTCGGTGGAAGATGTCGAGGAGCTGCACATCGAGGCGTGGCGCCTCGGCATCAAGGCCGTCGCCCTCTACCGCGACAACTGCAAGGTCGCGCAGCCGCTTGCCACCCAGAAGAAGGGTGGGGAGACCGGTTCGCCCGAGGCCTTGGCAACCGCCTCTTCTTCAGGGCTGCCCGCGCAGGTCGTCGAGCGCATCGTCGAGCACGTCATCGTGCAGGAGCCGGTGCGCCAGAAGCTGCCGCGCATGCGCAGCTCGAAGACGTTCTCGTTCCGGGTGGCCGATTGCCACGGGTACGCGACCGTCGGCGAGTTCGAGGACGGACGTCCCGGTGAGGTGTTCCTCAAGGTCGCCAAGCAGGGTTCCACCCTGGCCGGGATCATGGACGCGTTCGCCATCTCGCTGAGCCTCGGCCTCCAGTACGGCGTGCCGCTCGAGGCGTTCGCCGAGAAGTTCACCAACATGCGCTTCGAGCCCGCCGGCATGACCGACGACCCCGACCTGCGCATCGCCACCAGCCTGGTCGACTACATCTTCCGACGCCTCGTCGTGGAGTACGTGCCGTACGAGACGCGGCGCGACATGGGCGTGCTGACGGTGGGGGAGCGCACGCAGCCGACGTTGCCGGGTGTGGAGGAGGCGTCGACGCCGACCGAGACGCTCTACGCCGAGCTCCCGCTCGAGGACCAGGCCCCGTCGGCGGCGATCACGCCTCCTTCCGTGCCTGCACTCACCCCGGGCGTGCACGTGACGCGGGCTTCGGAGACAGTGCTCTGCCACATCTGCGGCGACATCATGCAGCGGGCCGGCTCGTGTCACGCCTGCCCCAGCTGCGGCGCGACAAGTGGGTGTTCGTAGTGCGACCATGCACTGAATGACTCGCCGATCTTGCGGCGGAGGGCATGCGATCCTGCACGAAGTGACATCGGTCTTGCACCGGGCGACACGGCTGCGTTTGATCCACCAAGCGGTCGGCCCCGGGGAGTTGTCTCGTCCTACCGCACCACGAGTTCGTCGTACGACGGGTGACGCAAGGAATGCCAGATCTCCCACGGATAGAAGGGGCACATCACCGCTGAGCGGCCGAACTCGGTCCAGTAGTAGTTGTGCGCGCGCGGGTCGCTCCACACCTTGTTGGCGTTTCGCTCGTCGAGGATGCGGTTGTACCTCCAGTACGCCTCCTCGGTGACCTCGACCTCGCGTCGGTCGTCGACGATCAGGTGCTCCATGCACTCGAGGGCGTAGCGCGCGACCACCTCGTGGAAGCTCGCCGGGTGCATGCCGCCATTCGTGTTCGGCCCGTAGACCATCCAGAGGTTCGGGAAGCCCGGCACCATGCACCCGAGGTACGCGCGAGCGCCGCCCTCGGCCCAGGTTTTCTCGATGGTCACGCCGTCGCGTCCGATGATCGTCATCGGGAACAGGTACTCCGTCGCGTGGAAGCCGGTCGCGTAGACGATCACGTCGACGTCGTGGTGCTCGCCGGTGAGGGTCTCGATGCCCGTCTCGGTGACGCGGCGGATCCCGTCGGTCACGAGCGTGACGTTGTCTCGCTTGATCGCGTCGAGGACGCTGTACTCGGCGTCCACCGCGAGCGGACGCGCGGAGAGATAGGGGTGCGGCGGCGTCATCGTGCGCACGAGCTCAGGGTCGTCGCCCAGCTTGCGCTCGAGGAACGCGAGGCACGTGTCCCGCATCGTCTTGTTCCCCGCGCTGCACGCGTTGGGATCGTCGAAGTCGGGATCGATCTCGCTGAAGTCCGAGAGGAAGCGGATCGAGATGGCGGCCTGAAACCGCATGAAGTTGCTGTAGAAGGGGAGGTTGCGGTCGAGCCAGTTCACCTGCGGCGGGTAGGGCGTGCGGTAGCCGGGCGTCGGCATCAGCCACTGCGGCGTGCGTTGAAAGACGACGACGTGCTCGGCGTCGAGCGCGATCTCGGGGATCATCTGGTAGCCGCTCGCCCCGGTGCCGATGACGGCGACGCGCTTGCCCTCGGTCCCGAGGCCCTGCGGCCACCGCGCCGAGTGGAAGGAGGGGCCGCGGAAGTCGGACATGCCTTCGATGTCGGGCAGCTTCGGACGGTTCAGGAAACCGACCGCGGTGATGACGGCATTGGCGCGCAGCACACGCTCACCGTCGGGACCGTCGACGGACACCTGCCACTCGCTCGTGTCCTCGTCCCAGGCCATCGATCGCACCTCGGTGTCGAACACGATGTCGTCACGCAGCCCGTACGTGTCGGTGACCCACTGGAAGTAGCGCTCGTTCTCGGACGCCGGGCAGTGCGAGTAGGGATAGCTCCAGTCGACGCCGAACAGGTTCGTGTAGGAACGGCTCGCGGTGTCGACCCGACAGCCGGGATACCGGTTCTCCCACCAGGTGCCGCCGACGTCGGGGTTCTTCTCCACGACGGTGAAGGGGATGCCGGCGCGCTTCAGCTGGATCGCCGCGTTGAGGCCGCCGAGCCCACTTCCGATGACGACGACGTTGAACGCCTCGAGCTGCTCCGACGACGGCGGCGTCTTCCACTCGAGCCCACGAGCCCACGGATCCAATGCGAGCTCCTCGATCCAGAGGCCCATGTCCTCGTCTGCGAGCTGGAAGTGGCTCGCCAGACGGAGGCTGGTCGGCAGACGCTCCTCGGGGCCGATCGAGATCTCGCCGGCACCCCGGTCGCGGTAGGCCTTCAGGAACTCGGCGGCCTTCCGCCGCAGGAGCTCCGTGTCATCGTTGCCGCCGAGGAGGGCGGTGGCAGCATCGTCGATGTTCAGGCGTGCTCGCGCCACCTCGTCGTCGCCGGTGAGCTGATACACCAGCCCGCGCAGCGCCGCCAGGTCGGCGTGGACGACCGCGTCTTCGATGACCTCGTCGGACGCCGCGAGCAACTCCTCGCGCACGTGCGACTCCGAGCGCCCCATCGCCATCTGGCACCTCCTGGTCGGCTTCCGTGGCGTCAGTTTCTACCGGGGACGTCGAGTCCGTGCGTCCCGGCTCGGCGTACAGGCGCGAGTCTCGCATGCCGACCAGCTTTGCGTATCGGGCGCCATCGCCGGCCCGAACGCGTTTGCGCCACACGGTCGTTCGCCACGCTCGGAGACTCGTGATGACGAAGACTCGTGTGACGCGTCGGCCTGGAGGAACGAGATGTTGATGCCGGCGGCCGTGGGCGAGCTCAGGTGCGCGCCGGCAGGATCTTGTCGACCGGAACGACGTTGCGGTGATCCAGGCCGGGACCGCAGCCGACCACGGGTCGACCGGCCTCCATGTCGTCGAGCGCCTGCAGGAGGAGCCGCCGCGCCTGGATGACGGCGACGTCGGCGGTCGAGAGGTGCTCCTTCGTGCGGTCGACGATCGGGCCCATGCTCGCCTGCGTGACCATGTCCTCCTGCAGGAGGTTGCCGGTGAAGCCGCTGAAGTGACCGCGGCGCATCGCGTCGCGGTCCTGCCCGTAGTTGTCGTCGCGCGAGCCGGTGAAGCCGCCGAGGTTGAAGGGGTCGTAGGGCCGGTCGCCGGTGATCGTGTCCATGAACCCGGGTTGATGCACCCCGTCGTGGATCTCCTCGTCGCTGAACGACCCGTAGAAGAGGTTGTGATGGGTGTCGTCGATCGGTGACGCGATGAACACAACGTGCGGCCCGCCCGAACCGGGGACGATGCTGACGAACGGCGCGATCCACGTGGTGGTGCGGAGGTAGGTGCTGCCGTCGGGCAGGGGGCGGAGCGCGATCGCGTCGAGGCCGTAGTTCGTGTGCTCGACGTCGTAGCGCGGCGCCAAGGCCTCGAGTGTGTTGGCGAGCGGCTTGTCGCCGGTGTCGGCCCACCGGGTGATGTACGCCTCGTGCAGCGTGCCGACGTGCGCGCTGTCGAGTGTGGCCTCCACTCCCTGCAACCAGTTGCAGTACGCCTTGGTGATCGTCATCCACACCTGGCGCTCGTCGAGCGCGGTGAACGGCAACTCGGGGAACGGGGGAGCGGGCGTCTCGCCGAGCCACACCCAGACGATGCCGCCGCCCTCGTGCACCGGGTGGTGCTCGACCGGCACCTTGGCCGCGAAGGCCTCGGGATTCGGCGCGTGGGTGGGCACGTCGCTGACGAACCCGCCGACGTCGATCTTCCAGCCGTGGAAGATGCACCGCAGCCCGCAGTCCTCGTTGCGCGCCAGCACGAGCGAGCAACCGCGGTGCGGACACGCCTCGGCGAAGAAGCCGACCCGGCCGTCGCGGGCGCGGAAGGCGACGTGGTCTTCGCCGAGGAGGCGCACGCGCTGCGGCGCGCCGTCGGCCTCGAGCTGCGCGGAGAGGAGCGTGGGGATCCAGTAGTGCTCACGCATGAGCCGCCCCATCGGAACGTCCCCCTCCACTCGCGTCAGCCGTTCGTTCTGCTCGTGCGTCAACACGACCGTCCCCCTCGTTGCGGGCGTTGTGGGAAGAACCGCGTTGTCCTTCGTAACACATCGGGGATGTCCGGACGAGCGGGTACTCGATGGAGAAGGATGTGGGCATGAAGGTCTACGTCGCCCTGCCCACCGACCATGTCGACCTCGGGACGGAGTTCGTGAGCGCCGAGGGCGTCGCCGCCATCGCCCGCGCCGCCGAGGCGGCCGGCTTCGACGGCGTGTACTCCACCGAGCATCCCTTTCCCGACGACGACTGGCTCGCGAGCGGCGGCCACCAGGCCCTCGACCCGTTCGTCGGGCTCTCCTTCGCCGCCGCGGCCACGACGCGCCTCCGCGTGCTCACCAACCTCTGCGTGCTCCCGTACCGCAATCCGTTCCTGGCGGCGAGGGCGGCCGCGAGCCTCGACGTGCTCTCCGGTGGACGGCTCGATCTCGGGGTCGGCGCGGGTTACCTGGAAGGGGAGTTCCGCGCTCTGGGTGTCGAGTTCGAGGGCCGCAACGACCGCTTCGACGAGGCGATCGCGGCGATCACCGCGGCGTGGTCGGGTGAGTCGGTGCGCTTCGCGGGCGACGGTTTCGAAGCGCGCGGGAACACCATGCGACCGGCGCCGTTGCAACAGCCCCGTCCGCCGATCTGGGTGGGCGGCAACTCTGGACGCGCGCTGCGACGCGCCGCCCGCTTCGGCGATGGCTGGCTGCCGCTGCCCAACCCGCGCGCACTCGGCAACCGCCGCCACTCCGCGCATCTCGAAGACCTCGACGATCTCCGGCGGCTGTTCGCGCGCCTTGACGACGAGTGCGCCACGGCGCGTCGCGAGGGACTCGGCCTTGCGGGACGGCGTTCGTCGTTTGACGTGCTCGTGTATCCGATGGTGCCGTTCATCCCGGGAAGTGCCGGCTTCTCGTCCGACGGGCTCGTCGAGCATGCGAACGACGTGAGCGAACTCGGTGTCACCGGGTTCATCGTCGGGCTGCCCGCCCCGAGCCGCCGCGCGTACGAGGAGGGGCTCGCCGCGTACGGAGAAGCGGTCCTGCCCCTGCTGCACGTCGTTCTCCCTTCAGGAGGCAGGACGTGATGAAGAGGTCCGGTGTGCGCGGTGTCGTCGGTGCGGCGATCGTGTGCGTCGTCGCGACTGCACTGCCCGTGGCCGCGGGCGCGGCGACCAGCGCGAGGTGCTCATCGAAACAGGTCGACGTCGGCGGCACCTGCACGAGCAAAGCCGAGGTGTCGAAGCAGATCGTCTCGATCACCCAGGGCGTCATGCAGAAGGAAGACGCCAAGGGCGTGGTCCTGCGCGTCGACGTCGGCAACGACACCGTCGTCGACAAGGGTCTCGGGATCTCCCAGGTCGGTGTACCGGTGACGCCGGACATGAAGTGGCGCCCGGGCTCGATGGCGATCCCGATGCTCACAACCCTCGTGCTGCAGCTGCAGGAACAGGGCAAGCTCAGCCTCGACGACACGCTCTCGAAGTGGTACCCCGACTACCCCAACGCCGACAAGGTGACGTTGCGGATGCTCTCGAGCGTCACCTCGGGCTATCCCGACTACATCCAGGAGAACCCGCCGTTCCAGGCCGCGCAGCTCGCGGAGCCGTTCCGGCAGTGGACCGACGACGAGCTGCTGCACTACGCGTTCGCGCTGCCGATTGTCTGCGATCCGGGCGCGTGCTTCCACTACGCGCACACCAACTTCATCCTGCTCGGCAACGTCGTGCAGAAGGTCACCGGGAAGTCGATCACCGAGCTGTTGCAGCAGAAGTTCCTCGGCCCGCTGGGGCTCACCGAGACGAAGATCACGAAGGACCCGGCCATCCCGGCGCCGGCACTGCACGCCTACACCTCGGAGCGGGGCATCTACGAGGAGTCGACCGGATGGAGCCCGTCGTGGGGTCTCGGCGACGGGCTCATCATGACCTCGACGGCCAAGGACATGACCACCCTCATCAAGGCGGTCGGCAGCGGCAAGCTGCTGTCGAAGTCGGCCGCCAGCCAGCAGGTCGCGGACTTGTCGAAGGGCCTCCCGGGTGCACCCACCCAGATCGGCTACGGACTCGGGGTCGCCGTCGGCGGCGGCTGGGTCCTCCAGAACCCGGTCTTCAACGGGTACGCGGGGATCGCCGCGTACCTGCCGGCGCAGAAGATCTCGATCGTGATCGACAACACGCACGGCCCGAAGGCAGCTGAGGGCACCAGCATCGCCTCCGAGATCTTCAAGGCGGTCGCCGCCTACCTGGCGCCGAACGACCCGATCTAGGTAACACTCAAGTAATGACTTGACTGTTGGTGCGAGGTCCGGCATGCTGTGGCGGCATGCTCGACCAGGCGTTCCAGGCGCTCGCTGATCCGACCCGTCGGGCCGTCGTCGAACGGCTCTGCGACGGGCCCGCGTCGGTGAGCGAGTTGGCGAAACCGTTCGCCATGACGCTGGCCGCCGTCGTCCAGCACGTGCAGGTGCTCGAGGCCGCGGGGCTCGTCACCACGCAGAAGATCGGCCGGGTGCGCACGGTGCAGGCCGACCCTGCGGGCCTCCGCGCCGCGGAAGCGTGGTTGGCCGCGCGACGCGCCCGCGTCGAGAGCCAACTCGACCGCCTCGCCGCGGTCCTCGCCGAGCCCACCCCCGAACCGTCGACCCGCGAACAGGAGTGACCACATGACCCCACCCATCGTCCACGCTTCGTTCTCCGTGGAGCGAACGTTCCCGGCACCGCCGCCAAGAGTGTTCGCCGCGTTCGCCGATCCCGATCTGAAGGCGCGGTGGTTCCATGGCCCGGACAACTGGGCGCCGACGATCCGCACGCTCGACTTCCGCGAGGGCGGCCACGAGACCGCAGCCGGCGAGGTGCCGGGCGAATGGAGCAGTCGCTTCGAAGCCGACTACCACGTCATCGAACCCGACTCACAGATCGTCTACTCGTACGTCATGTACCACGACGACGTGCGGCTGTCGGTGTCGGTCACCACGATCGAGTTCGACGCGGTCGACGACGGTGCCGCGACGCGCATCGTGTTCACGGAGCAGGGCGCGTACTTCGAGGACGGCGACGCCGCGAACGCGAGCCGGGAAGAGGGAACCATTGGTCTGCTGAAGCAGTTGGAGGCGTCGCTCTGATGATCCAGTTGCTGAAGGTCCAGAACTTCGCGGTGTCGCGCGACGGGTTCGGTGCGGGTGAGGGCCAGAGTCTCGAGCGGCCGTTCGGTCACGCCAACCCGGCGGAGCTGATGTCGTGGGCGGGTGCGACGGCGAGCTGGCCGAACCGCACCGACCCGGGAGGCACCCGTGGCCTCGACGACTTCCTCACCCGCGACTTCGCCAACAACATCGGCGCCGAGATCATGGGCCGCAACAAGTTCGGTCCGCAGCGCGGCCCGTGGGAGAGCGAGGAGTGGAAGGGCTGGTGGGGCGACGAGCCGCCGTTCCACACTCCCGTGTTCGTGCTCACGCACCACGTGCGTCCGTCGTTCTCGTTGTCGGACACGACGTTCCACTTCCTCGACGCCACGCCCGAGGAGGCGTTGCGTCAGGCGAAGGAAGCAGCCGACGGCAAGGACGTGCGCCTCGGCGGTGGAGTCGCGACGGTGCGTGAGTTCCTCGACGCCGACCTCGTCGACACGATGCACTTCGCCGTCGCACCGCTCGACCTCGAGCGCGGCGAACGGCTCTGGTCCTCCTACGAGCCCCTCCTCGACCGGTTCGAGCTCGACGTGGTGCCGAGTCCGCGGAGCGGGGTGACCCACCTCCTCTTCTGGCGTCGCTGACGGGGTGTGGCTCCTCACGGGAGCTGCGCGACGGCGAGACCTTCGGAACCCGCGGCGGCGACGAGCGCACGGTCGCCGGCGATCAGGACGACATCGGGATCGTGCACCCGGAGCGCGGCCGCCAGGTGAACCGCGTCGTAACCGCACAGCCCGTGATCCTCGGCCTTCTCGCCCGCCAGATGAGCGAGGGGGTCGTCGATCTCGACGAGGTTCATCTCCTCGAACCGGGAGTCGAGCGCCCTGACCGCACGGCGAAGATCCCGAGCGCTCACTCGGTCGAGTCGCTCGGCCTGGGCGAGCGCGGCGCGCGCTTCCGGGTAGACGAGCCGGACGCTCACGACTCGATCGGCGGCGTCCCAGAGCCTTCCGGCCATCTGTGACCCGTGCTCGGCGATCAGCAAGGGCACGACCGCAGACGTGTCGAAGTACGCGATCACCTGCGCTGCTCGACCACCAGGTCCGACACCGATCCCTTCGCGGTGATGGGTTTCGTCGCTCGCTCCTTCTCGCGTCGGGCTGGCGTCACGACACCGTCGGCGACGAGGCGGTCGAGGACACGCTCGTCTCCGAATGGCACCACGCGCGCGATGGCCCGACCGCGATCGGTCACGACGATCTCATCGCCGTCTCGCACGCGGTCGAGGTAGCGACTCAGGTGATTCTTGAGCTCTCTGATCCCGACTTCCATGAGAAGCTCCAAAATGTAGCTACTTTGTGCCCGCTTATTGTAGCTACAACACGTGGTCGTTCACCACGCATGGGATGCCTCCATGGTGAAGACCTTTCTCGCTCCCGATCCACAGATCAGGGATCCAAAGGTGTCTCACCAATCACCGACACAGAGGGCAGAGGGGCCAACCGGAGCGCTCCTCAGCCCTCAGCGTCGCCGCAGGCGCGTGTTGAACCACGCGCCGAGCCACGTGCCCGAGAGCAGCAGCGCGATCAGGAGCGGCTGCCCGAGCTCCTCGACGGGGACGCCGGCGATGTGGGCGACGATCACCGTTGCACGAACTCGACGCCGGCTTCCCTGGCGATCTCGAGCTGCTCGGCGCCGGGGCGGTGCCCCTCGACCTTGGGCTCGTCGTGCCAGATCCACCACGCGTACGGCTCGTCCTGCGGATAGCCCTCGGGGGAGTCCTGCCACTTCTCCTGACGACCGAGCGCGGTGATGTCGAGGTAGTTCCAGGTGCCACCCATCTGCTCGTCGCCGCGGGCGTCGACGAAGTAGGTGCGATACACCTGGTCGCCGTCGCGGATGAACGCGTTGGTGCCGTGCCACTCGTCGACGCCGAAGTCCTTGTCGAAGTCGTCGAGGATCGTGACCCAGGGGATCTCCTGCCAACCCATGCGTTGCTTCACCCGCTCGATGTCGGCCTGCGGCGCGCGCGACGCGAACACCAGGGTGGTGTCACGCGCGTGGAGGTGCGCGACGTGCGCGACCTGGTCGGCCACCATCGAGCAGCCGACGCACGCGTGGTCGGGCCACCCGTGCACCCCGGGCTCGAGGAACGCGCGGTAGACGATGAGCTGCGTGCGGCCGTCGAACAGATCGACGAAGTTGGCGGGGCCGGTCGCGGTGTCGAAGGAGTAGTCCTTGTCGACCGCGAGCCACGGCATGCGCCGGCGCTCGGCCGCGAGCGCGTCGCGTGCCCGCATGACCTCCTTCTCCTTCACCAGCAGGTCGGCGCGGGCCGCGTGCCACTCGGCGGCCGACACGATAGGGGGCGTCGCGAAGTCCATGTGCGTCTCCTGTCAGTCCGTCGGGCCGAGGACCCGGGAAAGGTCCTGGTCGAGCTTCTGCTTCCAGCCGTCGTCGAACCCGGCGCGCTCGGGAGGCGGCGGGTCGCTGAAACCGTCGTGGCGCACGCGCAGGCGCGTGCCGTCGCCCTCGGGGGTGAGCTCGAACGTCACCTGGGTATCGCCGAATCCACCCGTCCACCGGCACCGCAGCAGCCGGGGCTCGTCGATCTCCAGCACCTCGCCCTGGATGGTGCCGACCTGGGCGTCGCCGGTTTCGAGCTTGAACTCCCGACCCACCGCGGGCGCGAAGTCGTTGGGCATGAGCCACGCCGCCAGCTCGGTCGGGTCGACGAGTGCCCGCCACACCCGCTCGGGGGAGTGCGGGTAGACGGCTTCGTGTTCGATGGCGAGCGGGTGGCTCATGGGTTCTCCTCCAGGTGACGGGCGAGACGATCGAGACGGTCGTCCCAGAAGCGGTCGAGGGTGTGCATCCACTGGCGCACCTCGTCGAGGCGCTCGGGGTGGAGGTGGTACCGACGTTCCCGGCCGTGGCGTTGCTCGCTCACCAGACCGACCCCGCGGAGCACCGCGAGATGCTGCGAGACCGCCGGCCGGCTCACCGGCACCACGGCCGCGAGCTCGTTGACCGCCTTGTCGCCGCCGGCGAGGGCGGTGACGAGGGTGCGCCGCACGGGGTGCGCGATGGCGCCGAAGGCGTCGCTGACAGGAGGAGCGCCGGCCGGGGACATGCCCGACACTATACGTAAGGAAAATCTAACGTGTCAAGCACCGCGTGCGCTGGTGCGCGGCGAGCGGTTGGGAAGTCAGTCGAGTTCGGCGAGCACCTCGCCGATGATCTTGGTCGCCTCGTGGGGCTTCAGCGGGTCGCCGCCTTCGTGCTCGGCGACTTCGCTGGCGAAGTCCTCGACCGCGTGCACGCCGCCGATCAACACGTGACGCAGCGCCTCGCCCGCGGCCTCGGGATCGTCGAGCGATTCGATCGCGGGTTGCACCTCGTGCTTGGGCGAGTCGGCGACCTCGTGCACGACGTGCATCGCCTCGTCGCGTCCCGTAGCCGTTGACACCGGGACCTCGGCATTGGGGTTCTGCTGACGATCCCACTCCGTGAGTGCTTCGTCGTACCCGCCCTCGCCGGGATGCAGTACACGGGTGTCGGGCGTCGTGGGGGCCTTCACCGCGTCGCCTTCGACCACTTCGTCATCGCCGTGCACCCGTGCGGGCTGGACAGGGACGAGCAGACTGCCATCAGAGTTGCGGACGATCTCCATGTGCACTCCTCGATTCGAGGTGGGTTGCGCTCATACCCGAAACCGCCCCCCGGCAACCTCATGCGGCGGTGCCCTACGGCAGCGCGGCGCGCACCGCGTCGACGACGTCGAGGTCTTCGAGCGCGGCGTCGGAACGAGCCAGCAGCGCGTTGCCGAGGCCCACGCCGTCACTCGCCGCGTACGACGGCATGTAGGCGAGGAACGTCGCGACCACCGTGTACGACGCGTGGAGCCGGTGTGCCGCCCACGCGTCGTCGAACGTGATGTCGACGCCGCCCGCGCCGCGCAGGGCGTCGAGGTAGCCCTGCAACAGTTCTCGCTCGTGCGCGCGTCGTTCCTCGATGTCGACCGACATCGTGAGGAAGTAGCTGACGTCACGCAGATGCGTGCTCGTGCGCGACAGTCCCCAGTCGAGGAAGCCGACGCGGTCGCCGTCGAGGTACACGTTGCCGATGTGCGTGTCGCCGTGGATCATCGTGGCCGGACCCGCGTGCCAGATCTCGTCGAACCACGCGTGATGCTCGACGTAGAGCTCACCGATGGCGGTGTAGTCGGCGGTGAGCTTGGCGGCGTTCTCGTCGAGCACCCAGCGCATGAGCCCGGAGGTCGCCTCGCTCATGTGGGGGCCGGGCGTCGCGAGCCACGGCGCGACCTGGTCGCGAACGGCGGCGTTCTCGAAGCGGGCGTGGAAGACCGCAAGGTCCTCGAGTGCACCGGCGGCGGCGTCGGCGGTGATGCCCCACTCGCCGTTCGACGCGAAGCGGCTGCCGCGCACCGAGAGGTCTTCCAGCAACAGCACGAAGCGATCGCCCTCGCTCGCCGCGAACGAACAGCCGGGGACCAGCACGTTCACCGTCGGTGCGACGTCCGAGTAGAACTGCGCCTCCCGCTTGCCCATGCCGGTGGCGCCGATCATCTCCCGGTGGGCGGGGTCGATCGGCGCGAGCTTCGCGAACAATGACGGCGGCCCGGCGCCCTCGGTTGCGTACGTGAGCCCGATGCGGGCGCGCTGGTTGGTGGCGAAGGCGTGGTCGAGGAGCTCGACCGCGGTGACCTCGGTGCCCAGTGCCTCGGAGATCCAGCTCGGGGTCAGGTCGGCGGCGTCGACGGGAAGCATCTGCATGGACGGACCCTGCCACGTCTCGACCGCTCACGCTCGGAAGGGTCGACTTCGACCAACGCCGACCGCTACCCCTGCCCGGCTACCCCAGGACGTAGCGGCTGGGGACCCACGTCTGGCTGTCGATCGGCGGGCGCTCGTAGGCCCGCTGCTGACGCGCCGGGAGCTCGATCGCCTCGTGGGGGACCGCCTGGTACGGCACCTGCTCGAGGAGGTGGCTGATGATGTTGAGCCGGGCCATCTTCTTGTCGTTGGCGTCGACGACGTGCCAGGGCGCCTCTTTGATGTCGGTGTACGAGAACATCTCGTCCTTGGCCTCGGCGTAGTCGACCCACCGCGCCCGGGCCTCGAGGTCCATCGGGCTGAGCTTCCACCGTTTGCCGGGGTTGTTGATCCGCTCGGTGAAGCGGCGTTCCTGCTCCTCGTCGCTCAGCGACAGCCAGTACTTCACCAGGATGATGCCGGAGCGCACGAGCGCCCGCTCGAGCTGCGGGCAGGTGCGGAAGAACTCGGCGTGCTCGCTCTCGGTGCAGAACCCCATGACCCGCTCGACCCCGGCCCGGTTGTACCAGCTGCGGTCGAACAGGACGATCTCGCCGGCGGCGGGGAGGTGCGAGACGTAGCGCTGGAAGTACCACTGGCTGCGCTCCCGCTCGGTGGGGGTCCCGAGGGCGACCACCCGGCAGTGGCGGGCGTTGAGCCGCTCCGTGATGCGCTTGATCGTGCCGCCCTTGCCGGCGGTGTCGCGACCCTCGAAGATCACCATCACCTGCAGGCCCTCGTGCACGATCCATTCCTGCATCTGCACCAGCTCGGTCTGCAGGCGGGCCAGTTCCTTCTCGTACTCGAGCTTGTTCACCACCCGCTGCTCGTCGGGAGCCGGAATCGGCGGCAGCTTCGGACCCTTGGCCTTGTCCGGCTTGTGCGCGCTGCCGTTCTTGGAATGGTCGGTTTCGGTGGCGGTTTTTCCCATGGGCGGGCAGCCTATTTCGGGGTGCCGACGGAGGCGATTGCCGGACGGTGAACGTCGGGTTTCCCGATCCTGCGGACCTCTTGTCAGGTGTGTAGCGCGAACCGTTTCGTTCACGTTGTTCGGGCCCTGAATCGGGTTCCGTGCCCCCTCGCTTTACGGGCCCGAAACATTCCCGATACGGGGGGTATCTAGGTTGACCCCGCAGGTCGATCGGGGCGGGAACGTGTGGGCGCGCCCGGAGTCGGCCGAAGCGACGCGTATCCGAGCTCAAAGGAGTGTTCGATGAGTGGAAGTACGGCCCGGCTGCAGGCAATCGACGCGGTCAAGCGCTACGAGCCGCCCGCCGGCGTTCTTTCCGCCGGCCGAGGCGCCGGGGGAGATCTTCGGGCAGAACGTCTTCACCAAGACGGTGATGCAGGCCCGACTGCCCAAGCCGGTCTTCAAGTCGCTCATGGCGACGATCGAGCACTCGAAGCCGCTCGACCCGACCGTCGCCGACGTCGTCGCCGCCGCCATGAAGGACTGGGCGATGGAGAAGGGCGCGACCCACTACGCGCACGTCTTCTATCCCCTCACCGGGCTCACCGCCGAGAAGCACGACAGCTTCCTCGAGCCCGGCGGCGACGGTTCGTCGATCGCCGAGTTCAGCGGCAAGACGCTCACCCAGGGTGAGCCCGACGCGTCGAGCTTCCCGAACGGTGGCCTGCGGGCCACGTTCGAGGCCCGTGGCTACACCGGCTGGGACGCCACCAGCCCCGCCTACATCCTCGAGAACCCCAACGGCAACACGCTGTGCATCCCGACGGTGTTCGTGTCGATGACCGGCGAGGCGCTCGACCACAAGACGCCGCTGCTGCGCTCGCAGCAGGCGATGGCCAAGCAGGCCGAGCGGGTCCTCAAGCTGTTCGGGCACGAGAACCCCGACGCGGTGGTGTCGTTCGCCGGCGCCGAGCAGGAGTACTTCCTGATCGACCGCAGCTTCTTCCTCTCCCGCCCCGACCTCCTCAACTCCGGTCGCACCCTGTTCGGCGCCAAGCCGCCGAAGGGCCAGGAGTTCGACGACCACTACTTCGGCGCCATTCCCGAGCGCGTGCTCGCCTTCATGCTCGACGCCGAGAACGAGCTGTTCAAGCTGGGCATCCCGGCCAAGACCCGCCACAACGAGGTCGCTCCCGGCCAGTTCGAGCTGGCGCCGATGTTCGAGCGGTCGAACGTCGCGGCCGACCACCAGCAACTGCTGATGGTCACGCTGAAGCGGGTGGCCCAGAAGCACGGCATGGAGTGCCTCTTCCACGAGAAGCCCTTCGAAGGCATCAACGGCTCGGGCAAGCACGTCAACTTCTCGCTCGGCAACGCCACCGAGGGCAACCTGCTCCTCCCCGGCGACACGCCGCACGAGAACGCGCAGTTCCTCGTGTTCTGCGCCGCGGTGATCCGCGCGGTCCACAAGTTCGGCGGCCTGCTGCGGGCGTCGGTGGCCTCGGCCACCAACGACCACCGCCTCGGCGCCAACGAGGCGCCGCCGGCGATCATCTCGATCTTCCTCGGCGACCAGCTCACCGACGTGTTCGACCAGATCGCCAAGGGCGGCGCCACCAGCTCCAAGGAGAAGGGCACGCTCACCATCGGCGTCGACACCCTCCCGGTGCTGCCGACCGACCCGGGCGACCGCAACCGCACGAGTCCGTTCGCGTTCACCGGCAACCGCTTCGAGTTCCGGGCGCCGGGCTCGTTGCAGTCGATCGCCGGGCCGATGGTGACGATCAACACGATCCTCGCCGAGTCGCTCGACTACCTCGCCACCGAGCTCGAGTCGCTCGTGGCCGAAGGCACCGAATTCAACGCCGCGGTCGCAGAAGGTGCTCGAGGACGTCATCACCACGCACGGTGCGGTGGTGTTCAACGGCGACGGCTACACCGAGGACTGGAAGATCGAGGCCGAGGCGCGCGGGCTCCCGAACCTGCGCACCACGCTCGACGCGGTGCCGGAGCTCATCAACGAAGAAGCGATGGAGCTCTTCAGCCACTACGGCGTGTTCACCCACCGGGAGATGCACAGCCGGTTCGACATCGCGCTCGAGCACTACATCCTGAGCATCGGGGTCGAGGCCCGCATCACGCTCGAGATGGCGAACACGGTCATCCTGCCGGCGGCGCTGCGGTATCAGACCGAGCTGGCGACGAACGTGTCGAGCCTCAAGGCCGTCGGGCATCGAGGGCGACACCTCCACCCTCGACGAGGTCACCGACGGCGATCACGGCTCTGCGGTCCGGTATCGCCGAGCTCCGCGAGCAGCTGAGCCACGACCACTCCGACTCGGTCGAGGCCGAAGCCGAGCACGCGGGCACCGGCTACCTACCGGCGATGGACAAGGTGCGGTCGGCGGCCGACGTCCTGGAGTCGTTGGTCGCCGACGACCTCTGGCCGCTCGCCACCTACCAGGAAATGCTCTTCATGCTCTGAGTCGCTCCGACTCGCGTGCGGGGTGGGGACGGGGCGACCCGTTCCCACCCCTTCGCAATTCCGGGGTGCGTTCAGGCCTCGTCGAGGTAGCGGGCGCGCTCCCAATCGGTGACCAGCGCGCCGTAGGCCTGCGCTTCGGCGCGGCGACCGTCGACCAGGCGGGTGAGCAGTTGGTCGTCGAACGCGTCGACGATCACGTCGTCGGCCATGAGCGCGTCGAGGGCGTCGTCGAGGTTCCGGGGCAGCGGCTCGATGCGCAGCGAGGTACTGGCCGAGTCGTAGCCGACGGCCGCCTCCTCGGCGCGTCCGGGCAGCTCGAGCTCTTGCTCGATCCCGTCGAGGCCGGACGCGATCAGGCCGGTGAGCAGCAGGTACGGGTTCGCCGATGGGTCGGCGCCCCGGTACTCGATCGACGCGTCAGGCCCGAGATAGGAGCTCACGCGGAGGAGGGCGGCGCGGTTCATGTGGGCCCAGACCACCGCACTGGGGGCCTCGTGCCCTGCGTGCAGCCGCTTGTAGGAGTTCACGGTGGGGGCGGCGATGGCGCACAGCGCGCGGGCGTGCGCGAGCTGACCGGCCACGAAGCCCCGGCCCTGCTCCCCGAGATCGCCGTCGTCGTCGATGAGAGGCCCGGGCATGTGCTGGTGGAGGTGGAGGCCCGAGCCCGGCTCGTCGGCGAACAGCCGCGGCATGAAGGTGGCCTGGAACCCCTGCGACCGCGCGAGCTCGCGCACGAGCTGCTTGGTGAGCACGATCGCATCGGCCAGCCGGATCGGCTCGATCGCCGCCAGGTCGAGCTCGTACTGACCCGGGCCGGCTTCGTGGTGCCACGCGTCGACGGGGATGCCGCACGAGATGAGTTGTTGGGCCGCGGCGCGCACGAGGACCGCGCCCGGGCTCTCCGGCTCGTCGAAGTAGCCCGCGGTGTCGAGCGGGTAGCCGGCGTCGTCGAGCAGGTAGAACTCGACCTCGGCGCCCACCGTCATGCCGTCGACGACCTCGGCGGCGTCGGTCACCAGCGACTCGAGCGCGTAGCGCGGATCGGCAGGCCAGCGCGCGCCGTCGGGGGTGTGGACGCTGCAGATGGCGCGGGCGACGCCGTCGCCGAGGTCGACGAGCGTGTCGGGGTCGGGGCGCAGCAACATGTCGGACTCGAGGTGACGGGCGCGTCCCTCCAGCGCCGAGCCGTCGAACATCGCGCCCCGCTCGAGGACCTCGGACATGCGCGCCGACGGGATCTGCACCGAGTTGCTGGTGCCGAACACGTCGACGAAGCTGAGCCGCACCCATTCGACGGCATCGAGGTCGAGCGACGCGCCGTTCACGCGACGTACGCCAACGTGATGATGACCGCGATGATGCCGAGGAAGCTGACCGCGACGAGGGCGACGATCGCCCAGATCCGTTTGGTGGAGTCCATCGCCGCGATCCCGCCCATCGGTTCCTCAAGCGAGAAGTCGAAGGTGGAGACGTCGAGCGTGTCGAGGTGGTCGAGGTCGTCGAGCAGCTCGGTGGCGCTCTGGTAGCGGTGGTCCGGGAACCGGCGCATCGCCTTGAGCACGACGGCTTCGAGCGGCGCGGGCACGTCAGAGCGGAGCTGGCGGATCGGCTTCGGGTTCTGTTGCAGGTGCGCAGCCATCGTCGCCATCCAGTTGTCGCCTTCGAACGGGACGCGTCCGGTGAGGACCTCGTACATCAGGATTCCCCAACCGTAGATGTCGCTGCGGGCATCGCCGCGCTCTCCCTTGATCTGTTCGGGGCTCATGTAGTCGGGGGTGCCGAGGCTCTCACCGAGGTGACGCCACGTGAGACGCTTTGCCCCCTCGAGGAACGCGGTGCCGAAGTCCATGAGGCGCAGCGTGCCGTCGTCGGCGACGATCACGTTCTCGGGCTTCAGGTCGCGGTGCACGATGCCGTGCGAGTGGAGGTACGCGAGCGCGTCGGCGAGCTGACGGCCCCAGTCGATCGCGAGGTCGATCGGCACCGGTCGCAGCTCGCGGGCGCGCCGCCGGAGGTTCTCGCCCTCGACGTACTCGAGCACCAGGTACGGCTCGGTGCGGTTGGCGTGGTCGTCGAGACTGCGCAGCACGTTGGGGTGGTGGAGACGCGACACGACCTCGGCCTCGCGCCGGAACCGCTGGAAGTTGTGCGGGTCGGCGAAGAGGTTCGGGTTCAGGCACTTCAGCACGACGAGCGTGTCGCTCTCGGTGTCGCGCGCCTTGTACGACTCGGCGTAGGCCCCTTCACCGAGCTCTTCGATCACTTCGTACCGGTCGATCCGACTCCCGGGCGGGTAGCGCATTTCAGGCTCGTCCTCGACGGAAGAAGCGACGCCCCGCGGCGGCGGGGATCGGAAGTGTGGAGGTGACGGTGACGGTGAGGGCGGTGACGTTATCCGACGCCCCGCGTTTCAGGGCCAACTCGACCAGTTGATCGACGGCCGCCGTGGGGGGAGGGGTCTGCTGCCCGGCCACGAGCGTGACGGCGTCGGCCATCTCCGCACGCGAGACGACGTCCCAGAGACCGTCGGTGCAGAGCACGATGGTGTCGGCCTGCTCGACCGGTTGCCGGGTGAGATCGACCTGCACCCCGATGTCGCTGCCGAGGCTGCGCGTGAGTTGCGATCGACTCGGGTGCTTCGCCGCTTCCTCCGGCGTGAGCAGCTGCATCCGCACCATCTCGCCGACCCGTGAGTGGTCGGCGGTGAGCTGCGTGCACTCGGCGTCGCGCACGAGATAGGCGCGGCTGTCGCCGACGTGGCCGATGACCGCTTCGCGTCCCGCCACCGTGAGGGCGACGATCGTGGTGCCCATCCCGCGCCGGCCCGGCGCGAGCGCCGCGTCGTAGACCGCGATGTTGGCGCTGCGGATCGCGCTGCGCACACCTTGCTGCGGCGCGGAGGCGGATCCGCTCGCCCACGACTCGAGCGCGGCTTCCACCGCGACCCGGCTCGCCACCTCGCCGGCCGCGTGACCACCCATGCCGTCGGCCACCACGAACAGCGGGCCGCGGTCCCAGGCGTCGTCGGGCGCGGTGGGGACGAACGCGTCGCTGAAGTCCTCGTTGCTCGAACGAACGTCGCCCGTCTCCGAGCGCAGTGCCCACGACAGCTTCCCGAGCACCGAGTGCGCGGCGAGGATCCCGTTGCCGATCGGTTCCTCGGGCGCGTCTTGGTCGTCACTCACGGGGCGTTCCTGACGAGGTCGAAACGCTAGGGTGCCTCACGTGGCGCGGGATCGGAAATCGAAAGGTCGACCGGGCGGCTCCGCGGGCAAGCGCGCCAACGGCAACCGCGCCGCCAAGGGCGACAAGCCGCCGGGGCAGGTGGGGCGGCGACCGTCGCGGCCCGGGTTCCTGTTGGCCGTCGGATTCCTGTGGATCGCGGTAGCGGTCATCGAGTTGTTCGCCCTGGACGCGAGTTGGCGGTTCGTGCCCGCGATCGTATTCGCGGGCATCGGTCTGTTCTTCCTGCGCGGCGCCGCGGTCACCGTGACCCGCCGCGACGGCGGCAGCACCTCCACGTAGGCGGCAGGAGAAAGAGCCGGGGCCCCGTCGGGCCCCGGCTCCATCCAGTTCGTGGGTCAGTGCGCGCGCTACGCCGCGCCCACCGTCGACGGTTCTCGCCGCCCCGGATCGTGGATCACCTTGGTGCCGCGCATTTTCGGGTTCAAGCCGACCCAGATGGCCCCGATGATGCACCAGAGGATCACGACGCCCATTGCCTTGTAAGCGTCGCCGGGCGTGGTGCCGGAGCCGGTCACCGCGATGTAGAAGACGCCCAGGAGCTCGGCGATGTTCATCAGGAAACCGATGCCCGGTATCGCGTAGTGCTTTCCGAAGTGTCGGTCGTGGCGGCTGGCGAACGCCACGATGGCGATGATGCAGGTGAAGCCGTACACGAGGAACGTGCCGATGTTCGACGCCAGGGTTATCTGGGTGAGGTTGTCGACCTGGTACGGGTTGGCGCCGAACACGCCGAGCGCGGCCGACAAGCCGACCAGGACCCAGATGCCGCCGTGCGGTGTCGCGAAGCGGCCGTGGAGCAGGCCGAGGATGCCCGGCATCTCCTTGTCCTTCGCCATCGAGTACGTCACCCGCACCCCGGCGTTCAAACACGCCAACGTCGTGCCGATCAACGCCAGCAACACCGTCAACGCGACCAGCACCGACACGCCGACGCCGCCCTTGCCGATCGTGGTTTTCAGCATGGTGCCGATCGGGGCCGAGTCGACCGCCGCCGCGTTGTAACCCGTGACCAGGGTCTTGCCGCTCCCGCTCGAGATCGAGGCCTTGCCGACGACGAAGTTGGCGGCGAAGTACTGGATCAGGTAGCAGATGCCGCCCTGGATGGCGAGGCTGATCAGCACACCCTTCTTGATGTCGCTCTCGGGGTGGATCGCCTCGGCCCCGAGCGCGGTGACCGACTCGAAGCCGACCAGCAGCAGGATGGCGATGGTCGACTGGTAGAGCATGTTGATGTAGCTGTGCGGGATCACCACGTGCGCGGCGTTGATGATCTCGTACCCGCCGTGGGGGTGGGCGACGCGGTAGACGATGAACCACACGCTCACTGCCGCCAACGACACGATCTGGATGGCGAGGATGATGATCGACACCATCGTCGAGCCGCTGATGCCGCGGAACGCGATGTAGCCGGTGATGAACGCGAACAAGACCGCCACGATGGCGATCGGTATGTAGGTGAGCGTGTGGTGGAACAGCGCGCTGTAGATGTAGGCGAAGAGGGTCGCGGTGAAGGCGACCATGATGCCGGGGTAGATCCAGTAGTAGAGGTGGCTGATCCACCCGACGCTCAGTTTGGCGAACCGCGCCCATTTGCGATGCGCCGGACTCTCCTTCTCGAGGAACGCGGCCTCGGCGAAGTAGTAGCTGGAACCGGTACCCGCATCGGGATACACGCGCGCCAGCTCGGCGTAGCTGTACGCGGTGAGCATGGCGAGGATGAGCGAGAACAGCAGGCCGGGCCACATGTCGGCCGCGGTCGTCGTACCTCCCCGGGTGAGTGCGGACTGCACCTGGAACGTCGTCCACAGGAACGCGCCGGGTGCGATGAGTGCCATCGCGTTCACGGTGACGCCGGTGAGCGTCAGACTCCGCTTCATCTCGCCGCTGCTCACGGCCGATGCGTCCGTCGACATTGGTAGATCCCCTCTCGTTGGCCCGCACTCCGAACACGACGCGCGCCCTGCGCGCCGCGGCGAAGGTCAACGTACGAAGGGATCGGGTCAGCCCGGCTTCTGTAGGGTCACCGACGGGTTACGGAAAGATTGCTGTCACCTTTCGTTGGCAAATGCCATGCACCATCTTGCTGACGGCTCTCTTGCGGTCAGCTCGGGGAGGGTGCGCGCCACGCCCGCTCGAACGGGAGTCGCCAGGCGTCGGGCGCCACCAATTGGTGGATGGCGTTGGGGCCCCAGGACCCGACCGGGTACGGCCGCACCGGGGGCGGATCCTCGAGCAGCGGCTTCGACCGCTCCCACAGGCTCTCGATGCCCTCGGCGCTGCTGAACAACGTGTGGTCGCCGCTCATGGCGTCGTAGATCAGGCGCTCGTAGGCCTCGAGCAGGTCGGCGGTGCGCCCGGTCTCGTGCAGCGCGAACTGCAGGCTCTGCTTGTCGAGGCGCATGCCGGGGCCGGGGCGCTTCCCGTAGAACGAGAGCGAGAGCTTCGACGCGTCGGCGAGATCGAACGTGAGGTGGTCGGGCCCGTGCGCGCCGACCCCGGAGCCGGTGGGGAACATGCTCTTGGGCGGCTCGCGGAACGCGATCGAGATGACGCGCGCGCCCTGGGCCATGCGCTTGCCGGTGCGGAGGTAGAACGGCACGCCCGCCCACCGCCAGTTGTCGATCTCGCAGCGGAGGGCGACGAAGGTCTCGGTCTCCGAGTGCGGGCGGACACCGGGTTCGTCGAGGTAGCCGTCGTACTGGCCGCGCACCACGTGCGACGGCTCGATCGGGCTGAGCGAACGGAACACCTTGTTCTTCTCTTCGCCGATCGGCTTCGGCGCCAGTGCCGTCGGCGGTTCCATCGCCATGAACCCCAGCACCTGGAACAGGTGGTTCACCACCATGTCGCGGTACGCGCCCGTCTTCTCGTAGAACGGGATGCGCTGGCCGATCGACAGCGTCTCCGGCACGTCGATCTGCACGTGCGCGATGTGCTGGCGGTTCCAGATCGGTTCGAACAGACCGTTGGCGAACCGGAACGCGAGGATGTTGAGCGCGGCTTCCTTGCCGAGGAAGTGGTCGATGCGGAAGATCTGGCTCTCGTCGAAGGTCGCGTGCAGCGTGTTGTTGAGCTCGACCGCACTCTCGAGGTCGGTGCCGAACGGCTTCTCCATGATGATGCGCGACCGCTCGGCCAGGCCCGCGTCGCTGAGCAACTGCAGCACGTCGGGCGCGGCGATCGGCGGGATGCTGAGGTAGTGGAGGCGGGAGACGTCGCCGCCGAGATCGTCCTCGAGGTCGGCCACCGTCTTGGCCAGCACGTCGGGCCCCGCCGACTGCGACAGGTAGGACAGCCGCGACGAGAAGTCGTGCCAGTCGTCGTCGGGGACGCCGTGGTGCGCGAACTCGTCGAGCGCGGCGCGGGCGTGGGCGCGGAAGGTGTCGTCGTCGAAGTCGTCGAGCGACGTGCCCAGGATCCGGCATTCGGGCAGCAGGCCGGCCTGCGCGAGGTGGAACAGCCCGGGCAGGAGCTTGCGCCGGGCGAGGTCGCCGGTGGCGCCGAACAGCACCATGACGTGCGGCCGCAACGGCGAGATGAGATGCGAGTTGATGTCGGTCGGTTCGCTGCGCACGAGTGGCCACCCCCACGACGATGAGCCCATGCCGGAATCCCCCACGCACGAGGGAGCCCGTACATGGTGCGTCGCGCCCGTGTCGCGCGGGTTACGCACGAACGATCACTGGGTGAACAGGCGCGAGCTACGCAGGTTCGGGAGCGGTCGTGCTCTCGTCGAGGCGGTGGCGCCGACGGAACAGGAACGACGCCACCACTCCGGCCGGGAGGGGCAACCAGTAGGAGAACAACCGGTAGAGCAGGGTGGCGAGGACGGCGTGCTCGGCGGTGACGCCCGCCAGCGTGAGCACCCCGGTGAGGCCGGCCTCGACGAAGCCCAGGCCGCCCGGGGTGATCGGGATCATGGCCAGTGCACTCCCCGCGACGTAGGCGAGCAGCACGAGCACCGGGTCGACGCGCGAGCCGACCGCGAGCAGGCTCACGTAGAGGGCCAGGAAGTCGAACAGCTGGTTCCCGAGCGCCGCGGGCACCGCCCGCTTCCACGACTCGGCCAACGCGTTGCGCACGAAGTCGCGTGACTTGACCAGTTGGTCGGCGAGGGACGGCTCGGGGGTCGGCCGGCGCAGCACCCGCTGCACGAACCAGTCCAGCCCGCGGCCGAACCCGCGCACGACGCGGTCGGAGATCAGGAGGATCGACGCGCCGGTGAGGATGAAGATGCCGACCACGCCGCCGAAGATCGCGCCCCGTACCAACTCGGACCGCACCGCGAGGCCGAACAACATCGCGGGCAGCGCCAGGATCGGCAGCACGAACAGCGTCGCCGTCGACAGCAGGCCGACGGCGGTGAGCGCGGTGCTGGTGGTCGGGCCACCGAAACCGGCCCGCGTGAGCATCTGGTACATCGTGGTGCCGCCGGTGGCCGCGCCTCCGGGGAGCGCGCGGCTGAGCGCGTTGCCGCTGAGCTGGGCGCACGCGATGTCGAACCAGTTGTCGGTGTCGAGCGCGATGCGCATCAACTCCCAGATCGACACGAACGCGGCCGCTTCCAGCACGAAGATCGGTGCGAACCACGCCGGGAACACCGCGCGCGAGCTGCGGGAGGGATCCGAACAGGCGCAGCAGACCCGGCAGCACGAGGTAGAGCGCGAGCGCAGTGACCAGCAGCATCAGGATGCGGAACGCGAGGTGGCCCCGCGAGACCCGGGGGCCGGCATCGGGGTCGGTCGAGTGCCGTCCCCCGGGCGCGTGCAACGGGGGGTCGGCCACGGCCGGTTCGGGATCGGGCACCGGCACGTTGCCGCCGACCGCTCCCGTCGCGCCCGCCCTGCGCTCGCTGCCGTCCGCGCCCCGCGCCTCGTTGCCGTCGGGGTCGGAGATCACGGTGCCAGTTTCGCGCTGCTCGACATCAAGCCTCTCGAATCAGCCGGTCAGCCCGGTTCGGCCCGCTCGCCGTACGCCTGGCGCGCCACGTCGGGGGGAAGGGGGAGCACCACGGTGAACTCGTTCCCCTCGGGGTCCGCCATCCGGTAGTGCGATTCGCCGGGGCGGGCGTGGATCACCTCGACCAGGCGGCCCCCGAGCGCCTCGATCCGCGCCCGGGCGACGTCCATGTCGTCGACCTCGATGTCGGGGCGGGTGCGGAAGCCGAGCGGTGCCGCGCCCGCCGGTGCGGGCTCGAACGCGAAGAACGCGCCCCGCGGTCGGGTGCGAGCTGGATCCAGTCGGATTCCGACTCCACGACCCCGACCCCGAGCACGCCCTGCCAGAACTCGGCCAACCGGGCCGGATCGGCGGCGTCGACCACCACTGCACGGAACCACCCGACCGGTTCGCTCATGATCTCCCGCTCACGATCGCCCTCTCATGTCGCGCGTTCCGCGCGTCGATCAGCCGGTGATGGTACGGGCTGGGCAGGGAACGGTCGAGATCCCCGGGCGGCGGTCCACCGCCCCGTTGGCCGGGTTCCCTAGCCTGAGCGGCTCGTGGTGACCGACGCACACGCGATCCTCGCCGCCGCGCCCCGACCGCCCAGGGATCCGGACCTCTTCTCCTCGAACGAGTTGTTCGGGGAGCCGGGCATCTACCCCGGGGGATCGTCGATGGTGCCGGCGGGCGGCGACGAACCCGACGAATCAGCGGCGGTCGCGGCCTTGTCGGCGATCGGGGTGGCCGACGCGGCCGCCCGCATGACCGATCCGGCGCTCGTGCGCCGCGCCCCGAAACCGGGTGCCCGGGCCGGGCTGGTCGCGCTCGTGGGCACGGTGGCGGAGCCATTGCTCGACGCCTTCGTGGCCGGGCAGACGCCGGTGGACCACGTCGGCATCGGGATCCCCGCGGCGGCGGGACGCATCGTCGGGCCGCCGGCGGACGGCCGCCGGGGTGAGCGGGTCGTCAACGCGCGCTACCGCGGCGAACATCCGGCGTTGTTCTCGGGATCGCTCGCCCACGACCTCTTGTGGCACGCGCCGGGTGCGGGTGCGGGTCAGAGTGCGGGCGCAAGTCAGGGTGCGGGCGCGGGTCAGTACGAAGAGGTCACGCTGCACGCGCTGTGCGCGCTCGTGCACCTGCAACTCGTCGCGCGCGCGACCGATGCTCGCGCGTACGGGCACCGAGCTCGCCCGCCGGCAGAACTCGCTCGGCATCACGTTGTTGAACTCGCGCCGGCCCGGCCATGCCGACATCTCGATCGTGGCGCCCGACGGGCCCGGCACCATCCCCGGCGGCGCGCCGAACATGCAGACCCCCGACTTCTGGAGCATCCCGTTCGTCGGCGGCCCGCCGCGGGTCACGCCCGCACCCGCGCTCCTCGGCGTCGTCCTGCAACGCGTCGTGGGGATGCCGGATCCACTGCCGGATCCGCTGCGGTACGACGACGACCTCGGCGCGTGGTGGTCGCGGCGCGGCGTGCGCGGCGCGTTGAGCCTCGACACGCAGTTGCGGGCCGCGGTCGCGCTCAGCCTCGTCGACGACGTTGCGCCCCCCGACGATCTCGACCCGAGCGCGAGGTGAAACCCCGGCAGTGGCTCGCGCTCTTCGCGCTGAGCCTCCCGATCGTGGCACTGTCGGTCGACATCAACGGCGTCGTGGTGCTGCTCCCGCAGATCGGGTCCGATCTCGGGGTCAGCGCCGCCACCGCCGGGGCGATCGTCACCGTCGCCAGCCTCGCTTTCGCCGCGCCGTTGCTGCTCATCGGCCGGGTGGCCGACCGCGTCGGGCGCCCGCCCGCTCCTGTTCGCCGGGGTGATCGGGTTCGGTGTCGCGTCGGCCCTGTGCGCGGTCGCCGACACGTTCACCCTGATGATCCTCGGTCGCGCGCTGCAGGGCATCGCGTCGGCCTGTTGCTTCACCACGTCGTTGGCCGCCATCGACGCGATGTTCGAGGGCGACCAACAACCGATCGCAGTCGGTATCTGGGGCGCGCTCGGCGGGATCGGCGGCGCGTGCGGACCGTTGGTGGCCAGCCTCCTCGCAGAGGCGTGGTCGTGGCGGGCGTTCTTCGGCGTGAACGTCGTGCTGTTGACGATTGCCATCGCGTTGCTCGCGGTACTGGTGCCGCCGCTCGGTTCCGATCACTCGCGCACCGTGCCCTTCGTCCGGCTCGGTCTGCTGATGCTCGGGATCGGGTTCGCGGTCGGCGGGATCCAACACGCGGCGTCGGCCGGGTGGTCGGAACCCGGCACCATCGTGTCGATCGGACTCGGCGCGGTGTTCCTCCTGATCGTGGCGCGGCGGCGCCGACCGGAGGATCCGCTCGTGCCCACCGCGGTCGACGCGCTCGCTCTCCTTCCGGCTCGGCACCGCGGAGGCGACGCTCTCGAACTGGGGATCGGGCGTCGTGATGGTGCTCGTGCCCACGTCACTCGAGTTGGTGCGGCACACGAGCGTGCTCGACACCGGGCTGCTGTTCCTCGCCTTCTCGATTCCCTTCGCCCTCGGGGGCGCGGCGTCGGGGTCGCTGATCCGGCGCCGGGGTGGGCCGGCCACGCTCGCGCTCGGTCTCGGTGGCGATGGCGATCGGGATGGTCGCGCTCGCCGTCGTGAGCACCGACGGGCCGCTCGGGTTCGGTGCTGCTCACCCTCGCGGTGACCGGGCTCGGCAACGGCATCGTCTACTCCGCGGCCACGTCGTACGCGCTCGTCGACGATCGCGCCCGGCAACGCGGGCGAGGCGTCGGCGCTCCTCAGCATGCTGCGCGTCCTCGGTCTCGCGCTCGCGGTCGCCATCTCGACGTCGTTGATGACGACGATCGACCAGGCGTTCCCGGGCGGGACGCTGGGGGCTGCGCGTCGCGCTGCTGGTGGCGGCACTGATCACCGCGGCGGGATCCCGTTGACCCGACGGGCGCCCGTCGGCGTCGAAGACCGACGGTAGCCTGCGCCGGTGCTCCTGCCCTCCGACTCCGACGCGCGACTCGTGCTCGGGTCATCGTGAAGGCCGCGTTCGCGCCGGTCGGCGGTCTCGATGAGCTGCAGCGTTCGTTGCTCGACGGCATCGCCACTTCGCTCTACGGCATCGACCTCGCGACGGTCCCGGTCGCCGGACCGGCCGACCGTCGAGCGCGCCGACGCGATGACGCGAGCGACTGCAGGCGGTGCACCTGATGGTCGTGCTCGAGTTCGTGGAGCACCCGCTGACGCGCCGAGGTGGCGGATGCCGGTCGAGTCGTTCGCGGCACGAGCTCCACGTGTCGCCACCGGTTGGTCCGCGACGCACGACGGCTCGCGCACGAGCACTTCGCGTGGATGTACCTCGATCTCCAACGCCACAGCTGGTACGAGGAGGAGACGATCAAGGAGTCGTTGCGCGGCCGGTGGCACGAACTGGTCCGGTCGAAGCTCGCGTACATCGGAATCGTCGCCGACGGCGCCATCGCCGACAGGTGGATCGCGCTGCGGCAGTGCCCGGAGGGCAGCTGGGGGCGGACGGTCGCCGACTTCTACGACCGCCACGGCTTCCCGTTCCCCGGGGAGCGCCACGGGATCTACGAGCTCGGCGCCCGGCACGACTGGGTGCACGTGTTGGCCGGTTACGAGACCACAGCCGAGGGCGAGCTCGACGTGTTCGCGTTCATCGCCGCGTCGATGACCGACGAGCGCGGGCTCGTGCTCCTGGCCATCACGCTCGGCCTCTTCCAGAACGGCAGCATTCGTCACGTCGGGGGCAAGCGGATCGGGAACGCGCGTTCCGACACGCTCACCGATCACGGCGCGGTGACGCGGTTCGCCGAGGCGTCTCCGGCGCGGCGACCGCGCCACGATCGACGTGATGGGAACCGTCGACTTCTTCGAACACCGCGACGAACCGCTCGACGACGTCCGCGTGCGCTTCGGCGTGGAGCCGGTGCGTCAGGAGCAGTCATGAAGGTCGAGTCGGCGGCGCGTCGGTTGTTGGTGGCGGTGCCCACGCTGGCCGATCCCAACTTCTTCCGCACCGTGGTGTTCATGATCGAGCACAACGACGACGGCGCGGTGGGTCTCGTGCTCAACCAGCCGACCGACGCGCGCCTCACCGAGGCCCTCCCCGAGTGGGCCGAGGTGGCCGCGGCGCCGGCGGTCGCGTTCGTCGGGGGCCCGGTGCAGCAGGAGGAGGCGGTGATCGGGCTGGCCCGCGTGGGCATGGTCGAGGACACCGACGACTGGCAGCCGCTGCTCGGGCGGGTCGGCACCGTCGACCTCGTCCGGTTCACCGAGCGAGGTCAAGGCCGATCTCGAAGTGGTCCGGGTGTTCGCGGGCTACTCGGGTTGGGGGCCGGGCCAGCTCGACGACGAGCTCGACCAGGGTGGCTGGTTCGTCGTCGACGCCGATCCGGACGACCTCTTCGTGGCGCACCCCGCGTCGTTGTGGCGTACGGTGCTGCGGCGCCAGGGCGGCGACCTCGCAGTGTCGGCGAACTACCCGCTCGGAGCCCGGCGTCAACTGACGGTCCTTCGGCGCCCGGTAGCCTCGCCCGATGGCCGCGGACGACGGAGTCGAACGGATCCTCGTCGTCACTGCGCATCCCGACGACGTCGACTTCGGAGCGGCCGGCAGCGTCGCCCGATGGACCGACGCGGGGATCGAAGTCGCCTACTGCATCGCCACCAGTGGCGAGGCGGGCGGCTTCGACCGGTCGGTGCCGCGCACCGCGATGGTCGAGATCCGCGAGGCCGAGCAGCGGGCGGCGGCCAAGGTGGTCGGCGTCACGCGACGTCACGTTCCTCCGCCATCCCGACGGTCGGCTCGGCCACGATCGAGCTGCGACGCGACATCAGTCGCGTCATCCGGCGGGTGCGGCCGCAGCGGGTGGTCGTGCCAGTCGCCCGAGCGCAACTACCAACGCATCTACGCCAGTCACCCCGATCACCTCGCGGCCGGTGAGGCCGACGCTGGCCGCGGTGTACCCCGATGCGCGCAACCCCTTTGCCCACCCGGAGCTGCTCGACGAAGGGCTACGAGCCGTGGTCGGTGCCCGAGGTCTACATGATGACGGCAGCCGGCACCGACGTCTACGTCGACATCACCGACTCCGTCGACCGCAAGGTCGACGCGCTGAGGAGCCACGTGAGCCAGCTCCCGGATCCGGGCGCGGTCGCCGACCTGATCCGCAACTGGGGTGTGTCGATCGCGCAGCAGGGCGGCCTGCCCGACGGCCGCCTCGCCGAAGGCTTCCAGCGCATCGGGACCGCGTAGCGGCGAAGGGCCGCGTAGCGCGCGAGTTGCGAGCGCCGGTCAGGCGAGGACGCTGCGGATCACCTCGCCCGCCTGCATCGCGCGGAGCGCCTCGTTGACGTCGTCGAGCGGCACCGTGCGCGACACCATGGCGCCGACGTCGAGCCGGCCCTGCTCGATGAGGCTGATCAGGCGGGGGAAGTCGCGCCGCACTTGCGCCGAGCCGTAGACGCATCCGAGGATGTGCTTCTCCTCGAGGATCGACATCGCGGGGATGGGCACGTCGGTGTCGAGGCGGGGCACACCGACCATCACCGCGGTGCCGCCGGGGCGCGCGGTGTCGATCGCCTGGCGGATGGTGCCGGCGGTGCCGATCACCTCGAACGCGTAGTCGGCCCCGCGACCGCCCGCTGCTCGCGTACCGCGGCGATCGGATCGACGGCGCCGGGGTCGACCACGTCGGTGGCGCCGAACGCGAGCGCGGCGTCGCGCTTCAGGGCCACCGGGTCGATGGCGATGATTCGGGCGGCGCCCGCGATGCGCGCGCCCTGGATCACGGCCTGGCCGACGCCGCCGCAACCGATCACCGCGACGATCGAACCGGGTTGCACCTTCGCGGTGTTGAGCGCGGCCCCGACCCCGGTAGTGACGCCGCAACCGATGAGCGCGAGCTGCGAGTCGGGGAGATCGGTCTCGACCTTCACGATCGAGAACTGCGACACCGTCATCGTCTCGGCGAAGGTGCCGAGGCCCGTGAACGTGGTGAGCTCGGTGCCGTCGGCGCGCCGTACGCGCGGCACGAACATCACCGGGTAGGTCTCGGCGCACAGGTTCGACTGGTCGTGCAGGCAGTACCAGCACACCCCGCACGCGGGGATGAACGAGCCGATCACGCGGTCGCCGACCTTCATGCGGGTGACGTCGGAGCCGACGGCCTCCACCACGCCCGCACCTTCGTGCCCGAGGACCTGCGGCCCGCCGGGGAGGGTGCCGTTGATCACCGAGAGGTCGGAGTGGCAGACGCCACTCGCGGTGATCCGCACGATCACATCGCCGGGGCCGGCGTCGAGCGTGGCGACGTCCTCGACCGACAACGGCTGGTTCTGCTCGGTGAAGACGGCAGCGCGCATTGGGTTCCCCCCGGTTGACAGCGGTTGAAGCGATTGACGAGCTCGGTCGCCGCGACTCACGGTGATGAGGTCGAGGGCGAACCTACCCGCGCTACCTTCCCCACCGTGACCCGCCTCCTCGTCGTCCGCCACGGTCAGTCGGTCTGGAATGCCGACGGGCGCTGGCAGGGGCACGCCGACCCCCCGCTCAGCCCGTTGGGGGAGCAGCAGGCGGCCGCCGCCGCGGCCCGGCTCGACGGCGTGACCGCGGTGTACACGTCGGACCTGCTCCGGGCCCGCCGCACCGCCGAGATCCTCACCGCGGCCCGGCCGCTCGACCCGACCGTCGAACCCCTCTTGCGCGAGCGCGACGCCGGGGCGTGGGAGGGGCGGACCCGCGCCGAGATCGACGAAGGCTGGCCGGGGTACCTCGAGTCGGGTCGTCGTCCGGAGGGGTACGAGCCCGACGAGTCGGTGCGCGCCCGGGTGCTCGACGCGCTGGCGACGATCGCCGCCGCCCACGACGGTGAGGTGCTGGTCGTCACCCACGGCGGCGTGGTCCGCACGCTCGAGCGCTACCTGGTGCGTCCGGGGGAGGGCAACGCCGAGGGGCCCGTCCCCAACCTGGGCGGGCGGTGGCTCGAGCACGACGGCACGACGCCCCACCTGGGCGAGCGCGTGCTCCTGCTCGACGAGGAGCAGGCCACCCGCCCCGAGCAGATCTAGGAGACGGAGCCGGCCGGCGCCGAGGAGATGAAGCGGAGCCGGCCCGCGACATTCCGGCTGTTGGCGGGTGGCGGAGCGGAGTCGACCATCAAGCTGGCGTAGACTGTCGAGTTCCCCAGAACCGGAGTTCCGTCTTTGAGCGACCGTCCGGTGGCCGCCGCCGCGGCCGCACCCGAGCCTGTCACCAGCCCCGAGGCCAGTCCCGAACTGGCGTCGGAGCAGCGCTATCTCGACGCTGCGTACGCCCGGCTCGATTTCATGCGCCGCGCCGCCGAGCGCGTGGCCGAGGGGTACACCGAGGTGCAGCGGGGCGGAACCCACCAGGCCCGGTTGGAGCGGGAGGCCGCCGAGGCGTACACCCGCCGTCGCCTCGCCGCTCTCGACATCGGCGACGCGCCGCTGTGCTTCGGCCGCATCGATCTCCTGCCGCCCGAGGCGCGTTCCGCCGACGCCGACCTCGACGCAGACTCCAAGAACGCTCCCGAGCACAACGGCAGCGGGCGCCGGGTCCGCCGCGCCGAGGTCGTCGACGATCCCGCGCCGTTCTACATCGGCCGCATGTCGGTCACCGACGAAGACCTCACGTCGCTCGTCGTCGACTGGCGGGCCCCGGTCGCGGAGCCCTTCTACCGGGCGACGGCCGTCGAGCCGATGGGAGTGTCGCGCCGGCGCCACTTCCAGACCAAGGGCCGGCGCCTGCTCGGCATCGACGACGAGGTGTTCGACGTCGAGGCCACGGCCGCATCCGGGTTCACGGTCGTGGGGGAGGGGGCGCTGCTCGCCGCGCTCGATCAGACCCGCACCGGCCGCATGCGCGACATCGTGGCCACCATCCAGGCCGAACAGGACGAAGCGATCCGGGCGTCGATCACCGGGATCCTCATCGTGTCGGGCGGTCCCGGCACCGGCAAGACCGCGGTTGCGCTGCACCGCGCCGCGTACCTCCTCTACACGCACCGCAAGCGCCTCGCCGCGCAGGGCGTGCTCCTCGTGGGGCCGAGCCCGATCTTCCTGCGCTACATCGACGAAGTGCTGCCGTCGCTCGGGGAGGACGAAGTCACGCTCACGACGCCGTCGTCGCTGAAGCCGCGCCTGCGCGTCACCGGTGTCGATTCGAAGGCGGCGGCGACGGTGAAGGGCGACGTGCGCATGGCCGAGGTCATCGCCGCCGCCATCGGCGACCGCGAACGACCGATGCCGCGCGACGTCACCGTCACGCTCGACGGCTACCGCCTCCGCCTCCGGCGCCGCGACGCGCGTCGCATCGTCGATCGCACCCGCGCCCGGCGCGGCACGCACAACGAACGCCGGCCCTACATCACGATGCTCCTGCTCGATCACTTCCGGCGCGAGTACCGGCGCGCGCTGGTCGAGGCGTACCGGCGCGAACGCGCACGCCTCGATCCCGAGAGTTCCTCGGGCCGCCCGAACTCGCGGCCGACCGCGGCCGTCGCCGACGTCACCGTGGCGTCGGGGCTCGCGCGCGGTGAGCCGGCGCCGCCCGAATGGGAAGACGAGCTCACCACCAGGGTGCAGCGCCTGCCCGAAGTGCGCGCGGTGCTCGAGCGGATGTGGCCGGTGCTCACGGGCGCGGAGTTGGTGCACGACCTGTTCGGATTCGAGGCGCTGATCAAGTCGGCGGCGCACGGCGTGCTCACCGCCGAGGAGCAACAGGTGTTGTTCCGGCCCCGCGTGGTCGGCGCCCCCGGCGTGAGCGGCGTGGGCCAGGTCGCGTGGACCGACGCCGACCTCCCGCTGGTCGACGAAGCCGACGCCATCCTCGGTTCGCCCGCGTCGGCGCGGCCGCGGGCGCGCCGACGCGCCCGGCGCGACGAGACGCTGGAAGCGGCGCGCCGCACCGTCGACGAGCTCGGCGTCGGTGGGTTCACCAACGCCGCCGACGTGATCGCCCGGTACGGCGCCGACCCCACTCCCACCGTCGACGACGACGGGGAGACCCGCACCTTCGGCCACGTGCTCGTCGACGAAGCGCAGGACCTCACCGCGATGCAGTGGCGGATGCTGGCCCGACGCTGCCCCTCGGGTTCCATGACCCTCGTGGGCGACTTCGGGCAGGCCAGCCGGCCCGGCGCCCTCGCCAGCTGGGACGACGTCCTCTCCAACCTCACCGTGCGCACCCCACCGCACCGAGTGACGCTCACGGTCAACTACCGCACCCCGGCCGAGATCATGGACGTCGCCAACCGACTTCTCCCCGCGGCGGCGCCGGGGGTGGAGCCGGCGCGCCCGGTCCGCAGCACCGGCGCGGTGCCCGAGGTGCAGACGGTGCCCGCCGAGGCACTCGTCGCCGCAGCCGCGGCGTCGGCGCGCGATGCCGCGACTCGCGGCGGCACCGTCGCGGTGATCGCACCGGTCGAGTTGCACGACGATCTCGCGGTCGCGCTGGCCGACCGCGGTGCGGTGGCCGACGCGGTCGAAGCGATCGACGCGCCGGTCGCGGTCCTGTCGGGGCTCGACTCCAAGGGACTCGAGTTCGATCACGTGATCGTGGTGGAGCCGGCCCGGCTGGTCGCGCCCGACCGCGCCGGGCTGCGCCTGCTCTACGTCGTGCTCACCCGCGCCACGCGGCGGCTGGTCGTGGTGCACTCGGCCCCGTTGCCCGAAGCGCTCGACCTGGCCGTCCCGCGCGTCGACGTTTCGCGCGCCGACGTTTCGCGCCGACGTCTCGCGCCGACGTCTCGCACCCGGCCGAGCACGACACCGAGCGCGAAGTTCCCACCGACACCCTCTTCTGACCCGCCCCTTTCTCCAACGCTCGCCGTCCCCGAATCGAGGCCCCACCATGACCGTCACCGACACGAACGCCCCCGACGAAGCCGACCTCACCGCCGCCGACGTCGCCTGGGATCTCGAACCCCTCGTCGACGGCGGCGGCACCGAAGGCGTCGACGCGATGCTCGACGAAGCCGAACGGCGCTCGCACGCGCTCGCGTCGTACCGCGGGCGGCTCGCCGACGCTCGACGCCGCCGGCCTCGCCGAGCTCATGCGGGAGTTGGCGGCGATCGGCGAGCTGGCCGGCCGCGCCGGGTCGTACGCGGGCCTGCGCTTCGCCGTCGACACCGCCGATCCCGCCGTCGGCGCGCTGATGGCGCGCACCGACGAGCGCGGCACCGCGATCAACAACGAGATCATCTTCGTCGAGCTCGAGTGGGCAGCCGTGCCCGACGAGCAGGCCGCGGCACTCCTCGCCGACGACCGCCTCGCGTTCTGCCGCCACTACCTCGAGTCGGCCCGCCGCTATCGCCCGCACCTCCTCACCGAGCCGGAGGAGCGGATCCTCTCCGACAAGTCGCTCACCGCGAGCGGGGCCTGGGTGCGCCTGTTCTCCGAGCTCACCTCCGCCATCACCGTCGACCTCGACGAGGAGACGACGGTCGGGCTCGAGCAGGGCCTGTCATTGCTCATGTCGCCCGAGCGCGAGGTGCGGCAGGCCGCGGCCGAGGCCGTCTCCACCGCGCTGGAGCCCGGCCTGCGCACGCGTGCCTTCGTGTTCAACACCCTGCTCGTCGACAAGTCGATCGACGACCGGCTGCGGCACTATCCGCACTGGTTGGCTGATCGCAACCTCAGCAACGAGGCGAGTGACGAGTCGGTGCAGGCGCTGGTCGACGCGGTGCAGGCGCGCTACGACATCCCACAGCGGTGGTACGCGCTCAAAGCGCAACTACTGGGGCTGCCCAAGCTGGCCGACTACGACCGCATGGCCTCGGTCGCATCGGCCGACGAGGAGTTCGGCTGGACCGCGGCGCGCGACCTCGTGCTCGACGCGTACGCGTCGTTCTCGCCCGACCTCGCCACCGTCGCCCACCGGTTCTTCGACGAAGCATGGATCGACGCGCCGGTCCGCCCGGGCAAGCGCCCCGGCGCGTTCTGCGCGTACACCGTGCCCAGCCAGCACCCGTACCTGTTGCTCAACTGGACCGGCCGTCGGCGCGACGTGCTCACGCTCGCGCACGAGATGGGCCACGGCCTGCACGCGTACCTGGCGCGCGAGCAGGGCATCTTCCACCAGACCACGCCGCTCACGCTGGCGGAGACGGCATCGGTGTTCGGTGAGACGGTCACGTTCGGGCGCCTGCTCGCGGCCACGTCGGATCCCGCGGCGCGACTCGCGCTGCTCGCCGAGAGCCTCGAGGGACAGATCGCCACCGTGTTCCGGCAGGTGGCGATGAACCGGTTCGAGGATCGGGTGCACACCCGCCGGCGCAACGAGGGCGAGCTCTCGGTGGAGCAGTTCAACGAGGCGTGGGAGGAGACCCAGGCGGCCATGCTCGGCGACACCGTCGAGATCACGCCCGGCTACCGCACGTGGTGGTCGTACATCCCGCACTTCATGGGCACCCCCGGCTACGTGTACGCCTACTCCTACGGCCAGTTGCTGGCGCTGTCGGTGTACCGCGCCTACGAGCAGCGCGGCGACGAGTTCGTGCCGCAGTACCTCGAGTTGCTCGCGGCCGGTGGCTCGCGTTCGCCCGAGGATCTCGGCGCGATCGTCGGCCTCGACCTCGCCGACCCGGAGTTCTGGAACGGTGGGCTCGCCATCGTCGCCGAACAGCTCGAGGCGGCGGAAGCGGCGGCCCGGGAGTCCGGCCGGCTGTAGCCGAACCGGCGTCGCGCCGCGCTCGGACACGCGCTCGACACGCGCTCAGAGGCGCGCCAGCTCGCGTTCGAGCTGGGCGAGCCCCATCGGCCCGAGGTCGAGCGCGCGCCGGTGGAACTCCTTGAGGTCGAAGCCGGCACCGGCACGCGCCCGGGCGTCGTCGCGCGCGCCGAGCCACACCCGCTCACCGACCTTGTAGCTGATCGCCTGGCCGGGGAGCCCGAGGTAGCGGTCGACCTCGCTGGCCATGAAGTCGGCCGGGAACTTGCTGCGCTCGATCACGAACGGCAACGCCAGCTCCGGCGTCCACGTCTCGCCGGGCTGGTAGCGCTCGTGGCGGGGGATCGGCAGCTCGAGGTGCATCCCGATGTCGACGACCACCCGCACCGCGCGCATGGCCTGGGCGCGCAGCATGCCGAGCTCGTAGGCGGGGTCGTCGAGGAAGCCGAGCTCGCCCATGAGCCGCTCGGCGTAGAGCGCCCACCCTTCGGCGTGGCCCGACGTGCCGGCGAGGGTGCGCTGGTAGCGGCTCAGCGAATCGGCGAGGTAGCGCACCTGGGCGATCTGGAGGTGATGGCCCGGGACACCCTCGTGGTAACAGATCGACACCTCGCCCCACAACGGGAAACGGGTCTTGCCCAGCGTCGGGTACCACGTGCGCCCGGGCCGGCTGAAGTCCTCGGCCGGGCCCGTGTAGTACATCGCGGCGGCGCCCCCCGGGGGCGCGATCATCGCCTCGACCTTCCGCACCGGCGCCGGGATGTCGAAGTGCACGCCGTCGAGCGCGGCGACGGTGGAGTCGAGGAGGTCCTGGTTCCAGCGGCGGAACGCGTCGACGCCCTCGATCGCCCGCTCGGGATCGGTTTCGAGGTGCGCGATCACGGTGTCGACGTCGGCCCCCGGAATGATGCGCTCCGCCACCTGCCCCATCGCGTGCTCGATGCGGTGCAGCTCTTCCCAGCCCCACGCGTAGGTCTCGTCGAGGTCGAGCTCGATGCCGTTGAAGTCGCGCGAATACAGCGAGTAACGCTCGCGACCGACGGGATCGTGCTCCGATGCGTGCGGCGCGTACTCCTCCACGAGGAAGCGGCCGAGCGCGGCGTACGCGTCGGTGGCCCGCACCGCGAGCTCCTCGAGCCGCGTGCGGAACGCGCGGTCGACCGCGTCGGAGGCGTCGTACTCGTCGACGAGGGTGAGGAAGAACGGGCGGGTGGCGGAGTCCTGGCCGCCCCACGTGTCGGCTTGTTGCGTGCACGCGACCGCCTGCCGGCGCGCGGCGACGATGCCCTGCGCCGCACCCTCGGCCAACGCCGCTTCGATGCTCGACAGACCTTGGGGCACGAGCGCGAGCCGCTCGGCCACCGTGGCCCATTGCTCGGCGGTGTCGCGGGGCATGAGGTCGAACGCCATCCGCACCGACTGCACCGGGCTGCCGAGCACGCGCAGGTCGCGCAGACGCTCACCGGCATCGTGCTCCTCCAAGCTCAGTTCGAGTCGCTCACGCAGCACCTCGGCGGCGATGCGATCGCGGTCGTCCTGCTGCGCGGGATCGAGCGCGGCGAGCGCCCGGAGCGTGGCCTGGTCGTGCTCGGCCCGTTCGGCCGCGCCGTCGGGCGAGTAGTCGGTCATCTCGTGGTCGTGGCCGCCGATCCCCTCGCCGGTGGCGCCCAGCGGATCGAGGGCGGCGAAACGCTCGACGTAGCGATCACTGAGCTCGTTGACGGGTGAGGGCGTGCTCACGACGAACCTCCGGTGGGGTCATTGGTCAGCGGGACGTAGGGGCGGCACGGTTGCCCCCGCAGCGCGCCGCACGCGGGGAGCGGGGTGGGGACAGTGATACCCGGTACCACGGGCAGCACCACCTTCGACGGTTGCGCCACCGACCGGGCGATCGTGTTGGTCACCGGGTGGTTGTAGCGCAGCGCGTCGAACGCCCAGGCCGGCCGGTTGCCACCCGGCGGCTGCACGACGATGCGGATCCGCGAGCCGGCCCGGAACGCGTGGGCGAACGGGTAGAGCGCGACCCGGACCTGCGTGAACCGGCCCTTCGGCAGGGGTGCGACGTCGGCCTCCTTGAAGGTCTGCACCGGGAGCACCGCGGTCGAGCTTCGCGGCGTCGAGCTTGCGCTGGCTCGCCCGCAACCAGCCGCTCTGGATGTAGGTCTCCCGGCCGTCGGGCCGGACCTCGCTGATCGTCACCTCGAGGTCGACGTCGGGTGCGGTCGAGCGCAGCCACAGGTCGACGCTCCCGGTGCCGGCCATCACGACGTTGTCGGTGAGGGGCGCGCTCACGTAGGCCAGGGCCTTGCCCGCGGGCACCGGCTTCCAGTTGTAGGTGGGCGCGAACCCGGCGACCGCGCTGCCGTTTCCGCTGCTCGCGCCACTCCGCCCGCGGCGTCGGTGGCCGGGAACGCGGCCGGGTCGTAGTCGTACCGGTCGGCGGCCGTGCCCGTCGTCCCGGCGCCGGTGGTTGTGGCGGTCGGCCGCTGCGGGGTGAGCGTGCCGCCGGGACCGAAGTAGTAGGTCGTCGGGGTGGTGCGGGGAATCGGCCACGACGGCGCGGTGATCGAGAAGCCGGGTATCGGGGCGCCCTTGGCTGCACCGCCCGCCCCGACGTCGAACAGCACGCGCACCGGTGGCTCGGCCTGGTAGGCGGCGAGCGCCGCCGCGTAGCTCGCTTCGCCGGTGAACCGGTCGGGCGCCAGGGTGACGCCGGAGCCGAAGATGCGCGACAGCAACACCGCGGCGAGTGCGCGCGTCGCCGGCGCCACCGTGGGGATCTTGCGCGCGACGTAGAAGTCGAGGAACTCGATCCACTGCGACAGCACCGCGGGCCCGATCGAGTCGGCGTGCACCCCGTTCATCACCGTCACCTTCAACGGGACGCCGGGGGCGAAGGCGTCGAGCATGTTGGCGAAGTGACTGCCGGTCTCCTGGTCCTGCCACGAGCCGGCGATGAACACCGGCACGTCGATGCGGTGGACGAAGGTGGCCGGCGCGAGCGCGTCGGTCGCGGCACCGTCGAGGAACGCGTTCTCGCGGATCCGCTTGATCACGCTCGGGCTCTGGAGCCGCAGGGCCTGGTTGGCCTCGCACGTCGTGTCGCCCCGTTCGATGCGCCGTTCCGCCCAGCGCTGACCCTGCGGCTCGGCGTCGGCCTGGCGATCCTGCGCCCAACTCAGCGCGAACCCGGTGTTGAGGATCCCTCCGGGGTACACGGTCGCGTGGGTGTCGTCGAGCACCGACAGCGGGGTGATGGCGGCGAGGTGCGGCGGGCGGGTCTGCGCCACGAAGAGTTGTGTGATGCCGGGGTAGGAGATCCCGACCATGCCGACCTTCCCGTTGGCGACCCACGGTTGCGCGGCGACGGTCTCGATGGCGTCGTAGCCGTCGAGTGACTGCAACGGCTCGAAGTAGTCCCACGAGCCACCGGAGCACCCGGTGCCGCGCATGTTCACGCCGACGGTGGCGAAGCCGAGCAGCCGCGCGATCGTCGACGCCGGCTGGTCGCTGTCGGGGTTCGACGGGTCGTACCCGGAGTACTCGACGACGGTGGGGTAGGGGCCGTCGGCGACCGGGCCCGGCAGATGGACGTCGATCGACAGCAGCGTGCCGTCGCGCGTCTCCAGGTAGCCGAAGCCCGGCTCGAGGTGCTGCGACGAATAGAACGATTGGGGCGGGACGTCGTTCGGGCCGATCACCTTCACCGGCGCCGACTTCTCGCCGTCGACCACGACGGCGTAGCCCGCGCCGGTGGGCACCTTGCGGAACAGCACGCTGCCGGCGCTGTCGACGGGGCCGGTGGCGGTGGTCTTCCCCCGCGCGTTCTGCAGCTCGGCGACCGATCCGGTCTTGGCGCCGGTGACGGCGACCTGGTTGACGCTCGGCTGCACGTGGAACGGGGCGCTCGACGCGGCCGGGGTCGCGACAGCCCGGGTCGCGACAGCCCGGGTCGCGACCGCCGCGCTCGCGACTGCCGGCGTCGCGGCCATCCCGACGAGCGTCACCAGGAGGGCGACACCCGGTACCAGGAGGGGGCGTCGCAACACGACGCGACCGTAGTGCACGTGCTCTTCGGCACCGGTTCAGGCACGGCCGTGCCGCGCGTGGCACGATCACGCAGTGACGAAACTCGCGGGCGCGCACGTGGTGATCACCGGGGGATCGAGCGGGATCGGCCTCGCCACCGCGCGCCTGCTCGCGTCGCGGGGCGCGCGCGTCTCGCTCGTCGCGCGCGACGTCGCCCGGCTCGCCGCGGCCGCCGAGCTGCTCGACGGCGTGGCCACGAGCGCCGGTTCCGTCGCGACCGCGAGTGCCGACGTCGCCCGGCCCGAGGCGGTGCGCGACGCCGTCGCCGCGCTGGTCGCGACGCAGGGGCCGGTCGACGTCCTCGTCACCTCGGCCGGCTCGTCGCATCCGGGCTACTTCGAGACGCTGGCCGACGACGTGTTCCGCGACCAGATGGAAGTCGACTACTTCGGCACGTTGTACGCGGTGCGCGCGGTGGTGCCGTCGATGATCGAGCGTCGTCGCGGGCACATCGTGACGATCTCGTCGACCGCGGGCTTGATCGGGGTGTTCGGCTATTCGGCGTACGGGCCGGCGAAGTACGCGGTACGCGGTCTCACCGAGACGCTCCGGCCCGAGTTGGCGCCGTACGGCATCGTCGTCGCGTGCGCGTATCCCCCCGATACGCGTACCCCGGGGTTCGACCGCGAGAACAAGCTGAAGCCGCCGGAGACCGACGCCATCTCGGCCGCGATCAAGCCGCGCGAGGCCGACACCGTCGCCCGCGCGTTGGTGACCGGCATCGAGAAGGACCGGCTGGTCATCACTGCCGATTTCCAGACCCGGGCGTTGGCCCGCGCGTCGGGCCTCCTGGGTCCGTACGTGCGGGGCACCATGGACCGGACGGTGCGGAAAGTACGGGGGCAGCGCGGCGCGTAAGGAGCGGGCGAGCGTCGCCGCGAGAGGAGCTGACGGAGGACCGCGCGCTACCTTCCGAGCGCACGCCGACGCCGGGAGCCGTTCATGACCACGCGTACCGAGACCGACAGCATGGGCCCGATCGAGGTGCCGAGCGATCGGTACTGGGGAGCCCAGACCCAACGGTCGCTCCACCACTTCTCCATCGGCACCGACCGCATGCCCGAGGCGGTGATCCGGTCGATGGCGGTGCTCAAGAAGGCCGCCGCGCTGGTGAACCAGGAGCTCGGGAAGCTGGTGCCGGAGAAGGCCGCACTGATCGTCGACGCCGCCGACGAGGTGATCGCCGGCGCGCACGGCGACGAGTTCCCGTTGTTCGTGTGGCAGACCGGCAGCGGCACACAGACCAACATGAACGTCAACGAGGTGATCTCCAACCGGGCCATCGAGCTCGCGGGCGGGGAGCGGGGCAGCAAGTCGCCCATCCACCCGAACGACGACGTGAACATGTCGCAGTCGTCGAACGACACCTTCCCGACCGCCATGCACATCGCGGCGGCGGAGGAGGTCGTCCACGAGTTGGTCCCGTCGGTCACCCGGCTGCGCGACGCGCTCGCGGCGAAGGCCGAGGAGTTCGCCGACATCGTCAAGATCGGCCGCACCCACCTCCAGGACGCGGTGCCCCTCACGCTGGGTCAGGAGTTCAGCGGCTACGTCGCGCAGCTCGACGCCGACCTCGCGCGCATCGATTCGGTGTTGCCGGGCCTCTACGAGCTCGCGATCGGCGGTACCGCGGTCGGCACCGGGCTCAACACGCACCCCGAGTTCGCCGAGCGCACCGCGGCGACGATCGCCGACGCTCACCGGGCTTCCGTTCGTGTCGGCACCCAACAAGTTCGCCGCCCTCGCCGCGCACGACGCGTTGGTGATGGCGAGCGGCGCGTTGAAGACTCTCGCGGTGTCGCTCATGAAGATCGCCAACGACATCCGCTGGCTGGCCTCCGGGCCGCGCGCCGGCTTCGGCGAGCTGGTGCTGCCGGAGAACGAGCCCGGCTCGTCGATCATGCCGGGGAAGGTGAACCCGACGCAGAGCGAGGCGATGACGATGGTCTGCGTGCAGGTGATCGGCAACGACACCACGATCGGCATCGCCGGCTCGCAGGGCAACTTCGAGCTCAACGTGTTCAAGCCGGTGATGATTTTCAACTTCCTGCACTCGGTCGACCTGCTCACCGACGTGTGCGACACGTTCCGCGAGTTCGCGATCGCGGGCGTCGAAGCGAACGAGGAGCGCATCGCCGAACACGTGGCGAACTCGCTCATGCTCGTCACCGCGCTCAACCCGCACATCGGCTACGACAACGCGGCCGCCATCGCGAAGCACGCGCACAAGAACAAGGGCACGTTGCGCGACTCGGCGGTGGAGCTGGGGCACCTCACGGGCGAGGAGTTCGACCGCTACGTGCGGCCCGAGGAGATGACCGGCCCGGGCGCGTAGGCTGCGGCCACCCGTCCCGGGGACCAGTCTCAGGAGGATCCGATGGCCATCTACGACGCACCGATCAACACGCTCGAGGGCGAGCCGAGCAGCCTCGCCAACTACGAGGGCAAGGCGCTCCTCGTCGTGAACGTCGCCTCGAAGTGCGGGCTCACGCCGCAGTACGAGGGGCTCCAGAAGCTGCACGAGCAGTACGCCGCCCGCGGGTTCGAGGTGCTCGGCTTCCCGAGCAACCAGTTCATGGGCCAGGAGCCGGGCACGCCCGAGGAGATCCGCGAGTTCTGCGACACCACGTACGGCGTCACCTTCCCGATCTTCGAGAAGATCGACGTCAACGGCGCGCAGCGGCACCCGATCTACGCCGAGCTCACCGAGGCGGCCGACGCCGACGGCGAAGCGGGCGACGTGAAGTGGAACTTCGAGAAGTTCCTGGTCGCGCCCGACGGCAAGGTTGTCGGTCGCTTCCGTCCGCAGGTCACGCCCGACGACGCCGACCTCGTCGCCGCCATCGAGGCGCAGCTTCCCTTCATAGGACCACGCGACGACGGGGGAGGTGGGACGAAGTGAGCGGAGCGAGCGACGGGGGAGGTGGGACGAAGTGAGCGGAGCGAGCGACGGGGGAGCGTGGGTATTTCTCACCGGCGCGACCGGGATGATCGGGTCCAACATCGCCAAGCTGCTGTTGGAGCAGGGCGATTCGGTGCGGGCGCTCGTGCGCGAGGGCAGCGGCACCGGCCCGCTCGAGGCGCTGGGCGTCGAGATCGTCCGCGGCGACATCACCGATGCCGACGCGGTGCTCGCGGCGGCCGACGGCTGTCGCTACGTGATCCACTCCGCCGCGGTGCTGGGCGGTCCCACGCAGGTGCCGGGTGAGCACGAGGCGGTCAACGTCGTCGGTACCGGCTACGTGCTCGACGCCGCCGCGAAGGTCGGTGCGGAACGGGTGGTGCAGTTGAGCACCACCACGTTCTTCGACGCCAAGACCGCGCCGCTCACCGAGCACTCGCCCCTGGATCCGTCGCCCAGCGACGACCCCTACACGCAGACGAAGCTGCGGGCGTTCCTCGACGCCATGGCCCGGGTCGACGACGGTCAGGACATCTGCATCGTGATCTCGGGCGGCGCCTACGGCACGTCCCCGTTGCCCGAGCGGTCGATGGTGGTTCCGAGCTACAACGCCCGCATCGTCGGCGCGATCCGGGGCGAGATCACCGAGTACCTGGCGTTCCCGATCCCGTGGGTCTTCGCCGACGACGTCGCCCGGGCGTCGGTGCTGGCCACCCGCCGCGGAGTGGCCGGGGAGCGGTACCTCGCCTTCGGGCGGCCCGAGGACGTCGGCGGGGTCCCGTTCTTCTGCAACGCCGCCGCCGACGTGGCCGGCTCGCCCACGCGGGTGGCCACGGTGTCGGCCGAGGAGCTCGACGACCCCGAGGTGGCCGCCCGTTACGGCCCGAGCCTCGTGGCCCTCGCCCGCAAGCAGTTCCCGGAGCCGTTCTTCGTGAACGACCTCACGGTGGAGCGCCTCGGCTACGAGCCGGTCACCCTGGCCGACGGCCTGGGCCGCACGATCCCCTGGCTGCGGGAGACCGGCCTGCTGTAAATCCGGGCGACCGGATCGGGAATGTCGACCCCGGCTCGGCGGTTGTCGCCCTCACGTAATGGTGTAATCAACAACCACACCCGTGAGGACCAAAGATGACCGAGACCGACAACGACCAGGAATTCGGCCGCGAAGGCACCCGAGAGATCGAGGGTCTGACGCTGCCGCTGCTGCCGCTGACCACGGGAGTGGTCCTGCCGCAGATGGTGGTGACCCTCGCCGTCGAGTCGCCGGAGGCCCGTGACGCCGCCGACGGCGCGCTCGGCGGGTGACCGCCGAGTGTTGCTGGTGCCCCGCGTGGGGAGTGGCTACACCCGTGTGGGCACCGTGGCCCGCGTGGAGAACGAGGGCGAGCTCCCCGGCGGGCAGCGGGCACTCGTGCTGCGCGGCCTGTCCCGGGCGATCGTGGGCGGCCCCGTCGCGACCGGGCAGCCCGGACTGTGGGTGGAGGCCGAGCCCGTGGCCGAGCCCGCCAACTACTCCGGCCGTACCCGTGAGCTGGCCCGCGAGTACCGCGCCATCGTGCGCGGCATCGCCGAGAAGCTGGGTTCGCCCCGCATCGCCGACGCGCTGTCCGGCGTCGACGACCCCGGCGCGCTGGCCGACACCGCCGGCTGGTCGCCCGACCTCTCCGTCGAGCGCAAGGTCGAGCTGCTCGAAGAGCTCGACCCCGAGGCGCGGCTGGAGAAGGCGCTGGCGTGGGCGCGCGACACCCTGGCCGAGCTCGACGTGTCCGAGCAGATCCGCAACCGGGTCACCGAGGGCATGGACAAGACGCAGCGCGAGTTCATGCTGCGCCAGCAACTGCAGGCGATCCGCCAGGAGCTGGGCGAGACCGGTGATTCCGACGACGCGGTGGCCGAGTACCGGCGCCGGTTGTCGGAGGCGGTCCTGCCCGACGACGTGCGCGCTGCGGTCGAGCGCGAGGTCGACCGGCTCGAGCGCATGAACGACCAGAGCCCGGAGCACGGCTGGATCCGTACGTGGCTCGACACCGTGCTCGACATCCCGTGGGGCAAGCGCTCCGACGAGCAGTACGACATCGGTGCCGCGCGCGCCATCCTCGACGCCGACCACACCGGTCTCGACGACGTGAAGGACCGCATCGTCGAGTACCTGGCGGTGCGCAAGCTGCGCGCCGAGCGGGCGACCGACGACGCCGATGAGGCGACCACGCGTGAGCACGGCAAGCACCGTCGCGGCGCGGGCGCGATCCTCGCCCTGGTGGGCCCTCCGGGCGTCGGCAAGACGTCGTTGGGCGAGTCGGTGGCGAACGCGCTCGGGCGTGAGTTCGTGCGCGTCGCCCTCGGTGGTGTGCACGACGAGGCGGAGCTGCGTGGTCACCGGCGCACCTACGTCGGCGCCCGGCCCGGGCGGATCGTGCGCGCGCTGACCGAGGCCGGCACCATGAACCCGGTCATCGTCCTCGACGAGGTCGACAAGCTGGGCAACGACTGGCGCGGCGATCCGTCGTCGGCGCTGCTCGAGGTGCTCGACCCCGCGCAGAACCACACGTTCCGGGACCACTACCTGGAGGTCGACCTCGACCTGTCCGACGTGCTGTTCCTGGCCACCGCCAACGTGCTCGACACGATCCCCGGCCCGTTGCTGGACCGGCTCGAGATCATCCGGCTCGACGGCTACACGGAGGAGGAGAAGGTCGCCATCGCGCGCGATCACCTGCTCGCCCGTCAGCTCGAGCGCAACGGTCTCACCGCCGACGACGTCTCGGTGTCGGATGACGTGCTGCGTACGGTCGTGACCGACTACACGCGTGAAGCCGGTGTGCGCAACCTCGAGCGCGAGCTCGGGAAGCTGTTGCGCAAGACCGCGTCGCGCATCGCGTCGGAGACGGTCACGCCTCCGGTCGCGATCGGGATCGACGACGTCGTGCCCGCGCTCGGCCGCTCGAAGTTCTTCTCCGAGGTGGCCGATCGCACGGCGACGCCGGGCGTGGCCACGGGGCTGGCAGTGACCGGCACCGGTGGTGACGTGCTCTTCATCGAGGCGACGACGATGGACGGTGAGGGCCTGACCCTGACCGGCCAACTCGGCGACGTGATGAAGGAGTCGGCGCAGATCGCGCTCTCGTTCGTCCAGGCGAACGCGGGTGCGCTCGGCATCGTGCCGGCGGCGACCCAACGACGCGTGCACCTGCACGTGCCCGCCGGAGGGATCCCGAAGGACGGGCCGTCGGCGGGCGTCACCATGACGACCGCGCTGGTCAGCATGCTGACCGGCCGACCGGTGAAGGCCGGCGTGGGCATGACCGGCGAGGTCACGCTCCAGGGCCGGGTGCTGCCGATCGGTGGCGTGAAGCAGAAGGTGCTGGCTGCGCAACGTGCGGGCCTCGACACCGTGATCCTGCCGAAGCGCAACGGTCCCGACCTCGACGACGTGCCGGAGGCGGTGCGCGACGTGATGACGTTCCACCTGGTGGACGACGTGCGCGACGTGCTCGCCCTCGCGTTGGAGGAGCCGGCCGCGGCAGTGGCGGCGTAACGCGAATGCGGATCGGACCCCGCGCCTTCGGGCCCGGGGTCCGGCTGCTTCAACCACCGAGCATCTCGGAGTTCGCGCTCGCATGCGTACGTCAACTCCGAGATGTTCCGGGGGAGGAGGCGGGGTTGCCTGCTCCGGGGGAGGAGGCGGGGTCGCCGGGTATCGTCGCCGGGTGGACGTGCTCGAGCTGTGGCGCTACCCGGTGAAGTCGCTCCAGGGTGAGCAGGTCGAGACGGCCACGGTGACCGCCACCGGCATTGCCGGCGACCACGCCTACGCCCTGTTCGACACCGAGACCGGCTTGGGTCTCACCGCCCGACGTGTCCCCGAGCTCCTGTTCGCGTCGGCCCGGCTGCTCGACGACGGCGCGGTCGAGATCACGCTGCCCGACGGTTCGTGCGCGCGCGAGGCCGACGCGCTGACGGGGTGGCTCGGTCGTCCGGTCGAGCTGCGGGCGGCGGCCGTCGGTGGCGCCCGGGTCTACGAGAATCCCCTCGAGTTCGAGGAGGAGTCGACGTCCGAATGGATCGGTTTCGACGGCTCGCCGGGTGCGTTCCACGACTCGGCCCGGACCCAGCTGTCGCTGGTGTCGCGCGCGACGATCGGCGCGTGGGATCGTCGCCGGTTCCGCGCCAATGTGCTGCTCGGCGGGAGCGGTGAGGACGAGCTCGTCGGGGCGACGATCGCGTGCGGCGACGCGACGCTCGACGTGACCAAGCGCATCTCCCGTTGTGTGATGACGACCCGTCCGCAACCGGGTGGGGTCGACCGCGACCTCGACGTGCTGCGCACGATCAACCGGGAGCGCGACGGTTGCCTGGCCATCGGCGCGATCGTGGTGGAGCCGGGCATCGTGCGCGTCGGTGATGCGGTCGTACCCACGGGCGCGCCATCGCGCGTCGCGGCGCCGAATCCGGTCAGGCCCGCCCCAGCTTGAGCTTCAGCTGGTCGACGGTGGCGGCGCCGTCGACCGCGATCACCTGGCCCGACACGAACCGGGCCGCCGGGGTGCAGAAGTACAGCACCGCGTAGGCGATGTCGGCACCGTGGCCGACGATCCCGACCGGGTTGTTCGGCCCGCCGGTGGCGCCCGGCACCGCTTCCGAGAACCGGCGCACGCCCTCGGTGCCGCCGATGGTGCCCGGCGCGATGGCGTTGACGCGGATGCCGTAGGGACCCCATTCGACCGCGCTGGTGCGCGTGAGCGAGTCGACTCCGGCCTTCGCCGCCGCCACGTGGGCTTGCATCGCCGCCCCCTTCATCTCGAACGGCGCGCTGATGTTCACGATGTTGCCGCCGTGCTCACCGAGCCACGCGTCGAACGCGGCCTTCGACACGTTGTAGGTGCCGAGGAGATCGATGTCGACGACGGCCTTGAAGCCGTTCGGCGAGATCTTGCTGATCGGAGCGGGGAAGTTGCCCGCCGCGTTGTTCACCACGATGTCGAGCCGGCCGAACCGTTCGACGATCCCGCCGACGACCCGCGCCACCGCGGCGGCGTCGCGGACGTCGCACGAGTCGATGTGCACCTCGAGGCCCTCGGCGGTGAGCTCGGCGGCCGCGGCGTCGAGGCGTTCCTGCTTGCGGCTGGCGATGGCGATCCGCGCGCCGTGGTGCCCGAGCACCCGGGCGATCTCCTTGCCGATCCCGGTCGCGCCGCCGGTGACGAAGGCGACCTGCTCCGCAAGGAGATCGGGCACGAACGGGCTGACCGGTGCGTCGCTCATTTCCGGGAGCCTACGGTCCGCGCGTCGGTGACTGCCGGGACTCCGGTGGCACCATGCACGGATGCGGCAGCACGGCGAGGGCGGGGCGGGGGCGCGCCGGGCCGTCGCCGCCGTGATTGCGCTGCTGACCCTCGGCGCGCTGACCGCGCCCGCGGCCGCATCCGGTGCAGCAACCGCATCCGGGAGGGAGGCCGCGCCGCCGGTGGCCGGTGACGCGTTCTACTCGCCGCCCGACCCGCTGCCGAAGGGGGCGCCGGGCGCGATCATCCGCACGCTCGCAATCGCCGCGCCCGCAGGCGCGCGGGCCTGGAAGGTGCTGTACCACTCGCGTGCGCTCGACGGGCGCGACATCGCGGTGTCGGGCGTGGTCGTCGCCCCGGCTGCGCCGGCGCCCGCGGGTGGCCGACCGATCGTGACGTGGGCGCACGGCACGACCGGGTTGGCCGACCAGTGCGCGCCGTCGCGGGCCGACACCGTCGGCACGACGCTGCCGTTCGAACAGCAGTTCCTCGATGCCGGCTACGCGGTCGCGGCCACCGACTACGAGGGGCTCGGTACCCCCGGGCCGCACCCGTACCTCGTGGGCGAGAGCGAAGGCCGCAGCGTGCTCGACATCGCCCGCGCCGCGCGTCGACTCAGCGCCGGATCGGACGGCACCGGCGCGGGGAAGACGGTGGTGGTCGCCGGGCACTCGCAGGGCGGCCAGGCCGCGCTGTTCGCCGGGCAGCTCGCACCCACGTACGCGCCCGAGCTCCGCGTGAAGGGGGTCGCCGCGTTCGCCCCCGCCACCGAGCCGGCCACGTTCCTTGCCGCCGCCGCGGTCGTGCCGGCCACGCGCGGCTTCGCGGCGATGATCGCGGAAGGGATCGGCGCGGCCTTCCCGAACGCCGGCATCGACGCGGTGCTCACCCCCGAAGCGGCGGCCGCGGTGCAGCAGCTCGACGGTGGCGGCTGCCTATTCGCGACTCTGGTCGGCTTCCGCGACCGTGACATCAGCGTGTTGCGCGGTGATCCGAACGCGGTGCCGTCGATCCACACCGCGCTGCTGCGGAGCACGCCGGGGCGGGTGGCGACGAAGATCCCGACGCTGGTGCTCCAGGGCGACGCCGATCAACTGGTGCCCGAACCGTCGACGCAGGCCTACGTGACCCGGGCGTGCGCCCTCGGCGATCCGCTCAGCTACACCGTGTACGCCGGCGCGACCCACAGTGGCGTGCTCACGGCGGGCAGCGCCGACTTCCTGCACTGGATCGCCGACCGCCTGGCCGGCCGCGGTGGTGCGTCCGGCGCCGGTCAGTCGACGACGTCGACGGCCGGGAATTCCAACTGCTCGCCCGGCGCGAGCGGGAAGTGACACGCCACGAACTGCCCCGCGCCCACCTCGCCGTCGCCGTTCCCGACCTCATCGTTCTCGACCGCGCCGTCATCGTTCTCGACCGCGCCGCCATTGACTGAGCGGAGCATCGGTTCCTCCTCCGCGCACCGGGCCTGCGCCTTCGGGCAGCGGGTGCGGAAGCGGCATCCGGTCGGCGGATCGGTGTTCGACGGGATCTCCCCGCCGAGCACGCGCGCGTCCTCGGCGTGCGAGCCGGGATCGGGCACCGGGATCGCCGCCAACAGCGCGGCGGTGTACGGATGCGCGGGCTGCGCGTAGAGATCGTCGGGCGTGCCCACCTCGCACAGCTTGCCGAGGTACATCACCGCGACGCGGTCGCTCACGTTCTTCACCACCGCGAGGTCGTGGGCGATGAACACCATGGTGAGCTGGTACCGCTGCTTCATGTCTTCGAGCAGGTTGAGGATCTGGGCCTGCACCGACACGTCGAGCGCCGACACCGGTTCGTCGCAGATGATGAGCTTGGGCTCGGTCACGAGGGCACGGGCGATCGAGATCCGCTGGCACTGACCGCCGGAGAATTCGTGCGGGCGACGGTCACGCGCCGCCGCGGGATCGAGACCGACCGCGGCCAGCACTTCGTCGACCTTGGCCCGCCGACCGGCGGCGTCGCCTACGTGCCAGATCTCGAGTCCTTCGGCCACGATGTCGCCGACCTTCCGGCGCGGGTTCAACGACGAGATCGGGTCCTGGAAGATCATCTGCATGCGGGGGCGGGTGGCGCGCAGCTGCTCGCCCTTGAGCTCGGTGAGCTCCACGCCGTCGAACTGCACACTCCCGGACGTCGGCCGGGGGAGTTGCATGACCGCGCGTCCGGTCGTCGACTTCCCGCACCCCGACTCGCCCACCAGGCCGAGGGTCTCGCCCGCGGCAACGTCGAGGCTGATCCCCGAGACCGCCTTCACCCGGGTGCCCCGCTCGGCGTGGAACTCGACCACGAGGTCCTCCACCCGCAGCAGCACGTCGTGCTCCGGACGGAGGTGCGCGGTGCCGGTGCCGGCCATCAGGCCACCACCATCAGGCCACCACCGTGCCGGGTTCGATACCTGCAGCCTGGTTGCGCTCGAGTGCGTCGCGGCCCTCCGGCGTGCCGACGGGGAACCAGCAGCGGAACTCGTGTCCCGCCGCGGGGCCCGGGCGGAGCGGCGGCTGTTCCTCCCGGCAGCGGTCCTGCACGTAGGCGCACCGCGCCGCGAACCGACAGCCCACCGGCGGGTCGACGAGATCGGGAGGGCGGCCGGGGATCGCCGCCAGCCGGGTGTGGCTGGGTTCGGCGATCTTGGGGATCGAACGCAGCAGGGCCTCGGTGTAGGGCATCTTCATCTCGGCGAAGAGCACGGCGGTGGGCGCCTTCTCGACGACCTGCCCGGCGTACATCACCAGCACTTCGTCGGCGCGCCCGGCGACGACGCCGAGGTCGTGGGTGACGAGCACCAGCGCCATGAAGCGCTCGCGCTGTTGGAGTTCGAGCAGGTCGAGCACCTGGGCCTGCACGGTGACGTCGAGCGCAGTGGTGGGTTCGTCGGCGAGGAGCAACTGCGGCCCGGCCGCCAACGCCACCGCGATGCAGATGCGTTGCCGCAGACCTCCGGAGAGTTGGTGCGGGTACTCCTGCATGCGGCGGGCCGGGTCGGGAACGCGCACCGACTCGAGCAACGAGAGCGCCAACTCGTTGGCGAACGAGCGACTCACGTCGAGGTGCGTGTGGATCGACTCGGTGATCTGGTGCCCGACCTTCATGACCGGGTTGAGCGAGGTCATCGGGTCCTGGAACACCATGGCCATGTGGGCGCCCCAGTACTTGCGCATCTGCTTCGGGGTTGCGTCACCGATCTCGACCCCTTCGAAGCGGATGCTGCCGCGGCGCACGACGCCCTTCTTGGGCAGCAACCCCATGACCGAACGCGAGAGAACGGTCTTGCCCGACCCCGACTCGCCGACGATCCCGAGCGTGCGGCCGCGCTCGAGGGTGAACGACACGCCGTCGACCGCGCGCACCATCCCGCGGTCGGTGTCGAAGTGCGTCGACACGTCCTCGACCTGCAGCAGCGGCGTGCCGGGCGCGGCGTCGGGGAACTGGTCGGCGGGCGTCACAGCCCGCCCTCGCGGACGTCGAAGCGGGCGCGGATGGCGTCGCCGAGGAAGTTGAGCGCGAGCACGGTGAAGAAGATCATGAGCGCGGGTTCGAACACGATGTGCGGAGCGATGGCGATGACCTGACGACCGCCCGCGATCATGTTGCCCCACGTGGGCGTGTCGGGCTCGACGCTCGCACCGAGGATGCTCAGCGTGCCCTCGGCCACGATGGCCACCGCCACCCCGAGGAGCGCGATCGAGATCATCGCGGGGAGCACGTTCGGGAGCACCTCGCGCCGGATGATGCGACCGTTCTTGGCGCCCTGCGCGCGCGCCGCGAGCACGAACTCGCGTTCCGACCACGACAACGTGCTCGCGCGCGTGATCCGCCCGAGCACCGGGATCGACACGATCCCCAACGCGATGATCAGCGCGACCTCGGGGTCGAGGCCCGCGGTGGCGTGGCCCGATGCCGCCGCGGGGGTGCGCAGGATGGTGACCAGCGCCAGCGCCAGGATCACCGCGGGGATCGAGAGGAAGACGTCGAAGAGGCCCGACAGGACGGTGTCGGCCTTGCCCCGGTAGTAGCCCGCGAGCAGGCCGAGGAACCCGCCGATCACGAAGCCGATGAGGACGGCGACGGTCGCGACGAACAACGTGGTGCGGCCACCCCACAGCAGGCGGGAGAGCATGTCGCGGCCGTTGCCGTCGCCGCCGAGCAGGTGGCCGGGGGCGGAACCGGCGGTGGCCAACGGGCCGCGGCGGGCGATGTCGGTGATCGAGTTCTTGGGGTCGTCGAGCGGGAGGTACGGGGCGAGCAGCGCGCCGCCGACCACGAACACCAGCCAGCCGACGGAGAACCATCCGGCGAAACCGAGTCCACCCCAGCCCCGGCGGCGCCGCCGCTTCGACTCCGGCCCCGACGTGACCGCGGCGACGTCGACGCTGCCCGCGTCGGCGGGCATGGCGCGGTCGGCCGCGTCGCCGGTGAGCGAGCGCAGCGCGGTGGGGGGACCGCTCCTGGCCGACGAGGGCGTGGCGTCAGGCCGCTCGGGCACGCCGGATCCTCGGGTCGAGCACGATGTAGAGGGTGTCGATGGTGAAGTTGATGAGCACGTAGCCGATGGCGATGATCGCGATGTAGCTCTGCAACTCGACGACCTGGCGGTCGCTGATCGCCTGGTAGATGAGGGTGCCGATGCCCGGGATCCCGAAGATGATCTCGACCGCGACCGCCCCGCCGATCAGGGTGCCGAAGTTGAGCCCGGCGACGGTGAGGAGCGTGAGGCTCGACGGCCGGAACGCGTGCCGCCAGAGGATCCGCTGATCGGACAGCCCCTTGGCCCGCGCCATGGTGATGAAGTTCTCCTGCAGCGTCGCGATCATGTCGCTACGGAGCAGGCGCATGTACACCGCCACCAATCCGGCGGCCAGCGAGATCGCGGGCAGCAGCATGGTGGCGAAGTGGGCACCGAGATCGCCCGTCGGCCGACCGAACAGTGCTTCGAGCCAGCCCGGTGAGTACCCGCCCGCGGGTATCTGCCCGAGCCAGGGTAAGTGGGGTTGCCACTTCACGCCGACCCAGTACGTGAGCACGAGCGCGAGCACGAAGCTCGGCAGGGCCAGCAGCGCGAACGCGCCGGTGTTGACCGCGCGGTCGGTCTTGGTGCCGGCGCGGTGCGCCGTGAGCACGCCGAGGGGCACCGCCACTACCAAAGCGAGGATCTGCGCGTAGAGCATGAGTTGCAGCGACACCGGCAGCGCGTTGCGGATCTTGTCGCTCACCTCGACGTTGTTCTGGTAGTCCTTGCCGAAGTCGCCGTGGGCGATGTTCCACAGCCACGTGCCGTACTGCTGGAAGAACGGCTTGTCGAGGCCGTTGTCGACGCGGAACTGCTGCCGCTGCGCCGCGGTGCCGAACGGGATCGCGGCGTCGGCGGCATCACCGGGCAGGAGGCGCAGCAGGCTGAACGTGAACAGGGTGGACAGCACCACCACCACGACCAGTTGCACGAACCGCCGGAGGATGATGGGCATGCGCGAAGGGCGCTACTTCGCCAGCCAGATGCCGAGCACCGGGTGGCGGCCGTACACGAACGCCGGCTGTCCGCCCCCGTCGGGGAGCGGGGGACCGGCGAGGCCGCGCACGTTCGAACGGGCGATGATGTCCCAGTTGTCGTAGTAGGACCAGATGTTGTACGCCTGCTTGGCGAAGATCTGGTTGACCTGCTGGTAGATCGCCGCCTGCTTCGTGGGGTCGGGCTCGGCGCGGCCCTGGTCGAGGAGCGTCTGGAGCTGCGGGTCGTTGAACTTGCCGAAGTTGATCGGCGAGTTGGTGTTCCACCACACGTAGTTCACGTCGGGCGAGTCGCCGGGGTGGTTGCGCCACAGGAGCATGCTGAAGTTCCCGCCGAGCGCGGTGTTGATGAACGACGCCTGGTCTTCCGTCTGCAACGCGCCGTCGATGCCGGCCTTGGCCAGTTGCTCCTTGATGAGCTGCGCCTCACCGCTGTTCTCGGGGTCGTTCGTGGCCTCGATCACCACCTTGAACTGGCCACCGTGCGCCGCCTTGTAGGCGGTGGCGAGCTGCGTCGCCTTCTTGAGGTTGTACTGCGGGAACCCCGGGTTCTTGAGGTAGCCGGGCACGTCCTTGTCGAAGGGCCCGTCGGCGACCTGCTTCACGCCCGAGTTGCGGATCTGGTTGATCTGGTTGCGGTCGATGGCGTAGGCGACCGCGAGCCGGGCGTTCTGGTCGTCGAACGGCGCCTGCTTCTCGTTGAGCAGGTAGTAGCGCACCTCGCGCCGGCCCGGGCCCTGGAGCATCTGCACGTATTGGTTGCCGAGGCTCTTGTACTGGGCGATCAGCGCGCCGCTCGTGGTGTGCATCACCTGGAGCTGGCCGGCCTGGAGCTGGTTGCTGCGGGCGGTGGCGTCGGGGTTCGGCTTGAACGTGATCGTGTCGAGGTAGGGGAGCTGGGTCCCGTTCTTGTCCTTCTGCCAGTAGTTCGGGTTGCGGGAGGCGGTGAACTCCTGGTTCTGCACCCACTTGCCGGCCCCGCCGTAGATCATGAACGGGCCGGTGCCGATGAGGTTGGTGGGGCAGGTGTCGGTGTCGTTCAACTGGGCCGGCGCGGCGATGCCGACGCGGCCGTCGAAGAACAGGAAGGCGTCGAAGTCGACCCACGGCTTGCTGGTGGTGACGGTGAGCGTGAGCGGATCGTTCACGGTGACGCTGGCGACGTCGGTGTAGACGAAGCCGAGCAGCCGGCCCTTCTTCCACGCGTCGATGTTCTGCTTCACCGCGTCGGCGGTGAGGGGCTCACCGTCCTGGAACTTGATGTTGGGACGCAGCGCGATCGTCCACTGCGTGTAGGTGGCGTCGTGGGTGACGGTCTTGGCGAGGTACGGGACGTACTTCCCCTGCGAGTTCATCGCGGTGAGGGTGTCGTAGATGGCGCCCGCCACCATGATCCCGGAGATCGCGAGCTGGGCGTTGGGGAGGCACCAGCCACCGCTGGTCTCGGCCTCGAGGCCGTAGGTGACCGATCCACCCTTCACGGGCTTGGCGGCCGCGGCGGCCCGGTCGGGTGCCGACGCACGCGTCGCCGCCGGTGTCGATGCGCCGGCTGCGCCACCGAGCATCGCGGTTGCCGTCACCAGCGCGGCCGTCGCCGCGACGATCTTGACCCAGTGCTGCGGTCGTCCCGCTCGAACGTTCACGTGTTCGGCCCCCCCGGGCGTCGTCACTTCGGGCTACCTGCATCCGGTACCTACCCGCCGGTAGCGTACCGGAGCGTGTCCGCCGACCGTGTGCGCCCGGAAGGCCCGGATGGGGCGGAGGGTGCCACGGCTCCCGGGGTGCTCCGGATCACGCCCACGTGCACGATCCGCCTCGACGAGCTCGAGTGGCGCACGACCGGCTCGGGTGGACCGGGCGGCCAGCACGCCAACACGTCCGACACGCGGGTCGAGGTGCGGTTCGCAGTGGCGACCTCACCGTCGCTCGGGCCCCGTCAGCGGGCGCGGTTGCTCGAGCGGCTCGGGCCGGTGGTGCGCGCCACCGCGTCGGACACGCGTTCGCAGGCCCGCAACCGTGACGTCGCGCTCGAGCGGCTCCGGGCCCGCCTGGCCGACGGTCTGCACATCGACCGCCCCCGGCGCCCCACCCGGCCGAGCCGTTCCGCCCGCCAGGCCCGTCTCGACTCGAAGCGGCGCCAGGCGCAACGCAAGCAGCGCCGGCGCAAACCGAGCACCGACGACTGACCTCGCGCGACCGAAACCGGCGACCGCACACGCGGCGTCGGTGGCCGCGCATGCCAAAGTGGCTCCTTCATGCATGTCCTGACCATCGTGCTCTGGTTCCTGCTCGGCAGCGTGCTCATGCTGCTGGTGGTCGACTCCGCGATCCGGACGTTCGTGCTCCCGCGTGCCGCGGCGCCGGTACTCACACGGGCCGTGTTCGTGGGACTGCGCACGATCTTCAACGCCATTGCGCGTCTCGCACGGACCTACGACGGGCGCGATTCGGTGATGGCGCTCTACGCGCCGGTGGGCCTCCTCGTGTTGCCCTCGGTGTGGATGATCATGACGCTGGGCGCGTTCACCGCGTTCTTCCACGCCCTGGGCGTGCGCGGCTTCGAGCGGGCGTTCGAGATGAGCGGGTCGGCGTTGTTCACCCTCGGCTACGTGCGCCCCCCCGACTTCGCCACCAATGTCTTCGCCTTCCTCGAGGCCGCGTGTGGGCTCGGCCTGCTCGGCCTCCTCATCGCGTACCTCCCCACCATCTACAGCGCCTTCTCGCGACGTGAGGTGCTGGTGGCACAACTCGCGGCACGCGCGACGGAGCCGCCGACCGGGATCTCGATCCTGATCCGGGCGCAGCGCATGGAACGGTTCCAGCTGCTCGACGACCTGTGGGTCAGCTGGCAGCAGTGGTTCGCGGAGCTGGAGGAGACCCACACGTCGCTCGGCGTGCTCAGCTTCTTCCGCTCACCGCTGTCTCACCGGTCGTGGGTCACCGCCAGCGGCGCGGTGCTCGACGCCGCCTCGCTGCGGCTCGCCGCCGTCGATCTCCCGTTCGATCCGAACGCGGGTTTCCTCGTGCGGGGCGGCTTCACCGCGTTGCGGGCGGTGGCCGAGTACTACGGGCTGCCGTTCGACCCCGACCCCGACCCCGCCGACCCGATCAGCATCGACCGCGCGGAGTTCCTCGACGCGTGCGACCAGCTGGTCGCGGTCGGCATCCCCGTCCGCGAGGATCGCGACGCCGCGTGGCGCGACTTCAACGGCTGGCGGGTGAACTACGACATGCCGCTGATCGGCCTGGCCGGGTTCGTGATGGCGCCGTACGCACCGTGGTCGTCGGACCGATCGTTGGCCTACCGGCGGTCGTCGTTCCGGGCCCGCCGCCCCCGCCTGGCCAGCCCCTACGGCGACTCGGATTAGAACAACCACGTCTCGGGTCCGGACGGCGCGGGGTGGGTGCGGATGAACCACTCGACGCCGAACACGCGCGTGAACGCATCGGGACCGAGGCTGAGGAAGAACGAGTCGGGTGGGATCTGGCTGGCGTGCACCGCCATCGCCGCCCGCTTGCGATCGAGCACCGACGACACGTCGACGCGCGTCGTGATCCGCGCGTCGGGCATCCCGAGGTCGAACTGCGCGGGATCGGGGACGTCGACTCCCGGCGGGAGCTCGTCGGCCAGGGCGGCCGCCAGCTCGATGAAGTGGTCGCGGCTGAACGTCGCCTCGTAGACGCGCGGGGTGTTCGCCAGCAACGCGGCGCGGTGTCCGACTGCGTGGACCTGCACGTGGTCGGGGTGGCCGTACGCGCCGCGTTCGTCGTATGTCGTCAGCACTTCGGCCGACTCTTCGTCGAGGATCCGGGCTAGCCGGCCCGCGGCTTCGTCGACGTCGGCGGTGGTGAACGAGCCCGCCTGCGCGTTGGTGGGCGTGTCGACCATGCCGGAGTCGCGGTAGTCGAGGAACTCGACTCGTGCGGCACCCAGGATCTCGGCGGCTCGTCGCGCCTCGATCTCGCGTCGGTCGGCGAGCACCTCGGCGGGTCCGAGCACGCCGTCGACCACCTCGCCGTGCTCACCGCGCGTCGCGAAGACGAGCACGACGCGGTGACCGGCGTCGGCCGCGCGCGCGAGGGTGCCCCCGACCAGGATGGCCTCGTCGTCGGGGTGGGCGTGGAGCGAGACGATGGTGCCGGGCATCGCGGCATCGTCGCACACGTGCGAGACCGGTCGCAGCGGAGACCCGGTCCTGCTACCGTTCCCCGGCAATGAAATCGGCGGTACCGCAAGAGGGAGCAAGGCGTTGGCAACTGGCAGCGTGAAATGGTTCAACGCGGAGAAGGGCTACGGCTTCATCTCCCGTGAGGACGGGCCCGACGTGTTCGTGCACTTCTCGGCGATCCAGGGCACCGGATACCGCACTCTGGAAGAGGGGCAGGCCGTCGAGTTCGACGTCGGCCCCGGCCGGAAGGGTGAAGAGGCGCAGAACGTACGCGTCGTCTGACGCGTCCCGTCCTCAGCGTTCGACGAGCGGGAGCACTCCCGTGAGGTCGCGGATGCGCGCGACCACACGCGATTCCGCTGCGGGTTCCGGCGCGGTGGGACGGGTCAGGTCGGGCCAGTGCCCGTCGCGCTCGAGGTAGGCCGGCGTCATGCCCGCCGCCCGCGGGCCTTCCACGTCGGGACCCCAGGTGTCGCCGACGAACAGCACGTCGCCGGGCGCGATCCCGGGCCGCGCGTACCCGGCTCGCTCGAGGGTGTGCTCGAAGATGCGCGGGTGCGGTTTGCGGGCTCCGGCCCACGCCGACGACACGAGGACGTCGACGAGATCGGTGAGGCCGACCTCGTCGACCGCCGGCGCGAGGTCCCAGTCCCAGTTCGAGCAGACCACGAGGAGCAGCCCACGCTCGCGTAGGTCGCGCAACACGTCGGGCACCTCGGCGTAGGCTTCGAGCACCCGTTCCGAACGGCCGGCGTGGAGGTCGTCGAGGATCACGTCGTACTCGCCGGGATGGACGTCGGCCTGCGCGAGCATGGCGAGCAGCCGTTCCCGCTGCCAGGCCAGGTAGTGCTCCCGGCTCGCCGACTGCTCGACGTGTTCGAGCCCGTCGATGTCGCCGCTCCACCAGACCTCCTGGAGGTGGGCGGGGAGGTCGTACCCGTGCCGTTCCATCACCGTGTCGAGACCGACCGAGTGGATGGAACGGGCCAGGGTGCCGAAGAAGTCGAGGAACACGGCGCGCACTGACATCGGGGTGCATCCTCGCGCGCGGCCGCCACGCGCCCGCAGGTGCTCAACTGGGCGTTCCGCCCTGCCGAGAAAGCCTGGACCATGTCCGCCCATTTCGAGTTCCCGCGCCTCGGGACCCTGGCCCGCCACGCGCTGCCGAACGTGATCGAGGGCTCGCTGATCCCGGTCGGGCTCTTCCTCCTGATGTTGCACCTGTTGGGCCTGTGGGGGGCGATGCTGGTGGGGCTGGGGTGGTCGTACACCGCGGTGCTGCGCCGGGTGCTCACCCACAAGCCGGTTCCCGGCATCCTGATCCTGGGGGCGGTCACGCTCACCGCGCGATCCGTGCTGGCCTTCGCCACCGGGAGCTCGTTCGTCTACTTCCTCCAGCCGACCCTCGGCACCGCGCTGGTGGCGACCGCGTTCCTGCTGTCGGTGCCGCTCGGGCGACCGCTCGCGCAACGCCTGGCCACCGATTTCTGCCCCATTCCTCCGCACGTGATGGCGAACGCGCACGTCCGCCGGTTCTTCCTCCAGATCTCCCTGCTGTGGGCGCTCACCGGCTTCCTGAACGCGACGCTGGCGCTCTGGCTCCAGGTGAGCCAGTCGGTCGGCACGTTCGTGCTGGTGAAGTCCCTGTCGTCGGCGGGGCTCACGATCATCGCGATCGTGGTGTCGGTCGTGTGGTTCCGGTGGTCGATGACCCGCCACGGCGTGCTCCGCGCCCGGGGCGTTCCCGCGGCGTAGCCGCGGCCTCCTATTCTCGCGTCGTAGTCTCGACAGGGCGGGCTTGCAAAACCGCGGGCGAACCGGTCCGCGGACATCGCGCGACGGTCGACCGGCCGTCGACTGAGTCAGGAGCCCGAGAGTGATCCTCGTCGTGGACGACGACATCGACCTGGTCGACGTCGTGCGCAGTGCCCTCGAGCGCGAGGGATTCACCGTCGACCAGGCCGGCGACGGTGCGACCGCGCTCATCAAGATCGCGGGGGATGCGCCGGAGCTGGTCGTGCTCGACCTGGGGCTCCCGAACGTGCGGGGCCTCGACGTGCTGCGGGAGCTGCGGCCCGACAACCCGGTCCCGGTGATCGTGCTCAGCGGCCAGTCCGACGAAGCCGACCGCATCGTCGGCCTCGAGCTCGGGGCCGACGACTACGTCGTGAAGCCGTTCTCGCCCCGCGAGCTGGTGGCCCGGGTGCGCTCGGTGTTGCGGCGCACGCGCATGCCGGACCGCCAGGACCGCCTCGAGTTCGGCGAGCTCGAACTCGACCTCACGACGCGCGAGGTGCTGCTGCGGGGCGAGGTCCTGGAGCTGCGTCGGCGCGAGTTCGATCTGCTGGCGTTCCTCGCCGCGTCACCCCGTCAGGTGTTCACACGCGATCAGCTCCTGCGCCACGTGTGGGACGCGGAACCGGAATGGCAGGGGGCCGGCACGGTCAGTGAGCACGTGCACCGGCTGCGGGCGAAGATCGAGGACGACCCGGCGCGGCCGACGCGGGTCGTGACCGTGCGAGGGGTCGGCTACCGCTTCGAACCCTGAGCCGGCCTCGGCACCCGGTCGGACGCGCCGACCAGCAGCGCCTGCACCGCGTCGAGCAACTCGACCCGGCGCAGCGGCTTCGGGATCAGCGGCGCGCCGCGGAGGGCGGCCGACCCGGCGGGGACGAACCCCGACATGAACAGCACGCGCATGTCGGGCGAGCGCTCGGTCATCCGGACCGCGAGATCGGTGCCGCTCATCACCGGCATGACGACGTCGGTCACCAGCAGGTCGACGCGCGGACGTTCCCGTGAGATCAGCTCGAGCGCGGCCTCGCCGTCGGTGGCGACCATGACCCGATAGCCGGAGCCGCGCAGGATCTCGGTGACGAGCGTGCGTACCTCGGGTTCGTCGTCGACCACGAGCACGGTGACCGCATCGTCGTCGGGGTCGGGCACTGCCGCCGGGTCGGTGAGGTCGAGCTCGGTGGCGGTTGCGGTCAGGATGTCGTCGTCGCGGTCGTCGACCGGACGGGCGTCGCCCTCGGGTTCCGGGACGGGGAGGTCGACCGGGGGATACGTCGGGAAGGCGAGCGAGAACGTGGTGCCGCGCCCGGGGATGCTCTCGACGTCGATCGTGCCGCCCGCCGAGCGGACCATGTCCTCGGTGGTGGACAGGCCGAGGCCGGTGCCGAGCCCCGGCGGCTTGGTGGTGAAGAACGGTTCGAACACCCGCGCCAGGGTGGCGGCGTCCATCCCCGCCCCGGTGTCGGCGACGCTGAGCACGACCGCGCGAGTGGGGCCGGGTCCGGAGTGGAGGCCGACGGTGAGGCGCCCGCCCGAGGGCATCGCGTCGCGCGCGTTGTTGGCGAGGTTGAGGATCGACTGCTCGATCCGGTTGGGGTCGGCGAGGATGGTCGGGAGCGCGTCGTCGAGCTCGAGGTCGAGCGAGACCGTCGGCCCGAGCATCTGGTGGAGCAGCTCCCGGAGCGAGAGCACCAGCTCGCGCACGTCGAGCGGCACCGGCTCGTCGGTGCGCCGCCGGCTGAACGCCATGAGGTCGTCGGTGAGCGCGGCGGCGCGGTCGGTGGCGCGCTGCACCGAGTCGATGCGCGCCCGGGCCTGGTCGAGCACGACGAGGTCGTCCTGGAGCAGCTCGACCTGGCCGCGCATGATCGACAACACGTTGTTGAAGTCGTGGGCGATGCCGCCGGCCAGGCGCCCGACCGATTCCATCTTCTGCGCGTGCACGAGCTGCTGCTGCAGCCCCTTGCGTTCGGTGACGTCCTGGATCACGACCATCTTGAACTCGGGCGCGCCGTCGAACCGGCGCAGTCGCGTCTCGAAGAGCTCGACCCACACCGTCTCGCCCTGCGCGTCGACGAACCGTTGCTCGCGGAGGTCGGGACTCTCGGGGCCCGTCGGCCAGGCGCGGGGCGGCTCGAGGTCGCCGGCGTCGTCGTGGCGCAGCGCCCGGAGCGTGGTGCCCAACAGCTCGTGTTCCGAGTACCCGAGGCGTTCGCACAGTGCCCGGTTCACCTCGACGATGTGACCGTCGAGCGTGGCCACGACCATCCCCGACGGTGAGTCGTTGAACGCGCGGCGGAACCGTTCGTCGGCGATCCAGTTGTTGGCCTCGGCCGCGTCGCGCTCGTCGAGCGCCAGCGCGAGGCCGAGCATGGCGACCAGAGTGACGGCGATGAAGACCTGCAGCACCAGCACGCCGCTCTCGGGGCTGCTCGAGATGCCGGTGAACGGGCCGGTCATGCGCGCCGCCGCCCAATCGGAGGCCATGACCATCACCAGGCCCGAGAGCGCGACGCCCCGCGCTCCGAACCGCAGCGCCGCCCACACGAGCAGCAAGGTGGCCGAGTACGCGAGCGGGTCGCCCCACCGCCCGAGGGCGAGCACGCTGGTGCCGATGACGGCCAGCCCGAGCAGCCCGGCCTCGACGCGGCCGCCGCGGCGCCGGGTCGAGGGTGCCGCGGCCGCGCACGTGAGCGCGACACAGGGCAGGAGGATCATGCCGAAGGCGTCGGCCAGCGCATGGTGGTAGCCGGCGCGCCAGAGGGGAGTGCCGGTGCCGAGGAGCGCCAACGTCATCGCGGCGGCGCTGAAGATGCCGCCGACGGCCGCCGCCGCGATGAGCTCCATGAGCTCCCGCACGCCCGCGAGCCGGAAGTGCCCGCCGGCGAGGAAGCGCAGGATCAGCGCCGCGACCAGCGCACCCACGACGGTGGCGATGGCGCGGCCCATGCTGATCCCGGTGCCGAGGTCGTGACGGAGGTCGACGGCCGCCACCGCGGTCGCCGCCGCGAGCAGCGGACCCGGCCACCGCGCCGGTGACAGGAGGAGCAGCGCCGCGAGCACGACACCGGCGGCCGGGGCGACCGCGATGTCGCCGAGGGTCCCGGCGTGGAGCCAGTTGCTCCATTCGGTGGCGAGCAGGGCCGCCAGGCCGACGATCACGATGGGCGCGAAGCCGGTGAGCACCCCGGAGAGGGCGCCGCCGACGACGCCGCGGCGCCGATCGCGCTTGCCGGCCGTGCCGGTCGCGCCCGCCTTGTTCCTGGGATCGTTCCTGAGCTCGTTCTTCGGTTCAGCCCTGCCCTTGACGTCGTTCTTGACGTCGGCGTCGCCGTCCGTTCCGAGCGTGCCGTCCGCCAACGGATCCTCCGGTTCCGGCGCGTAGGAGGCCGCGTCGGGGTCGCGCGACGCTACCAAGCCTGCTCCGGGAACCTCGGGTGCGTCGGCCCGGGGTCTTCGGCGGAACCAGATTGACGTGGTGAGCGGGCCCGCGGGCGGAGCGGGCCCGCTCACCACGGAAGGCGGGACGGGGTGCCCACCCTCCATCGGTGCGGGGTAGGGGCGGCTACCGGGCACCGAATTCTGCGACGACCCACAATCGGCCCGATGCGTCTCGGGCGGTCCCGATGCCGACGTAGTCCATCGACGGATTCAGGATGTTGGCCCGGTGCTCGGGTGAGTTCATCCACATGCTCTCGGCGCCGGCCGGAGTCAGGTCGCCACTGGCGAGGAGGAGGTTCTCGGCGAGCCCGTGCCACGCGGCCATGTAGGGCGCGCTGATCAGTCCACCGAGGTTGGAGTGGACGAGGTTGCCGCTCGCCGCGATCTGGTCCGACCAGTTCTGCGCCAACGGAGCCAGCTGACCATCCCAGGCGAGCGGGCCGAGCCCGGCCGCCGCCCGGTCCTGGTTCATTGCTGCGATCACGCCGTCTTCGAAACCGCCACCGGTCGAGGTTGCCGACGGCGCACACGCGCTGACGGCGACCGCCAGTCCGAGGACGAAGATCGGGATCATCAGCTTGGCGCGCACGGCGGCTCCAGAGGGAAGGGGATGGGGCGGCGGAGATGCTCGGCACCGGGGGCCGAACCAGGGGAGATCCTGACCAGCCCAGTTCCGCTGCCGGTCCCCCGAAGTTCAACGGAGCATCAACTCGGGGGTTGGCTCAAGCTCGGCCACCGGGACTCCGACAACTGAGCGTGGAAAACACACTCACCGTGGCCGCGGTTCTTGCCGTTCTGGTGGCCGTGGTGGCGACCGTCTTCGCCCTCCGCGCCGGCCGTCGGGCCCGCCGGGCCGCCGATCTCGTGGCCCAGTTGCTCGAACCCCCGGTCGTGGAATCGGTGATCGGCCGAGCTCCGGCGCCGGCACCTTCCGCCGATCCCGGTGCCGAACCGGCATCGGTCCAGGCGCCCGACGCGTCGCTCGCACCGGCGGACTTGGCGTTCGGCCCGGCGCCGGAACCGTCCCGCGAACCGGCCGAGGAACCCCCGGCCCCCATTCCCACAACGGCTCTGGCGATGTCGGGGCCGACCGATCGGCACGACCCGACGCTGGCGCGTATCCCCGTGCTCGACCTCGACCGGCTCCGTTCGTGGCTCACCCTCGCCGACGTGAACCTCGGCCGGCTGGCCATCGTGTCGGTCGAGCTCGACAACTTGATCGACGTCCGCGAACGCATGGGCGAAGCCGCCGGGATCAAACTGCTCGAGGCGATCACCGAGCGCCTGCGGACCGTCACCCGACCACGCGACGTGGTCGCCCACGTGAACCAGGAACGGTTCGTGCTGGTCTGTCGAGACGTGCCCGACCAGGCGGCGGCCGAATCACTCGCCGAACGCATCTCGATGGGCGTCGCCCACCCCGCGGTCATGCGGGCCGGGGTGGCCGAGGTGACCGCGAGCATCGGCGTCGCCCTCGCCACCAGCATCGACGAACGACCCGAGAGCGTCCTGCGCCGCGCCATCAACGCGGGGAAGAACGCCCGGACGCAGGGCGGGGCGCGGATCGAGATCAGCACCACCGCGCCCGCCACGACGTTCGGTCAGGGCGAGCTCGCGGCCGCGCTCGCCTGCGACGAGCTCCGGCTCCACTACCAACCGATCGTGAGCTGCGCGACCGGTCGGGTCGCCGCGTTCGAGGCACTGCTGCGGTGGGAGCACCCGGAGTACGGGCTGCTGTTCGCGAACGAGTTCCTCCCGTCGGCCGAGCGGACGGGTGCGATCGTCCCCATCGGTGCGTGGGCGATCGAGCAGGCCTGCCGGCAGATGGCGGACTGGCACCAGGGTGCGGGTTCGACCCTCAAGCTCGACCTGAACCTCTCGCCCCGGCAGTTCGCCGAGCCGGCCCTCCCGGCCCAGGTGAAACGGATCATCGGCGAGACCGGCCTCGCCCCCGGCTCGTTGTGGCTCGAGATCACCGAGCAGACGTTGCTCGCCGATCGCGAAGCCAGCGATCGCACCCTCCGGCAGCTGCACGAGATCGGGGTGGGCCTCGTCATCGACGACTTCGGGACCGGCGCCTCCTCGTTGGTGTCGCTGCGGCAGTTCCCGCTCGACGCGATCAAGATCGCCGCCACCTTCGTGGCCGAGGTCGACAACGACCGCGACCGCGACGCGATCTGCAGCGCCATCGTGGACCTCGCGCACTCGCTCGGCCTCGGTGCCATCGCCGAAGGAGTCGAGACGCTGGAGCAGTTCGCCGCGCTGCAGGCGCTGAACTGCGAGCTGGCCCAGGGCCACCTGTTCGGCGCCGCCCGCCCGGCCGAGGAGTACGGCGAGACCCCGGCCGCCACGCTCGGCGTCGTGCGCGGTCCCGATGCGGACGACTCGCGCAGCCAGCCGGGAACCCCTGCCTGATCCCTCGCCCGCCGAACCGTGAGGCATCCTGGCCCGATGGGAGCCTCTCCGCCCGCGCCCCGGCGGGCCGCCAACTCCCTCATGGCCGTGCGGGTGATCTTCCGGGGGCTGGTCGCGGGGCTCGTCGTCGTGCTGATGCTGACCGGGCTGGCCACCGCGAGCGGGGCGTCGGCGATCTCTACTGCGGCGGGCAGCGCGACGGGTATCGCGACCGCGACCGACACCATCGTCTGGCACGGGTGCGGCGGGGGATTCCAGTGCGGCACCCTCACGGTGCCGGTCGACACCACTCCCGCCGACGCCGGCACCGCCACCACCACCGGCTCGGGTAGCCCGGGCGGCTCGACGCTCGGCCTGCACGTCATCCGCATGCGGGCCCGCGATGCGAACGACCGGATCGGATCCCTCGTCGTCAACCCCGGCGGGCCGGGCGTACCGGGCATCGACTTCCTCCGGAACATCGCCGACACGCTCCCCGCGTCGATCCAGGACCGCTTCGACCTCGTGTCGTTCGATCCACGCGGCGTGGGCGCGAGCGATCCGATCGAGTGCGAGAACAGTCTCGACCCGCTCTTCGACCAGGCCTTCTCACCGACGACCGCCGCGCAACGGGCCGGGCTCGTCGCGCAGTTCCGCGCGCTGGCCACCGCGTGCGCGCAGCGCAACGGTTCGTTGCTCGCCGATGTGTCGACCGCCGACACCGTCCGCGATCTCGAACGTCTGCGGGTGGCATTGGGCGACCGGCGCCTCTCGTTCCTCGGCTTCTCGTACGGCACGTACCTCGGTGCGATGTACGCGTCGACCTATCCGCGGCACGTGCGCGCCTTCGTGCTCGACGGTCCGATCGACCCCACGCTCGACGGCGCCGACGCCACCCTCGCCCAGGTGCGTGGCTTCGAGAACTCGCTCGACGACTTCCTCGCCGACTGCTCCTCGCGCACCAGTTGCGCGTTCCATCACGATGGCGACGCCGCCGCCGCGTACGACGCGTTGCGGGCGCGCACGGCGCGGGCGCCGATACCGGCCGCGAGCGACCCGGGTCGGTCGCTCAACCAGACCCGCTTCGACGCCGCGGTCCTGCAGACGCTCTACCAGGGGCGGCCGGAATGGCCGTCACTCGCCCGCGACCTGGCCGCGGCCGACGGTGGCGACGGGTCGAACCTGCTCGACACCGCCGATTCGTTCGTGGGGCGCGACGCGAGCGGGCACGACGATCACGCGCTGGAGGCGTTCTGGGCGATCAGCTGCCGCGACGGACCCGCGGTGGGCGACCTGGCGGCGGCCGCGGCGCTCGAGGCGCAGGCGGCGAAGATCGCTCCCCGCCTCGGGCCCTTCGTGGTGAACAACAGCCTCGCCTGTTCCGTGTGGCCGGTCCCGCCGCTCCCGCCCACGGGGGCGTTCGTGGCTCGGGGCGCGCCACCGATCCTGGTGATCGGCACGACCGACGACCCCGCCACCCCGCTCGCGCAGGCCAAGGCGCTGGCCGGCCAACTCGAACACGGCGTACTCCTCGTCGCGAAGGGCGAACAGCACACGTCCTTCGACAACGGCAACGCGTGCGTCGACCGCGCCGTCACCCGCTATCTGGTCGATCTCCGATCGCCGAAGCGAGGAACGCGCTGCTGAGCTGCGTCAGGCCGGTGGCAGCACCTCGATCACCGGTGCGACCGTGATCTCGGTGATCAGGCTGTTGGCCACGTAACACTCGTCGTGCGCGAGCGCGACGAGCCGTTCGACGCGCGAGACGTCGACGGTGCCGCGCACGGTGATGCGCGGGTGCAGCACAATGCTCGTGATACGCGCGGGACGCGCCTCCGTCGGCATCTCGCCGGTGGCGTCGTCGTGGTAGTCGACCACGTCGATGCGCGCGCGGGCCGCGATGGCCAGGAACGAGAGCAGCTGGCACGACGATGCCGCGAGCACCACGAGTTGTTCGGGGTTGAGCCGGCCGGGATCACCGCGGAACCCGGCATCGCCGGACAGGTGGAGCACCGGCTCGGCCGGTGGCGCGGCGCCCGAATGGTCGCGGCCGAAGTGCTCGTAGCCGACGCCGGTCGAACCCTGCCAGGTGGTCGTCGCGTGGTAGCGGTGCATGCACCGATTCTGGTCGCTCGGCGCCTCAGAGCTTGTGGGCTTTCCAGATCTGCTCGGCCGGCCACCGGCGCGCCCAATCGGCGTCGAAGTCGACGAAGCGCGTGCGCGCGCCTTTCGGCGCGCGCAGCTCGATGAGGTCGTCGACGACGAAACCGTGGGCGCGGAGGAGCCGGATCCATTCGCCGTAGGGCAGCTGGAAGTCGATGGTGCCTTCGCCTTCGCCGGCGTCGAGCCGGTGCATGCCGAAGTACGAAGCCCGCAGCCGACGGGTCACCCGGTCCTGCTTGCTGCTCCAGGTGAGGTACGGCCACGGTGTGGTGTGCGAGAACGCGAGCCGACCGCCGGGCCGCAGCACCCGGGCCACTTCCGGTACCGAACGGGCCGGCTCGCAGAACGACATCGCGCCGTGGTCGCAGAACACGACGTCGAAGGACGCGTCGGCGAACGGGATCGACTCACCGCTCGCGCCCACGAGCGCGACCGCCTGCGCCGATTCTTCGACCAGCCGGCGCGCGTGGCGCAGCTGACCGCGCGACTGGTCGAGGCCGACGACTCGGGCACCCGTGCGGGCCAGCGCGATCGACCACTGCGCGGCGCCACAGCCGTACTCGAGCACGTCGAGGCCGGACACGTCGCCGAGGACCTGCAACTCGGCTTCGGGCAACCGCCACACGCCCCACGCGTCGGGGGACGCGGCCAGCTCCTCGCCGTGCACCTCCTGGTAGTCGTCGGCGTCGGCGTCCCAGAAGGCCCGGTTCCGGCGCTCATGATCGTCGGGGGCGCGGATCACTCCGGCGTGGCGCGCGCCAGGCGCTCGAGGAGATCGATGACCAGCGCCGGGCGCGACAGGAACGGCGAGTGGCTCGTAGGCCAGTCCTCGGTGTGGGTGGCGCGCGCACCCAGCGCGCGCTGGAGCGACGTCGCGACCGCGCGATCGTCGGTGCACACGACGTAGGTCGACGGGATGTCGTGCCAGGCGGCCGCGGTGACGGCCTGCGAGAACGTCACCGCCGGTTGTGCGCCGAGGCGGGCGACCGCGCGCGCCGCGTCGTCGGCGGTGCAGTCGTGGTAGAACGCGGCGGTCGCGAGATCGGGGTCGACGGTGGCCACCGCGCCGTCGTCGGAGAAGCGGACCGCGGCGGCGAGATCGGACGGTGCGCCGTCGGGCGGAGTCGGCACCGACGCCATCGCGGATTCGCCCACCTCGGCCTGGAACGCGGTGAGGTACACGAGGTGCTCCACCGCGGAATGACCGGCCGCGGCTTCGGTGATGACGATGCCACCGTACGAGTGTCCGCACAGCACGACCGGGCCGTCGACCGCGTCGATCGCGCGTCGGACGGACGCGGCGTCGCCGTACATGTCGCCGAACGGTTCGGTGCTCGCGCCGTGGCCGGGCAGGTCGACCGCCACAGTGTCGATGCCGCGGGCGGCGAGCTCCGGCACCACCCGTTCCCAACACCAGGCCGCGTGCCAGGCCCCGTGCACGAGAATGACGGTCGCGCTCATCGGGGCCGAGGCTACCGGGCGCCGAGCACCCGCTCCACGACGCGTGTGATGGCGCAGTTCCGGTGAGGCGCGCTGACGCGAGGGGCAGCACGAGGAATGCGATCGCGCAGTAGTGCATCGCGGCGGCGATGATCACGAACACGTGGAAGATCTCGTGGTAGCCGAACACGTCGGGCCAGGGGTCGGGCGCACGCGCCGCGTGGATGATCGCGCCGATCGTGTAGCTGAGCCCGCCACCGGCGATGAGCACTACGCCCCATACGCCGGTCTTCTCCCACAGGGGGACGAACGCGAACGCCCCGATCCAGCCGAGGAACATGTAGACGGTCGTGACGTAGCCGCGCGGCGCGGGGATCGGCATCCACTCGAAGATGATCCCGGCCGACGCGACCAACCAGACCGCCCCGAGCGTGATCACCTGCGCCGCGCCCTCCATCGCCAGCAACGCGATCGGGGTGTAGGTGCCGGCGATGAGCAGGAAGATCGCGGTGTGATCGAGTTGCAGGAGGCGGCGGGCGGTGGCGGGTGGCCAGTTGGCGCGGTGGTAGAGCGCGCTGGCGCCGAACATGCCGACGAGCGTGGTGCCGTACACCGCGGCGGCGAACGTGGCCAGGCCCGCCGGTGCGGTCGCCACCAGGACGATCGCGGCCACGATGGCGACGAACAACCCGTAGAAGTGGGAAGCCCCCCGGAGGCGGGGCTTGGCCGCACCGACCGTGGTGTTCGTGGTGGTGGCGCGGGTCGCGAACTCGGGCGCCGGCGCCGGGTGCGGCGGCACGGTCAACCCGGGCCCGGGGCGTCGGGCGGGTCGAGTGCGTCGGGCGCGTCGAGCGACGCCCGGGCCGTGCGCTCGCGCGCGGCGAGGCCGCGGGCTTCGGCCCGCTGGGTGAACGGGGCGGCCACCGCTCCGATCACGAGCGCGACCAGCGCGACCTGTACCACCGAGGCTCCGAAGATGATCACGAACAGCACGACCATGGCGAGGAACGCGACCGCGCTGTCGACCCCGAGGTGCACGAGCAGCGTGCGGGGCGGGCGCGGCGGGAGCGCCGGAACGGGCGGAGTCGGAGCGGTCACCTGGGGAGTGATCGTACCCGTCGCCTAGCCGAGCACGACGAGACGCCGTTCCGTCATCTCGTGGACCGCGTAGTGCGGGCCTTCACGGGTGTTGCCGCTGTCGCGCACGCCGCCGTAGGGCATCTGGTCGGCGCGCCACGTCGGCACCTCGTTCACGAGCACGCCACCGAAGTCGAGCTCGCGCGCGGCGCGGAGCGCGAGCGGGAGATCGCGGGTGAAGATCGCGGCCTGCAGGCCGTAGCGAGTGTCGTTGGCGAGCCGGAACGCCTCGTCGACGTCGGAGTACGTCTGCACCGCGACCACGGGTCCGAACACTTCTTGCGAGCAGACCTTCATGTCGGGCTGCACGTTCGTGAGCACGGTCGGCGCGAGCACGCCGTGGCGCTCGGTGCCGCCGCACAGCACCTTGGCGCCGGCGGCGACCGCTTCGTCGATCCACGACTCGACCCGCTCGCGCTCGCCGGTCGAGATGAGCGCGGAGACGTCGGTGGCGTCGTCGAGCGGGTCGCCCACGACGAGGGCTTCGACGCGTGGGACGAGCACGTCGAGGAACGCGTCGGCGATGCGTTCGTGCAGGTACACGCGCTGGGTGGAGATGCACGACTGACCGGCGTGGCTGAATCCCGCGACCGAGATCTTGGTCGCGGCGGTGGTGACGTCGCCGTCGGGTTCGATGATGACGGGCGCGTTGTTGCCGAGCTCGAGCCCGACCTTCTTGTGCGGCGCGGCGGGCGCGGATGCCCCATCCGACCTCCGGCGACCCGGTGAACGTGATGAGCGCGACGTCGGGATGCTCGACCAGCGCGTTGCCGACCGTACCGCCTCCGCCGGTGACCACGTTGAGGTGGCCGGGCGGCAGCCCGCACTCGCCGAGCAGCAGCTCGGCGAGCGAGATCGCCGACAGTGGTGTCTGCGACGCCGGCTTGAGCACGACGGGGCAGCCGGCCGCGATCGCCGGCGCCACCTTGTGTGCCACGAGGTTGAGCGGGAAGTTGAACGGGCTGATCGCGCCGACCACGCCCACGGGCAGCGCGAGCGTGAAGCCGATCTTCCCCTCGCCGACGTCGGCGGCGTCGAGCGGGACCATCTCACCGGCCAGCCGCCGCGCCTCGGTCGCCGCGAACGTGAACGTGGAGACGGTGCGCCGCGCTTCTACCCGCGCGGTCTTGATCGGCTTGGCCGCCTCCTCGGCGATCGTGTGCGCGAAGTCCTCGACGCGTTCGGAAAGCAGGCGCGCCGCCAGGTCGAGGATCTCCGCCCGCTTCCAAGCCGGCAGCGCGCCGTCGCGGTGAACGGCGGCCGCGGCCGTCACCGCCCGCTCCACCTCGGCGGCACCGCACGCCGGCACGCGGTCGATCTCGTGCCCGTCGTACGGCGACTTCACCACGATCTCGTCGTCGGTCGTGATCCACTCGTCGCCGATCGGGAGCTTGCGCATGGGTCTCACCATCCAGTTGGAGTCGCGAGTGGGAGTTGTCGGGTTCAGCGCATCGTCGCGGGGATCGTGAGCTCGAGCTCGCGGTCGAGCACCTTCTCGAGGAGTGCACGTTTGCGTCGGGCACCCCACACTTCGAGCTCGGCGTCGTCGAGGGCGCGGATACGGAGGAGCACGAGCGACGGTGTCACCGTCGCGTCGAGCCCGTAGACGGTCTGGTTGCGGCTGCGGTCGAGCCCATCGGCCACGCGCAGAATCGCCGCCAACGTGCGCACGCGATCGATGGCGGCTGCGTCGAGCAGCGGGAACTCGTCGCTCACGCGCGGGTCGCCGCGTCGGTGCCACCGCACGATGGCGGCGATCAGCTCGATCTCGTCGGGGGCGAAGCCGCGGAGCTGACCGTTGCGCACGAGATAGGCGCCGTGGCGGTGGTGGCCGGTGCTCGAGACGTGCTCACCGATGTCGTGCAGCAGCGCGGCGAACTCGAGGAGCTCACGATCCGCGGCGCCGAGCTCGTGCACCGGCTGCGTGCTGTCGAAGAGTTGGAGTGAGAGCGCGGTCACCTGGCGCGCGTGGGGCTCCGACCAGTTGCAGCGCCGGGCGAGCCCGAGGACGGCCTCACGACGGATCGCGTGCGGATCGTCGGACCAGTCGGCGACGTCGTGGCGGCGCACGCCGTCGAGCACGATGCCTTCGCGCAGCGCCCACTCGCTGATCGTCAGCTGATCGAAGTCGAACAGCTCCATCGCGGTGGCCAGCACCATCGACCCCGCGGTGATGAGGTCGACGCGCCCGGCGTCGAGGCCTTCCATACGCAACCGGTCGGCCGCCTTCGACGCCAGGATCTCCTTGTGCACCGCGAGGAACTCCTGGCGGTTGATCGTGAGCTGGTTGAGCGACGCCGGGGTGTCCTCGGTGCGCTTGGCCGCGGCCATCTCGGCCAGGGTCTCGAGCGTGCCGCTGCTGCCGACCGCGAGCTTCGGTTCGAGCGCCCCGACGTCGGCGGCGACGGGCGTGAGCACCTCGACGATCCGGGCGCGCAGCGCGCGCCGATCCGGTTTGGAGATCGGGTCGGAGCGCACGTACTCCGCGCTCGAGCCGCGCGACCCCGAGCGGCACGCTGGTGGCCCACGCCAGGCCGCCGGAGTCGCCGACCATCACCTCGAGGCTCCCGCCGCCGAGATCGAAGCACACCGCAGGTGCGGGATCGAGCACGACCGACGCGCGGACGGCGCCGAAGATCAGGCGGGCTTCCTCCAGGCCGCCGATCACCTCGACCCGCACGCCGGTTTCCACCTCGATGCGGTCGATCACCTCGCCGCCGTTCTCGGCGCGACGGATCGCGCTGGTGGCCTTGGCCAGCACCTCGGTGGCGCCGGCGGCCTCGGCGAGGAGGCGGAAGCGGCGGACGGTGGCGACGGCCTGGTCGGCGGCGGTCGGCGGGATCGACCCGTGGCGGCTGACGACGTCGCCGAGCCGCAGCATCTCCTTCTCCTGGACGAGCGGGTCGATGTGGCCGTCGGGGTGCACGTCGGCCACGAGGAGGTGGAACGAGTTCGAACCGAGGTCGATCGCCGCGACGCGCATCGGCCCCAACGTTAAGCCAACGTTTACGAAGGATCGGTACGTTGAGCGGCATGAGCACCGATCCGTCCGCGCCGGACCCGGTGGCGCCCGCGGGACGCTTTCGGGCGATGGGTACCGACGTCGAGGTGCTCACGCTCGGCGGCGAAGCATCGGCCGGCGCGGTGGGGCGCGCGCGGCGGAGGCGATCGAGCGGCTCGAGGCGATGTGGAGCCGCTTCCGACCCACCAGTGAGGTGTGCCGCCTGAACGACGCCGGCGGCGCACCGGTGCTGGTGTCGCCCGAGACGCTGACCCTGATCGGGCACGCCATCGGCGCGTGGCGATCCACCGCGGGCCGGTACGACCCCACGATCCTGCGCGCGCTCGAGGCCGCCGGCTACGACCGCGACTTCGCCGTGATGGAGCACGACGGCGGTGAAGCGGCGGTGGTGGATCCACCCCTCCCCGCGGGGTGTGACGGCATCGACATCGATCGACTGGTGGGGGCGGTGCGACTCCCGGCCGGGGTCACCATCGACCTCGGCGGCATCGGCAAGGGGTACGCCGCCGACGTCGTCGCCACCGAGCTGTTGGCCGCGGGGTTCCCCGGCGTGCGCGGCGTGCTCGTGAACATGGGCGGCGACCTCCGCGCAGGGGGCGACGCGCCCCGGCCGTCGGGCTGGGTGGTGGCGGTCGACGACCCCCTCGGTACCGGCCGCACCGGCCTGCTCTCGCTGGCCGCCGGCGCCATCGCCACCAGCACCCGCCTGCGCCGCCACTGGCAGCGGGGCGGTCGACCGCTGCATCACCTCATCGACCCCCGCACCGGCGCGCCGGCGCAATCGGGGTTGGCGTCGGTCACCGTGATCGCGGGGGAGGCGTGGCGGGCGGAGGTGTTGGCCAAGGCCGCCTTCGTGGCGGGCGCCGCCGACGGTCCCGAGGTGGTGCTCGCGGCGGGTGCGACCGGGTTGCTCGTCACCGACGACGGCGACGTCGTCGAGCTCGACGGTCTCGACGCGTTCCGGCCGTGAGTACGCTCGGGGGAGCAGCACCGGCGCCACGCCCGCCGGTGACCCGCAGCGCAGAAGGGTGAAACCGATGCCGGAGCCCACGACCCGCGACGACCGCTGGTACCTCCCCGCCTACGACACGGTGGAAGAGGAGCGTCAGCACCGCAAGCAACGGCTGGCCGCCGGCTTCCGGCTGTTCGGGAAGTTCGGGTTCGAGGAGGGCATCGCCGGGCACATCACCGCCCGCGACCCCGAGCGCCTCGACCACTTCTGGGTGAACCCGCTCGGTATGAGCTTCTGCCACATCACCGCGAGCGATCTGATCCTGGTGAACTCACGTGGTGAGGTCGTCGAAGGCGACGCGTACGTGAACACGGCGGCGTTCGCGATCCATTCGACGATCCACGAAGCGCGCCCCGATGTGATCGCCGCCGCGCACACGCACTCGGTGCACGGCAAGGCGTGGTCGTCGCTCGGGCGGCTGCTGGACCCTCTCACTCAGGACGCGTGCGCGTTCTACGACGATCACGCGTTGTTCGACGACTACACCGGTGTCGTTGTCGACGTCGAAGAGGGCAAGCGCATCGCGCACGCGCTCGAAGACAAGAAGGCGGTCATCCTCCGCAACCACGGTCTGCTCACGGTCGGGAAGTCGGTGGAGGAAGCGGTGTGGTGGTTCATCACCATGGAGCGCACCTGCCAGGCCCAATTGCTCGCTGAGGCCGCGGGCACGCCGATCCCGATCTCGCCCGAGATGGCCCGGCTGACCCGGACCCAGGTGGGTGAACCCGTCGCCGGGTACTTCAGCTTCCAGCCGCTCTACCAGCGCATCATCCGCGAGCAGCCCGACCTCCTGGGCTGACGCGCGCTACGTCGCCTCACTGAGCGTCGCACCACGCCTCAATACGTCAGGTCAGGTACGCGTCGATCGCGTCGAGCGTGCGCCCCTGCCACCACGCGCGCTCCAGGCCGGTCTCGTCGAGCGCCTTCTCCCAGCCGAGCAGCAGCATGTGCCCCACGAGGCACAACGCGAGCTGACGATCCCACCACGCGCCGGTGGCGATGCCGTGCCGCTCCAGCGCGTCGCGGTACGCGACGATCGTGTCGTCCTTCGTGTGTCCGGTGGGGAGGCGGCCGCAGTTGAGCGCGAGGTAGTGCGCGAGCTCGGCGAGCGGAGGCCCGGCCCCGCTCACCGACCAGTCGACGAGCACGGTGCGCCCGTCGGGATGGCTGCCGACGTTGCCGAGCTTCCAGTCGCCGTGGAGGAACGTGGTGGGCGTGGCGGCCAGCGCGTCGATGAGCGGGTAGGGCTCGACGCGCAGCGGTGCGAGCGCGGCCGCGAATGAAGGTGCGACGCGGCCGAGACGTTCCCATCCGTCGGCCGCGATGCGGGGGACCGGTTGCGGGAAGCCGAGCGCGGCTTCGCATTCGATCGCCGCGGGCCCGAAGAACGAGTACCGGTTCGCGACGGGGATCAGGCCGACGGTGTCGGTCCATCCCCAACCGGCCGCGTGCGCGGCGGCGAGATGATCGAGGAAGCGCAGGTGCTGTGCGAGCGCGAGCGGCGCGTCGCCCGACGGCACGAGCGCGGCGCCGACGTCGCGCATCAGCACGGCCCCGCCGTCGCCGACCCGCGCCGCGCCGACGGTGGTGTGGTCGATGCAATCGGGTACGAGGTCGAGCACGCCCGACTCCCACACCACGATCGGCACGCACCCGATGTCGCCGGTCTGGCGCATGATCCAGTCGTCGTGCCGGTCGACGTGCTTCAACACGTAGCGCTCGCCGTCGATGACCACGCGCTCGAAGCGGGCGCCCGACTTCGAGTCGGTGCTCGCCATCGGCGTGCGGCTCGTCGCGCCGGCGATCAGCTCGTCGACCGACGCGGCGACCGGGCGGCGGGTCATCGGGGCCTGCTCATGCGCGGCGTCGTCGTGGCGTGCACATGCACCCGATCATTGCGCGTTGGCGGCCCCGCCCAGGCAGAACTGACCGAGGTCGACGACGACCTGTTGCGGTACCTGCCCGCATCCGGCGTTGGTGCCGCCGGTCGCCACGATCGTCCACGCGCCGGTCGCGCCGTGGAGGATGACGGTCGTCGCCGCGAACTGCCCGCCCGGCTTGGCCGCCAGTTGCGCGGCCGCGTACGTGGGGTCGGACGCCGCCAACCGACACGTCGCGATGTCGGCTGCCGCGGCGCCGGCGACCCCGGCGTCGATCGCGCTGCGGATGGCGGCGGTGGCGGTGCCGCAGGGCCCTGGTACCGAGCCGGTCACCGGCGGCGCCGCGGTGGTGGTCGCGGCGGCCGGGGCGCCGGTGGTGGCGGGCGCAGTGGTCGCCGACGGCCCGGTGGTGGTCGGGGTGGTCGTGGTGGTGGAGCGCGCGATCGACGATGACGGTGCGGGCGCGGCAGTGTCGCTGCCGTCGTCGCGCAGGAGCAGCGCGACCGTGACCGCCCCCACCACGACCACGAGCGCGACGATCGCAGCGATGATCCAGCGGCGGGCCATCCCGTCAGTCTCGCCGCCGCAGTCGGTGATCCGGCGGACGCCCCTCCCGGCTTGGCTACATTCCCGGCATCACCTCCCGCACCGAGCCCGCTCCCGACGCCGACGTCGCGCTCGATCTCGCGCTCGCGCTCACGCTCGCCGACGCCGCCGACGAGCTGACCCTGCAGCGGTTCCGCGCCCGGGATCTCGTGGTCGAGACCAAACCCGATCTCACGCCGGTCACCGAGGCCGATCGCGCGGTCGAGGAGATGATCCGCGCCGTTCTCGCGCGCGAGCGGCCGGGCGACGCGGTGCTCGGCGAGGAGTTCGGTACCCGCGGCGAGGGGTCGCGCCGGTGGATCGTCGACCCCATCGACGGCACCCAGGGGTACGCCGCGGGATCCCGGTGTGGGCCACGTTGATCGCGCTCGAGTGCGACGGCGTCGTCACCATCGGCGTGGCGTCGGCCCCCGCGCTCGGGGCGCGGTGGTGGGCCGCCCGCGGCGCGGGCGCGTATCGCAGTGGCTCCGGTAGCAGTGGCACAGATGGTGGCGGCGAGCCGATCGAGGTGTCGAAGGTCGCCCGGGTCGAGGACGCGCACCTCGCCTACGACTCGGTCGCCGCCTTCGAGTCGGTGGGGCGCGACGCCGAATTCCTCGCCCTGTGCCGCCGCTGCTGGCGCACCCGCGGGTTCGGCGACTTCTGGGCCCACATGCTCGTCGCCGACGGCTCGATCGACATCGCGGTCGAGGTCGGAGGCCTCAAGATCTGGGACCTCGCCGCGGTGCAGGTGATCGTCGAAGTGGCCGGCGGGCGATTCAGCGATCTCGCCGGCGCGCCCCGGCCCGACGGGGGCGACGGGCTCTCCACCAACGGCCTGCTCCACGACGACGTGCTCGCCGCGCTCGGCGGGCTCCCGACCGGCCGCTAGGCCGCGGGCGCGACAGGCGATGACCGAGGTCACCGTCGGACTCGACATCGGCACGTCGTCGGTGAAGGCGGTGGCCGCCGACGGCGACGGGAATGTCGTCGCCCGCGCCCGCGTGCCCCACGACGTACGCGTCCCGACCCCCGACCGGCTCGAGCACGACGCCGCGGTCGCCTGGCGGGCCGGACCACTCGCCGCGCTCCGCGAGCTGGGTGATCTCGATGTGCGGGGCGTGAGCGTGGCGGCGATGGTCCCGTCACTCGCCGCGGTCGACGAGGCGGGCGTGCCACGGTCATCGGGGCTGCTCTACGGCGACGAACGCGGGCGCACCGGTGAGACGGCGCACGGCACCGACGACGCGTCGGGCGGTTTCCTCGGCCTTCTGCGGTGGCTGGCCGCGCACACCGATTCCCCGCGCGGCTTCTGGCCCGCGCAGGCGGTCGCCAACCACGCGCTGTCCGGGGAGGCGGTGCTCGACACGACCACGGCCGCGCTCGCGCACCCGTTGTTCGACTGGGTGGGCTGGGACGCCGCGTTGGCGAGTGAGCTCGGCGTGCGGGTCGAGCAGCTGCCGCGGCTGGTGCCCACCGGCTGGGAGGCGGGCCGGGTCGGGCCCGACGGTCCCGCGCTCGCGTCCGGGTGCGTCGATGCGTTCGCCGAGCAACTGGTGGCGGGCGCCGATCACGACGGCGACGTGCTGGTGCTGCTCGGCACCACGCTCATCGTGTGGGTGGTCGCCGATCACGAGGCCACGGTGCCGGGCTACGTCACCATCCCGCACACCGCGCCCGGCCGCTACCTGGTCGGCGGCCCGAGCAACGCCGGGGGACTCTTCCGCGACTGGGTGCTGCGCCTGCTCGGTGCCGGCGCGGGCGCCGCCGCCGCCGAGGTGGTCGACGCCGGACGGGTGCCGGTGTGGGCGCCGTACCCGCGGGGTGAACGGGTGCCGCTGAACGACCCCACCCGTCGGGCGACCCTCGACGGCCTCGACCTCACCCACGACGCCGCCGCGGTCCGCCGCGCGGCCGACGAGGCGTCCGGGTTCGTGGTCCGGCGCGCGGTCGAGGCGGCGGTGGCCCACGCGGGTGTGACGCCCCGGCGCATCGTCGCTACCGGTGGCGGGTCCCGGGTCGACGACTGGGTGCAGGGGCTCGCCGACGCGACCGGACTGCCCGTCGACTGTGTGTCGGTGCCCGACGGTGCCGCGCTGGGTTCGGCGTGGTTGGCGCGCATCGCGGCGGGGCTCGAGGACCCGATGGCAATGACCGACGGCCGCCGCTGGGCGCGGACCGGGCGCACGATCGAACCCCGGCCGGCCTGGGTGGGCCCGGTGACCGAGCGTTACCGCCGCTTCCTCGCGCTCACCGACCGGGCGGGAACGTGACCACCTCGCCGGGGTAGATCCGATCGGGATCACCCGAGCGCAGCGTGGCGCGGTTCTGCTCGCAGACCGCGACCCAGTACGGCGCGATCTCGGCGTCGGTGATGCCGTCGCGAGTTCGGTTGCTGCTGCGCGCGAGGTACGCGGCGGTCAGCTCCCAGAGGTTGTCGCCCGGCGCGACGATGACCTGCGGGACGGCGCCCGGTGCGGGGGTCGGCGTGGCGGTCGGTGCGGGGGTCGGTGCCGCGGCCGTCGGCAGGGGAGCAGGAGTGACGGGACGAGACGGGCCCGTGGTCGTGGTCGTCGACGCGGAGGGCGTCGGGGCGGCGATCGCCGGAGCCTGGCCGCTGGTGGTCGGGCGCGGGCCGGGGGTGGTCGTCGGGCTGGTGGTGCGCGGGCGGGTGGTGGACGTGGGCGTCGACGGTTCGGCCGGTAGGGAGGCCAGGCCGCCGGCACCGGCACCTGATCCTCCGCGGCCTCCGGCACCTGATCCTCCGCGGCCTCCGGCGCGGCCGTCGCGGACAGCCACGGTCGTCGGCGGTGGATCCGTCGCCGCCCGGTGCACGACCGTGTCGGCGAATGCGACGCCGCCCAGCCCTGCGCCACTGAGCCCGGCGCCCCCGAACGTGGCCCCCGCCACGAGGGACGCGGCGAGGGCGCCGTCGACGATGCGGCGCACGGAGGGGAGCGTGAGCCGGCCCGTCGCCCGCACGGCTCCGGGCACCCGGGTGAGGCACGCCACCGCGTAGAGCACGGTGCCCAGCAGCAACCATGACGCGCCGGCCAGCGCGACCAGGCGCAGTGCGGCGACCAGCACGTCGGCCGGAGCGGTGAGTCGCAGCCACGGCCCGAGATGGTGGAACGGCACCGCGAACGGCGGGCGCGACCCCAGGCGGTAGAGCGCGACCACTGCCGCGACCTGCACCGCGAGGAGGCCGGCGAGGCCCGCGGAACGTCGCAAAGTACGCAGAGCGGACAGCATGAGAAATGCACGATATGTCCGGATCGCGCGCTCGTCAAGCGGTCCGTGCCCCGTTTGCCGCTTGGTGGTACGTTGCGCGCTCGTTCTGGGGAGAGGGGGCTCGGGCATGGCGCTCGCCGATTTCATCATCATCGTGAGCCGCGGGGGTGGGGCGTTCGTCACCCGCTGGCTGCACGTGATCGTGGGCATCTGCTGGATCGGCCTCCTCTACTACTTCAACTTCGTGCAGGTGCCCGCCTTCGCGGAGATGGAGGCGGCGGCCCGCAACAACGCGATCGACAAGCTCGCGTCGCGGGCGCTGTGGTGGTTCCGGTGGGCCGCCGCGGCGACCCTCGTCACCGGCCTCCTGATCCTCATCATCCAGAAGGACGGCTCGAAGTCACAGCTGTTCAGTGGTGACTACTTCAAGACCGTGCCCGGCATGGCCATCGCCACCGGCATCCTGCTCGCGATCACGATGTTCGCCAACGTCTGGTTCGTGATCTGGCCGAACCAGAAGAAGGTCATCGCCAACGCCCGCAACGTGCAGGCCGGGGGAGAGGCCGACCCGGCTGCGGCCCCGGCGGCCCGCAAGGCGGCGATGGCATCCCGTCAGAACACCATCTACTCCTTCACCATGCTGCTGTTCATGGTGGGCACCGCGCACTTCTTCCTGCCCGGTCTGTTCAAGTTCGCGCCCAGCGGCGGCGACCGCGCCACCTACTGGGCGTTCGCGGTGGTGATCTGGCTCGTGCTCGAGCTCAACGCACTCGGCGTGATCGGCGGCACCGGCGCCGGCGGCACCAACTGGATCTACGACCACCACAAGAACGCGATCATCACCGGCTTCGTGCTGGTGGTCGTCTACTACGTGCTCTTCTACCTGGTGCTCAAGGCCTAGCTTTCTCGTGCGCCGTTCCCCGGGCGCCGTTCCCCGGGCGCTCCGTCACCAGCCCGCAGGCTCGGCGGAATCGGCGGAATCCGCGGGCGGGCCCGCGCCCGCGCTCTCGTGCTCGATCGTGTGCAGCACGATCCGCTGCAGGTTGCGCTGCTGCGTGTAGTCGGCGATCACCCGAACCGCGTGCGCGATCTTCGCCGACTCCTGACCTGCGGCGGCCTGGAACCGGGCCCGGTTCTCCGGATCCCACCCCGGGCCGTCCGTGCCCTGGAACACCGCGGCCACCCGGCGTTGGATCTCGCCGAGCCCGTCGGCGTACACCCGGGCGATCTCGACCAGCACCGGGTCCGGCACCGCGAGCTTGCGGAGCTCGGCGAACGAGCGGAGCAGGTTGACGTCGTCGCCGTCGTACGCGGCGCGTCCGTGCTCGGCCGGCTCGACCAGCATCCCGACCCCGGTCAGGTCCCGTGCGAGATCGGCGGGGACGCCCGCGGCCGCGATCAGCTCGTCGTGGTCGTAGGTGGCACCTTCCGAACCGGCGAGGAGGCCCTCGAGTGCGCCCGGCACGTCGCGATCGAGGAGGGCCTGTATTGCCGCCAGCGAGAACCGGCGCGACTGCAGCGCCCGGATGCGTTCGAGTCGCTCGAGGTGGGCGGGGCCGTAGCGCATGGTGCGCCCGCTGCGCTCGCCGCTCGGGAGCAGGCCCTCCCGCTGGTAGTAGCGGATCGTGTCGACTGCGACGCCGGCCCGTTGGGCCAGGTCGTCGATACGCCAGTCGCTCACGTCGCCTCCGAGACCGGCCTTCAGCCTCCGACCGGGTGTGCCGAGCACTTCGGGCCTGCCCGAAATGATTTGACAAACGAATACTATGGAGTAGATACTCTTGTCGTTACTGCAACCGGAGTCAACCTGGCCAGGTTCGTTATCAGGGGGGCCACCGGTCGGCAGTGCCGAGAAGCTCCGAGAACGAGCGCCCGTGCTTCGGTGCGGTAAGGCGCCGTAGCATCGACCCTTGTCCGCCCCCCCTGGACAAGGGTCGATGCGCGTCCGCGCACTGTTCTAACGTGCGCACCCGCGGACCCCCTGCCGGGTCAACGGGGCTCGGCGGGCGAAAACGGGAGGGTGGCGGCGTTGCGGACTGTCGTGGTGGTGGGTGCCTCGCTGGCGGGGCTGCGGGCCACCGAGACGCTGCGCCGTGACGGGTTCGACGACCGGATCGTGCTCATCGGCGCTGAGCCTCACCTGCCCTACGACCGACCGCCGCTCTCGAAGCAGCTGCTGGCGGGTGAGTGGGGCCCGCAGGACCTCGTGCTGCGCCGCGCCTCCTACGACGACCTCGAGCTCGATCTGCGCCTCGGCGTGCGCGCGGTCGGGCTCGACGCCGGCGGATGCATGGTCGAGCTCGACACCGGCGAATGGCTGGAGTTCGACGGCGCCATCCTCGCCACCGGCTCCGCCCCCCGGAGCCTGCCCGGCATGGCGGCGCTCGACGGGATCCACGTGCTGCGCACGATCGACGACGCCCTCGACATCCGCGCCCGGCTCGACGACCATCCGAAGGTCGTGGTGGTGGGCGCGGGGTTCATCGGGTCGGAGGTTGCGGCCACCTGCCGGATGCGCGGGCTCGACGTGACCGTCCTCGAAGCCCTGCCCGCGCCGCTGGTGCGGGGCCTCGGGCCGGTGCTCGGCATGGTCTGCGGTGAGCTCCACCGTGACCACGGGGTCGACCTCCGCCTCGGGGTCGGCGTGGCGGGGATCGAGGGCGACGCGCACGTGGAGCGGGTCCGCCTCGACGACGGCACCGCGGTCGACGCCGATCTCGTGGTCGTCGGGGTCGGGGTCGCGCCGGTGACGGGTTGGTTGGAAGGCTCCGGCCTCGAGCTCGACAACGGGATCGTGTGCGACGAGACCTTGCTGGCGGCGCCCGGCATCGTCGCCGCGGGCGACGTCGCTCGCTGGCCCAATCCGTTGTTCGACGGCGAGCTCATGCGGCTCGAGCACTGGACCAACGCGGCCGAGCAGGGAGTCGCCGCCGCCCGCCGGTTGCTGGTGCCCGCGGGGGAGACTCCCGAGCCGTTCGCGCCGGTGCCGTTCGTGTGGTCCGACCAGTACGACCGCAAGATCCAGACCGTCGGCGCCTTCCGCGGCGACGACGAGATGGAGGTCGTCCACGGTTCGCTCGAAGAACGGCGGTTCGTCGCGGTGTTCGGTCGCGCCGGTCGACTGGTCGGTGCGCTCGGCTTCTCGATGCCGGCCAAGGTGATGCAGTACCGACGGATGATCGAGGAGCGCGCCACGTTCTCCGACGCGCTCGAGCGCGCCCGCGCGTCGTGAACTCGTCGTGAGCGGGGCGCCCGACGCGCTGCTGACGCGTCGGTTCGTGATCGTGATCCTGTCGGGGCTGTGTTACTTCGGCGCGCTCGGCGCGCTGCTCCCGGTCGTGCCGCGCTACGTGGAGAAGCGGCTGGGCGGCAACGACGTCGCGGTCGGGATCGCGGTCGGCGCGCTGGCAGTGGGCGCGATCCTGCTGCGTCCGCTCGCCGGTCGCATGGGCGACCGCTTCGGACGACGGGTGCTCATGATCGGCGGCGCGACGGTCGTCGGCACGATGGCGATCGCGGCCGGCCTGGTGGAGTCGCTGCCGTATCTCATCGCCACGCGCGTCGTGATGGGCCTGGGGGAGGCCGGGTTCTTCGTCGGTGGCACCACGATGGCCACCGACCTCGCGCCGGTCGCTCGCCGCGGCGAGGCGGTGAGCTACTGGTCGGTGGCGGTGTGGGGCGGTCTCGCCCTCGGCCCGGTGCTCGGCGAGATCGTGCTCGACCACTCGCACTACGACCGCGTGTGGTTGGTGGCGGGCGCGCTCGCGCTGTCGGCCGCGGTGATCGCGCTGTTCACCACCGAGACCCGCGGGAGCGGCGAGACTGTGCGCGGCCGCCTCATCAATCCCGCGGCGGTGAAACCAGGAGTGCTGCTCGCGCTCACCCTGCTCGGGATCGTCGGCTTCAGCACGTTCCTGCCGCTGTACGCGCCGGAGGCCGGCGTCGGCGACGTCGGCTTGCTCTTCCTCCTGTACGGCGTGGTCGTGCTCGTAGTGCGCATCTTCGGCGCGCGCCTGCCCGACCGGCTCGGCCCGTTGCGCGCCGGCAGCATCGCGATGGGTGCCACCACGCTCGGACTGGTTGTGGTGGCGGCGTGGCAGACGACGGCCGGTCTCGTCGTCGGCGCGGTCGTGATCGCGGTCGGTTCGTCGTTCCTGTATCCCGCGTTGTTGCTGCTCGCGTTGCGCGGGGTGCCGGAAGGGGAGCGGGGTTCGGTGGTGGGCACGTTCAGCGCGTTCTTCGACTTCGCGGGCGGCGCCGCCGGCGTGGTGTTGGGCGGGGTCGCCGCCCTGTCGAGCTATCCCGGCGCGTTCGCGGCCGGTGCGGTGCTGGCGTTCATCGGCCTGCTGCTCCTCCGAATGGGGTTCGGTCGCGCGTCGGGTCCGGCCGCCGGCGTCGCGGTCGAGCCGGCGGTGCCCACGACCGACTCGGTGGCCACCGCGCTGATCGAGCCCAACCCGCTGCCGTGACCCGCCTGCTCGCGACGACCGCCGGGCGGCTGCGATGACCGCGCTGCTCGTCACCAACGACTTCCCGCCCAAGATCGGCGGCATCCAGTCGTACCTCTACGAGTTGTGGCGGCGGCTGCCCCCGGGCGACGCCACCGTGTTCACGACGCGTTACCCCGGCGACCGTGAGTGGGACGCCGCCCAACCGTTCCGCGTCGTGCGGGCAGCCGAGCGGCAGTTCTTCCCCACTCCGGGGCTCGCCCGCCGGATCGATGCGCTGGGCGCCGAGGTCGGCGCCGATCTCATCCTGCTCGACCCGTGGCTCCCACTCGGCCGGCTCGGTCCCCGCCTGCGGTCGGCGCCCTACGGCGTGATCGTGCACGGGGCCGAGGTCACCGTTCCCGGGCGGTTGCCGGGCACCCGCCAGCTCGGCGGCCCCGTGCTGCGCGGTGCCGCGGTCGTGATCGCGGCGGGGCACTACCCGGCGCGCGAGGCGGCGCGCGCAGCCGGCGGCGCTTTGCCCGGCGTGATCGTGCCCCCCGGGGTCGACGTCGATCGCTTCCGCCCCCTCGACGCCACCGACCGTGCCGCGACGCGGCGGGCGTTCGGGCTCGATCCCGACCGACCGCTGGTGCTCGGCGTCAGCCGGCTCGTGCCCCGTAAGGGTTTCGACGCGCTCATCGACGCCGTCGCCGGGCTCCCCGACGTACAGCTCGCGATCGCGGGCGCCGGGCGCGACCGGCGCCGCCTCGAGGCCCGCGCCGCGTGGCGGGGGCTCGGCTCGCGGGCCCGCTTCCTCGGGCGGGTGCCCGACGACGACTCGTTCCCGCGCCTCTACGCCGCCGCCGACGTGTTCGCGGTGCCGTGCCGCGATCGATGGGCGGGGCTCGAGGCCGAGGGATTCGGGATCGTGTTCCTGGAAGCGGCCGCCGCCGGTGTGCCCTCGGTGGCCGGCCGCAGCGGGGGTTCCCACGAGGCGGTGGTCGACGGCGAGACCGGCTTCGTCGTCGACGGCCGCGCCGCCGACGTGCAGGGCGCGCTCGCGGCGATCCTGGGCGACGACGCGCGCCGCGCGCGCATGGGGCACGCGGCGCGGGCGCGGGCGGTCGCCGAGTTCTCGTACGAACACCTCGTCGCCCGGCTCGCGCCGATCGTCGCCGGCGACCTCGCCGGCATCGGCCCGCTGGAGTGAACGCCGGTACGCTCGCCCGCGTGACGGAACCGGACCAGCTCGCGCCGCCCGGTCGCCGGATCGTGATCTTCGGTTGGGTCGCGAACGGGCTCTTCGCGGTCACCGCGATCCCGGTCGCGCTCGGAGCCGACGTGGAGATCGGTGTCGCCATCGGGGTCGCGCTGGTCCTGTTCCTCGTCGCGGTCGGCACCTTCGTGTACGCGTTCGCGGTCGGGCTCGCCCGCAGTGCGCGCGGTGACAACGTCGCCGTCGCCAACCTGTTCTTCCTCCAGGGCTCGGCGCCGAAGCGTGTCCAGCGCGACTTCCTGTTCCTGTTCCTGGCCTGCCTGGCGATCACCGTCGGCACCGCGGCCTGGGAACCGTTCGGGGTGCTGGTGCCGATGCTGCCGCTCGGCCTGGCTGGTGTGTGGGGGGCGCGGTACGGCACGTTCCCGCGCCGGCCTCCGGTCGCGGGCCGGCGACGCGTGTGATTGCATAGCTCTCTCCATGACCGACGAAGCGCACGAGCAGATCCACGTCGACGCCGAACCGTCGCGGTGCTTCGCGCTCGCATCCGGGTTCGAGGACTACCCGACCTGGGCGAAGGACGTGAAGCAGGCGACGGTGCTCGCGCGCGACCACGCCGGCCGCGGCACGCGCGTCGAGTACCGCGCCGCCGCGCTCGGGCGCCGCGTGCGTTACGTCCTCGACTACGACTTCACCGACGCCCCGGCGTCGTTCGCGTGGGTGCTCGTCGAGGGCGACATGCTGCGCGCGCTCGACGGCCGCTACGCGTTCGCGGCCGACGGCACGGGCACGCGCGTCGACTACGACCTGCGCGTCGATCTGTCGGTGCCCATGCCCGGGCTGATCCGACGCCGGGCCTCCGGCATCATCATGGGCACTGCACTGAAGGAGCTGAAGCTGATGGCCGAACGCCCGAGTGATTCGAGTGTCCCGAGCGAACCGGGTGTTCCGAGTGAGCCGGCGTCCGCGAATGCGCCGGCGGCGGAGAATGTGGCGCCGGATGCTGGGGAGCCGATCGCGGCGGCGGAGCCTGCGCCCGACGCCTCGCCGGGCTCGCACCCCCCGCACACCCCGCATCCCGACTCGGTCGACTTCGACGCCGCCGGCACCGAGGAGCGTTCGTTGCCCACCCCGTCGATCTTCGAGTGCGCGGTGACGGAGTTGCTCGGCGCGGTCCCTGAGGTGCGTGACCACGTGCTCGAGGCGGCCGACGCGCTGCTCGACGCGGCGAAGGCACTGCTCGACGCCGCCGACCGGGTCGTGCGGCAACAACGCTCGGACGGCTAACGCATGACGGAGCCCGCGACGTTCGGCGTCGATCTCGGGGGAACGAACACGCGCGTCGCGGTCGTCGATGCCGACGGCACGATCGTCGACCATCGGCGCGCGCCGACTCCGCCGACGCTCGACGGCATCGTCGAGCACATCGCCGACGTCGTGCGGGAGCTCGCACCGCAACGCCCCGACGCGCGCGCGCTCGGCATGGGGGCCGCGGGCATGGTCGATCGCACCGGCATGGTCCACTACGCACCGAACGTGCCGGCATTCGTGCGCGCGCCGTTGCGGGAGCAGTTGGCCGCGGCCATCGGCATGCCGGTGGTGGTCGACAACGATGCCAACGCCGCGGTCATCGGTGAGCTCACCCACGGCGCGGCGCGCAATCAGCGCGAGGTGCTGCTGGTGACCCTCGGCACCGGCGTCGGTGGCGGGATCATCAGCAACGGGCTGCTCCAGCGCGGCGCCCACGGCTTCGGGGGCGAGATCGGTCACTTCCAGGTCGATCCCGACGGCCCGCGCTGCGCCTGCGGGGAAATCGGGCACTGGGAGGCGGTGGCATCCGGGACCAGGCTCGGTGAGCTGGGTCGCGCCCGAGCCGTAGCGGGCGACGCGCCGTCGGTGGTGGCGTTGTCGGGGAGTGCGGAAGCCGTCGCCGGCGTGCACGTGGGCGAGGCTGCGCAGCGCGGCGCCGCCGACGCGATCGCGATCGTCGAGGAGTACGCCCTGGGGGTCGCGATCGGGTTGGCCGGCCTGGTCAACATCCTCGACCCCGAGCTCGTCGTGGTGTCGGGCGGGTTGGTGGAGTTGGGCGACGTGCTGCTCACCCCGTTGCGCGCCGCGTTCGCCGGGCGTATCGAAGGGTCGGAGTACCGGCCGGCGGTGTCGATCGTGCGCGCCGAGCTCGGGGGCGACGCCGGGGTCATCGGCGCCGCCGCGCTGGCGCGAGGGATCGGATGAGGGGCTCGCGGGCTCGGCGATGCCGAGATGAGGCGATGAGGCGAAGAGGCGATGAGGCGATGATCCGATGAAGTTGGGGATCACGCTCCCGTCGTTCCGGACCGAGGCCGGTCCCGCGCTCGCGGTGGCGACCGCCGCCGACGCCGCGGGCCTCGACGGGGTGTTCTGTTACGACCACCTCTTCCGGCGCACCGCCGCCGGTGAACGGCGTCCCGCGCTCGAGTTGTTCGCGCTGATGGGCGCGGTCGCGTCGGCGACGACCCGCGTCGCGATCGGCTCGCTCGTGGCGCGCGCGACGCTCCGGCCCCCGGCCACGCTCGCCTCCGGCTTCGACACCGTGGCGCGGATCGCCGGCCCGGATCGCTGTCCTCGCGGCCGTCGGGTGTGGCGACGAGCAGAGCCGCGAAGAGAACGAGAGCTTCGGACTCGGGTTCGGCACCGTCGCCGACCGCGTCGCCGCGCTGCGCGACGCAATCGACGTGACGCGCGACCGCGGCTACCCCGTGTGGGTGGGCGGCACCGATCCACCGGTGCGTGAGGTGGCGGCCGCCCACGCCGACGGCTGGAACTGCTGGGGTGGCGACGTCGACCGGTTCGGCGCCCGGGCGGGGAGCCTGCGGAGCGCGGCGGCGTGTGCACCGTTCACGATCTCGTGGGGTGGTCTCGTCGTCGTAGCCGACGACAATGCCGCGGCCGCGGCGAAGGCCGAACGACTCGGCGCCGGTCCGCACGTGATCGTCGGCGGACCCGACGTCGTGGCGGCCGCGTTGCGCGCGTACGTCGACGCGGGCGCCGACTGGATCATGGTCGGGCCCGTCGATTCCAGCGATCCTGACAACGCGCGCGTGCTCGGCGAGCAGGTGCTCCCTCGCCTCCGCGGCTGACCACACCGCGCGCGAGACCGACGCGCAGCACGGGTCGCAATGCCCCCGGAGCCGCCGGACCCGGCTGGTACCGTGCGGTGATGGAGTTCCGCCGGATCAACGCGCTGCCGCCGTACGTCTTCGGGATCATGGATGCCCTGAAGATCGACGCCCGGCGCGCCGGGGTCGACGTCGTCGACCTCGGGTTCGGCAATCCCGACGTCCCGTCGCCCGACATCGCGGTGAAGAAGCTCGCGGAGGCGGTCGAGAACCCGCGCAACCACCGGTACTCCGCCAGCCGAGGCATCCCGAAGCTGCGCCTCGCGATCACCGACCTCTACCGGCGGAAGTTCGGCGTCGAGCTCGATCCCGACACGCAGGTGTGCAACACCATCGGCGCGAAGGAAGGCTTCTCGCACCTGATGTGGGTGCTGCTCGGCCCCGGTGACGCGGCGTTGGTGCCGAGCCCGTCGTACCCGATCCACATCTGGGGTCCGATTCTCGCGGGCGCCGAGGTTCGCCACGTACGGCTCGGCCCGCAACAGAACTTCTTCGACAACCTGCTCGAAGCGTGGGAAGACTCGTGGCCGCGTCCACGGGTGATCGTGCTGTCGTTCCCGCACAACCCCACGACCGTGTGCGTCGATCTCGACTTCATGCAACGCATGGTCGACTTCGCCCGCGAGCACGAGGTGCTGCTCGTGCACGACTTCGCCTACGCCGATCTCGGTTTCGACGGTTACGAACCGCCGTCGATCCTCCAGGTGCCGGGCGCGAGCGACGTCGCGGTCGAGCTCTACACGCTCACGAAGTCGTTCTCGATGGCCGGCTGGCGCGTTGGTTTCCTGCTCGGCAACGCCGAAGTGGTCGCCGCGCTCGGGAAGCTGAAGAGCTATCTCGACTACGGCACGTTCCAGCCCATCCAGATCGCGGCCACCGTCACCATGAACGAGGCGCCCGACTACCCGGCTGAGGTCAACGAGATCTACCTCGGCCGCCGGAACGCGCTGATCGACGGCCTCGGCCGCGCCGGGTGGGAGATCGAACGGCCGAAGGGCACGATGTTCGTGTGGGCCCCGATCCCGCCCGCGTACGAAGACCTCGGGAGCCTCGAGTTCGCGAAGCTGCTCGTGCGCGACGCCAAGGTCGCGGTGTCGCCGGGCGTCGGATTCGGACCAGGCGGCGAAGGCTTCGTGCGCTTCGCCCTGGTCGAGAACGAGCACCGCATCAACCAGGCCGTGCGTGGCATGAAGCGCGCCCTCACCAAGCTCGGGTAGGCCTCCGGCCTCCACCTTGGCCGCGCCTCGTGGACGGTGACGGCCGGGGCCGCGCGACGACGGCTCATCGCTCCGGCGTCGCCTCTCGTTCGCTTCGGGGCCGGCTGCGGCGGCGGGCGGCTCGCTACGGCGCCGAGGTCCCTCTTCGCCGCCATCGGCGTCCCCGGCCTGGTCCCTGTGGCCATCCGCACGTGTGCCTCAGGCGGCGAGGACGAGTTGGGTGTCGGGGCCGCGGGCGAGTTTCCAGCCTTGTTCGTGGCAGGCGACGTGGTGGCGACGGCACAACAACGCGCAGTTCGTGAGGTCGGTTTCGCCGCCGTGGAGCCAGTGGGTGAGGTGATGGACGTCGCACCAGGCGGCGTCGACCCGACAGCCGGGGAACTGGCAGTGCTCGTCACGCAGGATGACCGCACGACGCAACGCCCGGGACACGGTGCGGCTACGGCGGCCGAGGTCGAGCACTTCGGACCGGCCCCGCAGGAGGACCCGACCGAGGGTCGTGTCGCACAGGAGGCGTTCCATCGCGGTACGGGGGACGGGTCCGCAGCCGAGGATGTCGCAACGGGCGGATTGCAGATCGATCGGACCGTCGCCGAGGAGGGTCTCGTAGGTGACGATCGCGTCGACCGCCAGGGCCGGTGTGTGACGATCGGGGTCACCGGTCACGCCACCGCCGATGGCTGCTTCGCACAAGGCGACGAGCGCGTCGGCGCGGCGTTGCGCCAACGACCGTGGCGGCAGGAACCCCGCCGGCGGGGTCGGGAGGTTCGCGGGCGTCGAGAGCCCGGATCACGGTCGCGGTCGCCGTCGGGTCGAGGAACCCGCCGAGCGCACCACCACCGGTGGTGGGCGAGATGTGGAAGTGACGACGATCGAAGTTCGCCGCCGCGTCACGCCGCGCGAGTTCATCGTCGGCGAGTTCCCGCCACCGACGCACGACAGTGACGAGATCGTCAGGCGTCACGGCCTCGGCCGCGGTCAACAACGAATCCTCATGTTCCGTGTATTGCTCGGCGCGGCTGTGCGCGGCGGAAGCCAACACCTCCACGTGCGCGACCGACACCACCCCCTCGGCCAGCGCGGCCGCCGTTACGTCATGGTCACGCACCAGACGCGCGGTACGCACCAACCGGACCGCCACCACACGAGTGACCGGCGCTCGTTCCGTCAGCCACGCCGGGGCGCTGGTCGCACCATCGTCGGCCCACGCCGACACCGCATCCCACCCACCCGCGCACCGCACGACCTCCGCCGCGACCCGTTCCTGATGGGCCAGCAACTCCAACAGGCGATCCGACCGGGCCTGCGACGACCACCCCGAACGATCCTCCGCCGCCACGAGCGCCCAACCCTCGCGCACCCCACTCATCGGATCCGACACGACATGCACCGATCAAACCACCGAGGTACGACACTCATCCCGGAGCCTCCGGCTCGTCCGCGGCCCAGCCCCGCGCGCGTTCCACACCGCGGTGCCACTGCGCGCGACGGCGGGCGAGATCCGGTAGCGGCGCCGGAGCGAAGGCGGCTTCCTCCTGCCAGGACGCGGCGGCGTCGGCGGGGGAGTCCCACACGCCTTCCGCGAGTCCCGCGAGGTACGCGGCGCCGAGCACGGTGGTCTCGGCCACTGCGGGGCGGCGCACGGTGACGCCGAGGACGTCGGCCTGGAACTGGCAGAGCAGGTCCATCCGGCTGGCACCGCCGTCGACGCGGAGCTCGGTGATCGTCACACCGGTGGCGGCGACGATGGCGTCGACGACATCGGCGGTCTGCCACGCCATCGACTCGACGACCGCGCGCGTCACGTGCGCGGGCGTCGTGCCGCGGGTGAGGCCGAGCATCGCGCCGCGCGCGTAGGGATCCCAGTACGGCGATCCGAGCCCGGTGAACGCGGGTACGAACACGACGCCGTCGGTGTCGGGCACGCTCGCCGCGAGTGGCCCGGCCTCGGCGGCGTCGCCGATGATGCCGAGCCCGTCGCGCAGCCACTGGACCGCGGCGCCGGTCACGAAGATCGAGCCTTCCATCGCGTACGTGACGTTGCCGCCGAGCTGCCAGGCCACGGTGGTGAGCAGCCCGTCGGTCGGCGGCGGGTGCGCCGGGCCCAGGTTGGTGAGCACGAACGAGCCGGTGCCGTAGGTGTTCTTGCTCATCCCCGGCGTGAAGCACGCCTGGCCGAAGAGCGCAGCCTGCTGGTCGCCGGCGATCCCACTGACCGGTACGCGCAGGCCCGCGGCGCGCTCGGGGTCGGTGACGCCGAAGCGCCCGCTGCTCGGGTTCACTTCGGGCAGGCACGAGTGCGGGATGCCGAAGCGGTCGAGCAGCTCGGGCGACCACGCGAGCGCGTCGATGTCGAACAACATCGTGCGCGACGCGTTCGACGGCTCAGTGCGGTGTTCGCCGGTGAGGTTCCAGAGGATCCACGCGTCGACGGTGCCGAACGCGAGCGCGTCGTCGGCCGCCACGCCGCCGTCGTGCAGCAGCCACTCGAGCTTGGTGGCGGAGAAGTAGGGATCGAGCACCAGACCGGTACGCGCGCGTACGACCGGTTCGAATCCGTCGGCGCGCAACGTGTCGCAGCGGGCCGAGGTGCGACGGTCCTGCCACACGATCGCCCGGTGGCGCGGACGACCGGAGTGCCGATCCCACACGACGGTCGTCTCGCGTTGGTTGGTGATACCGATCGCGACGACGCTCTGGCCGTCGATGGCGGCGACGACGTCGACGAGCGTGTCGCGCGCCGCGGTCCAGATGTCGTCAGCGTCGTGCTCGACCCAACCCGGTCGCGGGAAGTGTTGCGGGAACTCGCGGTACGCGTAGGCGCGCGGCACGCCGAGTTCGTCGACGGCGACCGTGCGAACCCCGGTGGTGCCGGCGTCGATGGCGAGGACGATCGGCATCGCGGTCAGGCCGGGGGCGCGACCGACGAGTCCGGCGGGTGTTCGCCCGCGGCCGGCGCGCCGGCACCCGTCGCGCCGGCCCGGACCCCCGCGGGCCGGAGCGCGTCGGCGATGGCGCGCCCCACCGACCGGTGACGGGGGCGGAATTCGAAGACGCGGGTGCGGTCGTCGCGCGTGCGCACCAAGACCTGGAACAACAGGCCGGCGCTGCGTGCACCGGTGACGCGCATGGCGCCGAGGCGGTCGTCGAGCAGGGGAGTGGCCCCGTGATGAGGACGGGCACCCCGGGCGACGACGAGCAGCCGCTGGTCGGTGAGCGCGACCAGGCGGTAGCGACGCCCGACGAACAACCGGCGTGCGTCGGGGGCCACGCTGCCGAACCACGCCGGGCCGGCGGCCGCGATCTCCTCGCCGGGGAGCAGGCGCGGCGCGAGGACCCGGGCCAGCTGCTGCTGTCGCGCCTCCTGCTTCATCGGCGCCTGCCCTCTCGCTCGCGCTGCCTCGAACCCACCTCGCCGGTCACACCGACGGGTGCCGTGCAGGCTACCGAGGACCCACCGGGCACGGCGGGTTCCCGGACACCGGGCACGGCGGGTTCCCGGACACCGGGCAAGATGGCACCGGGTACCAGGGCTCTCGACCAGAACGGATCGCACTGATGCGGATCGGCATGCTCACCGGCGGCGGCGACTGCCCGGGGCTCAACGCGGTGATCAGGGCGGTCGTCCGCAAGGGCGAAGGCGAGTACGGCGACGAGATCGTCGGCTTCCGGCACGGATGGCGGGGCGTGGTCGAGGGCGAGACGATGGAGCTCACCGTCGCCGGAACCCGGGGTCTGCTCCACCGGGGCGGCACGATCCTGGGCACGTCGCGGACCAACCCGTTCCAAGCCGACGACGGGGTGGCGCGCGATACGCGACACCCTCGAACGCGAGCACGTCCACGCGTTGATCGCGATTGGGGGCGAGGACACGCTCGGGGTCGCTGCCCAGCTCGCGGAGGCCGCGCCGGCCGGCGCCGACCTGGCGGTCGTCGGGGTGCCGAAGACGATCGACAACGATCTCGCGGCGACCGACTTCACGTTCGGGTTCCAGACCGCGGTGCAGATCGCGACCGACGCCATCGACCGGCTGCACACCACCGCCGAGAGTCACGACCGGGTGATGGTGGTCGAGGTGATGGGGCGCCACGCGGGCTGGATCGCCGTGTACGCAGGTATCGCGGGCGGCGCCGACATCGTCCTGGTACCGGAGGAGCCGTTCGACATCGCCGAGGTCTGCGCGAACATCGAGCATCGCCACCGCCGCGGCGCCAACTTCTCGATCATCGTGGTCGCGGAGGGCGCGGTGCCGAAAGAGGGGACGATCACGTTGCAGAGCGGCGAGGTCGACGCCTTCGGTCACGTCCGCCTGGGTGGGATCAGCAACGTGATCCAGGACGAGATCGGTCGCCGCACCGGGTTCGAGACGCGCGTGACGATCCTCGGCCACGTGCTGCGCGGCGGTACGCCGACGGCCTACGACCGCGTGCTCGCGACGCGGTTCGGTGTGGCCGCGATCGACGCGGTGCACGACGGCGCGTTCGGCACGATGGTCGCGCTCCAGGGCAACACCATCGCGCGGGTGCCGATCTCCGAAGCGGTGCGCGAGCTCAAGACCGTCGACCGCGCGTTGATGGACGTCGCCAGCGTGTTCTTCGGATGACGGCAGGCGCCGGGTAGCGTGACCCGATGGGTACCGCGCTCGACGACCTCGTCGCCCTGCTCGACCTCGAACGGCTCGAGGTCAACCTCTTCCGGGGCGTGAGCTTCGACACCGAGCGCCAGCGCATCTACGGCGGGCAGGTGCTCGCGCAGGCGTTGATGGCCGCGGGGCGCACGGTCGAACCCGACCGGATCGTGCATTCGATGCACGCGTACTTCCTGCGCCTCGGTGATCCGCGCGTGCCCGTCGTGTTCGACGTCGACCGCATCCGCGACGGCCGCAGCTTCACGACCCGACGGGTCGTGGCGATCCAGCACGGCCAGCCGATCTTCAATCTCGCGTGCTCGTTCCACGTGCACGAGGACGGCCCCGAACACGTCGACACCATGCCCGACGTGCCGTGGCCCGACGCGCTCCCGCCCCTGGTCGAATGGCCGGCCGACGAGCCGGAGCCGATCGATCGCACCGGCGCGCCGCACGTGATCGACGCCTTCGACTTCCGGCCCATCGGTGAGTGGACGCGGCCCGGGATGCAACGCCTCACCGCGCGCGAGCCCGACCAGGACACGTGGCTGCGGTGCCGGGGCACATTGCCCGACGACCCGCTGCTGCACGCGTGCATCGTCGCCTACGCGTCCGACCTCACCCTGCTCGGCACCGCCACGCTGCCGCACGCGGCGCCGGTCGGCACCCCCGGGTTCATGCTGGCGAGCCTCGATCACGTGATGTGGTTCCACCGGCCGTTCCGGGCCGACGAGTGGCTGCTGTACCACGTCCACAGTCCGTCGGCGGGTGCCGCACGCGGGTTCGCGCAGGGCTCGCTCTTCCGGAGCGACGGCACGCTTGCGGTGAGCATCGCGCAAGAGGGCCTCGTCCGGCCTTTGCGCTGACGCGGCGTCGACACATGGCTTCCCGTTCGGGCATCGTCGATCTCCGTTCCGACACCGTCACCACGCCGACGCCCGAGATGCGGCGCGCCATGGCCGAGGCCGAGGTCGGAGACGACGCCTACGGCGAGGACCCCACCGTGAACCGGTTGGAATCACTCGCCGCCGCCCTGCTCGGCAAGCCGGCCGCGCTCTACGTGCCGTCGGGCACCATGGCCAACCAACTCGCGCTCCGGCTGCTGGGGCGGCCCGGTACCGAGGTGCTGTGTGGGGCGCGCGCACACGTGTACCGCTACGAGAACGCGGCCGCCGCGGGCAACGCGCGTGTGCAGCTGCGCCCCCTGCCCGACGACACCGGCGTGCTGGCGCCCGACGACGTCGCACACGCAGTTGCCGCACAGCACCACCACCTGCCGGCGATCTCTGCCCTGTGCATCGAGAACACGCACATGCCTGCGAGTGGCCGACCGTGGCGCGTCGCCGAGATCGACGCGGTGGCCGACGTCGCCCGCGCGCACGGGCTCGCCGTGCACTGCGACGGCGCCCGCATCTGGAACGCGTCGATCGCCCTCGGGGTCGCGCCGCGCGACCTCGCGGCGCGCACCGACACCGTGATGTTCTGCCTCTCGAAGGGGTTGAGCGCGCCGGTGGGCTCGCTGCTCTGCGGCGCGCGCGATCTCATCGACGAGGCGCGGGCCGACCGGGCCCGCCTCGGGGGAGGGATGCGGCAGGCCGGGGTGATCGCGGCCGCGGGCGTGGTCGCGCTCGAGACCATGGTCGAGCGCCTGGCCGACGACCACGCCCGGGCCCGGCGCCTGGCCGACGTGCTGGCCGAGTGCTTCCCCGGGAGCATCGATCCCGCACGGGTCGAGACCAACATCGTGTGCGCCCGGGCCGCTGCACTGCCCGACCACACGCTCGACGCGCTGGCGGCCGGGGGTGTGCTCGCGGGCACGATCGACGTCGACACCGTGCGGTTCGTCACGCACCACGACGTCGACGACGACGACCTCACCCGGGTGGTCGATGCCGTGCGCGGGTTGAGCCGGTCGGCCTGACCGGTACGGTGGGCCGCATGGCCGCCACCAGCCCGTCGAACAGTGACGTCCCGGCGAGCGCGCTGGCGGTCTACGCCCACCCCGACGATCCCGAGATCTCGGCCGGCGGCACCCTCGCCCGGTGGGCCGAAGCCGGCGCGGCGGTCTGGGTGCTGATCACCACTCGCGGCGACAAGGGCACGCAGGACCCCGGCGCCGATCTCGACGCGCTGGCCGCGTTGCGCATCGAGGAGACGGCGAAGGCCGCGGCACTCCTCGGGTTCGCCGGTCACTTCCACCTCGACTACTCCGACGGCGAGCTGCCCGACGACCAGGAGCTGCGGGGCGCGATCGTGCGCGTGGTGCGCGAGCTGCGGCCCGAGGTGGTGCTCTGCCCCGACCCGACCGCGGTGTTCTTCGGCGACGGCTACTACAACCACCGCGACCACCGGGTCACCGGTTGGGCGACGCTCGACGCGGTCGCGCCCGCCGCCGGCAATCCGCACTACTTCCCCGAGCACCTCCGCGACGGGCTCGGGGTGCACCAGGTGCGCAGCGCGTACCTCTCGGGCACGTTGGCGCCGAACTGCTGGATCGACATCGGCGCCACGCTCGAACGCAAGATCGACGCGTTGTTCTGTCACGCCAGCCAGCTCCAGGAGACGGGTGACTGGTTCCGCGAGTTCCTCCGCGAACAGGCCGAGGAAGGCGGTGCCGGCGCGAACGTCCGCTACGCCGAACCCTTCCGGCGACTCACCCTCGGCAGCTGAGCGACTACCTGTTGAGGGCGGCCGGCTGAGCGACTACCTGCTGATCGGTTACTGCGGGTTCTGGCGCCGCCACTCGGCCATCGCCCGGAGCACCAGCACCGCCACGATCCCGACCCCGGCGGCCGCGACGACCGAGCCCACGAACGTGCCGATCAGGTGCGAGAGGTCGGACTTCGAGCTGACGTCGGCGATGCCGTAGCCGATGATCCCGCCCAGGATCCCGGCCACCACGACCCCGGCGAAGGCCAGCAGGAATGCGGTGCGGGACGGGAGCATGGGCGGCACCACGGCGTCGGGCTGGTGGCCGATCGGGACGGCGGTGGCGGCGCTTTCCTCAACGCCTCCAGGGACGCCTCCATCGACGCCGCCATCAGCGGTTTCGCCCGGGCTCGACGGATCGATTTCAGCTGGATCGGGCATCGGCCGATGGTATTGCCATGCAAGAGTTGGTTACCACGTGGCCGATAGGCTCGCCGGCGATGCGCGTCCTCGTGATGCTGCCGACCTACAACGAGATCGAGAACATCCAGGACGTCCTCGAACGTACGCGCGCGTCGTTGCCCGAGGCCGACGTGCTGGTGATCGACGACGGCAGTCCCGACGGCACCGCCGACCGCGCCGAGAAGCTGGCCGAAGAGCTCGGTGGCATCGACGTGTTGCGTCGGGCGTCGAAGTCGGGCCTCGGTTCCGCGTACCGGGCCGGGTTCCGAGTCGGTCTGGCGCGTGGTTACGACGTCATGATCGAAATGGACGCCGACCTGTCGCACGATCCTGCCGTGCTGCCCGAGCTCGTGGCCGCGGTCGAGCAGGGCGCCGACCTCGCCATCGGATCGCGGTACGTCGCCGGCGGATCGATCCCCGACTGGAAGTGGGTGCGGCGGGCCATCTCCCGCGGCGGGTCGCTGTATTCGCGCGGCATGCTCGGGTTGTCGGTGTCGGACGCGACCGCGGGGTTCCGTGCGTACCACCGCGACGCGCTGTCGAGGATCGACCTCGACCGGGTCCGGGCCGACGGCTACGGATTCCAGGTCGAGATGACGTACCTCACCGAGCGCAACGGTGGCCGCATCACCGAGGTGCCGATCGAATTCCGCGACCGCAGCCTGGGGCGTTCGAAGATGTCGTCCCGCATCGTGGTCGAGGCGTTCCTGTTGGTCAGCTGGTGGGGCGTGCGGGACCGGGTCAGACGGGTTCGCCGCGCGCGACACTGAAGGCATGGGCCTGAGCGAGTTCACCGTCGCCGGTGCACTCGTGGAGTCCGCCGAGGGACTGCTCCTGGTGCGCAACCGCCGGCGGGGCGGCGCCACCGACTGGAGCACGCCCGGGGGAGTGATCGACCCCACCGATGCCTCGATCCGCGCCGGGCTCGCCCGCGAGGTCGAGGAGGAGACCGGCCTGCGGGTCACGTCGTGGGAGGGCCCGCTCTACGAGGTGCGCGCGGTCGCGGTCGATCTGGGGTGGTCGATGCGGTGCGAGGTGCACCGCGCGCTCACGTTCGAGGGCGATCTTCATGTCGACGACCCCGACGGGATCGTGATCGAAGCGACCTTCGCCGCGCCCGACGAGTGCCACGCGTTCCTCGCGCTGGGCGCGCCGTGGGTGCGCGAGCCGTTGGCGGAGTGGATCGAGCAGCGGTGGGGGCCGCACGAAGCGCGGGCGTTCATCTACGACGTGCTGGGCACGAGTCGCGACGCGCTGCAGGTCGTACGGATCTCGCGGTCCTGATGCTTCGACCGGCCCCGGCGCGCGTCTGATGGCGCGCGTCTGATGGTGCGCGTCTGATGCCGCGCGTCTGATCGTGCGCGACGAGGCGAGCATCCTGCACGTCGACCTCGACGCGTTCTACGCGTCGGTCGAGCAGCTCGAGGATCCGTCGCTCCGCGGTCGACCCGTCATCGTCGGCGGCCTCGGGCCCCGTGGTGTCGTCGCCGCGGCCAGTTACGAAGCCCGACGGTTCGGCGTTTACTCGGCCACGCCGATGGCGCGCGCCCGGCGCGCGTGTCCCGAGGGCGTGTTCCTCGCGCCCCGGTTCGAGGTGTACCGCGCCGCGAGCACGAACGTGATGCGGATCCTGCATTCGTGCACGCCGCTGGTCGAACCGATCGCGCTCGACGAGGCGTTCCTCGACGTCGCCGGCGCGCGTCGGATCCTCGGTTCGGGCGCGGAGGTCGCGGCGACGATCCGCGGGCGGGTGCGCGACGAGACGGGCCTCACCGCGTCGGTGGGCGTCGCCACCACCAAGTTGCTGGCCAAGCTGGCCAGCGACCTCGCCAAGCCCGACGGCATGCTCGTGGTCGAGCCCGGCACCGAGCTCGCGTTCCTCCACCCGCTCGAGGTCCGGCGACTGTGGGGCGTCGGGCCCGCCACCGGGAAGCGCCTCGCCTCGCTCGGCGTCCGCACCGTCGGCGACCTGGCGCAGATCCCCGAGGCGACGCTGGTGAGCAACCTCGGCAACGCGGCCGGGCACCATCTGCACGCGCTGGCCTGGAACCGCGACGACCGGGCGGTCGAGCCCGATCAGGCGGTGAAGTCGGTCGGGAACGAGGAGACCTTCCCGACCGATGTGTTCGACCGGGCGGTGCTCGAGCACGAGATCGTGCGCCTCGCCGACAAGGTCGCCGCCCGCTTGCGGGAGGCCGGGCGCACCGCCCGCACCGTGCAGCTCAAGCTGCGCTACGGCGACTTCCGCACCATCACCCGCTCGAAGACCCTGCCGCGCCCGACCGACCTCGCCGCCGACATCGGCCGAGTGGCGCGCACCCTGCTCGACGCCGTCCCCATCGACGACGGCATCCGGCTGCTGGGCGTGTCGGCGCAACAGCTGATCGCACCTGGCGCGGCCGAGCAAGCGGGCGCCACGGCGGTCCAACCCACGCGGGCGGGGGATCCCGGGTCGGCGGGCGACCAGGGACGCCTGTTCGACGAGGGCGGCGAACCTGCGGCCGGCGACCCCGATCCGGTCGATCGCGAGCGGGAACGCCGGGCCGCCGTCGAACGGACACTCGACGCGGTGCGGGCCCGTTTCGGGCCTGGTGCCGTGGCACCCGGGGCGCCGCATAGCCTGCATCGGGAAGGCTCGGAGCCACCGACGCGTTGAGTGGCTACGAGGCGTGCGCGACAATGGTCGGGCGCGAGAATCGTGGGGCCGAAACGAGCACAGCAGCTCGTCCGAGCCCGGGATGGGGATAGAGGATCAATGCCGCTCTCCGAGGACGAACAGCGGATCCTGCGGGAGATCGAAGAGAACTTGTCGGCCACCGACCCCAAGTTGGTGCAGCAGGTCTCCGACACCACCCTCTACCGTCACGCGGCGCGGGTCATCAAGTGGGCCGTCGTCGGATTCATCGCCGGCCTCCTGTTGATGATCTTCACGTTCACCACCACATTGCTGCTCGGCGTCCTCGGGTTCCTGGTGATGCTGGGCTGCGCGCTCGCCATCGAGCACAACGTGCGCAAGCTCGGACGCGCCGGTCTCGAGAGCCTCACCGGATCGATGCGCGGCGGCGCGTTCAAGAACATGCTCGGCAACGCGGGAAGCCGCTGGCGCGAGCGCTTCAACCGCGACGATCCTCCGTCCTGAGCGCTGCCGCGCTCGTGGCCTACACCTCGATCCAGGCGGCGCGGCTCTCGGGGTGCACCCGTGCGCAGCTCGACACCTGGCGCCGCATCGGCCTCGTGGTGCCCGACGACACCGAGCCGTCGGCCCCGTACTCGTTCCGCGATCTCGTCGCCCTGCGCATGGTCGCGTCGCTGCTCGAGGCGGGGCTCCCGATGGCGAGGATCCGGCGGGCGGTGGCCGAGGTGCTCGTCACCGGCGACGACATCTCCGGGCTCCGGCTGGTCACCGACGGCGAGTCGGTGTGGGCGTGCCGCGACGACGGCGAGATCCTCGAGGCGCTCCGCCACGGTCAGCTGGCGCTGTTCGTCGCCGTCGACCGCTTCGCCGACGAGGTCGAGCACGAGGTGCGGGCCTTCGACCGCGACCGCACGGAGTTCGTCGCCGGACTGCAGGAGACGAAGCCGCCTCCGGGCGGTGACCGTTCCGGTCACCCGAGCCGGGGCTGAACCGCTCCCCACCGACCTGCCGCGATGGGCCTACGCGGGCGGCGCGCCCGCGTCGCTCGAACCGTCGTCCGCGCCCGCCGCGCCCGCCGTGACCGTCGCGCGCGTCGACCCGCGCCGGGCTCGGCGTCGCGACCCGAGTTGGGATCCGAGTGGGAACGCGCCGGGATCGAGCCGGCGGCGCCAGCGTTCGCGTCGCGACAGGTCCTCGTCGAGCGCGCGCTCGAGCTCGTCGACCGAGTTCCACGCGTCGTCGGCGTCGGCGGGCGCGGTCACGACGTCGCCGTAGCGCACCGCGGTGTACGCGCGCGCGAGCCGGCGCAACGGCGGTTCGGTGGCCGGTGACGTCCGCGTCGGCGCGGCGCGCGCGAGCTCGAGCGGCGTGAGCGCGGGATCGGGGGCGAGGTCGGCTTCGCGCAGCCGATCGAGTGCCTCTTCCCACGCACCGGCGACCGCGCCGGCGGGATCCGGGTCGTCGCGGCGGCGCGTCCGGCGGCGCGACTTCGCGGTGAGCACGAGGGCGACGTAGCCGCCGATCACGAGCGCGAGGATCAGGAGGATCAGGGGCACGAGCAGCCAGCGGCTCAACCCGTGCGACGACGACGCCGTCGTCACCGTCGGCGGGGTCAGGTTCGCCGGCACCGCCGGACCGACGCCGGTGGTCGCGGTGGCGGGCTGGGTGGTGGGAGTGGTGGGCGGTGCGGTGGTCGGTGTGGTCTCGGTCGGGGTCTGCACCGCCGCGCCGGGCACCGGCGGTTCGTTCGGCAGGTTGCTCCCACCGGCCGACGTGGTGGACGCGCCCGGCGTGGGGTCGAAGATGTGGGTCCACCCGAGGCCGGAGAGGTAGATCTCCGGCCATGCGTGGGCGTCGTGACTCGTCACCGAGTAGGTGTCGCGGCCGACGAGCGTGCCGGGGGTGAACCCGACGGCCACCCGGGCCGGGATGCCGAGTGAGCGTGCCATCACCGCGTACACGCTCGCGAACTGTACGCAGAAGCCGCGCTTGTCGTGCAGGAAGGCGACGATCGCGCTCCCGCTGTCGACGCTGTCGACGGTCGTGTCGTAGTGGAACTCGGGGCCCCGGAAGTAGTTGCGCAGGGCCAACGCCTCCGCGTACGGCGTGGTCGCGCCGGCCGCGGTGACGATGTCCCGGGCCTGCGCGCTGATGAACTTGATGTCGTCGTCGGTCGGCAACGCGGTGTACTGCCGGACCGACGCGGGCACCTGGGCCGCGGTGGCCTGCTGTTCCGCGGCGTCGACGGTGCCGGCCAACGCGGGAAGGGCCGAGGCCACGGTGTAGTGCAGATCGCGCACCGACGACTGGTCGGCTACGAGCGTGCCCGACGAATCCACCACCAACGTGTTGGGCAGGTCGATGGCGACGGGACGGTACGCGGCCGGGAGCCAACGCTCACCGAGCGGGCCGATCGTGTACTCCTGCTCGAGTGAGTGCGGGGGCGCGTCGGACGGCAAGCCGACCTGCACGCTGTCGTTGCCCGACGCGCTCAGCGTCCACTGGCCGCCGGCTTCGCTGGAGTACTCGTCGAGCGCGGCGATGCGCCAGTAGTCGGGGATGGCGGAGTTCACGGTGAACAGCTGCGTGTTGTCGACGGAGTCGAGCTTGGAGCCGATGTCGACGAACGGCGCGAGGGTGGGCTGGTAGCTGCGTCCGCCGCGCGGTCGCGTCCCGAGTGGGCGAAGTCGAGGAGCGGATCGGAACCGGCGCCCGGCAGCGCCGGCGCGACCACGAGGGCGACGACGATCGCGGTGAGCCCCAACGCCGACGCGGGCAGCAGCCAGTGCGCGCGCGCCGACTGCTGCGAGACCAACCAACTCCGGCCGCGGTCGAGCACCGCGATGTTCTGGGCCAGGAGGAACGCGCCGGCGGCGACGCAGAACCCGGCGGTCACGAGGAGTCGGTCCTGCGACGTGCCCAGCGCCGATGTCCACACGAAGAACACCAACGCCGGTGCGACCGCGCCGAGCGTGGCCTGACGGCGGAACGCGAGCCAGTCGGCGATCGCCGCCATGCACCACACCGCGATGACGGCCAGCAGGATGGCGCCGTCCGACGTGGGGGCCGGGGCCGGCGCGGTGCGCAGGAGGTGCCAACCGGCGTTGAACTGCTGGTCGAGCGCGTGCCAGGTCGCGGTGCCCGGCAGGCCGACGGTCGTGGAGGCCGGGACCAACGCGTACACCACGAACCCGGCCAGGCCGACGGCGGTGAGCAGGATCGTGATGCCCACCGACCACTTGCGCCACCGACAGAGCGCGCCGATCGCGTGGGGGAGCAGCGCGGCCGCGACCACGGGCACGACGAAGCGGCTGGAGTCGACGACCCGGCCGAGTGAGAGCGCGGCGACCGCGCTCAGCACTGCGAGGGTTATCGGGGCGAGGAGTCGGGCTCTTGATGCCATGAGGCGGCGATGGTGCGGGAGACGATCGAGTTGGTGAGGGTCTGGTTCCAGGCCGCGGCGAACGGCGTGGCCGACGCGTCGACGACGAGGACGGAGCTGTTGGTCCGGATGGCGGCGGGGCGGGTGAGCACCGCGATCACGCCGATGCCGGCGAGCGAACCGAGCGCGCGCAGGGTTTCGGGCGTGGCACTGCCGAGCACCGCGACCACGAGGTCGACGCGGCGGTGGGCGCGGAGGTTCTCGAGCACGCTGGGCAGGCGGTCGGTGTCGTCGGTGCCCACCGTGGCCAGGCGGTCGATCACGTCGTGGCGCGGGTCGCCGCCGGTGCCGAGGATCTCACCCGCGCTGGTGACCACTTCGACGCGGCGGCGCAGGCGCACGAGCCGGGCGGTGACCGAGGCCACGGCCTCGACCGCGACCTCGAACGACTCCGCGGTGTGCGCGGAGTGCTGCACGTCGAGCACCACCGCGGCGCGCGACCGCCACCGGGCTTCGTCCTGACGGATCATGAGCTCGCCGGTGCGGGCGGTCGACCGCCAGTGCACGCGGCGCAGGTCGTCGCCCAGCTCGTATTCGCGGAGGGTCAGGAAGTCGTTGCCGAGATCGCTGACCATCGATCGGGCCGACGGCGCCTCACTCTCCGACGTCACGCGGCTCCCGGCGGCGACCGGGGCCACGATGTCGTGGATCCGGGGGCGGACGACCAACTCGGCCTCGCCGGCACCGGTGACCGACCGGCGGGCGAGGCCGAACGGGTCGCTGGCGGCGATGGAGAGCGGACCGACGCGGTAGCGACCGCGTCGGCGGGTGGGGATGCGGTACGCCGATCGGGCGACCGCGCCCCCGGCGAGCGGGGGGACGAGGAACCGCGCCGCGCGCCGGCCTTCGTCGAACCAGTCGGTGGCGGCGAGCAGCGGGGTGGCCGCGGTACCGAGGTTCTCGACCAGGAGGTCGATGCGACCTTCGGCGCCGACCTGTAGCCGATCGGGCCGCACGCGTCGCGTGATGGCGAGCTCGGGTGGGTCGCGTACCACCAGCCAGAGCATCACCACGACGATCAACGCGAGCGCGGCGACGCCGACCACGAGCATCTCGAGCGCGCCGAGCAGGAAGCTGCCGAGGATGAGGCCCATGGCCGCGCCGGTGAGCGACCACCCCCGCCGCGTCAGCGTTACCGGCATGAAGATGTCATGGGGTCACGCGCGTCAGGGAGCGCTTGCGCCCGGCACGGGTACCGAGGCGAGGATGACGCGCACGACGTCGTTGGCCGACACCCCGCGCAGTTGCGCGTCGGGGGCGAGGATCATGCGGTGCTCGAGGACCGCGGGCATGACGCGCTTGACGTCGTCGGGGATCACGAACGCACGACCGAGACTGGCGGCCAGGGCGCGCGCCGCCCGCTGGAGCGACAACGACCCGCGCGGGCTCGCCCCGAGCAGCAGGTCGGGATGACGACGCGACGCGGCCACGAGGTCGAGCACGTAGTCGCGCACCTCGGGCGACACGTGCACGGTGGCGACCATGCTCGCGGCCTCGGCGACGTCGATCGCGCTGGCGACCGGCTGCAGATGATCCACGATGGTGGAGCGCTCGCCCTGCGATTCCAGGATCGCCAGCTCGGCGTCGCGCCCGGGATAGCCCATCGGGATCCGCATCAGGAAGCGGTCGAGCTGGGCCTCGGGCAGGGGATAGGTGCCCTCGAGCTCGATCGGGTTCTGGGTCGCGATCACCATGAAGGGCCGGGGCAGGCGGTACGTCTGCGCGTCGACGGTGACCTGCCGCTCCTCCATCGCCTCGAGGAGCGCCGACTGGGTCTTGGGCGACGCGCGGTTGATCTCGTCGGCCAACACCACGTTGGCGAAGATGCCGCCGGGGCGGAACTCGAACTCGTTGGCGGTGCGGTTCCAGACCGACACGCCGGTCACGTCCGAGGGCAGGAGGTCGGGGGTGAACTGGATGCGGCGGCAACTCCCGCCGATCGACGCCGAGATCGCCTTCGCCAGCGAGGTCTTGCCGACGCCGGGCACGTCCTCGATGAGGAGGTGGCCCTCGGCGAGGAGGCAGACCAGCGCCAGGTGGATCTGCTCGCGCTTGCCCTGAATGACCCGTTCGACGTTGCCGAGCAGGGCTGCGAACAACCGGCCGAACGACGAGTCGCGGCTCGGCGCGGTGGCGGGCTGAACCACGACTACCTCCAGAGCGGGCGCCACGAAGGTACCAGAGGCCGTGGGGCGCTCCACAGCGGGCGGTCCCAGGTGACGCGAGCATGACGCCGCACGCACATCCCGCGCCCACGCCCGACCCTCGACGTCACGCCATGCCGGCACGCTACCTTCGCCGGCAATGACCAGTACTGCGGCGGATCCGCTGCCCTCGACCGCGTTCTGGGCGCGTGCGGTACTGCTCGTGCTGGCGCGGCCCGCACTCTGGGCGGTGGCGCTGCGCCAGGCCCTGCGTCTCGCGCGGCCCCGCTGGTGGGCCCGAGCGCCGTTCCTCCCGCTCCCTGATCCCGACTACCTGCGGTTCCGGTTCGAGACCCAGTACGGCGCCGACGGCCGTCCCGATCCGCAGGATCTCGTGACCTACCTCGAGTGGTGTCGGGAGATGGGGAACCCGCTGCACCCCTCAGGACGACGCCGGTAAACTGCCCCGATCACACGGCCCACCGACGACCGGCCTGCACCGGTTCTGGAGGTCTCGACGCTTGGGAAGAGCCCTCCTGCTCAACGCCAGCTTCGAGCCGTTGTGCGTGGTGCCGATGCGCCGGGCCGTCGTCCTCGTGCTCAAGGAGAAGGCGGAGATCGTGGCGCGCAACGGTGCGGTGCTCCGTTCGGAGCGGGCCGAGATGCCCGTGCCGTCGGTGATCCGGCTGAACCACTTCGTCCGGGTCCCGTACCGCAACCGCGTGCCGCTGTCGCGCCGCGCGGTGTTCGCCCGCGACGGCCACCGTTGCCAGTACTGCAACCGCGCCGCCGAGAACATCGACCACGTGGTCCCGCGGTCCCGTGGGGGTCCCCACGCGTGGGACAACGTGGTGGCGTCGTGCCGGGCGTGTAACTCCCGCAAGGAGGACCGCCTCCTGTCGGAGGTCGACCTCCGCCTGTCGCGACCGCCGCGCGAGCCGCACGCCAACCTCTGGGTGGTGGCCACCGCCGGCTCGATCGACCCGGCCTGGGAGCCGTTCCTCCCCGCGTAGCCCCACACGGCGGGTTCACTGCGCCGCCAGTTGCGGTGAGCGGTAGTGGAGCGGCAATGAATCGCCGACGGGCGCCGACCGCACGGTTCGCGCGCCTCTCTGAAGTCTCGACGCCCTGCGGGGCGTCTTTTTCGCGTTCCGTGGTGGGAAAGGGGGGGAAGTGGGTTGAATAGTGGAGGGAGAGGGTGTAGGGTGCCACGAAATGGAGAGAAGTGGTGCGGACGGGTGAGCACCGGTCGGCACGTGGTGGGAAAGACCGAGAAGTGAGGGATCCGGATGTTCCTGGGGGAGTTCCAACACTCCCTGGACACCAAAGGGAGGGTCATCCTCCCGGCGAAGTACCGGGACCAACTCGCAGACGGGGCATTCCTCACCAAGGGCCGTGGCGGCTGCCTGTCGGTGTTCACACCGGAGGAGTTCGAGAGCGTGGCGACGCAGATCCGTGAGCAGTCGAAGCGGGGCCCCAAGGAGCTCAGCGCGGCGCGCACGTTCTTCGGTGGCGCCAGCGAGGTCAGGCCCGACAAGCAGGGAAGGGTGGCGGTGCCGCAGAACCTGCGGGAGTTCGCCGGCTTCGAGCGTGAAGTGATGGTCGTCGGCCTCTACTCACGCATCGAGATCTGGGATCGGGCCCGGTGGCTCGAGCTCGACCGTGAAGGCGCCCAGGCCCTGACCGATTCCGACGACCTTCCCGATTTCGGCATCTAGCGCAACACGGCGAGCGCAACACGGCTACCGCAACACGGCTACCGCAACACGGCTACCGCAACACGGCTACCGCAACACATTGACAAGGTGAGCCTGCGGGCCCGCCACCAGTCCCCCGGGCGGCGCGGCGCAAGCGCCCCTTCCGCCCGCTTCGCTTTCGTCGACGCGTCCGGGGGGCTGGTGGCGGTCTCGGGGAGACATTGGGGGCTTCCCCCGGCAGCAACTCCCGACCTGGGAGTCCCCGAACGGGGAGGCCGGGACGGAGCGAGCGGAGTGAGCGACGGGGAGAGCAGGAGCGAGCGACGCCTGATCAGAACGGGAGACCGGAGTGAGCGACGGGGGAGAGAACTCGTTCCACCACCTTCCGGTCATGGCAGCGGAGGTGGTCGAGCTCATTCGCCCGGTACCCGCCGGACTGGTCGTGGACGCGACGGTCGGTGGGGGCGGGCACGCCGGCGCCATCCTCTCGGCCCGACCCGATCTCGGTCTCCTCGGCATCGACCGGGATCCCGCCGCTGTGGCAGCGGCGGGCGCGGCACTCGAACCCTTCGGGGACCGGGTCCGCATCGTGCAGGGCGGCTTCGAGCAGGTCGCCGACATCGTGGGAAGCGAGGGAATCGTGGCGATCCTGTTCGATCTGGGCGTCAGCAGCCCGCAACTCGACGGTCCGATACGGGGGTTCTCGTACTGGGCCGACGCGGCGCCGCTCGACATGCGCATGGACAGCGCGCAGACGCTGACCGCGGCGACGGTCGTCAATGAGTACTCCGAGGCCGAGCTGGCCTTTCTCATCGCGTCCAATGGTGAAGAGCGCTACGCCCGCCGCATCGCGGCGCAGATCGTGGCCGCCCGCCCGCTCGAGGCCACCGGTGACCTCGTCGAGGCGATCAAGCGGGGGATCCCCGCCGCCGCCCGTCGGCGCGGTGGGCACCCGGCCCGGCGCACGTTCCAGGCGATCCGCATGGAGGTCAACCGCGAGCTGCCGAACCTCGCTTCCGGTCTCGACGAGTCGGTCCACCTGCTCAAGCCCGAAGGGCGCATGGTCGTGCTCGCGTACCACTCGCTCGAGGACCGCATGGTGAAGGAGCGGTTCGCCGACTGGTCGCGCACCGAGGACCCGGGCTACGTGCCGAAGGGTCTCCCGCGGGCGAAGCGCAATCCGCTGACCCGGCTCCTCACCCGGCGCGCCCAGCGTCCGACCGAAGCCGAGATCGATGCCAACGGGCGCGCCAAGAGCGTCCGCCTGCGCGCGGTCGAACGACTCGCCCCGTGACCACGGTGGCGGCGGCGCCCGGCCGCGCCGTCGCACCGCCGCGCCGTCGCACCTCGACGTCGTCGGGTGCGAACGCGAGAGCGGAAGCCCGACCCGACGCGCGTCCGGTCGCGAGGCCGGACCTGCGCGTTGCAGTGGCGCGCCCGCGCACCGGTCGCGTCGGCACGCTCGTCGCGCTGTTCACCGTGTTCGCGCTCGTCACCGCGGTCGTCGGGCACGTCGTGCTGGCCCAGAACCAACTCGAGCTCGACCGGCTCAACGACCAGATCGCCAAGGAGCAGGTCGTCTACGAGCAGAAGCGGCTCACCACCTCGCAGCTCGCTTCGCCCGAGCGCGTGATCGCCGAGGCCGAGCGCCTCGGTCTCGTCCTGCCCGCGGAACCCGCGACGTACCTCTACGTGCCCAACGCGCCGGCGCCGACGGCTGACGGCGGCGAGGACGCCGGAACGCTCAACGACTGGACGAAGGCGAAGCGGAGCCTTGGCGACCAACAGCCGTGACGGCAGCGGGCCGCGTCGTGAGACCGGTGCCCGCACTGCCGCTGAGACCCGCACTGCCCAAGCACGCGCCGCGCAGAACCGCGCGGCCCGAACTCGCGCCGGTACCGCGTCGCGCACCGCGGCGCCGGTTCGGGCCCGGCCCGCGGCGTCGCGCAGCCATCTACGCGCCGTACCCGGCACGGCACCCGTGCGCGCGCCGCGTCCGTACACCAACTCCGGCCCGCGTCCGCGCCTGCGGCGGGTCTCGGTGCCGGTGCTGCCGCCGATCCGGCTGCGTCTGCTCGCGCTGCTGGTGGCGATGGTCGTCGCCTTCGGCGCGATCGGGATCCGGCTGTTCGACCTCCAGGCCCGCGACACCACGCACCTCACGTCGCTCGGCCTGGGTCAGCGCGTACGCACGATCGACATCCCGGCCGAGCGGGGCAACGTGTTCGACAGCACCGGCAAGATCCTCGCGGTGTCGGTGCCGCAGACCACGATCACGGCCGACCCGCGCGTCATCAAGGATCCGGCGGCCTACATCGCCAAGCTGACGCCGATCCTCACCGCCGGTGGCGTCACCGTCGACCAGGCGTCGCTCCTCGCCGCGCTCTCCGATCGCAAGAGCGAGTTCGCCTACGTCGCCCGCAAGGTCGACAACGCGACCGCGGCCAAGGTGCGCAAGCTCGGCCTCGCCGGGGTGTCCTTCGTCGACGAGTCGAAGCGCTTCTACCCGGCGGGCACCCTGGCCGCTCCCGTGCTCGGATTCGTCGGGACCGACAACAACGGCCTCGGCGGCCTCGAGTCCGGCTACGACAAGACGCTCGAGGGCACCGCGGGCAAGGTGCAGGTCGAGCGCGACCCGCAGGGCAACGACATCCCGGGCGGTCAGCGCCAGGTCGTCGCGGCGAAGCGCGGTCAGGATCTCGTGCTCACCCTCGACCAGTCGCTGCAGTGGAGCACCGAGCAGGCGCTCACGCAGGGTGTCGCGAGTGCCAACGCGAAGGGCGGCACCGCGATCATCGTCGACGTCCAGACCGGCAACGTCCTCGCGATGGCGACGGTCGACGGCGCGACGCCCGACCATCCCGCGCAACCCGCGACTGCGGCGGAGAGCAACCGTCCCGTCACCGACGTGTACGAGCCGGGTTCGACCAACAAGGTCATCACGATGTCGGGCGCGATCCAGGAAGGTGTGGTGACGCCGACCACGACGTTCACCGACATCGGCCAGTCGGTGAACATCGGCGGCACCGACTACGAAGACGTCGACGAGCACCCCACCACGATGTCGGTCACCGACATCCTGGCGCAGTCGTCGAACGTCGGCACGATCCGGATCGCCTCGATGTTGGGCAAGGACAAGTTCGCCAACTACCTCGACGCGTTCGGCTTCGGCCAGAAGACCGGCCTCGGCTTCCCGGGCGAGTCCTCCGGCATCACGCTCCCGCTCGCCGACTACAACGACACCAGCATGGGGTCGATCCCCATCGGGTACGGCGTCGCCGTCACCGCGATGCAGATGCTCGACGTCTACTCGACGATCGCGGACAACGGCGTCGCCCACCCGCCGCGGCTCGTGGCGGCGACGATCGATGCCAACGGCAAGCAGCACGACGCCCCGCTCGCCGCGTCGCACCAGGTCGTGTCGGCAGCCACCGCCAAGGCGGTCACCGGCATGTTGAAGGCCGTGGTCACCGAGGGCACCGGGGTCAAAGCGCAGATTCCCGGCTACCCGGTCGCGGGCAAGACCGGGACCGCCCGCAAGGCGCCCTATACCGGCGAGTACAACGCGTCGTTCGCCGGATTCGCGCCCGCCGACTCGCCCCGCCTGTCGGCGATCGTGGTGCTCGATGCGCCCACCGGCAGCATCTTCGGTGCCGACGTCGCCGCGCCGGTGTTCCAGCAGATCATGCGGTTCGCCCTGGCCTACGAGCACGTCCCGACCGCGCCGTGACCGTGAAGCCGACGAGGAAGCCGTCGACGCGGCCGACCACGCAGCCGACGGCGCAGCCCACGATGCCCGAGCCGCGCGCGCCGAGGATCGGGAGCCGTGCCCGGTACCCTGACGCGGTTCCCGTGACCGAATCGAGAGGACGCGCGCGCGTGCACCTGCACGACCTGCTCGCCGGTCTCGACGGGGTGGAGCTCACCGGGGATCCGAACGTCGAGATCACTGCGATCACCCACGACAGCCGTCGCGTCACACCGGGTGCATGTTTCGCGTGCATCCCGGGAGCGCGGTTCGACGGCCACGACTACGCGGCGGCCGCCGTCCGCGCCGGTGCGGTCGCGCTCCTCGACGAGCGGACCGTGCCAGTCGCGGTACCCCAGGCCCGCGTGCCCAGCGTGCGCGTCGCCCTCGGCCCGGTCGCCGCCACCCTGTTCGATCATCCGTCCCGCACCGTGCGTTGCCTCGGGATCACCGGGACCAACGGCAAGACCACCACCACCTATCTGCTCGAGGCGATCGCGGAGGCCGCGGGCGAACGCGTCGGGGTGATCGGCACCGTCGGGGCTCGCGTCGCCGGCGAACCGGTGGAGTCCGCGCACACCACTCCCGAGGCGAGCGAGTTGCAGGCGCTGCTGGCGCGGATGCGGTCCGCAGGCGTGGCCACGGTCGCGATGGAAGTGTCGTCGCACGCCCTCGATCAGCACCGGGTCGACGGCACCTGGTTCGCTGCCGCGTGCTTCACCAACCTCAGCCACGAACACCTCGACTTCCACGGCACGATCGATGCGTACTTCGAAGCGAAGGCCGCGCTGTTCGACCCCGCGCACGTCGGCGCGGCCGCAGTGAACGTCGACGACGCGTACCGGGCGCGTGCTCGCCGACCGCGCGCGTGAGCGCGGCGTCGACGTGTGGACGTTCGGGTTCGATGCCGACACCCCGGCGGCCGCCGTCGACGTCACCGTGGCCGACGTCAGCTACGCGCCCGACGGCACCACCGCGACCCTGATCGATCACCGGACCGGGCTGCGCGCGCTGATCCGACTCCCGCTCGTCGGCGTCTTCAACGTGGCCAACGCCCTCGCCGCGGCGACCACCGCGCGGGCTGCGGGGTACGACCTCGCCACCGTCGCCGGGGGCCTGGGCCGCCCCGTCGTGGTTCCCGGTCGCTTCGAACGGGTGGTCGCCGGCCAGCCCTTCCCCGTGTTGGTCGACTACGCCCACACCCCGGACGCGCTCGACCGGGTGCTGGCCGCCGCCGGCCGGCTCACCGGCATCGGTGTCGGCATCGGTGCCGGCACCGATGCCGACAACGGGGCGGATCACGACCGGGAGCACGACGCGGCCGGCCGCCTCATCGTGGTCTTCGGCTGCGGCGGCGACCGCGACCCGGCCAAGCGTCCGCTCATGGGCCGCGCGGTGGCCGACCGCGCCGACTACGCCGTGCTCACCTCCGACAACCCGCGCTCGGAGGACCCGCAGGCGATCGCCGATGCGGTGATTCCGGGCCTGCAGGCGGGGCGCGCCGAGTACACCGTCGACCTCGACCGCCGCTCGGCCATCGCCGCGGCCCTCGCCGTCGCCCGCGCCGGCGACGTCGTCGTCATCGCGGGCAAGGGTCACGAGACCGGGCAGACCGCCGGCGGCCACACGATCCCGTTCGACGACCGCGCGGTCGCCCGTGAGGAGCTGGGGGCGCTCGGGTGGAGCTGACTGCGCGCGAGCTCGCGGCCGTCACCGGCGGCGTGCTCGTCGCCGGTGATCCGGCCGCCCGCGCGACTTCGTTCGCGATCGACTCGCGTGTGCTCGAACCGGGCGCATGCTTCGTCGCGTTGGTCGCGGCGCGCGACGGCCACGAGTTCGTCGCCGATGCGTTCGCGCGCGGCGCGAGCATTGCGCTCGTCGCGCGCGAGGTGTCGGGCGACGACGCGGGATCCGGCGCGGACGACGACGCGGGTGTGGGCGGGGGCCCACCCCGCGCCGTCGTGCGCGTCGGCGACCCGATGCACGCGCTCGCGCAGCTCGGCTCTTGGGCCCGCGACCGCCTGCACGACGCGATCGTCGTCGGGATCACCGGCTCGGCCGGGAAGACCGGCACCAAGGACCTCACCGCCGCCGCCCTGGCCCCGAAGTACCACGTGCACGCCAGCCCCGGTTCGTTCAACAACGAGGCCGGACTCCCGCTGACGCTGCTCGGCGCCTCGAGCGCGGTGGAGGCACTCGTGCTCGAGATGGGGCGCGGGCAGTCGGCGACATCGCCGCCCTCTGTGCCGTGGCGCGGCCGACGGTCGGCGTGATCACGAACATCGGCCTGGCCCACGCCGGTCCCCTCGGCGGCAGGGACGGGGTGGCCCGGGCCAAGGGTGAGCTGCTCGAAGCGCTCGACGCCGGCGGCCTGGCCGTCCTCGACGCCGACGACGTGTTCACTCCCTCGCTGGTCGCGCGCACCCAGGCATCCGTGGTGCTGGTGTCGCGCGGCTCGAACGCGGCCGACGTCCGCATCGGTAACGTGGCGGTCGACGCCGAGCTCCGTCCTTCGTTCACGCTCGAGACCCCGTGGGGATCCGGCCCGGTGCGGCTCGAGCTACGCGGTGAGCACCATGTCGTCAACGCGTCACTGGCGGCGGCGGTGGCGTTGTCGCGCGGCGTCGCGTTCGACGACGTGGCCGCCGCACTGGCAACCGTGCAACCGGCGCCGTGGCGCATGCAGATCGAGCGGGCGCCGTCGGGTCTGCTGGTGCTCGACGACTCGTACAACGCCAATCCGTCGTCGATGGCGGCGGCGGTGCGCGCGTTGGGCGACCTCGACGTGCCGGGCGCTCGAGTCGCGGTGCTGGGCGACATGCGCGAGCTCGGCGAGCTGAGTGCGCCCGAGCACGCGGCAATCGGTGCGCTCGTCGCCGAGCTCGGCATCGACGCGCTGGTCGCGGTAGGGGCGGAGACCGCGCCGCTCGCGGCCGGCGCGCGCGCCGGGGGAGTGCCCGTGGTCGAAGCGCCCGACGCCGCCGGTGCCGTCGACGCCGCGATCCGCCTGGTCGAAGCCGACGGTGCGGTCCTGGTGAAGGGCAGCCGGGCGGTCGGGTTGGAGATCGTCGCGTCGGCGTTGCGGGGGCCCGGCCGGTGATCGCGCTCCTCGTCGGGATGGGCGTCGCGTTCTTCCTGAGCATCCTGGGCACGCCGCTCCTCATCCGCGTCCTCAAGCGGAAGGGGATCGGCCAGCAGATCCGCGACGACGGGCCGTTCGCCCACCCGCACGTGCAGAAGGCGGGCACGCCCACGATGGGCGGGATCGCGATCGTCGGTAGTGCGCTGGTCGGTTACCTCGTCGCGCACGTGCGCACCGAGCAGATCCGGTTCGCCCGCACCGGGGTCACCCTCATGGCGCTCATCGTGGGCATGGCCGCGGTCGGGTTCGTCGACGACTACCTCGGGGTGCGGCGGGGCCGCAACCTCGGACTGCGCAAGCGGGGCAAGACCGGCGGGCAGCTCATCGTGGCAGTCGGCTTCGCGTTGCTCGCGTTGAACTGGGTCAACGTCTCCACCCACCTGTCGTTCACGCGCGAGCTCGACCTCAACCTGGCGTCGTCATTGTGGTTCGTGATCGCGGTCGTGTTCGTCTACGGATTCTCGAACGCGGTGAACATCACCGACGGGATGGACGGCCTCGCCGCGGGTTCGGCGGCGATGGTGTTCGCCGCGTTCGTCATCATCGCGTTCTGGCAGTTCCGCCATCCGCACATCTACCACGCGCTTCCCGCCGGCGCGCTCGATCTCGCGGTCGTGTCGGCCGCGATGCTCGGCGCGTGCGCCGGCTTCCTCTGGTGGAACGCGGCGCCGGCCAAGGTGTTCATGGGCGACGTCGGTTCACTCGCGCTCGGCGCGGCGATGGCCGGCCTGGCGCTGTTCACGAACACGATGCTGCTCCTGCCGATCCTCGGTGGCCTCTACGTGTTCGAGACGCTCAGCGTCATCGCCCAGGTCATCTCCTTCCGGATCTTCCATCGGCGCGTCCTCCGCATGGCGCCGATCCACCATCACTTCGAAGTCGGGGGCTGGCCCGAGTTCACCGTGATCGTCCGCTTCTGGCTGCTCGCCGGCCTCCTCGTGGCGCTCGGCCTCGGCTTCTTCTACGCCGACTTCATCCGCATCCCCGGAGCCGTGGGCTGATGCGCGTCCTCGTCGTCGGCCTGGCCACCACCGGTGGCGCGGTCGTCGCGTACACGCGCGCGGCCGGTCACGACGTCACCGTGCTCGAGGACCACCCCGGAGGCGCGGGGTACGAGGAGCGCGCCCAGCTCGCGGTCGCCGCGGGGGCCGAGCTGGTGGAGGAGCCCGACGCGGCCGACGCCGCGGCGCGCGCCCGCGCCGCCGACCTCGTCGTGCCCAGCCCGGGCGTACGGCCCGGACACCCCGCGCTGGTCGCGGCCGACGCCGCCGGGATCCCGGTGCGGTCGGAGATCGACCTCGCGGCGGCGCGGATCCGCTCGCGGCCCGACGCGCCCCGCCTCATCGCGGTCACCGGCACCAACGGCAAGACCACGGTCACCACGCTGATCGAGGCCATGGTGAGGGCGGCGGGGATCACCACCGTCGCCGCCGGCAACATCGGCCGTCCGCTGCTCGATGCGGTGGGCGACGACGTCGCGGTGGTGGTCGCGGAGGTGTCGTCGTTCCAGCTCGCGTTCACGACCGATGCCTTCGCGCCCGACGTCGCGGTGCTGCTCAACGTGGCCGAGGACCACCTCGACTGGCACGGCTCGAGCGAGGAGTACGGCCGGGCGAAGGCGCGGATCTTCACCCACCAGGGGGCCGACGGCCTGCTCGTCGTGAACGGCGACGACGCGGTGGCCGACGCGCTCGCGGCCGACGCGCCCGGTCGGGTGGTGCGGTTCACCGCCGGGGTGCCGGGTCCGTCGGGCTACGGCGTGCGCTACGGGCGGCTCACCGGGCCCGGGGGCGCTCTGGGCGCGGCCACGTCGAACGCGCCGCACGACGTCGCGAACGCGCTGGCCGCGGCCGCGGCGGCCGAAGCGGTGGGCGCCGACGCCGGTGCGATCGCCCGCACCCTCGCCGAATTCCCGGGCCTCGCGCACCGGGTCCAACTCGTGGGCGACGTCGACGGCGTGCGCTACTACGACGACTCCAAGGCCACCAACCCCCACGCGACGATCAGCGCCCTCGCCGGCTTCGACCACGCCGTGCTCATCGCGGGCGGTCGCAACAAGAACCTCGACCTCAGCGGGCTGCGGATCCACGCACCCCGGCTCCGGGCGGTGGTGGCCATCGGCGAAGCGGCCGACGAGATCGCGGCGACGTTCGCCGGTCTCGTGCCCGTGGTGCACGCGGCGTCGATGAGCGACGCGGTGCGCGCGGCGTCGGATCGCGCGGAGCCCGGCGACGTCGTGTTGCTGTCGCCCGCCTGCGCATCGTTCGACTGGTACGACAGCTACGCGGCTCGCGGCGACGACTTCGCCCGCGAGGTCGCCCGACTCACCGAGGTGCACGCATGACCACGTTCACCGGGACCTTCCGCGCGCACCTGTCGCGGTCCGCGAGTGAGCCGAAGCCGCCGGCCGCGCGTGCCGGTACCGCGACCCGGTCGTCGACCGCGGTGCTGCTCGTCGCCACTGTGGCCGTCCTGAACGTGGTCGGCGTGGTGATGGTGCTCTCGGCGTCGTCGGTGGCGTCGCTGACCGACTACGGATCACCGTGGTACTTCTTCTTCCGTCAGTTGATCTGGACCGTGCTGGGGCTGGGCGCGTTCGTGTTCGCGATCCGGTTCGACTACCGCAGATGGCGCGGGCTGGTGCGGCCGTTGCTGATCGTGAGCAGCGTGCTCCTCCTTGTCGTGCTCGTCCCGGGCATCGGGGTCTACGTGTCGGGGTCGCGCCGCTGGCTCGGAGCCGGCCCGGTGCAGTTCCAGCCCAGCGAGATCGCCAAGCTCGCATTGCTGATCTACGCCGCCGACATCGTGAGCCGGCGCGGCGGTGAGCTGCACGACTGGCGACGGGTCGTCCGCCCCGTGATGCTCGTGCTCGGCGGCTACGCCATCCTCGTGATGCGCGAGCCCGACCTCGGCTCCGCGTTGGTGCTGGCCCTGATCGTCTTCACCGTGCTCATCGCGGGCGGCGTCCACAAGCAGCACCTGGCGATCGTCGGCGCCGCCGCGGTCAGCGCGGTGCTGCTGCTCGCGGTGCTCGAGCCGTACCGCCGGATCCGGATGCTCACCTTCCTCCACCCGTTCGCCGACTCGACCAACGCCGGCTACCAGATCTCGCAGTCGCTGATCGCGCTCGGCAGCGGCGGGCTTACGGGCGTGGGGCTCGGGGCCGGTGCGGCGAAGTGGAACTTCCTCCCCAACGCGCACACCGACTTCATCTTCGCCATCATCGGCGAGGAGCTCGGGCTCATCGGGTGCTTCCTCGTGATCGGTCTGTTCGTCGCCTTCGGCATCCTCGGCACACGCGCCGCGCTCCGGTCGCCCGACCGGTTCGGCGCCCTGCTCGCGGCCGGGATCACCATGTGGGTGGTCGGCCAGGCGGTGATCAACATCGGCGCCGTCGTCGGCCTGCTCCCGGTGACCGGCATCCCGCTGCCGTTCATCTCGTTCGGCGGATCGGCGCTCATCACCACGATGCTCGCCTCGGGGCTCCTCGTGAACATCGCCCGGCACGGGAGCGCGCCCGCGCCCCGTGGCGCGGGCACGAAATCGGCCTCGGCTCCCGCCCGGCGCCGGTGACCGGCTCCGACCCGTCGCCCGACACCTCCCCGCCGTCGGCCGTCGCGCCGCGGGTCTTCGCGTTGATCAGCGGTGGCGGCACCGGAGGCCATGTGTTCCCGGCGCTGGCCCTCGCCGAAGAGCTGATGGCGCGCGGGCACTCCCGCGAGAGCCTGCACTTCGTCGGCGCCCGGCGGGGGCTGGAGGCCACCGCGGTGCCCGCTGCCGGGTTCACCATCGACCTCCTGCCCGGACGCGGCCTGGTGCGCAAGGTCAGCCTCCGGAATCTGGTGCAGAACGTGCGCACCGCCGGCGACACGGTGGTGGCGTTCGCCCGGGCGTTCGCGATCGTGGGCCGCCGGCGCCCCGCGGTGGTCGTCGGGGTGGGGGGCTACGCCTCGCTCCCCGCGCTGGTGGCCGCCCGGCTGCGTCGCATCCCCGCGGTGGTGCACGAGTCGGACGCCCATCCCGGGCTCGCCAATCGCATCGCCGTACGCCTCGGCGCCACGCCCGCGGTCACGCTGCCCGGCACCCCGTTGCGGGGCGCCGTCGTCACCGGGAACCCGATCCGGCCCGCGGTCGCCGCGGTCGAGCGCGCGGTGGTCGACCCACCACTCGTCGCGGTCGTCGGTGGCAGCCTCGGCGCCCGGTCGCTGAACCGGGCCGCCCTGGGCCTCTACGACCGGTGGCGGCACCGGGCCGACGTGACGATCCACCACGTGAGCGGCGAGCGCGACTACCAAGAGTGTCGTGCACGACTCGATGCCGCCCGCGCGCCGGGTGACGTGCTCGACTATCGGCTGGTCCGTTTCGAGGAGCACATGGAGACGATCTACACCGCAACCGCCGTGATCGTGTCCCGGTCCGGTGGCATGACCGCCGAGCTCACCGCGGTCGGTGTCCCGTCGGTCCTGGTGCCGCTGCCCGGCGCGCCGGGCGATCATCAGACCCGCAACGCCGAGGCCCTGGTGGCCGCGGGCGCTGCGGTCATGATCCCCGACGCCGAGCTCGATCCCGCCCGGCTCGACGCCGAGCTCACCGCGTTGCTCGCCGATCCGGCGCGCCTCCGGGCGATGGGGGTGGCCGCCCACGCCCTGGGCCGCCCCGACGCCACCGCCCGGTTCGCCGACCTCGTCGAGCAGGTGGCGGGTGCCCGTGCCTGAGCGCCCCGACGACCTCGACATCAGGCTCGACCTCGACCTCGACTTGAGCCTTACCCAGGCGCGGGCGGTCCACATCGTCGGGATCGGCGGGGCCGGCATGAGCGCCATCGCCACCGTGCTCGCCCGGATGGGGCACCGGGTGAGCGGTTCCGATCTGCGGGAGTCACGGGGCCTCGAGCGGCTCGGCCTCCTCGACATCGAGACCCACGTCGGCCACGACGCCGCCAACCTGCCCGCGGTGCTCGACGCGGTGGTGATCTCCACCGCCATCCCCCGCAGCAATCCGGAGGTCCGCGCCGCCGTCCAACGGGGGATCCCGGTGCTGCGCCGGGCCGACGCCTTGCGCGCCATCGTGGCCACCCGCACCACGATCGCGGTGGCGGGGAGCCACGGGAAGACGACCACGTCGTCGATGCTGGCGTTGATCCTCCGCGCCGCCGGGTGGCACCCCAGCTTCCTCATCGGCGGTGACCTCAACGAGGTCGGCACCAACGCGGTCTTCGACACCGGTGACTGGCTGGTGGTCGAGGCCGATGAGAGCGACGGCACCTTCCTCGAGCTCGCGCCCCACGACGCCGTGGTCACCAGCGTGCTGCCCGACCACCTCGACCACTACGGCGACTTTTCCGCGCTCGTCCGGGCGTTCGACGAATTCCTCGCCGGGGTCCCCGGAGTGCGGGTGGTGTGCGCCGACGACGAGGTGGCGGCGGGGCTGGCCGGCCGCCACCCGGGCGTCGTCACCTACGGCTTCGCCGAGGGCGCCGACTACGCGATGAGCAGCTACGAGGGCGGCCGCACCGGTACGCAGTTCGCACTGGCGCGGCGGGGTGTTCCCCTGGGGCTGATCGAGCTGCCGGTGCCCGGGCGCCACAACGCGGTGAACGCGGCGGGGGCGGCGGCGATCGCGCTCGAGCTCGGCGTGCCGTTCGACGCGGTGCGGCAGGCCCTCGGTGGCTTCGGCGGGGTGGCCCGGCGGTTCCAGTTCCGCGGCGAACGCGACGGCGTCACCTACGTCGACGACTACGCCCACCTCCCGAGCGACGTCGACGCCATGATCCGCGCTGCCCGGGAAGGCGGCTGGGCACGGGTCGTCGCGGTGTTCCAGCCCCACCGCTACTCGCGGACCGCGGCGCTCTGGCAGGACTTCGCCGACGCCTTCGTCGGCGCGGACCGCCTCGTCCTCACCGACGTCTACTCCGCCGGGGAGCAGCCGCAGCCGGGGGTCTCCGGCCGACTCGTGTTGCGGGCGGTGCTCGACGCCCACCCCGGCCAGGACGTGGTCTACCTCCCGCGCCGGGCCGACCTCGTCGCCCACGTGCCCACGCTGGCGCGCCCGGGCGACGTCGTGCTCACCCTCGGCGCCGGCGACCTCACCACCGCACCCGACGAGTGGCTCAGCCGATGAGCGGTCGGCGATGAACGACGCGGTCTCGCCGCCGTCGCCGGCGTCGACCCCGTGCCGCGGGCATTTCGACGACCTGTACGCGGCGTTGCGGGCCGGGATCGCGGGCAGCGCGGGTTCGGTCGGGCGTGACGTCCCGCTGGCCGGGCTGACCACCTATCACCTCGGCGGCCCGGTCGCGGTGCTGGTCCGGGCGGGTTCCGCCGAGGCACTGGCCGCGGTGGCCGGCGTCGTCGCCGAGCAGCGGCCGGCGTTGCTCTTCGTCGGGCGCGGCTCCAACCTGCTGGTGGCCGACGCCGGCTTCCCGGGCCTCGGGATCGTGTTGGAGGGCGAGTTCGAAGCGGTCGACCTCGACGCCGAGCCGGGCATCGTGCACGCGGGCGCGGCGGTGCCACTGCCGGTGCTGGCGCGCCGGGCTGCCGCGGCGGGTCGCGGCGGGCTGGAGTTCTTCGTCGGCATCCCGGGCAGCGTCGGCGGCGCGATCCGCATGAACGCCGGTGGTCACGGGCGCGAGACCGCCGACGTCACCGTCTCGGCCGACGTCGTCGACCTGGCCGCCGGCGCGGTGGCGGAGGCACCCAGGCCGGTCGCGGCGCTGGGCCTCGGCTACCGCCACTCCGAGCTGTCGCCGACCGAAGTTGTCACCGGCGCCCGGTTCGCGGTCGTCGACGCCCCGGTCGACGAGTGCGAACGCGAGGTCGGCGAGATCGTCCGCTGGCGCCGCGAGCATCAACCCGGCGGCGCGAACGCGGGCTCGGTGTTCCGCAACCCGCCCGGCGACTCCGCCGGGCGCCTCATCGACGCGGCCGGGCTGAAGGGCTTCCGGGTGGGTGGGGCGGTGGTGTCCGACAAGCACGCCAACTTCTTCCAGGCCGAGCCCGGCGCCACCGCCGACGACGTGCACCGGCTCGTGCTCGAGGTGCAGCGCCGGATCCGGGACGCCACCGGCGTGGAGCTGCGGCCCGAGCTGCGCATGATCGGGTTCGGCCCTCCCGCGGCACCGGGAGCACCCGGGTGACGACCAGCACGACCGAGCCCGAGACCCGAGAGGGGACCGAAGCCGCTCCCCTCCCGCCCGTCGATCCGCGCGTGCGCGACCGGTGGGTTGCCGCGCGCCGGGCCGAGGGGCGACGCCGGTTGTGGTTCGTGGTCGTGGTCGCCGCGCTCACTGCTCTCCTCGCGGTGGCGTGGGCGATCACGGTCTCACCACTCCTCGACGTCGATCACATCCACGTGCACGGGGTGCACCGCACGCCGATCGCCGAGTTGGAGCACGCCGCCGGCATCCACTACGGCGATGCGCTCACCTGGCTCGACTCCGGCCGTGCCGTGGCGGGAATGGAGCGCCTGCCTTCGGTGCTGCGGGCCGAGGTGCGCCGGGAATGGCCCGGGACCGTCGACATCACCGTGGTCGAGCGCAAGCCCGTGGCCTGGGTCCAGGGCCACCCCGGTGGCGTGGCGATCGTCGACCGCACCGGGCAGGTCCTCCAGGTGCGGAAGCACCCACCCGTCGGGATGCCGCAACTCGTGGGCACGACCATCTCCTCGGTACCTGGCGGAAAGATCAGCCCGACGGCCGGGGCCCAGGTGGCCGCCGGGCTCGTGGGCCTGGTCGCCGCGGGCACCAAGACGATCACGGTCAAGCCCTCCGGGGTGTCGCTGCAGCTGGTGGCCGGGACCGAGATCCGGATGGGGGAGCCCACGCAGGTCGAGGCGAAGATCCGGGCCGCTCTGGCTGTGCTCGATGCCATGGCGGGTACCCCGGTGTCGTACGTCGACGTCAGTGTCCCGACCAATCCGGTGGCTGGTTGACCAACCCGGGTGACCACCACGATTCGCGGCGGGGGTGAGGAGTTGACCGCCGAATGTGGCAAGAGTAAAGTCTGAACCGTCACCACAGCTTGACATAACGCTCAACCTCGAGTTGAGGTCAAGGGTAGGGCTCTGGCGAGCCGAGAACACTCAGGAGCGCGCCGACGCGAGCCACCGGCGAGCAGAAGCCGAGCAGAAGCCGAGCAGAAGGAACGTCGAAATCCCCCGAATCCACGGCCCGGGCCGTCACAATGGGTAGCACCGACGACTCCGGACCCCACGACACCGGACGAGACACCGGGCGGCTGGTCCGGGTGAAAGAAGGACACGCGATGTTGGGCGAGCCGCAGAACTACCTCGCGGTGATCAAGGTCATCGGTGTCGGGGGCGGCGGGTGCAATGCCGTCAACCGCATGATCGACGCCGGTCTGAAGGGCGTCGAGTTCATCTCGGTGAACACCGACGCCCAGTCGCTGCTGATGAGCGACGCCGACGTGAAGCTCGACATCGGCCGGGAGATCACGCGCGGGCTCGGCGCCGGCTCCGACCCCGAGATCGGCCGCCAGGCCGCCGAGGACCACCGCGACGAGATCGAAGAGGTGCTCAAGGGCGCCGACATGGTGTTCATCACCCTCGGCGAGGGAGGCGGGACCGGCACCGGTGCGGGCCCGGTGGTCGCCGAGGTCGCCAAGGCGGCCGGCGCGCTCACCATCGGCATCGCGACCCGCCCGTTCAGCTTCGAGGGCCGCCGCCGCGGCGTGCAGGCCGAGAACGGCATCCAGAAGATGCGCGAGAAGGTCGACACGCTCATCGTCATCCCCAACGATCGCCTGCTCACCGTCGCCGACGAACGCACGTCGATGCTCAACGCGTTCAAGACGTGCGACGAGGTCCTGCTGCAGGGTGTGCAGGGCATCACCGATCTCATCACCACGCCGGGTTTGATCAACACCGACTTCGCCGACGTGCGCATGATCATGAGCAACGCGGGCAGCGCGCTCATGGGCATCGGGTACGCGTCGGGCGACGGACGGGCCGTCAACGCGGCGCGCGCCGCGATCTCCAGCCCGATGCTCGAGGCGAGCGTCGAAGGTGCCCGCGGCATGTTGCTCAACGTGTCGGGTCCGTCCGATCTCGGCCTCTTCGAGGTGAACGAGGCGGCCGAGATCGTGGCGAAGGCCGCGCACCCCGACGCCAACATCATCTTCGGTGCGGTGATCGACGACGCGCTCGGCGACGAGGTGCGCATCACCGTGATCGCCGCCGGCTTCGACCGTTACGACGGCGAACGCAAGCCGTCGACGTCGCGCGGGCTCACCTCGCTCGGCCTCGACGACGACGACGATCTCGACGGCGGCATCGACTTCTCGTTGGGCAGCGACTCCGACCGCGGAGACGGCGACGACGACCAGTTCGACGTCCCCGAGTTCCTGCGCTGACGCCCACGGTCGCGATGCGGACGTGATCGTCCGATCGGTCGGTGGCGCGCGGGTGGTGTTCACCGACCGCCACGGTGGGGTCTCGGCCGCGCCCTACGCCACCGCCAACCTCGGCGACCACGTCGACGACGACCCCGGAGCGGTGGCCGAGAACCGGCGCCGGATCGCGGGCGCGCTGGACGGGGTGCTCCCGGGCCCGCCCGACCCCGCCTCCTGGGTCTGGCTGCGCCAGGTGCACGGCCGCGCCGTGGTGGACGCCGACGCGCCGACCCCGCGGGCCGGAGGGGGAGGGCCGCCGGAGGCCGACGCCGCGGTCACCGCGCAGGCGGGGCTTCCGCTCGTCGTGCTCACCGCCGACTGCGCACCGATCGCCCTGATCGCTCCCGACGCGATCGGCGTGGTCCACGCCGGGTGGCCCGGCCTCGAGCACGGGGTGATCGGCGCCGCGGTCGACGCACTCCGCGCCCGGTCGACGGGCTCGATCCGCGCGGTGCTCGGCCCGTGCGTGCATCCCGCGCACTACGAGTTCGGTTCGGATCTGCTCGACCGCCTCGTCGCGCGGCTCGGCCCCACGGTCGCCACCAGCACCGAGTCCGGTGCGCCCGCGCTCGACATCCCCGCCGGCGTGCGGATCGAGCTCGGGCGCGCGGGCGTCGACGAGATCGACGACGTCGATGTGTGCACGTTCGCGTCGCCCGACCACTTCTCGCACCGCCGCGACGGCGTCACCGGTCGCCAGGCGGTCGTCGTCGTGCGCGCACCGTGAACGATCCCGCCGCGCCCGACCCCGCCGCGAACGAAGCCGAGTACCGCGCCGCGATCGCCGACCGGGTGCACACGGTCCGGGCTCGGATCGCCGAGGCGGCCGCGCGCGCGGGGCGTGACCCCGCCACCGTCACCCTCGTCGCCGCCACCAAGACGGTGCCGGCGGCAGGGGTGCGCGCGGTCGTCGCCACCGGCGTCGTCGACGTCGGCGAGAACCGGGCCCAGGAGCTGCTCGGGAAGGCCGGCGAGGTCGATGGCGCGCACTGGCACTTCCTCGGCCGGCTCCAGCGCAACAAGGTCCGCGCCCTCGCGCCCTGGATCACGTGCTGGGAGTCGGTCGACCGCGAGTCGCTCGGTACCGAGATCGCCCGACGTGCGCCGGGCGCGCACGTGCTCGTGGAGGTGAACCTGGGCGACGAGCCGCAGAAGGGCGGGTGCCCCGCGCGCGACGTGCCCGCGCTGGTCGATGCGCTCGCCGCGGCGGGCCTCGACGTCGGCGGTCTGATGACCGTCCCACCGCACGACGACGACCCACGTCGTTGGTTCGCCGCGCTCCGTGAGCTCGCCTCGAGTCTGGGGCTGGCGGAGCTGTCGATGGGGATGAGCGACGACTTCGAGGTGGCGGTCGAGGAGGGGGCCACGACGGTGCGGGTCGGTCGCGCCCTATACGGCCCTCGAGCGTGATCGCGGCCTAGGCTGACGCCCGCTGAGGAGGCAGACCTGCATGGCTTCTATGTGGCGTCGGGCGATGGTCTACCTGGGTCTCCAGGACGACGACGAGCTCGACTACGGCGGTGAGTACGAGTCCTACGGCGACTACGGCGACCCGGCCGATGCGCCGCAGAACCCGCGCGCGCCACGAGGTCACGACGACGACGGCCGCAACGGCGAGAGCGAGTCCGGCACCGTCCGTACCGCGCGCGATGCACCCTCCGATTACGGCGTCCCCGACGCGGCGCCCGCCCCGGCGCCTCCACGCGCGCAGAGTCGCGAGGAGCCGTCGGGCATGTCGACCCCACGTCCGAGTGTCGTCCGCACGATCGGTCCCACCAGCGCGGCGCGCGTCCATGTGGTCGAGCCGCAGGGCTTCAACGACGCCCAGGAGGTCGGCGACCGCCTCAAGGCCAACCAGCCGGTGATCCTGAACCTGCAGGGCCTGCCGCGCGAGCTCCAACGGCGCCTCATCGACTTCTCGAGTGGCCTCGCGTACGCGGTCGCCGGTTCGATGCAGCGTGTGGCCGATCAGGTGTTCCTGCTCACCCCGAGCAACGTCGAGGTCTCCCAGGAGGAGAAAGACCGGCTCCAGGCGCGCGGCCTGTTCCAACCCTGACCGTGCGTACCGTCATCGGGGGACTCCTCACCCTCTACCTCGTGATCCTCGCGGGGCGGGCCGTCCTGTCGTGGTTCCCGGTGCGCGGCGGCACGTTCCTCGCCTCGCTCAACGCATTGCTGTTCGAGCTCACCGAGCCGGTGCTGCGGCCGGTGCGCCGGGTGATCCCGGCGGCGGGGATGTTCGACACCTCGTTCATCGTCGTGTTCTTCGTGCTGGTGATCCTGCGCTCCATCGTGCTGTCGGGCTGAAGCGGCGCGGCCGCCTCCGACGCGCGCCCATCCGACGCGCGCATCCGACGCGCGCCGGCCCGCGGATCCGGGGGCGCGGCGAGCCGATCGTGGCCGCTCCCTGCCGGAGCCGGACAGGGTTCCTGACCTGCGGCGGGCTTCTCGCTACCATGTTCTCCCATGGATGTGACTCCTTCGGAACTCCGTGGCAGCGAGATCAAGGATTCGTGGCGTGGCTACGACCGCGACGAGGTCGACGACCTCCTCGAACGGGCCGCCGTCACGATCGAGGGCCTCTCGCAGAAGCTGCAGGACACCGCCTCGCGCCCGGCCGCGGCGGCCGCGCCTGCAGCACCGGAAGCGGTGCCGCTGCCGTCGAGCCGTGACGACGCCGACATGCTGCAGCGCACTCTGCTGCTCGCACAACGCGCCGCCGACGACGCGGTGAACGAGGCGCAGGCGCGGGCGCGTCAGATCCTCGACGAGTCCGAAGCGAAGGCGCAGGCGATGGTCAGCGAGGCCGAGGGCAACGCCCGGCGCATCGCCGAGGGCGAGCGCCGTCGCCTCGAAGCCGAGATCCAGGACCTCTCCTCCCGCCGCGAGAAGCTGCGCGCCGACGCCGACGCGCTCGACTCCTACGCGTCGAGCTACCGCGACCGTCTCCGCGCCACCCTCGAAGCCGACCTCGAACGGCTCACCGGCGCGGTCGACCCGCCGTCGGCCCGGCCCGAGCTGCACGAGATCGAGCTGCCGCCCACGCGTGATCCCGCCGCCACCGCGGCCATGGCGCCTCCGTCGCTCGCGGTCGACGCCCCGACCGCGGCGGCACCCGCAGCTCCGGCTCCGGTCGCGCCGGCGACCCCGGCCGCGTCATCGGCCGCTCCGGCCCCGACGGCCGACGTCGTGATCGACGCCACCGCCGACGAACCGGCGCCCTGGGACTCCGGCCCCGACACGCGTGCGATCGGCGCCGTCGGCACCGCGAGCGCATCGGCCGGCGGATCGGCGTACGCGTCCAGCTCACCAGTGGCGGCACCGCCGCGGCCGGCGGCGGCCGAGTGGCCGCCCGCCCCGTCCGCGGGATTCCCGTCGACCGGCGCGGGTGACGCGCCGTGGCTCTCCTCGGAAGACGAGTGGGCACCCGCGGGCGACCAGTCGTGGGACGCGCCCGCGCCGTGGGACCGCGAGGACGCACCGGCGCCCCAGCCGTACACGAGCGACGTGCCGATCGAAGCCCACCCGGTCAACACCGACTCGCTCGACGACGATGCGTTCTTCGCGTCGCTGCGCGAAGCGGTGCGCGACGACGCGCCGCTCGGGCCGCGCGACGAAGCGTCGGCTGCGCCGTACGACGATCAGGCCGAGCAGGACCGCCGCCGGTTCCGCCGGCGCCGCTAGCCCGCACCTTCCGAGCGCGCGCCGCCGTACCGACCCGCGCGTTCACGCGCGCCTCGTTCAGGCGCGAGTGATCAGAATCGAGACTGGTTCGCCGTCGACCTCGAACGTCGAATCGCCCGCGCCCGCGCCGTCGACGGCTATGTCGAACTCGACCGCCAGCGCTTCGCGGGCGATCCAGTCGCGGTGCAGGTGGGCGGCCGCCTCGAGCCGCCCGCCGGGGACGCCGAGGCGGACCCGCACCCGGTCGGCGATGTCGAGCCCGATCGCCTTGCGCTGTTCGTTCACGAGGCGGATCAGGTCGCGGGCGCTGCCCTCGGCCCGCAACTCGTCGTCGAGCGTCGTGTCGATGGCGACGGCGAACCCGCCGTCCTGCGCCAGCGCGAGGGCTTCGTGCGATGCCGCCCGCACCTCGACGTCGGCGGGTTCGAGGCGGATGGTCGAGCCGTCGGCGAGCGCGAGGTCGAAACCTCCGGCCTCGTCGAGGGCGCGGCGCACCGCGGCACCGTCGGCCCCCACCAGCGCGTCCTTCACCAACGGCACGCGCTTGCCCGCCTTGGGCCCGAGGGCCCGGAAGTTGGGGACCACCGTGTACTCGAGCAGTCCCTCGAGATTGGTGACCGCTTCCAGTTCCTTCACGTTGAGCGCGTCGGCGATCTCGGCCGCAACCTCGTTCGAGAACGCGCCCCTTCGTCCGCGTCGGGCACCAGCACGAGCGCGCGCCGGAGCGGTTGGCGCACCTTCAGCTTCGACTCGTTGCGCGCCGCCAGCCCGAGCGACACGATCGTGCGGGCGCGCTCCATCTCGGCTTCGAGTGCGTCGTCGCGGGCGTCGGCGTCGGCCACCGGCCAGTCGGTGAGGTGGACGGAGGCGACCGTGCCGTCGGCGTTCGCGCCGGCCAGGTTCCGGTGCAGCTCGTCGGCCACGAAGGGCGTGAACGGCGCCAGGAGCCGGGCGACGGTGGTGAGCGCCTCGTAGAGAGTTGCGTGGGCAGCCGCGTCGTTCGCCTGCCAGAAGCGCGGGCGGGAGCGGCGCACGTACCAGTTGGACAGGTCGTCGACGAAGCGTTCGATCGCCTGCGCGCCCCGCAGCGCGTCGAACGCCTCGAGCGCGTCGGTGACGGCCTCGACCGTGGAGTGCAGGCGTGACCGCACCCACCGGTCGAGCACGTGGACCGGCGCCGGCGTTCCGGCCAAGCCCGGCGCCCACCCATCGAGGTTCGCATAGGTGACGAAGAACGAGTAGGTGTTCCAGAGCGTGATCAGGAAGCGGGCCGACTCGTCGACCGCCTCCACGGAGACGCGGCGCGCCGTCCACGGCGAACCGGCGGAGAAGAAGTTCCAGCGCAGCGCGTCGGCACCGCGCGTGTCGAGCACCGTCCACGGGTCGATCACGTTGCCCTTGGTCTTCGACATCTTCTGGCCGTCCTTGTCGACGACCAGCGCGAGACAGACAACGTTGCGGTACGGGCTGCGGTCGAACACCAGCGTGTTCACCGCGAGCAGCGAGTAGAACCAGCCGCGGGTCTGGTCGATCGCCTCACAGATGAAGTCGGCGGGGAAGCGGCGCTCGAAGCGATCGGCGTTCTCGAACGGGTAGTGGAACTGCGCGGCCGGCATCGCGCCGGAGTCGAACCACGCGTCGAGCACCGGCTCGACCCGCCGCGCGCCGGCGTGCTCGCACTTCGGGCAGGTGATGGTGACGTCGTCGACCGCGGGGCGGTGGAGATCGAGGCCGTCGAGGTCGCGCCCCGAGCGCTCGGCCAGCTCGGCCACCGAGCCCACGCACGTGTCGGTGCCGCACTCGTCGCAGCGCCAGACCGGGAGGGGCGTGCCCCAGAACCGGTCGCGCGACAACGCCCAGTCGACGTTGTTCTCCAGCCAGTCGCCGAAGCGGCCGTGCTTGATGTGCTCGGGGTGCCAGCCGATGGTCTCGTTCTCCCGCAGCAGGTCGTCCTTGCGGGCCGAGGTCCGGGCGAACCAGGTGGGCTTCGCCCAGTAGATGAGCGGGGTGCTGCACCGCCAGCAGTGCGGGTACGAGTGCGAGTAGTCGACCACGCGCTCGAGCCGGCCCGCAGCCGCCAGCGCGTCGATGATCGACGCGTCGGCATCCTTCACGAACTGGTCGGCCCACGGGGTGAGCGCGCCCGGCGCGTCGACGAACGTGGCCGCGGGACCGACCGGGTTGAGGAGTGGGAGTCCCTCGGCTTCGCCGACTTCGCGGTCGATCTCGCCGAACGCGGGTGCGAGGTGGACGATGCCGGAACCGTCGTCGACGGTGACGAAGTCGGCGGCCACGACCCGGGCGCCGGAATCGGGCAGGGGGAGGAAGTCGAACGGGCGCTCGTAGTGCCGGCCGACCAGCTCCTCGACCTCGACCGGCCAGAGGATCTCGGCGTCGTCGCCGAGCACGTCGGCCACGCGCGCCGCCGCCATCACGAGGTCGCGGCGGCCGTCGGTGCCGCGCACGCGCACGTAGTCGACGTCGGGGCTCACCGCAGCGCCGGTGTTCGACACCAATGTCCACGGCGTGGTGGTCCACACGAGCAGGTCGTAGTCGCGGTCGACGAGCGGGAAGCGCACGTACACCGATGCTTCGATGACGTCGCGGTACGCGCCCGGTTGGGCGAGCTCGTGGCTCGACAGCGCGGTGCCGCAGCGCCCGCAGTAGGGGACGACCTTGTGCCCTTCGTAGATGTTGCCGGTGTCCCACATCTGGCGGAACTGCCACCACACACTCTCGATGTAGGTGTTGTCGAGCGTCCAGTAGGCGTCGGCGGTGTCGAGCCACATGCCGATGCGCCGGGTGAGCGCCTCGAAGTCGCCCACGTAGCGGTGCACTGATTCGCGACAGCGCTGATTGAACTCGGCGATGCCGAAGGCGACGATCTCGTGCTTGTTCGTGATGCCGAGCTCTTTCTCGACCTCGACCTCCACCGGGAGACCGTGGCAGTCCCATCCTCCCTTGCGGGCGACGTGACGGCCGCGCATGGTGTGGAAGCGCGGGTACAGGTCCTTGAACAGGCGGGCCCACACGTGGTGGATGCCGGGACGGCCGTTGGCGGTCGGCGGACCTTCGTAGAACACCCACTCGGGAGCTCCGGCCCGGCGGCGCAGGCTCTCGGCGAACACGTCGTCGGCGTCCCAGCGGGTCAATACCTCTTGTTCGAGCGCGACGAGGTTGAGCGACGGGGCGACGGGTTCGAACGGCACCCGGGTACTTTACGGGCGCCTCCGTCGCCGACCCCGTGCGAACACGGTCGCGATCGATCGACGAGCGGCGCGCGAAACCATCGGCGTTTCGGAACACCGGCGCCGGGGGATGGGTTGGACGCCTTCCGCGTGCCACTACAATCCGGCGCTCGCTCCCCGGGGGAAGTCATGGCCAAGGCCACACCGCCCAAGAAGACGACGAAGCCCGCGCCCACCAAGGTGGCGGCGCAGAAGGCCGTGCCGGCCAAGGCCGGCGGGGCCAAAGCGGCGCCCTCGGCGCCGGCCAAGAAGGCCGTGCCGGCCAAGGGCGCGTCCCCGAAGAAGGCTGCTGCGGCCAAGGCCGCGCCGGCGAAGGTCGCATCGCCCACGAAGGCCGCGCCCGCCAAGGCGGCACCCGCGAAGAAGGCCGCGCCGGCCAAGGCGGCGCCGGCCAAGAAGGCCACACCGGCGAAGGGCGCGTCCGCCAAGCCGGTCGACGCAGCCAAGACGGCCCCGGCCAAGAAGGCGGCGCCGGCCAAGGCCGCCGCCGCGTCGTCGGGTCCGTCGGCCCCCATCGCCGGGCTGAAGAAGGCGGTCCGCAAGCCCAACACGGTGATCTGTCCGCTCTCGGGGTTCGAGGTGAAGCCCGAGAAGCCGAACATCTCGCCCCGCACGCTGGAGAAGCTCGAGGCGAAGTTGCTCGAGGAGCGGGCGCGCCACGTGCAGCAGGCCGACGAGTTGCAGGCCGAGGCCGAGCAGTTGGCCGCCGAGCGCGAGGGCGGCGACACGCAGTTCGACGAAGAGTCGGGCGAAGGCGACACCATCAATATCGAGCGTGAACGGGATCTGCTGTTGTCGGCGTCGGCCAACAACATCGTGAGTGAGATCGACCGCGCCCTCGAACGCATCGCCGACAAGACCTACGGCGTGTGCGTGCCCGCCGGCCGCCGGATCTCGCTCGAGCGGCTCGATGCGCTGCCGTACGCCGAGACCTGCGTCGACTGCAAGGCGCGTGCCGAGCGACGCCGATAGCCGCGGCTCCGGCCCGCGTACCGAGCAGCCCCCGGCCGGGCGACCGGTCCTCGCCGCATCGATCGTCATCGGCGTCGTGGTCGTCGACCAACTCGCCAAGTTGTGGGCCGTGCGCTCACTCGCCGATGCGCCCGTCGCCATCATCGGCGACACGGTCGACTTCACGTTGGCCCGCAACACCGGGAGCGCGTTCAGCCTCTTCACGGCGTTCACGCCGTTGCTCGCCATCGTGGCCGGCATCGTTGCGTTCTTCCTGATCCGTGCGGTCCGTCGCACCCGCGACACGTTGATGGTGGTCGCGTTGTCGCTGGTGCTGGGCGGCGCGCTGGGCAACCTGCTCGACCGGGTGTTCCGTTCGCCCGGATTCCTGCGGGGCGGCGTCGTCGACTTCGTGCACATCGGGGCGTGGCCCACGTTCAACGTCGCCGATGCCTCGATCACGATCGGCGCCGCCCTCATCGCGATCTGGGCGATCCGCACCGACATCCGTGAGCGACGGGACCGAGATCCCGACCGGGACGGAGCGAGCGGCAGCGAGCGACGGGGGCAAGCCGGTGACTGAGGAGTTCGCGGTCCCGGAGTCGTTGGCGGGTGAGCGACTCGACCGGGCAGTGGCCCTCCTCACCGGCTGGACCCGCAGTGAGGTACAGGCGCTGGTCGAGGCGGGATCGGTCCTGCTCGACGGCCGCACGGTGGCGAAGAGCCACCGACTGGCCCACGAAGACGTGATCGAGGTGTTGGCCGAGCCGGCGGCGCCGGGCCGGCCGCAACTCGACCCGTCGATCCCGATCTCGGTGCGCCACCTCGACGACGACCTCCTGGTGCTGGCCAAGCCGGCCGGGCTGGTGGTGCACCCGGGGGCCGGCCATCCCGACGGCACCCTCGTCAACGGGCTGCTGGCGGCGTTCCCCGAGATCGAGTCGGTCGGCGACCCGGCGCGCCCGGGGATCGTGCACCGCCTCGACCGCGACACCAGCGGGCTGCTGGTGGTGGCGCGCACGCCGCGGGCCTACGACGCGCTCGTTTCGATGCTGGCGGCGCACGACGTCGAACGGCGGTACGTGGCCCTGGCGTGGGGGCGCCCGGAGAACTCCCGCGGCATGATCGACGCCCCGATCGGGCGTTCGGTCCGGCGCCCCACCCGGATGGCGGTACGCGAGGGCGGGCGGGGCGCCCGCACCGGTTACGAGGTGGTCGCCGAGTACCGCGAACCGGAGGTGTCGTTGCTGGAGTGCCGGCTGGAGACGGGCCGGACCCATCAGATCCGGGTGCACCTGCAGGCGATCGGGCACCCGGTGGTGGGCGACGCGGCCTACGGCGGTCGGCGGCCAGGCCTCGCGCTCGACCGGCCGTTCCTCCACGCCGGCGGTCTGGCGTTCGTCCATCCCTTCACGGGCGACCGCGTCGAGGTGGAGGAGCCGCTCACCCCGGATCTCGTCGCAGTGCTCGACGATCTGGGCCCCGCCGTCGGCGACGTGGAACCCGCCGGGGAGTAAGCATCGGCCGCCGAAGGCGAGCTGACGTTTAGTCGTCCGGTTGGGCGGTGCTGGGCTTGGTGGCGGGGGGCGCGACCGGGGTCACCGACGCGTTGCCGACCCCGTCCGGGGTCGACGCGCTGGCGCGCGTGACCGCCAGGCGCCCGGCCGGGGAACTGGGCTGGGTCAGCCCGAACAGACCGAAGTTGGCGCCGAGCCCCACTGTCGTCGCGAACGCCGTCACGCTGAGTACGCCCGCCACCGCCGCCAGTTTTCGTCGTTGCACGCCCGATCCTCCGAGGCTCGCCTCACCGCCGCCCGTGCTTCGTCGAGTTATCGGCCCGCTCCGGAGGCGGATGAAGGGTCTGTGACCCACGACCGCGGACCGGTCGCGATGCCCAACGGGTTCAAGGGGAACGCCCATCATGCCGACGCTGAGGGGGGAGGGGTATTCACTGATGCGAGTCCTGATTGTCGAAGATGACGACGCCATAGCCACGCCGCTCGCCAAGGGTCTGGAGCGCGAGGGCCTCGACGTCGACCGCGTGGGCACGGGTTCGGCCGCGCTCGGACGCACGGCTGCCGTCCGCTTCGACGTCGTCCTGCTCGATCTGGGGTTGCCCGATCGTGACGGTTTTGACGTGTGCCGCGAGCTGCGGGCGCGTTCCGACGTCCCGATCATCGTCGTCACCGCCCGCTCGGAGGAGGTCGACCGGGTGGTCGGCCTCGAGCTCGGCGCCGACGACTACATCGTCAAGCCGTTCGGCTTCCGGGAGCTGGTGGCCAGGATCCGCGCGGTCGCTCGGCGCCGGGGCCCACGCATCGAGCAGGGAGCAGCAGTGAACGGACACGCCGTCGACGAGGCAGGAAGTCGGAACGGCGCGACCGGTGATCACGGGGACGCGTCGCCGCGCGAGCCGCAGGTGTCGGTGACCGAGCTCGGGACGCTCAGCGTCGACCGACGGACCCGGCGGGTGTCCATCGACGGCGACGCCGTGAGCCTCACCCCGAAGGAGTTCGATCTGCTGGCGTTCCTCGCCGACGACGCGGGCGCGGTGCGCCCGCGGCAGGAGCTGCTCGAGAACGTCTGGGACCCGCACTGGTACGGACCGACCAAGACCCTCGACGTGCACGTCGCGTCACTGCGCAAGAAGCTCGGCGATCCCGGATGGATCGAGACGGTCCGCGGCGTCGGCTTCCGGCTCCGCGCGCTCGACGGATGACTTTGCGGTGACGAGTCCGGTGAGGTCGCGGTGAAACGGCGACTGCTGCTGAGCTACCTGTCGATCACCGCGTTCGTGCTCCTCGTGCTGGAGATCCCCCTCGGCGTGTCGTACGCGAGCTCGGTCGAGCGACGGCTCACCAGCGACCTGCAGCACGACGCGTTCGCGCTCGCGATCCGATCGCAGCAACCGCTCGATGCCAGCACGACGACCTCGACGACGCGGGATCAGCTGCAGGCGGTGGCGAAGAACTATCAGCGCAGCGTCGGTGGTCGTTTGGTGATCGTCGACGCCCAGGGAATCAGCGTCGCCGACTCCGATCCCACGAGCCCGACCGGCCGCGACTTCTCGACCCGCCCCGAGATCCGCCAGGCGCTCGCGGGCGCGGAGGTGAGCGGCACGCGGTCTTCGCGCACGCTGGGCACGAACATCCTCTACGTCGCCCTCCCCGTCGGTTCCGCGAAGGGGGTCGAGGGCGCGGTGCGCATCACGTTCCCGTCGTCGGTCGTCGACGACCGCATCCGTCACATCTGGCTGCTGCTCGCGGCCACCGGCGGCGTCGTGCTCGGGATCGTGTTCCTCGTGAGTCTGCTGATGGCGCGGTCGATGACGCGACCACTCGGTGAGTTGCAGGAAGCGGCAGTCGAGCTCGGCGCGGGGGAGTTGTCGGTACGCGCCGCGGTCCCGAAGGGTCCGGCCGAAGTCAGTGTGCTCGCGGCGTCGTTCAACGCGACCGCGGCGCGTCTCGAGCAACTCGTGGGCGCGCAACGCGCGTTCATCGCCGACGCGTCGCACCAGTTGCGCACGCCGATGGCCGCGCTGCGGCTCCGGCTCGAGAACATGGAACCCGACGTGCACGGCGCGGCGGCCGAGGATCTCGAAGGTGCGCTCGACGAGGTGTCGCGACTCTCCCGCCTCGTCGACGGGCTCCTGGTGCTGGTCCGCGCCGAGCAGTCGACGTCGGCGCCCGCGCCCATCTCCGTCGACGAAGTGGTCGACGGCCGGTGCGACGCGTGGGAAGCGTTCGCGGCCGAGAAGCACGTGCGGATCGAGTCGACGGTGTCGGGTGCGCCGGTCGCGAGTGCGACGCCGGGACGCCTCGAGCAGGTCGTCGACAACCTCCTGAACAACGCACTCGAGGTGGCGCCGACGGGGAGCGCGGTGCGCCTGACCGCCCGGAACCGCGGGCAGGTGGTCGAAATGCGGGTCAGCGACGAGGGACCGGGCATGACCCAGGAGCAGCGGGCGCGGGCGTTCGACCGCTTCTGGCAGTCGGCCCAGGCCCGGCGCGACGGCCGCCCCAACGGGCACTTCGGGCTCGGGCTCTCCATCGTGCGGGAGTTGGTCGTCGGCGACGGCGGTGAGGTCGCGCTCGAACCGTCACCGTCGGGTGGGCTCGAGGTCGTCGTGCGCATGCGCCGGGCCGAGCGTGCGGCCGATCGGGGTGGGGACCGGGGGCAGGATCGTGGGCAGGACCGCGGTCAGGACAGTTCTCGTGACCGCGGTCGGAATCGCGCGACCTACGCCTCGACCTCGACGCCGATCTCGACGCCCTGAGCATCGACCTCGACCACGTCGGGGTGGCCGATGCGCGTGCGGGCCACCAGGTCGGCGAGGGTGAAGCGCTCGAGGATCTGGCGGGTCTCGTCGGAGACACCCACCCACACCTCTTGCAGGATGCAGTGCCCCTCGCAGTGGTCGTGCTCGCCCATCAACGACGTGAGGGGGCCGTCGACCGCGGCGAGGATGTCGGCCAACGTGATCTCCTCCGGCGGCCGCGCCAGCACGTAGCCGCCGCCGACCCCGCGCTTGGAGCGGACGAGTCCGGCCCCTTTCACCGCGAGCAGGATCTGCTCGAGGTACGGCTGCGGGAGACCGGTGCGTTCGGCGATCTCCTTGACCGACGTCGGCCGGTCCGATCCGTGCAGCGCCAGCGACAGCAGCGCGCGCGCCGCGTAGTCGCCCCGGGTCGACACCTTCATGCTGGCCTCGCTGCCGCTCGGCTTCTGTCCGCGTGCACCGCTACATAGTCGCGCGTCGGGGCGCGGCTTCGGGCTTTTTCGCGCTTCGGCCGTGGCCCGGTGCTCCTAGCCTGGGCCCACTGCCCCGTCATCCACCCGCTGCGGGGTACGGGTGGCGTTGAGTTGGGAACGTAAATGGAGTGTGCATGGAGCGGGTGAAGCCGGACTATTCGGGCGCCAACGTGTCCGGCATCGTGCCCGCGATCGTGGGCGGCCGTTCCGTGGCGTGGCTACCCGAGCCGGTCGTCGGTGCCCGCAGCACCGTCCTGCTCGTGCTCGATGGGCTCGGCTGGAACACCTTCGCCCGCTACCCGGAGGCGTTGCCCGAGCTGGGCGCGTTCAGCGGCGGTCCGATCACCACGGTGGTCCCGTCGACCACCCCCGCCGCCCTCACCTCGATCACTACCGGGCTGCCGCCGTCGCGACACGGCATCACCGGCTTCCGCATCCGGACCGACCAGTCGGTCCTGAACGTCATCCGCTGGCAGCAGGCCGACGGCAAACGGGCCCCCGACCCCACCTCGGTCCAACGCCAGGAGCCGTTCGGCGGCCGGAGCGTCCCCGTGGTCACGAAGACGATGTTCCGCACGACCGGGTTCACCGGTTTGCACCTTCGGGGTACCGACTTCCACGGCTGGCAGACCACGTCGGTGCTGGTCCAGCACGTCCGCCGGCTCGTCGAAGCGGGGGCGCCGTTCGTGTACGCCTACTACCCGGGCGTCGACGAGATCGCCCACGCCTACGGGCTCGAGCCGCCGTACTACCCGGCCGAGCTCGCCGCCACCGACCGCCTGGTGGGCGCGCTGCTCGACGTGCTGCCCGGCGACGCCGCGCTGCTGGTGACGGCCGACCACGGGCAGCAACACGTGGGTCCGGAAGGGTGGATCGGTCTCGGTCCGCTCGACCCGATGGTCGCCGCCTACGCCGGCGACGGGCGGTTCCGCTACCTCCACGCCCGCCCCGGTGCCGCGGCCGAGCTCTTCGACGCCGCGACCAGTCGCCACGGGGGTGACGCCTGGGTGTTCACGCGTGAGCAACTGCTCGACGAAGGGTGGCTCGGCCCCGACCCGGTCCCGGCGGCGCGTCGGCGCGTGGGCGACGTCGTGCTCGCGGCGCGCCCCGGCGTGGGCTTCGTCGATCCCACGCTGCCCTACGAGGCGCAGCTGATCTCGGCCCACGGTTCGGTCACTCCCGCCGAGATGGAGGTGCCGCTGATCGCCGCGCGCGGGCGCGGATAGGTCCGCCGCGGCACGTCCGACGCGCGCGCTACTGTCGAACTACAGCGATGTGATTCTCCACAGGGTTCTCCCCAGGGCTGTGGACGACCACTGAGCACGGGATCCCAGACCACCGGAAGAGACGAAACGCGTTGGCGAAGTCGTTCGTCCACCTGCATCTCCACACCGAGTTCTCGATGCTCGACGGCGCGGCGCGCATCAGCGACGTCGTGGCCACCGCGGCGGCCGACGGCCAGCCCGCGGTCGGCATCACCGACCACGGCAACATGTTCGGCGTCCTCGACTTCTACCGGGCCGCGCGCGACGCCGATCTCACGCCCGTGATCGGCACCGAGGCCTACATGGTCACCACGGATCGTCGCGAGCGTCCGAAGCGCGACGAGCACGACATCTACCACCTCACGTTGCTGGCCGAGAGCACGCAGGGCTACCGCAACCTCATCAAGGTGTCGTCGCACGCGCACCTCGAAGGGTTCCACAACAAACCGCGCGTCGACTTCGAGCTGCTCCAGATGCACCACGAAGGTCTCGTGGGCACCACCGGGTGCCTGGGCGGCGCGGTCTCGCAGCGGCTCCTGCAGGACGACTACGCCGGCGCGCAGGCACTGGTCGAACAGTTCCAGTCGATCTTCGGTCGCGACTCGTTCTTCGTGGAATTGCAGGACCACGGCCTGCCCGAGCAGCTGCAGGTGAACCCACAGCTCATTCGTCTCGCGCGCGACATGCGGGCGCCGTTGTTGGCGACCAACGACAGTCACTACACCCACCGCGACGACGCCGAGGCGCACGACGCGCTGCTCTGCGTGCAGACCGGTGCGATGCGCGACGACCCGAAGCGGTTCAAGTTCGACGCCGAGGAGTTCTACCTGAAGTCGGCGCAGGAGATGCGCGACCTCTTCGCCGACTACCCCGAAGCGTGCGACAACACGTTGCTGATCGCGGAGCGCGCCAAGGTCGAGATCGAGTTCGGCAACTCGGTGCTGCCGACGTTCCCCACGCCCCACGGGCACGACGAAGACTCCTACCTCCGCGAGCTCACGATCGAAGGCGCCAAGGACCGCTACGGCATCTCGCCGGGGCCCGACGTGCTCGACCGCATCGAGTTCGAGCTCGGCGTCATCAAGACGATGGGCTTCTCGGCCTACTTCCTGATCGTGTGGGACCTCGTGCGCTACGCGCGGTCACGCGGCATCCGGGTGGGTCCCGGGCGGGGGAGCGCGGCGGGCTCGTGCGTCGCGTACTGCCTGCGCATCGTCGACATCGACCCCATCCGCTACGACCTGCTCTTCGAACGGTTCCTCAACCCGGGCCGCAAGCAGATGCCCGACATCGACATGGACTTCGACTCCCGCTACCGCGGCGAGATGATCAAGTACGCGTCGGAGCGCTACGGCTGGGATCACGTCGCCCAGATCGTGACCTTCTCCACCATCAAGGCGCGTGCCGCGGTGCGCGACTCCGCGCGCGTGCTCGGCTATCCCTACGTCGTCGGCGACAAGATCGCCAAGCTCATGCCGCCGCTGATCATGGGGCGCGACACGCCGCTCCGCGCGTGCTTCGAGCAGGTCGCGGGCCACGAAGACGGCTACAAGATGGCGTCCGAGCTGCGCACGCTCTACGAGACCGACCCCGACGCCAAGCGCGTCCTCGACGTCGCCCGCGGGCTCGAAGGCCTGCGGCGCCAGGATGGCATCCACGCCGCCGCGGTCGTCATCACGCGTGAGCCGCTCACCGAGTACCTGCCGATCAAGCGGGCCAAGGCGGAGCCAGGCGGGCGCACCGAGGACGCCCCCATCGTCACCCAGTACGAGATGCACGGCGTCGAGGATCTCGGTCTCCTCAAGATGGACTTCCTCGGCCTGCGCAACCTCGACGTGCTCGAGATCACGCTCGAGCTCGTGGAGCACAGCACCGGGCGGCGCCCCGACATCGACCGCGTGCCACTCGACGACGCCAAGACGTTCGACCTCCTCCGGGCCGGCGACACCGTGGGCGTGTTCCAACTCGAAGGCGGGCCGATGCGCGCGCTGCTGCGGTCGCTCGCGCCCACGTCGTTCGAGGACGTCGCCGCGCTCGTCGCGCTCTACCGCCCGGGCCCGATGGCGCAGAACTGGCACAACGAGTACGCCGACCGCAAGAACGGCCGCAAGCCGGTCACCTACCCGCACGACGACCTGCAGGAGATCCTGGAGCCCACCTACGGGCTGATGATCTACCAGGAGCAGCTGATGCGGGTCGCGCAACGGCTCGCCGGGTACACGCTCGAAGAAGCCGACAACCTGCGCAAGGCCACGGGGAAGAAGAACCGCGAGCTGATCGCCAAGGAGCGGTCGAAGTTCGTCGACGGGTGCGTCACCCAGGGCCACTCGAAGGAATTCGGCGAGGGCATCTTCGACACCGTCGAGCCGTTCGCCGACTACTCCTTCAACAAGTCGCACTCGGTGGGGTACGGCTACGTCGCGTACCAGACCGCCTGGTTGAAGGCGAACCATCCGGTCGAGTACCTCGCCGCGCTGCTCACGAGCGTCAAGACCAACAAGGACCAGACCGCCGTCTTCCTCAACGAGTGCCGGCAGATGGGCATCCAGGTCCACGTTCCCGACGTCAACGAGTCGCTCTCCGACTTCTCCGTGCGCGACACGTCGATTCGCTTCGGGCTCTCGGCGGTGCGCAACGTGGGGGAGGGGGTCGTCGCCCTCGTCGTCGCCGCACGCGAGGAGTCGGGCCCGTTCACCGACTTCTACGACTTCTGCGAGCGGGTCGACCCGTCGGTCCTCAACAAGCGCACGATCGAGTCACTGGTGAAGGCGGGCGCGTTCGACTCCGTCGGCCATCCGCGCCAGGGCCTCCTGCACGTGTTCGAGTCGATCACCACCGACGTGCTCCGACGCCGCGGCCGGGAGGCCGAAGGGCAGTTCGACCTCTTCTCCACCCAACCGGTCGAGGAGAGCACCACCGACTCGCGCCGCGAGCCGATCCCCGACACCGAGTTCCCGAAGTCGCAGCGCCTCGCGTTCGAGAAGGAGATGCTCGGGCTCTACGTCAGCGAACACCCGATGATGGGCGCCGAGCGCGCGTTGCGGCGGCACATCGACTGCACGCTGTCGGAGTTGCGTGAGGGCCGTGAGGGCGAGATGCGCACGGTCGGCGGCATCGTCACCAGCCTGGTGCGCAAGTACACCAAGCGGGGCGACCTCATGGGCACCTTCGTGCTCGAAGACCTCGGCGCCGCGCTCGAGGTGATGGTGTTCCCGAAGACGATGGCCGGGTTCGGTCACCTGCTCGAGGACGACGCCATCGTCGTGGTGAAGGGCCGCCTCGACGTGCGCGACGACACGCCCAAGATCATCGCCATGGAGATCACCCGGCCCGAGCTGGCGATCGACGGTGGCGCGCCGGTGCGGGTGAAGGTGCGGCTCAACGCGCTCTCCGACGACAAGGTGGGCCGGCTGAAGCACATCCTGTCGGAACACCCGGGCGACAGCCCCGTCTTCGTGCACCTCGAGAGCCCGGAGAAGACCACCGTGCTGCGCCTTGGCGACGACCACCTCGTCGACGCCGGCAACGGGCTGTTCGCCGAGCTACGGGTCCTCCTCGGCGGCGACTGCATCGCCTGACCCTCCCGAAACGACGAACACTTCGGTGTCGACGTACACATGCGAGCGTCAACTCGCAAGTGCTCGGTGGCGGGCGGCTTCGACGGTGGCCACGATCTGATCCTCGCTCGACTTCGACGTGAAGCGGAGCACGAGGAAGCCGAGGACCACGAGCTCATTGGCCCGCGCGCGATCGTCGTCGAACGCCCGCCGGCCCGCGTGGAAGTCCCAGCTGTCGTATTCGATCGCGATCTTGAGGTCGGGATAGCAGAGGTCGATGCGGGCCAGGCGCGAGCCGATGCGGACCCGGTGCTGCAGCACCGGTGCGGGCAACCCGGCGCGGACGAGCAGATCGGCGATGCGCCGCTCCGGAAGGCTGTCGCCCGGTTCGTAGCCCGGCATGCGGTGCTCGAGGATGTCGCGCATCACGGTGCCGCGTCGACGACCCTGGTGATCGAGCGTCTCCGCGACGTGAGCCAGCGTCCCGAGCCTGACTGACGCGCGGCGGAGGGCTTCGTCGACTGCCTGCTCGACGGTCCAGTCGGTACCACCGCCGTGAGATCACACAGTGTCCGCGCCATCGACGTCGTCGGGACACCGTCCACCTCGGCGAAGTGCCGCAGGTCGAAGATGGTGCTCTCGTGGATCGCCACGCCATCGATCTCCGCCGCGCGATCGCCGAACACGGTTACCTCGAGGACATCGGGCGCGAAGCCGTCGAGGCGATGCAGGGCCGCAGCAGCTCGGAACGAGGCCCGGGCGGTCGGCCCGGCAGCGAGGCAGACCGCGAGGAGGTGCTGCTCCCATGTCTCGGGTGCGCCGCCGACCCGGTACACGCCGCGACGGACCGGCTCGAGCCGCCGTGCTCGCACCCGCCGTTCGAGCGAACCGGCGGAGATGACTTCGAGCGCTTGCGATCTGGTGACCAGCCCGTGCTGCCGTCGAGCTGTCACTGCAATGGACGAATCAGACATATCTCACATTCGCGCGCCGGTGTGACGCTCATCCCCGGATCACCTCCTGCCCGAGCATCTCGGAGTTCGCGCTCGGATGTGTACGTCGACTCCGAGATGTGCGTGGGGGTGAGGGCCCCTTCCGGAGCATCTCGGAGTTCGCGCTCGGATCTGTACGTCGACTCCGAGATGTTCACGGGCGTGAGGGCCCCTTCTGGAGCGTCTCGGAGTTCGCGCTCGGATGTGTACGTCGACTCCGAGATGTTCGACGGTGGGGCCGCAGTGGCAGACGGCGTGCGAGAGGTGGGGACGGCAGGCGGGGGTGTGCGAAGCTCTGCAGATGAAGATTGGCGTGTTGGGGGGAACCGGTCCGGCCGGGCGGGGAATGGCAGCGCGGCTCGCGAGCGTGGGCCACGAGGTCGTCGTCGGGTCACGAGACAGTGAGCGAGCGGCCGGCGTGGTCGGCGAGCTCCAGGAACGCTGGGGCGAGCGGGTCGCCGGGCTTACGGCCGGCACCAACGCCGAGGCCACCGCCACCGACCTCGTGGTGAACGCGACGGTCTGGGATGCCGCGGTGCCCACCGCCGCCGCGCTGGCCGACGAGCTCGCGGGCAAGGTCGTCCTCGCCATGGCCAACGGGCTGGTCAAGCAGGGCCGCGAGTTCCGGCCGATCCTGCCGCCGGAGGGTTCGCTCGCCGCCGCGGTCCAGGCCGCCGCGCCCCGCTCGTTCGTCGTGGCCGCGTTCCACCTCGTGCCCGCGGGTGCACTCGCCGACCTCGACCATCCGCTCGAGAGCGACGTGCTCGCCGCCGGCGACGACGACGCCGCACGCGCCACCGTCCTCGAGCTCATCGACGGCATCCCCGACCTCCGCGGGCTCGACGCCGGATCACTCGCCAACGCGGTCGGCATCGAAGCGTTCTCGGCTGCACTGCTGACGGTCAACCTGCGCCACAAGGGTGAGGCGACGCTCCGCCTCGCCGGCATCGGGCCGCGCAAGGATGCCGCGGCACCCCGACGTAACCCGTGACCCCACCGACACCGATCGCACGTCGATGAGCACGCGTGTCTACGACACCGCGCAGCGGGCCGTGGTACCCCTCGAGGTCGGCCCGCTCGTGCGCATGTACGTGTGCGGCATCACGCCGTACGACTCGACGCATCTCGGCCACGCCGCGACGTACCTCACGTACGACCTCCTGATCCGCCGGCTCGAGGAGCTCGGTCACGAGGTGCGCATGGTGCGCAACGTCACCGACGTCGACGACTCGATCCTGCCCAAGGCGCGCGAGCTCGGGGTGCCCTACCTCGAGCTGGCGGAGGCGGAGCTCACCCGCTTCCGCGCCGACATGGAGGCGCTCGGCACCCGGCCCCCGGTCGCCGAGCCCCGCGCCACCGAATCGATCGACGGCATGATCGAGATGGTGGGGCAGCTCCTCGACGCCGGCCACGCCTACCTCACGCACGGCACCGTCTACTTCGACGTGTCGACCTTCCCGCGGTTCGGCGAGCTGTCGCACTACTCCCGCGACTACATGGTGCGGTTGGCGCGCACGCGCGGCGGCAACCCCGACGATCCCCATCGTCGCGACCCGCTCGACTTCGTGCTGTGGCAGCAGTCGCTGCCCGACGAACCCGCGTGGCGGGCTCCGTTCGGAATCGGCCGGCCGGGGTGGCACGTCGAGTGCTCGGTGATGGCGATGACCGAGCTCGGGCCCACCATCGACCTCCACGGCGGCGGCACCGACCTGATCTTCCCGCACCACGAATGCGAGATCGCCCAGAGCGAGAGCATCACCGGCCTGCCCTTCTCCCGGCACTGGGTGCACTCGGCGATGGTCAGCTACGAGGGCGAGAAGATGTCGAAGTCGCTCGGCAACCTCGTGTTCGTCAGCGATCTCCTGAAGCGGGCCGACCCGCGCGCGATCCGGCTGGCGCTGATGCGGCACCACTACCGCGCCGGCTTCGAGTGGCACGACACCGATCTCGACGAGGGCACCGCGCTCCTCCGGCGCCTGGTCGCGGCGTCGGAGCGGCCCGACGGTGCCGACCCCCGCCCGTTCGCCGCGCGCGTCCGCGCCGCCATCGACGACGACCTCGACGCCCCGCGCGCATTGGAAGCGCTCGACGACCTCGCCAGCGCGATCCTGTCGGGCGGCGGCGACGCGTCGGCGCCCGCGGCGCTGCACGAGCTGGGTGCCCTCCTCGGCGTCGACCTCCACCGCCCGATCGTCCCGGGCGGCGGTGGCCCGGCCTGAGCGGGGTCGCAACGCCGGACCGAAACGCCGGTCCGAAACGCCGATGCGAAACGCCCGAGGGCGCGCGATCGCCACTGGTAACGTCGGCCGCCGATGCAGATCACCATCACCCTGCCCGACGGCAGCACGCGCGAATACGAGCAGGGCGTCACCGCCGGTGAGATCGCCGGCTCCATCGGCCGGGGTCTGGCCAAGGCGGCACTGGCGGCGCGGGTCTCCGGGAACGGGTACGCCGACGAGTGGTTCGACCTCAGCCGACCGATCGAGCACGACGCCCGCGTCGCGATCATCACCCCCGACTCCGTCGACGGTCGTGAGGTGCTCCGCCACTCGACCGCGCACGTGATGGCGCAGGCCGTCACCGATCTGTTCCCCGGCGCCAAGTACGCCATCGGCCCCGCCATCGAGGATGGCTTCTACTACGACTTCGAGCTCCCGAACGGTGCGCACTTCTCCGACGACGACCTCGCGCGCATCGAGGCCCGCATGCGCCAGATCGTCGCCGCCGACGAACCGTTCGTGCGCGAAGAGCTCGGCCACGACGCGGCGGTGAACGTGTTCGCCGACCAGCCCTACAAGGTCGAGATCATCGAGCGCGTCGATCCGTCCGACGACCACGAGGTCGGCGACGGCAACGTCATCTCGGTGTACCGCAACCCGCGGACCCCCACGGGCGAGTACCCGGCCGACCAGTTCGTCGACCTCTGCCGCGGCCCGCACGTGCCGTCGACCAAACGGCTCGGCGCGTTCAAGCTCACCAAGGTCGCCGGCGCGTACTGGCGGGGCGACGAGAAGCGCCCCATGCTGCAACGCATCTACGGCACCGCGTGGGAGTCGAAGGCCGCGCTCGAGGAACACCTGCACCGGCTCGAGGAAGCCGAGAAGCGCGACCACCGCAAGCTCGGCGCCGAGCTCGACCTCTTCTCGTTCCCCGAGGAGATCGGTTCGGGCCTCGCGGTGTTCCACCCGAAGGGCGGCACCATTCGCCGGGTGATGGAGGACTACTCGCGTCGGCGGCACGAGGAAGCCGGCTACGAGTTCGTCAACAGCCCGCACATCACGAAGGCGCAGCTGTTCGAGACGTCCGGCCACCTCGACTGGTTCGCCGACGGCATGTTCCCGCCCATGGAGCTCGACGGCGGCACCGAGTACTACCTCAAGCCGATGAACTGCCCGTTCCACATCCTGATCTACCGCAGCCGGATGCGCTCCTACCGCGAGCTGCCGTTGCGGCTCTTCGAGTTCGGCACGGTGTACCGCTACGAGAAGTCGGGCGTCGTGCACGGCCTCACGCGCGTGCGCGGCATGACCCAGGACGACGCCCACATCTTCTGCACGCGCGAGCAGGTCGTGCCCGAGCTCACCGCCGCGCTCGAGTTCGTGCTCGGCGTGCTGCGCGACTACGGCCTCGACGACTTCTACCTCGAGCTCTCCACCAAGCCCCCGGGCAAGGCGGTGGGGACCGACGAGGAGTGGGTCGAGGCCACCGAGGCGCTGCGCTCGGTCGCGCTCGCCGGCGACCTCGAGCTGGTGATGGACGAAGGCGGCGGCGCGTTCTACGGGCCCAAGATCTCGGTGCAGACGCGCGACGCCATCGGCCGCACGTGGCAGATGTCGACCATCCAGCTCGACTTCCAGATGCCGCAGCGCTTCGATCTCGAGTACGTCGGCGCCGACAATGAGCGCCACCGGCCGATCATGATCCACCGGGCGTTGTTCGGCACGATCGAACGCTTCTTCGCGATTCTCACCGAGCACTACGCCGGCGCGTTCCCGGTGTGGCTGGCACCGGTGCAGGTCACGGTGCTGCCGGTGGCCGATCGCCACGACGAGTACGCGCAGCAGTTGGTGGACCGCTTCCGCGCCGACGGCCTGCGGGTCGAGTTGATCGACGCCCACGCCGACAGCCTCGGCGCGCGCATTCGCCGCACCAAGATGGAGAAGGTGCCCTACATCCTCGTGGTCGGTGACGACGACGTCGAGCACGGCACCGTCGGCGTGAACCGGCGGGGGAGCGACCACCCGGAGCGTGGCGTCTCGGTCGACGACTTCGCCGCCCGCGTCCTCGACGAGGTGTCGAACCGGGTCACCGCGTGAGCGCATGACCCTCGAGCGCATCTGGGCGGGTTGGCGGTCGTCCTACATCGACGGGGTGGCCACCCAACCGCCGCCCGCCGATGCCGACGGCTGCCTCTTCGAACGGCTCGCGTCGTCGGACCCCGACGAGGTGCTCGTGCTCGCCCGCAACGACCACGCGTTCGCGGTGCTGAACGCGTACCCGTACACCTCGGGCCACCTCATGGTGGCGCCGTTGCGCCACGAGTCGAGCCTGGCCGGGCTCTCCCGCGCCGAAGCGGGCGCGGTCATGGCCCTGGTGCAGGACGCCAACCTCGCGGTCGACGTCGCCTACCGGCCCGACGGCATCAACGTCGGCGCCAACATCGGCCGGGCCGCCGGTGCGGGGATCCCCGGCCACGTGCACGTGCACGTCCTGCCCCGCTGGAACGGCGACACCAACTTCATGACCACGGTGGCCGAAGCCCGGGTCCTCCCCGAGAGCCTGACCACGAGCTTCGACAAGCTCCGCGCCGCCTGGCCCTCGATCTCCACCTGACCGACGGCCGCGGGTACGGTCGCGCGGTGACCGACGACCACCCGCTCGACACCGCGCCGGTCGACGGCCCGGATGCCCTGCCGGGTACCTCGCCGGACGTCTCGACGGACGCCGCGGCACCCGAGGGCGACCAGCTGCCGGAGGAGCTCGACGTCACCGCCTACGTCGGGCCCTACCTGTTCCCGACCATGCGCCGGCGCCGCATCCCGGCGACCATGTACGCGATCCTGGCCGTCGTCTGCCTGCTCGGCTGGCTCGCGTCGAGCAACGGCGGGCTCCTCGCCGCGGCGATCTTCCTCGCCCTCGTCTCCGCCTACCACTTCGCGGCGGCGTGGCCGCTCGCGGTCGACCAGACCGAGGCGCTGCTGATCGCGTCGCGCACGGTGGGCTTCGCCGTCGGTCACTCCAGTGCCCAGCTGGCCTGGCGAGGCCTGCGGGCGAGGCCGGTGTGGCGGATCCTGCTCTACAGCGCCGATTCGCCGCCCACGATGCGGGGCCTGGTCGAGCTCGACGCCGTCGACGGCTCGGTCATGGGCGAGTACACGGAGCCGAACCCCGAGGACTGGTCGCAGTACGGCCTCGAGGAGATCCCCCGACCGGCGTAGCGTCGCCCCTCGGTCGTCTCAGTTCGGGGCCGTCTCAGTTCGGCGACGGCGCTTCGGGATCGGCCAGCGGCTTCACGCCGCCGTCGTCACCCGTGGACGCCAATGGTGTCGGCGCGGGAGCGGGAGCGGGAGCGGGAGCCGGTGCCGGAGCCGCGCTGGGGGCCGTGGTAGCAGCGCTGGTCTCGTCATCGTCACCGAGGTGCAGGCCCTTGCGGAACTCCTTCGAAGCCTGGCCCATGCCCCGGGCGAGTTCGGGAAGCTTCTTGGAGCCGAAGAGCAGGAGCACCACTGCGAGGACGATGAGCAGTTCGGTGGGGCCTACATCCATGGCTCGAGCCTAATCCAACGGTGCTGTCGATCCCGGGCGCGAACGACGACCGCCCGGGCACGAGGCCCGGACGGTCGTCGCTTCGAATATCGGTCGAGCGGTGGTCAGCCCGTGAACGCCGGCGCAACCACGACCGCGGCCGCGACCGTCGCCGTGGGCTTCACGACCTCGGCCGGCGACACGTTGGTCGGGATGGTCGTGGTCGGCGCGACCGTCGTGGTGGTCGACGCCGGTGCGACGCAGTTGGCCGTCGGGAACGTCGACGAGTTGGATCCGACGTTGCCGTCGAAGCCGTGCCACGCGACCGTTACCACCACGCTCGGGTCACCGCTGTGGCTGACCAGCGGGACGACCGTCGTGTGGTTGGCGGTGGTGAACGAGACGTTGGTGACTGCCCCGTCGACCGTTACGGTCGCGGTGTTCACGCCGGTACCGTTCGACGCGAAGTCCTGGAACTGCACCGTCACGTTGAAACAGTCGTAACTGATCGGCGCGTCGTGCGCGCCGGCCGAGCCGGCGAACAGCCCGAGCATTCCGACAGACGCGGCAGCAGCGACTGCGAAAGCGGCGATGGTCTTCTTCATGTGCCCGTCCTCCAATGTGCCCCAGGAACGCCGAGGCGGCGTCCCCATGCGCGAGCTACTCGTGAAATTGCCTGCCTAGCTACGCCAGCACCCTCGTACCTGCCAGCCGTTCAGCCTCCCAAGCCAACGACCGACGAGAGTGTGGCGGACCGACCCTTGGTCCGACCGGTGCGACGCTACACGGTCACGAGCCGCGCGCGCGTGACGATCCGTGGTTTTTCGGGACCGGGTGACCGCGGTCACGCCCTCGCCGACCTCGTCCCGTGACCATTTCCGTGGTCCAAATACCGCAGAGAGTGGTGACGCCACGCCGCAAATGAAGCGTAGGTGGTCAAAAAGAGAGGCCCGCGCGCAGGCGGAGGGGGAGGGGCAGGGACTCCCTGGTCACGCCGGCGCGGCGGGCCTCTCTTTAGAACACGCGTCCGCCACCCGGCATTCCCCGGCCGGCAACGGTCGCGGCGCGCCGGGGTGACACGCCCTGGGTCAGGCCCGGGTCGGCACCGCCGCGGCGCGGATCCGGTCGACGAGGTGTGACGGCACCGGGTCGTAGTGGGAATGGGTGAGGGTGAAGCGCCCGCGTCCACCGGTGATCGATCGCAGGTCGATCGTGTAGCGGAGCACCTCCGACGTCGGGACCATCGCCACCACCTCGACCTCGCCGTTGCCGATCGAGCTCGAGCCCTGGATGCGGCCGCGCTTCGAATTGAGGTCGCCCATGATGTCTCCCTGGTTCGCCTCGGGTGCGATCACGACCAGCTCGCTGATCGGCTCGAGCAGGATCGGGGACGCCTTGGCCATCGCGTCCTTGAAGCCGATCGATCCCGCCATCTTGAAGCTCATCTCCGACGAGTCGACCGAGTGGTACTTGCCGTCGAAGCAGGTGACCTTCACGTCGACCACGGGGAATCCGAAGACGCCGCCGTGCTCCATCGTTTCGTGGACGCCCTTCTCGACGGCGGGGATGAACTGCCGCGGGATGGCGCCGCCGACGATCTGGTCGACGAACTCGAACCCGGTACCCCGGTCGAGGGGCTCGACCCGGAGGAACGCGACCCCGAACTGGCCGTGGCCGCCCGTCTGCTTCTTGTACTTGCCCTCGGCCTCCGCGCCGTCGGTGATCGTCTCGCGGTACGCGACCTGCACGTCCTCGGTCTCGACCTCGACGCCGAGCTTGCGGTGCAGGCGCTCGAGCGCGATCCCGAGGTGGGTCTCACCCTGGCCCCAAAGGAGGGTCTGATGGGTCTCGGCGTTGCGTTCCAGCGAGAGCGACGGGTCCTCGTCGAGGAGGCGGTGGAGCGCGTTGGCGAGCTTGTCCTCGTCGGCCTTCGAGCGTGCCTTGATCGCCACCGCGAGCACGGGCGCGGGCGGCTCGAAAGGATCGACCGCGATCTCGGCGCCGCGCGCGCCGAGGACGTCGCCGGTGGTGGTGTCGGTGAGCTTGGCGACGGCGGCGATGTCGCCGGCGGGAACCTCGGAGACCGGTTCCTGCTCCTTGCCGCGCATCACCGTGAGCTGGTGCAGCCGTTCCTCGTGCATCGTGCGCCCGTTCACCAGGGTGGCGTCGGCCTTCACGGTGCCCTGCAGCACCTTGAACAGGTTCACGTGGCCCACGTACGGGTCGACGATCGTCTTGAACACGAACGCGACGGGCGGGCCGTCGCCCGCGGCCGCGGCCGGAGCGGGTCCTTCCTCGATCACGAAGTGCGCGAGCCGGTCGACTCCCACGAGCTTGGTCGCGCTCCCGCAGAGCACCGGGAACACCGAGCCCGACGCGACGCCGTCGGCCAACGCGTGCGCGAGCTCGGCGGTGGGGATGGTCTCGTCGGCGAGGTAGCGCTCCATGAGGTCGTCGTCGCCGACGACGATGCCCTCGATCAACGCGTCGTGGATCGAGTGCTCCTCCATCTCCATCTCCGCCGGGATCGGACCGGTGGTGGCCTGCCCGTCGACGTAGTGCACCGCGGTGTCGTCGAGCAGCTCGACGACACCGTGGAAGTCGGCCTCGTCGCCGATCGGTAGTTGCAGGGGCGCGACGCCGGCGCCGAACTTGTCCTTGAGCTGGTCGAGTGTGCGCGCGAACGACGCACGCTCGCGGTCGAGCTTGTTCACGAAGATCGCCCGCGGGAGGCGGAGCTCATCGGCCATCCGCCAGGCGATCTCGGTCTGGACCTCGACGCCCTCGACCGCCGACACGACGAACACCGCGAGGTCGGCAGCCCGCAGCGCGGCGGAGACGTCGCTGACGAAATCGGCGTAGCCGGGCGTGTCGAGGAGGTTGACCTTGAACCCGTCGTGCTCGAACGGTGCGACGGCGAGCGACACCGAGATGCGCCGCCGCGCCTCCTCGGGATCGAAGTCGGTGACGGTGTTGCCGTCCTCGACCCGCCCCAGTCGCGGGGCCGCGCCGGCGGTGTACAACAGCGCCTCGGCCAGCGACGTCTTCCCCGCACCACCGTGGCCGACGAGGGCCACGTTGCGGATCTTCTCCGTCGGGAACGTCTTGGCCGTCACCGGTACCCCCCGGGTCGCGCGTCCTCGCGCTGATTCTACGCAGGTGCCGTCGGTCCGTGCCCGGGGCCCGTTCCGGCGGAACGGGTCGGCGGGCAGCGCCAACTCCGCGGGGCCGGGTGGTACCCTCAGCAGGACAGTTTCCCACGGAGGACTTGCAGCACATGCTCGACGGACGCTGGCGCGCGACGGTCGAGCGGGGGCTCGAACCCGTTGGTCAGGGTCTGATCCGCGCCGGAATCACGGCCGACAGTCTCACGGTCATCGGCCTCGCGTTCGCGGTCGCCACCGCCTTCGCGATCGCCGACGGCCATCTGCTCCTCGGCGTGTTCGGCGTGATCCTCACGGGTCTGCCCGACATCCTCGACGGTTCGGTGGCGCGTCAGAGCGGCCGGGCCGGTCCCCGCGGCGCGTTCTTCGACTCGGTCTGCGACCGCATCGCCGACGCGGCGATCTTCTGCGGTCTCGCGTGGTACCTCTCCGACCAGAGCCCGCGTCTGCCGGTGCTGGTGCTCGCAGTTCTGGCGCTCTCGATGCTCATCACCTACGAGCGGGCCCACGCCGAATCGCTCGGATTCCAGGCGCGCGGCGGCCTGATGGAACGGGCCGAGCGCCTGGTGCTCCTGGGCATCGGCCTCGCGTTCAACATCCTCGTGCCCATGCTCTGGGTGATGCTCGCGCTCACTGCGCTCACCGCCGTGCAGCGGTTCGTGAAGGTGTGGCGCCAAGCCACCCCGGAGCGACCGCGCCGCACGCGCCATCAGCGGCGATCGGGTGCGTCGGGTACCGACGAGCCACGCGCCGGTGGGCTCGCCCAGTGGTGGGCGGCCCATCGCCCGCAGACGGAGAAGGTCGGACGGTCGGGTTCGACGCCGCGTCGGCGCTGAGCCGCGCCGACGCGCCTCGCCCGCCACCACCTCGCCCGCCCACGACGTTGTCTTCCCGGCTGTCGCCGAAGCTTCCCAAGCGCGCGCCGTACCTCGCGTACCGCGCCGGCGCGGAGATCGCCCGCCTGATCCCCGAACCGCTCGGGGCGCCGTTGGCCAAAGGCGTGGCGCAGGCCGCCCCGGTCGTGCTCGCCGAACGTCGTCGTCAGGTCGAGCGCAACCTGCGGCGCGTCTACGGAGCCGGGTTCGGTGGTGACGCGTTGCAGCACGCGGTCACCGCCACCTTCGAGTCGTACGGTCGCTACTTCTACGAGCTGTTCCGGTTGCCGAGTGCCACCCCTGATTGGATCGAGGATCACTTCGCGTGCGACGGCATCGAGCACATCGAAGCCGCGGTGGCGGCGGGCCACGGCGCCGTCCTCGCGCTCCCGCACCTCGGGAACTGGGACCACGCGGGCGCGTGGCTCGCACTCCAGGGGTTCCGCGTCACGGTCGTCGCCGAACCGGTCGAGCCGCCGGAGCTGTTCGAGTGGTTCGTGGAGACCCGCCGCCGGCTCGGGATGCGGGTGGTCGCGCTGTCGCCGACGGCCGGCACCGAGGTGCTGGCCGCCGCAGGCAACAACGAGGTGGTGTGCCTGCTCTGCGATCGCGACCTCACGGGCGATGGCATCGAGGTCGAGTTCTTCGGCGAACGCACCACGCTGCCCGGCGGGCCCGCGCTGGTCGCGCTGCGCGGTGGCGTGCCGCTGATCCCGGTGGGCTGCTACTTCCGCCCGCACGGGCGCCATCGGGCGCAGATCCTCCCGCCGGTACCGAGTGCCCGGGAGGGCCGCCTCCGCGACGACCTCGCCCGCATCACCCAAAGCGTGGCGCACCGCTTCGAGGACCTCATCCGGACCGCCCCCACCGACTGGCATCTCTTGCAACCGAACTGGCCGAGTGACCACGCGGCGGTCGCGCACCCACCGGGTCGAGGAGGCGGGTCCCGTGTCCCGATGGGATGATCTCCCAGTGGGGAGGGTGATCGGGAGCGCGACGGGCACGTCGGGCGACGGTGCGGGCGACGGTTCCGGCCTGCGCGTGATGCTGCTGTGCCCCTATTCGCTGTCGCTCTTCGGCGGGGTGCAGGGCCAGGTGCTCGGGCTGGCACGCGCGTTGCGGGAGCTCGGCGTCGACGCCCGCATCGTCGCGCCCTGCGACGGCCCGCCGCCCGAACCCGGGATCACCACCGTCGGGCCGAGCACGCGCGTGCCGAGCAATGGGTCGGTGGCGCCGATCGCCACCGGGCGCGCCGTCGCCCGGCGCACGCTCGAGGCGCTGCGCACGTTCGAGCCCGACGTCCTGCACCTCCACGAGCCCCTCGCACCGGGACCCAACCACGCCGCGCTGGTGGGTACCTCGATTCCTGCCGTCGGCACCTTCCACTCGGCGCGGGCAGGGCGCAACGCCTGGTACGAGACGTTCCGGCCCGGCCTACGGCCGATGTTGCGCCGGCTGACCGTGTCGACCGCGGTGTCGGAAGAGGCCAAGCGCCAGGTGTTCCAGACCTTCGGCGGCGAGTGCGAGATCCTGCCCAACGGGGTCGACGTCGCGAGCCTCGCCCACGGGCGCTCGGCGCCGTCGGGCGCGCCGGCGATCCTGTTCGTCGGGCGTCACGAGACGCGCAAGGGCCTCGCGGTGCTGCTCGACGCCTTCGCCGGCCTCGAGCGCGACGCGGAGTTGTGGGTGATCGGCGACGGCCCGCACAACGCGGCGCTCCGCGCCCGCGACGTGCCGCGGGTCGAGTGGCTCGGCCGGGTCTCCGAGGAGGAGAAGCAGGCGCGCCTGCGCGGTGCCGCCATCTCCTGTTTCCCCGCCCTCGACGGGGAGTCGTTCGGCGTTGTGCTGGTCGAAGCCATGGCCGCGGGGAGCGCGGTGGTGGCGTCCGACATCGACGGCTACCGCACGGTGTCCCGGGCCGACCGCGAGGCGCTGCTGGTGCCGCCGGGCGACGCCGACGCGTTGCGGGCGGCGCTGCGCACCCTCCTCGACGATCCGGCCCGGCGGGCCGGGCAGGTGGCCGAGGGGAGGGCCCGGGCGGCCGAGTACTCACTCACGGGTCTGGCCGGCCGGTTCGTGGAGGTCTACGAACGTGCCCTTGCCGCCCCCCGGCAGCACGTTTCCTGAATAGAGTGGGGACATGGTCATCCTGATCATCGTCATCGTGCTGGTCGTCCTCGTCGGGCTGTTCTTCTGGCTGGGCTTCAACGGCCTCGTCAAGCGGCGCAACCAGGTCGACAACGCGTGGTCGCAGATCGACGTGCAGCTCAAGCGCCGTCACGACCTCATCCCCAACCTGGTGGAGACGGTCAAGGGCTACGCCGCCCACGAGCGGGGCACGTTCGAGGCCGTCACCAACGCCCGCGCCAACGCGATGAACGCGCAGAGCCCCGCCGAGCAGGCCCAGGCCGAGAACGTGCTCACCGGCGCGTTGAAGAGTCTGTTCGCGGTGTCGGAGGCGTACCCCGACCTGAAGGCCAATCAGAACTTCCTCAATCTCCAAGAGGAGCTGACGGCGACCGAAGACAAGGTCGCGTACGCGCGGCAGTTCTACAACGACAGCGTGCTGAGCTACAACACCAAGATCCAGCAGTTCCCCACCGTGTTCATCGCGGGCATGTTCAACTTCGAGAAGCGCGAGTTCTTCGACGCCGCTCCCGAGGACACCGCCCCCGTCCAGGTGCAGTTCTAACTCCCCGGCGCCACCGGGTCGCGCGGGTCGCGCCCGCGCCGCGCCAGGCGGTCGAGTCCAGACAGGTCGTTTCCCGTGTACGAGCAGATCGCGCGCAACAAGCGCCGCACCTTCGTGATGCTGCTGGCGTTCGTCGTGTTGATCACGATCGTGGCGGCCGCGATCGTCCTGCTGTTCGGCGGGGGTTGGGTCGGCGTCGTCATCGCCTTCGTGATCGCGATCGGGCTGGCGTGGGGCTCGTACTTCAACTCCGAGAAGATCGCCATCGCCGCCAGTCGGGCCAAGCCGGCTGACGAGACCGAGTACCGGCGTTACCACAACCTGGTCGAGGGCCTCTGTATCGCCGCCGGGTTGCCCAAGCCGAAGCTCTACGTGGTCGACGACCCGGCGCCCAACGCCTTCGCCACCGGCCGCAACCCGAAGCACTCCTCGCTCGCGGTCACCACCGGGCTGCTCGAGGTGATGAACCGGGTCGAGCTCGAAGGTGTGCTGGCGCACGAGCTCTCGCACGTGAAGAACTACGACATCCTCGTCACCACGGTGGCGGTCACCGCGGTGGGCGTCGTCGCGCTCATCTCCGACATCGGCCTGCGGTTCGCGTTCTGGGGCGGCATGAGCAACCGGCGCGACAACAACGGCGATTCCGGCCCGATCGGTGCGATCATCGCAGTGGCGTCGCTGGCCGTTCTGATGTTGGCGCCGTTCGCGGGCTACCTCATGCAGATGGCGATGAGTCGCAACCGTGAATACCTCGCCGATGCGAGTGGAGTGCAGCTGACGCGCTATCCACCCGGGTTGATCTCGGCCCTCGAGAAGCTCCGCGACGATCACGCGGTCGTGCACTACGCGACCAAGGCGACCGCCCAGATGTGGATCGAGCAGCCTCTCGAGACCGATCAGAAGAAGCAGGGCTCCAAGTTCAACAAGCTGTTCGACACCCACCCGCCCCTCGAAGACCGCATCAAGCGGCTCCAGGAGATGTAGTTGAACCCGCGTACACGAACGATCGTGATCTCCGTCGTCGGACTGCTCGTGGTCACCGGTATCGCGATCGGGGTCGTGGCGGCGACGAGTGGTGGCGGCAGCAAAGCGGCGACCACGACGACCACGACGACCACGATCCCGGCGACCACCACGACGGTGGCGGTGCCGACCGCTCCGCTCACCGGCCTGCCCGACCCGAGCGGTGCCAGCCTCACCCGCCCCGCGTTGTCGGTGAAGGTGGAGAACACCCCCGACGCCCGTCCGCAGGCGGGCATCGACCAGGCCGACGTGGTCTACGAGGAGGTGGTCGAGGGCAACATCACGCGCTTCGTGACCATCTACAACTCGACCGTTCCGCCGGTGATCGGGCCGGTGCGCTCGGTGCGGGCGGAGGACCCCGACATCGTGTGGCCGATCGGCGGGATCTTCGCCTACTCCGGTGGCGCGCAGGTCAACGTCGACGCCATCAATGCGGCACCGGTGCACGCGGTCGACGAGGACGGTGCGGGCGCGGCGATGCAACGCAACGAGCCGAGCCAGCCGCCGCGCCAGGCGCCGCACAACCTCTACGGCCTCGGCCCCGCGTTGTTCGCGCTGGGCGGGAAGCCGGTACCGCCGCCGCCGTTGTTCCAGTACTTCATCGCGGGCGCGCCGCGGGCGACGGGCCAGGGCGTGCTCGGGATGCACATCGGCTTCCAAGCGGGCTACGACCCGAGCTACACGTTCGACGGGGCCACCGACACGTGGAAGCGCTTCCTCGACGGTCAACCGTCGACGGTGGTCGGCGGCGCGCAGATCGCACCCGCCAACGTGGTCGTGCAGTTCACGCCGTACACCGGCGAGGCCGAGGGTCAGACGGTCGGCTCCGGTGACGTGTGGGTGTTCAGCGACGGCACCGTGCGCGTGGGCAAGTGGAACCGGCCCGACAAGACGCAGCCCGCGCGCTACGTCGACAACAACGGCGTCCCGATCCTCCTGCGCCCGGGTCGGACCTGGGTCGAGTTGCTGCCCGTCGGTTCGCCGGTCGACATCACCCCCGCCCCGGCTCCGGCGACGACGGTGCCGCCCACGACGCTCGCGCCCCCCACGACCGCCAAGAAGAAGAAGAAGTAGCTCGGAGGCTCAGCGGACGTGACCGGTAGCATGGTGGCTATGCCCGAACGGATGACCGGTACCGCCCGCGTCAAGCGCGGACTCGCCGAAATGTTGCGTGGGGGCGTCATCATGGACGTCGTCACCCCCGACCAGGCCAAGGTCGCCGAGGACGCCGGCGCGGTCGCGGTGATGGCGCTCGAACGGGTTCCCGCCGACATCCGTCGCGACGGCGGCGTCGCCCGCATGAGCGACCCCGCGATGATCGAAGGCATCCAGGCCGCGGTCACCATCCCGGTGATGGCGAAGTGCCGGATCGGTCACTTCGCGGAGGCGCAGGTGCTCGAGGCGCTCGGCGTCGACTACATCGACGAGAGCGAAGTGCTCACGCCGGCCGACGAGGCGCACCACGTCGACAAGTGGTCGTTCACGGTTCCGTTCGTGTGCGGCGCCACCAACCTGGGCGAGGCGTTGCGGCGCATCTCCGAGGGTGCCTGCATGATCCGCTCGAAGGGCGAAGCGGGCACCGGCAACATCGTGGAGGCGGTCCGCCACCTGCGGTCGATCCTCGGCGACATCCGCAAGCTCACGGTGGCCGACGACGCCGAGCTGTTCGGCTGGGCCAAGGATCTCCGGGCGCCGGTGGAGCTGGTGCAGGAAGTCGCCGAGCGCGGCGAGCTGCCGGTGCCGATGTTCTGCGCCGGTGGCATCGCCACGCCGGCCGACGCGGCCCTGGTGATGCAACTGGGCGCGCAGTCGGTGTTCGTGGGGAGCGGGATCTTCAAGAGCTCCGAGCCCCCGACGATGGCCAAGGCGATCGTCGAGGCCACCACCCATTTCCGCGACGCCACCATCGTGGCCAAGGTGTCCCGAGGGCTCGGCGAGGCGATCCGCGGCGAGGAGATCGACACCCTCGGCGTCAAGCTCGCCGACCGGGGCTGGTGAGCCGCGTCCGCGAGCAACGTCGGACGACCTCATGAAAGTTGCGAACGAGCGGACGCGGTGGACGGCTGTGCGTGTGGTCCCCACCAGTGAGCGAGTGAGCTCATGAAAGTTGCGAACGAGCGGACGCGGTGGACGGCTGTGCGTGTGGTCCCCACCAGTGAGCGAGTGAGCTCATGAAAGTTGCGAACGAGCGGACGCGGTGGACGGCTGTGCGTGTGGTCCCCACCAGTGAGCGAGTGAGCTCATGAAAGTTGCGAACGAGCGGACGCGGTGGACGGCTGTGCGTGTGGTCCCCACCAGTGAGCGAGTGAGCTCATGAAAGTTGCGAACGAGCGGACGCGGTGGACGGCTGTGCGTGTGGTCCCCACCAGTGAGCGAGTGAGCTCATGAAAGTTGCGAACGAGCGGACGCGGTGGACGGCTGTGCGTGTGGTCCCCACCAGTGAGCGAGTGAGCTCATGAAAGTTGCGAACGAGCGGACGCGGTGGACGGCTGTGCGTGTGGTCCCCACCAGTGAGCGAGTGAGCTCATGAAAATTGGCGTGCTGGCGTTGCAGGGGGCGTTCCGCGAGCACCGCGAGGTGCTCGACGCACTCGGGGTGGAGACGGTGGAGGTGCGCGTGGCCGAGGATCTCGGCGCCCTCGACGCGTTGATCCTGCCCGGGGGCGAGTCCACCACGATGAGCAGGCTGCTCGACACCGCGGGTCTGCGCGCGCCGCTCGCCGACCGTCTGGCCGACGGCATGCCGGCGTTCGGCACGTGCGCGGGCATGATCCTGCTCGCCCGTGAGGTGGTCGACGGTCGCCCCGACCAACAGTCGTTCGGCGTGATCGCGGTCTCGGTGCGGCGCAACGCGTACGGACGGCAGCGGGATTCGTTCGAGGTGCCGCTCGACATCGAGGGGATGCGGGGCGGTGCGTTCCCCGGCGTCTTCATCCGCGCCCCGCGCATCGAGTCGGTCGGCGAAGGCGTGCAGGTGCTGGCCCGCCACGACGGCGCCGCGGTGCTGGCCCGATCTGACGCAATATGGGTGGCGAGCTTCCACCCCGAACTCTCCGGCGACCTCCGGTTGCACGAGTGGTTCCTGACGGAAAGCGAACGACGATGAGTGGTCACTCGAAATGGCATTCGATCAAGCACGCCAAGGGCGCGGCCGACGCGGCCCGCGGCAAGGTCTTCGCCCGGCTGGCGCGACAGATCGAGGTCGCGGCGCGCGGCGGTGGGGGAGACATCGAGGGCAATCCCACCCTGCGCACGATGGTGCAGAAGGCGCGCGACGCCTCGATGCCGAAGGACAACATCGAGCGGGCGATCAAGCGCGGCATCGGTGAGCTCGACGGCGTCACCTACGAGGACATCACCTACGAGGGCTACGCGACCAACGGCGTCGCCGTCTACGTCGAGACCCTCACCGACAACCGCAACCGCACCGGGGCCGAGATCAAGAACGTGTTCAACCGCAACGGCGGTTCGTTGGCCGAGCCGGGCGCGGTGGCGTGGCAGTTCGAGCGCAAGGGTGTGCTCGTGCTCGACCACTCGGCGGCGTCCGAAGACGACCTCATGCTCGCCGCGCTCGAAGCCGGGGCCGACGACATCTCCGACCAGGGCGACACGTGGCAGATCACCACGTCACCTACGGAGTTGCACGCCGTGCGCACCGCCCTCGAGGACGCCGGCATCAAGGTCGGGAGCGCCGATCTCACCATGCTCCCGACGACCACGGTGGAGCTCGACGAGGCGTCGAAGGCGAAGTCGGTGTTGCGGGTGATCGACGCGTTGGAAGAGCACGACGACGTGCAGAACGTCTACGCGAACTTCGACATCCCCGACGACGTCCTGCAATCGGTCTACGCCTGATGGAGCTCGACGCCGCGCGCGCGTTCATCCGCGAGCACCACAACGCAGTGCTCGCCACCCGTCGGGTCGACGGTTCCCCGCAGTTGTCACCGATCACGTGCAACGTCGACCCCGCCGGTTCCGTCGTGGTGAGCACGCGCGAGACCGCGTTGAAGACGAAGAACGTCCGCCGCGATGCGCGCGTGTCGCTGTGCGTGCTGAGCGACCAGTTCTACGGCGACTGGATCCAGATCGACGGCACGGCCGAGATCGTGTCGCTGCCCGACGCGATGGAGCTGCTCGTCGACTACTACCGGTCGTTGCGCGGTGACCACCCCGACTGGGACGACTACCGCGCCGCGATGACGCGTGACCGGCGCGTGATCATGCGCATCACGCTCGAACGCGCCGGTCCGGACCACTCCGGTTGACCCCCTCGGCACCCGGCGTTGCGGTCGCGGTGCTGGCGGCCGGGCGCGGGTCGCGTCTGGGCGGCGACGCGGCCAAGCCGTTGCTGCCGTGGCGCGGCCGACCGCTGATCGCGTGGGCGGTCGACGCGGCGCGGGCGTCGGGGCTCCGGCCCACGGTCGTCGTCACCGGCTACCGCGCCGCCGACGTCGAGGCGGCGTTGGCCGGGCCGCCCACCCCCGGAGCATCTCGGAGTTCACGTACACCGGTGAGCGCGAACTCCGAGATGTTCGGGTGTGGGGGCGGAGCCGGAGTCGACGACGGGTTGTTGGTGGTCGAGAATCCGGACTGGGCCGAGGGGATCGCGTCGAGCCTGCGGGCCGCGCTGTCGGTGCTCGAACCCGTCGCCGAGGTAGGCGCGGTCTGCGTCGGCCTCGCCGATCAGCCCCGGATGGGGCCGGAGGCGTACCGGCGCCTGGAAGCGGCTCACCGCGACGGCGCCGAGCTGGTCGTGGCGACGTACGACGGCGAGCGGGGCAATCCGGTGTTGTTGTCGCGTAGCCTCTGGCCCGAGGCGCATGCGTTGGAGGGCGACGTCGGCGCCCGCGTGCTGATGCGCCGCCATCTCGTAACCGAAGTGCCGTGTGACGGTACGGGCAGCCCGGCCGACGTCGACACGCTCGAAGATCTCGAGCGACTGCAGGAGGAATCGTGAAGATCGAAGACCAGTTCACCGTGGACGTGCCGGTCGAAGAGGCGTGGAAGGTGCTGCTCGACGTCGAGCGGATCGCGCCGTGCCTTCCCGGCGCCCAGCTCCAGGAGATCGAGGGCGACGAGTACCGCGGGATCGTGAAGATCAAGGTCGGGCCGATCACCGCGCAGTACAAGGGCGTGGCGCAGATCACCGAGGCCGACGAGACCAATCACGTCGTCGTGCTGAAGGCCGAGGGCCGTGACGTCCGCGGCCAGGGCAACGCGTCGGCGACGGTGACGGCCACGCTCGTGCCCGACGGCGGTGGCACGACGGTGAAGATCGACACCGACCTCAACATCACCGGCAAGGTCGCGCAGTTCGGCCGCGGCGTCATGGCCGACGTCTCCGGCAAGCTCCTCGGCCAGTTTGCCGACAACCTCAAACGCGACGTTCTGAGCGGCACCCCCAGCACCCCTGCACCGGCAACCACCCCGCCGGCATCGGCGCCCGGAGCCGCGGCAAGCCCGGCGCCCGCGGTATCCACGACGACGACGGACCCAGCGCCCCGAGCCGCGGCGAGCCCGGCAGCCGCGGGCACCGCGGAGGCGGACGCCGACGCCAAAGGGAAGGTCCGGACCATCGATTCGCCCGAGCCGGAGCCGGTGGACCTGATGGACGCCGCGGGTGGCGCGGTCGGGAAGCGGATCATCCCGGTGGTCGTCGGCATCGTCACACTGGTGGCGTTGCGCACGTTCCTCAAGCGGCGCAAGCGGCGCAAGGTCCACCGTCAGGAGAGCTGATGACCCTAGGATCGAACCCGTGTTCGATCCGGGAGAGGCTGACGCCGAGCCGCGTTCCGACGTGGTGCTCGGGATCGATCCCGGGGTGTCGCGCTGCGGGTATGGCGTGGTGCGACGCGACGGCGCGGTGTTCCGTGCGGTGGCGTACGGGGTCATCCGCACCCCGGCGTCGGACGAGCTGCCTACACGTCTCGCGGCGCTGGCGGCCGAGCTCGACGCGCTGATGACCGAGTTCCGGCCGTGGGCGCTGGCGGTCGAGCGGGTGCTGTTCCAGGTGAACACCCGGACCGCGATGTCGGTCGGGCAGGCGAGCGGGTTGGCCCTGGCGATCGCGGGGCGGGCCGGGATCCCGGTCGTGCACTACAGCCCCAACGAGGTGAAGCTGGCGGTGGCGGGCGACGGTGGTGCGGGCAAGGCCGAGGTCCAGCACATGGTCACCCGGCTGCTCACGCTGGCGGACCCGCCGAATCCGCCCGACGCCGCCGACGCCCTCGCGCTCGCGCTCTGCCACTGGTGGCGGGCCCCGATGCGGGCCGCGGGCGCGGTCGTCACCGGGTCGGCGCCGCGCCTCGACCGGGCCATCGCGGCCGCCGTCGCGCGCGAGGACGCCCGGCGATGACCACGCGCGCCGCGCACACGACGAACGAGAAGTTGCGGAGGTACTCGTGATCGGTTCGGTCCGGGGCATCGTGCTCGAGCGCACGCCCGCGGGGGAGGCACTCGTCGAGGTGGGCGGCGTGGGCTACCGCGTGCACGTGCCCGTCGGCGCGATCCCGTCGCTCGACATCGGCGCGTCGACGTTCCTCTTCACCCACCTGCACGTGCGCGAAGACGCGATGGTGCTCTACGGGTTCCCGACGCGCGACGAGCGCGACACGTTCGAGGCGCTGATCGCGACCACGGGTGTCGGGCCGAAGTTGGCGTTGGCGATGTTGTCGGTGCACTCGCCGCGCGCGTTGCGGGCGGCGTTGCTCGAGGACGACCTCGCCGCGCTCACGCAGGTGCCGGGAGTGGGCAAGCGCACCGCGCAACGGCTCCTGGTGGAGTTGAAGGCGCGCCTCGAGGTGCCGGAGCTCGATCTCGCCGAGCCCGGCGCCGGCCCCGCGCCGCGTGCCGAGGTGCGGGCGGCGCTGGCCGGCCTCGGGTATGGGCCCGACGAGGTGCGCGACGTGCTCGCGCAGATCTCCGAGGAGGGTTCGGTGGAGGATCTACTGCGCGAATCGTTGCGCCTGCTGGCCGTGGTGCGCGCATGAGGGAGGAGCTGCTCCGAGCGTCGGCCGATCCGATCGAGGCGGCCGAGGAGTCGACGCTCCGGCCGCGCCACCTCGACGAGTTCGTGGGCCAACCCCGCCTGAAGGAGCACCTCGAGATCCTGCTCGCGGCGGCGCGTGGACGCGGGCAGGCGGTCGACCACCTCCTGTTCGCCGGGCCGCCGGGCCTGGGCAAGACCACGCTGTCGGGGATCGTGGCCGCGGAGATGGACGTGAGCCTGCGGATCACGAGTGGGCCGGCGTTGGAAAGGGCGGGCGACCTCGCCGCCATCCTCACCAACCTCGACGACGGCGACGTGCTGTTCATCGACGAGATCCACCGCCTGCCGCGGCCGGTGGAAGAAGTGCTCTATCCCGCGATGGAAGACTTCCAGCTCGACATCGTGATCGGGAAGGGCCCGTCGGCGCGGTCGATCCGCCTCGAGCTGCCACGCTTCACGCTGATCGGCGCGACCACGCGCACCGGCCTGATCACCGGCCCGCTGCGCGACCGGTTCGGGTTCATCGCCCGCCTCGACTACTACGGCACCGACGATCTCGTGCTCATCCTCGAACGCGCGGCGCGCATCTTCGGGGTGCCGCTCGAGACCGGTGGTGCGGTCGAGATCGCCCGCCGCTCTCGCGGCACGCCGCGCATCGCCAACCGTCTGCTCAAGCGCGTGCGCGACTACGCGGAGGTCCGCGTCGACGGCGCGGTCACCACCGAGACCGCGCGCATCGCGCTCGAGCTGTTCGAGGTCGACGACCTCGGGCTCGACAAGGTCGACCGCGCCATCCTGGGCGCGCTGTGCGGCACCTTCGGCGGCCAGCCCGTCGGCCTGCACACGCTCGCGGTCGCGGTGGCCGAAGAGCCGGAGACGGTCGAAGAGGTCTACGAGCCGTTCCTGCTCAAGGCCGGGCTGCTCCAACGCACGCCCCGCGGCCGAGTGGCGACACCGGGTGCGTACCGCCACCTCCACCTCACGCCCCCGACCAGCGCGGTGTACACGCCGCCGAGCCTGTTCGGCTCGGGCGACACCCTGGTCGCGGAGGCGCTCGCGGAAGAGATCGTCGACGACGGCACGGGGCCGCCGGCGGGGGATGGCACCGCGGCCGGTTGAGCGGCAGCTAGCATCCGCGACCGGCTTCACACCTCCCCGGTGGCCGGACGCAAGCTTCTCGAACCCTCGGAAGCTCCCCCGGAAACGGCCGGGAAACCCCAGGAAAGCCCCCAGGACACCGATGGTCATCCTCGCCTATTTCGCCGTCATCGCCCTCGCGTTCTTCATCCTGATCGTGCGGCCGCAACGGCGTCGGCTGACTGCGCACCGCAACTTCGTCAGCCAGTTGCAGGTCGGCGACGACGTCGTAACCACCGGGGGGATCTTCGCCACCGTGCGCGACCTCGGCGACGACCGCGTGATCCTCGAGGTCGCGCCCGGTGTCCTGATCACCGTGGCGCGCGCTGCGGTCGCCCAGTCGGCGGGCCCGCTGCCCGCCGCCGACGAAGCCCGCGCCATCGACGCGCCCGATCCCTCGACCGAGCGCCCGTCCGACCGTGCCGCGACCGACGACCCGGCGACCGACGAATGATCCGTGCGTAAGAACGTCATCTTCCTCGTCCTCACGTTGGTCGTGATCGGCGGCGCCTTCGTCGCGACGCTGGCTTCGGGCAACACTCCCGTGCTCGGCCTCGACCTCCAGGGCGGCATCTCGGTCGTGCTGTCGCCGGTCGGCAAGTACAAGCCCGACGCGCTCGACGTCGCGGTCGACGTCATCCAGAACCGCGTCGACAGCTTCGGCGCGCTCGAGCCGGAGATCTCGCGTCAGGGCACCGACATCGTCGTCGACCTGCCGGGCGTGAAGGACCGGGCCAAGGCGTTGGCCCTGGTGGGCAAGACCGCCGAACTGCGGTTCCGCCCGGTGCTCATCGCCAACATCCCGTCGGAAGCGGCGCAGGCGGCGCCGACCACCACCACGACCACTCCGGGCGCCACCACCACGACCGGCGGCGCCCCGGCCCCCACGACGACCACCGCGCCCACCGCGGCCAGCGAGGCGGCGGCCAAGGCCGCCATCGCCTCGTGCGACGCGACGAAGGTGCAGGCGCTCACGACCATCCCCACCACCCAGACCGCGGGCGACACCCGCGACGCCTGCGTGGTCCTCCCCGACAAACCCGGGGGGAAGAACGCGTCGCGCTACTACCTCGGCCCCGGGCAGCTCACCGGGAAGGCGGTGAGCTCGGCCAAGGCGGAGTTCGTCGCCGGCCAGGGCTGGACGGTCAAGATGGACCTCACCGGCACCGGGAGCAGCCAGTGGGACGCGCTGGCGCAGAAGCAGTTCCACCAGCAGGTCGCGATCGTGCTCGACGGCCTGGTGCAGTCGGCCCCCACCATCCAGCCCGACGCCACCGCCTTCTCGTCGTTCGGCGGCACCGCGGTGATCTCGGGCAACTTCACCGGGGGTGAGGCCTCCGACCTGGCCAAGCTGATCAACTACGGCGCGCTGCCCGTGGTGTTGAAGCAGGTCAACGTCGAGAACGTGTCGCCCAGCCTCGGCCAGGACCAGCTCAACGCCGGGATCGCGGCCGGCATCATCGGCCTGGTGCTGGTGGCGCTCTACATGTTGTTGCTCTACCGGCTGCTCGGCATCGTGGTGATCGTCGGCATCCTGCTGAGCGGGATGGCGCTGTACTCGTTGGTCACGTGGGTGCTGCCGGAGCTGTTCGGCGTCCAGATCGTGCTGACCCTCGCCGGCGTGACCGGCATCATCGTGTCGGTGGGTGTCACCGTCGACTCGTACATCGTCTACTTCGAACGGATGAAAGACGAATTGCGCGCCGGCGCCACCGTCCGTTCCTGCGTCGACCGCTCGTTCACCCGGTCGTTCCGCACCATCGTGGCCGCCGACCTCGTCTCGCTCATCGGCGCCGTCGTGCTGTACGCCCTGGCGATCGGGTCGGTGCGCGGCTTCGCGCTGTTCCTCGGGATCTCGACCCTGCTCGACCTCGTCGTCGCCTACTTCTTCATGCATCCGGTCGTGTCGTTGATGGCCCGCCGGCCCCATCTGGTGGCGATGCGCGGGGTGGGGATCGCGGCAGGCCTCGACGCCCCGGAGGTGGTCACATGACCACGACGACCGCGCCGGTGAACGCGCCGACCGACGGCAAGCGGCACCGCTTCGCCGACCTCTACCATGAGCGCACCCACTTCCAGTTCATCGACCGCTCGTGGCGATGGGCCATCCTCTCCGGCACCCTCATCGCGATCTCGGTGATCGCGTTCGCGATCAGCGGCCTCAACCTCGGGATCGACTTCGAGGGCGGGACGCAGTGGCAGTTCACGGTGGGCGCCGATCACAGTGCTTCCGTCTCCAAGGTGCGCAGCGCGATCGAACCCCTTGGCCTCGGTGACGCCAAGGTCCTGATCGTGGGCAGCAACTCCGTTCGCGTGCAGTCGAAGGACCTCAGCAACGCGCAGCAGGAGAAGGTCACCGCCGCGCTGGCCAAGTACGCGAACATCGCGCCCGCGCAGGTGAGCATCACCAGCGTCGGTCCCACGTGGGGCAGCAAGGTGAGCAGCAAGGCGCTGCGGGCGCTCATCGTGTTCTTCTTCGTGATCGCCGGCTACCTCACGTTCCGGTTCGAGTGGCGCATGGCGCTCGCCGCCATCATCGCGGTACTCCACGACATCATCATCACCGTCGGGGTGTACGCGGTCACCGGGTTCGAGGTGACCCCGGCGACGGTGGTGGCGTTCCTCACGATTCTCGGGTTCTCGCTGTACGACACCGTCGTGGTGTTCGACAAGGTGAAGGACAACCAGGCGCGCCTCGGCACCGTCCGCGGCGACACCTACTCGGCGATGGTGAACCGTTCGCTGAACCAGGTGCTGATGCGATCGATCAACACGTCGATCGTGGCGCTGCTGCCGGTGGCGTCGCTCCTGTTCGTGGGCACCTACGTGTTCGGCGGGCTCGCGCTGCGCGACTTCGCGCTCGCTCTGTTCGTGGGCCTGCTCACCGGTGCGTACTCGTCGATCTTCGTGGCCACGCCGATCCTCGCCTGGCTCAAGGAACGCGAGCCGAAGTACCGCGCCCTGCGCGCCCGGGCCGAGTCCGACCTCGCCAAGGGCACGCCGGCCAAGGCGGCGCCGGCGAAGGCCGCGGTGGCCGGTCCGTCGTCCTCGGTCGCCGCATCCTCCTCCTCGGTCGCGGTCGCGGTCGACGACGCGCCGGATTCCGCGGTCGACGGTGCGGGCGACGGTGACGAACCAGATGCCGGCGACGCCACCGAGGCCACGGACGCGCCGGCCGCACCCGCGGCGTCGCCGTCCGCGTCGCCGTCGACCGGAGTATCGACGCGGGGTGCCGCCAATCCCCGCGGTCGTCAGCAGCGGCGGAAGAAGCGGAAGTAGGCCCTCCGGCCGGTAGACTGAACCGGATCATGGCAACTACGGAGCCGCGCGTCGAGGTTCGCACCGACCGCCGGTCCGTCTTGCCCTGGCGCCGTCACCACACCGTCGACGTCGAGGTCGCGCCGCTCGTCGCCGCCTACCGCGAGCGTCACCGTCGCACCGACACCGCCCTGATCGAGCACGCATTCGACATGGCGCGCGAGGCCCACCGGGAGCAGGTGCGGCGCTCCGGGGAGCCCTACATCACGCATCCGCTCGGCGTGGCGCTGGTGCTCGCCGACCTCGGCCTCGACGACGTCACGATCGCGGGCGCCCTCCTGCACGATGCAGTGGAAGACACCACCGTCACCACGGCCGACATCGAGCGCGAGCTCGGCGCCGACGTCGCCACCATCGTCGACGGGGTCACCAAGCTCGATCGCCTGCAGTTCGACTCCAAGGAGGAGCAGCAGGCGGCCACGCTCCGCAAGATGCTGGTGGCGATGGCGAAGGACATCCGGGTCCTGCTCATCAAGCTCGCCGACCGGCTCCACAACATGCGCACCATCGCGTCGCTGCCCGAGTTCAAGCAACGGCGCATCGCGCAGGAGACCCTCGACATCTACGCCCCGCTCGCGCACCGGCTCGGCATCGCCGACATGAAGTGGCAGCTCGAGGACACCTCGTTCGCGGTGCTCTACCCACTGCGCTACGCGGAGATCGAGCAGATGGTGGCCACGCAGGCGCCCGAGCGCGAGCAGTTCCTCCGGCAGGTGCTCGAGGAGCTGCAGGCGCGCCTGGTCGAGCTCCACATCGAGGCCGAGGTCACTGGCCGCCCGAAGCACTACTGGTCCATCTACGAGAAGATGATCACGCGCGGCAAGCAGTTCGACGACGTGCAGGATCTCGTCGGTGTCCGCGTCGTGGTGGAGTCGGTCAAGGACTGTTACGCCGCGTTGGGTTCCATCCACGCGATGTGGAAGCCGATCCAGGGTCGGTTCAAGGACTACATCGCGATGCCCAAGTTCAACCTCTACCAGTCGTTGCACACGACGGTGGTGGGGCCCTCAGGCAAGCCGGTCGAGGTTCAGATCCGCACGCAGGAGATGCACCGGCGGGCCGAGTTCGGCGTCGCCGCGCACTGGGGCTACAAGGAGCGCGAGCCCGCCGAGGACCTCCTTTGGCTGCAGCGCATGGTCGACTGGCAGCAGGAGACCTCCGACCCCGGCGAGTTCATGGAGGCGCTGAAGATCGACCTCGAGTACGACGAGGTCTTCGTCTTCACGCCGAAGGGCAAGGTCATCACGCTGGCGCTGGGTGCCCGCCCGGTCGACTTCGCCTACGCCATCCACACCGACGTCGGGCACCGGTGCATCGGGGCCCGGGTCAACGGTCGGCTGGTGCCGCTCGACTCCACGCTGGTGTCGGGAGACACGGTCGAGATCTTCACCAGCAAGGTCGAGGGCGCGGGCCCGAGCCGCGACTGGCTGCAGTTCGTCAACACGCCGAAGGCCCGCACGAAGATCCGTCAGTGGTTCTCGCGCGAGCGCCGGGTCGACGCCATCGACACCGGCCGCGAGGAGCTGGCGAAGGCCCTGCGCAAGGAAGGCCTCCCGGTCCAGAAGCTCACCCAGTCGTCGTCGCTCAAGGACGTCGCCGTCTCCATGCACTATGCCGACCTCGAGGCGTTGCACGCGGCGATCGGCGAGGGTCACGTGTCGGCCAAGGCGGTCGTGCAGCGGCTCCAGAAGGAGTTGCGCAGCGGCGAGGAGCAGTTGCCGGTCACCACCGCGCGCCCACCGGAACGCCCGCGTCATTCCGAGCGTCGGGCCACCGGGGTGCACGTCGAGGGTCTCGACGATGTCATGGTCCGGCTGTCGCGCTGCTGCACGCCGGTGCCGGGCGACGAGATCATGGGGTTCGTCACGCGCGGTCGTGGCGTGTCGGTGCACCGCACCGACTGCGCCAACGCCGCCGGGCTGGTGAACCACGCCGAGCGCGTGATCGAGGTCGAGTGGGACCACGACCAGCCCGCCACGTTCGTGGTGTCGGTCGAGGTCGAGGCGCTCGACCGCTCCAAGCTGCTGCGCGATGTCGCGCAGGTGCTCTCGGAGTACCACGTGAACATCCTCTCGTGTACGTCGCAGACCTCGACCGAGCGGGTGGCCAAGTTCCGTTTCGACTTCGAGCTCGCCGACCCCAACCACCTCGAGTCGATCCTGTGGGCGGTCAAACGGGTCGACAGCGTGTACGCCGCGTACCGGGTCCTGCCCGGCCACGCCAAGCTCGATGCGAAGCTCGACGCCAAGCGCGAGGAGCAGCTCGGGGAACGGCTCGAGGAGAAGGTCGACATCACCGAGGCGTAAATCGGGTCCCGGGGATCCGCCCCCATCCCGGTACGATGCGCCCGTGTCCCAGCCCGATCCGCCTGCACTCGACGACAAGGCGCGCTACCGGGCCCCGATCGGCACCCACGACGTCCTCCCCCCGGAATCGGAGCAGTGGATCGACCTGGTGTCGACGTTCGCGACGCGGGCCGGCGCGCTTCGGTTTCGGCCTGGTGATCACGCCCATCTTCGAACACGTCGACGTGTTCCAGCGGGTGGGGGAGTCCACCGACGTCGTGCGCAAGGAGATGTACGACTTCGACGACAAGGGCGGGCGGCGCATCGCGCTGCGTCCCGAAGGCACCGCGCCGGTCGTGCGCGCGTTCGTGCAGCACCGGCCGCCGGTGCCGTGGAAGGTCTGGTACGTCGCGCCGCACTTCCGCTACGAGCGCCCGCAGAAGGGCCGCTACCGGCAGCACTGGCAGGTGGGCGCGGAGGTGATCGGGGTCGACGACCCCGACATCGACGTCGAGGTGATCGCGCTGGCGGCCGGCTTCTACCGCGACCTCGGGCTGCAGCGGGTGTCGCTGTTGCTCAACTCGATGGGTGACGAGCACAGCCGTCCCGCGTACGTCGCGCTGCTGCGCGGGTACCTCCTCGACCACGCGGCCCAGCTCGGCGACGACTTCCGCGAGCGGGTCGAGGCGAATCCCTTGCGCGTGCTCGACTCCAAACGGCCCGACTGGCAGGACGTCATCGAGCGCGCCCCGCAGTTGACCGAGCACCTGAGCGACGAGTCGCGCGCGCAGTTCGAGCAGGTGCAGCGCCGGCTCGACGCGCTCGGTATCCGCTACGAGCTCGCGCCGCGCCTCGTGCGCGGCTTCGACTACTACACCGGCACCACGTTCGAGTTCCAGAGCGCCGCGCTCGACGCCGCGCAGAACGCGATCGGCGGTGGCGGTCGGTACGGTCGGCTGGCCGAGGAGATGGGCGGGCCGCCCACGGCGGGGATCGGTTTCGGCATCGGCGTCGAGCGGGTGTTGATCGCGTGCGAGGCGGAAGGCATCGACCCGCGGGTGGCGCCGGCGACCGACGTCTTCGTGGTGAGCGGGCCCGGGGTCGACTCGGGCGAGGTGGCGTTGCTCGTCGCCGAGCTGCGCGAAGACGGCGTGCGCGCCGAACGCACCTACGGTGACCGGTCGGTGAAGGCCCAGTGGAAGGCGGCCGACAAGTCGGGCGCGGCCTACGCGGTGATGCTCGGCCAGGCCGAGGCGGAGCGCAACGCCGTCGTGGTGAAGGATCTCCGGGTCGAGGGAGCGGAACAGGTGGAAGTTTCACGCGACGCGGTCGCGGGCTGGTTACACGACCGACGAGAGACCGAGGACGAGAGAGCTCGATGATGCGAACCGATCGCGCCGGCGATCTCCGGGCGACCGACATCGGACGCGACGTGGTGGTGTGCGGTTGGGTCGACGGCCGTCGCGACCACGGAGGAGTGGTGTTCCTCGACGTCCGCGACACCGCGGGCATCGTGCAGGTGGTCGTCGACCCCGACCAGCTGGCGGGGGGCGACGTGCACCGCGTGCGCGGTGAGTACGTCGTGCAGATCGAGGGCGCGGTGCGCCACCGGCCCGATGGCACGGTGAACGACACGCTGCCCACCGGCGAGGTCGAGGTGGCAGCGTCGACCCTCACCGTGTTGAGCGAGGCCGAGACGCCGCCGTTCCCGATCGACGACCGCATCGAAGCCGACGAGATCCTGCGGCTGCGCCACCGCTACCTCGATCTGCGACGCCCGCGCCTGCAGCGCAACCTGCGGGTGCGCGCGCAGGTCAACGGTGAATTGCGCCGCGCGCTCGACGCGCAGGGCTTCGTCGAGGTGGAGACACCGATGCTGATCGCGTCGACGCCCGAGGGCGCGCGCGACTTCGTGGTGCCTTCACGGCTGTCGCCGGGCGAGTTCTACGCGTTGCCCCAGAGTCCGCAGCTGTTCAAGCAGCTCCTGATGGTGGGCGGCCTCGACCGCTACTACCAGATCGCGCGGTGCCTGCGCGACGAGGACCTGCGCGCCGACCGCCAGTTCGAGTTCATGCAGCTCGACGCGGAGATGAGCTTCGCCGACGCCGACGACGTCATGGGGGTGATCGGCGCCGCGGTGCTCGACGCCGCCGAGGCGGTCACGGGGACGCGTCCCGCACCGGTGTCGCGCATGACGTGGCACCAGGCGCAGGAGCGCTACGGCTCCGACAAGCCCGACGTGCGCTTCGGGCTGGAGCTGATCGACCTGTGCGAGGTGTTCGCGGCCACCGAGTTCCGGGCGTTCCAGGCCGACATGGTGAAGGGGATCCGTCTTCCCGGGCAGGGTTCGATGTCGCGCGCGCAGGTCGACAAGCTGGTCGACCGGGCCAAGCAGCTCGGCGCCGGCGGCCTGGTGTGGATGCGGGTGCTCGACGGCGGGGGGCTCGACGCCCCGATCGTGAAGTTCCTGTCCGACGCCGAGCAACTCGGCCTGGTCGACGTGCTGGGCTGCGCGGCCGGCGACCTCCTGCTCGTGGCCGCCGGCCCCCGTCGCCTGGTCGACCACGTGCTCGGCACGCTGCGGGTCGAGCTGGGCCGCCCGCCGGTGCACGAGGGCGGGCTCCAATTCCTTTGGGTGGTCGACTTCCCGCTGTTCGAATCGATTGACGACGACGGCCACCCGGTGCCCGCGCACCACCCGTTCACCATGCCCCACCCCGACGACATGGAGATCCTGGAGCACGGCACGGGCGAGGACCTGCTCGCGGTGCGCTCGCTGGCCTACGACCTCGTGCTCAACGGGTGGGAGCTGGGCTCGGGCAGCGTCCGGATCCACCGTCCCGACATCCAGCAGCGGATCTTCTCGCTGCTCGGGATCACGCCCGAGGAGGCGCAGTCGCGGTTCGGGTTCCTGCTCGACGCCTTCCGCTTCGGGGCGCCGCCGCACGCCGGCTTCGCGTTCGGGATCGACCGGCTGACGGCCATCCTGGCGGGCGAGGACAACATCCGCGAGGTGATCGCGTTCCCGAAGACGCAGTCGGGCGCCGACCCGCTCACCGGCGCGCCCACGGCGCTCGAGCCCACGCAGTTGCGGGAACTGGGCCTCACGCTGGCTCCCCGACCGAAACGCTGACGCCCGGTGGGCTAGAAAAGAACGCCCCGCCCAACGCCGTAGTGCAGGGCGGGGGCGACTACGGCAGGGCGGGGCGAACCAATGGGCTCGGATGTGGCCGATCCCTTACATGGCGATGTGGTCCGGCGTGGCGAACATGATCACGATGGACCCGTCGTTGATCGTCACCGTGGTACGGCCGAACTGGGCCGCGGTGCCGTCGTCCGACTCCCACTCGTAGGTGCCGAGGTAGTCGCCCGGCGGAACCTCCTGGAACTCGAACATGCCGTTGTCGTGGGCAGTAGTGGTGAAGGTGCCCTGACCCTCGGTCCCGGTCAGGGTGACGGTGACCTTCACCAGCGGCGGAACGGACCTGACCACGCCGGTGATGCCGGTCCGCGGCGTGCTCGCGACGTGGACCGGCGGGGCGGAACTGCCGCCGGCCGTGAGCGCGGCCACGCTCACGGCAACGGCGGCGACCACGCCGAGCGCCCCTGCGCTCTGCATGGACCTGCGTCGCCGCACGAGTTGCTTGGTGCGTGCGGCGACGGCGGCGCGTTCCGCGGGGCCCGCAATCGGGGGTGCGGGATCGCGGAGATCATCGGCAAACGAGATCGGCATCATGCGTTCTCCTCCGTGGCGCCCAGGTTGGCGCGGAGCGTGGCGAGCCCGCGACTGGCGTGTTGCTTCACCGAGCCGACCGAGCAGCCCAGTGCCTTGGCGACGTCGGCCTCGGGGAGGTCGGCGAGGAATCGCAGGACCAGGACCTCGCGTTGCCGGCGCGAGAGGTGCGCGAGGGCCCGGTGGAGATCGACGCGCTGGCCCGACGGGCCGGGCGAGGTGCTGCGGGCGTTCTCGGTGGTGGCGACGACCGACTTGTCGACCTTCTGGCTGCGGCGCCAGGAGTCGATGGCCAGATTGCCGGCGACCTTGATGACCCACGCCGCGGAATAGGCGCGGATCTTGCGCCAGCGGGCGAACGCCCGGGCCAGCGTCTCCTGGGCGACGTCCTCGGCCTCGCTCCGGCTCCCGAGGAGCTGGAAGGCCACGCCGTACGCCCGGGCGTAGAGCTCGTCGAAGGCTTCCTCGAAGACGAGGTCGATCACGGTCGACGGGGCGGACCAGGTGTCCGGCTCCCTGACCCTGCCGACTGCAGGACGCTCGGCTTCAAGTGTCACTGTCACAGGAAGAATACGCACGAGTGGGCTCCGGGGTTGACACCCGGTCCGAGAAATGTGCGGGCCGTAGCATCGGGGCGTGGCCGAAGACCTGTTCAGCGCCGCAGTGGTGGAGCGTCTCGAACGCCGGGCGCCCCTCGCCGCCCGCCTCCGCCCCCGCTCGCTCGACGAGGTGTTCGGCCAGCAGCAGCTCCTCGGGGAGGGACGGCCGCTGCGGGTGCTGATCGAGTCGGACCGCCTCTCGTCGGTGATCCTGTGGGGCCCGCCGGGCACCGGCAAGACCACGATCGCCCGCCTGGTCGCCGGGGCCACCGCCAAGGCGTTCGAGCCGTTGTCGGCGGTGACCGCCGGGGTGAAGGACGTGCGGGAGGTCGCCGAGCGGGCCCGGGCGCGGATGGGGGAGCAGGGCCGGGGCACGATCCTGTTCCTCGACGAGGTCCACCGCTTCAACCGCACGCAGCAGGACGCCCTCCTCCCGCACGTGGAGGAAGGGTTGTTGGTGCTGATCGGTGCGACCACCGAGAACCCGTTCTTCTCGCTCACCGGCCCGTTGCTCTCGCGCTCCACGCTGTTCCGGCTCGAATCGCTCGGCGTCGACGATCTGCGGTCGCTCATCCACCGCGCACTCACCGACGAAGCGCGCGGCTTGGGCGACGAGCACCTCGGCATCGACGACGACGCGCTCACCCATCTCGCCGACCGCGCCGAGGGCGACGCCCGTCACGCGCTCACGTCGCTCGAGGTGGCGGCCGCGCTCGCGTCGGAAGCGGGCCGGGCTGCGATCACGCTGGCCGATGCGGAAGCCGCGCTCGCGTTGCGCGCGCTGCGCTACGGCGACGACGAGCACTACGACGTGCTCAGCGCGTTCATCAAGAGCATTCGCGGCTCCGACGTCGACGCCGGGCTCTACTGGTTGGCCCGCATGATCACCGCGGGCGAAGACCCGCGCCTGATTGCGCGCCGCATGGTGATCCTGGCGTCGGAAGATGTCGGCATGGCCGACCCCCAGGGTCTGGTGGTCGCCGATGCCGCGGCCCGGGCGGTGGAGTTCGTCGGAATGCCCGAGGCGCAGCTCAACCTCGCCCACGCGGTGATCTACCTGGCGACCGCGCCGAAGTCGAACTCGGTGATCACCGCGCTCGGCGCGGCGATGACCGACGTCGGCGAGCGGCCCGCCGGGGCGGTACCTCCCCATCTGCGCGACGCCCATTACCCTGGCGCGGCGAAGCTCCGGCACGGCGCCGACTACGTGTACCCGCACGATGCTCCGGGGGGATGGGTGGCGCAGCAGTACCGGCCCGACGACCGCGACGACCGGTACTGGCGCCCGACCGGGCGGGGGGCCGACGTCGACCGTCGGGCCCGCGGCGATCGAGGAGATCAGGAGCAGGAATGAGCGCCAGCGAGTGGTCGGCAGTGTTCGGGGCCCAGATCTGCCTGGTCCTGCTGGTCGTGCTCGTGGTAATGATCGTCCGCCTCGACCGCGCCGCGCGCGACCTGCGGACCGCCGCCGCCGACTTCCGGGCCGAGGCCGAGCCCGCGCTCGAGGAGCTCCGGGCCGCGGTCCGGGCCGCCGACTTCGAGCTCGACCGGGTCGACGCCATCGTCACCGGGGCCGAGATCGTCGGGGGTCGCGTCGATGCCGCGTCCGACCTTGCCTACCGCACGTTCACCAGCCCGGTGGTCAAGGCGCTCGCCGTCGGCACCGGTACCCGACGCGCGGTGCAACGGCTGAAGGGTGACGCGCCGGTCCACGGCGGCGCGAAGTCGCGCACCAAGGGTCGCGAGAAGAAGCGAGCGTCGTAGATGTTCAAGCGCGTCACCTGGCTCGGGGTCGGCTTCACCATCGGCGTGGGCACGACCGTCGTCGCGGCCCGCAAGGCCCGACAGCAACTGGATCGCTTCAAGCCCAACGCGGTTGCGGTGCGCGTCACCGACAACATCACCGACCGCGCGTCGAGCTTCCGCGACCAGGTCGCGGCCGCCCTCGACGACGGCAAGCGCGCCGCGCGCGACCGGGAGCAGGAGTTACGGGCGCGCCATCCGGGCCGCACGCCCGAGCCGCTCGCACCGGAGCCGCTCCCGCCCGACCCGTTCGTCGACTAGCTCGTTCGTCGAAGCCCGGGACGGGTCACAACGGCCAAGCGGTACCATTTCTGCGTGTCCCCGCCGCGAACTGCCGACGAGTTGCGCGCTGCCTACCTCGACTTCTTCGCGGCTCGCGGTCACACCCGGGTGGCGTCGTCGAGCCTGATCCCGCACGACAACACGTTGCTGTTCACGAACGCGGGCATGGTCCCGTTCAAGCCCTACTTCGTCGGCGACGAGACGCCCCCGTACCGGCGGGCCACGTCGATCCAGAAGTGCGTGCGGGCGGGCGGAAAGCACAACGACCTCGACGACGTCGGCCGCACCAACCGCCACTTCACGTTCTTCGAGATGCTGGGGAACTTCAGCTTCGGCGACTACTTCAAGCGCGACGCCATCCAGTGGGCGTGGGAGTTCTACACCGACGTCCTCGGCCTCGATCCCGAGCGGCTCTGGGTCACCGTCCACACCACCGACGACGAAGCCGAGGAAATCTGGCGCGACGTCGTGGGCCTGCCTGCCGAGCGCATCCAACGGCTGGGCGACGACAACTTCTGGCGGATGGCCGACACCGGCCCGTGCGGGCCCAGCTCCGAGATCTTCTGGGACCTCGGGCCGGACTTCGGCCCCGACGGCGGCCCGGCCAAGAACGAGGACCGCTACGTCGAGATCTGGAATCTCGTGTTCATGCAGTTCGACGCCCGCCCCGACGGCGAGCTCGTCCCGCTGCCCGCCCCGAGCGTCGACACCGGCGCCGGGCTCGAGCGCAACCTGGCGGTGCTGCAGGGCGCGGCCTCGGTGTGGGACATCGACGTGTTCCGCCCGCTCATCGCGGCGGCGGAAGCGGTCACCGGGGTCGGGTACACCGGCTTCCCGGGCACCGAGCACGACGTCTCGCTCCGGATCCTCGCCGAGCACGGTCGCACGATGACGTTCCTGGTGGCCGACGGCGTGGTGCCGTCGAACGAGGAACGCGGCTACGTGCTGCGCCGCATCATTCGCCGGGCGGTGCGGCACGCGTTCCTGCTCGGCGCCGAAGAGCTGGTCACCCCCGCGCTGGTCGACGCGACGGTCACGGTGATGGGCGGCGCGTACCCCGAGATCGTGAAGCAACACGACCTCGTGCAGAGCGTCGTGCGGCGGGAGGAAGAACGGTTCCGCCAGACCCTCACGCGCGGGCTGGATCTCCTCGACGATCTGGTCGAGCGCGGCGACGTCACCGGCGACGACGCGTTCTTCCTGCACGACACGCTGGGCTTCCCGATCGATCTCACGCGCGAGATCGCGGGCGAACGCGGCCGCGGGGTCGACGTCGACGGCTTCCGCGCCCGCATGAACGAGCAGCGGACGCGGGCGAAGGAAGCGCACAAGGCGGCGGGGGGCAAGGGCACGGGCGCGCCCATCGAGCTCTACCGCGAGCTGTTCGACGAGCTGGGGCCGACCGACTTCACCGGGCGCCAGGAGTACGGGACCACCGGGGCCAAGGTGCGGGCGCTGATCGGTGGACGCGAGCGCCTCGCGCAGGCGGGGGAGGGCACCGAGCTGAGCGTGGTGCTCGACCGCACCCCGTTCTACGCCGAGTCCGGTGGCCAGGTCGGCGACACCGGCGTGATCGAGACGCTCGGCGGCGGCCGGGTGCGCATCGACGACACGCAGTACGGCCTGCCCGGTCTCGTGCTGCACCGGGGCGTCGTCGAAGCGGGGACGGTGTCGGAGGGCGACGAGGGGAACGCCAGGATCGACGGCCGGCGCCGCGACGCCATCCGGCGCAATCACACCGCCACCCACATCCTGCACTGGGCGCTGCGCGAAGTGCTCGGCGCCCACGTGAAGCAGGCGGGATCGATGGTGGCGCCCGATCGACTCCGCTTCGACTTCAGCCACCATGAAGCGTTGACGCGGGACCAGCTCGACCGGGTCGAGGCGCTGGCCAACGCAGAGATCATCGGCGACGCGCCGGTGCGCCACTACGAGACCACGAAGGAGCACGCGGAGTCGCTGGGCGCGATCGCGTTCTTCGGCGACAAGTACGGCGATCTCGTGCGGGTGCTCGAAGCGGGTGAGCACTCCATCGAGCTGTGCGGCGGGACGCACGTGCACGCGCTCGGGTTCATCGGGCCGATCAAGATCGTGAGCGAAGGCTCGATCGGCGCCAATCTCCGGCGCATCGAAGCGGTCACCGGCGACGGCGCGCTGGCGCGCATCCACGAGGAGGAGGTGCAGCTGCGCGAGCTCGCCGATGCGCTGAAGGTCGCGCCGGCGGAGCTGCCCGAGCGGGTGTCGCGGCTCGTGGATCAGATCAAGGAGCTGCAGGACGAGCTGGCCGCCGAGCGCGCCAAGCAAGCGGGGGCCGAAGCGGGCACCCTGGCGGCGGGCGCGGTTGACGGCGTGGTGGTGGCGCGGCGCGACGGCCTCGCGCCCGACGATCTGCGCCGGCTCGCGGTGGCGACGCGTGACGCGCTCGGTTCGGGCGTTGCCGCGCTCATCGGGCTCGGGCCCGATGGCGCCAAGGCCGGTCTCGCGGTCGCGGTGAGCAAGGACCGCGTGGCGTCGGGCGCGTCGGCGGCCGACATCGCGCGCGATGCGGCCAAGGCGCTCGGTGGCGGGACGGCCCAGAATCCGGAGCTCGTGGTGGGTGGCGGGCCGAAGGTCGACGCGATCGACGACGCGAGCGCGCTCCTCGAGTCCGCGGCGACCGCCGCCGGCGGGTGACGCACGATCGTCGCCGCGTCCTCGGCGTCGATCTCGGATCTCGTCGTATCGGCCTGGCCGCCTCCGACCCGTCGGGGGTGTTGGCCTCGCCGCACTCGACCATCGAGCGATCGGGCGACGGCACCGCCGACCTGCAGGCGATCGTGGCGGCGGCGCGCGACATCGGCGCCGGGTGCATCGTGGTGGGGATGCCCCGGTCGCTGTCGGGGAAGCTCGGGCCCGCGGCCCGCTCGGCGCTGACCGAGATCGAGACGCTGCGGGAGTTGACGCGCCCCGACTCGATCGAGGTCGACACCTACGATGAGCGCTTCACCACGATGATCGCTCAGCAAGGACTCCGGGAGGCCCACGTGCGGCAGGGCGCACGGCGGCGGGCCCGCCGCGAGCGGGTCGATGCGGCGGCGGCCGCGGTCATCCTCCAGGGGTGGCTCGACGCCCACGGGCCCGGCCCGGCGCCCGGCGAAGCGCCCCGGCCGGCGCCCGGCCTCGGGGAAACCAGTTGAGCCCGGACGGCGACGACCACGGGGAGTGGCCGCCACTCGGATCACCGGCCGTGGGCTCACCACCCCGCCGCTCGCCACCCCGCCGCGAGCCCCCGACTCGCGACCCGCCGCCCCGCACGCCCGATACCGAGGCGGGCAATGCGTTCCCTCGCACCGAATCGCCCGCCGATTCGCCGAAATCGGCCACCGAATCCACCGAATTCGCCGATTCGCCCGTCGATTCGGCGGCCGTCGCCGCCGGTTCGGGCGATTCGGCGGCCGATTCGTCCCGACGGAACCGGGCCGCGGCTCCTACGCGGCGAGACGCCGCCCGCAGCCGCACCCGTCGCCGTCGCCGCCGGTGGGCCGTCGTCGCCGTCATCGCGGTGCTGGTGCTGCCGTTCCTGGTCGCCGCCGGGTGGTTCTACTGGCAGCTCAGCCCGCCCGGGGGCCAGGGCGCCGCGGTAACCGTCGACGTCCAACCCGGCTGGGGTGCCAGCGAGGCCGGCGACGCCCTCGCCCACGCCGGCGTGATCGACTCCTCGCTCGCGTTCCAGATCTGGTCGAAGGTGTCCGGCGGCGTGAACTTCCAGGCGGGCACCTACGCGCTCCACGAGAACATGGGTGTGCGCGATGCCGCCGACGCGCTCGAGCGGGGGCCCGCCTCCGCCGCCGGCGACCACCTGACCCTGGCACTGCCTCCCGGCCTGCGACTCGAGCAGATCGCCGACCGCGTCGGGCAACTCCCGGGCCACAACCGGGACGCGTTCCTCCAACTCGCGCAGTCGGGCCAGGTGCGGTCGCGGTATCAGGGCGACCAGCAGTCGGTCGAGGGCTTCACGTGGCCCGACACCTACTTCGTGGGCAAGGGCGAGACCGACACGCAGATCCTGCAGACCATCGTCACCGCGTTCGACACCCACGCCGACGCGATCGGCCTGGCCAACGCGACCGCGGTGGGCCTCACGCCGCAACAGGCCGTCGTGGTCGCGTCGCTGGTGCAGGCGGAGGCGGGCAACGCGGCCGACGCCCCGAAGATCGCGGCGGTGATCCTCAATCGGCAACGCCAGGGCATCCCGCTCCAGATCGACGCCACGCTCTGCTACGCCAAGGGCGGTTGCCCACCCGTGCCCGACAACGCCGACAAGAAGATCGCGTCGCCCTACAACACGTACCAGGTGACCGGCCTCCCGCCCACGCCGATCATGACCGTCACCGAGCAGTCCCTGCGCGCCGCGCTCAACCCGGCGGCGGTCCCGTACCTCTACTACGTGACCGGCAAGGATGGCATCACGTACTTCGCCACCACCGAGGCGGAACACGAGCAGAACATCCGGGAGCACGGGGTGCGGGGCGAGTGACCGACGACGACAACGATCGCGAGCGCACGCCGGCGGTGAACGTGAACGGCGCGACCCGCGTCACCGGCCTGATCGGCGATCCGATCGCGCACACGCGGTCACCGGCGATCCTCAACGCCGGATTCGTCGCCTGTGGCCTGAATTGGATCTACGTCCCGTTCCCCGCGCCCGCGGGCCACGGCGGCGACGCGGTGCGAGCGGCCCGGGCCCTCGGACTCGCCGGCCTCACCGTCACCATGCCGCACAAGGCCGACGCCGCCCACGCCTGCGACGAGCTCACCCCCGCGGCGGCGGCGCTCGGGGCGGTGAACGTGGTCACCGTGGGTGAGGGCGGCCGTCTGGTCGGGGCCAGCACCGACGGTGAAGGACTCGTCCGCTCGGTGCAGGAAGAGGGGTTCGAACCGGCCGGTCGGGAAGCCCTCGTGCTCGGAGCGGGTGGTGCGGCGCGGGCGATCGTGCTGGCCCTGGCCAATGCGGGCGCCCGGGTCACGGTGGCCGCCCGCCGGCTCGCGGCGGCGGAGGCGGCAGCCGGCCTGACCTTTGCCGCGCAACGGCCGCAGGGTGGCCCGGGCCGCGGGAGCGCCGGCGACCCCGGCACCGCAGTGGCGCTCGCCGACGTCGACCCCGGCGCTTACGCCCTGGTGGTCAACGCCACCCCGCTCGGCATGCAGGGAGAGCCGGGTCCGGTGGCGGTGGATCGGCTCAACCTCGGCCAATTCGTGGTCGACACCGTGTATCACCCTATGGAGACGCCTTTTCTCGCCGCCGCCCGGGCTCGTGGCATCCAGTGCACGAACGGCCTGGGGATGCTCGTCCACCAGGCTGCGCTCGCCTTCGAGCTCTGGACGGGCGTCGATGCGCCCCTCGAGGTGATGCGAGCCGCCGCGGCACGGGACCCGTTGTCATGACCGCGTTCCTCGTCGTCGCCTGCTCGATCCTCGGCTTGGTCGTCGGGTGGCTGCTCGACCCCGTGATCACCCGGGTTCCGCTGCGCCAGCCGGTGCTCGGCCCCGCCCTGCCCGACGAGCCGGTGGCCCCACGCGGCCGGCGGGTCGCCGTCGCCCTCATCTGCGGCGCGTTGTTCGGCGGGATGGGCGCCCGCTTCGACGACACCTGGGCGTTGCCCGCCTACCTCGTGCTCACCGGCGCGCTGGTTGCGCTCTCGTTCATCGACCTCGAGCACTACATCCTGCCCAACCGCATCGTGTACCCGCTCGCCGGGGCGATGATCGTCCTGCTCGGCTTCGCGTCACTGGCCGACGGCAACCTCGACGCCTTCGTGCGGGCGCTGATCGCGGGCCTCGTCTCCTTCGGCATCTTCTTCGCGCTGCACCTCGTCTCGCCCCGCAGCATGGGCTTCGGCGACGTGAAGCTGTCGTTCACGCTCGGGCTCGCGCTCGGGTGGATCGGATGGGGTGAGGTCTTCCTCGGCCTGTTCCTGGGGTTCCTCTACGGCGCGGTGATCGGCATCTTCCTGCTCGCGACCCGGTTGCGGGCGCGGAACCAGGCGGTGCCGTTCGGCCCGTTCCTCGCCGCCGGCACGCTCACCGCGCTGCTGGTGGGCGGCACCGTGATCACCTGGTACCGCGGGTACTGACCGGCACTCCGGGCCCACTCCGGGCCCGAGCCCGGACAAGAGCCCGGGAGCGGGAACCGGCCGCCGGTATCCTGAGGGGTCCCCTCCGGAGGTTCCTGACCAGTGCTGCGCTACCTGACCGCCGGCGAGTCGCACGGCCCCGCCCTCACGGTGGTGGTCGAGGGCCTGCCCGCCGGTCTCCCGGTGACCGTCGACCAGATCGGCGACGAGCTCGCCCGTCGTCGCCTCGGGTTCGGCCGGGGCCCGCGCATGCGCTTCGAGCGCGACGACGTCGAGCTTCTCGGCGGGGTCCGCCACGGGCTCACGCTCGGATCGCCCGTCTCCATCGTGATCCACAACACCGAGTGGCCGAAGTGGCAGGAGGAGATGTCGCCCGCGCCGGGCGCGACCGAGAAGGCGCTCCACCAGCCCCGCCCCGGTCACGCCGACCTCGTCGGCATGCAGAAGTACGGCTTCGACGACGCTCGCAACGTGCTCGAGCGCGCCAGTGCGCGGGAGACCGCGGCCCGGGTGGCCGCGGGCACGCTGGCCAAGCTGCTCCTCGCCGAGCTCGGCACCGAGATCCTCAGCCACGTGATCCAGATGGGCGCGGTGCGCGCCCTCTCGGGCCGACGTCCCACCCCCGCCGATCTCCCCGTCGTCGACGACTCACCGGTCCGCTGCTTCGATCCCGCGGCCGAGGCGTTGATGGTCGCCGAGGTGGAGGCGGCGGCGAAGGTGGGCGATTCGCTCGGCGGTGTCGTCGAGGTGCTCGGCTACGGCGTCCCGCCCGGTCTCGGCTCGCACGTGCACTGGGACCGCAAGGTCGACGGACTGCTCGCGCAGGCGCTCATGAGCATCCAGGCCATGAAGGGCGTCGAGATCGGCGACGGGTTCGAGGTGGCCGGCCGGCGGGGGAGCGAGGCCCACGACGAGATCCTGTGGGACCCCGGCACCGAGGAGTACACGCGTGCCACCACGCGCGCCGGCGGCACCGAGGGTGGCATGACCACCGGTGGGTTGCTCGTCGCGCGCGTCGCGATGAAGCCGCTCGCCACGCTGAACCGGCCCGTGCTGCGCACCGTCGACACCACCACGAAGGCAGAGACGGTGTCGTTCAAGGAGCGCACCGACGTCACCGCGGTGCCGGCGTCGGGAGTGGTGGCGGAGACGATGGTCGCGCTCGTGCTCGCGCAGGAGGCCACCCGTAAGTTCGGGGGCGACTCCCTCGCCGAGCTCACGCGCAACCACGCGGCCTACCTCGCGTCGCTGCGGTAGCGCCCGATGCCCGAACCCGAGCGGCACCTCGTGCTCGTCGGCCTGATGGGCGCGGGCAAGACCACGGTCGGCGAGCTCGTGGCGGCGCGCCTGGCGCGGCCCTTCGTCGACACCGACCGCCTCGTCGAGGCGAACGCGGGCATGACCGTGGCCGAGATCTTCGAACTCCGCGGTGAAGCCGCGTTCCGCGCGCTCGAGCACGATGCCGTCGCCGACGCGTGCGCGTCGCCCACGCCGCTCGTGATCGCGTGCGGCGGAGGCGCGGTGCTCGACGCCGCCAATCGGCGCGCGCTGCGCGACGCCGGAGTGGTCGTCTGGCTACAGGCGTCGCCCGCCGAGCTCGGCGCGCGCGTCGGTACCGACGCGGCCGTCGACCGTCCGCTGCTCCGCCGCGGTGCACCGGCGGCGGCCACGCTCGAGCGGCTCACCCAGCTGCGGGCGCCGGCCTACGAAGCGGCCGCCCACGTCACGGTGAACACCGACGCGCTCGCGGTCGACGACGTCGCCGACCGCGTGATCGAGGAGTGGCGCGCGTGGAACGCGTAACCGTCGCGCTACCCGACGCGCCGTACGACGTGGTGGTCGGCGCAGCCGCGTTGTCGGAGGCCGGCGCGCTGCTCGCGGGGCGCCGTCGCGTCGCGGTGATCAGCCAGCCCGGCGTCGCCGACTTCCACGCGCCCGCGCTCACCGCCGCGCTGCACGCGGTCGGCGCGGAGACCGACGTGTTCCTCATGGGCGAGGGCGAAGACGCCAAGACCCTCGTCGCGGTCGACGACCTGTGCCGTCGGCTCGCGCAGTGGGGCCTGTTGCGCAACGACGCGATCGTCGCGCTGGGCGGGGGTGTGGTCGGCGACACCGCGGGGTTCGTGGCGTCGGTCTACTACCGCGGGGTGGCGGTGGTGCAGGCGCCCACCACGCTGCTGGCGCAGGTCGACGCCGCCATCGGCGGCAAGACCGCGGTGAACCTTCCCGAGGGCAAGAACCTCGTAGGGGCCTTCCACCAGCCGATCGGCGTGTACGCCGACGTCACCACCCTCGCGACGCTCCCGCCGCGCGAGTACCGGGCCGGTCTGGGTGAGGTGGCCAAGTACGCACTGATGCCGGGCGGTGAACGCGTCGCCGCGATCGTCGACGAGCAGGCCGCCGCGGTCGTGGGGCGCGATCCCGCGGTGCTCGTCGAGCTCGTCGCCGCGTGCGTGGCGATCAAGGCGCACGTCGTCGCTCTCGACCCGGAGGAGCGCACCGGGCTACGCGCCACGCTCAACCTGGGGCACACGCTCGCGCACGCGCTGGAGACCGTCGGCGGCTACGAGCTGCTGCACGGCGAAGCGGTGGCCATCGGGCTGGTGTACGCCGCCGCGCTGGCGGGCGCGCTCGAGCGCATCGACGCGCAAGCGGTCGCGCACCATCGCGACGTTGTCGCCGCGCTCGGTCTCCCGACCGCGGTGCCGGGCGATCCCGGTGCCGAGGAGCTGCTGGCGTCGATGGCGCGCGACAAGAAGTCGATCGGCGGCCTGACGTTCGTGCTGCCCGGTCCCGCCGGGCTCGAGACGGTGCACGACCCCGATCGGCGCGCCCTCGACGTCGCGTTTCGCTCCGTGGGCGTCACCGTCGGTGTGGGAGGCTGAACCCGATGCCGACGATCCTGCTGCTCTCCGGTCCCAACCTGAACCTGCTCGGCGAACGGGAACCTCACATCTACGGCACCAGCACACTCGCCGACCTCGTCGCCCTGGCCACCGCCACCGCCGCTCAGCACGGCCACGACCTCGAGCACGTGCAGTCGAACCACGAGGGCGCGCTGGTCGACGCCATCCACGCCGCCCGCGGGCGCTCCGCGGCGATCGTGATCAACGCGGCCGCGTTCACCCACTACTCGTACGCGCTCGCCGACGCGCTGGCCACCTACGAGGGTGTGAAGGTCGAGCTGCACATCTCCAACCCGGCGGCGCGTGAGCACTGGCGCCACGACTCCGTCATCGCGCCGTTCGTCACCGGGTACATCGCCGGCTTCGGGCCCGCGGGCTACCGGCTGGCGATCGAGGCGGCGATCACCCAACTCGAGGAGCGCGCATGACCGTCACCATCGATTCGCTACCCAGGATGGACGTCGCCGGGCGTGCGGCGCGGCTCCGGCCACTGCTCGCCGCGGCCGAGGTCGACGCCCTGCTCGTCACCCACCTGCCCAACGTGCGCTACCTCACCGGCTTCACCGGCAGCGCGGGGATGCTGCTCGTCACCGGCGACGCGATGGTGTTCACGACCGACGGCCGGTACCGCACCCAGGCCGGCGAGCAACTCGGCGCCGCGGGCGTCGACGCGTCCATCGAGATCGGCGCGACGCAGACCGCGCAACGCGACGCGCTGGCGGCGGCGCTGCAGCCCGCGTCGCGCATCGGGCTCGAGGCCCACGCGGTCACCTGGGCCCAACAACGCGACCTCGCCGACGCGCTCGCCGGGCACGAGCTGGTGCCCACCAACGGGTTGGTCGAGCAGTTGCGCCGGGTCAAGGAGCCGGCGGAGGTGGCGCGGATCCGCGCCGCGTGCGCGATCGCCGACGACGCCCTCGGCTTCCTGCTCCCGCGCCTGGCCGACGGCCCGACCGAGCGCGACTTCGCGCTCGACCTCGAGGTCGAGATGCGTCGGCGCGGCGCGAGCGGCAACAGCTTCGACCCGATCATCGCGTCGGGCCCCAACGCGGCGAAACCGCACGCGCGCCCCAGCCCCCGGCGGGTGGAGCGCGGCGAGCTGGTCGTGATCGACTTCGGTTGCATCGTCGACGGCTACTGCTCCGACATGACGCGCACCGTGAGCGTCGGCGATCCCGGCCCCGAGGCCCGCCGCGTGTGGGACGTCGTGCGCGCCAGCCAGTCGGCGGGCCGCGACGCGGTCCGGGCCGGCGCCGACTGCGCGGCGGTCGACCAGGCGTGCCGCGACGTGATCGTGGCCGCGGGCTGGGGTGACGCGTTCGTGCACGGCACCGGCCACGGAGTGGGCCTGGAGATCCACGAGGCGCCGAGAGTGGCCGCGAGTGCCCGTGATACCTTGGAGCCCGGCTCGGTGGTCACCGTCGAGCCCGGCGTCTACCTCCCCGGTGTGGGCGGAGTACGCATCGAGGACACGGTGGTCGTCACCGCCGACGGCTCTGATCCTCTCACCGAGTTCCCGAAGGACCTTCTCGTATGACCATTCTCCTGTGAGCACCCCACTGTGAGCATCTCCACCAACGACCTCAAGAACGGCATGGCCCTCAATCTCCCGTCGGAGGGTCTGGTCACGGTGGTCGAGTTCCAACACGTGAAGCCGGGCAAGGGCGGCGCGTTCGTGCGCACCAAGCTCAAGAAGGTCGCCGGCGGTTCCGTGCTCGAGCGCACCTTCCGGGCCGACGAGAAGGTCCCGCTCGCGGTGATCGACAAGCGCGAGATGCAGTACCTCTACCGTGAGAACGACGGGCTCGTGTTCATGGACAACGAGAACTACGACCAGCTCACGGTGCCCACCTCCGACCTCGCCGGCGTCGTCGACTACCTCAAGGAGGGCGACGACGCCATCCTGCACATGTACGACGGCCGGGTCGTCACCGCCGAGCTCCCCGCCGCGGTCGAGCTCACCGTCACCGAGACCGAGCCGGGGGTGCAGGGCGACCGCGTGTCGGGTGCCCGCAAGTCGGCCACCCTCGAAACCGGGCTGGTGGTGCAGGTCCCGCTGTTCGTCGAGCCGGGCGAACGCATCAAGGTCGACACCCGCACCGGGGAGTACCTGGCGCGCGCCTGACCTCATGACCGCCACGGGAAGCCGCCGGGAAGCGCGAGAGCGGGCGCTGGGCCTTTGCTACGAGCTGGAGGTCCGCGATCTCAGCGTCGACACCCTGCTCGAGCAGCAACCGGCACCTCCTGATCCCTACGCCGCGCAGCTCGTGCGCGGGGTCGAGGAACACCACGCCGACGTCGATGCGCTGCTGCGCAAGTTCTCCGAGCACTGGGCTCTCGAACGCATGCCCGCCGTCGACCGCGCCGTCCTCCGGTTGGCGGCGTACGAGCTGGGTTGGGAGCGGGAGATCCCGAGCGCGGTCGTGATCAGCGAAGCGGTGGAGCTGGCCAAGCAGTACTCCACCAAGGACTCCGGTCGGTTCGTCAACGGTCTGCTCAGCCGCATCGCGGAGGAGCTCCGGCCATCTCCCGCGTGATGCACACGGCCGCGAACGTCGCGCCGGTCGAGATCGAGCAGCCGGAGGTCGACGAGCTCACGCTCACCGACAAGCCGTGGATCGTGATCGTGTGGAACGACCCGGTCAACCTGATGTCGTACGTCGTGTACGTGTTCCAGAAGCTGTTCGGGTACTCGAAGAAGAAAGCCACCCGGCTCATGCGCCAGGTCCACGAGGAAGGCAAGGCGGTGGTGTCCGACGGGCCGGTCGAGAAGTGCGAGGCCGACGTCGCCCGGCTCCACGCCTACGGCCTGTGGGCGACGATGGAACACCCCTCGTGACGGCAGCCCGGTGATCGTGCGCGGTTGATGGCACCCCGGTAATGGCGCGCTGGCGGCGGTTCAAGTCCGGTCCCGACGACACCCTCGTGGTGTCGTTGGCCCCTGAGGAGCTGGAGCTCCTGCGTTCGCTGCCCGAGCTGCTGCGCGACGTGCTCGACGCCCCGCCCGACGACCCCGCGCGGGCGCGGATCTTCCCCGCGCCTACCTCGATCCCACCGCCGAGGAGGCCGAGGCCCAGTGGCAGGAGCTCGTGCACCCCGAGCTCCTGCGGGAGCGGATGGACGCGCTCGAGCTGATCAGCGCCACGTTGGTGCGCGCCGAACGCGGCGGCGAGTGGTTCACGATCGCGCTCACCCCCGAGGAGGCCCGCGCCTGGCTGGGCGTGCTCAACGACACCCGCCTCACGCTCGGCACCCGGTTGCAGGTCACCGAAGACGACCAGAACGTCGATCCGTCCGATCCGCGCGCGCCCGCCTTCGCGATGTACCACTGGCTCACGTGGCTCCAGGGCGAGCTCATCGAGGCACTGCCGCGCTGAGGCATCCGCTTCGCGCATTTCCGTCTACGACAGGAGCACGGCCATGACCGACAAGTCGGCGTTCACCGACGACGAGTGGAAGGCGCTGACCGAGGCGCCGTTGCTGATCTCCCTGGCTATGGTCGCGGTCGGCCAGCACGGTCCGATCTCGATGGTCAAGGAGGCGGCGGCCACCGCCCGCACCCTCACCCAGCCCGGCGACCGCGGCGCCGCGAACGAGCTGGTCGCGGCGATCGCCAAGGAGGCCGAGAGCCACGAGGCGCGCCACGACGCGTCGCAACACCGGGGCAAGTCGTTCGAGGACACCGTCGACGAGGTGCTCACCGCGCTCCAGGGCGCGGCGACCGCGCTGGCGAAGCTCCCGGCCGACGAGTCCGGGCCCATCGCCGCGTGGTTCGTCGACATCGCCCGCGCCGTCGCCGACGCGGCCAAGGGCACGAGCGAGCAGGAGACCGCGACGATCGGTCGGATCGCCGCGGTCTTCGGCGTCACCTCGGCGTAACGAACCGGGCGCGCCGGGCGGGCGCGCCGGGCCGCCGCGGGAATGCCGGCATCCCGACGAGCGGCGGCTACCATGCGGGGACCGTGAAGGGAGTCCTGTGAGGCTCCTACGGAAGGACTGCACATGACCGCCGCGTCACATCGCGCAGAAAGCCGCGCCGAGAACCGCGCCGAAACGCCCACGACCGCCCCGGACGTCGATCCGGATGGCGGTCGTTTCGTGTTCCGTACCGGAGTGTTCGACGCCGGCGACCTGCGCCGGGCCCACACCCGCATCGCCCACGAGATCGTGGAGCGCAACCGCGGCGCCGACGGGCTGGTGCTCGTCGGCCTCTACACCCGTGGCCTCGCCATCGCCCGTCGTCTCGCGGCGGCGATCGAGGAGTTCGAGGGAGTGGTGGCGCCGGTGGGTGCGCTCGACGTCGCGTTCTACCGCGACGACATCAGCCTCCGCGCGGTCTCCCCGCTCGGCCCGACCGAGGTTCCCGGTGACATCTCGGGCAAGGTCGTCGTGCTCGTCGACGACGTGCTGTACACCGGTCGCACGGTGCGGGCGGCCCTCGATGCGCTCACCGAGCTCGGCCGCCCGCGTGCGGTGCAGCTCGCGGTGCTGATCGACCGTGGCCACCGTGAGCTGCCCATCCGCCCGGACTACGTCGGGAAGAACCTCCCCACTCGCGTCGGCGAGGACGTGCGCGTCCGGCTCACCGAGATCGACGGCGGTCCCGACGGCGTGGAGCTGTGGGGGCCGGCCGATCAGCGCGACGAACGACACGACGACGACGTGGAGGCAGGCTCGTGAACCACCTGCTGTCGATCGACGACCTCGACTACGACGAGCTCACCGCGCTGCTCGACCTCTCCGAGCAGTTCGTGGCGGTGAACCAGCGCGACATCCCGAAGGTGCCTGCGCTGCGCGGCAAGGTCGTGGCGTCGCTGTTCTACGAGGAGTCGACCCGCACCCGGCTCAGCTTCGAGACCGCGGCGAAGCGGCTCTCGTGCGACGTCATGACGTTCAGCGTCGCGCAGTCGTCGGTGAAGAAGGGCGAGAGCCTGCGCGACACCGTGCAGACCATCGCCGCGATGGGCATCGACGCGATCGTCGTGCGTCACCCGGCCGCGGGCGCGCCGAACCGCATCGTCGATTGGATCGACGCCGCGGTCATCAACGCGGGCGACGGCCGTCACGCGCACCCCACGCAGGCGTTGCTCGACGTGCTCACCCTGCGTCGGCACCGCGGGCCTTCGCTCGTCGGTCTCCGCGTCGCCATCGTCGGCGACGTGCGCCACTCGCGCGTCGCGCGCAGTGACGTGAAGGCACTGCACATGCTCGGCGCCGAGGTCACCCTCGTCGCGCCACCCACCCTCTTGCCGGAGTCGCTCGAGGGTTGGCCGGTGCAGGTGAGCTACGAGCTCGACGACGTCGTGTCGGAGACCGACGTGGTGATGCTCCTGCGGATGCAGTTCGAACGCCAGCAGGAGGCGCTGTTCCCGACCATCCGCGAGTACACCGCCCGTTACGGCCTCACCGTCGCCCGGGCCGAGCGCCTCAAGCCCGACGCGCTGGTCATGCACCCGGGCCCGATGAACCGCGGCGTCGAAGTCGCGGCGGAGGTGGCCGACGGCGCCGCGTCCCTCGTCACCGAGCAGGTCACCAACGGTGTCGCGGTGCGGATGGCCGTCCTCTACTCGCTGCTCGGATCGGGAGCTCCCGTTGTCTGAACCGTCAACCGCTCGCGCCCTGCTGATCCGCGGCGGCCGCGTCGTCGACGCGGCGGGCGAACGCATCGCCGACGTGCGCGTGCGCGACGGCGTGATCGTCGAGGTCGACACCGGGCTCGACGCCGATGGCGATCGCGTGCTCGATGCCGGCGGGTGCGTGGTGAGTCCCGGGCTCGTCGATCTGCACGTGCACCTGCGCGAGCCCGGTGACGAAGAGGCCGAGACCATCGAGACCGGCACGCGCGCCGCGGCGCGGGGCGGGTTCACCGCGGTCGTGGCGATGCCCAACACGCGTCCGCCGCTCGACGACGCCGCGGTCGTGAGCTCGGTGCTCGCCACCGGCGCCGCGGTCGGACTGTGCGAAGTCGTGTCGTCGGGGTGCATCACCGTCGGGCGCGAGGGCGCGCAGCTCGCGCCGATGGGCGAGCTCTACGCGTTGGGCGTGCGAATCTTCACCGATGACGGCGCGTGCGTGGCGAGCGCGGGCGTGATGCGCCGCGCGCTCGAGTACGCGCGCTCATTGCCCGGCGCGGTCGTCGCGCAGCACGCGGAAGACGACACGCTCGCCGCCGGTGGCCACATGCACGAGGGCGCCTGGTCGAGCCGCCTCGGCATCCCCGGTCGGCCGTCCGTGGCGGAGACGGTGATCGTCGCCCGCGACCTCGAGCTCACCGCGGTCACCGGCACGCCGGTGCACTTCCTGCACTGCTCGGCCGCCGGCACCGTCGAGCTCATCCGGGCGGCCAAGCAACGCGGTCTGCCGGTCACCGCCGAGGCCGCGCCGCACCACTTCACCCTCACCGACGCGATGTGTGCGGGCTTCGATCCGCTGTTCAAGGTGCATCCGCCGCTGCGCACCGACGACGACGTCGCCGCCATCCGGGCCGGCCTCGCCGACGGCACCATCGACGCGATCGCCACCGATCACGCACCGCACACGCCGGAGTCGAAGGAGCGCCCGTTCGAGGAGGCGCCGCCGGGGATGCTCGGGCTCGAGACCGCGCTGGCGCTCACGCTCACCGAGTTGGTGGAGCCGGGAATCATCCCCCTGCGCGCCGCGCTCGGCCTGCTGTCGTGGCGCCCCGCCGCCATCGCCGGCCTGGCCGACCACGGCGGCCCGGTCCAGGCCGGCCGCCCCGCGCACCTCGCGGTCATCGATCCTTCGGTGCGGTGGGAGGTCGACCCCGGGCGCCTGGCCAGCCGGGCCAACAACACACCGTTCACCGGCCGCAAGCTCAGCGGCAAGGTCCGCCACACCGTCTTCCGAGGAGAACCCGTGGTGATCGACGGCGAGGCGACCCGATGAACCGCGCCCCGATGAACCGCGACGCGCTGCTCGTGCTGGCCGACGGCGCCGAGTTCGAAGGTGAGGCGATCGGCGCCGACGTGCCGTCGACCACCGGCGAGGTGGTGTTCAACACCGCGCTCTCGGGCTACCAGGAGATCGTGACCGACCCGTCGTACGCGGGCCAAGTGATCACCTTCACCTACCCGCACATCGGCAACTACGGCGTCAACGCCGACGACGACGAGAGCGCCCGGCCCTTCTGCGCCGGCGTGGTCGTCCGCGACCTGGCGCGTGCACCGAGCAACTGGCGGTCGGAGGGGAGCCTCGACGACCTGCTGCGCCGCCACGGCGTTCCCGGTATCGCCGGTATCGACACCCGCCGGCTCACCCGTCACCTGCGCGATGCCGGCGCGCTGCCCGGCGCGTTCGGCACCGACGAAGCCGCGGTGCGCGCCGCCGCGGCCGGTGCGCGCACGACCGACGGCGTCGACCTCGTCGCCGGTGTCACCACCCCCGAGCCCTACGTGGTGGGCGACGACGACGCGCCGTTCCGGGTGGTGGCCTACGACTTCGGCATCAAGCGCACCATCCTGCGCCACCTGGTGGGCGTCGGCTGCCGGGTCGAGGTCGTCCCCGCATCGACGCCCGCGGCCGAGGTGCTCGCGCGCGGCGCCGACGGCGTGTTCCTCTCCAACGGCCCGGGCGACCCCGCGGCGGTGGTCGGCGCCATCGGCGCCGTGCGCGACCTGATCGGCGCGGTACCGGTGTTCGGCATCTGCTTGGGCCACCAGATCCTCGGCCTCGCCCTCGGCGGCGACACCTACAAGCTGCGCTTCGGGCACCACGGTGGCAATCACCCGGTGCTGCACGAGGCCACCGGACGCGTCGAGATCACCAGCCAGAACCACAACTACGCGGTCGACGCCGATTCGCTCGCCGCGAGCGGGCGCGTGCACCTCACCCACGTGAACCTCAACGACGGCGTGGTCGAGGGGCTGCGGGTGCTCGACGCCCCCGCGTTCGGCGTGCAGTACCACCCCGAAGCGGGGCCCGGGCCGCACGACGCGCGCTACCTCTTCGACGACTTCGTCGCGCTCATGAACGAAACCCGCCCCCGCACCGCGAACGCAGGAGTCAGGTAGCCCGTGCCCAAGCGCACCGACCTCGAGACCATCCTCATCATCGGGAGCGGCCCGATCGTCATCGGTCAGGCGTGCGAGTTCGACTACTCGGGCACGCAGGCGTGCCGGGTGCTGCGCGACGAGGGCTACCGCGTCGTGCTCGTGAACTCCAACCCGGCGACGATCATGACCGACCCCGAGTTCGCCGACGCGACCTACGTCGAGCCCCTCGATCTCCCGAGCCTCACCCGCATCATCGAGCGCGAACGGCCCGACGCGGTGCTGCCGACGCTCGGGGGCCAGACCGCGCTCAACCTGGCGATCGAGCTCGACGAAGCGGGCGTGCTCGCCGAGTTCGACGTCGAGCTGATCGGCGCCAGCGTCGTCGCCATCCGCACCGCCGAGAACCGGCACGAGTTCAAGGCGGCGATGCAGGAGATCGGCCTCGTGGTGCCGCAATCCGGCTTCGCGTACACGCTCGACGAAGCGATGGGCGTCGCCGAACAGGTCGGCTACCCGCTCATCGTGCGCCCGTCGTTCATCCTCGGCGGGAGCGGCACCGGCATGGCGCGCGATCCCGAGGAGCTGCGGGCGGTGGCCGGCCGGGGCCTGGCTGCGAGCCCGGTTTCGGAGATCCTGATCGAGCAGTCGGTGACCGGTTGGAAGGAGTACGAGCTCGAGGTGATGCGCGACCACGCCGACAACGTGGTCGTCGTCTGCTCGATCGAGAACTTCGATGCCATGGGCGTGCACACCGGCGACTCGATCACGGTGGCGCCCGCGCAGACCCTCACCGACGTCGAGTACCAGAAGATGCGCGACGCCGCCTTCGCGTGCATCCGGCGCATCGGCGTCGACACCGGCGGCTCCAACATCCAGTTTGCGGTGAACCCCGCGAACGGCGACATGGTCGTGATCGAGATGAACCCGCGCGTGTCGCGCAGCAGCGCGTTGGCGAGCAAGGCCACCGGCTTCCCGATCGCCAAGATCGCGGCGCGCCTCGCGGTGGGGTACCGGCTCGACGAGATCGTGAACGACATCACGGGGGAGACCCCGGCGTCGTTCGAACCGTCGATCGACTACGTGGTCACCAAGATCCCGCGCTGGGCGTTCGAGAAGCTGCCCGGCGCGTCGCCGGTGCTGGGCACGATGATGCAGTCGGTCGGCGAGGTCATGGCGATCGGCCGGACGTTCACGGAGTCGCTGCAGAAGGCGCTGCGTTCGCTCGAGACCGGTCGCTACGGGCTCAACTGCGATCCCACCGAGCGCGAGTACGACGAACACGACGCCGATGCACTCGTGCGGCTGGTGGCCCGCCCCACCCCGGAGCGTCCGTTCCTGCTCGAAGCGGCGTTGCGACGCGGCGTGTCGGTGGAGCGGCTCTCGGCCACGACCGGTATCGACCCGTGGTTCCTCTCGCACCTGGCCACGCTGGTCGACCTCCGCAACGACCTGGCCGGGCGCGGCGCTCCCGAGCTCACCCGACGCGAGTGGATCACGGTGAAGCGCCACGGCTTCTCCGACGCGCAGCTCGCCTACCTGTGGGGCACGCCCGAGGCCGAGGTGCACGCGGCCCGGGTCGCCGCGGGCGTGGAGGTCACGTACAAGACGGTCGACACCTGCGCGGCGGAGTTCGCGGCCAGCACGCCGTACCACTACGGCACCTACGAGGACGAAGACGAAGTGGCGCCGTTGCGACGCGACGCGGTGGTCATCCTCGGGAGCGGCCCGAACCGCATCGGCCAGGGCGTCGAGTTCGACTACTGCTGTGTGCACGCCGCGTTCGCGTTGTCGGCCGCGGGCTTCGAGACGGTCATGGTCAACTGCAATCCCGAGACCGTCTCCACCGACTACGACACCAGCGACCGGCTGTTCTTCGAACCGCTCACGTCCGAGGACGTGCTCGCGGTCTGTCACCGGCTGCAGGAGCGGGGCGAGCAGGGCGCGCACGGGGAGCCCGGCGGTGGCTCGTTGGTCGGTGTCGTCGTCGCGCTCGGAGGCCAGACCCCGCTCAAGCTCGCGCGCACACTGGAAGCGCGCGGCGTGCCCGTCCTCGGCACCAGCCCCGACTCGATCGACCTCGCCGAAGACCGCGAACGCTTCCACGCGTTGTGCGACGAGCTCGGCATCGCGCAACCGCCGGGCGGCACCGCCACCACGCTCGACGGCGCGCGTGCGATCGCGGCCGAGCTGGGCTTCCCGGTACTCGTCCGTCCGTCGTACGTGCTCGGCGGGCGCGCCATGCAGATCGTCTACGACCGCGACGGGCTCGACACCGCCATGGCCGAGCTGGCCGCCGCCGGCACGCTGGGGCGCGAGGGCGGGCTGTCGGCCGAGCGCCCGGTGCTCGTCGACCGGTTCCTCGAGGACGCGGTCGAGGTCGACGTCGACGCGCTGCGCGACGCGACCGGCGAGGTCGTCATCGGCGGCGTGATGGAGCACATCGAGGAAGCAGGTGTGCACTCGGGCGACTCCGCCTGCGCGATCCCGCCGCAGACGCTCAGCGCGGAAACCGTCGCCGCCATCGAGGGCCACACGCGGGTGCTCGCGAACGCGCTCGACGTACGCGGGCTGCTCAACGTGCAGTACGCGGTGAAGGACGGCGACATCTACGTGATCGAGGCCAACCCGCGCGCCAGCCGCACGGTGCCGTTCGTGAGCAAGGCCACCGGCGTCCCGCTGGCCAAGGCCGCCGCGCGCGTGATGATCGGCGCGACCATCGCCGAGCTCCGCGCCGAAGGGCTGCTCGGCGCACCCGCCGACGGCGGTCACATCGCGGTGAAGGAGGCGGTCCTCCCTTTCAACCGGTTCCCCGACGTCGACACCGTGCTCGGTCCCGAGATGCGCTCGACCGGCGAGGTGATGGGTATCGACCGCACCTTCGGCATGGCGTTCGCGAAGAGTCAGACCGCGGCCGGGAACCGCCTCCCGCGCGAAGGCACGGTGTTCCTGTCCCTGGCCGACCGCGACAAGGCGTCGGGCGTGGTGGTCGGGCGCCGGTTCGCCGAGCTGGGTTTCTCGTTGGTCGCGACCGCCGGCACCGCCGCGGCCCTGGAAGCCGAGGGGCTCGCGGTCGAGGCGGTCATCGGCAAGCTCACCGCGGCCGACGGCATACCGGGCCAGGGCGCACCGAGTCAGGACGCGCCGGGCCTCGACGCGGTCGAGTTGCTCCGTTCGGGGAAGGTCGACCTGGTGGTGAACACGCCACGGGGCCGCGGGCCGCGGGCCGACGGTGCCCACATCCGCCGCACCGCCACCGCCCGGGGGATCCCGTGTCTCACCACGGTGGCCGCGGCGCTGGCGGCGTCGGCCGGGATCGTCGAGTGGTCGTCGCGGGAGGCCACGGTGCGGTCACTGCAGGAGTACCACCGCGACGGCCAACTCCGGCTCGGGGTCTAGTGCGCCGGGGATCCTCGCGCCGGGTGCGGGACGGGAGCGAGAACCTCGCCGTCGACCTGAGCGTCTCGCTGGGGGCCCTGGAGCTGCCCGCCCCGATCCTCACCGCGTCGGGCACCTACGGCCACGGCGACGAAGTGGCCCGCCACGGCGAGCCGGGGCGCCTCGGTGCCATCACCGCCAAGTCGCTGTGTCCCGAGCCGTGGGCCGGGAAGCCGGCACCGCGCCTGCACATGACCGCGGCGGGGATGTTGAACGCGGTCGGTCTGCAGGGCCCGGGAATCGCCGCGTGGCTGGAGCACGACCTCCCCGCGCTGCGCGCGTCGGGCGCGCGTGTGATCGCGTCGGTGTGGGGTCGCACGGTCGAGGAGTTCGCGGCGGGCCGCGGAGCTGCTCGTTCCCGCGCACGCGCAGTTGCTCGCGATCGAGGTCAACGTGAGCTGCCCCAATCTGCACCACCGTTCGGAGATGTTCGCCCACGACCCGGAGGCCACCGGCGCCGCGGTCGCGGCCGTGGTCGCGGCGGGGTCCACGACCACCAATGGGGTGGGCGCGCGCGGCCGACCGCTCCCCGTGTTCGCCAAGCTCTCCCCGAACGTGACCGATCTCACAGCGATCGCGCGGGCGGCGATCGACGCCGGTGCCGACGGCCTCACCCTGGTCAACACCGTGATGGGGCTGCTGGTCGACGCCGACACGCGCCGGCCGGTGCTCGGCGGTGGCGGTGGTGGGCTCTCCGGGCCCGCGATCAAACCGGTCGCGCTGCGCGCGGTGCACGACGTGACACGCGCGTTGCCGGGCGTACCGGTGATCGGCACCGGCGGTGTACAACGCGGTGTCGACGCGGTCGAGATGATGATGTGCGGGGCGAGCGCGGTCGCGGTCGGTACCGCGAACTTCCTCGATCCGCGCGCGCCGTACCGCGTGCTCGACGAGATGCGCACGTGGTGCGCCGCGCACGACGTCGCGCGCGTCAGCGACTTGATCGGAACCTTGGAGGTGGTATGAGCAACGATCCGCGCGACCATCTCGCGCTCGCGCTCGACGTCGGTGATCTCGACACTGCGCTGGCGCTCGCCACTCGGGTGCAGCCGTGGTTCGCCACCGCCAAGGTGGGCTTCGAGCTGTACGCCGAGGCCGGTCCCGACGCCTTCGATGCCTTACGCGACAAGGGTTTCCGGGTGTTCGCCGACCTGAAGCTCCACGACATCCCCAACACCGTGGGACGCGCCGCGCGCGTGCTCGGACGGCGAGGTGTCGACTTCCTCAACTTCCACGCCGCCGGCGGCGAGGAGATGTTGCGCGCGGGAGTCGAAGGCTTGGCCGAGGGCGCGCGCGACGCCGGACACGCGCCGCCGCTCGCGCTCGCGGTCACCGTGCTCACGAGCGATCCGAACACCGACGCGCTCGACGCGCGCATGCGCGCCGCCGCCGCCGCGGGATGCGCGGGTGTCGTGTGCGCGGGCACCGACGTCGAACGCGCGCGCGTGTACGACTTGCGCACGATGGTGCCGGGCATCCGGCTCGCGGGTGGCGCGACGCACGACCAGGCGCGTGTCGACACGCCGCGCGACGCGATCGCGCGCGGCGCCGACTGGCTCGTGATCGGTCGGGCGGTCACCGGCGCCGACGAGCCCGAGCGGGCGGCCGCGGAGGTGGCGCGCGCCGTCGCCGAGGCGCTCGCCGGGGTGCCCGGCTGACCCAGTTGTCGGAATCGGGCGTCTGCGTATACTGGCCGCCGCTGTCGTCTCGTGAGGTGACCGGATGCCCCTGCCCCCTGCGCTCACCCCCGAGCAGCGCCACGCCGCGCTGCAGAAAGCCGCGGAAGCGCGTCGTCAACGCGCCGAGGTCAAGGCCAAGCTCAAGCAGGGATCGCTCGGCCTCGAGGAGCTGTTCGACCAGGCGACGCGCGACGACGTGCTCGCCAAGCTGAAGGTCGTCAGCGTGCTCGAATCGCTTCCCGGTGTCGGCAAGGTGCAGGCGCGGCGCATCATGCAGGAGCTCGACATCAGCGAGAGCCGGCGCCTGCGCGGCCTCGGCCGCAACCAGCGCGAGGGCCTGCTCTCCCACCCGAAGATCGTCCGGAGCGCGTGACCGCTCCCTCCCATCGGGCTCCCTCCTACACGGAGCGCGTGAGCTGAGCGTCCTGCTCGTGGTCACCGGCCCGTCGGGGGTCGGCAAGGGAACCATCGTCCGCCGGCTGCTCGAGCAGGACCCGACCATCTGGCCGTCGGTCTCGTACACCACCCGCGGCCCCCGGCCCGGCGAGGTCGAGGGGGTCGACTACCACTTCGTGAGCCGCGACGACTTCCTCCGCCTGCGCGACGCCGACGGTTTCCTCGAGTGGTTCGAGGTCTACAGCGACCTGAAGGGCACCCCCCGGGGGCCGGTGATGGAGCACCTCGACGCCGGCGACGACGTCCTGCTCGAGATCGACGTCAAGGGGGCCCTGGCCGTGCGCCAGGCCTTCCCCGAGGCCCTCCTGGTGTTCGTGAAGCCGCCGTCACGCGAGGAGCAGCGACGGCGGGTGATCGAACGGGGCGCCGATTCGCCCGAGGAGATCGAACGGCGCCTGGCCGCCGCCGACGCCGAGGAGGCCCACGCCGACGAATTCGACGCCGTGGTGGTCAACGACGACGTTGGTGCGGCCGTCGACCGGGTGGCTGGTATCCTGAACGCCCGCCGGTCGGGCCGTTGACGGCTCCCGCCCGCTTCCCTACACGTTTCCACCCTCGCGACGCGTCGTCGCCCCCTCTGTTCTTCCCCCAACTGCTGGCTGGAGCTCGCTGATGGCACCCAAGGCCTCTCTCATGACCCCCCGGATGGAGTACCTGCTCGAGCAGGTCGACTCCAAGTTCACGCTCGTCACGCTGTCGGCGATGCGGGCCCGGGAGATCAACGACTACTACAACCAGCTCGGCGAGGGCCTGGGCAAGATCGTCCCGCCGCAGGTCACCTCGGTGTCGCGCAAGCCGCTCTCGATCGCCATGGAGGAGATCGAGGTCGGCAAGATCGAGGCCGTGCCGCTGCCGCCCGAGGTCGACGAGGCCGAGGAAGCCGCGCGGGCCGAGGCCGCGCTCGAAGCCGCGGGCGACGTCACCCCCGACGAGGCCTGAGCCCATCGGCGCCGGCGCCGTCGTCATGACCCCGCCCGATCCGCCGGAAGAACATCCAGCCGCGGCCTCGGCCGCGCCCCTTGCCGCGCTGCGGGGTCGCCGCGTGGTGCTCGGCGTCAGTGGCGGCATCGCCGCCTACAAGGCCGTCGACGTCTGCCGCCGCCTGGTCGACGCCGGCGCGCACGTGGCCCCGGTGCTCACCGCCGATGCGCTGCGGTTCGTCGGCGCGCTCACGTTCTCGGCGCTGGCCTCCGAACCGGCCCGCACGTCGCTGTTCGACTCGCCCGAGCCGATCCCGCACACCCGCCTCGGCCAGGGCGCCGACCTCGTCGTGATCGCGCCGGCCACCGCCAAGCTCATCGGCAAGTACGCGGCCGGCATCTCCGACGACCTCCTCACCGCCACCCTCTTGGCCACACGCGCCCCCGTGCTCGTGGCCCCGGCCATGCACACCGAGATGTGGGAGCACCCGGCGGTGCAGGAGAACCTCGCCACGCTCCGGCGCCGGGGCGTCCACGTCGTCGGGCCGGCGGCGGGCCGCCTGGCCGGGGGCGACGTCGGCGAAGGCCGGCTGGCCGATCCCGATGCCATCGTGGCCGCGGCGGCCGCGGTGCTGGCGGCCACGCCCACCACCGCCTCGACCGCGTCCGCCTCGGCCCCGTCCGGATCGGGTGAACTCGCCGGGGTCCGCGTGCTCGTCACCGCCGGCGGCACCCGTGAGCCGATCGACGCGGTGCGGATCATCACCAACCGCTCCTCGGGCAAGCAGGGCTACGCCATCGCCAGCGTCGCCGCGGCGCGAGGCGCCTCCGTCACCCTCGTCACGACGATCGGGCGCCCGGCGCCGCCCGGGGTGGAGATCGTGCCGGTCCAGACCGCGGCCGAGATGCAGGACGCCGTGCTCGCCCGGGCGCCGGGCAGCGACGTGATCGTGATGGCCGCCGCGGTCGCCGACTTCCGGCCCAAGGAACCGCCCGCCCGCAAGCTCAAGAAGCACGAGGGCATCCCCGACATCGTGCTGGAGCCCACCCACGACTTCCTCGTCGACCTCGGCCGCGACAAGAAGCCGGGCCAGGTGCTCGTGGGCTTCGCCGCCGAGACCGACGATCTCGTGGTGCACGCGGCCGAGAAGCTGCGCTCCAAACGCCTCGACCTCATCGTGGGCAACGACATCTCCCAGCCCGATGCCGGGTTCGAGGTCGACACGAACCGCGCCGTGATCCTGGATGCCGACGGCGGGATGGATACGCTTCCCCTCCTCGCAAAATCCGACCTCGCCGGGGTCATTTTGGAGCGGGTCGCCAGCTTGTTGGAGCGGAAGAGAGCAGGGCAATGACCGACCACTACACGTTCACGTCGGAGTCGGTGACCGAGGGTCACCCCGACAAGATGTCCGATCAGATCAGCGACTCCGTGCTGGACGCGATCTTCGAGCAGGATCCCCAGAGCCGGGTCGCCTGCGAGACCCTCTGCACCACCGGCCTCATCGTGGTCGCGGGTGAGATCTCGACCCAGGCCCAGATCGACTACCAGCGCACGGTGCGCGACACCGTCCGCGGCATCGGCTACTCGAGCAGCGCCTACGGGTTCGACGCCAACACCTGCGCGGTCATCACGTCGATCGACCAGCAGTCGCCCGACATCGCCCAGGGCGTCGACAAGGCCAAGGAGATCCGCGACGGTCTCACCGACCACTACGACGAGGTCGGCGCCGGCGACCAGGGGATGATGTTCGGCTACGCCTGCGACGACACCGAAGACCTCATGCCGATGCCGATCTGGCTCGCGCACCGGCTCGCCAAGCGTCTCACCGCGGTGCGCAAGGAGGGGATCCTCGACTACCTCCGGCCCGACGGCAAGACCCAGGTGAGCGTCGTCTACGAGAACGGCAAGCCGAAGGCGCTGACCACCGTCCTGATCTCGAGCCAGCACGGCCCCGGCGTCGACATCGACGGGCAGATGCGCAACGACCTCATCGAGCACGTCATCAAGCCGACGATCCCGGAACAATTCGCGGGCGACGACTTCGAAGTGCTCTGCAACCCGACCGGCGCGTTCGAGCTCGGCGGCCCGCACGCCGACTGCGGCCTCACCGGCCGCAAGATCATCGTCGACACCTACGGCGGCATGGCCCGTCACGGGGGCGGCGCGTTCAGCGGCAAGGACCCGACGAAGGTCGACCGCTCGGCCGCCTACGCGGTGCGCCACGTGGCGAAGAACGTCGTCGCCGCCGGCATCGCCACGCGGTGCGAGGTGCAGGTGGCGTACGCCATCGGCGTCGCGCACCCGGTGTCGGTGATGGTGGAGACGTTCGGTACGTCGCAGATCGACCCGGACAAGCTCGGCGGTCTCGTACACGACATCTTCGACCTGCGGCCCGCCGCGATCATCGAACGCCTCGACCTGCGCCGCCCGATCTACCAGCAGACGGCGGCGTACGGGCACTTCGGCCGCAGCGACCGCGACTTCACGTGGGAGCGCACCGACCAGGCCGACGCATTGAAGGCCGCGGCCGAGGCGCTCGCCTGAGTCCTGTCCTCGATCGAGCCGTCGAGGAACCACTCCGGGGGCTGGCGGGGCGCGTCTGTCGCGTCCAGCCCGACGTCCCGGCCATCCACCGCGCATTCGACTACTCGGTACCCGACGCGCTCGCCCCGGCGGTGCGCGTGGGCACGATCGTGCGCGTCCCGCTGCACGGCCGCCGGGTGCGGGGCTGGGTGCTCGACCCCGACGTCGAGCAGCCCGAGGCTCCCCGCGACCGGTTGCGCGCGGTGCTGGCGGTGGTGTCGGCCGGGCCGCCGCCCGATGTCGTCGCGCTGTGTCGCTGGGCCGCGTGGCGATGGGCGGGGCCGCTGGCCACGTTCCTGCGGGCGGCGTCGCCGGCCAACGTGGTGGGTGCGGCCGACGTGCCCGAGGTCGAGACGGCGATCTACCCCGCACTGCTCGGTCCCGCGCACGCGTGGTTCGGTGACGCGCTGATCGTTTCCCCGCCGCTGCGACCGGCCGACGTGCCGCTCCTCGTGGCCCCGGAAGGCTCGACCCTCGTGATCGACCCGTCACCGGCGCGGGCGGCGCAGTTGGCCGTCGCGTTGCGCGACGAAGGACGCGACGTCGCGTTGGTCGGCTCCGAACATCCCGCGGGGTCGCGCACGCGCGCGTGGGACCGCGCGCGATCGGGCGCCGTCGTCGTGATCGGCGGACGGGTCGCGGTGTGGGCTCCGGTGCCCGACCTCGCCACCGTGATCGTGCTCGACGAGGGCGACGAAGCGCTGGAGGACGAGCGCGCCCCCGACGTGGAACGCGCGTGACGTCGCGGTGGAGCGCGCTCGCGGCGCCGGGGCCACCATCCGCATGGTCACCCCGGCGCCGACGCTCGACGTGGTTGCCATCCTCGGTGAACCGGCCGCGTCGGGTGCGGGCGCGACGCCGACGCGCGCGCACGCCGGCTGGCCGCGCGCGGTCGTCGTCGACCAGCGCGACGAAGAGCCCGGGCACGGGTTGCTGAGCGCGGAGCTGGCCGACGCGTTGCGCCGCTGCGTCGGCCGCGGTGAGCGCGCGCTGTGCGTGCTGAACCGCAAGGGTCGGGCGCGCCTCCTCGCGTGTCAATCGTGTCGCGAGCTCGTGCGGTGCGAGCGCTGCGGTGCCACCGTGCAGCAACACGACGATGTGCTCGAGTGCGCGCGGTGTGGCGCCACTCGTCCGCTGGTGTGTCTGCACTGCCATGCCTCGCGCTTCCGCGCGCTGCGGCCCGGCATCGGCCGCGTCCGCGACGATCTCGCCGCGCTCCTGCCCCGCACCGAGGTCGCGGCGATCGACGCCGCGTCCGACACCGTGCCGAGCGCGCCGGTCCTCATCGGCACCGAGGCGGTCCTGCACCGCGTCGGGCCCTCGAGCGAACACGGCGCGGGCGCGGATGCGGGAACCGTGGGCCTGGTCGCGTTCCTCGAGCTCGACCAGGAGCTGTTGGCCCCGCGGGCCCGGGCCGCGGAGCAGGCGCTGTGGCTGGTGGTCCGGGGGGCGCGGTTGCTGGCGGCCGCCCCGGCAACCGCGGTGCTCCTGCTCCAGACCCGCCTGCCCGACCACGAGGTGGTGCGCGCGGTCGTCGACGCCGCGCCGATGATCGTGGTCGACGCCGAGCGCGCCCGTCGTCGGGTGCTCGGGTTCCCGCCCTTCGGTGGTGTCGCCGAGCTCAGTGGCGACGCGGTCGCGGTCGCCGCCGCGTGCGACGCGCTGCGCGTCCCGGCCGATTCGGTGACGGTCCTGGGTCCGGTCGACGGCCCCGGCACGGGCGCCGCCAGAAGCCGCGCGCTGGTCAAGGCGGCGTCGATGCCGGAGCTGTGCGACGCGCTGGCCGTGCCCGGCGTCGATGCCGCGCGCGCACTGGGGCGTCTGCGCATCGACGTCGATCCCCGCCGGGTCTGAAGGCGGTCGGCTGGTAGCTTGGGGGTATGTCGACGTATCCCCTCCGCCTCTTCGGCGACCCCGTCTTGAAGCAACGGGCGCGCGAAGTCGAGGAGATCACCGGTGACCTCACCACGTTGGTCAACGGCATGTACGACACGATGGAGTTCGAAGAGGGGATCGGCCTGGCCGCGCCGCAGGTGGGCGTGCGCAAGCGCCTCTTCACCTACGACCTGCACGAGGGCGACGGACCCAACGTGATGATCAACCCCGAGATCGTCGAACGCTCGGGCGAGACCATCTCGGGCGAGGGCTGTCTCTCGGTACCCGGTTTCCGGTTCGAGATCGTGCGCTCCGAATGGGTCACGGTGCGAGGCATCGATCTCGACGGCAACGAGATCGTGCTCGAAGGCGACGACCTGTTCGCCCGCATGATCCAACACGAGATCGATCATCTCGATGGTGTCCTGCTCCTCGACCGCGTCGAACCGGAGGTCCGGCGCGAGGCGCTCCGCGAGATGCGCACCCGCGAGTTGTCGGCTCACTCGGGTGGCAGCCGCGGGCTCTAGGTGATGGTCGACTTCGCTCCACCCACCCGGCGCGAGCCGGAGACGCGCGGGCCGGCTCCGCTGCGTCTCTGACGCGCGCCGAGCGGCTGCGATGCGACTCGTCTTCTTCGGTACCCCCGACGCCGCGGTGCCCGCGCTCCGCGCGCTGCACGCCGCCGGCCACGACATCGCGAGCGTCGTCACCCAACCCGACCGCCGCCGGGGCCGGGGGAGCGAACCGTCGCCGAGCCCGGTGAAGGTCGCCGCCGCAGAGCTGGAGCTCCCCGTCCTCACCCCCGAGCGCTCGCGCGAGGTGATCGACCACGTCGCGGCGTCCGGCGCCGAGATCGGAGTCGTGGTCGCGTTCGGCCAACTGCTCCCGGAAGCACTGCTCGAGGCGGTGCCGCGCGGGTTCCTCAACGTCCACTTCTCGCTGCTGCCGCGCTGGCGCGGCGCGGCGCCGGTGGCTCGGGCGGTGCTCGCCGCCGACTCCGAGACCGGCGTGTGCATCATGGCCCTCGAAGCCGGGCTCGACACCGGGCCGGTCTACTCGCGTGTCGTCACCCCCATCGGCAGTCACGAGACGGCCGGCGAGCTCGAAGCGCGGTTGGTCGTGCTGGGCACCGATCTGCTCGTGACCACGCTGCCGGCGATCCCGATGAGCGTCCCGACCCCGCAGGTGGGGGAGCCCACCTACGCCGACAAGCTGACGGTCGAGGAGTTCGAGCTCGACTGGGAGCTGCCCGCCACCGACCTGGCGCGCATGGTGCGCGCCGGCAACCCCCGGCCCGGCGCGTGGACGAACGATCACGGGAAGCGGCTGAAAGTCTGGAGGGCCCGCGCGTTGTCGGCCAGCGTCGACGCGGCGCCGGGCACGGTGTTCGCGCACACGCGCGTCGCCACCGGCGAGGGCTCGCTGGAGCTGGTCGAGGTCCAGCCCGAGGGCAAGCGCATGATGGCGGCCAACGCGTGGTTGGCCGGTCGTCGCGAACCCACCGTGCTCCTGGGTACCTCGTGAGCAGGTACCTCGTGATCACACCGTGACCGCACCCGCGACCCGGGCGACGAGCCCCGCGCGCGTCGTCGCGCTCGACGCGTTGCTGCGGATCGACGACGGTGCGTACGCGCACATCATCGTTCCCGCGATGCTGGCCTCGACCCGGCTCGATGATCGCGACCGCGCGTTCGTCACCGAGCTCGTCTACGGCACCGTGCGCGCCCGCCGCCGGCTCGACGACCTCCTGACCCGCGTGGTGAAGCGCCCGCTGAAGCGGCTCGACCCACCGGTGCTCGCCGCGCTGCGGCTCGGCGCGTACCAACTCGTGCACGACGTCCCCGCGCACGCGGCGGTGGGTGAGACGGTCACCGCGGTCGCGATGCGATCCCCGCGCGCGGGGCTTCGTCAACGCCAACCTCCGGAGCCTCACCCGCCTCGGGCCGCCGTGGCCCGAGCCCACGAGCGACGCGGTCGCGCTGTCGTACCCCGATTGGTTGGTCGAACGACTCACGCGCGAGCTCGGCGCCGAGCCGGCGCGCGCCGCGCTCGTGGCCATGAACGAACCGGCGGCGCTGACCCTGCGCCCGAACCCGCGTCGCGTCACCGCCGACGACCTGGCGTGCGAGCTGCGCGCCGCCGGCGTCGAGGTGGAGCGGGGCGTACTCGTGCCCGACGCGCTCGTGGTGCGTGGCACCGGCGACCCCGCCCGGCTCCCCGCGGTGCACGATGGGCGCGCCACGCCGCAGGACCAGGGGAGTCAGGCGATCGTGGCTGCCCTCGCGCCCGAGCCCGGCGACCGCGTCGCCGACCTCGCCGCCGCGCCCGGAGGGAAGGCCACCGCGATCGGCGAGCGGGTGGGCGACGCCGGCGCCGTCGTCGCGCTCGACATCGACGCCGGTCGCGTGCGCATGATCGCCGGTGCCGCCGACCGCCTCGGGCTCGAATGGGTCCGGCCGGTGGTCGGCGACGCCCGCGCGCTCCCGCTCCGCGCCGGGTCGTTCGACCGCGTGCTGCTCGATGCACCGTGCAGCGGGATCGGCGTACTCCGCCGGCGCCCCGACGCCCGGTGGCAGCTGACCGCGGAGGCGATCCCACAGCTCGCCGCGCTCCAACGAGACCTGCTCGCGGCGGCGGCCCCGCTGGTGCGCCCGGGCGGCACGCTGGTGTACTCCGTGTGCACGCTCACCACCGAGGAGACGCTCGGTCTCGACGAGTGGGCCGCCACCCACCTGCGCGAGTTCGAGGTCGTCGCGCCGCCGGGCGCGCCGTGGGACGCGCGGGGCCGGGGCGCCCTGCTCCTGCCGCAGACCGCCGGCACCGACGGTATGTACGTGCTCGTGCTGCGCCGTCGCGAGTCGGCAGGCGACCGCGGGCCGGGTGCCCCGGTCTAGTTTGAAGCCGTGAAGCTCGCGCCCTCGATCCTCTCCGCCGACTTCGCCCAGCTGGGCGTCGACGTCGACCGCGTCACCGAGGTGGCCGACCTCCTGCACGTCGACGTCATGGACGGCCACTTCGTGCCGAATCTCACCATCGGGCCGCCGGTCGTGCGGTCGCTGCGCAAGCACACCGATCTCTTCCTCGACTGTCACCTCATGATCGACAACCCGGCCGACCTGTTGGAGGCGTTCGCCGACGCCGGTGCCGACCGCTGCATCGTGCACATCGAGCTCGGTGATCCCCGGCCCCTGTTCGACGAGTTGCGCGCCCGCAACGTCGGGGTCGGTCTCGTGCTGAGCCCGCCCACTCCCGTCGACACGGTGTTGCCCTACCTCGACCAGATCGACCTCCTGCTGGTGATGAGCGTGAACCCCGGGTGGGGCGGCCAGCCGTTCATCCCCGAGGTGCTCGCGAAGGTGGCGGCGGTACGCGCCGAGATCGACGACCGGCACCTCCCGGTCGAGATCGAAATCGACGGCGGGATCAACGTCGACACCGCGCCGGCGGCCGCCGCGGCCGGGTGCGACATCCTCGTGGCCGGCAACGCGGTGTTCCGAGCCCCCGATCCCGTGGCCGTGGGCCGGGCCATCATCGCCGCCGCCGAGGAAGTGGTGGTGTGAGCCCCCGATCGGTCGGCATCACGTTGCGGGCGAAGTTGCTCGTCGTGTCCGACGGCGTGATGGACGGCACCCGGGAAGACAACGCGGGGCGCAAGGTCGTCGCCCGGCTCACCGAGGCCGGGTTCGAGGTGCTCGAACACCAGGTCACGTCGGACGGCATCGACGAAGTCGCCTTCGCGTTGCGGGGCCTGGTGGCGGGCTTCAGCGGGCTGGTGGTAACCACCGGCGGCACCGGCTTCGGGCCGCGCGACCTCACGCCCGAAGGCACCCGGCTGGTGATCGACCGCGAGGCGCCCGGGCTGGCCGAGGCGATGCGCCGGGCCAGCGACACCCCCGGCAAGCCGTTCGGCATGCTCGGCCGCGGCGTGTGCGGCACCGTCGGCCCCGCGCTGGTGTGCAACCTGCCGGGCTCCAGCAATGGCGCGCTGGAGTGCCTGGAGGTCATCCTGCCCGCCGTGCCTCACGCCCTCGACCTGCTGAGCGGCGGGCGGCCGCATTAGATCGTCGAACACCCAACCGTCAGTTCGTTCGCACATCAGGGGGAGCCATGCGCGCAGCGCTGTACGAAGCCGGGAACACCAAGCTCACGGTCGACGACGCGATCGACATCGCCGATCCCGGTCCCGGTCAGGTGCGGGTGAAGGTGCACCACTGCGGGCTGTGCCACTCCGACTACACGGTGTTGCACAGCGGCTACGGCTCGGGAGCCATGGTGCTCGGGCACGAGGCGGCCGGCGTGGTCGAGTCGGTCGGCGCGGACGTCACGATGCTCGCGGTGGGCGACAAGGTGGTGCTCACGCCGATCGCGCCGTGCGGTCGCTGCTACTGGTGCGTGCGCGCCGAGCCGGGGTTGTGCGTCAACAACGCCGATGTCACCGCGGCCACGTTCCGCGACGGCACCACCGGGCTGTCGCGTCACGGCGAGCAGGTGCTGCGCGGGCTGGGCGTCGGCGGCTTCGCCGAGTACGCGCTCGCGCACGAGACCGGTGCGGTGAAGGTGCCCGACGACACGCCGCTCGAGATCGCGTGCGTCATCGGCTGCGCGGTGCAGACCGGCGTCGGCGCGGTGCTGAACACCGCGGCGGTGGAACCGGGCACCACCGTGCTCGTGTTGGGCCTCGGTGGGATCGGCCTGTCGGTGGTGCAGGGGGCCCGCGCCGCGGGCGCGGCCCGCATCGTGGCCAGCGACCCGATCCTGGCGCGCCGTGAGGCCGCGCTCCGCATGGGCGCGACCGACGTGCTCGACCCGGCCACGACCGACGTCGTGGGCGCGACCCGCGAGCTCACCGAGGTGGGGGCCGACTACGCGTTCGAGGCCGCCGGCGTCGCCGCGCTGGCCGAAGTGGGGATCGAGGCGACCCGCGCCGGTGGCACCACGGTGCTGGTCGGGGCCCCCAGCGTCGACCAGAAGATCACGATCAACCCCGCGGTGCTGTTCGGCATCGCGGAGAAGAAGTTGGTGGGTTGCTTCCTCGGCAGCTGCAACTCGCTGCGCGACATCCCGCGCCTCGTCGCCATGTGGCAGGCCGGCCAACTCGACCTCGAAGCGCTCATCACCCACCGCCGGCCGCTCGACGAGATCAACGACGCCTTCGCCGACCTCGAAGCGGGCGTCGGGATCCGCACCGTCGTCAACCTCTGACCCCGCGTCAACACTCCCGGTCAGGAGGTGCGCGCGGGGAGCGCGGCGTACACTGTTGTGAACACAAACAGTGAGCCCTCGGGGTTGGGTGCAATTCCCGACCGGCGGTAGTCAGGACGCAATGCCTTCGTTATAATGGGAGGCATTAGTACTGAGAGCCCGCGAGCCCACGGCAGCCGGCCGTGTGGTCGACCCGGTCAGAGGCCGGGGCCGACGGTGAGAGTCCGGATGGGAGAGGGTGAGGAATCGAGTGATCGGCTGGCCCGCCACGGGCCCGTCGGGCACCCGCGACCCCGCGCTCGACCTCGCCCCTCGGGGGCAGTGAACGGGAGAGAGCGAACGGGATTCGGGTGAACGCAGACGCCGAGCTCATGAGCCGGGCCCTGGCCCAGGCGGGCACCGCGCGTCGGCGGAGCGCGCCCAATCCGTGGGTGGGCTGCGTGATCGTGCGCGACGGCGAGGTCGTCGGTGCCGGCGCCACGCAGCCGCCCGGCGGCGCCCACGCCGAAATCGAAGCCCTACGCGCCGCGGGGAACGCGCCCGCGGCGCCACTGCCTACACGACGCTCGAACCGTGCTCCCACCATGGGCGCACACCGCCGTGCACCGACGCGTTGCTCGCCGCCGGCGTCACCCGCGTGGTGGTCGCGCTGGAAGACCCCGACCCACTGGTCGCGGGCTCGGGGATCGCCCAGCTGCGCGACCGGGGTGTGGTCGTCGACGTCGGGATCGGGGCCGGCGAAGTTCGGCGGAGCCTGGCGCCGTACCTGCTCCACCGCAGCCGCGGCCGCGCCTTCACCGTGTTGAAGTCCGCCATGAGCCTCGACGGCCGTATCGCCGCGCGCGACGGGTCGTCGCGTTGGATCACCGGGCCGGAAGCGCGCGCCGACGCCCACGGCCTCCGCGCCGACTCCCAGGCCGTCATCGTGGGCGCCGGCACCGCGCTGGCCGATCGCCCCACCCTGACCGCGCGCGACGTCGACCCTCCCGCGGTCCGCCAGCCGCTGCGCGTGCTCCTCGACGGGCGCGGCCGGGTGCCCGCAGTGGGTCCGCTGTTCGACCCCGATCTGGCCGAGACCCTCGTGGTCACCACCGCGGCGGCGCCGATCGACGCCCAGCACGCGTGGCTCGCGGCCGGGGCCAAGGTGCTCACGGTGGCACCGGCGGACTCGGGCCCCGGGGTCGACCTCCTGCCGATGCTCGAATCGCTGGCCGGCCTCGGGGTGATCCAGGCCCTGGTCGAAGGCGGCGCCGCCCTCACCGGTGCGTTGCTCGACGCCGGCCTCGCCGATCGCCTGGTCACCTACGTCGCCCCGACCGTGCTCGGGCGCGACGGCCGTGCCGCCTTCGACGTCGCGGGTCCGGCCACGATCGCCGGCGCGCATCGCTGGGAGCTCGTCGGCGTGCAACGACTCGGCGCCGACGTCCGCCTCGACCACGAACCGCCGCCTCCGCGGCCGAACGGCCAAGGGGCCAACTGATGTTCACCGGCATCGTCGAGGAGCTGGGCTCCGTGCGGGCGATCACCGCGCACGACGGTGGCGCGCGGCTCGAGATCGCGGCCACCCGTGTGCTCGACGACGCCGAGATCGGCGCGTCGATCTCGGTCAGCGGTTGCTGCCTGACCGTGGTCGAGTTGCACGACGGCTGGTGGGCCGCCGATGCGGTCACCGAGACGCTCGACCGCACGTCGCTCGGCGCGTTGACGCCCGGCGATCCGGTCAACCTCGAACGCCCGGTCCGCCTCGCCGACCGCCTCGGTGGCCACGTCGTGCAGGGTCACGTCGATGCCGTCGGCAGCCTGCGCGACCGGGCGCCGCTCGCCGACGGTTCCACCCGCATCACGTTCGCCGCGCCCGACACCGTGCTGCGCTACGTGGTCGAGAAGGGCTCGATCACCGTCGACGGCATCAGCCTCACCGTCGCCGCGCTCACCCCGCACGGCTTCGACGTCGCGGTGATCCCGCACACGCTCGCCGTCACCACGTTGGGCACCAAGCAGCCCGACGATCCCGTCAACCTGGAAGTCGACGTGTTGGCCAAGTACGTCGAGCGTCTGCTCGCGACCACCGCCACCGGCACGCCATGAAGCAGTCGACCCGCAAGGAGTCACCCATGTCCTTCACCGAGATCGAGAACGCCATCGCCGCGGTCGCACGCGGTGAGCTCGTCATCGTCGTCGACGACGCCGATCGCGAGAACGAGGGCGACCTCATCATGGCGGCCGAGAAGATGACGCCGGAGGCGATGGCGTTCATGATCCGCCACACCAGCGGCGTGATCTGCATGCCGGTCGAGGGCGCGCGGCTCGACGAGCTGCGCCTGCCGCTGATGGTCGCCGACAACACCGAGTCGCAGCGCACCGCGTTCACGGTGTCGGTCGACGCCCGTCACGGCACCACCACCGGGATCTCCGGCGCCGACCGCTGCACCACGGTGCACGCGCTCCTCGACGACGCCACCCGCCCCGAAGACCTCGCCCGCCCCGGCCACATCTTCCCGCTCCGCTACCGCGAGGGCGGTGTGCTCAAGCGCGCCGGGCACACCGAGGCCGCGGTCGACCTCGCCCGCATGGCGGGCCTCCGGCCCGCTGGGGTGTTGGCCGAGGTGGTCAACGACGACGGCACCATGGCCCGGCTGGGCACGCTCGAGGCCTTCGCGGAGGAGCACGGGCTGCAGCTCATCTCCATCGCCGATCTGATCCGCTACCGCCGTCACCAGGAGAAGCTGGTGCGCCGGGTCTCGGAGGCGCGCATCCCCACCCGCCACGGCGACTTCACCGGCTACGTGTTCGAGTCGTTGCTCGACGGCACCGAGCACATGGCGTTCGTGTGCGGTGAGGTCTCGGGCCAGGAGAACGTCCTCGTGCGCGTGCACTCCGAGTGCCTCACCGGCGATGTGTTCGGGTCGATGCGCTGCGACTGCGGCCTGCAACTCGACGCCGCCATGGAGCTGATCGCCAAGGAAGGCACGGGCGTGGTGGTGTACCTGCGGGGCCACGAGGGCCGGGGGATCGGCCTCGGGCACAAGATCCGGGCCTACACGCTCCAGGACCAAGGCCGCGACACGGTCGAAGCCAACGTCGAGATGGGATTCCCGGCCGACTCGCGTGAGTACGGCATCGGGGCGCAGATGCTCGTCGACCTCGGCGTGTCGACCATGCGGATCATGACCAACAATCCCGCCAAGTACGGCGGCCTCGAGGGCTACGGTCTCGAGATCGTGGAGCGGGTGCCCCTGCACGTGCTCCCGAACGCGGAGAACATCCGCTACCTGCGCACCAAACAGGAGAAGATGGGCCACCTCCTCGACATCGAGGACGAAGGCCTCGGCACCAGCTGACGGAGCGAGTGAGCGCGACCACGACCATGGGGACCTACCGCGAGTTCGAGGGCGCGCTCGACGCCACCGGGATGCGCATTGCCGTCGTGGCTGGCCGGTTCAACGACCACATCACGCGTCCGTTGCTCGACGGCGCGTTGGGCGCGCTCGCCGCCGCCGGCCTCGACTCCGTGCCCGTGCACTGGGTGCCGGGGGCATTCGAGATCCCGCTCGTGGCGCAGCGGCTCGCGGCGTCGGGGGAGTTCGACGCGGTGGTGTGCCTGGGCGCGGTGATCCGGGGCGACACGCCGCACTTCGACTTCGTGGCGGGGGAGTGCGCGGCGGGCATCTCCCGCGTCGCCCTCGACACCGGCGTGCCGGTGATCTTCGGCGTGCTCACCACCGACGACCTCGACCAGGCGCTCGCCCGCTGTGGCGGCGCGATCGGCAACGCCGAGGGAAGCCCCTCGGGAAATAAGGGCGAGGAGTCGGCCAACACCGCGGTCGAGATGGTCGACCTCCTCCGCCGTCTCCCCCAGAAAGGCGAATGATGCTGCGGCTCGTGCTCCCCAAGGGCTCGCTCGAGAAGGCGACGCTGCAACTCTTCGAGGACGCCGACCTCGCGGTGTCGCGCGGGTCCGACGTCGACTACCGCGGCACCATCGACGATCCGCGCGTCGACGAGGTGCGCATCCTGCGTCCGCAGGAGATCCCGAAGTACGTCGCCGAAGACCGCTTCGACGTCGGCATCACCGGTCGCGACTGGATCGAGGAACGCAACGCCGACGTCGTCACCCTCACCGAGCTCCACTACTCGAAGGCCACCGCCCGCCCGGTGCGCGTGGTGCTCGCGGTCGAAGCCGATTCGCCGGCGCGATCGGTCGAAGACCTTCCCTCCGGTCTGATCGTGCACACCGAGTACCCCGAGCTCACCAAGCGCTACTTCGCCAAGCACGGCGTCGACGCCGACGTGCAGCTGTCGTACGGGGCCACCGAGGCCAAGGTGCCCGACATCGCCGATGCGGTCGTCGAGATCACCGAGACCGGCCGTGCGTTGCGCGCCGCGGGGCTGCGCATCATCGACACCGTGCTGGTGTCGTACACCGAGCTCATCGCCAGCCCGCGGGCCTACCAGGACCCGGCCAAGCGCAAGGCGATGGAACAGCTGCAGAGCCTGCTGTCGGGCGCGCTCGACGCGCGCGGCCGCGTGCTGCTGAAGCTCAACGTCGACGGCGCCGACCTCGACGCGGTGATCGCGTTGCTGCCCGCGCTGAAGTCGCCCACCGTGTCGAAGTTGTTCGGGGAAGACGGCTTCGCGGTGGAGACGGTCGTGGCCAAGAGCGAGATCAACACGCTGATCCCCGCCCTGCTCGACCAGGGCGCGGCCGGCATCATCGAGCTCCCGATCTCCAAGATCGTGCCCTGAGCGCGAGCACGGTGAACAACACGATGCCGGGCCGCGTGGTCGCGTTCGACGAGCACCGCGGGCTCGGCGAGGTCGAGTCGGTGCGCGGCCACCGCTACCCGTTCCACTGCACCGCGATCGCCGACGGCACCCGCACCATCGCGGTCGACACCGCGGTCGAGTTCGAGGTGGTCGCCGGGCCGCTGGGGCGGGCGGAAGCGGCGGCGGTCCGTCCGTCGGCGGGCTGATCCGGTCGTGGAGCGGCGACGACTCGGCGCCGGCGGTCTCGAGGTGTCGAAGCTCGCGCTGGGCGCGATGACGTTCGGCTCGGGGATGCCGCCGATCACCACCGTCGACGACCAGTACGCGCACCGCATGGTGGCGCGCGCGCTCGATGCCGGCGTCAACCTGATCGACACCGCCGACGTGTACGCGAACGGCGCGTCCGAGGAGATCCTCGGTGCCGCGATCCGCACCTGTCGCGACGACGTGCTGGTCGCGACGAAGATGGGATTCGGGTCGCGCCGGCCGGGCGCGTTGTCGTACGACAACGTGATCGCGGCGTGCGAGGCCAGTCTCCGGCGCCTCGGGACCGACCACATCGATCTCTACCAACTCCACCGGCCTGATCGCACGACACCGATCGAGGAGACCCTGCGCGCGCTCGACGACCTCGTGGCGCGCGGCCTCGTGCGCGAGGTCGGGGCGAGCAACTTCCGGGCGTGGGAGGTCGCGGGCGCGGTGGCGAGTCAGCGCGCCCGCGGGCGGCCCGCGTTCACCGCGGTGCAGATCTACTACTCGTTGGTGGGTCGCGAGGTCGAGCACGAGATCCTGCCGCAGTGCCGGGCCGACGACGTCGGGGTGCTGGTGTGGAGCCCGCTCGCGGGTGGCTTCCTCACCGGCCGCTACCGGCCCGCGTCGGAAGGCGAGGGTGCTGCCGGCGCGGGCCGGCGGACGACGTTCACGTTCCCGCCCGTCGACCCCGACCTCGGCGACCGCACGGTTGCCGCGCTCGACGATGTCGCCGCCGCGCACGACGTCTCGGTGGCGCAGGTCGCGCTGGCGTGGGTGCTCGCGCAACCGGGGATCACGTCGGTGATCATCGGCGCCAGCAGCCTCGACCAGCTCGACGACAACCTCGCCGCCGCCGACCTCGTGCTCGCGGCCGACGAGCTCGAACGGCTCGCCGTCGCCACCGCATTGGCGCCGATCTATCCGGCGTGGTGGGATCCGGCCATGGGCATCCCCGCCCCGAACGAGGAGTCGTAGATGAGCGAGTGGACGAATCGCGACGACCGCCAGGCTGCGGCCAGCGCGGAGTACGAGCACATCATGACCACGCCCGCGCCCCGCCCATCGGCGCCTACATCGACGCCGGGGTGATCGGGTTCGTGTTCGGCGAGATGTGGCGCCGCGGCGTGCTCACTCCGCGCGACCGTCGCTGGGTCACCCTGGCCTGCGTGGGGGCCGCGGGGTCGCCGATCCCGATGGAGTCGCACACGTACGCCGCGTTGAACAGCGGCGACGTCAGCATCGAGGAGATCGACGAGTTCCTGTTGTTCTTCGGCACCCAGATGGGCTGGCCGCGGGGTTCGGCGATGAACGGCCACATCCTCGACTCGATGGCGAAGATCGCGACGGAACGCGGTGAGGAGATGCGGCTGCCGGCGTTCGTGCCCTGGACCGATCCGGTCGACGACGAAACCCGTCGGGCCCGCGGCGAGGCCGCCTACACCGAGGTCCACGGCGTCGCGCCCTCACCCCCTTCCACCGCGTTCCGGGGCCGCGCCTGTCTCGACTACCTCTACGGCGAGGTGTGGACGCGCGACGAGTTCCTCAGCCGCCGCGACCGTCGCCTGATCAGCATCTGCTGCAGCGCCGAGCAGGGGATCGATGCCGAGACCTCGGAGCACCTCGAGGCCGCGCTGCGCGTCGGCGACCTGACCTTCGAGGAGTTGCAGGAGGTCGTGGTGCACGTCGCGGTGTATCTGGGGTGGATCGTGGCCCGCCACCTCGACGACCTGCTCGTGGCCGCGGTGGAACGCGTCAGCGGGTAGCCGACTCGGGGGCCGCGCCCGTGTCTTGCCGGCCGCGTGCTCGTCGGCCGCGTGCTTGCCGATGCCGTTCTTACCGGTGGCGCGGTGATGCGCCGGGCTGTGGATTCCCGACAGGTTGCTCGCGCTGTTGACCAGCGACACGTGGGTGAACGCCTGCGGGAAGTTGCCGAGCATCCGTTTGGCGACCGGGTCGTACTCCTCGGAGAGCAACCCGACGTCGTTGGCGAGCGCGGCGAGCCGCTCGAACATGGCGACCGCGTCGTCGTGACGACCGATGAGCTCGAGGTTGTCGGCCATCCAGAACGAGCACGGGAGGAAGACCCCCTCGCCGGGCGGTAGCCCGTCGATGCCTTCGTCGCTGTCGTAGCGGCGGACGAAGCCGTCGACCGTGAGCTCTCGCTCGATCGCCTCCACGGTGCCGGCGACGCGCGGATCCGACGCCGGGAGGAAGCCCACCAGCGGGATCATCAGCGTGCTGGCGTCGAGCGCCTTCGAGCCGTAGTACTGCGTGAACGTGTTGCGATCGGCGTCGAAGCCCTCGTCGCACACCTCCCTGTGCACCGCGTCGCGCAACTCGCGCCACCGGTCGACTGGGCCGTGGAGGCCGAACTCCTCGACGCCCTTCACCGCGCGGTCGAACCCGACCCACGCCATCACCTTCGAGTGGGTGAAGTCCTTCCGGCCGCCGCGCACCTCCCAGATGCCTTCGTCGGGCTCGCGCCAGCCGCCCTCGAGGAAGTCGAGGATCGCCCGCTGCAGTGCCCACACGTCGGGGTTCTCCTCGACACCCATGTCGCGGGTCTGGTGCAGCAGGTCGAGCACCTCGCCGTAGACGTCGAGTTGGTACTGCCCGTGAGCCGCGTTGCCCACCCGCACCGGGGCCGACTTCTCGTAGCCCGCGAGCCAGTCGACCTCCCATTCGGTGAGCCGCCGCTCGCCGGCGACGCCGTACATGATCTGCAGGTGGGCCGGATCACCGGCCACCGCGCGCAGCAGCCAGTCGCGGAACGCCACCGCCTCCTGCGTGTATCCGGCCATCATCAGCGAGTACAGCGTGAAGGTCGCGTCGCGCAGCCAGCAGTAGCGGTAGTCCCAGTTGCGCACACCGCCCGGCCACTCCGGCAACGAGGTGCTGGGCGCAGCCACGATCCCGCCGGTCGGTTCGTAGGTGAGCGCCTTGAGCGTGAGCACCGACCGCTGGACGAGGTCCTTCCAGTCGCCGGCGTAGGTGGAGCGGTTCGACCAGTGCTGCCAGAACGCGGTGGTCCGCTCGGTGGCCTTGAGCCCGTCGACCGGCGGCGGCGGTTTCTCGTACGACGCGTAGCCGGTGAGCACGAACGGCAGCCGGTCGCCTTCGCCCACCACGAACTCGGCCTGGTGCCGGAGGTCGGCGCCCTCCACCGGCACCGGTGTGCTCAGGCGTAGGCCGTGCGGCCCCGCGAGCATCTGCACGGTGCCGTCACCGAGGGACCGGACCCACGGGACGACGGCGCCGTACTCGTGGCGCACGATGAGATCCATCTGCATGGGCACCCGGCCGCTCACGCCCTCCACGACGCGCACGAGGTCGGCGGTCTTGTCGCGCACCGGCATGCAGTCGACGACCCGGACGGTGCCCTCGGGGGTGTCCCACTCCGTCTCGAGCACCAGCGTGCCGTCGCGGTACTGCCGACGGGTGGCCCGTCCGCCGGCGGCCGGGGCCAGCAGCCAGCGGCCGTTGCGCTCGTCGCCGAGCAGCGCGGCGAAGCACGCGCCCGAATCGAAGCGGGGTACGCAGAGCCAGTCGATCGATCCGTCGTCGGCAACCAGCGCGCCGGTCTGGGTGTCGCCGATCAGTGCGTACTGCTCGATCCGCGAGCTCACCTGCGGCGTGGCCCGCTTCGCCGACTGGCTCCTCGGTGGCGGGTCACTCGGCGGTCGAGAGCTGGACGAAGGCGAGGCGCAGTTGGGTCACGGCCTCGCGGAGGGTCTCGTCGTGGGGGGCGAGGCGGGTGCCGAGGGTGTCGACCAGTGCGCCGAGGGCGTCGATGGCCAGGCTGGCTTCGGCGAGCCGGGGCTCCTCGGGTGTGCCGTCGGGGTCGGGATCGGGGGTGAGGTGCAGGATGGCGAGCTGCCAGAGGCCCACCGCGTGATTGGCCACGATGTCGGCCACCGGTATGGCGGCGAGCTCGGCGCGAGTCTGGCGGAGCTCTTCGTCCTGCTCGGGCCCGAGGGGCTCGAGGTCGGGCCCCTCGGCGAACTGCGCTCTTGCTCCTGCTCCGGGAGCCCCTCCGGCGCCCTCGTCGTCGGGACGGTGCTCACCTGATGGTGTCCAGATGCTGCTCACCGGTGTATCCTGCCAGGTAATTCCATTCTGACTGGCAAGAATCACAAGAGAACATTGGGAAGTGGGACTCACGTCCCCACCCGGCCACCGAGTTCCATCCCGTCGATTGCGGCGGTTCGGGCAGGTGAGTGCGCCGGGTCCGCAATTGTCCAGCCGCAGCAGCATGCTGACGCGGCTGTCTCGTGGCGGACACACTTCCCGTGTCCGCCATTTTGCGTTGCTAGTCCCGCCCCCCGCTTGAGTAGGTGACCACATAGCCACACACGAGGTGAGGATCAACGACCGCATCCGAGCCCGCGAGGTCTTCCTCGTCGGTGCCGAGGGAGAGCAACTCGGGGTACGCCCCCTGCCCGAAGCACTGACCCAGGCCCGCGAGCAGGAGCTGGATCTGGTCGAGGTCGCGCCCAACGCCAACCCACCCGTCTGCCGGATCATGGACTATGGCCGGTACGTCTACGAGCAGGAACAGCGTCGGCGTCAATCGAAACGCAAGGCCACGAACGTCGTCATCAAGGAGATGAAGTTCCGGCCCAAGATCGACGAGCACGACTACACCACCAAGATGAAGCACGTCGTGCGCTTCCTCGGCGAGGGCAACAAGGTCAAGCTCACGATCATGTTCCGTGGTCGCGAGATGGCCCACCCCGAGCTCGGCATGAAGATCCTGCGCCGGGTCGCCGAAGACGTCGCCGACTTCGCGGTGGTCGAATCCGACCCCCGCCAGGACGGCCGCAACATGACCATGGTGCTGCACCCCGTGCGCAAGGACGGGCGCAAGGCACCCACCACTCGAGACAACGACCACCACGAGCAAGCGCCCGCCACCGTGCCCGAGGCACCGGCGGTCGGAGACAACGGAGCTGTGTGATGCCGAAGATGAAGACCCACCGGGGCGCGGCCAAGCGCTTCAAGGTCACGGGTACGGGCAAGATCATGCGCCGCAAGGCGTTCCGGGCCCACCTGCTGGAGAAGAAGCCCACCAAGCGCACGCGCCGGTTGGCCAGGCCGGCCGAGGTCACCGGCGGCGACAAGAAGCGCGTCGAGCGCCTGCTCGGCCGCGCCTGATACCTCCGTCGCTCGCTCCGCTCGCTCCGTCATTTCCGCTCACTACGAACCTTTCTGATCCAGGAGTTCCACGATGGCCAGGGTCAAACGATCCGTCCACAGTCACAAGCGCCGCCGCAAGATCCTCGAGAAGGCCGAGGGATACCGCGGGTCACGTAGCCGGAGCATCCGCAAGGCCAACGAACAGGTCATGCACTCCGGCAACTACGCGTACCGCGACCGCCGGGCCCGCAAGGGTGAGTTCCGTCGTCTCTGGATCGTGCGCATCAACGCCGCGTGCCGTCAGCACGACATCTCGTACTCGCGCTTCGTGGCCGGCCTGAAGGCCGCCGACGTGGAAGTCGACCGCAAGATCCTCGCCGACCTCGCCGTCCGCGACTCCGCCGCCTTCGGGGCGCTGGTGGTCACCGCGCGCGAGGCGCTCGAAGCTGCCTGAACTGCACGCGCCGGGCGCGCGGCCGGTCCTCGGCGCGCGTCACCCGACAGTGCGCCGGTTGCGCGAGCTGCTGCGCGACCCGAAGGCTCGTTCGGCGGAACGGGCGTTCGTGGTCGAGGGACCGCGCGCCGTCGGCGCCGCCCTCGATCGCAGGGTCGCGTTGCAGGCCGTCTACTTCGCGCCGGGGGCCGACGCCGCGTTCGCGGCGCTCACCGCACGCGTCGACGCCGCCGGCACCGCGATCACGCTGCTGAAGGAGGGGGTGCTCGAGCGGATCGGCACCACCGTCACCCCGCAGCCGGTGCTCGCACTCGCGGGGATGCCCGAACCGGTTCCCGACGCGCTCGGGCGGCCCGGGCTCGTCGTCGTGGGGGTCGAGCTGTCCGACCCCGGCAACCTGGGCACGATCCTGCGCAGCGCCGACGCCTCGGGTGCCGCGGCAATCGTCCTCGGGGAGGGTTCGGTCGACGCGTACAATCCCAAGGTCGTTCGCGCCTCGGCCGGCGCGATCTTCGGCATTCCGATCCTCGAAGGGTGGTCCGCAGTGGAGGCGCTCGACGCGCTGGGTGAGCTCGGCCGGCAACGGCTGGGTGCCGCTGCCGTCGGGGGCACCCCGTACCACGCCGTGGATTTCCGGGCCGCCACCGCCGTCGTCCTCGGCAACGAGGCCCACGGTCTCGGTTCTGAGCTCGACCCCCACCTCGACGGCCGGGTGAGCATCCCGATGGCCGGCCCCACGGAGTCGATCAACGTCGCGATGGCCGCCACCGTCCTCTGCTTCGAGTCGGCGAGGCAACGCGCGTGAGCACCGGTGGCGCGCTCGACCAGGAGTCCTACGTCGCCGACGCGACGGCCGCGCTGGCAACGGCCGGCACGCTCGACGACATCGCCGCGGTCGAGCGGCAGTTCCTCGGCAAGGGGTCCGCGGTCGCCAAGCTGAAGGAGGGCATCAAGGCCCTCGAGCCCTCGGAGCGCCCGGCGCGGGGCAAGCTCCTCGGCGCGATCAACGCCGAGATCGGTGCGGTGGTGGAAGCCCGGCGGGCCGAGCTCGCCGCCGCCGACGCCGCGACCGCGGGCGAGCGCGACCGGCTCGATCTCACCGCTCGGCGGCCACGGTCGCGAACGCGGGCATCTCCACCTCGTCACGCAGGTGCAGCGCGAGCTCGAGGACATCTTCGTCGGCATGGGGTACCGCGTCGTGCAGGGCCCCGAGGTCGAGGACGACTGGCACAATTTCGAGGCGCTCAACATGGTGCCCGGACACCCGGCCCGATCGATGCAGGACACCCTCTACGTCGAGCTCGGCGAACCCGAGCAGGTGATGTTGCGCACCCACACGTCGCCGGTGCAGATCCGCACCATGGAGACGATGTCGCCGCCGATCTTCGTCGTCGCGCCCGGCCGCACGTACCGCAACGAGACGCTCGACGCCCGTCACTCACCGGTGTTCCACCAGATCGAGGCGTTGGCCGTCGACCGTGGGATCACCCTCGCCGATCTGTTCGGCACCATCGAGACCTTCGTGCGCGCGTTGTTCGACGACGACCGCATCCGCACGCGCTTCCGCCCCGACTTCTTCCCTTACACCGAGCCGTCGGCCGAGCTCGCGGTGAGTTGCATCTTCTGCGGCGGCGACGGCTGCCGCGTGTGCTCGCAGTCGGGATGGATCGAGCTCGGCGGCTGCGGCATGGTCGACCCCAACGTGCTCGCCGGCGTGGGGATCGACCCCGAGGAGTACACCGGGTTCGCGTTCGGCTTCGGCCTCGAACGCATCGCGATGGTCCGCTACGACATCGACGAGATCAAGACGTTCTTCGACGGCGACGTCCGTTTCCTCGCGCAGTACTGAGGCCCGATGCTCGCACCACTCTCCTGGATCCGTGATTTCACCCCGGTGACCGCGCCGGTGGCCGATCTCGTCGCCGCGCTCAACCAGCTCGGCTTCGAGGTGGAGGGCGTCGACCAACCCGGCGCCGAGATCACCGGGGTGATCGCGGCCGCGCGTGCTCGACGTCGTGAAGCACCCCGATGCCGACAAGCTCTCGCTCGTCGACGTGAGCACCGGCGCGGCGGAGACCCGCGTGGTGTGCGGAGCGCCCAACGTGGTGGCGGGGATGGTCGTGCCGTACGCGCCGGCCGGGGCGACGTTGCCCGGCGGTTTCAAGTTGGAGCGGCGCAAGATCCGCGGCCAGGTGTCCGACGGCATGCTCTGCTCGGCCAAGGAGCTGGGCCTGGGCGACGACCACTCCGGCATCCTCGCCCTCGATCCGGCGAGCGAGCTCGGGGCCGACGTGCGCGACCTCCTCGGGCTCGACGACACCATCTTCGACCTCGCCATCACGCCCAACCGCCCCGACGCGATGTGCATCGTCGGACTGGCGCGCGAGCTGGCCGCGCACTTCCGCCTCGACTTCGGGGTGCCGGAGCCGCACGCGGCGAGCGATCCCAAGGTGGCGGGTGACATCACCGTGGTGGTCGACGACGCGTACCGCTGCCCCCGCTACCTCGGCCGGGTCGCGCGCGTCGCGATGGGGCCGTCGCCCGCGTGGATGGCGCAGCGGCTGGTGAAGGCGGGCATGCGTCCGATCAGCAACGTGGTCGACGTCACCAACTACGTGCTGCTCGAGCGCAACCAGCCGTTGCACGCCTTCGACCTGGCGCGGCTCGCGGGGCGCGGCATCGTCGTGCGCCTGGCCGACGCCGGTGAGCGGATCACCACGCTCGACGGCGTCGAGCGTGAGCTCACCCGTGAGGATCTCCTCATCTGCGACGCCGAGCGCGCACCGCAGGCCATCGCCGGGATCATGGGCGGGTCCACCTCCGAGGTGTCGGAGACCACCACCGAGATCCTCCTCGAGTCGGCCTACTTCGAGCGCATGGGCATCGCCCGCAGCTCCAAGCGGCTCAAGCTGCGCAGCGAGTCGAGCGCGCGCTTCGAGCGTGGCCTCGATCCCGATGCGGTCGAGCGCAACGCCGAGCGGGCGATGGAGCTGCTGGTGGAGGTGGCCGGCGCACAGGTCGCCGCCGACGTCACTGACGTGTATCCGGCGCCGGTCGAACGCGAGCGCATCCGCCTGCGGGCCAGCCGGGTGAACGCGGTGCTCGGCACCAGCCTCGACGACGAAGACGTCTGGACCTCGCTGGCCCCGCTCGGGATCGAACTCGAGGATGCCGAGACCGACGACGCCGACACCGTTGTCGCGGTGGTTCCCACCTTCCGCCCCGACCTCGACCGCGAGATCGACCTGGTGGAGGAAGTGGCGCGGCGCATCGGTTTCGACCGGATCGGTCGCACGCTGCCCGACACCCACGGCCAGGTCGGCGCGCTGACCCTGCGCCAACGCGAGCGACGGTTGGTCGCCGACGCGCTGGTCGGGGTCGGCCTCTCCGAGGCGATCACCCTGTCGCTGGTCGCCCCCTCCGACCTCGAGCGCGCCGGCGCGCCGCTCGACCGCGTCGTCGCGCGCCACCAATCCGTTGCGGGCGGAGGAGTCGGTGCTGCGCACCGCGATCCTGCCTGGGCTGCTGCGCGCGGTCGCCGGCAATCGTGCACACGGCCTCGCCGATGCCGCGCTGTTCGAACTGGGCCGCGTCTTCCTCACTCCGCTCGATCCGGCGGCCGCCGACAGTCCGCTGCCCGACGAGCTCGAACATCTTGCGTTCGCGTGGGCGGGTTCGATCCGTCGCCGGCCGATCGAGGACGACCGCCCGGTCGACGTCTACGACGCGGTCGATGCCGTCACGGTGGTGCTCGACGCGCTGGCCGTCGCCGACGCGGTGCTCGAACCGGCGCCGCTCACCGGCTACCGGCCCGGACGCGCCGCCCGCCTCGTGCTGAGTGGCACCGAGGCCGGCACCGTGGGCGAGGTCGCGCCCGAGGTGCTCGCGGCGCTCGGGCTCGAGGCGCCCGTGGTGGCGGCCGAGCTCGTGCTCGACGCGCTGCTCGACGCGCCCCGCCGCGACCGCACGTTCCGTACTCCGTCGCGTTATCCGGCGTCGGCGATCGATCTCGCGTTCGTGATCGACGACACCGTGCCCGCGGCGTCGGTCGCCCGTACGCTGCGCGCCGCCGCCGGTGATCTGCTGGAAGACGTGCGGACGTTCGACGTGTTCCGTTCCGACGCGCTCGGCGACGGTCGCCGCAGCGTCGCGTTCACGCTGCGGCTCCGCGCGCCCGATCACACCCTCACCGACACCGAGGTGGGGGAGGTGCGCACGCGGGCCATCGACGCGGTGGTCGGCGCGCACGGGGCCGAGCTGCGGGGGTAGCACGGTGAGCGAGCGGTTCGTCCACCACGTACGGCCGCGCTACGCCGAGATCGACCAGCAGGGCGTGGTGTTCAACGCGCACTGGCTCACGTACTTCGACGAGGCCTCGACCCGGTTCATCGATTCGCTCGGCTTCCCGCCGTCGGTCGCGTTCTTCCGCGACTTCGATCTCATGATCGTGAAGGCGGTCGTCGAGTGGCAGGGTCCGGCCGGGTTCGACGACGACGTCGCCATCGCGGTGGCACCCGGTCGCGTCGGCACGAAGTCGCTCCAGTTGGTCTACACCGCGACGTGCAACGGATCACCCGCGTGTGTGGGCACGATCACCTACGTGTCGGTCGTCCCCGGCACGCACGAATCGGTGGCCATCCCCGATTCGTTGCGCGCCGCGCTCAACTCGGTGGCGCCCGCCTGACCGTCGGGGCACGAAGCGCGGATGTCGACGTCGTTCGGCGTCGGCGGCGGCGAGCACCGCGACGATGCCGTCACCGGTTCACGCGGTGCGCGCGGTCGGCACGTCGTGGGTGACTCGCGCCACGATCGGGCCGCCGACGGTTGCGGTGGGGGAGCGCCTGCGGCCACGGCCACCGTCACGGCCGTGGTGGCGGCACGGTGCCGGGCCCGGCGGCGCTCCCAGAAGTGGTCGAACACGAGCGCGACCGCGAAGAGGAGCGTCGCCACCACCGCGTCGAGCCAGTAGTGGTTGGCGGTGAGCACGATGGCAGCCAGCGTGATGACCGGGTGCGCGATCACCGTGTACCGCCAACGACTCGGCGACGCGATGATCGCCGCCCACGCGACCACGAGCGCCCAACCGAAGTGCAGTGAGGGCATCGCCGCGAACTGGTCGGCGAATCCCTTGTAGGGGCTCCCGGAGCCGTACGACCGCGGGCCGAAGACCCGTGCGGTGTCGATGAACCCGAGACGCGGGAACATGCGCGGCGGCGCGAGCGGGAACGCCATGTGCCCGATGAGACCGGCGATGGTGATCACGATCATCACGTTGCGGAACCGGCGGTAGCTGTCGGGGTGCCGCACGTAGAGCCACACGAAGACCGCGGCGGTGACGGCCACGTGCGCGACCAGGTAGTACACGTTGAGGAACCGCACGACCGCCGCGCTGCTCACGATCAGGTCCTGGAAGCGGGCCTCGCTGAACACACCGAGGGAACGCTCGAAGCCGATCACCTCGTGCGCGTGGTGCAACGCGGTGGCCACGTGGTCCTTCACGAGGAAGCGGCCGTACTTGTACACCAGCAGGAGCGCGACGACGACCACGAGCTCGCGGACAAGAGACCCACCGAAGCGTGATCGCCACCAACGCGTCACGGTCCCAGTTCTACCCCCTGACCCGCGGCGCGAACCAGTGCTTTGTCGACCGCTACCGGCGATACACCTGACGCGGGGCCTCGCCGTCGCGCCACGAGTCGATCACCATGTGGTCGCCGTCGACGCGGGCGAGCGACGCATCGGTGAGTGTGCCCCGGAAGAGCGCCATGCCACTCGGCGGGAGGGGCTGCGGGAGCCGCTCGACGAAGCGAGTGATCACGGCAGGGTCGTTGACCTCCTGGGCCCACCCGTTGACCTTGGCGTCACCGTCGACCAACGCCGCGTCGGGCGCGGTGTGCAGCGCGAACCGCGGGTCGCGGCGGAGGTCGTCCGCCTTGCGGGAATCGGGCATCATCGCCAGCCACAGCTCGCCGTCGCCGAAGTGCACCTCGAGCCCGGTGACCCGGGGTGAGCCGTCGGCCCGCAGCGTGGCGAGGATCGAGTGCGAGCGCGGCACCGAACCGGGCCCGGATCGTCGTCGCGAGCGTGGGGGCCTGCTGCTCGAACTCCTGCCACGTCGCCATGCCTCGCAGTTTCACACCCTGGCGCGCCACAATGACGAGCAATGGCGGACCCGCGCACGCTCGACGATCTGTACGGAGAGCTCGGTGTGACGCGCACCGCATCGCGGGCCGAGATCGCGGCCGCCTTCCGCGCCCGGGCCAAGGAGCTGCACCCCGACGCCCATCCGGGTGACGCGGCCGCGGCCGAGCAGTTCAAGCGGGTCGGCGCCGCCTACCGCGTCCTCACGGATCCCGAGGCTCGGGCCCGGTACGACCGCAGTGTGCGGAGCCGGCCGTCGTCGTCGCCATCCGCGCCGCCGTCGCCGACCGCGCCCCCGTCGGCGGGCCCTCGTACCGGCCCGTCGCCGGCCGCGCCGCCCGCGGCACGCGGGTCGGCCCGCCCGCCGTCGCGCGGCTCGTTCCGCCTGACCCGCCGCACCGCCCGCTGGGCCGCCGGTGGTGGCGTGGTGCTGGTGCTGCTGGGCATCGCGATGTCGGTGTTCGTGATATCGCTCCAGCGCCACGACTCCGTTCTGCGTTCCCGAGGGGTGGCCGCGGTGGCGACGGTCGTCGAGGTGAACGGCGAACGGCGCCTGCGGTTCGTCGGCCCGGGCGGGCACGCGGTGGTGGGCGAGGAGTCGGTGAAGTCGGGGGAGGAGCAGCCGGCGGTCGGGACGCAGGTTGCCATCCACTACGACCGTTCCGACCCCACCAACGTCGTCACCGACCAGAGCCACGCCGCCCGCGACATCACCCTGTGGATCGTGGCGGTCAAGTTCATGGTGGGCGGTGTGGTGCTGGTGTGGTTCGGGACCCGTCGCCTCCGCCGGGCCTGATCCGGATCCCCACGGCGACGACCGGCGCGTCGAAAATCAATCCGGCATAGATATGCAACTTCATGTATAGTATGCGCCATGGCGTATCGGGCGGCCGTCGTCGGCGGATCGGGCTACACCGGCGCGGAGCTGCTCCGGCTCCTGGCCGGCCATCCCGAGATCGAGGTGAGCCTGGCCACTGCCGACTCCCACGCCGGCGCCCCGGTCCACGAGCTGTTCCCGTCGCTCACGGCCGCGTATCCCGCCCTCACCTACGAGAAGGTTGCGCCGGCCGAGCTCGCCGGCTTCGACGTGACCTTCCTGTGCCTCCCGCACGGCACCTCGCAGGCGATCGCGGGCGCGCTGGTCGACACCGTCGGGCACGTGGTCGACCTCGGGGCCGACTTCCGCCTCCCGGTGGCGAGCTATGAGCAGTGGTACGGCGAGCGCCACACCGCACCCGAGTTGGTCGAACGGTTCGCCTTCGGCCTCCCCGAGCTCTACCGCGACGAGATCCTCGCCGCCCGCCACGTCGCGTCGCCAGGGTGCTACCCCACGAGCGCTTCGCTCGCGCTCGCCCCGCTCCTCGCCGCCGGCCTGGTCGAGCCCCAGGGCATCGTGGTCGACGCGGTCTCCGGTGTCTCGGGCGCGGGGCGGGGCCTGAAGACCACCAGCCTGTTCGCGGAGGTGAGCGACAACGTCAACGCCTACGGACTGTTGAACCACCGCCACACCGCCGAGATGGAGCTCGCGCTGGGTCACGTCGCCGGGCAGCCGGTGCAGGTGCTGTTCACGCCGCACCTCGTGCCGATGACCCGGGGGATCCTCGCCACCTGTTACGCACGTCCGGCGGTCGACGGCCTGAACACCGACACGCTGCTCACCTACTACCGCGAGTTCTACGCCGACGAGCCGTTCGTCGTCGTCGCTGATGGGTCGCCCTCCACCAAGGCCACCCTCGGCTCCAATGCCGCCCACGTCACCGTGCGCCACGATCCCCGCACCAACACCGTGCTCGCGCTGGGCGCGCTCGACAACCTGGTGAAAGGCGCGTCGGGCCAGGCGCTCCAGAACGCCAACCTGCTCCTCGGCCTCCCCGAGGCCCTCGGCCTCTCCACCATCGGGTTGATGCCATGAGGCGAGCCAAGACACACGGACTGTTCGCAGGCGCTCGCCGGGGCCCGAGCGGCCCGGTGCGCAGCACCGAGAGCGGGAAGCCATGAGCGTCACTGCCGTGCCCGGGTTCGAGGCCGGGGGCCTGGCGTCGGGGATCAAGGCGTCGGGCGACCCCGACCTCGCGATGGTCGCCACCGTCGACCACCGGCCGGTCACGGCCGCGGGCGTGTTCACCACCAACCTGGTGGCGGCGGCGCCGGTCCAGATCAGCCGTCGGCACCTGGCCGACGGACGCGCCGCGGCCGTCGTGCTCAATTCCGGGAACGCCAACGCGGCGACGGGGGAGCAGGGTCGGCGCGACGCGCTCCGCATGTGCGAGCTCACCGCCGAGGCGCTCGGCTGCGCGCCCGCCGACGTGCTGGTGTGCGAGACCGGCCTGATCGGCATCCCGATGCTGATGGACCCGGTCGTCGCCGGCATCCCGAAGCTCGGAGGCCAACTCCGGGCCGACGCCGAGGGTGGCGCCGCCGCCGCCGACGCCATGCTCACCACTGACACGGTCCGCAAGGAGACGCTCCGGTTCGCCGATCTCGGGGGCGGCCTCCAGGCCACGGTCGGCGGGATGGCCAAGGGCGCGGCGATGCTGTCGCCGGCCATGGCCACGATGCTGGCGGTGCTCACCACCGACGCCGCGATCGAGCCGGATGCACTGCACGCGTTGCTCGAGCGCGCGGTCGACGACAGCTTCAACTCGCTCGTCGTCGACGGCTGCCGGAGCACCAACGACACCGTGCTGGTGCTCGCCAACGGAGCCACTGGCAATCCACCGATCACGCGCGAGAGCGGCGCGGCGTTCCACGCCCTCGGCGATGCACTCGCGAGCGTGTGCGCGGATCTCGCCCGGCAGATGGCGGCCGACGCCGAAGGCGCAACCAAGCTGGCGCGGATCGTCGTGCGCGGCGCACGCTCGCGCGACGACGCGCGCCTCGCGGCCCGCACCGTCGCCTCCAGCCAGTTGGTGCAGTGCTCTCTGTACGGAAAAGATCCCTACTGGGGCCGGATCCTGTCGGAGGTCGGCGCCAGCGGCGCGATGTTCGATCCGGAGCGCGTCACCATCGCGTACAACGACGTGGCCGTCTGCCGCGACGGCATCGCGTGCGATCACGACGAAGCCACGGTCCGCGTCACCATGGAAGGCCGCGAGATCGACATCACCTGCGATCTGCACACCGGCCACGGCGAGGCCGCGGTGTACTTCACCGACCTCACCCACGCGTACGTCGACGAGAACATGGGCACCAGCTGATGTCGTCACCCGTGAACGCCGAGGTCCTGCAGAAGGCGTCGATCCTGTCGGAGGCGCTGCCCTACATCCGCGAGTTCACCGGCCGCACCGTCGTGATCAAGTACGGCGGCCACGCGATGGAAGACCCGGTCCTGGCCGATCGGTTCGCCCAAGACGTCGTGCTCATGCGCCTCGTGGGCATGAACCCCGTGGTCGTGCACGGCGGCGGTCCGCAGATCAGCGAGCTCATGCGCCGGCTGGGCAAGGAGCCGGAGTTCGTCGACGGCCTCCGCGTCACCGACGCCGAGAGCGTCGACATCGTGCGCATGGCCCTCGTCGGCAAGGTCAACCGGGAGATCGTCGCCGCGCTGAACCAGCACGGTTCGTACGCGGTCGGTCTCTCCGGTGAAGACGCCGGGCTCATCAAGGTCGAGATGCGCGACGAGCGGCTCGGGTTCGTCGGCGACGTCACGAGCATCGACCCGTCGATCGTGCACAAGCTGCTGCGCGAAGAGCTGATCCCGGTGATCGCGACCGTCGGGGTCGACGAGCTCGGCCAGGCCTACAACATCAACGCCGACACCGTCGCGGGTGCGATCGCGCTGGCCATGGCGGCCGAGAAGCTGGTGTACCTCACCGACGTCGCCGGCCTCTACGCCGACTACAGCGACGAGTCGTCACTGATCTCGCGGATCGACGTCGAGGGCCTCGCGCAGATGCTCACCACCGGCAAGGCCGACGGCGGGATGATCCCCAAGCTGGAGTCGTGCATCCACGCGCTGCACGGCGGCGTGAGGCGCGCGCACATCCTCGACGGTCGTATCCCGCACGCGCTCCTGTTGGAGTTCTTCACCCACGAAGGCATCGGCACGATGATCGACGGCGTCTCATGACCACCTTCGCGGAGATCGAGGCGCTCGACGCCGAGCACGGGATGCAGACCTACGGTCGCCTCCCGGTCGCGTTCGTGCGCGGCGAGGGCACGAAGCTGTGGGACAGCGAGGGCAACGAATACCTCGACTTCCTCGGCGGCCTCGCAGTCACCGCGCTCGGTCACGCGCATCCGGCCGTCGCCGACGCGATCGCCGATCAGGCGCGCACGCTGCTGCACGTGTCGAACCTCTACTACAACGAATGGCAGCCGCAGGTGGCGGCGCGACTCGATGCGTTGCACGGCGGCGGCGGGAAGGTCTTCTTCTGCAACTCCGGCGCCGAAGCGAACGAAGCCGCGATCAAGCTCGCCCGCCGCTACGGCCAGGCCAACGGCGGGCCCGATCGTTTCCACGTGCTGTCGGCGTGGGGCTCGTTCCACGGCCGCACGCTCACCACACTGGCCGCCACCGGGCAGCCGCAGAAGCAGGAGACCTTCCAGCCGTTGCCCACCGGCTTCCGGCAGGTCGCGTTCGCCGACCTCGACGCCCTCGCCGCGGCGATGGACGAGCGGGTGTGCGCGGTGTTGCTGGAGCCGGTGCAGGGGGAGGGCGGTGTCCAGCCGTCGCCTGCCCGGCTACCTCGCAGGTGTGCGCGCACTCTGCGACGAGCGCGAGGCACTCCTGATCATCGACGAGGTGCAGACCGGCCTCGGCCGCACCGGGCGCTGGTTCGGCTACCAGCACGCGCCCGCCGTGCGCCCCGACATCGTCACGATGGCCAAGGCGCTCGGCAACGGTGTGCCGATCGGCGCGTGTTGGGCTCGCACGGAAGTCGCCGAGGCATTCCGCCCCGGCGACCACGCCACCACCTTCGGCGGTCAACCGCTCGCCGCGCGCGCCGCGCTCGCGGTGCTCGAGGTCATGGAGTCGGTCGACGCGCCCGCACTGGCGGCGCGGGCGGGGGCGCGACTCACCAAGGGTCTGTTCGCGATCCCCGCGGTCGCCGACGTGCGGGGCGTGGGCCTCCTCATCGCCGCCGAACTGGCAGAGGGCGTCGCGGCTCCTGAGGTGGCGGGCGACTGCCTGCGCGCCGGCCTGGTGGTCAACGCGGTGACGCCCACCGCGGTGCGGTTGGCGCCGTCGTTGCTCGTGACCGACGACGAGATCGACGCCGCGCTGGCCATCCTCGAGTCGGTGCTCGACGCCCGGACGGCTCGCGCGTGACCGCGTCGCGGTTCCTCGAGGTCGACGATCTCACGCCGGCCGATCTCTCGGCCGTGCTCGACGCGGCCGAGAAGTGGAAGGCCGACCCCACCGGCATCCCGCAACTCCTCGCGGGCCGGGGCGTGGCCATGCTGTTCGAGAAACCGTCGTCGCGCACGCGCGCGTCGACGGAGATGGCGGTGGTCGGCCTCGGCGGCCACCCGATCTACATCCGCCCCGAGGAGGTCGGCCTGGGCGTGCGCGAACCGGTCGCCGACGTCGCCCGCACCTTCGCCGGCTTCTGCGCGGTGATCGCGGCGCGGGTGTTCGACCACGCGACGCTCGAGGAGATGGCGGCGGCCGTCGACGTCCCCGTGGTCAACCTCCTGTCCGACCGCGCGCACCCCACCCAGGCCATCGCCGACTTCCTCACCCTGCGCGAGTTGCTCGGCACCCTCGAGGGCCGTCGGCTGGTCTACGTCGGCGACGGCAACAACGTCGCCGCGTCGCTGGCGTACGCGTCGGCGCTGTCGGGGGTGGAGCTCACGGTCTCGTCGCCGCCGGGCTACGAGCTCGACGACGTGACCGTCGAACGCGCGCGCAACCTCGGGGGCGTGATCGATCTCGTCGCCGATCCCTACGACGCCGTCCCCGGCGCCGACGCGGTCTACACCGACGTGTGGACGTCGATGGGCCAGGAGGCCGAGAACGCGACCCGGCTCGCCGCGTTCGCCGGCTACACGGTCGACGCCGCACTCATGGAGGCGGCGGGGGAGCAGGCGTGGTTCCTGCACTGCCTGCCCGCGCACCGCGGCGAAGAGGTCACCGCCGAAGTGGTCGACGGTCCTCGTTCGGCCATCTGGCAGCAGGCGGCCAACCGCATGCACGGCGCCCGCGCCCTGTTCGCGCTCCTCCTGGCCGAGACCCCCGAGCGGAATCGGCCCATCTGATGAAGAATTTCCTCTAGTGGCGACGTTGGGCAAGCCTCAGCGGCAGCACCGGATCGCCCGGTTGCTGGAGGAGCAGGCCATCTCCAGCCAGGCGCAACTGGTGGAGATGCTGGCGTCCGACGGTGTCGTCGCCACGCAGGCCACCGTCAGCCGCGACCTCGAGGAGCTGGGCGCGGTGAAGGTGCGGATCCCCGGTGGCGCGATGGCGTACGCGATACCCGAGCACGCCAAGGAACGCACCGCGCCCGACGACCACCTGCGGCGGGTCATGGGGGAGTTCGTGGTGGAAGTCGCCCACAGCACCAATCTCGTGGTCTTGCGCACCCCGCCGGGCTCCGCGCACGTGGTGGCGTCCGCGCTCGACCGCGCCGGGCTGCCCGACGTACTCGGCACGGTGGCCGGTGACGACACGATCATCCTGGTGTGCGCGGAGCACGTCGGTGGCGCCGCGGTCGCCGCCGAGCTGGCCGGGCTCGCCGGCTTGTAGCGCAGCGCCAGTTTCGAAAGCTGCAGTTCCAAACACCCGAAGAGTTGGAGAAGGGACCACAGATGGCCAGGCGAGTGGTGTTGGCGTACTCCGGGGGACTCGACACGTCGGTGGCGGTCAAGTGGATCCAGGAGGAGTGGGGCGCCGAGGTGATCGCGCTCTCGGTCGACGTCGGGCAACAGGCCGACGACCCGTGGGACGAGATCATCGCCCGGGCCCTCGCCGCCGGTGCCATCGAGGCCCGCGTCGTCGACGCCCGCGCCGAGTTCGCGGCCGAGTACCTCGTGCCCGCGATCCACGCCAACGCGCTCTACGAAGGGAAGTACCCCCTCGTGTCCGCGCTGTCGCGCCCGGTGATCGCGCGGCACCTCGTGCTCGCGGCACGCGAGTTCGGCGCCGACGCCGTCGCCCACGGCTGCACGGGCAAGGGCAACGACCAGGTCCGGTTCGAGGTGTCGGTGCGCGCGCTCGCCCCCGACCTCGAGGTGCTCGCGCCGGTACGCATGTGGGGCTTCTCGCGCGACGACAGCATCGACTACGCGGCCAAGCACCAGATCCCGATCAGCGTCACCAAGAAGAGCCCGTACTCGATCGACGAGAACCTCTGGGGCCGGGCCATCGAGTGCGGGATGATCGAGGACCCGTGGGTTGCGCCGCCCGCCGATGCGTACGCGCTCACCCGCGACATCGCCGACGCGCCCCGCGACGCGCGTGAGATCGTCGTGCGCTTCGAGCAGGGTGTGCCCGTCTCCCTCGACGGAGTGCGCACGCCGCTCCACGAGCTGGTCATCGAGCTCGGCACCATCGTCGGCGAGTACGGCTGGGGCCGCCTCGACATGGTGGAGAACCGGCGGGTCGGCATCAAGAGCCGCGAGACCTACGAGTGTCCCGGTTCGTTGGCGGTCCTGCTCGCCCACGCCGACCTCGAGTCGATCACCCTCGAACGCGACCTGATGCGGGAGAAGGCCCGCCTCGAGCCGCGCTACGCCGAACTCGTCTACGACGGCCTCTGGTTCTCGCCGCTCAAGCAGGCGCTCGACGCGTTCATGGGTCACGCCCAGCGTCACGTCACCGGCGAGGTGCGCCTCCGGCTCGAGCCGGGCCGCGCGTTCGTGGTCGGCCGGCGCGCCGACCACGGCCTCTACAGCCACGACCTCGCGACGTACGACGCCTCCGACTCGTTCCGGCACGAAGACTCGGCCGGGTTCGTGCGCCTCTGGGGCCTCTCGGTCGAGACATGGGCCCGCGAGCAGGGCGGGCCCACGGCGTACGGCGTCGATCCGGAAGCCGCGGGTACTTCATGACGCTCTGGCACGGCCGCTTCGCCGAAGGTCCGGCCGACGAGCTGCTCGCGTTCACCGAGAGCCTGTCGTTCGACGCCCGGCTCGCGCCCGACGACCTCACCGGTTCGCGCGCGCACGTCCGCATGCTCCGCCGGGTGGGGTTGCTCACCGACGACGAGAGCGCGATGGTGCTCGCCGCGCTCGATCGCGTCGGAACCGAGCTCGAGACCGGCACGTTCGAGTTCGGCGCCAGCGACGAAGACATCCACACCGCGATCGAGCGTCGGGTCACCGAGCTCGCCGGCTCCGCGGGGGCGAAGCTCCACACCGGGCGCAGCCGCAACGATCAGGTCGCGACCGCGCTGCGGTTGTTCTTCCGACGCGAGGGCACCGACACCGCGCTGCACGTCCACCGGCTCCAGGAGGTGCTCGTCCAACTCGCGGCCGCGGCCGACGACGCCTACCTTCCCGGCTACACCCACCTCCAGCGCGCGCAACCGGTCCTGCTGGCGCACCATTTCCTCGCCCATTTCTGGGCCTTCGCACGCGACGTCGAACGTTGGCGTGATGCGCTGTCGCGCGCCGCGGTGTCCCCGCTGGGCGCGGGTGCGCTTGCCGGTTCCAGTCTCCCGCTCGATCCCGACGGGGTCGCCGCCGACCTCGGCTTCGCGCGGCGGTTCGACAACTCGCTCGATGCGGTGTCCGACCGCGACTTCGTGGCCGAGGCGCTGTTCGTCGCCGCGCTCACCCAGGTGCACCTCTCCCGCCTCGGCGAGGAGATCGTGCTGTGGTCGAGCGACGAGTTCGGATTCCTCCGCCTCGCCGACGCGTACAGCACCGGGTCGTCGATGTTGCCGCAGAAGAAGAACCCCGACATCGCCGAGCTCGCCCGCGGCAAGGCCGGCCGCCTCATCGGCGATCTCACCGGGTTCCTCGCCACGTTGAAGGGCCTGCCGCTCGCCTACAACCGCGACCTCCAGGAAGACAAAGAGCCCCTCTTCGACGCGCTCGACCAGAACCGACTCGCGCTGAGCGCCATCGCCGGTCTGCTGGCTACCTCCGAGCTCATGCTCAACCGGATGCGGAGCGCGGCCGACACGCCCGCGTCGTCGGCCGTCGACCTCGCCGAATGGCTGGTCGACCGGGGAGTGCCCTTCCGCGAGGCCCACGCACGCGTCGGTGAGCTCGTGCGCCACTCCCAGGAGCGCGGGGTCCCGCTCGGCGAACTCGTGATGACCGCCCCCGACCTCGGCCCCGAGGCGCTCACCCTGCTGGAGCCGGGTGCCGCGGTGCTGCGCCGCACCACCCCCGGGGGCGCGGGCCCCGATTCGGTGGCGGAACAACTGGTCACCGCCCGGGTTCGGCTCGACGACCAGTCCCGCTGGCTCGAGCTCCCCAATTGAGCCAGGCGCTCCCGCGCTCGTTCTACGCCCGCGACGCGCTCGAGCTCGCGCCGCAGCTGCTGAACAAGCTGCTCATCCGCGGTACGCCGAGTCGCCCGGAGCTCGCGGCGCGCATCGTGGAGGTGGAGGCCTACCTCGGCTCCGACGATGCCGGGAGCCACGCCTACCGCGGTATGACCCCGCGCACCGAGGTCATGTTCGGCGCGCCCGGTCGCCTCTACGTGTACTTCACCTACGGCATGCACTGGTGCGCCAACGTCGTCGCCACCAAACCTGGCGACGCCGCCGCGGTGCTGCTCCGGGCCGCCGCGCCCGTGGCCGGCCTCGAGCTCATGCGGGCCCGCCGGGTGAAGGCCCGCTCCGATCGTCAGCTGTGCTCCGGGCCGGCGCGCCTCTGCCAGGCGTTCGGCATCGACGGGGCCGACAATGGCGCCGATCTCGTGCGCGGCCCGTTGCACATCGTCGACGACGGCGTCGCCCCTCCCGACGAACCCGGCGTGTCGGTGCGGGTCGGTCTCGCCATCGGCCGCGGCGACGAGTACCCGTGGCGCTTCACCGTGCCCGGCGACCCGAATTTGAGTCGGGGACCCCGCTTCCCGGCCGGGTAGCGTTCCTGGGCCATGCCCGCAGTCGCCGTCGACGAGCAGATCCGGATCCTGCGCACCGGCGCGGTCGACCTCATCACCGAGGACGACCTCCGGCGCAAGCTCGCGACCGGTCGGCCCCTCCGGGCCAAGCTGGGCATCGATCCCACCGCCTCCGACATCCACCTCGGCTTCGCCGTCGTGCTCCGCAAGCTGCGCCAGTTCCAGGAGCTCGGGCACACCGCGGTCCTGATCATCGGCGACTTCACCGCCCAGGTCGGCGACCCGTCGGGGCGCTCGGCCACCCGCCCCCGCCTGTCGAAGGAGGAAGTCGAGGCGTTCGCCGCCACCTACATCGAGCAGGCGGGCCGCATCCTGCTCTCGGAGAACCTCGAGATCCGGCGCAACTCCGAGTGGCTGGGCGAGATGGGCATCGAAGACGTCCTCCGGCTGGCCGCCCGCACCACCGTCGCCCGCATGCTCGAGCGCGACGACTTCTCGCGTCGCTACCGCGAGGGCGTCGCCATCTCGGTGATGGAGTTCCTGTACCCGCTGCTCCAGGGGTGGGACTCCGTGATGGTCGAGGCCGACGTCGAGCTCGGCGGCACCGACCAGCTGTTCAACAACCTGATGGGCCGCACCCTGCAGACGCAGGAGGGCCAGGACGGTCAGTGCGTGCTCACGACGCCGTTGCTCGAGGGCACCGACGGCGTCAACAAGATGTCGAAGTCGCTGGGCAACTTCATCGGGATCGCCGAGCCGCCGGGGGAGCAGTTCGCCAAGGTCCTGCGCATCCCCGACGAGCTCATGCCCCGGTACTTCACCCTCACCACCGGGTGGCACCCCGACCGCATCGACGAGATCACCGGGGCGCTGGCCGACGGCACGTTGGCGCCGGTCGACGCCAAACGGCTCCTTGGCCGCACGATCGTCGACCTCTACCACGGCGACGGGTCGGGGGAGGTGGCGGAGGCGG
>CAWFXC010000002.1:0-597618 GCA_963819735.1 uncultured Actinomycetes bacterium | reverse complement strand
TCCCGCGGAGCCGGTGCCGACGACCGCGACCCTCACGGCTGCCGTCCGAGACCCAGCCTCCGCGCGGCCTCCTCGGCCGCTCGGAACGACCGCTCGTCGTCGATGTCTTCCGCGAGCTCGGGCCCCACGACCAGCGGCAGGATCCGCCGCCCCGACATCGACCCGAGCTCCGTGATGGTCGGGGTCCGGATCACGTCGAGCGTCCCGATCTGCCAGTAGGCCGTCGGTAACGCCTGGCGGGGTTGGTTGTACTGCTCCGGTATGCCGCTGTCGACCAACGGCGTGAGGACACCTTCCTCGATCCGCCACATCTTGAACGGATTGTTCGCCGGCTCGGTCACCACCCGCAGGGAGTCCGCCTGGTCGTCGGACAGCAGGAGATCCACTGCTCGGTCGACGAGGCCGGCCGGCCTCAGGGGCGACGTCGGCCGGAGCTGCACGACAATGTCGGGCACGTAGCCCTCGTTCGTGCGGAACCACTCGAGCGCGTGTTGGAAGACGGGAAGGTCGAGCACCTGATCGCCCGACAGCTCCGCGGGCCGGAGGAAGGGAACCTCGGCGCCGCCCGAGCGCGCGATCTCGGCGATCTCGGGATCATCGGTCGACACCGCGATCCGTTCCACCCGGCGCGATTCGATGCCCGCGTCGATCGACCATTGGAGGAGTGGACGGCCGAGGAAGTCGAGGACGTTCTTGCGCGGGAGACCCTTCGATCCACCTCGCGCGGGGATCAGCGCCAGGACGCGTGGGGTGGACCCTGCCTCGCTCATCGTTCGCCAGCTTCGCACCGTTCGCGCCGGGCACTCCGGCTCATTCGCGACCTCATTGCGGGGACGGAGGCACGACCCGCCGGCCGATCTTCACCAGTTGTGCGCGTGCCCGCCACGCCAGGCTGCGCCGGGGCAGGTCGGTCCGTTCCAGCGTGGTCGCGACCTCGGCGCCGGGTGTGATCCCGTCGAAGCATCCGAGCAGGTCGCGCGTCGCCTGGTCGCGTGAGTAGGTGGACGTGACGAACGCGACCGCGTCGTTGCCCAGCCGGTCCCACCGCGCTCGGTCTCGGTCGTACCCGACCACGAACTCCTCGACCGTAGTTGCGAGCGACAGCACGTCGGCGTCCTCGATCGCGACCGCGAACTCCGACCCGAACAGCTCGCGCCCGCCCATTCCGTGGAAGCCGATGACCGGGCATCCGCTCGCCAAGGCCTCCGCCGCGGGGAGGCCGAAGCCTTCCTCGCGTCCGAGGGCCACGAACAATGCGGCCCGCCGCAGCTCGGCTGCGACCGCCTGCTCCGGCTCCTGCTCGAGCGTGCGGAGGTCCCACCCGTCGAGCACCCGGCGCGACGACAGGATGTCGGTGAGGAGCTGGAACTCCTGCGGGCGCTTGCGCGGCATCGCGACGATGCGCAGTCGTCGTCGCTTCCGGACCGGGATGGAAGACCGACGTGTCGATCCAGTGGTGCATCCGGACGACCCGCGCGTTCGGCAGCGCGCGCGCGAGCAGCGCTCGGTTGTCTTCCGATACGACGATCACGCGCGCGACGTCGGGATGGTCGGCGGCGGAGGCCACCACCCGTCCGTTGCGCCGGGTCGCGCTGCGGAACGTCCGGTACGCGTTCTGGTTGAAGATCACCTTCGGCACGCCCGGCGCCAGGCGCGCGATGTCGTCCGGACCGTACGCCTCGGGCACGACGAGCACGTCGTGCCCGCTCACGCCGATCGGCGGGTACACGACGCGGGTCGTGTTCTCGAACCACGTGCAGCGGAATCCCGCGCGCGTGTGGAGCACCGCCGCGCCCACGCCGGCGTCGTTGAGCAGGTCGACGGCGCGGTAGATGGTGCGCACGCCTCCGCTCGGCCGTTCGAGATCGGGGGCCACGAACAGGATCATCGGGGCGGTGTGCCGGCGGGTGCACCTTGGACCGCGGCTGCGACCTCCCGGAGGTAGGCCGTGCCGAGCCGGCGGTCGGGTTCCACGTAGTTGCCCTCCGCCCATTCGTTCCACGACTTCAGGAACACGATCCGCTGCTCGGTCGGGAGGCCGCGCACCGCGTCGACCGCCTCGCGCATGCGGTTGCCGAACGCCTCGGGCGTCGCGCCGGTGAGGACGAAGCCGCGGGCCCCGAAGCGGGGGGTGTTGTCCCAGTTCGGCAGCACGACCGGCAGGCGCGGATGCGGTAGGACTGCCGGCTCCGAGGCGGCCAGCGACTCGTAGGGCACCCGGTGGGGGCGGCGCCGCAGCCGTTGCAGGCGCGCACCGACCGGGCCGTTGATGCGGCGGCGAGACGCCTCGTAGAGGGGCACTTGGAGCTCGGCATCGAACCCTCCGGCGGCCGCGCTCCATCCACCCTTGGTCTCTCCCACGAGGTACAGACCCGGGAGACCGGCCGCCGCCGCCAGCTCGCGCCAGTGGTCGGCGAACGCGGCCGCGTCGGGCAGGTCGCTCGGGCGGTAGACGAAGAACAGCGGTCGATCGTCGACGCGCACGTAGCGCGGATCGCGCAAGGCCGGGAGCACCGCCTCGAAGTGACGACGCCGGTCCTCGGGCCCCGGGTACGTCTGGGTGACGAGCACGCGATTGCCGCCGGTCCAGATGGTCGACCAGTTCTGGTTCGCCCAACCGAGGCAGAACGGGAAGTCGGGCTCACCGCTGCGCAAGACCTCGTGGAACGGTCGCTCCAGCAGTCGTCGTCCGGCAAACCAGTAGTGCCAGTAACAGAAGGCCTCGATCCCGTGAGCTGCCGCGAGCTCGGCCTGCGCGGCGCGCGTCTCCGGCAGTCGCAGGTCGTAGAACCCCAGTGCGCCGGGCAGCTTGGGTTGATCGTGGCCGGGGAAGAGTGGCCGCGCGCGCGCGACGTTCGTCCACTCGGTGAACCCGCGCCCCCACCACTCGTCGTTCTCGGGGATCGGGTGGAACTGGGGGAGGTAGAGCGCGATCACGCGCGCCGCCGCGCCCGAGTGCGGGAGCGCGGTCATGGCGCGAGTGCCGCCGTCGCCCGGAGTCGCGCGTGGGCGTCGAGGTAGCCGCGGCCCCATCGTCGGTCGGGCTCGAGGTGGTTGCTCTCCGCCCACTCGTTCCACGCGTTCACGAAGACGAGGTTCTCCTCCGCCGACGGCGGGCGGAATCTCTCCACCGTCGCGCGCAGCCAGCGCTCGTACTTTTCAGGCGTGGAACCGGCGAGGATCGTTGCGCCGCGGTCCGGCCGGCGTGGTGAGTTGTCGAAGCCGGGCGTGATGCACGGGTAGCGCCTGTACTCGACCGGTTCCGCGGCCAGGTGCTGCTCGACGATCGCCTCGTAGCTGCCGATGCGGAATCGGGTCGAGCGCGACGCCACGCCGAGTCGACGGCTGAGCGCGTGTGTCGCGCGTTGTGTGCCGGCGCGTGGTGTGAGCCCATAGAAAGGAGCGAACTGCACCGCGGCGTCGAAACCGAGGGTCGACGGGGGGTGGCGTTCGCCCGGTCCGGTCTGCATCGAGCACAGGTAGAGGTCGCCGATGCCGAGCCGCGACGCCTCAGCTCGCCACCGGTCGGTGGTGGCCACGGGATCGGGGAGGTGGAACGCTCGGTACACGAGGAACACCGGCTTGCCGTCGATCCGGAGATAGCGGTCGTCGGCGAACGCCTCCGCCAGCCACCGGAGGTGCGCAACGTCGTCTTCGGCGGAGTACGTCTGCGGCAGCAGGACGGAGCTCGTCTTTCCGTCCCACGCGCGCGTCCACGGCTCGTTCGCCCAGCAGAGCAGGAACGGGAAGTCGGGCTCGCCCCGCTCCAGCACCTCGTGGAACGGTCGCTCGAGCAGTCGCCGTCCGGAGAACCAGTAGTGGTAGTAACAGAAGGCGTCGAGGCCATGCGCGGCGGCCAGTTCCGCCTGCGCCGCCCGTACCTCGGGCACGCGGAGGTCGTAGTAGCCGAGGTCGGCGGGTTCGTGTGGTTGCTGGTGGCCGCGGAACTGCGGTCGGGCGCGCGCCACGTTCACCCAGTCGGTGAATCCGGGGCCCCACCACTCATCGTTCTCGGGGACGGGGTGGTACTGGGGCAGGTAGAAGGCGACCGTCCGGATGCGGTCTGCTCCCGTCATCCTGCCTCCGACGCGGTCGCCCGCGCGACGCCCGAGCCGGATCTCATCCGTGCGAATCGTAATGTGAGGTGCGCTCAGCGCAGCTCGCCGACGATCGCGGCGAGGTCGTCTGCCAACGAGTTCAGGCTCGCCGCTTCTACGAATCTGGCGTGGCCAAGGGTCGCCAAGCCCTCCCGGAGCTCGCCGTCGCGCCGGAGCCCGGCGATGGCGTCGGCCAGCGCGACCGGATCACCCGGCGGGCACACCCCCACTTCGACACCGGGTCGCAGCAGCTCGCGTACCGCCGGCGTGTCGGCGGTGAGCACGGGACGAGCGCACGCCAGCGCGTCGTACACCTTGTTCGGGATGACACGTTGCGCCTTTGGCGACGTGCCGAAGATGCCGAGGCAGAGGTCGCTGCCTGCCATCCACTCGGGGAGCTCGTCGTAGGGGCGACGGCCGGCGAACCGCACGCTCTGCACACCGAGCTGCGCCGCGAGGGCGCGGATCTCGGGTTCGGTGTCGCCCCCGCCCACGACGTCGATCCGCACCGGCGCGCCGCGCTGCTCGAGGTGGGCCGCGGCTCGCACGACGTGCTCGAGCCCGTGGAGCGGGATGAAGCTGGCGTAGACGAACACGCGGAAACCGTCGTGCTCGATGGGGGCGCGGGGTCGCATGATGTCGTCGTCGGCGCCGACCCACAGGCGACGCAGCTTGTGTCGGGCCGCGCCGAGGTCGGTGACGAAGTGGTCGGCGTGCGCATCGGTGTCGACCAGCACGACGTCGGCGGCCCGGCACGACCACCGGTCCTCGAGCTGGATGCGGCGACGTGCGAGCGTGCCCGGGGCCGGAAGCCGACCGCGGTCCTCCGCGGACTCCTCGAGCGACACGAACGCGTCGAACAACACCGGGGCCCGCCACCGGCGGGCGATCGCCTTGGCAGTGACGACGTCGGCGTGGCCGGGGAAACCCACGACCACGAGGTCGACCGGCGTCGCGAGCGCGCCGCGCACGAGCGCGGGTGTTCGTCGGGCGTACGGCCTCGGATCGGTGACGGTGCGGACGTCCGCACCGGCGCGCGTCAGCGCTTTGGCGACGATCCGGTTCCGTGAGTACTGCGGGTCGAAGTGGCCGAGGTGCAGCACGCGCAGCCCGGCGAGCGGCGTGCGCGCCACGCCGTCGGTGGAACCGGGAGCGCGATCGGTGGGCACCGGCGAGCAGCGTAGGCGGCCCCGCCCGTCGCTGGTGCGCCCGGGCCCTGTGATGAGTGTCGTAGGGGAGGCGTAGGTTCGTCTCGAGCTTCCCCGTTCGACTTCCCCGTCGTACCGACGCGAGGGGAGCGCACATGGAAGCGAGATCTGATCCGGCGAGTGGATCCGAGCCCTCGCCGCGGACGTTCCGTAGCCCCGACGACATCGCGCAGTTCGTCCGCCGGTGCTCGGCCGGCGGAGAGTGCGAAGGGCTCCTGGTCTTCGGCCTCGACCATCAGCTGCACGTCGTCGGCGTCGCGGTCAATCCGCGGTACCACGCGATCGCGACGATCGGCGTGCCCGAGCTCGTCCTGCTGGCCGAAGAGCTCGAGGCGTTCGCGCTCGCGATCGCGCTGGTCGAGCCGGGTGAGCCGCGGGTCCCGTCGGAGTTCGAGGTGCGCGCGTACCGGGAGCTCGTGCGGCGGTGCGGCGGCGTGGGAATCGTCCTCCTCGACTGCGTCGTGATGCGGGGGGACCGCTGGTGGTCGCTCGTCGAGCGGGCTCGCGACCTGCGAGCGGTCGACCAGTGAGCCGGATCCGGCCTTGCAGTTGCTGGGTTGCAGGTCTAGAATCGAACGTGTGTTCGTATCCGAGCGGTCGAATCCGATGAGCGCGGCGAGCACTTCGGGCGCGGCGTCCGACCGGTCGGGCTGGTCGAACGCTGCCTTGGCGGCGGAGGTGCTCGAGTTCGCCGCCGTCGTGGAGCGGGCGCAGGCCGAGCTCGTTCGCGTGGTCGGGGTGTGGAACGCGAGAGCCGCGTGGGCCGACGACGGTGCCCAGAGTGCAGCGGGATGGTTGGCGGCTCGCACCCCCATGACGCGTCCTGCCGCGGCGCGGCTCGTGCGAACCGCTCGCCTCGCGAACGACCACGAGCAGACAGCGAAGGCGCTCGACGTCGGCGACGTCACCGTCGCGCACGTCGAGACCCTCGCTGCGGTTTCACGTGGTCGCGAGGAGCTCTACGCGGAGCACGAAGACACATTGCTCAACGCGGCCGGCGCGTTGGTGCCCGACGACTTGGTCGACGTGGCTCGGCGCTGGCGCGAGTTGGCCGACGACGAGCTCGCCCGGATCGACGCCGCTGCGAACTTCGAACGGCGCAATCTCCACGTGTCACCCACGATCGGTGGTGGCGTGATCGGTGGGTTCCTCGATCCGGAGGCCACCGCGACGTTCATCGCTGTGCTCGATGCGCTGGAGCCCCCCGACCCCACCGACGGCGTCCTGGCACCCCGTTCCCTTTCGCAACGGCGCGCCGACGCGCTGATGATGTTGTGTCGATCGTCGTCGCCGTCCGACGACACCGGCGCAATCCGTCTGGTGGCGACGTCGGTTGACGTCGTCATCGACTACGACACGCTCACCGGTGACCGCACCGGCTCCGGCGCCCGAATGCCGATGGATCTGTTCGCGATTCGCTCCGAGATCCTCGGCCACGGCCCGCTCGCCAAGTGCGCGGTGGAGCGCTTGCTGTGCGATTCACCGTGTCGGTCGGTTGATCATGCGCGGGAAGTCGGAGGTGCTCGATCTCGGTCGGCGCAGTCGACTGCCCAACCGGGCGCTGCGTCGTGCGGTGGCCCGCCGCGACCGGCACTGCCAGTTCCCGGGCTGCCGGGTACCGGCCCGTTGGTGCGATGTGCACCACGTCGTCCACTGGGTCGACGGGGGCGAGACCAACGAAGTCAATTGCGTGCTGCTCTGTCGGAGGCATCACGTCCTCACCCACGAAGGCGGCTGGGCGCTGCACCGAGCCGCCGACGGCACCGTCAGCGCCGAACCCGCGCCCGCGAGCATCGGCACCGCCGACACACGACCCTCCCGAATCCGACCCGCGCGCACTCGCACGAGCACTCGGCCTACCCGCACCCGGGCCGGCCGCGCTCGACCGGCGGGCGGTGGCCGGGGGCCTCCCACTCGATCGGGCTGAAGCCTTCAGCTCGACTGGGAGCCCGGAGCCCGGAGCCCGGAGCCCGGAGCACGGGCCGGCGGGACAATCCCGAGTGGAGGGGTCGGACTTGTCGGAGTCGGACTTGTACCATGGAGCGATGTCCGTCGAAGTCCGCCTGCCCAACCTGCTGCGTTCGCACGCCGACGGCGCGTCGTCGGTCGTGTCCGACGGCGCCACGGTCGGTGAGGTGTTCACCGACCTCATCGGTCGCTTCCCCGGCCTCTCGGGCCAGTTGATCGACGAGCAGGGCGGGCTCCACAAGTTCGTCAACGTGTACTGCAACGACGACGACATCCGGTACCTCGACCAGCTCGACACCAAGGTCACCGACGGCGACGTCATCTCGATCCTGCCCGCGGTCGCGGGAGGCTGACGTCCCGTCTCGCGACGCGGGCGGCCACGCCATGCGCTACGAAAACATCCTCGGGGTCATCGGCGACACGCCGCTGGTCGGGGTGCACGCGCTGTCGCCGAACCCGGCCGTACGGATCTTCGCCAAGCTCGAGGGCCAGAACCCCGGCGGATCGTCGAAGGACCGCATCGCCCTGAAGATGGTGGAGCTCGCCGAGGAGGAGGGCCTGCTGCGCGAGGGTGACACGATCCTCGAGCCGTCGTCGGGCAACACCGGCATCGGCTTGGCGATGGTGGCGCGTCTACGCGGTTACCGGTTGCGCGTGGTCATGCCCGAGAACGTGTCGGTCGAGCGGCGCCAACTCCTCGAGATCTTCGGGGCCGAGATCGTGCTGTCACCCGCCGAGGAGGGCAGCAACGGCGCGATCCGCTTGTCGGAGAAGCTCGGCGCCGACGACCCCTCGCTGGTGCGCCTGTTCCAATACGGCAACCCGGCCAACCCGTTGGCCCACTACGAGCGCACCGGCCCCGAGATCTGGCGCGACTGCCCGGAGGTCGACGTGTTCGTCGCCGGCCTCGGTACGAGCGGCACGCTGATGGGCGTCGGCCGGTATCTGAAGGAGCAGAACCCGCTCGTGCAGGTGGTCGCGGTCGAGCCGCCGGCGGGCGAGCTCGTGCAGGGCCTCCGCTCCCTCGACGACGGGTTCGTCCCGCCGATCTTCGATCCCGCGGTCCTCAACCGGAAGTTCATCGTGCGTCCTCGCGAGTCGATCGAGTGGTTGCGCCGCCTGCTCGACGAATGCGGCGTGTTCGCCGGTGTGTCGTCGGGTGCCGCAGTGGCCGGGGCGGCCAAGATGGCCGCGCAGATGGACTCCGGCACCATCGTCACCCTGCTCCCCGACGCCGGGTGGAAGTACCTCTCGTCGGGCGCCTGGACCGACGATCTCGACGAGGTCGTCGAACGGGCCACCCGGATCAACTACTGGTGACGCGGGCGGTCCCGGTGCGCACGTCCCCGGCCGAGATCACCCGCGCCGTCGCCACCCTGCGCGCCGGTGGGTTGGTCGCGTTCCCGACCGAGACGGTGTACGGCCTCGGGGCCGATGCGTCGTCGGCGGACGCGGTGCACCACTTGTTCGCGGTGAAGGGCCGTCCGTCGGATCACCCCGTGATCGTGCACCTCGGCGCCCCGGAGCAACTCGACGAGTGGGCGCGTCACGTGCCGGCTGCCGCCACCGTGCTCGCCGACGCATGCTGGCCGGGCCCGCTCACCCTCGTGCTCGAGCGCGCCGCCCGCGTGCCCGACGCCGTGACCGGCGGCCTCGACACCGTCGGCCTCCGTGTGCCCGACCAACCGGTGGCCCGGGCCTTGTTGCGCGAGTTCGGCGGGGGAGTGGCCGCGCCCTCGGCCAACCGGTTCGGCCGGGTGAGCCCCACGACCGCCGACGACGTGCGCCGCGACCTCGGCGACGACGTCGACGTCGTGCTCGACGGCGGTCCGTGCCGGGTCGGAGTCGAATCGACGATCGTCGACTGTTCGCACCGACGAGCCCGCGATCCTGCGCCTCGGCGGCGTGTCCCACGAACGGATCGAGGCGCTGCTCGGCCGCGCCGTGCCGCTGCGATCCGGCGGCGACGTGCGCGCGCCCGGGACGCTCGCGTCGCACTACGCGCCGCGCGCGCGTGTCGTGCTGCTCGACGACGACCGCGTCGTCGCGTACGCGCGCGACGAGTTGGACGCGGGCGCGCGCGTCGGCGTACTCGCGGCGAAGCTGCCCGACGCGCTCGACCCGCGCGTCGTCGTCGTCGGTTCGCCGGCCGATGCCGACGAGTACGCACGTTCGCTCTACCGACACCTGCGCGAAGCCGACGACCGTGGCCTCGACGTGGTGCTCGCGGTCGCGCCCGTGGAAGTCGGGATCGGCGCCGCGGTGGCCGACCGGCTCCGGCGTGCCGCGGGCGGTGGGCGGGGGAGCGTCGTGAGCGCGCGTCCGATCGGCGTGTTCGACTCCGGGCTCGGAGGGCTGACCGTGTTGCGGGCGCTCATCGACCTGTTGCCCGACGAACGCATCATCTACTTCGGCGACACCGGCCGGTTCCCCTACGGTCCCAAGCCGCGCGACGAGGTGCTGAAACACGCGCTCGAGATCACCGACGTGTTGCTCGAGCACGACGTGAAGACGCTCGTCGTCGCCTGCAACAGCGCGGCGGCCGCCGCGCTCGACACCCTCGACGAGCAGCTCGACATTCCCGTCGTCGGCGTGATCGAGCCCGGCCTGCGCGCCGCTATGCGGGCGACGAGCTCGGGCCGCATCGGGGTCATCGGAACGGTCGGCACCATTGCGTCCGGCGCCTACCAACGGGTGGGCGAACGCAGCGGTGCCGACATCGACCTCACGTGCGCCGCGTGTCCCGGATTCGTCGAGTTCGTCGAGGCCGGCGACGTCGAGTCGGATCAGGTGCACGTGTTGGCCGAGCGCCTGCTCGCCCCCGTCCGTGACGCCGATGTCGACACTTTGGTGCTCGGTTGCACCCATTACCCCCTTCTCGCGCGTACCATCGCCGACGTGATGGGCCGGGGGGTGGTGCTCGTTTCGAGCGCCGATGAGACCGCGTTCGCGGTCCGGGACCTGCTGGCGCGGGACGGCCTCGAGGCCGTCGGCCCCGCCGCCGACGTCCCGAGTGACCCACGACACGTTTTTTTCACCAGCGGACCGGTAGATACTTTCCGCACCCTCGGGGCGCGTTTCCTCGGCCCCGAGGTCGAAGCGGTCGAAGCATGGCAATGGGTTTGAGGCCGCAGGGTCTGCGGCCACTGGGTTCGAGGCCGCTCGCCTTGAACCACCGGGCACTGAGCAGAGGGTCGATCTCGTGGAACTGACAGTGCTGGGATGTTCGGGCTCGTTCGGCGGGCCCCACCGCGGCGCGTGCAGCGGTTACCTGCTGAAGTCCGGTACCACCTCGATCTGGGTCGACTGTGGCAACGGGACCTTCTCGCACCTGCAACGCCATCTGGCGATCGAAGACCTCACCGCGGTCGTGATCAGTCACGGGCACCCCGATCACTGTGTCGACATCTACGGCCTCCACGTGCTGCTGCGGTACGGCATGGGCGTCGAGGGTCTCCCCGTCTACGCCCCCGAGGGCCTCGACAAGTTCCTGTTATCGCTCGTGCACGACTGGGGCAACACCTTCGATTGGCGGGCGGTCGGCGACGGCGACACCACCACCATCGGCGACATCGATATGCGCTTCGCCCGCACCGACCATCCGCCGCCCACGTATGCGGTGGAGGCCACGGCCGACGGTCGCCGCCTGATCTACAGCGCCGACACGGGGCCGGGCTGGGGCGTGGGCGAGTTCGAGCCCGGCGCCGATCTCGTCCTGTCGGAGGCCACCTACCTCCACCGCGATCGCCCGGCACCCATCCACTTGTCGGCCAAGGAGGCGGGCAAGGCCGCACGAGAGGCGTCAGCCCAACGGTTGATCCTGACCCACCTCTGGCCCTACCTCGATCCCAACGAGGTAGCGGAGGAGGGGGCGGAGGCGTTCGGCGGCCCGGTCACCATCGCCACGCCCGACCTCATCACCACCGTCTGACCGCGCGCCGCTCGTCGGCCGCGGCCGGCGTTGCCAGTCCGCGCGACGGGTGACGCGGAGCGAACTGCCCACGGCCGTGGGCGAACCCGTGTGGCCTCATTGGCCGTCTAGCGTCACGCCGTGAGGGGGCACGCGCGTGGAAGATCTGGTGGGGGCAGCAGAGATCGCCGAGCGACTGGGTCGCCGCGACGTGCGCCTGGTGCACTCGTGGCGCCGCCGTCATCCCGACTTCCCGCCGCCGGTGGCGCAGCTTCGCCAGGCGATGGTGTGGGCGTGGGCCGACGTGGAGCAGTGGGCTCGTGCCACGGGGCGGCTCGCGTGACGGCCGCGCACATCGGCCCGTACACGCTGTTCGCGTTCCGCTTGAACGCGCTGCTCGAAGACGGCGAGACCGCGACGGTGGCCGAGGTGTCGGCCCGGATCATGGACGGCACGCTGTTCGACTGGCTCGACCAGTCGTTCCAGATGGGCGCATTCGTCGGTCCGGATGCGCTCGAGCCGTACCAGGCGCTCGAGCGCTTCGAGCATCTCGTCGAGGTTGGGACCGCGGACGCCTTCGGCGCCGACGCGAACGGTCTCGCCATGCTCGTCGCGTTCTGCTTCGAGGCGATTCAGCACCGGGCCCTCCAGGTACACACCTGAAGTTCCTCCCGAAAGTGACGGTGGGCGGCCTTAGGGTGCGGTGGTGCTCAATCGTTCGCTGCGAGTTGTCTCTGGAGTCGCGCTCGCAGTCGGATGGATCGGCCTCACCGCCGTTTCGTCGGGGGCGACGACTTCGACGTTCACCACCGTGGGTGTCGCGACGTTCACGGTGCCGGCCGACGTGTGCTCCGTCCAGGTCGTGGCGGTCGGCGCCGCGGGTGGGGTCGGGGACGCCGGCTCCGGTGCCTCGGGTGGCCAAGGCGGAACGACGACGGCCACGATCGCGGTGGTCGTGGGCGATGTGCTGCAGGTCAATGTGGGTGGCGCGGGCGGCGCCGGCAACTCCGGAGGCAACATCGGCGGTCCCGGGGGGTCGAACGGCGGGGCGACAGCCGGGTCGCCGACCGGCATCTTCGAACAATTGGGTGGTGGCGGTGGGGGCGGGGCGTCCGACGTGCGCCAGGCCCCGAACGGATTGGCCGACCGGTTGGTCGTCGCCGGTGGCGGTGGTGGCGGTGGCGTGTTCAGTGCCGGAGGCGTCGGCGGAGCCGGGGGCGATCTGACCGGCGACTCCGGTGCCTCCCTGTCGGCCACTGGAGGTGGCGGCGGCTCCCAGAGTGCCGGCGGCGTGGGTGGGTTGCACAGTCCGGCGACGGGGACCAGCGATCCGGGTACCTTCGGAGCCGGCGGCGCGAGCACCGATGCAGGGGGTTTCGACTGGAACGGCTCCGGTGGCGGCGGCGGTGGCGGGTACTACGGCGGTGGTGGCGGCGGCAGCGTCCAGGGCGGGGGCGGGCCGACGGCCGGTGGCGGAGGGGGTTCATCGTTCACCGCGACCGCCGCGACGGGGGTCACCTTCGTGCAGGGCGGGAACACCGGCGACGGATCGGTGACCCTGAACTACACCGCCGATCCGGCAGCGTGTGGGACGACGACCACGACCACGCCGACCACCACGCCCACCACCACGCCGCCGGCCGTGGCCCCGGTCGCCGTCGTGACCGAACCGGTCGTGATCCTGCCCACGTTCACCAGCTGATCGGGTGATCTCGCAGGCCGCCGGTTCGAGCGCCGCCGTCGCTACGATCTGATCCCCCTGCCCAGGAGATCCCGTGGGAATTCGACGTGACGGGCGCGAGCCCGATGAGTTGCGACCGATCGCGTTCACGCGCGACTTCACGCAGTTCGCAGCCGGCTCCGTGCTCGTCGAGTTCGGGATGACTCGTGTGTTGTGCACCGCTTCGGTGGAGGAGCGGGTGCCGGGGTGGATGCGCGGCAAGGGCCGCGGATGGGTCACCGCCGAGTACTCGATGTTGCCCGGCTCCACGCCCGAGCGCGTCGACCGCGAGGCCGCGCGCGGCAAGCAGTCGGGGCGCACGCAGGAGATCCAGCGACTCATCGGCCGTTCGCTGCGCGCGGTCACCGACCTCACCGCGATGGGCGAGGTGCAGATCACCGTCGACTGCGACGTGCTGCAGGCCGACGGCGGTACCCGCACCGCCTCGATCTGTGGCGGGTACGTCGCGTTGCACGACGCGTGCACGCGCCTGGTTTCGGAGAAGAAGATGGCGTCGCACCCGCTGATCGATCAGTGCGGGGCGATCTCGGTGGGGATCGTCGACGCGCTCGCGCACCTCGACCTCGACTACTCCGAAGACGTGCGGGCCGAGGTCGACATGAACATCGTGATGACCGGGGCCGGTCGCTTCGTCGAGGTGCAGGGCACCGCCGAGGGCACGCCGTTCTCGCGGGATGAGCTCGACGATCTCCTCGGTCTCGCCGAGCACGGCATCGCGCAGATCTTCGACCTCCAGCGTCTCGTGCTCGCCGAACCGCCCTCACCCCGCAAGCGTTGAAGCTCGTCCTGGCCACCGCCAACCCTGACAAGGCGCGGGAGATCACCGAGCTGCTCACGGCGGCCGGGCTCGCGCTCGAGCTGGTGCCCCGCCCGGCCGACGTGCCCGACGTCGACGAGACAGGGGTCACGCTCGAAGACAACGCGCGGCTGAAGGCGGTCGCGCTGTGCGAGGCGACCGGCCTCCCGGCCCTCGCCGACGACACCGGGCTCGAGGTCGACGCGCTGGGCGGCGCGCCCGGGGTGCGGACGGCCCGCTACGCGGGGGAGTCGGCGACCTACGCCGACAACGTGACCAAGCTGCTCGACGCGCTCCGCGGCGTGCCGACTGCCGAACGCACCGCCCGCTTCACCACGGTGGCCCTGGCGCACTGGCCCGACGGCCGGGAGGTGGCCGCGTTCGGGGATGTCGAAGGGGTCATCGCCGAGGCAGCGCGGGGCCCGGAAGGTTTCGGGTACGACCCGGTGTTCATCCCCCGAGAGGGTGACGGGCGTACCTTTGCGCAGATGGCACCCGAGGAGAAGCACGCGGTGTCGCACCGTGGCCGCGCGTTCCGGACGTTGCTCGACGGACTTCGTGTGGTCGCAGAACTGGAGCAGCCGAAATGGCGGTGATCGACATCGCGGGGTTCGTGGCCGATCTCAAGGACCATGCGGTCGAACACGGGTTCCACGTGCACGACGAGCGCCACTTCGTCGAGAGCTACTCACTGCGCCAGAACTGGGAAGTCGACCTCCATCCGGAGGAGGGCTGCGAGGGCCCCGTCGACCTCTACCTGTCGTTGGAGATCGATCCCCGGGTGCTGCTCGGGTTCGAGGACGCGGTGATCGAGCGGGCCGACGTCGAGGATCCCCCCGACGAGTTCCACTTCCCGCTCAACTTCACCTGGGCGCTGCCGCCCCTCCCGCACGGCCCGGATCTGCTGGTGCTGGCCACCGATCTCGCCGGCCGCGGCGGCCCCGACCTCCCGCTCGAGGTGTCGGCCATCGACTCCATCCCGGCGGCGACCGACGCCCCGGAGCGCTCCCTGCGCATCGTGGCCCACCAGTCGGTGTCGCTCCTCCACATCCGCGACGGCGACGCGGTCTCGTGCGAGGTCCTCGACCGCTGCCTCGAGGTCAGCCGCTATCTGCTCGACGGCGCCGGCGACTGGCTCGCTTGACCCCACTCGGGGGGCCGCCGTCGGTCAGAATGTGGGCATGCCGATGCGCACCGACTGCAAGAACTACGAGAGCCGCACCTACGGCTCCGGCGAGGTGGTGCGCAAGTGTCGCATCGACCTGGCGCCGGAGGCCCCGTGGCGGTGTCCCGACGATTGCGTCGGCTACGAGTTGCGCCGGATCGACGCCGGCTGGCAGGTCGGCACCCTGGCCAAGGGATACACGCCCCCGGAGCCGGAACCCTCGGGTGCCGACGTCGCCGCGCTGCTCGACGCCGCCGAGGACATCGTCAACGCCGCCGCACCCGACATCCTCGACGAGTTCGAGAAGAAGCGGCCCAAGCGCAACTTCGGCCGGCGCAAGAAGCGCAAGTAGCCGCGGCGCCCGTAGCTGCGCGGGTACGTCGCCCGTAAACCGGCGCCGGTATCAGGCGTCGGGCAGTTGGCCGAGCGTGCCGGTGTCGAAGTATTCACGCCACGCGGTGATCTTGCCGTCGCGGAACTCCGTGACACCGACCACCTTGATCGACATCGAGGTGGAGCCGTCGGTCATCACGACGTGGTCGACGCGCTCGGTGAACACGACGTCGTCGGTGCCCGAGGTCTTCACGTAGTCGACCTTGATCGCGGCGATGCCCATGCCGTCCATCCCCTTGATGAGATCGACGGCCTCATCGGGGCCCTTGGTCGTCGGCAGCCCAGGCTGTTCCCACGTGGCGTCGGGGGCGAAGTGCTCGCGCACCGCAGCGCTGACCGCGTCGTTCCCGTCGCCCCAGGCGTCGAGCAGGCTCCGGATCTTGGCTTCGGACGTGCTTCCCATCGGAGTCTCCTGTCGGTGCGGTCGGCGTACGCGGGAGAGTCTGCCCGACGGCACGGCAACGCCGCTAGGACCGGGCAACGCCGCTAGGACCGGGCAACGCCGGTCCGGGCGCCTCGCCTTGAGCCCCCATGATCCGAAGTGCCGCTCGGGGGCTCGGACCTGTCCAGGCCGTCCAACGGAGGACGAGCAGGGGAGGCCGTATCGTCTGTCCTATCGGCGAACGTCGGTTCGACGGGGGGCGAAGCCATGGACGACTTCACGAGCGGGCTGATCGACTGCGACACCCACTGCTACGAGACCCGCGATGCCTTCACGAAGTACATGCCGAAGGATCTGCTCGACCGGTCCATCTTTCCGGTGCGCCTTCCGAACGGATCCGAGACGATCCTGGCCGATCGCCGGGTGGCGGTGTTCAACAGCGAGCAGGGACTCGGGTTCGATCTCGCGTACCGTCCCGGGTCGTTGAAGGAGATGCTCAAGCAGATGTCGTCGGGCAATCCCGACGAGACGTATGAACCGATGCCGATGGAGGCCGCGTTCCAGGAACGCGACGCGCGCGTGAAGTTGCTTTCGGAGCAGGGCGTCGAACAGTGCGTGCTCTACCCGTCGACAATGTCGCTGTCCGTTGAGCAGTACGTGAAGGACACGCCCGTCGCGTACGCCAACATCCATTCGTTCAACCGTTGGTTCGACGAGACGTGGGACTTCGACGGCGCGCACATCGCGCCGACCGCGTTGATGTCGTTCCGTGATCTCGATCGGTCGGTCGCCGAACTCGACGACATCCTCGAGCGCGGCGCGCGCGTCGTGCTGTTCCCGACCGGGCCCGCGAACGGTCGTTCACCGGGCGACCCCTACTTCGATCCGATCTGGTCCCGACTGGATGAAGCCGGGGTCGTGGTCGCGTTCCACATCATGGAGCATTGGTACAACGAGCACCTCGCGCCGGCGTGGGGGCACGACGGCACTCCGGCGCCGTGGCACATGTCGGCGTGGCAGTGGCAGAACACCTACGGCGAGCGGCCCATCGAAGACACGCTGTCGGCGCTGATCTTCGACAACCTGTTCGGGCGGTTCCCGAACTTGATGGTGCTGGTCTCCGAGTTCGGCGCGTCGTGGGTCCCGCACTTCGTGACCCACATGGACAAGAGCCGTGGGATGGGGCGCAATGGTCCGTGGATCGGTGGTCCGCTCCCCGGGCGGCCCAGCGAGATCTTCCGCGAGCACGTGCGCATCGCGCCGTATCCGGAAGACGACGTCGTGAAGATCGTCGAGGATCTCGGGCACTCCGACTCGATCGTGATGGGTTCCGACTTCCCGCACGCCGAAGGTCTCGCCGTACCCGCCGACTTCGCCAAGCTGGTCGAGTCACTCCCGAGCGACGATCAGCGCAACATCATGCGCGACAACGGCCGAGCCCTGCTCGGTGCCGTGTGACGCACCCCGCCTGACCGGTGGATCCCCGGTACCCGGCGGCGGCCGAGGCGTTCCGCGGGCGGGTCCGCACGTTCCTCGCCGAGCAGTTGCCGCCGGGGTGGGGCGGTATCGGCTCGCTCGAGCGTGACGCGGCCGCCCGCTTCGTCGACGAGTGGCGGCGAACGCTCTTCGAGCACGGGTTCCTCGGGGTCGCCTGGCCCCGGGAGTACGGCGGCGGCGGTCTCACCCAGCTCGAGCAGGTGGTGCTGGCCGAGGAGTTCGCACGCGCCGGCGTGCCCACGGGCGCGCCGTACGACAACTTCGGGATCAAGATGGTGGGCAACACCCTGTTGCGCTGGGGCACGGAGGAGCAACGCCGGCGCTTCCTGCCCCGCATCCTCGCCGGCGAGGACCGCTGGTGTCAGGGCTACTCCGAGCCCGACGCCGGATCCGACCTCGCGGCGCTCAGCACCCGCGCCGTGCTCGACGGCGACGAGTGGGTGATCGACGGGCAGAAGATCTGGACCTCCCTGGCGCGCGAGGCCGACTGGATCTTCGTGCTGGTGCGCAGCGATCCCGCGGCGAGCGGGCACCGGGGGATCACCTTCCTGCTCTGCCCGATGGACCAGCCGGGCATCGAAGTGCGCCCGATCGAGATGATCAACGGCGAGCGGGAGTTCTGCGAGGTGTTCTTCGACGGTGCCCGCACCGCGGCCGACAACGTGGTCGGCGAGGCCGGCGACGGATGGGTCGTGGCGATGACCCTCCTCGGTCACGAGCGGGGGGAGGAGGCGGCGATCAACCCGATCCTCTTCCGCGCCGAGCTCGATCGGCTCGTCGACCTGGCGCGCGAATACGGCGCGGACCGCGATCCGATCGTGCGCGATCGGTTGGCGTGGTGCCGGATGAAGGTCGAAGTGATGCGCTACCTCGGCTACCGGATCCTCACCGGCTACCTGCGCGACGGCACGCTCGGGCCCGAGGCGTCGATCACCAAGCTCTACTGGAGCGAGTACCACCAGCGCGCGTCGGAGTTGGCGATGACGATCATGGGCCCGCACGGGTTGGTGCCGAGCGGACGCCGGCCGTCGCGCAACGTGCGGACCGACGATCCCGGCGCGCCGAACTCGACCGCGTCGTGGGCCAACGTGTTCCTCCTCAACGCGCGGGCGGGCACCGTCTACGCCGGGAGCTCCGAGGTGCAGCGCAACATCCTCGGCGAGACCGTGCTCGGGCTCCCGAAGGAGCCTCGTCCTCAGGTCTCGCGCGACTGATCCGCGAGGCGCGCGGCAGCGACGGTTCGGAGCGCGCGGTAGTCGGGCTTGCCGGCCACGGTGCGGTCGATGACCGCCACGGGGAGGATCCGCTTCGGCCGCTTGTACCCCGCGAGGTGGGCGCGGCAGTGTTCGGTGAGCGCGCCGTCGACGGAGCGATCGGCCAGCTCCACGACGGCGACGACCATCTCGCCCCAACGGTCGTCGGGTACGCCGACCACGGCGGCGTCGGTCACCGCAGGGTGCGCGCGCAGCACCGCCTCGACTTCCTCGGGGTACACCTTCTCGCCGCCGGTGTTGATGCACGCCGACCCGCGTCCGAGTAGCACGATGCGGCCGTCGGCGAGCACACGGGCCCGATCCCCGGGCGTGGCGTACCGCACGCCTTCGAACTCACGGAACATGCGCGCGGTGGCAACCGGATCGTTGTGGTAGCCGAGGGGGAGCCGGCCCGCGACTGCGAGCACGCCGTCCTCGTCGGATCCCGCGACGACTTCGCGGCCGTCGTCGGCGATCACCTTCACATTCGCGGCCGCCGCGAACGACGAGGGCGAGCCCCTACGACCGCGACTGACGGTGGACCGCGTGATCAGCGCTTCCGACGCGCCGAGGGTGTCGACGATCGTGACCTCCGGCAGCCGGTCGAGCAGCCGTTGTTTGCTCGTCGCGGTGAACGCCATGCCCGATGACACGATGGCGCGGAGCGAGCTCAGATCGAAGCGGTCGGGACCGGCATCGAGCGCGTCGAGCAGTGGCCGGGCGAACGTCTCGCCCACGATGCTCATCACCGCCACGCGCTCGCGCTCGACGAGCTGCCAGAGGGCGTCGGCGTCGAGGCGCCGGTCCTCCCGCAGGACCACCGTGCCGCCGCCGTTGAGCGTGGCCGTGGCCATGCCCAACGCGGTGGCGTGGACGAGAGGTGAGGCCGGGAGCAACGTGGCGGCGCGCTTACCCGCCCGCATCGCGGTCGTGGGGTCGGGCGGTTCGGTGCCGGGCCGGGCCGCCTCCCACCCCTGCCGGTAGTAGTCGTCGGTGCGCCACACCACGCCCTTGGGGCGGCCGGTGGTGCCGCCGGTGTAGAGGAACAGCACGTCGTCGCCGTCAGGCATCCGCGCCCGGGGCACCGGACCCGGGGGGGCCGAGGCCAGCGCGGCCTCGTACCCGAGCACCCGGCCGGCGCAGTCGACGTGGCCGACCTCGCCGACTTCGCCGACTTCGCCGACTTCGCCGACTGCAAGCAGCAGTCGCGGCCGGCCGCCGACCTCGTCGACTGCCGCGGTCATCGCGTCGACGGCCTCGGCGTGGAACACGATGGCCGCGGCGTCGCTGTCGCGTACGACGTGGGCGAGCTCAGCCGCGACGTACTGGTAGTTGAGGTTGGCCGGCGCCGCGCCGAGCTTGAGGGCGGCGAAGAACGCCTCGACGTACTCCGATCGATTGGCGAGGGAGATCGCCACGACGTCGCCCGCGGTCACGCCGTGGGCCGCGAACGCGTGGGCCAGCCGGGTCGCCCGCGCGTCGAGCTCGCGGTAGGTGAGTCGCCGGCCGTCGGCCACGATCGCGGCGCGATCGGGCACCTCGACCGCCAGGGTCTCCCAGGTTCGGGCGTAGTTCCAGCCGGCCACCTGCCCCCGTCTCCCGGCCGCGGTCTGCACCGGCGTCCGCTCGTCTCGTCCCGTCTCGCCTCGCGTTATCAGTTCAATAGTATTAACGTTTGCGTCCATGACCGAAGCCGTGTCCGGTGCCGCCGATGCCCCTGAAGTCGTGGCCTACGAGGTCGGTGGCGGCGTGGCGCTGCTCACGCTCAACCGTCCCGAACGCCTGAACGCGTGGACGCTCGAGATGGAGGAGCGCTACTTCGACCTCCTCGTCCGGGCGTCGGAGAGCGCCGACGTACGCGCCATCGTGGTGACCGGCGCGGGCAAGGGGTTCTGCGCTGGACTCGATGCCACCGCGCTGACGGGCGTGGCCGGGGGGCAGCCGCTGTCCGACCGGCCCCGTCGGCCTCAGACGTTCCCGTTGGAGATTCCCAAGCCGATCATCGCCGCGGTCAACGGCGCATGCGCGGGTATCGGGTTCATCCAGGCCCTCGTGGCGGACGTGCGCTTCGCGGCGGCGGGCGCGAAGTTCACCACCGCGTTCTCGCGTCGTGGTCTGCTCGCCGAGCACGGGATCTCGTGGTTGCTGCCGCGGATGATCGGTCACGCGCGGGCCACGGAGCTCCTGATCTCGGGGCGCGTGTTCTTGGCCGAGGAAGCCGCCGCACTCGGGATCGTGCACGAGGTGGTCGAACCCGACGCGCTGCTCGACACCGCGCTGAGCTATGCACGCGATCTGGCCGAGCACTGTGGCCCGTTGGCGATGGCGCTCACGAAGTACCAGCTCAACCACCACTGGGACGTCGATCTCACCGAGGCCCGGCGCGAGACGGCCGAACTGGTCGACCAGTTGCACCACACGCCCGACTTCGCCGAAGGCGTGAACAGCTTCGTCGAGCGCCGACCGCCGCACTTCACGCCCTTGACGGCAGGCCCCGGGTTGCCGCCGCCCATCGACGCCCCGGATTGATTGATCAGCGCGGCGCGGCCACGTTGACCACCACCATGCCCTGGGCGACCAGTGCCCCGCGCTCGTCGCGTACCTCGACGTTCACGTAGCTGAGCCGGCGCCCGCGCTTCGAGCAAGACGCGTCGGCCGTCACCCGACCGCGCGGGGCCGGTGTACTGCACCGTCATCGACACCGTGGTCGCGGCGCGGGCCGGGACCTCCTCGTCGGCCACCATCACCGCCGCGCTGGCCGCGGTGTCGATCAGGGTCGCGACCACGCCGCCGTGGATGGTGTCGAGGCTGTTGCCGAGCCGGTCGTCGCCGACGACCGCCATCTGCACACCATCGGGTTCCCAACGCGACACGCGGAGCCCGCACAGTCGGTTGAACGGAATCCCCTCTTCCCAGTGGCGACGCATGCGGTCACGCTGACGAGCGAGGCGGGCCTCGTGATCGTCGTTCCCGTCGGTCACGAGACGCCGCCCCCTCGACCCCGAGACTCTTCGCCGCGTCGAGGCCGGCGGGCATGGTGCCGTAGAGCTTGCGCATCCCGTCGACGAGCTCGCCGGCGTCGAGACGGGCGCCCGACGCCGCCACGTACCCGCCGGGATCGACCGCCCACGTGTGCACCCGGCGGACCGTGTTGCCCCCTTCGATGCGCAGCACCTGGCCGGTGAGCCACGCCGACGCGTCCGACGCGAGGTACGCAACCAGCGGGGACGCGTTGCCGGGATCCATGGCGCTCCAGTGGCCGGCGTCGGCGTCGGAGGTGGCGTCGGCCGCGCCGGCGGTCGCGGTCATGCGGGTCGCCGCCACCGGGGAGATGGCGTTGGCAGTGACGTCGTAGCGGCCCATCTCGAGCGCGGTCACGAGCGTGAGGTTGGCGATGGCGGCCTTGGCCGCGCCGTACGCCGACTGGCCGACGTTGCCGAACAGCCCGGTGCCGGACGTCGTGTTGACGATCCGGCCGCGGTTCGTGCCCCCGGCCTTGGCCACCGCGCGCCAGTGATCGCACGCGTGCTTGGTCATGGAGAACGTTCCCTTGACGTGGACCGCGAGCACGGAGTCGAAGTCTTCCTCCGACATCGACGTGATCATGCGGTCGCGCAGGATGCCGGCATTGTTGACGAGCACGTCGAGCTGCCCGAACTCGTCGACCGCGCGCGCCACCATCGCCGCGGACGCGTCCCAACTCGTGACCGACGAGTAGTCGGCGATCGCGGCGCCGCCGCCGCCCACGATCGCGGCCACGACGTCGTCGGCCGGTCGGACGCCCGCATCACTGCCGCTCCCGCCGTCGACGGCCACGCCGGGATCGTTCACCAGCACGCGCGCCCCGTGGCGGGCCAGCTCGAGGCAATGGTTGCGGCCGATGCCGCGCCCGCCTCCGGTGACGATCGCGACCTTGCCGTCGAGCAGCGCCCCCATCGTCGACCGGTCAGCCGAGCAGATCGAGGACGGTCTTGGCGTTGCTGCCCCGCAACACGTACTCCGCGCCCTCGTCGAGGTGGCGGCCCCAGAGCTGCTCGGCCCCGTCGACGTCGCCCTGCTTCACTAGGTCGAGGAACTTCTCGTGGGTGCGGGCGCCGAGCTTGGCACCCTTGCGTTCTTCGGGCGCGCCGCCCCACCGGGCGATGTACGACTGGCTGTGGAGCTCGATGATGTGGTGGAGCATCTCGGCGAAGATCGTGAGCGTCTGGTTGCCCGCGTGCTGCACGATGAGGAGGTGGAACGTCTCCTGCAGCCGGATGGCCTCGGCCGGGTCGTCGATGTTGAGCCGTTCGGCTTCGACGTTGCGTTCGAGCGCCTCCACCGCGGCCGGCGGATGAGCCGACGCGAGCCGCCGCACCGCGGGGAGCTCGAGCGCTTTGCGGGCGTCGTAGACGTCGGCGAGGGTCGCGCCGCGGAACTGCAGCACCAAGCCCGCGTACCGCGCGGCGACATCGCCGTCGGGAGTGTGCACGCGTGCCCCACCCCGGGCGCCGCGACGAACGCTGATGAGCGCCTCCGACTCGAGCACGCGGAACGCCTCGCGCAACGTCGGGCGCGACACCCCGAACTGCGCCATCAGGGCCGCTTCCGGCGGCAGGGCGTCGCCCTCGCGCAGCTCGCCCCGCACGATCTGGTTGCGCAGCTGGGCGGCCACGAGCTCCGCGGTCTTGGGCACCTTGACCGGCGAGGCGACGTCGGAGACCCGTAGCGACTGCTCCATGCGCCTTCCTTCGGAGTGGATCGTCGGGTTCCCGAGATCGTTCTATCAGTACAATAATCAACCTTTCCGGCCGGTCGGGAACAACGCCCCGCGCCGGGTCATGGGGAGACGTCCGCCGTGGATTTCGGGCTCAGCGAGGAACAGGAACTGCTGCGCGCCACCGCGCGCGACTTCGTGGCGCGGACATGCCCGCCCGAGGTGGCGAAGGAGTGGGACGACCGCGCCACGCCGCCGACTGAGCTCAACGCCGCGTTCGCGGCGATGGACTGGTTCGGGCTTCCTTTCCCCGAGGAGTACGGCGGCTCGGGGGCGTCGCCGCTCGAGCTCGTCATCGTCGCCGAGGAGTTGGGGCGGGCGAGCCTCGACGTCGCGATGTGTCTCTCGGGCCGGCTGATCCCGACGCTCACGGTGTTCGAATGGGGCGACGAAGCGCAGCGCCGCACGTTGGCGCCCCAGATCATCGCCGGGGAGCGGAACTACGCAGTGGCGATCAGCGAGCCCGACGCCGGCTCCGACGCCGCGTCGTTGCGCACCGTCGCCGACCTGCGCGACGACCACTTCGTGGTGAACGGGCAGAAGATGTGGTGCACGGGCGCGGGCCTGCCCGACACGACGATCCTGATGTATGTCCGCACCAATCGCGACGCCCCGAAGCACCGGGGCATCAGCGCGCTGCTGGTCGATCCGCAAGCCGCGGGCGTCGAGCTCCGGCGCATCCCCACGTTGGCCCGCCACATCCTGGGCACGTACGAGGTGTACCTCGACGACGTCGTCGTCCCGCGCGACGCGCTCGTGGGTGACCTCAACGACGGGTGGCGGGTCATGTTGTCGAGCCTCGAGCTCGAGCGCATCATGTTGAGCGCCGGCTACGTGGGTGCCGCGCAATCGACGCTCGACCTCGCGGTCGAGTACTCGAAGGAGCGCAAGCAGTTCGACCGACCCGTCGGCACCTTCCAGTCATTGGCGCACGTGATCGCCGACCTCCAGACCGACATCGACTCGGCCCGTCTCCTCACCCAGCGCGCCGCGTGGTTGCGAGGGCAGGGGATCGAGTGCCACCGCGAGGCGGCGATGGCCAAGGTGAAGGGCTCGGAGACCTACGTGAACGCGGCGCGGTGGGGCATGCAGATCCTCGCCGGTCACGGCTTCGCGACCGAGAGCGTGATGAGCTTTCGCTACCGCGAATCGATCGTGGCGACGATCTCGGGTGGTACCAGTCAGATCCAGCGCAACGCAATCGCCCGCGACCTCGGCCTGAAGTCGTACTGAATCCGTCACGGTCAGGTCGCGACGAACGGCTTCACCGCTCCTTCGACCGTGGTGCCGGCGAAGAAGTCGGGGTTGCCGGCGGTGAGCATGCGCACGACGTTGCCGCACGTGAAGTCGCGGAACTCAGCCTCGTCGAGGAGGCCGTCGTCGACGAGCTCCCACGCCTCGACGAGCACGTCGCGCATGTCGGGGACATCCCAGTGGCCGATGTCGGAGGCGAAGATCGCGTTCAAGCGGGCCCGGTTCGGGAGCACATCGCGATCGAAGGCCAGCGCGTTGAGCGGGTCGTCGGCCTCGCACCCGAAGCTGAACTGGCGGGTGAACACGTCGACGATCTGGTCGGGATCGGTGAGCTGCGACTCGGCGAAGTCGTCGAAGGGCAGCGATTCGTCGGGCGGTGCGGCCTTGGCCTTGCCTGCGTTGCGCTCGTAGCGGTCGCGTCGGTCGGCGATGCGGCCGGTGGCGAACTCGTCGAGGAGCGCCGCGCAGACGTCGAGGTCGAAGCGGCGCGGGTCGAACTTCGCCACCGCGTCGCGGTTGCGCTTGTCGTAGTGGCCGAGCACGTCGGCGTAGAGCTGCGCGGCCCACGCCACCCCGCCCTCGAGGAACGCGAATCGCAGCTCGGGGAAGCGGCGGGGCACGCCACCCATCAGGAGCGACCGGCAGGCCGCCTCCTGGGCGGCCCCGAAGTTGCCGAGGTGGTTGTACACGTAGTTCGTCGCCGAGACCCGGCTGCCCCATCCGTAGCCCACGCCGTGGAACGCGGGCGCCACCCCGAGCTCCGTGCACTTCGCCCACACCGGGTCGTAGTCGTACTGGCTGGCGTGGCCGAGGGTGTCGATCCAGTTGCGGGACGTACCGTCGACGGTCGCAGTGCGCGGGATCACGCCGTTCATGACCACGGCTTTCAGCCCGAGGGTTCCGACCGCGTAGTCGAGCTCGGCCACGGCCTCCTCCGGAGTGAAGGTCGGGATCACCGCGACCGGCGCCAGTCGATCGCGGTAGGCGGCGTACATCTCCGCGTAGTACGTGTTGAGCGCGCGGGCGACGGCCTGGCGCACTTCGGCGTCGGGCACCGCGAGGATGGTGAGACCGAAGCTCGGATAGAGCAGGAGGAAGTCGAGACCGAGCTCCTCGGCGCGCCGGTACGTGAGCGCGGGCAGCGTGACCGTCATCCGGTCGAGGGTGTTCTCCTCGGGCAACCCCCAGAACACGCGCGCGGGCATGAACCCGGCGTCGTCGGGCGCGAGCGCGCGGCGCATGAACCGGCCGTAGCGGTCGGCGACGTCGTTGCCCGCGACTTCGCGCACGATGTCGTTCACGAGCGGGAGGAACTCGATGAGGTGGCCGTCGCCGTCGATCACGGGATGGTCGAGCCGAGCCCGGATCTTCGCCACGTCGTCGGTGGGCACGAAGTTGAACGTCATGATCGTCTCCTCTATCGGGGCCGGAGCGAGCGGAGCGAGCGACGGGGGCATCAGGTGCCGGCGAGTTCGGCGATGACGGGGGCGAATGCGTCGAGGTCGGGGGTGGGGAACCCGGCGTCGAGCTGCAGGTAGCTGATGCCCAGTTGCTCGCGGCGGGCGTGCAGCGTGTCGACGATCTGGGCCGCGGTCCCGACGAGCACGCTCGGCGAATCGGCCAGGAGCTCGGCGTCGACCGAGTAGCGCGCCGCGATGCGATCGAGCAGATCGCGCGCCTCGGCGGTTGACGGCGTGACGCGCGCGAGCCAGTGGTTCATCTCCAGTTCGAGCACGTTGAAGTCGCGGCCCGCCGACTCCGCGCCCTCGCGTACCCAGCCGATCTTCTCGGCGACGCGCTGTCGCGGAGAGATCGCGGATCGCGTGGGCGCCGAGCGCGCCGGCGCGCAGGCTCGCGTTGATGCCGACGATGTCGGCTTCGCGCCCGGCGAGGCGGAGCACCCGCGGGCTTCCTCCGCCGACGAACAGCGGCGGGTGCGGACGTTGCACCGACTTCGGCATCCCGTCGAGCCCGTGGACCCGGTAGGACTCGCCGTCGAACTCGAACGGACCGTCGGCGAACAGGCCCTTGATCACTGCGATCGCTTCTTCGAAGCGACTCACGCGCACGCCCGGAGGGTCGAGCGTGATGCCGGCGGCCGCGTAGTCGGACGCCATCCAGCCCGCGCCGAGCCCGAGGATGAGCCGGCCGTCGGACACCACGTCGAGCAGCGCGGCCATCCGGTGGACGAGCACGGGATGGCGGTAGTCGTTGCCCAGTACGCCCGTCTGCAGCTTGACGCGGTCGGTGCTGAGCGCGGCCGCGGTGAGCGCGACCATCGGCTCGAACGTGTAGCCGTCGGTGAAGTGATCGGCCGCCACGAGCGCGGAGAGCCCCAGACTTTCGAGCCGCCGCAATTCGTCCTGCCACCCACGCAGGGGTTGCGCGGGTGCGGGCATCGTGGCCGCGAACCGGAACCCGTGCGCCTCCCTGCCGATCACCTGGTTGTTGACCTCCCGGGGAACGCGGGCCCCTCACGCCGAACGTGGTTGCATCATTGAACTGTTCCGCGGTCGTCCGTGCCACACTCGGTCCATGAACGTCGGCGTGTACTTCGACCTGCGCAACGCACCGATGTGGCCGCAGGACCCGGCCCGGCTCTACGGCTCCACCCTCGAACTCTGCGAGGAGGCCGAGCGCCTCGGCGCGCACTCGGTGTGGTTGTCGGAGCACCATCTCTTCGACGATGGCTACCTCCCGCAGCCGCTCACGTTCGCGGCCGCGGTCGCGGCGCGAACCGCGCGCGTACGGATCGGTACCGCGGTGATGCTGGCGCCGTTGCACTCGGCGGCGTCGATTGCCGAACAGGTCGCGGTGGTCGACCTGGTGAGCAACGGTCGGGTCGATCTCGGGCTCGGCGCTGGATACCGGGTGCCCGAGTTCGAGTTGTTCGGCGCGGACATGGGGCATCGCTACGGCACGACCGACGGGCGCGTCCGCGAGTTGCGCCGCGCTCTGGGCCGAGGGCCGCGTCACCCCCGCGCCGGTCCAGCCGCGCGTGCCGATCTGGCTGGGCTACCAGGGACCACAGGGTGCCCGACGGGCGGGCCGATTGGGCGAGGGTCTCCTGTCGGCGTCGGCCGCGCAGCTCGAGCCGTACCGCGGTGGGTTGGCCGAGGGCGGACACGACCCGGCCTCGGCGCGGATGGCAGGATCGTTCCAGGGCTGGGTCACCGACGACCCCGAGGCCGACTGGCCGGTCGTGGCCGAGCACCTCGGCTATCAGCTCGATTCGTACCGCCGCTACATGGTGGAGGGCACCGGCGATCCCGTGCCCCGGCCCGTCGATCCCGAACGGGTGCGCGCCCGCAGCTCCGACGCGCCGCTCGGCTCGTTCCTCTTCGGTACGCCCGAGGAGATTGCGGCGCAGGTACGGGCCCGCACCGCGGGCGCGCCGGTGGAGACGGTGTTCTTCTGGGCGTCGGTCGGCGGGATGCCCGAGGCGTTGACCGCGCGGCACGTGCACACCTTGTGCGAGCGCCTCGCACCGCTTCTGGCCGCCGACTGAGCGCCGCGGCCGCGGCCGCCGCGTGACGCGGCGACGCGGTGAGGTCAGTTGCGCATGTAGGCGCCGGCGGCGACATTGAGGATCTCGCCCGTGATCGTGCGGGCGCGGTCCGACGCCAGGAACGCGATCGCCTCGGCGACGTCGATCGCCGAGGTGCACGTGCCCAGGGGGCTCCCCGCCTCGCCCTGCCGGAGGATGTCCGGGTGGTCGTCGATGAACTTGGTGCCGGTGACGACCCCCGTGGCCACGGTCACGGCCCGGATCCCGTGCGGGCCGCCTTCGTGCGCGCAGCTCCGCGTGAGCACGTTCAGCCCGCCCTTGGTGATCGCGTACGGCGCTTCGATACCGGCGCCCCCGACGTCGGGCGCGTAGCTGCTCACGTTCACGATCACCCCGCCGCCCGCGTCGCGCATGAGCGGCATCACGGTGCGGCACAGGTACCACGGGCCCGACAGGTTCACCCGGACGCACCAGTCCCAGTTCTCGGGGTCGTAGTCGAAGATGCTGCCGAGAACGTTCACGGCCGCGTTGTTCACCAGGATCTGCACCGGGCCGAGGGTGCGGGTGACTTCGGCGCAGACCGCGTCGATCTGCTCGCGATCGCCGGCGTCCATCGGGAGCCCGACCACGGTGGTGTCGGGCTGGTCCGCCGCGATCGCGGCCGCCACCTCGCGGGTGCGTCGCTCGTGGATGTCGGTCACCACCACGCGCGCCCCGCCGGCGGCGAGTCGGCGCGCGGTGGCCTGGCCGATACCCGCACCTGCCGCCGCGGTCACCAGCGCGACGCGGCCGTCGAACTCGCTCATTCCGAGGTGGGGCCGGTGAACTCGGCGGCGCGCTTCTCCCGCAGGGCGGCGAGGCCCTCGGTGGCGTCGGGGCCGCCGAAGCCGTAGAACTCGAGCCCGACCGATGCGTCGAACGCGGGGCCCATCATCCGGTACCAGCTGTTGAGCGTCTGCTTCGTCCAGCGGATCGCGCTCTGGGCACCGTGCGCCAATTCGGTCGCCACCTCCAACGCGGTGTCGAAGAGGGCGTCGTCGTCGACGCACATCGACACCAGACCGATGCGTTCGGCCTCTTCGCCGTTCAGCGTGCGGCACGTGAGCAGGTAGTACTTCGCCTTGGCCATGCCGCAGAGGAGGGGCCAACAGATGGCGGCGTGGTCGCCCGCGGCCACACCCAGACGCGTGTGACCGTCGATGATGCGAGCCGAACGGGCAACGATCGAGATGTCGGCGAGCATGCCGACCACCAGCCCCGCTCCGACCGTGGGCCCGTGGATCGCCGAGACGATCGGCTTCGAGCAATTGATCACGTTGTACACGAGGTCACGTGCCTCGCGCATCACGCGCGTGCGCACCGCGTAGTCGGCCACCATGTCGTCGAGCAGTTCGAACGAGCCGCCGGCCGAGAAGCCCTTGCCCGCGCCCTGGATGATGGCGACGCGTGTGTCCGGATCGCGGTCGACGACCGACCAGACGTCGGCGAGCTCGCGGTGCATGTCGGGGCCAACCGAGTTGAGCCCGGGCCCGTCCATCACGACGCGCAGCACGCCCTCCGCCGGTCGCTCGAACCGCAGACTGGGAAACGCGGCGTACGGATCGGGCATGTCAGGATCCTCTTCTCGATCCAGATCGCTCGTCAAGTTCGACGACCAGAGCGCCGAGCGTGCCGATGAAGGAGCCGATGAGCAAGGGAACGCTGCGCGGACGCGTCGCATTGGTCACCGGCGCCGGTCGGGGGCTGGGCCGCGCGCACGCGTTGGCGTTGGCGGCACGGGGCGCGGCGGTGGTGGTGAACGATCTCGGCGTGGGTCTCGACGGCCGAGGTCCCGATGGCGCGCCGGCGCGCGAAGTGGTCGCCGAGATCGAAGCCGCAGGTGGGCGCGCGGTGGCCGACGGCACCGACGTCGCGTCGGTGGCGGGTGGGGCGGGCGCGGTGCACGCCGCGGTCGAAGCCTTCGGCCGTATCGACGTCGTCGTCAACAACGCGGGCGTCGCGCTCGGGGGCGGCGACGTCGAACACCCGGTCGAGGCCGAACTCGACGCCCTGTTCGCGGTGCATTGCCTGGCGGCCGTCGGCACCATGAGCGCAGCGTTCCCGCTCATGCGGGCGCAGCGCTACGGCCGCATCGTGAACACGGTGTCCGAGGTCGCCCTCGATGCGCGGTTCACCGGCGGGCTCGGGTACGGCGCGGCGAAGGCGGCGCTGTGGTCAGTCACGTTGCACGCCGCCCAGGTGGGTGCCGACTCCGGCATCACGGTGAACGCGATTTCGCCGGGCGCGCGCACCCGGATGAGCGCCGAGGTGCTCGATACGGGATTCCGTGACGGCGCTTCCGTCGCGCTCGACCTGAGCCCGGACCACGTGGCGCCGGTCGTGGCCTACCTGGCGTCACCGGCGGCGGGCGACATCAACGGTTGTGTGGTCCACGCGGCCGGTGGCGCGATCCGGGAGTACACGACCACCCGCACGTCACGTTCCGACCTCGTGACCCGACTCGTGGGCGCGCTCGCTGCCGACGACGACGCGTCGTCGCCCCCGCGCTGACCAACTGCCGAGAGGAACCGGATGGACATCAGATTCGAGGGACGGGCGGTGATCGTCACCGGTGCGGGGAACGGGCTGGGCCGGGCCCACGCGCTCGAACTCGGTCGGCGTGGTGCGGACGTCGTCGTCAACGATCTCGGGGGTTCCACCGCGGGCGACGGCGCCTCAACGCGCGCCGCCGATTTCGTGGTCGACGAGATCCGGGCGGCGGGCGGGAGCGCGCTGGCCTCGTACGACTCGGTGGCCGACGACGCCGGGTGCCGAGCGATCGCCGAGCAGACGCGGGACCACTTCGGTCGGGTCGACGCGGTGGTGCACAACGCAGGGATCCTGCGCAACGCGATGTTCGAGGAGATGACCGACGAGCGGTTGTGGCCGGTGCTGCAGACCCACCTGCTCGGTGCGGTGTTCCTCAGCCGGGCCGTCTACCCGGCGATGATCGAACGGGGCTACGGGCGATTGGTGTTCACCGCATCGGGCAGCGGCGCGTTCGGGCGGCCCAACGGCGCCAACTACGCGGCGGCCAAGGCCGGGATCCTCGGCCTCTGCAACGCGCTCGCGCTCGAGGGCGCGACGCACGGGATCCTCGCCAACGCGATCCTGCCCGTGGGGTTCACGCGTCTCGCCGGTGCCCCGGATGCGACCGATACCAGTGATGCGGCGGTCGCTGCCCGCCGCGACGCCGAAGCCGCCAACCCTCGGTTCGCGGCCGAGTGGGTCACGCCGATGGCGGTCTACCTCGCGAGCGAGGCATGCACTCGCACGCAGCACTTCTACTCCGCGGCCAACGGGCGCTTCGCGGTGGGTGTTCGTCGGCGCCACCGCGGGGTGGAACGCACCCGGCGAGGTGTCACCGTCGGTGGAGGACATCGCCGGCCATCTCGACGCGATCGAGGACCGGACCGCGTACGACCTGCCGACGTCGGTGTATGACGAGCTCGAGCTCATCCGGGCCCGCTACGGGAATCCGGGCTAGTCACGGGACGCGTGAGTCGCTCGTCGCGGGCGACTACTCGCCGTGGAACTCGGGCGGGCGCTGTTTGCGGAACGCGGCGAGACCCTCGTGGGCGTCGTTGCTGTCGAACAGCGCCGAAACGGTGGCGCGCTCGAGCGCGATGGCGTCGGCCAGCGTCATCGTCGCACCGTCATCGATCAGTTGTTTGGCGGCGGCGTGCGCGAGCGGTGGACCAACCGCGATCGTGGCCGCGAGCCGCTCGGCGACGGCCAACGCGGGTGCGTCGCCGCTCAGCTCGTTGATCAGTCCCAGTCGGTGGGCATCGAGGGCCCCGAGCGGTTCGCCGGTGAGCAGCATCTGCTTGGCGATCCCGCGGGGGACGAGCCGCGGCAGCCGCTGGGTGCCTCCTGCCCCGGGGAGCAGCCCGAGCTTGATTTCGGGCACACCGAGGCGGGCCCGATCCGAGGCCACGCGCAGGTCGCACGCCAACGCGAGCTCGAGCCCCCCGCCGAACGCCACGCCGTCGATCGCCGCCACCGACGGCGTGGGGAGCTGTTCGAGCCGGTCGAGGACGTCGGTGAAGCGATGCACGAACCCGGCGAAGGCCTCGGCGCCGGCGAGGGTGGAGAGCTCGTCGATGTCGGCGCCGGCGCAGAATGCCCGACCCTCTCCGGTGATCACGAGCGCGCGCGCGGAGCGGTCACCGGCGATCTCGTCGAGCGCGGCCTCGAGCGCGGCGAGGGTGTCGGTGCCGACGGCGTTCAGCCGATCGGGCCGCGTGAGCGTGATCACCGCGACCGCATCGCGCCGCTCGACCCGCAGCGGCGCGCTCGAGTTGGCCTCCGTCACGACGGCGCGCTCAAGCCATCGTGAGCCCGCCGCTCACCGACAGGGTCTGGCCAGTGATGAAGCGAGCGCCGTCGCCGGCGAGGAACACGACCGCGGGGGCGACGTCGTCGGGCTCGCCGACCCGTCGCATCGGGATGCTCCGAGCCAACGCGTCGCGCAGGTTCGGGTTGAAGTCGGCGACCTGCGCGAGGAGCGCGGTGTCGGTGGGGCCGGGGCTCACGCAATTCACTCGGATCCCGTGACGGGCCAACTCCCGCGCGAGGGTCTTGGTGAACGCGATCACGCCACCCTTGGTCGCGGAGTAGACGGCTTCGCCCGACGATCCCACCCGGGCGGCATCCGATGCGAAGTTCACGATCACCCCGTCGCCCCGTTCGATCATGCCGGTGAGCACGGCCTGGCAGCAGTGGAACGTGCCCTTGAGGTTCACCGCGATGATGCGGTCCCATTCGTCTTCCGTGCTGTCGACGAACGGCTTCACGATGTCGATGCCGGCGTTGTTCACCAGCACGTCGAGCGGCCCGAGCTCCTGCTCGACGCGCGCGACCGCGGCGGCGATGCTGTCGCGGCGGGTCACGTCGAGCTCCACCCCGATCGTCGGGACCCCGTGCGCCTGTGCGATTCGCTCTGCGCCGTCCTTGGCGCCAGCCGCGTCGACGTCGGCGATCGCGACCTGGGCCCCGGCGGCGCCGAGGGCGTCGGCGACCGCGGCGCCGATGCCGCGCGCCGATCCGGTGACGAGCGTGACCTTGCCCTGCAACGTCATCGGCGCGCGTTCCCCTTCTTGCTCCGCGGACCCGGGTGGGGCTCGGTTGCACTCGGGAGGTCTGGAATCAGACGACGTATATTACGCATTCGCCGACGAGAGGACCGGGGTGCCTGCACCGCGCGACGACGTTCCGCACGCGATCCACGGCAACACCTGGGAGGAGATGACGGTCGGTACCGCGTTCCGCACCGCGGCGCGCACCGTCACCGAGAGCGATCTCACCGCGTTCGTGAATCTCTGCGGTTTCAACGAGCCGCTGTTCTTCGACGCCCGGCACGCATCCGAGGGTGGCTACTCGGGGCGGCTGGTTCCGGGGGCACTCGTGTACGCGCTGGGCGAGGGGCTGGTGATCCAGACCCATTCGTTCGCCGGCACCGGCCTCGCCTTCATGCACATGGAGCTCGACGTGCAGCGGCCTACTTTTGTCGGCGACACGCTCGACGTCGTGGTGGAGATCACCGCTTCGCGCGCGTCGAGCAAGCCGGGCCGCGGTGTCGTCACCTCACGCAACACCGTCTACAACGAACGCGGCGACGACGTCCTGGTGTACACGCCGGTGCGGCTCGTGCGCGGACGCGACTTCACGCCCTGACCCCACTCGTCAATCGCGCCCTCACCTCTGCGCAGCCGACGACGGCCTCGTCGTCGTTGCCGGCCACCGGGATCAGGTTGAACGTCGAGCAGCCCGCGGCAACGAAGGGCGTCAGCGCCGCGGCGACGTCGTCGGGAGTGCCGTGCGGCGCGTACCGCGCGAAGTCGGCGAACGGGCGTCGGTAGAGCGCCTCCATTGCGGGCAGCAGGTGCGCGGTCGCGTCGGCACGCGAGTCGCCGAACCCGCACCAGACCGCCAGGCCGTGTTGCCACACGCGCTCCGGCGCCGGCGGGGTGGCCGGGGTCACAGTGCCCGAGGCGGCGTCTTCGACCCGGCGCCGGATGTCGTCGTACCGATCGGGCGTGACGAAGACGCCGAGCCAGCCGTCGCCGAACCGGGCGGCGCGCCGCACCGCGGCGTCGGAACGGCCGCCGATCAGTACGGGGACGGGCTGCGGTGGCGGTGGCAGCACGCGGCCATCGTGCACGGAGATCAGGTCGCCGTCGAAGTCGACCGGGTCGCCCGCGAGCAGGCGCCGCAGGATGGTGAGGCACTCGTCCATCCGGCGGCCGCGGGTGCGCGGGTCGACGCCGCACACCTCGAGCTCGTGGGCATCGTCGCCGCCCAGGCCGACGCCGAGTACGAGGCGGCCCGGTGCGAGCTGGGTGATCGACGACACCTGGCGCGCCACGAGCACCGGGTGCCGGAGCGGGAGCAGGAACACCGAGGTGTGCACCGGCAACCGCGAGAGCATGGTGAGCGCGGTCGCCTGGATCAGTCCGTCGTACCCGAAACCGCCTTTGAAGCTCACGTGGTCGCCGACGCAGAGGTGATCGAGCCCGACGGCCTCGGCCGCGGCGACGAACGCGCGCAACGAGTCGACGGCAGCTTCGAAGTGCGTTAACGGCGGGCGGATACCGACCCGTACCTCCGCCGATGAGGGCGCGGCCGACGGCGAGGTCACGCGCGCGGTTCCTTGGGGAGCCCGAGCACGCGTTCGGCGACGATGTTCCGCTGGATCTCGTTGGACCCGCCGTAGATCGTCTCGGCGCGCGAGTTGAGGAACACGGTCTGGAAGGGATCGAGGGCAAAGCCGTCGCCGACGATCAGCGTGTCGGCTCCGACGAGATCCATCATCAGCGCGCCGAGATCGCGGTGCCAGTGTGACCAGAACAACTTCGACAACGATGCTTCGGGCCCGAGCGTGCCGTCGCGCATCAATCGGCTGAGCATCCGCGTGTTGCTGGCGCGGTTGATCTGGAGCCCGATCCACGCCTGCACGAGTCGCTGGCGTACGAGGGGTTCGTGCAGGCGGCCACGTGACCGCAACGCCTCGACCAGTTCGTGCAGTTGTTGCTCGAACGCGGCCTGGTACGGCAGCACGGTGGTGCCGCGTTCGGTACCGACGGTTCCCATCACCACGCCCCAGCCGCCGTCGACCGGTCCCACCACGAGGTCGGCGCGCGTGCGGGCGTCGGTGAAGAACACCTCGGCGAACTCCTCGCCACCCGCGAGGTTGCGGATCGGTCGGATGTCGACGCCGTCCTGGTGCGCCGGGATCAGGATCAATGACAGCCCGCGATGCTTGGGCGCGCCCGGGTCGGTGCGGCACAGCACGTAGAGCCAGTCGGCGCGCGTGCCGAAGGTCATCCAGATCTTCTGACCGTTCACCACCCAGTCGTCGCCGTCGCGCACCGCACGCGTGCGGGCACCCCCGAGGTCGGAGCCGGCTTCGGGTTCGCTGAATCCCTGACCCCACATCTCCTCGGTGGCCATGATCCGGGGTAGGAACCGGGCGCGCTGCGCGTCGCTGCCGTGGTGGAGCAGCGTGGGGCCGAAGAGGTCGCGGCCGTGCACGCCGACCCAGTACGGGGCGCGGGCGCGCGCGTGCTCGTCGAGGAAGACGATTTCTTCATCGAGCGTGCCGCCCCGCCCGCCGTACTCCTCGGGCCAGGTGATGCCGAGCCAGCCGCCCTCGACCAGCTCCTGTTCCCACGCCCGGCGCAGCTCCCAGTGTGAATCGTCGGCCGGGCCGCCCACGCCGCGGTAACGGGCGAAGTCGCCCACGAGGTGCTCGGCCAACCAGGTGCGCACCTCGTTGCGCAGCTCGGCCTGGTGCGGTGTGTCGGCGAAGTCCATACGTCCCCCGGGCCCGGCGGTCGCCGTGAACCGTTGAATAGGCTAACTATTCCGCCAACTCTTCCCTGTGGCGCGACGAGGGGGTTCCCGTTGACCATCACCGATACCGAGTCGCCCGATCTGATCCCGGGGAACGACGACACTCCCGAGTTGGCCGAGTTCCGGGCGCGGGTCCACGCGTTCCTGCTCGAGCGTGCCGACCCGCTCGGCGCCGAGCACCCGCACGACGAGGCGTTGGTGGTGGCGCGGGCGAAGGAGTTCCAGGGCGCGCTGTTCGACGCCGGCCTGGCCGCGCTGACGTTCCCGCGGGAGTACGGCGGAGGTGGGCTCGAGCGCGGAACACCTGCGCGTCTTCAACGAGGAGTCGGCCAACTTCGAGCTGCCGTCGCGCCAGTTCATGATCGGTCTCGGGATGTGCGCGCCCACGCTGCTCGAGTTCGGTACCGAGGAGCAGAAGCGTGCGTACCTCCCCGGCTTGTTGCGCGGCGACACCGTCTGGTGCCAGTTGTTCTCCGAACCGGGCGCCGGGTCCGACGTCGCCAGCCTGCAGACCAAGGCGACGCGCGACGGCGACGAGTGGGTGGTGAACGGCCAGAAGGTGTGGACGTCGGGTGCGCACTACTGCGACTACGGGCTGCTGGTCGCCCGCACCAATCCCGATCTCCCGAAGCACCGCGGGATCAGCATGTTCGTCGCCGACATGCATGCGGCCGGGGTCGACGCGGTGCCGCTGCGTCAGATCAACGGCGAAGCGCACTTCAACGAGGTCTTCCTCGACGACGTGCGCCTGCCGGCCGGCGCGTTGGTCGGTGAGGTCGACGACGGCTGGCGCGTCGCGGTCGCCATGTTGGCCAACGAGCGGGTGGCCATCGGTGCCGGGGGAAGCGGCCAGCAGATGGGCGGCGACAGCTTTGCGTCGCTCGCCGCGCTGGCGCGCACCGCGCACGCCAGCGACGATCCGATCGTGCGTCAGGAGCTGGCCGACGTCTACTGCCGGGAGCGCATCCTCGGGTTCCTCGGTATGCGGATCCGGTCCGCGCTGCAGGCGGGGCGCGCGCCGGGGCCGGAGGGGTCGGTGGCCAAGCTGGCCACCGCCATGCTCGGCAAGCGCAGCGCCGACGTCGGGATGGCCATCGCCGGCGCCGGTGGTCAGGCGTGGGAGGTCGTCGATCCGAACGGTGGTGCGCAGGCCGAGTCGGTGCTGTTCGCGCCCATGCTCGGCATCGCCGGCGGCACCAGCGAGATCCAGCGCAACATCATCGGCGAGCGTGTGCTCGGCCTCCCGAAGGAGCCGTCGGTCGATCGCGACCTGCCGTTCCGCGAGTTGAAGGTCGGCACGCAGAAGAGTTAGTCGGCCTCACCCGAACCGGCGCCCGCCGGGGTCGGTCGCGGTGGAAGCGGCGCGAATTGCGGCGCGCGCTTCTCCGTGTAGGACGCGACCCCTTCGGTGAAATCGGGCCGACGCGCCGGTTCCTGCACCAGGAGCATCGCCTCGGTCTGCGACTCCTCGATGCTGCGGTCCCAGTCGTGCTGCACTTGGGCCTTGATCGCCTGCATCGCCAACGGCGAGCAGTTGGCGGCGACGTCACGCGCGTAGGCCTGCGCGGCCGGGAGCAGCTCGTCGGCCGGGTACACCCGGTTCACCAGCCCGAGGACGAGGGCTTCGTCGGCGGTGACCGGGCGTCCGGACAGGAGCAGATCCATCGCGTTGCCGGTGCCGATGAGCCGGGGGAGCATCCACGAGGCCCCGAACTCGGCGACGAGCCCGCGGCGGGTGAAGGCGGTGGCGATCTTCGCCCCCGCCGCCGCGAAGCGCAGGTCGGCGACCAGCGCCTGGATCAGGCCGATCCCCGCGCATCCGCCGTTGATGGCGGCGATCAACGGCTTGCGGAACGCACGGGCGTACGTCATCGGCCGGTCGACGCCCTCCTGGCCCTTCACGCCGTGGGTGCGATCGGCGAGGACGGCGGCGTCGAGGCCGGGGCAGAACCCGCGACCGGCGCCCGTGAGCACGACCGCGCGCACGTCGGCATCGTCGTCGAGCGCGTCGAGGAGGTCGAAGTAGGCGACCTCCATCTCGTACGTCCAGGCGTTCATGCGTTCGGGCCGGTTGAGCGTGACGGTGGCGACGCCCGCCGCGATCTCGCACAACACCGGCGACGATTCGTCGCTCATCGGTCGCCCTCCGTGCGCGGCGAGGTTGGCGCGGTGGGCCGAATGGTGACGAGGTGTTCGCGAATTCGCCACCCGTCGGCGGTGCGCACGACCTGGTCGTAGTAGTCCGCCGAACCGGCGCGCCCGCGGTGGCCGGGTGCGATGACCTTGAAGAACAGTCGTGCCGTGTTGTTGTCGTCGGCGTCGATGATCACGTTGGTCACGTGATGCGCGACCGGATGGGGACCTGCGGTCATGAGCGCGCGGATGGCGTCGAAGCCGGGGTGGCGCTCCTCGCTGCCGTCGGGGCGCCCGATGACGAAGAGCGCGTCCGGGGTGAACACCCGCGCCAGGGCCTCCCAGTCGCGGTCGTCGACCGCCTTGCCGTAGCGCGCGGCGAGCTCGTGGATCTCCAGGCGGTCGGCGACGTCGAGCAGCATCGGCGGAATGTAACCGTCGCGGGCGCGGGCCGGCAGCGCTCGACTTCAGACGAGCGCGAGACGCTCGACCAACTCGGGAGCGGAGATCAACGCGCCGTTGAGCTCCGAGGCGTCGGGGGAAGTCGCCAGCCAGGCGATGGCGCGGGCCGCGTGTTCGGGCGGCACGCTGCCCTCGAGCGTGAAGATCCCTGCTTCCACCCCCACGAGGTACTGCTCGGTGGCGACGAGACCGGGCTCGACGCTGAACGCCCGGATGCCGGCTCCGCCCAGCTCGACCGCCAGGATGCCCGCCACCCGCACCAGACCACCCTTGCTCGTGCCGTACCCGATACCCCAACCGCCCAGCCCCGCGGCCACCGTGGGATCGGCGAGTCCCGCGCCTGACACGAGGTTCACGATGGTGCCGGCCCCGCGCTCGACCATGCCCGGGAGCACGAGCCGGGCCAGGCGCATCGGCGCGACGAGGTTGGCGGCGATCTGCTTCTCGACGTGTTCGAATCGTTGATCGAGGAACGGCCGGAGGCTCTCGCCGGTCTGGTAGAAGCCGTTGTTCACCAGCACGTCGATGCGGCCGAAGTGTTCGACGATCGCCGCGACCGCGGCTTCCATCGACGCCACGTCGGTGAGATCCATCGCCACCCCGAACGCGCGTCCGCCGTCGAGTTCGATCGTGGCGACGGTGGCTTCGAGGTTGCCGGGGAGCCCGCGCTCGTCGGTCGCGCTGGACGGTGCGCGCGGTCACGGCCACCGCGCAACCCGACCGGGACAGCTCGAGTGCGATCGCCTTGCCGATGCCCCGGCTCGCACCGGTGACGAGCGCGACCCGCGGCTCGGTCACGCTCACGCCCGCAAACTCGTGGTCATGCTTCGACGAGCTTCCAGCGCGACGGCTCGCCCGTGACCTCGTGCAGCACGCCGCGCACCTCGAGCGCTCGGAGGTGCGCCATCGCTTCGCCGATCGCCGAGCGACGCATGAAGCCGTCGAGCTGATCCCACGGACGCGACCAGTCCATGCGGGGTGCGACCTCCCAGGCGGTGTCGTGGCCGGCGCGCACCGCGTCGACCACCTCGATGAAGCGCTGCTCGTGGTGGGCGCGGATCTCGAGCAGACGGGCCCGGTGCCCGACGTAGCGCCACTCGTGGGCGGGCAACGCCTCGTCGGCGTCGAAGTCGGCCAGGCGCTCGAGCGAACGCAGGTAGTCGCCCAGCGGGTCGGGGCCGGTCTGCGGGTTGTAGTTGATGTTGGGGGTGATGCGCGGCAGCACGCAGTCGCCGGTGAGCATCAGCCGGTTGGTCGCCTCCCAGAAGCACAAGTGGCCAGGGGAGTGCCCGGGGGTCCAGAGCGCGGTGAGGTCCCAGCCGGGGATGTCGGGCCGGTCACCGTCTTCCATGAGCACGTCGGGTTCGACGAAGTCGACGAACGGGCGCACCGGCATCGACGCGTTGCGCATGGCCTCGAGCTCGTCGGGCGGCGCGCCGAGGCGGCGCAGCATGGCGCCCATACGTTCGAGCAGGTCGGACGGTTCCTCGTAGCGATCGTGGATCAGCGCCGCGTCGGCGGGGTGGAGTGCGATCCACGCCCCCGACGCCTCGCGCACGCGCCCGGCGAGGCCGTAGTGGTCGGGGTGGATGTGCGTCACCATCACGCCCTGCACGCCGGCGATGTCGAAGCCCGCGTGCCGGAGCCCTGCGCTGAGACCGTCGAACGCATCGTCGGTGTTCCATCCCGCGTCGACGATGAACGGGCCCCGGTCGGTCTCGAACGCGTACACGAACACGTAGCGCAACGGGATCGGGAGGGGGACCGGGATGCTCCAGAGTCCGGGCCGCACCTGCTCGACGGGAGGAAGCGGCTTGGTGGCGGGCGCGGCTGCAGTCATGCGCTAGAGCATGGCAGACCATCGACGAAACCGGCCATGTGGTGGGCCCGCTCGGTCGTCGAGGTCGGCACACCGAGATCAGTCGCGGCAGATCGGCGCGGAGTTCGAACTTCTTGATCTTGCCCGCCGCCGTACGCGGGAAGTCGTCGACGACACGCACTTCTTCGGGCCACTTCGGACGCGCCAGCCCGACGGTGGTGAGGTGGTCGCGAATCGCCGCGAGATCCGGTGCCGCAGAGCCCGGCTGCACGCGCACCATCGCGACAGCGTGTTCGCCGGTGCGCGGATCAGGCCGGCCGACGACGGCCACCTCGGCGACTGCAGGGAGTTGCAGCAGCGCGTTCTCGACTTCCGCGGGCGACACGTTCACACCGTTGCGGATGATCACGTCCTTCGTGCGGTCGGTGATGGCGAGCCATCCGTCGTGCACCACGCCGACGTCGCCGGTGGCGAACCAACCGTCGCCATCGAGGTACTCGGCGGTGATGGCGGCGTCGGTGTACCCGGCGAAGAGGTCAGGCCCGCGGGTGACGATCTCACCCGGTTCGCCGGGAGCGACGTCGTCTCCGTCGTCGCCCACCAGACGGATCTCCACCCCGGGCAGGGCGTGCCCGTCGGTGCTCGTGCGGGGTTCGCTCGGTTCCTCCGGCGCCGCGCCCGTGACCGTCGGCATCTCGGTGAGGCCGTAGGAGCGGATGACCCGGATGCCGCGGGACTCGGCCCGCGCCGCGATCGCGGTGGGCACCGACGAGCCGCCGAGGACCACCGACGCCATCTGCGCCGCGTGCTCGTCGGTGAACGACGGATGGTCGAGGAGGCTGGTGAGGAACACGGTGGCGCCGCTCCCCGCCGACAAGTCGTCGGCCAGCATCGCGTCGAGCACGACCGCCGGATCCCACGCGTCGACCAGTTGGATCGACTCGCCGCGCGATGCTGGGAGCAACAACCCGAGCAGCATCCCGGTGGCATGGCTGATCGGTGCGCCGAGCAGCACCGGCCGGCGACCGGGCGGGATCAGCGCGGGCAGATGGGCGCGTACCTCGGCGCCGAGCGCACGGTGCGACTGGATCACGCCCTTCGGGTGGGCGGTCGTGCCCGAGGTGTACGCCACGAGTGCGGGGCTCGCGGGATCGACGCGCACTGCGGTGTCGAGGCGCTCGGCGTCGAGCAGATCAGCGAACGCGGTCGCGCCCGCCGGGCAGACGGCTGTCTCGCCCACGAGAATCACGTGCTCCAACGCGTCGAGGGCCGGGCGCACCACTTCGAGGTTGGCCAGATAGTCCATGCTGCCGAAACGGCGGGTGGTCACGAAGACGCGCGCCGCGGATTCCTGCAGGATGTACGAGAGTTCGCTCGCGCCGTAGTAGTGCACGACCGGTACGACGACCGCACCGAGCAGGCTGCTCGCGAACCACGTCAACGCGCCCTCGACCCAATTCGGCAGCTGCACCGCGACGACGTCGCCCGGCCCGACGCCGATCCGCTGCAGACCGGTCGCCAGGCGCGCCGACCCGTCGAGGATGTCGCCCATCGTGCCGTGCCAGGGCCGCGTCGCCGACCAGATGCGCGCGGGCACCCCGGGCGCACGGCGCATCCCCCGTTCCACGACGCGCCCGAGGGTGTCGTCGTTCCACCAGCCCGCGGCCCGGTACCGGGCCACCAGCTCCGGGAGCGGCTCGCGGAGTTGCCACGCCGACGGCATCGATCAGAGCATGGCATCGCCGGGCACCCGTCGGATCCGGTCCGCGGTTGGTCGGGAGTGGCCGGCGGTAGCCTGAGCCGGCTCACGAGGCAGGGGGAAGCATTGCGCGGGCTCACCGACAAGGTCGCGGTCGTCGCGGGTGGAGGATCGGGGATCGGCGCGGCCACCGCGACGCGGCTCGGGGCCGAGGGCGCGGCCGTCGTCATCGGCGACCTCGTCGGGGCGAGGGCGCTCGACGTGGCGGCCCGGATACGCGCCGACGGTGGACGCGCGCTCGGGGTGGAGTTCGACATCAGCGACGACGCCTCCGTCGCCGCGCTGGTCGCGGCGGCGGTCGCCGAGTTCGGTGGTCTCGACCTCATGCACGCCAACGCGGCCGATCTCTCGCCCGAGACGATCGGCTTCGACATCGACGCGCTCGCGGTGCCGCTCGACGTGTTCGACCGCACCATCTCCGTGAACCTGCGCGGTCACCTGCTGTGCACCCGGCACTCGATCGACCTGATGCTGGCCGCGGGTGGTGGTGCGATCGTCTACACGAGCTCGGCCGCGGCGCACGTGGGTGAGCCGCAGCGGCCGTCGTACGGCATGTCGAAGGGCGGGATCAACGCGCTCATGCGCCACGTGGCCTCGCGGTGGGGTCGCGACGGCATCCGCGCCAACGCGGTGGCACCGGGTCTGGTGCTCACCCCGGCCATCCGCGACAACCTCGACGACACCCTGCGGAACCACGCGCTCAGTATCGGCCGCTCGCCGCGGCTCGGCGAACCCGAGGACATCGCGGCGATGGTCGCGTTCCTCATGTCCGACGACGGTGCATGGGTCAACGGTCAGGTCATCAGCGTCGACGGCGGTGCGACCATCCGGCCGTGACCACCGCGGAGAATCAGCGCGCGAACCCACGCGAACGTCAGCGCGAACTGGAGTCAGGAGGAGTTGGCATGAGCGAGCTATCGTCCAAGGAGATCGTGCAGAGGTTCTTCGCGAGTGGGATGAGCGAGGAGTACCTCACCGACGATTTCGTGTGGAAGGTGCCACCGTCGCTGGTCTACGGCGATCACGGCAATTTCACGTGTGAGGGGTTGCACGACCAGATCCACGGCATCCACGAGCAGATCTACGACGTCGCCACCATGGACTCGACAGTCGACTTCATGATCGGTGAGGGTGAGTGGGTCGCGTACCAGTTCGAGGTGCGGGCCAAGAACAAGGTCGGCGACGACTACCACAACTACTACTGCATGACGTTCCGGTGCCGCGACGGCAAGGTCGCCGAGATCCGCGAGCACGTCGACTCGATGCTCTCGAAGGAAGTGCTGTTCGACCCGGCTGGACTCTGACGTGGGTGACCGCGCCGAACCCGCGGTGGTGCGCCGCTTTCCGTCGGTCACCACGCCCGGTCTCGATCCCGATCCGCTGCTCAGCGAGCTGCGCGAGCACGAACCGGTGTCGCGTGTGCAGTACCCCTACGGGCGCGCGTGCTGGTTGGTCACCCGCTATGACGACCTGAAGGTCGTGCACACCGACGCACGCTTCAGTCGCGCCGCAACCATCGGCGACGACATCCCCCGCTCGACTCCGATCAATGTGCAGGCGCAGGCCGGATCGATCGCGAGCATGGACCCGCCGGACCACGTGCGCCTGCGCAAGATGGTGAGCCGGGCGTTCACGGTGCGCAACGCCGAGGAGTTGCGGCCGCGCACCGTGGAGCTGGCGGCGGGCCTGCTCGACGACATCGCCGCCGCCGGGCCGCCGGCCGATCTCATCGAGCAGTTGGCCATGCCGTTGCCGATCGCGGTGATCTGCGAGCTGCTCGGGGTGTCGTTCGCCGACCGCGACAAGTTCCGGCGCTGGTCGCAGGCGTTCATCACGACCACGCCGCTCGGCGCCGACGAGATCACCGCCGCGCACGGGCACCTGCTCGACTACCTCGCAGCGCTGGTCGCCGACCGGCGGGCGCGGCCGGCCGACGACCTCCTCGGGCAGCTCGTCGCGGTGCGCGACGGGGGCGACACCCTGACCGAGGCCGAGCTGGTGAACCTCGCGTTCACCGTGCTGGTCGGCGGGTTCGAGACCACCGCCAACCAGATCGCCAAGGGCATCCTCTGCCTGCTGCTGAACCCCGGCGAGCTGGCCAAGCTCCGAGCCCGGCCCGGTCTCCTCCCCGGCGCGGTGGAGGAGATTCTCCGGTTCATCTCGCTCGGCGCCGGTGGCGGCCTGCCGTGGGTCGCGACCGACGACGTCGAGTTGTCGGGGGTGATGATCCGCGCCGGCGACATCGTGGTCGCGGCGCCCGGATCGGCCAACCGCGACGACACCGCGTTCGCGCGACCCGACCGGTTCGACATCGAACGACCCGACAACCAGCACGTGGCGTTCGGCCACGGCGCGGATTACTGCCTCGGTGCGAACGTCGCCCGCATGGAGATCCAGGTCGCGATCGGCGCGTTGGTGTCGCGGTTCCCGGAGCTGCGACTCGCTGCGGTCGACGACCCCGCGCCGTGGCGCGTCGGCACCGCGATCTGGGGTCTGCAGCGCCTGTTGGTCGACTTCTAACGCATCAGCGGATCGCGCGGGAGTCCGAGAATGCGCTCGCCGATCTGGCTGCGCACGATCTCGGAGGTGCCGCCCGCGATCGTGAGGCACCGCGCGAACACGATCGTCGAGGGCACTCCGGCGTCGGGGCCTTCGGCCAGGGCGGCGGCGGGCCCGAGCAGTCGGAGCCCGAGGTCGGCGACGGCCTGGATGTGCTCGCCCGAGAGCAGCTTCGAGATGTTGCCCTCCGGTCCCGGCTCGCCGCCGACGACCGCCCGTTCGGCGGTGCGCAGGTTGAGCAACCGCATGGCCCGTTCCTCGGCGAGCAACCGACCGACTGCCTCGGCGGCGGCCGCGTCGCCGTGCGCGTAGCGGCGGTAGACGTCGACGAGGTCGAACAGCTCGCGAATGCCACCGGCGCCGCCGCCGATGCTGACCCGTTCGTTCCCGAGAGTGGAGCGGGCGACCTTCCATCCGCCGTTGACCGGGCCGACGACGTCGTCATCGGGCACGAACACGTCATCGAAGAACACCTCACAGAACATCTCGCCGCCGGTCGCCTCGCGCAGCGGGCGGACGTCGACACCGGTGGCATGGAGGTCGATCACCATCATGGTGATGCCTTCGTGCTTCGGGACATCGGGATCGGTGCGCACCGTCGCGAAGCCGCGGTTGCAGTGCATGGCGCCGCTCGTCCACACCTTCTGGCCGTTCACGATCCAGCCCCCGTCGACCTTGGTGCCGCGCGTACGGATACCGGCGGCGTCGGAACCCGCCCCCGGCTCGCTGAACAGCTGGCACCACACGTACTCGTGCTCGAGGCTGGGCCGGATCCACCGTTCGATCTGGTCGGCGTCGGCGTGCTGCGTGAGGGTCTGCAGGATCCAACCGCCGATGCCGTAGTTGGGCCGTTGCACCGCCGCTGCGTTGAGCTCCTCGTCGATCACCAGTTGTTCGACCGCGCCCGTGGCGCGGCCCCACGGCCGGGGCCAGTGCGCCAGCGCGTACCCGGAATCGAGGATCGCGCCGAGCCGCTGGTCGTCGGGCAGGTCCGTGTAGTCCTGCACGAACGCGCGCACCTCGGCGCGGTAGATATCGGCCTCGGGCGGAAGCTCCACCGCGTGCGCGCCGACCACGCCGCCGTCGACGAGACGGGTCACGTCGGCCTCGATCGCACCGAGTGGTCCGAACACCGCGGCCAGCGCGGCCGACCGCTTCAGGATCATGTGTCCGTCGTGCTCCCACGTGTACCCGATGCCACCGTGGAGCTGGATGTTGAGCTCTGCGCAGTTCACGAACGCGGGCAGGGCCTGCGCGGCGGCGACGGCGGCTGCCAGCTCGAACTCCGGGGTGCCCACATCGGTGCGCGCGGCGTCCCACACCGCGGCAGTGCCCAATTGCGACGCGACGAGCATGTTCGCGGCCTGGTGTTTCACCGCTTGATACGTACCGATCACTCGCCCGAACTGTTCGCGCACCTTGGCGTACTCCGTGGCCATCTCCACGCAGAGTTGCGCGCTGCCCGAAGCTTCGGCCGCGGCCAACACCCGGCCGAGTTGCACCGCGATCGGACGGGCACCGGTCAACACCCGATCGGCGGGAGCATCAGCCGCGAGGCGCACGACGCCGACGCGGCGGGTGGCGTCGACATTCGCGGGCATGGTCACGGTGACGTCGTCGCGCGACGCGATGACGAGGTCGTCGCCGACCGGGACGAGGAACAGGTCGGCCAGCCCGGCGCCGAGCACGATGCCCGAACCGTCGTCGAGCCCGACCGCGCCGCGCACCGAACCGTCGGCGAGGCCGGGGAGCAGAGCGGCCCGTTGCGCGTCGGTCCCTGACGCGTCGACAACGGCCGACGCCCACACCGTCGGAAGGAACGGACCCGGCGCGATCGCCGCCCCCGAGGCCTCGAGCACCACCGCGAGCTCCGGCAGGCCGTAACCCGACCCGCCGTGCTCCTCGGGCAGGTGCAGACCGAGCCAACCGAGGTCGGCGAGCTCCTTCCACGACGCCGGGAGCCACTCCTCGGCGGCATCGAGCAGTGCCCGGGCCTCTTTGCGGGCCGCGACGCGTTCGAGGAATGCAGCGGCCACTCCGGCCAACTCGAGATGGTCGTCGGAGATCGCGATCGCCATGGGTTCCTCCAGATCAGGGACAGGCGTCAACGTAGACGCGTCACCGCCACTTCCACTCGGGCTCGCGGCGTTCGAGGAACGCCGACCGCGCCTCGGCGGCGTCGTCGAACGTCAGCAACCGGGCCGTGTAGTCCTGCTCGGTGCGGTATCCCTCCTGCAGCGGGAGGTCCTCGACCCGGTTCATCGATTCCTTGGCCAGGCGCAGCGCGATGGGGCTCTTCGCGGCCAGGGTCGCGGCCAGCTCCCTCGCCGCGTCGAGCAGTGCGTCGCGCGGGACCACTGCCCGCACCGCACCGAGCCGGTACAGCTCGGCGGCGGGGACGATCTCGCCGGTGAAGAACATGTCGCGCGCTTTGTAGCGGCCGACGAGGCGGAGGAGGTGGGAGCTGGCGCCGAGCAACCCCACGTTGATCTCGGTGGTCCCGAACGTCGCGTTCTCGGACGCGATCAGGATGTCGCAGCACGCGGCGAACGCGAGCCCGGCCCCGAGCGCGGGCCCGTTGATGGCGCCGATCACGGGTACCGCACAATCGGTGATCGCCCACATTGCGTCGCGCGCGTACGAGCCCGGATCGATGATCGAGCGCGGCGTGGGATCGTCAGCGACCGTGCGTACCGCCCGCAGGTCGACGCCGGCCATGAACGCCCGGTCGCCGGCCGCGGTGAGGATGGCGACGCGCACGTCGCGGTCGCCGTCGATGGCGACGAACGCGGCGCGGAGCTCCTCGATCGCGGCGCGGTCCACTGCGTTGACCGGCGGCCGGTCAAGGGTCACCACCGCGATGTGATCGGCGGTCTCGACGGAGATGTTCATCGCCACCTTCGCTTCCTCTTCGTACGCGGATTGTCGTCGGTTATGGCCCGGGCGGGGTCGACGCGTGCAGTACGAACGATTGACTGGCGATGCCCAGCAACGCGCCGTCGACCGACCAGAGGTACGCAGTGCCGTGCCCGTACCCGTCGACCGCCACGTGCGGGTGCAGGTCCATGAGCACCCAGTCGGTGTCGACCCGCCGACCGACGCGCAGCGAATTGTCGAGGCTGGTGCCACCTGCGCCCATCGGGCCGCCCGACGCGCCCAGGGCGCGGCGGATCGAGACCGGGACCAGGTCGGCGATATAGCCGAGCATGGCCGGTGTGACACCCGCCGCGCCCTCGACCCGCGCCCACAGGGTCGTGCGGGGTGGCGCGTGCTCGCCGCGGTCGTCGCGCGCCACGGGTTCACGGAAGTCGGTCGTGCCGAAGTGCGTGCGCCCGGCATCCTCGGGCGGGGGCCAGCTGATCGGCGCCGATTCCTCGGGCGGGTCGACGGTCGGCATCACGCGGAAGTCGCCCGACAGGGTTCCGCCGCTGCCGGCGGTCGAACCCACCGCGGTGAAGATCTCGTGTCCGTCGGAGTGTGCGGTGACCCGCACCTGCGATGTGCGGTGCCCGTGGGCCGCGACGTCGGCGTGGAGCGCGAGCAGAGCGCCCTCCGGCGCCCGTCCCACGAACTGCACGGTCGTCCACACCAGCGACCGCTCGGTCGCCGCTTCCATCATGGCGATCGCGAGCGCGATACCCGCGCCGCCGTACAACGAGCCGCGCGGGCTCATCAACGCGGGGGTGACGAGCGCCGACCCGGCGCGGGCATCATCGTCGAGCACGAGGCCGAAGAAGGAGCGGTCGGCGGCGCGCAGGGCTGCCGCGTCCGGCGGGGTGGTGGCGCTCACCGCGTCAACGTAGCCGTGTGCGCGACACCGCAAAGCTTCCAACCTGCGTCGCGCGAGGCCCCTCTACGGCCTCTGGCGACGCAGGTTCGGAGAAACGCGATCAGACTGTGTGCAGGGTGCAGCCCTGGGCGTTGAAGAAGAAGCCGCCGGCAGTGACGATGGCGGTCTTCGCGCCGTCGACCTGGCGTTCGCCGGCCCGGCCCTGCAATTGGTGCACCGCCTCGCGGATGTGTCCGGAACCCTGAGTGCCGCCTTCCGAGAGCGCGCCGCCATGGGTGTTCACGGGGACCCGGCCGTCGATCAGGATGCGGTTGGTGGCGGCGTCCCAGTTGGCTTCGATGAACGGACCGGCTTCACCCGGCCCGCAGAACCCGGCATTTTCGAACCAGTTCAACGTGATGATGGTGAAGCCGTCGTAGGGGAAGTAGAGATCGGCATCGTCGATCCAGAAGTCGCTCTTCGCCTTCAGCGCCTCGACTACCACCTGCTGTCCGTGTTGCCGCAGGCTCGGAGTCTGGGCTTCGTCGTTCTTGGCGATCATGCCGAGCGACGCGGCGTTGATCAATACCGGCCGGTGGGGCATGTCCTTCGCCCGTTCGGCGGTGGTGATGATGAAGGCGTCGGCACCGTCGACCGGTACGTCCATGTCGAGCAGACACAGTGGCCAGCGGATCATGCGCGCGTTGAGGTAGTCGTCCATGGTGAGCGGGTCGCGCATCGCGGCCGCGGGATTCTTCGCCGCGTTCGATCGATCGTTGATGGCCACGTAGCCGAAGTACTCGCGCTTGGCGTCGAACTCGTGGAGGTAGCGCGCCGCCCACGCGGTATACCCGACCGCCCCGAAGATCGACTCCGGCGGGGCCGCGGGCATGCCCGCGCCGAAACCTCCGGTGCGCCGGAACGGGTCTTTGGCTGCCGAGCGCGAGAACATCGGACTGCGGAACAGGCCGTGGTACGCGAGCACGACGTCGCACACCCCGCTGTGCACGGCGGTCATCGCCGCGACCAACTGGTTCACGAACGGGATCGGCGGGTTGGCGAACCAGGTGATCTCGGGGATGCCGAGACCCGCCTGGATGTATTCGGCCGACGGCATCGATCCGCAGATGCCGTCGACGTCGGCCGCGGTGAGGCCGGTGTCGCGCAGCACCTGCACGCACGCTTCGAGCGCGAGTGATCCCGCGCTCACTTCGCCCGCGTCGCGCGAGAAGCCGGTGGTCGCCGCGTTCGCGATCGCGACGCGGTCCTTCGCGGGATTGCGACTCGAGATCACGTGGACGTCCCTCGGCCGACCAGGCGGAACACTGGAAGGGGCACGCCGTCGCGCTCGATCCAGTCGAGCGCGACCGGTGCGCCGATCACGATGTCGTCGTGCTCGGCGCCCACGATGGTGCTGCTGAACCGCAGCCCCGGCTGCTCCTCCAGCTCGACGGTGGCCACCGGGTATGGCGTGGAGTAGTCGACGCCCGTCACCGGCGGGCCCTGGTGCAGGAAGATCACGGTGAAGATCGTGCCGCGCCCGCTCACGGCCGTCGGCACGACGTTGCTGGACCAGCACGCAGGACAGATGGGCTTCGGTGGCTCGTGCCACGTGCCGCATTCGGCGCAACGCATCACGAGCAGTTGGTGATCGAGGCGGGCGCGGTAGACCGCCTTGTTGTCGTGATCGAGCCGGTACCCGTGGAAGCGCGTCACGAGTTCTTCGTCGTCGAGCGTGTCGGCCATGCGCAACGTTCTACACGCTGTCGCGATTCGCGACGATGAAGCACCGCGATGAAGCAGTTGGTCAGCGCGACGCACGGATCGCGAACGATCGCTGTACCGTCGCACGACACCGAATCACCGGGGGGAATCGACGATGCGCAAGTCACGGATCTGGAAGATTGCGGCACCGCTCGCAGTATTGACACTGGCAACGGCCGGTGCGACCGCCGCGGCCGCCGCGGCCGCGACACCGAGCAGTGCGCCGAGCCAGACGAGCGGTCAACTCGTCATCGGCAACATCTCCGCCGCGTCGGGGATCCCGCTCGCGAGCGACTTCGCGTTCCAGACGCTCAACGCCTGGGCGAAGGACGTCAACTCCCGCGGCGGGATCAACGGCAAGAAGGTCGTGATCAAGACCGAGGACGACAAGGGCGACCCGGCGCAGGCGTCAGCGGCGATGAAGACGCTCATCAACGACGACCACGTGGTCGCCATCGTCGGTCCGTACGCCGGTGCCACCGAGTCGGTGTGGGGGCCGATCGCGGATGCTGCCGGCGTGCCGGTGATCGGCGGTGGTTGCTACTCCGTCATGTACAACACGGATCCCAACTTCTTCTGCGGCACCACCACCGCGATCATCGACGGGCTGCAGGCCCAGGCCAAGCTGGTCCAGGAGCAGGGCGGCACCAAGTTCGGCATCACCTACGACAGCTCGCAGCCCCAGGCGGCGGCCGCCGCTCCGCTGATGAAGGGCGCGTCGAGCAAGTACGGCGTGACCTTCACCCAGGGGATCGGCGTGAGCAACACTGCGCCCGACTACACCGCAGCGTGCATCACGTTCAAGCAGAGCGGCGCAACCGACGTCGGCATCGAGGGTGCACCGCCGCTCACCAACCTGGCTCGTGACTGCTCCCGGCAGAGCTACTTCCCGCGCTACACCTCGGGTGACGGCCAGATCTCGCAGAACGCCTGGCTGAAGGACCCGAACATCAAGGAAGCGATCGCGGCGGTGTACTCGTTCCCGTACCTCGACAAGAGCACGCCGGCAACGAAGCGGTTCCAGAACGTGATGGCCAAGTACGCCCCGAAGGTGCTGAAGGGCGACAACAAGCAGCCGGCGACGACCACGTGGACCTCAGCGCTCATGTTCGAGAAGGCGGCCACGCAGATCACGGCCGCCAACCCGACCGCCGCCGATGTCACCGCTGGTCTCTACACCTTCAAGAACGAGACGCTCGACGGCCTGGCCCCGAGCCCGCTCACCTTCACCGCGGGCGAGAAGGTGCACCCGCACAACCCGTGCTGGTTCACCCTGATCCTGAAGAACCACAAGATGACGGAACCGAAGGGCATGCAGGTCACCTGCACTCCGCAAGGCTGACCTTCCCCCCGCACGCGTCACCGGCCGGATCGTCCTCAGGGCGACCCGGCCGGTGCGCGTTCGCGTAGGTGACGACGTCCAACCGGTGAGGTTCGCCGTTTGGACGGTGAGGTCTCGCGCGCGGGTGCCCTACTCGTCGACGACGGTGATCGCCTGCTCGGGGCAGTTGCCCACTGCGAGGCGCGCCTGGTCGTACAAACCCTCGGGCACGACGTCGACGCGAGCGAGGCTGTGCCCCTCGTCGTCGGGCTCGAACACGTCGGGAGCGAGTGCGTAACAGCGCCCGTGGCCGGTGCATGCGTCCGTATCGATCCTGATTCTCATGGGTCTCCTCGGTCGGTGCGTGATCCTACGCCGGACCTCTCCGAGGGGTGTTGACGCCCGGTCCTGAGAAGCGTGAACCGGGGTACCGTTTTGCCGCGCGTGGTCCGACGGTGACGCGCAACCACAGGGGGTCGACGGCGTGCAGGACTTTCTCCCGTTCATCGTGATCGGCCTCACCGCCGGTTCTGTCTACGGGCTCGCGGGCACCGGTCTCGTGCTCACCTACAAGACCTCCGGCGTCTTCAACTTCGCCTACGGCGCGATCGCCGCGGTGGCGGCCTACGTCTTCTATTGGATGCACGTACGCGAAGGCGTGGCCTGGCCGATCGCGGCGGTGGTTTGCCTCTTCGTCCTCGGTCCGTTGATGGGGTTGATGCTCGAGCTCCTCACGCGGATGCTGTCGCAGGTCGGTACCCAGTACCAGGTCGTCGGCATGATCGGGCTCGCGCTCGGGATCGCCGGTGCACTGACGCTCTGGGGCAACACGTGGGCCGACGCCGGCACCTTCGTGCCGTTCCCCGACTTCCTGCCGACCTCGACGTTCACCGTGTTCGACGTGAACGTCGGGTACAACCAGCTGATCACGATGGTGATCGCCTTGGTCTCCGCGATCGGTCTGTACCTCTTCTTCCGCTGGTCGCGTCTCGGCGTCGCGATGCGCGCGGTTGTCGACAATCCCGATCTCGTCAACGTCGCCGGCACCAATCCCACGCGCGTGCGTCGGTGGGCGTGGGTCATCGGCACGATGTTCGCCGCCATGTCCGGACTCTTGCTCGGTCCCACGATCGGCCTGAGTGTCCTGTTGCTCATCCTGCTCGTCGTGCAGGCGTTCGGCGCCGCCGCGGTCGGGTACTTCTCCAACCTTCCGCTGACGTACGCCGGCGGGCTGCTGATCGGCATCGCCGCCGCGTTGTCGACGAAGTACGTCAGCGACATCAACTGGCTCGGCGGGCTGCCGGCGAGCATTCCGTTCATCGTGCTGTTCGTCGCGCTGCTCGTGACCCCACGCCGGCTGCTCGCACTCCGGCGCTCGCCACCGCCACCCCCGCCCCGCGTCGCCTACACCGCGCCGCCGCGCGTGAGCATCGCCGGCGCCGCCATCCTCGTCGGTGTCCTCGTGTTCATCCCTGATCTCGTCGGCGTGAAGTTGGCGGCGTGGACGATCGCACTCCTCTACGTGATCCTCTTCCTGTCGTTGGGTCTGCTGGTCCGCACGTCGGGTCAGGTATCGCTCGCCCAGCTGGGTCTGGCCGCAGTCGGTGCCGCCGCCTTCGGCCATCTCATCAGCGACCACGGCATCCCGTGGCTCCCGGCGCTCCTGCTGGCGGGGTTGATCGCGGTACCGGTCGGGGCGATCATCGCGATCCCGGCCATCCGGCTCTCGGGTGTCTTCCTCGCGCTCGCGACCCTCGGGTTCGGCATCATGTTGGAGCAGATGTTCTACACGCAGGACATCATGTTCGGCCCCACCGCGGCGGGAATCCGCGCCGCGCGCCCCAGCATCGGTCAGAGCGATCGCGGGTACTACTACGTGGTCCTCGCGTGTGTCGTGGTGTGCGCGATCGTCGTCGTCGCGCTCACGCGCGGGCGATTGGGACGGCTCCTGCGCGCGCTCTCCGACTCGCCGATGGCGCTCGACACCCAGGGCGCGACCACCAATGTCACCCGCGTGCTCGTGTTCTGCGTCTCCGCGTTCTTCGCCGGCATCTTCGGCGCGTTGTACGCAGGCTTCGTGGGTTCGATCAACGGCACGTCGTTCCCCGCGTTCAACTCGCTGACCATCCTGGCCCTCGTCGTGCTCGTGTTGGGTGGCGCGCCGTGGTACGCGATCATGGCCGCCGCCCTGTTCCAGCTCGTCCCTGCGTACGTGACGGTCGACGACATCAACATCTACCTGCAGATCCTGTTCGGGTTCGCGGTGATCGGAGTGGGGTTGCAGGCGCGGCGCCCGGCGTCGGTGCCGGTCCCGATCCGCAACTTCCTCGACCGCCTGGGCGGGCGTCGCCCGGTGGCGCCGGCGCCGGTCGGTACGCCCGCTCTCGCTTCGCCGCGCGCGTCCGCGCCCACCGTGGCGTTGGAACCGGTCCACACCAATGGCCACGCGACGCCGACGCCGACGCCGGGGGTCGGAGCCGGTCTCGAGATCGTCGAGCTCGTCGTCCGCTACGGCGGTCTGGTCGCGGTCGACGGTTTGAGCCTCCAGGCGCCGCGCGGACGCATCACCGGGCTCATCGGTCCCAACGGCGCCGGGAAGACCACCACGTTCAACGCGTGTTCGGGCCTGGTGCGCCCCACGCGCGGGCGTGTACTCCTCGACGGCCACAACGTCACCCGCCTCGGCCCCGCGGCACGCGCGCGGCGCGGGCTCGGGCGCACGTTCCAGAAGTCGGAACTGTGGCCGTCGCTGACCGTCGAAGAGAACATCGCGCTCGGGCGCGAGGCGGCCATGGCCGGTGGCAATGTCGTCAGCCAGCTCGTGGCGCGTCCGGCCGAGCGCCGCACGGTCGTCGACGCGGTCGACGTCGCGATCGAGCTCACCGGGATCGGCACGCTACGCGACCGGCAGGCCGCGCTGCTCACCTCGGGGGAGCGCCGGTTGGTCGAGCTGGCGCGCAGCCTGGCCGGACCGTTCGACATCATCCTGCTCGACGAGCCGTCGTCGGGGCTCGACCCCACCGAGACGGAACGATTCGGCGCGGTGCTGCAGCGGGTCGTCGCCGGGCGCGGCGCCGGGTTGCTGCTCGTCGAACACGACATGTCGTTGGTGATGGAGGTGTGCGAGCACATCTACGTCATGGACTTTGGCCGCCCGCTGTTCAATGGTTCGGCGCAGGAGGTGCGCGCCAGCTCGCTGGTGCAGGCGGCCTACCTCGGCTCCGAAGAGGTCGAGGCTGCTATCGCCGTGGCACCGCGTGCACCGGCGGCGGCGGAGGGCGTCTGATGCTCGAGATCCAACACCTCACCGGGGGATACGGCGACACCACCGTGCTGCGCGAAGTGTCGCTCTCGATCCCCGACTCGTCAGTGGTCGCGCTGCTCGGTCCCAACGGCGCCGGGAAGACGACGACGCTGCGCATGGCGTCGGGCCTCCTGCGCCCCAAGCATGGTGCGGTCGTCCTCGACGGCGTCGACATCTCGAAGTTGAGCCCCTATCAGCGCGCCGCCCAGGGGATCTGTCACATCCCCGAGGGCCGGGGGATCTTCCCGTCGCTCAGCGTGCGCGAGAACCTCGTCCTCTACGCCCGCCGGGGCGGGGAGAAAGAGGCCTGGGAGCGCGCGGTCGACACGTTCCCCGTGCTCGGCGATCGGCGGCGGCAGATCGCAGGGACGCTCAGCGGGGGAGAGCAACAGATGCTCGCTCTCGTGCGTGCATACGTGGCCGACCCGCGCATCGTGCTGGTCGACGAAGCGTCGCTCGGTCTCGCGCCGCTCGTCGTCGATCGCATCTTCGAGTTCCTCGAGAAGATCGCGCACGAAGGCGCTTCGCTGCTGCTCGTCGAGCAGTACGTGAGCCGGGCGCTCGCGCTGGCGGCCACGGTCTATCTGCTGAACCAGGGGGAGATCGTCTACTCGGGGCCCGCCTCCGAGCTCGACGAGGAACGCATCTTCTCGCTCTACGCCGGCGACACCGAGGTCGACGCGCGCTGAGGGCGCGTGCGCTTCCGGCCTCAGACTTCGGGCTTCAGACTTCGGGCTCGGCGCGGAGGCCCTTCAGCACGAACGCGCGGTAGTACGCGATCAGGTCTTCGTACGTGAGCCGACCCGTGGGCCGGAACCAGCGAGTCGAACTGTTGAGCAGGTCGAACAGGCTGTTGGTAGCGACCCCGGCGTCGAGCGACGCGTCGAAGTACCCCTCGGCGATGCCCTGCTCGATGATCCGGCGGACAAAGTGGTGGATGCGGTTGCGCTTCTCCATCACTGCGGCCTGGCGTTCGTCGCTCAAGAGCCTCACGTCGCGCTCGGCCACCGACGCGTACTCCGGGTTCGACGGCATGATGCTCATCCACCGCGCGATGAAGGCGCCGAGCCGGGTGGGTGGGTCGGCGGCGCGGGTCTCGGCATCCTCGTCGATCGTGGTCAGGCCCTTGTCGTGGCCGGAGTCGGTGATCGCGTAGAGCAGGTCTTCCTTGCTGTCGATGTAGTAGTAGAGGCTCCCTTTGAGGAGGCCGACGCGTGCGGCGATGTCCTCGATGCGCGCGGCCTGGTAGCCCTTCTCGTTGAACACGTGGCCCGCGGCGTCGACGATCTCGTTCCAACGCTCGGGCTTGGTCGGGTTCTTGGGTCGGGCGGCCGGCGGTGCCGGCCGTGACTCCTGTTGGGTGACCACGGGCGCCGCGCTCTCTTCGCTCGATCGGGGCCGCTCGAACCGATCGTCTCCGACCCGTTCCGGCTGCGCCATCACCCTACAAGTGAGGTCGGGACCGGCCCGCCACCCGACCAACTGCGCCCGCTCTTCTCGGCCCCCTCCCGCCCCTCCCGAACATCTCGGAGTTCGCGCTCGTCTGCGTACGTCAACTCCGAGATGTTCGTGGGCGCGCGAGAAGGAAGGGGAGTCGGGCGCGGGTTGGACGCGGCAGAAGCAGGTCGCTTGACGAAATCATTTAGTTGTATTTCAATCTACCGGTAGTTTGATTTCCGGGAACCGGGGGTTCGCCAATGCCGCGTACTCAGACAGTCACCACCGCGCCACGCACCACGGAGCGCACGGGAACCCGTACGGCACCGCGTGTCGTGATCCGAGCGGCCGAGCCGGTCGAGGTCCCGACGGCCGAGCTGGCCCTCGACTCCCTCCGGGTCGGGCCGTCGCTGCGCGAGGGGGGGTTGGACGCGGCCCACGTGGCGACTCTCACCGAGTTGGCGGGCGATTGGCCCCCGATCGTGGTCAACCGGTCCGATCACGCCGTGATCGACGGGCAGCACCGGGTGGCGGCGGCGCGGCAGCTCGGGCTCACCCACCTGGGCGCGGTGCTGTTCGACGGCTCTCCCGACGATGCCTATGTGGAGTTCGTCCGGTGCAACGTCGGGCACGGCCTCCCGCTCAGCCTGGCCGAACGTCGGGTCGCGGCGCGCCGGATCCTCGGCTCCCACCCCGACCGCTCCGATCGCTCCATCGCTGGCGTGTGCGGCATCTCGCCGAAGACGGTCGCCCGCCTGCGCGAAGAGCTGGCCGTCGCCGAGCCGCGGAGCAACGCCGCGGCCGTTGCGGTGCAGAGCCGGATCGGACGCGACGGACGCGTGCGCCCGCTCGATGCGGTCGCGGTGCGGGCCCGAATCGCCGAGGAGCTGACGCGCCGTCCTGACGCGTCACTCCGGGCGATCGCCGCCGTCGTCGGCGCGTCACCCGAGACGGTGCGCAGCGTGCGCAACAAGCTCGCCACCCCCGACGACGCCGCGCCGGCCGGGTCCACCCTCGAGCCGGAACCAGAGGCGACGGTGCTCGGCCTTCTCTCCCGCAAACCCCGCGTCGAGCGTGCGCTGCGCGGCGACTGCGCCTTCACCGGGCGCGAGGGTGGGGAAGACTTCGTCGCGTGGTTCGACTCGACGTGTGTCGACCAGGTCGACTGCTGGGAACACCTCGGTGCGGTGCCGCTGAGCCGGATCTACGAGGTCGCCGACGAAGCGCGCCGTCGCGCCACCTTCTGGCTCGGATTCGCCGAGACGCTCGAAGGCCAGATCCGTCGCCGCGCGTGATCCCGGGTCGTCTCAGCATCGGCGTCCTGCTCTCCGAGCCGGATACGCGAGACTGACGGCGTCGGGGTCACCGCGACGCCGCCGAGTTCGCGAGGGGAGACGCGCATGGCCGTCGGCGATCACTTCGATCTCACGGGCCGGGTGGCGGTGGTCACCGGGGGGAGCCGGGGATTGGGCCGCTCGATGGTGCGCGCATTCGCCGACGCGGGCGCCGACGTCGTGATCAGCAGTCGCAAGCTCGACGCGTGCGAGTCCCTCGCCCGGGAGGTCGAGGCGGAGTTCGGACACCGCGCGTTCCCGGTGGCCTGCCACGTCGGGCACTGGGACGAGTGCGGGGCGCTCGTCGACGCGGTGTACGACGAATTCGGCCGCGTCGACGTGTTCGTGAACAACGCGGGGATGTCGCCGCTCTACGAGAATCTCGCGTCGGTCACCGAAGAGCTCTACGACAAGACGTTCGGTGTGAACCTCAAAGGGCCCTTCCGGTTGGGCGCGCTCGTCGGCGCGCGCATGCGCGACGCCGGTGGCGGATCGATCATCAACGTGAGCACTGCGGGGTCGCTGATGGTGGGAGTCAACGAGGTGCCGTACGCGTGCGCCAAGGCCGGGCTCAACGCGTTGACGATGGGCCTCGCACAGGCGTACGCACCGACGGTGCGGGTCAACACGATCATGCCCGGCGCGTTCCGAACCGACGTGACCAAGGCGTGGGCACCCGAGGCGCTGAACCAGACCGGCGCGCCGCTGGGCCGGATCGGGGAGCCCGACGAGATCGTCGGGGCCGCGCTGTACCTCGCCGGCGACGCGTCGAGTTACACGACCGGGGCGATCATCCGAGTCGACGGCGGCATCACCCGCCGCGTCTGACCCCGGGGGTGGCATCCGCCGGTGCGGGCGCGCCGGTTACGCGCCGGCCGGCTTCCGTCCCGCGCTGCGGTGGTCGGCCGCCGGCTTGCCCAGACCCATGTGCACGAGCGGCGTATTGGCGAGCCGCTCCACCTGTCGCACCTTCTCGCGGTCCTGCGGATCGGAGGCGTCGATCACGAGCTTCGCCAGCGCGATCGTCTCCGGGTCGATCTGCATCAGGCCGTGCGCGAACTCGTAGACCCGGTCGAGGAGATCGTCGACCGGATGGATCGCGTGCACCAAGCCCATCATCCGCGCGTCGTCGGCGCTGATGTCCTGCGCCGCCAGCGCCATCCACTTCGCCCAGTGCGTGCCGACGAGGCGGGTGAGCCGGCTCACGCCGCCACTGCCCGGGATGGCACCCATGCTGCGGGTCTCGGGCAGACCCCAGTGCGACTCCGGCGTGCAGAAGCGGAAGTCGCACGACACCGCCATCTCGGTGCCGGCACCGAGGCACGGCCCGTTGGCGGCGATGATGATCGGCTTCTCGATGTTCTCCATCTCGTCGTAGAGGAGATGGTGCGACCGGTACCCGCGTCGCCACGCGTATCCCGACGCGTCGGGGCCCGGTATGCGATCGCCGTGCATCAATTTGAGATCGAGGCCGGCGGTGAAGTACCGGCCGGTGCCGGTGATGACCATCACGCGCAGATCGTCGCGGTCGCCGAGCGCGTTGACGGCCTGCCAGAGCGTCTCGGTGGTCTGCGGGCTGATCGGATTGAGCTTGCTCGGCCGGTTGAGCGTGACGGTGATGATGCCGTCGGTCTCACTGATGAGCGCGTGCGGCGCGTCGTCCATCTGACCCCCTGGGAGCAGTGCAGGCGCAGCGTACGCTCGGCACACGCGCTCCGATGAGGAGGTCCACGATGACCAGAGCCGATCTGCCGTACGCGATCAACGACGCCGACAACCACTTCAACGAGCCACTCGATCTCTATGAGCGCTACATCGATCCGTCGCAACGCGAGCTGGCAATTCGCTACGTCACCGACGCGAACGGTCGACAGTTCCAACTGTTCGCGGGCCGACCGTCGAAGTTCGACTCCAGCCAGGTCACCTACTCGAACGAAGAGCTGGCCAAGATGCTGGGCGACGTGCCCGAGCGCGGTGGCGACGAGAACACCGCCGCGGTGCCGGGCATGTTGCTCAATCGCCTGAACCCGCTCAAGGGTCTCGACGACGCCGAACGCAAGGAGCTCATCGCGCAGTTCCGCGAGCAACGCGAGGCATACGGCAATCGCGATCTCCGGCTCGCGCTCATGGACGACCAGGGCATCGACAAGGCGCTCATGTTCCCGGCGAGCGCGCACGACATCGAGTTCGAGTTCGCCGACGACGTCGACGCGATGTACGCCAACATCCGCGCGTTCAATCGGTGGATCCACGAGGAGATCGGATATGCGTACGCGGGCCGCATGTACCTCCCGCCATACCTCGCGCTCGCCGACGTCGATCTCGCGGTCAAAGAGCTCGACATCCTGATCGAGACCGGTACGCCGATCGTGCAGTTCAAGTCGGGGCACGCGCACGGCGGACGCGACAACCCGTTCGGCGGCCGGTCGATCGCCGATCCGGTCTTCGACCCGGTCTGGGCGCGCATCAACGAGGCGGGGCTGCGCGTCGCGGTGCACCTCGGTGGCACCGACTACCAGAAGTACGGCGCCGACTGGAGCGAGGACCCCGACGAGACCTTCGGCAACTTCGACGCCTTCCAGTGGGTCATGTACTGGGGCGACCGCCCGGCCATGGAGCTCACCGCGGGCATGATCCTGCACAATCTGTTCGGGCGGTACCCGAACGTGCGCGTCTGTCTCTCCGAGCAGGGCACGGTCTGGCTGCCGTACACCATGCGCAAGATGGATCACGCGTTCCTGATGGGCCGCAAGGGGAAGTGGGGCGACCTCGGGGCCCGGCCCAGCGAGATCTTCCGCCGGCACTTCGTGGTGGCACCCTTCCCCGAGGAGAACGTCGAGCGGGTCGTGGCCGAAGTGGGCATCGGCCCGATCGTGTTCGGGTCCGACTTCCCGCACGGCGAGGGCCTGGCGTTCCCGTCGGAGTACGTCGGCGCCCAACTCGGGTCGTTCGGTGACGACGACAAGCGCCGGATCATGCGCGACAACTTCGCCGACTACCTCGCCGGCGTCTGACACAATCCGCCTCGATGGATCTCGAGCTCAGCGAAGATCAGCAGTTCTTTCGGGAGACGACGCGGAAGTTCCTCGAGCAGGAGTCGCCACTCACCGCGGTGCGGGGGTTGGCCGACGACCCCGCGGGCTTCGACCGGGAGTGGTGGCGCCAGGGCGCGCAGCTCGGCTGGACGTCGATGCTCGTTCCCGAGGCCGATGGCGGCGGCAGCCTCAGCGGTGGCGGTCTGCTCGATCTCGTGATCGTGGCCGAGGAGATGGGGCGGCTCGTGGCGCCCGGCCCGTTCGGACCCACCAATGTGGTGGCGGCGGCCGTCGCAGCCGGCGGCAGCGCCGAGCAGCGGGCGCGGGTGCTGCCCGGCATCGTCGCCGGCGAGCTCGTGGCCGCGGTCTGCGCGCCGTCTCCGGCCCTCGAACCCGGCTCGGAACGGGATCTCGTCGAGGCCACCCGCGTGGGCGACGAGTTCGTGCTCGACGGCCGGTACGCGCCGGTCGAGGCGGGCGCCCAGGCCGACGAGCTCCTGCTCACGGCGCACACCTCGGTCGACGGCCACGATGGCCTCACCCAGTTCCTCGTGCCCGCCGATGCGCACGGGATCACCATCATGCCGATGGGCAGCCTCGACCTCGTCCGCCGATACGCCGTAGTCCAGCTCGACGCGGTGCGGCTCCCCGCGTCGGCAGTGGTCGGCGCGGTCGGCGGCGCCGCGGGCGCGGTCGAGCGTCAGCTGCACCTCGCAATCGTGCTGCAGGGGGCGGAGACGCTCGGCGCCGTTGATCGTGTCTTCGAGCTCACACTCGAGTACATGGGCGACCGCTACTCGTTCGGGCGCCCCCTCGCCTCGTACCAGGCGCTGAAGCACCGCATCGCCGACATGAAGATGTGGATCGAGGCGGCGCACGGAGTCACGACGGCCGCCGCCCGTGCGGCGCAGGACGACACTCCCGACGCCGCCGAGCTCGTCAGCGCGGTGAAGTCCTACGTCGGTGACCACGCAACCGAGATCGTGCAGGAGTGCGTCCAGTTCCACGGCGGCATCGGCGTGACGTGGGAGCACGATCTCCACCTCTATCTCCGGAGGGTCACCGTGAACCGCAACTCGCTCGGCACCCCGGCCGACCACCGGGAGCGCATCGCCGTGCTGCTCGCGGCCACGAGCCCCGAGGGGGAGCAGTGACCACTGACACCACCGACCCGGATGCCCCCACCGAAGCCGTCGAGGCGTTCCGGCTCCGGGCCCGGGCCTGGTTGGCGGAGCATCTGGCCCCCGCGGTCGACGACGAATCGGAGGAATCGCGCAGTTGGGGTCGGCAGCGCGAGCTGCAGCGGCTCCTGTGGGACGGCGGTTTCGCCGGGATCTGCTTCCCGCGTGAGTACGGCGGTCTCGGGCTCTCACCGGAACACCAGCAGGCGTTCACCGAGGAGTCACTGCCCTACGAGATGCCGCTCCGGTACAGCGTGCCCACGCTGAGCATCCTCGCCGCGACGCTGGTCGACTTCGGGACCCACGAGCAGAAGGCCGAGTACCTGCCGCAGATCCTGCGCGGCGATCACCTGTGGGTGCAGTTCCTCTCCGAGCCGAGCGGCGGCTCCGATCTCGCCGGTTGCCTCACCCGCGCCGACCGCGACGGCGACGTATGGGTGCTGCGGGGTTCGAAGATCTGGAGCACCGGCGCCGACGAGAGCGACTACGCGATGTGCCTGGCCCGCACCGATTGGGACGCGCCCAAGCACCGAGGCCTCACGATGTTCATCGTGAAGATCCACCAGCCCGGCATCCAGGTCGAGCCGATCCAGCAGGTCAACGGGTCGCGCGAGTTCTGCCAGGAGTTCATCGACGACGTCGTGCTGCCCGCTGACTCGGTGATCGGCGAGGTCAACGACGGGTGGACGGTGGCCACCCGCCTCCTGAGCCACGAACGCAACGCGGTGGGTGGGGGATCGCCCTACGTGAGCGGGCGGAACCGGTTCGCCGAGAGCGCGGCCGGGCACCGCGACCTCACGTTCCTCGACCTCGCCCGCGACACCGGGCGGGCCGACGATCCCCTCGCCCGACAACTCGTCGCCGAAGCGCGGGTGCTCGATCTCGTGCAGGGCAGCCTGATCCCGCGGGTGATCACGGGCATGCGCACCGGCGCCCTGCCCGCGCAGTCGGCGGCGATCCTCAAACTCTTCAGCGCCACGAGCGGAGTGCGCAAGGCCGAGATCGGCCTCACGATCGGAGGTGCGTCGGCGGTCACCTGGGCCGGGGCCGACGACGAGTCCGCACGCGAACAGGGCGAGCTCTTCCTCTCGCGGCAGGCTGAATGCCTCGCCGGCGGGAGCAACGAGATCCAACGCAACATCATCAGCGAGCGGGTGCTCGGCATGCCGCGCGAATGGGCCGCGGATCGTGATGTCGCCTTCCGCGACGTCCGCCGAAATGCGCTCCCGAAGGCTCCGCCCGTACGCTGACCGCCATGACCACGATCGATCTCCACGGCCGGGACGGATTGCGGCTGCGCGCCGACGAGTTCGGCGATCCCGCCGGCCCCCCGGTCATCCTGCTCCACGGCGGTGGCCAGACCCGCTTCGCCTGGGGCACCACCGCCCAAGTGCTCGCCGACCGCGGCTGGCACGCCTACCGCGTCGACCTGCGCGGTCACGGCGAGAGCGAATGGCCCGCCGACGGCGACTATTCGCTGGAGGCGTTCTCCGACGACGTGCGGGAGATCGCCACCGCCATGCCCCAGCTCCCGGTGCTGGTCGGTGCGTCGCTGGGCGGGATCTCGTCGATGACCGCCATCGGCGAGTCACCCACGCCGGTGGCCAAGGGCCTCGTGTTGGTCGACGTCGCGCCGACCATCGAACCCGAAGGGGTCGAGCGCATCGGCGCGTTCATGAGCGCCAACCTCGAGACGGGGTTCGCGTCGCTCGAGGACGTCGCCGACGCGGTCGCCGCCTACAACCCGCACCGCCCGCGGCCGACGGACCTGTCCGGCCTGAAGAAGAACGTGCGCCAACGCGAAGACGGCCGGTGGGTGTGGCACTGGGACCCGCGCTTCATGTCGGGCACGCGCGGTTCGCGCGACGAGACCCGCGCCACGCTGGTCCAACAGGATCGTCTCATCGCCGCCGCACGCGCGGTCGACGTTCCCACGCTCCTCGTTCGCGGCCGGGTCAGCGACCTCCTGAGCGAAGCGGGCGCCAAGGAGCTGCTGACGCTCATCCCGCACGCCGAGTACGTCGACGTCGACGGCGCCGGTCACATGGTCGCGGGCGACAAGAACGACCTGTTCAACGACGCGATCATCGGTTTCCTCGACCGCCTGCGCTGACCCGGCTCGGGGTCGTGGGCGCGGGCCCGAGCGCGCTCGTCAACCGTTCGCGTCGACGAACCGCGCGATCGACTGCGCCAGCTCCACCGGCATGTCGCCCTGCAGGCTGTGTCCGGCTTCTTCGAAGTGTTCGACCTGCGCGTTGGGAAGCCGTCGGAGCAGCTCGACCTCGTCATCGTCGTCGACGACCGATTGCTCCCGCATGCCGCGTGCGAGCAGCAGGGGTACCTTCACGTTCGAGACCGCGTCCCACAGGTAGCCGAAGTTCGGATGGCCGCTCTCGGTGTCGCTCGCCGGCTCGTCGATGCGGAACCGCGCGTACCGCCACACCCAGCTGCCGTCTTCGCGTTGCTCGGCGTTGTGCAGGATGCCGCGCCGGAGCGACGCTTCGGTGCGGGTCGGGTTGTACTCGATCGTGCGCGCGAGCAGGTCGTCGAAGCTGTCGAAGCTCTCGGGGCCGTTGATGAACGCGGCGATGGTCGACGACTTGCTCTCGTTCACCCCCGGGGTCACGTCGACGAGCACGATCGCCCGTACGACCTCCGGCGCGTGGTCGGCGAGCGCGAGCGTCGTCATGCCGCCGAGCGACATGCCCACGACCGCCTTCGCGTTCGGCGCCAGCTCCCGGATCGCGGTCGCGATGTCCTGCGCGTTGGCGACGATGTCGAGCGAACCGTTGCGGCCGCCGTCGGAATGCCCGTGGCCGGGCAGATCGAGGGCCACGAGCGGCCGGTCGAGCGCGAGCGCGACGGTGTCCCACGTATGGGCGTTCTGGGCACCGCCGTGGAGGAACACCAGCTCGGGCTCGCCGTCACCCCAGACCAACGCGCTCGAGGCGCCGCCCCGGTTCGACCTCGACCGATGCGCGCCGGACCGTCGGCGGCCCCTCGTAGGCGATGCCGAACTCCTCCGCGTTCTCGTGGAACATCGAGAACTCGTCGTACGGGACTCGTTCCATGTCGATTCCTCTCGAGGGGGTTCGGGGGCGGCGGCTTCGGGGATCCGGGAGTCAGCGCGGGTCGGCAGGTCGGAGGTCCATCTGCGGGACGTCGTCCATGAGCTCGGCGAAACGGCTGCGAATGTAGTGCTGGCCCATGATGTCGAGGGTGGTGTTGACGGAGCGCTTGGCCTGGCGCAAGGGGAGCGGATCGAGCCGCGCGATCTCGCGCGCGAACGCCAGGGTCTCGTCGCGCAGCTGCTCCCGCGGATACAGGCGGTTCACGGTGCCCATCGCGTAGAGCCGCGCGGCCGGCAGCCGCATCCCGCTGAACAGCATCTCCTTGGCCAGCCGGGGACCGTAGAGCCAGGTGTGGATGGGTGACTGGATCCCGCCGATGCCGCCCATCACCGCGAGGGGGTCGCGGAAGAACGCGTCGTCGCTGCAGAACAGCAGGTCACACGGGAACACGAATCGCTGCCCGCCCCCGATGCAGCCGCCCTGGACCGCGGCGATCGTCGGCTTCATCAGATTGCGGATGAACTCGAGCTCGTCCCACGGGGTGTAGCCCTCGGGGGCGTCGGCTGGGCGGTGCCGCGGGTCGCCCTCGAGGTCGGCACCGGCGCAGAAGTGCTTTCCCTCGGCCCGGAGGACGATCACGCGCGCGTCGGCGTCGCGGGCGGCGCTGACCCAGGCCTGCTCGAGCTCGAAGTGGAGGAGGTCGTCGTAGGTGTTGAGCGGCGGTCGGTCGAGGGTGATCGTGCCCACGTGGTCGTCGCGCTCGTAACGGACGAACTCGGGATCGTGGGGCATGGATTCCTCCTCGCGGGAAACTGACGCTAGCTTCGCGGGCCTGACCGGTGCACGGTCTCGAACGGAATGGATTCCGCATGAGTTCGAGGTGCACGACTCCGAGGGGGAGACCATGACCGATCCCGAGTACCGCTTCGTCACGTACGAATCGTTCGACGACGGCACGATCGTGCGGATCATGCTCAACCGTCCGCAGACGAAGAACGCACAACACCGCAGTCTCCTCGTCGACCTGAACGACGCCTTCCTCCGCGCCGAGGCCGACGACGCGGTGCGCGTGGTGATCCTCGGTGGGGTCGGCTCGATGTTCTCGTCGGGCCACGACACCGGCTCGAAGGAGATGTGGGCAGAACGTCAGCCCGGTCCGGACCAGCACCCGACCACCGTGATCAACGGCGGGATGCGCAGCGGGGCCGAGCAGCTGATGCTGCAGGAGTGGCACTACTTCTTCCAGAACACGTTGCGGTGGCGGAACCTGCGCAAGATCACGGTGGCGCAGGTCCACGGTGGCGTCTACGCCGCGGGCCTCATGTTGATGTGGGCGTGCGACCTGATCGTGGCGGCTGAAGGTACCGAGTTCGCCGACGTCGTCGGCACTCGGCTGGGCATGTGCGGGGTGGAGTACTTCGCGCACCCGTGGGAGTTCGGCGCCCGCAAGACGAAGGAGCTGATGCTCACCGGCGACTCGATCGACGCCGACGAGGCCCACCGGCTCGGCATGGTGAGCAAGGTGTTCCCGCTCGACGAGTTGGGCGACCGCACCCTCGAGTTCGCGCGCCGCATCGCCAAGATCCCGACGATGGCTGCGCTGCTCATCAAGGAGTCGGTGAACCAGACCCAGGACAACCAGGGCTTCTACAACTCGCTCAACGCGTGCTTCACCATGCACGAGTTGAACCACGCGCACTGGGCCATCGAGCACGACGACAAGTTCCCGGTGGCGAAGCTCGGGGAAGACGTTCCCGACTGGCGCGGGACCGCGCTCAAGCCTGCGCAACGCGACACCGTCGAAGCGCCCTGACCCGGCGGTCTCCTCACCGACGCGGTCGTGGTCGTCCAACCGCGCCGGTCCGTCACTTGGACCCGGGGTGGGCGGCAGCCGGATCAGGCGCCGGCGCGTCCGGCCCGAACACCACTTCGTCGGCCAGCAGCTTGGCCACCTCGTCGTCGGAGTAGCCGAGCTCGGTGAGGATCGCCAGGGTGTGTTCCCCGCGCAGGCAGCTGGTGCCGAGCCGGCCCGGGGTCTCGGAGAACTGCACCGGGAGCCCGTGGCGCAGCAGCGGGCCGAAGAGGGGATGGTCGATCTCGTCGACGAGCCCGGTCTCGCGCATCACCGGATCGGTCACCGTGAACGCGGAGTGGCCGTCGGGGAACACGTGGCCGCACCCCACGCCGGCTTCGGTGAGCACCTTCTCCCACGTGGATGCGTCCTGCGCCTCCAGCGCTTCGCTGATCACTGCCGCCAGCGCGGCATCGTTGGCCCGGCGCCGTTCGGGCGAGGCGAAGCGTTCGTCGTCGAGCCACTCGGCGTGCCCGACCGCACCCGCGAGTGCTTCCCATTCGCGCGGGCGTGGCGCGGCGAGGAACACCCATCCGTCGGCGGTGGGGTAGAGGCGGTAGAGCGCCCCGAGCCCGTACTGCTCAGGGTCGGAGACACCGAGCACGGGCTTTCCTTCGTAGGCGTTGAAGTCGTCGGAATAGCTGTACACGTTCCCGAGGATCATCGTGGTGGAGACGAACTGTCCAACGCCTGCGAGCCGCTGGTGGGTGAGTCCGAGCAGGAGTGACGAGCACACCGCCAACGCGGCGTTCGAGTCGCCGTCGACCGGACCCCGCAGGTGAGGGGCCACCACCGCCTGGAGCTCGACGACGCTGAAGTCCTTCGTGAGCTCGGGATCCATCCAGCTCCCGGCGAACCGCTGGAAGTTGCCCACGCACGCGCCCGCCGCGAACGCGTAGAGCGGGCGACGCGCGTAGGGCCCGCTCACGCCGTAGCCGCCGGCGTGCACGTAGACGAGGCGCGGGTTGATCTTGGCCACGGTCTCGTAGTCGATACCGAGCCGCTCGGCGACGCCGGGCCGGAAGCCCACCACGAACGCGTCCGCCTCCGCGAGCAACTGGTGCACGATGGCGCGGCCGGCCTCACTCTTCAGGTCGATGGAGAGGCTCTCCTTGCCCTCCATCACCTTTGCCGATCCGGCGTCGCCACCGAACGCGTGCCGGATCGGGTCACCGCCGGCGTCCTCGAGCTTGATCACCCGCGCGCCGAGCGAGGCCGCCAGCGTCACCCCGAACGGCATCGCGTAGAAGTAGCCGAACTCCACGATGGTCACGCCCGCGAGCGGGTGCTCGGGGGTGGGGCCGCCGCCGGCCCGCGCGTCGGCCGCGGGCTCGAAGCGCTCTCCGTGCGCACCCGGGGCCGGCGCCGACGAGCGGATCACCGACGGCGTGCACGCCATGGTCGCGATCGGGCCGATCTCACGAACCCGTCCGACGACCGGATCGTCGACCTCGATCACGTGACCGTTGTGGATCATCTGGGGGTGGTCAAGGGCCTGTTGGCTCGATGCCGCGAGCTCGAAGGGCACGTCTTCTTCCGCGAGCAGCAGGGGCTGGAGCTCGGCCCACGTCTTCGCCCGGAACGTGTCCCACGTGATGTCCTCCCACGCCTGCGCGTCGTCGGCGGTGTGGAAGAACGGCGCGTGCGCGAAGCGCGGATCGTCGAAGAGGTGTTCGAGGCCGACGGCGCGCAGCAGCGCCCGGGCCTGGTGGGGCATCTGCGGAGAGATCACGACCCACTGGCTGTCCTTCGTGGGCAGCACGAGGGAGTAGCGGCTGGCCGCGAACTCGCCGCCCGGGCTCGCGGCCGCTTCGGTCGTGGTGCCGCCCTTGCCCGCACGCTGCGCGAGCTGGAAGTGCGTGGTGACGAAGTAGTCGGTCGGGGTCAGCCCCTGCACGAGCGTGGCGTCGACCTGCTGCCCGCGGCCCGTGGTCTCACGCGCGATCAGCGCGGCGAGGATCCCGCTGAAGCTCATCTGCGCGGCGCCCGCGCTCGCGAGCGGCACCGCGGAGAAGATCGGCCCGGAGCGGAAACCGAAATCACCCCGGCTGAAGAAACCGGCCTTGGCCGACACGACGCCTTCGTAGCCTTTGATGCCCGCGTACGCGCCGCGGGGCCCGAAGCCACTCACCGAGCAGGTCACGAGACGCGGGTTGGGGGCGCGCAGGTCCTCGAGGTCGAGGCCCCATTCGGCCATGCGCCCGGGAGCGAAACCCTCGATCAGCACGTCGGCGCCCCGCGCCCACGCGCGCACCTCCTCGCGACCCTCCGCCGTGCGGAGGTCCGCGATCAGGCTCTCCTTGCCCCGGTTCCACACCAGGAACCCTGACGGCAGGTCGTCGCGGAGCCGGTCGCCCTCAGGCGGTTCGACCTTCACGACGCGCGCGCCGTTGTCGGCGAGGAGCATGCCGGCGACCGAAGCGGGAACACTCCCGGCCCCGAGCTCGAGCACCGTGACTCCGTCGAGAATCGTTGCCGCCACGAGGTCCCCCGAGGATCGCGTCGACGCCGACGGGCCGGCGTCGGGATGCCGTCGACTGTATCCGTGTGCTTCGGACATCGTGCCGGGTGTTCAGACGCGCCGCTACCCTTTTCGTGACACCGCGAGCGCGTGAAGAGCACGCGCGCAGTGCGGCGCGGACAGGAGTGTGCGTGATGGTCACGACGAACGTTTCGGACAAGTACTGGGCCCACTCCGGCGATTCGCACTTCCTCGAACCGGACGACCTCTGGCAGCAGATCCTGCCCGCCGATCTCGCGGCGCGGATGCCGCGCAGCGAGCGCGACGGCGACGAAGAGATCGTCTTCGTCGACGGGCAGTCGTTCCGACGCAAGCTGCCGAAGCTCTTCACGAAGAAGGGGAAGGACGGCCTCGACATCGCGGAGCTCAGCTCGCGCCCGCCCGGTGCGCGCGACATTCGGGCGCGGCTCCTCGACCTCGACGAGGAAGGGATCTGGGGCGAGGTCATCTACCCGTCGCTCGGTTTGTGGAACCCGCTCATCAAGGACCCCGAGCTCGTCCGGCTCGCCAGTCGGGCCGAGAACGAATGGATTGCGTCGGAGATCCAGGGCGTTGCCCCCGATCGGCTCGTCCCCACCGCGCAGCTCCCGCTCCTCTCCATCGAGCACGCGATCGCCGAGTTGCACCACGCCGCCGACATCGGTCTGCACGCGGTCGGTCTACCCACCGGTCTGCCGTCGACCATCGACGACTACAACCGCGACTCGTGGGAGCCGTTCTGGGCCGCGGCCGAAGAAGCGGGCATGGTCATCGCGTTCCACATCGGCTCCGACGGCAACGACAACGCGTCGATGTACCGCGGGCCGGGCGGCGCGGTGTTGAACTATGTGGAGACCACGTTCGGCGGCCAGCGGTCGGCGATGAAGCTCGTCACCTCCGGTGCGCTCGACCGTCACCCCACCCTCAAGGTGCTCGTGAGCGAGGGTGGGGCCACGTGGGTGCCCTTCATCGGCGACCGCATGAACGAGGGCTACCGCCAACACGGCATGTTCGTGCGCCCGACGCTGTCCGCGCTCCCGAAGGAGATCCTCTACCGCCAGGTGTACGCGTCGTTCCAGCACGACGAGTCGGCGGTGGCCGCGTACACCGCGATGGGCTATCGCAACGTCATGTGGGGGAGCGACTATCCGCACCTCGAGGGGACGTTCGGCCACACGCAGAAGACGCTGCACGAGCTGTTCGACGGCGTCGATCCCGCGGTGCGCGAACGCATCACCCGCGGCGCGTTCCTTGAGTTGTTCCCTCACGTCAGCAGTCCACTCGTCGAGTCGTAATCGTCCGACGGTCGGCGACGAGAGGGTGCGCGACATGGGGATCGAACAGTTCCGGTACGACGGCAAACGCGCCGTAGTCGTCGGCGGTGCCACCGGGATCGGTGCCGCGACCGCGCGGCTGCTCAGCGAGCTCGGTGCCGACGTCGTGGTGCTCGACGTGCAAGACGTGCCGTACGCCGTGAGTCAGACGGTGCGGGTCGATCTCCGCGATCCGTCCTCCATCGACGCTGCGCTCGACGCGAGCGGCGGTCCGATCGACGCATTGTTCGCCTGCGCCGGCATCTCGGTCGACGGTGTACCGCTCATGCAGGTCAACTTCCTCGGGCACCGGCACCTGATCGAGCAGGCGGTGGCGCGCAGCCTGATGCCCGACGGGTCGGCGATCGCCGCCATCGCGTCGATCGGCGGGCTCGGCTGGGACCGCACCATGAAGACGATCCGCGACTTCCTCCAGACCCCCGACTTCGACACCGGTACCGCGTGGGTCGAGTCGCACCCCCAGCACGCGAACTACACGTTCTCGAAGCAGGTGATGATCGCGTACTGCGGTTGGCGCGCCCCCGAGCTCTTGCGCCGGGGTATCCGCATCAACTGCATCGCGCCCGGGCCCACGATGACGCCGCTCATGGACGCCACCCCGGTCTGGCTCGGGTTCGAGGCCGACTACCGGCGGGTGATGGGTCGCGGCGGTTCGTCACCGGAGCAACAGGCCGCCCCGCTCGTGTTCCTCAACAGCGATGCCGCGAGCTACGTGAGCGGCACCGTCCTCAACGTCGACGCGGGATACGTGGGCGGCGGAACGACCGGCGCCATCGACGCGGCCGTCGTGCAGATGCTCGCGCCCGCCCTCGACTGATGGCGCTCGACTGATGGCGCTCGACTGATGGGCGCGCTCGACGGTCGGGTGGCGATCGTCACCGGCGCGGGGCACGGCCTGGGCCGCCAGCACGCGTTGGTCATGGCGCGCGAAGGTGCTCAGGTCGTGGTCAACGACCTCGGTGGATCGGCACGCGGCGAGGGCCGGGACGCATCGGCAGCCGACGCGGTGGTCGAACAGATCCGCGCCGAGGGGGGTGAGGCGATCGCCAACTACGACGACGTGTCGGCATGGGAGTCGGGTGAGCGCCTGGTGAACGCGGCGCTCAATGCATTCGGCGACCTCCACGTGCTGGTGAACAACGCGGGCATCCTCCGCCACCATCACCTGCCCGACATGACGGCCGCCGACTGGGACCTTGTGATGCGCGTCCACCTCGGCGGTCATTTCGTGCCGTCGCGCGCCGCGGCGGCCTACTGGCGTGAGCGCGCGCAGGCAGGGGAGTACGTGCGCGCCTCGATCGTCAACACCTCATCGCCCCAGGGCCTGTTCGGCGGCACGCTCCGACCGGGTCAGGAGGTCTCCGACTTTCCCCTCGAGATGTCGCAGGCCAACTACGACGCGGCCAAAGCCGGCATCCTCGGCTTCACGCTGAGCACCGCGCGCGAGCTCGCGCCCTACGGCGTGCGGGTGAACGCCATCGCACCGATCGCCAGCACCCGCATGGCCGAGCTCTATCCGGGTGCCGAACCCGTACCTGAGGCGGGGGAGGAGTGGGACCCGTTCCATCCGCGCAACAACTCGTTCGTGGTCGCCTGGCTCGCCACGGCCGAGTGCGCGGCGACGGGCACGGTCTGGGGTCCCGCGTTCGGTGGCCTCGTGCGGTACGTCACGTGGTCGGAGGCGGGGGTGGTGGCGCCTCGCGACGGCTGGTGGACGGTCGACGAGGTCGCGAAGGCGGCGTCAACCCTGCTCGACGCCGGTACCGAGGCCTGAACATCGGCGCGGTCACCGGTGACGTCAACGCCCCTGGTAGTCGGGATCGCGCCGCTGCGCGAACGCACGCATGCCTTCCTTGAAGTCTTCGCTGCGCACCGCGAGCTCTTCGGTGAGTGCTTCCTGCTCGAGTGCGCCGGCCAGATCGGAGCCGAGGTTGCGGTACACGAGCTGCTTGGCCAGGCCAACCGCGAGGGTGGCGGCGCGGGCGAACTCCTGCGCAACCTCCTCGACCGCGGCGTCGACGTCTTCGTCGTCGACCACTTCGTTCACCAGGCCCCAGTCGACCGCGCGCTCGCCGTCGACCGGCTTCCCACGCAGGATCATCTCCTTGGCCCGGGCCACTCCGACCAGGCGGGGGAGGAGGAACGTCGTGCCGCTGTCGGGCGTGAAGCCGCGCGTCACGAACGGCACCCAGAACTTCGCCGAACGGCCCGCCACCACGTGGTCGCCGCTGAGCGCGATCACGTTGCCGATCCCGGCCGCCCACCCGCGCACGCCGGTCACGATCGGCACCTCGGCCTCGAACAGGGTGCGGACCATGCGGTGCGCCGAGTACCGGAAGGTCCGTTGCAGATGACCGGTGCGCGGTTTGGGGGGCCGATCGGTCGACGGGCCGTCGCCGGCCGCCGGCGCTTCGAGCTCGACGCCGGAGCAGAAGTGCTCGCCCGCGCCCCGCAACACGATCACGCGCGTCTCATCGCGCAGCACCGCGTCCTCGACCACGCGGGTCAGACCGTCGAACATTGCGATGGTCATCGCGTTGCGCTTCTTGGGCCGGTTCAACGTGAGCCGCCGGATCGGGCCGTCGTCGACCACGTCGAGCCCGGGAACCGAATCCGGTGCGCTCACGGAAGGGCCCGTGCTCGGCCCGTCACGGCTGCAGCAGCCGCGAGTTGTCCCAGGTGACGAGCCGCCCCGTCGGGGTGAGGCGCAGGATCTCGGAGCTTCCGGCGTAGTGCTGCCGGGTCGCATCCGGGACCTCCTTCGTCTCCATCCGGAAGTCGGCGTACTTGGCCCCGATCGCCTCGACCACCTCGTCGAATTCGTCGCCCGGCGCGACGAGATCGACGGTGGCGTACACCATCACCGCGCACAGGTCGATCCACCGTTCACCCCGCTCCACGAGGAACGACGCGCGCGGGTCGTTGCGCACGTGGCCGACCTTCTTGGTCTTCGCCGGCGTGCGCACGTAGACCCGGCGGTCGCGGGCGATGAACCAGACCGGTAGCGGCACCGGCCAGCCGTCGCCGCGCATGGTGGTGAGGATGCCGGTGTGCGCGGTCTCGAGCTCGTGCCACGCATCGTCCTCGCTCAGGCGTACGCCCATGTCGGATCCTCCGTTCGTGCATCGTGTGCTTCGTGCGGGGCCATCGTGTGGTCGGGTGCTCAGATCGCGCGTTCGTGGCCGGCCCAGTACGGCTCGCGCAGTCGCCGCTTCTCGATCTTGCCGTTAGGCAGCCGCGGGAGCGTAGCGACGAACTCGATGCTGCGTGGCGCCTTGAACCGGGCGATGCGATCGTGACAGAAACTGATGAGCTCGGTCGCGAGCTCCGGTGACGCGGCGTTTCCCGGTGCCGGTTCCACGATGGCCTTGACCTGCTCACCCCAGTCGTCGTCGGGGATCCCGATCACTGCGACGTCGGCGACGGCGTCGTGGCCGAGCAGGCACGCCTCGATCTCGGCCGGGTAGATGTTGACGCCGCCCGAGATCACCATGTCGATCTTGCGGTCGCGGAGGAACAGGAAACCGTCGTCGTCGAGGTAGCCGACGTCGCCCAGGGTCACGAGATCGCCGCGCCGGATCGAGCGCGTCTTCTCGGGATCCTTGAAGTACTCGGCGGCGTCGTGACGCGCCGAGCCAACGTAGATGGTGCCCGCCACGCCGGGTGCGCACTCGTTGCCGTCGTCGTCGAAGATCGCCACGGTGGCGCCGACGATCGGCCGGCCCACGGTGCCCGGCTTCGCCAACCACCGTTTGGGCGTCGCGATGGTGGCTGCGCCTTCCGTGCCGCCGTACGTCTCGTAGACCACGGGCCCGAGCCACTCCATGAGCCGCGACTTCAGGTCGACGGGACACGGCGCGCCGGTGTGGAAGATGCTCTCGAGCGACGACACGTCGTAGCGGTCACGCACTTCGGGTGGCAGCGCGAGCAGCCGGCTGAACATCGTGGGCACCATCTGGGTGTTGGTCACCCGGTGTCGGTCGACCAATTCCAGGAACCCTTCGGGGCTCCACGCCCGCATGATCACGACGGTATGGCCTGCGTGCAGCGCGTTGCTCGCCCCCACGAACGGCCCCGCGTGGTAGAGGGGTCCGCACACGAGGTGCACGCCGGTGCCGACGGTGATGCCGAAGCCCTGGCACGTAGCCGCCGCGACGTCGGCGGCGACGTCGTTGGGGTCGCCCTCGGGGAGGCGCCGCCGCACGCCCTTGGGCACGCCGGTGGTGCCCGACGTGTACATCATCACCATGCCGGGGCTGCGCTCGGGTGGTGCGCCCGCGGGCCACGCGGTCAGGTCGGCGAACGGCCGGAATGCGTCGACCTTTCCGACTGCGAAGCAGTGCTCGGCGTCGAGGTGTGCTTCCACCGCCGCGGCGCGGCACAGGTCGGCGAGGTCCTCGTGACCGATCAGCACCTTGGCCTCGCAGTTCGCGACGACGTACGCGGCCTCGGCCGGCGCGAGGTGCGAGTTCACCGGTACGAGGTACAGGCCCGACTCCGTGGCTGCGAGCCAGGCGGCGAAGAACGCGCGGTAGTTCGGCAGCACGACGGCGAGCGCATCGCCCCGCCGGAGGCCGAGTGCGTGCACGCCCCGGGCGATGGCCCGCGCGGCGACGAGCAACTCTCCGGCGGTCACGACGGTGCCGTCGGCGTCGAGCAGCGCGGGGTGCCCGGGGTCGTCGGTGGCCCGGTGCCAGAAGCCGAGTTGCCCGTTGGTCACCGGGTCCCTCCGTCCGAAAATAGAGTAATACTTTACCGGTGATTCCCGATCCCGCCGCGGGTGACCACGAGTTCCGCCGGTGGCTGCGGGCCGAACTCACCCGGCACCACCCCGGGCGTCCCCCGAAGGAGCCGGCCGCACGGTTGGCGTGGCAGCGCGCGTGGTGCGCCACCGCGGTCGACTACGGGCTCGCGGCCCCGAGTTGGCCGCGCGAGCACGGAGGGATGGCTCTTTCGTTTGCGCAGCAGGTGGTGTACGCCGAGGAAGTCGCCCGCGCCCGCGTGCCCGGCGTCCCGGGTACCGGCGTCGGCATCGCGGGGCCCACGATCATCCGCCACGGGACCGAGGCACAGAAGGCGCGGTTCCTGCGCCCGATGCTGCGGGCCGACGAGATCTGGGCCCAGGGGTATTCCGAGCCCGAGGCCGGATCGGATCTGCCGTCGTTGCGAACGACGGCCGTACTCGACGGTGCCGACTACGTCGTGAACGGGCAGAAGGTCTGGAGCACCAGTGCCGACATCGCCGACATCCTGTTCACCCTGGTGCGTACGGGCGCGCCTGATTCGCGGGAGCACGGCATCACCTATCTGCTCATCGACGCGCACAGCCCGGGGGTCACGGTGCGGCCGTTGCGCGATCTCACCGGACGCGCCGGCTTCTGCGAGCTGTTCTTCGACGACGTGCGCGTCCCCGTCGCCCATCGCATCGGCGACGAGAACGACGGATGGCGGATCACCCGCACCAGCCTCGGGCACGAACGCGCCGCGGGGAGCTTGGCGCAGGCGCGCTTCTACGACCGGATCATGGGCGAGCTGATCGAGCTCGCGCGATCGCGGGGGCTCGCGACGGACCCGGTGGTGCGCCAACGCCTCGCGCGGTCGGCCATCGATCAACGGATCATGACGTTCAACGCGTCGCGCACGATCGCCACCATCGCGCGCGACGGTGATCCGGGCCCCGCATCGTCGGCGTCGCGGTTGTTCAACAGCCGCTTCGAGCAAGTGCTCCACGAGTTGGCAGTCGACCTGCAGGGGCCCGCCGGCGTGCTCGACCGCACCGATCCCCACGCGATCGAGCGGGGCCGGTGGACGTGGGGTTTCCTGCGCACTCGGGCATCGACGATCGGCGCCGGCACCGCCGAGATCCAGCGGAACACGATCGCCGAACGCGTGCTCGGCCTGCCCCACGACGTGGTCACCGTCGAGGACGCGCCGCCCATCGAGAAGGTCTCCTCGGTCGGGGAGGTGTCCTCGGTCAACCGGGCCTAACGAGGTCGGTCGAGGAACGCCTGCGCCGCGGCGCGCGATTCGTCGCTGCCGAGTCGCTCGGCGAACCGCGCCGTCTCGCGATCGATGTACTCGTGGAGCGTCACGTTCGTCGCGTCGTTCAGGTTCGCCTTCATCGCGCCCAACGCGAGTGGAGGCGCACCCGCCAACCGGTGCGCGATCGCGTCGACGTGACCGAGGAGATGGGCGTCGTCGAGCAGGCCGTGGACGAGGCCGATGCGCACGGCCTCCGCCGCGTCGACCCGATCGCCGAGCAGCATCATCTCGCGCGCCTTGGCCGGGCCGACGGCGCGAGTGAGCACCCACGAGCTGCCGTGGTCCCCGGGGCTCCCCACGCCGAGGAACGCCGACACGAACATCGCCGAGCGCCCGGCGTAGCGCAGGTCGCAGGCACACGCGAACGAGAGGCCGGCACCCGCGCACGCCCCGTTCACTGCGGCAATCGTGGGCTTGGGCATGCCGACCAGCAACTCGGAGGTTTCCATCGTGGTCCGCAGGTCGAGGCGGTGCGCATTCTGATCCGCCGCCGCCAGGGCCTGCACGTCGCCCCCGGCGCAGAAGCCCCGGCCCGCGCCGGTGAGTACGACCGCGCGGACGGATTCGTCGGCGGCGAGCGCCGCCAACTCGTCGTGGAACGCGTCGATGGCTTCGCCGTCGAGCGCGTTCAACCGGTCGGGCCGGTTGAGGGTGACGGTGGCGACCCCGCCGACCCGGCGGACCAGAACCTTCTCGCTCAGGCCCCCGCTCACGTGACGTCCGCCCCGGCGCTCGCTCGCGCTCGCGCGTCCTCGACCAGGGCGAAGATCTGCTCGGGACCGAGCGGGGTCTTCGTGACCTTGACGCCGAGCGGCGCCAGCGCATCGGCGACCGCGTTGGCCACCGCGGCGTGGGCTCCGATCGCGCCACCTTCGCCCATGCCCTTGTAGCCACCCGGGTTCGTCGACGACCGCGTCTCGATGTGTCCGACCTCGATGGTGGGCGCCTCGGTCGTTGTCGGCGGGAGGTAGTCCATGAAGGTGGTGGTGAGCGGGTTGCCGTCGGAGTCGTACACGAAGTCCTCGAGCAGCACCCCGCCCATGCCCTGCACGACGCCGCCGAAGATCTGTCCCTCCACGATCATCGGGTTGATCATGCCGCCGCAGTCCTCCGACACGATGTAGCGAGTCACGCGGGGCAGCCAGGTCTCGGCTTCGAGCTCGATCACGCAGATGTGCGTCGCGTTCGACCAGGTGGGGAACTGGCTGGGCCGGAATCGCACCGTGGCTTCGAGTCCACTGCCGATGTCGGGCGGGAGCTGCTCGGCCGTGCGGTACGCCATCGTCGCGACGTCCTGCAGGCTCATCGACCGCGACGGGGTGCCGCGCACCGACACCGTGCTCTCGGCGATCTCGAGGTCGTCGGGCGACGCCTCCATGACGTGGGCAGCGATGGCCAGGACCTTTTCCTTCACCGCGAGCGTGGCGGCGCGCGCCGCGCCACCGGCGACAACCGCGGTGCGACTCCCGCCGGTACCCGGGCCGTACGGGGTCGACTGCGTGTCGGCCTGCACGACGGTGACGTCGTCGTAGCCCACCCCGAGATGCTCGGCGACGATCTGGGCCATCGTGGTCTCGATGCTCTGCCCGTGCGACGTCGTGCCGAGGTACGCGACGACCTTCCCACTGGCCTCCACCCGCACCGTCGCCCCTTCGGTCGCCAGCGTCGGCCCCGCCATCGACGTCGGCTCCACGTACACGCAGATCCCCACGCCCACATGACGACCCTGGGCGCGCGCCGCGGCCTGCTCCGTCCGGAACGCGTCGTAGTCGAGGATCTGGAGCGCCTGCTCCAGCGTCTCCAACGGCGTGATCTCGTTGAACACGTTCGCGCCCGGCGAGGTGAACGGCAGATCGGAGGCGGCGAGCACGTTCTTGCGCCGGAACTCGGCGGGATCGATCCCGATCTCGCGTGCGGCGTAGTCGATCGCCATCTCGCGTGCTGTCGTCTCGAACATCCACGGGCCGCGGTAGGCCGCCTTGCCCGCGGTGTTCGTCCACACCATCTCCATGGAGAAGCCGAGGCGGGGGATCTTGTAGGGACCGGGCAGCAGCATCGTGTCCATCACCGCCGGGCACACCGCGTAAGCGCCGATGTCGGCGACGTGCTCGACGGTGATGGCCTGGATGATGTCGTCGGCGTCGACGGCCATGCGCACCCGCCCGAGTTCGTTGCGCGAGTGGCCGGCGCCGATGAGGTTCTCGCGGCGGTCCTCGATCCACTTGACCGGCCGACCCAACAGTCGCGACGCCAGTACCACCGCGCATTCCTCGCGGTACACGAACATCTTCTGGCCGAATCCGCCGCCGACGTCGCGCGCCCGTACCTGGATGCTGCCCTCGGGGATCTGCAGGTAGCGGGCGAAGAAGTTGCGGGTCTCGTGGACCGACTGCGTGGCGGCCACGATCTCCATCTCGTCGCGCCCCGTGTGCCACGACGCCAGGATCCCGCGCGTCTCCATCGGCATGGCGATGTAGCGGTTCTGCTCGATCGTGCACTCGACGACGTGCGCCGCGTTCGTGAAGGTCTCCTCGAGATCGCCCGACAGCGGCGTGAACGGCACGCTCACCATCGCGTTCGACTCGAGCCCCCACCCTGCGTGCACGACGTGCTCCGTGTCGGCGGCGGCGGTGATGTAGTCGACCACCGCCTGGCGCGCGTCGTAGTCGACCTCGATGAGGTCGCACGCGTCCTCGGCGATGTAGCGGTTCTCGGCGACGACCAATGCCACCAGATCACCCACGTAGCGCACGTCGGTGATCGCGAGCGGCGGCGGCACGACCAGCTCCTGGCCCAGCATCGCGTGCCAGGCCTCGCCAAAGACGCCGTTGAAGTCCTCCCACGTGTACACCGCGACCACGCCGGGCAGTGCCTTCGCCGCGGTGGTGTCGAGCCGGGTGATGGTCGCCCGGGCCAGATCGCTCCGGAGGAACGCGGCGCTCAACGTGCCCGGGAACACGACGTCGTCGACATACTGACCGTGCCCGGTCAGGAGGCGACGATCCTCCTTCCGGGTGACCGATTGGCCGAGGAATCGCGCCGCGACAGGTGGGGTGGTGGTCATGGCGGGCAATGTACGCCGGGCCCCGAGACCCCGCTCGTCCAACTGATCGTGCGGGTAGGGTCCCGCCATGCGCGCGGCGGTGATCCGTGAGTGTCCCGGTTGGCTCGACGTCACCGACCTCGCGGTGGCCGATCCGGGGCCGGGTGAGGTGCTCGTGCACACCCGCGCCGCCGGCCTCTGCCATAGCGATCTGCACTGCATCGAAGGGTCGTTCCCCACCCGCGTGCCGGCGGTCATGGGTCACGAGTCGGCCGGGATCGTCGAGGCGGTCGGTGCCGATGTCACCACCGTCGCGCCCGGCGATCGCGTGATCGCGTGCACGTCGATGGCCTGCGGCCGCTGCGCCGCATGCGTCACCGGGAGGCCCCATCTCTGCACCGTGCGTCCGTCGCGCGACCGGGCCCTCGGGCCGGCGCTCACCGAGAACGGAAGCCCAGTGCACCAGTTCGCCGCCATCGGCGGCTTCGCCGAGCAGATGCTCCTGCCCGAAGAGGCGCTGCTGAAGATCGAGCAGGAGATCGAGCTCGACCGGGCCGCGCTGATCGGGTGCGCGGTGATCACCGGGCTGGGTGCGGTGTTGAACACGGCCAAGGTGCCGCCCGGTGCGAGGGTGGCGGTGATCGGCTGCGGAGGCATCGGGCTCAACGCGGTGCAGGGCGCCATCGTCGCCGGAGCTGCGCGTGTCGTCGCGGTCGACGTCGCGCCGGAGAATCTCGAGCTCGCCCGCCAGTTCGGCGCCACCGACCTCATCGACGCGTCGGCCGGTGACCCCGTGGCCCAGGTGGTCGAGCTCACGCGAGGTGGGGTCGACTATTCGTTCGAAGCGATCGGGCGCAAGGAAACCATCGAGCAGGCCTTCGCCGTGCTCACCAGCTCGGGCACGGCCACCATCATCGGGATCGCACCGCTGGGCACCGTCCTCGAGCTCCCGGCGACGCACTTCCTGATGGAGCGACGGATCCAGGGCTGCCTCATGGGCTCGAACCGCTTCCGCGTCGACATGCCGTACTACATCGACCTCTATCTCCACGGGCGGATCAAGCTCGACGAGCTCATCGCTGAACGCATCTCGCTCGACGCGATCAACGACGGCTATCGCAGCATGCAGACCGGCGCGGCCGCCCGCCGGGTGATCACCTTCGACTGAGCCGGATCCTCGGACCGCCTCGGGTCAGTCGTCACACCGCCCCGACGACGTGCGTGCTGTTCACCACCACGCTGTTGCCGCTGGGATCGATCACCGTGAACGAATTGTGGATCCGACCGCCGGTGATCGCCGACACCGGCAGCCCCGACGATTCCCACTCGGTGTGTGTGGCCTCGAGGTCCTCGACCATCAGGTCGAAGGCGGCCGGCCGGCTCGCCGAGTCAGGGTCGCCGGCAGGGCCGGCGTCGGGGTCGCGGTACGCGACCAGGTGCGTGCCCCCGCGCAGCTCGAGCACCGCAACGTCGTCGGTGGCCGCGACGACCCGCATACCGATGCGTTCGTAGAACTCCGCCGCGGCGGGAACGTCGCGCACCGGCACCGAGATGTGCCCGGCCCACACCGTGGGCCGATCGTCGGCACCGAGTTGGTCGGCCATGGTCAGAGGCGCTCGATGAGCGTGCCGGTGCCCAGGCCGCCACCGCAGCACATGGTCACGATCGCCCGCTGCTTCCCCGAACGCTCCAGCTCGTGGATCGCCTTGGTGAGCAGGATGGTGCCGGTGCCGCCGAGCGGGTGCCCGAGCGCGATGGCGCCCCCGTTGGGGTTGACGCGCTCGATGTCGGCACCGGTGGCGCGCTGCCAGCCGAGCACGACCGACGCGAACGCCTCGTTGATCTCGACCAGGTCGATGTCGTCGATTTTGAGCTTGTTGCGCTCGAGGAGGTGCTCGGTGGCAGGGATCGGGCCCGTGAGCATCAGGACCGGGTCGCTGCCCACGATGCAGGTGTCGACGATCCGTGCCTTCGGCTCCAACCCGAGCGCCGACGCGCGCTCTTCGGTCATGAGGAGGAGCGCCCCGGCCCCGTCGCTGATCTGCGACGCGGTACCGGCAGTGTGGAACGCGGGATCGCGGTCGAGGACCGGCTTCAGGTTGGCGAGCGCCTCGAGCGTCGTGGCCCGCAGGCCTTCGTCGCGTTCGACGAGGCGGGTGCCGTTCTCCTCACCCTTGTCGTCGAAGGCGGGTGCCTCGATCGGCACGATCTGCGTGTCGAATCGGCCTTCTTCCCACGCCACCGCGGCGCGGTCCTGCGACTGCTTGCCGAAGGCGTCGAGCTCGGCGCGGGTCACGCCGAACTTCTCGGCGATGCGCTCGGCCCCCTCGAACTGCGACGTGTTCTCGTAGTACTTCCAGTAGTTGCGGTTGATCGGCTTCCCGACGTTGGGGTCCTTGGGCACGCTCGAACCCATGAACACCTTGCTCATCACCTCGACCCCGCAGGCCACCGAGACGTCGACCACGCCGGCGGCCACGAGCGCGACCGCCATGTTGGTGGCCTGCTGCGACGAACCACACTGCGTGTTGACGGTGGTGGCCGCCGCCTCCAGCGGGAGACCCGACTGCAGCCACGCGGTGCGGGTGATGTTGGCCGACTGCATGCCGACCTGGCTCACGCAACCACCCACGACCTGCTGCACCTCGGCCGGATCCACGCCCGAGCGATCGATCAGCTCACGCTGCACCGCACTGAGCAGATCGGCGGAGTGCATCCCCGACAAGCCGCCGTTGCGGCGCCCGACCGGGCTCCGAACCGCTTCGACCACTACGACGTCCCGCATGCCAGACCACCTGTTCGCCCCGACGGTTCGCGCCGGGTTCGTCCGATAAAGCGCGTGCCCTCACCGTATCCGGGCCGGCCGCGGGCTGCGAAGCCCACACGGAACGCGTGTCGTCACCCGGTGAACGCGGGCGCGACCACCACCGCAGCTGCGGCTACGGCCGCCGGAGCCCGCGTGACCACTGCGGGACTCACCACCACGGCCGGCGCGGCCGTGGTCGTGGCCGGTGCGGTGAACGTGTTGGTCACGGTGATGTCGGAGGTCTGATCCTGGGTGATGGTCACGGCGGGCGACACCACCACCGTGTTCGCGCCGCCGCTCGCGGTCTCCTGGGCGCTACACGTCGAACCCTGAGGGATGTTCCCGATCGGGAGCGAAGTGTCGGAGCTCCCGGGCACCAACGCGCCCGTCGAGTCGAAGACGAGGTGCCAGGTGCCGGCGGATTGGTTGTCGAGCGTGCACGACACGACGACGGTGAACGTCGTACCCGGCGGCACCGTCGCTCCCGGCTCCATCACGACCTGCTTGCTCACGTCGAGGCTGCCGTACCAGGCCCACGCCGGCGTGCCGCTCGCCATGGCGATCGTCGCCGTGGTGGCGAGGCCGACGACCAGGAGCAATGTCCGAGTCCTGTGCAGCATGTGCAACCTCCCGCCGAAGGATTGCGATCACCCACCCGTACTTCGCTCCGTATCCTGCTCCCATCCGGGAGCCGGCGCCAGCGGAATTTCCCGCCGGCGCCCGGAGTGAGTCAGAGGTGAGCGAGCTACATGGCGAAGGAGTAGCCGCCGTTCACCGGATAGGTCTGCCCGGTGATCCACGGTGACAGGGGGCTGGCCAGGAACGCGACCATCGCCGCGATGTCGGACGGCAGCCCGCGCCGGCGGATCGTGTAGCGCTTCACCAGGTACTCGTACTCGACTTCGTTCTCCTCCGGGTTCTCCTGCGCGTTCATGGTGCCGAGGGCGATGCAGTTCGAGGTGATGTTGTACCGGCCGACCTCGCGGGCGACCGAGCGGCAGAACCCCGCGGCGCCGGCCTTGGCGGCCGAGTAGGCGGCCATGTTCGATTCGCCGACCCGGGCGGTGTCGGAGATCACGGTGATGACCCGACCCCACTGCTGCTCGATCATCGCGGGCAGCGCGGCTCGCACTGCGTACATGACGCCGTAGAGGTTCACCCGCAAGAACGGCTCCCACTCGTCGGGCGTGGTGTTCACGAGCGCCTTGATGTCGTCCATGCCCATCGTGACCGCACGGCCGGCATTCCCGGCGTTGTTCACCAGGATGTCGATCGTGCCCGCGTCGGCGAATCGCTCCACTACGAGGTCGTAGTCGGTGATGTCGAACGCCGCCGCGGTGGCGCGTCCCCCGGCCGCCACGATCTCGTCGGTGACGGACTGCGCCCGTTCGGCGACGAGGTCGTTCACCAGCACCTCGGCGCCCGCCTCCGCGAGCGTCATCGCGATGCCGCGCCCTACACCCTGGCCCGCGCCGGTCACCAGCGCGCGTCGGCCGCTCAGATCGATGCTGTATGTCACAGTGCCTCTTCTCTCGTCGGGTTGCTCGGGCCGGGTGCCGGATGGGGGAGCGGAGCACACGGTGGCCGTCTCCCGCCAATTGGGTTCGGGCCACCGCGCCGCCGCGCCTTCCCGCGCACCCTAGAATCCGCGTTCACCGAAGACAAAACATTGTTTTCGAATGGACGGGCGCGAGTCGAGCCGGTAGCACTACGGGCAGTCCACCGACGTCATCCGTCGTCTGGCGCGCGAAGGGGGAAGTGGTGGGGCACTCCGGCGAGCTCGCGGGGAAGGTCGTCGTGGTGTCGGGGCTCGGCCCCGGTCTCGGCCGCGAGGTGGTCCGGCTGGCCCTCGACGGCGGCGCCCGGGTCGTGGCCGGCGATCTCGACGGGGCGCGGATGCGTTCGATCCTCGGCGAGCTCGACGCCGACGCCGACCGCACCGCCGCGCTCGAGCTCGACCTGCGGTCCCTCTCGGCGTGCGAAGCACTGATCGACCTCGCCCGGTCGAGGTTCGGCCGCCTCGACGGCGTGGTCCACGTCGCCGCGCTCGACACGCCGGTCGGCGGGCTGCTCGACGGTGGTCTCGACGACTGGCCGGCGACGGCCGACGTCAACGTGAAGGGCACGTTGCAACTGACCAAGTTGGCGGTGCCGATGCTGCAGGAGGCCGGTGGCGGGTCGGTCGTCATGGTCGGCTCCATCGCCGCGGCCGAACCGGTCGACGGTGTCGTGCAGCTCGCCTACGGAATGAGCAAGGCCGCGCTCGCCGTGGGTGCGTACTACCTCTCACGGGAGTTGGGCCCGTTCGGGATCCGGGTGAACACCGTCGCCCCGGGCTGGAAGTGGGGCCCGACGCTCGAGGTCGGCATGGCCGCCACCGTCGCAGAGACCGGGCTGTCGGTCGAGACGCTGCTCGACCCGGTGCGCGAGCGCATCTCGCTCCGGCGCTTCGCCACCGACGTCGACGTCGCGCAGTCGATCGTGTTCCTGCTCGGCGATCGCGCCGCCGCCATCACCGGGCAGACCCTCTACGTCGACGGGGGAATCCTCCACTAGCGAGTCCGAACAATTCCGGAAGTCCACGAAGGAGATTCGCGAATGGTGTCAACGGGTCTGCGGTTTGCGTCCTACGGCCTGCACTGGCCCGTCCCGCCTGCGCTCATGTCAGGGGGCAGCGGCTTCACGGTCGGCGAAGGGGCGGGTTCGTTCTCGCATTTCGACAACTGTGTGCAGTCGGCGATCGCGGCGGAGCAGGGTGGAAGCGACGCGGTCCTGTTCGCTGACGCAACCGACTGGTACTGCCCGGCTTCGGTGTGGAACGAAGAGCTGTCCGACATCCTCGCCGACGCGCCCGACCCGCACGGCGTGTTCACCGCCGAACCGATCATCGCGGCCGCAGCCGCGCAGACCGAGCGCGTGGAGTTCATCTGGGGTCCGGTCGACTGCGTGCGCCGCGCGCCGGTGAACATCGCGCAGATGGCGCTCACGTTGCACCAGGCCACCAAGGGGCGCTTCTCGCTGATCCTCTCGCAGGGTCAGGCCGATCACATGCGCCAGACCGGCATCAGCCGGATCGGCACCAAGGACAAGCTGTGGGACGGGGTGCAGATCGTTCGCCGGCTGATTCGCCAACATGACGCGTTCTCGTACCGGGGACGCGTGTGGAAGTTCGACCGCGGCGCGTTGGCCACGCCCTACTACGGCGACACGCCCCCCGACGTGTTCGTCGCGGGTGACATGGACGAGTCACTCGAGCTCGTCGGCCGCTTCGCCGACGGTTGGTGCGCGTCGATTCCGTACGTGGGGGTCGACCCCGAGCGGTTCGCGACGAAGGTGCGCACGATCCGGGAGACGGCGGAGCGCTACGGCCGCGATCCCGACGAGATCCGGATCCTCGCGTTCGTGAACTGCTTCATGGCGGAGGACGAGGACCTGCTCGAAGCGGCGATGGACCATCCGTTGACGAAATGGAACAGCGTCCTGCACCCGGCGCCGGAATTCGAGGCGGCCGGGCTCGCGAACCCGTACGGCGGGGACTTCAACTACATGAAGGACATCATCCCCGAGTGGTACTCGAAGGAGGAGTTCTTCGACGTCACGTCGAGGGTGCCACGCGAAGCCGCTCGCGTGTTCAACTTCTTCGGCGACGCCGCCGCGGTCCAGAAGCAGATCGAGCCTTGGCTCGATCTCGGCATCACCGACGCGCTCGTCTACAACACCGCCGGGATGGCGGGCAGCAAGTACATGGCGAGTTGTTACGCGTCCGACGTCAAGCTCATGCAGAGCCTGTCCGGCCGGCCGATCGTGCGCCCCGGCTGAGTCAGCCGCCGGTGCCGTCGCCGGTGTCGTGGCCCGTGTCGCGGCCGGTGTCGTCGCCGCGATTCGTCTCGTGCCGTTGCTGCACCATGATCGCGATGCCCAGCGCGGCGACGATCGCGACGGAGAGACCGAAGGCCCAGACTGCGTACCGCACCTCCCCAGGATGCCTGCTCGGACGGACGCCGGATCGACTACCCGGTCGGGAGGTCGAGCTTGCGGCTGATCACGTTCTTGGGCGAGCAGGAGTAGGTCCCCGGCTTGGTGGGATTCACCCGCACGAAGGCACCGTTCTTCACCTGCATCGTCACGTCGCACTGCGAGATCTTGCGCCCCGCGAGGTCGATGGTTCCGATCAAGCCTTCGGCGTCGAAGCTGTGGATGTTGGCGAGCTCGGCCAGGATCGCCTTGCGGGTGACACCGTTGATGCCGTCGCGCTTCACGATCGCGTTCACCGCGTCGCGGAACGCGATTCCCGCCGCCCACGTGTACGCGCCGTAGCTCGCGGCGTTGGAGGCGCCGGTGTACTTCACGAAGTTGGCCACCATCTTGTTGGCCTTCTGGTCTGCCTTGTTGAGGAACGGAAGGAACGTGGTGTCGACGTACTGGCCGTCGACCGTGCTGCCGCCCGACGCGAGGAACCCCGGGTCGTAGCAGGCGGAGCCGCAGTCCCAGACCTTGACCCCGGTGAGACCCTGCAGCGCGGCTTCCTTGCGGAGCAGCACGGTGCACGGATACGACGACGTGCACTGTCCGTAGTTCGAGCCCGCGTTCTTCATCGCCTGCACGATCTCCGTGTACTCGCTCTGCGTCGCCCGCGCCGACCGGTCGAAGTCGCCGTCGGTCTTGATCCCGATGTCGCGCACCGCGGCGACCGAGGCGAAGGTCGCGTCGCGCGCGGCCTGCGAGTCGTTCCCGAACACGTAGATCCCGTGCAGGTTGTCGCCGAACTTCTTCTCGTAGTACCGCCCGCGGCCGACGTTGGCCAGGTAGGTCTGCGGGTGCTCGTCCTTGGTGGAGCACACCAGTGCCGACGGCGCGATCGGGAACGATTCGTTCGAGCACTGGTGGTCGATCGAGCCGGTGTAGAAGGGAATGTCGGGGAGTCCGGTCACCGCGCCGGTGGAGTCCTTGCAGTCGCGCATCTCCTCGATCGAGTTCAACAGCGCGGCCGACGTGCCGACCATCGCGACGTCGTCCTGACACGCCTGGATCTCCGCCGAACGCGTGTCGGACGGGTTCACGTGCGAGTCGTAGAAGTCGAGGACGAGCTTCCGTCCCGCCAAGCCGCCGGTCGCGTTGATGTACTTGGTGACGCCCTTCATCCCGTCGACCGAGGCCTTGAACAGACCCGGCGCGAACGAGTTGTCGACGTCGGCGATGAGCGCGATGTGGATCTCCGTCGGCGTGATCCCCACGTCGGTCGCGGCGGGCTTGTCCTTGCTGGCCTGCGCCGACGCGACCGCAGTCGTACCCGTCGCCACCAGCGCGACCACCGCGCACAGCGCCACCCATCGAAGCTTCGTCATTGCCTTCCCCCTGTTGCGATCGGTTGCCTACTCGCCGCTTGATTCGCCTTCGTGCATTCGGGCCACGCCGGCCGTGATGAGACCGATGTGCAGCTCGAACAGCTCGTCCACTTCCTCCGGGGTCACCCCGGCGGGATTGCTCCCCGACAGCCGGCCGCGGCGCGCCCCGGGCGCGGGCAGGCTGGAGCCCTGCTCCATGGCGACGAAGCCGACGGTCGCCCACATGAGCAGTCGGCAAGCCTGCACCGAGGCGTCGGCCGACAAGCCGCCTTCGCGCATGGCGGCGATGAGCGGTCGCGAAGCCTCGACGTACGCGTCGCGTGCCGCGCCGAGGTAGAGGCGGCTGTCGGGGGTCAGCTTGAGTCGGCTCCGCAACTCCCGGCACCAGCGCCCGGTGTACACGGGCCACGGCTCCTCGGCGCCGGCGGCCGGCGCGAGGTCGGCGAGCAGTTGGTCGGCGACGGCGTTGATGAGCGCCGCTTTGTTCCCCACCCGGGTGTACAGCGGCATCGGCGACACGCCGAGGCGGTCGGCGACGTTGCGCATGCTCACCGCGTCGAGGCCCCGTTCGCGCAGGATCTCGATCGCGGCGTCGACGATCTCATCGGCGTCGAGCTCCAGGTCGTTCGGCTTGGCCATCAGCCGCTCGCTCCCGTCGACCCGCGTCCGTGGTTGTCGACGATGTGCGTCGCGCTCTCGAGTAGGAGGTCGGCCTGCTTGCCGAAGTACTCGTGCACCGGTTTCTTCGATTCGCCGCGCAGGAACTTGGCGTAGCTGCCCTCGAGCACGATGGCGAGCTTCCAGCGGGAGAACACGTCGTACCAGCCGATGGCGCCGACGTCGCGCCCCGATCGCTCGCCGTACCGGGCGACGAGCGCCTCACGCGTCGGCAGACGTGAACGATCGAACCCGGAGTCGCCCGCCACGCCGAGGGGCATCGTCCCCTCCGGCCCGGGATGGAAGATCATCGCCCACGCGAGGTCGATCAGCGGATCGCCGATCGACGCCATCTCCCAGTCGACGACGGCCAACAGGTGCGGCGGTGCCGACTCCGCGAACAGCACGTTGTCGAGCTTGTAGTCACCGTGCGCGAGGGTCGGGGTCTGATCGGCGGGGCGGTGGTCTTCGAGCCACGAGGCCACACGCGCGGCCGACGGCAACGGCCGACCGCCGTAGGAGTCGAGCTGCGACAGCCAGCGCCCGACTTGGCGTTCGAGGTAGGGCCCGGAGTGGGCGAGGTCGCCGAGCCCGCACCGCTGCCAGTCGACGGCATGGATCGCCACGAGCGCGTCGACGAGCTGCTCGAGCGCCTGCGCCTGCTCGTCGGGTCGCGCCGTCCACGCCGCGGGGATCCCGCTGCGCACCGGGACGCCGTCGATGCGGGCCATGACGTAGAACGGCGCGCCGAAGACGGCCGGATCGTCGCACGCCAACACCGGCCGGGCGATCGTGACCGGCTCGTCTTTGATCGCGTCGAGGATCCGGAACTCCCGCAACACGTCGTGCGCGGTCGCCGAGCTGGCGTGGCTCGGGGCGCGGCGCAGCACCCAGCGCTCGTCGCCGCGCCGGAGGTCGAAGATGTCGCACGACCCGCCCCCGACCATCGCGTCGACGGTGATGGCACGGGCGTCGCCGAGTTGATCGTCGAGAAAGGCGCGGAGCGCGTCGGTGGACTCGCTCACGCGACCAGCTCCCGCTCGACGATCTCCACGACCTGCCCGAGGTGCTCGATGACGAAGTCGGGGGAGCACGCCGCGATGCCGGGCCAGCCGTCGCGCCGGTCGGCGACGAGGAGCGCGGTCGACATCCCGAGTGTGCGGGGGCCGATGACGTCGTGCTCCGGGCTGTCACCCACGAACAGCACATTGGCCGGGTCACATCCTGCCCGTTGCAGCGCCCACCGGTAGATCCCGGGGTCGGGCTTGCACGAACGCGCCACGTCGGAGCCCGTCGCCGCGTCGATCTCGGTGTCGAGACCGAGACTGCCGATCAGCCCGTCGAGTTGTTCGGTATCGATGTTGGAGACGATCTCGACGTAGAGGCCACGCCGACGCAAGCGACGCAACGTGTCGAGGCAGTCGGTGCGCAGCTCGCAATGGTCGATGGTGGCCCGATACTGGCGGTTGACCGCGTCGTCGATCTGCGCGGCGTCGAGCTCACCGCCGAGCGACCGAGCCATCTCCGCGAACGCGGCGCCGAAGAGCTCACGGTGGCGGTAGTACGGCCGCGCCGCCACCGTCTGGTAGGCGAGGCCCATGCCCCGCCGATAGGTCGTGCGCAGCTCGTCGTCGGACGCGGCCGCGCCGACGGCGTCGCCGACGAAGCGCAACTGCCCGAGGTGCACGTCGCGCAGCGCGCGATCACTGAACAGGGTGCCGGCGAAGTCGAAGAAGACGGCGCGACGTTCGCTCATCGCCCACCCGCGGCGAGCCGGAGCTCCTGCCACTTCGCCTCGGCTGCGGGACGACGGCTGGGGATGTGCTCGGTCGGCCATCCCTCCACCGGCGAGTAGCCCTTGAGGATGGTGCGGGCGAGCACCGACTTGTGCAGCTCGTCGGGACCGTCGCCGATCGGCCCGAACCGGGTGCCGCGGTACCACTCCTCGACCGGGAGATCGCTCGAATAGCCGAGAGCGCCGCAGACCTGGATCGTGCGGTCGAGGACGGTCAGCACGACCTTCGACACGTGCGCTTTGACCATGCCGAGGTCGGCCCGCACCCTGCTCGCCCCGTATTTGTCCATCTTCCACGCGGTCTGGAAGGTCAGCAGCCGCGCCGCCTGGATCTCGGTGTGCGACAGCGCGACGTAGTCCTGGATCATCTGGTGCTGCGCGAGCAGCTTGCCGTGCGAGGTCCGCGAGACCGCGCGCTCGCACATGATGTCGAGCGAGCGTTGCGCCTGACCGAGCCAGCGCATCGCGTGGTGGATGCGGCCGCCGCCGAGCCGTTGCTGGGCGAGGACGAACCCGTCACCCGGCGCACCGATCATGTGGTCGGCGGGAACGCGGCAGTTGCGGAACCGCAGCTCGGCGTGGTTCCCCGGCCGGCCGTATTCGACCACGGGGTGGGCCATGGTCCCGATGTCGCGCACGATCTCCAGCCCCGGTGTGCCGGTGGGAACGATGAGGATCGACGCGTGCTTGTGCGGCCGTCCCTCGGGGTTGGTCTCGGCGAGGACGAGGATGATGTCGGCGACCGACGCGTTGGTGATGAACCACTTGTGGCCCTCGATCACCCACTCGTCGCCGTCCTTCGTCGCGGTGGTGCCGATGACGGTGGGGTCGGAACCGGCGAGGAACGGTTCGGTCAGCGCGAACGCACTCGAGATCTCACCGCGGAGATTGGGCCACAGCCAACGTTCCTTCTGCGCGTCGGTCGCGCCGTGCGCGAGCAGTTCCATGTTGCCGCTGTCGGGGGCCTGCACCCCGAAGATCGTCATCGACATCATGCAGCGCCCGATGATCTCCGACATCAGCGCGAGCTTGAGCTGCCCGAATCCGGGCCCGCCGAACTGCGGATCGAGGAAGGCGCCCCAGAGGCCGCGGTCCTTGACCTGCGCCTGAAGGTGGGCCTTCACCGGCGCCCATTCGGCCGGGGGGATCTCCTTGAGGATCGGTTCGAGCGGGATCAGCTCGGTGTCGATGAAGGAGCGCATCCACTGCAGCTGCTCCTCGAACTCGGGGTCGGTCTCGAAGTCCCAGGCCACGGTCAGGCGCCTGCCGCAGGGAGAACGGAGGCCGGGAAACTGCCGCCGATGTCGGCGGCGCGGGCTTCCACCACCGGCCGTTCGTCGGCGTGGGTGATGATCCAGAACTCCCCGTTGCGGATGGCCTCGAGCACGCGGGCGGCGACGCTCGCCGGCGTCTGCCCGGTGGGGCCGGTGAACGAGTCGCGGATCATGAGGCGGACCGACTCCGCCATCTCGGTCCGGTGCTCTACGCCGAGTGCGGCGGGGCGCCCGCGTTCGGATTCCATGACCCGGGTGTCGACCGAGCTCGGGCAGAGCACGCTCACGCCGATGGGTGTCTCGTCGATCGCGAGCTCCTGCACCAGCGTCTCGGAGATCGAGACCACCGCGACCTTCGTCGCCGCGTAGGGCCCGATGAACGCGATACCGCTCAGCAGCCCGGCGATCGACGCGGTGTTGACGATGTGGGCACGTGTGCCCTGCTCGCGCATGATCGGCACGAAGGTCTGGAGACCGTGGACCACGCCCCACAGGTTCACGTCGAACACCCAACGCCAGTCGTCGAGCGCCTGGTCGCGCATCAGATTGAACGTGGACACACCCGCGTTGTTGCACAGCACGTCGACGCGGCCGAAGTGCTCGAGCGTGGTCGCCGCGAGTTGGTCGACCGCATCGGCGTCGGCCACGTTCACGCCGACGGCCAACGCGTCGCCACCCGCGGCCCGGATGCCGGCCGCGACGACTTCGGCGTCGCCCGCGTCGAGGTCGGCGACGACCAAGGCGGATCCCGACGCCGCGAACAGCTCGGCCAGGGCGCGGCCGATGCCGCTGGCGGCGCCGGTGACCACCGCCACCCGTCCCGCGCCGATCACGTCCTCGTTCGACGGTTCGGTCGCGGCGGTCACGGCACCATCACCAACTTGCCGACGACGCCCCGGTCGGCCATGCGTTGCAGTGCTGCGGGCAGGTCGTCGAACGCGACCTCGTCGGTCACGGCGTTCTGCAGTCGGCCGTCGTTCACGAGCGCGGTGAGGTGGTCATGGATGTCGTCGAGTTCCTCTCGGGAGTAGCCACCGGCGAACACGCCGACGAGCGACGTGTTGGTGATGACGAGGTTGTGGGCGGGAATCGTCGGCCACCGGCCGCTGGCGAACCCGACCGCGAGGAGTCGCCCGTAGCGGGCCAGCGCGCCGGCGGCATCTTCGGCCAGATCACCGCCGACCGGGTCGTAGACCAGGTCGACGCCGCGCCCGCCGGTGAGCTCGCGGAGCGCCGGGGCGAGCGGGCCGTCGCGATGGTTCACCGTCGCGTCCGCCCCGAGCTCGCGACAGAACGTGGCGCGTGCTTCGTCGCTCACCACCGCGATCACCCGTGCTCCGAGCGCGTGCCCGAGTTGCACGGCCGCGATCCCACTCCCGCCGGCGGCGCCGAGCACGACCAGCTGGTCGGCGGCCGCGATACCGCCGCGATCGACCAGGCCGATCCAACCGGTGAGGTGCGGGATCCAGAACCCGGCCGCTTGCGCATCGGTGAGGCCCTCGGGGACCTCGAAGGTCGAGTCCGCCATCACCAGGCACTCTTCGGCGAACGAACCGTGTCCGGCGATGAACGACGTCACGCCCATGATCCGCGTGCCCAGCGCGACGTCGACCCCCTCGCCGACGGCCGTGACCGTGCCGGTCGCCTCCTGGCCCGAGGTGAACGGCAGCGGGGGAGTGAGCGGGTAGGTGCTCCGGCACATGAACACGTCGGGCAACCCGATCCCCGCCGCGGTGACGCGAATCCGGAGCTCACCCGGCCCCGGCGTCGGCGGCTCGACCGCCACTTCGTGGAGCACGTCGATCGGCTCCCCGGCGGCCTGCACCTGCCACGCGCGCATCAGGAGATCCGAGCGTGAACGGTCGCCGAGGTCATCGATATGACAATGTAATCATGGCCGGATCACACTGCAAGATGCACCCGCATCCAGTCCGCACCGGGTCCGCACCGGGTCCGCAACAGGAGGATCCGCGCGGGCTGATAGACATCCGCGGTTCGTAGCCGACGACGAGAGGACGGCGGAGATGGCGCGCCTCACCGACGATCAGATCCGCGCCGCCGCCGACCTCCTCGTCGCCGCGCGCGAGAAGCGCCTGATCCTCGGCAGCCTGCCCGAGGACCTCACCCCCGAAGGCACCGCCGACATCCAGCGCGTCATCGATGCCACGAGCGCGCGCATCGATCGGCCGATCCGGGGCTGGAAGACGTACTCCGTCTACAAGCCGATGAACCCGCCGATGCAGGCGCCGATCTACGACCGGTTCGAGAGCGGGAGCACGATCCCCGCCACCATCTCACCCGGGCGGCTCATCGAGCCCGAGATCATGTTCCGGGTCGACCACGACCTGCCGGCCAGTGCGCGCAACTACTCCGTCGCCGAGATCATGAAGTCGGTCACCGCGGTGGTCGGATTCGAGGTGATCGGCTCGCGCCTCGGTGCCACCGACGCGCCGGACGGAACTCCGCGCGTCGACGGGAAGGGATCGCTCTACGGTTCGTTGTCGGATCACCTGGCCAACGGCGCCATCGTCGTCGGTGACGAGATCCCCGGTTGGCGAGACGTCGCGTTCGAGGATGTCGGCTTACGGCTGACCGAGGGTGCCCGCGAGCTCATAGCCGTCGTCGGCTGTCACCCGTTCGACAACCCCTTCCTCCCGGTGGTCGTCGGCGTGAATCGCTTGCGTCGTCAGTCGGGCGTGAAGGCCGGCGACATCATCGTCACCAACTCGTCGACGAGCTTCTTCGCGGTTGCCGCGGGCGCGGTCGTCCGCGCCACGTACGAAGGGTTGGGCGAGGTCACCGCGACCTTCGCCAAGGCCTAGGCGCGAGGACCGATTCGCGCGCTCAGCGGCACACGCCCTCGTCGACGAGCGCGGCGACGTCGTCGGCGGTCAGGCCGAGCACGGTCGTGAGCACCTCCTCGGTATCCGCACCGAGGCAGGGTGCGCTCGCGGCGGTGCGCTGCGGCAGCCGGGACAGGCGTATCGGGTTGGCGACGTGCCGCTCGTCGCCCACTTCGGGATGCACGAGGTGGACGATGGCGCCCCGCTCGCGCAGGTGGGGGTCGGCGTGCTGGTCGATCGGACCCATGACCGGCATGGCCGAGACGCCATTGGCCTGGAGCGCTTCGGCCGCCTCGACATTGGTCTGCTCGCTCGTCCACGCGGCCAATCGTTCGTCGATGCGTGCCCGCGCGCTGACCCGCGCCGCCGCGGTCGCGAGGTTGTCATCCGGCGCCCAGCCCACGGTCGTGCCGAGCCGGAGCCAGGAGTCGTCGTCCATCACCGCGATCGCGATCCACTGGTCGTCGCCCGCCGACGGGTACACGCCGTGCGGCGCGGCCGCCGGGTGCGCGTTGCCGAGCGGCAGTGGATCCCGGCCCTGCCGCGCCGCCTCGAGGTACAGCTCGCCGACGAGGTAGGCCGACGCTTCGGTCTGCGCGAGCTGCAGCCATTGGCCCTCGCCGCTCGCCTCCCGCTCCCGGAGCGCCGCGAGCACGGCGACCGCGAGCAGCTTGCCGGCGATGTGGTCGGGGTGGTTGAGCGACGTGCCGCACGGATACGGCGCGTCGGGGTGGTTCCAGGGCAGGTGCACACCGCTGAACCCCGAGTTCAGCGGACCGTAGGCCGGCATCTCTCCCAACGGTCCGCCCCGGCCGTAGCCCTGCGACGAGACGTAGATCACCCCGGGGTTACGGGCCCGGATCGCCTCGTAGCCCAGCCCCCGCGCGTCGAGCGCACCGCCGCGCTGGTTCTCGGCGACCACATCGGCCGTCGCGCACAACGCGGCAGCGAGCTCACGCCCCTTCTCGGTGGTGAGGTCGAGCGCGACACTGCGCCGGCCGCGGCACTCGGTGTTGAACGTGAAGTTCCGGTTGATGAGCTCGACGTTGCCGCTTCCCAACCGCAACACGTCGGGGTGGGTGATCGATTCGATCTTGATGACGTCGGCGCCCAACTCGGAGAGCACACCCGACAACTCCGGCACCACCGCGGCGACGCCGAACTCGACCACCCGGATCCCGTCGAGCAGGAGCGTACGGTCCTTCCCGATGGGTGCACCCGCCGGACCCCGCGCCGCGCCGAACTCGCCGTCGGCTCCCTCCGGCATCCACGCGAGCCGGAGCGATCCCGGTGTGCGGGAGAACGTGACCGGATGGGTCGCGCAGGGGAGTCCGTCGAGGTCGCCGGCACCGGCGTCGACGAAGTAGTCGTGCGCCTTCGTCTGCGGATGGTCGACGAACTCGCTCACGGTCTGCAGGATTCCGACGGTGGTGCCGAGCGCCAGGGCCTCCTCGAACAGTTGGGCCCGGGTGCGGTCGGTGAGCCGGTCCTCCGCCACGATGCGGATCACGTCGGCGTTCGAGAGCCGGAATCCCGGGCTCTGCCACTCGTCGCCCATCAGCACGTCGGGTTTGCCCATGAGCGCGACGAAACCGTCCCACTGACGTGGCGAGCCGATCACGACGCGTACCCAGCCGTCGGCCGCGGGTAGGACCCAGTAGGCGCCCTCCGCGTTGCGCTTGCCTTCGGCCGGCAGGCGCGGGTTGATCTTCAGGTAATCCTGCATCGCGATCGACCACGGCGTGGTGCCGGCGAGCGCGGCCTCCTGCACGCTGACCTCGACCAGCTGGCCGGCATGTTCGGCGTCGTCGTGGCGGTCGCGGTCGAGCACCGCGGCCACCGCGCCGATCGCGCCGTAGACCGATGCGCAGTCGTGCGCGAGATAGCCCGGTGCATTGCACGGCGGTAGCTCGGGGAAGCCCGACGCGTACAACGCGCCCGAGGCAGCCAGCGCGGGCAATGCCTCGAGGTGCCAGTCGGCGCGCGGCCCGCTCAATCCCATGTCGGCCAGCACCATGTGAACGAGGTGGGGGTGCGCTGCCGCGACCGCGTCGGGCGTGAGGTCGAGCGCGGCGCGCCGCGCGCGGTCGAAGTTCTCGACCAGCACGTCGGCGTGCGCGAGGAGGTCGGACAGGCGCGCCCGGTCGCGATCGGTCGCGAGGTCGAGACGGACCCCGCGCTTGTTCGCGTTGCGGTACGCGCGCGCGTACGGCGCGGCGACATCGGGCGCGGCGTCAGCCGGATCGACGGGCTCGACCCGCACCACGTCGGCCCCGAGGTCGGCGAGGATGCGCGCGCACATCGCGCCCCGGAGATCGGTGAGGTCGACGACCCGGAGCCACGACAGCGGCCCGGCGGAATCAGCTGCGTTCATGCCCGCCCGGCGAGCCGCAACTCATGCATCCGACGTGTGCCTCCCCCGACGACGCATGGTCCGCGCACCGATCGGTGAACCTACCGCCCGTTGCCCGGGCCGACAACTGGTCGACCGGCGGGATCCCCGTCATCCGATACCGGCATTCGAGACCTACGATCGTGCCAGTGGAACTGGATCTCTACGCCCGCCCGGATCGCGGTCGGACTCTCCTCGCGATCGGAACCTCGGTCGTGCCGTTTCTCGGGCTCTGGGCCCTCATGTACTTCTCGCTGCAGGTCTCCTACCTGCTCGTCCTGGTGCTGGCGGTGCCGGCCGCCGGGTTCCTGGTGCGGACCTACATCCTGTTCCACGACTGCGCGCACGGCTCGCTCCTGCCGGGGCGGCGCGCCAACGTGTGGCTCGGTTCGGTGCTCGGTCTGATGGTGTTCACGCCGTTCGCGCGTTGGCGCTACGAGCACATCGTCCACCACGCAACTGCGGGCGACCTCGACCGTCGCTTCGTCGGCGACGTCCCCACCTACACCGTCGCCGAGTACGAGGCCTGGTCATGGCCGACGCGCGTCGGGTACCGGTTGTTCCGCAACCCCGTGGTGATGTTCGGTCTGGGCCCGATCTACGCGATGTTGCTCGAACCGCGGTGGGCCGTCCCTTCCGCCGCGCCGCGGATCAAGCGCAGTGTCTGGGCCACGAATCTCGCGCTCGTCCTCGTGATCGGCGGGCTGTGCTGGCTGGTCGGCTGGCGCAGCTTCTTGCTCGTGGAAGCGCCCATCGCCTGGCTCGCAGGCGGCGTGGGGATCTGGCTCTTCTACGTGCAGCACCAATTCGACCACACCTACTGGCAGCGCTCGGCCGAGTGGAGTTTCGAGGACGCCGCGCTACGCGGGAGCTCGTACCTCCACCTGCCGAAGCTCCTGCAGTTCTTCAGCGGCAACATCGGCCTCCACCACGTCCACCACCTCAACGCCAAGATCCCCAACTACCGGCTCCAACGTGCGCACGACCGGGAATCGATCCTTCACCGCGTGCCGAGCGTCTCGCTGGCCGACGGGCTGCGGGCCACCCGCCTCAAACTTTGGGACGAGGACGCGGCGCACCTCGTGACGTGGCGCGAGGTCCGACGCCTCACGGCGTTGCGGCGTAGAACTGTGCAGCCCACTTCCTGAACTCGGTCACCGGCTTCTCGGTCGATGCCAGCGCGGGCACGGGGAGGAACGTCTTCGATTCCCAGATCGGGATGTCCTGGTCGAACTGCCGTTCCACCTCGGCGCTGAACGGTGCGGCGATCTTTCCCGCGACGTCGCTGCCGCCGTGCCAGAACGTGAAGCGCACCTGCACGTGGTCGTCGTCGATCGGCGTCATCGCGGAGATGAGGGTGACGGTGGAGAAGAGGCGGAACTCGATGTGGCCGATGCCGGCGCCGAGGCTGCTGCTCACGATCTCACCGGTGACCGGCCCCAGCACACGCGCCCTTCGCTTCGATCAGTGTCGACTCAGCGGAGGTATGCGAGGCCACCGTCGAGCGGGAGCGTCGCCCCGGTGAGGTAGGCGGAGTCGGGACCGGCGAGGAAGACGACGGCGCGTCCGATGTCTTGTTCGGGGTCGCCGATCCGGCCGAGCGGGATCTGCGCGACGGCCTGCATCGCGAGCTCGGGCTCTTCCTCGAGGAACCTCGAGACGGCGTCGCTCTTCGCGAACGGCATGATGGTGTTCACCCGGATGTCGTCGCTCGCCCATTCCATCGCCGCGGCGCGGCTCACGGCGCCGAGCGCCGACTTGATCATGGCGTAGATGCCGCGATTGGGCACCGAGGGTGTGATCGCGGTCGCCGACGACACGTTGATGATGGAGCCGCCGCCGCAGAGATGGGGATGGCACTTGCGCATGAAGCGCCAGGCGGCGAGCGGGCCGGCGCGCCACGTGTCGTCGGCGAGCTCCTCGGAGGTCTCGAGCAGGGTGCCGTGCGGAACGAGGGTGGCGTTGTTCACGAGGATGTCGATTCCGCCGAAGCGCTCGACCGTGAGGGCGATGCACGCATCGACGTCGTCGGGCACCGTGATGTCGCACACCGAGACCGCGGCACGACCACCGCGTTCCTCGATCGTTCGGCACGTCTCGGCGAGCGTTCGCTCGGTCCGTCCCGCGGTGACGACCGCGGCTCCCTCGCCGGCGAGCGCGAACGAGATCCCGCGGCCGATCCCGCTTCCGCCGCCGGTCACGATGGCGGTCTTGCCGTCGAGGATGCCCATGTCAACCCTTCCCTCTTGGTGGAGCCAGCGCGCGCAGGAGCAACTCGGTGATGTAGGTGTTGTCGTCGTGGCGGCCCGCGAACGGGCGTACGAAGAGGTGGAACACGATTGCGCCGATGAAGATGTCGAACACGTCGTCGGGATCTACGGCACGGTCGACGTCACCGTCGGGCGCGGCGGCGAGCAGCATCGTGAACGCGTCGCGCACGGTCGAGCCGGAGACGCGGTCGCCGATCCGCCGGTGTGCGTCGGGCTCGGTCTGGTACTCGCTGATCAGTCCCGGCACTGCCGCGCGTGCCGCGGGAGCGGAGAGCACGGTGCAGTATTCGTCGAGGTAGCGCTGGAGGTCGGCGCGCAGGTTTCCGGTCGGTTCGAGCACGAAGCTCGGGAACTCGGGGAACACGGCGTTCTCGATCAGCGCCACGCGCGACGGCCAGCGCCGGTAGACGGCCGGCGTCCCGACCCCGGCCCGCCGCGCGACCGCGGTGATGGTCGTCCGCGCGTAACCCAGTTCGGCCAGGAGCACCCGGGTGGTCTCGAGCACGCGGGCGTCGATGTGCTCGTCGCGGGGTCGCCCGCGGCCGCGGGCCCGGTGCGATCCATCGGTGCCCGCGCTGGGGGCCGCCCCGTGTGCTCCTTGCGTGACCGGTCCCACCCGACGAATAATAGAGTAACCAGCATCGAAAATGAGCGGGCCGGTGGCGGAGCCCGCACGGCGGGCACGGCCGGCACGGCACGGAGGCACGAGTGAAGGCAGCGGTGTTGCGCGGCGGGAAGGTCGAGACCCGCGAGACGAGTGCTCCGGTGCCGGGGCCGGGGCAGCTGCTCCTGAAGGTGCTGAGCTGCGCAATCTGCGCGTCGGACCTGCACTTCATGGACAATCCCGAGGCGGTGGCCGACGACGACAGCGGGCTCTGGGACTACCGGGCCGATGCCGACATCGTGATGGGTCACGAGTTCCTCGGTGAGGTGATCGGCCACGGTCCGAGTGTCGACGCCGACGCGTTCCCCCTCGGCGCGCACATCACCTCGCTCCCCGTGCTGAACGTCGGCGGCGTGCACCGCATCATCGGCTGCAGCCCCGACGCGCCGGGCGGATTCGGCGAGCTGATGCTCGTGCAGGACACGTTCGCGCGCGTGGTGCCGCCGAGCGTGCCCGTCGACCATGCCGCGCTGGCCGACGCGTTCGCGGTCGGCGAGTACTACGTGCGCAACTCGGGGGTCGACGCCTCAGTCGTCCCGCTCGTGATCGGTGCGGGCGCGATCGGGCTGTCCGCAGTCGCCGCGCTCGCACGTCGCGGCGTGAGCCCCATCCTGGTGGCCGACTACAACGAGTCACGCCGCGCGACCGCGCGGGAGATGGGCGCCACGCACACGGTCGACCCGCGCGAGCGGTCGCCGTACGACCTCTGGAACGAGGTCGCACTCGGCAACGCGGCGATGCCGAGCCTGGTCGAGCTCAACCATGACGGCGCGAGCGCGATCCCGCGCTGCTTCGTCTACGAGTTCGTCGGGGTACCTGGTGTGCTCGACGGCATCGTGCACGGCTGCCCGCCGAACACCCACGTCTTCACTGCGGGCGGCGCGCCCGAGGGCGACCACATCTCCTCAGCCGTCGCGAAGAAGAAGGGGGTCGTGATCCACTTCGGGGGCGGGCCGAAGCACGAGGACTGGTACGGCACGCTCGACGCGGTCGTGGCCGGTGAGCTCGATCCGAGCCCGGTGATCGGCCTCGTCGTCGACCTCGAGGGCGTTCCCGACGCCATCGACCTCGCCCGTCGCGCCGACGGCCCGGCGCGCATCATGATCCACCCGTACGGCGACGTCTCGTAGCCGGGCGTGCCGGTGCGGGCGGTCGATCGTGCCGTCCGACGATCACAACCCAGTCAAAGGGGGGCCATGAGCGACACCGATTCCGCGTTGCAGGAGCTGCTCGACAAGCAGGCGATCACCGAGGTGATCTACCGCTACGGGCGCTGCATGGACCGACTCGACCGCGAGCTCGGCCTCACCGTGTTCTGGCCCGAGGCGACGGCCGACTACCACGAGCAGATGTTCCAGGGCAGCGGCTACGGCTTCGTCGACATGTGCATGGCGGCGCACCCGACCTTCCACGCGCACTCCCACCAGTTCTCCAACGTCCTCATCGCCGTCGACGGTGACACCGCGACGAGCGAGACCTACGGCGACGTGACGTTGCGTCGCATCGACGAGGACGGCACGTGCATCGACAGCCGCAACCTCGGGCGCTACGTCGACCGCTGGGAGCGGCGCGACGGCGAGTGGCGCATCATCGACCGCAAGTACCTCCACGACTTCGACCAGGAGGGAACCTCCGCGGGTGACTTCCTCACCACCGGCCGTCGCGACCGGCTCGACGCCAGCTACTTCCCCCAGGCCTCGCCGCAGTGACGATCCCGTGGTAGGTCACCGACCCGGCGTCACGACGCCGGTGGCCGGTCGGTGAAGATCCCGCCGATGCCCGAGTGGATCTCGATCCACTCGGCGCCGTCTTCGCCCGCCCGCCACGAGTAGAGCTGGTCGGGGCTGAAGTACCCCATGCCCGCGGTCACGCGCTGATTGCCGAACTGGAGCTCGCCGCGGAGCACGTAGTTCACCTGGTAGGTGCCGTGGCGATGCGGCTTGACCCGCTCGCCGGGCTTCGCCGCCTCGTGGTACACGCTCAACTGGGGTGTCTGCACCAGCACCTTGGTGACGAGGTCGCGCCCGAGCAGCTCGAACAGCTGCTCGGCCTCCGGGAAGTCACCCATCAGCTCGACGTTCGTGTGCCCCGGCACCGTGGCGACGTCGAAGACGAATGGCTTCAGGTCTCCGTCGTCGGCAGTATCGAGCGCCGTGCTCTCGCTGATGTCGCTCATGTGTCCTCCATCGTTGTCGTGTCGGGTTGTGGGAACGGATTGTCGTCGAGGGCGCGCGCCGTGGCGAGCGCGTGCACGACGAGGCGGTCGTCGTCGCCGGCGTCGGTGACCTCCACCCAGAAGTGCGTGCCCTGCTCGTCGCTGCGCAGCGTCGTCGCCACCGCCCGGGCGGGTCCGACGCGCGGGCTCGCGAGGTAGCGCACGTCGATGCCGGTCACCACGTGCGGGTCGTCGCCCAGGGCCGATTCGCACGCGCGCTCGATGAGCAGGGCGAGCATGCCGCCGTGCAGCGTGCCGAGCCCGTTGACCACGTGGCGAGCAGACGCGATCTCGACCGTGCCGGGCGCGGTCTCGATGATCCCCGCCCGTTCGGAGATCGGCTCGTCGAGCACCACCACGGGCCGCGTGAGCCGTTCCTCCGCGTGGCGCAACGAGAACCCACCGGGGGTGGGATCGCCGACGGCCAGGTGTGACCCGACCGACACCGCGAACGGATCCGGCTCCCCCTCGGCGGTGAACCACGTCTCGGTGACGGAGATGCGCCGTCCGACGCGCAGTGGCCGGCTCTCGAAGACCAACACCGGATTGGTCGGCGTGCGGAAGACGTGGACGCTCAGGTCGATGGTGGGTGCCGGCCGGTCCAGCGAGACGGAGGAGAGGTAGCCCGAGATGTTGTCGGCGTAGAGCGCGAGCACTCCCACGCGGGGAACTTCGGTGCCGGGTCGGCACAACATGGGCTGGACGTGCGCACGCGCGGTGAACGTGCCCTCACCCTGCTCCCAGCGGAAGTCGAGATGGTCGTAGAAGTGGGGGAGCCGCGGGGCATTCATCAGACGTCGATCATCCCACGCCGGGATTCGGACACGCGCGTCCGGTGGTCCACGTGGTCGACGGTGCGCTCGACCGCGCTAGCGTCCCGGGCATCTCTCCCGGGACGACCGACAGGAGCACACGCAGATGAAGGCAGACGCATTCCGCTACGACGGCAAGCGAGCGTTGGTCGTCGGAGGTGCAACCGGTATGGGTGCCGCGACCGCAGAGCTGGTGCAGGACCTCGGCGCCGAAGTCGTCGTGATGGACTACGCGCCCGTCACCCTCGAGGGCGTCAAGTCGATCAACCTCGACCTCCGCGACAAGGCGAGCATCGACGCCGCCGTCGACGAGTGCGGTGGCCCGATCGACGCGCTGTTCTCGTGCGCCGGTGTGGCCGACGGCACGCCGGGCATCGAGAAGATCAACTTCATCGGCCACCGGCACCTCCACGACCGGGTGATCCAGAAGGGCTATCTCGGGCGCGGCAGCGCGATCGGCATGATCTCGTCGACCGCGGGCCTCGGGTGGCGCACCAACATGGCGCTCGTGCAGGAGTACCTCGCCGCCCCCGACTTCGACGCCGCGGTCGCATGGATCGAGGCGCATCCCGAACGCGCCGACTACATGTTCAGCAAGCAGGCGATCAACGTGTACGTGGCCAGCCAGGCGTTCCCGCTGTTGCAGAAGGGCATCCGCATCAACGCGATCCTCCCCGGCCCGACCGACACGCCGCTGGCCCGGGCCAACGCCGAAGTCTGGCTCGGCTTCGGCACCGACTACCGGGGCGAGACGGGGATCGAGGCGTCGCAGCCCGATGAACAGGCCGGTCCGCTCGCGTTCCTGTGCAGCGACGCCGCCCGCTACGTCACCGGCGAGATCATGATCGTCGACGCCGGGTACACGAGCTCGGGGATGACCAGCACGTACGAGAGCGCGGTCGGTGTCGTCGGCTTCATGGAGGGCACTGTCCTCGGCTGAACCACCGACCGGCACGCGCGGCGTCAGGAGTCCGTGCACGAGGTGACGGGGGATCGGTCATGGCGTTGCTCGACGGGAAGGTCGTGATCGTCACGGGTGGGGGACGCGGGCTCGGACGCTCGCACGCCCTCGAGCTGGCGCGACACGGTGCCACGGTCGTGGTGAACGACCTCGGGGTCACGCTCGCCGGCGAACCTGATCCCGGCGCGTCGGTGGCGCGCACGGTCGCGGCCGAGATCGAAGGCGCCGGCGGCGCGGCAATGGGCGACGAGACGTCGGTCGCCGACTGGAACGGGATCAAGTCGCTCGTCGCGCGCGTGGTCGAACGCTACGGGCACCTCGACGCGGTCGTGAACAACGCCGGATTCCTGCGGTCCCTACCGCTGACGGAGATGACGGAGTCGGCGTTCGACGACGTCCTCGAAGTTCACCTCAAGGGCACGTTCACCGTGACCCGCCACGCGTGCGCACACTGGCGCGCGCGGGCCGAGGCGGGTGAGCCGCTGTCGGCGCGGGTCGTGAACACGACGTCGGGCGCGGGGCTCTGGGGCTCCCCGGGGCAGGCGAACTACAGCGTCGCGAAGTCGGCCATCGCCGGCCTGACCGTGGTGGCCGCGCTGGAGATGGCGGAGTACGGCGTGACGGTCAACGCGATCTCACCGATCTCGTCGACGCGCATGACGGCGGACACCTACATCGTCGGCGCCGGCGACGCCGCTGACGGTTGGGACCGGCTCGATCCCGCGAACGCGTCGTCGGTGGTCACCTGGCTCGTGAGCGACGACTCGGGCTGGCTCTCGGGTGCGGTGCTGCGCATCGACGGCAACACCTTGAGCCGGGTCGACGGCTACCACCTGAACGGTTCCTACCGGTCGCGGGGCGGCGAGGGTGTCACCGTCGAGGAGTTGCCGCAGGCGGTTCGCCAACTGTTCGGGGCACTCCCCAAGGGGCTCATCGACCAGAGTCGTTGAGCTCGCGGGAACGACGTCACCGGGAGGTGACGGGACAACTCGGCCGCGGTGCGGTAAGCATGTCCGGAAGCAGCGCCATCGAGGCGCGCCGCTGATGACGGGGGGACTGTCATGGGGGCAAGGTTCAAGGGGTCGCGCGCCGCGATCGGGGTCGGCGTCGTCGCCGCGATCGTGGCGAGCTCGCTCGTTGCTGCGGGCGTGAGCACCGCCGGGGCTGTGCCGTCGGTGCGGGGCTTCGACGGGAGCACGGTCACGGTGGCCGGGCTGGGGATCGCCGCGCAGTTCGCGAACGATCCGGTCGGCGCGCAGGCGCGGATCAAGCGGTTCAACGACACCAACGAGATCAAAGGCGTGAAGATCAAGTACGCCGAGTTCGCCGACGACAAGCAGGACCCGGCGACGGCGCTGTCGGAGTCGCGGCGTCTCGTGTCGCAGGACGGTGTGTTCGGGATCGTCGGTGACGTTTCACAGAGCAACCCGGTCGACTACTTCACCCAGCAGCACGTGCCGTACTTCGGGTACGCGTTCGACAACACGTACTGCACGTCGACACCCAGCAAGACGATCTGGGGCTTCGGCTTCGATGGATGCCTCGTGCCGAGCACGCCCACGAGGATCGGCGACCTCTTCAGCAACACGTACAAGTACGTGGCCCAGAAGACCGGCAAGAAGGACCCGACGATCGCGCTCTTCTCGAACGACACGCAGTCGGGGAAGAACTCGACCAAGTTCGGCACCATCGCGGCGAGCGGTGCGGGCTACAAGGTGGTGGCCACCAACAACCAGATGCCGGCGCCACCGGTCTCCGACTACAGCCCGTACGCGCAGCAGATGCTCACGGCCGACAACGGCAAGGCGCCCGACGCGATGCTCTGCCTGCTGTCGACCGACTGCATCGCCATGTGGAGCCTGATCAAGGCGAACGGGTACACCGGGACCTACATCACGTCCCTGTACGCCGACGTCCTCGTCAAGGCGCTGAGCGGAAGCGTCGCCAACACGCCGTTCGTGCCGCTCGACCAGACCACGCCCGGCCTCACGCAGCTGAAGAAGGACCTCGACGCCTTCCAGCCCGGGGCGAGCGCCAAGATCGACACCGGCACGATGGCCGGCTACCTGTCGACCGACATGTTCATCCAGGCGCTGAAGACTGCGGCGAAGAAAGGTAAGAGCGGCATCACGCCGGAGAACGTCCAGAAGGCGGCCGCCAACCAGACGTGGGAGATCAAGGGCCTGTCCGGGCCCACGACCTACCCGCAGGCCAGCGTGAGCGCCTACCAGGCGTGTTCGGCCGAGGTCATCAGCGACGGCACCGCGTGGAAGCAGGTCGTGCCGTATTCGTGCTCGAAGAAGACGTACCCGAACAAGTAATCCAACGGGTCAGACCCGTACGCACGGGTGGGGGCAGTCCGACGGGGCTGCCCCCACGCCCGTACCATTCGTGAACACGGATGGACGACCGGGGACGGGCCACACGATGGACTCGAGCGCGCGCTTCGACAACCGCATCACGCGGCTCCTGGGCGTCGACATCCCGATCGCCAACTCGCCGATGGGCTTCGTGGCGAAGCCCGACCTCGTGGGCGCGGTGGCGATCGCGGGTGGCATCGGTCTCGTCCCCGGGTCGATGGGCATCGACGGTGCCCGCGACGACATCAAGCGCGTGCGCGACATGACCGACCGACCCATCGGGGTCAACCTGCCGATCGCCTACGTGCAGGACCCGGCCATCGCCGACATGCTCGTCGCCGAGCACATCCCCTTCGTCACCACGTCGGCCGGTTCCCCGATGGCGTACACGCCGGTGCTGAAGGAGGCCGGGATCAGGGTCCTCCACGTGGTCACGTCGCTCGACACGGCCAAGGAGGCGATCGACGCCGGGGTCGACGGCCTCGTGGTCGAAGGGATCGAGGGCGCCGGGCTCAAGGGTCAGACCGAGGTGGCGTCGTCGGTGCTGTTGCCCCTCCTCGCCCGCAAGCTCGACGTGCCCCTCATCGCCGCGGGCGGCATCGCCGACGGCATCTCGATGGCGGCCGCGTTCGCCCTCGGGGCCGAGGGCGTGCAGATGGGCACCCGGATGCTGGCCTCGCTCGAATCCAACGTCCACGACGGACTGAAGCAGGCGGTGATCAACGCGTCCGAGACCGACACCGTGCTCGTCAACCGCCAGAACGGGCGCCCGTTGCGGGTGCTGCGCACCGAGACCACTGCGGCGCTCGAGTTCGCCACCGAGGGCGATCCCATGCGCGACCTGCTCCCGAACGTCCTCGCGACGTACACCCAGGGCACGGTCGAGAACTCACTCCCGTCGATCGGGCAGGTGGCGGGGCGCATCGACTCGTTGTTGTCCGTCGCCGCGATCATGCAGCAGACGGTCGACGAGTTCGCCGAGACGATCCAGCAGCTCGGGGCGCGGTATCTGGCGTCGTCGAGCGTCGAGCAGTGAGCGAGGTACTCGAGGTTCAGACCTCGGGGCGGCTGCGCGTGTTGCGATTGAACCGCCCGGAGCGCAAGAACGCGCTCGATCGAGCGCTCATCGACGCACTCCACCGCGCGTTGCGCGACGCGGCCGCCGACGAAGACGTGTGGGCGATCGCGCTCACCGGCAACGGCGACGCGTTCTGTTCCGGTCTCGACGTCGGCGACCCGGCCGTCGCCAGTCCCGCGCCCGCGAACGACGACGCGCCGGCACCAACGGCCGGGGGACGCGCCCACCTCACGGTTGTCATGCGCGTCGAGTGCGAGAAGCCGATCCTGGCCGCGGTGAACGGTGTGGCCGTCGGCGCGGGGCTCTCGCTGGCGATGAACGCCGACATCCGCATCGCCGCCGCGTCGGCGCGCTTCCACCCGGGATACACGCGGATCGCGCTCTCTCCCGACCTGGGGCTCACGTGGACGCTCCCGCGCGCCATCGGCTACGAGCGCGCGATGCGCTTCATGCTCGAAGCGCGCATGGTGCCGGCGAGCGAAGCGCTCGCACTGGGACTCGTCAGCGAGATCGTCGAGCGCGACGAGGATCTCGACGATCGGCTCCTCGAGTACGGCACGATGCTCGCGGGCGTCGCACCGATCGCGGCGCGTCAGACCAAGCGCCTCATGGTCCGAGCCGATGAGCCGGCCGATCTCGTCGCGCACCTCGATGCGGAGATCGACCTCGTGATGCACGCACTCCGGTCGCAGGACAGCGCCGAGGCAATCCGCGCGATGCAGTCGCGGGAGAAGCCCGAGTTCACCGGGCGTTGACCCGTCGGCGCTCGGGCAGGCGCGGGTCGGACGGGAGCGGGTCAGACGGGGAGGGGGTCGCCCATGCGGGCGAAGCAGTCCGCGATGTTGCCCCCGAGGAACGACGCCCGGCGCGCACCGCTCATCTGCGCGAGCGACGGCGCGAGGAGGTGCATGGGGTCGCCGTTCCCTTCGCCGTGCGGGTAGTCCGACGAGAACACCAGCATCTCGGCGATCTCGAGCAGCGCGGGCGTGAGCGGGTTGGGATCCCCGAGGCCGGGGAGCGGCGCGGCGCGCAGGTTGCGTCGGATCATCTCGCCGGGCGTGAGATCGAACGGCCACGGCCCCGCGCCGGAGAGGCCGTCGCACCGGGAGACGAAATAGGGCAGCCAGCCGATGCCGAGCTCTTCGGTGATGACCGTGAGGTTCGGGTGCCGACCGAACACCCCGCCGTAGAGCATGCCGGCCAGCATCATCTCCGCGGCCTGGTGGCGCATGCTGTTGGCGAAGCGGAAGAAGCCGCCCAGGCCGGTGCCGCCGGGTTCGTTCCAGCCCGCGTTCCCCCACCCGCCACCGAACGCCGCGGGTGTGTTGCCGACGTGGAGGATGGCGACCATTCCGAGATCGGTGGCGGCCGACCACACCTGGTCCCACGCGGGATGTGCCGGTGACATGCCTCCGTACGGCTCGGCGCGCACCCAGAACGCGCGGCTACCGGCCGCGCGCATGCGCGTGAGCTCGGCGACCGCGGCGTCGAGATCGACCCAGTCGACGATCGTGACCGGCGACATGCGGTTGGTGTGTCCGTCGAGGTGCTCGACGAGGAAGTCGTTGCAGAGGCGCAACGCCTCCGCGCGGCGTTGCTCGAGAAAGCACGCCATGATGCCGATGCCGCCCGGGTTGACGAACCCGAAGTCGATCCCCGCCCGGTCGAACCATTCCGAGCGTTCCTGCGCGGTCAGCGAAGGGAAGCCGGGCTCGTCGGTCCCGGCGAAAGTGGCGAACCGGGCGCTCGACCGGTTCTCTTCCGGGAGGAACATCGCCAGCACTTCCTCCGTCGGTGCGTCCGCGGGCGGGGTCTCACGGCGCAGGTCGCCGCTCACCGCCTCGGCGAGGTACTCGGCGGTCGTGGGCACCACGTCGCGCATGTCCCGCAGCGGGTGGGTCTCGGGAGTTACCGCGATGTCGAAATGACAGTCGACGTCGATGACGGCCATGGCTCCTCCTCGGTCGTCCGGCGAGGGACGACCCTTGGTCGCGCTGATCCTACGACCCGCCGCGCGCGAAGGCATTCAGCCGTCGCGACGGGTGAGAACGAGGGCGGCCCACTCGCCGGATGTCCGGCGCTCCAGCTCGACGAGCGGACGCAGGAACCCCGCGACCAGCGAACACTGCGGGGGCGAGATCCCGCTGACTGCAACCCATCCGCCCGGCGAGACGCGCGCCACGAGTTCGGGTGCGAGCTCGACCAGCGCCGCCCGGCCGACGTTCGCCACCACGACGTCGAAGCTGCCTTCGATCTCCTCGAGCGGAGCGCGCGTCGCCTCGAGTCGCTCGGCCATGCCGTTGAGCTCGGCGTTGCGCCGTGTCGCCGCGACCGCCTCGGCCTTCAGGTCGGTCGCCACCACCCGCGACGCCCCGAGTCGGAGCGCACACAGTCCGAGCACGCCGCTGCCGCAGCCCACGTCGAGGACTCGCTCCCCGCCGTTGATCCGCGCCACCAGTTGCTCGACGAGGAGCCGCGTCGAAGGATGCTGACCGCTCCCGAACCCTCCGGCACCGAGCTCGACCACGCTCGGCAGGCCGGCGCGGTCGTGTTCCGACCACGCAAAGCACAACGTGAGTTGCTCCCCGAACGTGACCGGGCGGGTGTTGCGCCGCCACGCCTCGAGGCGGGTGCCGCCGTCCGGTCGAGCCACTGCCGATCTGCCCTCGGCGCGGAGCGCGGCGGCGAGACGCCGCGCCTCCCACTCGTCGTCGACGGCGGCCAGCACCAACCGCCGGGCGTCGCCGGCGGCCTTGACCTGCACCGCGCCGACGCCCCGCTCGCCGACGCGGGCGCGCACGGCCGGCAGTTCGTCCTCGGTGGTCGCGACCACGACGATCACCTGGGCAGGTTGCCACACCCCCGATAGGGTCCCGCGCCGTCCACCGGTCGAACAAGGAGACGGCGATGCAGCGGTTCGAGGGCAAGGTCGCAGTGGTGGCCGGAGGCGGCCGGGGCATCGGGGCGGAGACCGCGGTGCGCCTCGCGTCGGAGGGTGCGGCCGTGGTGGTGGGCGACCTGATCGCCACGAACGCGGTCGCTACTGCGAAGCTCATCGAGGACGGTGGTGGTCGTGCGTTCGGCGCCGAGCTCGACATCGCCGACGAGGACTCCGTGCGCGATCTCATGGCGCTCGCGGTGTCGACCTACGGCGGCATCGACGTGCTCGACAACAACGCGGCCGACACTTCGGCGGCGGCCATGACCGGCGACACCGACGCGGTCGACATCGACCTCGGGCTGTGGGACCAGATCCTCTCGGTCAACATCCGGGGCTTCCTGCTCACGAGCCGGTACGCGATCCCCGCGATGCTCGAGCGCGGGGGCGGCGCGATCGTGAACATCGCTTCGGGCTCCGGCCTGAGCGGTGAACCCGATCACGTGGCCTACGGGTGCTCGAAGGCCGCGGCGATGCAACTCGTCCGCCACATCGCAGTGCGCTGGGGCAAGGAGGGCATCCGCGCGAACGCGATCGCGCCGGGGCTCATCGTGAGCAATCCCACCATGTTCGAGAACGAGATCTTCCGTGGCTTCGCCGATCTCATCAAGCTGCGCATCCTCACCCCCGATCTCGGGCGTACCCAGGACATCGCGGGCACCGTCGCGTTCCTGCTCTCCGACGACGCCGCGTACATCACCGGTCAGACCCTGCAGGTCGACGGGGGAATGTTCCTCCGCGGTGGTACCGGGCGCGTCGACGAGGCGATCTCGTCGCAAGGCCTCGACGACGTGTAGCAGCGGACTCGCCATTGGCCCGGTCACCGCGACCGCGCGCGTCGGGAACGATCGAGGGAATGCCGGGGTTGGCACCCCCGAGATTCGTCTCCGAGACTGGGAGTCCGTTCATGCATGTTGTCGTCTTCGGCGCCACCGGGAACATCGGTTCCGCCGTCACCGTCGAGCTCCTGGCCCGCGGGCACACCGTCACCGCCGCCAGCCGGCGCGGTGAATCGCTCGATGGCCTCGACGTCGCCTCCGAACGCGCCGACGTCACCGACGCCGAACAGGTCGCCCGCGTCGCGGCTGGTCACGATGCGATCGTGTCCGCGGTCGGCCCGCGCGTAGGGTCCGACACCGAGCAACCGTTCGTCGCCGCCGCCCATGCACTCGTCGCGGGTGCGCGCCAGGCCGGGGTGGCTCGGCTCGTGGTCGTCGGCGGCGCCGGCAGCCTCGAGGTCGCGCCGGGGACCCGGCTCGTCGACACCCCCGGGTTCCACGAGGAATGGAAGCCGAACGCACTCGCGCAGGCGGACGCGCTCGAGGTGTACCGCGAGGTCGAGGACCTCGACTGGACGTACGTGAGCCCGGCCGCACTGATCGGGCCGGGTGAACGCGTCGGGCACTACCGGCGCGGCGGTGACGAGTTGTTGGTCGACGAACAGGGCACCAGTCGGATCGCGTATCCCGACTTCGCCATCGCGATCGTCGACACCCTCGAACGCGACGACGCGCCCCGGCAGCGCATCACCGTCGCGTACTGACCGCGGACCTCGAGGATTGAGCTGCACGCACTGATGGGAAGAACATCAGCGAAGGGCCGGCCGGGAGATGTACCCCGGCCGGCCCTTCGCAGTTCGTGGGGTTGAGGCGAAGGCGGTGGTTACACCTGATTCGGGTCGCGGCCGGTGTAGGCGAGCAGCTTGTACTGATCCGATGCGTCGGAGGGGACGGCGACCTCGGGTTTGAAGATGCCGCGGCGTTGCTCGTCGGTGAAGCGGCCGTGGATCATGTCGTACGCCGCCCGGGCTAAGCCCGGCGGCATGGTGGAGTCCTGTCGCGTGGCCTGGGCGAGATCCCAACCGTGCAGGAGCTGGTCGCTGAACGCGATGCCGAGCGAAGGGCCGGTCCGGTCGAGGATTCCCGGCTCGGCGAACGCGCGGAGGTTGTCGGAACGGGCGCGTTCGAAATCGCGCACGGGGTCGTCGCCCAGAAGTTGCGGCGGTGTCGGTGACGGTGGGGGAGTGTCGTCACCCTGCGCCACGCCGAGGAAGTAGCGCTGAGTGTCGAGCATGTGGTTCATCAATGTGCGTACGTCCCACTGGTCGCACGGCGTCGCGGCATCCAATCGTGTTTGCGCACCGGCCACTTTGGTGACTGTCCATTTGCTCGCTTGTTCGTACATCTCGAGCAGATCGGTTTCCATTGGCAGTCTCCCGTCGTCCCGTCTCCACTACCCGAAACGGTCGTGGCTGATGCCGCGGGCCACCGGTCGGGCCGAGAAAATCTCGTGGTCGACCGTCGGAGGAGGCGGGTGTCGAACGATGAGCGCGATGTGACGGCGGTTCCCGATCGACCCGAGGTGAGTCTGCTCGCCCTCTACGACGAGGCGCTCCCGCAGGTGTATGGCTACCTGGTGAGCCGTTGCGGTGATCGTGCCGCGGCCGAGGACCTGACCTCCGAAACCTTCCTGGCCGTTGCCGCGGGACGGAGCGACGCGCCCGTGACCGTGGGCTGGTTGATCGGCGTGGCCCGGCACAAGCTGGTCGACCATTGGCGCTGGCAGGCGCGGCAAGCGCGTCTCCTCGATGCGGTCGAAGGCTCGTCCGTCGAGGTCGACGACCCCTGGGACGTCGAGTTGGACCGCTGGCGCGCCCGGGATGTGCTCACCGCGCTCGCTCCGCAACATCGGGCGGCGCTGACCCTTCGCTATCTCGACGGTCTCAGCGTCCCCGAGGCCGCCGGCGTCCTCGACCGCACAGTGGCGGCAACCGAAGCCCTGCTCGTGCGCGCCCGCCGGGAGTTCCGCCACGTCTACGAGGGGACCAGTGATGGTTGAGCCCCGGACCGATCCGTTCGACGCGCTGCGCGATCCCGTCACGCCCCGCGCGCCCGCCCCAGCGTTCGTCGCCGCCCTGCGTGACCGCCTGGTGCGAGCGCTGCTCGTATCCCCTTTGGAGGAGGAGTCCCCTATGGCCAGCGAAACGACCATCCGTCCTCGGAACGGCTTCCGTCACGGCGACGTGTCGTACATCACCCTCGGGCTCCCCGACCTCGCGCGGGGTCAGGCGTTCTACGGCGCGGTGCTCGGTTGGCGCTTCAGCCCCGGGAGCAGCGAGCACGGCGCGCAGGTCGACGACGTCGTCCCGATGACGGGCCTGTGGGACGGCGAGCAGCCTGCGGGCGGGCGGGTACACGGCGCCGTGCTCGGCTTCCGCGTCGACGACATCAACGCCGCGGTGGCTGCGGTTCGAGCGCACGGCGGCACCGTCAGCGACCCTCACCGCGAGCCGTACGCGATGGCGGCGGAAGGCCACGACGATCAAGGCGTCCCGTTCTATCTGCACGAGATGCCCGCGGTCGCTGACGACGTGCCCGGAGCCGAGAGCGAGTTCCACAACGGAGAGTTCGAAGGTGACATCTCGTACCTGACGATGGTGGTGCCCGACCTCGACGCCGCGCGCGCGTTCTACGGTGGCGTGTTCGCATGGACGTTCAACATCGGCCGCGCCGGCGGTGCCCAGGTCAGCGGGGTCGCCCCGCAGATGGGCATGACGACGGAGCCCGAAGCCGGGCCGGCCACTCCCGGCGTCATCCTGTGCTATCGGGTCGACGACATCGCCGCCGCCGTCGAGCGGGTGCGCGACGCCGGTGGCGAGTCCAACGGTGTGACGCGACGTCCGTACGGACTCGAGTCGATGTGCGGCGACGATCAGGGCACGCCGTTCTACCTGCACCAGTTCTGACCTGATCCCTCGCTGCCACCGCCCGCGTCGTCAGCGTCGACGATAAGGTGCCACTCCATGTTGGGGCGCGGGGTTCGCAGTCTGTTCGTATTGGCATTCGTGGCCGGGTGGATCGGGATCGCCGCCGGCTCGTCGAGCGCGGCGACCGCGACGTTCACCACCGTGGGCACGACGACCTTCACGGTGCCGGCCGATGTCTGTTCGGTCCAGGTAGTGGCGGTCGGCGCCGGCGGCGGCGAAGAAACCACCTTCGGCGCGGCGGGAGGTCAAGGCGGATCGACCACCGCGACCGTGACCGTGAGCCCCGGCGACGTGTTGCAGGTCAACGTCGGAGGCACCGGCGGAGCCGGAACGGGCGGCTTCGGGGCGGTCGGCGGTAGCGGAGGGTCGAACGGTGGCGCGGCCGCCGGCACGCCGACGACCTCCTCTTTCCGCAGCCCTGGCGGTGGCGGCGGCGGGGCCTCGGATGTTCGCGCCATTCCCTACGGTCTCGGCGATCGTCTCGTCGTTGCGGGCGGTGGTGGCGGCGGCGGCGCGTTCGGCGGAGGGGCCGGCGGCTTCGGTGGCGACCTCACCGGCGACTCGGGAGGGAGCGCCTCCGCAACGGCCGGTGGCGGTGGCTCCCAGAGCGCCGGCGGTGTGGGTGGGCTCCACAACCCGAACACCGGTACCAGCGATCCCGGCACCTTCGGTGCCGGCGGTGCCAGCACCGATTCCGGTGGGATCTGGAACGGCTCCGGCGGTGGTGGCGGTGGCGGCTACTACGGCGGCGGTGGCGGCGGCAGCGTCCAGTCGGGTGGTGGCTCGGCCGGGGGCGGCGGGGGAGGCTCCTCGTTCACGGTCGCCGGCGCGACCGGCGTCACCCTCGTGCAGGGCGGCAACGCCGGCGACGGTTCGGTCACGCTGAACTACACCGCCGACCCCACGAACTGCGGGTCGCCCACCCCACCGACCACGCCGACCACGCCCACCACGACCGTCCCGGCGGTTGCTCCCGCCGCGGTGGTCGCGGCACCCGTCACGATTCTGCCCACGTTCACCGGGTAGCGCGAGCGCGACTTCGATCGCGCTGCGGACGCGCCCAGAACGCCGCCAACGGGCACGGAAGCGGCGCTCTGGTCTGCACCTGCGAGGGCAGGGAAGTCCTCAGTCGGTGCGCAACGGATTTCGTCGCGGTTGTCTCTCGGCTTGACCCGAAAACCGGCTTCGTTCACCGATTAATCGTTGGTGGGACTGGGCGAGCGGCGTTGACGCGGACGACTTAACTCACGTCGCGATTCGTGCTGGGCGCGCACCCTCGGCGGCGCCGGCGGTCGTGTGCGATCCTGGCGCCTGCGGCTCGACGCGTCGTAGGGCGCGGCGGTGTCGGGCGTTCGTCGAGGGGAGCACAACGTGACGGAGAAGCCCCTGGCCGGTCAGGCCGCGTTCGTGACGGGAGGAGGCGGGGGGATCGGCGGTGCGTCCGCCGCGTGGCTGGCCCGCGATGGTGCCGCGGTGCTCATCATGGGGCGCACCGAGTCGACGCTCGTCGACGCCCGGCGCGAGATCCTCGACTTCGCCGGCGCCGACGCCACCGTCGAGACCTTCGTCGGCGATGCGCTCGACGAGTCTTCGGTGCGCGGCGCCCTGCGCGCGGCGGCATCGCTGGCCGACCGGCTCGCCATCGCGGTGTCCGTCGTCGGCGGCGGCACCATGAAGCCGCTCCTGATGTTCGAGCCCGACGAGGTGCTCGCGGATCTGAACCGCAACATCGTGTCGGCCTTCCTCGTCATCCGCAACGCGACGCCGCTCATGACCGACGGTGGCGGGGGATCGATCGTCTGCATCTCCTCCGACGCAGCCAAGATTCCCTGGCCGTTCCTCGCGCTCTACAACACGTCGAAGGCGGGGGTCGAAGGCTTGGTCCGCGGCGCGGCCCTCGAGCTCGCTCCCCTCAAGATCAGGATCAATGCCGTCCGACCAGGACTGGTCAAGACCGACACGACCAAAGACGGGCTGTTCGCGAACGAATCCGTCATGAGTCAGTTCCTCGCCGAGAAGCCACTCGGGCGCACCGGCGTGCCGGACGACATTGCCGCGGGCGTGCGGTACCTCGCCGGGCCGGAATCGGCTTGGGTCACCGGTCAGAGCATCGGCATCGAGGGTGGCAACGAGCTCACCAAGGCCCCGTACCTGGAGGATCTCGTCCGCAAGCGGTTCGGCGACGACGCCATCGACGCCGCGCTCGCCGGTCGCATCCCCGGCTGAGCCGCTCGCGCGCCGGGGTCAGCCGCGTTCGTCGGCTGCTTGGTGCCGGTGCGGTGGAGCTTGACGTTGTGCGCGGCCCACTGCACGCGGAAGGCTTCGCTGCGAGTCGAGAGCTCTCCGATGAGGTCGGTGAGCCGACGGTCGTAGGGGTCGCGTCCCGCCTCGGCGCGCAGGATCGCGGCTGCATCGTGGGTGACGGTTTCCCAGTCGTCGAAGAACTCGGCCGCGCGCGGGTTCAGGAACGTAGTTCGACTCGTCCCGAACCGCCGGTACCGAGGACACGAAATTCGTTCCGACTCGGGATCGCCGACGCGGCACCCTGTCTGGATGCCGATTGTCGCGTCGTGGGTCTCACCGAAAGCTCGGAAGGGAGCGAGAAGCGCCATCGCGGGCCGCGGACTGTTCGCGGTCGAACCGATCGCGCTGGGCGAAGTCGTCGCGGTGAAGGGTGGTCATGTTGTCGGCACCCACATCATGCGGTCGTTGTCAGCGAAGTTGCAGGAGACCGAGATCCAGATCGCGGAGGGTCTGCATCTCGTCGCGCTCAGCCACGAGGAGTACGACTCGGTGATGCTCTTCCTCAACCACTCGTGCGCGCCGAATGTCGGCGTGATGGGGAACATCGTGTTCGGCGCGATGCGCGACATCGCGCCCGGCGAGGAGATCACGACGGACTACGCGCTGTTCGACGTGGGCACCGCGCCGATGGAGTGCGCGTGCGGTTCGGTGGAATGCCGTGGTGTCGTCACCGGCGACGACTGGAATGATCCCGTGTTGAAGGCTCGCTACGACGGCTGGTTCTCGCGCTACGTCGTCGAGTGCCACCATGGGACCTGACGCGACGAACCGGCGCCCGTTGGTTTGGGCCCCCGCATCGCCGGGCAACGAGCTTGCAGCATTCAGGAACAGAGGAGAGCGCCATGCACGGTCCGGAACGCAATCCCGAGGGTTCGTACGCAGAATCACGCGATGAGCAGGCCGACTTCGAGGAGTTGGTCCGTGAAGACGGCGACTGGCAGAAGGCCGTCGACGACGTCGACTCCGGAAAGAAGCCGGCCGACGACAAGGGTCCGGCCAGTAGCGGCTTGTAGCCCTCGGGGGTTGCGATCGGAACGGGCCACGAGCAGATGATCGAATTGACGACCGCGCAGATCGAGTACCTGTCGAGCCAACGACTGGGGCGGATCGCCACCGCCGGTGTCGACGGCAAGCCTCACGTCGTGCCCACCTCGTTCCGTCACAACCGCGACCTGGGCACGATCGACATCGGCGGGCACCATGTCGCGACGACGAAGAAGTACCGAGACGTCCAGGCCAACCCGTGGGCCGCGATCGTCGTCGACGATCTCGTGTCGACCGACCCCTGGACCCCGCGCATGCTCGAGATCCGCGGCCGGGCCGAAGCGGTTGCCACCGGCGGTGCCAGTTTCGGTCCCGGATTCGGCGACGCCTTCATCCGTCTCTATCCCGAGAAGGTCAACAGCTTCGGCATCGAGTGAACGGGCCAAAACGAGAGGAACACCGTTGTGGCGTCGTATTCGGTCAATGATCAGGCAGTAGCTCGCGCCCGACACTTGATCGACGGTCACCAGTACGTGATCGAGAGCTCGTGGGGCGACGTCCAACCCGACGCCGAGGCCGAGAACGCCTTCCTGGAGTCTCACTCCTGGGATGAGTACAGCGACTGGCACCTCGGACTGACGGATGGTGCCAATGAGGAAACGAAAGCCCGCTACGCATTCGTGTACGGCGACTTCCGACGCGTGCACCGGATGGGCTTGATCGCATGTCAGTACCGGGCCGCCGAATGGGGTCACAAGGCGATCGAGCTCGTGGCCCATGAGCTCCTCCAGCACCTCGACACCACGCGCGGATGAGCGGTGCGAGTCCTACGGTTGGGGAATGACCGACGTCTCACCTGACAACGCGGCGCAACAGGACTACTGGAACGCTCCGGGAGGGGGGGCGTGGACGCGCTGGCAGGAGCGCATGGATCTCCAACTCGCGCCACTCGGTCTTGCGGCCATCGAAGCCGTCGCGCCTTCACCAGGCGAGCACGTCCTCGATGTCGGTTGCGGCTGTGGTGACACGACGATGCAGGTGGCGGGACTGGTAGGTCCGAGCGGGAAGGCGACGGGCGTCGACATCAGCGCGCCTATGTTGGCCCGGGCGCGCGAACGCGCCACGCAGTCCGGCTCGGCCAATACGGAATTCGTCGAGGCCGACGCCCAGGTCGTCACCGCACGCGACGTCGGTGGACCGTTCGACGCGGCGGTGAGCCGATTCGGCGTGATGTTCTTCGCCGATCCGGCGGCTGCGTTTCGGAACATCGCGTCGTTGGTCAGGCCGGGCGGACGGCTCGGCTTCGTGTGTTGGCAATCGCCCGATCGGAATCCGTGGATGTTGAACCTTGCCCGCGAGGTGGCGACGCTCTTTCCCGCGCAACCTCCGCTCGATCCCGACGCGCCCGGACCGTTCGCGTTCGCGGATCCGGTGCGCACGGAGGACATCGTGCGTTCCGGCGGATGGGAAGACGTCGCCGTTACCCCCTGCGTGCGCACGATGCAGATGTTCGGTACCGACGACTTCGACGTCGCGGTCGATGGCTCATTGGCGATCGGCGGCGCGGCGCGCCTGCTCGTGGACGCCACCGCCGAGCAACGGTCCGCCGCCCGTGAGATCGCCGAACGACTGATGAGATCGTCGTGGAGCGACGCCGGTGCTCTGGTCGACGGCCTGTCCTGGCTCGTGACCGCGCGCCTTCCTGCCTAGCTCACGACGCGCCTTCCGCGCGGCGCGTCAGAAGGTAGTAGCCAAGGAGGCAGTGAGACAGTGATCCAGTGTCGCCCCGCTCCTACTGGCGGCGACCCCGAGAACGGGAGACCAACGCATGAGTGACCTCGTGATCCTCGATGAGCCGGCCGCGCACGTGCGCCGTATCACGATGAATCGGCCGGACAAGCGCAACGCGCTCAACCATCCACTCCGCGGTGCGATTCTCGGGGCGCTCTACGACGGAGACAAGGACGATGACGTCCATGTCCAGATCGTTCGTGGCGCGGGCCCGTCGTTCTCGGCCGGCTACGACCTGGGCGACGGCAACGTGGGCGAGGAGTATCCCTTCTACACGCCCGGCGGCGAGGGTCAGTGGCCCCGACACGTCACCGAGGGTTGGATGGGCATCTGGGACTTGGCCAAGCCGGTCATCGCGCAGGTGCACGGCTTCTGCCTGGCGGGCGGGAGCGAGCTGGCTACCGGGTGTGACCTCGTCTACATCGCCGAGGACGCGCAGATGGGGTACCCGGCGGTGCGTTTTGGCGTGCCCGACATGCACTTCCACGCGTGGTTCCTCGGCATGCGCCGGGCCATGGAGATGATGGTGACCGGCGATTCCGTCACCGGCGTCGAAGCCGTACGAGAGGGTTGGGCGAACCGCGCGTTCCCTGCCGAATCACTCGATGCCGAGACGCTGAAGATGGCCGAGCGAATTGCCGCGCTGCCGCCCGAGGTCGTCCAGCTCAACAAGCGCGTCGTCCACCGGCAGATGGACCACATGGGCATGCGGGCCGGCATCCGGGCCGGCACCGAGCTGTGTGCTCTCGGCACCCACACCCGGGCGATGGATGCGTTCGTCTCCAACATCCGGGACCAGGGTCTCACCGCCGCGCTCACCGAACGGGACCAGACCTTCGGCGACTACCGAACGGCCACCACCTGACCGCCCCGCCGGCGATTGCGGTCCCCGTCCCCGGCGCTCCGCCAGCACGACGATAGGGTCAGGGCATGTACATCGGATTGGGCATATTCGCCGTCCTTGCCGTCGTGGTCGTGATCGCGGGCGGCGTCGCCATGAAGCGCCGCCGCGACTACGGCAACAGCGAAGGCGACGGCGAGATGGGCGAAGCCGAGTTCCGCAAGTACGAGGGCTTCGACAAGTAGCCACGCGGCGGCGCGCCACGGGCGCTCACTGCGCCCGCTTGGCCGTCGTGGCGACGGTTTGGGCTCAGGTTCCCTGCATCGACTGAGCGATGGCGGCCTCGGTCGTCGCGAGCAGGTCGGCGGGGCTGAACATCACGATCTCGGTGTCGGTATCGGCGGCAGGGGTATGGCCCGGTGGCGCGTAGAACGCGTCCCCGGTTTCGTACTCCTCGACGTGGTCGGGGAACGTGAACACGAGCCGGCCCCGGGTGACGTAGCCCCAATGCGGGCACGAGCAATGTCCGCCGGGCAGTCCGGCGAGCACCGGCGCGAGATCGTGGGCCTCGCGGATCGTGGTGAATCCCATCGTGTAACCGTCGGCGGTGGTGGTGCGGTCCTCCGCCACGCCGTAGTCCGCGACGTTCTCTGCACTGTCGCGTGAAACCTTCGCCATTTCAGCCTCCTCGAGCTCCGATGCTGTGCTCAACGTACGGAAGGCTGCGGTCGCCGTCATGGGGTGAACGCCTCACGTTCTTGACGCGTGGTCGTACGCTTCCGGTGTGGACGGAGCTGCCGGTCCGAAAGCGACTCGGATGGCCGAGTTGCTCGCGGCGCTCTCGCTCGGCATCGACCTCGGTTTCGGCCAACCGATGGAACACGTCCTGCGGCAGTGCCGCATCGCGCTCCGCCTCTGCGAGGTGATCGGGCTCGACGAGGAACAACGGGTCGCGGTGTACTACTCGGCGCTCCTCGTCAACGTCGGTTGCCACACGGATGCCCACGAGCAGGCGTACTGGTTCGGTGACGACATCGCCCTGAAGTCGAACAAGTACGACCACGAGCCGTACAGCGTCGGCGATGTTGCGGCGATGCTGCGGCTCCTAGGGTCCGGTGGGACGCCGCTGCACCGCGTGCGCGTTGCGTTCGACTTCGCGATCTCAGGCCGCAAGGAGATCGACGGGATGATCGAGCAACACGCGCAGCTGGCGCGGGCACTGGCGCAGGAGCTCAGGCTTCCGGAAGACGTGCTCGACGCGGTCGGCACGTCGTACGAACGATGGGATGGAAAGGGCTGGCCCGGGGAGCTCGCGGGTGACGCTATTCCGCTGGCGTCCCGGATCACGCAGCTCGCCGAGTTCGTCGAAGTCGCGCACCGAACTGGTGGGATCGCCGCGGCGCGGGCGGTGGCCGAGCGTCGTTCGGGCAAGCAGTTCGACCCGCGTCTCGTCGCCATCCTCGACGTGGATGCCGAGAAGGTCTTTCACGGCATCGAGGAGTTGAGTTCGTGGGACGCGGTCATCGACGGTGAGCCCGCGCTCGCAATGGTCCTCTCGCCGAACGACTGCGATACGGCCCTCGCGGCGATCGCCCGCTTCGTCGACCTGAAGTCGCCGTTCACGCTCGGACACTCGGAGGCCGTCGCCACGCTCGCAGCTTCAGCCGGCGAACTGCTCGGTCTCCCCGCCGACGAGGTCGAGGCGCTCGCCCGCGCTGCGCTCGTCATGGGCTACGGGCGGCTGGGGGTGTCGAACGCGATCTGGGACAAGCCCGGACCGCTCACCATGAGCGAGTGGGAGCGCGTGCGCCTTGCTCCGCACCTCACGGAGCGCATGCTGCATCAGTCGGATTCGCTGGCCCGGCTCGGCCGCATCGCGGTGCAGGCGCGCGAGCGCCTCGACGGCTCCGGCTATCCCCACGGTCTGAGCGGTCCCGGCATCACCCGCACCGGACGCGTCCTCGCCGCGGCCGACGTGTACCAGGCGATGCGCGAGCCCCGCCCGTACCGGGCGGCGAAGTCGGCCGAGGACGCGGGCCGGGAGCTGCGAGGAGAAGTGCGGGCCGGCCGGCTGGACGCCGTGGCAGTGGATGCGGTCTTGCGCGCGGCGGGTCACCGGGTCGGCCGGCGTCGTGAGGGCCCCGCAGGCTTGACCGCCCGCGAGGTGGAGGTGCTCGGTCTCCTCGCGCGCGGGATGTCGAACAAGGAGATCGCGGCCCGTCTCGTGATCACGCCCAAGACCGCAGGCAATCACGTCGAGCACATCTACTCGAAGCTCGGTGTGTCGAATCGGGCGGGCGCCAGCCTCTTCGCGATGCAGCAGGGTCTGCTCCCCGAGGTGTCGCCCTCCTGACGGAGCTACAGCCAGTTGCCGCGTTTCCCCGTGACGATGGTGCGGCTCGGCCAGAAGCGAACGAGCACGATCAACGCGAGGACGCGGATCGCGGCCGACGCCAGGTGTGGGTCGGGAGACCGCACGATCGCGAGAGCGAGCGACCAGATCACGCCGGCAACTATCTCTACGAGCAGTACCCACTTCGGCCAGCGATCACCGCCCCGTGCGAAGTACCAGAGCACGATCGCGACCACGATCGCGATCGCGAACGTAGCGAGCAGGCGCCCGGTGCGGTCGTTCGATTTCGTGACATCCACCACGATCGCGACGGCCAATGCAAGTAACTGCAGTCCGAGCGCGGTCAGGAACGCGGGCGTGTCTTGACGCACCCGCGCATGATGCCCCACCCAGCCGACGCTGTGTCGGCACTACCCGTCTTTCCCGGCGCAGAAGATCAGGCCGCCGGTCTCGCTTTCATCGTGTCCTCACATGTCGGCCACCGAGCCGGCCGCGGGAATCGGCCCGCGGCTGCGCGGTCGTTCGGGACCAGTACCGTTCCCGCGGTGACCACCATCCCACGATGGTGAGCGCAATCAGGGGGAACGATGCACGTCCGCCTCGCGGTCGTTGCAGCGACGGTGGGCGTGTGTTCACTGGCGTTGATGCTGAGTGGTGCGACCGTGGACGCGTCGGCCTCGGCTCCTACCGTCACCCCGGCGACGGGTGGTGGTGGGGTCGCCGTCGTACCGGGGTTCACGTCCTTCGGTCCGGCGGTCGTCGGCTATCAGCAATCCGAGGTCTTCCTCTCTGGGACTGCGAGCGCGTACGCACCCGCCGCGCCGCTGGGGACCGACGGCAGGTACCGCGTTACGGCCACGAGCGCCGCTCTGTACACGACGCGTCTCGTGGTGATGCGACCAGTGAAACCGGCCCGGTTCAGCGGGACGGTCGTCGTCGAATGGTTGAACGTCACCGGAGGCGCCGACGCCGCGCCCGACTGGACGCTCGGGCACAACGAGCTGATCCGAGAAGGCGACGTGTGGGTCGGGGTCTCCGCCCAGAAGGTGGGCGTCGACGCGCTCAAGACTGCTCCGCCACGCGGCGACCCGGTCCGGTACGCCACCCTGTCACACCCTGGTGACAGCTACTCCTACGACATCTTCTCCCAAGCCGGCCAAGCGATTCGCGACCACGCGCGCACGATGCTCGCCGGCCTGAAGCCGAAACACATCATCGCGATGGGTGAATCGCAATCTGCCGGCCGCATGGTCACCTACATCGACGCCGTCCACCCGATCGCCCACGTGTACGACGGCTTCCTCGTGCACAGCCGCTCCTCGACCGGCGCGCCCCTGACCCAGGCGCCCCTACCGAGCGTGCCCGTCCCCGCACCCGCGCCCAGTACGCGACGATCTCGGCGTCCCGGTGCTCGTCTTCCAGACCGAGAGCGACGTGTCGCGGTCCAACCTCAACGCGCGCCAACCCGACACCAACACGTACCGGCTGTGGGAAGTCGCCGGTACCTCCCACTACGACTATTACGGGCTCAGCATCGGACCCGCCGACACCGGCAACGGTCAGGGTGCGGTCGCGGTCCTCGCATCGATGCAGCACCCCACCAACCAACCGAACCCGAACTTCACCTGCAGCACCCCGATCAACACCGGACCGGCCCACTACGTCCTCGACGCCGCGCTCTCCCGGCTCACCCGATGGGTGGCCACCGGTATCGCGCCGCCCATCGCGCCCCGCCTCCGGACCACCGGAGTGAGCCCCGTCACCTTCGCCACCGATGCCAACGGCAACGTACTCGGCGGCATCCGCACCCCCGCGGTCGATGCGCCCGTCGCCACCCTCAGCGGCCTCGGGCAGAGCGGCACCTCGTTCTGTTTCCTCTTCGGGTCCACAGTCCCGCTCACCGCGGCCCAACTGCAGGCGCTCTACCCCGACCACCGCACGTTCGTCTCCGCCTGGACCCAAGCCACGAAGGCAGCGCTCAGAGCCGGATTCCTCGTCACCGCCGACGGCCGGGAGCTCGAACGCGCGGCAGTCCGATCCGAAATCGGAAAGTAGGAGCGAAGGCACGCGCCTAGGGCGCGAGTCCGGCGCGGCGGCGAGCTCGTCGGGGTAGCGTCGTTCGACTTGCCACGGATCCGTGACGCCTGCGAGTGCACGAGGGGGACGATGCAGTCGGCCGAGCAGCTGGTCACGGGAGTCATCGAGCACGTGGGCCTCTCAGACCTGGGCCGCGACACGTTCATGACCGGGTTGTGTGCGCTGCTCGAGAGCATCGAGCGCGATGCTCACCTCGACGACCTGACGCTCGCCCAGGTGGAGGCGAGCTTTCGGCATCGGATCGAGAACCGACTCCGGGTCGAGGAGTGGTACGCCCACGGCGGCGCGGCGGTTGACGACACAATCGAGAGTCCGCTCTCGATCATGGGACTGCCGCGCACGGGCACGACCGCGCTGGGCAACACGCTCTCGCTCGATCCGAGGTTCCGACCCTTGCGGTTATGGGAGCAGCTGGATCCGTGCGGCCCTGAACGATTCCTCGACGTTCACCATCGTGAGCTCGTCGCCAACCCAATGGGCACCACGGAGCGGATCTACGACTTCGTCGGACTCGAGCTCGATCAGGCGACCCGCGACGCGATCGAACGGTGGCACGCCACGAACAGGAGTGGTGCGCACGGCGTGCACCGGTACACGTCGGAGGAGTTCGGCCTCCGTGACGACCAGCTCCGCTCGGACTTCGCGTTCTACACCGACGAGTACGACATCGAGTTGGAGGAGATGTCGCGATGATCAGTGGCGAGAAGATCCTGATCACGGGCGTCCACGGCGCGGTCGCGTTCCCCTTGGCGTGTGCGCTCGCCCCCGACAACGAGGTGTGGGGTGCCGCCCGTTTCACCGATCCTGACGCGCGCTCGAGGGTCGAGGCGTCGGGCATCACGACCGTGGCCGTGGATCTCGCCGCCGGCGATCTCGGTGAGGTTCCCGACGACTTCACCTACGTGCTGCACCTCGCGTACTTCCGCGGCGGCAACGACCAGTTCGACGAGTCGTTCCGCATCAACGCGGAAGGTACGGGGCTCGTGATGCAGCACTGCCGCCGGGCGAAAGCGGCGCTCGTCATGTCGTCGCACGTCATCTACACGCCGGTCGACGATCCGCGGCATCCCCATCGCGAAGACGAGCCCGTCGGTGGCATGCGCGCGCCGTGGGCGCCGACCGCGCCGAGCGCGAAGGTCGCCGAGGAGTCGGTCGCGCGATTCTGCGCCCGTGCGTTCGACCTGCCGGTCACCATCGCGCGCCTCAACACGGTCTATGGCCCCGACCCGCGCTACCTCCCTTCGATGAACGCGCTCACGATCGCCGAGCGCGAGCCGGTCGTCGTGCGCGGCGACCCGTGCCCGCACACGCCGATCAACATCGACGACATGACCTGGCAGCTCGAGCCGCTCCTGGACGCGGCGAGCGTGCCGGCCACCGTGGTCAACTGGTGCGGCGACACCGCCGTGACCGCGCACGAATGGTGTGACCTCGCCGCCACGGTCTACGGCACCGATGCGGAGGTCACGGTACGCAATGTCCTCGGCGCACCGTGCAACAACGCGGCTGATCCGGCGCGCCGGGCGGCGATCACCGGACCGTGCCGCGTCTCGTTCGACGACGGTTACCGGCGTGCGTTGTCGGCGCTGCGCCCCGACCTCGTCGCGGGCCGGGAGGACTAGCGGGAAATGCGAAGCGGACGGCGGTGCCCGACGAGATGACCGACGAGACAACCCAAGAGATGGTGCCGTTCCGGGTCGGGTTCGATCCCGCGGCGGTCGACGATCTGCGCGGGAGGCTGGGCCGGACGCGATGGCCGGAGCCGGAGACCGTCGACGACTGGTCGCAGGGCGCGCCGCTCGCGTTCGTCCAGGATCTGGCGGCGTACTGGCGTGACCAGTACGACTTCGGCGCTGCCGCGGCGCGGATGAACGCCTGGCCGCAGTTCACGACGCGCATCGAGGATCTCGACATTCATCTGGTGCACGCCCGCTCACCGGAGCCGGACGCGTTGCCCCTCGTGATCACCCACGGCTGGCCGGGAACGGTCGTCGAATTCCTCGACGTGATCGGTCCGCTCACCGATCCCGCCGCGTACGGCGGTGACCGGCGCGACGCGTTCCACGTCGTGTGCCCGTCGCTACCGGGCTTCGGGTTCAGCGACCGACCGTCGACGCGTGGGCGCGGTCTGCCGTGGATCGCCGAGGCATGGGCGACGATCATGGCCCGTCTGGGCTACGAGCGGTACGGCGCGCAGGGCGGCGACTGGGGTTCGGCCGTCACGAGCATCCTCGGCCAGGCCCATCAGGACCGCGTCGTCGGGATCCACCTCAACATGCCCACGGTGATGCTGCCCCCACCCGGCGACGACGCGACCGACCAGGAGCGACGGAACTACGACGACTTCCAGTGGCACACGCGCTGGGGGACGGGTTACCAGCACCTGCAGTCGACCCGGCCGCAGACGCTGGGCTATGGCCTGGTCGACTCACCGGTGGGTCAGCTGGCGTGGGTGGTCGAGAAGTTCTGGGCGTGGACCGACTGCGACGGTGACCCGTACAACCTCTTCACGCGCGAACAATTGCTCGACAACGCGACCGTCTACTGGTTCACCGCGACCGGGGCCTCGTCCGGTCGCCTCTACTGGGAGAGCGCCGGCCCCGCGGCGCTGAGTGACCCCGCGGCCGTCGCCGCTCTCCAGATGGGGGAGATCACCGTCCCCACCGGATGTTCGGTGTTTCCACGGGAGCTCCGGCGCCCGTCGCGACGCCAAGCCGAAGCGCGGTTCACCAACCTCCACTATTGGAACGAGCCCGAGCGGGGCGGCCACTTCGCCGCGTTCGAACAGCCGGCCATCTTCGTCGACGAGGTCCGCGCCTCGTTGCGTCCGCTCCGACCGGGCAGCTGAAGGGAAGGACAAGTTGCTCGAAGGCACGAAGATCCTGGTGACCGGCCCGGCGGGGAACATCGGGTACCCGCTGGCGCGCGACCTCGCGCAGCACAACGAGGTCTGGGGCATCTCGCGATTCGGAGACCCGGCGGAGCGTACGAAGGTCGACGACCTGGGGGTGATCACCCGCCCGATCGATCTCGGAGACGACGAGTTCGGCGACCTCCCCGACGACTTCGACTATGTGTTGCACCTGAGCGTGTTCATCTTCGGTGACGACTACGACCAGGCGATCCGGGTCAACGCGGAGGGCACCGCGCTCCTGATGACGCACTGCCGCCGCGCCAAGGCGTTTCTCGTGATGTCGAGCACGGGCGTCTACCGACCGAACCCGGACCCGTGGCACACGTTTCTCGAGACCGAGCCGCTCGGCGGCGCGGAGGTGCCGGGCGCACCGCTCTATTCGATCTCCAAGATCACCGAGGAGGCGGTGGCCCGAGCGTGCGCGCGCCAGATGGGTATCCCGACGATCATCGCTCGGATGAACGCGGCGTACGGCGAGACCGGGGTCGGCGGTCTGCCGGGCATGCAGTTCGACAAGATCCGCGACGGCGAGCAGGTCGTGCTCCGGTGGGATCCCAATCCGTACAGCCCGATCCACGACCGCGACATCTTCGAGCAGACCGAGGCACTCCTGGATGCGGCGTCGCCGGCGTGCCCGATCATCAACTGGGGTGGAGACGAAGCGGTAGCTGCGCAGGACTGGTGCCAGTACTTCGGTGAGTTGCTCGGCGTCACGCCCGACGTGGTCGTGGGCGATTTTCCGGGCACCCAGCGCGGCGTCGTGATCGACAACACCCGGCGGATGGCGATCACCGGGCCGTGCCGCGTCGGGTGGCGCGAGGGCATGCGGGAGCTGGCCGAAGCCCACATGCAACCAACGTCCGGTGAGGAGCGGCCATGACCGCGCCGGTGCCCGTCCCCCAGACCCTCGATGAGGCCCTCGACCTCGCCTGGCTCAGCCGGGCGCTGGGACAGCGATTTTCCGGGATCGAGGTCACCGATGTCGTGCTCGGATCGGTCGACACGCGGATCTCGACCAATGCCCGTTTCACCATCGAGTGCGCAGGCGGCGTCCCCGACGGACTCTCGCCACGCCTCTGCCTCAAGGGCTACTTCGGCGACGAGGGTCGGCCGTACGCGCACATCGGCGAACCCGAGGCGCGCTTCTACGCGACGCTCGCCGAGCGCATCGGGGTGCGCACCCTCCGCAGCCCCTACGCGGGAGCCGACGACAGCACCGGTTTCGGTGTGTTCATCACCGAGGACGTCATCGCCGAAGGTGGCGAGTTCCTCGACGCGCTCTCGCCCTACAGCGTGGAGCAGGCGGCCCAGAGCTTGAGCGAGTTCGCGCGCCTCCACGCGTTCGGCTGGGGGTTACCCGACTCGGTCCGCCAGGCCTGGCTCGCACCCCGCATCGCCATGTACTTCGAGCGCCGGGGTCAGGAGACGATCCAGGGCAACTTCGACGGTCCGGTCGGCGCGGATGTCGCACCGGAGGCACGCGATGCGGCGCGTCTCACGCGCGCCATGCAGAGCTTGGCCGCGCGCACCGATGGCCCGGGGTGGACCCTGATCCACGGCGACGCGCACGTCGGGAACGTCTTCCTTGCCGGCGACGGGCGTCCGTCACTGGTCGACTGGCAGCTCGTGCAGCGCAACTTCTGGGGCATCGACGTCGGCTACCACATCGCGTCGGCGATCTCGACGGCCGACCGCGAACGGGCCGAGCGGGACCTGCTCACCCACTACCTCGACGAGCTCCGCGCCCACGGTGTCGAGGCGCCGCCGTGGGACGACGCGTGGAACGCGTACCGCGTCGGCACGGTCTACGGGTTCTTCATGTGGGGCATCACCATCATCGTGAAGCCCGCGATCATCCGTGTGTTACTGCAGCGGCTCAGCGCGGCGGTCGCCGCGCACGACGGGTTCGCCGCGGTCGAGGCGTGACGGGCAACACCGCCCACTTCAGTCGAACCCGGGAGGCCATCGGCTCGACCAGGGCATCGCGACTTCGAGTTGTCCGGCGACGCGCAGGAGCAGCGCGTCGTCGAGGCGCCGACCGGCGAGGTGCACGCCGATGGGCAGGCCGGAGTGGCTCTGCGCGAGGGGCAGGCTCAACCCCGGCTGGCCCGACAGGTTGAACGGTTGGGCGAAGTTCGGGAAGTTCATGAACGTCGCCATGTGGGCTTCGGGCTCCTGGTTCCACGGCGCCCACGACACCGACGGCGGCACGATCCCCGCGGTGGGCGTGACCAGCACGTCATAGGTGTCCCAGAACGCGAGGAACTCCATGGCCGCGGCGCGCACCAGTTCGACCCACTGCGCGTGTTCCACGACGGTGAGACGCGAGAGCGCGCGGATCATCGGCCGGTTGCGGGGCTCCACCCGGTCGACGTCGTCATCGCCGACGAGGGCCGCGGCGCCGGGAACCGACATCGGGCCGGCGGCGGCGGCGAGGATCGTCGACCAATCGGGGGTCGCGGCCTCGACGTGGTGACCGAGCGAATCGAGCACCTGTCCGGTCCGGATCGCGGCGTCGGCACACTCGGGCGTCGTGGTGCCGAAGGGCGCGTCGGTGCTGACCGCGATGCGGAGCTCGTCGGGAGCCTGGGTGGCCATCCTCGAGTAAGTCTCGGGCGGGCGCGGCGACCACGTACTCGAGGGGTCGCGCGGGCCGACCATTGCGTCGAGCAGCGAGGCCGCGTCGCGCACGGAGCGCGTGAGCACACCGTCGACCGAGGTGCCGTAGTAGGGGTTGCCGATCTCGGGCCCGAAGTTCACGAGTCCCCGCGTCGGCTTCAGGCCGACCAGTCCGCAGAACGAGGCCGGGCTGCGGACCGAGCCCGCGCCGTCGGTCCCGTGGGCGACCGCGCACAATCCGGCAGCCAGTGCCGCGGCCGCCCCACCGCTCGATCCGCCCGGCGTGCACTCGGTGTTCCACGGGTTGCGACACGTCCCGTTGAGCTCCGACGAGGTCATGCTGGTGCAGAACTCCGGCACGTTCGTCTTGCCCACGATCACGAACCCGGCCTCGCGAAATCTCGAGACGACCGGGTCGTCGACTGCCGCGAGGCGACCGGCCAACACACTGCTCGAGTGGGTCGTCGGCATGCCGGCCACGTCGACGACGTCCTTCACCGAGAGCGTCACGCCGTGGAACGGCGGCAGTTCTTCGGGCCGCGCCCGTGCCGTCAGCATGTCGGCGGCCGCGGCAGCCCGTCGTGCGCCATCGGTGTCGACGTGCACGTACGCGCGCAGCACGCCGTCGTAACGCTCGATGCGAGCGAGGTACTCACCGAGCAACTCGGTCGCGGACACGTCGCCGCGCCGGATCGCCTCCGCCTGCGCGACCGCGTCGTCCCACACCGAAATCCTCATGCGCGGTCCCGCAACAGATCGGCACGGATCTGCTGCTTGAGCAACTTGCCCATGGCGTTGCGTTCGAGGGCCGGGACGATCTCCACCTGCTCCGGACACTTGAGTTTGGCGAGCCCGTGGGACTGGCAGTGGGCAGCAATCGTGGCGACGTCGAAGGTGGCGTCGCCAGCGCGTCACGATGACCGCGCAGAGCCGCTCGCCCGTTCGTGGATCAGGGAGTCCGATCACGGCCACGTCGATGATGTCGGGGTGGCGCAAGAGGACGTCTTCGACTTCGAGTGCAGAGATGTTCTCGGCGTTGCGGATGATGATGTCCTTGAGCCGTCCCGTGATGAACACATAACCGTCGCGGACTTCGCCGAGGTCGCCGGTACGGAACCAGCCGTCGTCGTCGAACGCGGCGGCGTCGAGCGACGCGTCGACGTAACCGGCGAAGCACTGGGGGCCCTTGACCCGGAGCTCGGAGTCGACGACGCGGAACTGCACGCCGGGTGACGGTTTCCCGACGGTCGTGAGGAGGAGGTCGGCCGGGGTGTCGGGTGATGCGGCGGTGGCGATCGGGAACTCCGTGAGCCCGTAGGACTGGGGTACGCCCTCGACGCCGAACATCTCGACCAGCTCGCGGACGATCTCGACCGGCGTCGGCGCGCCACCGGCGGTGAACGAACGGAGGTCGGGAAACAGCGGCTCGTCGCCGTGACGGCGCTGGGCATCGAGGTACGCGCGGAAGAACGGTTGCGCCGACCCGAGGATGGTCGGGTGATGGGTTGCCATCCGCTCGGGCGTCGCGACCGGGTCGAACGCGTCGAACAGCACCAGCCTCATCCCGCGGCGCAAAGCGCACGACAACATGGTCGCACCACCGATGTGCGCGAACGGGAACGCGATCGGGTAGATGTCACCGTCGCCGAAGCCCTGGATCTCGGTCATTCCGTGCGACGAGACGATCAACGTCGAGTCGGTGTGTTTGACACCTTTCGGGTCAGCGGTTGTCCCCGACGAGTAGTAGACCCATCGGGTGTCCGCGGTCGGCGGTGGGGGCAGCGCCGACGGGTCTCCCGTCGGCAGCCGCAACTCCGGTCCCGGCGGGCCCTCGAAATCGAGGGCGAGCACACGAGGGCCCATCGCCCTCGCCAGGTCACCGTGCGCGAACCCCCGCCACACCTCGGGCACGATGAACAACGATGTCGTGAGCTGCTCGGTGATGATGCGGACCTCGCGGTCGCGGAGCACCGAGATGACGGGGTTCTGCACCACGTCGAGCCGGGCCAACGCCGCCATCAGGACCGGCGCCTCGAGCGTGGTCGGCAACTGCCACGACACCACCTCGCCGGCGGTGACGTCGAGACCCGCCGCCACTCGCTCCGCGGCGTCTCGATACTGCGTCGCCGTCAACGCGCGCCCGTAGTCGTCCGCCAGGATCACCTGGTCCGGCATCGCCTCGGCGGCCGAGGACACCAACTCCCAGAACGTCATGCGCCGCCATCCTGTCACTCTCGATGCCCGCCTCGGGGATCACCGGCGCGGTGATCGACGTGAACGGCGGCCAGCTCTTCGCGCCCTGACGCCGCGCTCAGTTCGGTCGGTCGAGGACGCCGGCGAGCCAGGGAACGACTGCCCGGGCGGCGGTGAGCGCGTCGGCCTCGGTCGGGAAGTCGCGTTCCGAGTAGTACGCGACCGGCGTCCAGGCGCCCATGTCCTCGGGATCACGGCGGAACTCCTCGAACCCGAAGGTGCCGTCGGGTCGAGTGAACACGTCCACGCAGCGATCGACCGCAGGGGTCGACGGACTCGCGAGCACACGCCAGGTCGGATCGAGACGGGCGGACACGACGTCAAGCCTACGAATCCGGCTGAGCTCGCGGCAGATGATTTCCGCGGCCGGCAGCCGCGACCCTCGATTACGTGCCCGGAGCCGCGTCGGGCGACGGCAATGCGTCGAGCAGCGCGAACCCGTCGTCGTGGGGCGCATAGCCGAGGACCCCTCGGGTCTCGGCGAGATCGAGGCGGTGCTCTCGGTTGTCGGACGTGGCGTGGAAGATCCCGAACCGCACGTCGTCGGGGGCGTCGATGCACGCGGCGAACAATCGGGCCGCGTCCTCGTAGGTCAGGTAGACGGCCGGGGCGCCGCGGAATCTGAGCTTCGTCGCGTCGTCGCGGGCGCCGGCCCATCCGATGCGCAGGCACAGGCACGAAAAGCCGTGCGCTTCCGAGTAGACCCTCGCCAGGGACTCACCCCACACCTTGGTCGCGCCGTAGAGGGTGACCGGCGCCGGCGCCATGTCGGCGCGGATGCGCACGTCGGGCGCGTAACCGCCCACTGCGTGCACGCTGCTCGCGAACACGACCCGGCGGCATCCGGCACGGCGGGCCGCCTCGAATGCGTGGTACGCGCCGAGCACGTTCGCCGGGAGGAGCGATTCCCACGTCGCGTTCGGTCGCCGTTCGCCGGCGAGGTGCACGACGGTATCGATACCGGCACAAGCTTCGGTGTAGCGGTCGAGGTCGGCGATCTCCAGGTCGATGAACGTGCCGTCGAACTCGCGGGCCACCTCGGGAGCGAGCGGCCGACGATCGGCGGTCACCAACTCGTAGCCGGCGTCGGGATGCGCGTGCATCAGCTCGTCGGGGAGCCGGCGGGTCAGCTCCGTGCCGATCTCGCCCGCGGCACCCACGATGAGAACCTTGCGTGGCTCCACACTTCTCCCCTCAAACTCAATCACCCGGCATACGTTGGCCGGTGCCGTACTTCTCGCCCTTCGGTGTCTTCGTTCCGTCGAACGTCACGAGGTTGGTCACGTCGATGCGGTAGACGACGCGGCCGATCCCGACCCAGCTCTCGAAGAATCGTTCCGAATCGACGCGCATCTTCTCGAACTTGTCGGCCGGACCGTCGAACAGGATGCGACGACTGATCGCGTCGTCGGGGTCGTCGACGTGCGCGGCGGTGCCTTCGGCGATGACGAACTTGGTGGGGTACGCGACGCGGCTCGGGATGGTGAGGCAGACGCGCGCATCGTTGCGGAGCCGCTTCGGGAGCGTGCGGCCCTTCGTGGTCGTGATGTAGAAGCAGTCGCCGTCGTAGACGAATCCCAACGGGATGCCGAACGGCGCCCCGTTCTTGCGCAGTGACGTCAGGACCGCCTGGTCTGCCTCCATTGAGCAGAAGTGCGCCAGTTCGTCGGCGGTCATGGCAAAGGTTCCGTACTTGCCGGAATCGTCCATCTTCGGTCCTTCCCACGACAACGTCGTTGCCTGAACATCGGGGATCGTCGGCTCGAGCTCGGCTTCACGCTTCCGATCTACTGCCGGCCCGCGCCGCAGCAGCTTGCACGACGCCGGCGAGGCGTGTGATCTCGGCCGTTGTCGTGGGCGAGGTGAACCCGGCCAGGTTGAGCGCGATCGCCACGCGGCCGGCGGCGTCGAACACCGGCACGCTGATGGAGCTGACGGCGTACTTCTCGTCGTCGACGAGATCGGTGACCACGAAGTCGTGGGAGTGGCGTCCGGCGTGCCGCGGGCGGGCCGGCTCGCCGGGCCCGCGCTCGCGGTTCAGCTCGTTCAACATGCTGGTGGGCGGCTGGAGCTCGACGACGAAGCCGAGCGACCGGATCGCGGTGAGGGTGTCGCGCAGGCGCCGGCCTTCGGTGTTGCCGTCCGGCGCCCGGGCGACCCACTCGTCGATGGCATCCGGCTCGGCCCAGGCGTAGAACACCGCACCGATGGGTGGGACGATCGTGATCGTGTCGCCGACGCGCATCGCGGGTGCCGGGCGGCGGAGATCCCACGTGTAATAGAGGAGGCGGGCGCGGTCGCGCTCGAGCGAGAACGCGAAGCAAGGGTGTCCGGTCGTGCGGGTGAGCTCGTCGACCTCTTCGCGCGCGGCATCGAAGCCGGGGTAGCGCCGGCTCGCGGTCGAACCGAGGGTGATGAGCGCGGGGCCGAGGTGGTAGCGGCGGTCCGCGGGGTCACGCACCAGGTAGCCGGCGCCTTCGAGTGCGGCCAGCAGGTGCACGCAGGAGGCGCGGTTGGCGCCGATGCGGCGAGCGATCTCGGTCAGCGTGGAGCCCCCGCCGTCGCTCCCGGCGAGGAGATTGAGCACGGCGACGACGCGGTCGGTCTGGGGGGAGGGGCGAGGCACCGTTGCATTATGTAACGCCTTGAGGCGCAAAGTGCAACATGCCAGAATGGCGAACTCGCACACCAGGGGGTTGCACCGTGTTCGATCTCGTCATCAGGAACGGCACCGTCGTCGACGGGACCGGTCGTTCGCAGTACCGCGGCGACATCGCGATCACCGACGGGGTGCTCGTGCAGGTCGGGGGAACCGTCACCGGCGAAGCCCGTGAGGTCATCGACGCCGACGGGCTGATCGTCACCCCGGGCTTCGTCGATGTGCATTCGCACTACGACGGTCAGGTCACGTTCGACGAGGTGCTCGAGCCGTCGGCCGGCCACGGCGTCACCACCGTGGTCATCGGGTCGTGCGGCATCGGCTTCGCGCCCGCACGGCCGGAGGACCATGACCGGCTCATCGAGGTGATGGAGTTCGTCGAGGACATTCCGGGTGCGGTGTTGCACGCGGCGCTGCCGTGGGACTGGGAGAGCTTCCCCGAGTACCTGGACGCCGTCGAACGCCGGCTGTTCTCCATGGACGTCGGCACGATGGTCGGCCACGTCGCGGTGCGGATCAACGTGATGGGGGAGCGCGGGGTCCGCAACGAAGAGGCCGGCAACGCCGACATCGATGCGATGGCCGCGATCGTTCGCGAGGGCATCGACGCCGGCGCGCTCGGGTTCTCGACCTCGCGCGTGGTGAACCACAAGACGGCCAACGGGGACCCGGTTCCGGGTACGTACGCGTCGGAAGACGAGCTCTTCGGCATCGCGGCCGCGATGTCTGACGCCCGCTACTGCGTGTTCCAGCTCGCGCAGTCCGGCGCCGACGGCGACGGACCCGAGGAAGCGGTCAAGGAGCTCGACTGGATGCGCCGCCTCTCGGCGGAGTTCGGCTTGCCGGTCTCGTTCCTCGCGCTCCAGGTACAGGGCGCCCCCGACCTGTGGAAGGAGCTCCTCGACGGTGCATGGGACGCCCGCCGGGACGGAGCAGTCGTCGTACCGCAGGTCGCCAACCGTCCGTTCGGGATGCTGCTCGGCCTGACCAACCGTCACCCATTCGTGATGCGCCCGACGTTCGCCGCGCTGTCGGCCCGCCACGACTCCCTCCCGGCGCTGGTGGCCGAGCTGGCGAAGCCTGACGTACGGGCGCAGATCCTGGCCGAAGGTGATACCGCGGTCACCGACGACCGCTTCGCGACGATGGGCATGATCGCCGTCTACATGCCCCAGATGGTGTTCCCCCTCGGCGACGATGTCGACTACGAGCCGGTGCCCGAGGAGTCGCTCGGTGCGCGTGCCGAGGCGCGGGGCGTGTCGCCCCTCGAGTTGTTCTACGACCTGATGCTCGACCGCGACGGGCTGGCCATGTTCGTCGTGCCCTTCTTCAACTACTGCCACGGCGACCACGACGCGATCTACGAGATGCTCACCCATCCCGCGACGGTCCCGGGTCTCGGCGACGGCGGTGCGCACCTGGCCACGATCTGCGACGCGTCGATGCCCACCTATCAGCTTTCGCACTGGGTGCGCGGCCGCACGCGCGGGCCCAAGCTCAGTCTCGAAGCCGCGGTGAAGATGCAGACCCACGACACCGCCGAGCTCTACGGACTCGGCGACCGCGGCACCCTCGAGGCGGGCAAGAAGGCCGACGTCAACGTGATCGATCTCGATCGGCTCCGCCTGGAGATGCCCCGGTCCGTGCGCGACCTCCCGGCCGGTGGCAGCCGGTTGCTCCAGGACGCGGTCGGCTACGTGGCCACGATCGTCAGCGGGGAAATCACCCGACGCGACGACCGTGACACCGGCGCGCGTCCCGGGCGACTCGTGCGCGGCGCACGCTGATCGGCCGATGATGCAACCCGCGATCATCGAAGTTGCCCTCACGACGAATCCGGCGCGCACCCCCGAAGCACCGACCTCACCCGAGGCGATCGTCGAACAGGGCCTCGCGTGCATCGAGGCCGGCGCGTCGATCGTGCACATGCACCTGCCGGATCTCAAGGTCAGCGCCGCCGACGCCACCGAGCAGTACCTCGCGTGTTTCGAACCGTGGTTGGCCACCGATCCCGACGTGTTGGTGCTGCCGACGAACGGCTGGGGTGAGACCCGGGAAGAACGATTTGCCCACCAGATCCTGCTCGCCGAGGCGGGCGCCACTCGCCTGGCGTTCGTCGACCCGGGTGCCATCATCTTCGGCTCGCCCGATGCCGACGGCGTACCGAATCCCGACGGGTACGTCTACGCGCACAACTACGGCGACATGACGTATGCGATCGACGAAGGTGCACGCCTCGGCGTCGGCATGCACTTTGCGTGCTTCGAGCCCGGCTGGCTCCGCAACGTGATGGTCTACTGGCGGCTCGGCCGTCTCTCGCCCGGCTCGTTCGTGAAGTTCTACTTCGGGGGCCCTGGTGGCGTCCTGATGCGCGGGACGGGCATCACGTTCGGCCTGCCGCCGACGCTCGCCGGGCTGGCGGCGTACCGCGAGATACTCGCCATCGATGACTGCCCGCTGCCGTGGTTCTCCGCGGTGGTCGGCGGCGACCTCATACGCACGCCGGTCGCGCGCGCAACGGTCGAACAGGGTGGTCACCTGCGCGTCGGTCTCGAAGACCACATGGGCGACCGTACCCCGTCGAACGTCGAGCTCGTGCGCGAGGCCGTCGAGCTGTGCGCGACCGTCGGTCGGACGGTTGCCACACCCTCGCAGACCGTGGACCTGCTCGGTCTGCCCGCGCGCGTGCGATGAACTCGGAACCGGGGGATCAGCGATGAGTGGCGACTACTGGATCATCGACGTCGATGCACACATCACGGAACCACCCGACGTGTGGACCTCGCGGGTCGCGGCCCGGTACCGCGACCGCGTCCCGCACGTGGAACGCATCGACGGCCGCGACCTCTGGCTGCTCGACGGCGAGACCATCGCGGTCGTGGGCGCCACCGCCACCGCGGGATTCCGCGAACCGATGCCGGCCACCCCGCAGATCTACGAGGACACGCTGGCCGCGGCGTCCGACCCTGACGCGCGACTCCGCTACCTCGACGACGTCGGCATCTACGCCCAGCTGCTCTATCCCAACGTCGGCGGTTTCGGAGGCCAACGCTTCCTCAAACTCGGTGACCGCGAGCTCATGTACGAGTGCGTGCGGGCATACAACGACTTCCAGATCGACTGGTGTTCCTCCGACGCGCAACGTCTCATCCCGGTCGTGTCGCTCCCGTTCTGGGACGTCGACGATTGCGTGCGCGAGATCGAACGCTGCGCGACGCTCGGCTTCAAGACCCTGCTCTTCACCGGTGAGCCCCACCGGTTCGGACTCCCGTACCTCGGCGAACCCCACTGGGAGCCGCTCTGGGACGCCGCCGTCGCGCACCACATGCCGGTGAATTTCCACGTCGGGAGCGGTGAGTTCACGTGGGATCTCGAACGGATGGCGTCGCGCGGGTTCGCGGAGAGCTTCGCCCTCGAAGGACTCGGCCTGTTCCACAAGAACGGCCAACAGGTCTGCGACCTCCTGCTGTCGGGCGTGCTGCCCCGCCACCCTGAGCTACGGGTCGTGTCGGTCGAGTCCGGGATGGGGTGGTTGCCGTTCGCGCTCGAGGCCGTCGACTACCAATTCCTGGAGGGAGGCGGCGCGCGCACCCGCCCGGAGTTCGATCGCCTCCCGAGCCGCTACCTCGCCGACCAGGTCTACGTCACGTTCTGGTTCGAGCAGTTCGCCCCCCAGCAACTCCTCGACCGCGTGATCCCCGCCGACCGCGTGCTGTTCGAGACCGACTTCCCCCACCCGACGTGTCTGTACGGCAACGTCCACGAACAGATCGAACGGAGCCTGCACGGTGTCGACGAGCACATCCGCACCCAGGTGCTCTGGGACAATGCGGTCGAGCTCTATCACCTCGACGTACCGACACGATCCCGTCCGCCGTCCGCGATCGACACCGCACCCACCGCGGTGGCGCACTAGCGCGAACCGCGCGCGGAGCCGGGATCGACGGCTACACGCTGGACGGTCTCGGGCGCGGCGTGTCCCCGGGGGCGAGCCGGTTGGCCAGCGCCTTGGCGCCGATGGTCGCGAGTCCGACGATCGCCATTCGGATCAGTGCCCGCTTCATGATTCCCTCCGTGGTTCGGTGAGCTATGACCGGCCGCGCGACGCTTGCGAGCCGGAGCGGTCCCGCGTCACTCGTCGTCTTCCAGGGAGCTGACGATGACGGCGTACGACCCGATCCCGAGGAGCCGGTCGGGGCCGATGGGCTCGCCGTCGACGGTGAGCTCCTCGAGGTGGCCGTCGGTCGGGTCGAACTCGATGTCGTCGACGACGCCGAGCTCGTCACCGCTGTCGGTGAGCACTCGTCGGTCGAGCAGTGCGAGGTCGTGGCTCGCGGTCCGTTGCTCGCGTTCGTCCACGCCGTCGCGCACCGATCCGGAATGCTTGATCATCACGGCGTCGGTGCCGAAGGACGCGATGTCGCCCCAGGAGACGAACCGGCCGGAGGCGCCACGGCCGCCGAGATAGATCGCCTGAATGGTCGTGGCCTTCGGGTCGACCACGAAACCGGTGACGCTGCCGGCCTGTTCGGCCGAATCCTCGACGATGACCGGATGGCCCTGTACCGCGCGCACACTGCTCATCGCTCACCCCGATCTGACGACAGGGCGCGGACCAGATCGGGCTTCGTCATCTTTGAACGGCCAGGGATGTGCCGTCGTTTCGCTTCGGCGTAGAGCTCGTCCTTCGACATGCTTGCCTCCGTCGACGCTTGTGCACCGGCCCCGGCCGGCTCGGACGCGGGCCCGCCGAGCTGCGCACGGAACTCGGTCACTGCGGCTCCGAAACCCGAAAGGTCGTCGCGCAGGAAGCGATCGACCTCGTGCGGGACGATCAGCGCATCTCCGGAAACCGACAGCTGCTCGGGCAGGGGGATGAAGAGCGGGCGCTGCTCGCGCTGCTCGAGCTTCGAGGCGACGAGCTCGTAGCCGACGGCGCACGCGCGACGCCCGAGCGAGACGATCACGTCGGTGACCTCTCCGAGCTGCGTGCCCTCGCTGGTGAGCACAACGGCACCGATCACGTCTCGATCGGGCGAAGCCTCCGCGATCTCGGGCGGCGCATCTCCCGAATCGACGAGTGCATCGTCGGAGTCGACCATGACGGCATCGCGACCGATGCTTCGCACCGCACTCATGGGAAGCAGCTGTCGGAGTTTGCCGTGGAACAGGCTCCGCTTGTTGAGCGTGAACCCGACGAGTCGGCCTTCGTCGGCGTTGTACACGACGTCGCGCACGTCGGCGAGGTCGTCGCCGCTCAGCGTCACGACCGGTTGACCCAGCAGATCCGTGGCGCGAACGACCCGGTTCATCGGTCGACCTTCTTCGCCGAGGTGCTGTTCGCGGAGGTGCTGCCGCGCACGGTCGGCGACGTCGCGATGACGCCACCGCGACGACGACCGCGTGCCCATAACGCCACTGCGGCGACGATCACCACGATCAGGATGGCGAGTAGAACCCAGACGAGTGCATTCACCGCTCCTCCTCACGCTTAGGTCGCGGTCGTTCCCTCCCTCCTGCCCGGTCCCGTCTCTAACCAAACTCGGGGACCATTGCCGGCATCAGGTGTAGCTACCGACCTCGATGTCCGCCGCGTCGCGGTTCCACCGCGGCAAGCGCAGCGTCCAGAGGTGGCAACGTTCGTCGTCGTGCCCTTCGACCCTCCAGAGCCGAATTCCCATGAGCCACTTCAGTGTTCGCTCGACGCTTCTCACAAGACCTCCACACGACGGCGGCGTCGGATTGCCGTCCGGGGATTCCCGACTGCGTGCGCGTTCAATCCTCACGAGCGCAAACGCGTCGAAGTGGCCCCGTCCGATTGTTCGCACAGGCCCGCGCTGGTTGACGCTGCGTTGATGGGGCGCAGATCGTCGGCCAAGCGGCGTCTTCCACGATGTGCCGATGCGCCGTCACCTGGTCCTGCTGTGCGGAGTCGCGCTCGTTGCCATCCTTGCCGCGGCGTGCGCACCGCGACCGTTCAACGATGCGTCACCGTGGAACACGCCCATCCCGGCGTCGGCAGGATGGCGCGACGTGCCGTCGCTACGCAGCGGCAACTCGTGGGTGGCCGATGAAGCATTTTCCACGCCGGTGGTTCACGGCAACGCGGCCGACCCGATCGTCGCGGTTCAGGTTCCCGCCACCTGGGGCTGGCCCGCGGGTGTCGTCCATCTCCACATTCCTGCGTGGGTGACGGGTGCTGCGGGCACTGACGGCGCACTCGTCGTCGTCAGCGACGGGATCGCCTTCAACTTCTGGCAGTTCCGTCGCCTCGACGTGGGTGCGGCGACGACGAGCGCGTATGCCGCCTCGTTCCTCAGCGGCTCAGGTTTCGGACGGCCGTCTCCGGTGCTCGGCGCGGGCATCCGAGCCGACGGTTCGTCGGGCCTGGGCGGGCTGATCACGCGCGGTGACCTCGTGGGCAACGAGATCCCGCACGCCCTGGCCGTCTCACTGCTCGGCTCGGAGCTCGCCGGAAGTTTCGTGGCTCCCGCGATCGCGGCCGACAGCAGCGGGGGAGGGGGAGGGACGATTCCACTGGGCAGCCGGCTCGGTATCCCGCGGGGCACTCCGGTTCCCGCCGGTTTGTCGCCGATCGGAGCCAAGGTCTGGAACACCCTCGTCGACTACGGCGCGTTCGTGGTCGATCGCCACGAGGGCACGGCCCCCGTGATCTTCGAAGCTGATCCGCTCAGTGTCTCGCCGGCCCAGGTCGACCCGTTGCGCGCCGGCAGCCCGTCCGACCTCGATCGCATCATGCCCTTCGTGCGCGTCGTCCAGTAGGCGACGGAGTGCACAACCCGTAGAACGTCGTCGGAACTTCAGGATCGGCGCCGTCGACCGGATGTGCGGAGCGCGCCGTCGACGAGCGTGTGGAACTCATCGCTCGAGAGTGAGGTGTCGGCGCGACCGGCTGCTTCTGCGCTCAGGAAGACGTGCTCGTTGATGAGCACCGAGTAGAGGTGTGCAAGTGCCTGGGGGTTGCCGGTGCGGATCTCGCCGCGGGACTGACCGTCGGTGACGACGCCGGTGAGCAGGTCCATCGCGGCGTTGAATCGGGCGTCGACTTCTCCGGAGTAGCCGGCGAGGACGGGCCCGGTGATCGTGCTGCCGCCGCGGAGCTGGGCGAGGAGGCGGCGGAAGTGTGGCCGCGCCGCGAAGAATGCCTCGGTCGCGTCGATGATGTCGTGGAGCTTCTCCAAGGGCGACGCGCCGCCGTCGATCGTCTCGCGCAGCACCGTGAGGAGTTCATCGCCGCGTCGGGTGAGTGTCTCGGCGAGGAGATGTTGCTTGTTCTCGAAGAACAGGTAGAGACCGGCGGTGGAGAAGCCGGCTTCGACGGCGATCTCCCGCAACGAGCCGTCGCGGATGCCGGACTGTGCGAAGACCTGCTCGGCAGCGTTGAGGATGTCGTCGCGGTTCTGGGCGCGGCGAGCCGCGCGTCGCGCGGTTCGCCGGTCGATTCCAGGCTCGGTCCCCACCATCACGCGCGCTCCTGGAATTGGTGAACAGCCGTCCACTAAAATAGCCCACCGATCAAGCCAAGAGGGTCGACGGGGGGAATTCCATGGAGGAGAGCGGTCAGGTCGAGGCGCTGCGGGCGGCGGTCGGCGCGCTCAACGTGGGCGACGCAGCGGGCTACCTCCGTGCGTTCACGCCCACGAGTCTGCGGTGGGTTCCCGGGATCGAGCGACCGTTCACCCTCGTCGACATCGCCGAGAACGTCGACCAGCTCCTGTCCGCGTTCACGGGCTTCGTCCTCGGCGAGGAGTTGCTGTTCGGCGATGGTCGTCACGTCTGTGCGCGCTGGCGGATGCGGGGCACGCATACGGGCGAGTACCTGGGGATCGCGGCGACGGGACGCGTGATTTCGGTCGAGCAGTGCGAGGTCTACGAATTCGACGCCGAGCGAGGAGGCCGAGTGACGAACACGTGGAGTTACGGCGACCCGTTGGCGTTGTTCAACCAACTGGGTGTCGTCCCGGGCGCGGAGGCGGGTGGATGAGCGACGCGATCCCGGGCGAACTGCTCCTCGACCCTGGTGTGCTGGAGCACCCGTACCCGTTCTACGAGCGGCTCCGGCGTGAGGCGCCGGTCTGGCGTGTGTCCGGAACCGACGTGTTCGTCGTCAGCTCGTTCGCGCTGGTCAGCGAAGTCGTCGGCCGCACCGACGACTTCTCGAACAACGTGCTGCGGCTGTTGTATCGCGACGAGGCAGGCCTGCCGCGCCAGTTGTCGTTTGGCGATGCGAGCTTTCAGGCGCTGGCCAGCGCCGATCCGCCCGCCCACACCGTGCACCGTCGCACCGTGTTCCCCGACCTCGTCGCGCAGCGCATGGTCACCCTCGAACCCGACGTCGACGCGATCGCGTCGGAGTGCATCGCCGATCTCGTCCAACGGGGTGGCGGCGATTTCATGACCGAAGTCGCGAACGTGGTGCCCATCACGATGATCAGCCGGCTCATCGGCTTCCGCGACAGTGACCCCGATCGGCTGCTGCGCGCGGCGTTCGACTCCACGTTGATGATCGGCGTCACGATGACCCTCGACGAGTTGCAAGAGCTCGTCGCGCGCAGCGACGACATCGGCTCATGGATCGGTGAACAACTCGCCGCCGACGACGCGCCCGACGACACACTCATCGGCACGATTGCGCGCGGTGTCGCCGAGGGTGCGCTGCGCCCCGAAGAAGGCATCATCATCCTCCACACGCTCCTCAGCGCGGGAGGTGAATCGACCACGAGCCTGCTCGGCAACGCCGTGCGCATCCTGGCCGAACGCCCCGACCTGCAGCAGCGGCTACGCGACGATCCCGCGCTCGTCCCGCCGTTCCTCGAAGAGGTCCTGCGCCTCGAGTCACCCTTCCGCTTCATGTTGCGCTCGGTCCCCGCCGACACGATGCTCGATGGCGTCGCGATCCCGGCCGGCGCAACCGTGCTCGTCTTCTACAGTGCCGCCAACCGCGACTCCGCGGAGTTCGATCAGCCCGACGAGTTGATGCTCGGTCGCGACGTCCCACGCCACCACGTCGCCTTCGGACGCGGCATCCACCACTGCGTCGGCGCACCGCTCGCCCGCCTCGAAACCCGCGTCGTACTCACCCGCCTGCTCGCGGCGACGTCGTCGGTGACCCTCGACCCGACGCAGCCACCCGTGCGCGTCAAGAGCCTGCTCGTCCGCCGCCACCAGAACCTCCCCGTGCTCGTCGAGGGGGCCGGGGTGCCTGCCTGAGCGCCACGTCCGTGAGCAATCTGCCGAACGACCGTTAATCTCACGGGTCGGAGACGGCGTGCGACGGGAGCCACGGAGCATGGTCGAGATCGTGATCATCGGAGGCGGACTCACCGGTCAGGCCGCGGCGATGCTGCTCGCCGGCGACGGACACCGGGTGAGCGTGCTCGAGCGCGATCCGGCGCCGCCCGCGGCGTCGGCGGCGGAGGCGTGGGATTCCTGGGAGCGCCGGGGTGTGAACCAGTTCAGGATGTTGCACTACTTCCTCCCGCGCTTTCGCGAGATCGTGGAGGTGGAGTTGCCCGCGGTCGCGGCCGAGCTCGACGCGGATGGCGCGCTCCGGTTGAACCCACTCGACGGGATGCCGGTGTCGATGAGCGGCGGTGTGTGCGACGAAGACGCACGTTTCGCAGTGCTGACGGGACGCCGCCCAATGGTCGAGGCCGCGGTCGGGCGGGTCGCGGCGCGTACGCCGGGCGTCGAGGTGCGCCGCGGCGTCGGAGTGAAGGGTTTGCTCACGGGCGACAACCAGGTCGGCGGTGTTCCACACGTTGTCGGGGTGGTCACCGAGGACGGCGACGAGGTGCGCGCCGATCTCGTGGTCGATGCCGGCGGGCGGCGTTCGGCGCTGCCGCGTCTGCTTGCCGACATCGGCGCCCGCCCTCTCGTCGAGGAGCTCGAAGATTGCGGCTTCGTCTACTTCGGGCGGCATTTCCGCTCGGCTGACGGTTCGTTGCCGCCCGCGTTCGGGCCCCCGCTGATGCCGTACGACTCGGTCTCGATCCTCGCCCTGCCGGCCGACAACGGGACATGGGGTGTGGGCCTCGTAACCAGCGCGGGCGACGCCGCCCTCCGCGCCGCTGCGCGACCCCGATGTGTGGACGCGCGTGGTCGCGAGCTACCCGCTCGTCGCGCACTGGCTCGACGCCGAGCCCATCACCGACATCGCGGTGATGGCCAAGATCGAGGATCGCCACCGCGGGTTCGTCGTCGACGGCGTGCCGGTGGCGACCGGAGTGGCCCCGCTCGGCGACTCGTGGGCGTGCACCAACCCGTCGGTCGGCCGCGGCGCCTCGATCGGTGTGCTGCACGCGTCCGTGTTGCGCGACACGGTGCGGCGGGTCGCACCCGGCGATGCAGTCGACTTCGCGACCGCCTGGCACGACGCCACCGCCGAGACGGTCGAGCCCTACTTCCGGGACACGTTGGCCTTCGATCGCCACCGCCTCGCGGAGATCGACGCCCAGATCGCCGGTCTGCCCTACGAAACCGACGATCCGGCGTGGCTTCTCGGCGGGGCCCTGGCGAACGCGGCGGGCAAGGACCCCGAGTTGATGCGCGGCAGCGTCGAGATCGGCTCGCTGCTCGCACGCGGCGTCGAGGTGCTCTCACGTCCAGGGGTCGCCGAACGGGCGTTGGAGCTGGGCGCCGTGGGCGAACCGCTCCCCGGGCCGACGCGTGCCGAGCTCCTCGCGCTCGTGGCCGGGTGACCGTCCGCACGCTCGCGGAGTACGACGACAGAGGGTGCACCGATGAAGGTTGATGTGAACGGTGCCGGGTTCGAGGTGGACGTCGCGGGCGACGGTCCCGCCGTCGTGCTGCTGCACGGCTGGCCCGATTCGCACCGCCTGTGGCGAAACCAGCTCCCCGCGCTGCACGCGGCGGGCTTCCGCACCATCGCGCCGGACCAGCGCGGCATGGGCGAGTCGTTCGCACCCGAGGCCGTCGAGGACTACGCGCTCCCGAACCTGGTGGGCGACGTGGTCGGCATCATGGATGCGGTCGGCGTCGAACGCGCGCACGTCGTGGGCCACGACTGGGGCGCGGCGGTTGCGTGGGGTCTCGCGTCGTTCGTGCCCGACCGCGTCGAACGCCTGGTCGCGCTATCCGTGGGGCACCCGGCCGCGTTCCGCGGCGCCGGCCTCGAACAGCGCCAGAAGTCGTGGTACATGCTGCTGTTCCAATTCGTGGGCGTCGCCGAGGAGTGGATCTCGGCCGACGATTTCCGCAACTTCCGCGAGTGGGCGAGCCACCCCGACGCCGACGCGGTGGTTGCCGAGCTCCGGCGTCCCGGCGCGCTCACCGCCGGACTCAACTGGTACCGCGCCAATCTCGCGCCCGAGTCGCTGCTCGCGCCGCCCCCGGTGTTCCCGCCCGTTCCCGCGCCCACGATGGGCGTCTGGAGCAGCGGCGACCCCGCCCTCACCGAACGCCAGATGCTCGACTCGGCCGCCTACGTCAGCGGCACGTGGCGCTACGAGCGCATCGAGGGCGCCGGCCACTGGATGCAGCTCGAGGCCACCGACGAACTCAACGCGCTCCTCGTCGACTTCCTCACGTAACGCCGTGCCCGGAAATCCGGCAAGATGACCGGCACGGGATGTGGTCGGACGGAGGGTCTCATGGCCGAGATGAGTGAGGTCGACACCCGAAAGATGTTGGAGCTCTTACAGGCGATCGCGAACGCGCTCGAAGGCATCGAGAAGGAGTTGGCCAAGCTCGTCGGACGAGGCAAGTAGCGGGCCCGACAACTCTTGCGTCACCCGCCGGCGCGGACGGTGCGCTCGAGGATCCCGAGCGTCGCGCGCAACGCCGACTCGGGAACGATCGGAAAGCGCTCCTTGTGGTCGTCGCTCAGCTTCGACCAGTCGTAGTACGACGTGACGTCGGTGGTTCCGTCGTCGCGGGCTTGCAGGCGATAGCCGTAGAAGTGCGCGACCGGGACATCGGGGCCCAGGTCCCACGCGATCTCCTTGTCGCGGTCGAACGTGATGATGTGGACGGTCACGTCGTACCGGCCGACCGGAAAGTCGTTGAGCGACTCGCGGTCCATGTGGATCACGAACGTGTCGCCGACCTGCTCGGCCGGCTCACCGGTGTAGTCCTGCAGCATTCCCGACGCGTCGATGGCGACATGACCGGCCGGGCTGCGCAGGACGTCGAAGATCGCGGATGGCGACGCCGGGATAGGTCGCGTCACCTCGATGCGGTCGGGCAGGAAGACGGTGTCGGGCATGTCGGAACTCCTCGTGAGGCGTCGGCGGGTCGCCAGTTGACCGCCTCGTAGCGCTCGCCGCAAACCGCCGACGCCGCTACGAGCCGTCCGGCCAGGCCCCGCGATGGAGCACCATCGGATGCCACGGCAGCGCGCCGGTCGGGTCGGCCAGCAGCCGCCGCGTCCGGTCGAGGTAGGGCTTCTCGCCCCGCCAACAACCCTCGGGCGGTCTCAGTCCCGCCGACAGTGCGTCACGTTGCGACAAGATCGCTTCGAGGGCGACGCGCAGCGCTGGGTTCTCGGGGCCGGCGACCCGAGCGCGGTAGCCGGCGAGTGCGTCGCGGCCGTCGGCGGTGAGGACGACGGACCGGTTGGCCGGCGCGGCGATCATGCCCGTGCGCTGGAGATGGTGCAGCGCCATCGCGATCGCCTCCTTCGACACCCCCGCGCGTGGCGGAAGGTCCCGGACGCGCACCACGTCGTGGTCGATGCCGCGCAGCACATTGGCCCCGAGTGGGCAGTGACACATCCGAGTCGCGCTCGTAGTCCAACGTCAAGGCGGTGAGCACTTGGCCCAGGAGCGCGACAAATGGACAGTCTCCGTCAACCTCGGGAGCGGTGTCAGTTTCGGTGTCGCTGGCGTCGCGCACCGACGTGCGGAAACCGTCCGACGGGTGCACCTCGGGCGGCGACCACGGCATTGCCACGGCGGGCGGCAGCAGCGCTGCACCGGCTGCGTCGATGACGTCGGCGCCGAAGCGTGTCCGCCAACGCTCCTCGACGCGCGCCAGCATCTTCGGCCAGAGGCCGCGGGCGTAGCCGTCGGTGAAGCAGCGGAACGACTTCCCCGTCACGCAGTTCGCGCAGTGCCCGCAGAACACGCTGAGGCACGCGACCACGTGGTCACCCGCGCGAAGGTGGCGCACCCCGGGGCCGACGGCCTCGACAATTCCGGCCGGTTCATGACCGAGGACGAATGGCACCGGGAACGCCATCCCGTGGCCGGTCAGTGCATGGAGGTCGCTGTGGCACACCCCGGTTGCCTCGACCCGGACCAAGACCTCGCCGACCCCAGGACGGTCGATCTCGACGTCCTCGATCTTGGGTGTTCCCGGCATCGTGTCGACCACAGCAGCGCGCACGGCCTCAGCCTGTCACATCGGCGCTCGATGACGAACTGCCCGCAGCCGCGGAACCTCCCTCTCTCGGCGTCGTGGTGTGCTGCCGCGTCGACTGTCGCTGCGTCATCTTCGTTCGGGCACGATCGCCTCTGGATTCCCGCCGCCGACAGGCGTACCTTCGAGTTGTCGCCGTGTCGACGGATTTGAAGGAGCGGCGACCCGGCCCCCGGGCACCCGACCCGATCAGTGCAGTGCCCGGGGGCACTTTCGTGGCGCGTCGCCCAGCCGCGACTAGTCGGCAATCAACCCCGTGGGTTCCTCATTTCGCCGCGGAGTGGGGGCGAACGTCTGGGCTCGAGTCTCGACATACTTGTTCCGATGAGCGGTTCGAGTCTGGTTGTCGTCGCCGCGGCATTCTTGTTCTACGCGGTCCTGTCGCGGCGACTCGATGGCACTCCGCTCACTGCCGCGATGATCTTCGTCGTCGCCGGGTTCGTCCTGAGCAACGAAGGTCTCGACTGGCTGCACTTCAGACTGGATCAAGAGGGAGTGCAGGTCCTCGCGGAGGCGACGCTGGCAGTCGTGCTCTTCACGGATGCATCACGAATCGATCTGCAGACCTTGCGACGCGAGTACGGCGTACCTGCCCGTCTCCTCGCGGTCGGACTTCCACTGACGATCGTGGCGGGGTCGGTAGTGGGCGCGGTCGTGCTCCACGTCATCACTTGGACAGAGGCGATCGTGCTGGCGATCGTGCTCGCACCAACCGACGCGGCCCTCGGTCAAGCTGTCGTCACCAGCCCTGCCCTGCCGTCGCGTATACGCCAAGGACTCAACGTCGAGAGCGGCCTCAACGACGGCCTCTGTGTCCCGCTGCTCGCGATCGCATTGGCGATTGCGCAGGCCGATGCCGGGCAATTTTCTGACGCGCATGCGGTAACCGTCGTCGCCGAGGCCATCGGCTGGGGCCTCGCGGGCGGCATTGTCGCCGGCTTGGTCGCTGCGCAGGCCGTGCAGCTGTCAAGGAGTCGTGGGTGGATCGAAGAGCATTGGCTCGAGGTCGTTCCGATTGTTGCGGCCGCCGCCGCCTACGGCATCGCGGATTCCCTGGGCGGCAGTGGTTTCATCGCGGCCTTTGTCGGCGGTGTCCTCTACGGCAGGTTCGTTGGACGAGATGGCGACCGTGCCGCGTTCTCCGAAGAACTGGGTGCGCTGCTGAGCGGCATCACCTTCATCGTGTTCGGTGCCGCGGTACTCAGTACCGTCTGGGCGCAGATCGGCTTCGTCGACCTGGTCTACGCCGTGTTGAGCCTGACCGTGGTTCGGATGCTTCCCGTCGCGGTCGCGATGTTGGGATCGCACGCCCGTGCCCCCACGGTCTTGTTCCTCGGCTGGTTCGGCCCGCGGGGTCTGGCGTCGATCGTGTTCGGCGTCGTGATCATCGAAGCTGCGGGGCTGCCGCACACATCGGCTTTGGTAGTCACCATCACAGTCACCGTCGCGCTCAGCGTCTTCGCTCACGGCATCAGCGCCGCGCCACTGGCTCGTCGCTACGCCTCCTGGCATGCGGCTACCGGATCAGCGATGGAGAGCAAACCGGCGCACGAACAACGTTGGCGCCACAGCTTCCGCCGCGGGATCTGACGGCCGATCGCAATCGAATCGAATGTGGTGCGGCGCCGGCGCGCGTCGACGCAGTTGCCGGCGATCGCGGCGGGGCGTACCGTTCCGTTCGTGAATGAATCCGGGAAGCGGCTCGCGTGGAAGGGCATCAGCGCCGGAGCAGCCGCGCTCTCCGTGATCGTGACGCGTCGGGTCCTGACCCTCGCGTGGGAACGGCTCGAAGGTGAGAAGCCACCGACGGATCCGGTCGACCGGAAGGTGACGTGGCGTGCCGCGTTGACCTGGGCGGTCGCGATGGGTGTGGGGTTGGCCGTCTCACGCGTCGTCGCGGTGCGGCTGTCGGCGCGTGCGTGGGAAGCCGCCACCCACGAGGCGCCGCCTCAGACCGCCTAGGGCTTAGGCCCCCGCGATCGCACGACGAGGTTCGGTCTGGAACTCGTCGGGGTCCCGAGCGCCAGGACTGATCCGGCTGCGCAACGCGACGACGATCACGACCGCGAATGCGAGGCTCAGGGAACGAAGTGCAGCGTGAAAAGATGCGACGTGCGCCGAGCTTCTGTCCTTGTGTTGGTGTTCGCCATGAGCTTGTTCCTCCTCGCTTGCGGTAGTGGTGGCGACCAGGCCAAGTCCGCGTCCACGTCGACCCCGCAGACCAATCAACCAGATCGATTCCGGCTCATCGGCGGTGATGGACTGGCGCGGATTCTCGGCCGCGAGCGCAGGGCCACCCGACGGGCCGAGAGCAATACGACGACGATCGCACCCACCACGACAACCGCGGCCCCGATCACCGGGACGTTCACCGTCGGCCAGGCACAGCAGACCTTCGTCGACCCGACGAGATCGACGCCGGCAAGGGGCGGCAATCCCACCGTGTCGAGCCGCTCGATCAGGACCACGATCTATTACCCGACCACGACGCCGCCGTCGGCCGCGAACCCGACCCCCACGGTTGCCCCCGGTCCCTTTCCCCTCATCGTGTTCGCACACGGCTATGAGATCGATGCCGCCGCGTACGCACCGCTGCTCGAGGACATTGCGGCCGGCGGTTTTGTCGTTGCCGCCCCCGATTTTCCGGGAACGAGCACTGCGTACCCCGGGGGCGCGATTCGCAGCGACTCGCTCGAACAGCCGGCCGACATCTCTTTCGTCATCACGTCGATGACCAACCTGTCGAACGCCCCTGGGCCGCTCCACGACGCGGTCGATCCGGCACAGGTCGGCGACGCCGGTCAGTCCGACGGCGGCGTCACCGCTGCCGCCGCGGCGTACAACACCTGCTGCATCGATCCGCGCATCAAGGCGTCGTCGATCCTCACCGGGGGAGCGTTCGGGTTCGACGGCCAATGGTTTCCCCCCGGAACGCCCCCCGTTCTCTTCGTTCACGCGACCGCGGATGAAGTGAACCCGTACAGCGCCAGCACGTCGATGTTCGCCCAAGCACAATCGCCCAAGTACCTCCTGACGATCGACGGCGGTTCACATCTCGAGGTGTATGTCGACCCGCCATGGGAGGAAGAGGTCGCGAAGGCAATGGTCGCGTTCTTCGACCTCTACCTCAAGGGCGACGAATCTGCGGCCGCACGCCTTACCACCGCAGGCAATCAGCCCGGCTACACGCTCCAATCCGGATGATGGCGAGCGTCGACCATTCGTTCGGCAACATCGCCGATTCGTTCGCGGCTTCAACGCCATCCGAACGCGCGTGATCTTCACCGCCGCGACCGACGGTCCCGTGCGCGCAGGACCAGTACTCCGCGCCGCCGTGCGAACGTATCGAGAACGGTTCGCGCGTGTCGCGGGGACGGCGTTCGTGGTGTTCGGGGTAGTCGCCGTCATCGATGCGGTCGCCACGGTTCTCATCATTGATCACGTCTCGAGTCCCGTCGGCGACGCGATCACGTCGACCGCGGCAGGGGTATTGGCGATGGCCGGTGTCGTTGTCTACGCGGGCATCCTCGACAAGGTCGTTGGTAACCACCTCCACGGACACCCGGATCTGAGCATCCGCGAGATTTGGGCAGTTCTCCCCCTGGGGCGACTCGTGGTAGCGGATGTGATCCTGGCGTTGACGACCCTCGCCGGGGTCAGCCTCCTTGTGATTCCGGGTGTCATCGTGTTCACGTTGTGGTCGCTCGTCGGACCGGTCATCACGATTGAAGACCGCGCACCAGTTTCGGCGTTGGGTCGCTCGTGGCGACTCGTGCGACACCACTTCTGGCTCACGCTTTTCCTCGTGACGCTGCCGCTCCAAGTCGAGCAGGCCGCCCTACATGCGATCAGCTACACCTCGATCTTCGATCATCCCATCGTGCCGGCCTTCCTCCTGAACGGATTGCTCGGCATGCTCATCGGTTCTGTCGTCGGACTCGTCGAGGTCGTGCTCGCGTACGAACTCATCGCACGCGGCGTAGAGAGCTCATCAGCCCAATAGCCGGGACAGCACTACGAGGACTTCGCTGAGTAGACCGCAGGTCTCCGGACCGTCAGACCGTCCTTCGGCCTTCGTCGGGGTGGGGTGCCAGCACCACGTGTCGATGCGTGGTCTCCACCATGGACGCCGAATCCCCTGGTTCGTACGCTTTCGCTCGGGACGGAACGGCTCTTGTCGACGAGGGGGATGTGAGCATGGCTTCAGCGATGAAGACTGACGAGGGTACAAGTCGGGTGGGACCCTGGATGGGCATCGCGTTCGTGGTGCTGTTCGTGGCCGGGTTCCTCGCCTTCCCGACGCCCAGCGACGCGAAGGACACCGCCAAGTGGGCGCGATGGTGGACCGACAGCGGCCACCGCGCCGGCGCGGTCATCGGCGCGTATCTCATGGTCCTGGGTCTTCTTGCCTTCGTCTGGTTCATGTGGGGCATGAACCAGAGGCTCCGCGAACGGGGCGGGATGATGATCACCTTCGGGACCTTGTTCGTCACGCTCGCGTTGGTGTCGGCTTTGGTGCGCGCGGCAATCCCGGGCGGCAAGCTGTTCGGGTCCACGCCGGTACCCGCGGGAGCCGATCTTGCCCGGCAGTTCGACAACGTCGGTTTCGCGGTGTTGCTCGTCGCCGGGGCGTTGGCTGCCGGCGCGTTCACGGCCACCGCGTCGTACCTCGCGCGTCGAGACGCAATCCTGCCGGGCTGGTTGACGATCGCGGGCTACGTGGTGGCCGTGTTGCAGCTCGGGGCCGGTCTCTTCTTTCCGTTCGCGCTGTTCGCGCTGTGGGTGCTGGTCGTATCGATCGTGCTCCTCCGGCGCAGCTCGAAGGTCGAGGCCAACGTTTCCACGTGAACCTGGCCGCTCCACGAGTGGGGCTCGAGTGCGATGCCGTGCAAGACCTTGGATGTCGGGTCAGGAGCCGTCGTCGGCGTCCGTGTGCATGGCTTCCTCGTCGAGTTCGTCGAACGTGTGGGCGGAGAGCATGACGCCTCCGACGGCGCCGAAGAAGCCGGCGGCATAGACGCCGATCACCGCGCTCAGGCCGATCCAGACGTACCAGGGTTCCTTGTTGCTGATCGCGATCGCCATCATCGTGAAGAAGATCGCGAGGGCGAACGGGAGGGCGACGAGAGTGCCGCGGATGATCGCGTGGAGCATCGACCGCTCTGCCGCAAGCTGGCGGTCCAGCGACTCCGGCCGGGCCAGCTCGACGGCGGTTCGCCGCGGGGAAATCTCGGACGTGGCCATGGTGACCCCCTTTCGGGTCAATCAGGCCCTCCCGCTACGAGTTTCACCCCCGCGGCGCCCTGCTAAACCGCGATGATGCCGGCGTGAAGCGTGCGGGTTGGAGGTTGTGAGGCGGGGAAGGGAGTACCCCCTCGACATGGGGGCCTTCCCCCTTGCCGGTCACCTCGTCACGTCGTGTAATCACTCGTGATGGGCGCAGTGGGCATGGTCGCGGGTTCGCAGATCCGCCGGCGGTGGCACCGGATCATGGTCGTCACCGTGTTGGTCGGCGTCGTCGGCGCGGTGGTGTTCGCCACGGCCGCCGGAGCCCGGCGCAGCGCGTCGGCGCTCGACCGATTCATTGCTTCGAGCCGGGCGTCGGACCTGACCCTCACCGGAATCGCCCGGAAACCGTTGCGCGAGGCGCAGATCGATGAGCTCCGGCAGGTTCCGGGAGTGCTGGGGGTCGGCGTGGGGCGGGGAGTGCTGCTGAGCTTCGATCGGGCCCCCGACCTGTCGCAGGTGGCGGCGGTGGACTCGACCCTCGGCGGGGAGGTGGATCGCCCGCGGATCGTCGCCGGACGCGCTGCCAATCGGCGGGCCGTCGACGAGATCACGATCGGTGAGACGCTCGCCGCGCAACTCCATGTCGGGGTGGGAGATCATCTCGACGCGAGCTCGTACACACCGGCACAGGTCGCGGGCTTCTTCACCGGCCAGGGCGACTTCAACGTGCGCGAAGGACCGCGGGTGCGGTTGAAGATCGTCGGAATCGACCGGCGGCCGCTCGACCTCGGCGACAAGGGCGCCGCGGGTGGGGTCCTGATCCTGACTCCCGCGTTCAACCGCGCGTACGCCACGAGCATCGGCGATCTCGGCACCCTGCTACGGGTGCGCACCCGCGACCCGGCGGTCGACGTGCCGCGCGTGATCGCCGCCGCGCATCGCATCTTCGGACCGTCGCCCGATTTCGACGCGCAGTCGGTGGCGATCGAGACCCAGGGTGCGAACAACGCGATTGCCGTCATCACGGTGGCGTTGTGGGTATTCGCGGCGGTGGCGGCACTGGCGGGAGTCGTGGCGATCGGGATCGTGCTGACGAGGGAGATCTCGTCGGCCCGTGGCGAGCAATCGGCGTTTCGCGCGTTGGGCCTCACGCGTGGGCAACGGGTGGCGACGATCGCGCCGCAGGCGTTCGTGATCGCCGGGGGTGGTGCGTTGCTCGCCGTCGTCGGTGGGATCGCGGCGTCACCACTGTTCCCGATCGGCGTTGCCCGGCGCGCCGACCCCGACCCCGGCGTCCACGTCGACGGGATCGTGCTCGGAGTCATCATCGTCGCCGTCGGTATGCTCGTGTTCGGGATCGCGATGCTGGCCGCGCTCCGGGTCACGCGGCCGGTCGCGCGTGTCGAGGCGGCCGGCGAACGGCGACGCCCACCGAAGGTCGTCGAGGCGGCGGCACGGGTCGGCCTCCCCCCAACTGCGACGACCGGGCTGCGTATGGCGCTCGAACCGGGCAGCAACGACACCGCGGTGCCGATCCGTTCGGCCTACCTCGGCGCGGTGTTCGGCGTGCTCGGCGTGGTCGCGGTCCTGGTGTTCGCGTCGAGCCTGGATCATCTCGTCGCCACCCCCCGCTTCTCCGGCTACGACTGGGATTTCTCGGTCGTCGACAACAGTTCGACGGCGTGCAACCGGTCGTCCCACGGCATCACGCGCGAGGCGGCGGTGACCGCGCTCGCCGGCGTCTGCGTGCAGGACATCCAACTCGACGGGCGCCCGCTCAGCGCGCTGGCATTCGCCGACATCCGGGGCGCCATCGATCCGGTGATCGTCAAAGGACGCGCACCCACGAAGGCGCACGAAGTCGCGTTGGGGGCGACGACCCTCCGGGCCCTGGGCAAGAGCATCGGCGACACGGTGCAGGCTCCGCTGCTCGCGTCGAGCAGCGGCTCTCCGCCGACCGCGAGCTACCAGATCGTCGGGCAAGTCGCGCTTCCCGCGTTGGGGAGCACCCAACCGCTCGCGGATGGTGCGGTGTTCACCAACGCCGGTTTGGCGAAGCTCGTCGACCCGACGAACGCCAGCCGGTATCTCGTCGGCCGCTTCGCGCCTGGAACCGACCGCGCCGCGGTTGAGCGGCGCATCGCCGACCTCCCCAAACTCGGCACACCCACCGCGCCGGCGGTGGCGGTCGAGATCGCTCGCCTCCGCCAGATCAACTGGTTCCCGGGGGTCCTTGCCGCGTTGCTGGGCGGCCTGGCGTTGCTCGCGGTCGGACACGCGTTGGTCACCGCCGTCCGCCGGCGCCGCCGCGACCTCGCGCTCCTCAAGACTCTCGGCTTCGACCGTCGCCAGGTGCGCGCCACTGTCGCCTGGCAGGCCTCCATCCTCGCGGCCGTCGGCCTCGTGGTCGGCATCCCCGTCGGCCTACTCGTCGGCGGGCTTGTGTGGCGCCACGTCACCGACGGGCTCGGCATCGCAGATCCGGCCGCCGTTCCCGTGGTCGCCATCGCGCTCACGATCCCCGGAGTGCTCGTCCTCGTGAACCTGATTGCATTCCTACCCGCGCGCAACGCGGCGCAGACTCGACCCGCGGTAGCCCTACGCGCCGAATAGGCCCGAGTCCACCTGACTCGTCACGCGGCGCTGTCTTCGTCTGGTGAACGTGTGAGCGTCTAGAGCGTCCCGTTGCGCGTGGATGCGGTGAATGCGGCCCACCCGGGGAGGACGGGCAGCCAGTAGCCCACGATGCGGGAGATGAGTACTGCCGCTACCGCTGGTGCCGATGGCACGCCGACCTGGCCGAGGCCGGCGACCAGGGCAGCTTCGAGTGCTCCGAGGCCGCCCGGTGTGGGCGCCGCGGCGGCGAGTGCGGAGCCGGCGAGGAACACGGCGACGACTGTGAGCACCGGAACGTGCACTCCGACGGCTTCGAGACACGCGACGAGTACGAATGCCTGGGCGACCGTCACCCCCAATGAGCCGCCGAAGAGCATCAGCGCTCGGCGCGGCTGATCCAGGACGCCGCGAACGTCTCGGGCGTGGGGCCGGATCCGATCGAAGACCGTGCGGAGCCCATGGCGCCAGTACCACAGGCCCGCCAGGGAAAGGCTCACCACGATGAACGCCACAATCGGCCAATAGTCGGAAAGGTCGGGCGCGCTCGGGAGTCCGACGCTGGTACTCGATCCGGCGATCGGGAGGATTGTGATGAGGAGCACGACATGAACGACGCCGCCGGCAGCCGCATTGACCCCCACCGACGTTGCCGCGCGTGCTCGTCGGATACCGCACCGTTCGAGATATCGGATGTTCGTCGCCATAGCGCCGAGGCCGGCCGGGGCGACGCGGTTGGTGAACGCAGCTGCGAACTGCACGACCGTCGTCGGCCCGAGCGCGAGTCGTTCTGGTGCCGCTCCCATGAGTGAGATCGCGGCCATGATGTAGCCAACCGCGGTGACCGCGATCGCGCCGGCGATCCATGCCGGATTCGCCTGCCGGGCCGCGTCGATCGCCAGCCGGAAGTTGCCGATCTGCGCGAGGAGCAAGACGAGCGCCACCGCGCCGAGCGCGACCGGCGCGAGATTGCGGCCCGCGACCCAAAGCGGTCGCTCGGCGCGGGTGGCGGCCATGGCTCCCATTCCGGCGACTTCGTCGCGGAGTTCGTCGACTGTGACGTCCGCGTCCCGAAGCGCGGCTCGAGTCTCGCGGGACAGCATGAGAGGTTGCAGCGCGGGTAGCGCGTCGAGCAGTGGAGACGTGCCGAGTGCTTCGCGGGCGCTCCGAACGGCCAGGTCTGTGCCCACGACGGCTGCACTGGAAGCGAGCAGCTCCGCGATGTCGTGCTGGCTGTCGATGTGCGATGCGTTGAGTCGTGCTCGCGACAGTCCGATCGTCACGACTCCACGTTCGGTGGCGAGGAAGGAGCGCGTCATCGCGGCGCCGTGAGCGAGACCTGCGGCGTGGAGTTGCTGGATCACTCGCCAGGCGGCGACGAGCTGCGCCTGATCATCGGCGCCGAGTCGGCGAAGGTCGTGCCCGTCGAGCCAGCGGCGTACGAGAGCACTTTCACCCTCGGAAACTCGTCGCACCCAGACGACGTCGGGGACGGCTACGCCGTGCTGCGAAGCAAGCAAGTACGCGAGCGCCTCGTGTTCGACCGTGTGCTCCGTGCCGCGGGCGTCCTGGTCCTCGCCAGGGTCGCGAAATACGATGAGGCGCCAGGCCCGGTACAGCCAGTCGGCTTCGCGTCGGTCGCGGTCGACGATCCTGACGTGCAGAACCTCCCCGTTGCACGTCACCACGCGGAACGAACCGTGCTCGCGCCCCAGTACTTCGATGTCGCGAACCTCGAGCCCTTGCCCGGCCAGCCTGGCCATGAGCTCCTTCGGATTCGGAAAGCCTCGCGGCGCGCCGAACACGAGATGGACCGCAGATCCGACGATCCAGCCCACCGCGAAGCCGCCGATCACATCCGCCGGGAAATGCGCGCCGACGTAGACCCGGGCGACCGCAACCATCGCGACCAACAACCAAGCAGTGCGCCTTCCCGACCGGTTCAAGTACGGGCTCGCGACAGTGGCCATGGCGGCGGCGACCGCGACGTGCGTTGCCGGAAACGACAGGCCGGGCGTGACGGCCCCGTGCAACAACACGCCCGATATGCGTTCGTCGGGTGGACGCTTGGCGACGATCGCACCGAGGGCTTTGGCGACAAGCCAGGCAGCTCCTCCGCTGAGGACGATGAGGCGTGCCAACCGCGGGCGCCGACCCAGCACGCACACCGTAGCGACGACAGGGATTGCGGCGAGCGCACCGAGCTGCATCACACCGATCAGGGGCGCACCCGCAGGATCGGGGAGCTGATTGACGAGACGGAAGAGATTGACCTCTACCCGGCTCGGATCCGTAGACCCGGCCGCGATCGCAGCCCAGACCAAGATCACGATGCCGAACGCGAGTCGAAGGACATCGGCCGGGTGTCGTCGCGTCGAAGTCCGAACCGGTATTGCCGGACGGGTCGCGGACACGCGCCAAACGTAGGAGCGCGACCACCACTACGACGTCGCGAGCGTTGAATCCTTACCGACTTCTTAGCTCGCACCTCGGCGCGCTATGAATCGCGCGGTCCGTTTCGTCGTGCTGGCTCGCCGGTTCGCCCGAAAGGATCCTCAGCGGTCGGTGGGTCGAGGTTGGACAGTCGTGCTGCCATCGCGGCGAGGATGGCCCGGCGGAAGTCCGGTGACTCGGCGATGAGTTGCGCGAACTCGTGCCGTCCCAGGGAGGCGACGGTCACCGGTGCGGTAGCGACGACGTTTGCGGTACGACGAGCGCGTTCGTCGAGGAGCGCGATCTCGCCCATGTGGTCGCCGGTGCCGAGCGTGGCGATGACGTGTCCCTCCCGGCGGACTTCCGCCGTTCCGTCGAGGATCACGATGAACTCGTCGCCGCGGTCTCCTTCACGTATCAGCCTGGTACCCGTGGCCTCGCGGTGCGAACTGCAAGGGAGCTCACCCGCGAGAGCTCGGGCTCGGACATCGCCGCGAAGAGCGGCACGCTCATCAGCTGCTCGTGCAACGAGGCACTCCGTCTCATGGCTCGGTCTTCGAGAGCAAGAGCGCGACTGCCGGGCATGCGACAACTGCGCGTCGCGCGTGAGCGAGCAACGCCGGAGGTACCGGGCCGGGTTCGACGATCGGGTATCCCCAGTCGTCGAGCCGGATCCATTCTGGGAACAGTTCCGCACAGATTCCGTGGGCATCACACTTGATGAAGTTCACGACCAGTCGTTGACTCAAGTCCAGCTCCAGTCGCGGGTCCCGGGTGCGGGGAGCGGGAGCAGCGGCGCGTGATCCTGCATGCACCGCCCGTCCAGTTCGTGCACCGCGAAGTCGGACGCGAACACGCGCCGCGGCTGTTCAGGAATCCGACCGCGGCGTCCGGCAAGTGGCACGCGCCGCGATGCGCGACCTCCCCGAGCCAACGCTCGAGTTCGCGTACCGTTCCCCGCGGTGGTCGACCGCGCTCCAGAGACTCGAGCGCACCGGCAATCGCGCTGAGCCCGTGAACGCACGGGCCACACTGTCCTGCGGTCTCCTCGGCGAGATAGCGGGCGATGCGCGCGCTCTCGACGACACCACACGAACGCGTCGGGAAGCACGCGATCATCCCGCACCCGAGCGCCCCGCCCGCGGCTCGCAGCGATCGGTGGGTGAGGTCGAGGCTGGGTATGGCGACCGCCGGAAGCCAACTACCGAAGTAGCCGCCCACGAGGATCGCGCCCAACTCCTCGGTTGGCCCTCCGACTGCGTCGAGCACGCCGGGCATCGGTGTGCCGAGCGCGAACTCGTAGACGCCGGGGCGTGCGACTGCTCCGCTGACGGTCACGAGCATGGTGCCGGGCTCATCCAGCGGCCCGGGGGAATGGAACCAGTCAACTCCGAAACGGGCGATGAGCGCGATGTTGGCGAGGGTTTCGACGTTCTGCACGAGCGTCGGTCGGCCTCGGACTCCGCGTTCGAACGGCCGTGGCGGCACGAACGTCGGCTTCGCGGGCCCACCGTTGAGGAAGTTGACCACGGCGCTTTCCTCGCCGGCCATATACCGGTTCGGGAGGCCGACGACCCGGAGCCGGATAGCGTCGTCGCACTGAGCGACCGCCCGAGTGACGGCGGCGAGAACCGACGGGTTCTCCCGGTCGACGACGACGATCACTTCGTCCGCCCGGACCGCGCGCGCCGCTGCGATCGCGCCGTCGATGACCAGATGCGGCGCACCGGTGAGGAGCACCGCATCCTTGTCGCTCGCGGGCTCGCCCTCGGCACCGTTCGCCACGACGACCGTGACCCGCGACGGCGCGCAGCTTCCGTGCTGTCGGGAATCCGGCGCCCCCGCGTCCGCGCAACCCACTGCGTTCGACCGCATCGATCAGTTCGGATCGGGAGGAGCGCGAGTGGACCGTGGGGAGCGGGCCGAAGCGGGCGAGGTGCTCCGCGTAGTCGAGCATGGACCATGCGGCAGGACCCGGGGGAGTCCCGACGGTCGTTGCGGTGTGACGGCCAACGGATCGGCGGTCATCGGTCGCCGTCGCGACCAGCGCCAGAACTCGTCGGCTCGGCATTGACGATCCCGGCCATCTTGCTGGTGGCCCCATCGAGCTGCGTGAAGTTGATGGAGACCCGCAGACGGTTACCGCTCGGGTTCGAGACGTCGGCGATGATCTGTTGACCCTGCAGGGCTACGACGTCTCCCGTGTACTGATCGGATGCCGAGTTCCCGGTCAATGTGACCAAGCCGTGCTCGAGCGCGACGCCGCCGCCGGTGGCCGGACGGCCGCGCAGTTCCACGTCGAGGCGTCCGCTTGCGCCGCCGGTCAGAGGTCCGACGAGGCTCACCACGACCTCGCCGCGCGAATCGGGCGCGCTCTGATCGAATGTGCCTACGACTTGCGCCCGGAAGCTTCCCGTTGGGATTCCCGCGCTCACCGCGGTCGACGTCGGCGGCAAGGGCGACGGCGCCGAGGAGGTCGGTGTCGACGCGGACGCCTGCGCGGTCGATCCGGCGAGCACGCTGGCCGGGGTTCCTGCCCGTCGCGCCCACCCGGAGGCGAGGGGCCCTGATGCCAACCAGATCGCCAACACGACCGGAGCGAAGGCCCACGCGGCGAATCCCCACCGACGGGCGCTCGGTCGGTTGGCGAAGCCGGAAGCGAGTCGGAGCGAGGTCGCGACGAGCACGGCGACGACGCACACGGTGGTGATCACCGAGCGCGACACCCAACTTCGTGTCCGAGCCGGTGCCGAGTCCGTGCACGACCGCGAGCGGCCAGCAGAGATACGCGAACCAGTGGACGGTCCGCCACGTGCGGAAGCCGAGCCGGTGTCGGAGCAGGCTGGTGATCACGAGCGCGAGCACCAGGTCGCAGGCCAGGGCGCCGAGCCCGAGCCAGATCGGCCGGTACGGCGACAAGAAGGGCAGCACCGCGTCTTTCCAACCGATGGGCGCGAACGAGTCGGTCACGACAGCGGCGACGTGCAATGCGAGAAACGCGACCACGAGCAACGACACGTTGCGGTGTACGAACTCGATCACGAAACGCGGCCAATCCGGACTACTCCACCGGTATGACGTGACGATTCCGAGCAGCACGCTCGCGGTGAGCAGGATCAGCGTAACGATCCCACTCGCACGTGAGAGATACCACAGTGCGGTCGAGCTCCCGACGACGATTCCGCTCATCACCACCAACCGAGGTTCGCGACGAGGTTCACGAGCCGCCGGAACGCACGTGTATATGCGGCGGATTGGTTTCGGGCGGCAGCGTCGGAGTCGTCGGTACTGATTGGGCGGACGCGCCCGAAGAATCGGGCGCAAGCGTGCTCGGCGGGGCCGTCGCCACGGGACTGGTCACGGAGTTGACGGTGCCCGCTGATCCCGAGCCCGTCGATCGACTCGCCAGGAACGCGGAGAAGGCACCGACGAGCACGATCCCAGCGCCCGCGAACATGCGCGTCGCGATGGAGATCTTTCGCATGCCGGCATCGCGATCCCGCGATCTCGATGGCGCCATGCGGTCCTCCGCACCAGTGAGCCGGACAGTTGGCGAACGTAGAGCGGCTGAGTAAGACACGGGTAAGACGCGCCTAAGAAAGTGTGAGCGGGCTCAAGCCCGGCGGCGCGCGCGACCGGACGGTGGTTTCGCTTCGTGAGGGGCGGACTCCCGCCAGCGTTTCACGCCTTCGTTGATCGCGAACCCGGCGACGAGGAGGGCGGCCCCGGCGTCGGTCCACCACCAGCCGAGCCAGGCGTTCAGCACCAATGCGGCGAGGATGCTGGTGCTGAGACAGCCATCGAGGAAAGTCATGCCGGCCTCGGCTTGGAGGGGCTCGCTTCCCAATGCGTCGCCCGTCACGCGTTTGAGGCGCGCCAGTCCGAACATCGCGAACGCCGTGACCGACAGATAGGCGATACCGAGTGGCGAGTTCGCGGGCCGATCGCCTTGGATCAACGCCCGGGTGCTGATGATGACGAGGAACGTGCCGAGCACCCAGAAGGCCACTGCGATCAAGCGGAGCGAATGGTGTACTCGCCGATCGCCGGGGTCACTGCGCTCGTCGTGAAGGTTTCTGATCACGACCATTGAGGCGAAGATCTCGATGATCGAATCGAGGCCGAAGGCGATGAGGGCGAGCGAACCGGCCTGCACGCCCAGCGCAATGGTGACCACCACCTCCATCGCGTTCCAGCCGTTGGTCGCCCATTCGAGACGAAGGCCGCGTCGATGCAGACGTAGATACGGATTCTCGGGAGCCCGGCGCTTCGTCACGCCGCGCACCGGTAGCGGCCAAGACGGGCAGAGAGGTGGCTCACGGGAGCCGGTGGATCGTGAAGGCGTCTGCCGTGTGGCCGTCCGCCCCGACGATGCTGAGCCGGAGCGCGTGCTCGTAGACGCGAACGTACGTGAAGTGGTACAGGCTACGCATGGCAAGAAGGCGGACCGACGTGGGACACGTCGAACCGAGCCTGTGCAGCCTGCTACCACCGCCGCCGGTCACGACGAAGGTGGTTCCGCGAGTTGAAATGAATCGCTCGTACATGTGGTCGTGTCCACTCAACACCAACGGCGTGCGATGGGTGTCGAGTGTGGGCCGCCACGCCTGATCCATCTCGGCACTGAACGCATGCGGGAGGCATGAGTAAGGCGGGTGATGCACAATCACGATCTGGAACGGGTCCCGGCTCAGTCGTAGATGCGACTCGAGCCATCCCGCGTCGGCCGTCGCGCGGTGCGAGTCGAGGAAGAGGAGAGTTGCGCCGGCAAGGTGCTTCTCGTACGGCATGCTCGGCAGATGCAGATACGCGAGCTGTTCCGGACCGTGACCTTCACGTTCGTCGTGGTTGCCGAGCGTCACCCAGAACGGGCGGGTCGTGCGCAACGATGCATAGGGCCGGTCGAGTTGCGCCGGATACCGGTTGGGATCGCCGTCGGGTGTGACATTGTCACCGACACTCACGAGTGCATCGACGCGGTGTCCATCCGCGGCCCACTGATCGATTGCGTGTGCGACACCCAGTTGATGGTCGCCGCCCCCGGCATCGCCGATCGCGACGAAGGTCGACAACAATCGTCCATCGCTCCGTGTCCCGCCGTAGGCCTGCGTCCACGGCGCGCCGCCAGAAATCGTGAGCAGCAAGGCCAGCGCTCCAGCGACCGTCCATCGTCGTGAGTGCCCTCGGGTCCTCGTTGTTGTCATGTCGCGGGGACGGTCGTCGCCAGCTCCTCGGGAGCAAGGACTGTCGCCACGGACTTCCTCCTGACGTGAGGAGGCGTCGAGCCCGTCGGCGACGCATTGTTTGCGGTCGTCCTGCCCGAACCCGGCGTCTCGAGGGCCGCTCAGTAAGCGCCACCAGGGTCCGGAGCAACGCTCCCGGACGCTGCCGAAGCGCGAGGCAGAATCCCACACGGCTTCGGGAATCCTTCGCCGTGTTGCGCCCAACGTACTGCACCACCTCGCCATTCTGAATCTTGCTGTCCCTTTCAACGGGGGTTCAGGAAACGCACGCGACCGTTCCGAGACGGACGCACTGGTCAGGACGATCGCGAACGGGTTGAACCGTGGCGTGAGAGGCGTCGATTGAAGGCGCGAGGCGAAACACTTTCGTCGCGACGCGTGCGGTCGCGGATGCCCTCCGCACGTCCGCGGCCCAATTGCCCCGCCGATCAGTCGGACTCTGGTGATCGTCCGTCCGGGACCGACAGCACGTATCCGCATCCGTCGAAGCCCCCCGATGCCGCGTGAACTACCGGTGGTGGACGCGGGTGCCGTGGGTGGGTTCGGGGGTGGTGGTCGTTGCGGCGTTGATGGCGCATGCGCCGGGATATGTGCACCAGTTGTTCGATTCGGACGAGGCGGCGATTGCGACGGCGGGGATGGTGTTCGAGCGGGGAGGGGTGCTCTACCGGGATGTGATCGACCGCAAGCCGCCGATTCCGGCGTTGGTGTATGCGGGGTCGTTCTTCGTGACCGCGGGGCGTGATCTTCGTCCGTTGCACGTGGTGGCGGCGTTGTGTCTGGGCGGCTCGGCGTTGGTGCTCGCGTACGGCGCCCGGCGGGTGGCGGGGGCGCGGGCGGGGTGGTGGGCGGCGGGGTTGTTGATCGCGGGCGCGACTGCGTTGCAGCCGGCTGACGCGCAGGCGGCGAACTTCGCCCATTTCGCGTTGTTGCCGGGGTGCGCGGCGATCGTCGCGGCGCGGGCGGGGAGTCGTCGGAGCGCGTTGGTGGCGGGGGTGTTCGTCGGGGTGGCGACGTTGAGCCGTCAGACCTGGATCATCGGAGTGCTCCCGGCCGGTTACGCGGCGTGGTGGTGGGGAGGGAAGCGACCCACGCGCGCCGTATGGGTGATCGGGGCGACGGCGGTGACGATCGCCGCGGTGGCGCTGGTGGTTCCGTTCGGCTCGTTCTGGCACTGGACGTTCTCGGGCAACGGGTCGGTCCTTGCGATCGGAGAATCGCAGAACATCGCGCCGCGCGGGGGGTTCGCGCTCGAGCTGTTCCTGCTCGCGAACGTCGGCACGTGCTGGTTGGTGGCGCGGCGGGGATGGCGGCGCGACGACATCGATCTGTGGCTGTGGCTCGCGACCGGGCTGGTCGCGTTCGCTGCGGGCTGGCGCTTCTTCGGCCACTACTGGCTGCAGGTGTTGCCCCCGTTGTGCCTCCTCGCCGGTCTGGGGGCGGCGGCGTGCCGGCCCGCGGTGCGGCGGATGCTGGTCGTGGTCGTCGCGGCGCCGACCGTCGCGGCGTGGCTGTTGGCCTTCTCGCCTCCGGGGGGTAACCGTTCGACGATCAACGCGCTCGCCGCGTATGCGAGTAGCCACACGCGGCCCGGCGAACGCGTCACCGTGTGGGGCGACGTACCGGAGGTCTATTGGCTCTCGGGTCGCGCGCCGGGAGGTGCCATGGTCAGCACCGACTTCGTCACCGGCAAGACCGCCGGCCGCGCGAACGGGCCACAACGACTCAACGACGCTACCCCCGGAGCGCTCGAAACGTTCCTGCGTTCACTGCGAGCGCACCCACCGGAGCTGTTCTTCGACACGTCGACCGCAGGCCTCCGCCAGTACCGCAGCTACCCGGTTTCGATCATCCCGGACGTGCAGGCATTCCTCCGCGACCGGTACGAACGCGTCGGTGCCGTCGACGGCGTCGACGTCTACCGGCTGCGGAACTGACCCGTGGCCGATCTGGTCTCGTTCAGGCGAGCTTCAGCGAGAGGCCCCCAAGGTGGCGGTCTGAGAATTCTTGAGATCGTGCGCACACGGTCGGCGATGGCAGCCCCGATTTCGTTTCTCACCCGATCCTCACTTGCTGTGGACCATCGTCCGAGCCGTGTGGAACTCGAACCTTCAGAGGCGACTCATGTGTGAGGAGGCACACGCCGGTCGTCTTCATGGCAGTCGCCGCAGTTGTGTTTGCCGCGTGCGGAGGCGGGAGAAGTGAAGGTTCCACTCCGCCGGCTCACACCAAACCGAGATCCGCGACCACGGCTCGACTTGTGGCACTTACACAGCGCGATGAACCGTCGTTACCGAGCGCGGTGCAGGAGACTTCGGCGGCGGCGACTGCTTCCAAGTTGTACGTCATCGGCGGGTATTCGAGCCGCGGAACGAGCGTGTCGAATGTGTTCGTCTATTACGGCGCGCGTTGGGTCGACGGACCGACGTTCCCGATCGCGGTGAATCATCCAGCCGCGGCCACGCTCGGAGGCGCCGTGTACGTGACCGGCGGTTTCACCGGGGGTGCCGCGACGAACCGCGCGTTCGTGCTGGTGCGCGCAGCCAGGACCTGGAAGGAAATCGCGCGGATGCGGGTGGCGAGGGCTGCGGCGGTCCTGCTCCCGATCGGTGGTTACCTCTACGCGATCGGTGGACTGGCCGGGAGTACCCAGATCGCCGAGGTAGAGCGCTATGACCCCGCAGCGAACGTTTGGTCCGTCGTCACCCGCATGCCCCGGCCTCGGAATCATCTTGCCGGCTACGTCGACGGCAATCTCGCGTGTGTCGTAGGTGGTCGAGAGCCGACGACGAGCAATGCCGTGGATTGCCTGAACACCAAGACGAAGCGGTGGAAGCCCGGCATCCCGATCGCGACCCCCACTTCCGGACCGGCAACCGGCATCGTCAATGGCGTACTGGTGGTCGCCGGAGGGGAATCGTCCGGCGAGACCAGCCTGGTCCCGGTCATTCAAGAGCTGCGCGGAATCTCGTGGACCACCCAACCGATGCTCACTCCTCGCCACGGCACCGGGTACGCACAGTTTGAAGGGCGCTTGGGGATGTGCGGTGGCGCAACCGCACCTGGATACCAAGCCAGCGCCACCTGTTCGTCGTTGGCGGCATGAGTTCCGCAGAATCAGCGGACGGAGATCGGACACGCGGATGCCTACAAGCGCAAACCGATGTTCAACAGTTCGGATTCATCAGCGTCCCGTTCGGCATCGTTGTACGACACAGCGTCGTCACGCTGAGCTGGTCGGCACTGACTCGTGCTCCGGTGAGATTGGCCGCGGTGAAATCAGCGCCGTGGAGGTCGGCTTTGCGGAAGTCAGCCCCCTCGAGATTGGCGTAGGTGAATGTCGCCGCCTCGAGATTCGCCGCCACCAAAACGGTGCGCTGCATCGTCGTCCCGCTCAGATTCGAAGACGCGAGCGTGGCGTCGGTGAGATCCGCATGATCGAAGTCGGCGTCGAACAGATCCGAATTCGCCAGCTTCGCGCCACGCATGTAGTTCCCCGCACACAGAGTTCCCGGTCGAATCGCGCACGCGCCGATCTTCGTTGCTTCCGACGGCTCACAACCAACCGCGGCGACCGCGCAGAGCACAATGCAAACAACTCCACCCAGTGTCCGCGACCTCGCGTGCCAGGTCGACATCACCCGGGGCACGATAGCGATCGTTCGAAGCGTCGCTTGCGGATCTGGCCGAGTTTCGAGGTCGCCCATCGACCCGTGCAACGACGGATCGGTCCCGCGTCCGGGGCTCGTAGGTGAGACGCCGACGCATACGGAGACCGGTGCACCGGTCGCGGCGGGTTCGTACGTCGATGGTCGCGCTCGTCGCGGCGATCGGGCTCGTCGTCGGCGCCGGAACGGCTGGCGGCGCAGTCAAGCCTGCGCCGGTGTACACGCCTCCGCCCCGTGAACTGTCACCGTTCACTTCGGCCGACTCGTTCTGTTCCCGGGACAAGAACCAGTTCGAAGGCGTCAAGGCCAACGATCCACGGCTCACTGCGAGCAAAATCACGGTTGTGATGCTCACGCCGAAAACCAATCCGGCCGAGATCGCGGCGAATCCGGGGCTGAAGCTCGGAGATCCCGTCGAGGAGGCGCAGACGTTCGCTGCCCTCGTCAACCAGTGCGGTGGAATCGGTGGCCAAAAAATCGACTTCCATGTGTTGGTCGAGAGCGGCGATCCGCTTGGGGATTGTCTGAACGCGACCCAAGGTCTCCACGCTTTCATCGTCGTCGCCTGGAGTTCTTCGCCGGCCGCGTCATGCATTGCGAAGGACGAGCGGACGATCATGGTGACGCTGTCCAACGTTTCGAACGATGCGTTGATGGGGACGCAGGGACGACTCGTTGCGACCGGGTCTACGGAAGGCGTCCTGCAAGCCCGGATCCTCGATCTGATCAGCAGCGGCCGTCTGGCGGGTAAGCGCGTAGCGATAGTCACGGGCACCGGACCGACCGACGCCGCGTTCGCGCAGACGGCCAGCGCGCTCCTCGTCGCCAATCACATCCCCATCGTCTCCCGAGCGGGGGCCGACGTCCTCTTCCAACCGAAGATCGACTCATCGGCGCTGCCCTTGCCCGCCCAGAACACGGCGACGACGGCGCGCACTGCACCACTCGATGTCTACGGGTTCGCGGACGCCACCGATCAGACCATCGAGCAGTCCAATCAGGCGGGCGTCGCTTCCGCGGCGCAGCCGTCCTACCCGGCCAACTTGTATTCGTTCATTCCGGTCGAGGACGAACAAGGTCGCCTCGGACAGTCCTCAGGAACCTTCACCACGATGTGCAACAAGGCGTACGCGGCAGCCCGAGGCAATGCCGCCGTCGACCTCCCAGCGCCGTTCCCTCCGGCCACTTCGGACGTCCCCTATATCCAAGTCGCGAAGATATGCCTCGCGATGCGCATCGTGGCCCGTGGCCTCTTCAACGCCGGTGTCGCCCCGACCCAGCAAGCAGTTGTCGCGGCCCTTTACCGGCTGCCCTACATCGAAAACGAGCTTCCCGACGACTCGCCGAAGCCGCGTCCCAACCAGATAGTGAACGAGCCCGTCACTCGTGTTGAGCAAGTCGTCGTGCTCGGCAAGGCGGAGTCCCCCTGTGCGCTATCGGCCCCGCCGAAGGCCACTTCCAACCGCGCCGCGTGCTGGGCGCCCGTGGCGGGTTGGGACCACGGAGGCCACGCCGTCAACGCGCCGCTGCCGGCTTCGACCAACCCTCGTCGGCCACAGCGCAGCGGCGGGTGAGATCGTCAAGGATCGCGCTCGTTCAGACCAGTGTGTACACGGTCATGGCGATTCCAGCCACGAGGCAGTAGATAGCGAACGGCGTGAGTGTGCGGGTCTCGAAGTACTTCGTGAGGATGCGCACCGCGGCGTACGCCGCGAGTCCGGCGGCGATGCTGCCGACGAGGACTTGGCCGCGGATGCCGTCTCCGTTGTGACCAAGGAGGTCGGGGAGCTTGTACACGCCGGCGAGCAGGATCACCGGGGTGGCGAGCATGAACGAAAGGCGGGCTGCATCCTCGTGGTCGAGGCCGCGCAGGAGCCCGGCCGTCATGGTCACGCCCGAGCGGCTGATGCCGGCGAACAAAGCGAGGATCTGCGCGGAGCCCACGAATACGCCTTCGCGGAGGTTCAGGGTGTCGAGGTTGCGGCCTTCGTCGTCGGCGATGTCGGTGTGGTGTTCGTGGAGGCGCACGAGGTCGCGTACCTCGGCCCGGCGGCGGAGTCGTTCACCGGCGAGCAGGATCAGCCCGTTGATGGTGAGGAAGATCGCGGCGGCCGTGGGTTTGGCGAACACGGTGCGCAGACTGTGCTCGAACACCAGCCCGACGATGCCGACGGGGATGGTGCCGACGATGAGCAGCCAGGCCATGCGCTCGGCCGAGGTGTCGAGACGCCGCTTGCGGATCGATGTGAAGAAGCCGCGAATGATGCGCGCCCAGTCGTGCCGGTAGAAGACGAGGAGTGCGATGGCGGTCGCGCAGTGCAACCCGACCAGGAATGCCAGGTAGAAGGATTCATTGGCCGATTCGCCGGTGACGAGCTTGTCCCAGCCCAGCAGTTCCGGGACGAGGACCGCATGGCCGAGGCTCGAGATGGGGAAGAGCTCGGTGAAGCCCTGTAGGAGGCCGATCACGATCGCCTGCAGATACGTCAACGGTGCCGTGCCGAGCGTCAGCATTCGACCTCTTTCCGCGTCCCTCCGAGACCGCGCGCGGTCGACGGTGCATGTAAGGAACGGACGATACGGAGCCCCCGCTGAATCCCTGCTGAACTCGTTCGGCGCATTGATCAGCCATGCTTCAACGGGCGTTCAGGCTATGAGCGCGACGCTGTACTGTCCACCGAGAGAGGACGACCCAGCGTGCGGGTACTCATCGTCGAAGACGAGAAGAAGGTCGCGGGTGCGGTGCGCCGGGGGTTGGAGGCCGAGGGTTTCGCGGTCGACGTCGCGCTCACCGGCACCGACGGTCTCTGGATGGCGACCGAGAACCGGTACGACGTGATCGTGCTGGACATCATGTTGCCCGGCATGAACGGCTTCAAGGTGTGCGAGAACCTGAGGGAAGCGGGGGACTGGACCCCAATCCTCATGCTCACGGCCAAAGACGGCGAGTACGACCAGGCCGAGGCACTCGACACCGGCGCCGACGACTACTTGACCAAGCCGTTCTCGTTCGTCGTGCTGCTGGCCCACGTGCGCGCGCTCCTACGGCGCACCGGACGATCGGCGCCTGTCACGTACACCGCCGGCGATCTGAAGGTTGACCCGATCACGCACCGATGCCGCCGCGGCGACGTCGACGTCGTGCTCACCGCGCGCGAGTTCGCGGTGCTCGAATTCCTGATGCGGCGTGCCGGCGAAGTGGTCGCGAAGTCGGAGATCCTCGACAACGTGTGGGACTTCGCGTTCGAGGGCGATCCGAACATCGTCGAGGTCTACATCCGGCACCTGCGCAAGAAGCTCGACGATCCCTTCGATCGACAGTTGATCGAGACGATCCGCGGCGCCGGCTACCGGCTCGATCCCGCAGGCGGCTGAGGGGTGCGTCGCTTCGCGACGGTCCGAGTGCGGGTGACGCTGGCGGCGGTCCTCGTCGTGGGCCTCGTGCTGGCGGCCGGTGGCGCCTGGTTGGTCAGGGCGCAGCGGAACGCGCTGGTCGACAACGTCGAAACCGCGGCGCGCCTGCGCTCGCGTGACATCGCCTCGACGATGACCGATGGTGCGTTTCCTTCCGTGCTGGCGGTGCCACGAGGTGACGAGAACCTGGTCCAGGTCGTCGATGCGAACGGAACGGTGGTGGCGGCGTCGACGAACATCGAGGGGGGGAAGCGGATCAGCACGTTGCAGCCCGGAGACGATGGTTACGCCGCGCGCAGCGTGGACTCGCTGCGGGCCGGCGAGGATCCGTTCCGGGTCGTGGCTCGACGGGTCGCCACCAAGTCCGGGACGTACATCGTGTATGTCGCCGGGAGCCTCGAGGGAGTCACCGACAGCATCGACAGCTTGGAGCGGCTCCTGCTGATCGGGTTGCCGATCCTGCTCGTGCTCGTGGGCGCGACGACGTGGGTGGTGACGGGCCGCGCCCTGCGTCCGGTCGAGGGCATCCGCCTCGAGGTGGAGGCGATCGGCGCCGAAGACCTGCACCGGCGGGTGCCCGAACCGGGTACCGGCGACGAGATCGGTCGACTCGCCCGCACGATGAATGCGATGCTCGGGCGCCTGGAGGATGCGACGGCGCGACAGCGTCGCTTCGTCGCCGACGCCAGTCACGAGCTCCGGAGCCCGCTCACCGGCATCCGCGCCCAGCTCGAAGTCGACCTCGCGCATCCCGAGGCCGCAGATTGGCAGAGCACCGAACGGGAGGTACTCGTCGACGCGATCCGGTTGCAGCGCCTGGTCGACGACCTCCTCACCCTCGCGACCGCCGACGCGTCGCCGAATGACGTGTCGTTCCGCCGAGCGGTGGATCTCGACGAGATCGTGCTCGCCGAGGCCCGTCGCCTGCGCAGCCGCACGCCGCATCGCATCGACACGAGCGGAGTATCTGGCGCGCAGCTGAGCGGGAATCCCGATCAGCTCACGCGCGTCGTTCGGAATTTGCTCGACAATGCCGCGCGCCACGCGAAGTCGACGGTCACGACGACGCTCACCGAATCAGAATCGGCGATCACGCTCACCGTGGTCGACGACGGCCCCGGCATCCCGGCGGATCAGCAGGAGTGGATCTTCGAACGCTTCGCGCGCCTCGATGATGCCCGCACCCGCGATGAAGGCGGCACCGGCCTCGGTCTCGCGATCACGCAGGAAGTTGTCGCCGCGCACGGCGGCAAGATCGCGTTGGAGAACACACCCGGCGCCCGCTTCACGGTGTCATTCCCGCTTCCCCAACGGTCGGAGCCGCCATCGGGCTGATGGGAGCACGCTGACCGAAGGGACCCGCGGATTCAGCGGCGGTTCAGTGACGCGAGGCGATGCTGGCGCCGTGGAACCGCGGTGACGGCGACCGTGACCGCGTTGACGCAGGGTGCCACGTACACGCTGCCCGGCTATGTGGGGTGGGCCCTTCCCGTCGGCGCCCTCGATCACCGGAGCCGGGTCTCTCGTCTGGCGGCGGCGCAGGGGGTCATACTCGTTGCGGCGTACGAAGTGATTCGACATCCACTCGCCGGTGCCGCCGGCGACGCCTCGGCGAACGTTGCCCGGGTCGGTGGGCCGCTCGCCACGCTCGGTCTGATGGTGCTGCTGACGCGGGCGACCCGCGCCTATCCAGGCAGTACGGCCCCGATCACCGCTCTGAACTCGGTAGGCCCGACGACGCGCCGAAGCGCCGCCAAGACGAGAGTGGGCGCGTTGGCGGCGCTTCGACCGGTGCCGAGTCGCATGGCGGCTCCCCAGCAGCGCGATCGTCGGCCTGACTGGCTGAAAGGACGCTGAAGCGCGCGCTCCACTCTGCGGAGGCGTTGAGATCATCCGGGTCACGATTTGGTCAGGGCAGCGCGCGAGTCTGTCTGCTGTCCCCGGCAATCCTCGCTCGTCTCAGTTCGTACCGGTTGATGATCCGGCTGCCGGCGACGAAGACGGTGACTGCGTAGAGCCACCCGAACAAGACGTCGATCACGAAGTGTTCGCCGGTGTAGACGAGCGTGAATGCCATTGCGAGCGGGTACAGGGGTAGCAGCCATCGCCACTTGCCCGCGCTCTTCCAGAAGAACAACATGATCAACACCGGGTACGCCGCATGGAGTGATGGCATCGCGGCGACCGGGTCCGCGAAATGACCGGTAGCTGAAAAGACGTTGGATCCGTTTGCGAGCCGAATGTGTGTCCACACCTCGTCGATGATCTTGGCGGTGGGGGGCAGGTAGCCGTTCTCGCTCGCGAGCCACGGCGGCACCGCGGGGTACAGCACGTAGGTGGCGAGGGCAGCGAATGTAAGGCCCAGCAGCAGCACCGCGTACCGACGGAACCGGTCATGGGCATACTTCCACAAGATGCCCGCGATCAGGAACGGCACGACGAAGTGCGTCATGTACACGACGAACACGGCGTAGTCCAGTGGGTGGGCCACGCCGGGCGTGTAGAGGGCGTGTTGCAGGGTGACGGTTGGTGCAGAGCCGCCGAACAGCCACTCGTCGACGCGAATCTGAGGTATCGCGTGGGGCATCAACCACTTCGTGGCCGAGCCCCGAATCATGTCGTAGGCCGTGAGCAACAGGTAGAAGGGGAGCCAGTCGACAATGACACGCTTCCACGTGCTCTCCGACGGTGTCGTCGTGCCCGAAGCGATCAGTCCGAGGCCCACGATCGCGAAGATCTCAGGCCGTGATCCGGGAAATCCCTTCACCACCACGAATGCGAGTACGCCGACACACCACGCGATGATCCAGCGGTATCGCCACGCCGAGTTCAGTACGGTCGCCCGCGGCGACGCAGTACCCAATCCGAACGTGCTCATCGAGTTCGCAATTTATCGCAAGGCACCACGGTGAGTCGGAGGCGGATGGGGGGGTACCTCGACGTGAACACGGTCTCGCAGCTGCGCGCGAGGCGACAGTGCATGAGGATCTTGGCCGGACTCTCGCGATCGGCCTAGACGGCAGATGAATCGAGGAGGGCGACGAGCAGCAGTCCGAGAATGAGAGCCGCGAGCACGACGGCCACAACCGTAAGTTCGAAGCCCGCACGTCGCGACACCTTGCCCTGCCCCTCTGCTCGGCGCCAGTGTGCTCCATCACTGGCTGAACCGGGGCTGAAACGTGCCGGACGGCTTGTTCCTTCGTGCTTGCCGGTTCAGCGGCGGTTCAGCGCTCCGGTCGCAGGATTGCCGCCCAGAGGGTCGCTGTCTCTCGGTCTCTCATTGTGCACCGACCGGAGTGTCGAGGTGGAAGCCAATACGCGTGCGGTCTTCCTCGGTCCCGACCTTCTCCGATTGGCGCAGGCCGTCGAGCGATGCGGACCGGCCAATCGCTCGGAGGCTGGAGCTCGTCTTTCGGAGCTGAGTGCTGCGCTCGAAGCGACAGAATGCCGCGCTGCAGGTCTCGATGTAGGCGCTCAGCGGTTGCGGGCTGCGATTGCCCAAGTCACGAGCGACCTTGCCGGCGGCCACGTCCTCGCGGTTGCGGGACTCGAACACGCAGTCAGGTGCTATCTCCGGCGCTCGCACGTGAGCCTTCCCTAGCGACGAGCCAATTCGCGCATGCTCCATGTTGGTGCAACACGCGCACTCCAGTTGTGATGGAACGGATTGGTTTGTGGGCCTGGGCTCCCGAGCGAGGTGACGGTGGGCGTTCCGAGAGTCGGGGAGTGTTCTGGCAGCGCGTAGCGCTGGGCATAGCAGTCGCGGCGAGCGTGTGGCTGGTCAGGTTCGCACCGAAGCACACCGGGTTCACTGCTTCGTTGGTGGCGTGCGCGACGGCGGCGTGTGGCGTGTTCAGCGTGCTGCAGAGGCGAGCGAGCCGACAGGGTCGCCGCAGGCTTGGCGGCGCGATCGTCGCGTGTGGGATCGGCGTGGTGATGGTCGTCGCCGTTACGACCCCGAACCGCACGTCGAACGATCTGTGGTCGTACGGCAGCTACGGACGAATGGTCGTCGCGCATCACGTGAACCCGTATGTCGCGACACCGAGTGAGTTCCCGAACGATCCATTCTCGCGGCGAGTGAGTCAGATCTGGCAGCATCGTCCCAGCATCTACGGACCAGTCTGGCTCGGCGTCACGGCCGTCGATGCATGGGTGGTCGGCACGAGCCCGCTCGGAAACCGCCTCTTCTTCCAGCTCTTGGCTGCGATTGCGGCAACCGCGATCCTGGTGATCGTCTGGAAGCGCACACGCAGTCCAGCCGCACTTGCGTGGCTTGGGCTACATCCTGTGTTCGGCGCGATTGCGATCAATAGCGGCCACGCGGACCTGCTCATCGGTCTCGCCATTCTCGTCGGAGCTCTGAGCGCCACCCGTCGCGCCGGCTGGATCGCCGGCGGAATCATCGGCATCGCCGCGTTGATCAAGGTCACTGCACTCCTCGGACTCCTCGGGATCGTCTTGTGGGCATGGCGAAGCCGGCGTCGACGGTTGATCGGCGAAGCGCTCATCGCTGCGGGCACGGTGTTCGTGGTCGGGTATGCCCCGGTCGTCGCCGACGCCGGCCGTGTGGTTGGCAACGCGGACCACACGGTCTCGTTGTGGTCCCCTTGGAACGGGATCGCCGACGTCATGCTCGGACATGACGCTTTACGCCAAGTCCCGAACCCGCTCGCGTTCAACCAGACTCTCGAAACGCTCTTCTACCTCGGAGTCGGACTCGTCGCCATCCTCGCAGTTGTCGTCGGCTGGCATTGCGCGAAGGCGCGCGAACCACGTTCCGTCGCAGGTGCCACCGCAGCCGCGTACCCGATCGGTGCCGCATACTCGTTGCCCTGGTATGCGAACTGGTCGCTGCCATGCCTGGCCGACTCCGATCCCAGCCCCCTCGCCTGGGTGGTATGGCTTCAAGCAGCAACCATGCTCACCGCGCTCAAGCTGCATGACCATCCGGCCGGCACCGTCGCCGACGCGATCTCCCGCGGGCTCGTCACCGACCTGCTCCCCGTCGTCTGGGTCATCGCGTTTGCGGTCAGCGGGCTACGCAACGGACGCAAGCCGCCATCAACCCACAAGACACTCGGACAGCCGGCATCGCGGTAGCTCCGAGTTTCTTTCTGCGCCGCTTTGTACTCATCGATGCTGGCGACGGGAACTCGCAATGCCTGGCCGGTAGCCATTGTGTGTGCCTCTGTTCCGATGGTGGCGCGCCGACAAGGCATGCCGGAGCGCGCAGTATCTGCCCGAGCAGTACTGAACGCGAATTGGCCTGCCAGTCGGGCGTCGAAGTACCGGACCTTCGCCCGGCAAATCGGGTGGTCCCGCAGATTTCGTACTGCCGAGACCAACCGCAACCTTCGTGGCAGCTCGTCCGTGTGAGCTGCGCGAAGCTTCCCTCACGATGCCATGGGCGGCGAGCATCGTCTCGGTCGTTGAGACCAGAAGCAGAAGCGCCAGGATGCCGAGCGCGATGTACACGCTTCGAACCTGTGCCGGGCTACGTGAGAGCACCGTGAACGCGAAGGACCACCTGACCCCGGGCGATGGAACCGCGAGACCATGGGGCGCGGCACGTGCGGTTAGCCGCGTGGAGAACCAGAGACAATTGAACGGGGTCTGTTCTCCAAGGGTGCTAGAGCGATGGCGAGGCCGGCGATCCAGGCGCTGCCGAGCAGCCAGCCGCCGAGTACGTCGGTAGCCCAGTGCATACCGAGGTAGACGCGCGACACGCCGACGAGCAACACGGTGAGCGTCGCTGCGAACCAGGTCGCGGCGCGGAGCACGCGCGCCCTGGTGATGACGGTGACGACGATTGCGAGGGCGAGGTACGTCGCGGCGGCTTGGGTCGAATGGCCGGACGGGAACGACGATGAATGCGCTTGTTGGAGCTGTATCTCGACCGGCGGGCGGTCTCGTCCGATCACGTGTTTGGCGAGGACGCTGAGCAACGACGCTCCACCCACGGCGAGCGCCACGAACAGTGTGAGCCATCGTCGGCGGTTGAGGAGCAGCGCGATGACGACAACAACAGCGAGTGGGACGACTACGGCGCTGCTCCCAAGCCATGTGAGGAAGCGCATCGCGTCTGTCCATGTCGGGGTGCGGTGATCCACGAACCAGCGAGTAACCGTGGCATCGAGAGCGGTCGAACCATCTGAACTCCAACCGAGCTCGAGCAGGAAGCCCAGCGCGACGGTGAGGGTGAACGCGATCGCGAAGGCGAAGACCACCGCCAAAGTGACGCGTCGCGGATCATGCGTGGACTCGGGGGCGGCCGCCATCGCGGACCCTGCTTCTGTGCTGCGGTGATGCGGTCGGGACACGATGGACCAACCCTCAGCGAGGGCGACTTCGCACTGGTGGTTCACGAAGCAGCGACACCAGCGCGATGACGAGCAAGACGAGCAGAATCGCTGATGGGAGAACCGCAGGTGTCACGTTCGGATGGACGGGCGGGGTGCACCCAGCCATTCACGAACCACGACCCAGCAGAACGCCGCGACCAGCGCGACAGTGGCGAGCCAGGCAGACGCGAAGACCACCAAGGCGAAGAGCACCAGCCAGACCGCGGCGATGATCCAACGCTTGGACCAACGGTCGCTCACAGCCGTCCGACGTGTGGTTGCTGGGGTTGTTTTGTCGTGTCCGTTCATGCTTCCCCACTTCCGCGTTCAGCTTGGATTCTGGCAGGTACCAGCGACCAGAGCCTTTCGTCACTGCTTGAGGACGTGGTCAACGTTCAGCACCCGACGCCGGCTCTCGAGTCAGCTTGCGGACAACCTCGCGGGAGCTACACCGATGGGCCTAACCCCTCAGGGTAAGCAACGCGAGCAAGGCGCCGACCCGATAGTGGGTCCGCCCGGCTGAACAGTCGCTGAAGGGGAACGAAGCGTCGCTCGGGGGTTGCGAATCCGGGCGGCTCTCGGCGAATGCCCGAGTCCGAATCGAGCCTCAGCTGGATGCAGAAGCGGGCGTCTTCGTCAGGGTCAGCGTTTGCGGTAGGAGCGCATGGCTAAGGGTGTGAAGATGAGCGCGATCGCCACTGCCCACAGCAACGAGCCGACGACGTAGTACGAGAGTCCATGGTCGAATGTTCGGGTCACGTTGCCGCCGAGGAGTAGACCTCGCCACGAGTTCACCATGAAGGTGAGCGGTTGCGCTTTGGCGAAGGCCTGCACCGGGCCGGGCATCGTGGCGATGGGCACGAACGCGCTCGAGATGAACGAGAACGGTACGGCCAGGATGCTGAGCCCCTGCGCGGCTTGGGCGTTGCCGCTCACGAGCCCGAGCCACACGAACACGATCGCGAAGCAGAGCGCGTACACGACGAGCAGACCGAGGGCGAGTGCAACGTCCGCGACCGTCGTGCTCATGCGGAAGCCGATCACGAAACCCACGAGCAGCGTGACCAAACCGACGACGACCATCAGTGCACCGTCGGCGATCGCCCGACCGGCGAGAACGGCGCTGTCGGCGATCGGAAGTGACCTCATCCGGTCGTACAGCCCGGCTGCGGCTTCTTCGGCTACCGCGACTGACGATCCACCACCAGTGAAGAGGAGGCCGGACACGACGAACCCGGGAACGAGGAACTCGACGTAGGTGACGCCCCGTACGTCGATCGCGCCGCCGATGACATAGCGGAACATCAAGAGGAAGAGCACACTCTGGACGATCGCGATGCCGAACACCTGCGGGGTGCGCAACAGTTTGCGAATGGTGCGGCCGGCCACCGTGAACGTGGTCGTGGCCCAACTCGCGGTGTGGGTGGGAGCCGGAATCGCGGTCATGACTTGCTCGTTTCGGTGATGACGTCCGAGTCCGGTTGCTCGGTCGTGTGGCCGGTGAGAGTGAGGAACACGTCATCGAGCGTGGGACGACGGAGCGAAATGTCGTCGAGCGAGATCCCGGCGTTCCCGAGGGCCTGGACCGCGGCGACGAGTTCGTCGGCGCCGCTCGTGACGGGGAGTGACACTCGGGAATGCTCGGCGTCGATGGTGGCTTCGCTTCCGAGCGCCGCGGCTGCCCGCTCCAGGTCGACGTCGTCCTTGACGCGCACGTCGACGACATCACGACCGAGTTGTGCTTTGAGCTCGTCGCCGGTTCCCGAGGCCACGAGCTTGCCGTGATCGATGATCGCAATGATGTCGGCGAGACGATCGGCTTCGTCGAGATACTGCGTCGTGAGCAACACGTCGGTGCCGCGAGATGCCAGTTCCTCGATCGCGATCCACAGTTCGTTGCGGCTGCGTGGGTCGAGACCGGTCGTGGGTTCGTCGAGGAGCAGCAGGCGGGGAGCACCGACGAGGCTGGCACCGAGGTCGAGGCGTCGTTTCATACCGCCGGAATAGGTGCGTACCAACCGGTCACCGTCGTCGGTGAGACCCATCTGGTCGAGCACGCCGTCGGCAGCCTTCTGGGCGTTGTCGCGATTGTGGCCGAACAGTCGGGCGACCATGAGGAGGTTCTCGCGGCCGGTGAGTGCGGGTTCCACCGCGGCGTACTGCCCGGCGAGACCGATCGTGCGCCGAACCTGCTTCGGGTGCCGAGCCACGTCGATCCCCACGACGCGCAAGGTGCCGGCAGTGGGCCGCGTGAGCGTGGCGATCGTGCGGATCAGGGTGGTCTTGCCGGCGCCGTTCGGCCCGAGGACCGCGAGCACCTTCCCGGACGGCACGACGAGGTCGAGTCCCGCGAGGGCCTCCACATCTCCGAAGTGCTTCTTGAGGCCGTCGGCCTCGATCATCATCTCCATGGCGCGAAGCTATCAGCCGCTATCGAGATTGTGTCAGACATTTGATTGATTGTGTTCGACGGCGGGTCTATGGTTCGACGATGCCGAACGGGCCGCGTCGATCGCCCGCCCCTGCGGACCGCCGTCGCGATGCGGACCGCACCCGACGGGCGTTGCTCGATGCCGCACTCGCCGAGTTCGCCGCCAACGGGTTCGAAGGCGCCCGAGTGAGCGAGATCGCCGAGCGCGCGGGCGTGAGCAAACAGCTCGTCTCCTACTACTTCGGCGGCAAGGAAGGGCTCTACGAGGCAATCCTCCAGCGTTGGTACGAGCTCGAGGAACGAATCGCCGAGCCCGGCATCGGCCTCGACGAGCTCGTGTGGCGCTACCTCGAAGTCGGGCACGAGCATCCGGAGCTCGTGCGTTTGTTCATGCGCGAAAGCCTCAACCAAGATCCAACCACGTTCGAATACGAGCCGGCCGCGCCCGAGGTCCTGGATCTCCGCGCCCGACAGATCGCGGGGGAGATCGCCCCCGAGCTCGATCCCGCCTTCGTGCTGCTCTGCCTCCAAGCCATCGTGGTTTCGGGCACCATTCAGCCCGGCGACGTCAAGCGGTTTCTCGGCATGGACCCGAGGTCGCAGGAATACCTCGAGTACGCCGGGACACAACTCCGACTTCTCGTCCGCCGTCTCGGTACCACCGGCGCCGGGCACATCGAACCCGGTGCAGGTCCGACCTAGGCCAACGCACGCGAGCTTGCGTGCGTGCCGCCGCTTCGTGATCGCGGGAGTCGCGAACCCGCCGACCACGCTTCGCGCGCCGCGGTCAAACCGTTCGGAGGCGTCACATGCCGAAGGACGTCGCGCGGACAGTGTCTACCGCGGCGGGCGCGCCCGCGAGATCGACCTGGGCTGCGCCTTGGCGTCCAAAGAGAAACAGCAGGAGTTCGCCAGGCGGTCCCGAGAGTCGAACCGCGGGCTCGCCTCGACGGGCTCGCACTCGCATGTTGGTCCCGGTCCACTCGAGCTCGAGGCCGACACCGCGGAGCCGCCGAGCAAGGAACCAGTGTGCACGAGCAACGTTGCGCCACAGTGCTGCGTCGAGGCCGGGCTCGTTGCTCCGCGGGCCTCGACCGTTCGCGCGGCGCACGTCCTCGTGGTGCACGAAGAACTCATTGAGGTTCGGAAACCTGCGGACCCAGTCCACGCGGAAGAAGCCAGGCGGTGGCCCCGACCGAACTTGATGAACGAGGGACGCGAAGTCCTGCCGAGCCCGCGTGGCCGTTCGTGTCGAGGCGAACCGATGCCACCGTCCAGGAAGAACGAGTCCAGGTGCGGCGAGAAGGTCATGCTCACGCAACACGAGGTGGGCGGCGAGGTCGCGGGTAGACCACCCTCCGAGCAGCGTCGGCGCGTCGGGACCGAGTTCGTCGAACAGTTCGCAGAGTCGTTGACGCTCGACGGCGTCGTATGGAGCGTCCACCACGATTCAGACTCCGCTGTTCCCGCGGCATCTCGGGGCTGCCAACTTACATCGAACAAGATTGATACATCAAGAAGTGATCGTGGCCGGCCTTTGCAATTCATCAAGCTGATCTGATGGAATCAGGAGGTGGGCGCGATGTATGAGCCGCCGAGAGTTCTGGGGCTGCTCGGTGATCCGCTGCGTTGGCAGATTGTCGTCGAGCTCGGTCGCAGCGATCGGCGGGTCGGCGAACTCGTACATGTGCTCGGGAAGCCTCAGAACGTCGTCTCGTACCACCTCGGGGAGCTGCGACGTGCCGGCATCGTGAGCGCCCGGCGGAGTTCGGCCGACGGCAGGGACATCTATTACCGCGCGGATCTCTTCGCCTGCCGTGACGTCCTCGGCCACGCGGTGAGCGGTCTTCACCCCGGCCTCTCGCTCCTGCCGACACCAGCGGACGGCGAGGTACCACGGCCTCGACCGCGGGTCCTGTTCCTCTGCACCGGAAACAGCGCGCGCTCCCAAATCGCTGAGGCCCTGGTTGCACACCGATCGAACGGAACGGTTGAGGCGCGCAGCGCGGGGACCCATCCCAAGCCGTTGCACGCGAACGCGGTGCGCGTACTGGCCGACCGGGGCATCGACATCTCCGGCCGTCCCACGAAGTCGCTCACGAGATTCGCGCGGAGCCGCTTCGATCGTGTGATCACGCTGTGCGACAAGGTCCGCGAGGTCTGCCCGGAGTTCCCGGCGACGCCGATCTCCGCTCATTGGAGCATCGCCGACCCAGCCGCGACCGGTACGAGCGACGAGGCGACCTATCCGGCGTTCCTACGAGTGGCGCAAGACATCGACGGCCGGGTCACCCTGCTGCTCGCCGAGCTCAGGACACGACCAGTGGAAAGGAGGCGCAGTGCCTGACGCCGAGGTTGTGAGTGTGCGCTACCTGGTCGACGACGTCGCCGAATCCGTCGAGTTCTACACCCGGCATTTCGGCTTCACCGTCGGCCTCTCGGTGCCCGCGTTTGCGGAGGTGTTTCGAGGCAGCCTGCGGCTGTTGCTCTCAGGCCCGCAGAGCTCCGCCGGCCAACCGATGACGGACGGGGACCGACCGGGACCCGGCGGCTGGAACCGCATCCACCTCATCGTCGACGACATCGACCGGGAAGTGGCGCGCCTCACCGAGGAGGGCGTGCGATTTCGCAACGCGGTCGTATCCGGTCCGGGAGGTTCTCAAGTGCTCGCCGTCGACCCCTCCGGAAACCTGATCGAGCTGTTCCAGCCAGCCGCTGGTTAGACGCCGGCACGGCGCCGAACGACGCCCGACAGCACCACGAGCGACCGCCAGTGCTCCTCGCATCGACACCGCAGCACGGCAGTCCTCCGCGTCCGCGAAGACTCCCGTATGTCTGCTCTGCCTTGGCGCACGACGATCCCGATGTTTGCGCGGAGGGCAATCCGGCATGATCAACAGCGGCGCGCCGAAGCGCCGAACACGGACGGTCCGGCGCCTCGACTGGACGGGAGCGGGAGGGCATTACTCCCGTATGAGCGAACGTTACGGGCGTGGTCTCCCTCAGGCAATTCGGCTAATGGGCCGGGTCCGATCTTCGAGCTTCGTCATGCGGTGCTCCCATTTGACGCGCGATGTGCATTCCGGACTGCCGGTGCCATACCGAAGGCCGCCGACGCGAAAGCCGAGGGAGCCGTCGTGCTTGCCCACCGCGACCGGGTGCTCGCTGGTGACGGCGGAGCTAAAGCGTCTGACCGGACCACACCAAACATGCTGATAAATGGAGGCCGCCTACGAACCGTGCGTCCGGCAGCGACATTGAGCCGAGATGAATCCAATCGTCCCCTGCTCGCCACACCAACGCATTTCGAGGCAACGTCACGATTCCCGCGATGGCGAACTCTGGACTGAGTGAGCCGTTGATTCGGTCTGGAACGGAGAAGCACATTGGCCCGATGGTCAACTCGCCGCAGTCGCCACCTTCGGCCTGTTACTGAGCACTATCCGCGCGCCGAATCTGCGCTGATCGCACTCTAAGTGCAGAGTTAAGGGATATTGCGTCGCAATGTGAAGTAGTACTACGTTCCGTGGCATTACCCCGTCCGAGGATCCTGCGCCCACGCGAAAAGGAATCACCGGTGAGGACAGTGCGACGCACCGCGGCTCCGTGCGACTCGGCCACCGCGAGCAACTCATGAGCCCTGCGCACCGCACCGAGCGCTCGAGCGCCCGGCGATGGTTCCGGGGCTCGTGGGTGATGACGGTGACGATGGCGGTCGTCTTCGCCGGCTTGGCCGGTGCTGGCACCGGCAGTGCCGGGGCTTCCCCGGTGTCGATCCCGTCGCCGGTCGCGGGTGGATGGCAGCTGAACGGCACGGCCCAGCTCGTGACCACGGCCTCGCCGGCCAACCTGCAACTGACGCCGGCCACCAACTACCAGGTGGGCTCGGCTTTCTGGCCCACCCCGGTGCCCGGGGTAGGTATCTCGGCCGCGTTCGACGCATTCATCGGCCCGGGTTCGGGGGCCGACGGGATGACGTTCACCCTCGCGGACGCGAGTGCCACGAAGCCCACCGCGTTGGGCAGCAACGGCGGCGGTGAAGGGTTTGCCGGCATCAACGGGATCGCCGTCTCGCTCGACACCTGGAAGAACACCAAGGACCCGTCGAAGAGTTTTGTGGGCATCGCGACTGCATCGCCCCGCCAGCAATCGTTGAACTACGCGACCACCAACTCGTCGATCCCGGTGCTGCGCAACGTCCTCCACCATTTCGCGGTGACGACCTCCTCGACCGGCATGACCGTGACGATGGACGGCACCCAGGTGCTCACGTACACGACCAGCCTGCCGTCCAACGTGCTCGTCGGCTTCACCGGAGCGACCGGCGGGTTCAACGACATCCACCGGGTCCAGAACGTGTCCATCACCTCCGGTCCGCCGCCCCCGGTTCCGACGGTGACGGGGGTGACGCCGTCGTCAGGTCCGAATGGGGGTGGGACGTCGGTGACGATTTCGGGCACGGGACTGACGGGGGCGTCGGCGGTGAAATTCGGCGCCACTGCAGCCGCCAGCTACTCGGTCGGCAGCGATACCACGGTCACGGCGACGGCTCCGGCGGGGACGGGCACGGTCGACGTGACCGTGACCACTCCCGGGGGTACGAGCGCGACGAACTCGAACGACCATTTCACGTATGTCGTGCCGCCGCCGGTTCCGACGGTGACGGGGGTGACGCCGTCGTCGGGTCCGAGTGCGGGTGGGACGTCGGTGACGATTTCGGGCACGGGACTGATGGGGGCGTCGGCGGTGAAGTTCGGTGCCGCGCCGGCCTCGTCGTTCACGGTGACCAACGGGACGACGATCACGGCGACGGCGCCGGCGGGGACGGGCACGGTTGACGTGACGGTGACGACCCCCGGTGGGGGTACGAGCGCGACGAACTCGAACGACCATTTCACGTATGTCGTGCCGCCGCCGGTTCCGACGGTGACGGGTGTGAGTCCGTCGTCGGGTCCGAGTGCGGGTGGGACGTCGGTGACGATTTCGGGCACGGGACTGACGGGGGCGTCGGCGGTGAAGTTCGGTGCCGCGCCGGCCTCGTCGTTCACGGTGACCAACGGGACGACGATCACGGCGACGGCGCCGGCGGGGACCGGCACGGTTGACGTGACGGTGACGACCCCCGGTGGGGGTACGAGCGCGACGAACTCGAACGACCATTTCACGTATGTCGTGCCGCCGCCGGTTCCGACGGTGACGGGGGTGACGCCGTCGTCGGGTCCGAGTGCGGGTGGGACGTCGGTGACGATTTCCGGCGCGGGGTTGACGGGTGCGTCGGCGGTGAAGTTCGGTGCCACGCCGGCCGCCAGCTACTCGGTCGGCAGCGATACCACGATCACGGCGACGGCGCCGGCGGGGACGGGCACGGTCGACGTGACCGTCACCACGCCCGTAGGGGGTACGAGCGCGACCGGCGCGGCTGACCATTTCACGTATGTCGTGCCGCCTCCGGCGCCGACGGTGACGGGTGTGAGTCCGTCGTCGGGTCCGAGTGCTGGTGGGACGTCGGTGACGATTTCCGGCGCGGGACTGACGGGTGCGTCGGCGGTGAAGTTCGGTGCGGCGGCGGCGACGACGTTTACGGTGAACAACGCGACCACGATCACGGCGACGGCTCCGGCGGGGACGGGCACGGTCGACGTGACCGTCACCACGGGTGGGGGCACGAGTGTGGTCGGTAGCGCCGACCATTTCGCGTATGTGGCGCCGCCGCCGGCGCCGACGGTGACCGGCGTGAGCCCGGTATCGGGTCCGAGTGCGGGTGGGACTTCGGTCACGATCTCGGGTACGAACTTCACCGGCGCGTCGGCGGTGAAGTTCGGATCGAGCAACTCCGGCGCGTTCACGGTGAACAGCGCGACGACCATCACCGCAACCTCTCCGGCGGGGACGGGCACGGTCGACGTCACCGTCACCACAGGTGGGGGCACGAGTGTGGTCGGTAGCGCCGACCAGTACGCGTATGTCGCGCCGCCGCCGGCGCCGACGGTGACGGGTGTGAGTCCGTCGTCGGGTCCGAGTGCGGGTGGGACTTCGGTCACGATCTCGGGTACGAACTTCACCGGCGCGTCGGCGGTGAGCTTCGGTGCCACGCCGGCGGCGTCGTTCACGGTGAACAGCGCGACCACGATCACCGCGACCGCTTCAGCGGGTTCGGGCACGGTCGACGTGACCGTCACCACCGCCGGGGGCGCGAGCGCCACCAACGCCAACGACCAGTACGCGTACGTCGCGCCGCCGCCGCCGCCGGCGCCGACGGTGACGGGGGTGAGTCCGTCGTCGGGTCCGAGTGCGGGTGGGACGTCGGTCACGATCTCGGGTACGAACTTCACCGGCGCGTCGGCGGTGATCTTCGGTGCCACGCCGGCGGCGTCGTTCACGGTGAGCAACGCCACGACCATCACCGCGACGGCTCCGGCGGGTTCGGGCACGGTTGACGTGACCGTCACCACCGGCGGGGTCGTGAGTGCCACCAACCCGAACGACCAGTACACCTACACCGCCTCAGCACCCGGCTCGATTCCGTCGCCGGTGTCGGGGGGATGGCAGCTCAACGGTTCGGCCCAGTTGGTCGCCGATGCGTCGCCGGCCAACCTGCAGCTGACGCCGGCCACGAACTGGGTGGTGGGCTCGGCCTTCTGGCCCGTCCCGGTGCCCGGGGTGGGAATCTCGGCCGCGTTCGATGCCTACATCGGTCCGGGTTCGGGGGCCGACGGGATGACGTTCACCCTTGCGGACGCGAGCGTCACTCAGCCCACCGCGTTGGGGGTCAACGGGGGTGGTGAAGGGTTCTCGGGGATCAACGGGGTCGCGGTATCCCTGGATACCTGGCAGAACACCGGCGACCCGTCGAGCAACTTCGTGGGCATCGCGACTGCGTCGCTGCCCACACAGTCGTTGACCTACGCGTCGACCAACTCGTCGATCCCGTCGCTGGTGAACACCTTGCACCACTTCGTCGTGACGACGGCGTCGACCGGCATGACCGTGACCATGGACGGCACCCAGGTGCTCAGCTACACGGCGGCGCTGCCGCCCTACGTGCTCGTCGGGTTCACCGGCGCGACCGGAGGGTTCAACGACATCCACCAGATCCAGAACGTGTCCATCACGGCCGGACCGCCGCTGCCGGTGCCCATCGTCACCAATGTGAGCCCGTCGTCCGGGCCGACCACCGGCGGCACCGCGGTGACCATCACGGGCGCGAACTTCAGCACCGTCAGCGCGGTGAACTTCGGCGCAACGCCCGCCGCGACGTACTCGGTGCAGAGCGCCACATCCATCACGGCCACGGCGCCGCCCAGCACGTTGGGCGTCGGCGTCGTCGACGTGGCCGTCACCACGGGTAAGGGCACTAGCGCGGCCAACGCGAACGACCAGTTCACGTACACGCCGCTGCCGCCTCCCGTGGTCACCGGTGTGAGCCCGACCTCGGGCACCAGCACAGGCGGGACCTCGGTCACGATCACCGGAACCAACTTCACCGGCGTGAGCGCGGTGAACTTCGGCGCAACGCCCGCCGCGACGTACTCGGTGCAGAACGACACCTCCATCACCGCGACGACGCCGGCGGGGACGGGCTCGGTTGACGTGATCGTCACCACCGGCTCCGGCGCGAGCGCCACCACCCCGAGCGACCAGTTCACCTACATCGCGCTCCCTCCGCCCCCGCCCACTGTGACCAGTGTCGATCCGCTGGGGGGGCCCGTTGGTGCTTTGGTCACCGTCGGCGGCACGGACCTCACCGGCGTGTCGGCGGTGGACTTCGGAACCACGCCGGCGACGACGTTCACGGTGAACAATCCGACCACGATCTCCGCGATCGCCCCGCCCGGGACCGGCGCCGTCGACGTGACGGTCACCACCCCGACCGGCACGAGCGCGACCACCGGTGATGACGAGTTCACCTATACGGCGGGGCCGGCCCCCGGATCGGTCCCGTCGCCGGTGGCGGGTGGATGGCAGCTCAACGGTTCGGCGCAGCTCGTGACGACTGCGTCGCCGGCGAACCTGCAGGTGACGCCGGCCACCAACTGGTTGGCGGGGTCGGCCTTCTGGCCGACGCCGGTCCCTGGCGTGGGTGTCACCGCTTCGTTCGATGCGTTCATCGGTCCGGGCGCCGGAGCCGACGGGATGACGTTCACGCTCGCCGACGCGAGCGTCACGAAACCGACCGCGTTGGGGAGCAACGGAGGTGGTGAAGGGTTCTCGGGGATCAACGGGATCGCAGTCTCGCTCGACACGTGGCAGAACTCCGCCGACCCGTCGAGCAACTTCGTGGGCATCGCGACGTCTGCGTCGTCGCCGACTCAGTCGTTGAACTACGTGACGTCGAACTCGTCTATCCCTTCTCTCGTGAACACGATGCACCACTTCGTGGTGACCACGTTCTCGACGGGTCTGAGCGTGACGATGGACGGCACCCAGGTGCTCAACTACACGACCAGCCTGCCGCCGTACGTGCTGCTCGGGTTCACCGGCGCGACCGGAGGGTTCAACGACGTTCATCAAGTTCAGAACGTCGCCATCACCGCCGGTCCTCCGCCTCCTGTCCCCACGATCACCGGCGTGAGTCCCTTGTCGGGGTCGAGCACGGGCGGGACCACGGTGACCATCAACGGTACCGGGCTGACAAGCGCATCGGCGGTGAACTTCGGCACCACGCCGGCCACGACCTTCCAGCTGCAGAACGACAACACCATCACCGCCACCTCCCCCGCCGGCAAGCTCGGGAGTGTCGACGTGACGGTTACGACGGCCGGGGGCACGACCGCAACGACCGCCGCCGACAAGTACACGTACACCGTCCCGCCGGTGCCGACGGTCACCGGAGTGAGCCCCGCTTCGGGCCCGAGCACGGGCGGGACCACGGTCACCGTCACCGGTACCGGGCTCGGGGGCGCGTCGGCGGTGAACTTCGGGGCGAGCAACCCCGCGGTCTTCTTCACCGTGAACAGCCCCACCTCGGCCACCGTCACGGCTCCCGCCGCCCCACTCGGGACCATTGACGTGACCGTGACCACACCCGGGGGAACGAGCGCCGCCAGCGCCGTCGACCACTTCACGTACACCGTGCCGCCCGCGCCCGTCGTGAGCAGCGTGAGCCCGACGTCGGGGCCGAACGGCACCTTCGTGACGATCACGGGGACGAACTTCTCGGGCGCCACGGCCGTCAACTTCGGCGCCACGCCGGCCACGACGTTCACCGTGAGCAACGCGACCACTGTCTTCGCCACCGCGCCGGCGGGGACGGGCACGGTCGACGTGAGCGTCACGACACCCGGTGGCACGAGCCCGGTCGGCTCGAACGACCGGTTCACCTACACGGTGCCGTCGGCACCGACCATCACCGGCGTGAGCCCGGCATCGGGATTCAACACCACCTCGGTGGTCGTGACCGGCACCAACTTCACCGGCGCGAGCATCGTGAACTTCGGCACTACGCCGGCCACGACGTTCACCGTCAACAGCGACACCGGCATCACCGTCACTCCTCCGGCGGGGACGGGCACCGTCGACGTGACGGTGACCACGTCGGGCGGCACGAGCGCCACCGGCGGGGCGGACCAGTTCACCTACCTGCCGGGGACACCGCCTCCGTCCCAGGTCGCCACGTACCGCGGCGACCTCGGGCGCAGCGGCTACTACCCGTCCGAAACCGGCGTCACGCCGGCCAACGTGACCCATCTCAAACTGCACTGGACCGCGCCGGGTGCGGTTGGGTCCTTCGCCCAGCCCATCGTGGCCAACAACCTCGTGTACTGGGGCGACTGGGCAGGCTTCGTGCACGGCACCGACCTCACGGGGAAGGACGTCTGGTCGGTCAACATCGGGGTCACGACCGACGCCGCGTGCAGTCCTTCGACGGCAGGCGTGAGCGGGACGGTCACTGTCGGCCAGATGGGCGGCACCTCGGTGGTGTACGTCCCCGGGGGCGACGGCAACATGTACGCGCTGAATGCGCTCACGGGCGCCCTGGTCTGGAAGACCAGCCTCGGGGCGCCACCCGGCGTCTACCTGTGGGCTTCACCCATCCTCTACAACGGCAGCATCTACGAGGGGGTCTCGTCGTTCGGTGACTGTCCGCTCGTGCAGGGGCAACTCGTGCAGTTGGATGCGTCGACCGGAGCCATCCAACACGTCGCCAACATGGTGCCGGACGGCTGCATCGGCGCCGGAATCTGGACTTCTCCCGCCATCGACCCGAGTGACGGCAGCATCTACGTGACCACGGGGACGCCGAATGCGTGCCACACGCCCGGCCTCAATCTGGCGCCTGCGATCGTCAAACTGAGAGCCAGCGACCTGGCGATTCTCTCGAGCTGGACCGTCCCCGCGTCGGAGCAGGTGTTCGGTGACGAAGACTTCGGCGGGACCCCCACGCTCTTCACCGCCACGATCAACGGCGTGCCGCGCGCGCTTGTCGGAGCACTGAACAAAGACGGCCTCTTCTTTGCCTGGGATCGGAACGACCTCGCCGCCGGTCCCGTTTGGCAGTCAACCATCGCCGATCCCAGCGGAAGCCCCCGCTCGATCGTCTCAGCCAGCTGGGACGGGACGTACCTCTACGTGGGTGGCGGCGGTGCGACCATCAACGGCGTGAGCTGTTACGGAAACATCAGCGCGCTCGATCCGGCGACCGGGGCGTTCGTGTGGCGGTCGTGCCAGACCGGCTTCATGACCGCCGCGCTCACCGAGGTGCCCGGGCTGCTCATCGAGGGCGTCGGCGCCGGTGGCAACATCACGTTCCTCAACACAGCCAACGGGGCCACGGTGTTCACGTACAACACGAAGAGCACAGTGCAAGGCGAGGTGACGGTATCCAACGGCATCGTCTACGTACCACTCGCCAACGGGAATCTCATCGCGCTCGGCCAATAGCTGAACTGCGCGCGCGGTCACGTTCAGGCGTTGTGCTCGCCTGTTCCCCGGGCTTTGCCGCTTGCGTCAGGCGTCGTGTCGGAGTGTGTGGACGGTCGCGAGGGTGATGAGGCCGACGGAGAGGGTGAGGTAGAGGACGGATTCTGTGATCTGGAAGTGCCAGTAGTGGCTGGGAGGTTGATAGGTGATGCTGTTGCGGTAGCCGAGGCGGGTCAGGCAGCTGTCGATCCCGCCTCGGGTCGCGGTTTGGCACGCGGTGGGAATGCTGATGCCGCTGCCGACGTCGTGACCGGTCGGATCGATGATGTGTTGGTTCAGGGTCCACGAGCCGGATGGGGCGTTGACGGCGGCGTTGAGCGGGTACGTGTGGGTCAAGGCCGTCATGTAGTGGGGCCGTAGGTACACCGCGACGAGAACTCGGACGCCGATGTAGATGCCGATGGTGGTCGCGAGCGCGGGAAGCGTGCGGCGCAGCACGCTGCCCATGGCAATGCCGAGCGCGACGGCGAACAGCGCGAACGCGATCGGTGCGATGTTCTGGGTGTCGAACTGTGTGCCTTCGAAGCGGTTGCCGTAGAGCGAGTTCGGGGTTCCCGACCACAATGTGACCAGCGCGGCGACCGCGACGCTCAGGACCAGGGTTGCGAGAAGGACAGCAGCAATCTTCGTGAAAAGCCAGCGGCGGCGGGTCACGGTCTGGGTCCAGGCCAGGATGTTGGTGGCGTGCTCGGTCTCGAGCGTGATGAGGGTCACGCCGAGCACGCCAACAAGGACAGGTACCACGATGCTCAAGTGGACGAGGTCGACGATGGCGCCGTCGCCGTGGAAGATGTTCCTGACGAGTGAGCACGTGCCGTTCGTCGTGCAGTTGCGGACCGCGTGGTCGTAGGAATGGGCCATGTGCACACCGGTCACGGCCACCGCGACGGCGAAGAGGCCGAGGAGCACGCCGGTGACGAGAACCTGGCTGCGATGTTGGCGCCACAGGAGCCAGTTCATCGGATCTCCTCGAATTGCGGGGCGTCGGTCGTGTGTTGGCCCAGATAGGCGAGCACGATGTCTTCAAGGCTGAGGTCGTCGACGCGCCATGCAGGGTCGAGGACGGGTCCGTTGAGCTTGACCGTGAGGGTGACTTCGCGTGGTGTGCGCGTCTGGGTGACGATGTGGTGGTTGCGCTGGATTGTCGAGGTCTCGCGCGTTGGCGCGCTCAGCAGCTTGTGTGACGCCAGCAGCTCGTCGATCTCGGCGCAGATCACCGGCTGGGAGTCGGCAAGGAGGATCAGATGATCGCAGACCCGCTCGAGGTCGGGCAGGAGATGGCTCGACATGAGGACGGTGACGTCACCCTCGACGACCGCCGCGGCGAGCGACGCCAGGAACTCGCGTCGGGCGAGTGGGTCGAGCGCGGCGACCGGTTCGTCGAGGAGCAACACCCGCGGTCTTTTCCCGAGCGCGAGAGCGAGCGCGACCTGGGCACGCATCCCGCCCGAGAGCTTCTCCATCGGACGATCGAGCGGAATCCGCAAGCTGAGCAGTCGGTCGCGAGCGAGGTTCTCGTCCCAGACCGGATTCATGTGCGAGCCGAACGCCAGGTGATCCGCCGCGTTCCACCGCCGATAGAGCGGCACTTCCTGCGCGAGGTAACCGATCTGCGCCAAGAACTCGCGGTCGTCGGCCGGGCGACGGCCGGCGACGAGCGCGTTCCCAGTGCTTGGGCGGCTCAGACCGGCGAGCATTCGCATCAACGTCGTCTTCCCGGCACCGTTGGCCCCGACCAAGCCGGACACTCGACCGGTCGGTACCGAAATCGAGCAGTCCTGTAGCGCCCATACCGACCCGTAACGTTTACCGAGCCGGGATGTCTCGATCGCGTGTTCGGTCATGCGATCGCCTCGCCGGCGCCGGCGTGGAGCATCTCGCGCAGCAGAGCCTCGATCGACCTGTCGTCGAGACCGGCGGCACGGGCGCGCTCGACCCAGCGGGCCAGACTCCGAGCGAGTGCCGCGTGCGTCGCGCGCGGTGGCCCCGGTGGCCGGCGGAGCACGAACGTGCCGGCCCCCGGACGCCCCTCGACGAGCCCTTCGCGCTCCAGCTCCCGGTAGCCCTTGAACACGGTGTTCGGGTTGATCGCCAACTTCGTGACGACTTCCTTCACCGTCGGCAACTGATCTCCCGGCACAAGCACACCCGCCACCAACGCTTGGCGGACCTGCTGCGCGATCTGCAGGTACGGAGGAACGCCCGACTTCGTGTCGAGCCGCAGCGCGATCACCAAACAACCAAATAACTATGCATCTAAGTATTTCATCACGAAGCGGCGGCGCCGTCAACTGGCGTCAGAGACCCGGACTCGGCCTCGTCGACGCCCTCATCCGTGAACGTCGAACTGAGCCCGTGCCAGACCCTTGTCCCGCGGACGCTTCTCGGGTTCGTCGAGGCAACGACCGACAACGTCGTCCAGTTCGCGGCTGACGCCGTCAACCGCTGGCGCACGCGCGCTCGCGGGTCCATCATTGGCCCGAGCACGCGCTCGACGGGGGGTCGGTCCTATGGAGACTTCGATGACCGTGAACGGGGTGCGGCGGCGCCACGACGTCGAACCCCGCCTGCTGCTGGTGCACTACCTGCGGAGTGTGCTCGGGTTGACCGGCACCAACGTGGGGTGCGACAGCTCGTCGTGCGGCGCCTGCACCGTGCTTGTCGACGGCGAGTCGGTGAAGTCGTGCACGGTTCTTGCGGTGCAGGCCGACGGCCAGTCGGTCACCACCATCGAAGGCCTCGCCGTCGACGGTGAGCTCCACCCCGTGCAGCGGGCGTTCCAGGAGTTCCACGCGCTGCAGTGCGGGTACTGCACTCCGGGAATGGTGATGGCCGCGGTATCGCTCCTCGAGGAGAACGGCGCACTCGACGACGATGGCGTGCGCCATGGGCTCGAGGGCAACTTGTGTCGGTGCACCGGGTACCAGAACATCGTGAAGGCAGTGGTCGCGACCGGAGCTGCACGATGACGGCGGTGGTCGGCACGAGGCTGCGGCGCAAGGAGGACCCGCCGCTGCTCACCGGCGAAGCTCGCTTCGTCGCCGATCTCGTCGTGCCCGGCGCGTTGCAGTTCGCCCTGGTTCGCAGCAACCACGCAAACGCGCGCATCACTGCCATCGACACCAAGGCCGCCGCGGCCATGCCCGGTGTCGTCGCGGTGTTCACCGGCGCCGACCTCGTCGACGAGTGGGCGGCGCCGATGCCGTGCGCGTGGCCGGTGACCGACGACATGAAGAACCCGGTGCACTACCCGCTGGCCGTCGATCACGCGTGTTACGTCGGCGACGCGCTCGCGGTCGTCGTCGCGCACACCGCGTACGAAGCGCGCGACGCGGTCGAAGCGGTGGTCGTCGACTACGACCCGCTGCCGGCGGTGGTGGATCTCGAAGAAGCGCTGGCCGACACGGTCGTGCTCCACGCCGATCTCGGCACCAACGCGTCGTACACCTGGGAGTTGACGCCGGACCCGGCGGCGGTCGACGCCGCGTTCGCCAACGCGGTCCACACGGTCACCGAGCGGTATGTGCAGCAGCGCCTCATCCCCGCGGCCATGGAGCCACGTGGCGTGTGTGTGGTGCCCCAGCCCTTCGCCGGTGAGTTTACGATCTACTCGTCAACGCAGATTCCGCACATACTGAAGATCATGCTCGGCATCACGTGTGGTCTGCCCGAGCACAAGCTGCGGGTCATCGCTCCCTCGGTCGGTGGGGCCTTCGGGTCCAAGCTCGACGTGTACGCCGAAGAGGTCCTCGCGCTCGCGTTGGCTCATCGCTTGCACCAGCCCGTCGCGTGGACTGAAGACCGCAGCGAGAACGCTACGGCCACGGTGCACGGTCGTGGTCAGATCCAGGACATCGAGCTGGCTGCCGACGCGTCGGGCAAAGTAACCGCGGTGCGCGTCCATCTCCTCGCCGACATGGGGGCGTACCTGCAACTCGTCACGCCCGGCATCCCGTTGCTCGGCGCGTTCCTCTACCACGGCAGCTACGACATCCCCGCGTACTCGTTTACGTGCACCGGGGTGTTCACCTCCAAGACGCCGACCGACGCGTACCGAGGCGCCGGTCGTCCCGAGGCCACGTACGCGATCGAGCGGGCGATGGACGCCTTGGCCGCGCGTCTCGGCATCGACCCGGCAGAGGTCCGGCGCCGGAACTTCATCGCGCCCGACGCCTTCCCGTACACGTCCGCGGCCGGGCTGTTGTTCGACAGCGGCAACTACGCGGCGGCGCTCGACCGGGCGCTCGAGATGGTCGGCTACGACGACCGGCGTCGAGAGCAGCGAGACCGTCGCGCGTCGGGTTCCACCAGGCATCTCGGGATCGGCTTGTCGTCCTACGTGGAGATGTGCGGGCTCGCCCCGAGCCGGGTCCTCGCGTCGCTGAAGTACGGCGCCGGTGGATGGGAGGCGGCGACCGTCCGCGTGCTGCCGACCGGGCGGGTGGAAGTGGTCACCGGAACCTCACCCCACGGTCAGGGTCACGAGACCTGTTGGTCGATGATCGTCGCCGACCAGCTCGGCATCGGCGTCGACGACATCGACGTGCTGCACTCCGACACCGCCATCGCGCCGACCGGCATGGATTCCTACGGCTCCCGCTCGCTGGCGGTCGGTGGCACGGCGGTGTTCCTCGCGACCGAGCGCGTCCTCGACAAGGCGCGAACGATCGCGGCGCACCACCTCGAGGCCGCCGAAGAAGACCTCGAGTACGTGAACGGTGGGTTCGCGGTGAAGGGCACCCCGAGCCGATCGATGGCGTTCGGCGAAATCGCGTTCGGCGCGTTCACCGCCCACGACCTGCCCGACGGGATGGAACCGGGTCTGGCCGAGAGCGTCACTTGGGACCCGCCGAATTTCACCTTCCCGTTCGGTACCCATGCGTGCGTCGTCGAGGTGGACGACGAGACCGGCCACGTCGAGATCCTGCGCTACGTCGCGGTCGACGACTGCGGCAACCAGATCAACCCGCTCATCGTCGAGGGCCAGTTGCACGGCGGCATCGTGCAGGGCATCGCGCAGGCGCTCTACGAGGACGCGGTCTACGACGCCGGCGGCAACCTCCAGACCACCACGTTCACCGACTACCTCGTGCCGTCGGCGGCGGAGTTCGGCACCTTCGAGCTCGATCACACCGTCACCCCGAGCCCGACGAACCCGATGGGGGTCAAAGGCATCGGCGAGGCGGGCACGATCGCGTCGACGCCCGCGGTCATGAACGCGGTGGTCGATGCGCTCGCGCCGATGGGCGTGCGCGACGTCACCATGCCGGCGTCCCCGCAACACGTCTGGGACGCCATCCGAGCCGCGAAGGCGGTGGCGTCGTGATCCCGGCGAAGTTCGACTTCGTACGCGCCGGATCGGCCGACGAAGCCGTCTCGCTGCTCGCGGAACACGGTGACGAAGCCAAGCTGATCGCAGGTGGCCACTCCCTGTTGCCGCTCATGAAGCTGCGGCTGGCGACGCCCGCGGTGCTCGTCGACGTCGCCCGCATCGGCGAGCTGTCGTACATCCGGGAGAGCAACGATCACGTCGCCGTCGGCGCGCTGACCCGCCATCGCGAGGTTGAGACGTCGACGGTGCTGGCCGAACATGTGCCCCTGCTCCGCCACGCCGCCTCGCTCGTCGGCGACCCGCAGGTGCGCCACCGCGGCACGCTGGGCGGTTCGCTCGCGCACGGCGATCCCGCCTCCGATCTGCCGGCGGTCGCTCTCGTGCTCGACGCCGAGATCGTCGTGCGGGGTCCCGGTGGCGAACGGTCGATCGCGGCAACCGACTTCTTCACCGACTTCATCGAGACCGCGCTCGCGCAGGACGAGATGGTCATCGAGATCCGCTTCGCGAAGATGCACGGGGCGGGATGGTCGTACCAGAAGTTCAACCGCCGGGCCCAGGACTGGGCGATCGTCGGTTCCGCAGTGGTGCACGGCGCGCCGTCACGCGTCGCACTCGTCAACATGGGTCCGACGCCCCTGCGTGCAACCGGTGTGGAGCGGGCGCTCGACGGCGGTGCCGCGGTCGACGACGCCGCTGCCCACGCCGCCGACGACACCGAACCGACTACTGACCTGAACGCCGACGCCGAATTCCGTCGTCATCTGGCGCGAGTCCTCGTGGGCCGGGGACTCGCGGAGGCGGCCGCGAGGCAGTGAAGGGTCGCTCGCGGCGGCTCGAGCGCCTGACCTGATTGTCCACGGACAAGACCGCTCGGTCCGCAGTGCCCTTGAACTTCCGATGGTGCTACGCGTTGAAGCACAGAACGACGACGCACCGAACGCTCATCGGACCGTCGTCATAGGGAGCGCATCACGGCACATCTCGCGCACGCGGTACCGGCACTCTCGCGTGTCGCTGGCCGGAGTGCCGTCGACGAGGGATGAAGCAACCACCGCGGACCAGCTCGAGAACGACGCAAGACGAACGTAGATGATCGGTAGGCGCGGCCGACGCTCGGTCGCTGCGTCGCCCTTGTGCGAGCGGGGAGACTCGAACTCCCACGTCCTTGCGGACACCAGGACCTAAACCTGGCGCGTCTGCCGGTTCCGCCACGCTCGCGCCGCTCCAGTCTCGCGTGGCGGTCTGGTGCGCACCCGTATTAGTTCGATACCCTAAACATATGGGTCTGGAACAGTGAGGGGCACGAAGGGAAGCGCGGCCAAACCCGCGTCCGCCACCGCGACGGCCGCGCCGATGCCCGCAGGCGCCGGCCGAGCGGTCGCCCGGTTGGCCAAACAGGTCGAGCGAGCACTCGTCCCCCTCGACCTCTCCTTGCCGCAGTACCGCGTCCTCGCGTTGCTCGGCGACGGCTCGAGCGCCTCGTCGGTGCTGGCACGCCAATTGGCAGTGAGCCCCCCGAGCGTCACCGCACTGATCGACGGCCTCGTCGCACGCGATCTGGTGGAGCGCCGCGCCGACCCCCAGGATCGGCGTCGCCTCACCCTGCTCCTCACCGCCGGCGGGCAGCAGATCCTGGCCGACGCCGACACCGCGGCCGAAGCACGTCTCGCCGGCATCGCCGACTATCTCGACGATGACCGCGACGTCGTGGTCGAGGCGATCGACGGCTGGAACCGCGCGCTCGACCGCTCCCGCGAAGAGCACGTGAAGGGCGACGCGCGGTGACCGCCACCCACGATCGCGACCCGGCGAGCCGTCCGGTGAGCATGGGTGCGTTCGGTGCCGACGTGTCGTCGCCGTTCGTGCCGGTGAACGTCACCCCGCTGTACCCGCCCCCGCGCGCCAACATCAAGCCCGACCGCGGCGGGTCGTGGCTGAAGCGGGTCATGCCGATTGTCCTCGCGCACAAGGGCATGTTCAGCCTGGCGCTGGTCGCGTCGTTCCTCGGCCTGGCCATCCAGGTGCAGATCCCCAACGAAGTCGGCCAGGCGATCGACTCGCTGAGTCATCCGAGCCAATCGCTCGGACACTTCGTGGTGATCATCGTGATCCTCGCGGTGATCCGGTTCGGCTTCACCTACGTGTCGCGGCTCTACCTGCTCAAGACCGCGTACCGCATCGAGTACGACCTGCGGAACATCATGTACGAGCACCTGAGCCGCATGTCGTTCTCGTTCTACGACCGCGTGCAGTCGGGCCAGCTCATCTCGCGCGCCAACTCCGACATCCGCTCGGTGCAGATGTACCTCGCGTTCGCGCCGAGCATCATCGTGCAGTGCAGCGTCGCGGTCCTCGCGTTCGCGGAGATGTTGTCGATCAACGTGCCGCTTGCCATCGTGACGATGTCGACCATGCCGTTCGTCTACATCGTCGGCGTGAAGATGCGGAAGCAGATGTTCCCCGTGTCGTGGCTCATCCAGGCCCGGCTCGCGGATGTCGCGACCGTCGTCGACGAGAACATCAACGGCGTGCGCGTCGTCAAGTCGTTCGCGGCGGAGGACAACCAGCTCAAGTCGCTGACCGGCGCCGCCATGCGCGCCGAGTGGGCAAACGTCAAGGACGCCGACATCCGCGCCAAGTGGTCGCCGCTGCTCGAGAACCTGCCCCGCCTCGGCCAGGCCATCGTCTTGTTCTACGGCGGCTACCTCGCCATCAACGGGCGGGCGACGGTCGGCGACATCGTCGCGTTCAACGCCTACGTGCTCATGCTGCAGCCGCCGTTCCGTCAGCTCGGGATGATCCTGATGATGGGCCAGCGCGCGTCGGCGTCGGCGCAACGTATCTACGAGGTCCTCGACGAGCAGCCCGACGTCGTCGACCGCCCCGGCGCGGTGGATCTCGTCGACTGCGCCGGCGACGTGCACTTCGACAACGTCGACTTCGGCTACGCCAATGGCACAGCGGTGCTGTCGGGATTCGATCTCCGCCTCCGGCCGGGGGAGACGGTGGCATTGGTCGGGCGCACCGGGAGCGGGAAGTCGACCACGGCGCGGCTCCTCGCCCGCTTCTACGACGTGACTGACGGTGCAGTGCGCGTCGACGGCCACGACGTGCGTGATCTCACCTTGCCGAGCCTGCGGCACCACATCGGCATGGTGCTCGACGAACCGTTCCTCTTCTCGGTGTCGATCCGCGACAACATCGCCTACGGGCGCCCCGACGCGTCGCTCGAGGAGGTGCGTGCCGCGGCCGTCGCCGCCGGTGCCGACGACTTCGTGCTCGAGCTGCCCGAGGGCTACGACACGATCGTCGGTGAGCGCGGGTTCACGCTCTCGGGTGGTCAGCGGCAGCGCCTGGCCATCGCCCGCACGCTGCTCGTGAACCCCCCGATCCTGGTGCTCGACGACGCCACCTCCGCGATCGACGTGCAGATCGAGCAGCAGATCCACGTCGCGCTGCGCAAGCTCATGAGCAACCGGACGACGCTGATCATCGCCCACCGCTTGTCGACCATCAGCCTGGCCGACCGGGTGGCGGTCGTGGAGGGTGGCCGGATCATCGCCGAGGGCACGCACAACGAGCTCCTGGCCACCGAGCCGCGCTACGCGGAGATCCTGGCGCAAGCCGAAGCCGAGGCCGACGCGGCCGACGACGACATCGAACCGGTCCCGCCGAACGGGGCCGGCCGCCGGCCCGGGTGGGAGTCGGTCGCCGACGCCGACGTCGCGGAGTCGAAGGTCCTCGATGCCGACATCGCCGAGATGAAGGACCTCGACTGATGGCCTGGGGCGGCGGCAGCATGATGGGTGGGGCGCCGATCGGGGCGCGCGGCCGGGTGGCTCACCCGGCAACCCGGGCAACGGATTGCCCTTCGCCGGGATCCCGTGGGAGCTGCAGCAGGGCGTCGAAACCCTCCTCGCCGACGAGCCGGAGTGGACCAGCCCCGAAGGTGGCTTCTCCCACCAGATGAAGCAGAGCGGCGTGACCCTGCGCCGGATGCTGACGCCGCACAAGAAGATGATGTGGCTGTCGTCGTTCTTCATCGTGGTCGAGGCGTTGGCCATCCAGGCGGGCCCGTTCCTCAGCCAGATGGGCATCGACGACGGCATCAGCAAGAAGGACTGGACCGCGCTCACGATCATCGGCGTGCTGGCGATCCTTGCGGTCGTCATCTCCGCCGTCGCCAGCGGCTTCCGCGTGGCGACCACCGGACGCGTCGCGTCGCGAGTGATGTTCGAGCTCCGGGTGCGGGTGTTCGCTCATCTCCAACGCCTCTCCCTCGACTACTACACCGAGGAGAAGGCGGGCGTGATCATGACCCGCATGACGAGCGACATCGAGTCGCTCCAGCAGTTGCTGCAGGACGGCCTCCCACAGCTCGCACTGCAGGGTCTCACCATGCTCGTCGTCACGGTGATCCTCTTCTTCTACAACGTCGAGCTCGCGTTGATCACGCTGGTGCTGATCGTGCCCGCGCTCACCGGGCTGTCGCTCTGGTTCCGCACGACTTCCGATCGCGGCTACGAGCGGGTGCGCGACGGCATCGCCAACGTGCTCAGCGACCTCTCGGAGAGCTTGTCGGGCGTGCGGGTCGTCGCCGGTTTCAACCGGGCCCGCAACAACGTGTTGTTCCACCGCAACGTGTCGGGCGTGTACCGCGACGCCAACGACCACACCGCGCACCTCGCCGCCAACTACGGCGCGTCGACCGAGTTCGTCGGGTTGATCGGCCAGGCGATCCTGCTACTCGTCGGCGGCAACATGGTGCGCGACGGCAACCTCAGCATCGGTGAGCTCACCGCGTTCATCCTCTACCTGAACTCGTTCTTCCTGCCGATCCAGCTCCTGGTCGCGCAGTACAACCTGTATCAGCAGGGCCAGGCCGCGATCCTGAAGCTCGACGACCTGCTCTCGACCCGGCCGACGGTCGAGGAGCCGGCCGACGCCGAGCCGCTGCCGCCGATCGAGGGCCGGGTCACGTTGACCGACGTCTCGTTCGCTTACGACCCGGCCAAGCCGGTGTTGCGCGAGGTCGACCTCGACATCGCTGCGGGGGAGACCATCGCGCTCGTCGGCCCGACCGGCGCGGGGAAGTCGACCATTGCGAAGTTGGTGACGCGCTTCTACGACCCCACCGAGGGTTCGGTGATGATCGACGGCCACGACCTGCGCCACGTGGGTCTCGACTCGTTGCGGCGCCAACTCGGTGTCGTGCCGCAGGAGCCGTTCCTGTTCGCGGGCACGATGCGCGACAACATCTCGTTCGCGCGTCCGGATGCCACCGACGACGAGGTGACCGAAGCGGTCAACCGGGTGGGGCTCACCGAGCTCATCGAGCGGCTGCCCGAAGGCGTCGACACCCCGGTGCACGAGCGCGGCGTCTCGATGTCGTCGGGGGAGCGCCAGCTCGTCGCCCTCGCCCGGGCGTTCCTCGCCGGCCCCCGAGTGCTCGTCCTCGACGAAGCCACGTCGAACCTCGACCTCAAGTCGGAGACCAAGGTGGAGGCCGGGCTCGACGCGCTGCTCGAGGGCCGTACCGCGATCATCGTCGCCCACCGTCTTTCGACCGCGATGCGGGCCGATCGCATCGCGGTGGTCGACGACGGTCGCATTCTCGAACTGGGATCGCACGCCGAGCTGGTGGCGAAGGGCGGGCGCTATGCAGAGATGTTCGCGGCGTGGACCGCCCACCTCGACGGTGCCGACCACGGCGAACACGACGAGCACGATCCCGCGACCGCGGGCGTGTGAGGCGGCCGGACCCGGGCCCCATGTGCTGCGGGCGTACCCGAGGGGGTAGCGTCGCCGGACAACCAGTAGCCGGGGGAAGTTGAGAACCCATGGGTAAGCAGATCCCGATCGTCGACTATCTCGTGATCGACGACGGCGAGCCGTATCTCCTCGCCAAGCAGTGCGACAACTGCGGTGCGCTCTTCTTCGACCGCCGCAACGCCTGCGCCAAGTGCGCCAACCGGTCGTTCGGCTCCCGCAAGCTCGGCACCACCGGCGTCGTCCGATCGTTCGCGATCGTCCACCAGGCCGCCCCCGGGGTGCCGGTTCCGTACGTGTCGTCGGTGGTCGACCTCGACGGTGGGGGCGACGTAAAGGCCAACGTGGTCAACGTCGAACCCGACCCGAAGACGGTGTCGCTCGGAATGAAGGTCCGGCTCACGACGTTCTTGGCTGGAACCGACGACGAAGGTACCGAGGCCGTGGCATTCGGCTTCGAGCCCGCGTAACCCGCGGAGAAGAGGAGAATCTGATGAGCGATTCCGTCTGGGTGCTCGGCGCCTCCATGACCAAGATCGGCCGCTATCCCGACAAAGACGTCGTCGACCTCGCCGCCGAGGCCGCGTTCAACGCGCTCGACGACGCCGGCGTCACCATCTTCGACATGCAGGTGATGGCCACCGGGAACATGTTCAACATGGGTGGCATCGGCCAGCAGGTCGCCAAGCAGATCGGCCAGACCGGCATCCCGATCTACAACGTGATCAACGCCTGCGCCACCGGCGCCACCGCGGTGCGCACCGCCTACCTCTCCATCAAGGCGGGGGAGGCCGACTTCGGTCTCGCCATCGGCGCCGAGCAGATGGGCAAGATGGGTCTGCTCGCCGGCAACGCGCCGCGCGCCAAGGAGCTCGTCTACGAGCCGAGCGGTCGGTATGGCAGCGTGATGCCGGTCGACGGTTGGCTCGGTTCGGGCACGATGCCCGCGGTGTTCGGTCAGGCGGGCATGGAGTATGCCTACGAGCACGACGGCGTCGGGTTCGAGCAGTTCGCCAAGGTGGCGGAGAAGAACCACGCGCACTCGGTGCTCAACCCGTTGGCGCAGTACCAGAAGGCGTTCACGCTCGACGAGATCATGAACGCTCGTGTGATCTCCTACCCGAACACGCTCCCGATGTGCTGCCCCACCGGCGACGGTGCCGCGGCGATCGTGCTCGTGTCGGAGGCCAAGCTGAAGACCCTCTCGCTCGAGCAGCAGGCCCACGCGGTCAAGATCAGCGCGTCGGTGCTCACGAGTGACCCGTGGTCCGAGGGCGGCGAGTCGCAGCCCGACGTCAACACGCTCACCCGCAACGCGGCCGACCAGGCCTACGAGAAGGCCGGCATCGGCCCCGAGGATCTCGACCTCGTCGAGCTCCACGACTGCTTCGCCACCGCCGAGCTGATCCACTACGACAACCTCCGGCTGTGCGAGCCCGGCGGCGCGGGTGCGTTCATCGACGCCCGTGGCCCGTGGCGCGACGGCACCACGCCGGTGAACGCGTCCGGCGGCCTGCTGTCGAAGGGCCACCCGATCGGCATGACCGGCGCGGCCGGCGTGTTCGAGATCACCACCCAGCTGCGGGGCGAGGCGGGCGACCGCCAGATCCCGGACGCCAAGGTGGGGATGGCCCACGTCATCGGCCTCGGCTCGTCGTGCGGCATCCACATCCTCGAGAAGGCCGCGGTTTGACCCGACGCACCTCGCATTCGTTGTCCCGTGGGTTGCGGTCACCGCAACCCACGGCGCAATGAATCGCTAGACGGCGGTCCAGCCGCCGTCGACGGGGAGCGTCGCACCGGTCACGTAGGTGCTCGCGTCCGACGCGAGGAACAGCAACGCGCCGTCGAGCTCCTGCTCGCGACCGCCGCGGCCCATGGGCGTGCGTGACTGCATCCACTTCTCGGCCCGTTCGTCGCCGAACATCGTGCCGACGGTCATCTCCGACTCGAACCAGCCGGGCGCGATCGCATTCACCCGCACGCCTTTGCGGGCCCACTGGGCCCCGAGCTCGCGGGTGAGGCCGACGAGCGCGTGCTTGGAGGCGGCGTAGGACGCGTCGGGGATCTGCCCGACGCCGACCAGCCCCCAGATCGACGCGATGTTCACCACGGAACCGCCACCACCGCCGTCGATCATCGCCCGCGCCGCCGCACTGGGTGAGCGTGTACGTGCCCACGAGGTTGACGTCGATCACCCGCCGGAAGTCGTCGATCGATTCGTCGACCGCGCTTTCCACGTGCAACGTGCCCGCATTGTTGACGAGGACGTCGATGCCACCGAACTGTTCGACGGCCGCGGCAGCGATGCGCTCCGCCGCGGCAGGGTCGGCGATGTCGGCCTCAACGGTGATCGCGTCGCGCAGGTCGGCCGCGAGCTCCAGCAGCCGGTCGTGGCGACGGGCGACGAGCACGAGGCGCGCGCCGGCGCCGTCGAGCACACGCGCGAAGCGGGTGCCGAGCCCCGACGACGCGCCGGTGACGATGGCCACGCGGTCGTCGAGCCGGAACGGTGCGAGGGGATCGAGGGTCATGAAGACGTGGAGGTTACGTCGTTCGGGGCGCGGTCGATGCGGCGGCCGAGCGCCTCGAGGAAGGCGCGTCGTTCGCGGGTGAGCTCGGGATCGCCGACTGCGTGCCCGGTGATGAGCTGCGCCAACTGGGGTAGGAGCATCGGGCCGATCACGATGCAGATCTCGGTGAGCACGAGTTCCGCGGCGTCGAGATCGGCGGGGAGGTGGCCGGCCCGCTGTTCCGCCTTGACCGCCTCGACCCACGCCTGGAAGAACTCGCGGCGCACCGCCTCGTTCGCCGGGTGCTCGGGGTCGGTCTCGAGCGCCTCCCACATGAGGAGACGGGTGTATTCGCGGTCGGCGAGCAGTCGTTCCTGGCGGTCGGCCAGGCGCTCGTGGTTCGCCACACCGGTGGTGCGCAGGCGGCTCGACCGCTCGTGCAGCCGGCGCCGCAGGATCTCCTGGAAGAGGCCTTCCTTCGACCCGAAGTAGTAGTAGAGCATTCGCTTGTTGACCTTGGCCCGGGCCGCGATGGCGTCGACGCGTGCCCCCGAGATGCCCTTGGCCGAGAACTCGCGCAGGGCGGCGGTGAGGATGCGGGCCTTGGTGGCCTCCGGATCGCGCGTGGCCATCGGATCCTCCAAACTGTCGGACGGCAGGCCGGACAGGCTTGCGGGACCGGCTCCCGGCGGACTATCCTGTTTTAACCAACTAGTTAACACTAGCAGCCGACGCCGGGTAGGAGGGCTCCCCGCGATGCTCGCGCCCGAGAAGGCCTACGAACGGCGCTGGTACACGCTGGCGGTGCTGTGCCTGTCGCTGCTCGTCATCTCGGTCGACAACTCGATCCTCAACGTCGCGCTGCCGAGCATCGTGCGCGAGCTCGGGGCGGGCGGGTCCGACCTCCAGTGGATCGTCGACTCGTACGTCATCGTCTTCGCCTGCCTGCTGCTCACCGCCGGCGCACTCGGCGACAAGTACGGGCGCAAGGGCGCGCTCTCGGTCGGGCTGGTCATCTTCGGCACGTTCTCGGCCGCGGCGTCGGTCGCGACGTCGCCCGAGATGCTGATCGCGTCACGCGCGCTCATGGGCATCGGTGCCGCGTTCATCTTCCCGACCACGCTGTCGATCCTCACCAACACGTTCGAGGGCAAGGAGCGGGCCAAGGCGATCGGCGTGTGGGCCGGCGTGTCCGGCCTCGGCGTCGCGATCGGCCCGCTCATCGGCGGCACGTTGGTCGAGCACTTCTCGTGGGGTGCGGTGTTCCTCGTGAACGTGCCGATCTGCATCCTCGGGCTGGTGGCCGGCTACTTCTTCGTGCCCACTTCGCGCGACCCCGACAACCGCGCCCTCGACCCGCTCGGTGCGGTCCTGTCGATCCTCGCGCTGCTCGGGATCCTCTACGCGATCATCCAGGCCCCCGAGGTGGGGTGGACGGCGCCCGCGGTCGTCGGCTCCTTCATCGCCGGCGTGGTGTTCCTGCTCCTGTTCTCGTTCTGGGAGCTCCACACGAGCACGCCGATGCTCGACCTGCGCGTGTTCAAGAACCCGCGGTTCTCGGCCGCGTCGGGGGTGCTGACCCTCACCACGTTCGCGCTCTACGGCTCGGTGTTCCTCCTGATCCAGTACTTCCAGTTCGTGCTCGGCTATTCGCCGTTGAAGGCAGGCGTGCTGGCGATGCCGGTGGCCATCGGGCTGATGGTGACCGCGCCGAACGCGCCGCGCCTCGTCAACGTCTGGGGCACCAAGAAGGTCGTCGTGTTCGGGCTGTGCATCGTCTCGCTCGGCCTCCTCTTCTACGCGTCGAACACGGTGATGTCGTCGTTCGTCGGCGGCGCGCTCGTCCGTGCGCTGTTCGGCATCGGCCTCGGCTTCACCACCGCGCCCGCCACCGAGTCGATCATGGGGTCGTTGCCGCCGGGGCGGGCGGGGGTGGGCTCGGCCATCAATGACACCACCCGGCAGACCGGCGGCGCGCTCGGTGTCGCGGTGCTCGGCAGCCTGTTCCTCGCGCTGTACCACCACTACGCGTCGAACACGAGTGATCTGTCGCGCCGTGCCGCGCACGCGGTGCACGACTCGGTGGGAACCGCACTGTCGGCGGCGCGTCATCTGCCGGCCAAGCAGGCCACCGAGGTCGTCACGTTCTCCCGCAACGCGTTCATCGAGGCCATGCGCCTCACGTATCCGATCGCCGCCGTCATCGTGATGGTGGCGGCGGTGATCGCGTGGCGCTATCTCCCCGCGCACGCACCCGCCGAGTTCGAATCGGTGGAAGAGCAGGAGGAAGCGCGCGAGATCGAGGGCTACGAGATCGTCGGCGCGTAGCCTGACGCCGGTGGTGCCGCCAAACCGCTTCGGAGTGTGGGTCGCGGTCGCCGCGGGAGGGGCGCTCGGCACCGTCCTCCGGTACGAGATGGCGCTGGCGGAGCCGACGACGTCGGGCCATTTCCCGTGGGCCACGTTCACGGTGAACCTCGTTGGCTCGCTGCTCCTGGGCGTGTTCCTCACCGTGCTCGTCGATGTGTGGTCGGCGTCGCGGTACGTCCGGCCATTGCTCGCGGTGGGGTTCTGCGGTGGGCTCACGACGTTCTCCACCTGGATGGTCGAGAGCGTGCTGCTGGTGCGTGACGGCGCAACGGGCGTGGCCGCGCTGTACCTCGTCGTCAGCCTGCTCGCCGGGCTGGCGATGGTCGCGATCGGCGTGTTCGGCACCCGAGCCGTGCTCCACCGGGCCGGCGCGATCACGTTCGATCCCGCGGGTGAAGACTGATGGTCTGGTGGGTGGCCCTCGCGGGTGCGCTCGGTGCGCTCGTCCGCTACGCCGTGCACACGCTGGTGCAATCGCGCGTTGCCGGCATCTTCCCCGTCGGCACCGTCGTGATCAACATCAGTGGCTCGCTCGTCCTGGGGTTCCTGGCCGGCCTGGTGATCTACCAGGGCATGGATCCCGACGTGCGGACGATCGTCGGTACCGGGTTCCTGGGGGCGTACACGACGTTCTCGTCGTTCTCCTACGAGACGTTCGGGTTGCTGGAGGACGGGGCACCGCGCGCGGCCGTCGTGAATGCGGTGGGGAGTGTCGTCGTCGGTCTGGTCGCGGCGACGATCGGGCTCGTGCTCGCGTCCCTGGTCTGAGGCGACGCTTTAAACCCGGGGCGTGTCGGCGGCGAAGGCGGCGCCGAGCTGATCCGAGAGCGCGACGGCCACGACGCGTTCCTCGATCGACACGCCGACGGTGAGGTCGGGGACCAGCACCAGCCGGCCGAAGATGCGGCCCCGGCCGAGCACGGGAATCTGCGCACCCTGTTCCGGCAGCGTGTACTCGCCGGCGATCCAGTGACGGTGATCACTGGCGATGGATCCGTTGCGCTCGAGCTGCGGGAGCTCCGAGGTGAACGGTGCTTCCTCGAACCGGCAGTCGCGCAGGGACAACAGACCGATGAGCTCGGCCTGTACCGAGAGCACGACGTCTTCGGCGTCGGAGTCGGTGGCGACGAGTTCGGCGACCCGGTGCAGCCGGGCGATCTCGTCGCCGCGTTGTTCCGACGCGCGTCGGTGACGACGCGAGTAGGTGACGATCTCGGCGACGAGCAGACCGATGACGAGCAACAGGATCACGGTCTGGATGTCGTCGGAGCTGTCGACCTTCAGTGACTGGTACGGATGCGTGAAGAAGAAGTCGTACGACATCGCGGAGACGATCGCGGCGATGGCACCGCTGACGCGTGTACCGACCGTCGACGCCAGGACGATGACGACGACGAACACGAGCACCACGTTGGCCGCCGCGAGATCGTCGCGGAACGAAACCAGGATGCCCGAGACGAGGAGCGGTCCGAAGGCCGCAATCGCCAGGCCGATCGCTCTCGCCGCGTCGTCGGGAACTGCATCTTGTCGTGCCATGCCTTCGGGTATACGCCCTCCGATACGCGCGCGACAAGAGTCTTGACGGCCTCTTGACGCGACGCCGTCGGACGGCGACGCCGGCACCGGCTCGGCTCCTGATCGTGGTTCGAGCACCGGGCGCAAGGAGCACGACAAGGTTCGGCCCCGGCGCGTGAAGAGCGCATCAAGGAGCCGCCGCGCGCCGCTTACAGGGCGTATACCGACCAGTGCCGGCGGAGATCGCCGACCTGCTCCGACAAGCGAGGGGAACCGAACATGGCTGACCTGTTCGTGGTAGTCACGGTGTTGGCGTTCTTCGGGCTGTGCGTCGCGCTCGTGTGGGGCTGCGACAAGATCATCGGCCCCGACGACCCGGACATGCTCGACGACGTCGTCGCAGAACCGCCCGCCGAGGCGGTGAGCCGATGAACACCGAGAACATCGTCGGCCTCGTCCTCGCGGTGTTGCTCAGCGTGTACCTCTTCGCCGCGCTGCTGTTCCCGGAGAAGTTCTGATGACCTTCGCCGCGTGGGGACAACTCATCGCCCTCATCGTCGTGCTGGCCGTGACCGCGCCGCCGCTCGGGCGCTACATCGCCCACGTGTACGAGGGTGGCCCGTCGAAGCTGGACCGGGTCTTCGGGCCCGTGGAGCGCCTGATCTACCGGGCATGTCGCATCGATCCCGACCGGGAGCAGCGCTGGAACATCTATGCACTGTCGTTCCTCGCGTTCAGCGTGGTCGGCGTCCTTCTCCTCTACGTGATGCAGCGGATCCAGAGCAACCTGCCGTTCAACCCCACCGACATGGTGAACGTGGCGCCCGCGCTGTCGTTCAACACCGCGGTCAGCTTCGTCACGAACACGAACTGGCAGAACTACGGCGGTGAGAGCACGATGAGCCACCTCACGCAGATGGTCGGCCTCACCGTGCAGAACTTCGTGTCGGCCGCCGCCGGCATGGCGGTGATGGTGGCTCTGATCCGTGGCCTCGCCCGCGCCGGGCAGCGCACGGTCGGCAACTTCTGGGTGGATCTCATCCGCACCGCACTGCGGATCCTGCTGCCGATCGCCTTCGTGTTCGCCATCATCCTGATCGCCACCGGCGTGATCCAGAACCTCCACGGCTTCACCGACGTGCACACGGTGGCCGGGGCCACCCAGAAGATCCCCGGCGGCCCGGTGGCCAGCCAGGAGTCGATCAAGATGCTCGGCACCAACGGTGGCGGCTTCTTCAACGTGAACTCCGCCCACCCGTTCGAGAACCCCACGAAGTTCAGCGACTTCATCGAGATCTACTCGATCCTGCTGATCCCGTTCGCGCTCGCGTTCACGTTCGGGCGCATGGTGAAGGACAAGCGTCAGGGCTACGCGGTCGTCGCGGTGATGGGTGTGCTGTGGCTCGGTGCCGGCATCACCGCCATGTACCTGGAGACCGGCGGCAACTCGCAGCTCAACGCGCAGGGGGTCACCCAGACGGTCACGTCCACGTCTCCCGGCGGCAACCTCGAGGGCAAGGATCTCCGGTTCGGCGCGGCCGCCTCCGCGTTGTGGGGGTCGTCGACGACCGGCACGTCGAACGGTTCCGTCAACTCGATGCACGACAGCTTCACGCCGTCCGGTGGCTTGGTCGAGATGGTCAACATGAAGCTCGGCGAGATGAGCCCGGGAGGTGTCGGCGTCGGGCTCAACGGACTGCTCGTGATGGCCATCCTCGCGGTGTTCATCGCCGGCCTCATGGTCGGCCGAACTCCGGAGTACCTGGGCAAGAAGATCCAGGCCGCCGACGTGAAACTGGTGGCGATCTACATCCTGGTGATGCCACTGGTGGTACTCGGCTTCACCGCCGGTTCGGTGTTCGTGTCGTCGGTGAAGAACGTCTCCATCTTCAATCCGGGTGCCCACGGCTTCAGCGAATTGCTCTACGCGTTCACCTCGGCCGGCAACAACAACGGTTCGGCGTTCGCCGGCCTCACCGGGAACACCGCGTGGATGAACACCACGTTGGGCATCGCGATGCTGTTCGGTCGGTTCTTCCTGATCATCCCCACGTTGGCGCTGGCCGGCTCGCTGGTGCGCAAGAAGCACGTGCCGCCGTCGGCCGGCACGTTCCCGACCCACACGCCGCTCTTCGTGGTGCTGGTGATCGGCGTGATCGTGATCGTCGGCGCACTCACGTTCCTACCGTCGCTGGCGCTCGGCCCCATCGTCGAGCAACTCAAGATCCTTCACTGAGGCCGGGAGATTCGCATGACTGACGAGAAGCGCAAGCTGGTCGAGCCGGAGATCCTGAAGCGGGCCGTCGTCGACAGCCTGATCAAGCTCAACCCGCGCACGCTCATGAAGAACCCGGTGATGTTCGTGGTCGGGGTGGGCTCGGTGCTCACGACGATCCTGTTCTTCAAGGACCTCGGCTCGTCGACACACGACGAGAACGTGTTCGCCGGCCTGGTGGCACTCTTCCTCTGGTTCACCGTGTTGTTCGCGAACTTCGCGGAGGCGGTGGCCGAGGGACGCGGTAAGGCGCAGGCCGACACGTTGCGCAAGACCCGCTCGGAGACGGTCGCCCGGCGGCGCGTTGCCGGCGGCGCCATCGAGGAGTGCCCGAGCACCGCGCTCGACCTCAACGACGAGTGCGTCGTCACCGCCGGCGAGATCATCCCGAGTGACGGCGAGATCATCGAAGGGATCGCCAGCGTCGACGAGTCGGCCATCACCGGTGAGTCGGCGCCGGTGATCCGGGAATCCGGTGGCGACCGTTCGGCGGTCACCGGCGGCACCCGCGTGCTGTCCGACGAGATCGTCGTTCGCATCACCGCCCGCCCCGGCGAGACGTTCATCGACCGCATGATCGCCCTGGTCGAAGGGTCGGAGCGCAAGAAGACGCCGAACGAGATCGCGCTCAACATCCTGCTCGCCGGCCTCACCATCATCTTCCTGCTCGCCACTGTGACCCTGCAGCCGTTCGCGATCTTCGCCCACGCCGAGCAGAGCGTGGTCGTGCTGATCGCGCTCCTCGTGTGCCTGATCCCCACCACGATCGGTGGGCTGCTGTCGGCCATCGGCATCGCGGGCATGGACCGTCTGGTGCGCCGCAACGTGTTGGCGATGAGCGGTCGCGCGGTCGAGGCCGCGGGCGACTGCGCCACGCTGCTGCTCGACAAGACCGGCACCATCACCTTCGGCAACCGGCAGGCCGACGCCTTCCTCCCCGTCGACGGCGTGAGCGAACAGGAGCTGGCCGACGCGGCGCAGCTCTCGAGCCTGGCCGACGAAACCCCGGAAGGCCGGTCGATCGTGGTCCTGGCCAAGGACCGCTACGGACTGCGGGAGCGAGAGCTGGTGGGCGCCGAGCTGATCGCGTTCACCGCCCAGACCCGCATGAGCGGGGTCGACATCGAGGGCCGCGCGGTGCGGAAGGGCGCGGCGGACTCGGTGCGGCGTTGGGTGGAGGAGCAGGGCGGCACGGTGTCGGCCGACCTCGGCCAGGCGGTCGACTCGATCTCCGCCCAGGGCGGCACGCCGCTCGTCGTCGCCGAGGCGCCGTTGAGCGGCGGGAGCGCGCGCGCGTTGGGCGTGATCTACCTGAAGGACATCGTGAAGCCCGGGATCGCCGAGCGCTTCGCCGACCTGCGCCGCATGGGCATCCGCACGGTGATGATCACCGGTGACAACCCGCGCACCGCGGCGGTGATCGCCCAGGAAGCCGGGGTCGACGACTTCCTCGCCGAAGCGACGCCCGAAGACAAGATGGAGCTGATCAAGGAAGAGCAGCGGGGTGGCCACCTCGTGGCGATGACCGGCGACGGCACCAACGACGCGCCCGCCCTCGCGCAGGCCGACGTCGGCGTGGCCATGAACACCGGCACGCAAGCCGCCAAGGAAGCCGGGAACATGGTCGACCTCGACTCCGACCCGACGAAGCTCATCGACATCGTCGAGATCGGCAAGCAACTTCTGATCACCCGCGGTTCGCTCACCACGTTCTCCATCGCCAACGACGTGGCGAAGTACTTCGCCATCATCCCCGCGATGTTCGCCGGCTTCGCCAGCGTGAGCGTCCTCAACAAGCTCAACGTCATGGATCTGCAGAGCCCCCGCTCGGCGATCCTCTCGGCCGTCATCTTCAACGCGCTGATCATCGTGATGTTGATCCCGCTCGCGCTGCGCGGGGTGAAGTTCGTACCGACCGGCGCCGCGCAGTTGTTGCGCCGCAACCTGCTCATCTACGGGGCCGGTGGTGTGATCGCACCGTTCATCGGCATCAAGATCATCGACATGCTCCTCACCGCACTGGGGGTGAAGTGATGCGAAGGCAACTGCTTCCGGCCATCATCTCGATGGTGCTGTTCACGGTGCTCTTCGGGCTCGTGTTCCCGCTCGTGATCACGGGCATCGGGCAGGTCGCGTTCCACGACAAGGCCAACGGTTCGATCGTCGAGCAGAACGGCAAGAAGATCGGCTCCTCGCTCATCGGCCAGGCGTTCACCGACGCGAAGGGCAAGCCCCTGCCGCAGTACTTCCAGTCGCGCCCGTCGGCGGCCCTCGGCGCATCCGGTGACACCGCCGCCGGCTACGACCCCACGTACAGCAGCGGATCCAACTACGGGCCTACCAACCCCACCTTCCTCAAGCTCGTGGCCGCCCGGGTGAAGGCGTACCGCAAGCTCAACGGCCTCTCGGTCGACACGAAGGTCCCGGTGGATGCGGTCACCGCGTCGGCATCCGGGCTCGATCCCGACATCTCAGTGGCGAACGCACGGCTCCAGGCCAAGCGCATCGCCGACGAGCGCGGCGTCTCCGAGTCGAAGGTCAACCAGCTGATCGACGACAACACGTCGGGCCGGACCCTCGGGGTCATGGGGGAGAAGACGGTGAACGTGCTCGCGTTGAACCGGGCCCTCGACCGGCTCGGCAAGTGAACCCGTAGGCTGCGAACATGGCGCGCGGCACGCTCCGCATCTATCTCGGCGCGGCGCCTGGCGTCGGCAAGACCTTCGCGATGCTCAACGAAGGCTGGCGGCGGGCGAGTCGGGGCACCGACGTCGTCGTCGGCTTCGTCGAGACGCACGGCCGGCCGAACACGCTCGCGCAGATCCGCGATCTCGAGGTCGTGCCCCGCCACGTGATCGTCTACCGCGGCGCGGAGTTCGAGGAGATGGACGTCGACGCCGTCATCGCCCGCAAGCCTGAAGTGGCGTTGGTCGACGAGCTCGCGCACACCAACGTGCCGGGGTCGCGGCACGAGAAGCGCTGGCAGGACGTCGAAGACCTCCTCGACGCCGGGATCGACGTGATCTCCACCGTGAACGTGCAACACCTCGAGTCGATGAACGACGTCGTCGAGCAGATCACCGGGATCAAGCAACGGGAGACGATCCCCGACGCCATCGTCCGCTCGGCCGACCAGATCGAGATCGTCGACATGACCCCGCAGGCGCTGCGGCGGCGCATGGCGCACGGCAACATCTACCCGGCGGAGAAGGTCGACGCGTCGCTCGCCAACTACTTCCGCGAGGGCAACCTCGGCGCGTTGCGCGAGCTGGCGCTGATGTGGGTGGCCGACCGGGTCGACGAGGCCGTCGAGGCCTACCGCGAGGCCCACGGCATCGCCCGCCCCTGGGAGACGCGCGAGCGCGTCCTCGTCGCGATCACCGGCGCGCCAGGGGGCGACGACGTCGTGCGCCGCGCGGCGCGGATCGCGGCGCGGGCACGAGGGGAATTGGTCGGGGTCCACGTGCGCCCGGCCGACGGGTTGCGGGGCCAGACCGGTCCCGCGCTGGCCGAACAGCGCACCTTGCTCCAGGAACTGGGCGGTGAATACCACGAGCTGGCCAGCGCCGATCCCGCGACCGCGCTGGTGCAGTTCGCGCAGTCGGAGAACGCGACCCAGATCGTGTTGGGCGCGAGCCGTCAGTCGCGGTGGACGCACTTCATCCGCGGCTCGGTGATCACCAGCGTCATCCGCGCGTCGGGATCGATCGACATCCACGTGATCTCGTCGAACGACGAGCCCGGGAAGCCCGCAGCGGCCGTCGCCGACTCCGGCGGCCAGGACGCGGTCAATTTCCCAGCCGGCGACGGCGAGACCGCCGCGGACGCCGGCGTGGCCACGACCGAGCGGAGCCGGCGCCGGCCACGCGCCCTGGCGGTGTCGCGGCGCCGGCAGTTGCTCGCTTGGATCCTGGCGATCGTCGCTCCACCGTTGCTCACGCTCGTGTTGTCGAACGTGCGCGGCACGCTCACGCTGCCGAGCGATCTGCTCATGTTCCTGCTGGTGGTGGTCGTGGTCGCGGCGCTGGGCGGCTTCGTGCCCGCGTTCGTGTCGCGCGATCACCGGATTCCTGCTCGCGAATTGGTTCTTCACGCCACCGTTCTACGAACTCACCATCGCGCAGGGCGAGAACCTCGTGGCCCTGGTGATCTTCCTGGTGGTCGGTGGGGTGGTGGGTCTGCTCGTCGCCGCCGCGTCGCGCCGCACGGTGGAGGCGGCGCAGGCGCGCGCCGAAGCCGAGACCCTCGCCGCGCTGAGCGGGACGCTGGCGGCCTCGGACGATCCGCTCCCGCAGTTGGTGGGTCAGGTCCGGCTGGCGTTCGACGCCGACGGTGTCGCGGTGCTCGGCATCCTCCCCGACGACGGGCGGTGGCAGGTGCTGGCCAGCGCAGGCGATTCGATCCCCGCCCACCCCGACGACGCCGACGTCGTCGTGCCGCTCCACGGCAGCGAGGTGTTGGTCCTGCGGGGGGAGCACCTGGGCGACGACGACCGCGAGGTGCTCCGCGCCTTCGCCGGGCAGGTCGCGCTGGCGGTGCAGCAGCGGGAGCTGAAGGCCGACGCGGAGCGGGCCGTCGGCCTGGCCGAGGCCAACGAGCTGCGCACCGCTCTGCTGGCCGCGGTCTCGCACGACCTGCGCACGCCACTCTCGTCGATCAAGGCGTCGGTGAGCAGTCTGTTGCAACGCGACGTCGATTTCACGCCGACCGCAACCCAGGAGCTGCTCGAGACGATCGACGAAGGGGCGGACCGGCTCAATCATCTCATCGGCAACCTCCTCGACATGAGCCGGCTGCAAACCGGCGCTCTGCAGCTCGTGATGCGCGACGTGGGTCTCGACGAGGTGTTGCCGGTCGCGCTCGCCGGACTCACGCAGGCGGAGCGCGTGAACGTCGACGTGGCTGAGACCCTGCCGCGGGTACGTGCCGACGCGGCGCTGTTGGAACGCGCCATCGCCAACGTGACCGAGAACGCGATCGCGTGGTCGCCGCCCGACGCGCAGGTCCGCATCGAAGCCTGTGTCGCCCAGCAGCGCGTCGAGCTGCACGTCGTGGATCGCGGGCCGGGCATTCCGCCGGCGCAACGCGAAGCCATCTTCCGACCGTTCCAGCGGCTGGGCGACCGTTCGAACGGCAGCGGGGTCGGCCTCGGCCTCGCCGTCGCCCGCGGGTTCGTCGAGGCGATGGGCGGCGAGATCGTCATCGACGACACGCCCGGCGGGGGAGTGACGATGGTGATCAGTCTTCCGGTGGGCGAGCAATGAGCCGAGTGCTGGTCGTCGACGACGAGCCGCAGATCCTCCGCGCGCTCGGGATCAACCTCCGCGCGCGCGGCTACGACGTCGACCTCGCGCCCGACGGCGAGCACGCGCTCGACCTCGCGGCCCGCCACCATCCCGACGTCGTGGTGCTCGATCTCGGCCTGCCCGGCATCGACGGCGTCGACGTGATCCGCGGATTGCGCGGCTGGAGCCTGGTGCCGATCGTGGTGCTGTCGGTGCGCGACGGCGAGAGCGACAAGGTCGCGGCGCTCGACGCCGGGGCCGACGACTACGTGACCAAGCCGTTCGGGATGGACGAGTTGATGGCGCGCCTGCGTGCGGCGCTGCGGCGCGCCACCCCCGCCGACCAGGAACCGGTCGTGGAGACCGCCGACTTCACCATCGACCTCGCGGCCAAGCGGGTGACCCGCGACGGCACCGAGATTCGGCTCACGCCCACCGAGTGGCACCTGGTGGAGGTCCTCGTGCGCAACCCCGGCAAGCTCGTGTCGCAGCGTCAGTTGCTCCAGGAGGTCTGGGGCCCCGAGTACCACGACGAGACGGCCTACCTCCGGGTGCACATGGCGAATGTCCGCCGCAAGCTCGAACCGGAGCCGAGCCGGCCGCGCTACTTCTTCACCGAACCGGGCATGGGCTACCGGTTCGAGGGCGGCGCCTGACGCGGGTCACGGTGGGCGGTCACGACGTAGCCGTCGTCGGTGAACGGCGCCTGGTCCCACGTCGACCATCGGCCGACGGCGACGAGCCCGGCGGCGCGGGCGTGCTGGTCGTAGCCGGCGACGGTCAGGCGCCCCGAGAGCTGGAAACCCGCCACGAGCAAGCCGCCGGGCGCGAGCCGGGCCGCGACGTTGGTGAGCACTGCGCCCTCGGTGCCCGGGGCCACGAAGATCATCACGTTGCCGGCCAGCACCGCGGCGTCGAAGGGCCCGCGGGCGATGCCGGCCGGGAGCGACGAGAGATCGGCTTCGATCCACTCGAGATCGGGCGCTTTCTCCCGCGCCCGAGCGAGCAGATCGACGTCGACGTCGACGCCCACCGTGCGGAAGCCACGCGCCGCGAGCTCGATGGCGACCCGCCCGGTTCCGCACCCGCCGTCGAGCACCGACTGCGCGACCGGGGGCCCGTCGACCGGCGCGGGTGAGTTCGCGTCGAGCAGCGCCGCGACCAGGTCGGCCTCGCCGTGCACGTGCTGACCGGCCGCGGCGAGGGCGGTCCAGCGCGCGTCGTAGTCGGCCGGTGAGAGGGGGACCCTCCGCGTGCCCTCGTCCATGCCGACGAGTTCAGCACTTCGCGGTGCCGTCGGTCACAGGGTCGGAGAACCTGCCCGATAACCGTCAAGTCTGCGGGCGTCCGCGCCGTTGACACCAAAACCGGCGGAGTGCGGCCGCCAGACGAGGAGGAGGGGCGCATGTCCTCCGTGCAACACCATCGGGTCCGGGCGGCAGTCGCGGCGCAAACCGTGTTCTCCTGCTCGATCGCCCGGCGCAGCGGCGACGTGTTCATCGAGGTGATCGGCGAGATCGACCGCACGTCGGCCGGTCAGTTCCGCAATCAGCTCCTGACCATCGCCAAGGAGCACCCGGCCTCGATCGCGATCCGGATGGACGGCCTCGCCCTGCTCGATTCGTCGTGCGTCGCCGTCCTCGTCGAAGCGTGGCGGTTCACGCAGGAGCACGACATCGAGCTCACGGTCGAGTCGCCCGCGGCATCGATCCGCCAGGTCTTCGACGTGGCCGAGTCCGGCCGCCTCCTGACCCTTCGTCACTGAGCTCCCATCCCTGAACCGGGTGGTTCGCCCGCGACGACGCGCGGCGGGCGGGAGCGTGCTAGAGATCGCGTCATGAGCCCAACGCCGCTTCCCCTGTCCGGTCTCCGCGTCGTCGATTGCACCGTCGGGCGGGGCGAGCTCTGCAGCCGCCTGCTCGGCGACCTCGGAGCCGAGGTGGTGAAGGTCGAGCCCCCGGGCGGGTCCCCGGCGCGGACCGCCGCGCCCGTGCGGGCCGGGGTGTCGCTCGCCTTCGCGATTCGCAACGCAGGCAAGCTCGGCGTGGCCCTCGACCTCGGGGATGCCGCCGACGTCGACCGCTTCCAGGAGCTGCTCGCCCACTCCGACGTGCTCGTGACCTCAGACGTCGCGCTGGGCGCCGCGTTCGGGGGATCCCTCGACGCCCGCGACCTCGCGCGGCAGCACCCGCACCTCATCGTCGCCGCCCTCACCGCGTTCGGCCTCGACGGGCCTTACGCGGGCTGGCAGTCGACCGACGCCGCCCTGGCCGCCAGCGCCGGGTTCGCGTTCAAGGCCGGTGTTCCCGAGGACACGCCGCTGTTCCCGCCCGGGCATCTCGTCGACGACGCTGCGTCGATCACCAGCGCGTTCGGGCTCCTCTCCGCGCTGTTCCAGCGCGAGCAGACCGGCGCCGGGCAGTTCGTTGAGGTGTCGACCAACGAGGCGATCGCGCAGATCACCGACTGGTCGCTCCCGAACGCGATGGCCCGCATCGACGCCGGCTTCCCGGCGGGCGAGGTGCGCAACGGCAACGGGCCGATCTACCCGATCTTCGCGTGCAAGGGCGGCTACGTGCGCCTGATCATCCTGAGCGTGCGGCAGTGGCACGCAATGCGTGAGTGGTTGGGCGAACCCGAGTTCCTGCAGGATCCTGCGCTCGACGGGTTCGTGGCCCGGCGCGAGATCTCCGAGCACGTGTTGAACCCGCTGTTCGAGGCCCACTTCGCCGACCTCAGCATGGAGGAGGTGTCGGTCGAGGCGCAGCGCCGCGGCATCGTGTGCACCCCGGCGCTCACGCCGGCCGACATCCTCGAGAACGTGCACTTCCGGTCGCGGGGCACGTTCGTCGAGCTCGAGGTCGCCCCCGACGTCACCACGTCGATCGCGTCGGGCTACTTCGAGGTCGACGGCGTGCGCGCCGGCCCCACTGCGTCGCCGCCGGCGGTGGGGGAGCACACCGCTTCGGTGTTCGCCGCCCTCGGCGTCCGGCGGGCGGCGCCGTTGGGCGCGGTGGAGCCCGGGCCACCGCTCGCGGGGGTCCGGGTCATGGACTTCGGACACGGTGCGGTCGGGGTCGAGGTCGGCCGTCGCTTCGCCGAGTACGGCGCCGAAGTGATGAAGATCGAGTCGCGCACGTACACCGACTTCATGCGGCTCCAGCTCGGCGGTGAGACCAACCCGTCGTTCGCGTCGTCGAGCCGTTCGAAGCTCGGGTTCGGCGTGAACGCCAAGACCCCGGAGGGTCGAGCGCTCCTCCACCGCCTGGCCGCGGTGTCCGATGTCGTCGTCGAGAACAACTCGACCGGGACCATGAACAAGATGGGGGTCGGGTTCCGCGAGCTGAACGCGGTGAACCCCGGCTTGGTGATGGTGTCGAGCCAGCTCATGGGCTCGCGTGGCGAATGGTCGTGGTGGCGCGGTTACGGACCGAGCACGCAACCTCCGGGCGGGCTGGTGCACCTCTGGAACTATGCCGACCGTGACGTGCCCGCCGGTTCGATGTCGATCTACCCCGACCACGTCGCCGGTTGCCTGGGCGCGGTGGCGTCGCTCGCCGCGCTCGTGGGCCGGGCCCGGGGCGTGAACCACGGTGTGCACGTCGAGGTTGCCCAGGTGGAGACGGTTGTCGGCATGCTGGGCGACCTCATGGCGGCTGAGGGCGTCGAGGCCGGTTCGGTGAAGCCCCAGGGCAACCGCAGCGAGGCCGGTTCGCCGTGGGGTCTCTACCCGTGCGCGGGAGACGAGCAGTGGGTGGCGATCACCTGCCGCGACGACTCCGACTGGGAGGGCCTGGTCGCGGCGATGGGTTCGCCCGAATGGGCGAAGGACGACAGCCTGGCCACGGTCGCGGCGCGCCGCAACCGTGCCGACGAGGTCGACGCCTGCATCCGCAACTGGACGACCGGGGTATCGAAGGACGAGGTTGCGGCCGCGTGCCAAGCGCAGGGGGTGCCCGCCGTGCCCATGCTGACGGGCGCGGAGATGACCACCGACCCGCACTACGTGGCCCGGGGGTTCGCGGTGGCCATCGATCAACCGGGTGTGGGGCGCCTGGTGCTCGACGGCGCCGCGTTCCGTGGCGACCTCATGGTCGGCCCCGACATCCGCCCCGCCCCCGACCTCGGTGAACACACGCGCGCCATCGCGGCCGAGCTCCTCGGTCTCGACGCGGCCGAGATCGATCGGCTGCTCGCGGCCGGGGTGTTGGAGACGACGCCTCCCGCGGTCTGATGGCGGACGCGCCGGAACCTTCGTCTGCAGCCTCGTTCGACGCATTGGCGCCGACGATTGTCGCCAGCCTCGGTGGCTGGGGCGACACGATGCTCGCGGTGCTCCGCGGTGTGGTGCCCGAGGCCGAGACGGTGGTGGCGCTCGACGACGCGCCGCCCGCGGGCGCCGAGATCGTCGTGACCTTCGGGCGCAGCCGCAAGGAGTTGGGCCGTCTGGTCACGCCGGCCACCCGTTGGGTCCATCTCCTCAGCACCGGCGTCGACGGCATCGAGCTCGACGCGTTCGGCGATCGCACCATCACGTGCTCGCGCGGGGCCAGCGCGGAAGCGATCTCGGAGTTCGTACTCGCGACCATGCTCGCGTTCGTCAAGCACCTCCCGGAGCTGTGGATCGACGAACCGCCGCCGCGCTGGAACACCGCCACGCTGGAGCCGCTCGCCGGGAAGACCGTCGGCCTGGTGGGCGTCGGCGCGATCGGCGCCGAGGTGGCCCGGCGGGCGCGGGCCTTCGACATGCGGGTTCTCGGCTACCGCCGCCGCGATGTGCCCACGCCTCACCCCGACATCGAGCTGGTGCGTTCACTGCCGGAGCTGCTCGGCGAATCCGACCACGTGGTGATCGCGGCGCCCGCGACCGACGAGACGTATCACCTCCTCGACGCCGAGGCGCTGGCCGCGATCAAACCGGGCGCCCATCTCGTGAACATCGCGCGGGGCACGCTGGTCGACCAGGACGCGTTGATTGCCGCACTCGACGACGGCCGCATCGCGCGCGCCACCCTCGACGTGGTCGATCCCGAGCCGCTTCCCGCGGGCCATCCCCTCTACTCACACCCGCTCGTGCGGCTCAGCCCGCACGTGTCGTGGGCGACGCCGACGACGATGCGCCGCACCATTGAGATCTTCGGCGAGAACGTCTACCGCTACCGCGGCGGCGAGGATCTCGTCGGGGTGGTCGACCCGCAGGCGGGCTACTGACGCGGTGCGGGGTCAGTCGTCTTCGTCGGAGGGACGCGACGTCATCATGTTCGCGGTGAGCAGGTAGTCGGGATGCGTCATCTCGATCTGTGACGTGGCCCGGGCCCGGATCTTCTCCTGCTGGGCCTCGCTGGGCGCGGTGATCCAGAACGTGTCGTTCACGATGCCGTTGAAGCAGATGTCGGCGACCTCCTCGAGCGGCGCGAACTCGACCGGCAGGCCGGCGGCTTCCATGCGGGCGAGGTACTGGCCGAGCGCGTCGCGGCCTTCCTTCGGCGGCGCGCCGGGCCGGTCGTAGCGGTCGGGGCGGTTGGCGCCCGGGCGCCAGATCCCGGTGTTGAGCATCCCCGGCGAGCGGGTCGACGGGTAGAGCAGCGACGCGCTCACCTTGGCGTTGACCTCCCGGAGTTGACCCCACAGGCACTCGGTGATCGTGGTGACCGCGGCCTTGGTGGTCGCGTACACCGCGCTGTTGATGAGGGGCGTGAAGCCGCCGTTTCCCGACGTGGTGTTGACCACGTGGCCCTCGACGTCCTGGGCCAGCATCGTGGGCACGAACGCGTTGATGCCGTTGACGACGCCCATCACGTTCACGTCGAGCGACCACCGCCAGTCGTTCACGTGGTGTTCCCAGATCTGCCCCTCGGATCCGGATCCGATTCCCGCGTTGTTGCACACGACGTGCACCGCGCCGTACTCGGCCAGGGTCGCGTCGCGCAGCGCCTCGACCGATTCGAGCGAGGTCACGTCGGTGACCACGCCGATCACGTCGCGGCCCTCGTCGCGGAGCTCGCTCGTGGTCTTCTCGACCAGGTCGGGGACGACGTCGGCGATGACCGCCTTCATCCCCTCGGCCGTGAACCGCTCGACCAGCGCGCGCCCGATGCCCTGACCGCCACCGGTCACGACGGCGACCTTGCCGACCACGTCCTTCATTGCGACTCCCTCATCCGCGTCTTCATGCGCGTACGCGCGATTGGCTCGGTGGCGTTGTCAGCCCGCGGTGATCCCGTTGTCGCACGACAACACCGCACCGTGGAAGCTGCGGCCTTCGTCGGATGCCACCAGCGCGAACAGCGCGGCGATGTCGTCGGGCGAGCCCATCGGACGGAAGCCGGTGTAGCGGCCCATCAACTCGAAGTCGACCCCTTCGGGGAACTGGAAGTTCTGGCTCAGCGCGGTGTCGGTTCCACCGGGCGCGATCGCGTTGACGCGGATCGGCGCCTTCGCGTATTCCATCGCCAACGCCTTGGTGAATAGCACGACCGCCCCCTTCGACATGCAGTACGCGACCGTGTAGGCCTGCCCCATGAGGCCCGCGTTCGACGCGATGTTGACGATGTTGCCGCCCGACTCGAGCAGGTGCGGCACCGCGGCCTGGGCCAGGAAGAAATAGGCGTCGACGTTCACGCCCATGATCCGGCGGTAGCTGGCTTCGGTGACGTCGGGGAAGAACTCGGCCCCGGCGAGGATTCCCGCGACGTTGCCGAGCACGTCGAGGTGCCCGAACGTATCGACCGCGGCACCGATCGCCGCCCGGCACTCGTCGCGGTCGCTGACGTCGCCGACGCGGGTCTCCACCGTGCCGCCGCCGGCGTCGGCGGCCAGCTTCGCCGTGGCCGCGAGTGATTCGGGATTGATGTCGTGCCCGAACACCTGGGCCCCTTCGCCCGAGAGCCGCAGCGTGACCGCCCGCCCGATGCCGGAACCCGCCCCGGTGACGAACGCCACCTTGCCTTCGAATCGCTGCTGACCGGCCATGCGTCTTCCCCCTGATGCTCGAGCGTGATCCGTCGTCGTGCGCCGTGGCCGCCCACCGGACTCGCAGGGACCGCAGTCGGGCCGTACCGTATCGCCCGTCCACACCAAGGGGGTAGCTCGTCATGGAGACGCTCACCGACGGGGTCGCCGTCGTGACCGGAGGCGCCAGCGGGATCGGTCTCGCACTGGCCCGGGCGTTCGCCCGCGCCGGGTGCCGGATCGTGATCGCCGACATCGAGGCGAACGCCCTGGACGCCGCGTTGGGTTCGCTGCCCGACGGGACCCTCGCCGTCCGCACCGATGTGTCGAGGATCGAGGACGTCGAACAACTGGCGGCGGCGACCCTCGATCGCTTCGGTCAGGTCGACATCGTGTGCAACAACGCGGGCGTGTCGACGTTCAACACGCTGGAGCATCAGACCCTCGACGACTGGCGCTGGGTGCTCGACGTCAACCTCTGGGGCGTCATCCACGGGGTGCAGACGTTCCTGCCGATCATGCGGGGCCAGGGCACGCCCGGGCACGTGGTGAACACCGCATCGGTCGCCGGCCTCCTGAGCGGCACCGCCTTCCTCGGGCCCTACGCGGTGAGCAAGGTCGGCGTGGTGTCGATCTCCGAGACCATGCGCCAGGAGCTGGCGATGGAAGGATCGCCCATCGGCGTGAGCGTGCTGTGCCCCAGCGCCACCAACACCAACGTGATGGAGGCCGAGCGCAACCGTCCCGCCCACTCCGGCGCCGAGCAGCGCACCGACGACGCCGAGGCCTGGCGGCTCGCGATCCGGGGCGGGTTCACCGGCCCCGACGGGAAGGAACCCGACGAGGTCGCCGCTATGGTCGTCGATGCCATACGCGCCAACCGGTTCTGGGTCGTGAGTCACGGCGACCTCCGAGACGTGTTCGCGCAACGGTTCGCCGAGATCCTCGACGCGACGCCGGTTCCCGAATCCAGCACCAAGGGAGCATCCTGAGCATGGGACCACTGAACGGCGTCACCGTGGTGGAGCTCGCGGGGCTGGGCGCGTTGCCGTTCGCGACGCTGAAGCTCGCCGACATGGGGGCCGACGTGATCCGCGTTAACCGCGTGTCCGACGTGCCGGCCGAGCCGAAGCCGCGGCGACACAGCGAGTTCGACCGGGGTCGCCGATCGATCGCAGTCGACCTCAAGCAACCCGAGGGGGTCGAGGTCGTGCTCGCGCTGGCCGAGCGCGCCGACGCGATGGTCGAGTCGTTCCGGCCGGGCGTGGCCGAGCGCCTCGGGGTCGGGCCCGAGGCGGCGATGGCCCGCAACCCGCGGCTGGTCTACGGACGCCTCACCGGGTGGGGTCAGGACGGGCCCTTGGCGCAGAGCGCCGCGCACTCCTTGAACTACGAAGCGATCACCGGCGCCATCGGTTCGATCGGGCCCCGGGGCGGGCCCCCGGTTCCGGTGCTCCAGATCTTCGGCGACTTCGCCGGCGGCGGCCTCCATCTCGCGTACGGGGTGGTGTGCGCGTTGTTCGAGGCGCAGCGATCGGGTATCGGCCAGGTCATCGACGCGGCCATGGTCGACGGCGTGGCGTCGCTGTTCACCGTGTTCTACGCCATGGCGGAGAGCGGCATGCACACCGACGACATTGGCACGAACCTCTTCGACGGCGGTTCGCCGTTCTACAACGTCTACGAGACCGCCGACGGGAAGTTCGTCACGCTGGCCCCGATCGAGCCGCACTTCTACGCCCAGCTGCTCGAGGAGCTGGGCATGACGATCGAGGACCTGCCCGCCCAGTACGACCAGACGCACTGGCCCGAGGTGCAGGAGCGCATCGCCAAGGTGATCCGCACCCGCACGCGCGACGAGTGGCAGGCGCAGCTCGAAGGCACCGACGTGTGCTTCGCTCCGGTGTATCGATTCAACGAAGCTCACGAGCACCCCCACAACGTGGCGCGCGATCTCTTCGTCCCCGCGCCCGGCGGTGGGCGCCAGGTCGCGCCCGCGCCCCGGTTCAGCCGCACGGTGGCCGAGCCGGGCACGTCGTATGCGTATCCGGGCGTCGACACCGACGCGGTGCTCTGCGAGATAGGCATGGAGGCCGACGACATCGCCCGACTGCGCGCGTCTGGTGCCGTGGCGTGAGGATGCGCGCGTGAGCGGAGTGACCAGCACCACCCTGGGCGACCTCCTCGAGGAGGTCGCGTCGCGCGAACCCGACGCGCTCTCCTACACCGAGGGCGACGTCCGCATCTCGTACGCGCAGTGGCTGGCCGCCGCCGACTCGCTCGCGGCCACGTTGCGCGACGAAGGCGTGCGCCCGGGCGACGTCGTGGCGCTGATGCTGCCGTCGTCGATCGACTACGCGGTCGCGTACGCGGCGGGGGCGCGGCTCGGTGCGGTGATCACCGGGATCAACACGCGGCTGGGGCCGCTCGAGACCGCGGCGATCCTCCAGCGGTGCGAGCCGCGTGCCGTGCTGCACGAGTCGGCGGGTGATCCGATTCCGGCCGACGCGCCCCGGCCGCCCGTCGTCATGCACCGCGACGCGCTGCAGCGCGCGGCCGCCGCAGGCAACGCCCTCACCGACCGGCCCGCGCGTCGGCCCGACGATCCGGTCTGCATCGTGTGGACGAGCGGCACCACGGGAATCCCCAAGGGCGCCTGGTTCGACCACCGCGCGCTCGAGGCGTCGGCACGTATGAGCGGCATCCTCAGCGCGATGCACGACGTGCGCACGTTGCCGCTGCCGTTCGCCCACGCCGGCTACATGAACAAGATCTGGGATCAGATCGAGTTCGTCATCAACTGTGTGTTGATGCCCACACCGTGGTCGGCGGGGGAGATGCTCGACATCATGGTGCGCGAGCACGTCACCGGCGGGCAGGGCGTGCCCACGCAATGGGCGAAGTTGGTGGAGCTCCCGGAGTTGGCCACCGCCGATCTGTCGGCGCTGCGGATCTGCACCACGGGCTCGGCGCCGGTCACGCCCGAGTTGGCCGAGAAGATGCGCACTCGCCTCGCGGTACCGATCGTCGTGCGCTACGCGTGCACCGAGTCGTCGAGCATCACCGGCACCGTCCCCGGCGATCCCCCCGAGGTGCTGCTGAACACAGTGGGCCGCCCCGGCGTCGGGGTCGAGCTCAAGCTCCTCGACGAAGAGGGCACCGAGGTGCCGCGCGGCGACGTCGGGATCATCACGTTGCGGTCACCGTGCGGAATGCGCGGCTATTGGCGCGATCCGGAACGCACGGCCGACGCGCTGTCACCCGACGGCTGGATCACCACCAGCGATCTCGGCCGTCTGCGCGACGACGGCAACCTCGTGCTGTGCGGCCGCTCGAGCGAGATGTACATCCGCGGTGGCTACAACGTGCACCCGCTCGAGGTGGAACGCGTGCTGGAAGATCATCCCGGCGTTTTGCGCGCCGCGGTCGTCGGCGTCACCGCCCCGGTGATCGGCGAGATCGGGGTCGCGTTCGTGGAACCGGCCGATCCCGCCCGCCCGCCGACGCTGGAGGAGCTCCGCGCGTTCAGCCGGGAACGGCTCGCCGACTACAAGGCGCCCGACAACCTCGTGGTGGTCGACCAGCTCCCGCTCACGCCGATGCTGAAGGTCGACAAACGGCAATTGCAGGAGCGGGCGGCGAAGCTCAGCGCTTCTCGACCTTGATGCCGCTGGTGTCGGCGTCCCAGGTGCCCTCGGTGATGCCGTCCTCGCGCAACTCGCCCTTCAGGATCTTGCCGAGCGGGCTGCGGGGCAGGTCGTCGCGGATCTCGAGGTAGCGCGGCAGCGCGAAGTAGGGGATCTGGTCGAGGCTCCACCGGTAGATCTCCTCCGGTGTTGCCGTCGCCCCGTCGCGCAACACGAGCGTGACCTTGATGTCGTCCTCGAGCTGGGGGCTCGGCACCGCGTGCACCGCGAGGTCGGCGACCGCGGGGTGCTTGGCGAACACCACCTCGAGCTCGTAGCTCGAGATGTTCTCGCCCCGCCGGCGCATGTAGTCGGCCTTGCGGTCGAGGAAGAAGAGGAAGCCGTCTTCGTCGATCTTGCCGTAGTCGCCGGTGTGGAACCAGAGGTCACGGAACAGCTCGAGGGTGGTTTCGGGCCGGCCCCAGTAACCGTCGAACATCACGTTGGCCTTCTTCGGGCGCCCGACGATCTCGCCGCGCGTGCCGGGAGGGAGCTCGTTGTCGTCGTCGTCGAAGATCCGGACGTCGAAGTAGTCGTCGTTGACGACGCCGGCCGCGTTGGGCTTGTTCTTCACCCCCGGCGGTAGCCACGAGAACAGCGACGCCTCGGTGGTGCCGTATCCGCCGTCGAACGGGCGGATGTTCCAGCGTTCGATGCACCGCGCCGCGACCGCGGGCGGCATGGGCACACCGGAGATGAACCGCAGGGTCTGGTTCGCGACGGGGGAGCCGGAGTCGGGGGCCTCGGGGCGCATCGGGTCGTTGACCAGGAGGGTGACCATGCTGCCCAGCGTGCTGGCGTGGGTCGCACCCACGCGGTTGATCTCGGGCCAGAAGTTCGACACCGAGAACTTCCGGTAGATCGCGGCCCGCCCGCCGATGAGGAGCGTGCCGATGAGCATGACGGTGACCGCGTTGTAGTGGAACAACGGCAGCGGCGACCACACGACGTCTTCGGGGACGCGGCCCCACATCGTGGCGATCTGCTTGGTGAGGGTGACGGTGTAGTTGTGATTGACCATGCAGCCCTTCGACGGGCCGGTGGTACCGCCGGTGTAGATGAACACGTTGAGGTCGGTGGGAGTGACCTCGACCCCGGGGCGCTCGTCGCTCGCGGTCATGACGTCGGCCCACGTGTGCCAGGTGGTGTTCGGTGTGGTCTCGCTCTCGCCCACGACGATCACGTGGTCGAGCCCGTCGATGGTGTCGACGACGGCGCGGGCGCGCTCGGCCAACGCGGCATCGACGATGACCAACTTGGCGCCGGAGTCGCCGAGTTGATGACGCAGGTACTCACCCTTGTACGCGGTGTTGATCGGCACCCCGATCGCGCCCGCTCGGCTGGCGGCGAAGAGCGAGATCACCGCCTCCGACGAGTTCTCGGTGAGGGTGGCGATGCGGTCACCCCGAGCGACGCCGAAGTCGATCATCGTGTTGGCGAGCCGGTTGGCCGCGCCGAACAGGGCGGACGCCGACCACTTCTCGCCGTTGACGTCGAGGTACTCGGAATCGGGGTCGGCTTCGAGCCGGGCATCCATGAGCCGCGGCACCGTCCACTCGTCACGCCGGTTCCAGATCGGGGCGGGCATCACACCTGCTTTCCACCGGTCTGCCGGTCGGGCCCGTTGGAGCGGTCGGGTCGCACGGAAGCCGGATATCTTATACTTCGGGCGTTCTCAGCTGTCCGAGCCGGACCCTAATCGGCATCCGCGCGTCCCCCGAGACCAGAAGGCCCGTACGTCCGATCCCGGGTGACTCCGGACCGTTCCAGGAGGCGTCCCATCCCCAGCAAGCGTCGTACCGGTGCGGCCGACAGGCCGGCGGATGGCCCGGGGTTCGCCCCGGTGCCGCTCATGGACCGACGCAGCAGCGGCGAGTTGGTGGCGGTCCACATCCGGGCGCTGATCTTCAACGGCCGCCTCCGCCAGGGCGACCGCGTGCGCCAGGACGAGATCGCCGAGGAGTTGGGGGTGAGCCGGATCCCGGTGCGGGAGGCGATCATCGCCCTCGACCGCGAGGGTTGGGTCACGATCACCCCGCACCGCGGCGCGTTCGTGCACGGGCTCGACGAAGACTCCGTGCGCGACCACTACGAGCTGCTCGGCCTCGTCTACGGCCTCGCGGCGCGCCGGGCTACCGAGCGGGCGACGCCGGAGCTCGGGGCGCGGCTGGTCGAGGCGCAGCACGAGTTCGAAGCCGCCGAGTCGCCCGCGGCGCTGCACGACGCCAACGACGAATTCCTGCGCACCCTCCTCGAGATGGCCCAGGCCCCGCGGCTGGGTGCGGTGCTGCGCGGGATGTCGACGGTCGTGCCCGGCAACTTCTTCGAGCTGGTGCCCGGCGCGGTCGAGGTGCAGCAGCAGGGGACGGCCGCGATCGCGGCGGCGATCGGATCGGGCGATCCCGACGGCGCGGCGGAGGCGAGCCTGCACCTGCTGCGTCACCAGGGCGATCTCGTGATCAAGCTGCTCGCGTCGCGCGGGATGTTTGCCGCCGACACTCCCGCCAGCTGACGCCGCGCCCGTCGATCACCGCGCCGACGCTCGCGCTCAGCGCGCCATCACGAGCGCGTCGACCGCGATCACGCCCGCACCCTTGGGCATCACCATCAGTGGGTTGACGTCGAGTTCGGCGATGTCGTCGCCGACCTCGAACGCGAGCCGCTGGAGGCCGAGGATCGCGTCGACCAGCGCACCGATGTCGCCGGGCGGTCGCCCGCGTGCGCCGCGCAGCAGCGCGGCGCCCCGGGTCGATTCGATCACGGCCCGGGCCTGCGCCTTCGTGAACGGTGGGACCGCGAAGGCGACGTCCTCGAACACCTCGGTGAAGATGCCACCGAGGCCGTAGGTGATCGTCGGCCCGAACGGTGGTTGGTGCGACAGCCCGAGGATCGCTTCGGTCACCGCGCCCTGCACCATCGGTTGTACGACGACGCCCGCGATCGGGGCGCGGGGCGCGACCGCGGCGGCCTGAGTCAGCAAGCGGCGGTACGTCTGCCGCACCGCGCTCTCGGTCGCGACCCCGACTGCGACCAGGTCGAGATCGGACTTGTGCGCGATCGCGCCGGACAGGATCTTCATCACCACCGGGAGACCCAACGCCCGGGCGGCCGCCACCGCCTCGGCCGGCGACGTCGCGATGTGTTCGGCCACGGTCGGGATGCCGTAGGACGCGAGGAGTTGCTTGCTCGCGACTTCGTCGAGGGTGTCGCCCGACACCGAGGTGAGGAGCGCGCGCGCCGGTGGCGCGGCCGCGGACGCGCGCCGGGGGATGCGGTCGAACGGGCTGCGGTACGTGCGGACGAACCTGCTGTACCGGCCGAGGGCCTGCATGCCCCGGATCGCGTTCCGGAACGAGTGGAAGAGCGGTACCCCCGCGTCGCACAGCGCGCGATAGGCCGCGTCGTCGCGTACGGGTGAATTCCAACACGTGACGACGGGCTTCGTGCCCTGTTGGTGCAACTCGATCAGGTCCTTGGCCAACGCGTCGCTCATGCCGGGGAAGACGCCGGTGATCGGTGCGAACAGCATCTCCACGTTGGGATCGGCGAGCATCAGCTCGAGCACGGTGCGGTTCTCGGGCCGCGCCGTCATCGCGCCGCCGGAGTCGAGCGGATTGTCCTTCTGCAGGTACCACGGGACGAGCTCGGAGAGCGCGTCGACGGTGGCGGGCGCGAACTTGGGCACCGGCACGCCGGCGACGCCGCAGAGATCGGCCACGTGCGACGCGGTACCGCCCGACATCGCGTACACCGCGACGCCGCCGTCGCCGGGTACGAGCTCGGTGTGGCAGAACATGCCTGAGATCTCGATGAGCTCGTCGAGGTCGTCGACGCGGATCACGCCGAACTGCTCGAACACCGCGTCGTGCACCGCGTCGACGCCGGTGAGGTGTCCGGTGTGGGCCTGCGCCATCTTCCGGCCTTCGTCGCTCCGGCCGATCTTCACGCAGACGATGGGCACCCGGGCGCGGGCCGCCGCGTCGGCGGCCAGCATCATCGTGCGGCCGCTCTTGAACCCTTCGACGTAGGTGGCGATCGCGCCGACTCGACGCGCGCCCAGTCGACGCGCGCCCGCTTGACGACTGCCATCGTCGTCGAGACTGCCGTCGTCGGTGAGTTGGGTGAAGTAGTCGACGAAGTCGGCCCACTCGACGTCGGCCTCGTTGCCGATGGTGGCCCACGCCTCGATCCCGATGCCGAGGACCTGGCCCTGCGTGATCGGGCGGCCCTGGTACCCCGATTGCGTGATGATGCCGAGCCGCCGTCCCGGGAGTCCCTGCGGCCAGGGCTCCAGCACGTTCATGTTCGTGTTCGGCCCGATCACCCGCATCGAGCCGCCGGCGAGCTCGGCCAGGCGGGCTTCGGCGTCGCGTCCCTCGGCGGTGCCGACCTCGCCGAAACCGGCCGAGAACACGATGGCGAACCCGACTTCCCGCTCCTTGCACTCGGCCAGCGCGGGGAGCGGGTCCCGCACCAGGATCACCGCGAGGTCGATCGTGCCGGGCACCGAGCTCACATCGGGGAACGCCGCGGTGCCGAGGATCTCCGGCTTCGTCGGGTGGACCGGGATCACCTGCGCGCCGCGCGCCCCCATCCGGTCGCGTACCTGGGTCCACTGGGCGCGTTGCGGACTGCCTTCGGTGTCGGTGGCGCCGACCACGACGACGGTCCGGGGTGCGAACAGCCGGGGCCAGTCGAGGTGGCGGAGTCGGAGCGCGCGCCCGCTGACGTCGACCGCTGACGGATCCGCCACGGGAAGGCTCAGAACCCGCGGAACTTCGGCGGCCGCCGCTCGAGGAAGCTGGCGACTCCCTCCGCGCTGTCGAGCGTGCCCGACATGATCTCCACCACCCATGCCTCTTCCTGCGCCATGGTGGCGCGGTCGAGGTCGAGCGACCGGTTGAGCAGCCACTTGTTGACCGCGTGCGCCCGAGTCGGGCCGTCGGCGAGGCGTTGGGCGAGTTCGGAAACCGACGCATCGAGCTCGGCCGCCGGTACGACGCGCGTGACCAGCCCGATCTCGAGCCCACGTTGCGCGGAGATGTCGTCGGCCAGGAACACGAGCTCCTTGGCGCGCTGCAGGCCCACCAGGCGCGGGAGCATCCACGAGCCCAGTCCGTCGATGGCGAGTCCGCGGCGCGCGAACACCTCGATGAACTTGGCGTTGTCGGACGCGATCACGAGGTCGCACGCGAACGCGAGGTGGGCGCCGATGCCCGCGGCGGTTCCCTGCACCGCCGCGATCACCGGCTTCTCGCAGTCGATGATCGCGTTCATGGTGCTGATCGCGCCGGTGAGCATCATGCGCCGGGCGTCGCCGACGATGCGCTCGGGCGCACCTTCCGGCCCACTGTCGGCCGGAGCCTGTTCCGCGGCCAGGCCGCTGAGGTCGGCGCCGGTGCAGAAGAAGCGACCGGTCGCCCCGAGCACGACGCAGCGGATGGAGGGATCCTCGTTGGCCCGGGTGAGCCAGGTCCCGAGCAGCTCCCGCTGCTCCCGGGTCACGGAGTTGCCGGCGTCGGGCCGGTTCAACGTGATGCGGGCCACGCCGTCGGTGATGTCGAGGAGGATGTCTTCGGTGGTCACTGGCTCTCCTGGTCGAGGGAAACGGATGTCACGATTCGGCGACGAGTCGTCGGGCCACGATCTCGGCCGCGTCGTCGGGCGTGCCGAACGCGGTGCTCAAGACCCATGCTCGCTTGAGATAGAGGTGGGCGTCGAACTCCCAGGTGAAGCCGATGCCACCGTGGGTCTGGATGCACGTACCGGCGTTGTCGACCGCCGCGTGCGCCGCGAGCACCCGCGCGCCGGCCACTGCACGCTCGATGTCGCCGATGTCGGGGTCGTCGACGGTCAGTCCCGCGGCGTGCAGCGACGCACGCGCGATCTCGGTGCGGGCGTGCGCGTCGGCCAGCATGAACTGGAGCCCCTGGAACGAGCCGATCGGCCGGCCGAATTGCGATCGGTCCTTCGCGTAGGCGACCGCGATCTTCGTGGTGGCCGTCGCGATGCCGATCAGCAGGGCCGACGTGAGCACGGACCCGAGCGTGCGCAGTCGCGCCGCGGCTTCCGGGCCCGCGATCACGTCGCCCGCGGGCAGATGATCGACGCGCGCGACGGAAGCGGTCGGGTCAAGTGCCTCCTCGACGCGCGCGGCCTTCGTGGTCGCGGGGTCCACCGCGTGTACGCCGTCGTCGGCGATCACGAGGAGCACGCCGGCATCGGGCAGGTGATCGACCAGCAGCGGCGAGTCGGCGTGGCCCGTTTCCGAACGCAGATCGATCACCGCGGGAACGAGCGTGCCGGCGAGCACCGCCGCCGCGTCGGCCGCGGGCAGGACGGCGGCGGCGAGGGTGGCGGCCACCACCGGTCCGGGCACCAACCCGGCGCCGAGCACCTCGTAGACCAGCACCGCGTCGATGGCGGCGAGCGCCACGCCGCCGGACTCCTCGGGGAGATTGATGCCGAAGGTGCCGAGCTCGGCCAGCTCCGCCCAGGCGGCGTGGTCGAAGCCACCGGGCTCGCCGAAGTGGCGCGCCGCCGCGGGTGGGAGGCGACCGGCGCAGAACTGGCCGATGCCCTCCTGCAGCGCGACCTGGTCGTCGCTGACCTCGAAGTCCATGGCTACCGCGGCTCCCGCGGCAGCCCGAGCACCTGCTCGGCCAGGATCTTCCGTTGGATCTGCGTCGTGCCGCCCCCGATGCCCACGCCGAACGCATGCAGCGCGCCGAGGGAGAGGCGGTTGTTGGCCAGCCCGGGGAGGTCGTCGAGTGTCAACGAGGCGCGGTCGAGCACGCGCATCGCCAGCGCGCCGAGCCGCCGGTAGAGCTCGGCGAACGACAGCTTGAACACCGATCCGCCTTCCGCCGACAACAGCCCGCGCGCGCTACGCGTGACGTTGCGCCTCGTGTAGTTCCACAGCGCGTCGAGCTCGGCGGCCACCGCGCCGATGTCGCGCCGGATCCCTGCGTCGTCCCACGCGGTCGCCGAGCCGCGCGTCACGTGTTGCGCGGTGCGTGCGAGTTCTTCCACCAACTTCATCGCGATCAGCATCTCGCTCACGAAACCGGTGCCGCGCTCGAAGCTGAAGGTGACCTGGGTGACGCGCCAACCGTCGTTCTCGCGGCCGACCAGCCCGCTCGCCGGAACCCGCACCTCGTCGAGGAACAGCTCGGCGAACTCCGCCGCGCCTTCGATCGTGGTCAGCGGCCGGACCTCGATCCCCGGGAGGTCCATCGGCATGATGAGCCAGCTGATCCCTCGGCGCTTCGGCGCGTCGGGATCGGTTCGCACCAGCAGCTCGCAGAAGTCGGCGACGGACGCGCGCGACGTCCAGATCTTCTGGCCGGTGACCACGTACTCGTCGCCGTCGAGCACCGCGCGTGTGCGCAGGCCGGCGAGATCGCTACCTGCCTCGGGCTCGGAGAACCCCTGGCACCAGATCTCGTCGCCGCGCAGGATGGCGGGCAGATGGGCGGCGCGCTGCGCGTCGGATCCCTCCACGATGAGCGTCGGGCCCGCGTGCGCCTGCCCGACGAAGTTGACCCCGATGTCGGGGGCGCCGGCCCGGCCCGACTCCTCCAGGAAGATCAGCTGCTCGGTGGGGGTCGCCCCTCGGCCGCCGAACTCGACGCGGCCAGTCGATCCCGGCGTACCCGGCGTCGAACAGCGTGCGCTGCCAGCGGGCGTCGTACTCGCGCCGCGCCGCCCACTCGTGGGGGCCGGGCTCGGGCGGGAGATCCGCCACCGCGTCGGCCAGCCAGCCACGCACCTCGTGGCGAAAGTGCCGGTCCGACTCCGAATCGCGCAGATCCAAATTCTTCGCTCGCTCACTGGGTTGGCCGGCGACGTTCTTCAGCCGGGATGCCTACGGCCGTTCGCTCGCTGGCGAGCGCCTCCGGCGCCGCATCTTGCCCGGCGGGTCCCGAATCGTCCACTCGGGGTGAGTTAGAGGTCGGTCCAGTTCTCGACGCGGTCTTCGCGGGAGGGTTGGCGGCCGAGCTTCATGGGGGAGAGGGGCGCGTCGTTCATGAGGATTCGTTCGAACGACGTGGTCCGGTCGCGCAACTGGGTCTGCCAGCGCTGTAGGCCATGGTCGGAGAGCAAGGCCTTCTCCAGCTCGGCCCAGTGGGCCCATGTGGGAATCGCCCAGATCAGGATGCATTCGGAGTCGTCGTGCAGTGCGGTGCGGAACGCGCCGGCGAGCTCCCATCCGAACGGGTCGCGCGCCGGCACCGCGTGGTCGGCGACCGCCGACAGGAAATCGTCGGCCTGCCACGGCGCGACCGTGGCCACCTCGTGTGCGTAGAGGTCGCCGTGCACGCCGTCGGCGCAGAGCTCCTCGATGGTCCGCGTCCACGGTGCGGGGACGAGGACGCGGTCGATGCCGCCCCGGCGGTAGTTGGACGCCTCCGCCCACCACTTGGCCAGCTTCTGGTCCTGCAGCTGCGGACGACGTCTCGTGACCGAGGCCGAGTGGCGAGGCCGTCGAACCCGTCGTCCTCCCACAGGTTGACGACCTGCGGGCCAGCCGCCGGTCGTGCCGACGACGCCCCACACTCCGTAGCAGAGCTGATGGCGCGCGGCCCTGGGCGATCGGGCTCCAGTTGGCCGTCATGTGGTGCATGTAGTTGGCTCGGTTGTGCCCGATGATGTCGATGAACTCGTGGATGTAGACCTGGTCGTTCACGGGGATCCCTTCAGACGGCGGCATTGTATTATTCCGTATACCAATGCCTCTCGCTGGGAGCACGACCATGACGTTGCACATGAGCGATATCGAGGTGACGCCCGAGCAGGTCGCGCGCATCCCTCCGATCGTCGATGTCGACGCTCACATCGTCGAGCCGCCGGACGTGTGGTCGAGCCGGTTGCCGGCCAAGTACCGCGACGTCGGACCGCACATCGAGTACCACCCGACCGGCACGCCGAAGCTCGACGGCGGCACGCTACATCGAGGAGCCCGGCACCGAAGGCCCCGACGTCGCGTGGTGGTTCTACGAGGACCACCGTTACTCGCTCAAGCGGCTCATCGCCGCGGCCGGCTACCCGGCCGACGAGATCACGATGCGCGGGCATCACCTACGAGCGAGATGCGCCCCGGCTGCTGGCAGCCTGCCCGACCGGCTCGCCGACATGGACATCAATCGGCGTCGCAGGCGCAGCTGTGCTACCCGAACTACCCGCGCTTCGCGGGCCAGATCTTCCTCTGGGGCAAGGACCGCGACGCTGGCCGCTGCTGTGCGTGCGGGCCTACAACGACTGGATGGTCGAGGAGTGGTGCGGCGAGCAGCGGCGGCCGGCTGATCCCGCTCTGCCTCGTCCCGCTGTGGGACGTCGAGCTCGCCGCCGCCGAGGTCCGGCGCAACGCCGCACGTGGTGTGCGCGCCGTCGCCTTCACCGAGCTGCCCGCCTACCTCGATCTGCCGAGCCTCGCACTCCGGCTACTGGGACCCGTTCTTCGCTGCCTGCGAGGAGACCGCGACCGTCGCTGTGCATGCACATCGGCTCGGGCACCAAGACCCCGCAGACGTCGCCGGACGCGCCCGAAGCGGTGCGCCGCCACGATCATCTTCGGCAACAGCGCGGCCAGCATGACCGACTTCCTGTTCTCCGGCGTGCTTCGACCGCTATCCCGGGCCTGCAAGCTGATGTACGCCGAAGCGCCAGATCGGCTGGATCCCGTACCTGCTCGAGCGGGTCGACGACGTCTGGGACACCCACCGGGCTGGAGCAACGGCCAGCGGTACTGCCCGGAGCCGCCGTCGACGTACTACTACCGCCAGGTCTACAGCTGCTTCTTCAAGGACGCGGTCGGCGTCGGGATGCTCGACCTGGTCGGGAATCGACAACGTCATGTTCGAGACCGACTACCCGCACCAGGACGGCACCTGGCCGCACTCGCGGCAGGCGGCGGCGCGAGCAGTTCGGGTTCCTCTCGCAGCCGGAGATCGACAAGATCGCCCGCGACAACGCCATCGAGCTGCTCGGTCTGCAACTCGCCCGCGCCGGGAGCTGACGATGGCCGACACGCGCAGCGCCGACACGCCCAGCGCCGAGAAGAAGGTGGAGAGCGGCACCATCACCGACGAAGGCATCGCGCGCCTGCGCGCGCGCATCGGCGTGCCCGAGCCGTGGACCCGTAAGCCGCACTACTACCAGCCGAACCGCGACGCCTTCCGCAACGTCGCCGAGTGCTTCGGCGACGACAACCCGCTCTGGTGCGATCCCGAGTACGCGGAGAAGACGGTGTGGGGCGGGCTCATCGCGCCACCTTCACTGGTCGGCGGCGACTCGCTCATCGGTGAGGACGAAGTCGCCGCGGTGGCCGACGACCAACGCGACCTGATGAAGGGCGACCCGCTGCGCGGCGTGCACGCTTTCTTCTCGGCCAGCTCGCGCGAGTGGTGGGCGCCGTTGCGTCCCGATCACCGGATCTGGCGGCGGAACGCGCTGGTGGCCGTGCTCGACAAGCCGAGTGAGTTCGCCGAGCGCGCGGTCCACGAGTGGAGCGCCAACGTGTTCCGCGACGACGACGGCACCCTGCTCTCCGGTCAGTACCGGCTCATGATCCGCACCGAGCGCAAGAAGGCGCGGGAGAAGAAGAAGTACGACAACATCGAGCTGAAGACCTACACCGACGACGAGATCACCGCGATCGAGGAGCAGTACGCGTCGCAGCACCGCCGGGGCGCCGAGCCCCGCTTCTGGGAAGACGTCGAAGAGGGCGACGAAGTCGGCCCGATGGTGAAGGGACCGCTCACCGTCACCGACATGGTCTGTTGGCACGCCGGCATGGGCATGGGTCTCTACGACGTGAAGCCGCTCGATCTCGGCGCCCGCAACCGTCGCCGCGTCCCGCGCTTCTACCTGCGCGACGACTACAACATCCCCGACGTGCTGCAGCGCGTCCACTGGGATCCCGAGTGGGCGCGGCGGGCCGGCAATCCGACCACCTACGACTACGGCCGGATGCGCGAGACCTGGCTCACCCACCTCTGCACCGAGTGGATGGGCGACGACGCGTGGCTCTGGAAGCTCGAGTGCGAGTACCGCGGCTTCAATTACGTCGGCGACACGCAGTGGCTGCGGGGAACGGTGGTGCGCAAGTACCTGGCCGACGGCGACCGTCCGGCCGTCGACCTCGAAGTGCGGGCCGAGAACCAGCGGGGGACGGTCACTGCGCCCGGCACCGCCACCATCCTGCTCCCGAGCCGCGAGCGGGGCCCGGTGCGGCTGCCCGATCCTCCCGGCGGCGCGAGCGATCTCGAGAGCGCGCTTATCGCGATCAGCGAGAGCTTCCGCGAGCGGTGAGCGGGTACGACGCAGTACCAGGTCTCGAAGTCGCGCTCACCGACGGTGTGCTCGAACTGCGCATCGCCCGGCCCGAGAAGCGGAACGCGCTCGACGACACGATGATGTACGCGCTCATCGACGCGGTCGACGCCGCCGGGCGCGACGAAGCGGTGCGCGTGATCCTGCTCTCCTCGGTGGGTGATCACTTCTGCTCGGGGTTCGACATCGTGTCGCGCAACGATCCGGGTGCGCCGCGGCCGCGGGCGGGGAGCATCCAACGCCGCCTGCCGGCGCAGGCGCATCGGTTGATCCCGTTGCTGCTGAACGTGCAGGTGCCGGTGGTCTGCGCGGTGCGCGGGTGGGCGGCGGGCATCGGGCTCAACCTCGCGCTGGCCGCCGACTTCACGGTGGCGGCCACCGACGCCCGCTTCTGGGCGCCGTTCGTCGAACGGGGCTTCACCCCCGACAGCGGCGCCACCTGGATGCTGCCGCGCCGGATCGGCGAGGTGCGTGCCCGCGAGATGCTCGAGCTGGGGCGCGTGATCGACGGCGCCGAAGCCGCGGAGTGGGGCATGGTGCACCGCGCCGTCCCGCTCGACGCGCTCGACGCCGAGGTCGCGGAACTGGTCGGCGGGCTCCGCGGCAGTGCCACCGTCGCCCTCGGGCTCACGAAGTGGCTGATGCACAGCGGTCGCACCACTGCGCTCGACGACCATCACCGCGACGAGGCGTTCGCGATGGAGATCTCGTCGCGCAGCGACGACTTCCGCGAAGGCCTCAAGGCGTTCACGGAGAAGCGGTCGCCGGAGTTCCAGGGCCGATGAGCGACCCGACGGATTCGATCACCCTGGCCGACGGACGGCTCGCGATCACGCGCGACACGCCACCCGACGAGGCCGTCGCCGCGGTGCGGGCGTGGATCGAGGAGCACGTGCCCGTCGCGTGGCGCGAGGCCGCGGCGCGCGGTGGCGCGTCGGCGATTCGGGAAGTCCGCCCGCGGGCCGACTACGAAGCCTGGTACCCGGTGTTCGGTCGTTCGGGACTCGTCGCCGCGACGTGGGCGGTGGAGTACGGCGGCCTCGGGCTCGATCCCGCGACCGCGCGGAAGGTCGACGCCGAGTTGCAGCCCTACAACCTCGGTCGGCTGAACCCGCTCGGGATCAACAACACCGCGCCCGCGCTGTTCGCCTACGGCACCGAAGACCAACGGCGTCGCTACCTGCCGCCGATCCTGCGCAACGAAGAGATCTGGTGCCAGCTCTTCAGCGAACCGGGCGCCGGCTCCGACCTCGCGTCGCTCGCCACCCGGGCCGTGCTCGACGGCGAGGAGTGGATCGTCACCGGGCAGAAGGTCTGGACCACGTGGGGCTTCGCCGCCGACTACGCGGTGCTGCTCGCCCGGACCAACCCCGACGTCAAGAAGCGCCAGGGCATCACCTACTTCCTGATCGACATGCACCAGCCGGGCGTCGACGTGCGGTCGCTGCGTCACATCACCGGCGAGATCGACTTCTGCGAGGTGTTCCTCGACGGTGCCCGCATTCCCGACTCGCAGCGCATCGGCGCGGTCGACGACGGCTGGCGGGTGGCCGGGGCCACGCTCTCCGGCGAGCGCCAGATGGTATCCGGATCCGGATCCGGGGGAGTCGGCCGGATCGGGGGCGGTGGCATCAATCACCTGATCCACCTGGCCCAGGAGATCAGCGCCGAAGGCCGCGCCGGTGGGTGGGACGACCCCGTGGTCCGCGACGAGCTCATGCGGCTCTACTGCGAGGACCGCATTCGCGATCTCACCAATCAGCGGACGCGGGCCCAACTGCGCGCCGGGCGGGTGCCCGGCACCGAGAGCTCGATCGGAAAGGTCCACCAGGGATCCCTGAACCAACGCATGCAGGCGATGGCCGCCGGGCTGCTCGGCGCGCACGCGTCGGCGTGGGAGAGCGACGCCGACGACTACGACGAGTCGCTGCCGTTCGAGGTGAAGGGCATGCTGCGCAGCCGGGGCAACACCATCGAGGGTGGTACCACCGAGGTGAACAAGAACGTCCTCGGTGAACGCGTGCTCGGACTCCCGCGGGAGCCCGACCCGTGGCTCGACGCCGCGTGGCGCGACGTACCCCGGAGTTGAGCGTGTACGAGAAGCTGATCGTGGAACGCCACGGCCCGGTCGGTTGGCTGGTGTTCAACCGGCCGAAGGTCGGCAACGCGATGGACGCGCTGATGATGGAGGAGCTCGAGGCCGCGTGGCACGAGCTCGACGCCGACCCGGCGGTGCGGGTGATCGTCAACGCCGGTGAGGGGAAGAACTTCCAGACCGGTCTCGACGTGATCGCGCTGAGCCGCGACAAGGCGGCGTTGCGCGAGCAGTCGCGCCGCACCAAGAACGCCGAGCTCCGGTTCACGTCGTGGCACAACCAGATCTGGAAGCCGGTCATCGCGGCGGTGAACGGCACGTGCGCGGGTGGCGGTCTCCATTTCGTCGCCGACGCCGACATCGTGATCGCGGCGAGCGACGCGTCGTTCCTCGACCCGCACGTCTCCATCGGCCAGGTCACCGCGTACGAGGCGATCGGTCTCACCCGCAAGATCGCGTTCGAATCGGTCATGCGCATGGCGCTGGTGGGCCGCTACGAGCGGATTCCGGCGGCGCGCGCGTACGAGCTGGGGATGATCTCGCAGGTTGTGGATCCGCCCGGGCGGCTGCGCGAAGCCGCGCAGGAGCTGGCGGTGACGATCGCCCGGAACTCGCCGGCGGCGATGCGGGCTACCAAACGCGCCCTATGGGGCGCGCTCGAGCTGGGGCTCACCGACGCGTGCCGGGCGGGCGGCCAGGAGCTGGTGTCGATGTGGGGACACCCGGATCAGGAAGAAGGCCCGCTCGCGTTCTCGGAGAGACGAGAGGCGCGCTGGGTGGAACTCGACGAAAAGGAGCAACGATGACCCTGTCGACCTACGACACCTTGATCTTGGAGCGTCACGGTCCGGTGGGCTGGCTGCTGAACAACCGGCCCGAGCGGCTCAACGCGATGAACAACCACATGCGCGACGAGTTCGCCGAGGCGTGGCTCGAGCTCGACGCCGATCCCGCGGTGAAGGTCATCGTGCACACCGGTGAGGGTCGCTGCTTCCAGACCGGCGTCGACGTCGAGGAGATCGCCAGTGACGGTGTCGGCTTCGAGCGATACCGCGAGTCGGTCGAGAAGTTCGACATGCACTTCACCGCGTGGCACCAGGGCGTCGACAAGCCGGTGATCACCGCGGTCAACGGGGTGTGCGCCGCCGGTGGATTCCACTGGGTGGCCGACGCCGACGTCGTCATCGCCGCGAGCGACGCCCAGTTCATGGACCCGCACGTCTCGATCGGTCAGGTGGTGGCGGTGGAGGCGATCGGTCTCCTGCGCAAGATGCCGTTCGAGGCCGTGATGCGCATGGCGTTGACCGGTCGCTACGAGCGGATGTCGGCCCAGCGCGCGTACGAGCTGGGGATGATCTCCCAGATCGTCGATCCGCCCGAGCAGCTGCGGGAAGAGGCGCAGAAGCTGGCGGAGACGATCGCCCGCAACTCGCCGGCGGCGATGCGGGCCACCAAGCGGGCCCTGTGGGGCGCACTGGAGATGGGGCTCACCGACGCGTGCCGCGCCGGTGGTCAGGAGCTGGTGTCGATGTGGGGGCACCCCGATCAGGAAGAGGGCCCGCTCGCGTTCTCCGAGAAGCGTGAACCGAAGTGGTTGGAGCTCGGCGAATCGTGAACCTCACCGAGTTGCTCGAGCCGCGCGACGACGACGCCACCACGTACGCGATCTACACCGCGACGGAGGAGGTGACGCGCGCCGAGCTGCGGGCGCGGGCCGAGGCGCTGGCTGACGTGCTCACGACCGCGGGTCTGCGGCCGGGCCAGGCGGTCGGGGTGATGTTGCCGAACGGGCCCGACATCGTCGCCGCACTGTTCGGCATCTGGTACGCCGGCGGGGTCTACATCCCGCTGAATCCGCGCCTGTCCGACGACGAGGTCGCGCACGTGATCGAGGTCGACAGCCCCGCCGCGGTGATCACGAGCGACGAGCAGGCGGGCCGGGTCGCGCTCCCGGTCGTGCTGGCCACGGGCGGAGGCACCTGGACGTCGTTGGGCCCGATCGTGTCCGACGCGCCGGTGCACGATCCCGACGTCGCGCTGATCCAGTTCACCTCGGGCACGACCGGTCGGCCCAAGCCGGTGCTCCTGCGCCACTCGGGGGTGCTCGAGTTGCTCGACCCCGTGATCAAGAAGCTGCGCGGCAGCGGCTCGTCGGGGCAGCCACGCAAGGCGCCGATGCCGAACCTGATTCCCACGTCGTTGTCGTTGTGGGCGGGGATCTACAACGTGCTGTTCGCGTTCCGCGCCGCGGCGCCGGTGATCGTGATGGACCGGTTCAACACGCAGGCGTTCGCCGACTTCGTGACCCGCTTCCAACTGCGGTCCACCGTGCTGCCACCGGCGGCGATGACGATGTTGTCCGACGACGAGTCAATCACCTCGTTGGAGCCGATGAAGTACGTGCGCAGCATCACCGCGCCGCTCTCGCCGCTGCAGGCGCGTCGCTTTCGCGATCGCTTCGGGATCACCGTGCTCAACTGTTGGGGCCAGACCGAGATCGGGGGCGAGATCGTCGGGTGGAACGCGCAGGACGCGCGCGAGTGGGGCGACACCCATCTCGGCGCGGTGGGGCGTCCGCACGAGGGTGTGCACCTGAAGATCGCGGCGCCCGACGGCACCGAGGTCGCGGGCAACGAACAGGGCGAGATCCTGGTGCAGACGCCGGCGCTGCTCTCGGGCAACGCGCCCGGTTCCAACACCGCTGAGTTCCAGGACCGGTTGGTGAACGGTTGGTTCCGCACCGGCGACATCGGCCGGGTCGATCCCGAGGGATTCCTGTGGATCGAGGGCCGGGTCTCCGACATGATCAATCGGGGCGGGCTGAAGGTCTTCCCCGAAGAGGTCGCCGAGGTGATCCGGTTGTCGCCCGACGTCGCCGAGTGCGCGGTGGCCGGCATTCCCGACGACCGCCTCGGCGAGGTGCCGTGGGCGTTCGTCGTGCCCCGCGACGGTGCCACCCTCGACCTCGACGCGCTCGCCGCGCTCTGTCGCGAGCACCTCGCGCCCTACAAGGTGCCGGCCCGGTTCGAGATCCTCGACGCGCTCCCACGCAACGAGGTGGGCAAGGTGCTCCTGCGGGAACTGGTGGCGCGCCCACGCTGATCGAGTTCCGCCGCGCGCGTCTCAGGGGTGGAAGAACACGAGCACTGCGAGCGCCTCGATCGCGACGCCACTGGCGATGGCGAGGCGGGCGGGGCAGACCTCGTACCGACCGTCGTCGGGGTTGCGCGTCGACACCGGTCGGAGCACCAGGCGGGTCACGCGTGCGTGGTCGCGGGGCGGGGCGCCGAGTGCGGCTTTCGGTTCGCCCCCGCTCAGGATCCGGTTGATCGAATCAGGGGTCCAGCCGAGCGCGCGACACACTCCGATCAGGCGGTGGGCGCGGTAGCCGGGCTGCGCCGCCTGTTCGATGCGGTGCCAGGTGGCGACGTCGACCCCGCCGCGTCCGGCGGCGTCTTCCACCGTGAGGTCGAGGGCGCGCCGGCGTTCGACGACGCGGCGCGCGACGCGGACCCACTCCGGTGCGCGTTGCGGCGTGGGCGACGCGGGAGCCACGGGCGCGGGAGGAACCGGCGGGGTTTGCGGGGTCGGTGGCATCACGGGCGATCGGGGTGCATGGACGGAGCAGTTTGTCGGCTGCCGGGGCCGCACCGGCGGACCCCGCGGTTCAGCCCACCGTTCCGCCCGCGATCGAGCCCGCGATTCACCGGTGAGTCACGGTTGGTTCCCAGGACCGCGTTGCTACGGTCGTTCGAGTGTCGCGGAGGCTGAGATCGGCTGTGCTCGTCGGCGCGCTGATCGTGTGCACCGGCCTCGGAGCCACGGCCGCGACGGCCGGCACCGCTTCGCCGACCACCACCGCGCCCGCGTCCGCGGCCACTGCCACCGCGACGGGCGCGGCGGCGTGCGCGGCGGCCGAGGTGGGCGCGGGAACGCTCGTCCCCGTGGCGAGCGCGACCGCCGGCATCGACCGGTACGACGTGACCTTCGTCGACCGCCACCACTCGACGCCCGCGGTCCCCGGGCGCGCCGCACAGCCCTGCCGGGTGCTCCCCACGCAGATCCGCATCCCGACCGGCGCGACTGCACCCCTGCCGGTGATCCTCACCGTCCACGGGAGGGACGGAGATCCGAGCCGCCTCGCCCCGCTGCTCGACACGTGGACCAGCGACGGGTACATCACCGCCGCCCCCACGTTCCTGGTGACGAAGAAGCAGAAGAACGGGAAGGCGGTCCCCTCGGAGATCGTGAAGCAGGCGGCCGACGCCGCCTTCGTGCTCGACGGCGTGCTCGACCTCACCCAGTCGCACGTGGCGAACCCGCTGCAGGGCCGCATCGCCACGGCCAAGGTCGGCGTGGCGGGTATGTCGCTCGGGGGGATGACGGTCTACGGCCTCATCTCGCACACCTGTTGCAGCGACGGTCGCATCAGCGCGGCGGTGGTGATGGCGGGGGTGCACGACGACTTCCCCGGCGGACGGTACGTGCACCAGAAGCTGCCGGTGTTCCTGATGCAGGGCGACGCCGACATCGGGTATCACCACAGCCGCAGCGCATACGAGCAACTCGCCCCGCCCAAGTGGTTCGTCACCCTGCACGGTGAGGCCCACTCGCCTCCGTTCGAGGTTCCGCGCGGCCCGGCCGGGGTGATCGTCGACACCACGACGACCGCGTTCTGGAACTGCTCGCTGAAGGCGGAGGCGTCGGCGTGCCGCGAGATTCCGAAGATCGTCGACGCGACCAACGGCAAGGCGACGCTCAAGAAGGATCTGCGCTGACGCTCATCCTGCGTCGGCGATGATCGCCTTACCGCGGTCGCGCAACTCGAACTTCAGGACCTTGCCGGTGGCGTTGAGCGGCAGGGCGTCGACCACCTCGACGTAGCGCGGCACCTTGAAGTTGGCCATCGACGTGCGCGACCACGCGATCAACGCCTCCGGGTCGACCTCGTGACCCGCGGTCGGAACCACGAACGCCATGCCGACCTCGCCCAGCCGCGCGTCGGGCACACCGACGATCGCGACTTGCGCGACGTCGGGGTGCTCGAGCACGAGGCCTTCGATCTCGGCCGGATACGCGTTGAACCCGCCGACGATGAACATGTCCTTGATGCGGTCGGTGATGGTGATGTTGTCGGCGTCGTCGACGTAGCCGACGTCGCCGGTGTGCAGCCAGCCGTCGGCGTCGACGGTCTCTTCGGTGGCGGTGGGATTGTTGAAGTAGCCGATCATGGTCTGGAACCCGCGCGACAGGATCTCGCCCGGCTCGCCCGTCGGTACGCGGTTGCCCGCGGCGTCGACGATCTTCACCTCCACGCCGGGGATCGGACGCCCCGACGTGTGGGCGATGATCTCGGGGTCGTCGTCGTGGTGGCACATGCTGACGATGCCGGTGGTCTCGGTGAGCCCGTAGCCGGTGACGACCGATTCGATGCCGAGATCGGCGCGCATCTGCACCACGAGCTCGACCGGCACCACCGCGGCGCCCGTGACCGCCAGCCGCAGCGAGCTGAAGTCGAACTCCGACAGGTCGGCGTTGAGGATCGTCTGGTAGACCGCGGGCGGCCCGGGGAGCATGGTGATGCGCTCCTCCTGGATGCGCCGCATCACCGACGGCGTGTCGAACACCAGGTGCGGCACGAGCGTGGTGCCGGTGAGCAACGACGCCACCAAGCCCGACTTCAGGCCCGCGGTGTGGAACAGCGGGTACACGAGGAGGTACCGGTCGCCGTGGCGCAGCCCGACCGTCTCGGCCCAACTCGCGTACGCCCGCACGCTCGCGCCGTGGCGCAGCATCGCGCCCTTGGGCGCGCCGGTGGTGCCCGAGGTGAAGATGATGTCGGACATCGTGTCGCCGGTCAGGGCCGCTTCGCGCGCCGCGACCTCGGTCGCGTCGGCCTTGTCGGCCCGGGCCAGGAAGTCGGCCCACGGCGTGGTCCCGTCGCGGGGCGGGCCGTCGAGCAGCACGATCTCCTCGACCAGGTCGCGCGCGCCCGCTTCGTCGAGCAACGCGACGTAGTCGGTGTCGAGGAAGTCGCTGACCGTGAACAGGAACCGCGCGCCCGACGTGCGCAGCACGTGTGCCGCCTCCTTGCCGAGGAAGCGGGTGCTCACCGGTACGAGGACACCGCCGGCCTCGTAGAGGCCGAGCGCGGTGAGGATCCACTGATGGATGTTCGGCGCCCACACCGACGCGCGGTCGCCCGGCTGCAGCCCACTGGCCACGAACGCGCGCGCAACCTCGCCGACCTTCGTCTCGAGCTCCGCGAACGTGAGGCGGACGTCGCCGTCGACGATCGCTTCGTCGCCCGGCCAGAGCGAGGCGCCGCGGTGGACGACGGCGGGAATGGTGTCGGGCAACTGGTCGCTGGGGGTGCTCACGGTCGGGTCTCCTTGGTCGTTGCTGCGGTGCTGAGCCAGTCACGCGTGACTTCGTCGGTGTGGGCGCCGAGGGCCGGCCCGGTGTGGTGGATACGGCCCGGGGTGGCGCGCAGCGTGGGCTGCGGTGACGGCAGGTGTACACGGCCGAGATCGGCGTCGTCGATCTCGGTGACGCTCGCGCGCGATCACGTGGGGGTCGGCGACCAGCCGCGCGAGGTCGTTGACCGGCACCGCGGGGATGCGGAGCGGCGAGGAGCTGCTCGAGCACGGTGTCGGCGTCGTGCGCGCGGATCCACGTGGCGACGAGCGCGTCGAGGTCGTCGCCGTGGCGCAGTCGGTCGGCCGAGTGCGCGAACCGGGCCCGGTGCTCGGGGGTGTCGGCACCGATCAGTTCGAGCATGCGGCCGACCTGCGCATCGGTGGCGCCCGACACCGCCAGCCATCGTCCGTCGGCGGTCGCGTACACGTTGCGCGGGACCGCGCCGGGTACGCGGCTCCCGGTGCGCGCCGGCGGTGGATCGCCCGCCGACCACGCCACCATCGCGGGGCCGAGGAACGGCAGGACCGACTCGAACATGCTCACGTCGACGAGTTGGCCGGTGCCGCCGTTGGCGTCGCGCCAGTAGAGCGCGGCGAGCACGCCGCTGATCCCGGCGATCGCGCCCATCACGTCGCCCACCGGCACCGACGGGAGCATCGGGGGTCCGTCGGCGTCGCCGGTCATGTACGTGAGCCCGGCGTAGGCCTCGGCCAACGTGCCATTGCCGGGACGGTCGGCGTAGGGCCCGTCGACCCCGAAGCCCGACACCGACACCACGACCGCGCGCGGGTTCCGCGCCGCGATGTCCGGGTAGGCGCAACCCCACCGGGCGAGGATCTTCGGGGGCTGGTTCACCACCACGACGTCGGCCACCGCGGTGAGACGCTGCACGAGGTCGATGCCTTCGGGGGTGTCGAAGTCGACCCGCACCGACCGCTTGTTGCGCCCCGCCAGCGCCCACACGTACGAGCGGTCGCCGTGCATCTCGCCGACGAACCGCAGCGGATCGCCGCCTGCCGGTTCCACCTTCACGACGTCGGCCCCGAGGTCGCCCAGCATCGCCGCCAGCAGGGGCGCCGGGAAGAGGGTGGCGAGATCCAGCACCCGCACGCCCGCCAGCGCGGTTGGGGGAGCCGCGGTCGGGTGAGCAGGGGTCGGCGGTGCGGCGGCGGTGGGAGCCGCGGCGTCGCTCACAGGGATGCCCCGGACGGGCTCGCTCGCATGCGGAGAACATACAATCCGGCGCCCGATGGTTCGCCCGGGGCCCGGCCGCTGCGGCCCGGTCTCCGAGAAGTGGGCCTCAGCGGAACTCGAACTCGAATTGGATTGGGAAGCTTCGGAGAGGTGGAGTTGTGGGACTGCTCGACGGCAAGGTAGCGATCGTCACCGGCGCGGGGCACGGCATCGGCCGGGGCCACGCGATGGAGCTGGCCAAGCACGGGGCGAAGGTCGTGGTCAACGACCTCGGCGGCAGTGTCACCGGCGAAGGTTCGGGACGCGCCGCCGACGACACCGTCAAGTTGGTCGAGGGGCGCGGGGGCGTGGCGGCGTCGAACTACGGCGACGTCTCCGACCACGAGCAGTGCGGTGAGCTGATCGAGCAGGCGATCAACACGTTCGGCCGGCTCGACATCCTCGTGAACAACGCCGGCATCGTGCGCGACGCCGCCATCTGGAACTCGAAGGTCGACGACTGGGACGCGGTCATGCGCGTGCACGTGCGCGGCACGTGGTCGACGTCGCACTTCGCGGCCAAGTACTGGCGCGACCAGGCGAAGGCGGGTGAGACGGTTCACGGTCGCATCATCAACACCACGTCCGGCGCCGGTCTCGGTGGCAACTTCGGCCAGACGAGCTACGCGACGGCGAAGGCCGCGATCGTGGGCCTCACCCTCACGCTGGCGCAGGAGCTGTACCGCTTGGGCGTCACCGCCAACTGCATCGGCCCCGCCGGGCTCACGCGCATCACCGCAACGATGCCGGGCGCGGGCGAGGCGTTCGAGCCCGACGACGTCGCCGAGGGCGAGTGGAACGCGATGGACCCGAAGAACAGCTCGCCGGTGGTGGCGTGGCTGGCCAGCGGCGAAGCCGACTACGTGACCGGCCAGGTCATCCGGGTGATCCACGACCGCATCATCTGGATGGAGGGCTGGCGCGAGCGCAAGGCCGTGTCGTCCGACGGCAAGCCGTGGGACGCCGACAGCCTCGGCGCGCTGTTCGCCACCGACATCTTCGAGACCCGTCACCGGGGCATGAATTTCCCGCCCGTCTGAGCGACCGACCGCGGGCGCAGCCGGGTGGGACGCGTCAGACGGTGACCCACTGACCGCCGTTCACCACCAGGTCCTGGCCGGTGACCGCGGCCGACAACGGTGAGGCGAGGAACAGCACCGAGCCCGCACACTCGTCGGGCGTGGGGATGTGCCCGAGCGGGAGGGCGCGGCCCTTCTCCTCGAGCAGCCGCTCGGCTTCGGCGCGGTCGACGTCGTCGTCGAAGATCTGGAACTGGTTCTCGCCCGCCACCGGCCCCAGCGTGAGGCTGTTCACCAGGATCCCGGAGTGGCCGACCTCGACCGCGAGGGTGCGGGCCAGGCTGCCGAGCGCCGACTTCGACGCTGAGTAGGCGCCCATGGTCGGCGGGTTGCGCAGCGCGGCCCCCGAGTTCACGAGCACGATCCGGCCGCCGCCGCGCTCGGTCATCGAGGGGATCACGCGTCGGGCGATGGTGAACGCGCCCCAGAAGTTGACTTCCATGATCTGGCGCCAGTCGGCGGGCTCGGCGTCGGTGACCGCTTTCCAGTCGCCCGCGTGGTGACCGTTCTGCACGAACACGTCGACGCCGCCGAACCGTTCGAGCGTGGCGTCGACCAAGCGGTCGCACTGCGCGGGATCGGAGATGTCGGTGGGCACCGAGAGCGACTCACGGCCGAACGCGCTCACTTCGTCGGCCACCTTCGCGAGGTAGTCCTTGCTGCGAGCTCCCAACACGACGTCGGCGCCGTGCTCGGCGAAGAGGAGCGCGATGCTGCGGCCCATCCCCGGGCCGATCCCGGTCACGATGGCGACCTGGCCTGCGAGCATTCCCGAGCCGGGCATGGTCCCTCCAACGTCGACGTGCGGCGAAACGCGAGCGGACCGTAAGGTATCGAAAGGGGTCCATGGGGGGCCACCCGCCCGGAGCGCTCGCTCCACGGGAGGCAGCATGTTCGATCTCACGGGCCGGGTCGCGCTCGTCACCGGCGCCGGGCAGAGCATCGGTGCCGGCATCGCCGCCACCCTGGCCGAGGCGGGCGCCGCGGTCGCGGTCAACGACTTCTTCCCGGAGCGGGCGGAAGCCACCGCGACGGGGATCGTCGCCGACGGCGGGCAGGCCGTGGCGGCACCGTTCGACGTGACCGACCTCGAAGGCGTGCGCAAGGGCGTCGCGCAGATCGAGCAGGATCTCGGCCCCGTGGACATCCTCGTGAACAACGCCGGCATCGCGTTCACGATGAAGGCGGCGCAGTTCCGCGACCTCCAACCCGAGGAGTGGCGCGACAGCATCGAGTTGAACCTGTTCGGCGTGCTCAATTGCGTGAGCGCGACCGTGGACGGCATGTGCGACCGCGGCTTCGGTCGCGTGGTCACCATCTCCTCGGGCGCGGGCACCGTCGGGCTCGGCATCGGCGTGTCGATGTACGCCGCAGGGAAGGGCGGCGCCATCAGCTTCATGCGTCACCTCGCGGTCGAGACGGCGCGGTTCGGGGTGACCGCCAACACGCTGGCGCTCGGGATGATGGAGAACAACGCCACCCGCATCCCCGAAGAGCACATCCGCAAGCTGAACCCGATCGGACGCCTCGGCACCGGACGCGAGGTCGGGGCGGCCGCGGTGTGGCTCGCATCCGAGGGCGCGTGGGTGACCGGCCAGACCATCGAGATCAACGGCGGCTCCGTCACGACCTGAACGAAATCGCCGCCCCGAGCCCCGAACTTGCGTCGCGAAAGGCCCTTTAGGGGCCTCGAACGACGCAAGTTCGGAAGTAGACCTGGTGTTTCCGACCGAAAGAGGTTCGCCCGATGGCCATGCCGACCGACGTTCCGATCATCGACTGCATGATCAGCTTCCCGATCAAGGACAAGAAGGAGCTCTACTCGTTCATCACCAAGCAGACGAAGGACACGCAGTCGAAGGACGAGTACAAGTTCCCGGTCGAGTACATGTTCAAGGACGTGCCCGACGAGCACGATTCCGATGAGGATCCGGTCCTCGTCACGCTGCGCGAGATGGACAAGCACAACATCGAGAAGGGCCTCATCGGCATCGGCAGCGAGAACTCGCAGCGCGCGCTCGAGCAGCACCCCGACCGCTTCATCGCCGCGCTGAGCGTCGACCCCAACGACATCATGGGCTCGCTCGAGAAGATCGTGGAGGGCCACGAGAAGTGGGACATCCGCGCCGTCGACGTGTTCCCGTGCGGGCTCTTCCCGCAGGTGGCGATCAACGCCCCGCAGATGTACCCGATCTACGCGAAGTGCTGTGAGCTCGGCATCTCGGCCTGGGTCAATGCCGGCGTCGCCGGGCCCCGCCTGAAGTTCGACGTGCAACGCGTCGACTACATCGACGACGTGATGTACGACTTCCCCGATCTCGTGTTCGTCACCCGGCACGGCTGTGAGCCGTGGACCGAGCTGGCAGTGAAGCTCATGCTCAAGTGGCCGGGTTTGCACTACTGCACCAGCGCCTTCGCGCCCAAGCACTACCCGAAGGACATCATCAACTACGCCAACACGCGCGGCGCCGACAAGATCATCTACGCCGGTTACTTCCCGATGGGGCTCACCCTCGACCGCATCATGGGCGACATGGTGAACGTGCCGTTCCGTGATCACGTGTGGCCGAAGTTCCTGCGCGAGAACGCGGCGCGCGTGCTCAAGCTCACCTGATGCCCGACCCGATCACGCTCCGCTGGTACGACGACGAGCTCCTCTCCGAGGATCAGTTCGCGGTGTTGTGCGGGCCCGGCGCGGTGTTCGAGCTGGTGGAGGAAGACGTGCTCGGCACGCGCGTCAAGGTGTTCGCCCAACGGCAGGAGAACCTGCGCCAGGTGCTCACCGACGCCGCGTCGCAGTTCGGCGACCGTCCCTACTTCGTGTTCCCCGACGAGACGGTCACGTTCGCGGAGACCCCGGCGCGGGTGGCGGCGATCGCCGCGGTACTCGCCGACGAGTACGGCGTGGAGAAGGGCGACCGGGTCGCGTTCGCCGGTGCCAACAGCCTCACCTACGCGCTCACGGAGTGGGCGGCGATCTGCTCCGGTGCCATCGTCGCCGGTCTCAACGGCTGGTGGACGGGGCCCGAGCTGGCGTACGGCATCGAGCTGTCGCAGCCCAAGGTCCTGTTCTGCGACCAACCGCGACTCGATCGCCTCACGGAGGCGGGCGCGACTCCCACCGACATCCCCGTCGTGCTCTTCGACGATCTCGCGGCGCAGGTCGCGGTCCGCAACGACACCGACGCACTCCTGCCCGACGTCCCGCTCGACGAAGACGATCCGTTCATCATCCTGTTCACGAGCGGCACGACCGGCCGCCCGAAGGGCGCGACGCTCTCGCATCGCAACATGATCATGTTCGGTACGAGCAGCGCGCTCGGCCGGGCGGCGGTCACACTCGCGGCGGGTGGTCCACCGCCGGCGCCGAACCCGCCGGTGGCGATCTGTGGGTCACCGTTCTTCCACATCTCCGGCACCGCGCCGCTGTTGTGCACGGGCCCGCGCTTCGGTACCACGCTCGTGTTCCCGCCGGTCGGGCGGTGGGACCCGCTCACGCACCTCGAGCTCACCGAGCGCTACCGCGTCACCACGTGGTCGGGCGTCCCCACGCAGTTCTGGCGCATGCTCGAGCATCCCGAGTTCGATCGCTTCGATCTCTCCAGCCTGACCGGCATCAGCTCCGGCGGCGCGCCCTACCCGCCCGAGCTCATGCGGATCCTCAACGAGCGCATCCCGACCGCCGGGCTCTCGAACGGGTACGGCATGACCGAGTGCATGGGCGCCGGCACGCTGTTGTTCGGCGAGCGCTACCTCAAATACCGCGACTCGGTAGGCGCGCCGTGGCCCGCGATGGAAGTGCAGATCCGCGACGAGGACGGCACCGTGTTGGGCGAGGGCGAGATCGGTGAGATCTGCCTGCGGGGGGCGTTCACGTTCCTCGGTTACTGGGACAACCCCGAGGCGACCGCGGCGGTGCTCGACGACGACCGTTGGTATCTCACCGGCGACTACGGCCGCATCGAGAACGACGTGCTCTACATGGAGAGCCGCATGCGCGATCTCATCCTGCGCGGCGGCGAGAACATCTATCCCATGGAGATCGAGCACCGATTGCTCGAGCATCCCGACATCGACGACGCCGCGGTGATCGGCGTCGACCACCGCACGCTCGGCCAGGAGGTCAAAGCGTTCGTGGTGGTGCGCGCGGGAGCCGACCTGAGCGTCGCCGAGGTGCAGGAGTGGGCCGCCCAGTCGCTGGCCCGCTTCAAGGTGCCGGCCTACGTCGAGTTCCGCGACTCGCTGCCCTACACCGCCACCGGCAAGATCATGAAGCACGAGCTCGAACGGGAAGAGACCGCGGGCGAGTAGCACGGGCGCAGCAACGATGCGCCCAGGGGGAGCCTCAGTAGTAGATTGCGCCGCGGGTGCCGCCGCCGCAGGCGATGGCGTCGCCCGTGATCGCCGCACTCCGCGGCGACGCGAGGAAGGCGACGACGTCGGCGACCTCCTCGGCGCCGACGATCCGGCCGATCGTGTTTCCGGCGGCCCGCTCGGCGGCGGCGTCGGTCGTGCGTTCGGTGCGGGTGGCACCCGGGTGCACGACGGTGACGTTGATCCCCTGATGGCCCAGCTCGTCGGCGAGGTTCTTGGTCATCGCCGCGACCGCGACGTTGCGCACCGAGCCGACGATCGAGCCGCTCTGGCGGGCGGCGAGGCCGCCCACGTTGATGATGCGGCCCCAGCCCGCTTCGATCATGGCCGGCGCGACCTCGCGGGCGCACCGGAGGTAGCCCATCACCTTGGTGTTCACCTCGTCCCACAGGGCGTCGGTCGTCACCTCGGCCAGCGAGGGCGGCGCCACGACGCCGCCGGGCATCGCCGCCGCGTTCACGAGGATGTCGACGCCGCCCAGCACACCGGACAGCCCGGCGACCATGCTCCGCACCGAGTCGTCGTCACCGGTGTCGCACGACCAGCCGACGACCTGGCGTCCGGTTTCGATCGCGAGCTCGACGATGGTCGCGTCGATGCGCGACTGGTCGCGCGCGGCGATCCCGACGTCGACCCCCTCGAACGCGAGCTGCCGCGCGATCGCCTTGCCGATGCCACGACTTCCGCCGGTGACGATCGCGCGCTGGCCGGCCAACTGCAGGTCCATGGGCACGAACCGTATCGTCCCGGCGAGCGCGGCTCGTCAGTCGTCGACGCCCGGGGGCGGGGACCCGGTGGCGGCGCTCCAGGCCGCGGCCGCGGTGCGCTGCGCGACCACGCGCGCGACGGCGGCGCCGACGGCCACCGCGACCGCCCAGATCAGCGCGTCGCGCCACGCGACGTCGCGGCCGATCGGGTTCTCGGGCGGATCCTCGTGCGTGCTCGTCCGCCAGAGGGTCACCGCGCCGCGGCGCACTCCGGCCGCGGCGGCGGCTCCCGATGCGAAGGCGACGAACTGCCAGAGCCGACGTTGTTCCATCCGCTCATGCTGCCCGGTTCGGCCGGGCACCAATCCTCGGGCCGGCGGGTCAGTCGGACCGCGGGCTGGCGGCGTAGCGCCGCCGGAGGGCCGGCTTCTCGATCTTGCCCATCGCGTTGCGGGGCACGTCGTCGACCAGCTCGAGTTGCTCGGGGATCTTCTGGGTGGCCAGGCCCTGGGCGCGGCAGTGGTCGGCGATGTCGGCGAGGGTGAGCGTGGTCACGCCGTCGGCCAGCCGGACCACCGCGCACGCGCGCTCACCGGTGCGCGGATCGGGGAGGCCGATCACCGCGACGTCGACGATCGACGGGTGCAGGTGCAGGATGTCCTCGATCTCGCCCGCCGAGATGTTCTCCGCGTTGCGGATGATCACGTCCTTCACCCGACCGGTGATGGTGACGTGGCCCGTGGGCGCGACGGTGCCCAGGTCGCCGGTGCGGAAGAAGCCGTCGTCGTCGAACGCGTCGAGATCGAGCTCGGGATTCGCGTAGCCCTGGAACAGTTGCGGGCCGCGGAGGCGCAGCTCGCCCTCGGCGCCCGGTGGCTGCTCGGTGCCGTCGATGCCGACGACGCGGATCTCGACGCCGGGCCCGGCGACGCCCTCGGTGGTGGCGAGCTGGAAGTCGTCGTCGTCGAAGCCGCCGCTCGTGGCGATGGGGAATTCGGTGAGCCCCCAGCTGCCGATGACCCCGAGGCCCCCGAGCTCGCGCTTGACCTCCTCGTGGAGACCGGCCGGCTTCGGTGCCCCGCCGTTGACGCAGGCGCGCAGCGCCGGGTACAGCGGCTCGGCACCGTGGCGCCGCTGTGCGGCGAGGTAGGCCTGGAAGAAGGGGAGCGCGCTGCCCAACATCGTCGCGCCCCGTTCGGCCATGAGCTCGGGGCTGCGCTCCGGGTCGAACGCCTCGATGAGCACGATCCGATGGCCGGCGACGAGTGATGCCGCGATCATGTTGATGCCGCCGATGTGCGCGATCGGGAACGCGATCGGGTAGATGTCGTCGGCGGTGGGAACCAGTTCGGCGACCCACGCGTTCATCCCCGCCATCACCGACGCGTCGACGTGCCACACGCCCTTGGGATCCGCGGTGGAACCCGACGTGTAGTAGAGCCACCGGCGCACCGGCTCCGGTCCCGGGGGTGGCGGGAGCAGCGCGGGGTCGCCGACGGGCAGCTCGCCGTCGCCGCACGCGAGCACGCGGAAGCCGACGTCGGCCGCGATCGTGTCGGCCAGCGCTTCGAAGTCGAAGCCGCGCCACGTGGGGCGCACCACGAGCAGCTCGCAGCGCGACTCGCGGGTGATGTAGCGCACCTCGCGTTCGCGCAGGATCGGGATGATCGGGCTCTGCACCGCGCCCAGGCGGGCCAGGGCCGCGAGCAGCACCACGGTGTCGATCGCGGTCGGCAGCTGCCAGCTCACGACGGTGCCGGGGCCCACGCCGTGATCGAGGAGTCCGGCAGCGACCACCTCGGCCGAGCCGCGGTAGCCCTCGAATGTCATCGACCGGCCCTGTTCGTCCTCGAACATCACTGCGTCGGGAGTGGCGGCGGCGCGCCGCACGATGAGCTCCCAGAGGGTGGGCGGGTGCTCGGGAACCGGGCGGGTCACGGGGCCGCCTGCGCGTTGTCGGGCGAATCGCCGGCCGAATCGTCGTGGTCGAGTTGGCCGAGCACCGACTCGCGCATCTGCGGGAGCGCCAGCAGCTCGACGAACGCTTCGTTCTCGAGCCGACGGGCGCGCAGGATGCCCTCGCGTTCGGCGTCGAGCACGAGTCGCTTGGTGGCGAGCAGCGAGGGGAGCGACTTCGACGCGATGCGGGTCGCCAGCTCCAACGTCTCCGCCACCAGCGTCTCAGGTGTGCAGACCCGGATGGCGAGCCCGTGGGCGACGGCTTCTTCGGCGCTGATCCACTCCGAGGCGAGGAGCGCGACCGACGCGTGTTGGCGCCCCATGCGCCGCGGGAGCAGGTAGCTGCTCGCGGCTTCGGGGGCGACGCCCATCGTGGTGAACGGCGCCAGCAGCCGGGCCTTCTCGGAGACGAGCACGATGTCGCAGTGCGCGAGCATCGTGAGCCCGAGGCCGACGGCCGCGCCGTTGACCGCCGCCAGCAGCGGCTTCGGGAACGCCTGTAGCACCTCGAGCAGCGCGGTGAACCCGGTGGCGGCGGGACGGGTTCCCTCGTCGGCCGGCGGCGGGCCGTCGGACGGGACCTGCGCCGCCATCTCCCGCAGATCGGTACCCGCGCAGTAGATGCGACCGGCACCGGTGAGCACGACGGCGCCGATCGCGTCGTCGGCGGCCGCGGCGCGCAGCGCGTCGGCGACCGCGTGGTACAGGACCTCGTTGAAGGCGTTGGCGGCGTCGGGGCGGTTGAACGTGATCACCCGGGCACGGTCGACGTCGTCGATCAACACGACGTCATCGCGGTTCGCGTTGGCATCACTCACGGGATGATCGGCCCCCTCGGGTTCGTGCGGGTACTTCGTGCAAGTACGTCGTGCAGGTACGACGCTCGGGTACGACATCGGACCGGTCGCCCCGCGAAGGACGCGTATCGTACCCAGGCCGCGCCGACCCCTGCCGACGGCGTTGCGCCGCGTGCGGTCGTGCCCGGCGGCCGGGCGCTCCGGGTTTGCGGATCGCCGCCCGCAGCGGGAAGCTGAGGGCCGAGGGCATTGGCACGACGTCCGCACGACGAGAGCACGACGACAGGGGGAAGCCATGCGGTTCCAGGACCGGGTAGCGATCGTCACCGGCGGTGGCCGGGGGATCGGCGAGGGGTATTCGAAGGCGTTGGCGGCCGAGGGCGCGAAGGTCGTCGTCGCCGATCTGATCGACGAGAACGCCGAGCGGGTGGCCAAGGAGATCCAGGCCGACGGCGGCGAGGCCACGCCGGTGCACGTCGACGTCGCCGACTCGCAGAGCGCGATCGACATGGCGGCCGCCGCCATCGCCGCGTACGGCGGCATCGACCACCTCGTGAACAACGCGGGGTTCATGCACAACATGAAGAACGAGCCGCTCATCACCTGCGACCTCGACTACTACCGGCGCGTGATCGACGTGAACCTCAACGGCGCGCTCCACTGCACCCGCGCCGTCTACTCGTCGATGGCGGAGCGGGGCGGCGGTTCGATCGTGAACCAGTCGTCGACCGCGGCGTGGATGAACGCCGGCTACTACTGCCTGTCGAAGGCAGCCAACAACAGCCTCACCGCGTGCCTGGCGGCCGAGCTCGGCCCCATGAACATCCGCATCAACGCCATCGCCCCCGGCCCGACCGACACCGAGGCGCTCCACTCGGTCACGCCCGACGAGATCATGGGGATGCTGACGGCGGCGATGGCGATCAAGCGGCTCGGCACCCCCGAGGACATGGCCGGCACCGTGCTCTTCCTGCTGTCGGACGCGTGTCCGTGGCTGACCGGTCAGATCATCGCGGTCGACGGTGGTGGAACGGTGCGTCTCTGATGCCGTTGCGGGTGGTGCAGTGGACCACCGGGAAGACGGGCAGCGCGGCGGTGCGCGGGATGGTGGGCCACCCGGTGCTGGAGCTGGTCGGCTGCTACGCGTTCTCGCCCGAGAAGGTGGGCCAGGACGTCGGCGTCCTCGCGGGGATCGAGCCGATCGGGATCACCGCCAACGACGACATCGACGCGTTGCTCGCGCTGCGCCCCGACTGCGTCACCTACATGCCGTACCGCCCCGACTTCGACCACGTCGTGCGGATCCTCGAGTCGGGCGCGAACCTCGTCACGACGATGTACATGATGTCGGGCATCGGCTACGGCGACGACGTGCACGCGCGCATCGAGGACGCCGCGACCCGCGGCCGTTCGTCGCTGTACGCCAGTGGCATCTACCCGGGGCACGCGCCGATGGTGGCGTTGGCCGCCAGCGCGATGTGTACGCGGATCGACAAGATCTCGGTGCTCGAGTCGCTCGACATGAGCGGGTACCAGAACGAGAAGATGTACCGGGCGATGAGCATCGACTGCGCGGTCGACGACCCCGAGGCGCCGGGGATGATCGAAGCTAACTGCGGGTCGTTCAAGGACCAGATCCGTGTGATGGCGAACGCGCTGGCGATCGACATCGACGAGATCCGGTTCGAAGCCGAGTTCGGTGCGGCCAACGAGACCACCGACTTCGGGTTCATGACCGTGCAGAAGGGCCGCATCGCCGGGTTCAAGTGCACGATCTCGGGGATGCACGAGGGTCGGGCCGTCATCCAGTGCAACTCGGTGTGGAAGCTCGGTCACGACATGACGCCGAACTGGCCGGTGGAAGACGGCTACGTGCTCGAGATCCACGGCGAGCCGAACGTGCGCGTGCGGCTCGAACCGATCGACGCCCACTTCGACGGTGCGATCACCACGGCCATGCCGGTCGTCAACGCGATCCCGCAGGTCGTGGCAGCGCCGCCCGGTATCGTGAACCACATGGACCTGCCCTTCGTGAAGGGCGCGCACCTGCTCACGCGTACCGTCCCGAAGCCGCTCGCCTCCTAGGGGTCGTTGCCGGGCATCTGCGGGCCGCCGTCGACCGCGAAGGTCTGGCCGTTCACGTACGACGCCGCGTCACTCACGAGGAACAGGATCGGATAGGCGACCTCGGTCGGGGTCCCGGCCCGGCCCGCGGGAACCGCGGCGGCGACGGCCGCCGGGTCGATTCCCGCGACGTGCCACGCCGCCACCGCGCGCTCCGACGCCACGAGCCCGACGGCGACGCAGTTGGTGCGGATGCCGTAGCGCCCCCACTCCGCCGCGGTGACGCTGGTGAACATCTGTAGCCCCGCCTTGGCCGCGCTGTAGTGCGCGCCACCCTTGACCCCGATGAGCCCGGCCGCCGACGACACGTTGACGATCGCGCCGGAGCGCTGCTCGATCATGTGACGACCGACTTCGCGCGTGCAGAGGAACGGTCCGCGCACATTGAGCTCGAAGATGCTGTCCCACCCTCGCGTGGGGAGCGACTCGAGCGGGCCGAGCCGGGTGCCGCCGGCGTTGTTCACGAGGATGTCGATGCGACCGAGATCGGTGATGGTGCGCTCCACCATGCGCACGACGTCGGTCTCCTGTTTGACGTCAGTGGCCACCGGGATGCAACGGCGACCGGTCGCGTGCACGATCGCGTCGGCGATCCGTTCGAGCTCGCTCAGCGTGCGGCTGGCGATGACGACGTCGGCGCCGTGCTCGGCCAGCAGGGTCGCGGTGGCGGCGCCGATGCCCGTGCCCCCGCCGGTGACGACGGCGACGCGACCGGTCAGGTCGAATGCGTCGGACATCCCCGGTACGGTATCCGCGCATGGACCTCGCCCGCCTCGTCGACCCCGCGACCACGGTCGTGATCACCCAGGAATGCCAGCGTGGTGTGATCGGTGATCTGAGCACGCTGCCCGCGCTCGCCGAGTCCGCCCGCGACCTCGGCGTGATCGACAACATCGGCCGCATCGTCAGCACCGGCCGCGCCGCCGGGTGCAACGTCATCCACGCCATCGCCGCGCACCGGCCCGACCTGCGGGGCGCCAGTCACAACGCGCGGCTGTTCCGGGCGACGGAGAAGAACCAGTCGTTCCTCACGCTCGGCACCCCGAAGGTGGAGGTGGTCGAAGGCATCCCGGTGGCGGAATCGGATCTGTTCTCGACCCGGCTGCACGGGTTGTCGCCGATCGCGGGTACCGACGTCGACGCGCTGCTGCGCAACCTCGGCGCGACCACGGTCGTGATCACGGGGGTGTCGTCGAACGTCGCCATCCCCAATGCGACGTTCGACGCGGTGAACCTCGGTTACGAGGTGGTGATCGCGCGCGACGCGATCACCGGCTTCCCGGCCGAGTACACCGACGTGATCATCGCCAACACGTTGTCGCTCGTCGCCACGATCGTGACGACCGACGACCTCGTCGCCGCCTGGGGCTGACGGGCGGGTGTGCCCACTCGCGCGGGACGTGCGCTCAGAGCGGTAGGTCGACGGGATCGGCGATCTTCTCGAGCAGGGCGCAGAGCTCGCGCTGCTCGGTGGGGGAGAGGGCGGTGACGGGCGGGGCCTCGCCCAGCGCGCGCTCGAAGAGCTTGCGCCGCACCGCCTCGCCTTCGGCGGTGAGGACGAGTCGGCGGATCCGCCGGTCGTGGGCGTCGACCGTGCGTACGACCAGGCCCCGCGCCTCGAGGCGGTCGACGATGTCGGTCACGTTCGAGGCGTCGAAGTGCAGGCACTGGGCGAGCTCCCGTTGCGAGCACGGCTCGCCCAGGTTCTTCAGGGCGTCGAGCTGGGAGAGCGAGAGATCGAACTCCGCCGCCAGGCCCGCGACGTGGTCCTTGATCGACGCCATCAGCCCCATGACGTGACGCATCACGTCGCGTGACAGGTCGTCGTCCCCCCCGGGTGCGGACATCACCAGCTCCTGTGTTAGGGTTCAATGGTTGGGTAAACCAATGGTTTATCCGTTCATCGGATGATAGCCCCAATCACGGTCAGAGTGCACGAACGACGGTGCAGGAATCGCCGGAAGGGCAACAGCCCGGCGCACGAACGACCGACACACGATCGACCGAAGAACGAACGAGAGGTGACGGGATGTTGCAACGGCTGGCTGCCTGGTGTTACCGCCGTCGGCGTCGCGTGGTGATCCTCTGGGTCGTCGCGCTGGTGGTGGTGAGCGCCATCGGGTCGAGCGTCGGCGCGACCTTCTCCCAGGGCTTCTCGCTCTCCGGTACCGAGTCGCAGCGCGCCGCCGACCTCCTGCAGTCGCGCTTCCCGGCCCGGGCGGGCGACGAAGGCCAGATCGTGTTCGCGCCGACGAATCGGGCGCAGGCGAGCGCCACCGACCCCGCGGTGCGGGCCCGCATGGAAGCGCTCTTCGCCGACGTCGCCGCGGTGCCCGGCGTGGCCGCGGTGGTCAGCCCCTACACCGAAGCCGGCGCGCGCCAGATCTCCAAGAACGGTGACATCGCCTACGCCACCGTACAGTTCGACAAAGCGGCCGCCGACATCCCGACCACGACGATCGACCGGATCCGCACGCTCACCGACAAAGCGGGGGGCGACGGCGTGCAGGTCGCGCTCGGCGGGCGGATGTTCCAACAGTTCTCCGGTCTGGGCCCGGCCGAGTTGATCGGCATCCTCGCCGCGGTCGTGATCCTGCTCGTGGCGTTCGGCTCCTTGCTGGCGATGGGTCTGCCGATCCTCGTCGCGCTGTTCGGCATCGGCATCGGGCTCGGCCTGGTCGACCTCGTGAGTCACGTCATCGCCACTCCCGACTTCGGCACCCAGCTCGCGTCGATGATCGGGATCGGGGTCGGCATCGACTACGCGCTGTTCATCGTCACCCGTTACCGGCAGGGTCTCGACGACGGCCTCGACCCCGAACGCGCGGTGGTGCGCGCCATCGACACCGCCGGCCGCGCCGTCGTGTTCGCCGGTTGCACGGTGGTCATCTCACTGCTCGGCCTGTTCCTCATGGGCGTCGACTTCGTGAACGGCCTCGCGGTCGGCACGTCGTTGACCGTCGGCACGGTGATGCTCGCGTCGATCACGTTGCTGCCCGCGATCCTCGCGTTCGCGGGGCGCACCATCGACCGGTTCTCGATTCGTCGCCGCTCGACCCGCAAGCCGCGCGAGCAGAGCATGTGGTTCAAGTGGAGCCGCATCGTGCAGCGTCACCCGTGGCCCGCGTTCGCGGGCGGGCTGGCCATCCTGATCGTGCTGGCGATCCCCCTGCTCTCGATGCGGCTGGCCTTCCCCGACTCCGGCGCCAACCCCACCACCGACACCACCCGTCGCGCCTACGACCTCGTCGCCGACGGCTTCGGGCCCGGGTTCAACGGCCCGCTGATCCTGGCCGCCGAGTTCCCGAAGGGTGCCGACACCGCGTCGCTCGATCGTCTGGTCACGTCGCTGCAGACGACGCCCGACGTCGCCGCGGTCACGCCGCCCACCCTCAGCCCGTCTGGTGACGCGGCGGTGATCCGGGTCATCCCCGGGAGCTCGCCGCAGTCGCAGAGCACGTCGGACCTCGTCGACAACCTGCGCAGCGACGTGATCCCCGCCGCGGTGGCCGGGACCGACGTCCAGGTGCACGTGGGTGGGCTCACCGCGTCGAGCGTCGACGTGTCCGACCGCCTCTCGGCGCGCCTCCCCGTGTTCATCGGCGCGGTGCTCGTGTTGAGCTTCCTGTTGCTGATGGCCGTCTTCCGTAGTCTCCTCGTGCCGCTCAAGGCCGTGATCATGAACCTGTTGTCGATCGGCGCGGCCTACGGCGTCGTCGTGGCGGTGTTCGAGTGGGGATGGCTCGGTGGCCTCCTGGGCGTCGAGAAGACCGGCCCGATCGCGCCGTTCATCCCGATGATGATGTTCGCGATCCTGTTCGGGTTGTCGATGGACTACGAGGTGTTCCTGCTCTCCCGCATCCGGGAGGAGTACGACCGCACGCACGACAACGCGCTCGCGGTGGCCGACGGCCTGGCGTCGACCGCGCGGGTGATCACCGCGGCCGCGCTGATCATGGTCACCGTGTTCGGCAGCTTCGTGCTGAGCGACGCGACCACGCTCAAGCTCTTCGGCCTCGGGCTCGCCACCGCGATCCTCGTCGACGCGACGGTCGTGCGCATGGTGCTCGTACCGGCGACGATGGAGCTGCTCGGCGATCGCAACTGGTGGTTCCCGCGATGGCTCGACCGTTTGATCCCGCGCCTGCACGTGGAGGCGGGTCCCGACGTCGACGCCGAGCTGGCCGAGCTCACCCGCGACGAGCCCGCCGGGGTCGGCGGAGTCTGATCACCCCCGAACTTGCGTCGCCAGAGGCCGTATAGGGGCCTCGAACGACGCAGGTTCGAGTGGGTCGGGGCGGTGTAGCGCAGGTTCAGGGCGGGTCGGGACTGGGGTGGGTTCCGGGTACGGGCGGTACAGTGAATGGTCCTTTCAGAGCATTCGAGGAGCCTGTCGTGACCGAAGCTGTCATCGTCGCCGCCGCCCGCACCCCGATCGGCCGGGCCCGGAAGGGCTCGCTGATCGACGTGGACGCATTCACCCTCGCCGAGATCGCCGTCGGCGCCGCGGTCGAGCGGTCCGGCATCTCCGCCAACGACTTCGACGACGTCGTCGTCGGCGAGTCGCTGCAGGGTGGTGGCGACATCGCCCGCAACGTCGCGGTGCGCCTCGGCCTCATCGGCGTGCCCGGCATGGCCGACAACCGCCACTGCGCGTCCGGGCTCAGCGCGCTGCAGATCGGCGCCGGCAGCATTCGCGCCGGGATGGACCGCGTCGTCATCGCCGGCGGCACCGAGAGCATCAGCACCTCGCCGAGCAGCATGAAGGTGCTCACTCCCGGCGGCGAGCCCGAGATGTGGATGTCGCCCAGCCACCCCGCCACGCCCGACGCCCCGCCGTGGGACATGTCGATCACCGTCGGCGAGAACACCGCGCGCGAGATGGGTCTCACCCGTCGCGACGTCGACGAGTGGGCCGCGTACAGCGTGGGTCAGGCGATCGCCTCGATCGACAGCGGTGCCTTCGAGGCCGAGATCGTGCCCGTGCCCTATACCGATCGCAACGGCGAAGAGAAGATCTTCCTGGTCGACGAGCACCCGCGGCGCGGCACCACCGTGGACACGCTGGCCGAGTTGAAGGTGTTGCACCCCGAGATCGAGGGCGCCACCGTCACCGCCGGCAACGCCGCCGGGCTCAACGACGCCGCCGCCGCGGTCGTCGTGACCGCCGACGACTACGCCGCCGCGCACGGTCTGCGCCCGCTCGCCCGCGTCGTGTCGTGGGCGTCGTCGGGCATCGAGCCGGCCCGCACCGGTCTCGGCCCCACCCTCGCCATCCCGAAGGCCCTCGACCGCGCCGGGCTCACCATCTCCGACATCGACCTCTTCGAGATCAACGAGGCGTTCTGCTCGGTACCGGTGGCCGCGGTGCGCAAGCTCGGGATCGACCCCACGATCGTCAACGTGAACGGCAGTGGGTGCAGCCTCGGTCACCCGATCGCCTGCACCGGCACCCGCATGGTGGTCACGATGATCAACGAGCTGCGGCGCCGGGGCAAGACCCACGGCGTCGTGTCGATGTGCGCCGGCGGGGGCATGGGTTCCGCCCTCGTGCTCGAGGTCGCGTAACCCGAGTGGTGAGCGTCGCGGTCGACCTCACCGGCGCGCGGGTCCTCGTCGTCGGTGGGTCGTCGGGTATCGGCCGGTCGACCGCCATCGCGGCGGCGCGCGCCGGCGCCTCGATCGTGGTCGTCGGTCGCCGGGCCGAGAACCTGGCCGAAGTGGTCACGACGGCCGGTTCGGGCACCGCGATCGTCGCCGACGTGCGCGACGCGGGCCGGTGCGCCGATCTCGTCGCCGAAGCGGTCGACGCGATGGGCGGGCTCGACGCGGTGATCTACTCGACCGGCGTCTCGCCCCTCGCCCCGCTCGATTCGGTCGACGCCGAGACCTGGCACGACGTGATCGCCACCAACACGATCGCGCCCGCGCTGGTGGCCCAGGCCGCGCTCGGTTCGCTGTCGCCCGACGGGATCGTGCTGTTCGTGTCGTCGATCACCGTCGGCAGCGGACACTTCGGTCTCGCCCCCTACGGCGCGAGCAAGGCAGCACTGGACCGCACGGTGAAGGCATGGCGGATGGAGCACCCGGAGCGCCGGTTCGTGTGCCTCGCCGTCGGCGACACCCTCGGCACCGACTTCGCGCGCAGCTTCGATCTCGAGACGGCCGGCGCACTGTTCCCGAAGTGGCTCGCCGCCGGGGTGCTCTACGAGAACCAGATGGAGAGCGACGACGTCGGGCTCGCGGTGGCCGAGCTCGTGGCCATGCTGCTCGCGCACCCGGGCATCGCGGTGCCCGAGCTGATGATGGTGCCGCCCGGGCCGATGAAGTCCGGGAGCGTCGACGACATCATCGCCGGCATCTCGGATCTCCAGGAGGCGCAGGAAACCGAGGTGTAGGCCACGCCACGGTCCGGTCTCCCTGGTCCGGTCGACGTGCCGCGGCGGGTCACGCTGATAGCTTGCCATCTCGTGGGGGAATCCGGAACGCTGCTGCAACGAGAGCGGTTCGGCGCGGTGGAAGTGCTCACCCTCGACCGTCCCGAAGTGCGGAATGCGTTGAGCCCTGCGCTCCTCGCCGAGCTCACCGCCGCATTCGGCGAGGTCGACGCCGACGACGCGGTGCGCGTCATCGTGCTCACCGGCGCCGGCGACCGCGCGTTCTGCGCGGGCATGGACCTGAAGTCGTTCACCGAGCACGGGCCCGATCGCGTCATCGGTGCGCCCACCGACGAGTCGACGGCCGAGGCCGAGGCCGTCGCACCGTGGCAGACGGCCAAGCCGATGATCGCCGCGGTCAACGGCGCCGCGGTGGCCGGTGGATTCGAGCTCATGATGGCGTGCGACCTCGTCGTCGCCGCCGAGCACGCGACGTTCGGGTTGCCCGAGGTCAAGCGGGGCCTGATCCCCGGCGGTGGCGGCACCCTCCTGGCAGGCCGGATCCCACTCGCGGTGGCCCTCGAGCTCGAGCTCACCGGCGATCCGATCGACGCGTCGCGCGCGCTCGCACTCGGCCTGGTGAACCGGGTGGTCCCCGCCGACCGCGTGCTCGAGACCGCGCTCGAGCTGGCGGCGCGGATCGCCGCCAACGGGCCGCTGGCCGTCGCCACCACCAAACGACTCGTGCGCCGGGCGGTGAACCTCGGTGGTGAACAGGCGTGGGCGTCGCGGGAGTTGCTGCGCCAGGTGTTCGCCAGTGAAGATGCACGGGAAGGGGCCCGCGCGTTCGTCGAGAAGCGGGCACCCAATTGGACCGGTCGGTGACGACTCGCGCGCTCACGCGTTCGGGCCGCTGAGGGGAGACGGCACATGGCGTGGGACTTCGAGACCGAACCGGAGTTCGAGGAGAAGCTCGAGTGGATACGGCAGTTCGTCGCCGATCGCATCGAGCCGCTTGATCTGATCTTTCCCGGCCGCTCCTTCTACCCCCTCGACGACGACACCCGGCCGTTGGTCGTGCCCATGCAGGAGGAGATCCAGGCGCAGGGCCTGTGGGCTCCCCACCTCGGTCCCGAGCTCGGCGGCAAGGGGTTCGGCCAGCTGAAGCTCGCGTTGATCAACGAGATCCTGGGCACGTCGAACTGGGCGCCCATCGTGTTCGGCACCGCGGCCCCCGACACGGGGAACGCCGAGATCATCGCCCACTACGGGACCGAGGCGCAGAAGGAGGAATACCTGCAACCGTTGCTCAAGGGCGAGTGCTTCTCGTGCTACTCGATGACCGAGCCGCAGGCGGGCGCCGATCCCAAGATGTTCACCACCCGCGCCGAACGCGACGGCGACGAATGGGTCATCAACGGTTGGAAGTTCTTCTCGTCGAACGCGCGCACCGCGAAGTTCGTGATCGTGATGGTCGTCACCGATCCCGACGTCAGCGCGTACCAGGGCATGTCGATGTTCCTCGTGCCGTCCGACACGCCGGGCATGAACGTGGAACGGCACATCGGCACGATGGGCGAGTCGGAGGAGCACGGCATGCACGCGCTCATCCACTACGACAACGTGCGCGTGCCGGCCGACGCGCTCCTCGGCGGTGAGGGTCAGGCGTTCGCGATCGCGCAGACGCGCCTCGGCGGCGGTCGCGTGCACCACGCCATGCGCACCGTCGGCGTGTGCCAAAAGGCGCTCGACATGATGTGCGAGCGGGCGTTGTCGCGCGAGACGCAGGGCTCGATCCTGGCCGAGAAGCAGATGGTGCAGTCCGACATCGCCGACTCGTACGCCGAGTTGATGCAGTTCCGCCTGCTCGTGCTCTACACCGCGTGGGAGATCGACCGCTACCACGACTACAAGCGGGTCCGGAAGAACATCGCCGCGATCAAGTTCCTCACGCCCAAGGTGCAGCAGGACATCGTCTACCGGTCGATGCACCTGCACGGCGCGCTCGGGGTTTCGAACGAGATGCCCTTCGGTGCGATGTGGAACGGCGCCGCGATCATGGCGTCGGTCGACGGCCCCACCGAGGTGCACAAGATCACCACCGCGCGCGAGGTGCTCAAGGGCTACAAGCCCGCGCCCGGCCTGTGGCCCACCGAGCACCTGCCCGCCAAGCGTGAAGCGGCGCGGGCGAAGCTCGAGGCCATCCTCGAGCACTCGATCGCGAACGCCTAAGACGGCAGGCACTCCGATGTTCCAGGCGGGTCACCCGGACTCCACGTCGGCGCGGCGCTGAATGCGGGCCGCGCGCTGCATTGCTTACGGCCCGCCGGAGCAGCTCGTCGTCGAAGACGTCGAGTCGCCGATCCCCGGGCCGGGCGAGGTGGTCGTCGACATCCGCGCCGCGGCGGTGAACTTTCCCGACGTGTTGATCATCGCCAACCAGTACCAGGTGTCGATCCCGGTCCCGTTCGTGCCCGGGAGCGAGTTCGCCGGAGTGGTCACCGAGCTGGGCGACGGCGTGACCGAGTGGGAGCCGGGTGACCGCGTCTTCGGCGGATCGTTCGTCGGCGCGTTCGCCGAGCAGTTGGCGGTGTCGGCGCGCGCCCTCACCCGCATGCCCGACGCGGTCAGCTTCGGCGACGCGGCCGCGTTCGGCGTGGCGCACGCCACCGCGTACCACGCGCTGCGATCGATTGCCCGGGTGCAACCGGGCGACTGGGTCGTCGTGCTGGGGGCGGCCGGCGGGGTGGGCCTCGCCGCGGTCGAGCTCGCGGTCCACCTCCGGGCGCGTGTGCTGGCGGCGGCGTCGAGCCCGGCCAAGTTGGAGCTGTGTCGGGCGCGCGGTGCGGAAGCGGTCGTCGACTACACCGCCGAGCCGCTCAAGGAGCGCATCAAGGAGATCACCGGTGGCGGCGCCGACGTCGTGATCGATCCGGTCGGTGGTCCGTACTCGGAGCAGGCGCTGCGGGCGACGGTGTGGGGCTCCCGGTTCGTCGTCGTCGGCTTTGCGTCGGGCGAGATCCCGCGCATCCCCCTCAACCTGGTGCTGCTGAAGGGCGTGATCGTGCGGGGATTCGAGATCCGGACGTTCCAGGAGCACGCGCCCGGCGACTTCGCGCGCGACCGGCGGGAGCTGTTCGAGCTGTTGGCGTCCGGCCACCTGCATCCCCACGTGTCGGCCGTCCACTCGCTTGACGACACCGCGGCCGCCCTGCGCTCGCTGGCCGACCGCACCGCCACCGGGAAGGTATTGATCGAGCCGGGCGTGATCGAGTCGGGCGTGGTCGAGTCGGGTGTGACGCAGTGACCGACTTCCGGGCCGCGTCGGATCGGGCGCGCGACGGCAACCGGGCCCGGGCGGCGGAGAAGCTCGCGAGCCGGGGCCAGCTGTTCGTGCGCGACCGGCTCGCCCTCCTGCTCGACGAAGGTTCGTTGGTGGAGAGCGACCTGCTCGCCAACGCGGCCGCCGGCGATCTACCCGCCGACGGCGTGGTCACCGGTGTGGGCACCGTCGAAGGCCGGCCGGTGTGCGTGATGGCCAATGACTCGACGGTGAAGGCGGGTTCGTGGGGCGCCCGTACGGTGGAGAAGATCGTGCGGCTCACGGAGTACGCCCTCGCCCACGAGCTCCCGGTGTTCTGGCTGGTCGATTCGGCCGGCGCGCGCATCACCGATCAGGTGGAGCTGTTTCCGGGCCGGCGCGGCGCGGGGCGGATCTTCTACAACCAGAACCGCCTGTCGGGAAAGGTGCCGCAGATCTGCTGCCTGTTCGGGCCGTCGGCCGCGGGTGGTGCGTACATCCCCGCGTTCTGCGACGTCGTCTTCATGGTGGAAGGCAACGCCTCGATGTACCTGGGCTCACCCCGCATGGTGGAGATGGTGGTGGGGGAGCACACCACGCTGGAGGAGATGGGCGGCGCGCGCATGCACGCCACCGTGTCGGGGAGCGGTGACAACCTCGCGGTCGACGACGCCGACGCGATCGCGCAGGCGCGCGCCTACTTCGGGTACATGCCGCAGAGCTGGCGGTCAGCGTTGCCGGTGTTCGAGGCGGAGGCGCCGGCCACGCAGTTGACCGCCGATCTCGTCCCGGTCGACGAGCGGATCGCGTTCGACATGCGCGAGTTGATCGCGGGCGTGATCGACGCCGACAGCTTCTTCGAGGTCAAGCCGCTGTTCGCGCCGGAGATCATCGTCGGCTTCGGCCTGCTCGACGGGCGCCCGGTGGGGATCGTGGCCAGCAATCCCCAACACAAGGGCGGCGCGTTGTTCGTCGACTCGGCCGACAAGGCGGCCCGGTTCATCTGGTGCTGCGACGCCTTCGGCATCCCGCTCGTGTTCCTCGCCGACGTCCCTGGATTCATGGTGGGCACCGAGGTGGAACGTCAGGGCATCATCCGCCACGGGGCGAAGATGATCACCGCGGTGTCAGAGGCAACGGTGCCGAAGATCTCGGTGATCGTGCGCAAGGCTTATGGCGCGGGGCTCTACGCGATGGCAGGGCCGTCGTTCGAGCCCGATTCCTGCATCGCGCTCCCCACCGCGCGCATCGCGGTGATGGGTCCGGAGGCCGCCATCAACGCGGTGTACGCGAACAAGATCGCCGCCATCGACGATCCGGTCGCGCGTGAGCAGTTCATCGCCGAACAGCGGGCGGTGTTCGCGGCCGACGTCGACTTGTTCCGCTTGGCGTCGGAACTGGTCATCGACGCGGTCGTCCAACCCGAAGACCTTCGCCGCGAGGTCATCGCCCGCATCGCCATCGCCGGCGGCAAGGACCGCGCCTTCACCGAACGGCTCCACGGGATCCCCCCCGTCTGACGCCCAATTCCCCACGAACTTGCGTCGCTCGTGTGGCCTGTACCAACACCGACGACGCCGTTCGGAACTTTGGTTACTCGGTCGGGGGCGCGAGCCAGTCGTCGAGTGAGGCGTCCTCCCAGTCGGGAGGGCCGTACACGGTGCGGGGGAGGGGCGTCATGATGTGCGTGTTGCCCCCGGTGACCCATTCCGTGGCGCGGCGTTCCCAGGTGACGAGCCGGTCGTCGGCCTCGCCGTCGTCGTCGAGCCCGCGGGCGGCGTCGCGGTTCTGGCGGAGACGCACCTGCGCGGGGATGTCGGTGGCCCAGACCATCACCACCTCGTGCTGGTTCGACATCACCTCGTAGAGGCCGGTGGGCTCGTGCCCGTACTCGCGCATCAGCGGCACCCGCTCCTCGTGCACGACAGCGAGGAAGTCGAGCGCGGCGCCTGGGCGCACCTCGAGCACTTCGTGCACGAACAACGTGCCGCGCACACCTCGCTCGACCAACTCCTCGGTGGTCGGGCTCCCCATCGCGCCGCCGCACAGGCGGTCGAACCCACCGGTGCGCCATTCGGCCGCCGCGTCCCACCAGTCGCCGTAGAACGCCTTGCGCCGCTTGAGGTTCATGCGGTCGACGTTGCTCGCCCACCCGATCCAGCCGCGGCTGCCGATGTCCCAGATGTTGATCACCTGGGGCCACCGACCACCGCCGGCCGCGCACACGTAGAAGGAACCCTGGAGCCCGAACATGTCGGGCATCCGCAGCACCGGGTCCTTCCAGAGGTGCTCCATGTAGGCGTACTGGCCTTGGCCGACGATGTCGACGGTCTCGTGCAGGTACAGGCTCCGGTTCGTCATCCGGCGGACACTAGCCAGAGTTCACTCGGCGTCGGGCGAGACCGCGGCCATCACGTCGTCGGTGCTGCTGACCGTGGCCACGATCGGCAGCAAGTTCTCCACCACGAACCGGTGCGACTCCAGTGTGGCACCCGCGGTGGCATCTTCCGGGACCACCACCGAGTAGCCGCGGCCGATCGCTTCGACGGCGGTCGTCTGCACCGCGATGTTGGTGGACACCCCGGTGAGCACGATCGTGCTCACCCCCGCGTTGCGCAGCACCGTGTCGAGTGGGGTGGGGTACCACGCGGTGAGGCCGAACCACCGCCACAGCACGAAATCGCCCGGTTCCGGCGCGACCTCGGGGTTGATCTCGGTATCGGCGCCGCCTTCGACGAACGCGTTCAGCTTGCGCATGTTCGCGATCAACGTGCAGTTGACGACCACGCCTTCGTAGCCGGGCCGGTGGGCGACGGGAAGGTGGACGACGGGGAGGTGCAGCTCCCGGTAGCGCCGGGCGAGGCGCGCGATCTGCGCCAGCGTGCCGCGGCGCACGACTTCGTCGGCCAACCCGGGGAGCGACGCGTAGTCGGGATCGGTCGTGCCGCGTTGGCATTCGCTGATCACCAGCGCCGACTTCCGCCCCGGCTCGAGCCCCCGCACGCTCACGCTCACCCCACCACCCTAGGTTCGCACCCTACGTTCGCGTCAGGGCGTCGACGTGGTCGTGGTCCCGCTCGGCGCGGGCACGGTCTCGACGACGGATCTCACCTTGGCCGGATCGCCCACCAGGTTCCCGATCACCGGCTTGTTCCCCTTCGGGTAGATGACGAACTTCCCGTCCTTCACCTGCAGGAAGTAGACGCATCCGGTCGGGCGCGACTTCAGGCGGTTCGTCAGGCTGATGTCGGTGGGCTCGCACGCGAGGCCGGCTTCGTCGTAGGTGCCGAGTTTGTGCAGTCCGTCGATGAAGCCCCGCCGGGTCGGGGTGGCACCCGCATGCTCCAGACCGAGAACGGCCAACTCGCCGGCGATGTACCCGGTGTACTGCCCGTAGTCGGGAACACCGGTGAGACCGGCGTACTTCTTGAGGTCGGCCTGGAACTGCTTGGTGGCCTTGGTCTCGAGCTCCACCGGCTTGTAGGTCTGGAGCACGACCGTGTTCGGCCCGAGCGTCTTGGCGATGGGTGAGTCGAGCAGGTCCTGGCCGTAGCCGGTGGCCAGCACGGTCGCCTTCATCGAGACGCCGTTCTGCTGGAGCCCCTGCACCACGGCGAAGTTGGTCGACGCGACCATCGGCAGGTACGCCGCGTCGGCCCCCGACTGCTTGATGCCGAGGACGAGCGGGCCGACGTCGGAGCTGCCGAAGTCGACACTCGTGTTCGTGTAGACGGCCTTGAGGCCGAGGCCGGGCACCGCCCAGTCCTGGAGCGCCTGCGCGCTGGCGCTCGACGAGGGAGACGAGCTGTACGCCAGCGCGGCGACCTTCTTGGCCCCGAGCATCTTCATCACCCGAACCGCCTGGTCATACGTGAGTCCGTCTTCGGGCGTGCCGTTGCCGAGCGCGGAGATGATGTCCTCGTTACCCGGTTGGCGGTAGTAAGAGCCGTCGAAGCCGCCGCCGATCATCGGCACCTTGCTCGCGAGCAGGAAGCGCCACGACAGGTACGCGACCGGAGAGTTGTTCACCACCGCGAACACGTGCTGGTTCCGTACGAGATCCTGTGCGTCGGTGAGGTTGACGGACGTCTGGTCGTCGCGGATGACGGCCTTGATCTTCCGGCCGTTGACGCCGCCGTTCGCGTTCTGGCGATCGATGCGCGCCTGGAATGCTTTCCCCGCGTTCTTGAACGTGGAGCCACCCAGACCGGTCCCGGAGTAGATGTAACCGATCGTGATGTCCTTCGCGGTGACGCCGGGGTCGGTGGCCGCGGCCGCGCCGGCGCCGGTCGCGGTGGCGGTGGCGGTGAACCCGGACGTCGCGACCAGCCCGACCAGCGCGAGGAGACCGAGCGACCACTTCCCCCTCGAGCGAGTGACGTGGCGCACGTGGATACCCCCCGGTGTCCGACTCGGCGTGTTTACGACTCCGTGCAATTTCCTGGCCCGGGGCACCGTACCCCTTGGCTTTCGGGACCACCGCGCGGGCGCTTCCGGACGGTGCGCTTCAGGAAAGGGCCTCGGTGGTCTCGCCGAGGTAGCGGTCGAGCACCTCGCCGCGGGCGTCGGCCGCGGGCCCGGTCCACGCCACGGAGCCCTGGCGGAGGATCACACAAGTGCTCGCCAGCGCGAGTGCACGGTGGATGAACTGTTCGATCAGCACGATCGTGACCCCGGCCCGGTTGGCGCGCGCGATGCTCTCGAACACCGAATTCACCACGAGCGGCGCGAGCCCGAGCGACATCTCGTCGGCGATGATGAGCCGAGGCGGCACCGCCAGCGCGCGGGCGAGGGCCAGCATCTGCTGCTCACCCCCCGACAGCGTCCCCGCGCGCTGATTGCGCCGGCCGGCGATGGCGGGGAAGAGGTCGTACGCGTCGGTGACGGCGGAGCGACGCAGTTGGGGGCTCCCCACCCGCCGGACGGCCATGCGCAGGTTCTCCTGCACGGTGAGGCCGGGGAAGATGCCGCGACCTTCGGGGATGTGCACGAGTCCGGCGCGTCGGATGTCGTGGGCGCGCGCGTTGGTGATGTCGCGGCCGGCGAACGTGATCGTGCCCGCCGCCGCCGGGACCAACCCCGACACCGCTCGCGCGAACGTGCTCTTCCCCGCGCCGTTCGCACCGAGCACCGCCAGCACGCCGCCTTCGGGTACCGCGAACGACACGTCGAACAGTGCCCGCACCGACGCGTAGCGCACGTCGAGATGCTCGACCGATAGGAGCGGTTCGGTCACGATTCGCCGTCTTCCCCGTCGCGGTCGCGGTCGGCGTCGGGGTCGGACCCGTCGACCGCTTCGTCGTCGCCGAGGTAGGCGGCGCGTACCGCGGGATCGGCGCGGATCTGCTCGGGCGGGCCCTCGGCGATGCAGCTGCCGAAGTCGAGGACCGACACGGAATCGGAGAGCCCGAGCACCATGGCGACGTCGTGCTCGACGAGCAGCAAAGAAACCCGCTCTTCGTCGACCACACTGCGCAGCGCACCGGCCAACTGGGCGGTCTCGCGGTGGTCGAGCCCCGACGACGGCTCGTCGAGCAGCACCACCGACGGCCCGGTGGCGAGCGCGCGTGCGACCTCGACCCGACGCGACGTGCCGAGCGGCAACGACGCGGCCGGCGTGTCGGCGACGGGGCCGAGCGCGAGCAGGTCGAGGAGATGGCCGACCCGCTCGTCCTCTTCGCGCGGGGCGCGCCGCAGCGCGCCCGCGGTGACGAGGTCGCTCCACAGCCGACGACGGGCGTGACGGACCCGGTACCCGAGCACGACGTGCTCGCGCACGGTGAGGCCCATGAACAGCTCGAGTTGTTGGAACGTGCGGGCGAGGCCGAGCCGCGCGCGTTTCGACGGCGCCGCGTGCGTGACCCGTCGCCCGCGCAGGAACACCTCGCCGGCCTGCGGTCGGAGGAGCCCGGACAGGACGCCGAACAGCGTCGTCTTCCCGGCGCCGTTGGGGCCGACGAGGCCGATGATCGACGCGGGCGGCACGGTGATGCTGACGTCGTTCAGCGCGACCAGGCCGCCGAACCGGACGGTGATCCCGCGGGCTTCGATCGCGGCCGGTGCCTCAGCCGACGACCCGGCCGACGACTCGGCCCCGCCCGCGACCGGGGATTCGGTGGCGCTCACGGGCCGGTCACCTTCGCCGGCTGCTCGGGTTGCGCGTCGAGACCGTCGCCCGGAGGGGCGGCCAGCCGGGAATCCTCACGCCCGGCGATGGCCGTGGCGGCCGGAACCGTCCGCGCGCCACTGACCTTCTGCAGGCCCCGCTGGAGTGACATCGCCCACACGTGGACGGTGCCTTCGGGGTTCCGCGCCAACGCGATGGCGCCCAGACCGAACAGGAGCACCGGCAGTTGGGCCCAGGTGTCGCTGAAGTTGGTCTGCAGCCACGCGGCCGGGATCACGAAGAAGAGCGCGGCGAGCAGCGCGGCGATGTTGGACCGCACGCCGAACGTGACCAGCACCGCCAACCACACGAGGCCTAACAGGGTCACGTAGTCGAGCGGAATCGCCTGCTTGTGCGCGCTGGCGTAGAAACCGCCGCCGACACCGGCGACGAACGCAGCCAACCCCGACACGAGGATCTTCATCTGCACCACGCTCAGGCCCATGGTGCGCGACGCGTTCTCGGACCACCGCACCGCGTTGAGTGCGAGCCCGGTTGTCGAACGGCGCAGGTTCACGATGAGGATCGCGAGGATGGCAAATGTGGCGAGCACGAGGTACGTGAATGCCGTGTCGGACGCCGCGAACTCCGGACGCGCGACTGCGACCCCGGCCCCGAACTGCGAGAAGTCCTTCAGTGTGAACACCAGGCGTTCCATCAGCAGGCCGAAGGTCAGCGTGACCAACGCGACGTAGAGGTTCCCCAGTCGAATCGTCAACACACCGATGAGCACGCCGAGCGCCGCGGCGACGACTCCGCCCCCGATGATCGCCAACAGGACCGGCCAGCCGTGTTCGGTCGCCAGTTGACCGGTGGTCAACGCGCCGACGCCGGCGAAGGTGATCTGGCACAGCCACAACATGCCGCCCTCACCGGTGACGAGTGTGTACGCGAGGAACACGATCGCCAGCGTGACGGCGGTCGTCATCAGGGTGAGGTAGAAGCTGTTGAACACGAGCGGGAGCAGGCAGATCATGGCGAACAGCGCCACGGGGAAGAAGAAGTTGAGCCGCGGGTACGGGTTGTCGACGTCGACCGACGCCGCGAGCCGGCTGCCCCCGTGAGGACTGATCGCGCGGTCGAGCGCGCCACCCACGCCTTCGTCTTCGTCGACCCGACCCGACCGCAGCACGTTGTAGATCAACGACAGCACGATGAACACGAACGGAATGCTCGGGATCACCGCCGCGGTGAACGAACTCTCGGGCGGCAGGTAGTACAACACCAGGCTCCCGGCGATGCCCATCAGCAGGGCGACCACCACGGCGATCGGCAGCGATCGCAGCCGCGCCGCGATCACCGCCGCGAACGCCGCCGCGATCAGCAGCGTGAACCGGTTCGAGTCGAGCCCGATCAGCGGCGCGGCGAGGATCCCCGACAAGCCGGCCAGGAACGTGGCCACGATCCACACACCCGCCGCCGTGCGCGACGGGTCACTTCCCGACAGCGACGTCATCGCTTCGGAGTCGACCATCGCCCGCACGCTCAGGCCTGCTTCGGTGTAGCGCAGGACCAAAGCCCCGATCACCACGATCGCCAGCACGCACCCGTAGGCGATCAGCTGGTCGAGCGTGACCGCGGTACCGAACACCTTGTAGACGCTTGCCGGCTGCGGCGCGAGCCCCGGCGGCGCGAGCAGCTCGTCGGTGCCGAAGATGATGTTGGCCAGTGCCGGGATCAGCACCGACAAGCCGATCGTGACCACGACCTTGATCAGCTGCGACGACAGCCGGAGGTGCCGGAAGATCAGCAGGTAGAGCACGAGCCCCAGCACCGGCGCGAGCACGAACAGGCACAGCCCGGCCGAGAGGAGGATGCCCCAGCCCTTCTCGACGTGCATCCAGTAGTAGGTGCGGGCGACGAAGTACGCGAGCGACCCGAAGGCGAAGTTCAGGATGCCGGTCGATACGTACGTGATCACCAGACCCGACGCGGCCAGGGCGTAGATGCTGCCGAGCACCAACCCGGCGACGACGAACGACAGCACCCGGTCAGGCCCCCGGCGGTTCTCGGGTCAACTGTTGTCGCGGAGCACGTTGAGGTCGACGGCTCTCGTCGCCTTCTTCGGCTCCGTACCGGTGCCGTGGGACTGCATGCTCACGTCCCAGCCTTCGGCCCGGGCGCGCAGCGCGCCGACGGTGCACTGCTCCTTCGGGATGTGCGCGAACGGCTCGTACTGGAAGATGCGCATGGCGTTTCGGTACGTGATCTTGTCGATCTCGTCGTCGGGAACGCCGTCGAGGTACTTGATCAGCAACTCGGGCGACTGCGGCCACGTGGAGTCGGAGTGCGGGTAGTCGCACTCCCAGGTGATGTTGTCGAGGTTGAGGTGGTGACGGTTCTCCACGCCGAACGCGTCGTCGATGAAGCAGGTGACGATGCGTTCGTTGAACACCTGCGACGGCAACTTGTCGCCGAAGTCCTGGCCCGTCCACGCGCGGTGGTGGTGGTACACGTAGTCCATGCGCTCGAGCACGTAGGGAATCCACCCGATGCCGCCCTCGGAGAGGGCGAAGGTGATGTTCGGGAATTTGCGCAGCACCGGGCTCCACACGAGGTCGGCGGCGGCCTGCACGAGGTTGATGGGCGTGAGCGTGATGAGCACGTCGATCGGCGCGTCGCTGGCCGTGATCACCAGTTGCGACGAGCTCCCGATGTGCAGGCACACGACGGTGCCGACGTCTTCGCACGCCTTCCAGAACGGGTCCCAGTGGTCGCTGTGCAGGCTCGGGTGGCCGAGTTTCTCGGGGTTCTCCGAGAACGTGACCGCGTGGCAGCCCTTGGCCGCGAGCCGGCGCACCTCCTGCGCCATGAGCTCCGGGTCCCAGACCACCGGCAGGCCGAGCGGGATGAAGCGACCCGGGTGGGTGCCGCACCACTCGTCGACGTGCCAGTCGTTGTAGGCCTGCACCATCGCGAGGGCGACGTCCTTGTCGGCGGTGCGCGCGAACAATTGGCCGCAGAACTGCGGGAACGACGGGAAGCACATCGAACCGAGCACGCCGTTGGCGTCCATGTCGCGGACGCGGTCGTCGATCTCGTAGCAACCGGAGCGGATCTGGTCGAGCGAGGTGGGCTCCATGCCGTACTCCGACGACGGGCGCCCGGCGACGGCGTTCAACCCGATGTTGGGGATCTCGACGCCTTCGTAGCGCCAGACGTCGGTGCCGTCGTCCTTGTGCACGAACTGGGGTGCGAGGTCGGCGTACTTGGCCGGGAGCCGGCCCTCGAACAGCGTGGGCGGCTCCACCACGTGGTCGTCGACGCTCACCAGGATCATGTCGTCGAGCTGCATGACGCCTCCCCCCAATCGTGTACCCAGACCAATTTCACCCTAGCCCCACCTTCGATCCCCCCGGAGGGCCGGTCGCGCGTGGGGTTCGGCGGGGCGGCTACGAGCGGATGGCAGCCGCGGTGAACACCATCGGGAAGGTTTCGAGCGAGCGGATCGCCGGCGTGTACACGAGCTCGTGGCCGGGCTTCACCGCGTACTCGGGGATCCGCGTGTGCCACTCGCGCAACGCCACCCGCAGCTCGAGGCGGGCCAGGTGCGAACCGAGGCAACGGTGGACGCCGCCGCCGAAGGCAAGGTGTGGGTTGAACGCGCGGTCGAAGCGCACGTCGGTGGCGTCGTCGAGCCCGGCCGGGTCGGTGTTGGCCGATCCGAGCATCACCGCCACGTTCTCGCCCTGCTTCACCGGGCAGCCGATGACCTCGGTGTCTTCCATCGCGACGCGGGCGACTCCGCCGACCGGCGTCTCCCAGCGCAACAGCTCCTCCACTGCCGACGGCACCAGCGACGGATCGTCGACGATCAGTTGCCGCTGTTCCGGGTGCTCGCACAGGTATCCGAAGAAGCAGTCGAGCGACGCGCTCACCGTGTCGAGCCCGGCGATGAGGAACAGGAAGCAGATGTCGAGGATCTCGTGACGGGTGAGCCCGTGCCCGTCGACCTCGGCGTCGAGGAACCGGCTCAGGAGATCGTCGCGGCGCTCGCGCTCGCGTTCGTCGAGCACGGCGTCGAAGTACGCGTAGATCGACGCCGCGATCCCGCGCTGGTACTCGATCGTGCGGGGGTCGTGGCGCGGGCGACCCTGCACGTGGTCGGGCCGGATGATGCCGTCCTTCATGGTGAGGAACGTGTCGAGATCCGACAGTGGCAGCCCGAGCAGCGTGAGGAACACCTGCGACGGCAACGGCACCGAGAACTGATGCGAGAAATCGCACTCGCCGTCGGCCACGAACTCGTCGATGCGCTCGTGCACCAGGGCGGCGACCGCGGGCTCCAGCGTGGCCATCTCGCGGGGCGCGAACAGCGGGTCGAGGATCCGCCGGTACTTCACGTGGTCCGGGGGATCGATCTGCAGCGGGATGAGCGGTCGGATGTTGCCGAGGTCGACCGCCGACATGTTCGACGAGAAGAGGTCGGGCCGGCGCAAGCACTCCTGCGCCGCTTCGCGGGTGGTCAGCATGGATCCCATGCCTGCGAGCGGGAGCACCGGTGCGACGTCGCGCAGCATGGCGTACATGGGCTGCGGGTGACGACTCATCTCCGGGTCCATCGAGAACGGACTCGGCGCGGCGTGGTCGGTGGTCGCGTCGGTGCCGGTCTCGCGGGTGGGTTCCATGACGTCACTCTCGCAGGTGAGCGCGGGGAGCGGGCGGCGCCCGTCCCCGCGTGCTCAGCCGTCGGACGTCGTGGCCTCGAGCTGGGAGATGATGCCGGCCCGGTCGCGCCGCCGGCTGAGATCGAGCTTCACCACCCGTTTGATCGCGCGCGCGTAGTCGTCGTACGCGATGTTCACGACCTTCGGCTTCTCGGGGTCGACCGGCTCGACCGAGCGGATGTCGGCCCGCGGGATCACGGTGAGGATGGTCTTGGTCCGCACCGACGTGGCAATCAGCAGGGAGTCGGTGGTGAGCACCGCATTCATCTTGCGGGTCTCGCCCAATGCGTCACTGCGACCCGATTCGACGCCGAGGACGGTGGAGCCCTCGGGGATGTACTTCTGGAGACCTCGCAGCAACAGCCCGTCCAACATGCCCATCCCGAGAGTCTGGCACCGGGGCGCGCGGGTGTGGGCTACCGCGGGTTCGCGGTTACTCGGCGCGGAGGAGCACCGCAGTCGGCGTACGCGCCGCGCTGCGCCCGGGCACCGTTGCGACGATGTTCGCCAGCACCAGCGCGCCGACGGCGATCAGGGCGATGGTCAACCCGGGCACGGTCGGTTGCGGCACCACGTGGAGTTGGTTCGCGAACTGGTTCCAGAGCACCCGACCGGCGACGATGCCGAGGGGGACGCCCACGACGATCCCGATGATCACCGCCACGCTCGACTGCCACGAGACCGTGGCGGCCAGCTGCCGCCGGGTGAATCCGAGTGTCTTGAGGAGGGCGAGGTCACGCCGCCGGCGGCGCACCGACGCGACGAGGGTCAACCCCAACGCCACGATCGCGGCCGCTGCCAACCCGGCCCCGAGCAGCGCCGGTGTGGAACCGAGCGTGCCGTAGTTGACGATCTCGGCCGGTCGTTGCACCGACACGATCGACGGCGGCCCGTGGCCCAGCACGTTCAACTCGTGGGCGATCTTGGTCAACGAATTGTGGGCGGTGGCGGCGTCGACGCCGGCGCGGAAGCGCACGAGGATCGCTTCCGGGCTTCCCGGGAGGTCGCCGAAGCCCGAGTCGAGCGCGGGGATGAGCGAGCGGGACAGCACCGCGCCGCTGCCGATCTCCGAGTGCAGGCTGGACTGGGCGCCGACCGCCGGCAGCGTCGCGGTGCCGACGATGAGCAGCCGCGTCGGCTTCGACTGACCGTTGTCGACCTCGACGGTGTCGCCGATGTGCTTGTGCAGCGCGGCGAGGGTGGCCCCGCCGAGCACGACCTGGTTGTGGGCGTCGAGCGCGTGGCCCGACAACACCGGCGGCGCCACGTTCGCGTGCACGCCGGTACCGATCACCGGCACCGTCTGGCCGTCGATGCGGAAGGTGTCGAACGACACGTCGGACCACGCCTCGACGTCTCGATCCTGGTCGAGCAGCTGGCCCGCCTTCGGTTGCGGAACGTCGGCGAACCCGAAGTACGGGCCGACCAGCTCGTTGCTCCAGTTCCAGCCGTACAGCGCGGGCCGCGACACGAGCGTGCTGAGGCTGGTGCCGAACGTCACCGTGGCGACCACCACGGCGATGGCCAGGAGCGTGCCCAGGATCGCCGACCGCACCGGCACCGCGTTCTTGCCCCGGCCCGGGTCGAGTGCGAAGCGGATCCCGGTGACCGCCGGGGTCGGCATCCCGGCCGCGGCCGCCGCCCGCCACACGCTCCTCGGGTGCGTCGACTCGGGTCGGGTGCGCCGGGCCACCCGATGCGGCGCGTCCCGGTACGCCATCGCGATCGCCAACGCGCCGAGCACCACGATCAGCACCGCGACGCCGCTGCCGAGCACGGTCCAGTCGAACGCGATGCCGCGCGACGGATAGACCGGGCGGACGGGACCGAGCGGCGCGATCGGTGATAGCGCGACCGCGACCACCGCGGCCAGCAGCGCGCCGATTGCGACCGCGCCCAAGACACCGAGTAGCCCGTCGGTCGACGTGGTGGCCGGGCCCGCGCCGAGCGAACGGAGCACCCCGAGATCGTCACTCCCGAAGCGCAGCTGCCGTCCGATCACCTGCGCCGCGATCAGCAGCACGGCCAACGCCGCGATGAGGCCGAACACCCCGAGCGCGATCGCCGCCGGGCGGATTGCGCGCTCCGCCGTCGCCGCGATCGAGGAGGTCACGAGGACCACGCTCGAGTTCGGGAGCGCCTGCTTGATCTCCGACTCGACGGCCGGAACGTCGCGGCTGCCGTGATCGAGTTGCACACCGGTGAGGAGGCCGTTGGCGCAGCACTGGAGGAGCGGCGTCGTGAGCGAAGGGGAAAAGAGGAGGAAGTTCTGCGCGCGGTCGAAGTCGTCACGCACGATCGCGTCGGGGAACACCACGATGCCGACCAACTTGATGTCGATCTTGCGTACCGGGGTCTGCTTGCCCGTGCCGTAGGTCGGCAGCAAGGTATCGGCATTCGTGTAGAAGCCGAAGGGCACGACGTCGCCCACGTGCAGGTTCAGGATCGCGGCCGCGCCGGCGGTCATGACCATCTCGTCGGGCCGCTTCGGGTCGGCGGCGCGACCGTCGACCACCGTGGGCCGGAACTGGTCGTAGAACAGGCCGTCGACATCGGCCTGCGCGATCACGGAGGAGTTGAACCGCACGTGGGCCGGGTCGTGGTCGGGCACCCCGTGCTTGTCGAGGGTCTGCACGCTGGGCCCGGTCGAGCTCGCGGCGTCCTTCACGTGGGGCAGGTGCGCGATCGTCTGCCGGAACGCGGCGTCGCTGCTGTTGTCGTCGTTCTGGCTGTCGTCGTGGCGCACGATCAGGTCGGACGGGTTCGTGCTCGCGAGGTACGTCGGGAACGACGACTGCGTGCGCCGCGCCGCCGCGAGCGCGCCCAATGCCAGCCCGCCCACGAAGCCGACGAGCAGCACGACGGCGACGTAGCCACCCCATCGCTGCCGGAGCGTGGTCCGGAAGCGGTAGTGGGCGATGCCCCAGCCGCGCTTCACTTGGGCCCGCTGCCCATTCGTCCTCGCCGCCCTGGCCCCACTGTCCCGTCAGCCTCCTGCGCGGTTGTGACAGTTCCGGCCCTCCGGATGCAGTGTGCCTTCAGTCCGGGATCCCGCCAAGGGGGCCAGCAAGGGACCCGCGTTCGTGCCAGCACCCCGAACGTTCAGATGGAGCCGGGCCAGGCCGGCGAACACTCTGCCCTTGACTCGGGCCGGACGCTCGAGGCGAGGATGAGTGTCGTACCCCCGTGGTTTGATCGGTGCATGTTCGTGTCGGATCCGATGAGTGGGGTGCGCGAGGGTTGGGCGCTCGTGGCGGCGGAGGATCGTTCGGGGTGGTCGTCGCAGGCCCGGTCGGATCGCCTGTTGGAGTTGCTGGCCCATCAGGAACGGGTCGCGGCGGAGGTCGTGCGGTGCGCGGGTGGGTGGGATGCGGTGTCGGCGTGGGCCGACGATGGTGCGACCAGCGCCCCGGCGTGGCTGACGGAACGAGCGCCGGTCACTCGTGTGGTGGCGGTCCGGTTGGTGCGTACCGCGCGTCTGGTTCGTGACCATGACGTGACGGCGGCCGCGCTGGCCGAGGGGGTGGTGTCGGTCGCGCACGTGGAGGTGTTGGCTTCCGCCGCGCACAGCCGCGCCGAGCAATACACGGAACATGAGGATTCGTTGTTGACCGCGGCTGAGGCCGTGACGCCTGACGATCTCGTGACCGTGGTGCGTCGGTGGCGGGAACTCGCCGACGATGAACTCGCGCGGCGTGACGCGGCGGCGAACTTCGATCGTCGTCACTTCCACATCTCGCCCACCACCGGTGGTGGTGTGCTCGGCGGGTTCCTCGACCCGACGGCGACCGCGACCGTGATCCGGGCTCTCGACGCCCGCGAACCTCCCGACCCCGCCGGCGGGGCTCCTGCCGCCACGGTCGTTGGCGCAACGCCGCGCCGACGCGCTCGTCGCCTTGTGCGAAGCAGCCATCGGCGGTGGCGTGACCGGTGACCCCGATCGTCAGGTACCGGCCCTGGCGGTCGACGCGATCGTCACCTACGAGACCCTCCTCGGCGACGGTCCGATCGATCTGCAATCCGCCCGTTGCGACATCCTCGGCTGCGGACCCGTCCCCCGTACCGCGATGGAACGCCTCCTGTGCGACACGACCCTCGGTCGGGTCCTCCTGCGGGGCCGGTCCGAAGTGCTCGACCTCGGCCGCCGTAGCCGCACCGTGTCCCGGGCGTTGCGTCGTGCGGTCATCCTGCGTGACGAGCACTGCCAGTTCCCCGGCTGTCGGGTCGACGCCGCCTGGTGCGACGTCCATCACCTCACCCACTGGCTCCACGGCGGCGAAACCGACCTCACGAACTGTGCGTTGTTGTGCCGTCGCCACCACGTCGCCTGCCACGAACAAGGCTGGAAACTCACCCGCGGCCCCGACACCCAACTCGTCCTCGCCGCCTGAGCACGCGGATGAACCCGCTGGGCCGCGGCTCAGTTGCGAGGAAGGCCGAGCACGCGCTCCGAGATGATGTTGCGCTGGATCTCCGAGGACCCGGCGGAGATGGTCGCGCCGAACGAACGGAAGTAGGACTCCAGCCAGGTGCCGGTGTCGTCGAGGCCGGTGTGCACCGAGGTGTCGACGGCTCGCCGCGCCTTGCATCTCCGAGGCCACGAGGTTGAGCTCGCGGCGGGTCTCGCTGGCGAACGCCTTCATGAGCGCCTGCTCCGGCGCGGTGCCGCCGCGGATCAGCCGGGCGAATCCGCGGTACCCCAGACAGCGGGCGGCCTGCACGTCGGTGTAGAGCTCCATGACCCGGTCGATCGACACCGCCCGCTCGATCTCCGACAGGTTGGCGACCAACGCAGGGGTCTCCCCGAGCAGGCGCGCCATGTCGCCCTCGAGGGTCATGACCGCGTTCAGCCAGACCATGCCGCGTTCGTGGGCGAGTGAGCCGTTGGCCATCGCCCATCCGTTGTTGAGCTCGCCGACCAGGTTCGCGGCCGGGATCTCGACGTCGGAGAAGAACACCTCGTTGAGGTCCGGGTGCGCGGGATCGATGATCTCGGGGAGCGGCCGCACGGTGACGCCGGGCGTGTCCATGTCGAGGAGCAGGATGCTGATGCCCTTGTGCTTCGGCAGGTCGGGATCCGTGCGGCAGAAAAGGAAGCAGAACTCGGCGTAGTTGGCGCCCGACGTCCACACCTTCTGGCCGTTCACCACGAACCGGTCGCCGTCGAGCACCGCGCGCGTGCTGAGTGACGCGAGGTCGCTGCCCGCGCCCGGCTCGCTCATGCCGAGGCATGCGGTGCGCTCGCCGCGGAGCAGCGGCATCGCGTAGTCGCGGATCTGCGCTTCGGTGCCGAAGTCGAGGATCGACGGAGCGATGATGCCGAGGCCCTGCGGGTTTGTGGTGCGGGGCACGCCCGCGCGCTGGAGCTCCTCCAGGTAGACGAGCTGCTCGACCGGTCCCGCGTTGCGGCCGCCCCGCTCGGGCGGCCAGCCCGGCACGAGCCAACCGTCGTCGAACATGCGCCGGGTCCAGCGGCGCGCCCATCCGGGCGCGTGTGCGCTCGACCGCGCGGGCTCGGCTTCCATCTCCCCTTCGCTCGGGCGGTTTTCGTCGAGCCAGGTGAGGAACTCGCGGCGGAACTCTTCGACCTCAGGGGAGAAGGTGAGCTTCATGCCGACACCAGGCCAAGCATGCGGGCGAGGTTCGCCCGGTGGGCGCTCGCGGTGCCGAGCAGCGCGCCCCCCGACTTCGCCCGCTTCAACAGGAAGTGGAGGTCGTGCTCCCACGTGTACCCGATGCCGCCGTGGAGCTGGAGCCCTTCCTGGGCGAGCAGTCGTTGACAGTCGCCGGCGGCGGCCTTGGCCAGTGAGGCGGCTTCGGCCCGGCGGGGGTCGTCCTCGGCGATGGTGAGCGCGGCGTAGTAGCAGAGCGCGGTGGCGCGCTCGACCGAGAGGAACATGTCGGCGAGGCGGTGCTTGAGCGCCTGGAAGGAGCCGATCGGTTTGCCGTACTGCTCGCGGTCCTTGGCGTACTGCAACGTGGCCTCGAAGATCAGCCGGCACGCGCCGACGGTCGCGAAGGCCAACGCAACGGTTGCTTCCTGTTGCGCGCGCTCGACGGCGCGCGCGGCGCGGCCGTCGCCGGGTGCGGCGAGCACACGATCCTCACCGACGACGACGTTGTCGAAGCGCACGTCGGCGACAGGCATCGTGGGATCGAGGACCGCGCGCGCGTCGGCCTTCGCCGCGACGCCGGGCACCACGAACACCCCGATGCCATCGTCGCCCGTGAACCCCTCCGCGCGCGCGACCACCGCGATCTCGTCGGCGGTGGCGCCGTCGAACACCGAGGTCTTCACGCCGTCGAGCACCCAACCGTCGGGGGAGGGGCGGGCGGTGGTCCGTACCGCCGCGAGCTCGTAGCGGTCGGCCTCCGCCAGCGCGACGGTGCCGGTGCGCGTGCCCTCGGCGACCGGGGTGAGGAACGCCGCGTGGTGCTCGGGTGAACCGGCTTCGCGCACCAACGGAGCGAACTGCGTGGCAGTGGCAAGGAACGGGCCCGGCGCCACGGCCCGGCCCAGCTCCTCGGTGACGATGGCGAGCTCGACGAAGCCGAGCCCGAGGCCGCCGAGGTCCTCGGCGATCGCCACCGCCGGCCAGTACAGCTCGACCATCTGGGCCCAGACCGGGTCGGCGGACGCGCCGTCGTCGTAGACCGCGCGCACGACCGCAGGCGGCGAGATGCCCTCGAGCACCTGCCGCACGTTGTCGCGCAGTTCCAGTTGTTCGTCGGAGAGCTCGAGCTCCACGCAGACGCTCCCGCTCAGACGCGGGCGCCGACGCCCATGAGGTTGGCGAGGTTGCCGCCCATGATCTTGGCGATGTCCTCGGGGGGCAGACCCTCGAGGTCGTCGACGAACGTGATGGGGTCGGCCATCCCCTCGGGGTGGGGGTAGTCGGACCCGAACACCACGTGATCGGCGCCCATGACCTCCACCAACCCGATGGGGTCGTCCTCGTGGAACGGGTGGACCCACACGTTGCGCTTCAGCACCTCGACCGGGTGCTCGTCGAACAGCTGCGGCGCGCTCTCGTAGGCCTGCTCCATGTGGTCGATGAGCGGCCGGACCCACGCGCTGCCGTTCTCGACCGGCACGATCTTGATCGTGGGGAACCGCGTGCAGAGACCGTGGCCGACGACCGACGCCATGGTGTCCTCGATCGCGCGGTGCGCGCTCGACACGATGGCGGCGAAACCGGAACCGCTCTTGAACGGCAGGAACTCGCCGTCGCGCACGCCTTCCCACTCGTTGATGTAGCGCTGGTATCCGCTGTCGGACGCGTGCATGCCCACAACGATGTCGGCGTCGACCACGCGCTGCCAGAACGGGTCGAACTCCGGAAGGGCCATCGAGCGCGACGCCATGAAACCGGGGACCGGCGCGGGGCGCACGAGGATGATGCGCGCACCGCGCTCGAGCACCCACTCGAGCTCCTCGATCGCCTGGTCGAGGATCGGCATCGTGATGATCGGCACCGGGAAGATGCGTTCGTCGTAGTTGAACGTCCAGTGTTCGTGCATCCACTGGTTCAACGCGTGGATGACGGTGTGGATGGCGATCGGGTCGTCGCGCAGGCGTTCCTCGATGAGGCTGGCGAGCGTGGGCCACATCAGCGCGCGGTCGATGCCGAGCTCGTCCATGAGCTTGATGCGCGGCTCGGGGTCGAAGAAACCGGGGAGCGCGCGGATCGGCTTGCCCATGATGTCGCGGCGCGACTTGCCCTCGGGATTGCCGTTCTTGAAGTACTCCTCTTGCGCACCCGGTGCGGCAACGACCGTGAACGTGGGATTGGGGATGTACTCGCTGATCGTGCCCTTCACCGTGATCTTGGTGCGGCCGCGCACGTCGACGTAGTCGATGAGTCCCTTCGAGTCGTCCGGCAGGAACTTCGTCATCGCGTCGGGCGTCTCGTACATGTGGTTGTCGGCGTCGAAGACCGGGAAGTCGAGGAAGCGTGACGGCACGGTGGCCTCCTGGCGTGTGCGGGTATCTGGGCTGCGCCCAAAACTAGCGCCGTTACCGTGGATGCGTAGATGGCCCGGGTCCCGACGTGACTTCGCGTCTCCCGACGTGACTTCGCGTCTCCCGACGTGACGCAGTGGGGCCGTCGTGCCGGGAGCGCGGAAGGAGCGCGGGAGGAGAAGGCGCGATCTATGGACGACGCGCGCCGCCGCCGGCGCCCTCGGCCGGGCCGACGACCCGCACGCCCGCGAGCAGCACGCGGGTGCGGTGCCGCAGCACGGGTGCGAGCGTGCGGTGCGCGCCCGACACCCAGCCCTCGACCGCCGCCATCACGACCGCGTTGATCATGTCGGTGAGATCGGCGGTGTCGACGTCGGCGGGGAGGTCACCGCGCGCCTGGCCCTGGTCGAGCACCGCCTGCCAGGCGCGTCGGGGGCTGTCGTGGTCGCTCGACCGCACCGGGTGCTTGTAGAACTCGTCGAGGGTGCGGGCGATCGCCGCGCGCGGCATGCGTTCGGTGCGGCGGGCCATCGACGTGAGCATCAGGTCGAGCGTGTCGTCGAGTGACGTCCCCGCGTCGATGGCCCGGTTGCCCTGTTCGACCAGCACCTCACCGGTGGCCCAGCCCATCTCGAGGAGGACGTCCTCCTTGTGGGCGAAGTGGAAGTAGAAGGTGCCCTTGGTGACGCCGGCGGCGCGCGCGATTTCCTCGACCGTGGTGGTGTCGAAGCCCTCGCTCCACCCGCGCTCGGTCCACAGCGCGATCGCGGCGTCGACGAGCTCCTGACGCGTGCGGCGCGAGCGTTCCTGCGAGAGCGAGGAGCGACGGGGGCCGTTGGCGACCGGAGTGACTGCTGACGACATGCTGTGCTCCCGGGTGAAACGGGAGATTCTACGCAGCAGGCCTGCGTTCGCCCGCCGGTCAGGTGTCGATCATGCGCCGAGAATCAGGCGCTGAGAATCATGCGGCGAGAATCATGCGCCGGCGATGGCCTCGAGCACCTCGGGCAGCCGGGCCAGCGAGTCGACGGCGCGGAAGCGGGAATGCGCGAGCACGACGTCCTCTTCGTCGACGTGCTCGAGCGCCCACGTGAGCGGATGCGGTACGTGGACCGCCCACCCGCCGAGCTCGAGCACGGGAACGACGTCGGAGCGCAGCGAGTTGCCGATCATCACGAGGTGATCGGGCGACGTGCCGTGCCTGCGGCACACGCGCTCGTAGGTCGCCGGGTCCTTCTCGGCCACGATCTCGATGCCGCGGAACTGGTCGCCGAGGCCCGAGCGTGCGACCTTCGACTCCTGGTGGAACAGGTCGCCTTTGGTGACGAGGAGCATGGGCCAGCGCGATCCCACCCACCGCAAGGCGTCGGCGGCGCCGTCGAGCAGCTCGATGCGGTGCTCGAGCAGGTCCTTGCCCAGGTTGAGAATGGCGCGCACATCGGCGGTGGTGAGGCGATCACCCGCCAGCTCGATGGCGGTCTCGAGTACCGACAGCGTGAACGCCTTCGCCCCGTAGCCGTAGAGCTCGAGGTTGCGGCGTTCGACGTCGAGCAACCGCGCGTCGAGCACGTCGGCCGCGCAATGCGGTGCGAGCAACGCGCGGAGCTGGTCTTGCGCGATCGCGAACTGTTGCTCGCTCTGCCACAACGTGTCGTCGCCGTCGAACGCAACCAGCTCGATCATCGAGGGAGTTTAGGAGTCCGGGATCGTCCCGAACTCGAGCGCCATGATCTCGACCGCGAGCTCGAACGCGGTGAGCGCGGCGAGCGGCCAGGGGCCGGTTTCCGCGGCGCGCACGATGACCGCGTCGCGTCGCATCATGGGGCCTTCCAGCATCAGGTTGTCGGCGAGCCCGAACGCCTCGATGTGATGTCCATTGTCGTCGACCACGCGCGATCCGTAGTCGACGACCTCGGCCGTGTACCCGAACACCGGGCATCCACGCGCGAAGAGGTACCCCATCTCGAACGCGGTGCCGACATCGCCGCTCGGGCCCCGGAACGGCGTGAGGTTGGCCAGGCCGGCGTCGCTGGCCTCCATCAGCTCGACGCAGCTCTCGAAGATCGCGCGGGCCTGTTCACCGAATGGCAGCGCCGATACGTCGAGTCCATCGGCCGGGTAGAGACCATCGAGGCCGTAGCGCGCGCGCAGATCTCCTGCTTGGTGCGGCCAACCTCCTCCGACTGCGGGAGGAACACGTCGGGTCCCGCGAGGTAGATGCGCGGCCGCCGCGGAGTCGTCACCGACCGATCGTAGAGGCGGTGGATCGCGGGAGTGCCGATCGAGGAGGTTCAGGCGATCGTCGCGTGCACCGTCGTGCTCGCGAACGACACCGCGATCGAATCGCGGTCCACGACGGGCGCGAACCCGGTGGCCGGACCGCCGTCGAGCTCGCGCCGCAGGGTCGCGAGGGCGGCGTCGCGGTCGGCGGCCTCGGTGAGCACGAGCTCGATGGGGATCGATCCGGTGCGCGTCGTCTCCCCGTACGTCACGGGCCCCGCGATCCGGGCCACCAGTTCGGCCAGCTCGGGTTCGAGCAACGCCCGGGCGTGGGAGGGATCGATGGTCCGGTGGAGGTCGTCGAAGGCGGCGCGCGATTCGGCCGCCGGTGCGATCATGTCGGCGATGACCACGCGCCCACCAGGGCGGCACACCCTCGTCATCTCGCGCACCAATTGCTCGGGATCGGGGAAGTGGTGCAGCGAGCTGCGGCACGCGACTACGTCGAACGAGTCGTCGACCATCGTCAGCGCGGTGGCGTCACCTCCCACCAGGAGCACGTTGTCGACGCCGTTGGCGCGGAGACGCTCGGCGCCGAGCGCGAGCAATGTCGGGGTGATGTCGACGGCGACGACTTGACGTACCCGGGGGGCGACGCCCTCCGCGACGTGCGCGGCACCGCACGCCACGTCGAGCACGATCATGTCGGCGTCCAGCGGCTCGAGCCACGCCTCGGGCGACTGTGGACGCCGGGCGAAGATCGCGTCGGGCCCGGTGAACAGCGCGGTCTGTTGCGCGAACGACCGGCGCACGATGTCGGCATGGCTCATCTCGGTCATCCTGCAACTGTTACCGTCGGGCGCGTGACCGTCTCGGCGCGTCCGGCCAAAGATCCGCCCGTGGCGGCCAATCCGAGCTTCGTGCCCATGCGCACCGCTGCGGGGACGGCCAGCGCCACCGCGACCGCCACGCCGGTCCGGGCCGGATCGCATGCCCTCGACGCCGATGATCTCGTGAGCGGCTGGCACGTGCACGACATGCACCAGGTGCAGTACGCGTTCCGTGGTGTCGTCGAGGTCGAGACCGCGACCTCGCACCATCTCCTCCCACCACAACAGGCGGCATGGATACCGGCCGGGCTCGTGCACTGCACCACGTTGCGCAACGTGCGATCAGGAGCGGTGTTCTTCGATCCGGCGATGGTGGAAGGTGCCGACGCCCGGGTGCGGATCCTCGCCGCGTCACCGGTGATCCGGGAGATGATCGTCTACTCGATGCGGTGGCCTATCGACCGTCCGCAGAGCGATGCCGCCGCCGACGCGTTCTTCGCCGCACTGGCGGTGGTCGCGCGCGACCAGATCGACCACCAGCCGCCACTCGCGCTGCCGGCGAGCGACGTGCCCGTGATCCGCGACGTGATGTCGTACACGCAGGAGCATCTCGCGACCGTCACCATCAACGAGGTGTGTGCGGCGGTGGGGCTCTCCGAACGTACGCTGCGCCGCCGATTCGCGGAAACCGCGGGAATGAGCTGGCGGCAGTACCGCCTCGAGTGCCGGGTGCTGCGGGCGATGGCCCTGCTCACCGAACCGGGCCGCACGGTGCTCGACACCGCGACGACGGTGGGGTTCGAGAGCCTGAGCGCGTTCAACCGCGCGTTTGTGCGCTTCGCGGGCGAGACTCCCACCGCGTACCGCCGGCGCGCCGCGGGTTAGCGGCGGGACTGCGACCGCGCGGCTGCACGCCGGCGCGGCTCGGAACCTGCTTCAGAGCCCGCCGAACGCCGGGGTGAAGCGGGCGAGGTACGACGTGAGGTGCGTGTAGAGGCCGGTGGCCAGGAGCACGCCCAGCGCCAGCAGGAGCACGCCGGCGACCCGTTCGATAGTCGGCCCGGCGCGCCGCAGGCGGGCGGTCAGGCCGGGCGACGACGCCAGCCCGAGGGCGGCCAGCATGAACGGCACGCCGATGCCGAACGCGTAGGCGAGCAGCAGGAGTGCGCCCTTGCCCGCCTGCCCGCTGCGCGATGCCACGGTGAGCGCGGCGGCGAGGAGCGGGCCGACGCACGGGCTCCACGCGGCGCCGAACGCGACGCCGACCACGAACGGTCGGAACGAACCGAGCGCGCGGCCCGGGATGGTGGGCATGAGCCGGCGCTCGCGCGCGAACGGCCCGCGGATGACGCCGAGGAGCACCAGACCCATCAACCCGATGATCACCCCGCCGACACGCTCGACCGACGTCTGGAACTGATGGAGCGACGATCCGAGCAATCCGGCGGCCGCACCGAACGCCGCGAACACGGTGGCGAAGCCGAGCACGAACACGAACGTCGCCGGGACTGCACGCGACGCGTCGCGCGCGTCGGCCGTCTCGCCCACGATGATGCCGAGGTACGCGGGGAGCAGCGGCACGATGCACGGCGCCAGGAACGACGCGATCCCCGCCCCGAACAGTGCGACGAGTTGGATGGCCACGGCGCGTCGGCTAGGCCGAGAAGGTGAACGCGAAGGCTTCGGCGCCCGCGGCTTGGGCGGTGAGTCGCAAGGTGTGGACCCCGATCCTCGGACCCAGCACGAGGCGGTACAGATCCGACGTCTGCACGTGGACGAACGTGTTCCCCTGCGCGTCGACCATCGTCTCCGGCGTGCGGTACGCGGGCGGCAGAGGTTTGCCGTCGAGCTCGACGCGCACGTCTATCGCGGCGCCACCGGGTGCCGCGGTCGCCATCACGAGGTTCGCCTCCCGGGCGCGGTACTGGATCACGATGGCTGCGCCGGGCGCGGTGCTGACGACGTCCTGCGTGTCGCCGAACCACTTTCCTTCGAGTTGCGGCTGGCCGAGGTTCACATCGGTGACGGCCGGGTAGGTGTGCGGGCCTTCCTGCGCGCCGGCGGTCCCGCGCTGGAGCCCGAGGTAGGTCTCGGGGGTGATGGCCTCGGTCGCGGTGGGCGGTTTGCCGACGGTGCCTTCGTTCACCGCGCCCGCGCGAGGCGCCGACTTGGCCACGCTGAGCAGCGAACGCACGACGTCTTCGAGCTGCGTGTCGGTGCCTTCACCGATGGTCGTCGCCCGGATGTGTCCCTGGCGGTCGGCGATGTAGTCGGCGGGCCAGTACTGGTTCTGGAACTCGTTCCAGATGGCCATGTCGTCGTCGAGCGCCACCGGATAGTCGACGTGCAGGCGCTTGACCGCGGCCTGGACGTTGCTGTGGTTCTTCTCGAAGTCGAACTCGGGGGAGTGGACGCCGACGACGACGAGGCCGTCCTTCGCGTAGCGGTCGTAGAGCGCCCGGATGTGTGGGATCGAGCGCACGCAGTTCACGCACGAGTAGGTCCAGAAGTCGTACAGCACGACCTTGCCGCGCAGATCGGCGGTGGTGATCGGGGGCGTGTTGATCCAGCCCTTGGCCACCGCGAGGCTCGGCGCTTCCGGCCCCACGGGCAGGTTGTGGACGTCGATCTGGGTCGCCACCTTGCTGGGGTCCGAACGGGCCGCCACCGCGACCGCGCCCACGGCGACGACGAGCAGCACCACGAACAGGATCAGGTACTTGCGGCTCGAGCGTGACTTTTCCGGTCCGCCCGGCGGGTTCGTGGCCGACCCCGGCGCCGCAACACTCACGCGCCGCGCTCCGCGTGCGGGGTCGCGCGAGCCGGTTGCATCACTACACAGTCCCGGCGGCGGCTCGTTCGTTTCACGTCGCGGTCAACGTAGTTCCGGGGATTCCCGGCGCCGACGCACCTCGGGCAAGCATTGGAAGTTCTGCAACCGGGTTCTTAGAGTGCGCGGCATGGAGCAGCTTCCCCTGACCAGTCCCGACCTCTACCGCGCCGGGGTGCCCTACGAGTACTTCCGCCACCTGCGCGATCACGACCCCGTCTCGTGGCACGAAGACCCGGAGAACGGGCGGGGCTACTGGGCGGTGGCGCGCTACGACGACGTGGTCGCGGTGAGCCGGAACTGGCAGCGGTACTCGAACGCGTCGCCGGTGGCGTCGATCGAGGACCCGAAGAACGACACCGAGAAGGCGTTCCAACAGCGCAGCTTCACCAATCAGGATCCGCCGGGTCAGGCCCGCCTCCGCAAGCTGGTGAGCCCCGCGTTCACGCCCGGCCATCTCCGGCAGCTCGACGCGCAGATCCGGGTGACCTGCACCGAGCTGGTCGATCGGGTGCTGTCGGGCGAAGTCGTCGACATGGTGCGCGTGGGCGAGGACCTCGCGTTCACGATGGTGGCGACGATCTTCGGGCTGCCCCCCGACGACTGGGAGGTGATGCTCGACCGGACGCGTCGGATCACCAACTTCCAGGACCCCGAGATCAATCCGTCGCAGGGCTCGCGCTACGAGGCCGGCCAGGCCGCTCGCGAGTACGCGTTCGAGCTGATCCGCGCGGTCCGCGAGGATCCCGATGCGCACGAAGGGGTTCTCCCCGAGCTGGTGCGGCTGGAGGTGCGCGACGAGCACGGGCGCGTCGACCGCCTCAGCGACGACGAGCTCGTGTCGTTCTTCGGCGTCACCGTGTTCGGCGGGGTCGAGACCACCGCCGACACGCTCGCCCACGCGGTGGTCGCGGCCACCGAACAACCCGGGTTGTTCGACGAGGTCGCGGCGGCGGGGGAGTGCCGGCCCGCGGTGGTGGAGGAGCTCCTGCGCTGGCGGGGGCCCGTCGTCAGCTTCCGCCGCACGGCCACCGAGGACCACGAGCTCAACGGCGCCGCCATCCGCGCCGGCGACAAGGTCCTCATGCTGTTCATCTCCGCGAACCGCGACGAGCGCCACTTCGCCGATCCCGACCGCTTCGATCCCGATCGCACCCCGCTCGACCACGTGGGGTTCGGCGGCGGCGGCCCCCACTTCTGTCTCGGGGCCCAGTTGGCCCGCCTCGACCTGCGCCTGATGTTCGGCGAGCTGTTCAGCCGGGTGCGGGGCTTCGAGCCCGCGGGTGATCCGGTGCGGCTGCGGGCCAACCAGTTCGCCGGGTGGCTCCACGTGCCGGTCACCGCGATCCCCCGTTGACGAGCCCGGGGTTGACGAGCCCGGGGTTGACGAGCCGGTTGACGAAGACGGTGGTTGACGTGCAGCCGCTGGGCTGCGTACAGTCAACAGGCAGCTGATCGGCTGCATATCGGATCGGTCCGACGGAGAGCAGGGGTGGCCCGGGTGCAGGGTGACGTGCAGACCCCGTTCGGAGACGTGTTCAAGGCGTTGGCCGACGACAGCCGTCGTCGGTTGCTCGACCGCCTGAACGCCCGGAACGGGCAGACCCTGCGCGAGTTGTGCGCCGGGCTCGACATGGCCCGGCAGTCGGTGAGCAAGCACCTGGCGGTGTTGGAGGCCGCCAACCTCGTGACCACGCGGCGGCGGGGTCGGGAGAAGTTGCACTTCCTCAACGCGGAGCCGATCAACGCCATCGCCGAGCGGTGGATCAACCAGTACGACCGGGAGCGCGTGCGCGCACTCGCCGACCTCAAGATTGCATTGGAGCAGGCACCGATGACTTCCACCGAGTTCGTCTACACGACCTACATCGAGACCACCCCCGAGCGCCTGTGGCAGGCATTGACCGAGCCCGCGTTCACGGAGCGGTACTGGGGATTGACGTTCGCGTCGGATTGGACGGCGGGATCGGAGATGACGTGGGTCAACCACGGTGTGACGATCTCCGATCCCGAGCAGGTCGTACTCGAGTACGACCCCTACCGCCGGCTCTCGTACACGTGGCACACCTTCACGCCGGAGCTGTCGGAAGCGGTCGGGTTCAGCGACGAGTTCCGCGACGCGGTGGGTGTGGAACCGCGGTCGAAGGTGCTGTTCGAACTCGAACCGGTCGGGTCGATGGTGAAGCTCACCGTGGTGCACGACGGGCTCGCGGCGGGCGGCCGGGTGCTCGAGGCAATCAGCGGGGGTTGGCCCGTCGTGATCGCCAGCCTGAAGACCTTCCTCGAGACCGGCGAACCGTTGCCGTCCACCACGCGCGCCGAACGCGAAGGCGTCCGGTAGGCGCGTTGCCGGTCGGCGGTTTCCCGTTGCACGGTCTTCCGTGAAAGGGTGCATCCGCCGGCCGGATCACGGGAGAACTGAACGGGATGAGCGAATCGATGTTCCGCTGCGACGACAAGGTCGTGGTCGTCACCGGTGGCAGCAAGGGGCTGGGGCGGGCGATGGCGCTCGGGTTCGCCGAGGTGGGCGCCGACGTCGTCGTCTCCAGCCGCAAGCTCGAGCCGTGCGAAGCGGTCGCCGACGAGATCCGCGCCCTCGGGCGACGCTCGCTCGCCGTCGCCTGCCACGTCGGCCACTGGGACGACTGCACCACGCTGATCGACCGCACCGTCGCCGAGTTCGGTCGCGTCGACGTGCTCGTGAACAACGCGGGCATCGCGCCGGTTCCGCCGTCGCTGCTCGGCGTGAGCGAAGAGTTGTTCGACCGGACCGTGAACGTGAACCTCAAGGGACCGCTGCGCCTCACTGCACTGGCGGCCGAGCACATGCCGGCCGGTGGTGCGGTGATCAACATCAGCTCCAAGGCGTCGACGCATCCGTCACCGTTCACCGTCGTGTACTCGGCGGCCAAGGCCGGGCTCAACGCGCTCACCAAGGCCTCGGCGCAGGAGTTCGCGCCGAAGGGCATCCGGGTGAACTGCATCGTGTGCGGCACCTTCCACACCGACAGCTTCAACTCGTCGGCGCCGACGCCCGAGATCCAGGCCGCCATCGCCGAGCGCGTGCCCTTGGGCCGCATCGCCGATTCGTCGGAGATCGTAGGGACCGCGCTCTACCTGGCGACCGATGCGTCGTCGTACCTCACCGGCCAACTCATCACCCTCGACGGAGGTGGCGTGTGAGAGCGCTCGTGTGCACGAAGATCGGTGGTGAGGAATTCCTCGAGGTGCGCGACGACTGGCCCGAGGCCGAGTGCGGTCCGACGCAGGTGCGCATCGCGGTGCACGCGGCGTCGGTCAACTTTCCCGATGTGCTGGTGATCCGCGACCAGTACCAGATGAAGCTGGCGCCGCCGTTCGTGCCCGGCAACGAGTGCGCGGGCATCGTCACCGAGGTCGGCGCCGAGGTCGACGACTCGGCCGTCGGCGACCGCGTGCTCGCGCTCCTCGGGAGTGGCGCGTTTGCCGAGAGCGTGGTCGCGACCCGGCCGTGGATGCAGGTGCACCGCATCCCCGACGAGATGCCGTTCGACGACGCGGCCGCGTTCAACCTCACCTACGGCACCGCCGGCCTCGGCCTCGCCCGCGGTCAGATCCAGCCCGGCGAGACCGTCCTCGTGCTCGGCGCGGCGGGAGGCTGTGGCTCGGCGGCGATCCAGGTGGCCCGGGCCATGGGTGCGTCGGTCGTCGCGGTGGCCGGTGGCGCGGAGAAGCTCGCGCTGTGCGCCGCGCTCGGCGCCGACCACGTGATCGATCACCTCACGACCGATTCGCTGTCGGCCGCGGTGAAGGAGGTCACGGACGGGCGCGGGGTCGACGCCCTGTTCGACCCGGTCGGCGGGGCCGACGTGCGCGAGAACCTTCGCAGCCTGGCGTGGAACGGGCGCTACCTCGTCGTGGGTTTCGCGGGCGGCGAGATCCCGAATGTGAAGCTCAACCAGACGATCCTCAAGTCGATCTCGCTCGTCGGCGTCGCGTACGGCGCGTCGGCGATCGCCGATCCGCCTGCCAACCGTGCGCTCTTCGCGCAGCTGTTCGACTGGTACCGCGCCGGTCTGCTCGACCCGGCGATCGGCCACCGCTTCCCACTCGAGTCCGGCGCCGACGCGATCCGGGTGCTCGGAGAACGCCGCGCGATGGGCAAGGTCGTGATCGAAGTCGCGTAACCGGTCGAGGCCGGTGGCCGGCCCCTGCTCGTCGGGGTGCGCACGACGGTCCGCGGTACCGTGCCCGGGATGGTGAGTGTCGAAGAGGCCATCCGGATGGCTGCGGAACTTCCGGAGGTCACCGAAGGCGAACGTCACGGCCACCGCACGTGGAGCGTCGCGGGCAAGGCCTTCGCGTGGGAGCGGTCGTTCAGCAAGGCCGACATCAAGCGCTTCGGCGACGAGATCCCGCCTGCCGGCCCGATCTTCGCGGTGACGGTCGAGGACCTCGGCGAGAAGGAAGCCGTCCTCGCCGCGCGCACCAAGGGCATCTTCACGATCCCGCACTTCGACGGCTACGCCGCCGTGCTGATCCAGCTCGACGCGGTCAGCAAGCGCGCGCTCCGCGACGCGCTCGTCGACGGCTGGCTGGCGTGCGCACCCGACGCCCTCGCCGACGAGTTCATGAAGCGACGCCGCACGCGTTCTCGTTGACAGATTTCCGGCGACCGCGTGGTGACGACTGGTTCTTGTGGCATCCCGTACACCTCACGTGTGCAGACGGCCAGAAGTCGGCCGGTCCGGTGAGGGAAGAGACGGGAAGTTGTGGAGGAGTACGCCCCCCGGGACTCGAACCCGGAACCTAGTGATTAAGAGTCACTTGCTCTAACCAGTTGAGCTAGGGGCGCTCGGACCGCGAAGCCTACCGAACCGGCACCCGCCGATCCGCAGCGTTACGGTGGAGCCCCCACCACGGAGGTACCGCGTGAACGTGCTCGTCACCGGGGCGCACGGCCTGATCGGTTCCGCGCTGATCCCGAAGCTCCGGGCCGACGGTCATCGCATCATCCGCCTGGTGCGGGGCGAGCCCGAGGGTGGCGACGACGTGAGGTGGGATCCCGCGGCCGGCACCATCGACGCGGCTGCGCTGGGTGGCGTCGACGCCGCGGTGCACCTGGCCGGCGCCGGGATCGGCGACCGGAAGTGGACCGCCGACCGCAAGCGGCTCATCCTGCAGAGCCGGACCCAGGGCACCGATCTCCTGGCCCGCACCCTCGCCGGACTCGATCCCCGGCCGAGGGTGCTGATCTCGGCGTCGGCGGTGGGGTACTACGGCAACCGGGGCGACACCATGCTCACCGAGCAGGCGCCCCCGGGCGACGACTTCCCGGCGCAGGTGGCCCTGGCCTGGGAGGCGGCGACCGCCCCGGCGTCGGACGCGGGGATTCGGGTGGTGACCATCCGCACCGGGATCGTGCTCGCGGCCCACGGCGGGGCGCTCCACAAGATGCTGCTCCCGTACAAGCTGGGGCTCGGGGGCCGGATCGGCTCCGGTAAGCAGTACATGAGTTGGATCACGCTCGACGACGAAGTGGGCGCCATCCGGTTCCTCCTGGAGGCCGACCGGATCTCGGGGCCGGTCAACCTCACTGCGCCGAACCCGGTGACCAACGCGGGGTACACCGCCGCACTGGGCGAAGCGGTCCACCGGCCGACATTGCTGCCGACGCCGTTGCTGCCGCTCAAGGCGCTCTACGGCGCCGAGCTGGTCGACCAATTGCTCGTCGGCGGCCAGCGCGCCATGCCCGCGGTGCTCGACGACAACGGCTACAAGTTCCTGCACCCCGACATCGAGGGCGCGCTGCGGGCCGTGCTCGCCGCGCCGGCCGCGGCCTGAACCGAGGCGAAGCCGCGGCGCAGATGCGAAGCGGCGCAGACACCGGTGTGTCTGCGCCGCCGCCCGCATTTCGAGTGGGGTGACCGAGGGGTTTCGAACCCCCGACCTCCGGGACCACAACCCGGCGCTCTAGCCAACTGAGCTACGGCCACCACGTCCGGCACGCCCTCCGCGCCGGGGCGACACTCTACCGGCCCGCCGGTTTTCGGCCCTCCCCGAAGCCGGTTCGCGCCCAGGTGCGGGCGCGCCCGCGGGACCCGGTCAACGCCCGATCCGGACCGAAAGTGCTGGTCAGGCGGGTTTCGGCGCCGCGCCGCGGCTTGCCCGCATCCGCCTATAGGCGTCCTCGATCGCCTGGTGCCGGGCGTGGATCTCGGCGCCCCGGGCGCCGTGGGTGATCAGGTAGGGCTCGTCGGCCAGGAGATCGTGCACGAGGTCGCGGATGGCGTCGTCGGGCGTGGTGATCTCCTCGTCGCCCGCGCCGGCGGTCGCGATCACCACCGCGAGGTCCTCGTCGCGCAACTGCGACTCGCCGAGCTCGGCGGGGCGGGCGGCCTGGCTGCTGGCGAGGTGGTTCGTCATCATCCCCGAGGGGAACACGGTGATCACGCCGATGCCCTCGTCGGCGAGCTCGGCCCGCAACACGTCGGCGTAGCCGGTCACCGCGTACTTCGACACGATGTACGCGCCCTGGCGCGGGCTCGGGGTGAGTGCGGCGACCGACGACGTGATCACGATGTGACGGTGGCCGGTGCTGCGGCGCAACAGCGGGAGGAACGCGTTGACCGTGTTGACGGTGCCGACCACGTTGACCGACAGGATCCACTGCCAGTCGTCGGGCGTGAGTGCGTCGAGGGCGCCGAACTGCTGCACGCCCACGTTGGCGCACAGCACGTTGCACGCGCCGAACGCGTCGTCGACCGCGGCCGCCGCCGTGCCGAGTGCCGCGCGATCGGCGACGTCGACCCCGGCGGCGATGGCTTCGGTGCCGGCATCGCGTAGCCCGGATTCGGTGGACGCGGCGTGATCGGCGTCGATGTCGAGGGCGGCGATGCGCATGCCCTCGGCCGCGAACGCGCCGGCCATGGCGGCGCCCAGGCCGGAACCGGCGCCGGTGACCACCGCAACCCCATGCTCGAGCTCGCTCACGACTGCCCCCGTTCCTCCGGTCAGCGGCCCGTGAAGGTCACGGGGCCGTCGTCGACGATGTCGCCGATGATGCCGAGCGAGAGCTCCAGCTCGGCGGCGACGGTGCGCACGACGTCGATGTCCTTGCGCATGTAGTGCCCGGCCGCGTCGACCAGATCGTCGACCGAGCCCATGAACGGGATGAGACCCATCACGTAGCTCGCGCCACTCGAGCGGGAGATCACCGTCGCCAGGGTCTTGGTGTCGACGCCGAGCGAGTTGCCGATCCGTTCCGCTTCGGCGACGAGTTGGATGTTGGCGGCGAAGAGCGCGTTGTTCACCAGCTTGACCGCCTGCGCGGTGCCGAGATCGCCGACGACGAAGATCGGATCGGCGTAGGCGGCGACGACATCGCGCACGCGCTCGACGTCGGCGGCCGCGCCACCCAGCATCACGGTGAGGCGGCCGGCGATGATGTCGTCGGCACCGCCGCTCACGGGCGCGTCGACCACGTGCACGTCGCCGGCCGCGCCGGCTTCGGCCAACCGTTGCGCGGTGGCGGGGCTGCCCGTCGTGTGCAACGCGAGGATCGCGCCCGGGGCCATGGACGCGATGAGGCCGTCGGGCCCGAGTGCGATCTCCTCGAGTTGCGGATCGGAGTACACGCACTCGATCACCACGTCGGCATCGCGCGCGGCTTCGGCCAGCGTGGCCACCACCGGTGCGCCGGCGCGCGCGAATTGCTCTCGCACCTCGGCCCGGCGGGCGTACACGGTCACGTCGGTGCCCGCGGCGAGGAGGCGATCCACCATCGGCGCCCCCATCTGGCCCGCGCCGACGAAGGCAACCTTGGTTGAATTCGTGGTCATCGCGGGAGTCTTCCCGACCGCGCCCCGGGAGTCCATCCGGGCGCGCGATCAACCCATGATGAAGCCTTCGCTGTCGCGCAGCGGGAGGGCGGAGCGCCCGGACCGGATGGCGAGGATCTCGGCGCAGATCGAGAGCGCGATCTCCGCCCGGTTGGTCGGGCCGAGGTCGAGCCCGGCAGGGCCGTGGAGGCGATCCAGTGCGTCCTCGGTGACGCCGAGCGTGCGGAGATGCTCGGTTCGCTTGTGCTGGGTCCGGCGCGAACCGAGCGCCCCGACGTAGCCGACGGGTCCCGCGAGGGCGCGGGCCAGGAGGGGGCCGGTGCGGGTGAGGCCGTGGTCGAGCACGATGATCGCGTCCTGCGGCCCGAGCTCGCCGAGCACCGCGCTCGCGAGGTCGACGTCGTCGACCAGCTCGCCGGTCCAGCCCAGCGTGCCCGCGAGGTGCACGAGGTCGCCGGCGAGCGCGGCCGATCCCACTACGACGAGCCGGGTGCCGGGGACGGTCGCTTCGACGAGTACCTGTCCGTCGTCGCTCGACTCGACCGCGGCCCCGGATCGACCGGCGGCGAGCAGAGCGAACGCGCGCTCGACGAGCGCGGCCGGCGCGGGCGCGTCGAGCCGGCCCGGCTCGACGACGACACTGCCCTGCCCGGTGGTGTCGAGGCCGGTGATGAGCGCGACCGGCCTCCGCTGCGCCAACGCTTCCCACCAGCGGACCGGGACCTGATCGGCGGGTTGCAGCACGACGATCGCGATTCCACCGCAGGTGAGACCGGCCCGCGCGGCAGCAGTACCGTCGACGTCGAGTCCGACGAGTCGGGCGCGGGCACTCGACCGGGGATCGGCGAGCATCTCCGCGGCGACGGCACCCAGCGCGTCGTCGACCGCGCCCTCCAGGATGCGGCCGGCGCGGATCCCGTTGCGATCGATGAGCGCGACTTCTCCCGAGCTCGCCGACCCGAGACCGTCGAGCGACACGGTGCGTGCCACGAGTGCGGCACGGCCGGCGACGTCGCGGGCAACCAGGACGAGCGCGCCTGGGTCGTCGAAGGTCAGCGGTCGCTCGGGAAGCGTGTCGAACCACCCACACCGCACGCCTGCCGGCGCGCGCGCTCCGCTCGGCAGGTCGAAGTCGGAGATCCACGGCTTGACGTCGAGCACCGGAGTGCCGTCGAACACGTCGACGCCGGAGAAGTGGATGCTCGTGCCCTCCACCCGTTCGATGCGCACGAGGCTCAGGCCGAGGCGGTTGGGCCGGGCGGGGTAGCGGCTGGCGAAGATCCCGACCCGGGTGCCCTGATCGGTGAGGAGGAAGGGCACCGGTCGGAGCGCGTCCGCCGTCGGCGCATCGGAGTCCCTTGGGTCGACGGCGCGGTCGAGCAGCGTGACGAGCCAGGCCCAGTCGAACCGTTCGAGGCCGTCGAGGGCGGGCGTGAGCGCGTCGTCGAGCTCCACCACGCCACGCGTCGTCGGCGCGTAGCGCGCCTGGATGACGGGGTCGGCTCCGGGCGCGGTGCGCACGACACCGATGCGACGCAGCTGCGTCTCCTTCTTCATGTCGCAAGAGGCTAGGCGGTTCCTCGGAGAGTTCAAGCTCGTAGATGCAAGCAATATCGTATGTGAAACTTGCAACCGCGAGAGCAAAGCTGCCTATGCTCTCGCACCTGTGACGACGTACCGGGTGGGACAGGTCGCCGATCTGCTGGGCGTGAGCAGTGACACCGTGCGCCGGTGGGCCGACGGCGGCCGCCTCGGACCGTCCCGACGGGAGCACGGTGAGCGGCTGATCGACGGTGCGGCGCTGGCGCGCTTCCTCACCGAGACCGCCAAGGTCGCCGAAGAGCCGCCGGTCATCGAATCCGCCCGCAACCGCTTTCCCGGCATCGTCACGAAGGTCGAGAAGGACGGGCTGGTCGCGGTGGTGCACATCCAGGCCGGTCCGCACCGCGTCGTGTCGCTCATGACGCGCGAGGCCGCCGACGAGTTGGGGCTGGAGCCCGGCGACCTCGCGGTCGGTGTGGTGAAGGCGACGAACGTGATCGTGGAGATACCGCGACCGGAGTGAGGGGACATTCGGTGAAGAGGCAGATGCGTTGGGTCGGGGCGTTGTCGGTGGTGGTGGCGTTGTTCGCGGCCGCGTCGGCGGGAACTGCAGTCGCGGAACGGTCGAGCGCCCCGGCGGCGAGCGCCAAGGTGTCGGGCACGATCACCGTGTCGGCGGCGTCTTCGCTCACGGAGGCATTCACCAAGATGGGCACCGACTTCCAGAAGAAGAACAAGGGCACGACGATCACCTTCAACTTCGCCGCATCGTCGGCGTTGGTCACGCAGATCCAGGGTGGTGCCCCCGCCGACGTGTTCGCGTCGGCCGACGGCAACAACATGCAGAAGCTGGTCACCGGTGGTCAGGTCACCGCCGAGCCGACGGTGTTCGCGTCGAATCTGCTCACGATCGTGGTCAAGAAGGGCAACCCGAAGAACGTGAAGTCCCTCAAGGACCTCGCGACCCTCGGCACGGTTTCCCTCTGTGCACTCACGGTGCCGTGCGGCAACTACGCGAACCAGATCCTGACCCAGGCCGGCGTCACCATCCCCGCGAGCAAGATCACCCGAGGCGCCGACGTGAAGACGACGCTGAACGCAGTGTCGACCGGTGATGCCGACGCCGCCATCGTCTACGTCAGCGACGCCAAGTCGGCCGGCACTAGCGTGCAGACGGTGGCGATCCCGGCCTGGCAGAACGCGTACGCGATCTATCCGATCGCCCCGATCGCGGCCACGCAGAATGCGACGCTCGCGAATGCGTGGATCAACTACACCGTGTCGCCGGCCGGCCAGAAGACCCTGCAGAGCTTCGGCTTCCTACCGCCGCCGCCCGCGGAGTGAACCGTCGAGGGCGGGGGGTGCCGCTCATCGCGGTGCTGCTTGCCTTCGTCGCGGTCGCGTTCTTCGTTCTCCCGTTGATCGGGTTGCTCCAACGCGCCCCCTGGGGATCGGTCTGGGACGACCTGAGCAATCCGGCCGCGCGCGACGCGATGCGGCTCTCGCTCGAGTGCTCGTTGTGGTCGACCGCACTCGCCGTTGTGTTCGGCGTGCCGCTTGCGTACGTCCTGGCGCGCGCGCATTTCCCGGGACGAACGCTGGTGCGGGCGCTGGTCGTGCTGCCCATGGTGCTCCCACCGGTCGTCGGCGGGATCGCGCTGCTCTTCGCGTTCCAGCGCAACAACGGGCTCGTCGGCGGCTGGATCTACGACACCTTCGGGTTCCAGTTCACCTTCAGCAAATGGGGGGTGATCCTGGCCGAGACGTTCGTGGCCATGCCGTTCCTCGTGATCACCGTCGAGGCAGGGTTGCGGTCGATGGACCGCCGGTACGAGGACGCCGCGGCGTCACTCGGGGCCAACCGCTGGACGGTGTTCCGGCGGGTCACGTTGCCGTTGATCGGGCCGGCGCTGTTCGCCGGCGCCGCGCTGGCGTGGGCCCGCGCCCTAGGTGAGTTCGGCGCCACCATCACCTTCGCCGGCAACATCCAGGGCCGCACGCAGACTGTCCCGCTCGCGGTCTACAACCTGCTCGAGACCGACCAGGGAACGGCGATCGCGCTGAGCCTCGTACTGCTCGCAGTGTCGGTCATCGTGCTGGTCCTGCTGCGCGACCACTGGTTCGGTGGTTTGCGTGAGCGTTGAGGCCGACGTGCGGATCAAGCTGGGCGCACTCGATCTCGACGTGCGGATCACCGCGGCCGACGGTGAGACGGTGGCGGTGCTCGGCCCGAACGGCGCCGGGAAGTCGACACTGCTGCGCGCGCTCGCGGGGCTGGTACCGCTGGAGGGTGGACGGATCGAGATCGACGGCACGACGGTCGACGACCCGGCTGCCGGTACCTACGTCGTTCCCGAGCGACGCTCGGTGGGCGTGGTCTTCCAGGACTATCTGCTCTTCCCGCACCTGTCGGTGTTGGAGAACGTGGCGTTCGGGTTGCGCAGCCGCGGGGCGTCGCGGGGCGATGCCCGCCGCCGGGCGCGCGCGTGGTTGGAGCGCGTCGGGATGGCCGACCGCGCCGACGCCAAGCCGCGCGTGCTCTCCGGCGGTCAGCAGCAACGCGTGGCGTTGGCCCGCGCGTTGGTCACCGAGCCGCGCCTGCTGTTGCTCGACGAGCCCCTGGCCGCGCTCGACGCCGGTACCCGCACCGAGTTGCGACGCGAACTGCGGGCCGAGCTCACCGAGTTCACCGGGGCGCGCATCCTGGTCACGCACGACCTGCTCGACGCGGTGGCGATCGCCGACCGGATCGTGGTGCTCGAGTCAGGGCGTGTCGCGCAAGACGGCACCGTCGCCGCGGTCGCCGCGCAACCACGCTCGCGCTACGTCGCCGACCTCGTCGGGATCAACCTCCTGCGGGGTACCGGTCGCGACCACGGGGTCGAGCTGGAGAGCGGGGGGACCGTCGTCACCGCCGACCCGGTCGACGGCGACGTGTACGTGGCCATCCACCCTCATTCGGTCACGTTGTCGCGCTCGGCGCCGGAGGGGAGCGCCCGCAACGTGTGGCCGGGTCGGATCGCAGGGTCCGATCTCCTCGGTGACCGCGTGCGGATCCATGTCGACAGTGCAGTACCCCTCGTCGCCGAGGTGACCGCGGCCGCGGTCGGCGAGGTGGGCCTGCGCGACGGCGTCGAGGTGTGGGCGTCGGTCAAGGCCACCGAGCTCGAGATCTATCCCGTGTGACGCATGCGCAAGCCGCGCGGGTTGTCGCCGATTTCACAAGCCCGACCCCGACCCAGGAGATCACCATGAAGCTCAGCACCCGCAACCAGATTCCCGGCACCGTCACCGAGGTGAAGACCGGCGAGGTGATGGCATCGGTCAAGGTCACCCTCAACGGGGGCGACACGATCACCGCCGCCATCACCGGGGAAGCCGTGGCCGATCTCGGCCTCGCGCCCGGTTCCAAGGTGACCGTGCTGGTGAAGGCCACCGAGGTGATGCTGGCCACCGACTGACGGCGGACCGGGCCCCGCGCCCGGCCTTCCGATGCGCCCTCAGGCGTCGAAGCGCTGGATGGGGAGGTGCGTCGTCATCGCCGATCCGTCGGGCCCGAGCAGCATCTTGTAGCGCAGGAAGCGCCGGTGGAAGAGCTGGACCAGCTCTTCGTCGTGCTTCCCGTCGTCGGCCAGCACGTACTGCTCGAGCGCGGCGTCACCCTCCTGCCAGGTCGCGGGCCGGCGACCGAGGAGCTCGCCGAGGTCGTCGAGGTCGGCGTCGGTGAGCACGTCGCCGATCTCGTCGTAGCGCTGGAGATGGCGGGCCAGGCGGAACGCGATGCGGACCTGGTGACGATCGAACTCGTCGGCGAGGTCGAGACGGCGCAGCGAACGCACGAGGTGCTCATGCGCCACCGCGACCGGTGACACGCGCGCGTCGGGCAGGTCGACGGTGCCGAGCTCGATGCCCATCAGCTCGGCCAGCGCCTCGATGGCGAAGAGGTTCGTCTCGCTCGCCCACTGCATGTTGGTCATGTAGTCGGACTCGGCGACCGGCGCCGCCAGCGCGGTGTGGAAGACGAGCTGATTGGTGAGCGTGAAGGCGAAGTGGTGGTGCTGGATGGCGGCGAGATCGACCGGTTCGCCGGTGAGCTCTGCATAGCGGTCGTAGAGCTTGTTCATGTCGCCGAACCCGAGCACGGTGTCGCGCATCCGGAATCCGGCGAGGTCCATCATCGGGTCGCCGATGTGCCCGAGCTCGACGTCGAGCACCGCGACGAGATGGCCGTCTTTCTGGTGGAACTGCCCGGAGTCCCACACCACCGCGGCTTCGCGTCCGTGGGTGTCGACGGGGTTTCGCGCGATCCACGCGAGCGAGAACTCGAGGAGTGGGTCGGGGCGCTGCTTGGTCTGGCGGTAGCCGCGCTCGTAGACCGCCATCCCGAGCTTCCCGGAGTCGGAGGGCGTCGCCGCGCGCGCGATTCCCGCGCGTGCGAACGGCTCGACGTCGAGTGCGTGCATGCGCGCCAGCACTTGCAGGTACTCGTCCATCACCGCGTCGCGTTGGGCGTCGGTGTCGTGGTCGAAGTTGTTCTCGCCGGCTACCCGTTCGGTGACGAACGCGCGCGGCGTGTCGCACCATCCGTAGACGTGCGGGACCGGGATGCCCTGTTCCTCGAGGAGTTGCTGGAACAGCATCTCGTGCTCCAGCGGGAAGAGCGGCGCCGAGTCGCGGCGGTCGCCGCGCACCATGAGCTCGAGCGTCTCGCCGTCGCGCTCGACGTCGACCAACCACACCGGCCGCCAGCGGGCCTGTCGGCGCAGGTCGACCACCTTGCCGCCCACGTGCTCGTCGACCCAACGGGTGACCTGCTCGAAGTCTTCGTCCATGTGCCGCGACCTCTCGTCAGGTGCGATCGGCGGGCCGCTTGGCCACGAGCGTCCGGCCGATGATCTCCTTCATGATCTCAGTGGTGCCGCCGTAGATCGTGGTGACGCGGGCGTCGACGTAGGCGCGGGCGATCGGGTACTCGAGCATGTAGCCGTAGCCGCCGTGGAGTTGCACGCAACGGTCGACCACGCGCTTCTGCAGCTCGGTGCACCACCACTTGGCTTCGGCGGCTTCCTCCACCGTGAGGTCGCCCTCGTTGAGCGCCTCGACACAGCGGTCGACGTAGGTCTGGCCGATGTCGATCTCGGTGCGCATCTCGGCCAGCGCGAAGCGGGTGTTCTGGAACGACGCGATGGGTTGCCCGAACGCGGTGCGCTGCTGCACGTAGTCGAGGGTCCAGCGCAACGCGGCCTCGGCCGCCGCGACGCCGGCGACCGCGATCGACAGCCGTTCCTGCGGGAGGTTGTCGACCAGGTGGACGAAGCCCTGGCCTTCGGCGCCGAGGAGGTTCTCGACCGGCACGTGCACGTCGGTGAAGAAGAGCTCGGCGGTGTCCTGCGCGTGCAACCCGACCTTCTCGAGGTTGCGGCCGCGCTCGAAGCCGTCCATGCCGCGCTCGATGACGAGCAGGCTCATGCCGGTGTGGCGTTGCGTGGGGTCGGTCTTCACCGCGGTGATCACGAGGTCGGCGTTGATGCCGTTGGTGATGAAGGTCTTGGCCCCGTTCACGATGTAATGGTCGCCGTCGCGCAGCGCGGTGGTCGACATCGACGCGAGGTCGGAGCCGATGCCCGGCTCGGTCATGCCGATGGCGGTGATCAACTCGCCCGAACAGATGCCGGGCAGCCACCGCTCCTTCTGCGCCTCGGTGCCGAGCGAGAGGAAGTAGGGCACGCAGATGTCGCTGTGGAGCGTCATGCCCAGCCCGGCGGCGGCGACGCCCTGGTACTGGAGCTCCTCGCCGAACACCACGTTGTAACGGAAGTCGTCGACGCCGCCGCCCCCGTACTGCTCGGGCACGCTCATCCCGAGGAAGCCCGCGGCCCCGGCGGTGGCGAACAGCTCGCGGGGACGATGCCGGCGCGGTCCCATTCGAGGAAGTTCGGGACCATCTCCCGCTCGACGAAGGTCCGGAAGGCGTCGCGGAACAGGTCGTGCTCGTCGGAGAAGAGGGTGCGGTGCATCGACGGAGGCTACCGACGAATCGCGCCGCGGTGGCGGGGGAGACCGAGGAAGTGCTCGGCGATGAGGTTCCGCTGGATGTCGGTGGTGCCGCCGTAGATCGAGGTGCCCTGCGCGAAGCGGTGGGCGTGCTCGATCGCGCCGTCGGCGGCGGCGCCGTCCTCCCCGCGCGGCAGGACGCCGGACGGCCCGGTCATGTCGATGAGATCGGCGGCGTCGCGGATGAAGAGGTCGGACACGATGATGCGCTCGTAGGGCGGTGGCGTGACGGCACCGATCTCGGCGTCGAGCGCGACCTGTGCCAGCCGGAGCCGCACGAGGGGGTCGTCGATCGGGTGGCTGCCGTCGGGTCGCGTGCTCGTGCGGGCCCACTCGACGGCGGCGTCGAGCATCACCCCGAGTTCGTTGGTCCACCCGGGCCCGAAGCGGCCGAGCGCGGCGCGCGCGTGGGCGGCGGTCTCCGCCGCGGTGGCCTCGCCAGCGTCGGCATCGGCGTCGGCGCCCGCGTCGTGCGGCAGCCCGCCGTGCTCGGCGTCGAGACCGTGCTCGGTGGCCAACGCGCCGGACGCGACCTGCCAGCCCTGGTCGACCGGGCCGAGCCGGTGCGTGTCGGGCACGCGCACGCCGTCGAGGTAGACGAAGTTCGTGCGTTCGCCGCCCAACGTGCCGATGCCCTGGATCTCGACGCCGGGCAGGTCGGTCGCGACGAGGAACATCGTGATGCCCTGGTGCTTCGGTGCCGCGGTGTTCGTGCGCGCCGTCGCCATCACGTATCCCGCGAGTTGCGCGCCGGTGGTGAACATCTTCTGTCCCGTGATCACCCACTCGTCGCCGTCGCGCACCGCGCGCGTCGTGACTGCCGCGGCATCGGAACCGCAGTCGGGCTCGGTGTAGCCGAGGCAGCAAGCGACCTCACCGCGCGTGGCCTTCGGCAGCACCGTCGCCTTGAGCTCGTCACTCCCGAACGCTCGGATCACCGCGACGACGAGGTTGTGCGATCCCTTGGCCGGGAGCAGCGGACCGGCGCGGAGGCCTTCCTCGGCGTCGACGATCGCCGACCGCAGCGCGTCGATCCCCGCGCCGCCGGGTTCGCGTGTGGCCGCGGGCGCGAGCCAACCGCGCGCGCCGAGGGCGCGCTGCAACTCGGGGATGATCCCGTTGCCTTCGCGTCGTTCGCGTTCGAGGACGTCGTCGGACAAGTACTCGTCGAAGAACGGCCGCACCTCGTCGTTCCAGAACGCGAGCACGTCGTCGTCGAGCTCGATGATCCCGAAGTCCATGTCAGGGCGCTTCCTCGGCTGCGCGTCCGTACAGCAGGTCGGCGATGGTGGACAGCTCCACCTGCGGGTCGCCGGCCGGGAGCACCCATCCCTTGGCCCGGCGGAAGTAGAGCTGCATGTCGGACTCGAGGGTGAAGCCCAGCCCACCCTGGGTGTGGATCCCGATGCTCGCGGCCTGGTTCGCCGAACGCGCCGCGTACAGATAGGCCATCGCCACCAGCGCGGGCGCCGCGGCCGGCTCGTGATCGACGAACCACGCCGCCTTCCACACCAGGCGGCGGGCGCCGACGATCGCAGTGGCGACGTCGGCGAGCGGGTGGGCGATGGCCTGGAACGTACCGATGGGCACGCCGAACGCCACGCGTTCCTTGGCGTAGTCGACGGCCAGATCGAGCGCCGACTGCGCGAGGCCCACCTGGGCGGCCGCCATCAGCAGCTGCCACTCGGCCCGGGCGGTGGCGAACTGCGAGCGCGCCGCGGCACCGCGGGCCAGCACGGTGCGGCGGGAGTCGGGGGCCGAGAGGTCCCACCACGCGAGCGGCGCCGACCCGAGGTTCGCCGGGTTGGCGTGCGGCGCGTCGTTCGCCACCACCACGAGATCGTCGTCGACGAGGCCGACCACCGCGTCGGCGACGGCCCCGCCCGGTACGAGCTGCCGCGCACCGGTGCGTGCCGGGTGGAGGGCCAGGACCGCCACTTGGTCGCCCGCGACGACCTCCGACAGTTGATCCGACGCGGGGTCGCCGGCGCGCGCGAGGGCGCGGGCGGCGGCGATCGCCTCGACGAGCGGCAGTGGCGCGGCGCGCCGGCCGCACTGCTCGGTGACGAGCGTGAGGTCGACGAGGCCGGCGTCGCTGCCGCCCCGCGTCGCCGGCAGTCCCATCGACACCGCGCCGAGGTCGACGATCTGCGCCCAGAGCTTTGCGTCGTGGCCGAGGGGCTCGGCGTCGCGCACCCGCGTCGTGGGGCACTCCCGCGTGAAGAACGACGCGAAGGCGTCGCGCAGCTCCTCTTGTTCGCGAGTCAGGGAGAAGTCGTGCTTCCGCAACACCACCGGTGACGTCGTGCTCGCGGGTGTCGTGCGCACGGTTCCCCCTGAACCTCGATTGCTCAAAGTAGCCCGCGGTTCCCCGGTCCCGTCGGGTGCGTGGCCTACCATCCCGCCGGTGGCGCCCGACGTCCCGGAGTTGCGTGCATCGGCGAAGAAGGCGGTTGCGTTCGGTCGCGCGCGTGCGCTGTTCGGCCTTCACTCGGTCTCGAGCTCGGTCTCGGTGGGGCCGTTGCCGCAGATCCACGGACGCGTCATGGTCAGGGCCCGCGGCGCGCTCACGATCGGGGGCCACCTGCTCCTCGACGCCCGCCCGCTGCCGATCAAGTTCTCGGTCGGATCCGAGGGCGAGCTGCTGATCGGCGAGCGCGCGTTCTTCAACTACGGCGTCGACGTCAATGCCCAGGTGCGGATCACGATCGGCGACAACGTGCGCGTCGGTCCCCTCGTGAGCATCGTCGACGACGACATGCACGAGATCACGCCGGGGAACCGCCGGCGCGCGCCGATCACGATCGGCGACAACGTGTGGATCGGTCGGGGAGTGGCGATCGGCCCCGGGATCACCATCGGTGACCATGCGGTGATCGGCGCGAACAGCGTGGTCACCCGCGACGTCGCCGCCGCCACCGTCGTCGCCGGTGCGCCCGCCGCCCTCATCCGCAAGGTCGACGTGCCCAGCGACTGGCGCCGCACGTAACCCGGTCCCGGATTTTCGCAATCCGTGGCGCCGTCGGCTCCGTATCACCTCGTAGCCGGGGACAGCCCCTCCGGCCCCCGACCGAGACGCCGCTCCCCTCCGCGGCGTCTCGGCGCGTCCGGGCCTTGTGGTGCGGGACCGGTCGCCCAAGACCGGTCGGCCAAGAAGGTGTGGCGACGCCGGTGACGTCAGGTCATGCGCGCCCGGGAGGATTTGAACCTCCGACCGTCGGATTAGAAGTCCGGTGCTCTGTCCGCTGAGCTACGGGCGCCAACGGCTCATTCTCGCAGGTCGGACAGGTCGTCCGCCGGAGGTTCACGCGGTGGGACACCGCGTGGTCACGCGGGCGCGGCGCCGAACGACTCGTAGACGCGCCCTTCCGCGGCAGCCGCGGCGCGGCCGTGCTCGAACTGGAACGGCGAGATGCCGCCGCGTTCCCAGGGAGTGGTGGAGCCGGCGGTCACTGCACGCTCGGACCGGGGCAGGAGTCCGAGATCCGCCCGCACCTCGTCGAGCGGTCGGTCGGCATGGGCGAACCAGTCGGTGGCCATGAGGTCGGTCTCCGCCTCCCGGCCGAGGTCGTCGAGGTGCCAGCCCACCATCGCGCCGCGGTACATCGCGTCGGCGAGGCGCGCCGCCATCCGGTCGGCGTCGCGGCGAGAGATGGCCGCGGTCGTACCCGAAGAATCCGTGCGCCGCGTCGTAGAGGTATCCGGTCTCGAACAGGCCGAGCACCATCGCGAGCAGCGAGAACCCGCGTGGGTCGTCGTTGGCGCGCGAGATGAGCCCGAACACCTCGATCTCCGACTCCACCGTCGAGCCGTAGTCGGCGAGCACGTGCACCCAGTCGTGCTGCGCGAGCCGGGGCGGCGCACTCTCCGGGCGGCCCGGGAAGGTGAAACCCCGTGCCCGGTAGAACCGCCAGACCCCCTGGCCCAACGAGCCGTCGGGGCAGTGTTCGAGCGCGGCCCAGCGGGCGGCGAGGGCCGGATCGTCGACCGTCTGCTGCCACGCGTCGTCGAGCGCGGCGGCGGTGTGCAGATGCCCCCCGTCCTCCAACATCTGCGCGAAGTAGCCGCTGCGCTGGAAATCGATGAGCGCCAACCCGAGTGATCCCGCCGCCACCCGGTGCGCGACCCGCAACATGTCGTCGGCCACGCCGAGCGTGTGCGCGTACGACTCCACCCGCAGCGTGACCTCGGAGGGGAGCGGGACCAACAGCATCTCGCCCAGCAGCATCAACTGGACCATTCGGGTGCGGAACACCGTGCTGCGCATGCGCATGGCTTCGCCGAATTCCTCGGGCCCGAGCGGCGCGACCTCGCTCACGTCGACGTCCACCCCGGTCATCGACTCGATGAGCGCGTTGAGCACCGCGCGCTGGACCACGGTGAGGCCGTCGGCGGGTGCGACCGCAGTGGCGACGCCGCCGGCGATCCGCCCGACCTCCTCCGCATCCGGAGGCGTGCGCAACTCCTCGCCGGCGGCGGGGGTCGGGACCACCTTCAGGGCGCGGTCCTCGGGTCCGTTCACCGGGTTGCTCGAGTTCGGACGGGCAGAAGATCGCGCAGAAGATGGTGCAGAAGTTCGCGAAGATGTGGAGCGGGTGACGAGAATCGAACTCGCATGACCAGATTGGAAGTCTGGGACTCTGCCATTGAGCTACACCCGCGTGCCGGTGCTCCGGTGTCGGGGAGGGGGGACTCGAACCCCCGACCTCCTGCACCCAAAGCAGGTGCGCTAGCCACTGCGCTACTCCCCGGCCGGGGGTCAGGTTACGGCACCGGCCGTGCGCTCGGGCGCGCCTTGTGTCCGATCCGGTTCGAACACGCGTCCACGAGCCCTCGTCTTGAGCGCGTGACGGTACGACCGTAGGGTGAAGCGACGACGGCGGCGCAGCCCGCGACGTCGGCATCCGGGGGGATCATCATGACGAACACCGTCGCAACCGGGCTCCAGTACGTCGACGCCGATGGGCACGTGCTCGAGCCACCGACCGGACTGCAGGATTTCGCGGCCGAGGACTTCCGCTCGCGCGTGTGGCACGTCGAGGTCGACGACGACGGGGTCGAATGGGTGGTCGCCGAGGGCAACCGCCTGCGGGCCAACGTCTTCTCGCTCGCCGGCGCGGCCGGGTTCACCGAGGACGACAAGCAGAAGGCGCTCGAGGGCGCCTTCGCCTACGGCGAGGTGTCGCGGCGGAGTTGGGACCCGAAGCTGCGGCTCGAGTGCATGGACACCGACGGCATCGGCGTCGCGGTCCTGTATCCCACGCAGTTCCTCGCCATCCAGGCCTGGCCCGACCTCGACTACGCGGTGCGCAGTTGCCGGGCCTACAACGACTGGCTCTCCGACCACTGCGCGCAGTCGGGTGGCCGGCTCTTCGGCGTGGCCGTGCTCCCGCAGCAGGATCCGGAGGCCAGCGCCGCCGAGTTGCGGCGCGTCGCCGACCTGCCCGCCATGGTCGGCGGCTTCCTCCGCCCGAACCCCACCGCCGGATGGAAGCACTTCCACGACGAGGTCTACGACCCGATCTGGCAGGCCGCGCGCGACACCGATCTCGCCCTCGGCTTCCATCCCTATCTCGACGCGATGCTCCCGGGTGCCGCGGAGGGCCTCCGTATCGGCAAGCTCGGCATGGACACACCGCTGCGCGCGACGATGCCCGACGAAGTGGGCAGCGCGATCCCGGGGCTCCCGACCGGCATGGACAACATGGCCTTCTCGCAGGCGATCGCCAATCCGGTCGACATGATGACGACCATAACGTTCATGACCATGGGCGGGGTGTGCGAGCGCTTCCCCGGCGTGCGGTTCGTGTTCCTCGAAGCCAACGGCGGGTGGATCGTTCCCTGGCTCGAACGGCTCGACCACCACGCGCACGAGTTCCCGTGGGACATGCCGAACCTCTCGATGACCCCGTCGGCGTACTTCCGGCGGCAGTGCTACATCAGCTTCGATGTCGACGAGGCCGCGCTGAACCTGGCGGCGACGTCACCGTTGTGCGGCGCCGACCGCATCGTGTGGGCATCCGACTTCCCGCACCCGGACGCGAAGTACCCGGGCGTCACCGAAGCGTTGAACGATGCCACCGCCACGCTCGACGACGCCGCACGCGCGTTGATCGCGGGTGGAAACGCGCTGCACCTGTACGGTCTGGCCTGACGGCGCGACCAGGTCTCCAGACCGAAGCCGATCGACGCCGACAGAACGAGAAGCAGGTGACGACGTGGTGCTGAAGGAGCAACGGCGCGGTCGCAAGATCGCGATGACCCCCGAGGAGCTCGACGAGTACCTCGCGACCGAACGCACGTGCACCCTGGCGACGATCACCGCCGACGGACCGCACGTGACCGCGTTGTGGTTCGTGTGGGACGGCGAGTCGTTCTGGCTGTACTCGATCACCCGGAGTCAACGGTGGGCCGATCTCCAACGCGACCCGCGCGTCGCGGTGTTGATCGAGGCGGGCGAGGAGTACTTCGAGTTGCGCGGCGCGGAGATCATGGGCCGCGTCGAAGTGGTGGGGGAGGTGCCGCGTACCGGAGAGGCGAACGACGCGCTCGTGTCGCCCGAGAGCCTCTTCGCCGCGAAGTACCAGGACGGCGCGACCACGATGTTCCACGACGGTCGTCACGCGTGGCTCCGGCTCACACCCACCAAGATCGCGAGCTGGGACTTCCGCAAAGTCAACGGCTGAGACACACGCCCGAGGCGGGTCGGGAACGACCTCGAAACGGCGACCCCGGCGGCCGCCTGAGCCACAACAGCAACATCCGTGTCCGGCCGGCACCTCGGGGCCGGCCGGTGCGCGTCACGGGTCGCGACGTGGCCGCCGTCGGGGGAACGCCCGGATAGGCTGCATAGCCCCATGTCTCTCACCACGTCCGTCGAAGAGCTCGAAGACAACAAGGTCCGCCTCCACGTCGCCATCCCGGCCGCCGATTTCGAGCGGGCCATGGACGCCGCCTTCCGCAAGCTGGCGCACGAGGTGAAGATGCCGGGCTTCCGCCCCGGCAAGGCGCCCCGCCGTCTGCTCGAAGCGAGGCTCGGTACCGAGATCGCCCGCGACCAGGCCCTGCGCGACTCGCTCCCCGACTACTACGCCGAGGCGGTCGTCGCCGAGGACGTCGACGTCATCGCCGCCCCCGAGATCGACATCACCGCCGGGGAGGACGAAGGCGACGTCGAGTTCGACGCCGTGGTCGAGGTCCGCCCGCAGGTCGAGGTCGAGGGCTACGACGCCCTGCGCATCGAGATCGAGAAGCCCGACATCACGGCCGAGATGATCGACGAGCAGGTCGACTCGCTGCGCGACCGCTTCGCCGACCTCGAGGACTCGCCGAACCCGCTCACCGACGGCGACTACGCCGAGATCGACATCAAGGGCTACATCAACGACGAGTCGATCGAGGGCCTCACCGCCACCGACTACCTCTACGAGGTCGGCTCCGGCATCGTCGTCCCCAAGCTCGACGAGGAGCTGCACGGGAAGCGGCCCGGCGACATCCTCAAGTTCGTCGACACGCTGCCCGAGCGATTCGGCGAGCGGGCCGACGAAGAGGTCGCCTTCCAGGTGCTGGTCAAGGAAGCCAAGCGCAAGGTGCTCCCCGAGCTCACCGACGAATGGGTGTCGGAGGTCAGTGAGTTCGACTCCGTCGACGCGCTCCGCGAAGACGTGCGCACCCGCCTCGACATGTACGCGCGGGTGCAGTCGTCGATGGCGGTGCGCGAGAAGGTGTTCACCGCCGCGGCCGAGCTCGTCACCATCGATGCGCCCGAGACGCTGGTGAACCAGGAGATGGAGCGGCGCCTGCACGACCTCGCGCACCGGCTCGAGGAGCAGGGCGTCGGCATGACGGTGCCGCAGTACCTCGCGGTGACCGGTCAGGACCAGACCGAGTTCGTGGCCTCGCTGCGGGAATCGGCCACCGAAGCGGTGCGCGCGGATCTCGCGTTGCGCGCGGTGATCGCGCAGGAGGCCATCGAGGCGACCGACGAAGAGGTCGACGCCGAGATCGACCAACTCGCGCAGCGCATGGAGCAGAAACCCGCCAAAGTCCGGAAGGATCTCGAACGGCGGGGGGTTCTCGAGGCGGTACGCTCGGATATCGCAAGAGGGAAGGCCCTGGCGTTCCTGTTGGAACACGCCAATGTCGTCGACGCCGACGGCGAGCCGGTCGACCTCTCGCTCCCCGAACCGTCAGCACCAGCCGCAGAAGCAGAAGTCGCCGAAGCCGAAGTCGTAGCAGCCGCAGACACCGAAGCGGCAGAACCCGAAGAACCTGCAGAGGAGCAAGAGTCGTGAGCGAGCCCATTCGCAACTACCTGGTCCCCACCGTCATCGAGCAGACGAACCGCGGTGAGCGGGCGTTCGACATCTACTCCCGGCTCCTCAAGGAACGCATCATCTTCCTGGGCACGCCGATCGACGACACGGTCGCCAACCTGATGATGGCGCAGTTGCTCCACCTCGAGAGCGAAGACCCCGACAAGGACATCTCGATCTACATCAACTCCCCGGGCGGCGAGATCACCGGGCTGTTCGCCATCTACGACACGATGCAGTACATCAAGCCCGACGTGTCGACCATCTGCATCGGTCAGGCCGCGTCGGCCGCCGCGGTGCTGCTCGCAGCCGGCGCCGCCGGGAAGCGCTATGTGCTCCCGCACGCTCGCATCCTCATCCACCAGCCGCACGGTGGTGCGTCCGGTCAGGCCGTCGACATCGCCATCCAGGCGAAGGAGATCACCCGCATGCGGGAGCTCCTCGACAACATCCTGGCTCACCACACCGGGCAGCAGCTCGAGAAGATCGCCAGCGACACCGACCGTGACTTCATCATGAGTGCGCTCGAGGCGCAGGAGTACGGCATGGTCGACGAGGTCATCTCGAACCGTGAGCTCGCGCAGGTCGCAGTGCCGGCCGGCGTGAGCTGAACGTCGGCATCGGCGACATCGTCGAGAAGGAGGGGGCGTCGTGGCGAAGTTCGGTGACGGTGGTGACCTGCTGAAGTGCTCGTTCTGCGGGAAGAGCCAGAAGCAGGTCAAGAAGCTGATCGCCGGGCCCGGCGTCTACATCTGCGACGAGTGCATCGACCTCTGCAACGAGATCATCGAAGAGGAGCTCTCGCAGAGCTCCGAGGTCAAGTTCGACGAGCTCCCGAAGCCCCGTGAGATCTACGACTACCTGAACGACTACGTCATCGGGCAGGAGCAGGCCAAGAAGATCCTGTCGGTCGCGGTCTACAACCACTACAAGCGGGTGCAGGCGGGCGCCTACGGCGACCCCGACGTCGAGCTCCAGAAATCGAACATCCTGCTGATCGGCCCCACCGGCTGTGGCAAGACGCTGTTGGCCCAGACGCTGGCGCGCCTGTTGAAGGTGCCGTTCGCGATCGCCGACGCCACCGCGCTCACCGAGGCGGGCTACGTCGGCGAAGACGTCGAGAACATCCTGCTGAAGCTGATCCAGGCCGCCGACTACGACGTCAAGAAGGCCGAGACCGGCATCATCTACATCGACGAGATCGACAAGATCGCCCGCAAGGCCGAGAACCCGTCGATCACCCGTGACGTCTCCGGCGAGGGCGTGCAGCAGGCGCTCCTGAAGATCCTCGAGGGCACCACCGCATCGGTGCCTCCGCAAGGGGGTCGCAAGCACCCCCACCAGGAGTTCATCCAGATCGACACCACGAACATCCTCTTCATCTGCGGGGGCGCGTTCGCCGGGATCGAGCGGATCATCGAGAGCCGCACCGGCAGCCAGGGCGTCGGCTTCGGTGCCGACATCCGCCGCTCGGCCGAGAAGGACCTCGGCCAGATCCTCGGCTCGGTGCTCCCCGAAGACCTCCTGAAGTTCGGGCTCATCCCCGAGTTCGTCGGCCGTCTCCCGGTGATCTCCGCGGTGCACAACCTCGACAAGGACGCGCTCATCCGCATCCTGGTGCAACCGAAGAACGCGCTGTTGAAGCAGTACCAGAAGTTCTTCCAGTTCGACGACGTCGAGCTCGTCTTCACCGACGATGCCCTCGAAGCGGTCGGCGACGAAGCGCTCAAGCGGGGCACCGGTGCGCGCGGGCTGCGCGCCATCCTCGAGGGTGTGCTGCTCGAGGTCATGTACGACCTGCCGAGCCGTACCGACATCAGCCGGTGCGTCATCGACCGCGCCGTCGTGATGGAACGCGTGCACCCCACGTTGATCACCAACGACGAAGGCGAACGCCGCTCTGCCTAGAGCGCCTGGAAAACGGCGCATACCGCGCTTCGCACTGCGGAGCGTGCTGCTCTCCCGTCGGCTCGACGTCTTCCTCGTCTGCGCGATCGCGTCGGTGCTCGGGAACCGGGTGTTCCTGATCATCACCGGCTACCCGCAGCTGGGCAACGGCACCCTGCACATCTCGCACGCCATCTGGGGCGCGCTGATGATGGCGATCGCGATCATCTTCGCGGTGTCGTTCCTCCCGCCCGCCACGCGGGGGTTCGTGGCGTTCCTCGGCGGCGCCGGGTTCGGCTGGTTCATCGACGAGCTCGGGAAGTTCATCACCCGCGACGTCAACTACTTCTTCAAGCCGACGATCGCGCTGATCTACTTCGTGTTCATCGCCATGTACCTCGTGTTCCGGGCGGTCGAGCGGAAGGACTTCGGGCCCGACGAAGCGGTGCTCAACGGGCTCGAGGCGTTGAAGTCGGCGGCCATCGGCCAGCTCGACTCCGTGCAGCGGCTCGCGGCGGTGGAGCTGATCGACCGCACCGAACCGGAGGGCCCGCTCGCCGCTTCGGTGCGCGCACTGCTCGCCGACGAGACCGGGCTCCCCGATCCCTCGCCCGGCGTGTTCGCGCGGTGGGGGGTCGCCATCCGGGCGTGGTACCTCGACCTGGTCCCGAAGAAGTGGTTCACGCGCGTCGTCACCTGGTGGTTCGTCTTCTTCGCGTTCGCCACGCTGATCAGCGTGGTGTCGTTGGCCTTCGAAGACGGGGCGGTGAAGGGATTCACCGACTGGGCCACCGTCACGTCGAGCGCGGTGTCGGCCGTACTGGTGATGATCGGTGTGGTGCTCCTGCGGCGCAACCGGCTCGCGGCCTACCAGTGGTTCGAGCGCGGCGTGCTCGTCGACATCTTCGTGACGCAGGTGTTCACGTTCGCCAAGGAGCAGCTCGGGGGCGTCTCCGGTCTCGTGTTCAACATCGTGCTCTGGCTCGCGCTCCGGGCGATGATCCGCGCCGAGTCGGAGCGGGTGCCCGACCCCGCCCCGGCCGTCGCCGCACCCGTCGCGGATCCGACCCCGGCCTAGCGCGAACATCTCGGAGTTCGCGCTCACCGGCGTACGTCAAGTCCGAGATGTTCCGGGGTTCGTAGACTGTCCCGATGCCCCCCATGCCGGAGAAGCCCAGCCTCGACGGGCTCGAAGACAAATGGTCGGCCACGTGGGACGCCGACGCGACCTACCGGTTCGACCGCTCGAAGTCCCGCGCCGACGTGTACGCGATCGATACGCCGCCGCCGACGGTGAGCGGCTCACTGCACGTCGGCCACGTGTTCTCGTACACGCACACCGACACCATTGCCCGGTACCAGCGCATGCGCGGGCGCGAGGTCTTCTACCCGATGGGCTGGGACGACAACGGCGTCCCTACCGAACGACGGGTGCAGAACTACTTCGGCGTGCGGTGCGATCCGTCGTTGCCGTACGACCCGCAGTTCACGCCGCCGGAGAAGCCGGGCAAGCAGGAGATCCCGATCAGCCGGCAGAACTTCGTGGAGCTGTGTGATCGGCTGGTGGAGGAGGACGAGCAGAAGTTCGAGGAGCTGTGGCGCACGCTCGGCCTCTCCGTCGACTGGTCGATGACGTACACCACCATCGGGGAGCGGGCCCGCCGCGCCTCGCAACGGGCGTTCCTTCGCAACCTCGCCCGCGGCGAGGCCTACCAGTCGGAGGCGCCGACCCTCTGGGACGTCGACTTCCGCATGGCGGTGTCGCAGGCCGAGCTGGAGGACCGCGAGCTCCCGGGCGCCTACCACGCGGTGCGCTTCGGCGGCACCGGGGGCGATGCCGACATCGTGATCGAGACCACCCGCCCGGAATTGATCCCGGCGTGCGTGGCGTTGGTCGCGCACCCCGACGACGAGCGGTACGCGCCGCGGTTCGGCCACCAGGTCACGACCCCGCTGTTCGGAGTGGGTGTGCCCGTGCTGGCCCACCCGCTCGCCGACCCCGAGAAGGGGTCCGGCATCGCAATGATCTGCACGTTCGGCGACACCACCGACGTCGTGTGGTGGCGCGAGCTGCACCTCCCCACCCGCACGGTGCTCGGTCGCGACGGCCGCATCCTGCCCGAGCCCCCCGATTGGGGCGCGGCGGCTCCGGAGGCGGAGGCCCGCTACGCCGAGATCGCGGGGAAGACGGCGAAGCAGGCGCAGGCTCGCATCGTCGAACTGCTGCGCGAGTCCGGCGACCTCGTGGGCGACACCAAACCGATCACGCACCCGGTGAAGTTCTACGAACGCGGCGACCGACCGCTCGAGATCGTGTCGTCGCGCCAGTGGTACTTCCGTAACGGCGGCCGCGATCCCGACCTGCGGGCGCAGTTCCTCGCGCGCGGTGCGGAGCTGCGGTGGCATCCCGCGCACATGCGCCAGCGCTACGACAGCTGGGTCGAGGGCTTGAACTCCGACTGGCTCATCAGCCGGCAGCGCTACTTCGGGGTGCCGTTCCCGGTCTGGTACCCGCTCGATGCCGACGGTGAGGTCGACTACGACCATCCGATCGTCCCCGACGAATCGCGCCTGCCGGTCGATCCCACCAGCGACGTCCCGGCCGGATTCAACGAGGACCAGCGCGGGAAGCCGGGCGGCTTCGTCGCCGACCCCGATGTGATGGACACGTGGGCCACGTCGTCGCTCACGCCCGAGATCGCCGCGGGATGGGAAGACGATCCCGACCTGTTCGCCCGCGTGTTCCCGATGGACCTCCGGCCGCAGGCGTTCGAGATCATCCGCACCTGGCTCTTCTCCACCATCGTGCGCTCGCACTTCGAGTTCGGCGGCTTGCCCTGGACCGACGCCGCGATCTCCGGTTGGGTGCTCGATCCCGACCGCAAGAAGATGTCGAAGAGCAAGGGCAACGTCGTCACGCCGATGGAGCCGATCCGCCAGTTCGGCGCCGACGCCATGCGCTACTGGGCGGCGAGCGGGCGGCCGGGAGTCGACACCGCGGTCGACGAAGGCCAGATCAAGGTCGGGCGGCGGCTCGCGATCAAGATCCTCAACGCGTCGAAGTTCGCCCTCGGCGTGATGGGCGACGACATACCGGCACCCGACGCGATCAGTGCACCCCTCGATCAGTCGATGCTCGCCCGTCTCCACGCGCTGGTCGTCGACGCGACCGCGTCGTTCGACACCTACGACTACGCACGCGCGCTCGAAGCGACCGAGCGCTTCTTCTGGAGCTTCTGCGACGACTACCTCGAGTTGGTGAAGCAACGCGCCTACGGGCAGGCGGGGGAGGAGGGCGCGGGATCGGCGCGCGCCGCGCTCGCCCTTGCGCTCGACACGTTGTTGCGTCTGTTCGCACCCCACCTCCCGTTCGTCACCGAAGAGGTGTGGTCGTGGTGGCGCGACGGCTCGGTGCATCGCGCCGCGTGGCCCACTGCCGACGAGTTCGGCGCGTTCGCCGACGACGACGCCGCGGTGTATCCCGCAGCGGCCGCGGTGCTGGGGGAGATCCGCAAGGTGAAGAGCGTGGCGAAGCGCTCGATGCGCACCGACGTGACCCGCCTCGTGGTCGGCGCGCCGGCCGAGCAACTCGACGCGCTGCGCCCCGCGCTGGCCGACGTCGTCGACGCGGGACGGGTCGGAGGCGAACCCGAGCTGGTCGAGGCGGCGGAGCTCGCGGTCGACGTCACCCTGGCCGACCCCGAACCCGAACCCGCCGCGTGAACGACGGCCGCGACGTGCGCGGGTGGTTGGACGCGCACGCGAACCTCGAGACCGGCGTCGGCGTGCCTGCCCGCGGGGGCGTCGGCCGGCGGCTGTTGGCCGTCGACCGGCAGCGTCCGCTGATGGAGCTGCTCGGTTCGCCCCAGCTCGAGTACCCGGCGGTGCACGTCACCGGCACCAACGGCAAGACCTCGGTGGCGCGCATGATCAGCGCCCTGCTCAACGTCTCCGGCATCTCGGTCGGCTCCTACACCAGCCCCCACCTGCAGCGGGTCAACGAACGGATCGCCTGGAACGGCGACCCCATCGACGATCTCTCGCTTGACGAGCAGCTCGCGGCCGTCGCCCTGGTCGAGGATCTGCTGCCCGACGGACCCAGCTACTTCGAGATCCTCACCGCGGCCGCGCTGCGGTGGTTCGGCGACATCGCGGTCGACGCCGCGGTGGTGGAGGTCGGCCTCGGCGGCACCGGCGACGCCACCAACGTCGTCGACGGCCTCGTCGCGGTGGTCACGAACGTGAGCATCGATCACGTGGAGTACATAGGCCCGACGCTCGAGGACATCGCGACCGAGAAGGCGGGCATCGTGAAGCCCGGCTCCACCCTGGTGCTGGGTGAGACCGACCCCGTCCTCGTGCCGCACTTCCTCGACCGCGGCGCCGAGCGCGTCGTGCTGCGCAACGTCGACTTCGGCGTGCGGGGCAACCGGCTCGCGGTCGGAGGCCGCGTCGTCGATCTGTTCACGCCGCGCGCCGCCTACAACGACGTGTTCCTCGCGTTGCACGGAGCACACCAGGCCGACAACGCGGCGATCGCGTTGGCCGCCGTCGAATGCTTCCTCGACCGCGCGCTCGAGCCCGACGTCGTGGGCGAAGCGTTCGCGTCCGTCCGCACTCCCGGTCGGCTCGAAGTCGTGGGGCACCATCCACTCGTGCTCATCGACGGGGTCAAGAACGTCGCCGGCGCGCACGCGTTGCGCGCCGCGCTCGACGAAGAGTTCGCCGATTCGCCGCGCACGTTCGTCGTCGGCCTGATGCGCGAGCGCGAACCGTATGAGATGCTCGACGCGCTGGGGGTGCGCGACGCGGCGCGGCTCGTGTGCTGCCGGCCGGAGAGTCCGCGCGGTCAAGAGCCGGAAGCGGTAGCGGCCGCCGCGCACGAGCTCGGCATGGATGCCGATCGGGTCGACGTCGTCGACGACGTGCACGAAGCGGTGGCGTACGCGATCGACGCCGCCGGTGCCGACGGCCAGGTGGTCATCACCGGTTCGCTGTACGTGGTCAGCCCGGCGCGGGCGGATCTGGTCGACTGACCGTCCCGTCCCGTCCCGACCCGTCCCGACCCGGAGCCGAGCGCCACGTGGTTGCTAGCTTCTTCCGCCATGAGCAACCGGACCCTCGTCCTCTGCAAGCCCGACGCCGTCGAACGCGGCCTGGTCGGTGAGATCGTCGGTCGGCTCGAGCGCAAGGGCCTGAAGATCGTCGCTCTCGAGCTGCGCACCCTCGACGCCGACCTCGCCGGGCAGCACTACGCAGAGCACGTCGGGAAGCCGTTCTTCGGCGATCTCGTGGCGTTCATCACCCGCAGTCCGCTGGTGGCGATCGTGGTGGAGGGCGGCCCCGACACGTTCAAGGTCGTGCGGGGTCTGATGGGCGTCACCAACCCCCGCGAGGCGGCACCGGGCACCATCCGCGGCGATCTCGCGCTCGAGACCACCGAGAACCTCGTCCACGGGTCCGACGGGCCCGAGTCGGCGGCCCGGGAAATCGCACTGTTCTTCCCCGGCCTCGCAGGCTGACCGCCGCTCGGCGGCGATCCTCGGCACAGCACGGGCCGGGACGCTCCGACTAGCCTGTCGTGTACTCGAGCCCCTTCTGGAGACTCTTTCCTCGTGCCTGAGCCCTGGTTTTCCTCCGTAGTCGGCCGTGACATGGCGGTCGATCTCGGCACCGCCAACACGCTCGTGTACGTGCGCGGGAAGGGCATCGTGCTCGATGAGCCGTCGATCGTCGCCATGAACACGCGCGACGGTCGTCTCCTCGCCGTCGGCACCGAAGCCAAGCGCATGCTCGGCCGCACGCCGGGGCACATCGAGGCGGTCCGTCCGTTGAAGGACGGCGTCATCGCCGACTTCGACATCTGCGAGAAGATGCTGCGCTACTTCATCCAGCGCGTGCACCAGCGCAAATGGGCCAAGCCGCGCATGGTGATCTGCATTCCTTCCGGCATCACCGGCGTCGAGCGCCGCGCGGTGCAGGAAGCCGCCGAGTTCGCCGGGGCGCGCAAGCCGGTCCTCGTGATCGAGGAGCCCATGGCCGCGGCCATCGGCGCGGGCCTGCCCGTGCACGAGCCGGCCGGCAACATGATCGTCGACATCGGCGGCGGCACCACCGAGGTCGCGGTGATCTCGCTGGGCGGCATCGTCGTGAGCGAGTCGAGCCGCGTCGGCGGTGACGAGTTCGACGAAGCGATCATCAACTTCGTGAAGCGCGAATACTCGCTCGCGTTGGGTGAGCGCACCGCGGAAGAGGTGAAGGTGCAACTCGCGAGCGCGTGGCCGCTCGAAGAGGAGCTCTACGCCGAGGTGCGCGGGCGTGATCTCATCAGCGGCCTGCCCAAGACCATCGTGCTCTCCACCGTCGAGATCCGCGAGGCGATCGAAGAGCCGACCGCGTCGATCGTCGACTCCGTGAAGGTCACGCTCGACCAGACCCCGCCGGAGCTCGCGGCCGACATCATGGAGCGCGGGATCGTGATCACCGGTGGCGGCGCGCAGCTCATCGGCATCGAGAACGCGATCCAGGCCGAGACGGGCATGCCCGTGCACCGGGCGAAGCACCCGCTCTACTCCGTCGTGCTCGGTTCGGGTCAGTGCCTCGAGAACTTCGATGTGCTGAAGCAGGTCCTGAGCAACTCGTCCCAGGACTGACCGCCCCCCGGGGGGCGCGTGAGCACCGTGGTCGTCTATCGCCAGGATCGCCGTCGTCGGGTGACGCTCGTGCTGCTCGTGCTGACGTCGCTGGTGTTGATCTCGCTCGACGAGCGGGGCTCGGGGGTCATCAACTCGACCCGTTCCGCCGCCCAGGACGTCGTCTCCCCGATCCAGCGGCTCGCCGACGACGTGATCAATCCCGCGGCCGACTGGCTCGACGGGCTCGGGCGGGCCAGCGAGCTGCAGGACGAGAACGCCCGCCTGCGTCGTGAGCTGGCGCTGGCCCGCAGCCAGGGCGCGGCGGGGGCGATCGCCCAGGCGCGTCTCAAGGAGTACTCGCAGATCCTCGACCTCCCCGATGTCGCCGACGCGTTCGGGGTGACGGCCGACGTGCTCACCCAGAACGTCGGCAACTTCTCGCGGCAGTTCACGATCGACCGGGGGAGCGACAGCGGCATCGCGCGCGACATGCCGGTCGTCGTCGGCGGGGCCGCGTTGGTCGGCCGCGTCTTCTCGGTCTCGAAGTCGAGCGCGGTGATCCAGCGCATCGACGACCGCAACTTCGGCGCCGGCGCCCGGCTGGTGCAGAAGGCCGCACTCGGCCCGACCGGCGCGGCCTCGGGCCAGGGCGACAGCAGCCTCCTGCGCTTCTCCGTCGTCGGCCAGGCGGCGACCACGGTGGCGCTCAATCGCGGCGATCTCGTGGTCACCCTCGGCGCGCCGGGTGAGCCGTACCCGAAGGACCTCCCGATCGGCACGATCGTGCACTCCGTCGCCGCCGGCGGCTCGATCGCCCAGGACGCCGAGTTGCGGCCGATCGTCGACCTCGACGCGCTCGACGTGGTGAAGGTGCTCAAGTACACGCCGGTCCAGCTCCCGTGATCCGCCGCATCCGCCTCGGGTTCGTGGTCCTCGCCGCGGTGGTACTGCAGACCACTCTCTTCACGCATCTGCGGATCGACGACGTCGCCCCCGACGTCGGCCTGGTGTGCGTGTTGGCGGTGGCCTACGAGGACGGCGCCGACTCCGGCGCGATCTTCGGCTTCATCATGGGGCTCTGCATCGACCTCTTCCTCACCACGCCGCTCGGATTGTCGGCCCTGTCGTTCGCGATCACCGGCTACGTGGTCGGGGTGTTCCAGAGCGGGATGGTCCGGACGACCCCGTGGTTGGCGCCGCTGCTCGGCGGCCTCGGGGGCCTGTTCGGCGGCCTGGTGTTCATCACCGCGGGGGCGGTCGTCGGCCAATCGGGCTTCCTGACCGCCGAGAGCCTGAAGGTCGTGCTCATCGCCTCGCTCTACGACGCCCTGATCGCCCCGATCGTGTTCCCGATCGTGCGCCGGGCCGCCCGCCGCGACGACACCAACGCCACCTGGCGGGTCCGGCGATGATCCGGTGCCGCGTTCCGAATCCGGGTCGCGTCCGCGAAGATGGGGAGCCGTGATCCCCCTTCTGCTCGACCCGTCGGACGCGCGCGGGTGAGCGAGGCGAACAGCCGCACGAGGCTGTTGGTGATCGGCGCCATCGTGGTGGCCCTCTTCGGAGGGCTCCTGACCCGACTCTGGTTCCTCCAGGTGAACGGGGGCCAGCAGCTGGCGGTGCAGGCCCAGCGCAACGGCGAGCAGATCGTGTCGGTGCCCGCGGTGCGGGGCACGATCTACGACGATCAGGGCAACATCATGGCCCAGACGCAACTGGTGTCGAGCCTGGTCGTCGATCGTCAGAAGCTCACGCAGTCGGATCGGTTCACCCTCGAGAAGAACCTCGGGGCGCTCCTCCACGTCGACGGCGAGGCTGTCGACAAGCTGATCGACAATCCGCAGTACCAGCCGTTCGTCCCGGTGCCGGTGGCGGAGAACATCAACACCGCCCAGGCGGTGTACGTCGTCGAGCACCGCGACCTCTTCCCGCACACCGAATTCACCCACACTGCGGTGCGCACCTATCCCAATGGGCCGGTGGCGGCCGACGTGCTGGGCTACACCGGCCGCATCAGCGACACCGAGCTCGCTGCCCACAAGGGCGACGGCTACACCGCGCTCGACACGATCGGCAAGACCGGGGTCGAGCAGACCTTCGAATCGGAGCTGCGGGGCGAGCCCGGGACCGACAAGGTCGAGGTCGACAGTCGCGGTGACGCGGTCGACACCGTCGAGGCGAAGAAGCCGCAGGCCGGCCACGACGTGCAGCTCACCATCGACCTGCCGGCGCAGAAGATCGCCGAGGAGTCGCTGGCCCAGGGCATGGACGGCGCCCGCGGTCTCGTCGACCCCGACACCGGGAACTACTACCAGGCGAACGCCGGCGCGGTCGTGGTGCTCAACGCCCAGGACGGCTCGGTCGTGGCCATGGCCTCGAACCCGAGCTACGACCCCAACCAGTTCATCGCCGGCAACGCCGACCAGTACTTCAACGACCCGGCCAAGCCGCTGCTCAACCGGGCGCTCAACCAGTACGCGCCCGGATCCACGTTCAAGGCGTTCACGTCGATCGCCATGCTGCAGTCGGGGTTGTATCCCGACGGCGCCGATCACACCTACGACGACGAAGGTTGCTTCAAGTTCGGGAACGATCAGCAGATCTGCAACGCCGGCAAGCACGCCCTCGGCACGGTGAACCTCCCGCGCGCGCTCACGGTGTCGAGCGACGTGTACTTCTACAGCGTGGGCAACGACATCTGGAACCACTACCGCGACGAGTGCACGCCGGGCACGACGAACCAGTGCGGCGACAACACCACCAACCACCCGGTGGGCTACGCCATCCAGAACGTGGCCAAGACCTACGGGTTCGGCGCGCCGACCGGGGTCGGGCTGGCGGGCGACGCCAGCGGGCGCATCCCCGACCACGCGTTCCGCGAGGACTTCAACAAGAACAGCCCCGACCCCATCGACCGCACGTGGCGCCGCGGTGACAGCGCGAACCTCGCGGTCGGGCAGGGCGACGTGCTGGTCACACCGCTGCAGTTGGCCAACGGCTACGCGGCCATCGCCAACGGCGGCACGCTCTACATGCCGCGCCTGGTCGGCTCGGTGCACGAGAACAGCACCGGTCTCCCGCCGGGCCAGCTGGGCGCGCTGGTGCGCCCGATCGACGCCCAGACCAAGAACACGACCGCGCTGAACCCGGCGGTGCGCCAGCCGATCATCGATGGCCTCACCGGAGTGGTGAACGACGCCGACGGCACCGCGAACGGGGCGTTCGCCAACTACGTCGGGCCGCCGGTGATCGGCAAGACCGGTACCGCGCAGATCACCAACGGCGAAGACACGTCGTGGTTCGTGGGCGTCACCAACCCGGCCAACGACCCCGCCCAGGGCAAGCAGTACGTGGTGTTGGCGATGGTGGAGCAGGGTGGCTTCGGCGCCAGCGTGGCCGCCCCGATCGTGCGCCGGGTGATCGACTACCTGAACAACCCCACTGTGCCGCCGGCTCCCGTCTCCGTCGCGCCGGCGTCCGGGAACGAGCAGAGCTTCTGATGTCGACGATCAGCCCGAGCCGTCTCGATCGCGCGATGAACCGCAAGCGGGGGCTCGGCGAGCCGTCGCGCCTGGAAGCGTCGCCGTTGCGGCACTTCGACTGGCTGCTCCTGTTCGCCGCGTTCGTGATCACCGCGCTCGGCCTGGTGATGATCTACTCGACCACTCACCTGCGCATCCCGGGCGACCCGTTCTACTTCGTCAAGCGCCAGGCGCTGTTCGCGGCGATCGGGGTCGTGGTGATGATCGGGGTGCTGGTCATCGACTACCGGCGGCTGCGCGACTACGCGATGTTCTTCTACGGCGGCAGCGTGTTCCTGCTTCTCGCCGTGCTCGCGCCGGTCGGTTCCAACGTGAAGGGCCACCAGGCGTGGTTCCAGCTCCCCGGTGGCTTCACCGTGCAGCCCTCGGAGCTGGCCAAGTTCGCGATCATCGTGGCGCTGGCCGGCTACTGCAACCAGTACCGCGGCGAGCTCGATGCCTGGCGGCTCACGATGATCGTGCTGCTGGCAGGCGTGCCGATCGGGCTCGTGTTGCTCCAGCCCGACCTCGGCACGGTGATGGTGCTCGTTGTGATCATCGTCGCCCTGCTCGCGGTCGCCGGGGTGAGCGGCAAGCAGCTCATCGTGCTCGGCCTCCTGGCGGTCACCGGCGTGTACGCCGTCGTCGGCCTCGGGCTGCTGAAGCAGTACCAGCTCGACCGCCTCACCACGTTCATCGATCCCGAGAGCGGCACCACCCAGGGCACCGCCTACAACCAGGAGCAGTCGAAGGCGGCAATCGCCCACGGCCGGATCACCGGCGAAGGCCTCGAGCAGGGCTCGCAGACCCAGGGCGGCTTCGTGCCCGAGCAGCACACCGACTTCATCTTCACGTCGGTGGGGGAGGAGCTCGGCTTCGTCGGCGGGACCCTCCTGCTCGCCCTCTTCGCCATCGTGCTGTGGCGCACCTGGCGAACGGCCCGGCTCTCGCGCGACTTCTTCGGCGTGCTCGTGTGCGTCGGGGTGCTGGCGATGCTCGCGTTCCAGATGTTCGAGAACATGGGCATGACGATGGGGATCATGCCCGTCACCGGGATTCCGCTGCCGTTCATGAGCTACGGCGGCTCGTCCCTGATCACCACCTTCGCCTGCCTCGGTCTCGTGCTCAACGTCTCGATGCGCCGCTTCGACTGAGGGAACTCGATTTCCCGGGCGACTGGTAGGCTGCATCGAGATGTCAAACCTGTGGCCGAGGGTGGAGCCGCTCCTGGCCAGGGTTGAGAAGCCTGCTCGCTACATCGGTATGGAGCGGGGCAGCCTCCGGCCGGAACACCAGCCTTCCAGCACCTCCTGGCTCCTCGTTTATCCCGATACGTACGAGATCGGCTTACCCAACCAGGGGCTCCAGATCCTCTACGAGATCCTGAACGAGCGCGATGACGCGCTGGCGGAGCGCGCCTACGCGCCCTGGGTCGACATGAACGCGGAGATGCGGGCCCACTCCGTGCCGCTGTTCTCGGTCGACACCCACCACGACGCCGGCACCTTCGACGTCATCGCCTTCGGCCTGGCCGCCGAGCTCGTCTACACCAACGTGCTCGAGTGTCTCGACCTCGCCGGCGTCCCGGTGCGGGCGGAGGATCGCCGGCCCGAGCACCCGCTCGTCGTCGTCGGCGGGCACTGCGCGTTCAACCCCGAGCCCATGGCCGACTTCGTCGACGCCTTCGTGATCGGCGACGGTGAAGAGGCCGTCGGCGAGATCACCGAGGTGGTCGCGGCCTGGAAGCGGTCCGGCCGTACCGCCCGCGAGGGGGTGCTGCGGGAGCTGGCCACGATCCCCGGCGTCTACGTGCCCGCCATGTACTCGGTCGAGTACGACGGCGCCTTCATCGCCGAGGTCCGCCCTCGTTTCCCCGACGTGCCCGAACGGGTCGACAAGCGCACGGTCGCCGATCTCGGCGACTGGCCGTATCCCAAGAACCAGCTCGTGCCGCTCATCGAAGTGGTGCACGACCGGCTCAACGTCGAGGTGTTCCGGGGCTGCACCCGGGGCTGCCGGTTCTGCCAGGCGGGGATGATCACCCGGCCGGTGCGCGAACGCCCGGAGGAGCAGGTCCGCACCATGGTGCGCGACGGCCTGCGCCGCACCGGCTACGACGAAGTCGCGCTCACCTCGCTGTCCACCGCCGACTTCTCCGGCATCGACGGCCTGGTCGCCAACCTGGTCAACGAGCAGGACGGCTGCGGGAACGTGGGCCTGTCGCTCCCGTCGTTGCGGGTCGACGCGTTCACCGTCGGCCTGGCCAGCGAGATCCAGAAGATCCGCCGCACCGGGCTCACCTTCGCCCCCGAGGGCGGCACCTGGCGTGTCCGCCAGGTGATCAACAAGCTGATCACCGACGAAGACCTCTACGCCGCGGTCGAAGGTGCCTACTCGCAGGGCTGGCAGCGGGTGAAGCTCTACTTCCTCATCGGCGTCCCCACCGAGGTCGACGCCGACACGCTCGGGATCGCCGAGCTCGCCCGCGAGGTCGTGAAGATCGGCCGCAAGTACACGAAGCGCGCGAGCTGCACCGCCTCGGTCGGCGGGTTCGTGCCCAAGGCCCACACCCCGTTCCAGTGGTTCGGTCAGAACGGCACGCGCGAGCTCCACCGCAAGGTCGGGCTGATCCGCGACGAGCTCAAGCGCACGGGCGCGCAGGTGCGGTGGCACGATCCCGAAGCCACGTTCGCGGAGGGCATCGCCAGCCGCGGCGATCGGCGCATCGGCCGGGTGATCGAGCGGGTCTGGCGGGCCGGGGGCACGTTCCAGGAATGGAGCGAGCGCTTCCAGCTCGACCGCTGGCTCGAGGCGATGGCCGCCGAAGGGCTCGACGCCGACTGGTACGTGACCCGCCACCGCACCGACGACGAGATCCTCCCGTGGGACCACATAGCCGCCGGCCTGCACCGCGACTTCCTCTGGGACGACTGGCAGGAGGCCCTGCGCGAGCACGGTCTCCCCGACTGCCGGTGGACTCCGTGCTACGACTGCGGCGTGTGCACCGACTACGCCCTCGAGCACGTGGTGGCCTCGGCGGTCCCGCCCGCGGGTGGGAGCCAGGGCACCGGGCAGGGGCTCGGCTTCGGCCGCGAGGTCCCCGTCGAGCTCATCACCAAGGCGGTCGGCACCGCGTCGGTCCCGGCGAGCGTGACCCCGTGAGGGGCGACCGCGGGTTCCCGGTGCGGGTGCGGTTCACCAAGCGGGGCAAGGTGCGGTTCATCTCGCACCGCGACGTCGCCCGGGCGTTCGAACGCGCCTTTCGCATCGAGACCCTGCCCCTCTCGTTCACCGAGGGCTTCTCGCCCCGGCCCAAGGTGAGCTTCGGGCTCGCGCTCCCGGTCGGCGCCGAGAGCGACGCCGAGTACCTCGACGTCGAGCTCACGGAAGCGGTCGAGACCACCGCGCTGCCGGATCGGCTCACGGCCGCGCTGCCCGAGGGAATGGTCGTGTCCGGCGCGGCGCGCCTCGTCGACCGCGCGCCGGCGCTGCAAGAGTCGATCACCGAAGTGCAGTTCCGCATCGCCATGGTCGACGCCAACGGCGCGGCCGTGCCCGAGGAGCTGCTCCGATCCGTGGCTCACCAGGTGCTCGCCGCCGGCGAGCTCTTCGTCACCCGCACCCGCAAGGGCAAGGAGAGTGTCGACGACATTCGTCCTGCCATCCGCACCATCGAGCTCACGCACGACGGCGACTCGCCCGTGCTCGAGTTCGCGCTTTCTACGCAACCCCGCGGCGCTCGTCCGCGTGAGGTCATCGATGCCCTCGACACGATCGCCGGCATCGGCCTCACCGAGCACCGCGTCCTGAGAACATCCCAATGGATCGAGCGCGGCGGCGCGCGGCTGGAGCCGCTGGAAGCCGACGCGTTCGCGCACGCCCTGGTGGCGAGCGCATCATGAGAGAAGGTTCGAATGTCCGACGACACGATGCCGGAGGCGATCGTCGCCCCGGCTCCGGCCCCGTCCCTGTCCGCGACTCCCTCGCCCACGCCGTCGGTGTCTCCGACTTCGGAGCCTGCGGGTTCGGGGTCGCCGGCGCCTGAAGGATCGCCGGCGGGATCATCCGTCGACGGACCCCCGGGCTCCCCGAGCGAATCCGGAGCCCCGAGGGAAGGCGGCGCACCGCGAGAAGGCGGAGCCAACCGGCGTCGCCGCGGCTCCCGTGGTGGACGCAATCGGCGCAAGCCGGGTACCGCCGGCGCGGCCGGTTCCGACTCCGGCGGCAACGGCGCCCGCGCGCCGCGCACCGGTGGCGATGCCGACGTCGACGCGGAGTCCGCCGACCTCGAGGTCGACGCGCTCACGCTCGACGATCTCGCCGTCGACCGCGCAGACGTGACCGGAGACGACACCGGTGACGAGATCGAACTCGACCGCGGCCACGACTACAACGACGCCGCCGCCGATCGTGGCCTCACCACCGACGATGTGGCCGAGGTCGCGCTCGAGGAAGCCGGGCTCGAGCACACCGCCCGGCCCCGCATCGGCGACTCGCGCCCAGCGCCCGCCAGCGCCACGCCGCGGATCGGCGATTCCCGCGCCGCGCCCAACCCGCCCGCGGGCCGGACCTCATCGTCGTCCGCACGCGAGGGCGGCGATCCCGATGCCAACGGCGAAGGTGGTGCGCCCAAGCGGCGTCGCCGGCGCGGCGGTCGGGGCCGAGGTCGAGGTGGCGCGGGTACGGGTGCCGGTGGCGCACCGGGCACCGAACGGGCCGGAGGCGGCGGCGGTGGTGCCAACGGCAACTCCGGTGGCCGGTCGCCCGCCCGGAAGTCCGACGACGTCGTCCGGGCCGATCTGGGCGTCGGTGACACGCCGCTGGCCGCGCTCGACGACGATGTGCTCGAGCGCCGCCGTGGTCGCACCCGGAAGGGTCGCCCCGCCGGTCGCTACACCATGTGCGTGCACACCCTCGAAGGTGGGCACACCCACATCGCGGTCCTCGAGGGCCGCAGCCTGGTCGAGCACTCGCTGGCCACGCCCACCGGCAACGAGTCGATCGACGGCAACATCTACTTCGGCCGGGTGCAGAACGTGCTCCCCGGCATGGAAGCGGCGTTCGTCGACATCGGCACCCCGAAGAACGGCGTGCTCTACCGCGGCGACGTCGCGTTCGACAAGAACGACATCGAGGGTGGCAACAAGCCCAAGATCGAGCGGATGCTCAAGAACGGTCAGATGATCCTGGTGCAGGTCACCAAGAATCCGATCGCGCACAAGGGCGCCCGGCTCACGCAGGAAGTCAGCCTCGCCGGTCGTTTCCTGGTGATGGTGCCGCAGGAGCCCGACACCTACGGCATCTCGAAGCGCCTCCCCGACGACGAGCGCAAGCGCCTCCGCAAGGTGCTCGACGGCATCCGTCCCGACGACGCCGGCCTCATCGTGCGCACCGCGGCCGAAGGTGCGACCGCCGAGGAGCTCGAGCGCGATGTGCGTCGCCTCCGCGGCCAGTGGGAGCAGATCTCCGAGCTGGCGGCCAAGACGAAGCAGGCGAAGCTCCTCTACCAGGAGCCCGATCTCGTCATGCGGCGCATCCGCGAGGAGTTCACCAAGGAGTACCGCGGCATCGTCATCGACGACCGTGCCCTCTACGAGGAGATCCGCGGCTACGTCGAGGCGATCACGCCCGAGCTCGCCGACCGCGTCGAGTTCTACGACGCCGACGAGGAGGGCCTCCCGATCTTCGAGCGGTTCCACATCTCCGAGCAGCTGCTCAAGGCGCTCGACCGCAAGGTGTGGCTGCCGTCGGGTGGTTCGCTCATCATCGAGCGCACCGAGGCGCTCACGGTGATCGACGTCAACACCGGCAAGAACGTCGGTAAGACCAACCTCGAGGAGACCGTCTTCCGCAACAACCTGGAAGCGGCCGAGGAGATCGCCCGTCAGCTGCGACTGCGCGACATCGGCGGGATCATCGTGATCGACTTCGTCGACATGGAGATCAAGGCCAACCGCGACGAGACGATGCGGGTGTTCCGCGACGCGCTCGCCCGCGACAAGACGCGCACGCAGGCGTTCGAGATGTCGGAGCTCGGGTTGGTGGAGATGACCCGCAAGCGCATCTCCGAAGGTCTGGTGGAGTCGTTCAGCGACACCTGCCCCACCTGCCACGGCCGGGGATTCCTCCTCGACGAGGCCCTGCTGCAGTCGATGGACTAGCATCAACGGGTTCCCACCACGTTTTTTCGAGGGGTTTCCCGCGCCATGTACGCAGTCATCCGCACCGGCGGCAAGCAATACAAGGTCGAGGCCGGTGAGCGGCTCGAGGTCGAGCGCCTCGGTGACGACATCGGTAGCGACATCGAGCTCACGCCGGTGCTCCTGGTCGACGGCGAGACCGTCCTGGCCACTCCGGGCCAGCTCGAGGGCTCGGTCGTGAAGGCCCGGATCGTGGATGCCGTGCGCGGTCCCAAGATCGACGGCTTCATCTACAAGCCGAAGAGCAACAACCGTCGGCGCTACGGCCACCGTCAGAACCTGACCGTGCTCGAGATCACCGGCATCGCCGGCTCGAAGGCCGCCGCGGAGAAGACCGCCAAGGCGGCCCCGGCCACCACGGCCGACGAGTCGGCCGAGCCGGCCGAGCACGAGGAGAGCTGAGCCATGTCGAAGAAGAAGGGCGCGGCGTCGTCGCGCAACGGTCGTGATTCCAACGCCCAGCGGCTCGGCGTGAAGGTCTACAGCGGCACCGAGGTCACCGCGGGCACGATCATCGTGCGCCAGCGCGGCACCCGGTTCCACCCGGGGGAGAACGTCGGCAAGGGCAGCGACGACACGCTGTTCGCCACCGCCCACGGCACGGTGCGCTTCGGCCACCGCAAGGGCCGCAAGCTCGTCGACATCGTCCCCGCGAGCTAGACGCTCCCGCGCTCCCGAACATCTCGGAGTTCACGTACACCCGTGAGGGTGAATCCCGAGGCGTTGGTGGGGGTGGGTCCGTAGGCTGACCTCATGTCGTCCTTCGTCGACCTCGTACAGGTCAATCTGCGTGGCGGCGACGGTGGTGCCGGTGCGGTGTCGTTCCGCCGTGAGGCCCACGTGCCGAAGGGTGGCCCCGACGGTGGCGACGGCGGATCCGGCGGCGACGTCTATCTCCAGGCCGACCGCAACGCGGCGTCCCTGCTCGCGTTCCGCGATCACCCGCATCGTCGGGCCGAGTCGGGCAAGCACGGCTCGGGCAACAAACGCCACGGCTCGAGCGGCGCCGACCTCGTGGTCGCGGTGCCCGAGGGCACCGTCATCAAGACCCGCGAGGGCGAGGTGCTCGCCGACCTCGTGCACCACGGCGCGCGCTACCTCGCCGCGCGCGGCGGCCAGGGCGGCCGGGGCAACGCCCGCTTCCTCTCCAACTCGCGCCGGGCGCCGAGCTTCGCCGAGCAGGGCGAGTACGGCGAGGAGCATTGGTTGCGGCTCGAGGTGCGGTTGCTGGCCGATGCCGCGCTCGTCGGCTTCCCGAACGCGGGCAAGTCCACGCTGATCGCCGCCGTCAGCGCGGCCAAGCCCAAGATCGCCGACTATCCGTTCACCACCCTCGAGCCCAACCTCGGTGTGGTGCGGTTCCGCGATCACGAGTTCGTGCTGGCCGACATCCCCGGCCTCATCGAAGGCGCCGCCGACGGCCGCGGCCTCGGCCACGACTTCCTCCGTCACGTCGAGCGGGCCCGGGTGCTGGTCCTGCTGCTCGACCTCGCGCCGGTCGACGGTCGGTCGCCCGCGGAACAGGAGCGGGTGCTGCTGGACGAGCTCGGCCGTTACCGGCCGGAGCTGCTGGAGCGGCCCCGGTTGGTGGTGGGCAGCAAGGCCGACGTCGCCACCACCACCCTCGACGACCTCGATCTCGGGGTCGAGGATCCCGACGACCCCGAAGCGTCTCGCGCGCTCTTGGTGTCCGGGGTCACCCGTCAGGGTCTCGACCAGTTCCTCGGCCGCCTGGGCACGTTGGTCGGTCAGGCACGCGGCGTCGAGCCCGAGCCCGATCCGTACGTCGTGCTGCGCCCGGCCGAGGAAGGCTTCGCGGTGATCCGCGACGACGACGGCGCGTGGCGGGTGTCGGGTCGCAGGCGCGGAGCGCGTCGTCGCCATGGCCGACCTGACGAACATCGAGGCGATGGAGTACGTGCAGTACCGCTTGCGCAAGATGGGCGTCGAGAAGGCCCTGGCCCGCGCCGGCGCGCGCGAGGGCGACGTCGTGCGCATCGGTCCGGTCGAGCTCGACTACCTCGAGGGTCTCGGCTGATGGAAGGTCGGGGCTGATGGCCACCGCCGTTGTGAAGGTCGGGACGTCGTCGATCACGTCGGAGACCGGCGAGCTCGACGACCCGTCGGTGGCCAAGCTGTGCGGCGAGATCGCCGCCGCCCGCGCCGCGGGCCACGAGATCGTGCTCGTGTCGTCGGGCGCCATCGCGGCCGGGCTGCCGGCGCTGGGCATGCACACGCGGCCCACCGACGTCGGCACGCTGCAGGCGGTGGCGGCCGTCGGCCAGCCGCTGCTGATGGAGCGCATCGGCGGCATCCTCGGCGGCCACGGTCTCATCGCCGGCCAGGTGCTGCTCACGCCGCACGACTTCGGGGTGCGCTCGCAGTACCTGCACGCGCGCGAGACCCTGCGGCGCCTCCTCGACCTCGGGGTCGTGCCGGTGGTCAACGAGAACGACACCGTCGCCGACGACGAGATCCGCTACGGCGACAACGACCGCCTGGCCGCGCTCGTCTCGCACCTGGTGGGCGCCGATCTCCTGGTCCTGCTCACCGACACCGAAGGTCTCTTCACCGCCGATCCCCGCATCGACGCCGCCGCGTCGCTCATCGAGGAGATCGCCGAGGTCGACGCCGCGCTCGACGCGGCCCTCGGCGCCGCGGCCGGCGGCACGGGCAGCGCGCGGGGGAGTGGCGGGATGGCGAGCAAGCTCGTCGCGGCCCGGATCGCCGCGTGGTCCGGCGTGCGGGCGGTGATCGCGGCGGCCGACGCCCCTCACGTGCTCGCCGATGCCATTGACAGCCGCGCGGTCGGCACCGCGTTCCTGCCCCGCGACGCGCGCCTGCCGAGCCGCAAGCTCTGGATCGCGTTCGCGCTGGGCGCCGCGGGCCGGGTCGTGGTCGACGACGGCGCCCGCCGCGCTCTCTGCGCCGATCACCGGTCGCTGCTCCCGGCCGGGGTCCAGGGCGTCGAGGGCACGTTCGCGGCCGACGACGCGGTCGAGATCGTCGACGGGAGCGGCACGCCCTTTGCCAAGGGGCTCGTCCGGTACTCGGCCGACGCGCTCCGGAACGTCGCCGGCCGTCAGACCTCCGAGCTCGCCGACGGCCTGCCCCACGAGGTCGTCCACCGCGACGATCTCGTCGTCCTGCCCTAGTTCCCGCTCTCGGCGCCTGCGGGCGCCGGGCCGCTCGGGCCCCGCCTCGCTCGCTCTCGCCGCCGCGAGCTGGTCGTCTTACTCGCTCGGCTCCTGATTCCCGCTCTCGGCGCCTGCGGGCGCCGGGCCGCTCGGGCCCCGCCTCGCTCGCTCTCGCCGCCGCGAGCTGGTCGTCTTACTCGCTCGGCTCCTGATTCCCGCTCTCGGCGCCTGCGGGCGCCGGGCCGCTCGGGCCCCGCCTCGCTCGCTCTCGCCGCCGCGAGCTGGTCGTCTTACTCGCTCGGCTCCTGATTTCCGCTCTCGGCGCCTGCGGGCGCCGGGCCGCTCGGGCCCCGCCTCGCTCGCTCTCGCCGCCGCGAGCTGGTCGTCTTACTCGCTCGGCTCCTGATTTCCGCTCTCGGCGCCTGCGGGCGCCGGGCCGCTCGGGCCCCGCCTCGCTCGCTCTCGCCGCCGCGAGCTGGTCGTCTTACTCGCTCGGCTCCTGATTCCCGCTCTCGGCGCCTGCGGGCGCCGGGCCGCTCGGGCCCCGCCTCGCTCGCTCTCGCCGCCGCGAGCTGGTCGTCTTACTCGCTCGGCTCCTGATTCCCGCTCTCGGCGCCTGCGGGCGCCGGGCCGCAGACGTCTACGGGGTACGGCCGATGAACGCCAGCAGCTTGGTCTGGATGTCGGCATCGTCGGGGACGAGGACGCGCGGCCCGTACTGCCCGCTCTGTCGCAGCACCTCGTCCATCGGCAGCATGCCTTCGAGCATCTCGGCGCACTTCTCCGCATCGAGCGTCTCGTCCTGGCCGGTCGCCCGGGCCAGATCCCAGCGGTGCAGGAACACGTCGCTGGTGTAGATCATGTCGGTCATCTGCCCGAACGACATCCGGCCGATGTGTGGGAAGTCGTGCACGCGATCGGCGGTGTCCGGGTCGTCGAGCAGTGCTTGCACCGCGTCGGTCTGGGTGCGCCAGGCTCCGACCGGGTCCTCGTCGACCGAGGGACCTGCGGGCAATGCGATCCCGACCGCTCCGTCGAGGAACGCGGGGTACCACTCGACGAGGTGACGCACGACGTCGCGCGCCAGCCAGCCGTCCACCGGCGCCGGCCGGTCCCACGCCTCCGGCGCGGTGCCCTCGACGGTCGCGGTGAACGCGCCGGCGATGCGCCGGTGCTCGTCGGCCGGGCCAGTCATCGGAGCTCCGCGACGAGCGCGTCGAGCTTGGCGTAGCCCTCGTCGACGCCGGTCTCCATGCCGGAGGCCAGCCATTGGTCGCGGCCCTCGAAGCTGTCCACCAGTGACTGCGTCTGCAGTCGGGTGCGGCCGTCGCCGAGATCCTCGAACCGCAGCGTCTCGAGCGCGACGTCGTCGGGCTGACCGTCGAACGTGAAGGTCTGCACGATGCTGACCTCGCCGACCTCGTGGAAGCAACCGTGAAAGCCGTACTCCACGCCGTCGCGTCGCGCGACATAACGCCAGCGCCCACCCGTCGTCGCCTCCCAGTCGAGGATCTCGGTTTCCATCCCGTTCGGCCCGACCCAGCGGGCGAACAACTCCGGATCGGTGTGGGCCCGCATCAGCTCCGCCGGGGTGGCGTCGAAGTCGCGGGTCATGCGGATGATCGGCAGGGTGGGGTCGGCTTCGATCGAGACCTGGTAGCGGTTGCCGGTGACGCTCATGACGCTGCTCCTTGCTGTCGGTTGCGGTGGCTGGTTCGTCGTTCGTCGCCGCGCATCGCGGCGAGGACGGAATCGAGGCGCATGTAGCGCTCCTGGGCCTGTTCGCGGTACCGCTCGATCCACTTCGTCATCAGGTCGAAGACCTCCGCCTCGAGGTGGCACGGTCGGCGCTGGGCGTCCTTGCTCTGGCTGACCAGGCCGGCGTCGGCGAGCACCTTGATGTGCTTGGACACCGCTTGGACGGAGACGTCGTAGGGATCGGCCAGCTCCCCGACCGTGGCGTCGCCCACGGCGAGGCGGGCCACCATGTCGCGCCGCGTCGGATCGGCGAGCGCCGCGAACACTCGCGACAATTGGTCGTCGTCCACGGGTGGCCTCCTTCCTCAACTGAATGGTTGAGGACAACCTACGCCGAGGCGCCGACGGTTGTCAACCACTTGGTTGAAGACTGACGGCGGCGCGGCTAACGGGCCCGCTCTTGCGAACTTGCGCCGCTTCCGTCACACTCTTGCCTCACGAGCTCGTCGTCGGCCGGCGGGGGGAGAGTCCTCTCGAGGGCTTCGACGGTCGACGAGGAGCGGGAGGTAGGTGAGGCCGGGTCGCCTCAGGCCGCTGCGCCATCAGGCAGCGCGGCCGGGCAGGCGGCGCGGCCTCACCCCTCCCGAACGCCCGGAAGGCCGCGGAAGCCGCCGGATTACACTCGCCCGCATGTCTGCGCCGTCCGCCGTTCCCGAGCTCGGGCGCCGGGCCCAGGCGGCGTCGGTCGTCCTCGCGGCGGCATCGACCGCCGCCAAGAACGCCGCCCTCCTCGCCACCGCCGACCTCCTCCTCGCCCGCACCGCCGACCTCCTCGCCGCCAACCGGCTCGATGTCGAGGCCGCGGCGGCCACCGGCATGGAAGCGGGCCCCCTCGACCGGCTCCGGCTCACCGAGGCCCGCATCGAGGCCATGGCCGCCGGCCTGCGCGATGTCGCCGCCCTCCCCGATCCGGTCGGCGAGGTCATCGACGGGTGGACCCGCCCCAACGGCCTCCGCATCGAGCGGCGCCGGGTCCCGCTCGGGGTCGTCGCCATCATCTACGAGAACCGGCCCAACGTCACCAGTGACGCCGCCGGCATCTGCCTGAAGTCGGGGAACGCCGCGCTGCTCAGGGGCTCGGCCAGTGCGCTGCGCTCCAACCGGGCCATCGCCGAGGCGCTCAGCGACGGCGCCACCAAGGCCGGCCTCCCGGGCGACAGCGTGCTGCTGGTCGACGACGTCAGCCACGACGCGGCGGTCGAGCTCATGCAGCTCACCGACGTCGTCGACTGCCTCATCCCGCGGGGTGGCCCCGCGCTGCTCCAGAGCGTGCGCGACCACGCCACCGTGTCCGTGATCCTCGACGGTGACGGCAACTGTCACGTCTACGTCGACGCCTCCGCCGACCTCGACCAGGCCCTCGACATCGTGGTCAACGCCAAGACCCAGCGCCCGAGCGTCTGCAACGCGGCCGAGTCGCTCGTGGTCCACGCCGCCGTCGCCGACGCCTTCCTGCCGCGGGCGGGGGAGGCGCTGGTCGAGCGGGGCGTCGAGCTGGTCGGCGACGACGCCGCCCGGGCGCGATTCGGTCCGATGGGCACGGCCACCGACGACGACTTCGGCCGCGAGTTCCTCGCGCTGAAGATGAGCGTGGCGGTCGTGCCGTCGATCGACGACGCGATCGCGCACGTCAACCGGTTCGGCTCCGGCCACACCGAGGCGATCCTCACCCGCGACCTCGCGGCGGCCACGCGGTTCACGTCAGAAGTCGACGCGGGCACCGTGGTGGTGAACGCGTCCACCCGCTTCACCGACGGCGCCGAGTTCGGGTTCGGCGCCGAGATCGGCATCTCCACGCAGAAGTTGCACGCACGCGGCCCCATGGCGTTGCGGGAGCTCACCACCTACAAGTACGTCGTCTGGGGCGACGGTCAAGTGCGGAACTAGCAACCAGCGGAACTCTTCGACAGACAAGCAGGTCACGACTCCCATGGCAGAACGATTCGAATCGGTCGACGACGTCACCACCCGGCTGCGCGCCGCCGACTACCTGGCCGACACCGGCATCTCCGGCGTCGTGTTCCTCGCCGACCGGCTGGAGAAGCCGGTGCTCGTCGAAGGCCCCGCCGGCGTCGGCAAGACCGAGCTGGCGAAGGCGATCGCCGAGGTCACCGGCTCCCGGCTGATCCGTCTCCAGTGCTACGAGGGCCTCGACGAGGCCAAGGCGCTCTACGAGTGGAACTACAAGAAGCAACTGCTCCGCATCCAGGTCGACAAGGGCCATGACGCCGACTGGGACGACGTCGAGTCCGACATCTTCTCCGAGCCGTTCCTGCTCACCCGACCGTTGCTGGAAGCGATCCGGGCCGAGGAGCCGATCGTGCTCCTGATCGACGAGGTCGACCGGGTCGAGATCGAGACCGAGGCGTTGTTGCTCGAGGTCCTCTCCGACTTCCAGGTGTCGATCCCGGAGCTCGGCACCATCGAGGGCACGGGCACACGACCAATCGTGCTGCTCACGTCGAACAACACCCGTGAGCTGTCGGAGGCGCTGAAGCGGCGCTGCCTCTACCTCCACATCGACTACCCCGATCTCGAACGCGAGAAGGACATCGTGCGGGTGCGGGTGCCCGAGATCGACGACAACCTCGCCGAGCAGATCGCCCGCGTGGTCCGCTCGATCCGGGCGCTGGAGCTCAAGAAGGCGCCGTCGATCTCGGAGACCATCGACTGGGCCCGCACCCTCATCTACCTCGGGAAGTCCGACATCGACCCCGAGGTGATCGGCGAGACCCTGCACGTGCTGCTCAAGTACCAGTCCGACATCACCAAGGCCCGCAAGGAGCTGCAGGTTCCCGACGGGAGCAAGGTCTGACTGCTCCCGTCGTTCCCGCGGCGTCCGGCGCATCGGGCGCGTCGCTGTCGCTGCTCGACGTCCTCCAGGGCTTCGTCCACGAGCTGCGCACCGCCGGCCTCCCCGTGTCGATGACCGAGAACCTCGACGCGATGCGCGCGCTCGAGTACGTCGCCATCGACGACCGCGAGATGTTCAAGGCGTTGCTCAGCACCACGATGGTGAAGCACGAGCGGCACCAGCGCGCCTTCGACACCGTGTTCGACGTCTACTTCTCGTTGTTCAGTCACGGCGTCGACGGCGACGCCGACTCTGCATTCGACATGAGCGAAGGCGCGCTCTCGGAGGGCGAGGCCTCGGCGGGCGGCGGGGGCACGCCGATGTCGCGCGAGGAGCTGGCGGCGATGCTGCTGCAGGCGCTCGCCAACATGGACCGCGACGAGCTGCGCCGCCTGGCCGCCGCCGCGGTCCAACAGTTCGCCGGGATGGAGCCGGGACGACCGGTCGGCGGCACCTATTACCTCTACCGCACCCTGCGCCAGCTCGATCTCGACGACCTTCAGAGCCGGCTGATGGAGCAGGCGCGCGAGCGCGGGGAGATCGACGACGGCGAGCTCGCCGACCGCCTGGCCCACGAGGAATTCCAGTCCCGCCTGCGCGAGCTGCGCGAGTTGGTGGAAGCCGAGATCCGGCGCCGGTTGGTCGCCGACCGCGGCGTCGAGGCGATGGCGCGCACCCTGCGCAAGCCGCTGCCCGAAGACATCGAGTTCATGCACGCGTCGCGCGAGGAGATGCTGGCGTTGCAGCGCGCGGTGTACCCGCTCACGCGCGCCATGGCGGCGCGGCTGGCCCAACGGCGCCGCCGTCGCCATCGCGGGCACCTCGACTTCCGCAAGACCATCCGCGAGTCGCTCTCCTACGGCGGCGTGCCCGCGGAGCCGAAGTTCCGCCACCCGCACCCGTCGAAGCCGGAGATCATGGTGATCGCCGACATCTCGGGTTCGGTCGCCAGCTTCGCCCGGTTCACGCTGCAGTTCGTGTACGCGATGGCGAGCCAGTTCTCGAAGGTCCGGTCGTGGGTGTTCATCGACGGCATCGACGAGGTCACGCGCTACTTCCAGGAATCCGACGACGTCACCGACGCGGTGCAGCGGGTCAACACCGAGGCTGACGTCGTGTGGGTCGACGGCCACTCCGACTACGGCCACACGTTCGAGGTCTGGCACCAGCGCCACTACTCGGAGATCACGCCCAAGACGTCGATCATCCTGCTCGGCGACGCCCGCAACAACTACCACGCGTCCGAGGCGTGGGTCGTCGACGAGATGCGCAAGCGCGGTCGCCACGTCTACTGGCTCGACCCCGAGCCCCGCGGCTACTGGGACACCGGCGACTCGATCGTGTCGGAGTACGGCCGCTACTGCGACGGCGTCTTCGAGTGCCGCAACCTGCGCCAGCTCCAGCAGTTCGTCGCCACCATCGCCGAAGGCTGAAGTCTTCGACCTTCCCGAACCCGAACTTGCGTCCTTGGCGTTGATATATGCCACACGAGCGACGCAAGTTCGGGGTCAGGGGCGGCGGGACTTGTACGCGGCGATGGCCTCGTGGTGGTCGACGATCGGCTCGGGATAGCCGTAGGCCCGGCGCACGGTGGCGTCGGGTTCGTGGGTGGCGCGACCCCGCAGGGCGGCGAGCTCGGGCACGTAGCGCCGGACGTAAGCACCGTCGGGATCGAAGCGCTGGCCCTGCACCGTCGGGTTGAAGATCCGGTGCGGGTTGGTGTCGGTTCCGGTGCCGGCCACCCACTGCCAGTTGAGGTTGTTGTTGGCGAGGTCGCCGTCGACGAGGTGGTCGAGGAAGTGCCGGGCCCCGGTCGGCCAGTCGATCCCGAGGTCCTTGGTGAGGAACGACGCCACGATCATGCGGGCGCGGTTGTGCACGAAGCCTTCCCGAGCGAGTTGGCGCATTCCCGCGTCGACGACGGGATAACCGGTCCGCCCTTCCTCCCACGCGGCGAGCAGGTCCGGGTCGGCGTCCCGTCGCGGGCGGCCGGGGCGGTAGTCGGACCACGCGGCGTCGGGACGGGCAGCGAGGATCTGGTGGAAGAAGTCGCGCCAGCAGAGCTGGCGGAGGAACGGCTCAGCTCCCGCGTGACCGGCGACGGCCTGTGCGACTTCGAGCGCCGACACGCACCCGAAGTGCAGGTACGGCGAGAGGCGTGACGTCGCATCGCCGGCCAGGTCGTCGTGGCGGGCGTCGTAGCCGTCGAGACCCGATGTCGGCGTGCCGTCGAGCCAGGCGTCGAGCCGACGCTGCGCCTCGGACGCGCCGCCGCGCATCACGTCGGGTGCGCGGGCGCCGTCGACGAGCTCGGCCAATTCCGGCCGCGGTCCGAGATCGAGACCGTCCGGAATTGCGATGCGGCCCGGGGTCGGTGCAACCGCGCGCGGCTCGGCTTCCGACCAGCGCCGGTAGTACGGCGTGAACACCTGGTAGTGATCGCCGCCACCGGGCGTGATCGCACCGGCCTCGATCACCGTCGGTCCGGGGCCGAGCTCCAGCCGCACACCCGCGGTTCGGCACGCGGCGCCGAGCGCGCGCATACGCCCACGGGCGTATCCGCTCACGTCGCGGCTGAGATGGATCGCGTCGGCGTCGTGTGCGCGCGCGACCTGCATCACCGTCTCGACCCACGGCCCGCGCCGCCGCGCGAGCCGCGCGCCCGACGCCGCGAGCAGGTCGTCGAGATCGGTCAGCGACTCCAGCAGGAAGCCGGTGCGGTTCGGACAGTTGAAGGCACTGCCGAGGATCGCGTCGTCGAACACGAAGAGCGGGACGACGAGATCGTGCTCGGCCACCGCACGCGCCAACGGGACGTGATCGTGCACCCGCAGATCGCGTGTGAACACGACGATCCCCGCGGTCGGCACCGGCCGACGTTATTCGAGCAGCACCCAGGTGCGGTCGGCGATCCGGGCCAGCGCCACCAACTGCGCCCGCTCCCGACGGCGGAACGCCCGGCCGTCGCGTCCGACGAGCATGGCGGCCTCGTGCTCGACCATCGACGCCACCGCGAGATCGTCGGGGCCGGTCGTGCCGTCGGCGACGCGCGGCGACGCCGAGATCCCCGCGACCAACGCGACGAGCACCGACGCGGCCGGGACGGCGTCGCCCGCGGCCGCCACCACCTCGGAGTCGATGAGCAGCGCACTCCAGTTGCCGGCGAACTCGTGGCGGATCTGTTCGACGAGGATGTGGTGCAGACCGGCGACGCTGCTCGCGGAGCACAGATTGGCGGCCGACTCGAGCGCGTCGAGACGCGGGTCGGGGAAGTGGTCGACGGTCCGCACCTCCTCGACGCTCGCGCCGTCGACCTCTTCGATCTCCCGCACGAGCAGGTCGAGCGCCACCGATCGCCGGAGCACCACCGCGAACTCGTCGACCGCGACGCCGTCGCCGCGTTCGAGCACGTCGATGCCGGCGATGTCGCCGTCGAGCGCACCGATGCGCGACGCCACGAGACCGAGGGCGCCGGGACGGTCGGGCAGCCAGACCCGCACGAGGACGTGCGTGGGCGACCCTTCTCGATTGCTCGTCCCGCTCACGTGTCGATGGTACGGGGAACGATGACAGGAATGTTTCGCCGAGGTGAAGACACGGCACGCCCGTAGACTCCCCGCCGTGGCCGGGAGTGACGACATTCCTGCTCCCAGTTCCTCCCGCAAGGAGAAGCTGGGGGTGTTCGGCGGCACCTTCGACCCGATCCACATCGGGCACCTGGTCGTGGCCACCGAGACCCGGGCGGTGCTCGGCCTCGACCGGGTGCTCCTCGTCGTCGCCGGTGATCCGTGGCAGAAGCGGGGCCGCGTCGTGGCTTCGGCCCACCAGCGCCTGATGCTCGTGGAAGCCGCGGTCGAGGGCGTCGAGGGCGTCGAGGCGTCGGCGATCGAGATCGAGCGCGACGGCCCGTCGGTCACCGCCGACACGCTCGAAGCCCTGGCCGGGCCCCACCGCGAGCTCTTCCTGGTGCTCGGGGCAGACGCGGTGGCCAACATGGGCACGTGGCGCCGGCTCGACGAGACCCGCCACCTGGCCACCGTGGTCGTGGTCGAACGGGCGGGCGACACGCACGCCGAACCACCGGGGCCGGACTGGCAGGTCGAGCGGGTGGCGATTCCCCGGCTCGACATCGCGTCGACCGAGTTGCGGCAGCGGCTGGGCGAGGGCCGCCCGGTCGACGGCCTGGTCCCCACCGCCGTCGTGCGCGCCATCCGGTCGCACGCCCTCTACACTCCTTCCTGATGACGTCTCTGGTGTCCGCCGCTTGACCTCCAACCCTGCGGGGGGCCCGATCCCTGACGCGATGCGGAGAGCAGCGGTGGCCGCGCACGCGGCGGCCGAGAAGAAGGGCGAGGAGATCGTCGTCCTCGACGTCGGCGACATCATCTCGATCACCGACGCGTTCGTGGTGATCAGCGCGTCGAACACTCGGTTGGTGCGCACGATCGTCGAAGAGGTGGAGCTCGCGCTCAAGATCTCCGACGACGAGAGCCCGCGTGGCGTCGAGGGGCTCGGCGACGCGTCGTGGGTGCTCATGGACTACGGCGACATGCTCGTGCACGTGTTCCTGGCCGAGACGCGCGTCTACTACGACCTCGACCGGCTCTGGGCCGACGCGCCCACCGTCGAGTGGGAGCTCCTCGAACCCCTGGCCGAAAGAGCTTGACGCAAAGTCTTTATCGGTAGGGGCGCATGAGCACGTTGCGTTGGGCGAGGCCCGTTTTGAGCTCGCGCACGCCCACGTTGCGGTCGAGGCGGGGCGAGTAGAGGATCGAACTGATGATGGCGGCTGACGCGCCGCCCGCGGTGAGGCCGTCGGCGATGTGGTCGACGGTGCCCGCGCCGCCCGACGCGATCACAGGGACGTTCACCGCGTCGGCCACCGCGCGGGTGATGTCGAGGTCGTACCCCGACGCGGTGCCGTCACGGTCGATGCTGTTCACGACGATCTCGCCCGCGCCGAGGTCGACACCCCGGCGCACCCAGTCGAGCGCGTCGAGCCCGGTGGCGAGGCGGGCGCCGTCGATGAACACCTCGTAGCCACTCGGGAACCCGGGTCGGATGCCCACGTGCTTCACCTGCGTGCTCAACACCACGCACTGACGGCCGAACGCTTCTGCACCCTCGCGGATGATCTCGGGGTTGCGCACCGCCATCGAGTCGACGCTGATCTTCTCCGCGCCCGCCTTCAGCACCTCGAACATGTCGTCGACCGAGCGGATGCCACCGCCGACGGTGAACGGCACGAACACGTGGTGAGCGACACGCCGCACGGTGTCGAGATCGATCTTGCGTTTCTCCGCGCTCGCCTTGATGTCGTAGAACACGATCTCGTCGATCTGATCGGCGTAGAGCTGCGCGGCCAGGTCTTCGGCCGGCGCGACGTCGATGTTGTCCTGGAACTGCTGCGCCTTGGTGACCCGTCCCGCGACGACGTCGAAGCACGCGATGAGCCGCTTGGTCAGCACGACGGTTCCCACGCCGCGAACGCGCGCAGCAGCGAGAGGCCGAGGTCGCCGCTCTTCTCCGCGTGGAACTGGGTGGCCAGCACGTTGCCGCGCGCGACCACGGAACAGAACTCGATGCCGTACTCGGTGAGGCCGAGGGCGTCGTCGGGGTCGCGGGGCGCGCAGTAGTAGGAGTTCACGAAGTAGAAGTGGCCGTCGGCCGGGAGCGCGTCGGTTACGGGGTGCGGCCGGGTGAACCGCACCGCGTTCCAGCCGATCTGCGGGACCCGGCCGGTGTCGGGGAAGCGCCGCACCGAGCCCGGCACCCAACCCAGCCCGGCGGTGTCGCCCTCTTCGCTGTGGTCGAACAGCACCTGGAGGCCGATGCAGATCCCCAGGAACGGCACGCCCGCGCCCTGCACCCGTTCGGTGAGTGCGCCGACGAGGTCCTGCTCGGCCAGCGAGTCGAGCGTTGCCCGCGCCGCGCCGACGCCGGGCAGGATCACGCGCGACGACGACGCCACCTCGGCGGGCGTGCTCACGAGCCGCGCCGGGAGCCCGAGGTGCTCGAGGGCGAACATCACGCTCGGCGCGTTGCCGGCGCGGTAGTCGATGACGTCGATCATGCCGCGGCCGACAGTAGCGAAAGCGTCGAAATCGCCACTGTGGGTTCTGGTGGGGTTCGGGGGTCAAATCGGGGCATTCGCGCCGGTCGGAATGGTGCCTCGTAGCATGAAGCTCCTCAATGCGGGCCGCCTGCTCTCCGATGACTCGTGATATGCGCACGCGTGCCTTCTCCGCCGCGGCCCTGCTCCTGGTGCTGCTCTTCGCGCTCACCGCCTGTCTCCCGCCCGCGCCTGCGCCCGCTCCGCCGCCCCCACCGCCGCCTCCCGCCGCACCCGCATCCGACGGATCTCCCGGATCAGCCGGGGTCCCGATCCTGGGCCAATCGCGCCTGACGGCCGACCAGCTCGTCGCGTACTACCAGTCGCATTCGGGTCTGGCGTACCGAGCCGCCGGCGCGACCCTGCCGGATCTCGCCAACATGTTCGTGACCGAGGGGAACCGGTACAACGTGCGCGGTGACATCGCCTTCGCGCAGTCGATCGTCGAAACCGCGTGGTTCAACTTCCCCGACAACGGTCAGGTGCGGACGACGAACAACAACTTCGCCGGTATCGGTGCGTGTGACTCGTGCGGTAACGGCTACCAGTTCTCGAGCGCGCTCAGCGGCGTGCGCGGTCAGCTGCAGCTCCTGCGCAACTACGCCGACGCGTCGTCGCGCACGTCGAACATCCCCGACCCACCGATCCCCGAGCTGTGGGGGAGCAACCCCACCACTGCGGCGTACAACTTCGACCACTACTTCGCCAAGGGCACTGCGCCGCTCTGGAACAACATGGGGAACGGCAACTGGGCGACCGCCCCGAACTACGCGACCGCGGTGCTGCAGGTCTACAACCAGATGTTGACGTCGGCCGGTCTGCCCGGGCAGTGCCCGTCCGACGGCCTGCTCTTCGGTCCGCTCACCGACGCGGGCCCGTGCCCGGTCGGGTTGCGCCAACCCGGGCGCGCCATCGCGACGACGCCGTCGGGCGGAACCTACGTGATCAACGGCAATGGCCAGATCAGCGCGTACAACGGCGCGCCCTACTTCGGTTCGCCGCCGATCGCGGGATCCGACCTGTACCGCGACATCGCGGTGATGCCCGATGGCCAGGGCTACGTCGCACTCACCGCGGTCGGCATCGTCTACAAGTTCGGTTCCGCCGCCGATCCGGCCAACCTCGGCAGCGTCGGCTTCCCGTACGTGCCCGGCCAGGACGTCGCGCGGTCGATCGCGATCACGCCCGACGGCAAGGGCTACGTGATCGTCGACCTGCACGGCACCATCACCAAGTGGGGGAGCGCGGCCACCGGCCCGCTCGCCGCGTTGGGCAGCCCGTCGTGGCCCGCTTTCGATGCCGCCCGCTCGATCGCGGTGATGCCCGACGGCCTGGGCTACCTCGTGCTCGACAACTACGGCGGGGTCTCGAAGTACGGCAGCGCCACGACCGGCGCCGTCGGCACCGGCGCCACCACGTACTACGGCGCCGACCTCGGCCGCGACCTCACCCTCGTCACGGCGTTCGGCGTCGCGTTCGGGTACTACGTGGTCGACGCGTGGGGCAACGTCAGCAACACCGCGGGCGTCGCGGCGGTGACCAATCCGTCGGCCACGCTGTTCAAGGACCGCTGGCGGGGGATCGCGATCTACGGCGGGAAGCCGTTGCTCCTGCGCAACGACGGTTCCACCCAACTCACCAATTGAATTGGTCGACTCCGCTGCGTCCACCCGTGGGGACGGGTTTGGCGGCCGGCCGGCTTCGCTGCGTCTCCGACTGAATGGTCGACTCCGCTGCGCCCACCCGTGGGGACGGGTTTGGCGGCCAGCCGGCTTCGCTGCGTCTCCGACTGAATGGTCGACTCCGCTGCGCCCACCCGTGGGGACGGGTTTGGCGGCCGGCCGGCTTCGCTGCGTCTCCGCTAAATGGTCAGAGCACCACGACGGAGCGGAGGACTTCGCCGCGCTCCATCTTGTGGAACGCGTCCTCGACCGCGTCGAGGGCGATCGTCTCGCTCACGAACCGGTCGAGGTCGAGGCGACCCGAGAGGTAGAGGTCGATCAGCATCGGGAAGTCGCGCGACGGCAGGCAGTCGCCGTACCACGACGGCTTGAGCGCGCCGCCGCGGCCGAAGAACTCGATCATCGGCAGCTCGATCTTCATCGACGGGTCGGGCACGCCGACCTGCACGACGGTGCCCGCGAGATCACGCGCGTAGAACGCCTGCTCGAGCACCTCGGGACGGCCGACTGCTTCGATGCACACGTCGGCGCCGTTGCCGTCGGTGAGCGCGCGGATCGCTTCGATGGGATCCGTGTCGCGCGAGTTCACGGTGTGGGTCGCGCCGAACTCCTCGGCCCACGCGAGCTTCCGCGGATCGATGTCGACGGCGATGATCGGATTGGCACCCGCGAGACGCGCCCCGGCGATCGCCGCATTGCCGACACCACCGCATCCGAACACCGCGACACTGTCGCCGCGCCCGACGTCGCCGGTGTACATCGCGGCACCGAGGCCGGCCATCACGCCGCATCCGAGCAGCCCCGCGGTCTCCGGCCTGGCCCGCGGGTCGACCTTGGTGGCCTGGCCCGCGGCGACGAGGGTCTGCTCGGCGAACGCGCCGACCCCGAGCGCGGGGCTGAGCGCGGTGCCGTCGGCGAGCGTCATCTTCTGCGTGGCGTTGAACGTGGCGAAGCAGTACCACGGCCGGCCCCGCCGGCAGGCCCGGCACGTGCCGCACACCGCTCGCCAATTGAGCACGACGAAGTCGCCGGGGACGAGGTCGGTCACGTCGGGGCCGACCGACTCGACGAGGCCGGCCGCCTCGTGACCGAGGAGGAACGGGAACTCGTCGTTGATCGCACCCTCGCGGTAGTGGAGGTCGGTGTGGCACACGCCGCACGCCTGCACCTGCACCCGCACCTCGCCCGGACCCGGCGCCGGCACCAGGATCTCGCGGACCTCGACCGGTGCGCCCTTGGCGAGCGCGACCACACCCTTCACCGTTGCCGTCGTGCCGTTGGTCATGCGGGTCTGTCTACCGCACCTGCAGCACGGCCCGCACCGGTAGGTGATCGGAGCCGACCGCCGGCAAGACCTCGGCGTGGGTCGCCTCGAGCTCCGGGCTCACCAGGATGTGGTCGATCTGGCTGTGCGGCCCGCGGGCCGGCCACGTACGCCCGCGCACGGTCCGGCGCCAACCGGGGAGGAACGCCTGCACGCCCGGGCCCCAGAAGTTGCAGTCGCCGGCCACGATCGCCGGCGCTCCCGGCGCGGGCAGCTGCCGGCGCAGCCGCGTGAGCTGGATCGGGGGGCCGTAGGGGAGGCGGGAGGTGAGGTGGACGCCGATGAGGTCGACCGCCTCGCCGTCGACGTCGAGCTCGACGTGGAGTCCGCCGCGCTCCGGGGTGGGATCGCCGGCGACGGTACCGACCTCGAGGCGACCCCGCAGCTCTGCCGGGATCCGGCTGACGATCGCCAGCCCCACCGCGCCGCTGCCGGTGCCGTTCGCGCGGCACGTGGGGCCACGGCGCGAGCTTGGCCCGCCCGAACGGCAGCTCGAACACCGTCGCGCCGAGCTCGTCGGCCACCTGCTCTGCGACCGACGGTTGTCCGTCGGGGATGAACGACTCCTGCAACACCATCACGTCGGAGTTGGCGGCCAGGGTCTGCAGGACGTGCGCGAGGTCGTACGGCGCGCACACGCCGTCGCGCCGGGCGCGGAGACCACAGTGCATGTTGAAGCTGGTGATCGTGAGCTGGGGCATGGGGGGACGCGCACCGTACCTTGGTCGAGCGGGAAATCCGGGGTCAGACGGCAGGAAGCCGCACCAGCATGCGGGCGCCGCCGATGGGCGCGTCACTGATTTCGACCGTACCGCCGTGCTGCTCGACGGTGGCCTTCACCATCGACAGACCCAACCCCAGGCCGCCCGCATCGCGAGCGCGTCCGTCGTCGAGGCGGGTGAACCGGTCGAACACCCGCTCCCGGTCCTCGGGGCGGATCCCGGGGCCGTCGTCGTCGACGACGAGCTCGACGGTGTTCGCGTCGGTGCGGAGCTGGAGGGCGACACGGCTCGAAGCGTGCCGGGCCGCGTTGTCGAGCAGGTTGCGCACAACACGCGCCAGTTGGTCGCGGCGACCGTGCACGCGCCCGGCCGACACCTGCGCGGTGTCGACGGGGACGCGGTAGGCGTGTTCGGTCTGGTCGAGCACGAGCTCGTCGAGGTCGACCTCGGGGAGTGACTCCAGGGGGGTGCCGTCGGCGTTCTCGTCGAGCTTGGCCAGCTCGAGCAGCTCGCTCACCGTGTCTTCCATCCGTTCGTCCTCGGCCAGCGCGCGCGAGGCGACCGCGGGCCAGTCGGCCTTGGCCGAGTTGCGCAGCGCGACCTCGAGGTTGGTGCGGATCGACGCCAGCGGGCTGCGCAGCTCGTGCGACGCGTCGGACACGAATTGTCGTTGGCGCTGCGACGACGCCTCGAGCCGGTCGAGCATCGCGTTCATCGTGCGGGCCAGGCGACCGACCTCGTCGTCGGTCGCCGGCTCGGGGACCCGGCGATGGATGGTGGTGCCGGTGATGGCCTCGGCTTCGAGCCGGATCGCCTCCACCGGCCGCAGGGCGCGGCCGGTGAAGTACCACGCGGCCAAGGCCACGAGTGCAATCAGCGCGGGAACCGCGAACAGCAGCACCGTGCTCACCGAATGCACGGTGCGGTTGATCTCCGCCGTCGACTGCTGCGCGACCAATGTGATGTTGCCGGCAGTGGTCTGGATCTCGCGTTGGGCCGCCTCGTACCCGTCGCGATGGGGGACGCTCGTGTAGCAGACGAATTGCCCGGTGGGGTCGTATCCGCACACCTGCCGGCCGGAATCGGCCGGGGGTTGGATGTTGCCCTTCTGCACTGCGGCGGCGAGCTCGTTGAGCTGCTGCTGATTGGTCTCCGCGATGCGGTCGACGAGGTTGTTGTGCACCAGCCGCACGAGGCCGAAAGCGGCGGCGCTGATCGCGATGGCGAACGCGAGGGTGGCGATGATGGTAAGCCGCACCCGTACCGACTGCGGCCAGAAGTGGCGGCGCGGCGGCGCATCGGTTTCGGGCTGGCCTCCGGCGCCCTCGACCGGCGCGCCCGGCTCGACCGGCCCGGGGTCACTCATCGGGAACGAGCCGGTAGCCCGCGCCCCGCACGGTCTGGATGCTCTCGGCTCCGAAGGGCTGGTCGATCTTCTTGCGCAGGTAGCCGACGTAGACCTCGACGACGTTCGGGTCGCCGGCGAAGTCGATGCCCCACACGTGGTCGAGGATCTCGGTCTTCGACGCGACGTTGCCGTCCTTGCGCACGAGGTACTCGAGCAGCGCGAACTCGCGCGCGGTGAGTCGCACGTCGGTCCCGCCGCGGCGCACCCGCCGCGCGCCGGGGTCGAGCTCGAGCGTGCCCACGGTGAGCACCGCCGGACGCGGCGGCGCGCCGCGCCGGATGAGCGCGCGCAAGCGGGCGAGGAGCACGACGAACGAGAACGGCTTCGACAGGAAGTCGTCGGCGCCGGTGTCGAGCGCCTCCGCCTCGTCGTACTCGCCGTCCTTGGCCGTGAGGATCAGGATCGGCGTCCACACGCCCTCGTCGCGGCAGCGAACGGCACACGCGGTAGCCGTGGATTCCCGGGAGGAGCACGTCGAGCACGATGGCGTCGTAGGACCCTTCCCGGGCTCGCCAGAGGCCGTCGTTCCCGTCGTGGGCGACGTCGACGTCGAACCCCTCGGCGGTCAGGCCGTCGGCGATCGCCGCCGCCAGATGCTCTTCGTCCTCGACCACCAGTACGCGCATCGCCGAATTGTGCCGGTCCGGGAGCCCCCACGCGTCACCGGCGCTCAGGTGTCTCTCAGCAGGGTCGATTCCGGACTACCATTGTGGATGGCGAGCACACTTCCTCCACAGCCAGTCCGGTTCGGCTAGCCGCCCCAGCTCCACCCATCGGGGCCACGCCAGGACAGATTCAGGACAGGTTCCAGAGGAGGCGGCTCGCGGGTCACCCCCTCATCGCCGCTCATCGCAAACCGTCGTCAGTGCGTCAGCACGGTGTCGACGGGTGCAGGGAAGCCTCGAGGCTCGACCCACCGCCACCAGCAGATCGTGGCGGGCACCCGACCACCAGACCACTGGATCACGACGAAAGCGAGCACACCTCCATGACCGGCACCTTCGCGGGACTCGGCCTCCACGCCGATCTCGTCGACGCTCTCGCGGCCGAGGGCATCAACGAACCGTTCCCCATCCAGGAGCTCACCATCGCCGACGCCCTCGCCGGGCGCGACGTGCTCGGCAAGGCCAAGACCGGCTCGGGCAAGACCCTCGCCTTCGGCCTGCCGCTCCTCGGGCGCATCGGCAAGGCCGAGCCCCATCACCCCCGCGGGCTCATCCTCGTCCCCACCCGCGAGCTCTGTACCCAGGTCACCGCCGCGCTGCGGCCCCTCGGCGAGGTCCGGGGCCTCAAGGTGCGCGCCGTCTACGGCGGCGTCTCGATGGACCCGCAGGTCTCGGCGCTGCAGAAGGGCGTCGACGTCGTCGTCGGCACTCCCGGCCGGCTCATCGACCTGATCGAGCGCAAGGAGCTGCTCGGTGGGTCACGTGGAGGTGCTCGTCGTCGACGAGGCCGACCGCATGGCCGACATGGGCTTCATGCCGCAGGTGCAGAAGATCCTCTACGGCATCAAGTCGGTGCACCAGACCATGCTGTTCTCGGCCACGCTCGACGGCGCGGTGAAGCGCCTGGTCGACCGCTACATGGTCGATCCGGTCTCGCACGAGGTCGACGACGCCGAGCCCACGGTCGACGAGATGGACCACGTGTTCCTCGCCGTCCATCAGATGGACAAGGTGAAGGTGGCGGCGTCGATCGCGGCGGGCGCCAACCGCACGCTCGTGTTCGTGCGCACCAAGCGGGGCGCCGACCGTCTCGTCACCCAGTTGCAGCGTGAGGGCGTGCGCGCCGGTGCCATCCACGGCGACCTGCGCCAGGGTGCGCGCGAGCGTGCCCTCGCCGACTTCACGTCGGGCAAGGTGAAGGTGCTCGTGGCCACCGACGTCGCCGCCCGCGGCATCCACGTCGACGGGGTCGACGTCGTCGTGCACTACGACCCGCCGGAAGACGAGAAGGCCTACCTCCACCGCTCCGGGCGTACGGCCCGTGCGGGGGAGAGCGGCGTCGCGGTCACGCTGATGCTCTGGAACCAGGAGAACGAGGTGCGCGTGATCCAGCGTCGCCTCGGCCTGCAGATCCCGGTGGTCGAGATCTTCTCGAACGACGCCCGGCTCGGCGACCTGGCCAACTGGACCACCGACGAGGTCGCGGTCAGCGCCTGATCCTCCGCCGAGGCACCCTTCACCGCCAACTTGCGTCGTTCGCGTGGGCCGTACCAACCGGAGCGACGCAAGTTCGCCGAATCGGTGCGCCCGCGACGAGCGGCCCGTGCCACCATGGGTGCATGAGCCGCATCTCGCGCCGTGTGGGCGCCATCACGGAATCGGCGACCCTCGCCGTCGACGCCAAGGCCAAGGCCCTCCAGGCGGCGGGTGAGGACGTCATCGGCTTCGGTGCCGGCGAGCCCGACTTCCCCACGCCGGCGCACATCGTCGACGCCGCCGCCGCGGCCTGCGCCGACCCCCGCAACCACCGGTACACACCGAGTCCCGGCCTGCCCGAACTGCGGGCCGCCATCGCGGCGAAGACCGCACGCGACTCGGGTTACGTCGTCGAGGCGTCGCAGGTGCTCGTCACCAACGGCGGGAAGCACGCGGTCTACAACACCTTCCAGACCCTGCTCGACCCGGGCGACGAAGTCATCCTGCCCGCGCCCTACTGGACGACGTACCCCGAGGCGATCAAGCTCGCCGACGGGGTCCCGGTCGAGGTACTGGCGCCCGACACCGCCGAGTTCCGCGTCACCGTCGAGCAACTCGAAGCCGCGCGCACGCCGCGCACGAAGGCGCTCGTGTTCGTGTCGCCGGGGAACCCCACCGGCGCGGTGTACCCGCCGCGACGAGGTCGCCGCGATCGGGCGGTGGGCGGTCGAGCAGGGTATCTGGGTCGTCACCGACGAGATCTACGAGCACCTCACCTACGGCGACCACGAGTTCAGCTCCATGCCGGTCGAGGTACCCGAGCTCGCCGACACGTGTGTGGTGCTGAACGGGGTGGCCAAGACGTACGCGATGACCGGCTGGCGCGTCGGTTGGATGATCGGCCCGTCCGATGTGATCAAGGCCGCCACCAACCTGCAGTCGCACCAGACGTCGAACGTCGCCGACGTCTCCCAACGCGCCGCGCTGGCGGCGGTGGGCGGCGATCTCGTCGCGGTCGCCGAGATGCGCGCCGCCTTCGAACGTCGCGGCCGCGTGATGCACGAGCTGCTCGCGGCGATCCCGGGCGTCACGTGCCTCGAGCCGCAGGGCGCGTTCTATTGCTTCCCGTCGTTCGCGGGCGTGCTCGGTCACGAGGTGGCAGGTCGCACCCCGCAGACGACGCTCGAGTTGTGCGAGATCATCCTCGAGGAAGCCCGCGTCGCCATCGTGCCCGGCGAGGCGTTCGGCGCACCCGGGTACGCCCGGCTCTCGTTCGCCCTCGCCGACGACGCCCTCGTCGACGGCGTGGAACGCATCGCCAAGCTGCTCGCCCACGGGGCGTAGTCGACGGTCGCAATCGTTCCGGAGCGACGAGGGCGCGGGGTCTAGCCTCGGCGGCGATGAAGCGCGTACTGGTCAGCGAGCAGCTCGCCGCGAGCGGGATCGAAGCGATGCAGGGCGCGGGCCTCGACGTCGACGTCCGTCTCGGCTTGTCGCCCGCGGAGTTGCTCGACGTCGTGCCCGGCGCGTCGGCGCTGGTCATTCGCAGCGCGACCCAGGTCACCGCCGAGGTGCTCGAGGCCGCCGACGACCTGGTGGTCGTCGGGCGCGCCGGCATCGGGCTCGACAACGTCGACGTCGAGGCAGCGACCCGGCGCGGCGTGATGGTGGTGAACGCGCCGCAGTCGAACGTGTTGTCGGCGGCCGAGCACACGATCGCGTTGCTGCTCTCCCAGGCGCGCAACATTCCGCAAGCCGACCGCGACCTGCGCGCCGGCGAGTGGAACCGCACGCGGTGGGAGGGCGTCGAGCTGCACGACAAGACGCTCGGCATCGTCGGCCTCGGGCGCGTCGGCGTGCTCGTCGCGCAGCGCGCCCACGCGTTCGGCATGCAGCTCCAGGCGTTCGATCCCTACGTGAGCCCGGATCGCGCCCGTCAGCTCGGCGTGGAGCTCGTGCCCACCGTCGAAGAGCTGGTGGAGCGGGCCGACTTCCTCACCATCCACCTGCCGAAGACCCCCGACACGCTCGGGTTGATCTCGGCCGAGTTGCTCACGTACGCCAAGCCGACGTTGCGCATCGTCAACACCGCGCGCGGCGGCATCGTCGACGAAGCCGCGCTCGCCGACGCGGTGCGCGAGGGCCGGATCGCCGGTGCCGCGCTCGACGTGTTCGCGGCCGAGCCCACGACCGTCTCGCCGCTGTTCGAGCTCGACTCCGTGGTCGTCACCCCGCACCTCGGGGCGTCGACGGTGGAGGCGCAGGACAAAGCCGGCCAGACCATCGCCGAGCAGGTGGTGTTGGCGCTGCGGGGCGAGTTCGTGCCGTTCGCGGTGAACCTCGCCGCCACCGAGGCGAACGCCACCGTCCAGCCCTTCATGCCCCTCGCCGAACGACTCGGCCGCCTGTTCACCGCGTTGGCCGGGGGCACCGTCGACACGCTCGAGATCTCCTACGAAGGCCAGATCGCCGACTACGACTGCCGCGTGCTCACCCTGTCGGTGCTCAAGGGTGTGCTCGGTCCGGTCGTCGACGAACCGGTGTCGTTCGTGAACGCGCCCCAGCTGGCCGAGGAGCGCGGGCTGGTCGTGCGCGAGATCACGTCGTCGTCGGCACGCGACTACGTGAACCTGATCGAGCTGCGCGGCCACACGTCGGATCGCAGCACCCACGTCGCGGGCACGCTCTACGGGAAACAAGACGCCCCGCGCATCGTCGCCATCGACGACTACATCGTCGACCTCCCGCCGTCGAGTCACATGCTGGTGGTGCGCAACACCGATACGCCGGGGATGGTGGGGCGCGTCGGCACGATCGTCGGCATCGACAACGGGATCAACATCGACGAGCTCGACCTCGGGCGCGGGCCGTCGGGCGACGTGTCGCTCATGCTGGTGTCGACGTCGACCTCGGTGCCCGCGGAAGTGGTCACCCAGCTCCGGGCGCAACCGGGCGTCGTCGACGCCCGCGCGATCGAGCTCGACTGACTCAGCGCTTGGCGGCGCGCAATCCGTCGGTGATGGCGGCGTCGGCGGAGCGGTAGCAACGATCGGCCTGGGTGCGGGCGTAGCTCGCGCCGCCCGGCACGTGGAAGATCCCGCTCGCCTGCTTCGACTTCACCGGGTGGGTGAGGGGGCAGGATCCGTCGTCGGCCGACTCCACCCACGCCGGGGTTCGGGGCTCGGGAGCGGGCTCGGTTCGGGGCTCCGTGGTCGGCTCGTCGGCGATGGTGCCGGGAACCGGCTGGGCCTCCCAGGCGACCCGGCCGGGAGTCCGGCGGTCGAATGCCCACCAGAGCCCGTAACCGACCGAAGCGAGGGCTCCCAGCCCGCAGAGACGCTTGATCATCTTCCACATGGGTGAATTCTCGCATGCCGGGGCCCGGAAATCGGGCATACCGTGCGCTGGTGGCGGACGAAGGGGCTGACGATGCGGCGGATGCGCGTGCACGGTTCGCGCGGGCGCCGGTGGCGCGATTGGCGACCGTCCGGGCCGACGGGTCACCGCACCTCGTGCCGGTGTGCTTCGCGCTGGCGCCCGGCGCCGACACTCTGGTGTCGGTCGTCGACGACAAGCCGAAGCGGACCACGGCGCTGCGTCGGCTCGACAACGTGCGCGCGCACTCGGCGGTGAGCCTGCTCGTCGACCACTACGACGACGACTGGAGCCGGCTGTGGTGGATCCGGGTCGACGGCCGCGCCACCGTCGTCGACCGCGGGCCGGAGCACGAGCGCGCGGTGGCGTGGCTGGCCGACAAGTACCACCAGTACCGCGACCGCGTGCCGACCGGTCCGGTGCTGCGCGTCGCCATCGAACGGTGGCACGAGTGGAGCGGCGCCGCGCAATAGCGAGGCCGCGCAATAGCGAGGCGGTGCGCCGCCGACAACCGGTAGCGTCGGGCACCGTGTCTGCGTCGATCGAAGGTCCGCTCATCCAGGGAGTGGGCCTGACCAAGCGCTTCGGCGCGTTCGTGGCCGTCGACGGCATCGACTTCCGGGTCGAGCCGGGCGAGGCGTTCGGGTTCCTCGGCCCGAACGGCGCGGGCAAGACGTCGACCATGCGCATGATCGGCTGCGTGTCCCCGGCGACGGCCGGCGAGCTCCGGGTGCTCGGCATGGATCCCGCGGTCGACGGCGCCCGCATCCGGGCCCGCCTCGGTGTGGTCCCGCAGGACGACAGCCTCGACTCCGAGCTCACCGTGCTCGACAACCTCACGATCTACGGGCGCTACTTCGACCTGCCGCACGCCGAGATCCGTCGCCGGGTCGACGAGCTGCTCGAGTTCATGCAGCTCACCGACCGACGCGACGATCTCGTCGATCCGCTGTCGGGCGGGATGAAACGACGGCTCACCATCGGCCGCGCCCTGATCAACCAACCCGAGCTGCTGCTGCTCGACGAGCCGACGACCGGGCTCGACCCGCAGGCCCGTCACCTGTTGTGGGAGCGCTTCTACCAACTGAAGCGCGAGGGCGTCACGACGGTGTTGACGACGCACTACATGGAAGAAGCGGAGCAGTTGTGCGACCGTCTCGTGATCATGGACGGCGGCAAGATCGTCGCCGAGGGTTCACCCCGTGAGCTGGTGACGCGGTACGCGACGCGCGACGTCGTCGAGCTGCGGTTCACCACGGGCGCGGCGCGCGACGCCGCGCTGCCGCGTCTCGGCGAGTTCGGCGAGCGGGTCGAAGCGCTGACCGATCGCGTGCTCGTGTACACACACAACGGCGACAAGGTCGTCGACATCGTCGGCGAGGACGGGATGCAGCCGGAGTCGGTGTACGCGCGGCGCGGCACCCTCGAAGACGTGTTCCTGATCCTCACCGGCCGCACGCTCGAGGACTGAGGTACGCGTGGCGACGCCTCCGATGGTGCGCGTCGTCGAGCGCGAGTGGGTCGCGTGGCGTCGGCTCTGGCGCGGCTCGGTGTTCCAGACGATCGTGACGCCGTTGTTGTTCCTGGCCGCGATGGGGTTGGGACTCGGCGACCTGGTCAACAAGAACTCGGGCGGTGTCGAGGGCCTCACCTACCTGCAGTTCGTCACCCCGGGTCTGATGGCTGCGAGCGCCATGATGCAGGCGGCGGCGGAGTCGTTGTGGCCGGTGCTCGGGGGCGTGAAGTGGCAGCGCACGTACCACGCGGCCGTTGCCACTCCGGTGAGCGCAGGCCAGCTGTTCGGCGGTCACGTGTTGTGGACTTCGCTGCGCAGCGCGTTCTCGTCGACGGTGTTCCTCGTGGTGGCCGCGATGCTCGGCGGCGTGCCCTCTTGGTGGGGCGTGTTGGCGATCCCGGCCGCGGTGCTGGGTGCCGCGGTGTTCGCCGCCGCCCTCAACGCGTACGCCGTCACCCAGGAGAGCGACATCCCGTTCGCGGTGATCATGCGGGTGGGGCTGTTCCCGCTGTTCCTGTTCTCGGGCACGTTCTTCCCGACCAGCCGTCTCCCGGGTTGGCTGCAACCGGTGTCGTACCTGTCGCCGTTGTGGCACGCGGTCGAGCTGTGCCGGGCGGCCACGACCGGATCGCAGCCGAGCGCCGGCACCATCCTCGGTCACGTGACGTTCCTCGTGGCGTGCCTGGTGGCGGGTTCGTGGTGGGGCGTGCGCCGGTTCACCCGGGCGTTGACCGCATGATCGCGCCGGCCATCACCCGTCGGCGTGCGTTGCGGGTGGTCGAGCGCAACACGCTGGCGTACCGCCGGATGTGGCTGGCCTTCGTGACCGGGCTGTTCGAGCCGCTGCTCTACCTGCTGTCGATCGGGATCGGCGTAGGCGCGCTGGTGGGGAAGGTGCCCGGGCCCGGCGGTCACCCGATCGACTACGACCAGTTCGTCGCGCCCGGGCTCATGGCCGCGGCGGCGATGAACGGCGCGGTGCTCGACACGACGTTCAACTTCTTCTTCAAGTTCAAGTACGCGCACACCTACGACGCGATGCTGGCGACCCCGCTCGAGGTGGGCGACGTCGCGCAGGGCGAGGTGATCTGGGCCCTGATCCGCGGTGGCGCGTACTCGGCCGCGTTCCTCTTGACCATGCTCGTGCTCGGGCTGGTGGGCTCGTGGTGGGCAGTGCTCGCGCTGCCGGCCGCGGTGCTGATCGCGTACGCGTTCGCGGGTGCCGGCATCGCGGCCACCACCTACATGCGATCGTGGACCGACTTCGACTACGTGAACCTCGCGTTGATCCCCATGTTCCTGTTCTCGGCGACGTTCTTCCCGCTCTCGCAGTATCCGGAGGCGGTGCAGGTCGTGGTGCGGTTCACGCCCCTCTACCAGGGCGTCGCGCTCGAGCGGGCGCTCACCACGGGGCAGCTGCAGTGGACGCTGGTCCTCAACGCGCTGTACCTCGCGCTGATGGGCTGGCTCGGCGTCCGCCTCGCCACCCGCCGGCTCCGCACCCTCCTCCAACCCTGACGCGCCCGGGGCTTCGGGGGCGGGACGGTCTAGGCGGGGGCGCGGGGGGTCCAGGTGGGGCGGCGGAGCTCGTAGGCGTCGATGGCGTCGGCGTTGCGCAGGGTGATGCCGATGTCGTCGAGGCCCTCGAGCAGCCGGTAGTGGTGGAAGTCCTCGAGCTCGAACGGTTCGTCGAGGTCGATGGCCGGCACCGCGACGCGGCGATCGACGACATCGATGACGATCTCGAGCGTCGGGTCGTCCTCGATCGCCCGCATGATGCGCGTCACGACGTCGGCCGGCAGCTCGACGGGGAGGAGCCCGATCTTCAGGCAATTGTTGCGGAAGATGTCGGCGAAGCGCGACGAGATGACGGCGCGGAAGCCGTAGTCCTCGAGCGCCCAGGGCGCGTGCTCGCGCGACGACCCGATGCCGAAGTTGGCGCCCGCGACGAGGATCTGCGCGCCGTCGAACTGCTCCTGGTTGAGCACGAAGTCGGAGCTCTCCCTCCACTCCGAGAACAGACCCTCACCGAACCCGGTGCGCTCGACGCGCTTGAGCCAGTCGCTCGGGATGATCTGGTCGGTGTCGACGTTGCTGCGATCGAGCGGGATGCCCCGGGCGATGATCTCGCGTACGGCTTGCACGGGCGTGCCTCCTGGCGGGTCCTGGCGGGTCGAGCAGAAACGGGGGCGGGTACGGCGGACGGGTCAGTCGAGGTCGTCGGGAGTGGCGAAGTGCCCGGCGATCGCGGTGGCGGCGGCCACCGCCGGCGACACCAGGTGCGTGCGCCCGCCCCGGCCCTGACGCCCCTCGAAGTTGCGGTTCGAGGTGGAGGCGGCGCGCTCACCCGGCTCGAGCTTGTCGGGGTTCATGGCCAGGCACATGGAGCAGCCCGCCTCGCGCCAGTCGAAGCCGGCGGCGATGAACACCTCGTGCAGGCCCTCCGCTTCGGCTTCCGCCTTCACCGCCATCGAACCGGGCACCACCAGGGTGCGGATGCCATCGCGCACCTTCCGGCCGCGGGCGACGGCCGCCGCCGCGCGCAAGTCTTCGATGCGTGAGTTCGTGCACGAGCCGATGAACACGGTGTCGACGGCGATGTCGCGGATGGGGGTACCCGCGGTCAAGCCCATGTAGGCCAATGCGCGCCGAGTGGAGTCGCGGTCGTCGGCATCCGCGAACGAATCCGGGCTGGGCACGACGTCGTCGATGAACACCGACTGCGCCGGGTTCGTGCCCCAGGTGACCGACGGCCGCAACGTCGCGGCGTCGATGACGACCTCTTTGTCGAAGGTCGCGTCGGCGTCGGTCACGAGGGCGCGCCAGTCGTCGAGGGCCCGCTCCCACGCCGCGCCCTTGGGCGAGAATTGACGACCCTCGAGGTAGGCGAACGTCGCGTCGTCGGGGGCGATCAGCCCGCGCGCGCGCCGGCCTCGATCGACATGTTGCAGACGGTCATGCGGCCTTCCATGGACAGCGCGCGGATCGCCGACCCGCGGTACTCGATCACCGAACCGATCCCGCCGCCGGTGCCGATGCGGGCGATGATCGCAAGGACGACGTCCTTGGCGGTGACGCCGTCGGGCAGATCACCGTCGACGGTGACCGCCATCGTGCCCGGCCGGGCCTGGGGGAGCGTCTGCGTCGCGAGCACGTGTTCGACCTCGCTGGTGCCGATCCCGAACGCCAGCGCGCCGAACGCGCCGTGGGTCGACGTGTGGCTGTCGCCGCACACGATCGTGAGACCCGGCTGCGTGAGCCCCTGCTCGGGGCCGATCACGTGGACGATGCCCTGGCCGGCGGAGCCCATCGGGTAGAGGCGGATGCCGAACTCGGCGCAGTTGGCCGCCAACACCTGCATCTGCTTGGCCGAGATCGGATCCTTCACCGGCTGGTCGATGTTCTCGGTGGGCACGTTGTGGTCCATCGTCGCCACCGTGAGATCGGGGCGGCGGACCGTGCGCCCGGCCAGGCGGATGCCGTCGAAGGCCTGCGGCGACGTGACCTCGTGGATCAGGTGCAGGTCGATGTAGAGGAGGTCGGGCTCGCCGTCGCCCTCGTGGACGACGTGCTGCTCCCACACCTTGTCGGACAGGGTCTTCGGGGCGGATGACGAAGATGACATGTGTCGATTCTGCCAGGCGCGTGGTGAACTGCCCGTATGAATACGCCGCTCCGTATGGGTACTGCCAAGGGGCGGTGGGTCATCGCGGCGGCGGTGCTCGGATCGGGCGTTTCGTTCCTCGACGGCACGGTCGTCAACGCCGCGCTGCCGGCGATCTCCTCGGATCTCCACGCCAACCTCGGCGACCTGCAGTGGGTGCTCACCGGCTACCTGCTGACCCTGGGCTCGTTGCTCGTGCTCGGTGGTTCGCTCGGCGACCGCTACGGGCGACGGCGGATCTTCATGATCGGGCTCGTCGCGTTCGCGCTCACCTCGATGGTGTGCGCGATCGCGCCCGACACCGGCTCGCTCATCGCGGCGCGCTGCGTGCAGGGAATGGCCGCGGCGTTGGTCGTGCCCAACAGCCTCGCGATCGTGTCGGCGTCGTTCCATCCCGACGACCGGGGTCGCGCCATCGGCGCGTGGTCGGGCCTCGGGGGAGTGGCCACCGCGGTCGGTCCGTTCCTCGGCGGCTGGCTCATCGACTCCGTGTCGTGGCGCCTGGTGTTCCTGATCAACCTGCCCATCGCCGCCACCGCGCTCTGGATCGCGGCGCGTCACGTGCCGGAGTCGCGCGACGAGCACGCACCCGCACACATCGACGTGCTCGGCACGCTGGCGCTCACGTTCGGCCTCGCCGGGCTGGTGTACGCGTTGATCGAAGGACCCGGCCACGGGTGGCCCGGCCTCGCCGTCGCCCTCGGCGTGCTGGGCGCGGTCGCGTTGATCTCGTTCGTCTTGATCGAGAAGCACGTGCCGAACCCGATCGTGCCGATGCAGCTCTTCCGGTCCGAGCAGTTCTCGGGCGCCAACGCGGTCACGTTCGCGGTGTACGCCGCGTTGGGCACCGTCACGTTCCTGCTCGTGGTGCACCTGCAGACCGACCTCGGGTATTCGGCGTTGGAAGCCGGCGCGTCGCTGCTCCCCATCACCGTGTTGATGCTGACGTTCTCGGCCCGGGCCGGCGCGCTGGCGCAGCGCATCGGCCCCCGGCTCCCGATGACCCTCGGCCCCCTGATCGTGGCCGCCGGCATGGTCCTGTTGGGCCGGGTCCAGCCGGGCACCACCTACTGGACGACGGTGTTCCCGGCGTTGCTGGTGCTCGGTTCCGGCTTGGCGCTCACGGTCGCGCCACTCACCGCGACCGTGCTCGCGGCGGTCGAGGATTCGCACGCCGGTATCGCCTCCGCCATCAACAACTCCGTTGCCCGCATCGCCGGGCTGCTCGCGGTCGCGGTGTTGCCGGCCGCCGCCGGGCTCACGTCGACCCAGGGTCTCGATCTCGTCGACGGGTTCTCCCGCGCCATGTACATCGCCGCGGTGCTGGCCGCGGTCGGCGGGGTGCTGGCCTTCTTCACCATCCGGCGGGTGGTGCCGGTGCAGGACATCCCGCGCGGCAACCCCGCGATCCCGTGCTACGACTCCGGGGTGCTGATCGTCGACAGTCCGCAAATCCGAAAGGCAGGCTGAACGCATGCAACCCGGTGACGTCCTCGATGTCGTGATCGAGATCCCGCGAGGGAGTCGCAACAAGTACGAGTACGACCACGACCGTCACATCATCCGTCTGGACCGACGGTTGTTCTCGGCGACCGTGTACCCGGCCGACTACGGCTTCGTGCCCGACACGTTGGCTGAAGACGGTGACCCGCTCGACGTGCTCGTCCTGCTCGAGGACCCGACGTTCCCGGGCTGCTGGGTCGAGGTGCGCGCGGTGGGCGTGTTCTGGATGGAGGACGAGAAGGGTCCCGACGCCAAGATCCTCTGCGTGCCGTCGCACGACCCGACGTACGACACCGTGCACGATCTCGGTGACCTGCCGCCGCGGTTGCTCGACGAGATCGAGCACTTCTTCGACGTCTACAAGATGCTCGAGCCCGAGAAGAACACCGTGACCCGCGGCTACGAAGGGCGCGTCGCCGCGTACGGCGAGATCGAAGAGTCGCGGTTGCGGTTCCAGAGATCGGCGTAGTTCCCACCGCGGGCGATCAATTCGTCGTGGGATCCGGTCTCGACGATGCGGCCGTCGTCGACGACCACGATGCGGTCGGCGGTGCGCGCGGTCTGGAGTCGATGGGCGATGAGCAGCGTCGTGCGTCCGGTCGACACGAGCCCCATCGCGTCCTGCACCTTGGCCTCGGTGCTGAGATCGAGGTTGGCCGTGGCTTCGTCGAGCAGCAGGATGGCCGGGTCGACGAGCAACGCGCGCGCCAGGCAGATGAGCTGGCGCTGACCGGCCGACAGTGATCGCCCACGTTCGGTCACCGCGTGCAGGTAGCCGCCGCTGAGCTCGGCGATGAAGGCGTGGGCCCCGACCGCGCGTGCCGCCGCCTCGACCTCGGCATCGGCGGCGTCGGGCCGGCCGTAGGCGATGTTGTCGCGGATGGTGCCGGAGAACAGGAACGGCTCCTGCGGCACATAGCCGAGGCGGCGACGGTAGGCGCGCAGGTCGAGTTCCGTCACGGGGATGCCGTCGATGAGGACGCGGCCGTCGTCGGCGTCGTAGAAGCGCGCCACGAGCTTCACGAGAGTCGACTTGCCCGCGCCGGTCTCGCCCACGAACGCGGTCGTCTCGCCGGCCGCGATGTCGAGGTCGATGCCGTGCAGGATCTCGCGGCTCGTGCCCGGATACGAGAACCGCACGCCCTCGAAGCGGATCGCACCCTGGATGTCGGTCGGCGCGATCGGCTCCGGCGCGTCCGGGGTGCTGACGCGCGTGAGCATGAGCTCGTTGATCTTGGTCATCGACGCCACCGCTTGCTGCCACTGGTCGAACGTCTGCGACAGCTGTTGGATCGGCGCGAAGAACTGGTCGAGGTAGAGGAGGAAGGCGACGACGGTGCCGGTGGCGATCGCGCCGTCGTGCACGAGCACACTCCCGAGCCCGAGGACGATGGCGTCGCCGCAGGTGGCGAGGAAGAGGATGAACGGGAAGTAGATCGCCTGGAGCCGCTGCGTGCGCACGCGCGCTTGCCGGTAGTGATCGGCGGTGCCCTCGAACGAGTCGATGTTGCGGTCTTCGCGCACGTAGGCCTGGGCTTCACGCACCCCGGAGATGCTCTCCTGGAACTCGGCGTTGACGGTGGAGATCGACTCCCGCGCCTTGCGGTACGCGACGGCCGAGCGTCGCCCGAACCACACCGTCGAGATGATGAGCGGCGGCACCAGCACGAGCACGCCGAGCATGAGCGGCGCGCTCAGCAGGCTGAGCACCACGAGCACGCCGAGGAAGCTCATGATGTTGACCAGCGCGGTGATGAGCCCGGTCTCGAGCAGCTGCGAGAACGCGTCGACGTCGGTGGTCATACGGGTCATGATCCGCCCCGACATCTCGCGGTCGTAGAAGTCGAGCGCGAGGCGTTGGAGGTGGGAGAAGATCCGGATCCGCAGCGCGAACAGCAACCGTTCCGCGGTGCGGCCGGTGTAGCGGGTGTAGGCCCAGGTCACGAACCAGTCGAGGAGCGCGGCCGCGAGGAACAGCAGTGACGCGGTCCACAGCGCGGTCTCGGACTGTTGCTGCACCCCGTTGTTCAGGCCCTGCTGCACGAGGAACGGGCCCGCGAGCGTGAGCAGCGTGTCGAGCACGATCATCGCGAACCCGATGAGCAGGGGCCGTCGGTAGGGCCGCAGGAACTCTCGCAGGCGGAAGTGCTCGCTCGCCGCGGCCTCGGCGGCGACGTCGATGTCGGGCTCGTCGTCGGCCGGCGGCAGGGCGGCGACCTTGGCGAGCAGTTCCGGGGTGGGGGCGAGCGCGAACGCGGGGCCACGCCCCCGGCCCGCGCCTCCTCCGCTGATGTTGTTGCGCGCCACCGTCCCGCCGGCGCCGGCCTGGGCGACGAAGGCGCGGACCGTCGGCTGGCCCGGTGCCCCGGACTGTTCGTCGTCGTCGGCGCGGATCCACAGCGACGGGGTGATCGTCGGCTCGTCGCCGTCCGCACCGGTGGCGGCGGCGAGCTCGAACTCGGCCTCGGCGTCGTCGAGCTGGGCTTCGTCGATACCGGCGTCGACGCCGGTGCCATCGCCGGTGCCATCGATGTCGGTCACGCGGTCCTCCTCGTCGCCCCCGGTGGGCCCGGCGAGGAGCGTCCGGTAGGTGTCGGACGTGGCGAGGAGGCTCTCGTGCGTGCCGTCGGCCACGATCCGGCCGTGTTCGACGACGACGATGCGATCGGCGAGCCGGAGGGTGGATCGGCGGTGCGCGATGAGCACGGTGGTACGGCCGGTCATGATCTCGCGCAGCGTCGCGTGGATCTGTTCCTCGGTCCGCGCGTCGACCGACGAGGTGGCGTCGTCGAGCACGAGCACGCGCGGATCGGTGAGGACGGCGCGTGCGATCGAGATGCGTTGGCGTTGGCCGCCCGACAGGGTGAGGCCCCGTTCCCCGACCGTGGTGTCGTAGCCGTCGGGCAGCTCGGTGATGAATTGATGGGCGCCGGCGACGCGCGCGGCGCGCATCACGTCGTCGTCGGTGGCGTCGGGTCGACCGTACGCGATGTTGCTGCGCACTGAATCGGAGAAGAGGAACGCGTCCTCGAACACGACACCGATCTCGCTCCGGAGGGAGTCGAGGGTGACGTCGCGCACGTCGACGCCGTCGATCGTGATGCTGCCGCTCTGCACGTCGTAGAAGCGGGGGAGGAGCAGGCTCACCGTGCTCTTGCCCGAACCGGACGCACCTACCAGGGCCACGGTCTCGCCCGGCGCGACGCGCAGCGTGAAGTCGCGCAGCACAGGCTCCGAGCGGAGGTAGCCGTAGGTGACGTGGTCGACCACGACCTCCCCGCGACCGGGTTGCACGACGAGGGGTACGGCGTCCGGTCGCTCGGTGACCACGGGGTTGGAGTCGAGCAGCTCGAAGATGCGTTCGACGCCGGCGCGGGCCTGCTGCGCGATCGCCACCATGCCCGCGAACATGCGAACCGGGGCGAGCAGTTGCACGAGGTACGTCGAGAAGGCCAGGAACGTGCCGATCGAGATCTGCCCCTGGATCGCCAGCCATCCACCGAGGGCCAACACACCGACCTGCCCGAGCACGGGGATCGCCTGCAGCGCCGACGAATAGCGGGCCTGCAGGCGGACCGTCCGCACGTTCGAGCGGTACAGGCCCTCGGCCGCGTCAGTGAGGCCGGCGAGCTCGCGGTCTTCCTGGCCGAAGCCCTTGACCACGCGGACGCCGCTGACCGCTTCGTCGACGACGCCGGCGACTTCGCCGGCGCGCTGCAGCGAGTCCCACTGCGCCGGGAACATCGTCGTGCGCAACTTGAGGGACACGACCAGCAGGGCGGGGATCGTGGCGAGGGCGATGAGCGTGAGCGTCGGCGAGAGCACGAGCATCACGATCACCGACAGGAAGAGCAGGATCACGTTGCTGGTGACGAGGGGCAGGAAGCTCAGCAGCGCCTGGACCAGGGCGAGGTCGGAGCTCGCGCGCGAGACGATCTGACCGGTGGGGAGCTGGTCGTGATGGGCGAAGTCGAGCCGTTGGAGCCGCTCGAAGATCGCGGTGCGCAGGTCGTGTTGCACGTCGAACGCGTAGCGGCCGCCGATGAACCGCCGGATGTACGACAGCACGAAGTTGACGACGCCGAGGCCGACCAGCAGCGCGAGGAGTGGCCAGAGCGAGCGCTGTTGCGTCTCGATGACGCCGTCGATGACCGCGCGCTCGACGAGCGGGATCGCGGTGGTGATGAGCGTGGTGCCGATCGCCACGCCGAAGGCGATGAACACCTTGCGCTTGTGGCGGGCCAGGAACGGCCACAGCTTGCGGATCCACCCGCCGCGTGAGGATGACGGAGTGCCTGGCACCGCTCCGTTCTGCGTGGGCATCGTGGGCGCGGGTGCGCTCACCGACGCTGCGGTTCCGGGCGCCATGACCGGTCGCCCTCGCTTGCGTCGCGATGCTGCGCCCGTCGTTCCTCACGCCGCTCGTCGAGGGCGGAGCGCAACTGCGCGAGTGCCTGTTCGACCAGTGCGCTGTCGGCGACGCGAGCGAGGACGTCGTCGAGCCGGGACTGCATGGCGAGCTCGGCGTCGCGGCGCGCGCTGAGCCCCGGTGCGGTCACCACCAGGCGGACACCGCGGCGGTCGCCCTGGACCGACGCCCGTTCGACCAGTCCGCGTTCGACGAGGGTGTCGACGGTGGCGGAGACCGTGGGCTTGGTGAGGGCGAGCTGGCCGGCCAGCTGACTGGCCCGTTCCTCGCCGTCGCCGATCAGCGCGAGCAGCCGGTACTGGGCCAGGGTGAGGTCGGTACAGGCGCGTTCGAGCACCCGCGCGAGGCGCGCCAACGTGAGAACGTCCTGGTCGCTGATCACGATGGGAAGTGTAGCGAACAGTTCGTGGTCCTAACTATGTTGACCGTGGGCAAGCCGGCATTCACCGGGGCGTAACAAAGGCGTAACGAACCCTCTCTACGGTGCGCAGATGACCGACGTCGTCCTGGTGCGCTGGCCCGAAGAGACTGAGCGGCTCGAACGACTGCGGGCGGCGGGGGCGCCCCGGCTCCTGCTGGTGGGCGAGGACCTCGCCGCACCCGAGCCCGTCGATCCGCTCGAAGACTGGATCCGGCTCCCGGCCGCCGAGGACGACCTGCGGGTGCGGGTGTCGACGCTCGCCTCGCGCGCCGGCCGCGCCGCGGTCGCACCCAGCGTCGACGACGACGGCCTGCTGCGGTACCGCGGTCGCTGGGTCACGCTGTCGCCGGTCGAACGGGCGCTCGCCGCCGCGCTGATCGACCGGTTCAACGCGGTCGTCGGGCGTGACACGCTGGTGCGGCGGGCGTGGCCGGGCGGGAGTCCCACCCGCAACGCGCTCGACGTGCACATGCTGCGGCTCCGGCGGCGGATCTCGACCCTGGGGCTCGAGGTGCGCACCGTCCGGGCACGCGGCTATCTCCTGCAGGCGCTCGAGCCCAACGGTGTGGGGTAGGTAGCCGACCGATCGTGGGCCGCCGGGGCGGCGCCGCCGATCGCCGCGGGTGTCGGACGCACGCGCGAACCTGACGTGCACATGCGAGTGGGGATCGACACCGGCGGCACGTTCACCGATCTCGTCACTGCCGACGGCCGGGTCGTCAAGGTCCCGTCCACGGGAGATGAGCCGGCGCTCGCGGTGCGCGATGCGCTCGATGCCGTGGTCGCGGGGCTCGATGGCAACGACGGCGGCGAACCGCCGGAGCTGCTCGCCCACGGGACGACGGTCGCCACCAACGCGTTGCTGCAACGCCGCCTCGGGCGCGTCGCGCTGGTGACCAACCGCGGGTTCGCTGACGTGATCGAGATCGCCCGTCAGGCGCGGCCGTCGTTGTACGACGCGCACGTGGATCGGCCGGCGCCCCTGGTCGATCGCTCGCTGCGGTACGAGGTGGGCGGCCGCCTCGACGGGTTCGGACGCGAGGTCGAACCGTTCGACGGTGAGGTCCCGACGATCGACGCTGGTGTCGACGCGGTCGCGGTGTGCCTGTTGCACGCCGACCTCGATGCGGAGCACGAGCGCGCAGTCGCGGCGCGACTGCGCGAACGGGGTGCGAGGAATGTGACGTGTTCGCACGAGGTGTCGCCGGAATTCCGCGAGTACGAGCGGATGGTCACGACGGTCGCCGACGCCGCGCTGCAATCGGTGTGCCGCTCGTACTTGCAGGCGCTCGTGCCGCTCGCACGCGAAGTGTTGGTGATGACGTCGGCCGGAGGACTGGTGCCGGTAGCTGACGCCGCCGACCATCCGGCGTCGCTGCTGCTGTCGGGCCCGGCCGCCGGGGTGCGGGCCGCCGCCGCGGTGGCCGTGGCGTGCGGGTTCCCCGACGCAGTCGCGTTCGACATGGGCGGCACGAGCACCGACGTGTGTCTGGTGCAGGGCGGCGTGCCGGCGCCGTCGTCGACGCGGGTGGTGGCCGGATTCCCGATCCGGTTGCCTGCGTTGGCCGTGCACACGATCGGGGCCGGTGGCGGTTCGATCGCCGCGCTCGACGCCGGTGGTGCACTCACCGTCGGGCCGCAGAGCGCCGGCGCCCGCCCGGGACCCGCGTGTTACGGAAGGGGCGGGGAGCGGCCGACGGTCACCGATGCCGACCTCCTGCTGGGCCGGATCCCGGCCGACGCCGCGTTCGCCGGGCTCGGCCGCCTCGACGCCGGCGCGGCCCGTGACGCGATCGACCGGGCCGGGGTGTCGGCCGAGGGAGTGGTCAGCGTGGTCGACGCGGCGATGGAACGGGCGGTCCGGGTGGTCACGGTCGAGCAGGGCGTCGATCCCCGGGATCTCGCCCTGGTCGCGTTCGGCGGAGCCGGGCCGTTGCACGCGTGTGCGGTGGCCGACGCGCTCGGGATGCCGGCGGTGATCGTGCCGCCGCGCGCGGGCGTGTTCTCCGCGGTGGGGTTGGTGTCGTCGCCGCGGGAGCGCGAGCTGGTCCGCACGTGGGCCACCCCGTCGTCGCTCGTGGGGCTGACGGCGGCGCGCCGCGCCCTCGCCGACCGCGCGCGGGATGCGGTGGGTGGTTTCCGTCGGAACGAATCGGCGGGCGATTCGGTGGATTCGGTGGATTCGGCCGGGGATTCGGTGGATTCGGCGGTCGAATCGTTCGTCGACTGCCGGTACCGGGGGCAGAGCCACGAGCTCACGGTGCGCGAACCCGAGGACTTCCCCGCCGAGCACGAGCGCCGCAACGGCTTCGCCCGGGCCGACGCGCCGATCGAGGTCGTCGCGCTCCGGGCCCGGGCCACGAGGCCCGCGCCGTTACGGATCGAGGACCTTCCGGTGGTCGAGCGGGCCACCGTGGCGGGCCCGCAAGTAGTGGTGGAACCCGACTGCACCGTCTGGATCCCGGCGGGCTGGACCGCCCGGCCCGGGCCGACGGGCGCCTGGATCCTCCGCCGGTCATGAGCCTCGACCCGGCATCGCTGCAGATCCTGATCTCGCGGCTCGCGTCGGTCGCCGACGAGATGGGTGCGGTCCTGCGACGCTCGGCCTACAGCCCCAACATCAAGGAGCGGGCCGACTGCTCCGCCGCGCTGTTCACCGCGGGCGGCGAGCTGCTGGCCCAGGCCGAGCACATCCCGATCCATCTCGGGTCGATGCCCGCGTCGGTGGCCGCGGCGATCGACGCGGTGGCGGGTCGGCCGGAACCCGAAATGCAGCTCGTGCTCAACGACCCGTTCGCCGGGGGCACGCACCTCAACGACATCACGCTCGTCGCCCCGGTGTTCGTCGACGGTGGACTCGTGGGTTGGGTGGCCAACCGGGCCCATCACGCCGACGTCGGCGGCATCGCGCCTGGCTCGATGCCACCCGCCGCGCTCACCATCGACGAAGAGGGTCTTCGCATCTCCCCGGCTCCGCTCGACGCGGAGGTGGAAGCGCGGATCGTGGCCGCGTCGCGAACGCCCGAGGAGCGACGCGGCGACCTCGACGCCCAACGCGGGGCGAATCGGCTGGGCGCGCGACGCTTCGCCGATCTGGTCACGCGCCTCGGCGGCACCGATGCGCTCGCCGAGATCCTCGACTACGGCGAGCGGCGCATGCGCGCCGCGCTCGCCGGCTTGCCCGATGCGCAGTGGCGCTTCGAGGACGTGCTCGATTCCGCCGGGCCCCGCCCCGAACAGCAGACCCCGAGCCGCATCGTGCTCACTCTGAGCGTCGAAGGTGAACACGTCACCTTCGACTTCACCGGCACCGACGCGCAACGGGCGGGCAACGTGAACGCAGTCGAAGCCGTGACCGTGAGCGCAGTCGCGTTCGCGGTGCGCGCCGCGTGCGATCCGACGATCCCGGCGAACGGCGGCGCCATGCGCCCCGTGCGGGTCGTCGCGCCGCGCGGGAGCGTGGTCGCGGCCACACCGCCGGTCGCGGTGGGCGCGGGGAACGTCGAGGTGAGCCAACGCGTGGCCGACGTCTGCCTCGGTGCGCTGGCGCTCGCGGTGCCCGAGCGAGTCGGCGCAGCGGGGCAGGGCACGATGAACAACGTGCTGTTGGGCGGCGACGGCGGTACCCGAGGCGACGGCCAATGGGTCTACTACGAGACGATCGGCGGCGGGCAGGGCGCGCGGCCGTGGGCCGACGGCATGAGCGGGGTGCACACCGCGATGACCAACACGCTCGACACGCCGGTGGAGGCGTTCGAGCGCGCGCTGCCGATGCGGGTGCGCCGCTACACCCTCCGGCGGGGCAGCGGTGGTGTCGGCGCCTACCGGGGTGGCGAAGGGATCGTCCGCGAGCTCGAAGCGCTGGTGGCGGTCACCGTCTCACTCGTCACCGAGCGGCGCCGCAGCCGGCCGTGGGGACTCGCGGGTGGCGGCCCGGGCGCGACGGGGGAGAACTGGCTGCTGCCGGGCGGCGACGAGCAACGCGCCAAGCCGCTCCCCGACAAATGCACGTTCACACTGCAACCGGGTGACGTGCTCCGCATCCTGACGCCCGGCGGTGGCGGATGGGGCGCACCCGCCCACTGACTTCCCACCGATTCGACGACCGATTCGGTGACCAGGTTCCGTGCGGGTCAGGTGTCGACGCGCGCGGCCCGGGCGACGCTCGCCACCACCGCGGCGGAGTCGGCGTCGATGCCGGGCTGGAACCGCGCCAGCGTGTCTGCGACCGCGTCGACCTGTTCGATGCGCAGCTCGATGCGGCGGCGCCTCGACGTCATGCGCTGGAGTCGCTCGGCCACGAACTGCGGATCGGCGTAGCGGCCGGGATCGAGGGACTTCCCGATCAAGTGCAGCCGCTCGGTCCACATCGCGCGCGCCTCCGGCGCGGCCAACGGCTCGAGTGCATCGGCGCCGGTGTCGACGGCCAGGAGCGTGGCGCGCGCGTGCGTGTCGACCTCGGGATCGGCCATGAGTGCGCCGTCGAGCACCATTTCGACCCCCGCGTGTGCACACGCGCGGGCGGGCCCGTGATCGACGCCCGATGCAAGCAGGGCGTCGCGCAGCTCGACGTTGCGCGACCGGAACCACTCCGATTCGTGGAATGCGGCATCGCACGTGTGGTGGAACGCGACACCGTCGCCGAGCGGGCCCGTCGGCCGGCTCAATCGCACGCGCGCGATCGCCGCGAGATCGGGGAGCATGCAGCCGACCAGGAACTCGGTCGACGGGGCCGGCTCCCGGCCGGGAAGTGCCACCGCAACGTGCCCGACCAGGTTCACGTGCTCAACCGACCGGTCGCACGCTCACGATCGCGACGTCGAATGTGCGGCGCGGCCCCGCGTAGCTCACCGAGTCGCCGGGACCGTGGCCGAGCAGGGCCTGCCCCAACGGCGACGACGTCGACAGCACTTCGAACTCGTCGCTGCGCTCCTCGATCGAGCCGACGAGGTACTGCGTGGTGTCGTCGTCACCCTCCATGCGGATCTCCACGATGGTGCCGGGCGCGACGACGTCGCCCGCCGGTCCTTCGACGACGACGGCCGTGCGCAGGAGCTCCTCGAGTTGCCGGACGCGGGCCTCGTTGTGGCCCTGCTCGTTCTTGGCTGCGTCGTAGTCGGCGTTCTCCTTGATATCGCCGTGCTCACGCGCGCGCTCGATCCAAGCCGAGATCTCCCGCCGCCGGGGGCCCGAGCGCTCGGCGAGCTCTTCCTCGAGCCGATCGTGGGCCTGCTGGGAGAGATGGGACGGATCCATCCCGGCAGGGTACCGGCTTCGCCCCGGCGGCCCCCTTTCGCTTGCTCTTGGCTAGCTCTTCTTGAAGAAGAGTTGGAGCTCCATCTCCCCGTTGTCGTCGACCGAGGCGACGGCGGGGGCCGTCGGCGCGGTGATGTTGTAGTCGGAGAACGCGATCGGCAGGCTGCCCACCACCTGGACCTGCGTGCCGTCCCACCGGCCCTGCAGCGTGATGGTCACGCTCTTGGTCACGCCGTGCAGGGTGAAGTCACCGGTGGCCTGGGTGGTGATCTCCTGACCGACGGTGGGCACCGCCGACAGCGTGATCGGCTGGGTGAGCACGAACTTGGCCTCGGGGAACTTGTTCGACTCCAGCCCTTCGTCCTGGATCCGACCGTCGCGGAAGCTGTTGTCGGACGAGAGGTCGCGTAGATCGGCGGTGACGGTGATGTCGTTGACGGTGGTGCCGTCGATCGTCATCGTGCCGGTCACGTTGTCGGTGCGGCCGGTGGCCGTGGTGTCGCTGATGTTCGCGAACAGCTTCTCGGTGACGCGGTAGCCGACGAAGTTGTTGCTGTCGCCGGGCTTGACCACCCACGTGCCGTCGAGGTCGCTCGCGGACGCGGGGGTGGTGGGCGTGAGCTTGATCTCGGCGCGCGGTGCCGGGTCGGTCCGGATGAAGAAGTACCAGCCGGCGACCGCCGCCGCGACCACGAGCACCACCGCGAGGAACAGCCACTTGATCAGCCGAAGCATTGAGCAGCCTTCCGGGGGAGCGGGAGTTCGCCGGAAGAGTACGGGCAATCTGCGCGAACCGATTGGACGGCTTCTCAGGCCGATCTCAGGGCGCGTCCCGGTCGTCGCCCCGCAACCGTTGTCCCAGCACGACCCCGACCATTCAGATTGCAACCGGCGCGCGGAACTGGCAACATGGTGGGTTCATGCGGCGCACACCCTTCACTTCGTACCCGCGAGTCATCGTCATTTCGTAGCGAACGCCGGCCCCCGGCGTTCGCGGTCGACCGTCCACTTCGGTGGGCGGTTTTTCGTTGCCGGGACGATCTCGCGTCCCAGTCCACTCTCGTGCGAGGAACAGCAGTGACCTATCAGATCGGGATCATCGGCGGGGACGGCATCGGCCCCGAGGTCGTCGCCGAGGCGATGAAGTGCGTCGACGCGGCCGGGGTGGAGTACCACGCGGTGCCGTTCGACCTCGGTGGCGCCCGCTACCTGCGTGACGGCCTGGTGCTCGACGACGCGCACCTCGACGCGATCCGCGCCCTCGACGCGGTGATGCTCGGTGCCGTCGGGACCCCCGACGTGCCCCCGGGTGTGATCGAACGCGGTCTGCTCCTCGCGCTGCGGTTCGAGCTCGACCTCTACGTGAACCTGCGCCCGTTCGTGGCCGGCCCGAGCACACTCAACGACGGTGTCGACATGCTGGTGGTGCGCGAGAACACCGAGGGCACGTACGCCGGCGAGGGCGGATTCCTCCGCAAGGGCACGCCCCACGAGATCGCCACCCAGGGTTCCGTGAACACGCGCATGGGTGTCGAACGCGCCGTGCGCTACGCGTTCGATCTCGCCCAGGGGCGGCCGCGGCAGCACCTCACCTTGGTGCACAAGACCAACGTGCTCACGTTCGCGGGCGATCTCTGGCAGCGCGCCTTCGACGCGGTGGCGGCGGAGTATCCCGACGTCACGACCGCCTACCACCACGTCGACGCCGCCTGCATCTACTTCGTGCAGGATCCCGGCCGCTACGACGTCATCGTCACCGACAACCTCTTCGGTGACATCCTCACCGACCTCGGCGGCGCGATCGCCGGCGGTATCGGGCGCGCCGCGTCGGCCAACCTCAACCCGGCCCGCACCGGGCCATCGCTGTTCGAGCCGGTCCACGGCTCGGCGCCCGACATCGCCGGCGCCGGCACCGCGGATCCGCGCGCGGCCATCGTGTCGGCTGCGATGATGTTGGAGTTCCTGGGCGAGGCCGATGCCGCCGCGCGAGTACGCGCCGCAGTCGACAAGTCCGACGACGTCAACGGATCGACCGCCGAGATCGGCGACGCGATCGCCGCCCGGATCTGAGCACGAGGGGGCTCCCAGCATGCCTATCGAAAAGACCGAGAAGATCTGGATGGACGGCGAACTCGTCGCGTGGGACGAAGCGCGCGTGCACGTGCTCACCCACAGCCTCCACTACGGCTCCGGCGTGTTCGAGGGGATCCGCACCTACGCGGCGGCCGACGGACCCGCGGTGTTCCGCCTCACTGACCACATCCAGCGCCTCTTCGACTCCGCCAAGCTCATCATGATGGAGATCCCCTACACGCGCGATGAGTTGGTCGAGGCGTGCAAGCTCACCGTGCGCGAGAGCGGTCTCGACTCCTGCTACGTGCGGCCGATCGCGTTCCTCGGCTACGGGGAGATCGGCCTCAACCCGCTCCCGTGCGAGGTGAACGTGTCGATCGCGGTGTGGCCGTGGGGCGCGTACCTCGGCGAGGAAAGCCTCGAGGCCGGGGTGCGCATGAAGATCTCGTCGTGGCGGCGCATGGACCCGAACGTGAACCCGGTCGCGGCCAAGGGCACCGGGATCTACATCAACTCGAGCCTGGCCAAGATCGAAGCGGTGAAGTCGGGCTACGACGAAGCGATCCTGCTGAACCCGCAGGGCTACGTCGCCGAGTGCACCGGCGAGAACCTCTTCATCGTGAAGGACGGCCGGCTCATCACGCCGCCGCTGTCGAGCGGCGCGCTCGCGGGCATCACCCGCGACGTCGATCATCACGATCGCCCGCGACCTCGGCTACGAGGTGGTGGAGGAGCAACTGCTCCGCCACGACCTCTACCTCGCCGACGAGGCGTTCCTCACCGGGACCGCGGCCGAGGTGGTGCCGATCCGCTCGGTCGACGACCGCGTGATCGGGAACCGGGGGGCCATGACCCGCAAGCTCCAGGAGACCTACTTCGCCGCCGTGCGCGGCGAGGTCGAGCAGTACAAAGACTGGTTGGAGTATGTCCGTTAACGATGTGACCCCGGTACGCGACCCGAGCTGGCCGGCGCGAGTCGAGATCTACGACACGACGCTGCGCGACGGCAGCCAGCTCGAGGGCATCTCACTCACCGTCGACGACAAGTTGCGCATCGCCGAGCAGCTCGACTGGCTCGGCGTCGACTTCATCGAGGCCGGGTGGCCGGGCGCCAACCCGAAGGACGACGAGTTCTTCCGGCGCGCGCCCGCCGATCTCTCGCTCGACCACGCCACGCTGGTCGCGTTCGGCTCCACCCGCCGGGTCAAGGGAAAGGTCGATTCCGACGACACGCTGCGCAACCTGCTGGCCGCGGGCACGTCGACCGTGTGCATCGTGGGCAAGGCCTGGGACTACCACGTGCTCGAAGCACTGGGCACCACGCTCGACGAAGGCGTCGCCATGGTCGCCGACTCGGTCGAGTTCCTCCACGCCGACGGACGCGAGGTGTTCTACGACGCCGAGCACTTCTTCGACGGCTACCGCCGCAACTCCGAGTTCGGTCTCCGCGTGCTCGAGGGCGCGGTGCAGGCGGGCGCGACCCGGCTCGTGCTCTGCGACACGAACGGCGGCACGCTGCCCGACGAGGTCGAGCGCATCGTGCGCGAAGTGGTCGGCTACTTCGGTGGCGACGTCGGGATCGCGGTCCACCTCCACGACGACGCCGGCACCGGTGTGGCCAACGCGCTGGCCGGGGTACGCGCGGGTGCGATCCAGGTGCAGGGCACCATCAACGGCTACGGCGAGCGCACCGGCAACTGCAACCTCACCACCATCATCCCGAACCTCACGTTGAAGATGGGGATCGAGACCATCCCCGCCGACCGGATGGAGCGGCTCACACCCGTCGCCCATCACGTCGCCGAGCTGGTGAACATGGCGTTGAACCCGCAGGCCGCCTACGTGGGGCCGTCGGCGTTCGCGCACAAGGCGGGCCTGCACGTGAGCGCGATCGCCAAGCGACCCGATGCGTACGAGCACGTACCGCCCGACTCCGTCGGCAACGGCACCCGGTTCGTGGTGTCGGAGCTCGCGGGCAAGAGCACGCTCACGATGAAGGCCAAGGAGCTCGGCGTCACCCTCGACGGACCCCAGCTCAACGACCTCATCGACACGCTGAAGCGGATGGAGCACGAGGGGTACCACTTCGAGGTCGCCGATGCGTCGCTCGAGTTGCTCATGCGCCGGGCCGCGGGCTGGGAGCAGTCGTGGTTCGAGGTGGAGTCGTACCGCGTGATCACCGACGACGACGCGTTCACCACACCGGGCGCGGTCACCACCGAAGCCACCATCAAGGTGCACGTCGCGGGAGAGCGGGTGATCACCACCGCCGAGGGCAACGGCCCGGTGAACGCGCTCGACTCGGCGCTGCGCCGCGCGATCGGCGCCGACAATCCTGCGCTCGAGCACGTCCACCTCACCGACTACAAGGTGCGGGTCCTCGACACCGGCAAGGGAACGGGGGCGGTCACCCGGGTGTTGGTCGACTCCACCAACGGCGACCGCACCTGGACGACGATCGGGGTGAGCGAGAACATCATCGAAGCCTCGTGGCAGGCGCTCTACGACTCGTTGGTGTACGGCTTGCTCCTCGGCGCGTCGGCGCAGTAGCCATCTCGCATGCCCACTGATCCGTTCGTTCCCTCCGACATCGAGCACGCGTCGCGCCAGGAGACCAACATGGCGCCCGGCGTCCACATGCCGCCGGCCAAGGCCTGGACCGCCACCCGCCCCGGCGATCTCGTCGCCGGTCAGCCCACCGGCGAGCTGCTCGGCCGGCCGGGCCCGAACGTGGGCTACGCCATCTCACTTGCCAACCGCCTGCGCGACAAGATCGTGCTCGGCCCGCACGAGTCGATCGACGACGCGCTCGCCATCGTGTCGGAGCTGGGTATGAAGCGGGCGTCGTCGTTCGGGCGGGCACCGACCATGGCCGACGTCGAGATCGCCGCCACGCTCCTCGGCTACACCGGCGCCGTCGCGCCGGAATTCGTCGACTGGCGCGCCGAACAGGTGCACGGCGCGCACCACGAGTACGGGGTGCGGCGCGGGTTCGTCGACGCGGTCCCCGACGCGGTGCTGCGCCACCCGCCGCAGGTCCCGGCCCTGCTCGACGAGTTCCGGGCTGAGTTCCGACAGGCGCTCGAGCCCGCGTGACCGCGCCGCACCGCGACACGACGGTGAAGAGATGACCGTGCGCGTCCGGTTCTCGCCCGCGCCGACCGGTTCGCTGCACATCGGCAGCGCCCGTACCGCGCTCTTCAACTGGCTCGAGGCGCGCCACCAGGGCGGCACCCTCGTGCTCCGCATCGAGGACACCGACGTCGCCCGGAGCCGGGACGAGTGGGTCGTCGGCATCCAGGACACACTCCGCTGGCTCGGCATCGACTGGGACGAAGGCCCGATCCTCCAGAGCACCCGGTTCGAGGAGTATCTCGCCGCTGCCGCCCGTCTCCTCGCCGACGGTCACGCCTACGAGTGCTACTGCACCGAAGACGAAGTGCGCGCCCGCAACGACGCCGCGGTCGCCGAAGGCCGTCCCCCCGGGTACGACGGCCATTGCCGCGGGTTGAGCCCCGACGAACGGGTCGCGCTGGCGGCCGATGGACGCCCCCGCACGATTCGGTTCCGCACGCCCGAAGACGGTGTGAGCACGTTCACCGATCTCATCCGTGGTGAGGTGCGGGTGGAGTGGTCGCTCATCCACGATTTCGTGATCGTCCGCTCCGACGGTACACCGATCTTCTTCCTCGCTAATGCGGTCGACGACCTCGAGATGGGGATCACGCACGTGATCAGGGGCGAAGACCTCATCGACTCCACCCATCGGGTACTCGCGCTGCGGCGCGCGCTCGGGGCCACCGACGTGCCGTTCTACGCGCACCTGCCGCTGATCGTCGACGGCGAGTCGCGGGCGAAGCTCTCGAAGCGCCACGGCGCCGTCGCGCTGGAGGATTTCCGCGACGACGGCTATCTGCCGGAAGCGCTCATGAACTACATCGCGCTCCTCGGTTGGGCGCCGCCCGAGGACGGGAACGACGTGATGAGCGCCGCCGACCTGGTCGAGGCCTTCGACCTCGATCGCGTGACCCACGCGGCGGCCGGCTTCGATCGGGCCAAGCTCGACTGGCTGAACGGCGAGTGGATCCGCCGCATCACGCTCGAAGACCTGATCGCGCGGGTCGAACCGATGGCGCGCCGACGGTACGGCGAGCGCTTCGACGCCGGGGTCTTCGCCGCGGCGGTGGCGATCGCGCAGGAGCGTGCGGTCACGTTGACGCAGGTGGAGGCCCAGATGGACTTCCTCTTCGTCGACGATGCGGAGTTCGCGATAGCGCCCGAATCGTGGGAGGTGGTCGAGAAGACCGAACGCGTCGGCGAGCTGTTCGACGCGGTCATCGCGTACCTCGAGACCTGTGACTGGAACCTCGAGGCACTCGCGATCCAGCCGGTGATCCAGGAACTCGGGTTGAAACCCCGCAAGGCGATGCCGGCCCTCTACGCCGCGGTCGAAGGGGTGCACCGCGGCCTGCCGTTGTTCGATTCGATGTTCCTCCTCGGGCGCGAGCGCACCGTCGCTCGGCTCCGTGCCGCCCGCGAGCGGTTGGGCTAGCTCTGAAACCTGACGGACGTTGTTTACATCCGGGGTCTCCTGTGATTGGAGATCTGGATGGACGATCGAGAGCAGCAACGCAAGGTCCGGCATCGCCTGGCGGTGCTCCGCCACGCCGAAGAGGTCAGCGGGAGTGTCGCGGCGACGTGTCGCTACTACGGGATCACCCGTCAGTGCTTCTACAAGTGGCGACGCCGCTACGAAGACGAAGGCGAAGCCGGGCTGCGGGACCGGTCCTCGGCACCGTTGCGCATCCGAACGAGACGCCGACCGAGGTCGTCGGCAAGATCATCTACCTGCGCCAGCACTACCACTTCGGGCCGTTGAAGATCTCGATGTACTTGAAGCGCTACCACGACATCGAGATCGGCCACTCGGGCGTGTACCGGATCCTCAAGCGTTTCGGCCTGAACCGACTGCCGGCGTCGCAGCGCTACAAGCGCCACACCGACCGCTGGAAGCGCTACGAGAAGCCACTGCCCGGCCATCGGGTCCAGGTCGACGTGAAGTTCATCGAACCGCTTCCGGGCGTGCGGAAGAAGCACTACCAATACACCGCGATCGATGACTGCACCCGGATCCGAGTGCTGCGGATCTACCCGCGCAACGACCAGAAGACCGCGATCCAGTTCCTCGACTACGTGCTCGAGAAGCTCCCGTTCCGCGTCGAGGTCATCCAGACCGACAACGGAGCCGAGTTCCAAGGCGCCCTGCACTGGCACCTCCTCGACCGCGGCATCGGCCACGTCTACATCAAGCCGGCGACACCACGCCTCAACGGCAAGGTCGAACGGTCACACCGCATCGACGCCGACGAGTTCTACCGAATGCTCGACGGCGTCGTGATCGACGACACCGAGCTCTTCAACGACAAGCTCCAGGAATGGGAGGACTTCTACAACTTCAACCGTCCACACGGCGGTCTCGATGGACAGACCCCCTACGAACGACTACGACAGAAGACCACGACCCCGCTGTAAACAACCTCCGTCAGTTGCACAGCTAGCGCCGGGGATCAGCAGGGATCACTCGGAAGGCCGGAGGGCGCGTCCGCTACTCTGGTCGGACCTTCGGGGGTGGTGTAATCGGCAACACAACAGGTTCTGGTCCTGTCTTTGGGGGTTCGAGTCCTCCCCCCCGAGCTCCGGCAATACCGCAAGCGATCTCGTAGCAACGCAGTCTGGCCCCGTCGTCTAGTGGCCGAGGACGCCGCCCTCTCAAGGCGGTAACGGCAGTTCGAATCTGCTCGGGGCTGCAACCAGGAGCCCGGCCCTCGGGGCCGGGCTTCTCCGCGTCCAGGCCGGGATCGGCTCGGGGATGGGCACGAGGTGGTGGCCGCTCTCAGCATCGGGATCCAGGGCCATCATTCGGTGGCATCGGCGCATCGAGGTGCGCGCGCCGAGCTCGGGACGCGTGTGATCGGGACGTTCGCGAATGCGGTGAACGCGACTCCGCACGTGCGTCGACCGACACGCGCGTGTGGCGCGCGTGAGGGGCGGTGCGCGCAATTCGCATGCGCGATGACGCGTCGCGTGTGTGCACATCACGCGCACGTCACGTGTGTTCGCGCGACGAATCGCGCGCACGGCGCGAAGTTTCTTTCCGCTAATCCACCACTTCGTCGACAGAAAGTCGTACTGTCGTCTGCAGTTGCGCGCATGCGCGCGCGCATCGCGGGCGCAATACGAGCATGCAATTGGAATGCAAGAGCTCGTGCATGTCGAGCAACTTCGTCACGCGCGATGTCGAAATGCTTGACGTATCGTCATAAATGCGTTCAACTTCCCTGGAACACGCACACATTTTCGGAGGCCAGCGTGAACAAGTCAGAGCTCGTCGACAGCATTGCGGAGGGTGCCGGGCTCAGCAAAGCCGATGCAGAGCGCGCGTTGAATGCGCTCATCGAATCGGTGCAGGCAGCAGTCGCATCCGACGACAAAGTCACACTTCCCGGTTTTGGTTCGTTCTCCCGCTCATCACGCGCGGCGCGCACGGGTCGCAACCCGCGCACGGGCGAGCCGGTACAGATCGCGGCATCAAAGGGCGTGAAGTTCTCAGCAGGAGCTGCGTTCAAGTCAGCCGTGAACAAGTAGGAACGGGCTCCCGCCTGGTCCTACGACCCGAATATTCCTAGCGAAAGGTGGTGACCGTGCCTCCTGCAAAGAGACGCACTGCACGGAAGACAACGGCCAAGAAGACAACGGCCAAGAAGACGACGGCCCGCAAGCCGGCCAAGCGTCGTGTAGCCAAGAAGACGGCGGCACGGAAGCCGGCCAAGCGTCGTACGGTCAAGAAGGCCGCGGCCAAGAAGGCGCCCGCGAAGCGCCGGACGGTCAAGAAGGCCACCGCGAAGAAGGCGCCCGCGAAGCGCCGGACCGTGAAGAAGGCCACGGCCAAGAAGGCGCCCGCGAAGCGCCGGACGGTCAAGAAGGCCACCGCCAAGAAGGCGCCCGCGAAGCGCCGGACCGTGAAGAAGGCCACCGCGAAGAAGGCGCCCGCGAAGCGCCGGACGGCCAAGAAGGCCACCGCGAAGAAGGCCACCACGAAGCGTGCGCCCGCAAAGCGCCGCGTCGTCAAGCGCACCGCGAAGAAGGCGCCGGCCAAGCGCCGCGTCGCCAAGCGTCGCTGACGCAAGCACTTCGGTTCACGAGCGAGGGAGGGCCCTGCGGGGTCCTCCCTCTTCGCGTGGCGTTGCGGATCGCCGACGACGATCGGTGCCGCGACCTCAGAGTTCGTCGAGGTGCTTGAACGCCTCACCACCGTCGGTGGCGACTCGAGCGCGGATCTTCTCGGCGAACGTTTCCCGTTGCGCGTCGGCTGTCGGCGCATCGGCATCGATTCCCATGGTGGAACGCCACTGACTCCGGTGGCACAGCAGCGCGTCGATCTTGACGTCGACCGTGTCGGCGACGTGCTCGACGTGGTCGATCACCTGGGCTTCGAAGAGCAGGAGATGCGTGGGCCGGTGCGGCACGCCGGCGCGCGGGAAGAAGTGCGGATCGCGCGCGGCGACGATGCCGTCGATCACGAGTTGGCCGGCGTGATGGTGATCGGGGTGGAGGCGGTACTGCTTCCACGGATCGTGGCCGAGGACGACGTCGGGCCGGGCGGCGCGGATCACCTCGCACACCCGTTCGCGTGCTGCGACACCACTGTCGAGATCGCCGTCGGTGTAAGCGAGGAAGTGGACGTCGGCGGCCCCGAGCGCGCGTGCCGCATCGCGCTGCTCGCGTTGGCGGGTCGCCACGAGGGCGGCCAGATCACAATCGGGGTCCCACGTGCCCTTGGAACCGTCGGTGAGCACGGCCAACTCCACGTGGGTGCCCGCGGCCGCCCACTTGGCCAACGTGGCGCCACACCCGAACTCGATGTCGTCGGGATGGGCCCCGATCGCGAGTACGCGGTCGGGGATGGGCAGATCCGCCGAGACTGCGCCGGTCACGGGGCGGGTGATGCCTGCAACTCGGTGCCGAGCTCGAGCAGGTCCTCGGGGACGTCGACGTCGAACGCGAGGTCGGGGTCGCGCACGACGCGCAGTCCCAGACCGATGCGGTGCGCTTCGGCGGCGTGGCGGCGGAACGATCCCGGCCCGTAGGCGAAGCGGAAGTCGGCGGCCGCGGGCAGGGAGAGCACCGGCGTGCCGTCGTCGCGGTGGCACGGGACGATCACCGCGATGGGCCGGGACGCGTCGCGCACGACGCCCGCGAACGTGCGGGCGTGGGGGAGATCGGCGTGGGCGACGACCACGCGGGTGCAGCCGCGGTCGCGCAGTGCCACGCGGCCGATGTCGGCGGCGGAGTCGAGGGTGCCGGGATCGTCGAGGACATCGAGCGCGAGCCCGCGTGCCCACTCACGTACCTCGCGATCCGAGGACACCACGATCGTCAGGTGATCGGCGGCCGCGGTCGCGACCTGCTCGGCCCACCGGCGGGCCAGAGTGGCTCGCTCGGACGCGTCGAGCGCGTCGGCCAACCGAGCCTTGCCGAGCGCGAACGCGTGGATCGGGATCACCACTCCCGTACGCGTCATCGGCGCGCGACCCGGGAGGAGAAGTGATGGAACATCGCTCCACGTATGCTACCGATCGTGGAGCCCGGCGCATCCGTTGCGGTCATCGGCGCCGGCTCGTGGGGAACCACCGTCGCCGCCATCGTGAACCAGCACGCGCCCACCGTGTTGTGGGGGCGCAACGCCGGCGTCGTCGCCCAGATCGCGGCCGAGCACGAGAACCGCACCTACATGCCCGGCGTCGCCTTGCCGCGCGAGCTGCGGGCCACCACCGACCTCACCGAAGCGTGTTCCGGCGCCGGTGTGATCGTGATGGCGGTCCCGTCGCACGGATTCCGCGCCGTGCTGGAGGCCGCCGCGCCCCTCGTGCAACCCGACACGCCGGTCGTCAGCCTGGCCAAGGGCATCGAACAGGGCACATTGCTGCGGATGACGGAAGTGACGCTCGACGTGCTGCCCGGCCATCGCCCCGACCGCGTAGCGGTGCTCACCGGCCCCAACCTCGCCCGCGAGGTGGCGGAGGGTCAGCCTGCCGCGTCGGTGATCGCCTGCCCCGATCCGGCGACCGCCCGCGAGTTGCAGCAGCTCTGCATGAGCCGCAGCTTCCGCGTGTACACGAATCCCGACGTGATCGGTTGCGAGGTCGCGGGCGCGATGAAGAACGTGATCGCGATCGCGTCGGGTACCGCGGCAGGTTTGGGCTACGGCGACAACACGCAGGCCGCGCTCATCACCCGAGGGCTCGCCGAAGTGGCGCGGCTCGGCGTGGCGTTGGGTGGAGAGCCGATGACGTTCGCGGGGCTCGCGGGGCTGGGCGATCTCGTGGCCACGTGCACCAGCACGAAGAGCCGCAACCGCAACGTGGGCTTCGAGCTCGGCCGCGGGCGATCACTCGAGGAGATCGTGGCGGAGTCGAACATGGTGGCCGAGGGAGTCAAGAGCACCGCCGCGCTGCTCGAGCTCGCGGAGCGGGCCGGTATCGAGATGCCGATCGCGGCGATGGTGGGCGCGGTGCTCTACGACGGTCGCCGACCGGCCGAGCTCGTACCCGAGCTCATGCTCCGGGAGGCGAAGGCGGAGCTGCACGGCCTGTCATGAGCGTGGGACAGGTCTGGTCGTGATCGACGAGGGCATCCTCATCGGGGTCCTGGGCGGCGCGCGCGGTGCGTCGGTCGGGCGGACCGGCCGACTGATCGGCGAGCGGATCGGCTGGGAGCTCGACTGGTGGATCGGCGGTGACGACCGGTGGCACGTGCCCGGGCGCGAGGTCGCGGTCCGCCAGTCGCGCGTCGACGACATGCCGGTCGTGCAGACGTCGATGCGCGTTCCCGGCGGCGACGCGGTGCAGCGGGTGTTCGGCGCCGCGGTGGCGGGGGCCGACGACGTCGCGGTGATCGACGTGGCCAACGAATCACCGGCGCCGTTCGTGGCCGCGCTGGTGGTGCGCGGCGCCAGCACCGTCGATCTGGACCGCGACACCGTCTACGTCGACGGACGCGCCGCGCTGCGGACCGCTCGACCACCCTCGCGGTGGGCGGTCGCGGCCGACGGTACGACCGAGGACACCGTCACCAGCGGCAACGCGTCGGACGGGCCCTTCGCGCCCCGCCGGGACCGCGGGGCCCGCCTCACCGCGGCCTTCCTCTACCCGGTCGCCCACCGCACCACGCTCCGCGCCGCCGTCACGCTCGGTCTGCGCGGTCTCGGGACGGTCGACGTGAAGGCGTTGCCCGGGCCGGACGCGGTGGCGCGGGGATGGCGGGCACAGCTCGACCGGGGGATGCGGGTGGAGCTACCCGATCCGGTGTTGCAGACCGCGGTCGACACCGCGTGGGCGGCCACCCTGCTCGCCGGGCAGGCGTGGAAGGCCGATCCCGCGGTCGTGGCCACGCTCGAGGACTGGGGATTCGACGCCGAGGCGGCCGGCGCGTGGGCGCGCCTCACCGGCCGCGAGCGGCGCCGGCTCGGGAATCGGGTGCCGACTCCGGCGACGTGGGCGGCCGCGCGCGATCTCGCGGCGTCGGGTGACTGCGCGTTCCTGGCCGCGGTGCGCAACACGTTGTTGCGCGACGACGACGCGTCGGTCGTGCTCCTCGACGAATGGCCGCCCGAGTGGCGCGGTCTCGCCGTCGATGTGCGCGACGCGCCGACCCGCCGGGGCCCGGTGTCGTTCTCGGTGCGCTGGCACGGCGACCGGCCCGCGCTGCTGTGGGATGCGCCGGCCGACGTGCGGCTCACCGTACCGGGGCTCGATCCGACCTGGTCGACGACCGAACCCCACGGTGAGACGTTGTTGTCGCCACCCTGACCGCGCGTGCATGGCGGCGGTCGGCGCGCTCAGTCGAGCCGGACGGACGCGATCTCGAATGGGCGCAGCCTGATCGAGCCGGTGAACTCGCCCTGCGGTTCGCCCATGAGGTCGATCACCGTGCCGCGCGCCGGACCGCGCGTGTCGTCGCCGCCGACGGTGGCCTCGGCCGGGTCGTCGGACGGGTTGTACAGCCGGATGGTCAGCGCGCCGGACTCGTCGCGCAGCAACGCCGACACCGGCGCGCCCTCGACGGCCAGGGCGCGGCCGGTGGCAGGGGCGGCGGCGCCGGGCCAGCCTCCACCCCGCACCCGTTCCAGCGGCACCAGGAACTCGTCGGCCGCCTCGTGGAGACCGGCGGCGCGCCAGTCGCCGCGGTGGGGGAGCAGCGCGTAGTCGAGGGCGAGGACCCGTTGCAGTTGGGGGCCCTCGAGCGGATCGAGTGGCCCGGCCGGGTTCGGCCGGAGGGACAGCTCCGAGCGCGAGAGGTAGCCGGTGGCGCGCAGGAGCGTGAGCGCGAGCTCGGAGCCCTCGTTGACGACCTCGTACTCGAGCAGCCCGTCGTGCAGCACCGCGAGCCCGGTCTGGTCGGGTCCCGACGCGGGAGGCGCCGAACAGTCGACGAAGCGGCGCGATACGAACGTGGGTAGGCCGAACTCGTGTGGGCCGCCTTCGGCGACCAGCCCGCGGTGGACCACCGCGAACGCGCACTCGGCGTCGGAGCCATGGACCGGTGCCGCGAGGGGGAAGTGCGCCCGCAGGCGGTGGTCGCGCGCGCGATTGTCGAACTCGACGTGCACACGCAGGAAGCGCTCTCCCGCCCGCAGCTCCAGCGTGGTGCGTACCTCGGTGGTCACGGTGTCGGCGCTGCGCTCGCGGCACGAGCGTTCGTCGCCGATCGCGTGCGTGGGGAGCGCGTACTGCGCAGTGACGACGAGCCGGCGCGCGCGGGACCCGCTTCGGCCACCGCGACCGTGACCGACGCCGCTCGCTCGACGATGGTGTCGACGGCCGGTGGCGAGTAGTTGTAGGTGTCGCCGCCGTCGCCGCCGTCGACGTAGCGGTTGGCCCCCGCGATGCGGACACCGTCGGCCTCGATCGTGAACGTGCCGTCGCCGGGATCGACCTCGACCCACAAGTGCTCGTTCTCCACGACGAGTCCCTCGGCGCGGACCGCGGTGGTGGGCCCGCGGCCTTCGATGGCGCGGAAGGTGCGCCAGCCGAATCCCGGCACCGGATCGGCGGCGAACACCACCTCGCGCACGGGTGCGCGGCGCTGCTTGATCGAGATCGTCTCGCCCGCCTCCCCGAGCGCGAGCAGCTGCTCCTTGGTCGATTCGAGATCGATCGGGGTGTCGTCGGGGCCGGCGTCGTGGAAGGTGAGCTCGACCGTGCCGTCGGGCAGGCGATCGAGGTCGACCCGGGCGATGCGGGCGCCCGCGAGCTCGGGGCCGCGCATCATCTCCAGCACCCAGCGGATCTTCTGCCCGACGACGACGGTGGAGATGCCCTCCCCCGCAGTGGTGCCCACGACCTGGCTCGGGCACGCGGTGCCGTCGAGCGCGACGAGGTGCACGGGACCCGCACCGGGAATCGGGACGGTCACCAACCCGCGGCGCGTCGCCGCCGTCGGGTTCATCACGATGGTCGAGCCGGGCGGCGCGTCGACGGTGGTGGCGAGTTGATGGAGCGCGTCGCGGGCGAGCGCGTCGCCGATCTGCCGCGCTTCCTGGTAGCGCACCCGCACCGCTTCGACGACTTCGTCGTCGCTGCACGCGCACGACGAGTCGTGCGCGCTGTTCAAGACGAGTTGCCGCCACCCGATGCCGAGCAGCGCGTGGGGGTACTCAGCCGGCGGGAGCAACAGCGCGTTGAGCGGTTCGGCGAGGCGCTCGAGTGCGCGTTCAGCGTGCGCCGCGGCCTGGTGGACGTCGACACGGTTCGACGCCACCCCCATGAGCACGTTGGCCCGCGCCCCGGAGCGCAACTCGCCGTGCCAGACGGGGATGCCGTCGGACGGTTGCGCGCGGACGTATTCGCCGAGCGACGTGACCGCGAAGTGGTAGTCGCACTGCGTGTCGTTGGCGGCGGCGACGACCCGCCCCAGCCACGGTTGGGGGAGGAGGTGATCGGAGCCGTTCATGAGGAGCATGCCGCCGCCGGGGAGCTGTGCCGACCCCAACTCCGCCTGGTAGCCGCGCGCCCGGGCGACGAGCTGCTCCGGGTCCTGCGGGATGTCGCGTCCGTTCGAATACGAGCCGTAGAGGTACTCGGCGCGCACGCTCGAGCCGTCGGGCGCGGTCCAGGTGAAGGCGGTCTTGTCGATGGCCCCCGGCACGCCGCGCCAGACGACCGCGTGCTCGAGCCCGGCGAGGCGCAGGATCTGGGGCATCTGCGCGATGTGCCCGAACATGTCGGGGAGGTAGCCCACGCGCATCGCCGCGTCACCACCGAGTCGCGCGGCGCGCGCGGTGCCGAGCTGCAGGTTGCGGATGATCGTCTCGCCCGAGACCATGAACTCGTCCATGAGGATCATCCACGGACCCACCTGGAGCCGGCCGTCGGCGGCCAACCGGGCGAGGCGCGGCGCGGCTTCGGGACGCACCTCGAGGTAGTCGTCGATCACCGCGGTCTGGCCGTCGAGCAGGAAGCGCGTGAACGAGGGATCGGCCTCGAGCAGCGCGAGCAGGTCGTCGACCAGGTGCACCAACTTCACGCGGTACGCCTGGAACGGGGCGTACCACTCACGGTCCCAGTGCGTGTGGGGAACGATCGCGACTTCCTGCGTTGGTTCGTTCACGATGAGCGGGTCTCCTGCGAGTCGAGCTCGCTCTCGCTGCCGATCCAGCGGTACCCGATGCCGGGCTCGGTGACGATGAGCCGAGGGTTGGCGGCGTCGTCGCTCAGCTTGCGTCGGAGCTGGCCGACGTAGACCCGCAGGTAGTTGCTCTCCGAGCCGTAGCCCTGGCCCCACACCTGTCGGAGCAGGTACTCGTGGGTGAGGAGCTTGCCCGGGTTGGTCACGAGCTGTTCGAGCAGCGCGAGCTCCGTCTTGGTGAGGTGCACGATCTCGCCCGCGCGCCGCACCTGCCGGAGGGCGAGGTCGATCTCGAGGTCGTCGATGCGGACGACCGCGACGGCCGATGCCGACTGTGGGACGCGGCGCAGGACGGCGCGGACGCGTGCCAGGAGCTCTTCGATGTCGAACGGCTTGGTGACGTAGTCGTCGGCCCCCGCGTCGAGGGCGGCGATCTTGTCGCTCTGACGGTCGCGGGCCGTGAGCACCACCACCGGAACCTCGCTGAACGACCGCATCCGGCGGAGCACCTCGACGCCGTCGATGTCGGGCAGACCGAGATCGAGGAGCACGACGTCGGGCCGGCGGTCGGCGACGAGCACGAGTGCATCCTGGCCGCTCGCGCACTCGACCACGTCGAGCGAGCGCGCTCGCAGGCTCGTGCGCAGCGCACGGCGCAGGGGAGTGTCGTCTTCAACTACCAACACGGTGGTCACGTACGGCCCTCCGACGGCACGAAGCACGCGATCGTCGCGCCGCCTCCTGGCGTCTCTTCGCACCATACGTGCCCGGCGTGCGCGGTCACGAGTGCGTGCACGATCGCGAGCCCGAGTCCGGTGCCGGTGGCGTCGGGGCGGCCGTCGACCCGCGTGAACTCCTCGAAGATGCGCTCCCGCTCCGCGGGCGGGACACCGGGCCCGTGATCGGCCACGCGCACCTCGACACCCGCCGGCGCGCCGGTCCCGGTGCCGCTCGCGCACGGGCTGGTGCGGGCCGAGATCAGAATCTCCGACCCGGGCGGCGCGAAGCGCAGAGCGTTCTCGAGCAGGTTGCCGAACACCTGCTCCATCATCTGGATGTCGACCTCGACGTCGCGCACCGTGGGATCGACGTCGAGCCGGATTCGGTGGGCTCGGGCCAACGGCCGGAGGCGTCGCACCGATGCCTGGGCGAGGTCGCGCAGGTCGACGGATTCGCGGTGCACATCGAGCGCACCGGCGCGGACGCGGCTGAGCTCGAGGATGTTGGTGACGAGGCGCTCGAGCCGATCGGTCTCGTCGTAGATCGTGTCGAGCAGCTCGAGCCGGTCTTCGGGGTCGAGGTCGAGATCGGGGGCGCGCAGGGTCGACGACGCGGCCTTGATCGATGCCAGTGGCGTGCGCAGGTTGTGGGTCACTGCGGACAGGAAGCCGGAACGGGTGCGCCCGACCTGCGCGGAGACACGCGCTTCACGCGCTTCGGCTTCGAGCCGCAGCCGGTCTATGGCGGCGGCCAAGCCCGCGACCAGCGCTTCGAGCAACGCGCGGTCCGACGACGACAGCGGCTGTTCGCGGCGCGCCGTCGCTTCCACGTCGAGGGGCGGGATGCGCACGGTGATCGGCGGGCCCGGCGTGCCGGGACCGACCGCGGTCGACGAGACGCCGGGGCCGCGCAGCGTGCACGAGGTGAGTGCGAACAGCGCGACCAACGCCTCGGCCGCGCCGGCGACGACGGTGTCGGGATCCTCGCCCGCCATGAGCCGGCTGGTGAGATCGAGGCGGATCTGGGTCTCCCGCTCGCGCTGCTCGGCGGTGCGCCGCAGACCGTTGAGCCGCGAGACCGTCCAACTCAGCACCCCGCACGCGACCACGAACGCCAGGAGCGCGACCAGGTCGTCGCCCTTCTGCACGTCGAAGCTGCCGGTGGGGGCGGTGAAGAAGTAGTTGAGCGCGAGGAAGCCGAGCGCGGTGCCCACCACCGCGCCGACGCGACCGAGGAGCGTGGACAGCAGCGCGGCGATGAGGAGCAGGAGGGCGGCGGCGGTGATGTCGATGTCGAGGAGGCGGCCGAGCGTGGTGGCGCCGGCGACGAGCGCGACGGCCACCAGGGCCTGCACCCCGTTCTTGACGGCATCTTGACGGGTCACGGTACGGCGCTGACGGCCTCTTGACGCCGGGTCCATGACGATGACGACATGGCTTCGACGATCACCGACCCGAGCCTAGATCCGTCGCGTTCGGATCCCGGGGGTACGGCTCCGGTCGCCGCGCCGGAAGGCGCGCCCGGCCCCCGGTCGCGTGGGTCGGGCCCCGGCCGTCGGCAACCGCGGCGGGCCGACATCGTCAACATGCTGTTCGGGCGCAAGATCCGTACCGACCAGGAGATGCACGAGCGCCTCGGCAACAGCACCGCGCTCGCGGTGTTCGCCAGCGACGCCCTGTCGTCGGTGGCGTACGCGACCGAGGAGATGCTCGGGGTGCTGCTCCTCGGCGGCGCGGGCGCGCTCGCGTTCAAGACGCTGATCCCGCTCTCGATCGGCATCGTCGCGCTGCTCGTGATCCTGGTGTTCTCGTACCGCCAGACGATCAAGGCGTATCCGAGCGCCGGCGGTGCCTACATCGTCACCCGCGACAATTTCGGGGTGCTCCCGGCACAGGTCGCGGGAGTGGCGCTGCTCACCGACTACATCCTCACCGTCGCGGTGAGTGTGTCGGCGGGCGTGGCCGCCGCGTACTCCGCGTTCCCGTCCGTGTACCCGTACCGCGTCGCCATCGCCGTCGCCCTGATCTGGATCATCGCGTGGATGAACCTCCGGGGCGTCAAGGAGTCGGGCCGGGTCTTCGCGGTACCGACGTACCTGTTCGTGGTGTCGATCCTCGCGTTGGTGGCCGTGGGCTTCGTCAAGGCGCTGCTCGGCAACCTCGACCCGATCCACGTGCAGCACGCCACCGTGGCGGCCGGCGCCGGTGGATCGGTCGGGATATTCCTCTTGCTCCACGCGTTCGCGGGTGGGTCCACCGCGATGACCGGCGTGGAGGCGATCTCCAACGGCGTGCCCGCGTTCAAGCCGATCGAATGGAAGAACGCGCGCCGGGTCCTGGCCTGGCTCGGGGTGCTGCTCGGCACGATGTTCCTCGGGATCTCGTTCCTCGCCTGGAAGCTCCACCCGATCCCGAACACCAAGGAGACGGTGATCAGCCAGATCGCTCGGGCCATCGTCGGCACCGGGACGCTCGGCAACGTCGCCTTCTTCGTGATCCAGGCCGCCACCATGCTCATCCTGGTGCTGGCCGCGAATACCTCCTTCGCCGACTTCCCCCGCCTTGCGAGCTTCCACGCGCACGACAAGTTCCTCCCGACCCCGTTGACCAAGCGCGGTCGGCGGCTGGTGTTCGCCAACGGCATCATCGTGCTGGCCGCGTTGGCCACCCTGCTCACCGTCGCGTTCGGTGCCGACGTCCATCGCCTCATCCCGCTCTACGCGATCGGCGTGTTCACGTCGTTCACGTTGTCGCAGGGGGGCATGGCGAAGCGTCACCTCACCCTGCCGCGAGCCGAACTGGAAGCGGGGTCTGTGGGTCAACGGCGTGGGGGCCGTCGCCACCGGGGTCGTCGGGATCGTGATCGCGGTGACGAAGTTCACCCACGGCGCGTGGATCATCATGATCGTGGTGCCGGTCACGGTGGCGGTGCTCGTCCGCGTGAACAAGCACTACGACCACGTCGCGCAGAAGCTCGACGAGCCCGATCCCGAGCTGGCCATCGCCGGCGCGCACCGTCTCGCCGCGGTGGTCCTCGTGTCGCGCCTCGACGACGGGCTCGACCGGGCCATGCGGTACGTCGACCACCTCGGCGCCGATCGGGTGCGGGCGGTGCACATCGGGCCCGAGGACCGCAGCCTCGGCGCCGCGTTCTGGGCGCGCTACGGCGAAGCGCTCGAGTTCGTCCCCGTGCAACGCGGGTTGGTGCGCACGGCCCGGGCCGTCGTGCGGTCGGAGCGCGCCGAGTACGCCGATCACCTGTGTGCCGTCGTCGTGCCCGAGACCATCGAGGAGGCGCGCTTGTCGCACGTACTGCGCCACAACGACGCGTTGCGGCTCAAGGCGGGGTTGCTGATGGAACGAGGAATCGTGGTGGTGAACCTGCCCACCTGCGAATGGGACATGACGCTGGTGACGCGCGCGCCGAGCCGGCACGTGGCGCTGGTGCCGGTGGCCACGTTGCACGCGGGTGCGTACGAAGCATTGCGGGTCGCCGAGCTGCTCGGACCCGACCGGGTGCGGGCGGTGCACATCGCCGAGCTGCCCGACGACGTCGACGCCATCGAGGCCGCGTGGGCCGCGCAGAAGCTGCCGGTACCGCTCGACATCGTGGCCGCGCCCTACCGCGAGCTCGGGGAGCCCCTGTTGCAGGAGGTCGAGGCGATCCAGGCCGAGGGTGCCGATCTCGTGACCGTGGTGATCGGCGAGTTCGTCCCCAAGTGGTGGCAGCACGGCCTGCACAACCACCGGGCGTTGCAGATGAAGGCGCGGCTCCTGTTCGAGCCCGGGGTGGCCGTCGTGTCGGTGCCCCACCACGTGTGAGGGTGGGGCACGCGCACGACGGGCCCACTCGCCGTGAGCTGGTCAGGCCTTCAGGGTCTCCGCGGTCTGCTGGGTGTCCTCGGTGCCGCGGTAGTAGGCGATCAGGCCGTCGCGGAAGCGGAAGTGGTGGTGCAGGTCCATCTCCGCGGTGCGGCCGGTGGCGCGTGACGTCGTCTTGAAGTGCACGACGGTCAGCACGTCGTCACCGTTCGCCGCGATAACCGTCGGCGTGAACTCCTCGACGTCCATCGCGGTGCCGAACGCCTGGAAGAACGCGCCCACGCCGTCCTTGCCGTGCTTGACGCCCCACCACGGAGCCGGCGCGTCGGTGCTCCAGGCCTCGGATGCCCAGTCGACGTCGTCGGTGAGGGACTCCAACATCGTCGGCACGTCGCCGCGTCCGAAGGCCTCGTAGACGGTCTGCACGGTCTTGATGTTGTCCTCGGTGCTCATCAGGGCTCCTGCCTCCCGGGTCCGGTTGCGGGTACCGAGCCCATTCGCACCCGGAGCGCGCCCTGGATCACCCGGTCTCCCGTCCCTCCTTTCCGGAGCATCTCGGACTTGACGTACACATGTGGGGGTGAACTCCGAGATGCTCGGGGCCGGGCGGGGCGCGCGGGTAGGTTCGCCGGGATGACGCGTGCCGCCCTCGACCTGTCGCACGTGTCGGTGTTCCTCGACTTCGACGGCACCATCAGCAGGGTCGACGTCGGCTGCCACGTCCTCGCCCGTACCGCGCCACCCGAGTGGTGGGATCTGCACGAGCAGTACGAGCGGGGCGAGATCGGCAGTCGCGTGTGCATCGCCGCGCAGTGGGCGCTGGTCGAAGGCGATGAAGCGACGGTGCGCGCGGTGGCGGCCGAAGTGGAGCTCGATCCGGGGTTCGGTCCGCTCGTGCGCGACCTGCGCGATGGCGGAGCCGAGGTCGTGGTGGTGTCGGACGGCTTCGGTTTCTACGTGCACGACGCGTGCGGGCCGCTCAGTCTCGACGTGTTCACCAACTCGGTCGACTTCGTCACCCGTGAGCTGCACTTTCCGAACCAGGACCCCACGTGCGCGTGCGCGTTGTGCGGAGTGTGCAAACCGGCGCCGATCCGCGACGCGCAGCGGCGCGGGCGCACCACCCTCCTGATCGGTGACGGCGCGAGCGATCGCCACGCCGCGCGCCAGGCCGACGTCGTGTTCGCCAAGGGCGAGTTGGCCGATTGGTGCGACACGAACGGTGTCGAGTGCGTGCGCTTCGACGTGCTCGACGACGTGCGCCGAGCGCTCGACGGCACGAGTGGGCCGAGGTCGCGGGCGTGAGGATCGCATTCGGTTCCGACGAGCGCACCGCGCTCACCGACGCGGTGCGCGCCGATCTCGAGGCGCGCGGCTACGAGGTCGTGCCGGTGGGTCCGCTGGCGGAGTCCGAGGTGGAGCACGCGAAGCAGTGGGCCGAGGTCGGCCTCGAAGTAGGGCGGCTGGTGGCCAACGGGGCCGCTGCGACGGGAGTGCTGTTCTGTTGGACCGGTACCGGGGCGTCGATCGCCGCCAACAAGGTGCGGGGCGTGCGCGCCGCGTTGTGCACCGATGCGGCCACCGCCGCCGGGGCCCGGAAGTGGAACGACGCGAACGTCCTGGTGATGGGGTTGCGGCTGACCAGCCGCGAGGTGGCGGGCGAGATGCTCGACGCGTGGTTCGCCACGCCTGCCGATCCCGCGGAGGCCGGCAACATCGCGCGGCTCGACGGCGAGCCCGGGTAGTTTCGGCGGCACGATGTCTGGCCCCCGCCGATCCGGTCCCACCCTGCGCCTGGAACGCAAGCTGTGGGACGCCGGCGACCGCGTGGTCTGCGGGATCGACGAGGTCGGTCGAGGGGCGTGGGCCGGGCCGGTCACGGTCGCCGCGGTCGTGCCCGCGCCCGAGCACGTGCGGGGTGTGCGCGACTCGAAGCAGTTGGCGCGGCCCGATCGCGAACGCGCCGCCGCGTCGGTGCACCGGTGGGCGATCGCGGTCGGCATCGGGCACGCGTCGCACGAGGAGTGCGACGAGCTCGGCATGACCGCGGCGCAGCGCGTGGCCGGGATGCGCGCCCTCGCCCAACTCGACGCGCAGGGGTACCGGCCCGATCGCATCGTGCTCGACGGCAACCACGACTACCTCGGGCTCGGGTCGCGCGTCACCACCGTGATCAAGGGCGACACGAAGTGCCTGGCGGTGGCGGCGGCCTCGTGCGTGGCGAAGGTGGCCCGCGACGCGCTCATGCGGGAAGCATCGGAGCACTATCCGCCGTACGACTTCGAGTCGAACGTGGGCTATCCCGCGCCGGCGCACAAGACCGCGCTCGCGGGATACGGGCCGAGCGCGATCCACCGGCGGTCGTGGATCTTCATGGACTCGCTCTGCTGGCGCGGGGTGCCACCAGCAACGGGCCGTCTGTTCGCGTAGCGTTTCCGCACGCAGGGCGGAGTCGACCCAGCTGGTTCGGAACTGGAGGTGGCGCGATGAGTGTCGATCTTCCCGAGGTGCACGCGCGGGCACTGGATGCGACCCGGGGCTGGGTGGCCGGAGTGGGGGACGCGCAGTGGGCCGCGACGTCGGTCTGCGCCGACTGGACGGTGCGCGAGCTGGTGAACCACATCGTCACCGGCAACTACTGGGCGGCCGAGCTGGCGGGGGGCAAGAGCATCGAGGACGTCGGTACCGCGCTCGACGGTGACGTGCTCGGCGACGACCCGGTCGCGGCGTACGACGCCTCGGCCGCGGTGGCCGCCGCCGCGTTCCGGGCCGCGGGCGCGATGGGGGCACCGTGCGCGGTCTCGTACGGGCCGGTCCCGGGTGAGATCTACTGCGGGCACCGGTTCATGGACGTGCTGATCCACGGATGGGACGTCGCCGCGTCGACGGGCCAGGACCGGGCGATCGACCCCGCACTGGTCGAGGCGTGCTTCGAGGTGCTGGAACCGCAGCAGGAGATGCTGATCGCCAGCGGCATGTTCGGCACGACGGTGGCCGTGCCGGCCGACGCCGACCGTCAGACCCAACTGCTCGCGGCCCTCGGCCGCGCCGCATGACCGCAGTGCTTCGTCAGACAAGGCTTCGTCGGGCAGTGCTTCGTCGCGTCGTCTGAGCCCGTAACCTCTGGCCCCATGGGTCAGTTCATCACCGTCACCGTCCGCCACGGTCTGTCGCCGTCGGTGCGGATCTTCGACACCAACCGTTCGCTCACCGGCATGGCGATCGAGCGGTACGCATCGGTCGACGACGTGCACCAGGGCCGTCCGCCCGACGTGCTGGCCCGGAGGCTCTTCGACCTCGGCGCCACGTCGGTCACCGTCTACTCGAACGCGGCGTCGGTGACAGCCGGCCCGGAGCAGTGGGATGCGCTCGAGCCCAAGGTGGTCGAGACCATCGAGCACCTCTTCGGGTACTACGGCGACGACGCGGGCTGGTCGCCCGACTCGTTGCGGGCGATCGGCGTCGAGCCGCTGCCCACCCCCGAACCAACTGCATAAGCAACTGCATAAGCAGGTGTAACCGCGAGCCCGCCGGGGCTTGACGGACCGAACGTACGTTCGGTACTGTCGCGGGTCCATGGCCCTGGCCGCACTTCCCCGACGCGACGCCGCGGCGCGCGAGCACCTCGATTCCGTGGCCCGCCGTGCGCAGCCGCTGATCCTGGCGCGCGACCGCGCGGTCCCGCTGTCGAGCAGCTTGGCGGGGTTGGTGCCCGACGGTGTGGTGGTGCGGGGGTCGGTGCTGCGGGTTGCCGGTGCGCCGGGCGCGGGATCGACCACGCTCGCGTTCGAGCTGGCGGCGGCGGTCACCGCGCTGGGGGAGTGGGCGGCGGCCGTCGACCTCGACGGCACCTTGGGTGCCCTCGCCGCGCGCGAGGCCGGAGTGGCGCTCGAACGGTTCGCGGTGGTCCGGCGGGTTCCCCCCGCCCGCTGGGCCACCGTGGTTGCCGCCCTGCTCGACGGCGTCAGCCTGGTGGTGGCCGAGGTCCCGCGGGGAGTGGGGTTGGGCGACGCCCGCCGCCTGGTGGCCCGGGCCCGGGAGCGGGAGGCGGTGCTGGTGGCCTGGGAGGGACGCGGCTCATCGTGGCCGGCAGGCGCCACCTTCGCGGTGCACGCCGACCGCAGCGCGTGGGACGACGAGACGTGGGACGACCACGAGCGCGCTGGCTTCCTCACCGGTCGGCGGTTGCAGGTGCGGGTGGAGGGCCGAGGCGCGGCCGCCCGTCCGCGCCTCGGCGAGCTCGCCCGCGCCGGCTAGGGCCAGGCGTTCGGACGTGGGTTCAGGTGTGCGTTCGGAAGTGAGAGCACGCGAGCCGGAACGGACGTGTTGCCTGTGGTGTCCCGACTGGCCGGTGGTGGTGGCCCGGCGCCGTGACGCCGGGCTCGTGGGCGTGCCGGTGGTGGTGGTCGACCGCGGTGAGCGCGGGCTCGTCGTGCGCACGGCGTCGGTCGAGGCGCGCGACGAAGGGGTGACCGTCGGGTTGCGCCGCCGCGAAGCGGAAGCGCGCTGCGCCGGCCTCGTGGTGATCGACGCCGACGACGCGGCCGACGCGCGCGCGTTCGAATCCGTCGTCCGGGTGGTGGAGCAACTGGTGCCGCGGCTCGTGCTCGAACGACCGGGTGCACTGTCGTTCCCGACGCGCGGACCCTCGCGGTACTTCGGGGGTGACCACGCATTGGGAGCCCGGATCGTCGCGCGGTGCGCGAGCTGGGGATCCCCGACGTGCGCGTCGGCGTCGCCGGTGGGATGTTCGCGGCCGGGCTCGCGGCGCGGGTGCCCGAACCGTCGGAGCCCGGCGAACCGGTGGTGGTGGTTCCCCCCGACGAGGCCGACGCGTTCCTCGCGCCCTGGCCGATCTCGGTGCTGGTCGCGCCGGTCGACGCGGTGCACGGTGGTGGAGGTGAGCTCGTCGATCTGCTCGCCCGGCTCGGGCTCCGCACCCTCGGCGCGTTCGCCGCGCTGCCCGACGCCGCGGTGCTCGGCCGGTTCGGTGCCACCGGGGTGTTCGCGCACCGCTTGGCCCGCGGAGTGGTGGAGCACGATCCGGTGGCGACCGTGCCCCCGCCCGAGTTGGCCGAGACGATGGAGCTCGATCCGCCCGCCACCCGCGTCGACGAAGCCGCGTTCGCGGCGAAGATGCTCGCCGACCGGTTGTTGGGGCACCTCGACGACCTCGGCCTGTGCTGCACCCGGGTGGTGGTGGAAGCCGAGACCGAGCACGGCGAACGCCTGACCCGCTGCTGGCGGCACGAGGGCGGCCTCACCCCGGCCACGCTGGTGGCGCGGGTGCGCTGGCAGCTCGAGGCGTGGCTGGTGGCGGAGGTGAAGCCGGGAGAGTCACCCGACGACGTCGTCACCGGTGGCCTCACCCTCCTGCGCCTGGCCCCTGACGACCTCGGCCCCGCCACCGGCCGGCAACTGGGCTTCTGGGGTGGTGATCCCGCGGCGGCCGACCGCGCCGGGCGCGCCCTGGCCCGGGTGCAGGGGATGCTCGGGCACGAGGCGGTCGTCACCGCGGTGGCGGCGGGAGGGCGTACGCCGGTCGAGCGGGTGCGGTGGGTCCCGTGGGGCGAGGCCCGCGGCGATCCCTCCGACCCCTCGGGTGCGGCCGGGCAGGCGGGTCGGGCTGGCTCGACGGCCGCGCCGTGGCCGGGTTCGGTCCCCGGCCCGTCGCCGGCGCGGATCTTCGATCCCCCACTCGCCGCCGAGTTGCTCGCTGCCGACGGCACGCCGGTCACCGTCTCGGGTCGGGGCGAACCTTCCGCGCCACCGGCCGCGCTGTGGTGCGCGGCGTTGCCCGGAGGGGGCGGACGCCTGGGCGCGTCGAACGGGCCGTGGGCCCACGACCTGCGCTGGTGGGACCGGCGCCGGCGGTGCGCGCTGTGGCAGGTGGTGGTGGCGGGCGAGCACGACACCGGCGTCGCCTGTCTGGTCGTGCTCGAGCGGGGCGCGCCGCGGTCGAGGCGATCTACGACTGATCGCGTACCGGCGGTGCGCGTCGCGTACGGCGCGCCGCGTCCTCAGACCGCGACGTCGAGCGCGACCGGCAGCGCGCGTTCGCGCCACGACTCGAGCTCACCCGCGTTGCGCGGTTGGTACTTGTCGAACACGAGGGTGCGCGCCCGACGGTCTTCATCGCGATCGGTCACGACGCGCGCACTCGCCGGGTACGCGGTGTCGCGCACGCGCACGGAGACCGCGGGATCGGTGCGCAGGTTGCGTACCCAGTCGGACGCCTCGCCCGCACCGGCGAGGAAGTAGAGCGTGCTGCCGTCGCGCGCGAACCAGATCTCGATCTCGTGCGGACGCCCGGTGACGCGTCCCCGCGTCGTGAGGTAGCAGAAGTCGTCGTCGTGGGCGGCGACGAGCGCGGCATCACTCACGGTTCGTATACGTCGGGCAAGGAGCTCAGCGCACCCGTTCGTAGCCGGCGGCGGGCGTGCCGGGTGGCTTCATGTCGGCGGCGGTGGCCGCCGGATTGTGCAGCGCCACCTCGCCCTCGAGGCCGTCGGGATCGATGAAGAAGAGGCTGATGGCGGCGCCGAAGTCGGTGACGAAGCCGTCGGTCGAGCCGCGCGCGATGAGCCGCTCGCGGATCTCGTCGAACGCCTCCTGCGACGCGGCTTCGAGACCGATGTGGTCGATGCGCCCGCGGCCGAACATCGGCACCTGACGGTCGGCCTCGGTGTTGCCCTCGAGCTCGAACACGTTGAGCTGGGTGTGCTCGCCGATGGTGACCAACGACAGGCGCCCGGCCGCGGCCCCTTCGGCGGTGGTGAAGTCGGAGAAGATCTCGGCTTCGAACACGTCGCGGTAGAACGCGTGGAGCCGGTCGGTGTCGTTGGTGATCACGGCAACGTGGTTGATGCCGGCGAGCAGCATGGTGGCCTCCTCGTCGTGCGCGGCGTCGTACCGGCCGGGGGTTCGCGCCGGAAGCGACGATCGTACGGCGCGCGACACTGGCCCCATGACGTTCGAGGACCAGATCCGGGCCCTGCTCGACGAGGCGCAGTTCACGTCCGAGCTCGGGCTCCGCGGTCTCATGGAGGGCACGCTCGAACCATCGGGGCAGACCGAGGACGAGCGGTGGGAGTATGCCGACAAGACGTTCCAGGCCCTGTGCGACGGCCTGCTCGCGGTCGCCCGGGGCATGGACGAGCTGCGGGCCCGGGTCGCCGGGGCCGACTGAGGCCGACCTGCGGCGAGCTGGTGCAGCAAGCCGGCACAGCGGATTGGTGTAGCGAACGTATGTTCGATACCTTCGGGGCATGGCGGCCTACGCCGAGCTCCACTGCCACACCAACTTCTCCTTCCTCGACGGCGCCAGCCATCCCGAGGAGCTGGCCGCCGAGGCGGCGCGCCTCGGGTTGAGCGCCCTGGCCGTCACCGATCACGACGGCTTCTACGGCGTGGTCCGCTTCGCCCTCGCCGCCCGCGAGCACTCGCTCCCCACCGTCTTCGGGGCGGAGATGACACTCGGGATCACCCGGCCCGCGAACGGCGAGCCCGATCCCGAAGGGGAGCATCTCGTGATCCTGGCCGAGGGGCCGGTGGGCTACGCCCGGCTCGCGCGCGCGATCAGCGAGGCGCAGTTCGCGGGGGAGAAGGGCGCGCCGCGCACCACCCTCGACGCGCTGGCCCGGGCGGCGCGTGCGCCGGTGCACCAGCACCCGGCGCCGAGCGTGGGCAACGACTCCTGGTACGTGCTCACCGGCTGTCGCAAGGGCACGGTGCCGGCGGCGTTGGTGCGCGACGGCCCCGCGGCCGGGCGCCGCGCCCTCGACCAGCTCGTCGCCGGGTTCGGGTCCGAACGCGTGCTGGTGGAGCTGTGGGACCACGGCGATCCGATCGACCGGCACCGCAACGACGCGCTCGCCCGGATGGCGGTGGCCGCGGGTGTCGACGTGGTGGTCACCAACAACGTCCACTACGCGACGCCCGCGCAACGACAGCTCGCGACCGCGCTGTCGGCGATCCGGGCGCGGCGCTCGCTCGACGAGATCGACGGGTGGCTCCCCGCTTCGCCGTTCGCGCACCTGCGCAGCGCGAGTGAGCAGGCGCGCCGCTTCGCCCGGTGGCCGGGTGCGGTCGAGCGCACCGTCGACGTCGCGCGCGCGTGTGCATTCGATCTCCGCCTCGCCGCGCCCAACTTGCCCGATCACGACGTCCCCGCGGAGCACACCGAGATGACCTGGTTGCGCGAGCTCACCGCGCGGGGCGCGCGCATCCGCTACCCGTCGACGCATTCGCACCACGAGCAGGCGATGGGTCAGATCGCCTACGAGCTCAACGTCATCGAGCAGCTGGGCTTCCCCGGCTACTTCCTCGTGCTCGTCGACATCGTCCAGTTCTGCCGGACCCACGACATCTACTGCCAGGGGCGGGGGAGCGCGGCGAACAGCGCGGTGTGTTACGCGCTCGGTGTCACGCAGGCCGACGCGGTCGAGCTCGGCCTGCTCTTCGAGCGCTTCCTCTCGCCCGAGCGCGACGGCCCCCCCGACATCGACCTCGACATCGAGCACCAGCGGCGGGAGGAGGTGATCCAGTACGTCTACGACAAGTACGGGCGCGAGCGTGCCGCGCAGGTGGCCAATGTGATCACCTACCGGCCGCGCTCGGCGCTGCGCGAGATGGCGAAGGCCGTGGGCCTCTCACCCGGTCACGCCGACGCGCTCACCAAGTGGATCGACCGGTGGAGCGGCGAGCGGGCGGATGGGAACCGGTCTGGCGCATTGAGCGGCGAGCGAGCGCGACCAGAAGATGGGGGGAGGGACAGCGCATCGTTCGAGGGCTTGAAGGAGGATGGGCCGCCGGTACCGCCGCTCGCGCTCGGGCTGGCCGAGCAGGTGATCGACTTCCCGCGGCACCTCGGGATCCATTCGGGCGGGATGGTGATGGCCGACCGCCCGTTGATCGAGTTCTGCCCGGTGGAGTGGGCCCGGATGGAAGACCGCTCGGTGCTGCAGTGGGACAAGGACGACTGCGCGGCGGCCGGGTTGGTGAAGTTCGACCTGCTCGGCCTGGGCATGCTCACGATGCTGCACCTCGCCGTCGACCTCGTGCGCGAGCACGAAGGCGTCGACATCGATCTCGCCACCATCCCGCAGGAGCCCGAGGTCTACGCGCTGCTGTCGGCCGCCGACACCATCGGCGTGTTCCAGGTGGAGAGCCGGGCCCAGATGGCCACGTTGCCCCGCCTGCGGCCCGAGCGGTTCTACGACCTCGTGGTGGAGGTCGCGCTCATCCGCCCGGGACCCATCCAGGGCGGTTCGGTGCACCCGTATCTCCGGCGCCGCAACGGCGAGGAGCCCGTCACCTACCCGCACCCGTTGCTCGAGCGGTGCCTGGAGAAGACCCTCGGGGTGCCGCTGTTCCAAGAACAGCTGATGCAGATGGCGATCGACGTCGCCGGCTTCTCGCCGGGGGAGTCCGACCGGCTGCGCCAGGCGATGGGATCGAAACGTTCACACGCCCGCATGGCCGCGATGCGCGAGCGGTTGCTGGCGGGGATGGCCGAACGTGGAATCACCGGCGCGGTGGCCGAAGACATCGTGCACAAGATCGAAGGCTTCGCCGACTTCGGCTTTCCCGAGAGCCACTCGGTGAGCTTCGCCTATCTCGTGTACTCCAGCTCGTGGATCAAGCTCCACTACCCGACGGAGTTCGCGTGCGCGTTGCTCAACGCGCAACCGATGGGCTTCTACTCGCCGCACACGATCGTGCGCGACGCGATGCGGCACGGGGTGGAGGTGCTCGGTCCGTGCGTCGCGGCATCGCGGCGCGACTGCACGCTCGAACCGCGCACCGGAGATGCCGGGCCCATCGGCACCCCGCGGGCCGGGTGGCACGCCGACCCGTCGATCCACGCAATGCGCGTGGGGCTGCGGTACGTGCGCGGCTTGAGCAGCGCGTTGCTCGATCGCATCGACGACGCGCGCGTCGAGCAGCCGTTCACCGATCTCCAGGACTTCACCCGCCGCACCGGCGCGCCCACCGACGCGCTCGAGGCGCTCGCCACCGCCGGAGCGTTCGCGTGCTTCGGTCATCCGCGCCGGGGCGCGCTGTGGGCCGCCGGGGCGCTGCGCGACGCCCGGCCCGACAAGCTGCCGGGCATGGTCGTCGGGATCGACGCGCCCATGCTCCCGGGGATGACCGAGGTGGAGGAGGTCGCCGCCGACCTCTGGGCCACCGGCCTGTCGTCGGCCCGCCATCCGACCGAGTTCGTCCGGGCCGAGCTCACCCGGCGCGGCATCGTCACCGCGGAGGCGCTCCGCGAGCTCCCTGATCGTTCGGTCGTCGAGATCGCCGGGGTGGTCACCCATCGTCAGCAGCCGTCGACCGCGAAAGGGGTGATCTTCGTGAACCTCGAGGACGAGACCGGCCTGATCAACGTGATCTGCACTCCCGACGTGTGGAAGCGCTTCCGCAAGGTCGCGCGCACTGCGCCCGCGCTCGAGATCCGGGGAGTGCTCGAACGTCACCAGGGGGTGATCAACGTCCTCGCCCGCCGCATCGTGTCGCTACCGCTCGGCCTCACCGACCTGTTGAAGTCCCGCGACTTCCACTGACGTCGACTGCCGGCACCCGTGGGGCGCCGGCAGTCGGGCGTCGGCAGTCGGCACTCGCCAACCCGGCTTCAGCTGTACATCAGCGATCCCGGAGTGGTGAGCTGCTCGCCGGTCTCGAGCCACGTCTTCAGGCCCGAGAGGATCATCGGCCAACCGCCGTAGATCTCGTCGTGGGCGCCCTCGCGCATCTCGTCGTGCGTGACGGTCAGGCGGCAGGAGTCACCGACCGGTTCGATCTCCCACGTGATGCGCGAGGTGCCCTCGGCCTTCACGTCGTCGCTCCAGAGGAACCGCATCGCTCTGCACCAGCCGGCGCGGTGGGTCGACTTCGAGGTTCTCGCCCTCGCCGAGGCTGACCGCGCCGTCCATCGCGCTCATCGCGTAGCTCGACCCCGGCGTCCAGTCGGAGTCGACGCGCGCGCCGAAGTTGTACTTCGTGCGGATGTCGCCGTCGGTGATGGCCTCCCAGAGTCGCTCCGGGGTCGTCTTGATGTAGATCTCGAACACCTTTTCCATCGGATTCTCCAGTCGCTGTTTGAGGTCGCTGAGCCCGGCGGCCCACGGTTCGGCGTACTTGCTCACCCATCGGTCGTGGACGAGGCGGATCGGCACCGGGTTCAGGAAGTGGAGCTTCTCCCGGCCCCGCTTCCTGGTGACCACCAGGCCCGCTTCCTCGAGCTGCTTCAGGTGCTTCATCACGCCGAAGCGCGACATCTCGAAGCGCCCGACGAGCGCGTTCAGGGTCTGGCCGTCCTCCCGGTACAGCTCGTCGAGCAGGCTGCGCCGAGTCGGATCGGCGAGCGCCTTGAACACCTCGTCCACGCCTCCAGTATATGTGACTGATTAGTCACATGTCGACCCGCGAAGCAGGCACCAGGCGGGTGCGGGCCGGGGAAGATCGGGAAGCGGCCAGGTAGCCTTGACCGCCGATCAGGAGTTCAGGAAATGAACGAGCCCCCGAGTACCGATGGTGCGTTCGTGGCGAGCCGTTGCGGCGCGCTTTCGCGCGCTGTTGCACTCGGACGCCGCCGGGGTCCGAGCGGGCTTCGTCGCGCTCCTGCTCAGCTCGGGCGGTGACCTCCTCGCCGGGCTGACCCTCGGTTCCATCACCGGCACCCTGCAGGCCCTGCCCGGCCTGCTCGTGCTGGTGCCCGCGGCGATCGGCATGCGGGGCAACGTGTTCGGCGCGCTCGGCAGCCGCCTCGGCACCGCGGTACACACGGGTACGTTCCGCATGTCGCGGCGCATGGACACGCTGGTCGGGCAGAACCTGGCGGCCTCGTTGTCGATGTCGCTGTCGATCTCGTTGGTGCTGGCGTTTCTCGCCAAGGCGGTGTGCGTCGCCTTCGGGCTGGAGAACACGATCTCGATCGTCGACTTCGTGGTGATCTCGGTGATCGGCGGATTCCTGTCGTCGATCGTGGTGATGGCGATCACGGTGGGTGTCGCGACGCTCAGCGTGCGCCGCAGTTGGGACCTCGACAACGTGACGTCGCCGATCGTGACCGCGGCCGGCGACATGGTCACGTTGCCCGCGTTGTTCCTCGCCACCTACCTCGTGGGGATCCCGTGGGTCACCACGATCGTCGCGGTGCTCTGCACCGCAGTCGGGGTGATCGCGCTCGTCGCCAGTGTGCGTTCGCGCGCGCCGATCCTGCGGCGCATTGCGCGCGAGTCACTCCCGGTGCTGGTGCTCGCCGGCACCATCGACGTCGTCGCCGGCCTCACCATCGAGAAGCGGTTCGAGTCGTTCCTCGTGTTCCCGGCGCTCCTCGTGCTCGTGCCGCCGTTCCTCGAGGACTCCGGCGCGCTCGGGTGGGATCCTGAGCGCGCGGGTGTCGACCAAGCTGCACCTCGGCACGCTCGTGCCCGGTCGCGGCAGCTTCCGGTCGGTGGGCGAGGACGTGATGCTCATATACCTCTACGCGGTGCCGGTGTTCCTGCTGCTCGGGGTGTCGGCCGACATCGCCGCGGCCGCCGCCGGGCTGCGCAGCCCCGGGAGCCTGCAGATGATCGGGGTGTCGATGCTCGCGGGGTTGGTGTCGACGACGTTCGCGGTGCTCGTCGGCTTCTACGGCGCGGTCGCGGCCTACCGGCTCGGCCTCGATCCCGACAACCACGGCATCCCGATCGTCACGTCGAGCCTCGACCTGCTCGGCGCATTCGCGTTGATCCTCGCCATCGTCGCCCTCGGCTTCACCTAGACCCACGCGCGGCGTCCCCGGCCGTCACGCGCGGCGCTTTCATTGCGGCGTGAGTTTCGCTGAGCGAAAGCCAGCAGGCAATGAATGCGGTATCCGCGTTCGCACCGGCCGTCGCGGCGCAGGCGCGCCCGCGCCCTACTGCAGGTGCTCGCCGAAGAAGCCGAGGAGCTGCTTCCACGCGTCGGTGGCCGAGGCCTCGTCGTAGTTGGGCGAACCGTCGCGCATGAACCCGTGTTCGGCCTCGGGGTACACGACGACGTCGTCGCCGTGGCGGGCCTGCACGAGTTCGATGTCGGACATCGGGATGTAGTCGTCGCGGCCGCCGAAGAACAGGCGGGTGGGGCAGCCGAGGTCGCCGAGCTCGGCGGCGAGGCCGCCGCCGTAGAACGGGGCCGCGGCGGAGATGCCGAGCGCGCCCGCCCACTTCGCCGCCCGGTACGTGAACGTCCCGCCCATGCAGAACCCGGTGACACCGATCTTCGTCGCGCCGAGCGCACGCAGGTAGCCGATGCCGGTCGCGAGGTCGCCCTCGAGCACCTCGGGGGTGACCGAGCCGATCAGCTCGGCGAAGTCGGCGCCTTCGGGGCCGCCGGCCCGGAAGAAGAAGTCGGGGGCCACCACCCGGTAACCCTCGCCGGCGAGTCGCTCGGCGAACCGGAGGAGCTGGGCGGAGATCCCGTAGCCCTCGTGGACGAGGAGCACGCCCGGCCCGGAGGAATCACCACCGGCGGGCGTGACGGGGGAGACGGAGAACGCGGGGAGGCTGATTTCGGTCATGCCGAGCACTCTTGCACGCGACCGCGACTCCCCGCATCTGCGCGCGTGACCGTGCCGCGGCCGGGCCGGCGGCGGTTATCCTCCAAGCTGGCGCCCAAGCCGGAGCTCATGGCACCCGACGACCAACCCCGCAATCTCAAGGCGATGCTCTCGGAGGCGAAAGACACGTCCGAGCTCATGGTCGACCTGGCGTACGCCGCGCTCTTCTTCGGCGACGTGGGCATGGCGCACGAGGTGCAGGCGCTCGAGGAGCGCCTCGCCGATCTCGCGCACGCCATGCGCGAAGTGTGCGTGCTCGCGGCCCGCTCCCCGCGCGACGCCGAGGAGATGTCGAGCGTGCTGCACGTGCTCTCGGCCATCGAGCGCATGGGCAACGCCGCCGTCGACATCGCTCGCATCGTGACCCACCGCCTCGGGATCCCCGCCGCGTTGGTCGCCGACCTCGCGGCCGCCGAGGAGATCTCGCACCGCGTGCGGGTCCGGCCCGACGCCCGGTTGGCGCACCGCACGCTCGCCGACGCCTGCCTCCCGACCGTGGTCGGCATGCGGGTGATGGCGATCCGGCGCGGCAAGGAGTGGATGATCGACCCCGACGGCGACGACACGTTGCTCCCCGACGACGTCCTGTTCCTGCGCGGGCCCGCGGGCGGGATCCCCGAGCTGCGGGTGCTGGCCGGTGCGCCCGAGTGGCGTCCGCCCGGTACCGACGACGATCCCGCCGTCATCACCGACCTCGGCCGCGCCGTCGACGTCCTGGTGGAGATGAAGAACGTGTCCGAGGTGGCCATCGGCCTCGCCTATTCGGCCCTTCTGTTCAACGACCAGGGCCTGGCCGCTGAGGTGAACAGCCTCGAAGACCGGCTCGACGAGATGCGCGAACGGCTCGAGGTGTGGGTGTTGCGGGCCGCGTCGGAGCAGGTCGAGCCGTCGCCGTTGCGGGGGCTGCTGCACCTGGGCGCGGCGGCCGAGGAGCTCGGCGACGCCGCGCAGCAGATGGTGTGGCTGGTCGAGGAGGGCGAGGAGATGCACCCGGTGCTCGCCATCGCGTTCGGCGACACCGACGAGGTGATCCTGCGGGTGCCGGTGTCGCCGCGCTCGTTCCTCGACGGCCGCACGCTCGCTGCCGCCAACCTCGAGCTCGAGACCGGCTACTACCTGCTCGCCATCCGCCGGGCCGGGCGCTACGTCTACCGGCCTCGCGGGCCGGTCGAGCTCCGGGCGGGCGACGAGCTGATCGCGCTCGGCCCCGAGGAAGGCCGGGCCCGGCTGGCCGAGCTCGGGGGATACCGCGTGCTGGAGGACGACGCCACCGGCGAGATCGCGCTGGTTCCGGCCCCGCCGGGCTAGCGTCGAGAGGTGAGCGCGCCGCAGCTGTCGGGCGAAGCGGGTTCGCTCGCCGCTTCGGTCACCCCTCCCACCGGCCTCACCGCGGCCGAGGTGCAGGACCGCGTCGACCGCGGTCTGGTGAACGACACCGGCGAGCGTACGAGTCGCAAGCTGAGCGAAATCGTGCGGGCGAACGTGTTCACCCGCTTCAACGCGATCCTCGGTGCGATGCTCGCGGTGATCGCGGTCGTGGGCCCGATCCAGGACGCCACCTTCGGGATCGTGCTGATCGCGAACTCCTGCATCGGCATCTTCCAGGAGGTGCGGGCGAAGCGCACCCTCGACCAGCTCGCGGTGCTCAACGCGCCGCGGGCACGCGTGGTGCGCGACGGCACCGTGGCCGAGATCGCGGTGGAAGCGGTGGCGCTCGACGACCTGCTCGAGCTGCGCACCGGCGACCAGGTTCCGTGTGACGGCACCGTGCACACCGCCGACGGGCTCGAGGTCGACGAATCACTGCTCACCGGGGAGAGCGATCCCCTGAACAAGGGCAACGGCGACGAAGTGTTGTCGGGCAGCTTCGTCGTCGCCGGGATCGGACGCTTCCAGGCGACGCGCGTCGGTGCCGATTCGTACGCGGCGAAGCTCGCGGCCGAGGCGCGTCGATTCCAACTCACGCGCTCCGAGCTGATGGACGGCATCAACACCATCCTGCGCATCGTCACGTGGGTGCTGATCCCGGCCTCTGCTCTCCTCCTGTGGAGCCAGCTCCAGGACAACGACCTCGACGCCGCACTGCGAGCGACGGTCGCCGGCGTCGTCGGCATGGTGCCCGAAGGACTGGTCCTCCTCACCAGCGTTGCGTTCGGGGTGGCGGCGGTCACGCTCGCGCGTCGCAAGGTGCTGGTGCAGGAGCTGCCCGCGGTGGAGGGTCTGGCGCGTGTCGACGTCGTGTGCCTCGACAAGACCGGCACCCTCACCGACGGCGAGATCGGATACGACGCGCTCGAGCTGGTCGGCGGTGCGGAGCAGGAACCGGTCGAGCAGGCGTTGGGGGCACTGGCCGACGACGAGAACCGCAACGCCACCCTCGCCGCGTTGGCGGCGGCGTTCCCACCGGCCGAGGGGTGGTCGCGTACGGGTGCGGTGCCGTTCTCGTCGGCCCGGAAGTGGAGCGCGGCGAGCTTCGCCGGCCACGGCACCTGGGTGATGGGCGCACCGGAGATGGTGCTGCTCGACGACACCGCCGCCGCCCGCGCCCGGGCCAACGAGCTGGCCTCCGACGGGCGGCGCGTGCTCGTGCTCGCCCACACCGACGCCGCCCTGGCCGGCGAGGAGCTGCCCGCATCGCTGGAGGCGGTCGCACTGGTGACGTTCGCCGAGCAGATCCGGCCCGACGCCGCCGACGCGTTGCGCTACTTCGACGAACAGGGCGTCGCGCTCAAGGTGATCTCGGGTGACAATCCCCGCACCGTCGCCGCGGTCGCGAAGCGGGTCGATCTCCCGCACGCCGACGACGGGTACGACGCGCGCGACCTCCCCGACGACGTCGAGGGCATGGCCACGGCACTCGAGGCGCACTCCGTGTTCGGGAGGGTGTCGCCGCAGCAGAAGCGCGCGATGGTGAAGGCGTTGCAGTCGAAGGGGCACGTCGTCGCGATGACGGGCGACGGCGTGAACGATGCGCTGGCCCTGAAGGACGCCGACATCGGGATCGCGATGGGTTCGGGCGCGGCCGCGACGCGCGCGGTCGCGCAACTCGTGCTGCTCGACGGGAAGTTCGCGACCATGCCGGGCGTGGTGGCCGAAGGTCGGCGCGTCATCGCGAACATCGAGCGGTCGGCCAACCTCTTCGTGACCAAGACGGTGTGGGCCACGCTGCTCGTCATCTCGGTGGTGATCGCGGGCTGGCCCTATCCGTACCTGCCGCGGCACCTGACGATCATCAGTACGTTCACCATCGGCATCCCCGGTTTCTTCCTCGCGCTGGCGCCGAACTCGCGCCGCTACATCCCCGGCTTCATCATCCGGGTCCTGCGCTTCACCATCCCTGCGGGCACCGTGGCGGCGGCCGCCGCCCTGATCACCTACGGCATCGCGCGGTACGGCCACGATCTGTCGAGCCGCGAGGCGCGGACCACGTCGGCGCTGGTGTTGATGGCCGTGGGGCTGTGGGTGCTGGTGCTGCAGGCCCGCCCGTTCAACTGGTGGAAGACGCTGCTCGTCGCGTCCATGGTTGGATCGGTGGCGGTGATCCTCGCGGTGCCGTGGCTGCGCGACTTCTACGCCCTGCAACTGCCCCCGGGCAACGTGTTGGTGGAGGCGGCGATCATCGCCGCCGTCGCCATCGCCCTGCTCGAGGTGGGCTGGCGCTTCAGCCGCGTCATCGGCAGCCGGCGCAACTTCGACGAGCCGGTCGAGGAGCACGCCGAAATTCCTGAGGGGTAGGAGACGCAGCGGAGCCGGCCGGCCGCCGACCAGGTCCGCACGGGCGGGCGGAGCGGAGTCGACCATCGAGCTAGACGGGAGGCTCGCGACTCCGGGTTTCTAGAGCCAGTCGCGGCGCTTGAACATGCGGTAGAGCACGAGCGTGCAGATCCCCATGAGGCCGAGCGCCATCGCGTAGCCGTACTGCCAGCGCAGCTCGGGCATGTGCCGGAAGTTCATCCCGTAGATGCCGGCGATGAGCGTGGCCACGATGAGGATGGCGCCCCACGAGGTCATCTTCTTCATCACCTGGTTGAGCCGGTTGGAGATCACCGCGAGATCGGCCTCGAGCAGCCCGGTGAGCAGATCGCGTTGCGACTCGACGAGGTCGACGACGCGCAGCACGCGGTCGTACACGTCGTGGAAGTGGACGATCGCTTCGTCGCTGACGAACGAGATCTCCTTGCGCACGACGGCGTTGACGACGTCGCGCAACGGCGCCGCGGCGCGGCGCAGCTCCATGAGGTTGCGCCGCATGGCGAAGATGTCGCGCGGGATCCCGCCCTGGCCGTCGTCGCGGAACACCGTCTCCTCGATGGTGTCGAGTTGGTCGTCGAACGCGTCGGTGACCACGAAGTAGCCGTCGACGATCACGTCGAACAGGGCCCACAGGAGAAAGCCCTGTTCGGTGACGCTGTGCTCGCTGCGTTGCAGCTCGAAGCGGTGGGCCACTGCGTCGATGTCGAACGGTGGGCCGGCGGGGGTCGGATGGCGGACCGTGACCACCCACCCGGGGCCGGTGACGACATCGATCTCGCGACTGTCGAGGTCGCCGCCGGTGCAGTCGCAGTCGTGCACCGCGACATGGAAGTAGTCGCTGTAACGCTGCAACTTCGTGCGTTCACGCGGATTCAGGATGGCGTCGACCACGACCGGGCTGATCAGGAGCTGGCTGCGCAGCCGGTGGATCTCGTCCTGGCTGGGGCTCGCGCAGTCGACCCACACCACTGCGTGCTCGGGATCGACGTCGTCGGCCAGGTGATCGGGATCGACCTCGGTCCGGCCCTCGATCTCCTCGACGTAGCGCCACGCTCGGATCACTCTCGGGAGCCTACGCACGCCACTCGGCTGCGCCGCGGAGCCTGTCGCGGGAGCGACGGTACGCTTCTCGGCCGTACGACTGCCGAAGAACGAGGTACCAGATGTCGACGAGCCTGGCCGAGCTCAGTGCCGACGAACTCCGGGCGCAGACCCTCGAATGGCTGCGCGAGAACCTGCCCGCCGGGTGGATGGAGGCGATCGACACCGGCGACCACGAGAAGGCGGCCGCGCTCCGCAACGACCTCGACTACGGCGCCTGGTGCACCCGCTTCGGCGACGCCGGGTACGCGACGCCCACGTGGCCGGCCGAGTACGGCGCCGGGCTCTCGCTCACGCCCGGGCAGGCGCGCTCGGTCAACGAGGTGTTGAACCGGTACCGCGTCCCGCGGCCGGGCAACATCATCGGGATCGGAATGGGCGGGCCGACCGTGATCGCGTGGGGGAGCGAAGCGGTCAAGCAGAAGTTCCTGCGCGGCATCGCCACCAACGAAGAGATCTGGTGTCAGCTGTTCAGCGAGCCGGGCGCCGGCTCCGACGTCGCCGGGCTGGCGACGCGCGCGGTGCGCGACGGCGACGAGTGGGTGGTGAACGGGCAGAAGGTCTGGACCTCGCTCGCGCACATCGCCCGCTACGGGATGCTCCTGGCCCGCACCGATCCCGACCTGCCCAAGCACCGCGGTCTGAGTTACTTCGTGATCGACATGCAGTCGCCGGGCGTGGAAGTGCGCCCGTTGCGCCAGATCACCGGCGACGCCGAGTTCAACGAGGTGTTCTTCGACAACGCGCGTCTCCCCGACGCGTGGCGCCTCGGCCCCGTGGGCGACGGGTGGCGGGTCGCCATCACCACGCTGATGAACGAACGCGTGTCGCTGTCGGGCTCGGGCTCGGTCAGCGGCGACACGATCGGGGGCAGCGGCATCCAGCGGCTGATCGACCGGCACCGCCCGGTCGACGACCCGTTGTTCCGGCAGCGGCTCGCGGCCGCCTGGATCGACAACCGGATCATCGGCCTCACCAACCAGCGCGCCGCCGATCGCCGGCGCAGCGGCGCGGAAGCGGGCCCGGAAGGGTCGATCACCAAGCTGCAGAACGCGGAGTTCAACCAGCGTCTCCAGAAGCTGGCCATCGACCTCGAGGGTGCGAGCGGCATGGCGTGGGAAGGCCGCGGCCTCACCGGCGAAGAGACGCTCAGCTGGTCGCCGACCGCCCACGACGACGCCCGCACTGTCGCGCGCGGGTTCCTCCGCGCGCAGGCGAACACCATCGAGGGTGGGACGTCGGCCATCATGCGCAACATCCTCGGCGAGCGCGTGCTCGGCCTGCCGAAGGAGCCTGACGCGTCACGTGACGTGCCGTGGAGTGACGTCCCCCGCTCCGGCTGAGCCGGGAAGGGAGACTCAGGTAGATCCGGCGCGGCAGGTCTTGCCCTCCGGTGGGAGCTTGCCGTCGAGCAGGTACGCGTCGACCGCGTCGTCGATGCATTTGCTCTTGGTGTACGCGGTGTGCTCGGTGCTCTCGAACGTGAGCAGGCGCGAGCCGGGGAGACGGGTCACCAGGTCCTGGGCGCCCGCGTAGGGGGTGGCCGGATCCTCGGTGGTTCCCACGACCAGGATCGGATTCGTCCCCGTCGCGCGCACGTCGCCGAGCTGCTCGGATTCCGGTGGCCGCGGCAGACGGGGATCGCAGCCCAGCACCGTGCTCCCGAGGTAGCCCCCGAGGAGCGGGTAGGTGGCGACGTCGGTGTGGTACTCCGCGACGTAGTCGGCGAAGCTCGGGATGGGATCGAAGCGATCGTCGCAGAGGATGGTCCCGATCGCCTCGTTGATGTTGTCGTAGGTGCCGTTGTCGTGGCGGCCGTTGTACTCGTCGGCCAACTGCAGCAGCAGCGAGCCGTCGCCCTGCTCCGCGGTCGCGAGCGCCTGCGCCAACGTCGGCCAGCCGTAACCCTTGTCGTACAACGCGGAGATCAACGCGGTGTAGAACGCGCTCACACCGGCGCGGCGACTGCTGCGCTTGCCCGTGATGGTCGCAGTCGGGAGCGTGAGCCCTTGCTCGAAGCGGGTTCGGAGCGCGGTGAGCGCGGCGGTCGGATTGCCGTGGGAGTAGAAGTCGCACTTGGGGCGGCCCGCGCAGTCGGCGAGGAACGCGTCGAGCGCGTGCTCGAAGCCGGCAGAGTCGGCGTGCAGCTCGTCAACTGCAGTCGAGGAGAGGTCGACGGGGGAGTCGAGGACGAACCGACCGACGCGGTCGGGGAACATCTGCGCGTAGACCGCACCGATCACCGTGCCGTAGGAGTAGCCGAGGAACGTGAGCTGGTCGTCACCGAGCGCGATGCGGAGCCGGTCGAGATCACGGGCGACGTTGCGGGTCCCCACCTGGGCCAGCCACGAACCGTTGTGCGCCACGCACTGGGCGATGAGGTCGACGGGGTCGTGGCTGCCGTCGTAGAACGCGCGGAGGTCGGCGTCGCTGTTCGGCGTGGGGTCGACCGCGTTGAGGACATCGGCGGTCTGGTCGTCGACGCAGTTGATCGGGCGTGAGTGTCCGGTGCCGCGGGGATCGAAGCTCACGAGGTCGTAGCGCGCCCGCACCGCGGCGGGTACCGAGCTGATGAAGTCGGGGAGCGTGGAGGCGCCCGCGTCGCCGGGCCCGCCGAAGTTGACGACCAACGAACCGAGGCGCCGCGTCGGGTCGGTGGCCGGGCTGCGCGCCACCGCGATACCGACCTTGGCGCCGTCGGGCTGCGCGTAGTCGACGGGCACCTGCAACACCGCGCACTGGAGCCGCTTGCCGCACGCTTTCCACCGGGTCAGCCCGTTGGCGCCGACTCCCGGGAGCGCGTCGGCGGGCGCAGTGGAGGTTTGCGTGGTGGTGGTCGTGGGCGCGGTGTGCGCCGCCGCCGGGGTGAGGAACGCCGGTGCTGCGCCGACCAGGGTGCCCACGGCGAGTACGAGCGCGACGAACGAAATGCAGGTTCGCCGGGCCATCGATGGAATGTACCGGCTGCCTCCCGCCAACTAGGTTCGGGCAATGACGCCGCCGTTGGACCTCGCCGGGAACCCGCTGGCCCTGATGACGGTGCACGCACACCCCGACGACGAAGCGTCGAAGGGCGCGGGCACGGTGGCGCGCTACGCCGCGGAGGGCATCCGCGCCGCGCTCGTGTGCTGCACCGGCGGCGAAGAGGGCGACGTGCTGAACCCCGCCGTCGACTCGCCCGAGGTGCGCGCCGATCTCCGGGCGGTGCGGGAGGCCGAGTTGCGCGCGAGCGTCGACGCCATCGGTTACGCCGCGCTCTATCTGCTCGGCTACCGCGACTCTGGCATGCCCGACACCGAAGCCAACGCCCGCGCCGACAACTTCGCCAACGCGCCGTTGGAGGAAGCCGTGGGCCAACTCGTGGCGATCATCCGCCGCGAGCACCCCCAGGTGCTGATCACCTACGGCGACGAGACCAGCTTCTACAAGCACCCCGATCACATCCGGGTGCACGAGATCTCGATCCCCGCGTTCGACGCCGCCGGTGATCCCGCGCAGTTCCCCGAGCTCGGCGAGCCGTGGCAACCGTCGAAGCTCTACTACTCGGGATTCTCGTTCCGCCGCATCCGCGCGTTGCACGAGGCCTACGAGAAGCTGGGGGAGGAGAGCCCCTACGCCGAACGCATCGCGCAGTTCCCGAGCAGTCTCGACATCCCGTTCCCGACGACGTTCATCGACGTCGGCGACTTCCTCGCCCAACGCCGGGCCGCGCTGCTCGCGCACCGCACCCAGATCGATCCCGAGAGTCACTGGATGCGCGTGCCGGACGACCTCCTCCGCGAGACGTTCCCGTGGGAGGAGTACGTGCTGGCCCGCACGCTGGTCGACAACGGTGTACCCGACGACGATCCCGAGGACGACCTGTTCGCCGGGCTCCGCGCGCCCGTCGGCGTGAGCGGCTGAGCGGCGACGACCGTGGCCGAGTTCCTGAGCGCCGAATGGGTCGAGCTGCTGCGCGGCACGGGCACCGCGCCCGGGCCGTCGGGCACGGTGCAGCTGGTGGTCACGGCGGGCCCCGACGGCGACGTGAAGTGGCACGCGCGCGTCGACGACGGTGTGGTCGTGGAAGCCGAGCTCGGGGCGCGGCCCGCGCCCGACGTCACGCTCACTCTGTCCTACCCGGAGGCGCGTGCGCTCGTGTCCGGTGCGCTCGAGCCGAGTGTGGCGTTCATGCGGGGGCGGATGAAGACCGCCGGGGATCCCGGCCTCGTGCTCGACCTGCTGGCGGCGGCGGCCTCGCCGTCGTGGCGCGCGACGCGCGAGCAGCTGGCGGCCGACACCGACGCCTGAGTCCGTCCCGTCGGTCGAAGGGTCGGAGGGTCGGAGGTCGGTTGGAGGGTCGGAGGACTGGTCAGGCGCGTTGCAGGTCGCGCAGCGCGCGCCAGCTCACCAGCGTGGCGTCGGCCCGGGCCACCAGGTTGCGGAACGACGGATCACGGCTCAGGGTGATGTGGTCCTCGACCCGGCCGGCCCAGTCGGCGCCGGAGGCGGCGCGCAGCTCGTCGGTGTCGATGCCGGGGTGCAGGTTGAGCTCGGTCACGCCCGGCGCGAGGTCGAAGATGGCCCGCTCGATGCGGCGCCGCGCCCCGGGCGGGGACTCGACGACGTGGTCGGGGAACACGACGCCCTCCTCGGCGGCGAGGCGACGGAACGGGAATCCGGCGACGCGCTCGTCGGCGGAGTCGCCCAACCGCAGCGGCAGACCGAAGTCGACCGCCAGCTCGAGGTAGGCGTCGAAGAACTCGGCCCGGCGTGGCAGCGTGCCGAGGTGGCTGCCGAGGTGGCTGACGTCGAAGCCCCACACGATGGCCCGTTCGATCTGGGCCCGGCACTCCCGCCGCACTTCGTCGAGGTCGGCGTGGTCCCACGCGTCCTCGATGGTGCGCGGGAAGCCGCCGTCGCCGTCGAGCAGGCTGGGCGAGTTGGTGATCGGTCCCCACCGGTAGGTCTCGAGCTCCGCGTTGAGGGTGAGCTGCACGCCGACGTCTTCGCCCCGGTAGCCACCGGCGCCGTCGCGGGCCCACGGACAGGGCACCATCAGCGAGGCGCTCGTGGCCATCCCGTGGCGCAGCGCGTCGTACGTCGCGACGTTGCTCGAGTGCGTGAGCCCGAGATCGTTGCAGGTGATGATGAGCAGCTTGGCGTCGGGCGGGTACCCGAGGCGCTCGGCGAGCGTGGCCATGAGCGGGTAACAGTACTGCCGGGTTCCCGGCGCCTGGTCGGGTATCACGCTGGCTAGCCTCCGGGCCCGTGAGGAATCGGTGCGCGGTGTTGGTCGTGGCCCTGGCCACGCTGGCGGCGTGCTCCGGCGGGAGCCGTGGGAGCTCCTCGGGGTCGGCCTCGCCGAGCACCGCGCGCGGCGCGGCCGGTACCGCCGCCGCGGCCGGGGTCACCACGACCCCGCCACCGGCGTGCGCGCCGTTCCACGGCACGACGTCGAAGTTGCAGTCGATCGGGCCCGCGGTGGCCGGCCTGCTCGTCGACGCCACCGCCGGCGCGGTCGGGTGCGTCGACGCGGTCACGTTCACCTTCACGTCGTTGGGCGACGGCACCCCGCCCGGCTACGTGGTGCAGTACCAGGATCCGGCGAAGCAGCCGTTCGTCGACGGCGACCCCCCGGTCCCGATCTCACTGCCCGGCAACGCGTTCCTCGTGGTGACGATGCAGCCCGCGCTGAGCACGAACCCGCTGCTGCCCGACAACCCGCAGACCTACACCGGCAACCTCTCGCTGGAGTACGGCGACCACAACCACCTGCAGATCGTGCGCAAGCTCCCCGACGGGAACAACACGGTGTCGTGGGTCATCGGTCTCGACGCGGTACGGCCGTTCATCGTCGATCGGGCCAAGGACCCCACCACCATCACCGTCTACATCGGTTGAACGCGGGTCAGGTGAGGTCGAGCACGATCTTGCCGAACACCGCGTCGGCGGCCAGCTTGTCGTAGGCCTCCTGCGCGTCGTCGAGCCCGAAGGTGCACGCCACCACCGGCTTCACCGCACCCGACGCGAGCAGGGGCACGACGTCGCGCACGAACGACGCGGTGGCCGCCGCCTTCTCGCCCGCGTCGCGGCCCCGCAGCGTGGTGCCGAACAGGCGGAGCCGCTTGAACATCGTCGACCCGATGTCGAGCTCGGCCCGCGTGCCGGCCATGGTGCCGATGAGGACGATCCGACCGCGTCGGGCGGCGACGCGCACGTCGGCGACGAGGTAGTCGCCGCCGACCAGTTCCACCACGACGTCGATGGGTCCGGCAGTGGCGGTGATCTCGTCGGCCAACGCGACGGCATCGAGCTCGCGGGGCGCGAGGACCGCGTGGTCGAGGCCGATGGCGCGGCACTGTTCCAGCTTGTCGGCGGTGCGGGCGGTGCCGATGACGGTGCAGCCCATCGCCTTGCCCAGTTGCAGCGCGGCGGTGCCCACGCCCGAGCCGACCGCGTGCACGAGCACGGTCTCGCCGGCGACGACACCGGCCTGGTCGACCATGGCGTCGTGCGCGGTCACGAACACCTCGGGCACGCCACCCGCGGCGACGAGGTCGACGGCGTCGGGCACCGGCGCGCACTGCCCGACGGGCACCACGAGCAGTTCGGCCTGGGCGCCGCCGCCGACGATGCCGAACACGCGCGCCCCGATCGCCGGGTGTTCGACGCCTGCGCCGAGGGCGGTGACGACACCGCCGAACTCCATCCCGGGGATGTCGGGGGGCGAACCCGGCGGTGCGGGGTAGAACCCCGCCACCTGGATGAGATCGGCCCGGTTGAGCCCGGCGCCGTGCACCCGGACGAGCACCTCGCCCGGTCCGGGCTCGGGGTCGGGCCGGTCCGCGACCCGCAACTCGTGCTCGGGAGTGATCGTGAGGGCGCGCATGATCGGGAGGGTACTTCGCCCCCGGGTGTGCGGGCCCGGGCGCGGCCGTCGGCTGTGTCGGGCGCTACCGTGCGCGGCGTGGCGGTAGCGGCACTGGCGATCCTCGACGACGACGGCGAGCAACTGCTCCTCGACGCCGAGGATGCGGCGAGTCTGTTCGCGTTGACGGCCGATCTCGACGCGGCCACGGTGTCGGCGTGCCCGACGTGCCGGAGCCGGATCCTCGCGGTCGTCGCGCTCGTCGATCTGCTCGACGTCGCGCCGCCGTTCCCGGGCTCGGGTGCGCTGGTCGATCTCGCCGACGACGCGCCGACGCTGCACCTCTACGTGCGCGACCTCGCGACCGCGTGCGTGCACCGGGGGTGGCGCGATCCCGGGTTCGACGAGTGGTCCGAGGTGATGGCCGACCTCGTCGACCGACCGTCGCCTCGCTAGGAGTCCAGGCCGTGGCGCGCAGCTAGCGCGGGATGCGGGTGCGCTTGAACTCGTTGAAGCGCGACCACTGCAGCAGGTCGAGCATCCGCTCGAGGTCGTCGACCCGGCCGCGCTCCATGAAGCGCACGAAGACCGCCTCTTCGTCTTCGATGTAGGTCGGCACGCCGAACACGCGCCAGTGGTCGACCGCCTCGGTGTGCTCGGCCGCCAGCACCTTCAGCGGTCGACCGCTGTGGGCTTCCTCGGCGACCGCATCGGGATCGAGGCCGGCTGACGCGACCGCGTCGCGCAGCACCGCTTCGTCGTTGAGCTGCAGACCGAGGTCGTGGCGAGCGCCGAACAGCGCGAGGTGGGCGTCGAAGAACTGGTCGGGGAAGGTGTCGCGCACGGCGATCCCGTAGAGGAGCGACAGCACCCCGGAGCCCCACTCCTCGGGCTCGCGGTCCCACACCGGCGGTTGGCCCTCTTCGACGTGGACCTGGTCGAGGGAGAAGGGGACGAAGCGGAACTCGACATCGGACCCCGCCCGCACCGCAGCGATGACCGCCGCATTGCCGTTGTAAGCGAAGGGACACCGGTAGTCGAACGTCACGGCGATGGAACGGGCCACGGTGAACCTCCAGCGGGGATGGGCAGCGACGGAATGTCGTGTGTCCTTCGACGATACCCGACCTTGGAGGTCGGTTATCCGAGGGGAACGATCCGGCGGGCGACCGCTCCCATCGCGATACCCAGCACGGCCCCGGCCAGCACATCGGACGAATGGTGCATGCGGGTGTAGACGCGACTCATGGCCACCGCGGCCGCGAGGGCGAACCAGAACGGCGCGGCGGGGGAGTCGGCGAGGAGCATGGCCGCGGTGAAGGCGGAAGCCGCGTGGCCCGACGGGAACGAGCTCGAGATCGGCCGGTGCATGCCGTAGGGCAGCGGGCCCTCGGGCGGTTGATCGCCCTCAGGGCGCACCCGCCGGAAGCACAGCTTGATCGGCCCGTTGGTGAGGATCGACTCGATGCCCATCGCTGCGCCGAGACGGAGCGCGGTGAGGGGTTCGCCCTCGCGCGCGGCGCGGCCGGCGCCGACCGCCAGCCAGAGAAGGCCGTGGTCGGCCGCGCTGGAGAGGCCATAGAAGACGGGATCGAGGCGCGGCCCGCGGATCCGGTCGACCAGTGCATCGAGCTGCAGGTCGAGTTCGTGCACGCGGGCGACGAGATCGGCCCCGCGGGCGCGTCCGGTGCGGAACATCGCCATGGACAGAGCGTACTGACGGCTCAGCCGACGGCGACCAGCGGCAGGGTGGGAGCGACCACGGTGCCGGGGCCGCGGAGTTCCACCGCCTGCGCCGGGTCGCCACCGTGCGCGGGGCAGTAGGGCTTGAACGTGCAGAAGTCGCAGAGGCGGCCGGGGTGGGGCCGGAAGTCGTCGCGCTCGCAGGCCTGGGCGATGGCCGAGTACATCGCGGTGGTCCGCCGCTCGACCCCGGTGACCGATTGCGCGGTGGGGGTGGCGATGATGGCCTCGGGCTTCGACAGGTAGTAGAGCTGCACCCGCGCCGGGCGCCGGCCGAGCATGCGCTCGCACAGCAGCGCGTAGATGTGGACGCCGCTCAGGCTCTTCGCCTCGAAGAACTCCGAAGGGACCGAACCGGTCTTGTAGTCGGTGACCACGAGCTCACCGTCTTCGTCGAGCTCGAGCCGGTCGATGATGCCGCGGACGCGCACCTTGCCGAGGTTCGCCTCCAACTTGAGCTCGAGGCCGATCGGCCGCACGGTGCGCGGATCCTCGAGCTGGAAGTAGCGGTGCACGAGCTGCTGCGAGTCGGATTCGAACTTCTCCCACTCGGCGTCGGTGAGGTCGAGGTCGGCGAAATCGGGATGCGGCGCGAGCTCCACCCGCGCCCGCGCCAGATCGGCCAGGCCGGCGTCGATCGTGCGCTCGTCGGCCGGGCGGTCGAGCAGCAGCTCCAGCGCCCGGTGGACCAACGTGCCCTTGCTCGTCCAGATCGAGGGCGGCTCGGGGAGCCGGTCGAGGTACGAGAAGCGGAACGCCAGCGGGCACTCCTTGAACGAGGAACAGGAGCTCGGCGACAGTGATCGGGGGGGTGCGAAGCTCATTGATCGGAGGGTACTCCCGGGGTGTGACAGTGATGTGGACCTGCTGCGCCACCCGCGATGCGGTCCGGTGACCCGGTAGCTTCGGGCCATGCTGATTGACGGTGGACTCGGCGGATCACTCGACGAGATCGGCGATCGGGCGCATGAGCTCGAGGCCGAGGGCTACGACGGCGGGCTCACCGCGGAGATGGGTCACGACCCGTTCTTCCCGCTGTTGCTCGCCGCGCAGCAGACCGATCACCTCGAGCTCGGCACCGGCGTCGCGATCGCGTTCGCGCGCACGCCGATGACGTTGGCGATGGTCGCCAACGATCTGCAGGTCGCGTCGAAGGGTCGTTTCGCGCTCGGGCTCGGGAGTCAGATCAAGCCGCACATCGAACGCCGCTTCTCGATGCCGTGGTCGCACCCCGCGCCGCGGATGCGCGAGTTCGTGCTCGCGCTGCGCGCCATCTGGTCGGCGTGGAGCACCGGCGACAAGCTCGACTTCCGGGGCGAGTTCTACACACACACGTTGATGACGCCGTTCTTCAGTCCCGGTCCGAACCCGTACGGCCCACCGAAGGTGCGGCTCGCGGCGGTCGGCGACAAGATGACGGAGGTCGCGGGCGAAGTCGCCGACGGCATGATCCTGCACCCGTTCACCACCGAGCGGTACGTGCACGAAGTCACGCTCCCGGCGCTCGAGCGCGGGTTCGCCAAGTCGGGCCGGGCGCGCGCCGACTTCACACTGAGCCTGCCCGTCTTCATCGTGACCGGCACCACCGACGAGGAATGGGCCGCGGCCCGGAAGGGCACGCGCGAGCAGATCGCGTTCTACGGATCCACCCCCGGCTACCACGGCGTCCTCGACCTCCACGGATGGGGCGACGTCGGTACCGAGCTCAACCAGCTCTCGCGCAAGGGCGAGTGGGTGGCGATGGGCAACCTCGTCACCGACGAGATGTTGGAGACCTTCGCGGTGAGTGCGGCCCCCGACGATCTCGCGCCGGCGATCAGGGCCCGGTTCGGCGACGTCCTCGACCGCATCAGCTTCGACGCGCCGTACCAAGCCGACCCCGAGATCTGGCGGCAGCTGGTCACCGCCCTGCACGACGCCGGTTGATGGCGGCGACGGACCCGACCGACGCGGTGCGCGCCGCGAACGCCGCGTTCTACGCCGCGTTGGAGTCCTGCGACCTCGACACCATGGCCGACCTGTGGGAGCACTCCGACCGCGTCGCGGTGACGCACCCCGGGTGGCCGATGTTGCGGGGTTGGGCGAAGGTCGCCGGTTCCTGGGACGCGATCTTCCGCAACACCGGCTTCATCCAGTTCGTGATCACCGACGAGCAGGTCGTGGTGAGCAACGACACCGCGTGGGTGACGCTCGACGAGAACATCCTGCAGTCGTCGGGTTCGGTGCAGGGCGAAGCCGCGGCGACCGCCGAGCTCTCGGGTGCGCACGCGACCGCGACCAACGTGTTCGTGCGCGACGGTGAGCAGTGGATGATGGTCTTGCACCACAGCTCACCCGTCGGCGGATGAGCGACGGCGGGAACGCGAGTTACGGAAGCTGTGTGTCGATCCAGCGCGCGAGCGCGGGTCCGCTCTCGTAGCTCGAGATCAACGCGTAGCGCGGCTCGGCCCCGGTGTGGCACACCACGTGCCAGAGCCGCTGCGTGTCGACGACGAACCGCGCGCCGCGGTGCAACGGCACCCGGATCTCGGTGCTGGCGTCGGGGAGACCGTCGGGCCCCTGCTCCATGAGGACCATGAAGCTGTCGGGGTTGTCGGTGAGCTCGAGCCACGACCGCACGACCCAACCTTCGTCGGGCGGGTTGAACCGGTTGTTGTCGTCGCGGTGGATCTGGCGCAGGGCGTCGTCGTAGCTCTGCGGCTCCAGCTTGATCACCCGCACGCGCCCGAAATCGGCGCCCACCGCCTCGACCTCGGCGACGATGGTGGGGCAGTGCGCGGCATTCTCGGTGAACCGTCCACCCTTGTCGGCGCGCTCCTCGCCCGGCTTCCAGAACCCGCGGCAGTCGAGCTCGCCGTCGGCGGTCGCGATCGGGGCGAAGTTGGTGTCGCCGCCACTCTTCCAGTCCATGTACTCGAGCCCGAGGTACTCCTGCTCGGGGATCGGCACCGCGAGGTCGCGGAGGACGACGACGCCCCGCGCCGCGAACGCGTCGACGCGTGGATGCGGGGTGTCGAGCGGGATCTCGCTCGACCAGTGGGGAGATGTGAGCCAGTGGTCGGTGACGGCCATCGGGAAAGTGTAGGGACCACGGCCCCGGATCGCGGTCACATCACGCCATCGTCAACGGCCGCAGCGGGCCGCGCGCTCGACGAGGTGCCGGATGCGGTCACGCCGGCCGACGCGTAGGCGCCGGGGCCGGTGAACATGTCGCGGTGCCAGCGGCGGGGCGTGAGCACCAGCGCGCGGGGGTAGTCCTCGAACATCCAGCGGGCGAAGTTGCGGCGGGTCCACGGGGTCAGCGCCGCGGCACCGAGCGCGGCGCGCGCACCGAGCGGGAACTGCAGGACGCGCTGCAGCACCGACGCGAACCGGAGGTCGGCGCCGAGCGCGCGGTCGACCGCGTCGCGGTACCGGGTGCCGACGGCCGTCACGTCGTGGGGTCTGCCCGCGATGGCGGCGGCGGCGCGCGCACCGGTCTCCAGCGCCTGCGCGATGCCTTCGCCGGTCATCGGGTCGACGACGCTCGCGGCGTCGCCGACGAACAACGCGCGGCCGCGGACGAGCCGAGCCCGGTCGTAGTCGGCGGGGATCGGCCACGCGCGGGGCGTGCCTTCCGGGGTCGCGTGCGGGCCCAGCGCGCGGCGCAGGCTCGGGCGATCGGCGAGATCGCGCCACTGCGCGGCGAGGGCCTTGCCCGACGGCGCACGCTGTCGATTCCCGTGCCGCGCGTCGCGCAACACGCCGAAGCCGACGTTGGCGCGGCCGTCGCCCACCGGGAACACCCACGCGTAGCCGGGGAGGAAGTCACGTTCGAACAGCACCCAGAGCCGTCGGTCCTCGACCCCGGAGAAGTACTGGCGGAACGCGTGCCACGTCCCGAGCGCGGGAGCGTCGGCGTCGGCGGCGTCGGCGGCGAGGGTTCCCGGACTCCGGGCGAGGGCTCCCGGACTCCGAGCGAGGGCCCCCCGACTCCGGGCAAGGGCGCGCCGCACCGCCGAGTAGTGACCGTCGGCCGCGATCACCCACGCGACGCGCAGCGTCGTGTCGTCGGCGAACGTGACCGTCACCGCGTCGCCGTCGTCGCGCGCGTCGACGACGCGCGCGTGCTCCCACATCTCCACGCCGCACGCCCGCGCCACGTCGACCAGCGCGGCGTCGAGCTCGACGCGCGGAACCACGCACGCGTACTCGCCGCCACCGGGCAGCGGCACGACGACCTCGCGTCCGGCCGGTGACACCAGCACCGTCTCGGTGACCGGCGCGTACGAGGGGAGGGTGCGGACATCGAGCCCGAGCCGGTCGAGGATGCGCAGCGCGCCGGTGGTGAGGCCGTCGCCGCAGGTCTTGTCGCGCGGGAACTCGGCGCGGTCGACCACCAACACGTCGAGGCCGAGCCGCCGGGCCTCCAGCCCGGCCGCGATCCCGGCCGGCCCCGCGCCGACCACGAGCACTTGCACGTCGGCGGCGGGCGGCACGGCACGACGGTACCGCCCGGACCCTCACGCGCTCCCCACCCGGTGCGGGGTCGCCCGCCCGTTTCGCATCCCGGTACCCTCCGCGGCAAGAATCTGTCGTTCGTCTGAAGCGCCGCGTGAGTCGGCGCGCCCGAAAGCCGAAACCAGCCACCAGCGGAGAGACCCCAATGAACATTGCCGTCTGCGTCAAGCAGATCCCCGACCCCGCGGTCCCGGGCAAGCTCGAGGCCGATCACACCCTCGAGCGGGCGGGGAAGCTCATCCTCGACGACTCCGACGCCTACGGCGTGGAGATGGCCCTGCAGCTCGCCGACAAGGCCGGCGGCGGCGAGGTCGTGCTGGTGTCGATGGCGCCCAACGGTGAGGTCTCCGGCCTGCGCACCGCGCTGGCCATGGGCGCCGCCCGGGCCGTGCTCGTCTCCGACGACGCCCTCGCCGGCTCCGATGCCCTCTCCACCGCCAAGGTGTTGGCGCTGGCGGTCGAGCGCGCCGGTGGCATCGACCTCGTGCTCACCGCCACCGAGTCCACCGACGGCTACACCGGCACCATCCCGGCGCAGGTCGCCGAGCTCCTCGGCTGGCCCTCGCTCACCTTCGCCAAGCACATCGAGTTGGGCGACGGCACGGTCACCATCCAGCGCCAGACCGAAGCGGGCTACGACGTCGTGCAGGCGTCGCTCCCCGCCGTCGTCAGCGTGACCGCCGGTGTGGTCGAGCCCCGCTACCCGTCGTTCAAGGGGATCATGGCGGCGAAGAACAAGCCGGTCGATCAGGTCACCGCCGCCGACCTCGGCCTCGGTGCCGACGCCGTCGGCTGGGCCGGTGCCCGCCAGCAGATCGTCAGTGTCGGTGCCGCGCCCGAGCGCGAAGCCGGCGAGAAGGTCGAGGACGACGGCGAGGCGTTCGCCCGCATCGTCGCGTACCTCGAGCAGCTCAAGGTCATCTAGAAACCGAACGGGAGCAGACCAGTGGCAATCTCCAAGATCTGGGTCTTCGCGGAAGCCGACGGCGACAAGCCGGCGAGCGTCACGCTCGAGATCCTCACCAAGGCCCGCGAGCTCGCCGACACCGTCGAAGCGGTCTACGTGGGCGCCAACGCCGAGGCGCTCGCGGCCGGTTTGGGTGAGTACGGCGCCACCAAGGTGTTCGCCGTCGACCCCGGCGACGCGCTCCCCGGTGTGATCGGCGCCGCCGCGCTGGCGTCGCTCGTCGCCGAGCACGCGCCGTCGGCGATCCTGTTCGCGCAGAGCTACGACGGCCGTGACGCGATCGGGCGCCTGTCGGTGAAGCTCGACCGCCCCGCGCTCACCAACGGCACCGCGCTGCGGGCCGACGGCGACAAGCTCATCGTCGGCACCGCCATCTTCGGTGGCGTGACGCTCGTCGACACCGAGTTCGAGAGCGACGGACCGTTCCTCGCCGCGATCCGGCCCAAGTCGTTCGCGGCGGAGCCGAGCGGTGGCGGCGCGGCCGAGGTGGTCGCGGTGGCCACCCCCGACGCCGGACGCGCCGGCGAGGCCGTCGTGCTCGAACGTCACGTCGAGGAGCGCGAGGGCCCGAAGCTGGAGGAGGCGACGGTGGTCGTGTCCGGCGGCCGCGGTCTCGGCAGCGCCGAGGCGTACGGCCCGCTGGTGGAGGAGCTGGCCAAGCTGCTCGGCGGCGCGTCGGGCGCGTCACGGGCGATCGTCGACGCCGGCTGGGTGCCGTACTCCAAGCAAGTCGGCCAGACCGGCAAGGTCGTGAAGCCCAAGCTCTACATCGCGCTCGGCATCTCCGGTGCGACGCAGCACATGGTGGGCATGAAGGGCTCCGACAACATCATCTGCGTGAACAAGGACGGCGAGGCGCCGATCTTCGGCATCGCCGACCTCGGCGTGGTCGGCGACGTGCACAAGGTGGTCCCGAAGCTGATCGAGGCGCTCAAGGCCCGCTGAGCCAGGCCTGCTGAACTCCGGTCGGCTCGATCCGTGCGGGCGTGGCAGGTCGGCAGCCACGGCACCCCGAGTGACGTGCTGCGGCTGGTCGAGATCGACGAGCCGCAGCCGGGGCCGGGCGAGGTGCGCCTGCGGGTGCGGGCGGCGGCGTTGGGCATGCCCGACGCGTTCATGTGCCGCGACACCTACGCGCTGACGCCGCCGTTGCCGTTCGTGCCCGGCCAGGAAGTGTGCGGGATAGTCGACGCGGTCGGGTCCGACGTCGACGTGGACGTCGCCACCGGGTCGCGGCTCATGGCCGTCACCAGCTTCACCGACGGGCGCGGAGGATTCGCCGAGGTCACCGTCGCGCGCGCGGTCAGCGCGTTCCGCGTGCCCGACGACATGTCGGACGTCGACGCCGCCGGCTTCCGCATCGGTTACTCGACCGCGTGGATCGGCCTGGTCCGTCGCGGCGCGCTGCGCGCCGACGAGTGGTTGCTCATGCTCGGCGCCGCCGGGGGATCGGGGGCGACCGCGCTGCAACTGGGCAAGGCGCTGGGTGCGCGCGTGATCGCGGTCGCCGCGGGGCCGGAGAAGTTGGCGTACTGCGCGCGCCTCGGTGCCGACGTGCTGATCGACCGGACCACGGAGTCGGTGCCGGAAGCGGTGCTGGCGGCGACGGGCGGTCATGGCGCCGACGTCGTCTACGACCCGGTGGGGGGCGACGCGGCCGCCGCCGCGTTCCGCTGCATCGCGCCCGAGGGGCGACTCCTGGCCGTCGGCTTCGCGAGCGGGCGGTGGGCCCAGGTCGACACCGCGCGTGCGGTGCGACGCAACTACTCGCTCGTGGGTGTGTTCGCCGGGGGCTACACCCGGGAGCAGAACGAGGACGACCACGAAGCGCTGTTGGCGCTGGCCGCCGACGGCCGGCTGGCGTCTATCACCGAGGCGGTGCCCTTCCTCGACCTCCCCGCCGCGCTCGACGCCGTCGCCGACGGCACCGTGATCGGCAAGACCGTCCTCACCCTCTGACGCGCACTCGCCCGCACCTCTGACCTCACCCTCACTCCACCCGAACTTGCGTCGTACGAGGCCCTGATACGGCCTCTGCCGACGCAGGTTCGTTGGTTCGCCCACGACGAGATGCCGGCCGTGTGGGCGGTCGCGGGTTGACGGCTATGTAGCGGCGTAGTCGCGTAGACCTTCGAGGTACTTGCGACCGGTGCGTTCCTGCACCTTCCGCGCCACCGGGTTGCCGATCTTCGTGAGCAGGTCGTGCGGACGCGAGAACGCGACGATCTCGAAGCGCACCAACCCGCTCGCGTCGCGCGCGACGACGAACGACTCTTCACCCTCTTCGGGATGCGCGGGCAGCGTCCCGTACGCGAAGCCGTAGCGGTCGGGTTCGTCGACGACCGCGACGATTCGACACGCGGCCAGGACGTGCAGCGGGCCCATCCGGGTGACGAGAGCCACCGTCGTGCCGACGCGAATCGGCGCGTCGGGGGGTTCGACCTCGATCCCGGCCGCCGCGGGCGCGCGCCAGCGCCGGATCCCGTCCTTCGCCCGTTCCCAGATCTCGTCGCCCCGGCCGACGTCGATGGCGGTGCGGACGTGGTGATAGCCGTCGGGCAGCGTGGGGCTACCGGTGGTCAGCGTGGCCCCGACGTCGGAGTAGGTGAGGGGCGACTGCCGCTGGCGGGCGAGGAAATGCGAGCGCTGTTCCGTGGTCGGGGTGCGCAGTGAGAACACCGGCCTATGTTTGCATGCCGTCCGCGTGCGGATCGGCGTGCCGCTCACATCGCGGCGGAACACTCCGGCGCCGCCGTCGGTTGCACCTACGACACGAGCGGCGCGAGCGCGAGCCGGGCCCGCCGCGAAGCCGAACGATGATCGAGGTCAGAGTGAGCGATACGAACGTCCCGTTGTCCGTCCTCGATCTGGCGCCCGTGGGCCGGGGCTCCTCGCCCGCGCAGGCGCTGCGCAACTCGACCGAGCTCGTCCAAGAGGTCGAGCGGCTCGGGTACCGCCGCCACTGGGTCGCCGAGCACCACAACATGCCGGGGATCGCCAGCTCGTCGCCGCCGGTCCTGCTCGCCCATCTCGCCGCCGTCAGCTCGACCATCCGCCTCGGCTCCGGCGGCCTGATGCTCCCCAACCACTCGTCGTTGGCCGTCGCCGAGCAGTTCGGCATGCTCGAGGCGCTGCATCCCGGCCGTATCGATCTCGGCATCGGGCGGGCACCCGGCACTGATCCCGTCACCGCCTCCGCGCTCCGGCGCGCCAGTGCGTTCGGCGGCCCCGACGAGTTCCCGCAGCAGCTCACCGATCTGCTCGGCTACTTCTCCGGTGTATTGCCCGAGGGCCATCCGTTCGAGCACATCACCGCGGTGCCCGCTCAGGGCTACCGGCCCGCGATCTGGTTGCTGGGGTCGAGCACCTACAGCGCCCACGCCGCCGGTCTGCTCGGGATGCCGTTCTCGTTCGCGTACCACTTCGCCCCCGACGCCCTGATGGACGCGCTGGCCACGTACCGCGCCGCGTTCCGGCCGTCGCCCGAGCTCGACTCGCCCTACGTGATGCTGGGCGTGTCGGTCGTCGCGGCCGAGACCGACGAGCGCGCGCGCTGGCTGGCGCGCCCGGGTGCGCTCGCGTTCCTGCGGCTGCGCTCCGGCCGTCCCGACGTGTACCCGACGCCCGAGGAAGCCGCCGAGTACCGGTACACGCCGTTCGAGCGCACCATGATCGAAGGTTGGACCGCGTCGCACGTGGTAGGCGATCCCGATTCCGTGCGCACCCGGCTCGACGAACTGGTGGCGCGCACCGGCGTCGACGAGCTCATGGTGTCGACGATGGTGCACGGCGCGGCCGATCGGGTCGCGTCGTATCGCCTCCTCGCCGACGCGTACGACCTGGCGGGCCCACGGGACGACGCCGACACCGAGGTCGAAGCCGCCCGCGTGCCCTGAGCCGTCAGTGGTGGGAGATCCCGCCGCCCGCGCGCGACCGGTGGCCCGACGTCCAGCGTGACCACAGGACGAAGGCCGCCACCACGACCACCACCCGGAACCGGAGTTGGCGCGCCGGCGACCTGATGGTGGCGACCGCGGGAACCGGCCGGGGTACCGGTGCCGGTGCCGCTCGGAAAGCCGGTGCCGGCCGGCTCGCCCGGGCCGACGCCGCGGTCATCGCGAGCGCCGGTTGGAACCGGTCGGGGCGCGAGGCCGGCACCGCGAAGGCCGGGAGCAGGCGTTCGGCCGGCACGGGTACCGGATCGGCCGCCGGTGGCGGACGTTCTGACGACCCCTCGCCCGCAGCCCCGGCCCCTCGGGCGGCCTCGGCCGGCGCGACGACCGGCGCGACTACCGGTCGTGGCGCGGCCAAGGGCACGTCACGACGCGCCCGGGGTGGTGGCGGGGCGACGAGCTGAACCGGTTCACGGGCCGACGGGATTCCGGGGCCCGTGGGCCACTGGATCTCCCGCCGCGACTCACGAATTGCGAACGGCAACCACGCTACGAAGATCGCCAGCGCACCGACGACCGCGAGCGCGATCGGGAGTGGCGAGGCGGCAGCCATCGGCGGCATTGGTACCCACATCTGCCCGTTTCCATTTCCCCGCCCTCGCTCAACCGGCCTCTGCCGGCTCCCATTCCTGGTTCCAGCTTGGCATGCTCCTAGCCGCGCGTCGCGTATGGGTCGCGTACAACCCCTATCTCCCGGGCGTCATCGTCGAGAAAGATCTTGACGACGTCGCCGATGCTGATGATCCCGCAGAGGCGTTCCTGCTCGACCACGGGGAAGTGTCGAGCCCGCAGCCGTGTCATTTCGATCATCACGTGTTCGACCGAGTCGTGCGGTTCGCAGGTGGGCGCAGGGTCCACCATGATCGCCGAGACCGGCAGCCCCAACGCCGCCTCACCGTCACGGGCCAGCGTGTGCACGATCTCGTGTTCGCCGACCAGTCCTTCGATGTGGAAGCCGTCGTGCGACACCACGAACGAACCGACCCGGGCCAAGCGCAGGCGCTCGGCCAGCTGCGCCACCGTGGTGTCGCCGACGATGGTGAGCACGTGATCGCCCTTGCGTTCGAGGATGTCGGCGATTCGCATCACCGGAGGGTCCGTATCCGCATGTCGCCCGCTCCTCGGAGGCTCGGCCATGCTCTGTTCGGACTGTACGCCGGTGTGCAGTGAAAGGAAACCGCCAATCGATCCGCGTTGCACGATTGAGATCGTGATGACCTCCCGATGAGGATCCGATGAGCCGAACCCTGGCGGCGGCTGGGAGTGCCGCGCGCGACCGGTTCGCGGCCTTCGTCGAGAACCTCAGCCGTTGAACTGCACCATTTCCACCTGGATGGGCAACCCGCCGGTGAGCGTGCGCACGGTCATCTGGATGGTGGCGCCGTTCTGCCCGTTCCACGTGCAGTACAGCGAACCCGCGGCCGGATCGCACTTGGAGAACGTGTACGGCCCCTTCGCCGGGTAGGCCTGCGCGAACATCTGGCTCACCGCCTGCGCGCTGGCGACGTTGGCGGCCGTCGTCTGGTTCCCGTTCTGCCACGACGCGAAGAGGTACTCGGCGTAGGTCTGCGGGTCGTCGGTGATCACGGGCAGCGCGACGGTTGTGGTGGTCGGCGGGATGGTGGTGGGCGGCGTGGTGGTGGTGACCGCGGCCGTCGTGGTGGGCGCGATCGTCGTGGTGGTCGACGCGTCGTTCGACCCGTTGTCGCGCGTCACCAGCACCACCACCAGCGCGATGGCGAGCACCGCGACGAGCCCGCCCAGGACCCAGAGCCACGTGCGCGCCCCACCGCCGTCGGATCCGCGTCCCGGAGTGGTGGGCGGGGGCGACGTGGGAGTCATGAGCGGTCTCCGTTCGCGAAGTCGGTGATCACGGGGGCGTGATCCGACGGTTGCTTCCCCTTGCGGGCATTGCGGTCGACGACCGCCCATTCGGCCCGCCGGGCCAGCGGTTCCGTGGCCAGCACGAGGTCGATGCGCATGCCGCGGTGCTGATGGAAGGCCCCGCCGCGGTAGTCCCAGTAGGTGTAGAGGCCGTCGTCGTCGGGGTACTGGCGCCGGAACGTGTCGACCAGTCCCCAGTTGCAGAGCTTGACGACGGCGGCGCGTTCGGGCCCGCTCACGTGGGTCGCGCCGACGAATGCCTTCGGCGACCAGACGTCGCGGTCTTCGGGTGCCACGTTGAAGTCGCCCAGCACGACGAGGTCCTGTTCGGGCGACGCGGTCGCGGCCAGCCAGTCGTGGAACGCGTCGAGCCACGCGAGCTTGCGGTCGTAGAACTCCGTGCCGACCTCGCGTCCGTTGGGCACGTAGACGCTGACGACCCGTACGCCCGCGCACGTCGCGGCGATGATCCGGGCGTCGCCCTCGTAGGGATCGACGCGACTCTCGTCGAAGCCGTTGGTGGGATCGGCGATCCCGACGCGCGACAGGATCGCGACACCGTTCCACTGCCCCTGGCCGTGATGCACCGACTCGTACCCGAGCGCGGAGAACGCGAGATGGGGAAACGTCTGGTCGGAGAGCTTCGTCTCCTGCAGACAGAGCACGTCGGGACGCGCGTACGCGAGCCATTCCTCGACGCGCTCCTGGCGGGCTTTCAACGAGTTGACGTTCCAGGTCGCGATCCGCACCCGCAGGACGCTAGCCCCGGGCGCGTCCGGCGCCGCGCTCTGCCCGCGCGACAGGCGGCGCGTTCCGCGGCGTTCGGTTACTTCTCGACCCGATGGTGCTCCCGCAATTCCTTCAGCGCCTCCCGGTCGACCTTGTCGGCGGAGGCGACGGCCACGCGCACTTCGGTCTTCGCCTCGAGCGTCGCGGTGCGGATGCCGCCCTCGAGCACCGCGCGTTCGCCGAGCACCACGCCCGGACCGACTTCGGCCACGGCTTCACCGTCGATCTGCACCGAGAGCACACCGTCGAGCAGGAGGAAGAGCGCATCGCCGGGGTCGCCCTGCTGCACGAGGCACTTGCCCTTCTTGATCGTGCGGATCTCGGGCCGCTCGCCCTCCGACATGATGGTGACCGACAGTTGTCGCTCCAGCGCGCTCTCGACCGCCGTGACCAGCGCCTGTGAATCGCGGTCGCCCCACGGTGTGTGCTTTCCGAACGCGTCGCGGTACCAGTCCTTGAAGTTCGCGAGCCCGACCTTGGCCGCGATGTTGCCGTCGTTGTCGAAGACCCAGTGGCGCGGGAACTTGCTCGCGCCGAGCACTTCGAAGCTCGACGTACCGTCGGCGAAGATCGTGAGCGCGAGCGTGGTCCACACCGTCGGGGCGCGGAACTGCACGAACGGCGGGTGCTTCACCCGCCGCGGCGCGGGGAGACCGGTGCGACCGCCGGTGGTCTGCACGAAGCGGACCGCGTCGTCGGTGATCTCGGGGTCCTGGTGGATGTCGGGGAGCGCCACCGGTTGGAACGTCGCCCGCAACTTGGCCAGGCTCACCGTGGTGTGACCCATGAGGCCGCCACCCGTGTAGCCGGCGTCGACGATGCGGCCGCCCTCGATGTCGGCCCACGCGCTCAGGCGGTTGGCGAACCGGAATGCCCCCGCGGCGCGCATGGCTTCGAGGTCTTCGACGGTGGGGATGGTGTCGGCGGGCGGATCGTCGTAGTGCGTGAAACCGGATTCGAACGTGCCCTTCAGGAGTGGGCCGGTGACCGCCTCCGAAGGGATCCACGACACAGTCGTCACCGACGATTCGATCCGCATGACGCGCCCTTTCGGTTCCGGGTTCTCCAGGTCGCTTGCCTGGCCGGTCATTCTCAACGTGCTCGAAACGCACTCGCCTTCTCCAAGTGGGAGAGTACGCGGCAAGCGGAGCCGGGGCGAGGGGGCAGGCCGTCCGGGGGAGAGGGGGCCAGCACCCCCCGCTCCGGGTGGTTCAGCAACCTTGTGGCGCGGCCCCGATTCACATGGAATGGAGCGATATGGCGGACGGGCGGATCACCGTGTTCCTGGCCGACGACAACGTGATCGTGCGCGAGGGCGTGCGGGCGCTGCTCGCGCTCGAAGCCGACCTCGACGTCGTGGGGACCGCCGACGACTACGACAGCTTGATCGCGGGTGCGGTGTCGGCTGCACCCCAGGTGCTCGTGACCGACATCCGCATGCCGCCGAGCTTCCAGCGCGAGGGCATCGACGCGGCGAAGGAGCTGCGCAAGCACCACCCCGGGACCGGCGTCGTGGTGCTGTCCCAGTACGACGACCCCGACTACGCGATCGCCCTGCTGAGCGACGGCGCCGCCGGCTACGCCTATCTCCTGAAGGACCGGGTGGGGGAGGGCAACCAGCTGGCGCGGGCAGTGCGCGAGGTGGCGACCGGTGGGTCGGTGCTCGACCCGAAGATCGTCGAGGCCCTGGTGAAGCCGGTCACGGGCGAGGGCGGGCTCACCGCCGCCGACGAGGAGTTGCTCCACGAGGTGGCCGAAGGCCGGCCGATCAAGGCGATCGCCGCCTCGCACGGCACGACCGCGGCGGCGGTCGCCGACTCGGTCGAGAATCTGTTCCTCAAGCTCTCCGAGGGCGCGAGCACGGGCACGACCGGCGCGTTGAAGCGGCTGCGCATGCTCCACACCGCGATCGTCGACCGTGAGGAGCAGGGTGAACGGCTCAGCCGGTTGCTCCCCGGCGGCCTGGCCGAGAAGGTGCGCAGCGAAGGGCGGGCGATCGGCGAAACCGAAGAGCTCGTCGTCACCGTGCTGATGGGCGACATCCGCGGCTACTCGGGGATTACCGAGCGCGCCGACCCGAGCCAACTCGCGGCGCAGCTCAGCGAGCACCGGGCCGAGATGAATCACGCCATCCTCGACGAGGGTGGCACCGTGATGCAGTTCGTCGGCGACGCGGTGATGGCGTGCTTCGGCGCGCCGGTGCCGCTCGAGGATCAGGCCGATCGCGCGGTCGGCGCGGCGCGGTCGATGCTCGAGCGCCAGCGCGCGCTGAACCAGCAGTGGTTGGGCGAGGGCAAGTCGCCGTTCGGCATCGGGATCGGCGTGTCGACCGGACCCGTCGCGGCGGCGCTGCTCGGCTCGGAAGAGCGCGTCGAGTACACGCTCGTGGGCGACACCGTGAACCTGGCGCAACGGCTCCAGGATCTCGCCCGCCCGTCGGGGCGGATCGTGATCAACGAGAGCACCTACGAGGCATTGCGGGTCCCGGTCGAGTGCGTGGCGCTCGAGGAAACCACGGTGAAGGGACGGAACACGCCGGTGCACGCGTATCGCATCGACGTGTTCGACGACATGGAACAGCTCGATCGGCTGGAGCAATCAACCGGACAGGGAGAGTGAGCACGATGACTGCAGACATCACCCCGTCGCCGGCGACACTGGTCGTCGACACGCACGGGCTGCGCAAGACGTTCGAGTCGGAAGGCGCGCCCGTGCGCGCGCTCCGCGGCGTCGACTTCGCGATGACGCCGGGAGAGTTCGTCGCGGTGATGGGCCCGTCGGGCTGCGGGAAGTCGACGCTGCTCAACATCGTCGCCGGCCTCGACACGCCCACCGACGGCGACGTGTCGTTGGCGGGAGAGGCGCTCGTCGGCAAGAGCGAAGACGAGTTGGCGATCATGCGCCGGCGTCACATCGGCATCGTCTTCCAGTTCTTCAATCTCCTCGAGGGGATGAGCGTGCTCGAGAACGTGACGCTCCCGGCGGTGATCGCCGGCGCGCCGCGCAAGCGCGCCGAGACGCGTGCCCGCGATCTCCTCGACCTGCTCGGCCTCGCCGACAAGGCCAAGGACGCGCCCGGCGTGCTCTCGGGTGGCCAGCGTCAACGCCTCGCCATCGCCCGGGCGCTCGCCAACGAGCCGACGCTGCTGCTCGCCGACGAGCCCACCGGCGCGCTCGACTCCGAGGGCGGGCACGAGGTGCTGGAACTGTTCCGGCGCCTCCACGCCGGTGGTCAGACCATCCTCATGGTCACCCACGACGACGACGTCGCCGCCGCCGCCGACCGCATCGTGCGGATGCGCGACGGTCGGATCGAGACCGAAGCCGAAGAAGCCGCGGCTTCGGCCGCGTCGTCCGCGTACTAGAGCGGCGCGGAGCCGGGTGGAGCGAGGCGCACGATGAGAGCGGTGCGCATGCTCGCTCGCTCCGAGCTCCGTCGACGCTGGCGGAGCGTCGTCGTGCTCACTGTGCTCGTCGGCTTCGTCGGCGCGGTGGCGCTGGCGCTCTTCGCCGGCGCGCGCCGCACCGACACATCGCTGCAACGGTTCGAGGAGAGCAGTCGGTCGGCCGATGTCGAGGTCGACGTCGGTGACGCGACCCCCGAACAGATCGACCGTTTCCGCCACGCACCGGGGGTCGCCGCTGTCGGGCAATTGCGCCAGCTCACCCTGGTGCGGGGCAACGGGGTGAATCTCGCGGTGGCCGGCCAGGTCGACCGGAGTTTCGGGCGCGACGTCGATCGCGGTCGGATCGTGCAGGGCCGTGCCGCCGACCTGAACCGGGCCGACGAGTTGACCATCGGCGAAGCGCTCGCCGCGCAACTCGGCGTGCGCGTCGGCGACCGGATCCGGTTCGAGTCCTACTCGCCCGCCGAAGTCGCCACCGAGCAGGCGGTCACCGATCCGCACGGACCCCACGTCTCGTTCCGCGTCGTGGGGATCGTGCGGCGGCCGCTCGACCTCGGGGGGCGGGGTGCGGCAGGCGGCGTGGTGGTCCCCACGCCGGCCTTCGTGGCGCGGTACCGCGACCAGATCGGGAGCTACGCGGGTTCGGTCCTGCGGGTCCGCACCGAGCGTGGTGCGGCCGACGTTCCCCGGGTGTCGCGCGAGGCGAAGGAGATCTTCGGGAAGTCGCCTCAATTCTCGTACACCAGTCTCGCCATCGAGGGCCAGGGCGCGCAGAACGCGATCGACGTGACCGCCGTCGGTCTGTACCTGGCGGCGGCGGTGGCCGCGCTCACCGGCCTCGTGGGGATGGGGATCGCGCTGTCGCGCGAGATCGCGCTGGTCGACACCGATCAGGCGACGCTGAGCGCGCTCGGTGCCCGGCCTCGTGAGCGGGTGGCCGCGGCCGCCGCGGTCGGGGTACCGATCGCGGTGGTGGGCGCGTTGCTCGCGGTGGTGGGCGCGGTGCTCGCGTCGCCGTTGTTCCCGATCGGCGTGGCCGGCCAGGCCGAGCCCGATCCCGGCATCCGGGTCGACGCGCTCGCGGTCCTGGGTGGTCTTGTCGCGGTGCTGGTCGTCGTGCTCGTGCTCGCGGTCCTGGCGGGGACGCGCACCGCCCGCGCCACCCGACCCCGGCGGGAGCCTGCCCGCCCCAGCGTCACCGTGCGGACGGTCTCGGAGTTGGGCGCGCCGCCGACGATGGCCGCCGGGACGCGCTTCGCCCTCGACCGCGGCCGCGCGCTCCATGCGTTGCCAGTGCGATCGTCACTGATTGGTTCCGCATTCGGGATCCTCGTGGTGGTGGCGGTGCTCGTGTTCTCCGCCAGCCTCGACCACCTGGTGTCGACCCCTTCCGCGTACGGGTGGACGTGGGACACGCCCGTGGGCGACCTCGAGGCGAGGGCCACCACCCCGGGGAACGACTGCGGGCCGGTCACCACCCGTCTCGTCCACGTTCGCGAGCTGGCGGCGGTGACCTCGATCTGCAACAGCAGCGTGGAGGTGGCCGGCCGTCCGGTCGAGGGCTGGGGCTTCGTGCAGCTGCACGGGCGGATCGAACCGGGGATCGTCGCCGGTCGCGCCCCGTCCGGGCCCGACGAGGTCGCGCTCGGCGCCGACACCCTCACCGACGCCGGCCGCGGGCTGGGTGGCCGGGTGCGGATCACCGGGCCCGACCACTCCCGTACGTTCCGCATCGTGGGCCAGGCGGTGATGCCGAGCATCTCCGACCCCGAACCGCTGGCCGACGCCGCGGTCTTCACCGGCGCCGGCCTCGCCCGGTTGGGGGAGGCCACCGGCGGCTGGGACCTCGTGGCGCGTCTGGCCCCGGGCGTCACGTTCGCCGACGCCATCCGTGCCGTTCGACCGATCAGCGGTCCGGTGGGCACGCCACTCACCGCGCCCGTCCCGGCCGAGATCGACCGGGTCCGCCGCATCGATGGCCTCCCCGTCGCGCTCGCGGTGTTCGTGGCCGTGGTCGCGCTGGTGGCCGTCGGCTTCGCGCTCGTGACCGCGGTGCGCCGTCGTCGACGTGATCTCGCGATCCTCAAGACCCTCGGCTTCGCGCGCCGGCAGGTGCGCGCCGCGGTCGCATGGCACGCCAGCATCGTCGCCGCCATCGGCCTGGTGGTCGGCATTCCGCTCGGGCTCGTCGTCGGCCGCTTCGTGTGGCGGGCGGTGGCCGACGAGCTCGGGGTCTCGGCCGATCCGACCTGGCCCCTGGTCGGGGTCCTCGTGCTCATCCCTCTCGCCCTACTCGCGGTGAACGTCATCGCCGCGCTACCTGCCCGGACGGCCGCGGCACGCGGCCGGCCGTGGTTCTACGATCGGAGTGAAGGTGGCTACGAGCCTCGAAGACGTCCAGCCGCTCGAGCTGGCCAGCATCCGCGACGACGTGCGCGAACGCCCACCGTGGACGTCGCGCGCGACGAGCGCGGTCGCGCTGTCCGTCGTCGCCGTCGTGCTCGCGGTGATGGCGGCGCTGATGGCCGATCAGGTCACGCTCGGTCCCGGTCGCGTCCTGGCCCCGTTGCTCGTCGGCGCGTGGGGTGTGGCCGCGGTGTTCGTCGCGGTGCAGCGGCCGCGGGAGCCGCTCGCGGTCGTCATGGGATTCGGTGCGCTCGTGGGTGCGGCGATCCTCTTGGGAGCATCGCTCGCGGCGCGGACGGTCGCGACCGAAACCGTGCGCGACTTCGGCGCGGGGATGCGCGGCGTCGCCATCGCCCTCCTACCCGGCGTGGGTCTCCATCTCGTGCTCGGTCTTCCCGACGGGGCGCTCCGTACGCAGGCCCGCCGGCTCTGGGTGACCGCCGGCTACGCGGGGAGTGCCGTCGTCGCGGTGTACCTCGTGAGCGATCGGCCGCGGGTCGCGGTGTGGCCGGTGGCGGTGCTCGCCGGCGCTGATGCGATCGTCGGCCTGGTGGGCTACGTCGCGCGGTGCCGCGCCGCGGCGAGTGTGCACGAACGCGCCCGCATGCAGTGGCCCGCCTGGGGGGTCGTCGTGGCGGCCGCGATCTCGGCGTCGGCGTGGGTGCTGCACGCGCTCATCTCGTGGCCGGAGCCGATCCGCGCCGTGGCGGTGGCCACGACGGTGCTGATCCCACTGTCGCTCGCGCTCGGCTCGTCGGAACGGATTGCGGTGCGGATCGACCGCCTGCTGGTGCACACGATCACCATGGCCGGGCTGGCGGTGATGGTGGCGGCCTCGTACCTGCTCATCGTGCTCGGTCTGGGTCGGTCGCCGACCGGCAACGAGAAGACCCTGCTCGGGTTGTCGATGCTCGCGGCGGCCGTCGCCGCGTTGCTCTGGATCCCGGTGCGCGAGCGGCTGACCGACTTCGCGACGCGCCGGGTCTACGGCGAACGCCACGCGCCCGACGAGGTGATCCGCACGTTCGGCAGCCGGTTGACGCGCGCGTTGCCGCTCGACGAGTTGCTGCTCCAACTCGCGGAGTCGTTGAAGAAGACGATGTCGCTGAGCGTCGCCGAGGTCTGGACCCGCGGCAACGGGAGACTCGAGCGTGCCGTCTCGGTGCCCGATCGGGGGCCCGCGCAGATTCCCATCGGCACCGAGGAGGAGACGGTGGTCGCGCGCGCCGGTGTCTCGGGCGCGGCGTGGGCGCGGATCTGGTTGCCCGCGGTGATTCTCGCCGACGACGAGGTCCTGCGCATCGCGCCCATCACCAACAGCGGCGAGCTGCTCGGCATGATCGTCGTGCGCCGGCCCGAAGGCGCGCTCCAGTTCGACGAGGACGACGACCAGGCGCTCACCGAGCTCGCCCGCCAGGTCGGCCTCGCGTTGCACAACGTGAAGCTCGACTCCGCGCTCCAGGAATCACTCGACGAGGTGCGGCGCCAGGCCGATGCGCTGCGCGCGTCCCGCGCCCGCATCGTCGAGGCGGGCGACGCGCAACGGCGACGGATCGAGCGCGACCTGCACGACGGCGCGCAGCAGCACCTCGTGGCGTTGGCGGTCAGCGTGAACCTCGTGCGCCAGATCGCCGAGAACGATCCCGAGACCGCGAAGTCGATGCTCGAACAGATCGGTCACGACCTGCAGGACGCGGTGCAGGAGCTGCGCAACCTCGCGCACGGCATCTACCCGCCGTTGCTCATGGACCGCGGCCTCGGGGAAGCGCTCTCGGCCGCGGCCGGGCGCGCCGCGCTGCCCACCGGGGTCGAGGCCGATGGGATCGGGCGTTACTCGCAGGCCGCCGAGGCCGCGGTGTACTTCTGCTGCCTCGAGGCCCTGCAGAACGCGGCCAAGCACGCCGGTGAGGGTTCGGAGGCGATGATCACCGTGCGCGAAGACGAAGGCGCGCTGCTGTTCGAGGTGTCCGACAACGGCGCCGGGTTCGACCTCGCGACCGGTGCGCACGAGGGCCACGGGTTCGTGAACATGCGTGACCGCGTGGGTGCGATCGGGGGGAGCATCAACGTGGAGTCGTCGCCCGGGCACGGCACCCGGATCATCGGCCGCATCCCGCTCGACGGCCAGGAGCGGCCCACGCCGAACGGCTCAGCCTGAACGGTCACTCAGAACAGCTCACTCAGAACAGCTCACTCAGAACAGCTCACTCAGAACAGCTCACTCAGAACAGCTCACTCAGAACGGAGCGCCACCGCGGGGCGGGTGCGGGCGGCGAGCCACGCCGGCAGCAGTGCGATCACCGCCGCCACCAGCACGACCGCCAGGCTGACCGCGACCAGCGGGAGCCACGCCACGGTGGGGACGGCGGGGAAGCCCTGCCAGTCGGCGAAGGCCCGCCACACCGCGCGCCCGATGATCACGCCTATCGGCAGCCCGAATGCCAACGCGAGCAGCGCCAGGGTCGTCGCCTCGGCGACGACGGTGCGGGCCACGTCGCCGCCCGTGAACCCGAGCGTCTTCAGGATCGCGAGGTCGCGTCGGCGGCGACGGATCGCGGTGAGCAGCGTGTACACGAGGACGGCGGCCGCCATCGCGCCGAGGATCAGCGCGACGACGATCGGCAGGCCGTCGACCCGACCGAAGCTCGCGAGGTCGCGGGGGAGCACCGCGGCGGTCACCGGGAGCGGGTCGAGCGCGTGGCGGAGCCGGGTGACCTCCGCCGCGTGCGCCGCGTCGTCGGCGAAGCGCACCAGCGCGACGTTGTGCGGCGCGTGCGCGTCGGTGTCGCGCACCGCGGCGAAGTCCATGAACGCGCCGCGCCCGAGTTGGCCGATGTCACCGATGTCGGGGAACACCGCGCGTCCGACGAGCTTGAAGCGACGGGTCTCGTCGCCGACCTTCACGCGCACGAGGTCGCCGATCTCGGCATCGACGGCGCGGATGGTCTGGGTGCCGAGGACGATCTCGTCGTTGGTACGCACCGATCGGCCCTCGAGGATCGCGGGCGGGATCGTGCCGCGGCCGGCGTCCATCGCGAACGCGTCGACCCGCACCCCGTTGACCGCGATCTCGGTGACCGTGCCGGTGGAATAGCTCGCCACCGCCGGGTCGTCGGCCAGGCCCGCAGCGACCGGCGCGCCGATGTCGGGCACGCCCTTGGCTCCGATCTGCGCGTCCCACGACCAGCCGAAGAGCCGGGGGGAGTCGAGCAGGTGGCCGAGGCTGGCGCCGAACGTGATCGCCGTCACCAGCGTGGCGACGGCGAGGGTCAGCGCCACCACCGTGGTGCGGACCGGCACTGCGCTGCGGCCGCGGCCGCCGTGGAGCGCCTGACGAGCCCCGATGGCGACCGACACCGGCCGGGCCGTGGTGGAGACGAGCTTCGACGCCCAGGGCACCCGTCGGGTCGCGGCGCGCGGGGAGGGCCGCGACCATCGCCACGTGCTCCCGGCGCCGATGGCCATCGTGACCAGCGCCACCAGGAGGCCGCCGATCGCCAGCAGCGCCACGTTGAGCTCGAACCCCGGATGCGGCTCGGCCACGCGGGCCAGCCCGATCGGCCAGAGCGGCGACAACAGGATCGCCACGCCGACGGCCAGGAGCGACGCGAACCCCGCAATCGCGACCGTCCACAGCGCCCCGCCCGCGAACAGTTGGCGTCGGCGCATGCCGAGGGCGCGCAGCACCGGGTATTCGAGCGAGTCGACGAACGCCTGGCGGGACAACGCCTGGGCCATGGTCAACACCAGGGCGGCGGCGACCAGCCCGGCGAGCAGCCACAGCACGACCGCGGCCAGGTGGAGGGTGCGATCCACGTTGGTGCGGTGGTCGTCCTGCGTGACGCCGTAGAACACCGGAGTGCCGCGGCTCAACTGGGCGACGTCGGACTTGAAGTCGGCGAGGTCGCTGACCGAGGCGAGCTTCGTGTAGATGACGTCGTTGCGGGCGAGGTCGGCGGCGAAGGCGGCGTAGAACGCGGGGCTCAGACGCAGAAAGGGTCGGAACTGTCCCGGAACCGGGGGGAACGTGATCGGGTCGGTGGCGATGCCGACCACCCGGAAGGTGATCGTCGGCTCTCCCTGGAGACCCAAGCGCTCGAGCGCACCGCTCGTGCCGGTTCCCGCGACCCGGCCGGGTAAGCCGGCGAGGTAGGCGGCGATGTTCTGGTTGAACACGTCGCGGCGCACGAAGCGGAGCGTGATCTCGTCGCCCACCGAGAGGTCGAGCTTCTGCGCGGTCTCGTAGTCGGCGACGGCCTCGTCGATGGCGTCGGCGCGATACGGCCGGCCGTCGAGCATCTTCCACCGGTCGATGGTCGTGCCGAGCGCGCGGGTGGAGTTGGCGATGGGCACGAAGTCGTCGGTGGTGACGCGACGCCCGTCGGCGGTGTGGCCCTCGAAGAAGAGCAGGCTCGCCCGCGCCGACTGCTCGACCTCGGGGAGGGCGGCGACCGCGTCGAGATCGACGTCGCGGGTCACGAAGTTCTTGCTCTCGGTGACGCTCACGTCGCTGGGCGCGTGCGACGCCAGAAATCGCTCGTACGCGGTGTCGGTCCGGCGCGCCGCGTCGGCCACGCTGATCGCACCACCACCGGCGATTCCGATGAGCAGCACGAGGGCGAGAGAACTCCAACGCCGGCTGCGTAGTTCGCTCTTGGCCCGCGCCCAGACCGCCCTCATGGGCGGGCGAGCATATCGAACGGGTCGGTCGTCGAGTCGGCCTGCTCGCATGGTCGACTTCGCTCCGCCCGCCCGTCAGGAGTAGCTCGGCGGCCGGCCGGCTCCGCTGCGTCTCCTGCTACCCCGGTTGCGTCGCCCGGTGCGCCGACCAGAGCTCCTGGACGAGCGCGGGGCCGAACTCTTCCTTGTGGACGTACGCGGCGGCGCCGCACGAGTCGGCGTCGGCCGGGAGGTCGCCGGCCTGATACGTGGAGAGCAGCATCACCAGGGCTTCGGGGTGGGCGGCGGTGATGCGGCGCGTGGCCTCGATGCCGTTGATGCCCGGCATGTTGATGTCCATCAGCACCAGGCCCGGGGTGAGGGAGTCGGCCATCTCCACCGCTTCCTCCCCGCTCTCCGCCTCGCCGATCACCTCGAAGCCGGGGGTGGCGGTGACGACGGCACGCGCGGCGCGGCGAAAGGGCGCTTGGTCATCGACGATCAGTACGGAGACAGGACTGGCCACGTACTCATTCTCCCACTTCGGCCGACGTGCTGGCAGGGTGCGGACACCACCAGTCGCGGTGGTGAGAACACGGTGAGGGGGCGGTTCGGTCGGGCTCGGCGCTCCGGGCTCCGCGGTTCGACTCAGCGATCGGCCAGGTAGAGGAGCACGGCCTTGACCCGCCGGTGGACGTCGGGCTCCTCCGACAGGCCCAGCTTGGAGAACACCGAGTTGATGTGCTTCTCGACCGCCCGTTCCGACAGCCCGAGGGCGGCCGCCACCGAGGCGTTGTTCCGGCCCTGGGCCATCTCCGCCAGGACCTCGCTCTCCCGAGGGGTGAGGTGCTGGAGCGGCGAGTCGGCCGGCCGGGCGCGCGCGTTGACCAGCGCCTCCACCACCTTCGGGTCGATCACCGAGCCTCCACCCGCGACCTCCCGGATCGCCCGCACGAGCTGGTCGACATCGGACACCCGCTCCTTCAGCAGGTAGGCCCGGCCCTCGGAGCCGCCGTCGAGCAACTCCAACGCGTAGCCGGGCTCGACGAACTGGCTGAGCACGACCACCCCGATCTCCGGGTGCGTCCCCCGCATCTGGGCGGCGGCGCGCACGCCCTCGTCGGTGCCGGTCGGAGGCATGCGGATGTCGGTGAGGACGACGTCGGGGGCGAGGCGATCGACCGTCGCGATCAGGCCGTCGAAGTCTTCGCAGACCCCCGCCACCTCGACTTCAGGATCGGAGTCGAGCAGACGGGTCACGGCCTCCCGGACGAGGTAGTTGTCTTCCGCCACGACGACCCGGATCGGCATGCGGGGAGGCTACGCGACGATGCGGCCGGTCCCCGGTACGCTCACCGTCCGATGCGCGCGCGCAGGCCGGCCGCGGCACTCCCGATTGCGCGCACCGTTGCTGTGCTCGTCGGGTGCGCGCTCGCCGCGCTCGCGCTGTTGGTCGGGCTGTTGGCCGCGCCGGCCGGGGCCCAGGCCGCGTCCGAGCAGATCACGAGCTACGCGACCGACGTCACCATCGCGGGCGACGGCACGATCCTCGTGCACGAGACGATCAACTACGACTTCGGCGTCGTCCCGCACCACGGGATCATCCGCGTCATTCCGGTGCGGACGGAGAACTCCGGCACCGCGAACTACGACCGCGTCTACCCGCTGACCGTCGTGTCGGTGACCGCGTCGCCGGACACGCCCGCGCAGTACACGGTCGACTCCGACGGCGACAACCAGACGATCAAGATCGGCGACCCGGATCGCACGATCAGCGGCGCCCACACCTACGACATCACGTATCGCGTGAAGGGCGCGATGAACGCGTTCGCCGATCACGACGAGCTGGTGTGGAACGCGGAAGGGACCGACTGGCCGGTACCGATCCAGCACGCGACCGCGGTCGTGCACCCTCCGGCTGCGATCACGCAGGTGAACTGCACCTCGGGTCCGTTCGGCTCCAACCTGCCGTGCGACAGTGCGTCGGCGTCGGGCGACACCGCGACGTTCGCCAAGGCGTCGCTCGGACCGTACGAGAACATGACGTTCACCGTCGCGCTGCCGAAGGGCGCGGTGTCGCCCGAGCCCGCGCCGATCCTCGAGGAGCGGTTCAACTTCGCGTCGGCCTTCCGGGTCACCCCCGCGACCGGCGGCATCTCCGGGGGGATGCTCGCGCTGCTCATCGGCGTGGTGGTGTTCCTCGTCTGGCGCTTCGGTCGCGACCGGCGCTACGCGGGCTCGGCCGTCGACGCGGCGTTCGGGTCCGACGGCAGCCCCGAGGTGCGCGCGCCGCTGCACGAAGCGGAGACGCCCGTCGAGTTCACGCCGCCCGACGATCTGCGCCCCGGTCAGATCGGCACGCTGATCGACTTCGTGGCCAACCCGCTCGACGTGACCGCCACCATCATCGACCTCGCCGTGCGCGGCTACCTCAAGATCGAGGAGGTCGACAAGGCCTGGTACCAGCGCAAGCACGACTGGAAGCTCACCAAGCTCGACAAGACCGACCCGCTGCACCGTTACGAGCGCACGCTGTACGACGGCCTCTTCCGCGACGGCAACGAGGTGCTGCTCTCCGACCTGCACGACAAGTTCGCGACGCGCATGCAGAGCGTGCAGAAGCAGTTGATCGACGACGCGATGGAGAAGGGCTGGTTCTCGCGGCGTCCAGGCAGCATGAAGCGCGGATTCGTCGCCATCGGTGTACTGGTGCTGCTGGCCGGCATCGGCCTCACCGTGCTGCTGGCGAAGACGACGCACGCGGGGCTCATCGGGGTGCCCGTGATCGTCGCCGGGCTGGTGCTGATCGTCGCGGCGCGGTGGATGCCGCGGCGTACGGCCAAGGGCTACGCCGTGCTGCGTCATGCCGACGGGTTCAAACGCTTCATCGACGAGTCGGAGAAGCGCCGCGCCGAGTTCGCCGAGAAGCGAAACCTGTTCTCGGAGTACCTGCCGTACGCGGTCGTGTTCGGTGCGACGAAGAAGTGGGCGCGGACGTTTGCCGATCTCGGGGACGAGCCACCCGACACGTCGGGGTGGTACGTCTCGCAGCACGCCTTCGACTACGCGATGTTCTCGAGCGCGATCGACGGCTTCGCGGTGACCAGCACGGGCACACTCACGTCGGCGCCGTCGTCGAGCGGCGCGAGCGGGTTCAGCGGCGGCGGGTTCTCGGGCGGCGGTGGCGGCGGAGGCGGTGGCGGTTCCTGGTAACGCGCAGTTCCTGTGCAGGGAGCGTTTCGCCGGCGTGGCGCCGCGTACAGTGCCGCACGACGCGGCGTGAACGTGAACATGAGCGAGAAGCGGAGGAGCAGTGGGTCCGCTCGAGGGTGTGAAGGTGATCGAGCTGACCGGCATCGGGCCCGGTCCGTTCGCAGGCACGCTCCTGTCCGACATGGGCGCCGAGGTCGTGCGGATCGAGCGGGCGGAGTTGGTCGATCGCTCGCACCGCCCGAGCGGGTTCGTGGTCGACGGGCGCGGCCGGCGCGCGGTCGGCGTCGACCTCAAGCACCCCGACGGCGTCGAGTGCGTGCTGCGGCTGGTGGAGCAGGCGGACGCGCTCATCGAGGGCTTCCGCCCCGGGGTCACCGAACGGCTCGGGGTGGGCCCCGACGTGTGCCTCGCCCGCAACCCGCGTCTCGTCTACGGCCGGATGACGGGCTGGGGGCAGGACGGGCCACTCGCGCACGCCGCCGGCCACGACCTCAACTACATCGCGTTGGCGGGCGCGCTCGCGCACTTCGGCCGCGTCGACCAACCGCCGACACCGCCCATCAACCTGGTCGGCGACTACGGCGGGGGCGGCATGTTCCTCGCCTTCGGTGTCGTGTGCGGCATCCTCCAGGCGCGCGCGTCGGGGCAGGGACAGGTGGTCGACGCGGCGATGATCGACGGCGCCGCGTATCTCATGGGCGCGATCTGGGGCATGCGCGGCATGGGTGTGTTCGACGAGCGCCGCGGCGTGAACCTGCTCGACACCGGCGCGCCGTTCTACGACGTCTACGAGACCGCCGACGGCGAGTGGGTGTCGATCGGGTCGATCGAACCGCAGTTCTACGCCGAGCTGTTGGCGCGCACCGGACTCGCCGACGAGGACTTCGGCCCGCAGATGGATCGGTCGGGATGGCCGCGCCTGCGGGCGCGGCTCACCGAGGTGTTCCAGACGAAGACGCGCGCCGAGTGGACCGAGCTGCTCGAGGGCACCGACGTGTGCTTCGCTCCGGTGCTGCCGATGAGCGAAGCCCTCGCGCACCCGCACGTCGTGGCGCGGAAGATCGTCGTGCAGCACGACGGCATGGACCAGCCCGCGCCCGCGCCGCGGTTCTCGCGCACCCCGCCCACGATTCAGGGCCCCGCGCCCTCGCCCGGTCACGACACCGACGCGGTGCTCGCCGACTGGGGCTTCACCGCCGACGAGATCGCCGGCCTCGCCGCCGCCGGCGCGGTCAGGCAGGCGGCCGGTCCGGGTGAGCCCGCGAACTGACGCCTCGAACTAACTCGTCGAGCTGAGGGCGACGGTCAGTCGCGCCAGGCGCGCGGTGAGCTCGGCGGGCGTCGCCGCGGTCACGGTCACGTGGCCGAGCTTGCGTCCGGGGCGGGCCGCCTTCCCGTAGTCGTGGAAGTGCGCGCCCGGAACCGCGAGCACGACGTCGCGATCGGGGAGCTCGCCGATGCAGTTCACCATCGCGCTCTCGCCGCGCGCGGCGGTCGACCCGAGCGGACGCCCGAGGACGGCGCGCAGGTGGTTCTCGAACTGGCTGGTCTCGGCGCCCTCGATGGTCCAGTGGCCCGAGTTGTGGACACGAGGTGCGATCTCGTTGGCGAGCAGCTCACCGCCGACGTCGAACAGCTCGACTGCGAGCACGCCCACGTGGTCGAGGTCGGTGAGGAGGCGCTGGGCAATCTCCTCGCCGCGCGCCTGCAACCCCGAGTCGAGCCCGGGTGCCGGTGCGCGCGAGATGCGCAGCATTCCGGCTTCGTGGTGGTTCTCGACCAGCGGCCAGCACGCGACCGCGCCGTCGGTGCCCCGCACCGCCAGCACCGACAGCTCGCGGTCGAACGGCACGAGTGCTTCGAGGATCAGGGGCACCGGACTCGATTCGGGCCCTCCTCCGAGCTCGGCCCAGCCCGCGTCGACGTCGGCGGTGGTGCGCAGGACCGCCTGACCCTTCCCGTCGTAGCCCCCGCGCCGGGTCTTGAGCACGGCCGGGAGTCCTCCCACCGCGGCGATGGCGTCATCAAGGCCACCGGCGCCCGCGCCACGGGAATCCACCGCCGCGAACGCGGGGGTCCCGATGCCGAGGCGGCGGAACGTCTCCTTCTCCACCAGGCGGTCCTGGGCCACCTCGAGCGACCGCGCTCCCGGCCGCACCGGTCGCACCGGCCGGTCGAGGAAGCGGGCCGCGTCGGCGGGGACCCCCTCCCACTCGTAGGTGACGACCACCGCGCCGTCGGCCACCTCGGTCAGCGCGGCTTCGTCGCCGAGTCCTCCGACCACCAGCACACCGACCGCCCCCGCCGGCGCTTCCGGCACCGGGTCGAGGAACCGGAACCGCAGGCCGAGCGGGATGCCCGCCAATCCGAGCATCCAGCCGAGTTGCCCGCCGCCGAGCACCGCCACGACCTCACCATCACCATCGCCGTCGTGGCCGTCGTCGCGGTGTCCCGAATCGTCGGCCATGGCGTCTGTCTAGCAAGTCCGTCCCGCACGCGTTCTTTGGGTAGAACACGCCCGTGGCAACCGCGGGCAGCATGGTCGTGCTCGGCCTCGTGCTCGTGCTCGTCGCCTGGGGCAAGTTGCCCGACGCGCTCGTCACCGTGCCCGCCGCGGTGCTGGTCGTCGCCGTCGGCCTCGTCAGCCTCGATCAGGTGGGCGACACCCTCGATCGGCTCGGTCCCACCCTCGCGTTCCTCGCCGCTGTGTTCGTCCTCGCCGAGATCGCGCACGACGCCGGTCTGTTCGACGCGGTCGGCGCGCTCATCGCCCGCCGCTCGGGCACCTCGCCGCGCCGGTTGCTCCTCGTGGTGTCGGCCGCCGCCATCGCCGTCACCGTGCTCATGAGCCTCGACGCCACCGCGGTGCTGTTCACCCCGGTGGTGATCACTGTCGTGCGCGCCCGTCACGCCCGGTCCGAACGGCCCCTGCTCGCCACCGCCCAGTTGGCCAACGCCTCGTCGAGCCTCCTGCCCGTCTCCAACCTCACCAACCTGCTCGTGTTCTCGGCGACCGGCCTGACCTTCGGCGGCTTCGCCCTCCGGATGGCGCTGCCCACCGTCGCCGCTGCCGGGGTGGTGGTGACGGTGATGGTGCGCGGCGAGCACGACGGCCCCCTCGCGCCCGACGGCGACGGCCTCGCCTCCACCCCCGCCGTCCCCCTCGACGGGTTCGCCCGGTTCGTGCTGTGGGCGCTCGGCGTCCTGATGGTGGCGTTCTTCGTGGGGTCGGCGGCGGGCATCGAACCGGCGTGGGTCGCGGTCGCGGGGGCGGTGGTGGTGGCCGCCGTCGCCCTCCTCTGCCGCCGGGCCCGCCCGCTGCCCCTCGTGACTGCCACCGCGCCCCTCTTCCTCCTCTTCGTCTTCGGCCTGGCGGTGGTGGTCGACGCCGCGGTCGAGCACGGTCTCGGCGACGCCGCCCGCGACGTGCTCCCTCACGGCGACAGCCTCCTCGCCCTGCTGGCGATGACGGCCCTGGCCGCGCTGCTGGCCAACCTGGTGAACAACGTGCCCGCCACGCTGGTGTTCACCTCGGTGATCGCGCCGGGCGCCACCGGCCAGTTGCTGGCCATGCTGATCGGGGTCAACGTCGGACCCAACCTCACGTACACCGGGTCGCTGGCCACCCTGCTCTGGCGGCGGGTGGTGCGGGCCGAGGGCGTCGAGCCGAGTCGCCGCGCGTTCTTCCGGTTGGCGCTGCTCACGACCCCGATCGCGCTGGTGCTGGCGACGCTGATGTTATGGCTGACGCTCAGCGTGACCGGCTAATCTGTCCCGACCGCAGCCGGGCCAACGTCGTCCCTCTGCGTCCACCGGTCAGTGCTGTCCGTGGACTTCGCACAGTGAGCCCGGAAGCGGGTTCACCAGGTAGAAGTCCCTGCGTGGATGTGAGATGACGAAGTTCGTGGCCGCCAACGCGCCCATCGGATCCAGCAGTGGATCCGAGGATGGGTCCGCCAACCGACGACTGCCCCACAGCGCGGTGCCCGATGCGTTCGGGCTCTACGACCCGCGCTTCGAGCACGACTCGTGCGGCGTCGCGTTCGTCGTCGACATCAAAGGGCGCCGGAGCCGGGGGATCGTGGCCGACGCCCTCGATGCGTTGTGCAACCTCGACCACCGCGGGGCGTCGGGCGCCGAGATCAACACCGGCGACGGCGCCGGGATCCTGATCCAGGTCCCCGACACCTTCCTGCGGGCCGTGGTCGGGTTCCCGCTTCCCCCCGCCGGGGCGTACGGCGTGGGGATGGCGTTCCTCCCGCTCGACGCCGAAGCTGCCGGCAAGGCGATGGCCCGGATCGACACCATCACCGCGGAGGAGGGCCTGCGCGTCGTGGGTTGGCGCGAGGTCCCCGTCAACTCGTCGATGATCGGCCCCACCGCGCTCGGCGTGATCCCGAGCTTCCGCCACCTGTTCGTCGACGATCCCGACGGCGCCACCGGCATCGACCTCGACCGCAAGCTGTTCGTCGTGCGCAAGCGCTGCGAACACGAGCTCGCGGCCGAAGGGCTCGAGGTCTACTTCCCGTCGCTCTCGAGCCGCACCGTCGTCTACAAGGGCATGCTCACCACTCCGCAGCTCAGCGAGTTCTTCCCCGACCTCGCCGACGAGCGCGTCGAGTCGGCCCTCGCGCTGGTGCACAGCCGCTTCTCCACCAACACGTTCCCGTCGTGGCCGCTCGCGCACCCGTACCGCTACCTCGCGCACAACGGCGAGATCAACACCGTGCCCGGCAACCGCAACTGGATGCGCGCCCGCGAGTCGCTCATGTCGACCCCGCACATCCCGGGGCTCGAGCGCGCCTTCCCGATCGTCACGCCCGGCGCCTCCGACACCGCCACCTTCGACGAGTGCCTCGAGCTCCTGCACCTCGCGGGCCGGCCGATCTGGCACGCCGCGCTCATGATGATCCCTGAGGCGTGGGAGAACCACGCCACCATGCCTGCGTCGGAGCGAGCGTTCTACCGCTACCACGCGTCGCTCATGGAGCCGTGGGACGGCCCCGCGTCGATCACGTTCACCGACGGCACCGTCGTCGGTGCCGTCCTCGACCGCAACGGGCTGCGTCCGAGCCGCTACTGGGTCACCGACGACGACCGCGTGATCATGGCGAGCGAGGCGGGCGTGGTCGCGGTCGATCCCGCGCGCGTCGTGATGAAGGGTCGGCTCCAGCCCGGCCGCATGTTCCTCGTCGACACCGCCAAGGGCCGCATCGTCGACGACCACGAGATCAAGACCGCGTTGGCGGCCGAGCTTCCCTACGCGGAGTGGCTCGACGCCGGCCTCGTGCACCTGCACGCGCTGCCCGACCGCGTGCACGTCGTGCCGAGCCACGAGTCGGTGCTGCGGCGCCAGGAGACGTTCGGCTACACGCACGAGGAGCTCAAGCTCCTGGTGGCGCCGATGGCGCGCACCGGGGGAGAAGCCCTCGGGTCGATGGGCACCGACACCCCGATCGCCGTGTTGTCGGAACGCTCGCGCATCCTGTTCGACTACTTCCAACAGCTCTTCGCCCAGGTCACCAACCCGCCGCTCGACGCCATCCGCGAAGAGCTGGTCACGTCGCTGTCGACCACCATCGGCTCCGAGGCCAACCTGCTCGAGCCCGGCCCACAGTCGTGCGTGCAGATCGAGCTGCCGTTCCCGATCATCGACAACGACGAGCTGGCCAAGCTCATCTACATCGATCGCGACGGCGACCGCCCCGAGTTCGCCGCCCACGTCCTGTCGGGTCTCTACCAGGTCGCGGGCGGGGGGCGCGCTTTGCGCGAAGCGCTCGACCGTGTGCGCAGCGAGGCGTCGCTCGCCATCGCCGAGGGCAAGCGGATCCTGGTGCTCTCCGATCGCGACTCCAACGCCGAGTGGGCGCCGATCCCGTCGCTGCTCCTCACGTCGGCCGTGCACCACCACCTGATCCGCGAGAAGGCCCGCACACGCGTCGGGCTCGTGGTGGAGGCGGGCGACGCCCGCGAGGTGCACCACATGGCGTTGCTCGTCGGCTTCGGCGCCGGCGCCATCAACCCCTACCTCGCGTTCGAGTCGATCGAGGACCTCATCGCCGCCGAGCTGCACGGTCTCGGCGGGATGGACGTCAAGCAGGCGATCAAGAACTACATCAAGGCCGCGGGCAAGGGCGTCCTCAAGGTGATGTCGAAGATGGGCATCTCCACCGTCGCCTCCTATTGCGGCGCCCAGGTGTTCGAGGCGATCGGGCTGAGCCAGGAGCTGGTCGACGAGTACTTCACCGGCACGGTGTCGCGTCTCGGTGGCATCGGTCTCGACGAGATCGCCGAAGAGGTGGCCCGTCGGCACATGATCGCCTACGCCGAGCGCCCCGACGAGCGGGCCCACCGCGACCTCGACCTCGGCGGCGAGTACCAGTGGCGGCGCGAGGGCGAGTACCACCTGTTCAACCCCGACACCGTGTTCAAGTTGCAGCACTCGACGCGCTCGGGCCGCTACGACGTGTTCAAGGACTACACCCGTCTCGTCGACGAGCAATCCACGCGCCTCGCCACGTTGCGCGGCCTGTTCGAGCTCCGCGAGAGCGTGCGCGAACCGGTGCCGATCGACGAGGTCGAGCCGGTGAGCGAGATCGTGAAGCGCTTCGCCACCGGCGCGATGTCGTACGGCTCGATCTCGAAGGAAGCGCACGAGAACCTCGCCATCGCGATGAACCGCATCGGCGGGAAGTCGAACACGGGCGAGGGCGGCGAAGACGTCGACCGGTTCGTGCGCGATCCCAACGGGGATCTGCGCCGCTCCGCGGTCAAACAGGTCGCGTCGGGTCGCTTCGGCGTCACGTCGAACTACCTGGTCAACGCCGACGACCTCCAGATCAAGATGGCGCAGGGTGCCAAGCCCGGTGAAGGCGGGCAGCTGCCGGGGCCGAAGGTGTATCCGTGGATTGCCAAGACTCGGCACTCCACGCCCGGTGTGGGCCTCATCAGCCCGCCGCCGCACCACGACATCTATTCGATCGAAGACATCAAGCAGCTCATCCACGACCTGAAGAACGCGAACCCGTCGGCGCGCGTGCACGTGAAGTTGGTGGCCGAGGTCGGGGTGGGCACGGTCGCCGCCGGCGTGGCCAAGGCGCACTCCGACGTCGTCCTCATCTCGGGCCACGACGGCGGCACCGGCGCGGCTCCGCTCACGTCGCTCAAGCACGCGGGCGCGCCGTGGGAGCTCGGCATCGCCGAGACGCAGCAGACCCTCGTGCGCAACGGGCTGCGCGACCGCATCGTCGTGCAGTGCGACGGCCAGCTCAAGACCGGCCGCGACGTCGTGATCGCCGCGCTCCTCGGGGCGGAGGAGTTCGGCTTCGCCACCGCGCCGTTGGTGGTGAGCGGCTGCGTGATGATGCGCGTCTGTCACCTCGACACCTGCCCGGTCGGCATCGCCACCCAGAACCCCGAGCTGCGCAAGCGGTTCTCGGGCAAGCCCGAGTTCGTCGTGAACTTCTTCGAGTTCATCGCCGAAGAGGTGCGTGAGTACCTCGCCGCGCTCGGCTTCCGCTCGATCGTCGAGGCCGTCGGCCACGCCGAGATGCTCGACACGCGCGCCGCGGTCGACCACTGGAAGGCGCACGGGCTCGACCTCGCGCCCATCTTGGAGGTCGCCGACAACCCTTACGAAGGCCAGGACCTCTCCTGCACGAAGTCGCAGGACCACGGCCTCGAGCTCGCGCTCGACCAGCAGCTCATCGCGCAGGCGCAGCCCGCGATCGAGCGGGGCGAGCGGGTACGCATCGACGTTCCCGTTCGCAACGTCAACCGCACCGTCGGCACCATGCTCGGCTCCGCGGTCACGCGGGCGTGGGGTGGCGACGGCCTCCCTGACGACACCATCCGCGTGCACCTGCGCGGCTCGGCGGGCCAGAGCTTCGGCGCGTTCGTGCCGCGCGGCATCACGCTGCGGCTCGAGGGCGACGCCAACGACTACGCGGGCAAGGGCCTCTCGGGCGGGCGGATCATGGTGTTCCCCGATCGGGAAGCGCAGTTTGCGGCCGAAGACAACATCATCGCCGGCAACGTCGCGCTCTACGGCGCCACCGGTGGTGAGGCGTTCTTCCGCGGGGTCGTGGGCGAACGGTTCTGCGTGCGCAACTCCGGTGCCACCGCGGTCGTCGAGGGTGTCGGCGACCACGGCTGCGAGTACATGACCGGAGGGCGGGTCGTCGTGCTCGGCCCCACCGGACGCAACTTCGCCGCCGGCATGTCAGGCGGTGTCGCATACGTGTACGACCCCACCGATTCGTTCCCCGCGTTGGTCAACTACGAGATGGTCGAGCTCGAGCCGCTGGCCGACGACGACCGCGAGTTCCTGCGCTCCACCGTCGAACGTCACCGCGAGGTCACCGGCTCGAAGGTGGCCGAACGGTTGATCGACGCGTGGGAGAGCGAAGTCGAGGCGTTCGTGAAGGTGATGCCGAAGGACTACCGCCGCGTGCTCGCGGTCATCCGCGAGTCCGAGCGGCTCGGGCTGTCGCAGGAAGAGACCGACGTCAAGGTGATGGAAGCCTCCCATGGGTGAGACCAGCGGTGGGTGAGACGACCGGCTTCCTGAAGTGGCAGCGCGAGACGCCCACCCGGCGCCCGGTGCCGGTGCGCCTCCGCGACTGGCGCGAGGTTTACGAGCCGTTCCCGGTCGACGCGCTGAAGACCCAGGCCGGTCGCTGCATGGACTGCGGGATCCCGTTCTGCAACAACGGGTGCCCGCTCGGCAACCTGATCCCGGATTGGAACGACCTCGTCTACCGCGACCACTGGCGCGAGGCCATCGAGCGCCTGCACGCCACCAACAACTTCCCGGAGTTCACCGGCCGGTTGTGCCCCGCGCCGTGCGAGGCGTCGTGCGTGCTCGGCATCAACCAGGACCCGGTCACCATCAAGCAGGTCGAGGTCGAGATCGTCGAGCGCGCGTGGTCCGAGGGCTGGATCACACCGGTGGTGCCGTCGGTGAGCACCGGCCGGGGCGTCGCGGTCGTGGGCTCCGGGCCTTCGGGGCTCGCCGCCGCCCAGCAACTCACCCGCGCCGGACACGGGGTCGTGGTGTTCGAACGCGCCGACCGCATCGGTGGTCTGCTGCGCTACGGCATTCCCGAGTTCAAGATGGAGAAGCAGTTCCTCGACCGCCGCCTCGCGCAGATGCGCGCCGAGGGCACCGAGTTCCGCGTGAACGTGAACGTCGGGGTCGACGTCTCCGTCGCCGACCTGCGGGGCGAGTTCGACGCGATCGTGCTCGCCGGCGGCGCCACCGCGTGGCGCGATCTCCCGATCCCCGGTCGCGAGTACGCCGGGATCCTGCAGGCGATGGAGTTCCTCCCGTTCGGCAACCGCGTGCAAGAGGGCGACCTCGAAGAGCCCCCGGTCAGCGCGGCGGGGAAGCACGTCGTCATCATTGGTGGCGGCGACACCGGGGCCGACTGCCTGGGTACGTCGCACCGCCAGGGCGCGGCGTCGGTCCACCAGTTCGAGATCCTGCCCCGGCCCCCCGAGTCGCGCGCGCCGACCAACCCGTGGCCCACGTGGTCGAACATCTTCCGGGTCTCGTCGGCCCACGAGGAGGGTGGCGACCGCGTCTACAGCGTCAACACCGAATGCTTCCTCGCCGACGACGACGGCAACGTGCGCGCGCTGCGGGCGCACGAGGTCGAGATGGTCGACGGCCGGTTCGAGAAGATCGAGGGCACCGACTTCGAGCTGCCGTGCGAGCTGGTGCTGTTGGCCATGGGGTTCGTCGGCCCGGAGCGCGAGGGTCTGCTCGAGCAGCTCGACCTCGAGCTCGATCCCCGCGGCAACGTGGCGCGCGACAACGCGTTCATGACCAACCGGCCCGGGGTGTTCGCGTGCGGCGACATGGGCCGCGGTCAGAGCCTCATCGTGTGGGCGATCGCCGAGGGCCGGTCGTGCGCGGCCGGCGTCGACACGTGGTTGATGGGCGAGACACTGCTCCCTGCGCCCATCGCCCCCACCGCGCGGCCCCTGCTGTAGCCGCGCCCGAGATGTCCGACCCGAGTGCGACAACGGCGTCGCCCCGGGTCGGATGTGCACCCGCCTGCCTCCACCTGCCTGCCTGCCCCCTGCCCGCCTGCCTCCACCCCCCGAACCTGCGTCGTTGGCGTGGCCTGTACCAACACCAGCGACGCAGGTTGGGTGAGGAAAAGGGGGAGGCGCGCTACTCGACGGGCGCGGGCTCGGGTTCGGGGCTGGGCGCCGGGGGAAGGCGCGACTCGAGCCGGGCGACGGCATCGGCGAGGGTCACGACCGCGCCACCGAGGTCGTCGATGGTGACGACGTCGGAGAGGGCGAGACGGATCGAGGCCACCTCGCGGGCGAGGTACTCGGCGTCGGCCTGGGTGCGGGCGACGACCTGGCGGTCGCGGTCGGTCTCCTGGCGGTCCCGCTCGGCCTGACGGTTCTGCGCGAGCAGGATCAGTGGGGCTGCGTACGCGGCCTGGGTGGAGAACGCGAGGTTGAGGAGGATGAACGGGTACGGGTCCCACCGCAGGCCGACCGCGATGACGTTGATGGCGATCCAGATCGCGACGATGACCGTCTGCGCGACGAGGAAGCGCGCGGTGCCGAGGAAGCGGGCGATGGCTTCCGAGAAGTTCCCGAACGCGTCGGGGTCGTAGTGCACCCCGAACGCGACGCCGCGCCGCGGTGCGGCGAGGTCTTCGCGCCGCCTCACCACGTCGACCCCCGCCTGCGCGAGCTCATGTCCGCGCTCATGTCCGCGGCACCTCGCGCCAACCCTCCGGCAGCGCGCGGTCGAGGACGTCGTCGACGGTGACCGCACCGACGAGCCGTCCCGCGGCGTCGCACACCGGGAGCGCGACGAGGTTGTACGCGGCCAGTCGCTCGGCGACGCGCGTCGCGGGGAGCTCGGGCGACACCGGTTCCACGTCGCGTTCGACGCAACGCTCGACCAACATGCCGGGCGGCTCGCGCAGCAGGCGCTGGAATCCCACCGCGCCGAGGTAGGGCCCGGTCGGGGTCTCGCTCGGGGGCTCGGCCACGAACACGATCGATGCGATGGCGGCGGGCACGTCGGGATTGCGCAGCCGGGCCAGTGCCTCGGCCACATTGGTCTCGGGGCTGACGATGATGGGCTCGGGGGTCATGAGCCCACCGGCGGTGTCGCTGTCGTAGAGGAGGAGACGGCGCACCGGCTCGGCTTCGTCGGGCTCCATCGCATCGAGCAGGCGTTGACGCATGGTGCCGGGCATCTCACCGAGCAGGTCGGCGGCGTCGTCGGGCGCCATCTCCTCGAGCAGGTCGGCGACGCGCTCGGTGTCGAGTCCCTCGACCAGCCTGAGCTGCTCGTCTTCCGAGAGCTCTTCGAGCACGTCGGCGAACTGCTCGTCTTCCAACGCCGCCGCCACCCGCCGCCGGTGCGCGAGCGGCAGTTCCCGCAGGCGGTCGGCGAGGTCGGACGGGTGCAGCTCGCGCAGGCTCGCCATCTCCGCGCCCATCTCGCCGGTGTCGAAGAGGGCGACGACCTGGGCCCACGGCACGATGCGGGCGCGTGAACGCCGGCGGATCGGGCCCGGCGGCCGCAACGACACGGTGGCCACGACCCAACCGCCGCGGGTCTGGGCCGGTTCGAGGCCGACGTCGTTCACGATCTCGTGCCCGAAGCGATGATCGAGCAGGTCCCGGTGGGCGAGGAGCTCGCCCTCGCGCTGGTGGAAGTGGCGGATGTCGATGGCGCCACTGCGCATGGTGACGCCCGACGAGTCGAGCCGTTCCACGCGGGCCGCGTTCACGAAGATCCGGCGTCGCTCGACACCGACGACGAAGCCGATCACGCGCGGGGGTGAGGCCAGCGACGGGGGACTGAGCACGACGTCGACCAGCCGGCCGATCGGCGTTTCGGCCGCGTCGAGCAGGGGGAGGCGCAACAGGCGGGAGACGTAGACCATCTGCTGCACTCGGTCACGATACCGACGACCGCCGCTGCGGGCGTGGACGCCCCTCCCGGGCCAGCCTGCTCAGAAGCCGAGCTCGAACGCCGGACGCGCGCCGTAGCCGAGTATGCGCGCCACCGGACGCTGGAGGGTGCCGGTGCGTTCGGACTCGTACTTGTCGACCGCGGTGTTGTAGGCGGCGACCATCGCCTGCGGGGGACGGGCGGCGGCGAAGGCGGTCAACGAGTCCATGACGGCCTTGTCCTCGCTCAGCCGCTGCGACCCGAGCACGTTGGCCCGGAGGCGGGTGGCCTGCGCCTCGACCGCATTGGCGCGTTGGGCCTGCGTTCCCGCGCCGCCGGCCTTCAACGCCGCGTTCCACCCGACGAGCGCGGCGTGCAGGGTCTTCGACACCTCACGATCGGATCCGCCGGCGGCGTCGAACGCGCTCAGCGCACCCTGCAACTTCTGGTACCGCAGTACCAGCGCGTCGGGTGCTCGCAGCGGCTTCCAGTGCACGTCGACCGCGGTCTCGGCGTCGTCGAGCTTCGGCTGCTGGGTCAGCACCAGCGCTGCCGTCCCACCCACCAGCACCACCACCACCAGGGCGAGCAGGATCCACCGGAAACGACGGGACATGGCCCGGCCACCCTATCGGCGTGCCCCGCCGCGGCCGATGACCCCGCACTCACCCTGCTTTACCGTCACACCCCACGCCTACAGTGCCCGCATGGCCCGCTCCCGGGCCGTGGTCGTGATCACCGTGCTGATCGCCGCCTCGGTTCTGGGGTGGTGGTTGGGCGATCAGCGACGCACGGCCGATCAGGAATACCGCGTCGTGCAAGTGGTCGACGGCGACACGATCGTCGTCGAGCGCGGGTCCTACCGCGACACGATCCGGCTCTTGGGCGTCGACACCCCCGAGACCCATCACCCCACGAAGCCGGTGCAGTGCTACGGCCCCGAAGCGTCGGCGTACTCCACCGCGCGCCTCTTCGGGCAGCTCGTGAAGCTCGAAGACGACGTCGTCACCCACGACATCTACGGCCGTCGCCTCGCCTACGTGTACCTGCACGGCACCAACTTCGAGGAAGAGCTGCTGCGCAAGGGCTACGCGCGACTCCTCGTCATCGAACCCAACCATGCCCATGCGCGCGACATGCTCGACGAAGAGCTCGACGCCAAGGCGCGCGGCGTCGGTCTGTGGGGCGCCTGTGCCGACGGCGAGTGAGCGATCATGGTTAGCCCGGCCGGCCAGCCGGCCGGCCGGGCGGGAGGGCGAGGCGGACGTGTTCCGAAGGCGACGCGAGCAGGAACCCGCGCACCGAACTGCTGGGGGAGGCGAGAAACGGCGCGGAAAAGGGAACGGCGACGCCACCGCGCGTCAGAGTGCGCGCGCAGGTGAGGACACGAGCCGGAACCGGTTCGGAGTGCACTGGGTCGACAGTGCGGAGAACCCGTGGCCGGTACCCGTGCTCGACGTGCGGCCGGTGACTTTGAAGATGATGTCGACGACGACCGATCCCCAGGCCGCGGCGAATGCGATCTCGTGGCGCGGCGACGACGGGCTGAGCTTCGCCGGCGCACAGCCCCCGTCCGCGCGCACGGTGCCGGTGCAGCTGAGCTACCGCACCGACCAATACCTGGCCGACGGGGTGTTGTTCTCACCCGATCAGATGGAGCACAAGTGGGCCGTGTTCCTGCATTGCGGGCGAATCCTCTTCGTCCGGAGTTGGAGCCGCGAGTTGGAGGTGGCAGCGTCGGTCCGCGCCGGCGACGGTCAGGTCGAGATCGAGGAAGCAGAAGGTACCTTCACCGGGCCGGACGAGTCTCCGGAGCTCACGGCCGCCATCATCGACTTCATCGTGCGCAGCCACGTTCTCGAGGTGGTGCATCCGGCGCCGTTGGACACCGCACCCGGCGAGAATCTCGACGACGCCGGGCTCTGGTGCTTCAGCATGTTCGGCAACCTCGCCTGGTACGCGACCTTCGAGCCGCTGATCCTGGAGCCTCCGGAGCGACCGCTCCGTTCACACTCGCTCTTGCACATCGCCGTGGCGCGCAACGACTACGCGGGTGCGGTCGAGCAACTCGACCGGGGAGTGCCGAGTGCCCTCCTGGCCGGCGACGGCCTGAGTGCACTCCACTGGGCCGTAGGACTCCCGGGCACCGACATGCTCCAGTGGCTGGTGGAGCGCGGCCTCGCGGTCGACACGCGAAGTGCCCAGGGTGCCACCGCGCTGATGAACGCGGTGCAGGCCGACTATCTCGACTCTGCAACCTGGCTCCTCGACCACGGCAGCGACCCCGACGCCGCCGACGCCCGCGGCTTCACGAGCCTGCACCGCGCCGCGGAAATGGGGCACATCGAGTTGGTTCGTCTGCTCCTCGCCCGCAACGCGAGTCCCGATCCTGTTGCGCAGGGCCAAACGCCGGTCGCGTTGGCGCGTGCACGTGGCCATGCCGACGTCGTCGCCGCGCTCGGCGGCGGCTGACGCCAGCTCGATTTCGGCCTCGGCCTCGGCCTCGATTTCGGCCTCGCTCGCGTTCGCGTTCGGATGAATCGCCTCGTCGCGGCCGCGTGACCGACTCGCCACCGCCAACGATCGAGCGGTCCCGTTCGAGCGATCGCGCTATGGGTCGTCGCTGTTGGTTGGCCCGGGTGGGCCGGGTTTGACGAAGTGTTGGTTGGTGCGTTCGCCGGCGAGGCGCAGGCCGTGTTTGTGTTTGTAGTGGTGGTGATGGCAGCAGAGCCGGCCGAGGTTGGAGAGCTCGGTGCGACCGCCTTCTTCGATGGGGACGTTGTGGTCGATCTCGAGGTTCTCGGTCATGTGGCAGCCCTCGAGCACGCATTCGGGATAGAGCTCCTCGATCGCGGTGCGCAAGCGTGCGGGAATCGTGCGCCCGAGGTGCGACACCGCGAGCACGTCGGTGCCGTCGACCAGCACGGCTTTGATGAACGCGTCGTCGAGCAACCTCGACGCGACCGCGACCGGGATCGGTCCGGAGCCCACGATCTCGCAGACCTCGCCGGGTTCGGTGTGCCCACGGATCAGCGAAGCGTGGTGGATGCGGATCACGGCCGTGGTGGCGGGCCGTGAGGTGGCCGGTTTGGTCGCTTCGTCGTCGGCGCCGATGCGGGACGCATCGGCGAGGGCGATGAGGGCATCGAACGCGAGGGCGTCGGATCGTTCCTCGCGCCCGGCCTTGCGCGCCGCGTCGAACAGGTCTTTCTCGTACGGTACGAGCGCGGCGAGCACGCGAGCGGTCTGGTCGACGGGGCCGCGGATGTCGATGCGGCCGGCGCCGTCGGGATCGGTCCAATGTCGTATCGACCGAGAGGCCCGCACTCGTTCGTAGCGCGCCATCTCGTCGACGCACGCGGCGGCCTTGATGCGCGCACCTTCGGTGCGTAGTCCGCGGATGCCGTCGTGCCGCGCACGCTCGAGCAAGGCCGACTCGGCGTGAGGATCAACGGATGCAGCATCGGCAATGACCGCGGCCTGAGTCCCAGACAGCGAACCGGCGCGGAACGCGGCGTCGACCGCGGGCAGCGACTCGAGTCGCGCCGCGGTCTCCAACGTGGAACGCGCCGAACCGACCGTCGCGCCCGTCGTCGACGCCAACCAATCGGCCACGTCGCGATGTGCCCCGTCGTGCTTCCACGAGCCGGTGGCCACCACCTGCCGCGCCGCCAACGCCTTCCCCGCCGCACCCAGCCGCTCGACCTCGCCGAACGCCTCGACCAGCTCACGGGCGCGCGCACCGTCGACCAGTTCAGGCTCGAAGCCCGCGACCACCTGCCGCAGGTGCTGCATCGCAACCGTGAGCTGTTCGAACATCGCGTTCCTCGCGGCAAAGACCAACCGGACCGGGGAAGTCGAGGAAGCTCACCGCAACCCTACACGAACACGCGTTCGACTGCAAGGTAGCGCGCCTACCAGGCGTACGCCTGCGGTGCCGGGCCGCCGGGGCCGGGGAAGATCCGGTCGAGCTCGGCGAGCAGTTCGTCGGTCAAGACCACGTCGAGCGCGCCCATGGCGCCGTCGAGCTGCGCCAGCGTGCGGGGCCCGACGATCGGCGCGGTCACCGCGGGGTTGGTCAGCAGCCACGCCACCGCCACGTCGGCCGGCGCCGCGCCCAAGTCGGCGCAGAGCTGCTCCCAACGTTCGAGCTGCGGGCGCAACTGGTCGATGCGGGTCTGCATGAACTCATTGGCCCGCCGGCCCTCCTGCTGGCGTTGCAGCGCGCCGCCGAGTATCCCGCCGCCCAGCGGGCTCCACGGGATCACTCCCACGCCGTAGTCGAGGCACGCGGGCAGCACCTCGAGCTCGACCGTGCGCGCCACCAGGTTGTACAGACTCTGCTCCGAGACGAGCCCGAATGAGTTGCGCCGCGCCGCGTGCTCGTTGGCCTTTGCCACGTGCCACGCCGCGAAGTTGCTGCTGCCCACGTAGATGACCTTGCCCTGTTGGACGAGCAGGTCCATCGCCTGCCAGATCTCGTCCCACGGCGTGTCGAGATCGACGTGGTGCATCTGGTAGAGGTCGATGTGATCAGTTTGGAGACGGCGGAGGCTCGCCTCGCACGCGCGACGAATGTGCAGTGCCGAGAGCTTGGTGTCGTTCGGCCACGAGCTCGCGCCGTTGTAGACCTTCGTCGCGAGCACGACGCGGTCGCGACGCGAGTCGTTCTTGGCGAACCAGCGCCCGATGATCTCCTCGGTGCTGCCGCGCCGATTGCCGTAGACGTTGGCGGTGTCGAAGAAGTTGATGCCGAGGTCGAGCGCCCGATCCATGATCAGGTGCGCGTCGTCCTCCTCCGTCTGCACGCCCCCGGATGCCTTCACCATCCCGAAGTTCATGGTGCCGAGGCAGATGGGGCTGACCCGCAGGCCACTACGACCGAGAAATCGATAGTCCATGGCCTCGAGACTATGACGCGACGCCCCGGTGTCGCCGGGGACGCGATCATCGTGTGTCTTCCGGGTGAATTCGCGGTTGCACCCGTGCGGCAAACGTCGACGCGAGGCTTAGCCTTCGAGCATGGCGGGAGGGATAGCGAAGCAGAAGCGCGGTCGACGGCGGGCTCGACCGCACGGTCGACGATGACGAACGTCCTCTACTTCGCGGTGATCGTCGCCGTCGTCGGCGTGGTCGTCTGGTGCACCCTCGGCCGCACGGTCCTGCGGTTGGCGTGGCTCACGACGGAGTTGCCGGTGGGTCCTGATCTCCACCTGCTCGACAACCCGGCCGCGCTGCTCGAGGGTGTCCGCCTCCGCGAGGTCGTGCGGTGGCGCGACGACCTCCTCGTCGGATTCCACGGCGGGCGCGGGTCGTGGACCGACTCCGATCACGTGCCCATCGCGGCCGACGCCCCGATCCGCGCCGACGGTGAGAGCACCGACGGCCAGATCCGCATCGTGCGCGGCGCGCGCGACCGGCGAACGCGCCGGCTCCTGCGCGACTGGGCCCGCGACGCGCGCACGCTCGTCGCCGTCCTCAGCCGCGACGGGATCTTCGCGCTCATCGACGTCGAACGGCGCGAAGCGGTGCTCGGCGAACGGGTGCAGCCAACCCGCTGAAGCCCGGCGGGAACCTCCATCGAAGGCCGCGCGGAGCCTTCGATGAGGGTTCTTTAAGGGTCGGGTAAGACGTTCCTAAGAACTTGCACAAACCGTGTCGGCGCGCCCGAGGGGTCGTTAGCTTGCGGCCCGCCCGGTCCCGCCGACACGGAGATGCTGCCGATGAAGTCGATCCTGGGTCTGCCCGCGCACCCGCTGTTCGCCCACATCCCGGTGGTGTTGATCCCGCTCGCGGCGATCGGCGCGGTGCTGATGCTCTGGCCGCGACTCCGCGACCGGATCGGCTGGTTCGTGGTGGCCATCGTGTTCGTGGCCGGCCTCTCGACCCAACTCGTCATCAGCTCGGGCCAGAGCCTGCGCGAGTACGTCCGCGAGACCGCGCTGCTCCGCGCGCACACGCACATGGGCGAGAACATCCGGCCGTGGGTGCTGCTGATGTTCCTCGCGCTGCTCGGCGTGATGGTGGTCGCGCACCTGGCGCGCCGGCGAGTGACCGACACCGCGTCCGACCCCGCGTCCGACCCCGCGTCCGACACCGCGACCAACGGTCTGCGGATCGCCGGGATCGCGCTCGCGGTGCTCAGCATCATCTTCTCGGGCGTCGCGACGTACTGGATCTTCCGGATCGGTCATTCCGGCGCGAAGGCGGTCTGGGCGCCGACGCAGGCGAAGATCGACGCCAATGTCCGCGAGCCCCGCGGCGAAGGTCGGAGCGAGCACGGCGGCTGACCGTCGCGCTCGCCCCGACCGACCGGCGCGGTCGAGCCCGCGAGCCACGTGGATCAGGTGCCGCAGCGCGTCGTGATCTGGTTGGTCAGACTGACGAAGTGGTCGTGGCGCTTCTGCCACGCGTCGATCCGCCGCTGGATCGCGGCCGCGACCTTCTCGTGGTGCTTGGTCTGCGCGGCGGTGAGTTGCGCCTGCAGGTTGGTGACGTGTTGTTCGATGTTGGTGATGCGGGTCTGGATCTGCGGCAGGCGAGCAGTGGCCCGGGCACAGAGCGCCTGCTTCCGCGCGCCGGCCACCGCCGGGGTCGACGGCGTCGCGGGCGTCGTCTGCGCCGCGGCGATGCCCGCGGTGCCGACCAGCGACACGATGCCGATGGTGCACGCGGCAACGAGATGACGGACCTTCATGCGACTACCCCTCTTGTCTCGTGGGTTCGACCAGCGTCCGTGGTTGACGCTCCGTGTCAGTGTCGGCGCCCGCTGTGGTCAACCCGTCAGCCCAGTGTCAGGAGAATGTGAGGTACTTCGGCACGGTGGCCCGCCCACTTCAGCCGGCGCTCCCCAGCATCGACCCGGTGCGTGAGCCGGTCGGCTCAGGACGCTCTCAGCCCGATGGGTGCATAGTGGCTGGGCACTGTGCCCGAGTTGCCGACCCGGAGGTCTGCCGGATGAGGTTCAGTATCGGTCGTGTGTTCGCGGCAGGAGCCGTGATCGGACTCCTCGGTCTCGGGGGCGCGGGCTACGCCTACGCGCAGTCGAGCACCTCCACTCCCTCCGCACCGAGCCCGTCGACGGCGCCCGGCCCGCACGGCGGTGGTGGTGGTGGGGGTGGCGGATACAACTCGGCGAACTGCCCGAACATGGGTGGGTCGACCAACTCGTCGAGCGCGGCGAGCGGGGTCTGATCACCGGATCCGTCGCACCGCACACCGGGTGGGCGTGCTGTTCAGGTCGTGCCCCGTAGGGTGGTGTTGTGGAAAAAACCAGCAAGGCCGTTCTGGCGCATCGCGTCGGTGAGTGCATCAAGGCCGCGCGCCGAGCGAGCGGGCTGTCGCGTGAGCGAGTGGCGCGATCGGCCGGCATGACCGGCCGCGAGCTCGCCGGGTACGAGCACGGCAAGAACCTGCCCTGCAACAGCGACCTCCGCGCCCTCGCCGGCGCGTGCGGCCTCGAGGCCGGTGAACTGCTCCCGACCGAGATCTCCGACTCGTTGCCCGAAGAGCTCTAGACCACCCAGCGAGCCGGGACGAGGTCCCGGGCATTCTGACTTCCAGGTGAACACCAGAAGAACGGTTCACGAAGAGGTTTGCCGGAGATCGGCCTCCGGGTAGTCCGATGTGTGGGTGCCGACGTGGTGCCCGCCCACTCACGAGACGCCTGGTTCGGGCCGGATGACCAACACGGTCGTCGCCCGTTCGGGCTCGACGCCTCCTGACGCACCTGATGCACGGAGGAACTCATGTCGACGCTCGCGCCCCCCGGCCCCGCCCCGTCCACCGCCGATCCCGCTCCTACCCCGCCCGACGGCGGCACCGGGCCCCGCCGCACCCTGCTCGGGTTCGTGTGGACCCGTCGGGTGGTGGAGATCATCCTCGTCTGCGTCCTCGGCGTCGGTGGCGGCCTGCTCCTGTTCGGGGCCCACTTCGGCCTCGACATGGTCCACAGCCAACTCTCCGCCCAGGCCATCACGTTCCCTGCCAAGGGCAGCGCGGCGTTGAGCCCGGCCGAATTCCCCGGCTTGCAGCAGTATGCCGGTCAGTCGGTCGACAACGGCGCCAAGGCCAAGGCCTACGCCAACCAGTTCATCAACGTGCACCTCGCCGCGGTCGCGGGTGGCAAGACCTACTCACAGGTCAGCGCCGCTGCGCAGGCTGATCCCACCAACGTGAAGCTGGCCGGCCAGGTCGCCACCCTGTTCAAGGGCGAAACCCTCCGCGGTCTGCTGCTCTACGCGTGGGGCTGGTCGGTGGTCAGCACCATCGCGCTCTACGCCGGCATCGCGGCAATGCTCGGCTTCGTGATCATGCTGCTCGTCACCATCGGCGACTTCCTCGCCGATCCCCGCATCGCCGCCCACCACGTCGCCCGGGCGTAAGCGCTTCCAACGGAACAGAGGAGCAGTCATGCGTGCACTCGTGTACCACGGTCCCGGCCAAAAGGCGTGGGAAGAGGTTCCGAAACCGACGCTCGTCGACAGCAGCGATGCCATCGTGCGGGTCGACGCCACCACCATCTGCGGTTCCGACCTGCACATCCTGGCCGGTGACCTCCCCGAGGTGACCGACGGACGGATCCTGGGCCACGAAGCCGTGGGCACCGTCGAATCGGTCGGGACCTCGGTGAAGCAGGTGCGGCCCGGCGATCGGGTCCTCGTGTCGTGCATCACCGCGTGCGGCACGTGCCGGTACTGCCGGGAAGCCCGCTACGGCCAGTGCGTCGGCGGGGGCGGCTGGATCCTCGGTCATCTCATCGACGGCACGCAGGCCGAGTACGTGCGCGTGCCGTTCGCCGACACGTCGACGTACCCGATCCCGCCCGGCGCGGCCGACGAAGACATCCTCATGCTGGCCGACATCCTGCCGACGGGCTACGAGGTCGGCGTCGTCAACGGCCGCGTGCAACCGGGCGATGTCGTCGTGGTCGTCGGTGCCGGGCCCGTCGGGCTCTCGGCGATCATGGGCGCGCGACTGTTCAGCCCCAGCCACATCGTCGCCGTCGATCTCGCCGATCGCCGGCTCGAAGCCGCCAAGCTGTTCGGGGCCGACGTCGTGGTCAACAACGGTCGGCAGGACCCGCTCGCCGCGATCCACGAGCTCACCGGCGGGTTCGGCGCCGACGTCGCCATCGAGGCCGTCGGCGTGCCGGCCACCTTCGAGCTCGCCACCACACTGGTGCGTCCGGGTGGGCACATCGCCAACATCGGCGTGCACGGGCAGCCGGTCACGCTGCACCTCGAGCACCTGTGGGACCAGGACGTGACCATCACCACCGGTCTCGTCGACACGTACTCCACACCGACGCTCCTGCGATTGACGAACGGCCACCAGCTCGACGTCGGCCGGTTCGCGACCCACCACTTCGCGATGGACGATCTCGTGGACGCGTACGACACGTTCGCGCGCGCGGCCGACACCGGCGCGCTCAAGGTCGTCATCACCCCGGTACCCGCGAGCGCGTCCACCGGCTGATCGCGGTCGACGCGCCGCGTGCGCGTCGATCGGCGAGCGGCGGTATCGTTCGCCCGCTTGATGCGGGTGCGAACGGTCGACACGATCGAGGGACGGCCGCTCGTCCACTACGCCGCGTTGGGCGCGGCCGTGCTCTGCAGTGTGCTGCTCGTAGCCGTCGCCCCGCGACACTCGCCGCTGGCGATCGGGTTGGTGGTGGGGGCGACGCTCGCGTGCGGAGTGCTCGCGGTATGGGAGCGGCGAACGCCGCGCCTGGGCGTGAAGCCGGTGATGGTCGCGATCGCGCTCGTGTTCGCGGTCGCGGTGGTGAAGCCGCCGACGACGTCGAACGACCTGTGGTCGTACGGGATGTACGGCCGCATGGTGACGGTGCACGACGCCAACCCGTACGTCGCGGTCCCGAGCGACTTCCGCTCCGATCCGCTGTTCGAGCGGGTGAGCCCGATCTGGCAGCACCGCTCGTCGGTGTTCGGGCCGGTCTGGGTGGGGTACGAGGCCGTCGGCAGCCTGCTGGTGGGGTCGTCACCGCTCGGCACCCGCCTCTTCTTCCAGCTCACCGCGGCGGCCGCGGCGGTGGCGGTGCTCGTGCTGATCTGGCGCCGCACCCGCAGCACCGCCGCACTCGTGTGGTTGGGGCTGCATCCGATGTTCGGTGCGGTCGCGATCAACGGCGGCCACAACGACGTCGTCATCGGGTTGGGCGTCCTGGCCGGAGCGTTGCTGGCCGCGCGCCGGTGGGGTGGCGCGGCCGGATTCGTGCTCGGGCTGGTTGCGTTGATCAAGATCACCGCGCTGCTCGCGCTCGTCGGCGTCGTGCTGTGGGCCTACCGACAACGGCGTTGGGGCGTCGTGGCGACGGCCACCGCCGGCGGCGCGGTCGCGCTCGTGATCGGATACCTGCCGTTCGTCGGTGACGCCGCGCACGTGCTCGCGAACTCCGACCACACCGTGACGCCCGCGTCGTTGTGGAACGGAGTGACCGACCTGATCCTCGGTCACAACGCGTGGCGCGACGTGCTGCACCCGCTCGCGTACAACGGCACGCTCGACGCGATCTTCTGGGTATCGGTGGTGACGGTTGCCGTCGTCGCGCTGGTGCTCGGGTTCCGCGCCGGCCGGGAGGGTTCGCCGCGACCCGCGGTCGGTGCGGCCACCGCTTCGTATCCGATGGCGGCCGGGTACGCGCAGCCGTGGTATTCGAGCTGGTCACTCCCCGTGTTCACCGACGCGGCACCCTCTCCGCTGGCCTGGGTCGTCTGGATCCAGGCCGCGGTGATGTTGGCGGCGTTGAAGCTGCCCACGCAGTGGGGCGGGAGTGCCGTCGAGGTCGTCGCCCGGGCGCTGCTCAGCTATGTGGCTCCGCTCGCCCTGTTCGTCGCCTTCGTGGTGGTCGGCCTGCGCGCCCGTCTCCGCTCGATCCCCGGCGCGGTCCCCGGTGCCGTCCCCGGTGCCGTCCCGAGCCCCTCCCAACGCCCTGGCCCGGGGACCAGCCGTTAGGCTCAGGTACCGATGAGTGGGCTCGCCGTTTCGCTGCCCGCCGGTCCAGGGCTGCAAGATCAGGTCCCGGCGGAGGCGTCGTACGGCCAACGGGTGAGAGGCGTCCTCCGCCGTCGGCGGTGGTTGGTGCTCTGGTGCGCGGGCGTGTTCGCGTTCCTCGTCGTCGCGGGTCTTCCCACGTCGCGTCCGCAGATCTTCGTGATCCTCGGGTTGGGCCTGGCCGCGTCGGGCCTCGGCGCCGATCGCAGCTGGAAGCAGCTGCTCGTCGACTGGGTGCCGTTCTACGCACTCCTCACCCTGTACGACGCGCTGCGCGCGTCCGCGGGCAAGTGGTTCGTCCCCCACACCACACCGCAGCTCCGGATCGACGAGTGGCTCTTCGGCGGCACCGCACCCACCGTCACCCTGCAACACGCGTTCTACACACCGGGCATCGCCCACGTATGGGACTACGCCGCGTTCGGCGTCTACATGACGCACTTCTTCGCGTCGTTCGTGGTTGCGGCGCTGTTGTGGAAGTACGCACACGCGCGGTTCCGTAGGTTCGCGTTCTTGTTCATCGGGCTCACGTTCGCCGCGTTCATCACGTACGCGCTCTACCCGGCGGTGCCACCGTGGCTCGCCAGCCAGAACTCGGCGCTCGCGCCCACATCGAAGATCATCGACGAGATGTGGCTGCACGTCGGGTTCGGCAACGGGTCGAACGTGTTCTCGGGCGCGGGGCACTTCGGCAATCCGGTCGCGGCCATGCCGTCGCTGCACGCGGCGTACACGATGCTGCTGGTGCTGTTCTTCTGGAAGTCGGCGCGGAAGTGGCGGTGGCTCCTCGCCATCTATCCGCTCCTGATGGCGCTCACGCTCGTGTACACCGGCGAGCACTACGTGATCGACATCCTGTTCGGGTGGCTCTACGCCGCGGTCGTGTACTTCGCGGGCTCGAGGCTGCTCGACCGCTGGGACGCGCGGAAGCAGCGACCCGGATCAGGGGCCGATCGCGACCCCGCACCCGGACCCGGACCAGTCGCGCCGCGTTCGCGTCGCGGCGCCGAGTCGCGGAAACGCCGGCGCGCCCGAACCGATGGCGCCGGAACCGCTCGCGCCGGAACCGATGGCGCCGGAAGCGCTCGTACCGGAACCGGTCAGCAACCGGGACGAGCGATCGTTCCATCGGGCAACGTCGTCCGGCACAGCGTCGCGCTCGTCAACTGCGCGGGAGTGACCGTCGCGCCCCCGAGATCAGCGGCAGTGAGGTTGGCGCCGGTGAGATCGGCGCCGGTGAGGTGGGCACCGCGGAGGTCGGCGTAGCCGAGTTGCGCGTCGGCGAGGTGGGCGTTCCTGAGCGTCGCCCCGCTGAGGTTCGCGCCTCCGAGATCGGAGCCCGAGAGGTCGACGTCGGTGAGATCGGCGTGTTGGAAGTTGGCGTCGAAGAGCTCCGAGTTCGCGAGCTTGGCGCCCTTCATGTAGTTGCCCGAGCACAGTGCACCGGGCCGGATCGGGCACGCCCCGATCTTCGTCTCCTCCGACGACCGGCACCCCGCCCCGATCAGCACGATCGCCGCCGCCACCAACGCCACCGCCAGCCGCGTCCCGATCGGCCGGCGGCCGGACCGACCACTCCGTGCGGCCGCCCGCATGCCCGGCCCCTCCATGACGGGTGACGTTAACGCCCGCCGGGCCGCAGGATCTGGGCACCGTCGACCCGCGCCACCTCGTGCCATCCACCGCGCCGGAGGAACTGCGCGAACTGGGGGAATCGGCTCGGCGGGTAGTGCGCGGCCTGGCGCTGATCGGCGGTCGACATGTTCACCACCAGCGTGGGCGGGTGCGCGCGCAGGTCGTCGAGCACGTCGGTCCACGCCCCGGGCACCGCGTACTGCTCGCCCACGTGATCGGGCGGGCGGCCACCGCTCGTGCCGGTGACGAACCCGGTGGTGGCGAACCGGATCGCGGGGCGGCGGTCCGAAGACCAGTAGACCTCCGGCGCCTGCCCCCACACCATCACGCGCTGGTCGGGTGTGGTGTGGGCCCGCACGTACGCGCCCACGTCGAGCGCGATGGTCGTGTCGCGTGAGTTACCGCCGGCGACCGCCTGCCGCAAGAAGTACGCGGTGGGCACCACCGCGAGGATGGCCACCGCCGCGAACGCCCACGGCCGGTGCGAGGCGAGGCGCCGCGAGCACAAGCCGCGCACGGCGAGGAGCGTGAGCGGCGGCAGGAGTTGCAGGTAGTAGTGGGGGAAGAATCGGAGACCGGCCACCACCGCGAAGACTCCCGAGACCAACCAGAGCCACAGGTCGGCGTCCTCGCGTCGGTCGCGCCACGCGAACGGCAGCAGCGCGATGAGGGCGACGCTGCCGAAGACGAACCAGGCCGTCTGGCTCGCGCCGAGCCGGAGCGCGTAGCCGAGCACCCCTTCGGGATCGAGGTAGCCGCCGTTGCTCGTGAACACCCAGGAGAAGAAGTCGCGGGGGCCGAACAGCAGCGCGGCGGCGAGGATGGGCCCCGCGAACGAGACCGCGAGCACCGCGAGGCCGCGCCACCGTCGCCGTTGCCACGCGAGCCAGGCGAGCGGCAGGAGCGCCGCGCCCGCGGTCTGCTTGGTGAGGGTCGCGAACCCGAGCGCGATCCCGCCGGCTGCGGTCCGGCCGCGGGCGCCGAGCATCACCGCGCCGGTCATGACCGGGAGCATGAAGACCTCGTAGTTGGCCGCCTGCGCGTCGGCGGGGCGGAACGCGGTGGCCGCGAGCAGGTAGAGCAAACCTGCGGCGAGCGCGGCGTGGCGCGCGCCGTTCCGTCGAGCGAAGCGCCGCCGAGCTTCGGCCGCGAGCAGCAGCGCGGTCAGTGCCTGTACGAAAACCGCGAGCACGCGTACCGAGGCCAACCCGTCGGATCCCGTCACGTCGAACACGGCGGCGTAGAGGTAGGGGACCACGGGGGGCTTGCGATCGACGGTGTCGACATAGAGCCGCCCGCCGGCGTTCAGCACCTGGGCCTGCGTGGCGAGGTAGGTCTCGTCGGAGTTGAACACCCGGTTCGAGAAGGTGGGGAGGCGCAGCACCGCGGCGAGGCCGAGGAACACGAGGAAGAGGAGCACGAGCTCGCGTCGGTGGCGCGGTGGACGCACCGTCGACGACGCGCCGCTTCCCTCGGGTGGTGCGGCGGGGGCGAGCGTGCTCATCGGGTCGCTCATCCGGTTCGTGGCCTCGGGTGCCGGCCCAAACCACGCATGCTACCGACGCCTCCCGGCCCGATCCGCGTCAGCCCTCCGGGCCGGTCCGACCGGCGATCGGCGGGCGGCGCCGGTACGATCGGCGACCCGCGCTCCCGGCTCCGCCGTCGGGAGCAACCGGAATGACGAGCATCGGGCGCGTTCGGGTGCGCCGGGGGGTTATGGACCGCCGACACCTGTCGACACGTACCCGGGCCGGTGTGATCGCCGGCCTGGTGGGGCTGGCCGCGTTGCTGGCTCCGCTCGGCGGGCTGTCGATGGCGCGGGCGGCGGCCGAAACCGTGCCGCCACCCCCGCCCGAGGAGTCGCCGTTCACCGCCCGCGACACGTTCTGCACCCCGGGCACCACGGTGACCGCGCACTCGGGTTCCGCGGCGACCGCCCGCCCGATCACCGTCGTGATGCTCACGCCCGCGACGAGCGCCAGCACGGCGTCGGGCCTCGGCGATCCGGTCGCCGAGTCCGAGGCGTTCGGTGACCTGGTCAACCAGTGCGGCGGGATCAACGGCCGGCCGCTCGACCTCCGCGTGCTCGTCGAAAGCTCCGATCCCCACGCCGACTGCATCCGGGCGACGGCCGGGTTGCACGCGCTCATCGTGGTCACGTGGACGAAGTTCGACGACCCGACGTGCATCACGAATCAGCAGCGCACGATCTTCGTGACCACCGGGGCCGCGGCGTCGAACCCCACGCTGGCGACGACGCACGGCCGCCTGTTCACCACCGAGTCGACCGAAGGCCGGCTCGAGGCGCGGGTGCTCGACCTGGTCGACAGCAGGGATCTCGCGGGCAAGCGGGTGGTGGTGATCGGCCCGCCGGCGTCGCCGACATCGAGCAACTTCGCGCGTGTCGTCGACACGATCCTGGCCGCGAATCACGTGCACGTCGTCGTGTCCGCCGACGCGCCCGCTGCGCCCGGTGCGCCGGGTGCGCCCGGTGCGCCGGCCTCCGGCACCACCGCGACCGACCTGGCCGACCGCGTTCGGCGCAGCCGGGCCGCGGCGGTGATCACCGATTCGTTCGATCCCGCGTTCATCGCGCAGCTCCAGACGCAGCCGCATCCCGCGCCGATCTACGACCTGGGCGCGTTGACCGACACCGACGTCGACGCGCTCCGTTCCACCTACGGGCCCGACGTCGCCAAGTTCGTCGATCGCGTCGGGCTCTACACCTGGAGCGCGGTCGGTCAACAGGAGTATCGGCTCAACCCGTCGCCGGGGGCGTTCGCGACCACGTGTGCGCATGCACTGAGCAGTGCCCACGTCGAGCACGTGACGACGACCACGACCACGACGACCAGTCCGCCCGATGCCGCGTCGGCGGCGCTCCGCCTCGCCGGCTACCAGCGCCTCGCGAGCATCTGCCTGGCCATGCGCATCGTCGCGCGCGGGCTCTACAACGCCGGTGCCGACCTCGGCGCGGCGTCGGTCGAGCGCGCGTTGCACAACTTGCCGTACCTCGACGACGCCTCCGGGCTCGACGCCGCGGTGGCGCGACCGAACCAGGTGATCAACGAGCCGGTCACCGAGGTGCAGCAGGTGGTAGTCCTCGACCAGGCCGAGTACCCGTGTGCGCATCCGGCCCGGCCCAAGGACGCGACCGACGACCGGATCTGTCTGGTCCCGGTGTCGGGGTGGGACGACGGCGGCCACGCGATCACCGGTCAGTTCGTCGCCGGCACCGCGGCGGCCGCCACCGGAACCGCCGGGAGCGGCGCGGCCGCCGCCGGAGGATCGGGAGGCTGACGCCGCGATCCGGCATCGAGCGCGACCATGGCCACGTAGACCACGACGCATTCGAACACGACGGCCATGAACGCGGGGATGGCGATGCCCGAGTCGTTGAGGCCGTAGCCGAGCACGGCAACCACCGCGAGAGCCAGCATCGTCTGGCGTACGACCGCGTTGTCGCGGTACAGCATGCGGATCCCGCCCTCGCGCGCGCACCAGAGGTAGACCACGAGTACCGCGACGATCGCGAGGATCCACAGGAACCGCGTCGACTTGAAGGTGGCGAGGTTCTCGTCGAGCTTGCGGCGGATGGTCAAGGCGAAGCTGTGCAGGCCGTTGTCGGCGACCTGGGAGAAGAAGCGCCCGATGTGGGTCTGTTGGTCCTTCGGGCGCAGGAGATCGATGAAGCCGACGGCGAGGCCGCTCACCACGAGTAGCCCACCGAGGATCGCCACCGTGCGGATCCGGATGCGACGGCCGAGCAACAGCCAGGAGAACAAGGCAAAGCTCGGGGCACCGGCGAGCGCACCGCCGAAGTCGCCGCCGAAGGGTGGAGCGGCCATGACCAGGAGCGTGACCGCCAACATCGCGATCACGAGGTAGACGGTGCGCCGGCCGGGTACGCGCCACACCGCGAGACCACCGAGCAGCACCACCGACGCGCTCAGGATCGAGAACGTGAGGTTGCCCTGGCCCGAGACCCGGATGCCGACGGTGGCCGAATAGCCGAACACGCTGTTGAGCTCGAAGTGCGTCCCCGACACGAGGTCGCCCACGTGGAGCGCGATGGTGGCGGCGAGCGCGAGCGCGAGGGGTAGGTAGCGGTGCCGGCCGCCGACGAGCGAACAGACGGTCGCGAACACCGCGGCCGCGACGGCGAGGAACGCGTAGTACGACGCCGCGCTGCCACTGCGCCCGAGGTGCAGCGGTGAGGCGAGGTAGGTGGCCAGCAGGTAGCCGAGCACCGCGAGCGCCAACCATCGCGCCAATCGAGTGCCGCGGGCGCGCCCCGGCGGCCGCGCGCGTGCCGGATTGCGAGCGGCGCCGCGCCGCGCCCGCCACACCGCGAGTGCACCGGCCAGCGCGAGGACGAGTGACAACACGACGAGCACGTTGGTCGCTGACAGGACCTTGGCGTCGCGGAACACGCCGTCTTCGTTGGCGTGTACGAGGGTGTCGACGCGATTCGTGCCCGCGCCGTCACCGACGACCTCCATCGCCTGCCCTTCCATCTTCGCGGGGACCGGGAGACCGAAGAGCTGCAGGACCGTCGGCGCGACGTCCACCACACTCACGAAGCCGGTGCGCCGGCTCGTCGCCGATCGGAGCAGGCCGGGCGCGACTCCGGGCGCCCGCAACGCCGCGACCATCAGGCCCGAGCCGCGGGCGGATGGTGCCGGGCTCACGACGATGACTGCGTCGTGAGCCGGGTCGACGTCGGCGAGCATGCGGCCCACGAGCGCGTCGGTACGCCGCAGCGCCGCCGCCTTCTGGGTCGCCAGCTGGCTCGAAGAGAGGAACCCGCTGTACTGATCGACCCGCAACAGGTCGGAGCCTTCGACGAGTACCACGCCGCCGGCGCGCCACGAGTCCTGGAACGCGCGGTAGACCGCGTCGTTGTCGAAACGCACGCCGAACGGGGCGTGCTGATCGCGCATCAGCAACTGGTCGCCCACCGCCCCACCGGGGACGGTGCCGTCGTTGTCCATCAGCGCGTTCACCGCCGAGCGTTGGTACTGCGCGAGCGGATCGTCGACGATCGGTTGCGCGCCGTCACCGTTCGCGATCACCGCGCGCGTCACGTGCCCGTGGGCCAGCGCGTTTCCGAGCGACCCGACCGTGGGGTCGAACTGACCCGCCTGGTTCTCCGCTTTGATCGCTTCGATGCCCACGTGAACGAGACCGGTGCCTGCGGTTGTCCCGGTGCGCTGACGGAAGACGTCGCCCGCGGTGCTGGCGCCGTAGGGTTCGCCCGGTTCGAAGGCCTGGCCGGCCAGGGGAGTGTTGGCCGACGCCCGCCCCCCGGCGCCGAGCGTCGTGTAGCCGTTGGCGATCGAGTTGTGCCCACCGGTGCGGATGATCAGGTCGCCGACGGCCGACTGCGCGAACAGGCGGGTCAGGTTCGGGGGCGCGTCGGCCTGGATGTCGGCCCACGATGTCCCGGGGAGGGAGATGACGAGCACGCGCCGGACGGACGGCGTGGTCGTCGCGCCCGCGGTCGCCGCGCCGGCGGGCGTCGCGCGGCCGACGACGGCGGTGGCCAGGATGACCGCTCCCACCATGCCGAACACCGTTCGCGGGATCGGACCGCGGTGGGTCAGGCGGTGGGCCAGGCGGTGGGTCAGGCGGTGGGTCAACGGTGCGAGAACCGGTTCACGAAGCCGGCGCCGGCGCGGAGGCATCCGCCGCGCGCTCGGCGCGACGGCGCTGCCACCAGTCGTACATGCGGTTGCCGACCATGAACACCACGACCGCGTAGAGGTAGCCGAGCAGCACGTCGGATGCGTAGTGCTCGCCGAGGTAGACGAGCGAGAACCCCATCGCGATCGGGTACAACGCGAGCAGCCAGCGCCAACGCCCCACGAGGGGCCACAGGAACAGCGCAATCAGCAGCGCGGTGGCCGCGTGCAGTGACGGCACCGCCGCCACCTGGTTCACGAACGCCTTCGATCCCATCATGCGCGACATGTCGACGCCGATCGCCTGCGAGACCCGGGGCTCGATCCGTACGAGGTGGCCGAGGAAACCCTGCTTGCTCGCCAACCACGGAGGTGACGCCGGGTACAGCGCGTACGTGATCACGGCCGCGGAAGTGAGCCCGACCCAGAGCCACACGTAACGGCGGAAGAGCGCGCGCGACCGTACCCAGAGGATCGCCGCCAGCGAGAGGGGCACGATGAAGTAGCTGAGGTACACGAGGAAGGTCGCGTAGTCCCAAACGTGGAGATGGTGCGGTGTCCAGAGCCATCGTTGGAGGGTGATCGTCGGCGCGGTCCCGCCGAACAGCCATTCGTCGACGCGTAGTTGGGGGAGGGTGAACACGTGGCCGACCAGGCCGTCGGCCGTCCCCCGGACGAGGTCGTAGAGGTAGAGCACCACGAGCAGGGGCAGGAAGTCGTAGATCACCCGGGTCCAACCCTTGGGTTGGCCGATCGAGAACACGAGCAACCCACCGAGCAACCACAGGGAGACGCGGTCGCGCGACGCGGGCAGACCGGTGAGCACGACCGCGACGACGAACGCGACCGCGTACGCGATCGCGACCCAGGAGCGCAGCCGCCGGCGGCGCTCGAGGTCGTGCACGGCGGCAACCGTCGCCGGGGCGACGTCTACCGGAGTCATGGTCCTACCCAAATGAATCGCAGCCTTCGATCCGAGTCTGCGAGTCGAGCCCTCGGTTCGCCATTCTGCCGCACGAGGGGGGCCGCGCTCGGTAGCGGGCGCCCGAACCGGTGGCCCGGCCCGCGACCCGACGGGGGACGGGCAACCGGTAGCCTCCCGGGCGTGCTCGTCGCAGACCACGGGTTCCCGGGCACGCCCTCGGGTGCCGGTCGGTGAGCGCGCCGGCCCTGCGCCTGCGCCGGCCGACCACGCCGGTCCTGGTGATCGTCGCGGTGTTCGTCGTCTCCCGCGTGATCGCGCACGCCGCCGGCCTGCGGTTCGACGACGGACTGCTGCACAACGCGTACCAGCTGCTCGACGTCAAGCTCCTGCGTGTCGATCCCGTCACGAGCATCCTCTATCTCCACAGCCAGCCGCCGTTGTTCAACGCGCTGACCGCACTCGTGGTGCAGTTGCCCCAGGACGCCGTGAATACGGTGCTCGCAATCGTGTGGCACGCGGCGGGCCTCGCCACCGCGATCGTGATCTACGCCACGATGGTACGACTCGGAGTGCGCGCTCCACTCGCGGCCGGGCTGGTGTGCGTCTTCGTGATCTCGCCCGAGGCGCTCCTGATCGAGAGCTGGTTCTTCTACTCGCAGCTCCAGATGCTGCTGACCGCGTTGATCCTGCTCGGCCTGGCCCGGTTCGCCACCTCGGGTCGCACCGCCGACGGTCTCCTGTTCACGGGCAGCCTCGGCGCCCTCGTGTTGTTGCGCAGCTCCTTGCACGTCGTCCTGATGGTGGTGCTGATCGCGTTGGTGTGGCGTCAGCTCCACCTCGACAAGCGGCGTCTGGCCGCAATCGCGGCGGTGCCGCTGGTGCTCGTGGGCGCGTGGTCGGTGAAGAACGTGCTCGTGTTCGACAGCTGGTCGAACAGCACCTGGGCGGGGATGAACCTGTCGTACCTCGCGCACGCGAGCATCACGCAGCACCGCTGCCGGGAATTGGTGGCCGACGGTACCGTCAGCAAGTCGGCGTGCCGCGACGCGTTCCGGCGACCGCAGGCGTACGCCACGCAGTTCCCGCATCCGCATCACTACGGCGTGGCCGCTACCGACACGTTGTACAAGTCGACCGGGCAACCGAACTTCAACGCCGCCCTCTACATCGACGTCGCGTCGCAGTACCTGCGCGACTCGGTCGCGCTGTTGCGCGACGGCGGAATCAGCGCGGTCGCCCGGGCCGAGCTGGCCGCGTACACGGTGTGGGACGAGCCGGGCGACGATTCGCTCCAGCTGCAGAAGGTGCGGGAGCCGGTTGCGGGGTACGCCGACTGGTTCGACCGCCTGGTGTTGCTGCGGCCGGTGGCGACCGGATTCAATAGCCCGGAGCGGTTCACCGCGAGCTCGGGATCGTTTCCGTGGGGCGAGGCGCTCGGCTCGATCAGTTACACGCTGCTCGCGTTGTTCGCGCTCGCGGTGTATGGCGGGATCGCCGGTTGGCGGCGGGGGCGCCGCGGCGATCGCCCGCTGCACTGCGTGTGCGCGGTCGGCCTCGTCCTGTTGCTGTACTCGGTGGTGATCGGCAACGCGCTCGACTACCGCGAGAACAACCGCTTCCGGGTCGAGGTCGCGCCGGTCACGCTCGTGCTGGGCGCGGTGGGCGTGGAACTGCTGCTCAGGCGGCGTTCGGATCGCCGTTCGGATCGGCGTTCGGGCCGACATTCCGATCGTCGCCGGGAGCACCCGGCGACGGGCGACGAGCACGGGGCGAGCCCAGCGCCAGTAGCACCAGCATGATCCCGAGGAGGCCGATCAGCCACCATGGCCACGAGTTCTCCACGAAGTTGCCGTTCTCGACCAGGCCGACGAACGCGGTGGTGATCAGCGCGACGCCGGCGAGCAGGAGCGCCCAGATCGCGATCGCAATCGCGGGCGCGGCGCGAGTCCGGGTCGAAGGCATCCGCAGAATCGTCGCACATGCCCCTGCCGGTTGAGACGCGCCCCGAGCCCGCGGTCACCCGTCGGTGGCGGACGCGGGTGCCGTGGGTGGGTTCGGGGGTGGTGGTCGTTGCGGCGTTGATGGCGCATGCGCCGGGATATGTGCACCAGTTGTTCGATTCGGACGAGGCGGCGATTGCGACGGCGGGGATGGTGTTCGAGCGGGGAGGGGTGCTCTATCGCGATGTGATCGACCGCAAGCCGCCGATTCCGGCGTTGGTGTATGCGGGGTCGTTCTTCGTGACTGCGGGGCGTGATCTTCGTCCGTTGCACGTGGTGGCGGCGTTGTGTCTGGGCGCGTCGGCGTTGGTGCTCGCGTACGGCGCCCGGCGGGTGGCGGGGGCGCGGGCGGGGTGGTGGGCGGCGGGGTTGTTGATCGCGGGCGCGACTGCGTTGCAGCCGGCTGACGCGCAGGCGGCGAACTTCGCCCATTTCGCGTTGTTGCCGGGGTGCGCGGCGATCGTCGCGGCGCGGGCGGGGAGTCGTCGGAGCGCGTTGGTGGCGGGGGTGTTCGTCGGGGTGGCGACGTTGAGCCGTCAGACCTGGATCATCGGAGTGCTCCCGGCGGGATACGCGGCGTGGTGGTGGGGAGGGAAGCGACCCACGCGCTTGTTGTGGGTGATCGGGGCGACGGCGGTGACGATCGCCGCGGTCGGGCTGGTGGTTCCGTTCGGCTCGTTCTGGCACTGGACGTTCTCGGGCAACGGGTCGGTCTTGTCGCTCGGGCAGTCGGTCGACGTCACCGGGCGCGGCGGGCTCGCGCTCGAGCTGTTCCTGCTCGCGAACGTCGGGACGTGCTGGTTGGTGGCGCGGCGGGGATGGCGGCGCGACGACATCGATCTGTGGCTGTGGCTCGCGACCGGGCTGGTCGCGTTCGCTGCGGGCTGGCGCTTCTTCGGCCACTACTGGCTGCAGGTGTTGCCCCCGTTGTGCCTCCTCGCCGGTCTGGGGGCGGCGGCGTGCCGGCCCGCGGTGCGGCGGATGCTGGTCGTGATCGTCGCGGTGCCCGCGATCGCCGCGTGGGTCATCGCCTTCTCGCCACACGTCGGCGGCGAACGCGTGATTCGCGCGCTGGCGGCCTACACGAGCGCGCACACGCGGCCCGGCGAACGCGTCACCGTGTGGGGCGACGCGCCGGAGGTGTACTGGCTCTCGGGTCGCGCGCCCGGAGGTGCCATGGTCAGCACCGACTTCGTCACCGGCAAGACCGCCGGCCGCACGAATGGCCCGCAGCGGCTCAAGGACGCCACCCCGGGCGCGCGTGCGACGTTCCTCCGTTCGCTGCGGGCGCACCCACCGGAGCTCTTCTTCGACACGTCGACCGCCGGCCTCCGCCAGTACCGCAGCTACCCGGTTTCGCTGATCCCCGGGCGTCGCAGACATTCCTCCGCGACCGGTACGAACGCGTCGGAGCCGTCGACGGGATCGACGTCTACCGGCTCCGACCGCCACCCGCGGGCTGAGCGGACTGAGCGGACCGAGCGGGCGGGGTCGCGCGGGTAGCGTCGTTGGACCGATCAGGGAGCGCAGCATGGCGACGAGCCGAGAAGATGCCCAGAACGCGATCTTCGATCGGATCGCGCAACTCGCGCCCCGCGCCAGCCCCGAATCGATCCGGGATCTCGCCGAGGCCTACGCCTACGCGGTGAGCCCGAGCGAATCGCACGGCTGAGCCGCCTCGCGACGCGAGTGCCTCAGGGCGCGGTCTCCTGCTCCTGCTCCTGCCAGAGGCCGATGACGTTGCCCGCGGGGTCGGCGAACGTCGCCACGAGTAGGTTGCCCTCCGGCGCGGGCGCGTCGACGATCTGCCCACCGTGCACCTCGACGAGGTCGACGGTCTCGTCGATGTGGTCGACGTAGATGTAGGGCAGCAGCCCCGGCGCGCTCGACACCTCGTTCCCCGTCATCCACGCGCCGTTCACGTGACCGCCGCCGTCGCTGAAGCTCGGGCGGTCGGTGTCGTGGCCGGTGACGTCCCAACCGAAGACCTGCTCGTAGAACGCGGCCGACTCCTTCGTATCCACGGCGGGGATGTGCAGGTACGAGAGACCACCGTGCCGGGCGAGGCGGGGCTCGACCCCCGGATCAGGGTTCGCGACCTCGTCGCGCGCCGCCACGGTCGTGCGCGTGCCCGGGTTGGACGGGTCTCCTGACCGATCGGGGATGTGATCGACCTTCTCATCGAGCTGGCCGTCGCGGTACATCTGGTGTACGAGGGGCTCGAGCTCGATCGTCTTCACCTTGAGCTCGGCCGCGACGTCGCGCATCGTGTGCGGTTGCCCGTTGGCTTCGAGGCGCCCGATCGCTCCGCGGATGCTGTCGGCGGTGATCATGGTGCGTACCTCCTGCGTGCTCCGGTCACTCGTCGGGATCGGAGATCGGCGTACGGGCGGTGCGGTCGATGGTCAGGTGAAACACGTCGTTGCGGGCGTAGTGCCCGACGACGTCGAGCGTACGGTGCTCGGCGGCGGCACGACCGGGCTCGATGTCGGCGAAGAGGATGCCGTGCTCCTCGTGGAGCGGTCCGGCCACCACCTCACCACCCGGGCTCACGACGATCGAGTCACCCGGATTCAGCCACCCGCGCTCGCCGTCGGCGCCGAACACGTGCGCGCGACCGGGGAACGATGCGGGGACGTCGTCGACGTGCAGCGAGCAGCCCGAGCCGATCACCCAGCAGCGGCCCTCGGCCGCGATGTGGCGCATCGTTGCCGTCCAGGTGTCGCCGGAATCCCACGTCGACGCGACGTAGACCTCGATCCCCTCGCCGTAGAGCGCGACGCGCGCCAACGGCATGTAGTTCTCCCAGCAGATCAGTCCGCCGAGGCGACCGACGGGCGTGTCGACCACGCGGAGCCCGCTCCCGTCGCCTTCGCCCCACACCATGCGTTCGGGATTCGTGGGGATGAGCTTGCGGTGACGGTTGAGCACCTCGCCGTCGGGCCCGATCGTGACCAGCGTGTTGTAGAGCGTCGAGCGCCCGAACGCGCCGTCGCGTTCGTGCACGCCGCACACCACGGTCATGGCGCGGTCGCTCGCGGCCTTGCGGAGCGGGGCGAGATCATCGGCGTCGAGGTCGACCGCGTTCGCCAGCAACGCCTCGTGGATGTCCTGGGTGAGCCCGTAGTCGGGACCGGGTCGCAGGTACCAGATCCACACCGGATAGCCGGGCACGTAGGTCTCGGGGAACACCGCCAACCGAGCGCCCGCATCGGCGGCGGCGTGCAGCTGTGCGATTGCGCCGTCGATCGTCGCGCCCCGATCGAGGAGCACCGGCGGCTGCTGTACCACCGCGACCCGCACCAACCCGTCGCTCATGCCGCGAGTCTCCCAGATCCCGCCGGGCGCCGAATCGCGAGTGCCCGGGACTCGTTCCTGTGGCAATCCGCACACACCACGTGTGCCGACGGCCACAAGTTGGCCGACGCACGCCGCCCGGTCAGACGTCGTCCGTCGGCGGGGGTGCGTCGATCGCCGGGTGGGGCCGCAGCAACTGGGCGAGGGAGCCGGGGTCGGAGCCGGGGCCCCGGCGGATCAGATCGGCCACGATGCCGGTCCAGCCGGTCTGGTGCGCCGCCCCGAGCCCGGCGCCGTTGTCGCCGTGGAAGTACTCGTTGAACTGCACGTAGTCGCGCCAGGCCGGGTCGGTCCGGAAGCGGTCGATCTGGCCGTAGCACGGGCGCCGGCCGTCGGCGTCGACGAGGAAGATCGAGATCAACCGGGTGCGCAGGTCCTCGGCGATCTCGGCGAGCGAGTGCTGCACGCCCGAACCGGTCGGGTACTCGACGGTGAGCGAGTCGCCGAAGAACTCGCCGTAGACCTTGATCGAGCTGGCCAACAGGTAGTTGAGCGGGAACCAGATCGGGCCCCGCCAGTTGGAGTTCCCGCCGAACATGTCGGTGGTCGACTCCGCGGGTTCGTAGTCGATGGTCGCGTGCAGATCGCCGAGCGCGAGCTCGTAGGGATGATCGCGGTGCCACTGCGACACCGCGCGCAACCCGAACGGGGAGAGGAATTCGGCCTCGTCGAACAGGCGCTCGAACAGGCGGGTCACGCGGTCGACGCCGACCACGCCGACGAGGAGTCGGCGCTCACCGGCCTCGCCCCGCACCAGGCCCTGTTCGGCGAGCGCCTTCATGTCGAAGCCCCGGTGCCCCATGAGGGTGGCGAACCGCTTGCCGAACGCCTCGGCCCGCCCGATCAGCAACTCGTCGACGACGACGCTGGCCAGCACCGGCAGCACGCCCACCATCGAGCGCACCTTGATGGGCACGAGCGTGCCGTCGACCATCTTGATCCGGTCGTAGTAGAAGCCGTCGTCGTCGTCCCACATGCCCTGCTCGGCCAACGCGCTGCGGATGAGCGCGAAATGTTCGAGGAACTTGAGCACGAGGTCGAGCGTGGGCTCACCGGCGCGCCGCAGCACCGACGCCATCGTCGCCATGTGCAACGAGTAGAGCGCCATCCACGCGGTGGCGTCCGACTGTTCGAGGGTGCCGGCGACCGGCAGGTGGTCGCGGTCGATGGGTCCGATGTTGTCGAGGCCGAGGAAGCCGCCCTCGAACAACGACGAGCCGTCGGCGTCTTCGCGGTTGACCCACCACGTGAAGTTCACCAGCAGCTTGTCGAATACGCGGCGGAGGAACTCGATGTCGGTCGCGCCGTCGATGGCGAACACCTCGAGCGCGGCCCACGCCTGCACCGGCGGGTTCACGTCGTCGAACGACCATTCGTATGCGGGCAGCGCGCCGTTCGGGTGTTGGAACCATTCGCGGCAGATGAGCAGTAGCTGATACTTCGCGAATGCGGGATCGACGTGGGCGAGGGCGACGCAGTGGAACGCGAGGTCCCACGCCGCGAACCACGGGTACTCCCACTTGTCGGGCATCGACATGATGTCGAGCGCGTCGAAGTTGCGCCATCGACTGTTGCGGCCGGTGAGGCGCGACGCGGGTGGCACCGGTTGCGCGGGATCGCCGTCGAGCCAGCGCGCCACGTCGTAGTAGAAGAACTGCTTGGACCACAGCATCCCGGCGAACGCCTGGCGCATGACCGTGGCTTCGTCGGCGCCGGTTCCCGGGGGAGTGAGCTCGGCGTAGAACTCGTCGGCTTCCAGCACCCGCGCCGCGACCGCCTGCTCGAACTGCTCACCGAGCGCCTGCTCACCGAAGGCGCCCGCCGCTGCCACGCCGACGCCGCGGGAACTCGCCGCGGCCGCGCCGTGGGGTCGGAGCCGCAGCCGCAGCTCGACCGTCGCGCCCGGCTCGACCGCGAGCTGGTACCAGCACGCGGCCTTCGTCCCCACCTGCGCCGGGTTCACCGACGCCGCGCCGTCGACGACGTGGTCGTTGATGCCGTCCTTCGGGAACTTCGTCCCTTTGGTGTCGCCGTAGAGCAGCCGGGCGTTCGTCTCGTTCTCGCAGAACAGCAGAGTCGGCGCGACATCACCCGGGCCGTCGCCGACCAGGAGCTCGAGGTCGCCGAACAGCGGATGGTCGATCTCGATGCGGCCGTCGTCGGTCGCGCGCAGTTGCGGCTTCGGCTCGGCGTCGTCCCACGACCACGTGTTGCGGAACCACGTGGTGGGCAGCACGTGCAGCGTGTCGGCGTCGGGGCCGGCATTGGTGACGCGCACGGTCATGAGGAGATCGGTCGGCGTGGCCTTGGCGTAGTCGACCTCGACGATCCAGTAGCGGTCGTCGTCGAACGCGCCGGTGTCGAGCAGCTCGTACTCAGGATCGTGCTTGCCCCGTCGGCCGTTTTCGGCGACGAGGTCGGCGTAGGGGTACGCGACCTGCGGGTAGTGGCAGCGCCACCGGTTGAACGCGTGGCTGGGCACGGCGTCGACGTACCACCAGTACTCCTTGGCGTCCTCGCCGTGGTTGCCCTGCGCGCCGGTGAGCCCGAAGATCCGCTCCTTGAGGATGGGGTCGCGGCCGTTCCACAGGGCGAGCGACAGGCACAGCCGCTGCTCGACGTCGCAGAAGCCGGCGAGGCCGTCCTCGCCCCAGCGGTAGGCGCGCGAGCGGGCGTGATCGTGCGGGAAGTACGTCCACGCTTCGCCGTCGGGGCTGTAGTCCTCGCGGACGGTGCCCCATTGCCGCTCGCTCACGTAGGGGCCCCAGAGGTACCACTCGCTCGCCTGCAGGAGGCCTTCCTCGAGCTTGCCGAAGGCCTCGACCCGTGCGCGCTCCACGTTCACCGGGCCAGGCTGTCAGCCCTGGCCGACGGCGTCCCCACCGAGGATCGAAGTTCGCGTGAAGAGAAGGTGAACAATCGATGCGCCCCTACAAATGGTTGGGGTACCTGCCGGTATGACGGCATGATGAGTGTGCTCACGTTCTCGTCAGGATTCGCGGACGAGCATTCGAGGTACGTGAACCCGGTACCAGGCGAATCAGCCAGACCGGCCAAGCAGGTCAGTTGTCCCTAAAGGGGGGGAGCAAGGTCGCGAGTTCGGTGCGCCCATCCGCCCTCCTCACCTCCACCCCCGGCGGGCCGCCATCCGTCGAGGGCGCGCGCGCCGATCTCGACCGCATCGCCCACGACCTCCGCTGGACCTGGCACCCCGAGGCCACCAGCCTGTTCCGCGATCTCGATCCCGAGGCCTGGGACGCGTCGGGGCACAACCCGGTCTGGCTGCTCCAGCGGCTCACCGCCACCCGCCTCGGCGCCGCATTGGCGCAGCCCGCCTACCAGGCCCGCCTCCAGGAGGTCAGGGCCGAGTTCGACGAGTTCCGCGCCGGCACCCGGGGCTGGTTCCACGACGACTTCCCCGACGCCAACCTGCGCGTGGGTCTCTTCGCCGCCGAGTTCGCACTGGCCGACTGCCTGCCCATCGGCGCCGGCGGTCTCGGCGCGGTCGCAGGCGAGCAACTGAAGACGGCCAGCGCGCTCGGCGTGCCGACGGTCGGCGTCGGCCTCCGCTACGGCGAGGCATCACACCAGTGGCTCGACCGTGGGAGCGACCAGCACGAGACGTGGGAACCGTTGCCGCCCGGCAACCTCCCGATGACGCTGGCGCGCGACCGCTTCGGATTCCCGGTGGAGGTGACCGCACCGTTGCCGCGCGGGTCGGTGCGGGCCCGGGTCTGGCAGATCTTCGTGGGCCGGTCGCGGCTCTTGCTGCTCGACACCGACGTGCCCGGCAACATCAACGCCGACCGCATGATCACGCGCCGGATCTATCCCCCCGACCCCGACCTGCGGCTGCGGCAGTACCTCCTCCTCGGCATCGCGGGCTACCGCGCGCTGGTCGCGGTGGGGCTCGAGCCCAACGTGTTGCACCTCAACGAGGGCCACACCGCGCTCGCGGCCGTCGCCCGCATCGCCGCGCTCATGACCCGCCACCGGCTGTCGTTCGACGAAGCGCGCATCGCCACCGCCCCGAGCCTGCTGTTCACCACGCACACGCCGGTCCCCGCCGGGCACGACTACTTCGCGCCATCGCACGCGGCCCGTTCGCTGGCGCCGTTGGCGGCGGAGCTGGGTATCCCCACCGACGACCTGCAGGCGCTCGGCCGCCACACGCCCGAAGACCCGAACGACACCTTCTGTCCGACCGTGCTCGGCCTGCGCCTGGCCGGGCACCGCAACGGCGTGAGCCGTCTGCACGCCGCGGTCACCCGCAACATGTGGCGCGGGTTGTGGCCGCGCACGCCCGTCGACGAGATCCCGATCGGGCACGTGACCAACGGCGTCCACCTCCGGTCGTGGGTGTCGCCCGACATGCATGCGCTGCTCGCTCGCGTGCTGGGCGACGACTGGGAGATCTCGGAGACCGACCCGGCGGCGTGGGAGGCGGTGCGTGAGCTGCCGCTGGAGGAGATCTGGGCCGCTCGCAACCGGCAACGGGCCCGCTTGGTCGAACGCGCCCGGGCCTGGCTCGTGCTGCAGGGCGCGCGCCGGGCCGCGCCGAGGGAAGCCGCCGCCGCCCAACTCCTGCGTCTCGATCCCGACGTGCTGACCATCGGGTTCGTCGGGCGCTTCGTGGCCTACAAGCGACCCACGTTGTTCCTCGAAGATCGCGAGCGGCTGTTACGCATCCTCGGCGATGCCGATCGCCCGGTGCAGATCGTGTTCGCGGGACGCGCCCACCCCACCGACTACACGGGCAAGGCGTTGCTGCGCGAGGTGGTGCAGTGTTCGCGCGAAGCCGGGTTGTCGCACCGGCTGGTGTTCCTCGAGAACTTCGACGTCGCCATGGACCACTGGCTCGGTGAGGGTGTCGACGTGTGGCTCAACACGCCGCGTCGCCCCGACGAAGCGTGCGGGATCGCGGGCATGAAGGCCGGGATCAACGGCGCGCTGAACTTCAGCACCGTCGACGGTTGGTGGGACGAAGCCTGGACCGACGACGCCGCGACCTCCGGCCCTCCGATCGGTTGGGCCATCGGCGGGCGCCGGGGTTACCCCGACACCGCGACGCAGGACGCCGAGGACGCGGCGTCGTTCTACAAGGTGCTCGAGCACGAGATCGTCGACACGTTCTACGACCGCAATGCGGGTGGTATCCCGCGTCGCTGGGTCGCCGGGATCCGCGAGTCGATCGCCACGCTGGGCCCGATCTGGACGTCGTCGCGCATGGTGCGTGAGTACACCGGCAACTACTACGTGCCCGGCGCGCGCCGGGGGGCACGGCTCACCGAGCGGCGGGCGTCTCGCGCGCGTGATGCCTCGCGCCACCTCACCCGGTTGCGGAGCGCCTGGCCGAAGGTCAGGGTGGGCGAGGTGACCGCAGTGCGCGACCGCGTGGGCGACGGCGACGTGCGCGTGCTCGCCGAGGTCGATCTGGGTGGCCTCGCCCCGCGCGACGTCGTGGTGCAGCTCTGGATCGACCGGGGTGCGGAGGGCGCCGGCCCCGCGCCGCACGCGATGCAGCCTCGCACGCGGTCCGACGGGTTCCGCGAGTACGAGATCGGCGTTGATCGCGGGTTGGCCCCGCCCGACACGGTGTTCGCGGTGCGGGTGCTCCCGAGCCATCCTTCCGTTGACGACCCCCTCTCCACCGGTCTGGTTGCATGGTCGGAATGAGCCTGGTCGGAATGAGCGTCGGAACGAGCGTCGGATCGATGGTCGGAATGTCGGTTGGGTTGATCCGCCGGTGAACGGCGAGCGCGCCGCGCTCGCCGACCTCGCCCGGGCCTGGGACGTCGAGCCCGGCTACCACGATGTGGCAGGCGTGTACCGCGAGACCTCGTCCGACGCACTGCTCGCGGTGCTGCGCGGGCTCGGCGTGCCGATCGACAGCCCCGTCGACGCATACGACGCGCTGGAGCGCCGGCGCGACGAGATCAGCCGTCGGTCGATCGAACCGGTCGTCGCCGCGTGGGACGATGATCCCGTCACCGCGGTGCTGCGGGCGCCGTCGCGCCACACGAATCGGATCATCGACTTCGGGGTACGCGTCGAGGGTGGGGGCACGCTCGAGTGGCGGGCGCGCCTCGGCGACCTCCCGGTGGTCGACGACGTTGCCGTCGGGCGCGGTTTCACCGCCCGGCGGATCGAAGTGCCCGAGCCCCTCCCGTTCGGGGTGCACGGGCTGCGCGTCATCGTCGGCGAGTCCGCCTACGACACCCGGCTCATCGTGGCCCCGCGCCGCGGTGCGGGGAGCGGCCCGGCCCGGTTGCAGCGCGCATGGGGGGCGTTCCTCCCGCTCTACGCGCTGCGGAGCGGGCGCAGCGGCGCGGTCGGCGATCTCGGAGATCTCGACGATCTCGCCGCGGTGGTCGGCGGGATGGGGGCGTCGGTGGTGTCGACCCTGCCCCTGCTCGCGGCGTTCCTCCGTGAGCCGTGCGAGGCCAGCCCCTACAACCCGGTCAGCCGGCGCTTCTGGAACGAGCTCTACATCGATCTCGAACGGGTGCCCGAGCTGCGGTGGTCGCAGGAGGCGGCGACGCTCTTGGCGAGCTCCGGCTACCAGCGTGAACTGCGCGCGCTGCGGGAGTCGCCGTGGGTCGACTACCGACGCGGCGCCGAGCTGCGACGCGAGGTGCTGGAGATGCTGGTGCGCGCGGTGGCCAACGGGCCGCCCGAGCGCGTTGCCGCGTTCCGCAACTACCTCGCCGATCAACCCGAGGTCGCCAAGTACGCGCGCTTCCGGGCCGCGGGCGAACGCTACGGCACCGATTGGCGGGCGTGGCCCGCGGGCATGCGCGACGGGGTGATCGGGTTCACCGACGTCGATCCCGCGGCCGACGAGTACCACCGCTACGTGCAGTGGATCGCGGGGGAGCAGGTGGCGGAGCTCTCGGTGTCGCTGCGCCGGCGCGGTCAGGTGCTCGCGCTCGACCTGCCGCTCGGATGTCATCCCGACGGGTTCGACGTGTGGGTCGCGCCCGACAAGTTCGGCGCCGGTGTCGCGGCCGGTGCGCCGCCCGACGAGCTGGCGTGGGAAGGCCAGTGTTGGGGCTTCCCGCCGCCGCACCCGGGCGCGATGCGGGCCGAGGGGTTCGCCACGTTCCGGGCGTGCCTCGCCCATCACCTGCGCCACGCCGGACTGCTCCGCATCGACCACGTCATGGCGCTGCACCGGCTGTGGTGGGTGCCCGACGGGCTGGCGGCGTCGGACGGCGCCTACGTGCGCTACCCGGCCGAGGAGCTGTGGGCGACCGTGTGTCTCGAGGCGCACCGGTACGGCGCCGACATCGTCGGCGAGAACCTGGGCACCGTGCCCGACGAGGTGAACGAGGCACTCGACCGCCACGGCGCGCGGCGGATGCACGTGGTCGAGTTCGGGATCGACCCCGCGTCGACGCCGCCGGTGCGCGACGCGATGCCCGGCAGCGTCGCCACGTTCGCGACCCACGATCTGCCCACCTACGCGGGCTGGTGGCAGGAGCTCGACCTCGACCACAGCGAGCAGGCGGGCACGTCCACGCACGAGGCCGTCGCCCCGATGCGCGCCGAACGGGCCGCCGCGCGCGCCGGGCTGTGGCGCTTCGCCGAGGGCGACGGCGAACCGCCGCCCGACGCGCCGCCGCGCGTGCTCGACGCGGTGCACGCGCGTCTCGCCGACGGCGACGCCGGTGTGGTGATGGTCAACCTCGAAGACGTGTGGCAGGAACCGGCCCCGCAGAACATCCCCGGCACCGTCGACGAGCACAACTGGCGGCGCAAGGCGCGGCGGACACTCGAGGACATCGCCGGTGATCCGGCGACCGCGTCGGCGATGGAGGTGCTGCGCGAGCGGCGGCCGTCGTCGTCGGCCGCGCGGGCGCGGCCTTGGTGGGATCGTCGAGCCTCGGCGCGGCTTCGGGCGACACCCCGGATGGCTCCGGCGGCACGCGCGTCAGCCTGTTGTCGGATCTCGACCTCTACCTCCTGGGTGAGGGTCGTCACTACGCGCTGCACGAGAAGCTCGGTGCCCACCTGCTCGAGGCCGACGGAGTCACGGGCACATCGTTCGCGGTGTGGGCACCGGACGCGCTCGAGGTGTCGGTGATCGGCGACTTCAACGATTGGGGCGTCGGCCGTCATCCGCTGGCGCCGGTGTTCGAGTCGGGAGTGTGGGAGGGCTTCGTCCCCGGCGTCGAGCGTGGCGCGCGCTACAAGTACGCGCTGCGCGGTCGACACGGTGGGGCACTGGTGGAGAAGGCCGATCCGTTCGCATTCCGCGCCGAAGAGCCGCCGCGCACCGCGTCGATCGTGTGGGATCTCGACTACCGGTGGCGCGACGCGGGATGGATGGCCCGGCGCGGCGCGTTGCAGCAGACCGACCGCCCGTTGTCGATCTACGAGCTGCACATCGGTTCCTGGCGACGCGTCCCCGAGGAAGGCAACCGCCGGCTCACGTACCGCGAGCTCGCGCCGCTGCTGGCCGACCACGTCGACCGCATGGGCTACACGCACGTCGAGCTGATGCCGGTGATGGAACACCCCTTCTTCGGCTCGTGGGGCTACCAGATCACCGGTTACTTCGCCGCCGGTTCGCGCTACGGCACCCCGCAGGACTTCATGTACCTCGTCGACTACCTGCACCGCCGCGAGATCGGTGTGATCCTCGACTGGGTCCCGTCGCACTTCCCGAGCGACGGCCACGGGCTCGCGGAGTTCGACGGCTCCCACCTCTACGAGCACGCCGATCCCCTCCGGCGCGTGCATCCTGACTGGGACAGCTACCTGTTCAACTACGGGCGCAACGAGGTCCGCAGCTTCCTGGTGAGCAACGCGCTGTTCTGGCTCGAGTACTTCCACGCCGACGGCCTGCGCACCGATGCCGTCGCCTCGATGCTCTACCTCGACTACTCGCGCAACGCGGGTGAGTGGACACCCAACGCGTACGGCGGCAACGAAGACCTCGACGCCATCCGCTTCCTGCGCGAGTGCAACACCGCGATCGGCGTGCACGTACCCGACGCGTTGACGTTCGCCGAGGAGTCGACGTCGTGGGGAGGCGTCACCCGACCGGTCGACGACGGCGGTCTCGGGTTCTGGTTCAAGTGGGACATGGGTTGGATGCACGACACGCTCGACTACTTCCGTCACGAACCCGTGCACCGCCGGTACCACCAGGACGAGCTGACGTTCCGCGGTCTCTACGCGGAGTCGGAGCAGTTCGTGCTCCCGCTCTCGCACGACGAGGTTGTCCACGGCAAGCGCGCGCTGTTGTCGAAGATGCCCGGCGACGACTGGCAGCAGCGCGCCAATCTCCGGGTGCTCTACGGCTACCAGTACGGGCTGCCGGGCAAGAAGCTGTTGTTCATGGGCGCCGACATCGGTGCGCGCGAGGAATGGGATCACCAGGGGAGCGTCCCCTGGCATCTGCTCGACGACGACGGCCACGCCGGCATCGCGCGCTGGGTCGCCCGGCTCAACCAGTTGCACCGCGAGGTCGGCGCGCTGCACCAGCGCGACACCGGGCCCGGTGGGTTCGAGTGGATCGATGTCGCCGACCGTGGCGCCAGCGTGCTGTCGTGGCTGCGTTTCGGCCACGACCGCGAGGATCCGGTGCTCGCGGTCATGAACCTCACACCGGTGCCGCGTCCGGGGTACCGCATCGGCGCGCCCGCCGCGGGGCGGTGGGAGGTGATCGCCAACAGCGACGATCCCGAGTTCGGTGGGAGCGGCTACCCCGTCGGCCCGGACTACGACGCGCTGGCGCCCGGGATCCACGGCCGCCCCGTCGGCCTCGACCTCACCCTCCCGCCCCTCGCCATCCTCTTCCTCCGCCGCCGCATCCCCCAATGACCGAACATGCGTCGCTGGTGTGGCCCCTATACGGCCTCGGGCGACGCACGTTCGGGAGATTCACTCGAGGCAGGTGACCTTGGGGGGTGCGTGGCGGGCGAAGGGGAGGCGGCCGTCTTCGCGGAGGTGGGGGTGCGACGGCACCGCGCGCACGGTGAAGCCGTAGCTGCCCCGCTCGCTGCACTCGATCGTGGCCACGTAGCGGGCGCGGCCGTCGTCGGACCCACCGTTGCCCTCGGGGACCATCGGGGTGCACACCGGATCGCGCAGTTCGTCGTCGGCGTCGACCTGCCCGTGCCAGAGCTGCACCTCGACCTCGTCGGGGGCGAGGCCGCCCAACGTGAGGTCGGCCCACACCCGTTGCGTGCTCCCCGCGGTGAACTGCTCCTCGTGGATGATGCCGACGATCGCGACGGCCGGCCACACCTCGGCGATCCGGTGCCGCCAGCCGACGAGCTCCCGCGCGCCGGCGAACCCGTCGGCCGCGAGCGTGCGGGCGCGCCGGGTAGCGGGGAGGTACCAGTCGTCGACGTAGTCGCGCACCATGCGCGTCGCGCTCACCTGCGGCCCGAGATGCGCGAGCGACGCCTTCATGCGCCGCAACCACTCCGCGGGCAGCCCGGCGTCGGCGCGGTCGTAGAACGCGGGCACGACCTGCGACTCGAGGATGGTCAGCAGGCTCGCGGCCTCGGTCGCGTCGCGTCGGCCCGGGTCGTCGATCCACTCCGCCGACGGGACGGCCCACCCGACTTCACCGTCGAACATCTCGTCCCACCAGCCGTCGAGGATCGAGCAGTTCAGCCCGCCGTTGAGCGTGGCCTTCATGCCGCTGGTGCCGCACGCCTCCATGAGACGACGCGGCGTATTGAGCCAGAGGTCGGCGCCGCGCACGAGCATGCGGGCGACGCCCATCCCGTAGTCGTCGAGGAACACCACGTGGTCGCGCCACTCGACGTCGGTCGCCAGCTCAGCCACCGCGCGCAGGAACTGCTTGCCTTCGTCGTCGGCCGGGTGCGCCTTGCCCGCGAACACCACCTGCACCGGTCGCTTCTTCGACAGCACGAGCGTCTTGAGCCGATCGAGGTCGTTGAGCAGGAGCGTGGCACGCTTGTAGGGCGCGAACCGGCGGGCGAACACGATGGTGAGCGTGGCGGGGTCGAGGATGTCGTCGCACCACGCGGTCTCCGACTCGCTCAGCCCGCGCGCCAGCAACGAAGCCCGCACCTTGTGCCGCGCGTAACCCACCAGGCGCTCGCGGCCGATGCGGCGGATGGCCCAGAGCTCTTCGTCGGACGCGGTCTCGAGCCGGGCCCACTGCTCGGGTTCGGCTTCGGGCCAATCGGGTCCGATCTGACGGTCGAGGAAGTCGGCCATCTCGCGCGATACCCACGTGCGCCCGTGCACACCGTTGGTGACCGACCCGATGGGCGCTTCGTCGCCCCCGAGCTCGGGGAACACCCCGTTGAACATCCGCCGGCTCACTTCGCCGTGAATCTTCGACACGCCGTTGGCCGCGCCGGCCAGGCGCAGGCCCATGGCCGCCAGGTTCAGCTCGGTGCCGGGTTCGGCGCCCGGTTCGTGCCCGAGGTCCATGAGCGTGTCGATGTCGACGCCGCACTCGTCGGCCCAGGCGGTGAAGTACTTCTCGATCAGCTCGCGCGGGAAGCGGTCGATCCCCGCCGGCACGGGAGTGTGCGTGGTGAACAGCTGCGCCGGACGCGTGGCCTCGACCGCCTCGTCGAAGCTGAGGCCGTCGTCGGAGATGGCGCGACGGATGCGTTCGAGGGCGAGGAAGGCCGCGTGGCCCTCGTTCATGTGGAACACCTGCGCGTGGAGCCCGAGCGACTCGAGCAGCCGCAGCCCGCCGACGCCGAGGAGGATCTCCTGGCGCAACCGGTGCTCGGCATCGCCACCGTAGAGACGGTCGGTGACCGCACGACCGGCGTCGTCGTTGTCGTCGATGTCGGCGTCGAGGAGGTACAGGTGCACCCCGCCGACCTCGGCCCGCCACACCCGCGCCCGCACCGGCACCCCGGCGAGGTCGACGACGACGTCGGCGTCGCGCACCGGTTGGAGCGCCATGTCGCGCGGGTTGAGCTGGCGGAACCGTTCGCGCTGCCAGCCGGTGCGGTCGAGGGTCTGCTGCAGGTATCCGTAGTGGTAGAAGAGTCCGAGCGCGACCAGGGGCACGCCGAGGTCGCTGGCCGCCTTGAGGTGGTCGCCGGCGAGGATGCCGAGGCCGCCGGAGTAGATGGGCAGCGCCTCGGCCACCCCGTACTCGAGGCTGAAGTAGGCGACGAGGTCGAGCTCGCCCTCGTGCTGCAGCTGGAACCAGTGGGGCGCCGCGAGGTCGCGGCGCAGGTCGTCGCGTAGCGCCTCGATCGCGGCGACGAAGCCGGCGTCGCCCGCGAGGGCGTCGAGTCGATCCTGCGACACCGCGCCGAGCAGCTTCATGCCGTCGAGCCCGTCGGCCTCCCAGAGGTCGGGATCGACCCGGCGGAACGTGTCCTGGACCCGGGCATCGCCCATCGACGCGAAGTTGACCGCGATGTCGCGGAGCGGTTCGAGCGCCGGCGGCAGGCGCGTCGAAATACGGAACGTGTGCACGGCGCGCATCGAGGAAAGGTACCAAGCCGGGGCGCGGCCCCGAACCGGGATGTGGAGCCCGCCACCGGTTGCGGATAGTTTCGGCCCCCGGATGACTGCGGAACCGCTCGCGACCCCGGGGCGCCCGTTCCCCCTGGGTGCGACGCCCCTCGCCGACGGCACCAATTTCGCCGTCGCCTCCGAGGTCGCCGACGGGATGCTCGTCTGCCTGTTCGACGACGCCGGGGTCGAGACCCGCGTGCGGCTCGTCGATCACGACGCCGGCGTGTGGCACGGCTTCGTGCCCGGAGTGCGGCCGGGGCAGCGGTACGGCCTTCGTGCCGAAGGACCGTTCGATCCCGCGCGGGCTCCGCGGCAACCCGGCCAAGCTGCTGCTCGACCCGTACGCCGCGGGCGACGACCGGCGCGGTGCGCGCCGGCCCCGAGGTGCTGGGGTACGCGGTCGACGATCCCGACGCGCCCAGCGAGCTCGACTCCGCCGCGCACGTCCCGCGGTCGGTGGTGGTCGACCCGACGTTCGACTGGGGAGCGGGAGAGACCACGCGCCCGACGCGCGCGCTCGCCGATTCCGTGATCTACGAGGTGCACGTCAAGGGGTTCACCCAGATGCATCCGGGGGTGCCGCGCGAGTTGCGGGGCACGTACGCGGGCCTGGCCCACGACGCGGCCATCGCGCATCTCGTCGACCTGGGCGTCACCGCGGTGGAGCTGCTGCCGATCCATCAGCACGTCGACGAGTTGTTCCTCGCCGCGCGCGGGCTCACGAACTACTGGGGCTACAACACCATCGGGTTCTTCGCGCCGCACGACACGTACTCGGCGGCGGTGCGCGTCGGGGGAGGGCGCGCCGGGGGAGGGCGCGCGCCGGGCGGGCAGGTCGCCGAGTTCCAGCGCATGGTGCAGTCGCTGCACGCGGCCGGCCTCGAGGTGATCCTCGACGTCGTGTTCAACCACACCGCCGAGGCGGGCGAGATCGGCCCCACACTGTGTCACCGCGGGCTCGACAACCCCGCGTACTACCGGCTCGAGCCCGACAATCCGCGCGAGTTCATCGACACCACCGGCACCGGAAACTCGGTCAACGTCGGTCATCCGATCGCGCTGCGCATGATCATGGACTCGCTGCGCTACTGGGTCACCGAGATGCACGTCGACGGCTTCCGCTTCGATCTCGCGGCGTCGCTCGCCCGGCAGACGGGCGCGTTCGATCCCCGGTCGGCGTTCTTCGATCTCGTGGCCCAGGATCCGGTGGTATCGCGCGTGAAGTTGATCGCCGAACCGTGGGACGTCGGCCAGCCCGACAGCTACGACGTCGGCCGGTTCCCCGCGCCGTGGAGCGAGTGGAACGGGAAGTACCGCGACTCGATCCGCGATTTCTGGCGGGGCGAGAACGGCATGCTCGCCGATTTCGCCACCCGGTTGGCCGGATCCTCCGACCTGTTCCGTGGCGGGGGCCGTCGCCCGAGCGCGTCGATCAACTTCGTGACTGTGCATGACGGCTTCCCGCTGCACGACCTCGTCTCGTACGACGAGAAGCACAACGAGGCCAACGGTGAGGACAACCGCGACGGCACCGACGACAACCGCTCGTGGAACTGCGGGGTCGAAGGGCCCACCGACGACCCCGAGATCGTCGCGTTGCGGGCCCGCCAGTCGCGGGCGATGCTCACCACGCTGATGCTCTCGCTGGGGGTGCCGCTGCTCCTCGGGGGCGACGAGCTCGGCCGCACGCAACAGGGCAACAACAACGCGTACTGCCAGGACGGTCCGCTCACCTGGTTCGACTGGTCGAACGTCGACGAGGAGCTGCTCGCGTTCACCCGCCGCCTCATCGCGCTGCGGCGTGAGCACCCGGTGTTCCGGCGCCGTCGTTACCTGGCCGGGGCGGAGGCGTCGGAGCTCGAGTGGTTCACGCCCGCGGGCACCGTGATGACGGCCGACGAGTGGAACGACACCAACGCGCGCAGTGTCGCGGTGTTCCTCGACGGCGCCGACGATCCCGATCGCGCCGACGACGGCTCGCCCCTCGTCGACGACGACTTCCTCGTGCTGGTGAACGCGTGGTGGGAGCCACTCGACTTCGTGCTCCCCACCGCCGGCGTGCCCGACGCTGACGCGCCCCGTACGTGGCAGACCGTCCTCGACAGCTACGACCCGGCCGCGCCCGACACCGCGAACCCGGCGACCGCCGCGCCCGACGCGACGGTGACCGTCAGCCCGCGCTCCGTCCGCGTGCTCATGGCCCCGCGGAGATGATGACGATCAGGCGTTGCGCGTCGCCACGTCGTCGAAGGGCACGATGATGTGGCGCACCGGCAGCTTCACACCGCGTTCGAGACGACGGGCCAGATCCATGTGGATCCAGCGTGAGAGTCCGGGTGGCAACGTGGAGAGAATGATCTCGTCGTAGTGGTCGCGCGTCGTCGCGGTGCGCACCGCGTCGACGACGTGCGCGTCGGCCACCTCACCGTCGACGTCGAGTCCGTCGGCGGTGAATTCCGCCAGTGCGACCACGAGCCGATCAGAGGCTGACGCGTGCGCTTCGCCGTTCGTCCACGACGAGTGAGCGTTGGCCTTCTCGGCCGGCACCACGAAGTGGAACCGGGCCGGGCCGTCGGCGGCGCGGGCCTTCACCTCACGCTGCAGACGCGCACTGGCCAGCGTCTGGTTGCCGACCACGATGTACGCCCGCTTCGAATCCATGGAGCCCCCCTCGCACCGATCGTTCGCGGATACTGCGCATCTTGCCCCCGTGGATGCTTCAAGCGCCAGCGCGCGGGGTACCACGACGAGAACGCGTTCCCAGACCCCGAACCCCCGAGGAGCACCCAATGGATGCGAACACCGACGACATCAAGGGCCGGGTGAAGGAAGCCGCCGGCGACCTCACCGACAACGACCGCCTCAAGGCGGAAGGCAAGGCCGACCGCACGGGCGGCAAGGTCAAGGAAGTGATCGACGACGTCGGCGACAAGGCCAAGAGCCTGGTCGACGACGTCAAGGACAAGGTCCACAGCACCAAGAAGGACTCGTAGCTCCGGGCCGCGCCGGGCCGCTCAGGCCCGGCGCGTTGCCCCGACGACATCGCGCGATCCCGCGGCGAACGCGCCGATCCGTTCCCACAGCACCTCGCGCGTCCGCGCGAAGTTGTGCATGTGGCTCATGCGCGGCACCACGCGGAGCGAGACGTCGCTCGAACCTCGGTAGGCGCTCGGTTCGGCCCACGGATCAGGCAGGGTGTCGCGCTCGCCCGCGCCCACCAGCACCGGTACGTCGATGGCGGCGGCTTCAGCGGCGACCGACCCCGGCGTCATCATCGTGACCGCGCACGCCGGCATCGTGGCGCTGCCCCAGGGTGAGGCGGCGTCGCCGCGCACCACGCCGCTGAACGGTGCGTACGACGCGAGGTCGGCCTCCATGAGTGCGGGCTCCTCGTCGGGCCAGTGGAAGCAGAACCGGAACTGCTCAGCGTCGGGCGCGACCACGCCGAGGATCTGGTCGGCGATGGGCCGGAGGTCGGTACCCCGTGGCGGCATCGGATAGGTGATGCGGCTGCCGTCGGGCGCGGGGAAGTTGGTGTAGATGCCGCTCCACCCGAGGAAGGCCACTCGGTCGAACGTGTGGTGGTTGGCCTGTTGGACGGTGAGTAGGCAGCCGCCCATCGATTGCCCCATGCCGACGACGGTGTCGACCGCGAGCGAGTCGAGTCCGTCGACCAGCGTGCCGTCGCGCAGCCCGGCGACGATCTGCTCGGCGGTCGAGTGGTTCGCCGCGGCCAGGTTCTCGAAGGTGAGCGCGAGCGGATCCGGTTGGCTGCTGTCGCCGACGCCGAGATGATCGCAGGCCACGAACCCGAACCCGCGGGCGGTGTGGTGCTCGGCTTGGCTGTAGCCCGGCCGCGTCTGCACGTCGTAGTACTTGCGGCCGAAGCCTCCGCCCGGGAATCCGAACAGCAGGGTGAGCGGACCGTCGATCCGGTCGGGCAGGTGGATCGTGGCCACGGTGTGCAACTCGCCGTCGAGGCCCGTCACGCCGGTCGCGCCGGCTACATCAATTTCGACGTCGAGCGTCCGCATCGTGCCCCCGTACGTGTTCGCCGGCTACGCGGCCATGCTGGCAGGCCTCAGCTCGGGCACGCTGCCTCGCGTCCAACTGGCGCGGGGCTACGAGACGCCGACGGGTACGTCGCCGATGATGGTGACGCGTTGGATCGCCCGCATCCCCTCGTAGTCGCTGACCGCGAAGTGCTGCGTGCACCGGTTGTCCCAGATCGCCACGGTGCCGAGATCCCAGCGGTACCGGCACTGGAAGTTCGGTTGCTCGCACCACGAGTACAGGAAGTCGAGCAGGGCCGCGCTCTCGGGCCGTGAGAGCTCGGGGATGTGCGACGTGAAGCTGCGGTTCACGTAGAGCGCACGCTTCCCGGTGGCGGGGTGGACGCGCACGATGGGATGACGCGCTTCGGTCTCCGGATGACCGAACACGGTCGCGGTGTGGACCGCGGTCAGCCCGTCGAGGAACGCGCGCATCGGCTCCGAGAGCGCGTCGTACGCGTCGTACTGGTTCGACCAGATCGTGTCGCCACCCCGAGGGGGGAGCGTGACCATGTGCAGGATCGAGGCCATCGGCGGCGTGGGGCTGAACGTCACGTCGCTGTGCCAGATGTCGACGTAGCCGCGCTCGCCCGCGATCACCACGATCTCCTGGTGCGCGTCGTCGAGCTTCGGGATGAACGGGTGGATCTCCGGCTCCCCCAACCGGCGACCGAGGCGCACGTGGGCGTCGGGATCGAGGTGCTGTCCGGGGAAGAACAGCACCAGGTGTTCGTGCCACAGGTCGACGATCTGCGCCCATTGCGCGTCGTCGAGGTCGACGAGATCGACCCCCGTTACCTCGGCACCGAGTGAACCGGTCAACGGGTGGACGTCGACGGTGAGAGCCTGAGTGGACAACGCACTCCTCCTCAGCGATCGCGAGGTCCGGACAGTATCCCGGTGACGACGCGACGCGGTGGCGGAATCGCTCAGGCTCAGCTTCAGCCCTGGTCTCGTCCGCGCCCTCGCCCGCGCCCCGGTTCGAAGGTCGGGTCGGCGGTCGTGTCCGGTGGGGCGGTTTCGGTGGGATTGGGCGCCGCGGTGATCGGCGGACTCGGCGTGGTCTCCGGCGCCGGCGCCGGCTCGGGCGCCGGGGTCGTGGCGGCCGGTTCCGATGCGCTTTGCTCGGCACTCGGGCCCGAAGCCGTGGGCGCGGTGTCGCTCGGGGCCGCGGCCGGGGAGGCAGGTGCCGTGGGAGGCGCCGTGGGCGGTGGAACCGGCGCCACGGGCGCCACGCCGAGCCCGGTCGTCGGTGGCGTCGACGCAGTGGTGGGCACGACGGTGCTGGTGGTGGTGCGGGCGTGGACCCCGGGTTCGAAGACGGTGTTCCGGTTCGTGCCCCCGGCCAACGCGTAGGTTCCGACCGCCGTCCCGACCGCGAGCCCGGCGACCACTGCGACCTTGCCCAGATGGGCCGGTGGACTCCACCGCCCCCGCCGTAAATCCGCCCGGTGCGCCGGCACCGCGGCCGGCCATGCGGCAGACTCCACGACCGCGGGTGCCGCGGACACCGGAACCAGCCCCGCGGCGCGCGCGACGACGGGCACGTCCGGAATGCTCTGATTGGTCATCGCCGCGACCACGGTGTCGGCCCAGACCCCGAGCGAATGGCATGCCACGACGTCGTCGCGCACTCGGACGCGCAGGTCCTGGAAGCTCTCGTACCCGACGTGCGACAGGTCGACGATCCGCGCCGCGAGCTGTTGCCCATCGCCAGGTCGGAATCCCAGCGGCACGGGCGCCGCGTCGACGAGCGGCGCGAGGTTCGGATTCGACGACACCACCGGCACCCCGCACGCCATGGCCTCGAGGAAGTGCGCGTTGACGGGCTCGTCGTGCGAAAGATCCAGCAGGGCGTGGTATCGGCTGAGTGCCTCGCCGCGGGGGCGACGCTCGCAGCACGTCACGTGACGGCCGACCGCGAAGTCCTCGGCGAGGAACGCGAGCTTCATCGGGTCGACTGCATCGTCGAGCTCATCGGCGCACACCGCGAGTCGGGCGTTGGCACCGCGCGCGTGCGCGACGGCCAGCGCGCGCAAGACCACCCTGAGCGTCGCGCCATCCGCGCGCCATCCGATGTGCAGCAGCTCGAGCGGGGAGACATGCACCTCGGACGTCGCCGTGAGGGTGAGTCCGCTCATGTCGATGCCCGCCCCGGCAACCCGGCGCTGGCCGGCGCTCGCACGCAGGGGGTCAACCGGATCAGACGGGACGTCGTGCATCCACCAGCCGTCCCACCACAACAGCCCGGCGTCGAACTTCCGCACCGTCTCCCCGAGCATCTCGACCGCCGCCGGTCTGGTCTCCGCGATCACCACCCGGTCGTTGCGGTCGAGCGAGGCGAGGACCCGCGGCAGCTTGCTGTCGACCTCGTCGACCCACGTCGTGCGGATGCCGCGCGTCCGGAGCTCGCGGGCGTGGGCCTCGGTCAGGAAGTTCCCGGGCTCGATGTCGGGGTAGCTCTCGACGAGCACGACAGAGTTCGTCACCTCGAGGCGTGTTACCCGACGACGACCGCCGAAAACCTCGAGGCCGGCCAGCACCCGTCTGCTTGACGGCGCATGGTGTTTTCCGGTTTCTTTTTCGGGTACCGGACTGATCAGTGAAAGGTGGGAGGTCATGGAGCTGATCGAATCGGAACCGTTCGAGTCGCGCCCCGAAGAGTCGCCGGCCGCGCCGTCGTTGGCGTCGGTTCCCGACGACGGTGGCGTGGTCACCGCGGTCCGCCCGTTGCTCCAAGCGCTGCTGGGTGAGCCCACGGTGCGCATCGAGTTCTGGGACGGCAGTGCGATCGGGCCCCGTGACGCGCCGGGCACCCTGCTCGTACGGTCACCGAACGTGTTGCGCCGCATCGTGTGGGCGCCGGGCGAGCTGGGCGTCAGCCGGGCGTTCGTGGCCGGCGAGCTCGACTTCGAGGGCGACCTGTTCGAGCTCATCGGCGCGCTGCGCCCTGCCGGGCTGAAGCTGCACCGCGAGCTGACCGCGGTACCGCAGGCACTGCGCGCCGCGCAGGGTCTCGGCGTCGGCCTGCTCGGGCGCCCGCTCCCGCCCCCGCCGGAGGAGGCGCGGCCGCGCGGATTGCGTCATTCCAAGGCGCGTGACGCGGAGGCGATCAGCCACCACTACGACGTCGGCAACGACTTCTACCGGCTCGTGCTGGGGGAGTCGATGACGTACTCGTGCGCGCGGTTCGTCGAGCCGACCGACAGTCTCGAAGACGCGCAAGCCGCCAAGCACGAGTTGATCTGCCGCAAGTTGGGCCTGCACGAACGCGAGGGGATGCGGTTGCTCGACGTCGGCTGCGGGTGGGGGTCGATGGCGATGCACGCGGCCCGTCACCACGGTGCCCGCGTCGTAGGCGTGACCATCAGCCGGGAGCAGGCCGACGCGGCGCGCGAACGGGTGCGCGACGCCGGCCTCGCCGACACGGTCGAGATCCGTCTGCAGGATTACCGCGATCTCGGCGGCGAGCAGTTCGACGCGATCTCGTCGATCGGCATGTTCGAGCACGTCGGCCGGCGCCGCATGGCCGACTACTTCTCGACGCTGCGGGCGCTGTTGGTGCCGCGGGGCCGGATGATGAACCACGCGATCTCGTCGATCGGCGGCTCCAAGCTCTCGGCCCGCAGCTTCACCCACCGCTACGTCTTCCCCGACGGCGAGCTCATCGACGTCGGCGACGTCGCCCTCGCGATGGAATCCGCCGGGTTCGAGGTGCGCGACGTCGAGTCGTTGCGCGAGCACTACGCCCAGACGTTGCGGCGCTGGGTCGCCAATCTGCAGGCGCACTGGACCGAAGCGGTCGACCTCGCCGGGGAGGGACGCGCGCGTGTCTGGCTGCTCTACATGGCTGCGTCGGCCGTCGGATTCGAAGACGGTGGGCTCGCCATCCACCAGGTGCTCGGCGTTGCTCCCGACGCCGACGGCTGCAGCGGGATGCCGAGCACCCGACGCGATTGGTAGGTGAGCCTCCGCGGCTCGGTCAGCGGTCGTCAGGCCGGCGGGGGTTCGTCCGTGGACACGAGGAGGCGGATCTCGGTTCCGGCCGACTGGTTCACGGCCTCGTCGAAGCTCGCGGCGCCCAGCGAACTCGAGGCTCGGCTCCACATGGCGTCGTACTGATCGCGACGGTGCACGAACCGGACGTAGCCGATCCGATCGCGCATCGCCCGACCGACGCCGAGCAGCCGAGCCGCACGCTTGTAGTCGCCGCGGTCGACCGCGATCGCGGCGAGGTCTTCGAGCGTGTCGGCCTGACCTTGTGGATCTCCGACCTGCTCGAACAGGGCTAGCGCCTCGATCAGAACCGAGTGTGCCGCGTCGAGGTCGCCCTGTGCATACGCGAGGCGACCCTGCACGTTGAGGATCTGCGCCTGGGTCAAGGGACGTCCGATGTGCGCGAGGGCACGTCCGCTGTCGACGGCCGACTGCGCACCGATCTGGTCGCCCAACACGAGGCGCACTTCTCCGAGGTTGGCGAGGAACACCGCGGTGTAGGGGGGCGCCCGCATCTCACGCGAGGCCTGGATCGCGGCCTCGAAGTGCTGGGCGGCGATCCGAGCCTCTCCGGCCGCGAACGCGCACGAGCCCAACGCGCTGCTGGCGCCCATGAGCACCAGCGCGTTGCTGCTCTCCCTCGCGGCTTCCATCGCCTCCTCGGCGAGGTCCCGGGCTTCTTCGTAGTGCCCGCGTCGGCTCGCCAGCGACGCGAGCATTCCGAGCGCGCCGGCGATCCAGAGTCGGTGCCCGAGTTCGCGGGCCAGGACCAGGCATTCGGTCAGTTGCGCTTCAGCGAGCGGGTAGTCGCCCAGCGCGACCGCCGCGGTCCCGGACGATCCGAGGGTCGCGGTCAGCACCGCGAGGTGCTCCCCGCGTCGCCCCACTTCCAGTGCCTCCTCGAAGCACGAGAACGCGCTGTCGGCTCTGCCGGAGTTGAACCGAGATGTGCCGAGGAAGCTCAACGACGAGCTCAGACACCAGGTGTCGTCGGCCTGGCGCGCGAGTTCGACCGCCTCCTCCAGCGCGTCGGCGGCCACGACGGGCTCCTGCGAGGTCAGCATCGTGCCGAGCGCCCACAGCGCGCGACCTGCGACTCGCGGGTCGCCCGCGCCGCGCGCCAGATCGAGGCACTCGCGCAGGCGGGGGATGATCGCATTGAAGCGTCCGAGTCCCCAGCCGGTCAGGTAGCTGTCCCCGTAGAGGGCGTCAGCGCGCACACGAGGTGCGACGGTCGCGTCGGCCTCGAGCAGCCGCTCGAACCATCGTGAGCCCGCGCTGTAGTGACCTCGCACGTACCAGAAGTAGTGCAACGCGGCGGCGAGGCGGAGGCCCGACTCGACGTCTTCGGTCAGACTCCAATCGAGCGCCGCCCGCAGGTTGTTGTGTTCGATCTCGAGACGATCCATCCACTCGCTCTCGGCGCGGCCCTCGAGCAAGGGCGCCGCGCGCTCGGCGAAGGCCACGAAGTGCTCGAGATGACGCGTCCGTATCGACGGTGCCTCGTTTGCCCGCACGAGCCGGTCGGCCGCGAACTGGCGGATGGTCTCCAGCACCCCGTACCTCGCCGAATCGTGCTCGTCGTTCACCGAGACGAGCGACCGGTCGACGAGACCGGCGAGCACGTCCAAGGCGTCCGCCGGGTCGATCTCCGAACCGCAACCCACGTACTCGGCGCCGTCGAGATCGAAGCCCCCGCTGAACACCGAGATCCTCCGTAGCATGATCTGCTCTTCTTCGCTGAGCAGGTCGTGACTCCACTCGATCGACGCCGCGATCGTCCGGTGCCGCGCCGCCGCGGTGCGCGGCCCGCGGCCGAGGAGACGCAACTGATCCGTGAGTCCCGCCAGCACATCCTCGAGGCTGAGGAGCCGGACGCGAGCCGCGGCGAGCTCGATCGCCAGCGGGATTCCGTCGAGACCGCGACAGATCTCGGCCACGATCGCGGCGGTCTCATCGGATCTCCGAAATCCCGGTCGAGCTCGCTCGACGCGATCGAAGAACAGCCGCAATGCGCCGTATTCGGAGATGTGCTCGGCGGTGATCGACGCTTCCGGTGGGGGAACGCTCAAGGACGGGACCCGCCACGTCACCTCACCTGCCACACCCAGCGGCTCCCGGGTCGTTGTGATCATCCGCAACGACGGGCACGCGCGCAGCAGCGCGTCAGCCAGCTCGGCACACGGTTGGATGAGCTGCTCGCAGTTGTCAAGCACGACCAGGATCTCTCGACCGCGCAGGTAGCTCAACACCGTGTCGCGGTAACTGCGACCCGCTTCCTCTTGTTCTCCCAATGCGGTGGCCACCGTCTGCACGACCAGCTCCGGGTCGCTGACCCCCGCGAGATCGACGAACCAGGCTCCGTCCCGGAACCGTTCGAGCGCCTCACCGGCGACCTCGACCGCGAGGCGGGTCTTGCCGCATCCTCCTGAGCCGACCAGCGACACCAACCGCGCCTCGTCGAGGAGTTCGGCGAGCTCCTTGAGCTCGTCGCGGCGGCCCACGAAGCTCGTGAGTTGCACCGGCAGGTTTGTCGGTTCTGCTCCCACCGAGGCCAGCCGCGGGAACTGCCGCTCCAACCCATCGGCCCGCACCTGGAAGATGCGCTCGGCTCGGGCCAGATCGCGCAGCTGGTACTCGCCGAGGTCTACGAGCTCGATCTCGCTCGGCAGGCCTTCTCGCACCAGCTGCTCCGTCGCAAGGGAGAGCAGGACCTGGCCGCCGTGCGCCACCGCGGTCAACCGTGCGGCGCGGTTCACCGCGGTGCCGAAATAGTCACCGTCACGTGTCTCCGCCGCGCCGGAGTGGAGGCCCATGCGAACCCGCAGCGGCGCGGCTCCCCAATCTTCCGCGCCGAGCGCTCGCTGTGCCTCGACGACGGCTCCCACCGCGTCGCGGGCATCGCTGAACACCGCTAGAATTCCGTCACCCGTGCTCTTGATCACGTGGCCCCGGTGCGTCGCGATCGTCCGATGGAGAATCTCGTCGTGACGGGTCAACGCCGCGGTCATCGCCGTCGCCTGCTGTTCCCAGAGACGCGTCGAACCTTGGACGTCGGTGAAGAGGAACGTGACGGTGCCCGACGGCAGCTGCGCGCGCACATGACCTCCAGCGACCGGTCCGATTCGTCAGTAAAGCAGGCTGAGTGCTCGCACCGCCAAGTACCGCCCACGCGCGCGCACGCGGTGGCGCCGAGTGAAACGAGAACCAGAACGTGGAAAGATCGGCAGACCGACTGCCGAACTCGGAGATGGGAAGATGCCGAAGGTTGCTCAGCACAAGTGGGTGTCGAACGCGAATGCGCTCGACAAGCTCGACGATCACGTCAACGAGCCCGCCAACCGGGCCGCGTTCCATCAGGATCTGCTGACCAGCGCCACGCCGGGGTTCGATGCCGGGGGCCCGTTCGGTGAGGACGCCGCGACCCAGGCGCATTGGACCACCGACTGGATCGACGCCGACGGCCACGGCGGCACCTACTGGCCGTACGCGACCCACATCGACTTCGCGGACATGCTGAAGCAGGGCCTGACGCGATCGGTTCAAGAGGTGATCGACACCGGGAAGGTGCACAACACGTTGTGGGTCGTCACCGGCGAAACGCCCGCCGAGTACACGCAGGGAAAGCCGGTGACCAAGGCCGAGCAGGAGAAGCTGTTCAAGGTCGCGGTGCACGCCACCAACCGTGTCATCAACCTGGTGATCATGACGCCGCCGCCGGTCTGAGATCCTCCGCGGGTCAGAGCTGGTGGCTGATCAGAGTTGGTAGAAGGCGCGGGCGGTGGCGCCGACGATGAGGCGCTGCGACTCGGCCGGGAGTGACGCGACCGCCTCGTGGAGCTCTTCGACCACGCCGGGGATCTTCGCGTCGGGATGCGGATAGTCGGACGCCCACAGGATCTTGTCGGCCCCGAGGTGCTCGGCCGTGAACGCGAGGGCGACCTCGTCGGGATCGAAGCTGATCATGCACTGGTTCGCGAACACTTCACTCGGGCGCGTGACCTGATCGACGCTGCCGAAGATCTCGAACTGGTGATCGAACCGCTGCAGCATCGGCACGACCCAACCCCCGGTCCCCTCGAGGAACGCGACCCGAAGGTTCGGGTGGCGCTCGCAGATGCCGCCGAGCGTGAAGTAGGCCAGCGCCATCTGCAGATCGAACGCGTTCGTGAGACCTTGGCGGATGGCGAGGCCTTCACCCGGGTTGGTGACGCCGTCGGCGAGTCCGAACAGTCGGCACGTGTTCGGCATGTCGCCGTGGGGCGACGGGTGGATGCCGATCGGGCAGCCGAGCGCGGCCGCCGCGGCCCAGAACGGGTCGTAGTCGGGATGATTGAACTTCTCGGTGCCGATGTACGGCGCCGGTCGGATCATCACCGCCTTGAAGTCGAGTTGCTCGACCGCGCGTTCCATCTCGACGATCGCGGCCTGCGGATCCTGGAGCGGCACGAGCGCGACGCCGTAGAGCCGATCGGGCGCGGCCGCGCAGTAGTCGCGCAACCAATTGTTGTAGGCCCGGCATGCGGCACCGAAGATGTCGGCTTCCTCGACCCAGGTGAGCATCGCGGTGGGGTAGAGCACCGCGACGTCGATGCCGTCGGCGTCCATGTCGACGAGGCGGGCGACGGGGTCGTAGCCGCCGGGCCGGCCCATCTTGAGCTTCGACTCCTCTTCCCACGAGTCGCTGCCCGCGACGTCGGCCGAACCCCACGCGGCCTCGCTCTCGTCATCGGACTCGCGTCCGAGGAGATCGGGCGGCATGTCGGGGTACGCCCGCTGGATGCCCGTCACCTGCACGAACCCGCCGCCGGGGCGGTCGAGGATGTCGCGGTACGCGGGCTCGGCGTACTCCTTCCAGACGACGTCGGGTTCGATCACGTGCCCGTCGGCATCGATGACCTCGAGTCTCGTTGCCTGCTCAGCCATGAGATCCCCCCGTCGTCGTCGGTCGCGTGCAGATGCCGCGCGCCCACTTCTAGCACCGGTCGGCCGAGCCGACCTCTCCCGCGGTCAGATCCACTCCGCGAGCTCGATCACCGCGTTGGCCGGGCCCACGAAGAACACCAGCTTCCGATCGTGGAACGTCATCAACGTGTTCCGGGTCTCGAAACCGGCGGCGATGAGATCCTCTATGGCCGCCTCGATGTTCGCTACGCGGAAGCACACGTGGTTGAGCCCGGTGCGGCTCAGATCGCCGACGTGCTCGTCGATCACCACGGGCTGGTGGTACCGCAGGAGTTGCACCTCTTGGTGCGGTTCCGCGTCGGGCACCGCCAGCGTGACGTGGTCGGCCTCCAGGCCGGGCACCCCCATGTAGGCGTCCATCACCTCACCCGAGATCACGACCGCCTTCATCACCTCGAAGCCGAGTACGCCGAAGAAGCGCACCGCCTCGTCGAGATCGCGCACCGCGAGCGTCACGTGATCGAACACTGCTTCCACGCCCAACCTCCAGCTCCCGATCCGATCCGGCTATGTCTCGGTGACCGACTCGACGATCATGTCGACCATCCGCTCGTCCGAGCGTGCCACGAGCAGGTCCTCACCGTCGAGCGTGAACGGAACCTCTCGTCGCACCAGCTCCTGGCGGATGGCGGCGCGCTCGTCGGGCGACCAGTCGGCAGCGAAGTAGCGGACTTCGTGCTCGTGCGAACCGGCCATGCGCGCGAGCGTACCGGCGAATCTCCGTGGTGCGGACGCCTAGGGAGCGTCCTCCGCGGGCGCCGCCTGGATCTGGATGACGATGCTCGTCCACGCGCCGAGATGGATCCGTGTGCCATCGACCAGGGGAGTGGGTGCGTCGACCGCGAGCGCCACGGGGTTGTCGTCGAGGAACGTGCCGTTGGCCGAACCACAATCGACGAGCTCGTACCCGTCGTCGTCGGTCCGTTGGAGACGCGCGTGTTGTCGAGAGACGCCCGGATCCGCCGGCGGCTCGCCGAGGTCGATGTCGGGCCGCGTATCGTGGCGGGGGCTGCGGCGACCGATGGAGATCACGTCGGCTTCCAGGGTGAAGGTGCGATCGAGCACGTCGTCGGGGAACGCGAGGTCGGCGGCCGCGTTCCGGTCGAAGAACGCACGATCGGCGGAAACGATCGCGCACCACGTGGCCTGATCCGCCGCCGACGTTTCGAAGTCGTAGCCGCAGACCTCGCAGTAGCGGGCACCCGGGATCCGCGCGTTGAAGCACTTCGGGCACGGTTCGCCCGGTGGCGGTTTCGGTGCCCTCCGCTGCGTGGCCGTCGACGGATCCGGCTCGACCGCGGCCGCGCCTGCCGACGTCGCGTCGGCCGCCGCCGGCTCGACCGATGCCGCGTCGCCGAGTTCTTCGACGAGCGCGCCGCAGACGCTGCAGTAGTCAGTCGTGTCCGACTCGTGGCCCGCGGAGCACGTGATCGTCATGAGGGTGGTTTCGGCAATCGCGTGGTCTTGGTGGAGCCGACCTCGATCTCGATCTCGTCGAGCGCGTCGACGTCGGCCTTCGGCTGCACCTTCCCGGTGGGAGCGTCGACGATGTCCACCATGCGCGACAGCTGTTGCAGGCGGAAGGTGTCACCCATCTCACTGGCCAGCTGCACGGCCCGCCCGAGCTTCTTGGTCGCGGTGTCGTCGTCGCCGGCTCGCCGCGCCTCGAACGCCTCGTCGATCGCCACCGCGATCTCCTCCTGCCCGGTGAAGTGGGCGAGCTGCGCATTGACGCGCGTCGAGCGTGCGTCGTCACTGGTCCAGATCGCGAGAATCTTGGCCTCCGAGAGGACCTCGCCGTTGACCACCAGCTTCACCCGTCCTGCGGCCATCTCCGCGCCGACGTCCCGAGCCGGTACGTGAATCGAGACGTGGTAGTCGCGCGACTCGTCGCCCCATGCGCCGGTCGGGTAGTCACCCTCGAGCTCGCTCACGTCGCCGTCGCGATTGATCACCGGTGCGCGCCGTAGGGTCAGGTCCTCGATGCTCGGCGAGACTTGTTGCACGAGCGTGACTGCAGCGTTGACCGGCGTCCACAGCCGGAGCGCGACGTCGCTGGTGGTCTTGCCCATCGCCCGTTGCATCGTCGCGGTGAAGTCGGCCGCCATGTCCTCTGGCCGGCGGATCGCCTCCACGGTGCCGAGGAGCGTCGACGCGATCTTCTTCAGTTCCGAGGGCATCCAGTCGGCGCCGATCCCGCGGCAGTCGCACTGGAAGTTGCCGTCGCACTCCGCGAGCGCGTCGGCCAGCTCGTCCTCGGTCTCGTTCTGGTTCTCGCCGTCGGTGAGGAGGATCGCGTGGCGGATGCCGCGCGGGCTGTCGACGAAGAGCTCGTTCGCCGCCCGGAGCCAGCTTCCCATCGCGGTCCCGCCACCCGCCTTGAGCCGGCGCACGATGTCGGCGGCGTGGGCCCGCGTCGTGGGCGACGCGGGTACCAACGTCTTCTCGAACGGGTACAGCTGGTGGGCTTCGTCGGTGCCGGCGATCACCGCGAACAGCACGCCGTCGCGGATGCAGTCGATGGCGGCGATCGTGGCCGCGATGGCGGAGCGGATCTTCGCCCTGGGCGAGTTCATCGAGCCCGACACGTCGATGATCACGATCTCGGCCGCCGCCGGTCCCGTCGCGGCCGGAGCACCGGAGCCCGACGCGCTCACGCTGACCAGCGCGTCGACCTGGGTCGCGCCGACCGCCAGGTATTCGTTCTGATACGTCTCCGCGGTGAACGTGGTCATGAGCCTTCCCTGTTCTGTGAGTCCGCGATCGGCGTGACGTCGATCACGACGACGGTGATGTTGTCCCGCCCCCCGGCCGCGAGCGCGATGTCGGTGAGGCGACGGGCTACCTCGATCGGCGGCGTGTCGACGGGATGCGCGCGCACGAGCCCACCGAGACGTTCGGCGGTGTCGGCGTAATTCCAGAGTCCGTCGGAGCAGAGGACGAGGCGCCCCCGCGCCGGCGGCGTGAACGTGGTGACCTGCGCGGCGCCGTCCGGCGCATCTTCACCGAGCCAGCGGGTGATGGCGTGCGCGAGCTGGTGCTTCTGCGCCTCCGTCTCGCTCATCAACCCTTCGGCCACCTGTTCGTGGGCCCACGAGTCGTCGACCGTCAGCAGCTGTGCCCAGGTGTCGTCCACCCAATAGGCGCGGCTGTCGCCGACCGAACCAATGGTGATCTCGCGCCCGTCCCAGCGTCCGCCCACGAACGTGCACGACGGTGCACCCCGGCTCCGAGTGCGGGTCCAGGGCACGTCGACGACGGCAATCTGCGCCGCCTTGATCGCGTCCCGCATGGACGCGACCGAGTCGTTCGAACCGTCTCGCACCGCCGACGCCAGGACCTCGCCCGCGGCCGCCGCGGCCGCCGCTGATGCCGCGTCGGGCGCGGTCGACGACGACACGCCGTCGCACACCACCGCGAGCACGTACTGCCCGAGTGCCTCGATCTGCATCGCGTCCTCGTTGCGCCGGTGCACGTGGCCCCGATCGGAGACGCCCGCCGCGACCCGCGCGTCGATCTCGCGGTGATTGGGATCGTCGACGACCACGCCTGGGGTCAGTGGGGCTCCGCACGCCTCACAGAAGCGGTCGTCGGCCGCCGCCGACAGGCCACAGCCGCGGCATTCGGTCGCGATCTCGCCGCTCATACGAAGGTCCGGGGCCGCACGTGATTGGCGCGATCGACGAGCGCGATGCGCTCCTCACCGGAGGGGCGGTGGCGGGCCAGGTCGCGGTAGGTGGCTTCCAATCCGACGCGGATGCCGTGCTCGTCGAGCCGGTGGCCGAGCACGGTGGGGGCCTGGTCGTCGGGCGCGTCGACGACGGTCGGGTCCATTGCCTCGACGGCATCGAGGGCCGCGCTCAGCACATCGGCGGTCAGGCGCGCGCGGGGTTCACCCTTGATCGGGAGCCGTTCGACCACTTGTCCGGCGGCGACAACTTCCGAGAGCTCGAGCGGGCGGCCGTCGCGCTGCAGCATCCGCTCCGCCTTGGCGATCTGGGCGTCGACGTAGGAGCTCGAGTTCGGCAGGACCCGGTCGTACGCGACGATCGCGCCTGCGTTGTCTGCGGCGATCACCCGGCACCGCGCCAGGCCGAACACCGCGTTCGTGAAGCCGGGATCGGTGCGCGACACGATGTCGTACCAGTGGGCGGCGTCGCCCGTATTGCCGCTGCACTCGTCCGCACACGCCATCGCCAGCTTTGGCGCCAGCTCGCCCGGGAGCGTCGCGTACACACTGCGGAACTCGGCGTGCGCGCGGGCGGGATCGCCCTTCGCCAACGCGGCCACGCCGCTGTACCACGCCACCCGCCACTCCCAGGGGTCGGCGACCGCGATCTCGTTGAGCAAGGTGTCGGCCTCGTCGTACTGCTCGGTGTCGATCAACGCCCGCGCCCGGAGCAGCTTGACCTCGGCCGTCTGGTCGGGCGCCTGCGCGAGGAGCTCGACCAGCTCGTGGGTCGCGGCGGTGGCGGTGACCGTCGCCAGGAACCCCGCCGCCGGGTCGTCGACGGCAACGAGCGGTACGGGGAGCGCGCGCCAGTCGGCGGGGTCGTCGCTGCCCCCGCGTAGCTCAGCGGTGAACAACGAGCTCGCGGCCGGCCACGGGCTTCCCGATTCGGTGGCGACGATCTCGCGCAGCACGCCCTGGAGCTGCTCGCTCATCTCGTCGGCCGATTGGAAGCGGTCGTCGGGATCGGCCGCCGTCGCGCGCGTCAGCAAGCGGTACAACGAGTCGTACTGCGAGAACAGCGGGACGTCTTCGGCGGGCGGCAGTGATCGCGCGTAGGTGGTCTGGTAGCCGCGCGTGTTGGTGCAGAGCGCGGCGAGGGTGCGGCCCACGGTGTAGAGGTCGGACGCGATCGTCGGCCCGGTGTCGGCGATCTCCGGCGCCTGGTAGCCGGGCGTTCCATAGATGGCGCTGGTCTGGTCGTCCATGCGGTACACCGCGCCCAGGTCGATCAGCTTCAACGACGCTTCGGTCCGGATCACGTTGTCGGGCTTGAAGTCGCAGTAGAGGAGACCGATCTTGTGGAGGTGGCCGAAGGCCGGGAGCACCGCGAGCATGAAGGTGATGGCGTGGCTCGCGGGCAGCGGATCCGGGTCGCCGCCGTTGGCTTCCTTCCTGGCGTCGAGGATCGCCCGCAACGTCTTGCCTTGTACGTACTCCATCACGATGTAGGGGTCGCCGTCGTGCTCGACGAAGTTGTAGACGTCCACGATGTTCGGATGATCGACCGCGGCGAGGAAGCCGACCTCGGCTTGGAGAACGTCGGTGTCGCCGGTGTTGAGCAGCCCCTTGAGGACGACGATCCGGCCTTCGACCTTGTGGTCGATGGCGAGGTACACCCAGCCCAGCCCACCGTGGGCCACGCAGCCGATGATCTCGTACTGACTGTGGACCCACACGCCGGTCGGTAGTTTCGGAGCGAACGAGAACGGGTGTGCACACTTCGCGCAGAAGCCTTCGGTCCGGCCCGGCTTCCCGTCTCGGCCTCGGCCAACTGGCTGACCGCACCCGGGATTCCCACAGAACCGTTTGCTCTCGGGGATGCTCGGGTTCTCGAGCACCGCATCGGTGGCATCGTGGATCTCGGCCGGGGGCACGTCGACCCGGCCTCCGCCCAACCGGTCGCCGGGGGCGGAGCCGGTGCGCGTGGTGCCGCGGCGGGTCCCGGTGCGCGGGCCCGTGGTCGCGAGGTTGCGGGGCGCCGCGGTCGCCGGCGTCGGCAGTTGCTCGAGTGAGTCGGCGGCCGGAGCCGTCGCGCCCGCAGCCGTTCCGCAGCGCTCGCAGTAGCCGTCGTAGATCTCACCCGGAGGGTTGCAGTCGGGGTCGGTGCATTTCATCGCTTGCCCTTTCCGATGGCGTTGCCCGACACCGATCGCTGGTAGCGCTCGACGAGCGCGGTCGCGGTGTCGAGGTCGGTGGGTGCCGTGTAGAGCACGGTGTGCGCGCGGTCGTACTCGTCGCAGAGCTCGCGGTCTTCGCCGCGGCCGAGGCCGTCGGCCTTGGCCCGGTACGCGTCGAGCCGGCCCCGCAGGCGGTCGCGTGCTTCGAGGGGTTCACGAATCGTCGCCGCACACACGAGCACGTCGCGGAGCATCGCCGCAATTGTCGCATGCCAACGGACGAGCGCGTGCTGGGCGGCGCGCCAGTCTCCCGACGCGGCCAGGGTCGCGACCGCTTGGAGCTCGGGGGCGAGGCCGGGATCGAGGACGGGTGCATCCGGGATGCCGGGCTCGGCGATCTTCAGCGTGACGTTGCCGTGCGCGATCCGGGCCGACGCGATCGCGAGCTCGAGATCCACGAGGAGATCTTGCGCCTTGGCGAGTTCGCCCGCGAGCTCGTCGCGCAGCCGGAGCGCGGATTGGATCGCGTCGCGGAGGTTGGCGGTGTCGTGCTCGATCGCAGCGACCGCCTCCGGTGTGACCGACAGCGGATCGGCGACGAAGGTCTCGGTGAGCGCGTCGAGTCGGCGGCGGAGCGCGAGCAGCTCGGGATCGACCTCGCCGATCCATGCCGCAGCCGCGTCGATCTCGGCGAGCATGCCGCGCGCGGCGGCAACTCGCGGCGCCAGCTCGTTCCACGCGCTCCCGATGCCGACCGCGACGCCCCTCGCCCGGGTGAACGCCTCCGACATGAGGGTCAGCAGCTCGTCGGCCGTGCAGTGCGTGGTGGAGACGCGATCCTGCAGGAGGTCTCGGTCGCGCAACGGCACCTCGTCGCGCCGCAACTCGATCGACGCACTGGAGAGGAAGTCGGCCAGCTCGCGCTCCCGCCCGGGGGAGAGGCGGGTCTGGGGGGAGACCCGCAACGCCGACGCCTGCTCCAGGAAACCGGTGAAACGCGCGTACCAGTCCCAGATGGCGGCGATCGCGTCGCGGGCGTCGGCCCACGCTTGTGCGCTCTCGCCGGTGAGCGACGCGACTTCGAGCAGCTGGTAGTTCGGATCGCGCTCGAGTTCCAGCAGGTTCGCGCTGATCGTGTCACCGGTAACCCGGAGTCGGTCGAGCGCGCGGTCGAGGTCGGCGAGCATCGTCATTGTCCCCGGTACTCCGCCGGCGGTGGCGTTACCGGCGCGTTCTTCTTGAGCCACTTGACGTACAGCCCTTCGAGGCTCTGGTCGTTGCGCATCTCTTCGAGGACCGAGTTCACGAACTTCACGAGGTCCTCGTTGCCCTTCTGGATGGCGATCGCGTAGGGCTCCTGCTCCAACGAACCGAGGATGCGGGTGTTGGCCGCGGCCCCGTCCTGGGCCTGGAAGCTGGCCAGGATCGTGTCGTCGCTGGTGATGGCGGCGACCTTGCCCTCCTGCAGCGCAACCAGGCAGTCGGTGCGGGTGTCGACGGGGTAGAGCTTCACCTTCGGAACGACCTGCTTGATGTTCGTGATCGACGTCGAGCCCCGAGTGGCACACACCCGCTTGCCCGCGAGGTCAGTGACCACCTGGACGGGAGAGTCGGCCGGTACGAGCACTTCCTGTTCGGCGTCGTAGTAGACGGTCGAGAAGTCGACGTCAGCCCAGCGGGCGCAGGTCGCGGTCAGGAGACTGGCGACCATGTCGACCTTGCCCGACTGCACCGCCGAGATCCGCTCCGCGGTGGTGACGGTCTCGAACTGGATCACCTTGTTGAGGTCAGCATCCGGTCCAAAGATCGCGGTCGCCACCGCGCGGAGGAGGTCGACGTCGAGCCCTTGGATCGAACCGTCGCGCGGATCCCGGTAGCCCCAGTTGAGCGTGCCCTGGTCGACGCCGACGATCAGTCGGCCGCGTTGTTGGATCCTCGCCATCGTCGAGTTGGGCGGCATCACGCCCGCGGGCGGCAACGGCGCGTCCGGGGCGATGCTCTTCGTCGGTTGGCACGGGGGCGGGGGAGGAGTCGTCGTGGACGGCGGCGCGGTGGTCGTCGGCGTGTTCTTGGGCAGCGGACGGAGCGACACCGACGTCGCCCGGTCGGACATCGACGAGCACGCGGTCGCGCCGAGCGCGATCACCGCGATCGCCGACACGAGGAGAGAACGGCCGCGAGAGGTCATCGGTACTCCGCAATTCTGCGCTCGATGCCGAGCAGGACGAGGAGTCCGGCGATCACTGCGAACACCGGGATTGCGATCACCAGCACGCCGAATCCGTGCTGCGCGTCGTGCGCAGCCGACTGGAGTCGATCCTGCGCGCGCATGATCTGGGTCTGCATCCCGTTGCCGAGCCGCTGCACCGCGGTGAGCTCGGGCCCCTGGACCCCCGACGTACCGACCGAGCTACCGACCGCGTCGTTGTAGCGGCCCTGAGCGTCCTCCGTCCGAACCTCGGAGTGGATCTTCTGGAGGTCGGTGAAGTCGCGGGACAACGTGCGGATCTCCGAGCCGTCGCCGATGCGGTCGGCGACGCCGGCGGCGTACCCGAGCAGACCGCCGGTGCCGTCCTTGCCGCCGAGCTGGCGCATCACGTGGTCGAACTGTGACACGAACGTGTCGCTGGTGCCGCGCTCGATCAGTGCGAGGTTCTCGTTGCTCTGGGCCCGGAGGGTGAGGATGCGCGCGCTCGAGAGCACTTCCACCGAATCCGAACCGCGCTGCTGCGCCCGGTTCAACGCGTCGTGGCCCGCGGCGAAGCACACCAGGGTCCAGGCGAGCAGGCCGAGGACGACGACGGTGGCGCCGACCAGTCCGAGGTTGAGAATTCGGTTCGAGCGTCGCCGTACGAAGATCTGCACCGCGAGCAGGAGGGCGAGCATCGCGACGCCCGCGACCGCCACGATCACGAGGGTGGCGGTCGAGCTGCCGGACCGGTAGTTGTCATCGAGGCGCAGCGCCGCGTCGCGGTACAGCTGGGTCGCGGCGGGAAGGATCTTGTCGCGCATCAGCGCCGACGCCTGGCTGAGGTACGCACCACCGACGGGAAAGCCCTGGCGGTTGTTGGCGCGCGCGGTCTCGACGAGCCCCGTGTACGCGGGGAGTTGCTCGGAGATCGTTGCCACCGCCTTGCGCGCGTCGGCCGCGCCCTCCGACGACCGCGCGACGGCGGCGAGGTAGCCACCGGCCTTCTTCACGTCATCGAGATAGCGCTGCCGCAGCGCCGGCGCTTCCTGCCCCGCGCGCAGGAAGATGGTCGAGGCGGTGGCGTCGGCGTCGGCGAGGCTGCCATAGAGGTTCTCCGCCGCGACCAACTCGGGGGCCGACTGCACCGAGACCTGTCGCGCCGCGTTGCCCCGCGCCGCGGTCGCGGCGGTGGCGGCAATCGCGAACACGAGCAGCGCGAGCACGAGCACGGCCGACGCCCACCGGAGGCGGCCCGGCGTTGTGCGGAGCCACCGGCGAACCGGCATTCCTTGGATACGAAGCCGGCGGAACCTCGAGCCGGCTGTCGTTGACGTAACCATTTCGGTGTCCCCCCTGGGGCCCGTGTATTGCATCGCGCGGGCTGATGCGGGAACTGTCGTTGCGGCCAACTGTCGTGAGGTCCATTGGTGTCCACGGTCGCGCCCCCGCACGGGTCGACGACATCCCCGCGTGGGGGATCCTCACGTGCGACGAGGATAGGAAGAACTTGCCCTCCGGCAATGTCAGGGCGATTCGGGTGCCGCTTGGCTGTTCTGTGGTCGCGTTACCATCCGCTGCGCGACGCGAGGGGTCGGCGAGAAGGGGAATCCATGGCGTTGCTGGAGTCGTCGGGGCCGCAGGGCCGCAGCATCTTCGAACTCTCCGACGGTCGTACGGTCATCGGCCGGAGCTCCAATGCCGACCTCGTGATCGACGGCGACAAGGCCGTGTCACGGTGGCACGCCGACCTCGAGCGGATCGGCGGTGTGTGGGTGGTCCGCGACCTCGACAGTGCGAACGGCACCGAGGTCAACGGCGAGAAGATCTTCGCGCCTCATCCGCTCCACTACGGCGACGAGATCCGCGTCGGCGACACCAGCCTCTGGTTCCGCGGGACCACGAGCAGTGAACCGATCGCCACGACGGACCGCCCGGCCAAGCCCCCGAACCTCACGGTGAAGCAACGCCAGGTACTGATCGAGCTGAGCCGGCCACAGGCCAAGGACCCGCTGGAACCGTGCGCCACGGTGAAGGAGATCGCCGAGAAGATGTTCGTCGGCGAAGCGGCGATCAAGGCCCACCTGGCCGCGCTCTACGACAAGTTCGACATCCCCGAGCTCGGTGCGAAGCGTCGGCCGATGCTGGCCAAGCGCGCGTGGGAGACGGGAGCGGTCCGCCGGGGCGATTTCGGCGACACGACCGAGGGGTAGCCGAAAGGCTAGGTAGGCACCGCTCGACCGCGACGTAGGTCGCGCCGCAACGCGATTCCGAACGCACCGGAGTCTTGGCACGCTCGAGGCATGAGCGAACGCAAGAACCCCGAGCGCCTTTCCCGAGCGCCTCGCCCCCGACGCACCTCCCGAACGCTGTTCGGTCTGGCGATCGGCGGCGTGTGCCTCTGGATGGTGCTCAACGCGTTGAGCGTCGTCCTGAACCTTGCGCATCAGGCGCTCGTGTTGACCATGGCCGCAATCGTCGCGGTCGCCGTCGTCCGCCTCGTCGGCGGCCGTCGTTCCTGACTCGGAAACGGAGCACCCCATGTGGAACTCGCTGAAGCGCTGGTGGAAGTACCTGGCCATGAAGGCACGGGTCGTGCAGGAAGAGAAGGCCGATCCCAAGGTGCAGCTCGAGCAGGCGCTCGACGAGGCCAAGGCAGAGCACCGCCGGATCACCGACACCGCGGCGATGGTCATCGCGCACCAGAAGCGCGCCCAGGCCCAGCTCGACGCCAAGCTCGTCGAGTACGACAAGGTCCGCGCGTCGGCGGCGCAGGCACTCGTGATGATCGAACGCGAAGTGCGCCAGGGCAACGACGCCAAGGTCGCCCTCTTCGGCACTTCCGCCGAGAACCTCGCCTACCGTTCGCTCGAACTCGAGCGCGAGGTCGAGGAGCTCGAACAGGCCTTGCTCGACGCCACCAACGCGGCGGAACGCGCCAAGGCTGCCGTGGCGCAGAACGCGATCGCGGTGCAGAGCAAGCTGAAGCAGAAGGACCATCTCCTGTCGGTGCTCGACCAGGCCAAGATGCAGGAAGCGGTCAATGGAGCGATGAGCCAGATCACCGACACCCTCGGTGACGACGTCCCCACCTACGCCGCGATCGAGCAGAAGATCCGGACGCGACAGTTGGTCGCCCAGGCCAAGGGTGAGCTCACCGCCGCCCAGATCGACGCCCGCACCGACCCCGGGATCATCGAGATCGAAGCGGCGCAGCAGAGCGCGCAGGCGCAGGCCTTGCTCGCACAGATGCGGGCCGAGCTCGGCTTGCCCGCTCCCCGGCCGGCAACGCCCGCCGACGAGCCCAAGATGCTCGACCGGTAGCGGACACCGCGACACCGCGGTCCTGCGAGCAGAACGTTCAGGTTGTACCGAGGACGAGACGAAGGACTATCCGATGACCGTTGAGCAGATTCTCGCCGAGTACGCACGCGCAGAGATCGCGGCCCGCCTCTCGGGTATGTGGCTGTGATCCGACCCACGATCGCGACGTGCACGCTCGCGATCGTGGTCGGTGTTGCTGCGATCGTCGGCGGCGGAAGTCCGCCGTCGTTCGCAGTTACGCGGAAGACCGCGGTGCCTGCGGACGTCGCGCGGCTCGTCGATGGCAACTCGGCGTTCGCGTTCGCCCTGGAGAAGCAGGTCGAACGACACACCACCGGAAACGTGCTGGTGTCGCCGGCGAGCATCTCGAACGTGCTGGCCATGACGTACGCAGGGGCGCGCGGCACCACCGCGCAGGAGCTTGCACGCGCGTTGCGCTTCGATCCCAATGCCCAGAGCACTGCCGCCGCGTTCGCCGGATTGGATCAGTTGCTCGGGGCGCCCCGGCCGCAGTCAGGCAGGATCGGTGCGCCGCTCCAAGTGGAGGACACCGAGCAGCTCTGGGCGCAGGCCGGACTGCCCCTGGCGCCTTCCTTCCTCGGCACGATGACCACCGATTTCCGCGCCCCGTCGGCGCGGTCGACTACATCCACGATCCCGAGGCGGCCCGGGCCACCATCAACGCCGCCGTCGCCAACGCGACCCACGGTCGTATCGAGGACCTCGTCGGTCCGGCTGTCGTCAATTCGGACACGCGGCTCGCGTTGGTGAACTCGGTGTACTTCAAGGGCAGCTGGTACGAACCCTTCGACAACACGAAGAAGCCGATCGTGTTCACGCGCGCGAACAGATCCACCGCGCAGGCACCGGCGATGGTTGCCACCGACGAGTTCGACGACGTGCACACGCCGACGTACGACGCGGTTCAGATCCCGTACCTCGGGGGTGCAGCGATGCAGATCATCGTTCCCGCGCCGGGCCACCTCGCCGCGGTCCAAGCCGAGCTCGACAACAAATTCCTCACGTCACTGCAGGAGTCGGAGAAGCAGACTGCAGTGACGCTCACCGTCCCCCGGTTCTCGTTCCGCACCGATATCGATCTCGCGCCCGGGCTCGAGGCGCTCGGGGTGCACCAGGCATTCGCGCAGCCGGTTGGCGGCGCGGGGGCCGACTTCACCGGCATCGACGGGCAACGCGACCTGTTCATCGGCGCGGTCGTCCACCAGGCGACCATCACCGTCGACAAGAACGGTACGGAGGCCAGCGCGTCGACCGCGGTGGCCGGAAGGTTCGGGTCAGCCGCGATCCTGCATCCCAAGGCCCTCACCGTGGATCGACCGTTCTTGCTCGTCATCCAGGACTCGCAGACGCACACGGTGCTCTTCACCGGGCGCGTCATGGATCCGACCGAGCACTGACCTGGCACGACACCGCCGGATGTGACCAGAAGGTCAGGTCGGTCTGACCGTTCCGATCCGTCGGTTCCTCGACGACGCCATGGTTCGCGCCCGCCCCCGACGCCACGATGAGTCATGACGATGAACCCACCGCCGGGAACGGCCGTCGAACAAGTCGCGCTCGAAACGCCTGGCCTCCGTACCCGACTGCTCCGTGAACGCCGCCTCGGCTTGCTGGCGCTGATCGTCGGCGGGGCGATCACGGTGATCGCCCTGGGCAGCCTCGTGGTGGTCGACCAGGTGTACAGCGACAAGCAGGCGGCATTCCACCGCTACCCCGGAACCATCGAATCGGTGCAGGGCTCCGACGACAGCGACTCGAACAGTGGTACGGCCGCGGTGCGGTTCGACGACGAGGGGCAGTCGCGTCAGGCGCGTATCCACATCGATTCCACCTCCGACTGGAAGACCGGCGAATCGGTGCACGTGCTCGTCGATCCGTCCGATGCGTCGTTCGTGACCCTGCGGGGTGAGAACTACCGCCCCGACTGGTTCGGCTGGCTCGCGTTGGCAACGTGTGCGTTCGCGATGCTCCCGCTCTTCGGGCTCCGTCGTTTCCGGGGTGCCCGCAGGAAGCTCGTGGCCCTTGCTGCTACCCCCTGGCGGACCGAGTCCGGCGAGACCCGCTCGGCGCAGGACAAGTCGAGTGCCGTGTACTTCGAGCGGGTCGAGGGCGGCTCGTTCTGGCGATGCAGCTGTCGCATCCGATCGCGTGACGGGCGGATCGTCGCCGAGATCGCCGGCGACCGTGCCCATAGGCTCGTGATTCGACCCGCCGGATCCCGAAAGCTCATCCTGGCGCGACCGATCGTGAGTGTGGGCCCGGCCCGGTGCCGCGTGCTCGCCTACCAGGTGCGCAAGCGCGTGCTCGCCATTCGTGTCGACGGACCGAACGCGTCGACCGTCTACGAGATCGACGAGAGTCGGAGCCCGGAAGCGTTCGACGAGACGCGGCTCGACGACATCGACACCATCGAGCTCCACGCGTGTCCCGGGTCGTGGGCCGCGCTGCGTATTCCCGGGCTCGAGGTCACCCTGATCGGCGTTGCGGTACCGGATCGGCGAGCCCGACGGCGCTTTCCCGCGCTCTTCGAGGTGGAGGAATCCGCCGGCCGCTGGAAGCCCGACCCGAGCGGCCGGGCCCAGTATCGCTACTGGGACGGCCTCGGGTGGACGGCACACGTGGCTGACAACGGCGAGACCGACCTCGATCCCTGCGTGCCGTCGCCCCGGTCACCCGTGCGCGCCGACGCGGAATAGTTCCGAGCGGCACCCTCGTCGGTCCGTCGACCGACCTGGTGGTGCTAGCACGCTGCCGACCGGCGGGCTGACCACCTTGGTCGTCGGCGTTCGGCGGGTCAGACTCGCAGTGGGAGGGCCGAGACCGACGGGCGCTGGGAGGTCGGTGGGGCCGTGAGCGACGAGTCCATCGGTGGTGAATCGCGGTGAGCGCGATGTTCCGGGTCGCCGCCTACCGGTTCCGTACGACGTGGTCGCGCCGCCGCGGTGGACTGCTCGCGATCGTTCTCCTGATCGGAGTGCTCAGTGGCCTCGCGATGGGCGCAGTCGCGGCGGCGCGACGCACGCAGTCATCGTTCCCCGCGTATCTGGCGAGCACGAATCCACCGGATCTCGAAGCCCAGACGGGTGTCGCCGATCCCACCGTCGCCACCACCAGTGGCTACAACGCCGGCCTGGCCGCCAAGGTCGACGGGCTGCCCCACGTGAAGCGCGCGGCCACGTTCACGATCTTCAATCCGGAAATCGTGGCGCTGAAGGTCCCCCACGCGACCAACGGCAACGGAATCGCACCGACCGCACACTGGCCCGCCGGAGAGCAGCCGGCCACGCTGGGCGGCAGCACCGACGGCGAGTTCTCGAAGATGGACGTTCCGTTCGTCGTGCACGGTCGACTCGCCGATCCAACTCGCACCGACGAAGTGGTCGTCACCCAGGGCGAGGCCCGTTTCGCCGGGATACATGTTGGATCCGTCATTCCGATCGGCATCTTCACCAATGCGCAGGTGGAGATGCCGAATTGCTGCACTGCGGACGGCGCAGTCGCGCCCTATCGACGGATGGATCTCAAGGTGGTCGGCATCGTCGTCCTCAACAATGCGGTCGTGCAGGACGCGGTCGACTCCCTCGGCTCCGAGACCGTTCTCTTCACGCCGGCGTTCGACCGGCAGTTCCGCCAGTGCTGCTCGTACTTCTCCGGCACCCTGATCCAGGTCGACGGCAAGAACGGTGCCGCGGTCGTCACGGCAGAGCTCAGACGATTCATGGGCAAGGGCGGCGACTTCACAACCGAGAACCCGGTGATCCTCGCCAAGGCCGAGCGGGCGATCAAGCCCGAATCCATCGCCATCGGGGTGTTCGGCGCCATCGCCGCACTCGCCGCGCTCCTCATCGGCGCCCAGGCCATCGGTCGCCAGATTCGCGAAGGAGCCGATGATCGCGTGGTGCTGCGCGCCCTGGGCGCCAGCCCGGCCATGACGACGGGCGACGGGCTGATCGGCGTTGTCGGCGCGGTCATCGCCGGCTCACTGCTGGCGGTGGGCGTCGCCGTCGGGCTCTCGCCGCTCGCTCCACTCGGCCCTGCACGCCCGGTCGATCCGCACCCGGGGATCGCGTTCGACTGGACCGTCCTCGGCGTCGGGTTGATCCTGTCGATTGGCACGCTCACCGCGATCGCGATGGTGATCGCGTACCGACAGGCGCCGCATCGCGTTGCCCGCCGCGGTGAGCGCGGCGCGCCGCGCGGTTCGCGGCTGGCACGGTTCGCGGCGAACGCGGGCATGCCGGCACCGACCGTCGCCGGGATTCGCTTCGCGCTCGAGCCGGGGCGCGGGCGTAACACCGTGCCCGTACGTTCGGCGATCCTCGGTGCGGTACTGGCGCTCGGAGTGGCGGTCGCCACCGTGACCTTCAGCGCGAGCCTCACCACGCTCGTGTCACGCCCCGCGCTCTACGGATGGAACTGGGACTACGAGCTGCTCTCGGGCTACGGGGGCCAGCAAGATCTCCCGCAAGACCAGACCGCGGCGCTGCTCGGCCACGACCGATCCGTCGCCGGGTGGGTCGGGGTCTACTTCTCCGAGGCCAAGGTCGACGGGCAGGTCGTGCCGGTGATCGGTACCAACCCCAACGCCACCGTGGCGCCGCCGCTGCTGTCGGGCCACGGCGTCGAAGCACGCGACCAGGTGGTCGTCGGGGCCGCGACACTCACCGCCCTGCACAAACACCTGGGCGATCAGGTCCTCGTCCAGCGGGGATCCACCAATCAGCGTCTGCGGATCGTGGGAACCGCCACGATGCCGACGATCGGTACCAGCGGAAACCCGCATGCGACGATGGGGACCGGCGCGCTGTTCTCGTACACGCTCATCCCCGCGGCCCAGCGCAATCCCCAGGACAGCCAGATCCCGGGGCCCAACGCGGTGCTCATTCGTCTCCGTCGAGGCGTGGACCGCGGCGCCGCGCTGCGATCGCTGCAACGGATCAACTCGACGTTGGAAGCCTCAGCCGACGGGGCGGGCGGCGTGACCGCGGTGCTTCGTCCGGCGGAGATCGTGAACTATCGATCGCAGCAGCACGTTCCCGCGTACCTCGGCGCCGTGCTCGCAGCCTCTACCGCGGTCGCGCTGGGCCTGACCCTGATCGCATCGGTGCGCCGACGCCGACGCGATCTCGCCCTCCTCAAGACACTCGGCTTCACGCGCCGGCAACTCGCCGCAGTGGTGGGCTGGCAGTCGACCATCGCCGTCGGAATCGGTGTTGTCGTCGGCGTGCCGCTCGGAATTGTCGTCGGGCGCTCATTGTGGAATCTCTTTGCTCACGCGATCGACGCCGTGCCCGATCCCACCGTGCCGGTACGCACGATTGCGCTCGTCGCGATCGGCGCGCTCGTGCTCGCCAACGTCGTCGCCGCCGTACCTGCGCTGCAGGCCGCCCGCACCCGCACTGCACTGCTGCTGCGTGCCGAATAGTGAGGACCTGCCACGGCCCGGATCCATCCGGGCCGGGGAGGTCTCGTCACCGGGCCGCTAACTGCTCTCCGACGCGGTCACCCAGGAACGGCGTCCAGGTCTCGTCGACGTGTCCGAACGCGATCACGATCGCCGAGGTGCCGACCGGATCGCGCGGCACGGTGCGCAGCCGCATGCCCGCTTCGGCCGGCGTGCGGTCGGCCTTGCGTGCGTTGCACGCGCGGCAAGCCGACGCCAGGTTGCCCCAGCTCTGCGCGCCGCCGCGTGAGCGCGGCACGACGTGGTCGACGGTGTCGGCCTTCGCGTCGCAGTACTGGCAGCGGTGCTGGTCTCGACGCAGGACCGCGAGGCGCGACAAGGTCACCGCGCGCCGGTAGGGCACGCGCACGTAGCGCGTGAGCCGGATCACCGTCGGCTGGGGGAGCGAGACCGAGACCGAACGCAGCACCGCGTGCTCGTCGGCAGCGACCACGGCTGCCTTCTCGGCCAGCACGAGGATCACCGCACGGTGCAGCGAGACGACCGCGATCGGCTCGTACGTCGCGTTCAGCACGAGCGCTCGATTTCCCATGTGGTTCACCTCCTCTGGTCGTGGAAAAAAAGAAAAAGCCGCCTGCAGGAGGCGGCTTCCGTCGAGATCTCGGGGGCAAGATCGTCACGACCGGTAGGCCATCTCCACGGTGTGGTACGCGCTCGGCTTCGCCGTCGGGCGCGGGGAGGCTTGACCGGTTCCGATGACGCCGCGAGCGACCGTCGCTCACCGAGATTTACACCAGCTCGAGGGAGTGATCATGGTCGCGGCCTTCATGTCGTCGTACCCGTCGCACGCAGCGCGAGGCGCCGCAGTATGCAACAAGCGTGCAGTCGGGGCAACAGAATTTGTCGCCGAGACGAGCCCCCGATCTCCCGGGAGATCGGGGACTCCGCCCGTGCTGCCGTTGCTTGCTTGCGGCCTTGTCGTCGCTTCGCTGTGTCGCACCAGTGTCGGCGCGCAAGGGCCCGACGTACATGACCGCGAAGTCACATTCCTCCGCGCGTCGAGCGCGTTGGTCACACCAACCTGCGTCGTTCGCGTGGGCTATGGCAACACGAGCGACGCAAGTTGGTGGCGCAGGTCAGAGCGGTAGGGGATTGCTGAGCACGCCGGTGCCGGGTCGGCGCCCCGACAGCACGCGCACGAAGTCGATGGCGTCGATCTCGACGCGCTCGCCGCCCACGCCCTGGCTGAACTTCCCGCCGGCCGGTCCGTCGAGCACCAGCTCGAACGGCTCGCCGTGGATCGACGCCCACTCACCGACGATGTCGGCGACGAGCCGGCCGTCGTGATCGGGCGTGAGATCCATCGCGCGGCCGGTCGCGCCACTGAGGTCGATGCGGTGCGCCCACACATCGCGGGTGAAGCCGACGTCGAGCAGGTACTTGAGCGGACACCAGCCGATCGGCGGGCCGAACGGGATCGGCAGGTAACGCATCGGGGGAGGCGTCTTCCACCGGCCCTGCACCGCCTTCGGGCCGACGGTCGAGAGCTGGGCGACGACCTCCTCGTTGCTGAGGTGCGAGCGCTCGCGGATCTGCAGCTCGTTCATGCCGTCGACCCAGTGGTGGGAGTCGATCTCCTTGTTCAGCGGCACGCCGCGCCACAGCTGGTGCACGAACTGCGGGAACGAAGCCTGCGCGTCGCCGGAGCCGAGCACGTGGAGCGCGACCTTGCGCACATCCCACGCGTCGCAGTCGGTGGGCAACGTCCACTCGTCGTCGTCCAGCGAGCTCATCAGCGCGGCAAACCGGCGGAACTCTTCTTCGGCGAGCACGCGTGCTTCAGGTCGTTGGATCCGCTCGGCGTTCATGGGCGCCGTCTCCTTCGCTTGGGTTCGTCGAGATACATGTCGGTGAGGCGATCGAGATGGCGGGTCCAACGATCGCCATCGGGTTCGTTGGCGGTCTGCGCGGCGATCAGGCCGGCGACCATCGCGACGAAGCAGTCGACGTCGTCCTGCGACTCGAGACCGGCGGCGCGCAGCAGTCCCGTGACGCGGCTCAACACTTCTTGCGCGTACTCGTACGACGACGATGTCGGCTCGAACCCGGGGATCGGACGCTGCAGGAGCAGCGCGTACCGCTCCCGATCTTCGACCGCGAAGTCGACGAATGTCCGCACGAACACCTTGACCGCCGCCCGGGCGTCGGCCGGTAGTTCCAGCGCGTCGAGCCGCGCGAGGAGTTGGCGATTCCCGTCGGCGAACATCGCGTCGTAGAGGGCGTGCTTCGAGTCGAAGTACACGTAGAGCGACGGTTGGCGCATGCCCACATCACGCGCCAGCGCATGCAGCGACAGCCCACCGATGCCCTGGGTGCTCGACAGCTCCCAGGCCGCGGCGACGATCTCCGCCGTCCGTTCCTCTCGCCGCTGCGCAACTTTGCCTACCATCGATAGGCAGATTACCTATCGATGATAGGAAAGTCAACACATCGTGCCCAGAACAACGAGGTCAGATCTCGATCTCCACGTAGATGCCGCTCGACACGGTGACGATCGGCGCATTCGCCCCGGTGAGCACCTCGAGGATCTGCTGTCCGGCGGGATCGCCCTCGTACGCATCGCCGAGGCGTCCCGCCGCCTTCATCGTGGGCAGCTCCCAGGAGGCGACGAGACACCCGGTCAACGAGCCGGCGTTGTTGAGTTGCAGGAGCCGGCACGCGGTGGCGCCGTTGTTCTCCACGAAGTCGAACACCTGCACCGCGAGCCCGAGCGCGGCGTCGAACGCGCCGGGGTTCGGCCGCGAGATGTAGACCTCGACGACCTTGCCCGGCTCCATCGGACCGGAACGGCCGAGGGGGATCTCGCTGCCGATGCTCATGCTCTCCATCACGATGGGGCTGTTCTCCCCGTTGATGCGAGTGAGCAGCGCTTCGAGCTCCGCGTCGGCGCTCAGCCGATCGGTGAAGTCGCCCCACGCCTCGAGGTTCTCGAACTCACTCGTGAACACGTCGGATCCCGTCGCCTCGCCGGCGGCTTGCGCGGTCAGGAAGCGGTTGTTCGTCGCGCCGTGACGCTCGAGCAACTTCTCCGCTTCGAGCCCGATGGCGATGGCTTCGTGCCGACGGCCCGGCTTGGCACGCGTGACAGTGGACTGCAGAACGGTCATGGTCGCGCTCCTTCGGTTCGGGGCGGCACCCGGCCGGCCCGCTTCTCCGATTCCAGGTCCCGCCGACCCGCGGTGCGCGCAGCACCGTGTGGAGCATGAGCGTCGCCTCCTTCCGCCAAGGGTCCGGCGACACCGACGAAAACGATGCACCCCGTCGGCCGACGTGTCAAGGACGGCCGAATCCCGGCTAGGCCTGGATGAAGCGGTCGGGCGCTTCGTCGAAGCGGTGCGCGCAGTGGTCGGAGCAGAAGGAGTAGTCGTGTCCGTGGCGAAGACGGTGCGCCGGCGCGTTCGCCGTCTGCACCTGCATGCCGCACACGGGATCGATGGCGTATCCCTGTCCACCGCCGAACCGCTCACGGTTGCGGTAGAGCCAGTAGAGGTACGCCGCCACCGCGAGGAAGACGATGTTGAGGAACGTCGTGTAGTTCCAGTGGAAGCTGGTGGCCACGATCTCGCGGTTGCGATCGGTCGGGATCACGCCGGCCACCGAGAACAGTCCTTCGACGATGAGCCCCGCGAGCGACATGATCGCCCAGAACCACGCGAGCAGCCGCAGGGTCAGCCGGGTGCCGTAGTACTTGCGGTAGATGAGCAGCAGGGGCAGCGCGATGAGGTCGGCGAAGATGAACGCGATCACGCCGCCGAAGCTGATCCCGCCGTGCCACAGCGCCGCCGCCATCGGCACGTTGCCGATCGAGCACACGAAGCTGATGATGGCGATGAACGGCCCGACGATCACGTTCTCGAGCGACGTCCAGAACCCGTGCCCCTGGAGGAACACGTCGTTCCACACGTGCATCGGCACCAACACGGTGAGGAAGCCCGCGATCACGTAGCCGAGCACCAGCTCGCGTCGGAGCATCGTGAGGTCGGCGACGGTGTAGCTGGCGGCGTCGGACCACGCGGCGCGTGACCGCAGCTTCACGCCCCACGGCTCTTCTTCGAGTTCGTGCTGCCGTTCGGCGCTCACGCCGACCATGGCGTCGTGATCATGACCGTCGGCCATCTGCCCGCTCGCCAGTCGCGCCCGTGCCGCGTCGGCCCGCCGGCGGCCGATCACGTAGCTGCCGGTGACCGCGAGCAGGACGATCATGATCGCGCCGCCGACGAACTCGGCCGCCGCGAACTGCCAGCCCATGAGCACGATGAGCACGATGCCGAGCTCGAGCACGAGGTTGGTCGACGCGAACATGAAGATCATCGCGGCGACGAAGTCGGCCCCCTTCTGGAAGAGCGACTTCGCCATCGCGGTCGCTGCGTACGAGCACGACGACGACACCATTCCGAGCCCGCTCGCACGCGCGACCGCGCGCGGCCGATGGTCGCCCATCACGCGCTGCATCTGCGTCGCGCGACACGAACGCCTGCACCGCGCCCGACAGCGTGAAGCCGAGGATCAGCGGCCAGAGCGTCTCCCAGAACATGAAGAACGCCTCGCGCAGGCTGCGCCCGATGTCGTCGAGCATCACGCTTTGACGAGGCGCGCGATCGCTGCCGATGCCTCGGCGATCTTGGCGTCGGCTTCGGGCCCGCCGCCGTCGATGGCGTCGCGCACGCAGTGCTCGAGGTGGGTGTCGAGCAGCTCGAGGGCGACGGCCTGGAGCGCCCGGGTCGCGGCCGAGATCTGGGTGAGCACGTCGATGCAGTACGCGTCCTCGTCGACCATGCGCTGCAGGCCCCGCACCTGGCCCTCGACCCGACGGAGCCGCTTCTGCACCGCGGCCTTGTTTTCCTGGTATCCCGGCATCGTGTGTTCCATACCCCCCGAGGGTATCGGGCGGAGCGCCACATCTGCAACGGTCGCCGGGCGGGGGAGTCAGGGGAATCTGACCTTGGAGCCATTGGTGCCGTCCGCGTCATGTGCGTGAATTCATCGACTTCGCAACCGACGACTTTCGTAGGGTGATCGACATGAAGGTGCAGTGGACGGACGTCGACGGCGTTCCGACGATCTATGCAGAAGCGGGCCAGGTCCATGGCCCTCTTCACGCATGCCTGATGTTCGGCACCGGCCGCTGCGACGAGACGCTGAGGAACTCGGGGATCAACCACCTCGTCGAGCACCTCGTGTTCCACACGCTGGAGGCGACGCCCTACACGTGGAACGGCGAGGTCAATCCCGTCACGACCCGCTTCTGGGCCATGGGCGGCCCCGACCAGATCGTCGAGTTCTTCAGCTTCATCACGCGGCAACTGCGTGAGCTCCCGCTCGATCGTCTCGACGCAGAGATGCGAGTGCTCGAGATCGAAGGCCAGCGCCGCGGTGGGTCGCGCCTCGGGGCCGATCTCGCGGAACGCTTCGGGCCCCACGGACCGGGAATCGTCGCGTGGCCGGAGTATGGGCTGCGGCGTTTCGAAGCCGAGGAGATCCAGCAGTGGGCGCAGGACCGCTTCACGGTCCAGAACGCGGTGCTCTGGCTGAACGGCCCGATCCCGGAGCAGCTGCACCTCGGCGATCTGCCCGTCGGTGAGCCGATCGAGCACCCGCCGACGCCGGCCTCGTTCCCTCCGGCGCGCGCGTTCATCGCCATCGACTCGCCGCGCGTCTCGGTCTCGTTCCTGTCCGAACGCCAGTGGGGCGTGTCGCCGGCCCTCAACATCGTTCAGCAGCGGGCCCACGACCGGCTGCGTCGTGACGCGGTCAGCTACTCGGTCGAGTACACCCGCATCCTCAGCGGGAACGGGACCGCGGTCGAGTACGTGGAGGCCGACGGCGCCGAAGGTGCGCTCGCGCAGGTGATGCGCGAGCTGGTGAAGGTCATCGACGAGCTCGCGAGTTCGGGGCCGACCCCCGAGGAGCTCAGCACGTTCCGCCAGTTCCAGCGTCAGTTCGCCGATCACCCGCAGTGGATCGAAGCGTTCCTGGAGAGCACGGCACGCGCGCGTGTGTTCGGCGAACCGGTACACACGCCCGACGACGTCGACGCGGCGCTCGATGAACTGACCCCGAGCTCGGTCCGCGAGGATCTCGAGGCGATCATCCCGACGATGCTGGCGATCGGTCCCGAGGACACGGCGGAGCACCTCGAGGGCTGGACGATGCATTCCGACTGGTCGAACGAGGGGCTCGAGGGAACGACCTACCAGCCGATCGCCGGCCGCGAGCGGGGCACGCTCGTGCTCGGTGCCGACGGCATCGTGTGGACGCCCGACGACCGCCATCATCGGACCATCCGGTGGGACGACGTCGAGGCCTGCCTCACCTTCGACAACGGCAAGCGCATCGTGATGGCGAACAGCGGGGCGACCGTCGCGGTCACGCCGTGGCACTGGCAGAGTGGCCACGACCTCCCGCGACTCGTCGACGCCGCGGTCGACCCGCAGCGCTACATCCGTCTGGGCGAAGGCCAGACCGTGTTCCGCGACCCCGACTTCGGTGGCTCGGAGACCGACGTGCGCTGGCTGGCCAGCCTGGTCGGCGCGTCCGACAGCCGGGAGCGGATGGACGTCGTCATCGACTCCGACGGCGTCTTTCTGCTCTTCGGCGGGCACGGCTGGGACGACCGGCCGCGACGCCACGAGGTGATGCGCGCATCGGACCGCGAGACCCTGCTCGCCGTCGACCGTCGGAACCGATGGATCGCGGAGAGCCAGATCGAGATGGTCAAGCTGCGGAAGCGTCCGTTGGCCTGGCTCGGCCTCTACAAGGGATCGGTCACGATGCGGCTGCGCAACGGCGAGAAGGTGGGCTTCTACCTGACCACGGATCAGCAGTTCAACATTGCGGCGAAGCACTTCCCGCGGCTGCTCGGCGCGCGCTTCCAGCAGTGATCAGCTGGTGACAGGCTCGTGACGTGTTGACCATTCCGGCGCTGCCGGCCTCGACAATTCTCCTCGTCGAGGTCGGCTCGACCGCGCACGGAACCGGGATTCCCGGCGGCGAAGACCACGACGAGCTCGGGGTGCTGATCGAGGCACCCGAAGAGGTCGTCGGGTTGTCGACCACCGGCTTCCGGACCGTGATGCAGCGCACGCAGCCCGAAGGTGCACGATCCGGCCCCGGCGACACCGATCGGACCCTTTACTCCCTCCGACAGTTCCTTCGGCTCGCCGCGTCCGGGAACCCGTCCATCCTCATGGCGCTCTGGGCCCCGATTCTGGAAGTGCAAGAAGTGGGGCTCGAGCTGCGCGGGCTCGGCGACGCGTTCATCGGACGCCACATGATCGATCGCTACCGCGGCTACATGCAGTCGCAGGCGCGTCGGCTGCTCGGCAGTCTGTCGGGAAGCCGTGCGAGCAGCCGTGACGACCTCGTCGCCGAGCACGGGTACGACACGAAGTACGCGATGCATTGCTCGCGGCTCGGGTTCCAGTGCTACGAGTTGCTGACCACCCATCGCCTGGCGTTGCCGATCGAAGGTGAGCCGGCCGAATGGCTGCGCGCCGTGCGCCGCGGTGATGTGAGCTTCGACGAATGGTGGAACCGGACCCTCGGCCTGGATGCGCAGCTCGCCGACCTCGCGTCCGACGACTCCATCCCGAGCCGGGCCGACCACGATCGCATCGAGGCATGGTCGGTTGCGGCGCACCTGCGCGCCTGGACGGGAAGCGGTCCGGGTTAGAAGCGCCAGCGGGTGGCGCCACCGGGTTCGACGGTGAGGAGCGCGGTCGCGGTGTGGGGCACGATGCGGTACACGTGCCACGGCGGTGATCCCGCAGACGGTGCGATGTACTCAGCGGTGAGTGCCGTACCGGTATCGTCGACGCGGGCCGGCCAGCCCTCGGCCGCCCAGTGCTCGGCCATCACCGCGACGATCGACGGATCGGTCACCTTCACCCCATCGCCGTCGACGACGAGATCGAAGTTGTCCACCGCGACGCTGCAACGTGGAGCGCGGATCGCGCGCGAGGTTCTTGCCCTTGCTCGTGGCGCCCGTCTCGAACCAGAACGTGTCGTCGATCCAGAGCGCGCCCACGCCGGTCAGGTGCGGGCTCCCGTCGTCGTTGATCGTGGCCAACCAACACGTGTGCCGATTCGGGCCGCCCGCCCCCGGGCTTGGGTCACCCCTGATCGAGGCGCTCCTTGATGTGATCCCACTCGACCAGCGGGAGGTCGTACAGATCGGCGAGGTTGTGTGCGTCCATTCCCGTTCGACGCTCTCGAACCGTGGAACTCATCGGCGCGATGCGATCAGGCCGCGGCCTCGCGTCGGTCTTGGAAGCGGGTCGCCCCGACCACGAGCACGATCAAGCACGAGTACACGGCCATCGCGAAGAGGTGGCCGACCGCCAAGTGAGTGCGGTAGTCGATGTAGTCCTGCGTCGTCATGTTGGAGTGCACCAACGACCTCGACGAGATCGCGAACACGAAGCCAATGGCCCACAGCGACCAGAAGGCCCAGAACGTGCGGACCATGATCCGGTGCAACGGCAGCTCGACGGCGCTCTCGCCGGTGGTGCGCCGCTCCTTGGGGCGACGCGCGATCAGCCAACACAACCACACGATGAAGACAGCCACGCCGAAGGCGCCGGCGACACGGCTCACTGCGGTGATGGCGGACAGCGTGCGGCGAAACGTCGCCGCCGACGGCCCGCCGCCGGCCAGTCGTTGCTGGAGGTGATGACGCTCGATCAGCGTGAGAACGAGGCTGACCAGGTTGCTCACGACGACGCCCGCGCACGCCCCGACGAGCCACTTCGCCCACCCGCGTGCGGGTGACGGCCGCGGCCCCGTGTATGCGTCGCCGCTCCGTACCGCCGCCGCGTCCACTTGCGGAGTGGCGGGCAGATCACCGTGGATGCTCATCGTTGGATCCGATCCCCGAGGCGGCCTGCGACCGCCGGTCAGGGGAGTATCGGCACCAGCGAACGTGCGCTCCATCGCCAAACGGCAAGACTTCACTGACTTCTGCGGTGCCGTCGGGCATCAGGAGGGAGTGAAGCCAAACGTGGACGCCGACGCGAACCAAGCAGCCCCACTGAGTGCCGCCGAGTTCGACGCGCTCTACCAGGAGCTCAAGCGCACGACGAGCTGGGGCGCGACCGATCGTCGCGGTGGTCTCAACCACATCACCCCGGCGCGCCGGCTCGCGGCCGTGGCCGACGTGCGCACAGGTGTGGCGGTGTCGCTCAGCCGGCCGGTCGAGTCGCACCCGTCGGCCGACAACCCCGAGCCTTGTGGCCACGAGATGATCGCCCCGGTCGAGGGGCACGGCGCGGCCACCGGCGTCGACTTCGCCATGGACGAGTTCGACATGCACGTGCACGGCAACGCGCAGTCTCACATCGATGCGCTCTGCCACGTGATCTACGACGAGACCCTCTACAACGACGTGCCCGTCGACCGCATCACGCCCGCGGGCGCCACCGAGCTCTCGATCGACGTCGCGCACGACGGCATCGTCGGCCGCGGCGTGTTGCTCGACATCCCACGGCTGCGCGGCGTGCAGTGGCTCGAACCCGGCGAACACGTGACTGCCGCCGATCTGCTCGCGGCCGAGGAAGCCCAGAAGGTGCGCGTCGGCCCCGGCGACCTGCTGTTCGTGCGGGTCGGTCATCTGGCGCGGCGCAACGCGCTCGGCCCGTGGGACGCATCGGTGTCGCGCGCCGGTCTGCACCCGACCGCAATGACGTTCGTCGCCGAGCGCCAGGTCGCGGCCCTGGGCAGCGACAGCAACAACGACGCCGCGCCGAACACGACCGAGGGCGTCGACTTCCCGATCCACGTGCTCGCGGTGAACGCGATGGGCCTGCACCTCCTCGACTACCTCCAGTTCGAGGAGCTCAGCCCGCTGTGTGAACAGGGGCAGCGCTGGTCGTTCCTGTGCGTGATTGCGCCGCTCCGCCTGCCCGAGGCCACCGGCTCGCCGGTGAACCCGATCGCGATCCTCTGAGCCGAGGGGCGCCGGGGGGTTACCACCCCGAACATGGGGGATCCTGCCCTCCTTCCTTTCGGGAACATCTCGGAGTTTGCTGTCATATGTGAGCGTCGACTCCGAGGTGCTCGGGAGGCTGACGGCGATGCAGGGGCGGTGAGATGAGCGCGATCTGGATGCTGGCGCGGTCGGACCTCCGGCGGCGGTGGCGCAGCCTCGTCGTGATGGTCCTGTTGGTCGGCGTGGTGGGCGCGGTCGTCCTCGCAACCATCGCGGGTGCCCGGCGGACCGACTCCACGCTCGACCGGTTCATCACCTCGAGCCGGGCGGCCACGGTGCAGGTCACCACCGGTTTCGGGGTGCCGACGGCGGAACAGTTGCGGGCGTTCGCACGCGTGCCGCACGTCGTCGCATTCGCGCCGGGGGCGGGCTTCTTCATCTCCGTGCGCACCGCGCCGAGCCTGGCCCCAACCGTCGCGCTGGACACGAAGCTCGGCACCGCCGTCGACCGCGCCCGGGTCATCCGCGGTCGGGGGGCGAATCCACGCGCGATCGACGAGGTCACGATCGGTGAGAACCTCGCGATGCAGCTGCACCTCGGCGTGGGCAGCCACCTCGACGCGGTCTCGTACACCCCCGCGCAGGTGGCAGCGGTCATCGGCGGGGCCACCGATCCCGGGCCACCCGCGGGCCCGCACCTGCGCTTCCACATCGTGGGCATCGTGCGCCGCCCGGAAGACCTCGGACAGAAGGGCGGGCTCGGCGGCGTGCTCCTGCCGACGCCCGCGTTCTACGAGAGGTACCGCGCCACCATCGGGAGCTTCGGCACCGCACTGCGCGTGCTCACCCGCGACGGTGCGAGCGATGTGCCTGCGATCAAGGCCGCGGCGCGCAAGATCTTCGGGCCGTCGCCGCTGTTCAGCGTGCAGAGCGCAGCCATCGACCGCACCGGCACGCAGAACGCGATCGACGTGGCCGTGTTCGCGCTGTACATCTTCGCCGCGGTCGCGGCCCTCGCGGGTGTGGTCGCGTTCGCGACCGTGTTGACGCGCGAGATCTCGTTGACGAACACCGACCGCGGCACGCAGCGCGCCCTCGGGCTCACCCGCCGCCAACAGGTCGCCATTCACGGACCGCAGGCGCTGGTGATCGCCGGCGCCGGTGCACTGCTCGCGGTCGTCGGCGCCGCGGTGGCGTCGCCGCTGTTCCCGATCGGCGTGGCGCGTCGCGCCGAACCGGATCTCGGATTCCACGCCGACTGGCCGGTGCTGGCTCTCGGCGTGATCGCGGTGGCGGTCATCGTGCTCGTCGTCGCATTGGTGGCGGCAATCCGCGCCACCCGGCCGTCGACCCTCGACGCCGAGTCGATGCACCGGACGTCGGCGATACCCGAGCGCGCTGCCCGCGCCGGCATGACGCCGACGGCCACGAGCGGTCTGCGCATGGCGCTCCAGCCCGGCCGCGGCCGCACCGCGGTACCGGTGCGCTCCGCTTTCGTGGGCGCGGTGGTGGGGGTGTTCGGGCTCGTCGCGGTGATGGTGTTCGCGACCAGCCTCGGCCATCTCGTGGCCACGCCCCGGCGCTACGGCTGGTCGTGGGACTTCTCCGCCACCGACACCATCTCCAACGACAACTCGTGCAGTCGCGACGACTTCGGCCTCTTGCGCGAGCCGGGAGTGCGCGCGGTGGCCGTCGCCTGTTACGGCACCGACAACGTCCAGCTCGACGGACACACCACCAACGGCTGGAGCTTCATCCCCCTGCGCGGCCGCATCGGGCCGACGGTGATCGCGGGCCGCGCGCCGCGCGATGCCCACGAGGTCGCGCTCGGATCGCAGACGATGCACACGTTGGGCAAGCACATCGGCGAAACCGTGCGGGCCGCGGGCCCACACGGCAAGGGCAACTACCGGATCGTCGGGCAGGTCGTGTTCGCGACGCTCAGCCAGACGCAGCCGCTCGCCGACGGTGCCGCGTTCACCGGCCCCGGCTTCGCGCCGCTCCTCGATCAGGAGAACTACTTCCGCTATCTCCTGGGCACATTCGCGCCCGGCGCTGATCGCGCCGCGGTCGAACGCCGCATCGATGCGATCCCGCAACTCGACCCGCCGGTCACGCCGAGCCTGCCGGTCGAGATCGACCGGCTCCACCAGATCAACTGGTTCCCGGTGACGCTCGCCGCACTCCTCGTCGGCCTCGCGCTGATCGCGGTGGCCCACGCGCTCGTCACTGCGGTGCGCCGACGACGGCGAGATCTCGCGTTGCTCAAGACGCTCGGTTTCACCCGACGGCAGGTGCGCACAACCGTTGCGTGGCAGGCGTCGACGCTGGGCGCGGTCGGGCTCGTCGTCGGCATCCCCTTGGGGTTGCTCGTCGGCACGATCGTGTGGCGGCTCGTGAGCGACGGCCTCGGCGTGGCGACCACGCCGTCGATCCCCATGCTCGCGGTGCTGCTCACCATCCCCGCGGTGCTCGCGCTGGTCAATCTGATCGCCTATGTCCCCGCACGCACCGCGGCGCGCACCCAACCGGCGCTCGCATTGCGGACGGAATAGGCGACTCTGCACCGATTGCGGGTGGTCCCACAGGGGAGACACAGGGGCCGTCCCTAACATCCGGCAGATGCCGCGCACGCCGGAGGCCCGGGAGACCGCAGCCGCCCCCCCGCGTCTCACGCGTCGAGCCCGCCTCCGGCAGGCGTTCCCGCCGCTTCCCGCAGTTCCGCTCACCGCGGTGTACCTCTTCGTGCTCGTCGTCACGAGCTACCTGGTGCGCGAGCTCCCGCCCGCGACCGTGCATCGCATCCTGTTCGACTCGAGCACCAACCTGCACCAACTGGCGGTCGATCCGCTGGGCGTGCTCGTCGCCAGTGCGTTCTGGATCAGCAACGGCCACGTCACGCCGTGGCTGGTGCTGCTCGGAGTGGTCGGCGGATACGCGGAGCTGCGGGTCGGCACCCTACGGGCGTTCCTGGTGTTCCTGGCCGGCCACGCCGGCGCGTCGCTGCTCGTGGCCGCCGGTCTCACCGTCGGCGTGATCACCGGGATCGCGCACCCGTCGATCGGCATGATGATCGACGTCGGGCCGTCGTACGGGTTCGCCGCGCTGGCCGCGGCGATGATCGTGCTGTGCCCGCCTCGGCTGCGGTGGTGCGCGACGTTCGTACTGGTCGACTGGTTGGTCATGGGCTGGACCAACGGCATCGGCGTGAGTGCGGTCGGCCACCTGCTCGCCGCATGTATCGGCGTCGGCTGCGGTGCGTTGCTCAGCGCCCGCGATTCGCGACCCGCCCCCGGAACATCTCGGAGTTGGCCGTCGCCCGTGAGCGTCAACTCCGAGATGTTCGGGGAGTCGCGGCGGCCCGTCAACGCCTGACCGCTCCCGGGCGAGCCGCCGCGCACGTCGAGCGGCTGCGCACGAGGGGTGCTGTCTTTCAAACGGTGCTCGCGCCGGCGCTTGCACCCACGCATGCACGGGCGCTTGCACCGGCGCGAGCACCGGGATTTCTACGAGGCACCCTCCACGGGCTGCCGCGCCACTTCGACGGTGTCCTCATCCGCATCGTCGTCCGCCACCGCGTCCGCCACGTCGTGGGGCACGTCGACGTCCTGTTCGCGGGCGAGGTCGGGATTCGGCGCGTTCCTCAGTTCGTCGTCGGGGTCACGCGAACCGGGATGCGTCGCGGCACTCATCGGGCCGCTCAGTAGTAGTGGCGGCGACCGCCGACTTCGCGTCCCATCGAGCCCGCGATCCACAACACCGCGCCGACGACGATGAGCACAATTCCGATCACCCAGAGCACCGGCACTGCCAACAGCAGGCCGAGCAAAGCGAGGATGACACCAAGGATGAGCATTGTTCCTCCCCTTCATCTCGTGTATTCATCTCGTGAATCGAGGCGGAGTTGATACCCCGTTTCACGTCAGTTGAATCACGCGTGATTGCGTAGACGTGACGAAACACACACGACGCGATGTTTCGAACCGCTCCGGGTTTCGATCGTGCGACCGACGGGAATGGGGCGAACCCATGACTGCACTGATGCACCCACACGACGTGATCTCCCGTGCGGAACACGACGGCTTCCACCTCGTGCACCTCGAGACCGACACCGGTCAACGAGTGTGGGAATGGCATCGGGGCGCCGAGCCCAAGCCGCGGTTCGTGAGCCGGCGGGCCGCCGTCGAGTGGATGGCGGAGTTCCTCCAACGCGACGGTGGACTGCCGTTCGTGTTGAACGTCGACGAGTTGAGCTGAGCTGAGCCGCTAGCGCGATCCGGCCGCCAGGCGGAGGCTGCTGATCCAACGATCGATGCGCCGCCACTGCACCTGGCGTGTCTCGCCCATGTTGGTGGTGTGCGCCGAGCCCTCGAGGATGTGCAGCGTCACGTCGCGCGAGCCCGCGTAGGAGCCGACCTCGGCCCGCGGATCGAACGACGTGTCGCGCTCCGCCCATCCGCAGAACACCGGCACGTCGATCGCGGCCGCCGCGTCGCTCACGATCCCGGGCAGCAGGCACGACACACCCGCAATGCCGGGCGAGCTGGTCATGGCCGCGTCGCGCGCGTCGAACACCGCGTCGGGCACGTCGGGGCGCACGAAGAGGCCGCGCGCCCGATCCTTGGGGAACACCGCATACGGATCGGGGATCATCGCTGCCGCGTCGCGCAACGTGGCCTCGGTGAAGCCTTCGAACGGCGACTGGTCGATCAACCCTTCGAGGTTCATCGGGTAGAGCGTGCTGAAGCCGAGCACCGCCACCGCATCGAACGTGCGGAACATCCCCTGTTGGCGGACGAGGAGCATGCCGCCCATCGAATGGCCGATGCCGATCTTCACGAAGTCGGCGGCGCCCGCGAGGTCGACCACCGACGCCACGAGGTGCGCGTTGGCCGTCGCCACCACGTCCGACGTCACCGTGAACGGATCGGCGGGCTTGGTGCTCTCGCCCACCGCGAGATGGTCGAACGTCACGACCGTGTAGCCCAACGCCACCATGAACTCGGCGAAGCTGTAGCCGGGGAGGCCGTCCACTTCGAGATGCCAGTAGGCCTTGGTCCACCCGCCGCCGGGGAAGCAGCACACCAGGGTGTCGCGCGCGACCGCCGGATCGGGGCGGAACAGCCACCCGGTGAGCTCGAGCGGCTCCCCGAGGTTGACCGCGTGCGTGACGTCGACCGTGAACGTTTCGTAGCTGTCGCTCATCGACGCGGGACAGTAACGCGGCTCAGTCGACGGTGATCAGTCGCCAGTGGCGGCGTTCACTCCGGCCCAGAAGTCGACGACGACCGGCGGCGGCTCCGGCGACGTGAACGCCCGCTGGGTGAACAGGATCCCGGTCACGCCGCTGCGGGCATTCGAGCGCCACACGGTGCCGGTGCCGCCGTCCCACCCGAAGCCGCTCGGCAGGGGAGCGGTGCTCCCCGCGGCGGGCGCGGCCATGCCCAGGCCCCAACCGCATGCGTCGCCGAGGAACAACCGCGATACTTCGCGCTGCGCGCGGGTCAACCGGTCCGTCGTCATGAGCGCGACCGATTCCGGCGAGAGGATCCGCTGCCCCCGCCCCGTGCCACCGGCGAGCATCATCGCCGCGAACGACCAAAAGTCGTCGATGGTCGACACCAGCCAGCCGCTCGCGTCGGGGAACGACGGCGGGGTGCTCCACCAACTGTCGGCGGGAGCGTCGAGCACCGACGCGGCGCCCGTCGCCGGATCGACCGCGTACGCAGTCGTCAGGCGGTGCAGGTGCGACGACGGCACGGTGAAGCCGGTATCGGCCATGCCGAGCGGTTCGAAGATGCGCTCGCGCATCACCGTCTCGATGTCGCTCCCGGCCGCTCGGCCGACGAGCACCCCGAGCACCTGGGCCGACGTGTTGTAGAGCCACTGCGAGCCCGGTTGGTACATGAGCGGCATCGCACCGAGCGCGGCCATCCAACGGTCGGAGTCGTGCGCGACCGGTGGCCACGGCGGCCCGCCGATGCTCTGCAAGCCCGCCTCGGCCTCGGCGCGCTGGATCGGGTAGCTGCCCGGCGGGGCCATCACCGATCCGAACCCGAGCCGGAAGCTGAGCAGGTCTTCCACGGTGATCGAGCGCTCCGCCGGAACCGTGTCGTCGAGCTCACTGTCGATGGCGCGCAGCACGCGGCGATCGGCGAGCTCGGGCAGCAGGTTGTCGACCGCGTCGTCGAGGTGCAGCAGCCCTTCCTCGATCAGGATCATCGCGGCCACGCCGGTGATCGGCTTGGTGAGCGACGCGATGCGGAAGATGGCCGAACGGTCGAGGGGAGTGGGGTCGGCGAACGCGGGCGTGCCGATCACGTCGACGTGCACGTCGTCGCCCCGGGCCACCAACGTGACCAGGCCGGGCAGCGCGCCCGCCTCCACGTGCCCGGTCATGGCCTCGTGCAGGCGGGTGAGCCCGTCGGGCGACAGCGCAGCGGTGGTCATCGGAGGCTCCTCGAACTCGGCACGCGAGGTGGACGGCGCCACGGCGCCGGAATCATCGCGGCGTCGCACGCACTCACGTTAAGTTGCACCGCAAATGCGTGGGCGTGCGGGCGCGCGCACAACGGGAGGGGGAGCAGCATGGAACTGCCGTCGTACGACGCGCTCGCGGCGCGCACCGATGGTGCACCGGCGGGGAGTGCATGGGGTGTGTTCGGCGACGACGACGAGGTCGGCACGCTCAACCTCGTCGACAACGCGCAAGCCTTGGCCGGCATCGCGACCGTCCGCACCGGCGACGTGTACCCGCTCAATTGGCGCATCGATCTCCCGTTCCCGAACCCGTGGCGGCCCGCGCCGGAGCGCACGCAGATCGGCCAGGCCGGCCTCGGTCGCGACGACTTCCTCTCGCCCTTCTATCTCCAGTACGGCACCCAGTGGGACGGCCTGCGCCACATCGAAGGCCCGCAGGGCTTCTACAACGGCGTGGCGCCCGAGCGGGTCGACGATCCCGACTCGACCACGCTCGGCATCGACGTGTGGGCGCGCCGCGGGATCGTCGGCTGCGGTGTGCTCCTCGACGTCGCCGCCGCGGCCGCGGCGAAGGGCAAACCGATCGACCCGGCGACCCGCTTCGAGATCACCGCCGACCTGCTCGACGAGACCGCCGACTGGCAGGGCACCACCATCGAGACCGGCGACATCCTGCTCGTGCGCACCGGGTGGGTCGGTTGGTACAACGGCCTCTCCCAGGCCGACCGCACCGCCGCCTACGGGCAGGCATCGCCGCAGCCCGGACTCGCGCCCACCGAGGAGACCGCGGCGTGGCTCTGGGATCATCACGTCGCCGCGGTGGCGGCCGACAACAGCGCGCTCGAAGCGTCGCCGATCGACATGGCCCCGGGGAAGTTCCTGCACACGCGGATCATCGCCGGGTTCGGGATGCCCATCGGCGAGCACTTCTGGCTCGAAGATCTCGCAGCGGCGTGCGCGCAAGACCGGCGCTGGCGGTTCCTGCTCGTCTCCGCGCCGCTCAACGTGCCCGGCGGCGTGGGCTCACCCCCGAACGCCTTGGCAATCCGGTAGACGCACGGCAACGGACGGGGGCGGCCTCGCCGCGGTGCGGGTCACTGAATTCTCGCCGTCCGGCCATGTAGTTCGGGCACGAAGCAGCCGAGACTCTCTTCAGCGAATACCGACCGGAGGGAAGGCCATGCGACGGCTGTGGATGTGCACGCTTTCGGCGCTGCTCTTGCTGGGTGCGACGCCGCTCGTCGCAACGGCATCCGCGTCATCGCGCGCGACCGGGATGACGACGGTGAAGGTCAAGGACGCGCGAGTCTCCGTCCAGTACCCCAGCGCGTGGTTGGTGGCGAAGCTGACCCCGAAGGGGATCGCGACGCTCAAGGGCCTGCTGGGGAAGAAGAATCCCAAGCTGGCGGCGCAGATCGCGAATGTGGATCTCTCGCAGTACCGGTTCTACGCGATCGATCCAGCTGGCACCACCGGCGACAACATGTCGGTCGGCTTCGAGCCAGGGTCCGGTCGGCCGTCTGGCCTCGCGGAGTTCACCGACGTCGAGACGCAGCAGTACAAGTCGATCGGTGCCCAGGTTCTCGACACCAAGGTCGTGAAGATGCGGGGCGCGACCGCATATCGCGTCGATGTGGCGGTGCAGGCGACGGCGCCGACCGGCGTTCCGACGTCGGTGCGGGTGGCACAACTCGAGATCTTTCGCGGCAACGACTCGACCACGATCAGCGTGGGCGGAATCGAGGGCGATGAGACCTCCACCGTCATCGAAGGCGTTCTCTCGAGCGTGCATCTCACCTAGTTCCGAGCAAGGGACGAGTGGAGCCGTAACGGTCGTTGACTTCGCCGGCGCCGACGGCTTCGATGACACGGTGCCGAACTTGCCGACTGCCACGCTCCTGCTCTCGTGCGCCGACCAGCGCGGGCTCGTGGCCCAGGTCGCCGCGTTCGTGTTCCGCCATGGCGGCAACGTGGTGCACGCGGAGCAGCACACCGATGCCGACGTCGACGTGTTCTTCCAGCGGGTCGAGTTCGAGCTCGACCGCTTCGACCTCACGCGGGAGGAGCTGCCGGTCGCGTTCGGCGAGTTCGCCGCCCCGCTCGGCATGCAGTACCAGATCCGCTACTCCGACGACGTGCCCCGCGTCGCCATCCTGGTGTCGAAGCAGGCGCACTGCCTCTACGACCTGCTCGCCCGGTGGCGCAGCGGCGAGTTCGGCGCCGACGTCCGGCTGGTGATCAGCAACCATCCCGATCACGCCGAGGTCGCCGAGCACTTCGGCGTGGAGTACCACCACCTGCCGATCACGCCGGCGACGAAGCCGGAGCAGGAACGGGCCATGCTCGAGCTGCTCGCGAGCCGCGAGATCGATCTCATCGTGCTCGCCCGCTACATGCAGATCCTGTCCGCCGAGTTCGTCGAGCGCTACCCGAGCCGGATCATCAACATCCACCACTCGTTCCTGCCCGCGTTCATCGGGGCGCGCCCGTACCACCAGGCCTACGACCGCGGGGTGAAGATCGTCGGCGTGACCGCGCACTACGCGACGAGTGAGCTCGACGACGGGCCGATCATCGACCAGGACGTCGTGCGCATCAGCCACCGCGACACGGTCGACGATCTCGTGCGCAAGGGTCGCGACCTCGAGAAGATCGTGCTCGCCCGCGCCGTGCTCGCGCACCTCGAGCACCGCATCCTCGTGTACGGGAAGAAGACGGTCGTCTTCGGCTGACGGGCACCACAAGAATTCATGCGCGCGCCGACCGGACGTCGGCCCCTGTTCATCAGCAACCGTTACCGTCGACGTGTTCGCCCACGGCGGAGGGAATCTGATCCCTATGACTGGTGTGGCCCCGATCGACGATGTCACCGATGCCATCGAAGTGTCGCCGTGCTGGCGAGTCCGCGAGATCCGGCTCGAGCTCGGCCCCCACCGGTGTGTGCGCGAGTTGTCCCGCGCAGTCGGCGAGGCGCTGCTGCGCAGCGGGTTGATCGCGTACAGCATCGAGCTGGTCCCGGTGGCCGGCGGTCACGTGCTCCGTGCCGTGTGCGGGGTCGCCGAAGAGGAACCGGCGGTGGGTGAGGTGCTGGCGTGGCTCGTCAACGTCGACGCCGCCCAGCAACCACCGTGTCCGGGCACCATCCGCCGCACCAAGCGCTGCTCGCTCGCGCCGTGACCGCGACCCGTCACCCCACCGGGATCCGCGTGATCCGGCGCGAGAGCACGCAGGAGTTCGGGCCCGGCGACAACGAAGCGCAACTGCTCCGCTCCCTCGCCACGGAGATCAGCGCTGAGCGCATCGACGACGTGCAGGCCATCGTGATCGATTGGCGCGACGACGGTTGCTATCTGCGCGTGCACAGCAACGCATACGTGTTGCTCCGCGACGTCGGCGCTCGTCGTTGAACACTCACGTTTCGATGCGAACCCGGTCGACCCGCGACAATGATCACCCCCCACGCAGCCCCCAGGACTTGTAACAATGCCCATTAATGACAAGACACAAGATCGCCCGGCCCCGTTCTTCCCGTATCCGGTGAGCGAAGCGCTCTCCCGATACCTCGCAATGACCGCACCCGCGCCCTCGGTCACGTCGGCACCAAATCGTGTGACTCGCCCGTCGGCGGCAATCGGCGCGGCGGAAGCGGACGACACGCAGCTCGAAGATCTCTGGGACCTGCTCGGCGACTTCGCCTAGCAAGCGCTCGATCGTTGGTTCGCCAACACCGCGCCGCGGCGCCGGAGCGAGCATCCTGTGCGGGTGCCGAAGACCAGTGCGCGGAGCGATGGGTCCGACGACGCGGCGCTGCTCGAGCTGTTCCGTGCGATCGCGTCACGTGATCACGTCGAGGTCGCGAGACTGCTGAACTCGTCGCCCGGTCTCGCGGCCCGTCCCATTCGTGTCGGGGCGAGCCGCCAGGATGCCGACACCTACTTCCTGCCTACGGTCCGTCACTACGTATACGGCGGTGACACCGCGCTGCACTTCGCGGCGGCGGCGTATCAACGAGCACTCGCCGAGTCGCTCGTCGCGAGTGGTGCCGGAGTGCGCGCCCGCAACCGCCGCGGAGCCGAGCCGCTCCACTACACCGCCGACGGGAGCCCCGACGCCGAGCACTGGGAACCGGATGCCCAGCGTGACGTGATTACGTACCTGATCGGAGCCGGCGCGGATCCCAACGCGCTGGACAAGAGCGGAGTGGCGCCGTTGCATCGAGCCGTCCGGACTCGTTGCTCGGCCGCGGTCAGCGCACTCATCGACAACGGTGCGAATCCGCGACTGATGAACAAGCACGGTTCGACGCCGCTGCACCTCGCGGTGCAGAACACCGGCAAGAGTGGGTCGGGTTCGGATGCGGCCAAGGACGAACAGGGCAAGATCATCGCCGCTCTGCTGCAGCACGGCGCGCGCCCGACCGACGTCGACGCGAAGGGCAAGACCGTCGCCGACGCCGCGTCGAGCGACTGGATTCGAGATCTGCTCGACACCGCCTGACGGGTGTTGATGTGCACCTCCTACGTGGACAGTGACGGCCGGGGACGCCGACGACGGCTCATCGCTCCGGCGTCGCCTCTCGTTCGCTTCGGGCCGCCCGCGGCGGCGGGCGGCCCGCCTCGGCGCCGAGTCGCTCTTCGCCGCCATCGGCTTCCCCGGCCTGGTCGTTTGTGTTCCGCGCCGCGCCGAGCTCGGGCGTTGGTGAAGGTTCCATGCTTGGGGTTGGTGCGCCGCCCGCGTCATGCTGCGGGCGGCTGGGCTTTGCGGCCGCGTTGCCAGCCGGGTGGTGGTCGTATCTGGGTGGCTTGGCTGATGTGGACGAAGCGGAGGCCGTCGGGCCGGTTGGGGTTGCCTTCGAGGACCCACTCGCCGTAGGGGACGAGCATCCCGTGGTGGGAATCGGGTCCGAGCGCGCACACCGACGCGAGGTTGGACAGGTCATCGGTTCCACCCCAGCTGACGGGGAGCAGATGATGGACCTGGAGGCCGTCGTACGTTTCACACATCCCGCACCGGCAATGCCCGTCGCGTAACAGCACGGCGCGTTTGATCTTCTCCGACAACGCAGAACGCACCCGACCAGTGGCTACTGGTGCACCGAACGAGTCGACGGCGACGGGTTCGAGTTTCGCTTCCGCGCGGAGTGCTTCGACCATCTCGTCGGGCAGCGGGATACCCGCGATCTCGGCCGGCCCCTCGGGTGGGATTTGGACCACGAATCGGGGGACAGGCCGGGCCACCAACGGCGCGTCCTTGTCGTAGGCGGCGCAGACCGCGACGAGGGCGTCGGCGCCTCGATGCGCGGGGGTGTCCCACCGTTGACCTTTAGCGGGGCGCATGCGGTCGATCAGGTCTTTCAACACGCCTTCGACGAAGACACCGTCGACATCGGGGAGCGCGCCGCGGAGGTGAAGCATCGAGTCCTTGCCCCACCAGGTGCGCAGGAACCGGGCCTTCACCCGCTGCTCCCGATCCGCGACCGACGGGGTCTCCTTCGTGCGCGCCAACCGTGCGAGATCACCCGGGGAACAATGCTGCGCCCGTTCAGCCCACTCGTGGTCAGACGATTCGTCGGCCAACTCGACCGCGGGCGCCAACTGCTCAGCACTCAACCGGCCGTCGTACGCGGCCGCCGCGACCTCGGGCAGTGACTCCAACGCGCGGGCGGTCTCCAACGTCATGCGCGCGGTCTGTTCCGAGACACCGTCGCGGGCTGCGAGATCAGGTCCGAGCGCGCCCCGTTCGTCGAGCACTCGGGTCAACGCCAACTCACGGATCTCGAGGCGACGCTTCTCGCGGATCACGTCTTCGCGCGTCGCCAACAACCAGGAAGTCTCCCGGCAGCGCAACTCGTCGAGATGATCCCGCACGTCGAACATGCACCGATCAAACCATGGGGGTATGACAGTTATCGACGCGTCCCGACTCTGAGAGGATGCGGCGTGTCGCGCGAACCCCTAAGGATTGATCTGCGGTCGGCCCGCTCGCGCGAGTCCGTTGCGGCGAACGAATGCTTCGAGCTCGCGGGCCTCCTGGCCGGCACCGGTCGTGACGACGCGGTAGGTCAGGTGCTCCTGGATGAACGCCCTCGTCCGCGCGTCCAGCAGCCGTTCACCGCGACGAAGTGCAGCCATGTCCTCGCTGCTCAGCTCCGGTACGACGAACTGATCGCAGACATATATGCAGAACTGGTCGCCGGATCGACGGCCGCTCGCGTGCGACGCGAGGCGACCGAAGACCCCGGATGCCCTCGGGTTCTCGTCATCGCGGTGAGCCCAGGCCATCCCGACCTAGAGGAACGTCGCGCCATCCCAGATGGTGTAGACGCCCGAGGGACCCGACTCGAGATGAGGTCCTGGCCAGTCGGAGAACCGCTGCTCGATGCCGTTCTCGAGCGCTTCAAGGGGTGCATCGAGATCGGTTGCCACGCCGCATGGTGCCACGCCCCACCCGGGGATCAGGTGAACTCGAGCGCGGCACCACTCGCCTCGCAGGCCATGCCGATCAGGATCGCGGCCCACACGCCGGCGGTGAGCTCGATGGCGAGGATCTGCAGTGGGAAGTCGATGAGGGAGTGGAGGTAGAGCGCGCCCAGCGCGATGACCGCGCCGGCGCGCACGACCCGATCCGTCTGCCCGCGCGGACGCAACAGGAACGCGCAGCCGATCGGCCACAGCAGGATCGCACCCAACAGCACCACGCCGATCACGCCCCATTCGGCGAGGGTCTGCAACGGATCGTCGTGCGCGTACATCCAGATGGTCACCGGGTGGCCGGGCCGGTACTCGGTGACGATCCACTTGGGGAACAGCCCGGGCTGCTGCGCGGCGGCGACCGACGGGATCAGCAGCTTGAACGAGCCGGGCCCCGCGCCGGCGATCGGATGGTCCTGCCACACGTCGAGCGCCACCTGCCAGATCTCGGCCCGGCCGTTGCCGCCACCGAGCTCGTCGGGCAGCTCGGCCCACCGGCTGCGGAACGAAACCGCACCGACGATGCCGACGACCAACGCCACGCCCACCAACGCCGCGGTGACCGCCCGCACCCGTGATCGAGAACCACGGGAGCCCGACTCGCGAGCCCGCTGCGCATACTGCCGCGCCATCACGACGGCGAACACGATCAGGATCGCCACCGAGAACAGCAGCCCCGCCTTCGACGCCTGCGTCGCGCACCCGGCCAGGATCACCGCCGCGACGAGACCCGCGACCACGCGCAAGAACGACCAGCGGTATTCGACGAACACGAGCACCAACGCCGCCGGCAACACCAGGTTGAGGTACGCCGCCGCATTCCCGTGGTACCCGAACGCGGCGAACGGTGTGCCTCCGAGATGACCCGGGTGATGGAACACCGTCACCACGTGCGCACGCGCCAGCGCGCCCACCGCGGCCACGCCCGCGCCGTTCACCGCCACGACCCACAACCCGATCACCCGGAACACCGGCCGACGCGCGAGGTCGATCAGCGCCAGCGTCACGAACAACACCGCGCCCAACGGCACCAGCGTGCGCCACGCCACCGCGCGATCGAGCGCAGCGGGCAGGAACGACACGCGATCGTGCGAGTTGAGCGCGAGGACCGTGCCCCACGCGAGCACGACCACCACCAACGCGGCCAACACCTGCGGCACGAACGGCGCGCGCCGTCCGATGATCGAGCGCGATCAACCACGCCGCGATCCCGCACGCGGCGACGCCCACGATGCGCGACTGATCCGTCGTCGTCAGTGGGGTGATCATCCACGGCGCCGCGACCACGGCACCGAGCAGCACCGCGCCCGCGACCGCGTCGCCGGCCGTGCGCACGGTGGAGCGATTCAGTGCAGCTCCGCCAGCTCCTCGGCCACGATCTCGCGTAGCTGCGCCTCGAAGCGACTGCTCGAGAAGCGATCGGCGTTGTCCTGGATCGCACCCTCCGCCCAGTGCTCGGACCCGAGTGAACGGACGGCAGGTGAAATCGACGCGGGGCTCGGCCGGTCGAAGAAGATGGCGGTCTCGCCCTCCACCATGGTGTCGAGGAACCCGCCGAAGCGCAGCAGGGCCGCCGGCTTCCCGAAGCTCGCCGCTTCGAGGGGGGTGAGGCCGAAGTCCTCCCTCGACGCCGACACCAGCCCGGTGCAGTTGGCGTAGAGCCAACGGAGCTGGGAGTCGTCGACCTGCCCCGTCATCAGCACGTTGCGGGGGGCGCTGGCGGTGAGCCGAGCCCGTTCGGGTCCGTCGCCCACGATCACGAGCTGGAGATCGGGCATCTCGGCGAACGCCTCGAGCACCGCATCGGTGTTCTTGTGGCCCATGAGCCGGTTCACGTTGAGGTAGCAACCCGGGCTCGCCCCGCGCACCTCTTCCTGCGGCCCCTGCGGATCGAAGCTTGTCGGCGGCGGGAGCACGGTGGCCTCGACCCCGTATGCGTCACGTATCCGTCTCGCAACCACTGTCGATGTTGCGAGATAACGGTCGCAGCTTGCGGCCGCCTTGCGGTCCCAATGCTTGAGGTACGGATGAAGGCCGGCCGCTATCGCCCACCACAGCGGTCGGTTGATCGGCGCGTACTCGCGTCGTTGGTGCACCCAGCGCGGTGGGTTGTAGCAGTACGCGATCTTGCGTCCGCTGGCGGAGATGCCGTGCGCCCACCCGCTCGTGCTGCACAACACCACGTCGGCGTCGACGTGCAAGTGGTTGAACGCGGGCGCAAGAAACGGGACCGCGAGGCGATGGTTGCGACGCAGCGCGCCGACGCGGTTGAGCGCGCTGGTGTGCACGTCAATACCGGACGCGAGCTCTGGAGCAACGCGGCCTGGTTCGTAGAGCGACGTATAGACAGGTGCGCCCGGGAACGCGTTCGTCATTGACACAACAACGCGTTCGGCGCCCCCGACGACAGTGAGATAGTCGTGCGCGATCGCGACGACCGGGTGCTCATGGAGCGTGATGCTCATAGCCCGCTGTTCCCCTGACGCAATCTCGCGCAGCCCGTCCGGTGCATTCCTACCAAAGAATGCGCGCGATGCAAACGGGTGATCGCGCACTGTTGTCGTGCGAAACGCAGAGTTCACGCGCCGCTTCATTGATGCATGTCGCGGTGCGTGAAACACTCGCCGACGTGCGTGCAGTGACGCGTCGAGAACCAGCAGGTGAACGCGTCGCGCGTGACACGCCGCGCGCGTATGGCGCGATTGGTGGTCCCTCCACGCGCGACGCGCGTGACAAAACCGCGGAGCGCGCGACACGCGATTTCTTGCTCGCGACTGGGCGCGATTTCTGGCGCGGGACGATCCGACAGTCTCCGGTCAGCGCCGCACCGCGCGCGTTGAGAGTTGGCACGCAGCGCGAGACCGCGACCGCGCTCCGACCGATCGTCGAGTGTCGAGTCGCGGAGCGCGGTGCTCCGACCGCGGTGCGATCGAAGCCCGCGACGCTCCGCGTGACGAAGGTCTGCCGGTGGGCGGGAGCCGCCCGGGAACGCTCTCTGCGAACCCGGTACGATCCAACTTCGGTTCGATCAGGGGAACGCCATCTGCAGCCAAGGGACGGATGCCTCGCATGGTGATGCACGAGTGACCGCTCCCTCCGCTGTTCCCCGCACCGACGTGCGGGTGGCCGTGGTGGCCCGGGAACCCTTGCTGCAGCAGGGTTTCGGGCTGATCGTCGGATCGCGCCCGGGTGTATGCGTGGCCGGCTGCCTGCCGTCCCTCGAGGGGCTCCCGCCGCTGCGCGATCAGGTCGACGTGCTCGTCGTGCACCTGGCCGACGCCCGCGAAGCCGTCGTGGCCGTCGCCGCCTGCCGCGCCGGGAACGCGGATGGTGGGCGTGCACGACGGCCTCGCCGCGCCCGAGGTTTCCGCTGCGCTCGCGGCCGGGCTCACCACCATGATCGACACCGCGTCGTCGGCCGAGGCGCTCATCGACGCGGTGGTCGGCGCGCAGGAGCGGTCGCTGTTGCGGTGGACGCGTCCCGCGATCGGGCCGATGCCCCTCACCCAGCGCGAGCGCCGCGTGCTCGAGCTCATCGCCGCCGGCGAGACGTCGCGCGACGTTGCCGTCACGTTGGGCATCAGCGCGCGCACGGTCGAGAAGCACAAGCAACGCATCTTCGAACGACTCGGCGTGCAGAACCAGGCGCAGGCAGTTGCGATCGCGTTGCGCGCCGGTTTGCTCGCGCGTCCGGCAACGCCCGCGCGCGTCGAGGTCGCGCGATGACCGCGTTCGTGAACCTCGCGCCGACGACCGGTGTGGTGTCGTCGCGCCCGTTGCGCGCCGAAGCGGTCGCGCGCGTGCTCGAACACGCGACGTTCCCGGTGTTGCGCGACGACGCGGCATTCGATGCCGACGTGCTGGTGCTCGTCGACGCCGATGCGAACGAACGCGCGCGCGTGCGCGCGACTGGCCGACCGGTCGTGATGCTCGTGTCGAGTGAACCGACGGGCGAACGGTTGGTCGATCTCGTCGAGTCGGGCGCGCACGCGATGCTCGCGCGCGCGTGTGAGCCGAACGATCTGTTCGAGGCGGTGCGCGACGTCGGCGCCGGTGCCACCGGCCTCACCGGCGCGCAGACCCGGCAGCTGGTCGACGCGCTTCAGACCCGGGCGCAACTCGCTCCCGACGACGCCGCGTCGATCACCAAGCGCGAGCGCGAGATCCTCGTCGCCATCGAAGCCGGGCTCTCGGTGAAGCAGACCGCGATCCGGCTGCACATCTCGCCCCGCACGGTCGAGAACACCCAGCGCGTGCTGTTCCGCAAGCTGGGTGTGCGCAACCGCTCCCAGGCCGTGGCCCGGGCGCTCGACGCCGGTGTGCTCGGTAGCTCACCGGGCGAGGAACGGCCATGACCGACACCGTCATCCGCCGCTACCTGGCCGATCTTCCGTCGTGAGTGGTGGGTCGTGCTCCAGGCCGTGGTCATCGTGGCCTTGGTGGCCGGTTTCCTCGCCCACCGGAACCAGTCGACCACCTATCAGGCCCAGGCCCAGCTCTACGTGGAGCCGTCGGTGAACCCCGACGGCACCCTCCCGCTGCCGACGCAGACCGCCACCTTCAACAACAACGCCGCCGCCCTGCCCGGCGTCCTCGGCTCCTCCCTGGCCCGCGAGGTGACGAGCGCCGACGTGCTCAAGCGTGCCGCCACCGCACTCGGTGCCGACAAGAGCGCACTCGGCGCCACGCTCTCGACTTCGGTGAATGCCGCCGATCGCACCATCACGCTCACCGCGACCGCCAACGACCCGGCCCAGGCCACCAAGTTGGTCAACGCGGTGGCGCAAGCCCTGGTCGACAGTCGCTGGGCCGCTCGGCAATCGGCGCTCGAGGCGCAGATCACCGCAACGAACAGCCAGCTCGCTGCCAATGCCGCGACGCCGGCGGGGCCACTGCAGACGCAGCTGCAGAGCGCCTACCTCGCCAATCTGGTGGCCCTGCAAGCCGCGGTACAGACCAAAGACAACGGAGTGCAGTTCCTGCTCCCGGCCGAGGGAGCGGTGAAGGTCGAGTCGACGGATCCGCTCACCCGGGCGCTGCAGGGCGCGGCCATCGGTTTGGTGCTCGGACTCGGCCTGGCCGCGTTGCGCGAAGCGATGGACTCGAAGGTGCGCGACCGCGAGCTGGCCGAGGAGATCACCGGCCTGCGCACGCTCGGCGAGCTCCCGAAGACCCGCAAGTTGCGCAAGCAGCGCCTTGGCGTGGTCGATGCGCCGTGGTCGCACTACGCCGAAGGCGTCCGCGCGCTGCGCGGCTCGCTCATGTGGGCGGTCGAGGAGGGCGCGCCCGCGAGCATCGCGGTCACCAGTCCGCAACCCGGCGACGGCAAGACCACCGTGGCCGTGAACCTCGCCGCCGCGTTCGCGCTGGCCGGGGTGAAGACGGTGCTGGTGTCGGCCGACTTTCGCAAGCCCGCCACCGACCTCGGCCTGCTCCAGGGAACCGAGTGGGAGACCAGCCGGTTCGACACCGGGCTCGCCGAGCTGCTGCTCGCGCCTCGCCTCGAGCCCTCCGACGAGGTCGCGGTCGAAGCCGCGCTCGTCGGCACCCGGATCGAACACCTCCGCTGGCTCCCGGCCGCGGGTTCGACTCCTCCCGAGGTGCTCTCCACCAGTGCATCGGAGCTGTTGTCGTCGGCTCGGGCGCGCAAGCTGCTCATCGCGCTTTCCGGTACCGCCGAGCTGATCGTGATCGACACGCCGCCTGCGTTGTTGTCGGATGCGGCCAGCATCAACGGCATCGTCGACGGCGTGCTGCTCGTCGTGAATGTGGGCGGTACTCGCCGCAGCGGGCTCCGGCGCACCATCCGCATGTGGAAGGGCTCACCGGTCACGCCGCTTGGTCTCGTGCTCAACTGCACGCGACCGGTGCGCGACGACACGCTGGCCAGCAACTCCGGTGGCTATCGCCGCACCCGCAAGCAGGCGCAGCGCGCCATCGGTTGGAACGGCGAGCCTGCTGCGATCCCGGGCGCGGGCGAGAACACCTCGCCACCGATCGACGTCGAGGGCGATGACTCTCAACCGGGCTCTCCGCCCGAACCTCAGGCGCTCGCAGACTGACTGCGATGGCACGCCCGCGAACCACGAGCTTCCGAAGGCCGCTCCGTAGTCCGCGACCGCTGTGGCAAGACAAGCCGAGATTGTTCCAGGCCAACAAGGGCTCTCGTCCGATACGCGGCCGCGACTCGTCGACTCCGGTCGGCAGTCGCGCGCTGCTATACAAGCACCTCGTTCGATCCACGGATTCGCCTGACGCTGTGCCCCTCCGAGCGTTCGACTACTTGAGAGATCTGTAGGGAGAGAGACACGTGGCACCTCGGCCTCTCGTGAGCGTGGTCATCCCGGTGTACAACACACCGCGGTTCCTTGGGGAAGCGATTGAGAGCGTGCTCGACCAGACGGTTGACCGTGTCGAAGTGATTGTCGTGGACGATGGCTCTACCGACGGCAGGACGCGCAGATTGCTGCGCAGTTTGGTGACGCGATCGTGCTGCTCAGGCAGAAGCAATCAGGGCCTTTCAGTGGCGCGCAACACCGGAATCCTGGCGACGCGGGGCGAGATGATTCAGTTGCTTGACTCAGACGATGTTCTGAGGGCCGACGCGCTTGCGTGGTCGACTGACGCAGCTCGGCGTACGCCTACGAGCGCAGTCTTTCTTGGAAGCTGGGACGAGATCGACCTCGACGGCGAGACCTTCGCCCATGTCGACAGACGCATCCAAGCGATGCGTTCCATGCCCTCTTTGACCCGATCTCGGTCGGACCGCCGTGTCGATACCTAGTGCGCCGCGGCACGCGTTCGCGCGTAGGACTCTTCGACCCAACCCTCGGGAGTTGTGAAGATTGGGACATGTGGCTACGAATGGCCTCAGCGGGCCTTGCCTTCGAGGCGGTGCCCCAAGCGTGCGCTGGGTACAGAAACTACCGCGACATCGATGTCGAAGAACTACGAGCGAATGTGGCGAAGTGGGAAGGTAGTCTTGGGTCACACACGCACGCGCACGGACGTTGCCGCGATTGCGGGCGCGCATATCGGCGAGGTGTAAGTAGTTGGCGGTCGTGGTGCTATCAGTCGATGTTGGTGCCACGTCTTCACGAACTTCGTGCTTGCGGCCGATATGTGTGCGATCCGATCGGGTGCATCTGCACTGGCAGATGATCCGAAGCTGATTGCACTCTTGAGCACGACGGCGCGCGCTCAGTTGGTGAAACGTCCTGAGCGATGAACGTCGTGCCTAGATGACTGCGGGTCCGAACTTCTTCGTCATCGGCGCACAAAAGGCGGGACAACCAGCTGTGCGCCCTGCTCGACGGTCACCCTGACGTGACCATTCCGACGAAGGAGCCGATGTACTTCCAGTCAACCACGAGATGTCTACCAAGCAGAGTGGTACCGAACCCTCTTCGAAACGGAGAGTCAGGGACTGTATTCGGAGACGGGAGCACGTACTACTCCATGGCTGACATGTACCCCGGAACCGCACGGCGGATCTGCGACTCCAACCCGGCGCAAAGATCATCTACATCGTCCGACACCCATTGCGCCGAATCGAGTCAGCTTGGATGCAACTTTTCTCGGTCGGGGACGGGAAGGGTTTCGCGGTTTCGACTGGACGCTAATGAAGACGCCGATGTTGCTTGACCCGAGCCTGTACTGGAAGCAGTTGAACGAATACCGGACGTTCTTTCCGGACGATCAGATCTGCATTCAGTTCTTCGAAGACTTTGTGGCAGACGAAGCGACCGTTGTTCGCGCAGTGTCTCGAGTTCCTCAGCTTGATGCCGTTGACCTCCATCAAAAGGTACGAAAAGCGCCCGCAACTCGTCTGTGGGTAAGCGGCAGCGCTGGCCGCTTGTCGATGCAGTTCGAACTGTCCCTGGCTACGAACGATTCAAGCGATTCATTCCGCAGCAGGCGAAGACGCTATTCGCTGAACAACTCACCAAGGCCGGACCGTTACATGTCAGTTGGAGCGAGGCCGCGCTGTCGTGGACTATCGCACGGATCGCGTCCGATAGTGCTCAGTTCTTGGAGCATGCCGGATGGAGTGAGGACCGCTGGCAGCTGCACTGATTGGCGGTCAAGACGGCATCCGCGGATCCGTGTCGCGCAGCCACGCGGGTCGTCGCTGGCTCACATTTACCGCGACGCACGACGAACGTCGCTGGCGCGCGGATTTACCGTTGCGGTCCGGAACTCGGCGTGTGCCCACGATTCGCCTCCGTCGGATACCAGCACTCAGGCTGCCCCGGGGTGGACGAGCAGGGCCCTAACTGCGAGGCCGCGTGCTGTCCTCGGCAGGCGAAGCGCCAAGCGGGGTGCTGCGGCCTTTAGCCGGCCAACGTCTTCACCAATGAGTACTCCGCCGCCTGCACGGCACATGAGATAGACGACGAATAGCGGTACACCACATTGCACCGGCTGCGACGGCAGGCGCCGCGTCCTGCGTCAAAACCCCTACGGCAATCAATGCCGAGATCATTAGGCCCACCCGAATCAACTGTGCTCGGAGAGTCCGCAGAGCCGAGCCGTGGAGGCGCACCATCACGCAGAACCCAAGCCCGAAGGTCAATCCAGCCACCAAGGAAGCGATCGCTGCGCCGGCCAGGCCAAAACGCGGAATAAGCAGGACAGCGGCGGCGACGTCGAGCAGAGCGCGCCAGGGCAGCGGGAGCGCGATTGCTCCACGTTGCATCTCCAGGCCGCGATCGCAGTGAGTGGGTATACGAAGGTCTGCAGCAGGCTGCCACCGAGGATGACTGCAGTCGCCGCTCGAACGGCTCCGCCAGAAGCTCCAAACAGGATCGGGCCGACAACCACGATGGCCGGTCCGAGAACCAGGCCCGCGGTCAGTAGAACCAGAATGGACGAGAATCGCAGCACGCGGTGGAGTAAGCCTGGGCGGCACCGTAGCGGCCCCGGATCGATGCAACACCGAGGCTCGGTAGCAACGCACCGTAGAGGGCATCCGTGAGCAATGTCGCTCGAGCCGCGAGCGTCGTTGCGACCGCGAAGAGACACTTGGCGATGCTTTGGTTCGTGTAGTGGAGGACGATTGTCTCGCTCTTCCCAAATATCACGAGCTGGCAGAGCCCGAGTGCGTAAAACGAGAGGAGAGTCTCCGTCTCAGAGCCGAAGGAGTTTTGTCGCGGCTGTTGAGCGATGGCGTATGAGCGGCCATGGTGCCAACGCGAAGGCCACCGCAACGTCGACGAGTTGGCCGGCGAAAAAGACTCCGACGGTCAGTGCCGGGTCATGCGTTGCGATGGCGACCCATGACGTGGCGACGCTCTGAACCATGGTGACCCCGACAGAGCTGGCCGATAGCGCTCGATACCGTCGCTACACAATCAGTGTGATGCCTAACGAGACACTGACAGCTCTTGCTAACCGGCTCGACGCGGATGTGGTCGTGTATCACAGCCTCGACATCGGTTGGGAGCCCGCGCGCTTGCTGGGATGGTGCGGCTGAACCTCCGCGGTGAGATCCCGTGGTTCGACCTGAAGGTCCGAGCGCGGTTTCTGAGGCGCATCCGCCCGCGGCTACTTCGGAAAGCGGACGTGACGATCGTCTGCTCGGCGACCACCGCGGCCGGCTCTCCGGCGGACCGACCGGGACAGGGCGGATCGTGTACGTCGTCTACGAGTACCCCGTGTGGAAGGGGGACCGCGACGATCTGAAGCGAGCAGCTGGCGCAGGCGTTGACCCGTGCCGACATCGACTACATCGCTGCTCGTCGGCCGCGACCGAGAACATGCTGCGGCGAGTTCGGCTCGCCGCCGGTCGCCAAGATCACCTGCGCCATCGACGTCCCCGACCCGCCCCACACGAAACGGGGCGTGGTCGGGCTTCGGCACTCAGACCGGAGCCGTACAAGGGCGCGGCCCAGATGCTGAAGGCCATCCCTTTGGTGCGCGAGCGCGCCACGACGTGCACCTTCGAGTGCTTCGGCCGCTACCCCGGCCTCTGGCGAGTGGGGGGGCTGACCATGCTCGGCACCGTCACCGACGCGGCAGCTCGCCGGACTCTGACCCGGCGGCGTCTCGTGTTCGTGTCGCCCAGCTACGCGGAGGGATGGGGGTTGACGTCGGCGGAGGCGATGGCCAACGGTGCCGCGCTGGTGGTGACCGACGACGGCGGGTCCCGCCGATTTCGCGGTCGATGGTGCAGACGGCGCTGGTCGTGCCACCGCGGAGCCCGGAGGCGATCGCGGATGCTCGTTTGTGCGCGTCGCTCGGGAACGACGTCTTGCGAGGACGCGTGGTGGCGGGCGGGCCCTGGCGTGAGCGCAGGAGATGACGTGGGACCGGTGCGTCGCCGACTTCGAGCGGGTACTGGGAAGCTGAAGTTGGCATACCCCTCGGCTGGAGAAACGAGGGAGGCGAAGGCAGGTCAGGCTCCAAGAACCGCTCAAGCACGATGCGCAAAGCGTCAGCGTGCTCAGGCAGAAGATCCCGACCAGATGTTGAAGAACGCCGAGCCCGGTCAACTCCGCCGGCCTGAACTCGTGATGCCGGTTCGTCGTGCTTTCGACAAACGTGCGGCCAGACACGAACGCAGCGGCGAACAGATAGCTGCACGTTCAGTTTCTCGTCCAGATGCCGACAAGACGTCACGGGCCGAAGCGGAGCGGAACAATGAGCACGGGAACTCAGCCGAAAGGCCGCCAGCTTCGTTGGCGCTCGTGCGCAGTCATCGTTGCCACCTCCGTTCTGGCATTCAACGCGGTGTCCGCAGTCAATGCCGGCGCCGACAGCGGTTCAGCCCAGGCAGCGAGCACGGTGCTCACGCCGTCCTCGCCACTCCAACTATGTGGCGTGGCGGATCTGGCGGCGGTCACCGCACCTTCGCAGCCGTCGCCCGACGCGCACGTCGTGACTGGCGTCACCCCTGCGATGTCAGTCTCGACATTTGTAGTAGCTGGCGGCCTGATCTACGTGATGAACGGTTTGACGACCATCCGTACGTTTTCGCTCATTGGCACGCCGGTGTCAGTCTTCACGCTTCCTGTCGCAGTTCGCCACGCGGCGATCGCGGTTGCACCTGACGGGTCCATGTTCATCGCGGGCTACCCAGACCGCCTCGTTCGCTTGTCGGCGAACGGCCAGGTTGCTGGGGCGGGGCAGGTGGCGGGGGCTGAAACGCGCTCTTTTGCATGGTCTTCGCCTGCGGGATTTCGCGTGGGCGTCGTGAGCTCGGAACCCGGGTCGGCGCTCTTCGACCTGGCCGGCAATCCTGTTGGTTCCAGCCAGGTCACTGGGCAAATCTTCACTGCGACCGCCGACGGTGGTCTGCTTGCGACCGATGGTCGCTATGTGCGCCGCTACGACGCGGCTCTTAACCCCGGCGGCGTGTTCGGCGCGGCCGGGATCGCGAACGATCCTCAACCACAAGGCGGACCGTTTCACTTCTACCAGCAGGGAGGCGCGGTTGCCGCCGGGTCCCGGGTGTACGTCGCCGACGCGACCCGAGGTATCGAGGCAGCGAGCGCGGACGGGCTCTACCAAGGGGTCGCAACCGAGGCGTCGCTCGGCAACCTCACACAGGCGTCGCCGATGCAACTTGCGGGGGACCGAGTGTTCTTCGCCAATGGCGGGCGATTCAACGCGGCACAAAGAGTCTCGTCGATTCGCATCGCGGATCTCGACGCTTTGATTGCGACACCGAAACCGCCGAGCTACGTGCTCGGCTTTGGCGCGGGACTCGAAACCGGCAGGCCAGGTCAGTACTTCCCGCCGGGCGCGCCTTCCTCGCTCTACGCCCGCTTCGACCCCTGGTGGTCCTCGTTGGCAGGGTCGATGTCTCTGTCCTACACCGTTCGGGACCGCGCTGCGGTGCTGGCGAACACCACGACTCCCCCGACCGTGGTGGCGTTGTCCGCCGATCCTGCTGCGCTCGCACAGATCCCGTTGGTGGTGCCCCCCGCCAGTCCTGGGGTCTATGAGGTCGATGCACGCCTGATCCAGGCAGGTAGGACGGTCGGTGCAACCTGCCTGCATTACACGGTTGGTGCCGCGGGCGATGGCCTCGATCTCACCGGTCTGCCTGCAGGGGCCGATTTCGGCGGTCCGGCTCCGCCGCCAGCGGTGTTGCGTTGGCGGCCGAGCTCGGAACCGGCCTCTTCCGAGGTTCCGTCGACTCGGCGAAATTGCTGCCCGACCCTTCCGGCCCGATGCACTTCGAGGCCTACGACGCCGCGTTCTCCGCTGCCGCCGTTCAGGCCAGCCAGCGAGGGCGATCTTCGAGGTCCAAGTCGGTGCGGGCGGGCCCGTCAAGCACGCGTTGGTGGCGAACGGTACCTGGGGTGCGCGTGTAAACCAGCTGGTCGCGCATTTCAAGGCGACCGTCGGTGCGTGGGAAGCCTGGAACGAACCAAACAACAACTTCGGTGCCGCGTCCAAGTATGTGTCCTCGGTGCTCGCTCCATTCGCCGGCGCGGTCCACCAAGCTGATCCGAAGGCGCTCGTCGTGGGTGCGAGCACACTTGGAGTGGACCTCAACTATCTCGAGGCGATCGGCGCTTCCGGCGGCTTCGCAGCGATGGACGTCGTCGCGATCCACCCATATACAGGCCACAACCGTTCGTGGGAGGAGCAGGGGACTCCTCGAGCCATCCAGTCCCTGCACACGTTGTTGGCGAAATACGGCGCCGATCGCAAGCCGATCTGGGACACGGAAGGAGCTTGGTGGTCAGATGGCCCGGCCAACTTCTACTCACAGGCCGACAAGGCGGCGCGAGCCGTGCTGTGGATGCGGGCGCTCGGGGTGAGCCGTTGGAACTACTTCACGATCGAAGGTGGCTATGGCGACTATGGCCTGTCGTACTCGCTCATTCAAAGCGATGCCGCCGTCGACAACTACGTGAAACCTGCTGCCATTGCGTTGATGACTGCCGCAGGCAATACCGAGGGCCGTCCTGTCATCGGAATGGTTCCAACGGGAGCGCCGCACGGGTACGCGGTCGAACTCGGTCTTCGCTCGGGAGGCTCGGACCACACGCTGGCGTTGTGGAGCGACGATCTGCAGGAGCAAGTCCTCGTGAACGCGAAGCGCGAACGCGACCGGTATCGTGACAGACGAGTACGGAGCTACAGCACCCGCCACCCTTCGCGCGGGGAGCCCACTCGCTATGCCGATCGACGGTAGTCCGCGTATCTCACCGTCGGGGCGGGGGTAAAACTCACGCTCAGCCCCGGCGGAGGTCTATGGAACCGATGTGGCAGCGGCCGCGATGGAGCCTGGCCAGCGCTTCATCCAGTCCGCCGACGAATCCAGCGACGAAGGCTAACGACGGAATCGCCGATGCAAACAACAATGGCGATCTGCCGAGCGTCCCTGCATGGGCGTCTGCCGCAGGCGACGCTGCGCCAACGCTGACGATCACACTTCCGAAGGTCACCACTGTCCACCGCGTGGTCGTCACCAGCCACAGTCTTGGGAGTGTCGTTCCTGGGCTTCGCAGCTACAGCATCGATCTCCGACGCCCTGACGGGACGTGGGCAACCGTGGCGAACGTGACCAATCAATTCACTAGTCGGGCCAATCTTCAGGTATTCGCGCCGACTGCTGCAACAGCAATCCGTATCAGAGTGACGTCGATCAACTTCGGCGGCCTCGCCGGGGGTCTCCGGCCTTGGTTCTGGACCGTTGGTCCTACTCAACCGTCGTATGGACCGGCGGTCATCGACGAAGTAGAGGCATTCTCCTGATATTGTTGCACGTCGCACGTATTACTAGATGACAGATCCTGTGGCCTGGACGAGCGAATAGCGAGGGCTCTGCTCTAACAGTGGCGTTCAGCTCTGCCACCTTGACGTGAGCCCGGTCAGGGTCGAGCGTCTCGTATACATCTGAGTACAGCCCGCAATGACTTCCCAATCCAACGTTCGGACCCGCGCTGGCCCCGCCGGCTCGGAGCTGGTCTGACAGCGTTCGTCAGTGAGCACGGCGCTCGAGAGCACTCGCGAGCTCGGCCTGGGTCGCCAGGATCTACGAGCAATCCGTTCTGCCCGTCCTCGATCAACTCAGGTACTCCCCCGACTCGAGTTGCTACCACCGGTGCACCGGCCGCCATCGCCTCAAGGTTCACAATGCCAAACGGCTCGTGACGGGAAGGCAACACGAACGCACGGGCGCCGGCAAACAGGGCGACTGTCCGCCGCCGATCGCAACGGCCCGGAAAGTCGACCGACTGCCCGAGACCGAGCGATCGAGCTAGCTCCACGAAGCTCGTCTCGGTCCGGCCCGTCGCCGGCGATCACCAGCTGTGGAGTCCTGCTTCCTAGTGTCGCGACAAGCTGGCTCCACGTGTGGATTAGGACGTCGAAACCCTTTTGGTGAACATGGCGGCCGAGCGCCAAGACGTAGGGGTTCGCGGTCTAAGGCCGGGCGTTACGGAACTCACGCAGGTCCACGCCATTGCTAATAACCTGGCCGCGGCTGCCCGAGTTCCACTCGGGTGAACTCTGCACCTTCGTTCAGAGTGTGCTGTGAGCAAGCGGTGACTGCGTCCGCCTCGATAAGCAAGCGACGTAGAAGGCCGGGAAGCACCTTCGATTTCTCGTACACGTGGTCAGCGTCCATCGTCAGCTCACCGTGCAAGGTCACTACGAGCGGAAGCCCGAGCTGCTTGCGCCGTGGGTATCCGTACCATCCGTTGCCGCTCACACAATGGATGTGGACTAGCCGCGCCCCATGCTCGATCATTCGTCGATTGACTGCGCGTTGAACACGTCGGCTGTCAACGACAAAAGACGCCATCGGTCGGAGGCGGTGCTCTGGGAAGCCCAAGGTGTTCGACAATCGGATCCCCCGTGTGGATCTCCTCCCTCGCCAGATCCATTGGCCACCGCATAGTCACTACGAGCGGCGGCGCACCTTGCGCGAGTTGTTGAAGCGCGAGCTGGCGAACGACCTCTTCTACTCCTCCGAGATGCGGATGGAAGGCGCTTGCGAAGCGCGCCGCAGCCGATCGGCGGACGCGTCCACCGATGGCATTACTTGCGAGCGTGCCAGCGTAGATCGGGCTCCGCTCTCCCACGCGATGTGGTCGAGTGCCTGCGCGGTGGCTGAACAGGGGTAAGCGGCCGCGCGCTGTTGTCCCTTGGCTGCGAGCGCCGCCCTTTCCTCCGGCGTGCTCGATGCCACCGTCTTGATCGCCGAAGCGAAGCTATGACAGTCGGTTGGATCGGCGTAGATGGCTCCGTCTCCGCAGACCTCTCGTGTCGCCGGGATGTCGGACACGACGACGGGCGTTCCCGTGGCCATCGCTTCTAGCGGAGGCAGGCCAAAGCCCTCGTACAAGGACGGATACGCGAGGCACACGGCTCCGTCAACAATTGCCCGAAGCTCGGAATCAGAGGCGTGTGCTACATGTCGAATCCACGGCTGATCGAGGTGCAGGGACTGTCCACGAAAGACGGTCTGCGCTCCGAGTTGCCAACGATGACGAGCTTGAGCTCAGGTGTCGTCTGGCGGACCACTTCCATCGCATCGAGGAGGGTCGACAGATTTTTCCGGGGCTCCAGGGAACCGACGAAGCAGACATACCGTGGTGTCGCGGTGGGAGCGCGCCGAGCAGGAGTGGCGGTCACGTCACTAAATGAATCGGACACGCCGGGCGGGACGATCACCACATTGTCCTTCGGTCCCCAATGATCGTGGAGACGATTCTTCGTAAACTGTGAGACGGTTGTGATGCATCTCGCCCTGTGGTACAGCGCCCAGGTGACGAACGCGAACCACGGTCCGTATCGTGGCCCGAACCACTCTGGATGATCGACAGGCGCGATGTCGTGGATCGTGACCGTCTGATCGCGGTCGCGCGATCGGCCCGAAATTGCACGGGCTCCAGAGGTGGCACCGATACGGTGCAAGCCGCAGCGGCAACACGATCTGCTCCCACAGGTGGCCCGCGGGCCCGCGGCTGTAGAGCCGGGATGGAGCGAAGCGTGCGATAGGCCGTGACATCCGGGTCGTGGTTTCCTGGGCGAATCGCTCGACGCCGGTTGTGGGACGAGACTCGTACCTTGCGTTGATGGCGAGGAAGTGTGGCGACGATGCCCGCTCGAGCCGGCGCCGTGCGTACAGCGCGTGTAGAGGCGCGTAGCGTGCACACGGAGAATCGTGAGCAATCTCAGGCACGACCACCGAAGGAACACTCGAGGGCACAGGGGCACGCCCGGCTTCGGTCGGCGTCACCATCACTGGCTTGAAGGCGCGGAGGAGGAGGCGCACGTTCCAAGTGCCGAGCGCCAAGACACTCGGCGCGGAGTTGTCCGTATCGCAGAGCGTGGGTGCGTTGAGCGCGGCACCGATGGCAATGGCACTCGCCCACAACCGCGGCGAGAGCGTGTGTACCACTGAGATCGGTGCCCCCGTCCGCGTTTCGTGCCGCAGTTCGCGTGGAAGCAAAATCAACTTGCGAAATGTCAACTGACCTTGCAGGTGGATTGCCGAACCAAGACCGGAATCAAATCCGGCCTTGGCGTTGCCAACGGCAACGAAAATTGGGTCACTGCGAAACTCGGATCTCAAACTGATGGCTCGTTGAATCGCGGAATCCAAGTTTCGATCTGAGACCTCGAAGAGGTACACGACTCGAGTGAGCTCCGACCGCGACGAGGCCACTGCTATCGGCTTTCGTTGCTCGCGATGGCTTCGTACAGAATGCGATGCGCCGCCGCCACCTCATGCCATGAGTAGCGCGGCAGCACGGGTTTGCCCGCGGGCACCTTGTTCACGTCGAAACTCGGAGTCCTCGGCGAGTCGGAGAATCGTGTCGGCGAGCGTCGCGCGAGTCTCCGGCCGGGACTACCACGCCGCCATCACCTACGACATCGGGGAGTGCTCCGCAATCAGTCGCGACCACGGGGACACCGGCGGCCATCGCTTCGACCGCGACCCGGCCAAACTGTTCGACCCAGTTTGGTCTTGGCAAGCTTGGTACGACGACGACATCGAGTGTGGCGTAGTGGCCCGGAAGATCACCATGGGACAGGAACCCTCGGAAAACGACGCGATCTTCGAGGCCTCGCGCGGGACGATCGCCTCGAGCGTGTGTCGGTGGGGGCCGTCCCCGACGATCGAGAGGCTGACGTCAGGCACAAGCGCGATCGCATCGATCAGAACGCCCACACCTTTGTGCTCCTCCAGACGACCGACATACCCAACACGGAAGCCGGCGTGAGTCTCGGGGCGCGGTGGACGCGAGTCGCTCGGTATCCGCGCCGAGGCCGATCAACGCGATCCTGCCCTTGAAGCCTTTGCCGCGGATTATTTGGGCTGCGCCGTTGTTGCACACCCGAACAGCTGCGGCTTTTGACAGCGCCACGCGTCGATCCACCGAAACGGTGGGGGATAGCGCTTCGCGATGTTCTGTGCTGAGTACAAGCAGAACGGCACTTGTGATCGCGCAAGCCAACGGACCACAAGGAACTCCAATGCGGCAAGACTCGCTGGCTCCTCTTCGAGATCCACGAGAGACAGGTCGTGTCGTCGCAAATGGCGGATCAAAGGCCGTGGGTCGTAGAGAAAGAGGAACGGGTGGCTCCCGGCTACCTGGACAGGCGAGGCGAGGCCTGCTGCGTCTGCTTCGAACTTCACCGAGACGCCGCCCTCGTTCCAAGCGTGTGCTGCCAGAAGGTGAACCGCAACGCCCGAGTTGGAAAGCTCACGCTCTCGTTCGTGCCATGCACCGATGACGCCTGAGTGCCAGACGCGGAGTACGCGGAAAGGCTGACCCTCGTGCGTGCCATATCCGAGCGCCGCGGTCTTCCGTGCTGCGTCGATCGCGTTCTGGAAGTCCTTGGCGTGTCGTCGCCAGCTCGGCACTTCAACCGTGGACGACTCAGGAGGTGAGACGATCGCTGTCTTGACGGCTTCAGGGAACTCGCCGGCAGTGACACAATTCACTGGGGGGCCGATGTCGCGCAGACCAGCTACCGCGGTCGCGATCGTCGGTCGGCCGACTACCGCGTACTCGTATGCCTTAATCGGATCAAGGCTTTCGGTGAACTCACTCACAACGTGAGGCACGAGGATGACCGTCGCATGCTGGAGATAGGCGGGCACATCGTCATAAGGGCGTGGCCCCATCAGATCGACGTTGGGAAGTTCCGAGAGTCGCTGCGTGCTCTGAGCGGAAAGCGAACTGGGGCCGATGAGAGCCACACGCAGCTCGGGGAGAGCGGCAGCGGTGCGGACGATCAGGTCGACATCCACCCGCTCATCGTGAAGTGTCCCGACGTAAACGGCGACGGGGGCCGGTGGTAGATCGTGGGGTCGAACCCGAGGTGTCGTGAAATGGCCTCTGTCGACAGCATTCGGGATGAGGCGAACGTGCCTTGTGGCCCCCTTGGTTCGTGCCAAGTCGCGGGAACATACGACCACCGTGTGGGTCGGTCGAGCAGCCATTCTTCCTTGCGTGGTCCGAACGGCGAGTTCACGCGGGGCTGCTGACGCAGCAAGCCAGTCGTCGGTTATGTCATAGACGATCGGCCACGACCGCTGGTTCGCCACAGATATGAGTGCAAGGTCGTTCATCCAAAGAGTTGGCTCGACGATCTCGGCCCGCGGAGTCGCTCGTATCACCTGGCGAGCGATAGATCGATCGACCCAATCTCCGAAACGACGCGGGCCGAGCTTGATTGGCTGGAACCGGAGCACGTGCGGTCTCCCGGGCACGGGACGTAGGCGGCTGCCCGGAAGGTGAGGCAGGCGTCTCTTTCTGACGAGCTCGTGCAATGGGTCGACGGCAGGCTCGACGAACAGCACCCGTAGTGACGGGTTGGAGTCGGTAAGTTCGCGAACCAGGAACTGGTTCCGCCGCCAAACGTCGTCCCACGCTTCGAGCGAACACACAACGAGTGAAGCGGGCGGGTCCTCTGCCTCGGGCGGCGGCAGCCGGTCGGGTTGGCGAGTGAGGGAGCGGGCCGCATGCCGGAGCACTTGGCGTCGAGCACTCCGACGCGGGTCATCGCGACCCAACATCGGTAGCCGCAGTGCAGCACCGATGAGAGTCGCGAGCCGAAACGCCACAAGCCGCGCTGGCCCCTCGTGTGTGAGGACGAAGCGGTCGGAACCTCGCAGGAACTGGTCTGAGACGCTTTGCGGTGACGCCTTCGCGCTCGCACCGCCAACATGGCTGGCGGATGCTTCAGCCACGTAGTGAACCCGCCAACCCTCGTTTGAGAGTCGCTTGCAGAGGTCGGCCTCCTCTCCGTAGAGCCAGTACCGCTCGTCGAAACCGCCGACCGCTTGGAAGGCGTCAGTCCTCACAAGCAAGCACGCGCCGACGACGAACGGAACGTCGGCACTTTGCGTGAAGTCGGATCGCTGAAACCGATGCGCGCCCAGAGCCTGGCTCCACGCGAGCGAAGCAGATGGGAAGTCCCACCACGGGCGCTGCTCAGCCCCGTCTGAATCAAAAAGTCGGGGACCCGCAACTGCGACCCGGTCCATAGTCATTGCTGCCATAAGCCGCTCAAGGCAGTGCTCGTGGACCTCGGCGTCCGGGTTGAGAAGGAGCAGATGTGGTGCGTGAACCCGTTCTCGCACAGCTTGATTCACGGCGCGAGCGAAGCCCTGGTTGTGCCGATTCCGCAGTACCTCGCAGCCGAGGCTCTCTGCGAGATCTGCAGATCCGTCGGCCGAGTTGTTGTCCACGACGATGACCCGCGCCGATGAGGGAAGCGACGCCACGCAGGCTGGGAGGTGCTCGACGGAGTTGAACGTCACAATGACGACGTCGAGATCGACGTCGTCATGTTCGCCGGAGGTCTGCCGTATTCGTGCAGCGTGGGCGCCGGTCGGTGCTGTCTCGGCTGTCACCGGGTATCCGTCAGCTTCTCGCGAATCACGCGAGCTGGGATACCGCCGGCTACTACGTTCGCTGCCAAGGACCTTGTGACGACGGCATTGGCGCCCACCACGGTGTTGTCACCGATCTCGATTCCGCGTGTGATTGTCGCCTTCGCCGCGATCCACACGTCAGAGCCGATGCGAACTGGATCGACTTGCGTGATCCCCGTGTGCGGGGGGCTGTCCGGGTCGTGGTCGTGATCGCGAATCGAGACGAGTTCTGCCAAGTGCGTCCGCTCGCCGATGGTGACCGTGCTTCTAGCCGCAAGTGTGCAGTGGTGGCCGACGAAGCAGTTTGGTCTCAACTCCAGGATTCCGCCGTCATAGACGGCGAGCGTCGTTCCGTCATCAATTTCGACCTGGTCACCGATGACAATGCGGCTACCCGGTTCGAGGATGAGGCGGCACCCTCGACCAATCTCGACACCCGCCGCAACGACGAGCCCGGGTTGATACCCGAGCGTGCGAGCGTGTGCTCGACGAATGATGCGCTTGGTGCGTGCACGAAATTGCCAGAGTCGGTCGTGAGGTCGGCTGGTCACGCGACGTCAGACCGTGCGCGCTTCGCCGCCGTTCCGGAGCGGCACCCGATCGCACACTTGACGACGGATGCGGAACCCCGCCGCGGAAAGTACAGACTCATGCCAGGTCGAGCAGCACGCGGTCAACACGCCTACTCATGTTCGACCAGGTGAAGTCCTCGACGCTGCGGGGTGCATTGATGGACCATCGCTCGCGGGTCTCTTCGTCGAGCGCCGTCAGCAGTAGAGAGCGGAGCTCCTCGACGTCGTCGGGTGCTTCCTGGAGCAATCCATTTTGGTCGTGGTGCACGATCTCACCCGCGCGCCGGAGTGCGCCCAGGCACGATCACCGGGAGGCCACTTGCGAGGGCCTCCAGGACGACGATGCCAAACGTCTCGTATTGCGTTGGGAGCACGAAGAGGTCGCCCAGCGCGTCGCGCGCGCCCGACGTCGTCGCTGGCGCCATGAAAGCGAACTCGATCGCTGAGGCCGAGCTGACCGATTCGCGCTTGAAAGTCGTCGAGAGGAGTGCGACCAAACACATGGATCTCGATCGAGGTGTCCGCTAAGGAACCGACGGCCTCTATCAACGTCGCAAAGCCCTTCCGATGCAGTTCGTTCGCGATGAACAGCACGACGATCGCGTCGGGCTTGACGCCGGCTCGGGAACGCTGCTCCTCACGGAGTGCTAAGCGTCGGGAGGGGTTGCACTGCGCGGGATCGAAGCCGTAAGGCACAACATCAATGATGTCCTCCGGAACGCCATAGAACTCGACTAGGTCTTCGGTCAATCCTTTGGAGGGAGCAAGCACGCGCCGAGGGTGGTGGCGACGGAAGTAGTCCCACTCCAAAGCCAAGAGGACTTCGTGATGGGGGAGGGCATAACGCGTCCCGTTCGGCGCGCGAACTCCGCGGACTTGTACCGGCCGACCAGCGGCAAGCCACGCACGCTGGAGGCTGTGCACGTGATAGATGTCGCCTGGCGGAGACTCCACTCCGTGCGAGATCTTGATGACCCCCGGACCCTCGGGGAGGACCGAAGCGGCGCGCACGCGAAACTCCGCGGGGCGGAGCGCCCGCGGGGTCCGCGGCGATCGCCGCGGTACAAGGTGGCGAAACCCGACCTCTGATCCTGAAGGGTCGGCTTCGTAACCCACGAATGTTGTCGCATGGCGTGGACCGAGATAGCGCAATGTCTCGAGCACAGCTCGCTCGACCCCACCGCGGTCTGTTGGCGGCGGGGAACACGATCGTCGGTTGTATTGAGCTCATCAGGCTGATACCCGGCGGCCGCGAGTCGCGCGACTACCGGAAAGTCCGTGGTAGCAGTCGACGAGCGCATCAACGTGACGGCTCAGCTCGAGCTCACGGCGTTGGAACGTTCGCAGGTCTCGCCCGGCCTCTCGCCGCACCTCGAGATCACTGGCAAGAGTTCGAAGCACTCTGGCGGCGTCGACGCGTCTCCAGGCCGGTAGACGAGATCGGGGCGGGCGGCGCCAACCGTTTCGAGATGACCGCCTGATCGAGTGGCGACAACGGGCAGTCCAGCCGCCATCGCTTCGGCGACACTCAACCCGAAGGGCTCCCTTGGCGCGGTGGCGAGGAATATTCCCGCGGCCTGGCGAAGTGATCGAAGGTCGTCGCGACGCCCTAAGAACTCGACACCCTCGAGGTCGTGTCGATCGCGGCTCGTGTCAAAGAGCGCCGTTCCGAGCCGTCACCGGCGATGAGCAAAGTCCAGCCGATCGCTGCGAGGCCCGACGCTTCCCAGGCCCCGAGTGCGTCCATTGTTCTCTTCTCGGGCTCGAGGCGCTGTGCAACCAAGACAATCTGATGAGTCGGATCGCACGCCATCTCATCGGGGACGCCATTGAGGAGCACGTGTGTGGGCTCGACTACCTCGGAAGCTACAGACCTGCTACTGAAATCTGGGCATCGAGGCGCCGGATGATCAGGCTGCCCGTGAGCCTCGCACGCATTGACGATCCCCGACGTGCAGCAAAGTGTCGAGTAGCCACGATCGGCGCCTTGACGGCGGGGCTCGCAACGACGGCACCCATCTCCGCAGCTGTCATGTGCACATGAATCACATCCGCCCGTCGGGCGTGGCAGACGAGCTGTCGGGCGACGTCGATTGTCCGCACCGCTGGAAGGTGCTCGAAGGTGGCCCCTGCGTCACTGTTGCTCATGTTCGCCGGATCTCCTCCGATCGCCACAACCGAGTGGCCGCGTCGCGCAAGCCCGGCTGAGACAGTGGAGATGTAGCGCTCGACGCCAGCGAAGTTGTCGGAGCGGACAGCCTGAATGATCGTGAGCGGCTGAACAGCGTCTTGAGGCTCGTCGCAGTTCGCCGCTACCATCGCACGGACTCTACCGGCGCATGTTTTTGTTCATCCTCGAAGAGCCGCCGAAATCCAGGTGCATTTCGCCACGTGGGCTCGGGAGATGCGTGCAATGTCGAGTGCGACGAAACCAGCAGCCTTGCTGGTGTCCGTCGTTGCTCTCCCCGTCCTCGTCGGGCAGGCACTCCTCGGCAGTTTGCTCGAGGACGACCCAACCCGAGCGTGGCTGCTGGCGCTGATGTTTCTGTTGGTCGTTGTGTTGCTCACGAGGCCGGGTGCCATCTTGGTCATGGCTCTCCCTGCCACCTACCTCTACTTTCGGGTCGGTCCGGCATCGACGGAGATCAGTCTGGCTGATGTCGCTCTGGGCGTCGCACTTCTCGCGGCATTGCCGTTCGTTCCGTGGAGATCGTGGACGATGCTCTCGATGCTGCGAGTCCTCGGCGTCTATTTGCTCATTTTGGCGATCCCAGTCGCGGCGGTATTCAGCCGACCGAGTCGTCGAATGGGGGCATCGGGCGTTCCTTGTTGCTGCCTCGGTGCTGGTCGGCGCCGCCATCGCGGCCGACGGCGCACACGGCGCTGGCACTGCGGGCCTACGTTGCAGCGTCGATCGTGGTGGCGGTAGGCGCGATCTATGACGCCCTCAGTCACTGGACTGCAGCGAACGGCCCTGCTCCCGCGTACCCCTTTGGAATTCAGAAGAACTCCGCGGGATTCCTACTGGCGGCCGCGTCGATCGTGCTTGTCGTCCTCCCGGATCTTGTGCCCGTTCGGAGGGCTGTCCGAGCTGCGACGATCTCTCTGGCTCTTTGTTGGGGTTGCGCACGCCAGGCGCGTGGTTCGGCGATCATGTTGCTCGTCGTCATCGTGTTGTGGTCAATAAAGGAGCGCAGGTTGCGCCTCTCTCCGCTCGTCGTGGTGGGGTCGCTGCTGTTGGTCGCGATGACGTATCTGACAATCAACGCGGCGTTCCAATCAGACTCGCAGGACTCAAGGTTCAACAGTCTCAACTCCCGGATCAGTACCTACGACGCGAGCGCGACCCTTTGGGGTCGCGACCCGCTGATCGGCGTCGGGCTGAAGTATTGGCGCGACCCGGTGTTCGGAGGAGAGCTCGCGTTCGGTGAGCCGCACGATCTCGTTGTTTCTGCGTTGGGTGAATCGGGCGTCGTCGGACTTCTTGCCCTCGTCGTCCTCGTGGGCTCAACGATTCTGGTGATCACTAGCGGGCGATCTCCGGTGGCGACCTTTGCCGTGCTGATCGTTATAGCCAAGGTGATCGACAGCGTCACCGGGATCTTCTGGGTCGCAGGAACGTTGACGTTCATGTGGATCGCGGTCGGTCGGCCTGCGCGATCGATCCGTCTATCGAACAGGGGCCGGATTCCACGCTCGAGCAGAGCCACGATCGGGTGTCCGAGCAAGGGCTGACGAATGGCAGCCGCGGAATGGACGCCCTTGCAGGTCGTACCGTTCACACCCAGAGATCCGTGGACGTGGGCGCCGGCCACGCTCCTCATCAGTGGTGAGCCGAGCCTCCAGGAACGATGATCCAGTTAACTCCGCGGGTTTTAAGGACTACAGACGTCGAGGCGCGGGCATCCGAGGTCTCTCTCGTGCCCGATCCGGCCGGCGACCTCCGTCTGAGCATGTGGTGGACACGAGTCGAATACTCCGGGCATGTCTCCTCAGCGACGGAGCGCCGCTTCACGACGATCTCATTGCTGATGTACCTGAGCCGTGGTGGTCCGCGGTCCGACACGCCGCCTGTCTGCACCGAGTGGCTCCGGCAGTATTTCTGAGTCTGCGGACCAGCGGCATCGTGCCGCCGGAAGTGCTATGTGCATTGCAGTCAGACTACGAACACGCGTTACGCCACCATCTGCTCGGTCGGCAGCTGTTGACCGATGTCTCGAGTCGCTTCGACGAGGCCAAGATCGAGTACGTCGTGGTCAAAGGGCCGGTGCTTGCAGAGACGGTCTATCCCCGCTCCGACCTTCGGGTCTACGGAGACGTTGATCTCCTCGTGAGGCCGGAGCAATTTGGCGAAGCACTCGTGGCACTCGAGGGCGGCGGTGCGCGACTCTACGAGGCGAACTGGGAGCTCATGCTTCGCACCATGCGCGGGGAGTTGAATCTGCTCACGGCGCTAGGTGCCCCGCTCGATCTGCATTGGAGCCTGTTCCACGATGCCGCGACGAAGACGCGCGTGTTCCGTGGAGATGCAGCGAGGTGATCGACCGCTCTCAGCAGGTCGACGTGGCGGGCCGGATTGTGTCGATCCCCGATCCCACCGATCAACTCCTCCACCTGTGTGCGCACGTGTGCCTTGAAGGGGCGCTGAAACTCGGCTGGTTGGAGGACATCCGCTTTGCGGCAACTCGGCTCTCGATCGACTGGCCCGCTCTTTGGTCACGATCCGAGGAGGCCGGTCTCCGGCTCGTCGTGGCGGTGGTGCTCGAACGTGTGAATCGCTGCTTCGGAACGGAACTCCCGACAGGCGATCCGCGTGGTCTCGGCGATGTCGCGTGGCGCAAGGTCGTCGAACGCCTCGACGGCGTCCGACCCCCATGGGGCTGGGATGGCGGGCAGCTCTCGGGCGGCCTCGTGGTAGCGAGCACCCGTGCGACCGGACGCGGAATCCGCCGGTGCACTTTGTGCCTCTCTTGGCCGTGGGCGCGGCAGTTGCTTCGAGAGCCGGAGCACCCATGGCGCCGCTCTTTACCGAGCCGCGACAAGGAGCGGCCGGTGCCCGAGATGCTCAGGCCGATTGGCGGTCGCCGCGGCCGTGAAGCGTTTCTCCGAGCCGTCGAGTTCGGTGAGTGCACCTAGGTGGAACGTGCGGGTTGCGCCGCGCTCATGTGCTCGACACTTTCGCGACGGAAAAGCGAAACTACGAGAGCCCCAAGATCAGTGTCGTGGGCGATTTGTCAAATGACACGATGGCCACACACGTGGGGATCATCTATGACGGTGGGCCCCAGCCGGCGCTGCACCAAACAGTCGCGTAGGCTGGCTCGGGCAGCTGAATCAAGACATTTGGCTGGTTCCGCCTGACGAGGACACACAGCGGATCGGTGTTCCACTTGCGTCCGCCGGTCCGTGGTCTCAGATTCCAGCCAACAGTTCGACTCCCGCAGCGTCGTTGTGCTCGTCCATTGAGCGAATCCTGGATGACCGCCCCTGTTTCGTGGCGTTCTCCGGTGGCTGCGATTCGTCGCTGATCCTTGCCGCCGCCACGTCGGCGTGCCGAAAACTCGGTCGTCCGGATCCAGTTCCGGTCACCTATCGCTATGCGAACGCGCCAGGCGCTGATGAGCGCGAACTTTCAAGAGCTGGCTATTCGATACCTTCACCTACGCGAGTGGCTCGTGATTGATCTCGACGATGACGGGGATATTCTGAGCGTGGCAGCAACAGCTGCGTTACAGAAGTTCGGCTTGGTCTGGCCCCCGGGAGTGTTGGGGCACGCAAGCGCGTGCTGCGACAGCTAGACGAGGGCACCCTTCTCAGCGGTGAGGGTGGGGACGAACTCTTCGGTTCGTGCCGGGTGTCAGCAATCGCATCCGCAGCCCGACTCGCTCGCCACCGACATGCACCGTGCCGAAAGGACTTGCGAGATGTTCTGGAGGCCCTCGGTCCGAGGCGTTTCCGTCAGTGGCTCTCGTTGCGCCAGCTCGACCGGGACTACCCGACCGACTGGCTGACGTTGGACGTTGGACCGATTGCCCGGGTAGTCGCGCATCTTCTTTCGGCCGAGCCGCTGGGTGCACGCGACTACTTCCAGTACGAGGCTGCACTGCCCTGGGTGCGAATTGGGCATCACAACATCCGCGTGGTTCACGCCGAGTTCGGACTTCGGTGGGTAGCACCACTCTTCGATCCGCAATTCCTTGGGTCGCTGGCCGGCGTGCCTTGGCATCTCATCGGGGGCGGAACGAGATTCTGAGGTGTGAGTTTCGCGCTCCTCCCGGCTGAGATCGTTGAACGCCGGACGAAGGGTCTATACAACGATGCCTATCTCGGTCGTCACACGCGGGAGTTCGCACAGAGATGGAACGGGAGCGGGCTTCCCGACGATGTCGACGCTGAGTGGCTCAAGCGGCATTGGACCGACGCGGAGGACATCCACGCGGGAACTGCGATGCTCCTGCATCACGCCTGGTTAACGGCGGAAGGTCTCTCTACGACTCCGGCGCGCAGCCAGCAGTGGCTGCATCTACCGATTATTCCCCTAGGGGCAAGCAGTGATTGTGAACGAGCCTAGATACGTGGCACTCTGCCTGCGATGAGTGAGGCTCCTCCCACGCGGCCTACGAACCCCCGGTGGTCCACACGGTAGGTGCCGTCGAGAGCCTGACACTGGGCGGCGATCACAACTACAACAGTGACTCGCTGCAGAAGCGATGGGGTCGCCACGGCGACTTCTGGCATTGGTACCGGCCGCAGCACACTGTCAGGAGCTCGGCCTTCAGCTGAGCGCTCGCCGTCCGTGGTGAACTCATCTCGGGCGGCCTGACGTGAACCTGATCGGTCGCCCACCCGATCTCGACACGATCCGCTTCGGGATGCCGCTGGCGCCGCTCGGCCGCGCGATTCCGATCGTCGAGGACGTCGGCGCCGCCCGCCGACGCGCTGGTGGACGCAGTCGCTGACCTCCTCAATGACTCGCCTTGCTACGTGTCCTTCTCGGGCGGCTGCGATTCGTCCCTTGTGCTGTCAGCCGCCACCGTTGCGTGCCGACAGAACGCGCACGACGATCCGATCCCGATCACCTATCGGTTCTCCGCCGCCCCCGACACCGACGAGCACGAGTACCAGCAGGCGATGGTCGACCACTTGGAGCTCGGTCAGTGGATCGTGCTCGACATCGACGACGCCGATCTCGTAGGCCCGGGCGCGACCGCGCTGCTCGGCGAGTACGGGCCGTCGTGGCCGGCATCGATGTTCGCGACCGCGGCCGCGCTGCGGGACATCGCGCCCGGCCTGCTGCTCACGGGCGAAGGCGGCGACGACGTGCTGGGGTGGCGGCGCCTCTCGCCGGCCAGCGATGCGGCGCGCGCGGTCGTGCGGAACCATCGGGTTCCGCCGCCTCCACTCATCCGTGCCGCGGCGGTCGACGTGATGCCGCGCGCGTTGCGCAATCGTGGTGCGCGCGTCGCGATCGACTCGGCCTACGCACCCGATTGGCTCGAGCCCGAGCTCCGCGACCGGCTCGTGGCCACCGCGGCCGAGCTGGAGGCCGCCGAGCCGCGCAGCACCACCCGCTGGCTCAACTATCACCTCCGCCTGCCCTGGGTATGGCAGGCCACCAACAATCTGCAGGCCCTGCACGCGCGTCTGGGCTTCCGGTGGGAAGCGCCGCTGTTGTCGCCCGCGTTCCTCGGTGCCCTCGACGGATCGACGCGGTGGTGGGAGTACCGCGGTCGCACCGCGTTGCTGCGGCGTCACTTCGCCGAGCTGCTCCCCGGTGAGATCGTCGAACGCACGAGCAAGGCGTCGTTCGGCAACGTGCAGTTCGGGCCGCACACGCACGAGTTCGCGCAAGCGTGGGACGGCACCGGCTGCCCCGACGGCGTGGATGCGGAACGCCTGCGCGAGCACTGGCTCTCCGACGATCCGCACATCGGCACCGCGATGCTGCTCCACCACGCATGGCTCGCGGCCAATCCTCCGCGAGCCGAGCGGGCGCACCTCTGTCTAGGCTTCCGCCGGTGACCGCCGCGATGACCCGGGACCGCCTGCGCCGGCTCGGCCACGCCCGGCCCCGCGACGTCGCCGAAGCGGCCGCTGCGCTGACGGCCGCGACCCGCATGGAGTGGGGGCTGCGGCGGCACACGTTGCCCACCACCGCAGGATCGCTCGGGCTGACGCTGTTCGCCGGCGGTGCCCCGAGCGACGATCTCCCCACGCCGCCCGATCGGCTCGACCTCCCGGCCTGGGCGTGGCGGCGCGCCCGCATCGCCGCACTCGTGATGCGCGGGTGGCCGTTCGGCGACACCTGCCTGCGGCGCGCGCTCGTGACCGGCAATCGCCTCGCGTCGCTCGCACCCGAGCTGGTGATCGGCGTGCGCGCGTCGTCGGCATCTCCCGGGCTCGATGCTCACGCGTGGTTGCGAATCCAGGGTGTCGATCTCGACCCCCTCGCGGCCGAGTACCTGGCCTTCGGCGCCGCGTGACCGCCAGCTATCAGCTGCACGGGCTGCACATCACCAGCGCGGTGCGGCTCCCCGAGCCCGATCGCTGCTTCGACGGCCCCGCCGATCTCGTGATCGAACGCGGCAACGCGGCAACGGTGGAGCGCGTGGCTGACGACGCCATCGGCATCCGCTACCTGTTCGACGACGAGCACGTCTACTACGAGGGCGGCCGCGTCGGCGACGAAGGATGGATCATCCGTGCACCGGGTGTCGTCGACTTCACGTTCGACTTCTCCGGTGACGGCGCGGACGCGACGGCGCGGCTCGATCCCTCGACCGAGGAAGACCTGCTGCCGATGTTCGCATCGGGCATGGCGCTCGCGTGCTTCCTCGCGTTGCAGGGCCACCTCTGCCTGCACGCCAGCGCGATCGAAGCCGACGGCGCGCGCGATCGCGTTGTGTGCGCCGAGCGGTTACGGGAAGTCGACGCTGGCCGCGCTCGCGGCGGCTGGTGGCTACCCGCTCGTGGCCGACGACCTGCTCCGCATCGACGTCGACACGCAACCGCCCACCGTGTATCCCGGCGCATCGGAGATCCGGTTGCGCGAGGGCGCGGCCGCGTTGATCGACCACTGGGCTGATCACAGCCGCATTACCGCCGACGGTCGTACTGCGGTGGCGCCGCCCCACACCACCGCCGATCGGCTGCCGCTGGCCGCCATCGTGCTCCCGTTGCTCGACCGCGAACGGAGCGACGTGGAGGTCGAGCAGCTCCGGCCGTCGGAAGCGTTCGGGCCGCTGCTCAGCTGCCCGCGGCTCCTTGGCTGGCGCGAGCCGTCGGTGGTGCAACGGCAGTTCGAGCAGCTCACCGCGCTGGCGGCCTCGGTGCCGGTAGTGATCGCCCGGGTGCCGTGGCGTACGCCCGCCGAACCGCCCATCGGCGCGCACGTCATCGAACGCGTCCTCGACGCGCTCTGAGCGCCAATCAGGAAGTGGGAATCTCGTAGAACTGCACGTGGACGGCGCCATCGGCGTGGCCGAAGCCGAGCCGCGTGATGTCGAGCCCGCCGTTCGGCACTTGCCGAGCACCGAGTGTCTTCGGCACGCGTATGAGGTGTTGTTGGCCTGCGTTCGCGGGCACGAAGTCGTGGACCGCGCCATTAATCGACACGGTGGGGTAGTGGAGCGGCTTCAGCGCGATCGCGAGCAGACGCTGCAGTGCAGACGTCGGATAGTCGAAGGTCGCCACCACGATGCTCGACGAGTCCGACGGTGCCGGTACCGAAACCGTTCGGCCTTCGGTGATGCTGGCCGCACCGATGAGACGCGGGGTACCGCACACGTTCCCGGCGCGTCGGAGGGCTTCCCACTTTCCCTTGCTCGCGGCAACGCGGTACCGACACGTCATGGTGACCATGTATTGCGGCGACTCCCATGCCGGCAGCCGCTGGTCGAGCGAAATCGTGCGATCCCGGAGCACACCCGAGGGAGCGTTGCGGCCCTGCAGCGCGTCGGCGTTGAGCTGATCGAGATACGGCGTGTACGCCGCGTACGACTGGAACACGGGCACCGGATGCCAGGGGAGGCCATACGCCCACACCGCGGCGATGTCCCACGGCTCCGCCTGCACGCGCTCGCCCCGCAACGCCGAGGTCACGGAGGTCGGCACCCGGTACGCGGAGCGGAGGGAAGCGCCGGCCGCGGCCAGGCGGGTATCGCGATAGCCACTGTCCACCACCGCTCGTAGTGCCTTGGCACCATCGAGCAGCGTGTCGCCGGGCCGCTTGGCTGCCGCGCGGACCTCGGTGTTGAACATGCCCAGGTTCGGTGCGAGCGCGATGCCGAACGCCAACAGCGCGCAGGCCAGGCCGACCACGCCAACCGTCGTCGACCGCTTCGCCCAGGGCACGACAACTATCAGGGTGGCGAGGAACACGAAACCGACGACGTCGTGGACCGAATCGAGGCGCACGAAGCCTTCCTTCAGCGCGAACCAGAATCCGACCGCGACGAGGAAGACGGTGGGGATCGCGGCGGTGCCGTCCATCCGCACCTGCTGCCACAACCCGACGACCAAGATGACCGTCAGCACCACGAGGAACGCCCAGTCGTGGCCGCTACCGGGTCCGTTGCCGAGCCCCATCGCCCACGTGTATCCGCTGGTGAGCTCCTTGCTGCCCCGCAACCAGTCGGGGAAGTCGCCGAGTGATCGGCCGAGCGCGAACCACGAAAACCAGAACGCGACCACGAGCGCGCCGATCACCAGCACGAGATTCCGCACGCGCTCAGTGCGGACCAACGCGACGATGAGCGCGGCGATGAGCGCGACCGCGCCCACGCTGAACTTCACCAAGAACTGCACCGCGGCGGCGGCGCCGAACACCACCGGTATCCACGGCGCGAGGCGGTTCGGGAGATTCGGCGGCCGCACGAGCAGTACCGCCCACGCGAGGAGGGCGAGGGTCGCGATCTCGGCCACCATCGCGATCCGCGCGGCGGCCAACGCGATACCGAGCACGACCACGATCGCACCCCACACTGGCAGCCACTCCAATGCTGCGCGGTACACGAAGTAGTAGAGGGCGAATGCGGCGAGGGCTACGTAGAGCAACCCGAGCACGGTGCCCGGTAGCCACACGATGTTCGGGGCCGAGAGGAACCCGAGCGGCCCGTAGGTGAACACCACTCGCGATCCGAACGTGTTGCCGTGGGCGGCAGCCAAAGAAAGGCCGAGCATCCACGAGGAGTCGAGGCGATCGCCGACGGTCGGAACCGTCGGCGGCAGCGGTAGGCACAACAGCGTGAGCACGCCGGCGACGATCGCGGGATGCGGATTGGTGAGCCGATGGCGTCGAGGGGCTTCACCCGCGCGGGTGGCGCGCTCGCTCTCGTCGGCAGTGGACGTCCCCGATGACGCCGTCATCCCAGCCCCCGCTCCTACTGCCTTCCGAACGCAAGACGGTAACGGGTGGGTGGACGCCCGGGTGCGATCTGATCGTTTTGTGGTCTTCACGACTACTGTCGGCGGTCGTGCGAGGGCCAGGGTCAGATGAGTGAGCGAGTCGACCAGGGCGCCGAAAACGACGCGGTCGCACCAGCACTCACGCTACGTATCGAAGGCGTCACCTGGCGCGCGCTGGACGAGCAGATCGTGGTGCTCGACCTCGAGACGTCGCTCTACCTCAACGTCACCGGCGCCGGGGCAGTGGTGTGGCCATTGCTCGCGAATGGGACCACGCTCGACGCGATGGTCGACGCGGTGCTCGAGGTGTTCGATGTGGACGTGGAGACCGCGCGCACCGATCTCGATGCCTTCGTCGTCGACCTGCGCGACCGCAAACTGCTGCGCTGAGCTGTCCGGAGCCAGTTCCTCCCCGCAGTCGAAAGGACAACGGACCATGGCGCAGACACCCCGGGCCAGTTTCGGGATCATGACTGCGCCGATGAACGTCGACTACCGAGAAGTCCTCCGGGTCTGGCTCGAAGCGGACACGATCCCGGAGATCGAGCACGCGTGGCTGTTCGATCACCTCGTGCCGATCGGCGGCGACCGGACCGGACCGATCTACGAAGGCTGGACCCTGCTCTCGGCGCTTGCCGCCCAGACCCGGCGACTGCGCCTCGGCCTGCTCGTGACCAGCAACCGCTTCCGGCCGCCCGCGATGCTGGCCAAGATCGCGGTGACCGTCGACGTCGTCTCCGACGGTCGGCTCGACTTCGGCATCGGCGCGGGCTCACGACCCAGCCTCCCGGGGGCCGGGCGCGAGTACGCAGCCCACGGCCTCCCCTTCCACGATGCCGAGCACGCGGTGGGGAGCCTCGCCGAAGCGTGCACGGTTATCCGTCGGTTGTGGACGGAGCCCGAACCGTTCGACTTCCACGGCACCTACGTCGACCTCACCGGCGCGTTCGGCAACCCGAAACCCGTCCAGCGTCCGTACCCACCAATCGTCATCGGCGGCCGCTCGATCGCGGTGCTGCGCGTGGTCGCCGAGCACGCCGACGTGTGGAACATCCCCGGTGGCGACATCGATGACGCGATCAGTCGCAGCGCGCTGCTGGACCGCTACTGCACCGAGATCGGTCGCGACCCGGCGGCGATCACCCGCTCGATGCACCTGTCGGTCTCGTATGACGAGCCCGTCACCACCCGGGACGCGATCGGCGAAGCGATCGACGCCGGCTTCGAACACATCATCCTCGGGCTGGCGGTCGCCGTATCCCGACGACGTCGCGCGCTGGGTCACCGATGAGCTGATCACCGCGTCGGCCCGGTAGCCCCGCGCGGAAGTCAACCGCCGTCGCGTCTGGCATACGCGCCGAACAGCAGCGTGGGTCACTCTTCGCCCGAGAACCGCTCCCACGCAGACTGCTTGGTCATGCCGAGCGCCTGACCGATCTGCGTCCAGGTCTTGCCCGAGTTACGGCAATGGGTGACCAGTTCTTGGATCTTGTCTTCGACTTTGGCGGCGCCGTCGGCCAGTGCGACGAGGAAGAGGAGCGGATCGACATGCGTCTCCGTGATGGAGAGGTCGACCGGCATGACCAGCATGACGCGCCATGTCCCCCCGGGAAACTCGACGTTTTCATCGACGCCCTCGGGCCATGCGCTCCACCCGTGCTCGGATGGTTGGACGCGAAACATCTCGAACCCGTTGAGTTGGGTGACCCACTCCGGCGGGTCGAGCAGCGAGGGCGGTGTCGGCCGGCTACGCGTCATGTCGAGCAAGGTAGTCCTCCACGTCAGGTAGTCCTGACCGTCAGGTTTACCTGACATCGAGGTCCGCGTCAAGAAACCCTGACGATCAACCGCGCAGGATGCCGCCGTCGCCGTCGAGATACTGCGCGGCCTGCACGTTGAACATGCGGGCGTAGGTGCCGCCCGAGGCGAGGAGCTCGGCGTGCGGGCCCTGCTCGATCACCTTGCCCGCCTCGAGCACGTAGATGCGATCGGCGCTGGTGACGGTCGAGAAGCGGTGCGACACCACGACCACCGCCCGCCCCGCGCACAGCTCGCGCAGGCGGTCGAACAGGGCGGCCTCGGCGTCGGCGTCGAGCGCGGAGCTGGGTTCGTCGAGGATCACCAGGTTGGCGTCGCGGAAGAACGCCCGGGCGATGGCGATGCGCTGCCACTGGCCGATCGACAGGTCGGACCCGCCGATGAACTCGGGGCCGAGCAGCGCGTCGTAGCGGCCGGTGAGGGCGGAGATGAACTCGTCGGCCCCGGCGCGCTGCGCGGCCTCCTCGATGCCGGCGCGGTCGTCGAGCTTGTCGGTGCGGCCGAGCCCGATGTTCTCGCTGGCCGAGAACATGTACTGCTCGAAGTCCTGGAAGATCACCGCGATCTGGTCGCGCAGCGCGACGTGATCGAGGCCGGCGGCGTCGGTGCCGTTCCAGTAGACCGCGCCCTTGTCGGGGAAGTAGAGCTGCGCCAGCACCTTGGCCAGGGTGGTCTTGCCCGATCCGTTGGGCCCCACCAACGCCACCACCTCACCGGGGCGCAGATCGAGGGAGACGCCGGCCAGCGCGTCGTGATTGCCCGATGGGTAGCGGAAGTACACGTCGTCGAGGCGGATGTCGTGCAACTCCTCGGCCACGTGCTCGGTGGGTTCGGCGCGCTGGTGGGCGGTGACCTCGTCGAGGAACTCCTGCACGTCGGCCAGGAACAGCGCGGCTTCGTAGAGCTGGCCACCGTTCCCGATGAGCGCGCTCATGCGTTGGCCGAGGATGAGGATGGCGCCGGCGGCGACCGCGGCATCCGACACGCTGGTGCGCCCCGACGACAACAGCCACACCAGGGTCGCCACCACGGCGGCGAACAGCACGCCGTTGATGAGCTGCCCGATGATGCCGAGCTTGATCCGGCGCTTGGTGTAGCGGTTGAGGCGGCCGATGCGTTCGTTCCACAGGCGGTTCTGGTACGTGGTGAAGAAGCCCGCGAGCTCGTAGGCCCGCAGCTCCTTGGCCGGCGGCTTCATCGACAACAGCATCATGAGGTAGTGGCGGCGCCGATCGGCTTCGGTCTCCTCCACGTCGAACGCGAACGAGATGCGCGACAGCCGCCGGGCGACGAGGAACACCGGGCCGAACGCCACCAGCGCGAGCACGAGCAGGATCGGTTGCACGATCGCCAGCGCGATCACGACCCCGGCGACGGTGAAGATGGCGGCGACCATCCCCATGAGCGCGTAGGTCACGTCGACCGGGCGGGTGGTGGCGTTGGCCATCGTGCGCTGCAACCGGTCGTGGAAGCTGGGCCGCTCGAACTCCACCAGGTCGGCCTGCGCCGCCGCGGTGGCCACCAGGATCTGCGAGTACTGCGTGACCAGCTCGGCCAGCACCCGCTTCTTCTCCGACTGGTACAGCGTGAGGATGCCGAGGATCGTGAGCACCACCACGAACGCGGCCAACTCGGGGATCACCGACCGCACCGAGCTGCCGTTCTGCACGTGCAGCACGGCAGTGAGCAGGCGTTGCGTGAGCCCGAGCTGCACCGCGGTGAGCAATCCCGTCGCCGCGTTCACCGACACCACGAGCGTGGCTTCGCGCGGGGCGGCACGCCACACGAGGTGCACCGCCTCGCGGATCAGCGTGGGCAGCTCCCGCAGCGGCTTGTGGCGACGCCGCCGGCTCAGCTCGTGCAGGAGCGAACTGCCGGCGTCGGACGTGCTGTCCTCCGCCATCGGTGGAGGGTATCGCGCTGTACGCACGATTCCCTTGGGCGGGTTCGCCGCGGAACCGGGCGCGGTTTCGTTTCGTTGTTCATGGGTACGCACCCGAGGACGGGCAGCGTTTTCTGAGACAGGGACAGCTATGAACATCGGACAGCTCGACGACTTCCTCGCCATCCATCCGGAGCTCTCGACCGTGTGCGACGTCGTGGTGAACATGACGGACGCCGACGGGGACGTGCTCCCGCACCCGGTCTACGGGATCGGCCTCGACCCCTCGGGCAAGCGGATCGTGCTGTTCGCGGCGCCCCGCGACGCCTCGGGCGAGAACTCGGGCGAGAGCGTCGGCGACCCCTCGGCTGTCCAATCTGACGGGTAGTCGTCACCGCGCCTACCAGCGGGTAACCTCGCCGCCGTGGTGCCGCAGGCCAAGGCCCGGACTGCGCAGTTTCCGGGGGCTGGAGCGGCGTCGTTCGAGCTTCTCGAATCGAAATTGCTCATCCCTTCGTCGCGGCCGGGCATCGTGGCGCGCACTGCGCTGGCGGCGCGGCTGACCGTCCCCGACGCGCCGCCGATCACGACGGTGGTCGCCCCTGCGGGCTACGGCAAGACCACGCTCCTCGCCCAGTGGGCCGAGCCGCACGCACCGAACGTGGCGTGGGTCTCCCTCGACGACGCCGACAACGACCCCGCGGTGCTGCTCACCTACATCGCGGTGGCCCTCGACCGGGTCGAGGCGATCGGCGCCCGCGTGTTCCGGGCCCTGGCCACGCCCACCAACGACGTCGCCGTCGTGCGCACGCTGCTCGCCGCGATGGCCGCGATGACGGAACCGGTCGTGCTCGTGCTCGACCAGGTCGACGTGATCACCAATCCCGAGGGCCAGGCGGCGATCGACGCGTTCGCCACGCACCTGCCCCCGGGCGCGCGACTCGCGCTCGGCTCGCGCGTGGCCCTGCCCATTCCCGCGGCCCGGCTGCGCGCCGAGGGGCGGATCGCGGAGATCGGCACGCCGGACCTCGCGATGGAAGCGCGCGAAGCGGGCCTGCTGCTACGCGGCGCGGGTGCGGAGTGCACCGATGCCGAGGTGCAGGACCTGGTGCTCGGCACCGAGGGCTGGCCCACCGGTCTGTACCTGGCCGCCATGGGGATGCGGGTGGGTGCCCCGGGTGGTGACGGCCGCTTCGCGCTCAGCGGCGACGAGCGCTTCCTCGGCGACTACCTGCGCTCGGAGTTGCTCGAGCGCGCCGCGCCCGAGGTCGCGCAGTTCGTCACCCGGGCTTCCGTGCTCGACCGCATGTGCGGTCCGTTGTGCGACGCGGTGCTCGACACCGAGGGCTCGGCGCGGATGCTCGACTACCTCGAGAGCCGCAACCTGCTGCTCGTGCCGCTCGACCGCACCCGGCAGTGGTTCCGCTTCCATCACCTGTTCCGCGATCTGCTGCGCGCGGAGCTGCAACGCACCGAACCCGATCTGGTGCCGGTGCTCAACGCGCGGGCGGCGGCGTGGTGCGAGGCGAACGGCCTCCCGGAGACCGCGATCGCCTACGCGCAACAGGCGGGCGACACCGACACCGTCGCCCGCATCTTCGTGAACATCGTGCAACCGGTGTGGGCGAGCGGCCGGGTCGACACGCTGCTGCAGTGGATGCAGTGGCTCTACGCCCAGTCGTCGATCGACCGGTATCCGGCCGTCGCCCTCCACGGCGCGCTCATCTACGCCATGCTCGGCCAGGCGAGTACTGCGGAGGACTGGGCGGCGGCGGCCGAGTCGGCGCCCGACACCGGCATGCTGCCCGACGGCAACACCGTGCACGCGTCGCTCGCGTACCTGCGCGCGCTCCTATGCCGGTGCGGGATCCCCGAGATGCTGTGCGACGCGCAGACCGCGTGGAAGGAGCTCAACCCCGCGAGCCCGTACCGGGCCACGATGCTCAACACCGAAGCCCTCGCCTCCGTGATCACTGGCGAGCAGGACGAAGCCGATCCGCTCCTCGCCCGCGCCTTCGACGCCGCGATGGCGGCGGGCGCGCTCCCGCTCGCGGCGGTGGTGCTGGCCGAGCGCTGCCTCGTGGCCATCGACCGCGACGACTGGTGCGGCGCGCAGGAACTCTCGGATCAGGCGCGGGCGATGCTCGACGACGGCCAGTTCGACGGCTACTGGACCAGCGCACTGGTCTACGCGGTCGCGGCGCGAACCGCGGTGCATCGCAGCGACATCGCGGAGGCGCGCGCGTTGGCGGCGCGCGCCGCGTCGCTGCGCCCGTTGCTCACGTACGCGCTGCCGGTGGTGTCGGTGCAGGCGCTGCTCGAGCTGGCCCGCGTCTACATCACCCTGGGCGACGCCGAGGGTGCCAAGGCGTCGCTGCGCCAGGTGAACGACATCGTCGCCCAACGACCGCAGCTCGGATCGCTCCCGGAGCAGGCCGAAGCGCTGCACGCAGCGTTGCGGGAGGCCCCGGCGGGACCGTCGGTCGGTGTGTCGTCGCTCACCGCGGCCGAGTTGCGGCTCGTGCCGCTGCTCGACACCAGCCTCTCGTTCCAGGCCATCGGCGAACGCCTCTACATCTCGCGCAACACGGTGAAGACCCAGGCCATCTCGCTGTACCGCAAGCTCGGGGTCTCGTCGCGCACGTCCGCCGTCGCCCAACTGCAGCGGGCCGGCGTGCTGCGCGAGATCTAGGCTCCCTCGCCCATGAGCGGGTTGCGGGTGGGCATCGTCGGCGCGGGTGGAGTGGGCATTGCCACCGCGGGTGCGCTCATCATGCAGGGCCTCGCCGGACGCGTGACGCTCTACGACCGCACCGGCGACCGCGCCCGCGGCGAAGCGCTCGACTACCTGCACGCGCTGCCGTTGCTGCCCGCGACCGAGATCCGCGGCCGCAGCTTCGCCGAGTTCGAACCCGAAGACGTGATGGTCGTCACCGTGGGTGCGCACATCACGCCGGGGGAGACGCGCCTCGACGTGCTCGAGCGCAACATCGAGATCCTGGAGACGACGGCCAAGGCGATGGAGGCGGGTGGGCTCCCTCGCATCGTGATCATGGTGACGAACCCGCTCGACGTGCTCACCGAGTACCTCACCCGCCGGTGGGCCGGTAATCCAGTGTCGGTGATGGGGTCGGGTACGTCGCTCGACACGTTGCGCTTCGGCGAGCAGCTCGCGACCGCGTGCGGGGTGCATCCGCGCAGCATCCACGCGTGGGTGATCGGCGAGCACGGCGACTCGTCGGTGTTCCTGTTCAGCAGCGCGACCATCGGCGCGTTGCCGCTGCCCGAGTACGCGGCGCAGCGGGGGATCGAGCTCACCCCTGAGTGGTACACGAACATCGAGCAGGGGGTGCGCACCGCCGCCTACCGGGTGCGGGAGCTGCGAGGATCGCCTCGCCACGGCATCGGGCTCACGGTGAGCGGGTTGGTGCGGTGCATCGGCCGCGAGAACGGCACCATCATCCCGGTGTCGGTGCGGGTGGGCGACCGCGTGTGCGCCAGCCTGCCCTGCCTGCTCGGGCCCGACGGGGCGAGCGCGCCGCTGTGGCCGCAGATGAACGAGAGCGAGCGCGCGGGGTGGGACGCGTCGCTCGACGTGCTGCGCAAGGCGGGTGCGGCATTGCCCGCATTCGGGTTGGGCTGAGCGCGCGGGGTCAGGGCGCGCCGGCGTCGGGGCTGCCGTAGCGCGCCGCGAGCAAGGTTTCGATGCGCTCGAGCCGCCGGGCGATGTCGGCCATCGACACCTCGGAGGGGACCGGCGCGGCCTCGGGTGCGCGCGCGGGATCGGGCGTCGCCGATCGTGACCGGGAGCGGGCGGCCTGGTCGACGAAGCTCGACGCGACCTGTGCGGTGATCACCGCGATGGTCAGGATCCCGATGGCCATGATGAGCGTGGCCGCGATCTTGCCGCCGGTGGTGACGGGGAAGTAGTCGCCGTAGCCGACGGTGGTGACGGTGGTGATCGCCCACCAGATCGACTCGCCCAGCGAGTGGATGTTGCTGCCCTTGGCGTGGCGTTCGTAGAGGTCGACGATGATGGCGAAGTTGAGGGCCAGCACCGTCGCCGCGAGCAGGAATCGTTGGAGGTTGCCGCGGAGGAAGACCGACTTCACCAGCCGGAAGCTGAAGATCACCCGCACCGGCGGGAACGCGACGACCACCAGGCTCAGCGGGTGCGTGCGGATGTAGTGCCAGTGCCGGCGGGCCAGGTGGGCGCGGATGGCCAGGTCGATGCCGTACACGACCGACGAGCGCGACGCGCACGACCGCGGCGAAGGTCGACCCGTGGTGGTTCGACCCGAAGTCGCTCGGCGGGACGAGCACGATCCACAGCGTCAGCAGGGCCAGCAGGTCGAGCGGGGTGGTGGTGCGCGCCATGTAGGCGCCGAGCCGGCCGGTCGGGTCGTCGGCGTCGGGGGCGCGGAAGGGTTCGGAGCGGGGTGCGGTGTCGGCCGAGGGCGTGGTCATGCCCGTAAGCGTGGCATCGCGCGCGACACGGAGGATCGGATATCGGGCGGAATGCGGCGCGGTGCGCTACGGCGAGCTGAGGCGTTGCCGCAGCTTGTCGAGCGCGCCGCCGAGCAGCTCCCGCGCTTCGGCGTGGCTGCACCCGAGCTCGTGGGCGAGATCCTTCATCGAGTGGTCGGTGTGCCCGCCCAGCCCGTAGCGCCACGCCACCGCGAAGTACTCGGCCTCGGTGAGGTCGCAGTAGGCGTGCGGATCGACCCGGAGCTCGAGCAGGTCGAGATCGATCTCGTCGACCAGCGCGGGCTCCACCCCGATCACCCCGAGCCGATCGCGGTACGCACCGCTGTGGTGGAGGGGGTAGAGGGGCAGCATTGCCATCGCACACCTCGAGTTTCCGCTGGTTTCTCCATGGTTCACCCGTGCGTGGGTGCCGTCAAGCGGGGTGGTGCACGGGGTGGTTGCCGCTTCCTGTACGTTTTGGGTCAGCAGGACGAGTGAGGCGGGCGGTCCGGCTGGCTGAGCGGATGGTGGTGGCGTGGCCAAGGTCATCGACTGCTTCATGTTCTTCGACGAGTTCGATGCGTTGACGATCCGCCTGCACGAGCTCGACCCGGTGGTCGACCGGTTCGTGCTCGTGGAGGCGTCGACCACGCACTCGGGGATGGCGAAGCCGTACTACTTCACCGAACGGGCCCACGAGTTCCACGCGTTCGCCGACAAGATCACGACCGTGCACGTGAACGACCTGCCGACGTTCGACAACCGGTGGATCGCCGAACACCTCCAACGCAACGCCGCGCTGCGCGGCCTCACCGACGCGGCGCCCGACGACATCGTGCTCGTCTGCGACTGCGACGAGATCCCGCACGCGAGCGCGGTGCGCGCGCTCCCCGAGGTGCTCGCGCACCCCGGAGACGTCGTCGGGCTGCAGATGGCCGTGTCGTACTACGCGCTCAACCTGCGCAGCCGCGACCTGTGGAACCGGGCGCGGGCGACGCGCCGCCTCACGCTCGACTACGTGTCGCCGCAGGAATTGCGCACGATGTACGTCGACAACGACCGGCAGTTGGCCGACGCGGGCTGGCACTTCTCCTACCTTGCACCGCAGCAGGAGCGGATCGCCAAGATCGAGACCAAGGCGGGTGCGTTCGCCCACCGCGAGCTCGACATCACGCCGCTCGTCAACGACGACAGCCTGCGCAAGGCGGTGGCCAAGGACGTGCCGTGGTGGCAGGGCGTGGGCCCGTCGGTGGGGCAGGGCGTGCTGCACCGGGTGCCGGTCGACGAGACGTTCCCCGCGGTCGGTGCGCGCCGAACCGTGGCGGTGGCGCGACTACGTGGCCGACGGCGCGGGCGACTGGCGCTACGAGCTCGGCTACCAGGTCGAGAAGTCGAAGGAGAAGGTCGTGACGTTCCAGCAACGCGCGACCCGCAAGCTGCGCAAGCTGGTGCGGACGGCCCGGTAAGCCCACGGTCCGCGGTTCGTGCGAGGGGGCCCGAGCCGGTGAATGCACACGAGACACTCAGGAGCGTGTACCGGGCGTCGGTGCCCGCGACCGTCCGCACCCGGATCGCGGTGGCGCGCGGGCGCGGGAGTTGCGGGTGCGGCGCCGAGGACGACGCGACGCATCCCGAGCGGCTGGCGGTGCTCGGCTACGTGCGGGGGCGGGCGCTCGAGATCGGGTGCGGGTACCGCAAGACGTCGACCGACTCGTTCGGCCTCGACCTCACGCCCGGGGGTGAGGCGGGCACGATCGGCAACGTCGCGGGCAAGACGAGCCAGGCCGACATCGCGGCCGACGGCGGCGCGCTGCCGTTCCGCGACTGCTCGTTCGATTCGCTCATCGCCCGGCACAACCTCGAGCACTACGTGGACACGCTCGCGGTGCTGGCCGAGTGGCGGCGGGTGCTGGTGACCGACGGCACGCTCGCGGTGGTGGTGCCCGACGAGGAGCACTACCCGGGCCGTACCCTCGAGCTCGACCCCACCCACTACCACGGGTTCTCGATGGGATCGCTCGAGCATCTCGTGAGCGCGGTCGGCGGGCTGCACGTGGAGCGGGTGGAGCCGGTGATCGCCGAATGGTCGTTCCTGCTGGTGGCGACGCGCGTCTGACGCGCGCCGGGCCTACGAGAGGGTGGCGGCGCCGGCGTGGTCGGCCACCAGCGTGAGGACGCTCTCGCCGTAGCGCTCGGCCTTCACCGGCCCGATGCCCGGGACGGCGAGCAGCGCGCGTTGCGTACGCGGACGCGCGGTGGCGATGGCGGCGAGGGTGCTGTTGGGGAAGATCACGTAGGCGGGCGCGTTGGCGGCGCGGGACAGCCGCAACCGCCATTCGACCAATGCCTCGTAGAGCGGCGCGTCGGCCTGCGACACCTCGGCGCGGTTGGCCTTGGTGGACGCGCCGCGCGCTCCCTCGACGCGCGCGCGGGCGTTGGCGATGGCGCTGCGGGCGTCGCCCTCGGGTTCCTCCTCGGGCGCGCCGGTGACCGAACGCTCGATACGCGCCACCCACACGCTCGGGTTGCGGTTGGCGGTGCGCATCCCGACCGTGCGTTGCTTGGCCCAACTCAGGTGCAGCGCGCGTTCGGCGCGACTCAGTGCGACGTAGAGGAGCCGCTGCTCCTCGTCGAGCGCTTCGGGAGTTTTGGCGTGCGAGATGGGCACGAGCCCGCGCTCGAGCCCGGCGACGAACACGGTGTCGAACTCGAGCCCCTTGGCCCGGTGGAACGTGAGCAGCTCGACCGCGTCGTCGCCCAGCTCGCCGGCGTCGTCGCCCCGCAGCGACGCGTTGAGGAACAAGAGGAAGCCGTCGACGGTACCGCCACCGCCTTCGGCCTCGAGGTACTCGTTGCCGAGGCGCACCAGCGCGTCGACGTGCTCGCGGCGTTCGTCGGACAGCTCCTCGGCGTCGTCGGCGAAGTCGGTGAGGTGCTCGGCGAAGACCCGGCCGGGCGCGGCGGCGGCGGTGCTGCGCAACGAGTCGATCGCGACCTTCACCTCAGGGCGTTCGAGGAAGCGACCGCCGCCGCGCACGCGGAACGGCACGCCGGCCTTGGCGAACGTCTCCTCGAACAGCGCCGACTGCGCGTTGATGCGGTAGAGCACGGCCATGCGCGACCAGGAACGGTCGGGCTCGTGGGCCGCGCGCAGCGCGCGGGCGATGCCGCGGGCCTCTTCCTCGTCGGTGGGGTACTCGGTGAAGGTGGGGGAGGGGCCGTCGGGCCGGGCGGCGTGGATCGGCGGCCGCCGCCGGCTGGGCGGCCCGAGCACCGCGCTCGACGCCGCCACCACCTGGGGCGACGACCGGTAGTTGCTCCCCAGCCGCACCACGCCCATCGCGGGGAACTGCTCGGCGGGGAAGTAGGCGCTGAACCGCACGAGGTACGACGAGTCGGCGCCGGCGAAGCCGTAGATGGCCTGGTCGCCGTCGCCCACCACGCACAGGTCGGCGCGATCGCCGAGCCAGGCGCGCACGAGGCGGAACTGCGCCGCGCTCGCGTCCTGGAACTCGTCGACGAAGAGATGACGGAAGCGCCACCGTTGCGCGGCGGCGAACTCGGGGTCGCGTTCGAGCGCGTCGGCGCAGCCGGAGATGAGATCGTCGAAGTCGACGAGGCCCCGCTTGCGCTTCTCGCGTTCGTAGTTGCGGAAGATCTCGGCGACCTCGGCCGGGGCGCGCGGAGGATTGCGACCGGCGGCGGCCACCGCATGCTCGTAGCGGTCGGGCTTGATGAGCCGGGCCTTGGCCCACTCGATCTCCGACGCCAGCTCACCCGCGAGCAGCGCCGCCTCGCGGCCGCGGCCCGGCACCATCGGGATGAGGATCCGCACCTTGCGCTCGAGCAGTGCGGGCATGGTGCGCCCGGCTTCCTCGGTGCGGCGGCGCAGTTGCGCGAGCGCGATGGCGTGGAAGGTGCCCGCGGTGACCGACTCGCGCACGCCGAGCTTGTTGAGGCGCGACCGCAGCTCACCGGCGGCCTTGCGGGTGAACGTGACCGCGAGCACGTGCCCGGGATCGATCAGCCCTTCGCGCGACTGCCACGCGATGCGCCGGGTGAGGACTCTGGTCTTGCCCGAGCCGGCGCCGGCCAGGATCGCCAGCGGCGCGGCGCGGCTGGTGACGGCCTCCCGTTGCGTCGGGTCGAGGCCGTGGAGGAGGGGGTCCGGGTCCACGGTCGCACGGTACCGCCCGGGTACGACATCGATCGCGACCCTTCGGGTGGATCACGGGCGTCGAGCGCGCGTCGCCCGCGTCCGCACGCGCGTAAGGAGGATCGTGCGGGCTGCGGCCCCGGGCACCTGCTCGGCACCGACCCGGGACAGCAGGCCGGACAGCAGAAGGCCCCGAGTAGTCTCCGCTGCGTTGCAGCTTCGAACTCCTCGGGGCCACCGCCGCCCACCACCGGTTGTCTCCCGCACCGCCACCGGCCGCACCCGCATTGCTGCGTTTACAACCGCCGGCGAACGCTCGACTTGCCGACGACTGCGCCCGAAGGCGCCCCCGCCGACCCCTCGCCCCAGGGTTGCCCCGGGAACTCGGACCGATCGTGGCCTCCGACTTCCTCGCCTCCCAGGGGTGGTCCCGGTCGACTCGGTTGCCGCACCAGCTTCTTCCTACCCGTCTTCCGGGAGCCGTCCCCGAAGGGGCGTGCCCGGCACCGAGTAGGTGTCCACCGGCCTCCGCATCGTACGGACGCGCGCCGTCGAAAGCAAGAGGAAATTTCGACAATCGCGATACGGTCCGAACGGTGGTGACGGTGACGGAGGAGCGCTTCGAACAGATGGTGTCGGACGCGCTCGACGAGATCCCGCCCGAGCTCGGCGAGGCGATGGAGAACGTCGCGGTGGTGGTGGAGGACTGGCCGACGCCGGCGCAGGCTGCACGTGCCGGCGGCACGCTGCTCGGTCTCTACGAAGGGGTGCCGATCACCAAGCGCGGGCCCATGAGCTACGCGGGTGTCGCGCCCGATCACATCACCGTGTTCCGCGGATCGCTGTGCGGCATCGCGCACGACGAGGCCGATCTCGCGCGCCGCGTGCGGGTCACCGTGCTGCACGAAGTCGGGCACTACTTCGGCATGAGCGACGACCGGCTCCACGAGCTCGGCTGGGCCTGAACCGGTCGTGATGGCGCGCCTCCCGCGAACGGGCGCCGGAGTGCCGTAATCTCGCCGCATGGCGTATCCCGACAACCTGATCCAAGAGGGTGAGACGCTCGCGCTGGATCTCCGCCCGCACTGGTGGTACTTCTCGCGCAACATCTTCACCGGGATCCCGCTGGCGATCATCCTGATCCTGGTGCTGAGCAGCGACACCGACTGGATCTCGAAGTACGGCGGCATCCTCGTCGGCATCGTGGCGATCGCGTGGGCCGGCTGGCTCGCACTCGAGTACTTCAAGTGGCGCATGACCTACTTCGTGGTCACGAGCCGCCGGGTGATCTACCGCACCGGCGTGTTCGCCAAGCGGGGCGTCGAGATCCCGCTCGAGCGGGTCAACAACATCAACTTCCACCAGCGCATCATCGACCGCCTCATCGGCGCCGGCGACCTCGACATCGAGTCGGCGGGCAAGGACGGGCAGTCGCACTTCGACTTCATCCGCCACCCGGACGGCGTGCAGCACGAGATCTACCGGCAGATGGAGGCGCGCAACATGCCGGTGGCGATGATGGCGCCCCCGCCCGCGGCGGCCGCGCCCGCCGCTCCGGCGGCGGCCGACGTGCCCGGGCAGATCGAGCAGCTCGCCCGCCTGCGCGACCAGGGCCACATCACCGACGCCGAGTACGAGGCCAAGAAGTCGGAGCTCCTCGGCCGGATGTAGCGCAGTGCGCGGCTCGCTATGGGCGCGTCGCCGCTTCCCTCCCTCCCTCCGCGCGCAGGGTGTGTCGCGAAAAGAGTCGTGCTCGCACCGGCGCTTGCGCCCGCGCTCGCACCGGTGCAAGCGCCCGCGCTAGCTGAAGATTTTTCGCGACCCTCTCCGCGCGCGCGGTCCGCGGGACCGTGGTCCAGTCGGCCCCGGTCGGCTGGAGTGGTCTCAGGGTCGTGCGGGTCTCGCGGTGGGCGCCGTCGACGGCGCGGGCGACGAAGACCGTGGGCTCGATCCCGGTGGTCTCGCGGTAGCGGAGCGCGGCCTTGGCCGCGACGGTGTCGGCGTGATTGCGTTGCACGAGCGCGACGACGCAGCCGCCGAACCCGGCGCCGGTGAGGCGGGCCCCGGCGGCGCCGCACTCGACGAGCAGCTCCACGAGCAGGTCGAGCTCGGGGGTCGACACCTCGAAGTCGTCGCGCAGGCTGGCGTGGCTGGCAAGCAGCAACGGGCCGAGCCGTGCCAGATCGCCCGACGGCAATGCGGCCGCGGTCTCCAACACGCGCGCGTTCTCGGCGACGACGTGTCGCGCGCGCGGGTCGTCGGCCACCTGCGCGGCGGTGGCGTCGCGCAGCGCGGGTACACCGAGCCGCGCCGAAACCGCCTCGCAACTCGCGCGCCGCGTCGCGTACTCGCTGCCCGCGAGCGTGCGCGGCACCCCGCAGTGCACCACGAGCACCGCGATCCCCGGCGCGATCGGCACCGGCTCGACGGTCGTGGCGCGGCAGTCGATCAGCAGTGCGTGCCCGGCCCGCCCGTAGAGCGACGCCAGCTGGTCCATCAACCCGCCCGGCACCCCGGTGGCCGCAACTTCCGCGGCCAGCGCCAACCGCGCCGCCTCCACCCGGTCGAGCTCGACGCCCGCGAGCCCGGCCAGCGACAACGTGACCGCCACCGCCAGCGCCGAGCTCGACGACAGCCCCGACCCCGCGGGCACGCTCGACGAGACAACCAGCTCGGCTCCCGGCACCGTGATGCCGCGGCCGGCGAGCGTGGTGACCACCCCGGCCACGAAGCGACCCCACGTGGGTTCGACGGCACCCGGATCGGCCCGGCCGTCGGCCGGCACCACGACCTCGCCGGGCAGCTCGAGCGAGCGGGCGCGGACCAGGCCGTCGGCCCGGGGGACCGCCCCGACCGCGCACTCACGGTCGATGGCGAGGGGCAGGACGAAGCCGTCGTTGTAGT
>CAWFXC010000001.1:0-2607212 GCA_963819735.1 uncultured Actinomycetes bacterium | reverse complement strand
GCTCCCCTGTTCCATGCCGTCAAGAGCCCGGGCCGCCTCGAAGTGCCGATGCTCCGTGACCACGTCATCCGGCCCACGCTCATCGGTGCTGGGCTCCCCGAGACGTTCCGGACCTACGACCTGCGCCACACGCACACGAGCCTGTTGATCGAGCAGGGGGCCAACCCGCTGGAGGTCGCGCAGCGCATGGGCCACACCGACGCCTCCATCACGCTCACGTCTATGGGCACCTCTTCGAGGGAGCACAGGCAAGGCTGACCGAGAAGCTCGAACACGCTTCGGCGATCCACTGCGGATGCGGCCGGCGAGCTCGTGGCGCTCCGGCGCGAGGCGTGACACAGAAATGACACGACACGACACAGAATCCGGTGTTTTGGACGGAGGTCGTCCACGAGGACGATGGCGGACGCCGAAATATACCCTCTGACCTGCGGAAACGTGCTTCGAGCACGACCGGGCGCGAGTGCCCGGGCGGGTTCGACTCCCGCCACCTCCAAGAGTGCTTCCGCCTGCGGGAGCGCTGTTGGAGGTGCACCGCGACCCCACTCCGTTTGTCGGTCGAGGACCTCGATCGCCGACTTCACCGCGTCACCCGCGGATTCCCGACGGCCCTATTGCTGCATGCGCGGCAGACGCGCGAAGACGTCGGCCCCGATCCGCAGACCGTCCTCGGCGGAGAGGGCGGGGAAGACATCGATGTCGAACGCGTCGTTCCACTCCGACTCGAGCTCCATGATCGCGGCGATGTCGTCGGTCGAGAATATGGCGACCACGGTGACGTCCGACGACATCGGCCAGTACTCGGCGATCACGTCGAGGCCGGCCGGGTACTCCCACGCGGCGCGGCGGAACAGTGCGGCATCGCGATCGGCGCTGGAAACCGATGGACGGAAACGAAGCAGTGCGACGTAATCCATGCTGTTTCTCCCCTTCAAGCCCACGGGCTGCGCCCGCGGTGCGCGCAACGTACTCCCGGTGCCGGCTCGGCGCTAGGGGCACCGCTTCGCCCGACCCGGTCGGGCTCGCGCGATACTCCTCCGGTGGAGGAGCTGCTTTCACTCGCCCAGGGGTTCCCGCAGCGTTCGGTGGACGCGGGCGAAGTGCTCCTGGTCGACGGCGAGCCGGTCGTCGCGCTCTTCGTGCTCCTCGAGGGCAGTCTCCGGATCGAGAAAGGCGGCGTGGCGATCACGACGATCGCGGAACCGGGCGCCTGCGTCGGCGAGATGTCGCTGCTCCTCGGTGTCGGCGCGACCGCCGACGTGATCGCCGACGAACGATCGGTGCTGGCCGTGATCGACGACGCGCCGACGCTGCTCGAACAGGAGACGGCCCTGCCGCTCGCGCTCGCCCGGCTCCTGGCCCGGCGGCTCCAGGTGATGACGACCTACCTCGTCGACATTAAGCAGCAGTACGCCGATCACGAGGGCGGCCTCGGCATGGTCGACGTCGTGCTCGGGAGCCTCATGCGGGGTGGCGGTACCGGGAGCCGGCTCCGGTCGGCGCGCGACCCCGATCCCGAGTACTAGTCGGCCCTCCGGCTACGAACTCTCCACGTCGGCGAGGTTGCGTTCCTCGATCCCGGTGAGCGAGAACCACGTCGCGATGCCCTCGGCGGTGTCGAGCTCGATGTGGGTGGGCACCGGGCCGATCTGGCGGCCCGAGTTGAACACCAACGTCGAACCGACGCGGTCGACCCAGTCGCCCTCCGAGGCGAACGGCGACTGGTGCACGTGACCGCAGAACACGATCGCGGGCCGGTGCTTCCCGATCCACGCGTTGAGCTCCTCGTCGCCATAGTGCCGTTTGCCCGTCCAGCTCGTGGGCGAGTCGTCGGGCGGCGCGTGGTACACCCAGATCCATTGGCGGTCGCCGACCAGCGCGGCGTCGTCGGCGAGCTGACGGTCGACGTCGTCACGACTGAGTGGGCCGTCCCACCACTCGCAGACCGTCACCAGCACACCGTCGGTCTCGAGGCGCATCCCGTCGACGAAGACGCCGGCGTCGCGCGCGGCAGCGAGCCACGGTGCAGCGCGTTCGCCGTGCCCGTTCTCGGCGTTGAGGTCGTGGTTGCCCGAACACACGACGACCGTGGTCTTCGCCGCGATGCGCGACAGGTACTCGAGCACCACTGCGATCTGGGCGTCGGGCTCCACGATCGACGCGATGTCGAGGAGGTCGCCGGCCACGACGACGAACTCGTACTCGGACGCGACGGACACGACCCAGTCGAGCTGCTTCAGCGTGTAGTGCAGATCGGACACCAGCAGGATCCGCATGGGCGGCGATGCTATCGGGACCGGTCGGGGACGGGAGCCGCCTATGATCTCGATCGGGTGAGCCGGGAAGTCTGGTCGGCACGATCGTTCCGTCTGTGTTCGAGGAGTGCCCGTGCAGCTACGACTTCCCCGCATGGCGGCGTGGCGACGCGAGTCGTTGCGCACAACCCTGTGGGTCATCCCGACGGTCGAAGTCGCGCTCGCGGTTCTGCTCTTCATCGCGACGTACGCGATCGACCGGGCCGCCTACCGCGGTGACATCACCCTGCCATCCTGGGTCAACAACGGTTCGGCCGACGCCGCCCGCCAGACCCTGATCGGGATCGCGGCCGCCGTCATCACCGTCGTGGGGCTCGTGTTCTCGATCACGATCGTCGCGCTGACTTTGGCGTCGACCCAGTTCGGCCCGCGCATGCTGCGCAACTTCGTCCGCGACCTCGGCACCCAGATCACCCTGGGCACCTTCGTGGCCACGTTCGTGTTCTCGGTGCTCGCGCTCGGCTCGGTGTCGAACGGCGCTGGGGGCGACTTCGTCCCCCACCTCTCGATCACAGTCGCGATCCTCCTCGTGCTGGTGGACCTGGGCGTGCTCATCTACTTCATCCACCACGTCGCCAAGTCGATCCAGCTCCCCGAGGTGATCGCGAGCATCGCCGCCGAACTCTCGGGGGCGATCGACGCGGAAGTGGCGGAGTCCGATCAGCGCTCGGCCACGGTCGAGCGTGAGACGGGGCTCTCGCCCACCGAGCTGCTCATCCGGATCGAGGAGTCGGGAGCGCTCGTGCCCGCGACGCAGAGCGGGTACCTGCGCTTCGTCGGCTACGACGAGCTGGTCGACATCGCGCTGAAGGCCGACGCGGTGATCCGGCTCCTGTATCGACCCGGCCACTTCCTCGTCGAAGGACTCCCCCTCGCCACCGTCTGGCCACCCGAGGCCGCGGGTGCGGTCGCGCGCGCACTCGATCACTCGCACGTCACCGGGCCGCAGCGGACGCTCACCCAGGACCTCTCGTTCGCGATCGACCAGCTGGTCGAGATCGCGATCCGCGCGCTGTCACCGGCGGTCAACGACACCTTCAGCGCACTGACGTGCGTCGACTGGCTTTCGGACGCGCTGTGCCGGATCTCGGCCCGGTGGCGCCCGTCCGACGTCCACCGCGACCGCGGCGGCGCGGTGCGGGTGATCGCAGCGGAGATGCGCTACGACCGGCTCGTCGGACGCGCGTTCGACAAGATCCGCCAGGCGAGTCGCGCCATGCCGGCGGTGATGATCCGCCAGCTCGAGGCGCTCACCAAGATCGCCGAGTACACGACGTCAGACGCGCAACGCGGCGTCGTCCTCGCGCAGGCGGAGATGATCCTGCACTCCTGCGTCGAGTCGGTACCCGAACCGTCCGACCGCCGCGACGTGCAGCGACGGTACGACACCCTGCTCGCGGTCGCCGGGGAAACGAACGTACGTTCGGTGACCGCGTTCCCCGCCCGCTACGCTCCCGACGCGTAGGGTCCGGGGAGCGGAAGGGCTGCGATGCAGGAACGGCGCGGGACGACCACGTCGAACTTCGGGGTGTCCCGGCGGGAGAACCACGACGCGTCCGGGTTCTACGAGCGATTCCACGCCCCGGAGCTGTCCACCGAGTCGACGGTCCCCGCGCCGGAGCCGGTGGCCGAGCCGTTCGTGTGCGGCGACGCCCGCGCGATGACGACGATCGCCGACGGCTCGGTTGCACTCGTGGTCACGTCACCTCCCTACTTCGCGGGGAAGCAGTACGAGGAGGAGCTCGAACGCGAAGGCGTGCCGTCGTCGTACCTCGAGTACCTCGATCTGCTCCGCGACGTGTTCGCCGAGTGCGCGCGGAAGCTCGAGCCCGGTGGACGCATCGCGGTGAACGTCGCCAACCTGGGACGCAAGCCGTACCGCAGCCTGTCGGCCGACGTGATCAAGATCCTGCAAGACGATCTCGGACTGCTGTTGCGCGGTGAGCTCATCTGGCAGAAGGGCGAAGGCGCGACCGGATCGTGCGCGTGGGGATCGTTCCGCAGCGCGACGAACCCGGTGCTGCGCGACATCACCGAGCGGGTGGTGATCGCGAGCAAGGGTCGGTTCGACCGTGCGCGGTCGGTGAAACAACGGGCGGCCGAGGGTCTCCCCCACAAGAACACGGTGATGACCGAGGACTTCATGGCCCTCACCCTCGATCTGTGGGACATCCCGCCCGAGAGCGCGCGACGCGTCGGCCACCCGGCCCCGTTCCCCGTCGAGCTGCCCGAGCAGCTGATCCGCCTCTACACCTTCGAGGACGACCTCGTGCTCGATCCGTTCATGGGCAGCGGCTCGGCGCTGGTCGCCGCCGCCGGCCTGGGTCGCCGCTACGTCGGCTACGACCTCGACCCCGCCTACGTCGAGATCGCGCGGCGCCGCGTGGCCGAGGTCGTCGAGCACGCCGCGCCCGCAGCACAGGAGGCGGAGGAAGCGGGCGCGTTCGGGGCCCGGGCCGCCGCCGAGGGCAAAGCGGCGCCCAAGCTCGCCGCCGAGGTGCTCGAGGCCGCCGGTTTCGCGATCACCGACACGAATCGGCGCATCCGCAAGACCGGCGTGACCATCAACTTCATCGCCACCGACGCGAACGGCAACCAGTGGTACTTCGACGTCTCCGGGGCGTTCAAGTCGCACCGCGGCGGGCTGCAACGCACCGATGCGGTGTGGAAGGCGTTGGGGCGCGCCAACGCGCTGCGCGAGCAGATCGCCGACGGCATTCCGCTGGTGTTCCTCACTACCCATCTCCCGCGTCGGGCCAGCGAAGGCGACACCGCGTTGCGCGCCGCGGGGCCGGCCGCGTTCTTCGATGCGATCGAGTTGCTCACCGACGACGACCGGGCGCGGCTGGCACGCTACGCGGCCGGCGGGTGCACCAAGCGCCCGCAGCCGGGATTCTGGACCGCGGCTCAATTGGAGTAGAGGCGATCCGGCTTCACCAGCACGACGGCGCGGCGCTGTTCCGCCATCGTGCGGTCGTACGAGTCCCAGTCGTCGTGCGTGCCGCCGGCGGCCACGAACACTTCGCGCAGCAGGAGCCGGAGGCGTTCACCGTCGACGCCGGGGCCCGGGTCGTCGGGCCCGATGATCTCGGCCCGGCCCTCCACCGCCGCCCACTGCCAACTCGACCGGTAGGTGACCGTGATCTGGGGGCGGAGGCGCAGGTTGCGCAGCTTGGCCGGCCCGTAGGTGACGAAGCCGACGACCGCCTCGGCGCGTCCCGGGTGCGTGAGCACACCGGCGTTCACGACCGACGATTGGATCGTGTGGTCTTCGCGGAGCGTGGCTACGACGGCGAGGAAGCTCTCCTGCCGCGCCAGCTCCACGACATCGTCGAGCGTCGTCATCGTGTCACCTCCGGGTCGCGGTCACTCTAGGATCTCGCCCGTGCTCGACCACCTGTCGATCCAGTGTGCGGATCCCGAGATCAGTGGCACGTTCTACGACCGGGTGCTCGCGCCCCTCGGTGCGGCGCGGATCATGGAGTTCGGGCCGGTGGTGGGATTCGGCACCGCGGGCAAGCCCTCGTTCTGGATCGGCCCGCTGACCACGGGCGAGGAGAACCGGGAGGTCCACATCGCGTTCGTGGCCCCCGACCGTGACGCGGTCGACACGTTCTTCACCGCCTCGGTGGCCGCGGGGGCCGAGGTACTGCACGCCCCCCGGGTGTGGCCCGAGTACCACCCCGATTACTACGGCGCCTTCGTCCGCGATCCCGACGGCAACAACGTCGAAGCGGTGTGCCACGCGCCGGACCGGGGAGCACCGTGACCGAACGCACCACGACCGAACGCAACACGACCGAACGCACCGCGGTCGTGACCGGCGCGTCGTCGGGCATCGGCAAGGCGATCGCCATCGCGCTCGCCGACCTCGGCTGGGCCGTCGGCATCGGTGCCCGGCGCGCCGACCGGCTGGCCGAGACCGCGGCGGAGGTCGAGCGCCGCGGCGCGCGTGTGTTCGCGGCGCCGCTCGACGTGCGGTCACCGGAATCGGTGGAGGAGTTCCTCCAGGGTTGCGAGGACGCGCTCGGCCCCATCGACGTGCTGGTGAACAACGCGGGCATCACGCACATCGGGTGGATCGTGGACACGACGTCCGAAGAGATCCGCAACGTGCTCGACACCAACCTGGCGGGCGCGTTCTACGTGACCCGGTGGGTCGTCCAACGCCTGCTCGACCGCCAGTCCGCCGGCGACGTGATCTTCATCTCGTCGTCGGCGGCCGGACAACCCTGGCCCGAGCAGGTGCTCTACGGCGTCGCCAAGTCGGGCCTCGACGCGCTCGCGCGGGGATGCAGATCGAGCTCGAGGGCACCGGGATCCGCACCACGATCGTGCGGGTCGGTGCGGTGGAGAGCGAGATCGGGGCCCAGCTCGACCCGGTGGTCGCGCAACGGGCGGTCGAGCACTGGCGGGCGACGGGCGCGTTGCGCAACTTCGCCTTCGTGCCCGTCGAGCAGGCCGCGGGCGTGGTGGCGGGGGTCGCCGCCGCACCGCCGGAGATGTGGGTGCGTGAGGTCCACGTCGAGGCGGTGCCGCCGGCGGAGGCCCTCACGCAGGAAGAGATGGACCTCGGCACCGGGCGGGGCACCACCGGAGCCGACCCCGCCTGATCCGAGCGCGGTTCAGCGTGGTCGCGGCGGGCGGCGCTTCTTGGGCGCGCCCGAGGGCGGCGGCTTCCGCGCCGGCGCCGGCTCCCCGCTCAGGACACGCACCAGGAGGCGGGCGTTGCGCACCGCGGCGTCGGTGTTGCGGCCCGAGAACATCACGTGCACCGACTTGGCGGTACCGGCCAACTTCTCCAGCCGCGGGACCCAGGGCTCGAGGTCGCCGTCGCGGTAGTCGTAGGGGAAGCGGTCGTCGCCGGCGTCGGCGTCGCGCTCCCACGCGTCGGCGTTGCGGCCGTGGAAGTGGACGAACGCGGTGTCGGTGGTGGCGACGGTGAGCGGAGGCAACGAGCTCTCGAAGCCCGGCGGCACGTCGACGCACACGTACGAGAACTGGTGGTCGGTGAGGAACTGCATCGTCGCGTCGCGCTGCTTGCCCGCGACCCAGTCGCGATGACGCAGCTCGATCGCCATCGGGAGATCCCCGCTGCGGCCGCGGAGCCACTCGAGGTACTCGAGCGCGCGCGCGCCCGGCTGGAAGTAGGACGGGAACGGGAACACGACCGAACCCAGCTTCTTGAACTCGCGGAGCGGCGCGATCGATACGAGGAACCGCTCGAGCGCGGCGTCGAGCGAACGCGCGGGAAGATCCTCGGCGTAGATCTGACGCCGTTCGCGCAACGCGGGCGTGAGCGTGTCGCGCACCTCGGGCCACAACGACTCGATCGGTGCCGCGTGATGGGTGAGCAGCCGGTGGGCGCGAACGTCGATGACGGCGTTCTCCGGCGTGCGCTCCAGCCAGGGGCCGGCGACGCGCTCGGTGAGCGGCTCGCCCGACGCGTCGACCTCGACGATGCGCGAGTGCTTCATCCGCTCGAGCACGTCGGCCGGCAACACGACGGTGCCGATCTGGATGCGGGGGTTGACCTTCTTGCGTGCTCCGGTGCCCGCGCGGTCGTCGTTCGACGCGCGCGTCGAGCCCGCGGCACTTCCGGCCCGGCCCCCGCCGCTCCCCCGACGCCGATTGCCGCCGCGCCGGTCGGGACCGCGACCACCTCGGGGCGCCTCCGCTGCACTCACCTGAACTCCCCTGTCGTTTCGTGCGCTGTCGGTCGGTACGCCACCGCCGCAAACCCATAGGGCCGAAATCCCGTGGCAGGGCGCAGGGTAGCTGCGCGTGCGGCTCGATGGTTCCGGCCGCGATGTGCGGGCGTCAATACCCACTGACTTGATGGACAGCGTAGGGAATCAGGGGGAGAATCGCCGAGCACATTCCCGGCCCGGTACGACACGAGAGGAACCCATGGCCGTACGCGTCGTCGGGGCCGGACTCGGCCGCACCGGCACCAACTCCCTGAAGCTCGCGCTGGAGCAACTCCTCGGTGGACGCTGCTACCACATGAGCGAGACGTTCGCGCACCCCGACGACATCCCGGTGTGGCACGCCGCGATCGACGGAGACCTCCCTGACTGGCACACGTTCTTGACCGAGTACGACGCCGCGGTCGACTGGCCGGTCGCCGCGTTCTGGCGGGAGCTGAGCGAGGCCTATCCCGACGCGGTCGTGTTGTTGTCGACACGCGTCGACGCCGACGCCTGGTGGAAGAGCGCGAACGAGACGATCTTCCAGATCTCCCGTCGTGGAATCCCGCCCGACCACGCCGATGTGATGGGCGCGCAGATGGCGATGGCCACCGACATGCTCGCGACGCGATTCACACCGAACTGGGGCGAGGAAGCGGAAGCGAAGCGCGCGTACGAGCAGCACAACGCCGAGGTGCGGGCCACGATCGACCCCGACCGGCTGGTGGTTTGGCACCCCGGGGACGGCTGGGCCCCGATCTGCCACGCGCTCGGGCTGGCGGTACCCGACGCACCGTTCCCGCACGTGAACACGACTGCCGACTTCCGGACCATGGCGGGGCTCGACGCGCCTACCGTCTGAGCGAAACCGGTCTGAGCGACGCCGGTCAGAGAGGAAGCAGATCGCCCGGGTCAGACCGGGCGGAGCAACGCGACCGGGGTCTGCTGGGCGCCCTGCCCGAGCGGGTTGTCGCGCAACAACGACTCCACCACCGCGGCGTCGACCCCCGCCGACACCCCCAGCACGTTGACCCCGATGTCGTTGGCGTCGATGACGGCGACGCCGACGCCCAACTCGGCGGCCAGGTCGCGGGCCACGCCGTCGGGATCGGCGGGGCCCATCTTGGCGTGGCCGTCGTAGGGCGGGATGGTGCCGTGCGTGGGGCCGTCGATCGCCCGCACCGCGGGGCCGGCGACCCGGTAGAACACGCCCTTCACGCCGAACGGCTTGGTGACCGCGGCGGCCGCGGTGGCGCCCAGGATGCGCGCCTCGCCGGCTTCGCGGATGGCGAGCTCCATCGTGGCCGGGATGCCGAGGCCGATTCCCGACGCGGTGCGGCCGACGAAGCGCGACAGCACCCGCGCCATCGGGCGCACCCGGACCTCGTCGACCGGATAGGACCGACCCTGACAGATCGACACCGCTTTCTCGCTGACCGCAACGACGTCGCCGTCGGCCAGCTCGATGCCCGCGAGCGCGTCGCGGAGTCCGTCGAGCAGGGAGTCGCCCGATCGGAACAGGTGCGTCTTGATCGGCGCGCGCGCGTACACGCGGCCGTCGACGGTCGACTGCGCGAAGAGATGGCGTTGCGGGTGCGGCGTGAACTGATCCAGCGCGAACGCCGCTGCCGAGTTGCGCCCCGCGTGCCATTCGTCGCCGATGCGCGTGAACGACAGGTCGGGGGCGACACCGTGACGTGAGCGGCCGTCGGCCTCGAAGAACACCCGCAGCCAGATCTCGGTGTTGATGGCCCGCCAGAAGATCTGCGACGGCTCGACCTCGCCGGCACAGAAGCGGTCGAACGCGTCGGCCAGCGCGGCGGCGTCCCAGTAGGGCCGCGCGCAGAACTGCGGCGAGCGGAACAGCCCCTGGATGACCGCGCGCCGGGCGCGCAGCCAGCGGGTCTCGGGCGTGGTGAAACCGACCTTCCACCGGCGCAACCGCACTTTCTCGATCAGTACGCCGCGCAGGCCCTCGCGCAGGATGGCCCGACTCCAACCCCGGTCGACGAGCGCCGACGACGGGAGGCGCAGCACCCAGTCGACCAGTTCCTGGTCGAGGAACGGCAGCCGCGACTCCATCGAGAACGCCATCGAGTTGCGGTCTTCGTACCGCAACAACGACGGCAGCGAGAACGTCTGCAGATCGGCGACGAGGCGGCGCTTGAGGTCGTCCTGCGACCGCTGGAACTTCGGTGGCTCGAGCCCGTCGTAGAGCGCGGGCTGCAACAGCGGCTTGATCGGCAGCGCGCGACGGCGGTCGGCGAGCCTTCGTTTCACCAACGGCTTGAGCACGTCGCGCGACTCCCACGCCTCGCGCGTGAACGCGCCGAAGCGGCGCCCGCGCAGGAGCTCCCGCAGGTACACGTACTGGTAGGGCACGTAGCCCGCGAGCAATTCGTCGCCGCCCTGCCCGTTGAGCAGCACGGTGACCTTCGGTTGCGCGAGCCGCATGACGCACCACTGCGCGTACGGACCCGTCGACACGATCGGTTCGTCCTGGTGCCAGACGAGGCGGTCGAGCTCGTCGACGAATCGTTCGGACGTGGGCTCCGCGAACGCGGGCTCCGCATCGACCTCGGCGAGCACTGCATCCATGTAGGCGCGCTCGTCGATGGGATCGCCGTCGTAGACGATCGAGAACGTCTTGAGCCGGTCGCCGAGCGACACCGCGTCGGGGACGTGCGCGGTGAGCAGCGTGCTCGCCATGCCGACGATCGACGACGAGTCGATCCCCCCCGACAAACACGTGCCCGCGGCGACGTCGGCTACGAGCCGCCGTTCCACCGACCGTTCGAACCGGGCGCGGAACTCCGCGGGGTCGGCGGCGGCGTCGGCGCTCAGGGTCGGGGTCCAGTAGGACTGCTCGTGGACGCCGTCGGCGTCGACGACCGCCCAGGTGGCCGCGGCGAGGGCGCGGATACCCGAGAACGCGGTCTGCGGCTTGTGGTCGTGCAAACCGTGGAGCAGGTAGTCGTAGAGCCATTGCCGATCGGGCGCGGTCTCGAGCTCGGGATCGGCGAGCACCGCCTTCGCCTCCGACGCGAACAGCACGCGACCGGTGGTGGAGCGGGCGTAGTAGAGCGGCTTGATGCCAAAGTGGTCTCGGGCGAGCACGAGGCGCGGGCCGTGCCCGGCATCGCCGCGGTCGCCGTCGATCGCGGAACCATTCTCACGCTCGCGCAGGTCGAGGATGGCGAGCGCCCACATGCCGTTGAAGCGGGCGAAGCAATCGGTGCCCCACTGCAGGTACGCGTGGAGGACGACCTCGGTGTCGCAGGCGGTGTGGAACGTGTGGCCGGCGGTTTCGAGCTCGGCCCGCAGCTCGCGGAAGTTGTAGACCTCGCCGTTGTAGGTGAGCTGCACGAGCCCGTCGTCGGTGCCGACCGGTTGGTGCCCGCCCTCGGGATCGATGATGGCGAGCCGGCGGTGGCCGAGGCTGGCGAGGGGGTGCTCGAAGAATCCCTCGCCGTCGGGCCCGCGGTGGGCGATCCGGCCGGTCATGGTGGCGAGGAGGGCGGCGTCGGGCGCGCCCCAGAACCCGGCAATGCCACACATGGTCGGGCCATCGTACCGGGCGGGTGCCGCCCGACCGGGCCCGCACCCAGGGCCGCACCGCGCCCGAGCTGCGGACGGGACCGGCCGGGTCGGCGGCCGGGCCCGTGTACGTTCGGCGGGCATTCACCCCTCGAGGAGCCCGCATGACCCCGGTCCCCCGCCGCCACGGCATCACCGTCCCGCTCCCGAACGTGCCGCTGCACGAGCACCGCGAGTGGTACGAGGAGATCGCCCGCCTCGGCTACACCGACGTCTGGACCGGTGAAGCCAACACCCACGACGCGTTCACACCGCTCGCGCTCGCGGCGGCGTGGGCACCCACCCTCCGCTTGGGCACCGCGATCGCGCCCGCATTCACACGCGGGCCCGCGCTGATCGCCCAGACCGCGGCGACGATGAGCCAAGCCGCGCCTGGGCGGTTCGTGCTCGGGATCGGCGCGTCGTCACCGGCGATCGTCGAGAGCTGGAACGGGATCCCGTTCGAGCACGCGTTCGAACGCACCCGCGACGTGCTGCGGTTCGTCCGGCGCGCGCTCACCGGCGAGAAGGTCACCGAGCGCTACGACACGTTCACCGTCGACGGCTTCCGGCTCGGCGTGGTGCCGGAGGAGCCACCATCGATCCTGGTTGCCGCCCTCCGCCCGAAGATGCTCCGCCTCGCCGGCGAGGAGGGCGACGGCGCCATCCTCAACTGGTTGTCGGCCGACGACATGAAGCAGGTCGCGCCGTATGTCGGCGAGAAGGAGATCGTGACGCGCGTGTTCGTGATCCCCCGCGACGACTTCGCCGCGGTGCGGGCCCAGGGGGTCCGCCAGATCGCCGCGTACCTGAACGTCGGCGCCTACCGGAAGTTCCAGGAGTGGCTCGGCCGCAGCGCGGCGCTGCAACCGATGTGGGATGCGTGGGAAGGGGGCGATCGGGCCCGCGCGCTCGAGGTCATCCCCGACGAGGTGGTCGACGACCTGTTCGTGTGGGGTTCGACCGAGCAGATGCGGGCCCGCCTCGACCGCTACGCGGCGAACGGCACCACGACGTTGGCCCCGGTGTTCCAGACCGTCGGCGACGACCTGCGCGCCACGATCCGCGCGCTGGCGCCCGATCCCGCGTGAACGCGCCCTGGATCCAGGCGCTCAGACGTTGATCGCGCCGGAGAACTGGTCGAGCAACGCGGCGTCACCGAACACCTCGAGGCGCGACGCGGGTTCGCGGCCCCACACGAACAGCATGAGGTCGGAGGCCGCGCCGCGGGCGGCGACGTCGCCCTTGGCGTGCTCACGGGTGACGGTCACGCCGTCGTCGGTGCCGACCACCAGCCACTCACCCTCGACGTCGGTGCAGTGGAAGTGGAGGGTTTGACCGGGCCCGGCGACGTCTTTGCCCCACCGCGGCACGTAGACGGTGAGGTACTCGTCGACGCCGTCGGCCGCCAACTCGGCCTCGATCGGCGTGGTCGCCGACGGCCCCGCGGCCAGTTGCGCGTCGTAGCGGTGGACGGCGGTTTCGAGCGCGCGCCGGCGGCGCCAGAACTCGGCGGTGCGATCGGCGGGCGAGAACGTCCACACCGACGTGGCGGGATCGACCTCGGTGAGCGCGGCGACGAGCGCGGCGGCGCCGTCGAGGAACCAGGGCACGAGCGCGTCACCCGTGGGCGGGTCCTCGGGCAGGTCGGCGGACACCCGCTGAGTGGTGCGCTGCTCCACGATGGTGCGAGCCCAGAGATCACCGGACGCGCAGTGCACGAGGAGGTCGGCGACCGTCCATCCCGGGCACGACGGGACCGGCGCCGACGGCCCGGCGGCGGCGGCAGCCGCGGCCAGCCATTCGGATTCGCGGGTGAGTGCGGTCAGATATCGCTCGGATTCCATAGTGTCGGCGAGCCTACGGGTTCGGGCGGCGCCTGCGCTTCGGCCGGTTCGACCTCCTGCAGCAGGTCGGCGTCGTTGTTCTGCGGGCTGTTCACCCGGCTGCTCACGGGATACGCCTCGAACCACTCGTCGGGCGCGGGCGCCAGCAACGACTCGAGCGACGGAGCGTCGTCGAGCGCGGGATCCAGCCACTGGTCCCACGCGCCCTCGGCGAGCACCACCGGCATGCGCGAGTGAATCGGCGCGAGGAGGTCGTTGGCCTGCGTCGTCACGATCGCGCAGGAGCGCAACCACGCGTCGGGCGCGTCGTCGTCGGTGACCTCGGGGTCGCGCCAGATCTCCCACAACCCCGCGAAGGCCAGCGGCTCACCGTCGCGGCGGCGGATCAGGTACGGCTGACGCGGCGGCTTACGCGACTTCTTCCCCGGCACGGCCGGCCCGGCGGGGCCGACCTGCCACTCGTAGAACGCGTCGGCCGGGATGATGCAGCGGCGACGGCGGAACGCCCGCTTGTACGCGGGCTTCTCCGCCACCGACTCGGCGCGGGCGTTGATGAGCTTGTCGCCGATGGCGGGGCTCTCGGCCCACGACGGCACCAGACCCCAGCGCAGGAGTGACAGCACCCGCTGCTCGGCGCCGTCGCGCCGCCGCTCGCGCACGACGGGGACCATGGCGCGCGGGGTCACGTTGTAGTCGGGGTCGTGGCTCTCGACCATCGACTGGTCGACCCCGAACCGTTCCACCAGCGACTGCGGCGACGACACCGTCACGAACCGTCCGCACATGCGATCAGTTGTACCCGACGGCTCGCCCGGGCTCGCAGTGCCGCCCGCTACCGCTAGGGGCGGTCAGCCGACGCGGTACACGAAGCGCAGCCCGGACCACGTGCCGTCGATCGCCGCGACCTTGTTGTCGACGAGACCGGCGTCGAGGCCGACGGCTTGCACCGCGTCGAATCCGAGGTCGGTGGCGACGCCCGACGTCTTCTTCGGCCAGGCCACCCAGAGCCCGCCGTCGTACTCGAGCGCGCGGGCGAAGACGGGGAAGCGCCGCCGCAGCTCGGCCCGGCGGGTCACGAAGAACACGATCACGTCGAGCCGGCCGCGCGCGTGGCGGCGGAGCTGCGCGCCCTCGGGGAGTGCGCCGAGCGTCGATTCGAATCCCTCCGGAGGCGAGACGACCGCGACCCGCGAGCCCTCTTTCATCCCGAGCTTCCGCGGCAGCGGCGTGCCCGAGTACCCGCTCGTCGTCGTCATGCCTCCGCCGCCTCTGCCTGCCCCAGCCCCGGGTCAATTCACCGCGCGAGGGCCACGCTGTCAACCGGCACCCGGGCGTCCGAAGATTTCTGACCTTTCCACTCGCCTTTTGGGATCGGCCTGGGTAACCTGAATGGTTGACGATCACCGACGATCGATCGAGCCGATCAACAGGCGAAGAAGGAGAATCACGATGCCGCTGCGACTGGGCGACGAAGCGCCGAACTTCAGTGCGGATACCACCGAGGGGACGATCGACCTCTACGACTACTTCGGTGACGGATGGGGGCTGCTGTTCTCGCACCCCAAGGATTTCACCCCCGTGTGCACCACCGAGCTCGGGGCGTTCGCGGCCCGCAAGGGCGAGTTCGACGAGCGCGGGGTCAAGATCATCGGCGTGAGCGTCGACCCGCTCGAGTCGCACGAGCGCTGGGCGGGTGACATCGAGGAGACGCAGGGCACGGCCCTCAACTTCCCGCTGATCGCCGACCCCGACCGCAAGGTCGCCGACCTCTACGACATGATCCACCCGAACGCCAACGACACCCTCACGGTGCGGTCGGTGTTCGTGATCGGCCCCGACAAGAAAGTCAAGCTGATCATCACCTACCCGGCGAGCACCGGGCGCAACATCGACGAGATCCTGCGGGTGATCGACTCGCTCCAGCTCACCGCGAACTACCAGGTGGCGACGCCGGTGAACTGGACCGAGGGTGGCGACGTGATCATCACCGCGGCCGTCTCCGACGAGGACGCCAAGGCGAAGTTCCCGAAGGGCTGGACCGCGGCCAAGCCCTACCTGCGGGTCACGCCCCAGCCGAACAAGTAACGATCAGAGGTAACCGAGCGGGTTGACGGGGTTGCCATTCACGCGCACTTCGAAGTGGAGGTGGCACCCCGTCGACTTGCCGGTGGAACCGACGTAACCGATCACCTGGCCCTGCGCGACCGACTGCCCGGCCGACACGATGATCGACGACTGGTGGCCGTAGAGGGTCGACAGCCCGGCGCCGTGGTTGATCAGGGTCATGTTGCCGTAGCCACCGCTGTTGAACCCGGCCGACATCACGATGCCGGTGCCGGCGGCCTTGATCGGCGTACCGCACGGTGAAGCCAGGTCGAGCCCGCCGTGGAACGCCTGGGCGCCGGTGACCGGATCGGTGCGGTACCCGAACGGGCTGCTGATGGGGCCGCCGACGGGGCGGATGAAGGTTCCGTTGCCGAGCGCCGGGCCGTCGCCCGCGTCGCGGACCTGCTGGCCGATGCGGTCGGACTCGGCCTGGAGGTCGGCCTCGATCGAGTCCTGCTGCGCCCGGAGGTTGCCGACGAGCGTCGTCTCGTGTTGCTCGGCCGACGACGCCGCGTCGCGGGCCTGCTGCTGCTGCGCGGCGAGCGCGTCGAGCCGCGTCTTCTCGGCGTTGGCGGCGGCCGCCGCGGCATCGGCCGCCTGCTTCTGGGTGGCGACCTGCTGTTGCTGGGTGGCGAGCGCGTCCTCGAGCCGCTTCACACGACGGGCGTCGCCCTGGCGCTTGTCGGACACCCGTTGGAGGTAGTGCTTGCCCTCGACCAGCTGGCCCGAGCCGGTGTCGCCGGTGAGCAGGCCGATCATCGCGGTGCCGTCGCCGTGCTGGTACAGCAGCACCGCGCTGCGGCGGACGTCGGACTTCGCCTGGTCGAGCTGCTTGATCGTCTGGTTCGCCTTCAGCTGCAGCATGGCCGATTCGAAGCCGAGTCGGTCGACCTCGCCCTGCGCGGCCGCGAGACGGTCGTTGGCCGCGCTCACCTGGGCGGTGACGCTGGTGAGCGAGGCGTCGAGCTGCTGACGTTGCGCCTGCGCCTGCGCGAGCTGGGTGCGGGCGGCCTGCGTCTGGGCGCTGTTCTCGTCGAGCTGGTCCTGCAGCTGCTGCTGCTTGTCGGACTGCTGGGCCCGGGCGGGACCGTCGAGGGCGGCCGGCACCGTGACCGAGCCGAACGCGATGACCACCCCGATGAGCAGGGCGACTCGCCGGGGCCTGCGCATTGCGAACATCGTAGGCAACATCAACCACACCAGCAACAACCCTCACCGGACAAAGTCGGCCGAAACGGACACGGGTGTCGCGTCGGCACGGATGCCGGGGCAGCCCGGAGGGTCAGGTGCCGGGGTCAGGTGCCGGGGGTCAGGTGCGGAGGAATCGCCGGAGGCCGATGCTGGCTCCGATGACCCCGATCCCCATGCCGATGACCAGCACCAGGAAGGCGATCCAGGTGGCGTCGCCGGTGGTGACGAAGAAGTCGGCGAAGAAGCTCTTGGGATCGTTGAACGCCTGATCGAAGCCGAAGTGCTTCAGGCACAGCACCGCGATGATGGCGAGGCCGGCCCCGACCAGGCCCTGCACCATCCCTTCGGCGATGAACGGGATGCGCACGAACCAGTTCGACGCGCCCACGAGTTTCATGACCTCGATCTCGCGGCGGCGCGCGAAGGTCGCCAGGCGGATCGTGTTCACGATCAGGAACAGCGACGACGCGAGCAGGACGAGCGAGATGGCGATGAAGATCAGCCGAACGGTGTTGGTGACGTCGATGAGGCCCTTGAGCGCGTCACCGGGCGTCTCGACGCTCTCGACACCCTGCTTGGTGCGGAATTCGCCCTGGACGACGTCGGTGAGCTCGGCCTTGGTGGGCGCGACCCGGAACGACTCCGGGAGGTCGGAGGCCCGGATGCTGTTCACGAGATCCGGGTTGCGGCGGAAGATGCGCTTGAACTCGGTGTAGGCATCCTCTTTGTTGAGGTGCCGGTACGACTTGACCGTGCCGCCGGATTTCTTGTCGGCGTCGAGCTCGGACTGGATGTCGGCGATCTGCTGCTTGCTGGCGTCGACCTTCATGAAGATCTCGAGGGTGACACCGCCCTTGATGCGCTCGGTGCCGTGGTCGACCCACTTCGAGAGCATGAGGATGCCGCCGAACAGGGCCAATGACACCGCGACCGTGGCGATGCCGGCGACGGTCATGAGCACGTTGCGGCGCAGCGAGACCAGCGTCTCACGCGAGAAGTAGGAGATGCGGGTCCACATGGCGCGAGGTTCAGCTCCCGACGCCGTACACGCCGCGCGCCTGGTCGCGCACCAGCGTGCCGCGATCGAGCTCGATGACGCGACGGCGCATCGCGTCGACGATGCGTTGGTCGTGGGTGGCCATCACGATGGTGGTACCCGTGCGATTGATGCGGTCGAGGATGCGCATGATGCCGACGGTGGTGGCCGGGTCGAGGTTGCCGGTGGGCTCGTCGGCGAGCACGATCAACGGACGGTTCACGAACGCGCGCGCGATGGACACGCGCTGCTGCTCGCCGCCCGACAGCTCGGTCGGGAACCGCCCGGCCTTCTTCGCCAACCCGACGAGATCGAGCACCTGCGGCACCTGCGTGCGCACGACGTGGCGCGGCCGGCCGATGACCTCCATCGCGAACGCGACGTTCTCGTAGACCGTCTTGTTGGGGAGCAGCTTGAAGTCCTGGAAGACGCAGCCCATGTTGCGCCGCAGTTGCGGCACCTTCCAGTGGCTGAGCTGCGAGATGTCGCGGCCCGCGACGACGATGCGTCCCGACGTCGCCTGCTCTTCGCGCAGGAGTAACCGGAGGAAGGTGGACTTCCCCGACCCCGACGGGCCCACGAGGAAGATGAATTCCCCCTTTTGGACCTCGGCCGAGACCTCGCGCAGCGCGGCGATATCGCCCTTGTAGATCTTGGAGACATTCTCGAAGCGAATCATTTCAGCGAACCGAGGGTAGCAGGGTGACTTTGCGATTTGGTGCAGGCCCGGAGCGCGCGCGGGCCGACGCCGCTCGCCGCGATCGGGCTCAACGGGCTGCTCACGGAGCCTGCTGACGGCGCCATTGGAGGTACGCCTCGATGAATCCGTCGAGGTCGCCGTCGAGCACCGCCTGCACGTTGCCCGTCTCGTACCGAGTGCGTTCGTCCTTGACCAGTTGGTACGGATGCAACGTGTATGTGCGGATCTGGTTGCCGAACGCGACATCGCGCTTGTCGCCCGACAACGCCTCGAGCTCGGCCGTGCGCTCCTGGCGTTGTCGCTCGGCCAGGCGGGCGGCGAGGATCTGCATCGCACGTGCCTTGTTCTGGGTCTGCGATCGTTCGTTCTGGCACGACACCACGACGCCGGTGGGAATGTGCGTGATGCGCACGGCGGAGTCGGTGACGTTCACGTGCTGGCCACCGGCACCCGACGAACGGTACGTGTCGATGCGCAGGTCGCTGGGATCGATCTCGGGGGCCTCGGTCTCGTCGAGCGCGGGCACCGCGTCGAACGAAGCGAACGCGGTCTGGCGACGCGCGTTGGCGTCGAACGGCGAGATGCGGATGAGACGGTGCACGCCGCGCTCGCTCGCCAGCAACCCGAACGCGTAGCGGCCCTTCACGGTGAACGTCGCCGAGCTGAGCCCGGCTTCGGTTCCGGGTGACACTTCGTCGATCTCCATGGAGAAGCCGCGCGTCTCGGCCCAGCGTAGGTACATGCGCAACAGCATGTTGGTCCAGTCCTGCGCGTCGGTACCGCCGGCGCCGGAGTTCACGGTGCAGATCGAGTCGCGGTCGTCGTGCTCGCCGGTGAAGAGCGCGCGCAGCTCGAGCGTGTCGAGATGGATGCCGAGGGCGTGCATCCCGGCTTCGATCTCGGCTTCGAGCGACGCGTCGCCCTCTTCGCGCGCGAGGTCGGCGAGGGTCTCGAGATCCGACACCTCACCCTCGAGGCTCTCCACCAGGTCGACGTCGTCGCGCAGCTGCGACAGCTCGGTGGTCACCTTGCGGGCCTTCGCCTGGTCGTCCCAGAGGTCGGGCTTGCTGACCTCCTCCTCGAGCGAGGCGATCTGGTCGCGCGCGTTGTCGACCTGCATGTAGGCGCGCGCGCCGTCGACACGGCGGCGAAGCTCGGTGAGGTCGTCGGAGAAATCACGCATGGGGATACGGGGGGTGGCCGGCGCTCAGCGCCCGTGGCAGAGCTTGTACTTCTTGCCGCTCCCACAGAAGCACGGCTCGTTGCGGCCCGGGGTCTTGTCGACCCGGACGGGCTGCATCGCGACCTCTTCCGCGCCGTTCTCCGCCACCGCCACCGCGCCGCCAGCACCGCTCGGGTCGAACTCGCCCATGAGCTGCTCCGGGGCCATGGTGGCCGCGGTCTCGCGGAGCGCACCGGAACCCTGCACCGGGTCCTCGGCGGCGTGGTACTGCATGGCCGTCGCCGCCGGCGCCCGCGGCGCTTCCTCGACCGCGGCGACCTGGAGGTGCGACACGTAGGCGACGAACTGGTCCTGGATCTGGCCCATCATCGCCTCGAACATGTCGAAGCCCTCACGCTGCCACTCCGCCAGCGGATCCTTCTGGCCCATGGCGCGGAGGTTGATGCCCTCGCGGAGGTAGTCCATCTCGTAGAGGTGCTCGCGCCAGTGCTGGTCGATCATCGACAGCATCACGCGCCGCTCGATCTCGCGGAGGTTCTCCGCGCCGATGGTGGTTTCCTTGGCTTCGTACTGCTCGACCGCGTCGTCGGTGAGCAGCTCGACGAGCTGGTCGCGGTGGGTGCAGTCGTCGAGCTGCTCGCGCGTGATGCGGATCGGGAAGATGGTGGAGGCCTGCACGAACAGCTCGTCAAGGTCCCAGTCTTCGGGGAACTCGTCGGCGCAGTTGACCATCACCACGCGTTCGGTAGCGGCGGTGATCGCCTCGAACGCCTCGTCGCGCAGGTCGCCGCCATCGAGGATCTGCTGGCGGCGCCGGTAGATCACCTTGCGCTGCTCGTTCATCACTTCGTCGTACTTGAGGACGTCCTTGCGGATCTCGAAGTTGCGGTCTTCCACGGTGCGTTGCGCGCGCTCGATGGCCTTGGTGACCATCTTCGCCTCGAGCGGGATGTCGTCGGGGAAGGCCTTGCCCATCACCCAGTTCATGGCGCCGGTGGCGAACAGGCGCATGAGGTCGTCTTCGAGCGACAGGTAGAAGCGGCTCTCGCCGGGGTCGCCCTGACGACCGGCGCGGCCTCGCAGCTGATTGTCGATGCGGCGACTCTCGTGGCGTTCGGTGCCGAGCACGTAGAGGCCGCCGAGCTCGCGCACCTGCGCCCCGTGCTCGGCGCACTCGGCCTTGAACTGCGCGACCAGCTCGTCGTACTTCTCGGGCGACTCCTCGATGGTGGTGCCGCTCGCCAGCAGCTCCTGCTCGGCGAGACCGTCGGGATTGCCCCCGAGGAGGATGTCGACGCCGCGACCGGCCATGTTGGTGGCGACGGTGACCGCACCGAGGCGGCCCGCTTGGGTGACGACGTGGGCTTCCCGTTCGTGCTGCTTGGCGTTCAGGATCTGGTGCGGGATCCCGCGCTTCTCGAGGTGGCGCGACAGCGCTTCGGACTTCTCGACCGAGATCGTGCCGACCAGCACCGGCTGGCCCCGGGCGTGGCGTTCGGCGATGTCGGCGGCGGCAGCCTCGAACTTCGCCGATTCCGACTTGTAGATGAGGTCGGGCTCGTCGGCGCGGACCATCACCCGGTTGGTGGGGATCGACACGACTTCGAGGCCGTAGGTGTGGGCGAACTCACCCGCCTCGGTGGACGCGGTGCCCGTCATCCCGCCGAGCTTGTCGTACATGCGGAAGTAGTTCTGCAGGGTGATCGTCGCGAGGGTCTGGTTCTCCTCTTTGATCTTCACCCGCTCCTTCGCCTCGACCGCCTGGTGGAGACCTTCGCTCCAACGGCGACCTTCGAGGATGCGGCCGGTGAACTCGTCGACGATCTTGACCTCGCCGCTCTGCACGACGTAGTCGACGTCTTTCTTGAACAGCTCCTTGGCGCGCAGCGCCGCCTGCAACTGGTGCACGAAGTTCTGGTTGATGTTCTCGTAGAGGTTGTCGACCCCGAGCGCCTTCTCGACGTCGCTGATCCCCTGCTCCGTGGGCACGACCGTGCGCTTCGCTTCGTCGACCTCGTAGTCGTGATCGCGGCGGAGGCCCTTCACGATCGCCGCGAACTGGTTGTAGAGCTCCTGCGCGTCGTCGGCCCGCCCGGAGATGATGAGCGGCGTGCGGGCCTCGTCGATGAGGATGGAGTCGACCTCGTCGACGATGGCGAAGGCGTGGTCGCGCTGGACCTGATCCTCGCGGGAGACGGTCATGTTGTCGCGCAGGTAGTCGAACCCGAACTCGTTGTTGGTGCCGTAGGTGATGCCGGCGGCATAGGCGGCGCGCTTGGCCGCGTAGTCCTCCATGCCCGGCAGCACGGTGCCGACCTCGAGCCCGAGGAACCGGTAGAGCCGGCCCATCCAGTCGGCGTCGCGCTTGGCCAGGTAGTCGTTGACGGTGACCAGGTGCACTCCCCGGCCGGTGAGCGCGTTCAGGTAGGCCGGCAGCGTGGCGACGAGGGTCTTGCCCTCGCCGGTCTTCATCTCGGCGACCCAACCGAAGTGCAGGGCGGCGCCGCCCATGATCTGCACGTCGAAGTGGCGTTGGCCGAGCGTGCGCATGCCCGCCTCGCGCACCGCGGCGAAGGCTTCGGGCAGGATGTCGTCGAGCAGCTCCTGCTTCTTGTCTTCCTTCTCGGCCCGGTCGAGCTGCTCCCGCCACATCGCGGTGAGGGCCCTTAGCTCGTCGTCGGAGCGGGCCTGCATCTCGGCTTCGAAGTTGCCGACCACCGGCGCGATCGTGTCGAGGGCTTTGAGCTTGCGGCCCTCGCCGGCGTGGAGAATCTTCTGGAAGAGGCCCATGACGGCACCCAGTCTACCGGGGTCCCGGCCCGATTGACGCCGCACGCGCGGCCCTCCTCGGCCGGGCGGCCCGGGTGCGGACTCCCGGTTGACGCTTCGGGCACGATGTACCGATGTCGGACGAGGTGACGGCTCCGGACCGGGCCATCGGGTCGCCCGTACCGGGCATCTCGGACGATCGGTCACCGGCCCCGTCGGCGTTCGCACCCCCCGAGTACGGGGTCCGGGAGGACCACGACCAGGCCGCGTACGACCACGAGCGCCAGGACGAAGGCGCCGACGACAGCTGGAGCGTGGCTTACGCCTGGCTGCGGCGCCGCGATCCGGTGCGGTGGACCCTCGGCGTGATGGTCGTGGGTTGGAGTGCGGTGTTCATCGTCCTCGGGTGGTTGCGCCAGACCCGCTTCGCCACGTTCTCGTTCGACCTCGGGATCTACGACCAGGGCGTCTGGCTGCTGTCGCGGTTCAAGGACCCGTTCGTGACCGTGCGGGGGCTCGAGCTGTTCGGCCACCACGTCAACGTGATCCTGTTGGCGTTCGTCCCCTTCTACTGGCTCGGCGCCGGGCCCAAGTTCCTGTTGGTGGTGCAGGTGGTGGCCCAGGCGAGCGGCGCCATCGCCATCTTCCTGCTCGCGCGCGATCGGCTGGCCAGCCGATGGCTGGGCGTGGCGATGGCCGGCGCCCTCCTCCTCAACCCGACCTACCAGTTCCTCACGTGGGAGTTCTTCCACCCGGACGCGCTCGCGATCGCGCCGTTGCTCTTCGCGTACTGGGCGGCGCGCGCCGGACGGTGGCGGTGGTTCACGGTGGCGGCGCTGCTGGCGCTGGCCTGCAAGGAGGACGTCGCGCTCGCGGTCGCGGTGATGGGCATCCTGATCGCGGTGCGGGGGCGCCGGAAGATCGGCGTGCTCGTCACCCTCGGGAGCCTCGCGTGGTACGCCGTCGCCACCCGGATGATCATCCCGTTCTCCAACGGGATCGGGCCGTTCTACGACACGTTCTTCGGCAATCTCGGGAAGAACCCCGCGCAGGTCGCGGGGCACGTCGTGACGCACCCCGGCCAGGCGTTCGATCTCGCCACCCGGTCCGATCGCGTCACCTACTACTGGCAGACGTTCGCGCCGTTCGCGTTCCTGCCCCTGCTCGGGCTACCGGTGCTGTTGATCGGCGGACCGATGCTCGGCGTGAACATCCTCTCGTCGTTCCCCTACACGCGCGACTACCGCTACCACTACTCGGCGTTGGTGATCGTCGGCCTGGTGCTCGGCACGGTCGAGGCGATCGCGTTCGTCGGCCGGAACCGCGCGGTGCGGCGCGCGCTCGTGGCGGTGGTGCTGGCCGCGTCGGTCGCGGCCACCGTCGCGTGGGGCGCGTCACCGATCGGCACGAAGTACGACTCGGGGATCTGGCCGCTCCAGGCCGATCGGCAGACGCAGAAGGCGGCCGCGGTCGCGATGGTCCCCGACGGCGCGCCCACCAGCGCGATCTACAACTTGCTGCCGCACCTGGCGCACCGCACGCGGATCTACGACTTCCCTGTGCCCTGGCGCGACGTGAACTGGGGGGTGCACGGCGAACACCTCGACGATCCGGCGGGGGTCCAGTGGATCGTGGTCGACCTCCGCGAGGTCAGCGCCGACGACCGCAACCTGCTCGATTCGCTGCTCGCGTACCAGTTCCGCCTGCGGTACCTGAAGGACGACATCCTCGTCGCGCAGCGCGTGCACGCCCCGCCGCCGACGTCGTCGCAACCGAGCACGACCCAGCCCGGCGCGACTCAGCCGAGCACGACCCAGCCCGGCGCGACCCAGCCCAGCGCGGCTCAGCCGAGTGCGAGTCAGCCCGTGGTCTCGATCAATCCGAAGTGACCGTCGTGGCGCCGGTACAGGAGCGCGGCGTGGCCGGTCTCGGTGTTGGTGAACAGGAAGAAGTCGTGCCCGAGGAGGTCCATCTGGAGCTTGGCCTCCTCGGGATCCATGGGCTTGGCGTTGAAGCGCTTCGTCTTGACGATGCGGGCCTCGTCGTCGGTGTCGTCATCGTCGTCGAAGACGAGCTCGCCGACCGGGACGCCGTTCCCGTTGGGGGCGGTGCGCCGGCGCGGGTGCTGGCGGGTGACGCGCTTGTCCTTGATCCTCGCCACCTGGTGCTCGACCTTGTCGACCACGAGATCGAGCGCGGCCGCCGGCTCCGGCGCCGCGGCGCGGGCCTTCACGAAGTGCCGCTTCAGGTGGACCGTGACCTCGCAGAGTTGCCGATCGGCGATGCGCGGATTGCGCAGCTCGGAGAAGTCGACCTCCACGCGGGTGGCGTCGTGGGTGAACCGTTCGATGCGCCCCACCTTCTCGAGCGCGGTCTCCTTGAGCCGCGGGGAGACCTTGCAGTTCTTGCCCCGTACGACGATCTCCATCGGTACCTCCATGACTCGGCGGGCGTCTGACTCGATCGGGTGAAGTGATCGATCATCGGCACACGAGCTCGGTACGCGGATTCGCGCGGCCCCGCGGAGTATACGAGTCAGCCCGGTGGTGGAGTCCGGGCCGCGGTGAGGGCCACCACCTCACGGGCACCGGCGGTGCGCAACGCGGCGGCCGCCGCCGCGAGCGTCGCGCCGGTGGTGGCGACGTCGTCGACCAGGAGAACGCGCGTCGGCGCGGTTCGGCGCGCCGCGAATCGCGGACCGACGCGGCGCGCCGCCGCGGGCAGGCCGGTCTGGGGTGGACCCGGGCGCCGATCGAGGAGGCACGAGCACGGAAGGTGCAGCCGACGGGCGACGGCGCGCGCGAGCAGCTCGGCGGGATCGAAACCGCGCGCCCGCCGGTGCGCGGGCGTGGTGGGTGCCCACGTGACCGTCGCCGCCGTTGGCCGCTCCCGCCACGTCTCGACCGCCGGTGCGACGCCGGGCTCGGCCGCCATCGCGCCCGCCAGCCACGGCACCGCGGCGCGGACGTTGCGGTACTTCACCCGGGCGACGAGCTCGCGGGCGGCGCCGGCGTAGGCGAACGGGGCGTGCCAGTGGTCGACCCCGGCCGGGGGCGGCGCGACGACCGCCGGCCGGAGTGCAACCCGGCATGCTGCGCACAACGGCACACCCGGCGCGCACCTCCGGCCGCAGCCGGGGCAGGTGAGCGGGAACAACGCGTCGAGCACCGGCAGAAACTACGGCGGGGCTACGACAATTATCCGCCGACCGGTTCAAGGAATTTGCCGCCGCTGCCGATCACTGTGACGCAAGACACAGGCGGGGGCCGTGCACCGAGAACGAAAGGACGGCCCCGATGAGTGTGTTGATGAGCTGGGCTCGATCGACGGTTGCCAGCATCGAGCACGCGCTGCGAACCGGCGAGGACTACTTCGACCGCATCCTGGTGGGAGTGCTGCTGCTGCTCGCGGTCACCGTCACGTTCCTGTTCACCAGGTAACGCAATCCGGGCTCACCGCGAGCAGCCAGCAACGACCATCAATATCGGTAGTGCTCGGGCTTGTACGGGCCGGCGACCGGGATGCCGAGGTACTCGGCCTGCTCCTCGCTCAGCGTCGTGAGCTTCACACCGAGCTTCCCGAGGTGCAGGCGCGCCACCTCTTCGTCGAGGTGCTTGGGCAGCGTGTACACCTTGCGCTCGTAGAAGTCGCGGTGGGTGAACAGCTCCATCTGGGCCATCACCTGGTTGGTGAAGCTGTTCGACATCACGAAGCTCGGGTGACCGGTCGCGCAGCCGAGGTTCAGCAGCCGGCCCTCGGCCAGCACGATGATCGAGTGACTCGGCCGGCCCGCAGTGGCGGGGAAGACCCACTCGTCGACCTGGGGCTTGATGTTGACCCGCTGGATGCCGGCGAACTTGGCGAGGCCGGCCATGTCGATCTCGGTGTCGAAGTGGCCGATGTTGCCGACGATCGCGTTGTGCTTCATCTTCGACATCTGGTCGACGGTGATGACGTCGCGGTTGCCGGTGGTGGTGACGAACAGGTCGGCGGTCTCGACGACGTCGTCGAGCGTGGCCACCTGGTAGCCCTCCATCGCGGCCTGCAGCGCGCAGATCGGGTCGATCTCGGTGACGATCACGCGCGCGCCCTGCCCCCGCAGCGACTGCGCGCAGCCCTTGCCGACGTCGCCGTAGCCGCAGACCACCGTGACCTTCCCCGCGAGCATGACGTCGGTGGCACGGCAGATGCCGTCGACGAGCGAGTGGCGACAGCCGTAGAGGTTGTCGAACTTGCTCTTGGTGACCGAGTCGTTCACGTTGATGGCCGGGAACAGCAGCGAGCCGGCTTCCATCATCTGGTACAGGCGGTGCACGCCGGTCGTGGTCTCCTCGGTGACCCCGAGCAGGCCGTCGGCCATGCGGTGCCAGCGGCGGTCGTCGTCGGTGAGCACCTCGGCGAGGAGACCGAGCACGACTGCGTACTCGTCGTTGTCGGCGGTCGACGGGTCGGGCACCGCGCCGGCGCGCTCGAACTCGACACCCTTGTGCACGAGCAGCGTGGCGTCGCCGCCGTCGTCGAGGATCATGTTCGGACCCTCGTTGCCCGGCCACGACAGCGCGCGGTCGGTGCACCACCAGTACTCGTCGAGGGTCTCGCCCTTCCAGGCGAACACCGGGATGCCGGCGGCGGCGATCGCGGCGGCGGCGTGGTCCTGGGTGGAGAAGATGTTGCAGGACGCCCAGCGCACCTCGGCGCCGAGCGCGACCAGCGTCTCGATGAGCACTGCGGTCTGGATGGTCATGTGGAGCGAGCCGGTGATGCGGGCGCCGGTGAGCGGCTTGGTCGCCGAGTAGCGGTCGCGCAACGCCATGAGGCCCGGCATCTCGACCTCGGCGAGCTCGATCTCCTTGCGGCCGAACTCGGCGAGCGAGAGATCGGCGACCTTGAAGTCGGAGAACGCGGTCGCGGACGATGGATCGACAGTGGTGGTCATGGGACTCCTCGTGAATTCAGGGACACGCGCGTTTGGCGGGTCACGTGCGAAGGAGTCGGCCCGGATCACCGGATGACAGCCCGAAAGGCCCGACCAGCCACCGAGAATAGTCGAGCGGGTGGGCGAGAAGTCGTGACATGCTCGCACGATGGGTCTCGAGCTCCGTACCGTGCGCGACGAGGAGATGGGTGAATTCCTGCGGGCGGTCATGACCGGCTTCGGCATGACGACGACGAGTGAGCAGGACGAGTACCCCGTGCACCTGCTCACCGGCGAGCGCTGCCTGGTCGTGCGCGACGGCGAGACGATCGTCGCCACCGCGGGCGTGGTCCCCTTCGGGATCACCGTGCCGGGCGGCGCGCGCGTCCCGGTCGCCGGTGTCTCCACCGTGACCGTCCATCCCACGCATCGGCGCCGGGGGCTGCTGCGGCGGATGATGGACGAGCAGCTCGACGACTTCGCGCGCCGGCGCGAGCCGCTCGCCGCGCTCACCGCGTCGGAGGCATCGATCTACGAACGCTTTGGCTACGGCACTGGGACCTTCGCGACGCAGTGGGAGCTCGACTCCGACCACGCGACGATGCGCGCGCCGGCGAGCGCCGATGGCGCGGTGCGCCTGATCGACGGGGTCGCAGCGGCGGACGCGGCTCGATCCGTCTACGACCGGGTCGCGCCGACGCGCGTCGGCGAGCTCTTGCGAACGGCCGAGTGGTGGCCCCCGATCTTCGCACCCGGGTCGCACGGCTTGCGTTTCTTCACCGCGGTGCACGACGGCCCCGACGGAAGGCCGGACGCCTTCGCCCGCTACGCGCTCGACCCGCACCAGGCCGACGGCGTGAGCGCGAACCGGCTGCGCGTGATCGAGGTGCAGGCGACCGACGCCGACGCCGAGGCCGCGATGTGGGCCTATCTGTTCGGCATCGACCTGGTCGGCACCGTGGTGGGCGTCGACCGACCGGTCGACGATCCGTTGCGCTGGCGCCTGCCCGACCCGCGCCGGCTCCGGGTGCGGCAGCTGCGCGATCACCTCTGGGTGCGCGTCGTCGACGTGGCCGCGGCGTTGATCGCGCGCAGCTACGGCACCGACGACGCGCTCGTGCTCGAGTTGGTCGACGACTTCCGTCCCGCGAACCGTGGACGCTGGCTCGTCGACGCGGGCGCCGACGGCGCGACGTGTACGCGCACCGACCGCGCCGCCGACCTCACGCTCGCCGCCCCCGATCTCGGCGCGATCTATCTCGGTGGCGTCGCTCCGTCGACGTTGGCGGCCGCGGGCCGGGTCCGGGAGCTGACGGCCGGCGCGGTGCACCGTGCCGACCGGCTCTTCGTGGTGAGCCCGCCGCCGTGGTGCACGACGCACTTCTGAGCTACGCGATCGCCGCCTTCAGCCGGGCGATGGCGTCGATCGGACCGGGGTCGACGTCGTTGGCCAGGGCGGCGTAGTAGCTGGTCCAGTCGCCGACGTAGATGAGGTCGAGGATCTGGGCGATGCGCCCCTCCCCTTCGGCTTCCACCGTGAGCACCTGGTGGAGCGCCTCCTCGATCAGCTCACGCGTGGCGACGGCCCGGGCCTCGAGCCGCGCGTGCTCGAGCCCGTGGCGCAGCTCGATCAGCGTGAACACCTGGCGGGTGACGTCGCCGTGCTGACCCCAGCCGCTGACCTCGTTGTGATCGAGCTCCGGGTACTCGTTCCAGAACGCGGGCGCCTTGGCGTTCTCGTTGATGGACTGCTTCCAGCGCAGGGCCGCCACCCCGCCGAGGCCGCCGCTCCCGTAGATGATCGGGATCGTGCGGTCGAGCTTGCGGGCGAGCTCGCGCGCCGGGTTCTGCGTCTCGTCGGCCGACGGCCGGCACTGGTCGCGTCTCGCCGCCAGTTGTTGCTGGGCCCGCAACAGGCCGGCGTGGGCTTCGGGCATGATCCCCATGCGGAACAGCACGACGAACAGCGGTGCCACCAACGCGCCCAGCGCCAGGCGCGGCATGGCGATGCCCTCGGGGCACGGCACGTGCAACATGCCGGCGTCGGTGGCGATGCGCGCCAACTCGCCGCCGCTCGAGATCGCGATGAGTCGCGCGCCCGCCGCGAGCACACCCCGCGCCATCTCGAGGGTCTCCTCGGTGTCGCCGCTGTATGAGAGCGCGAAGGCCAGCGTCCGCGGCCCGACGAACGCCGGCGTGCGGTAGTGCTTCAGCACGGTGACGGGAACCGGGATCGTCGACGTGCCCACCGCCTGGAGGATGTTGCCCGCGATGCCCGAGCCGCCCATCCCCAGCGTGACGATGTGGTCGTAGTCGCCCGGTTGCGGCAGCAGGCTCGCGTCGATCTTGCCAGCGGCCTCGTGACACGCGGCGAGCTGTTCGGGGAACCCGCAGAGCGCCTCGCCGAAGTTGAGCGAATCGGTCGGCACCGTCCGCTCCCTAGACCGCGAAGGTGGGCTGGACACCCTCGGCTTCGGCCTTGCCGGTGAGTCGCGCGTGCTCGGCGTCGTCGACCGTCTCGGCCTCGTCGATCAGCATGATCGGGATGTCGTCGCGCACCGCGTAGCGACGGTGCAGTCGCGGGTTGTAGAGCGCGGACTCATCGGCGAAGTAGAGCAGCGGGCCCTTGTCTTCCGGGCACGCGAGGATCTCGAGCAGCTTCGGATCGAGCGCCATCGTGACTGTGACTCCCTGTTCTGGGGTGGTTACTTGCCGCGCACGAGCGCCAGCACCTCGGCGGTGTGGGCGTCACAAGAAGCGCGGTCGGGGGCTTCGAGGTTGAGGCGGAGCAGCGGTTCGGTGTTGCTGGCGCGCAGATTGAACCACCAGTCGCCGAGGTCGACGGTGAGACCGTCGAGACGATCCTGTTCGGCCGACGAATAGGCCTCGGCCAGGTGCTCGATGACCGCGAGCGGATCGTCGACGCGGGTGTTGATCTCGCCCGACATCGCGTAGCGCTCGAACGGCTTGCGCATCTCGGAGAGCGGCACGCCGGACTTCGAGAGCTGCTCGAGCACGAGCAACGCGGCGATGATGCCGGAATCGGCGCGGTAGTTGGCGCGGAAGTAGTAGTGCGCGGAGTGCTCGCCCCCGAACACCGCGCCTGTCTCCAACATCACCTGCTTGATGAACGAGTGACCGACACGGGTGCGGATGGGCGTGCCGCCGAGCTCCCGCACGATCTCGGGCACCGCCTTCGAGCAGATCAGGTTGTGCACGATCTTCTCGCCCGGGTAGCGCGCCAGCATGGCGGCGGCCAGGATCGCGGTGGTGGTGGAACCGGACACCGGCTGCGCCTGGTCGTCGACGAGCACGACGCGGTCGGCGTCGCCGTCGAACGCGAGACCGAGACCGGCGTCGGAGTCGCGCACCGCGCGTTGCAGATCCTTCAGGTTCTCCAACGCGGTGGGATCGGCCTGGTGATTCGGGAACGTGCCGTCGAGCTCGCCGTAGAGCATCGTGAGATGCATGGGCAGATCCTCGAACACCGCGGGGACGGTGAGACCGCCGACACCGTTGGCGGTGTCGGCGACGACCGTGATCGGCGCCAACGCGGTGACGTCGACCTGCGAGTGCACGTGCTCGACGAACGCGGGCAGGAGATCGCGCTGTTGGACGCGACCGGGATCCTCGGCCCGTTCGAGCAAACCTCCCGCGACCATCGCCTTGATCTCGGCCAGGCCGGTGTCCTGGCCGATCGGTGCGGCGGCCGCCCGGCACATCTTGATGCCGTTGTACTCGGCCGGGTTGTGGCTGGCGGTGAACATCGCGGCCGGGGCGTCGAGGCTGCCGGCGGCGAAGTAGCAGAGGTCGGTGGACGCGAGGCCGAGGTCGACGACGTCGGCCCCGGCGACGACGGCACCCTCGATGAACGCGGCGACCAGCGGCTCCGACGACGGGCGGTCGTCACGACCCACGAGGACGAGGGCGGAACCGGTGAACGCCACGAACGCGTTGCCCACCCGACGGGCGATCGACTCGTCGAGCTCGTCGGGATAGACGCCGCGAACGTCGTAGGCCTTGAAGATGGAATCGAGCGCAGAGTCGGGCACGGGAGCCTCGGGTCCTCACCGCCGGGAGCGGGACGGAAATGGTACCCGCCGCCGGGTGGATCCAACACCGGAATCGTCGAGCCCGGAATCACCGGCCCGGGCGGCGGCCACACCCCACCAGACCAGCCCGGCCAGGCCGGCCAGGCCGACGAGGGTGAGGAAGCGGCCCGCCCAGTCGGCGGTCGAGGTGCCGTAGGTGAGCGTCACGTGCTTGCTGGTGGGCACGACCACCATGAAGTTGGGCGTGGCCCGCCACGGGCCGTCGGCCCCTTCGGCCTGCCAGTTCGGGTAGTACGACGTCTTCACCATCACCGGCACCCCGGTGCGGGAGACGTCGAACTGGATCGACTCGTCGGTGGTGCGGATGTTCGACACCTTCACCTTCGGGAGCGGCTTCTTGGCCACCGTGCGGGCCTGGGCGGCGTCGGCGTGCTGCCACGAGGCCGGGCCGCCGTCGGTGAGCGGGCGGTCGAGCGCGGTGGGATCGTTGAACCACGGCACGGCCAGACACTCCCACGGGCTGAACTCATCGACTGGGGTGCCGACGAGCGTGGGCTTCGGCTGGCCCCCGCACTGCCATGACGGCGCCGACTCGAGGTTCTCGGCCACGACGGGCTGGTAGTCGAGGGCCTGCACCGTGGGGGAATCCGCGACCTCGTAGATCGTCCAGCCGTCGGGCGGCTTGTTGTCGAGGTCCGGGACGGTGGCCACGACGCGGAGCGCCGGGTTCTTCGCCGCCGCCGCCTTGGCCTGGTCGGTGAAGGCGGCGTAGTAGCGGACGCCCATGAGCTGCATGTACCGCACCCCGAGATCGAAGTCGGCGATCGTGCGGTACGGGAGCCCGCGCACCGGGTTCGACGGCGTCTGCGCCAGCGTCGCGATCATCATGAAGTGGTACGGCGTCGTGGCCGAGGCCTCGAAGTAGAGGCCTTCCATCGACGTGATCCGACCGTGGGTCCAGTACGGGAGGAGCATCAAGGCAAGGGGGGTGCCGTACGCGCCGATGGCGTCGCCCCCCTCCCAGGCCATGCGGCCGGGTGCGAGCTTGTCGGCGGTGTCCATGAACGCGCGGTACTCGGTCCACGACTTCTTGGTGAAGTTGGCGGTGCTGCCGCCCTCGTAACCCGTGTAGTTGTAACGGGCCCAGTACGGGAGGAAGCCGCGCGTCTGCTGCACCCGCACCAGCGCGACGGTGGTGGCGAGGACCGCGAGCAGGGTGATGGCGACGACCCGCGTGGAACGCCGCGCCACGACGTTGCGGGCGCGGCGCGACTGTCGCGCCGCGGCTCCGGGCGCGGGCGCGCCGTCGGGCGCGGGTTCGGCGGCGGTGGCAGTGACGACGGACGCGGACGTGGAGTCGACCGCGGACTCGGACGTGCAGTCGAGTGTGGGTTCGGGCGCCAGGCCCGCGGGCGCGGGGCGTTCGGCGGGGCCCCGGATAACCCATGTGATCCCCAGCGCGGTGAGCCGGGCCATCTCGGCGACGCCCAGCGCCGCGAGCAGGAACAGCATCAGGTACCAGAACGGCAGCAGCCGGAGGTTCCACGCCGGCGCCTTGCCGAAGACGCTGCGGATGCCCTCCCAGTTGTAGAAGACGAGCCCGGTCGCGGCCGTGATCGACGCGACGACCAGCGTGGCGCGTCGGCGGTAGTAGATCCCCGCGCCGAGCGCGAAGAGCGCGAGCGGGTACAGGTACCAGTTGACCGACAGGAACATCCAGTCGAGGTAGTTGCCGATCGGCTCGTAGCGCATGTCGGTCGTGTACGCGAGGTTGGCGGCCAGCGGGACGAGCCACACCGCGGTGAGCAGCACGCCGACGGCGCCGATCGCGACCGCCCGGCTGAAGTTGCGCCACGGGCGCTGCAGCAGCAGCCAGATCAACACGCCGGCGAACACCGCGAACACCCCGACGACGAGGTGGCTGGTGATGGTGAGCGCGAAGAGCACCGCGGGCAGCCACAGCGGGCCGCGCCGGTCGAGCGCGCGCGCCAACGTGCCGAGGAAGCACAGCGCCAGGGCCACCGCGATCATGAACGAGTACTCCCCCGCGAACGTGCTGGCGAGGGTGCCGCCCATGATGTGGAGGTCGAAGACCATCGTGGAATCGCCGCCGCCCTTGAAGAACAGGAAGGCGACGGCAGCCACCGAGAAGAGTGGCGCGGTCGGGCCGCGGCGCGCGGATGCCCCGGGCGAACACGTAGGCGCCGACGGGCAGGAGCAGCGGCCCCAGCGCGGTGACGAGCTTGAACGCGACGTTGTAGGGCAGGAAGACGTCGAGGATGACGATCAGGACCGCGGGGAACGGGAAGTAGAACTGCCCGGCGGGGAAGCCGGCGTAGAAGTCGGGCGACCAGCCCGACAGCCGGAACGGCAACAGGTGGTCGCGCAGGAACGCGGGGAACCACACGTGGGCCCCGGTGTCGCCGCCCGTGATCGTGGTGTTCAGGAACAGCAGCGACGGCTGGAGCTGCAGGAACACATAGATGCAGCACGTGACGACGATCGCGATGCCGACCCACCACTCGAGCCGGTCGTACCACGCCTTCGGAACCGGCGGCGGCTCGCCGCCACCGCCGTCGTCCTCGCCGCGCTCCCGGCGGTCCCCGGGTGCGGGCGCGTCCATCACGCCCTGCGCAGCGGCCATCCGGTCAGCATGCCAGGCGACCCCGCGTTCTCACGCGCGGTGCACGACGGCGATGCTCGCCGCGGATGGGTCGCCGGTGACAGATCACCGGCGACGAGTTCGGTTGGGTCAGCGCACTCGGGCGAGGTCGAGGACGTGCACCAACTGCACCGGTCCGTCGGCCGTCTCCCAGGATTGTGCCTCGCACCGACCGCAGCGACGGAAGGTCACGTCACACTCGGCGACCTTCATGCGGATCTCGATCATTCCCGACTTGGAACACCTTGCACAATGCACCGGAACCTCCCAGTCCTCAGCCCGGCTGTCCATCGGCAGGCGGCGCGAATTCCTTGAGCGATCCGTGACCGGCGTCACCGCGGCCCTCCGTCGGCCGCGGTCGAAACCCGGCAAATCGGTCACCGCGGGGCGGCGGTCCGGACGTCGAGAAGGGGCGTCAGGTCGTGAACAGGAGCACGACACTGAGCACGTTGAACCCGATGTGCAACATGATCGAGCGCGAGAGGTTGCCCGTCTTCGTGGCCTGGTAGCCGGAGACCACGCCGAGCAGGACGATCGCCGGCAGCGCGACCAGGGATCCCACCGACGGGTCGCCGAGCACGTGCACCAGCCCGAAGATCCCGGCGGAGATGAGGACGGCGTTGTCGGGGGTCGTGCGGCGCAGGAGCGCCCGCAGCAGCGCGCCCCGGAACAGCAGCTCCTCGGTGACCGGGGCCAGGATCGCCACCGCCAGGATGATGAGCGGCACCTGCCAGCCGCGGGCCTGATCGGCCGTTTTGACGACGTCCTGCTTGGCGGTGTGGCCGTAGAGCTCGACGAGGAGCTGGGTCGGTACCAGCGCCGCGATCTGGAGACCGATCCCGGCGAAGAACCAGGGCACGTCGTCGAACCAAGATCGCCCGGGCGGGCGGATCATGAAGCCGAAGTCGGCCCGGAGGGAACCCGCCCCCTTCTTGCGCGCGACCACGGCCAGCCACGCGATGATCGTGAGGTCCTGGGCGGCGATCAGGACGATGAGCTGGATCGGCTTGCTGGCGTTGATGACGAAGACCGCGCCGACGACCGATGCCACCAGCCCGGCCACGAAGGCCCAGACCGCGTCGCCGATCCCCCAACGGATGCGGGGCCGGGCTCCGGAGTCGGCACCCGGTGGCAGCGGAGGCGGCGGGCCCGGGGGCGGCGGTGGTGGCGGCGGAGGCGGCGGGAGCGCGTCGCCGGGATCCACGCGCTGAACGTTACCGGGTCACTACAGCCGGCCCGACCGCGCGCCGAGTGGAACGGCACCGCGACGGCGCAGCCGTCGCGAGAACGGCGGAGCCGCCCCGGAACGGCCGAACCGCCTCGAAAAGGGGAATCGGTGGAGACGGGCGCGTGTTAGACCCAACTGTGCTGCTTCTTTCGTCGTCCCGCTCGGCCACGACTCCGGCGGGGCCGTACCATGGTGGAATTCACGACGAGGAGCCGGCCGACCGATGAGCCGTCGCCAAACCGATCTCGACCCCGGGGTCGAACCCGACACCGGCGACCAGAACACGTTCGGCGCGCCCAACGGGCGTCCGCCCACTCCCCCGCCGGGATGGCGCCCTGACGGCTCGCGTCCCCAGGACGGTCCTCCCGGCGAGCGCCCGCCCCGGGAACGCAAGCCCTCTTCGCCGTCGGGTGGCGGGTCGCCGTCGTTGCGGTGGGTCCCCTGGATCGTGCTCGCGCTCATCGCAGCCGCGTTCGTCGTGAGCAGCCTCGCGGGTGGAGGCACGTCGAAGGCCGACCTCACGTATTCGCAGTTCGTGTCGCAGGTCGACGACGGCAACGTCAAGAGCATCGACTTCAACAAGTCGAGCGGCGCGATCAGCGGCACGTTCACCGAACCGCAGGGCGGCAAGAAGGAGTTCTCGAGCTCGGGCCCGAAGGACAACCTCCCCGACACGCTGCTCGCGGAGATCAAGAAGAAGAACATCGACTTCAAGTACGTCGACGCGGGTAGCAACATCCTCGGCGACATCCTGCTGTGGGTGCTCCCGCTCGTGCTCATCATCGGACTGTTCGTCTGGATGAGCCGCCGCGCGCAGGGCCAGATGGGCGCGGTCATGAACATCGGCCGCAGCCGCGCCAAGGTCTACAACACCGAGAAGCCGAAGACGACGTTCAACGACGTCGCCGGCTACGGGCCGGTGAAACAGGAGATCGCCGAGGTCGTCGATTTCCTGAAGAACCCCGGCAAGTTCAAGGAGATCGGCGCCCGGATCCCGAAGGGCGTGTTGCTCGTCGGCCCGCCGGGAACCGGCAAGACGCTCATCGCGCGGGCGGTCGCCGGTGAGGCGGGCGTGCCCTTCGTCTCGGTGACCGGTTCCGACTTCATGGAGATGTTCGTCGGCGTCGGTGCCGCCCGCGTCCGCGATCTCTTCCAGACCGCGCGCAAGCAGGCACCCGCGATCATCTTCGTCGACGAGATCGACTCCATCGGCCGCAAGCGCGGCGCCGGTCTCGGTGGTGGCCACGACGAACGCGAGCAGACGCTCAACCAGATGTTGGCGGAGATGGACGGCTTCGAGGCCACCGAGGGCATCGTGATGATGGCGGCCACCAACCGGCCCGACGTCCTCGATCCCGCGTTGCTGCGCCCCGGTCGGTTCGACCGCCAGATCATGGTGCCGCTCCCCACGCAGGACGAGCGCAACGACATCCTCAAGGTCCACTTCAAGGACAAGAAGATCGCGCCCGACGTCGACGTGAACGTCGTCGCACGCGGCACGCCCGGCATGGCGGGCGCCGACCTCGCCAACCTCGTGAACGAAGCCGCGTTGTTCGCGGTGCGCCGGGGCGACAACGAGATCCACGCCAACGACTTCGACGACGCCCGCGACCGCGTGCTCATGGGTCTGCGCCGGCCGTCGATCATGATGAACACCGAGGAGAAGGAACACACGGCGTACCACGAGGCCGGGCACGCGGTGGCGGCCTACGTGTTCGATCACGCCGACCCGGTGCACAAGGTCACCATCCTCCCGACCGGCATGGCGCTCGGCATGACCCAGCAGATGCCGATCGAGGAGCGCTACTCCCACGACAAGGACTACCTGGGCGACACGCTCGCGGTGTTCATGGGCGGACGCGTCGCCGAAGAGATCATGTTCCAGTCGAAGTCGACCGGCGCGCAGAACGACCTGGTGCGCGCCACCGAGATCGCCCGCCGCATGGTCCGCGAGTGGGGCATGTCCGACCGCATCGGGCCGATGGCCTGGGGTTCCGAAGGCGCGGTGTTCCTGGGTGAGGACCTCGTGCACACGCGTGACTACTCCGACGAGACCGCGCGCGTCATCGACGAAGAGGTCGAGCGGATCCTGCGCGACGAGGAGAACCGCACGCGCACGACGCTCACCCACCACAAGGCCGGTCTGGTCGCGGTCGCCGAGGCGCTGTTGGAGCACGAGACCGTCGACGGCGCCGAGGTCGGACGCCTGGTCGACGAGGCGATGGGCCACAAGAGCGGCGGGCTCCGCCGGGTCCTGCGGGCCGACGGCACGCTCGAGGAGATCCCGCTGCCGCCCGAGGGCGAGTCACTCACCGACTTCGTCGAGTAGGAACTCGAGCGATCGCTCGTTCCTAATTCGAGTTGTCGTCGAGTCCGCCGAGGGTGGGTTCGGGGGTGCTGCCGGGGTCGCGTAGCTCGGCCAGCGCGGCCCAGAGGTCGGTGGCCGTGAACGCCCCCACGAAGGCCCGCCGCACCACGCCGTCGGCATCGGCGACGACGGTCGTCGGGATCGCCGCCAGCTCGTAGCGCTGGTGGAGGTCGCCCTGCTTCTCCGCCTCGATCTCGCACACCGCGACGTCGCCCGACTCGAGCGGCACCAGCTTCGGGGCGAGCCCCTGGCACGAGTCGCACGCCGTCGACGAGAACAGCGCGACCAACCACGGCGCGCCGGGCCGGGGGAAGTCGTGACGGTCGAGCTGCTTGGGAACCGGATACACGTCGCGCGGCGGCGGATCCGGCGGCCGGTGTTGGAGCCGCCACGCGATCAGGCCGACGACCACCAGGATGACGACGCCGATGGCGAGACGGGCGACCACGACTCAGCCCGCGTACGCGAGGTCGGGGATGGCAGCGCTGGTGGACGCGCCGGCGTTGCCGAGCACGGTGAGCCCGACCACCACCGGGTGATCGGCGGTGACGACCATCGCGTCGGTCTGCGCGTCGAGGTGCACGATCTGGAACACCGCGAGCCGGCCGGGGCTGATGGCACGCTCGGGCTCGCTGGTGGGGCCGGTGCGGCGGTCGACCTGCGGCGCCGGGAGCAGTGTGGCGGTGACGGGGGTGAGGCCGGGATCGAGCACGGTGAGGGTGGCGTCGGCGTCGACGTGCGGGAGCGGCACGATCCATCGTCGCGCCGCTAGCGGCGAACCCATCGTGCTGGCCACGCCGGTCGACGACGACGCCTCGGGCCAGGTGGCGAGCACCTCGGCGACGACCGGGCCGGTGACCCCTTCCGCGTCGCGCGACGTGACGATGACCGCGTAGTCGGTGTCGGCGGGCACGCGCGCGGTCAGGTCGACGGCGACGACGCCGCGCGCGGGCACGCTGACCGTCTGCGGGGGCAGGGCCTGATCACCACCGAGGATCACCGAGACCTCGACGCTGGTGTTGACCGAGTTGAAGTTGGCGAGCCCGAGCATCGCGGTGCCGCCGTTCTTCGTGCTCCCGGCGACGATGCGCCACGTGGGCGACGGCGACTGCGCGCCGAGCGAGACCGCGATCCCCTGGCGCGTGGGGTCGGCGGCGGAATCGGGCGGGGTGCCGTCGAAGATCTGCGTCCGTTCGGCGACGATGCGACCGGTGCGCGCGTGCACGCTGGTGGCGATGAGCTCCTGGCGCGGGACCGCCTCGTGGACGGCGACCGAGATCCGCGTGCGCCGCGGGACATCGATGGCCTGGAGCTGATCGGGCTGCTGCACCCCGGTGTCGGTGAGGAACGTGACGTCGACGATCGCGTCGTCGCCGAAGGGGTTGAACAGCGCGAGGTAGTGCGTCGACCCCTTGACCGTGGTGCCCGCGGCGAAGTACCAGTCGGGGCCGGCCGATCGGCTGCACGGCTCGACCGCGATGTCGGAACCGTTGACGAGTTGGTGGGAGACAACAGCCCGGCCGCCGGTGATCTCGACCGTGACCCCGGGCTCCGCCGCCACCAGGATGTCGGCGATCGGCACGTTGACCTGCGCCCGCGGCGCGACTCGGATGCGCTTGGCCACCGGCGTGGCGTTCCCGGGCATGACGGTGACGGTGGCCTCGATGGGCGTGTCGGCCATGCTGGCGATGAGGACGGTCTCGGTGGCGCGGCCGTCGGGGGTCGAGGTGCCCTCGGCGCAGAACCAGGTCGCGGACAGGGCGGCGGCGGGCGGCATGCTCACGCCGTCGACGACCGCGGCCGCGGGGCCCGAACTGCTGCTCGACGAGGACTCGCTCTGCTGCACGACCACCGCGGCGACCAGCGCGGCCACCACCACGAACAGAATCGGTCCGCGGCGCACCTTGCGGGCGCGCCGGCCCGGAGTGGGCTGCGAGGAGGCGCGCGGTTCGGGGATGACCTCGGGGTCGCTCATACCCGTTCCCACCAGAACGACTCGTCGTCGAGCGCCTCGGCCAGCGGGTCCTCGCGCCGTTCCCGGCGCTCGCGGCGCGTCGACCGGCCCGCGCCCCGTTCCCGGGAATCGCGCCGGACCCGGGTGCGCCAGAGCCGGCGGCCGACCGCGAGCCAGATCAGGAGCGCGACGCCGAGAAGCACCCACCGCAGCCACTGCAGACCGAAGGAGATCGAGACCGGGCCCCGCCGGGGTTGGACGAACCCGTTGGCCCAGCCGAACGTCTTCTCGTGGCGGAGCGAACCCGCGCTGCTGGCGTTCCAGTCGCCGTCGTAGGCCTCGCCCCAGAGCACCGTGCCCGCGGGGACCGAGCCGGAACCGACCGGGGCCGCGGTGGAGAGATCGGCGCCGAGCGCGGCCAACGTCGGGTTCCGATTGCCGACCGGGACGTCGGCCGCCTGCTTCCCGGTGACGACCGCGCGGAGCGGCACGTAGGCGAGGTTCTCGTAGAGCAGGAGACCGGGGTCGGAGCGCAATTGCGCGAGGTCGAGTTGCTGACCGAGGGCGTCGCGCAAGCCGATCGACGCGGGCGCCACCGCACCCCCGCCGGTGCCCTGGATGCTCGGAACCGCGACGTAGCGCACGCCCATCGGCGCGAGCAGCCGCCCGAGCCGATTGGTGAGACCGGCCTCGGCCAGTTCGAGCGCGTGGTCGACGACGTGATCGGCACTGTGCTGGGGCGCGCGCCACTGCTCGGTGACGTCACCGGGGCCGTTGCGGGTGAGCGTGTAGCCGGTGCCGTCGGGCAGCGCGACCGGATCGAGCGGCAACACCGCAGGGTTGCCCACCCAGAGCATGCGGAACTCACCGCTCGAGACCTGGGCCTGGGTGAACGCGAGCGTGTTCGTCCAGTCGGTGGACGGCGCGTGCCAACGACCGTTCGCGGCGTCGGCGGTGAACCCCAGCATCGGCAGGAGGATCGCGATACCGCCGATGATCACCGCCGGTTGGCGCCACCCGAACTTGAACGAACGAATGCCGTCGACCAGCACCGAGACCGCGATCCCGAGTGCCAGCGCGAGGCCGAGCGCGGCGAGCGTGAGCCCGGCCTCGGGGACGAGGACCGACGTGTGCGGGAAGAATCGGGCGGGCACCCACACGATCGCCCAGCCCACCAGCGCGAGGACCCACCCGCGTGCGGTCCAGGCCAGGCGCTCGCCGGTGGCCACGAACAACGGGACCGCGGCGGCGACGACCAGGCCCCACATCATCCACCCGGCGCCCGACGGCCCGGTGTGGAACCGCAGGATCTCCGACAGGTCGAGGCGGGGTCGGTACGCGAAGCCGAGCGACGCGCGATCGACGCTCGTGCGCGCGTAGGCGAGCGGCCACGGGAACAGCAACACGGCCGCCGCCAGCGACGCCACGATCGCCAGCCCGAACGCGCGCAGCGCGACGCGTCCACCGCCCGCGATCGGCACCGCCAACACCAGCGCGCCGGCGGCGACGATGAAGAGTCCGAGCCCGACCGGGTAGAACGCCGCGAGCAACGCGGTGAGGATCGCCAGCCGCAGGAACCGGCCCTTGCGGGCGTCGCTGCGCTCGGCCAGCCGCAACACCCGCAGGAGGAGGAACGGCAGGAGCGCGAAGAACACGAGCGGCCCGAGGCGCCCGGTCGCGATCGCGTTGCGCGACGCCGGGTTCACGCCGTAGGCGATGCCGGCCGCGAGCGCGGGCCCGCGGAGGTTGATCACGTGACGGCCGAGGCGGTACGCACCGATGGCACCGATCGGGATGGCGGCGACCACCACCAGCGTGCGGGCGAAGCCGACCGCGCCGAGGAGCACGGTGCCGAGCCCACCCATCAGTGCGAACGCAGGCGGTTGCGCCGACGCCGACCCGAGGCCGGTGTAGCGCCACGCGGATCCGAACGTGTCGAACAGGCTGCCGATCGACGGCCAGGCCCCGAACGTACCGATGGTGGGCACGCCCTTCGTGATCAGGCTGCGGGAACCGATGATGAACACCACGATGAAACCGAGGAACGCGATGCCGGCCGGGGCGTGCATGCCGTCGGACATGGAGTCGACCGCGCTGCGCCCGGCGTCACCGATGCTCTGCAACCGCGTGTCGGTGTGCAGGTGGTGCGACAGGAACGCGCTGAGCCGGGCGGTGGTGCTGACCTGGACCTCGCGGAGGTCGGAGTCGTGCACCCGGCGGAGGTGTTGGGCGCGGCGGCGCGACGCGCGCAGCTGCCGCACGTGGAACAGGTTCGAGAACCAGCTGCCGATCGCGGCGCGCGCGCGGCGGGGGTGACCCCGGATCAGGTCGCCGAGCGCCTCGACGAAGCCGACGACGATGCCGACCGGGACCAGCCACAGCAGCCGCCGGAACGAGTAGGAGGTGAAGAGCACCCGCACGCGCGATCGCGCCAACGCGAACTCGTCGGGGCGGTCGCCGCGGCTGCGGTCGTCGGCCGCCTCGCGGTGCGCGACGCGCGCGTCGGGCGCGACCAGGACGCGCGCTCCGGCGAGTCGGGCGCGCCAGCAGAGGTCGAGGTCTTCGGCGCCGGGGAACGTCGCGGGATCGAAGCCCTCGAGCTCGGAGAAGAGGTCGGTGCGCACCAACATGCACGCGGTGGTCACGTAGAACACGTCGCGGACGCCGTCGTGCTGCTCCTGATCGAGCTCGCCCGGTTCGATGCCCGTGTGCGGTGCGCCGAACCGGTCGATGGCCCGGCCGACCTCGAGCAAGACCTCGGGGTTGTCGCTGCTGACCAGCTTCGGGCCGATGATCCCGGCGTTCGAGCGGTAGGCCTCTTCCACCAGCACCCGCACCACCGACTCGTCGAGCACGACGTCGTCGTGGCAGATGAGCAGGAACGTCGCGCCCTCGACGGTCCGCAGCGCCTCGTTGGCGGCGGCGGCGAACCCGGCGCTGCCGTCGAGCCGGCGCACGAACGCCCGCGGCAGGACGGACGCGACCCGGGGCGTGGGATCGTCGTCGGAGCCGCAGTCGACCACGAGCACGGTGAGGTCGGTGTAGTCCTGAGCGGCGAGGCCGGCGAGGCTGGCCTCGAACCACGGGCCCGGGTTGCGGGTGACCACCACCGCGACGACCGGGGGGTAGAGGGCGAGCGGCTCCTCGGCGTCTTCGGCCGCGACCTCCTCGGCGATGCCTTCGACCATGCCGGCGGCGGCGTGCTCGGCCGCGTCCTCGGCCACCGCTTCGGCCGCGGCTTCCGCGACCTCGAGCTCGACCAGGGGGCGGTCGAGCTCGCGCAGCGCCTCGAGTGCGCCCAGATCGTCGGCGGGGGCGGCTACCGGGCCGTCGACGGGTGAGTCGACCGGGCTGTCGAGGGGCGGCTCGACGGGGCTGTCGACCGGTTCAGCGACCGGTGCGGGCGGTTCGGGCGAGGCGTCGGCGGCGATCGGTTCGGCGGTGTCGTCAGGCGTCGGGACGGGGGGGTCCGGGGGCTCGACCGCGCTCATCAGGGGCGTCAGCGTACTGCCGCGCCCATTCTCATCCGGGGCACGCCCGGCCGCCCGAGCCGGGCCCGACGGGCCCCCAGGGGGACCCGAGCCGGGTCCGACGGGCCGCCGTGACCGCCCGCCCGGTACTCTCCCAGCCCTATGGGTCACTCCCTCCGCGCTTCCACGTCGAGGCCCCGGTCGAAGCCCGACGCAGGGTCCGCGTCGCGTCGCGTCGTTCCCGTCGACGGTGGTCGCGGGTGATCACCGCGCTGGCCGGCGGCGTCGGTGCGGCCCGGTTCCTCCGAGGGGTGGTGCAGGTCGTCGACCCCGCCGAACTCACCGTCGTCGTCAACACCGGCGACGACGACTGGTTCCACGGCCTACTGGTCTGCCCCGACCTCGATTCGGTCACGTACACCCTCGCGGGCGCGCAGAATCCCGACACCGGTTGGGGGCTCGTCGGCGAGACCTTCGCCACGATGGACGCGCTCGACCGTTACGGCGCGCCGACGTGGTTCCGCCTCGGCGACCGCGACCTGGCCACCCATCTGTTCCGCACCCAACTCGTGCGCGACGGGGCCCCGCTCTCCGAGGCCACGGCCGAGATCACCCGCGGCGTGGGGCCTGGCGCCCCGGCTGCTCCCGATGACCGACGACCGCGTCGCGACGCGTATCACCGTCGACCCCGGTCCACCCGGGAGCGCGCCCGGCCCGATCGACTTGGCGATGCAGGAGTGGTTCGTGCGCGAGCACTGCGAGCCGCCCGTCGTAGGCGTGCGGTTCGACGGCGCCGACACCGCACGACCGGGCCCGGGTGTGCTCGACGCGCTGCGCGACGCCGAGACCATCCTGGTGTGCCCGAGCAACCCGGTGATCTCGATCGCGCCCATCCTCGCGGTTCCCGGAGTGCGCGAGATCCTGGTGGCCCGTCGCGACCGCGTGGTGGGTGTGAGCCCCATCATCGCCGGCCGTCCGGTGAAGGGCCCCGCCGATCGGCTCATGGACCCGATGGGCATCGACGTGTCGTGCGTGGGCATTGCGCGCGAGTACCGCGAGTTCTGCAGCGCGCTCGTGATCGACGCGGGCGACGCCGCGCGCGCCGCCGAAGTCGAGGCGCTGGGGGTGCGGGCCGTGGTGGCCGACACCCTGATGACCGACGCGCGCATCGCCGCCGCGCTCGCACGCGAGACGCTCGCCGCGGTCGCCTGAGCTCGAGACGCGCGTGCAACCACTCACGCTGATCCCCATCCACGGCATCCCCGAGGTTCGCCCCGGCGATCCCCTGGCGACGCAGATCGCCGACGCCGCCGACGCGCAGGACACACCGTTGCTCGACGGCGACTGCGTCGTGGTCACGCAGAAGGTGGTGTCGAAAGCGGAGGACCGCCTCGTTCCCATCGATCCCGACGACCGCGCCACGCGCCGCGCGCTCGTCGAGTCGGAATCGGTGCGGATCCTGCGCCGCCGCGGTGACCTCATCATCAGCGAGACCCGCCACGGGTTCGTGTGCGCCAACGCCGGGATCGATCTCTCCAACGTCGACCACGGCTATGCGGCGCTGCTCCCCGTCGACTCCGACCGCTCGGCCAAGCGCATCCGCGACGCGCTGCGCGCCACCCGCGGCGTCGAAGTCGCGATCGTGATCTCCGACACGTTCGGGCGACCGTGGCGCAACGGGCTCACCGACGTCGCGATCGGGGTGTCGGGCCTGGCCGCCGTCGTCGACCTGCGCGGCACCGAGGACGCGCTCGGCCGCGAGCTCCAGGTCACGGAAGTCGCGATCGCCGACGAGGTGGCGGCCGCCGCCGAGCTCGTGATGGGCAAGGCATCGGCCGTCGCCGCCGCCATCGTGCGCGGGCTCGACCCGTCGTGGTTGCAGGAGGGCGCGGCACGCGACCTCGTGCGGGCGCCGGCCGACGACCTGTTCCGCTGATGGGCTCGCGCGTCCCCGCATTCCTCGAAGCCCGGCGGTCGATCCGCGCCTTCCTCCCTGATCCCGTGCCACGCGACGCGCTCGACGGTTTCGTGGAGGCCGCGTGCGCGGCGCCTGCACCGCATCACTCGCGCCCGTGGCGGTGGGTGATCGTCGACCGGCCCGAAGGCAAGGAGCAACTCGCCGCGGGCATGGGCGCGCGGTGGCGCGAGGATCTCGCGGGCGATCACGTCACAGCCGCGCGCATCGACGAGCTGGTCGAGAAGTCGCACCGCACGATCACCGGCGCGCCCGCGATCGTGCTGGGGTGTCTCACGTGGAACGGCCTCGACCGCTATCCCGACGAGACCCGCCAGCGGGCCGAGTGGGGTATGGCATTGCTCTCGCTCGGGGCCGCGGTCGAGAACCTGATGGTGGCGGCGGCCGACGCGGGCTACGCGTCCTGCTGGGTGGCGGCGCCGATCTTCTGCCCCGAAGCCGCGCGCGACGCGCTGGCGCTCGCGCCGGAATGGCTGCCTCACGCCATGGTCGTGATCGGTGCTCCCGACCCTGCGTACGTCGGCCGGCCCCGGCCGCCGGTGCCGCTCGACGACCTGCGTGCGTTCCGCTAGCGAACGAAGGCGGCGCGCCGCTACTCGAGGAACGGGTCGATGGCCGCCCGGTCGACGATGCCGCGGTAGACGATTGCGCCCTCCTGGAGCGCCACGCAGTGGTCGGCGCGCTCGAGGAACCCCAGCTGGTGGGTGGCCACCACCACCGCCGCGCCGGCTTCGGTCGCGGCCACGAGCAACTCGGTGAGCGCCTGCTGCCCCGCCGGGTCGAGACCCACGAACGGCTCGTCGACCAGCAGGATCGAGAACGGTCGGATGAGCGCCAGGATGATGGCGGTCTTCTGCCGCAGGCCGCGGCTGAAACGCGCGGGCAGATCGTCGGCGCGCTCGTCGAGGTTGAAGATGGCGAGCAGCTCGTCGGCCGATTCGGGCCGGCCGGGCATGCCGTGGAGCCGGGCGACGTACTCGATGTGCTCGTTGACGCTCAGGTCGTCGTAGAGCGACGGCTGATCGGCGAGGAACGAGAGCACGACGCGCGCGTCCATCGATCCCGCCGGCGCGCCCTCCACGAGCACTTCACCGCCGGTCGCCTCCAGCAGGCCCGCCGCCAGTTGGAGCAACGTCGACTTCCCGGCGCCGTTCGGACCGACGAGCGCGACCAGCTCGCCGCGCGAGACCTCGAGCGAGACATCGTCGAGCGCGATGCGATCGCCGTAGGCCTTGGACACGTTCGTCGCCACCAGCGCGACCGACTCGTCGTTCTCGTGCGCGGCACTGGGCGTCATCGGGTCACCTCCGCACGCGACCGCAACCACGTCGTCGCACCCGCGATCAGCGCGAGGGGCAACAGGACTGACGTCGCCGCGGCGGCCGACGGCGACGTGCCCTTCGTGAACGCGTCGTGCGCGAAGGCGATGGGCACGAACGCCGTCATCACGAGCAACGGGGCCAGCGTCTGGCGGATGATCAGCCAGAGGGTCGTGAACTCGGGGAACCCGATGTCGAGGAACAAGGTCGGCGGCGGCGCGCCGAGCACCACCGAGATGGCCGCACCGGTCGCGCCGGCCACCGCAGCCGGGATGAGCACGATCGCCCCCACCGCGAACGCAGCACCGGTGCCGGTGCTGCTCACCCCGCCGAACACCAGGAACCCGATGACCCCGACCCCGATGAGCAGGCATGCGGGGGCGATGAGGTGCGCGAGCACGAGGTCGCCCCAGCGCACCGGGTACAACGCGGGGCGCAAGGGGTGGTCGGTCTCCTGCGCCAGGCCTTCGACCGCGTCGGTGGCGGCGAGGAAGACCGCGAACCCGGCCAGGATCACGAACGCGTAGGTGCCGTTCCAGATGCCGACGCAGGCGAGGCCCGCCACCGCCGACAACACGATCACCCGTACCGCCCGGCCCGCCGGCCAGCGGGCGAGCCCCCGCCAGTCGCGCTGCCAGCACGGGCCACCGCGCTCGCCCCGCACCTGCCACCACGGCCGTGAGCGCGGCAGCTCCTGGGCCAGCTCGCGGTGGAGGACGATCACGGAGCGCATGTCCTGCAGCGTCGCCGCGAACCGCAGCTCGCCGACGAGCCGCGCCCGCCGCCGGAGCGGCTCGAGTGACACGTTGCCCACGAGCGCGAGCCCCGCCGCGACGACCGCGAGCGCGACGGCGACGCCGACGACCGCCAACCACGACCACGTGATGGGCAGGAACGCGACGCGCGCGATCTGTGCGGTCGGCGCGGTCGCGGTGTGGGCGACGACGTCGACCACCGACCATGCGACGACGACCAACGCGATGACGTTGCCCCGGCGCACGGTCAGGCGCAGGCCCGAGGCGACCAACGCCGCACCCCACACGGTGAGCGCGGTGAGCACGCCGAACGCGGCGCCGGCGATGATCCACTCCGCCCGCGTACCCCCGAGCTTGCCCGACGCCACGCTCCCGGCGACCCCGCCTGCGATCGCGGGCACGAGCATCACGCCGCGCAACTGGCGGACGGCGGCACCGCGCAGCACGGTGGCGCGCGGGATCGGTGCGAGCAGGAGGTACATCACGTCGGCGGGCTCAGGTGCGAGTGGGCCACCCCGGGCGCCCGACCGCAGCCCGAGGGCGACGAGCACCGCGATGCCGAGCCCGAGCACGCCGGGGCCCCGTTGCTCGATGGTGCCGAGCGTGTGGGCGCCGACCTCGGTGGTGCCGAGCGCGACCGTGGCGTAGAAGAGGGCCAAGCCTGCGAGGACGACGGTGACGTACGCCTTGTACAGCGAGTCGACCCAGTCGCTTTCGCTCAAATAGTGCTTTCGGCGCGCCCCTCGCAGCGCGCGCGGCACACTTCGCGCGCTGAGTTCGTCGGGCACGGGCAGCAGCGTAACCACCCGTCTCACCCAATCGTGAGCGGAGCGGAGCCTCTGACAGGCTTCCCTCAGCTCGGGTCGATACGATGCGCGCTACCCCGAACACCGGAGAGCGAGGCCTGCGAGCGTGACACCGGAGCACCGCGTCCCTCGCCGCACGTTCGTAGGACTGCTCGCAGCGGGGGGCGCAGTGGCCGTCGCCGCCGCCCACGAGCTGCTCCACCCGACGAGCGCCGGGGCCGATGCCGAGCCCGCGAGCCGGCGGGCGGCGCGGACGACGACCCCGAGCCAGGCGAACGCCGCGTCCGACGGTGTCGTCCTGCTCGGCCACGCGTACCTGCAGGACAATCCGAAGGAAGCCGACCAGAAGTACCTGCTCGCGCACCTGCCCGGCATCGACGCCACGCGCGACGTCCGCAGCCAACTCCCGGCGCTGCAGCCCGCGGTGGTCGCCGACTTCACCGCCGGCCGCGTCGTGAGCGTCGAGGGATGGCAGCTCTCCCGTACCGAAGCGCGCGCGGCCGCCGCGGTCGCGCTGGGTGCGTAGCGCATGCTGACCGACGCGCACGCAGTTCCAGCCGGCACCGCGCTCACCGCCGACATCTGCGTGATCGGCGCCGGCGCGGCCGGCATCACCCTCGCCAAGTCGCTCGACGGCAGCGGCGTGTCCGTCCTCCTGCTCGAGAGCGGCGGCTTCGACTACGACGCCGCCACCCAGGCGCTCTACGACGGGAAGATCATCGGTCTGCCGATCGATCCCACCGTCAAGCTCGGCCTCGACAACCCGCGGCTGCGGTACTTCGGCGGCACCACCAACCACTGGGCCGGCTACTGCCGACCGATTCCGGACCTCGACTTCCAGGCGCGGGCGTGGATCCCGCACTCCGGCTGGCCCATCGGCCGCGCCGATCTCGATCCGTTCTACGCGCGCGCGCAGGACATCATCGGTCTCGGTCCGTACCAGTACGCGCTCGACTACTGGCGCAGCCAGGGACTCATCACCCAACCGCTGCTCGAGAACCCCGCCACCCCGCACACCATCATCCAGATCACCGACGCGCCCCGGTTCGGGCCCGTGTACCGCGACGAGATCGTCGCCTCCCCCAACGTGCAACTGGTCATCTGGGCCAACGTGACGCGCCTCGAGCTGACCGACGACAACGCGGGCATCCAGAGCGTCGACGTCGCCACGTTGTCGGGCAACACGTTCACCGCCACCGCCAAGGTCTTCGTGTTGGCCACGGGTGGGCTCGAGGTGCCACGCCTGCTGCTCGCGTCGAACGACCGTCGACCGGCCGGGGTCGGGAACGAGAACGATCTGGTCGGCCGGTGCTTCATGGAGCACGTGAACATCGCGGTCGGCACCGCGCTGCTCGCCGCGCCCGCAACCGCCGTCGCGCCCTACACGCCGACGCCGCAGAACGTGGTGGTCGGCGCCACGACGGGCGAGGACGGGATCCCCGTGCCCGTCACGCGCGGCATCGACCTCCAGGCCGTGATCACCCTGCCGCCCGACACGATCACCGCGCAGGCACTGCACAGCTGCGAGTTCACGTTCGAGTTCCCGTTCGCACCCGGCGACAAGCGACTGGAGCAGCTCTACCCCGGCACCGGCGCAGGCATCGACCTGATGACCGCGCAGGGCGTCGACCCGGGGATCGCGGTGACGGTGCGCGTGTTGTGTGAGCAGGAGCCCAACCTGGCGAGCCGGGTGCGGCTCACGAGTGTGAAGGACCCGCTCGGCATGCCACGCATCTCACTCGACTGGCGTCTCACACGCGACGACCGCACCAGCATGCTGCAGAGCCTGCGCATCCTCGGCCAGCAGATCGGCCAACGCGGGCTCGGGCGGCTCCGGATCGACATCGACGGGTTCGTCGACGCCGACCCCACTGCCGACGTCGTGCTCGACTACCCGGTGAACACCGGCTCGCACCACATCGGCACCGCCCGGATGGCGGCCAGCCCGCTCCAGGGGGTCGTCGACCCCGACTGCAAGGTGCACAGCGTGAACAACCTCTTCATCGCCGGGAGCGCGGTGTTCCCCACCAGCGGGGCCAACACGCCGACGATGACCATCGTGGCGTTGGCGCTGCGCCTCGCCGACCACCTGCGGACGGTGGTGGCGTAGCTCAGGCGTCGTCGCCGGCGCGGAACCATTCGACGGTGCGGCCGAGGCCGTCGTCGAGCGGGGTCCAGGGCTTCCAACCGAGGTGGATGGCGGCGCGGCCGGGATCGAGCGCGGACCGTTCGAGTTCGCCCGGGCGTTCGGGCGCGAGGTTGGGCGACCCGGAGTAGCCGGTGAGGCGGGCCATCCCCTCGTAGAGCTGCAGCACGCTGGTCTCGACGCCGGTGCCGATGTTCATCAGCAGCCCGCCACCCTTCTCCGTCGCGCGCACGAACGCGTCGACGACGTCGTCGACGAACACGTAGTCGCGCGTCTGCGTGCCACCGCCGTAGACGGTCGGCTGCTTCCCGGCCAGCATGAGGCCGGCGAAGATCGCGACCACGCCGGCTTCACCCTTCGGATCCTGGCGGGGGCCGTAGACGTTGGCCAGCGCGAGCTCGGTGTACTCGAGGCCGCGCACCTCGCGGTAGTAGTGCAGGTAGTCGCCCGCGGCCTTCTTGGACACGCCGTACGGCGAGACCGGCCGCTGCGGGTGGCTCTCCCGCACGGGCAGGCTCTCGGGTACGCCGTAGAGCGTTCCGCCCGAACCGGCGAACACCACTTTGCGCGTGCCCGCCGCGAGCGCGGCCTCGCACACGTTGAGCGAGCCGAGCACGTTGACCTCGGCGTCGAACAACGGCCGGGCCACCGAGACCCGCACGTCGAGTTGCGCGGCGAGGTGGAAGATCACCTCGGGCCGGCGGTGGGCGACGATGTCGGCGAGTTGCGGTGAGCGCACATCGAGCCGGTGGAAGCTGAACTTGCGGCTGCGCTGCGAGCGCGCCTCGCCCAGGTTGACGAGCGATCCGGTCGACAGGTCGTCGATGGCATCGACGTCGCAGCCTTCGGCCAGCAGGCGATCGACGAGGGTGGACCCGATGAAGCCCGCGCCCCCGGTGACCATCACCCGCATCTGATGCGATCCTCTTGCCGGCTCACCGAGCGGGGTCGGGGTCGGCGTCGGGTTCCGGCACGCGGATCCGCGCCCCCGACGCCCGCGACCCGCCGGGCAACTCGGCGCCCGCGCCCATGATCGTGTGGTCGGACGCGATCGCGCCCTTGCCCACGGTTGCGTCGGCGCCGACGACCGAATCGATCGCTTCGGCGTCGTCGTCGAGGCGCGCGCCCGCGTGCACCACGGAGCGCATGACCCGGGCGCCGGCGCCCACCACGGCACCGCCACCGAGCACCGAACCGACGACGCGCGCGCCCGCCCCGACGACCGCGCCGGCGCCGATCAGCGCCGGTGCTTCCACCCGCGCCTCGGCGTCGATGGTGACGTCGCCCTGGGTCCACACGCCGCGGCTGCGCTCCTGCGCGCCCGGTGCGGGCACCGGGCCGAGCGCGCCGCCGAGTACGTCGGCGTGGGCCTGCAGGTACTTGTCGGGCGTGCCGATGTCGATCCAGTACGCGTCGTTGGTGAGCGCGTACAGCGGTCGGCGTTCCGCGAGCATGCGCGGGAACGTCTCGCGCTCGATCGACACCGTGAGCCGTTCGGGGATGCGGGCGAGCACCGCGGGCTCGAGCACGTAGGTACCGGCGTTGATCCAGTTGGTGGGGGCCAGCCCCTTCGGGGGCTTCTCCACGAACGCCACCACTTCGCCGTCGTCGCGCGTCGGGACGACTCCGAACGCCGACGGATCAGCCACCTCGGTGAGATGGATCGTGGCCTCGGCGCCGCGCGCCTCGTGGAACTCGACCAGGGCACCGAGATCGAGCGTGGTGAGGACGTCGCCGTTGCACACCACGACCCGCTCGTCGATCCCGTCGGCCGCGAACCGGATGGCGCCCGCGGTGCCGAGCGGGTGGTCTTCGACCGCGTAGCTGAGCTTGATGTCGCCGAACCGGCCGTCGGGGAAGTGCGACTCGAAGGCGTCGGGCAGGTAGCCCAGCGACAGCACCACCTCGTCGATCCCGTAGCCGGCCAGCCACGCCAACTGCCGCTCCAGGAACGGCTGGTTCACGATCGGCAGCAGGGGCTTCGGGGTGGTGTAGGTGAGCGGCCGCAGGCGGGTGCCCTCCCCCCCGACCAGGACGACGGCTTTCACGGGCTCGTGGTGGCCGGAGCGGTGGTGACGGGGGTGGTCGTGGCGGTTCCCGGCACGGTGGTCGTGGTCGCGTCGATCGCTCGACACGGCGACTTGGAGCTCAGGATCGAAGTCGACTGGTCGGAGATCTGGGCGAACGACGTGCAGGCCTGGGTCGGGAACGGCATGTCGGCGCCCTTGGGCAACAGGTAGATCGCCAACGTCTCACCGTCCTGCTGGTGGTAGTCGGCCGGGTTCCCGGTCATCTTCTTGCCGTCGACCGCCCACGTGAGCTCGACCTTCTGGCCCTTGTACTGCCCGAAGGGACACGTGTCGCCATTGCTCCACTTGGTCTTCGTGGGATCGGACGCGGGGCCCGGCCACTGGTTGGGGGTATTGGTGGCGATCTTGCCCCCGAGGTCGATCGAATCGGCGGAGAGCCCCCAACCGCCGTAGGTGAAGAACTTGCCGACGGTGGCGTTCTTGCCCTCTTCGCCGACCACGAACGGGTGGGTGTGGATCAGGCCGTCGGCGTGCGAGTGGATGCCCGCGTTCTCGAGCTGGTTGGGGCTGGCGGCCGGCTTCTCGAATGCCGGCGCGTTGGTGAGCCACTCGCCGCAGATGTTGATGTTCAGCGCGGTGTGCCAGTGGTCACCGGCGACGTTGGCGGCCTGGTCGGGGGCGCGGGGCGGCCCACTCCCGGCGCTGTCGGAGCCGCCCTTCAGGAGGACGACGGCCACGATGCCGAAGATGATGACAGCGCCGATGGCGACGTTCCACCCGAGGGACCCACCCCGGCGCCGCTTGGGCTTGCGGTATTTCGAGCGCATGGCGGCGCGCTGATAACGGGTGCGGGATTGGGGCATGGCGACTGGAGGTTACCCGCTGACCTCCGGTGTTCCGGGGCGCGTCCGCAGGAACCGGGCCAGCATCTCGGCCGCGGCGCGGCACGCGAGGAAGCCGGCGGTGGGCAGCAGCAGGAGCCGGCGCGCGCCCTGCCACCGCCGCGTCGCGAACCGGTACACCGAACGGTGGTGTTCGATGATCATGCGATACGGGTGGCGATCGGTGCTGGCGCCCTGCACGTGCACCGCCGCTCCGCCCGGCTCGTAGGCGACGCGCCAACCCAGCCGGCGCAACCGCCACCCGAGGTCGACGTCCTCCACGTACATGAAGTACCGCTCGTCCCAGCCCCCGACGGAGTCGATCGCGGCGCGTCGGAGGAACAGCATCGCGCCCGACAACCAGTCGACGTCGCGCGCGACGCCGGGGTCGACGTCGAGTTGACGGTAACGACGCGTGAACCGGTTGCGCGGGCGTACGCGACCGAAGAGTGCATGTCCGGCGGCGTCGAACGGCGACGGTTCGGTCCGCGCCGACGGGTATTGCGAACCATCGGGATTGCGGATGACCGGCCCCGCCGCGGCAAGGTCGGCCTCGGCATCGAAGCGCGCCAACATCGCGGCCGCGGTGCCGGGTTCGACCACGAGGTCGGGATTGCAGACCGCGACCACCGCCGCGCGCGTGCGCGCGATGCCGCGGTTCGCGGCGCGCGCGTAGCCGAGGTTCTCGCCCGGATCGATCACCTCGACCGCGGGCAGGCGCCGCCGGAGGGTGTCGACCGATCCGTCGCGTGAGCCGTTGTCGACCACGACGATCTCGGGCCGACCGGCGCTCGTGTCGGCGAGCAGCGACTCCACGCACGCCAGCAGGAGCGGGCCGGACTCGTAGTTCACGACGACTGCCGCCCAGCGCGGCCCGGCGCCGCCCACACCCAGGCCCCCGCCCTCGTCGGCCCCCGCCCCCGTCACGTCAATCGACGAATCGGTACTTCACGAGGGTCCAGAGCGCGACGAACCCGTCGCGCCAGGTGATCTTCTTGCCCTCGTCGAACTCGCGCCCCGTGTACGAGATCGGCACCTCGTAGATCCGGATGCCGCGGCGCAGGATCTTCGCGGTGACCTCGGGCTCGAACTCGAACCGCATCGCCCGCAGCGTGAGGCCCTCCAGGACGGTCCGGTCGAACAGCTTGTAACACGTCTCCATGTCGGACAACGTCGTGTTGTAGAGCACGTTGGTGACGAGCGAGAGGAACCGGTTTCCCACCCAGTGCAGGAAGAGCATGTTGCGGCGCTCGCCGGTGAACCGGGATCCGTAGACCACCGACGCCTTGCCCCGCATGATCGGGTTGAGCAGCTTGGGCCAGTCCTCGGGGTCGTACTCGAGGTCGGCGTCCTGTACGAGCACGAGGTCGCCGGTGACCTGCTCGAGCCCGCTGCGGATCGCCGCGCCCTTCCCGCGGTTCTGCTCGTGCGTGAGCACGCGCACGGTGCTGTCGGCGAGTTGGCGGAGCACGTCGCGGGTGCCGTCGGTGCTGCCGTCGTCGACGATCAGGATCTCGAGGTCGACGGGGAGCTCGACCGCGCGCATGCGGCGCACGATCTCGACCACCGTGTTGCGCTCGTCGTACACGGGGACGATCACGGAGAGCTTCCGGAACCGTCCCGCGTCGTCAGCGTGTGCCACCCTGCCTCCGGTACCAGTCGTACGTGCGGGCGAGACCTTCGCGGACGTCGATCTCCGGATGCCAGCCGAGCACCTCGTTCGCGAGCGAGATGTCGGGGCGACGCTGCTTCGGGTCGTCGGGCGGCAGCGGCTCGAACACGAGCGGCCCGGGGGCGCCGGTCAGCTCCAACACCATTTCGGCGAGCTCCACCATCGTGAACTCGTCGGGGTTGCCGATGTTCATCGGCCCGACGTGTTCGGAGTCGAGGAGTGCCACCAGGCCCCGTACCTCGTCGTCGACGTAACAGAACGACCGCGTCTGCTTGCCGTCGCCGTAGACCGTGAGCGGCTCGCCCCGCATCGCCTGCGCGAGGAAGTTGGAGACGACCCGCCCGTCGGCCGCGCCGAGACGCGGGCCGTAGGTGTTGAAGATGCGCACGATCTTCGTGTCGACCGCGTACTCACGGTGGTAGGCCATCGTGATCGCTTCGGCGAAGCGCTTCGCCTCGTCGTAGACCGAGCGCGGGCCGACGCTGTTGACGTTGCCGAAGTAGGACTCCGGTTGCGGGTGCACCAGCGGATCGCCGTAGATCTCGCTAGTGGACGCGAGCAGGAAGCGGGCGCCCTTTGTGCGCGCGAGGTCGAGCGCGTTGCGGGTGCCGATCGAACCCACCTCGAGTGTCTCGATCGGGTGGGCGAGGTACTCGGGCGGGCTGGCGGGGCTGGCGAAGTGCAGGACCGCGTCGACCGGACCGTCGACGGGAATGCCGTCGATCACGTCGTGCTCCACCAGGGTGAACCCGCGGTCGTCGGCGAAGTGGGCGACGTTCTCGAACTGACCGGTGAGGAAGTTGTCGAACACGACGACTTCGCAGCCGCGCGCCCGGAGCACGTCGGCGAGGTGCGAGCCGAGGAAGCCCGCGCCACCGGTGATCACCGCTCGGGTCATCAGCGGCCGACGCCCTGGTACGCGAACCCGCGCCGGCGCATCGCCGCCGGATCGAGCAGGTTCCGGGCGTCGATCAGTGCGCGGGCGCGGCCATGAGCTCGGCGACCTGCTGGTAGTCGAGCCAGCGCAGCTCGTCCCATTCGGTGAGCAGCGCGACCACCCCGGCGCCGGTGGCCGCCTCGTAGGCGTCGGCGACGACCTGGAGGCCGGGCACCCGCGCGCCGGCCGCCTCGCCCGCGACCGGGTCGTAGCCCCGCACGATCGCCCCTTCCTCGAGCAGGCGCCGGCTGATCACCAGTGCCGGCGAGTCACGGAGGTCGTCGGTGTTCGCCTTGAACGTGAGGCCCCACACGCCGACGGTGACGTCGCGGCAGGGAACCGCCCGCGGCGGCGCGCAGCTTGTCGACCATATGCTCGTGCTGGCGCAGGTTCACGTCGACCACGCCGCGGAGGAGGCTGAAGTCGTAGCCGGCATTCGTCGCGGTGTGCAGCAGCGCGGCGGTGTCCTTCGGGAAGCACGACCCCCCGTAGCCGGGGCCGGGATGCAGGAACTCGAAGCCGATGCGCGGGTCGTAGCCCATCCCGAGCGACACCTCGCGCACGTCGGCGTTCACGCCCTCGCACACGTTGGCGATCGCGTTGATGAACGAGATCTTGGTGGCGAGAAACGCGTTCGACGCGTACTTGATCATCTCCGCCGACGCCGGATCGGTGACGAGGATCGGCGCCTTCACGTCGCGGTACAACTCGGAGACCCGCACCGCGACCGCGGTGTCGTCGCATCCGATGACCACCCGGCTGGGCTGGAGGAAGTCGCGGACCGCGTTGCCCTCGCGCAGGAACTCGGGGTTCGACGCCACCCCGATGTCCTTGATCGCGCCGGCCTGGCCGAGCTCGCGCGCCACCAGTCGCGTCGAGCCCACCGGCATCGTCGACTTGTTGACCACGACGGTGCCGGCGCGCAGCACGGGCGCGATCTCGCGCGCCACCGCCTCGACCGCCGAGAGGTCGGCCGCCCCGGAATCGGATTGCGGGGTCTGCACGCACAGGAACACGAACTCGGCGCTGCGCGCCGCTTCGGCCGCGCCCACCACGAACTGCAGGCGCCCCGACCCCAACTCCTCGGTGACCAGCTCCGGCAATCCGTCTTCGAGGATCGGCACCTCGCCCTTCGACAGCGCGCGCACGCGTTCCTCGTTGAGGTCGCCGCACGTGACGTGGTGGCCGAGGTGGGCCAGGCACGCTGCGGTCGTCAACCCGACGTACCCCGCACCAACCACGCCTACTTCACTCATTCGCTCGCTGCCTTCATCGGACGCGCGATCCCAGCCGGTACGCGCACCACCGCTCGCTCATGCTTGATGATTCGCTCGCTGCCGCGATCGGGCGCGATCCCAGCCGGTACGCGCACCACCGCTCGCTCATGCTCAAATCGGTGCGGCACGGGTCGCTCATGCCCAATCTTTGACGTACTCGGCGAGGGCGTCGCGCCAGGGGCGGAGGCCGGGGAGGCCGGCGAGGCGCAGGGCCCGGTTGTCCATCACGCTGTGCTTGGGGCGGGCGGCGGGGCGCGGGAAGTTGGCGGCGTCGACCGACCGGATGCCCGACGGGTCGACCCCGCGTGCGCGCAAAGCGGTGCTCACGAACTCGTGGCGGGTCACCGCGTCGTCGCCGCTCGTGGCGTGGAACAGCCCGCGCCGACGTTCGACCGCGAAGCGGGCGAGCAGGTAGGCGAGGTCGGGGGCGTAGGTGGGGATGTTCACCTGGTCGGCGAGCACCTCCTCGAGCTCGCCACGTTCGTGGGCGCCGAACGCCCACGAGATCAGGTCGGTACCCCGGCGCCCGAACACCCACGAGGTACGGACGATCGCCCACGAGCGGGCGTGCTCCTGGAGCTCGGTCTCGCCTCCCAGTTTGGAGCGCCCATACTCCGAGATCGGATGGACCGGGTCCCATTCGTCGTAGGCCCGGCTCGTCAATTCGCCGTCGAACACGTAGTCGGTGGAGATGTGGACGACGTGGGCCCCGATCCGATCGGCGGCCAGTGCGAGGTGACGGACCCCGAGCGCGTTCACCGCGAACGCCCGCTCGGGATCGAGCTCGCAGGCGTCGACGTTCGTGATCGCGGCGGCGTTCACGACCGCCTCGGGACCGAACTCGGCTACGACCTGCTCGACCTGCTCCCGATCGGCGAGGTCGACGACCTCACGCGCCGCCGCGAGCACCTCGTGGCCCTGCAGCGCCTCGGCCACACGGGCACCGACCTGACCGGCCGCGCCGGTGACGAGAATTCGCACGGGTCGGAAGTGTACGGGGCGGGCCCCGTCAATCCTCGCTGCGAGCCCGGGTGCCGCGAAGGCTCAGGAGCAGTCGTCCTGGGGCGGCACCGTGGTGGTCGTGGTGGTGGGGGCCGCGGTGGTGGGAGCGGTGACCGGCGTACCCGGCACGGTGGTCGTGGTCGGCGGAACCGTGATGCCCACGAACGAGTCGCCGAGCACGAGGTCGAGGTGCCCCTTCGCCGCGGTGTCGGGCACGAGCTTGGCGTCGGTCACGTAGGTGAGCAGGGCCTTCGCCTCCTCGACCTGGTCGGGCGCGTACCGGATCTCGGTGGTCGTGATCCCGGTCGACGCCTTCGTGACACCGGTGTCGCTGGTGCTCGTAGCGACCGTGCCGGCCGCGGTGGCGGTGGCGTGGAAGCCCTGGGCCGACAGCTTGGCCGCGGCGTCCTGGGCCTGCGGCTTGGCGGTGCCGTCCGACACCCTCACCGTCACCTGCGACGGCGCCACCGTCGGCGGCCTCGGAGTGTTGTCGCCGAAGGTGCGCAGCTGCGCGATCATCGCGTCGGCGCCGTCGCCGAGGTGCAGGATCGATTCCCCGTCGGGCGCGGTGGCCGACACCACCGGCACGGTCTCGAACCGCAGGCTGTTCTGGTCGTTCACGTTGACGGTCTTGAACGCGCGGATCAGCTCGTTCACGTTTTCGCGGGTCAAGCCGGTGTCGGCCTTGAGGTACTGCAGCACGTCGTCGGAGATCTTGATCGCGAGCAGCGGGTCGCCGAGGCTCCTCTGGATGGCGATCCCGGCCAGCTTGCGGATGAACGCCTGTTGGCGGGCGATGCGGTGGAGGTCGGGTGCGTCCTGCCCCACGTACTGCCACTGCCCGTTGATGTAGTACTCGAGGTAGCGGGAGCGCACGTAGGCGAGCGCGGCCTGGCCGTCGAGCGGGAAGCAGCCGGCGACGATGGCGTTGAGACCGGTCTGCTGGTCGCGCGCGGGGAACGGGAACGAGACCTTCACCTGACCGATGGCGTCCACGATCCCCTGGAAGGTGCGGAAGTCGACCTCGAGGTAGTGCTGGATCGGGATGTCGAAGTTGTAGGCCAGCGTGTTGATCACGGCCTGTGGCCCGCCGAGGCCGTAGGCGGCGTTGATCTTGTGCATCCCCGACTGCCCCGGGATCGTGACCCACAGGTCGCGCGGGAACGACACGACCACGGTGCGCTGGGCGTCGGGTTCGACGTGGGCGACCATCAACGTGTCGGAGTTGACCCCGTCGGCACTCGGATCGGTGTTGGGGTCGCCGAAGCCGTCCACGTTGCCGGTCTCGCCCGCGAACCGCCGGGTGTCGGACCCGATGATGAGGTAGTTCGCGCCCTGCGGCGGCGCCGCCGCCAACAGCAGCTTCACCCGGTCGATGCTGCCCACCCGGTCGTTGATCCCACGGTTGACCACCGCGACGCCGGTCACCGTGAGCGCGGCCACGACGGCGAGCGAGATCACGTAGCGGCCGACGAAGGCGCGCAGAGCGGAGGTGGGGGCCGACATCCGGGAAATCATACGGGGGGGCTAGTTGCAGGCAGCTTCAGGGGACAGCGTCGTCGGGGTCGCTGCCGGCGCCGCCGTCGTGGCCGCGGCGGCCGCCCCGATCCCCTTGAATCCCTTGCCCAGCGCCACCACGACGTCGGTGCCGGGGAGCGTGGAATCGGCGACGAGTTGGGCGTCGGGCACGGAGGCGGCCACGAGTTGGGCCTTGGCCGCGTCGCCCGGCGCGTACCGGATCTCGGTGTGGTCGATGGTCCCCCGCGGGTCGTTGCCGATGCCACCGCTCGGGAAGCCGAGGTTCACCAGTGCGTTCGACGCGGTCCCCGCGGCGCCCTGCACGCCCGACGCATTGAGCACCTTGACCCGCACGTCGGAGGGGCGCAGCGAAGCCGTGGGCGCGGGCCCGGCGACGGTGGTGGTGGTTGGCGTCGGGATGGGCGCCTCGCCCCGCAGCACCGCGAGCACGGCATCGGCTTCGGGCTGCTTGACCAGCAGCACCGACTGACCGCCGCCACGCGACGCAGGGCCGTCCCACGGGAGCGTCGTGAACGTCGGGCCGCCCGACGTGCCGCTGGAAAGCCCGATGAACGCCTCAACCAGCTGGTTGAACGCGGCCCGGTTGAACCCCGGGTCGGCCTTCAGGTTCGGGATCATCTTGTCGGCGAGCCCGGGCGCGAGCAGCGGGTGGTTGAGGGTCTGGCGCACCGCGATCGCACCCAGCTTCTTGATGAAGTCCTGCTGGCGCTGGATGCGGTCGAGGTCCGACAGCGGGTCGGACGGGACCCACTTGCCGTTGATCTCGTACTCGAGGTGCCGGGAGCGGACGTAGGAGAGCGCAGCGGGGCCGTCGAGGTGGTAGCAGCCCGCGACCCAGACGTTGTCGAGACCCGACAGCTGATCGCGCGCGGGATACGGGAAGTACACCGGCACACTGCCGACCGCGTTCACGATGTCTTCGAAGGTCTTGAAGTTGACCTCGAGGTAGTGGTGGATGTCGACGTTGAAGTTCGACTTGAGCGTGTCGATGACCGACTGCGGGCCGTTGTTGTACGCGGCGTTGATCTTCTCGCTGCCGTGGCCCGGAACGTTGACCCACAGATCGCGCGGGAACGACACCGCGTAGCTCTGCGCGCCATCCGCGTGGAGCACCATCATCGTGTCGGAACGCGCGGGGCCGTCGACGGTGGTGTTGGCGTCGGTGAACGACTGCTTGTCGCCCGCGCTCTTCACGAAGTCGCGGGTGTCGGAACCGATGATGAGGTAGTTCATCGCGCCGGAGCTCGTGGGCGCGGTCGCCACCGAGACGCGCGGGATCTTGGCGACCTCGTCGTCGATGTATCGGTTGGCTTGGAAGACGACGACGCCCATCAGGCCCATGCAGACCACGATGGCGATGACGATCCGCCCGGAGAGTGCGCGCAACGCGGCGAGTGGAGACCTCACGGTGCCGACATGGTACCGACGGGCCCCGCGGAATTCGGGGCGCCCCTGAACCCCCGGGTCCGGTGGGCAGGCCCGCCAGTACGGTGGCCGGGTGCGCCTCTCCGACACGGTCGCGTCCGCGCTCATCGCCCGGTTCCCCGCCGGAGCAGGCGCGGCAGCGGTGCGCCGCGGGCAATCCACCGTGGTCGGAGTGGCTCCGGGCGAGGTCCTGGTGGCCGATGGCCCCGAGGCAGTGGAACGGCTGGGCTCGCTCCGACCGGGGTTCTGGGTGGGCTGGTGCGCCTTCGAGCTCGGTCATTCCCTGGAGCGGGTGGTGCCCGCCGGCGCCGCCCGGGAGACCCCGGTCGTGCCCGACGTGGTGTTCGCCCGCTTCGACGCGACGGCCACCGTGGCCGCCGATTGCACGATCGCGGTGCACGGTCACGGACCGGGCCGGGCCCTGCTCGACGCCGCGGTCGACGAGTTCCGCGCCGATCCCGCCGGGTTCGCCGGTACAGGGCGCGGCGGCGCGGGCCGCGGCCGCGGCCGCACAACAACGGCGGCGGCCGACGCGCCCTGGCTCTCCAGCCTCGATCGCGAGGATTACCGCGCGCGCGTCGAGCACATCCTCGAGCTGCTGCAGGCCGGTGAGTGCTACCAGGTGAACCTCACGCGCCGGCTCACGCGCGGGCGCCGTCGATCCGGTCGCCTTGTACGGCGCGCTCGCGCGGGCACGACGCCCCGTACACGGCGATGTTGCGGGTCACCGTCGACGGCAGCCCGATCGCGGTCGTGTCGGCGTCGCCCGAGCGCTACCTGCGCCAACGCCGGCGCGACGACCACGTCGAGGTCGAGACCCGGCCGATCAAGGGGACCGCCGCGGATGCCGACGTCCTGCGCGCCAGCGCCAAGGACCACGCCGAGAACGTGATGATCGTCGACCTCGCCCGCAACGATCTCGGACGCGTGTGCGAGCCGGGATCGATCACGGTTCCGTCGTTGTGCGCGGTCGAGCCCCATCCCGGGTTGCACCACCTCGTCAGCACCGTGCGCGGTCGGCTCCGGCCCGACGTCGGGTTCGGCGCGCTCGTCGCGGCGACGTTCCCACCCGCGTCGGTCACCGGCGCGCCCAAGCCGCGCGTGCTGCAGGTGATCGAAGACCTCGAGCCCGTCCGACGCGGCGTGTACTGCGGCGCATTCGGATGGATCGACACGCGTGACGGTGCGGGAGCGGCGGGGTTCGCGGATGCCGATCTCGCGGTGGCGATCCGCACCTTCACCGTGCTGGGCGAGGGCGCCGACGGGTGTACGCATTTCGGCGTGGGCGGCGGCGTGGTCGCCGATTCACAGCCCGGCGCGGAGTGGGAGGAGACCGAGTTGAAGGCGAGCCGCCTGCTCCGGGCGGCGCGGGGGCTGGACGGCGGGGACGGCATCGACGCGGCCGACGCCCCGATCGCCGCGCTGGCTCGCGCGTGAGCGCCCCATGAGCGCCGTAAGCGTCGGATGAGCGCCGATCCGGTCTGGGTCAACGGCGCGCTGGTCGACCCCGACGACGCCCGCGTGTCGCCGTTCGACCACGGGCTGCTCGTGGGCGACGGCGTCTTCGAGACCGTGCGCGTCTACGGCGGACACCCGTTCGCGTGGCGACGCCACCTCGACCGCCTGGCCCACTCCGCCGCCGGTCTCGGGCTGGCCCTGCCCGAACGCGACGAGCTCCGCGCCGCCGCCGACGCGGTGCTCGACGCGGCGCGGCTCGCCGACGGACGGTTGCGCATCACCGTCACCGGAGGGGTCGCGCCCCTCGGATCCGAGCGGGGCGAGAGCCCGCCAACCGTGATCGTCGCCGCCGGCGCCATGCAGCCTTGGCCGGCGACCACGGGGGTGGTCGTGGTGCCGTGGGTGCGCAACGACCGCGGCGCCACCGCGGGCCTCAAGACCACGTCGTACGCCGAGAACGTGCGCGCGCTCGCGTTCGCGCACGAACACGGCGCGGGCGAGGCGATGTTCGCGAACACGCGCGACGAACTCTGTGAGGCCACCGGCTCCAACGTGTTCATCGTGCGCGACGGCGTGGCGCAGACACCGCCGCAGTCGTCGGGCTGTCTGCTCGGCGTGACGCGCGCGTTGATCCTCGAGCTCGGGCGCGAGATCGGCGTCACCATCGAGGAGACCGCGCTCCCGATCCGCGCGCTCGGGGAGGCCGACGAAGCGTTCCTCACGTCGACCACGCGCGAGGTGCAGCCGATCGCCGCGGTCGACGGCCATGCGCTCGCGTCCGCACCGGGCCCGGTCGCAACGCGTCTCGCCGAGGCGTTCACCGCGCTCGTGGCCCGCGACCTCGATCCCTGATCCGCGGTTCCGCGGAGCGGGTCCGATGCGCGCGGGTCAGGCCGGGCGCAGGTGGACGACGTCGGCCGCGGTCACGCGCAGTTCGCGTCCGTCGTCGTCCTGCACCACGAGAGCGCCGTCGTCGGCAACCTCGACGGCGACGCCGAGTGAGACCGCCCCGCCCGGATGCTCGACCCGTACGCGACGGCCCACGGTGACCAAGCGGGCCCGGTACGCGGTCATCACGTCGTCGGGCGCGGCGAGGAAGCGGTCCAGAGCGGTGAGGTAGGCCGCGAGCAGCGCATCGCGATCGACCGCGTGCCCGGCTTCGAGGTTGCACGCGGTCGACGTCTCCGCCAGCGTCGGGCGGGAACGCCTCCCAGTTCACGTTGCAACCGGCCCCGACCACCAAGGCGTCGCCGTCGCGCTCGGCGAGGAGGCCCGCGAGCTTGCGGTCGCCCCCGGCGCTGCCCCCAGCGGGCGCGACCATCAGGTCGTTGGGCCACTTCAACCCCACCGCAATCGTCGCCGTCGATTCGACCGCGTCAGCGAGCGCGACCCCCGCCGCCATCAGCGCCGAGGGGGCGTCGGCCTCGCCCGCCACCCGCAGCAGCACCGACACCAGGAGCGACGAACCCGGCGGTGCCTCCCACCGCCGGTCGAGCCGGCCCCGGCCCTCGGTCTGGTGGTCGGCCACGATCACGAGGCCATCCGCAGCACCCGCCCGGGCCGCTCCGAGCAGGTACCGGTTGGTCGAATCGAGCTCGTCGAACCACTCGATCCGCCAACGCCCGAGCTCGGAGGTACGGGTCGGTCCGGGCACCGCCGCAGGATACGGGCGCGGGTCGGCGGGTCGCGCCGGGCACCGGGGTTCCGTGCTCCTCCCCGTGTTCTCGTAAAGTGCGTGCGCCAGTGCGTCCCGGCCCGGAATCGGGCCCCGACCATCGAAGAGGGGCCGTGTTCTCCAAAGTCCTCATCGCCAACCGCGGAGAGATCGCGGTGCGGGTCATGCGCACGTGTCGCGAGCTCGGGATCGCCACCGTCGCGGTCTACTCCGAGCTCGACCGCGACGCCCTCCACGTTCGCTACGCCGACGAGGCCTACGCGCTCGGCGGCCAGACCGCGGCCGAGAGCTATCTCAACACCGAGGCCATCCTCGACGCGATCGAGCGCAGTGGCGCCGAGGCGGTGCACCCCGGGTACGGCTTCTTCTCCGAGAACGCCGACTTCGCCCGCACGATCACCGCGCGCGGGGTGGCCTGGATCGGACCGCCCCCCGAGGCCATCGAGATCATGGGCGACAAGATCTCGTCCCGGAAGGCCGCCGCAGCAGCCGACGTGCTCGCGGTGCCGGGCACGCTCGAACCGATCCAGGACGCGGCGGAGATCGTGGCCTTCGGCGAGGAGTTCGGCTGGCCGATCGCGATCAAGGCCGCGTACGGCGGTGGCGGCAAGGGGCTCAAGATCGCGGGCAGCGCGGCCGAGGCCGCCGAAGCCTTCGAGTCGGCCCAACGCGAGGCGCTGGCCTACTTCGGCCGCGACGAGTGCTACATCGAGCGCTACCTCACCAAGCCGCGTCACATCGAGCTGCAGGTGTTCGCCGACACGCACGGCAACGTCGTGTCGCTCGGCGAGCGCGACTGCTCCACGCAACGCCGGCACCAGAAGCTCATCGAGGAGAGCCCGGCGGGCAACCTCGGCGACGACGTGCGCGCGGCGATGAACGAAGCCGCGGTCAAGGTGGCCCGCGCGTGTGGCTACGTGAACGCAGGCACCGTGGAGTGTCTGTACCAGGACGGCGAGTTCTGGTTCCTCGAGATGAACACCCGCCTGCAGGTGGAGCACTGCGTCACCGAGATGGTCACGTCGCTCGACCTCGTCGCCGAGCAGCTGCGGGTCGCGTCGGGCGAGCCGCTCTCGTTCACGCAGGACGACATCGAGCACCACGGCCATTCGATCGAGTGCCGCATCAACGCCGAGGACCCGGCCAAGGGCTTCCTCCCCTCCCCCGGTGTGATCACGCACCTGCGCCTCCCCGGCGGCCCGGGTGTGCGCTGGGACGGCGGCTACGCGCGAGGGCGACACCGTGTCGCAGCACTACGACAACCTGGTCGGGAAGCTCGTTGTGTGGGGCCCCGATCGCGAGCACGCCCGCCGGCGCATGCTGCGCGCGCTCGACGAGTTCGAGATCACCGGTGTCAGCACCACGATCCCCGCGCACCGGGCGCTGTTGTCGCACCCCGACTTCGCGGCCGTCGCACACTCGACCAAGTGGGTCGAGGACGAAGTCGACGCCGCCGAGTTCGCCGCCGCGGTGACGGCCCCGGTGCCCGCGACCACCGCCGACGGCGAAGACGAAGCCGAGCCGCTCGTCGCGCGCACGGTGCCGGTCGAGGTCGACGGCAAGCGCTTCACCGTGAAGGTGTGGGTACCCGAGTCACCGGCCGGTGCACCGGCGCCGAAGCGGCGCACGGCGCGCCCGTGCCCGGGCGCGGCGGCCGCCGGCGGTGGTGCCGGGAGCGGCACGATCAGCGCGCCGATGCAGGGCACGATCGTGAAGGTGCTCGTCGCGGTGGGCGACGCGGTCGAAACCGGTCAGGCGGTGCTGGTGCTCGAGGCGATGAAGATGGAGAACCACATCAACGCCGAGACCGCGGGCACGGTCAAGGAGATCCGGGTGGGTGAAGGCGACACGGTGGGCACCGGCGACGTGCTCGTGGTCATCGAGTAACCCGAGCCGTCTCACCGGTGCCTCGGCGGCCTCGTGCCGCCCCCGCCCAACGATCCGGGCTACCGGTTACCGGTGGTTCTTGCTGTTCTTGCGGGCCTTCCGCCGCTGCTTCTTGCCGGGGGGACCTTCAGGACTTCCGGTGGGCGTGCTGCCGTCACCGGGCTTCTTCTGTTTGGCCATGACCGCAGCGTAGGGGCCACGCGCGCGGGAACGGCCCGAGGCGCCCGATTTCCCGGTTCGCGCGGCTCGCGCGCGACGGCCCGGCGCTCAGCTGGCGGCGTCGGCGAGCAACTCGGCGAGCGAGGGGTGCACGAGCAACGAGTCGACGATGTCGTCGACCCGCAGGTGGTTGGTGACCGCGAGTGCGAGCACGCTGATCAGTTCGGCCGCGTTGCGCCCGACGATCGAACCCCCGAGCACGACGCCGGTCGCGGGATCGGAGATGATCTTCACGAAACCGCGCGGGTCGCCCTTGATGAGCGCCTTCGCGTTCGCGGTGAACGGCACCTTGGTCACCCGGATCTTGCGCCCCTCGGAGAACGCCTCGGCCTCGGCCAGACCGACGTCGGCGATCTCGGGATCGGTGAACACCGCCGATGCCGCCTTGTCGTAGTCGAGGTGGCGGTGGGGCCGGTTGTGCAGGCCCATGAGGTGCTCGGCGATCTTGCGGCCCTGCATCGCGGCCACCGACGACAACGGCAGCTTCCCCGACACGTCGCCCGCCGCGTAGATGTGGCCGACGTTCGACAGGCAGTTGTGGTTCACCGGGATGTAGCCGCCGGCGTCGACCTCGACCCCGGCGCTGTCGAGACCCATGTTCTCGCTGTTGGGAATCGACCCGACGGCCAGCAACGCGTGCGAACCCTCGATCACGCGACCGTCCTCGCAGCGCACGCGCACGACGTCGTCGTCGCGCTCCACCGCGCTCGCCCGCGCGCCCTTGAGCAGGGTGATCCCGCGCTCGAGGAACGCGTCCTCCAACACCGATGCCACTTCGGCGTCCTTGATCGGCAGCACCTGCTGACGCGAGACCAGCAGCGTGACCCGCGACCCGAGCGAGTCGAACAGGTGGGTGAACTCGACGCCGGTCACGCCGGAACCGATCACGATCGCGTGCTCGGGGATCTCGGGCGGCGGGTACGCGTCACGCGTCGTGAGGATGCGGTCGTGGTCGACGGCGACGAAAGCCGGCACACGCGGACGGGAACCGGTGGCGACGAGGATGAAGTCGGCCGACACCTCCTCGATCACACCGTGCGTGTCGATCACCACCTCGTGCGGACCCTTGAGCTCGCCGGTGCCGCGGATGACGCGCACCTGCTGCGACGCGAGCTGCGTGGTGATCAGGTGGTGCAACCGGTCCTCGATCGACGCCACCCGTTCGCGCAGCGCGTCGATGTCGAGGTGGCCCTGGGCGGAGAGACCCATGGTGTGCGCCCGGCCGAGCTCGACCAGCTCGCCGCCGGTGGCGATCAACGCCTTCGACGGGATGCAGTCCCAGAGGTGGGCCGCACCCCCGACGATGTCCCGCTCGATCAGCGTGACCTCGGCACCGAGGGTGGCGGCGACGGTCGCGCAGGTGTTGCCCGCGGGACCACCACCCAGGATCACGAGACTCGGCACAGTCGATGAATTTACGGGCTGACCGGCCGAACCCCGTCACGGGGGCCCGCGCGTAACCTGATCGCAATGTCGGAGCTCCGCCACGACCCCCTGAGCGGGCACGACGTGATCGTCGCCGCCGGTCGTGCCGCCCGCCCTGTCACCTTCGATCGTTCGGCCGAGCAGGATTCCGAAGGGCTGCGGCCGGAGTGCCCGTTCTGTCCCGGATCCGAGGCGATGACCCCACCCGAAGTCGCCCGGGCGGGCCCCGGCGACCCCGACACGCCGGGGTGGGAGGTCCGGGTGGTCCCGAACCTCTACCCCATCGTCGACGGCACCGACGACGGATCGGGCGCGAGCGGGGTGCACGAGGTCGTCGTGCTCTCCCCCGATCACCGTTCGTTCGCGCAACTCGACGACCGCGAGGCGGTGCAGGTGGTCACCGTGCTGCGCGACCGCGTGCGCACGCACCTTGCCGCCGGCCACGCGTTCGCGTTCGCGATCCTCAACCACCTCCGCGGGGCGGGGGCGTCGATTGCCCACCCTCACGCGCAGGTGTTCGCGCTCGACCGCGTCCCCCGCGCGGTGGAGGCGGCGCTCGAGCGCACGTGTCTCGCGCACCACGATCTCGTGGCCGCCGACGCGGCCGACCCGTCGTACCTCGTGACCGATGCGCCGGCGTCGCTCTGGTGCCCGCGGGCGTCGCCGTCGCCCTACTTCATGCGGGTCGCGCACTCGGCGGCCGGCGCGTGCTTCCACGACGCCGACGACGACGTCCTGGCGGCAGTCGCGGTGTCGGTGCGCGACGCGGTGCGCCGCCTCGCGGCCGCGCTCGGCGACGTGCCGTACAACGTCGTCGTGCACACCGCGCCGCCTGCGCGCGCGCCGTTCCACTGGTACGTCGACGTCGTACCCCGCGTGTCGATCGTGGCCGGGTTCGAACTGGCCACCGGCATCCTCGTGAATTCGGCCCCGCCGGAGCAGGCCGCCGCCGCGTTGCGCGACACCAAAACATGAGCGTGACGATCAAAGTGGGCATCACGATCGCCGCATCGCCCGCCGACGTGTGGGCCGCGGTGGAGCGGATCGAGTCACACACCGAGTGGATGCTCGATGCCGAGCGCATCACGTTCCGCACCGCGCAGCACGCCGGGGTGGGCGCCGAGTTCGACTGCCTGACCCGCGTCGGGCCCCTGTCCACCACCGACCACTTCGCGGTGACGAAATGGGAGCCCGGGGTGGCCATGGGCATCGAGCACCGGGGCGCGGTCACCGGCGTGGGCGAGTTCCGGCTCCGCCCGCTCGGCGACGGGAGCGCCACCGACTTCTCCTGGGCGGAGACGCTGCGGTTCCCGTGGTGGCTGGGCAGTGTCGTGGGCGAGCAGATCGGCGGCCCGGTGCTGCACCGGATCTGGAGCGGCAACCTGAAGCGGCTGAAGGCCCGGATCGAAGACGGGCGCGTAGCGTCACCCCCGGCCTAGAGCTCCCAACCACCTTCCCGGGGGAACGTGCACCACCGCGGTTTCATCGGCGTCGTCGTCGCCCTGATCGGCCTCGGGAGCCTCGTGGCCCCGACCTCGATCCCCGTCGCGCAGGCGGCGCCCGCGGCGGCGAGCTCCCCGGTTCCGGTCCCGACCGTCGTCGGCCCGATCACCACCACCGGCAAGGGCAAGATCGTGGTGCAGACCACCAGCTTCGACCTCGCCAGTGTCGGGTACGAGCAGGCCGAGTACTTCATCTCGGGGACCGCGCACTCGTATTCGAGTGCGGCGCCGCTGGGCAACGACGGCAAGTGGACCGTCACCCCCGACGCGCCCGCGCCCTACGAGACCCGCATCATCGTCTACCGCCCGATCGATCCCGCGAAGTTCGACGGCACGGTCAATGTCGAGTGGCTCAACGTGAGCGGCCAGCTCGATGCCGGGCCCGACTGGGCGACGAGCCACGTCGAGCAGATCCGTGAGGGCATGGCGTGGGTCGGCGTCACCGCGCAGAAGCTCGGCATCGAAGGCGGATCGAATCCGCTGATCGCGCTGCAGGAGCTCAAGAACGCCGATCCCGTCCGGTACGGCCCGCTCATCCACCCGGGGGATGCGTTCTCCTACGACATCTACTCGCAGGCCGCGCAGGCGGTGCGGAAGGACCCGCCGCGTCGTGCTCGGCGGTCTACGGCCGAAGCGGTTGATCGCGGTCGGCCAGTCGCAGTCGGCGTTCTACCTCACGAGCTACGCCGACGCGTTGGCGAAGACGACGAAGCTGTTCGACGGCTTCCTGATCCAGAGCCGCGCCGGCCACGCGGCCCCGTTCAACGGCAACGCAGCCAATAGCGCCCCCGCCGCCGGCGTACACATCCGATCCGATCTCCACCTGCCCGTGCTCGTACTCACCACCGAACCGGATCTCTTCTCCCTCGGCTACCTCACGGCGCGTCAGCCCGACTCCGCGTACTTCCGCGACTGGGAGATCGCCGGCGGCTCGCACTACGACACCTACGGGTTGGGCATCGGGCAGCAGGACACGGGAGACGGCCACGCCGACGTCGCGCTCTTCAACACGATGATCAAGACCGTCAGCTCGCCCTACCCCGGCGTCGTCGACTGCGCCAAGCCGATCAACGCGGGACCGGTCACCTACGTGGCGCGCGCCGCGGTCTCGGCGTTGAACCGCTGGGTCCGCACCGGTGCGCCACCGCCGCGCGCGCCGCGCCTACAGGTTGCCGCCAACTCGACGAACGCGTTCGCGGTCGACGCCAACGGCATCGCGCGCGGCGGGATCCGCACCCCGCAGGTCGACGCGCCGATCGCCACGCTGTCGGGCCTGGGCCAGACCGGGAACAGCTTCTGCTTCCTGTTCGGCACCACCACGCCGTTCACCGCCGCGCACCTCGCCGCGGCCTACCCCACCCACGCCGCGTTCGTGAAAGCATGGGACGTCGCGACTGACAAAGCAGTGAAGGCAGGCTTCGTCCTGTCGGCCGACGCACCCGCGATCAAAGCGGCGGCCGCGCAGTCGACCATTGGGTTCTGAGGAGAACAGACCATGTCGGATACGAGCTCGGACGCGACAACCCCCGCGACCATCACCCCACTCACGGGCGGCCGCGCTCCGTTCGTGGCCGGCACCGCGTTCGCACTCGAGCCGCTCGGCTACACGCAGGCCGAATACACCTTGGCGGGCGTCGCCGACGCGTACCGCGCGCAAGGACGGCAACCTCGCGGTCGTGGAGTCGGCCCCCTACGCAACCCGCGTGCTGGTCTACCGGCCCACCGACCCCGCCGCGTTCAACGGCACCGTGTGGGTCGAGTGGCTGAACGTCAGCGGTGGCCTCGACGCCGCGCCCGACTGGATCTTCACCCACACCGAGCTCATGCGCTCGGGCGCGGCGTGGGTCGGTGTATCGGCCCAACAGCTCGGCGTGCAGGGCGGTGAGAGCGTGCTCGCGATCGCGAGCACCGGGCTCGTGGGCACCGACCCCGAGCGCTACGGCTCACTGGCGCACCCCGGTGACCGCTTCTCGTACGACATCTATACCCAGGCCGGGGCGGCGGCCCGGCGGGCGACGGACACGATCCTCGACGGGTTGCCCATTGAGCGAGTGCTGGCCATCGGCGAATCGCAGTCGGCGTTCCGGCTCACGACGTACGTCAACGACGTCGACCCGTCGGCATCGACCTTCGACGGATACCTCGTCCACGCCCGCGGCGGTGCCGGGGCCGCGCTCGACGACGCCGGCCCCGCGGTCGCACTCGAGGGCGAGCCGGTGCGCTTCCGCGCCGACCTGCGCGTCCCGGTGCTGTGTGTGGAGGCCGAGACCGATCTGATGACCCTCGGCTATCTCGGCGCGCGTCAGGACGACGCCGACCGGTTCGTGCTCTGGGAGATGGCCGGCACGTCGCACGCCGACGTGTACACGTTCATCGCGGGTTTCGGCGACACCGGTCGCCTTCCCATCGCGGAGCTCGCGGCCACGTGGATGCCGGTCAACGAGTTCCTCGGGATGAAGCTCGATCACCCGGTCAACGCCGGCCCGCAGCACTACGTGATGAACGCGGCGGTGGCGCACCTCGACCGGTGGGTACGTGACGGTGCCCGCCCGCCCGCAGCCCCGCGCCTCGAGGTGGCCGACGGCGCATTCGTGACCGACGAGCACGGCAACGTCCGCGGTGGCATCCGCACCCCGCACGTCGACGTCCCGACCGCGGTCCTCTCCGGGTTCGGGAACGGCGGCGACCCCGTCGCGTTCCTCGCCGGCCGCACCACGCCGTTCGACGCCGCCCGGCTCGCCGGGCTCTACACCGATCGGGCCGACTACCTGGCCCGGTTCGCGGCGGCGACCGCGGCCGCGGTCGAGGCCGGCTTCGTGCTCGCCGCCGATGCGGCCGAGATCAACGGGATCGCGGCCGAGAACGCGCCCTTCTGACTCAGCGCACCTGATTCAGCAGCGCTGACTCAGCGGCCGCTGAAGGTCGCTTTGCCGGGGCCGTCGGCGAGGAAGCTGGCGATCCCCACCGCGCGCGTCGTCGGTGTCGAACACCGCGGTGAAGCCGGCCGTCTCCAGATCGAGACCGGTGGCGAGCGTGCCGTCGAACCCGGCGTCGATCGCGTGCTTGGCCAGCCCCATGGCGACGACCGCTCCACTCCCCAGCTCCGCCGCCCACGCGAGCGCGGCGTCGAGCACCTCGGCGGCGGGGACGACCCGATCGACCAGCCCCAGGGTGAGCGCCTCCTCCGACCGCACGTGGCGACCGCTCCAGATCAGCTCCTTGGCCCGGGCCGGGCCCACCAGCCGGGGGAGGCGCTGGGTACCGCCGCCGCCCGGGAAGATGCCCAGCTGGATCTCGGGAAAGCCGAGCCGGCAGTTGTCGGCCGCGACCCGGAGATCACACGCCAACGCGAGCTCGAAGCCGCCGCCGAGGGCGACGCCGTTGACCGCGGCGATCACCGGGCGCGGGATCGCGGCCAACGTGTCGAGCGCGTAGCGGAAGCCGGCGCTGGCCGCGGCGGCCGCGCCATCGCCGAGGAACTCCGAGACGTCGGCCCCCGCGGCGAACGCCTTCTCGTTGCCCGCGATCACGACGGCTTTCACCGCGTCGTCGGCGGCCAACGCCGCCGCGTGCACGGCCAACTCGCCGAGCAGCGCGGTGGAGAGCGGGTTCACCGGGGGACGGTTGAGGCGCAGCAGCGCCACCCCACCGGGACGCGACTCGAGAAGCACCAGGGCGTCGGACATGGGTTGCTCCGGAGCTAGTTGGTGTAGTTGAAGAAGCCGCGGCCGCGCTTGCGGCCGAGCAGACCCGCCTCCACCATGCGCGCAAGCAACGGCGGCGGGGCGTAGAGCGGCTCTTTGAACTCGGCGTACATCGAGTTGGCGACCGCCTCGATGGTGTCGAGGCCGATCATGTCGGCGAGCGCCAACGGGCCCATCGGGTGGGAGCACCCCTCGACCATGCCGGCGTCGATGTCTTCGGCGGAGGCGAACCCCGACTCGAGCATGCGGATCGCCGCCAGCACGTAGGGGACGAACAGCGAGTTCACGATGAACCCGGCGCGGTCCTGGGAGCGGATGACCCGCTTGCCCAGCTCGCCACCGATGAAGTCCTCGGCGCGATCCGCCACCTCGCTGCTGGTGACGATCGACGGGATCAACTCGACCAGCCGCATCACGGGCACGGGGTTGAAGAAGTGCAGACCCACGACGTGCTCGGGCCGCTCGGTGGCCATCGCCAACTTCATGATCGGGATCGACGACGTGTTCGACGCCAGGATCGCCTGTTCGTCGGCGACGATCTTGCCCAGGCTCGTGAACACCTCGAGCTTCTCGTCCTCGAACTCGCGCACCGCCTCGACCACCAGCTGGCGGTCGTACAGCTCGCCCATGTCGGTGACGAACTCGATGCGGGCCAGGACCTGCAGCCGGTTGTCGTCCTCCAACTTCCCCGCCCGCACCGCGCGGTCGAGGGAGTGCTCGATCCGGTCGCGTCCGGCCGCGACGGCGGCGGCGTTGATGTCGCACACGCGCACGTCGAACCCGGCCTTCGCACACACTTCGGCGATGCCCGCACCCATGAGCCCTGCGCCGACCACACCGACTCTCTCGATGCCCACGCTCATTGTTCTCCTCTGGAGTCGGCGCCGTCGCTCAAATCGGTCGCCGCAGTGTAGGGATCTGACGTACCGTCAGCCACCTCGCGGACAACGGTAGCGAACCGTTCGCCACTGCACGCATCGTCGGCCTGTGCGAGCAGCCGATCGAGCACCAAAGCACGAATTTCGTCCGCTATGCGGCGTTCGCGGCGTTCGATGAGCTCGCCGGAAGCCACCAGATGGTCGCGGTGCGTGCGGATCGCGTCCCGGAGCTCGCCGATGCCGCGGTCTTCGGTGGCGACCGTCTCCACGATCGGCGGAATCCACGGACGCGGGCCGGCGAGCTCGAGCATGCCCCGCAGGTCGCGCACGGTCGCGTCGACGCCCGGCCGGTCGGCCTTGTTCACCACGAAGACGTCACCGATCTCGAGCAGGCCCGCCTTGCTCGCCTGCACGCCGTCGCCCCATCCGGGGTTGACCACCACCACCGTGGTGTCGGCCGCGCCCGCGATCTCGACCTCCACCTGCCCCACGCCGACCGTCTCCACCAGGATCCACCCGAAGCCGGCGGCGCCGAGGACCCGCAGCGCCTGCGGCGTGGCCCGAGCCAGGCCACCGTGGTGGCCCCGGGTGGCCATGGAACGCACGAACACATCGGGGTCGACGTCGTGGCGTTGCATCCGCACCCGGTCGCCCGAGGATGGCGCCGCCGGTGAACGGGCTGCTCGGATCGACCGCCAGCACCGCGACGCGCTCGCCCTCGGCGCGCAGATGGGACACCAGGCAGTCGGTGAGGGTCGACTTCCCGGCACCCGGGGCACCGGTGATGCCCAACGTCGACGCGCCGTCGGCGACGGTCACGGGCAGGGCACCCAGCGCGGCGCGCGCGGCTTCGCCCCCCGACTCCACGACTGTCAGCAACCTGGCCAACGATGCCCGATCGCCGCGCTGCACCGCTTCCACCAGCGGGGCCGTCATCACGTGACGGGGTGTCTACTCTTCGATGGAGTCGTCGACCACCGCGGTGACGCCGGGGGCGCGGTCCATGATGATGCGCTCGACGCCGGCCTTCAGCGTCTGCATCGAGATCGGGCAGGTCCCGCAGGCGCCCACGAGGCTCACGTGGACGACGCCGTCGGCGTCGAGCTCCTGGAACACGATGTCGCCGCCGTCGCTCTGGAGCGCGGGACGGATGAGCTCGATGGCTTCGAGCACCTTGCCTTCCATCTCGGCAGGCTCGAGTTGCGTGTCGATCGGCATGGGGTCTTCCTCGATCTTCGTCGTGGTCTCACGGGTACTTCGAAACTGGCACGGGCCCGGGCACGATGGCGGCCCGACTCACGTGCAACACCACCAGTATCGCAGGCCTTCCCGAACGCGGGGAACCCGGATCCCCGTCCGTGAGGAACCCGACTCGATCTACGCTGACGGCATGTGCCGGAACATCACCGAACTCCGCGGCCTCGAACCTCCTGCCACCCGGGAAGAGATCGATGCCGCTGCCGCCCAATTCGTCCGGAAGGTCACCGGGATCGCCCGGCCCAACCTCGCGCTGGTGGCGGCCATGGAACAAGCGTCGCGGCAGATCGCCGACATCACCGAGCAGCTCCTGAGCGGCCTGCCGGATCGGCGCCAGCCGCCCAAGAGCGTGCCGCCGTTGCGCCGACCCGAGGTCCGCGAACGGCTGGGCCTGAGCCCGTTCCCCGCCTGACCGGTCGGCCGCCGCACCGCGGGGCGGTGGCGGCCGGGTTCCGGTAGCGTCCGCGCCGTTGGAGCCCATCGGCAGACGAACGTTCCTCGCCGCATCGAGCCTGCTGCCGCTGGCGGCCCTGGTGCCGCGCTCGCTGTTGGCGGATGCCTTCTCCGGAACCACCGGGTTCACGGTGCTGAGCGCGCACCAGGCCGCGGTTGTCGAAGCCGCCACCGCCCGGCTCATCCCCGGTCCGCACGACGATCCCGGCGGAGGTCGGGCATCCCGGCGCGCGTGAGGCCAACGTCGTGCGCTACATCGACACGATGCTCGGTGCGCTCGAGGACACCCCGGCCCGCGTCTTCGCCGGCGGGCCGTTCAGCAACCGCGCCGGCGCGAAGCGCGACGACATGGCGCGCTTCATCTCGCTCGACGAGGTGGAACGCACGGCGTGGAAGACGCGTCTCACCGATCTGCGTCGGCAGTATGCCATCGGCGTCAAGGCGCTCGACGCCGCCGCGCGCTCGGCCACCGGCGGCGACTTCACCGCCACGACGCCCGCGCAGCAGGACGCGATCCTCGCCACTGATCCGGGCCAGTTCATGTCGCTCCTGATGCAGCACGCGATCGAAGGCATGTACAGCAATCCGGAGTACGGCGGCAACGCCTCGCTCGTCGGCTGGAAGGACATCGCCTTCCCGGGCGACAACCAGCCACGCGGCTACACCGCCACCGAGGTGACGAACTCCGACGGGCCCGACCCCCTCGATCTCACCCCGCCGATCGTGGCCGCGCTCGGCCTCATCGCGTCGACGTCACCACCCGCACCCTGACGATGGCCAAGACGCGCGTCATCGTGGTGGGGAGCGGCGCGGGCGGGTCGACGGCGGCGATGGCGCTGGCCGGCGCCGGACTCGACGTGACCATCCTGGAGAAGGGTCGGAGCTTCTTCGGCGACCTCACGCAGGCGATGCCGGCCACTCGGTTTTCGAACGACGAGCTGAAGTCGAACCGGTTCTTCAGCGAGCCCGACCCGGCGATCGAACCCCGCACCTTCCGCCGCGTCGGCGACACCGAACCCCGGGTCACCGGCTCGGTGCAGCCCATGCCGCAGACCGTCGGTGGCGCCAGCACCCACTGGGACGCCAAGACCCCCCGCTTCTGGGACATCGACTTCAAGAAGCTCAGCCTCCTGGGCCCGGTGGCCGGCGCCGACGTGAGCGACTGGCCGTTCACCTACGACGAGATCGCGCCGGTCTACGACGAGATCGAACAGCTCATCGGCGTGGCCGGCGACATCGACGCCATCGGTCCGATCACGCTCCGACACGCGCCGCGCACCCATCAGCTGCCGATGCCCGCGGGCCCGGCCCAGCTCAGCTCGTTGAAGGCGGCCGCCGGCTGCGCGGCGACCGGGCTGCACGCGTTCCCCGCGCCGATGGCGATCACCAGTCGCGAGCACGACGGCCGTCCGCCGTGCAACAACTGCGGGTTCTGCGCGAACTACGGGTGCCCGATCCACGCGCGCATCGGCGCGCTCGCGCCGTTGCGCGTCGCGCTGCAGCACGGTGTCGAGCTGCGCGAGCGGGCGTGGGTCACCAAGGTCCTGCACGCGAACGGGCGCGCCACCGGCGTCGAGTGGATCGACGCGAAGGGTCGCACGCACACCGAGCGCGCCGATCTCATCGTGCTCGGCGCGCTGGCCATCGAGACCGTACGGCTCGCGCTGTTGTCGGAACTGCCCGACCCCACCGATCAAATCGGCCGCCGCCCGATGTACCACTGGTACAGCTTCGGCACCGCCATCTTCCACGACGAGCGCGTGCACGCGTACCGCGGTCGATCGACGACCCACGTCTGCGACGACTTCGCCGACCCCGACTTCCCCGGCGCCCGCGCCGCCGCGGCCGCCGCCGGCCTCCCCTACTTCCGCGGGGGCACGCTCGAGCTCGGCGGATCCGTGGAGCCGATCTCCGAGGCGCTGAACTACCTACAGGTGCTGCCCGCGGCGTCGCCGGGGAAGCCGTTCGGCACCGCGTTCAAACAGCTCATGCGCTCGAGCATCCTGCGCGACCGGCTCATGGGCATCCAGATGATCGGCGAGGACCTGCCCTACCCCACCAACCGGGTCGACCTCGACCCCACGGTGAAGGACTACCGGGGCCTGCCCGTCGCCCGAATCACGTACTCGCCCGGCGAGCACGAGCTGGCGGCGCAGACCTTCTACCTCCCGCGGATCGCCGCCATCGCCCGCGCCGCCGGCGCGGGAACGGTCACCGCCATCGCCGGAGTGGCGTCGGACCGCTATCCGATCGCGGCGAGCGACCTCCCCGACACCGCGCACGTGCTCGGCGGCATGACCATGGGCACCGACCCCGCGATCAGCGTGACCGACGAGACCGCGCGCATGCACTCGCTGCCCAACGTCGTCGTGGCCGACGGCAGCGTGTTCCCGACCGCGGGAGGCCACAACCCGACCCTCACGATCATGGCCACCGCGTTGCGCAACGCGCGCGAGTGGGCCAAGTAGCGCGTCAGCGCCAGTCGCGTACGCGTTCGACGTCGGCGCCGAGCGCGCGCAGGCTCGCGGCGAGATCGGAGTAGCCGCGGTCGACGTGGAACGGATCGAGCACGACCGTCTCGCCCTCGGCGGCGAGGCCGGCGATCACGAGCGCGGCGCCCGCGCGCACGTCGAGCGCGCGCACCGGCGCCCCCGACAGCTGCGGCACCCCGCGGATCACCGCGTGGCGCCCCTCGTTGCGGACGTCGGCGCCCATGCGGTTGAGCTCGGCGACGAACCCGAGGCGGTTGTCGAACACGTTCTCGGTCACGATGGCGGTGCCGTCGGCGGTGGCGAGCAACGCGACCGCGAGCGGCATGAAGTCGGTGGCGAAGCCGGGGAACGGGAGCGTGGCGATGTCGATCGCCCGCAGCCGTTCGTCGGCGCGGACGAACAGGCCGTCGGGGGTCGGCGACACCTGGAGCCCCATCTCGGTGAGCTTCATCACGACGGTCTCGACGTGTTCGAGCCGTGCGCCTTCGATCATGATCTCGCCACCCGCGATCCCGCAGGCCATCAGCAGTGTGCCGGTTTCGATCCGGTCGCCCATGATCTCACTCTCGACCGCGACGAGTGACTCGACCCCTTCGACCTCGATGGTCGACGTGCCGGCACCGACGATGACCGCGCCCATGCGGTTGAGCATCCCCGCCAGGTCGGTGATCTCGGGCTCGCGTGCCGCGTTCTCGATGACCGTCTGCCCCTTCGCCATCACCGCCGCGGTGAGCAGGTTCTCGGTCGCGCCGACGCTCGGGAACTCCAGCACGACGCGGGCGCCGCAGAGCCGGTTCGTGCGCGCTTCGATGAACCCGTGCACGACCTGGAGCTCGACGCCCATCGACTCGAGCCCGCGGAAGTGCATGTCGAGCTTGCGGCTCCCGATGTTGTCGCCGCCCGGCATCGCGACGCGCGCCTCGCCACACCGCGCGAGCAGCGGTCCGAGCACGTTGATCGACGCGCGCATGCGGGTGACCAGTTCGTACGGCGCCTCCGCGAGCAGCGGCGCGGTCGCGTCGATGGTGAGCGCGGTCGGACCGGACCATTCGACGGTGGCGCCGATGGCGCGCAGGACGTCGATCATCACGTCGAGGTCGGCGACCGGATCGAGGTTGCGCAGCGTCGTGACGCCGGGCGCCAGGAGCGCCGCCGCCATCTGCTTGGTGCCGGCATTCTTGGTGGCGCCCGACACGCGCACGGTGCCGTGCAGCGGACGACCCGCGCGGACGACGAAGGAATCGCTCATCAACGTGTCACTCCGCGAAGCTGAGGGGGAGGTCCCCTTCGAGCTCGGGCGTGGTGGCGATCCGCCACACGCCCATCGGCGTGACGATGCCCGGGATCGTGCGCTCACCGAGGGGTACGACCGGGAAGTCGTCGCCCAGCGCGTCGACGACGTCGGCGTTGGCCAGGATCTCACCCGGGCCGGCCGCGTCGCACAGGCGGGACGCGAGGTTGATGGGCATGCCGATGAAGTCGTCGCCCTCGAAGATGATCACCTTGCCCGCCGCGATCCCGATGCGCAACGGGAGCACGATGTCGGCGTTCTCCATCCGCTCGGTGAGGTCGAGCACGGTCTCCACCACGGGACGAACTTCCGTGCCCACGAACATGCAACCGTCGCCCAGCCACTTCCCGACCCGGATGCCGTGATCGGGCGAGAGGCCCCGGACGATCGAGCGGAACGCGGCCAGCACGTCGAGCGCCTCGTCGTCGCCCAGGGTGTCGTTCATGCGCGTGAAGCCGCACATGTCGACGAACGAGAAGCACCGGAAGACGCGCACGGTGACAGTTTGGCCGATGGGTGGCCGCAGGAGCCGGTTGCTCGGGCCGAATCGGGCGTGGGGACCCTCAGCCGCCGCCGGCCAGGTCGACGCTGTAGACCCGGTAGAGCAGCTCCGCGCCCCGGCGGCGGTGCTGGTCGACCAGCTTGGCGACGTTCGCCAGGGCCAGGACGAGCTTCTCGTCGTCGGGCCCGGCCTCGGGGGCCCGCAACAGCGAACCGACCCTGGTCATGGCCCCGGCCACGACCGTGTGGTCACGCCGGAGGTGGTCGATCGCGGGGGTGACTTCGACCGGTTCGTCCAGCAATTCATCGAAAAGCCCGTTGGGGGCCTCGGTGAACTGCACGTGCTCCTGCCAGGCCCCCCGCAGCCCGGCCAGCGCAGTTCCCACGCCGGCGCACCAGTCCCAGCGGGTGCCGCCGGTGGCCGTGGTGGCGGCCCGGAACGCATCCACGGCGTCCTTGAGGCGTCCGCGTTGCGGACCGACACGTGAGTGGACGGGGGAACGGTCGACCTCGGTGCGGGACATGGGGGGACCTCCCTGGCCGGGGCGCCTCGACGGCGCGTCCACCATTTCGCGCACAGACGAGCGGCCCCGTCAACCATCGCGACCGCCCGGGCGCGAACCCGCAGGTCAGAGCGCTTCGAGCGGCCCCGCGGCGGGCAGGGCCGTCACCCAGGCCACCGCGACGTCGGCAACCTCGGCGAGCACTTCGTCGGTGGAACGGCCGCTCGCCTTCAGCGGGCGGTAGCCGTGGTCGGCGGTCTCGAGCCAGTGGAACCTGACCTTCCCCCGGATCCGCCGGGCGTTCTCGATGAGCGCCTCCCGCCCCGCCAGGGCGTCGCGCGTGCCGCTGGCGAAGAGCACCGGCACGCGGATCCGCGGGAAGTGCTCGATCCGGGGCTGGTCGGGCTTCCCCGCCGCGTGCAACGGATAGCCGAGGAGCAGGAGGCCCAACGCGGGGACCGGATCGGCCGCGGCGCCGACCACCATCGAGCAGTAGCGCCCGCCCATGGAACGCCCGCCGAGCACCAACCGGTCGGGTGGGAGGTGCGACCGGCGCGCCAACTCGGCCGCGGCTTCGCGTGTCGCGGCTTCGAGCACCTTGGGCCGGTCGGGTGCCTTCTTCCCCGCGGTGCGGTACGGGTAGTTGAAGCGCAACGACGGGATGCCGCCACGGGCGAGCGCGTCGGCGACCGCGAGCAACGCGCCGCCGTGCATGTCGGAGCCCGCGCCGTGCGCGAGCAGCACCGCGCGGTCGGCGCCGCGCCGCGGACCCTGCCACGCGTAGTCGGTGACGAGTTGCGTCGGCGCAGGCGTGGCGGTCTTCGGTGTGGCATTGGTCGGTGTGTCGGTCATCGGCGGAGCACCCATTGCGTGAGGAACGCGTCGATGCGTTCGTACGAATCGACGATCGTGTCGGCGCGCGACCAACCGTGGCCTTCGCCGTCGTAGACATGGTGCTCGACCGGCGCGCCGGCGGCGCGCATCGCGTCGACCATCAGCTTCGCCTGATCCGGCGGCACCACTGCGTCGATCGCGCCTTGCAGGACCAGCACCGGAACGCCGATGTCGTTGGCGTGCGCGACGGGCGATCGGTCGCGGTAACGATCGGCGTGTTCGGGCAGGGTGCCGACGAGACGATCGAGGTAACGCGACTCGAAGCGGTGCGTGGTGGCGGCGAGGTCGAACAGATCGGTCACGCCGTAGAGGCTGACGACCGCGCGCACGACGGGCGGCGTCTGCGCGCCGACGAGCAACGCGGTGAATCCGCCGGCGCTGCCGCCCATCACCGCCGCGTGGCCGGCATCGGCCCAGCCGTCGCGGCCGGCGGCGCGGATGCCGGCGACGGTGTCGGTGACGTCGAGCTCACCCCACCGCTCCCCGAGGGCACGCTCATAGGTGCGCCCGTACCCGGTGGAGCCGCGGTAGTTCGGCGCCAGCACCGCCCACCCGCGCGACACGAAGAAGCGGACGCGGGGCACCCAGTCCACGACGCTCTGGCCCGTCGGGCCACCGTGGACGTCGACCAGCAGGGGTGGGCCCGAGGGGCCTGACGCCGGTCCGCCCGTCTCCGGGAACCACAACAACCCGTGCACCGGGGTGCCGTCGTCGGCGTCCCACGTGACCGGCCGGGGCTCCGGGAGGTCGGCGGCGTCGAGCTCGCCGACCGCGCCGCGTGCGACCGCCCGCCGAGCGCCGGCGGCCGGGTCGAGCACCGTGACCTGCGGTGCGGTCCGGCCCCCGGAACGCACGCAGGCGATGCCACGGGCGCCCCAGTCGAGTCCGTGGTGCCAGCCGCGCGACAGGTCGCGCACCGCGCCCGCGCCGCCGGACGTGGCGGCCACCACGAGGCGGCCGAAGCCGGTCTCGTTGCGGTTCAGGACCAGCGAGGCGGAATCGGGCGACCACGCGAACGATCGTTGCCCCGGCCCCCACGATGGTTCGGCGTGCTCGTACTGCTCGTCGAGCAGCGGGTGGGGATCTCCGCCGTCGGGCTCGGCCATCCACACGTTCATCCACCCGGTTGCGTCGGACACGTACGCGAGTGCGCGCCCGTCGGGCGCGAAGCGCGGCTGACCGGTCGCGACACCGTCGCCGCCCGCGATCACGCGCGCGGGTTCGTCGCGGTACGACAACGCGATGCGCGAACCGTCCCACGGCATGTTCGCGAGATCCCATTCGTGCCACGCGAGGGTCGCGCCGTCGGGAGACCACGCGGGATCCCAGGCGTACCCCGCGTGCGACACGCGCTGCGGCCACGCCGATCCGTCGAGGGGTACGACCGCGATGTCGCATGCGTCGTCGCGTTCGAGCACGAACGCGACGCGGTCACCGCCCGGCGCGATCGCGGGGGCGGCGGCGCGCCCTTCGCGCGAAAGCGTGCGCACCGGGCCACCGTGCACCGGGATCGCGAGGAGGCGACCGTCGGCGGCGGCGAAGACGAGCTCGTCGGCCGACGCCCAGCAGTAGCCGCCACCTCCGTACGCGCCGAGCGGCGTGACCGGTTCGGCCGCGGTGATGGTGACCGGGGCGGCCGAACCGTCGGCCGGCGCGACCACGAGATCGACGCGTCCGCCGAACGCATCGAGCCATGCCAGGTGCTCGCCGCCGGGCGCCCATCGCGGCTCGCCGAGGGTGCGCGAGCGCGCGACCGCAGACGCGGAGATCGGTGCCATGCGGGGAGAGTAACGAAACTGCGAGTCGGTCGAGCGCGCCGACCCCCGTCCGCGTGCGGGCGGGTAATCCGGGCGATTACATGGCGTGCCACCTGCACTTTCGTCCGAATCGGACGTCGTCTGCGAGACTTGACGACTTATGCCGCCCCCCGCGAGTCCCCCCGACAGTCTCCGCATCGCCTGGCTCGTCTACCGGGGGAACCCCCACTGCGGCGGCCAGGGGGTGTACACGCGGTACCTCGCCCGGGAGCTGACCGAGCTCGGACACCAGGTCACCGTGTTCTCCGGCCAGCCCTACCCCGAGCTCGACGACCCGCGGCAGCTCACACGCGTGCCGAGCCTCGACCTCTACCGGCCCGAGAACCCGTTCCGGGTGCCGTGGCCGTGGGAGTTCAAGTCGAGCGTCGACGTACGCGAGTTCGCGGTGATGTGCTCGGCCGGGTTCCCGGAGCCGTACACGTTCAGCCTGCGCGCCCGCCGGCTGCTCGCGGCGCGCCGGAACGACTTCGACATCGTGCACGACAACCAGTGCCTGGGCTCCGGCATCATCGGCATGATGGACGACGGCTGGCCCGTGCTGGCCACGTTGCACCACCCCATCACCGTCGACCGCGATCTCGACCTCGAGCACGCGACGAGCGCGTGGCGCCGGTTCACGTTGCGCCGCTGGTACGGCTTCCTCGGCATGCAGATGAACGTGGCGCGCGAGATCCCGCGCGTCGTGACGGTGTCGGAGTCGAGCAAGCGCGACATCGTGTCCCAGATGGGCGTGCGCGCCGATCGTTTGCACATCGTGCCGGTGGGCGTCGATCCGGAGATCTTCCACCCGATGCCCGAGGTCGCGCGCGTCCCCGGCCGGCTCATGACCACCACGAGCTCCGACGTCCCGATGAAGGGTCTCGTGCCGTTGCTCGAAGCGCTGGCCAAGGTGCGCACCGAGCGCAGCGACGCCGAGCTCGTGATCATCGGCAAGCCGAAGGGCAAGAGCAAGATCCCGGCGCTCATCGACCGACTCGGGCTCACCGGTGTCGTGCGCTTCGTGTCAGGCGTCACCACCGAGCGCATCGTCGAGCTCTACGCCGAGGCCGAGGTCGCGGTGGTGCCGTCGCTCTACGAGGGCTTCTCGCTCCCCGCCATCGAGGCGATGGCCTGCGGCGTCCCGCTCGTCGCCACCACGGGCGGGGCACTGCCCGAGGTCGTCGGGACCGACGGCGAGACCGGCCTGCTCGTGCCGCCCAACGATCCCGGGGCGTTGGCCACCGTGCTGCTGCGCGCCCTCGGCGACGCCGACCTCCGCGCCCGCATCGGGGCGGCCGGCCGCGCCCGGGCGCTCGACAAGTTCACGTGGCGCGCCACGGCCGTCGGCACGGTCGAGAACTACCGCGCGCTGCTCGAGGAACGCACTGCTGCAGGAGCCGCCTGATGCTCACCGTCGACTTCGACCGCTTCGAGCTCCGGCCGGGCCACCGGCTCCTCGACATGGGCTGCGGCGGCGGACGCCACGCGTTCGCGGCGATGCGGCGCGGCGCCACCGTCGTCGCCCTCGACTACGACGCGGCCGAGCTCAAGGACGTGCGCGCGGTGGTCGGCGGCATGGTCGCGGCGGGCGAGCTGCCCGCCGATCCCCCCGGCGGTCAGGTCAACGGCGACGCCCTCGTGCTCCCGTTCCCCGACGCGACCTTCGACCGCGTGATCGCGTCGGAGGTGCTCGAGCACCTCTGGGCCGACGAGCGCGCGATCTCGGAGCTGGTGCGAGTGTTGCGGCCGGGTGGTCGCCTCGCCGTGACCGTGCCCACGCGCTTCCCCGAACGCGTGTGCTGGGCCCTCGACCACCACTACCACGACACCCCGGGCGGTCACATCCGCATCTACCACCAGCACGAGCTCGAAGCGAAGCTCGAGCGCGCCGGGCTCCTGATGCGGGGCACCGATCACGCGCACGCGCTGCATTCGCCGTACTGGTGGCTGAAGTGCGCAGTCGGCGTCGACAACCCGAACGCGTGGCCGGTGCGCAAGTACCACGACTTCCTCGTGTACCAGATCGAGCACCAGCCGAAATGGGTCGAGGCGCTGGACCGCGCGCTCAATCCCGTCCTCGGCAAGAGCCTGATCGTGTACACGGAGAAGGTCGGATGAGCGCACCATCCCACCAGTCCGACCTTCCGAACGGGCCCGAGCTCCCCGACGTGCCCGGCACCATCAGCGCCGATCAACTCGCGCAGACGATCGCGGCCATTGCCTCGGTGCAGCTCCCCGACGGCAACATCCCGTGGACACCGGGCGGGCACACCGACCCGTGGAACCTGGTCGAGGCGGCGATGGCGCTCGATCTCGGCGGCCACACCGAAGCCGCCCGCGCCGCCTACGACTGGCTCGCCGAGCGGCAGCGGCCCGACGGCGCCTGGCACGCCTACTACCTGGGCGACGACATCGAAGACCCCACCCTCGACACCAACGTCACCTGCTACATCGCCACCGGCGCGTGGCACCACTACCTGATCACCGGCGACACCGCGTACCTCGCCACGCAGTGGCCCACGGTCGAAGCGGCGATCGACTACGCGCTCGACTTCCAACGCGAGACCGGCGAGATCGCGTGGCGCGGCGACGATCCCGACGACGGCGCGCTGCTCACCGGGTCGTCGAGCATCCACCACAGCCTGAAGTGTGCGATCGCCATCGCCGAGCGGCTCGGCCACGAACGGCCCGACTGGGAGCTGTCGCTCGGCGCGCTGGCCATCGCCATCGCGCACCGTCCCGACGTGTTCCTCGACAAGAACCGTTGGGCGATGGACTGGTACTACCCCATCCTCGGTGGGGTGTTGCGCGGTTACCCGGCCGACGCGCGCGTCGCGTCACGGTGGAACACGTTCGTGGTCGAAGGACGCGGCATCCGTTGCGTGTCCGACCGTCCGTGGGTCACCGCGGCGGAGACGTGCGAGCTCGTGATCGCACTCGACGCCATCGGCAGCCACGAAGACGCGCGCCGGTTGTTCGCGGCGGTGCAGTTCCTGCGCGCCGATGGCGGGGGCTACTGGACGGGCGCCAACTTCGAGGGTGAGGCGTTCGCCGCCGACGGCGAGCTCTACCCGCAGGAGCAGCCCACCTGGAACTCCGCCGCGGTCGTGCTCGCGGCCAACGCGCTCGCGGGCACCGGCCCGACCGCCGGACTGTTCCGCGGCGAACGACTCCCCGAGGGCCTCGACGCCGACGAGCTGCTGGCGGCCGGCGTCGAGATCGAACGCGAACGCGCCACCCGCGACACCTAACCGAACTTGCGTCGGGCGAGGCCCCTATACGGCCTTTGGCGACGCTGGTTGGGTTCCGGCGACGCGGCGGAGCACGCGGAGGCTGCCGGTGGTGGCGACGGGCTCGAAACGGCCGGAGCGCACGGCGCGGGTCCACACCTCGAACGGCGCCTGACCGCCGTCGGCGGGGTCCTCGAACACGTCGTGGAACACCAGGAGGCCACCGGCGACGAGATGATGGGCCCAGCCGTCGTAGTCGGCGAGCGCGACGTCGAGCGCGTGACCACCGTCGATGAACACGAGCCCGAGCGGCGTCGCCCAGTGCGCGGCGACCGTCGGCGAGCTGCCGATCACCGCGATCACGACGTCTTCGAGCCCGGCGGCCTCGATGGTCCGGCGGAAGAACGGGAGCGTGTCCATGCGCCCGGTGCGGGGATCGACCAGGCGCTCGTCGTGGTGTTCCCACCCCGCCTGGTTCTCCTCCGAGCCGCGGTGGTGATCGACGGTGAAGAGCACCGAGGCGCCGGCGCGGGCCGCCGCCCCCAGGTAGATGGCGGACTTGCCGCAGTACGTCCCGATCTCCAGCAACGGCCCACGCGGTGCGGCGGCGAGGCCGGCGGCGTACAGAGCCCGGCCCTCGTCGTCGGGCATGAACCCCTCGGCGGCGCGCGCCGCCTCGTTGAGTGCGTCGTCCATCACGTCGTCCATCAGTCGAGAAGTCTCGCACGGAGTGACCGCCCATCCACTGCGGGTACGCTCCCCGTGCACAACGGAGCCCGTCCGCACAGGAGCGAAGATGGACACCCAGCCCCAGAATCCGGATCGCAACCTGGCGATGGAGCTCGCCCGCGTCACCGAAGCGGCCGCGCTCGCGGCCGGACGCTGGATGGGACGCGGCGACAAGAACGGGGCCGACGGCGCCGCGGTCGACGCCATGCGCCTCATCCTGAACTCGGTGTCGATGGACGGCGTGGTCGTGATCGGTGAGGGCGAGAAAGACGAAGCGCCCATGCTGTTCAACGGCGAGGAGATCGGCGCCGGCGGCCCGGCCTGCGACATCGCGGTCGACCCGATCGACGGCACCACCCTCACGTCGCTCGGCCGCAACAACGCGATCGCGGTGATCGCGGTGTCCGAGCGGGGCACCATGTTCGACCCCGGCCCGTGCGTCTACATGGACAAGATCGCGGTCGGGGCGGCGGCCGCCGACGTCATCGACATCGACGCGCCCGTCCGGGCCAACCTCAAGGCGGTGGCCAAGGCCCTCGGCGAGGACGTCGACGACATCACCGCGGTGATCCTCGACCGGCCCCGCCACGAAGACATCATCCGCAAGTGCCGGGAGGCCGGGGCCCGCATCAAGCTGATCCCCGACGGCGACGTCGCCGCCGCCATCTCGGTGGCCACGCCGGAGAGCGGAACCGACATCCTCTTCGGCATCGGTGGCACACCCGAGGGCGTGATCGCGGCCGCCGCGCTGAAGTGTCAGGGCGGCGAGATCCTGGGTCGCCTCCACGCGCGGAACGACGAAGAGCGCCAGCGCTGCGCTCGACGCGGGTTACGACCTCGACCGCGTGCTCACCACCGAAGACCTCGTGTCGGGCGAAGACGTGTTCTTCAGCGCCACCGGCATCACCGACGGCGACCTGCTCAAGGGCGTGCGCTACTGGGGCAACGGTGCGAGTACGCAGTCGTTGGTGATGCGGTCGAAGTCGGGCACGATCCGCACGATCGACGCCATTCACAAATGGCAGAAGCTCATGAAGCTACTCCGCGCTCAAGTTCGACTGAGCGCGGCGCCGAGCGCGGTCGCTACCCGGAACCGGAGTCGCCGGCCCGCAGCCAGGGCCACGCGCTCGACAGAGTGGTGTTGTAGTCGTACACCGAGTAGCCGATCGCCTTCGTGCTCGCCGCCGCCCGGACGAATGCCTTGTAGTCGTCGGTGGTCATGAGATCCGCGATGCCGCCGATCACGTGCACCCGGGCATTCGGGTCGTCGAGATCGTTGCGCAACCCGGTGACGCTGTCGTCGGTGTACTGCAGCGGGTCGCGGTATCCGGACTCCACCGACCGGAACGTGAAGTACACCATCGGCAGCCACACGTCGACCGACGAGGCCAGTCGTTGGTACGGGAAGTCGGGCCACAGCGTGAGGTTGAGCAGCTCCAGTTGCACGGTCGGGTAGACGATCGCGCCGAGCGGCATGTCGGCGCCGACGAGCTTGCGCACGCGCTTGGTCAGCTGCACCAGCCGGTTGTTGCGCACGGTCACGTCGGCGACGTCGGTCCCTTCCATGTCGAGCGCGATGCCGTCGAAGCCCCGGCCGTTCACCCGCAGCCGGTCGATCCCGACGATCGGGCGGAAGTCGGCGGCGACGTCGTCGAGTGACGGGAGGTACCACGCCACCACCTTCATACCCGCGCGGTGCGCCGCGCCCACGAATGCCCGTACCTCCGTCGCGTCGACCAACGTGCGCGCCGGATCGGCGTCGTTGCGACCGACCTGCAGATAGAGCGTGCGCACACCGAGGTGGGCCATGTCGGCCACCGACGCCGCGCTCACCGGCGGCGTACGCCCGTTGGTCTGCACGCGCGGCGCGTAGTCGAACACATCGACCCACGTGCCGAGCCCGCGGTAGGGGCCGTCGTCGGCCGCGTGCGCAGCCGACGACGCGGCCGGCACCAGCAACGCAGACGCGACGACCACGAGGACCAGCAGCCGCCGCATCAGGTCAGGCTAGGTCGAACACGCTCCGGCGGAAGCGGCACCCGGAGCGGAGCGAAGGGTGCTCGCCAGCGAGCGAACGGCCGTAGAGGCAAGCCTCGGATCGCGGCTGCCGACCACCCAGTGAGCGAGCGCAAAGAGAAGGAGCGAGCGAATTAGGAGGTTGCGACTTTGAGGCGGGTCTCGGCCCGGGCCAGCGCGGCCAGCGCGTGCTCGTTCTCGGGCTCGCGGGTGAGGGTCTCCTCGGCCCGGCGCTTGGCGATCTCGGCGCGCGGTATGTCGATCTCGTCCTTGAGCTCGGCGAGGTCGGAGAGCACCACGAGGTGGTCGCCCGTCATCTGCACGAAGCCGCCGTGCACCGCCGCCGCCTGCTCACCGCTGCCGGGCAGGATGATGCGCAGCTCGTCGTCGGCCAGCGCGCCCAGGTAGGGGACGTGGCCGTTCAGGAACGCGATCGAGCCCTCGATCGGGCGGCAGACCACCATCTCGGCCTCGCCGTCGAACAGGATGTGCTCGGGCGAGACCAGCTGCACCGGGAAGGGATCGGGCACGTCAGCCTTCCTGGAGCGTCTTCGCCTTGGCGAGCACGCTCTCGACGCCGCCGACGTTGAAGAAGGCCTGCTCGGGCACGTCGTCGAGCTCGCCGTTGACCAGCGCCTCGAACGACTCGACGGTCTCCTGGATCGGCACGTAGATGCCCTCGAGGCCGGTGAACACCTGGCCGACGAAGAACGGCTGCGACAGGAACCGCTGGATCTTGCGGGCCCGGTTCACGATGACCTTGTCTTCTTCGGACAGCTCGTCGAGGCCGAGGATGGCGATGATGTCCTGGAGCTCCTGGTAGCGCTGGAGCACCTCCTGCACCCGCCGGGCGCAGGTGTAGTGCCGGTCGCCGACGATCTCGGGCGCCAGGATGTTCGAAGTCGAGGCCAGCGGGTCGACGGCCGGGTAGATGCCGAGGGCGGCGATCTGGCGCGACAGCTCGGTGGTGGCGTCGAGGTGGGTGAAGGTGGTGAACGGCGCCGGGTCGGTGTAGTCGTCGGCCGGCACGTAGACCGCCTGCAGCGACGTGATCGAGTGGCCCTTGGTCGAGGTGATGCGCTCCTGCAGCTCGCCCATCTCGTCGGCCAGTGTGGGCTGGTATCCCACGGCCGACGGCATACGACCGAGCAGCGTCGACACCTCGGAACCGGCCTGGACGAACCGGAAGATGTTGTCGACGAAGAGCAGCACGTCCTGGTTCTTCACGTCGCGGAAGTACTCGGCGACGGTGAGCGCCGACAGCGCGACCCGCAGGCGCACGCCCGGCGGCTCGTCCATCTGGCCGTAGATCAGCGCGGTCTTCTCGATGACCCCGGACTCCTGCATCTCCAACCAGAGGTCGGTGCCCTCACGGGTGCGCTCGCCGACCCCGGCGAACACCGAGACACCACCGTGCTGGCTGGCGACCCGCTGGATCATCTCCTGGATGAGCACCGTCTTGCCCACGCCGGCGCCGCCGAAGAGCCCGATCTTGCCGCCCTGCACATAGGGCTCGAGCAGGTCGATCACCTTGATGCCGGTCTCGAACATCAGCGCCTTGGGCTCGAGCTGGTCGAACGAGGGCGGCTCGCGGTGGATCTCCCAGTGGTCGTCGATCCCGCTGAGGTCGGCCTCGGCGATGTCGAGGGGCTCGCCGATCACGTTGAACACGTGGCCGAGCACGCCGTCGCCGACCGGCATCTTGATGCCGTGACCCAGGTTGCGCACGATCGCGCCGCGCCGCAGGCCGTCGGTGGGCTTGAGGCAGATGGCCCGCACCCGGCTGTCGCCGATCTGCTGCGCGACCTCGGCGGTGATGGTGATGGTGTCACCGCCGAGCGTGGCGTCCATCTCGAGCGCGAAGTTGATCTCGGGGAGGCCGTCGGGCGGGAACTCGACGTCGACCACCGGCCCGGCGATCGCGACGACGCGACCGTCCTTCAGTGCGGTGGTGTCGGGGGTGTCGGCGGTCATGGTCATGCGTTGCTCCTGGGCTCGGATCAGCCGTTGGCGACGGGGGTGGCCAGCACCTCGGCGTCGCGGTCTTCGAGGGTGTCGGAGAGTTCATCGGACTCGTCGGATCCGCCCTGGCGCAGCGCCTCGGCGCCACTGACGATCTCCATGATCTCGGTGGTGATGGAGTCCTGGCGGGCCCGGTTCATGACGCGGCTCAGGCTGGTGATGAGCTCGTCGGCGTTCTCGGTGGCCGCGCTTCATCGCCCGCTGGCGCGCCGCGTGCTCGGACGCGGCCGCGTTGAGCAGTGCGGCGTAGACGCGCGAGTCGACGTAGCGGGGCAGGAGGAGATCGAGGATCCCTTCGGGCGACGGCTCGAACTCGTAGCTCGGTTGCACCGTCGCCGCTTCACCCGGCGCGGTGACCGCGACGTCGTCGCGCACGAGCGGCATGAGGGTCTGGCGTTCGACCACCTGCGTGCCGGCGGAGATGAAGCGTGTGTAGACGATCTCGACGAGGTCGGTGTCGCCGGCGAGGAACGCGCCGGTCGCCGCCGCACCCACCTGGCGGGCGTCCTCGTACGTGGGCTGCTCGCTGAAGCCGGTGAACACCGCGTCGATGTTGTACTCGCGGTAGCGGAAGTAGCTCTCGGCCTTGCGGCCGACCAGCACCAGCGAATAGTCGCGTCCGAGCGCGCGTTGCGCGAGCAACGAGCGCTCCGCCTCGCGGATCACCGAGGAGTTGTACGCACCGCACAACCCGCGGTCGGCGGTGACGACGATGTGCGCCACCCGGCGGATCTCCGGGCGTGGGCTGAGCAGAGGACTGTCGCCCCCGCCGCCGCCCGCCGAGAGGTCACGCACGACCTGCGTGATCGACTCGCTGTAGGGCTGCGCCGACACCACCGCCGCCTGCGCCTTCACGATCCGGCTGGCGGCGATGAGCTCCATCGCGCGCGTGATCTTCTGCGTCGACTGGATGCTCTTGATCCGTCGTCGGAGAAGTCGTTCCTGTCCGCCGGCCATCGGGGGTTACTCGCTCGCTTCCGTGGCCGCGGCCGCCGCGGCCGCGGTGTCGGTCTCGGCCGCGAGGGTGGCGACGAACGTCTCGTGGAAGTCGTCGACCGCGGACTTCAGGCCGTCGTTGTCGGGCAGCGCGCCCGAGTCGCGGATGCCCTGGAGCATCCCCGCGTGACGCGTGGACACGTACTCGTGCAGCTCGGTCTCGAACCGGCGGACCTGGTTCACGGGGAGGTCGTCGAGCGCGCCCGACGTGCCCGCGAACACCGACACCACCTGCAGCTCGACCGGCATCGGCGAGTTGAGGGGCTGCTTCAGCAGTTCCACCAACCGGTAGCCCCGCTCGAGCTGCGCCTTCGACACCGCGTCGAGCTCGGAACCGAAGGTCGCGAACGCCTCGAGGTCGCGGAACTGCGCGAGGTCGACCTTGAGCGTGCCGGCCACCGCCCGCATCGCCTTGATCTGCGCGGCGCCGCCGACTCGGGAGACGGAGATGCCCACGTCGACCGCCGGACGCACACCGGACCGGAACAGGTTCTCCTGCAGGTAGATCTGGCCGTCGGTGATGGAGATCACGTTGGTCGGGATGTAGGCCGAGACGTCGCCCGCCTTGGTCTCGATGACCGGCAGCGCGGTGAGCGAGCCGCCACCGAGCTCGTCGCTCAGCTTGGCCGCGCGCTCGAGCAGACGGCTGTGCAGGTAGAAGACGTCGCCGGGGTACGCCTCGCGTCCCGGTGGGCGCCGCAGCAGCAGCGACAGCTGCCGGTAGGCCTCGGCCTGCTTCGAGAGGTCGTCGTAGATGACGAGCGCGTGCTCGCCCTTGTCCATCCAGTGCTGACCGATGGCGCAGCCGGAGTAGGGAGCGAGGTACTTGAACACCGCTTCGTCGCCCGCCGGCGCGTTGACCACGACGGTGTACTCCATCGCGCCGTGTTCTTCGAGGGTGGCGACGGTCTGCGCCACCGTGGAGCTCTTCTGCCCCACCGCGACGTAGATGCACTTCACGCCCTGGCCCTTCTGGGCCAGCACGGAGTCGACCGCGACAGTGGTCTTACCCGTCTTGCGGTCGCCGATGATGAGCTCACGCTGGCCGCGACCGATGGGCGTCATGGCGTCGATGGCCTTGATGCCCGTCTGGAGCGGCTCGTGCACCGGCTGGCGGCCGACGATGCCCGGCGCCTGCACCTCGAGCCGGCGCTCGTCGTGCGAGTTCAGCGGGCCCTTGCCGTCGATCGGTTGGCCGAGACCATTGACCACGCGGCCGATCAACGCGTCGCCGACCGGCACCGAGAGGATGCGCCCGGTGGCCTTGACCGCGCCGCCCTCCTCCACGTGGCTGGCTTCACCGAGCACGACCGCGCCGATGGATTCCTCGTCGAGGTTCAGCGCCAGGCCGAGGGTGCCGCCCTCGAACTCGAGCACCTCGTTGACCGACACCTCGGGCAGGCCCGCGACACGCGCGATGCCGTCGCCCACCTCGAGCACGCGGCCCACGTGGGCCTGCTCGACCGTCGGCGTGAACGACGAGATGTGCGTGCGTAGCGCTGCCGCGATCTCGTCGGCATTGATCGTGAGCTCGGCCACTTAGATCTGCTCCCTCAGTTGCTCGAGGCGGTGACGGACGGAACCGTCGATCACGAGGTCGCCCACCGTCGCGACCAGGCCCCCCATCACCGTGGGGTCGATGACCACCTTGACTTCGACTTCTTTCCCCGTCGCGCGGTTCAGCGCTTCGCGCAGTCGTTCGGTCTGCTCGGGGGTCAGCGTGATCGCGCTCCGCACTTCGGCGATCGCCCGACGCTGCTCCGCGGCGGCCAACTCGACGAACCGGTCGATGATGGCGGGCAGGTCGTGGGCACGCCCGGCGGCGACGATGAACGACGCCAATGCCGAGCTCGTCTGCAGTGCCTTCGCACCGAGCAGCTCCTCGATCACCGCGACGCGCCGGTCGGTCGGCATCGCGTGATCGGTGAGCGCGAGGCGCAGCTCGTCGGAGCCCTCGAAGGTGCGGGCGAAGCGGAAGAGCTCGTCTTCCACCTCGGCCAGATGGCCTTCGACGCGGGCGACTTCGAGCAGGGCGTGGGCGTAGGCCTCGACCCTCGGTGTCGACGGCACGGCTAGTTGCTCCCCACCTGGTTGATGTAGCTCTCGATGAGCGCGGTCTGGGTCTGACGGTCGAGGTTGCGTTCCACGACCTTCTCGGCCAGCTCGACGGCCAGCTCGGCCACGCGGGCCTGCAGGTCGCTCATCGCCCGTTCCGACGCGAGCCGGATGTCTTCGGTGGCCCGGGCCCGCAACTCGGCGATCTCGGGCTCCACCGCGGCGAGCCGCTGCTGACGCACGGCCTCCGCTTCCAGACGTGCTTCCTCGATGATGTTGCTGGCGTCCTTGCGGGCGTCGGCGAGCTGCCGCTTGTACTCGTCGAGCGACGTCTCGGCCTCGGTGCGCGCGGCCTCCGCCTTGGCGAGGTCCTCGCGGATGCGGTCCTGGCGGGCCTCGAGCCCGGCCTTGATCGCGGGCCACGCCTTCCACGCCAGCAGTCCGAAGACGATGACGAACGCGATCGCGGCCCAGAGGATCTCTTTGCCCTCGGGCAGGATCGGGTTCTTCGCCTTGACGCTCACCTCGGCGGCGAGCAGTGATGCGAGCACGATCGCCTCCCTAGCTCTTGGCGAGGAAGAAGAGCACGAATCCGAACAGGGCGAGCGCCTCGGTGAACGCGATACCGAGGAACATCGTCGTGCGGATCGTGCCCTGCATCTCGGGCTGGCGCGCCATGGCCTGGATCGCGTTGCCGACGACGAGGCCGATGCCGATGCCCGGGCCGATGGCCGCGGCGCCGTACACGATGCCCGCACCGATGGACTGCAGACCGGCCTTGAGCTCACCGGCCTGCTGGGCGGCGAGGAGGACTGTGGACATGATGGTTTCTCTCCTGGTTGAGTGCGGATTGCCTGAGTGACCGTTTAGTGATCGGGGTGGAGCGCGTCGCCGAGGTACACGGCGGTGAGCAGCGTGAAGATGTACGCCTGCAGGAAGCCGACGAGGATCTCGAACCCGGTGACCGCGACGTTGAGCGCGAAGGGCCCGATGGCGATGATCGGCGCGTTCTTGAGCGAGTACGCGGTGAGCAGCGCGAGCGCGGTGAGGAGGATGTGACCCGCCATCATGTTGGCGAGGAGTCGGACGGCCAGCGAGAACGGCCGGACGAGGAACAGCTGCACGAACTCGATCGGCGTGACGAGGATGTAGAGCGCCAGCGGCACGCCGGGCGGGAAGAGGTGGCCGGTGAGGTACTTGATGCCGTGGTTCTTGAACCCGACCACGAGGTACAGCACGTAGACCATCAGCGCGAGGAACCCGGGGATTCCCATGCGGGCGGTCGGCGGGAACTGGATGCCCGGGATCACTTCCCAGATGTTCAGGAAGAGGATGAACAGGAAGAGGGTGCCGAGGAAAGGCGTGTACCGGCCGGCGTCGTGACCCACGACGTCTTTGGTGATGCCGTTGTCGATGAACTCGTAGGTCATCTCGACGACGTTCTGCACCCCACCCGGTTGCAGCGCCTTCTTGCGGCTGCCGAGGATGAAGATCAGGCAGATCATCACCGACGAGATGAGCACCAACAAGACCGTCTTGTTGATCGCCAGCGGTGAGCCGTTGAACCAGATGTCCTTCCATCGGAACAGTTCGTCGATGGGCGGAAAAACAAAGGCGCCGAGCAGAGGCACTGCCTACATCCCTTCCTACTGCCGGCCCGGCTTGAGGCCGGGGTATCCCAAGGTGAGGCTCACGTGACGCGTCTCCCACGTGAGGAGCGCGATGTGGACGACGGCGACGGTGAGCAACAGCACCCCGATGTCGATCCATGACACGGTGTCGAGCGCGAAGGCGATGCCGAACAGCACCGCGAGGCGAACGATGTAACCGCCGAGCACGAGGCCCATGACTGCATTCGGCCCGATGCCCGCGGCCCAGGTGATGAGTCGCGCCGACGCCAGGAAGTTCAACGCCACCAGCACGAGACCGATCGCCGCGCTGATCACGCCGTCGACGCCGCTCACGATGCCGCCCACGAGCAGCACCAACGGCGCGACGATGAGCACGCGCCGGGCGAGATCGCCCGCGATCTGGCCTTCGTAGGCGGGGGCGGGAGCCGGCGTGGAATCGGGCGCCGGAGCCGGGGTCGGGTTCATCGCGTGCGTCGCGCCCACGGCTTCCCCTCGTCGTGACGTTCGATGCGTCCCCGGTACTCGTAATACGCGGTGGTGGCGGCCGCGAGCACGCCGAACAGACCGAACACGATCAGGAAGAGGGGCGACGTGCCCAACTTGCTGTCGATGAAGGCGCCGAGAAGACCGAAGAGCACTGGTCCGACCACGAGGGTCAGCGCCTGGGTCAACCCATCGCCGTACCCTTGCTTTTCTCGTGCCGACTGGTCGGCTGCGTCCACCCGGGAATTCCCTCCGTCGCCTGGGCGCGTCACAAGGCGTCCCGCGCTTGTGAATGTATTCGCAAGCTACCTGACACCCCTTGGAAACGTCAACTCGGAGCACACTTCGAACCGAATTTCCGCCTGATGTTCCCGGCGAATTCCCGGCTCGCCGACGCGTGCTGACCTCGCGGCCCCGGACACCGTACTCAGCGGCCGCGGGCGGCGCGCCGAGCCTCGAGTTCGACCACTTCCCCGGTGCGGCCCTCGCCCGATCCGCCGTCGTCGCCCGTGGTGGGTTCGGCGCCCTGACCCGGTGCGTCGCCCGGCCCTTCACCCGCCGCCTTCCCACGCCCGACGCGCAGGCTGCGGACTCCGGGATGGAAGTAGATGTAGAGGAGCAGGCCGAGCGCCACCACTGCCAGTGGGACCAGCGCGTTGCCCCGGTGGGTGAAGGTGGGCAGCAACACGACGGCCGACAGCAGCGCCGTCCACAGCCAGAGGATGACGACGGCGCGACGCGGCCCGTGCCCCATCCGCATCAGCCGGTGGTGCAGGTGCTCGTGATCGGCCTGGGCGAACGACTGCCGCCGCACGATCCGCCGCAGGAACGAGAACGCGGTGTCGAAGATCGGGACGCCGAGGATCACCAATGGGATCGCCAACGGCGCGAAGTAGAAGTAGGTCTGGCCGCTGAACGGGTCGGCGGTGCGACCGCCGACGGTGATCGTGGTCGTGGCCAGCAGCAGGCCGAGGAACATCGCCCCCGCGTCGCCCATGAAGATGCGGGCGGGGTTGAAGTTGTGCGGGAGAAATCCCGCGCAGATGCCGACGGTGATGGCGGCGACGAGCGGACCCATGTTCGAGCCCTCGAGCAGCCCCGCCTTGAACAACCGGTCGGCGTAGAGGAACATCGCCGATCCCGCGATCAGCACGATGCCGGCGGCGAGGCCGTCGAGCCCGTCGATCAGGTTGATCGCGTTGGCCATCACCACGACGGTGAGCACGGTGACGAGCGGGGCGAGGTCGGGCGAGAGCACCACGTACTCGTAGCTGGCGAGCGGCACGCGGAAGTAGAGCATCGTGACGCCGAGGAGCGACAGCACGCTGCCGCTCAGCACCTGGCCCGCGATCTTGGCGGGCGGCGACACCTCGCGCAGGTCGTCGATCGCACCCACCACGAACATCACGCCGGCTGCGAGCAAAAGGCCGAGGGGCTCGGTGTTGTCGGCGAAGATCTCGTGGAACTGGGTGAGCTGCGAGGCCACGGCCATCGCCACCAGGAACCCGGCGAACATCGCCGCGCCACCGAGCGACGGCGTGGCCTTGGTGTGGATGCTGCGCGGCCCCGGCAGCGCCACCGCGCCGATGCGCGGTGACACCTTGCGCATCACGAAGGTGAGCAGGAAGGTGACGACCGCCGCGACCCCCGCGACGGTCAGGTACCCCGGCACCCGTCTAGAGGTCCGGGTACGGAGTGAAGCGGCTGCAGAGCGCCGCGGCCTGGGCGCGCACGTCTTCCGCGATGTGGTCGTCGTCGACCTTGCGCAGCACCTGCGCGATGAGCGCGGAGATCTCCCGCATCTCGGCCTCGCTCATGCCGGCGGTGGTGACCGCGGCGGTGCCGAGCCGCAGGCCGCTGGTGACGAACGGCTTCTCGGGGTCGTTGGGGATGGCGTTCTTGTTGCAGGTGATGCCGGCGCGGTCGAGGGCCTCCTGCGCCACCTTCCCGGTGACGCCGAAGGGACGGAGGTCGACCAGCATCAGGTGGTTGTCGGTGCCGCCGGACACGATGCGGAACCCTTCCGCGGTGAGCGCGTCGGCCAGCGCCGCGGCGTTGCGCACCACAGCTGCCGCGTACTCGCGGAACTCGGGCCGGAGCGCTTCGCGGAACGCGACCGCCTTCGCGGCGACCACGTGCATGAGCGGCCCGCCCTGCAAACCGGGGAACACGGCCTTGTCGATCGCGGTCGCGTACTGCTCGCGGCAGAGGATCGCGCCGGCGCGCGGCCCGCGCAGGGTCTTGTGGGTCGTGAGGGTCACGACGTCGGCGTAGGGAACCGGCGACGGGTGCGCGCCCCCGGCGACGAGGCCGGCGATGTGCGCGGCGTCGACGAGCAGCAGCGCGCCCACTTCGTCGGCGATGGCGCGGAAGGCGGCGAAGTCGATCGAGCGCGGATAGGCGGTGGCGCCGGCGATGATGAGCTTCGGACGCTCGGCGACGGCCATGGCGCGCAGTTCGTCGTAGTCGAGGGTCTCGGAGTCGCGGTCGACGCCGTACGACGCGAAGTCGTAGAGGCGACCACTGAAGTTCACCGGCGAACCGTGGGTGAGGTGGCCCCCCTGGTCGAGGCGCATGCCCATGACCTTGTCGCCCGGCTCGAGCAGCGCGAGGAACGCCGCCATGTTCGCGTTGGCACCCGAGTGCGGCTGGACGTTGGCGTGTTCGGCACGGAACAGCTCGCACAGGCGGTCGCGCGCGAGCACCTCGGCTTCGTCGACGACCTGGTTGCCGCCGTAGTAGCGCTTCGCCGGGTAGCCCTCGGAGTACTTGTTGGTGAGCACCGATCCCTGCGCCCCCAGCACCGCGGGCGAGGTGAAGTTCTCCGACGCGATCAGTTGGACGGTCGTGTTCTGACGCGCGGTCTCGCGCTGGATGATGTCGGCGATCTCGGGGTCGGTCGCCCGCAGCGCGTCGGACTCGGTGCTCACGGTATTTCTCCGTTCTCGATGGCGGTGATCTCGTCGATGCGTCGCTGGTGGCGGCCACCCTCGAACTCCGTGCGCAGCCAGACCCCGAGGATCTCGTCGGCCAGTCCCTCGCCGACGACGCGGGCGCCGATGGAGAGCACGTTGGCGTCGTTGTGGCGCCGTGAGTACTCCGACGTGTAGAGGTCGTTGCACAGTGCCGCGCGCACGCCCTTGACCTTGTTCGCCGAGAGCTGTTCGCCCTGGCCGCTCCCGCCCAGCACGATGCCGCGCTCGGCGCGCCCGGCCGCCACTTCGCGACCGACGGCCGAGCAGTAGATCGGGTAGTCGACGGGCTCCTCGGAGTCGGTGCCGAGGTCGTGCACGTCGTGACCGCCGTCTTTCAGCACGGCGATGAAGTGCTCCTTGAGGCGGTAACCCGCGTGGTCGGAGCCGATGGCGATGCGCATGGATGCTCCCGCGACGGCGATCGGGACAGTCTAGGGAGACGGCTGTCGGGAAACGGGCCCTTGTACCGTACGAGCGTGACCCCCGGTTCCGCTTCCCGACAGCCCGCGGTGGAACCCGCGCCGGAACCCGCCCCGACTGCGTTGGCCAAGGTCACGCCCTATCTGCTCCGGCGGGCCGACTCGATGTGTGCCCGGCGCCTCCAGCGCGAGGTGGAAGGCGGCGAACGGTCGAGCGACCCGGTCACCCGGTCGCGGCTGCGGGATGCGTTCCTCGCCGCGGCCCGCGACGCGCACACCGAGGTGCGGGTTCCCGTCGCCGCCGACTTCGCCGGTGCCGGCTCCGACCTCGAGCCCGAGGAGCAGGCCGTGCTCGCCCAGGCCGGCCACTGGTACACCCGCATGTTCGGGGACCGCGCGGTGCGCTACGAGGATCACGGGCTCGACACACCGACGGTCTCCGCCAAGCGCGCACTGCGGATCGGGGGCTGGGTCGATCTCGCGGTCACCGGCGACGACGACTCCGGCCACGGGAACGAGCTGCGGTGCCTGGAGCTCTGGACCGGGCGCATGCCCGTGAGCGATCCGCTCGAGTTGGAATCGGTGAAGGTCGCGGTGCTCCGGCTGACGCGTTGGGCGGGCGACCAGCCGTTGCGCGTCGTGTGGGCCGATCTCGTGCAGGGGTTGGTGCGCGAGCGGACGATCATGGTCGCCGACGAGCTCCCCGCGCTGGCGGAGTGGTTCGACGAACGGGTCGATATCGTGCGCGAGCGCACGGCTGAACCCGAGGCGAAGATGAGCGCCGACTGCGGCACGTGCAAGTTCGTGTCCGCGTGCCCCGAGCATCCGACCGGCGCGCACGGTTCCAGCCGGCGCGGTGACCTGCTCCCTGGGATCGTCACCGTCACGCCCACCGGTCTCGACACCTGGCGCCGCTGCGGGCGCGAATGGCGCAACGCCTACGTGTTGGGCATCCCGTCGAGCGACTCCGATCCCGGCACCGTGCACGGCCAACAGATGCACGATGTGCTGCGGCTGGTCCACGAGCAGGGTTCGTGTCGCGACGCCGCGCACGTCGACGACATCCTCGAAGGTCACGGCTTCGACACCGACGACCGCGTGCGGGCCGAACTCGCGCAGCACGTACGCCGGTGCCCCGACGACGCCGTCGCCATCGGCCACGAGGTCACCCGCGCCCGGTTCCACCGCAAGCCGTTCCCGATGTTCATGGCCACCGCGCGGCTCGACGCCCTCTGGTCGCACGACGGCTACCTCGACGCGCGCGACTACAAGACCGGGCAGATGTGGAGCGACCGCGTCGCCGACGACACGCAGGCGCGCCTGCAGGCATGGGTGCTCGCGCCCCTCGCCGAGCAGCTCGGGTTGCAGTTGCGGATCGCGTTCGAGCACCTCGCGGTCGAGATCGCCGACGATCCGCAACCGTTCGAACCCGATGCCGACGACTTGATGGCGATCGAGGAGGAGCTCCGGCGCGAGGTGGAGGCGATCCGCACCGAAACCGCGTTCGCGGGGGTGGCTGACCCCGAGGTGTGCCGCCACTGCCGCTACCGCTCGATCTGCCCCGACTCCGCCACCCCCGGCGAGCCAACCTGGCCGCGGGTCGACGACGACACCGACGACATCGGCGACGAACCGGCGACGTCGGCGGTCAGCTGACGTTCCCCCACTCGTCCCAGAAGGTGATCTCCTCCACCGGGCGGCGCACCGCGGGACGGAAGTCGTCGCCGGTGAAGTAGGCGACGGGAATCAGCGCGGTCTGCAGCATGCCGTCGGGGATGCCGAGCAGCGCGGCGGCCTCAGCCGAGTGGAAGAGGTGCACCGTGGTCAGGCACGAGCCGAGGCCGCGGCTGCGCAGCGCCAGCATGAAGCTCCACATCGCGGGATAGATCGACGGTCCCCACCCCGCGGCGCCGCCGGCCCCCGAGGGGATGCACGGGATCACGTGCACCGGCACGTCCTGCAGGTGCTCGCGCAGGTACGACGCCGAATCCTGCATGCGCTGCTGCTCGGGCGTGTCGGGCGGCGGCGGGATCTTGGACTCCGCGGCGCGGCGGACCGCGGCATCCGCGCCGGCGCGGTAGAGGTCGGCCAACGCCTGCCGCTTGGCCGGATCGGTGACGACGACCCACTTCCACAGCTGCGCGTTCGAACCGGTCGGGGCCTGGATCGCGAGCCGGAGGCACTCCACGACCACGTCGCGGGGACGGGGCGGGAGAGGTCGAGCCGTTTGCGGACCGCCCGGGTGGTCGAGAGCAGGTGGTCGATGGTGTCGAGATCGAGCGGCGGCATCACTGCATCCTTGTCGTTGGTCGATCGGTCGTGGGCGATCGGTTGCGGGTGGATCGGGCCCCCGTCGGCGGCGGGCTCGCTATGTTGGCCACCATGGCTCCCCCCACGCCCCCCTCGCGGGCGCGCATGATGTGGTGGGGCGGCACCCGGCGGTGTGCGCGCTGCGGCGGCGGCCACCTGTTCACGCGTTACTTCACCATGGTCGACGACTGTCCGCGCTGCGGGCTGCACTTCGAACGCGAGCAGGGGTACTGGGCCGGTGCGCTCGCGATCAACATCGGGGTCACCGGTGCGGTGTTCGTGGTGGTCTTCGTGACCGCGCTCGTGCTCACGGTTCCCGACGTGCCCGTCGCGCCGCTGCTCGCCATCCTCATCCCGCTGATGATCCTCACCCCGATCCTCTACTACCCGTTCTCGAAGACGGTCTGGGTCGCGCTCGACCGCGCGTTGCTGCAGCACCTCGACCCGGCGAGCGGCTCGACGAACAGATGCGTCCGCCCCCGCGCCGATAGCGGCACCGAAACGCTTTCCGTCGCGCGCTATTCAGGCGTGCCGAGATCGATGCGCAACGTGAGCACGCCGTCGGTGAAGTCCCACGTGGCGTCGCCGATGATGGCGAAGTCCTGGAAGTCGCGCTTGGCCTGGTCGACGAAGCGCTGACGCTCGGCGCCCGCGACCGGCGGCAGCGGCCGCTCGCGCACCGCGGCCGCGCGCTCGCGGAAGCGCTCGATCATCGCGTCGACGTCGAGCTCGTCTGCCATCGCCGGACCTTATCCAACCGTCTGCGGGTCGACCACGCCGCGATCAGCCCGATCAGCCCGATCAGCCCGTCGGCGCGCGCGACCAGCACCCGGTCGCGCCCGGTGAGGTCAGGGCGTACCGCGACGTCGGCGAAGCCCGCGGCCCGGGCGAGCACCGCGGCCTCCTCCGCCTGGTGGGGCGCCAACTCCACCACCAGCGCGGCCCCGGCCGGATCGAGCCAGCGCGGCGCGGTGGCGACGATCTCGCCGATCGCCTCGAGCCCCGTCTCCCCCGCCACCAACGCGGTGCGCGGCTCCCAGGCCGCCACTTCGTCCGGGAGCGCGGGCACCTCGCCCTCGGCCACGTACGGGGGGTTCGACACCACCACTCGCAGCTGACCCGCCAGCTCGCTCGGCAATGCCTCGAACCAGGAGCCCGCCACCAGCCGGACCCGGGTGGCCGCCGACCCGATGCCGGCCACGTTCGCCCGCGCCACCGCGAGGGCGTCGTCACTCACGTCGGTGGCCCACACCTGCGCGTCGGGGAGCTCGGTGGCCAGGGCGAGCGCCAGCGCACCCGAGCCGGTACCGAGATCGGCGACCGCGTACGCGGTCGCGCCCGCCGACCACGGGTCGTGGGTACCGCGGCGGGCGCCGAGGCGCACCGCTTCCTCCAACGCGATCTGCGCCACGACCTCGGTCTCCGGCCGGGGCACGAGCACGCGCCGGTCGACGAGCAGGTCGAGGCCGAGGAACTGCCAGCGGCCGAGCACGTACTGGAGCGGCTCCCCCGCCACCCGGCGATCGAGCATGTCGTCGAGGTGGCGGATCGCGGGCGCAGTGGCGGCTTCGTGCTCCCCGAGCACGAGCTCAACGCCGTCGTACCCCGACACCCGCTCGACCATCCAGCGCGCCTCGGAGTCGGGTGCGTCGACCGCGGCGGCACGCAACCGGCGCACGGCCCCGACGCGTAGATCGGCCCAGGTGGTCACCATCGTCGCTCGCTCCCGCGTCCGCTCGCCGCGGCTCAGGCCGGGCTCTCCTCGCCGGCGAGCTGCGCGGCCCGTTCGGCGGCGGCGAGCGCGTCGGTGAGGTCGTCGAGCTGGCCGGCGAGCACCTGGTCGAGGGAGTGCAACGTGAGCCCGATCCGGTGGTCGGTGACCCGGTTCTCCTTGAAGTTGTAGGTGCGGATCTTGTCGGATCGGCCGCCGCTCTTCACCTGGCTGCGGCGGGCGGTCGACAGCTCCTGTTCCTGGCGCTCCCGCTCGATCTCGAGCAGGCGGCTGCGCAGGATCCGCATCGCCTTGTCCTTGTTCTGGAGCTGGCTCTTCTCGTCCTGGCAGGTGACGACGAGCCCCGAGGGCTTGTGGGTGATGCGCACCGCGGAGTCGGTGGTGTTCACCGACTGACCGCCCGGTCCACTCGACCGGTAGACGTCGATCTCGAGGTCGTTGGGGTCGACCGCCACGTCGACCTCCTCGGCTTCCGGCAACACCGCGACCGTCGCCGCGCTGGTGTGGACCCGGCCCTGGCTCTCGGTGACCGGCACCCGCTGCACCCGGTGCGGCCCGGCTTCGTGCTTGAGGCGCGACCACGCGTCGTCGCCCTTCACCACGAACGTGATCTCCCGCAGGCCCCCCATGTCGGAGGTCTGGCGGTTGAGCACCTCCAACTTCCAACGATGGATGTCGGCGTAGCGCTCGTACATCTGGAAGAGATCGGCGGCCCAGAGGTTGCCCTCCTCGCCGCCCTCGCCGCCGCGGATCTCGACGATCACGTTCTTGCCGTCGTCGGGATCGCGGGGCACGAGGAGCTCGCGCAGCCGGGCGTCGAGCTGCTCGAGCTGGGCCTCTTTCGTGGCGATCTCGGCGTCGAGGTAGTCGCGCATCTCGCCGTCGGACTCGACCGTGAGCATCTCGCGGGCGTCGGCCAGCTCGCCCGTCGCCTCGGTGTAGGCGCGATAGGTGTCGACGACCGGTTTCAGCTCCGCGTGCCGACGGCCGGCCGTGCGCGCGGCGGCCTGGTCACCGGAGGCGTAGATCTCCGGCAACTGCGACTCGAGCTTCTCGAGCTCGGTCTCGAGGTCGGCCACCCGCTCGAACATGCGAGCCAGCGTACGGGCTGGTTCGGACGGGCTGCCGCAACGCATCGCCGGGGAACTGGCGCGGAACCGGCGCGCAACCAATGCGGAACGGACGCGGAACGGCTCCGAGCCGTGGGCCCGGAGCCATCCCTCATTGCCATGGTGGCGCCCCCGCCCTGGGCGCACCCCCCTGCTCGGTGGCGGAGCCCCGCCGCCGCCGAGCCGGGACCGACGCCGGTGCGGTCGCGGGGGTCGCGACGGATGACCGGCGGTGGGAACAGGAGGTGATGAGCGGCGACATTACCACGGAGAGTGCCGGATAGCGAACGCTAGGAGTGGTCGAATTCGGGAGGGGCCTCAGCCGAGCAGGTCGTCGAGCTCGGCCCCGCCACCGAGCGCGGTCCGCCCGGCGAAGTCGTCCAGCCACTGGTGGAAGGCGTCGCCCCCGACCCGGTCGGCGAGGCCCCGCGGGATCGCCGGGAACTCGTAGTCGGCGGACGGCGCCGGCGGGTGGTCGGACGCGGGCTTGCGGGCCATGGCGGCGTCGATCGCCGGGGCGAGCCGGCGGGCCTTGTCGCGCTGGTGCTGCTCGTCGCGTTCCATGAACTCGGGCAGCACCTGGGTGCCGAACAGCTCGAGGCTCTCCATGATGTGCTCGTGGCGGTTCTTGCCCGCCTGGCTGCAGAGGATCACCTGATCGACGCCGCACTCCTCGTAGCGCCGGAGGTAGTCGCGGATCTGGTCGGGCGTACCGATCGCCCCGCGCAACCCGAAGAAGCCACCCTCCTCCACGATCTGCGCGCCGAGGCGATCACCGTCGCGCGCCGCGGCTTCGACCGCCTCGGGCGAGTACCCGCGTTCGCCGCGTTGGGCGCGGTACTCGGCCCATACGTCGGTACGGCCGGGATGATGGCGTCCGAACACGTAGTAGTGCGCGAGTGAGTAGCCGAAGAAGTTCGCACCCTCGAGCCCGCGCCGGAGTGCTTCCTGCTCGTCTTCGTGACACATGAAGGTGGTGACGCACGCGACGTTGGGGTTGACCGCGTCGCCGATCGGCACACACTCCGACGCGAGCGTGTCGGCGTAGTCGGTCATCCAGTGGCGCGCGTCTTCGGGATCGATGAATGCGAACGCGAGCGCGCCGATGCCCTTCTGCGCGGCGAGGTGGATCGTGTCGCGCCGGCTGCACGCGACCCAGACCGGCGGATGCGGCTTCTGGATCGGCTTCGGGACCACGTTGCGCGGGGGCATGGTGACGTACGTGCCCGCGTGCCCCGTGAACGGCGTCTCCGTCATGCAACGGAGCGCGACCCGCAGCCCTTCCTCCCACATCTCCCGCTTGTCGACGGGGTCGATCAGGAACCCGCCGAGCTCGGCTTCCGACGACGACTCGCCGGTACCGAAATCGGCCCGACCGTTCGACACGAGATCGAGCATGGCGACCCGTTCGGCCACCCGGGCCGGATGGTTGAACGGCGGTGGGGTCTGCACGATGCCGTGCCCGAGGCGAATCCGCTGCGTGCGCTGCGACGCCGCGGCGAGGAACACCTCGGGTGCGCTCGAGTGGCTGTACTCCTCGAGGAAGTGGTGCTCGACCTCCCAGACGTAGTCGATGCCCAGGCGGTCGGCGAGCTCACACTGCTCGAGTGCGTTCTGGATGAGGGTGAGCTCGGAGTCGTCGTCCCACGGGCGTGGGAGTTGGTGCTCGTAGAAGATCCCGAACTTCACGCTGGGCCGAGTACCGGCCGCCCCACTCCCGCCGACGTCGCGGAAGCGTGATCGTGCGATCGGGCGTTGACCTCGGCCAGCTGCTCGGCGGTGAGCACCGCACGCAGGGACGCCACCGCGACCTCGACCTGGTCGAGCGACGGCTCCCGGGTGGTGAGCTTCTGCAGGAGCAGGCCCGGCTTCATCAGCACGCGGACCCAACGCCACTGCATGTGCTTGGCCGCGAAGCGGATCACCTCGTAGCTGACGCCGACGATGATCGGCAGGAGGATGATGCGCGACAGGATCAGCACCAGCCATCCGGGCCGACCGACGAACGAGTACACGATGATGGTGATGACCATCACGGTGAGCAGGAAGTTGGTGCCGCAGCGCACGTGCGACGTGTCGAAGCGCTGCGCCGACTCGGCGTTGAGCTCGACGTCGTTCTCGTAGGCGGCGATCGCCTTGTGCTCGGCGCCGTGGTACTGGAAGACGCGCTTGATGTCTTTGAGCTGGCCGATCAGCAGCAGGTAACCGAGGAAGATGGCGAGGCGCAGTGCGCCTTCGGACACGTGGAACCAGAATCCGTCGACGCCGAGGAAGTTACCGAGACCGTTGGCCGCGACCGCGGGGAGCACGATGAAGACCGCGGTGAAGAACGCGAGTGCGACGCCGATCGTCCACCCCATCGCCTTGGGCGAGATCTGGTCCTCTTCGGGGATCTGACGGTTGGCCGACCACGTGAGGGCCTTCATGCCGAGCGCCATCGACTCGCCGAGCGACATGACGCCGCGCACGAGCGGGATCTTCGACCACTTCTCCGCCCACTGCGGGGCCTCGTGGGTCTCCACGACGATCTCGCCCTCGGGCGTGCGGACTGCGACCGCCCAGGTGCGCTCGCCGCGCATCATGACGCCCTCCACGACGGCCTGCCCCCCCATGTAGCGGGGGCTGGCTGCCGCGGGAGCGTCCGAGCTCATCGTTCAGGCCTTCTCGCGCGGCCTTGGACTTCTCGAGCCGGCGCTGGAAGCGCTCGACCCGCCCGCCGGTGTCGACCAGCTTCTGCTTCCCCGTGTAGAAGGGGTGGCATTCCGAGCAGAGCTCGACGCGGAGCGAGGGCACGGTCGAGCGGGTGGTGAACTCGTTCCCGCAGGAACAGTGCACCGTGCACACGACGTAGTCAGGGTGGGTTCCGGTCTTCATAAGGCATCCAGTCTAGGAGACGCCGGGACGGGCGTCATTCGCGGCGCTGCAGCCCTCAACACGGAGGGCCGGCGATTTCATCCCTCGGCCGTGAGGTGCCGGGTCGGGCGGGGTCAACTCCCGGGCGAAGGCGCCTTGGCGAGCTCGGAGAGGAACTCGTCGTTGCTCTTGGTCGTGCGGATCTTGTCGATCAGCAGCTCGAGGCCCTTGCCCTCCTCGAGGGCGTTGAGCACCCGCCGGAGCTTCCACACCTGCTGGAGCTGTTGGCGGTCGAACAGCAGCTCCTCGTGCCGGGTGCTCGATGCCTCGACGTCGATCGACGGGTAGATCCGCCGTTCGGCGAGGCGGCGATCGAGGCGGAGCTCCATGTTGCCGGTGCCCTTGAACTCCTCGAAGATCACTTCGTCCATGCGGCTGCCGGTCTCGATGAGCGCGGTGGCGATGATCGTGAGCGAGCCACCCTCCTCGATGTTGCGGGCCGCACCGAAGAACTTCTTGGGCGGGTACAACGCGGTGGAGTCGACACCACCGGACATGATCCGGCCGGACGTGGGCGCCGAGAGGTTGTAGGCGCGGGCGAGGCGCGTGATGCCGTCGAGCACGATGACGACGTCGGTGCCGAGCTCGACCAGCCGCTTGGCCCGCTCGATCGCGAGCTCCGCGACCTGCGTGTGCTCGTCGGCCGGACGGTCGAACGTGCTGGCGACGACCTCGCCCCGCAGCACGTGACGCTTCATGTCGGTGACCTCTTCGGGCCGCTCGTCGACGAGCAGCACCATGAGGTGCACCTCGGGGTTGTTGCGCTCGATGGCGTAGACGAGCTGCTTGAGGATCGTGGTCTTGCCCGCCTTCGGGGGCGACACGATGAGGCCGCGTTGTCCCTTGCCGATCGGCGAGATGAGGTCGACGATGCGGCCGGTGATCTCGTGCGGCTCGGCCGCGAGCTCGAGGCGGAGCCGGGAATCGGGGAACAGCGGGGTGAGGTCCTCGAACTTCGGACGGCTGCGCGCGTCGTCGGGCGTCATGCCGTTGATGTCGTCGACGCGCAGGAGCGCGGGGTACTTCTCGTTGCTCGCCTGCGGTCGCGACGTGCCCTGCACGAAGTCGCCCTTGCGCAGCGCGAAGCGCCGCACCTGCGACGCCGAGATGTAGACGTCCTTCTGCGCGGGGAGGTATCCGCCGGAGCGCAGGAAGCCGTAGCCCTCGTCGCGGAGGTCGAGGAGCCCCTGGACCGCGATCGGTTCGCCCTGGTACTCGACCGGTCGCGCCTCGACGCCACCCTGCTCCTGGCCACCTCGGCCACGGCGCCGGCGGCGGCCCCGTCGGTTGCCGTCGCCAAACTGCTGGCGGTCGTCGTCGCCGTCACCCGACCCCGTGTCGGACGTGCCGGTGTGCGACTCGCCGGTGTGCGACTCGCCGGTGTGCGACTCGCCGGAGTGGGACTCGGTGGCCGGCGCGGCGGTGTCGACCGAACTCGATGACTGGGCCGGAGCGTGGGCCGAGCCGTTGGCGGCGGGCGCCGGGGTTGCCGACTCTGGCGCGGCGTCGCGGGCCGAGGTCTCGCGGGCCGGCGTGTCGCGCACGACGCGTGGCCGCGGACGTGGTTCCGGGTCGGGGGCCGCGTCGTCGGATGCGGCCAGCGCGTTCTCCTCCGCCGCGAGCGTGGCGATGGGGTCGTCGGCGGCGAGCTCGGACGCGCGGGTCGAGCGCACGCGCCGCGGCGCCGTCCCGCGCGTCGCCGTTGGTGTCGGTCGACGCGGGAGAAGCGGTGGACGAGGACGACGACGGCGCGCCACCGTCGGCGGCGGCGAGGATCGCTTCGATGAGATCGGCCTTGCGCATCCGGGTCGCGGCCTTCACGCCGATGGCGCCGGCGATGGTGTGGAGCTCCTCACGGTCCTTGCCGGCGAGCACGGACCGATCGATCTGCTGCTCCGGGCTCATGCGCTCTCCCTCGGCCCGTCGGAGCACAGCGCGCGTACACGCGGCGTGGATCGGAAGGGCACGGTTGTCAGACCTCGACAGTTCGGGGGCCCTGCCGGGGCAAAACGGAAATACCTGAAACCGGGATCTTCGCCCAACGACTGGGCGCCGAATCGACCGGCGGCGGAGTCACTGTACCGCTCACGACACGTGGGAGCAAACACCCCCGGCGGGTTCCGATCACCCGATGAGACGCGCCATGAGGCCGTGCGCGGCGACAGGAACCCGACCCGCGACACCGCGCTCGGAGTAGTCGCCACCCGCTCCCGGCGCCGACGAATCCGCGAGGAGATACGGCACCGGCACCGACGTGTGCGTGCCGAGCGCGCACGGGGTCGCGTGGTCGGGCAGGAGCAGGATGCGGTGCGGGGTGTCGCCGAGCGCGGCGACGAGCGGGCCGATGATGTCGGCGTCCCATCGTTCCAGCGACGCGACCTTCTCTCTGACCGAGCCCTGGTGGCCCGCCTCGTCGGTGGCTTCGACGTGGAGCAGGAAGAAGTCACGATCAGCCAGCGAGTCGAGCGCGGCTTCGCGCTGCGCGACGTAGTCGTTGTCGAACCCGGCGGTCGCGCCGGGCACGTCGACCACTTCGATGCCCGACAAGACCCCGAGGCCGCGTACGAGATCGACGGCCGACGACAGGCGACCCTCTACTCCGTAGCGGTCCGCGAACGGCGGGAGCTGCGGACGGGTCCCCTGGCCCCAGAGCCAGATCTGGGTCGCCACCGATCCGACTGCTGCCGCGGCGGCCTGCACGACCGGCTTCGACGCGTCCATCAGCGCGATGAGCTTCTCGGCCGCCGGCCCGGTGGGCAGCACCGCGGCGCGGCCGGTGAGATCGTGGGGCGGCACGCACTCGGCATCGCCGAGGTCGCGCGGGACGACACAGAGGTGGCGGTACTCGACCCCGGGGTGGAAGCGCACGCCGTCGCGCCCGTTGCCCAATGCGTGGTCGAGGGCGGCGATGATCGGATGGCTCTGCTCGCTGGTGACGTGGCCGGCCGCGAAGTCGACCATCATTCCGTCGTGAATGGTGATGAGGTTGCACCGGTAGGCGACCTCGTCGGGCGCGAGGTCGACACCCATCGCCGCCGCTTCGATGGGCGCACGGCCGGTGTGGAACTCGACGGGGTCGTAGCCCAGGATGGCGAGGTTGCCGACGTCGCTCCCGGGCGGGAGGCCGGGCGGGATCACCTCGGCCAGGCCCACTTCCGCGCGCGCGGCGAGCTCCGCGAGGTGCGGCATGCGTGCGGCCTCGAGCGGCGTACGGCCGTCGAGCTCGGCAAGCGGTTCGTCGGCGCAACCGTCGGGGACCAGCACGATGTACTTCATCGCTCACAGCGTACGCGCGGCCGCGACGGTTTCCGGGGCCGGTACCGTCGTCCCGATCATGCGCCGGATCCGCCCGCGGCACGCGTTCGCGCCCAGGCTCACCACCTCGATCACCGTCTTGTTCGGGCTGCTCGCCGCGGTGTTGGGCACGGTCACGTCCGGCGCGGCGATCGCAGCGACATCGACGACCACCACCAGCCCGCGCACGACCGGTCCGACAACGACGGTGGCGGTGTGGCCCCCCACGTTGCGCCTGACCCGACTCACCGATCTGCCGAGCACGACCGCGATGGCGGCGCGGCCCGGGAACCGCACGCTCTACGTCACCCAGCAGAAGGGTGTCGTGCGCGGGATCCGCAACGGCCAACTGCTCGCGCAGCCGGTCGTCGACCTCACCTCCCAGGTGAGCCAGGACGGCGGTGAGCGAGGGCTGCTCGGCATCGCGTTCTCCCCCGACGGCAGGCTCCTCTACGTCGACTACACCGACACCGCGGGGAACACGCGCGTCGACGAGTTGACGATGCAGGGTGCGGTGGCCGATCCCGGGTCGCGGCGCACGGTGCTCGAGGTCGACCAGCCCCAACCCAACCACAATGGTGACCAACTGGCGTTCGGTCCCGACGGCGACCTCTACATCGCGTTGGGCGACGGCGGCGCGGCGGGCGACTCGGGACCGGGGCACGCGGCCGGCGGCAACGGCCAGTCGCTCGCGACGCTGCTGGGCAAGATCCTGCGCATCGACCCGACACCTTCGGCCGGCGCGCCCTACACCGTGCCGCCCGACAATCCGTTCGTGGGCCGCGCCGGTGCCCGGCCCGAGATCTGGGCCTACGGCTTGCGCAACCCGTGGCGCTTCGCCTTCGACCGCGCCAATGGCGACCTGTGGATCGGCGACGTCGGCCAGAACGCGTGGGAGGAGATCGACCATGCGGTCGCGACCGACGGTCGCGACGCCGGACGCGGTGACAACTTCGGGTGGAACCGCTTGGAGGGAACCCACGCGTACCAGGGGCGCGCGCCCGCCAACGCCGTACCCCCGGTCTACGAGGTGTCGCACGACACCGGCGCGTGCGCGATCATCGGCGGCTTCGTGTACCGGGGCACGAAGATCGCGGGGCTGCCGGGCGCGTACCTGTTCAGCGACAACTGTGACGGCACCATCCGGCTGCTGGTGCCGGGGTCGAACGCGAACGTCGCGATGCGCGAGTCAGGCGCGTCCTCGCACGAGGTGCCGGCGTTCGGGCAGAGCAATGGCGGTGAGCTCTTCGTGCTGTCGCTGAACGACGGCGTCTTCCGGGTGGAGACGGCGTAGCCGCGAGAAGACGGCGTAGCCGCGAGAAGCAGGCGTGGCCGCGAAGAGCAGGCGTGGCGCGCGGCTTCAGCCCGAGCGCTTGACGATCTCGCCCGCCACCCGGCGGGTGATGCCGGCCGGGGCCATGCTGGAGAACGCGGCGAGGACCTGGTTGAGCGGCCCGGGGATGGACGTCGCCCGGCGGCGATCGAGGTCGCGCAGGGCAGCCGCCACCACCTGGTCGGCCGACTGCCACACGAACTCGGGTAGCGCGGTGTCGCCCAACCCGGCGCGGTCGTGGAACTCGGTGTGGGTGTAGCCGGGGCAGACGACCATCACGTGCACGCCGCTGCCGCGCGTCTCTTCGTGCACCGCATTGGTGAAGCTGTGCACGAACGTCTTGGTCGCGGCGTACGTCGCGCTGTGGGGTGCGGGTTGGTACGCCGCCAGCGACGCGAGATTCATGATCGCGCCGTCGCCGCGCGTCTCCATCGCGCCGAGGGCCGCGTGCGTGAGCCGAACCACGGCGACGATGTTGAGCTCGACCTCCTGCACCTCGCGCTCGACGTCGAGGTCGGCGAAGCGGCCGAAGGTGCCGAACCCGGCGTTGTTGACGAGGAGGTCGATCGGCCGGGCCGGGTCGACAAGGCGAGCTTCCACGCGCGCGATGCCGTCGGCGGCGAGGAGATCGGCCGCGAGCGGCTCGGCCGCCACACCGTGGACGCGTTCGAGCTCGGCCGCCAACTCGGCGAGACGGGCTGCGTCGCGCGCGGCGAGGACGACGTCGGTGCCGCGCGCCGCCAGCTGTTCTGCGAACGCGCGCCCGAGGCCCGCGGACGCGCCCGTCACGAGCGCGGTGCTCACGACAGGTCCAGCGCGGCGGCGACGGTGGTCGCCGAGGCCTCGACCGATTCGCCGACCTGCACCTCGCTGATCGCGCGCTGGGGGTCTTTGAGGCCGTGGCCGGTGACGGTGCAGACGACGACGTCGTCGGGAGTGACGAGCCCATCGGTCGCCGCCTGCAGCAACCCCGCGACCGACGCCGCCGACGCCGGTTCCACGAAGCAGCCCTCCTCCGCGGCCAGGAGTCGGTAGGCCTCGATGATCTGGGCGTCGGTGATCTCGCCGATGTGCCCACCCGACTCGTCGCGCGCGTCGACCGCGCCCTGCCACGACGCCGGGTTGCCGATCTGGATGGCCGTCGCCAACGTCTCGGGGTGCAACACGGGCTCGCCCCGCACGATCGGCGCGGCACCGGCTGCTTGCCACCCGAGCATCCGGGGGAGACGGGTGGAGCGCCCGAGACCCTCGTACTCGCGGTAGCCGCGCCAGTACGCGGTGATGTTGCCGGCGTTGCCGACGGGGATGCAGTGCGCGGTGGGCGCGTCGCCGAGCACGTCGACGATCTCGAACGCGGCCGTCTTCTGGCCTTCGATGCGCACCGGGTTCACCGAGTTGACCACCTCGACGCCCGGGCGCTCCCCGAGCTCGCGCACGATCTCCAACGCGTCGGTCGAAGTTGCCGCGTACGGGCACCACCCGGGCCCCGTGGATCAGTGCCTGCGCAAGCTTGCCCAGCGCGATCTGGCCCTCCGGGATGACCACCGCGCACAGCAGGCCCGCGCGCGCCGCGTAGGCGGCGGCCGACGCCGACGTGTTACCGGTGGACGCGCAGATGACGACCTTGGCGTCGCGCTCGACCGCGATGGAGATGGCCATGGTCATCCCGCGGTCCTTGAACGAACCGGTGGGGTTCAGACCCTCCACCTTCAGCCACACCCGACCGACACCGGCGAGTTGCGCGACCCGTGGCGCGTCGAGCAGCGGGGTGTTGCCCTCGAGCAGGGTGACCACCGGGGTGGCGGCGGTCACCGGGAGGTGGTCGCGGTACGCCTCGATCAACCCCGGCCAGCCGGCGTGGTTCACTCCTCTTCCCCCATCACCCGCAGCACGGCACCGACCCGGTGCACCTGCTCGACGTCGCGCAACGCGACGACCGTGGCCCGCAGATCCGACTCACGCGCCTTGTGCGTGACGAAGATGAGGCGCGCCTCTTCGCCCTTGTCGCGCTGTTGCATCGAACGGATGGACACGCCGTGCGCGGCGAACTCGGCGGCGATCGCCGCGAGCACTCCCGGCCGGTCGGGTACCTCCACGAGCAGGTAGAACTGCGATTCGACGTCGTCGATGGCGCGGATCGGTTTGGGCGCGAGCGTGCCGATCGTCGCGCCCTTGCGTCCCTCGACCAGGTTCTTCGCCGCGTCGACGAGATCGCCGAGCACCGCCGACGCGGTGGGGGCGCCGCCGGCGCCGCGCCCGTAGAGCATGAGCTCACCGACCGCGTCGCCTTCGATGAACACCGCGTTGAACGAGTCGCGCACCGAGGCGAGCGGGTGGCGCACCGGCACCATCGCCGGGTGGACCCGCACCGCGACCTCGCCGTCGAACTCTTCGGCGACGGCAAGCAGCTTCACGACGTAGCCGAGGTCGCGGGCCGACGCGATGTCGTCGAGGGTGACGTCGGCGATTCCCTCGCGGTACACGTCGCCGGCCACCACCCGCGCGCCGAACGCGATCGACGCGATGATCGCGGCCTTGGCCGCGGCGTCGAAGCCTTCGACGTCGGCAGTGGGATCGGCTTCTGCGAACCCGAGTCGTTGCGCCTCGGCCAACGCGTCGGCGAACGATGCCCCCGCGTCGCTCATGCGGGTGAGGATGTAATTGGTGGTGCCGTTGACGATCCCCATCACCCGGCGGATGCGGTCGCCGGCCAGCGACTCGCGCAAGGGCCGGATGAGGGGGATGCCGCCGCCGACCGACGCTTCGAAGAGGATGTCGACGCCGGCGCCCTCGGCGCACTCGAACAGCTCCCGGCCGTAGGTGGCGAGCAACTCCTTGTTGGCGGTGACCACCGGCTTGCCGCCCATCAGGGCCTCGAGGATGAGCGCGCGGGCGGGTTCGATCCCGCCGATCACCTCCACCACGATGTCCACGTCGGGATCGCCCACCACCGAGGCGGCGTCACCGGTGAAACACTTGGACGGGAGCGGCAGGTCGCGCTGCTTGGTGGGATCGGCCACCGCCACCCGCACGATCTCGAGCGGGATGCCGGCGCGGGCCTCGATCACGTCGGCGTTGTCGTGGATGAGCCGCACCAGCGCGCTCCCCACGTGCCCACACCCCAGGATTCCGACTCGGACGCGCTCCTCCATCGGGTCAGTCTCCCTCAAACTGGTCGCGCGTCACGAGGTCATCGAGCGATTCCCGGCGGACGACGGCCCGAGCGCGGCCCTCGCGGACGAAGACCACCGCTGATCTCGGCACGAGGTTGTAGGTAGAAGCCATCGAGTACGCGTACGCGCCGGTGACCGGCGTGGCCAGCACGTCGCCGACCGCGACGTCGGCGGGGAGGTGGGCGTCGGTGACCAGGATGTCGCCCTGCTCGCAGTGCTTGCCCGCGACCGAGGCGACCAACGGCCGGGGCGCGGTCACGCGTGCCGGCACGAACGCCTCGTAGGTCGCGCCGTACGTGATGGGACGCGGGTTGTCACTCATCCCGCCGTCGACCGCGACGTAGGTGCGGACACCGGGGATCTCCTTGATGGTGCCGACGGAGTAGAGCGTGATGCCGGCGGGACCGGCGATCGAACGGCCCGCCTCGACCGTGAGCCGGGGGGCCGGATCGAGGCCGGCGTCGCGACACGCCCGCGCGAAGTTGTCGCGCACGAACGCGGAAAACGCGGCGATCGGCGGGGCGTCGAGATCGTCGGTGGTGTAGGGCACGCCGAGACCCCCGCCCAGGTTCAGCTCGCCGATGGGCGCGCCGGTGGCGCGGCCGACGTCGGCGGCCAATTGCCGCGACAACGGCGATCGCGAGCGCGAACGATTCGAGCGAGAGGATCTGCGAACCGATGTGGCAGTGGAAGCCGGCCAGCTCCATGGCGTCGGACTTGGCCACGTGCAGCGCGGCGTCGCGCGCGGCGCCGGTCGACACCGTGAACCCGAACTTGGAGTCGATGGCCCCCGTGGCGATGTACTCGTGGGTGTGGGCCTCGACGCCGGGGGTGACGCGCACCAGCACGTTCGGCTGGGGCAGGCCGCCGGCGACGAGCGTCTCGATGCGGTCGAGCTCGTCGAACGAGTCGACGACGATGCGCCCCACTCCGGCCTGCAGCGCGGCTGCGAGCTCGGCTTCCGACTTGTTGTTGCCGTGGAAGACGATCCGGGCGGGCGGGAAGCCGACGCGTTGCGCGACGTGCAGCTCGCCGCCGGTGGCGACGTCGAGGTGCAGGCCTTCCTGCTGGACGAGTTTGGCCATGGCGACGCAGAGAAACGCCTTGCCCGCGTAGGCCACCGCGTCGGCACCGAAGGCGTCGCGGTATTCGCGGCAGCGGAGGCGCAGCTCGTCTTCGCAGTAGACGTAGAGCGGCGTGCCGAAGAGGTCGGCGAGCTGCTCGACGTCGCAGCCGCCGAGTGAGAGGCGACCGGCGTCGTCGACGCGCGCGCTGCGCGGCAGGAGGCCGAGCGCGACGGGGTCGTCGGCGTGGCGGCCCGCGGCCGCGGCGTCGGCGGCCATCAGTCGTTCTCGCCCGCGGCGTCGAGGGCGTCGAGGGCGTCGAGGGCGTCGGGACCGTCGACCTCGACGATGCGGGTCATCTCGTCGGGGGCGTGCACGCCGAGGATGGCGAGCGCGCTCGCGAGGCCGAGGCGGCTGGCCTCGGCCAACCAGAGCCGGGCCTGTGTGAGCGCGGCGTCGTCGGTGAGCACGCGGCAGTCGCGGTAGAAACCGTGGAAGGTCTTGGCGAAGTCGCGCACCCACGTGGTGACCCGGTGCGGTGCACGCAGCCCAGCGGCATCGGCGACGACGTCGGGGTATGCGGCGAGCGCGCGCAGCAGGTCGAGCTCGCGTTCATGGGTGAGCGGGGCGAGCGACGTGTCGAGGATCGGGAGTCGGGTGACGCCCTGCTCGACCGCGCGGCGCCCGATCGACGCGATCCGGGCGTGCGCGTACTGCACGTAGTAGACGGGGTTCTCCATCGACTGCGCAGTGACGACGTCGAGGTCGAAGGTGAGCGCGGTGTCGATGCCCTGCAGCAGGAAGGTGAGACGGGCGACGTCGGGATCGACCTCGTCGAGGATGTCGGCCAGCGTGATCACGTTGCCCGAACGCTTCGAGATGCGCACGGGTTCACCGCCCCGCACCAACTTCACCAACTGACCGAGCAGCACTTCGGGTTCGCCCGCGGGGAAACCGAGCGCCTCGAGCCCCGCCTGCAGCGACTTCACCTGGCCGTGATGGTCGGCGCCCCAGATGTCGATCAGGTGCTCCCACCCGCGTTCGAACTTGTCGCGGTGGTACGCGATGTCGTTGCAGAGGTAGGTGGTACTGCCGTCGGACTTGACGAGCACGCGGTCGCGCTGATCGCCGAAGTCGGTGGCGCGCAACCAGGTGGCGCCGTCGTCGTCGAACACGACGCCGCGGGCGCGCAGGTCGTCGAGCACGCGCACGACCCGGCCGGCTTCGTGGAGCTCGCGCTCGGAGAACCAGGTGTCGAACTGCACGCCGATCCGGGCGAGGTCGTCGCGGAGGGCGGCAACCGCGTCGCGGTAGCCCCACTCCCGTGCCTGCTCCTCGGTGACCGAGTCGCCGAGCTCGGCCCGCATGCGCGCGGCCATGTCGACCACGTACTCACCCTGGTAGCCGTCTTCCGGCGGGGCCTCGCCCCGGTACCGGGCCATCAGCGACGCGGCAAAGGTGTCGAGCTGGTTGCCGGCGTCGTTCAGGTAGTACTCGCGGTGCACGACCGCGCCCTGGGACGCGAGCAGGTTGGCGAGCGCGTCGCCGACGGCGACCCAGCGACCGCCGCCCGCATGCAGCGGACCGGTGGGGTTGGCGGAGACGAACTCGAGGTTGATCCGGTCGCCGGCCAGGGCCGTGCCGTGGCCGTAGCCCTCGCCGGTGGCGACGACCGACCGCAGGACGTCGTGCAACCAGGTGGGCGAGAGATGGAGGTTGAGGAAGCCGGGCCCCGCCACCTCGACCCGTTCCAGGTGCGCCGGACGCTCCCGTTCGAGCTCGACGACGATCTTCGCCGCGACATCACGCGCCGGAATCCCGAGTGGCTTGGCGAGCTGCAGCGCGACGTTGGTGGTGAAGTCGCCGTGGCCGGTGTCCTTCGGCGGGGTGAGCGTGATCCCGCCGGGCGGCGCGTCGAATCCGGCGGCGTCGAGCGCGACGTGTACAGCGGCGAGGAGCTGATCGCGGATCAAGAGGGTGGGCGGCGTCGGCGCCCATCGCCGCTCGCCGTGCCGCGCATCGTAGTGGGGCACCGCGCGCGCCATCGGAGCGATTCGCCGGGCGATTCGCCGGATTCGGTGGAATCGGCGAGCGATTCGGTCGACCGGTGTGCCGACGGTCGAGGGCCGGATCACGCGTCCCGTCGCGCGCCCGTTCGGAGGGCCCGCACGTGCGGGCTATCGTCCTCGGAACCTGGCGGAGGGTCAGTGATCGAATTCAGCCAATCGCTCGTCGAATCGGCCCGGCTCGGATCGGGTCTCGGCACCGTGTACCGCGCGCTCGATGAGCTCGTCGAGCTCTACGCGCTCGAGGACGCCGCGGTCGTCGTCGAAGTGCCCGGCCTGGGTCGTCAGGTGCTGAACGCGGGCCGGCGGCCGCTGGGCAACGACGAGCGCGGGCTGCACGATGCGTCGCCCGGCCTCTACCTCTTCCCCGCGCTCAACGATCCCGTGCTGAACGACCTGATGGTGGCGCTCGGCGCCCTGGGCCTCCGCTTCGACGTGCGCCCCGAGCCCGGCACCCACGACGTCCTCGCCGAATCGCCGGCCGACCTTCCGGTGGGCGGCGGCGCGCCCGAGGGATCCCGGTGAGTCTCGACGAGCTCGAGCTGGAGCTCCGCCGCCTCCGCGGGGTGCTGGCGGTCAGCTTCGTCGACGCCGACGGCGTGCTCGTCGTCGAGCTGCAGGCCGGCGCCGACGCCTACCGCGATCTCCCGCGCGACGCCGCCGCGCTCGCCGTCGCCCATGCCTCGGGGCCGGTTGCGGTCGAAGTCGTGCGCTGGGGCGACGGCGGCCCGCACGTCCAGGAGTCGCGCCTGCGCCTGGTGGAGGTCACGAGCGACCCGGCTGCGGGCGAGCTCACCGTGCGCCTGGCTCGTGGCGACGACGAAGCGGTCGGCCGGGCGTCGACCGCGAGCGGGTTGCTCGCCGCGGTGGAAGCGACCGTCTACGCGATGCGCACCTTCCTCCCCGACCTCACCTTCCTCCCCGGTTGGGCCCGCACCATCGAGACCACCCCCGAGCGCCGGTTCCTCGTGGTCGCGTCGGTCACCGACCCGCTCGCCCGCGAGCACCGGCGCGGCGCCGCCGAGGGTGCGAGCCCGATCGACGCCGCCGCCCGCGCCACCCTCGCCGCGCTGAACCGCACCATCAGCCGCGACCTCTGAAGCTCCACCTGTTCTACACCCCAGACTTGCGTCGGCAGAGGCCCTATAGGGGCCTCCAACGACGCCGGTTCGTAGCTCAGGCGGGGTCGAGGAACTCCTTGAACCCGTAGCGAGCGTGCGGGCCGAACGCGATCTGCTCCAGCACGCCCACGCCGACCTGGTCGCCGCACGTGGCCCGCACGACCTGCTGGAGGTGCTGGTTCTCGAACGCCATGGGGTCGAGCTCGTCGACCTTCCACGACTCGCCGCCGATCGCCAGCTCGCCCTTCCACATGCCGTGGCCCCACTCGGGGTGCATGTAGCCGATCCCCTTCATGCGGTAGCAGATGAGCGGCTCGAGCTCGATGTCTTCGCGACGGCCGTCGGAGTGCACCAGGGCGATGCGCGCGTGCTCGGCGCGGCGCGTACCGGGGATGTAGACGATCTCGTGCTCGACCGCCGCCAACCGCTCCTGGCCCGGGTCCTCGGCGCCGGGGATCTCAGCCGGCGTGTCGTAGACGGGGAGCACCGCGCCGTCGGAGTGCCAGCGGTTCGCGTTGGCGTCTTCGAACACTCCGAAGTGCGTGCAGCGATCCTCCCAGTGCAGCGGCGCCCAGAGAAAGAAGGCCTGGCGCGACTTCGGCTCGGTGGGAGCGAGCCCGGGATCGGGGATGCCGACGCCCCGCACTCCCCAACTGCGGTCCTTGGTGCCGTAGACGCGTGCGGGATCGATGCGCACGGTCTTGCCGTCGTAGCGGATCTCGCCTTCCCACTTGCCGAACTGCGCGAAGCGGGTGACGTCCATCACGAGACGCGGGCCGGAGTAGGTCGTCTGACGACCCTCCTGCACACACGCGGTGCGCGCGGTGAAGGTGAGGTCGGCGGCGATGCCGGTCTCGTTGTCGTCGACGGTGACGCGGATCGTGCGCATCGGCTCGAGCACGTCGATCGAGAACGGGCCGATCTGCAGATCGGTCGGCTCGAGCGGTGCGCGCCGCGATCCGTGGAACGCGTGCTGCTCGCCGTCGCGCACGATGCTCAGGCCGCAGTCGAGGATGCCCAGGTTCGGGTAGAGGGCGGCGCCGATCCCGAAGTAGAACTCGCCGTCGTCCTGGTAGCCGTTGAACCAGTACCGGTCGTAGGCGTTGCGGTCACCGGTGGCCGGCTGCGCGATGGGTAGCGACGTCTGGTGGATCGGATAGTCGTCGAACTTGCTCAGCAACGTTCCTCCCGGGGCCGAAGGGCCTGTCCGGCGGCAGCGTACCGAGAACCGCGGCGCCGCACACGGGGAAGAACCGCGTTCTCGCCGTGGGCGCTCCGGGGACCGTCCCGGTGCAGCATCGGGCCGCGGGCCGCGAGAACCGCGATCTTTTGGCTTCCCCCCGCCGCATCGGCCAGACTGCCGCCGAATGGCGACCCAGACCGACACGATCCGGCGGCAGGACCTCATCCTCGACACGACGCTCGAGATCCTCGACGAAGTCGGTCCCGACGGCCTGCTGCTGCGGGAGGTCGTCGAGCGGTCGGGCACGTCGCTCGCCACCATCTACCGCTACTTCCCGTCGAAGGACTACCTCGTGGTGCAGGCGCTGGCGCGCTGGGCCTCCGGGCTGCGCGGCCGCATGCTCGCCACCGGGGTACAAGCCGCCGACGCCGGCGAGCGGCTCGCCTCGCTGCTCCGCCTCGCGGCGAGCGCGTTCGAGCAGCACCCGAACTACTCGCGCGCGGTGTTGTCGATCATGGTGTCGACCGATCCGCTGGTGGAGATCGCCGAGCGCGACTTCCGCTCCACCTTCACGTCGGCCCTCGCGCTCGCGTTGGCCGACCTCGACCCCGAGGTCGCGGCCGACATCGAGGTGATGGTCTACGCGCTGCTCACCGATCAGATGATCACGTGGTCGACCGGACGCCGCAGTGCAGGCGGCGCACCGGGATCGGCGTCGCAGTTGGAACGCGGCATCCGGGTCCTGCAGGCCGCGCTCGCGGCGCGCGCCTCGGAAGCACGCGGTTCAAAAGCCAATTCGTCACCGGCCAGTTCGTCACCCGCACGATCGTCAGCCCAACGAAAGCAGGAGCAATGAGCGACAACGAATCACGATACGCGGATCGGATGTTCCCGCCTCCCACCGAGCACGGCATCGCCAAGGACGACCGCGCGGTCAGCTCGGTCGAGTCGGGGACCGACGCCGACGAGCAGGGTGGGGGTGAGAACGAGCTCTGGTACCACGGCGGTGGCCGGATCGGTGAACGTCCGGTCGAGTCGGTCGTGGTCTACCCGCCCACCCGTGGGGTGACCACGCAGGGCGACCCGTTCGAGCCGGTGAAGATCGGCGTGCTGATCGACATGGACTTCGGTCAGTTGATCGACGACTGGATCGACTCCACCATCCTCGCGGTCGAGGACGCGCTCAACGAGGGCGTCTACGACCGCCCGGTCGAGATCCGCGTCGTCGACGCGCGCGGCCTCCCGCGGGAGAACTACCTGAAGGTGCGCAAGGGCTACCAGAAGCTGGTCGACGACGGCTGCGTCGTGATCGCGGGCCCGGTGATCTCCGACAATGCGGTGAACCTGAGCGACCTCGTCAACGAGACCGGCGTGGCGTGTCTGTCGTGGACCGGCGCGGTGCGCTTCAACGGCGAGTACTGCTTCACCGTCGCCAACGGTGACATCCCCACCGAGTCGACCATGGGCGCGAACTGGTGCCTCCAGAACGGCTACACCAAGGTCGGCTTCTTCTGGGAGAAGGGCTCGTCGGGCACCGACTACGCCGACTACTTCCGCAACGCCGCGCAGAACATCGGCGTGGAGATCATCAAGGAAGTGGCGCTGGGCCCGAACCCGCGCAACTTCCAGCAGAACCTGGAGACGATGCGCGACGCAGGGCGCGGAGGCGATCGTCTACATGGGCTACGGCTACTCGACGTTCAACTTCGCGCAGGCGTTCAAGGCGCTCGACTGGGACCCGCCGCGCTTCATGGGCACCGCGTTCATGTTCTACTCGAACTCCAACGAGTGGGCCGAGGGCCTCGAGGGCTGGCACGGCGTCGACCAACTCGGCGAAGACGGCCAGAACCCCAACTACGAGGCGTTGATGGAACGCTTCGGGAAGCGGTTCGGACGCGTCTCGCGCAACGTCGTGGTCGCGCTCGCGTACGACACCGCCCGCGCGTGCATCCACGGCATCGCGAACGCGACGATCGCGATCCCGAGCGAAGTGAAGATCGGCCTCGAGAAGATCAAGTGGATGCCGTGCACCAACGGCGGCCCCGCGACCTATCTCACGTTCGCGCCGTACGACCACCGCGGGTACAAGGGCGACTTCCTCATCATCCGCGAGCTGCGCGGCGGTGAGCTCCACTTCCGTGGCTACTACCGCCCGCAGTGGCCGTCGAACACGACGTCGCCGTTACTGGCCGACGGTCCCGCCTGAGGCAGCCGTTTCATTGCGCGCGCCCGGGCGGCGGAGGTATCGCCTCCGCCGCCCGGTGCTCGGTCACCCGTTCGCCGGCGCGGCGCCTGAGCCCGGCACCGCGGCACCGCGCACCGCCTCCGCCCGGCACCGCGGCACTGCGCACCGCCTCCTCGGGACCTCCTCGCTCGCTGCGCTCGCATTCATCGGAAGGCTTCGTCGGCGGTACTCCGTCCCGCGGTGCCTCCACGTTCTCGCGCGACTTCCCAGACCCGCTCACGCGTTGGGTCCGCCGGCCGCACCCGTCGAGCCGGTGGGCAGATCGCCGGTCTGGATCCGCGTCGCGGTGACGATGCCGTCGCTCGTCGTACCCATCACCCGCACGGCGTCACCGGTGGCCAGCGCGCTCACGGAGCTCGTCTGCTCGAGGCTGACCGTCGTCGACGACGACGTGGTGACGGTGACGGTGGTGCCGGCGGCAGTCTCGACGGTGAGCGTGTCGCCGTGCTTCGCCTTCACCACCCCACTCGTGAACACCATGTTCGCGTCGGAGCCGGTCGGACCGCCGGGGCCGCCACCCTGACCGCTCCCGGACGCACCGGGAGGACCACCGGTTCCGCCACCGGGACCGGCGTTCGTGTTCGCGTCGGAGCTCGAGGTCGTGACGGTGCCGCGGTCGGTGATGCTGGTCGCGGTCACCTTGGTGGTGGAACCGGTTCCGATCACGACGACGGTGTCACCGACCGCAACATCGTCGAGAGAGCCCGACACGGTCTTGGTCACGACGGTCGATGACGACGTGACCACCTTGGTGGTGCCGCTCGTGGTCTTCACCGTGAGCGTCGAGCCGTCGACGGCGGTGATCGAACCTGACGTACCGCCCCCACCGGGGACGCCACCGTTCGTGCCGCCCTGACCTCCCGGTCCGTTGGCGGTGTTGGCCGCGGCGGCGCCGGTGACCGCGCTCGACGAGCTGGCGACGTTGATCCCGAAGATGGCCGCGGCGCCGATGACCACGGCTCCGACGCCCGCGGCCACCCAGTTCCGGGTCGTCCGGCTCGAGCGGGACCCGGCGGATCGTTCGCGCGCGTCGTCCTCGTCGGGTTCCCACCAGTCGTCGGCCCGGGCGGGCCTCGCTCCCACGTCGTCGGCCGGCGCGACCGTCGAATGCTCGGTCGATTCGCCGGTCGATTCGCCGGTCGAATCCTCATGGTCGTCATTCGGGTTCATGCTGTTTCCTTTCGTCGGGCACACCGTCGGTGGTGTGCGAATCGAGAATTGGGCGCGCCGCGGGTGGGGCGGCGAGTCACGCGGCGCTGGAGACGTCGTAGAGCGCCGCGGTGCCGGTCGAACCGGTGACCGTGACCTGCTTGCCGTGAGTCGTGACCCACGACGAGATCGACGACGTGCTGCCCGAGCCGCCGGGTCCGCCGCCGAATCCGCCACCACCGCCGGTACCGCTGACGAGGACGTACCGGACCTGACCGGACGCGACGAGCTGCTCGAACTGCGCCAACGTCGGTGCGGGGTCACTGCCGCTGAACCCGCCGATCGTGATCACCGGGTCGCCACTGGCGATGATGATCGAAGCGGAGGTCTGCGAGCCGAAGGCGGCGACGATGTACTTCGCGCTGCCGCGGTGCGCTTCGAGGTACTCGACGAGCGCGCTCTCGGTGTTCGACGTACCCGGGCCGCCGGTACCGCCGCCCGCTCCACCACCGGCGCCACCGGCGGCACCACTGGTCGACGGACCGGCCGCCACCAGTGACCCGGTGACCGGGTGGAGCACTGTGGTGACGGCATAGGCCGTCGGGCCGGCGAGCAGTGTGACCGCGGCGACCCCGGTGGCTGCCAGCACGATGCCCTTGCTGCGCAGCCGGTCACCGAACCAGAGACCGGCGGCGGCTACGGCCGCGCCCACCATGATCACGGGCCGCAGCCACGGCTGGTAGTTCGGGGTGCGGGCGAGCACCACGACCGCCCATCCCGCGGTCACCACGATCGCGAGCGGCAGCGCGATCCGCAGCGCCGCGTGCCTACGACCGAACTTCCAGAGCGCCACCGCCCCGGCGCCCGCGAGCGCGGCGACGGCCGGCGCGACCTGCACCGTGTAGTACTGGTGGAACACGCCGGTCGAGAGGCTGAACACGACCAGGCTCACCAGCGCCCAACCGCCCCAGAGCAGCCAACCGGCGCGTCCGAGGTCGGTCCGGCGCCGGCGCCGCGTCAACCACAGACCGGCGAGCAAGCCGGCCCCGGCGAGCGGGAGCAGCCACGAGATCTGGCCGGCATTGGCGAGGTTGAACATGCGGAACCAGCCGGCGTTGCCACCGAAGCCGACGCTCTGACCGCCACCACCGCCGGCTACCGCGCCGCCGCCTGGCCCGCTGCTGCCGAAGATGCGGGACAGGCCGTTGTATCCGAACACCAGGCTGACGATGGAGTTGTCGCTGGTACTGCCGATGTACGGCCGCGCCGACGCGGGCCACAGCGCGACCACTGCGACCCACCAGCCCGACGACACCACGAGCGCGACGAGCGCGGCCGCCAGTTGGCCGATGCGCTTCCAGAAGCGCGGCTTGCCGGCGATCGCGTACACGAGCACGAACGCGGGCACGATCAGGAACGCCTGCAACATCTTCGTCTCGAACGCGAGACCGACGATCGCGGCCGAGAGCACCAACCAGCGGGTGCGCCCGGTCTCGAGCGCGGTCCACAATGCCCACGCGGCCGCGAGGCACAGGAAGGTGAGGAACGCGTCGGGGTTGTTGTATCGGAACATCGCCACCGCGACGGGCGTCAACGCCAATGCCAGCGCGGCGAGATGCGCGGCGGCGTCGCCCATCCAACGTCGCACGAGGCGATGCAGGATGAGGACGGAGCCCACACCGGCCGCGGCTTCCGGCAGCAACATGCTCCACGTGCTGAACCCGAACACGCGCGCCGACAGACCCATCAACCACAGCGCGGCCGGGGGCTTGTCGACGGTGATGAAGCTGCCCGGGTCGATCGAGCCGAAGAACCACGCCTTCCAGCTCACGCTCCCGCTCTTCACCGCCGCGGTGTAGTAGCTGTTCGCGTACCCGACCTTCGAGAGCCCCCACGCGTACAGAACCGCCGCGAGGAGCGCGATGCCGGCCACGATCCACCCCGAGCGACTCGGCCGGTGGAACACGCGCCGACGCGCCGGGGGCGCGGTCGGCACCGACGGCGCGGCCGGTGTGGTGGTCACGCGACGCGTGTCGGGACCGTCGACGACAGTCGACCTCGCCGGGATCGGGTCGGCGAGGGTGGAATCGGTGATGGTCACGGTCTCGGCTCCTCACGGGATGAATCGTGGGCCGATGATCGGATCCGTTCCTCAGACCATCCTTGGGACGCGCTGAGCCAACGCGCCGACTTCCGGTCGAACGCCGGTGATGATCGATCTCGCGGCGGTGGTCAGCGTTCGGGCGGGACCCGCAGGCTGTACCCGACACCGCGCACGGTGTGGATGAGCGGCGGGTCAACCCGATCGACCTTGTGCCGCAGGTAGCTGATGTAAGTCTCGAGCACGCTGGCATTGCCGGCGAACGAGTAGTCCCACACCGATTCGAGGATCTGGTCGCGCGTGAGCACGCGGCGCGCATTCGCCAGGAGGTAGTGGAGCAATCGGTACTCGGTGGGCGTGAGCTCGATGAGCTTGCCCGCTCTCCAGACGTCGCGCGTGTCCTCGTCGAGCTCGAGGTCGGCGTAGGTCAGGCGGTGCGCGCCGGGACCGATCCCTGCCGATCGCCGCAGGACCGCCTTCACCCGTTCGATGAGCTCCTCGATGCTGAACGGCTTGGTCACGTAGTCGTCGCTGCCGAGCCGCAGACCCTCCACCTTGTCGCGGGTGGTGTCGCGGGCGGTGAGGAAGATCACCGGGATCTGGGTGCCCGCACCTTCGGTGAGCCGCAAGCGGCGGACGACCTCGAAGCCGTCGAGATCCGGCAACATCACGTCGAGCACCAGGAGATCGGGCCGCCGCCGTTCGATGCTGTCGAGGGCGCCGCGCCCCGAAGCGGCGCGCTCCACCGCGAAGCCGTTGAACCCGAGGCCCATGGCGAGCATCTCGGTGATGTGTTCCTCGTCGTCGACGACGAGCACGTACGGCTGCTCATCAGCGGTCGACAACGCAAGCTCCTTGCTCGAGTACCGACAGACGATACGCGCCGGCAGGAAGCGACTCTTCCTCTTCTGATGGAACTCCCAGGAACGACGGAGGCTCGCCCAAACCTCGGCGGTGACGATGGCTCCGTGAACGAGACCTCCGTCGACAATCTGCTCGTCAGTGAGAACCGGCCTCACGGCCGCACGGCGACCGCGGTCGAGATCGTCATCCCCGTCTACAACGAGGAGGACGATCTCGAAGCGTCGGTCCGGCGTCTCCACGGCTACCTGTCGGATCGCTTCGCGTTGTCGTGGATCATCACGATCGCCGACAACGCCAGCACCGACCGCACCTGGGCCATCGCGTGCCGGCTCGGCCATGAGCTCGACGGCGTGTTCGCGCGGCACCTCGACCAGAAGGGCCGCGGCCGCGCGTTGCGCACCGCCTGGTCAGCGAGCGAGGCCGCGGTCGTGGCGTACATGGACGTCGATCTCTCCACCGATCTCGACGCGCTGTTGCCGCTCGTCGCGCCCCTGCTCTCCGGCCACAGCGACGTCGCCATCGGCACCCGGTTGGCGTCCGGCGCGCGCGTCGTGCGCGGCCCGAAGCGCGAGTTCATCTCGCGCAGCTACAACCTCATCCTCCGCACCGCACTGCGCGCGGGCTTTTCCGACGCGCAGTGCGGGTTCAAGGCGGTGCGCGGCGACGTCGCCGACGCGCTCCTACCCCTGATCGAGGACCAGGGATGGTTCTTCGACACCGAGCTGTTGGTGCTCGCAGAGCACAACGGGTTCCGGATCCACGAGGTCCCCGTCGACTGGATCGACGACCCGAGCTCGCGTGTCGACATCGTCAGCACCGCCACCGACGACCTGCGCGGCGTCTGGCGCATGATCCGGCGCTTCGCGCGCGGCGACGGCGCGCTGCCGCCCTTCGGCGCCGACACCGACGACGACCTCGATCCGGGCCTCGGGCACCAGATGATCCGCTTCGCGTCGATCGGCGTCGTGAGCACAGTGGTGTTCGCCGCGCTCTTCGCGCTCCTGTTCGCGCCCCTCGGCGCGGTGCTCGCCGACGTGGTCGCGCTGACCGTCTGTTCGTTCGCCAACACCGCGGCCAATCGCCGCCTCACGTTCGCGCGCCGCGGCCGCGCCGGCCGGGCCCGCCACTACCGCGCCGCCGCCGCGCTCTCGCTGCTCCCGCTCGCCCTCACACTGGGCGCCCTCGGTGTGCTCGCCGCGCTCGACGTCACCGCCCTGCCCGTGATCCTGCTCACGCTCACCGCCGCCAACGGGTTGGCGACGGTCGCCCGCTTCGTGCTGCTCCGGCGCTGGGTGTTCCAACTGTCGACGGAGATCCTGTCGTGAATCGGCTCGCGCAGTGGTTCCGCTACGGCGCGGTGTCGCTGATCTCCACCAGCATCAGCCTCACCGTGCTCGGCGTCCTGGTGGCGACCAACACGGTGCCGGCCGGGTGGGCCAACGTGATCGCCACCGCGGTCGGCACCGTCCCCTCGTTCGAGCTCAACCGCCGCTGGGTCTGGAAGAAGACGGGCAAGCGGTCGATGCGCGGCGAAGTCGGACCGTTCTGGGCCCTCTCGTTCATCGGGCTCGGCCTCTCGACCCTCGCGGTCACCGCGGCGGCGGCCTGGGCCGCGAACGCGGGGGTCGACTCCACCGTGCGCACGCTGGTCATCGAGGCCGCCAACGTCGCCGCGTTCGGGACCCTCTGGATCGTGCAGTTCGTGATCCTTGACCGGTTGCTGTTCCGACACCACGTCATCCCGCCCGATACGGAGTCCGACGCCGAACGCGCGTACAACGCCGGTCGCGGCGCGACGGCCGACTCCGCGCGGGCCGCATAGGTACCGCGCTCCGGCTCCGGGTTGGGGCAGGATCGTTCCCAGCCCTTCCGGACTCTCCTCCGACCACCGCAGTGGGAACCTCCTCATGACGCTCCGTCTCCGCATGGTCATCGCGCTCGTCGCGCTCGCGGCGGTCGGGCTCGCGGTGTTCGGCGTGGTCACCTACTCCTTCTATTCGCGCTCGTTGCACGACCGGCTCGACCAGCAACTGCGCGCGTCGGTCGCCTTGGTCAGCCAACAGTTGCGGGCCCAGGCCGGTCTCGGGAACGGCGGGAACGGCGGGAACGACGGTGGCGGTGCCGGCGGGGCTGCGGGCAACGGCGGTTCGGGCGCGGGGTCGGTGCCGAACGACGCGAACGGTGGCGGCCTCCCGCCCAAGCCACCCGTGGTCGTGCCGCCGGGGACCTACGGCGAGTTGCGCGACGCTTCCGGAACCGTCGTCAGTCGCGTCCAGCTATCGAACCGGTCCACGCAACCGAAGTTGCCGACCGATCTGCCGTCGGGGCCGGGCGAGCACCTCTTTTCCACCGGTTCTGTCTCGGGTTCCACCCGGTGGAGGGGGATCGTGGTCGGCACCGACAACCCCACGGGCGACTCCGTGGTCGTGGCGGTCCCGCTCAGCGAAGTGAACTCGTCGCTGCACCGGTTCGTGCTCATCGAAGCGGCGGCGGCGGCCGGGCTGCTGCTGATCCTGGCCGTCGGCTCGTGGCTCATCCTGCGCCGCGGCCTCCGCCCGCTCGAGCACATGGCCACACAGGCCCGTTCGATCACCGCCGGCGACCTGTCGCAACGCGTCGAGGCCGACGCCCGCACCGAGGTGGGTCAACTCGGCCTCGCGCTCAACACGATGTTGAGCGAGATCGAGGACGCATTCCGCGCCCGCGCCGCCACCGAGTTCCGGCTGCGCCAATTCCTCGCGGACGTGTCACACGAATTGCGGACTCCGCTCACGTCGATCCAGGGCTTCGCCGAGTTGTTCCGGCTCGGTGTCGATCAGGACCGCGTGCAGCTCGCGGTGATCCTGCGCCGGATCGAAGAGGAGACGGCGCGGATGAAGACGCTCGTCGACGATCTGCTCCTGCTGGCGCGACTCGACGAGACGCGTCCCGCCGAACGGCAACCGGTCGACCTCGCGGTGCTCGCGGCCGACGCGTGCAGTGACGCGGTCGCGGTCGCGCCCGACCGCCGCATCACCCTCGACGCGCCGGAACCCGTCGTCGTCCTCGGCGACCGCGACCACTTGCGCCAGGCGATCGCGAACCTGGTGGCCAACGCGTTGCTCTACACGCCGGCGGGCTCGCCGATCGAGGTCGGGGCCGACATCGTCGACGGCGGCGCGGTCGTGACCGTCCGCGATCACGGCCCGGGTCTCGGCGCCGACGCGCTCGAGCACGGCTTCGACCGGTTCTGGCACGCCGACGAAGCGCGCGTGGGCACGGGCTCCGGGCTCGGACTCTCGATCGTGGCCGGCATCGCCGAAGAGCACGGCGGGGCGGCGTCGGTGGTCAACGAGGCGGGCGGCGGGGCGCGCTTCACGCTGCAGCTTCCGCTCTCGGCCCCGGCGCAGCCCGATCTCAGGAAGTTCTGAGGTGGGGCTCAGGCCCGCCCAAAGTTGCCCGGCCAATCTGTCACGATGACCGCCTCGACCCTCGCGACGCGCGAGCTCGACGAAGCCCATCCGGTAACCCCTGCTCCCGGGCGGCCGCCGGGTCGACCGGGCCGGGGCCGGAACCTGCTCCGCGGGCGGCCGCAAGACCCCGCCTGGGTGCGCCCGTGCCTCCTGGCGCTCCTCGCCGGCACCGCGCTCCTCTACCTGTGGGGTCTCGGCGCGTCGGGCTGGGCCAACAGCTTCTACTCGGCCGCGGTGCAGGCCGGCACCCAGAGCTGGAAGTCGTTCTTCTTCGGCTCGTTCGACAGCTCGAACTTCATCACCGTCGACAAAGCTCCCGCCGCGCTGTGGGTGATGGAGCTCTCGGCCCGGGTGTTCGGTGTGAACTCGTGGAGCATCCTGGTGCCGGAGGCGCTCGAGGGCGTGGCCGCGGTGGGCGTGCTCTACCTCGCGGTGCGCCGCTGGTTCTCCGCCGGTTCCGCGTTGCTCGCCGGGGCCATCCTCGCGCTCACTCCGGTCGCGGCGTTGATGTTCCGCTTCAACAACCCCGACGCGATGCTCGTGCTGCTCCTGGTCGCGGGCGCCTACGCGATGATCCGCGCGCTCGAGCACGGCAGCACGCGCTGGTTGCTGTTCGCGTTCGCGCTCGTCGGCTTCGGGTTCCTCGCCAAGATGCTGCAGACGTTCATGGTGGTGCCCGGGTTCGGGCTCGTGTACCTGATCGCGGCGCCGGTCACGTTCTGGCGTCGGATCTGGCAACTGGTGCTCGCGTGTGTGACGTTGGTCGTGGCCGCGAGTTGGTGGGTCGCCATCGTGGAGCTCACGCCGGCGAGCGCGCGTCCCTACGTCGGCGGTTCGCAGAACAACAGCCTGCTGAACCTGATCTTCGGTTACAACGGCTTCGGCCGGCTGACCGGCAACGAGACCGGCAGCGTCGGCGGTGGTGGCGGCGCGGGCGGCAACTGGGGACCGACCGGCCTCACCCGCATGTTCGGCGCCGAGTTCGGCACCCAGATCTCCTGGCTGCTCCCCGCCGCGCTGATCCTGCTCGTCGCCGGGCTGGTGTGGCGGTGGCGCTACCCGCGCACCGACCGCGTCCGCGCCGCGTTCGTGCTCTGGGGCGCATGGCTCCTCGTGACCGGGCTCGCGTTCTCGCTCGGCAAGGGGATCATCCACCCCTACTACTCGGTCGCCCTCGCGCCCGCGATCGGCGCGCTCGTCGGTATGGGCGCGGGCATGCTCTGGAAGCGGCGGCACGATCCCGCGGCCCGCGTCGTGCTCGCGGCCACCCTCGTCGTCACCGCCTGGTGGGCATACAAGTTGTTGGACCGGTCGCCCGACTGGGCACCGTGGCTGCGCACCGTCGTACTCGTCGGCGGGCTGCTCGGTGCCGGGTTGCTGCTCTTCGTGCACCAGATCCGTGGGCGCGCCGGGGTGTTCGTGGCCGTCGGCGTGATCACGATCGCGCTGGCGGCACCGGCCGGCTTCGCCCTTTCGACCGCGCGCACCACCCACTCGGGCGCGATCCCGACGGCCGGCCCCGCGGGCACCGGCGGCTTCGGATTCGGGGGCGGCGGCTTCGCGGGCCGGATCCCGCAGGGCATCCCGAACGGCGGCGGTACCGGCGGGTTCCCCGGCGGGGGCGGATTCGGCGGCGGTGGAGGCGCGGGAGGAGGCGGCGCCGGAGGCCTGCTCAACGGCAGCTCGCCGACCGCGGCGCTCACCAAAGTGCTGTCCGCCGACGCGGGCAAGTACACGTGGATCGCGGCGACGGTCGGCGCCAACGAGGCGTCGGGCTACCAACTCGCGACCAACGATCCGGTGATGGCCATCGGCGGGTTCAACGGCACCGACCCCACGCCGACGCTGGCGCAGTTCGAGTCCTACGTGCGGGCCGGGAAGATCCACTACTTCATCGCCGGGGGCGGGTTCGGTGGATTCGCCGGGGGCGGATTCGGACGCGGTGGTGGATTCGGTGGCAGCACGACGGCGAGCACGTCGTCGGCCATCCGGTCGTGGGTCGAGGCCAACTTCACCGGCAACACGGTCGGTGGCGTGACGCTCTACGACCTCACCGCGCCCCGTTCCTGACCCGGTCGCGCCGAGGTGCGCCGGTGATCCCGCTCGCGCCGAGGGACTGAGTTCAGGAACGCGGGCGGTTGCGCCAGCCGTCGATGAGGTGGCCGGCGATCGACATGTTCGTCGGGAAGACCGGCGCGTCCTCGGGCGTGAACCAGTCGGCCTCCGCGATCTCGTTCCCGTCGACGGTGATCTCGCCCGAGCGATAGCGAGCACCGAAGCCGACCATCAGTTGGTGGGGGAACGGCCACGGTTGGCTCCCCCGGTAGTCGACGTCGCCGACTTCGATCCCGACCTCCTCGAGCACCTCGCGGCGCACCGCGTTCTCGAGCGTCTCGCCCGGCTCCACGAATCCCGACAGGCACGAGAAGATCCCCGCGGGGAACAGTGCGTTCCGGGCCAGCAGCGCGCGCCCGTCGTCGCGCTCGACCAACATGATCACCGCCGGTGCCAGCCGCGGGTACGCGAGCAGCGCGCACGCCGGGCATCGGCGGGCCCGCTCCCCCGGCACCTCCTCGGTGGGCGTCCCACAGCGTCCGCAGTACTGATGGGTGCGGCGCCACTCCACCAGCTGCACCGCCCGACCGGCCACCACCCAGGTCGGTTCGTCGACCGACCCCCACAGCGCGCGCAGGTCGGTGAATTCGTCGAGCTCGCCGTCGGGGTCGGCGTCGATCGCCCAGCAGTGACGACCGGAGAGCACACCGAGAAAGATCTGCGTCGTGGCGGGGTGCGTGTCGGGCTCGATGTCGAGCAGCGTCACACGGTTCCCCCGCACCGCGATGACGAGACTGGTCTCGTCGGATGGACCAGGGGCGTCGATCAGCGGGATGAACATCCCCTCAGCATGCCGCAGCGGTGAGCGGGCGCGCCGGAATCAGCGGGCGCGCACGTAACGGAGGAACAGGAAGCCCTCGTCGTCGACGAACCCGTGGCGCAGCTCCCAGACTCCGGGATCGGCCTCCGGCCCGTGGGCCACGCGGCCGGAGTCGCCCGCGATCACGCGCGGCGCGATGGTCACGAAGAACTCGTCGATCAACCCGAGCGAGAGCAGGAGGCCGGCCAGGCTCGGGCCACCTTCCGCCACCAACAACTTCCCCGCCAGGCCGGCGATGATCGTGCGCACGTCGACAAGACCGTTCGTGCCGGCGCGCAGCTCGGGCACACCGGCGGGCGCGGGTCCGGCGTCCTCCGGGAGCACCAGGGTGGCCCGACCCGACTCGAACAGCGCGGCGTCGCCGCTGATGTCGGGCACGTCGGCGACCACGTAGAAGTGCAGCCCGTCCGTCGCCGGCACCTGGTACTGCTCCGCCACCACGGTGCCGAGCCCCACGATCACGCCGTCGGCCCCCGCTCGCAGCGCCCCGAACACCGCGTGGTCGTCGCGGTTGCCGAGACCACCGGACAACCCTGCGACCGCGCTCCCGCCGTCGGCCGACGTGATCATGTTGAGGCGCACGAACGCGCGGTCGGTCGGGAGGGTATCCGGTGGCGCGACGTGTTCGATGACGACGTTCTCGGGAGTCGGGCCGCTCTCGTCGAGGATGCGCACCCGCGCACCTTACCGAGCCGCGCGGCCGCGCCGCGTGCGAGCGAACGCGCCGCTTACGAACGCGCCGCGGCGGTGAACGGGTAGGCCAGGTGACGGAGGTACCCGTCGACCGGCACGGGCGAGTCGGTCCCGAAGCCCGTGGGCCGACGGTCCCGCGGCAGGTAGGCGGTACCAAAGATCTTGTCGACGACCGGCAGCCCGAAGTTCTTGTCGCGGGCTTCAGCGTCGATCGAGTGGTGCCAGTGGTGCCACTCGGGCGTGTTGATCACCCAACGGACGACGGGGAAGCGCAGCCGCACGTTGGCGTGCTGGAACAGCGCGAGCAGCACGACGAACACGGTGACGCCGGCGAACACGCCACTCGAGTAGCCGAGCAGGAAGAGCGGGAACACGATGAACGCCTGCGTGAACGCGGAGTCGAGTGGGTGCAACCGGGCCGAAGCCGCCCAGTCCATCTGCTCGATGCTGTGGTGCACCGAGTGGAAGCGCCACAGGAACGGCACCGTGTGGCTGAGCCGGTGGCCCCAGTACTGGCCGACGAACACGAGCACGACCGCCAGCGCGACGGCCGCCGACGTGGGCAGCGCGCCCACGATGTCGAACCGCCGCACCCAGAAGAGCGGGATGGCCGCGATCACGACCAGCACGATCGTGCCCGCGGCCGTCAGCACGTTGTTGACCAGCAGGTGGGTGAGGTCGGTGAGCAGACCCGGGCGGAACACCTTCTGGGGCCGGAAGGCGAAGAGCTTCTCCAGCGGGACGAAGATCAGGAACAGGACGGTGATCCCGACGAAGATGGCGCCGCCTCGCAACAGGAGCGCGAACACCAGCGCGGCCGCGAACGTCAGCCCCGTGGCCAGCCCCGAGGTGGTGGGACGGTCGTCGGCGACGGCGGGCACGTCGACGACGGGTCTGTCGACGGTGGGGATGTGAACGGTCGTGTCGGCCATGGGTTCATGCAATCCGTGCTGTGTGAACCGCGCACCCGCGAATTGTGATGATTCCGTGAGGGCCGGGTGCGGGTCGACCCGCGTTCGGGCTGCGGTACCCGCCGACACCTCGGGGCGTGCCACGATGTGCCGTCGTTGCCGCACCGACCCGAGGGGATCCCATGAGCAGCGAAGTGGTCCTGGCCGAAGCAAGCCATACCCCGGCGGAGATCGATGCCGCGCTCGAGGCGGAGAAGGCGGCCGAGAAGCATCTCGTCCGGTCTCTGATCAAGGGGATCGTGATCTCGATCCCGATCTGCATGGTGATCTTCCTGTGCATCACCGCCGCCGCCATCTCCGACAAGACCGAGTGGTACGTCTGGGTGGGCCTCGGGTGCGGGCTCGGCGTGATCGGCGGGTCCCTCTTCGGCGTCCTCGCCAGTGTCACGTTGAACGCGGAGAAGTTCGACACCGTCGACGGTGAAGCCCACGAGGGCTGACGCGGGCTCGAGCGGTCGCGGGAAGGGGAAGAGGTCGGGATGTTGACGCTGGCGACGGCGCCGTTGACGTATTTCCAGGCGATCGTGATCGGCCTGCTGCAGGGCTTCACCGAGCTGTTCCCGATCTCGAGTCTGGGCCACGCGGTGCTCGTGCCCGAACTGCTCGGGTGGGACAGCCTGGTCAAGGGTCAGTCGGCCGACAACTCCTTCTACCTCGCGTTCCTCGTCGGCCTGCACTGCGCGACCGCGATCGCACTGCTGATCTTCTACCGCCACGACTGGGTCCGGGTCATCCGCGGGTTCTTCACGTCGATTCGCAAACGCCGCCTCGACACCGTCGACGAACGCATGGCCTGGCTCCTCGTCGTGGGGACCGTCCCCGTCGGCATCGTCGGGTTGATCTTCGAGAGCAGTCTCCGCACCGTGTTCGCCAAGCCCACCGCGGCCGCGATCTTCCTCACCATCAACGGGCTGATCCTGCTCGCCGGTGAACGCCTCCGCCGCCGAGCCGACGTCCGCAATCTCGTCAACACCCACGAACACCACACCGATGTCGGCAACGACGTCGGGCGCGACCTCGACACCCTCAACCTCCGCGAGGGCACGTTCGTCGGCTCCGCCCAGATCCTCGCCCTGTTCGCCGGGATCAGCCGCTCGGGCGTCACCATGACCGCAGGGCTGCTCCGCGGCCTCGACCACGAGGACGCGGCGCGCCTCTCCTTCATGCTCGCCACCCCGATCATCCTGCTCGCCGGTCTCTACAAGCTCCCCGAGCTCTTCGGCCACGAGGGCGACCACATCCGCGGTCAGGTCCTCGTCGGCAGCATTGCCGCCGGTCTCGCCGCCTACGCCGCGGTGCGGCTGCTCACCAAGTACTTCGAGACCCGCACGCTCACGCCGTTCGCGATCTACTGCCTCGTCGCCGGCATCTTCATGACCATCTACACGCTGGTCTGATCCCGCCTCTGAATCCGTGCCGCGACCCCGGGCGGATCACACGGCCGCGCACGACTGGGCACAGCACTCCCCGTTCGACATAGCCTCCCTCCGTCAGTCCGAGAGCCGGCGGCGCGCCCGCGGGGGGAGATGCAGTGGCACGAGTCGTGGAGAGCACCATTCAGTTCCCGTACAAGCGGTCCCTCGGACCGGTTGTCGGGGCATTCATGACCGCACTCACCGACCAGCGGATCATCGGCATCCGCAGCGGTGACCGGGTCATCGTCCCGCCGCTCGAGTGGGAGCCCGAAACCGGCAACGAGCTCGCCCACGACTTCGTCGACGTCGGTCCCGCCGGCACCGTCGTGTCGTGGTCGTGGGTGACGAGCCCCACCGTCCAGCACCCGCTCGACCAGCCCTTCGCCTTCGCGCTCATCAAGCTCGACGGCGCCGACACCGCGTTCCTGCACGCGGTCGATGCGGGCTCGATCGATGCGCTGAGTACCGGCCTGCGCGTCGCGCCCCGCTGGCGGGCCACCCGCATCGGCCACATCACCGACATCGAGGCGTTCGTCCCCGGTGAGGAGCCCGTGCTCGCCGACGACGGTGCCGACCCCGACGGCGAGCCGGTCACGATGATGGACTACAACGCGTCCATCACGTACCGGATCCCGGTCACGCCCAACGCGGAACGCGCCGAGCAGGCCAACGAAGAGGGGCGTTTCCTCGGACTGCGCTGCCCCGTCTGCAGCCGCACCTATACCGGCGGCAAGGGCTACTGCCCCGTCGACGCGATCGAGCTCACCTCGGAGCACGAGGTCGACCTCCCGCAGCGGGGCACGGTCACGAACTACACGATCATCACGCCGGTGCAGTACCCGGGACAGACCGAGACCGAGCCGTTCGCACGGGTCCACGTCTGGCTCGACGACACCGACGTCATCCTCGGGTACCAGCCGGTCGTCGACACCCCCAACGACGACGTGCGCATCGGGATGCGGGTGTCGGCCGTGTGGGCGTCCGAGGCGGAGAAGGCCGATCTCATGGCCAACGCCGAGGGCAACCTCCTCGGTTGGATACCGACCGGCGAACCCGACGTCACCGACCCCGACCTCGTGAACAGGATCCAGTGATGCCGAACTCCGACGACATCGCGATCATCGGCTGGTCCGTCTCGCCGATGGTCCGCAACACCGACAAGACCGAAGCCCAGATGCTGCTCGAGGTGATCACCGGCGCGGTCGAAGACGCCGGTATCACCCGCCGCGAGGTCGACTTCACCTGCGCGGGGAGCTGCGACTACGTCGCGGGCCAGGCGTTCTCGTTCGTCCAGAACATCGACGCCATCGGCGCGTGGCCGCCCAAGCGCGACTCGCACGTCGAGATGGACGGAGCGTGGGCGCTCTACGAGGCCTTCCTGCGCCTGCAGCTGGGCGACATCGACACCGCGGTGGCGATGGGTTCGGGGCGGTCGTCGACCGCCGACCCGGCGCTCATCTACCCGATGGAGATGGACCCGTACTACCTGGCCCCGCTCGGTGCCGACGCGGCCAGCTTCGCCGCGTTGCAGGCCCGCGCCCTCATCGACGCGGGCAAGGTCACCGAGCGCCAGATGGCCGAGATCGCGGTCCGCAGTCGGCGCGACGGGAAATCCAACCCGCACGCGCAGGTCACCGGCGACTTCGATCCCGACGTGCTGTTGCGAGAGGAGTACGTGCGCTCGCCGCTGCGACGTCACGACCTCCCGCCCATCACCGACGGCGCCGCCGCGGTGGTCATCGCCCGGGCCGACAAGGCGCGGGAGCTGTGCGAGCACCCGGTGTGGATCACCGGCCTCGCGCACTACAGCGAGCTGCACTATCCCGGGATGCGCGACCTCACGTCGTCGCCCTCCACCACGCTCGCGGCCAAGGCTGCGGGTATCGAGGAGGCCCCGGTCGAGATCGCGGAGATCCAGTCCGCGTTCACGCACGAGGAGCCGCTCCTCGTCGAAGCACTCGGCCTCGGCGCCGACGTTCCGGTGAACCCGTCGGGCGGCCCGCTCGCGGCCAACGCGATCATGGCGACCGGGCTCGTGCGCATCACCGAAGCGGCCCGTCAGATCCGCGACACCGGCAAGCACCGGACGCTCGCGCATTCGACGTCGGGACCGTGCCTGCAGCAGAACCTGGTCTGCATCCTCGAGGGGGAATCGAAGTGAGCCACCAGCCCTGTGCGATCGTCGGGGTCGGCCAGACCCACCACAAGCGGGCCCGGCGCGACGTCTCCTACGCCGGACTCGCCCGCGAGGCCGCGCTCCGTGCACTCGACGACGCCGAGATGACCTGGGCCGACATCGACGCCGTCGTCGTCGGGAAGGCGCCCGACCTGTTCGAGGGCGTCATGAAGCCCGAGCTGTACCTCACCGACGCGTTGGGCGCGGCCGGCAAGCCGATGTTCCGCGTGCACACGGCCGGTTCGGTGGGCGGCACCACCGGCATCGTCGCGTCGCACCACGTGGAGACCGGTCGCCATCAGCGCGTGCTCGCGGTGGCCCTCGAGAAGCAGTCGGAGGGCAACGCGCAGTTCGCGCTCGGCTCGGGCCGGGGTGCATCGATCGGCGCCGGTGGCGCGTTCGCGCCTTACATGCGGTCCTACATGTACCGCACCGGCGCGCCGGCCGACATCGGGCCGATGGTCGCGGTGAAGGACCGTCAGAACGCGATGAAGAACGAATACGCACACCTGAAGCTGGCCGACATCTCGATCGAGACCGTGAAGGCGTCCCCGATGATGTGGGACCCGGTGCGCTTCCTCGAGTCGTGCCCGTCGTCCGACGGCGCGTGCGCGGTCGTGTTCACCGATCAGGCCGGCGGCGAGGCCGCGGCCGCGGCCGGCCGTCCCCCGGCGTGGATCCTCGGCTCCGCGGTGCGGTCGGAGCCGTCGCAGTTCCCCGGCCGCGACCCGGTCCGGCCGCAGGGCGCGGTCGACTGTGCCGCCGACGTGTACGCCCAGGCCGGCATCACCAACCCGCTCGAGCAGATCGACTGCGCCGAGCTCTACGTGCCGTTCAGCTGGTACGAGCCGATGTGGCTCGAGGCGCACGACATCGCCGCGCCGTCCGAAGGCTGGAAGATGGTGGAGCGCGGCGACACCGCGCTCACCGGCTCGTTCCCGGTGAACATGTCGGGGGGCGTGCTGTCGTCGAACCCGATCGGGGCGTCGGGCCTGCTCCGCTTCGCCGAGGCCGCGCTCCAGGTGCGGGGCCGCGCCGGTGAGCACCAGGTCGACGGGGCGAAGGTGGCACTGGCCCAGGCCTACGGCGCATCGGCGCAGTACTTCTCGATGTGGGTGGTGGCGAGCTCCCCCGATCCGTTCAGCAACTAGCGCGTACCGTCTGATTATTAGTTTCCCAAGGTAAATACTTCGGGTACACTGGGTCCATGGCGACCCGGACCAGCCCCATGAAGACCGACACCTCGAAGACCGCCAATCCGAAGACCGCTGACCCGGTGGAGGTCGCCGGTCGGTTGCGGTTGTCGGTCACCCGGCTGGCCCGCATCCTCCGCCACCAGGACGCCGGTGGTCTCGTACCCACGCTCTCGTCGGCGCTGGCCACCATCGACCGCGAAGGTCCCCTCACCCTCGGGACGCTCGCGGTGCGCGAGCACGTGGCGCCGCCGAGCATCACCAAGGCCGTGGTCAAGCTCGAAGCGATGGGGTTCGTCGAGCGCCGCACCGACGACACCGACCGGCGCGTGTCGCGTGCCGCGATCACGCCCGCCGGTCACCGTCACGTCATGCAGAACCGGTCTCGGCGCACCGCGTGGCTGGCGACGCGACTGCAGGAGCTCTCCGCCGACGACGTCGAGCGGTTGGCCGCGGCGGCCGAAGTGTTGGAACGGCTGATCGCGCTGCCTCCCGGTGATCGCGCCGGTGATCGCCCATGAAGCACCGCACCGCCCGCACGTTCCGGGCGCTCAAGAACCGCAACTTCCGCCTGTTCTTCAGCGGCCAGCTGGTCTCACAAGCCGGCACCTGGCTCACGACGATCGCACTCACGCTGCTCGTCCTCGACCTCACCCACAGCGGGGTCGCCATCGGCCTGCTGGTCGCGTGTCAGTTCGGTCCCATCCTCCTGTTCGGCGCCTGGGGCGGGCTGGTCGCCGACCGCTCCGACAAGCGCAAGCTCCTCCTGATCACGCAGACGCTGGAGATGCTGCAGTCGTTCGCCCTCGCCGCCCTCGCGTTCATGCCCCACCCGCCGCTGCCTGCGTTCTATCTCGTCGCGCTGGCCGGGGGCTTCATGCTCGCGTTCGACAATCCGGCCCGGCGATCGTTCGTCGCCGAGATGGTCCCCGAGGACGACGTCCAGAACGCGGTGACCCTCAACAGTGCGTTGATGACGAGCTCGCGCGTGATCGGCCCCGCGCTGGCCGGGGTGCTCGTCGTCACCGTCGGCTACGGATGGTGCTTCGCGATCGACGGCATCTCCTACCTCGCGGTGATCGCGGGGCTGCTGATGATGCGCCGCGCCGACCTGCGCCAACCGCCGGTGGTGGTCAAGGCGAAGGGACAGCTGCGTGCCGCGGTGCGCTACATCCGCCGCGTGCCCGAGCTCTGGATCCCGATGGTGATGATGGCCGTGGTCGGCACGCTCACCTTCAACTTCCCGGTCGTGATCCCACTGTTCGTGGAGCACACGCTGAACGGCACCAACGGCTCGTTCACGCTGCTGTATTCGGTGTTGAGCATCGGCTCGGTGATGGGTGCGCTGGCCGCCGCCCAGATCCGGGTGATCGACACCCGCCACGTCGTGTACGCCGCGTTCGCGTTCGGCGCCGCCATGTTCGTGCTCGCGGCAGCTCCCACCTTGATCGCCGCGTTCCCGATCGCGGTGCTCGTGGGTCTCACCAGCGTCGCCTTCATCACCGCGTCGACGGCGATCGTGCAGATGCGCTCCGATCCCGCGATGCGCGGCCGCGTGCTCGCGCTGCAGGGGATGGTGCTGATCGGCAGCACGCCCATCGGCGGTCCACTGCTCGGCTACATCTGCGACGCGTTCGGCACCCGCGCCGGGATCGTGGTGGGAGCGTTGGCCGCGGTCGGGGCCGGGATCTGGGGCCTCTACGCCCACCGGAAGGTCACGGCCGCGTCAGCCGCATCGGACGCGTCGGTCATGTCGGCGAGTGACGCGGCAGAAGCCGCGGAGCGGGCCGTCGAATCAGCGCCGCCCACCGCCGCCGTCGCCTGACCGGGCGTCGCGGTCAGCGCCGCTCGATGAGCCCGCGTACGTAGGCCGCCTGACCAACGTGTTGAAGGTCGTCGCTCACCACGCTCACCAGGCGCACGCCGAGGGTGACGGGAGGATCCCACCGCACGTCGACGATCCGGTCGAGGTCGTCGTCGGTCAGTGCGCCGACGTAGGCGACGGTGTGATCGTGGACCGCGTCGTAGTAGTCGGTGAGGAGGGCGCCGTCGGCCACCCGCACTGCCGCAACTTCGTCACTCCGGTGGCCGTAGCCGGTCGCGGTGACGGCGAAGGGAAGGCCGAACCGCTCGACCCAACCACCGGCGGTCCAGATCTGCTCGGTCGCGGCGACGTCGGCGATGTGGTCGTCCTGGATGCGCGTGAGGTGCCAGATCAACCAGGCGACGGAGTTGGCGTCGGCGTCGGGCCGGAACGTCAACTCGTCGGGCGTGAGGCCGTCGACCGCGTGATGCACCTCTTCGCGGATTCGTCCGAACTCGTCGACGAGCAATGCCCCGATGTCCACCGCGCGACCGTAGCGGCTGCGGTTGTCGGTCTCCTGACGGCATGCAAGGATCGCCGCACGCGCTTCCATCTCCGATCCCGGACCCCGTGCCCATGACCGCCGCCGACGACGCCGCTCCGGTCGTCGACATCGACCACAACGCGCCGGAGTTCCTGGAACACCGCTTCGAGGAGTACGCGCGCCTGCGGCGAGAGTGCCCGGTCGCCTACAACACGACCTACGGCGGATTCTGGCTCGTGACCGGCTACGAGGGGGTGCAAACGGTCGCGCGCGACAACGAGACCTTCGCCCACCGGTTCGAACCGGAGATGATCGACGGGATCGACTACCAGGGCATCGTCGGTATCCCGCGCGCGTCGGCGATGACGAAGGTCGGGATCGCCGAGACCGACGGCCCCGAGCACCGGGAGTTGCGGCGCGCCCTGAATCCCGCGTTCTCCCCGCAGGCCGTCGCCCGGATGGTGCCGCTGATGTGGGCGACGTCGACCTGGTTTCTCGACGCGGTGATCGAGCAGGGCTCGATGGATCTCGTGCTCGACTACGCCACTCCCGTCCCCGCGGTGCTCACGCTGGAGATGATGGGCCTGCCGTCGCGTCACTGGGAGCACTACGCGGAGTTCTTCCACGCCACCGCGTCGCACCGGGCCGGGTCAGCCGAGTACCGCGCCGCGCTCGGCCGCGCACCGGAGATGATCGCCGAGCTGCTCGAGCACGCGCACGCGCGTCGACGATCCCCCACCGCCGATCTCACGTCGTTCCTGGTGCAGCTCCAGTTGGACGGGCGACCGCTCGCCGACGAGGAGATCGGCAACATCATGTTCAACCTGGTGGGCGGAGGGCTCGACACCACGACGTCGCTGACTTCGTGGGGCCTGCACCACCTCGGCACGCATCCGGAGCAACGCCGCCGGCTGATCGACGACCCGGCGCTGCTGCCGTCGGCGATCGAGGAGTTCCTGCGCTACTTCAGCGTGAACGAGTCGCTCACGCGCACCGCGACCCGCGACGTCAACCTGTGCGGCCGGCACATCGGGCGGGGCGACCGGGTCCTCATCAGCTGGGTGTCGGCCAATCACGACCCCGCCACGTTCGCGTCCGCCGACGACATCGTGCTCGACCGCCGCGACAACCGGCACCTGGCGTTCGGGCTCGGTGAACACCGCTGCATCGGTTCCCACTTCGCCCGCACGCTCTCCCAGGTGATGGTGGGCGATGTGCTGCGCCGCGTCCCCGACTACGTCGTCGATCCGGCGCGCTTCCGTCCGTACCCCGCCAACCCCGTGATGACCGGCGTGGCCACGATGCCAGTGACCTTCACGCCCGGCCCCCGGGTCGGCCCGCACGAGCCGCCGTTCTGATGGAGATCCCCGCCGTTCCCGATCTCCCCCGCATGCGGGCCGAGCGCGTCGCCAAGCTCCAGGAACAGTTGGCGTCCACCGGCGTCGACGCGGCCATCCTGCTCACCACCGCGGCAGTGGCCTACGCGGCCGGCACCGCCGGCCCCGCGTGCGACGCCGGACGCGCCGCGCTGCTGCGCCCCGTGGTCGTGGTCGTGGCCGGCGACCCCGCACCCCACGTGTTCACCACCTACCCCGACGATGTCCCCGGCGAGCTCCCGCCCGATCACGTGCACCCCGCGGTGTACCCGGAGCTCGACGAAGGCATCGACGGCATGCAGCAGGCGTTGGCCGCCCTGGTCTCCGGGCGTACGCGCGTCGCGGTCGACGATCTGACCGCGCCACTGGCCGCCGCGCTCGAACGCGCGTACCCCGGCGCGGAGATCGTCGACGCGGGATCGATCCTCGGCCCGGCGAAGATCACCAAGACGCCCGACGAGTTGAGCTGCATCCGGATCGCGCAGCACATCAACGAACAGGCGATGGTCGACGTGCTGGCGCGTCTGCACCCGGGCGTGCGTCAGAACGAGCTCACCGCGACGTTCCTGCGCCGCATCTTCGACCTGGGCGCGTCGGCCAACGGGATCGACCCCATCTGGCAGGTGATGGCGCCGACGCGCGCGGCCGGCCCGTGGACGGTGAACCGCGAGCTCGCGTTCCCCATTCCCAGCAGTGACGACTTCCTCCGCCACGGCGACGTGGTGTGGGTCGACGCGGGCATCACGTACGAGGGGTACGCCTCCGACTACGGGCGGACGTGGCTGGTCGACCGCGAGCCCCGGCCGGACGCCCGTCAACAGGAGCAGTTCCTGCGTTGGACCGCGGTGGTCGATGCGGTGCGCGACATCTGCAAGCCCGGCGTGACCGCGCTCGAGCTCGGACGCGCGGCGATCGCCGCCAACGACGGGGTGAAGCCGTGGCTCGACCACTTCTACCTCGCGCACGGTCTCGGCACCGCCCCGGCCGAGATGCCGTTCGTCGGGACCGACCTCGGTGAGGCGTTCGACGACGCGCTGGTCATGCAGCCGGGCATGGTCCTCGTGCTCGAGCCGGTGATCTGGGACGACGGCGCGGCCGGCTACCGCGCCGAAGATCTCATCGCGGTCACCGACGACGGCTGGGTGCCGTTGAGCGGCGCGAACTACGACCCGTACGCGGTGGCGACATGAGCGAGCGTCGAAGCACATCGGGTCCGCACGGCCGCGAGCGGGGCCCGAGCGGCCCGGCGCTCCGCGCCGAGAGCGGGAAGAGATGAGTGTCGGGTTGTTGACGCTGCAGGACCGCGAGCGGGTCGACTTCGCGCGTCTGCGCGCCGAGCGTCGTGCGCGCCTGTTCGCCGCCATGGAAGGCGCCGGCCTCGACGTTCTCGTCCTCGGGCGGCCGGCGAACGTGCAGTACGCGTCGGGCGCGCGGCAACTGTGGATGTCGGGAACGCGGAGCTTCGCGCCGGGATGCGTCGTCGTGCGGTCGACGCAGGCCGTCCACCTGTTGTCGATGTACGACGTGGGCGTCCCGGCCGAGATACCTCGCGAGCACCTCTACTCCATGTCGTGGGATCCGCAGAAGCTCAACGACACGGTCGCGGCGATACCGGGCCTGGCGGTGGCGACCCGCCTCGGCACCGACGCGATGACCCCGATGTTCCGTTCGCTGCTCGGCGCGGCCGCGCCGAACGCCGCGTTCGTCGACGCGACGGCAACCCTGCGCCGCGCGCGTGAACGCAAGACGGTCGACGAGCTCGGCTGCATCCGCACCGCGGTCGCCCTCGCCGAGGCGGGCCTGGGCGCGCTGAAAGAAGCGGCGCAACCGGGCGCGTCGGAACGCCAGCTCCTCGGCTTGTTCGCCGAACGCCTGGCCCACCTCGGCGCGCCCACCGCGGCCAGCGAAGGCGTCGCCTGCATCACCGGCCGGGAGACGCCGCGCCTACGCCACGCGGTGTCCGACCGCCGGATCGAGCCGGGCGATCTCGTCGTCCTCCAGGCCGGTGCGCTCTACGCCGGTTACGAAGGCGGCATCTCCCGCACCGTGGTAGCCGGGGGCACGCCGCGCCACGGACCCGCGGCCACGTTGGCGGCGCGGGCCCGTTCGGGGCTCGACACCATGATCGCGGCGTGTCGCGCCGGAGCCACCGGCGCCGACATCCGAGGCGCGTGGGCATCCACCCAGCCGGGCACCGCGCCCGCGCCGCGGCCACCGGTGCCGCTCGCCTACGGAGTCGGCCTCGGCGTCGAGAGCCCGGTCGTCGCCGACGGCATCGGCGACGACGGGGTACTGGTCGCCGAGAGCGTGCTCGCGGTGCAGTGCTGGGTGGCCGAGGACGGCGTCGGCGGCCACCTCGAGCGCGACCTCGTGCGGGTCACCGACGGAGAACCGGAGATCCTCACCCGCGGGTGAACTCCGCTCCGGCGGCGCCGTCGACGGCGCGCCGGCCAGGGCTTTCCGGGTGACCCGCGGCCGCTCCACTACCTTCGCCCCGATGCCGGCAACGCGAATCGACGAGCGCGTCGTGCTCGACGTCCGCCTCGACGCCGGGCAACTCTGGCTCGTCACCGACCACGACGCCCAACTCCGCCCTCCCCTCCTCGCCGAGCTCGAACCGATCGTCGGCCCGGGTGCCCGACCTGTGCACCACTCCTTCTGGGTGGCCCCGACCGGTTTCGAGCGGCGGTGGGCGGTGGCGGTCGACGAAGCTCCCGCGCTCCGGGCGATGATCGAGACCCAGTGGCCGGTCACCCCGGCGCTCGGGGATCTGCTCGAGGTGTACGTCGTTGCCCGCCGCATCGTCGCCGAAGGGTTGGTCCTCCCCGGCCCGCTCCCGAACTTCGCGACCGCGTGGATCGCCGCGCCCGACCGCAAGCACGCGCAGCTCATCGCCGACACGTTGGCCCGCGCCGGCGAGCGCCACGCCGAGGTCGACGACCTGCTCGGCTACCTGGTGCACACCCTCGCGGTCGACGCCATCGGTCCGGTGCCGGCGGCGCTGCACGGCCGGCGACCCAGCCCGACGTTCGCCCGGTGGTCCGACCGGGTGATCGCCCGGCGCGCCGCCGCCGCCCAGCTCGTGCTGCGGCTCGAGGACGTCGGTGGTGGTTTCGAGCTGGCCCCATGCCTCCAGGGCCGCCGCGCCACCACCGTCATGGCCGAGCTCGCGCCGGGCGACGCCGCCCTCGACGCCGCGGCTGCTCTGCTCCAGGTCGGCGTCGACGCAGTGACGAACCTGGTCGACGTCGAGTGGGCCGCCGCCCGCCGGGCGTGGCCCGCACTGACCGGGGTCGAGCCCGCCCGCCGCCCGGTGGAGCTCGACGACGTCGTCCGCCTGCTCGAGACCGCGGCGCCGCGTCTCGCCGACGCCGGCATCGCGGTGATGCTGCCCGCGCGCCTCGGGCGCCGTCGCACCACCAGCCGCAGCTATCACGTGCAGGGCAGTCCGGCCGGCCTCGACGTGGCCAGCCTCGTGCTCACCGGCGAGGTGAGGATCGGCGACTCGGTCCTGTCCCCCGCCGAGCTCGACACGCTCGTGCACGCCCAACACGATCTCGTCTCGCTCGGCGGCCGTTGGACCTTTCTGGCCGACGGTGAACGGGCGCGCATCGCCGCGTTCGTGCGTCGGCTGGGCGCGACCGATGCGGCCGGCGTGCTCGAGACCGCGGCCGACACCGACGACGACGACGACACCGACATCGAAGTCGACCTCGAACCCGACAGTTGGCTCGCCCGCGCGCTGACCGGCACGTGGAAGCCGGAGCCGGCCGAGCGCGTCCCGGTACCCGACGCGGTGCGCGTGCCGCTGCGCGACTACCAGCGCGACGGCCTCGACTGGCTCGTCTGGCTCGAGCGCAACGACCTCGGCGGGATCCTCGCCGACGACATGGGGCTCGGCAAGACCGCCATGCTGCTCGCGCTCACCGCGCACGACCATGAGCGCCCGACGCTGGTCGTGGCGCCTACATCCGTCGTCGGCAACTGGGTGCGCGAGGCCGAACGCTTCACCCCCGGCCTGCGCGTGGCGGTGCACCACGGCGGCGCGCGGGGTGATCCCGTCGCCACTGCGGCGTCCGCCGACATTCTCGTCACGAGTTACGGGTTGTTGCGACGCGACGCGCGCCTCGCGCAGATCGCGTGGCACCGCGTGGTGCTCGACGAGGCGCAGGCCATCAAGAATCCGCGTACCGCGACCGCGAGAGCGGCGCGCGGGCTCACCGCGCGCCATCACATCGCCGCCACCGGCACCCCGGTCGAGAACCACCTCGAAGAGCTGTGGAGCATCATGGCATTCGCCAATCCCGGCTTGTTGTCGAGCCGGACCGCGTTCGCCGAGCAGTACCGCCTCGGCGCCGGCGACGACGACGACGCTGAACGCGTCGCCCACCTGCGACGCCGGATCGCGGCGTTCGTGTGCCGGCGGGTGAAGACCGATCCCGGCATCGTCGACGAGCTCCCCGATCGCATCGTCGTGCGCGACGACTGCCTCCTCACGGGCGAGCAGGTCGCGCTCTACCAGGCCACCGCCCGGGCGATGCTCGACGAGGTCTCGGAGATCGACGACACCAAGCGGCGTCGCCTGCACGTGTTCGCGGGGATCGCCAAGCTGAAGCAGATCTGCAACCATCCGGCGAGCCTGATCGACGGCGACCGCAGTGAGCTCGCCGGTCGGTCAGGCAAGCTCGACCGGCTCGTCGAACTGGTGGAGGAGATCGTCGACGAGGACGAAGCCGTCGTCGTGTTCAGCCAGTACGCGCGGTTCCTGCGGCGCGTGGCCGCGCACCTGGCCGACGGTCTGGGTCTCGAGGTGCCGGTGCTCCACGGTGGCGTGGCCCGCACCCGCCGCGACGCGATCGTCGAGCGCTTCTCGAACGACAGCCGGGCCGGTGTGCTCGCGGTGTCGTTGCGGGCCGGCGGCACCGGCCTCAACCTCGTGCGGGCGAACCACGTGATCCACTTCGACCGGTGGTGGAACCCCGCGGTCGAGGACCAGGCGTCGGACCGCGTCTGGCGGATCGGTCAGACCCGCGGCGTCGTCGTCCACACGCTCGTGTGCCCCGGCACCATCGAAGAGCGCATCGCGTCGGTGATCGACGCCAAGCGCGCGCTGGCAGGCTCGGTCATCACGTCGACGGAGCGGATGATCACCACGCTCGATGACGACGAGCTCGAGAGCTTCGTGCAACTCGACACAGAGCACGCCACGGGACGGCAGTAGCGATGGCCACCGTGCCGCCGTCGCGGAACCCATGGGAGCAGTTCCCACCGGCGCGACCGGTGGAGGGCGGCTTGTCGAGCATCGCCGCCCGCGACGCGAGCGGGGTCGGCACCGAGCTCGTGCAGCGCGTGCTCGAACACGCGGGCGTCGGCGTGGCCAGCCGCGGTCGCGCCTACGCGCGACGTGGCCAGACCGTCACCCTCACGATCGAGCGTGGGCGCATCGCCGCCGCGGTCCAGGGCTCGGCCGATGTGCCCTACGAGGTGTCCATCCGGTGCGACGTGCACGACGACGACCGCCGTCGCTTCCTCGCCGCGTTGCGCCTCGCCCTCCCGCACCCACTGACCCGCATCCCGGCCACCGCGTCGCCCGCACTCCGCGCCCAGATCGCGGGCTGCGGATTGCTCGAGGACCCCCGCCTCACCATGGAGTGCACATGCCCGTACGGCGGGGTGTGCAAGCACCTCGTGGCGTTGGCGTACGTCGCCGGCGAGCGGCTCGACCAGTCCCCCGCCGCCGTCGGCGCGCTGCTCGGCCTGACCGCGGTCGGCACCGATGCCGACGCGCTCGACGATGCCACGGGCGGTGGCGCGGACGACGACCGCGCGCCGCGGGAGGTGTTCGATCGCCGCCGCCACGCGCAGCTCGCCAGAGCGCTCGCGCAACTCGATCAGCGCGATCCGCCCGACCGCGAGACGGTCTTCGCCGGCGCCGCGCAGATCCTCGACCCCCCGCCCACGGTGGCCGACGTCCTCCAGTGACCGAACGCGCTTCGGGTTACGGCCCGTCGATCGCGTCGGGGTAGTACTCGCCCGGCCCGAGTTGTTCGACGTCGGACCAGAAGTCGGAGTCGAAGGGCCACGACTCCTCGTCGCCGAGGAGCGGTGACTGCACGAAGCGGCCCCATTCACCGGGCGCGCTCTCGGCGCCGACGAGTGACCACGCCTGCCGCTTGTAGGTCCAGTTGTCGGGCTGCAGTCGGTGGGCCTCGCGGAACTGTGCGAGCGCGCGGTCGCGGTCGCCCGCCTCCCACAGATGTTGCGCGAGCTCGAAGTGCGCGGCAGCTTCCGACACCGCGAGCGGTCGTGGTTGCGAGCGGGCGACGACCTGCTCCGGCGAGAGCGCGAATGCGCTCGACGCGCCGCGCGCGGCCCAGTCGCGCAGTGCGTTGAGGGACCGATCGCGGTCGACCGCGATGCGCCCCGCCATCGACCCCTGCCGCATGCGAGACCGGACATCTTCCGCGAAATCGATCCGCGGCATCGACCCCGCACCCGGCCACGCCGGTTCGGCCGGACGCGCGATCACGCCCTGCTCGTCGATCCACAGCGCGTTGGGGATGTTCACCACGCCGAACTCGCTGTCCATCTTGTGGGCGACGTCGATCAACGACGGATGATGCGGCTGCGCGGCGTCGACGTAGCGACGCGCGTCCGACGCGCCCGTGACCTCGAGACACACGGTCACGATCTCGACGCCCTGCGGATGCAACTCGGTGCGCAGCGCCTGCCACCCGGGCAGGTCGTAGGCGCAACCTCAGTAGGGCGCCCAGGCCACGAGCACGACCTTCTGGCCCCGCAACGACGAGAGGCGGAACGGATTCCCGTCGAAGTCGGGCAACTCGAGCTCGGGGGCCTCGGCGGAGGTGAGGGCCCGGCCCCCGACCGACGCCGGGCCGAGTGCCCAGAGGCCCGCTTCCGCGTCGTGCACGAGGGCCATGCCCAACCGGTCGGCGGTCACGGCCACGTCGAAGCCGGCTCCCGCCGCGGCCGGAGCGGTCGCGAGTGGGACGCACACATCGCCTCGACACGCGCCCTCGGGCTTGATCGCCCAGCCGGTGCCGCGCTCGAACTCCGCCGCGTCGACGTCGAGCGCGGTGAGGATCACGGCAACACCAGCGGCACCTTGGCGAACCCGCGCACAGTGCTGGTGTGCACCCATTCGAGTGCGGATTCGTCGACGTCCCACGTGGGGAAGCGATCGAGGGTGGCCTGCAACGCGATCCTCCCCTCGAGGCGGGCGAGTGCAGCACCGACACAGAAGTGCGCGCCGTACCCGAACGACGTATGCCGTTCGATGTGCCGCTGCACGTCGAAGCGGTCCGGGTCCGGAAACTGGCGCTCGTCACGGTTGGCGGCCCCGTTGAGGAGGATCAGCTTCGATCCCTCGGGAACGTTCGTGCCGTAGAACTCGACGTCGCGCTGCACCCAGCGCGCGTTGACGGGCGACGGCGCTTCGTAGCGCAACAGCTCCTCGATCGCGTTCGGGAGACGGCCCGAGTCCTCGACCAGCAGCGCGCGTTGGTCAGGGTGGCGGGCCAACAGCACCGCGGCCCAGCTCAGCAACCGCGCCACCGTCTCGGTGCCCGCGATCGCGAGCACCTGGATGAACGAGTAGAGCTCGGCTTCGCTGACCGTGCGGCTGATCCCGTCCTCGTCGACCTCGGCGGTGACCAAGGTGGAGATGAGATCGTGTTGCGGGTCGCGCCGTCGTTGTTCGATCAGGTCGGGCAACATGCCGAACACCGTCGACCTGAGCGTGGGGTCACGCGCCAGCGAGTCCTCGGCCTCGTCACCGGCCCGGAACGCCAGGTCGGGGGCGGCGCCGCCCTCCAACGCGGTGTCGGCTCCCGACGCGCCCATCTGGTGGAACAGCTCGTCGATCGCATGGCGCCACTCGTCTTCCCGACCTTCGGGAAAGCCGAGCAACGCGAGGATCACCGTGGGCGGCAGGAGCGCGCCGAAGTCGTCGACGTAGTCGAATCCCTTGGTCCCCACGAACGGATCGAGCAGATCGGCGCAGATCTTGGTCATCCGCTGCTCGAGATCATTGATCGCGCGGGGTGAACGCGCGGTTCACCAACTTGCGTAGCTGCGTGTGTTCGGGCGGATCCATCCAGATGATCATCGGCACGTCGTACGGCTCGGCCGTCATGATCTCGAGCGTCGTGGCGTGCCGCGAGCTGTACGTCTCGGTGTCGAGCATCACCGCGAGGACGTCGTCGAAGCGGGTCAGCGCGTAGAAGTCGAACTTCTCGTTGTAGTAGAGCGGCGCGTCGTCGCGCATCCGCTTCCAGATCTCCTGGGCGTTGGCGTCGACGACGTGATCGTACGGATCCCAGTAGATGTCGTCGCTCGTGGTGAGAGTCACCCGACCTCCTCGGCAACGTGCACGGTGTCCTCCCGTCACGCTAGCCCCGGTCCGGAAACCGCTACCGCGACGGCTCGCGGGGGCCCGGGCAGAACGTCAAGACTGCACGACCGGCCCGGTCGGCGGGCCGAAGTCGCGCGCCATCTGCTCGGGGAACACCATCCGCGCGAGATGGTCGACCGTGTACGAGGGCGGGATCAGCGTTGCGCCGCCGCACACGCCGAGCAACTGTCCGGTGACCCATTCCGACTGGTCCGAGGCGAGGTACAGCACGGCGCGCGCGATGTCCTCGGGCATCCCGAGGCGCCCGAGCGGGGTTTCCCGGTACGCCTGCTCGATGTCGCGAGGCGTGACCCCGGCCATCAGCGACTCCGTTTGGATCCAGCCCGGGCGAATGCCGTTGACGCGGATGCCGAAAGGGCCGAGTTCCTGGGCGCAGGCCCGCGTGAGCTCGTCGACGGCCGCCTTGCTCACCGAGTAGGCCGGCATGAACGCGGTCAGACGTGTGCTCGCGATCGAGGAGATGGTCACGATCGAGCCACCGTCGTGCTCCTTCATGCGCAACGCCGCGTGCTTGATCGTGAACGCGGTCCCGAGAAGGTTCACCTCGATGGGCACCATCCAGTGCTCACGCTCGAGATGGAGCACCGAACCCGCCGGAGCATCCGTTCCCCGCCGGAGCCGACGACTGCCTCGCCGTGGCCCAGGAGGTGCTCGCCACGCACTCGGGTCCGCTCGTCGGCGGTGAGTCGGCCGGCGCGTACTGCGCCGCCCTCACGCTGCTTCGCATTCGCGACGAGCTCGGCGCCGCCGACCGCGTCGCGGGGGCAAACCTGGTCTTCGGCGTGTACGACCTCAGCGGCACGCCAAGTCAGTTCGGGGTGCGCCCCAGTGAGGCGCCCGACGGGCTGGGCGCGGAGACCTTCGAGGACGTTCTCGCCGGCTACACGCCGGGTCTGTCGCGCCTCGAGGTTCGTCGGCCGGACATCTCGCCGATGTACGCGCCACTCCACGGCCTGCCTCCTGCGCTGTTCACGGTCGGCACCGCCGATCACCTGCTCGACGACAGCCTCTTGATGGCCCGGCGTTGGGAAGCGTGGGGGAACGAAGCCGAGCTCGCGGTGTACCCCGACTGCCCGCACGCATTCGTCGCGCATCCCACGGAGCTGGCGCGACGAGCAGCCGCGCGCATCGATCAGTTCATCGCACGTTGCGTGCAGACCTGACAGCTCAACCCGGTGGACCAGAGGGGACGCATGAAGGCATCGCGGGGGATTCGAGTCACAACGTTGATCGTCGCGCTCGCCGCGGGCCTCACATGCTTGAGCGCACTGCAAGCCACTGCGCAGTCGACGAACGACAAGCCAAGAGCGACTGAGATCGGTGTGACACCAACGGAGATCCATATCGCGGTCGCGGCTGACGTCGACAACTCGTTTGCACCGAGCGCGTTCCAAGGTGCGGTGAATGGCGTCGAGGGTGCCGCCGCCTATCTGAACAGCACCGCCGGCGGCTCGGGAATCGGCGGCCGCAAACTCGTCGTCGACTTCTACGATTCCAAGCTGAACGCGGATGCAGCCCGCAACGCAACCATTCAGGCGTGCGACAACGATCTCGCCCTCGTCGGCGGCGGCATGTTGCTCCTGTCGAATGTCGACGACATCACGAACTGCACGGACCTGGCCGGTCAAACCACCGGACTGCCGGACATACCTTCGCTCGTCAGCAGCGCCGAGACCTGCGCGCCGCTCACCTACCCCGCGATCGGATACCAGAACGTCTGCTCGCCGACGACGCATCAGATCGTCAGCTGGATCTCCTACCGCGGTGAAGGCAAGTGGCTGCTCGCTCACCAACCTGCATGGCCCCATGATCGTCTCGAGCGACACGAAGGACTCCACCCTCGGGGGAACCGCCGTTGCGCTCGGGTTCCAGAAAGCCGGCATCAAGGCCGATCAGGGAACCGTCGTTCCCATGTCTGCGCTCGCGCTCCAAAGCGCGTTCACCGGAGTGGTTCAGCGCATGGAATCCGACAAGTCGAACTTCGCGCTGATGGCCTCGGCCGCGAATCTCGCGCTGTCGCTGCGCAACGAAGCAACGCTCCAGGGTCTCGACAGCTCACAGGTCGTCTGGCAGTGCAGCTCCTGCTATGGCAACAACATCGTGTAGAAGAACGCGTCGTCCTTCGAGGGCGAATACCAATCGCTGAGCTTCCTACCGTTCGACGAAACGAGCTCCAACACGACACTTGCCGCGTTCATGACGTACGTCGGCAAGCTCGACGCCCCGGATCAGTTCTCGGCGTACTCCTTCGAAGCCACGCTTGCCTTCGCGTCCCCGGGCGAAGGACGGACAGAACGGGCTGCGCGTCGCTGATCGAAGCGCTTCGGGGATTGACCGACTTCGACGCCGGAGGCATGGCAGGGACGCATTCGTTCAAGACCAACACGATGACGAACTGCTTCGTCGAAGTCCACTTCGAGAACGGCAAGTGGTCGCGGGTCTATCCGGCCAAGAAGGGGACCTTCGACTGCAAGCCGTCCAATCTCGTGTCGATCCCCACCAGCGCAGTCGGGTAACCCACCCCCGACGGACGCCACACCCAGCTCGGCCTCGAGGCGGCAAGACCGCATCGACCGAGCCCGCGAGATCGGCCCGGCTCGCCCGATCTCTACCAAGTATTCTGCAGCCCCCGCCCTCGTAGCTCAGGGGATAGAGCATCGGCCTCCGGAGCCGTGTGCGCAGGTTCGAATCCTGCCGAGGGCGCCCTTCTCACGAGCCTTCCAGCCCTGATTCTACATAGGTCGTGTGGCTGACGAGTTACCGCTACTCCCCCCGGATGACCGTGATTTGCCGTCATCTGTGGGAAGGCTGTGGGAAGGGACTGTCAGGCGGACCGGAGTCGATGACGCGTCTCGCCGACGACGCCTGTTGCTCGGCCGCGCCGTAGCTGACGGCCACGGGAGCAATGCGTCGACGCGGAGGTGGAACCTGCTTCGCTGCGACTCCCCCCACGCGGCTGCCGTGAGTGCAGCACGCGCCCATGCCCTTCGGTCGGCGATGAGCCCCCGTAGCTCAGGGAGAGCGCATCGGTTTCCTAACTCGGCTGGGTTGCTCCACTGCCCTCCGCCAGGGCGCGCTGCGTAGGAGTGCAAGGCGGGGATTCCACGGCGAACCGCCACGACGCGCTGTCGATCGCGTGCTTGGCCGTCAACGGTGGCCCGTCATTTCGTGGTCGACGAGTCGTCGATAACAAAGGGGATCGGCCTCCCCGGAACGCCAGCCAGGCTCCTGTCGGGTGCGCGTCAGTGCCGGCTGGGGAACTCGACGCCACCCCAGATGCCCGCGGGCTCGTGTGCCTCGTGGCGCAGAACAGGCGCACCACTCAGCGCATTGCGCATCTCCCCGTCGCGCAGTTCTCGTACGGCTGGGGAAGGCTCTCAGCCGACCCACGGTCGGCCGCGCTCGTCACCCGCGGCGGAGTGGGTCTCGGCGATGCTTATACCGGTAGTCCCGCTTAGAAGACGCCGAGATCCTGAACCGCGATTATCGGCTGCGGCCGCTCCGTGATCCACTCGAACTCAGCCTCGAACTGTTCCAAGCTCATCCCGGTCCACTCGTCGGTGTCACGGTCGTGGACAACAACCGCGGAACCGACGACGTAGTGGGGAGCGTTCGCAGGCAGGTCGTGCTGGCCGACAACCCAGGCGTCGAAGCTCGCTTCCATGGCTCATCCCCCGTCTCGTTACGCGTCAGTATCGAGAGTGCCCCCTCAGGACGACTGCTTCAAGGGCGGCGAAGCCAAAACAGGCTCCGCGCACCGCTGGCAGGTTTCGCTGTCGTACCTCGCGGTTAGAACAGACCTCGGCCGGGAACCTCCCAGCTTCCGGCTCACCCGAAGCGCCGCGCTGACAGCCAAGTCCGCGGCGCTTCGTCGCGCAGATCCCAATCCGCGAAGCCGATGGTTCGTTAGTACCGCAGACGGCCGGATCGAGCCCCGGCCGTCTGCTGGGGCGCCGCTTCCCGACACGTGAACGAGAGCGGCGCTCTGGCGCGTTGGGACCGTGCACCTCATGTTTGTCGTCGCCTCCGCGGGGTAGTGCGACCGACGCGACTGACAGTTCCCGATGTTGAGACGGAGGTGCGCGATGCCAGGGACGCGAGCGAACGTGAAGAACGAGAAGCAGTACGAGGCCTTGAAGGAAAACGGCATGTCAAAGAGTCGTGCGGCGAGGATCGCGAACTCTCCGAACGCGTCGAAGCATGGTGGCAAGAAGTCCGGCACTGGCGGAAACGCCAGGCAGGGCGGCACCACCGCGCAGCACAAGGCTGCCGGGCGTAAAGGCGGCAAAGCCACCGCGAAGAGGAAGTAGGACCATGCCGCTCACCGCAGCCGAGCAGGCAGAACTCGTCGTCGAAATCCAGAAAGCCCGTCGTCTGTTCGACGACATCTCCGAGGTCTGGGACGACGAGACCGCACGGGTTCGTCTGTGGCACGCCATCCTGGAGCGCGTGCGAAAGATCGACCGGGAGATTCGTCAGCCGGTGGACTAGCCGGATACCGAAGCGAGACGTCTTGGAGGGGCGTCTCGTCGAGCAAGGAGGCGTTCCGATGACGCTTTTCAACATCGAGCACGAGGCCGGGAAGTACGGCTTCTTCCTGGTAGTCATCGAAGACGAGGTTCAGGGGACCTTGTACCAGTGGCGTCAGGAGACCGCGAATCGTTGGCCCGCGTTTCTGACCGAACGCCAAGCGCTCGACTGGATGGAAGAACGGCTCCAGCGGGCCGCGGCCTCGGATCAGAGATGACCCAACGCCGATCTCTGGGACAGCCAGAGGTTCTATCAGCCACCTGTGAAAAGGGGGCCATATGCCCGATGACAGCGTGCACCAGCCTCAGACAGTCTCTGACCAGATCTCGAAGTACCTGAAAACGTCCAGCAACCGCGACCGACACCGAGCCAAGGACGACGAACAGCCAAACCCACCCGGGCAGCAACCGCTGATCGACAACGAGGGACTCGAACTCGACGAGGGCAACGACCTCGCTTGAACCCGGCACAACCCTCAAGCTGCCTGCCCCGTTGGTGTGTCAACGCAATGTCAGAGCACAATCACGGGCGATTCACAGGACCCCTCGGTAGCGTCGCGTTGACGCCGGGTACCCGGTCCACGAGCTCCGGCGTTGCCTTGAAGCGCCGATCGAGTCGTCCGCCCTCCGGATCTCGATCGGCGCTTCGGCGCGTTCGAGCTTCAACTCGATTCGTCAGCGGCGATCAGCGGTCGGTCGCTCACAGAATCACGTCGATGACGTGCGCTTCGCGAGTGGTCAAGAACAAGTACCGGAGTTCGCGGTTCAGTTGCGCAAGGAAGACGATCCGCTCGACAACTGGACCAGCCAAGCCATGTGGGCGTCTGATGACCGCGTGAGCTACTACCTCTGCGGCAATCGCCCGTTTGCTCCGCCGACGGGACGCTGCTGCTGTCGAGTCGGAGACGGAGCGTGATCTGCATCACGGCGAAGGTCCCGGTCCGTCGTGCTCTGCTCGTCGCGCACGACGACCCCGGAGTGCCGACAGCCCCCGCCGCCGCCGGCGAGGGCCGTCTACCGCGAGCAGACCGGTCCAACCCTCTAAGTCGACCAGGCTGACGCCCGTGGCAGCTCGAACTCTCGTCCCGGTGTCAAGCGTGCAGTTGGCCCGGAACCGTGAGCAGCCCCCACGGAAGTAAAGGCCAACTCACAGTGCCGCGACGCGCTGTCCAAGCAGCGGCCAACGCGCCGCCGGCAGCCTTTCGGACTCGGGCCTAAAGGGAGTCGCAGGAATGCCGTAGAAGTCGAAGTTCCGGTCAGGGGAGGGCAGTCCCTGGCCGGGTTCTTCCAGGGCAAGGGCGTTGTGTCTAGCCAAAGGCACAGGAGAACCGGCCGGACCAGGCTCCCCAGCCCCCGGCCGGTTCTTCGCGTTCGCTGCCGGGTGGAGACTCATGTTGGTGGAGTCCGGAAGGTCCCCGCGGCACGTTGATTTCCCGGGCTCCGTCAGACGCGAACGGTGTCACACTCGGTTCTGCTGGGGAGCCCAACTCCTGGCGGAACCGAAACCGTCGCGCAACCTTGCCTGAGGCCCGCCGCGACGCTTCGGCGCGTGTATCGCAGCGGGACGACCCGACGCACCTCCAGAGGCCCGAGGGGCGGGAACAACCCGTGGCTGACTCCGGTCCACACCACGGACGATCCCGCGTCGCCCGAAGGAGATGTAAACCCGGATCGAGCAAGACACAGACAGCGAAGCGATTTACGCTATCGCCAATGACGCGCCTCGCGTACTACCAGATTCCCGAAGTGGATGTCTCCCGCGGTCGGCCGACCGTCTACCTGAGGTTGCATATCCCACCCACGGACAGCGAACGCGCCGAGTACAACCAGCGGGCCCAGACCGTCGGCGAGCATTCTGCGTTACCCGGCGTCATGGGAACGCCTCCTTGCTGAGCGAGAGGCCGCTCCCGACGTCCCGGATCCCTCTGCGCCTCTCGGGACGCACTTGCTCCCAACCGGATTTTCGCGCCGAGCACGAAACGGGCACCAGCTGCATCTCCGCCAGGATTCAGCACCTCCGCGTGGGGTATTGCATTCGCGAGGTGCCGCACGTCGAAAGGAAGCCCATGTACACGAAGACGATGTACACCGGTTTAGGTATCCTGCTCTGGTTGGCCCTCGTCGGCGTAGTCGCCATGGTCCTCGCGCTCTACGGATGGGGTGAACGAGGACCTCGCAGTCGCCACCCCGAATGAGAAACCCGCTTCAGCCCGGGGCTTCGGGGGGACGGCCGCAAATGCCGATGGCTTTCGAACCGTGGTACCGACGAGGCGCGCGAGGTGCTCTTGCTGGCGCAGGCGCCACTGTCGCCATGAGCGTCGTGCAGTTCCCCGGCGCCGCGGCCGGCGGTTACTTACCCCCGCCCGTCGAGATCACCCGACGGTTCCATCGCATCGCGGGTCGGCGTCCCGATCGCAGCGAGCTCTTCTCGCGCGGCGTCGCGTTACACCTTGCGTTCGGGGCCGCTTGCGGTGCTCTCTACGCGATCGCAGCGCCCCGCCAGTTTCGTGAGCTCAGCGCAACCGCGTACACCGGGCTCGTGTATGCACTGAGCTACCGCGCTTCGTTGCCCGCTCTCGGACTTCACCCTCACGGCACACACGACAACGACGCGCCGCAGATCACCAACATCGCCGGGCATCTGATTTACGGCCTCACGTTGGCCGAACTACTCCGCGCCACCGACCCAAAAGCCGACGACAGCGTCCGGAACGTTCACCGATAGACGCGTCTCCGCAATCGGCTGGCCTTCCGCCAGTGTCCGCCGATACGACGAAGCCCACTCCAAAGAGAGGGCTGACCCCGGAAACGGACTCCGTCGCGCTTGCGGTCTGTCCATCCGAAGGATGTCATCAAAGCCTCGGGACCCGCTCCCTTTTGACGCATTCAAGTCGCGTCAGGTGAACGCTCGGTGAACGACCCGTTCCACGGCTAGGCGAAGGTCCGCCCGCGCCGCAAGCGGTCAGACGACCAGTCGATCGCGAGCCACGTTCGAGGAAGCACGGGAAGAAGCCTCAGCTCCGGGTTCCGGTGGGAGATCCGCAAACCGAGCTCAGGTACATCACGGCTTCCGGTGACAGGCTTGGCAAACTCGCATCGACATCGTCGCGTACAACTCGAACGCTTCGCGATTTCTGTGTACCCAACGGGTTGGTGGGTTACGGACTGCAGCGTCTCTTGCGCATCACTGAGCACCGAGCGTATCGACGGTACCGAGTGTGCACCGGCGGCGTATTCGTTCGCCGCGTTCGCCGCGTCAACACACGGGCAGCGGCGGTGGCTAGGGGCCCATGGTTGTCGGAGCCCGACTCGTACACCTGGCAGCGCGCCATCGAACGAACGCCCTTCCGGCCGGCGGTGGTCGTCGTCACGGGCAAGCGCTCCGTCCCGCATCTCATCTCCACGCCCGGAGATCGGGACTCCCGAATGCTTCGCCTGCCGGCCACGCCGATCCTCCGCGGCGTGCCGGTTCACCGTCAACAGACAAGAGGTGAACACTGATCGACGCCTCGGCAACCGGCATCCGCACCGCCCGACCCGATCGCGGGGAGAGGATCGCGAGTTGCCATCCCCGATTCACGATTCGTTTCCCGTGGCCTCGATAGCTTCCGCTCGATGTCCGATCGGATCAGGGCCGTCTTCCGGCTCGCCCTGATCGCGGGTCTCGGCTGGTGTGTCTACCCGACGGTCGCCGACGCGACTCCCATCGTCCACGGCCTCGCCGCCCCGCGCCGCCGACTCGGCCGTTCACATCACCGCGGCGGATACCCAACCGATAGTAACGACGCTTTCGACCGCACCCTCAGCCCCGGTTGTCACGACTGCGCCGATGTTCCTTCCACTGTGCCTTCGGCCCCTCCGACGACGACGTCGATCGCCCCGCCACCGCACGCGTCGCGGCCGCGCCCCGCGCCCGCCCCCATTTCCACTGTTGCCACCGTCGTCGCCGCCGCGCAGCCGGCTCGCGCACCGGTCGCCGCGCTCCCCGCCTGCGACGGTTCGGGCGGCGCGCTCCTCGCGGCCACCAACGCCGACCGCCTCGCCAATGGCGTCACCGCCCTGTGCGATGACGAAGGTTTGAACGCGCTCGCGCAGACGTGGGCGGCCTGGATGGCGCAGAACCACTCGCTGACCCACCAGGACCTCCGCGCGGCGATACTCGGGACGACGTTCTTCCGGATGGCCGAGAACATCCTGGTGGGACCACGCAGTCTTTCGGCCGCCACGATGGAATCGGCGTGGATGCAGTCGCCCGAGCACCGGACCAACCTGCTCAACGGCGCATACTCGCGAGCCGGCTTCGGAGTCGCGTACGACGGCGACGGCCGCGTCTGGGGCGTGGTCGACTTCGGCGGCTGACGCCGCGCCTATTTCTTGGGTCGGCTCTTCTTCCCGTTCTTGTCGTTCGCGCGCTTCGTCAGCGGTTTCGTAGTGGGGTTGACCGCGTAGAGCCAGTCGTCGTGCACGAACAAGTGCCAGGTGTCGGACTGGTGCTTGGCGCAGATCGGGACCTCCAGCCGACCGAGCTTCTCTTTCCCGACGGCTTCGCGATGACAACGCACCGCGCCCGCGGTTCGAACCGGGTCGGGCCCCTGGATCTCGTACACCTTGCAACGTTTCGCCATGAGCTGCTCTCTCGAAGCGCACGCCCGACTCAGCGGTGCGCGTCCGTGCAATTGGGAGAGAGGCCAGTTCGGAGGAAGGGTTCGTCCGACCTGGCCTCTCTGGATCGACACCTGACTGCGGTACGGCAGCGGCGCACTCTTCATCATGCGAGCACCCGGACCGTCCGTCAACGACGGCGAATCGAATTCCAGATGAACACGAGGTGCGCGCGTTCTGGCGATCAGACGTCGCCGCCGTTGGACCTCTTGTAGAAACCGAAGTCCTGGGCGCGGGCGATGCTCTGTGCCTGCAGGTACGTCATCTCGCCCTCGTCCCGGTCTCCTGGGTCGCGGATCGGTCGCGTACGCCAGGGCCACACGATCCCGGCCAAGAGCAACGCCACGCCTCCGCCCACGAGTATCCAGGTGAGGATCACGACCGCTCCAACTTCTTCGAGTAGTGCTTGGCGTGCTTCTTCCACGATTTGAACTTCTTACCGCACCCGCATCGGATCTCCACTGAACCGTCGGCGAAGTTGGTGGCCCGGAACGTTCGGTGAATGTCACGCTTCTTCGCGACACCGCTGAGGCTTCGTACCTCAACAAGTCTCACGCCACGAGCCTGCATGAAACCCGGGGCGGTTCAGACCTCAGAGGTTGCGGTTCCTGACTCAGTTGCCATGCGCGGTTTCGGCGCCAGCCAAGGCATTTGCGATCCGGTCAAGGTGACGCGCCCAGAGTTGCGGAAAGATAGCGGCATCCTCCGCACTTAGGCCGGAGAATTGCACCCTCACATTTGTGCCGTCACCCGTCGGGGTGAGCGTGATCTCAATGAACGTAGGTGTCGGCGTCGCTGTGTCGGTTCCTTGACGGTCCCATCCAATCACCAGACGGTGCGGGGGGTCTACTTCGATGTAGCGGCCGGCGATCACCGTCCCGTCGAGGTCGAGGTGAAACGTCTCCCCCACGCGAGGAGCGGTCACGAAAATCCATTGATCTTGACGAGACCGGTCCATGTCCAAGCGGCACGAGCAGCCAGGGTCGGCTGAATCAGCTCACGGAAACCCAGCCCGGAGCAACCCACTGAGAGCGACGAGGTGTCCCGCGCCACGAACGGCAACGGGTCCGCACGCGCATCGCGTGGATGCACGTGCATCATCCGAGAGCCGTGAGCCGACCTCGGCGATGGCTGTGCACGAACCCGGCTCGGGCTCATCTGCCGATGGCAAGGGCGAGAAGGGTATCGACCGCAGTTTCGAACGGACGGCTGCTCCGTTGCACCTGGGAAAGTAGAAGCCCTCCTTGGAGGGTGGCGAGCAGAGTCGTGGCGAGGTCGTCCGGGTCGATGCCGGACGGGAGTTTCCCGTCGGCATCAAGGGATCTCAGTCCATCGGCGATGGCGCCTGCCCACTGATCGAACCCGGCCGCGATGAGCGCTCGGGCCTCGGGGTCACTCTCGGCGAGTTGACCAACGAGCGAGCCAAGTGCGCAGCCCCCCTTTGCTTTGGTGCGCTTCGCTGCGGTCATCACCATCTTCCGCCAAGCTTCGACTCCGTTCGCGCTGCCGAGCGCGTTCCGATTGCGATTGACGATGGCGTCGGCTTGGTAGTCGATGACCGCCTGCACGAGCTCGTCCTTGTCGGGGAAGTAGTGGTACAGCTGCGAGCCGCTGACTTCCGCCGCCACCTTGACGTCTTCCAAGGTGGTGGCCGCCACTCCGCGCTCGTGGATCAAGGCGGCGGCCTCCTCCACGATGCGCGCACGGGTGCGTGCACCCTTGGGGGTGAGCCTTGGCCGGTCACTCGTCTCGTTGACCATGCACCAAAGCTAGCAGAGGTTTTGAGTTTGACAACCCAGTCCCGACCTGTCAAAGTGAGTCATGCAACCCACTTCGCAGCGAGAGCGAGAGGACGACAGATCGCATGGCTGACCTCAAGGGCAAGACAGCTCTGGTAACGGGCTCGACGAGCGGGATCGGCAAGGCGGCGGCCATAGCACTGGCCGCCCGCGGCGCTCACGTACTGGGTGTCGGACGCGATGAACAACGAGCCAAAGACGTGGTCGCCGAGATCGAAGGCAGCGGCGGCAGCGCGACGTTCCGGCTCACCACGTTGGGCGACCTCGAATCGGCCCGGGAGCTGGTCGAGTGGGCCGCTGCGGCAGGCGACGGTCACGTCGACATCCTCATCAACAACGCTGGCGTCGCCTTGCTCGGACCGAGCAACGCAGCCACCGAAGCAGAGTTCGACGAGACCTTTGCACTCAACGTCAAGGTTCCGTTCTTCCTCGTCGCGTCACTGGCGCCAGCCATGGCCGAACGCGGATGGGGCTCGATCGTCAACGTCAGCACGATGGTCGCCAGCTTCGGACAGGCCGGCATGGCTATGTATGGCGCCAGCCGATCGGCTCTCGAACTGTTGACGAAGGCCTGGGCCGCCGAATACGGCCCGAGTGGTGTTCGAGTCAACGCCGTTGCCCCCGGCCCGACACGCACCCGCATGATGGAAAGTGTCCCCGCCGAGATGGTGAATCAGCTCGCAGCACTCGCACCAGCAGGTCGCGTCGCTGAGCCCGAGGAACTGGCTGCGGCGATCGTCTTCCTCGCCAGTGACGATGCCAGCTTCGTCCACGGCGTCACACTTGCGGTCGACGGGGGACGAGTGGCGACGTGAGCAGACTCCCAGAAAGGACGGTGCTCATCACAGGCGCCAACGCCGGGATCGGCAAGGATGTGGCCCGGCAACTGGCGTTACGTCCCGAGATCGCGCGGATCTACTTAGCGTGCCGAAACCAAGATCGGGCGACAACGGCAAAGGCCGAACTGGAAGCCGCGACCGACCGGCACATCTTCGAGATCCTTCTCATGGACGTCGCCGATCTGAGTTCGGTCCGTGCCGGCCTCGCGGCCATCGACGGATCCCTCGACGCGCTGGTCATGAACGCCGGTGTAATCGGCGCCAAGACGATGGACTTGACCGGTGACGGGGTCACAACCTTGTTCGCGACGAACGTTCTAGGTCACGTCGTTCTCCTCGAAGGGCTCCTGAGCGAGGACCGACTTGGCGAGGTAGCAGTCTTCGCCGGAAGCGAAGCAGCCAGGGGAGTTCCAAAGCTACGGATGAAGCGGCCATCGTTCGTCTCAACCTCTGCGGATGAACTCGCCAGCGTCATTGACGGCAGCTACTTCTCCGACAGAAAAACTGACGCCAACCTCGCCTTCGGGCAGGCCAAGTACATCGGCGCCCTATGGATGGCCTACCTGGCCCGCCAACACCCTGACCGCCGATTCATCACCGTGAGCCCCGGCAACACCACCGGCACCCAAGCACCCAATGACCTCAAATTGCCGCTGCGTATAGCGGCCAAATACGTCATGCCCACCCTGGGTCTCGCCCACAAACTTGACGTAGGCGCGAAGCGACTGGTCGACGGCGTCACCGACCCGACCCTGTCGAGCGGCGTGTTCTACGCCAGCGCGGCCAACACGCTCAAGGGTCCCTTGGTCAACCAAGCGGACATCTTCCCCGACCTGGCCAACCCAACCTTTCAGGACCACGCCAACGAGGCCATCCACCGCTTCATCAACTAATCACGATTGCGTGGCAGGCACCGCCCGACGCTACATCAAGAGAGATTGGTACCTGAGGCCGGCGTAGTAAGCGACAGCTGTCATCGCGCGATAGGTCCTGCTAGCGGGATGCTGCGTTGCGATCGCCTCGTGGCACGAGCCATTGTCTCCGGGCCGGGCAGGCTCCGGATGTTGACACTCCGGTTGACTCGCACGGCCTTTCGGTGGGCCCGATTCCGCGACCGAGGCGGCCACGGATCACCCTCGATTGCGCCCGCACTTACTGCGGCGTTGATGCAGGCACGAGCGACAATCCGAATCCGGTTGGCGGTGCTCGCGGCCAATGGCGAGCCGTCCAGCTTCAGACCGAGTTGACGGTCGATCTCGGAGACGCGGCTGCGGTCGATCTCGCTCAGGGACAGACAGTTGGTCGCCAGCCACTCTTCGAGGCGACTGTCGCGATCAGAACCCGGTACCAGTGCGACGTGGAGGTAGCGACGCAACGTCGCCGGCGAGACGGCATTCGAGTGCGACGCGAGCAGGACGAGCTTGGCGAGCGCTTCCACTGCCGATGCTCGGGTACGCGGCTGCCACTCCTGCCATTGCTCGGCCAACCACTGCCGCGCCCAGTCGTGGATCGGCATACCGTCCAGTGATGGCGCCCAGGACTCGGGCTCACCGGTGGTTGTGTCGAATTGCTCACCCGCCTGAGACGCCTGCAGCAACAGGACGCGGTACCGCTCTGCCTGTCGGATGGGCTGACCTCATCAGACGCGGCCAGCAGGACGGGTCCATCCGGGAAGATCTCGACGCTACGGCATCAGCTGTCGTGCTCTTCGGCTTGATGCGCGGCGTCGCCGCGCTCCTGTTGACCGAATCCGAGATCACCGACATGGGCAGCGTCCGGTCGACGTGCGACGCATGGATCGTCTCGGCACTCGCGCCTCCCGTCGCGAACCAGTCTCCACCGCGACCCGTCCCCGAGCTTGGCGACGTCCGACCATCGATCGCCCGACGCTCGTAGACGAGCGCGGAGAGCCACGTGGCCGATCGAGCCGTCAGTCTGCCGGTCGGTCGGGTATGGCGCGGCCGTCGCAGCACCATGCGATGTAGATCGCCGTACACCCACGTGGCCAGCTGTTCGACGCACTGCCAAACGCTCAGGTTCACGATCACACGGGCGCTTCCCGGTGTCCCAATCGAACGCTCGGATCGCGGTGGCGTTCCCGTCCTCGGTTTGGAGTCGCCACACGAAGCCCCCGGCCTGATCGGCCGAGGCGTTCACCGGGGCAAGCGCCGCGACTACGAGTTCGGTCAGGCGTCGAGGTGGTCGAGGGCCATCGCCGCCAGGAGACGAGCGCCATCGGCCAGCGTGCTGTCGTCGTGGAGCGCGTTCGACGAGTGGTTGTAGGGCGCGGTCGCCGGATCGCGCTCGGGAACGCAGACCCCGAGGAACGCCAGCGCTCCCGGTACCTCGTTCAGCACGAACGAGAAGTCTTCGGCACCTGGGAGTGGGTGCTCGAACGTCTCGACGTTCTCGGCACCGAACAGCCCGGCCGCGACGCGCTCGAACCGCGCCGCTGCGGCCGCGTCGTTCACCGTCGCCGGATACTGGCTTTCCACGACGACGTCGGCGTGGAGACCGTGGGCCTCCGCGATCCCGCGACACAGACGCACGGTCACTTCGGCGAGACGCCGCGGGCCGTCGCTGAGAACGAGCGCATCGTCGCGTCGATCCGCGCCGAGCCGGCGATGACGTTGTGGGCCGCCCCGGCCTCGAGGACGCCGACCGAAACGACGACCGGATCGAAGATGTCGAACTGACGCGTCACCGCAGTGTGCAACGCGGTGACGATCTCGGCCGCGACCGGGATCGGGTCGCGCGCGAGATGCGGACGCGCGCCATGACCGGACTCGCCATGGACCTCTACGTGCAACCGGTCGACGGACGCCAACAGCGGGCCGGGTCGCGTCGCGACGACACCGCGGCGGAGCAGGGCCGGCGCGACGTGCAGCGCGTAGGCGGCATCGGCCTTCCGCCCCGCGACCGTGAGGACCCCGGCATCGATCATGTGCCGAGCGCCGAAGTAGCCCTCCTCACCCGGTTGGAACACGAAGACCACGGAGCCGCGCAGGGTGGAGCGACGTTCGCAGAGCAGACGCGCCGCGCCGACCAGCATCGTCATGTGCAGGTCGTGGCCGCAGGCATGCATCCGCGGGCCGTCGAACGCAAAGTCGACGCCTGTCTCCTCCGTCACGGGCAGCGCATCCATGTCGGCGCGGAGCAACACCACGGGTCCCGACTCGGCACCGTGGAGGACGGCGGCTGCGCCGGAGAAGTCGTCGTACGTCGTGAGCTCGAGGTCGAGCCCACCGATCGCGCGCAGCACGATGGCCTGGGTCTCCGGGAGCTGCAGACCGACCTCCGGCGTGCGATGAAGTCGTCGACGGAGGGCGACGAGGTCGTCCTGCATCGCCGCGGCGGAGTCGGCGAGCGGAGTCACGCGGGATACACCGGCAACGTGACCGAGGAGCGGCGTTCCGCGTCGTGGTAGACGGCCTGATCGGCGACGCGCATCTCCGTCGCGGTGGCCGGCGGGTCGCCGGTGCCGAGGTTGCGTCCGTACACCGGATGCGCGCCGCTCGAGACGTGGACGCGGATGCGGTGCCCGGCTCCGAAACGGTGCCCGATCGGCCAGATCCGCACGGTGGCGACGAACGTGTCGTCGGCGCGGCGGGCGATGGTGTTCGGGTCGAAGCGCTGGAGACCGTCGCAGACGTTGAAGCTACGACCGTCGGGATGCACGTCGCACACGCGCACGAAGAAGTCGGTGTGGTCGAGGGTTGACGAGACCACGAGATCCGCCTCGACCGGCCCGATCAACTCCACCGGTTCGTCGAGCACGTCGCTGGTGTAGAGGAGCACGTCGGCGCGCGCTTCGAGCGGCCCGTTGTCGACGGTGGCGCCGGTCATGAGGCCGGTGCCGCCGAGCGACGGCGTCGGGTCGGCCGGGTCGTAGCGGTATCGATCGGGCGGGGAGGCCGCGGTCGGGGCCTGGGTACCGAGGCCGCCGAGCGGCTGCAGGTACCAGCGCGTGGGTACCGATGCCGGCGGCGGCCAGTCCGCGAACTCCCGCCACTGCCCGTTGTCACCCTGCACGTGCACGCAGACCGGTGCGCCGACCGCGACCGAATCGTCGCCGAGCAGGTACCGGTCGAACCAGGCCAGTGCGGCGTCGGCCGCACCTTCGCCACCGCCGTCGAGGTGCCCGCCCCCACCGATGCGCATCGCGACGGGCGCGCCCCCGGCTCGGAGCGCGACGAAGTCTTCGCACACGCCGGGGAGTGGCGCGTCGAACCAGCCGTCGATCAACAAGCGTCGGCACGGTCCACTGGTCCAGGGCGGCCTCGAAGTTGACCGGCGCCCAGTGCGGATCATCAGCCGATGGGTGTGCGAGTTGCTGCTCGTACAGCGGATGGGTCTCGCCCGCGACGTGCAGCAACGCGTCGCCGAGCGGAAGGTGGTTGAACGCGGTGGTGAGCATCTGCTGTTGGCGCTCGATGCCCTCCGGGGTGATGTCCTGGGCGAACCCGCCGCGTTCGGGGTGCAGGAAGGCCAGCGCGCTGAGATCCCAGTTGATCATCAGCTCGAGCGCGAGCGCGCCGCCCAGATACCAACTCGAGGCGCGGGACGACAGGGAGATGACCATCGCGTCGAGGTAGGACGGGTTCGTCGAGGCAAGTGCCCATTGGGTGAAGCCCATGTAGCTCGCCCCGTAGGTCCCGAGGTGTCCGTTGAACCACGGCTGAGCGGCGACCCAGTCCGCGGTGGCGCGACCGTCGTCGCGTTCGGCGAAGAAGTGCTGCGAACCTCCCGAGCCGTCGGTACCGCGCACGGCCTGCAGGATGAAGCGGTATCCGCGCGCGGCCAGCACCTCACCGCTGCGGTCCCACGTCGACAGCGTCATCCGCCCGTACGGGGTCCGTTCGAGAATCGTCGGCGCGTCGTCGACTCCGACCGGGTGCCAGATGTCGGCGAGCAGCGTCGCACCGTCGGGCATCGGGATCTTGACGTCGCGTTCGACTTCGACGGCGTTGGTGGCGTCGCGCATTGCCCTAGTCCTCCGGGTCGAGGCCGAACGATCCGTAGAGATCGGGTCGGCGGTGGGCGAACACGTCGATCTCGAACCCGTCGGGCTCGAACACCGTTGCTTTGGTGCGCGCGAGCTCGAGATCGACTGCGGTCACGGCGATGGCGTGTTCCTGGCAAGGGTTCAGCGGTGCCGTGAGTGCGGTGCCGTCGGGACCGACGACACGGCTGGCCCCGAGGAACGATGTCCCGCCGGTTGCGCCCGCCCGGTCGGCTACCGCCACGAACACCCGGTTCTCGACCGCGCGCACCGGCACGAAGTGGTCGGCGAGCACGGTCACCGCGCTGGACCAGTTCACCGGCACCGCAATGACCTCGGCGCCCATGAGAGCCAGGGACCGACACACCTCGGGGAAGCGGAAGTCGTAGCAGATGGCGACCCCGACCGGCCGAACGGCGTCGCGACCACGGGTCCGATCCGATCGCCGGGCGTCACGAAACGATCGGCCGCGAGTACCGGGAGGTGCGTCTTGCGGATGAGCGTCGTGCACCCGTCGGCGCCCAGGACTGCCGCGGTGTTGCAGAGCACGTCGTCGGCACGTTCGAGGAATCCGACCACGACCGTCAGCGATAGTTGGGTGGCTGCATCTCCGAGCGCCCGGAGCCGGAGATCGCCCGCCGTGATCGACGCCGCGAACGCCTCGTCGCCGGTCGCGAACTGATACCCGGTGAGCGCGCATTCGGGCAACACCAGGAGATCGGCGTCAGCCGAGGCGGCGTCCTCGATCGCACCGTGGCACCCTCGGGCGTTGATCGCGACTTCACCCTCGAGGATCTGGAGTTGGCCGACCGCGAGCACTGTCGCAGGCGCGACCGCACCGCTCACCAGAGGTATCCGTCGGGAGCCGTGTGGTTGACCATGGCGGCGGCCTTCGCGGCGATGATCTCGTGGTTGCGCGTGATCGTGTCGCGGTTCCGACCGCCGAAGTAGCGGGCGTCCTGGTCGTAGTCCGCCTCGATCCAGAACGCGCGGCGCTCGAGACCCTCGACGATCACGTGGGCGAGCTCCTCCGGTTCGATGAGTGCCGCGGGGATCCCGCGGTTCGCCAACCCGTCGACGACGTGTCCCCAGATCGACAGGTCGTCACCGGCCAGGTTCGTCCGCGTCAACGGCGGGACGACCACCCCGACGTGCAGCGGGAGGCCCTCGTCGCGGGCCTGGCCGTACAGGCTCTCCATGATCGACAACTGTGCGGCCTTCGTCGCCGCGTAGGGCGCGGTGTCGTACGCGGTGCCGTGAATTCCCGCGCCCGATGTCGTCGCGAGCACGCTGCACGGCCCTCCGTCGCGCAACATCCGCGGAACGAACGCCTTGAGCCCGTGTAGGAGGCCGAGAATGTTCGTGCCGATCGCGGTCTGCCACACATCGAGATCGGGATCGATCAACCGATCGGCGCTGGGGTTGCCGGCGTTGAAGAACGCGACGTCGACACGCGCGAACGCGTCGTACGCTGCATCGGCCAGTCGTGACAGCTGATCGAAGTCGGTCACATCGGTCGGCACTCCGACCGCGTCGAAGCCCTCGGCCCGCAGCTCCCCGACCGCCGCTGCTAACCGGTCGGCCCGGCGCGCCGCGAGCACGACCTTCATCCCTGCCGACGCGAAGGCCCCGGCGGCGGCGCGGCCGATGCCGGTCGACGCCCCCGTGATGACTGCGACCTTGCCCTCGAGATCCACGCGGTCAGCCCGTCTGGTCGAGTCGGATTGTTGTCGGTTGCGCCGTCTTGCAATCGAACGTCCCGGGCTTCGCCGGATACGTGCGCACCCACTTCTTGTTCTTCGCCTGCATCACGAGGAAGCAGGGCCCCGTCTTGCGATCGGCGATGTCGTTCGTGCCGATCATGCCCCCGGCGTTGAAGCTGGTGATTCCCTTCACCGCGGTCAACACGTTCGCCCGGGTCACCGCGTTCGCGCCGCCCTTGGCCACCGCATCCTCGACCGCCTGCTTGAACAGCAATGTCGCGGCGAAGCCGTAGATCGAGTACTGGTCGAGCTTGCCGCTTCCCACCAGCTTGACCAGCGCGGCGAGATTCTTGTTGTACTTGGCCTCCTCGAACGGGAGGATGCCCAGCGGCTGGTAGGTGCCTTGAGCCGCATCGGCCGCGGGCAAGGTCTTGTCGTAGCAGGCGAAGCAGACCCACAACATCTTCGGGTTGTCGAACCCTTGGATGACCGCTTCCGACCGGAGCGCGATCACGGCCGAGGATCCCATCGCCGAGATGGCGAAGTTCGAGTTGTCGGCCTTCAGCTTCTGCACGATCGGCGTGTACGCACTCTGCGGCGCCGATCCGGAGACGTACGGGTGTTGATCCGCCACGAGCCCTTCGTGTTGCGGGAACGCAAGGAGCAGATCCTGCGCCCGCGTCGCCACCGCGCTGTCGTTACTGGCGAGGAACAGCCCGTGCAGCTTCGTACCCGCGAGCTTCTTCAGGTAGTTCGCGAGGCCGGTGTTGCCGCGGAACGTCTGCGGGTTGTCGGCTTTGGTCGCGCAGTCGAGCTGGGGCGGGTTCACCGGGTACGCGACCGGCGAACACTGCTGCACCCCCGTCGCGAAGGCGGCGAAGTCGGGTAGCCCGGTCACCTGACCGGCCTGGTCCTTGCAGTTGACCTCGTCTTCGACCGTGGTCAGGAACGCGGCCGCGGTGCCGACGAGCGCGAAGTCGTTCTGGCACGCGGTGATGATCGCGTTGCGCGTCTTCGACGCGTCGAGCTGGGAATCGATGAAGTCGACCGCGAGCTTGCGGCCGGCGACGCCACCTTGGGAGTTGATGTACTGGACTGCGGCCTTCACACCGTTCACGCCGCCCTGGAACAGGCCGGGTGCGAACGGATTGTTCACGTCGGCGACCACCGCGATCCGGATCTCCCGACCGGTGACCCCGATATCGGTCGCCTTCGCTGCGGCCGCGGATTGCGCCGAGGCCGGCGCGCCGACCGCGAGCACGGCCCCGGCGGCGAGGCTCAGTGTGGTGATGAGCACTGCAAGACGTCTCATGATCTCCCCTGGTCGCTTCCGTTCCATGTTCCGCCCGCTCGTCCCTCGAGTCCAAGATCAATCTGTGGGCTATTCATGTGCAGTCGATATGGATCGCGAGCAGACACGAGCTCAGAGACTTGCCGTGGGCGTCGAGATTCAGCGTCTGGGTGACGCCCCCACCCAGGGCGCCGTACAACACGAACTTGAGGGCGTGCAACTGAGGCAGCTCGTACCGATCCACGGCCGAGATCGGTAGGTCGGGGAAGTACTCGCGCACCCGATCGCTCGACAGCTCATCTCGCAGCCGGTCGTACGCTGCGGCGTCGAATGCCACGACCGTGATGTCGGAGGTCGCACCCTTGTCACCCGAGCGTGCGTGCGCCAGTTCGCGGAGCAGCACGTCAGACCTCGACCCACTCCACGCGTGCGGACACGAGCGCGCGCGGCACGGTCGTCGAACGGATCGCGATCTCTTCCGTCACCGATCGGCGGGCCCCGCCGCCACCGGCCGGACCGTTGAGCCACAGCCCGGTCACCTCGCGACCGATCCGCTCCGCGTCGGCCTCGGTGCGTACCCGCCCCGCGACGCGGACGCGCACCTCCGGGAGGTCGTGGGGGGCCGGCGCGTCGACACCGCGCCGGATCGCGTCGACGCCGATCCGTTCGAATCGGAATTGCTCAGCGTCGAGGCCGGCATCGCGCAGACGCTTTTCGAGGATCTCGAGCGCGAGATCCGCCCGGGCGACGCATCCGGGACCGGCGTAGGAGATCTCGCCCTCGCCGACGAAGCCGGCCCGGCTCCCGACCGAGACCTTCAACGTGGCGGGCGGTGGTCCGGCGCTGACGCCGTCGAGCACCACCCGGGACTCCCCGATCTTCGTGAAGACCGCTCGCGAGAAGTCGACGACCGCGTCGGGGGTGAGGTAGCGAGCAGGATCGTGGACTTCGTAGAGCAGCTGCTCCGTGCACGTTCGCACGTTGACGACGCCGCCGGTTCCGGCGATCTTCGAGATCTCGACGTGTCCGTCGGCGCCGACATCGGCGAACGGGAACCCGAGGTCGGCGAGGCCGGCAACATCGTTGACGCCGGGATCGGCGAAGTAACCGCCCGTCACCTGCCCGGCGCACTCGAGGAGGTGACCGACCGCGAGCGCCGCCGCCAGGTGCTCCCAGTCGTCCATCGCCCAACCGTGCGCGTGCACGAGCGGGGCGGCGAACAGTGCTGCGTCGGCGACGCGACCGGTGACCACGACATCGGCGCCGTCGTCGAGCGCTTCGACGATCCCCGCGCTCCCGAGATAGGCGTTGGCCGAGATGGCGTCGGTCGCATCCAGGTCGGACGCATCCAGGACGTCGAGCACGTCGTCACCGAGCACGACGCCGATCCGCAGCGACAGGGACGCGGCGCGCGCGACCTCGGCGACGACGGCGGCCGCGCCGTGTGGATTCGCCGCACCCGCGTTCGTGACGATGCGGACGCCTCGCGCCCGGCAGCCGACCAGCACCGCGACCATCCGGTCACGGAGCAAAGGATCGAACCCCGCGGCCGGATTGCGGAGCCGTTCGAGTTGCCGGAGCGCGATCGTCCGCTCGGCGAGGCATTCGAACACCAAGAAGTCGAGGTCACCCCGTTCGACGAGGTCGACCGCCGGGTCGATCCGGTCGTCGGCGAAGCCGGCGCCGGCGCCGATCCTGACACGCTCGGGCATCCGTCGATGATCCGCCGGAAGTCCCCCGCCGTCCAAGATCAATTGTGGTGTGATTTATCCTGTTCACACATGGAAAGTCTGCGCCACCTCGAGGTGTTCCGGGCCGTTGCGCGCGCGTCGTCGTTCACGCGCGCCGCCGACGAGCTCCACGTGAGCCAGCCCGTCGTGAGCCGGACGGTTCGCGAGCTCGAACGCTCACTGGGCGTCGACCTGTTCGTGCGCACCACCCGCTCCGTGAACCTCACGCCGGAAGGCATCGAGTTGCTCCGCATCGTGACCGATCTCCTCGATCGATTCGACAACGCGCTCGACCGGTTCGCGTCGTACTGCCGCGGCGAGTATGGCCGTATCGTCATCGCGACCCTGCCGTCGCTCGCGGCCGGCTTGCTGCCATCGGCTCTCGTCGACTTCCTCGCCGAGTACCCGGAGATGCGCATCGAGATCCTCGACGTCACCACCACCGAGGCCGCGCAGTATGTGCAGTCGGGTAAGGCCGACATCGCGGTCGCTACGCCCGGCCCCGAGACCGCACAGCTCGATGTCGAGGTACTCCTCCGAGACCGTTTCGTCGCGGTCATGGCCGACAGCCACGCTCTGGCGAAGAAGCGATCAGTCACCTGGAAGGTCTTGGCTGCGGAGCCGTTCATCGCGATGAGCGCGGGCAGCAGTGTCCGGCGGCTGACCGACATCGCCTTGGCCCAGGCCGACGTGTCACCCGTCACCGTCGTGGAGGCGCGCAACATCGCCACCGCGGGCGGCATCATCGCCGCCGGTCTCGGCGTCAGCGCGTTCCCCGAGCTCGTACTGCCCCTGATGTCGTCGACCCACATCGCGACGCGGCCACTCACCGGGCCGACTATGCACCGTGACATCGCCGTCATCACGCGCGCCGACGCGGCCATCGCGCCACCCGCCCAACGCTTCGTCGAACGTCTCCGCGCCAGCTTCGCCTGAAGCCCCTCCACGGAACCACGGAACCGTTCCGAGAGGCTGGGTTCGACGACGACTGACCTGATTTCTCCGGTCAGTAGCCGGCGGCCTGGAGCATCGCCTGATCGGCGGACGCGTTGGCGGCGTCGGGGGCAGGGTTCATGATCGAGGCGCGTTCGGTGACGTGGCCGAATCCGAGGCAGTGTCCGAGTTCGTGGGCGTAGACGCGCCAGTCCGTTGCACCCGGCGCCTTGATGTAGATCGCGCACGAGTTGTACGCGTACGCGGGCGGTGAGGCGAATGACCCCGACGTCGGAAATGCCGCGGTGCAGGCCACGATCGGAACGTCGGCGCAGGCGCCCGGGTCGGACTGGATCGTCACCTGCAACGGACCTGCACTGGTGAGGTCGAACAGCTGCCGGCCGGCTCGGGCGTTCCACCACGCCACGGCAACCGCGACGTTCGGGTCGGCCACCGACTGCACGGCGATGCTCGACCCGCGGGCGAACCCGGCGTCGACGCTGTAGAGGTGATTCGGCACCGCGGTCGGCGTGGCGACGGGCACCTGGCATCCACCGAGCGCGATTGCGGCGGCGCCGAAGACGAGCGCCGGGAGGACGAACCGGCGCCGCGCGGCGCCACGGAACGAGTTGGACATGCTGAGCATCTCGGGTTTCCTTTTCGGAAACACGACAACCGGCCCACCTTCTGGAAAAGAAGGTTGGGGCCGGTTTCGCTCTGGCTCCCCGCAGACTCAAGCGACCATTGTGAGCGCCTGCGGATCGTTGCCTCCCCGAGAACTAGCGGTTGCGATGTCCCTCTGGTTTGGGTGGCTTCCTGCGTGGGATTCCTGCCCGTCACCTTGCGTGGTCAATATAACCACGGAGAGTGATAATTGTCAAGGGTGAACCCACAACCCGTCACAGCACGAAGCCCCCGCTGGAGACGGGGGGCTTCGTGGGGCTGCGAGTCGCGGGTCGGTCAGCCGGTGAAGGGGGGCCTCACCACGACCGGCGGAGTGATCGGGGCCGTCGGCACCGACCCGAACGGTGTCCCGGTGGGCGTACCCGAGGTCGGCGTGCCCGGCGCCTGACCGCCCGACGTGCCCGACCCGTTCCCGACGCTCGTATCGAGAACGTTCGTGGTCATCGTGGTCGTGCAGGTCACGAAGCTCCCGCCACCGTTCTCGGAGCCGTTGCACTGATCGACCGCGATCGGAAACGCGCTGCTCGTGGTGCCCGATGCGGTGCAGGTCATCATGCCGCCGCCGCCCGTGCCGGAGCCGTTGCATTCCGCGACTGTCGGCGAACCTTGTGAGCTCGGGATGCACGCGGTCATGTTCGTGCCGCCACCACCACCGGAGCCGATGCACTGATTCAAGGTCAACGCGGTTGCCGCGGCGGGAGCAATCCCGCTGATGTTGTTCACGATGTTTACGGAGCAGATCGTGGTGCTGCCCCCCACGTTGTCGGAGCCGTTGCATTGGTGCACGGCATTGATGACATTGGACGTGCTCGTCGTGTCACCGGTGCACGCGTTCAACGTGCAGGACCTGACGACCACGACGGCCGACGTGCCACCCGAAGGGGTGATCGTGTTGACGATCGAGATCGAGCAGGTGACGGTCAATGGCGCACCGCCCGCCCCCGCGCCCTGGTTGTTGCACTGCGAGAAGGAGACGGTCGTCGCCGAAGCCGAACTCGCCACCAGACCCAACGCGGCGGCGCTCACACCCGCAGTGGCGAGTGCGACCGCGAACAACGCGACCAGGAACCGCGGAAATCGACGACCCGTAGAACGAACTTCGTGAAGAGGCTGCATACCCGACGCTCCTGCAATCAAGGAGCGTTGAGGCGCTCAACGGAGAACCTCGAGACATCACCGAGTCGGTGACAGAGCCGCTGACCCGGACGATTCGTCCGGGTGGCGAGCGCTCGTATGCCTCCCTATCGGCAGGCCGCCAGCGGAGCTTGAGGCGAGCGAACCCGCTCGAAGACCTGCTCCGGCGCGGCAAAGGTACGCGATCGTTGGTATGCGTGTTGTTTCGTCACTGCGCGCGACGGCGCCGGCTTCTGAGGACGACTGCGCCGGTCAGCAGGGTGATCATGACCGCGACGACTACCGCTATCCAGAGGGTCGGTGGCGACGGACTCGTAGGGGACGGTGCGCGCGGGAAGGTGATCTCTCGTTGTTGCGACCGGGAAAGGAACCCATTGGTGATGGTGATGCGCGCGCTCCATGGACCATCGGGCACGTGCTTGTTCAGGACGACCGACACATGTCTCGTGTCGCCGCCGATCAGGGACGTGCCGAGATCGGCACGGAACGGGCCGGCGCTCAGGCCGCCAGGCCCGGAGCGCAGTCGAACGTCTCCGTGCAGGTCGAGTGCGCGTCCTCCGGTGTTGTGCACCGTCGCGACAACGAGCGGACGACCGTCGGCAGTGCGGGTGCCGCTCATGGCGCCGATGGTGAAGTCGTCCGCCGCCACGGAACCCTGTTTGACGGTGAGGTAGACGCGAAGACCGACGCGACTCACCTGGGTGATGCCGCCACTGCTGCCCGTGCGTGCTTCGGCCCAGACCACGCCGTCTTGCTCTCCGAGTGGCGCGTCGCTCGGGACGCTCACGGTGACGGTTGCGGTCGCGAGACCGCCGGCGGCGACATCGACCGCCCCTGGATCCACCGTTGTCCACCGGGAGACATCGTTCGCGGTTCGGCCGTCGGCGCCCACGAACCCACCGTTGACGATCGACGCCGCGGCGCCGTAGAGAACGAGGTGCTGCATGCGGTCGGTGGTGTTCGAGACCTGTATCCGGTGTTCGCTGATCGTTCCCGGCGCGAGCTGGTCGATCATGTAGATCTGCGATGGCGAACCACCACCCTTCGAAGCGGGGGGATCGTCGAGTCGCACGCCGATGCTGCCGGCCTTCGGCGCGGGCACACGTGGGTCCGTCGCACCGGCGGGTGAGCCGAGCACCGCGAGCGCGACAACGCCCGCGGCGACACTCAGCACGGGCCGAAGGAAGCGCCGCGTCGCCATTCCGGCAACCGAACGCGAGTCGCCCGGCGACGCCATGGTCTAGACGACCGAGTGCGTGATCGTGGCCGAGTAGGTGCCCGCGATCGTGCCCCCGGGGATCGCGACCGTGATCGTCGGATTCCAGGTGGCGGAGTTGTCGCCCGTGATCCCGGTCGCGGTGACCGCAGGGGCAACTCCCGTGAGGTTTGACGGATTGTTCGCCGTGTAGGTCGCGGTACCGACCTTGGTGATGGGTCCGGCGACGTAACTGACGGCACTCGCCGCAATGGCCGGCCCTGCCGGAGGAGTGAACGCGCTCGAGATCACACTCGCCACCCATCCCGAGCCGGCGGCTGCGCTCCTCGCGTCGTTCACCTGCACCTGGCCCAGCGGACCGCTGATCGTGCCCGCAGTCACGGTGTTCGTCCGCGTACCGAGGTTGCCGGCGTCGACCGGAACGGTGATCGACAAGAAACCGCCTTGCACCGTGACCGTGGCGGAAGTGATCCCGGAAGTGTCCGCCGACGCTGGAACCGCGGTGGCGAACGTGAGCACCAAGCCGGCACCGGCCGCACCCAAGACCGCCACCGCAAACGCCGTGTGCGCCCGTCCGAGCAAACCGAAGGGACGTCGACGAGCTGACCTGGAGGCATTCATCGATGGAGCTCCCGCGCATCAGGAGCGTTGAGGGCCTCAGATCGAGGATCCCGAAACATCACCGAGACGGTGACAGGGCCGTTGCGGACGAATCGTCACGCAGCGAGCGCTCGTATCTCCTTCCATCGGCGCGCGAACAACCCAGGTTGAGGTGCCGAGTTCGGCATGGCTTGACGGCGCTACCCCGCCTGCACCGGAAGGCGCCCGATTCCGCGCCCGGCGCCCGGTCGGATCAGCGCATCCGCGTCGTGAGCCGACATCGGTCGTGCGAAGTAGTAGCCCTGGCAGAAGTCACAATTGAGCGACGTGAGCTGCTGGTGTTGCTCCCTGGTCTCGACGCCTTCAGCGACGACGGTCATGCCCAGATGGTGCGCGAGCTCGATGACGGCGAAGACGATGGCTCCGCTCGCCGGGTCAGACTGCAAGTCGTCGATGAATGCCTTGTCGATCTTGACGATGTCGATCGGAAACTGCTTCAGGTAGCTCAACGACGAGTAGCCGGTGCCGAAGTCGTCAAGGGCGAGCGCGACACCCAACTGCTTGAGCTCGCCCATGACGATGAGCGCCCGCTCGGCGTCCTCGACGAACACACTCTCGGTGATCTCCAGGGTGAGGAGACGGGGGTCGGTGTCGTATGCCTCGAGAACCCGGGCCACGAGCGACGCGAAGTCCTGAGCCATCAACTGCTGGGCGGAGACGTTGACCGAGATCGTGAGCCGTGCGGCTGGATCGAGGTCGTGCCAGTGGCGTCGCTCGGCGCACGCTTCGTCGAGCATCCACCCGCCGAGCTCGAAGATACGGCCGGACCGTTCGGCGATCGGGATCAGGAGCGACGGCATCACGATGCCGCGCGTCGGGTGATCCCACCGCAGGAGAGCTTCGAAGCCGCCGATTCGCCCGTCGCCCGAGGCGACGATCGGCTGATAGAGCGAGTGGAGCTCTCCTCGCGTCGCCGCACCGTTGAGATCCTGCTCGAGGCTGCTCCGCTCGTCGGCCAGGTGCAGTTCGCGAAGGTCGACGACCTGGTGGTGTCCACCTCCGCTGCGTTTCGCCTGGTACATCGCCGCGTCGGCATCGTCGAGGATGTGTTCCGACAGTTGGTCGCCGCGTCCGGAGAACGCGATGCCGATGCTGGCGCTCACGTTGAGCTGATGGCCACCGCTGAAGAACGGGTGTGCGATCGCGGCGACGACCCGGGTGGCGATGATGTCGACCTCCGCCGGGTCGTTGAGGTCTTCGCACAGGATGACGAACTCGTCCCCCGAGAGTCGGGCGAGCGTGTCGCCGGAGCGGAGCGTTCCGGTCAGCCGGCCCGCAACCGCGACGAGCAGATCGTCGCCGACGCTGTGGCCATAGAGATCGTTCACCAGTTTGAAGCGATCGAGGTCCACGAAGAGAATCGCCGCGATCTTGCCCGAACGTCTCGCGCGAAGAACGGCGTGATCGAGACGCTCCAGGAGAAGTGCCCGATTCGGAAGCTCCGTCAAGGGATCATGCAAAGCCCGCTCGTTCGACCGCTCCGACGCATCCTTCAAATCGTCCCGCGCCTGCGCGTTCAGCAGGTAGGCAGCCGCGACGTCGGCCAGGGTCTGTGCCGCCTCCATCGCCGGGGCGCTGAATGGACCCGGCGTGTCGCGGTACAGATCGAGCGCGCCCAACCGGCGGTGGCCATGGTGCAGCGGGAACGTGAACACCGAAACCAGACCCGCGTCGAGTGCGAGCGGAGCGAACTTGGGAAAGCGGTTGTCGGCCCGAAGGTCGTCGACGAGAACTGCCTGGCCCGTCTGGTAGGCCAAGACGCACGGACCCTCACCGAGCGCGGTTTGGAGTTGCTCGAATCTCAGGGCCGACTCACTCGACGCCGCGACGTAGTGCGGATCGAGACCCGGCGAGATGAGCGTGATACCAGCGGCGGACACGGGCAGCACGTCGACGATGCGCGAGACCAGGCGATCGAGGATCGCCTGAATCGGGAAATCGATCAACATCGTGCGGGCGAACTCGCCCAAAACGTCCGAGAGTTGCGCTTCGCTGGGCACAGGTTTCTCCGTCTGCCAGCCGCTTCGCCGCAAGGTCCAGACGGGACACCTATCGAGATGCCTGTTTCTAGTGAAGCACAAACCCCCTCGCGCTGGGTGAGAAGGCGCAGAAAGTCGACGTCGAGCTCCGCGCCCTCCGCATCTCGAAGTCGCTCAAGGTGACCGGTGAAGGGTCGAAGGTAGCGGTACTACGAGCGCTCGTCTCGATGAGGCCGATCCGGCCGGTCGAGGCGGCCACGTCACCGACCAGGTGACCTCTCGAGAACCTGACCGGGTTCTCAACGCTCCCAGTGTGGAGGAGCGTGACATCCCGACCGGAGTCCTGAACCCGCGACCCGCGGGCGCGTGCGTCTGCGCGCGCCCGGAACCTCCAACCAGACAGTTGAGGTCTTGCACATGAGCAACCGAAGAAAGTGGTCCATTCTGTTCGGCGTCGTCATCGCACTCGCGGTGGCGGGTGGTGCCTATGCCTTCACCGCGTCGAACACCGTGCCGGCAACGACCGCGGGAGCGGGTGCAGGTGCAGTCTCCGGATACACGGTGACCAATCTGCACTACGCACTGAACGCGACCACCCCCACGAACATCGACACGTTGACGTTCACGATCAGTCCGGCAGTGCCGAGTACCGGCACGGGCAAGGTCACCATCTCGGCCGCGTTGAGCACCGGCGGTCCCACGACGTACGCGTGCACCACCGACACCGCGGGGGCGACCGCCACGTGCGCGACGACGAGCCCGCAACTCACCGCCGCCCTGCTGACCGGCGTTACGGTCATCGCGGCGCAATAACGGCAGTGATCCCACTGCAATACCTGAAGGAAGCCGGCGAGGTGTCGCGGACGAGTCCCACACTTCGCCGGCGTCCCTCAGCCCCACCGTCGACGCCCATCGAGCGACGATGAGATCGCTCCCGGTCAAGATCGTCGGCGCCGTCGTCGTAGGGATGATCGTGATCGGTCTCTGGGCGTTCTTCGCCCCGACGAAGGTCGGCGGTTCCACGACCTACTCGGTCACCTCGGGGATCAGCATGGAGCCATTGCTCCACAAGAACGACCTCGCGTTCGTCCGCAGCCAGCCCTCGTACCACGTCGGCGACATCGTGCTCTACAACAGCCAGGTGCTCCACAAGCCGGTGCTCCACCGGATCATCCTGATCCAGCACGGCAACTACTTCTTCAAGGGCGACAACAACGGATTCGTCGACCCTGGCTATGCGACCCGCAGCGAGCTCGTCGGCACCATGTGGTTCAGCGTGCCGGGTGTCGGTGCCGTCCTCAGCTGGCTCGGAAAGCCGACCCACGCCGCGCTGCTCGCCGGACTCGCAGTCATGCTCATCGTCGTGACCGGATTCACGACCACCAAGAGCCGACGACGTCGGCGCAGAGGATCGCATCCCATGATTCCGCAACCGACACCCACCGCTCGTGCCGCCAGGTCCTCGGACGAGCAATCGACGGCACCACGTCAGGCTCGCACGGGTAGTGGAGGCGCGGACTCGCGACGGCCGCCGCCCTTCCTCGACGGACCGGCGCCGACCCTCATCGCACTCGGTCTGGTGGTGGTACTCGCGGTGATGATGCTCGGCGCGGGCTTCAGCCGATCGCCGCACCGTGTCGGCGTGGAATCCGGCGCGTATCAACAGTCGGGAACGTTCTCGTACTCGGCCGCCGCGAACGCACCGACTGCGGTGTACCCAACCGGCACCGTCAAGACCGGCGACCCGATCTATCCCAGCCTCGTCGACAATGTCACCCTCCGGTTCGGATACCAACTCACCTCGGCGCTCCCTCATCGAATCAAAGGCACGGTGGTTCTGCGCGCCCTGGTGCTGTCGCAGGCCGACACCTGGCAGGAGGTGTCGACGGTCGTGCCGATCACCAGGTTCTCGCGTGACAAGACCTCGATCTCGACCGACCTGCCGCTGGCGAGCCTCTACAGCCTCATCGACCGCGTCTCGACGGAGTCGGGCGTGGCCGGCGCGAGCTACTCCGTCGACATCCAACCGGTGGTGAACATCACCGGTACCGTCGGAACGCACCGGATCAACGACAAGTTCTCGCCTGTGCTCCCGTTCGCGGTCAGCAAGGCGGCCATCCGGGTCGACGTCGCGGTCGCGCCACCCCCACCGGGCGCGACCTACGTCCCGGGTTCGAGCGCCACCGCGCTCGCGGCGGCCCTGCACCCCGTGCAGACCGGAAGCGTCCCGAAGATCGTCGCCAACGAAATCGCCGTCGCCAAGTACAAGATCGCGGTTCCCGCCATTCGCGTCCTCGGCATTGCCCTTGCCGTGCTCGCCCTGCTGCTCGCGATCGTGCACGACCGTCTTCGGCGCCGAGGGCACAAGCGCAGCAACGAGGAGGTGATCGCGCGTCGGCTCCATGCGCTCATCGTGCCGGTCGCGGCACTCGGTGCGGCCGAGGGGCGCGCCCCGATCGCCGTCCCCGATTTCGCCCAGCTCGCAGGACTCGCCCGCTTTCTCGAGCGACCGATCCTGTACGAAGTGCAGAACGGCAACCGGACGTACGCCGTTGACGACGAGAGCATCCGCTACCTCACTCGGGCCGCGGACCGACGGGAGGCTCGTATCGGGACGGAGGAGGCCTCCCCCGACGCCAGGGCGCTCAGGAAGCAGGTGGCGAGCAGCGAACCGAAACGTCGGCTCTCCAAACGGGCCCTCGCCGCGCGGGGCGGCCGGGCTCGTGGTGTTGGCGGTGCTCACCACCCTCACATTGAGCTTCACCGCGTCGACCAACGTCCCGGCCAGCCGCGTCGGCACGTCGGTGCAGCCCGGCCAGGTCATGCAGGCTGCACCGGCAAACTGCGGCGGTCTCGCGCTCACCTCGCTCCTGCGGGGTTCGGGCACCTTCTCGAACAGCGCGTCGCATGTGCTCATCCTGGGCAGCGCCGGCGTCGACAGGATCACCAGCACCGGTCAGTACAACTGCATCGTCGGCGGGGGCGGCAAGGACACGGTCAACGCCAAGTCGACCGACGTCTGCATCATCGGCCCGACCGCAGGAACCACCTACAACACCTGCTTGAAGAAGACGTGACGTTGACTCGCTCAGCCTCGTGCAGCGGCGCGGAGATCAGCCGGCGCCCGGGGGTGACGGCTGATTCGTGCACCCGGGGGTAAGTGGTGTGAACGTCGATGTCACCAACCGGGCTGAGGAAGCCGGTGCGATCAGTCGTTGAGTCTCGTTTCGACGTGGTGATCGATGTGACGTTGTTCCAGCTCGAAGAGCTCTTCGTCGTCGGCCTCCTGCACACGGACGAAGTGATCGTCGGCCTGCGGCAACGCGCGGATCAACTCGTCGAGCTTCAGTTGCGTGGCCGACTGTTCGCGTCGCTGCGTGTGGTGGAGAGCGAACACCATGACGAGCGTCAGCGCTGACGCCACGGTGGAGAACGCGGCCTCCCACGATTCGGGAAAGCCGGCGACGGCCAGGGCGAACATGAAAGTTCCGACCGCCACTCCCAGAACGGCCGTGGTGACCGCGTGGGCAACGACGAAGTCGAATCGGTGCAGCCCGCGACTCACCGGCGTGCGAGGAGCAATGGTTTCCATCTGCGCCTGATACCCAGTCCGCCCGTGCGCTATCCGCCAGCACGCCGACGTTCGCCGTTGGCTCTCGAGTAACGGTGCCGTGCCAAGATCTGATGATGGATTCGGTGCTACTCGAGCAGCAACTCGCTCTGGCGATGCAGGCCGCGGCGTTGGGGACGTGGACGTGGGACATGGCGTCGGGCAGGACCATCTGGGATGAGCGGCTCGAGGAGCTCCATGGTCTGGCACCGGGCGCGTTCGGGGGAACGTTCGAAGATTGGGTCGCCGCGCTATATCCCGCCGATCGGGCCGAGTGCTTCGCCCGAGTCGACCGTGCAATAGCCGATCCGGGGCCCTACCTCCTCTTGCACCGCACCACCTGGCCCGACGGCTCGGTCCACTGGATCGAGTGTCGCGGCACCGTCACCGTCGACGAGGCCGGCGCGCCGACCGGCACGATCGGGGTCGCGATCGACGTGACCGACCGGCAAGTGCGCGACCGGGCGCTCGTCAGCAAGCTCGCCGACGAGCAGCGCCTCGTGCAGACGCTCCAGCAGGCACTGCTCCCGGAGCGAATTCCGCAGGTCCCCGGGCTGCAGGTCGCGGCCCGCTATCTACCGGCCACCGGCGAAGCGGCGATCGGCGGCGACTGGTACGCCATGGTCCCCCTGGCCGGGGGTCGGATGGGCGTTGCCATCGGCGACGTGGCCGGGCACGGCCTGCCCGCGGTGGCGAGCATGGCCGACGCCCGGTTCAGTCTGCGGGCGCTGGCGTTGGCGGAATCGGAACCGGATCGCGTGTTGGAACGAGTCGATCAGGTCGTGCACACGTTCGCGCCCGACACCATGATCACCGCGCTCTACGGAATCCTCGACCCGGCCCGCCGCACGTGGTCCTACGCGAACGCGGGCCACATCCCACCCGTGGTCGTCGGCGCCGACGGCCGGGCAACCATGTTGCGCGACCGGTCCGGGCCACCGCTCGGCCTGCAGCAGCCGTATCAGCGCTACGACGTCGACCTGGATCCGGGCGCGACCCTGGTTCTGGTGACCGACGGCCTCATCGAGCGCCGCGACGAGTCGATCACTGTGGGCCTCGGGCGCCTGGCGAGTGCGTGCGCGGGCGTCGTCGCCGACTCCGAACGCCGCTGTGACCAACTCCTCGACGCACTCCTCGAGGACGAGAACGAAGATGACGCCGCGCTCGTCGTGCTCACCATCGATCAATCGGGCGCGTAGCCGGCGCGCCGCCGCAGTCGGTCAGGGGCGCGATCAGGTGGAGCGGACCTCGAGGACGCCGTCGCGGAGGCGACACTCGTAGCTCGGGAGCGGTGTCGCCGACGGACCGCGGAGCAGTGCACCGTCGGGGAGGTGGAATCGGCTCCCGTGCCACGGGCACGTGATCGAGTCTGCATCCAACGTACCTTCGCTCATCGGTGCACCGCGGTGGGGGCAGTGACTCCCGAGCGCGACGACGGCATCGCGGGTGCGGAACACGATGATCCCGGTGCCGTCGACGTCGACCTCGCGCGGCGCTTCGGTCAGTTCGGATTCCGCCAGCACACCGGTCCAGTCGGAGGGCGGCGCGTCGAACGCGGTGTTGTCGACGCCGATGCCACGCGTTTGGAGCAGATGGCCTCCGAGGTAGCCACCGACGGTCGCGGCCGTCGCACCGACCAGGGCCAGGACCACGCCCCGAGCGTGCCGACCTCGTCGGCGCTCCCACCATGAGGCGCCGTAACAGATGGTCGCGGTCGTGTTCGCGACCGCGTGCACCAGCCCTACCCTTCGTGCCGCGCCGGTCGTGTCGGACCAGTCGGAGGCGCCCGCGAGCGCAGTGGGGACCGCAGTGGCGACCCCCCATCCGACCAATCGGGTGGCGGCGGGTCGCGCGGCGCGCCCGCCGAGCAGGTCGAGCGTGAAGGCCGACGTCCAGAACCCGATCGGCAGGTCGGTCAGCATCGGATGGAGTGGATGGCCGAGCCAGGTCCCACTCAGCACGTCCTTGAATCCGCCGGCGGGGACGATGCGTGATACGGCTTCGCTCAATGGCTTCGCCAGACGGTCCAGCCCCGTCTCCGCTTCGATGCGAGCGACGACACGCGCGAACACCTCGCCCGACTTGGCGGCTACCGCGCTCGGGTCTCTGGGCATGCACAGGCGGTACCCCGCAGCTCTGCCCGCACAAACGTCGAGGGCGGAGAACGGCGGTCGCGGAGTTTGTGGGCTCCGTGCCGGGGGCAACACGTGGTGCACCTGAACAGGAATGACCCGTCGGAGTGCACCAACTGGAGGACCCATGGACGTCACGAGATTGTTGGAAGCCGATCACCGTCACGTCGAGGAGCTCTTCGCCCAGATCGAAGACGCGGACGGCAAGAACCGTCAGCCGTTCATCGACGACCTGGCGTCGTCCTTGCGGCCGCACATGGAGCTCGAGGAGCAGGTCGTCTACCCGGCGATGGAGCCGGTGACCGGGCACGAGGACGTGCAAGAGGGAGTCACCGAACACGATCTGGCTCGCAAAGGACTCGAGGACGTGTTGCGGCTCGCCCCCGACGAACCCGGCTTCGGCGCCGCGCTCGATGCGTTGAAGGCCGGGATCAGCCACCACGTCGAGGAAGAAGAGGACGACGTCTTCCCGAAGTTGCGCGACCAGGGCGCCTCGGTGCTCGAAAAGATGGCTACGCCATTCATGAAGAAGCGCCTGGAGCTCGGCCTGCCGGTGGACGCCGACGGTCTCGTCGCCGCGTCGTCGAAGGACGAGCTCCTGGCCGAGGCGAAGGCCGCCGAGGTGGACGGCGCGGCTTCGATGAACAAGGCGGAGCTCGCCGAGGCGCTCGCGGGGAAGATGTCGTAATCCGCCGATGCCGAACCACGACGCGGCCACGAATCTCGTCGTGGTCGCGAATCGACTGCCGATTCGGCGGGTGCCGTCGTCGGACGGTTCGGATTGGGCCACGAGCCCAGGAGGCCTGGTCTCCGCGTTGATCCCCGTCCTCCGGGACTCCGGAGGCGTGTGGATCGGCTGGTCGGGCGACGACGCCGACGACGACGCGTTGCCGGAGCAACACGACGGGATCGCGTTGTCGTCCGTGGCCCTGAGCACGAACGACTACGAGGAGTTCTACCTCGGCTTTGCCAACGCCACGTTGTGGCCCCTGTACCACGATGCGATTCGGCCGGCGACGTTCGAGCGGGCGTGGTGGCGCACCTACGTCGCCGTCAACCAACGCTACGCGGATGCAGCCGCGCGCGCGGCGACGCCGGGTTCGATCGTGTGGATCCACGACTACCAGCTCCAGCTCGTCCCCGGGATGCTGCGGGAACTGCGGCCCGATGTTCGGATCGGCTTCTTCCTGCACATCCCGTTCCCGCCGCGGGAGCTCTTCATGCAGCTGCCCTGGCGGCGGGAAATCCTGCAGGGGTTGCTGGGGGCCGACGTCGTGGGGTTCCAGGTGCCCGGGGCGGCGGCCAACTTCGCTCGCCTGGCCCGACGCGTCGCGGGCGCGCGGGGCACCGACTCCCAGGTCGAGTACCAGGGCCGAACGGTCCGGATCGGGGCGTTCCCGATCTCGGTCGACGCCGCCGAGCTCACCACCCTCGCTCACGACTCGGCGGTGCGCGCCCGCGCCCGGGAGCTTCGGAGCGAGCTCGGCAACCCGGAGCTCGTGCTGCTCGGCGTCGATCGCCTCGACTACACGAAGGGAATCGACCGCCGCGTCAGAGCAGTGGGCGAGCTGTTCGCCGAGGGCACACTGTCGGCCTCCCGTCACGTGATGGTGCAGATCGCGGTGCCGAGTCGCGAGGACGACGGGCACTACCAGCGCGAACGCGAGCATCTCGAGCAGCTCGTCGGCGAAGTCAACGGCGAACACGCGAACGTCGGTCGCCCCCCGATCCACTACCTGCACCAGACGGTTCCCCTCGAGGAATTGGTGGCGTTGTACCTGACCGCCGACGTGATGCTCGTGACCCCGCTGCGTGACGGCATGAACCTCGTCGCGAAGGAATACGTCGCGTGTCGAACCGACGCCACCGGAACACTCGTGCTCAGCGAATTCGCGGGCGCCGCGCAAGAATTGCGCGGCGCGCTCCTCGTGAACCCGCACGACCTCGATGGACTCAAGGACACCATCCGCGACTCACTGACCCTCGACGCACGCGACGTGCGAGCCCACATGCTCCGGATGCGCCGCGTCGTGCGACGGCACGACGTCCACGCGTGGGCCGATGCGTTTCTCGCGACCCTGCGGGATCGAAACGCGTGGGGCGCCGGAGGAGACGGAAGTCACGAAGCCGGGTAGGCAGCACCCTCGACGGGCATACCCTTGGTGTGAACACAGATCGAACGCTCGAGCGTGCAGCCGGCGACAACTTCGATCAGGCCGGCCGGATCACCCGCATGGCGCGATGGGCCCGGCTCCCCCGACTCGACGCGACGCCGCGTTGCCGTGCGCACCCGCGGACCCGGCGGATCTCGATCGCGAACCCGGGCTGCACGCGCTCCGGAACCGACGCGAAACGGTGACGTGAGAACCCGATGAAAATCGGACCGGGGTGGCTTCGGTCACTGGCGCCCGGCCTCGATCCAGATGCTGCTGCTACCGGTCGACAATTCGGGCGGGGCAGGCATAGGCACTGACAAAGGTACGGAAAGGGCGACGATGGATCTGTTCGTCTTGCGTACGTGGCTCCAAGCGAAGTTCGCCAGGGACGAATCGGGCGCCAGCATGGTGGAGTACATCCTCCTGGTGGCCCTGATCGCGCTGGCGGTCATCGCCGCGGTGGTGTTCCTGAAGGATCAAGTGAACGCGAAGTTCAACCAGGCCGGCAGCTCCCTGAGCAGCTCGGGCTCGTAAGTAGCATCGACAACACACAACGTCGTACTGCTTCTCCGCAGACACGACGAGAAGGCCCCGCAACGGCGCGGGGCCTTTTCGCGACCGCAGCGCCGACCGTCGACACCGCGCCGGAGTGCGACGAGGCGGATTGCCGAATGCGCGAGACGGGTAGACAACTCGTCAGCCCGGGCCTCCGGGGAGACAAAGGCGTTGCATGTACATCGGGCTCGGCACACTCATCGTGATCCTGGTGATCGTCCTGATCATCTACTTCATCCGACGCGCGTAAGCACTGACGCGCACCGAGTGTCGGGGCCCCGGCCGCTGTCCTGCCCGGACTTACGGCCGGGGCTCCGACCCGTTCGCGTCCGGCGGTTCGTTACGAAACGACGTTGTAGAGCTCGAACTCCGTCGCTTCCGGCGGAGCCTGGAATCCACCGTCGATGCCCTGCTGCATACGAGGAATCAGGATCGTGTCGCGGAACGTCTCCCAACTCGCCCGCGAGTCGTGCACCGCCATGATCGTCCAGCCGCCCTCCGACGGGCCGGCGGCGTGGAAGGTCTGACCCTCGGGCAGCCCACCACCGCTCGGGTGCACCGCGGCGATCGACGCGTCGTATTGCGCCTGGGTGCCACCTGGAAAGAAATGAACCACGCCGTAAGCCATGAGATCCCCCTTCGATGAAGTCGCGAGAGTTCGCGGGCGGACGGTAACACTCGTCAGCGGCGCGCGCTCCGGGATCGCGCTCTGCGGGATCAGCGGGATCAGGTGGTCTTCACGCAGTGCGCCGCGGTCACGAGCGGTAGGTCCTTGTAGCTCACCACGCCGGCCTTGGCCTTCACCACGTGCGGAATGGCGTGGACCGTGGGCAGCGCGGTCATCAGCATGGCCAGGCCCATCAGGAGCTCGGAGTCGGAGTTGCCGTCGGGCGGCCACCCGGCCAGGTGCATCTTGACGGTGGGAATGCCGTCGATCTGGATGTGCCAGCCGTGCCGCACCTCCCAGTTCGGCTCGACGTTCTCGGTCATCTTCCAGATCGTGCCGAGCTCGATGACTTCTTTGCCGTTCGCGATCCCGAGCCACGTGTTCTTCAGCCCCGCGATGTGACCCTGCTTGATGAGGATCCATCCCAGATCGAGGTCCTTGGTGGCGAGCGCGATCTCAGGCACGTACTTGATCTCGTCGAGCTCGACCTCCAGCGCGTCGGCCATCATCGCCACCGTGTCCTCGAACACCGCGGTGCCCTGGTGGAAGTACTTGTCGAGATCCGGTTCATTCGGATCGTGACCGAACGCGACCGTCTCCCAGAGCTCGGGCGAGTCGTATCCCGAACACTCCGCCTCTTCCCACACCGACAGCTTGGTCACCTCGCTGCACACGCCCGTCGCGGTGAGCATGAGCTGGTTGACGAACCCGGGGTTCACGCCACTCGCGAACAAGGAGGCGTTGCCCTTGCGGCCGGACTCGGCGAATCGCTCCTCGGCGCCCCACCACCGACCGGTGATGACGTTCGCGGTGCTGACCACGTTGATCCCCGCTTCGAGGAAGCGGCAGATGGTGTCGGTGTGCTCGGGGATCGCCTCCGTGCGCATGATCGGGTAGTAGCCGACCACGTCGGGCTTCAACGCCAGGATCTCGTCGACGTCGCTGGTCGCGGTGATGCCGAGCGGATCGATGCCGATGAGCTCCCCCACGTCGCGACCGGCCTTTTCCGGGCTCCACGCGTACGCCCCCACCAGTTCCATGTCGGGGTGCTCCACGATCGAACGCCCGGCGTACTTGGCAACGTGGCCGGTGGTCCACAACACGACTCGGTACGACATCTCATTCTCCCCTGATAAGCGGTTGACACGTTCTCGGCTGCGACGCACTACTCCACGACCTGCTCAATCCAAGACTTTGTTCACTCGAGGACCTCGGGAGTGGCGCGGACGATCTCCTCGTAGATGGGCTGGAACCCCATCCAGCCGTGGTGGTGCTGACCGACCTGCTCGTAGGTGCGCGCCGCGATCGACGCGTCGAGCGCGCGGTACGCCGGTGAACCGTCGTCGCGCGCCGGCAACGACGACACCAACAGTTGAGCTTCGCAACAGCGCTCGAGCAGATGCAGCCAGAAAGCCGCTTCGTCGACCGTCTCGCCGACGGTGAGGATGCCGTGGTGCTCGAGCAGGAGCGCCTTCCGCGAGCCCAGCGCGCGCGCCAGGTTCCCGCCCTCCTCGGCGTCGTAGACCACACCGGTGTAGTCGTCGAACACCGCGTGGTCGCCGTAGAACGCGCACGCGTCCTGGCTGAGCGGCTCGAGCAGCCGACCGGTCGCCGACCACGCGCGACCGAACCGGGTGTGGGCGTGCGCGGCCGCGATCACGTCGGGACGCGCCCGGTGCACCTCGGAGTGGATGGCGAACGCCGCCGCGTTCAGCACGCCGTCGCCGCTCAGCAGCGTCCCGTCGATGTCGACGAGCAACAGGTCGGACGCGCGCAGATGGCGCCAACTCCGGCCGAACGGGTTCACCCAGAACCGATCGGGGAACTCGGGGTCGCGCACGGTGATGTGGCCGGCGACCCAGTGGTCGTACCCCATCTGGGCGAACATCCGGTAGGCGACCGCGAGGTGTCCCTTCCGGTAGGCGCGCTCCGCCTCGAACGAATCGAACCGCGGTGGTTCGAACGCCACCGACGTCGGGGAGGTGATCACACTCTGTTCGGTCATCCCGTTTCCTCTTTCCGTCAACTCACAGTGCGGGGGTCACGCCGCCGAGGGAGGAGGTCCATTGTTCCTGGGCCTTGACGACGCGGTACGCGCCGCGCACGGTGGGGACCGGCAAGCCGAGGCGGTCGGCCTCGTACAGGTAGGCCCCGACGCAGTAGTCGAGCTCGGTCGGGCGACCGCGCAGCAGGTCGTCGTGCAGCGACGTGCGACCCCGGAGACCCTGCTCGTCCATCGAGCGTCCGAGCGCCAACATCTGTTCCACCGCCTCACCGAAGGTCCAGCCCCCGAGCTCACGGAAGCGCGAGAACGGTGCGTAGAAGTCGGCCGGTTCGAAACCGAGCGCGCGGTACACCGCGAACAGCTCGGTGGCGATCTGCACGTACTGCTCGGCCGACTCGCGCACGAGGAGTCCCTGCGCAACGGAGCCGCCGAGCACGCTCAGGGTGGAGGCCGACCACAACGAGACGACGGAGATCTGCAGCAACTTCTCCCACTCGACGTGGCTGATGTCGTCGACCGCTTTGCTGGCGAAGCCGGCGCCCGAGAACGCGTCGACCAACTGCTCCACCCGAGGAGTGATCGTGCCGTCGAGCTCGCCGAAGTACGCAGTGGTCGGCGCGGTCGCGGTGTGCCGCACGACGCCGGGTTCCACCAATGTGCCGCCCTCGATCGTGGAGGCACCGATCACCCGGTCGCGGCCGATCCACTCGACGAGCAGGTCGTCCTTGATCACCGTGTTCTGCAGGGACAACGCCGCCGCGGCGCGGTCGCGCAGCGTCTTCGCACCGGTGAGCGCGGCTTCGGTGTCCTTGGCCTTGACCATCAGCATCACGACGTCGAACTCGCCGTCGACCTCGTCGGCGGTCGTAACCGCCGACAGCCGCTCCGTGATGACGGCGTCGTCGCGGCCGATGATCGAGAGCCCGCGGGCCTGAATGGCCTCGACGTGCGCCGGGCGCGCGATGAGCGTCACGTCGACACCGGTCGCGGCCAACCGGCCGCCGATCACCGAACCGAGCCCGCCCGCACCCAGGATGCAGATCCTCATCGGACCCTCAATCTGCCGGCAGCGCGTAGAAGCGGGCGACGTTGTCGAGCAGCATCTTGCGCTTGGCGTCGGCCTTCAGGTCGGTGCGCTGGTCGAGCACCTTGGCCGCGTTCGCGAGGCGGTCGCCGTGGGGAACGTCGGATCCGTAGATCCAGCACTCCTCGCCGAAGTGGTCGACGCAGTACGGCAGGAGCGGGTCTTCGACTTCGAACCCGAAGTAGATGTTGCCGCGGTCGATGTACTCCTGGGGCGTGAGCTCAGCGAGGTAGCCGCCCTGCTCCGGGCGATCGAGCGTCGTGTCCAACGGCCGGTCCGGCTTGTAGCGGCGACGCTCGGGGTTCGCCTTCTCCTCGAGCCGTTCGATCATGAACGGCACCCAGTTGCAACTGGTCTCGAGGAATGCGACCCGCAACCCCGGGTGACGGTCGAGCACGCCCGACGCCATCACCTGCTCGCAGCCCATGAGCACCGAGTACACGAACGCGTAGGTGTCCATCGGCGTGCAGTAGGAGACGTGCACTCCCACCCCGAGGTCCTGCTCCTCGGCCGCGGCCCAGATGGGCTCGAACCGTCGCGCGGTGATGCTCTCCCGATCCACCATGCCCGGGGCCATCACGCCCACCGCGCCGAGACCCTTGGCGCGGACGATCTCCGCCGCCGCCGCGTCGGGGTCGTGGAAGTCGATCACCGCGACCCACTCGAGCGCGTCGGAGCCCGCGCAGACGTCGACCATCCAGTTGTTGTACGACTGGCAGAGTGCGGCCTCGAACTTCGGATCGCGCGAGAGGGGGCGCACGAGGAAGAGGGTCGGATAGATGACCGCGACGTCGATGCCCTCCGCCGCGTGCAGCGCGAGACGCTCGGCCGGATCACGCATCTCGAGGATCCCGAGCGATTCCGGCTTGGGTGCGATGCTGTCGCGGCGCACGTCGCCCCGGCTCACCGGTGATCCCTCGAACCCGAACCGCTCGGTGCCGTAGAGGCCGGGGAACGCTTCGTTGTCGACGAGCCAGTGCAGTTGCTGCGGACCGTCGACGATCACCGGACGCCGGTGGTGGTAGGCCGGGTCCAGGTACTGGTCGGCGAACGTCTGCTGCCACTCGTAGATGTGGCCGTCGCCGTCGATCACCTTGTGCATCGCATCTCTCCCCTTCAGTGGGTTGTTGCTGGTCGGAGTTCCGTGACCCTCAGGCGGCGGTCTCGCCGAGGAGGGTTTGGGCGTTGCCGCGGCCGATCCGCTCGAGGTCGGCGCGGGTCAGGCCGGTCATCTGCTCCAGGATGGCGCCCGGGGCATCGGGCATGAACGGGTAGTCGGAGCCGACCACGACCCGCTCGCGACCCAGGACCTGCAGGACGAACTCGAGGGCGTAGGGCGCGAAGACGAGGAGGTCGACGAAGAGGGTGCGGGCGAGGTCGCTCGGTCGCACCGGCAACCGCTCCCGGAAGCCCGGGTCGAAGTCCCACATGCGATCCATCCGCGGGAGCGACAGGCCGAGCGAGCCGGCGCCGTGGCTCATGCAGACCCGCAGATCGGGATGCCGGGCCAACACGCCCTCGGCCACCAGGCCCGCGGCGGCGAAGCCGATCTCGTTCGGGAAGGTCACACCGCTCGCGGCCGGACCACCGGTGATGGTGTCGAAGCCGTGCGGATGGAACGCGTGCACGAACACCGCGAGCCCGAGCCGTTCCGCCTCGGCGAAGAACGGGGCGTACCGCGCATCGTGCAGCGGGACTCCCGCAACGTTCGAGCCGATCTGCACCCCGCGCAGCCCTGCCGCCGCGACCTCGGCCAGCATCGCCGCCGCACCCTCCGGGTCCTGCAGCGGCACGATGCCGAATCCGTCGAACCGACCGCCTCCGATGACCACCTGCTGCGCGAGCCACGCGTTCATCTCGCGCGTGTAGGCCGCGGCCGACGCCGGATCGGCCCAGTAGCAGAACAACTCCGGCATCGGCGAGAGCACCTGACGCTCGACCCCGTGCGGGGCCATCTCCTCGGCCCGCCGTTCGAGGTCCCACGCTGCCGAGGTCACCGACCGGAAGTGCACCGCGCCGGTGTAGACCTCGGCGCGATCGCCGTCGACTTCGACACGCGGCCACAGGTCGCCGGGGAACGAACCGAAGGGCAGGCCCGGCGGCACGACGTGGGTATGGACGTCGATCACGGCGACGCCACCGGTACCGCGCCGGTGTCAGCGGATTCGTGAGCGGGCTGGACGGCGCGTTCGACGGCCGGGAACGTGGCGAACACCTTGTTGGAGTTGAAGACCGCGGTCTCGATGAATTCCGACCAGTTGGCGGTCGTCTGCACGCGCTCCATCGCGCCGGCGAGCGCGAACCAGTTGAGCAGCTCCTGCTGCCCGGCGTGCTCGACGTCGTCGAGGCCGACCGCCCGCCACGTGTCCCAGTCGCCGGCGACGAACGCGTCGTAGAGGCGGCGGTCGGCCGCGGTGTCGGGACGGAGTCGGTACGTGTGATCGCAGAGGAACGCGTGCGACCAGCTCGACGACGCGACCAGCGCGATCCGCCACGGGCTCGCGAGCGCGGCCTCGGCCAACGCCGCGCCCAGCGCCATCACCCGGCGGGGAAGTGGTGACGGAGGATCGAAGGGGGACGCGTCAGCGAGCCGGCTCATCCCACCCTTGCGGCTGATGACGCGACGGCCGTAGCAGTTCACCGCCAGCGGGACGACCGGATATTCGAAGCCGCGCCGGTGGTAGTCGAGGAAGAGCACAGTGTTCATGAACGCGTGCGGAATGCCCGGATGGTGCAGCGGCTCGTACGAGTACGCGACGTCGAGCTCCTGCGCGAGCAGCGACGCCACGACCTCGCGGGCGATGTCGGGCCGACCGCGCACGAGGAACGTGGTGTCGGCGCTCTCGCCCCAGGCGTTGTCGGGGGGCAGCACGCCGCGCGTCTTCTCTTCCCGGCTCCACGGCGACGTGGTGCGATCGCCGTACGCGAGCACGGTGAACGCGGGGATCACGTCCTCGTGGAAGTTCTCGTACTGGTCGTCACCCACGATCAACAGGGCATCCGGCGCGAAGTCGTCGATGGCGGCGCGGACGCGATCGCAGCCGTCGACGAGCGCGCTCCGGTGGCGGGCCGCGGCAGCCGCCCCGGCGTCGTCGGCCCATTCGGCCCGCATTTCGTCGGGCCAACCCGACGGGTCGCGCAGCCCTTCCGGGAGATCGGGGTCGAGCAACGTCCAGCGCAGAGCGGCCGCGAACGACGTGTCGGGATAGCAGAGCGGTGGGAAGTGGGAGAGCCCCACACCCAACAACGCACCCATCAGTCGCGGCTCCCCCGTCCTGCTCGCCGCCCGTCCGGACGGCTTTTACAAGATCATCTAATCATCTATACTATCGTCGTGTCCACATCCGACGCCAACGCTGACGCGGCTGTTTCAGTGCTCAGCCCCGAGCTCCCCCGGTTCGTCAGCCTCGACGACCACGTCATCGAGCCGCCCGACACCTGGTCGAGCCGACTCCCCGCGAAGTACCGCGACGTCGGCCCGCGGGTGGAGGAGCTGCCCGTCGGCACCGCCGAGCTCGACGGTGGTCGCTTCCGCGAACGCCCCGGGAGCGACGGGCCCCTCGTCTCCTACTGGCACTACGAAGACCTCTTCATGTCGGTGAAGCGGCTCTCCACCGCGGTGGGGTTCCCCGGGGTCGCCGTCACCCTCGGCGGAGTGAGGTACGACGAGATCCGACCCGGCTGCTGGCAGCAGGGCCCGCGCCTCGACGACATGGATCTCAACTGGACCGACGCCTCCCTCTGCTTCCCCAACTTCCCCCGCTTCTGCGGTCAGACCTTCGCCGAGGCCGCCGACAAGGAGCTCGCGTTGCTCTGCGTCCGCGCCTACAACGACTGGATGGTCGAGGAGTGGTGCGGCGGCTCCGGCGGCCGGCTCCTCCCGCTCTGTCTCGTCCCGCTCTGGGACGCCGATCTCGCGACCGCCGAAGTCGAACGCAATGCCGCGCGCGGGGTACGCGCGATCGCGTTCAGCGAGATCCCCGCGTACCTCGGGCTGCCGAGTGTGCACAGTGGCTACTGGGACCGCTTCTTCGCGACGTGCGCGGCAACGGGGACCGTGTTGTGTCTGCACATCGGGTCGGGCACGAAGATGCCCCGCACGTCCGACGACGCGCCCGACGCGGTGTCGGTCAGCATGGGTTTCGGGAACTGCGTCGGTTCGTTGGCCGACTTCATCTTCTCGGGTGTGCTCGAGCGCAACCCCGGGTTGAAGCTGGTCTACTCCGAGGGTCAGATCGGTTGGATCCCGTTCTTCCTGGAACGCGCCGACGACATCTGGGAGACCCACCGCGGCTGGTCGTTGAGTCGCGACACGGTGCCCGAGCCGCCGTCCACCTATTACTACCGCCAGGTCTACGGGTGCTTCTTCAAAGACTTCCACGGCGTCGAGTCGCTGGCGCGGGTCGGGGTCGACAACGTGACCTTCGAGACCGACTATCCGCACGCCGACAGCACCTGGCCGCACACGAAGAAGCTCGCCGAAACCATGTTCGCGGGGCTCGACGCCGCGACCGTCCACAAGGTGGTGCGGGGTAATGCCATCGAACTCCTCGGCCTCGATCTCACCTGACCGCGTGACCGACCCGACTCCGTTCGAAACGATGGAGACGCCCCTCGGCCACACGTCGCTCGCGCCCGCGGCGCGGGTGGTGGTGCCCAAAGCCGCCCGCCTCGTGGCCGACACGTTGCGGGAGCGGATCCTCTCCCGGACGGTGCCGATCGGCGCGCATCTCCCTCCGGCCGAGGCGTTGCTCGACGAGTTCGGCGTGAGCCGGGCGACGTTGCGCGAAGCGCTCAACGTGCTCGAGGCCGAGGGCCTGGTCCAACTCCGACGCGGACCCGGTGGCGGTGCGATCGTCACCGCCCCCGACGGCCTGGCGATCATGCGCTCGCTGGCGTCGCTGCTCCGGTTCGAGGGCACCACAGTCGAGCAATTGATGGAGGTTCGCCTCGTCGTCGACCCGCTCGCGGTCCGCCTCGCCGCCGAGGAAGCCGACGCCGAGGACCTCGGCCGCATCGGCGCCAGCGTCGAACGCCAGCGCCGCAAGGATGTCCTCGAATCGCACGAGGAATGGTTCCGGGAGAACCTCTACTTCCACTGGGCGATCGCGGCGGCGTCGCACAACCCCCTCGTCCGCGTGCTCTCGGAATCGCTCCACAACATCGTGCTCGCCGGCGGTCTGCCGATCCACTTCCCGCTCCCGGAGCGGAAGCAGAGCGTCGACGACCACGCCGCGATCTACGAGTCGTTGGTGGCGCGCGACGGCGACGCCGCCGCGCTGCGCCTCCAGCGCCACCTCGAGCGCAGCCTGTACCTGCGCGCCACGTACGCGTCGCCCTGAGCCATCGGCGCACGCGAGTTCCGCTACCCGACGAACCAGGAGGACCACGGTGCCAGGTTCACTCGAAGGCAAGGTCGCGATCGTCACCGGCGCGGGCCAGGGAATCGGTGCGGTGTACGCGCGTCACCTGGCCGAGTGCGGCGCGGTCGCGGTGCTGGCCGACATCGACGATGCGGCGGCCACCGCGCAGAGCAAGGCGATCGTCGCCGGCGGTCTCCGCGCGTGGGCGGCCGGCGTCGACATCGCCGACCCCGATCGGGGTACCGCGCTGGTCGACGACGTCGTCGCGCGCGAAGGCCGCATCGACATCCTGGTGAACAACGCCGCCATCTACCAGGACGTGCGCTCCACGCTCGCGGAAGACATCGAGGTCGACGTGTGGCGGCGAATCGTCGACGTGAACATCAACGGCATGTTCTTCATGTGCCGCGCCGCGATCCCGCACATGAAGCGCCAGGGGTCCGGTGTCATCGTGAACCAGACCTCGGGGTCGATCTTCGTGGCGCCACCCGGGATGGCCCACTACGTGACCACCAAGGCGGCGGCGATCCCGCTCACCAAGGTGCTTGCGCGCGAGCTGGGGCCGTTCGGCGTTCGGGTCAACGCCATCGCCCCCGGCCTCACCGACACCCCGGCCACCCACGCGGTGACCTCCGACGCGGTGATCGCCATGAGCGTCGCCGGGATCGCGCTCGGCCGGTTGGCGACGCCCGACGACCTGTGCGGGACGCTCGAGTTCCTCTGCTCCGACGCCGCCGCCTTCGTCACCGGCCAGACGATCGCGGTCAACGGCGGATCCCACATGCTCCCCTGACCTGGCCCTGCTCGCATTCATTGCCTCGTGGATTGCGGTCAGCGCAACCCACGGCGCAATGAATCGCTGGACGGCGGTCAAGCCGCCGGCGGGGGGCGCCGGCTCGCGACCGTCACCGAGAGCGCCGTTGCGAAGCAAGCGCTTGATCCAGTACTGTCCGGACGCCGGCGACAGGCGCACGTCCTCGTCGCGGCCAGCGGAGGGTCCATGTACGCGCATGCGGAACGTGATCCGGTCATCCAGCGGATCCGCGACGGGATCGACCATCCGATCGTCGACGTCGATGCCCACCAACTCGAGTTCGTACCCGTCGTGCTCGAGTACCTCCGGGAGACGGCGGGGGCCGACGTCGTCGAACGGTTCATCGTGTTCCTGCAGCACCTGCGGCGCACGTTCAACCTGACCGACGCGGAACGGCGCGATCAACGGGCGACGATGCCGGTGTGGTGGCCGATGCCGACGGAGAAGACCGTCGACCGCGCCACCACCGACATGCCGACGCTCATGCACGCCCGCATGGACGAGATGGGCCTCGACTTCTCGATCGTGTACCCGGGTATCGGTCTCGAGGTCGTCACGCTGCCGGGCATGGCCGACGAGGAACTGCGTTGCGCGTCGGCGCGCGCGTTCAACCTCTACTACGCGGACCACTTCCGCGGTCTCGAAGACCGCCTCGCGCCGGCGGCCGTCATCCCGATGCACACGCCCGCCGAAGCGATCCGCGAGTTGGAGTACGCGGTCAACGAACTCGGCTTCAAGGTGGTGCTGCTCGCCGGTGACGTCCTGCGCCCGGTGCCGGCCGTGCAGCGCGCCTGTCCCGAGCTGTTCGAAGGGCCGTTCTACACCGACGGGTTCTGGCAGGACACCTTCGGCATCGACAGCGACCACGACTACGACCCCGTCTGGGCCAAGTGCGCGGAGCTGAAGGTCGCGCCCACGTTCCATTCGGGACCCATCGGCTGGGCGACCCGCCGGTCGATCTCCCGTCACCAGTACAACCAGATCGGCGGCTTCGCCGACGGCGGCGAAGCGATCTGCAAGTCACTGTTCTTCGGCGGCGTGACCCGCCGCTTCCCCGACCTCAAGTTCGGCCTGCTCGAAGGCGGCGTGTCGTGGGCGCCGCCGCTCTACTCGCGGATCATCGACCACTGGAAGAAGCGCGGCGCCGAGGGCATCAAACACCTCGACCCGAAGCTCCTCGAACCCGCGGTGATGTCCGACCTGATCGACGAGTTCGGCAGCGACCGGGTGCGGGCCGTGCGCGACCAACTCGTGGCCGACCTGCTGTGGTCCGACCACCCCGACGAGCTCGACGACTGGCGCGCCTGCCAGATCAACGAAGCGCGCGACATCCACGACCTGTTCATCCCGAACTTCTACTTCGGCTGCGAAGGCGACGACCGCCTCAACGCGCTCGCCTTCGACACCGAGCTCAATCCCTTCGGTGCCCGCTTCAACGCGATGTTCGGCTCCGACATCGGCCACTTCGACGTCCCCGACATGCGCCTCGTGGTCGAAGAGGCCTATGAGCTCGTCGAAGACGACCTCATCACCACCGACGACTTCCGCGACTTCGCGTTCGCGAACGCGGTGCGCCTCCACGGTGGCACGAACCCGAACTTCTTCGTCGGCACCGCCGTCGAACGCGAAGCCGAGGCACTCCTCGCCACCACCCGCGCCGGCGTCTGACCACGATCCGATGGTGGTCTGATGGTGGAGCGAATCGCGCTCGACGAACTCACCGTCGTCGCCGACGGCGTCACACGGCCGGAAGACATCCTCGTGCTCCCTGACGGGCGCGTACTGGTATCCGACGCGTCGGCGGCGGTGAGCGAGATCCTGCCCGACGGCTCGTCCCGGCCGATCGGGAACGCGGGCGGAGAACCGACCGGGCTCGGTCTGCTCCCCGACGGACGCGTCGTGATGGCCAACTTCGCCACCGGTGCAGTCCAGCGGCTCGACCTCTCGACCGGCGCGGTCGACGTGCTCGCCGACCGCGTCGGCGCCCGCACGCTCACCTTCGCCAACTACCCGCTCGTCGACCCCGACGGTCCGATCTGGGTCAGCTGTTCCTCACAACAGGACGCGGCCGTCGCCATGGCCACCGGCGCCCGCGACGGCTACATCTTCCGGCTCGATCCCGACGGGATCACGGAACTGATCTGCGACGACCTCCCGTTCCCCAACTGCATGACGTTCGACGCCGCGCACGAATACGTCTACGTCGTGTTGTCGACCACCAGCATCGTGGTCCGCCTCCGCATCCTCGGCGACGGTCGGCTCGGGCCACCCGAGCCCTACGGGCCACCACTCGGTCAGCGGGGCGACGACGAGTACGGGACCGAGCAGCTGGCCAAGTTCGCGGAACCCGCAGTGCTCGCCCGGTGGGGAATGGCCGACGGCTGCGGCTTCGACGCCGACGGCAACCTCTGGGTCACGCTCATGGCCGCCAACCGGATCGTGGCCATCACCCCCGAGCTGGAGGTCGTCACCGTGATCGACGATCCCGCGGGCGACGTGATGATCGCGCCCAGCAGCGTGGTGTGGGGAGGCGCCGATCACCGTGACCTCTACATCGGATCACTGTTCGGCACCCACGTGGTGAAGACCCGCACCGCCGTCCCCGGTATGGCATCGCTCGCGCGGTGATGACGGGCGCTACGGCGCGATGCCGGCCGCCTGCGCCATCGACCGCAACTCGTCGGGGATGTGGGAACCCATTGGCGCGTACGCGAGCTCGGTGATGCCGGCGGCCTCGAACTCGGCAAAGCGGGTCCGCAGCTCGGCCGCGGTGCCCGTCGTCGTGAACTGCGCCAGATGAGGATCGAGGAACGGCAGCTCCCGCGCGTTCGGCATCACACCGTGCCCGTCGTGGACGGCGAGGTGACGAACGTCGGCGTCGACCTCTTCCACACTCGCCCGCCACTCCTTCCCACCGGGCAGTTCGTCGACCGCAGCACCAGCCATCTCGTAGGTGAAGTGGTAGTTCAGTGCGATCGCCGGCCCCAACGCGTCGAACACGCGCGGCGAGGTGAGCGTCTCCCCCGGCTGCAGGACGGTGCCGGCGGTCCCGAAGATGCACGGGTCGAAGCCGCTCACGGGACTCATGCAGAACACGCCGTCGCCCGTCGTGCGCGCGACCTCGAGCCCCTTCGGCCCGTTGGCGGCGACGATGATCGGGACCTCGATGGGCCGGGGCGGTGCCCAACCCGCGGGGTGGCGCATGGCGATCTTCCGCCCGTCGACCTCGACCGTCTCGCCGCGCAGCAGGCCTCGGAGGTTGCGGACGTACTCCGCGACGACGTCCCAGGCGAGGGGGCGCCAACCGAGCATCGCCCGACCGGTGAACCCGGTGCCGACCACCACGACCAGCCGACCGGGCGCGAGGTGCTCGATCGTCGCCACCGCCGACGCCGTCGTGAGGACGTGACGCAGGCTCGGGATCACGAGGGCGCCGAGGCCGATGCGCTCGGTCTGGATCGCGACCGTCGCCAGGGTCGCCCACACGTCCCAGTACAGGGCGGGCGAATCGTGCAGGTACACCCGGCCGTAGCCGAGGGACTCCGCCAGTTGCGCCCACTCGACGCTGCTCGGGCCCGGCGGGTAGCTACAGGTGAACTCCATTGGTCAACCGCTCCCTGGCGCGGCTTCGGAGAACCGCGCCCTCAGCTCGTACTTGAGGATCTTCCCGCTCGCATTGCGCGGCAGCACGTCAATCGACTCGACCTGCTCGGGGGTCTTCTGGCGGGCGAGCCCCGCGACCCGGCAGATCTCGGCGACGTCGTCGAGCCCGGGCGGCGCGGCGGGATCGGCGGGCACGATGACCGCGCAGCAACGCTCCCCCGTCTCCGCGTCGGGGAGGCCGATGACGGCGACGTCGGCCACCGACGGGTCGCCCGCGAGCACGCTCTCGATCTCGAGCGCGGAGATCTTCTCCCCCTTGCGGATGATGATGTCCTTGATGCGCCCGACCACCGAGACGTAGCCGTCGGCATCAATCGAGCCGAGGTCGCCGGTACGGAAGAAGCCGTCGCGGTCGAACGCGTCCGCGTCGAGCGAGGGGTCGAGGTAGCCGAGACACACCTGCGGGCCACGCGCCCGGATCTCCCCCGGCGCGCCCGGCGCACAGTCCGTGCCGTCGTCGGCCACGACGCGTACCTGGGCGCCGGCGAGCGCCCGACCTTCGCTCGTGGCGCGTTGTTCGTCGGTGTCGGTGAGGTTGCTCACCGACAGGAACGGGACCTCGGTCAATCCGTAGCACGAGAGCGCGCCGGTACCGCCGAGCTCGTCGCGCAGCTCGTAATGAAGCGTGGCCGACTTCGGCGCCGCGCCGGTGATCACCCCGCGGAGTTGCGGGAAGAGCGCGGTTCCGAGTTGTCGCCGCTGCGCGGCGAGGAACATCGTCGCGAGTGGTGTGCCACCCGCACCGAGCGTCATGCCGTGGTGCGCGAGAACCGGCATGTCGGCCTCGGCGTCGAACTGCTCGAGCGTGATCGACGACGCACCGCTCATCAACTGGATGAACAACATCCCGATCCCGCCGATGTGCGTGAACGGGAACACCATCGGATACCGGTCGGTCTCGGTGAACCCGAACGCGGTCACCACCCCCGCGGCACCGGCGGCGAGGGTCGCATCACTGTGGAGCGCGCCCTTCGGGGCGGCGGTCGTGCCCGAGGTGTAGAAGATCCAGCGCACGGGGGCACGCTCCGTCGCGGCCGCGTCGGCGGGGGCGTACGGGGGCAGACCGGCGGGATCGCCGGTGGGCAGGTCGCGTCCGCACGGCACCACCTCGCAGTCGATGCCGTCACTCTCGCGCAGCTCGCGCGCGACGCGACTTGCCAGTTCGTCGTAGTCGAAGCCCCGCCATCGCGACGGCACGATGAACAACGTGGGATCGGCCTGGCGCAGGATGAAGCGCACTTCACGTTCGCGGTAGATCGGCAGCATGGGTACCTGCAGCGCGTCGAGTCGCGCCAGGGCGCCCACGAGCACCATCGACTCCAACCACGTCGGGAGTTGCCAGGCCACCCGGGTACCGGACCCCACCCCGCGCTCGTACAACCCCGCCGCCACCTGCTCCACCCGGGCTCGATACTGCCCGAAGGTCAGGTGCTGGTCGCGCTCGTCGACCGCGATGAGCAAATCGGGCGTGCGTTCCGCGCGCGCCGAGATCAGCGTCCAGAGCGACCGTTCGTCGATCACCGCGACGAGCCCGACACTGGCGTCCACTGCTTCACGAGGAGAACCACATGACGGTGTACCTGGATCGCGTCGGGGCCGAGACCAAGGAGGCGGTGCGGAGTTGGGAACCAAGCGACTGCTCGCTCTACGCCCTGGCGGTCGGCGCCGGCTTCGACGAGCCGCGCTTCACCGCGGGTACCGACGTGTACCCCACCTTCGCGCTGTCGTTGACCGCGGCCGAGGCCGCGTCGTGGCCCGACCCTGCGTTCGCGACGGGCGACTTCGACCTCCACCAGGTCGTGCTCGGTCAGCAGTCGTTGGCGCTGCACGAGCCCTTGCGGTCTTCGGGCCGCGTTCGCATGCGGACGCGGGTCGGGGGGATCTACGACAAGGGTTCCGGCGCGCTCATCCTGCTCGAGACACTGGCGACCGACGACTGGAGCGGTGCCGCGGTGTTCACCGCGACGTCGGCGTTGTTCGTGGTGGGCGAAGGCGGCTTCGGCGGCGACCGCGGCCCGGCCACTGCGTCGGCACCTCCCGATCGCGCGCCCGATCATGTGGTGACCTTCCCGACGCTGGCGGTGCAGACCCTGCTGTACCGCCATGCCGGCAACGACGACAACCCGGTCCACGTGGATCCCGAGTTCGCGATCGCGGCCGGCTTCGACGGGCCGATCCTCACCGGGCAGAACACCCTCGGCTTCGCGTGCCGGGCGCTGGTGGAGACGGTCGCCGACGGCAACCCCGGCGAACTGGCTGCGATCGAGGGCCGCTTCGGATCGCCGGGGTACAACGGTGACGCGCTCACCACGATGATCTGGTTCGGGCCCGACGTGGGGACGACGCCCGAGGGAGACGCGCTCGCGATGTTCTCGGTGCAAAACCAGCGCGGTGACACGGTGCTCGACCGCGGTCGCGCCACGCTGCGCTCGTCACCCGAGCGGATCGGGTGACTCCCCGTCGTTCCCGAGGTACACGAGGGCGGCCGATCCCGAGAAGTTGTGTCCGAACAACACCAACGTGTGCCGGACGAAGCCGCTGAACGTGCGCACCGCGCGCGGCGTCGGACGCGCCCGCTGATCGACCGACATCGCGTCGACCGGTGCCGGATCGCCGACGGTGCGACCACCCACGGCCACCAACCGGAGCCCCACCGTGCCGGGCTTCGCAACGCGACGCTGGTCTCCCACGGTGCCCCCCGACCCCGAGTCCTCGACCGATCCGGTCGATGGTCCGCTACTGCAACCAGGGCATGAACGGCATGAGCGGCGACACGTCGGAGTACAGCTTCTCGACGAGCAGTTGATCGCCGTCGAACGGGAAGATGCCGACCGAACGGATCTCGAGGTTCTGACCGGTCTGCTCGCCGTCGAAACCGTCGGGGAAGATGGTGAGCACCTCGACGATCGTCGCTTCCGGCGTGTGGTAGAACGCCTCGGCCAGGTGGGTGTTGGGGCCCATCGAGTCGAAGAACGTCTGCAGGAACCGACGGACTTCTTCCCTGCCCGTGATCACCTTGCCGATGGTGACGAGGTCGTATTCGGGCTCGCCGCTGAACGTCGCGAGGACGGACTCGACGTCCTTGCGGGTCTCACCGTCGAGGTGCGCGGCAAGTGTCTTCTCGCGGGTTGCGATGATCTCCTGGGTCAGCACGATCTCGTCCCCTTTTCGTCGTTCAGTAGCGGTTCATGGCCAGGGCAACTGCATCGTCGACTTCGCTCGTCGGGCGACCGACGCCACCCGAGCAGCTGAATCCTCCGTCGACGGGGAGGTTGACACCGGTGATGTACGCAGACTCGTCGGACGCCAGGAACACGGCGGCGTTGACGATGTCTTCCACTTCGCCGATCCGAGGCACGAGGCACTTGCTGGCGAAGAGCGTGCGGATCGGGGCGTCGGGTTCGTCACCGAGGAATGGGCGCAGTTGCGGCGTGTCGATCACACCGGGCGAGATGCTGTTGACGCGAATGTTGCGGGTCGACAGCTCGATGGCGAGGTTCTCGGTGAGCCGGATCACCGCGGCCTTCGACACGCAGTGCACGAGGTTCCCGGCGGCGTTCCCCGGCATTCCGGAGCCCACCATTCCGGCGATCGAGCCGACGTTGATGATCACGCCGGCGCCGCGCCGCTCGAACACGGGCAACGCGTGCTTGACCGCGAGGAACACGAGCGTGACCTCGTTGGCGAAGTTCCAGTCCCAGTCTTCGCGGCGAACGTCTTCGAGGGCGGCGGCCTTGGCCACCGCCGCGTTGTTGTAGAGGATGTCGAAGTCGCCGTAGGCATCGACCGCGAAGTCGATCCAGGCCTTGACCGAGTCTTCCACGGTGAGGTCGACGGGCTGGAGCGACTCCATCTCGCCGCCCGCGGCGCGCACGAGCTCCACGGTCTCCTTGGCCTCGACCTCTTTCACGTCGCAGCCGACGATCTTGGCGCCCTCGGCGGCGAAGTGGATCGCCGCCCGCCGACCCTGGCCACCCGCGGTGCCGCTGATCAGCGCAACCTTGCCTGCGAGTCGTCCTGCCATGGCTCCCCCCTCCGTCTCGTGCGGCAGCATCGCCCCGCAACAGGCCGTTGTCAAGGCCTTGATGTCTGCTCCCGACTGCCGGTCAAGCCTTGATGGCTGACCAAGCGCTTGCTAGATTAGCACGCACCACGGGGGCGAGAAAGTACGCAGATGCGTGCCGCCCCGGCTCAGGAGGACGCCCGCATGTCGAACGCACCGGATGCCGCGATGAGAGCCCGCCGGGAGGCGAAGATCCAGGAGCACATCGCCGCCGAGAACCGATTCGACGTCGAGGCGACGCTCGCGACCATGCACGAGGCCCACTACGACGTCGTCCCGTGGGGTCTGGTGGTCGACGGCCGCGACAACGTGCGCGAGTTCCTCAGCGGCTACTTCACGATGATGCCGGCCATCCGCACCGAGGCGACTCGCTTCTACCACGCCGACGACGCGCTCATCGTGGAGACCCGGACGGTGGGCACCCACGAGGGCGAGATCGAGGGCATCCCGGCGAACGGCCGACCGTTCGAGGTGAACGGCATCGGGATCTTCACCTTCGACGGCGACGATCTGCTCGGCGAGAAGGTGGTCTCCGACATGCTCAGCCTGATCCGTCAGATCAGCGAGCCGTCGACCGAAGACGTCTCCCTCTAGCTGCGCGCGCCGTCACTCGGATCCGGCGGTCATCTCCTCGGGCAGGGTGCCGATCATCCAGTCCTGCGCGGTGGTGCGCAACGTGATGCGCCACCCGGCGTCGGTGCGGACCAACGTGTCGAGGTACCGCCCGCCCGACTCGAAGATGTGGATCGAGCCGTCCGCCGCGCGCGAAGCCCATCGGTGCGCGCCAGTAGGTCACCGACGTCGCCGAGTCGCGGTCGGGCGCGAAGGTCACCACCACGTTCGTGATGTAGTGCTTGCGCACCGGGAACGCGGCGAGCGATTCCTCGCTCCACTGTTTGATCTCCGGGTTCCAGCGCCCCTTCGGGCCGCCGATCCCGGCGTAGTCGATCTCGCCGTTCGGCACGAAGATCGAATCGACCAACTCGTAGTCGGCCGTGTCGATCCCGGTCGCGTACGTGTACATCAACTGCTCGATCTCGTGGTGATCGGAGAGCTCGGCGAGGGAGAAGCGCGGGTTCATTGCGCGGAGTACCCGCCGTCGACCGGCAGCACCACCCCGGTCACGAACGACGCGGCGTCGGAACACAGCCAGAGCACGGCGTCGGCCACCTCGAGCGATTTACCCATCCGCCCGACCGGATGCATCCCGTGGAACGCCTCCGGCGGCACCTCCATGTTGGCGGCGGTGCGCACCATCAGGGGCGTCTCGATCATGCCCGGCGACGTGGCGTTGACCCGGATCCCCTGCTGGGCGTAGTCGAGCGCCGCGCACCGGGTGAGGCCGGCCACCGCGTGCTTCGTGGCGCTGTACACCGCGCCGTTGGCCGCACCGAACAGCCCGAGAATCGACGACGCGTTGACGATCGCGCCGCCACCCCGGGCCAGCATCGCCGGGATCTCGTACTTCATCGAGAGCCACACGCCCTTGGCGTTGATCGCGAAGACGCGGTCCCATTCCTCCTCGCTCACGTCGGCCACGGCCAGCGGTGCCGCTTCGATGCCCGCGTTGTTGAACGCGCAGTCGAGGCCGCCGTAGGTGTCGCCGGCGACGCGCACCATCATCTCCGTATCGGCCGCGCGCGACACGTCGGTGCGCACCCCCGTGGCCTCACCGCCGCTGTCCTTGATGGTGCGTACCGTGTCGTCGAGGGCGGTGTTGTCGAGGTCGGCGACCACGACACTCGCGCCGGCGGCCGCAAAGGCGATCGCCGTCGCCTGACCGATTCCCGAACCGCCACCGGTGACGATCGCGACCTTGCCGGAATAGTCGTGCTGCATGACTGCTCCCCCGTTCACTGCTGATCGAGCGTGATGTTCGAGTACTCACCGCGCGCCAAGGTCTCCATGGCGCTCCCGAGCGCGCGGCCGACGTCTTCGTGCGGCGAGCCGACGCCGCCGGATGCCACCTGCCCGCCGTCGACGGGAAGCGTCACACCGGTGATGAACGACGACTCGTCGGAGGAGAGGAACAGCGCGGCGTTGACGATGTCGTCTGGCTGGCCGACCCGTGGGATCACGCCCATGCCGATGAAGGCCTGCCGGGCCGCTTCGTCGGCGAGGAAGGGCGCCAGTGCGGGCGTCTCGACGATGCCGGGCGCAATGCTGTTGACCCGGATGTTGTAGCTCGCCAGCTCGACCGAGAGCACCTCGGTCATCCGGATGACCCCGGCCTTGCCGACGCAGTGCGCCAGGTTGCCGAGGTTGTTGCCGGGCATCCCGGCGCCGACGAGACCGGCCACCGACGAGATGTTCACGATCACGCCGCCACCACGTCGCTGGAACACCGGGAGTGCGTGCTTGATCGCGAGGAAGACGAGCGTGATCTCGTTGTCGAGCGTCCAGGTGAAGTCTTCGCGACTCATCACGTCGATGGTGCCCGATCGGATCGCGGCTGCGTTGTTGTAGAGGATGTCGAAGTCGCCGAACTCCGCCACTGCGAAGTCGAGCCACGAACGCACCTGGTCCTCGTCGGTGAGATCGATCGGACCCTGCGACACCATGCGTCCGCCCGCGGCTCGGACCAACGCGACGGTCTGCTCGGCATTTTCCGCCTTGAGGTCGCAGCCGACGACGGCGGCGCCTTCGGCGGCGAAGCGCAGCGCGGCGGCGCGCCCCTGGCCGCCACCGGTACCGGTGATGAGCGCCACCTTGCCCGCAAGTCGTCCCGGCATCGTCGCCCCCGCCGTCAGGTTCCGGCCGCGGCGACCGCTCGCCAGACGCGCTCCGGCGTCATCGGCATGTCGACGTGGCGAACGCCGTAACCAGCCAGCGCGTCGACCACCGCCGACTGCACCGCGGGGGTGGAACCGATGGTGCCGGACTCACCGACGCCCTTGGCGCCGAGCGGGTTGTAGGGCGTGGGCGTCTCCATGTGCACGATCTCGAAGCTGGGGAGCTCGGCGGCGGAGATGAAGGTGTAGTCGGCGAAGTTCCCGGTGATCGGGTTGCCGTCGTCGTCGTAGGCGAACTCCTCGACCAACGCCTGCGCCGCACCCTGCGCGATCCCGCCGTGCACCTGACCTTCGAAGATGAGCGGGTTGAGCACGGTGCCGGCGTCGTCACACGCGATGTGGCGCACGAGCTCCACCTTGCCCGTCTCCACGTCGACCTCGACCACGGCCAGGTGCGCGCCGAACGGAAACGTCGGCCCCGGTGCGACGAAGTTCGACTCGACGTCGAGCAACGCACGACCCTGCCCCGCGGCTGAAGTCGCGAGCTCGCCCCACGTCATGGCGACCGCCGGTGTGCCGGCGACGTGGAACCGACCGGTGTCCTTGTCGAGCACGACATCGGCGGCGTTCGCCTCGAGCAGCTCGGCGGCCAGTGCGCGTGCCCGCTCGACCATTTCGAGGCTCACCTTCTGCACCGCCGCGCCGCCCTGCTGGAGCGAACGCGACCCGAAGGTGCCAGTGCCGACGGGAACGCGATCGGTGTCGCCGTGCACGACGTCGATCTGCTCCATGGCGATGCCCAACTCGGACGACGCGATCATCGACCAGGACGTGTCGTGTCCCTGGCCGTGGGGTGACGTGCCGGTGAAGACGGTGGCGGAGCCGTCGCCGTGGATCACGACGCGCGCGACCTCCTGGGGATCAGAACCCGGGAGCGACTGACCGGTGATCTCGACGTAGCAGCTCACGCCGATGCCCATCTGCACCGCGTCACCACGATTGCGCCGCAGTTGCTGCTCCTTGCGCAGCTCCTCGTAGTTCCCGCGCTCGAGCACCGCGTCGAGCGCGCCCTCGAAATTGCCGACGTCGTACACCGCACCCATCGGTGTGGTGTGGGGCTCGGTGAACCGAGGGAGCAGGTTCTTGCGTCGCACCTCCACCGGATCGATGCCGGTCTCGATGGCGAAGAGGTCCATGGCCCGTTCCATGGCCGCGACCGCCTCGGGCCGGCCCGCGCCCCGGTACGCGGCGACCGGCGCGGTGTTCGTGACCACGCTCTTGGTGGTGCATTCGACGCGCGCGATGTCGTAGACCGTCGGCGCCATCGTGCGCGTCATCATCACCGGGATGATCGATGCGAACCCGGGGTACGCGCCCGCGTCCTGCACGATGGTCAATCGGTAGGCCAGCACGTTGCCGTCGCGCGTACCGCCGATAGTGATCTCGTGCCTTTGCGCTCTTCCGTGCTCGAGCGACTGCATGCTCTCCGAGCGGGTCTCCGTCCACCGCACCGGCCGTTGCAGCGCGGCGGCGAGGCCGCCGAGGATGATCTCCTCACCGTGCAACCCGGACTTCGCCCCGAACCCGCCACCCACTGCCGGCGCGATGACGCGGACCTCGGCGGGCGCGTACACCATCGACAAGACCCCGTGAACGGCGTGCGGGATCTGCGAGGTCGCCCAGTGCACGAGTTTGCCGTCGGCGGTCCACGCGGCGGCGGCCGAGCGCACCTCGAGCGGGCACGGCGCGAGCCGCTGATTCACGAGATGCTCCGAGACGACGACGTCGCACCCGTCGAACAGGTCGGGGCTGTCGGCGGGAATGCCCATGTGGGCGGAATCCACGCACACGTTGGTGCCGGCCTCGGGGAAGAGCAGCGTCTTGCCCTCGATCGCCTCGATGGGATCGATGACCACCGGCAACGGCTCGTAGTCGACGATCACCAGCTCGGCGGCGTCTTCGCCCTGATCCGGTCGCTCGGTCACGACCGCGGCGATCGGCTCACCGACGTAGCGCACGACGTCGATCGCCAACGGCGACACCATGAACGGCGGCGAGTAGGGCGAGGGTTGGAGCGTGAGCCCGAGATCGGCGGCGGTGAAGACGCCGATGACTCCCGGCGCCGCCAACGCCTCCGACGGGTCGACCGCCGTGATGCGCGCATGTGCCATCGCCGAGCGGAGGTAGGTGACGTGCACCGCACCGTCGAGCAACGGATCGCGGATGTCGCTCACGAACGGCGTGATCCCGGTCAGCAGACCCGGATCTTCCTTGCGTACAACCCGGTTGCCCAGAACGCTCATCTCAGCAGGATCCTTCGGTGTGTTGCGGCGACGTGGCTTCGAACCGACGACTCAGAGCATGGGTGACGGTGGGACGGGAAGGTCGAGCAGCACATTGCCGTAGGTGCCGTAAGCGTTGTCGATGCCGAAGCCGACGTGCGCGGCGACGCCGTGCACGTCGCGCCACCCCTGCTGCACCGGATGCGTCTCGAACAGGCCGGTGCCGCCGCTGAACTGCATGCACGTCTCGACCACCTCGACGCAGAGGCGCACCGCGTAGGTCGCGTTGCGGCCCGACCGGACCCGCAACTCCTGGTCGAGCGGGCCTAGCGCGACGGCCTCGTCGATCGCCCGGGGGGTGGTGGTCATCAGGAGCCGCGCCGCCTCTAGCTGCGCCGACATCTGACCGGCGCGGATCAGCGTGGGCGCCTGCTTGCCCACCTCGGCGCCGGTGAAGGCCTGCCGCTTCCCCTTGATGTACTGCGTCCAGTCGGCGAACGTGCGCTCCGCCGCGCCGAGCGCCGGCGCCGACAGGTAGTACGCGAGCGCGGGGCCGAACGGGAGACGGAACAGGGGCGCGGGGTTGAAGTCGGAACCGGGTGCGCTCCCCGCGCTGACGTCCCACGGGTTGATGCAGCGGTGGTCGGGGATGAAGGCGCCTTCGACGATGAGCGTGTTCGAACCGGTGCCGCGCAGCCCGATCGTGCGCCAGTCGTCGTCGACCGTGTAGTCCTCCCGCGGCAGGATTCCCCACACCAGCGTCGGCGGTTGGTCGGGTCCGTCCGGCGGGAGCATGATCCCGAGCATCGCCCAGGTGCAGTGGTTGGATCCGCTCGACCACGGCCACCGACCGCGCACGCGGTATCCCCCCTCGACGCGCTCGCACTGCGCTTCGCTCGGCGCGAACGACGACGACATCATCACGTTGGGATCGGCGCCCCACATCTCTTCCTGCACCTCGGGCGGGAAGAGGCACACCAACCAGAAGTGGCTTGCGATGAGGCCGAACACCCAACCCGCCGACGCGTCGCCCTTGGCGATCTCTGCGATCACCTCGACCGCGGCCTCGGTGCCCAACTCCGCGCCACCCCACCGCGCGGCCTGGTTGACGCGCATGAGACCGCTGGCGACGAACTCGTTCATCGTCTCGTCGGGGACGCGCCGCAACGCCTCGGTCTCGGCGCGACGGCCGACGAGACCGGCGGCCAACTCGCGCGCGGTGGCGAGTGCGGCATCGCGGGTGAGCCCGCGGAGATCGGCACGACCCTCTGCGCCGGTGATCGTCATGCGATTGCGCTCCGTTCCGTGAATCGGCCGGCCGGTCGTGACCACCGGGTGTCGGTGGTCACAGGTCGACCATCAACTTGATCGCCTCGCCGCGGTGCAACCGGTCGTAGGCACCGAGATGATCGTCGAACGGCAACCGCTCGATCCAACCCTCGGTCGGGTAGCGACCGGCGGCCATGTGGTCGATCACCGCGTCGAACTCGCCCGCGTACGAGAACGAGGACACGATCTCGATCTCGCGCATCATCAGGTCGGTCGGGTTGTAGGTGACCGGGCCCATGTAGGCCGCGACGGTGACGATCCGACCGCCCGTCGCCGCGACGCCGAGGGCGGCGTCGAATGACGCGGCGACCCCGGCCGCGTCGATCACCACCGACGCGCCCGCGCCCTTGGTCGCGTCGCGAATCGTGGTGACGACGTCGGTCGTCGCCGGGTCGAGCACGGCGGCACCGAGCCGCGCCACCGCGGCGCGCCGTTCCGCCGCCGGTTCGACGACGGTCACGTCGTCGACGCCGAGGGCGCGCAGCCCGAGGTACGAGCCGATCCCGATGGGGCCGCCACCGAACACGACGGCGGTGGCACCGGGACGCGGATGGGCGCGGAGGACGGCGCGGTACGCGACCGACATTGGTTCGACCAGCGCGCCCAGCACCGGCCCGACCGATTCCGGAAGCTTGTAGGCCATGCGCTCGCGGACGACGGTGAACTCCGAGAGACCGCCCCCGGGTCCGCCGAGTCCGTGGCACAAGACCTCCCAGCAGAGGTTGTAGGCGCCGTCCTCGCACGGCGGGCAACCGCCGCACGGCCAGAGCGGCTCGACCGCGACGATGTCGCCGACCGCGACCTTCGTGACGTCGCGGCCCACCTCGACCACCTCGCCCGAGAACTCGTGACCGACGATCGTGGGCAACGGTGCCGGGCTCATCGGCCCGACGAAGTACTGGTGGAGATCAGTGCCGCACAACCCGTTGTGCAGCGTGCGGATCTTCACATCACCCGGTCCGGGATCCGGTTCGGCGACGTCTTCGAGTCGAACATCGCCGGGTCCGTGGTAGAGGGCTGCGCGCATGGGTCGAGTTCTCCGTGGGTCGTCGGGTGCTAGCGGACGTAGTCCTGGCCACCGTCGACGCACAGACTCGTGCCGGTGACGTACGAAGCCGCATCGGAACAGAGCCACACGACCGCGGGACCGATGTCGTTCTCCGAATCCCCGATGAAGCCGAGCGGTATCGAGCCGAGCACGCCGTCGCGCGCTTCGGGGTTCTCCTCGAGGAATCCCGCCATGCCGGGCGACAGCGCGAGGGGCAGCACGACGTTGACGCGAATCCCGTCGCGCCCCCACTCGCACGCGGCGGCGCGGCTCAGTGTTCGAATCGCCTCCTTGCACGCGCCGTACGCGCCGAACGCGGTGAGGTCGGGGCGGATGGCCGAACCCGATCCCATGTTCACGATCGTGCCCCCGCCCTTCAGGTACGGGTGACACGCGCGCATGAAGCGAAAGGTCGCGAGCGGACCGGTGCGCCACCCCATGTCGAAGAGCTCTTCGGGGATCTCGGCGAGCGGCCCGAGGGGTGGGACCTGCGCGTTGTTCACGAGGATGTCAACGGTGCCGTACTCGGAGACGGCGCGGTCGACGCACGCCTGGACCTGAGCCGGGTCGGTCACGTCGCACTCGAGTGCCGTCGCGACACCACCGCGCTCGGCGATGGTCGCCACCGTGCGCTCGACCTTGGTGCCGGTGCGGCCGGCGGCGACGACCTTGGCGCCCGCCTCGGCCAGCGCGAACGCAACGCCCTCGCCGACCCCCTGGCCCGCGCCGGTGACGATCGCTACCTTGCCGTCGAGCGCACCCATCGTTCCCCCCGGTTCACCACCCACACCGTTCACACGGTTCACACGTTCCGCGCTTCGCAGGACCGGCGCTCCCGCACCGTCCGCGGGGCGACCTTAAACCTTCCCGCCCCCGCAAATCAAGGCTTTGATAAACTCATTGATACCGGCCTGAGACGCGGACGGAAACCGTGGAGCCGTCGGGGGGCAACCAGGGGGCAGAGGCAGCGGCGAGCACCGGTGCGTCGGACCCTTTCCGCGCCCGGTCCCGCTCGTTAGCATTCTCTCCTCCGGGGGGTCGGACCACCGCGTCGGCGCGATCGAGAACAGGGGCTTGTCGTGAAGTCGGACGAATACCGCCCTCGGATCGGGTACGACACGTGGATCCTCAAGCGCACCGAGCGCAGCGTGGCGTCGCTCCTCTACGACCGCCTCCGCGACCTCGGCCTCACGCCGTCGCAGTACGGCGCGCTGCAGGTGCTGATCCGGCTCGAGAAGGCATCGTCGGCCGAGTTGGCCCGCGCGCTGTTCGTCACCCCGCAGGCGATGACCGGGCTCGTCGCCGGCCTCGAGCGCCAGGGCTACATCAAGCGCAAGCCGTTGCAGTCGTCCCGGGTGATCGAGGCCACGGTCACCCCGCTCGGGCGCAAGGTCCACGACGAGGCCAGCATCCGGGTCGAGCAGATCGACTCGATGATGACCAGCTCACTCTCCGAGCGCGAGACCCGGGCGCTGCGCAAGGCGCTCGAACGCTGCGTCGACGCACTGGAGCGCGGCGCGCGCGGGCAGCTCGAGCTGCCCGACGAACCCGAGCCGCTCGAGGATCCCGCGAACGACGCCGGGTGACCACCAGCCATACGCGCGGGTTGTTATCAAGCCCTTGACTTAGGAGCGGCGACCCGCAAAGATCGCCTCACCGGACGGCGCTCCTGTCGCCGGCCGCGGCGGGGGGTCGATGGCGCGCATAGCGATGACGGGTTCGGCCTCGGGCATCGGCGCGGCCACGCGCGCGCAGCTGGAGGCCGACGGTCACGGGATCATCGGCGTGGATCTCCGCGACGCTGAAGTGATCGCCGACCTCGGCACTCCCGAGGGGCGCGCCGCCGCGGTCGCGGGAGTGCTCGAACGGTGCGACGGAGTTCTCGACGGCTACGCGGGATTCGCCGGGGTGCCGGCGGTCGTCGAACCGCCCGCGCTCCTGGTGAACGTGAGCTACTTCGGCAGCGTCGCGATGCTCGAGGGCCTGCGCGGCGCGCTCGCCCGCGGCGACTCGCCATCGGCGGTCGCGGTGAGCTCGTGCGCCGCGACGGTGGCGCCGGTCGACGACGCGCTCGTGGACGCGTGCCTCGCCGGCGACGAAGCGGCCGCCGTCGCACTGGGAGTTCCCGGAGGGGTCGCGTACGCCAGCGTGAAGCTGGCGCTGGCGCGATGGGTCCGGCACAACGCGGTCCCCTGGGCCGCTGACGGTGTTCGCCTGAACGCGTTGGCGCCGGGGAACACGCTCACCCCGCTGACGCAGGTGACGCTCGACGATCCCGAGATCGGGCCGTTGATGCGGGAGATCCCGATGCCGGTCGGCCGCTGGGCCGAACCGTCGGAGATCGCCAGCGCCGCGTGCTGGATGTTGAGCGTGGGATCGTCGTTCATGGTCGGGAGTGTGCTCTTCGTCGACGGCGGCACCGATGCGTTGGTGCGCCCGGACACGTTCTGAAGGAGGAACACGATGGATTGGGATCACTCGGTAGACGTGCTCGTGATGGGTTCGGGCGGCGCCGGGCAGACCGCGGCGGTGCGCGCCCACGACCTCGGACTCGAGGTGCTGATCGTCGAGAAGGGCGAGACGTGGGGCGGCTCCACTGCGATGTCGGCCGGCGCGGTGTGGCTGCCCAACAACCGCTCGATGAAGGAGAAGGGGCTCGACGACTCCGAGGACGAGGGCGTCAAGTACATGACCCACCTCACCGGAGGCTCGATCCCGGAGGAGCGGATCCGCACCTTCGTGCGGGAGGGCAACCGGATGATCGACTACCTCGCCAAGCGGACCCACCTGCGCTTCGACTCGCTCGAGTTCTACCCCGACTACGTGCCGGAGGACCCGGGGGGCCGCACCGGTGGGCGGTCGCTGGATCCGGTCAAGTTCGACGGCAACCTGCTCGGTGAGGAGTTCCGCACCCTGCACGAGCCGTACCCGCCCGCCATGATCATGGGAAAGTTCCTGTTGGAGGTCCCGCAGGCGCGCACGCTGCTCCAGCCGGGCCTGAAGCCGAAGCTCGAGATGGCGAAGGGGATGGCGAGCTACGCCCTCCGGCGGAACCGGCGCAAGGTCTACGACCGCGACCCGTTCCTCACGATGGGCCAGGCGCTCATGGCGCGTCTTCGCCTCTCCCTGATCGAGCGCGGCGTACCGCTCTGGCTCTCCTCGCCGGTGACGTCGTTCATTCGCGAGGACGGCCGGGTCGTGGGGGTCACCATCACGAAGAACGGCACGCCCATGAACATCGAAGCCCGCAAAGGCGTGATGGTCGCGGCGGGTGGATTCGAACGCAACGACGAGATGCGCAAGAAGTACCAGCGCGCGCCGATCGAGGCGAGCTGGTCGGTCGGGAACTTTGACAACACCGGCGACGGGATCCTCGCGGGTGAGGCTGTCGGCGCGCACCTCGATGTCGAGTTGATGCGGGAGGCGTGGTGGATGCCGGCGACGCTCGCGCCGGGGGTCAAGTACACCAACGTGCTGATGATCGAGAAGAGCCTCCCCCACGGGATCTTCGTCAACCGCAACGCGCAGCGCTTCCTGAACGAGGGTGAGAACTACAACGACCTCGTCAACCGGATGTACGACCAGGACGCCAAGGATCACGCGTCGATCCCGGCGTGGTTCATCGTGGATGCGACGTACCGCTCGCGGTTCAACCTCGGGCCCGTGCTCCCGGCGATGGTGATGTCCGACAAGAAGATCCCGCCCGGGCTCCGTCCCGGGGAGGGATGGCTGCGCAAGGCGGAGACGCTCGACGACCTCGCGGCACAGATCGATCTCGATCCGGTCGCGCTGCGGGCCACCGTCGATCGGTTCAACGGCTTCGCCCGCGCCGGCGTCGACGAGGACTTCCACCGGGGGGCGAGCGCCAACGACCGCTACTACTCCGATCCCCGCGCCAAGCCGAACCCGACACTCGGCCCGATCGAGACCGCGCCGTTCTACGCGATCCCGATCACCCCGAGCGACCTCGGCACCAAGGCGGGACTGGTCACCGATCTCGGTGGGCGGGTGCTCGACGATGCGGGCGCGCCCATTCCGGGCCTCTACGCCGCCGGGAACTCCTCGTCGACGGTGATGGGGACGCGCTACGCGGGCGCGGGCGCGACGATCGCGCCGGCGCTGGTGTTCGGGTTCCTGTCGGGCGAGGCGATCGCACGCGACGCCGGTATCGAAGTCACGACCTGATCGGGTCGCAGAGCCGAACCGGGATCAGAACCTGAGGTTGCGGCTGACCACTGCGGGAATGGCGAGCGTGTCGAGGACCCCGGGATCGGTGTCACACACGAACGGGATCGCGTTGACGACGCGCATGCCGTTGGCGATCAGCCCGCCGTCGCCACCGTGCTCGTCGGCCATGGTCAGCTCGCACGCGAGCTGCGGCCGACCCTCCAGCAGGATGCGGTACCCGTTCTCGCCGCCCGCGCACCGCGGCCACTGCGGGGCGGCGTCGCGATCGATGCGGGTGTAGTGCTCGACCACCACCGCCGGCCGACCGTTCACGATTCCCTGCACGTCGAAGCGGATGGCGGCCGTGGTGCCGGCGGGAATCAGGCCGACCGCGATCTCCACGTCGCGGTCCATCGCCACCAGCTCGTGGGTCTCGCGGATCTCCTCGAGCTCAACGCCGAGCTTGCGGGCGATGAGCGTGATGACACCACCCCAGTACTCGGTGAGCGCGCCACTCGTGAAGAGCGGTGCTTCGTAGTCGAGTGATTCGCCGAAGCCGAAGAGCACCCGCATCGTCTCCGGCTGGTCGTAGAAGCCGTAGTTGATGATCTCCTGGATCCTGACCGCACTCACGTCGTCCATCAACGAGAGCAGCGTGATCGGAACGAGATCGCTGGCGAACCCGGGATCGGCGCCGTTGCAGAAGAAGGTGGTGCTCCCGTCGCGGCAGGCCGCTTCGATCGGTGCCAGCAACGCGGGTGGTGCGGTCGCGGGATTCACCAACGCCAGCACCGACGTGGTGACCACGTTCCGGCCCGCGCCGAGGAAGCGGCACATCGCGTCGACCGACTCCTGCGGGTATTTGAGCCCGTCGCCCATGTAGCAGAGACAGTCGGCGTCGAGCGCGAGCACCGCGTCGACGTCGTCGGTCGCGATGACGCCGGTCGGGTCGACTCCGCACAGCGCGCCCGCGTCGCGGCCGACCTTGTCGGGGCTGTGGGTCAGCAGCCCGACGAGCTCGAGGTCGGGACGGGCGATGATCCCCCGGAGGGCCAACCCGCCGGCGTTGCCCGTTCCCCAGTGGACGACCCGGTAGGTCACGCGGGAGGGGCTCCGACCGGCGCCTGGATCGCCGGGTGGTCGGTGCGCTCACTGATCCGCCAACCGTCGGGAGTCCGGACGAAGCGGTCGGTGTAGGTGCCGAAGATGACGAGCGGCGGCGCGCCGGCCGCGGCGACGAACACGCCGTGCCAGGTGGTCTCGACGTCGGCGGCGTCGGACCCGGCGTCGAACGTCGGGTACACATCGCCGACATAGAGCATGAACAGCTCCACGTCGATCATCGAGCGCAACCACGGCTTCGTCTCGGCCCACGACGTCCGCGTGCCACCGATCGCGGAGTAGTCGATGACCGCGTCGGGAGTGAACACGTCGTCCATCAGGTCGACGTCGCGCGTGCGCATGGCGAGCATGTACTTCGCGAGGACGTCGCGGATGGCCAGCCGATCGAAGACTTCGTCGTCCTTACTGGTTGGTGCGCTGCTCGTGGGTGTGCCGCTCATGACGGTCGCTCGACGAGAACCTTCTGGTAGTCGCCCGGGCTCGTGACCGCGAAGTACGACGCGCGGGTGGTGCCGACGTTGCGGATCCCGTGGGCCACCTTTTCCGGCACCATGACGGCCTGCCCGGTGCTCACCCGGATCGGCGGCGCATCGCCGAGGGTGTACTCCACCTCGCCCTCGACCACGACGTGCAGGTGCTCGGTCGTCGGGTGCATGTGGTAGTCGTTCTCCTGCCCCGGTTCGAGGTTCCAGAACACCATGCCCAACTGGCCCGCGATGTAGGCGAAGACCACGGTGGCGCTGTCGGGCGAGAACACCTGGTACTTCGACAAGTCGAACACCAGGGTGCTCAGATCCTCGCGGTCGATGTCCTTGGCAAAATCGGCGACGATCTTCTCGTGCGATTCCTCGGCCATGTTTCATCCTCTCCAGGGGGCTTCTGACCGGCTAACCGGCGTTCACGTACTTGGCCCGCATCGCGGCCCAGGCCTTGCCGTTGTTCAGTGCCACCTCGCTCCACGCGGGAGGCAGGTCGCGGTAGGGGGCGCGGGGCGGGCCGCAGCGCGTGTAGCCCGCGGCGTTGATGCGCGCCTTCTCCAGTTGGATGTTGTATTTGTCGAAGTCGCCGAAGTCGGGGATCGGCAGCGGAACCCCCTCGATGTCGGCCAGGACGCGCTCCGCTTCCGCGGTGTCGCCGCGGCCGGCGGCGTCGAGGAACGCGACCCACGGTTCGGGGCCCATCGCCGCCGAGGTGGCCCACGCGGCGGTGACGGTCTCCGGCGCGAGCCGGTAGTGGATGCCGATCGTGCCTTCGCCGGTCATGAAGTTGACCTGGTGGCGGGCGGCGTCGAGATGCTCCTGGGTGAGGGGGAACCCGACCTTGGTCGCGATCACCGTCGGGGCCTTGGCCACGATCCCCTGCCAGAACTCGACGGGAAAGTCGAACTTGAAGAAGAAGCGGTTGGCGTAGACCATGATCGGCATGTCGGGCACGGCTTCGGCGAGATCGGCGAAGAACCCGATCGCGTTCTCCATCGTCGGGGTCTGCCACAACGGCAACCCGACGAACGCCGCCGCCGCGCCGAGGTCCTTCGCCGCGCGCATCTGGCGCACGACCTCGCGCGTGCCGAGCGCGGTGGTACCGCACCAGACGGGGACCCGACCCGCAACCGTGTCGATCACGGCCGCGTACAGCTCGAGCTTCTCGTCCCAGAGCAGCGTGGCGCACTCCCCCGTCGTTCCGCACAGCCCGATCGCGCTCGCGCCGTCCTTGATCATCTGATCGGCGAGGCGCGTCGCTTCGCCGAGGTCGACGGTGCTCGTTTCGTCCCAGTGCTCACCGTCGGGCTTCAGCGCGCTCGGAGGGAGCGCGAGAAGGCCGGTGACATCTGCAGCAGTCAGCACTTGAGGTCCTTTCGATCCGCGCCCGGCCCGGAGCGGGCCGTGACCGGCGCATCTACGAAGTCACATGACATTGAGAAGTCCGTCGTGGCCCCATTCGCCGCCGCCCGGCTGGAAGCCGTTGTAGTACTCGACCTGCCAGGCGGCGGGGTCGATCTCGCGTGCACCCCAGCCCAGCTCGAAGTGCCAGTCGCCGGGGTTCTTGAAGTAGAAGGAGAGCATGTGGTCGTTGAGGTGGCGGCCCAGCGTGGCGGTCACCAGCTCGCGTTCCAGACAGATGTCGTAGCCGGTACCGACGTCGTCGATCGACGTGTACTCCATCATCACGTGGTGCACCTTCTTGCGCGGCTCCGGGTTCCCGAAGAACGCGAGGGAGTGGTGCCGCGAGTTGCAGTGCATGAACGCGCCGATGCGGCCGATCCCGGGCAGGATGATCCAGTCGGAGACCGAGAAGCCGAGCACGCGCTCGTAGAACTCGGCCGCGGCAACCGGGTCGGGCACGAAGGTGACGAAGTGGCCCAGCCCCTGGTTGGCGGTCTTGAAGCCGGTGATCGGTCGTTGCGGGTAGTAGGGCGGCATGAACGCGACTTCCGGCCCGTAGTGCAACTCCATGCGGACGCCGCTGTGCGGGTCGACGAAGTGCACGAAGTCGACCACCCGGCGGTCGCCGGCCTCGGTGGGCGTCGCCGCGGTGACCGCGACGCCGGCGGCCTCGAGCTGGCCCGCGAGCGCCTGCATGTTCTCGGCGGTGCCTACTTCCCAACCGACGTAGGCGACGTCCTCGGAGTCGCCGGGATGTACGGCGAGGCGGTGGTGGTGCCCGTCCATCTTCAGGAACAGCGACTGCTCGTCGCTGTCGTGCGCGACCTCGTGCCCGAGCACCCCGGTCGCGTAGGCGCGCCACTCGTCGAGGTCGCCGGCGGCGATACCTACGTAGCCGAGTTCGTGGACTTTCCCCATTCGGTGTTTCCTCACTGACGTCGTCCGGCCGGCGGGTGCCGGCGGGGCGATCGTTACATCTCAAGTCGTGGAGATCAAGTAGTTGATGACGAATCCCCGGGCCGGCCGGGCACGCGGCGCCGGCCCGGTTCAGAACTTGACGTTGCGCCCGAAGACCATCGGCAGATCGAGGGCGGAGAGCACGCCGGGAGGGGCCGCGCACACCGCGGGAATGGCGTTGACCACCCGCATCGAACAGGCGATGAGGCCGCCGTCGCCCCCGTGCTCGTCTTCCATGTCGAGCTCGCACGTGAGCTTGGGCCGGCCCTCGAGCAGGACCCGGTAGCAGTTGTCACCGCCGCCGCACTGCGGCCAGTCGGGCGCGGCCGATGCGTGGATCCGGGTGTCGTGTTCGACGACGATGGCGGCCCGACCGTTGACGATCCCCTCCACCTCGAAGCGAATGGCGGCGACCGTTCCGGCGTCGATGCGCCCCACCCCCACGTCGACATCCATGTCGAGAGCGGCGAACTCGTGCTGCTCGCGGATCTCGTCGAGCTGCACCCCGAGGGCGTCGGCGACCATCGTCACGACGCCGCCCCAGTACTCCGTGAGCGCGCCGCTCGTGAACAGCGGCGACGCGTAGTCGAGGGGCTGACCGAAGCCGAAGAGGTCGCGCATCACCCAGGCCTGGTCGTAGTGGTCGTAGTTGACGATCTCCTGGACGCGAACCGATTCGATCTCGTCCATCAACGAGAGCAGGGTGAGGGGGATGAGGTCGCTCCCGAAACCGGGATCGGCACCGTTGTTGAAGAACGACGTCTTGCCGTCGCGACACGCGGCGTCGAGCGGGTCGCGTAGCTCGGGCGCGGCGGTCTTGGGATAGACGAGTTGATTGAGCGAGGTGCTCACGACGTTGCGCCCGGCGCGGAGGAACCGGCTCATCTCGGCGATCGCCTCGGGGGCCCGCGGACCGATGCCATCACCCAGGTAGCAGAGGCAGTCGGCGTCGAGCTCGAGGAGCGCGTCGACGTCGCTGGTGGCGACGACACCTGCCTGGTCGAGTCCGATCAACTCCCCCGCGTCGCGCCCGACCTTCTCGGGATTGTGCACGTAGAGACCAACGAGCTCGAGGTCGGGGTGCTGCAGGACACCGCGCAGCGCGAGCCGGCCGGTGTTCCCGGTACCCCAGTGGACGACCTTGTACGTCATGTCACCATTCCCAGGTAGGTCTCCGCGAGCCGCTCCTCATCGATCTGGTCGCGCGGCCCCATCCAGACCAGGCGCCCCAGTTCCATGAACGCCACTGTGTCGGCGACCTCCAACACCTCGTGGGCCTTCTCCTCGACCAGCAGGATCGTGGACCCGAGATCGCGCAACCTTTGGAGCGCCTGCATGATCTCCTCGGCCGCGAGCGGGGCCAGCCCCAGCGTCGGCTCGTCGGCGACGAACACCGCCGGCGGGTTCGCCAGCGCCGGCGCGAGGCTCAGCATCTGCTGCTCGCCCCCGGACAGCAGCCCGGCCTGCTGCTTGCGGCGGACACCGAGGATCGGGAACGACTCGTAGGCCTGGTCACGCGCTTCGCTCGATCGGAGCAGCACCTGGAGGTTCTCCTCCACCGTGAGACCCGGGAAGATGCCACGGGCCTCGGGCGCGAGCATCACGCCGGCGCGTGCCCGCAGGTACGGGGGGAGTGCGGTGACGTCGTTGCCGTCGAGGAACACGCGCCCGCTGCTCGGCGCGAGCAACCCGGCGGTGACGGCGCACAGCGTCGACTTCCCCGCGCCGTTCGCGCCGAGGAGGGCGACGACCGTGCCCTTGGTGAGGCGCAGTGAAACGCGATGCAGCACCTCGACGTCGCCGTACCCGGCGACGATCTCGTCGAGCGCGAGGGCGGCATCTTCGATGGCGACCTCCGCACCCGTCTGCCCGAACTCGGCGTCACCGACGAGCGCGCGGACGTGCATCGGATCGAGCGGATCCGTTCCCGGCTCGGCCGCGATCCCGTTGGTGGAGATGAGCGCAGGATCGCTGACGTCGTGCACCGCGACCTCAGCCAACGCAATGCGCGACGCCCGCTCCTTGCGTCGGCGACGTTCGAGCCGTTGGCTCCCGACGAGCGCGAACAACCCGTCGGGGTTCTTGGCCAGGTTGATCGCGCCGAGCCCGAACATGATCGACGCGAAGTACGTCGAGCTCGACAGGTCGTTGAACCAGCTCGGCATGAAGCTGAAGCCGGAGATCCAGGTGAAGATCGGCGTGGTGGCCATGACCGCCAGCCCGCCGAGCAGCGCGCCGCCCGGACGCCGGATCCCGAACGTGACCACGACCGCGAGCCAGAGCAAACCGGCAATCGGCGCCGCGCTCGAGTTGGTGAACGAGCCGTTGGTCATCCCGAGCATCACGCCGCCGAACCCGGCGATGCCACCGGCGATGGCGAAAAGAGCGATCTCGCTGCGGGCGGGTGAGATCCCCGACGTGCGCGCGGCCACCGACGAGCTCCGGACCGCGAGCGCGGCCCGTCCCGAGCTCGACTTCTGCAGGTTGTGGATCAGGAACGTGATCACCCCGAAGATCACGAGCAGCACGAGCACGGTGGTTCGCGGTTGTGAGAGGTCGAACGTGGTGATACCGAACAGGTTCAGACGCGGAAGCGGATACGTCCACCCGAGCTGGCCGTTGCTGACGTCCTCGACCTGGAACAACGTGAGGTCGAGCGCGAGGGCGATCGCGAGCGATGAGAGTGCGAGCGCGAGCACGCCGAGTTGCCGCACCGGGATCGCGATCAGTGCACCGAGCCCGGCGGCGGCGACCGCGCCCATGATCGCGGCCGCCCCGAAATTGATCTGGCCGTGGCTGGCCAGGAACGGCACGTCGATGCCGAAGTTGTGGTTCACCGCCCACCCGGCGACGAAGCCTCCCGCGGTGACGAACGTGCCCTGCGCCAGGCTCACCATGCCGCCCTGGCCGGTGACCACGACGAACGACAGGAACACGATCGCCAGGGCCATGCCCGGAGCGAGGATTCCGAGCGATTCGAAGTCGCTCGCCTGCGCCCATCCCCACGGGAACCACTGCAAGGTGAACGCGACGAAGAAGAAGATGAAGATGACCCAGGGCAACAGGCGCCGCCACGTGGGAAGTCCGTCCCGGTGGTCCTCCTGCGGTTTCTCCTCCGACACCGATCGCGTCTCGGCTCCTCGGTTGCGACCGATCACGAACAGCAGGATCACGGTGAGGAAGAACGGGATCGCGGCGCGGAGGCCGGCCAGATTGTTGAGGAAGCCGGGCAGGATCGTGTCGCCGTAGCCGTAGACGAGGTTCTGCAACACCCCGAGCAGCAGGCCACCCACGAACGCGATCGGGATCGACCGCAACCCGGCGAGCGCCACCGCCGCGAGCGCGCCGAGCACGATGAGGGTGAACTGCTGGTCGGCCAACTGGAAGAGTGGGGCGATCAGGATGCCGCCGAGACCGGCGAGCATCATCGTGAGCACCCACGCGGCCGACGACGTGCGCGACGCGTTGACGCCGCGGAGGCCGGCGAGGTCGCTGCGGTTCACGACCGCGCGCATCTCGAGGCCGAGACGCGTGTGCCGGAGGACCAACCAGAGGGCGACGGCGGCGAACGCCGCGGCCACGAACACCGCCACCTGATCCGAGTTCAGGCTCACGCCGTGCAGCCCGATCGCATCGAGGTGCCAAACCTCGCGGGGGAAGGGACCGATGCCCCGCACCGTGCTGCTGCCACCGCCGGTCCCCGTGGTGATGGGCAAACCGAGGTCGAGCACGGTGTTGCCGAGCGCCTCGACCAGCCAGAGCGCGAGCGCGGGCAGCGCGATGAGTAATCCGATCGACCCCACGATCCGGGCGTACACCGGTGCGGTGGCGAGGCGCCGCAGGAGGATCCGGTCGAGCGCGAGCCCGAGGAGCGGGGCGAAGATCAGGACCGAGATCAGGGCCGCCCAGATGACGGGGACGTTCTGACCGGTGTTGAGTTGGAAGAAGAAATACGCGGTGACGAACGCGACTGCGCCGTGCGCGAAGTTGAAGATGCCGGACGTCTGGTACGTGAGTACAACTCCGGCCGCCATGACCGCGTAGATGCCACCCGACACCCCGCCGGACAACAGCAGTTGTACGAACTTTTCCACGTACGACCTCGGAGACGAAGGGCGGTCAACAAGAAGGCTGGTCGTGCCGGCCGGGTGCGAACCCGGCCGGCGCGACCAGCGTGAGTGGTTGGGTCAGGACTTCGACTTGACCGCTTGCCCGCAGAAGTAGGGGACGGTGACGTCGTAGCCCGTGCCGTTCGACGTGACCAACGTTCCGCAGACGCCGGGCTGGACCCGGTCCTTCGGGAAGCTCGTCGGCCCTGCCGTGTCTTTCACGTTGTACTGCAACTTGCTCGCCGCCTTCTGGAACCCTTCGATCGTCAGGTTCTTGCCCGCCTTCTTGAGGGCGGCGATGAACATGTCGGCCGAGAGGTAGCCCACTGCGGACAGCACGCCGAGCGGGGCATTGGCCTTCTTCAGGTCGGTCACCATCTGCTTGACGCCGGGGACCGTGTCCGCGGTCTCGAAGGCACCGAACTGCACGTAGACGCTGCCGCCCTTCGACGGTGCCGCCAGTTGCGGGTCGTACGTCTGCGTGTTCTCGATCGGGCCCTTGAAGCCTGCAGCCTGCAGCTGTCCCTGCAGCCCGAGCGTCGAGGGAATGCTGGCGAAGAGGATGATGACGATGTCGGGCGGACCACCGTTGTTGCTCGTCATGATCGCCTGCGAGAACGGCGTGAAGTCACCGACCGTCGCGGGCGGCGCCGGAACGACACCCTTCGAGTAGACGACCTTCATGCCGAGCGAGTCGGCGGCCGCACCGAGGGTGCCGAGTCCGCTGCGCGCGGCGTCGGTGTCCTCGGCGATGATCGCCACGGTGAGACCCTTCGGGTCCTTGTTCAGCGCCTTGGCGCCGGCGGCGGGCATGAAGGTGTTCCCGTACACGGGTACCTTCGGTGCGACGCAACCGGTGAAGCCGTAGCCGTACTGGTTCCCGCAGAAGCCGGACGAGATGCCCCAACCGAAGAACGGCACCTTCTGCTGGGCGAGGTAGGGCCCCGATCCGAGCACGACGGTCACCGTCGGCACGATCGCGAACACGTTGTCGGTGCTCACGATCCGACGAGTCTCCTGGATGTTGGTGGTCGGATCGAACTTGTCATCGCCGTTGTCGACGACCTTGATCTTCCGGCCGTAGACGCCACCGCTCGCGTTCTGACGATCGAAGCGAGCCTGAGCGCCTTGCAACGCGGCACCGAACTGCGTCTTGCTCACGAGCCCGGCGACGTTGATCGTCGTGCTCGTCACCCCTTTTGTCGCAGACCCGACACGAGCCGAGGCGGAACCCGCGGAGACGGAAACGGAGACGATCCCGAGTACCGCGATCACCGCCACCCATACCGATAGTTTCTTGCGCTTCACTGCATGCCCCCTTGTGGTTGGCTCTTGCTGGGTTTGGTGCGGGCGGGGCCTTCGCCAAGGTACGCAGCGCGCACCACCGGATCCGCTTGGATGTCTTTCGGCTCACCGACCGTGAGCACACGGCCGAGGTCGAGCACGGCGATCGTGTCGCACTGGTCCATCACGAAGCTCATGTCGTGCTCGACGAGGATCACGGAGCACGTCGCTTCGGTCCGGAGCCGGTGGAGTTGCTCGACCAGCCGCTCCGATTCGACCTCGTCGAGACCGGACGTGGGCTCGTCGAGCAGCACGAGCTTCGGGTCGTCGACGATCGCGCGCGCGAACTCGACCATGCGGGCGAGACCGATGGGCAGCGAGCCGACGGGATCGCGGCGCACGGCCGTGAGCCCGCACTGCTCGAGCACTTCGGCCACTCGCTCGCGTCGCGCGCGTTCACGCGAGCGCCGGCTGGGGAGCTGCACGAAGTCGGCGAGCATCCCGCCCCCGCCGCCGTGCCACTCCGTGGCCGCGAGCACGTTGTCCTCGACTGACAGCCAGCCGAAGGTCTGGACGCGCTGGAACGTCCGGCGCAGTCCGCGGCGGGCCCGCGTGACCGCGGACCACCGCGTCGCGTCCTTGCCGTCGAACCACACCCGCCCGTCGTTCGGGGTGCGGACGCCGGAGACGACGTCGAAGAGGGTCGTCTTGCCGGCGCCGTTCGGGCCGATGAGACCGCAGACCACGCCGTGGGCCACCGTGAGGCTGACGCCGTCGAGGGCGCTGATGCCGCCGAAGCGGACGCTGACGTCCTCGAGCGCGAGCACGGCGTCGTGCGCCCCTGCGGGCTCGGCGACGTCGGATTGCGACGCCGCCGTACTCAGCGCGCCCGGCGCCAATGCGCCGTCGGCCCCCACCATCGATCCCCCAATTACGCGGCGCGTGCCCGGCGGTCTGCTGGTCACGGACGCGTACATCTCGCGTGGGGGAGAGTCTCTAGTCCGGTCGGCAGTTTGTCAAGCGCTTGCTTGAATTCTCTTCGGGGCCGACCGAGCGGATGCGGCGTGGGGGCCGGGGACGTCAAGGTCGTCAGTGGTAGATCGTCGTCCGGAGCCCGATCTTCACGAGTTCGCGGTGTTGGTTGGTCCAGCGGGACTCGTCGATCAGGAACATCATGGTGCCGAGACGGCCGTCCTTCTCGTAGGCGTCGACGAGGGAGGCGTCGCAGGTGATCACGTCGCCGGGGCGGATCGGCGCGAAGTAGAGGCTGCGTTGCCCGCCGTTGAGGCCGCGGGATCCGGGCTCGTTGCCCATCCCCCGCATCCACGGATACGACTCGGGGTGGAACTCGCGCACCCACGCGAACGGGTTGAAGTCGCGCGGCGCGACCGGACCGCCCCACGGTCCGCTCGTGGTGGAGTCGAAGTCGAAGAACCCGGCCGGGGGCGGGTCGGGGTAGTAGACGGCCATCGCCCAGCGGCGGATGTCGTTGGCGTCGACCGGCAGACTCACCACCGATTCCGTGCTGCGGCCGAGCCAGGCGATCGTGGCGGGATCGAGGAACACGCCCGGCTCGCGTGGTTCGGGATCCACCGAGGCAGGCGGGTCGGGCATGGTCGCCGGACCATCGTCGAAGAGGACGATCTCCGCGGTGCCCGGCATCGTCTCCTCACCGTTCTGGTTCGTGACCCCGACCTCCACCACCGCGATTCGGTGCCCGTCGGCGCGGTCGTCGACCGCAGTGACCCGGCCGTGGGTGACGAGCTCGTCACCGAGGAAGTTCAAGGCCCGGAACTGACACGCGAACGCGGCGATGTCGCCACGGGGACCGAGCCAGTCGTACAACGCGTTGTGGACGTACGCGACACGGAGATTCCCCATCCCGAACACGTCCGGCTGCCCCGCAGCCTTCGCCGCGTCGGTGCTCATGTGCACGTCGATGAACTCGTCGTTCACTGCCGCGTAGCGGTTCCAGTGGGCGAACTCGGTCTTCCTCGCGAACGCGGGGACCTCGTCACCGACCCTGATCTGCTCCACCATGCTCGCCCTCTCTCAACGGAGGACCCACAAGACCGGCACCCGGCGCGCTCGCGAGTTCACGGCGGTCCCCCCACAACGATCCCGATCGGGCGCGGCCCCGTTCGCGGCCGGCCCTCGAGCTCCTTGACGCTCGATGGGGGCGATCGTACACTGCAAATCAAGCGCTTGCTAGATAGCAATCCGGTGTACGGTGCGGCGCGATCCGGGCGGGGAAGACGGCCCGCGACAGCCAACGCGGAAAGAGTGGTGCATGCGGGGGGACCTCGAGTGGGGCACGATGCCGCGGCTGGTCACGAGCGCGGCGACCCGGTTCCCGGATGTCGAAGCACTCGTCGACGGGAGCACCCGGCTCACCTTCCGTGAGCTGGCCGACGCGGCGAGGGACTCGGCCCGGGCGGCGATCGCGGCGGGGATCGAACCCGGTGATCGCGCCGCGATCTGGGCGCCCAACTCGGGCGAGTGGATCCTCGCCGCGCTCGGGATCCAGGCGGTCGGCGGCATCGTCGTTCCCGTGAACACCCGGTTCCGCGGCTCCGAGGCGGCCTGGGTCCTGCACAAGAGCGGGGCGCGCATCCTGTTCACCGTGAACGGCTTCCTCGACACCGACTACGTGCAACTCCTGCGGGACGCCGATCCCGACGCCATCGCCCCCGAACAGATCGTGATCCTGGCCGGCGACGCCCCGAGCGGAACGGTGCCGTGGTCGGCCTACCTCGAACGCGGCGCAACGGTTCCCGTCGCCGAAGCCGACGCGCGCGCCGCCGCGGTGTCTCCCGACGACATCGCCGACATCCTCTTCACGTCGGGAACGACGGGCCGACCAAAGGGTGCGATCTCGACCCACGCGCAGAACCTCCGCGTGTTCGAGGTCTACACCGCGGCGCTCGGCCTGCGCGAAGGCGACCGCTACCTGATCGTCAACCCGTTCTTCCACAGCTTCGGGTACAAGGCGGGATGGCTGTCGTCGATCATGCGGGGCGCGACGATCATCCCCCACCCGGTGTTCGACGTCGCCGCGGTGCTCCAACGCGTCGAGCAGGAGCGCGTCACCGTGCTCCCCGGGCCTCCCACCCTGCTCCAGGGGATCCTCGACCACCCCGACCGCGACCAGTACGACCTGTCGTCGCTGCGGCTCACCATCACCGGCGCCGCGTCGGTACCGGTCGAACTGATCCGCCGCCTCCAGGCCGAGACCACGTTCGAGACGATCCTCACCGGCTACGGCCTCACCGAGACCAGCGCGGTGGTCGCGGTGTGCGACAAGGACGACGACCCCGAGACGATCGCGAACTGGTGCGGCCGGGCGGTTCCCGACACCGAGGTGCGCATCATCGACGACGACGGCCGTCCACTCGCCGTGGGAGAAGCGGGCGAGGTGGTGGTGCGGGGCTACAACGTGACCCGCGGCTACTGGGACGAACCCGAGGAGACCGCCGCGACCATCGATCCCGAGGGGTGGTTGCACACCGGTGACATCGGCGTGATGGACGAGCGCGGCTACCTCAAGATCACCGACCGCAAGAAGGACATGTTCATCGTGGGCGGCTTCAACGCCTACCCCGCCGAGATCGAGAACATCCTCTCCGACGACCGCCGGATCGCGCAGGTCGCGGTGATCGGCGTACCCGACGACCGCCTCGGTGAAGTCGGCATGGCGTTCGTCGTACCGAGACCCGACGCGCAACTCACCCCCGACGCGGTGATCGCCTGGTCGCGGGAGAACATGGCGAACTTCAAGGTGCCGCGCTACGTGGAGATCGTCGACGCCCTGCCGTTCAACGCCAGCGGCAAGGTCGATGAAGTTCGAACTGCGCGAACAGGCACGCGCGATGCGCGCCGGCACTTCATCGAGCTGACGCGCTCGCTCAGCTCGTGCCGTAGACCGGGGCGGGCGGCGGGGCCTTGGTGAGGAGCTCCTGGACCGCAGTGCCCACCTCGGCCGGATCCCACCGCTCGCCGCGGTCGACCGCGGGGCCGTGTTGCCATCCGTCGGCCACGCTGATCTGGCCCCCCTCGACCTCGAACACCCGACCGGTGACCGAACGCGACTCCTCGCTCCCGAGCCAGACCACGAGCGGCGACACGTTCTCCGGCGCCATCGCGTCGAACCCCGATTCGGGCTTCACCATCATGTCGCCGAACATCCCGTCGGTGAGCCGCGTCCGCGCCGACGGCGCGATCGCGTTGGCGGTGACGCCGTAGGGGGCGAGCTCCACCGCGGCGATGATGGTCATTGCCGCGATCCCCGCCTTGGCCGCCGCGTAGTTCACCTGGGCGATGCTGCCCATGAGGCCGGCACCGGAGCTGGTGTTGATGATCCGGGCATCCACCTCTTCGCCCGCCTTCACCTGGCCCCGCCAGTAGCGCGCCGCGTGGTGCATCGGCGCGAAGTGGCCCTTCATGGTGACGCGGGCAACGATGTCCCACTCCTCTTCGGTCATGCTCACGATCATCCGGTCGCGCAGGATGCCGGCATTGTTCACGAGCACATCGAGCCGACCGAAGGCCTCGACCGCGGTCTCGACCAGAGTGGCGGAGGCTTCCCAATCCGACACGTCGGCGGTGTTGGCCACCGCTTCGCCACCGGCGCCGCGGATCAGCTCCACCACTTCGTTCGCCACGTCTTCGGACCGGCCGTCACCCGTCGACGACGAACCGGTGTCGTTGACGACGACCTTCGCGCCCTGGCGCGCGTACTCGAGCGCGTGCGCGCGACCCAGACCCCGACCTGCGCCCGTGATCACGACCACGCGGCCCTCGCACAGCTTGCTCATCCGTTCCCGCTCCCCTTCACTCGGACCTCTCTCGGATCTTCACTCGGATCGTCGGCGGCAAAACCCGTCGAACGTCGAACCGGTCAACCCAGCCGTTCGATGATGGTGACGTTCGCCTGACCGCCGCCTTCGCACATGGTCTGGAGCCCGTACCGACCCCCCGAACGTTCGAGCTCGCACAGCAACGTGGTCATCAACCGTGTCCCCGTCGCCCCGAGCGGGTGCCCGAGGCTGATCGCGCCGCCGTTCACGTTGACGCGCTCGGGATCGGCTCCCGTCTCCTTGCACCAGGCGAGAGGCACGCACGCGAACGCCTCGTTGATCTCGGTGGCGGCGATGTCTCCGATGGCCATGCCCGTCTTCTTCAGCGCGTACGCCGTCGCCGGCATCGGCGCGGTGAGCATCTCGACCGGGTCCGCGGCGCGGCAGCTCAAGTGGTGCACGCGTGCCCGCGGCGTGACCCGGTGATCCCGCACCGCCTGTTCCGACATCACGAGGATCGCGGTCGCGGCGTCGGAGATCTGGCTCGCCACCGCCGCCGTCACCCGGCCACCTTCGCGCAGGAGCGGGAGCTGCGCCATGCGCTCCAGCGTGGTGTCACGACGCGGCCCTTCGTCGAAGGTCGCCGCGCCCAACGGCACGATCTCGCCCTCGAACCGTCCTTCGTCCTGCGCCCGGATCGCGCGCGCATGGCTCTCGAGCGCGAACCGCTCCATGTCTTCGCGGGAGATGTCGAACATCTCCGCCACCATGTCGGCGGAGCGGAACTGCGACACCTCCTGGGGGCCGTACCGCTCGATCCAACCGCGGGAACCCGAGAACGGATCGGTGAACCCGAGGGGCTCGGCGATCGTCATCGCCGAAGAGATGGGGATCATGCTCATGTTCTGCACGCCGCCGGCGACGATGACGTCGGCGGTGCCGCTCATCACCGCCTGCGCGGCGAAGTGGACGGCCTGCTGCGACGACCCGCACTGCCGGTCGATGGTGACGCCGGGAACCTCCTCGGGGAGACCGGCGGCGAGCCAGCAGGTGCGCGCGATGTCGCCCGCTTGCGGGCCGAGCGCGTCGACGCATCCGAAGTAGACGTCTTCGACCGATGCGGGATCGACGTCGTTGCGGTCGAACAAGGCGGAGAGCACGTGCGCGCCGAGATCGGCGGGATGGACCGCCGACAGCGCGCCCCCGCGTTTCGTGACCGGGGTGCGAACGGCGTCGACCAGATAGGCCTCGGGCATGACGTTCCTCTCAGGGGGTGGCGATGGGATCCGCGGCCGCAGCCGCGGTTGGCGATGGGAGCGGGTGCACCTCGACGCCGCCCGTCCGTTGCAACCAGAACTCGAGCGACTTGATGATCCGGTACACCGCCTGGACGGTCGGGACCGGCGTTCCCTGCCGCGCGGCTTCATCGAGGAAGGTGCCGATGCTGAAGTCGACTTCGGTCGCGTGACCGCGCAGGAGATCGTCGTGCATCGACGGGCGGCCGACGAAGCCCTGGGCCCGCATGTGCGCCCCGAGCTCCATCACGTCGTCGACCCGCTCGGCGAAGGTGGTCGACCCGAAGCGACGGAACTGGGCGAACGGCGCGAAGAAGTCTTGCGGTTCGAACCCCTTGGCGCGGTAGACCGCGAACAGCTCGGTGGCCAGCTGCACGTAGTGCTCGGCCGCTTCGCGCACGACGAGCCCTTCGGCCATGGATCCACCGAGGGCGCCGAACACCGACGCCGACCATCCGGAGACGATCGAGATCTGGAGGAGCTTCTCCCACTCGACGTGGGTGATGTCGTCGGCGGCCTTCGAACCGATGCCGGCCTCGTTCATGGTCGCCACCAGTGCTTCGATCCGGTGACTGGACCCGCCGTTCAACTCACCGAAGTAGCAGGCGGTGGGAGCCGTCGCGACGTGGCGGACCACTCCCGGTTCCACGAACACGCCGGCTTCGGTGGTCGACGCCCCGATCACGCGATCGGGACCGACCCACTCGACCAGTTGGTCTTCCTTCGACCACCGTGTTCTGCAACGAGAGCGCGACGGCGGTGCGCGCCCCCAGGCCGCCGGATCCCGCCAACGTGGCGGGCGTGTCCTTCGCCTTGACCATGAGGAACATGTAGTCGAACTCGCCCGGGGCCTCTTCCGCGTCGGTGACGGCCCGGATGCCCGCGGTGACGACGGTGTCCCCGCGCAGACCGGTGATGCGCAGGCCGTGATCCCGGATCGCGGCCACGTGCGCGGGGCGTCCGACCAGCACGACGTCGGCACCCACCTGGGCGAGGCGCCCGCCGATCACCGATCCGAGCCCGCCGGCCCCGAGGATGCAGATGTTCACCGGACGCTGCCGTCGCGGGGAGGAGCCGGGGTCATTCCTCCTTGGCCCCGGCGATCTCGTCCATGAACTCGCCGGTGTGCCCCCAGATCTCACCGCGGCCGCTCCACTCGCTCGCGACCCAGGTGGCCTCGTCGATCATCAGGCCGTTGCAGCCGAACTCGACCCCGAAGCCGCTCGGAGACGACATATAGAAGGAGAGCATCGGATCGTTCACGTGCTGCCCGAGCGAGTTGGTGATCGGAACCCCGGCCTCCTTGGTGCGGTCGTAGGCGCGACCGACGTCTTCCAGCGTGTTGGCCTCGATCATGAAGTGGTTGAGTCCGTGACCGCCGGGGAGGGGGAGGTCGACGAACGCGAGACTGTGGTGACGCTTCGTCGTGTGCAGGAACACCGCGGCGTTCGGGCCCCAGCTGAAGAAGTCGGTCAGCTTGAAGTCGAGTGCGCTGATGTAGAAGTTGGCGGCGTCCCACGACGAGGGCACGGCGAAGAGCACGTGACCGACCCCGACGCCGTCGGTGAGGAACCCGGAGACGCCCTGCGGCGACACGAACGGCTCTTCGTCGACCGCCTGGCCGAAGAACAACTCGTTGGTGTTGCCCCACGGGTCGTCGAAGCGGGCACCGGCGCGCACCCCGCGCGGCGGGCTTCGTCGGCGTCGAGTTGCTTGACCGCGGCCCCGGCGGCTTCCACCCGGGAGCACGCGTCCTCGAGCTCCCCGGCGTCGGCGTACTCCCAACCGACGTAGGCGCAGCGATCGGTCTCCGCGGGGTGCACCGCGATGCGGTGGTGCCGACGGTCCATCCTGAGCCACGTGCTGCCGGGCGCGCTCGCGTCCGACGGCGCCGCGGTTGCCATCAGGCCCAGGACGCTGGTGCCGTATTCGGCCCACCCCGCCGGGTCGGTGCTCTCGATGCCGATGTAACCGAGTCCTCGAGACGCCATGTGCATATCCCCCTGAATCGAATGTGGTGGTGGGCTCAGCCCGGGAGCAACGCCGGTTCCTCGGCGAACGTGAACGTGGAGAACACCTTGCGGGCATTGCCCTGCACGATCTTGTAGATGTTCTCGTCGGAGACCCCGGCCAGGTGCTCGCGCGCCATGTCCCAGGACACGGGGAACGTCGAGTCGACGTGCGGGTAGTCGGTCTCGATCATCACGTTGTCGTACCCGATCGCGTCGAGGTTGCGCACGCCCTGCACGTCGTCGATGAAGCAGCCGTAGACGTGGTCTCGGAAGATCTGCTCGAGCGGCACGTCGAAGGCTTCGGTCTTGGCGCCCTTCGCCTGGTCGTCGACCCAGGCCGCCGACGAGTCGAGCTCGACGTCGCCCTCGACCCAGGCCCGGTTGCGGTCGAGCACCCACGACGCCCGCTGGAGGATGTAGGGGATCCAACCGATCCCGCCCTCGCTCAGACAGATCTTGAGATCGGGGTGGCGAACGAACTGGCCACTGAACAACCAGTCGTTGAGGCAGAACATCGCCGACGTCGGCCCGAGGGAGAACGTGACGATGTAGGGCGCGTCAGCCGACGTCTGCGGCAGCGCCGACGACGAACCCATGTGCTGGCACAACGGCAGGTTGGCGTCGGCGGCGGCATCGAAGACGGGATCCCAGTAGTAGTTCGCGTCGTGGATGGACGGCAGGCCGAGCTTCGACGGGTTCTCCGAGAACGCGACCGCGCTGGCGCCGAGGGCCGCGCACCGTTCGATCTCGGCGACGGCCAAGTTGCGGATCGCGCAACGGGATGAGGATCAGCGGCATGAGGCGACCGGGCACGGTGCCGCACCACTCCTCGAGCATCCAGTCGTTGTACGCGCGGAGACACGCGAGACCGAGCTCTTGGTCGTCGTGCAACGAGAACAGCTGTCCGCAGAAGCGCGGCAGTGACGGGAAGCACAACGACGCCAACACGTGGTTGCGGTCCATGTCGGCGACGCGCGCCTTCGGCTCGTAGCAACCGGGGCTCAGGTCGCGGTAGTCGAGCGCGTTCGGGCTGACGTCACCGTCGAGCTTCACCGCCGCGGCCAACACGCTCGTGGGCAGTCGTTGCCCGTCGAACTCCCAGACCGTGCCCTCATCGGTGTCGATCAGCCGGGGTGCGCGGTCGCGCAATTTGGCCGGCACCCGTTCCTGCCAGAGGTGACCCGGCTCCAGGACGTGGTCGTCGACCGAGATCATCCAGTTCGGGAACTCTCCCACCCGCGCCTCCACCGATAGAGAGCCAGCATGGCCGGGGACCCGACCAAGCACTTGCTTGATTGTAAGCCTACGGGCGACGCCCGTCGTTCGTCAAGATTCTGGACCGCTCGAGATGGCGCCACGAACGGCCATCGGCGTGTCGGCCGCCGCGCGCCCGACGGTGACCGTACCGTCGACTATTGACCGCGACGCCGACCGGATCCGCTCGACGATGCCACCGCGGCGACCGGTTCCGCCACTGCGTACCCCTCCATCGCGATGGCGATGAAACTGTCGGCGAGGTCGTCGATGGTGCGGCGGCCGCCGGGCCGGTACCAGCGCACCGAGAGGAAGATGGCATCCCGGCTGAACCGGTAGAAGACGATCGGTTCGATGTCGGTGCGGAATTGGCCCTGCTCGGCGCCCTCGCGCAGCAGGTCGAGCCACGACCGCTCGCCGTCCTTCGCCATCTCGTCGAGCACCGCGAACCGCGGCAGCGTGCGCAGGTAGTTGAAGTCGTGCTGGTAGATGTGGCACGCGTAGGGATGCTTCGCCACCAGGTGGAACGACGCCCGGATCAGCCCGGCGAGGCAGCTGCGCGGGTCGTCGTTCTCGGCCCGCACCCGCGGGTACGCGTCGGTGAGGTCCTGCAGGAAGTCGGAGACCAACTGCTCCACCATCGCGTCCTTGGAATCGAAGTAGTGGTAGAGGCTCCCGGAGAGCAACCCGACCGCATTGCCGATCTCACGGACCGTCGTGGCGGTGACACCCTTGGTCGCGAACAGCTCGCCGGCGCTGGCGAGAATCTGCTCGCGGCGCTCGGCCGGCTCGGTGTTGGCGTCGCCGCCCTTCTTCGCCTGGACCATCCCACCACCTGCGGTGCTGTCGTCGTCTCGAGCCGGACGGCTCCGGCGCCAGACTAGCGAAGCGAGCGCTAGATTGGGAGGTCCGGAACGGCTACTGTCCCCCACCATCATGCACGTCGACGCAATGCTGCAGGCCGACCTCGGGGCGGTGGGGACCGCAGCCCGAGCGCTCGAAACCTCCGGCTTCGAAGCCGCATGGTGCGGCGAGACCGCACACGACGCGTTCGTGGTGTCGACCCTCGCCGCCGGCAGCACGACCCGGTTGCAGATCGGCACCGGCGTGGCCATCGCCTTCGCCCGCAATCCGCTGAGCCTGGCCACGCTCGGCAACGACCTCCAGACCGTCGCCGAGGGCCGTTTCCTCCTCGGGCTGGGCTCGCAGGTCCGGCCCCACATCGAACGGCGGTACAGCATGCCGTGGTCGCGCCCGGCGGCGCGCATGCGCGAGCTCGTGCTGGCCATCCGCGCGGTCTGGAAATCGTGGAGCGACGGCTCCCGGCTGGAGTTCGAGGGTGAGTTCTTCACCCACACCTTGATGACCCCGACGTTCGATCCCGGACCCAACCGGTTCGGCAACCCGAGGATCTTCCTCGCCGCGGTGGGTGAACGGATGACGGCCGTCGCCGGCGAGGTCGGCGACGGGCTGCTGCTGCACAGCTTCATCACCGAGGAGTACCTCCGACGCGTCACCCTGGGCGCGCTGCAGCGGGGCATCGCGCGCGCCGGGCGCGACCGCGGCGACGTGAGCATCTCGTATCCCGCCTTCGTCGTCACCGGCGCGACCGACCACGAGTTCGAGCACGCGTCCGAGCGGGTGCGGGAACAGATCGCGTTCTACGGGTCAACGCCCTCTTACCGTCCGGTGCTGGCACTGCACGGTTGGGAAGACCTCCACACCGAGTTGCACCGCCTGTCGAAACTGGGTGAGTGGAAGGCGATGGCCTCACTCGTCGACGACGACGTGCTCCGCGCGTTCGCGGTCGTCGGTACCCCACGCGACGCGGCGCGCCAACTGGTCGAACGGGTGGGTGACTTCGTCGACCGGGTCACCCCCTACACGCCGTACGACGTGCGGCCCGAATGCGCCCTCGAGCTGGCGGACGAGTTGCGTCACACTGCGTCGGCTGCGGCATCGAGTGCTCCGTCGACCGCGTCACCGTGACAGTGAGAGTGAGGATTCGGCCATGACCTTCAACGACTCACCCTTCGTCGCATCTCCGGACTGGCTGATGCCGCCGCTCTCCCGGCGGGCCGAGGTCGTGTTGCTCGCCCGCGCCCTGTGGCGCGAGGGCTACGACGACCACCTCGGCGGGCACATCACGTACCGCCTCGAAGACGGCACGTTCCTGACCAACCCCTGGTTCCTGCTCTGGAACGAGTTCGGCCCGGAAGACGTGATCCGCATCGACCTCGACGGCAACGTGCTCGAGGGCAAGTGGCCGGCCGCTCCCGGCGTGAAGCTCCACCTCGCGCTCCACCGGGCCCGTACCGACGTCATGCTCGCGGTGCACAACCACCCGCATTGGGCCACGGTGTACGCGAACCTGCGTCGGATCCCCGGCTGCTACGACCAGAGCTCGGCGTTGGGTGGTGGCGAGATCACGGTGGTCGACCAGTACAACGGTGGCGTCGACGACCCCGACAACGCGGACCTGGCGATCGCCGAGATGGGAACCGCCGACATCGCGCTGCTCGCGGGCCACGGCGTGTTCGTGCTCGGCGACAGCGTCCGCGAAGTGCACCAGCGCGCGGTGGCGATCGAGCAGCGCGCGCACCGGGCGTGGTTCATCGAGAATGCGGGCGGGTCGCTCCCGATCCCGAGGGCGGTGCAGGAGACCCTCGGCCGGGCCGAGTTCTTCGGGTTCTGGGAAGCGATGGCTCGACGCGAGTTGCTCGCCGACCCCAAGCTGTACGCGGCGATCGAACGCGAGGGACACGATGTCGCGCCTGTTCAGTGACGCCGAGCTCGAAGCACTGGCGCGCTCGCCGCGTCGTCAACTCGAAGACGCGATCGCCGGCGGCGACCGCGAGCGCGTGCAGTCCGTCGCCGGCACCCTCGAACGATCGTTCAGCGGTACGGTCGACGGAACCCGCAACTGGATCACCCACACGTTCGGCTTCGCCGCGCAACACGAGGAGCCCGGGCTCCTCGGGAGCCTCATCGACGCGACCCACGACTTCTTCGCCCGCTTCCCCGACCCGCTCATCCCGCGCGACCCCAACGAACCATCGGTCGCGCCACTGATCGCCGAGCTCGCGGCACGCACCACCCCCGACGCCGCCCTCGCCCGATTCGACGCGATGGAAGACCGCTGGCGACGCGCCCAGGACGCGCTGCGCGACTGGCTGAGCGTGCTGTTGTCGCGGATCTACCGTCGACTACGGCGTCGACGTGCTCGAACTCGCGTTGCGGTACACCGCCGAACGCACCCTCTTCGGTTGGATGCCCACCGACATGGCCCGCGCCCCCGAGAAACGCCTCCCGAGCTGGGCCCGGATGCTCCAAGGCCACTTTTCCCCGCTGCGCATCGAAGAAGACGACGAGAAGTTCACGCTGATCCAGGATCCCTGCGGCACCTGCACCCGCCAGATCCAGCAGGGCCGTTACGCACCCCCGCTCGATCTCGCCATCATCGAAGAACGCCACGCCACCACCTGGTTCCGCGGCAACACGCCGGTGTACCGCTCCCACGTACCGCTGTGGCACATCGCCCTTGCGCAAGAACTCGTGGGAGTGCCCTGGCCGGTCAACCAATGCCCCGCCGGCCTCGGCACCGGCCCCTGCAACGTCCTGCTCTACAAGGACCCCCACAACCCCGCGGCCAAGGACCAGATCCCGCACTGACCGGTTCGATCGTCGTCGCCTTCGATCAGGGTTCCAACACGACCTTGATCGCACCGGCCGACCGGTCGGCGGCGACCGCGAAGGCTTCCCGCGCGTCGGCGAGCGGAAAGCGATGGGTGATCATCACCCGGGCGATCTCCGGTTGGGCGACGAGCACGTCGCGGGCGGCGTCGAACTCGCGGCGACTCTCGTGGTGGCCGTACGTGAACGCGGGTACGAGCGTGATCTCCTTCAGCGCGAGGGGTACGCCGATCGTCGCGCCCGCGCCGTATATGGCGGCGAGCGCGATCGTTCCTCCCGGAGCGGCGCGCTCGATTGCGGTGTCGAGCGCGCTCTGTGTGCCCGCGGCTTCGATCACCGCTTCGTACTCAATGCGTAGATCCGCGCCCGCGCCCAGTGCTTCGGCCGCCCGTTGTTGGAACGGGTACCGGGCGATGACGTCGACGTCGTGCCCACCGGCTCGGGCGACCGCGACGCACGCCAGGCCGATCGCGCCGCCACCGACGACGAGGAGCCGGGTGTTCGGGGCGATCCCGGCGCGGTTGATCGTGTGCAGCGCGACCGCGAGCGGTTCCACGATGCACGCGTCGCGGACCTCGACGCCCGGCGGCAACGGTGACAACGACGACCGGTCGACCATCACCGCGTCGGCCATCCCACCGTCGCGGAAGAAGCCGCAGATGGTCGGGCCGAGGTTCCGGCAGAGCTGCGGACGGTCCCTTTGGCACTGATCGCACGCGCCACACGGAACGTTGGGCAGCACCGCGACCGGGGTTCCGTCGTCGGTCCAGCCGCTGAACTCGTGCCCGAGCGTGATGGTCCGCTCCCACGCGCCACCGGGAAGGTCGGCGCTACAGATCCCGGACGCCGCCACCGCGACCCGCACCCCCGGTCCGTCGGGCTCGGGAACCTCCGCGACCGCGACGCCGTCCGCGGTACTACGAACGGCTCGCATCGACCGTCTCATTGGCCGCGACGCTGACCGTTTCGGTGACGCGAGTCTCGAGCCGGCCGAGGATCTCGATCTCGGCCACCGTCACGTCGCCGGGCTCCAGGAAGCGGCCACGCGCGAAACCGACGCCCGCAGGCGTTCCGGTGCAGATGAGATCGCCGGGCAACAGCGGGACGATGGCGGAGAGGGCCGCGATCTGTTCGGCGACCGAGAACAGCATCAGCGCGGTCGAGGAATCCTGCATCTTCTCGCCGTTGACCGAGAGCGAGAGCGACAAGCGCTGAGGATCGGGCACGAACGCACTCGGGATGATCGTGGGGCCGACGGGAAGGCATCCGGCGTAGCCCTTCGACCGGATCCAGTCGACGCCGAACGGAACGTCGGGCCGCATCGCGAAGTCGCGCATCGACAGGTCGTTGGCGACCGTGTACCCCGCGACGTACTGGAGCGCGCTGTCGACCGACACGTGCTCGGCGCGCCGGCCGATCACGACCGCCAACTCGATCTCCCAGTCGAGTTGCGTGCAACCGCGCGGTCTCGGCACCGCCGCCCGGTGTCCGCTCAGCGCGCCCGTGGGCGTGAGGAAGTGGTACGGGACCGCGTACGCGTCGTCGGGCGCGCGACCGGTCATCTCCTCGATGTGGTCGCGGTAGTTCGCGCCGGCGCAGTAGATCGTCGGCGGATCGGGCAGCGGAGGGAGGAACTCCACCGCTCCTGTGCTCACCCAACCCGCCCGCTCGCTCGGCACGAGGTCGGCGGCGCCGATGCGCGCGAACCAGGAGGACGCCTCGGGCAGCAACTCGAGGACCGACGCGGGTGCTCGGCGCCCGTCGCCGGCGCCGAGCAGGACGTCGAGTGGCACCGCCCGGTCGTCGACGACCACGGCCGGGGTGGCGGCCGGGGTGCCCTCTCCGGATTGGGATCCGGGCGCGAAGCGAACGGTGGCGATGCCGAAGGTCATGGCCCCAGCACAGCCTCGCCAGGCTTGCCTGTCAAGCGCTTGCTCAAATACGATCGGTACGCGAGGATGACGCCCGGGATTCCGCCCCGGGAATCCGCGAGGGGGGACGCATGACAGACGATCGAGTCGCGCTGGGTAACGCGATCCTGACGCTGCACGAGCCTCATGTCGGCCACGAGGTCGCGTTCAACCGGTACTACGAACGTGATCACATGTTCGCCGCCGTGTTCGCACCGTGGACGATGTCGGCGCAGCGTTGGGTGGCCACCGGTGAGCTCAAGAAGCTCCGCTACCCCGCCGACGGGCCGTTCGGGATGCCGTCGGTGCGCGGCTCCTACCTCACCATGTACTGGATCCAGGCCGGTCACCTCGAGGACCAGCAGCTGTGGACCGCGGACTTCACGAAGCTCCTGACCGAGAAAGGTCGCACGTTCGACGAGCGCGACGTGATGACCGCCACGACCTACGACTTCATCGGGGAGTCGGCGCGCGATGCCGACGGCGTGCCCCCGGAGCTCGCGCTCGTGCACCAGTACCCGGGGATGGTCTGGACGTGGCTGGAACGCGATCCGAGCATTGCGCTCGACGAGGTTCGCGACTGGGTGCTCGGCGAGCACATCCCCCTAGTGCTCGCCGACGCACCCGTCGCGTTGACCCTCGCGTTCAGCCCGATGCCGAAAGCATCGTGGTGGCCCGCCGCGGCACCCGAGGTTCCGGGCGTGGGGGACCGTCTCGTGCTCGTGCACTTCCTCGAAGGTGATCCCGCCGAGTGGTGGCACCCGCACTTCGCCGATCTCGGCGCGAGCATCGACGCGTCGGGCAAGGCGCGCACCCTCCTCGTCGCCCCGTTCATCCCGACCATCCCGGGCACCGATCAGTACTGCGACGAACTGTGGTGACCGAACCTTCTTCGGAACTGTCGGTCGTGCTCGTCGTGAATGGTGTGCGGGTGGAGCGTGTGGTGGAGGCGCGCACGTTGTTGGTGCATTTTGTGCGTGAGGTGGTGGGGTTGACGGGGACGAATGTGGGGTGTGATACGTCGTCGTGTGGGGCGTGCACGGTGTTGTTGGATGGCGAGTCGGTGAAGTCGTGCACGGTGTTGGCGGTGCAGGCGGATGGCGGGGCGGTGACGACGATCGAGGGTCTCGCGGATAGTGGTGGGGTGTTGCATCCGATGCAGGAGGCGTTTCGGGAGCATCACGGGTTGCAGTGCGGGTATTGCACGCCGGGGATGGTGATGGCCGCGGTCGGCTTGGCACAGGAAGGCGGTGCGCTCACTGAAGGTGAGGTGCGGGCCGGGTTGGAAGGCAATTTGTGTCGGTGTACGGGGTATCACAACATCGTGGCGGCGGTGGTGGCCGGTTCCGCCGCGATGGCTGAGTGCTGGTGATACTCGGGGTGGGGTGTGATTCCGGCGGGGTTCGCGTACGTGCGGGCGGAGTCGGTGGATGATGCGATCGGGTTGTTGGGTGAGTTCGGCGACGACGCGAAGTTGTTGGCGGGTGGCCATTCGTTGTTGCCGTTGATGAAGTTGCGGTTGGCGACGCCGTCGGTCCTGGTCGATGTGGGTGGCCTCGGCGAGTTGTCGTATGTGCGTGATGTGGGGGATCAGATCGCGATTGGTGGGTTGACTCGTCATCACGAGGTGGAATCCAACCCGGTCGTCCACGCGCATGTCCCGTTGTTGAGCGCGGCGGCGGCGGAGGTGGGTGATCCGCAGGTGCGTCATCGGGGCACCCTGGGTGGGTCGTTGGCGCATGGTGATCCGGCGTCGGATCTTCCTGCGGTGGTGCTCGCGTTGGGTGGCACGATCACCGTGCGGGGCGCGACTGGGGAACGGTCGATCGTGGCGGACGATTTTTTTGTCGAGTTTCTCGAGACTGCTTTGGCGCCGGATGAGGTGATCATCGAGATCAAGGTCCCGAAACAGGACGGGGCGGGCTGGGCGTTCGAGAAGTTCAATCGGCGGGCCCAGGACTGGGCCATCGTCGGGGTCGCCGCGGTGGGCGGCACCAACCCGGGCGTCGCGTTGGTGAACATGGGCTCCACCCCGCTCCGCGCCCGAGCCGTCGAGGAAGCGCTCCGGACCGGGGCGTCACCTGCCGACGCGGCCGCGTTCGCCGACGCCGACACTGATCCTCCCGCCGACCTCAACGCCACCGTCGAATACCGCCGCCACCTCGCCCGCGTCCTCGTCCGCCGCGCCCTCACCACCACCGCCGAACGCGACTCGTCGCGCTGAAGGAGCCCGTGCATGCCCGGACCCCGTACCCCGATCGAGATCGTCGAAGGCTTCTGTGCAGCGTGGGGCAACGCCGAATGGAACCGGTTCCCGGAGTTCATCGCCGATGAGGTCGAGTTCCACATGGTGCCCCTGGAACCGGCGCACGGTGCCGTCGCGCTCACCGAGAAATGCAAGAAGCTGGAACAACTGGGCGCGGTGCGGGTGAGGATCCTGGCGATCGGGGCCGCCGGCAACGTCGTGTTCACCGAGCGCATCGACTCGTTGGAACTTCCCGATCGCGTCGGCGACCTGCCCGTGATGGGCATCTTCGAGATCGACGACGACCGGATCGTCGCGTGGCGCGACTACTTCGACATGCAACAGGCCCTGGAGGCATTCGGGCTCACCGAAGTGATGTGAAACCGTCGCGCCACCGCGCGTGGCGGAACGGGAGGGGAACCCATGGCACGCACGCGAGCCGAGCGCCCGACGATCGACTTCGACCACACCTCGCCGGCATACGCGAGCGACGCCGACGCGATCACGCGTGATCTGCGGCAACGCTGCCCGGTCGCGTACACCGAGAGCAACGGTGGGCACTGGATCGTCACCGGATACGACGCCTTCGCGCGCTCGATGCGTGACGAGGCGAAGTTCTCGTCGCGTCACGAGACGATGGAAGCCGACGGCGTCCGGTTCGGTGGCGTCAACATCCCCGAAGCCCCGTACCAGAACGCGCTCATCGAGATGGACCCGCCGGAGTGGAACATCTTCCGCCGGATCCTGAATCCATTGTTCGCGCCACCGGCGATCGAACGCATGAAGCCGGAGCTGCTCGAGTTCACGACGCGGTCCCTCGACAAGCGCATCGAATCGGGGACGATCGATTTCGTGCTCGATCTGGCCAACCCCGTCCCGGCGCAAGCGGTACTGGCGTTTCTCGGACTGCCGCTCGAGGACTGGGAGCACTACGCGGAACCGGCCCACGAGGTGGTCTACACGCGGCCGGGAACCCCCGAGTTCACCAAGGCCGTGGAAGGCCAGGCGTGGATGTTCGAAGCAGTGGCGCAGGCCGTCGCCGATCGGCGCGCCAACCCCGACGACGACAACCTCAGCTCCATCATCACCACCAAGATCGAGGGCCGGACGCTCGGCGACGAGGAGATCGTCTCGCTGCTGGGCACGATCATCAACGGCGGGGTCGACACCACGACGTCGCTGATCGCCAATGCGCTCGAGTACCTCGATTCCCACCGCGACGTCCGCGCGCAGCTCGTCGATCATCCGGAGCTGATTCCCGGCGCAACCGAGGAGTTCCTCCGCTACTTCTCGCCGGTGCAGGCGTTCGCCCGTACCGTCGCCCAGGACACCGATCTCGACGGTCAGCAGCTCGAGCGCGGCGACCGCGTGCTGATGTGCTTCGGCTCGGCCAACCGCGACGAAGCCGAATTCCCCGACGCCGACACGTTCGTCGTCGACCGGGAGCCGAACCGTCACGTGGCGTTCGGTATGGGCAAGCACCGCTGCATCGGGTCTACCCTCGCGCGGGCGGAGTTCGCGATCGTGCTCGAACAGGTCTTGCTGCGCATGCCCGACTACGAGATCGATCGCGCCGCGAGCAAGCGGTATCCGTCGGCCGGCATCGTGAACGGCTACATCAAGATGCCGGGCCGGTTCTCACCGGGTCCGCGCATCGGGAGCGCGTCGAACTGAGCGCGGCCCGGTCGGGTTTCGCGACGGTCAGGCCTCGCGGGCTTCGTCGCTGGCGGGGTTGAGGCTGCGGCGAGCCCGACGCCGGGCACTGGCCGGCGTCTTCGGGTGATCCACCACCGCGGCCAGGACGTCGAGGTCGGGGTCGCGTGCGAGCCGGCGCAACTGCTTCGCCGGGGTGGCCGGATTGCGCGCCACCATCATCCGCAGCCGCGGGGAGTCGACCTGACTCCCGGCCACCAGGAGGGCCTCCGACGCCTTCGGGTTCGAGAGCACGAGGTCGGGGACGATGCCCACCAGCTCCTGCAGCGCCTCGGCCGGGCACGCCGGGTTGTTGGCCACGGCCTCGCACACCAACGGATCGGGGTCGCGGGCCAGCACGAGCAGCGTTTCGATGTCGACCTTCGGGTGCGCGGCCACCGAGGCGCGCACGGACGATTCTTCGTCCTCCGCCAGCCGAAGGAGCAACTCGTCCGGGATCGCCGGATTCGACGCGGCGTGCGCCCGCACCTGCGCGGCGGAATCCGTCGCCAGCTGCTCCAACGCGGGGGTCGGAATCGCGGGGTTGGCGGCCACCATCGCCCGCACCAACGACGACGAGTCGCCGACGGCGAGATCACACGCCTCGCTTCCGAGACTCGTGTTCGACGCCGCCGCGGCGCGAATCGCCTCGGTGCCTTCGCGGACCAGATCGAGAATGAGCTCCTGCCGGAGCGCGGGGTGCGCGGCAGCTCGGCGGCGCGTGTAGCCGACACCCACTTTGAGGATCCGCTCGAGCTCCTCGGGCGTGGTGGTCGGCGACAGTGCGCTGATGAGCTGGCTGACCTCGCTCCCGGTGGGGCCCCGGCGCTCGGACACGACGGGGACGTCGAACTCGTCGAACTCCTGGAGCCGGGCGAGGAAGTGCCGCGGCCCGGTCGCGCCGGAACCGGTCACCTCGGCCGACAGGCACGGGAGGCCGTTCACGAGCACGAGATCGGCCACTGCGATCTGGCGGGCGCGGAACTGCGCCACCAGATCGAGCGGGAGCAGCAGCCGCCCGACCTGCGTCTCGAGGATGAGGCCACGGCGATCGGTTGCCCGCAGATCGACGCGTTCGATGATCTTGCGATCGTCGGACAGGCCCGGCAGGTCGGTCGCGTCGCGAGCGAGGATCAGGTGGTTCCCGATGACGACGTTGTGCTCGATGCGGATCGGTGCGTCGGAGCCGCCCACGAACCGGTCGTGCGCGTCGAGCGCGTCGCGGAGCTCGGCGAGATCGACGACCGCGGAGGCCTTCGCGTCGTTGTCGGTCACCGCGGGGACGTCTTCGTATTCCCACCATCCGACGGTGTCGCTCGTCGTCAACCGCAGGGCCGACTCGCGAATGCCCTGCGAAACCGAATGCACGACGGCGATGCGCACGACCTGTCCGGCCGTACGGGTGAGCTGTAGCGCGCAGGCGCCAACCTCGCGCAGCGAGACGGTGACGTTCACGGGACGAGTGGCGATCACGTCGACCGCGCCGATGCCCACGTGCGCTTCGAGCGTGCCGCCCTGGGGTGCCGGCGACGGTTCGAACGAACCCGACGGTGTCGGAGCCGGCGCGTCGTCGAACGACGCGGTTTCGAAGGAACTGGTGTCGAAGGAACTGGTGTCGAAGGAACTGGTGTCGAACGAAGTGGTGTCGAACGAAGTGGTGTCGAAGGAAGTGGTGTCGAAGGAAGTGGTGTCGAAGGACGACGGGGTGATCGCCCAGTGATCGTCGGCACCGTCGGCGGGTGAGTACTCGAAGGAATCGGGACCGGCGCGGTCGGGTTCGCCGCGCATCCCGGCGACGAGCTCGTTGAAGACCGGGTCGTCGTCGAGATCCGGCCGCGGGGCATCGTCGTCGGGGACCTCGCCGGCATCGGCCGGGTCCACCGCGTCGAACGCGACAGGTTCGAACCTCAGCGGCTCGAAACCCACCGGTTGGAAGTCAGCGGTCTCCTCCTCGACCGGCTCGAACCCCGCCGGCTCGAACCCCGCCGGCTCGAACCCCGCCGGCTCGAAACCCGCCGGCTCGAAACCCACCGGCTCGAAACCCACCGGCTCGAAGCCCGCCGGCTCGAAGCCCACGGATCCGTTCCCGAGCGGCTCGTGGTCGGCCGGGCCCCACGCGATGGGAGTGGTGTCGATCGGGTCCGACCCGATGAGGTCGTGCTCGACGAAGTAGGTGGACGACGGCTCAACGGTCGTGGCAGCCGGCGTCGGGATCTCGTCGACGGCGGCCTCCGCCTTGCTCAACAGCGCCTGCGACTCGCTCTCGACCTGCGCCAGCGCCTCCCCGATTCGCGTCCGCGCGTACGTCTGCAGGTCTTGCACGTTCCGGTCGACCCCGATGGTCAGCTCGGCCAGCTCGTCGGCGGTGCGCTCGCGCGCCGCGCCCACGTACTCCGCCGTCTCGAGCTCCGATGCGGCGAGCCGGGCCGTGAACTCGGTGAAGATGCGGTCGAGCTCCTGCTCGTGCCGCGTCACCGCGTGCTCGATGCGCTCCGATGCGCTCGTCGCAGTTCCCTCACTCTGGGTCGCGGCGGTCTCGACGCGTTCCACCGCGGCGGTCGCCGTCTCCGTCACCCGGGTTTCGGCATCGGTCGCGGCGGTCTCGACCCGCTCGGCCGTCGCCGCGACGCGCGCCTCCGCATCGGTCGTGGCGGTCTCGACCCGCTCGGCCGCCGCTACGACACGCGCCTCGGCGTCGGTCGCGGCATTCTCGATCAGCTCGGCGGTCGTTGTCGCGCCGCCTTCTGCGCTCGCACGAAGCTCGGCGAACGTGGCTTCGAGTCGCGTCAGTGAATCGCGACTGCTCTGGTCGGTCTGTTGCAGGTATTCGCGGCTGCGCGACTCGAGCTCCCTCGCCGCGGTCTCGGCCACCGCAGCCGTGCCCTGGATCGTCGCCAGCTGACCGTCGGCCTCGGTGTTGATCTCGGCGAGCCGGCGCTGCGCCCGATCGCGCTCGGCGATGAGCTCGTCGACCGCGTCGTTGCACGCCGACCGCAGGTCCGCGAGCATCGCCGCGAGCTCGGCGCGCGCGTCCACCTGCAGGCGTTCGAACTCGGTGCAGAACGCCTCGCGCGCCTCGTGCGCGGCGCTCTGCACGCGGTGCTCGAACGCGGCCTGCTTCCGGGCCTTCTTCAGGTCCTTCTTGTCTTGCGAGTCCTTGCCCACCGAGTCCTCCGCACTGCTGCCCGGCGCCGGCCTGCGACAAGACCTGTCGGAACGACACTGCCCGCGCGCCATGTATTCCATCGGCGTCGCGCGAGGCCGAGTTGATACCGACCGTCAGTGTGACTTTCGACCCTTCAGGAGGTGGTACCGACCGCCGATACGACCAGGTATGACTCTCCGGGCAGGACGAGTCGGTCCGGATCAATTCGGGCCGACACTTGAGAAGTTGCGCGACGAACGGGGCATGACCCGGGCCGAGCTCTCCGCGGGCTCCGGCCTGAGTCGCCGCAAGATCGCGAAGTACGAGCGCGGGCGCCGGCCGGTGACCGACGGCGACCGCCGTGCGCTCGCGGCGGCGCTCGACGTGGAGCTCGAGGAGCTCATCCCGCCGATTCCGGAGCCGGAAGCGAACGCCGACGCCGACACCGACTCGGAGATCGACACCGACGCGGCGGCCGACGTGAACACTGACGACACGATCACCGCCGAGTCGTCTGACGCACCCGTCGCCCAGGACGACGTGGAACCCGCGTCCGACGCCGCAGCGGTGGAAGCATCCGTCGCCGCCGACACCACCGACCCGATCGAGGGCACCGCCGACACCAACGACGACGAACCCGAACCCGAACCCGCGGTGACACCGGTCGTCGTCGCCGTCGCCGCCGACACCGAGGCCGAGGCCGAGGCCGAGGCCCCGGCTGACGCCACCGACCCGGCCGATGGCGCACCCGAACCGGCCGCCGCGCCGGTCGCCACCGCGGCCACGGTCGAAGCCACCGATGAAGCCGCCGACGCGCCGGACGCGCCCGAGACCGCCGACACCGACGCGCCCGGCACGCTCCCGGGCGTCGCGCCCGATGCGCTCCTCCGCGAGTACCTCTCGATGCTCCTCGAGCTGCGCGACACCCAACGGATCTCGCCGACCTCGCTGCGGCAGGAAGACCTCTCCGAGCTCGCAACCGCGCTCGGTGGCACGCCCGAAGCCATCGAGGCGCGCCTGATGGAGCTGCTCGGAACCGACGAGCAGGAAGCCTGGCAGCTTCGCACCACGATCCTGCCGTCACTCGGCGCCACGTCGTCGCGACGATGACATGACCGCATCCGCCACGGTGCGCGCTCCAGCCGATTGGAGCAGCCTCGTCGCCTTGTCGACGGCGGCGCTGCCGATCGTGGCCGATGCATCGTCCGCCGACGGCGCCGAGGAACCACTCGACCTGCAGCAGGCCGTGGAACACGTCGGGCACCAGGTGTTCGGCGAGTCGATCGGACGGGTTGCCGCGGCGCTCGCCGGTCATCCCCGGCTCCGGCCCCTGCACCGCGTTCCGGCCTTCATCGAATGGATCGCGCGCGAGATCTCGGCCGGGAACATCCCGGAGATCGCCTCGGCGGGGGCGGGCCCCGGTGGCGGCACCGGGGTCGATACCGACGCGCCCAGCGGTCTCGCGACCTGGGACGATCTCCTCGACCACGCGCTCAGCGGGTGCGACGTCGAAGCGTTCCTCCAACCGATCGCGGATCTCCGCAGTTCGTCGGTCGTGGGCTACGAAGCCCTGGCCCGGTTCACCGGACGCACCGGGCTGTCGGCCGATCGCTGGTTCGCAGAAGCGGCGCAGCGAGGACTCCGCAACGACCTCGAGGCACTTGCGCTCCCGCGCCACGTTGAGCCGACGCCGCGAGACGCCACGCGGCTGCTTCCTGTCGCTGAACGTGAGCCCGCAGGCACTGGGCACTGACGCGGTCGGGCGCGTGCTCGCCGACGCGGGTGATCTCCACGGTCTGGTCATCGAGCTCACCGGTCCGGTGCGGTCGTCCGAAGTCGCCGACCTCGCACCCCGTATCGACGCGATCAAGCGCGCCGGCGCGAAGCTCGCGCTCTCGTACACCGACCCGGAGACGACGCGGCTCGAGCTGCTCACGTTCCGGCCCGCGGTGCTCAAGCTGACCGAGGCGACGCTCTCGGAACTCGGAGCCGGCGGCCACCACGAGGCGGGGCGGGAGACGCTCGACGTTCTCAGCCGGCCGCTCGGACCGGAACTGGTGGTCCAAGGAGTCGAACGCATCGAAGACCTCTCGACGCTCCGGAGCTCCGGGATCTGGCTCGCGCAGGGTTTCCTCGTCGGCGTACCGACGACGCAATGGCATCCCCTCGCCAGCGCCATCGGCGTGACGAAGCCGCAGTAGGTACCGAAGATGTCGAACGCCTTCCCCGACCCCGTCGACACCGAGGCCGCGTCGATCGCCGAGCTCTGGCTCGACTTCAAGGCGCACGGCTCCGAGCGCGCCCGCGAGCAGCTGATCCTGCACTATGCGCCACTCGTTCGCTACGTCGCCGCCCAGTTCGCGGCCACGTGCCCGCCGAACTACGAACGCGCCGACCTCGCGAGCTACGGCACGTTCGGTCTCATCGACGCCATCGAGAAGTTCGAACCGTCGCGCGGCTTCAAGTTCCAGACCTACGCGATCGTCCGCATCAAGGGCGCGATCATCGACGAGCTCCGCTCCATCGACTGGGTGCCACGTCGGGTGCGGTCGAACGCCCGCGAACTCGAGCGCGCGTCGTCGTCGCTCGAAGGTGAGCTCGGTCGGTCACCGTCGCGCGCCGAGCTCGCCGCCGAGCTCGGGGTCGGCCCGGAGCGCCTCGAACGGGTGATCTCGCAGATCGCGACCACCTGGGTGAGCTCACTCGACGAGCCGCTCGGCGCCAGCTTCGACGAGGACGGCGCGGCCACGCTCGGGGCGCGGATCCCCGCCCCCGGCAATCCCTTCGACGACGTCGAGACGACCGACACCCTCACCGACGCCATCGAAGTGCTCTCCGACCGCGAGCGGTTGGTGATCACGCTCTACTACTACGAGCTCCTGAGCCTGGCTGAGATCGGCGCGGTGCTCGGCGTCACCGAGAGCCGCGTCTGTCAGATCCACACGAAGTCGATCGGCAAGCTCCGCCGGCACCTGCAGAACGTCGAGCAGCCCGCGTAGACGCGGCTCGCGCGGGTCAGACGACTTCGACCGCCGCGGCTGCGAACTGCGCGTTGTAGAGCGTGTGGTACGCACCCTTGCGGGCCAACAGCTCCTCGTGACTCCCCTGCTCGACGATGTGGCCCGACTCCATCACCAGGATGATGTCGGCGTCGCGGATGGTGGAGAGCCGGTGGGCGATCACGAAGCTCGTCCGGTTCGAGCGCAGCGCGGCCATGGCTTGTTGGATCAGCACCTCAGTGCGGGTGTCGACCGAGCTGGTTGCTTCGTCGAGGATGAGGATGGTCGGGTTGGCGAGGAACGCCCGGGCGATGGTGAGCAACTGCTTCTCGCCCGCGCTCACGATGCCGCTGTCGTCGTCGAGCACGGTGTCGTAGCCCTCGGGCAACGAGTGCACGAAGCGGTCGACGTAGGTGGCCCGGGCCGCCTCGAGGATCTGCTCGTCGGTGGCCTCGAGGTTGCCGAACGCGATGTTCTCCTTGATCGTGCCCCCGAACAGCCACGTGTCCTGGAGCACCATGCCCATGTTGGCGCGGAGGTCGTGGCGGCGCATCTTCGCGATGTCGTTGCCGTCGAGGGTGATCGCGCCGCCGTCGATCTCGTAGAACCGCATGATCAGGTTCACCAACGTGGTCTTGCCCGCACCGGTCGGCCCGACGATGGCCACCGTTTCTCCCGGCTCGGCCACCAGTGACAGGTCTTCGATGAGCGGGTTCTCGGGGTCGTAGGAGAACCGCACGTGATCGAACTCGACCCGGCCGCGCGGCTGATCGTCGACCAGGGGCACCAGATCGTCCTTGCTCTCCTCCTCGGCGTCGAGGAGCTCGAAGACGCGCTCGGCCGACGCGATCCCGGACTGCAGCACGTTCGCCATCGAAGCGAGCTGCGTGAGCGGTTGCGTGAACTGGCGCGAGTACTGGATGAACGCCTGCACGTCGCCGAGGCTCATGGTGCCGGACGCCACCCGCAGGCCGCCGACGACCGCGATGGCCACGTAGTTCAAGTTGCCGATGAACATCATCGCCGGTTGGATCGTGCCCGAGATGAACTGGGCGCCGAAGCTGGCGACGAAGAGCTCTTCGTTCTTCTGCCGGAACTTCTCCTCGACGTCTTGTTGGCGGCCGAACACCTTGACCAGCGAGTGCCCGGTGAACACCTCCTCGACCTGCGCGTTCAGGATGCCGGTGTGGTCCCACTGCTCCACGAAGCGCGACTTCGAACGACGGGCGATGAACGAGATGGTGCCCATCGAGATGGGAATGGTGACGATCGTGATGATCGACAGCAGCGGCGAGATGAGGATCATCATGAAGAGCACGCCGACGATGGTGAGCAGCGAGGTCAACATCTGGCTGAGTGTCTGCTGCAGGCTCTGCGCCACGTTGTCGATGTCGTTGGTGACGCGGCTGAGGAGATCGCCCCGGGGCTGGCGGTCGACGTTGCGCAGCGGGAGGCGGTTGAGCTTCTCCTCGACGTCGGCCCGGAGCTGGAACATCGTGCGTTGCACGATGCCCGCGAGCACGTAGGCCTGCATGTACGACAACGCGGCGGAGCAGATGTAGAGGCCGATGGCGAGTGCCAGCACCCGGTGCAACTGGGCGAAGTCGATGCCGTTCTTGCTCTGCAGACCGGCCACGATGATGTTCGTGCCGCGGCCGAGGAGCCGGGGCCCGATTACATACATGCACACGCTGACGACGGCCAACACCCCGACCGCGACCAGGCGCAGGCGTTCGGTGCGGAGACGGGCCGCCAAGCGCAGGGTCGAGTTCTTGAAGTTCTCCGACCGCTCCACCGGCATGCCGGCCATGCCGCCGCGCGGACCCATGACGGCGCGCGCCTGGGCGGCGGGCGACTTGCTCGGTATTCCTTCTTCGTCGCTCATGCCGCCGCCTCCCCCCGGGTCTGGGACTCCACGATCTCGGCGTAGGTGGGGCAGGTTTCGAGCAGTTCCTCGTGGGTTCCGAGCCCGACTTCGCGTCCGTCCTCGAGCACGAGGATCTGCGACGCGTTGACGATGGTCGATACCCGTTGGGCAACGATGACGACGGCGGCGTCGGCGGTGACCGGCGCGAGCGCGGCGCGGAGACGAGCGTCGGTCGCGAGGTCGAGCGCGGAGAACGAGTCGTCGAACAGGAAGATGTCGGGCTTCTTCACCAACGCGCGGGCGATAGCGAGCCGCTGGCGTTGCCCACCCGACACGTTGGTGCCGCCCTGGGCAATGCGCGAATCGAGGCCGTCGGGCATGGCGGCCACGAAGTTGCGTGCCTGCGCGATGTCGAGCGCAGCCCAGAGCTCGTCGTCGGTCGCGTCCTCGTTGCCGTAGCGCAGGTTGCTGGCCACCGTGCCCGAGAAGAGGTAGGGCTTCTGCGGAATGAGTCCGATTCGGCTCCACAACATCTCGGGATCGAGGTCGCGCACGTCGACCCCGTTGACGAGCACCGAACCACCGGTCGCGTCGAACAGGCGCGGGACGAGGTTCAACAGCGTGGTCTTCCCCGATCCGGTGCTCCCGATGATGGCGGTGGTCTGGCCCGCCTCCGCCCGCAGCGTGATGTCGTGCAACACCGGGTTCTCGGCGCCGGGGTAGTTGAACTCGACGCCGCGCAGATCGAGCGTGCCCCGCTGCGGCATCACGGTGACCGGCGACTCGGGCGCGGTGACCGTCGACGGCGTGTCGAGCACTTCCTTGACCCGCACCGCACACACCGCGGCACGCGGCCACATGATCGCCACGAAGCTCGCCATCATCACCGACGTGAGGATCAGCACGAGGTAGGTGAGGAAGGCGACCAGCGCGCCCACCTGCATCTCGCCGTCGCCGATCCGGATGGCTCCGAACCACAACGCGGCCACGCTCGAGAGGTTCAGCACGAGCAGCACCGTCGGGAACATGAACGCCATCAGCCGGCCCGCCCGGAGCGAGGTCGCGGTGAGGTCGTCGTTGGCGACCCCGAACCTCCTGCCCTCTTCCGGTTCGCGGACGAACGCCCGCACGACCCGCATGCCGGTGATCTGCTCACGCAACACCGAGTTGACGCGGTCGATGCGGATCTGCATGGCCTGGAACTGCGGCACGAGGCGTGAGATCACGAGCCCCACGCTGATCGCCAACACGGGGATCGCCACGACCAGGATCAACGACAACGGTCCGTCTTCGTGGATGGCCATGATCAGACCGCCGACGATCATGATGGGGGCGGCGACGAACAGCGTGCACCCCATGACCACCAGCATCTGGATCTGCTGGACGTCGTTGGTGATCCGCGTGATCAACGACGGCGCGCCGAAGTGATTGACCTCCTGCGCGGAGAAGCCGGTGACGGTGTGGAACAGGCCACCGCGCACGTCGCGACCGAAACCCATCGCGGCGCGCGACCCGAAGTAGGTGGCGCCGATCGCGAACACCACCTGGATCAGCGTGATGCCGAGCATGATCATGCCCATGCGCACGATGTAGCCGGTGTCGCCGGTGATGATGCCTTTGTCGATGATGTCGGCGTTCAACGTGGGCAGTGCCAACGTGGCCATCGTCTGCACGAACTGCAACGCCAGCACCGCGAACAGCAGCTTGCGGTAGCGGAAGAGATAGGTGCGGAGCAGGCGGACCAGCATCAGTCCTCCTTCCCGGGCCGGGCGCGGACGCCGTCGAGAATGACCGCGACCAGCTCGGGCGGTTCCAGGGGTTGGGCGAAGGTGAGCGCCGGATGGCTGCTGGCGAACGTGAGGCCGCGGAGCAGGTCGGCGGCCGCGATCGGATCGATGCGCAACTGATCGCGGTCGGGTTCGAACACCGACGCCAACGCGCTCAGGGTCTCGGCGCCGCTGCGGTCGCTCTTGGCGCGTGAACCCTCGGGCACCTTCGACATCCCGACCGCGGTCATGATCCGCCAGATGTAGGCGACCCGGCGTTGCAGCACGTCGACCGCCGCCTCCAATCGCGCCTCGAGCGGCAACGTGGGGTCGATGGCGAGCAGTTCCGCTTCGGCCGGCGCGGGGTCGAACGCCTGCACCACCGCCGCCTCGATCAACGACTCCTTGTCGGGGAAGACCCGGAAGATCGTGCCCTCGGCGATACCGGCGGCTTCGGCGATCTGGCGGGTGGTGATCCCGGTGCCGTAGGAGATGAGCAGCGGCACGGTGGCGGCCACGATCGCGGCGCGCCGCTCCTCGGCCGGAAGGGCGGCGGCCCGGGCACGGACCCGCGACCCGGCGAGCGGGGGCTGGGGCGGGGGCGGGGGCGGAGCCAGTTGTCCGCCGGACGGTGGGGTGGTCACGCGGTCCACTATATCTGAGTGAGCGCTCACTCAGCCAATCTTGCGCACTCGGGTTCCGAGCCGTGAAGCCGTGGCCGTGTGCCCGTGGCCCTGACCGACCCAGGCGCGCAGTACATGCAAATTTCATGTATCGGCGGAATCCGGGTACCCTCGAGGTCGGATGGCCGAGAACCCGCAGCTCGAGATCCTGCTCCCCACGCCCGCGATGACCGGCGACGCCACGTCGGACACCTTCGACCTCGGCCGCCCGATCGCCGGGGTCGCGGTCGGTCTGCGGCTCGACCGCTCCTGGCGCTCGTACTTCGCGGTCGTCGACGAGTGGGAGCAGCTCCTGCAGCGCGACGGCGCCACCGTGCACGTGTTGTGGGCCGGCGATCGGAGCGGCCCCGCGGGCGAGCAGACCCGCACCGACGTCGACGAGTGGTCGCGCCTCGTCGAATGCGGTGTGGTCGGCCTCGGCAACTGAGGATCGTGCACGTCGTGGAGTGTCCACGACACCGTCGAAGTCGAGCGGTTGCGCAAGCCCGCGGTCGTCGTGGTCACCGCGGAGTTCGAGCAGTTCGCCCACCGCCTGGCCGCGCACAACAACCACCCGAGCATGCGCGTGCTCGTGCTCCCGTACCCTCTCGAAGGGCTGCCCGAAGAGGAGGTGCGCCGAATTGCTGTCGACTCGTACCCAGGACTCCTGCGGTCCCTCGGGGTGTCTGATTGACGCGCTGACGAGCGAACGCGTCGCCATCGACGACGACCCCGTCGCGCTCTACGAGCTCTCCCTCGCCGACGGTTGGGGCGATGGACTCCCGTTGCTCCCGCCCACCGAGCAGCGCGTGCGCGGGATCCTGGCCTCGACACCGTTCCACACCGACGACGTGATCGGGATCCTGCCCCCGATGAACCGCGAGGCGACGATCGAGTTGGCGGCGGTGAACGCGGCGATGGCCGGCTGCGAGGCGTGGGGCTTCCCGTACGTGATCGCCGCGCTCGAGGCGATGTGCGAGGAGGCGTTCAACCTCGACGGCATCACCACCACCACGTCGAGCGTGTTCCCGTACCTGATCGCGAACGGGCCGTCGCGCGACCGCGTCGGCATCGACTACGGGCCGGGGTGCATGGGCGGCGCCGCCGGTCGCGGGTCGATGACCATCGGGCGCGCAGTGTCGTTGTGCCTCCGCAACATCGGCGGCCAGAAGGTGGGCGCGACGTCGAAGAGCGTGTTCGGCCAGCCCGGTCGGCTCGGCGTGTGCTTCGGCGAGTGGGAAGAACGATCGCCGTGGCCGTCGCTGGCCGAGCAGTTCGGGTACCGGAAGGACCAGGACGTCGTCACCGTGCACGGCGCGAAGGGCACGCACGCGGTCGCCGACGTGAACAACGACGACGCCCGCGACCTGCTCTACCTGATCGCCAAGAGCGCGGCGTTCCCGCTGTCGAACAAGTTCCTCTCCCCCACCGCGGCGAATGGCCAGACCGTGATCGCGATCAACCCCGAATGGGCGGCGCGCTTCGGCCGGGAGTTCCCCGACGTCGACGACCTCAAGGCCTACTTCCACGAGCACGCCTGGCAGCCGATCGACCTGTGGCCGGAACCCAACCGGATCGTGCTGGAACAGAAGAACCGCGTCGACGATCGTGGGCGCGTGCACCTCAGCGATCGACCCGACCAGTTCGTGCCGATCGTGTGCGGCGGCCTCGCCAATCTCCACGCGGTGATCCTGCCGAGCTGGAGCGACAGTGAGTTGCAGCATCAAGCTGTGGTCTACGCCGACGACTTCTTCGTCTGAGGCAAGGGGGATCGCGATGGCATTCGACGTTCGCCGGGTCGTCACCGGCCACGACTCCGACGGCGCTGCGGTGTTCGTCTCCGACGGCACGCCGCCCCACACCATCGACGCCGACGGTGGCTTCGGCGTGAGTGACCTGTGGTGGTTGGACGCGATGCCCGCGACGGTCGTCGACGGCGGCGAGTCGCCGGACGGACCGGTGGTGCTCGAGCCGCCGCCCGGGGGGATGTCGATCCGCGTGATCCGCATGCCGCCGCCCGCTCGCGGCACGCCCGACGACGAACGCTGGCTGCGCGTACCCGGCGACGATCCCGCGCGCCCGGGCATGCACACCACCGACACCCTCGACTTCATGACCGTGCTCGACGGCGAGATCACCCTCGGCCTCGACGACGGCGAACACGCGCTCGCGGCGGGCGACGTCGTGATCCAACGCGGTACCGCACACCGGTGGCGGGTGAGTGGCGACGGTCCGTGCACGTACATCGTGTTCATGTTCCGCCGTGATCCGTCGGCCCCCGAGCCGATCGCGCCGATGGACGTCCCGGCCGTCGACGCCGGTGCCGAAAAGGCGCGCGCGTCGGCCGGGGTAGGTCCGCGGCGGCTGGTCACCGGCACCGATGCGGCCGGACGCTCGTTCGCGGTGTCCGACGGCCCCGCGCCGAACCCGTTCCAACCCGCGGGTCCCGACAGCGTCGCGCTGGTCGAGCTCTGGCAAACCGGTGGACCGCTGCTCCGAACCGACCAGGGCGGCGACCCGCGCGGATCGTGGGAGCTCGAACCCCGGGGCGGCGGCATCGCGTTCCGCTACATCGAGATGCCGCCGGGCAACGACCCCGGCGACGCCGGCTGGCACACGACCGCGACCATCGATCTCGACTTCATGCTCGCGGGCCGGCTCCAGCTCGCGTTGCCGGGCGTCGAACCCGTGACGCTCGGGCCGGGCGATTCGGTGGTCCAACGCGGGACCCATCACCAGTGGAAGCCGGTCGGTGACGAAACCGTGCGCTACGTCGCGGTGATGGTCGCAGTGGCCGACGCCGAGCCCGCCCAATAACCCAACTTGCGTTGTTGTTGGTATAGCCAACACCAACGACGCCGGTTCGGTAGGGGACGGCGTCAGCTCCAAATCGTCACGTAGACGGGAGGGCGGAACCGGCTCGGCGGCACTCCACTCAACGGCGCGTGCATCGCGTGCGTCGCGTCGGGCGTGGTCATGAAGCGACGCAGCGACGCGGCGGCCGGGCTCCGGCGATCGGCCGCAAGCATCGTCGCGTACCAGAGCAGCTCCAGCGGCATTCCCGCGACATTGAGCGCGACGAGCGATCGCCGGGAGAGCTCGTCGCCCACCAGATACGTGACCGCCGGCGCCACACCTTGTCCTTCTTCGGCCGCCGCCCACGCCGCGGCTTGGCTGGGGAACACCCGGATCTGCTGCTCGCGCACACCGAGGTGTTCCAGCAACCGCAGTACCGGTGACGCGTCGTCGGTCGCCCCGGGATCGACCAACCAGGCCTGTTCGGCGAGCAGCGGCGCGGGAACGTGCTCCATCGTCGCGAGCCCGTGCGCGGGCGAGGCCACCAACGCCAACCGGTACCGGAACAGCGGGATGCACTCGAGCCCGACCGCGTCGTCGCCCGAGATCCGGGGCCCGAGCGCGACGTCAGCGAGCCGCTCGTGCAGCACCGCGGCCATCTCGTTGGAGCCGGCGACGCCGAGCGAGACGTCGACCGCCCCGGCGCGCGCGGTGAACGCAGCGATCAGCGCCGGTGCCACCGACTCCGCCACCGAGCTCGTCGCCACCACCCGGAGGCGCTCGGGCGCGCCGCGCGCCTGACGGATGGCGTCCTCGGCCTCCGACGCGAGCGCGATCATCTGCGACGCCAGCGGCACCAGGCGCCGGCCGCCCGGCGTGAGGGTCATGCCGGCCGCGCCCCGCTCGACGAGCTCGTCGCCCAACTGACGCCGCAGCGCGGCGAGGGCGCCGGAGACCGCCGGTTCGCTCACCCCGAGCGTGCGGGCGGCGGCGGTGACCGAGCCGAGACGGGCGACGAGCACGAACGCCTCGAGCTGGGTCAGCGTCATGGCGCACAGCGTCGCGCGGCCGGGCCGCCCGCGCCCGGCGGGCGATAAGTGATCGCTTATGGAGCCGTTGACTCGCCTCGCGGTCGAGCGCGACGTTGGCCCGACCGAGTCGAAGGGGGGCCTTCATGCAGGTACCGGCACCGGTCGAGTACGAGCGGGCGACCAGCGTCAGCGACGCACTGGCACTGCTCGAACGTTACGGGCCCGAGGCCCGCCTGATAGCGGGAGGCCACAGCCTGCTCCCGATGATGAAGCTGCGCCTGGCCCGGCCCGAGGTGCTCATCGACATCAACGACCTGACCGATCTCTCGTCGATCAGCGTCGTCGGCGACGAGCTGCGGATCGGCGCGATGACCCGCCACCGTGAGCTGCTCGAATCGGCGGTCGCGGGCGAGCACTTCCGCATCCTCCACGACGCGGAGCGGGTCATCGCCGACCCGATCGTGCGCAACCGGGGCACCATCGGTGGATCCATCTGCCAGGCCGACCCCTCGGAGGATCTCTCCGCCGCGTTCGCCGCGCTCAAGGCGGCGGCGGTGGTGCGTTCGACGACGGGTGAGCGGATCGTGCCCATGGACGAGTTCCACCTCGGGCCGTACACCACTGCCGTCGGTCCGGCCGAGATCCTCACCGAGGTGCGGGTGCCCATCCGCCCGGGCACCGGCAGCGCGTACGAGAAGGTCGAACGGCGCGTCGGCGACTGGGCCGTCATCGCGGTCGGCGCAGTGGTGGCGCTCGACGGGGACACGGTGGTCGACGCCGGGATCGGCCTGGCCGCCGCGGGCGCGGAGCACTTCCGCGCGCCGGGCGCGGAAGATGCGCTGCGCGGCAGCGCGATCACCGAGGCGACGATCGCGACTGCGGCGCGCCTGGCGGCCGAAGGGTGCAACCCGAACAGCGACCAGCGGGGCCCGGCCGACTACAAGCGGCACCTCGTCGGAGAGCTCACCAAGCGCGCGTTGCGGCGAGCCGCGGCACGGGCGCACGGACTGGAGGCGTGACGATGCAGGTGACGATGACCGTCAACGGCGAAGAGGTGAGCGCCGACGTCGAACCGCGATTGCTGCTCGTGCACTTCGTGCGCGACCACCTCGGACTCACCGGCACGCACTGGGGCTGCGACACCTCGAACTGCGGCACGTGCGTCCTCTGGATGGACGATGAACCGGTGAAGAGCTGCACCGTGCTCACCGCGATGGCCCACGGCCACCGCATCCGCACCGTCGAGGACCTCGAGACCGCGGCCGGGCTCGATCCCGTGCAGCAGGCGTTCGTCGACGAGCACGGTCTGCAGTGCGGCTTCTGCACGCCGGGGATGATGATGACCGCCCGCTGGCTGCTCGACCGCAACCCCGATCCGACTGACACCGAGATCCGCGAGGCCATCTCCGGCCAGATCTGCCGGTGCACCGGGTACGAGAACATCGTCCGGGCCATCCGCGCGGCGGCGCGGACCGACGCCGACGCTGCTGCCGGCACCGATGCCGGTGTGGAGGTGACCGTCTGATGACCACCACCGCCGACCCTCCGGTCAGCCCCATCGGTTTCGGGCGTATGGCCCGCAAGGAAGACCCGCGCTTCATCCGCGGCAAGGGCAACTACGTCGACGACCTCCAGCTCCACGGGATGCTGCACGGCGCGGTGCTGCGCAGCCCGCTCGCGCACGCCCGCATTCGCAGCATCGACACGTCGGCCGCCGAAGCCCACCCCAAGGTGAAGGCCGTCATCACCGGCGCGACGCTCGAAGGTCTCGGCCTGGCCTGGATCCCCGCGCTGTCGAACGACGTGCTCGCGGTTCTCGCGACCGACAAGGTGCGGTTCCAGGGCCAGGAGGTCGCGTTCGTCGTCGCCGAGGACCGCTACTCGGCGCGCGACGCGCTGGAGCTGATCGACGTCGACTACGAGCCACTACCGCCGGTGATCGACGCGCTGCCGCGCGCTCGACCCCGACGCGCCCGTGATCCGCGACGACATCGAGGGCAAGACCGACAATCACATCTTCGACTGGGACGCGGGCGACAAAGCGGAGACCGACGCGGTCTTCGACCGGGCCGAGGTCGTCGTGCGCCAAGAGATGCTCTATCCGCGGGTGCACCCGGCGCCGATGGAGACGTGCGGTTCGGTCGCCGACATGGACAAGGTCACGGGCAAGCTCACGATCTGGTGCACGACCCAGGCGCCGCACGCGCACCGCACCTTGTACGCGCTCGTCGCCGGGCTGCCCGAGCACAAGATCCGCGTGATCAGCCCCGACATCGGTGGCGGCTTCGGCAACAAGGTGGGGATCTATCCCGGCTACGTGCTCTCGGTCGTCGGCTCGATCGTCACCGGCAAGCCGGTGAAGTGGGTCGAGGACCGGTCCGAGAACCTGATGTCGACCAGCTTCGCCCGCGACTACCACATGCAGGGAGAGATCGCCGCGACGAAGGACGGCCGGATCACGGGTCTGCGGGTGAACGTGCTCGCCGATCACGGCGCGTTCAACAACACCGCGCAACCCACGAAGTTCCCGGCGGGGTTCTTCCACATCTTCACCGGTTCCTACGACCTCGAAGCGGCATACTGCGCGGTGACCGGCGTGTACAGCAACAAGGCGCCGGGAGGCGTCGCGTACGCGTGCTCGTTCCGCGTGACCGAAGCCGTGTACCTCGTCGAACGCATCGTCGACTGTCTTGCCGACGAGCTCGGGATGGACCCGGCCGAGTTGCGCATGAAGAACCTCATCCGACCCGAGCAGTTCCCGTACACGTGCAAGACGGGCTGGGTCTACGACTCCGGCGACTACCCGCGTGCGTTGCGTTTGGCGATGGACATGTGCGGCTACGAGGATCTGCGCAAGGAACAGGCGGAGAAGCGCGCCCGCGGCGAGCTCATGGGCATCGGCCTCTCGTTCTTCACCGAGACCGTCGGCGCCGGCCCCCGCAAGCACATGGACATCCTCGGGCTCGGCATGGCCGACGGCGCCGAGGTGCGCGTGCACCCGACGGGCAAGGCCGTCGTCCGCCTGTCGGTCCAGACCCAGGGGCAGGGCCACGAGACGACATTCGCCCAGATCGTCGCCGAGGAGATCGGTATCTCACCCGACGACATCGACGTCGTCCACGGCGACACCGACAACACCCCGTTCGGCCTCGGCACCTACGGCTCGCGGTCGACCCCGGTCTCGGGTGCGGCGGTCGCCATCGCCACCCGTCGCGTACGCGACAAGGCCCGGATCATCGCGTCGGCGATGCTCGAGGTCGCGCCCGAGGATCTCGAGTGGGAGAAGGGTCGCTGGTTCGTGAACGGCGACCCGTCGCACGGTCACACCATCCAGGAGATCGCGCTCGCCGCCCACGGATCGCTCGAGCTACCCGAGGGCGTCGAGGGTCACCTCGACGGCGAATGCGTGTACGACCCGCCCAACCTCACCTATCCGTTCGGCGCGTACATCTGTGTCGTCGACGTCGACCCCGGCACCGGTCAGGTGAAGGTCCGTCGCTTCATCGCGGTCGACGACTGCGGGCCGCGGATCAACCCGATGATCGTCGAGGGGCAGGTGCACGGCGGCCTGGCCGACGGCGTCGGCATGGCGCTCATGGAAGTGATCGCGTTCGACGAGGACGGCAACTGCCTCGGCGGCTCGTTCATGGACTACCTGCTCCCCACCGCGATGGAGTGCCCGAGCTGGGAGTGTGGGGAGACGGTCACGCCGTCACCCCACCACCCGCTCGGCGTGAAGGGCGTGGGTGAATCGGCCACCGTCGGCTCGCCGCCCGCGGTCGTGAACGCGGTATGCGACGCCATCGGGGTACGCCACGCCGACATGCCGCTCACGTCGGCTCAGGTGTGGCGGGCGATGCAGGGGAACTCGTTCCGTACGGACATGGCGATCGAATGAAACGTACGACGACGTACGGCGCGGCGCCGAGCGCGAGCACTGGTCGCGCATGACGCGCCGGGGCGGGTCGCCGAGCGTGCTCGACGCGCCCGCCGACCTGCGTCGACGCGCCGACGCGCTCGACGCCGACCGCGTGCCGTACGTCGTCGCCACCGTGGTGCGCGCCGAACGCCCGACCTCGGCGAAGGCGGGCGACACCGCGCTCGTGCTCACCGACGGCAGCATCCTCGGCTTCGTCGGGGGTGAGTGCGCGGAGGCGAGCGTGCAGGCGCAAGCCCTCGTGGTGCTGCGCACGGGCGAAGCACTGCTGCTGCGGATCGATCCCGAGACGCCCGATGCGGAGGATGCCGACGCGACGCCGCCGCGGTCCGGTGCGATCTCCGTGCACAACCCGTGCCTGTCGGGCGGCACCCTCGAGATCTTCCTCGATCCGGTGTTGCCCGAGCCCCTGATCGTGCTCCACGGCGACGCGCCCATCGCCCACGCGGTCGCCGACCTCGCCGAACACGTGGGCTACGCGGTGGCCGTCGCGCGCGACCTGGCGGAGGGCGGGCTCTCCGATGCCGACGCGGTGGTCGTCGCCTCCCACGGACGCGAAGAGGCCGACGTGCTGCGCGGCGCGTTGGCGGCCGGCGTCCCCTACATCGGCCTGGTCGCATCCCCGCGGCGGGGTGCGGCGGTGCTCGACGCGCTCGATCTCGCCGACGACGAACGGGCGCGGATCACCACTCCGGCGGGCTTCGACATCGGTGCCCGGACACCCGAGGAGGTCGCGCTGTCGATCCTCGCCGAGATCGTCTCCCGCCGTCCGCGCGAGCGCAGTCGGACCCACGACGGGACGAACGCCGGCTCGGCCCCGGACACTCCCTCTCCTGAGGTGAGCGCGATCGACCCGGTGTGCGGCATGACCGTCGCCGCCATCGACACGACGCGGCACCACGACCACGAAGGCCGGCGTCACTGGTTCTGCGGATCGGGGTGCGCGGCGGCGTTTGCGGCCGACCCGGCCACGTTCATCACGTCGTGAACCGACTCGCGACAACGAGGTCGCGCCCACCCGACCGGGTCGGGATCAGCCTCCTCCTCGTCGCCGGTGTCGCGTGGCTCGTCCTCACCTCGTGGGCGGTGAGCCCCGAGGCCCCGTACCTGTCGCACGCGCGACTCGACCACATCCACGGCCTCGGTGCACCGCTCGCGCTGGCCGCGGGCTGGACCCTCATGGTGACGGCCATGATGCTGCCCACCGCACTGCCGGTCATCCGTCGCGCCTCGATCGGTTCGGCACACGCGCTCGGCGCGTTCGCGCCATCGTGGCGCACGGCCGCGGTTGCGGTCGGCTACCTCGCGGTCTGGATCGGCTTCGGGGTCGTCGCCCATCTCGGCGACGCCACCCTGCACGAACAGGTCGACACCCATCCGTGGCTGGCCCACAACTCATGGGTCATCCTCGCCGCCACCATCGCGATCGCCGGTGCCTACCAGTTCACGAACCTCGCCCGCACGTGTCTCGAATGGTGCCGGGCTCCCGACGCGCTGGTCGAACACGACATCGATCCGAATCGGCACGGCTGGGCGATCGGCTTCCGTTCGGGCCGCGCGTGTGTCGGCGCCTGCGGCGCCCTGATGGTGCTGATGTTCGCGTTGGGAATGGGGTCGATCGGGTGGATGATCCCGATGGCGGCGCTCATGGCCGCGGAGAAGAACGCAGCCTGGGGCGCCCGGCTCCGCATCCCCGCCGGCTGCTTCCTGCTCGCGTGTGCGGCGACGGTGGCGGTCGTCAACCTGGCCTGAGCCGCGGTCGGTGTCGCCGGACCCGCGCTCCCACCCCCGAACTTGCGTCGTTGGCGTTGACGTAGCCAACACGAGCGACGCAAGTTGGGATGTGGTGGGTTACCGGAACGCCGGTTACCGGAACGCCTGCTACCGGAACGCCTGCTACCGGAACGCGCTGCGGGGGCGTTCGACCAGCTCGACGGGGAAGCCGTCGGGATCGCGCAGGAAGGCGATCCACATGTTAGGGACCGGTGTGCCGGTGAGCTCGACGACACGCGGCGGCGCGTCGAACGCGAAGCCCGCGCCGGTCAACATCTCGTAGGCGGTCCGCGTGTCGTCGACGCACACCGCGGCGCGGTACATGCCGCGATGGTTGGCGTTCGGATAGGGATGGCCGTACGACGCCGGTTCGAGCCATTGGTGGAGCAGCAAACGGAACGGCTCGTCGGGCAGGCGCAACTGCGCCACCGCCACCACGCCGTCGGCCGCGCCGCCGAACACCGCGGCCGGAACCTCGATCGAGTCGTGCCGCACGACCACCGAGAACCCGAGCGCCTCGTACCAGGCCAGTGATGCGTCGAGATCGTTGCACGTGAGCCGCATGTGATGGAACCGGCTGTCGGCGTCGGGGCTCTTGGGCTCGTCGGCTTCCATGATGTCGACGAGCACGCCGTCGGCCGCGCGCACCACCACCGCGCTCGGCGACCCGAACAGCGCGGCCGCGTCGGCGGTGCGGCCGACGATCGTCGCCCCCAACCCTTCGAGCGCGTGCACGACGTCGTCGACGGCCGGGACCGCAACCCCCACCGCGTGGAATCCGACGTGGTGCGCAGCGGGATAGACGTCACCGTCGACCGGCGGGTCCAGCCAGCCCTGCACTTCCACCGCAGGGCTGGTGCGCGGCCCGCGTCGGTCGTACACGAACCGCGCGTCGGATTCGATCTCGCCGTCGATGCTGAGCAGGGAACCGTCGGACCGTCCGCCGTTCGTCCGCATGGTGGCCTTCATCCCGAGCCCCTCGGTGAAGAACTGCGCCACCGCGCCGGAGTCCGGACAGCAGTAGCAACAGTGCAGGAAGCGGCGGGCCTCGACCAAGGGGGTGCTCATCGCCGCACGGTATCCCGGGGCGCGATGCCGCGCCCTCGTGCGCGCCGTCGTCGGGCCCGGTTAGGGTGCGCGAGCTTCCAATCGGAGGGAACGGCATGCACGATCTGGTACTCCGCTCGGGCACGATCGTCGACGGCACCGGTGCCGAGCTGTACACCGGCGACGTCGCAGTCGACGACGGACGCATCGTCGAGATCGGACGGGTCAGCGGTCCGGCGCGCGAGACCGTCGACGCCGACGGTCTGCTCGTGACCCCCGGCTTCGTCGACGTGCACACTCACTACGACGGTCAGGCCACATGGGACAGCCAGCTCGCGCCGTCGTGCTGGCACGGCGTCACCACCGTGGTCGTCGGCAACTGTGGCGTCGGGTTCGCGCCGGTGCACCCCGGAGGTGAGCAGGAGCTGATCGAGCTCATGGAGGGGGTCGAGGACATACCCGGTACCGCGCTGTGGGAAGGCATCGACTGGCGGTGGGAGTCGTTCCCCGAGTATCTCGACGCGCTGGCGGAGCGGCCGCGCATGGTCGACGTCGGCACCCACGTGCCGCACGCCGCAGTGCGCGCTTACGTGATGGGCGCGCGCGCCGGGACCGGCGTCGCCACCGCCGACGACTTGGCCGCGATGACCGACATCGCGCGCGCCGGCATCCGCGCCGGTGCGCTCGGCGTGTCGACGTCGCGCATCCTCGCCCACCACACCAGCCGGGGCGACGAGGTCCCGGGAACGTTCGCCGACGAAGCCGAGCTCACCGCGCTGGCTCACGTGCTGCGCGAGCTCGGTACCGGCGTCTTCGAAGTGGTCCCGCGCGGCATGGACGGCGAAGTGGGCGAAGCCGCGCACGCCGAGCTCGACCTGCTCGGGCGCCTCGCCGCGGTCACCGGCACCCGCCTCACGTTCTCGGTGGTGCAGACCCACACCGAGCTCGAACGGTGGCGCGAGATCCTCGACCGGTGCGGGGAATGGCGCGACGAGGGCATCCCGATCTACCCCCAGGTGGCCAACCGCGCCACCGGCATCCTGTTCGGCCTCCAGAGCCGGAACAACGTGTTCAGCACCCGGCCGAGCTACCGCGAGTTGGCCGAGCTGCCGCTCGCCGAACGGGTCCGACGCATGCGCGACCCCGAAGTGCGGGCGCGCATCCTCGCCGAGCCGAACGACGGGTGGGATCACCCGCTCGCGTCGTTCGTGTACGAGACGTTCGACAACATGCTGCCCGTGCGCGAGCCACTCGAGTGGGAGCCGGGCACCCAGGACACCATGGCCGCGATCGCGGCGCGTGAGGGTCGTCCGGCGCAGGAAGTCGTCTACGACTTCTTGATCGAGGGCGACGGCCGCAACCTCGTGCTCTTCCCCTTCACCAACTACTTCAACTTCAGCCTCGACGACGTCCACGACATGTTGAACCATCCCGCGACGGTCTGGGGTCTGGGCGACGGCGGTGCGCACTGCGGCGCCGCGGTCGACGCCAGCGGCCCGACGCTCATGCTCACGCACTGGGTGCGCGACCGCACCCGCGGGCCGCGCATCGCGCTCCCGACCGCGGTGCGGATGATGACCTCCGACACCGCCGATCTCTACGGTCTCCGCGACCGCGGGCGGATCGCGCCGGGGTACCGGGCCGACCTCAACGTGATCGACCACCAACGCCTCCGGGTCGAGCAGCCGGAGATGGTGTTCGACCTCCCGGCGGGTGGTCGGCGGCTCATGCAACGAGCCCGGGGCTACGTGGCCACCGTCGTCGACGGCCAGGTGACGATCCGCGACGACGAACCCACCGGCGCGCTGCCCGGTCGCGTCGTCCGCGGGGAGCAGACCGCACCGGCGTAGCGGTTCGCCGGCTTCGGACTCCGCGGCCCGACCCGGCTCAGCCCCGGAACATCTCGGAGTTCACGTACACCGGTGAGCGCGAACTCCGAGATGCTCGCAAGAGGGGCGGCTCGCCGAGGTTCAGCCGAACAGCACGTTCTTGCGGCGCACGAACTCCTCGATGCCGGCGCGTCCACCCTCGCGCCCGAATCCGCTCTGCTTGTAGCCACCGAACGGCGCGTTCGGCGACATGCCGGGGAACGTGTTCACGGTGACCGTCCCCACTTCGAGCCGACGGGCGACGCGTTGTGCCCGCGCCAGGTCGCGCGTGTGGACGTAGGCGGCGAGACCGAACGGGCTGTCGTTGGCCAGGTCGACGACTTCGTCCTCGTCGCGAAATCGCATCACCGCGAGCACCGGCCCGAAGATCTCGTGGCGGGCGAGCTCGCTGTCGTGATCGGTGTCGCCGAACACGGTGGGCGCGACGAAGTAACCGTCGGCCAAGGCGCCGTCGAGACGCGTCCCGCCGGTGAGCAACGTGCCCGCGCCGGCCGAACGCGCCCGCTCGATCACGCCGAGGATGCGCTCACACGCGCGCGCAGTGACCACCGGGCCCATCAGCACCCCCGGATCGAACGGATCACCGACGCGCACCGACTTCACCTGCGAGACGACGCGCGCGACGACGTCGTCGTAGACGTCGTCGTGCACGTAGAGACGGGTAGGCAGTGCACACCCCTGCCCGCTCAGCAGCACCGCGCCGAGCATCGCCGCCACTGACGCCGCCGTGTCGAGATCGGCGTCGGGGAACACGATGTTGGCCGACTTGCCCCCGAGCTCGAGCGCGAGCGGGATGAGGGTGTCGGCCGCCGCCGCCATGACCTGGCGGGCCGTCGCGGTCCCGCCGGTGAACGAGACCTTGTCGACACCGGGATGGCGCACCAGCGCGTCGCCGGCCGCCGCGCCGCCCACCACCACATTGAGGGCGCCCGGCGGCAGCCCCGCCTCCAGCGCGAGCTCGGCGAAGCGCAGCGCACCGAACGGCGCGATCTCCGGTGGCTTCACCACCACCGTGTTCCCGGCCGCCAGCGCCGGCACCGCCTTCTGGCCCATGCCCATCATCGGGCCGTTCCACGGCACGATGGCGCCGACCACGCCGTACGGTTCGGGGAGGACGACGTCGAGGCCGTTGGATCCGTACACCGGCACGACCTGTCCCTCGAGCTTGTCGACCCAGCCCGCGTAGTAGCGCGTCCACGCCGCGGTGTAGGCACCTGATCGCATCGCGCTGACCGGTGTGCCGTTGTCGAGCGCGTTGATCGCGGTGGCTTCGTCGTCGCGTTCGGTCAGGAGATCGGCAAGGCGGTACAGGATCGCGGCGCGTTCCTGCACCGGCGTGTCGCGCCACGTCGCCCGCGCTGCGCTCGCGGCGCGCACTGCGTCGTCGATCTCGCGCGCGCCACCAAGCGGCAGCGTCGCCTGGAGCGCACCGGTTGCCGGATTGTGGTGCTCGTAGCTTCCCCCACTGTCGCCGCGCGAACGCCCATCGCCGATGACGTGGCCGCGAGCGGCGAGTTCCCCGATCAGCGCGGCCGCGGCAGTCGCGTCCACCGCGCTCAGGCCTCGGGCGCGGGGGTGCGGCCGAGGGCGTCGGCCACCGCATCGGCGCCGTACATGCGGACCGAGATGTCGGAGAGGTCCGCCATCGGCTGCACCGAGAGCCCGCCGTCGACCGCGATCACCTGTCCGGTGATCCACGTGCCCCCGGGGCCGGCCAGGTGCACCGCGAGCGCGGCGATGTCGTCGGCCCGGCCGGGTTGCGCCGAGCGCGACCCGGGTGGCCAGATCGGCGATCACGTCGTCGGAGAATGCGCCCTGGGTGGCGTCGGTGGGCACGTAGCCGGGCTGGATCGCGTTCACCCGGATGCGGCGGGGGCCGAGCTCCCAGGCCGCGGCCCGCACCATCATGTCGACGGCGGCCTTGGTCGCGCTGTACGCCGCCATCCCGACTTCCGGGGCGTTCGACGCCGCAGTGGAGATCGCGATCAACGATCCACCGTCGGTCATGGCCCGCGCCGCGTGGCGGAAGGTCGACGCGGTGCCGATGATGTTGAGCTCGCAGCAGAAGCGCCAGCCCGCGTCGTCGACCAGAAGGAACGGGCCCGGCACCGCAGATCCGGCGTTGGCCACCGCGATGTCGAGGCGGCCGTCGGGCCCCGCCGCCACCGCAACCGCGGCGGCGACGTCGGACTCGACGGTCACGTCGCAGCGCACCTTCCGCACTTCCGCTCCGGAACCGGCGCGGGCGAACTCGGCGTGCAGCGCGGCCGCGGCACGTTCCAGGACGTCTTCACGGCGCCCGGCGATCGTGACCGTGGCGCCGGCGTCGAGCAACGCCCCCGCGATCCCGAACCCGATCCCGGTTCCTCCACCGGTGACCAGCGCGCGCATGCCCTCGAGTGCAGACATCGTCGTCGGTGCCGGGTGATCAGGGACGACGGCGCGCGCGCGGATCGGCGATCATCGGCGGCACGTAGCCGGCGTCGGCCCAGTTGTAGTTGGTGCCGGGCGGCACGATCTCGTCGATGCGGTCGAGGAGATCGTCGTCGAGCGTCACCGCTTCGGCGCCGAGTTGCGTGGTGAGCTGCTCCATCGTGCGGGGCCCGATGATGGCGGAGGTCACGGCAGGATTGCGCAGCACCCACGCCACCGCCAGGTGCACGAGCGGGATGCCGGCGTCGTCGGCCAGCGCACCCAACGCATCGGTGGCGTCGAGCTTCCGCTGGTTCTCCGGCAACGCGAGGTCGTAGCGCTGCGGAATGCGGTTGGCGCGGTTGCTGGTGAGATCGTCGCCGCCCTTGCGCCACTTGCCCGACAGCCAACCGCCGGCGAGCGGGCTCCACGGGATCACTCCCATGCCGTAGCGCTCGCACGTCGGCAGCACGTCGGCCTCGACTCCACGGACGAGGATCGAATACGGGGGCTGCTCGCACACGAAGCGCTCACGGTTGCGACGCTCGGCCACCCACTGGGCCTCCACGATGGCCGACGCTGGGAACGTCGAACTGCCCGCGTAGCGAATCTTCCCCTGGTGCACGAGATCGGTGAGTGCGCCGAGCGTCTCGTCGATGTCGGTGCCGGGGTCGGGGCGGTGGATCTGGTACAGGTCGATGTAGTCGGTGTCGAGCCGGCGGAGGCTCTCCTCGCACTCGCGGATGATCCAGCGGCGCGAGTTGCCCTTCATGTTGGGGTCGGCGCCCATGTTGCCGTGGACCTTGGTCGCCAACACGATGTCGTCGCGGCGGCCCTGGATCGCCTTGGCGACGATCGCCTCCGACTCACCGGCCGAGTACACGTCGGCGGTGTCGATGAAGTTGATCCCGGCGTCGAGCGCGGCGTGCACGATGTCGATCGACTCGTCGTGGTCGGGGTTGCCCCACGCGCCGAACATCATCGCCCCGAGGCAGAGCGGGCTGACGCTGACCCCGGTCCGGCCGATCATGCGGTGTTCCATCGCCGCCTCCTTCGTCCTCGTTCCCGGCGACGCTACCCCCGCCCCGCGGTTCGATCCCACGCTGGTCCGCCCGCCCGACGGCGGGCGGTGCATCGGTCACACTGGGGTCGTGGAACCCCTCCGAACGGCCGCCCGGCCGAGCGCGTTCGTGGTGGTCGCCGTCGGAGGCGCCGCGGTGTACTCCTGGATCGCGGCGGGGTTCCGCCCGTTCACCACCACGGAAGACGTCCTGGTGGCGATCCCGGCCATCGCGGTGCTGGTGCTGGCGTGCCGGCCGTCACCGGCGTCCTCGCCCCCGATCTTCGACCAGCCGGCTCGTCGTGCCTCGCGCGGCTCGGTTGCGGTCTGGATCGCGCTGGTGGTGCTGGCCACTGTGTGGGAGCTCACCGCGCTGTTCTCGTCGCCGCGCGCGGATCACCCGACCCTGAGCGTGATCGCCGACGACATCATGAGCGTGCATCCCGGGCGGGCGTTGATGTTCCTGCTCTGGCTCGCGCTCGGATGGGTGCTGGTGAAGCGACCACGAACCGCGCGCCCGTGAGCTCGCGCACGATCACGTTCGCGGGCTACGGCCTGATCCTCTTGCTGGCGATCGGGTGGGCGATCATCACCGCGCGCCGCGACGACGCCATGACGCTGCCCGCCGCGGTGCACGCGCTCACGCGCACACGGACGGCGCGGATCCTGGTGGTGATCGCCTGGGCGTGGCTGGGCTGGCACCTGTTCGCCCGCGGCAGCGGTGCGTTCAAATAGCGAGCGGTTCACCCGGCCGCGAACCAGTTCGCGTGGAGCCCGTTCGGGATGCGCTGCGGCACGATCACCTTGGCGCGTGGCTCGCTCGGGAAGTCGGCGGCGTCCCACACGTACAGCGCGGAGTGCGGATGGTCGAACGTCGTGCCGAAGGTGAGGTAGTAGCCGTCGATCTCGTCGGTGCCACCGGGCCGGGGCGCGAACACCACGTCGCCCAGCGCGGCGTCGGTGGGCTGCTCGACCCACTCCCCCGTGTGCAGGTCGATACGGCAGAGCACGTCGTGCTCGGCGGGGACGATCCCGGGACGCCCGGAGCTCGCGACCGTGGTGACGTAACGGTGCTCCCGACCCAGGACCCGATCGTCGATCCGGGGGAACTCGTTCCCACGTTCGTGCAGCGCGGTGATGCCGACGCGGCCCGACGCGGGGTGCAGCACTGCGCGGTTGAACGCGCCGGTGATCGGCGCGCCCGGCGGGGCCAGGAACGCAGGCGCGCTCCAGGACGAGTAGTCCATGATGACGGTGTCGCCGTCGTCGTACGCGTTGGCGAAGTGCCACACCCAGAACGCGTCGGTCTCGATCCAACGGGTCGGCCCGCCACCGTCGCGCGGGATCACCGCGATCCGCACCCCGAGCTCCGGTTGCCACTTCAGGACCTGACCACCGGTGAGCATGGCGTCGATGTCGAAGACCGCGGGACCGAGCAGGAGCACGACGAAACGCTCGCTGATCGCGAAGTCGTGGATCATGAACCCCTGGTCGACACCGTCGACCGCGACCGGCGGGCGCGACACGCGGCCGTCGGCCCCGATGACGGCCCACGTGAGGAACGGCGCTTCGACGTCGTAGCGGAAGATCACCATCTCGCCGGTACGCGGATCGATCTTCGGGTGCGCGGTGAGCCCGGCGGGGAGCCCGCCCGCGAAGTCGTAGCGACCCACGGTCGCGAGCTCGGGCGAGACCTCGTAGGGCGGCGTGCCCTCCTCGAGCGCGAGGTAGTGACCGGCATGGTGCACGACGTTGACGAATGCGTCGAGCTTGAACGGCCACCCCGGATCGGGATCGGGGCCCAGCAACGACTGGTCGACGAAGGCCGGCGTCATGAGCCCGCCGTAGAGCGCCCGGCCCGCCCGCTCTTCGGCCTTCATGCCCTCGGTGACCACCCAGCGGTTCTTGTAGCTGGCGGTGCCGTGCTCGAGCCAGAGCGCGTGGAGCATGCCGTCGCCCTCCATCGGGAACGTGTAGCTCCCGAGCGGAGGGAACCGCGGATTCGGCCCGTTGCGCATGAACACGCCGGCGAGATCGGCGGGGAGATCACCATCGATCACGAGGTCGGTGGTCTCGATCTCGCGGTGCACCGGTGCGAACCGGCACGAGAGATAGGGATTGGCCTTCGCATCGACCAACTGGAGCTCGGGAGGCGCCACGGCGTGCCTTTCGCGGGAGGACGACACGCGAGATTGCATCACGTCGATTCCCGCGACCAAGCCGGAGCGCCGAGCCGAGAACGGGAACGAGAACAAGAACAAGAACAAGAACAAGAGTGGCCGGGCCGGTGCTGACGCACCCGACCCGGCCACCGGAGCCGACGAACCTGGGGGGGATCAGCCGATCTTGTCGCTCGCCGGACGAGCACCCGTGGTCTTGGCGAACGCATCAGGTACGGGGTACTGGCCGAGCAGGTAGTTCAGGATCGCCGCGTGCTGCATCTCGACCGGCTGGATGCTGGCCGCGGTCTTGATCCCGGCCGGGCTCTTCACGACGCCGATCGCCGCGAGGTACGTCGCGGCGGCGACGTTCTCGAGGTCGAGCGCCAACGCCGCGAGGCCGGGCACATCGGTGACCTTGGCGAAGGCCGCGTCGACCGACTTCTTGACCGTGGTGTCGACGCCCGTTATGGGCTGCTTGCCCGCACCGGTGAGCACACCGTTCCACGCGGCCGCGTGGTCCTTGTGCTGACCCTGCGCGGTCTGCGCGAACGTCACCACCGCCGGGGGCACGCCGGTGAGCTTGCCCGCGGTGACCGCATCGATCGCGGCCTGGTAGGTGCCGACCGCGAGGTTCTCGAGCGACGCCGCCAGGGCCACCACCGCGAGGTCCCCGGTGAGCTTCTGCGCCACCGGCGCCGAACTGGGGGAGCCGGCCCGGACGCGGTTGCTCGTGGCCGCGGCGGCGAGGCCACTGCCGACACCACTCCCGACCAGTGCGAATCCGCCGAGCACCGCACCACCGCCGAGCAGGAACGCTCGTCGGCTCGACGGCGTGGACACGAGGCGGGTGATGCCCTCGCGGATGTCGCCGCTCGAATCGGTCCACTCCTCGAGACTCGACCGCAGCGACGGCAACGAGTCGTGGTGGGCGTCGTCGAGGTCGCGGGTCATCTCCGTGAGCTCGCCCTCGCTGAGCGCGAGGGAATCCTGCTTGCGGTTGCGACGCCTCACTGCACTGCTCCTTCGTTCGCCGGACGAGCGTCCGTGGTCGGGTAGAACGCGTTGGGGAAGCCGACGCTCCCGGCCGCGGCCGGCAACTTGCTCGCGTCGGGCGGGAGCGTGATGAGATCGGCAGCTCCGCCGGCCACGAGCGCCTTCACCGCATTGAGGATGGCGACGTGTTGCGCCTCGACCCCCATGATGCTGGCGGCCACCGAGCGGGCGTTCTTGTTCGCGTACGCCCCGGTGTTCGCCACGTAGGTGGACGCGGCACCGTTCTCGAGCTCGATGGCGAGGTCGACCACCTGAGCCGGGCCGGTGAGACCGGGCTTGGCGTTGTTGACCACGCCGAGCAGCACGGGGTCGGGCTGGTCCTGCGACTTGCCGCCCAATCGCGTCGCCGCGGCGTTGAACGCCTGGGCGTGCTCCTGGTGCTGGTCCTTGGTCTTCTGCACGAACGCCTTGACCACCGGGATGGCGCTGGCGCCCCCGATGAAATCGAGGGTCAGCGCGGTTGCGTACGTGGCGACGGCGAGGTTTTCGATCGACGCCGCGGTCTGGAGCATCTGCACGTCCATTGCCTTGTTGGCGAACGCGGGGCTTGCGAGCAACGCCACCATCGCGGTACCGAGACCGGCGGCTGCGAGCACGCCACCCTTCGGCAGTCCACCGAGCAACTCACGGCGTCGGGTGGATTCGTCGATCATGGGCACGTCGTCACCGGTGCGACGCTCGTCGTGACCCAACTCGACGAGCTCGTCGAGTGAACTGCGCGTGACGGTCATCGCGTCGGAGTTCAGGTCCTGCGACTGATCGAGCAAGTCGCGCAACCTCGTTTCGTCGATTGCCATGCGGTCTCTCCCTCGGGGGTTCGGGTTCGTTGTCCCGCTGGTGTGCGCGGTCCTGCGTTGTTCGCCGCCCACCGCGCGGCGGATGGGAGAAATCGCGAATCTCGAATCCGGCGCGTGGTGTGCGACGTGCGGACGTGTCGCGTGGACACGTCGACAAGGCGCGCGTTCAGCGCGCGACGCGTGCTCGAACCGACTGGCGCGACGAAGAGTGCGTCAGCTGGCGACGACGTCGCCGACCGCGTCGGGCGCGTTGTGACTCACCGGGACGCCGCCGGCGGCCTCGACGGTGATCGCCAGACTCTGCGTCGGCGCGGCCGCCTTGAACGCGACCACGTTCGGATTCGGACCGAGCACGCCGAGCGAGATCGTTCCCGTCTTGGTGATTCCCCACAGCTGGTAGGTCTGATCGGCCGACACGCGCGGCAGCTGGGGCGTGAGGTAGCCGGTGCCGTCGCGCAGCACCACGGCGGTCGCGAGCGTCTGACCGGCGGAATCGGTGAGCACCGCGTGACGCGCGCCCGGCGCGTCTTGCGCGGCGCGCGCCAGCTCCGCGGTGTCCCGGGTGACACTGTGATCGCCCGCGCCGTCGAAGATCCAGAGGCCCGCGAACACCAGCGCCAGTGCCGCGGCGGCGGCCGCGACCCACTGCCACCGGAACTCGCGCCGGGGACGCGCCGCCGGACGCGGCGGGCCGATGACGTCGGGCGGCGGCACCGCGCGCAGGGGCGGCGGAGACTCGGCGATGATCGACTCCAGCCGCTCCCACACGCCTTCGGGCGGCGGGCCGCCCGCGTGCGCGAGCAGCGACGCCGCAGCCTGGAACTCGGCCACGTCGTCGCGGGCCTCCGGCGTGCGCGCGAGGTACTCGTCGATGGCGGCGCGTTCGTCGTCGTCGACTGCGTCGAGCGCGTACGCCGGCAGGAGGTCGGCGATCTCTTCGGGGCTCAACTCACGATCCATGACCCGTCGATTCCTCGATCGAGCAACTGCGAGCGCAGCCGCATCAAACCGGTCCGTATCCGACTCTTGACCGTTCCCTCGGGCTCATCCAGGATCCGCGCCACCTCGCGGTACGTGTGACCGCCGAAGTACGCCAGCTCGATCGCGCGGCGCTCACGATCGGAGAGGGTCGACATCACCTCGCGCACCTGCTCGGCGACGTTGAGGTCCATGGCCTCGAGATCCAGGTCGTAGTCGGCGACCATCGCGGCGCGGGCGTTGCGCTCCTCCCGTTCGCGGCGTCGGGAGTCGGACCGGATCCGGTCGACGCAGCGAGCGTGCGCGTCCATGAGGACGAACGAGCGCAGGGATCCGCGGGCCTGATCGAAGCGTTCCGGCTGCTCCCACAGGCGCAGGAAGATCTCCTGCACCATCTCCTCGGCCTGGGAGCGCTCCCAGAGCATCCGGTTCGCCAGGGCGAAGACCGCGCCGGCGTGGCGGCGGTAGGCCTCGGCGAACGCGTCGGCGTTGTACCGGGCGATCGCGATCACGAGCCCGACATCGTCGGTGCGCGCGTAGGACGCCTCGGTGGCCATGTGACTAGTTCGCCGCCGGCGCTCGGGAGGATGGCCGGAACGATCGAAAAATCAGCCGGGAGTCATCCGTGAGGCGCGGGGTACCGAACACCAGCAGCACCCTAGGACCCCCGAGGAGCCCCGCATGACCGCCGAACCGCCGCGCCGCGTGCCCACGGTCGTGCTGGCGCTGATCGTGCCGTTGATCGTGGTCGTCGGCGCGATCGTCACCCTGAACGTCACGTCGGAGAGCGGTGGCGCGAGCGCCGGCGGAGGCGCGGGCGCCACCGGGAACGCCATCGTGATCAAGAACTTCGCGTACTCGCCGACGCCGCTGAAGGTGAAGGCCGGCACGACCATCACGGTGACGAACTCCGACGGCACCCCGCACAGCGTCACCGCCGACAGCAAGAGCTTCGACACCCACGATCTCGGGACAGGCGACAAAGCCACCATCACGGTGGGCAAACCCGGCACGTACAGCTACCACTGCGACATCCACAACTACATGACCGGCGTGATCAGGGTCTCATGAACGAAGACGAACTCTCCACCGGCACCGTCGCCGCGGTGCTCGTCGGCGCCGCCGCCATCCTCGTGAGCGGCTGGGTCCACTTCTATCTGTACTTCCGCGGCGGCTACCGCGGCATCGCCCCCGAGTCGTTCCTCGGCCTCACCATCAGCCGCTCGTTCGTGCTGAACGCGGTGGCCGCGGTCGTGATCGCGGAGGCCCTCGTGCTCTCGCTCCGCTACCGCGACCTGCTGCTCCCGGCCGCCGCGGTCGGCGCCGGGTTCGCGGTGGCGACGTTGATCGCATACTTCCTGTCCCGCACCCGCGGACTCCTCGGCTTCAAGGAGACCGCCACCACCACCGAAGCGGTGGTCGGGATGATCGCGGAAGCGGTGGCGTTGCTCACCCTCGCCCCGGTCGCGTTCACTGCGTTACGAGCTCGGCGACGTCCAGCACACTGAGCACGTACTCGACCGCGCCGTCGGCGCTCATCAGCGCACCCTGCGCGTGGGCGGCGGCATACTGCTCGGCCCCTAGCGCGTCCCGCACCCGGGCCAGTGATGCCGCCACGCCGAGGCCGGCCGACATGCCGACGTCGAGCGGGCGTTGCACCGCGGCGACCGTCCCCGACTCCAACGCGCCGGCGACGACCGCCGCCGCTTCTTCCCGGCCGAGCTTCTCGAACACCCCCACCACACACTCGAGCGCGGCAGTGAGCATCGGACCGTCGCCCCGTTGATGACTGTGGGAGACCGCGGCCCGCGCGTCGCGTTGCGCGCCGGCGACGTCGCCGGCGTCGGCCCGCAACAGCGCCCGCCGGCCGAGGGCGAATCCCAGCAGTCCGCCGCTCGTGCCTTCCCGCGCCAGCGCGATGCTCTCGTCGAGGGCGCGTTGCGAGCGCTCGGGCTCGTCGTGCGCGAGGGCGACGGCCAACGCGAACTGCGCGCCCGATATCGCGGTGGGGTTCCGCGAGCGCCGGGCGGCTTCCAACGCCAGGTCGGCCTCGACGCGAGCCGACGCGTAGTCGCCGCGGATGTTGTGGAAGTTCGCACCCGCGGAGTGGACGAACGCGAGGCTGCGCGGTTCGTCGCCCGCGGCGCGCAGGGCGACGTCGGCCTCGCCCAACACGCGGAGCGCCCCGTCGAAGTCACCGATCATCGAGTCGGCCGCCGCCAGCGCGATGTACGCCCACACGGCGCCCGAGCAGTCGATGGGCACGCCGTCGGCCAGCGCGGCCGTCGCCAACTCGCGCATCTTGGGGAGGTCATTGCGGCCCTGGGCACTGAACGCCGCCGCGGCCAGGACCGCGGTGCGCAACGCGGGGGGTGCGAGGTCGACCCGCGGAATCAGGTGCTCGGCCCACGCGCCAATCCGCAGCCCGCGGTCCTGGACCGCTTCCGATGCCAGCGCGGCGACGATCCGCAGCGCGTGGAGCAGATCGTCGTCTTCCTTGAGGATCAGGCACCGGATGAACGCGATGCGCAGATTGTCGAACTCCTCGTGCACCCGACGCCGCCACTCGATCTCGTCGGGCCCGGCCAGACCGACGTCGGCCGCCTCGGCGAAGAGGGTGTAGTGATCGGCGTGGCGACGGAAGAGGCGATGCGTCTCACCCGCGGCTTCGAGCTGCTCGCGCGCGTACGTCCGCAGCGTCTCGAGCATGTGGTAGCGCGTCCCGCCCGTCGACTCGTCGGCGACCAGCATCGACTTCGCCACCAGCCCGGCCCCGGCATCGAGCACGTCCCACGCCTCGATGCCGTCGCCCGCGGCCACCGCGGCGGCGGCGCCGACGTCGAAGCTGCCGGGAAAGATGCCGAGCCGCTCGAACAGCGTCCGTTCGCTCGACTCGAGCATCTCGTAGGACCACTCGATGGCGCCGCGGAGCGTCTGGTGGCGTTCCGCCGCGCCGCGTCGACCGCCGGTGAGCAGCTGGAACCGCTGGTCGAGTCGCGAGGCGATCTCGGACGGGCTCATGATGGTGACGCGCGCCGCCGCCAGCTCCACCGCGAGCGGGATGCCGTCGAGTCGCCGGCAGATCTCGATCACTGCGGCCACATTGAGGTCGTCGAGCACGAAACCGGGTTGCACCGCGCGGGCGCGTTCGATGAACAACGTGACCGCTTCGCTCGCGGCCACGAGGTCGACAGGCGAGGAGGGATCCGGCAGCGCCAACGACGGCAACGGCCAGACCTGTTCTCCGTCGATGTCGAGTGCCTCCCTGCTCGTGGCCAGGATCCTGACGCCCGGACACTCCCGTAGGAGACCGCGGGTCAGCTCGCCGACCGCCTCGACGATCTGCTCGCAGTTGTCGAGGACGAGCACGAGCTCCTTCGTGTGCAGCGCGTCGAGGATGCTCGCCTCGAGCGTGATCCCCGGCCGCGGGAGCACCGCCAGCGTCGTGGCCACGATCTCGACGAGCTGGTCGGCGTCCTGGGCGGTGGCGACGTCGCACAACCACGCGCCGTCGGGGAAGCGGCGCAGCACGTCGAACGCGACCTGCAACGAGAGCCGGCTCTTTCCGACCCCCGCGACCCCGGTGACGGTGACGAGTCGCGATGCGAGCAACGCGTCGGCGACGGCCTCGCGCTCGAGCGCCCGGCCGACGAACGACGTCAGTTGTCCGGGGAGGTTCCCGGGCAGCGCGTCGAGGGATCGCAACGGCGGGAACTCGCGGCGCAGACCGGGAGCCGACACCTGGAACACACGCTCGGGGCGGGCGAGGTCGGGCAGGCGGTGTTCCCCGAGATCGACGAGCGCCACGCCCTCGGGCAGCGAGTCGCGCACGATCTGTTCCGTCGCGTGGGAGAGCACGACCTGGCCGCCGTGAGCCGATGCCATCACCCGCGCCGCGCGGTTGGTGGCGGGGCCGTAGTAGTCGCCGTCGCGCACCTCGGCATCGCCGGTGTGCAGGCCCATGCGAACCCGCAACTCCCCCGGCGCGCCCCACTCCTCGGCCGCGAGCGCGCGCTGGGCGGCGAGCGCGGCGTCGAGTGCGTCGCGGGTGGTGACGAACACGCCGTGCAGGCCGTCGCCGGTCGTCTTGACCACGCTCCCCCGGTGGTGCTCGACCGCGTCGCGCAGGATCCGGTCGTGGCGCTCGAGCGCGGGACGCATGGCGGCGGCGTGCTCCTCCCAGAGGCGCGTCGATCCCTCGAGGTCGGTGAACAGGAACGTGACCGTCCCCGACGGCAACTCGGCCATGGCACCCCCTTCCCCGATTTCTTCGCCGGACATCGTTTGCCGCCCGGTGGGCGCTCTCGCCCCGACGCCGAATGATCCCATGTCGCGGGCGCGGGCGCCGCGAACCGACGACGCACCGGCTACGAACCGGCTACGAACCGACGACGCACCGGCCATGTATGACGGCGGCGGAATGGGGTACGCCCCCGCCGGGGCGGACCACCTATCCTCGACCCCATGCAGGACGGAACCGGCACTGGCACGGGCACTGGCACCTCCCCGGAACGCGAGCGCGTGCAACCCGAACTGGTCGACGACGACCGCCAGGCTCCCCAACCCGCGACCCCGGTGCCGTCAACGACAGCCGAGTCGGCCGACGGCGAGAGCGGCGACGAGGCCGGCGAGCAGATCTCGAGCCCCACGAAGCTGATCCGTATCGCGTCGATGGTCCGCACCATGCTCGACGAAGTGCGTCGTGCGCCCCTCGACGACGCCGGTCGGCGCCGCCTCCGCGAGATCCACGAGAAGTCGCTCTCCGAGCTCGAAGGCGTGCTCTCCCCCGACCTCCGCCAGGAGCTCTCCGACGTCATCCTGCCCCTCACCAGCGAGACCCCGACCGAGTCGGAGCTGCGGCTCGCGCAGGCGCAACTCGTCGGCTGGCTCGAGGGTCTGTTCCACGGGATCCAGGCCACACTCTTCACGCAGCAGGCCGCCGCGCAAGGGCAGCTGGAGCAGATGCGTCGCCGTGCCATCGATCCCGGTTCGATGGGCGCCGGACAACCGTCGGGCCCGAGCGGCTACCTGTGAGCGCGTCCGACGCGTCGGATTCGCCCGAAGCCGACGGTGAGCTGTTCCACATGAAGTCGTGGTCTCCCGCGAGCTGGCGCGACCACCCCGCGCAACAGCAGCCCGACTGGCCCGACTCCGACGCGCTCGATTCCTCGCTCGCCGAGTTGGGTGGGCTCCCGCCCCTCGTCTTCGCCGGCGAGGCGCGCAGCCTCACCGATTCGCTCGCCGCGGTCGTCGAACAGCGCGGCTTCGTGTTGCAGGCCGGCGACTGCGCCGAATCGTTCGACGCGTTCTCGGCCAACGCCATCCGCGACAAGCTGAAGGTCATCCTCCAGATGGCGGTGGTGCTCACCTACGGCAGCGGCGTGCCCACGGTCAAGATCGGGCGCATCGCGGGCCAGTTCGCGAAGCCGCGCTCGTCGGCCACGGAAACCCGCGAGGGCCTCGATCTGCCGTCGTTCCGTGGCGACATGGTGAACGACTTCGCGTTCGACGCGGCCGCCCGCCGGCCCGACCCCGCACGACTCCTCCGCGCTTACAACCAGGCGGCGTCCACGCTCAACCTGCTCCGCGCGTTCGCGAAGGGCGGCTTCGCCGATCTCTCACGCGTGCACGCGTGGAATCTCGAATACGTCGATGCCAGCCCCGAGGGCAAGCGCTACAACGAGGTCGCGGCGGAGATCGACCGCGCGCTGCGGTTCATGGCGGCGTGCGGGATCGACCTCGACGCCGAACTGCAGCTCCACCAGGTGGATTTCTTCACGTCGCACGAAGCGTTGCTCCTCGGCTACGAGGAGGCGCTCACGCGGCGCGACAGCCTCACCGACGAGTGGTACGACTGCTCGGCGCACCTGCTCTGGGTCGGCGAGCGCACGCGCCAACTCGGCGGCGCGCACATCGAGTTCCTCAGCGGCATCGAGAACCCGATCGGCGTGAAGCTCGGGCCCACCGCTTCGCCTGAAGACGTCGTCGCGTTGTGCGAACGGCTCAATCCGGCCCGGCGGCCCGGTCGGCTCACCCTGGTGAGCCGAATGGGCGCCGACAAGATCGCCGATGCGCTCCCTCCGCTGCTCCGCGCGGTGAAGCTCACCGGCCACCCGATCGTGTGGGTGTGCGATCCGATGCACGGCAACACGTACCAGCACGCGAGCGGCTACAAGACCCGCGACTTCGACGACGTGATGCGCGAGCTGCACGGCTTCTTCGCCGCCTGCGACGCCGCCGACGTGTGGCCCGGCGGCGTGCACGTCGAGCTCACCGGCGAGAACGTCACCGAGTGCCTCGGTGGGAGTCACCAGGTGCGGGGTGAGCAGCTCGAACAGCGCTACGAGACCAGCTGCGACCCGCGTCTCAACGCCCGTCAGTCCCTCGACCTCGCGTTCCAGGTCGCGGAATTGCTCCGTCGCTGACCGCGACGGCACGCGACGAGGCGGCGCGAGCATGGGCGCGTGACGCGATTCGACGACCTCGGCCCCAATTCCGGTCTGGTGGAGGAGCTGTACCAGCGCTACCTCCAGAATCCCCAGTCGGTCGACCCGCACTGGCGTGCTTACTTCGACGGCCAGGCACCGCCACCGAACGGGGCTCCGACCACAACCGCCCGCCCGGCCGTCCGCCTGGGCGCCGCCCCGGCTCCCGCCCCGTCCGGGGCCCCGCCTGCGGGTCCACCGGCGGCGCCCGCGCCCGCCGCGGTTGGCCGGCCCGGGCCGATCGTGCTCGAGGGCGACGAATCGGAACCACTGCGCGGCGCGGCCGCCCGCACCGTCGAGAACATGGAAGCGAGCCTCGCCGTACCCACGGCCACGTCGGTCCGGGTGGTGCCGGCCAAGCTGCTCGAGGTCAACCGCCAGATCCTCAACAACCAGCTCGGCCGCACCGGCAGCGGCAAGGTCAGCTTCACGCACCTCATCGCCTACGCCGTCGTGCGCGCGGTCGCCGAGTTCCCAAACCTCAACTCGTCGTACGCCACGCAGGACGGCAAGCCGGTCGTCGTACGCCACGAGCACGTGAACCTCGGCCTCGCGGTCGACGTGAAGCGGCGTGACGGCGCGCACTCGTTGCTGGTGCCGAACGTGAAGGAGGCCGACGCCCTCGACTTCGCCGGCTTCTGGCGGAAGTACGAAGACCTGATCGACAAGGTGCGGGGCGGCAAGATCTCGCCCGACGACTTCGCCGGCACCACGTGCACCATCACCAACCCGGGGATGATCGGCACCGTCCACTCGGTGCCGCGCCTGATGCCCGGGCAGGGCTTCATCGTGGGCGTCGGCAGCATCGGCTACCCGGCCGAGTTCGAGGGCGCCGATCCCGCCGCGCTGGCGCAGCTGGGCGTGAGCAAGACCACGACCCTCACCAACACCTACGACCACCGGATCATCAGCGGCGCCGAGAGCGGCGAGTTCCTGCGCTTCATCCACGAGCTGCTGCTCGGCCACAACGGCTTCTACGACGACGTGTTCGCCAGCCTCGCGGTGCCGTACGAGCCCGCGCGCTGGAACCCCGACCGCAGCGCGTTCGCCGATCCCGCGACCCAGAACGAGAAGGTCGTCCAGGTGCACGGCCTCATCAACATGTACCGCGTGCGCGGCCATCTCATCGCCAACCTCGACCCGCTCGGGCGCCGCCTCCCCACGACGCACCCCGAGCTCGACATCTCGCACCACGACCTCTCGATCTGGGACCTCGAACGCGACTTCCCGATCGGCAACCTCGGCGCCGGACGCCTCCCGCGCAAGGTGATGCCCTTGCGCGAGATCCTCGGCGTGCTGCGCGACGCCTACTCGCGCACGATCGGCGTCGAGTACATGCACATCCAGGAGCCCGACCAGAAGGAATGGATCCAACGACGGGTCGAAGGACCGCCCGAGCCGGTCACCACCGAGGAGAAGCACCGCATCCTCGAGCGGCTGAACTCCGCCGAGGCGTTCGAGCGGTTCCTGCACACCAAGTACCTGGGCCAGAAGCGCTTCAGCCTCGAGGGCGCGGAGACCCTGGTGCCCATGCTCGACTCGCTCTGCAGCCAGGCCGCCGACACCGGCATGGACAACGTGGTGCTCGGCGCGTCGCACCGGGGTCGGCTCAACGTGCTCGCCAACGTCATCGGCAAGTCGTACGCGCAGATCTTCCGCGAGTTCGAGGGCGAGCTCGACCCGTCGAGCACGCAGGGTTCGGGTGACGTGAAGTACCACCTCGGCGCGGTCGGCAAGCACGACTCCCCGAAGGGAAACCACGTCGCGCTCACACTCGCCGCGAACCCGAGCCACCTCGAAGCCGTGGGCCCGGTGGTGGAGGGAATGGCGCGCGCGGTCGGCGACCAAGCCGGCGACGAGGAACGCCGCACGGTGCTCCCAGTCCTCCTGCACGGCGACGCCGCGTTCGCCGGGCAAGGTGTCGTCGCCGAGACGTTCAACCTCTCCGAAGTGCCGGGCTACGAGGTCGGCGGTACCGTCCACGTGGTCGTCAACAACCAGCTCGGGTTCACCACCGCCCCCGACCTCGGGCGCTCCAGCGTGTACCCGACCGACGTCGCCAAGATGGTGCAGGCACCGATCTTCCACGTGAACGGCGACGACCCCGAAGCCGCGGTGCGCGTGATCGCACCTCGCGTTCGAGTTCCGCGATCGGTTCAAGAAGGACGTGGTCGTCGATCTCGTCTGCTACCGGCGCTACGGCCACAACGAGTCCGACGAGCCCGCCTTCACGCAGCCGAAGATGTACGAGCTCATCCAGGGTCACCCGTCGGTGCGCGAGCTCTACACCCAGCAGCTCCTCCAGCGGGGCGACCTCGACCTCGACGACGAGCAGGCCGTCGAGTTCGACTTCAAGGCGCGCCTCGAGCGGGCCTTCGAGGAGACCCGCGCCAGCCACGCGAGCGACGACATCGGCGACGACGGCATCGAGGTCGACGACGCCGACGACCGCGACCGGTCGCTGCCCGTCGCCACCGCCATCACCGCCGCGACCGCGGCCCGGGTCGTCGACGGGCTCACCCATTGGCCGGCCGGCTTCACCGTGAACCCCAAGCTCGAACGCCAGCTGCTCGCCCGGCGCACGATGGTGGAGAAGGACGAGATCGACTGGGCGCTGGGCGAGGCACTGGCCTTCGGATCGCTCGTGCTCGACGGCACCACCGTGCGCCTGGCCGGCCAGGACACGCGCCGGGGCACGTTCAGCCAGCGTCACGGGGTGCTGGTCGACCAGGAGACCGAGGCGGAGTACATCCCGCTCGCGCACCTCTCCGACGACCAGGCGCCGTTCATGCTGTTCGACACCGTGCTGTCGGAGTACGCCGCCCTCGGCTTCGAGTACGGCTACTCGATCTCGTCGGATGCGCTCGTCTGTTGGGAAGCCCAGTTCGGTGACTTCGCCAACACCGCACAGGTGATCATCGACCAGTTCATCGTGGCCGCCGAAGACAAGTGGGGTCAACGCAGCCCCATCACCATGCTCCTCCCGCACGGCCTCGAGGGCCAGGGGCCGGAGCACTCCAGCGCCCGCATCGAGCGCTACCTCACCCTCTCGGCCGAGTCGAACCTCCGGGTCGTGTATCCCACCTCGGCCGCGCAGTACTTCCACGTGCTGCGCCGGCAGGCGGTCGCGGCCGCAGAAGGTGCCGCTCATCTGCTTCACGCCCAAGCGCTACCTCCGGATGCCGCACACCCGGTCGCCGTTGCGCGAATTCACCGACGGCGGGTTCGAGTTCGTGCTCGACGACCGCGCGGCCCCCGCCGACGTGCGCCGGGTCATCCTCTGCTCGGGCAAGATCGGGCACGAGCTCATGGACGAACGCGACGCGCGCGGCGCGCCGGCCGCGATCGTGCGCGTCGAGCAGCTGTTCCCGTGGCCCGAGACCGAACTGCTCGCGCTCCTCGACCGTTACCCCGACGCCAAGCAGGTGTGGTGGGTGCAGGAGGAACCCGCGAACATGGGCGCGTGGTCGTTCGTGCACGATCGGCTGCACCGCGTGTTGCGTGATCGCGACCGCACCAAGCTCCGCCATGTCGCGCGCGTACCCGAGCGCGAGCCCGGCGAGCGGCAGCTCGAAGGTGCACGACCACGAGCAGAAGGAGATCCTCGCCGCCGCGTTCGCCAAGCTCGACTGACCCGCGGTGCGCGCGATGCCGCGCGCCCGAGGTCTACTCGGAGAACGCGCGGAGGGTCGCCTCGACAAGCTCCGACGCGAACTCGTCGTCGAGCGGCGCGTGCGTGATCAGGAAGCGGTAGAAGATCGGCCCGACGTAGCAGTCGACGATGATCTCGGGATCGACGTCGGCGCGGAGGTCGCCCCGCTCGATGCTGCGCCGGATGACGGCCGCGCTCCGCCCGCGCTTGTCGGCCACGATCTCGGCGTACGCGACGTCGAGCTCGGGTACGCGCGTGCGGGCGGCGACGAGGATCGGCAGCGCCCGGCCCAGGGGCGTGGTGGTGAGCGCCGCGATCAGGGCGTCGACCAGCGCGCGGAGATCGCCGCGTGTGCTCCCGGTGTCGGGTGGTGCCTCGTCGGCCTGGGTGAAGCAGCGGGCGGCGGCGACCACGAGGTCGACCTTGCACGGATAGCGGCGGTAGATCGTGGCCTTCCCCACCCCGGCCCGGGCCGCGACCCCTTCGACGGTCAGTCCCTCGAGCCCCGCCTCGGCGAAGATCTCGACCGCGGCGCCGAGGATCGCCACGTCGGCTTCGGGGCTCCGCGGCCGACCGGGCCGCCGGGAGGCCGTGACCATGGCCGTGCCGGTCATCGGGCGGCCTCGATCGGCGCCACGTCGAGCGGGACCTCCACCCCTGCCTCCACCACGCCCGCGCCCGCCGGCGTGGGCCTGGCCTCGGCGTCCGCTTCGCCGGCCCGGGCCGCGTCTTCGGACAGGGCGTCGTAGCCGGCGCGCGGGGAGCCACACGAAGGCAATGATCGCACCGACGAGCGCGATCCCGGCGGCAACCAGCACCCCGGCGTGCAGGCCGTCGACGAACGCGTTCTTGGCGAGGTCGGCGAGCCCGGCGATCTGCTTTCCACTCGCGAGGGCGATGCCGAGCGACTGTTTCATGTCGGCGGCCAGGCCGCTCGGCACCGGCTTGCCCCGCAGGAAATCGCCCACCTGAGAGCCGTACACCGACGCCAGCACACTCCCGATGACGGCGACGCCCAACGCGCCGCCGACCTGGCGCGTGGTGTCGTTCACCGCCGACCCGACGCCCGCCTTGGCCAACGGCAGCGAGCCCATGATCGATTCGGTGGCCGGAGCCATGGTGAGCGCCATGCCGCACGCCATCAACGACATGCGCCACACGACGTCGGGCCAGTACGCGCTGTTCACCTGCAGCGACGCCATCGACACGAGACTCAACGTGACCAGCGAGAGCCCGCACCCGACCACGAGCTTGGTGCCGAGGCGGTCGACGAACCGCGCGCTCAACGGGGCGATGACGATCATGCACATCGCGAGCGGCAGGAATCGGATACCGGTCTCGAGCGGCGTGTACCCGAGCACGAACTGGAAGTACTGCGTGATCAGGAACGTGGATCCGAACATCGCGAAGTACACCATCATGATGCTCATGCTCGCGGCGGTGAAGCGCGGGTTCCGGAAGAAGTGCACGTCGAGCATCGGGTGATCGCTGTGCGCCTCCCACGCGAAGAAGACACCGAGCACGACCGCGCCGATCGCGAACGCGAGCATGATCGTCGAGTTGCCCCAGCCCTTCTCCGGCGCCTCGATGATCCCGTAGAGCAGTGCCGACAGCCCCGACGATCGACAACAGCGCGCCGAACGGATCGAGCCGCGGCGCCGAAGGATCCTTCGAAGTGGGGATCAGGAACACTCCGGCGAGCAGGCCGATCACGACGATCGGGATGTTCACGATGAAGATCGATCCCCACGAGAAGTGCTCGAGCAGGAAGCCGCCGGTGACCGGCCCGAGTACACCCGCGAAACCGGCGGTCGCCGCCCACACGCCGATGGCCGCGCCCGCGCTCGTGCACCGGGAACACGTTGGTGATGATCGACAGGGTCGCCGGCATGATGAACGCGCCGCCGATCCCCATGAACGCGCGGGTGACGATGAGTTGGTCTGCGGATCCGGCGAACGCCGACGCCAACGAACCGAGCCCGAAGACCACCAGCCCGAACTGCAGTGCGCCCCGACGACCGAACCGGTCGCCCAGGCTCCCCGCGGTGAGCAGCAGGCCGGCGAGCACCAACGTGTAGGAGTCGACCATCCACTGCAGCTGGCTGTTGGTGGCGTCGAGGTCGCGCACGATCGTGGGGATCGCGACGTTGAGGATCGTGTTGTCGAGCACGATCACGAGCATGCTGAAACACAGCACGCCGAGGATCAGCCAGCGACGGTCGTGGGCGCGTTCCTGCGCCCGACGGCTCAGCGTGCTGGTCATCCGGAACTCCCGAGCAGAATCGAAACGGGGCGGGACCGGATCTTAACGGGCAGCCTCCACCGCGGCCAGCGCCCGGGCCACCGACGCCTCGGATGCGGCGAGCAACGGGAGACGGACGTCGGGGGTCGGGATGCGGCCCTGCGCATGGAGCACGCCCTTGAACACCGACGGGTTGGGTTCGGCGAACGCCGCCTGGATCACGGGGAGCAGGGCCTCGGCGTGCGCGCGACCGTCGTCGACCTTGCCGGTGAGTCCGCACTCGGTGAGGGCGACGAACCGCTCGGTGCACACGTGGGCCGACGCGCAGATCGCGCCCGCGCCACCCATCAGGACGGTGGCGAAGAGGAACGCGTCGTCGCCGCCGAGCACCGCGAAATCGCGCGGGGCGCCGGCGAGGATCTCGAGCGTGTCGGCGTCGAGCGCGCCGACGGCCTGCTTCACGCCGGCGATGTTGGGCGTGTTGGCCAACTGCAACATGCCCGCCGGCCCGAGGTTGCGCCCGGTGCGCACGGGGATGTTGTAGACGACGACGGGAACCGGGCTGGCGGCGGCCACCGCTTCGAAATGCGCGACCACGCCGGCTTCCGACGGGCGCACGTAGTACGGCACCACGATGAGCGTCGCCACCAGTGCGGGCGTGCTCGCCAGTACCTCGACCGCGGCGATCGTCTTGGCCGTGCTGTTGGTGCCGGCGCCGACGATGAGCTGCGCGTCGCGCGCGGAGCACACCCGCGCGCACGCGTCGATCACCGCGCGCTGCTCGGCGGCGTCGAGGGCCGCCGACTCACCGGTGGTACCGAGGGCCACGATCCCGGCGCTCCCGGCGTCGAGGTACTCGTGCACGAGCTGCTCGATGGTGTCGACGGCGACCGAGCCGTCGGCCGCGAACGGGGTGATGAGAGGGACGTACACGCCCTCGAGCAGCCGACCGCCAGTCACGGTCGCGAGGGTACCGCGACTGCGAGCTCGCGGGCCCGCCCGAATACGTCGTCGAGCATCGGCTCGGTGAGTCGGCCGGTGAACGTGTTCTGCTGGCTGGGGTGGTAGCAGCCCAGCACGACGGCGCGTCGGGTGGGCACCTCCACCCCGTGACCGAACCTGGGGCGGGGCGCGGGCAACGGCGCACCCGCGACCGCGAGCGTGCGCGCGATCGCGTCGTACGCGAAGCCCCCGAGCACCACGATCACCCTCACACGATCGAGCAGCGCGAGCTCGCGTACGAGGAACGGCAGGCACCGGTCGCGCTCGGCGGGGGTCGGCTTGTTCTCGGGCGGCGCGCAGCGCACGGCTGCCGCGACGTAGGCGTCGTCGAGCCGCAGGCCGTCGTCGAGCGCGGTCGACGTCGGCTGATTGGCGAAGCCGGCGCGGAACAGCGCGGCGAAGAGCCAGTCACCGGAGCGGTCGCCCGTGAACACCCGGCCGGTGCGGTTGCCACCGTGCGCGGCCGGGGCGAGACCGGCGATCAGCACGCGGGCGCCCGGATCCCCGAAGCCCGGAACGGGACGGCCCCAGTAGGTCTCGTCACGGAACGACGCCCGCTTCTCCACCGCCACCCGTTCGCGCCATTCGACCAGCCGCGGACACGCCCGGCACCCGACGATCTCGTCGGTCAGTGCACGGAGAGCATCGGTGTCGGGCCCGGCCACGGGCCCGATGCTACGAGTGGCCGGGAGGCCGGTTCGCGACGGCGCCCCGAAACGAGGCGCGCCGGAACGCATCGTCCCGGCGGGTAAGGGAGGGACGATGCGCTCCGGCCACAGAGAGTCCGGCGGCAAGGGCGTGCATCCGGACCCGTGCCGACGATAACTCTGTCTGTGGGATTTCTGCTACTCGGCGTGGCATGCGTGAAACAGTTCTGAACGAACCGGTGGCGGGTACTGTTCGCCGCCGTGCGCGTGCTCCTCGTGGTGAACCCTGCGGCGTCGTCGGTCACGACGCGGGCCCGGGTCGCGATCGAGCGGACCCTGCGTGATGCCTTCCCGGTCGACGTGCGAGAGACCACCCGCCGCGACCACGCGCGGGAGATCGCCCGCGACGCGGTCCGGGAGGGTTTCGACGTCGTCGCCGTGCTCGCGGGCGACGGCACCCTCAACGAGGCCGCCGACGGTCTCGCCGGATCCGACATCCCCCTGGCCCCGCTCCCCGGCGGGTCGACGAACGTGTTCGCCCGCACCCTCGGCGTCGCCTACGACCCGGTCGTTGCCGCCGAGCACCTGCTGGACGCGATCACGGCACGGTCGTTCCGGCGGATAGGCCTCGGCGCCGCGACCCCGCCGGGGCGCGACCGGCGCCACTTCCTCTTCCACCTCGGCGTCGGGTTCGACGCCGCCGTCATCCGCCAGATGGAGCAGCGCTCCTACCTCAAGCGGCACTTCGCGCACCCGGCGTTCGCGATCGCCACGGTCGACACCTGGTTGCGTCACTACCCCCGCGATCTCCGCATCCGGGTCGAGGTCGTCGGCGACGACGGCGTCGGCGAGGCGGCCGAGGGTCCGTACGCGGTGATCTCGAACTCCGACCCCTACACGTACGTCGGCCGGCGGCGGATGAGCATCGCGCCGGAGGCGTCGCTCGACCGCGCCCTGGCGGTCACGGTGCTCGCCAGCCTGCGCGCCGGCCTGCTCGTACCCGCAACGGGGTCGGCGGTGGGCGCGGCGCGGTTCGTCGAGCGGTCGCCGGGCATCGTGCAGGTGGCCGACGTCACGGCCGTCACCGTATCCGCCGACCGCCCGTTCCCGTGGCAGGTCGACGGCGACTACCTCGGGGAGGTCGATCACCTCGACGTGGGCTACGAGCCCGATCAACTCACCCTCGTCGTCCCCGTCTGAACCGCCGGTCGGGGTCCCCGACGGTCCCGAATCCGCCCGATGGCCCGGAGCGACCGCGTCCAACCTCACCGGCCCAGGGCGCGCAGTGCGGCGTCGGGCACGTCGGTGACGACGGCGTCGACCCCGGCCGCGGCCATCCGCACCACGTCGGCGTCGTCGTTGACCGTCCACACGTTCACCCGGACCCCGCGTTCGTGAGCCCGCTCGACGAGCGCCTCCGGGCCGGTCCCGCCGCCGGCGAGTGACCAGCGGTCGGGGTGGAGCGCGGAGTGCCCGTGCACCGCCGCCGTCTCCAGCGACTCGAAGGGGTCGCGGCCGAAGGTGAGCCACGCGGTGGGGACCGAAGGGTCGAGCGCCCGGACCCGATCCACCGTGGCGAGGTTGAACGACGACACAAGCACGTCGTCGTGGCCTGCTCTCGCCGCCAGGAGGCCCACGACCAGTTCGGCGGCCCGCTCGGCCGGATCCCAGTCGGGATCGCCGGGCAGGTTCTTGATCTCGACGTTCACCAGCCGCCCGGAACACGCGTCGAGCGCCTCGGCCAGCGTGGGCACGTCGGGCAGGGTTTCCCGGACCGTCGACAAGGGCAGGTCACTGATCACGCCCGCGCCGGTGTCGGCGTCGTGGCGGACGATCAGGAGGCCGTCATACGTACGGTGGACATCGAGCTCCACGCCGTCGGCTCCCAGTTCCAGGGCCCGGGTGAAGGCGGTGACGGTGTTCTCCGGCGCCAGCCGGTTGGCACCGCGGTGAGCGAGAACGAGCATCACGCGACACGATGCCACGGCTTCCACCGAGCGTCGAGATTGCCGAGAAATTCCTGGTCAGCCCCTTGCGCCGGTCCCCGGCCGTCAATAGTCTCATTCCGCGGTGCCTCGAGGTACGCCCGAGGACACCACCAAAATCGAAATCACGAGAACGACTTCAAGATCATCAGATGAGCAGCAGATCAGCATCGGATCGACGGAGGCAGCGTTGGCACTGACCTGGGTACGCACGCACGATTGGGATGTCAGCGCTTGGCGCACGCGGTCCGCGTGCCTCGACTCCGACCCGGATGTGTTCTTCCCGATCGGGAGCAGTGGGCCCGCACTCGAGCAGATCGAGACCGCCCGCCGCATCTGCGGCGCGTGTGCGGTGAGCGACGAGTGTCTCGAGTTCGCGCTGGCCACCAACCAGGAAGCCGGCATCTGGGGTGGCACCACCGAGGAGGAGCGGCGCAAGCTCCGCAAGGTGTGGCTGGCGCAGCAGCGCCTGTTCGCCAGCTGACGCAGACCCGTTCACCGGGCGAGCTCAGCTCGACCGACGCTGCTAGAGCGTCGCCGTCCCCGACTTCCGCAGCGGCACCGTGAGGTGCACGCGCGTGCCTTCGTCACTACGGAGCTCGATCGTGCCGCCCAGTTCGCTGGTGACCAGCGTGTGCACGATCGACAGACCGAGACCCCCCGACTGCTCCACCGAGAATCCCGGCGGGAGTCCCACGCCGTCGTCGACCACGTCGACGAGCAGCTGACCGTCCTCGCGGGCGAGCTGCACGCAGATGTTGCCGACGGTGCGCGCTTCGATGCCGGTGAATGCGTGATCGACTGCGTTCTGCATGAGCTCGTTGAGCACGACGGCGAGCGGTGTGGCGAGATCGCCCGGGAGCATCCCGGCGTCGCCCTCCACCGCTAGCCGGAGGTCGCGGTCGGGTCCGGTGACGGTCTCGGCGACGACCCGCACGAGCGGTTGCACGATGTCGTCGAAGCGCACGACTTCACCCGCGTCACGCGACAACGTCTCGTGGACGATGGCGATCGAACGAATGCGTCGCTCCGACTCCTCGATCGCGGCCTGCGCCTCCGGCGACTCGAGCCGACGGCCCTGCAGCCGGAGCAACGCGGCGATGGTCTGGAGGTTGTTCTTCACCCGGTGGTGGATCTCCCGGATGGTGGCGTCCTTCGAGAGCAGGAGCCGGTCGCGACGACGGAGGTCGGTGACGTCGCGCAGCAGCAACAGGATCCCGACGACGTGATCGCCTTCGAGCTGCGGGATGGCCTGCAGCAGCAGTGACGTCTCCCCGCGCTCGACCTCTTCGGTGACGGGGAGGCGGGCCCGGATGGCGACGTCGACCGCATCCTGGTCGAAGCCCATCTCCGACAGGTGCAGGCCCGAGGTGTAGGAGTGGATCCCGAGCCGGTGCATGGAGCTCACCGCGTTGGGGCTGGCGAACCGCACCCGGAGCTCGGGGTCGAGCAGGACGACACCGTCGCCGACGCGGGGGGCGTCCTCGAACTCGTCGTCGTCGTGACGGAACGGGAAGCTGCCCTCGGCGATCATCGCCGCGAAACGGTCGAAGGTGATGAGGTAGAACTGTTCGAGGTCACCGAGCGTGCGGCCCAGGGTGGGGCGCGTCTCCCGGGTGACAACGGCCACGACCGCGCCGGCGTGGCGCACGGGAATGCACTGCACGTGCACCCGCTCGGTCGATTCGAGGAGCGGCGAATCGCCTTCGACCGTCTCCCCGGTTCGGAAGGCCCGCGACACCAGGGGCCGTGCGATCTCGTCGACCACCGTGCCGACGAGGTCGGTCGGGTAGACGGTCTGACCGGTGGTGGGGCGGACCTGCGCGAGCACCACGGAACGGCCGCCGTCCTCGCCGACGACGGGGGCGAGCAGCAGGAGATCGGAGAAGCAGAGGTCGGCCAGCGGTTGCCACGATGCCGCCAGACGCTGCACGTGACGCAGCGATTCACCCCACAATGCGGTCTTGGTGCGGGCCTGCTCGAAGAACGTGGTCACGAAGGGATCGTACCGGCGGCCCCGGCGCGCGGCGCGCCGTGGCCGAACAACACCTCCCCGATGCGCGCGAGACCACCGACGTCGGCGATGTCGGCGTCGAAGCTCGGCACGCTGATGACGACCTCCGGCCCCGGTCGCGACAGCCGGCTCAACTCACTGCGCAACTCGGCCTCCCGGCGGGCCACGACTTCGTAGTTGCGGAACGAATCGGCGAGGGTCCGCAGCACGCGCACGGTGCCGGCGCGGTCGGCGAGCGCGCTCGCGCCGCCGCTGGCGAGGACGTCGGCGATGGCCGCGCCCTCGGTCGCGAGCACGCCGGCTGCGTGTTCGCCGTCGGCCGACAACAGGTAGTCGGGCAGGGTCTTGTTGAGCACCAACGCGCCGAGGTGGAAGTTGCGCTTGGTGAGCTCCTCGCAGAAGCTCTCGGCCTCCCGCAGCGGTGCGCCCTCGAGCGTGGTGACCACCGCGAACGTGGTGCGCCGATCGTGCAGGAGTTGCTCCACCGACTGCGCGCGCTCGACGAAGCCGCCGTACATCGACTGGAAGTTGAGGAAGAACTCGGCGATGTCCTGCAGGAACTGACTCCCGAGGATGCGGTCGGCCATCTGGTAGAAGGGCCGGCTGGCCACGTTGATCATGCGGCCGCCCCGACCGCCGCCGATCCGGTACGGCATGGTGAGCCAGCGCAGCAGCCGGCCGCCGAAGAACTCGGCCATGCGCGCGGGCGCCTCGAGGAAGTCGATCGCGTTCCGGGTGGGCGGGGTGTCGATCACGATGAGGTCGTACTCGCCGCTGGCGTGGATCTCGTAGAGCCGTTCCATCGCGATGTAGTCGTGGCTCTGCACGAAGCGGCTGGTGACGTTGTGGTACAGCCGGTTGTCGAGGATGCGGTACGCGGTGGCTTCGTCGGGTGCGTGGCGCAGCACCAACTCGTCCCACGAGCGTTTGGTGTCGAGCATGGCCGCCCACAGCTCGCCGCGTGGCTCGACGCCGTAGGCGCGGTACGCGTCGAGCGGCACGCGCCGCGCGACGTTGCCGAATTCCTCGAGGCCGAGCGCGTCGGCCAACCGCCGCGCGGGATCGATCGTGAGGACGAGCACCTTGCCGCCGAGACGGACCGCTGCGGTCAATGCGGACGCGGCGGCGACCGAGGTCTTGCCCACTCCGCCGGAGCCGCAGAACACGATCACCTCGCGCGCGGCCAGCAGCGCTTCGAGCGACGGCAGGGCGTCGGTCACTCGAGCTCCTGACCCAGCGCCTCGGCCACCATGCGCGTGACCCGTAACCCGTGATCACGCACGAACAGATACGGCAGCAACAGCAGCGGCAGGTCGACCTGCTCGCGCAGGTGCGCGAGGTGACCCGATCGGCTGCGCCGCATCGACACCGCCAGGCGCGCCGCGTCGAGCACCGCGGTCGCGCCGGGCCCCGCGTATCCCTCGAGCACACCCGCGGCCGCGGGCTCGCGCAGCGACTCGAACACGATCTCGTCGGCGTGCGTGAACAGCTCGGGCAGGACCCGGTTCACGATCACCACGCCGAGCGGCACGTCGAGCTCCTGCCGGGCGCGCGCCACCAGTTCGATGGTCTCGTTGACCGGCATCTCCTCGGCCGCGGTGACCACGTTGAGGGCGGTGAGCTCCGGATCGGAGAGCAGCTCGACCATCCAGTCGGTCTGGTTCCGGACGGGGCCGACCTGCACCAGCTCCTTGATCGCCCCCGGTGCGTCGAGCTGGCTGATCACGTGACCGGTGGCCGCGGCGTCGACCACGATGAGGTCCCAGTCGGCCCGGCCCTGCAGCGCCTCGCGCAGCTCCCAGACCACCTTGCCGACGGTCAGGATCTCCTTGACGCCCGGGGCGGCGGTGGCCACGAAGTCGAACGCCCGCGCGAGGGGGCCGATGCGACCGAACACCGGCACGCGCGCCTGCACCTTGAGGTACTCCCGCAGCGACGCCTCGGTGTCCATCTGCATGGCGAAGACCCCGGGGTACACCTGCCGGGGCTCGAACCCCACCGGCGGATGCTCGAACAACGCGGTGAGATTGTTCTTGGCGTCGACCTCGATCAGCAGGACCCGCTTGCCCTGGCCCGCGGCGAGCAGCGCGGTCGCCGCGGTGACCGTGCTCTTGCCGACCCCGCCCTTCCCGGTGAAGAACAGGAGGCGACGATCGAGCAGCGCGCCCACCGGTGGGGTCGAATCCGCCGCGTCTCGTGCGGTGGAGCTAGCGGCCGAAGCCGACGTGCCTGCCGCCACCTTCGGCGTCGATCTCGACGTAGGCGATCTTGTCGGCCGGGATGCCCACCTTGCGGCCCTTGGCGTCGGTCACCCACACGATCGGCAGGCCGTCCTTCATCGCGGAGTCGATACGTTCCACGAGCTCATCCGGGGTCCCTTCGAGCTCGAGGCTGAGCTCCTTGGGCGTGTGCACGACACCGATGTGAAGTTCCATGCGGCTGAATCTAGTGGGCAGCCCCGCGGCGGCGGGCGTTCAGACCGTGAAGCCCGGCTTGATGCGGAACTGCCCTCCGGGCCCGCTGTAGGCCATGCCGTAGCCGGGCTCGGGATCGAAGACCACCGGCGCCATCGCCTCGCGCGCGGCGAGCCAGGCGTCGACGAGACCGTCTTCGGCTGCGTAGTCGAACGGATCGGTGAGCGTCATCTCCTCCGTGGTGCCGTGCAACGGGTTGGCCACGAGCCACCGTGCGGTGCGGGCCAGGGCCTCGCGGGGCGCGACGAGGTCGTGGTAGCCGAGATCGGACCGCAGCCGGGTGAGGTCGAGCACGCGATGCGTCGGGAGCGGCTGCGCGAGCAGCGGCCGGGCCGGCACCGCGAGGTCGTACGGCATCGAGACCACCTCGAACGTGTGGTCCAGCGCCGCGGCCACGATCTCGATCACCTGCCGGACCGAGAGGACCTCCTCGTCGGCCACGTTGAAGATCTTCCCGGCGCTGGCCTCGGGCTGGTCGAGTGCGAGCATCAGCGTGTGGGCGATGTTCTCGGTGTAGCCGTAGTGGTGGAGGGTGAGACCGTCGTCGGCGACGACGATGCGCGACCGCCGGTCGAGGATCCGTCGCACGATGATCCACTCCCGTGGAATGAGTTGATACGGCCCGTACACGTACGGATAGCGGAAATGGGTGGCATCGGGATGGGCGGCGAAGACCGCCTGCTCGGTGCGCACGATGCGGTAGCCCTTCTCGTCTTCCTCGGGCACCGCGACGGTGGGCGCGTCCTCGCCGATCGGTACCGGGAGTCCGTTCGGTTCGTGGAGCCACGCGTTCATCCAGCCGCGGTACGCGGGCACCCCACCCACCGAGATCAACCGACCGGTGTGATTGGTGATCGCGTCGGCGATCATCCGCAGGCGCCCGTACATCGCGTAGGTCACGTCGAACGTGTGGCCCGCGAGCCCGGCCCGCAGCGACTCCTCGTCGAACGGATCGCAGTGCAGGTGCGCGACCGCGGCCGGTGTCTCGTCGCGCTCGTGGGTGCCGCGGTGCAGGATCGTGACCGCGTGACCGCGGTCGAGGAGCCCCTGCACGAGTGGGATGCCCGTGGGCCCGGTGCCGCCGATGACGAGGATGCGCATCGCCTGTGTCTACGCGGGCAGCCGTTCGGCGTCCAGCTGACGGTCGAGGCGCGCCGCGGATCTCTCCTCGTGGCGCATCCACTGGAACAGCACGATGCCGAGCGCGACCACGCCGAACAGCTCGCCGAAACCCCAGAGGATCCCGGCCCCGAGCCGCTGGTCGTCGAGCGGGCTCGCGCCCCACGGCCGGGCCACTTCGGCGTACCAACTCGACGCGAGCACGGTCGTGCTGCCCAGCAACGCGACGCCGAGGAACGCGTGGAACGGGAGCACGACGGCGACGTACAACAGGCGCGCGCCGTAACCCAGCGAACGATTGATCGGATCGATGCCCACCACGTAGCCCATGAACAGGAAACCGACGACGAGGAAATGCACGTGAACCAGCGCGTGCACCCACTCGTTCCGCAGTGACAGCTCGTAGAGGCCGGTGGTGTACAGCACGACGAGCGTGCCGCCGAACAGGATCCACACCGTCACCGGGTGTACGACGACACCCACGGGCCGGCTGTGCAGCACGCGCACCATGCGCGCCTGTGCGCTTCGGTGGCTGGCCTGCAGCGCCAGGGTGATCGGCGCGCCCAGCACCAGGAGGAGCGGGCCGACCATGCCGAGCAGGAGGTGCTGCACGATGTGCAGGCTGAACAGGATGCGGTCGTACTGGGCCAACCCCGACTGCGTGGCGACCGCGATCACCGCCAGCCCGGCGCCGAACGAGAGGGTCCGCCCGACCGGCCAGTGCCGACCGCGATCGGCGAGGCGCCGCACCCCGACGAGGTAGAGCACGCCGGCACCGACCCAGAACACGAAGAGCGGGTCGAGCGTCCACCCACCGAGGAGCGTCGACCACGAGGGCGGCCGGGGCACCGAAATCGTCGCGAGCAGCACCGCAGCGCGCACGCGGTCAGGCTACCGACTTCCTCCGGATGTCGACGTGGTCGCCCGGCCCCGCGCGGGCACGCGGGAATCCGGTGGGTGTGTCATCATCCCCCTGTGGCCCAGGGCGTGACGCTCGAACCCCGGCCGCCTCCCTCGCGGGCCGGCCCTTCGTTGCTCGCGGTCGGGACGATCGTGTGGCTCGCGTCGGAGTTGATGTTCTTCGGTGGCCTGTTCGCCGCCTACGTGACCCTCCGCGCCAACTCGCGCGTCTGGCTCCCCCACGCGGTGCACCTCGAGACGGCGGCCGCGGCGATCGCCACCGTGCTCCTCATCGCGTCGAGCGGCACCATCCATCTCGCGGGGAAGGCGCGCGAACGCGGTGACCGCGTGGGCATGCAGCGGTGGATGATCATCACGCTCGCCCTCGGCGTGGTGTTCGTCGCCAACCAGATCCGCGAGTTCTTCGTCCTCGACTTCTCGGCGTCGTCGAGTGGATTCGCGTCGATGTACTACATCATGACGGGCTTCCACGCGCTCCACGTGTTCGCCGGTCTCCTGCTCATCATCGCCGCCGTCGTGGTCACGATGAGCGCGAAGGACTTCGAGCGCCGCGCGCCGGTCGCGGAGTCGGTCACCTACTACTGGCACTTCGTCGACGTCGTGTGGATCCTCCTGTTCCTGACCCTGTTCGTCATCCGATAGCCCATGCGCCGATGGGCCGTCGTCCTCCTGCTCGCCGGGCCCGCGCTGCTCGCGATCGGCGGCGCCGCGATCGGGGGCATGGCGAGCGTGCGCTCGGGCACGTCGACGCTCAGCGCGGCCGACGTGGAGCGGGGCCGAGAGCTGTTCGTCACGTCGTGCGCGAGCTGTCACGGTGCCGAGGGCCTGGGCACGTCACTCGGCCCGTCGTTGGCCGGTGTGGGCGCGGCGTCGGCGAGCTTCCAACTGACCACCGGGCGCATGCCGTTGGCCAACGTGAACACGCAGCCGGTGCGCAAGCCCAAGGCGTTCACACGCCGCGAGATCGACGACCTCGTGGCCTACGTCGCCTCGTTGGGCCCGGGTCCGCCGATCCCCGACGTGCATCCGGCGGCTGGGAGCATCAGCACCGGCGCCTCCCTGTTCCAGCTGAACTGCGCGGCGTGCCACAGCGCCGCGGGCATCGGCGGGGCGTTGAGCTACGGCAACGACGCCCCCAACCTCCACCAGGCCACGCCGCAGCAGGTCGCCGAGGCCATCCGCACCGGCCCCGGCCAGATGCCGGTGTTCGGACCCACCACGTTCGATCAGCACCAGCTCAACTCCCTCGTGCGCTACGTGTTGTACCTCCGTCACCCCGACGACCCCGGTGGTCTGTCCCTCGGACACGTGGGCCCGATCACCGAGGGCGCGGTCGCACTCCTGGTGGGCATCCCCCTTCTGTTGTTCGTCGCCCGTCGCATCGAGGAGGCCCATGAGCGCCAGCGTTGAGCAACGCGCGACGCGCCAGATCGCGGCCGCACTCGGGGTGACCACCGCGTCGGCGCTCGGGCTCGCCGTCGTCTACGCGCTCGGGGGCCAGACCCAGGTCGAGGGTGTCCTGCTCGCGCTGGCGCTCGGCGGGCTCGGCTTCTCGTTCGTCGTCGCCGCCCGCAAGCTCCTGCCGCAGGGCCCGTTCACCGAGGAGCGGCCGCGCCTCGAATCGAGCCCGGAGGATCTGGCGGGCTTCGGCGAAGACTTCGATCGCTTGTACGAGGGCGAAGGATCGGTGGCGCGTCGTCGCTTCCTCCTCCGCATGTTCGGCGCCGCCGCCGGCGCGCTCGGGCTCGCGGCGCTGTTCCCGATCGCGTCGCTCGGCCCCCGCCCCGGGAACTCTCTCTTCGTCACCTCGTGGCGCAAGGGCTCGCGGGTCGTGAACGAGCAGGGCAAGCCGGTGAAGGTCACCGACCTCGAGGTGGGCGGCATCCTCACCGTGTTCCCCGAAGGCCACCTCGACGCCGCCGATTCACAGACGCTGCTGATCCGGGCGGAGCGGCACGCGATCACGACCCGCCCCGGACGCGAGACGTGGGCACCCGACGGCTACGTCGCCTATTCGAAGATCTGCACCCACGCCGGCTGCCCGGTTGGCCTCTACCAGCAACAGCTGCAGCGGCTCCTGTGCCCGTGCCACCAGTCGACCTTCGAGGTGCTGAACGGGGCGGAACCGGAGTTCGGCCCCGCGACCCGCCCGCTGCCGCAGCTCCCGCTCATGGTCGACGCCGACGGCTACCTCCGGTCGCAGAGCGACTACCACGAGCCGGTCGGGCCGGGCTTCTGGGACCGCGACCGCTGATGATCGTCGAGCGCACCGCCCGCGGGCTCGACAAGCGCCTCGGCGCGGCGCGCTTCGCCCGCACCGCGCTCAACAAGGTGTTCCCCGACCACTGGTCGTTCATGGTCGGCGAGATCGCCATGTACTGCCTGATCATCCTGATCATGACGGGCGTCTACCTCACGTTCTTCTACGTGCCCGATGCCCGTCAGGTCATCTATCACGGAAGCTACGCGCCGTTGCGCGGCACCCGGATGTCGGCGGCGTACGAATCGACCCTGCACGTTTCGTTCGACGTGCGCGCCGGGCTCGTCATGCGCCAGATCCACCACTGGGCCGCGCTGCTGTTCATCGGGTCGATCCTCGTGCACCTGCTGCGCATCTTCTTCACCGGCGCGTTCCGCAACCCGCGCGAGCTCAACTGGATCGTCGGCCTGACGCTGTTCCTGCTCGCGTTGGGTAACGGGTTCACCGGCTACAGCCTGCCCGACGACCTGCTGTCGGGCACCGGCCTGCGCATCGCGTATTCCGTGTTGCTCTCGATCCCGCTCATCGGCCCGTGGATGGCATTCCTCGTGTTCGGGGGCGAGTTCCCGAGCAACGACATCATCCCGCGCCTGTTCGTGATCCACGTGCTGATCATCCCGGCCGCGATCATCGGGCTGCTCACGGTGCACCTGGTGATGCTCGTGCGCCAGAAGCACACGCAGTTCCCCGGACGCGGGCGCAGCGAACGCAACGTCGTGGGTTCCAAGCTCTGGCCGACGTTCACGGCCAAGACCCTCGGGCTGTTCTTCTTCGTGTTCGCGGTGTGCGCGGCGCTCGGCGGCCTGGTGCAGATCAACCCGGTGTGGCTCTACGGACCGTTCCAACCGGCGGCGGTGAGCGCGGCGTCGCAGCCCGACTGGTACATCGGCTGGTTGGAGGGTGCCCTGCGCCTCATGCCACCGTGGGAGATCCGGGCGTTCGGGTTCGACATACCGAATGTGTTCTTCCCGGGCGTCCTGCTCCCGGGGATCACCTTCACGATCGTGTACCTGTGGCCCTACATCGAGGCCCGCTTCACCCGCGACCACGCCGAGCACCACCTGCTCGACTCGCCGCGCGACCGACCGGTGCGCACCGCGATCGGTGTCGCGGTCCTGATGTTCTACGGCGTGCTGTTCCTGGCCGGCGGCAACGACGTGATCGCCGCCCGGTTCGACCTCTCCGTCAACGCGGTCACCTACGTGTTCCGGGCATTGATCTTCGTGGTCCCGCTCGTCGCGTTCGTCGCGACCTATCGGCTCTGCAAGGAACTGGCGGCCCGGTCCCGGGCGAGGCCGGAGCGCATGGCGGTGCTGGCGCGCACCGAGGCGGGGGGCTACGTCGAGGTGGAGTCGGAACCCGAATCCGGACCCGGGGCCGAGCCCGAGCCCGAGCCCGATGCGTCGGGGTTGCGCTCGTAACGCGCTTCCTGTATGTAACCGACCAGCGAGAGCACGAGCGCGGCGACGCCGATGATCACCAGCCACGCGCCGAACGCGAATCCGCTGGCGAGGATGGCGCCGCTCAACCCGACGGCGAACGGCCAGATCGATTCGGTGGGGAACTCGTCGACGATGCCGGCGCCGTCGGCCTGGGTCGCGTCGGGCAGGTCCTCGGCGCGCGGCGCGGTGTTCCGGCCGACGAACCAGATCGCACCGCCCGCGACGAGGCCCATCACCGCCGCCGCGGCCAGCATCACCGACCCCGCGTCCTCGTAGGAGGTGAACCAGTAGACGATCCCGATCACGATGAAGAACACGGTGACGCCCAGGAAGACGCGGGCCTCCGACTTCACGGTCCGTGCTCCGGATATTTGGCGTCCCAGAACGGTCGCGCCGAGCGGATGGGAGGCAACGAGTCGAAGTTGTGCTCCGGCGGGGGCGACGAGGTGGCCCACTCGAGGGTCTGCGCGTCCCACGGGTCGTTGCCCGCGGGTTCGCCGTGACGCAGTGAGACGAAGAGGTTGGAGAGGAATGCGAGCACGCCGACCGCGAGGATGAACGAGCCGATGGTGGAGACGAGGTTCAGCGTCCCCCACCCTTCGCTCGCGGTGTACGTCGCCACCCGGCGCGGCATGCCGTCGAGACCGAGCTCGTGCTGCACGAAGAACGTCACGTTGATGCCGATGAGGAACGTCCAGAAATGGATCTTCCCGAGGCGCTCGTTCAGCATCTTGCCCGTCATCTTCGGGAACCAGTAGTAGACGCCCGCGAACGCGCCCATCACCAACCCCATGATCACGTAGTGCATGTGTGCGACGACGAAGTAGGTGTCGGTGACGTTGAAGTCGACCGGCGCCATCGCCAACAGCACCCCCGAGAGGCCGCCCATCAGGAACACCACCAACATCCCGATCGCGAACAGCATCGGGGTGTCGAAGCGGATGCGACCGCCCCACATCGTGCCGATCCAGTTGAAGAACTTCACGCCGGTCGGCACCGCGATGAGCAGGCTCATGATGGTGAAGAACGGCAGGAGCACCGCGCCGGTGGCGTACATGTGGTGCGCCCACACGCCGACCGAGAGCCCGCCGATCGCGAGGGTGGCGAACACCAGACCCTTGTAGCCGAACACCGGCCGGCGCGAGAACACCGCGAACACCTCGGTGACCACGCCGAAGAACGGCAGGGCGATGATGTACACCTCAGGATGGCCGAAGAACCAGAAGAGGTGCTGCCAGAGGATCGGTGTGCCGTTGCCGGTGGCCTCGAAGATGTGGGTCCCGAGATGTCGGTCGGCGAAGAGCATCGCCAGCGCGGCGGTGAGCACGGGGAACGTGAGGAGCACGAGCACGCTCGTGACGAGCATGTTCCAGGTGTAGATCGGCATGCGGAACATCGTCATCCCCGGTGTTCGCAGCATGAAGATGGTGGTGACGATGTTCACCGCGGTGAACACGCCCGCGGTGCTGGTGACGATCACGCCGACGATCCAGAGATCGGCCCCCACCCCCGGCGAGTACACCGCACCCGACAGCGGCGCGTACGCGAACCAGCCGAAGCTCGCGGCGCCGCTCGGCGGTGAGGAACCCGGAGATCATCGTGATGCCGCCGAAGAGGTACAACCAGTAGCCGAGCGCGTTCAGCCGGGGGAACGCCATGTCGGGCGCCCCGATCTGCAGCGGCACGATGTAGTTCGCGAGGCCGAACGCGAACGGCACCGCGAACAGGTAGATCATGATGCTGCCGTGCATCGTGAAGAACTCGTTGAAGGTCTGCGGATCGACGAGCTTCTCGTTGGGCTGCGCCAGTTGGGTGCGGATCCCGAGCGCGAGCAGGCCGCCGAGGCAGAAGAACACGATCGACGTGCCGAGGTAGCTCAAGCCGATGAGCTTGTGGTCGGTGGTGGTGAGCCAGCGGAGGAGCCCGGTCGAGCCGGACGGCTCCGCGCCCGGATCGGAGCCGGCCGGCCGCTCCAGGGTCGTGGTCACGAGGCGTCCCGGTGGGCGCTGACCCACTGGTCGAAGTCGGCCTTGGTCATCGTGCGCACCTCGAACGTCATGGTGGCGTGGCCCAGGCCACAGAACTCGGCACAGAACCCGCGGTAGAGGCCCACCTTCTCGGGCTCGACCTCGAAGCGGTTCGTGAGACCGGGGATGACGTCGCGCTTGAACAGGAACCCGGGCACGAAGAAGGAGTGGATGACGTCGCGCGACGTGAGCACGAAGCGCACCGTCTCCCCGACGGGGAGCACCAGAACCGGGCGCTTGTCGGGCAGCCCGGTCACCGTGATCCCTTCGTCGGGATAGTGGAACTGCCACTGCCAGTCGAAGCCGCGGACCTCGACGGTGACGTCGGGATGCGCGCTCAACGCGTCGACGCGGTCCTGCACGACGTACGAGTACGCGAAGAAGATCAGGACCAGCACGACGGGAATGGCGGTGTAGAGGACCTCGAGCCAGATCACGTACTGGCGCTGGTTCGGGATGTCGTCGCGCCCCCGGCGGCGGTACCGGATCAGGCACCAGATGATCAGCGAGAGCACGATCGCGCCGATGGCGAGGGTGGTCCACACCGCGGCCCGCCACAGGCCCGACATCGAGTGACCCTGCTTCGTGATGGGCGAGTGCTCGCCGAGGTTGGTGTCGCAGCCGGCGAGGATCGCGACGAAGACAAGCGAGGAAGCCCAGAGGAGCCGACCTCTCGATCGCATCGGTCGGAGGGTACTCCTGATCCGGAATAGTGTCCCGGAGATGACCTCCCCCTGGCCCGACGAGCTCACCGGCCTGGTCAACTTCCGCGACCTCGGTGGGCACCGCACCCCGAGCGGCGTGGTCCGCCACGATCGCGTGTACCGCAGCGATTCACTCGCCCACGTGCGAGCGGAAGACGTCGAGCACCTCATCGACGAACGCGGGATCCGCACGGTGGTCGACCTCCGCGGCGCGACGGAGGTCGACGCGTATCCGAACCACCCGATGCGCGAGGCAGGGGCGACGATCCACCACATCCCGCTCATCGACCCCGCCCGCCGGGAGCACTCCGACATCGACTGGGAGAACCTCACCCTCGTCGATCTGTACCGCTTCATCCTCGAGACCTCGGGCCCGCGCTTCGTCGAGGCGATGCAGATCATCGCCGAGCCGGCGAACCATCCGCTCGTTTTCCACTGCGCGGCAGGCAAGGACCGCGCCGGGCTCATCGCGGCCACCGTGCTCGCGCTGCTACAGGTCTCGGACGACGAGATCGTCGAGGACTACGCGCAGACGTCGGCGGCCATCGACGCGTTGCGCGCACGCGCCCACGCGCGGGCTGCCGACACCGGCCGACCACCCGCCGATCGCTTCATGACCGCGGAAGCCGAGACGATGCGCGAGACCCTCGAATGGCTCCAGCGGGAGCACGGTGGCTTCGAGGAGTACGTGCTCGGGCACGGGTTGGCCGCCGGCGAGATCGTCACGCTGCGGGCGTCGATGATCGAGGCGCCCTGACCTGCCGCGGTCCCGGCGCGGTCAGTTGATCTTGAGCTGCGGGTTGTAGATCCGCTTGGGCGCGAGCTCGACGTCGAGCCGCTCGGCCAGGGTGTTGAACACCTGCGCGACCTCGCCGTCGGGCTCGGCCACGACGATCGGGCGACCGACGTCGCCGCCTTCCCGCAGCGCGGGTACCAACGGGATCCGGGCCAGGAGCGGCACATCCAGGTGGTGGGCCAGCTCTTCGCCGCCCCCGGCGCCGAACAGCTCGTACCGCTTGCCGTCGTCGCCCAGGAACCACGACATGTTCTCGACTACACCGATCACGTCGAGATCGACCTTCTCGGCCATCGCCGCCGCGCGCTGGGCGACGCGTTGCGCGGCGGGCTGCGGGGTCGTGACCACCACCACCTCGGCGCGCGGGAGGAACTGCGCGATCGACAGCGACACGTCGCCGGTGCCGGGAGGCATGTCAACGACGAGGTAGTCGACGTCGCCCCAGTAGACGTCGGTGAGGAACTGCTCGAGCGCCTTGTGCAGCATCGGGCCCCGCCAGATCACCGCCTGGTCTTCGCGCGCGAAGAAGCCCATGGAGATCAGCCGCACACCGTTGGCCTCGGGCGGGACGATGACGTCGTCGATGAGACCGGGCGGCGCGGAGATGCCGAGCATGCGCGGCATCGAGAAGCCCCACACGTCGGCGTCGACCGCGGCGACGCGGTGACCACGCGCCGCGAGCGCAACCGACAGGTTGGTGGTGACCGACGACTTGCCCACGCCACCCTTGCCCGACGCGATCGCGAGCACACGGGTGCGCGAGTCGGTGAACGGGTTGGTGCGCGGCGGGGCCGCCTGCTGGCCCGTGCGCGAGGCGTCGATGACCTGCAGCGGGTTGGGGGGCGCCACGCCCTTGAGGATCGCGGCGACCTTCTTGACCTCGGCTTCGTCCATGTCGCGCACGTCGACGTCGACCCGGTCGACGCCGGGCACCTCGCCCAGCGCCTCGATGACCCGCCGGGTGAGCTCGGCCCGCGACTCGTCGCCGGGGAGGGGCACCGCGAGTGCCACCACCACCGTCCGGCCGTCGACCGCGAGGCCCTGGAGCAGGCCGAGCTCGACGATGGAACGCCGCAGCTCCGGCTCCTCGACCGCGGCCAGCGCCGCCTGCAGCTCGGGCTCGTCGGGCAATCTGACTCCTCGGAGGATTTCCACTATGCCGATAGGTAGAATAGGCGGGTGGCCATGGAAATCGAACAGCCAGGACCGCAAGCGGGCATGAGCCCCGACGAATTCACCTCGGTGGTGAGCGCCGTCACCAATGCGTTCGGCGATCCCACCCGCCGGGAGATCTACCTGTTCGTGCGCGAGGCGGGGCCCGACGGCGTCACCGCCGGCGCCGTGGCCGACCGGTTCGAGCTGCACCCCAACGTCGCCCGCCACCACCTCGAGAAGCTCACCGGTGGCGGATACCTCGTGGTCGAGATCGCCCGCCCCGCGCTCGACGGGGTCGCTCGTACCGCCGGGCGGCCGTCGAAGCGATACCTCGCGGGGCCGTTGGAAGCCACGCTCGCGCTCCCCCTGAAGCACGACGACCTGCTCGGCAGCCTCCTCGCTCGCGCGCTCGACGCGCTCGGGCCCGAGCAGGCCGAGACCCTCGCCGACGAAGTCGGCTTCCAGTACGGCGCCACTCTTGCGGCGCGGATGGATCCCACCGAAGGTCACCGCTCCGTACGTGCCGCGCTCACCGCCGTCGCCGATGCGCTCACCGCACACGGTTTCGCCGCGCACACCGAAGCGCGCGGCGGCAGCCTCGCCATCGTGTCGGAGTGCTGCCCGTTCGGCGAGACCGCGCAGCAGTATCCGCACGTGGTGTGCGCGCTCGACCGCGGAATGATCCGCGGCATGCTCGCCGGCCTCTACGGCGAGACGTCACCGCAGTTCGAGACCAGCCGCCCCGACGGCGACGATCACTGCGTCGCGCGCGTCTGACGGACCGCGGAGTGGCGCGCGCATATCTCGATCACGCGTCGTCATCGCCGCTCCGCCCGTCGGCGTTGGCGGCGATGCTGCCGTATCTCCGCGACCACGCCGGTGATCCCGGTCGCCTGCACGCCGAAGGGCACGTCACGCGCGTCGCGGTCGAGGAGGCGCGCGAGCAGGTCGCCGCACTGTTCGGCGCGCGGGCACGCGAGGTGGTCTTCACCTCGAGCGGCACCGAAGCGGTGAACACCGCGATCTGGGGCGCACTCGCCCGCGCCCGCGACGCCGATCCGGCGCGGCGACACGTGGTGACCACCGCGGTCGAGCACTCGGCGGTGCTCGAAGCTGTCCGACGCGGGACTGACGCGATCACCGAGGTGGGCGTCGACCGGCTGGGTCGCTTCGATCCCGAGGAGATTGCGGCCGCCGTGCGCGACGACACCGCGCTCGTGTCCATCCAGCTCGCCAACCACGAGGTCGGCACTCTGCAACCGGCGGCCGCGGTGATCGAGCGCTTGCGCTCGCGCGGCGTGGTGGTCCACGTCGACGCGTGCGCGGCGGCCGGTCACGCCGAAGTGAGCTTCGCCGCGCTCGGTGCCGATCTGTGCTCGGTGACCGCGCACAAGCTCGGCGGGCCCACCGGCGCGGCCGCGCTGCTCGTGCGCCGGGGGCTGCGATTCCCGTCGTTCGTCGTCGGCGGTGCGCAGGAGCGGGCCCGACGGGGCGGCATCGAGAACGTGCCCGCCATCGTGGGTTTCGGCGCCGCCGCGGTCGAGCTCACCGCCGGCGAGGAGAGGCTCGGGCGCGCCGCGGAACGCGAACGCGCGCTCACCGACCGGCTGGTGCGCGACACACTGGCGCGCGTCGGCGGGGTGGAGCGCCTCGGCGATCCGGTGGCCGGTCTCCCCCACCTCGTGTGCCTCGGCATCGAAGGTGTCGAGGCCGAGCCGATCCTGTTGGCCCTCGACCAGCGCGGCGTGGCCGTGCACTCCGGTTCCTCGTGCTCGAGCGAGACGCTCGAACCGTCGCCGGTGCTAGCGGCGATGGGGGTCGACGCCGACCGGTCGCTACGGGCCAGCGTCGGATGGTCGTCGACCGAAGCCGATATCGACGCGTTCGTCGACGGGCTGCCCGCGGTGTTGGAACAGCTGCGCGGTCTCCGGCAATAGGTTCCGCCGCCGTCGATAAGCTGCGCCGCATGCCCTCACCTTCCAGCAATTCCCCCGACTGGGCCGCGCTCGCCGCCGAGCTCACCGGTGTCCTCCACCTCAACAACGCGCCGCTCGCGATCACGTTCTCCGACGCGCCGCTGCCGGGGGTACCCGCGTTCGACGAACCGATGCCCGCGCCGTTGCCCGACGGCCGCACTGGTCGCGTCCCCGCCGGCTGCGTGTTCTGGATGAAAGCCGCCGAGAAGACCTTCGGCACCATCGCCGAGGATCACGGCAACTGCAGCGTCGGTAGCCTCACCCACGGCTTCAAGACCCTCGACGAGGTGGCCGGGAACTCCGACGTCGCCGCGCTCCTCGAGACGGGGTGGGTCACCATGGACATCGTGCCGCAGATCCCGGTGGTCAGTGAGCGGCCCGGCGCGGTTACCTACGGCCCGCTGGCGGAGTCCCCCGTCGATCCCGACGTCGTGCTCCTCCGGGTCAGCGGTCGTCAGCTCATGGTGCTGTCCGACGCGATTCCCGGGCTGCGCATCGAGGGCAAGCCGCAGTGCCACATCGTGGCGGTGGCCAAGGAGCAGGGTGTGCCCGCTGCGAGTGTCGGCTGCGCGTTGAGCCGCGTGCGCACCGGCATGGACCCCACCGAGATGACGTGTGCCATCCCGGCCGAGCAGCTCCCCGGGATCGTCGCGTCGATCCAGCAGCACGCCACCGCCGACAGCGCGGTCGCGCACTACGCCGCCGAGGACGCGCTGCGGTTCTCTTAGACGAGCGGGCTCGTAGAGAAGCGCGCGCGTCCGCGAACCGCGCGTTACTTCTTGGCGGCCTCGTAGTAGGGGTTGGCGCCGGTGGCGTGGTCGGTCACGTCGATCACCTCGGTGATCTCGGGCACCGAGTCGAGGATCGCGACCTCGATGCCCTGGCTCAGGGTGACCGAAGCCATCCCGCAGCCCTGGCAGCCGCCGGACAGCCGCAGGTAAGCGATGTTGTCCTCGACCGCGACCAGCTCCGCCATCCCGCCGTGGGCGGCGATGGCCGGGTTGATCTGCTCCTCGAGCACCTGCAGGACCCGCTGGGGAACCTCGCCCGAGAGATCGGCCGGCGGGCGGTCGAGCACGGCCGGGGAGGCCGGCGTCGGGTAGTTGGGGTTCTGCATGACCATGCCGCCGCGGAACTCGAGCGTGGCGCCCCGCAGCCGGTCGACGCTGTCGGCCGGGATGGCGACGGGGAGGTCGTCGTGGTGCTGGATGACGACGTCGGGGCCGAGGTCGGCCACCGGACGGAACTCCATGAGGTAGGTGTACGCCCCGGCCTGCTCGCCGTTGACCTCCACCCAAAGTGCGAGGCCGTCGGCGTCGGCCTCGGCGGCCCGCACCTCCAGGACCGTCGCCCGTGCTTCCTCGGTGATGGTCAGCAGCTCGTTCATACCGGCCATGATACGCCTGTGCCCCGTGTCCTCCTCCTGCTGCCCACCGCCACGTACCGGGCGCCCGATTTCGTGCGTGCCGCCGCCCACCTGGGGGTCGACGTGGTCGTCGGCTCCGAGGAGGCGCAGGCGATGGCGGCCGCCATGGGCGACCGGGCGGTGGTCGTGCCCCTGTCGGATCCCGAGGACGCGGCCCGGGCGATCGTCGACCTCGACCGGCGGGCACCCATCGACGCGGTGATCGCGGTCGACGATCAGGGCGTGCTCGTGGCCGCGACCGTGGGCGAACAGCTCGGGTTCCCGCACAATCCGCCGGCGGCGGTGGCCGCCACCCGCGACAAGGCGTCGATGCGCCGGGCGCTGGCCGCGGCCGAGGTGCCCCAGCCGAGGTTCGCGGTGGCCGACGACCCGTCGGCCCTCCCCGACGTGGGGTACCCGTGCGTGGTGAAGCCGATCGGGTTGTCGGCGAGTCGCGGCGTCATCCGGGCCGACGATGCCGAGGGCGCGCGTGCCGCGGCCGCGCGGGTGCGGGCGATCGTCGGCGGCCCGATCCTGGTCGAGGAGTATGTCCCCGGGGTGGAGGTGGCGGTCGAGGGCCTGCTCCGCGCCGGCGCGCTGGACGTGCTCGCGGTGTTCGACAAGCCGGATCCCCTCGTGGGTCCCTACTTCGAGGAAACCATCTACGTCACGCCGTCGCGACTCCCGGTGGAGGTCGTCGCGCTCGTGAGCGACGTGACCGCGCGTGCGTGCGCGGCGCTCGGGCTCGTGGAAGGCCCTATTCACGCCGAGGTCCGCGTCGACGGTGACCGGGCCTGGGTGATCGAGGTCGCGGCGCGCTCGATCGGCGGACTCTGCGCGCGGTCGCTGCGATTCGGGGCTGGCATCGCGTTGGAGGAACTGATCCTCCGGCATGCGCTCCGGATGCCGCTCGACGGACTCGCCCGCGAGACCGCGGCGTCGGGCGTGATGATGCTGCCCATCCCGGGCGCCGGGGTGCTGCGCGCGGTACGGGGCCAGGACGCCGCGCGGGTCGTGCCCGGGATCACGGGGCTCGAGATCACGGTCGCGAACGGGCGTCGCGTGCAGCCGCTCCCCGAGGGCGACCGCTACCTGGGATTCCTGTTCGCCCGCGGCGACACGCCGGCCGAGGTCGAGGCGTCACTTCGAGCCGCCCACGCCGCGCTCGACGTCGACATCGAGCCTGCCTGAGCGCTACGCCGATCGCTTCAGCTCGCGGAGCGTCTCTTGCTCGGCGTTGACGGCCCACCCACCAGGCCCACCACGTCGTGGTCCTTGCTTCGCCGCCCGATCTCGATGAGCCGATCGATCCCCTGCCGGTCCACCCAGTAGGAGATGTACTCGGCGGCGAGCGATCCCATGCGTGAGGGCTCGGGGCGGCGGGGCACTCGCCGGTCGTCCACGATCGTCTTCGGCTTGCCGCCTTGGGAGACGTCGCGCAGAAAGTCGGGGCCGGCGGCTGCCCCCAGCGCGTGGACGGCAGAGGCATTCAGCGAGACGCCGTTGGCCGCCGCGGCGTTGCGCAGCGCTTCGCGCAAGGCGGGGGCCATCCGCACGTAGACCACCGCGGCGACACCCTTCGCCGGTCGATCGATCGCGGAGTCCATGGAACAGCGCTACGACCCGCCTGTGACACCTATCGATCTGTCCGCGATGCGTGAGACCGCGCGAGCGCGGTCGCGACTGGTCGCGAAAAGCCCAGCTAGCACCGGCGCTCGCACAGGCGCTCGCACCCACGCTTGCGCCCGCGCTCGCAGCAGTCTTTTCGCGAGGGTTTCAGTGCGCGGTCTCCGTGCGCGGGTCTCAGTGCGCGACGGTGCGGAGCTGCACTTCGGTCGGTTCCGCGCAGCAGAACCAGCTCTCGGTGAGGTGCGGACGCCCCGAGGTGCTCGCGGCGAGATCCACCGGCGGCGCGCCCGCCGCGGCCCGAACCTGCGCGTACGTCTCGAAGATCGTGTCTCCCGCGGCGACGCTCTGCTCGACCAGCGCCGCGAGCTCGCGGTGCAACTCGTCGACCGTGGGATCGGCCGCTGACCACTCGTAGCTCAGCCGGGTCTCGTCCCACGCGCCGAGGTAGGGCGCGAGATCGGGATGATCGAGGAGCAACGAACCGGCCGGCAGCAACAGCCGGATCGTGTACTGCACCGGATCCACGCTGCCGACGAGGTCGTGCTCGTACACGAAATCGAGCAGTGCAATCACGTCGTCGCGAGTGGTCCACGGTGTGAAGGGCAGGAACGACGGTCGGACGTCGATCCCGTGGCTGCGCAAGAGCGCGGTGGCGCGGGCGGCGTCGGGCGTGGTGTGACCCTTGTCGAGCCGGACCAGGGTCTCGTCGTCGACCGACTCGAAGGCCGATACGACGAACACGCATCCGGCGGCGGCCATGTCGCCCCACACGTCGGCGTGCCGCAGCACGTGCTCGACCTTCACCGTGCAATCGAACGTGACCGCCGGGAAGCGCTCGTGGAGCGCGCGCACGACCCGGCGCGAATGCGGCGGCGCGTTCAGGAAGTCGGGATCGCCGAACGTGATGTGTCGCGCACCGGCGGCCACGAGTTGCGCGATGTCGTCGAGCACCGCGCTCTCGTCGACGCGTCGGACACGCCCGTCGTACACGACCGGTACCGGACAGTGTCGGCACCGGTGGGCGCAGCCCTGGCTGGCGACGACGGAACCGACAAGGCGTTGCTCGCCCGCGATCTCGAGGCGGGCGTAACGGTCGAGCGGAGGGAGGATCGACCGCACCGGAGCTGCCGCGGCGCCGGCGGTGTCCCAGTCGACCGCGCCGGCGAAGTCACTGCACTGGTTCGCGTAGAGCCCGAAGCAGCGGGTCGGCTTGTCGATACCCCGCGCCACATCGCGGGCGAGCCGGGCGGCGGTGTGCATCGGTACCGAGAACGCCACCTCGTCGGCCCACTCGACCGACGCCGGGTTCCACGGCTCCACGGACACGTCGACGGCCCGGACCTCGTGCCCCAGGGCCTCGAGATGCGCCGCGGCCGCGCCGAGGCTCCCGGGTTGTTGCCCGAGCTCGTACGTCGCCACCAGGAGAACCCGCATGAGTGCAGGCTACGGGTCAGTCGCCGCGGAGCACGTTGAGCGCGGAACCGGCCCGGAACCAGGCGATGTGCTCGTCGGACATCGTGTGCGTCGTGAGGATCTGCTCCGTCGTGCCGTCGGCGTGGTGGAGGATCACCGCGACGGGTCGGCCGGGCGCGAGCTCGGCCAAGCCGATGATGTCGATGGTGTCGTCGACGCGGATGCGCTCGTAGTCGGCGGGGTCGGCGAGGGTGAGCGCGAGCATGCCCTGCTTCTTGAGGTTGGCCTCGTGGATACGGGCGAACGACCGGACGATCACGGCACGGCCGAACATGTAGCGCGGCTCCATCGCCGCGTGCTCGCGCGACGAACCTTCGCCGTAGTTCTCGTCGCCGACCGCGACCCAGTAGATCCCGGCGTCCTTGTAAGCCTTGGCCAGATCAGGGAGCGGCTTCACGGAACCGTCGCGCACGTCGACCCCGGACCCCGGCTGGTCGAGCGAGAACGCGTTGTTCACCCCGATGAACAGGTTGCCGGAGATGTTCGTGAGGTGACCGCGGTACTTGAGCCACGGCCCCGCCGGCGAGATGTGGTCGGTCGTGCACTTGCCGGTGGCCTTCATCAGCACCGTGAGGCCGGTGAAGTCTTCGCCGTCCCAAGCCGGGAACGGCTCGAGCAACTCGAGGCGGTCCGAGGTCGGCGAGACCACGACCTCGACCGTCGTCGGGTCGTCGGCCGGAGGCTGGAAGCCCGACTCGCCGGGATCGAAGCCGCGCGCCGGCAGCTCGTCGGCCGACGGCGCGGTCAGCTGCACCTTCGAGCCGTCGGGGGCGACGACCGGCTCGCGCACGAAGTCGACGTCGAGCCGCCCGGTGAGCGCCATCGCCACCACCGTCTCCGGCGAGCCGATGAACGACAGGGTCGCGGCATTGCCGTCGTTGCGGGCCGGGAAGTTGCGATTGAACGACGAGACGATCGTGTTGCGGTCGCCCTTCTCGATGTCGTCGCGCTGCCACTGTCCGATGCAGGGACCGCACGCGTTGGCGAGCACCGTCGCTCCGATCGCTTCGAGATCGGCCAAGAGACCGTCGCGCTCGATGGTGGCCCGCACCTGCTCGGAGCCGGGCGTGATGAGCAGCGGCGTCTTCACCGAGAGCCCGTTCGCGCTCGCCTGCCGCGCGACGTGCGCGGCGCGGCCGATGTCTTCGTAGGACGAGTTGGTGCACGACCCGACGAGTGCGTAGCTGATCTCGACCGGGTAGTCCTCTTCGCGCGCAGCGCGACCCACCTCGGAGATCGGGCGATCGAGGTCGGGGGTGTGTGGACCCACGAGATGCGGCTCGAGCTCGTCGAGGTCGATGTCGATCACGCGGTCGAAGAACCGCTCGGGGTCGTCGAGCACCTCGGGGTCGATGCGGAGGTGCTCGGCGTGCGCGTCGGCGAGGTTGGCCAGCGCCTCGCGGCCCGTGGCCTTGAGGTAAGCGGCCGCGCGCGCGTCGTACGGGAACAGCGAGCAGGTCGCGCCGATCTCGGCGCCCATGTTGCAGATCGTGGCCTTGCCGGTGGCCGAGATCGACTCGGCGCCCGGCCCGAAGTACTCGACGATCGCGCCGGTGCCGCCCTTCACGGTGAGGATCCCGGCGACCTTGAGGATCACGTCCTTGGCCGCGGCCCACCCGGAGAGCTCGCCGCGCAGGTGCACGCCGATCACCTTGGGAACCTTGGTGTTGAACGGCCAGCCCGCCATCACGTCGACGGCGTCGGCGCCGCCCACCCCGATGGCGACCATGCCCAGCCCCCCGGCGTTGGGCGTGTGGCTGTCGGTGCCGATCATCATGCCGCCCGGGAACGCGTACTGCTCCAGCACGACCTGGTGGATGATCCCGGAGCCGGGCTTCCAGAAGCCGATGCCGAACTTCGACGACACCGAACGCAGGAACTCGTACACCTCCGAGTTCACGTCGAGGGCGGTGGCGAGGTCGGAGTCGGCGCCGACCCGGGCCTGGATCAGGTGATCACAGTGGACCGTGCTCGGCACCTGCACGCGGGGCAGGCCGGCGGTCATGAATTGCAGCAGCGCCATCTGCGCGGTGGCGTCCTGCATGGCGACGCGATCGGGCCGGTAGTCGGCATAGTCGACGCCCCGGTCGATGCCGACGGTCGCGCTGTCGTCGGCGTGGGCGAACAGGATCTTCTCGGCGAACGTGAGTGGGCGGCCGAGCCGTCGTCGGGCGTCGGCGAGTGCGCGCGGGTAACGCGCGTACGCGGTCTCGACCAGTTCGATGGGCGTCGTGGGCCCGATGGTCTCTGCCATGCTTCGGTCTCCTGCTGCGCGCGGTTCTCAGTTGAAATCTACGCCCTCGCAAATGGTCGACTTCGCTCCGCCCACCGTTCCACGCCGGAATGTCGCCCGCCGGCTCCGCTTCGTCGCTTAATGCGGCTTCCACGCCTCCGGGTCGGCGGCGAGGCGCTCGACGGACTTCGGCAGGCGGCCGGCGGCGACATCCGCCACGCTGACCCGTTCGAGGACGCCGCGCAGCGCGGCGCGCACCGCGATCCACACCTCGGGCAGCCGCTCCGCCGGGCCGTCGTACGCCAGCGACTCGGGGCGGATGTCACGCACCGCGGCCAACGGTCCTTCGATGGCGCGCATCACGTCGGCCAGCGCGATGTCAGCGGCCGGCCGGGCGAGGCGCGAACCGCCGTCGGCGCCCCGATGGGTCGCCACGATGCCGGCGCGCCGGAGATCGGTGAGGATGTTGTCGAGGAAATGCCGCGGGATCGCCTGCGCCTCGGCGATCACGTCGGCCTTTACCAACCCACCGTCGGCCGCCGCGAGCTCGAGCACGGCGCGCACCGCATAGTCGGCCTTCGCCGTGACCTTCATTCCGGGCCCCTCACGCCGCGCTCCTCACGCGGCGAGGCCGGACTGCACCCGTTCGCGGGCGTGGCGGAGCGCCGGCGGAGTCGGGGTGACGAGATTCAGCACCCGGCTGAGCGCGTACACGCCCGTCCGCACCGGCATCGCGGCCGGGGGGAACCAGGGGATGCGGTAGAGGCGACGTGCGTACCCGGGAAGGATCGCGACCGCCGCGGTGGTCGGAATCGCCCAGAGCGGCCGGTACCGCAGGCCCATGGGCGGAAAGAGCACGACGCGCAAGCCGTCGCGCGCGGCCGGCGTGACCTGCAGCCCACGCACCGAGCGGAGGTACTCCTGGAGCTCGCCCATCGACCGGGGGGCCATGGCGCGGGGCAACTCGACCATCTCGGCGACGCGCGCCATCTCGGCGACGTACCGGTCAGCCTCCTCCCGCGTGAGACGGCCCGCATAGGTGCGGTAGGCGAGGACGAACGAATCGACCTCCACCGCGTGGATCCAGAGCAGCAGGTCGGGATCGGCTGCGGCGTAGGTGCCACCGGTGACGGGATCGACGCCGTGAATGTGCTCGTGCACCTTCCGCACTCGGGCGGCCGCCGCTTCGGCGGCCGCAGTGTCGCCGTAGGTGGTGGCGAGCACGAAGTTGGTGGTGCGTTCGAGCCGGCCCCACGGGTCTTCGCGGAACTTGCTGTGCTGGTCGACGGCCGCCATCGCGCGCGGCTCGAGCGCCTGTACGAGCAACGCCCGGAGCCCGCCCACGAGCATCACCGGATCGGCGTGGATCCTCCAGGCGATGCTCTCGGGCCCGAAGATCCCGACGTCGGCGTTCTCCATGCGGGCCAGGTTACGCGCCCCGGCTACGCGTCGATCTCCTCGATCACCACGGTGCGCATCACGTCGCCGACCTGCGTGTTGGTGGCGACGTCGATGCCGTCGACCACGTAGCCGAAGAGGTTGTAGCTCTTGGTGAGCTTGCGCGAGCAGTCGTCGATGCACACGAAGAACTGGGATCCATTGGTGTCGGGACCGGCATTGGCCATCGCCACCGCGCCGAGCCGGTACTCGCCCTTCACCGGCTCGTCGGCCCACTTGTAGCCCGGACCGCCGCGACCGCTTCCTTCGGGGTCGCCGCCCTGGATCACGAACTCGGGAACGACCCGGTGGAACGTGAGACCGTCGTAGAAACCGGCACGCGAGAGCGCCACGAAATGGTTGACCGTGTTCGGGGCGAGCTTGGGGTCGAGCTCCATCACGATGGAACCACGGTCGGTCGTGATGGTGGCCCTGTAGACCTTGGAGTCGTCGATCTCGTACGCGGGGGGCTGCGCCATTACGGGCTCCTACTTCTTCTTGCTCTTCGGCTGGGTGGTGGTCGGTGGCACGGTAGTCGAAGGCGATTCGAGCGCGGTCGTGACCTGCGCGAGCAACGACGTGGCGTTCTGGGCCCACTGTCCGTTCGGCGCCTTGAGCAGATAGTTCTGGAGATCGGCCTGCGCGCCGGCCAGCTGCTGGATCCCCGATCGGATCACGCCGCGGTAGAAGTAGCTGTCGGCGTACGTGGGATCGTCCTGGATCGCCTTGTCCTCGGCGGCGACCGCCTCCGCCACCGCCTGCTGCTGCGCCGCCTGCTCGGGCAGGCTCTCCGACACGATGTAGAGCGCGCGTCCGATCAGGGCCTGGGCCTCGGGGCGTGTCGGACTGATCGTGATCGCGGCGTCCCACTGCTTGATCGCGGTGGGCAGGTCGTTGTTGCTCGCGTACGCGTCGGCGAGTTGCAACCGCAGCTCGTAGTCGTCCGGGGAGGCGTTGACCGACTTCTGGAGGCGCGTGATGGTGCTGCCGATCTTCGCCGACGCGCTCGACGAGCTGCTGGCCTGCGAGTTCCCTGACGCGGTCTGCCCGGGCAGACGCGCGCCGAGCGCGTACGCGAGCGAGACCCCGGCCACCAGCGCGAACACGACGATCAGGGCCACGACCGCGACCCGTGTGCGCGCGGTGCGCGCCGATCTCGGGGGCGTCGCGGGACGGGTGTCGACGCCGTCGCGCAACGTACGGATGACCGCGGCCGTGCGCGCGGTGTAGTCGTCGTGCAGCGACGAGTAGGACTCGTCGTCGATGCCCCCGCTCTCGTGCTCGAGCTCGAGGTCGTCGAGCGACTTCATCAGGAAGTCGCGCTCCTGCTCCAACCGGGCACGCGCCTCACGGTCGAGGCCGCCGGTCTCCCCCGAGGTCGACCTGCCCTTCCCTGCGCCCGCTTTCCCCGTGCCTGAGTTGCCCGTGCCACCCTTGCCTGCGCCACCCTTGCTCACGTCTCGGCACCTCGGGTGCGCTCCACCAGCGTCTCGTCGGCGTCGGTCGCGTGCAGCCGTGGCTCCGCGCGATTGCGCCGCAGCGCGAACACGATGCCGGTGGCGCCGAGCGCGAGCACGAGCACCGGCAGCACCCACACGATCAGGCTGATACCCGAGCTCTGGGGCGACAGCAGGATCGACTGGCCGTAGTCGTCGACGTAGGCCTGCCGGATCGTCGCGTCGCTCTGGCCCTTGGCGATCCGCCGCTTGATGTCGGCCCGGATCGCCACGGACGTCGGCGCCTGACTGTCGGCGACCGACAGTCCCTCACACTCCGGGCACTTCAGTTCGGTCTCGAGCGAGTGTGCGCGCGCCGCCGCGGACTCGTGCCCGCTCGGCCACAGGACCACCGCGAGCGCGATCGCCACCACGACCGCGAGCGCGATCCAGGGACCCCACCGACGGATCATCCGTAGTTCCGCGCCGCGGCGAGGAACTTCTCGAGGTCGCCGTTGCTCATGGGCCCGTACTTCGACGCCGCGACGACTCCCTGCGGCGACACCGCGATGGTCTCGGGCTGGCCGCGGGTGGCGAAGTCGAGCGCGGCCTGGCTACCGGGATCGAGGGCGATCGTCCAGTCCATCCCGTTCTTCTTCACGTAGGCGCGCACCGTGTTGTCGCTGTACTGCTGGTCGCGCACGATGCCGATCATCACGAAATCGGGGTCGGTGGCGTGTTGCGCGTAGAACGTCCGCAACTCCGGCAACTCCTGCACGCACGGTACGCACCAGGTGTTCCAGAAGTTGATGATCACCGACTTGCCCGCAATCGATTGCTTCGACACCGCGCCGCCCGTGAGCTGCGGAAGGTTGAAGGCCGGAACCTGCTTGCCGAGGAACGGACTCTGCTTCGACGCCGACGCGGGGTCGGTGCCCACGTTGAGCGCGAGCACGACGCCGAGCACCACGACCACGAGCGCGACCGAGAGCGCGATCCACCGCGCCGGACGCTTCACACCGGCACCTCTTCGAGCGGTCCGTCCTCGGGGGCAGGCGTGGGAGTGGGAGTGGGCGCAGGCTCCGGTTCGGGCTCCGCCCCGTCGATCGACGCGGGACGCGGCCGACGCCGCAACCGTGGCGCGAGCGCGAGGATCGTGCCGAGCGCCATGAACGCGCCGCCGATCCAGAGCCAGACGATCAGCGTGTTGATCCGCACGCCGAGGGTGATCCGGTGCTGTGAGTCTTTCGCCGCGACCAGCGTGAGGTAGACGTCTTCGAGCACCCCGGTGTGGATCGACGGCGTGCCGATGCCCTCGGTGCTGTTCGGATACGTCGAGATCCCCGGCGTGTACGTGCCGAGCACATGGTCGCCCTTGGCCACTTTCACCCGCGCCGAGATCGTGTTCTTCTGCGCCGAACGCGTCGTGGAGGAACCCAGGTACGTGAACGTGTATCCCGACACCTTCGTAGACTGCCCCTGCGCCAACCGGACGTCGCGGTTGGCGCCATAGGCCGACGACGCCGCCAGCACCACCGCGATGAGCACGACACCGAAGTGCACGACGAGACCACCGTAGAGCCGCGGATTCGAGCGCGTGGCGCGGCCCAGCGCCACCGTGCGCGACTCACCCAGCGCACGACGACGACCGCGGATGCCGAGGGCGAACTGGCGCACGATGCCCGCAGTGGCGAATGCGCCCAGCCCGTAGGCGATGATCTCCTCCAGGCCGCGCGCGCCGAGCACGACCGCCACCAGCATCGTGAGTCCGCCGATCCATGCCGGCAGCAGCAAGCGGTTGCGTACGACTTCGCCGGTGGTGGCGCGCCACGGCAGCGCGGGCGCCGCCGCCATCAGGAACAGCAGCGCCAACCCGATCGGGGTGGCCATGCGATCGAAGTAGGGACCACCCACCGACAGCTGCGACCCTCGCACCGCTTCGGCGACGAGGGGGAACACGGTGCCGAGCAGCACCACGAACGCGAGCGCGGCGAAGAGCAGATTGTTGGCGAGGAACGCCGACTCGCGCGACACCGCGGAGTCGATGCGTCCCGGCGCACGCAACTGGTCGCCGCGCCAGGCGACGAGGCCGATGCCCGTTGCTGCGATCACCCCGAGGAACGCCAGGAGCCACGGCCCGATGTCGGACTCGCTGAACGTGTGCACCGAATCGATCACACCGGACCGGGTGAGGAAGGTGCCGAGAATGGTGAGGCAGAACGTCGCGATCACCAGCGACAGGTTCCAGACCCGCAGCATCCCGCGTCGTTCCTGCACGATCACCGAATGGATGAACGCGGTGGCGGTGAGCCAGGGCAGCAGCGACGCGTTCTCGACCGGGTCCCAGGCCCAGAACCCGCCCCAGCCGAGCACCTCGTAGCTCCACCACGCGCCGAGGATGATGCCGACGGTGAGGAAGCCCCAGGCGACGAGCGTGGTGCGACGGGTGTCGGCGAGCCAGCCCTCGCCGAAGCGACCGGTGACCAGCGCGGCGATCCCGAACATGAACGGCACCGTGAACCCGACGTAGCCGAGATAGAGGATCGGCGGGTGGAACGCCATCAGCACGTTGTTCTGGAGCAACGGGTTCGCGCCGGTGCCGTTGAGCGGAACCGTGCTCAGGGTGCGGAACGGATTCGCCGGGCCCAGCATCAGCGCGAAGAAGAACAGGGCGACGACGAGGCCGGTGATGGTGGCGATCGCCACCAACGGGTCAGTGGAACGACGGCGGAACTTCCACGCGACGAACGTGAGATAGCCGCCGAGGATCACCGCCCAGAGGAGGATCGAGCCCTCGAGCGCTGCCCACAGGCCGGTGATGGTGAAGAGCATTGGCGTACCGCGCGCACTGTTCTGCGCCACGTACTGCAGCGAGAAGTCGTGCGTGATCAGCGCCCACTCCATCGCGCCCGCGGCGACGAGCGCGGCGAGGAACACGCCGAACACACAGCGGCGGCCGAAGCGCAGCAACATCGCGTCGCGCAGCTGCAGCCCCGCGAGCAACGCGGTGATGCCAACCACTGCCGCGCCCGCGCCGAAGGCGACGGCTCCGTACCCGAGCGCGGCTTTCACCCGGTCGAAGCCTTCTTGGCGTTGGTGTCGACCTTCGGCGGCGTGTAGTCGGCGCCGTGCTTGATGAGGATGCGGTCGGAGTCGAACGGGGCGTTCTTGCTCGTGGAAGCCCAGTGCCCCTCGACCACGACCGGCGCGCCGTTCTTGAACAGCGCGGGGGTGTCGCCGGTGTGGTGCACGGTGACGGTGGCCTTGCCGTCGGTCACGAGGAAGGTGACCCCATTGGCCGTCGGGTGCACGGAGTGGTCGACCACGCCACCGGCGAGGCGGAACTGCGACGTGCCCTCCGACTGCCGGTTGCGGGTGGCCTCGGAGACCGTCCGGAAGTACTCGACGTTCTGCGACAGGACGACTGCGAGCACCACGATCGCGATCACTGCGACCACGCAACCACCGACGGCCACGATGTAGCGACCTCGCCGCTTCGGGCGCGGCCGAGGCGGGGGTATGTCGGGGGGAGCCACCACCGTGGTCATTCGGGCCTCTGCGACCGTTCCGCGCGCTTCGTACGTTGCACGATCCAGAGCCAGTACCCGCCGAGCACCACACCCGTGAGCACCCAACCGGTGATGACGTAGCCCGCGAACTCCATCAGGTCGTCCCGACTTCGACGGTGGGCGACGGGGGCGCCGACGGCGCGGTTGCCTGCGACGCGGGTTGCGGAGCGCTGGTGCCGACCCGCTCGGCGATCGCCAGCTGCACCTCGCGCTCCTCGCGATCTTCGTCGAGCGACAGCAGGTAGAAGCGCTTGTCGAGGAGGTACACGAACACGATCGTGAACGCGAGCACGCCGAACCAGAGCGTGAACGCCATCACGCCATGGATCTGGGCGTTGAGATCCGGGTTGAAGATCGTCGCCTGCTGATGCAGCGTGCGCCACCAGTTGACCGAGAAGTGCACGATCGGCACGTCGGCGAACGCAATCAGCGCCGCGATCGCGCACCGCTTCGCCCGCGCGTCGGGCGCGCTCGGGATCCGACGGAGCGCCAGGTACCCGAGGTAGAGGAAGAACAACACCGCGGTGGTGACGAGTCGTGCGTCCCACGCCCACCACACGCCCCACACCGGACGGCCCCACAGCGAACCGAGGACGAGCGTGAGCGCGGTGAAGATCACACCGAGCTCGGCCGATGCGCCCGCCAGGCGGTCCCACACCGTGGCGCGGGTGCGCGGCCACAGCCACAGCGCCGATCCGAGCGCGGTGATGCCGAAGGCGAGGTACGCGACCCACGCCGCCGGCACGTGGAGGTACATGAGACGTTGCGCGTCGCCCTGCACCGCGTCGGGTGGCGCGCCCCAGAGGCCGAACAACGCGAGCACGACGACCGACAGCAACGAGAGCCATCCGAGCGCCTTGCTCACCTGCGGTTTCAGGAGTCTCATGCTTCCTCCAGGAGCGGTCCGAAGGCCAGCATCCCGATCGTGGTGAACAGCAGCGCGAACACCCCGAGCAGCGCCACCCATGGCCATGCATCCGAAGGTATGCCGTCGATCGCAGCTTCCCAGGCTCGGGTCGCCCCGAGCAGCACCGGCGCCACCACGGGGAGGAGGAGCACGGGAACAAGGGTCTCGCGAACCCGCAGGCCTGCTGCGAGCACGCCGTAGAGGGTACCGGTGGCCGCCACGCCGACGGTCGCGGCCAACGTGGCCAGGATCAGCGGCACGAGCGTGTTCAGGGCGATCCCGTAGACGACGACGACCGTGGCCGCCAGCACCGCCTCGAGGGCGAGGAGTTGCACGGCCAGCGCCGCCGCTTTGCCCAAGAAGAGGGCCGGGCCGTCGAGGCCGGAGAGGCGCAACCCGTCGCGGGCCCCGTTGTCGGCTTCGATGCTGAACGACCGCGAGACGGCCAGCAGCGCGGCCAGGAGGACCGTCACCCAGAAGAGGCCAGGAGCGACCCGCTGCAGGATCCCCCGGTCCGGGTCGAGGGCGAACGCGAACAGCAGCAGCACGATGAGTCCGAACGGCACGATCTGCTGGATCGTGACCTTGGAGCGCGCCTCGATCCGCAGATCCTTCCCCGCGACGAGGAGGACCTCGCGGGCCAGATTCTGCGCTCGCTCACCCTGATTCTGCGCTCGCTCACTCCGTTTCTGCGCTCGCTCGCTACCTCGGTCAGACGACATCCGACTGGATCACCGCCTTCGTTCGCTCGCTGGCGAGCAGGCCCCGCTCCTGCCCTTGCGCTCCCTCGCGACCCTGGTCGGACACATCGGGCGGCGTCACCGCATCTGCTCGTTCGCTAGCGAGCGGACTGCGCTCCTCCGTCGCTTCGTCCACCGCATGTTCATCGGGCCTCGGGTCGAGGTGGGCCTGGCCGGCGGTGAGGACGACTTCGCGGGCGGCGAGGCCGCGGGTGTGCTCGAGCTCGTGGGAGGCGATCAGCACGGTGCGGTGCTCCGACGGCGCGGCGCGCACCACCGCGTCGAGCACCTCGCGGCCTTCGGCGTCGAGGCCGGCGTGGGGCTCGTCGAGCAGCAAGAGGCGCGGGTCGCGCGACAGGGCCACCGCCAGTGCAAGCCGTCGGCGCTGCCCCGCCGAGAGGCGGCGGTGCACGACGTCGCCGACGCGGGTGAGCCCCATGCGCTCGAGCGCGGCGTCGGCGTCGGCGGGCCGATGCCCCGAAGCGCGCGCCGAGAACAGCAGGTTCTCGCGCACGGTCAGGTCGTCGTAGCAGAAGGTCTCGTGACCCACGAGGGCGAGGTCACGCCGCGCGCTCTTGCGATCGACGGAGAGATCGTGCCCGAGCACGCTGGCCTCGCCCGAGTAGAGGGGGACCAGCCCGGCCAGGAGCCGCAGCAGAGTGGTCTTTCCGGCGCCGTTCGCTCCCGACAGCAACACGACCTCGCCACTGGCGGCGTCGAGATCGACACCGGCCAGCGCCGGGAAGCGCCCCAGGAGGCAAACGGCAGAACGGAGACGGACGACGACAGGCACACTCGCCTCCGGGCGATCGATGGCCACAGTGTACGGAGGGCCGCGCTCGGTGGTCGAACCGGCGACCGAGCCTACGGCCGTTAGCCTCAGCGGCGATGCGCAGGACATTGGGGGCGATCGGGCGGGTCCTGGTGACCCTCGGGATCCTCCTGCTGCTGTTCGTGGCCTACCAACTCTGGGGCACCGGCATCTACCAGGCCCGGCAGCAGGACCACCTCCGGAGCCAGTTCGAGCACTCGCTCCAACAGGCGGCGACGCCGACCACCACTCCTTCGAGCAGCACGCCCACGACCACGCTCCCGGCCACCGCCACCACCCTCGCGCCCATCACCGTGCCCGCCGGAGGGAACGCCCTCGCGATCATCTCCATCCCCAAGATCGGCGTGAACCAGGTCGTCGTCGAGGGGGTCGACGTCGACGACCTGCGGAAGGGTCCCGGTCACTACCCGTTCACCCAGCTACCCGGCCACGCCGGTAACACCGCGATCGCGGGGCACCGCACCACCTACGGCGCGCCGTTCGGCGACCTCGACCAACTCAATGCGGGCGACAGGATCACGGTGACCACCGTCCAGGGCAAGTTCACCTACCAGGTGACATCCCAACTGGTCGTCGACCCGAGCGACGTCGCGGTGCTCGATTCCACCCCCGATCCCGCGCAACCCGGCACCAACCTGGCGACGTTGACCCTCACCACGTGCAACCCGAAGTACTCGGCTTCTCAACGGTTGGTGGTGAAGAGCAGCCTGGTCCTCGAAGACGGGGCCCAACCCTTGCCGGCCGTCGCCAGGCCGAAGCATGTGAGCGAGAGCATCGACGGCCTGTCCGGTGAGAGCTCGTCGCGGACACCCACGATCATCTGGGCCGTGATCGTGGCGATCATCGGCCTGCTGTGGTGGCTCGCGTTCCACCGCCACCCGCGCTGGCCGACGTGGATCGTCGGCGCGGTGCCGTTCCTCGTGGCGCTGTTCTTCTGCTACTCGTACCTCGAGCGCCTACTGCCCTCGAACTACTAGCGCTAGCTGTAGTTCCCATGGACGTTGGTCAGTCCGCTTGGAGGCGGCTGGCGGGTGTCTTGTGTCCGAGGGCGCCGTGTGGTCGTTGGTGGTTGTAGTAGTCGATCCATGCGGGGAGTGCACGCGTGCGGTGGGTTGAATTCCGGTAGGTCGCGGCGTAGGCCCACTCGCGCAGCATGGTCTGGATGAATCGCTCGGCTTTGCCGTTGGTGCGGGGCCGGTAGGGGCGGGTGCGGAGATGCTCGATCTGATGCGACTGACACCAGGCGGCCCACACGCCTGACCGGTAGGGCGAGCCGTTGTCGGAGAGCACTTGACGGACGGTGACACCGCGTGCGGCGAACCAAGCGACGGCCCGTTCGAAAAACGCGATGGTGGTCACCGCGCGTTCATCGGGAAGCACTTCGACGTACGCGAGGCGGGTCGCGTCGTCGATACACACATGGACGGCTTCCCACCCGGCGTTGTAGCTGCGACGTCCGGGTCCTCGGCCTCGAACGCGGTGTCCCGGACGACGGAACCGGCCGAGTTTCTTGACATCGACGTGCACCAGGTCGCCGGCATGGCGACGGCAATACCGGTTCGGTGGTTCGAGCGGGCCCAGTTTCCACAACCGGTTCAACCCGAGACGCTTCAACACCGCACACACCGTCGATGTCGGCAGCTCGAGCGTCGCCGCGATCTTCGTGCTCGTGTAACGCAACCGACGGAGCCGTTCGATTTCTGCCTCGACCGACGCCGGTGTACGCGTCGGACACGACTTCGGTGCCGAAGACCGATCCGTCATCGGTTCACCCGCCGCGTGACGAGCCAACCATCGATACACCGTCCGTTGCGAACAACCAGCAGCCTCCGCTGCCTCCTCGACCGTCCACCCCTCATCACGGACACGAACCGACAACAAGGTCCGCTGGAACGGGGTCAGCTTGGCGTTACCGTGCAACAGCATCGGGCTCCTTGAGGTGAGAGTGGGTCGCACCCTCAAGTCTCAAGGAGCCCGTACTGACGAACGTGGATGGGAACTACAGCTAGCTCTCGTCGATCAGCGCGATCACCGCGCCCGCGCCGACGCGGTACCCGGCTTCGATGTAGAGCTCACGCACGACGCCGGGGACCTCGGTGGTGACGACGATGCGCCCGCCGTCGGATTCGAACACCGCGATCTCGTCGTCCTCGGCGACCATCTGGCCTTCGTCGACTTCGACGTGGACGACGGTGCCGGCAGTGCGGGTGCGCAACTCGAACATGTCGCGGCAGGATACCTGCGTTCGCCGCACGCGCCTCGGTACCGTGTCCGGCAGTGATTTCTTCCTGCTGATGATCGTCGTCGCGATGCTCGTCGTCGTCGTGACCAAGGGGTCCTTCAAACGTCTCGGTCGCATCCAGTTCCGGATTCTCTGGTTGCTGTTCGTAGCGCTCGGAATCCAGATCGTGCTCGAGTTCGTCACGTTCCCCAAGGACCGAATCGACGATCTCGGCTTCGCGATCCTTCTGCTCTCGTACGTACTGATCTTCGTGTTCTGCTACACGAACAAGAAGGTCAAGGGCATGTCGTTGATCGCGGTAGGTATCGCGTTGAACGTGTTCGTGATCGCCCTGAATCAGGGAATGCCCACGAAGGACGACGTGCGCGAACGCAACGGTCGCGAGGTCCACGTGCCAATCGAGCAGACCGTGAAACACCGACCGCGTGAACGACACCACCCGGCTGCCGTTTCTCGGTGACGTGATCACCTTGCCCGGCGTACCGAACCAGCAGTTCTCGGTCGGCGACATCGTGATCGGGCTCGGCATCATTGACGTCTGTTTCGAGGCCAGCCGACGACCACGCCGCTTCGGAGTCTCGCTGCCGATCTGACGATCCGGATCTCTCCGGTCAGGCCCAACTACGGCGAGACGCCGAGAAGCCCGCGCTTATCGAGAACAGCCTCGAGCGCGTCGAGGACCTTGGTGTCGAAGATGAACTCCGGCGCCGAGCACAACAACTCCAACGCAGCCCCGGCCCGCTCCGGATCACCCTCGGACAACTCATCGAATGCGCTGGCCGCCTTCAGAATCTGCCCCGACCTGGCCGACGGGCGTACCGCCTTGTCGGGTTGGGTCTGCCATTCGGCGGCGATGACATCGCCGGCGGGAGCAAGCAACTGAGTGCTTCGCAAGATCGTCGCACCGGCATTCGCTATCGCGGCCGGCTTCCGGAGGACGGCCGTCTTCGGGCTCGTCGAGACAAACCTGGCCGAGGTGGTGGAGCAGTGCGGCCGTTTCCAGATGACCGACGTCATTGCGGGACAGGCCGAGTTCATCAGCGATCGCGACGGACATCGCCGCGACCCGCTCCGAGTGACCGTCTCGCACCAGGCCGCCCATCTCCGGGGCCGCGCCCAGCGCGCGAATCGTCTGCTCGTACGTTCGCCTGATGACCTCGAGGTGGCCATATGAATACCAAGCTGCCAAGAGCGGGATCGTGAAGACCGCCGGACCCCAGAGGCCCATCCCGCCGTGACCCGCTACACCCCGGTCGCTGATGCCCATCAACGTCGCGCTCGTGACCATGGCGATGTCGGCCATCCGACCGTGTGCCGAGATCGTGAGCGAACGAGCGCGGATCATCCGTGCGACTTCGGCAACCGCAATCGGCGCGAGTGCCGCCGCACCGAGAGCGAGGAGCAGTTGTCCACGGTTGAGAGGCGGACCCAACAGTTCGGCCATTCCGTGATACACCACGGCTGCCGACATTCCCTCTGCCAACCGCTCGACGAAGAGCGCGACGCGGCCCTCGACCGACGCGGGCTCCGAGCGCACGAGGAAGGTCGCCAACAGCGCGACGACGAGCACGATGGCGGAATCAGCTATCGACGCCCGACCGGCCAGAACGACCATGTATGCGAACGAGATGGGGAGCGCGGCTCGGAGCGGAGGCCGCAGTTCGATCAGCTCACCGCACCCGATTGCACCGCCGATGACAGCGAGGGCGGCCCAACGCGTGCCCGGCTGTGCGATCTCGGCACCCAAGGCGACCGCGGCGCTCCCGGCCGCGAGGATACCGAAGGGAATCCAACGCTTCACGACCCCGCCGCCTGCTCCTCGGTAACGAGGTCGCCGAGCCCCGCCGAACCAGTACCGGCGGTGGGGGGCGCGACGGCCCACTCGTGCTCGTCGGCCTCGTGGCCATCGCCGTAGTGTTCGCCGCGTTGTTCGATTGCCGCGATGAGTGCATCGACACACTTGGCGTTGAACTGTGTCCCTGCTCCCTTGCGCAACTCGTCGAACGCCGTCTCTTGGCTCAAGGCACGGCGGTAGGAACGGGTGGAGGTCATCGCGTCAAACGCGTCGGCGACGTGGATGATCGCAGGCTCGACCAGGCCCGACTCCTCGACTGCTGCCGTGGCTGCTTCGGTGGTGGTGTCGCCAGCCACCGGCGCGAGGAAATCGATGCGGCGCAGCAGCTCGACCGACACGAATTCGTGCTTCTGGACTCGCTCGAATTCCGATTCGGTGAGCTTCCCGGGCTTGTTGAGAATCTGGTTGGGGACGATGAGCTTGCCGATGTCGTGCATCAGCGCGGCGTAGCGGAGGCGCTCCATCCGCCGCGGGCCGAAGCGAAACTCGGAACCGATGTACTCGCAGAATGTCGCGACCCGTTGGACGTGTCCGGCCGTATACCTGTCCTTGGCCTCCAGCGCGAGGATCAAGGTCTCGATCGTTTGCTCTTGTGCGCCCTTGAGATCCAGATACACCGCAAACGTCTGCCGCGCGATCAAGATCGGAACCACGAGAAGCGGCAGAACGGCCGGGCCGAAGTTGAGATACGTCCAGCCGACACCAAGACCCAACAATGCGAACGGAGCCGCACCGGCGTCGTAGGCGCTGACCTGGCGGAGTACAGGCAAGTAGCCCCGCTTGCGAACGACCGAGATCGACCAGGAGAGCAACACCGCATTTACCAGCAAGAGCAGCGACGCGCCGGCCGCCATTGCCGCGACGAGCACGAGCGTCGGAGGATTGGCCGCAGGAGCGAGGGCGTCGAAGAGCACCGCCCCAGCGATGAGCGATACACAGCCGATGGCCATGTTGATCGCGATCGCGGCGAAATCACGCTCCTTGATCTGGACGAGATATAGACCGCCGAGAATCCCGATCAGGGCTGGCCCGAGAACGAATCCCGACTGCCGAAAGACCACGAGTGAGGCGGTTGCGACCATGACGTCGCCGCTGATCGCAAAGTGTGAGCCAACATCAATCTCGAAGTTCGCTGCCGCGATCGCCAGCACGGCGAGTACGACCAGAGGGAGAACGAGCCCTCGATGGAACGAACCGACCGATGATTCAGCTACGAGGCCGAGCGAAATTCCCGCGCCCAAGCCCAACGCGAGCGCGACCAGGCGCTTGGCTCTACGAGTGTTGGAGGTTTGCTCGTCCATGTGAGGGCTGGAATCGGGATAGAGATGGCAAGGCCTTAGCGACTGACATGTTGGTTAGCGGAACTTCGCCGCACCACCGGCGAGCAGCAATGCGACCACTGCCGATCCGCTGGCCGCAATACGAACCATGGCCTTCTTCACGAGACACCCCCGAAACCTTGATCTCCCGCATGGGCAACGCTGAGAGCCCTACGGACAGGTCGCTTCGCTTCAGGTACTCGTTTTCATTCAGGCCAAGGCCTTGCCGTCTCCACCCCGAGACAGGATGTCTTCCCCTCCTCCCAGATATGAGGAAGGCCATAGTTTCACGCGAATGGGGCCCGCAACGCAAGCCCCACGAGTAACACAGGCAACGGGAGCCCCCCACGCAGCGTGGTCAAAAGGCCGTATGCTATTGCCGGGTAGGGCCTGCAGGCCCTCGGGCAACTGACGGGATCGCCATGCCGACTGAGTGGTCGAACGACGAATTGGCGTCGGAAGAAGGCCCCGACGCGGGCACCGAGCTCCGGGAGCTCGAGGACGAGCTGTGCCGCTTGGCCGGCGTCCTCGCGGTCCGGGTGGTCGGCGACCGCACCGGACGGCCGATCGAGGTGCACGTTCTCTCGGACCACAGCAAACCGGCGAAGCAGACTGTGCGCGACGTGAGGGCCGTCGCGCAGACCGTGTTCGGGCTCGAGCTCGATCACCGGATCGTGTCTGTCGCCCAGCTCAACACCAACGAGCAGAACGCGCCCGTCGGCATCCAGTTGCCCCGCGCCGAAGCGCGCGGGTCGGCAGCATCCACGTCGATTCGGTGGGTCTGCGCGCTCAGGTGCGCGTCGTGCTGGTCGAGAACGAGCGTGAGCACACCGGCTACGCCGAGGGATCGGTGGCGAGCATGGCCCGGCCACAGCTGGTGGCCACGGCCGCGCTCGACGCGTTGCGCCAGGTCGAGCCCGCGGCCGAAGCGGTCCACATCTCGAGCGCCGACGTCAGCCGCGTCGGCGGAACCCGCGTGGCGATCGTGACGGTGGTCTACGTCGACCCGCCGATCGAGCTCGAGGTCTCAGGTTCGGCCGTCGTGCGCCGCGACCGCGACGACGCCGTCGCCCGCGCGCTGCTCGACGCGACGAACCGTCGCCTGAGTCGTGAGCGTGGCCGCGCGCCTCGCTGATCCGCCCGCTCTCCTCCGAACGCGCGAGTCTCCCCTGCGATGACTCCCGTCGCGGTCCAGCTCTCCTATCGACTCGGCGGTGCCGACGGCGTCGCGGTCGAAGCCAGGAAGTGGGAGTGGGCACTGCATGAGCTCGGCTTCCACGTACGGCGTGTCGCCGGTGAGCTCGACGACGGTCTGCGCCCCGACGACACGTGGCTCTCGTTCCTCGCCATCGACCCCGCCGAAGGAAGCGCACCGGATCCGGGTGCGCTCGCGGCAGCACTCGCGGGCACGCAGCTCGTGATCGTCGAGAACCTCTGCTCGCTGCCGATCAATCCCGACGCCGCGAGCCTCGCCGCCGACGTGCTGCGCGAACACACGGGCCGGGTCGTGTTCCATCACCACGACCTTCCGTGGCAACGCGCCGGTCTCTTCTCTCCTCCTGGTATCCCACCGGCGCGACCGGACTCGTTGCACGTGACCATCAACGACTTCTCGCGCGTCCAACTCGAGAACCGCGGGTTCGCCGCGATCACTTTGCGCAACGCGTTCGACCTCGACCCAATCCTCGGCGACCGCGACGCGACGCGTACCGCGTTCGGCTTCGCGCCGGACGACACCGTGCTCCTGCAGCCGACACGCGCGATCCCGCGCAAGAACGTCCCGGCCGCGATCGAGTTCGCGGCCGCGCTCGCGGCGCGCGAACCAACGCGGCGGTTCAAGCTCTGGATCACCGGGCCCGCAGAAGACGGCTACGACGACGTGTTCGCGCGGCTCGTGGCTGACTCGGCGGTGCCGGTGACGATCGGCCGGGCGGCGTCCGCCCCCGACGCCTACGCCGCCGCCGACGTCGTGCTCTTCCCATCGACGTGGGAAGGATTCGGGAACCCCGTGATCGAGTCCATCGCGCACCGGCGGCCGATCGCGGTGGGTGACTACCCGGTACTGGACGAGCTCCGGGCATTCGGGGTGCGCCTGCTCTCGATCGACGATCCGGCCGGCGTGCAGGCCTGGCTGCGCCACCCGGATCCAACGGCGCTCGCCGCCAACGTCGAACGGGTCCGGCCGCACTGCTCGCTCGCCGACCTCCCCCGACGACTCGAAGGCGTGTTCGCCGGGGCAGGATGGTCGGAGTGGTGAATCCCGATTCCGACCCCGTCGTCGTCCGGCGGGCGCGGATCGCCCGGTGGGTGGGTCTGGCCAAACGGGTCGGGTACTCCCTGCTGCTCCTGGCAGTGGTGCTGTTCCTCATCGCCGCGGTGACCGGCTTCCCGAGCGGACTGGTCACCGCCACCGCGGTGGCGCTGATCGCCGCGTGCGTGGTGCTGCCGGTGCCGATCGTGATGGGCTACGGCCTGCGCGCCGCCGAACGCGAGGATCGCGAACGCGGGTAGGCCGGCCGGACCCGGCCGCGGGAGTCGCGGGGAGCAGTCGTGAGCGGGAGCGGCGAGCAGGAGGCTCGTCGCGACCTGGGAGTAGATTGCGCGACCGCGAACACGAACGCCCGTGATGCGAACGCCGGGCGAAAAGGAGCCACCGTGCGCTACCGCCGCTTCGGCCGAAGCGACCTCGAGGTCTCGGAGGTCGGCTTCGGAGTGTGGACCCTCGCCAGCGACTGGTGGGGCGTCGTCGACGACAAGCAGGGGCTGCTGCACGCCGCCCTCGACTCCGGCATCAACTTCATCGACACCGCGCCGGTGTACGGGAAAGCGGGCATCGGTGAAGAGCTCCTCGCCGACGTGCTCAAGTCTCGGCGCGACGAGATCGTCCTCACGACGAAGTGCGGCTACGACATCGACGCCGCCCGCAAGTACCCGGGACAATCCGAGCGCCCCCACGACTGGGAGCCGCAGTCGGTACGCGAGCAACTCGAGGCCTCACTGCAACGGTTGGGCACCGACTACATCGACCTCTACCAATTGCACAACACTCGCATCGAGCCCATCCTCGACGACGCGCTCTGGGAAGAGCTGGTGAAGTTCCGCGACGAGGGCAAGATCCGAGAGCTCGGCGTCGCGTTGGGCCCGGCTATCGGTTGGGTCGACGAAGGGCTCGAGGCCCTACGCACCCGGCCGATCGTGTCGTTGCAGACGGTGTTCAACGTGCTCGAGCAGGAGCCGGGCCGAACGTTCGCAGCCGAACCTGCCGTCGCCGAGGGCAACGTCGGGCTCATCTCGCGCGTGCCGCACGCGTCCGACACGTTGTCGGGTCGGATCACGCGCGACACGGTGTTCCCGCCCGAAGACCACCGCTCGCACCGCAATCCCGAGAACATGCTCGACAACTTCGACAAGGCCGAGACGCTCACGTTCCTCTGGGAAGGCACGGGCCGCACCGTCGGGCAAGCGGCGATCGCCGGCATCCTCGCCGATCCGGCGTTCACCACGGTGCTGCCCACGTGTGTGACGGTCGAGGACGTGCGCGAGTACGCCGCGGCTTCCGACCTGCCGCTGAGCGCCGACGAGAAAGCCGAGCTCGACGCGCGGTGGGACGCCAACTTCGGCGTCACGAACCGCTACGAGATGCCGTTGAAATCGAGCACCGGCGGGTGAACGCGCCCCGGCGCCCATCGGCACCGCGCCTCGCGCCCGACGAACGACGACGCCAACTGCTCGACGTCGCGTGCGTCGAGTTCGCCGAACGCGGCTTCTACGCCACCGCCATGGACGACCTCGCACTCGCGGCGGGCGTGACCAAGCCGGTCTTCTACCAGCACTTCCCGTCAAAGCGCGCGTTGTTCGTCGCCGTGCTCGAGGATGTGGGCGGGCGGCTGCTCGAGGTGCTCACCAAGGCGACCATGAGCGTGGAGACCGGTCGGGCGCGCGTCGAGGAAGGCTTCGCCGCATACTTCAGCTTCGTCGAGAGCGATCGCGCCGCGTTCCGTCTCCTGTTCGGGGCATCGGCGCGCAACGATCCCGAGTTCGCCGACGTCGTCGATCGCGTCCTCACCGACACCGCGGCCGCGGTCAGCACCCTCATCGAGATCCACGGCTCGCCCGAGCACCGGCAGGTGCTCGCCCACGCACTCGTCGGCATGGCCGAGGGCATCAGCCGTCACGCGCTGACCGACCCCGACGGCCCGCACGACCCGCAGCAGCTCGCGCCGTGGGTCGCCGAGCTCGCGTGGTTCGGCCTACGGGGTGTGCGCTCCGAGGACTGACACCGCCGCCGACTCGTCCACCGCGTCGTGCACGGCCTGGACCACCAGCGGCGCGGCGCGGTCGGCGCCTGCAGTGCCGAAGTGCGCGCCGTCGGGCCGGATCGACGGATCCGACGTGCCCCCCGGGCAGAGCAGCCCGTCGAGCGGAGCCAGTGACGCACCGTGCGCCCGCGCCTCGTCGGCCCAGACCTGGTGAACGGCCGCCACGCGGGTGGCGTCGAGCCGCTCGGGCGACTGCGGATCGGTGCCGGGCAGCTCGTTGTGGCCGTAACACGACGGGTCGACGGCAACCACCGGTGCGCCCGTGCTCCGGAGGGTGTCGAACAGCAGTGCGACGTCGCGGTCGTACGCCGCGGTCCATGCCGGCTGGCCCGGCGAGAGGACGGTGCCGGCGGGCGTGGCGACGTCGAAGAGGTCCCAGGCTCCCGCCATCACCACGACCGCGTCGGGATGGAAGGCAACGACGTCCTGCGCCCACTGGCGCTGCCAGAATCCGACCCCGCCGCACTTGTTGTCCTGGCGCTCGCCGTCGATCAGGAAGACCGGGGCGCTCGAGATGGAACACCCGAGGATCGCCCGGTTCCAGATGACCACTCCCGTCTGTGAGGAGAGCCCGTGGTGCCCACCGTCGGCATTGAGCCCCTGGGCCAGGGTGGCCGCCTGCGAGTCGCCGACGACGAGCACCTTCAACGGGGCAGGAGGCACGGTGACGATCGCCGCCGCCGGAGTCTTCGTGCCGTTGACGGCGGCCTGCGCCGAACCCGACTGCTTCGCCGCCGGCACCTTCGGCGGCCCGCCGCGGTCGACCAGCTCACCGACGTTGCCACTCAAAGCCGGTTCGGCCCCGACGGTGGCCGCGACGGTACCGAGCCCGACCGCCACCACCATCACGACGACGGCGACGCGCGCCAACCGCGGTGAACGAAGGCGCACCCCGCGGCGAATGGGTTCGTCGACCATCGTGTGGGTGGCCCACGACAGCGCCACGACCGTCACGAGGCGGACGCCCAGCAATTGGAGACCGCTCAGGTGGGTGCGCGGCTCGGTGAGCACCAGATACGTCGGCCAGTGCCAGAGGTACATCTCGTACGAGATCCCGCCGACCCAGCGCAGCGGACGAGTTTCCAGGCCGCGCCCCAACAGACCGGGCGACGGTTGTGTCAGCCGCCACAGCACGATCGCGGTGGCGACCGAGTACGCGAGCAGACCGAAGTGTCCGTAAAACACGTCGTGGACCCGAACCGAATCCGAAGCGAACCAAGGCGCCACGACCGCGACGAGACCGAACGCGGCCGCGACCGACAACGCGGTGCGACCGACCCGCGAGCGGACGGGACCATGAAGCATCACGAGCACGGCCAGCACCGCGCCGATCAGCATCGCCTGCGCGCGCGTGTCGGTTCCGTAGTAGACGCGCGACGGATCACCGCCCGGCGTGTAGAGCACGACCATCCAGATCGCGGAGGCGACGGCGCCGACGAACGCGACGACCCCGACCAACACGATTGCGGTCGTCGCCGTGAACCGCCGCCGGGCCAGCCACAGGACGCCGAGCACCATGGGCGGCCAGAACAGATAGAACTGCTCTTCCACCGCGAGCGACCACATGTGCAAGACCGGCGACGGCGTGGTGAAGCTGGAGAAGTACGACTGGCCGGAGAGGATGAAGCGCCAGTTCGCGACGTAGCCCAACGTCGCGACGATGTCGCCGCGCAGACCGTCGAGCCCGAGCGGTGACGCGACGAACGCCGCGTACCCGACGATCGCGGCGAGCACGACGAACAGCGCCGGCAACAGCCGACGGGCGCGACGGGCCCAGAACGCGGGCAGATCGATTCGTTCCCGGTCTCGCCACTCGCGCAGCAGCAGGCCCGTGATGAGGAAGCCGGACAGGACGAAGAAGGTGTCGAGTGACAGGACACCGCCGGCGGTGAAGTAACCGGCGTGCACGGAGATGGCGAACCAGATGGTGAATCCGCGCCAACCGTCGAGCGCGGGCCAGTGGACGCGGCGTGCTCGTTTCGTGTTGGTCATCGGCCGCCCAGCGGGGGATCGAGCGGCCAACGTGGCCGCGCCGCTTCAGTGGGTTCGACGGGCGCGGAGGGCTGGATGGTCATGGTCCCGGGTGGGAGGCGGGTGGATCAGTCCCGAGTCTGCTGCAAGAAGGGTTCAAGGTGCATCCCCGGCGCGCCGATTTCGAACCTGATCGAGCGGAGCGGCACCGGACCGACGCGGGGTTGCGGACGGACCGGGCACGAGGGGCGCAGGGGCGGCGCCGCGGCATCCGTGCCGCGGACGTCGCCGCGTCGCGCCAGCACGGTTCCCGTTCCGCGGTCGGTCGAAACCGCTGACCGCGTCAGGGGAGGATCGTGACCTGCTCCGTGACCCCGGTGACCTCGAGCACCTTGCGCACGTGAGCCGGTGGCGACTGCAGCGTGAGCGAACCGGTGTCGCCCAGACGCGCCCGTACGGCCACCAGCACTCCGATGCCCGAAGAATCGAGGAACTCGAGTCCCCGGCAGTCGAGCAGGATCCGGTTCGATCCGGAGTCGACCAGGCCGTTCAACAGATCTCGCAGCTCGGACGCGGTCGACATGTCGATCTCGCCCGTGACGACGACCTCGGCAGCGCCGTCGTCGGAGGAGCGGGGCTCCAGTTCCAGCTCCGCCACGTGTGTCGTCCCCTCAGACCGTCAATTCGACTCGGGTCGACACAATACGACGATGGTGGCGTCATCGCGCAGTCCACCGGTTGAGAAAAGCTGCACTTCGTCCAGCACGGTCTTCACCACCGCCGGCGCTTGGTCGCAGCGGGCGCCGTGGAGCAGGGTCACGAGCCGGTCGGGCCCGAAGAACTCGCGGACATCGTTGCGGCTCTCGATGACACCGTCGGTGTAGGCACAGAGATTGGCGCCGGGCGGCAACCACGCCTCGGCCGTCGTCCACCCCGGGGCCAGGAGCCCGACGAGGGGCCCGGTGCGCTCGAGCTCCTGGTGCCCGTCGGCGGTGATGATCAACGCCGGCGGGTGACCGGCGTTCGCGTACGCCAGACGCCCGTCGTGGGTGCTGATCACGGCGACGAACGCAGTGAGGAACACCTCGGGGCCCATGTCGTCGAGCTGATCGGCCACCGTCGCAACGGCCGCACCGGGCTCCTGCCCGGCGCTGAGGGACGCCCGCAGGATCTCCTTGCACCGCAGGGCGAGGATGCCCTCCGTCGCGCCGTGCCCCGCGATGTCGACGACGACGAGCGCCAGCGCGCCACCGGGCACCGAGAAGAGGTCGTAGCAGTCGCCGGCAATGACACCCTCGGCCGCCCGGATGGTCCCGGCCACCGTCCAGCCGCCGGGCAGCTCGCCGACGTCGGGTTCGAGCGTGGAACGGAGGGTGAGCACCACCGCGGCGCTCTGCTCGACGGCCTGGCGCGAGCGCTCGGACTCCACGAGCTGTTGCTTGATCCGGCCCCGCATCGCGTCGACGTCGAGGGCGAGCGTCGCCAGCTCGGGCGGGCCCGCGGAGACGATCGGGGAGTCGAGCGCGCCCGCCCTGACCCGCCGGACTTCGGCGGCGAGTGCGTCGATCGGCCGGGTGACCCAGCGCCGGATGCACACCGCCGCGATCACCGTGCCCACGACCGCGGCCACGCCCATCGCGACGATCAACGCCGTGAGCCGACCCCGCGCCGCGTCGAGATGACGGGCGGCGGTGCTCTCCGCACGCTGCACGCCCGCGGAGAGGCGCGCGAGATGACGGCGCACCTGGTCGAACCGCGCCTTTCCGGCTCCGGTGGCGACCGATGCCGCAGCGGCTTCGGCACCGCTGGTCCTGCGCAGGGCGATCTCGCCCTCGGCCAGCGTCCGCCAATGGTTCCCTGCCGCGACGGTCGACGTCACGAGTGCACGCAGTTGTGAGGTGCCGACGACGTCGCGCAGCCCCCGGCTCACGGTCTCGGCGCTCCGGTGACCGGCGGTGTACGGCTCGAGGAACGATGGCTCACCGGTGAGCGCGAAGCCGCGCTCACCCGTCTCCTGATCGGAGTAGGCCACCGCGAGCTGCGCGACCCGCTCGAGTGCAACCGAGAGCCGACGTTCCCGGGCCTGCGCGGCATCGCGATCGTGGATCACCGCGACCGCCGCCCCGCCCAACAGCACGACCCCGACGAGAATCGAGACGAAAAGCAGCAGGAGCCGCCGCCGGAGCAGCATCCGCGGCACTGTAGCGGTGTCGGTCCGGCCGGCTTTCGGACGGGTTTTCCGATCCGCGCACGCGGGTACTTCGTCGGGGCCGGCCCCTCCCGGCCCCAGACGATGCAGGCGACGCACCGCGTTGCCTGCATCGTCGCGTCAGATGCTGGCGACGCGACTCCGTTTGGTGACCCGGAACCGGGTGACGCCATCAGCCGTCTCGACCGCATGTTCGTCGACCACCGCGGCGATGATCGCGAACGACAGGTCGCCTTCGTGCAGGGCGGGCACGATCGTCGCCGCCTCACCGGCGACGGTCAACGACCCGGGGGTCGCATGCAGCGTGAGCGTGATGGTCGGGCTGTGGCCATCGGCCAGCAGGCCGCACAGCTCGCTCACCGCGATGCGCATGTCGTCGATCTCCTCGTAGTCGAGCCCGGCCCGACTGGCGGCGTCGGCGGTGGCGATACGGGCCAACCGGAGATATTCGGGTCGCGCAGGAAAGGTGATCGTGATCTCGTCGGTGTCCACGGCGGCGCCAGCATAGGCACGCCGTCGCGAGCCGCGGCCGCCTACTGTCGTATCCCTGCTCGTCACCCCGATCGATCCTCTTCCGCGGTCGCGCCCGGCCGAGTTTGGCGGGGCGTTTCACCGGGCATCCTCGCCCCGGAAAGGGAGGTGGCTCCTGATGACCGCTGTCTCACCATGAGCGTGCGTGCCCACGACGACGGAGAAGTCGTCGGCGAGGATGTCTGGTTGATGATCCCGCCGTCGGCGCGGTACTTGCGGACCGTTCGCCTGGTCGCGGCCGACGCGGCCGTGCGGGCGGGCCTCGACTGCCACGAGGTCGAGGATTTCCGGATCGCAGTCGACGAGCTCTGCCATCTGCTCATGGCTTCCACGGATCACGCTGTGTCCATCTCGTTCGGGGTGGTGGGCGAATGCGCGATCGCGCGCGGTTTCGCGCCCCGGCGCGCGGGCGCGGCGTTCACGCCGCTCGGCGATCTCTCACGCACCATCGTCAGCTCGGTCGCCGACTACTACGAGACCAACGAGCTCGGCGACGAGATCATGTTCGCGGTGATGAAGCAACGCACCCTGGCGGCCCATCGATGACCGAACCCGAGGCGGACACCAACCACGCCGACACGCGGGCGCGCTTCGAGGAATACCGGCGCACCGGCGACCGCGAGCTGCGGAACGCGCTCGTCGAGGAGCACATCCGGCTCGCCGAGTTCCTGGCCCGACGCTTCGCGCACCGCGGCGAGCCGCTCGACGATCTCCGCCAGGTCGCTCTCGTCGGCCTGCTCAAGGCGGTGGAGCGGTTCGAGCCCGACCGCGGGTTGCAGTTCTCGTCGTTCGCGACGCCGACGATCACCGGCGAGCTCAAGCGTCACTTCCGCGACAAGGGATGGGCGGTGCGCGTGCCGCGCCGGATCCAGGAGCTGCACCTGGAGCTCGACCGCACGGTCGCCGAGTTGAGTCAGGAGCTCGGCCGGCCCCCGACCCCTGCGGAGATGGCCCAGCGGGCGGGGGTGCTGGAAGAGGACGTGCTCGAGAGCATGGAAGCCGGGAGCCTCTACCGGTTGGCATCGCTCGACGCGGGCCGTCCCGACGACGACGCTGCTCCCGGCCCCGCGCAGCGCCTCGGGGAGCTCGACGCCGACCTCGGTGCAGTCGAGAACCGCGTCGCGGTCACCGAGATGCTGTCGGTGCTCCCCGAGCGCGAGCAGAAGATCGTGTACCTCCGGTTCTTCGTGGGCCTGACGCAGTCGGAGATCGCGGCGCAGATAGGAATCAGCCAGATGCACGTCTCGCGCCTGCTCGTACGCAGCCTCGAGACGCTGGGCGGCCACGCCACGATGGTGGCGGAAGCATGATGAGCGAGGGGCGGACGATGAGCGACGACGGCAATCGAGAGATCCTGGTCACCCCGCTGGAGCTCGACGCCGGTGGCACGGACGCGCACCCGGAGATCAAGGCGCGCGGCGAGATCGACGTCGCCACGTCCCCGCGCCTCCGGTCGGCATTGCGCGACCGGTTCGCCCGCGGCGCCGAAGACATCACCCTCGACCTCTCCGAAGTGACCTTCATCGACTCGTCGGGCCTGGGCGTGCTTGTCGGCGCGCTCAAGCAGTTCCGCGATCAGGCCAAGGGCTCCGGTGGCGACGCGCGCGACGGAACCTTGCGTATCGTCGGTGCTCGGGAACCGGTGCGCAAGGTGTTCGAGGTCACCGGTTTGAGCAGCGTGTTCCTCGTCGACTGACCCGGTCGACTGAGTCGGGTCGATCGAACGAAAGGCGAGATGACCATGAGGACGAACGCCCGATGACCACGGACTTCCCCGACGACGACGGGCCCGACGCTGAGCGCATCCGCTCGCGAGCCGAATCGCTGCAGACCGAGGAGGAACGCGTCGGCACCGACGACGCCGAGGCGCAGGCCGCGGCGATCCTCGAGGATTCGGACGCCCGCGAAGCGGACCGCGTCGACCCTCCGGGCCAGTCGGTCGAGCACCGCCACTCGGAGGATGCGGTCGACCTGGTCGATGAATAGCGCCGTCGATGAATAGCGCCGTCGATGAATAGCGCCGTCGATGAATAGCGCCGTCGACGGGTAGCTCTGCCCCTACTCCCGCCCCGGCCGGAGGTGCGCCCGTGTCAGGTGTACCCGTGTCGCCAGCCCTGCCGGCCCGGCCCCGGTTCACCGATCGCCGGGCCGCCGGACAAGAGCTCGCGATGTTGCTCGAGCCGTTCCGCGTCGAACGGCCGGTCGTGCTCGCGCTGCCCCGCGGCGGAGTCCCGGTGGCGTTCGCGGGGGCGGTGGCGTTGGACGCGCCGCTGGATGTCGTCGTGGTCCGGAAGCTCGGCGTCCCGCGCCAACCCGAGCTGGCGATGGGCGCGATCGGCGAGGCCGGCGTGCGGGTCGTCAATCGCGAAGTCGTCGACGCGCTCGCGATCACCGCAGCCGAGATCGACGCGGTCGAGCAGCGCGAACGCCGCGAGCTCGAGCGACGAGCCGATCGGTACCGCGGGAGCACCCCGGCGGTGCCGTTGCGCGGCCGCACCGCCATCGTGATCGACGACGGGATCGCCACCGGCAGCACCATGCGCGCGGCAATCGCGATCACCCGCGAACACGGCGCGCGACGCGTCGTCGTCGCGGTACCGGTGGCACCGGAGGACTCGGTCGTCCGGTTGCGGCAGGTCGCCGACGCCGTTGTGTGTGTGGCGATGCCCGCGCCCTTCGCCGCCATCGGTGAGTGGTACGAGAACTTCGACCAGACGTCGGACGCCGAAGTCGTGGAGTTGCTCAACCGGTCGCGGCGCGCTCCAGGTTGAGACGGGTTTGTTCGAGCACGTCGTGCCCGGGCCCGCCCGCGGTCGCCGGCTCGGTGGCGCACGACTCGCCGGCCCAGGCTGCCACGCTCGCGGCGACCGACGCGCGGAGTGCATCGAGGTCGTAGCCGCCTTCGAGAAATGCCACGACCCGTCCGGGGACGGGTGCGAACGCCGCGACCCGCGTCGCCAGGAGCCCGTAGTCCCCCGCGCTCCACTGCAACTCGGCCAACGGATCGGCGCGGTGCGCGTCGAACCCGGCCGAGACGAGCACCCACGTGGGCCCGAACCGATCGACCGTGGGCGCGACCACGTCGTCGAGCGCCGCGAGCGCGGACGTCACCGGTGGCGCCCGGTGGGAGCGGGAAGTTCATGGTGAGCCCGCGTGCGCCTCGCCCCCCGGTCTCGGACGCGCGCCCGGTGCCCGGGTACGCCGGCCACTGATGCGTCGAGACATAGAGAACCGACGGGTCGTCCCAGAAGATGTCCTGGGTCCCGTTTCCGTGATGGACGTCCCAGTCGACGATCAGTACCCGTTCGCCCTGCGCCACGAGCCCCGCGGCGGCGACGGCGACGCTGTTGAACAAGCAGAAGCCCTGCCCGCGGGCGCGCTCGGCGTGATGGCCGGGCGGACGCGCCACGACGAACGCGGTCTCCGCGTCGCCGCGCTGCAACGCCTCGACCGCGGCGAGCCCGCACCCCGCGGCGCGCGCCGCCGCATCGAACGAACCCGGAGCGACCACCGTGTCGGGGTCGAGGTGACCACCTCCACTCGCGGCGAACTCCTCCAGCGCGCCGACGTAGCGATCGTCGTGCACCAACTCCAACTCGGGACGCGTCGCGGCGCGTCCGCTCGAGAACGAACACGCTTCGCCGAGGTCGGCGTCGGCGATGCCGGCGCGCGCGGCATCGATCCGGGCCGGACGCTCGGGATGACGCGCACCGGTGTCGTGGAGATCCGGCGGCGGAGGGGTGACGACGAGGACGCGCGACGTCATCGCGCTCGATCCGATCTTTACGGCGCGGCGGGCGCGACGTGCGGATCGGTTTCCCGCAGGTCGATGACCGCGGGGGCGAGCCGGCGCAGACCGAGCCGCCGACCGGCGACCATGAGGCCGAGTACGAGCGCGATCAGCGCGCCGAGGTCGATGAAGACCCGCATGGTGCCGGTGAGATCACCGGCGAAGAACGCCAGCGCCGCAAGGTCGATCATGAGGTGCACGAGGAACCCGGGGAGGATGGAACCCGACCGCAGGGCAACGTAGCCGAGGAGCACGGCCAGGCTGACGAACGGGAAGATGTTGGTCGCCCCCGTCATCTGGTCGACGTGCCCGGGCAAGAGGCTGAACACGACGCCGGCGCCCACGAGACCCCCGACCGCGGGACCGGTGCCCCAACTTGCGGTGTCGCGCCAGTTCCGCCCGGCCACACGGGCGCACAGCGCACCGAGGAGCAGGACCGCCGCGAACCGGTAGACGAGTTCCTCACCGGCGACGGCCACAACGACGCCTTCGACGTCGTGGAAGTCGGCGACCGACTGGGGGTACGCGATCACCCAGACGACGGCGATGGACCCGCCCAGCAGCAGGAACTCACGCCAGGCGGCGAGGCTGCGGCGCGAGAACCCGAGGCTGCGGGGCCCCACCAGCGCGACCAGCAGCATGCCGAGCGGGATGGCGGGCGACATCAGGATCCGCCCGAGGTACCAAACGGGCCGCTCCCACCACGACGAGGCGACGTCGAGCGCGACCGCGATCCCGCAGATCCACAGGACCAGGGGCGACAGGCGCCACGACGCCCATCCGACCCAGCGCCAGTCCCAACCGCTCGCCGGATTCGGCTGCGTGCCCGCCTGCTCCTGCGCCCGATCGTGCGCCCTGGCCTCGCTCTGAGTGCGCATTCCGTCTCCCCGCGTGACGCCCGTCACCCAGTCTCGCGGAATCGGGCGAAGTGTGCGAGTCGGAACCGGCCAACTCTCGGTAAAGGTTCCGTCCCCGGGGGAAGCAGTCGGCCAGGAGCGGTGAGGAGTCCAGGGGCCAGGCCCCAGCAGCCCTCAGGACCCGAGGTGCCCCTCGAACCAGGCCAGGGCCCGCGGCCACGCGTCGGCAGCCGATTCGGCGTGGTAGCTGTCGCGGGCGTCGCAGTGGAAGCCGTGGCCGGCGTCGGGGTAGCGGAGGATCTCGGTTTCGAGCGGCGATGCCGCCAACGCGGTGCGCAGGGCTTCGACACTCTCGACCGGGATCGACTGGTCCTGGTCTCCGAACACCCCCAGCCACGGCGTCTGCAACGAAGCCGCCTCGTCGATGAGCGGCGGGAACGGCAGGCCACCGGCCGAGGCGATCCCCCCGCCGTAGAACCCCACGCCGGCCCCGAGGGCCCGCCGGGCCGAGACGAGGAAGGTGACCCGGCCGCCGAAGCAGAAGCCGATGATCCCAATGCTCGAGTCGGCGAAGCCGGCTTCGTGGAGGTGCGCGAGGGTGGCGTCGACGTCGGCGAGCACACCGTCGTCGCTCACGCCCTCGAACAGGGGCATGACCTTGGCGAAGTCGTCGTAGGGCGCGGTGCCGCCGCCGGCCCGGTGGAACAGCGCCGGCGCGATCGCGTGGTAGCCGGCCGCCGCGAACCGGCGGGTGACGTCCTCGATGTGCGGGTTCACCCCGAACGCTTCCTGGATGACGATGACCGCGCCGCGGGGCTTGCCCTCGGGCGACACCTCGAAGGCGTCCATCGGCCCGTCGGGCGTGGACAGCACGACGGTCGACTCGCTCATGATGCCGGGACCTGCATCGTCTCGGCCGCGATCTGCACGGCCTTGATGATGCCCTGGTAGCCGGTGCAGCGGCAGAGGTTCCCCGACAGACCTTCCTTGATCTCGTCGAGCGTCGGGCTCGGGTTCTCGGCCAGGAACGCGTGGACGCTCACGACGAAACCGGGGGTGCAGAATCCGCACTGCAGACCGTGGGCCTGGCGGAATGCCTCCTGCACCGGTCCGAGCGTGCCGTCGGACGGGCCGATCCCCTCGATCGTGGTGATCTCCGACCCCTCGGCCTGCACCGCGAACACGAGGCACGAGCGCACCGCGCTGCCGTCGAGGAGGACGGTGCACGCACCGCAGACCCCGTGCTCGCACCCGAGGTGGGTGCCGGTGAGCGCGAGGTCCTCACGGATGAAGTCGGCGAGGGTCTTGCGCGGCTCGGCGTAGCCCGCGACGCGCCTCACCGTTGACGGTCATTGTGATCGCGTGTTCAGCCACGACGCGCTACTCCCAGGGCTCGGTCCAGGGCGCGTTCCACGAGATCCGCGCCGACGTGCGTGCGGTATTCGGCCGACGCGTGGACGTCGGCGGTCGGGCTGGTGTCGCCCACCGCGAGGCGGGCGATCTCGACGATGTCGGACGCGCTCGGGGTGCTGCCGTTCAACGCCGCTTCGGCGGCGCGGGCCCGCACCGGCGTGGGCGCCATGCCCAGGAACGAGATCGCCGAGCGCGTGACCGAGCCCGAGCTGTTGAGCTCGACGGCGCAGACGACTCCCGCGAGGGCGAAGTCGCCGCTGCGACGGGCGATCTCCTCGACCGCGAAGCCGGCCCGGCCGGGCCAGACCGGGAAGTGGACCGCCGCCAGGATCTCGTCGGGCTCGATCGTGGTGGTCCAGGTACCGAGGAAGAAGTCGGCGGCGGGGACCCGACGGGTGCCGCTCGGGCCCGCGATCTCGAGCTCGGCGTCGAGGGCCAACGTGACCGCCGGCAGCTCCGACGCGGGGTCGGCGTGGGCGATCGAGCCGCCGATCGTCCCCCGGTTCCGGATCTGGAAGTGGCCGATGAGCGGCACCGCCTGCGCCAGCAGCGGCACGGCCGCTCCCGCCTCGGCATCGTGCTCCACGGCGGACTGACGGGTCATGGCCTTCACCGTGAGGGTGCCGTTGGCCCGTTCGACGCCCTGCAACTCCCCGACCCGGTTGAGATCGATGATGTGGTCGAACCGGGTGAGCCGCAGCGCCAGCATCGGGACGAGACTCTGGCCACCGGCGAGCACCTTGGCGTCGTCGCCGTGCTCGGCGAGCAGCGAGACGACGTCGGCCAGCGATTCCGGCGCGTAATACTCGAACGGGGCGGGCTTCATCGGCGACTCCTGGCTGGGACCGGCCGGGTGGACCGGCGGCGTGAACCTAGCCCACGCCGCCAGAGCAACGCATGCGGAGCGCGCGCTTCAGACGCGGCGTCGTCGCGCCACGTCGAGCGCGGTGCTCCAGACCCGGACGTCGTCGCGGTTGACGTCGGTGCCCGGCGGGAGCAGCTCGTCGATCCGGTCGAGCACGTCGGCCGAGAGGCGGACGTCGGCCCCGCCGAGGAGATCGTCGAGCTGCTCGAGCGTGCGCGGGCCGATGATCGTCGACGTGACCGCAGGGTGCTCCAGCGAGAACGCGATCGCCAGGTGGGTCAGCGAACACCCCGCGTCGACGGCGACCTCGCGCAATTGGTCGAGCAGATCGAACTTCGCCTGGACCGCGACCTTCCCGCGATCCCAGCGGTCGGGACCGCCCCGACCGCGAGCGGCCCGGGTGCCCTCGGGCGGCGGGGCGTCGCGCGTGTACCGCCCGGCGAGCCACCCACTGTTCAGGGGCGCGTAGACCAGTACGCCCATGCCGTAGTCGAGGCAGACCGGGAAGACGTCGCGCTCGTTGCGTCGGACGAACAACGAATAGGGCGGCTGCTCGGTGCGGAAGCGTTCGGTGTTGCGCCGCGACGCTGCCCACTGGGCTGCGACGATCTCGTGCGCCGCGAAGGTCGTCGAACCGATCGTGCGCACCTTGCCCTGGTGCACGAGGTCCGACAGCGCGCCCAGCGACTCCTCGATCTCGACGCGCGGATCGGGACGGTGCATCTGGTAGACGTCGATGTAGTCCGTCCCGAGCCGCTGGAGGCTGTCCTCCACCGCCCGCATGATCCAGCGTCGCGACCCGCCCGACCGGTTCGGGTCGGTGCCCATCGGCATGAAGAACTTGGTGGCGACGACTGCGTCATCGCGGCGGTCCGCGAGCGCCCGACCCAGGATCTCCTCCGATTGACCGCGCGAGTAGACGTCGGCGGCGTCGAAGAAGTTCACGCCCGCGTCGATCGCCGCGTGCACCATCCGAATGCACTCGTCGACGTCCTCGTTGCCACCGACGCCGAGCATCATGGTGCCGAGACAGTGGGTACTGACGGTGATGCCGGTGGCGCCGAGCCTGCGGTACTCCATGACCTGACGGTACCGCTGCCGCGGCGGTCGCCGGGTCCCGATAGGGTCGACCACGTGACCGACGCACCGCTCGCACCGGCGATCCCCGCCGCGACCGTGGTGCTGCTGCGCGACGCGCCCGATGGGCTCGAGACGCTCATGCTGCGGCGCAACTCGAAGCTCGCCTTCGCCGGTGGTGCGTGGGTGTTTCCCGGCGGTCGGATCGACCCGGAGGACTTCCCCGGCGGCGCGGCGGTCGACGACGACGATGCCGTGCTCGCGGCGGCTCGCAACGCCACGGTGCGCGAAGCCATGGAGGAAGCGGCGCTCACCGTCGACGTCGAGAGCATGGTGTGGTTCGCGCACTGGACCCCGGGACCGATGGCGCCGCGCCGGTTCGCCACCTGGTTCTTCATGGCCCGGGCCCCGGAGGGCAACGTCGTGATCGACGACGGCGAGATCCACGAGCACATCTGGATCCGACCGGCGGAGGCGATGCGCCGTCGCGACCTCGGCGAGATCGAGCTGATCCCACCGACCTGGATGACCCTGCTGATGCTCGCGGAGTCGGCCGGCGTCGACGACGCGCTGGCGACGGCACGGAGCCACGAACCCGAGATCTACGTCACCCAGATCGCCCGGGTCGCCGGCGGGATCGCGTCGATGTGGGCCGGCGACGCGGGCTATGAGGACCTCGACGTCGACCGGCCGGGCCCGCGCAATCGCCTCCTCATGTTGGAGGACGGCTGGAGACTGGAGCGAAGCCGGTGACCACGTCATGACCCTGGTGCTGGTGCACGGTGGCGGCCTGGGGGCCGAGTGCTGGGATCCGATGCTGCCCTTTCTGTCGACCCCCGCCCTGGCGCTCGATCTCCCCGGCCGCGGTCGCCACCCGGCCGACCTCACGTCGTTGACGATCGGTGATTTCGTCGACTCGGCGGTGCGCGACATCGAGGCGGCCGGTCTCGACGACGTCGTGCTCGTCGGTCACTCGCTGGCCGGCCTCACCATCCCAGGGGTCGCGGCCCGGCTACCGGACCGGATTCGACGGCTCGTCTTCGTCTCGTGCACGGTGCCGCGCGACGGCGAGAGCACCTACGACACTCTCGACCCCGAGGTGCAGGCGCTGAGCGACGGCAACGACCCCGACACGGTGTTGGCGCCCCTGCCGCCCGAGATCGCCCGCGACGTCTTCTGCAACGACATGAATGATGAACAAATCGGGTTCACGGTGTCCCTGCTCATCCCCGAAGCGCCGCGCGTCGTCTACGAACCCATGGATCTCCACCGCATGCCGGCCGACATCCCCCGGACCTGGGTCCGGCTGCTCCAGGGACCTGATCGTGGTGCCGGCGAAGCAGGACCGGTTCGTGGCCAACCTCGGGGGCGCCGACGTCGTCGACCTCGACGCCGGCCACATGGCCATGATCAGCCGCCCCGCCGAGCTGGCCGCCATCCTCGACCGGCTCTGACCCAGCGCCAACCCACTTCCGACCCGCCTCGGACTTCGCTCACATCCCGTTCTGACCGGCCTCTCACGGTGGAGGGGTGCCCCGGCGCCAGAGGGTGCTCCGCGTAGTCTGCCGTTCGCCCCGGTTGTCGGCGAGCGCTGCCGCGCTCGAAAGGTTCCCGTGTCCCGTTCGCGTCCCCGCACCCACCGTCTCGTGATCGCGGTGATGGCCGTCGGCATCGTCGCCGCGGCGTGCAGCGGCGGTGGCTCCGACCAGGCGCAGACCACGACGACGGCGCCCGGTTCGACCACGCAGGGCAGCACCACGCCGAGCACCGCGCCCGCCCGCAGGATCGACACGATCCCGGGCATGCCGCCGGTCACTGATCCGAACAACATCTACAGCGACGCCGGAGTGAACATGTTCAGCCCGGCGACGAAGGGCGCGTTGACGCGCGTGTACGTGCCCAATCACGCGTCGAACACGGTCTCGGTGATCGATCCGAAGACCTTCAAGGTGGTCGACACCTTTCCCGTCGGCCTCAACCCGCAACACGTCGTGCCGTCGTACGACCTGAAGACGCTGTGGGTCACCAACAACGCGGAAGGCACGTCGGACGGTTCGCTCACGCCGATCGACCCGCTCACCGGCAAGCCGGGCGAGCCGATCAAGGTCGACGATCCCTACAACATGTACTTCACCCCCGACGGCAAGTACGCGATCAACGTCGCCGAGGCGCGCAAGCGGCTCGACTTCCTCGACCCGCACACGATGGCGGTCGAGAGCTCGCTCGACGTGCCCGATTGTTCGGGAGTGAACCACGCCGACTTCACCATCGACGGCCGCTACGCCATCTTCACCTGCGAGTTCCAGGGCAGCCTGGTCAAGATCGACATCGTCAACCGCACGGTCGTCGGTTACCTCAAGCTCAGCCAGGGCGGGATGCCCCAGGACATCCGCAGCTCGCCCGACGGCAGCACGTTCTACGTGGCCGAGATGATGCGCGGCGGCGTGTACACGATCGACCCGAACTCCTTCACCGAGACCGGCTTCATCCCCACCGGCATCGGGACCCACGGCCTCTACCCGAGCCGCGACGGCACCAAGCTCTACATCGCGAACCGCGGGAGCTCGAAGGTCGGGGGCCCGCCCAACGGGCCCGGCAGCGTCTCGGTGCTCGATTTCGCGACCAAGAAGGTCGTCGCCACCTGGCCGATCCCCGGGGGCGGTAGCCCCGACATGGGCAACGTGAGCGCCGACGGAACGGTCCTGTGGCTCAGCGGGCGCTACGACAACGTCGTGTACGCGTTCGACACCAACACCGGTGCGGTCATCAAGATCCCGGTCGGCACCGAACCGCACGGTCTCACCGTGTGGCCGCAGCCCGGCCGCTACTCACTGGGGCACACCGGCAACATGCGGTAGTGGGGTCAGGGACGCAACTGCCGGAGGGGTTCGCCGTTCGTCCACGCCGCGGGATCGCCGGGTTGCCAACGACGACCGGCGCCTTCCTCGGCGATGCGGCGTTGGGCGAGCGATTCCGCCGCCCGGGTGGTGGTGAGGCGGTGCTCCCGCGCGAAGCGGAACACCTCGGTCGTGGTGGCCTCGATGCCGGCGGCGCGCGCCAGCGCGCGGTCGCGGTCGTAGCCGACGAACTCCTCGGCGATGTTGATGATGCCGCCCGCGTTCACCACGAAGTCGGGCGCGTAGAGAATCCCTCGCGCCACGAGCGCGGTATCGAGCGCGGGACCCGCGAGCTGATTGTTCGCCGCGCCGACGATGGCGCGACAGCGCAATCGGGGAATCGTCGTGTCGTCGAACACCTGACCGAGCGCGCACGGCGCCAGGATGTCGCATGCCGCGCCGAGCGCGGCGTCGGCATCGATGGCGACGCCGCCGATCGCCGCGGCCAGCTGTTCGGCGCGCGACGCGTGCAGATCGGCGATGGTGACGTGCGCGCCTTCGGCAGCGAGCAGGCGCGCCAGATGGGCGCCGACGTGCCCGGCGCCCTGCACGACGACGGCGCGCCCGCGGAGCGTGGGATCACCGTCGAGCTCGCGGCACACCGCGCGCATCGCCCGCGCCACGCCGAACGCGGTGACCGGTGACGGATCGCCCGAGCCGCCCATGGCCTCGTCGACGCCGGTGACCCACGGTGTGACGCGGGCCAGGCCGTTCATGTCGGCGGGGGTCGCGCCGACATCCTCCGCCGCGAGGTAGCGCCCCCCGAGCTCGTCGATGGCCCGGCCCAATGCGTCGAGCAGCTCGGGCGGTCGGGGACGGTCGGGGTCGTCCCACCGCACGACCGCCTTGCCGCCGCCCTGGTGGAGGCCGGCGATCGAAGCCTTGAGCGACATCGCCTCGGAGAGGCGCAGCGCATCGAGGAGCGCCTCGGTGTCGGTGTCGTAGTGCCAGAACCGCACCCCGCCCAGCGCGGGACCAAGCGCGGTCGAGTGGATGGCGATCACCGCGCGCAGACCCACTTCGGCATCGGCGACGAACACGACCTGCTCGTGACCATGTTGGGCCATGAGGTCGGTCACCGTCTTGCTCCGCACCGTGGCCACGAACGGAAACGTACCGGTTGGGTTGCGAATCAGCGCGCGGCGGGGCCGACCACAACCGCGACGGTCACGCGTTCCAGACCCGCACCACCCGTTGCTCACGTTCGTATCCGAGGCAACTCACCGTCGCCGTGTCGAGACCGAACCCCGCGCCCGCCGACGCGGGCAGCCCGATCCACCGCGCGCCGAGCACGCGGAGGAAGTGGCCGTGGGAGAACAGGGCGACGGTCCCTCCGGCGGCAACCACTCGCGCGATCAACCGGTCGGCGCGGGCGGCGACGTCGTCGGCGCTCTCGCCACCCGGTGCACCGTGCGAGAAGATGGTCCAGTCGGGAACCTCGCGCCGGATCTCGTCGGTCGTGAGCCCCTCGTATTCGCCGTAGTTCCACTCCGTGAGATCGTCGGTGACCTCGGCCCGGTCGGCCAGGCCGGCCAGCGCGCACGTCTCCGCGCGCGCTGTCGCGGGCTGGTGAGCACGAGCACGAAACCGAACTCCGCCAGCCGCCGAGCCAGCGGTCGGGCGGCGGCGTAGCCGTGCTCGGTGAGTGGAAGATCGGTGAACGACGTGTGCCGCCCCGACCGGCTCCACTCGGTCTCACCATGGCGGACGAGAACGAGGGCGACGTCGTCGGTCTGCATGTTGGGGAACGTTTTACTCTTCCCGGTGCCGCAACCCGCGGCGCTACTGTGCGTAGCACAAGTGAATCCCGGGGAGCTCGGGTCAGCCGGGCTGAGAGGGCGACCGTCACGCGTCGCCGACCCCTTGAACCTGAACCGGGTAATGCCGGCGGAGGGAAGCATGGGGCCAGACGCCTCGCCGGATGCACGACAATTGCGGATCGCGTTCGTCTTCGCCGGTGGTGATCCTCCGTCGCGGGCTTCGATCGCCGACCTGCCCACCGCCGACGTCGTGATCGCGGCCGACTCCGGCGTGGAACACGCGCAAACACTCGGTATCCCCGTCGACGTCGTCGTCGGCGATTTCGATTCCGCGGCGCCCGCCGCGGTCGACGCCGCGGTGGCCGCCGGGGCGACGCTCGAACGCCACCCGGAAGCCAAGGACGCGACCGACCTCGAGCTGGCGATCCAGGCGGCGCGCGGACGCGGCGCGCACGAGGTCTTCGTGGTCGGTGGGTACGGAGGTCGCCTCGACCACTTCCTTGCGAATGCGCTCCTGCTCGCCGCCCCCGAGTTCGCCGACGTCCGCGTGCAGGCGCGCATCGGTTCCGCCGACGTGGTGGTCGTCCGCGATGCGGCGGTGCTCCACGGTCGCGTCGGCGACCTGTGCTCACTGCTCCCCCTCGGCGGCCCCGCGGTAGGCGTCGAGACCGCCGGGCTCCGTTATCCCCTGCACCGGGAGACGCTCGCCCCCGGTTCGACCCGGGGTGTGAGCAACGAGTTCCGCGTTCCCGACGCCCACGTCAGCCTCGAACGGGGAGTCGTCCTCGCCGTCCTCCCCAACGCCCGAAAGGACGCCTGATGCGTCGCTCCGCTCGTTCCCTCGTCGTGTTCACCGCGCTGCTCGTCGTCGGCGCCGCGGTCGGCGTGTCGGCCACCGGGGCACCCGCCGGCGCGGCCACCGCCGCCGACACCACCATCACCCTCGTCACCCACGACTCGTTCGCGGCCTCGAAGTCGGTCATGGCCGCGTTCACGAAGCAGACCGGCATCAAGGTGAAGATCCTCCAGGAAGGCGACGCCGGTGCGGCGCTGAACCAGGCGATCCTCACGAAGTCGAACCCGCTCGGCGACGTGTTCTTCGGCGTCGACAATACGTTCCTCAGTCGGGCGCTCACCGCCGGCATCTTCGACCGGTACGAAGCGGTCGGCCTCGACAACGTGCCGCGCGAATACCAACTCGACCCGACGCGTCGGCTCACGCCGATCGACCACGGCGACGTGTGCATCAACTACGACAAGGACTGGTTCGCCAGTCGGAAACTGGCGGTGCCCACGACGCTCGCCGATCTCACCAAGCCCGCGTACAAGGGGCTGCTCGTGGTCGAGAATCCGGCGACGTCGTCGCCCGGGCTCGCGTTCCAGCTCGCGACCATTGCGAAGTTCGGCACCAATGGTTGGCAGGCCTACTGGAAGAAGCTGCGCAACAACGGCGTGAAGGTCGACGACGGTTGGGAGAGCGCGTACGACGGCGACTTCACGCAGGGCGCCAACCCCGGCAAGTACCCACTCGTGGTGTCGTACGCGTCGAGCCCGCCCGCGGCGGTCTACTACGCGAAGCCCCAACCCAAGACGTCGCCCGTGGGCACGATGCTCGACTCGTGCTTCAAGCAGGTGGAGTTCGCGGGCGTGCTGCACGGCACCGACCATCCCGCGGCGGCGCGCAAGCTCGTCGACTTCATGCTCACGCCGAAGTTCCAGCAGGACGTGCCCCTCCAGATGTTCGTGTTCCCCGTGGTGACGGGCACGAAGCTGCCCGCGGTCTTCACGAAGTTCGCCCAGGTGGCGGCAGATCCGCTGTCGTTGCCGGCGAAGGAGATCGGCGCCAAGCGCGACGCGTGGATCGAGCAGTGGAACGATACCGTGTTGCGGTGACCTCGCCCGTGAGACGGCGGTGACGTCACCTCCCTGGTCGGGCGCGCCCGGCCGCACCGCGCGCGTGCTGTTCGCCGTCGTCCCGCTCGCATTCCTCGCGGTGTTCTTCGTGTACCCCGTCGTGTCGATCGTGGGGCGCGGCCTCGCCCCGGATTGGCGGCTCGACCTCGATCCGGTCGCTCGCGTCGCGACCGACGCCTCGCTGCGCCACATCGCGTGGTTCACGGTCTGGCAGGCCGCGGTCTCGACCTTGCTCACCGTCGCCATCGCGCTCCCGGGCGCCTACGTGCTGGCGCGTTACGAGTTCCCGGGACGGCGGGTCGTGCGCGCGCTCATCACCGTGCCCTTCGTGCTCCCGACCGTAGTGGTCGGGTCCGCGTTCGTCAGCCTGCTCGGCCCCGGTGGCCCGCTCGCCGGTTTGGGGCTCGACGAGACCGTCTGGGCGATCCTGATCGCGCACGTCTTCTTCAACTATGCGGTGGTCGTCCGCACCGTCGGCGGCCTCTGGGCGCACCTCGACCCGCGCCAGGAGGAGGCGGCACGCATGCTCGGCGCCAGCCGGTGGCGCGCGTTCCGCGAGGTCACGCTCCCCGCACTGCGGCCGGCGATCGGGGCGGCCGCCGCGATCGTGTTCCTCTTCACCTTCACGTCGTTCGGCGTGATCCTCATCCTCGGCGGTTCGCGTTACTCCACCCTGGAGACCGAGATCTACCGCCAGACCGCGCAGCTCCTCAACCTGCCGCTTGCTGCCGCGCTCACGATCGTCCAACTCGTCGCGATCGTCGTGCTGCTCCTCGTCACCGGCCGGATCGAAGGACGCCGCAACGCGGCGCTGCGGCTACGCGCGGCCACAGAGACGGTTCGCCGGCCGCGCACCACGGGCGCGCGGGTGCTGCTGGCAACGAACCTCCTGGTGATGGCCGCGCTGCTGGGCGTTCCCCTGCTCGTGCTCGTCGAGCGGTCGTTCCATCCACCGGGTGGGTACGGTTTCGGTTTCTACCGGGCGCTCAACGCCATCCATCGCGGGAGCACGTCGTTCGTGGCGCCGGTCGACGCCATCGCCAACTCGCTGCGGTTCGCGGCGATGGCCACCGTGATCGCGGTGGTGGTCGGGGGCTGCGGAGCGTTCGCGCTCGCGTCGCGTCGGAGCCGCGCGCTCGACGTCGGGCTGTCGCTCCCACTCGGGGTCTCGGCGGTCACGGTGGGGTTCGGATTCCTGATCGCGCTCGACCACCCCCCGTTCGATCTCCGCGGTTCGCAGTACCTGATCCCGATCGCGCAGGCCCTCGTCGCGATCCCGTTCGTGGTGCGGACCATGACACCGGTGCTGCGGGCGATCGATCCCCGCCTCCGCGAGGTCGCGGCGACCCTCGGCGCATCACCCGCGAAGGTGTGGCGCGAGGTCGACCTGCCGATCGTCGCCCGCGCCGCGCTCGTCGCCGCGGGATTCGCGTTCGCGATCTCGCTGGGCGAGTTCGGCGCGACGCTGTTCATCGTGCGCCCCGACGCCCCGACGCTGCCGGTGGTGATCTACCGCCTGCTCGGTCAACCCGGCCCGTTGAACTTCGGCAGCGCGATGGCCGCCAGCGTGATCCTGATGGCGCTGACCGCAGTTGCGATCCTCGCCATCGAACGGGTCCGCGTCGGTTCGGTCGGCAGCTTCTGATGCTCACCGTCGATCAGATCTCGGTCGCGTACGGCGCGTTCACCGCCGTCGACCGCGTCGACCTCCGGATCGCCGACGGCGAGATCATCTGCGTGCTCGGCCCGAGCGGGAGCGGGAAGAGCACGCTGCTCCGCGCGATCGCGGGGCTAGAGCCCGACGCGACCGGGCGAGTGGCCTGGGACGGCGCCGATCTTGCCGGCGTTCCCGCTCACCGTCGCGAGTTCGGCCTGATGTTCCAGGATCACGCACTCTTCCCGCATCGCGACGTGCTCGCCAACGTCGGCTTCGGGCTGCGGATGCAGCGCCTCCCCCGCGCCGAGGTCGACGCCCGGGCCCGGGCCACGTTGGCACTCGTCGGCATGGAAGGGTTCGAGCACCGCCGTGTGTCCGAGTTGTCGGGCGGCGAGCAGCAACGCGTCGCGCTGGCCCGGGCGTTGGCGGCCGCGCCGCGCCTGCTCATGCTCGACGAGCCGCTCGGCGCCCTCGATAGATCACTGCGCGACCGGTTGGTCACCGAGCTCCGTGCGCTCTTCGTACGCCTCGGGCTGTCCATCCTGTTCGTGACTCACGACCACGACGAGGCGTTCGCGCTGGCCGACCGCCTCGTCGTGATGCACGAGGGAAAGGTGGAGCAGGTGGGCACGCCGACCGAGGTCTGGCGCCGCCCGGCCAATGCCTTCGTCGCGCGGTTCCTCGGTTGGAACGTGACGCGCGCGTTCGGCGGTGGTGTGCTCGCGGTGCGGCCCGATTCGTTGCGACTCGTGCCCGATGGCACCGAGCGCGCGGTCGCCGGGCCCGTGACCATGCGCGCGTTCCGGCGCGATCACTTCCTGCTCGACGTCGCGGTTCCCGGCGGCGATCCGGTGCCGGCAGACTCGGTGCAGGTGAAGGTGCCGCTCGACGCCGAGCACGTGCCCGACGTGGGCGACCGCGTGTACCTGGTCGCCGATCCGACCGGCGGCGCGGTACCGCTCGACTAGTGCGCGAGCATCCGCACCTGTTCGTTGGCTCGCCGCAGACGGCCCGACAGATTGCGCGCCAGGTTCGCGGAGACGGTGGCGACCAACCCGGGGTGCTGCGCCCCGAGTTGGCGCAGGTCGTCGATCGCGATGCAGGCGAGCACCGACTCGTCCTCCGTGACGACGTCGGCGGAGCGCCGGCCTTCGTCGAGGAACGCCATCTCGCCGAACGCGAGCCCGGGCCCGAGGGTCGCGAGCCGCCGGTCGCGACCGCGGCCGCCGAGCGGGAGGCGCACACTCACGCGACCGGACAGCACGAAGTAGATCGAGTCGGCGCGGTCGCCCTCGCGGAACACGACCTGGCCCGGGGGAACGGTCCGCACGTCGGCGAGTCGCTCGACCGCGTCGAGCTCGTCGGTCGTGAGGCCCTGCAGCAGCTCCTGGCCGGCGAGGTCGAGGGCCGCCCCCACCCCGACGTGCTCGAGCCCTTCGAGGATGTGGTTCTCGCACCACTCGAGCGCGGCATCGGTGTCGGTGAAGGTGAGCGCACCGACCGAGAAGAGCTCCTCGGGATGCCCGGAGTCGGAGAGCAGGAGCACGCGCCCGACGTCGTCGAGTGCTTCGTGCAGGCTGGTGAGCAACGAGATGGCGGTGCGATCGATGCTGCCGACGCGTTTGCAGTCGAGCACCACGAACTCCACATCGACCAGGTCTTCCACCACGTCGCGGAACAACCGCTCGGTGGAGCTGAAGAACAGTTCACCCTGGAGCTCGTAGACCGCGATCGACTCGGCCCGGGATTCGAGCCACTCGTACTCGGCCGGGGTGCGAATGTGATTGGAGCGCGTGTCGCGGCAGTGGTACTTGCGGCGCACGACGGCGCGCAGCTCGGGCTGGTACCGCAGGGGGTGGAGGTCGAAGTCGGCCGCCAGTCGCTGGCAGACCTTGATCCCCCGCGCACTGTTGCCGCGCGCGTCGAGCCGCGGCGAGAACACGCCGATCCCGAGTTGACCGGGCAGCACCGCGATCACTCCGCCCGCCACGCCGCTCTTGGCCGGCAGACCGACGGTGTAGACCCACTCGCCGGCGTAGTCGTACATCCCGCACGTGCTCATCACGCTCAACACGTTCTCGACGTAGCGAGGCTCGAGCGCGAGTTCGTCGGTGACGGGGTTGCGTCCGCGATTGGCGAGGGTGGCCGCCATCATGGCGAGGTCCCGCACGGTCACGAGCAACGAGCACTGCCGGAAGTACGCGTCGATCACCGCATCCGTGTCACCCTCGAGCGTGCCGAAGCTGCGCATGAGGTAGGCGATGGCGCGGTTGCGGTCGCCGGTGATGCTCTCCGAGCGGTACACCGACTCGTCGAGGTCGAGGGTGCGGCCCGCGTACCGCGAGAACGATCTGGTGATCCGTTCCATCGGGGTGAGTCCGTCGCTCTGTTCGATCAAGCCGGTCGCCACGATCGCCCCGGCGTTGACCATCGGGTTGAACGGGCGGCTGCGGTCGTCGACCGCGATCGAGTTGAACGCGTCGCCCGACGGCTCCACGCCCACCCGCTCGAGGACCGCGTCGCGGCCCTGGTCCTCGAGCGCCATCCCGAACACGAACGGCTTGGAGATCGATTGGATCGTGAACTCGACCGCGCTGTCGCCCACCTCGTACACGTGCCCGTCGGCGGTCACCACGCAGATCCCGAACCACGACGGATCGGCCCGGCCGAGCTCGGGGATGTAGGTCGCGACCTCGCCGTCGTCGACGTCCCGGTACTCGTCGAGCAGCTGCTGGAGATACTCGAGCACGGGTGACACCGTCACCTCACGAAGGTCGATGGCGTCGCCCGCCGCCTCGAGTTGCGCCACGCCGACATCTGAGTAGCCGCGCGCCCCGCGCCAGTTTCTCGTCTGTGGCATTTGCATGACCGCCGTCTGACCGTCGCCTGACCGCTCCGGGCCGAATGCACCCCTGCGTCCCCTTTCAACGTACCGATCTGCACCGAATCTCCACACCTCCGGCGAGACACCTGCAGACCGGATCCTTATCCTTTGCTGACATGTCCGTTCCGGCGCCCGCCCTCACGCGCACGATTCTGGTCGTGGAGGACGAGCGTTCGATCGCCGAAGCGGTGGCCACCCGCCTGCGGAGCGAAGGCTTCGAGGTCGCGATCGCAGCCGACGGCCCGGCCGGGGTCGAGCAGTGCCGGCTCCTGCGCCCCGACCTCGTGGTGCTCGACCTCATGCTCCCCGGACTCGACGGCCTCGACGTGTGCCGGGAGATCCAACGCGACCGGCCGGTGCCCGTCCTGATGCTGACCGCTCGCGACTCCGAGACCGACCTCGTCGTCGGCCTGTCGGTGGGCGCCGACGACTACCTCACCAAGCCGTTCAGCGCCCGTGAGCTCGTCGCCCGGGTCCACGCCCTGCTCCGCCGGGTGGAGCGTCGCCCGTCGTCGCAGTCGGGCACGCTCCGGCTGGGCACCGTCACCATCGACACGGTGTCGCGGCGGGTGCAGCTCCACGACGAGCTCGTTCACCTCACCCCCACCGAGTTCGACCTCCTCGCGTACCTCGCCGAACGACCGGCGCGTGTCTTCACGCGCGAGCAGCTCCTCGCGCAGGTCTGGGGGTACCACGACGGCGCCGGCGCGCGCACCGTCGACTCCCACGTGCGCGCGCTGCGGCGCAAGCTCGGCAACGACACCGTGCGCACGGTGCACGGTGTCGGCTACGCGGCCGGCGACGAACCCCGAACCGGCACACCGTGAATCGCCGCGAGCGTCTCGCTCACCCGCTCGACGACGTCCCGTCGCTGAAGCTCAAGCTGGGTTTCGTGATCGCGGCCGCGGTGGCGGTCACGGTGTTCGTGTTCTGGATCGGGATCAAGATCGGCGTGTGGCCATCGGTGAGCGGGATCATCGCCGGCGCGGTGGCGATGGTCATGGTCTGGTTCCTCGCGCGCGGCATGACCTCGCCCCTGCGCGAGATGGCGGCGGCGGCGTCGGAGATGAGCAAGGGCAACTACGACCGTCGGGTGAGCTCCTCGGCGCGCGACGAGGTCGGCGAGCTGGCCCGGGCGTTCAACCAGATGGCCGCCGAGCTGGCCGAGACCGATCGCGTGCGCCGCGACCTCGTGGCCAACGTCTCCCACGAGCTGCGCACCCCCATCACCGCGCTCCAGGCCGTGCTCGAGAACCTGGTCGACGGGGTGTCCGAACCCGATCCCGAGACCTTCCGCACGATGTTGGCTCAGGTCGAGCGCCTCGGTCGCCTGGTGAAGCAGCTCCTGGATCTCTCCCGGCTCGAGTCGGGCGCGGTGCCGCTCGAACGCACGGAGTTCCGCGTCGAACCACTGCTGACGCACGCGGTGCGCGAACAACAGCTGCACGCACCCGAGGTCGCGGTGTCGGTGTCGGTCGATTCCCCCGACCTCACCGCCGACGGCGACCCCGAACGCGTCCACCAGGTCGTGGCCAACCTGCTCGAGAACGCCGTGCGCCACACGCCGCTCGGAGGGACGGTCGAGGTACGGGCCAAACGGAATCACGACGGCGTCACCATCGAAGTCCTCGACGAAGGTCCCGGTATCGCCGAGGTCGACGAGGCGCGCATCTTCGAACGCTTCTACCGCGCCGACACCGCCCGCTCATCGAGCGACGGCGGCGCGGGACTCGGCCTCGCCATCGCCCAGTGGATCGTCGACCTCCACGGCGGCGACATCCACCCCGAACGTCGGGAGCCCCACGGCTGCCGCATGGTCGTCACCCTTCCCCACAACTGAGGAGACAACGATGTCGCTCACCACCATCGACGAAGCCCTGAAACGCATCCGCCGCGGTGAGATGGTTCTCGTCGTCGACGACGAAGACCGCGAGAACGAGGGCGATCTCACGATGGCCGCGAGCTGGGTCACCCCCGAGGCGGTGAACTTCATGTTGCGCTGGGCCCGCGGTCTGGTGTGCATGCCGTGCGACGCCGGGCGGCTCGACCAACTCGACATGTGGCCCATGGTCCCGTCGGACCGCGCCGGCAACGACACCGCGTTCGCGGTGTCGATCGACCACGTCACCGCGGGCAGCGGCATCGGCGCCGCCGATCGCGCCCTGACCATTCGTCGCGTCGTCGACGCCGGCGCGCGTCCCTCCGACTTCCAGCGACCGGGTCACGTGTTCCCGCTGCGCGCTCGCGCCGGCGGTGTGCTCGAACGGCGCGGCCACACCGAAGCCGCAGTCGACCTGTCGCGGCTCGCCGGCCTCCCCCCGATCGCGATGATCTGCGAGGTGCTGTGCGAGGACGGGTCCCCCGCCCGCATCCCCTACCTCGAACAGTTCGCCACCGACCACCGCATCGCGATGGTGTCGGTCGACCAGGTGGTGGAGCACCGTCTCGCGCACGACGACACTGCGTCCCATGGGTTGGTCGCGCCGCTCATGCTGTAAACAGGGTGGCTTCCACCTGACTCTGTCGAACTGATTCAGGCCGCGATTCAAGGGGAAGCACCGATCCTGCCGACGTGTTCAGCATGAGACGAAACGCGTGGATTGCTGCAGTGCTGATGCTGTTCGGCGTGATCGCAGCGGCGTGCGCACCTCCGCCACCCCCGCCGGGGCCGGTGTCGCAACTGCCCATCGGCACCGGGCACCCGATCGCGTCACGCCAGGTCACGTTCACCGACACCAGCCGCTCGACGCCGGCACTCGACGCGTTCCCGGGCTCCGACTCGCGGTCGATCCCCACGACGATCTGGTACCCCACCGACAAGAACAACGGTCCGTATCCGCTCGTGGTGTTCGCGCCCGGTTACGGCGTGGGGCCCAGCTTCTACCAGGCGCTGCTCACGCAGATCGCGGGCGCCGGTTACGTCGTCGCGTCACCCACCTATCCGATCCTCAGCGGTCAGCCGGCCGGCCCCAACGACATCGTCGACTGGGCCGAGAAGTTCCCCGACACCTGGTACGTCACCACCAAGATGCTCGACCTCTCGGCGTCGGCCGACCCCGACCTCGGTGGCCTCATCGACCCGCAACGCATCGCCGTGGCCGGTCACTCCGACGGCGCCGCGATCGCGTTCGGCGACGGCTACGAGCCGTTCCGGAACGATCCGCGGGTGCGCGCGGTGATCTCGTACGCCGCCGACTTCACCGGCGACCTCTACCAACCCAACGGGCGACCGCTCCTGCACTTCCTGAGCGACAACGACGTGTACAACCCGTACCCGCAGGCGATCGGGTGGGACCGTGCGCACCTCGTGCCGCCGAAGTACACCGTCTCGCTGTTCGGGGCCACGCACGAGGGGCCCTACACCGATCCCGCCGATCCGCACTTCGGCCTCGTCGTGCGCGTGACGCTCGACTTCCTCAACTCGGAGTTGAAGGGCCATCCCGAGTTGATGTTGTTCGCGGGGCTCGACGTCGCCGCCAACCCCAGCCTCGGAGCGATGGAGTAGCCGCTCCGCTCGCCGGCGTCAGGTCGCGGGTTCCTCGGGATCCGGCGGCGGAGGAAGCCGGACGATCGCGATCGAGCGCTCCGGATGATCGGGGTCGAGCACGAGGTCGATGTTGCCGCGGTGGGGCTGTCCCGGCGCCTCGGTGAGGATGGCGGCCTCTTCGTTCTTCGGGCGCCCTTCGAGTGCGTCGCGCACGCCGAGCAGGCCGGCCGCGATCACCGAACCGGCCCCCGAGCGACGGAAGCGGTCGATCGGGCGTTCGAAGGCGTCGCCCGTCGCTTCCTTTCCTTCTTCTGCTTCCTCCGTTTCATCGCCGGCGACGCCTTCACTCTCATCCGCCCCATCGACCGCGGTGGGGTCGGTGGCCTCGATCTCGTCGGGCTCGCGTTCGTCGTCCACACCGCCACGGTACGCCCGGAGAGTCGTCCTCTAGCGTCGGCGGAATGGAGGATTCCGGGGCCGAACGGTGGGTCACGCTGGGCGTGGTCGCGGTCGCCGGCGTGATCGGTCTCGCGCTGGTGACCCTCGGCCCCGGTAGCGGATCGTCGCCCTGGGTGCGTGCCTCGGCGTCGGCGCCGATCACCGCGCCGGCCACCGCCCCGACGGGCTTCGCCGCCACCACGACCGACCCGACGACGGTGCCGGCCACCACGGTGCCGACGTCGACCACCGCGGCCACGACGAGCACCGTCGATCCCGGGTCGCTCCCCCAGACACTGGGCGAACCCACCGCGAGCGGCGCGACGTTCAACGACGGAGTGCATGGACTCTGGAACGCGATCGTGCAGGACCAACCCGCGCTGGCGATGCCGTTGTTCTTCCCGAAGGCCGCGTACCTCCAAGTGAAGGCGATCGCGGATCCCGCGACCGACTACGAGCAGCGGCTCATCGCGAACTACGCGCAGGACATTCACACGTTGCACGCACAACTCGGGGGCAATGCGTCTGCGGCGCAGTTCACCGGGATCGACGTCCCGCAGAGCCAGGCGGTGCTGGTGCAACCGGGTGAGGAGTCGAACAAGCTGTCGTACTGGCGGGTCTACGGCACCGTGCTGCGCTACACGCTCGACGGCACCGCGCACACGTTCCCGGTGACCTCGCTGATCTCGTGGCGGGGCGAGTGGTACGTGGTGCACCTGGGCGAGATCCGCTGAACACCGGGTTTTCGGAGCGTCGCGAGGGCGACGGCACCATCGGCGCGACACTGCTCCTATGACTGACCGCACGAGAGCCGATCAACTCCAGCCCGGTACGACGTTCCACCTGATCGCCGACTGGCGGGTCGACGGCACCGATGAGCTGGTACCCGTCGCCGACACGTTGACCGCGTTCGAGGTGGAACCCAACGGCACGCTCATCCAGATCCACACCGAGGTCGGCACGTTGAGCCTCGATCAGGAGGCCTACGTGGTCGTCGTCAGCGAGGGCAGCTGACCGACCGGCTCGTCTGGCGGCCGAGCATGGGCCCTGGCACACTTCCGCGAACGGTCAATCGATGACGCAGCCTCACCTGGTGCGCGCTGCGTATGGGGGAAGGAAATCGTGATGACGGAAGCTCCGAGCTATCTCCGGCTGCTCAATGGCATCTCCTGCGCCGAATCCCGCGCGCACGAATACCTCTCGGCGTGGGCCGACGTCACCACGGATCCCGATGTGCGCGCGGTGCTCCGCACCGTCGCGGCACGCGAGGGTGAACACGGCATGGCATTCGCGAAGCGCGTCAACGAGTTGGGGTTCGAGGTGCAACCCACCGCCGATCCACACGGGGCCGAGTGGTTGGAGATCGCCCGCTCCGACCGTCCCGACCTCGAGAAGGCCGAGCTGCTCGAGCTGCTGAAGTACGCGAGCGAGCCGGGCGAGCCCGACGTCTTCGACACGTTCTTCCGCGACCACACCATCGACATCCAGACCGGTGAGCTCCTCGGCCGTTACATCGCCGAGGAACGCGACACGATCCGGCTGTTCCAAGGCTGCGCGGCGCAGTTGCAGGCCCGGACCCAGGATGCGCCGGCGTCTCCCGACCGGTTGGGCGCACTGGAAGACAAGATCGACGCCGCGTGCCGCGCCATCGAGGATCTGCGCCAGATCGTCTGCGCGCAGACCATGCCCGCCGCGTCGGTCTAGCCCGCCCCGGCTTCGGTGCCGGTCTTGCGAGCATCTCGGAGTTGACGTACGTATTCGAGTGCGAACTCCGAGATGCTCGGCGCGGGCTCACGCGTCTTCGAGGGCCCGGCCGCCGATCTGCATGGCCCAGCGGCGGAAGCCGTCGGGGATCACGTCCAGGGGTTCGGCGAGTTCCGAGACGCGCGGGCCGATGCGGTCGGCGATCGGGCGGAGAGCGTCGAGATCGAAGCCGTAGATGCGGGCGGCGTTGCCCGCCAACATCAGCTGCACCTCGTCACGCGGCACGTCGTGGAACGTGCGGCGCAGGCACTCCTGGGTGAACGGATACGTCCCTTCGGGATGCGGGAAATCGCTGCCCCACATGATCGTGCCGATGCCGATGTCGTCGCGCATGCGCGCCTCGCGCGGGGTCATGAACGTCGCCCCGACCGCGCAGTTGCGCGCCCAGTACTCGCGGGGGGAGAGGGAGAACGCGTCGGTTCGATTGCCGCGCACGACGCCCGCGTCGAAGGCGCGGTCGAGGGCCGCGAGCTCGTCGGGAATCCAGTCGGCGTGCATCTCGGCGAACACGAGGCGGAGGTCGGGAAAGCGTTCGAACGCGCCTCCCAGCATGAGGAGCCGCAACGGTCGCCGGGCCCAGAACTCGGCTTCGGCGGCGGCGATGAATCCCGCGAAGGGAGTGGCGCCGTAGAGACGCGGGTCGGCGCCCTGGTTGCCGACGTGCACGTTGACCGGCATCCCGTACTCGCAACAGGCGGCCCAGAGGGGATCGAACGACGGATCGCTGTAGCCGGGGAGATCGAGGTCCATCGGCGGCATCGTGATGCCACCGCGCAGCCCGACTTCGGCACCCCAGCGCACTTCGCGCACGGCTTCGTCGACGTCGGCGACATCGGGGAGGATCATGATCCCGGCGAAGCGCTCCGGATGTGTCGAGCAGTACTCGGCGAGCCAACGGTTGTAGGCACGGGCGCCAGCCCAGCGGTGGGCTCGTGGGTACTTCCGGGCGGTGACCGACCCGAGTGACACCGGCACGGCATTGAACGGCGGCAGCGTGTCGAGATCGGTCCCGACGAAGATCACACTTCCGGCGATGCCGTCGGTTTCGAGGGCCTCGACCCGACGCGTGCCGTCACCGAGGCCCAGCGCCATGAGGGCGTGGAACTCGCGCAGGCTGTCGGCGTCGGCCCCTCGCTCCGCGAGCGAGCGGTCGAGCGACACCCGCGTCGCATCCACCTCGCGGAGGAACGCGGTGACCCACTCGGTGAAGTCGGCGCGGAACTCGCGGTCGACGTAGGGCTCGTAGCCGTCGGCACGGGTCCCACCGTGCGTGTCGGCGGAGATCACGACGTAGCGATCGGTGTCGACGTCCGTCTGGGTCATTGCCGTACTCATGGGTAAGCGATTTCGTCGAGCCAGTCGAAGGCGCGTTGCTCGAACAGGGTGCGGGCCATCGGCTCGACCTTCGATCTCGAAGTTGAAGCCGTCGTCGGCGAAGAACTTGTACCCATCGGAGGATCCTCCACGCGCGCCGCAGTCTGATGTCGAGCCACGCGGACACTACGAGCGGCGCGTTCCTCCGTACCAATTGCCTGCCTTCACCGCCCTTCGAGCTCCGGTTTCGTCTTCTCGTTCTTCGGCGCCGCCTCGCGAGTCGACGTGCGCGGCGGTGGCTGTCAGCATCTGTCCATGGCATATGAGGTGGGGCGGGCCGAGACCGCTGAGCAGAAGGAAGCGGTGTATCGCTTCCGGTACACCGTGTACGTCGAGGAAATGGGGCGGTACCAGGGCAGCGCCGACCACGCCCGTCGCCGGCTCGTGGAACCCGACGACGACCAAAGCTGGAACTTCTACGCGCGCGCCGATGACGGTGAGGTCGTCGGCACGGCCCGACTGAGCTGGGGCGGCAACGGCTTCACCCCGCGCCAGATCGACGAGTACGGCCTCGATGCGTTCCTCGACGAGCTGCCCCCCGAGCACATCGCGCTGGGTGAGCGGGTGATGGTCAAACCCGAGCTGCGCGGCACCGGGCTCGTCGAGGAGGTGTTGAGCTGCCGCGACGGCGTAGGGCTTGCGCACGACGTGCGTATTCAGTTCGGCGCGTGTGAGCCCCACCTGCTGTCGCTCTACCTCGGACAGGGACGGCGCACCTACGCCACCAGGAACATCAACACCCCGGAGGCGGGATACCTCATCCCGCTCGTGGCGTTCCCGCAAGGGCCCGAGGCACTCCGCGGCGTCGGTGCGCACACCGGACCAGACGGAATGGCCGACTGCGTCGAGCAGATCCTCAACGGCGGAGGCGGCGCGGTGACGAGCCCGCTGATGACGAGCACTGACGACTACGTGCTGCACCTGCGCGCCGCGATGCACGAGATCGAAGCGCAGGACATCTCCGCGTTCCACGCGTTCACCGACGACGAGGTCGAACGCTGCCTGGCCCGCAGCAACGTGATCGAGTGCGCCGTCGGCGACCGGGTGTTGAAGAAGGGCGGCGCGGCCCGCAACATCTTCGTGGTCCTCGACGGCACCCTCGAGGCACGAGACGGCGAGCAGGTGGTCGGCGTGATCCGCAGCGGCGAGGTGTTCGGCGAGATGGCCTTCCTGCTCGAGCGTCCGCGGACGCTCGACGTCTATGCAGCCAGCAGTTCGGTGCGCGTCCTCAGCCTGAGCGAGAGCACCATCCGCGCGATGGTCGCCGAAGACCCCGCGGTCGCCGCCAAGCTCCTGTTCAACATCTCCAAGATGCTCTGCGTACGCATCGTGAAGGCGAGCTGAGCCCCCGGCTCACCTCGCCTGCGCGAGCCCGGCGACTCAGTACTCGCCGGCGTCCCAGGTGGTCGCGCGGCTTGCGATGCGGCCTTCGGGGTCGGGGCGGAACAGCGCGTCGTTGTAGTGGCAGCCGGCGGGGATCCACTCGAAAGTCTTCGGCTCGGCGAACTTGTAATAGAGCGCCCGGCGACCGGCACCAGCGGCGGTGGGCGGTGGCGTCGTGTGCATCGTGTCGCCGTAGTGCACCGTGAGGTCTCCCGGCTCGGTCTCGAGCGCCACCGCCGGCAGATCGTGTTCCTCGCCCCAGGCGATCCAGTGTTTGGTGTAGCGATGCGAGCCGGCGAGCACGAGGAGCTGTCCGTTCGCCGGGTCGGCGCGATCGAGCTGGATGCCCGTCTGGATAAGGGGACACATCACCGGGTGTCCACCGATGCCGTCGTCGACGTGCCAGGTGAGATCCCCGTTGCCGGTCACGACGTTGGAATGCTTGACGAACACCATCGGTCCGTCGAGCCGGTCGTCGCAGACGCGCATGTGCGGGCCCGCGAGCCGAGCGAAGCGCAACAGCCGCGGCTCGTGCGAGAGTTCCTGCAGCACTCGAGAGTGCCGACCGAGGTAGTTGATACGAGTCACGACCTCGTCGCCGTCGGCGTTGACCGACCACCACGAGAACGGATCACCCGGCACGGTGTTCGAACGCGCGAGTTCCACCTCGGCGGAGAAGCAATCCACTTCTGCGCTGCTGAAGACCTCCTTGACGTGCAGGTAGCCGGCACGCGCGAGAAAATGGCGCATGTCGTCGACGTCGTCGTCAACCGCGAACGCGCGATGGAGATCGAGCGGGCTGCCCGCGCGATCCACCAACGTCTCCCGCACTGCGGCGCGGTAGATCTCCCGACCCGAGCACAGCGACTGGATCGCCGGCTCCCACCGCTGCCAGCCGCCGAGCACACCACGAGTGACACGGGCCCGACCGGTACGAACCGCGCCCGACGCGGTCAACAGCTCAGCCAGGAACTCCGAGAACGTGCGCTCCGACAGCGTCACGACGGTCGCCGCCTCGGCGTCGCCCTCCACCACGGACACTCCATCCGCCGACGCGACCCACGTGAAGGCGACGCCGTCGTCGGTACAGAACGCGAGCGGCGCCACGCCGCGAAGATCGTCGACAACGAGATGCCCGTGACGCGCCGAGAGCGCCGGCAACTCGGACTGATGAAAGGCAACGAAGCCACGCGGCACGAACGACTCTGCGATCGCATCGACCCACGGCAACCCGGTTCCGACGACGTCGGTGCCCATCGGCATCTCCCTCAGCAGTCGTGACCTCATGTGTCAGTCGGACACATCGATCGCCTCGTCAACGTTAGCGTCGAGACTCCCGAACCGAGGGCGACGGAAGAGTCGAAGCGGGCGGTGACATACTCGTCCGCCGGCCGTTGTGAGTTCTGGTCGGCGACCGGGGGTGTGACGTGGCGAGGTTGGGGCGTCGAACGCGGCTCGATGGGCCCACGCCGAACGGGCCGTCTTCTACCCGCCGGCAGCACGGGCGCGACCGATGACGACGCTCGCCGCGCCGCCGACGCGGCCGCCCGTTCCCGACCCCCCGGCCCCCACGACGGGGCGCGATCGGCTGCGGGCGCGATGGCCCGAGCTGGTCATCACTGTCGGCGCGCTGGTCGTGTACACGTGGGGACTGTCGAAGAACGGGTACGGGAATCCGTACTACGCGGCGGCGGTGCGTTCGATGACGCACTCATGGAAGAACTTCGCGTTCGGTGCCGTAGATCCTGGTGGCTGGATCACCACCGACAAGCCTCCGCTTGCCCTGTGGCTCGGCTCGCTGAGCGCGCGGATCTTCGGATACTCGAGCTGGTCGCTACTTATGCCCTCGGTGCTGTGCGGAGTGGCGTCGATCTGGTTGCTGATGTCCGCCGTGCGCCGGGCCTGGGGGGAGTGGGCCGGGCGCGTGGCCGGCATCGTGCTCGCGGTGACGCCGGTCTTCATCGCGGTGAGTCGCGTCAACAACCCCGATGCCACGCTGGTGCTCTGCATGGTCGCGGCGGCGTACGCCACCCAGCGTGCGATCAGCGACGAGCGGCCCGCCTGGATGATCGTCGCCGGGCTGTGCTGCGGGTTGGGCTTTCTCGCGAAGCTACTCGTCGTCGGGCTCGTGATGCCCAGTGCCTTCGTTGCGTATTTCGTCGCCGGGCCGGGAGGCTGGTGGCGTCGGCTTCGCGACCTGACGTTGGCGGGCCTCGCGTTCGTCGCCGTGGGCGCAGCTTGGGTCGCGCTCGTCGACCTGACGCCCGCGTCGAGTCGCCCCTACATCGGCATGACGACGAACAACACCGCCGAGAACCTCGTGTTCGGCGCCCACGGCTTCGGTGTGTTGACCGGCAACGAGAGCTTCGGCGTCCCCGGCCTCGGGAAGGGATTCGGCGGCGCGGCCCTGACGGCCACGCTGGCTCACCTGCCCGGGTTGGGTGGTGAGCCGGGGATCGCGCGGATGTTCAATGCGGGTATCGGCGACCAGTTGATGTGGCTCGCGGTCCCCGCGATGCTGGCGATCGTCGGCGGTGTGATCCTAGCCGTACGTCGTCGATTGACGAGTCCCGAAGCCGGTTCGCTGGTGCTGTGGGGCGGTTACGGACTCGTGGGCTATCTGGTGCTCTCGTACACGCACGGGGTCTTCCACGACTACTACGTGTCGGCCTTCGCGCCGGCCATCGCGGCCCTCGTCGGTATCGGCGTCGCCATGGCCCGTCGTGCCGACCGTCTCGGCGTCGTGTGGGTGTTGGTCGCGTTGGTCGGCACTGCCATCGTCGAGGTCGTCTTCTTACGTCGAGTCGATGCACACGCCGCGCTCCGCGTCGCGGTGCCGGTCGGGCTCGCCGTCGTGGCCGCATTCCTGCTCCTCGCGATGTTTCTCCTCCCGACAAGATTCGTTCGCGTCGGGTTCGGCGTCGCGCTCGCCGCCGCGCTCGTCGCCCCGGCGGTGTGGACGCTGTCGGCAGTGCGTCACACCGAAAACGCCGCGTATGCATCCGCCGGTCCCCCACTGAAAGGCACCGCACGCGGTACCAGCTCGAGCGGCAGTCAGGCCTCCCCGATCCCGGGCGGCATCGGCCCCGGCGGCGGGCTCGAGTCCGCCGAGCTCGACTGGCTACGGCGGCAACACAAACAGGAGCGCTGGCTGGTTGCCGTTCCCAGCGACCTCACCGCGGCAGCTCCGATCATCGCCGGCGATTCCATCTTGCCGATGGGCGGCTTCTACGGCACCGACCCCGCGATGACCCGCGAGAAGCTGGCGACACTCGTCGCAAACAACGAGCTGCGCTTCGTCGACACGGGCGGCTTCACCCTCGGGGACACGAACCAGATCGGACCACTCGTCGCGCAGGCCTGCACGCACGTCGACGCGGCCGCCTGGCACGGCACCGCTCCCAGCACGCTCTACGACTGCGCCGGACGACACGATGCGCTCCGCACCGTCAAACTGCCCGCGGCAGGCCCGTCGGGTGTGGGCACCGCGCCCGCCGGCGGATTCAAGCTCGGCCCCGCGGCAGCCGTGGCCCGCCTCGTGACCTGCCTCAAGAGCCACGGGTGGAACCCGACACCCACGCCCGACCTCACTTCACCCACCGTGCGCAAGGCGCTCAGCGCGTGCGCCTCACTCATCCCCGCAGCGGTCCCCGGCATTCGCACAACTCCCTGACGGTCCACGACACGCGATTTTCGGAAGTCGGAGGTGGAACCAATGACGATCGAGCATTGGAAGGACGCACCTGACGAACACGACTATCCCGCCGCGCGCGCCTACCTCGGCCTGCTCGTACTCCCCAAGACGGCCAAGGCCATCGCGAAGGCGTTGCAACAAACGCCACTCATGCGGGCGAAGGCGAAGGACCTGCTGCGCGCGAGTGCGCTCCCACTCCTCCCCGAAGATGACCCTGAAGTCCATTCCGCGCTCACCAAGGTCCGCGCGGGGGTGAAGCTCTCCCCGGTGCTTCTCGTACGCGGACGTCTGGGCGGGTGGCCGCTCATCGTCGCTGACGGGTACCACCGGATCTGCGCCAGCTACCACCTCGACGACGACGCCGAGATCCCCTACCGCATCGCCGACCTCCCCACCGACTGAGCACGCTCGGGTTCCGTCGACGCCGTCAGAAGCGGCAGATCGTGGCGCGGTCGACCGAGCCGGCCGGGAGCACGCGTCGATCGCGAAGGGTTCGATCCCTCGACGGCAACGGCAAGGTCGTACTGCAGCGCGGTCTGCAGTCCGATGCTTCAGGGTTGCACGTGCTGTAGCCACCACGCGTCGTCGACGTGCATGAGCCACGGCATCGGCCACCGAGCGAACTCGCGCTGGCCGTAGTGATTGAACTCGGGCGGCGGTGCGGCGTCCACTTCATGACCGGACGAGTGCACATGGTTTACGAACTCTTCGGGCAGCCGCACGTCGTGTTCGCTGACGTAGTGCGCGAGACCGTCGGGCCAGCAGTACGTACCGTCGGTGGCCGCCGCAGGTCAGAAATGCGGCTGTTCAGTTCTGGACGAACTTGCGCCACAAGCCCCGCGCAAGCTGGGAGTGGGGCTGTGGGGTTCAGCTGGCGGCCGTAGTCCTCAGTGAGTCCTCAGCCGCGCGAGAGAACGCCGCCTGGACCACCGCGCGCGCCCGGTCGTGGTCGGCGGGAACCAGGTGCGCGTACGTGCGCAACAACATCGCCGGAGAATGGCCCAGGTAGTCGGCAGCGGCCGCCACCGACACGCCACCGGAAAGCAGTGTCGACGCTTACGTGTGCCGCGTGTCGTGGAACCGCGCCTCCGGTAGCTTCGCCCGGGCGCGCAGTGCGCGCCAGACGCGGCCGAACCGGGCGCGGCTGATCGCGCGGCCGTCCTCGTGAAGGACCAGGCCCTGCACGCCCGGTCCGTGCTCGTGTAGGTGCACGGCGAGTTCGTCGACCGCGATGTCGGCAAGAGGCACTGTGCGGAAGCTTCGCGATGTCTTCGGCGCGACGAACGCGGCCTCACCGCTTGACGGGATCGCGAGCTGTCGGTCAACCGTGAGCGTTCGGCCGAGCAGGTTGAGGCGATCCACGGTGAGGCCGGTCGCTTCGCCCTGGCGGAGCCCGGCAGCCGCGCCCAGCGTGAGCGCGACCCGAAACCAGGGCGGTGCCGCGGCACGCAGGCGGTCGAGCTCCTCGAGCGTGAACGGTACGACCGGCTCGAGCTCGACCCTCGGTCGTTTCGCGCGGCGCGCTGGGTTCGAGGCGAGCATCCCATCTACCACCGCGGCCTCGAGCATCGTGGCGAACTGCTTCAACGTCACGCCGGCGGTGCTCGGCGCGAGTGACAGACGCGCCGCCCACGACTCGAGTTCGCCCCGGCGGATCGAACCGAGCGGACGGTCACCAAACATCGGGATCACGTGATTGTCAAAGGTCGACTCCACCGACGCGCGCGTTGAGTCGCGCCAAGGCTGCCGTGCCCGCCAGATCTCGTAGTACGTCTCGACGGTCATGCGCGCCCGTGACGGATCGATATAGACGCCGGTGAGGAGGTCGTGCTGGGTTGCGACCAGGTGCCGCTCAGCGTCGATCTTGCGACCGAAGTGCTTCGACCGTTGCGGGCCGCCAGGGTACTCGCGCCACCGCGCTCGGTACCTGCCGTCGGGTCGCTTGTCGATGCTGGCCATCAGCTCTGGTCCTTCTCGAGGAGAGTGCGCGCCTTCTCGGTGAGTGCCCCACCGGCTCGGCCTCGCGGACTCTGCGTGAGGAGTCCGCGCTCTCGTGCTTCGTAGAGGATGTTGCGCACGTGCGACTGACTTACGCTGTGTCGTTTGCTGAGAACTTGAATGGGGTTAGGGCGCTTGAGTGCGGCCACATATCGCCTCGCCCAGCGCGCGTAGAAGAGATCGTCGTGTGCACCGCGTCGCCGACGACGAGGGACGCGCGTAGGTGCGTCGACAGAATCGGTCCTGCTGAGGACAGCGATCATGTCCTTGGTGTGGATCTTGGCCCAGACCTGACGTCGTAGATCGTCGAGTTTCACCGAGCGCACAACGTTTGTGTCGAGTCCATCGGCCGGTGTCCAACACGCAAATGGCGTGATCAGAATGGAGTGCAGCGTTGGAATCTGCGAAGCATTCGCGAAGGTTGCTTCAACAACCCATTCCTCGTGCCCTGCCACGCGAGTCCAAAAGCGGATCTGGTCTGTGTCGGGATCCGGATCCCACGGGTCCATGCCGAGAAGGTGGCTCCGCTCAAAGCGGCTTGAAAGTTCGTTGGGTTCATCGTTGTTCTTCTGCACCCTCCCAGTCTTGTCGACAACGTTGGCAGAGTGCAAGGGCATGTCGTACCCTCGACCACATGGCAAAGATTGCGGACCAACTGATGACGGCGCTCGAGGTTGCTGAGTACCTCGAGATTCCGATCGCGACCCTTTACGGCTGGAGAACCAAGGGCGACGGTCCTACGGCGATCAAGGTCGGCCGGCACCTCCGCTACCGGTCGTCGGATGTCGAGCGTTGGCTCGAGACACGTTCCCGCTAGTCGCTGCAAGCCCCGCAAGGGTCTCGCCTTGGGCACGTCCGCCCTCCGGCGAGGAGTCGTCGCACGCCACTTAGGAGTACCGAATGTCAGCTCGAACAGTGGACACGTGGATTTCGCAAGAGTCCGTTTCGCAACTCAAGGCGGACGGGCCTTGGGGGGACGGGAATTGGCCGGACGTCAGATCTGATGACGTGCGATACGGGATGCCACTGCCCGAGATCCTCAAGTTGTCCGCGTCGGTAGGCGATTTCCTTCAGGCTGCGGCGCTTGCGGGACAGGTGGAACCTTCGGTCATCGAAGGTGTCCTCGCCGCGATGAAAGCCCACCACCTCTGGGCACGGGAAGAGATCGCGCGATGTGAGGCGCGGGGCAGTTTCGGTGACGCAATCAACTGGGCTGAGTTGGTCGCACAGGGATCGCGGGCGATCGTCGTCTTGCTCGAGGGCGTAATAGAAGATGAGCTCGAGCAAAGGAGCGCCGCTCTGCAGCGCTCCGACGACCAGGTGATCTCGGTACAAGACGAGTCGAGGGCTCAACACGCTGATCGGCGCGCGTCGAGAGCGCGGCTACGCGCTCGCCTCGCAGCTTCCGATGATTCTGACTGAACGCGCTGCGAATCGCGGCAGATTCCGCAACCGGCATCGACAAACCCCTGCCGACCGGGCTAGGCACACGACGATCAGGAGAGACGGATGAAACAGACTTCGCTTGATGAAATCGCGTCAAAACGCAACAGTTCTGTGAACGGCCGCCCCAAGGACTCGCTGCATTGGGACGACATGTGCAACGTGTTCTGTGACATGGGAGATGTCTTAGCCTTCGCAAGCCGAAACCGAATCAGACTCGGGTGCCTACGCCGGAAGCGGCATTGTCGTCGGAGCACTCTCTGGTTTGGCCGCGCAGCAGTGGGCGGTCCGTCGTGTCATCGACCGATTCGCCGAGATGGACGACCTCGGCGGGTCATTGAATTGCGCAGAGATTCAGATCCATGAGCTCCTGGACCTGATTGTCACGGTCGAGGGCTACATCGATGAGCTCGGCCAACGGACGGCTGCGCTCTATCGAACGAGGCTTCCGGAACAGAGCGAGGAGGTTCGCGGTTTCGCCGAGGCTCTAGCTCGCGACGCCGATCGTCGAGCGGAGCGAGCTCGTGTTCGAGCGCGAATGGCGAACGCAGATCGGACGTCAGCGCGCGAGCGGGATGACGCCCTCGACGAGGAGTGGCGCGCGGAATGTCGGATTCGTGAGAGTGCCGGCGGACCGGCTTAGCGGGCTGTGGACGGTTCCGGCGACGACGTGACTCATGGGGGCTTTGGATCTCGACGCGTTGGACTATTCACGTGCGGCGCCGGTCGCACCCGAGACTGAGGCGTCGCGTTGGTGCGGTCGGAGGATCTTCTTGCAGACGCATGAAGGCGGAGACGTGTACTCGATCACACCCATGTGTGGTTCGACCCGATGTGGGCAGTGTGGGTCGGACTACCGACGCAAACAGATCGCCTGGATTGCGCGCTGTTTCGAGCCGTTCGAGCAGATCTTTGTCGGACCTGTTCCTGGGACGCAGTGGAACAAGGTCAAACGAAAGCTGCAGCGGCACGGTCTCCCGTACGTGTGGGTCAAAGATGCACGCGGCTCGTTGCTGGTGTTTTCGACCGGGGACTTCTCAGGCCCGACCGTGAGGTGCAGTGTCGTGCCGCCTGGGGCAGCGCTTGGTCTGTTGCTGATGAAGTTGCGCCGCCCTGAGGCTCTCGCTCCCAAGCGGGCGTTGGATGCGTGTCGAGAGTGGAGAAGGGAGCGCGGACGCCGTGAGGAGCCGCAGTCGCGCAAGCTCGGAGTGGCACGCAACGAAGTGACGGAAGCCGACCTTGTGGGGATCGCTAGAGAACTCCACCTCGCTCGAGGCCGGTGCTGGCCGGACGGCACGAGTCGTCCGCCCGACCTCACTCCCGACGATTTTGGGAACCTGTTCATGGAGGCGCTCGCTGAAGACTGGCGGCGTTTCCGAAGCAGCCCGTAACCATGTCGCACTTAGCACTGGGGGTGTCGCATCTAGCACCTTTCCCTTGTCTAGTAGGTGCCAAGTGCGACAGTCTCAGCGCTAGTGCTAAGTGCGACACGCGTAAGAGCTAAGTACGACACGGTCAAGACGGCGCCCCCATCGAGTGCGACCCACCTAGCGCGTTCAGATCTTTCCCACTGATACACCGCTTGCCGAGTGATCCCGAGTGCCAGGGCGATCGCGTTGCGAGTCCAGCCCGCGTCGAGCAGTTCCTGCACGGCCTCAGCTCGAAGCATCGGAATCGCCTCCTGGATCTCGCGCAACTCCGCGAGTCGCTCGAGCGGTTCCGTCTTCTGTAGCTCCTTGAGGGACCGGGGAGGGGTGCGCTGGCCTTGCCTGAGTGTCATGGTCTCGTTTCCGCTCGATGGTGTAGTCCTAGCCCCGACGCCAGATCGGTAGTCGTCCGCGTGGCTCAGCAGAGAACTCCGACGGCGACGCTTACGTGAACGAAGGCAAGTCGCTTGTATGCACCAAGACCGCGCGTACGAGTCGCGACGTCATCCAAAGAGTCATCGCAAGGGGTTCACACGCGACGCGTAGACGATGCACGCGTCGTTACGTGAACCTAAAGCACGACGTGTCGCGTAACCGCGGCATCAATGCTCATCACATGACTCGCGCGCGCTCGGAAAGCGTTGCCGTCCAACGGTCGCCGGCTGGCGATATCCCCATTTGACCATGCCCCCCCGACGCCGACCGTGCTCTCCATAAATGCATCAGCCAAATCTTGCGGCGCGAGAGATTGTTCTGTATTTGCAAATGGCCGCGCGAGGGCTGCGGACTGCTCGCCTCGAGAGCCGCGATGCGCTCCTTCACGCGCGTGCATCGATGCTCGACGGTTCGCTTGAGACTCTCTGTGCCGCTTTGAAAGCATGACTCTGCGTTGGCGAGCGGCGATAGGTTGGGTGGAGCTCTGGGTTCTTAGGTCTGGTTGTCAGCTGACCATCTGGCCGGACGTTCGCCAGCTTCCGCTCATGGCTGACGTCAGGCCACCGGGGTGCTCCTGGCGTCCAGGCGATGAAGCTCATGTGGATGCTTGCGAGCTTCCAGTCGTCATCGTTCTGCACGACAACGAGTGTGTCGCGAAACTTCTCAGGTAGCGGCTGGCCTTGGAACGTTCTGAGGGCATCCTGTCGTAGCAAACGGCAGTACCACAGTGGACTCGAGCGAGAGCACGCTGCGGTGTTCAGGCGAGACCGCTCCAGAACCGGGCCCGTTTCGGCGCGGGTTCACGCGGACCGCGGGCGCGTCATTGTTGATCGACGGGCATACCGCTTGCCAGCAAAGAACGCAGGAAGTCCAATTATCGTGCCAATCGCCAGCGAGGTAGCGATTGCCCCAGCGGGGGACGCGGGATTGGCGACGTGCCGACCCTGGGTCGCGTTGCCGATCGTTATGACGATCAAAACAACGGCGGTGATCAGCAACGGAAGCCACCAGGGTCCGCGCGGTCCTTTGCCGGATGCGTTCGCATCAATGTCCACGGTGGCTCCCTACGTCGAGACGAGCAAGCCACATGCCCGCTCGACGAGGCAGTGCCTGAGCGCACCTCGTGCGATCCGGTCAACCGTACTAAGGATCCGCGTCGCCACCATGCTCCATCCGTTCGGCGAAAGATCGAAACTTCCTTACGTCGGCGACAAGAGACATGTAGTGTCCCGCCCGAGCAAGAGCAAATCCATTCATCAAAGTGATCGCCAGCGTCGCGCAGGGATCATCCAGGGGGGCCTGAATGGACGTTCAGCGGACTGGTCGTATCTTCGGTTGGTTCTTCATCGGAACTTTCGTGACGAGCATCCCAGCCCGGCTCCTCTTCATCCACGGAGTCGGCGCGAGCTGGAACAACATGCGCTTCGTTCCGGGAGCCGGTGACACAACCAGCTTGAAGATCGGCGCGATCTTTGAGTTCGGACTGATCGTCACCAACATCGCGACGGCGGTGGTGATCTATCCGCTCGTGAGGCGACAGAGTGAGACTGTTTCGCTCGGGTACGTCGCGGCTCGCATCATGGAATCGACAATCATCGCGATCGGCCTCATGAGCATCATTTCGGTCGTGAACGTGATGGATGCGCTGAGCCGCCTACCTGGTGGTGGCGCCGCGACCGCGCTCGTCCAGCAAGGTAGTTCCCTCGTGCACACTTACGAATGGGCTTTCCTCTTCGGGCCTGGACTCGTAGTCGGCTTCGGTAACGGCTTGATGCTCGGCTATCTGATGTACCGCTCGGGCCTCGTGCCGCGCGGCATGGCAATGCTGGGTCTAATCGGTGGGCCGCTACTAATCCTGTCCTTCGTGCTGCAACTATTCGATGTCTACAAGAACGGGTCGGGACCCGGGGCCCTCCTTTCCTTGCCCGAGATCGCATGGGAAGCGTCGCTCGGGATCTACTGCGCGTGGAAGGGCTTCCGTCTGTCGAGCCCGCTCGCGAGTCCCGAGATGGCGATGGCGGGCTGAGGCTGGCGCTCCATATCTGTCGTTCCGCGCTCGCACTCGGGGTACATCAACGCACACTCGGGTGGGCGGGCGGACCCGTTCCAGCACGAGCATGATGTGAGCGTTGAGTCGGCCGTGACGTTGCCTTACACGGTGCGCGTCCTCCTCCTTAGAGGGAATCGCCATGCTCGATCGAATCGCTGATCTGCCTGACAACGTTGTCGGCTTCGTCGCCAGGGGCGAGTTGACGAGTGACGACTACGAGAAGGTCTTGATGCCCGCTGTCGACCAGGCGCTCGAAGGCCACGACAAGATTCGCTTCCTATACGTGCTGGCCGGGGAGTTCGATGGACTTACCGCAGGGGCGATATGGGACGACACCAGGGTCGGGTCTCGCACATCACGAGGTGGGAGAAGGTCGCGGTCGTGACCGAGAAGGATAGGGTTCGTCATTCGATTGAGATCTTCGGTTACCTCATTCCTGGCGAAGTGAAGGGTTTCACGGCCGACGAGCAGTCAACGGCGCGTACGTGGGTGTGCGCCTGAGTGATCGGCTTCGAATAGTGCGAGCGGGCTGGCGTCGCCCCGCACCCTGCAGCAGGCAATCCGCGGTTCGCCGCGCCGTACGGATACAGCTCAGCCGGTGAAGGTGGGTGCGAGCACGATCGGCGCGAGCACGCTTGGCGTCGATTCGGCTGGCGCACAGCCTGCGGTGGCGGGGTGGGCGGCGATCGAGTCACCGAGGTCGAACGCGAAGTACGGGTCGTTGTCGGCTGCGAGGAATGGTGCTGCGGTCGCGGGTGAGGTGTCGCCCGCGACGAACCGGTCGAGGAACGCGTCGGTGGTTCCGTCGGGGAAGGTCGGTGGTGTGTCGTGATTTCCGCTGGGGTCGGTGACGAACGCTTTGGGGGGGCCCAGTTGCGCGTACGCGGATGATGCGGGCTCGTAGGCGGTGACGACGTCGAGGCATCCGCTCCAGAAATACGTGGCGATTGGGCGAGACCAGTCGTATACGCCCGTGAGTGGGAGCCCGGTCGAGGTCGGCGGCGGGAAGCCCTTGATGATTTCCATTGCACGGATACGCGCGTCGGTGCAGCACGTATTGAAGAACAACAAGCCGGTGACCGCGCCGCTCGAAGTGCCCACCAAACCCACCCGTGCAGGATCGAGGAGTCCCGACAGCGGGTTGCCTGGCGAGGCGCTCAGGGAGAGCAGATTGGTGAGCACGAAGCTCACGTCGCCGGGCTGGTGGTAGATGTCGAGCGCAACGGTCGGGTCGGTGGTCGAGAGTCCCGGGGCGTTCGTGCACGGGAAGTCGAGAGCAACGCCGACGTAGCCTCGGGCCGCGAGTGCAGCGGCGTCGGCTTTCGCCACCGCGCGTTGCGACGCGCCACTCCCCGGTCCGACCAGAACCACTGGTGACGGGCTCGAAACCCCCGGCGTCACCACCGTCACGTTCAATGTCCGGTCCGTCGCGCCCGTACACGGAGTGGGACGCGTGGAATCCACAAAGGCGTAGGACAGCGTCGCCGTTGCCTGCAACGACTGCGCCGCCGCTGACAAACCGGGGCCACCCAAGGACAGGGCGGCTAACGCCAACACCGCCACCGACCTTCTTCCACGCCGCATCTCGACACGCTAGATGCGTAGAGGACCACGCCGCCACGATGAGCGCGCCCGCATCGAAGCAAGAACGGCGGCCTTACGCTGTACTCCGCCGAACCGCCGACTGACCCGCAGCAGCGCGAGCGAAGAGTGGACGACACAGTGCCCCATTCCTACACGCCAGAACTGCTTTCGCTCCGCTCCGAGTACATCAACGCAAGCTGGGGCGGGTGTGCGGCACGGTGCCGGAGTGGAAGGCGCGATGTCCATCACGGTGCGCATCAGGCATGCAGAACTGAGGCGGGGGGTCGTGAACGGCGACAAATTGCGGGGCACGGCAACGTTCGCGACCGGCGGCGGGACAGGAATCGGTTTTGCGCGTGCCGAGGCGATCGTGAATGCCGGCGGGAAGGTCGCCATCGCTGGGCATCGCGTTGACGTCCTGAACACGGCGGTCTAGGCGTTAGGCGGACACGCAACGGCCGTGCAGTGCGACATCTCCGATACCGAATCGGTGCAACGACCGGTCGCGGCTGCAGTTGAGCGATGCGGGCCGCTTCGCCTCGCGGTCAACTCGGCGTACAGCGCGATGGTTGGCAGCTTCCCGGAGAAGTCCGGCTGACCTGTTTGCCATGACGACGAACGCGACCCTCAACGGGACGTACCGTTCAATGCAAACGGAGGACAAGGACAGTGCATCTGCGTCGACGGCGGACTTTCGCTCCGTGGTGTCCCCACACCCGAAGCACGGCCGCAGTCTGCGAGGCATGATCCCCGACATCTTCGCGGACGGAGAGCCGTAGCCAGTTGCTCAGTCGTGACCGTCCAGGACAATGCCGGAAACGCCTTTGGCGTCGGTCGGAGCGGTCCCGCGGGTCCGCCGAACCGACGTGGGTCGCGCACATTAGGGCGACCACTTCCCCCGGTTGTTCGGGGGACATTGCCGAACGCTGGGGTGGGCGCGCGTAGTGATGCCAGGGCGGGCAGTCTGTCGGATCAAGCCGCCCAGGGCGACTTAACTTCGAGAGCGATCGATGTGCCGCTACGTGCGCCCGTCTGGGCCGTCGAGTGAACGTTCGGTGCGCGCGTTCTGTGCGCGGAGGGCGTGCGCGAGGTGGGTAGCGCTTGCTAGGCGATGTGATGTCTAGGCGCCGGGGATTGCCGCGATAACGATGAACGCCAGTAGGAGTGACAGTGCGATGTTGGCGGTAGCGACGAGCCGGTAGTTCCTCGGCCGTGTGTGGGTCGCGGTAGCTGCTGCGATTACTGCTTGGCAGAGGTAGTAGGCGGCGAAGGCTCGAGATGCGATGCTGACGATGCCGAACACGTCGGTTGCCCAGACGATGACCGTGGCTCCGGCGGCGACGACGAGATAGCCCACGTTGCCAGGCTCGTGTCGTGGGCGCTCGGTAATCATTTCGCTGCCGCCCGCGGCATCGGCTGCAGCGGCTGAAAGCTGGCTCGCGATGGCAGCGACGATGAGCAGCGGTGCGAGTAGAGGTGCGACATAGCGCGCCGCGTCGATGATCGAAGTTTCTTGGGGGCCGCTGCCGAGATGACCGAAGAGAGGCACGATCAGGACGGCGAAGGTTACGTAGATTGCGCCACTGAGGATCTGTGCGCGACGCATGGTAAGGGTGCGTAGCGTCGGGTTGTAGTAGCGGCCGAGATACCGGGAGGTTTCGAAGCCCTGCACGACCAGGATCATCCCGCCAAGACGGCGGGCGACGGTCAGCGCGTCGCCCGTGATCGGATATCGAGCGAACGCATCGAGCGCCGAGGTGTGGTGGGTAAGGGCGTACACCCACAGTCCGGCCAGGAGTCCCGCGATGATGACGAGCTTGATGTCCACCGCGGGGACTTCGAACGTTTCGATTCCGTGGAGACCTCGAAACCATCCAACAAGCGCGATCACACCCAGGATCGCGGTCGTGATGACGCGGCCGATGAGGGCGCTCTCGACTCCGGCTGCTTGGAGCAGGAACGCCGAAAGCAGCCGGAGATAGAAACCGACCGAGATCATGTAGGCAAGACCGAGCACGAATCGCGACACGCGTTCGACGTCGACGATGAATCGAGGGGGCTTCTCCGAATTGAGAAGTCCTTCCGTGTTCGTGATGTTGAAGCGGATCGTCGAGCCAATCGCGTAGCCCAACACGACGATGCCGGCTATAGCGACCGGAGCCCAGCCGCCGACCGTCGCGTACAAGAGCGGCGCGAGCACGAGGAAGCCGCTCCCGATAATGGACGCAAGCGGTGTTGCCGTCGCGCGCCAAGCATCCGATGTGCGAACCTGACGACGACTCAAGAGATACCCGCACGCCACCAAGGCGACGCAGATCACGACAGATGTCATGAGCAGGCCAGCTACTTCCCGTCGACTCGGACTCGTCGCATGCTCTCATATGGCTCTCGCCCCCGACGCCGGTGCGTCCGCGGCCAATCCGCTTCGAACGAAGACCGCACCGGTCGCGAAAACCGCCAATCCATTGGGGTCGTCCGGCCCGAACCAGGCGTCTCATGGGATCTGCGCAACTGCGCTACCAGGGCCGGAGCAACGCTCCCGGAAGCCTGCCTAGCGAGAGGCAGAATCAACACTGCTACGGGAATCCGTCGTCGTGTTTCTCCCCAACGGATCGGACAAGGTCCCACGCGCTACACAGCCGCCGCATTAGGTCGCGAAAGAACTGCCTGATTGGCTCGGGGGACATTTCCCGGACGCTGGGGTGGGCGCGCGTAATGACGCCAGGGCAATCTGTGCGCTCTACGGCGTGGCGCTTCGCAGGGTGGTCGTGACAGAGCGCTCCACTGCTTCGCTGCGGATCAGCGAGGGGGTTCGGTAGTCGGGGTCGGCGATCAGTGAGAACAGCGCGTCCCGTGAGGGGTATTGCCCGATGAAGATCAGGTCCGGTTGGAAGTCGCCTTCGACGGCCTCTTCTGGGAGGAATCGTGGGGTCACGTAGTGGCCGCCGACGCGTTCAACGAGGGGGCGAGCGGCTTCGAGATATTCGTCGTAGCGCGCACGGCCGCCGGGCTTGAACCACAGCATGTTGAGCACAGCGATTCCGGATTCGACGACGACGGGCTCGGCATCGGCCGGTTCGATCCTGCAGCGCGTCAAGACCGCCTTTTTCAGACCGTCGGATCGCAGTGGGGCGACTTCTGCATAGGTGTCGCTGGTCCACATCGCGTCGAAGGCCTCGGCGGAGGGATACCGAATGAAGACCGCGAGATCAGGATCGAAGCCGCCTTCTAGTGCCTGGTCGACAGGGAGTGGTGGGAACAGGGTGTCTGCGCCAACCTGCTCGATGATCGGCATGACGGCTGCGCCGTACTTGGCGTAGCGCCTGCCGTCGTCGTCGGAGAACCAGAGGGCGTTGAACATCGCGATCGGTGCCATTGGCAAAAACCTACGCTCTGGAGAGCACCTGTGCCTCTGGTGCATGACATCGTCGGCCCGTACGCTCCCACCATGCGTGTTGACAGCTACCGCTACCTTCCGAAGAGCTTCCAGACGTTTTAGCGCCGCCGGAGCCACTGCCGGGCGAGACCGGCGAGGTGTGGAGCGAGTTCACGTCGCGACTCTCGGACTCGTCGATCGCGCTGCTCTCGACCAGAGGTCTGTCGTGTCCCACTCAGGTCCCGTTCAATGCCGACCGGGAACGCCGCGAACCCTCGTGGGGGGATCCCTCGTGGCGAGCGATCCCCCAGGACGTGCACCAAGGCGACCTCGCGATGGGGCACCTCCATGTCAACACGACCGGCTTCGAAACCGACCACGAAATCGCCCTGCCGCTGCGCGCACTCGACGAGCTCGTCGCTGACGGCGTGGTGGGCGGGTCCGCCCGAGAACACGTCTCCGGTCATGCGCTATCAGAGCGCGGGCCTCGACGAATGGCGCACGAAAACCGACCACGAAACAGCTGCGATGCTAACGGAACAGTCGGTCGATGGAGTCGTGCTCGCACCCAACGGTCCCGACTGTTGCAAGAACGTTCCCGTGCTCGCACGCCACCTCGAACGCGCAGGCATCCCGACCGTACTGGTCACGATGATGCCCGACGTCGCCGAGAAGCTCGACACCCCTCGTATCGTCGGTGTCGAGTTCCCGTTCGGCCACGCATTCGGTCCCGCCGACGATCGCTACACACAACGACGCGTTCTCGAAACCGCGCTCACCGTACTCAGCGGCGCATCAGAACCAGGCGTACGGCTCGACGTCGACATCGAATGGCCCGTCGAAGCCCGAGAAGCATACAAAGCATGGCAACCAGCAGAGCCGAGCCCGATCATCGCGCAGGCACTGGACAGTAGAACCCAGAACTGCTCGGCGCTGGCGGACGTGACCGCCGGATGCGACGCTGTCTGACGCGGGATGTCGTTCGTCGGGCTAGGGCTAGGGGAGGTCGATATGAGTGAGCTTGGTTACGACGCAGCAGGTGCGGGTGAGCCCGCCCTCTTGTTCTTGCATGGATGGTGCGGCGATCGCAGCTTCTTCGCCCCGCAGTTCGACTACTTCTCGCACTCACATCGAGTTGTTTCCGTGGATCTGCCGGGGCACGGCACGAGCGCGGTACCCGAGGAATATGCGATCGACGCGTTCGCGAGTCGCGTTGCCGAGCTGGCCGCCGACCTTCACTTGGCGCGCGCTGTCGTGTTCGGTCACAGCATCGGCGCGATGGTCGCGCTGGCGCTCTCGCAGTCAGCGCCCGCGCTGGCCGGCGCGGTAGCGCTGATCGATCCACCGCCACTAAGCAAGGACGTGTGGAAGGAATTCGCCCCGCAGCTAATCGCCTCCTTCTCGGGTCCGGATGGGCCAACCGGACGCCGTCAGTTCGTCGAACAGATGTTTCTGCCAACCGACGATGCGACACGTCGAGCGAAGATCATCGAGACCATGACTGCGGTGCCCAACGACATCGCGATCCCCTTGGTGCAGGCCATCGCCGCGTGTGATGCAATGGCGATGTTGCGGCGCTGCGCGGTACCGGTGCTGACGATCTCGTCCGCGGTACCAACCAATGATGCAGCATCGCTGCTAGCCGCGAACTCCACGATGACGCTCGGCCAGACGGTCGGAGCCGGTCACTTCCTTCAGCTCGAGGTACCAGAGCAAGTGAACCCCATGATCGAGCGCTTTCTGGCCATCATCCCCGGAGGCGCGCTCGCCGCGCCATGACCGCGGCTGTCAGAAACGCGTAGCTGGCGCTCGGCATGCTCCGAGCGCGCAATCTGCGCGGCTCCGCGATGATCGGGGTTGACCGCGGCGCGACGCTTGGCAAGGCAACCCGTGGTGAGGAGCGGGCCCTTCGGCCGTAGCGAGATGGTCGGGCTTGCTCGGAGGGAGGCAGCGACCGATGCGGATCGAGTTCGACGTCGCCGGTACTCCTGCCGAGTTTCGGTGGAGCAGCGTGACTGGAAGGGTTGAGCTGCGCGTCGGCGACGATTCCATCCTTCTCGAGAGCCCATTTTGGCTCTCCACCTATTACAGAGCCGTCCGAACGATCCAGGTGTGGCATGGCGGAGGTGCTGAACACATTGTCGAGATGGTGAAGGTCAAGCCGAGGTTCGAGCCCGGGCCATACGCGTTTACGATCTCTGTCGATAGCACGGTGGTTGCGGAAGCCACTGGCATGTGATTCACGCCGCTTGAATGCAAAGCAAGCACGGAACTGCCTGGTCTCGATGGCCCTGTCCGGGTACAGATTGGCGCACCGAACGTTCGCCGAAACGCGGCTCGAGGAGCGCAGATCGGCACATCGCGCGCAGGCGGAGCGTGCGGTCGCGCGTGTCGCGGATCGGTGCGTCGTCGACGGTGGCATGACGCACCCCGACCCGGCAGCGTGGGAGTGGGGATGCTCATGCGTGGGGCAGAACTCGCCCACCAAACCCTCACCGAAATCACCGCCAGAGCGCGGGCGCAGAAACGCCACGGCGGGGTGCGCTCGAGAACGCCCGTCCTCGCGGGTTGTGCGGCATGGCTCGGGGGCCAAGGCGAATGCGGAGCGGGGGCCATCTGCGCGAGTTCTGGGAGGACTGTGGGGTGGGCGGCGCTGTAAAGAGTTTTCCCGGCCTTGCCGACTTTATGGTCGTGGCGACTGAGTTCATCGAGGAGGTCGACGCGGAGTTCGACGTCTGGTTGGCGTCCCAAGCCGGCGCCGAGCTGCCGTTGGTCGAGCCGCTGGCGGCGAAGGTCGAACCGGTCGAGCCGACGCTGTGGTCGAAGTTCCGAGCGCGAGTCCCCCCGACGCGCACCGAATCTGAGCCCGAACCCGATCTTCCACCGGTGGAGCCCTCGCCGCTCGCCTCGTTCGCTTCGTTCGGACAGGAGACCGCTCCGGGGCGTGTCGTCGCCCGGAGCGACTCGGGCCGCTGGCTCGATGCCCACCTCCTGACCGTCGTCGCCGTCGCTGGCGCGCTTCCCACGCTCAGGCTTCCAGTCGCGTGGCTCATGGTGTGCGCGATGGTGGCGATCGCGCTCACCGCTGCGGAGACTGCCCGTGGCGGAGCGACGACGAAGGGCAGCGCTGACGTCGTCGTTGTACCGGCGCGTGTAGTCGGACGCTTGCTGCGCGGTTGCGTCAACCCGCTCAACTGGCTCAAGTTGCTGCTCGGTGCACTTGCCGCCCTGACCGTCGGTGCGCTCGCCGGGACCGTGCTTGCCGCTGCACGGTGGATCGCTCTTGAGGGTCCCGAGGGTGTACTCGCGGCGGCCCGCATGGGCGCGTGGGCACACGCGCCGATCTACGGTGCCGTCTTCGCCTGCTACCGGTTGGTGGGTGGTGCGGGACGTACCCACGAACGTCGAGCGATCGCGCTGCACCGCCGAACCCGGCAACTCCCCGAAGTCGCGCTCGTCGCCACCACGGTCGTGCTCGTCGCAGCCACCCTGGCACTCGCAGTGGCGGGCCCACGCGCCGACGTCGGCTTCGTCCGGGCCTCGGACGGGCTGGGATGGGTACCGCCAGGTCTCCGCACACTCGTCGACGGGGCCCGCGACAACATCGTGAAAACCGAACTCGAGGGGGCCGCCCACTGTCTCAGCGGCGACCAATCCGGTTTGTGGACGTACCACTACACGGCGGGTAACTCACTCGACGAACCAGACGTCGCGACACTGACCGCCGACCCGGCCCGCGCACCAGATCAGCGGGCTCTGGCCACTGCCGCGCTCGCCGCCCACAATCAACTCGCGCCCTGGGTCGAAGCCATCAAAGTCACGGTCGGAAACCAAGTCGTGTTGATGATCGACCGGCGTGGTCTGCGTAGCGATGAACCGCTCACTAATGCGAACGACCTACGAACACACACGTTCGGCGCACCCGCGTGGCTCTCGACGGTCGCACCCACGATCGACAGCGGGGAAGTGCTCACATGCTCCGCGCGCACACCGTTGTAACACCCGCTCACCGCGACACCACCCAACTGCCGATCTCGCGCACGCCCCCGCACCGAACACGCGCACCCGAACTCGTGCTGGAGCCGCTCAGGCTTCTATCTGAGAAAGGGTTCCCGACGTACTGGTCGCTGAGCAGCCGGCCGGGACGAGGCTCCCCAGCCCTGAGCCGGTCCTTAGCGCTCAGGCGGGTACCGAGCACGCGCGTCAGGTACGACGGCTGCTTGGTGAGCGTCAACTTGCGAAGGACGAAGCGTCGGAGACGCCACTGAGCAACCGTCGAGCTGTTCGCGCTAACGATGGTCGCCGTCGCGGCGCCCTAAGTCTGTTGTTGCTCCGGTTTGGTTTCGGCGCAGCATGACCGCGACCGCGGGGCTTGGTTCCGCTGGTTGCCACCCGCGGTAGGCGTCGCGGACCGGGATCGGCCATTCGTCGTCGAGATCAATCCTGGCTCCGGGTGCTTGAGCACCAGCGAGGACCAGTAGCGCGGCTTCAAGGACCCGTCGGTTGGAGCGGTGCATCGTTCGGCAAACCGAAGGGATGGCCGAACGGGAACTCGACCCCCAATGTTCGTGGCACCAACAGCGCGGTGGCGGCGTCCGGCATCATGGTCACGAAGACGGTGGGGATGCCTGCTCGTTCGATGAGACGTGCCAGCACGGGCACGTTGCGACAGCAGTCAGGTCAGGCTGGTGCGAGCACAACGCCGTCTGCGCCTTCGTCGCGTAACCGGGCAACAATCTCGGGACCGGTTGTCGCACGCCAGTCGTCGAGTCCCGCAGCTTGGTAGCCCATCACCGAGATGTGGGACGCCGCAGCCGCTCCCACGACTCGTTCGGTAACAAGTTGGTTCAGGGCACGGACCGGGAGCGCGACCTCATGATCTGACAAGATGTCCGCCGAGTTGACGTGGAGATGGGTCATCTCGAGTTCGCCTTGCGCGGTGGTACTGGGGATCGCACGCCAAGTCGGGTCACCCCACGATGGGCGTGCTCGCTCGCCGTCCGCGTCGAACGGCGCCTGCTCACCCGCGATTGGCAGACCCGCGGAAGACAGCAACGCGATCGTCGCGTCTGCTAACCGGGGCTCAAACGGCGCCCACACCACATCGGCCTCGCCGGGGAGTGGCACCGGCGACTCGAACAACGGACGAAAACTGCGCGGCAAGAACCGGTAACTGTCGACGCGCTGGGAGCCTAGGCGCCTTGGTGACAGGACCTGCTGAGACGCGCAGACTTCATCTTCGCCCGAGCACTCTGCCGGTGTCTCTCGTTTGCGGGGGTGCATACTCCGGGTGGGCGGGGTCCGGGAGGATCTTCCGGGACGTCGATTACCCGGGCTCCGTCACACCCTGATCCCGAGCGACAGTCTGGAGTCAGCCGGGTGTGAAGTTGATGCCATTGAGGCGGTTTTCCATCCAGTCGAGCGCCTCCCGTTCCGTCAGGAACGACGGCCACCGGTAGTCCGTCCCGCGATGCCACATGAGCACCGAGCCCTGGACGTCGTCCTCCACCTGCTCGAGATGGAACCCGAACCTGGATGCTTCGAACTCCACTTCCTGAGTCGTCATGAGAGAGACCTCCCCTTAGAGATCCGCCAAGGTTCCGGCGGAAGCCCCCGGACCTAGGAAGACGGGGGCTCCCGCACTTGCGCCTCGAAATCAACGCCCGGTGAGGCGGACGCTGCTGACCTTTCGAGACCACCGATCCCTACCCGCGTTGCGTGCACGAAAACCGGTTGCATAAAATTTCGATGGCTTAGAAGCGGGCCGAAGTGTTTCTGGATTGGGACCCAGCAAACAAGGAGGTGGCGCATGGGTGAGGCGCTGGTGTTGACGCGCGTGCACGCCAACGGGACCGTGGTGGTCAACGCGGCCGGCGAGATCGACATGGCGGACGCGCCCGAGTTACAGGCCTCCCTGAACCTGCTCGCGGGGCAGGTCGTGCTGGACCTGTCGGGGGTGACGTTCCTCGACTCGACCGGGATCGGTGTTCTCGTCCGTGCGCGCAACCGGCTGCTCGCCGCCGGTGGCGAACTCATCTTGCGATCACCGTCTGGGATCGTCCGGGACGTGCTCGAGATCGTCGGGCTCGGCGACTGGATCGAGACGGTCGCGCATACCAATGGGGCTCAAGAAGCGCAGGCCGAATCCTCGCGTTAGCGAACCGAACCGCGCGGGTACCTAAGCGTTGACGGAGGTCCCTGACCGCTCCGCCCGTATCGTCCGCGGTTGGCTGGGCCTCCGTCCCCTCCGCGAGACCCTGGGGCGCTTCGGCGCGTTTCGCGACGAAACTCCAACCCTTTGAGCTTGGGGGGGCAGAAAGGGTTGGGGTCGCGCCGGTTGTTGTAAAGCGGAGAAGAATCCGCCAACGGTGTCCTATCCGGGACTCGGTCCGCGTAAACCAGAAAGCGCAAGGATGTGCTGCAACGGCGACACAAGGTTGCCGGCGTGAGACAGAACCTGCCGAGGAAGTTTCGGGTCGGCAGAGCGTGGCTACAAAGGATGCCGGCCGGACCTTGGAGCCTGACCTACCGAAGCGCCGTGACGACAACGAAGTCCGCCGCGCTTCGGCGCGTGTACCCGAAATCTGCATCGTTAGTAATTGGGTGCGTGTCCTCGGGTGGGCAGGCCGGGGTTCTTTAGTCTTGGACGTCCGTTCGTTGCGACTGGGCCAAGCCCCTGCGCGGTTTCGAGTCGGTGTTTGGTCCGGGCGTCAAACGGCGCGGAGAAGGCCCCGCGCCGGTTGCGGGGCCTTCTCTCGGTGGTCTGCGGAGAAGCAGGCTTGTTGGTTGCCGTTGCTTAGGAGCCTGAGCTGCTGAGCGAGCTGCCTGCCTGGTTGAACTTGCCGTTTACTTGGTCTTTCAGGAATACCACTGCCGCGATGACGGCGAGGGCGATGAGGGCCACCAGCAGGATGTACTCGACCATGCTGGCGCCTTCTTCGTCCTTGCCGAACTTCGCTTCGAGCCACGTACGGAAGACGAAAAGACTCATTTGCTTCATCCTGTTCGCGTGGTGCCCGTTTCACTCCGCTACATCGACCATTCGTGGCAAAACCTGGAATGACGCCCGTCCGGGGTGATCTCGGACACTTCGTGTCGGTTTCATCCTGGTCTCATATTTTGGGCCGCACCTGCTCGACCAAGTCCGGGCAGTTTTGCCCCTGCTTCGGACCCAGTCGAAGCGCCGCGATGCTCTTCCCAGAGTCCGCACGCGGCGCTTCGACGCGTGCCTAGCCGAATCAGCGAAGCCCACTCAGTCCTGCCAGGGTTCGTTCATGTTGTGGTGGTCCAACCGGTCCCACCGCGGAACTCGAAACGCCCACACGTGAACCGGAGGAAGAAGAAATCGCCGCCTGGCGGGCCCCGCCGTGCCGCTGTGCAAGTCTGTCATCCACTAGCTCGGCGGCAACGTACAAGACACCCAAGAACCGGCCGGGCTACACACCGGCCGGCTCTTCGCGTAAGCGGCACGCATCGCTACCGCTCGCGTGCTTCTTCCTACCGAAACCGTCCGACTCGCGAGGAAGCCCCACCCCAGAGGGCTGTCCAGGGAGGGACTCCTTCGCTTTGTTGCGGTCTGGCGTCCCTCTCATCGACGTTGCATCCCTCACCTTGAGGCCGAGCCGCGTGGTCGAGCTCGCCTCAGTTCGCCGTGACCGGGAACGACCCACGGAGTCCCGACTCCGTGTAGTCCGACGCGTCGGGAGGCGGCGGCGCGTTCCCCGTCGCGCTCTCGACCGCTTCCAACACCAGGCACCTCGCGACCAAGCGCCCATCCGGGAACTCTTCAGCCAACCCCGCGAGATAGTCGCTGCCGTCCTCCAACAGGCCCATCAGCTTCGCTTTGTGTTCTTCGATCCCGTACAGCAGTCGCCCTCCCTTCGGTTCGCAGAGCAACACGCTGGAACCGATCGGATGTCACGCAGAGGGCGCGAAGCCAGTTCAGCAATCGCGGCGTGCAGCCGACAATCCGACCGGAGGATCGGTCGGGGCCGTGCACGACATGCCGGCCGATTCTTCACGTTCGGAGCCCGGCCTGTCCGGCGAGGACATGGCCGGGGCTCCGACGTTCCCTAGGCGTCACATCGCGATGGCGGCATGAACAGCATGGACGACAACAAGGTGTTGGAGATGGCAGCCGACGACGGGTTCGAGCTCGCCGAACTAATCCGCCAAGGTCGATGGGTGTGGGGCTGGGCCCGCGGGTGACGACGAACGTTGGCCTTGCTATCTGACGCGCGGTGAAGCACTCCGCTGGATGTCCGACTACACCCGGCGCGGCCGCATATTCGCTTGACGGCCACCAGGCTTACGGTGCGCCGTCGTTGACCATCAGGGCGATTCGAGCCTCGCGAATCGCGTACCCGACGATGACAAGTCCTGCCAAAGGGTCGGCCCACCACCACCCCCAGATCGCATTCAGGGTCAAGCCGACGAGGACCGCGGCAGCGAGGCACGCGTCCACCAAGGTGACGCGACCTTCAGCCTTCAGTACTGGGTTCCCGAGTGCTTCGCCGGTGGTCGCTTTCCCTCGAGCGAGGGCAAGCATCACGACGCACGTCGCTGACGTCCACACGATGCCGAGAACGGAGTGCCCCGGGTGATGTCCGCCGATCAGCGTGTATGCCGCCTGAACCGTGACGTAAACCGCGAGAGCCAAGAAGGCGCACCCGATCAGCCGCAGCTCCACAGCTTCGCGTTGCTTCGGTGCGCCGGTCAGTTCCCATACGACTACGAGCGATGCGCCAATCTCGATTGCAGAGTCGAAACCGAACCCCGCCGCTGCGGCCGATCCCGACCGGATCGCTGCAACGACCAGGATTGGCACACCAACGACGTTCCAACCGAGCGTTGCATATTCGAGGCGAAGCCCTCGACGCGTCAGGGTGGTATCACGCACCCACACAGCATGCCTGCTTACCGCCTCCGGCTCGACTAACCCCGAAGGTCTGACCAACGGGGGGAATTAGCCACGGGCAGGGTGCGGCGTTCGTCGCCCCAACAATGCCGCCGGCCGGATGGCACCGCTAGGCAGTTCGTCATGCACGGCACAAATCTGCAATGTGCTTCGATCAACCCCATTGAGGGCGGCGCTCACCTCGACCGCTCGAACCGTCGTCGCGCCCCGGCGCGCGGATTCCGACTAGCTGGTGCTGACGTCGAGACTGGCGAGAAGCTCCCGGACTCGTTGTCCGATTTCGTCGCGGATGGGACGCACTGCGTCGACGCCCATGCCGGCCGGGTCGTCGAGTACCCAGTCCTCGTAGCGCTTCCCGGGAAAGAGTGGGCAGGCGTCGCCGCATCCCATCGTGACGACGACGTCGGCGGCGCGGACGATCTCGTCGGTCCACGGTTTCGGGAACTCGTCGCTGATGTCGATGCCGACTTCGGCCATGGCTTCGATCGCGGCTGCGTTGACCTCGGTTCCGGGTTCGGATCCGCCGGACCAGGCGATCGCTCGGTCGCCAGCGAGGTGGTTGAACCAACCGAGGGCCATTTGCGAGCGGCCCGCGTTGTGGACACACAAGAACAGGACGGTGGGGAGTCCGTCGTTGGCTTTGCCTTCGACGCGGGCGAGGGCATCGAGGCGTTGCTTCGCGAACCGTTCGGCGAGGATCGGCAGAAACGCGCCTGTCTTCGCTTTGGATGCGAACTGTTCGTAGCTCGACGCGAGGAACAGTTCGATGGTCTCCATGCCGAAGACGCCCTCGAATTTGCGGGCCAAGCTTTCGGCTGCTTGGCGGAGACCGAGACGCTGTTCGATGGTGAGCGTGGCATCACTCATGGTGTCTCCCCTTGTTCGTTGGGCGTTGACAAGATCGGAACGATTTCGCCCGGGTTGCGGGACAACATCCAGGGCGTCTCGTCCGGATCGGTTACCCACAGGTGGTCGCAATCGGACTCGACCGCCAGGCCGGCAGCGATGAGCCTCTCGTGGATTTTCGGTAGCGCCGCGGAGTCCGAGAGGTCGAGGCGTAGGTGGTGGAGGTATCCGGCAGTGTCGGGTTCCTCGAACAGGTCGACGGTTAGCGGGACGTCTCGGGCGACGAGCTCGACGTGAAGTTGAGTGCGGCTCGAAACGGTGCACGGAAACGCCTCGGCGTAGTGCAACGCGGCGTCGTTGACGTTCGCGACATGCAGCGCGACGCACAGGTGATCGAACCGGGGTGACGGCGAGTCCGTCATGGCGATTCTGTGGATTCGTGGGGCACGACAAGATCAGTCGCGGGGATGCCGGGGAAGAGGAAGACGCCCAACCCAACCGCGAGGAGCGCGCCGAGCACCTGCATCACGATGAACATCGGGGCACTGCTCGGCGCGATGCCGGCGAAGGTGTTTGTGAGGGTGCGGCCGATCGTGACGGCTGGGTTGGCGAAGCTCGTCGACGACGTGAACCAGTACGCGGCCGCGATGTACCCGCCGACCGCGAACGCGGCGACCGACGCCCGTCCGGCACGCACCACACCGAGGATCACGATCAGCAACCCAAACGCGGCGACAACCTCGCCTAACCAGAGCCCACTCGACGACCGGGTATGTGTGGAGAGAGTGACGGCCGGGAGATCGAACATGAGGTTGGCGACCATCGCGCCGACACACGCGCCGACGATCTGCACGACGATGTAGACGCCCGCGTCGCGGCTGCTGGTGCCGCCGAGGATGCGGTCGGCCATCGTCACGATCGGATTGAAGTGCGCACCCGACACCGGGCCGAGGGCCAGGATTAGCGCAATGAGGCCCGCGCCGGTCGCGATGGAGTTCTCGAGCAGTTCAAGACCGACGTCTCCCGGTGAGGAACGTTGCGCAGCGATCCCGGAACCGACGACGATCGCGACGAGCAGCGCGGTACCGACGGCTTCGGCTGAGGCCCGACGGGCCAGATCACGGTCCAACGTCGGCTCAGCAGCACCGGGCAGCGGATTCGGGTGCCGCCGCGCAGCACGTCGCGTCGTCGGACGGCGCAACCGTACGCAGCTCGCCGGGTTCCATCTCGACGTCAGCCAAGACCGTGTAGATCTCCCACGGTTCCCGGTCTGGTCCGTCGACCCACACCTTGTCCTGCACCGCGTAGCAACACGCCACTTCGTCCTCGACCGCGGTCGCGAGACCTTCCCCCGATAGGCGGTCCTGTGTCGCCGCGACTTCGTCGGTCGAGGCAACCTCGACCCCGAGATGGTTGAGCGTGCCCGGGTCGCCATGGCCCTCGATCAGGACCAGCTTGAGGGGAGGCTCCTCGATCGCGAAGTTCGCGTAGCCGGGCCGCAACTTCGCCGGCTCGGTGTGGAACAACTTCGTGTAGAACTCAACCGCCTGGTCGAGATCCGAGACGTTCAACGCCAGCTGAACCCGTGCCATCCGGCTCCTCCTCTGATAGATTCGGACTAGTCGATGTATTGACTATCGCGAATCCATCGAGGATTGTCAATCCATACGGAGGAACCGTGACGAAACGGCAGGCGGCACTCATGGAGACCGACGACACGACCTGCTGCGCATCTGTGCTCGCGGCACCCCTCGACGTCCCACAAGCCGAAGACCTCGCCCGATCCTTCGCCGCGCTCGCCGACCCCGTCCGCCTACGACTCCTCAGCATGATCGCTGAAGCCGGCGAAGTGTGCTCCTGCGACCTCCTCGCACCGCTCGGCAAAGCACAGCCCACCGTCTCTCACCACACCAAGATTCTCGCCGACGCCGGACTCATCACCGGCGAGAAACGCGGCCGATGGGTCTGGTGGAGCATCCAACGAGACCGGCTGCGCGAACTCCAGGACACACTCAGCGCGTAATCGTCGGAATGGCGGCCCCGAACGGCCGCCCGAACGGCTCACCTAAGAGTTCGCGCGATTTCGGAGCTGGGTTCCGCGCGCCGTGCATGACGAACGCGTTTTGGGTGCACCGGGGTGGCCTTGCGTGTTGTGGCGACCCGCCCTCCCGGCCAGCACCTTGTGATGTGCGGTGGTGACACACACCGGAAGATCTTGCCCAGTAATCGGGACGGGTCGATGACGTCACACTCGTCGACGACACGCACGCGAATGTCACTTACAGCATCCTCCACGCAGGCCAAACACAGTTCGACCGTCTACCTGGCGCGGCGGTCAAGCTCAACGACCGCTGGTACGTCACCCGCGAGACCGTCTGCGCGCTCCTCACCCACGGCGGCATCACCTGCCCACCACGACAGACGCCCGTTCCCTGATTGCCCTCGGGTGTTATCGCTTCTCGGCTTTGGTGGCAGAACTCTTGTCCTTCGCGCCGGAAGTGGCGGAATCCACCGACGCGCTCACCAGCCAGCAAACGCCGCCAACACCCAGGAGCGTGATCCATAAGTGACCGCCTACCCACGTCGTTGCATCCCCAGCCCATGCCTCGACGCTGCTCTGCGAAGACTTCTCGCAGCTCGCCTTGGTTCCAGCTGTGTTCCGCGCGCAGCTCACCGTCTCTGTGGATCCACAGCCAACCACCGCGAGCGCAAACACGGTGACGACAATGGCGAGCGCGATGGCGGGCCGGGAGATCGCCCCGCGGATGCACCTCGGGATCTCGACACGCGATTCCGGCACAGCCCCTCCCGAGGTATCGCTACTCATAAGTCTGTAGACCTATGAGTATCGGTCAGTCAGCGTCTCGCCTTGAATGGAAGGCGACCTCCAGCGCATCCTCGGCCAGAACCTGCGTGCCTACCGCGAGGAGCGCGGGCTGAGCCAAGAGGCATTCGCTGACGAGCTCGGGCTGCACCGGACGTACGTGGGCGGGCTCGAGCGGGGCGAGCGAAACCTCACGCTGAGGTCCGTCGAACGAATCGCGGAATGCCTGGGACTTGAGCCGCTCGATCTCATGGCGAGCATGCCTCCGCGTCGGCGAGCGGGCAAGGCGCACAGCTAGCCGGTTCACTTGGTCCCTGCCGTTTGACCGGACGGACTGATCAGACATGCTGCTGACCGGCACTCCCCAACCCGGCGTTATGGGCGCTCCGGCGCGTCATTCTGGCGCGGTGCCTCGGTGGCCGGGCGAGCGCAACGCGGGCAATCTGGCGCGTCGGTCATGCTGTAGGGAGATGATCCGCTTCGCAGCGAGAGGCCACTCATGATCACGGACCGCATTGATCCCCCCGAACTGCTGAAGATTCCTGAGATCGTCAACGTGTCCATCGCGACCGGGTCTCGCATGATCCACATCTCTGGACAGACGTCAGTCGACGTCCAGGGAAACGTGGTTGGATCGACACACCTCGAACAGAGTCGGCTCGCGTTCCGGAATCTCCTGATCGCACTTGCGGCAGCGCGTGCGACGCTGGACGACGTCGCAAAGATGAACATCTACATGGTCGACTACAGCTGGGAAGCCCTCGAAGAACTGATGGCAGCCGCGAAAGAGGTCTTCGGTGACCCATACCCGGTCACTGCGAACACACTCGTCGGCGTAGCGTCACTCTGGCTCCCAGACCTCCTCATAGAGGTCGATGCGGTAGCGATTCTCTGAGTCGACGCCAGAACTGCCGTCACGCCCGTGCGCCCGGCGGCGGGATCGCGCCGGAACGTGCGCACCGATCGCCGTCCTCGAGCCGGCGTTCTGGGACACATTCCACGGAGTGGTTTCGAACTCTCGGCGAACGTGTGTTCGGTCTACACTCCCTCGGTGTGCAGCATGCCGGGGTTGGGTCGCGATCGCAACGAACGGGCCTGGACTGAACACCTCGCCACGAACGTAGGGGCGCGAGCCTTGCTCGAGGCCGTACGTCGAGCGCACCTTCCCGAGCACACCGCAGCGACGCTGGACGAAATCCTCGCCGCCCTCGTTGCCGAGACGACAAGCGACGAGTTCGGCGTTGGACAACCTCGACCAAGCCACTGCGCCATCCACCAGCTCCACGTTGCGGGCAAGTTCCCCGACGTCGGCATCAACGATCCGCGCGACCGACTGACGTTCGGCTTTGCCGTTGGTGCGGGGCCGGTAGGGGCGGTGCGGATGTGTTCGACACGGTGCGCTGCGCACCAGATCGCCCAGAGGGCGGAGATGTAGGGCGCGCCGTTGTCGCTCATGACTTGACGGACGCGCACGCCGCGTTGGGCGAACCAGGCGACGGCTCGTCGAAGAACCCGATCGTGGTCACCGCACGTTCGTCGTCGAGGACCTCGACGTAGGCGCGGTTCATCCAAACCATGCTGCGCGAGTGGGCCTACACCGCCACGTACCGGACATCACAACATCGAGCTCGTGCATTGCCCGCCTGGATCGACTACTACAACCACCAACGACCACACGGCGCCCTCGGACACAAGACACCCGCCAGCCGCCTCCAAGCGGACTGACCAACGTCGCTGGGAACTACAGCTAGGCGATCTTCGACATGCAGCTTTGCGAGTTCGCGATCGGTGGCTGCCCACCTCCGCTTCTCCTCGCGTACTGCGCGATCGGATGTCCGCTCCTGCTGTTGCTGAGATAGCGAGCGAGCAGCGTCGGCTTGCCGGGCGGAACGACGCGCGGAGGCAGCGACTGCCAAGAAGGTTCTGTTGCGCGTTGTCATCGCCCGACCTCCCACAAGTGCCCCGCCGTGTTCAAGAAGATCGGCCCGAGAGACTGCCGAGTTGAGATCTCTATGGCCGCCCAGGATTAGGCGACGACACGGCGCCACAGTCGATCACGGCAATAGCCGCGCGGGTGATGACGAACAACGCCCGGACCAGCCCTTACGCGGGGAATCCGCAACTGTTTACGACGCGCGCGTGGCGAAAACGCAATCACCCGCGCACGTTGACAACGCGACGCTGACCTGGCCGCGCTCGGGGCAAACATCCTCGACCTCGTGGCCGACCTCGGGTGGCAACGGGCGCGGCCGGTGATCGCGTCAATAATCGGGCACGCGCCGAACAACCTGCGAGGTGCGTGGTCGAAACACCTCGGAAAACGTAACGCCCGGCGCGTGATCGACGCGTTGCGGACGCTCCCCGCACAAAGACGCCTTCCGCTCTAGCCGGCAGCGAAAGCCGCGGGCTTCCTCGCACCGGCAGATCAGAGGCTAAGGCGGGCCTGATTGTGAAGCGATCCCGGGCGGCTGGCGGGCGTATCCGTGTGCTCTTCATCTTGCGCACCTGCATGCCACGGATCGATGCACGTTGGTCGTGACGGAACGGTGTTGCGTGGGCACCTCGTCTGCTGACTTCGAGTCGCCGAGTTGACGTCGGCCAGCCATCTGTGTTGTCAACCGCCCGGACGAGTCTTTCGCACGAAATACAAAGACGACGTTCACTCAGCAATACTGCGGAAGCCGCGACGTCGACGGAGGTGGGTCGAAATTAGAAGAGGCCCAAGCGTCGTGCTTCCGTTACCGCCTCCATGCGAGAAGAGACCCCGAGCTTTTGGTAGATCCGCTTGATGTGTGTCTTCAGCGTGTTGTTCGAAACGAAGAGCTCCGCAGCGATTTCCCTGTTCGTCAGTCCTGACGCAAGGTATCGAAGGACGGTGAGTTCGCGGCTGCTCAGGGGTCCCGAGCTGCTGCCGTTCGCGATTCGGGGGGTTGGATTGCGTTCGAGGCGATCGAGCACGGCCTGTTCGTATTGATCGATGCGGCCTGACCGCAGAAGCAGAGCGACGCGCGGTCGGAGTTCGACGAGTTCGTCGGTGACGGCCACGACGAAGCCCTCGATCCTCGCGAGCACAAGCGCCTCGGCGAGCAAAGCATCTGCAGCGGCAGTGTTTCGGACGTGCGCGACCCGGGCGGAAAGCAGCGCGACGTCGAGGCGCTCGCGCATCGTTGCCGGCATGACTTTGGCGAGGAGGTCTTCGGCGCGATCCGGCTCGCCTCGGGCGAGTTCGATGCGAGCCTGATACAGGGATGCTCGGTTTCCCGGCGGGAGACTCTGCACGCATCGGGTGGCGCGTTCCAGGTCGCCGATCTCGATCGCGATGCGGCCTTCCGACGCTCGACAGAGGCTGAGGAGCGGACTGGTGGAATCGGGCGGCAGGAACGCCCGCGCACGCTCGACACCAGAGAGGGCCTCGCTGACGCGGCCGTCGGCGAGCCATACTCTCGAGAGGGACAGTTGGCTCACGAGCGCGAATGCAGGACGGCAGTCCTCACCGATCGCGAGCGACTGCTCGAGCACGCGTTCTGCGGTGTCCAGATCGCCGCGTTCGAACGCCACTCGCCCCCGAGTGCGATACGCGTCGACCATCGCCGTATGGGCAGCGAGTCCTACAGATTCGGCGCCGCTGAGCGCTCGTTGCGCGAGATGGTCGGCCTCGGTCAGCAGACCCTCGACGCACGCAACCCACGCGAGCGCGCCAGTCAGTCCGACCTGCTGAAGGTCTGGCGCGGCGAGCAGATCCAAGGTCTCTTCGCACACGTCGCGTGCGCCGTTGAGATCGCCGAGCCACAGGCGGGTGCGCGCGACCAGAATGGGTCCGTACCGAGCGACCTCATCGTCGGGCAGGTCCTGCGGTTCGGCATAGTCGGCCAGCGCTCGTTCGACTTCGGCGGCTTCTCCGTACTGCACCGCAACAAGAGCTCGCGCGAGCACGAGTCGGGCACGGTCGGCATCATCGAAGTCACCGACGCGGTCGTTGGCGCGGCTGATCCACGGCGCCGCCTGGTCTGCCGGGGCACTTGCGGCCAACGCGAGCGCCAGGTCAACGAGCCGACCGGGATTGCCCGCTGCGGCTTCGGTTTCGACCTTGGTAGCGAGGCGATGCAGCACGCGGCCGTCGCCTTGGATGTACGCGTCGACGAAGCTGCTTCTGAGTAACTCGAATGCTTCTGCTTCCTGGCTTGCCAACAAGAAGTGACCGAACGCACTCTCGATGTCGCCAATATTGATGGAGAACTCGGCGGCGCGGGAATGCAGGTCCTGCTCGCGGTCTGGATCCTCCGTGTGGAGTCGGTGCCGCAACAACTCACCGAACAGATGGTGGTACCGGTACGTATCTCGAGCCAACTCGATGAGGAACAGGTGCCGGTCGTCGACCTGCTGGAGCAACACGCCGGCGTCGCGTCGTTGGGTCACAGCCGCACAGCTCGCGGCGTCGAACTGTTCGAGGATCGAGGTCGCGAGCAGGAAGTCGAGGAGATCGGCGGGTTGGCGTTCGAGTACCTCCGTTCCGAGGAAGTCGGTGATCGAGCGAGGCGTCTTCACGAACTCTGACAGGAATCGGTCGGGGACCGATTCGTCGCGAAGGGACACGGCCGCCATCTGGACACCGGCGACCCAACCCTCGGTGCGTGCCGTGAGGAGCTCGACCGCGGCCTCGTTGAGTTCGATTGCGAACTTGAGCATGACGGCGGCGACTTCGGCTCGCGTGAGTCGGAGTTCGGCGTCGCGTATCTCGAGCAGCTGGCCGTGCGCACGAAGTCGGTGCAGCGCGAGTTGGGGTTCCGTGCGGCTGCCCAGGATCACTCGACAGCTGGAGGGGAGGCGCTCGATGAACGCGGTCAAGCTGGGTGCCGCGGCCGAGGCGAAATGGAAGTCGTCGATCACGATCACGACCGGTTCACCCAGCCCCGCGAGGTCATTCACGATCGCGATCGCGACATCGTCGAGCTCGGGTTCCGCGTCGCCGAGCAAGTCGGTTGCGTCGTGCCAGCGATCAGGCCAGCGGCGAGCAAGTGCGGCGGTCAGCGCGGACCAGAAGGTGGCGGGATCGACATCGCGCTCGTCGCATGAAAGCCAGATCGACGCCAGCTTGGGGCGATCATGCACCCAGGATCCGAGCACCACGCTTTTGCCTGCCCCGGGTGCGCCGACGACCACCGTCAGCGGGACGTTCGCACCCGCGTCGAGAGACACGTGCAGGCGATCGCGCTCAACATGCCAGCTCGGTAACGCGGGCGGCAAAGACTTCGTCGCAGCCAGCAGTCGCGAGGTCACGATTTCGGTTCCCTTCTTCGCAGGTCACCCCCAACGGGGTGACAGCCGATCACCCCATCGGCTCGCATACTGCGAACGCGATTCAGGGCAATCGCGGGAGAGCGTAATCACAGTCGCAGAGTTCGTCCGGACCTCGACGAAAGCGGTGGTGGCAGCATCGTGACCGATACCTATGAGCTCGCATTCCGCGGCGAGCCGGGACCGGTGACGCGCGCCGCATTTCCAGAGTTTGAACTGCGATGCGAAGAAGGACTGACGGTGCTACAAGGCGAGTTCGTGGACCAAGCCGCGCTCCATGGCGTCCTCGAACGCGTCAACTCGCTGGGTCTCGACCTCGTTGACGTCCGCCTCATCCGGGACGACACCCCGTGAGCCGCGTTCATCGGATCGCCTCGAAGGGACGTTCGGCTCTATTCCCGTCGCCGTCGCTGATTCAGGCTCGCTTCGTCAGTTCATGTCCGCTGGCGCGAACACCTCGAGTCTGTGTTTCAACCACGCCCACTGACGACCAAACAGAGGAGAGAGAACATGGCAAAGCCTGATGGTGTGTTCGTGTATGTCGCTACGTACCCCGATGAGATGTCGGCACGTGACGACTACTCGATCGTGAAGGACCTGCATGCGGCGGGTGCGGTCGGCACCTATGACGCTTCGGTGGTTACTAAGGACCAGAACGGGAAGGTTCACGTCAACAAGGACGAGACGTCCACCCGTCACGGCGCGTGGGGCGGCGCCGCGGTCGGCGCGATGGTCGGGATCCTGTTTCCGCCTGCGTTGATTGGGAGCGCGGTTGTGGGAGCGACGGCCGGCGGGGTGGGTGCCCATCTGTGGAAAGGCATGTCTCGGGCTGATGTCAAGGAGTTCGGCGAGCTCATCGACACTGGCGAGGCCGCGCTGGTGATCGTTGGGGAGTCCACGATCGAAGCGGCGCTCGACAAGGCCGACTTGAAAGCCGAGAAGCACGTGACCAAAGAGCTTGACGACGTGAACTCGAAGGACATCGATCAAGCGGTTCAGGAAGCGGCCAAAGGAGCCAGCTGACCGCGTCGGGGTCGATCACACCACCAGGTGTGGTCGTCCCCGCTCCGCGTGGGCTCGAAGATCGAGCGGCGCGGCGGCCGCTCGTTTGCGGTGAGCAGCCGACATGATGGGAGACGAGGACGTGCGACGTGTCCGGAGCGGTGTGATCGCGTTGGTGATCGTGGCATTCGCGTTGGTTCCCGCGACGGTGGCGGCCGCGCAGAGTTCCTCCACCACCACGAGGACGCGGCGAACGGCGTGTGCTCGTCGGTGCAGACCTGGTTGGACTCGGTGAACTCGACGGTCAAGGGCCTGAAGGGCGCCGGGTCGCTCGACGCCGCCGCCACCCAGGCGGAGACGGGCGTGAAGACGGCGACCGACACGCTGACATCGAGCGTCGATGCGCTCGGCACCCCTTCGACCGGTGATGGCTCCAAGGCCAAGACGGCAGTGAGCAAGCTCGTCGCGCAGTTGCAGGGCCTCTCGAGCGGTATCCAACAGACGCTGGCGAGCCCGGGCTCGAGCCCGGTCGAAGTCGCCGGCTCGCTTGCTGAGGTGGGTAGCGACATCGGAAAAGCCGCCGACCAAGTGAAGAGCACCGGCACGACACGTAAGGGCTTGAAGCCCAATGGCCAACTTCAGAAGGCCTTCAAGAGCTCCGCGTCGTGCCAGAAACTCAAGAACTCGATCTGATCAACCCAATCACGCCGCGCGCGTGCAACGAAAGGATCTGGCAATGGCTGAAGACACTCCTCTCCTCGACACCCTGGCCGTCATGACTGCGGCATCGGTAGAGGCCTGCGATCTCGAGGCCCGAGAGTTGATGCTCGCCCGCATCGCCGCGCTCGCGGCGGTCGGCGCGCCCCCTGCCTCGTACCTCGTCAACGCCGGAACCGCGATCGATGTCGGCATCACCCTCGAAGATGTCCAAGGTGTGCTCATCGCCGTCGCGCCGATCGTCGGCACGGCTCGGGTAGTGACCGCAGCAGGCAATCTGGCGCGGGCCCTCGGGTTTGCGATCGAGGCGTTGGCGATCGAGGCCGAGCTCGAAGCCGGAGACGACTGAACCCTTGGGTGTTGTGCGCCAACCCTGAGCCGGGATCGCTCGCGAATCTCGGGTGCTGGCCGCGCTGTTCCGGGCCTGCCTTCGGTGTGCGCGCTCTGCCAACTCATCCCAGCCCCTCGTGCGGCTGATTCAGGAGGTCATACGTGGTACTCGCCTACGACTATCCGCTCCTCAGTGTCTTCTGGTCGCTGTTGATGTTTGCGCTGTTCGTCCTGTGGATCGTCATCGTGATCTGGTGCTTCATCGACAACTTCCGACGCCGCGACCACCATGGCCTCGCCAAGGCACTCTGGTTCCTGTTCATCGTGTTCGTTCCAGTTATCGGAGTATTCAGCTACATCCTCACGCGGCCTGTCATGGTCGACGTGGTGACGGTCAACGAATAGCCGTCAATGGGTAACGGGGAAGTCAATCGCCGTCGCCGGCCCGGGTGCTTGCGCGATCCGATGACGCGACGAATCCACCTGATCGTCGATCGGTGTGAACTCGAACCGGGTGGTCGGGTGGGAGCGTTGTGAACACCAAGATGGGTAAGGGTGGGGCGGCGCTGGTCGCGTTGGCGACGGCGCAGTTCCTCATGGTGCTTGATCAGTCGGTGATGAACGTCTCGATCAGTCAGCTGGTGAAGGACTTCCACACGACGGTGACAACGATTCAGGCGGTCATCACCCTGTACTGCCTGGTGATGGCGATGCTGATCCTCACCGGGGCGAAGATCGGTGACATCATCGGCCGTCGTCGGGCGTTCGTCATCGGTTTGATCATCTACGCGTGTGGTTCTGCGCTGACCGCAGCATCGCAGTCGGTGGCCGTCCTCGCGCTGAGGTTGGTCGATCCTCGAAGGCGTCGGCGCCGCGCTCGTGTTCCCCGCGCTCGCGGCGTTGATCGCCGGCAACTTTGAAGGAACCAGCCGTAAGGCTGCGTATGCGGTGATCGGCGGCGTCGCCGGTGCGGGCATCGCGGTCGGGCCCATTGTGGGTGGCTGGGCGACAACGGAGCTGACGTGGCGGGTCGTGTTCGTCGGCGAGGTCTTCATCGCTGCGTTCATCTTGTTCATGACGCGCAAGGTGAAAGACGCCCCCGGCCCGACGCCGACGCCGAAGCTCGACGGTGTCGGCTCGGTGCTGTCCGCGTCCGGTCTGGGGTTGTTCGTGTTCGGCGTGCTCGAGTCGAGCACCTGGGGATGGCTCAAACCCAAGAACTCGCCGGTCACGATCTTCGGGTTCTCGCTCACCCTGTTCGTCATCGGCGCCGGATGTGTTGTGCTGTGGGGTTTCGTGAAATGGCAGGGCCACCGCGAGACAACGAACCGCGACCCACTCATCCACCTCTCCCTCGCCCGGATCCCGCCGGTGCGGTCCGGTGTCATCGGGCTCTTCAGCCAGAACCTGATCCTGATGGGCACGTTCTTCGTCGTCCCGTTGTATCTCCAGCTGGTCCTCGGACTCAACGCGCTCGATACCGGGATCAGGATGCTTCCCATCTCGATCACCATGCTGGTGACCGCAGGACTCGGCGCGCGATTGTCGAACCGCTTCCCCGTGCGCACGATCGTCCGGGCCGGCCTCGTCGTGACCACAGCCGGTGTGCTCATCCTGCTCGCGACGATCAAGCCCACGCTCAACAGTGCCGGATTCGCGATCGGCATGGCTGTCCTCGGTATCGGGATGGGCCTGATGATCTCCCAACTGGGCAACGTGATCCAGTCATCGGTTGAGGAGTCGGGTCGTAGCGAGGCCGGCGGCCTGCAGTTCACCGGTCAGCAGCTCGGCTCCGCGCTCGGGGTCGCGTTCATCGGTGCCATCGTGCTGATCGGACTGACCAACACCTTCACCTCAACCGTCAAACACGACTCGCGCATCAGCGCAGAGGTCTCGAACCAAGTCGGTGTCGCCGCCGGCGACGGCCTCACCTTCGTCTCGTCCGACCAGGTTGAAAGCGCCGCTAAGAAATCCGGCCTCGACCAGGCCACTACGACCGCGGTGGTCGACGACTACGAGACCGCGCAACTCAGAGCACTCAAAGCCGGACTCCTCGGCGCCGCCTTCCTGGCCCTCATCTCCCTCGCATTCACGGGTGAACTGCCCCACGAAGAACCTGACTCCCGCAAGAAGGCCGATCCCGCCGTGGCGTCGACCTGACCCCGTCCCGCGCGCCGCGCGTCGCCAAGCGCAATCTGCCGAGCCGCTGCGCCGCGATTGGTTGGCTACACATTTGAAGTGTCCGATAGTGAGAGAGGGTTGTCATGTACGAGATCAAGCACTTGAGTGTCGACGAGCGTGTGGCGTTGGGGAAAGCTGCTCGCAAGCGGACACGGTTGTCGGACCATGCGGGGTGGTCACCGGCTGCGGATCGGCCGGATCCGGTGGCGTTGTTGGAGGAGCAGGACGCGACGCGTGAGGCGGATCTGGTGCCGGTGCGTCACGGACGCATGATGGTGTCGCCGTTCACGTTTTACCGGGGCGGGGCGAAGATCATGGCCGCGGATCTGAAGGACACGCCGACGGCCGGCCTGAACGTCCAGCTTTGTGGTGACGCGCACCTGTCGAACTTCGGGGTGTTCGCGTCGCCGGAGCGAGCGTTGGTGTTCGACGTCAACGATTTCGACGAGACGCTGCCGGGGCCGTTCGAGTACGACGTGAAGCGTATGGCGGCGAGCTTCACGATCGCGGCACGGAACAACGGCTTCACCGACCCGCAGGCGCGCGACGCAACGCTCGCGGCCGCGACGTCGTATCGGGAGGCGATGGCCGGGTTCGCGGCGATGGGCACGATGGACGTCTGGTACGCGCACCTCTCCGAAGCGGACCTGATGGCGGCTCTGGCGGCGATGACGAGCTCAGTCAAGGGCGCGGACAAGAAGGCGGCGAAGACCGCGGAGAAGAACGCCCGGAAGAACGCGGAGAAGGCACGCACCCGTGACAGCTTGCAGGCCCTGTCGAAACTGGCGGAACTGGTCGATGGCCAGTACCGGATCGTCAGCCAGCCGCCAGTGGTCGTCCCCGCCCGCGACCTCGCTACAGCCCGCGGCATGTCTGCCGACGAACTCACAGCCACGATCCACGAGCAGTTCCGCGCGTATCGCGCGACCCTGCAGGACGACCGGCGACACCTGCTCGAACGATTCGAAATCGTCGATGTCGCCCGCAAGGTCGTGGGTGTCGGCAGTGTCGGCACCCAAGCGTTCATCGTCTTGCTGCAGGGCCGCGATCAACAGGACCCGCTGTTCCTGCAGGTCAAGGGAGCAACTGCGTCGGTCTTGGAGGACTACCTCCCCAAGAGCCGCTACCACCAGCCCGGTGAGCGAGTCGTACAGGGCCAACGGATCATGCAGGCCGCGAGCGACATCTACCTCGGCTGGACCAAAGGGGCGGAGGCCAATCGGTACCTCTACTGGCGACAACTGCGTGACATGAAAGGCTCGGCAGTGGTCGAGACCATGGCTCCGATCACTCTCTCCATGTACGCGCGCTTCTGCGGGCAGACCCTGGCACGGGCGCACGCCCGATCCGGAGACCCGATCGCGCTCGCCGCGTACCTCGGCACCAAGGACAAGTTCGACCAGTCGATCGCCGACTTCTCGAAGCGCTACGCAGACCAGAACGAGCACGACTACCAAGCGTTCTGCGGAGCGATTCACTCCGGACGACTCGAAGCAGTTGAGGGCGTCTGATCTAATCCCGTTTCACGAGTCGGGCGCGGCGTGAGAACTGACGGAGTGTCGAGTGTCGAACCAAGAAGATGTACCCGGTGCGGCGCTGCCGTTGAGTAAGACACGGCTCGAAGCGTTCAGCGATGGTGTGTTCTCCATCGCGACCACGCTGCTCGTCTTGGACATCGCGCTCCATCCGCCCGGGAGCCCACTGAAGCAGGTCCTCGAAGCGTGGCCCTACTACCTCGCCTACCTCGTCAGCTTCCTCACGATCGGCGGCGCGTGGCTCGCCCATACCGCGCTGACGGATCGTCTCGCTCGGGCCGACGCGATCCTGCTGCGACTCAACCTCCTCGTCCTGCTCGGCGTGGGTTTCTTGCCCTTCCCGACACGGCTCGTTGCCGAAGCGCTCCACGACGTCAACGGCGAGCGAGTGTTCGTCACCATGTACGGGCTCACACTGCTGGCCATTCGCATCTTCGGGTTCGCGCTCGACGAATACGCTAAACGCGAACAGCTATACAACTCCGGGGACCGTGAGGAACCCGAGCAATCCGGGCGAAGCAACCTGGCCGTCCTGATCGTGTATGTGGTCGCGATCCTCATCGGTCTCGCGGTGCCCCCCGTCGCCGTAGCCTTCTACTTCGGCATCGCCATCTACCTCGTCGTACCGTTCCAAGAGATCAGACGCCTTTTGTTTCACCCCGAGTGAGCGTTCCGCTGGTCTGGTACTTCCGATTCGCCGCCGGGCCGCGAAGTGCGACCAAGGCGGCCAGTCCTGATGGGCGCTGAGCGAAGCGGACGACCCCGGCGAACCTACGCGGAACGGATCGCGGGGCTTCAGGTCCACCCCACTATCGGTGTGTTCGCGTTATGGGCAGTGTCTTGCCCCTTGCGTTCTCTCGTGTCGCACTCGTCAGTGTGTTCAGAGGGATTCGAACACCGAACCTTGTGATCCATAGTCCGATCGGGCGGCCCGCGAGACCCGCAAGCCTGGCAGTCACAGCAGAGCCAACGAATCAAATGCCAACCGGACCGTGCGACGCGCGATCGAACGCGCAGGCGGAGTCGGAACACGCGTCACGGAAGCCGAAGCCCGTTCCAGTACGAGACTCGGGTGAAGGCGGTGACGAGACCCGAACTCGCGCTCTCAGCTCGGGAAGCTGAGACGGCCGAGACTTCCCTTGTGCTCTGTCCCCTGGGAGGGGCGTGGCCGGCGCGATCGGTGGGCCCGCCTGCGTGCGCCGGCGGCCAACGTTGGTCCTCATTCAGTCCTCAGCACGTCGAGAAACGGTAGGAACTGACGAGAACTGACGGAAGGTAAAAATGCAGGTCAGCGCCAGTTTCGGCGCATCACCGCAGGTCAGAAATGCGGCTGTTCAGTTCTGGACGAACTTGTCGGGGAGGAGGCCGAGGCCGTAGCCGAGCAGGATGCAGATGACGGCGGCGACGATGATCCACTTCCCACGTTCCTCGCCCCGGCGCCACGCAAACGCGCCGAGCGCGATGGCGATCGACCCGAAGAGCCACGGGAGCACGAAGATCGCCCACGCCGCGGCCACGACTCCCCAGATCGCCGCCGCCTGTCCGGGCTTGAGCTTGCGCGTGGTCTCGGGCGCCATCCCCGTACCTTATGGCCCGGGATCCTCGCCGATCTCGCGGAGGGCGGCGGCAATCGCGGCCCGCAGCCGACGGGCGGTGGGCGGTGCCAGGTGGGCAATCAGCCCCAATCCGGCCTGACCGGCCTCCTCGACCGTCAGCACCACGCGCAACTCCCCCATCCCGCACGCGTCGCAGTCGTCGCTGAGGGCGATCGCCCAGGAGACGGGCGGCCGTTCGTCGTCGTCGTCGGGATGGTCGTCGATGGAGTCGTCGATCGAACGTCGCATGCGCTCCTGCTTCCGGTCGGGTCCACGGTTGCGTCGGGAATCGGTTCGCGTTTCGGTTCGCGTTTCCGTTCGGGATGCGCAAGGTATACATGCAGGTCCCGCGCCGGAACCCCTGAGGGCGATCCTTGCACGACATCGTGGCGCGGCTGCGCGCCATCTACCAGCGCTACAGCGAATTGAACGGGCGCGCCACCGCGGCCGCGATCACGCTCTACGGCTTCGTAGCCCTGTTCGCGTTGGCGGTGCTCGCGGTCGCGATCGTGGGCTTCCTCTCGTCCGACAACGATCACGTGGCCGCCGACATCGTCAGCTTCCTCGGCGTGACGGGCTCGGCGGCGAAGACCGTCACCGACGCGGTCGCGACCGCGCAGAACAGCGCCCGGGTCGCCAGCGTGGTCGGGCTCGTCGGTCTCGTGTGGGTCGGGAGCAGCTTCGCGGTGGCTATCGGCACCGCGTACGACATCGCGTGGCGAGTGCCGCAGCGCGTCGCCCGGGCGCGACTCGTCGGTCTCGGCTGGCTCGCGGGCGCGGGGGTGCTCCTGGCCGTGGGCGGTGCCGCCACCGCCGCGATCGCCGCACTCCCAAACTGGCTCGCGCCGCTGCTGCTCGTCGTGAGCATCGGCGTGAACACGCTCCTGTGGTTGTGGACCTCGTGGGTGCTCCCCAACCGACGGGTGCCCTGGCGCGCGCTGCTCCCCGCCGCGCTCGTCGGCGCGGTGGGGCTGGAGATCCTCAAGGTGGTCGGCGGCTACGTGGTGCCCGTGCTGGTGGCCCGGTCGTCGGCGCTCTACGGCACCCTCGGTGTGGTGTTCGCGCTGTTGACGTGGCTGCTCGTGCTCGGCCGCCTGGTCGTGCTCGTGAGCGTGATCGAAGTGATCGGCTGGGAACGTCGCCACGGCACCGACCCGGTGGTGGGGTCGGGGCCCGCACTGCCCGACGACGATGCCGAGCGCCGCAGCTGACTCAGGGTTGGAGCCGGTCGATGCTCCACGTGCCGTCGCGGTTGCGTGCGTAGCGAAGCCGATCGTGCAGCCGATCCTCGCGGTGCTGCCAGAACTCGATCTCGTCGGGCACGACGCGGTACCCACCCCAGCCGGGCGGACGCGGGACCTCGCCGTCGGCGAATCGGGTCTCGAGCTCCGCCACCCGCACCTCGAGCTCGGCGCGCGTTGCGATCGGGTCGCTCTGCTCCGACGCCCACGCGCTGATGCGGCTCGGGCGCGGGCGATTGAACCAGTACGCGTCGGACTCGGCGTCGTCGACGCGTGCGACCCCGCCCGTGACCCGCACCTGGCGTAGGACCTCGGGCCAGTGGAGGACCAGCGCGGCATGCTGATTGGCGTCGAGCTCGCTGCCCTTCCGGCTGCCGTAGTTGGTGAAGAAGCAGAACCCGCGAGCGTCGACGCCGCGCAGGAGCACCATCCGGGCCGAGGGTCGCGCGTCCACGGTTGCGCTGGCGATGGTCATCGCATCGGGCTGCAACGCGCCGTGGGCGACCGCGTCGTCGTACCAACTGCCGAACTGCACGAAGGGATCGGAATCGAGGTCGGAGATGTCGAGTGGGCGCTCACCGATGGGCACGTGACCGAGGCTACGACGACCGATACTCTGCGCGCATGCCGTTTCACCACGTCGCCATCGCCACCCGGGATCCCGACGCGACCCACCGCTTCTACACCGAGGCCATGGGGTTCCCGCTCGTCAAGGTGGAAGCGGCACCGACGCTCGAGCAGACGGGCTGGGCCCGTCACCTGTTCTACGACACGGGCGACGGCGAGCTGTTCGCGGTGTGGGATCTGCACGACGACACCCTCCCCGATTTCGATCCCGCCATCAGCCGCGGGCTCGGGCTCCCCACGTGGGTGAACCACATCGCGTTCGCGGCTGCCGATCTCGAAGACCTCGCGGCCCGGCGGCAGCGGTTGCTCGAACACGGGCACGACGTCATCGAGATCGACCACGGCTGGTGCACGTCGATCTACGCCAACGACCCGGGCGGAACGCTCGTCGAGTTCTGTTGCACCACCCGCGCGTTCACCGCGGCCGACGCCGACGACGCCGCAGCCCTACGCGTCGCCGAACTCCCCGAGCTGGGCGGCACGCCACCCTTCGAGATCTACGAAGCGAGCGCGACAACCCGCGTCGAGTGAGCCCGTCGGCGCCCGCGGGCCGCGGCGGTAGGGTCCCTTCGTCGCCGACCACCGAGGACCGGTCCATGGAATTCGCGCTCAGCGCCCGCACCGAGGAGCTGCGGCAGCAGCTCGCCGACTTCATCGCCGACGCGGTCGAACCCGCGGAGCCCGTCTACCGGGCGCAGGTGGAGGAATCAGGGGATCCGCACTTCCACCCGCCGGTGATGGAGGACCTCAAGGCCGAAGCGCGCGCCCGCGGCCTCTGGAACCTGTTCCTCCCTGAGAGCGAGTACGGCGCGGGATTGAGCAACCTCGAGTACGCACCGCTCTGCGAGTTGATGGGCTGGTCGCCGCTGTCGCAGGAGGCCACCAATTGCTCCGCGCCCGACACCGGCAACATGGAGGTGCTGGCCAAGTTCGCGACCCCGTTGCAGATCGAGCAGTTCCTGCAGCCGCTGCTCGACGGCACGACCCGCTCGTGCTTCGCGATGACCGAGCCGTGGGTGGCCAGCTCGGATGCCACCAACATCCAGAGCCGCATCGAGCCCGACGGGGACGGCTACGTGATCAACGCGCACAAGTGGTGGACGAGCGGCGCGGCGTCGAAGCAGTGCACGTTCGCGATCCTCATGGGCGTGTCGGACCCCGACGCCGACCGCCACCGCCGTCACAGCATGGTGCTGGTGCCGTTCGACACGCCCGGAGTGTCGGTGATCCGGTCGCTGCCGGTGTTCGGTCACGACGCGGGCGGCGGTCACTGCGAGACGCTGTTCGAGAACGTGCGCATCCCGAAGGAGTATCTGCTCGGCGAGCAGGGCGGTGGGTTCGCGATCGCGCAGGCCCGGCTCGGGCCGGGCCGCATCCACCACTGCATGCGCGCCATCGGCATGGCCGAGAAGGCGCTGCGGCTCATGTGCGAGCGCACCCAACAGCGGGTGGCGTTCGGCAAGCCGATCGCCGATCAGGGCACGATCCAGGCCCAGATCGCCGAGTCGCGCATCGAGATCGAGCAGGCCCGGCTGCTCACGATGAAGGCAGCGTGGCTCATGGACACCGTCGGGGTGAAGGGCGCGCGCTTCGAAATCGGCGCGATCAAGGTGATCGCGGCGCGGCTCGCCACGACCGTGATCGACCGGGCCATCCAGAGCTTCGGCGCCGCGGGTGTGTCGAACGACTGGCCGTTGGCCGACATGTACACGCACGCGCGCACGCTGCACCTCGTCGACGGTCCCGACGAAGTCCACTTGCAACAGATCGCGCGACGCGAGCTGCGCCAGTACGAGGGGTTCCGCACGGCATGAAGGTTCGCATCGGCTACGGGATCGGTACGCAGGGACTGGCCGACGGCGGCGCGCGCTTCGCCGAGCTGATCGACGCGCTCGAAGCACTCAGCTTCGATTCGATCTGGTGTTCGGAACGCGCCACCGGACCGATCCCCGAGCCGATGGTGTCGCTCGCGTACGCAGCCGGACGCACGAAGAAGCTCAAACTCGGGACGTCGGTCCAGGTGCTCCCCGGCCGCAATCCCGTGTTGCTGGCCAAGCAGTGGGCGAGCCTCGACGTGCTCTCCGGCGGCCGCGCCCTCCCCGCGTTCGGGCTGGGTGTGGTCGAGCCGATGGAGCAGCAGGCGTTCGGTGTCGCCCGCGAGGAACGGGCCCCGTGGTTCGACGAGGCACTCCCCCTCATCCGCCGCCTCTGGTCGGAGCCCGCGGTCGATCACGACGGCGCCCGGTTCCACTACGCGGGCGCGTCGATCGGGTCGCGCCCGATCCAGCAGCCCCTCGACGTGTGGCTGGGCGGACGCGCGCCGGGCGAACTGCGCCGGGTCGGTCGTCTGGCCGACGGCTGGCTCCCGAGCTTCTGCACTCCCGCGCAGGTCGAGGACGGGCGCGTGATCGTCGAAGAAGCGGCCGCCGGCGCCGGGCGCGCCATCGACGACGAGCACTACGGCGCCATGGTCTTCTACGGGCGCACCGAGGTGCCGGAGCCTTACGCCAGCATGGCGGGGGCGCGGCTCGGGTTCGATCCCGCCGAAGTGATCGTCGTCGGCATCCCCGCGCTGCGAGACCGGCTCGAGGAGTTCGTGGCCGCGGGATTCTCCAAGCTCGTGCTGGTACCGGTGCAGGAAGCCGACTCGTGGCGGGCGGAGGTCGAGGAGCTCGCGTCGTCACTCCTCGACCTCCAACGCACAGTCTGAGCCCGGCTGTTCCGACCTGGCGCGGTCCGCCCCATCACGCCGACGATGCCGACGATGCGGATGACACCGAGAACACGTCGGCGGTCGGCGGGTCGTGCACCTCGAGCAACAGACCACGGCGGCGCACGTTGTGGATCTCCAGGCCCACGACGTGCACCCGGTCGCGCAGCCGCTTGAGTCGGGCGTCGACCGCGCGGCTCGACGGCACGCAGTCGGGCCAGGCGGCAGCCCGCAACTCGCGTTGCGTCACGACACTGCCGCAGCGATCAAGCAGCACCCGGAGCAGACGGGCCTCGATCGGCGCCAGTGCCGTCCACCGGGGACCGCGCCAGAGCACGTCGAACTCGTCGAGCGTCGGCGGCGGCAAGGTCGACGCCTGGCGCTGGAGCGCGGCGACGCGTGCACACAGATCGCGTTCGTCGGCCGGGAGCCGGACCCAGTCGGTGCGACTGTCCCAGTCGACCGGTGGCTCGGAGCCGGGGGCGACGAGGAGCAACCGCGGGGTGACCTGGCGCGCGAGCTCGGCGGCGCGTTCGGCCTCGGCCGGCCACGCCACGATGGCGACCGAGCCCGGGAATTCGGTTGGTGGTTCGCGCCGCAGCGGCGCGTGGTCGATTCGATTCACGGTGATCCTCCAGCTCACCCGCGCCGACCCGAGGGCCGCGGCGGGAACGTGTGCATGGGTCCGGGTCGGAGGACCCGGCATGGCTCACGGAGCAGAGAGGTAGGCGGGCGGACCGCGTCGGAGGAACGCCAGGAATTGGATCTGCCGGAAGTCGCGCCTTGGGCGAGCGCGCGCGAGCCACCACGCGACGATCGCCGCGACGGTGGCCGCCGCGAACGAAGCGACGAGGGGACCGGCGCTCCTGACCTGGTGCGGGTGGAGGCGCGACGTGCTCGTGATGAGCGCGGCGTGGTGGTCGGTATCGACCGATCCACGCGTCCGCGTCGCGGGCGCGGCAGCGGTCGGGTGACCGCGTGCCGCCGCTCCGTCGGCCTGCGCGGCAGGCACCGCGACGAGCAGGCCGAGCGTCGCGCACGCGATCGCGACCCACGAACGCCTAGCCATGCCGACGCTCCCGAACGGGGGCCACCCGGCCGCGTTTGATCCGGGCGAGGCGCCGGGCCCGGACCTCGAGGTCGACGCGGGCGAACGGGATCCGCACCCAGTCCTCCAGTTCGTCCGCCGGCTCCGGCGGGGCTGCATCCGGCGCCACGAGGAGCACGCGGGGCCGGGCGGCCAGAGCCAGCGCGGTGGCCCGGGACACCTCCCGCGGCCAGGAGACGATCGCGATGGTCACGTCGTCGACGTCGAAGGTCATCAGTCGCGATTCTGGCCGCGGGCCATCTCGTCGAGATGTGCTGCCGGTCGCGGCACCGTGACCGGTTGATGACACCAACGAGTCGCACGGGCCATGGTCAGATGGCTTCCTCGTCGCGTTCCCCGGTGCGCAGCCGGACCACGCGGGCGACGTCGACGATCCAGAGCTTGCCGTCGCCGATCTTCCCGGTACCCGCGGCCTTCTCGATCACGTCCGCGATGCCATCGACGTCGCCGTCGTCGCACACGATGTCGATGCGCACCTTGGGCAGGAAGGCGGTCTTGTACTCGGCGCCCCGGTACACCTCCGTGTGGCCGGCCTGCCGGCCGAATCCCTGCACCTCGGTGACGGTCATGCCTTGGACGCCTGCCTCCTTCAGGGCGTCCTTCACGTCTTCGATCATGTACGGCTTGACGATGGCGGTGATCAGCTTCATCGGTTGCTCCCCTAGTTCTAGTTGGCGTAGGCGACTTCGGCGTGCTGGCTCAGGTCGAGGCCCTCGAGCTCGTCGACCTCGTCGACCCGCAGGCCCATGGTCATGTCGATCACCTTGCCGATGATCAGTGTGACCACGAACGAGAAGACGAGGACGACGGCGGACGCCACGATCTGGTCGACGAGCAACTCGTGCCCGCCCCCCAGGAACACCCCCTCGTTGGTCACGGCGCTGTTGACGGCCGAGTCGGCGAAGAAGCCGAGCAGGATCGAGCCGATGAGACCGCCGACGAGATGCACACCGACGACGTCGAGGCTGTCGTCGAACTTGAACAGCTTCTTCAGGCCCAGCGCCAGACAACAACCGACTCCGGCAATGGCACCGATGTACACCGGGGCCATGCCGCCCACGAAGCCCGCGCACGGCGTGATCGCCACGAGCCCCGCGACCGCACCCGATGCAGCGCCGAGCGTGGTGGCCTTGCCTTCCTTGAGCCGCTCGACGACGAGCCAACCGAGCATCGCCGCCGACGCGGCCAGGAACGTGTTGATGAGCGCGATGGCGGCCACCCCGTTGGCGGCCAGCGCCGAGCCGCTGTTGAAGCCGGCCCAGCCGAACCACAGGATGCCGGTCCCGAGCATCGTCATCGGGAGGTTGTGCGGCTGCATCGGTGTGTGCGGATAGCCCTTGCGCACGCCGATCAACAAGACCAACGCGAGCGCGGCCGCCCCTGCGTTGATGTGCACGACCGCGCCGCCGGCGAAGTCGAGTGCACCCAGCTCGGCCAGGAATCCGCCGGCGAACACCCAGTGCGCCACCGGTCCGTACACGACGACCAACCAGATCGCGATGAACACCGCGTACGCGCTGAACTTCAAACGGTCGGCGGTGGCACCGGTGATGAGTGCCGGGGTGATGATCGCGAACGTCATCTGGAAGGCGCAGAACAGGATGAACGGAATCGTCAGGAAGTCGAGGAACGGCTCCGGGATCTTGCCCAACCCGACGTCGTGAAGGAACGCGTAGTCGAGGTTGCCGATGAACCCACCGTTCCCCGCATCACCGAAGGCGAGCGAGAACACGACCGCGACCCACAAGATGGCAAGGATCCCCATCGCGAAGAAGTTCTGCATGAGCATCCCGAGGACGTTCTTGCCCCGCACCATGCCGGCGTAGAAAAGCGCGAGTCCCGGCGTCATGAACAGAACCAGCGCGGTCGACATGAGCACCCACGAGGTGTCTCCCGCGTTCACCTCGACTCCTCCAACTCGCTACGCGTTGCCGGACGACTGTGCATCGCGGAACTCCTCCTGGTGACGAGGCGCATTCGCCCCGAGCGACCCGGGCGTCAGACCCGGCACCGTGACGGTACGGAGGGTCTGTTTCACCGACAGGTCCGCGTCATGAAGCGCACACTTCCAACTGGCAGAACAGACGCGCGGCGTTGCTGACGCGCACCTGACGACCCGCGGTGCGTGCCCAGCGGCCGCGCCGGGTAGACAGTCCACCGTGCCCCGCCGCCCCGCCTGGATCGTCGCCGGCGCGGTGCTGGCGCTCGTCGCCGCAGGGTGCTCGTCGGGATCGGACGGTTCGAAGGCGTCGAGCACCACGTCGTCGCGGCCGAAGTCGACGACCACTTCGATCGTCCCGACCACGACCGTGGCGCCCGCGACCGGCGCCACGTGGAGCACGTACTACGGCGACGCCGCGCGCGACGGCGTCGCGACCGACGGCCCGCCGTCGGCTGCGTCGGTGCGCCGACAGTGGGCGTCACCGACGCTCGACGGTGATCTGTACGCGCAACCGCTGGTCGTCGGCGATCGCGTGATCGTCGCCACCGAGAACGACACCGTGTACTCGCTGAACGCGACCGACGGCAGCATCGCGTGGAGGGCACACCTCGGTGAACCGGTCGCCGGGTCGTCGTTGCCCTGCGGCAACGTCGATCCCGTGGGGATCACCGGCACCCCGGTCGTCGACATCGCGGCGAACCGCGTGTACGCCGCGGGCATTATCCAGCCCGGCCAGCACATGCTGTGGGCACTCGATCTCGCGACCGGCCAACTCATCAACACCGTGCGCGTCGATGCGCCCGGTGCCGACCCGGCGGTGCAGAACCAACGCGGCGCGCTCACGCTCAGCAACGCCACCGGAAGCGGCAGCGCAACGGTGTACGTGCCGTACGGCGGGCGCTACGGCGACTGCGGCGACTACCACGGACGCGTCGTCGCCGTCGCGGCCACGAGCGCAGGACTCGGCGCGGTCACCTCGTACACGTTGCCGACGCACGGCCAGGGGGGCTTCTGGACGCCACCGGGCGCGTCGGTCGCGGCCGACGGCAGCCTCTACCTCACGAGCGGCAACAGCGAGGACACCACGACGTTCGACTACGGCGACAGCGTCGTGCGGCTCACGCCCGCCCTCACGCTGGCCGACTACTTCGCGCCGAGCAATTGGGCCGCGCTCAACAGGAGCGACGGCGACCTCGGCACGACGGGTCCGGTGCTGCTACCGAACAGTCGGGTGTTCCAGGTCGGCAAGGCCGGGATCGGCTACCTGCTCGACGCCAACCACCTCGGCGGCATCGGTGGGCAGTTGCACGACGCGCAGGTGTGTTCGCAATCTGCGTTCGGCGCGGTGCCGCACGACGGCGCGACGATGTTCGTACCCTGCCTCGACGGCGTGGTGCAGGTGACGGTGACGATGAGCGGCGACAGCTTCACCGTCGGGTGGAAGGCGCCGCTGTCGACCCCGGGACCGCCGATCGTCACCGCCGGCGCGGTGTGGACGGTCGCCACCGGCCGCGGCACGCTGGTGGCGGTGTCGCCGTCCTCGGGCGAGACCGTGTTCTCCCAGCAGATCGGCACCGTACCGTCGCGGTTCACCTCGCCGGCGGCCGGTGGCGGACGCGTCGTCGTCGGCGCCAACCGCGTCGTGCTCGCCTTCGGCGCCTGAGCCGCGCCCGCTGCCCCCCTTCTCCCGATACGCCGGCTCTTCCTACGCGGCGCGAGGGCCGGCGATGCCGTGGTCGCCCACGGTGCCGACCTTCAGCCCGCGCGCCGCGAACTCGTCGGCCAGCAGGGGCAGCGCGCCCAGGGCAGAGTGCCACGACCCGGGGTACGACGTGCAGTCGGAATCGTGCAGCAGCACCGTGCCCCCGTCGAGGTACCGGCGCGTCACGTCGGCGACCACGCTCGACGGCGTCGCCTCGCGACGCCAGTCGCGTCCCCACGTGGTCCACAACACGGTGCTCATGCCGAGATTGCGCGCTGGCGCGGAACGACGCGTAAGACGAGACACCGAAGGGTGGCCGGAACCAATGCGGTTCCTGCCCGGTGAGATCGGCGACGGTGTCGTACGCGCGCAGGATGTCTTCCCCCGCGCGCCCGGCGTGCGCCGCAGCATGTTGCCGTGCACGTCGCCGTGCACCCCGATCTCGTGGCCGGCATCGGCGACGGCACGGGCGACGTCGGGCGCGCGGCGTGCCATCTCACCGAGCATGAAGAACGTCGCCTGCCAGCCGAGGCCGTCGAGCGCGTCGAGGAACGCGGGCGTGGACGCGGGGTCGGGGCCGTCGTCGAAGGTGAGGGCAACGTGACCGGGCCGACCGATCCCGACGAGCGACGGGGTGAGCCGCACACCGATGGGCGACACACCACCCAACGCCGGGGCCGTGTGCACGACCGCCGCCGCCACTCCCACGATCCCCGCCGCGCCGGCGAGCTTCACGAGACCGGACGTGCTACGGGACCGACTCAGCGAAGGTCCCCGAGGGGTGCCGCCCGGAGGCCGTCGTGCGCGAACTGCGTTTCGAGGTCGGCGACCGCAACTTCCATCGCGGTGGAATCGCGCTCACGACCGTCGAGCACGTAGACCTTCCCCGATTCGAGCCGCAGGGGCAGGCTCTCGGGCCGAAAGGTGTGGTTCGCCACGACCATCCGCTGCTTCTGGTTGTGCGAGTAGTACTGGTCGAACGCATCGAGCCGCCGCCCCGGGCAGAACTCGCGCGCCGGTTGGCCGGCTTCCCGGGCGATGATGCGGCCGGCCTTGGCGACGTCGTTGCGGGCGCGGTTCCACCGCAGGAACGAACCCTTGCCCCAACCACCGTTGGCGATGTCGACGCCCTCGGTGGTGAGCCGCGCCAGCACCACCGACGCGTGGGAAGCCGCGTGGGCATCGACCACGACCGACACGCCGAGGGTGCGGATCTCGTCGAGCAGCAACGGATCCGTGAGCTGGGCGTGATCGAGGCGGATCCCGACGTACGCGGTGTGGGTGACGCCCTTCGGTGGCTTCGCCACCCCGACGCCGACTGCCGACACCGCTTGCGCGCCCAGGGTGAGCCCGGCGTAGAGCGCGACCACGCTCACCGCGGCAATGGTGGCGGTCCGACGCCCGCGCGGTGCGCGCAACGCGACGACTCTGCCCTTGCGGTCGATGAGGTGCTCCGTATCGGCGAGCTCTTCGACGTCGGCGGCGGGGTCGGCGACGAAGAGGCGGTGCGCAGTCTCCACCAGTGCTTCGCGTTCGGGACCCGGCCGGGTGACCTTGCGCAGGATGTCGTGCAGCTCGTCGGCGTCGTGCGCGTAGCAGTTGACGCCGGCCCGGGCCATCATCTCGGCGTTGTCCTTGCCGTGGCCGGCGATGGGCAGATAGGTGATCACCGGGAGGCCGATGGCGAACGCCTCCATGCACGTGAGACCACCGGCGTTCTCGACCAGTGCGTCGGCCGCGGTCATGAGCGCCGGCATCTCGTCGGTCCACCCGATGACGGTGCCGAAACCGCCGGCCTCGAGCTGATCGCGCAGGTCGGTGTCGCGTCCACACACCGTGATCGGATGGAACTCGCCGCTGTGGCCGATGGCCTCGACCGTCGCCAGGATGTCGCCGACGCCCCAGGAACCGGCGACGATCAGGACGGCGCGGTCGTCGGGCGAGAGGCCGAGGTTGCTGCGCACCGCCTCGCGGTCGTACTTCGTCTCCCGGAACCGCTCGCTGACCAGCGGACCGCGTGCGCGGGCATCTCTCCCACCGCGCGAGGTCGCGGCCTCCGCCGAGAGCTGACTCACGGCCAAGTGACGATCGATGCCGCGGTGCACCCAGAGCGAGTGCACGCCGAAGTCGGTGAGGTAGGTGATCACCGGGACGCGCAGCCGCTTCTTGCGCCGCATGCGCCCGAGCACCAACGACGCCAGCGGATACACCGACACGATCGCGTCGGGACGGAACTCCTTGATGATCCGCTTCAGCTTGCGTCGCGTGAGCCACGTGTCGACCATGACCGTCGGCGCGCGCAGCAGCGGCGACAGTTTGTAGCTGAGCTCGTAGCTCCACGGGAACATCCGGAGCTGCACTTGGTAGAACCACCGCAGCACGGGCCCGATGTGGAATGCGACCGCGTCGAGGAAGTCAACGACTTCAACCCGGTGCCCCGAGGCGTCGAGACGCCGGTGGAGCTCTTTGGCTGCGCCGTCGTGACCCGCGCCCATGGACGCGGAGACGATGAGGATGCTCCGACGCACGAGTGCAGAGACTACCGTCCCCAGCGGATGTTGGCGGTGTTGTTGGCCCTCGGAGCCGCTCTGGCGTACGCCGCCGCCTCCGTGCTCCAGCAGCGCGAAGCCGAGGCCGACGACGGTTCGCGGGGCGGCGGCGGGGTCCGCCTGGTGCTCCGGCTCGCCCGGAAGCCCTTGTGGTTGGCCGGGCTGGGGGCCGACGGCATCGGATACGGGCTCCAGGCGGCCGCGCTGGGGGTGGGCGAGCTCCTCGTGGTGCAACCGGTGATCACCAGCGGGATCTTGTTCGCCCTTCCGGCCAGTGCGTGGTGGTCGGGGCGGAAGTTGGGGCGCAAGGAGTTCGCGTGGGCGTGCATCCTGGCCGCCGGGCTCACCGTGTTCCTGGTCCTCGCGGGGACCGACGGCGGCCGAGACCAGGCCTCCAACGAGGCGTGGCTGGTGTGCGCGGCGATCGCCGGCCCGATCCTCGGCGGGTGCATCGCCGCCGCCACGCGGTCGGTGGGGACGCGTCGGGCCGTGCTTTTCGCGTTCGCGACCGGCGGGTTGTTCGGTCTGACCGCGGCACTCACCAAGTCGAGCGTCGTCCTCATGAGCGACCACGGCTTCGGCGCGCTCGCCTACTGGGAGCCGTACGCGCTGCTGGTGCTCGGCATCCTCGGTTTCGTGATCAACCAGCGCGCGTTCCAGGCCGGATCGCTCACCGCGTCACTCCCGACGCTGACCGTCGTCGAGCCGGTCGTGGCCGCGATCGTCGGCATCACGATGTTGCACGAGGAGATCCCGACGCAGAGCGTCGCCGGTTGGTTGGCGATCCTGGTGTCGGTCGTCGCGATGGGCACCGCCACGTTCGTGCTCTCGCGTTCGGCGGCCCGGTTCGATCAGATCCACGAACACCAACTCGCGGACACGATCACCCGCCGCACGCGTCCGACGACGGAGTGAGCGATCGCGTTCAGTTCAGGCCGTCGCGCAGCACCGCGACGATGACACGCATCGCGAGCACGGTGGCACAGAAGAGCCCGAAGTAGCCGAACACGCGGAACAACGACGTGTCGCCGGAGAACGGCGGGCCGCCCTGGATTGCCATGAGGCCGACCGACAGCAGGCCGATCGCGCCCGCCAACAAGCCCAACACGAGACGGTTGACGAGGCGCGACACGACGCGGACGTCGTGCTCGTCGGAGAAATGGCTCACCCGTACCCGTAGCCCGTCGCGCTCGAGCATCGTGAACGCGCGATCGACGTGGCGCGGGAGCCGGCGCAGCATCGGAACGGTGCGCAGGATCTCGTCGCGCACGGCCTGCTGCACCGAGTTCGGGTTGATGAGGCTGCGGACCCACTGCGCGGCGATGCTCTCGGCCGCGTCGATCACCGAGTATCCGGGCGCGATGGTGGTGAGCGTGCCCTCGAGCACGATGAGGGCCCGGAAGAACGTGCTCCACTCCGCGGGCATGGTGATGCCGTACTCGAACATGAGCCGCAACATCGCGTTGAACATCGCGGCGTCGGGTTGCGACCCGGGGGCGAGGTGCGTCGCCATGAACCGCGCCAGCGCGCGCTCGAAGTCGGCGACGTCGACGCCGCGCCGGAGACTGGCCACCTGCAGCACCGCTTCGGCGACGGTGTCGGCGTCGCGGCGGCTGATCCCCGCCATCAGGTCGCGCAGCGCGGCCTGCTGGACCGGATCGAGGCGGCCCGCAGCACCGAAGTCGATGAGCGCGAGCCGGCCGTCGGCCAGGAGCATGACGTTGCCGGGGTGCGGGTCGGCATGGAACACGCCGTCCTGCAACATCTGCTCGAGGAACGTGCGGAGCAGCGAGTCGGCGAGCTTCACGCGTGCGCCCATACGGGTGTCGCCCCAGGCCACTTCGCGCACGCTCTTGCCGTCGAGCCACTCCATCACCAGCACGCGCGACGTGCTGAGCTCCTCGTAGACCAGCGGGACCCGGATGCGCGACTCCGGCGGCAGGTTGGCGGCGATGGTGCGGGCGTTGCGCGCTTCGATCCGGTAGTCGAGCTCCTCACGCAGGCGGGTGGAGAACTCGCCGACGAGGTCGAGCACCCGGTACTCCGCACCCCACGACGTGCGGGTCTCGATGACTCCACCGAGCTCTTCGAGCACGGACAGGTCGACCCGCACCGATTCGTCGATGCCGGGACGTTGGATCTTGACCACGACCGGCGCGCCGTCGGGGAGGCGGGCGCGGTACACCTGGCCGATCGACGCCGCCGCGAGCGGTTCCCAGTCGAAACCGGCGAACACGTCCTCGAGCGGGGCGCCGAGCTCCGATTCGAGCAGGGCGACGACGTCGTCGGTGGCCGCCGGTCGGACGTGATCCTGCAACAACGAGAGCTCGCGGGCGGCGTCGGCCGAGATGAGGTCGGTGCGGGTCGAGAGGACCTGACCGAGCTTCACGAACATCCCGCCGCATTCCTCCAACGCGAGCCGCAGCCGCCGCACCGGCGGGCGACTCCCGGCACCCTCGATCTCGTCGCGCCGGCCGAGACCGAGCGACGGGCCCAGCCCGTTGCGCACCGCGATGCGCGTGATCTCGGCGTAGCGCTGCACGCGCCGGCCCCGGCGTCGCGCCGAGCGCATGGGATGCGGCACCGACTGCAGACCGGTCTGCGCCCGGGCCATGATCCCCGGGCGGGCGAGGAACTCGATCCACACCCCTGCCGCCATCGCCCCGAAGAGCGAGAACAGAAAGAGGTTGCGGGCGAACTCGTCGGTCGCGGGCTGGGTGTTCGACGCGACCAGCAGGGCGACGCCCACCCCGACGAGCCAGCCGATCACGCCCGACAGCACGGTGGCCGCGACCGAACGCCGCACCCCGAGCACGCGCCCGATGAACGCGCCGGCGAGGAGCGCGAACAGGAACGCGGGCAGCAGGAGCCAGAGCTCGTCTCCCAGCTGGGCGAAGACGGAATCGGCGAGCGTCGGTGTGATCAAGATGTCGGCAACAATCGGGCTACCGGAGCTCCTCGACCGCGAGCGCCCCGTCGGCGTACTCCACGCGCAGCACCTTCTTGTCGAACTTGCCGACGCTGGTCTTCGGGACCTCGTCGATGAACGTCCACCGTTCGGGGAGCTGCCACTTGGCGACGTGACCGGCGAGGAAGTCGCGCAGCTCCTCCGCCGTCGCGGTGGCGCCCTCCCGCAGGACGACGCACGCGAGCGGGCGTTCGTCCCACCGCGGATCGGGAACCGCGATCACCGCGGCTTCGGCGACCGCGGGGTGGCCCATGATCAATCCTTCGAGCTCGACCGACGAGATCCACTCCCCGCCCGACTTGATGACGTCCTTCGAGCGGTCGCTGATCTTGATGTAGCCGTTCGGGGTGACACTGGCGATGTCGCCGGTGCGCAACCAACCGTGGTCGAACTTCTCGGGCGCGGGATCGTCGTAGTACGACGCGGTGACCCACGGCCCGCGCACCTGGATCTCGCCGATGGCTTCGCCGTCCCACGGGAGAACGGTGCCGTCGTCGTCGACGATGCGCAGCTCGACGCCGGGAATGATCCGTCCGGTGAGCGCCCGCCAATCGAGATCCTCGGGGGTGCCCGGCTCGATGCCGCGCGGCGGATGGCCGAGCGCGGCGAGTGGGCTGGTCTCGGTCATGCCCCAACCCTGGATGATCCGGACCCCGAAGCGCTCCTGGAAGCGCTCCATGAGCACGCGGGGCACCGCGGCGCCGCCACAGGTGACGTGACGCAGGTGCGAGAAGTCGATGTCGTGGTTCTCGGAATAGCGGAGCAGGTCGGCCCAGATCGTGGGGACCGCGCACGCGCAGGTGACCACTTCCTGGTTGACGAAGGTCGCGAGGGGCTCGGCCTGCAGGAACCGCCCGGGCATGAGGAGGTCGGCGCCGGCCATCCATCCCGCGTAGGGCGTACCCCAAGCATTGGCGTGGAACATCGGGACGATCGGCAGGATCCGGTCGTTGGAGGTGTATGCCACCACCGCGCCGGTACCCGACGCCATCGAGTGCAGGAACGTGGACCGGTGCGAGTACACCACGCCCTTCGGGTTGCCGGTGGTGCCGCTCGTGTAACACATCGCGGCGGCGGCCTTCTCGTCGACCTCCGGATACTCGAACCCGGTGGGATCGCTCGCCGCGAGCAACGCGTCGTAGCGCAGGACCTCGGCATTGGGCGCCGCCGCCTCGAGCTCGGACGCGTCGCCATCGCCCACCACGACGTAGCGCTCGACCGTCTTCAACTCGCCCGCGACGCGGGACAGCACGGGAACGAGGTTGTCGTCGACGATGATCACGCGGTCGGCGGCGTGGTTGACGATGTAGACGAGTTGCTCGGGGAACAGGCGGAGATTGAGCGTGTGGAGGACCGCCCCGATCCCGGGCACCGCGAAGTACGCCTCCAGGTGCTCCTGGGTGTTCCAGAGGAAGGTGCCGACGCGGTCGCCCGTCGTGATGCCGAGACCCTGGAGGCCAATCGCCAAACGGTCGCTGCGCTCGGCGACCTCGGCGTAGCTGGCCCGGCGGGAACCGTCGCCCTCGAAGGTGACGACCTCGCTCTCGCCGAAGACGGCGCGTCCATGACGGAAGATCATGCCGACGGTGAGCGGAAAGTCCTGCATGGTCGACTGCATCGTCGGAGCGTCTCCCGGTGCGCCTGCGCTGATCGCACCGGAGCGTACTAGGAGACCTGCTCTCCCTGTCTTTGAGCCGACTCGGACACCCGCAGCCAGCTCGACCACTAACCGCCGTAGTTCATGCGGGTGTCCTCCATCACCTCGGGTCGGACACCCGCAGCCAGCTCGACCACTAACCGCCGTAGTTCATGCGGGTGTCCTCCATCACCTCGGGTCGGACACCCGCAGCCAGCTCGACCACTAACCGCCGTAGTTCATGCGGGTGTCCTCCATCACCTCGGGTCGGACACCCGCAGCCAGCTCGACCACTAACCGCCGTAGTTCATGCGGGTGTCCTCCATCACCTCGGGTCGGACACCCGCAGCCAGCTCGACCACTAACCGCCGTAGTTCATGCGGGTGTCCTCCATCCGCAATACCGGGGTCTCTTCGTCGAGTTGGAAGCCGGTGTCGACGATCTCGCCGAGGAACAGCGTGTGGCCGCCGAGCTCGACGGCCTGGCGCACCTCGCAGTCGAGGTACGCCACCGCCTGGTCGAGGATCGGCGCGCCCGTGGTGCCGTCGTGGAACGGGAATCCGTTGAGCGTGCCCGCGGCAAGGTCCACGTCGACCGGCTTGGTGAACTTGCGCACGATCGCCCGGTCGTCGATGGCGATGAAGTTGAGGCTGAACACGCCGCCCTCCGACACGAGCTCGTGCGTGAACGCCTCGTGCTCCACGCCGACCGCGACGAGCTTTGGGTCGAACGACACCTGCGTGACCCAGTTGATGGTCATCCCGTTGCGGCGCTCGCCGGCGCGCGAGCCGAGGACGTAGAGGCCCGACGGCATCTTCCACAGCACGCGTCGGCGGAGCTTGTCGTACTCCTCGGGGTCCTGACCTGCGGGAACCGGGCCGACGACGCCGTGGGTGGTGGGCACCCGTCCGAGACTAGCGGCCGTCCTCCGGCGCCTTCCTCGCCCGTCGGCGATCACGTCGTCGACGGTCGTGGCGCTACGAGCGCAGCGCGGCGGCGAGGTCGGCCTCGCGCGCGATGCCGACCGCAAGCGGGACGTCGAGCGCCGCCCACACGGCCGCTTTCGCCGCCCGGACCGCCGCGGGCGGGCGCGCGGCCAGGGCAGTGGCGAGAGCGCGCGTGCGCATCTCGAGTCGTGCGCGTGGCACCACCTCGTCGACGAAGCCGCGCTCGCGGGCCTCGAGGGCGGGAAATCGTTCGCCCGTGATGACCGCGTGCAATGCCGCGCTGGTGCCGACCACCCGCGGGAGCGTCTGGCTCGCCCCGCCCGCCGGGAGCATCCCGACGCGGGCTTCGGGCAACGCGACGATGCAGTCGTCGGCGGCGAGGCGCACGTCGCACTGCAGCGCGAGCTCGAAGCCGAAGCCCACCGCGTTCCCCTGCATCGAGGCGATCATCGGCACCGGCACCGCGCGCAAGAGGCCCCACACGTCGCGCCCCCAACGTGCGTCGCGCATCGCGAACAACGACGGGGCCGTACCGAACTCGCGGAGGTCGGCGCCGGCGGAGAAGTGGTCGCCCGTCGCACGGAACACGACGACCCGAACGTCGGAGTCCGCGATGACCGCAGTGAGTACCTCGCAGAGCTCGTCGCGCGTCGCGACGTCGTAGATGTTGATCGGGGGATGATCGAACACGATCTCGGTGATGCCGTCGGCAGCACTCACTCGGAGTCGCGGCCGCGGATCAGCCACGGGCAGTCTCGTGAGCGAGGAGATGACCGACGGCCCCTTCGAGCGACATACGCCCGCGTGCACCGCGGCCCTGATCGAGCAGCTCGATCGCGGCCAGCGCGCCGAGCAGCCCGGCCACCGGATCGGCGACCGATGATCGACCGAGCCGGGGCGGGTCGTGCCGCGCGGCCCATCCCCCGCGACACTCGGCCGCGGGCCCGTAGCCGGGTCGATCACCGTCGGCGAACGCCGCCACGCGGAGCACTGCGAGCCCCGATCGATCGCGCGCCAGCTGATCGTCGGAAAGGCCCGCGTTGGCGAGCACCCGCGGCGGGTGCCCGTCGACGAGCAGATCAGCGGTCTCCAACAGGTCACCGAATCGATCGCGGTCGCGCGGCTCACCGAGGTCGAGGGCAACGGTCGTCTGGCCCTGGGCCAGACGGTCGTGGAGCGGGAACGGATCGGGCCGGCCGGGGTGCTCCACCCGCTGCACCCGTGCCCCGAGCCGGGCCAGGAGCAGGCCGATCAACGGGGTGGCCCACGCGGTGCCGAGCACGACCACGTGCGCGTCGCGCACGGCGACGGGGGCGGGCGGCACGGGAACGCGGGGCGCGACGGCCGGGCGGGCACGTACCGCCACCGCGGGCAGGAGCCACGCGCCGGCCTCGGTGTCGATCGTGTCGGCGGCGAGCGACGAGAGATCGGGGAATCGCGCACCGGGCCGCGCCGGTGGGGCGCCGAGGGCCGTGACCATGTCGACGAACGTCGGCCACCCCGTCGACGGGCCGGGATGGACCCAGCCGTCGGCGGCGCGCAGCAGCGGTGCGGGTTCGGGGAGCGGGGAACCCTCTACTCGGCGGATCCAGAGGTCGGCGCCCGGCCGGGCCTCCGGGATCGGCGGCAGGCCCAGGGTGGCGACGAGCTCGCCCACCACGACGCGCGCGGTGGCCACGCCGACCGGGCGCGACCGGGTTGCTCTCATTCGCCGGTGAACTCGGGGGCGCGTTTCTCGAAGAACGCGGCGATCCCCTCGGCCCGGTCGGCGGTCGTCGAGATCAGCAGGTTGAGATCCGACTCGAGGCGCAGGGCGTCGGCCAACGTGAGGTCGCGGCCGCGCTGGACGGCGTCGCGCGCCGCCGCCTGCGCGCGCGGCGCACCGGAAGCGAGCCGCGCCGCGAGTGCCTCGGCGTACCCGACCGGGTCGTCGACGAGGATCGCGAGACCGCTGCGCTCGAGCGCGTCGGCATCCACGACGTCGCCGACCACGAGCATCCGGAGCGCGAGCGACGCGCCACCTTCTCGCGTCAGTCGTTGCGTGCCGCCCCAGCACGGGAGCTCGCCCGCGCCGACCTCGGGAAACTCCATAGACGCGCGTGGCCCGATGATCCGCACGTCGGCCGCGAGCAGGATCTCGGCGCCCGCGCTGACCGCGGGACCGTTGCACACCGCGACCGTCGGCGCGGGGAACGCCCCGACGAGCGCCGCGGGATCGCGCAAGCCGCGCGGAGTGAGGGGACGCGGTTCCCGGATACCGATGCCGTCGGGCGCCGCGAGCAGTAGCGCGCGCGGCCGATCGCACGCGAGTTCGTCGAGTCGCGCCACGACGCCCGCGCCCGGCGCGGCGGTGACGTCGGCCAGCGGACCGGGCCCGAAGTCGATCCGCGCCACCCGACCGCGCACGGCTCCGCCGCGTCTCCTACTGGGCGACGCGGGCGAGCGCGTCGATCTCGGCGCGCTCGGCCGGCGTCATCGCCCAGGCGACGGTCGCGGCGGCGTTCGCGCGTACCTGCTCCGGCGACGTCGCGCCGGCGATCACGCTCGCGACCACCGGATTGCCGGCCAGCCACGAGAGCGCCAGCTCGTGCAGCGTGTGCCCGTGGTCCTGCGCGTACTCGTCGAGCGCCTCGACCACGACCATGCGCTCATCGGACGCGAAGTCGCCGGCCATCGTGCCCCAGGCCGCGAGGCGTGACCCCTCGGGGTGCGGCTCACCGCGCTTGTACTTTCCGGTGAGCACCCCGCTCGCGAGCGGGAAGTAGGGCATAAGGCTGATCCCGAGGCGTTCGCACGCGGGGATCACGTCGACTTCCACCTCGCGGTTCAGCAGGCTGTAGTCGTTCTGGACGTTCACGAACCCGGTGATCCCGAGATCGGTCGCCGCCTTGGCCGCTTCGTCGAGCATCTCGCCGGTGAAGTTCGACGCACCGATCTCGCGCACCTTGCCTGCGCTCACGAGTTGCGCGAACGCGCCGAGCGTGTCGCCGATCGGCGTCTCGGGATCCGGGTAGTGGAGAAGGTAGAGGTCGATGCGATCGGTGCCGAGTCGCGCCAGGCTCGCGTCGCAGGCCTCGGCGATCCAGGCCGGGCTGCCGCGCTTCACGCCGTCGGGCACCTTGCCGCCGACCTTGGTGGTGATGACGGCCTCGTCGCGCCGCGTGCCGAGGGCGCGGCCCAGGAACTCCTCCGACTTGCCGCCGCCGTACATGTCGGCGGTGTCGAAGTGGGTGACGCCGGCGTCGAGCGACGCGTCGACGACGGCGCGGGTCGCGTCCTCGTCGATCCGCATCCCGAAGTTGTTGCAACCCAGGCCGGCCACCGACACCTCGAGGCTGCCCACCATGCGCGTGTCCGCCATACCGCCACCTTCTCCGTCGTCTCTCGTGTGTCGTCGAACACCCACGCTACTGCCGCGTCTGAGCACGCGACCGGGGCCGGTCGCCGCGCACCGGCGTGGGGTAACTGGCGGGCGGCGTGGGAAACTTGTGGCGATGCCTGATCACGAGAGCGAACGAACGCGCCGGCTCTCGCTGGAGCTGAAGTACGCCGCGATCGCCATCGTCGTCGTGGGCGGGTTCGTGCTCGCGCACGTGCTGGGGGCGTTCTCGGGGGTGAACAACACCGTCGACGACGGCATCAACCGTCTGGCGGGCGCGGGGAGCATCGGCATCTTCCTGATCGCGCTCATCGCCAACCTCTCGATCCTCGTGCAGATCCCGTACACGCTGCCGTTGCTGTCGGCCGCGCTCAGCGGAGCCAGCCTGCAGAGCATCATGATGCTGGGCCTGGCGTCGGGCCTCGGCGCCGGCATCGGTTCGGTGGCGTCGTACAAGGTCGCCGAGGCGGTGGTGGCGCGCAGCCCGCGGGCGCCGCAAGGCCGACTGTTCCGCTGGGTCGCACGCAGCGTCGAGGACAGTCCGAGGCTGACGTCGACGACGATCTTCCTCGTCGCCACGTCGCCGCTCCCCGACGGCGCGGTGGTGATCCCGTTGGCGGTGGTGCGCTACGGCATGCGCCGGCTCGCGGTGCCGCTGTTCCTGGGCAAGCTGGTGCACAACATCGTCCTGGCGCTGCTGTTCTACGCCTTCGCGTCGTGGTCGGCGGACCATGTGTCCCAGAAGGCCAGTACCGAGTTGGCCGTGCTGGTGGCGCTCCTGTTCATGGTGCTGGTGGCCTACAACGCCGAGAAGGCGAGGACTGCAGAGCAGCGAGGTGACGCGGAGCAGCGGGACGACGCAGAGCAGCGAACTGACGCCGAGCAAAGGGACGGCGCGGACGGACGCAACGGGGCCGCGCCGCGCGACGACGTGGTCGAGCGCGACGGGGCCGCGCTGCGAGGTGAACCGGCACCCCGGGACGGGTTCGCCGAACCCCCGGTGTGACCTCGGGAGCAACTGCTCCTAGAATGCCCACTCATGGAAGCGGTGGACGCCACGATCCGGGTCGAGGAGCTGGCCCGCCGGGCCGACGTCTCGGTCGACACGATCCGCTTCTACCAGAAGCGCCAGCTGCTGCAACCGCCTCGCCGGGTAGGCCGGATCGCCTGGTACGGCGCCGACCACGTGGAGCGGCTCAACCGGATCCGTGAGCTCCAGCGCCAGGGCTTCTCCCTGGCCGTCATCCGGCGACTGATCGCCGGTGAGCTCGACGCCGCCGACGTCCCGCTCGCCGCCGCGGTCGCCGGGGCCCAAGCCGGCGATACCGAGCTCCTCACGCTCGACGACCTCGCCGCCCGCGTCGGTGTGCCCGCGGCCCTGCTCGAAGCGGTCGCCCGCGAGGGCCTCATCGTGCCCCAGCAGCGCGCCGGGCGATCGGGGTTCACCGAGGCCGACGCCGACGTCCTGCGCTCCGGGCTGCGGCTGCTCGAAGCCGGCTTTCCCCTCCCCGACCTCCTCGCACTCGCCCGGCGGCACCACGACGCGACGCGCGCCATCGCCACCGACGCGGTCGACATGTTCGACGAGCACGTGCGGCGGCCGCTCCAGGGCATGGACATGAGCGACGACGAGAAGGCCGAACGGCTGCTCGACGCGTTTCGCACGTTGCTCCCGACCGTCACCACGCTCGTGGCCAACCATTTCCGCAGCGTCCTGCTCGAGATCGCGCAGGAACACCTGGAAGCGGTGGGCGACCCGAGCGAGCTCGCCGCCGCGCGCAACGAGCCCGGCTGGGAGAAGGTGCTGTGAACAGCCCCGTGCTGGGTCACGACGGCGCCCTGCCGGAGGGCGACACCAAGCGTCGCGTGGTCGAGAGCATGTTCGATCGCCTCGCGCCGAGTTACGACCGCATGAACCGCATCATCTCTCTCGGTCTCGATCGTCGGTGGCGACAGCACACCGTCGACGCGTTGCGGTTGCCGGCCGGGTCGTCCGCGCTCGACCTCGCCTGCGGCACCGGCGACCTGTGTCGCGACCTCGCGGCGGCGGGCTGCGGTGCGATCGGGCTCGACTTCTCCGCGGGCATGCTCGCGGCCGCCCGCACCGACGCCCCGCTCGTGCGCGGCGACGGCGCGTCGCTCCCCCTACGCGACGCCGCGCTCGACGGCATCGTGTCCGGGTTCGCGCTCCGCAACTTCGTCGACCTCGACACCGTCTTCGCGGAGTGCGCGCGTGTACTCCGACCCGGCGGTCGCATCGCCGCCCTCGACGCCACCATCCCGTCGAACCCGATCATGCGGGCCGGCAACGCGGTGTGGTTCCGGGGCGCGGTACCGGTGCTCGGGCGGGTACTGGCGCACGACGCCGAGGCCTACCGCTACCTGCCCAAGTCGACCGCGTACCTGCCGCCCCCGGCCGAGCTGGTCGCCCGCCTCGGTGCCGCCGGCTTCGTCGACGTGCGCCACCGCTCGCTCACCGGCGGGTCGGTCCTCCTGCTCACGGGAACGCGCGCGTGACCACCACCCGCGTCGACGCTGCGGTACCGGCCCGGTTGCGCGCGGTCACGCGTGAGATCGAACCGCGCGCCGATCTCCTCGACGCGTTCGACGGCCGGGGCTTCGCGTGGCTCCACCACGGCATCCGGCTGGTCACGTCGGGCGTCGCGGCCCGCTTGACGCCCGACGACGTGGCCGACGCGCTGGCGCGCGTCGAGGCGGTCGACTCCCTCGGGCTGCCGGGAACCGGCGCGGTGGCAGTGGGCGCGCTGCCCTTCGACCCCGCGTCGATCGGCGAGCTCGTCGTACCTGCCCGCATCGTCGGCGAGTTCGACGGACGGGCCTGGATCACCGAGATCGGCCCTGCGCCCGACGACCGCACCGCGGCCGCCGACGCGCCCACCCGGTTCTCCGTCGGCGCGCCGCGCTCCCGCGCCGCGTGGCGAGAGGCAGTGGAAGAGGCGCTCGCGGCCATCGAGCGCGGCGAGATCGAGAAGGTGGTGCTGGCGCGTGAGGTCCTGATCGAGGCCGACGCGCCGTTCGACGCGCGCGACGTCCTGCGCCGGTTGGCCACCCAGCAACCGGGCTGCTTCGTGTACGCGAGCGCCGGTTTCATCGGGGCGAGCCCTGAGCTCCTCGTGCGCCGTACCGGGGCGATCGTCGAGTCCCGTCCGGTGGCGGGCACCACCGTCGCCGACAGTGAAGCCGCGCTGCTCGCGCTCGCGCACTCGGTCAAGGACACCCGCGAGCACCGGTTCGTGGTCGACGGCATCGTCGACGCGTTGCGCGACTCGTGCGACGAGCTCGCGGTCGTCGGCACCCCCGAGGTTGCGGTGTTCGGCCCCGTGGCCCATCTGGCCACCCCGATCCGCGGTCGGCTGCGCCCACCCGCGCCCACCGCGCTCGACGTCGCCCGCCTCCTACACCCGACCCCTGCGGTCGGTGGTACGCCGCGGGCCGTCGCCCTCGACACCATCCGCGCGCTCGAAGGCTTCGACCGCGGCCGCTACGCAGGGCCGGTCGGTTGGGTCGACGCCCGGGGCGACGGCGAATGGGCGATCGCGTTGCGCGGCGCCGAGCTCGACGGCGCACGTGCCCGCCTGGTGGCCGGCGCGGGGATCGTGGCCGGGTCCGACCCCGACGCCGAGTGGGCCGAGACCCAAGCCAAGCTCGAGCCCATGCTCCGCGCGCTCGTCCGCCCCTGACCCGCAGGAGTTCATTGCGCCCTGGCTTGCGCTCAGCGCAACTCAGGCGGCAATGAACCGGCGACCGCCGCCCAGACCTCGCGGTGGCGGGTGACGTTGGCGGCGCGGTCGGTCTTCACCAGCACGACCCGCACCCCGCCCGCGTCGATCGAGTCCTGCACCGCGCCACCGATCTCGCCGGCTCGCCCGACCTCGGTGACGGCCACCCCGTGCACCTGCGCCAGCGCGGTGAGATCGATGCCGTGGGGCGTGCCGAACAACGTCTCGAAGTGCTCGGGCAGGTCGGCCTGCGGGAGGAACGAGAAGATCCCGCCACCGTCGTTGTCGACGACCACGAACGTGGCGTCGACCCCGCGCGCCGAGGCGCCGAGCAGGCCGTTGGCGTCGTGCAGGAAGCACAGATCACCGACGAGTGCGACCACCGGCGACGACGATCCCGCGGCCAGCCCGAGCGCGGTCGACACGAAACCGTCGATCCCGTTGACGCCCCGGTTGGCGTGGAACGTGATGCCGTCGCGCGCGCGGGCGAAGCTCTCGACGTCGCGCACCGGCATGCTCGACGCGACCACGAAGGACGAATCAGTCGGGAGCGACGCGACGACGTCGCGCGCGATCCGACCCTCGAACGGCTCGTCCCACTCGTCGATCAAGCCGTCGATCGCCGCGCGCGGTGTCGTCGGCGCCGCGCCATCTCCCCAACCAGTCGTCGTCGACCATCACGTCGATCGCGTCGGCGAGCGCGCCGAGCAACAACTCGGGATCTGCCGCCATGCGTCCGCTCACTGCGTGCTGCGGATCGAGCCACGTGCCGTCGGGATCGACGAACACCTGACCGATGTCGGCGTCGAGCCACTGCATCGCCACCTTGTTGGTGAGTGGTCCACCGACGCGCAGCACGACCTCGGGTCGCTGCGCGGCCGCGAAGCCCGGGTCGCGCAACAGCGGGTCGTAGGCCGAGATCGTGCCGGGGACACGGAGGTCGGAGATCGGATCGGCCAGCACCGGCCACCCCGCCGCCTCGGCGAAACGCATCACCGTCGACGGCCGCACGCCCGCACCCCAGCCGGCCACGATCAGCCCGCGCGGGCTGTCGGCCACCAGGTGCGCCAGCGCGTCGAGCATCTCCACCGACGGGGCGCGCACGCCGGGTCCGTACGCGGTCCACGGGCGGTCGTCCGACCGGCCCGGCGCCTCGACGAGCGGCTCGCCGGTGCGCACCAGCGGTTCGCGGAAAGGAAGATTGAGGTGCACGGGTCCGGCGGGCGGTCCGCTCGCATCGGCAACGGCGCGTGACGCGAGGGCCCGCCACTCTGCACCTGCTCCCGGGCGGTCACCGGGCACGTCGGCTTCGTGGAACCACCGCACCGCGCCGCCGTAGAGCTTCACCTGATCGACCGTCTGCCCCGCGCCCGTGTCGCGCAGTTCGGGGGGCCGGTCGGCGGTGCACACGATCAGCGGCACCCGGCCGTGGTACGCCTCGAGCACCGCGGGATGGAAGTTGGCGGCCGCGGTACCCGACGTGCACACCAACACCGCGGCGCGGCCGGTGGCGCGTCCCAACCCGATCGCGAAGAACGACGCCGATCGTTCGTCGAGGTGCACATGGAGGTGGATGCGATCGTCGCCGGCGAGCGCGAGCGCGAGCGGCGCCGAACGCGATCCGGGCGCCAGGCACGCGTCGGTGACGCCGTGGCGTACCCATTCGTCGACCAGGGTCCAGGCGAAGGCGGTGTTGGCGTCGCGGGTCATGCGAAGATCGCTCCATGCGTGTCGTATTCGTGCCCGGGTTCACCCAGGGCGCGGCGTCGTGGGCTCCTCTGATCGACCAGCTGCCCGGCGACCCGTGGCCGATCGACGTGCCCGACGATCTCGACTTCGTCGCCACCGCGTCGGCCATCGGCGACACCGGCGGCGCGGCCACGTACTGCGGATACTCGATGGGCGGCCGCCTGACCCTGCAGCTGGCGCTCGATCGGCCCGAGCTCGTCGAGCAGTTGGTGCTGGTGAGCGCATCGCCGGGCATCGCCGAAGCTGACGTGCGCGCCGCGCGACGCGACGCCGACGCGACCCTGGCGCGGAGCGTCGAGCGCGACGGCGTCGACGCGTTCCTCGATCAATGGCTCGCGCAACCGATGTTCGCCACGCTTCCCGCCGCCGCCTCCGGGCTCGAAGACCGTCGGCGCGTGAACACCGTCGCGCGGCTCACCCATCAGCTCCGGGTGCTCGGGCAGGGCGCCCAACCGTCGAACTGGGAACGGCTGGCGGAGCTGCAGATGCCGGTGCTGCTCATCGTGGGTGCACTCGACACCAAGTACGTCGGCATCGCCGAGCAGATGGCCGCGGTGATACCCGCGGCGCGACTCGAGGTCATCGCGGGTGCCGGACACGCCTGCCACCTCGAGCGACCCGACGCGGTCGCTCACCGGTTCTCCTCCTGGTCGCGCGCGTCCTCGTAGCGCGCCAACAATGCGGGCTCCGGGGCGACGGCGCTCACGCGCATCACACCGTCGACGGGCGCCGGCGGTGAGCTCACGACGTCGAATGGAAGCTTCGAGGCGGTGGCCAACCCGCACGCAAAGGGCAACTCGGGGAGCGCGGCGGCCAGGGCCAACCCCGCGGCGATCCCGACCGAGGTCTCCATCATCGAGCTCACCACCGCGGGCACGCCCGCGGCGTCGGCGATCTCGAGCGCGGCGCGTACGCCACCCAGCGGTTGCTGCTTCAACACGATCACGTCGGCCGCGTCGAGCGCGCGCAAACGGCGCGCGTCGTCGAGCGTGCGAATGCACTCGTCGGCGGCAATGCGCACGCTGACCCGCTTGCGCACTCGCGCGAGGTCGTCGAGCGACGCCACCGGCTGCTCGACGTACTCGAGGTCGTAGCGCGCGAGCCGGGTGATCATGGCGACGGCGGTGTCGACATCCCAGGCGCCGTTGGCGTCGACCCGCAGCCGGGTCGACGGCCCGACCGCGTCGCGCACCGCGGCGACCAGGCTCATGCCCACGGCGTCGCGCACCTTCACCTTCACCGCGGGGAAAGCCCGGATCTCGGCCACGAGGAACGGACCGTCGACCAGCGCGTTCACCGGGATCGCGTCACGCACGGGAATCGGAAAACCGTCGCGGGCGGCCGATTCCGCGGCGCGGCGGCAGACCGCGGGATCGCACGGGTATCCGGGCAGCGGCGACCATTCGCCCCACCCGGCCGGGCCCTCCAGCAACGTGACCGCCCGCGTCCCCAGGCGCAGGTGGTGCTCGGTCAGGACAGGCACAGCCCCACGCTCACCAGAACCGCGACGACGATCTCGAGCCGGGACGTGGCCACCAACACCGAGATCAGCGCGGGGGGATCGGTGCGGGTGAGGATCGTGCGCACGGGTGCGACGGCCAGCGGGAGTGCCAGCAAGCCGAGGAGTGCCCACGGTTGGGTGATCCCGACGGCGATCACCGCGAGGAACGAACCCGCGTAACACGCGACGAACAGACGCCGAGCGGAGACCGCGCCCACCCGCACCGCGAGCGTGCGCTTGCCGGTGACTGCGTCGGTCGGGATGTCGCGCACGTTGTTGGCCACGAGGATCGCGCACGCGAGCAACCCGACGACCAGCGATCCCCACCACGCCGCGCCGGGGACGTACTTCACCTGCACGTACGCGGAACCCACCGTCGCCACGAACCCGAAGAACACGAGCACCATGATCTCGCCGAGGCCGAGGTAGCCGTAGGGCTTGGGCCCGCCGGTGTAGAGCACCGCGGCCGCGATCGCGGCGACGCCCACCAACAACAGCCACGGGTTCACGACCAACGACAACACGAGGCCCGCGACCGCGGCGACGCCGAACGCGAGCCCCGCGGCGCGCTTCACCGCGCCCGGCGACGCCACCCCGGTGGCGGTGAGCCGCATCGGCCCCTTGCGGTCCTTGTCGGTGCCGCGCACGCCGTCGGAATAGTCATTGGCGTAGTTGACGCCGACCTGCAACGCGAGCGCGACCACCATCGCGAGCCCGGCCCGCCACCAGATCACGCCGTGGGCGTCGGCGACCGCGGCCGAGGTGCCCACGAGCACGGGCGCGACCGCCGCGCCCAACGTGCGCGGCCGCGCGCCGGCGACCCACTCGGCCGCAGTGGTCACGGGCGCTTCGGGAACTGGTCGAAGTCGGGCTTGCGCTTCTCGAGGTACGCGCGCTTGCCCTCCTGCGCCTCCGCACTCATGTAGTAGAGGAGCGTGGCGTCACCCGCGAGTTGCTGGATCCCCGCGAGGCCGTCGTCGGCCGCGTTGCACGACGCCTTGATCATGCGCAGCGCGAGCGGGCTGTGGCCGAGCATCTCGCGGCACCACGCGACGGTCTCGACCTCGAGGTCTTCGAGGGGCACGACCGTGTTCACGAGACCCATGTCGAGCGCCTGTTGCGCGTCGTACTGCCGGCACAGGAACCAGATCTCGCGGGTCTTCTTCTGGCCGACCGAGCGCGCCAACAGCCCCGACCCGAATCCGCCGTCGAACGACCCGACGCGCGGCCCGGTCTGGCCGAAGCGCGCGTTGTCGGCCGCGATCGTGAGATCGCACACCACGTGCAACACGTGCCCGCCGCCGATCGCGTACCCCGCGACCATGGCGACGACCGGCTTCGGGAGTCGGCGGATGGCGATCTGGAGGTCGAGCACGTTGAGGCGGCCGATGCCGTCGTCGCCGACGTAGCCGTCGTCGCCGCGGATGCGCTGGTCGCCGCCCGAGCAGAAGGCATCCGGGCCCTCCCCGGTGAGCACGATGACCCCGATGTCGCGGTCGTTGCGGGCCCGCTCGAAGGCGTCCTGGAGCTCGAACAGGGTCTGGGGCCGGAAGGCGTTGCGTACCTCGGGCCGGCAGATGGTGATCTTGGCGATTCCGTCCGACGTCTCGTAGCGGATGTCGCCGTAGCCGGCGTCGAGCACCTGCCAGTCGGCACCGGGGCGGATCTCTCGGCTGGTATTCATGGGCGTCTCCACTCTCGGAGCAATCACTCCTACGAACGGGTCACGGTAGCGCGATCCCGCGGGATCGGTACCCTCGGCAGCATCGCAGCCCGACCCGCCGTCCCGCGAGATCTCCGGCCCATGCTGGCGGTGGCCTCGGAAGCACCGCCGCCCGACGACGGTCGCTGGGCCTACGAGATGAAGTGGGACGGGATGCGGGCGCTGCTGGCCGTCGACCACGCGGCCGGTGACCGGGCCGATCAGGGGCGAGTGCGCATCACGTCGCGCAACGACAACGACGTGACCGCCCGCTACCCGGAGTTGGGCGCCATCGCCGACGCCCTGCCCGGCGTCGATACCGTGCTCGACGGCGAGATCGTCGCGCTCGACGACTCGGGCGTCCCCAGCTTCGAACGGCTCCAGCCCCGGATGCACGCGGGGTCGGCCGCCGCGGTGCGCCGGATGGTGGGCGAGACACCGGTGGTCTACATGGTGTTCGACGTGCTCTGGCTCGACGGGCACTCGACGTGCGCGCTTCCCTACACCGAGCGGCGCGCGCTCGTGGAACGCCTCGGGCTCACCGGCCCGCACTGGCAGACCCCGCCGTCGACGGTGGGCGACGGCGCCGCCATGCTCAGCACGAGTCAACAGCTCGGCCTCGAGGGTGTGGTCGCCAAGCGCCTCGACAGCCCCTACCTCCCCGGCCGGCGCGCCGACGCGTGGCTGAAGGTGAAGCCGACGCACGGCCAGGAGCTGGTGGTCGGCGGTTGGCTCACCGGCGCGGGTCGGCTCGACGGCCGGCTCGGTTCGCTCCTCGTCGGCTACCACGACGACGGTGGGGGCGACGGCGCCGGGAACGACCGCCAGCGGCTGCGGTTCGCGGGCCGGGTCGGGTCGGGTCTCGACGAGGGCACGCGTACGCAGCTCGAGCAGCGCCTGGCGCCGTTGCGCCGCGAGACGAGCCCGTTCCTCGCGGTGCCGAAGCTGCCGGGGCCGGTGTGGGTGGAGCCGGTCGTCGTCGTCGAGGTCGCGTTCCAGAACTGGACCACCGCCGGTGTCCTGCGCGCGCCCCGCTTCCGCGGCATCCGCGACGACAAGCCCGCGGCCGACGTCGTACGCGAGTAGCAGTAGGCGGGCGATGCGCCACCCGGTTACCGTCGCCCGCATGCCCGACCCGGACGACCTGGCCGTACTCGACGCAACCGCGCAGGCGCGGCTCGTACGGACCGGCGCGGCCAAGCCGCTCGAGCTCGTCGATGCCGCGATCGCGCGCATCGAGCACCGCAACCCCGCGCTCAACGCGGTGATCCATCCCCGGTTCGAGCGAGCGCGGGAGGAGGCCGTCGACCCGGCGCCCGGCCCGTTCCGCGGCGTGCCCATCGTGGTAAAGGATCTCGACGGCCAACTCGCCGGCGAACCACTCCATATGGGCAATCGACTCCTGCGCGATCTCGGCCACCGCGCCGACCACGACTCGTACCTGTTCGCCAAGCTGCGCGGCGCCGGCTTCGTCATCGTGGGCAAGACCAACACGCCCGAGTTCGGGCTGCTCCCCACCACCGAACCCCTCGCCTACGGCCCGACCCGCAACCCGTGGGACCTCGACCGCTCGCCGGGCGGATCGAGTGGGGGTACCGGCGCGGCAGTGGCGTCGGGCATGGTGCCGCTCGGGCATGCGGGCGACGGCGGCGGTTCCATCCGCATTCCCGCCAGCGCATGCGGGCTGGTCGGGCTCAAACCCACCCGGGGCCGGGTATCGCTCGGCCCCGCTGAGGGCGAGGCGTGGGGCGGGCTCGTCGTCCGGCACGCCCTCACCCGCACCGTCCGCGACACCGCCGCGGTGCTCGACGTGATCGCCGGGATGATGCCGGGTGACCCGTACGCGGCCGCGCCCCCGGCACGTCCGTTCCGCGAAGAGGTCGGCGCCGACCCCGGGCGGCTCCGCATCGGGATCGGTTCCGACCGCACACCCGGCGATCTCGTGGGGGTGGACCCGTCGTGCGTGTCGGCGGCCGACGACGTCGCGACGTTCCTCGAGCGCGACCTCGGGCACCACGTGGAGATCGCCGCCCCCGACGCGCTCGACGACCTCGAGTTGCTCGGCAACTTCCTCACCATCATGGGCGCGTCGACTGCCCGCGACGTCGACCGGCTGGCGGCGACGGCCGGCCGTCCGATCACCGCCGACGACGTCGAGCCCTACACGTGGGCGCAGAGCGAGATCGGCCGCTCGATCCCGGCCGCCGACTACGTCGCCGCCACCGAGGGCGTTTCGGCGTGGACTCGTCGCATGGTGCGCTGGTGGGAACCCGACGGCGGCGCCTTCGATCTCCTCCTCACGCCGACGATGGCCGCGCCGCCCGCGACCGTCGGCGAGGTACGCGGCGACGACGCCGACCTCGCGGGCGTGGCCGCGATCCCGTACGCCGCGTTCACCCTGCCCTTCAACATCAGCGGCCAGCCCGCCATCTCACTCCCACTCGCATGGCACGACGGCCTGCCCATCGGCGTGCAACTCGTCGCTGCGCCCGGACGCGAAGACGTCCTCCTCCGCGTCGCGGCCCAGCTCGAATCCGCCCGCCCCTGGACCGACCGCCACCCCTGACCCCCGACAACCCCCACATGCCCTGACACCCCCACAACCCCCGAACCTGCGTCGCCACAGGCCGCATGGGGCCTCGAGCGACGCACGTTGGTGGGTTTGGGGGCGGAGCAGAGGTCAGGGTTGGAGGGCGCCTTCGATGTCGAGCGTGGGAGGGCCGTCGCCGCGCATCCACTCGAGGCGGGCCCGGGTGGTGCCGAGGGCCGCGCGCGGATGCGGGAGCACGAAGAACCGGCGGTCGCGCACCGCGGCGAACACCGCGTCGGCGACGTCGGCCGCCGGGATCCCCGCAGCCGCCAATGCGCTGGCGAAGTTGCGCGCCCCTTCGGCCGGTGGGGTGGTCACCCAGTCGGCGAGTGCGGGAGGCGCGTTCCGGGCCGAGTCGCCGATACGGGTCTGCACGAAGCCCGGGCACAGCACTGACACGCCGACCGCCGACCCCAACCCGGCGAGGTCGTAGAACAGCGACTCGCTCAGCCCGACGACCGCGAACTTGGTCGTGCAGTACATGCCGAGCCCGGCCACACCGCCGAGGCCCGCCACCGACGCGGTGTTCACCACGTGCCCCTCGTTCTGCTCGAGCAGCAGGGGGAGGAACGAGTGGCAGCCGTGCACGACCCCCCAGAGGTTCACGCCCACCACCCACTCCCACACCTCGAGCGGGCCACCGACGATCCCGGCGCCGCCCACCCCGGCGTTGTTGCACACCAGGTGCACCGCACCGAAGGCGTCGAGCGCCCGGTCGCGCACCGCGTCGACGTCGGCGGCGACCGCCACATTCGCCTCGACCCCCACGACCGTTGCGCCCCCAGCTTCCAGTTCGGCCACGGTGGCGGCGAGCGCCGCACTCTCCACGTCGGCGAGCACCACGCGCATGCCTTCGGCGGCGAATCGGACCGCCAGGGCCCGTCCGATGCCACTGGCCCCGCCGGTCACCACGGCTACCCGCTCCCGGAAGTCGTGCATCGCTCCCCCTCCTGACCGCTTTCTGACCGCTCGGCGACCTCGGTCGGCCGACCGCGGCGCGATCCGCGCAGTGTCGCACACCTCCCGTGGACCGTCCCGGGCCCGGAACCGATCTTCCCAGGCGAAATTGCCATTCTCAGTGGGTTTTGCATCACTGACAGTGGCAGATTAACGTCCAATCCGAATGACCAGCGGAAGCGCGGCTGGCACCGTGGCAGCCACAGTGGCAGGGACCGAGATCAGGGTTCCCGAAGAGCAGGCGTCGGGAGGCCTTTCGGACCGGGCGATCTGGTGCTTCGTCGCGGGTGGCCTCGGACTGGCGGCGGTGGCCCTCCTCGCCCCCGCCGGGCTCACCCAGTCGTTCCTCTTCGACGTCCTCGCCGCCGTCGCCCTGGTGGCCGTGGCGCTCGTGGCGTGGCGGATCGCCCGGCTGGTGAGCGAGTCGAATCAGGCCCGCGAGGTCCTCGGTGAGAGCGAAGCGCGGTTCCGCGCCCTGGTCCAGCACGCGGCCGACATCATCACCGTGATCTCCACCGAGGGTCGCGTGCTCTACGTGAGCCCCGCCGTCACCCCGATCTTCGGACAATCCGTCGACGACCTGATCGGCCAGAGCTTCATCGAGTTCCTCGATCCCGACGGCGTCGCGCAGGCGCTCGTGCTCCACGACGAGCTGGTGGGCAATCCCGGCCGTCCCGTCACCACCGAGTTCAAGGTGTGGAACGGTGAAGCGTGGCGGTGGATCGAGGCCACGTGGACGAACCAACTCGCCGAGCCCGCGGTGCGCGGCATCGTGGGCAACTTGCGCGAGATCACCGACCGCAAGCGCGCCGACGCCCTGACTGCGGCGGAGACCCGCGTGCTCGAGCTCATCCTCGCCGACGCGTCGATCCCCGAGACCCTGTCGACGCTTCTCGCCGCGGTGGAGGAATTCGTGCCCGACGCGTCGGGCACGATCCGGCTGCTCGATCGCGAGACCGGACGGCTCGAGAGCGTGGCCGCGCCCTCACTGCCGGCCGACCACATCCAACGCATGACCGAGCTCACGGCCGTCGACGACATCGAGGCCTCCCTCAGCACGACCGAGCTCTCCATCATCCGCGACCTCGAGGCCACCGGGCCCCGCGCCGACATCACCGAGCTCTGCCTCTCCTACGGGCTGCGCGGGGTGTGGTCGGTGCCGATCCGCACTCCCGACGGCTCCGCCTTCCTCGGGCTGCTCGGGCTCTACCTGCGTACCGTGCGCGATCCCACCGCGGCCGAGCTCGCGCTCATGGAGCGCACCCGCGATCTCGTCGCCCTCGTGATCGACCGGGCCGAGCACACCCGCCAGCTCGGACACCGCGCCCTCCACGACACACTCACCGGTCTGCCGAACCGGGCGCTGGCCCAGGACCGGCTCGAGCACGCGCTGTCGCGGTTGCGCGACGACGCCAAGGTCGGCGTGCTGTTCATCGACCTCGACCGCTTCAAGCACGTCAACGACGGCCTCGGCCACGAGACCGGCGACGAACTGCTCGTCGCGGTGAGCCGACGGCTGGGCGCGACGGTCCGCCGGCAGGACACCATCGCCCGGTTCGGTGGTGACGAGTTCGTGGTGCTGTGCGAAGACCTCGCCGACGAACACCAGGCCGAGGAGCTGGCCGAGCGCGCCGCTGAAGCGTTCGCGCAACCGTTCGCGCTCGAGCACGCCGAAGTGACGGTGTCGGCGAGCATCGGGATCGCGGTCACCGGGCACTCGTCCGATCGGGCGACGAGTCTGCTGCGCGACGCCGACGCCGCGATGTACCGCGCCAAGCGGCGCGGTGGGGCGCGCTACGAGCTGTTCGACGACGCGATGCACACGCAGGCCGTCTCCCGGCTGCTCACCGAACGGGCGTTGCGCCAGGCGCTCGGTCGCAACGAGCTGCGCGTGCTCTTCCAGCCCCAGTTCGACCTCGCCACCGGCGACCGCGTCGCGGCCGAGGCGCTGCTGCGGTGGGAGCACCCCACGCAGGGTCTCGTCGCACCCAAGGACTTCATCAAGGTCGCGGAGGAGACCGGCGTCATCGTGCCGATCGGCGAATGGGTGCTACAGCGCGTGTGCGAGACCGCCCGCGCCGCGCGCACCATCGGCCCGAACGGAGGGGCGTTGGCGGTCGCGACCAACCTCTCGTCCCGACAGCTGCATCGGCCCGACTTCCCGTCGATGGTCGGGCGCGTCGTGCGCGACTTCGGTCTCGATCCCGGCACCGTGTGCCTCGAGGTCGCCGAGGGCGTCCTGCTCGACGACCTCGACACCATGAGCGAGGCGTTGCGCGCGCTGAAGGAGCTCGGGCTCCGTCTGGCCATCGACGACTTCGGCACCGGCGGCTCCTCGCTCACGTACCTCCGGCGGTTCCCGTTCGACGAGCTGAAGGTCGACGGCATGTTCGTCTCCGGCCTCGGTCGCAGCGCCGCCGACGACGCCATCGTGGCGGGGACCATCGACATGGCGCACGCGCTCGGCATGGTCGTGGCCGCCGAAGGCGTCGAGACCGAGGAGCAACGCGTCCGCCTGCGGGAGCTCGGGTGCGACCGCGCGCAGGGGTACCACCTCGCGCCGCCGGAGGCCCTCGCGTCACCGCGCCTCGTGCTCGTCGAGCAGCAACCCGCCTGACGAGGCGATGGCTGCGGCGACGCGCGCGGTCACCCCGTACAATTCGCGTCCCCACCGGACCGCACGTTCACGAGGAGTGTCGCATGGGCTTGCTCGACAAGGTCAAGGAAACCGCGCAGACCGCCGCCGACAAGGCCAAGGAAGGCGTCAAGGCGGGCCAGGAGAAGCTCGACAGCCACAAGCTGGAGTCGCACATCGGCGACCTGAAGCAGGAGCTGGGCGGCATCGTCTACGGCCAGAAGACCGGCGCGCCGGTCGAGAACGCCGACGCCGAGGTCGAGCGTCTGGTCGAGGCGATCAAGAGCGCCGAAGCGGAGCTCGCCGCGGTCGGCACCGACTGACCCGGCCGGCGCCGGGTCTACAACGTCGCCAGCGACGACGCTGATTCGACGAGGTCCCGCGCCAACGACGCATCGCCCTCCACCGAGTACTCGAGGTCGCTCACGGCGATCCGATCGCCGACGAGACAACACCAGTCGATGACGTCGGCGGTGACGGTGACGTCCGCAACGGCGTCGGGCTCACCGGCGTCCATCGCCACCAGCCATTCGCCACCGCCGTCGCCCGTGAGCACCAGCCGCGCCGTCTTGCCCGCGCGCTCGCGCCCGGCGACGACCAACGCGAGCGGCAGGATGCGACCCGCGAGATCCGACATCAGTGAGAGGTAGCGCGGCTCGGGCGGCATCGTTGCCATCCCTGCGGCGCGACACAGATCGTCGGTGTGCACCCAGGCCTCGAACGATCGCACGAGCAACGTGTCGTCGCGGGTGAGTCCGAGGCCGCGCCAGATCGCGGTGCGATCCGTGTTGGCGACTGCCCACGCGCGGTTCGCCTCGACCGAGTCGCGCCAGAGGTCGATCGCGCCATCGAGCTCGGTGTTTGCGTAGCGCGGCAGGAGCGCATACGTGCGCGGCGCGATCTCACCCTCGACGAGGTCGGGGATCGTCGGCACGCCGAGGTTCTGGGCGAGCAGGCTCTCCTGGGACGCCATGTGCACGACGAGGTCGCGCGCCGACAGCCCGTTCGGCGTGACGACGTCGAGGGCTTCGTCGGGCAGCGCGTCGATGATGCGGCCGAGCCGCTCCGACATCGAGACGTAGAGGTCGATGACCGGGTCGGCCGGTCCCTGGCGCCGGGCCCGCGCCGCGTGCAACACGTTGTCGCGGAGGCCGCCGGGTGGCTCGAGGGCTTCGGTGGCACCGATCCAACTGGCGGCATTCGTGAGCCGGTCGGCTTCACGGGCCAGGTCGGCGCGGCGGGCGAGCACGGCCTCGATCGCGACGACCTCGGCGGGGTCGCACGCGTCGAGCGCGTAGGCGCCGAGGAGCTCCTCGACTTCTTCGTCGGTGAGGTGAACACGAGGGGTCACCACTCGCCTCCTTCAGCCTGTAGTGCGTCGGCGATGCGGCGCAGCCCCAGCCGCAACCGCGATTTCGCGGTGCCCTCGGGGATCCCGAGCACCTCGGCGACCCGACGGTAGGTCTTCCCGTCGAAGTATGCGAGATACACGGCGCGGCGCTGTTCGAACGGCAGCTGATCGATCGCGGCCCGCACTCGTTCGGCGGCGAGCAGCGCAGTGGCCATCTCGTCGACGTCGGGGAGCGAGATGGCCCGGGCCGCCTCGCGCTCGGCGCGCCGGCGCCGCGCCTCTTCGCGTCGCACGTAGTCGACGGCGCGACGGTGGGCCAAGGTGCCCAACCAGGTGCGCAGGCTGCCGCGTTCGGGATCGAAGGCGGCGGGCCGTTCCCAGAAGCACACGAACACGTCCTGGCTGACGTCTTCCGCGGCCCGGGCGTCGCCGATGACCCGCAGCGCCAATCCGTAGACGAACGACGCGAACTGGTCGTAGACCTCGCGGAGCCCGGAATCGTCGCCCGCCATGACCCGGCCGCGCACGTCGCGCTCCCACCCACTCGGACGTACGACGCGCTCCGCCGTGGGCCGGTCGGCCGAAGTAGTCATCTGGTCCCCCATCGGAGAGCCATTCGGCGCAGGACCCCGCCTGGATCACTCGCCGCACCCGATTCGGGAAGACTTTACAGTGACGGTCCGCCGAGTCGAGCCGCCGTTTGGAAGCGCCACAGCACCATGCCGGCCCCGAGCACGCCGTACACGAGCAACCCCGGCCCGGGGTCGGGGCCCCACCAGTTCGACAGCCCCGCCGCCCACCACACGCCGGCCGCGACGACCCAGACCCCGCACGCGGTGCGGACCGCGACCGTGGACCGGCGTGTCGCCACCGCCACCGCCCCGGTGACGATCCCGTCGAGGACGAACAACGGGGGGAACACCGACGCGAACGACCCGCCCGCCGCCGCCACTCCCTTGCCGCCCCGGAATCCCGTCCACACCGGCCAGCAGTGCCCGGCCACCACCGCGGTGCCCGCCGCGTACGCCGCCGCGTCACCGATCGCCAGGCCAATGAAACCGGCCAGCGCCCCCTTGGCCGAGTCGAGCACGATCACCACCGCGCCCCACTTCTTCCCGATGACCCGCACCGCGTTCAACCCACCCGGATTGCCGCTCCCACTCGTCCGAATGTCGACCGCCCCCCGCGTCACCAACCGCGTCACCAGATCCGCCGTCGGAAACGTCCCCACCAGATACCCCACCAAAGCCCCGACGACAACCCGCCAGACATCCGACATGCCAGAACCCTACGGCCGCGCACCCGCCGGCCCGCACGCCACGGCGCCCCAGAGGGGCGCCGGGTGCGGAGTGGCCGCGCGCAGCGAGCGTGCGAAGCGAGCCGCCAGGCGAGCGGAGCCGCGAACGAGCGAGCACGGGTGCTCCGTGACCGGCGCCCCGCCCCGACGCAACGAAGCCGACGCGCCCGACACCGCGCGCCCGGGGTAGAGAGACTCAGCCCCCCGAGACGTCCCGCGGCTTCGCCTTGCCCTGCCCAATCCACGGCATCATCGATCGGAGGCGATCCCCCACCTCTTCGATCGGATGCTCCGCCGACTTCTTGCGCAGCGCGTTGAACACCGGCCGCCCGGCCTGGTTCTCGAGGATCCACTCCTGAGCGAACTTGCCGGTCTGGATCTCGTCGAGGATCTGCTTCATCTCCGCACGCGTGTCGTCGGTGACGATGCGCGGGCCACGCGTCATGTCGCCGTACTCGGCGGTGTCGGAGATCGAGTAGCGCATGTTCGCGATGCCGCCCTCGTAGATGAGGTCGACGATGAGCTTCACCTCGTGGAGCGTCTCGAAGTAGGCCGACTCCGGCTGGTAGCCCGCGTTCACGAGCGTCTCGTAGCTCGCCTTGATGAGCTCGACGAGACCACCACACAACACGACCTGCTCACCGAACAGGTCGGTCTCGGTCTCTTCTTCGAACGTGGTGTCGAGCACTCCCGCACGCGTGGCGCCGATCGCCCGGGCGTACGCGAGTGCGGTCTGCTTGGCCTTGCCCGTCTCGTCGGCCGACACCGCGACCAACGCGGGCACGCCGCCGCCTTCCTCGAACGTGCGCCGCACCAGGTGGCCGGGCCCCTTGGGTGCGATCATCCACACGTCGACGCCCTTCGGCGGCGTGATCTGACCGAAGTGGATGTTGAACCCGTGGGCGAACGCCAGCGAGTCGCGTTCTTGGAGGTTGGGCTCGATGTCCTCTTTGTAGACGCGTGCCTGCTCGGTGTCGGGGAGCAGGACCATGATCACGTCGGCTTCCTTGCTCGCCTCGGCAATGGTGACGACGCGAAGCCCCGCCTCCTGCGCCTTCGCCCACGAAGACGACCCCTCGCGCAGGCCGACGCGCACGTCGACCCCCGACTCCAGCATGTTCAAGGCGTGGGCGTGGCCCTGCGACCCGTAACCCAGGACCGCGACCTTGCGGCCCTCCAACAGGCTGAGGTCGGCGTCGTCGTCGTAGTAGATCGTGGCAGGCATTGATTCTCCACTCGTTGTGCTGCGGCGCAGCAGTCTGTCAGACGGCCCGATTGCGGACCGCACGGAGCTTGGCCGGGCGGCGGGCGAGCTTGGGCAGGGCGATGCGGCCGGTGCGCTGCAGCTCGATGATGCCGAACGGGGCGAGCAGGTCGGTCATCGCGTCGAGCTTCTGCGGCGCCCCCGCCACCTGGATCGTGAGCGCGTCGTGGCCGACGTCGTCGATGCGGGCCTGGAAGATCGACGCCAGCTCGGTGATCTGCGACCGCAGCTCGGCGGTGGCCTTCACCGTGACCAACATGAGCTCGCGCTCGACCGCTTCGTCGGGGTGCAGCTCGGCGATCTTCAGCACCGGGATCAGCTTGTTGAGCTGCTTGGTGATCTGCTCCAGCGGCGCAGAATCCGCGTCGACCACGATGGTCATACGGCTGAAGTGCTCGTCCTCGGTGGGGCTCACCGCGAGCGACACGATGTTGAAGCCGCGTCGGGCGAACAACCCCGCGACACGCGACAGCACCCCGAACTTGTTCTCCACCAACACGGTCAAGATGTGGTGGTTCGTAGTAGCCATCTCTACCGCGCTCCGTGCTGGTCGTGGGCGGGGTCGAGGATCACGTCGTCGTTCGACGAGCCGGCCGCGACCATCGGGTACACCTTCTCCCGGTAGTCGGTGCGGAAGTCGATCACCACCGGACGATCGTCGACCTCGTTGGCCTTCTGGATCGTCGGCTCGACGTCTTCGGGCGTGTCGACGCGGAACGCCACGCACCCCATCGCCTCCGCCCACTTCACGTAGTCGGGTAGGTCGGGCGAAAGGTAGACCTCGCTGTAGCGCTCCTCGTAGAAGAGCTCCTGCCACTGCCGCACCATTCCGAGGTACGCGTTGTTCAGGATGGCGATCTTCACCGGGATGCGCTCGGCGCTCGCGGTGACCAGCTCCTGGGCCGTCATCTGGAAGCACCCGTCGCCGTCGACCGCCCACACCGTGCGCTCGGGCTTGCCCACCTTGGCGCCGATGGCGGCGGGCACCGCGAAGCCCATCGTGCCGAGGCCGCCGGAGTTCACCCAGGTGTACGGGTGGTTGAACTTCCAGCGCTGGCTCGTCCACATCTGGTGCTGGCCGACGCCCGACGCCACGATCGTGTCGTCGGGGGTGTTGTCGCGCAGCTGGTCGATCACGAACTGCGGCTTCAGCGGGCCGTCCTCGAGTTGCTCGTAGGTGAGCGGGAACTGCTCCTGCCACTGACGCAGCTGCTTGTGCCAGTCCTCGAGCGACGGCCACTCGCGCTTCTGACGCTCGGCCCGCACCGCCTTCACCATCTCCTCGATCACGAGACGGCAGTCGCCCACGATCGGCACGTCGGGCCGGCGCACCTTGCCCAGCTCGGCGGGATCGATGTCGACGTGGATGATCTTGGCCTCGGGCGCGAACGCGCCGACCTTGCCGGTGACGCGGTCGTCGAAGCGCGAGCCCAGCGCGATGAGCAGGTCGGACTGCTGCATCGACGTGATCGCGGTGTAGTTGCCGTGCATGCCCGGCATCCCGAGGCACAGGGGGTGATCGTCCGGGAAGGCACCGCGGGCCATCAACGTGGTGACCACCGGGAAGCCGGTGAGCTCCACCAACTCGCGCAACGCCTCCGCCGCGCGCGCCTTGAGGATGCCGCCGCCCGCGTAGATCACCGGGCGCTTCGCCTCGGCCATCAACCGCGCCGCGTCCTTGATCTGCTTGGGGTGGCCCTTCGTGTTCGGCTTGTAGCCGGGGAGGTCGACGCTGTCGGGCCAGTACCAGTTCATGGTCTGGTTGGCGACGTCCTTCGGCATGTCGACGAGCACCGGCCCGGGGCGGCCCGTCGTGGCCACGTGGAATGCCTCACGAATCACGCGCGGGATCTCGCTGGCGTCGGTGATGAGCCAGTTGTGCTTGGTGACCGGCATCGTGATGCCGACGGTGTCGGCCTCCTGGAACGCGTCGGTCCCGATCACCGAGTACGCCACCTGGCCGGTGACGACCACCAACGGGATGCTGTCCATGTACGCGTCGCACAGCGGCGTCACGATGTTGGTGGCCGCGGGGCCGCTCGTGACCATCGCCACGCCCGGCCGCCCGGTGGCGTGCGCGTAGCCCTCGGCCATGTGGCCGGCGCCCTGCTCGTGGCGAACCAGGATGTGCCGGATCGAGGAGTCGATGAGCGGGTCGTAGACGGGCAGGATCGCACCGCCCGGGAGGCCGAACATGACCTCCGTGTTCTCCAACTCGAGGCTCTTGATGAGGGCCTGGGCTCCGGTGAGCTGCATCGTGGGTGCCTTCTGTCTGGTGGGCTGTCTCTTGGGCTTGCTGCTGGACGGGCGTGCGGATCGTTCGACGAGTCAGGATTTTGGGCAGAAAAAACCCCCCGCCTAAGCGAGGGGTGAAAGCGCACGGGCGCGAAGGCGCGCCGTGCGCTAGGTAACTACGAGGATGCTGGTGTGAGCGGTCATCGGCCAACCAGTGTGCCCGAACCGTCGGCCGGTTGCAAGTCATTCACGACGGGCGACCATCCGTGCCGGCGATCGAAGGGCAGGAAGCCTTCGGCGCTGGCGGCGGCCGCGCCCACCACCGCCAGGTCGCCGAGCGTCCCGTAGACCAGGTACCGCGGCACCCAGCGGGGGCGGAACTTGGCGTTGAAGCGGAGCAGGGACTCGATCTGGAAGTACGGATTGAGCCGTCGCACGACCCAGGCCTGGGCCCGTTGGCCCGTCGACAAGCATCCTTCGTCGTCGATCAGGTCCTTGCAGAACGCGAAGTTGAGCGACACCTCGTGCATGCCGAGCGCCCGCGCCCACTCGATCGTGTCGACGATCAACCGCTCGTTCACACCGTTGGGGCCGGCGTCGTCGCGGCGCATCGCGTCGAGCGAGAGCCCGGTGCCAGCCTTGCACGGCGCGTAACGCTGGAACGCGATCGGCACGCCGTCGGCGTCGCGCGCGACCGCCACCACGCAGTCGCCGTCGCGTCCCGAGAGCAACTGGTCGAGCGCCATCGAGAAGCCGCGCTCGGGCGCACCGTTCCGGCCGCGTTCCGCGATGTCGAGCAGCGCGCTCCGGAGGCCGTCGGCGAGCTCGCCCTCGCGGCAGACCTCGGTCGTGATCCCGAAGTTGCGGGTGCGGTTGACGGCCTGGCGGACGCCGCGCATCCCCCGCCCGTCGAGCGTGAACGACGCGACGTCGACGATCGCTTCGTCGCCGAGGTACTGCGCCCGGAGCCCGGCCGCGAGGTAGAGGTCGAGACGATCGCTGCGCGCACCCATCACCGCGGGTCGCCATCCGCGCGCCTCGCAGTGGGCGACGAACTGCGCGAGCACGTCGGGGAACGATGCCGGCTCCCCCACCGGATCGCCCGACGCCAGGCCCACTCCGGCCACGCACCGGTAGGCAACCGCGGCGCGGCCGTCGGCCGAGAACACGTATTGCTTGTCGGCGCGGAGGGCGAACGGATCCAGGGTGTCGCCGTCGGGCCGATCGAGCAGTCGTCGCACGCGCTCGCGAGGCTCGTCGTCGAAGTCGATGGCGCGCGCCGGTGCGAACGCGACCACGAGGAGGACGGCCACGCTCAGGAACCCGAGGATCGCGAGGGCGAGCGGGAAGAGGCGGGCGACGCCGTGGAAATGGACCGCGCCCTCGGCGCCGCCCAGCCGATGGGCCACCTCGATCAGAGCCTTGCCCGGCTTGAACGGGACGCGCAGGCGCGACGCGCCGAGCGCGAGGCCGGCCACGCCGATCCCGAGGTCGGCCACGACCAGCACGATCGCCACCCGGACGACTTGCATCACCCGGCCGGGCGGCAGCGGCACGGTGAACTGGTCGCGGGCCCGCACGAGCAACAGCATCACGCCGACGGCCAGCGCGGCCTCTTCGACGTCGAGGCCCTTCACCAGGTGTGTCACTGCCGAGACCAGCAGCAGAACGAGCGCGGCGAAGTAGGCGCTGCGGCGGCGACGGGCCAGTCCCCGCCCGAGGAGCAGGAGCACGAAGCCGATCAGCGCAGCGGTGCCGGCGGCGAAGTGGACGACGACCGGATCCACGAGGTCCTCGACCAGCTCGAGCCGCGCCGGCAGCTCGGGGGTGAGCGAGGAGATGATGCCGATGGCCCCGACCGCGGCCACCGCGAGGCCGAGGCCCCGGGGCTGGGTCAGGAGAGAAAGGAGGCGGGACGACCGGGACGGTCGAATGCGCTCATCCGGTAACGCCGTTGCGTGGGAGGGCATCGACTCGGGCACCACCATCAGGCGACGGCCATCATCGGACCGTCCCGCCTGTCGCATCCTCACCGAATCCAGGTGAGAGGAACATGAGGAACGAGGAGGAGACGGAGCGGAGCCGGCCGGCCGCCGACTGAGCCGCCACGGTGGGCGCAGCGGAGTCGACCATCAAGGAGGAGACGGAGCGGAGCCGGCCGGCCGCCGACTGAGCCGCCACGGTGGGCGCAGCGGAGTCGACCATCAAGGAGGAGACGGAGCGGAGCCGGCCGGCCGCCGACTGAGCCGCCACGGTGGGCGCAGCGGAGTCGACCATCAAGGTGGAGACGGAGCGGAGCCGGCCGGCCGCCGACTGAGCCGCCACGGTGGGCGCAGCGGAGTCGACCATCAAAGGAGGCCCTTGCGGACGGTACCGAAGGGCGCCATGAGGGTGATCACCCTACCCAGGGCGATCCGTCACCTGGCACCGGCTCTCATGTTGCGGGTTCGAAGCTCACGCCGTCGCACGGCAGACGGAGCCGTACCTCGGCGCCGCCGTGCGGCCCGTCGGCCACCTCGACCGTCCCGCCGTGGGACGCCGCGATGGCGTCGACGATCGCCAGCCCGAGGCCGGCCCCGCCGTGCGTGTCGGGGCTGTCCCCCGCCGCGAACCGGCCCACCCCCTGCTCCAGCCACTCCGGCGGGAATCCGGGACCGTCGTCGGACACCACGATCACGGCATCCACACCGTTCGACTCGATGGTGACCGCGACGTCGCTGCGGGCGTAGCGCAGCGCGTTCTCGACCATGTTGCGCAGTGCCCGTTCGAGGGCGTCGGCGTGGCCGAGGACGACGGCATTGCCCACGACCCGGGGCTCGATGCCGCGACGGCGCGACGGCTCGACGCCCGCGGTCGCCGTCTCCACCGCGTGTCCCGCGACCTCGGCCAGCGTCACGCGCGTCTCGGGTGGCGGCCCGGCCGAGCGGCTGCGAGCCAGCACGAGCAGGCTCCCCGCCAAGTGGTCGAGCCGGTCCATCTCCTCCAACGCCGAATCGAGCGCGGAGGCGGTCTCGGACCCGTCGACGCTCTGCATCCGTGCGAGCTCCAGCTCGCCGCGTGCGATCGAGATCGGTGTGCGCAGTTCGTGGCTCGCGTCGTCGAGGAACATGCGCTCGTGTTGCAGCGCGCCCTCGATTCGCTCGAGCAGGTGGTTCAGTCGGCGCGCGAGCTCGGCCAGCTCTTCGCCGGCGTTCTCCGGTACCGTGAGTCGCCGGCTCAGCTCACTCGCCGAACGCGCCGAGATCACGTCGGCGTCCTCGATCATCTCCTGCACCGGCGACAGCGCGGCGCCGGCGAGGAACCAACCGGCGAGTGTCACCAGGCCGGCGAGCAGGGGGAGCCCCACCGCGAGCGCGAGCTCGAGCCGGCGCTGCGCCCGCGTCGACTCCTCGAGCGTGGAACCGACCACGACGACGTCACCGGTGCCCTTGACCAGGCCGGCGCGGAGCCGCACGCGGTCGCCGCGGGGCCCGGCGTCGCTCACGACCGTGATGCGGTGCATGCGCGCCCGTTCGAGCTGGCTCATCGTGAGCACCCGGCGGGTGCGCAACACGCGGGGCGAGGCCGCGACGACGTCGCCGTTGGCGTCGATGATCTGCGCGAGGGCCTCGTCGTCGGGGATCGGCGGGCGCACCTCGGAACCGTCCGCGCTCTTCACCTGTTGCGAAGCGGCGAGGAATCGCGTCTCGAGCCCCTGGTCGAGCGCGGAGGTCAGCGCGGTGCGGTACTGGATGTCGACGAGCACACCCACCAAGGTCGACAACACCAATGTGACGAGCGCGAAGATGAGGGTGATTCGACCTCGCAACGTACGAGGGCGGAACCTCACGACCGGTTCATGCTGCGCTGCGCAGCCGGTACCCAACTCCGCGGACGGTCTCGATCGTCTCGCGTCCGAACGGTCGGTCGATCTTCTCGCGCAGATAACGCACGTACACGTCAACGACGTTCGAAGTGCCGTCGTACGCGAAGTCCCACGCGTGCTCGAGGATCGCAGTGCGGGTCAGCACCTCGTCGGGGTGCCGCAGGAAGAGCTCCAGGAGCGCGAACTCCTTCGGGCTCAGATCGATGTCGACGTTGGCCCGCCGCACACGATGGGTCGCCGGATCGAGGTTGAGGTCACCGGCGCTCAACGCGGAAGGACGCGGCACCGCGCCGCGACGTGTGAGCGCGCGCAGGCGCGCCGCGAGCTCGGCGAACGAGAACGGCTTGGCCAGGTAGTCGTCGGCGCCCGCGTCGAGACCGGCGACGCGATCATCGACACCGTCTCGCGCGGTCAGCAGCAGTACGGGCGCCCATCTCCCGCGCGAACGCAACTCGCGACACACGTCGAACCCGTTCGGCGGAGGGATCATCACGTCGAGGACCACCGCGTCGTAGTCGTTCTCCGACGCCAACCACAGGCCGTCCTGACCGGTGCCGGCGACGTCGACCGCGTAACCCTCGCGCTCGAGTGCCCGCTTCACCAGGGAGGCCATCTTGACCTCGTCTTCGACGACGAGTACGCGCACACCCGCATCGTACGAGACCGATACGTCCGCTTGGGTCACCGGAGGAACCCGTCGGTGTGCATGATTTCGGGCATGGGAGCAGCAGAGCATTCCCGTCATGAGTGTCGGATGAGAACCGACTGAAGGTCGCCGAGCGGGCGGGACGAAGCCGTGGCTAGAGCTGGTGTACCGGGCAGGAGTAGGTCGTGCGGCCACCGATGGTGCGCCGGAGCAGCGGTGCACCGTCCTTCGGGCACGGGAGACCGGGGCCCCGTTGGGACGTGAGGTCGCCGGTGTGCGAACCGCCGCGCCGGCCGAGCACGCGGAGCGTGTCACGAATGGCGCGGTGCAGCCGCCTCACCTCGTCGTCGTCGAGCGTCGCCGCGATGCGCGCCGGATCGATCCCGGCTCGCCAGAGGGCTTCGTCGCACAGGAGGTTGCCGAGCCCGGCGATGCGCGACTGGTCCATGATCACCGCCTTGATCGGCGCGCGACTCCGGCCGACGACCGCGCGCAACTGGGCGAGCGTGAGGGTGAGGGCGTCGGGGCCGAGTCGGTCCTCGTCGGGATCGAGCTCCACTGCACCGAGCCGACGCGGGTCGCGCAGGTAGAGCGAACCACCGTCGGCGAAGCGCACGCCGAACCGGTGCCAGGCGGGATCGGCCTTGTTGCTCGCGTACAACAACGGGTCGCCCGCGGCCTCGTCGTCGACCAGCACCCGACCGCTCATGCCCAGGTGCATGCCCAGCACCGCGCCGGACTCCAGGTCGACGAGGATCAGCTTGCCGCGGCGACGCGCATCGGTGAACGACGTGCCGCGCAACGCGGCTTTGACCGCGCGCGGCGTGAGTCCCCGCTTGAGGAACCACGCGTCGGGCGCGTGCACGGTGGCAATCTCGCGGTGCAGTGCACGCGCATCGATCAACGCGCGCGCGTTCTCCACCTCGAGGATCTCGGGCACAGGATGCGTCAGTCGTTCGTGACTCCCGCCCCGCGAAGGGCGGAACTTGCGGTGGCGCGGATCCGCTGCAGCACCCGGCTGGTGACCACCGGTGCGTGGGGGTGGACACCCCCGTTCGCGGCGACGGCATCGGCCCACGTTCGGGTGCGTTGCTCGTAGGTGTCGCGGTCGTCGAGCTCGAGACAGTCGAGTCGGTCGGTGTTGAGGTCGACGGTGATCGTGTCGCCGTCTTGGAGCAGCGCGATCGGGCCGCCGAGGAACGCCTCGGGCGAGACGTGGCCGACGACGAGGCCCACCGATCCGCCCGAGAACCGTCCGTCGGTCATGAGCGCGACCGTGATGTCCCGCGCGCGGCTCAGCGCCGTGATGCGCGACGTCGGGTCGAGCATCTCGGGCATGCCCGGCGCACCACGCGGGCCCTCGTACCGGACGATGACGATGTCACCGTCGGAGAACGACTCGGGGGAGTCCTCGAGTGCGGCGATGAGCGACGGCTCGCCCTCGAACACGCGCGCGCGACCGGTGAACTTCCCGTCGACGATGCCGCGCTCGACGCCCGCCACCTTGAGGATGGCGCCGCCGTCGGGTGCGAGGTTGCCCTGCAGCAGGCGGAGTCCGCCGGTCGGCTTGAACGGCGCGCGCACCGGGAGCACGACCTGACCGTCGGGGGCCGGCGGCTCGAGCCGCTCGATCTGCTCGGTCAGCGTCTCGCCGGTGCACGTGAGCGCCGATCCGTCGAGCTCGCCGGCGGCGAGCAGCTCCTTCACGATGACCGCGATCCCACCGATCGCGTCGACGTCGACCATCGAGTACTCCCCGAAGGGGCGCAGGTTCACGAGCACCGGGAGCCGGTGCGAGAGCGAATTGAACTCCCGCTGGTTGATCACGTCGGCCCAGAGGTCGAAGCCGGCGGCACGGGCGATCTCGGGGCCGTGGAGCACGACGTTGGTGGAGCCGCCCATCGCCATCACCACGACGAACGCATTGCGCATCGCGGCGGGGGTGACGATGTCGCGGGGGCGGATACCGGCAGCGGTGATCGTCGACAGGAGCGCGGCGAGCTCGTCGGGGAACGTCTTCGTGCGGCGGGTGTCATCGGAGGCGGGAGCAACCATGTGCAGTGGTTCCATCCCCAGGACACCGATGAAGGTCTGCATCGTGTTGTAGGTGAACATGCCGCCGCAGCTGCCCTGGCCGGGGCACGCGTGCAGGGCCAGGCGGGCGCGCACCGCGGGGTCGGGATCGGCCGCGTACTGGAACGCGGTCACGAGGTCGATGGGCTTACCGGTGACGGGATCGATCCCGGGGTGGATCGATCCGTCGGACAGCATCAGCGCGGGGGCGTTGTGCTCGAGCAGGGCGGCCAGGGTGCCGACGGGCGGCTTGTCGCACGCGACCACCGTGATGACCCCCGCCATGTCGTTGGCCTTCAGGTGCACCTCGGTGCTGTCGTTCACGAGCTCGCGGCTCGTCAACGAGTAACGCATCCGGTCGGTGCCGTTGAGCTGGCCGTCGGAGACTCCCAGCGTGAACGCCGGGGCGATGAGGCGAACGGGGAGGTCGCCGTCGGCGATCCGCTGGGCCAGCGCTTCGTGCACCGCATCGACCTTCGATCGCACGCCCAGGTAGCACTGGCTGTCGCCGAGGGTGCCGATGACGCCCCACACGGGATCGTGCACCTTGGCGACGTCCTCGCCCAGGAAGCGAGCCGTCCCGACGCGTTGGACGTCGCGGCCGGGGTTTCCCGACACGAACTCACGGGACTCGTCGCTCACACCCGGACCGTCTTTCATCCCATCCGACATGAGGCGCAGCGTACCCTCGGTGCTGTCGCGTTCTCATCGAGAAAGGACCGTCGAGATGAGCGTGCTCGTGACGACGACCGACGGCTATCACATCTTCACGTCGAAGGGTCAACACCTGACCTCGCTCGAGGGTCACCGCGTCGAGGCACTCGCGCCGGGACCGTCCGGTACCTGGCTCGCGGTCGTCGACCGCCACGCGATCTGGGAGCACGGCGCCGACGGCGAGTGGACCCCCCTGGCGAAGGCCGACACCACACTCACCGCGGTGGTCGCGGCGGGCGGCTCGATCTACGCCGGTACCGCCGACGCGCGCGTGCTGCGACTGTCCGACGCCGGGTCACCCGTAATCGTCCCGTCGTTCGACACCGTGCCCGGCCGCGGCGAGTGGCACCAGGTCGGCTCACCGTTGCAGGTGCGGTCGATGACCGCGACGAGTGACGGTGGTGCGCTGCTCGTCAACGTGCACGTCGGGGGCATCCCCCGTTCCGTCGACGGTGGAGCCACGTGGCAGCCCACGATCGCGGTCGACGACGACATCCACCAGGTGCTCGCCCATCCGTCGCGGCCCGAGGTCGTGGTGGCGGCTGCGTCGGTGGGCTTGTGTCGCAGTGCCGACGGCGGCGCGACGTGGTCGTCGACCACCGAGGGCATGCACCGCTCGTACGCGCGCGCGGTCGCGATCCTCGGCGACGAGGTGCTCGTCAGCGTGTCCGACGGACCGATGGCGCGCCGGTCGGCGATCTACCGGGCCGGGGTCGACCCCGACGCGCCCGTGGCGCGGCTGGAGGACGGACTGCCCGAATGGCTCGACGGCAACGTCGACACCGGCTTGCTGGCCACCGACGGCCGCCGGGTGGCGCTGGTCGACGGAGGCGGCACGCTGTGGCAGTCGAGCGAAGGCCCCACCGGTTGGGGCAAGATTGCCGAAGGCCTGCGGGGCGCCACCGCGGTCGCAGTGGCGTAAGGGTTCCCTCATTCACACCGGGGCCGCCCCTACGCTGGGTGGTCAGTGACAGCCATCGCGTGGTGGGAGACGGGATGAGCCGTACCGCATGAGCCAGACCGCAGGCATCGGTGTCCTCGACGGGAGCGGGGTCGTTCCGCGCACGTTCGCCTGGAGCGGTGAGCCCGCCGGCGAGCGACTGCGATGGTTCGCCGCCGGGCTCCGTTCCGTGATGCTCGCCGAGGGCTACACGGAGATGGAGGCCCCCGGACCCGAGGTCGCGGTGGTCCTCCACTTCGTCGATCCCGAGGCCGCTCGGCCCTACCGCCGCAAGAACGCCCCCACGTTCGTGGTGGTGCTGGCCGAGCTCCCCTCGGCACCGACCGACGTCCTGCGCACCGGTTACCCGCTGTTGGTGCGGGGGTTGGCGAACCTGTGCGTGATGGTGAGCCCGCACGAGTTCGGGTCGATCGCCGACTTCGTCACGCTCGAGCAGGGCACGTACGCGATCGACACCGCCGGCAGTGACGACGACGAGTTCTTCGAGCACGTGTTCTCACGCGTCGAACCGCTGGCGTCATCGCGACTCGTGATCGGCAACGAGTTCAGCGCCGACCTGCCGCCGGAGCTGTGGGACGGCGACGACGTCACCCGGCAGATCACCCGAGCCGGTGAACGGCTCGACGCGCTCGATCTGCTCCCGGCCGCGTTCCCGATCGAGGAGATCCTCTCCGACCGCGACCTGCGGCACGTCAAGCTGCTCTACGGAATCGGCGGCCTGAGCTACGGCAACGTGAGCGCGCGCCGGGTCGTCGCACCCGGTGAGCCCGAGCCGCAGTACTGGATGAGTGCGAGCGGGGTCGACAAGTCGGCGCTGCACGAGATCGGTCGCGACATCCTGCTCGTCGACGGGTACGACGGCGAACGCGACGTCATGCACATCAGCGTGCCCGCGGGGGTCGAGCCGCGCCGGGTGTCGGTCGACGCCATCGAGCACTGGATGATCTACCGCGAGCATCCGGGCGTCGCCGCGATCCTCCACGTCCACGCGTGGATCGAAGGCACGGTGGCCACCGAGATCAACTACCCGTGCGGCACGGTGGAACTGGCCGAGTCGGTGGCCGAGCTGGTGCGCCAGGCACCCGACCCGTCGCGCGCGGTCGTCGGCCAGCGCAACCACGGTCTCACCATCACCGGCCACAGTCTCGACGAGATCTTCGCCCGCATCGACGGTCGCATCGTCCGCAAAGTCCCGATGGACTGACGGCTCGGCGGTTCACTGCCCGATTCACTGCGCGATTCGCGACACCTACGGTTGCATGATGCACAGTGAACACTCAGGCGGCCCGCGTCACCGCGGCGCGGATCCACCGCAGGACCCGTGCCGGTTGGCGAGTGCAGGCATCCCAGGTGACGGGGAGCAGCCGCCAACCGATCGCCGCGAGCTCCGCGTAGCGGGCGCGATCTTTCCCGAACGCCGCTCGGCCGCCATGGTGTTCCCACCCCTCGCACTCCAGCCCGACGCGGAGTTCTGGCCAGGCAAAGTCGAGGCGATAGCGGCCCCCGCCGACGACGACCCAGTGCTGGCGGACTGGGAGCGGGACGCCGGCCTGCTGCAACAACAGCCAGGTCTTCACCTCAAGTCGGGACTCTAGTGACCCACCGTCGCCGCGGCCGTCGAGCAAGGTCTGCAGCCGCCCGAGACCGGGCCGACCCGATGAGCGCAACGCCGCGACACGAACCTGCAGCCGCGCCGGCGTGCCGAGGTCGCGACGGAAGACGCTCTCCACAGCTGCGAGCAGCTGCTCGTTCTCCATTCGGCCGGCCATGTCGATCAACGTCCGCACCGGCGTCGTGATCGGGATCGGTCCGAGCGCCGTGCGATCGGCGCGATCGAGTCGCTTTCCGCGATGGACGGCGACGAGCGTCGATCTCGGCGTGTGATTCTGCGGCACCCAGAGCTCGACCTTGCGGGCCCGCACCCCTTCGATCCCCCACAAGACTCCGGCCGTGGCGTGCGACACCAACGCGCAGTCACCTCCCCAGAGTGCGGCGGCCATCGCCGACTGTCGATCGTTCGGGCCCGCGCCGCTGATCCGGTAGACGCACGGCAGCGCCACGTCCCAGCGACCGGTGCCCACGCGACGCTGGATCTGGCGCGGCGTGAACCCCGCGGCAATCGCCTGCGCACGCGAGAACACCCCGAACTGTTCTGCGGCGAGCACCCCGATCGCGCCGTCCGACGATTCACTGTGCACCTGGCGACACTCTTGGTTGTCCATCGCGCAATGAAAGCGCCGGGGTAGGACGGCTACGAGTGCGGCGGTTAGGGGGCGGCGAGCTTCTCGTCGAGGAGACGGTTGAGGAGCTGTGGGTTGCCGCGACCCTGCATGGCCTTCATCGCCTCGCCCATGAAGAACCCGCGCTTCTTCTTGCGCAACTTGTCGTCGCCGGCGCGGTACTCGTCGACGTCGCCGGGGTGCGCAGCGAGGATGCCGTCGATCACCGACGCCAACTCGCCCTCGTCGCTCACTTGCGCCAGACCGCGCTCGGCCACGACCTGCTTCGGGCGCTTGGGCTCGGTCAGGCACTCCCCGAGCACGTCCTTGGCCTGCCCGCGGGAGATCGTTCCCGCGGCCACGAGGCCGACCAGTTCGGCCAGTCCGTCGGGCGGGAGCGGCAGCACGACCGGCGAGAGGCCCGACTCGTTGAGGTAGGCGAGCACATCGCCGATGCACCAGTTGACGACGTCCTTGGGGCTGCCACCGTCGAGCACCGCGATCGCCGCCTCCGCGTAGGCCGCCAGCCCCGGCGCCGCCACCAGCACCCGGGCATCGGCCTCACCGATTCCCCACTCGTCCTGGATCCGTTGGCGCAACGTGGCGGGCAGCTCCGGGAGCGCGGCCCGTGCGGTCGCGCGCATTTCGTCGGTCGGGGCCACCGGCACGAGGTCGGGCTCCGGGAAGTAGCGGTAGTCGGACGAGCCTTCCTTGGTGCGCATCGAGTGCGTGCGGCCGTCGGCTTCGTCCCAGTGCCGGGTCTCCTGGACGATCCGCTCGCCGCTACCGGCAGCCACCACTTGGCGCTCGATCTCGTACTCGATCGCCCGCCCGAGCGACCGCAGCGAGTTCATGTTCTTGACCTCGACCTTGACCCCCAGCTCGGAGGTGCCGCGCGGCCGGATCGACACGTTGGCGTCGACCCGCATCGAGCCCTCTTCCATCTTGACGTCGGACACACCGATCGCCTGCAGCACCCCGCGCAGCTCTCCCGCGTACGCGCGCGCCTGTTCGGCGCTGCGGATGTCGGGGCGGCTCACGATCTCCATGAGCGGCACCCCGGCGCGGTTGTAGTCGACGAGCGAATGGTCGGCTTCGTGGATGCGTCCGCCGCCGCCGACGTGGATGGTCTTGCCGGTGTCTTCTTCGAGGTGCGCGCGCTCGATGCCGACGCGGGCGCCGTCGATGTCGATCCAACCGTCGATGGTGATCGGGTGCTCGTACTGGGAGACCTGGTAGTCCTTCGGCATGTCGGGATAGAAGTAGTTCTTGCGCGCGAACGTCGACTGCTCGGGTACGCGCAGGTGCACGGCTTCGGCGAACTGCAGTGCGAATTCGACCGCCCGCCGGTTCAGCACCGGCAGCGAACCGGGTAGGCCCAGGCACACCGGACACACGTGCGTGTTGGGCTCGGCCCCGAATTCGTTGGGGCAGCCGCAGAACAACTTGGTCGCGGTGGACAGCTCGCAGTGGATCTCGAGGCCGATGACGGCTTCGTAGTCGACGGAGGTGTCGGGTGCGTCGTCGGTGACGGTCATGGTGCGGACTCCTCGAGGACGCGCGCCACCCGGAACATCACGGGCTCCCCCAGCGCGGGCGCGAGCACCTGCACACCGATGGGCAACCCGGCTTCACCCGAGCCGTACGGCACGCTGATCGCCGCGTGCCCGGCGAGGTTGGTGGGAATGGTGCACACGTCCGACAGGTACATGGCCAGCGGGTCGGCCGACTTGGCGCCGAGCGCGAACGCCACCGTCGGCGACGTGGGCGACAGCAGCGCGTCGTACTGCTCGTACGCGCGCGCGAAGTCGCGGATGATGAGTGTGCGCACGCGCTGCGCCTGGCCGTAGAACGCGTCGTAGTAGCCGGCCGAGAGGGCGTAGGTGCCGAGCATGATGCGACGCTTCACCTCGTCACCGAAGCCCGCCTCGCGTGTGCGCGCGTTCATGGTGGCGACGTCGGCGCCGTCGACCCGAAGGCCGTAGCGCACGCCGTCGTAGCGAGCCAGGTTCGACGACGCTTCGGCCGGTGCGATCAGGTAGTAAGCCGACAGTCCGTAGCGCGCGCTGGGAACGCTCACGCGATCGACGGTGGCGCCGGCCTTCTCGAGCGCGAGTGACGCCTGTTCGACCGCGGCGAGCACCTCGGGCTGGAAGCCATCGCCGTCGACGAGCTCGTCGACGATCCCGATCCGCAGGCCCTCGACCCCGCGGTCGATCACGGGTAGCACCGGTTCGTAGGGCGTGGGGATCGACGTGGAATCGAGCGGATCCGGCCCTGCGATCACGTCGAGCAGGAGCGCGGCGTCGGCCACGGTGGTGGCGAACGGCCCGACCTGGTCGAGCGAGCTGGCGAAGGCGATGAGCCCGTACCGCGACACCAGCCCGTAGGTCGGCTTGACCCCGACCACCCCGCACAGCGCGGCGGGCTGACGGATCGAGCCGCCGGTGTCGGAGCCGAGCGCGAGCGGCGCGTATCCCGCGGCGACCGCGGCCGCCGAACCACCGCTCGAACCGCCGGGGACACGCGTCGGGTCGTGCGGATTGCGCGTGGGCCCGAACGCCGAGTTCTCGGTGGACGATCCCATGGCGAACTCGTCGAGGTTCGACTTCGCGACCGACACCGCGCCCGCCGCCAGCACGCGTTCGACGACCGTCGCGGTGTACGGAGGGCGCCACCCTTCGAGGATGCGCGACGAGCAGGTGGTGGGCACCCCGCGGGTGCAGAGGTTGTCCTTGAGCACGATGGGGACACCCGTGAGCGGGCCGGGATCCTCGCCGCGCGCCACCGCGGCGTCGATCGCGTCGGCCTCGACGCGCGCGGCATCGTCAGTGACCAGGTTGCAGGCGTGCAGCTCGTCTTCCCGCGCCGCCACAACCGCCAGATGCTCGTCGACGACGGCGCGCGCCGAGCGCGCGCCGGAACGGATCGAGCCCGCGAGCTCGAGTGCGGTCATGGCGCGTCGAGGATGCGCGGGACGCGGAAGCGGCCGTCTTCGGCCGCCGGTGCCATCGCCAGCACTTCGTCGCGTGGAAGAGTCGGCCGAGGCTCGTCGGGTCGGAGCACGTTGACCAGTTCGAGCGGGTGCGCGGTCGGTGGGACGTCGCGCGTATCGAGGCCCGCGACCTGCGCGGCGTGGTCGAGGATCGCACCGAGTTGCTCGGTGAAGTGCTCGATGTCGTCTTCGCTCAACGCGAGCCGCGCCAGTTGCGCGACGTGCTCGACATCGGCGCGGGTGAGCTCGGGCATCATCGGAGTCTAGAAGTCGATCAGCCTTGGCTACGATGCCGACGTGCCGACCTACCCGTTCCTCTCCGACGACTGGCTCATCGAGGTGCGCAGGATCGTCGACGCACGGGCAGTCGAGCTCCCGCCGCACGCCGAGCTCACCATGAACCTGGTGGTCACGGAAACCCCGTTCGGCGAGGACCGGCTGCTGCACATCGGCGCCAAGGACGGGCGCCCCGACTGGGGCCCCGGGCACGCCGACGGCGCCGACCTCACCCTCACCACCGACTACGTGACCGCCCGCGACATCTTCATGAGCGCCAATCCCCAAGCGGGCATGCAGGCCTTCATGGAAGGCAAGGTGAAGATCCAGGGCGACCTCACCAAGCTCATGGCCGCCCAGGTCGCGGGCACCGGACCGGGCGCTCCCGGGCTGGCCGACGCGCTCGCCGAGGTCACCGAGTAGCGGAGTCCTTCTAGGACCGGCCCGTCACCGACGGGCTCACGAACCGGCCGGCTCGCCGAGCAGCACGCTCACTGGGTCGCCCCCGCGGGCGACTCCGACCCGGGCGACGGCTCCGAGAACCGGGCCGGCTCGAGGGGCCGGGCCGCGACCACCGGGATGCTCGGGCCGGGACGCCCGACCCGGCGGCCGTAGCCATTCGCAGGGCGGCACTCGCCCGGTCTCGTCGTCGCTCCGTGCGCGGGTCGCCCCATCCCGATCCCTCCACCGTGCCCCTCGGGAGGCCCCACGCCTCCGCCCCGTGAGTGGACGCTCGATCCGGCAGTCCGTCACGCTCGGTGACGGATTCCCGTCCCGGTTCGGTCAGGCCGCGGACCGGAAGCGGTCACTTGATGCTCGGAAACCCCATGAATCCGGGCTCGATCGCCAGCGCCGATGCGAGCTGGCCGCTCTGCGCGGCCAACTCGTCGACCGTCCAACGGTCGTTCTTCTCGAGGTTCTCGGCGAGCACCCACGTCTGCACGCGCTGCACCATCCCGCCGAAGACGATGAACGTCTCACCGGTGAACGGGCAGTCGGCGGTCGACAGGTACGCGACCATCGGTGACACGTTGGCCGGGTTGAACGCGTCGAACACGCTCGGGTCCTCGGGGGGCGCCATCGCGTCACTCACACCCGGTGTCGACATCGTGAGCCGCGTGCGGGCGACCGGAGCGATGGCGTTCGAACGCACGCCGTATCGCACCAGCTCCTTGGCGAAGACCTGCGACAGCGTCGCGATGCCCGACTTCGCCGCGTTGTAGTTGGCCTGCCCCGGGTTCGAGAACAGACCGGAGGTGGAGGTGGTGTTGACGATGGCGGCATTGACCTCCCTGCCCGCCTTGGTCTGCTCGCGCCAGTAGCCGCCCGCGTGGTGCGCCATCGCGAAATGACCCTTGAGGTGGACGTTCACCACGACGTCCCACTCGTCCTCCGTCATGTTCACCACGACCCGGTCGCGCAGGATCCCGGCGTTGTTCACGAGCACGTGCAGGTCGCCGAATGTCTCCACCGCCTGGTCGACCAGGCGCTTGGCACCATCCCAGTCGGCGACGTTGTCGCCGTTGACCACCGCTTCGCCGCCGAGTGCCTTGATGTCCTCGACCGTCTGCTGCGCGGGCGTGAGGTCGGCGCCACCGCCCTGCTGGTCGCCGCCGAGGTCGTTCACGACGACCTTGGCGCCCTCCTGGGCGAAGAGCAGCGCGTGCTCGCGCCCGAGGCCGCGTCCGGCTCCGGTGATGATCGCTACCCGGCCGTCGAGCGCACCCATGGCTGACTCCCTCGTCGTGGACTCTCACGGAAAGCGCCGGGAGACTAGAGGACCGTCGCGACCGGACGACAACCCGGCGGACGCGCGCCCAACGTCGCGGCTCAGAAGAACAGCGTGACCTTCGTGCCCTTCGCCACCGACGTACCGGCCGCGGGGTCCTGCGCGCGCACGAGCCGACCGGGCAGATAGCTCTGCGTGTCGACGGCGAAGCCTTCGCTCTGCAACTCCGCGGTCGCGGCGTCGAGGCCCATCTGGACGAGGTTGGGCACCGTGACCATCTCGGGCCCCTTGCTCACGCTGATCGTGACCGGCGCGCCCCGCGCGATCGCCTGCCCGGCGGGCGGGTCGGTCGCGATCACTTTGCCGACGGGCACCGTCGCGCTCGAAGTCGTCGCGGCGAGTCACCGCGAACCCCGCCGCGGTCAGGGCCTGCGACGCCTGGTCGAACGTCTGGTTGCTCACGTCGGGCACGGGCACCGGCTGCGGGCCCTGGCTCACGATGAGCGTGATCGAGGAATCGCGGGGCGCGCCGGCGCCGATCTTCGGATCGGTACCGATGACGTTGCCGGCGGGAATCGTCGGGTCGTACTGCAGCTTCGGGTTGACCGCGAAGCCGGCGTCCTGCAGCGCGGCGGTGGCGTCGGCGGCGGAACGGCCGGCCACGTTCGGCACGACGACGGGCGGCGGACCCCGCGACACCACCAACTCGACCGAGCCGCCGGCGCCGGTGAACGAACCCGGCGCGGGGTGCTGCCCGATCACGACGTCCTTCGGGTCGTCGGCCTGCCGTTGCGTGATGGTGAGGCTCAGGCCGACGGCCGCCGCCTTGTCGGTGGCCGCCTTCGTGCTCAGACCCACGAGCGACGGCACCGCCGTGGTCCCACCCCCGGTGGTCAAGAGCGCGACGCCGCCGCCGACGAGCGCGAGCAGGATCGCACCGACGACCACGGCCGACACCCACCGCGTGGAACCGGGACGCCGGCGGCGGGGTGACGGCGGATCGGGGATGATCTCGATCTCGGTCTCGACCGAAGGAGCATCCTGGTCGAACAGCTTCGAGGACCCCCCGATCTGGGTGAGGTCGTCGCTGTCGATCTCGCCGCTCAGGCCCACCAACGGGAGCGGTTGTGGCGGTGGGAGCACCCGGGCGACGTCGGTGAGGGCGGCGCGCATCGTGGCCGCGTCGGGATAGCGGTCGGCCGGGTCGGGGCGTCCGGCGCGCTCGACCACCGGGCCGAGCCGACGCAGCTCGGGCGGCGCGACGATCGGGGTGTGGGTGCGCGCGGCGAGCGTCCCGATCGCGGTGTCGGCGACCGCGGGCACGGTACCGGTGACCGCTTCCACCAGCACGACCGCGAGTGAGTAGAGGTCGGCGCGGCCGTCGAGCGGTGCACCGGTCGCCTGTTCCGGGGCCGCGTAGCGCGCGGTACCGACGACCGCACCGGCGGGCTCCGTCCAACTCGCTTCCGCCAACGCGCGCGGCGAGGCCGAAATCGGCAACGCGCGCGATGCCGTGCTCGTCGAACAAGAGGTTGGCGGGCTTGATGTCGCGGTGCACCACCCCGCGCGCGTGCGCGTACTCGAGCGCGCCGGCAACCTGGCGGCCCACGTGCGTGGCCTGCGACGGGCTGAGTCGATGGCCGGCGTCGAGCAATGCGCGCAGGCTGCCGCCGGTCAGCAGCTCGAGGACCATGAACGGCACGTCGTCTTCGCCCCAGTCGTAGACCGCCATCACGTTGGGGTGGTTCAGCGACGCGGCCACCTGCGCCTCGGCCCGGAAACGTCGCAGGAACCCGGCGTCCTCGGCCAGCGCCAGGTGGAGCACCTTCACGCCGACCCGACGCCGCAGGCGCACGTCGTCGGCTACGTAGACGCGACCGCTCGCGCCCGCGCCGATCGGCGCGAGCAGGCGGTAGCGGCCGGCGAGCACACGGCCGGTGAGATCGGCGACGCCGGAGATCGCCATCGACGCCACGGTACCGGCCCCGCTTCGCCGTTTCGCGGCATGGCCAGCTTGATGGTCGACTCCAGCTTGATGGTCGACTCCGCTGCGCCCGCTCGTGCGGACCCGCTCGGCGGCCAGCGGCGCAGCTGCGTCTCCAACTTGATGGTCGACTTCGCTGCGCCCGCTCGTGCGGACCCGCTCGGCGGCCAGCGGCGCAGCTGCGTCTCCAACTTGATGGTCGGGGCCGGCCGGCTCCGCTGCGTCTCCTACGCGGCGTTAGCCTCAGTCGAATATGGCCGAACCCCGTCGCCGGGTCTTCCAGCACCCAGGACGGGTCGCGATCGTCGTGGTCGCGCTCTTCGCGGTGCTGAACCTCGGGTACATCGTCCTGCACAACTCCGACACCAGCCTGGGCGGCCGGGCACCGCTCCCGGCGACCGTGCAGTCGATCAGCCCCGAACGGGGAGAGCTCACGACCCTCATCGACACCGTCACCGTCGATCTCCGCGACAACCTCACCGGCGTGCTCGTGATCGACGGCATCGAGATCCCCGAGGACCAGCTCGACCGGGTCGCCGAGCTCGGCCAGGTCAGCTTCCGGCCCGGGCCGGGGAAGGCGCTCAGCACCTTCCGCACCGGCGACAACGAGGTGGTCGTGAAGTACTGGTCACGCACCAAGGCGCGTCCGGCCCACCCGGCGAGCTTCGGCTGGACGTTCCAGGCCAGCGCGTGACTACGGACGCGTGACCTCGGGCGCCTGATCCGCCCGCGTCAGCCGATCTGCAACACCGCGGCGCCCCGCACCTGATCCGACGCGATCGCCGCGAGCGCATCGTTGGCCGACTCGAACGGAAACACTTCGCATTCACTGCGGATCCCGGCGACCGCCGCGATCTCCATGAACTCGTGCGCGTCTCGTCGCGTCATGTTGGCGACCGACCGCAGGCTCCGCTCGTGCCACAGCAACTCGTAGGGCAACGGCGGGATCGTGCTCATGTGGATTCCGGCGAGGCTCACGGTCCCACCCGGTCGCACCAGCGCGAGCGCCACCGCCACCAGCTCGCCGGCCGGCGCGAACACCACCGCCCGGTCGCAGAGCAGTGGTGGCGCTTCGGCCGCGTCGCCCACCCAGGACGCGCCGAGCTCGCGCGCGAGGCGACGGTGACCTTCACCGCGCGTCAGCACCACCACCTCGCAGCCCCAGTGCTGCAGCACCTGCAGCGCGAGATGGGCCGACGCGCCGAAGCCCATCAGCGCGACGCGCTCGCCGGGTTGTACCTCGGCGCGCCGCAGGGCCCGGTAGCCGATCACTCCCGCGCACAGGAGCGGCGCCGCCTCGAGGTCGCCGAGCGCGTCGGGCAGCTGCACTGCGAACGCCTCGGGCACAGTCACCGATTCGGCGTAGCCGCCGTCGACCGTCCATCCGGTGAAGTCGGCCCGTTCGCACAGGTTCTCCTCACCACGAACGCAGAACTCGCAGACCCCGCAGGTGTGGTGCAGCCACGCGACACCGACTCGATCGCCCAGCTGCAACCGCTCACACCCCGGCCCGAGCGCGTCGACCGTGCCGACCACCTGGTGGCCGGGAGTGATCGGGAGCTTCGGCAACGCGAGGTCGCCCTCGACGACGTGCAGATCGGTACGACAACACGCGCAGACCGAGACGCGGAGACGAACTTCGTCGGCGGCCGGTTCCGGCGTGGCCCGTTCGACCAGGTCGAGCGGACGCGACGCGATGGGAGCGGCGCGGGACAGCTGCTGCGCGCGCACGGAGCGGCAGCTCAGCTGACGACGAAGGTCGCCTCACCCTTGATCGCAGTGCCACCCGACTCGACACGCGTGCACAGCAGGTCGATGTCGACCTTGCGCGCGCCGTCTTCCTCGTAGCGGCGGGCCACCTTGCCCGAGCACACCAGCCGGTCACCGGGCCACACCTGCTCCCGGAACTGCACCGAGTAGCGCCGTACGTTGGCGGCACCCAACCAATCGGTGGCGAACGTGGCGAGGATCCCCGCCTGCAGCATCCCGACCGAGAACACGCTCGGGAACCCGGCCCCTTGTGCGAACTCCTCGTCGTGGTGGATGGGATTGAAGTCGCCCGACGCGCCCTGGTACCGCACGAAGTCGGTGCGGGTGAGCGGACCGTATTCGCGCGCCTCCGGTGCGCTGCCCTCGTGGAGGTCGTCCCAGCCGGTCATGATCCCTCCTCGGTGGGCGCCTTGCCCGTTTCGATCAGCGTGGTGCGCGACTCGGCGACCAACTTGCCGCCCTCGTCGCGGAACTCGGTGACGGTCTCTGCGAACCGCATCGTTCCCCCGCGCCGACCTTCCTTCTCGTAGACCTTGTCGACGCGCGACGCGGTGGTGAGCTTCGCACCCGCGCGCGGCGGCGGACCGTAGAACACGAACTCCTGCCCGCCGTGCAGCAGACGGGCGAGATTGATGTTGAGCGAGGCCGCCGGGTTCGGTGCATCCGGCGGGGCCCAGAACCCCGACGAGATCAGGAACGTCGGCGGGATGACGGCCACCGGGTCGTCGAGGTAGTCGGGGTTGCGCGACATGGTCGCACGCGCGAACTCGCGGATCTTCCCCCGTTCGACTTCCATCTCGTAGCCCGGCTGGTTCTTGCCGATCACCGACTCGTCGACCATGTGTTTCGTCTCCCGTTCCAATTCGTCGGCACAAGCTACGCCGTTGCGTGCTCGCCGACCCACTTGTCCGGTTTCGGTCAGGCCGGGGCCTCGGGCGGGCCCTGCTCGAGCAGTTGACGGAGCTCGGGCTCGCCGATCGTGGTCACGCCGAGCTGTTCCGCCTTGGCGAACTTCGTGCCCGGACTCTCCCCCACAACTACGTAACTGGTCTTCTTCGACACGCTGCTCGTGACCTTGCCCCCGCGCCCTTCGAGCTCGGCCTGCGCCTCCTCCCGCGTCATGGTGGGAAGCGTTCCCGTGAGCACGAACGTGAGCCCGGCAAGGGACGGACCCTCGACCGGGGCCGCCCGTTCCGGCCCCACGAAGTTGACACCTGCGGCGCGCAGTCGTTCGATCAGCCCGCGGTTGCGCTCGTTGGCGAAGAAGGCGCGGACACTCTCGGCGATCACTCCACCGACGCCCGGTACCGCGGCGAGATCCTCCACCGCGGCCGAGGCGATCGCGTCGAGGTGGCCGAGCTCGCGCGCGAGCGCGGTGGCGGCCGACGGCCCGACGTGGCGGATCCCCAGGCCGACGAGCAACTTGGCGAGCGGCCGCGATCGCGACGCGTCGATCGCGGCCACGAGGAGCTGCGCCGATCGCTCGCCGATCCGCTCCAACGGCAGCAGCCGTTCGACGGTGAGCCCGTACACGTCGGCGGCGTCGGAGATCAGGCCGGCGGTGACGAACTGCGACACCCGCTCCTCGCCCAATCCTTCGATGTCCATGGCGGAGCGACCGGCGAAGAACACGATGCGCTGCACGCGCTGTGCGGGGCAGTCGAAGTTGACGCAGCGCGTGTCGGCTTCGCCTTCGAGGCGCACCAGTGGCTGGCCGCACACCGGGCACTCGGTGGGGAACCGGAACTTCCGCGCGCCGCGCTTGCGCTTGGCGAGCACGGGGCCGACGACCTCCGGAATGACGTCGCCCGCTTTGCGCACGATCACGGTGTCGCCCTTGCGGACGTCTTTGCGCGCGACTTCGTCCTGGTTGTGCAGGGTGGCGAGGCCGACGGTGGAACCGCCGACGAACACCGGCTCGAGCTGCGCGAACGGCGTGGCGCGCCCAGTGCGGCCGATGCTCACCATGATGTCGCGCAGCAGGGTGGTCTTCTCTTCGGGCGGGAACTTGTACGCGATCGCCCACCGGGGCGCGCGGCTGGTGAAGCCGAGCTCGGCGCGCTGCGCGAGATCGTCGACCTTGATCACCGCGCCGTCGATGTCGTACCCGAACGTGTGCCGCCCGGCCTCCACCCGTTCGCAGAACCCGTAGACCGCGTCGAGCGCATCGAGCTGCTCGATGTGGTCGTTCACCGGCAAGCCGCAGTCGCGCAACCAGTCGAGCGTCTGATGGTGCGACCGCAGCGCGGGCCCGCCCTCCTGCACGCCGAGCTGATACGCGTTGAACGCGAGGTCGCGCGACGCGGTGACGCGGGGGTCCTTCTGCCGCAGGCTCCCGGCGGCGGCGTTGCGCGGATTCGCGAAGAGTCGCTCGCCGGCGTCGCCCTGACGCCGGTTGAGCTCCTCGAACGAGGTGAGCGGCATGAACACCTCTCCGCGGACCTCGAGCCGCGCCGGCACCGCGGAACCGACGAGCGTGCCGGGGATCGACTCGATGGTGGCCACGTTGGCGGTGACGTCTTCGCCCACCTCACCGTCGCCGCGGGTCGCGGCGCGCACCAGGTTGCCCGATTCGTACAAGAGCGAGATGGCCAGGCCGTCGAGCTTGGGCTCACCGACGAACACGACCGGATCGGCGATCACCCGCTCGATGCGTGCGTACCAGGCGAGCAGCTCGTCACGATCGAACGCGTTGTCGAGCGACAGCATCGGCACGATGTGGCGCACCGGTGCGAACGTCGCCGACGGCGGCGCGCCCACCTCCTCGAGCGGGGAGTCGGCGGTGTCGAGATCCGGATACTCGTCGGCCAGTGAGGACAGCTCGCGCACGAGCAGGTCGAACTCGGCGTCGGAGATCTCGGGCTCGTCGTCGCGGTAGTAGCGGTCGCGGTGGTACCGGATCTGTTCGGCCAGCTCCGCGGCGCGCGCGGCGGCAGCGGACGGAACGGAGTCGGGCGGGTGGGCCATCACCCGCAATCTACCGAGGCGGTACGACGACTACGGCTAGGTCGGTGGCGGAGGTGCGGTCGACGCCGTAGTCGGTGGTGCGGTCGTCGGCGGAGCCGTGGTGGGTGGCGCGGTCGTCGGCGGAGTAGTCGTGGTCGGCGCGGTCGTCGGCGGCTCGGTGGTGGTGGTGGGCCGCGTGGTCGACGTCGTGGTCGTGCTCGACGTGGTGGTCGACGACGTCGTGGTGACGGTCGGCTTGTTGTCGTCGTTGTTGGAGACCACGAGGGCGATGATCACCCCGATCAGCACGACGGCCAGCACGACCAATGCCGCGATCAGCCACCGCTGGCCCGACGACATGCCGCCGTCGTCGTCATTCGCGCCGGGCGGTTGACCACCGCCCCCGCCGGCACCGCCGCCGCCGGCCGCACCCGCGGCGCCCGCACCGGCCGCGCCCGCCGCCGTCGCCGGCATCGCGACCGTCGGCTCACCCGGTGGCGGTACCGCGGCGCCCGTCGCGACCGGCCCGGTGTTCTCGACCGCCGCGCCACAGTTCCCGCAGACCGTCGCACCGGGCTCGAGCGGCTGGCCACACACCCCGCAGTAGCGGTACGAAGAGGTCTCCACGTTCAGGCTCCAAGGGTGAGGCGCGCGGCGACGGCCTGATCGTGCACCCTCGCCGCAAGCTCGCGCGCGATGCCGAGCACCCGCTCGGCCTGCGAGGCACCGTAGCCCGCAAGGCCGCACGCCGGGGTGATCAGTCCGCGCGTCCGCAGCGGCACGGGATCGCATCCGCGCCGCGTCAACTCACACCAGATGCGCGCCAGCGTCCGCCAGTGCGGGTCAGCCGATTCGCCGACGGGGCGGTCGGTGGGTACCGCGCCCCACGCGATCCAACCGTCGCCGTCGAGGAAGCGCGCGATGGCGACGGTGTCGCGCACCAGCTCGTCGCCCACCTCGACGCCGAGGATCTGCGGACCCGCTTCCAACGCCAACGAGAGGTCGCCGTCGCCACACACGTGCACGCCGGTGATGCAGTCGACCGCGGCGAGCGCACCGGACAGCACGTCGATGGCCGACTCGCGATCGAGCGGTCCGTCGCCGCGTCGCCACTGCACCAATGAGGGCTCGTCGAAGAAGAGGACGAGATCGGCGTCGGGCAGACGCGCTGCGACCAGTGCCTCGAGCGCGACGGCCCACGCCCGCGACGCTTCGGCCGCACGCCGGAAGGCGCGCTTCGTGGGCATCCCCGCGGCTTCGAGCGCGACGCCGAGGGTCAACGGACCGGTGAGCTGCGCCTTGACGCGCGCGACGCGCGCCGGGGCCCTCCGGGCCGAGGCTGCCTGAGCGGAAGAAGCCGACGCGGAAGGAGCGGGTGCCGACGACGCGAGGTCGAGGAACGCGAGGAGGCCGGCGTGGGCACCCGAATCGAACCGGCACTCCGGTTCGGCATCGGACGCCCCGGTGACGACCACCGCACCCTCGGCGCTGACCTCGACCTCGGGGAGCGCGCCCAACCACTGGGCGATCATGCCCTCGCGCGGATCGCGCGCCGGGAGCTGGGGTGCCGCCGGGAGCTCGGGCAGGCACCGCAACACCAACTCGGCCGCCGCGACGGGATCGGAGTGGGGCAGGCTCCCGATACCGGTGGCGACACCGGGCACCAGCACGGGCGCTCGGAGGCTCGGCGTCATGGCCCCGTACTATACGGACGCCCTGGTCGCGTGCTCCAAGCGGGTACACGCGAGACCCGATCTCGAAATGGAGTGATCCTGGCTCGTCCGCTCTACCTGTGGTTGCTGCGCGCCGCATGGGTGACGCTGCCACTCACCGCCGGTCCCGCCGCATCGGCCGCGATCGGTGGATGGTCCGACGGACCGCGGATCGCGGCCGCCACGTTGTTGTGGCTCGCGTGGGCCGCGGGGCTGCTCGCAACCCTCGCGCCGCGTCCGGAGACACTCACCGCGCTGCGGATCATCGCGCCTGCGTTCTTCCTCCTGGCGATCGCGGCGGCGATCGACGGCTCGGCGTCGACCGTCGCGCTCGTGGGCGCACTGGTGGCCACCGCGGTGTGCTCGGTGCTCGCGTCGGGTCACGACATCGCGTCGGCCGCGGCGAACGCGTTCGCGTACGGCGACGAGCAGCGATTCCCGCTCCGCACTCCACCGGCGTTGTTCTTCGGCCCGCTCCCCATCGCTCGCGTATTGGTGGCCGCGAGCATCGCCGCGCCCGTGCTCTTCCTCGCCGACGGCGACATCGTCGCCGGCATCGTCACCCTCGTGATCGGTGCCGCGCTCGTGTTCGTGCTCGGTCGTTCGTTGTCGGGACTCTCCCGCCGTTGGGCGGTGCTCGTGCCGGCCGGGTTCGTGGTGGTCGACACGCTCACGCTCGCCGATCCGGTGCTCTTCCTGCGCGAACGGATCCGCTCCATCCACCCCGCCGATCCCGGTGCCGCGCCCGACGACGTGATGGATCTCCGCCTCGGGGCCGGCCTCGGATCGGTGGCGATCGTCTTCGACCAGACCGCCGAGATCGTGCGCGCCACCCGGGCGCGCCGCGGCGGCGAAACCGTGCGGACCGACGAGATCCGGATCGCGGTGATCCGGCGCGACGAGGTCCTCGGCCTCGCCGCCGGTCGTCGGCTGCCCGTCCGCTGAAACCCGTCCGCTGACCCTGCCGTCGCGGCGCGTGGCCGGCCATGCCGTCGGCGGTCAGGTGGCGATGCCACCGCCGAGCAGCGTTTCGCCGCGGTAGAGGGCAACCACCTGACCGGGCGCCACACGCGGGTGCGGGGCCGCGAAGCTCACGGTGGAGCCGTGCAGCGTCGCGGCGAACGGCCGGCCGTGGGCGCGCGTCTGCGCCAGCACCGCGCCCGGCGCGCGACCGGGATTCGACCACGTGACGTCGCGGAGCTCGACCGAGTCGCGCAACAGATCATCGCGCGCGCCAATGGTGACCTTGGCCGACTGCGCGTCGACGTCGACGACGTAGCGTCGTTCACCGACCGCGACGCCCAGACCGCGCCGCTGGCCCACCGTGAACGCGGCGATGCCGTCGTGCGTACCCATCGTGGCGCCGGCGGTGTCGACGATCGTGCCGGGACGGCTGACCGCACGATCGGCGAGGAACTGCTCGCGCCCACCACGCGTGATGAAGCACACGTCCATGCTCTCCGGCTTCGCCGCGGTGCGCAGACCGAGCGCGGCGGCGCGCGCACGGACGTCGGCCTTCGTGAGCTCGCCCACGGGCAGGAGAGTCCGCGCCAGTTCGCGCGAGCCGAGCATGTAGAGCACGTACGACTGGTCCTTCGCGGGGTCGGCGCCGCGGACGAGCTCGTGAACACCGTCGTCGCGGCGGCGCACCCGCGCGTGGTGGCCAGTGGCGAGGTGCGTGAAACCCAGTGCGTCGGCGCGTTCGAGCAGGCGACCGAACTTGATCGAACGATTGCACTCGACGCACGGGTTCGGCGTCGACCCGCTGGAGTACGCATCCACGTAGGGACCCACGACCGCAGCATCGAAGTCGGCGGTGAAGTTGAACACGTAGTGCGGGATCCCGAGCTGCGCCGCCACCCGGCGGGCGTCCTCGACATCGGACACACTGCAACACCCGGAGTCGGACTCGCCGCCCCAGAGCTTCAGGGTGACACCGGTGACGTCGTAGCCGCGCTCGAGCAGCAACGCCGCCGCCACCGAGGAATCGACCCCGCCGCTCATGGCGACGAGGACACGGTCTGCGCTCACGCCGCGATGCCCGCCTCGCGCAGAAGGGCGACGGCGTCGGGGATCACCGCGAGCGCGGTGTCGACGTCGGCGTCGACCGACGCGGCGCCGAGGCTGAGCCGCACCGACGCGAGCGCGTCGGCGCGGGCCACCCCCATCGCGTCGAGCACGTGCGACGGTTCGGTGGCGCCCGACGAGCACGAAGACCCCGCCGCGGCGCAGACGCCGCGCGTGTCGAGCGCGACCAGCAGGGCCTCGGCCTCGATCCCGGTGAAGCCGAGATGCGCGTTGCCGGCGACCTTCGACGCGCGATCACCGTTCTCGAACGTGCCGGGGATCGCGGCGGACAATCCACTCACCAGACGGTCCCGCAGCGCACCGATCCGCGCGACGTCGGTGTCGCGCGCTGCGCACGTGGCGCGCAACGCAGCAGCCATGGCCACGACACCGGCGACGTTCGAGGTGCCGGAGCGCAGCCCCCACTCCTGACCGCCGCCCTCGATCAGCGGCTCCAGTGGCGTACCGCCGCGCACGACCAGCGCACCGGTGCCCTTGGGACCGCCGAACTTGTGGGCCGAGATCGCGACGAGGTCGACGCCGGCCGTTGCCGCGCGACGTCGAGCCACGGAACGGCCTGCACCGCGTCGGTGTGGATCCGGGCCTGCGGCGCGTGCCGCCGGACCAGCGCGACGATCTCGTCGAGCGGCTGGATCGTGCCGACCTCGTTGTTGACGAGCATGACCGACACCACGACGGTGCCGGGGTCGAGCGCCGCCCCCAGCGCTTCGAGATCGACGAGACCGCCCGGAGTCGCCCGGATCCGGGCGGTGCGGAACCCGTCGCGCTCGAGCCGATCGCACGCGGCCAGCACCCCCTTGTGCTCGAACGCGGTGGTGACGATCCCTTCACCGAGTCCGGCGTCGCGGGCCGCACGGGCGGCACCCTTGACCGCCAGGTTGTCGGCCTCGGTGCCCCCGGCGGTGAAGACCACCTCGCGGGGTTCGGCGCCGAGGATCGCGGCGATCTCCTCCCGCGCTTCTTCCAGCGCGGTCTTGGCCGCCCGCGCCACCGAATGGCCACCGCTCGGGTTCCCGAAGAGTCCGGAGAGGTAGGGCTCCATGGCCTCGATCGCCTCGGGGCGCATCGGCGTCGTCGCCGCGAAGTCGAGGTACGCAACCGGTCGTTCCATGCCCGGAAGTGTACGGGGAGGCCCCCGCGGGAATAACTGTCATACCCCCGGAAGATGATGTTGGTGTGAGCACACAACTCCGTCTCGTCGACACCCCCGTCGAAGCCCCCGCCGCCCCCAGGGCACGCGCGGGCGCCCGCAACGGTGCACGCGTCCGCAACCGTGGCTCCAGCGCCGGCCCGTCCCGGCGCACCGCCCACTGGGGCGACTGGCGCCTCGACGATCGCACCCGACGCGTCGGCCGCGCCGGCGTCGCCGCCGCCCGGCGGGCACTCGAAGAGGCCCAGGCCGCCGACGCCCTCTCCCGCGCCAGCTGACGCACCAACCGACGCCCAGGCCTCCTCCCCCGTACCCACAACTTCTCCCCCGCCCGGAGCGGGTCGTACCCTTTCCCGCATGGGTAACAGCGAACGTCCCACGCGGTCCGACTGGCAGGAGCTCGCGGCCAAAGAGGTCAAGGGCGATCCGGCGAAGCTGACGTGGGCGACGCCCGAAGGCATCCCGGTCCAGCCGCTCTACACCGCCGCCGACCTCGAAGGACTCGAAGCCGTCGACACGCTGCCGGGCTTCGAGCCCTTCTTGCGGGGCGTGCGGGCCACCATGTACACCAACCGGCCGTGGACGATCCGGCAATACGCCGGCTTCTCCACCGCCGAGGAGTCCAACGCGTTCTACCGCGCCAACCTCGCCGCCGGGCAGATGGGGCTGTCGGTGGCGTTCGATCTGGCCACCCACCGCGGGTACGACAGCGACCACCCCCGCGTCGTCGGCGACGTCGGGAAGGCCGGAGTCGCCATCGACTCGGTCGAGGACATGAAGATCCTGTTCGACGGCATTCCCCTCGACCAGATGACCGTCTCGATGACCATGAATGGGGCGGTACTGCCGATCCTCGCCGGCTACGTGGTGGCAGCGGAGGAGCAGGGCGTCGACGAAGCGAAGCTGGCGGGGACGATCCAGAACGACATCCTCAAAGAGTTCATGGTCCGCAACACCTATATCTATCCGCCCGGGCCCAGCATGCGGATCGTCGCCGACATCATCGAGTACACCGCGCGTCGCATGCCGAAGTTCAACTCGATCTCGATCTCCGGCTACCACATGCAGGAAGCGGGCGCGACTGCAGTCCAGGAGCTCGCGTTCACCATTGCCGACGGGCTCGAATACGTGCGGGCCGCCATCGACCGCGGGCTCACCATCGACGAGTTCGCCGGGCGTCTCTCGTTCTTCTTCGCCATCGGCATGAACTTCTTCATGGAAGTGGCCAAGCTGCGCGCCGCCCGCCTGCTCTGGTCGCGCGTCATCCGCGAGTTCGAGCCGCAGAAGGCGTCGTCGTCGATGTTGCGCACCCACTGCCAGACGTCGGGCGTGTCGCTCACCGAGCAGGACCCGTACAACAACATCGTGCGCACCACGGTCGAGGCGCTCGCCGCGGTGCTCGGCGGCACCCAGAGCCTCCACACCAATTCGTTTGACGAGGCGATCGCGCTCCCCAGTGAGTTCGCCGCGCGCGTGGCCCGCAACACGCAGCTGATCCTGGCCGAGGAAACCGGGGTCACCAAGGTCGTCGACCCACTGGGCGGTAGCTACTACGTCGAATCCCTCACCGACAGCCTCGCCACCGAAGCCTGGAAGCTCATCGAAGAGGTCGAAGCGCTCGGCGGAATGACCAAGGCGGTCGAGTCGGGGATGCCGAAGCTCCGCATCGAGGAGGCGGCGGCCCGGCGTCAAGCCGCGATCGACCGCGGCGACGAAGTGATCGTGGGAGTGAACAAGTACCGCCTGGCCGAGGAGCCCGACGTCGACGTGCGCGATGTCGACGACGTCAGTGTGCGGGAGCAGCAGCTCGCCCGCCTGGCGCAGCTGCGGGCGAGCCGCGACGAAGCCCGCACCCAGGAGGCCCTGCGCCGGCTCGAGGAGGGCGCCCGCGGCGACGGCAACCTGCTCGAGCTCTCCATCGACGCCACCCGGGCCCGCGCCACCGTCGGCGAGATCTCCGACACCCTCGAGCGCGTGTTCTCCCGTCACCGGGCCACGATTCGCAGCATCGCCGGCGTGTACGGCGCGGCCTACGAGGGCGACGCCGGGTTCGAGCAGGTCCGCGCCGACATCGACGAGTTCGCCGCGCACGCGGGACGCCGGCCCCGCATCCTGGTGGTGAAGCTGGGCCAGGACGGCCACGACCGCGGCGCCAAGGTGATCGCCACCGCGTTCGCCGACCTCGGCTTCGATGTCGACGTCGGCCCGCTGTTCCAGACGCCCGAAGAGGCCGCGCGCGACGCGATCGAGAACGACGTGCACGTGGTCGGGGTGTCGAGCCAAGCGGCCGGTCACAAGACCCTCGTCCCCGAGCTGATCGCGCAACTCCGCAAGCAGGGCGGCGACGACATCCTGGTCGTGGTGGGTGGCGTGATCCCCGCGCAGGACTACGCGGAGCTACGCGAGGCGGGCGTCGCCGCGGTGTTCGGGCCCGGCACCAACATCCCGCAGGCCGCGGCGGAGATCGTCGCCCTCCTCCGGCGGGCCTGACCCCCGGGCGAGATCCGGCGCGCCGGACCACCGCGACCGACCCTGCGGCAGACAGACTGGTGAAGTGAGCGACCTCGCGCAACGGGTGATCGACGGCGACCGGCGCGCGCTGGCCCGCGCGATCACGCTGGTCGAGTCGACGCGGGCCGACCATCGCGACGACGCCGAGGCGCTCCTCGCCGAGGTGTTGCCCCACGCCGGCAACGCGATCCGCGTCGGCATCTCGGGCGCCCCCGGCGCCGGCAAGTCGACGCTCATCGAGACACTCGGGCTGTTCCTGGTGGAGCAGGGCCATCGGGTCGCGGTGCTTGCCGTCGATCCGTCCAGCACCCGCAGCGGCGGCTCGATCCTCGGCGACAAGACGCGGATGGAGCAGTTGACCCGTTCCCCCGCCGCCTTCGTACGGCCCTCGCCGACCGGGGGCACGTTGGGTGGCGTCGCCCGCCGCACGCGCGAGGCGATGCTCCTGTGCGAGGCCGCCGGCTTCGACGTCGTGCTCGTGGAGACCGTGGGCGTCGGGCAGTCGGAGGTGAAGGTCGCGGCCATGGTCGACCTGTTCCTGGTGCTGGTGGCCCCGGGTGGCGGCGACGAGCTCCAGGGCCTCAAGCGCGGGATCATGGAGCTCGCCGATCTGGTCGTGGTCAACAAGGCCGACGGCGAACTGGCCGCGACGGCCCGTCACACCGCGGCCGACTACGCCAGCGCCCTCCACCTCGTCCGGCCCCGTACCGCGGCCTGGTCGCCCCGGGTCCTCACGTGCTCCGCGCTGCTGGGCGAGGGGATCGACAACCTCTGGGACTCGGTCACCGAGTTCCGGGATGCGGTGGCCCCGGAGCTCCCGGGACTGCGGGCGGCCCAGAGCCGCGAGTGGATGTGGTCGGAGGTCTCGGAGTCGTTGCTCGACGCCCTTCGGGCCGATCGCGGGGTGGCCGAGCTCGCCCGCCGGCTCGAGACCGAGGTCGGCAAGGGCCTGGCGCCCCCGACCGCGGCGGCCCGGGCCATCGTCGCCGCCTTCCTCGATCGCGACGGCTGACCGCCGGACCCCTCCCACTTAAGGTCGGGGGCCCAAAACACCGACATACGTGATGTGAGTGCGGTAGGTGTCTTGTCGATAGTGCTGCTCGCCGCGATCGTGGTGCTCGCGATCGTGGCCACCCGCGTGGTGGGCCGACGCGCCGAACGCACGGTCGAGCAGGTCACCGAGCTCCTCGAACGCAACGAAGCCCGCTTCCGGGCCATGGTGCGCGACTCCAACGACATCATGTCGATCGTCGACCCGCGCGGCCGCCTGGTCTACGCGAGCCCGGCCACCGAACGGATCCTCGGCCTGCAGATCGAGCCGTTGATCGGCACCGATGTGTTCGAGCTCATCCACCCCGACGACCGCGACGCCGCGATGAAGGGCTTCGATCTCACCCGTTCGGGGAAGGACGTCGAACGCCTCGAGCTGCGCCTGCGTCATGCCGACGGCGGTTGGCGCGTGATGGAGGCAGTCGCCACCAACCTGCTCGACGACCCGGCGGTCGAAGGAATCGTCATCAGCGCACGCGACCTCACCGACCGGCGGCGGGCGGAAGCCGAGCTGCGCGAGGCCCAGGAGCGGTTCCGCAGCGCGTTCGAGCACGCGCCGATCGGCATGGCGCTGACGTCGCTCGACGGCCGTCTGTTCCGCGTGAACCGCGCGCTCGTGCGGATCCTCGGGCGCGGAGAGTCGGAGCTGCTCGCGGCGTCGATCCTCGATCTGAGTCACCCCGACGATCGCGACACCTACCGCGAGTCGATGGCGCGACTCCTCTCGGGCGCCGCCGCGAGCTGCCAGCTCGAACAGCGGTACCTGCACCACACCGGCCATCCGATCTGGGTGTCGGTGAGCGCGTCGTTGGTGCGCGACGTCAACGGCCAACCCATGTACATCGTCAGCCAGGTCGAGGACATCGGCGAGCGCAAGGCGAGCGACGAGGCCCTGGCGCACCAGGCGATCCACGACCCGTTGACCGGGCTCCCCAACCGCCTCCAGTTCGTCGATCGGCTCGGGCGCGAGCTCACCCAGGCGGCGGCCCGCCACGAACGCCTGGCGGTGCTCTTCCTCGACCTCGACCGCTTCAAGCTGGTGAACGACAGCCTGGGCCACTCGGCCGGCGACCGGCTGCTGGTCTCGGTGGCCGACCGCCTCAGCGGCGCGATGGGCCCGACCGACGTCGTCGCCCGCTTCGGCGGCGACGAGTTCACGATCCTGTGCCGCAACGTGACCAGCGAGGAGACGGCCGAGCTCATGGCCGAGAAGCTGGCCGCGGAGATCGCCCGCCCGGTCGCGCTCATCGAGGGCGAAGTGTTCGTGACCGCCAGCGTCGGCATCGCACTCTCGGGCGGGCCGTCGGACAGTCCCGAGACCCTGCTCCGCAATGCCGACGCGGCCATGTACCGCGCCAAGGACCTCGGCCGCGACCGCGCCGAGCTGTTCGACGCGAAGACGCACCACCGCGCGGTCGACGACCTGCGCACCGGCAACGCGCTGCACCGCGCGATCGAGCGCGGCGAGATGCGCGTGTACTACCAGCCCATGATCGACCTCGACACCGGGGCGCTCTCGGGATTCGAGGCGCTGATCCGATGGGAGCACCCCGAACGCGGGCTCGTCTCGCCGATGGAGTTCGTGCCCCTCGCCGAGGAGACGGGACTCATCGTCCCGCTCGGCGCGTGGGCACTCGAAGAAGCGTGCCGGCAGGTGGTCACGTGGCACGCGGCCGCGCCGGAGCGTCCGCCGCTCTCGATGAGCGTCAACCTCTCGCCCCGTCAGCTCGCGGAACCTGCACTGCCGAACGAGGTCGCGCGGGTGCTCCACGAAACCGGCGTGCAGCCCGGCACGCTCTGGCTCGAGATCACGGAGAGCACGCTGATGCGCGACACCGAGTCGGCGGTGAGCGCGCTCGAGCGCGCTGCGGGCGCTCGGCATCCACCTGGCCGTCGACGACTTCGGCTCGGGCTACTCGTCGTTGGCGTACCTCGAGAAGCTCCCGGTGGAGGCGCTGAAGGTCGACCGGTCGTTCGTCGAGGGCGTGGGGAGGCGGCGCGACAGCACCGCGATCGTCAACGCCATCGTGAGCCTGGCCCGCGCGCTCGACCTCACGACCGTGGGCGAAGGCATCGAGACGCCGGAACAGCTCCAGCAGCTCGGGGCCATGGGGTGTGACATCGGCCAGGGCTTCCTGTTCGGGCCGGCCATGCCCCCGGCGGCGTTCGGGGCCGACCCGATCGGCACGTTCGATCCCGCCGCCCGGTTGCGACCCGCCGTGCGAGCTCGCGCAGAATCGACCGTTGACAGCTTTCTCGCATTTCTATACATTCTGTCGCATTCACTGGTGATCCGACGGGATCCGTCCGTGATCCCGCACTTCCCCGCTCACGCCACCTCGCTTCCGCGGAGGAGTGCCATGCCCACCACGCTCACCATCAAGCCCTGGGCCGATCCCGTGATCGACACCCTGGGGCACGATCCCCGCTCGCGCTACGTCGAGACGTTCTGGCTCCCGACCCTCGGCCCCACCGCGATCCTCTTGATGCGTCATCTCGCCGACCGCTTCGACCGCAGCCCGGCGGGGGTGGAGCTCACGGTCAGCGACATGTCGCACGCCCTCGGCCTCGGCCAGCGCGACGGCAACAGCTCTCCGATCATCCGCACCCTCGCCCGGCTCGCCCAGTTCGACCTCGCGTGCGAAGACCCGCTCTCCGACACCGTCGCGGTCCGTCGCAACGTGCCGCCGGTGAACACGCGCCATCTGCGGCGGCTCCCCGGCGAGTTGCAGGTCGCGCACGCCGAGTGGGCCGAGGCGCAATTGGCCGAACCCCCGCTCGCGGCGGCCCGGCGGCGATCACGCCGGATCGCGTTCACGCTCCTCGAACAGGGCGACGACCCCGACCACGTCGAACGGGTCCTGCACTCCACCGGCTTTCATCCCGCGTTGTGCCGCGAGAGCGCGCAGTGGGCGTACCAACGTCACCTCGACGCGCTCGAGCACGCAAACGAACTGGCGAGCTGAGCCGCGCGAACTGGCGAGCTGAGCCGAGCGGCGCGTCCCGAACTCCGGGACGCGCCGCCCGCGTTCGCGTCAGACGGTGATCGGCGCGTCGGCCGACTTCATCGGCACCACCGCCGGCACCAGCGAAGCCCCGGCACACACCGCAATGAGGAATCCGGGGACGATGAACATCCACGGGATCGGCTGCAGCGGGATGCGGTCGGCGTTGGCGAACGTCGGCCCGAGCGCAACCTGGCTGTCGCTCAGCGCGTGCGACTTGGCCGACGTGCTCTGCTGCCACGTCGTGGCGAAGTTCGCCAGCGTCGGGAAGCTGGTCGCGAACGCCACCTCACGCTGGGCCGGGCCCTGCCCTGCTGCGCGGCGAGCGCCGGCTCGAGCTTCGTGCGCACGTCGCTCACCATGCCGTCGAACAACTTGGTCGCACCCACGGCCTTGGCCGCGGTAGCGGGCGCGAGCCCGACGCGGCCGATGTCGGTGACGCGCACCGAGGCGTCGACCTTGCCGGGAATCCCGATCACCAGCGGCGCGAGGAAGACGCCGAGACCCACCAGCGTGAGCGCGACGCTCGACAACGTGTCGGCCCGCACCAACGCGAACACCCCCACCGCCACGAGGAGCGCACCGATGCCGACGAACAGCCAGGGCGCGCTGGAGAGAGGTAGGAATCCGGTCGGGATCTGATCGGCTCGCGCGTAGTCGGCCCGTTCGGCCTGCATCTTGGCGATCACCGGGCCGACCAACTTCACGATCGCCGGCACCTGCTCGTTGAACTACGCGACGTTCGGCATCTCGCTCGCCACGTAGGCCGCGAACTGCGCGTCGTTCATACCGAGCGACTGCTGCAGCGCAGGCAGGGCCTTCGTACCGAGCTCGCTGCCGGCGGCCTGCACCGCCGCAAATCCGCGGCTGAGGTCGTGCAGCCCGTCGGCCGACATCAACCCCCGGTAGTGATCGGCGATGGTCTGCGCGTCGTCCGAGCGCGAGAACAGATGCTCGGCGAACGTGAACCCGATCAGACCCAGCCCGGTGACGATGGCGAGCACCGCCGCGATCTTGCGCATGACTTCTCCCCTCGAAGCACCTGCAGAACTGCGTCCTCTTCGCACCCGGCGCCGGTTGCGGATCACCGCGTAAGTTGCGGGCGTGTCCGATCTCGACCTCCTCGCGAACCGCCTGCGCGACGCGCGGATCGTCGTGCTGACCGGGGCGGGTATCTCGACCGAATCGGGGATCCCCGACTTCCGGGGGCCGCAGGGTCTCTGGACGAAGGACCCGTCGGCGGAGAAGCGCGCGACGCTGCAGCACTACGTGACCGACGCCGAACACCGACGACGGGTGTGGACCAACCGCGCCAACGGCGAGGTGTTCGGCGGTGCGCCGAACGCCGGTCACGTCGCGCTCGCCGACCTCGAGCGGCGCGCCGATCTGGACACGCTCGTCACGCAGAACGTCGACGGGCTCCATCAAGCGGCGGGTTCGTCGCCGCAACGCGTCATCGAGATCCACGGCACCATCCACGAGGCAAAGTGCCTCGACTGCGGCTGGCGCGGCCCGATGCACGAGACCCTGGCGCGCGTCCGCGCCGGCGAGGACGACCCCGAGTGTCTCCTCTGCGGCGGCATCCTCAAGTCGGCCACCATCTCCTTCGGCGAGAACCTGGTTCCGGCCGACCTCCAGCGCGCGCAACTGGCGGCCGCGGGCGCCGACGTGTTCCTCGCCATCGGCACGTCGCTCGGCGTGTACCCGGCGGCCGCACTCCCGGAGATCGCGCTGCGTTCGGGAGCGGTGCTGGCGATCCTCAACGCGGAGCCCACGCCGTACGACGACCACGCCGAGTTCGTCGTGCGCGAGCGACTGGGCGAGGTGCTCCCGGCGCTGGTCGACCTGGTGTAGCGAGCGCGGCTCGACCGCGTCCGGCCCGGCCGGGTCCGACTCCGGGGCCTTGGGGAATACCCGACCATCGCGGTAGCATTTAACGACCAGACGAGGAGAACACCGATGCCGAGCTTCCGCGAGCTGCTCCAGGAGACGAAGCAGCACATCCGCGAGGTCCAACCCGAAGACGCCGAGTCGCGGCTGGGGAACGCCACGTTCCTCGACGTGCGAGAGCAGGACGAGCACGACCAGGGCACCATTCCCGGTTCGGTGTTCATCCCCCGCGGTCACCTCGAGAGCCAGGTGGAGAGCAAGCTCGTCGACCGCGACCAGCCCGTCGTCGTGTACTGCGCGGGCGGGGTCCGCTCGGCGTTCGCGGCCGAGACCCTCCAGCAGCTCGGGTTCACCGACGTCGTCTCGATGGCCGGTGGCTTCGGGCGCTGGAAGAACGAGGGTCGGCCCTGGATCACGCCGCAGGTCCTCACCCCGGAGCAGCGCGACCGCTACGGCCGCCACATCCTGCTCCCCGAGGTCGGCGAAGCCGGGCAGCAGAAGCTGCTCGAGAGCCGCGTCCTGTTGCTGGGTGCGGGCGGTCTCGGCTCACCCGCCGCGCTCTACCTCGCCGCCGCGGGCGTCGGCACGCTCGGGATCGTCGACATGGACGTCGTCGACGCCTCCAACCTGCAACGCCAGATCCTGCACAACATGGACCGCATCGGCGAGCGCAAGGTCGACTCGGCGAAGAAGACGCTCACCGCGCTCAACCCCGACGTCGACGTCGTCACCTACGACGTCCGCCTCGGCGCCGACAACGTGCTCGACATCATCGACGGCTACGACGTGATCGTCGACGGCACCGACAACTTCCCCACCCGGTACCTCCTGAACGACGCGTCGTTGCTCAAGCGAATCCCGGTGGTGCACGGATCGATCTTCCGGTTCGAGGGCCAGGTCTCGGTGTTCAAGCCCTACGAGGGCCCCTGTTACCGCTGCCTGCTGCCGGAGCCGCCGCCGCCCGAGCTGGCGCCGAGCTGCGCCGAGGCCGGGGTGCTGGGCGTGCTGCCCGGCATCGTCGGCTCGATCCAGGCGCTCGAGGCGATCAAGCTCCTGCTCGACCTCGGCGACCCCCTGGTCGGCCGCCTCCTGGCCTACGACGCGCTGGAGCAGTCGTTCCGGGCGTTCAAGGTGCGCCGCGACCCGCAGTGCCCGGCCTGTGGCGCCGACGCCGCCCCGATCGTGATCGCCGAGTACGACGAGCACTGTCTCCCGCACGCCGTCCTCGCCGACGGGACGGTGTCCGCCGGGCACTGACCTGCCCCTCATCTCCGCCAGCCGAGTTGCCGCTCAAGCCGGGTCGGTCGGCGGTCGAATCTCCGAATAGAGGATTCGGCCCGCTGGGCAGTTTCGACCGCGGAGGAGCAGGCATGAGCCGGTTGGTACTCGCGACCGCCGACACCGAGTTCGAGGGACGCGTCCGGGACGCGTTCGAAGGCGAGCTCACGGGCCCGTTGCGCTACTGGCGCGAATCGATGTTGAGCGACCCGAAGGACGCGGTACGCGAACTCTCGGGCAGCGGCGTCGAAGTGGTGGCACTCGGACCCGACATGCCCACCGACTGCGCGCTCGAGCTGGCCCGGGCGTTCGACCACGATCGTCCCGACATCAGCGTGGTGATCGTGGCCAAGCCGTCCAACGATCTGCTCCGGTCCGCCCTGCGCGCCGGCGCCCGCGACGTGATCGCCCCCGATCTCGCGCCGACCGACCTGCGTGCGGTGATCGAGCGGGCCTTCGAGACCGCCACCCACCGCCGCGGACTGTTCGACCCGGGTGAGGATGTCGACGCGGCCGGCGACGGCAGCCGAGTGATCATGTCGCTCTGCCCCAAGGGCGGCGCGGGCAAGACCACCGTGTCCAGCAACCTCGCCCTCGGGCTCGCCCAGGTCGCACCGGGCGAAGTCGTGATCATCGACCTCGACCTGCAGTTCGGCGACGTCGCCAGCGCGCTCGGTCTCCGACCCGAAGTCAGCTTCGCCGACGCGGTGCGGTCCATCGACACGCTCGACGCCACCAGCCTCAAGGCCCACCTCACCGCGCACCCGCAGGAGCTGTTCGTGCTCTGCGCGCCGGCGACGCCGGCCGAAGCCGACGAGCTCACGGTCGCACAGGTCGAGCGGGTGCTCGAGCTGCTCATCCAGTCGTTCAAGTACGTCGTGATCGACACCGCGTCCGGGCTCGACGAGAACACCCTCACCGGGCTCGAGTACGCGACCGACCTGGTCCTCATCTCGGCCACCGACGTCCCGAGCATCCGGGCCACGGTCAAGGAGATCGAGGCCCTCCGGGTGATCGGCAAGCCCCAACAGAACTGGCACTTCGTGCTCAACCGCGCCGACGCCCGCACCGGGCTCACGATCCCGGCGATCGAGCAGACCGTCGGCATCAACGTCGACGTGGCGATCCCGAGCTCCCGCTCGGTTCCGCTGTCGCTCAACCAGGGTGAGCCGGTCATCGCGTCCGATCCGCGATCGACGGTGTCCCTCGCGATGTTGCAGTTGGTCAGCCGGCTGGTGCCACAGGGCGCGCCGGCGAACTCGAACGCCAAGCCTGCGGGCCTGTTCCGACGGAAGTAGCAGCATGAAACTCAGCGAGCGCATCAAGCAGAGCAAGGTCGACGAGCCCGAAGCGGCATCGACGTTCGGCACCGTGTCGAGCCGGGCGCACGCCAACGCCGACGCCGCCGACGCCAAGCACGCCGCGGTCGACGACCCGATCACCCGACTCAAGAAGCGCGCGCAAGAGGCCCTGCTCGAGCGCATGGGTCCGGCACTGTTCGACCCGTCGATGACGGCGGCGCAACTCGACAGCCTCGTCGTCGAAGAGTTGGGCGGGGTGATCAAGGAAGAGAAGATCCCGCTGAACACCGCCGAGCGCGATCAGCTGGTGTCCGAGATCGTCGACCAGGCCCTCGGATACGGGCCCATCGAGCGGTACCTCGACGACGAGTCGGTCTCCGAGATCATGGTGAACGGTCTCGACGGCATCTACGTGGAGCGCCGCGGCCGGATCGAGCTCACCGACTCCAACTTCTTCTCGGACCAGCACATCCTGCGCGTGATCGACCGGATCGTCGCCCCGATCGGCCGCCGGGTCGACGAAGCGTCACCGATGGTCGACGCCCGACTCCCCGACGGATCCCGAGTGAACGCAGTCATCGCGCCGTTGGCCATCGACGGCCCGCAGCTCACCATCCGGAAGTTCGCGCAGCACGAGCTGCAGCTAGACGACCTCGTGACGCTCGGCACGCTCAACGACGAGGTGGCGCGCTTCCTCTCGGCGTGCGTCGTCGGTCGCATGAACATCCTCATCAGCGGTGGTACCGGCAGCGGGAAGACGACCCTGCTCAACGTGCTGTCGTCGATGATCCCGGAGAACGAGCGCATCGTGACCATCGAGGACGCGGCCGAGCTCCGGCTCCACCAGCGTCACGTGGTCCGGCTCGAGAGCCGACCGGCGAACATCGAAGGGCGCGGCGAGATCCGCGCCCGGGAGCTGGTGCGCAACGCGCTGCGCATGCGGCCCGACCGCATCGTCGTCGGCGAGGTGCGGGGGCCCGAGGCGCTCGACATGCTCCAGGCGATGAACACCGGCCACGACGGCTCGCTGTCGACCCTGCACGCGAACTCGCCCCGCGACGCACTCGCCCGGGTGGAGACGATGGTGCTGATGGCCGGCTTCGACCTGCCGATCCGCGCCATCCGCGAGCAGGTGGCGTCGGCGATCAACCTCCTCGTGCACATCAGCCGCTCGCCCGACGGCGTGCGGCGGGTGACGCGCGTCAGCGCGGTCGAAGGCATGGAGGGCGAGATCATCACCCTGTCCGACGTCTTCGTCTACGAAGCGCACGACGGCAAGGCCGGCGCGCTCGTCCCCACCGGCGTGCGTCCGAAGCTCGCCGAGGACCTGCAGGACCGCGGGATCGCCCTGGCACCCGACGTGTTCGGCGAACCCGAGCCGGCCCGCAAGCCCGCCCCCCGTCAGCGGGCGGCTGCCGGCACCTGAATCGCGGCGAGATCCACCGGAGTCGGCGCGCCGGCCGGGCGCGCCTTGGCCGACGCGGCGCGCGCGAGGTTGCGTTGCTTCGGCGGTACCGGCGTCTTGCGGTACGACACACCGGGTGGGTTGTGCGAGGTGTCGAGGAACTTCGCGATGTCGAGCGCGCCGTTCGAGAGGTCGCCGACCCCTTCCGCGGCCCCGCACGGTTTCACCTGTTCGAGGTTGGCGGGCGCGCTGGTGCTGAACGTGTTCCCGGAGAAGCAGTTCGCGTCGGTAGCGGTCGGTAGCACGACGGCGATGTCGGCCAACCCCGAGTTCTGGACGACGTTTTTGGTGACGGTGTTGCCCGTCGACGGATAGACGTTCTGCTGGATGCCCGGGTTCGGGGCGATCGCGATGCCGATCTTGGTGTTCCCGACCACGCGGTTTGCGGTGATCGTGTCGCCGACTCCACCGATGATCACGATGCCACCGCCGAACGCGGCGTCGAACACCGGCGTGCCGGTGAGCGCGCTCTCCGCGTAGCCGTTACGGTCGACGATGTTGCCGGCGATGGTCGCGTGGCCCTGCGGCGGCAACTCCTCGCTGTCGAGGCTGTTGGGGACGATGCCGGTCCGGTTGCGGTCCCACCGCGAGTTCACGAGCGACAGATCGTTGCTGGAGTTCGTGCCCGAGTAGCCGAGTTGATTGAACTCGGCGACGACGTCGGTGATGACCGCGTGGCACGGGTTGCACTGGCCGATGTAGAACCCGGAATCCGGGCTCCCCGACGCGTACGAGTGGTCGAACTGCCCGTACTGCGAGTCGTACGCGTAGATGCCGTAGTCGCCGTTGCGGTACGCGGTGAGGTACGAACCGCGGTAGCCCAGCACGCCGTTCCAGAAGAACCCATTGTCGGTGTAGTTGCGGGCGGTGAGGTTCTCGACCGCGACGCCGTTGGCCCCGACGACGAAGACGCCGTTCTGGCGCTTGAACTGCCCGTCGAGGATGGTCGTGTTGCGGTCGACGCCGCGGATGACGATGCCCGACGTGGCGACGGTCACGGACTCCTTGTAGACGCCCGGGGAGACGAGCACGAGATCACCCGGCCGGGCGCGATTGACCGCAGCCTGAATGGTCTTGGCGTCGGAGGGCACGCGGATCGTGCGCCCGGAGGCCTTGATGTTCGGCGCCGGGTGCGCACCCTCACCGGCCGACGGGAGCGGCGTCGCCGCCGCGGCGTCGCCCACCGTGAGGGCCGCGTGCTGACCCGCGGTGGGGGTGCCGTGCAGCGTGCAGTAGTACGCGAACGTCCCCGCCGCCGCGAACGTGCGCACGTAGGACTTCCCCGGTTTCAGGTTGCCGCTGCCGTACTCACCGGAGTCGGGGGTGACGTTGTGGGTGTTCCGGCCGTCGTTGATCCAGCGAACGGTGGTACCCGGCGCGATGTTGAGGGCGACGGGCGTGAACGCGTTGTCGCGGATGTGGATCGTCACGACCTGATCGACCGCGCGAACACGCGCGACGGCCGGACGCGCGGGTTGCACCGCGAGCAACGTGCCGACGACGAGTGCGAGGACCCCCAGGAACAACAGCCACCGTTGTGTCACGACGACGGCTTGGCCCGCCGGGTCGACGTGCGCTTCGTGCTCTTCCCGTTGGTCTTGGCCTTCGGCGCGGTGTCCTTCGAAGCGGTGGCCTTCGGCGGGTCGAACTGCTGCACCAACTCCACGAGGGTGCGGACTCCGTATCCGGTCCCGCCCTTGGTGAGATAGCCGTCGTCGCTGCCCGCGCGCGCGGGGCCGGCGATGTCGAGGTGGGCCCACGGCAGGCCGTCGACGAACTCCTGGAGGAACAGCCCCGCGGTGAGCGCGCCTCCGTAGCCGCCGGCGCCGATGTTGCGGAGATCGGCGACCTCCGACTCCAGCTGCTTGCGGTACTCCTTCGGCAGCGGCAGCGGCCACAACGGCTCGCCGGCCCGGTCGGCGGCGTCGCGCACCTGGCCGGTCCACGCGTCGTCGTTCCCCATCACGCCGGCGACCTTCTCGCCCAACGCCACGACGCACGCGCCGGTGAGCGTCGCGAGATCGACCACCGCCGCCGGCTTGTCTTCGGCCGCCAGCGACAACGCGTCGGCCAGGATCAAACGGCCTTCGGCGTCGGTGTTGAGCACTTCGACAGTCTTGCCGTTGCGGATGCGCAGGACGTCGCCGGGACGAATCGCGGTGCCACTCGGCATGTTCTCGACCAGCGGCACGTAGCCGGTGACACGCGTCTTCACGCCGAGCTCCTTCAGCGTGGACATCGCCGCGATCACCGCCGCGCCGCCCGCCATGTCGGTCTTCATCGTCTCCATGCCCCCGGCCGTCTTGAGCGAGAGGCCACCGGAGTCGAACACGACACCCTTGCCGACGAGCGCGAGCGGCTTGCCGGTCGCACCGGCCGGCGCGTAGGTGATCTTGAGGAACCGGGGGGTCTGCTCGGAGCCCTGGCCGACGCCGATCACGCCACCGAGCTTCTGCGCCCGGATCTGCGCGACGTCGAGGACCTGCAGGGTCACGCCGCGGCCGCGCAGCAACTTGCGCGCCGCGGCTGCCATCTCGGCCGGCGACTTCTCCTTCGACGGCGTGTTCACCATGTCGCGCGCCCAGCTGACCGCGTCGGCGATGGCGGCACCGCGCGCGAGACCGTCGCGCACCGCGGCCCCGCCCGACGAGATCACGCTGACCTTCGCGAGCTTGGTGGGCGCGGGCTCCCGCTTGTAGTCGAGGTACTGGTACGCACCGAGCACGAAGCCCTCGGCCAGCGCCTGCGCGGCGTCGCCGGGTGCGAGCTGCGACCCCGCGCTCGCCAGAGTGGTCGCGACCGACGCGCCCTTGGTGGCGCGCCGGGCGACGGCGGCGGCGGCGCGGCGCACACCGTCGAGGGTGAGCTCGTCGGGGTCGCCGATGCCCACGAGGATCGCGGCCTTGGCCCGGAGCTTGCCCGCGGTGGGTACCGCGAGCGTCTCGCCCGGCTTGCCTTCGAAACCGGCCTCGCGCATGAAGTCGGCGAGGCCGCCGCCCAGCGCGGCGTCGACGGCGTCGGCGCCGGGACCGAACCCGCCGTCCTTGCCGATGGGGACGGCCAGCAACTCGACGGCGACGCGGTCGGCGGGCGTGGTGACAACAGTGAACGAGAGCGACACGGTCTTCTTCTCCGATTTCTGGTGGGGGATGCGGTATCCGGGAAAGCTGGTTTCGGGAGAGCGGGCGGCAGTGTCTCAGGTACTGGTGCGCACCGGGCGGAAGGTTCCCTCCTGCCACCGGGCCAGCGTGTAGACGAGATCGGCGAGACGGTTCAGGTAGGGCACCACGCGGCTGTCGGGGAGCCAGCCGGCGTGCGCGGCGGCGACCGCCTGGCGTTCGGCGCGACGGACGACCGCGCGCGCGACGTCGAGCGCGGCCGCCACGCGGTTCTCGCCGGGCAGCACGAACTCGGTCGGCGCCTCGTACCGGGCGGTGATGTCGTCGATGATCGGCTCGAGCGCGTCGACCATCTCGCTGGTCGTGAGCGAGACCCCCGCTTCGAGCTTGCCTCGGTTCTCCGGCGCGGTGGCCAACTCGGCCCCGACGACGAACAACTCGCGCTGCAGCCGGATGATCAACTCGTCGAGCTCGCCCCCGCGTTCGGCTTCGGCCCGGGCCAATCCGAGGGTGGAGACCGCTTCGTCGACCGCCCCGTAGGCATCGGGGCCCGAGGTGTCCTTGCCCACGCGGCCACCGAACAGCAACGCCGTGCTGCCGTCGTCGCCCGTGCGCGTATAGACCTTGCGTTCTCTGTGGCTGCGTTCCATGCGCCCCGGAGTCTACGACCGGGCACCGGCACCCCGGTGGGGGTCAGTAGCCTTGCGTGATGGCCGCCGTCAAACCACCACGCGCGACACCGCCCGTGGGACCGGAACCGGCGCGTCCGTCGATGCTGCGCGTGGTCGTGCGGTGCGCCCGGCCGAAGCAGTGGACGAAGAACGTCCTGGTGTTCGCGGCACCCGCCGCCGCCGGCGTGCTCGATCAGCGCCAGGCCGTGTTGGAGACGCTGGTCGCGTTCGTCGGTTTCTGCCTGGCCGCGAGCGCGACCTACTTCATCAACGACGCCAACGACGCCGACGCCGATCGGCTCCACCCCACCAAGCGGAACCGGCCCATCGCAGCCGGACACCTCTCGCTGCGCGACGCGCGGGTGATCGCGATCGTGTTGATGGTGCTCTCACTCGCGATCACCGCGCCGATCCAGGACGGCGAGCTCGCGCTCGTGATCCTGGGCTACCTCACGGTCACGCTGCTCTACACGTTCTGGCTCAAGCACGAGGCCGTGATCGACATCGCCGCGGTGGCGGCGGGCTTCGTGTTCCGCGCCGTCGCCGGTGGTGTTGCCACCGGGGTGCCGCTCTCCAACTGGTTCCTGATCGTCACCGGCGCGGGCTCACTGTTCATCGTCACCGGCAAACGCCACGCCGAGCAGATGGAGCTCGGCGACGGCTCGCTCGAGCATCGGCGCACCCTCGGTGAGTACTCCACCGCGTTCCTCGGTTACGTGATCGCGGTGTCGTCGGGCGTGATGATCACCGCGTACTGCCTGTGGGCGTTCGAGAACGCAAACGCCAACGGCGACACCACGTGGTTCCGCCTGTCGATCGTGCCGTTCGTGATCGCGGTCATGCGCTACGCGCTCGTCGTCGATCAGGGCGGCGGCGGTGCACCCGAGGAAGTGGTGCTCTCCGATCGCGTCCTGCAGCTCGTGGGTGTGATCTGGATCCTCACGTTCGCGTTGGGCGTCCATGGCTGACGCGGTTCCGGTCGGCGAACGCGTCGAGCTCCTCACCGGATGGAGCCGGACCGCGCCCACCGCGGCGACCGTCGTCCCCGTCGAGAGCGAGCCGGAGATCGATGCCCTGCTCGCCCGGGCCGGGCGGCGCGGGCTGATCGCACGCGGCCTCGGCCGCAGCTACGGCGACGCGGCACAGAACGTGGGCGGCACCGTGCTCGACGCCACACCACTCGCCGGGATCCACGACGTCGACCTCGAACGCGGGGTCATCCGCGTCGACGCCGGCGTGAGCCTCGACACGATCATGCGCACGATGCTCCCGTTCGGGTTCTTCGTCCACGTCACCCCGGGGACGCGCCTGGTCACGGTGGGAGGCGCGATCGCGGCCGACGTGCACGGAAAGAGCCACCACTTCGACGGCAGCTTCGCCAACCACGTCGAATCGTTCACGCTGCACACGCCGAAGGGCACCGTGACCGTCACCCCCGACAACGATCCCGATCTCTTCTGGGGCACCGCCGGCGCCATGGGGCTCACCGGCGTGATCGGCGAAGCGACGCTCCGACTGCTCCCGGTCACCACGTCGATGATCCGGGCCGAGAACATCCAGTGCCCCGACCTCGACTCGGTCATGGCGTTGATGGTCGAGGGCGACGACGAGTTCCGGTACTCGGCCGCGTGGATCGACTGCCTCGCGACCGGCGCCACCCTTGGCCGCTCGATCCTGTCGCGCGGCGACAACGCCACCATCGACGACCTGCCGAAGAAGTTGCGCGCCAAACCGCTGGCCTTCGATCCCGGGTCGATCGTGTCGGCGCCCCCGTGGGCTCCGAACGGGCTGCTCAACCGACTCAGCATCGCCGCGTTCAACGAGCTCTGGTACCGGGTCACGCCGAACCTGCACGGACCCGTCGAGTCGATCTCGTCGTTCTTCCATCCCCTCGACGGCGTGCGCGGGTGGAACCGTCTCTACGGCAGCCGCGGCTTCCTCCAGTACCAGTACGTCGTGCCCGACGCCGCCCACGACGCGGTGCGCACCTCGATCGAGATGTTGAGCGAGGCGCGGGCGGCATCGTTCCTGGCCGTGCTGAAGCGATTCGGCGCCGGCAATCCCGGACCGCTCTCGTTCCCGCAGCCGGGCTGGACCCTCGCCCTCGACATCCCGGCGACCGTGCCCGGCCTCGCGCAACTGCTCGACGCGCTCGACGAGCTGGTCGCCGGGGTGGGTGGGCGCATCTACCTGGCCAAGGACTCGAGATTGCGCCCCGAGCTGCTGCCGGTGATGTACCCCGACCTCGACCGCTTCGCCGAGCTGCGCGCCCGGGTCGACCCCGCCGGCATCCTCCAGTCCGACCTCCGCCGCCGGCTCGCGCTTCCGTAGCTCTCCACCAGACCCTTCCCCAGAAAGAGAACAGGATGCAGGATTCGCTCGGCTCGGTGCAGTCGGTGCTCGTGCTCGGCGGCGGCTCCGACATCGCGCTCGCGACCCTGCGCGAGTTGGTGCAGCGGCGCGCCCGCACCATCGTGCTCGCGGTACGCAAGCCGGAGACGGTGGCCGACGTCGCGTCCGAACTGCGCGCGGCTGGTGCCACCACCGTCGAGACGATCGCGTTCGACGCGCTCGACACGTCGTCGCACGAATCGTTGATCGACGAGGTGTTCGAACGGTTCGGCGACATCGATCTCGCGCTCCTCGCGTTCGGCGTGCTCGGCGATCAGGAGGTCGCCGAGGTCGACGCCCGCGCCGCGGTCGACATCGCCGAGGTCAACTACGTGGGCGCGGTCTCGATCACGGTCCCCATCGCCCAGCGGATGCGGTCGCAGGGTCACGGCGCGATCGTGGCGTTGTCGTCGGTGGCGGGCGAGCGGGCGCGGCGCTCGAACTTCGTGTACGGATCGTCGAAGGCGGGGATGGACGCGTTCTTCCAGGGCCTGGGCGACAGCCTGGTGGGCACCGGCGTCAAGGTGATGATCGTGCGCCCGGGATTCGTGACCACGAAGATGACCGACGGCATGGACGCCGCACCCCTCTCGACCACCCCCGAGGCGGTCGCCACCGCCATCGTGCGGGGCCTGGAGCGCGGCAGCGAGACGGTGTGGGTGCCGTCGACCCTGCGGTACGTGATGGCTGCGCTGCGCCACGTCCCCCGCCCCGTCTTCCGCAAGCTCCCGATCTGACCCAGCTGACCGACATCTGACCCCCGACCCATCTGACCCCCGACTCTTTTGACCCGACCCATCTGACTGCCGGGCCCATCGGATTTCACAAGCGCTCAAGCTCATGCTTTCGCGGGTCGATGCACTGCGGACGGGCAGCACCACCTGGAGAACCCCCATGACCTCAGTGGAGTTCAGGGGGCTCGACGTCGAGCGAGCCCGCTACGAAGAGTTGTTCGACGAGCTGACCGGTCTGCCCACGTGGACCCTGCTCCTCGACCGCACGACGGTGGCGCTCGCCCGCGCCCGCCGAACCGGCAACGGGATCGCGGTCTTGGTGCTCGAGGACCCGCGGATCGGTCGCCGGGGGCGTGATCTCGCCGGCGTGGCCGGAATCCTCGGTGCGAGGCTGCGCCCCGATGACACCCTGGCCCGAATCGGCGAACGCCGGCTGGCGGTCGTGCTCAACGAGATACGCGTCGACAGCGACGCCGCGTCCGTGGCCCGGCGGCTGATCTACACCGCCGGCATCGTCTGCGGGCTGGGGCTCGCGATGGGCGGCATCGACGACACTCCGGACTCGACCATCGCCCGGGCCATGCGCGAAGCGGTGCGCACGACTCCGACGCCCTAGTACCGCGCTCCCGCCGCAGAACCGCACGAGGCCATGAGTCGGATCTCGCTGGATCGCGCACCCGAGACGGTGTGGTTACCTGGCGCGATGGGCGACGTCGTGGCGGCATTCGACTTCGACGGCACCCTCTCGACGCGCGACAACGTCGTGCCCTTCCTTCGCCGGGTCGCGGGGAACGCCGCCGCCGTCGAAGCGTTCACGAGCGCCACCGCCCGTCTCGCCCGGCGAGGCCGGCGCGCGTGCACCCGCGACGCGCTGAAGGCGGAGCTCGTCCGGCGTCTGCTCGGTGGGCGCGACGCCCGCGCCATCGACGCGATCGCGGCATCGTTCGCCGAAGAGGTCATGGCCCGCCACCTGCGCACCGAAGCCGTCGCCCGCGCCGATTGGCACCGCACCCAGGGACACCGGCTCGTGATGGTGTCGGCCTCGTTCGCCGAGTACCTGCGGCCGATCGCGCAACGACTGCGCTTCGACGCCGTGCTCGCCACCGAGCTCGAAGTCGGGAGCGACGGCACCCTCACCGGCCGCCTGGTCGGTGCCAATGTCCGCGGGGAAGAGAAGGTGCGCCGCCTCGACGACTGGATCGAGCACCTTCCCGACCTCGTGCCCGACGCGTCCCCGTTCGTCTGGGCCTACGGCGACAGCTCCGGAGATCGCCAGCTCTGGGCGCGGGCCGACCGGCCCGTTCGCCTCGGCCGCCAGCGCGCACCGTGGCGTCGGATAGCTGAGAAGTTCACTCACCGCACCCGGTACCCTGGCACGAGATGTCCGAATTTCTCGATGCGCTCACCCAACGCGTCCTCGTCTTCGACGGCGCCTTCGGCACCTGGGTCCAGGATCAGGCGATCGGGCCCGACGACTTCGGCGGCCCCGATCTCGAGGGCTGCAACGAGCGTCTCGTGCTCACCCGCCCCGACCTCATCCGCCGGATGCACACCGAGTACTTCGAAGCCGGGGTCGACGCGGTGGAGACGGCCACCTTCGGCGCGTTCCCGTTGGTGCTGAACGAGTACGGCATCGCCGACGAGACCTTCGCCATCAACGAGCAGGCGGCCCGGATCGCCAAGGAGGTCGCGACCGAGTTCGCCACCCCTGATCGGCCCCGGTTCGTGATCGGCTCCATCGGGCCCGGCACCCGGCTCCCCTCGCTCGGCCAGATCGCCTTCACCGAGCTCCGCGACAACTACGAGGCCATGGTGGCCGGGCTCCTGGCGGGCGGGGCCGACGTCCTGCTCATCGAGACGGTGCAGGACCTCCTCCAGGGCAAGGCGGCGATCGTCGGCTGCCGTCGGGCGATGGCGACCGCGGGCATCGAGATCCCGATCATGGTGCAGGTCACGGTCGAGACCACGGGCCGCCTGCTGGTCGGCTCCGAGATCGGCGCCGCGCTCACCTCGCTCGAGGCGCTGCGCCCCGACGTGATCGGGTTGAACTGCGCCACCGGCCCCACCGAGATGACGGAGCACCTGCGCTACCTCGCGCAGCACTCGCGCACCTTCCTCTCGTGCCTCCCCAACGCCGGTCTCCCGTCGATCGTCGACGGCCACACGCACTACGACCTCACGCCCGACGCGCTGGCCGACGCCCACGACCGGTTCGTCACCGAGTTCGGGCTCAACATCGTCGGCGGCTGCTGTGGCACCACACCGGCGCACCTCCGCGCCGTCGTCGAACGCCTCGGCACGCGCGCACCGGTACCGCGCACACCCGAGCCGGAGCCGAGCTGTTCGTCGATCTACAGCCCGGTCACCTTCCACCAGGAGCTCGCGTACCTCGCGATCGGCGAGCGCACCAACGCCAACGGCTCACGCAAGTTCCGCGACGCGATGCTCGAGGGTGATTGGGATACGTGCGTGAGCATGGCGCGCGAGCAGGTCAAGGAAGGCGCGCACGTGCTCGACGTCTGCGTCGACTACGTCGGACGCGACGGCACCACCGACATGCACGAGATCGCGAGTCGGTTCGCGACCCAGGCCGCGCTGCCCCTCGTGTTCGACTCCACCGAACCGCAGGTGCTCGAAGCGGGTCTCCAGCACTGCGGCGGCAAGGCCATCCTCAACTCGGCCAACCTCGAGGAAGGCGAAGAAGCCGGGAAGCGGTTCGACCGCGTGATGTCGCTGGCGCGCGAGTACGGCGCCGCGGTGATCTGCCTCGCCATCGACGAAGAGGGACAGGCCCGCACCGCCGACTGGAAGCTGCAGGTCTGCAAGCGCATCTACGACCTGGCGATCGAGCGCTACGGCATCGATCCCACCGACCTCATCTTCGACATGCTCACGTTCCCGTTGGGTTCGGGCGCCGACGACCTGCGCCGCGACGGCATCGAGACCATCGAGGCCATCCGGCGGGTGAAGACCGAGCTCCCCGGCGCGTCCACCGTGCTCGGCCTCTCCAACATCAGCTTCGGGCTCAAGCCCGCCATCCGCCACGTGCTCAACAGCGTGTTCCTCCACGAGTGTCGCGAGGCGGGGCTCGACGCCGCCATCGTGCACGCGGCGCGGATCATGCCGATGCACAAGATCGACGAACGTGCGCGCGAGGTCGCGCTCGACCTCGTGTACGACCGCCGCACCGACGACTACGACCCGCTCACCGAGCTGATGGCCCTGTTCGACGGCGTCGACGCGACCACCGTCGTGAAGGAAGACCGTTCGGGATGGACGGTCGAGGAACGCCTCACGCATCGCATCATCGACGGCGACCGCGAGGGCCTCGAGGGAGATCTCGACGAGCAGCTCACATCGCGGCCGGCGCTGTCGATCGTCAACGACGTGTTGCTCGAAGGCATGAAGGTGGTGGGCGATCTCTTCGGACGCGGCGAGATGCAGTTGCCGTTCGTGCTCCAGAGCGCGGAGACGATGAAGACCGCGGTCGCCTACCTCGAGCCGCACATGGAGAAGGCCGATTCCGGCGGCAAGGGCCGCGTGGTGATCGGCACCGTGAAGGGCGACGTCCACGACATCGGCAAGAACCTGGTCGACATCATCCTCACCAACAACGGCTACGAGGTCCACAACATCGGGATCAAGGCACCGCTGTCGGCGTTCGTCGACAAGGCCAACGAGGTCCACGCCGACGCCATCGGCATGAGCGGCCTGCTCGTGAAGAGCACGCTGATCATGCGCGAGAACCTGCAGGAGATGAACTCCCAGGGCCTGGCCGAGATCCCGGTGCTGCTCGGCGGCGCCGCCCTCACGCGCAGCTACGTCGAGCGCGATCTCCGCGAGATCTACGAGGGCCGGCTCTTCTACGGGAAGGACGCCTTCGAGGGCCTCCACACGATGGACCGGCTCATGGAGGGCAAGAAGTCGGGCGTGCTCGACCCCGCGTTCGGGCGCGAGCTCAGCGGACGCGTGCTCCCGCCCCGGCGCTCGGAGATGGAAGCGGAACGAGCGGTCACCGCATCCGCGGTGCGCTCCGACGTCGCCGCCGACGCCGAGATCTTCACGCCTCCGTTCGTCGGCTCACGGGTGGCTAAGGGCATGCCGCTCGACGACATCGCCACCTACATCAACGAGACCGCGCTCTTCCGCAACCAGTGGCAGTTCCGGCCCGACAAAACCCTGGCCGAGACCGACGCCGACTTCAAAGAGCGGCTCCGGCCCACGCTGCGCGCCGAGCTCGATCAGGCCAAGGCCGACGGTTGGCTCGTGCCCGCCGCGGTGTGGGGCTACTTCCCCGTCAACGCCGACGGCAACGATCTGGTGGTGTGGTCCGACGACAACCGTCGCACCGAGCGCATGCGGTTCACGTTCCCGCGTCAGCGCGAGGACCGTCACCTGTGCATCGCCGACTTCTTCCGCTCGGTCGAGAGCGGCGACGCCGACTACGCCGCGTTCCACGTGGTCACGATGGGCGAGCGGGCCAGCGAGTTCGAACGCGAGTTGTTCGCGGCCGACCGCTACCAGGAATACCTCCTCGCCCACGGGCTGTCGGTCGAGATGACCGAAGCCCTGGCGGAGCTCTGGCACCGCCGCATCCGCGAGGAGTGGGGCTTCGCCAACGAGGACGGTCCCACGGTGGCCGGGCTGTTCCGCCAGCAGTACCGCGGGTCCCGCTACTCGTGGGGCTACCCCGCGTGCCCCGATCTCGACGACCAGGCCAAGCTCGACGACCTGCTCGAGCTGCACCGCATCGGGGTGAAGCTCACCGAGGAGTTCCAGCTCGAACCCGAGCAGAGCACGTCGGCGATCATCGTCCCCCACCCCGAGGCCAAGTACTTCATCGCCTGATCGGGCGACGTGCGAAGGGCCGGGGCCAGGCCCGGAGCGAGATCCGGCCCCCGAGCGGGTCAGGCGTGGCTGCCCGAACCCGACTGTCCGGCGCCGACCGGTCCGGCGCCCACTTGCCCGGAGCCCGCACCGCGGGCACAGCCGAGCGCGATCGCGCTGACCCGGGCCCGGAGCGCCGCCAACACAGAGGCGTCGAGCTGATCATCCGCGGTCGCGGCCAGGACCGGCGCGAACGCCGGGTCGCGCACCACGCCGGTGGCGGTGCACTCGGCGGTCGCGATCGGCACGCCCCCGTTGGCGATCTGACTCAGGAGCGCGTCCCGGCTGGCGGCAACGGTCAACACCTCGGAGGCGTCGTGGGTCGCGGCGGGCCGGGCGGCGGCGACGTCGCAGGTGCTCAACGTGACGATGCCCGCCTTCGTCGCCACGTCGGCGCTGCCCACCGGCATCGCGGCGGCCCACTGGCCCAGCGCGCCGGCGATCGCCTGCGTCGCCGCCGGCGTGCGCCCCGTCATCGCGACCCGGACACAGGTGTTGCCACCGGCCTTGGGTGCAGACTTGTAGGTGACCATGCTGTCGCCACCCCAACCGTCGGCGACGGTCAGCGCGGCACCCGGATCCTGGCGGGTCGCCAGCATCAGGTAGAGGGAGAACGGACCGAACGAGTCCGGGCTGCCGATGCGGTTCTCGCCGGCGGCCAACTTCGGTACCGCGACCGTCTTCACCCTGCTGCCGTCGAAGAGCGTCGACGGAGTGAGGAACGAAGAGTCGGCGGTGGGCGGCTTCCGGAACAATGCGTTGACCCCCGCCTTCTTCTGCTGCGAGATCACGACGTCGAGCATGAGCGGGCCGAAGTCGTACGGCGACTCGAACAGCGCTTCGACCGCACCGGGTACGCCACCGGCGTCGACGCCGGATTTCGCCTTGTCGGTGGCGGCGTCGTTGGTCGTCGTGTACGCCTTCTGGTCAGCCGCCGAGAGCTGCTTCACGTAGTCGTTCTGCACGCGTACCGCGTCGCCCTCGACGAGGGCCTTCAGCGCCGACGACGAATGATCCTTCTCGGCGGCCGCCTGCAACTTGTTGAGATCGAAGTACTGATCCTGCAACGCGTGCGTGAGCTCGTGCGCGAGCGTCACACGCTTGGCGACGTCGAGCGTCGTTCCTCGCACCGTGACGCGCTTCGTGTCGGGGCTGTAGTAGGCGAGCACACCCGACGTCTGCAACGAGTTCAGCGACTTCGCGAGGTCGACTCCATGATTCATGAGCCCGATCGCGCTGAGCTGGCTCGCCGACTGTTTGTACTGCGCGCGTTCCGATTTCGACAGCTTGCCGTCGTCGACTGCGACCCGCTTGTTGAACGCCTTCTCGCTCAGGAACTCGACCGGCACCGTGTGCTTGAACGTGAGCCCGCGGAGCTTCTCGACCTCTTTGGCAATCGGCGCGATCCGCGGATCCCACTTGGCGGTATCCGCCGCCGCGCTGGGGATCGGTGCGAGTCCGAGGAAGCCGACGAACCCGGCCACCGTCAGCCCGGCAACGAGCAACGCAGTGAGCACCGCGGTGGAGGTCTTGGCGGCTGCACTGCGGAGACGCACGGCGGCGAGGCCCCGATTCATGCCCATCTCACGTTATCGGCGCGGGAAAGGTTCCCCTGAACGGCCCATGAGGTAACGGGGCGGTGGGTCCTCTACGATGCTCCGACGATGAAGGGCCTGATCCTGTCCGGTGGCGCCGGTACCCGACTGCGACCGATCACCCACACGAGCGCAAAACAGCTCGTACCCGTCGCCAACAAGCCGATCCTCTTCTACGGCATCGAAGACATGGTCGAAGCCGGGATCAAGGAGATCGGGATCATCGTGGGCGACACCGCCGACGAGATCATCGCCGCGGTCGCCGACGGCTCGCGCTGGGGCGTCGAAGTCACGTACATCCGCCAGGACGCGCCGCTCGGCCTCGCGCACTGCGTCCTGATCGCCCGCGACTTCCTCGGTGACGACGACTTCGTCATGTACCTCGGCGACAACATGCTCCAACAGGGGCTCAAGGAGTTCGTCGACGCGTTCGACAGCGAGCGCGCGCGCGGCGCAGGGGCCGACGGCCGGGTCCTCTCGGCCCAGATCCTCCTTGCCCACGTCGACGATCCGCGCCAGTCGGGTGTTGCGGTGATCGGCGCCGACGGCGAAGTCGCCCAACTCATCGAGAAGCCCGCCGACCCGCCCTCGGATCTCGCGGTCGTCGGGGTGTACCTCTTCGACCCGAACATCCACGACGCGGTGCGGGCGATCCAACCGTCGGCCCGCGGCGAGCTCGAGATCACCGACGCCATCCAATGGCTCATCGACCACGGTTCCCGTGTGCGCCACGAGATCCTCGCGGGGTGGTGGATCGACACCGGCAAGAAAGATCCGCTGCTCGAGAGCAACCGTCTCGTGCTCGAGACTCTCACCGCGCGCATCGACGGCACCGTCGACGCGGAGTCGCGGATCGAAGGGCGCGTCGTGATCGAAGCCGGCGCGGAGATCATCGGCTCGACGGTGCGCGGCCCCGCCATCATCGGTGAACGCACGCGCGTCGTGCACAGCTACATCGGACCGTTCACGTCGGTCGCGGCCGATTGCGAGATCACCGACTCCGAGATCGAACACTCGGTGCTGCTCGATCACAGCCGGGTCGCGTCGGTGACGCGCCTCACCGATTCGCTCATCGGCAAGCAGGTCGAGGTCGTGCGGTCCGGGGAGACGCCGCGCGCCACCCGCCTCATGGTCGGTGACCACTCACGGGTGGAGCTCGCCTGATGGCCACGATCTCCGAGTCCGACGGGATCGCCGGCGTTTATGTGGTGGAACCCGCGATCCACGGCGACGAGCGCGGGATCTTCATCGAGACGTACCGGCGCGAGTGGTTCCCCCAGGGCCGGGAGATGGTCCAGGGCAATCGCGGCAACCGCCAGCAGGGCGCCGTCGTCGGCCTGCACTACCACCTCCACCAGGCCGACTACTGGTACGTGCCGATGGGAACCGCCCGGGTGGTGCTCCACGACCTGCGCACCGGCTCCCCGACCGACCGCGCCACTCTCGCCATCGACCTCGGGCAGCGCCCCGACGGCACCCATGACCACCGTGGCGTCTTCATCCCGCCCGGGGTCGCCCACGGCTTCGCCGCCCTCAGCGACATGGTCATCACGTATCTCGTCGACAGCTACTACAACCCCGAGGACGAGCTCGGGGTGGCGTGGAACGATCCGGCGGTCACCGTCGACTGGGGCGTCGAGTCGCCGACGCTGTCGGCCCGCGACCAGCAGAACCCCGGCCGTGATGCCCTCCCGCCCGGGCGCCAGCCCTATTGGGGCCTCCGCCCGTGAGCCCACGCAAGATCCTGGTCACGGGGGGCGCCGGCTTCATCGGATCGAACTACGTGCGGCACGTGCTCGCCACCACCGACGACGAAGTCACGGTGTACGACGCGCTCACCTACGCGGGCAACCTGTCGACCCTCCGCGACGTCGACGACGACCCGCGGTACCGCTTCGTGAAGGGCAACATCTGCGACCCGGGCACGCTCGAGGACGCGATGCAGGGGCACGACGCGGTGGTGCACTTCGCGGCCGAGAGCCACGTCGACCGCTCGATCGTCGGGCCCGACGACTTCATCAACACCAACTGCTTCGGCACCAACGTCGTGATGGAGACGGCGCGCCGACTCGAGATCGGGCGCGTCGTGCACATCGGCACCGACGAGGTCTACGGCTCGGTCGAGCAGGGCTCGTCCAAGGAGACCGATCCGCTCGAACCTCGGTCGCCGTACTCCGCGTCGAAGGCCGGGTCCGATCTCATCGCGCTGTCCTACCACCACACCTACGGGCTCCCGGTGCTCGTGACCCGCTGCACCAACAACTTCGGTCCCTACCAATTCCCCGAGAAAGCGATCCCGCTGTTCACGACCAACCTCCTCGATGGTCGGTCGATCCCGCTCTACGGCGACGGCCTGAACGAACGCGACTGGATCTACGTCGACGATCACTGTGCCGGCGTGCAGTTGGTGCTCGACCGGGGCGAGCCGGGCGAGATCTACAACATCGGCGCCGGGAACGAGACCCCCAACCGGGTACTGGTCGACAAGCTGCTCGCACAGTTCGGGGTCGGCGAGGAGATGGTCGACTACGTCACCGACCGCCTCGGTCACGACCGCCGCTACTCGGTCGACATCGCAAAGGTCACCGCGCTCGGGTGGCGGCGGCAGCGCACGCTCGACGAAGCACTTGTTGCCACCGTCGACTGGTACCGCGAGAACCGGTGGTGGTGGGAACCGCTGAAGCAGCGCGACGCGTAAGACTGTCGCGGTGATCGACACCGTGGGCGTGGTCGTCGTCAACTTCAACGGCGGCGACCTCACGCTCGACTGTCTGCGCAGTCTCGGGCGCACCGACTGGCCGGCCGCCCGGCTCCGGGTGGTATTGGTCGACAACGCGTCCACCGACGGCGTCGTCGCCCGCGTGCGCGCCGAGCTCCCCGCGGTGGAGGTGATCGAGAGCCCGGTCAACGGCGGGTTCGGCGCCGCGTGCAACCTCGGGATCCGCGGGCTCACCGGTGTCGACGCGATCGCGCTCGTCAACAACGACGCCACCGTCGACCCGGGTTGGCTCGCGCCGTTGGTTGCCGCGCTCGACGGCGATCCCGCGCTCGGCGCGGCCTGCCCCAAGATCCTGTTCGCGGGGAAGTTCGAGGAGATCGAGCTCCGGGCCGAGACCGTCCGGCCCGGCCGGGGCGATCGGCGCGACCTGGGGGTCCTGCTCGCAGGCGCCCGGGTCGACGACGTCGACGTCTGGAACCGCGCGCAGTTGCGCGACGGCTTCTGGGGTGCCGAACCCCACGCCCGATCGACCGGCGTCGCACCGCCGCAGTGGTCGGCGGGCGTCGCCCACGTGCGCGTGCCGGTGGGACCGGCGGCCGCGGGCTCGTGCTCACTGCTCCTCTCGGCGGAACGACCCACCAAGGTGGAGTTGCGGGCGGCGTCGCACCTCGTTCAGCACGTGGTCGACTCGACCCCGCGTTGGATCAGTACCCGGCTCGCCGGCATGCCCGTCGATGTGATCAACAACGTCGGCACCGTGCTCACCGCCGACGGCTACGGCGCCGACCGCGGCTACCTCGAACCCGACCGCGGGCAGTACGACGATCCGGTCGACGTGTTCGCGTGGTGCGGCGGCGCGGTCCTCATGCCGCGCGCCTACCTCGACGACGTCGGCCTCTTCGACGAGCGCCTGTTCCTCTACTACGAAGACGTCGAGCTGTCGTGGCGGGGCGCAGAACGGGGGTGGCGGTACCGAACGGTACCGATATCGGTGATCCGCCACGTGCACGCGGCATCGAGCGTCGACGGCTCTGCGTTCAAGCGCTACTACGACGAACGCAACCACCTGATCGTGCTGGCGCGTCACGCGCCCGCCACCGACGTCGCGAAGGCCGCCGTTCGTTCGCTGCTCGTCACCGGGTCGTACGCGCGCCGGGATCTCGTCGCGCCGGCGCTGTCGGGTCGCGCGCCGCGCGGGCAGGTGGTGCAGGATCGACTCCGGGCGTTCGGCGGTTTCGCGCGGATGCTGCCCGACACGGTGCGCGATCGTCGGACACGCGAGTGCTGACGCTGGCCGCGGCCGTCGCGCTGCTTTTCGTCTTCCTCGGCGCGGCGGTGGTCTGGACGTGCGCGCTGCCGCGAAAGCTCTCGCCCGACGACCGGGTCGCGCTCGCACCCGTCGTCGCGATCCTGTTCTTCGCCGCGCTGACCGCCACCGCACTGGTGGTGCCATGGAACTTCGCGACCCAGTCGACCCTCGGCCTGGTGGCCTGGACGGTCGGCGCTCTGGTACTACTCGGACGACCCGCGGTGCGCGGCTCGGTGATCGAGTGCGGGCGCAGGTCTTGGATCCTCCTCGTGCCGGTGGCGTGCTGCTTCCTCGCGGTCGCGGCGTTCGGCACCGTGCAGGGCGACCCGCCCGACACCGTGGCGTACCCGGGCTCGATCCTCAGCGCCCGGGTGACGAACCTGCCGCCCGACAACCTGTTCCCGGTGACCGCCACCCAACTCCTGCAGAACCGGATCAACCCGGTCGTCAACAACTTCTACGGCTTCTGGGACTTCGCCGACCGCACGCCACTCGCGGGCGCAGTCACCGCGTCGCTCACCGCGGGCGCGGGCGACACCTTGCCTCGCACCGCGCTGCAGTTGCTCCCGCCCGAAAAGCTTCGGCCGAAGGTCAACGACGACCTCGGGTACTGGCAGGTGCACCTCGTGCTGGTGCTCCTCAACGCGCTCGTGGTCGTCGGCATCGGGCGGCTGGCACTCTCGATCTTCGGCCGGCGCGCTGCGTTGATCGCCGGCCTGCTCGCGGCATCGAACCCGTTCGTGTTCACGCACGTGTTCTTCACGTGGCCGAAGATGCTCGCCGCGTTCTTCGTGCTCTTGAACTACGCGTTCGTCCGCGAACGCCGGCACCCACTGTTGATCGGCGGCACTGCAGGGCTCGCCTACCTCGCCCACCCGCTCGCGGCGATCTTCGTGATCCCTTCGCTGCTCGTGGCCCTCCTCCGAGCGCCGCGCCGGGGGCTGGCAGCCCTCGGGGTCCTGGTGGCGACCCTCCTTCCGTGGCAGCTCTGGACGACGGCCTACGCGCACCCCTCGCGCATGCTGACCTACCCCCTCGGCTACACGATGACGAATCCGAACAACCTGCGCCACGAGTTCGGCAATGCGTGGCGGTCGTTCACGAACCTCGGTCTCGGTCACGCGCTCCACGTGAGGCTCGACATGATCGTCGACACGATCTGGCCGTTCGACATGCGGCGGAACTTCCTCGCCGCGCCCACGCAATTCATCTCGGGCCGGGAGGCGTGGTTCACGGTGCACGACCGCACGCTCGGCGGGATGCTGCTGTTCGCGCTGATACCGATCGCGTTCTTCGGCTTGCGGGCGTGGTACCGCTCGTCGCGGGTGGAATGGATCTGGATGCTCGTCGGGCCGCTCGCACTCGCGGTGTTGTTCTGGGGGATCGACCCCCAGGGCCTCGGCGCGGCCCTGCTGCAACCCACCGCGGGCGTGTTGATCGTGGTGGCGGCCGGAGGATTCGTCGCCGCCCCGCGTTGGCTCGCGCTGGTAGCCGCGATCGTCGCCGCGGTCGAAGCCGGGTCGGTCGTGTGGTGGGGACTCTTCGCCGAGCGGGGCGGGGCCGGAATCGCCGGGATCGGCGTGGCCGCGGTCCTGTGGGCCGCGCCCATGGTGGCGCTGATCTTCGTGCTGATACGCCGACCGCCGGCGATGCGGAGTCCGGAACCGATCCCGCGCCGCGAAGCCCTGGCCGGACCCCGGTAGGGTCGGGGTCCTGTGACGCCGACCACGGCGGCGGTCGCCGGTGGCCGACCGGCACCCGCGCGCGAACACTCGTCCCGGCCCCGCGGCGCGCTCCTTCTGGCCTGGACCCTCGGCGTGTCGTTCGTCGCCGCGCTCACGGCCGCGCAACTGTTCCGCCAGGCGGGCGTTGCCTCGTGGCGCACGGTGTGGGCGGAGGACGGGTCCGTCTACTTCAGCCAGACCCGCGGGATCGGCAACATCTTCCAGGGGTACGCGGGCTACCTCCAACTGCATCCCCGCCTGCTCGGGCTGCTCGCGCACCAGATCCCGATCGGTGACGTCGCCGTCTACTACGCGGTCGCCGGCGCGCTCGTCACCAGCCTCGCCGCCCTTGCGGTCTGGCACTTCAGCGCGCAACTGATCAGCTCGCGCGTCCTGCGCGCCGTCCTTGCGCTCAACGTGCCGCTGATCCCCGCCCTCGTCCTCGAGCAGACCGCGAACGGGGTCAACTCGCTGTGGGCCGTTCTCTTCGCGGGCTGGTGGGCACTGCTCTTCCACCCGCGTCGCGCACGCGACATCGTGATCGCGTCGATCGTCGCGTTCTTCGCCGCCACCAGCAACGGGCTGGCGCTCCTGTACGTACCGGTCGCGCTCTACCTGCTCTGGCGCCGGCGCGACCGGCCGACCGCGATCGTCGGCGCCGTGTTCATGGTCGGCATCGCGATCCAGGTCGGAGTCATCTTCACCGCCACCGACACCACGCCGAGCAGTACGAGCCACCTTGCCGACCTCCCCGGGATCTACCTCGTGCGGGTCACCGGATCGGCGCTGGTCGGCGAGCACTGGCTCCCCGACGTCTGGGATTCGATCGGCTGGGGAATCGCGATCCTCGGCGGCGTGCTGCTCGTGGTGCTCGTCGCGTTCCTCGCGGTGCGCAGCGTCGGCGCGCAACGCCTCTTCGGTCTCCTGACCCTCGGCTACTCGATCCTGCTGTACGTCGCACCGGTCTACGACCGCAGCACGGTCGGCCTCCGACTGTTCTCCGATATGGCGTACCACCCGATCTCCACGAGGTACACGACGCTCTCGGTGTGGCTGCTCACCAGTGGACTGTTCGTGATGTTGTCGGGAAGCCGGCTCCGGAACACGACCCGCCAGGTGGTGACCGGCGTGATCGTCGTGCAGTTCGCCGTTGTCGCGGCGGTGGGCTTCCGCGAAATGACGCCCCGCTCGAAGGGACCCGAGTGGGGGCCTTCGGTCACCGTCGCGAAGGCGTCGTGCCGCACCGACCCGACCAAGCCGGTGACGCTCGCGGTCGACCCGTACCCCTTCGACGTCGTGGCGTCGTGCGCCGATCTCGGGCTCGACACCACCTCCGCCCCCGTCACGACACCCTCGTCGGCTCCGGGGGGCTGAACCCGCCGCGAAGTGGTCGTCTACCCGCGCAGCCCGCACACCTCGGTGGGTCCCGGGACCGGGAGATCCACCCCGAGAACGACGTCGGGAAGATCGACGCGCAGGGTCGACTTCCCCGGTGGCAGCACCATCGACTTGGGCTGCTCGAGCCCAGTTGCCGGATCCCGCACGTCGACGTCGAGCGCACCTCCAGCGGTGCTCGAGATCGGCAGCACGGCCCGGCGGCCCACGTCGAGGACGAGGTGCGGTCGGTCGCCACCGGCGGGCGCGACGACGCATCCGGTCGGTGACACCTCGAGCCCGGGAGTGGATCCGGCCGCCAGTCGCGCGGCCGGCGCCGGGGCAACGTGCGCGCCGGGCGGCACGAGCTGCACCGACAGATCGACGTTCACGCGGAACCGTTCGGCGGGCGTTACACCGGCGGTCGACGGGAATGCGCCCGCGCGCTGGAGCCGCTCGATCGTGTCGACGGTGATGCCGGTGAGCAAGGGTTCGGTGAGCTGGGTGTCACCCGGCAATCGGGAGAGGTCGGGGATCGACGCCATCGCGAGGAGCTCAGGCTTCAGGATCTCATTGATGCGCGTGTAGCCGTCGACGTCATTGGCGAGGGCGATCGCGTTCGCCACGGTGGCGACCGCGACCAGACCAACCCCGACGACGATCAGCACCCGCCGTCCGCCCAGCGCGCGGGACCACACGACCGCGATCAGCGGCAGCAACAGGAGGCTGGTGACATGGAGGTAGCGCGCGGGCAGGACTTCGAGCGACACGAAGCTGGTCGTGCCGGCGAACACGAGGAACGCCGGCGCGCCCACCGCGAGCGCAACCACCGGCGCGACCCCGAGGCGCCGCGCCGGAACTCTCACGACGAACGCGCCGACGACCAGCACGGCTGCCAGCACACCACCGATGCCGTGCGCCCGGGTCATGGAATCGAACGAGACGCTCAGCGCGTGCCACGCCCGATGGAGCACGTCGCCGGTGTCGGACAGGTGCGCGTGCTCAGCAGTCGTCCAATGACGCCCGTAGACGAGGTACCAAGGGATGTAGACCACCACCAACGGCACCACGTTCACCAGCGCGGCCTGGTACCGACCGCGAAGGCCCAGCGACAACGCGACGATTGCGAGGAACAACAGGCCGACGCCGCTCGTGATCAGCGCGAGGAACCCGAAGCCGACCGCGATCGCGTCGCGTCGTCCGATCGGGCCGTCGTGGTCACAGGCGAGCAGTTGCGCCAGCCCGAACAGCAACGCGCCGGTGAAGGCGATCTGCCACGCCTTGGCCACGTCCTCCGACCCGGCCGCCAGGAACAGCGCCAACGACGCGAACGCAGTCGCGGTCCACGGACCGACACCCGCCCGGCGCATGTGCACGCGCAACAGCACCGCGATCCCGCACGTCGCGGCGATGGTGGGCAGCAGGTAGGGCAGGTAGTGACGGAGACCAAACGCCCGGTACGCCAGCTCGTACAGCACGTTCGTGGTGGTGATCCAGTGCCCGCGGTATTGCTCGAGGAAGAACCCGGTCCAGTCGCCGTGGTGCTGGCGCGCCTGGTTGAGCACGAAGAAGACCCAGTCCTCGGTGAGGAACCACTGGTGGCGGTTGATCACGAGGAGGAAGGTCGCGCCGGCCGCGGCCACCGCGACGAACGTGAGCAGCGCCGCGCGCTCGCCCGTCCACCGCCGGGTCGGTATCGAGTCGAGAGGGGTCGCGGTCGTGGTCACGCGGCGTCGAGGCGGGAGGGATCCCGCTGCGTCAGATCAGACCCTTGTCGATCGCCGCCACGACCCACGGCACCACGACGTCGAGCATCTCGTCGAGCGTCGTGGTGGCCTCGAAGCCGAGCACCTTCTTGGCCTTCTCGACCGACGGCACCCGCATCTGCACGTCGTGGTCGAAGGGATCGTCGCTCACGTAGCGGAACGGAACATCGGCGCCGAGCAGCCGGTGCCAGATGTTCTCGGCCAGCTCGAGCACGGTCGTGGCCTCGGCGGTGGAGAGGTTGAAGTCGTCGTCGATCGCGTCGGGATGCTCCATCGCGGTGACGATGCCCTGGGCGAGATCGGCACCGTAGGTGTAGTGGCGGATCTGGTTGCCCGCGCCGAGGATGTGCAGCGGGTCCTGGCCCTTCACGACCTTCTGGATGAGGTCGGGGACGACGTGGCTCATGGCGAGCTTCACGTTGCCGCTCATCACCTCGATCTCCGACTTCGCCCGCATCTCGCCGGTGCCGACGCAGTTGAACGGACGCACGATCGTGTACGGAAGGTCGTACTGCGAGCGGGCGGCGCGCGCGTAGTACTCGACCGCGAGCTTCTGGAAGCCGTACGAGGAGATCGGCGGCGGGACCTCCCGCTCCTGGCCTTCGTACGACGGCCACTGGTCGGCTGACTCGAACACCATCGACGAGCTCATGTAGGTGACCTTCTGCAACTTGCCCTCGCGGTGCGCGGCGATAGCGGCGTCACACGACGAGGCCATGATGCGCTCGTTCGTCGCCAGCAGGTCGTAGGCGAAGGTGTGGAAGTAGGAGATCCCACCGATCAGCGCGGCACCGGCGATGAAGTGATCGCACTCCATCAGCAGGTCGGTGAGCAGCGGCACGTCGCGTGCGTCGCCCTCGACCAGCGTGTAACCGGGGTTGTCGTCGTACGACTTCTCGACGCGTCCGTACTTGGAGTGGTTGTCGATTCCCACCACCGTGTAGCCCCGGGAGAGGAGCTCCTCGACGACGTAGCCGCCGATGAACCCCGACGAACCACTGACGAGCACCTTCTGGTCGGTCATGTGCTGCTATTCCTTTCCTGCTGCGCGCACGCGTTCGAGCGGCAGCCTGGGGCCGAAGGAGAACCGGTACCAACGGAGGTACCGCGGGATCCACCTCGCGACCTTGAAGTTCGAAGTTCCCTGGGCCCGTTCCAGCCAGATCGTCGGCATCTCCGCCACCGGGCGACGGAGCCGTCGCGCCTTGGCGACGAGCTCGATGCCGATCTCGAATCCGGTGTCGGAGTCGATGTCGACCTCGCGAACGAACTCCACCGAGTACGCCTTGAACGAGTTGGTGGCGTCACGAGTGCCGACGTGGGCGAGCCAGTAGAGGGAGAGCCCGGCCAGCCGCGAGAGCTGCGTCTTGATGAACGGGCCCCCGATCTGCTGGCCGCCGGACATGTAGCGCGACGCGGCCGCGATCACCACCCCGCGCTCGACCAGCTTGCACAAGTCGTCGATCTGCTCGGCGTTGTCGCTGCCGTCGGCCATGGTGACGACCGCCACCGGCGCGCGCACGTGGTCGATTCCATAGCGGATCGCCCGCGCCGGGCCGCGCCCGTAGGTGTTGAGGGTGGGCACGATGCGATCGTCGGCCTCGGCGAGCTTGCGGAGCGGCGCCACCGTGGAGTCGGTTTCGTCGTCGTAGACGACCAGCACCTCACACGGCAGGCTCACGCCGGCGAGGATGCGGTCGAGACAGGATTCGATCGCGTCGCCCTCGTTGTAGACGGGGATCACGATCGAGACGCGAGGGCGCTCGGTCTCGGTCAAACCATGACTCCGCCGTCGCGGAGGTTCCAGATGTCGACGATCGGCACGTCGGTCACCAAATCGCCGTACATCGCGTGCGGGGTGCCGATGATGAGCAGATCGGACTCGCCCACGACTACGTCGATCGGGACGAGATCGGGGTCGTTCGTGACGTAGGGGTCGTGGGTGAGCACCCGGCCCGACTTGAACCGGAGGATGCGCTTGAGCTTGTAGCTCAGGCTCGAGCGGATGTCGTCGGACTCCGCCTTGAACGACATCCCGAGGATCCCGACCGTCAGGTTCGGAAGGTCGTAGCGCTGCTCGAGCCGGGCGACCACGTAGAGCGGGAGCCCTTCGTTGATCGACACGCTCGCCTGGCCGAGGTGGAAGTTGTTGTTGTTGAACGCGGCGAGCTGCATCGTGTCCTTGAAGAGACACGGCCCCGCGGCGAAGCCGGCGCTCGGGAGATCGGCGGCGCGCGGGTAGTTGTAGGAGAGCGCGACCCGGATGCGCTCGTAGTCGAGGCCGAAGTCGTTGGCCATCATGTAGAGCTGGTTGGCAGTGGCGAACTTGATGTAACGCCACGTGTTCGTGAACAGCTTCGCGAGCTCGGCTTCCTCGGGTTCGAGGTACACGATGTCGTGGGCAAGATTGCGGAAGAGCTTGGTGGCGCGCTCGAGTGCCCGCGGCGATCGAGACGCGACGATCTGCGGCAGCTCGAAGAGCTCCACCATCGCCTTGCCCTCGGCGATGCGTTCGGGACAGAACGCGACGTCGAGGTCGAGGCCGAGACGCGTCACCACCTGTTCGACCATCGCGGTGACGCCGGGGTACACCGTGCTACGGAGCACGAGCAGTTGGCCGTCGTGCAACTCGGAAGCGATGTCGGCGATGGCCGCCGGCACCGCGTTGAGATCCGGATTGAGGTGTTCGTCGATCGGCGTGCCGATCACGATCACGACGTTCTCGGCATCGTGGATGGCGACGGGCGCGTTGGTCGCTTCGAGATGACCCGAGCCGACGACCGCGGTGAGCACGTCGGCGGCGCCCGGCTCGTCGAAGGGCATCCGGCCCGCGTTCACCGACGCGACCGCGTCGGCGTTGAGGTCGTAGAGCGCGACCCGCAGGCCACAGCTCGCGAACGCCAGCCCCAACGGAAGCCCGACGTGGCCGCAACCACCGACGACGGCAACGTCGAACGACCCACTCATCCCGGCGCCCGCTCCTTCGTCCACGAGGGTCGAATCGTACCGGAGCGACCTCGCGTCGGGTGGTAACAGGAAGCCGATCACGTTCCGAAAGGCGGGTTCCGGATACCATCCGGCGGCCACCGATGCCGAACACGACGATGACGGCCACGAACGACACCCTGTCCAGGGAGCAGTCGCCCCCGCCGGGATACCGCTGGGTGCCGCCCACGCTGGTCGTGGGGGCCGTGGTCCTCCTGACGGTGCTGCAGCTGCTCCGGCAGGCCGGCGTTCCGTCCTGGCAGACGGTCTGGGCCGAGGACGGGCCGGTGTTCCTCCAGGGCGCCCCGCACCTCGGCTCTCTCTTCACGTCGTACGCCGGGTACGAGCAGCTCGCGCCCCGGCTGATCGCCTTGGGATCGGAGGCGGTGCCGGCGACCCAGCTCGCCCGCTACCTCTCGGTCTCCGCCGCGTTGATCACCGCGCTGCTCTCGGTTTCCGTCTACCGGCTGGCGGCGACCCTCGTCCCGTCGCGCGTCCTGCGGGGAGTCCTGGTCCTGGGCGTGGCGTTCGTCCCCGCCGCCATCACCGAGAACCTCGCCTCCGCCGTGAACGTCAACTGGCCGTTCGTCTTCGTCTGCTACTGGGCGATCCTGTTCCGGCCGTCGACGAAGCGCGACGTCGCGTTGGCCGGCAGCATCGCATTCCTCGCCGCGACGTCGAACGTGCTCACCGCGCTCTACCTACCCCTCGCGCTGCTCCTGGCGTGGAAGCGGACCGACGCGAAGAGCCGCACCGTGCTGGCCATCTTCGGCGTCGGTCTCGCGATCCAGGGACTCGTGGCGTTGCTGTCGTCCGATCCGTCGCCGGAGGTCGTCAGCCATGCGACGCAGTTGCCGCAGCTCTTCTCCGTGCGGGTCCTGGGTTCGGTGCTCGTCGGCGACAAGTGGATCCGGTCACTGTGGCTCGATCTCGGGGACGTCGTCGCATGGGTCGCGGCCGCGATCTTCATCGCGCTGATCGCGTTCCTCGTGTCGCGAACTGTCGGGAGCCGACGGTGCCTCGGGCTCATCACGATCGGGTATTCCATCTTGCTGTTCTGCTATCCCGTCGATGCACGCGGGACGAGCCCACTGCGTCTCAGCGCCAGAGCGTTCTCGTTCGCGGGCGGTCGGTTCGCGACCCTGTCCATCCTGCTCCTGCTCAGTGGTCTCTTCGTGCTCGTGAGCGGCGCCGCCATCGGTGCCGCCACGAGAAAGGTGGCGATCGCCGTGATCGCGGTGCAGTTCGCCGTCGTGGGGGTCGTCGGGTTCCGCACCGTGAACTCGCGATCGACCGGTCCCCGATGGCTCGCCGCACTCGCCGGCGCGCGCCTCGCGTGCCAGAAACCCGGTACCGAGGTGGCGCCGGTCGCGATATCGCCACCCGGGATCTACGTGAACCTGCCGTGCAGCCGGATCGACCGGTAGGGGTGCGCCCCGGGCCGTCGGCCGGGCGGACGGGGCTGTCCGGATCACGCGCGGCCCCCGGCTACGATCCGCTCGCCGCCCCGACCGAGCGCCGGCCGTGCCGGACCCCACGCCAGCGCACGATGCAGCGCGAGACACCCCGCGGAAATCGGAGCCCATGACCGACGACAACGGACCCGACGCCGCCGGCGCGATCGACTACGAGCGGCTCTACGAGTACCGCCACCGCGGCGTCGACCCTGCTGCCCGCCAGGCGGTCTGGAACGAGATCGCCCCCTTCGTGTACGACCTGATGGGGCGGCCCGACCGCGTGCTCGACCCGGCGGCGGGATGGGGCGAGTTCATCAACGCGGTCCCCGCGGCTGAGCGGTGGATGGTCGACGCCGTCGAATTCCCCGACCACCGACGCGACCCCACGGTGAAGGCCGTCTTCGGCGACATCCGCCGGATCGATCTTCCGGAGTCGTTCTTCGGCGGCATCTTCATCTCCAACCTGCTCGAACACTTCGGCGCGCAGGAGCAGATCGCCGGCTTCCTCACCCGGATGCGACGCGCCGCCGAACCCGGCGGACAGCGTCGTCGTGCTCGGCCCGAACTTCCGTTACTGCTCCAAGCAGTACTTCGATTTCGCCGACCACGTGCTGGCGCTCACCCATGTCGCGGTCGCCGAGCACCTCTACGCGGCCGGCTTCGAGGTCGAACGCGTGATCCCGCAGTTCCTGCCCTATTCGTTCGGCGGCATCCTCCCGCCGTCGCCCACGCTCACCCGCCTCTACCTCCGGATGCCGTTCGCGTGGCGGGTGCTCGGGAAGCAGTTCCTCGTGATCGGCCGCGTTCCGCAATCATCGGCATGACCGAACCGACAGCCGGAGCGGGTGTCGTCGACCGGTTCCGCGCGCCGCTCGCGCGGCGCTCGACCGAGTGGTACGCGGGGCTGCTCCACTACGCGTCGCTCGTCGTCGGCTTCCTGTATCTCGTGTGGGTCGACCGGCACCAGTGGTTCTCGGGCGACGAGTGGGACATCCTCGTCAAGCGGGGAATCGTCGGTCAGCACGCCCTCGGGCTGTTCGAACCCCACAACGAACACTGGGTGACCGTCCCGATCCTGATCTACCGGGCGCTGTTCTCGGTGTTCGGCGTGCGCACGTACCTGCCGTATCTGGTGGTGCTGTTCCTGTTCCAACTCCTGGTCGCGCATCTCCTGTGGCGCCTGATGTTGCGAGCCGGGGTGGCACCGATGCTGGCGACCGCGGCCGCCGCGGTGTTCCTCGTGATCGGCGCCGGGTGGGAAGACCTCGTCAACGCGTTCCAGATCACGTTCGTCGCGCCGGTGGCGCTCGGCCTCCTCGCGTTGCTCCTCATGCCCGAGCGGGGACCCTTCCAACGACGCGACGCGTACGGATGGGTCTGCAACATCCTTGCCCTCATGTGCTCTGGCGTCGGGCTCACCATGCTGCTCGTCGTGGGCACGACCGCGCTGCTGCGCCGGGGCTGGCGGGTTGCGCTCGCCGTCGTATCGCTGCCGGCCGTCGTGTACCTCCTCTGGTACGCGAAGTGGGGACACCACGTCACCGCAGTCGAACAACAACCGCTCGGCACCGCGATCCAGCAGGCACCGGCGTTCGTGTGGCGCGGGCTCGTCGACGCGGTCGACGCGGCAACCGGCCTCACCGGCGTCGCGCCGGTCCTGTTGGTGCTCCTCGCGATCTGGTTGGTGTGGGTGGCGCGTCCGTTCGCCGAGCCCTGGCCGGTGCTGCTCACTCTCGCGATCGGCGCGCCGGTGTTCCTCTTCCTGATCAACATCCGCCGTTCGGGTCTCGGCGTGGCTGCCGCCGGCGCGCCGCGCTACGGCTACGTCGTCATCGCCCTGCTCGTGCCGGTGGTGGCGCTCGCGTCCACGCGGCTGGTCGCCGGTCGACCGCTCGCAGTCAGCGTCAGCGTGGGCTTGGTCGCGACAGCAGTGCTCCTGCTCGTGAGCGTCAGCACGGTCAATCTGCACGCCAACGAGTTCGCGGTCTTCAAGCAGGAGAACAAGCAACGCATCGTGGCCGCCGCCGGGCTGCTCGCCCGAGGCGCCGACGTCCTGTCGCCGCAACCCTCGCCCGAGTACAACCCCGATCTGACCGCTTCCACACTGCGCGCCCTGGCCCGCAACGGCGACCTCCCGGGCAACGTGCACCCGTCGGCCGTCGAACGTCTGACGGCTTCCGAGTTCCTCCAGATCGCCGCCGGCTCCTCCGCCTCTCCCGGTGCCGGCGCGGTCCCGACGATCGTCGGGACCGAGGGCGCGACCGTGGCCCCCGCCTCCACCGCCGATTGCGTCAGCGTCACCGGCACCTCCGATCAGCCGGTCGTGCTGCTCCAGTTCCCCGCACCGGGGTCGGTCACGGTCACGCCGTCCCGTAGCGGCACGATCACCGCGCAGTTGCAGGCCCCAGAACCGGGCAGCACGACCCGCGGCCGCGGTCGATCGTTCCCGGCGACCGGCGGGCAGGCCCTGGTGGTGAGCGTCGCCGCGACCAAGCCGTGGTTGCGACTCGGCGTGCCGGCTGACGGCAGCACCGAGCTGTGTCACGTCGTCGACCAGCTCGAGCCTGCCCTCCAGCCCGCCGCCTGACCGCGGCGCGCCGAGCGGTCCACGCGGCGCTCGATCGGCGCGTGGGTGATCAGCCCTGCGGCACCGGCTGGTGCACACGATTGAGATACGACCCGCGCTTTCCCATCGGGGTCATGTGCCAGCCCTCCGGCACCTCGAGCACGTCGGCCCGCCAGTAGTGCGTGACGAGGCTGCGCCGCGTGCGCGACTGGTCGACGATCTTGCGGCCTCCGTGGTACAGCTGCTCGTGCCAGATGAAGACGTCGCCCTTGCGCCCGTGGAAGTCGACCGGTTCGATGTCGCGCGCCGCGATCTCGGCGAACGCGTACTTCGTCGCTTCTTCCATCTCGTCGTGAACCGCCCGGACCCCTCCGTCGGAGAAGCGGTACGGCGGGATCTCGTGGCTCCCGGGGTAGTAGGTGAGCGGACCGGCGTCGGGATGCACGTCCTCGAGACAGATCGACGTGACCACGAGGCCGTTCTCGCACGGACCCGGCATGTAATAGGTGTCGAAGTGGTAGTCCTGCTGGCTGCCCCGCTCGAAGTTGAGCGAGTTGCACACGGTCGGATCGCCGGCGATGAGCGAGCGGAGAATCGCGACGAGGTGCTTGTCGAGCACCAGATCACGCACCTCTTGGCTGGTCAGGTACAGATCATTGAGCTTGTACGGATACTGCTTGGCGTCGTCGGGTGCGTCGCGGAAGTACATGCGGCGGTCGGCGAGCTCACCCTCGAGCACGTCGATGACGAGCGGGTTTTCGTCGCGGCGGCGATTGCGCCACTCGGTCTCCACCAGGTCGGTGATCACGTCGATGCGCGCCTCGCTGTAGAATCGCGGCAGCACCAGAAATCCCGCACGCGCCCAGTCCGCGTGCTGTTTGCGACTGAGCGGGTCGAGGCCCACCGTCGCCTTCAGCTTTCCGCTCATGTTGCTGACCCCTCGCACGCTCGGTCGACGTCCACCAGCGTATTGCGAGCGGGTCCGGCGCCGCGCTCCCGCCGCGCGGCTATCGCCCGAGGCGACGCTTGAGGCCGCGCGCCCACCGTTCCAGCGACGAGCCCACCGAAGACGCGGCCGGGGCCACGAGCGGCTTCCGTTCGCCGAACCGGGTGACGGCATAGACCCGTTCCGGTACCACCGCGGGGAGCGCCAGGTCGCGCCGGAACTCGATCTCGACCCCGAACTCCTTCACCACGCCCTTGAGGTAGCGCACCGCGAAGTCGAGGTCGACTTTGCGACGGGTGAGATCGTCGACCGTGGCCTGGTCGATCACGAACACGAAGCGTCGGAGCAGCCATCGGCCTTTGAGCATCCCGGCGTACACATCGCGGTGGGAGACCCCGAGGTGGTTCCACAGCTCCTCGGTGATGCCGTGGAGATGGCCGTACAGGAACGCCTCGTTCGTCCACGCGTACGGCGTGTAGAACTCGATCGCGGCGCCGTCCTTGCAGATGCGCCCGATCTCTTCGAACACGTGATTCGGCTCGTCGATGTGCTCGAGGAAGTGCGCGGAGAACACCTCGTCGACACTGTCGTCCGGGAAGGGATACGGATCGCGCGTGAGGTCGAGAATGTGGTCGACCTGTTCTCCGGCGAATTGATCGAGCCCGACGAACCCCTCCCGCTTGGCGTTCCCGCAGCCGATGTCGACCCGTATCGTGTCCGAGCTCATCCTGTCTCTCCGCTCCTGTAACCGCTGGTGCATCCGCGGCTGCGCACGACACGAGGCCGTCGATCAGATGTGCAGTGCGAGCCGGATCCGGCCCAGCACCTTCCGCACGATGGACTTCAACTCGCCGGCCTGGAGGTGCCGAGCAATGGTTCCGACGTCGTGACGGAACGAGAAGAACTTCGGGTTCCGCGTCCGGGTGGTGGGGGCGGTCGCCGCCAGCTCCACCATGTCGGGGTCGACGAGGTCGGGCGCGCGTCGCGGGTCGCGGCAGAATTCGACGATCGGGGACAGCACGGTGGTCCAGCGGAACTCCTCGGCCACCGCGACCGCCTTCGCCCGGCACGCTGCGTTGCGGTCGTCGTCGGCCAGCAGCGCGTAGAGCGCCTCCTCCAGCGCGTCGACGTCTTCGGCCGGCACGGTGAGACCCACCTCGTGGTGCTCGATCAGCTCGGCCAGGGAATCCCCGCGCGTCGCCACGACCGGCAGCGATGCCCAGAAGTAGTCGAGGATCCGGGTCCGGAACGAGAACTCCGTCTCCACGTGGTCGAGGTGCGTGCTCACCCCGACGTCGGCTTCGAGGAGGTAGTTCTGGCGGTCGTCGTATTCCACCCATCCCTCGTTGAAGAAGACATGGGTGTCGGTGAGCCCGAGCTCGTCGGCCAGCGCGCGGGTGGCGACGGCCATCCGCATCTCGGGCACGTGCGGATTGGGGTGCTTCAGCCCGAGGAAGAACAGCCGGACGTTCGGCAGGCGGGTGCGGAGCTTGTCGATCGCGTGCAACAACGTGAGTGGATCGAACCAGTTGTAGATCCCCCCGCCCCACAGCACGACCTTGTCGTCGAGCCCGATCCCGGGGACGACGCCCTTCAGCGCGGGCCGCGAGTGCACCGGCGGCGTGTCGCTCACTCCGAACGGCACGATCGCCATCAGCTCACCGAGCGTCTCGTCGGCGTCGTAGGTGAGCGGGTTGATCCGGCCCATCGCGGCCAGTTGGCCGAGCCAGAAGTCGCGTTGCTTCGCGCTCGCGCAGGTGAAGAAGTCGCCCCGCGCCAGCTGTTGGTTCAGCACGTCGGTGGAACCCTGCACGATCTGCCGCCGGTGCAGGCGGCCGAGGTCGCGCGCCTGTTCGAGTTGCTCGAGATGGAACGGGTCGTAGATGTCGACCAGGACGACCTTCTGGGACGCCGCGATCGACGGGTGCTCGAACATCACGTGCCCCTGGAACACGATGACGTCCGCCCAATCGACCAGGCCCTTCAGTTCATGCGCGCTCACCTTCCGGACCCGGAAATCAGGGTGGCTCATGCCGTCGGCCGCGGTCGTGCTGATCAGTTCGACGTCGTGCTCGCGGGAGAGCGCGAGCGCGATCTGCCACGCACGGATGGCGGGGCCGGCCATGGCAGGCCGAATCGTGTCGCCGGTGGCCACCACGATCCGACGACGACGCGAGAACACCTCCGGCACACCGAGGGCATCGACGACGGCGTCGTATCCGGCGCGGAAGTACGGCACTTCGATGTTGGGCTGCAGCGGCCGCTGGAACAGGCGCAGGATCTCGGCGTCGGGGCGGCGGCGGCGGGCCTGCACCCGCCTCCGTTCCTGCTCGAGCTCGGGAAACGCCTCGACGAAGGCGTCGACCGCGAACGCAGCGGCCAGGGTCTGCTTGTGGGCACCCTGCTGCTCGTCGCGATCGATCGAGGATCTTTGGAGGTCGAGTGAATGCGGATCATCGCTCCCGAGCGCGATGCCGCGCCGCACCGCGAGCGCGAGCGCAGCCGGCAGCACGGTCCGGAGATTCTCGTCGTCGTAGTTCTTGTAGATGGTGAACAGCGCGTTGCGCTCCAGCAGGTAGTGCTCGCGCCACGCGCCGACGTCGGTCATCGACGCGTGGTGACGATGGAACACGAGCGACGACGGCACGTAGCGCACCTCGTACCCCGAGAGCCACAACCGCCATCCGAGATCGACGTCCTCGAAGAACATGAAGAAACGCTCGTCGAAGCCGCCGACGTGGCGGAAGACCTCCGCGTCGATCACCATCGCGGCGCCCGACGCGAACAGCACGTCGTGCTCCTCGTTGCCCAAACCGGCCGAGGCCTCGCCGACGTGCAACTTGAATCCGTGCCCGTAGAAGGAGAGCCCGGCGTCGATGAAATCGACCGTCGCGCCTTCCCAGTCGAGCACCTTGCTGGCGACGCAGGCCACCGATCCGTGCCCCTCGAGCACGCTCACGGCGGCGCGGAGCCATTGCGGATCGGGCTTGGCGTCGTTGTTGATGAACGCGAGGTAGCGACCTCGCGCGGCCGCGGCACCGAGATTGCAACCGCCTGCGAATCCGCGGTTCTCGCCCGCTTCGATGAGCCGCACCCCGGGCGCGCCCTCGGTGATGGCGGCGGCGCTGCCGTCACCGGACTCGTTGTCGACCACGATGACCTCGAGCGAGTCGGCGGGCCAGTCGAGGGCACCCAGACCCTCGAGACACGCCAGGGTGTCGTCGGGCTTCCGGTAGTTCACGAGCACCACGGACACCATGGGCGCAGGATCGGTCACTTCGTTCCCCGTTCGCGAGTCGCGGCGAGCCGATGGGCAACCCGCGTCAACAGGCTGCGCCGGAGTTGCGCGACCTCGACCCGGAGCCGCTCGTTGTCGGCTCGCACCTCCAGGAGGTGTGCGTCGCGGTCGGCCACCTGTCGCTCGAGCCCCGCGACCTGCGTCCGGACCGCGTCGAGCTGGGTTCGCAGCGCGGCCATCTCGCCGGAATGGAGAACGCCGCCCAGGCGCTGCGCGAACACCGCCGACGCGATGGAACGCAACGCCGCCTCGCCCTCGGCGGTATCGGTGTCGACCAGGAGGCCGGCGACGGCGGCGTCGAGGACCGACCGCGGGAGGTCGCGGGCGGAGACGATGACGTGACGGTACGAAGGCTCCCGGCAGTCGAGCGGGGAAACGGTCGCGTTGTAGTAGGCGTGCAGCTGCGAGAGCTCGGGGACGCCCGACGCCAGCAGCTCGTGGTGCAGGAGCATGCCGGCGAGCCAACGGGGCAGGTAGCCGCTCGGCAGCGTCGCCGCCGGCCAGTCGTCCTTCTCGAACTCCTGCACCGACTCCTCGAGCCGCGGCAACCCGTGCTCGGAGTGCTCCTCGAGCGTGGGGAACTCGCCGAATCGGCTGGTGACGAACTCCCCCAACGCGCGCTCGGCCAGCTCGACCTGCGGATCGGCGAACGGGGCCGACAGGATCACGACGTCGGCGACCCGCCGGAGCTCGGCGAGGAATGCCCCCCGGTGTTCGGCGGGGACGTGTTCGAGCGTGTCGAGCGCGATTGCGGCGCGGAACGACCCCGATCCGAATGGCAGACCGGCGCCGCTGCCCATCACGAAGCGGCCGTGGAACGGACCCTCCACGTCGACGATGACGGTCTCGTGGTCCGGGAGGAAGTCCTCGATGCGCCCGGGGGCGCCGCCGACGTCGACGACCCGCTCGCCGGTCGCGATCCCGAGCTGTGCGACCAGATCGGCCGCGATCTGGTAGCGCTGGTATTGGTCGAAGGGGAGCTCGAGCAGCTCGTCGCGTTCGGTCATTGCGGCACTTCCACCGGAAGCCCCTCCCACTTGCCGCCGAGCGAGACCACGCCGTACTGCTCCTCGGGCCGACCGCGTTCGACGTCGAACCGGAACGCACGGTGACGGAAGTCGTACACGTGGAGGCACGAGTAGTCGACGAGCGACACGCTCACGTCGTAGATCCCCCGCACGAGGAGCAACCGCTCGATGTGGAGGTCCACGAAGCCGGTGCCTTCGAGACGTTCGGGCACGTAGTCGGCCTCGCGGGTGTTGGGCCCGGTGACGTGCACGCCTTCGATGGTGTAGATGGCCATGCCGAACACAGGCCGCTCGAGCGGTTCGGCGAGGTCGTAGTGGAAGCGGAACGTGACCGCGTCGCCGGTGCGCACGGTCGTGACCGGCTTCTGCTGTGCGTCGAGGAGCTCGATCTGCGAGATGTGGCCTTCGCCCGAACCCCACCGCACCCCGTGGGCGCCGTCTTCCACGCGGTCGGAGTGGACGTCGCTCATGTAGTTGTCGACGATGTGACCGGACTCGCCGACTGCGACGAGGTTGCCGTGCTCGAGCAGCGCGAGCCGGTCGCACAGCGTGCGCATGGTGCCGAGCGCGTGCGACACGACCACGATGGTCTTCCCGCTCTCCTTCAGCTCGGCGAACTTCTCCGAGCACTTCCGCTGGAAGGCCTCGTCGCCGACGGCGAGCACCTCGTCGACGAGGAGGATGTCGGGATCGACGTTGATCGCCACCGAGAAACCGAGGCGGACGTACATCCCCGACGAGTAGTTCTTCACCGGCGAGTCGATGAACTGCTCGAGCCCGGCGAACTCTACGATCTCGTCGAACCGCGCTTCGAGCTGACGCTTCGACATGCCGAGGATGGCGCCGTTGAGGTACACGTTCTCCCGGCCCGACAGCTCCGGGTGGAACCCGGCACCGAGCTCGAGGAGCGCGGAGATCTTCCCGCGCGTGCGGATTGCTCCGCCGTCGGGCCGCAAGATTCGGGCGATGCACTTGAGGAGCGTGCTCTTCCCCGACCCGTTCTCGCCGATAAGGCCGAAGGTTCCGCCCTCGGGGATCTCGAAAGACACGCCCTTCAGCGCATCGAACTCCTTGTAACGCGCACGGCGCCCGCGCATCACCGCCGCCTTCAGCGACTGATTACGTTCGTCGTAGAGGCGGAACTTCTTCCAGACGTCCTCGACCGATACCGCGGATTCCACGATCAGACTTCCTCGGCCAGACGGCGGTCGAGGCGCGAGAAGACCCAGAGCCCGAGCCCCAGCATCGCGACCGCCCAGAGCGTCACGTACGTGAGGTCCCACAGCGGCGGGAACCGCAGGTCGTACAGCGCGTCGCGGAACGCGCCCATGAACCGCACCAGCGGGTTGAGGTTGTAGATGCGCAGCAGCGGGATCTCGACCCCGAACACGTGCGCGTGCACGGGGACGTACCGGATCGGGTACACGATCGGGCAGGTGTAGAAGAACACCTGGAGCAGAATCGCGATGAGGTGTTGCATGTCGCGGAAGTACACGTTCCAGACCGACAGCGCGAGCGCGATGCCGAAGACGAAGACGGTCTCGACCGCGACGAGGAAGAGCACGACGGGAATCCACGGCAGCACCATGTTGCCGAAGAGCAACAGAATCGCCGACAACACCCCGAGCTCGATCAGCATCGTTACCACCAGCGAGGCGATGGTGGACACCACGATGAGCTCGCGTGGGAAGTACACCTTCTTGATCAGGTTGCCGTTGCTGATCAGGGCACCCAGGCCCATGTTGAGCCCGTTCTGGAAGAAGTTCCACGGAACGAGCGCGCAGAGCAGGAACAGGGCGAACGACTTGAGCCCACTCGGGTGACCCCGCGGCGGTTGGACCTTCAGGAAGAACGAGAAGACGAGCGAATAGATGAGCACCGTCGACAACGGGTTGAGCAACGACCACGTCCAACCCAGAAAAGAGCGCTTGTACCGACCGCGCAGCTCTCGGAGGGTCAGATTGACGGTGAGATCGCGGGTGCCCGCGAAGTCGCTCAGTCGAGACATTGCCGCCTCACGCTAGTGCAGGGGTTGCGGCGTTCCGGGACCATACGGGCGCCTCGTCGGTGGCGTTCCGGCGCGTTTCCGGCGGGCCCGGAGGCGTCAGGACAGCAGCGCGCGCGGCAGGAGGTCCATGCCGAAGCCGGTCAGGATCGCCAGGTACAGCAGGCCGGTGGCTGCCATGACCGCTGAGTAGGACCGTTCCTTCAGCGCGAACCAGGTCGCGACGACCAGGCCGATCGTGGTGATCGACGCCACCACCCACATCCAGCCGATCAGGCCCCCGTACCCGTCGTCGATGGATCCCGACAACACCGACACCATGCCCACGGGGATCAGGTACACCACGAGTTCGAGGGGCCACAGCACCGCGACCGCCTTCACCAGCTCCCGGATCGGTTCCCGCCCGAGCCCCGGCTGCACCAGGTACCAGTGCCCGAGCAGCATCGCGTCCGACACCGCCCCCAGGAAGCACGCCCCCACCACGAGCCGACTGATGCTCAGCGGGTACCCGCCACCCACGAACGACGCTGCTCCGAGCATGGCCACCAGCCCGGCGATCGGCGCCACGAGATCGAGCCGCGGATCGAATTCCTTGCCGTCGGGCGCGTCGGCCGGGCCGGCCTCCCCGACGGCTCCGGTCATCGCCGCGACGCGTTGGGTGCGCGCCTGCTTCTGCGCGCGTTGGCCGCGGACGCCGGCGGCTCGCCGCACGTACGACGATGCGAACGCGACGCCCGCGGCAATCGCCATCAACGCCGTGGCCGCGTTGCGGACGGCGGCGCCGGTGCCCGGGTCGCCCCAGCCGGCGACGACCGAGAGCGCGGCCATGACGCCGAACGACGACCGCAGCAGCCAGCCGTATCCGATGCCGACCTCGCGGCGTCGGGTCGTCACCCAGCAGAAGAGCAGGCCGCCGGCCGCCCATTGCGAGAGCAGGGTCGCGAGGTCGAACTGCACCGCTCAGTCGACGATCGCGAGGTCGCGCGCCGCCCGGTTCAGGCGGTCGGGCCCGGCGGCCGTCGCGACCACGATGTCCTCGAGCCGCAGGCCGAAGCGTCCGGGCAGGTAGATCCCGGGCTCGACGCTGAACGCGTGGCCCGCGACCAGGGGCGTGCGGTTCCCCGCGACGACGTACGGGTCCTCATGCGCTTCCGCGCCGATGCCGTGCCCGGTGCGGTGCACGAAGTAGTCGCCGAATCCGGCGTCGGTGATCACGCGGCGGGTGACGGCGTCGACCTCTTCGCACGGAGTGCCCACCGTCGCCGCCTTCACTCCGTGCTCCTGGGCGTCGACGAGCACTGCGTACGCGTCGCGCACCTCGGCCGGGGGCTCCCCCACCACGAACATCCGCGTGATGTCGGAGCAGTACCCGTGCATCGTGCCCCCGAAGTCGCAGAGCACGACGTCGCCGGATGCGATCACCCGATCGGTCGGGTCGTGGTGCGCGCTGGCCGCGTTGGGTCCGGTGGCCACGATGGCGAAGTTGGCCCGCTCGTGCCCGGCGTCGAGCATCCGCTCGACCAACTCGCGGTGCACGTCGATCTCGCGTCGACCGCCGAACGGACGCTCGCGCATGACCGCGGCGATGTCGTCGACCGCGTGGGCCGCCGCCCGCAGCGCCTCGATCTCGGCCGCGTCCTTCACCACCCGGAGCGGGCCGGTGACGTCGACGCCGCGCCGGAACGCCACCCCCGGCATCGCCGCCTGGAGGTCGAGCACGAAGCGGGCCCAGGTCTGATCGCCGACCGCGGCGCTCGTCGCGCCCCGCGCCAGATCCGCGACCATCGCGATCGGATCGTCGGTCTCGTCCCACGGGCGGATCGAGAACGCGTCCGGCTGTTCGGCGACGCGCGGCGCTTCGAGCCGCGGCACCACGAGCACGGCGTCGGCGTCGACTCGGACGACGAGCATGGTGAGTCGTTCGAGCGGCATCGCCTCGTAGCCGGTGAGGTACGGGAGATCGGCGCCGGTCGACAGCAGGAGCACGTCGACGCCGAGCGCGCGCATGCGCTCCCGCGTGCGCTCGATCCTCGTGGCAAACAACATCTCAGGCAACAGTTTGCGTGCCCAGGGCGACGACCGGCGAGTCGGCGGCGTCGCGGGCGCGCTTGGCGTGATAGCTCGAGCGTACGAGTGGCCCGGACTCCACGTGCCCGAATCCCAGCCCCTCGGCGTAGGCGCCGATCTCGGCGAACTCGTCCGGGGTCCACCATCGGGCCACCGGGAGATGCCGCGCCGAGGGCCGCAGGTACTGGCCGAGCGTCAACAGGTCGACGCCCACGTTGCGAAGATCGGCGATCGCCCCGCGGACCTCGTCGGTGGTCTCCCCCATGCCGAGGATGATCCCGGACTTCGTGAGGAGACCGGCATCCTTCGCCCGGGCGAGCAGGGCGAGCGAGCGGAAGTAGGCCGCCGACGGCCGGGCCGCCCGTTGCAGCCGCGCCACCGTCTCGAGGTTGTGGTTCAACACGTCGGGCCGGGCGGCGAAGATCAGGTCGAGCGAGTCGGGGGCGCCCTTGCAGTCGGGGATCAGCACCTCGATGCGGGTGGCGGGCGTACGGGCGCGCACCACCCGGATCGTCTCGACGAAGCCGGCCGCGCCGCCGTCGCCGACGTCGTCGCGGGCGACGCTGGTGATCACCGCGTGCTCGAGCCGCAGCGTCGCCACCGCGTCGGCCACCCGCTGCGGCTCGTCGGGATCGAGGGGCAGCGGCTTGCGGGTGTCGACGAGACAGAAGCCGCACGCGCGCGTGCAGCGGTCACCGAGGATCATGAAGGTCGCGGTGTGATCGGCCCAGCACTCGTAGATGTTGGGGCACCCGGCTTCCTCGCACACCGTGTGCAGATCGAGTTGGCGGACCAATCGCTTCGTCTCGCGGAAGTTGGGGCCGAGATCGGCGCGGACGCGCATCCACTCCGGGCGCCGCGCGCCCGGGTCCTCGACCATCGCGGGCACTCCGGCTTCAGCCAGTCGACCCAGCAGTCGGACCGGGACCGCGGTGGACGGGCGCGCGTCACCAGCCTGTGCGTCGCCGGCGAGTGCCTCTCGGGTGAACGCGCTGAGGTCACTCGCGTGCTCGCGCCAAACGACGTCCTGGCGCTCGACGTCGACGAAGTCGAACTGGCGGGCGAACTCCTCGACGATCACGTCGACCACGGCACGCATCTCGGGCACCGGGCCGAGCTGCGCGGCCAGCGAGGTCACGCCGCGGTCGCGGATTCCGCACGGGACGATGTGGTCGAACATGGCGAGATCGGGATCGACATTGAGCGCGAACCCGTGACGGGTGCGGCCGTGCGCGACCTTCACGCCGATGGCCGCGATCTTCTCGGTGCCGACCCACACGCCCGTGAGCTTGGGCTCGCGTTGCGCCTCGACACCGAGCCGCGCCAGCGCATCGATCAGCGTGGCCTCGAGCTTCCGGACGTAGGCGACGACGTCGCGCAGGCCGTCGCGCCATTCGGGCAGCGTGATGATCGGGTAGCCGACCAACTGACCGGGACCGTGATAGGTGACGTCACCACCGCGGTCGGCCGACACCAGCGTGGCGCCCACACGCGCGGGCGCCACCAGCACGTGTTCCGGATCAGCCGTCGTGCCGAGTGTGTAGACGTGCGGGTGCTCGAGCAGGAGCAGGTAGTCGTCGGCGGCGCGGGCGTGCAACGCACGCTGGAGCTGGTCGGCCTCGTGGTACGGAACCCGACCGAGCCAACGCGTCCTCAGCATCAGTCGAGCTCGTCTTCCCAGTTGTGCCGCTCGAGCACGTCGCGCATCGCGCGGAGGAACGCCGCGGCGTAGGCCCCGTCGAACGCGCGGTGATCCCAGGTGAGCACCAGCAGCCCGGTGTGGTGGATGGCGATGGTGTCGTCGCCGTCGGGACCGGTGACCACGACCGGACGCTTCTTGATGCCGTCGGTCGACAGGATCGCGACCTGCGGCTGGTTGATGATCGCCATCGTCGCGTAGGTGCCGAACGGGCCGGGATTGGTGATAGTGAACGTGCCGCCGAGCACGTCGTCGGGCACCAGCTTCCGGGTGCGGGCGCGGTCGGCGAGGTCGCGGATCTCGTGGGCGAGCAGACGGAGGCGCTTGCCGTCGGCGTCGCGGATCACCGGCGCGACCAGCCCGTTGAAGTCGAGGTCGACCGCGATCGACAGGTGGATGTCGTGGTGCACGATCAGGGTGTCGTCGCCCACTGTCGCGTTGACGCGGGGGAATTCACGAACGGTGTCGCAGAACGCCCGGGCGATGAACGGGAGGTACGTGAGCGAGAAGCCCTCGCTCGCCTTCCACGCCGCCTGGTGCTGAGCCCGGACGCGCTCGATCCGTTCGTAGTCGACTTCGATCGACGTGTACACGTGGGCGCTGGTGGCCTTCGAGCGGACCATGTGCTCGGCGGTGCGCCGGCGGATGTTGTCGAACGGCACGATCTCGTCGTGCGCGGCGCGCCGACCGGAGTCCGGTTCGGGCACCACCGCGTCCGGCGCGGGTGCCGGAGCGGGTTCCGTCGCGGCGGCGACGGGAGCCGGGGCGGGAGCTGCCTCGACCACCGGCGCGGGAGCGGCCGGCGGGGGCGGCGCCACCGGCGGCGCGGACGCAGGAGCAGGAGCAGGCGGAGGAGCGGGAGCGGGAGCAGGTGCGGGTGCGGGTGCGGGTGCCGCCGTGGCCTTGGCCGCGGCGTCGAGCACGTCCTTCCGGGTGAGGCGGCCACCGGGCCCGCTCCCCTGGATGGTGGAGGCGTCGAGGCCGCGTTCGGCGACGAGGCGGCGGACGATCGGCGACGTCAGCGGGGGTTCGGCCCCGGCCGCGGCGGGTTCGGCGCCCTCGGCGGCCTCGGGGAGCGGTACCGCCGGTGCCTCGGGCGCGGGCTCGGGCACCGGCGCGGAGAACGCCACCGGTGCCGGCTCGGCCGGTGTTGCGGGTGCGGGTGCGGGCGCCGGCGCGGGCTCCGCAACCGGCGCGGGGGGCTCGGGAGCGGGCACGAGGGGCACGGGCGCCGGCGGTGCGGGCGCCGGTTCCGGCGCGGGAACCGGCGGAGCGGCGGCGGTTGCGGGCGCGGATCCTTCGGCGCCGGAACCGAGCACCGCCAGCCGGGTGCCGACCTCCACCGTGTCGCCCTCGGGCACGAGGATCTCGGTGACGACTCCCGCGACCGGCGCCGGCACCTCGGAGTCGACCTTGTCGGTCGACACCTCGAACAGCGGCTCGTCGGCGTCGACGTGATCGCCCACGTTCTTGAGCCAGCGGGTGATGGTCCCCTCCGTGACCGTTTCCCCCAGCTGGGGCATCGTCACGTCCACGCGCACTCCTTTTTGACGGTCGACTCCGCTTGCGTCATTCCGCTTCGCCGGAACAGCTTCCGCTTCGTCTCCACTTTGACGGTCGACTCCGCTTGCGTCATTCCGCTTCGCCGGAACAGCTTCCGCTTCGTCTCCACTTTGACGGTCGACTCCGCTTGCGTCATTCCGCTCCGCCGGAACAGCTTCCGCTTCGTCTCCACTTTGACGGTCGACTCCGCTTGCGTCATTCCGCTCCGCCGGAACAGCTTCCGCTTCGTCTCCACTTTGATGATCAACACGTTCAGTGCAGCGGTCGTCCGGTCAGCGCGAGCGCGGCCTCGCCGAACACCTCGCTGAGGGTGGGATGCGGGTGCACGAGCGCGGCGATGTCACTCGCGTTCGCCTCCCAGTTCACCGACAGGTACCCCTCGCCCAACAGCTCGGTGGCCCACGGACCGGCGATGTGCACGCCGAGCAGGACACCGTCGGTGTCGGTCACCATCTTCACGATCCCGTCGGTCTCGCCGAGGATCATCGCCCGGGCGTCGCCCGCGAAACGGTGCGTGGCCACGACGACGTCGTGACCGCGCTCGCGCGCCTGCTCCTCGGTGAGCCCGCACCACGCGACCTCGGGTTGGCAGTAGACGACCCAGGGGACCTTGTCGTAGTCGACGGGGGTGACCGGTTCTTCGAGGATCGTCTTCACGATCACGATCGCCTCGGCGAAGCCGACGTGCGCGAGTTGTGGTGTGTCGACCACGTCGCCGGCGGCGAACACGCCTGGCAGGCTGGTGCGCAGTTGGTCGTCGACGACGACGAACCCGCGGTCGTCGACGTTCACGCCCGACCCTTCGAGCCCGAAGCCCGAGGAAGAAGGGGCCCGACCGACGCTCACCACGATCTTGTCGACGACGACCGACTGCTCACCGGCCTCGGTCTCCCAGGTGACGGTGAGCTCGCGCGCGCCTTCGATGCCCGTGACGCGCGCCGCCGCTTGCACGTTGATGCCGCGCTTCTTGAACGACCGCTCGACCACCTTCCCGGCGTCGGGATCGGTCGCGGCGAGGATGCGCGGCAGCGCCTCGAGGATCGTCACCTCGCTGCCCATGTCGACGAGCATCGACGCGAACTCGGCGCCGATCACACCGCCACCGATGATCGCGACCCGCGGCGGGAGCTCCGTGAGCTCGAGGACGTGGTCGGACGACAGCACGCGGACGCCGTCGAAGTCGAGCCCGGGGAGCGACCGCGGCGACGAGCCGGTTGCGATCACCAGGTTCTTGCCCTGCACCTCGGTGCCGTCGACGCGGACGATGCGATCGGCGGCGTGCACGATCTCACCCCGTCCGTTGAAGACGGTGACGTGTCGACCCTTCAGCAGGCTCTCGAGACCCCGCGTGAGTTGATCGACCACCGCCTGCTTGCGGGTCTGCGACCGGGCCAGGTCGAGGGTGGGGGTTCCGGCGTCGACGCCGAAGTCGGGCGCGCGTTGGATCGTGCGCAGCACCTCGGCCGTCTGGAGCAGCTCCTTCGCCGGGATGCACCCGCGGTGCAGGCACGTCCCGCCGACTCGACCTTCCTCGATGAGCGCGATGTTGAGCCCGGCGGCGGCGCCGTAGAGCGCCGTCGCGTAGCCGGCCGGTCCTCCACCGAGGACCACGATGTCGAATTGCTCGGCCAGAACGGCCACCTCCTGGTGCACCGGTGCGTGGGTACCGGCGGGTCTTGCTTCGGACGAACGCTGCCATTCTTCCAGGCCGGAGCCCGGACCGGTTGATTCCGGCTGTCATTCCTGTCGTTTGTCGACGGCGGCACCGCGGATCTTGATCACACCCGAGGTCTCGGGCGGTTGGGTCACGCCCCGGTGCGGTGTGCGGCCTCAGTGGGCCAACAGGATCTGCACCGCGCCGGCGGCGAGGATGGCGAAGCCGGTGATGGCCGCCAGGATCAACAGCGTGCGGGTGCTCACCCACTCACTCTCGCGCGGGGAAGCCCTCGGAGCAGGCAACGGTCCGCGTCGGGGGTGGAGCCACCCCGGTATGCTGCTCGACGGGCTCTCGCCGCCGCACCCGCGGCTGCGCTCGAGCACGAGCCGAGCATGTCGCAGCGCGCACAACGCCTCATCGAAGCTGCTCGCAAGCTGCCGGTACCCGAGGGTACGTACACCGTCGGCCTCGGGCTCATCATCTCCGGCATCACCGCGTACGGGTTCCAGATCCTCGCGTTCAAGGGCCTCACCAAGTCGGAGTACGCCGCGCTGAACGGGCTCTGGATCCTCGTGTTCATCGTGGCCCCCGGATTCTTCCTCCCCCTGGAGCAGGAAGTCGGGCGGGCGGTGGCCGACCGGCGCTCGCGCCGGCTCGGCGGAGGCCCGGTCGTCCGCAAGGCGGCCCGGGCGGGCGCCGGCCTCGCGGTGGCCCTGATGATCCTGTCGGTGGTCGGCGCGGTCGCCTTCTCCTTCACCGAACGGCTCTTCGACGGCCAGGAGGTGCTGCTGGTCTGTTTCGTCATCTCGCTGGGCACGTACGCGTTCCAGCACATCACCCGGGGCACGCTCGCCGGCAACGGGCGGTTCGGTCCCTACGGCATGATTCTGGGGGCCGAGGGCGTCTTCCGGCTGGCGCCGATCATCGTGGTGTACCTCGCCGGCGCCGACAACCTCCTCTGGTACGGCCTCGCGCTCGCGATACCGCCGCTGCTGGCCAGCCTCGTGGCGCTGCGGGGCCAGCACGGCCTGCTCGATCCCGGTCCCGACGCCGAATGGTCCGAGCTCTCCACCAACCTCACGTTGTTGTTCCTCGGATCACTCGCCGCGCAGGCGTTGAGCTACGCCGCGGCGCTGGGTGTGCTGGTGTTGGCCCAGGGCCACGATGAAGTCGACGCCGCCGCCGACTTCATCGTCGGGTTCTTCCTCGCCCGCATCCCGATCCTGCTGTTCCAGGCCATCCAGGCCGCCTTGCTCCCGCGGCTGGCCGCGCTCGCCGGCGCGGGCAGGATCGGCGACTTCCGCAGCGGGATGCGCAAGCTGATCGCAATCGTGATCGGGGTCGGGGTGGTCGGGATCGTCGCCGGCGCCACGCTCGGCCCCTGGGCGGGCGAGCTGCTCTTCGGTGGCAAGTTCAACCTGAGTGCACAAGACCTGGCGCTGCTCTGCGCGGGGAGCGCGGCTTTCATCCTCGCCCTCACGCTGGCGCAGGCGCTGATCGCGTTGCTCGGGCACGGTCTCACGCTCATCGCCTGGACCGTCGGCCTCGTGCTCTGCGTCGCCGTGATGGCGACGGGCAGTTCGGCGACCACGTCTGACCTCTTCCTCCGGGTCGAGGTCGGGTACCTCGCCGGGTGCTGCGCCGCCGCCGCGATGATGGGCGGCTTCCTCCTGCACCGGATGCGCACGCGGTCACCCGAGAGCCTCAGCCTCCTGATCGAAGCGATCGAGCACGAACCGCTCGAGATCTGATCCGTCGGAGTGACCAGCGACAACCAACCAGTCCTGCGGGTCGCGCTCGACGGCACGCCGTTCCTCGGCCACCGCACCGGCATCGGTGAGGTCGTGGCCGGCCTCGGTGCCGAGCTGGCGACGCGCCCCGAGCTCGACCTCACCGCGTACGCGCTCACGTGGCGGGGTCGCGCCACGCTCGCCGACGTCGTACCCGACGGCATCCGCGCCGCCACCGCGCCGGTCCCGGCCCGACTCATCCGCGCCGGCTGGATGCGGACCGATCACCCGCGGATCGAGCGGTGGACGGGCCCGGTCGACGTCGTCCACGCCACCAACTACGTGCCACCCCCTTCGCGCGCGCCGGTGGTCGTGTCGGTCTACGACCTCGGGTTCGTGCGCTTCCCGGAGCTGTGCACCGCCGACGCGTTGCAGTACCCCACGCTGCTGCGGCGCGGTTTCGCGCGTGGTGCCGTCGTGCACGCCACCAGCGACTTCGTGGCCGGCGAAGTACGCGCCGAGTTCGGCCTGCCCGCGGATCGGGTCGTGCGCGTCTACCCGGGCGTGCCACCCATCGTCGGGGGGACGCCGCCGCGGGGCAGCGGGTCGCAGGCGCGGCGCGCTACGTGCTCGCGGTCGGCACCGTCGAACCGCGGAAGAACTACCCGGCGCTCGTCGACGCATTCGACGCGGTGGCCGCGCTCGATCCCGACATCAACCTCGTCGTCGCCGGTCAGGACGGCTGGGGGAGCGTTGCGTTCACCGCGGCGTGTGCGCGCGCTCACCACCGACCCCGCATCCACCGGCTCGGCTACGTCTCGGCGTCGGCGCGGCGCGATCTCCTCGCCGGCGCGACCGTGCTCGCATACCCGTCGCGCTACGAAGGGTTCGGCTTCCCGCCCCTCGAGGCGATGGCCGCCGGTGTGCCGGTCGTCGCTGCTCGTGCCGGTGCGATTCCCGAGGTGACCGGCGACGCGGCGTTGCTCGTCGATGCCGACGATCCCGAGAGCCTCGGCGCCGGGCTCGCGCGTGCGCTCGACGACGACGCACTGCGGGCGACGCTCGTCGCACGCGGGCACGCCCGCGTCGACCGGTTCTCGTGGACCACCGCCGGCGACGAGTTCGTCGCGCTCTACCGCGCGCAGCTGCCGCATGAGGGCCGCCGCATGAGGGCCGTCGTCACCGGCGGGACCGGATTCGTGGGCCGCCATCTCGCCGCGCACCTGCGCGACTGCGGCGACGACGTAACCGTGCTCGACTCGCACTCCGCGGCCACCTCCGAATCCGCGTCTGACTCTGACGCCGATCGTGCGGCGCCGGTCGACGTCACCGACACGCGCGCGGTCCACGCGGCGGTGCTCGCGGCCGCGCCCGCCGTCGTGTACCACCTCGCGGCCCTCAGCCACGTCGGCGATTCGTGGACCGCGGGTGATCGACTGACCCGTGTCAACGTCGACGGCACCCGCAACGTGCTCGCCGCCTGCGTTGCCGCGGGAGGCGCGCGCGTGATCGTCGTCGGGAGCGCCGAAGAGTACGGCGTCGTCGGCGCCGACGATCTCCCGTTGCGCGAGACGACGCCGCGGCGGCCCATCACCCCGTACGGCGTGAGCAAGGTCGCGGCGGAAGCAGCCGCGCTCGAGGCATTCCGGTCCGACGCGCTTCCCGTCGTCTGCGTACGCGCCTTCAACCACACCGGCCCGGGGCAGGCGTCGACGTTCCTGGTCCCGGGCCTCGTCGCGCGGATCGCCGCCGCCGAGCGCGCGGGCGACGACGAGATCGTGATGGGAAACCTCGACCCGGTGCGCGACTTCAGCGACGTGCGCGACGTCGTCCGTGCGTACCGTCTCCTCGCCGAGCACGGTGAACCCGGTGAGGCCTACAACGTCTGCTCCGGCCAGGGTCACTCGGTCGCCGACCTCGTCGACTCGCTCCTGGCGCGTGCGTCTCGCCCGCTGATCCCCCGAGTCGACCCGGCCCTCGCCCGGCCCGTCGACGTGCCCGTGCTCGTCGGCGATCCCACCAAGTTGGTGGCAGCGACCGGGTGGCAGCCGACGCACGACATCCGCGACACGCTCGCCGAAATGCTCGAGGTCGCGCGCGCCGACGTACGGACCGCCTGACTCACGGATCGAGCGACGCGCCCTCCGGCACCTGGCGGTCGAGCCAGCCCAACAGGGTCGCGATCGCGCGCGGGTCGTGGCGCAGCCGATGGCCGGCGCCGTGCACCAACCGGAAGTCGGAGCCGGGTGCCGCGGCGTCGGCGATCGCTCGCGCGTCCTCCACCGGCACCTCGGCGTCTTCCACCCCGTGGAGCACGAGCAGAGGTCGCCCATCGAAACGGGCGGCCGCGGCAACCGCGTCGAGCCGGCCGACGTCACGTACCCAGCCGGTGGCGTCGCTCGGGAAACCCGGGGTGCGGATCATGCCCAGCGATCGGGCGTGGGCGAGCAAGCGTCCGGGGTCCTGGGCCCAATCGCGCAGCGTGCTCGGCCCCGCGATGCTCGCGACCCCGTGTACCAGTTCGTCGTCGGCGGCCTCGCACACCGCGAACGTGCCGCCGTGGCCGAACCCGGCGGTCCACACCCCGCGTACGTCGTCGCGCGCCGCGAGCACGCGCACCGCGGCGCGGAGATCGTCGAGCCAGCCCCGGGCGGAGAAATCACCCTCTGATGTGCCGGTGCCCCGGAAGTTGAAGGTGAGGACGACCCAACCGGCCTCGGCCGCGACCCGGTCGGCGAGATCGGGGTAGGTGGTGCCGACGGTCACCGCACCACGGGGCGGGTTCGGCAACCCGTGACACAACACGAGCCCGAGGCCCAGGCCGGGTCCGGCGGCACCGGGCACCGCGACGTGCGCCGACAACCGCAGATCACCCGACAAGATGCTCTCGTCCATGAGCCGCCTATTGTGGCCACATGGCACCCGCGTACAAGGAATGGGCGGTCATCGTGCACGCGCTGCTCGAAGGCGAGCAGATCCTCGACGTACGCAAGGGCGGCATCCGCGAAGACGGTCGGCACTTCACGTTGCAGTCGACGCGCCTGTGGCTCTACCCCACCGCCGAGCACCAGAAGCCCGAGCTGTTGAAGGAGCCCTACCGCCACTGGATCGACCTTGCGCAGGCCGCGCCGGTCGGCGAAGCCATCACCATCGAGGGCTGGGCCGACGTCGTCCGGGTGGCGACGATCACCGAAGCCGAAGAGCTGGCCGGGATCGAGTCGAAGCTGATCTGGACGGCCGACTACGCCGAATCCCGCCTCGGGTGGAAACGACGCGACCCGCTGTGGGTGTTGGCGCTGCGGGTACACCGCCTGCTCGAGCCGGTGACGGTCCCCTGGGTCGACGGCTACGGCGGGTGCACCTCATGGGTCGATCTCGCCGGCCTCCCCGATGATCCCGCGACGCTCGCGAGCGCGCCCGCGCTGTCCGACGTCGCGTTCGGAGCCCGCCTCAAGGGGGCGGTCGAAGCGCTCCCTTCGCTGGTGGAACCGACGCTCTGATCGACGTGCTCTGAGCGAAGCCGGCTCAGGCGTCGTCGTCGAGGCGCGCCGACCGGTGGGGTCGGTAACCCCGATTGCGGGCCTCGTCGAGCGTGTCGGGCGAGAACGCGGCGAACTGCTCGGAGGCCAGGAGCTCGGTGACGAGCTCGACGGAGCCGGCGTCGTCGGAGTCGAGGTCGTACACGACCTGGCGGCGCTTGTCGCCCAGGTAGCGGAAGTCCTCGAATCGGGTCGGTCGGCTCATCGGGCAGACACTACGCGTCCGGCTCCGACCCGTCCGAAGACGCGACGAAGGGCGCCGAAGCGCCCTTCGTCGAAAGCTGCTGGAAAGTCCACCAGACGGATTCCGTGGGGGGGACCAGCTCCCACCCGTCGTGATGGCGGCGCGGCGGTTGGATTCCGCCAGGCAGTCCTAACTACGTGGCCCGCTTAGCGGCCGCGCACCTCCAGGGTCCCATGTTGATCATGCATCGTGTGGACCACCTCCTTTCCCTGGTACCGAAACTTGTACCACGCGCGGCGGTCGGTGTGGGGGGAAATTTGCGCCCGGAGTCGTCACACGGATTCCGCGCCGCCGAGCCATGGGAGACTTCGTCGCAGTGGTGGCGATCCGTCACGCACGTGACGCATCGGAGCAAGACGTCCAGGTAGCGGCCTAGCTCCTTCAGTGTGGGGGGAGATTCCCGCCCGGATCGAGGTCGGTGTCGGTGCCGGCCGGGGGTCCGACTGCGCCGATCGCCCGCAGATAAGTGAGCTGCGTCTCGATCACGCCGTAGACCTGCTCGGGAAGATAGGCCTCACCGGTCGCGGCACACCGTTCGAGGATGAAGTCGACGGTCTCGGAACCGCCGATCACGACGGTGCCCGGCGGGTACGCGGTGGACCCGTTCGACGAGACGCCCTTGCGCTTGAAGAACTCCACCTGGAACTCGAGGATGCGCCGGACGTCGTCCGGGGTGAGCGTGGCGGCGAGGTCATCGGGCACGTGCTGCACCACCCAGTCCACCGCGTCATCGAAGTGGAAGAGCGCGGGCGGGGGCTCCCGGGCGATCCGGGTGGCCTCACGGCTGACGAAGAACGCCGCGATGCCGATCACCAGCCCCACGATGAGGAACCCGACGACGACCTCCATGCCCGAACGTTAGGAGACCGCGCCGGAATCGACGGAGCGTCGCCCGACGACCGTTCAGGCCGGTTTGTTCAGGCCGGTTGTTCAGGAGACGCGCTGAGCGCCCACGAGGTACGTGGGGCAGAGCGTGGTCAACGGCACCGACGCCGCGGTGCTCGCCCCCGGCCGCAGCCGGCCCGGGTTCATCGCCGTGCTGGTCGCGGTCGAGGGCTTCCCGGCCTCGTCGAAGCACATGACCGCGATCCGGATCCGGCCCCGGACGACACGCTTCGAAGGATTCGTGACCGTGACCGCGAGCTTCTGCGCGACCGCGCCGGTGAGTGGTGCCGAGAGCACCAGATCGCCCACCGTCAACGCGCCGGGATCAGCGGTGGTGCGGGCCCGCGTGGTGCGCACCGTGTAGGTGATGGTCGCGTTAGGCGCCAAACCGCGCGGGAAGTGCAGCGAGGCGAGCGCGATGGCACCCGGCGCGAGCACCGCCGGGACGGTGACTGCAGTTCGCCCCTGGGTCACGGCACCGCCGTCGGGCGTCGTGGCCGCGCCAACGATTCGCACGTTCCTGACCGGCTTGGTCGACCCGTTCTGCACGATCACCGCGATGTTGTTGTCGACCGCCGCGCTCGACGCCACCACCGCGACCTTGCCCGCGGGTACGGGCGTGAGCGTGGGCGTGACGTTGCCGACCGGTGCCGGTGCGGCGGTCGCGGCGTACGACGGCGCGGCGACGAACATGCTGCCGGCGAGCGCCGCGCACACGCACACGACCACAGCGGCGCGGCGCGGCGCGACGCGCGTAGGCACGATCACGAACCGGTCATGACGGCAGGGCGTCGACCGCCGCCACCGCTCCCCCGAGCGACGAGAAGCCCGACCAGGTGCCACCGACGAACCGGCCATACCACAACGCAGCATCGGTGCCGCGGTAGAACCCGTAGACCCCCGACGAGTCCACCGCCGCGGTCGGCGCCGCGTTCGTGCTCCCGTTCAGGGGCTGGAAGCCGGTCCAGCCTCCGCTGACGAGCCGATTGCACCGCGCTCTCCCGTCGCTGTCGCGCACGAACAGGTACGGACCGTTCGCGTCCGAGACCGCGGCGGGGCGACCGGTGAGGTTGCCCTGCAGTGATATCCAGTTGTCCCACGTGGTGCCCGAGAACCGCCGGTACCAACCCGCGTTGTCGGTGCCCCGGGCGAACACGTAGACGCCGGTCGAGTCGGCGCTCGCAGTGGGCGCCGAGAGCAGCGTGCCCCCAAGCGACGCCCAGTCGGACCACGCGCCCGTCGTCTGCTGTCGGTACCAGATGGCGAAGTCGGTTCCCCGGCCGAACACGAACCGGCCGGAGCTGGACGCGGTCGCCGCGAGGTCGGCGTTGAACTGGCCCCCCAGTGAGCTCCACCCCGACCAGACGCCGGCGACCAGGCTGCCGGACCACACCGCGAGGTCGGTGGACCGGACGAACAGGTGGACACCGTCGGCGTCGGCGATCATCACCGGGTCGGACGCCAGGAAGATCCCATCGAGCACCGTCGGGCCGGCCCACGCGCCGTTGCGCCACTGGTCGTACCAGAGCTTGTTGTCGACACCCCGACCGGCGACGTACATCGCGTAGGAGTCGGTGGCGGCCGCCGGTGCCGACCCGACGACCGGTGGGAGCTCCCCGTACGGCGTCCAGCTCGAGCCGTCGAATGTGCGCGTGCCGATGTTCCCGCTGAACGCCCGGTAGAACACCGACACCTGGCCGGGGGTGGGTGACGCGGCCGCGGCCGCGACCGGCAACGGCGGCGGGCCCGGAGGATTCGTGATGCACGGACTCGTGTGCTCGGCGGTGGAGTTGTCGACTGCCGCCGCGCTCGTGCACGCGAGCGACGCGTCCTGATACGGCGGCGTGCAGGTGACCACGCGACACGCGATGGGGCCGCTCGCCACGATCTCCTGATGACACTGACCGTAGCGGAAGTAGTTGCAGTAGATGCGGCGCGTGTTGCAGTCGCCACCGCAACTGCACTCGACGCACCCGGCGCAGAAGTTCTGGTAGCCGGTAGCCGGGCCACAACAGTTCTGCATGCAGTCGATGTAGTACCGGGTTCCGTTACAGAAGGTGGAGAAGTCGGCGCGCCACCAGCCGCCCGCGAACGAACCGGTCGGACACGCGTTGATCCCGCTGTTGATCGTGCAGCAGAACTCCGTGTACCCGTCGGTACAGAGACCGCCCGCACAGTCGGTGATGTGGCTGTAGGCCGAGCCCGGCGTGGTTGCCGGAGTGCAACCCGCGACCGCGACCGCCGAACCGACCATGGCCGAACCCACGAGGAAACCGCGGCGACTCGACTTCCGTTCGAGGAGTCCGGACGTCTTACTCACCAGCCAGTTGGTGAGCGCGACGCCCTTGCTGTTCGACGGTGGCTCGCTCATGCTCGGACCTCTCGGGGTTTCGCTCATCCGGCCACCTCGCGGACCGCGGCCATGGTCTTCGGAAGCGCGGTGAAGGCGAGGAACACGAGGTAGAGGCCGATCACCAGCAACAGGACGAACGGGATGCCGAGCAGCGGCTGGTCGGCCAGGACATCCGGGAGCGCCACGCCGCCGACGACGGCCGCGGCCACGGCCACCGCCGCGAACGCGAGGTCGAGGACCACGTGGACGGAGCTCGGAGGCGTGTCGACCTTGCCGAAGCAACCGCACGAGCTGATGGGCTTGCCGCTGCGCAGCGCGACCACCACGAAGCCCGCGAAGGCGAGGTACGACACCGCCACCAGCACCGCGAACGCGGCACCGCCCGTGACCAGCGCGCCGATCCCGACGATCACCTCGGCGAGGCCGCCGACGCGTACGGCTGTGCGGGTCGACAGGAACGACGGTAACCGGAGCCCGACCACGCCGATCGCGTGCGCGGTGTCGCCGGGGCGGACGGCCTTCAGCGCTCCACCGATCGCGAGCAATGCGGCGGCGATCGCGAACGGCCCGGCGAGCACGCTCATGGGTTCGTCGGCCCCGGCGTGGTGGTCGACGTCGTCGGAGTCGCGGGCGGGGCGGGGACGGTGGAGCCCGGCGCCGCATTCCCCGGCTGCGTGGTCGACGGCGATGTGGTCGAGGTGGGGCCGGTGGAAGTCGTCGGCGGTTCGGTCGTCGGCGCCGACGATGCTCCGGGCGATGCCGACGGGTCGATCGTGAGTGTGGCGAGCACCTGGTTCACCGCGGGGACGACGTTGTTCCGATTCGCGTACGACCCGAGCACGACGTAGAGGCAGAACGCGCGGCCTGCCTCGTTGAAGAACAACTGCGCGCCGGCCTGGCCCTTGATCCCGCGTTGGAGAACGCCCGTGCTGTACGCCGACGCATCGAGCTGCCGCGGGATTCCGGCCGCCGCGAACAACGGCGTGCTCGCGCTGGCCGGGTCGTATTCGAAGAGCACGACGAGCGCATCGTTCGCACCCAGTTGGTCGACCGCACCGCTCGCGAAGTCGCCGACGCCCGGCGGGAGCGCGACGGTCGACACGTGCATCACCGCGTGGGTCGTCTCTCCCGGCGGGGCGGGCGGCCCGTCGGCCGCCGCGGCCGAGGGCTCACCGGCTCCGGGACGGCGGAAGACGCGTCCCTCCCATCCCGAAGGCAGCTTGACCCCGATGCCGTGCGCGCCGAGGTCGGTCACGCCGCCGCTCCCACCACGAGCACGCCGACGAGCGGCACCGCGAACACGGTGACCAGCGCAATGCGTTTCGCCGTCGGCGCGCTGGCGTTGAACGCGCGCAGTCGCTCGCGCAGGCCGCCGGGCGTGACGACCTTGGCCACGAGCAGCATCGGCAACGCCCGCACGATCCCGAACGTGAGACCGATGAGGAGCCCGGCCGGGACCGACCCGGCGATGAACGCCAGCGCCCAGGTGAGGTACACGGTCGCCGACGTCACGATGGTCACGAGCCCGAGACCGAGCTGGAATCCGAACCCACCGCCGTAAACCCAGGCCCGGTAGCGCGACAGCCAGTCCTCGTTGACCTGCCGGTGGATGGTGGGGAGCGCCAGTCCGAATGAATGGGTCTCGAACGCGACCGCAGTCGCGCCGGCCACGATCACCAGGACCGCGGTCGCGGTCGCACCGACGTCGGCGGCGGCGGCGAACGCCGCGCCGAGCACCCCGAACACGGCGCCCATCAATGCGCCGCCGAGGAGCGAGCCCGCGAAGTACCAGGCGAACGTCGCACCCCACCGTCGATTTCTGCTCCGCTCACCGAGCGGATTGATGCTTGCGAGCATCGACTCACCTCAAGGAGACCAACTCGAACGGATGGCCGCAACCGCCGCGACGATCATGCCGATCGCCACGACCGCAACGGTGCTCAACCTTCGCCACCCCCCTCGGGCGGGGATTCGGGGAGCGTGTACAGGCTGGCGTCGCCCGGGAGGATCCCGGCGGCGAGCAGATCGCGATCGGCGCGCGCTTCACGGACGGCGTCGCTGCGCACCTTGACCTTGGCGCCCGTCTTCAAGCGACCCTTCCGATCCAGCAGCCCGGCGTCGTCGAGCGAGTTGTGCAGCAACGACGTCACCTGCGTCCATTCGTTGGCCGCGCCCTCACCGACCACTTGTCCGGTCGCGCCGTCGACGAGCACGAAGAAGGGTGCGACGGGAACGTCGTAGGCGTCCCACGCCGCGCTCGACATCACGACCGGGATGTCGGCCGGCGCGAGGCGACGGACGCTGGCCACGCTCTCGGCACTCGGATCCTTGGTGACGCACACGAGGCGGGCGTCGCCGGGAACCTCGACCGGGCCGCCGTCGCGGAAGATGTCCCAGAAGTTCAGGCAGGACCCGCACCCGCTCGACAGGAACGCGAGCAGCGTCAGGTGCTTGGCCCCGGTGACCGCGATGCTCACCGCATCGTGCTCGGGAGTGGTGCCCACGATGTCGGCACCGGCCCGCGTGGGCCGCTTCGGCACCTCCGAGGAACGAATCGTCGGTGCCCCCACGGCGGTCGACACACCGGTCTCGGCCCGGGCGGGATCCATGTCGACCCCGAGTTGGTGGAGGCCCCGCAGGATCTCGGCGTGGCTGCGCAGCAGCCCGGCCACGAGCAACGCGAGGAGCGCGAGGACGACCGCGAAGAGCGTGATCAGGACGGCCATGCGACGACGTTACCCAGTGGTCCCTCTCCGACAACCGTCGGGGACCACGGCCAACCGCCGGCGACGGCCGGCTACCCGTCAGATGCCGATGCGCTGGGCGAGGAGTTCGCGGTGGTAGGTGGCGTCGCCGAGGAGGATCTCGGAGCTCTTCGCCCGCTTGAAGTAGAGGTGGGCGTCGTGCTCCCAGGTGAACCCGATCCCGCCGTGGATCTGGATGTTCTCGGCCGCGGCGTGGAAGTAGGCGTCGGAGCAGTAGGCCTTGGCCAGGCTGGCGGCCACCGGCAGTTCGTCGCTGTCTTCCGCGGCAGCCCAGGCGGCGTAGTAGGCGGCCGACTTGCCCGACTCCACCTCGAGGAGCATGTCGGCGCACTTGTGCTTGATCGCCTGGAACGACCCGATCGGCCGCCCGAACTGCACTCGCACCTTGGCGTACTCGACCGACATGTCGAGCACCTTCTGCGCCCCGCCGACCATCTCGTTCGCCAGCCCGGCCGCCGCCTGATCGAGCGTCTTCGACAATGCCGGCCATCCCGCACCGGGCTCGCCGAGCGGCTGCGCAACCACGCCGGCGAACTCGAGCTTGGCCTGCTTGCGGGTCTGGTCCATCGTGGCCAGCGGCGTGCGCGTGAGCCCGGCGGCGTCGGCCGCGACGCTGAACAACGAGATCCCGTCTTCGCCGGTGGTGCCCGCGAGGCGCGCCGCCACCACGATCAGGTTCGCGGTGTGACCGTCGATCACGAACATCTTGGTGCCGTCGAGCGTGTAACCATCACCCGCCGGCGTGGCTTCCATCGTGATCCCCGACGCATCCCACTTGCCGTTCGGTTCGGTGAACGCGAGCGCGGCGATCGTCTCCCCCGACGCGATCCCCGGCAGCAACTCGGCCTGTTGTTCTGCCGTACCCGCGTTCATGATCGCGTCGGCGGCGAGCACCACGGTCGAGAAGTACGGCGCCGCGAGCAACACGCGACCCATCTCCTCCAACACGATCCCCAACTCCACGAACGTGAACCCCTGGCCGCCGTACTCCTCCGGGATGTGCAGGCTCTGCAAGCCGAGCTCGTTGGCCATTTGGTTCCACACCGCGGGGTCGTACCCCTCGGTGGTCTCCATCAGCCTCCGCACCTCCGTCGACGGCGACTTCGCCTCGAGGAAGCGACGCACGGCGTCGCGGAGCTGCTCCTGCTCGTCGGAGAACGCGAAGTTCACGATGGGCCCCCGTAGGACGTTGAACGATGGTCGGAATCGGTTCCGACCTGGCGGCGGGAACGCTACCGGACGGCCCGTGGGCCCGGCCAGACCGGCGTTGGACAACGGGCTCCGACGACAGACGGCCGGGTAACCTTGAACCATGCCGCGGCCCGCGCACTACGAGACCCCGACCGTCCGCATCGAGAAGATCATCGTCGGACCGGTCGAGAACAACGTGTTCGTCGTGCGGTGCAAGGGCACGGGCGACGCGGTCATCGTCGACGCGGCCAACGAGCACGAACTCCTCCTCGAGGTGAGCAAGGCCACCGGGGTGCGCCGGGTGCTGACGACGCACGGGCACTGGGACCACATCGGTGCGGTCGAAGCCGTTCGCAATGCGGGCATCGATGTCGGGATCGCGCCCGACGACGCGTCGATGCTCCCCGCCTACGACTTCGTGCTCCCCGACGACGAGGTCATCAACGTCGGTGATCTCCGCCTGCGCACGATCCACAACCCGGGCCACACGCCGGGATCCACCTCCTTCCTGCTCGAGGGCCATCCCCTCCTGTTCAGTGGCGACACGCTGTTCCCGGGCGGCGCCGGCAACACCACACAGCCGGGCGGGAACTTCGCCCAGATCATCGAGTCGATCGACCGGCGCCTCTTCACGCTCCCGGCCGACCTCATCGTGCTCCCGGGCCACGGCCTCGACACCACGATCGGAGCGGAGCGGCCGCACCTCCAGGAATGGGTCGACCGTGGCTGGTAGTTCGACCGTGGCTGGTAGTTCGACCGTGGCTGGGAACCAGGCCGTCTCCGTGCGGACGCGAGGCGCTCAGGAACGGGTCGGCCGCAGCTGGTGAGCACGACGATGCTGCGCGCGAACGACAACTGCTGGTGCGGCAGCGGCAAGAAGTACAAGCGGTGTCACCGCGCCGAGTTGTTGCGACCCGGTGTCGTCGGGCCCGAGCGACCGGTGCCGCCGGAGATCGGGCGCCCCGACTACGTCCCCACCGGCACCCCGGTGCGCGCCACCGAGCCGATGGTGAAGTCGGCCGACGTCATCGAGCGGATGCGCGTCGCCGGGCACATCGCACGCGACGTGCTGGCCGATGTCGGCGCCGCGGTCACCGTCGGTATCACCACCGACGAGCTCGACCGCATCGCGCACGAAGCCCACCTCGCGCGGGGCGTCTACCCGAGTCCGCTCCGGTACCGCGGGTTCCCGAAGTCGATCTGCACGTCGGTCAACGAAGTGATCTGCCACGGGATCCCCGACGACCGCCCGCTGGCCGACGGCGACATCGTCAACGTCGACGTCACGGTCTATGTCGACGGCGTGCACGGCGACACGAACGCGACGTTCGCCGTCGGACGCGTCGATCCGGAGTCCAAGCGACTGCTCCGCGTCACGGCGGAGTGCCTCGATCTCGGGATCGCCGCCGTGCGGCCGGGCGCGCCGGTGTCCGACGTCGGTCGCGCCATCGAAGCGCACGCCCGCGAGAACGGATTCTTCGTCGTGCGCGCCTTCGTCGGCCACGGGATCGGCGAGGTGTTCCACGGCGCACCCCAGGTGCCGCACTACAGCGAGTCGGCCGCCACCACCCGCCTCGAGCCGGGCATGACCTTCACCGTCGAGCCGATGATCACGATGGGCAGCACGCAGCCCGTCATCTGGCCCGACGGCTGGACGGCTGCCACCTCCGACGGTTCCCGCACCGCGCAGTTCGAGCACACGATGCTGGTGACCGACTCCGGGGTCGACGTCCTCACCCGCTGAGCCGTCACCGCGACCCCAGAGCCTCCTCGTAGACCGCCACGGTGGCGTCGGTGCAACGGGCCCACGAGTAGCCCTTCACGCGCTCGCGCCCCCGCACGACGAGTTGCGCCCGCGCCGCGGGATCCGTGAGCAACGAGCGCAGCGCTTCTACCCACGCGTCGAGATCGTCGGACGCCACGAACTCTGCGGCATCGCCAGCGACCTCCCGCAACGCCGGGATGTCGCTGCACGCGACTGCCGTGCCCTGCGCCATCGCCTCGAGCACCGGAATTCCGAAACCCTCGTGCCGGCTCGGGAACGCGAACAGGTCGGCCCCCGCGAACAGCGGGAACACGCGCGCGCGGTCGACCGGCCCGAGCAGCCGCACGCGATCGCCGAGCGAACGCGCGACCTCGCCGTCGGCGTCATCGGGTTTCCATCCGCGCGGTCCCGCGAGCACGAGCCGGTGCGGCACCGCTTCCGGATCGAGACGGGTGAACGCGTCGAGCAGCACGCGCACGTTCTTGCGCGGTTGGAACGTGCCGGCCCAGAACACATAGGGCCGATCGTCGATCCCGAAGTGCGCGCGCACGTCGTCGACCGCCGTCGGCGTCGCGACCTCCAGGTCCACGCCGTTCGGCACGACGCGGATCTGCTCGCGGGTGATCGGCGTGTGCGTGGCGATCTCGTCGGCGCTGAACTCCGAGACCGCGATCACCAGTCGTGCACGCTTGGCCGCCATCGCAAATCCTCGACGATGGAACCACACACCGCGTCGGGTGAACGCGTCGGGCATCACGATCGGCGCCGCGTCGTGCACGGTGACGACCAACGGCACCGAACCGGTCGGCGGCACTGCAGGCGACGGTGCGTGCACGAGGTCCACCGGCGCGACCCGCCGAACCGGACCGGCCACGCCGAGCACGTGCCACGCGTCGTACAGCAGGGCTGCGGGAAGCGGCAGGACCACCGGGTCGAGACCCGGCGCGCTCAGGTCACGCGCGCTCAGGTCGTAGGCGCGGAGTGCAGCGTCGATCTCGGCGCGCGAATGACGAGCGGTGAACGGGGTCACGGCGACACCGCGCGCCGGGAGTAGCCTCACCAACTCCGCCGTGTAGCGACCGATGCCGCCCGGCGCCTCGTGGAGCAGCTGTTCGACGTTGACGGCAACCCGCACGCTCAGGATCCTCTCCGTGCAGCCGGTTGCCGAGCGCGGTGGGTCGGACCAGGCGCTGCTCCGGCTCGTGCGGAGCCTCCCACGCGACGAGTTCGACTTCCACATCGCCCTGCCCGGCCCGTCGCCGCTCGCGCCCGAGTTCGCGGCCGCCGGGGCCACGGTGCACGAGCTCCCGATGCGGCGCCTGTCGACCAGCCACGGCACCACGGCGTGGGCCGGGTACGTGGCGGCTTGGCCGCTCACGGTCGCACGACTCGCACGAATCGCACGGAAGCTCGACGTCGACGTCGTGCACTCGAACTCGCTCCACTCTCTCTACGGCTGGGCCGTCGCCCGTCTCGTCCGGCGCCCGCACGTGTGGCACGCGCGCGAAGTCGTCGTCCAGTCAGGTGCCGCGCTCCGACTCGAGCGCGCGCTGTGCCGCCACTTCGCCACACGTGTGATCGCCGTCTCCTACGCGGTTGCCGCGCAACTCGACCCGGCCAACGTGATCGTCCTCGACGACTACCTCGACCCCGCCGAGTTCCGACCAGCGAACGCAGGGCGGTTCCGCTCCCGTGTCGACCTCGGCGACGAGGTACTGCTCGTCGGCGCCGTCGCCCGCCTCGACCCGCTCAAGGGTCTCGACTCGTTGCTCGACGCGATGGAGCAGGTGCGTCGCGTCCGCCCCCACGCCGAGCTCGTCGTGGTCGGGGCACCCGTCGCCGGTCAGGCCGAGTACGCCGATTCGCTCCGCAGTCGGGTCGGCCAGAGCGCCGGCGTGTCGCTGCTCGACCCGCGCGACGACATCCCGGAAGTGGTGGCCGACCTCGACGTGCTCGCCCTGCCCTCGATCGAGCCCGAGTCGTACGGCCTGGTGCTCGTCGAGGCGCTGGCCAGTGGGGTGCCGGTGGTGGCGAGCGACCACGGTGGCCCCCCCGAGATCGTCGCTCGCGCCGACGCGGGAGCGGGACGCCTCGTCGCCCCTGGCGACGTCGATGCGCTCGCCCGCGCGCTGCTCGAGTTGCTCCCGAGCGACACGTCGAGCGCGAAACGTCTCTCCCGCGAGCCGCGCCTCACCCTGCCCTCACCACGCTTTGCCACGCTGTTCCGCGAGGTGGCTCAGGGTCAACCTCAGGGTTAGCGCCCCGAGCGAGGCGCGGGCTCAGCCCACCCGCTTCGCCCGGGTGTACATCCGCTTGGCGGCCCGGTACGCGACGGAATCAGCCGAGACCCGGGCGCGCACCTCATCCTTCGCCCGCTGCTCCACGACGCCGCGCAGCCAGGCAGTGAGCCCGAGGCGGCGACGGTATTCGGCGAAGTAGGCGCGCAATTCCTCCGACGTGCGCGCCCCACCGTTGTCCGCGTACTTCGTCACGTAGGGGGTGAAGCCCGGGTAGAGACCTGAGCTCGGCCACTTGCCGTGGAGGGTGGCCTGCATGAAGTTGCCGATGAGGAGGTCGTCGAAGATCTCCCACTCGATCGCCCGCATCAGCGATGCGCGCGGTACGGCGAACGTGATCGACCTGCCGGTGCGCCGGCCGCCGAGATCAACCGGGTGGTCGACCCCACCGACGCGCAGCGTCACCGAATCGATCGAACGCGCGAGCCGTTCGATCGAACGGAAGTAGCGCGCGATCGCGACGACGTCGCGGCCTTCCAGCTGGTCGCTCCAGTCGTCGCCGAACTCCGACGGCTCGAAGGCCACGTCGGGCGCGGGCGCCGGCCGGATCGCGTCCCACGCGTCCGTGGTGCAGTCGTAGCGCACGAACGGCGGCAGCGCCTCGACCGTGTCGGAACGGAAGCCTTTCGTGTAGTCGTTCACCGAAGTGGTGAAGGCGTTGGCCCACACGCTGTCGGTGCGTTGGTAGCGATGGAACGAGCTGAAGGGCACGAAGTGTGTCGCGCCGAAGGTCTCGGCCATCCGTGCACTCTCGGCGCCGACTTCGAACCCGCTCTCGCGCCGAAGCTGGGCGAGGCTCGGCACCCGCGTGCCGTCCTCTTCGACGAAGTTGATCATGTCGGCGTCGCCGTAGCCGCTGAGCCGCAGCAGGAACGACCGCGGAAAGTTGCTGATGATCCGCTTGACCACGGCACCCCACCCGAGGTCCTGCGCGTCGTTGAGATTCACGACGAGCCGCCCGCCGACGTCGACGAGGAGCACCGCGTCCTGGCCGGAGTCGGCGATGCACAGCACGCGGACACGATCGGAGAGCCGCACCCACTGGTTGTCGGGGAGCACCTCGACCCGGAACCCGTCGCGGGCGAGATCCCGCGCGATCCGCCCCCCGACGTGATCGGGCAGGAGGATCCGCCGGTCGCGGAAGAGTGGGAGGGAGCTCGGGTTCAGGTGGTCGGGGTGCCCGTGGGAGAACCACACCGCGGGCGCCGCCAGGATGGCGGCGTCCTGCTCCGGCGGGATCTCGTGGGAGAGGCCCCAACTCCCGAAATAGGCCGAGCCGCGCACCCAGGGATCGGTTGCCAGCAAGGGTTCCCGGTCGTGGACGATGAGGGTGGCGTTCCCGATCGTCTCGAACCCGAGTTCCATCCGCTGGAGGCTACGACCCCTCCGTACGGCAACGGTGCCGCCTCCCGGTGGCGCCGCGCGGCCAGCCTTCACCCGGTTCGCGGGCGGCCCGGAAGGCACCCGCTGGAGTGCGAACCGAGCCTCATGCATAAGCTGTGACCTGGGACACGTGATAAGGCGTCGTGAGAAACCCGAAGAAAGGCACGACGACCGCGCAGCTGGGAGCGCACGGTTGAAGACAGGCCGCAAGGACGAGTGGGCGGAGCACCCTGCGATCGCCGGGACTCTGGCGATCGTCGCGCGCGTCGCGCCCGCGCTCGCCGCGCTCGTCGTTGCCTTCGCCGTGAGCAGGCTGCTCCCGCGATCTCCTGGCGCCGGTTCGATCACGTGGTGGCTCGCGGTCGTGCTGAGCGGTACCGCGACGTTCCTCGGTTTGCATCAACTCGCGCGCCGCGCACTGGTCCTCGCCAACCTGCTCGAGTTCGAGGCGAGCTTCCCGGCCGACGCGCCGTCGCGCTTCCAGGTCGCGTTCCGCGCCACCAGCATCCCCGACCTCGAGGCACGGCTCCGCCGATCGGGAACCGACGGTGACTTCGCCCGGCGGCGCACCGACCGTATGGCGCTGGCCGCCGCGTTGGGTGCGATGCGCGCGACCGCGCCCGATCGCGTCGAGGTCATGTTCGATCTCGGAACGGTCGACGCGACGAAGGCCGTCATCGAAGGCGACCTCCCGAGCTATCAGCAGCTCGTCCCGATCGACACTTCCCGGCCGCGCGTTCTCACCGCGGTGGCCACCATCGTCGGAGCAGTGGCGATCGGCAGCACGGTGTTCCTGAACGCCGCCGGTGTCGACGTGCCGTCGAGTAGCTCGGTGGCCAGCCCGACACAGTCCTCGCAGCAACCGGTGGCCACGACGACGCCGGCCCCCGCCGACGGTCCCGCCACCACCCCGCCGACACGCGGTCACGACCAGAGCTCGAACACGCTCTTCGCTCCCGACGTCCCGATGCCCACGCCCGCGCCGTCCTCGCCCCTTCCGCCGACCGTTGCCCCTGCGCCCACGGCAGCACCGTCGGTAGGCACCGCGGACGCCGCGAGCAAGAGCGCGCAATCGACCTCGACCGCGCGCACCAACGTCGCCGCCACATCGGGCACGACCACGTCCACTGCCACGAGCGCGACGGGTGTCGCCGCCGCGTCGGTCGCGACCACCCCCACTGCCACGAGCGCGACGGCACCCGCTCCCGCGACAACTGCGACGACCGCGGCGGTGGCGACCGTGGCCACCACCACGACCACTGCGACCACCGCCGTCGCCAGCACCGGCACGTTGTCGCCGGCGGCGGTCGCGGCCGACCCCACCTCGGCCACCACCGATCCCACGACGACGGGTCCCACCGCCACGGATCCCACGACGGTCGCACCCACCCCCACCGGCTCCACGACCACCACCGACCCGGGCTCGAACACCCCCGCCACCGACCCCACGACGACGGGTCCCACCGCCACGGATCCCACGACGGTCGCACCCACCCCCACCGGCTCCACGACCACCACCGACCCGGGCTCGAACACCCCCGCCACCGACCCCGCGAGCGCGCCACCCGGCTCGACCAGCCCGGCTACGGCGCCGACCAGCAACACGACGACCACGCCGAGCACGACGACCTCTCCGACCACGACGACGTCGTCGACCACCACCCCGTCGTCAACGACGACCACCACGGCGACTTCGGCCACCAGCGCGCCGTAGCCGACACCGGCGGCGCGCTCCACGGCGCGAATCGAAGTCGGGCGTCACGCTGAGGGGTTCGTGCCGCGTTCCTGAACGCTGGGAGCGGTCGGATTCGCGCTCGCTGCGGGATCGGCCTCGCAAGATGGATAGGCTGAGGCCTCGTCCCAGCGCCCTCGACGGGCCTCGCCACTCTCCGAGACTCCAAGGTCGACGCCCATGATCCAGTTCTTCAAGCGGCTCTACCCGCTACTGGACCGCCCCACCAAACGGCGCCTCGGAGTGGCCACGGTGGCGATGCTCTTCCTCGCGGTGCTCGAGGCGCTCGCGCTGGTCGCGCTGGTCCCGCTGCTGCAGATCCTGACCGCCCCGGACCTCAAGTCGAACGTGAGCTCGGTCACGACGGTGAGCGATCTGCTCGGGAACCCGTCTCCGAGCCAGCTGGCCATCTATCTCGCGCTGTTCGTGTTCGCCGTGTACATCGTGAAGAGCTTGTCCGCCATCGCCATCATGCGATGGACCACCACGTTTGCGCTCGTCGAAGAGAGCAACATGGTCTACCGGGTGATGAACGTCTACATGCACGCCCGGTACTCGGTGCACCTCGAGCGCAACAGCTCCGAGTTCATCCGAACCCTCACCGAGTCCTTCTACTTCATCTTCCGGTCGGCGTTCGTGCAGAGCTTCAACGCGGTCGGCGACCTGTTCTCGATGGTGTTCATCGCAGGAATCCTCGCCATCACCGATCCGGTGCTCGCGGTGGTGGCCGGCACCTACTTCCTGATCGTCACGGTCGTGTACCAGGCGTTGACGTCGAGGGTCATCGGGAAGGCGGCCGACCAGATCCACCACGACCAGGCGACCTACTTCCGCCGGGTCAACCAGTCGCTCACCGCGGTGAAGGAGATCAAGGTGCGCGGCGTGGAGGACTACTTCGCCACCGAGGTCTACGAGACGCGCGCCGGACTCATGCCGGCCTACCGCACGATGGCCCTGCTCGGCATCACCCCGCGGTACGTCCTCGAGCTCGCGATGATCACGGGAGCAGGTCTCGTCGCGGTCGTCGCCTTCTCCACCCAGTCGGTCGCCTCCGCCACCGCCACGATCGGCGTGTTCATCGCCGGCGGCTTCCGAATCCTCGCGCCGCTCAACAAGGTGATCTTCGGGAACTCGCAGGCCCGCGCCGCGATCCCCTCGGTCGATCAGCTCAACGAGGACCTCGAGCTGCTCGAGCACGCGAACACGCACAGCGCCGAAGGCGCGCCGCACCTCGAGTGGAAGCAACTTCGGCCGCGTATCTCGTTGCGCGACGTCAGCTTCTCCTACGTCCCGAAGATCCCGGTGCTCAACGGAGTGACCCTCGACATCGAACCGGGCGAAGCGATCGGTCTCGTCGGTGGATCGGGCGCGGGCAAGAGCACGCTCGTCGACATGCTCCTCGGGTTGTTGGATCCGGACGACGGCGAGATCCTCATCGACGGTTGGCCGATCGCCGCGGTGAAGCGCCAATGGCAACAGATGATCGGCTACGTCCCGCAGGCGATCGCGCTCTTCGACGACACGGTGCGGGCCAACATCGCCCTCGGAGTCCCGCGCGAAGAGGTCGACGACGCGCGGTTGCAGCACGCGTTGGCCGTCGGCCAGCTCGAGGACGTCGTCATGGCCCTGCCCAAGGGACTCGACAACATGATCGGTGAGAGCGGCGTGCAGCTCTCCGGCGGTCAGCGCCAACGGCTCGGCGTCGCGCGCGCGCTGTACCACGATTCCCAGGTGCTCATGTTCGACGAGGCGACGTCGGCGCTCGACAACGAGACGGAGTTCAAGCTCACCGAGGTTCTCGAGAACCTCAGGGGTCGTATCACCACGATCACCATCGCCCACCGGTTGAGCACGGTGCGGCGGTGCGACCGGCTCGTGTACCTCGAACAGGGGCGCGTCGTTGCCATAGGAACGTTCAGCAAGCTGTACGCCACGAGCCCGGGTTTCAGGCGGATGGCGGACCTCGCCACGCTCAAGCTCGACGCCGATGAGCTCGCGGACGACATCGACGAAGATCTCGCGGCCGTCCTCGACGAAGATCTCGTTGCCATCCTCGACGCCGAGCAGGACGAGGACGAGGACGACGCATGAGCCGGTCCCCGCGCCCGAGCGCGCCGGTGAGCACATCGCGATCCGGCGGGTAGCAGAGACCTTCCCGTGCAGTGCCGCATCGTCCATCCCACCGAGCTCGGCGTCACCGAGCACGACACGTGGCGCAATCTCTTGCGCACCGACCCCGCGCTGTGGAGCCCATTCCTCACGCCACGGTTCGCATCCGTGATCGGTCGGCAGCGGCCCACCACGCGCGTCGCCGTGTTGGAGGACGGGCCGGCGATCGTCGCGTTCCTCGGCTTCGAAACCGATTCCGAGCGCGTCGGGTGGCCGCTCGGGGGCGGCATGAGCGACGCGCAGGCCTTCGTCGCCGCCCCGGGCTTCGAGTGCGACGTGGCCGCGCTCGTCCGCGGGATGGGCTTGTGCGTGTGGAAGTTCGATCACCTGGCGCCCGCCCAGAAGCCGTTCGAGCCCTACGGGTACGTGTTGCGCCCGTCCCCAGTGATCGACCTCTCCGGCGGCCACGAGGCCTACCTCGACGAGACGCGCAAGCGGTCCAAGGACGTCCTGGCGCAGACCGGCCGTCGCCGCCGGAAGTTGGAGCGCGAGCACGGCCCCGTCACCGTCGAATGGCACAGTCCCAGCGCCGACGACCTCGCGACGCTCATCGAGTGGAAGTCCGCGCAGTACCGGCGCACGGAGGTGCAGGACCTCCTCGCACCCGACTGGGCAAAACGCGTGCTCCACGAGCTCGCGATCGCCGCCCCGGGGGAGGACTGCGCCGGCCTCCTGGCGACGGTCCGGGTCGACGGCCGCATGATCGCCGCGCACTTCGGGCTCGCCCGCGGTTCCGCGCTCTCGTGGTGGTTTCCTGCGTACGACCCCGACTACGGCAAGTACTCGCCCGGGCTCATCATGCTCCTGGCCCTGGCCGAGGCGGCCGGCGACCACGGCATCGAGACCATCGACCTCGGCCCCGGGGCGAGCGACTACAAGCTGCGCGTCGCCAACGACAGCTACGAAGTCGGCCGAGGCCGCGTCCCGGCGCAGGGCGTGCTGTATCGGGCTGCGATCAGGGCGCGCCACCCCGGTTGGGTTCCCCGCAAGCTGCGATCACTCGTCGGTCGCTAGGCGGGCGCGACACCGCGCCGGAGACGCGCGGTCGACTACCTGCGCCGGTACCGCTCGGTCAGCGTGCGCGTGAGGAAGAGCGGCACGCCGATCACGTAGCGGCGGAACATGCGCCGAGGCTCCTGGACGAGCCGGAACACCCACTCGAGCCGGGCCACGCGCATCCACCGCGGCGCCCGCGGCACCGCCTCGCTCATGAAGTCGAAGAGCGCACCGACACCGGCAGCCACTCCCACCTCGAGGCTCGACGCATACGTGTCGAGCCACTGTTCCTGCAGCGGTGTGCCCTTGGCGACGAGCAGCAGATCGGGTCGGGCCTCGTTGATCGCGGCAACCACTTTCTCGTCGTTGGCCCGGTAGCCGTCCTGGATCCCGACGACTTCGATCCCCGGATAGCGGGCCTGGATCGAGCGGGCCGCGGAGTCGGCGCGACCCGGACGCGCGCCGTAGAGGAAGACCCGAATGGTCTGCCCTTCGGCCGAGAGCTCGTTGAACAAGCGCGGGAACAGGTCAGTCCCGTTGAAGTTGTGCCGGAAGTTTCGGCCTTCGAGCGCGCTCGAGATCTGCAGCCCGACGCCGTCGTTCAGCACGAGGTCGCCACGATTCAGCAACGCTCGGAAGTCGGGGCGGCTCCACGCGCGATTCAGGCTGTGGGCATTGACGAAGTAGAGGGTCGCCGGACAGTGCCGATCGACCCGCGCGTGCGTCGCGAACCAACGCCGGAAGTCGACCCAGTCGAGACGGGCCACACCGACGCCGAGACACTCGACGATCTCCCGCCCGTCGACGTCGCCGACGTGCGCGTCCCCTGACAACGGGGGGTGGGCCATGGGTCCAGCCACGTTCACCTGCTGACGACAACTCGCGACGCCGCACCACAGCCCGGGCTGTAGACCGCGGCACCGGCGCCACACGATCGAGAGAATACGTTCACGTTCTGCTCCGTGTCGGGGCCCGGACGAGGAATGGAGAATTGCTCGCGCCCGTGCCGCTTTCCGTATCGACACGTCGAGCGGCGCGGATAAGCACCGCCCGCGACCGCGTCAGCGATTCTCTTCGTTCGCATCGGCCGGCTTCCTCCACCAAACGTTCAAACCGGTCGTGAGCAGTTCGTCGTCGGAGTACCCGGCGAGCTCGCCGGCGGCGCGCACCCGTTCGAGCTCGGTGCGTAGCTCGTCGGTCGGCGCGGGCGGGGGCTCGAAGACGACGCCCGGCCAGTTGCGAGAGAACATCTCCTTCCAGTCGTCGAGTCGAATCTTGTTCAGATAGGCGGCGGGAAGGATCGTGTGCTCGTGGTGAGGGCGGAGGTGGGCCCAGTACGGAATGCCGTCGCGGTGGTCCGGGAAGCGCAGGTCGTGGTGGCCGTTCTCGGCCGCGTACAGGTGGACGCCGATGAAGCACGCCCCGCCGGGAGCCAGCACGCGCCCGATCTCGCGAATCGCCGGCTCGGGATCGGGGATGTGTTCGAACACCGACTTCGAGAACGCGCAGTCGAATGACGCATCCGGGAACGTCATGCGAGTCGCGTCCATTCGCAGGACCTCGGGCGGTTCCAGCGTCGCGACGTGCAACTCGCGCGCCATGGCCCGGCGGAACTGACGGTCGATACCGAGGGACTTGCGGCCGACCGTCTTGAGCGTGCGCACCGCCCCGTTCTCCCTGGTCATGGCGACGATCGACGCGGGCGTGATGCGCGTCGGCACGAAGTCGACATCGATCCCGACGGCCCGGTTGCGCTGCGAGAAGTAGAGCTGGTGCTCGGCGTGCTGCCCGGTCCCCACGACGAGGAGGCGACGGTGCTCGACCGGGAAGTCGAGGAGGGTCCGAAACTTCTCGTCCGTCTCGTCCAGCTCCCGGACGACGGCGGCGGCGCGCTCGTCCATGTGCCCGAACTGCGAACGCGTGAGGACGCGCAGCTCGTCGAGCCGGCGCCAGGAGCCGAGCTTGCCCGCGGTGTACGACTTCACCCGGCATGTTTACCGCGGCCGGACCGCGTCACTGTTACGCAGGATTGATCACGCTCCGTTGGCATTTTCCGTTGGGGTGGCTCGCCGAGACGGCACCAAGCCGGGCTCTCCCGGGCCTGCCACAAAAACTCCTCGTGACGTTCGACGCCTCAGTTTCATCACTTTACGCGCGAACACACCCGAGCTTCTGTCACGAAATGCACCATATAGAGAGGTATCGAAGCGAGGAACAACGCGGAGAGCACCCAGATCAGGCCGTCGATTCGCGGATATCCCCTGCATTAATGGCGGCGGAGGGTAGACTGACCACTCTCCGTGTGATTAAGTCTTGGAACAACGGGCGTGCGAAGGGCGGGCGCTACATGGGCGGGGACCGAGCAAAAAGGGGCAACGCGTGACCATCCTCGCAAACACCGCGGCGGATGCGACGACAAGCGGGCGGACATTGCAGGCTCACCTTCCAGATCCAGGACCCGAGTTCGAGGCGGTCGACATCGCAGCCGAGGCTGCGAGCCATCCGCGTCGTCTGCGCCAGGTGCTCGTCGCGAGCGACATCGCGGCCGTCATGCTCGCGTGGGCCGTCGTCCTGCTGTACGCCGGTGAGCTGACGCGTGCGCCGTTGACGTCGCTCGCGATCGTCGCCACCGCCGGCATCCTCACCGCACTGCTCGCGTCGCACTGGGGCCTCTACCTCGCGCGCGTGAACGCAGTACGCACGACCGAACTGACCACGATCGTGCGCATCGCATTCGCGGTGGCGCTTGCCGGCCTGGTCGCCGACCGCGTCCTCACCCAGCAGGTGCCGTGGTTCGGCACGGTGTTCGCCGGCCTGCTCTGCTTCTTGCTGCTCGCGGCGACGCGCAGCATCTTCGACGCGTGGATCAAGGCCCGTCGGCGCGCCGGCGACTACTGCCGCCGCGTTCTGCTCGTCGGTCGCGACGAAGCGGCGGCGGAGTTGCTCGACCTCGTCGGCGATCAGCCCGAGCTCGGATACCGCGTCGTCGGGTTCGTCGGACCGCGCGACGAGCCGTCCGAGGACTTCGACGTCGAGTGGGTGGGCGACTACTGCGCCCTCGAGGACGCAGTCGCAGTCCAGGAGGCCAACGGCGTGATCGTCGCGTCCAGCGCGCTGCGTGACGCCCGTGTGCGCGAGGCCGTTGTCCGGCTGGTCGACGAGGGAGTTCACGTGCAGGTGTCCGCCGGGCTCCCCGGGGTCGACCGCCGTCGCCTCCGCGCGTCATCGGTGGGCTACGAGCCCGTCATCTACCTCGAGCGCCAGACCTCCGAGCCGTGGCGTCGCCACGTGAAGCGCGCGATCGACCTCGTCCTCGCCTCCGTCGTGATGGTGTTGGCGTTTCCGTTGCTCATGCTCTCGGCGCTGGCGATCAAGATCCACGACCGGGGCCCGGTCCTGTTCCGTCAGGAGCGCGTGGGGCGCAACGGCCGCCACTTCTGGCTGCTCAAGCTGCGCACCATGGAGATCGACGCCGAATCGAAGCTCGCCGAGCTCAACGACCGGAGCGAGCGCACCGGACCGCTCTTCAAGCTGGAAGACGATCCCCGCGTCACCGCGATCGGCCGGATCCTCCGGGCCACGAGCTTCGACGAGATCCCGCAGCTGTTCAACGTGCTGCGGGGCGAGATGTCCCTCGTCGGCCCCCGTCCGGCACTGCCTTCCGAGGTCGCGCAGTTCGACACCGAGCTCCGCGGCCGCGATCAGCTTCCGCCCGGGATCACCGGCCTGTGGCAGCTCGAGGCCCGCGACAACCCGTCGTTCCGCGTCTACCGGCGCCTCGACCTCTTCTATCTCCGCAACTGGTCGATGACCCTCGACTTCGTGATCCTCGTGTCCACCGCGTACGCAGTGCTGATCCGGGCGACCAGCGCCCTCACCCGCCTGCTCACCGGGCGGCGACGCTCGAAGATGCTGGTCAACGACACGCTGCCTCCGGGGAACACGAGACCGCTCCGTCCGAGCTGAACCGACCGTCGATCCGCAACTCTCGCTACCCGGGTGCCAAAGCACCGGGTAGCGTCGCGAGTGGTCCGGCCGGGCACATCGTCGAGGATCTGTCGTCCGAAACGACGCCCGGCTCCGAATACCCTGACATCAACGGGCGGACGGAAGCGTTTCGCCGGCTGCGCAGACCGGAAATGATGTCGTCTGCTCCGGACACGGGAACGGCGGCACGCCACCCATCACGGGCAATGATCCCGTAAGGAGGAGTCCATGAACTCCTGGTACCTCTGGCTCGCGCCAGTGCGAAATCTCTCCTGGGTCGCGGCCCGGTTCGGCCACCGATAGCCATGCCTTCGCCGATCCGCAGCCTCACCGTCGACGCCATTCGCCGCTTCGTCAGTGACGAGACCTTCGCGCCGCGTGCGACGGGTCGGGTCGGTGTCGAACTCGAGTGGGTCACCGTCGCCCACCGTCCTGGTCAAGCGCTCGAGCCGGACACGCTCCGGGCGATGCTCCCGGATCCGCTCCCCGGCCGGAGCCGCCTCACCTTCGAGCCCGGCGGTCAGCTCGAGCTCAGCGGTCCGGTGCACCGTGATCTGCACGACGCGTGTGGCTCGATGGCCGCCGACACCGCGATCGTCGCCGACGCGCTCGGCGCGCACGGGGTCGACCTCGTGGGCGTGGGGCTCGATCCCCACGGGCCTCGGGAGCGCGTCGTCGACACCCCGCGGTACCGCGCGATGGAGGAGTACTTCGACCAGCGGTGGCCCGCCGGCCGCACGATGATGCGGAACACCGCGTCGATCCAGGTGAACCTCGACCTCGGTACCAACGGCGACGTCGACACCCGTTGGGCGCGCGCACACCATCTCGGCCCGATGCTCGCCGCCAGCTTCGCCAACTCACCGTTCGACACGTACGGCCGGCCGACCGGATGGCGTTCGACGAGGCTCGCGGTCTGGAACGCGATCGATCCCGATCGCACCGCGCCGGCGCACGATCCGGGCGTCGACGCCGCGTCGGCTTGGACGCGCTACGCGCTCGACGCGCCGGTGATGATGATCCGTGTCGATGACGACGGCGCGGTCCCGGTGCGCCGGCCATTGCCGTTCCGGCAGTGGATCGAGGAGGGCCACGAGTTGGGATGGCCGACGCTCGACGACTTCTGCTTCCACCTCACCACGCTCTTCCCGCCGGTTCGGCCCCGCGGTTGGCTCGAGCTCCGCATGATCGATGCCCTACCGGGCGACTGGTGGCCGGCAGCCGTTTCCGTCACCAAAGCGCTGCTCGACGACCCCGAGGCGGCTGAGATCGCCGCCGAAGCTGTGGCGCCGGTGCGGGGCCAGTGGGCGATCGCGGCGCGCCAGGCTCTCGCGGATCCGGCGATGCACCGCGCCGCCGACCGGTGCTTTGCCGCCGCGCTCGACGCGCTGCCCCGGCTCGGAGCGCACGATTCGATCGTCGCGACCACCGCGGCGTTCCACGACCGCTACGTCGCTCGTCGTCGGTGCCCGGCCGACGAGCGCATGACCGAGTGGGCCAAGCTCCAGGCCGCGACTGCCTGACGTGGTTACCAAAGAAACGATCGTCGCCGCGCTCGAGGCTGCCCGCGCCCGCACGCTGGCGATCGTCGATCCCGTTCCCGCAAACGATCAGATGCGCCAGGTGTCGGCCCTGATGTCGCCGCTCTGCTGGGACGTCGCCCACATCGGCCACTTCGAGGAGTTGTGGCTCGTGCGCACGCTGACGGGTGCACCCCCGAGCGTCGCCCGCTTCGACGACGTGTACGACGCCTTCAAGCATCCCCGCAACACGCGCACCAGCCTCGCGATTCTCGACCCCGAACGGGCGCGGGCCTACGACGTCGATGTCCGTGCGCGCACGCTCGAAGTGCTCGAGCACATCGCCCTCGACCACGAGAACCCGTTGCTGGCCGACGGCTTCGTCTACGGGATGGTCGTGCAACACGAGCACCAGCACGACGAGACCCTGCTCGCCACGATCCAGCTGATGGAGGACTACGCGCACCCCGACGCCGACGGCAGTCCGGCCGTCGCCACGATGCTCGACGATGCCGGGAACACGCCGACCACCCTTCCCGCCGACGTGCTGATCCCCGGTGGGCGCTTCACGATGGGTACCGAGCACGAGCCCTGGGCGTACGACAACGAACGCCCGGTCCACGAGGTCTCGGTTCCCGCGTTCCGCATCGACACCACCCCGGTCACGAACGGCGCCTACGCCGAGTTCGTCGAGGCCGGCGGCTACGAACAGCCTGACCACTGGACCGAGGCAGGTTGGGCGTGGCGCACCGAGGCCGGTCTCGTCGCCCCGCAGTTCTGGGCGCGCAAGGGAACGCGGGAGTGGACGCGGCGGCGGTTCGGCCGGGTCGAGGAAGTGCCGTTCGACGAGCCGGTGCAGCACGTCTGCTGGTACGAAGCCGACGCCTTCGCCCGCTGGTCCGGCGCGCGCCTCCCCACCGAGGCCGAGTGGGAGTACGCGGCGTTGGGATCATCGGTCGATCACGCCGACCTCTGGCGTGAGGGACCGCGTCGCTTCGGTCCGGGTCCGGTCGGTGCACGGCCCCGGAGCGCGAGCGTGTGGGGTGTCCACCAGATGCTTGGCGGCGTCTGGGAGTGGACCGCCTCCGACTTCGCGGCGTATCCCGGGTTCCGCTCGTTCCCCTACCGCGAGTACTCCGAGGTCTTCTTCGGACCCGACTACAAGGTGCTGCGCGGCGGCTCGTGGGCCACGCACCCGAGCGCGGTACGCACGACGTTCCGCAACTGGGACTACCCGATTCGGCGCCAGATCTTCGCCGGCTTCCGGTGCGCTCGCCGCGCAACCACCTGATGTGCCGTCACCTCGGCTACCTGGGTGCGCCGGTGGTGCTGCACGACCTCCTGTTCGGCGCGCCGCACTCGCTCTGTGCCCAGGCCCGCGATCCCCGCTATCAGGTCTCGGGGCGGACCAACCCCGACGGTTGGGGCGTCGCGTGGTATCCCGAGCCCGACGCACCCGGGTCGCAACCGGCGTCGCCGTCGCCCGCGCCGGAGCGGTACCGCACCGTCACCCCGATCTGGGACGACTCCGCCTTCGCGACCACGTCGCTCCGCATCACGAGTGGTGTGGTGATCGCGGCGGCGCGGCTCGCGTCACCGGGGGCGATGCTCGTAGAGGCCGGCAATGCACCGTTCGTGTCCGGGCCCTGGTCGTTCTCGTTGAACGGCGCGGTGGCCCGCTATCGCGACGGGATCGAGGAGGAGCTCCGGGCGCAGGTCACACCGGGCCGGCTGGCGGAGATCCGCAGCGATGCCGACTCCGAGGTGCTGTTCGCGCTGGTCCTCGACCGGATCGACGCGGGAGACACCCCGGCCGCCGCGCTGGCGTCCGTCATCGACCAGGTGACCGCCCGCACCACCGGACGCCTCAACCTGCTGCTCAGTGACGGGCACAGGATCGTCGCCGTCCGCTACGGCAACTCGCTGTTCGCCCGAGGTACGACCGTGGTGTCGGAGCCCCTCGACGACGCCGACGACTGGTCCGAGGTCCCCGACCACTCGCTCGTCGCCGTCACGCCCGACGGCTTCACCCACACGCCACTGTGATCGCTCACGCACCGACTGGAACCCCATGACCGCTGCCGACATTCGCATCGACGTCCACCTGCAACCCGGTTCGACGGCCCGCGCGCTCGAAGCCGACGTGCGCGCCGGGCTCGGCGCGACACCGAAGACGTTGCCCCCGAAGTGGTTCTACGACGACCGCGGAAGCGAGTTGTTCGACGCGATCACGCGTCTTCCCGAGTACTACCCGACGCGTACCGAACGGGCGATCCTCACCGAACACGCGCACGACATCGCCAAGCGCACCGGTGCCGACACACTCGTCGAGCTCGGTTCGGGAACGTCGGAGAAGACCCGCATCCTGCTGGGCGCGCTCGCCGAGGCGGGCACCCTCCGGCGCTTCGTGCCCTTCGACGTGAGCGAGCAGACACTCCGGGAAGCGGCCACCGCGGTGGCCGCGGAGTACCCGGGAACATCCGTGCACGCGATCGTCGGCGACTTCGAGTCACATCTGACCGAGCTGCCCGGGGGCGGCACCCGGATCGTCGCGTTCCTCGGTAGCACCATCGGGAACTTCGCGCCCGAGCAGAGGGCCGCGTTCCTGGCCGACGTCGCCGCGACGCTCACGCCGGGTGACGCCCTCCTCCTCGGCACCGATCTCGTCAAGGACGAGGCGCGACTCGTGGCCGCGTACGACGACGCCGCCGGCGTCACCGCCGAGTTCAATCGCAACGTGCTGCGCGTTCTCAACCGCGAGCTCGACGCCGATTTCGACCCCGACGCGTTCACGCACATCGCGCGGTTCGACCCGGTCGAGGAGTGGATCGAGATGCGCCTGCGCGCCGAGGGGCCCCAGCACGCGACGATCCGCGCCCTCGCGTTGCCGGTGGACTTCGCCGACGGCGAAGAGGTACGCACCGAGATCAGCGCCAAGTTCCGCCCGGAAGGCGTCGAGCGTGAGCTCGTGGCCGCAGGATTGGTCCTCAGCGACTGGTGGACCGACCCGCTGGGCGACTTCGGGTTGTCGTTGTCGTTCCCCGCCTAGCGGCGGGCGGGCGTCAGGGCGTCGGCTCGCTCGGGGCTACGCATCCCGAGCCGGCTCAGGAGGTCCTCGAGGTCGCCGGCGTCCCGGCCCAACAGGACGGCCAGGATCTCGAGATCAGTGGCCCGGATCGCCACCGCCGCGCTCGACGGCTCGGACCGCCGCACCCGCACGTAGGCCGCGAAGCGAGCGAGGGCCCCGAGTGCGAACTCCTTGTCGGCCGACACCGGGCGCCCGTCTTCGGCGTGGAGTTCGGGCAGGTCGATCACGGTTTCGTCGGCGAGGAACGTCGACGGCTCGACGCCGTAGGCGTCGGCGAGCCGGCTGAGGCGCTTGATCGACACCGACCGCTCGGCCCGCTCGTACGCGCCCAACGCGGACGCTTTGAACTCGCCCCCCGTGCGTGCCTGTACGTCGTGCAACGTCAGCCCGAGGGAGCGGCGGACGTTCCGAAGTCGGCTGCCGATCGAGCGGGGCAGTCCTGCCGATCCGGGGCCGTGGTGCGCACCGGCTACAGGGGCCAATTCGGTCGAGTCGGTCTCCATGTCCGATCCAGCATAACTACGGCACTCGCGTTTTCGTGGGACCTCCGACGACGAATTTCGCGGGTGCTCACACCGTCGCGCGACGCGGCTCCGCGACGATCGTGAGACCGTCGGGTTGCTCGAGCACGTGACACCGACCGCTCTCGTCGACCTCGAACGAGAGATGACCGCCCATCAACGGAACACCACTCACGGCCAGGCCGCCGATCCACGGCGGCACCTCGGGCGCGAGGTGGAGTTGCGCCTTGCGGACGTCGGGATCGAAGTGCAGCATCGACCGCAGGAACAGCAACGGCGACGCGGCCGACCACGCCTGCGGCGAGCACGAGGTCGGATAGCTCACCGGGAACGAGAACTGGTTGCGCGGCAATCCGGCGAACAGCTCGGGCATGCGATTCCCGAAGAACGCGGCCGCGTGCACGATGCCTTCCATCACGCGGTGGGCTTCTTCGACCATTCCGTAGCGCATCAGCCCGGCGGCACAGATCGCGTTGTCGTGCGGCCACACGCTGCCGTTGTGATAGCTGATCGGGTTGAAGCCCGTCATCGACGTCGCCAGCGTCCGGATGCCCCACCCCGAGAAGAGCTCGTCCGACACGAGGTGCTTGCCGACCATGAGCGCCTTGTCCTCGTCGAGGATCCCGGTCCAGAGACAATGGCCCATGTTCGACGTGAGCGCGTCGAGGGGCCGCTTGTCGCGGTCGAGGCCCATGGCCAGCCAGCCGCGATCCTCGAGCCAGAAGTCGCGGTTGAAGCGGGCCTTGAGGTCGGCCGCGCGCGCCCGCAACTGCCGGGCGTGCGCCTCGTCGCCGCCCTCGGTGGCGAAGTGCGCCCGGGCGATCAGGGCGGCGTAGACGTAGCCCTGCACCTCACAGAGCGCGATCGGCGGCTCGGCGAGGCGGCCGTCGGCGAAGCGCGTCGAGTCGTGCGAGTCCTTCCAACCCTGGTTGGCCAGTCCCCGATCGCTGGTGCGGAGGTACTCCACGTAGCCGTCGCCGTCGCGATCTCCGTAGTCGTCGATCCACGCGAGCGCGCGATCGGCCGCCGGCAGCAGCGCGTCGACTTCCGCGCGGCGGTTTCCCCACCGCCCCAGCTCCCCGAGGAGCATGACGAACAGCGGGGTGGCGTCCACGCTGCCGTAGTACGTGCGCCCCCCACCCAACGAAAGTTCCGCCGACTCGCCGAAGCGCATCTCGTGGAGGATCTTGCCCGGTTCCTCCTCGGTGAGCGGATTCACCTCGGTGCCCTGGTGGAGGGCCAACGTCTGCAACGTGCCGAGCGCGAGATCAGAGTCGACCATCATCGACATCCACGAGGTGATGAGGCTGTCGCGTCCGAACAGCGTCATGAACCAAGGGGCGCCGGCGGCGACCACGGTGCGGTCGGGATAGTCGGGATCGAAGAGTCGCAACGCCGCGAGATCCTCCGTCGACCGCGCGAGCAGACCGGTGAACGCATCGTGACCGGTCGCGATGGTCGGCAGGTTGCGCCGCCACGCTTCGAGCCGAGCGACGGGCGTGGCCCGCTCGACGGGTCTGCCGCACAAGTAGCGCGGCGTGACTTCCTCGCCGTCGACGATAGGGGTGAGTTGGACACAGACCGACCATTCGCCGCCGGCCGGCACGATGATCTCGAACACCGCGGCGACTGCGAGAGCTTCGGGGCACGCGAGAAAACGAGGCGCGCGCCGCGACTGAAGTGCCCGCGCCGATACGTCCAGGTGAGTGCCGCGTCGTCGACGTGGATCGAGAGATCACCGACCTTCTCGACCCGGCCGCCCTTGACTTCGAAGAGGTCGGCGAAGTCGGCACCGAGCAGGAACTCCAGCGAGCAGAACGCCGGCTCGAGCCCGTAGTTGCGAACGGTGATGTCTTCGCGCATGCCGCGCCCGACGTAGCGGTTGCGGAACACCATGAGATGCGAATCGGCCTGGCCCGCCTTCGGCTGATCGCGGAGCACGAACGCCGCACTGAACGGATCGATCGTGGTCGCCGCGAGCGGTTCGGGCCACTGACCGTTGATCCGCAGACGCAACTCGGAGAGGAATCGCGTGTCGCGGAAGAACACGCCATGGGGAAAGCCCGGGACCATGTCGCCCGACGGCAACGAGATCGAGAACGACGGTCCTTCGACCAGCGTGACCGCGCCGCCATCGCTCTGCAACGAGGCGCTCGCCGTCATCGTCCACGGCTGCGACATGATCGACCACGCTACTGCGCCGTTCCGCGACCGCCTCCCCCGTATGCTCGAAGCCGATGAAGATCGCCCAGATCGCGCCGCCCTGGTTCGCCGTGCCGCCGCTGGGATACGGCGGCATCGAGTTGGTCGTCGCGCTGTTGGCCGACGGATTGGCCGAGCACGGCCACGATGTCACCCTCTTCGCCAGTGGCGGTTCGCAGACGAAGGCCACGCTCGTGTCGCCGATGATCGATCCACCGGACTCGGCGTTGTTGGGAAACGTCTGGTACGACACCTATCACGCGGTTTCGTCGTATCTGGCGATCGCCGACGAGTTCGACGTCGTGCACGACCACAGTGGGATCGTCGGCCCGGCGATGAGCGCGATCCGTGGCGGTGGGCCGCCGGTCGTCCACACGCTCCACGGACCGTGGACCGAGCCGTCGCGCCGCCTCTACGGTCTGCTCGACGACTACGTGCACCTCGTGGCGATCAGCGAGGCGCAACGCGCCGACAACCCCGACGTCCGGTACGCGGGCGTGGTGCACAACGGGATCAAGCTCGACGACTACGAGTACCGCGACAAGAAAGACGACTTCCTCGTCTACATCGGGCGCGCCAACCCCGACAAGGGACCGAGTCTCGCGATCGAGGTCGCGCGGCGCGCGGGCCTCCCGCTCGCGATGGTCGTCAAGAAGAACGAGCCGTTCGAGCGCACCTACTGGGACGAGATCGTGGCGCCGATGCTCAACGACGAAGTCGAGGTGTACGAAGCGGTGTCGCACGCGACCAAGGTCGACCTCCTCGCGCGCGCCCGGGCGATGATCTTCCCCATCCAGTGGCCCGAGCCGTTCGGTCTCGTGATGGCCGAGGCGATGGCGTGCGGCACGCCCGTGGTGGCGTGCCCGGCCGGGGCCGCCGTCGAACTGGTCGAGAACGGCGTCACGGGCTACCTCCGGGATTCCATCGACGACCTCGTCGACGCGGTGGCGAGCGTCGGCAACTGTTCACCCCTGGCGTGCCGCGAACGGGTGGCGGTGAACTTCAGCGCCGAGTCGATGGTCACCGGCTACGAGCGCCTCTTCGAACCACTCGTGCGGGCGCGATAGCCCACGCCAGAACCGCAGGAAAGATTTCCACTACGTACGTAGTGCTAATACAATCGGGGGATGGCGAACGAGCCGCTCCTCGAGATCGACAACCTGCACGTCGCCGTCGACGGCACCGAGATCCTCCGCGGCGTCGATCTCGCCGTGGCCACGGGCCAGGTCCACGCCCTGATGGGCCCCAACGGTTCGGGCAAGTCGACGCTCGCCAACACGCTGCTGGCCAACCCGGCGTACGAGGTGACCGAGGGCGCCATCCGGTTCCAGGGCGTCGACATCACCAAGCTCCCCACCGACGAACGCGCGGCGCGTGGGATCTTCCTCGGATTCCAGCACCCCGAGGAGATCCCCGGCGTCAGCGTGCTCAACTTCCTCCGTCAGTCGCTCGCGGTGCGCAAGGGCATCCCCGACCTCTCCGTGCTCGAGATACGTATCCAGCTCATGGAGTGGACGAAGCGGCTCGGCATGGACGACCGGTTCCAGGAGCGGTACCTCAACGAGGGGTTCTCGGGCGGCGAGAAGAAGCGCAACGAGATCCTGCAGATGGCGATGATGGAGCCTGATCTCGCGGTGCTCGACGAGACCGACAGCGGACTCGACATCGACGCGCTCCGCACCGTCGCCCACGGCATCAACGAGGTCCGGGCCGCCCGCCCCGACCTCGGCATCCTGCTGATCACCCACTACCAGCGGATCCTCGACCACCTCACCCCGGATGTCGTCCACGTGCTGCTCGACGGTCGGATCGTCGCGACCGGCGGTCCCGAGCTCGCGCAGCGGATCGAGACCGGAGGATTCGAGTCGTTCAAGGACGAGGTCGCGGCATGAGCGCCGGGCTCGACGTCGCCCGCATCAAGGCCGACTTCCCGATCCTCAAGCGCCAGGTCCACGGGAAGCGCCTCGTCTACCTCGACTCCGCCGCCACGTCGCAGAAGCCCCTCGCAGTGCTCGACGCGATGGACCGGTACTACCGGGAGTACAACGCCAACGTGCACCGCGGCGTCTACACGATCGCCGAAGAGGCCACCGCGGCATTCGAAGCCGCGCGCGCCAAGGTCGCGCGATTCGTCAACGCCGGTCATCCGCACGAGATCGTCTACGTCCGCAACGCCACCGAGGCGATCAATGTGGTCGCGTACTCGTGGGCCCGGGCGAATCTGCGCGAGGGCGACCCGATCGTGCTGACCCACATGGAACACCACGCCAACGTGGTGCCGTGGCAGATCCTCGCCGCCGAGCGCGGCGTCGAGATCCGGTGGATCCCTCTCACTCCCGACTACCTGCTCGACCTCAGCGGGCTCGACGCCCTGCTCGACGGCGCCAAGCTGGTCGCGTTCAGTGCGATGTCGAACGTCCTCGGCACGATCAACGACGTGCGCCCGCTGGTCGATGCCGCCCACGCGGTCGGCGCACACGCGCTCGTCGACGCCTGCCAAGCGGCGCCCCACCTCCCCGTCGACGTGCAGGCGTGGGACGCCGACTTTGTCGCGTTCTCGGCGCACAAGATGTGCGGTCCGACCGGGATCGGCGCCCTGTGGGCCCGCGCCGAGCTGCTCGAGGCCATGCCACCGTTCATGGGTGGCGGCGAGATGATCACCAATGTCACCGTCGACGGGTTCACCCCCAACGAAGTCCCGTGGAAGTTCGAGGCCGGCACCCCTCCGATCGCCGAGGCCGTCGGCTTCGGCGCCGCGGTCGACTACGTGAGCGCCCTCGGCATGGACGCGATCCGCGAGCACGAGAAGGCGCTCACCGGCTACGCGCTCGACGCGCTCGACCGACGCTTCGGTGACAACCTCACGATCTACGGGCCCCGCGACGTCGATCTCCGCGGTGGCGCGATCTCGTTCCTCTTCGACGGCATCCACGCCCACGACATCTCGCAGGTCGTCGACGAAGAGGCGGTGTGCGTACGCGCCGGCCATCACTGCGCCAAGCCCCTCATGCGCGTGCTGGGAGTCCCCGCCACCACGCGCGCCTCGTTCTACGTTTACAACGACGAAGCCGATGCCGACGCTCTGATCGACGCGCTCGCACGCGCCGAGCAGTTCTTCGCCTTCTAGGAGCATTCGATGCCCGGTCTGGAAGACCTCTATCGCGAGATCATCCTCGACCACTACCGCGCGCCGCGAAACCGCGGCGAACTGCCGGTGCCGCCGGCGTACAAGGCCGAAGGTTTCAATCCGCTGTGCGGTGACGAGGTCGTGCTCTACCTCGAGGTCGACGGCGACACCGTCACCGACCTCAAGATCGCCGGGCAAGGGTGTTCGATCAGCCAGGCGTCGACGTCGATGATGTCGGCCGCGGTGAAGGGAAAGACCGTCGCCGAGGCGCGCAAGCTCATCCGCGCGTTCAAGGCGCTCATGTCGATCCACGAATCGAAGCTCGAAGGCGAAGAAGACGGCGAAGACCTGCGCACCGAGCTCGAGGGGGTGCGGCTGGGTGACCTCGAGGCGCTCCAGGGCGTGGTGAAGTTCCCCGTGCGCATCAAGTGCGCCACGTTGGCGTGGAACACACTGCAGCAGGGACTCGACGACGCCGCGGGCGACGCTTAGGCGCGCGACAACTGGTGCAATCCGACCCGACCATCCCGCCGTTGTACCGGCGCCGAAACAATTAATGGCAACGTCCACGAAACACGAGTGATCCCGGAACGAAACCGGAAGCCGATAGGTTGTTCACCACGGAGGTCGTGCCATGAACCAGCAAGAGCTCACTCAGGTGGTCGATGGGGCGCTGGAGCGCTTCCGCGGCCGTGATCTCATCTCCAGCGCAGAGGTCGTGGATGTACTCCTCGATCTGCGTCTGTTGCTGCTCGAGGTCGAATCACTCGAACAACTGCTCGAGGCGCCGGCCGTCACTCCTGCCGGCTGAATTCCGGGAAGTAGGCTCCGTCGTAGATGGCGGATCCTTCCTCCCGGAGTGAGCTGCGCAGGCGTCGTGCGGTCCGTCATCGGTACGCGATCGGCGCGCTCGCCCTGCTGATCGTGGTGGCCGCGGGTGGACTTTTGCTCGCGACCCGAGGCGACGATCGCGCGAAAGCCTCGGCAGCTCCCACCAGTCGTGTTGCCGCGCATCCCCCCGCCGGCGCCGCCATCACCACGTCGTTCTCGAGCGCGCCGCTGCGCGCCGCGACCACCAAAGGCGGCGACATCGCGGTGTACGCAACGCCCGACGCGGCTGCACAACCGGTGAGCACGTTGTCCGCCCAGACCCAGTACACGTTGCCGCGCACACTGCTCGCGTTCGATCAGTACCAGGGTTGGTTGCACGTCTATCTCCCCACCCGGCCGAACGACTCGACCGGCTGGGTGAAGGCGTCCGACGTGACGGTGTCGGCGCCGCTCGTCTGGCAGATCAAGGTCAGCCTGGCCGAGCACCAGGTCACGCTGCTCCACAACGGCGCCGTGGTGTTCACCGCACCGGCGGCGATCGGCACCCCCGACGATCCCACCCCGACCGGCACCTTCTACTACACCGACCCGATCGACCTCGCGACGCAGCCCGACTCGGCGTACGGAGTGTTCGCGATCGGGTTGTCGGGCCACAGCAACGCGCTCAGCGAGTTCGAGGGCGGTGACGCCCAGATCGCAATCCACGGGACCGACGATCCGGGCTCGATCGGCGACGACGTGTCCCACGGATGCGTGCGCGTCGACAACGACGTGATCCTGAAGCTCGCGCAACTCCCGCTCGGCACTCCCGTCGTCATTACGTGACGCAGAGCTCCGAATCAGCCGACCTCGACGCGCTCCCGGTGCGACCGCTCGCGATCGTCGCGGTGATCTGTGGAGTGCTCTTCCTGCTGCTCGCGGTCGTGATCGCGATCCACCCGGCGCCGAGCGCCCTGGACCGTGCGGTCGAGGATCACCTCGTTCCGGCGTCGGACGAAAGCCGGCAATTTCAGATCGCGGCGACCGGGAGCGACATGGGGTCGCCGACCGCGGTGGTGGCGGCGGGCGTGCTCCTAGCCGCGGGGTGCTGGTGGTACTCGAAGCGCTGGCGGTTGGCGCTGTTGCTCGTCGCCGCACCCGGCATCGCCGGTGTCCTGGCCGAAACCATTCTGAAGCCGATCGTGGGCCGCCCGGCGATCAGCAACTACGGGCATCCCAGCCGGGTGTTCAGCTTCCCGTCCGGGCACGCGGCGGGAGCAACCGGGCTGGCGGTCGCGGTGGCGCTCGTGGCGTGCGTCTTGTTCCGTGCGAACACGCGCCGCAACGTGATCATCGCGGTCGCCGCGCTCTACGCGGTCACCGTCGGTGTCGCCCAGATCGTCACCAGTGCCCACTACGCCACCGACGTCCTCGGTGGGGCGCTGCTCGGCACCTGCGTCGCAGTATCGGTCGCCCTCCTGCTCGAGCAGACTCCGACGCGCCGGTTGTCGGCGTCGTCGGCGTCGTCGGCGCCGACATGACGAACCGTGGGCTCGTGGGCCGACGGCTCAGCCGACGTTGGCGGTGCTGACGCTCGGGCTCACGGCTTGCAGACGACTCCACGGAACCCCGGCCAGGATCTCGTACTGGGGGGTGGAGCCGAACAGCGTGGCGTACGGGTTGCCGAAGCCGGCCGCCGCGTACGGTCCTCCGTTCTCGGCCGCCAGCACGACCGCGCCCGACGTGTCGGTGACGATCATGCCGTAGGTCTGCAATGCCCGGGCGATGATGAGACCCGACGGTGTGAGCCCGAGCGTGGTGAGGTCGATGGTGGGATCCAGCCGGAATCGCGTGCCCTCCGGAATCGCGTCGTCGGCGGTCGAATTCCCGTCGTCGCGATTGGCCGGCGTGACCTGCGTGCCCGCGAGGGTGTGCGGAATCGCCACCGCGATCGTGTGATCGATCCTGCCTGCCTTCAACTCGGAGACCTTGATCGCTCCGGCCAAGTACGACAGACCGGACGCCGCGACGCCGAACGGAAACGGGAACACGCCGTCGCTCTTGCTCACGTCGGTGATCCGGCCGCCCGAACAGGCCGACCAGTTGCCGTCCTCGTTACGCTGGGCCTGCCACATCTCCCAATCGGTGTTCGTCGACGGTTGCCAGATCACGAGCGAATGGTCGAGTCCGGTCGGGAGCACCGCGTTGTCGGGTACCGGAACCGCGCTCAACTGCTCGACCAGCCCCGGCGTGTGATTGCAGTTGGGGCTGGAGCTGATCCCGACGGCCTTCGTCGGTTGGCCGGCGGCCACCGTGTAGACGCTGATGCTGTACTCCTCGTTGTTGATGCCCACCGCGCCGTAGTTCGTCTGCCACTGGTTGTTGAACTGTTGGACGAGCAACGAGGAGTTCGGGTCGAGCGCGACGTCGGCGGGCAGGGCCGAGTTCCAGAAGCTCGTGGGGCTGAAGGGCCGGTTCACCTTCTGCGGAGTGGGCGCGGCCTGCGGGACGACGGGCGCATGGTCGCCGGAGCGCTTCGTGTACACCACGACTGCCACGACGACCACCAGGATGATGACGATCAGGCGCCGCGTGGTGATGACGTCGCCGAGCGAAAACCTGCCCCGGCGCGGCGGTTGCGGGTTCGCCGGGTGGCCGAGGTCCTGTGAGCGGATGTCGGCGGTCATGCGGAGGTTTTCGGAACGGGGCGGTTCCGGGAGCGGGCGACGATCGGGGTCCGGATCACATCACCCCTGTTCACGCTGCTGGAGCTTATTTGCCACGCTGCGTCACCGGCACGCGGGAGCAGGAATCGTGCACCACCCGAATCCGTCATATAGGCTGTTTTGTTCGGCAGGCGGTCATCCCTTTGGTACCCTCCGTGGGGCTGATACCACACGCTGCGAGCACGGTGCTTCGCACCGCGGTCGCACGGTGGAACAGCGAGTATTGAGCAATGCACGTCGGAGGGGCTGGCAGATGACCACCATGGAGCGCCGGGATCATCCCGTGCGGCGGCGGCCGTAGTCCGATGGCGAGCCGGCTCCTCATCCTCGGGTGGCACAACGTCGAAGGGACGTGGTGCTTCCCGTCCGCGCCCGAGCGCGGATCGAAGGGCCTCTACGAGCAGTTCCGGATGCTGCAACGCAGCGGGAACGTCGTCGACCTGGGGGATGCACTCACCAAACTGGCGAACGGGCAGTCGTTGCCCCCACGGGCGGTCGCCCTCACGTTCGACGACGGCTATCGCGACAACCTCTCGCTCGCGGTGCCGATGCTCCACGAACTCGGGCTCCCGGCCACCATCTTCCTCGCCCCCGGCATCCTCTCGGGCCAGGTCCAGCCCTGGTGGGAGGTGCTGGGCCGTGCGTTCGCAACCAGCCGACGGGCGTCGTTCCGGTGGGGCGGCGTCACGGCTCCCCTCGGCGACGCGCGTCGGTCGGCCTACGACGACGTCTGCGGGCAGCTCAAACACCTCGACGCACCCGCGCGCGAGGCGGCGGTCACCGAACTCGTCGACGAACTCGAGCCCGAGACCCGCCCAGATGTCTCCGAGCTCTTCATGGACTGGGACGAAGCGCGGGAACTGGTTCGTCAGGGGGTCACCGTCGGCTCCCACAGCCTCGACCACGCCATCCTGGCCAACGAGACGCCGGCCACCCAGCAGGAGAACCTGGCCGAGTCGCGCCGGCAACTCGAGGAACAGCTCGACGTACCCGTCGATCTCTTCGCGTATCCCAATGGCTCGCCCTCCGACTTCGACGATGCCACGGTGGGCGCGGCCAAGGACGCGGGATACCGCTGCGGGGTGACGACGATCGGCGGGTGGAACTCACGGGCCACCCCGCTCTACGAGCTCCGGCGCTACGTGCTCTTCCCCGAGCGCGGGCGGTCGGGGTTCCGGCCCATCGTGAAGCGGTCGGTGCTCAGCCTCGTACCGAGCGGCGCAGGCGGTGGCGGATGAGGAACGGGGTCTCTCCGTTCGAGACGCCGCGCGTCGCGGTCGTCATCCCGGCGCACAACTCGGCCGCGACCCTCGACGCCGCCCTGGCGTCGGTGGCCGGCCAGATGCTGCGCCCGTGCGAAGTGGTGGTCGTCGACGACGGATCCTCCGACGACACACTCAAGATCGCCTCCCGCTGGCGCTCCCACCTCCCGCTCGAGGTCTTGGCGCTCCCCCAGAACGGCGGCCCCGGCCGAGCCCGCCACGCCGGGGTGGGCCACACCACGTCGCCGCTGCTCGCCTTCCTCGACGCCGACGACGTCTGGCTGCCCGACCATCTCGCGGTGTGCGTTGCCGCCTACGACTCGAACCCGGGGGTCATCGGCGGGCGGGGAATCCGCTGGCGGCCCGGCGAGGGCATCGAGACCCCCACCGGGCCCCCGAGCTCCTCCCCGCCCCGCGACGGCCAGCTGGGGTGGATCCTGCGCAAGCACAGCTTCGGGACGCCGGTGGTGCTGGCCCGATCCGTCTACGACGACGCCGGGGGCTTCGATCCCACGCTGGAGGGCGTCGAGGACTGGGACCTCTGGATCCGCGTCGTGCGCAACGGTGTGTTGCTGCAGCGGATGGAGCGGCCCACGTTCCTGTACCGCCAACACGCGGGGAACCTGTCGAAGAACATCGAGCTGGTAGCCACCGCCGGCCTGCGCATGTTCGATCGGCTGGAAGCCGAGATGCCGACCGCACCCGAGCTCCGTGCCAACGCGGCGGCGCTGCGCGACGCCCGCGCCCGCACCGCGCTCACGCTGGCGCACTCCCGGCTCGAGTCGGGCGACCTCCGCGATGCTCGCAAGTTCGCGTTCGTTGCGCTCCGAGGATCGCCGCCGATCGCACTGCGCGGCGCCGTCGTCGCCATCGCGCCCGGTTGGCGGTCGCGGGTGCGGATGCAGCGTCAGAACGGTCACGGTCCTGCACCCGGCGACACCGCACCGAGCGACACCGCCTAGCCCGTCAGCCCGGCGCGATTCAGCCCCGCGCGATTCAGCCTGGCGACCGGCGCGCCTGCAGCGCAGCCCGACGCTTCTTGAGCTCGTAGGCCGCTCGGGTCCGCACACGTTCGGCCAGGGATCGCCGGTCACCGATCAACCAGAGCTGCTCCGGTGCGCGGGCCACCCGCTCGACGTCGTCGGCGATGCCGAGGCCCTCGAGTTGTGAGCGGTAGCCCGCGAGGGCGGCGGCCTTGCGCTCGGGCGAACCCACGACACTCAACACCGGGGTGAGGGCGTAGCCCTTGCGTCGGACCTGTCCGATGCGCCGCGCCGCGGCGTCAGGCAGCTGCCACACGTAGGGGAACTCCGCGTAGCCGAGCCAGGCCCGCCCGTCGTCGGAGGACTGGATGCTCAACGCGGCCGAACACGCGAGCACGTGATCGGGGTGTCCGAGTGCGAGCGGGAACGCGATCGTGGTCGGATTGCATTCGGCGATCACCGCGCGCAGCCGATCGGCGATCTCGTCAACGGTGTAGTCGCGACCGTCGTGGCCGTACTCGCTGCCGGTCCGATACTGCACGTCGAGGTAGTCGAAGTAGCGCTCGGCCGTGCCCAGCGCCTGCAACGCGGCAACGTCTTCCTCGCGCCGCTTCGCGACGACGTCGTCGCCGGCTTCGAAGCCACAGCTGGCGTCCCACGCCGAGAGCGCGGCCGCGTACCGGCTGGGCACGCCGGCGAACACGGTGACGACCGACGCTTCCGCCGCCGCGGTGCACAGGTGCGCGCAGCTCAGCACCGCGTCGTCGAGGTGCGGAGAGATCACCAGGACGCGCGCGAGGTCCAACTCCGGGATCGTGCCGGGGATGATGTCGGTCATCGGCGCTTCACGCGAACGCACCGGTCGACGGGACCGCACCGTTCAGCGCGCCGACCTCGGGACCGGCTCCGTTGCTGCCCGCGTCGATCGCGTCGTCGCGGCGTCGCGCGCCGGACGCGGGAAGGAGGTAGTGATCGGCCGCGACGACCCCGGCCCACGTCCACAAGAGGAGGTTGGGCATCGGATAGCTGAGCGGACCGAAGTTGGCGATGATCACGAACGCGGTCGTGATCGCGAGCAGGCCGACGCGCCACGGGACGAGCTCGGGTGGACCACGCCGGATGATCGCGCCCCCCACCGCGCCCACGAACGCGCACAACCAGATCAACGCGCCCACCAGGCCGAGCTCGGCCGCGTGCGAGAGGAACACGTTGTGCACCTCGTTGTCGGTACTGGTGAGGGGATACGTGCCGGCCTGCCGTTGGTAGACGGCGCCCTTGTTCTGGAAGGTCTGCCATCCGAACCCGAACAACGGCCGGGCCTCCACCATGCGCACCGCGGCGTGGTTGGTGTTGTAGCGGTCCCAGATTGCGATCTTGTCATCGACGCGCGACGACGCCTTCGTCTGTAGGCCGGGTACGAACTGCAGCATGGCCAGCACCGCCAGCGCGCCCACCACGAGGGCCGGGATCACCCACGGTCGCGCCCGCTTGACCGCGAGCATCCCGGCCAGCGTGCCGAAGCCCGCGCCCAACCACACCGCCCGGGTGAGGGTGAACACGACGCCGGCCGCGCAGAGCAGGATGACGATGCCGCAGATGAACCGGGCGACCTTCGACTTCCAGAGGAAGATGCCGATGGCCGATGCGACCGCGCACATGTACATCGTGAGCCCGTTCGCCACCGATTCGGCGAAGGGACCGCGCGCGCGACCGAACTGCAAACCCACGTTGGGATCGAGGATGTACTTCGGATACACGAAGGCTGTTGATCCCGAGGCCCTCGCCCATCGCGGTGATGCCGAGGTAGAGGCCGACCCCGACCAGCACGACGAGCAGGACGTTGCGCTGCCGGGCCGAGCCGAACACCAGCGGCGCCAGGCAGAACATGAGGAAGGGGACGAGGCCGAAGCGGTCGAGGAGAGCGAAGCCGCCGCGCTGTTGGAACAACGTGTTGACCGACAGCGCCGACATCACGCCGTAGGTGGCGAGGATCAGCAGCACCACGTGGATGCCGCGGAAGTGCAGCTTGCGTTCCGACACCGCCCGGACTCCGTAGAGCACCAGCATGGCCAGCCCGGCGGCGAGCAACAACCGGTCGAGGCCGAGGGGGATGCCGAGGTAGGTCCAGTTGCCGGAGAACATCTCGGCGCCGATGCTCAGACTCAGCAGCACCGTGGGCACGAGCGTGGGCAGCACGTCGTTTGGGCGCGCCGAGGCCTGCTCCGCGACCGGGCGTACCGGATCGGTGAGCAGCGGAGCCTGGACGTCAGTCATGGGATGCGAGTCGGCCAGTGGTCGACGTCATGTCCGGGTGGTGCCTCTTCGGTCCAACCAGGTGGCGATCGCGGTGCCGAGCAGGAGACCGGCGACCAGGGAGCCCAGCAGCGCGATCTCGAGCGTCTTCTTGCGGTTGTCGCCGGTCGAGTGCGCGGAGCTCCCAACTGTGTGATGGCCTGCTCGTTCAGGTCGGCCGGCGTCACCACGCCCCTGTAGTCCTGCGAGAGCGCCGTTACCTTGAGCTGGTCCTTGCTCGACCTGGGTCTGAGCGTCTCCGAAGACGCAAGCTTCTGTGCGGGACTGGCGTTCGACCCGTTGCGCCTTGACCGATGAGACCGTTGACATTTCCGTGTCCTGCGAGAGCACGTCGAACGCTTTGCCGTACTCGTCGAGGATGCTGTTCGCCGGACGCGAGCTGCTTCGAGTTGATGGTGTTGACCGCGCCGACCAGCGCCTTCGATCCCGCGTTGGCGACCGCGAGGGCCACCTCGGGCGACGACGCGCTCGGCCTCGACCAGCACGACGGGCGACTGCGCGATGGGCGACGCCGACAGCGTGGCGCCGCGGAACCCGCCTGCGCCCAGGCTCTTCTGCGGCCGGGCCGTCGACGATCTGCGTGCCCACCAGGCGGCTGTAGTCGGACGCCAACTCCTGGCCCGCGGCGGCGAGCCCGGGGATGGCGGCTATGGTTGCCGAGGTCGACGGTCTTGCCCACGATCAGGCGGGCCTGGGCCGTGTAGGTGGGCGGCTTCAGGATGGCGATCTCGGCCCCGATGAGCATCAGGGCGATCGTGATCACCGTGATCAGCTTCCAGTGATTGCGCGCCGACTTCCCGGGCGACACGTACGGGTCGCGACTTCAGCTCGAGCCGGCCCCAGCGGGTGACCTTGCGGCCGATCTCGTGGTACGGACCGGGCGCGGGTTCGTCGTCGGCCACGGCCGTGGCGGTCGCAGCCGCGCCGGCCGCCGCAACCGCGGGTGCCGGGCGCGGCGCCGGCGCGGGACGCGCCGGTTCCGCTTTGGGCGCGGGCGCCGGGCGCGATTCAGCCGTGGGACGTGAATCGGACGCCGGACGCGCCGAGGGCTGGGTGGTGCGGGCCGCCGCGGTGGTGACCGGCGCCGCCGCGCTGGACGGGGCGGCCGGCCGCTTCAGGGTGCGTTCCAGCTTCCGGATCGACTCTTCCGATGCGCGGAGCTCCTGCGAGACCGCGGCGACCGTACTCCCCTTGCGCAGCAGCGCGAGCGCCTTGTCGCGGTCGCGCGGCTGCAGCGGCGGGCGCGGCGACGGCGGCCGACCGGCAGCCGTGCTCCCCGAACTCGTGGCGGAGGACGACTTGAGGTTGTCGGCGCGAACGGGCGCGGGCGCGCGGTCGGTGCCGCCGCCGTTGCCGGACGTGGTCTTTGCCCCCGGGCTCTTCATCCCGCGCGAGGTCGCGCACGGACTCCTCGGGTAGCTCGAGCTCCTTGGAGACAGAGACCACCGAACGCCCCGAACGGAGCAGTGCGAGTGCCTTGTCGCGGTCTCCTGACGGCAGCGCCGCCGGCCTCCCTTGGCCGCCCCCGGCCTGAGTTTCGCTACTCATCGAATTCCTCATCGGTAGAGACCAGGCCAAAAGTTAGCCCGGTCTTCCTGCTACTTCTCATCGCCCTACTGCGCCATCGCCGAGAAGAAATCGGAGATCCGGCGCGCCCCGGCGACGGAATCGAAGTCCTGCTCGACGATCGTTCGCCCCCGACGGCCCATCTCGGCCCGCTTGTCGGGGAATTCAACCAGCTGCGCCAACGCCGCAGCCAGCAGGTCGGGCCGCCCCGGTGACACCAGGAGGCCGGACTCGCCTTCCGCCACCAGCTCGGGGATGCCCGCCACCCGCGAGCTCACCACGGGGAGCCCGGTGGCCATCGCTTCCATGAGCACCACCGGGATGCCCTCCATGAAGCTCGGCTGGCAGAAGATGTCGGCGCGGCGGAAGATCGCCGGCAGCTCGTCCTGGCCCCGCGCGCCGGTGAAGGTGACGAAGTCGGTGATGCCGAGCCGTGCCGCGTCGGCTTCCAGCTCGCCGCGCAGCGGGCCGTCGCCGACCATCGTCAGCCGTACCGCCAGCCCGCGTCGTCGGAGCTCGGCCACCGCGGCCAGCAACATCGGCTGGCCCTTCTCGTGCGACAAGCGACCGACGGACAGGATTTCCACCGGCGCGCTGTCGTCGCCCGCGGGCGGGCCGGGCTCGAACCGCTCGAGATCGACGCCGCAGTGCACGACTTCGAACTTGTGCCAGTGCTCCGGTTCGCACAGCGCCATGAGTTGCCCACGGGTGAAGTCGCTGATGCAGAGCACGAGATCGGCGGCGGCCACCTTGCGCGCCAGGTTGAACCGCTCGACTTCCCAGAACTCCATGCAGCCGTGCATGGTGAAGCTCCAGTGCCACGGGCGGTCGTCGATGCGCCGACCGAGCTCCGACGCCAGCCACGCGACGTCGGAGCCGACGTTGGCGAAGTGTGCATGGACGTGACGGATGCCCTGCGCCCGGCATCCGTTCCAGACCACCACGGCCTCGGCGAAATAGAACAACTGCCAGAGCTTGGCGCGCGCACCGCGCGGTGCTTGTGCGCGCGCGTAGTCGAGCGTGGCCACGTACGCGCGCGGCGAGCGGAGAAACGCGCGCGCGTGGGCACTGAAGAATGCGATCGGCTGCACGGGAAGAATCGCGGTGGTGGATGCCAGCTCGGCCGCGTCGGCTTCCGACAGCACCTCGGCCGGCGGGGCCCGGTGCACCGAGAACACCTTCACCCGTAGCCCGAGCGCGCGGAGTGCGTGTACTTCGCGCTGCACGAACGCGTGCGAGATCAACGGATAGTTCGAGACGACGTACGCAACCCGGCGCGTGGTTTCCTGCGCGAGGCGCGCCCGTTTGCCCGCGGGCCGCGCCCGGAACGTCGTGAGCGAGGACCAGCTAGCCACGGGCGAGCCTCGAGCTCGAGTCGCGTTCCCACCGCGCGCGCGACACGAGCGCCTTGGACTTCGCGGTGAGACTCACGCCCACGTAGACCGCGACGCCGGGGATGTTCGACGGCCGGCGCGCCAGCTCGAGCAACGCGCGTCCCGCGCCGCCGACCGCCTCGTAGCGCGGGTGCTCCGTGCGTTCGAGCTCGTTCGACCCGCGGTACGCGCGGGTGCGGACCTGCACCAGCTCGCGCAGGTTGGTGGGCGGGAAGATCGTCATGTACTGGCCGCGCACCGCGTAGCGCTCGGTGCGGTCGAACTGCTGAAGCACGAATTGGTCGTCGGCAGTGATGTCGGGGAAGTCGACGAACCGCTCCCGCCCCTCTTCCGTGAGCGCGTAGACGCCGTTCCCGACCACTTCGTCGTTCAGGTACGGAAGCTGCTGCCAGATCTCGTAGAAGCGGCGGATCGCCCACGGACGACCGGCGAGCTGGAACCGGGGGAACGGGGCCACGCACGGGATCTGCTCGTCGACCATCACCCGGGCGATCGCCCGCAGCACCGCCAGCGGCATCTCGATGTCGGCATCGACGTAGAACCGGGGGAACACGGTCGCCGCGGCATCACCGGCGTTGAGCGCGGCCGACTTCGAGGGAACGCCCAGCTCGATGACGGTGGCGTCGGGGCAGGCGGCAGCCGCGACTGCGGCCGTCTGGTCGGTACATCCGTTGCACACGACCACGATCTCGAGCTCGCCGGGGCCGGCACCCTCCGCCAGCTCTCGCAGGCAGTGCCCGATCACCAGCTCCTCGTTGTGGGCAGGGATGATCACCGATACCGGTACGGGCACCGGTATCGGGTCGTCCAAACCCGCAAGGGGACGGCGCTGGAGTGGCATTGTCACGATATGTGAGGATAGCGACTCTGAGAGTGATCGACAGCGTCGGAGGGCGCGACTGTCGTGGTCGAGTTGAGCAAGCCCCCATGGTGCCCCATCCGGCCGTTCAACGTCGGGTCAACATCGGGTCAACCATCCCGTCGACGCTCAAGGCGCAACGCCGGTGGGGTCGATACGGGTCGGCATGAAGCGTTGGATCTCTCGCCCCTGTAGCCCTGTTCGTCGTCGCGCTGGCCGGCTGCCTGCCCGCCGCGCCGGCCGCCTCACCGACCGTGACCGCGGCCGCAGCGGCGGCGGCCGTGCCCCCCGGACGACCGTTCAGCGCGTCGTCGTCGTGGAACACACCGCTGAGCGCGAATACCACGTGGCGTGACGAACCTGCGCTCCGCGCCGGGCACTCGTGGGTGGCCGACGAGGAGTACTCGATTCCCATCGTCCACAGCTCGGCCGGCGACCCGTTGGTGGCGGTGACCGTCCCCGGCACCTGGGGATGGCCCGCCGGCACCCTGCACCTCCACATCCCGGCCGGGGTCACCGGGGCCGCCGGAACCGACGCCTCGATCGTCGTGGTCAGCGACAACATCGCCTACAACTTCTGGATCTTCGCCCGCACCGATGCCACCCACGCCTCGGCGCAGGCCTACGCCGAGGCCAACACCGTGGCCGATTCCGGCTGGGGGACGGCCAGCCCGTTCCGGGGTGCGGGCATCCGCGCCGCCGGCTCGTCGGGTCTCGCCGGGATCATCACGAGCGGCGACCTGGCGTCGGGCAACCTCATCCACCATGCGCTCTCGGTCTCGCTGCTCGGCACCGAGATCCGCCCCGGGTTCGTCGCCCCCGCCATCGCCGACGACGGTGGTGGCTACAGCGGCACCATCCCGATGGGAAGCCGCCTCGGCATCCCCGCGGGAACTCCGATGCCCGCCGGGCTCAGCCCGATCGGACGCACGATCTGGAACACATTGATCACCTACGGCGCATTCGTCGTCGATCAGCACGGCGGGAACAGCCCGATGATGCTCACGGCCGATCCCGACAGCGTCCCCACCAGCACCATCGATCCACTGCGGATCTTCTGGAACGGCGCGCCGTCCGACCTCGACCGGATCATGCCCGCAGTGCGGGTGGTGCGGTAGTCAGAAGCCGGGCGGGTTGGCGAACGGGTCTTCTTCCGGTTCGGCCGCGCCCCGGTTCAGGTCGTCGACGTCGAGGTCGAGCTCGGCCGCGAGACCTTCGTAGCCGGTCTGTTCGAGCTTCTGCGCCAGCTCCGGGCCACCACTCGCCACCACCCGGCCGCCCATGAGCACGTGCACGACGTCGGGCCGGAGCTCGTCGAGCAAACGCGCGTAGTGCGTGATCGCCAGGACACCGAGGTCGTCTTCGGTGGTCATCGCCTCGACGCGGCGAGCGACGTCGCGCAACGCGTCGACGTCGAGACCACTGTCGATCTCGTCGAGCACCGCGAACTTGGGCTTCAGCACCGCGAGCTGCAGGGTCTCGGCGCGCTTCTGCTCGCCGCCCGAGAACTCGACGTTGACCCCGCGGTCGAGGAACTGCTGCGCGACACCGAGCCGGGCTGCTTCCACGGTGACGAGCTCGTCGAGCCCGGCGGGCTCACCGCCTTTGCCGCGGATCGCCGCCTCGAGGAAGTCGCCCAACCGCACCCCCGGGAGCTCAACCGGGTACTGCAGCGCCAGGAACAGACCGTGCGCAGCGCGTTCGTGGGTGGGCAGGCCGACGAGCTCCACGCCGTCGATCGTGATGGAGCCCGCGGTGACGGTGTACTCCTCGCGGCCCATCAGCACGTGCGAAAGCGTCGACTTGCCCGAGCCGTTGGGGCCCATGAGTGCGTGCACCTCGCCCGAACCGACCTCGAGATCGACGCCGCGCAGGATCTCCTGCCCGGCGACGGTGGCGTGGAGGCCGCTGATCCGCAGCGTGCTCACGGGAGCTTCACCGTGACGTCGTCGCCTACGACCTCGACCTCGTAGACCGCGACCGGCCGGGTCGCGGGGAGGCTCTGCGGCTCGCCGGTGAGCAGCGAGAAGGTGGAGCCGTGCTTCGGGCACTCGACCGTGAGCTCGTCCTCCCACACCTCGCCCTCGCTCAGCGAGTAGTCGGCGTGCGAGCACTGGTCGTCGATCGCGTAGAAGTGATCCTCGATGTTGACCAGACAGATCCGGTGGCCGTCGATGTCGAAGCGGTGGTGGGTGCCGGGGCGGACGTCGCCGACCGCGCACAGGCGGACGTCAGACACGCGCCCTCGCGATCGGGTCGCGGTGCTCGATCTTCTCCACCACGCTGCGGCGGAGCGGTGCGACGAGCGACGGCACCGGGAGGCGGTCGAACACGTCGTCGAAGAAGCCGAGGACGACGAGCCGCTCGGCTTCCTCGGGTGGCACGCCGCGGGTGGCGAGGTAGTAGAGCTGGTCCTCGTCGATCGGGCCGACGGTGCTGGCGTGCGAGCACTTGACGTCGCTCGCCTCGATTTCGAGGTTGGGCACCGATTTCGCCTCGGCGCCCTCGGTGAGCACGAGGTTGCGGTTGGTCTGGAACGCGTTCGACTTCTGCGCGTCGCGCCGGATGCGGATCAAGCCCGAGTAGACCGACTCCGCGGTGTCCTCGACCGCACCCTTGAAGAGGAGGTCGCTGCGGGTGCGGGGCGCGTCGTGGTCCTGGAGGGTGCGGAAGTCGAGCATCTGCGAGCCGTCGCCGAAGTAGACCGCGGTGAGATCGGATTCGGCGCCCTCGCCCGTGAGCAGTGACTCGCTCCGTAGCCGTGCGTAGTCGCCCCCGAGCGCGACGACCGACGACTTGAGCGACGCGTCGCGTCCGATGTGCGCGCGTTGCAGCGCGACCTGCCAGGTGCGCGGGCCGTGTTCCTGCACCGAGAGGTAGCGCACGTGGGCGTTGTCGGCGATCAGCAGTTCGACGACCGCGTCGACGAAGTGCCCCGTGGAGCCGGCACCGGTGTCGGTGGAGCCGTAGCGATCGAAGACGGTGACCTCGGCGTTCTCCTCCGCCACGACCAACGTGTGGGGGAAGCTCGCGAGACCATCGCCCTCCGACCAGTGGAGAACGACGATGGGCTTGTCGACCACCACGCCCTTCGGCACCTTCACGAAGGCGCCGCCGGCGAGGAAGGCGTCGTGGAGCACGGTGAACGCGTCGGGCGATGCGTCGGAGCAGGTGCCGAGCGCCTCGGCGACCGCGTCGCGGTCGCAGGTGGCGAGGCCACGCACCTCCACGCCCTGGGCGGTGAGGTGCTCGTCGAGCGCGTGGTGCACGACCCGGCCGTTGCGCACGACGATGAGCCCGGCGCGCTCGCCCGCCTCGGCCGCCACCGGGCCACCGCCCGGGGCCCCCTCCACACCGGCCTCGCCCAGCAGTTCGGGCGGGACGGGCGAGAAGCGGTCGAGATCGAATTCGTTGATCCGGCTGTAGCGCCAGATCTCTTCGTCGGTGGTCGGCCACGCGAGCGACGACAACTGCGCCGCAGCATCGGCGCGTCGTTGCTGCAGCCAGTCGGGGCCGCCGAGGGCCCGCGCCGCGTCGATCGTGAACGCCGTCATCGAGGCAGTACCGCGCGCAACCGGCGTCAGCCGACCGCGCCCTCCATGTTGAGCTCGATGAGCCGAGACAGCTCCACGGCGTACTCCATCGGGAGCGTCTTGGTGATGGGCTCGATGAAGCCGTTGACGATCATGGCCGTCGCCTGCTGCTCGCTGAGACCCCGGCTCATCAGGTAGAAGAGCTGGTCGTCGCCGACCTTCGAGACCGTGGCCTCGTGGCCGATGCGGGCGTCCTTCTCGTCGATCTCCATGTAGGGGTACGTGTCGGAGCGGCTGTCGTCGTCGAGGATCAGGGCGTCGCAGCGCACGTGGCTCTTCACCTTGTACGCGCCCTCCTCGACCTTCACCAGGCCGCGGTACGTGGTGCGCCCGCCATCCTTGGAGATCGACTTGGAGTCGATGATCGACGTGGTCTCGGGCGCCGCGTGGGTCATCTTCGCCCCGGCGTCCTGGTGCTGGCCGGCGCCCGCATAGGCGACCGACAGCACTTCGCCGTGCGCCTTCGGACCGACCATCACGACCGCTGGGTACTTCATGGTGAGCTTGGAGCCGAGGTTGCCGTCGATCCATTCGACCGTGGCTTCGGTCTCCGCCCGAGCCCGCTTGGTGACGAGGTTGTAGACGTTGGGCGACCAGTTCTGGATCGTGGTGTAGCGGATGCGCGCGCTCGGCTTGGCGATCAGCTCGACCACGGCCGAGTGCAGCGAGTCGGTGGAGTACACCGGCGCCGAGCATCCCTCGACGTAGTGCACCGACGAGCCTTCGTCGGCGATGATCAACGTGCGCTCGAACTGGCCCGCGTTCTCCGAGTTGATGCGGAAGTAGGCCTGGAGCGGCATCTCCACGTGCACGCCCGGCGGCACGTAGATGAAGCTCCCGCCGCTCAGGACCGCGGAGTTGAGCGCGGCGAACTTGTTGTCGCCGGGAGGGATGACCGTACCGAGGTACTGCTGGACGATCTCGGGGTACTCCCGGATCGCGGTGTCGATGTCGGTGAAGAGCACACCCTGCTTGGCGAGCTCGTCGCGGTTGCGGTGGTACACCGTCTCCGAGTCGTACTGCGCGGTGACCCCGGCCAGGAACTTGCGCTCGGCCTCGGGGATGCCCAGCTTCTCGTAGGTCTTCTTCATGTCGTCGGGGAGCATGTCCCAGTCGGCGACCTGCCCGTCCGTGGGCTTGAGGTAGTAGTAGATGTCGTTGAAGTCGATGTTCGGCATGTTCTTGGCGAACCAGTCGAGCATCGGCTTGCGCTCGAAGCGCGTGAGCGCGTTGAGCCGGAACTTGGTCATCCACTCCGGTTCGCTCTTCTGGTACGAGATGTCGCGGACGACGGTCTCGTTGAGCCCTTTCTCGGGCGCGTAGACGTAGTCCTCGGTGCTGTCGGACCAGCCGAGCTTGTACTTGCCGAGATCGATTCCTGAAACTGCCATCACGGCTCCCTACAAGGGCGCGGAGGGGTTTCCACTACGCCCATAGTAACAATCCCCGACGGGTTCCCCAACCCGTATGGGAGTTACTTGCCCGCCAGGGTCTGGGCCTGTTTCACCAGCACCTTGGCCTGATCGACCAGGGTCTGGTATTGCCCGAGGTTGCCCGCCGTGAGCTCCTGCTGGGCCTGGTCGAGCTTGGCCGCCGCCTGGTTGAGGAGGTCCTGCACGCTGCCGGTGGCGGGCGGGATCGTGGTGGTGGTCGGGGTGGTGGTGGCCGACCCGGGGGTGGTGGTGGGAGTGGTGGTCGGCGTGGTCGTCGGGACGGTGATCGGGCCGGTACCGGTGCCCCCGCTCGTGGCGCCGCTCGAGATGTTGCAGGTGGTGGCGGCGGAAGCGTTCCCGAGGAGCTGGTTGAGGCCGTCCTGCACGGTCTGGCCGCAGAACGCGCCCGAGCCCTGCGTGTAGACGACGACGAACTGGAACTGCGGGTAGCTGCCGGTGCCGCGGCCCTGGGCGTAGAAGGGCCGCACGTAGAGCAGGGAATTGCCGACCGGGATCAGCTGCATGCTGCCCTGGATGATCCGCGACCCCTGCTGGTTCAACAGGGTGATCGCGGTGGAGATCGCGGGTGTTCGGATGATCGCGTTGTTCACCTGGACGGGCCCGAACACAGTTTGACCCTGCGGCATCGTGAACGACTCGAGCTTCCCGTATTGCCCCGGATCGGAATCGGCGGCGAGGAACGACACGAGGCGCGTCTGACTGTTGCCCGACGACACCGGCACGAACGGTTCCAGGATGATGAAGTGCTCTTCGGTCTGCCCCGGGAGCCGGATGTTGAGGTAGTAGGGGTCGATGCGTTTCCCGCTCGACGAAGCGGCCTGCGGCTGGTTGCTGGCACTCGACGACGCGTCGGCGGCGCTCGCGGCGGCGGCCACGAAGTCACTGGTGACGGGGCCGGAACCGGGATCGGGCGAGACGAGCCACTTGGAGCTGCCGTCGTAGAACCGCTTGGGCTCGGTGACGTGGTAGCGGCCGAACATCGCCGACTGCGACCGGAAGAGATCCTCGGGGTAGCGGAGGTGGGCGCGGATCGCAGCCGGCATCTTCGACCCGTCGGTGAAGAGGTCGGGGAACGCGGCCCGGTAGGACTTGATGATCGGGTCCTTGTTGTCGAACACGTAGAAGGTGACCGTGCCCTGATAGGCGTCGACGGTGACCTTCACCGAGTTGCGCACGTAGTTGAAGCTGTTCGACAGCGACCCTTCCCCGCTGAGCGACTGCCCGTAGGGGTACTCGTCGGTGGTCGTGTAGCCGTCCATGACCCAGACGGTCTTGTTGCCGAGCACGACCGGGTACGGGTCGGCGTCGAACTGCAGGAACGGCGCGAGCTTCGTGACCCGGGCGCGGATGTCGCGCTCCATCAGCAGCTTGGTACTGGAGGTGACCTGACCCGAGATCAACGGGTCGAGGCTGCCGAATCGCAGCGCGAACGCGGCGCGCCGGATGTAGTTGGACAGCTTCACGCCGTCCTTGCCCGTGTAGCGGGTGAACTGGTCGGTGGCGCCCTGGCGTTGGTAGTTGAACTCCTGCGACTGCGCGCCGGTGAGCACGTAGCTGGTGAGGTTCTCGGCGAAGTAGATCTGCGAGGCCTTGCCCGTGCTGAGCGCGATCCCCTTCGACTGCGTCGGGATGTCGCGGAGGTAGAAGCTCGGGTTGCCGTCGGAGTCGGCCGAGTTGCTCGGTGACGCGACCACGCCGTAGCCGTGGGTGTATACGACGTGACGGTTGATGAACGACTGGCTGGGCAGGTCGGCGCTGTTGAGCCCGCGGGCCGAGATCAGCACCTGCTGGGTCTTGCCGTCGACGAGATAGCGATCGACGTCGACGTCACCGATCTGGTAATAGGTCTGCAGGTTCTGCAGGGTCGTGTAGGTGTCCTTGATGACGTTCGGGTCCCACAGCCGTGCGTTGTTGATGGTGCCGAGGTTGCTCTGCACCAGCGTGCTCGCCTGGGTGTTGCCGAGCGAGCTCAACGACGTGTAGTCGAAGTCGTTGGGTTTGACGACGTCGAGACCGAACGCGTCCCGCGTGGCTCGGATGTTGCGGTCGATGTACTTCGCCTCGGCCTGGTACTCGTTGGGACCGACCTTGAACTGCTGCACCGCCGCGGGATAGATCGTGCCGATCACGAGCGACACGAATGCCCACAGGCCGACCGCGATGATCGGGAGCACCCAACCGCGGCGCCGGATGTTCCACAGGAACAGCGCGGCCGCGCCGATCGAGATGAAGATCAGCAGGTTGAGCGCCGGTAGTTGCGCCTTCACGTCGGTGTAGCTCGCACCTTCGACCACTCCACGCGTCGAGAAGTTGAGCTCGAAACGACCGAGGTAGTACTGCGCGGTCTTGACCAGCGCCATGACCGCGAGGATCACCGACAGGTGCGCCTTCACCTGCGGGGTGACGCGCTGGAACGGGCTCTGGAAGCGGATGCCGCCGTTGAGGTAGTGCGCGACCGCGGTGACGATCAACACGATCACCAGGCCGGCGAACAACCATTCGGAGATGAACTTGAGGAACGGGAGTTGGAAGACGTAGAAGCCGATGTCCTTGTGGAACTGCGGATCGGTCTTGTGGAAGCTCTCGTAGTGCGTGAAGAGGATCCACTGCTTCCACTGCGACGACACGCCGATGCCGGCGATCAACGCGAAGAACAGTGACACCGCGATGCGGATCCGCATCGTGTACGGCTCCGCGACCTGCTGGTAGCGCTGGATGAGCTCGTCTTCGGGGCCCATCGATCGGTACTTCGGCGCGAGCCGATCGGCGATGACGAGGTTCACGAACATGATCACGAAGAACACGACCGTGAACACGAGCGCCGGCGCGACCCGCGCCGCGAGCAGGCTGCTCCACGTGCTCCCCTGTCCGAGCGAGTCGAACCAGAGGTAATCGGTGTAGAAGCCGGCGAGTCCCCGCAGGCTGAACAGCAGGATGACCAGCACGACGACCGCGCCGATGATCCAACCGCGCAGGCGGAAGCGGCGTCTCGGCTCGTGCGTGGGGACTCGCATCGGGGCGCAGCCTAGATGGAAGGATCGTTACCAGCGGGCGCGGGTTGGGCTATTCCGCGTCGTCAACCGCGAGCAGGCAGCGACAACCCGGATGCGCGGGCGGAAACGGCTGCCCGGTGGGGAACTCGCTGCCCTTCACCGTGGGTTCGAGCGCGTTGTCGTCGCAGTCGGGGCACTTGCCCTCGTGCGCCGGGAACCACCGCAGGCGGGCGCCGTCGGGTGCCGCGTCGAACACCCCGCGTGAGTAGGCGACGGCGAGCGCGTCGCCGAGCACCAACTCGAGCTCCTGGCCCCGCCACTCCCGGTAGCGGGCACCCAGCCGTTGCGCGATGGCGATCTCGGTGTCGGCGGGCGTGCGCGCGTCGATCGACTCGATGGACGACGACAGGCGGTCTCGGAGTGGCGTGATGGTGGCGGTGGCGAGCTCGGTGAGCAGGGCCCGCGGCGCGGAGCCGACCGGCCCACCCACGGTGGCGGCGCCGGTCGAGTACGCCGAGTCGACGGCCGGTTGGAGGACGTGCGCCCAGCGGGCGAGCTGGTCCTCGGGTGCCGGGAGCACCTTGGCGATGTCGATCTTGCCCCGCTGACGGCGGAGTCCGTCGAGGATGTCGTTCTGCTCGTCCTGGAGCGCCCGCTTCCCCCGCTTCAGCAGATCGTTCCCGGCGTCGACCAGCGCGGTGTCGCGCGCCGCGATCGCCGCCTGGGCGGGGCTGAGCTCCTCTTCCGGTTCCGCGTCCTCGGCGGCGTTGGCGGTGTCGTCGTCGGCGTCGGCTTCCCCGCTCTCGGCCGAGACAGCTGCCTCCGCTTCCCGTTCCGACGCGGTCGGGAGCGCCTGCGTGTCGTCGTCGGCGGACGCCGCACCGGGCGCGTCCGCGGCGACCTCCGGCTCCGGCGGATCGGGCTGCTCGGTCTGTTCGGTGCGCAACTTCTCGAACAGCGCGCCGACATCGGGCCCACCCGCCTCCTCGGGTGCAGCCTTCGCTTCCGGCTCCGGCGCCGGCGCCGGCTCTGCGTCCTCCGACGCCGCCGCCTCCGGGGCGGGCGCCGCGGGAGGAGAGGAGGAGGGCGCCGAAGGGGGAACGGTGGAAGGCGCCGACGCGACCGGGGCTGACGGTGCCGATGCGGCCGACTCGCGTTCGCCGTCGGCCGGCGGTGTCGGCACCTCGGGAGTCGCCGACGGCTCTTCGGCCATGACGCGCGTCGTGTGGGTGAGCGCGCGCTCGACGATCTGATAGGTCTCGACGAGCTTGCCGCGCCCGGCGCGCAGCTCGGCGATCTGACGCTCGAGCTCGGTGCGGCGCTCGTTGAGGTCGTTGATCACGCGCTCGCGCAGGGCGCGGGCCTCGGCGACGATCTCCTTCGCCCGCGCCCGGGCGGCGTCCTCGGCCTCGTGGGTCTTCGCCTCGACCGCCTGCTGGGTGGTGGTACGCAGCTCTCGTGCCGTCTCCTGCGCCTCCCGCACGACGCGGCGGGCGTGCTCGTCGGCCTTGCCCCGCAGCTCCTGCGCCGACTGCCGGGCCTGCCCGAGCACCCGGGCCGTCTCCTCGCCCAGCGCGGTGAGGAGGTCGGCATCCGACGGGGGCGGGACCGGCCGGTGGAGTTGTTCCTCGAGGTCGCGCACGCGGGCCGCGAGCTCGCGTTCACGTGTGCTCATCGCCGCGACGTCGCCGGCGACCATCCGCAGGTAGGCGCGCACCTCTGATTCCGCGTACCCCCGCTTCGCCTGGCTGAACGTCCGTTCCGCGATCGCGTCCGGTGAGGTCTGCGAGCCGCGCGGGCCGTACGAGGAGTCCGAGCTGTCGGTCATGCGTTCATGATCGCGCCGCGGTCGAGGACGGTGGCGGCACTGGAGATCCGCCGGCCGCCTGGAGCGCGGCCAGCGCCTGATCCAGGTTCGCCACGCCGACGACGCGCAGGTTGCCGGCACCCTTCTTCGCGTCCTTCACCTCGGCGGTCGGGACGATCATCAAGGTGACCCCGTTCGTTCGGGCCGTGATCGCCTTCTGCTCGACTCCGCCGACCGGTTCCACCGTGCCGTCGGGGTCGATCGCACCCGTCACCGCGACCCGTTTGCCGTCGGTGAGTGCGCCCGGCGTGAGGTTGTCGATGATGGCGAGTGTGAACGCGAGGCCGGCCGACGGGCCCCCGACCCGGTCGGTGTTGATGGTCACGTCGATCGGGAACTGGTAGTTCACGAACGCCTGCGACGTGATACCGAGACAGGGCGTGCCGGTGGTGGAGCCCTTGGCGGCCACGCACTTCGTGCGGTCGGCCGACACGCGGCCGGTGTCGATGGTCGTGGTTCGCGTCGCGCCGTTGCGTTCGTAGGTGACCACGACGGGATCTCCCGGTTTGTGCTGCTGCACGAGGGGCGCGACGTCGGCGAGTTGGGCAACGGGGTGGGAGTCGACCGAGAGAACGCGGTCGCCCACCGACAATTTGCCGTACGCCGGCGCGCCAGGACACACCTCGATCACACGGACCTCGGGCGGATCGGCGGTGACGTGGTAGCCGAGACGGGTCAACGCGACGTACTTGGCGTCGTTCTGCGATTGGCTCATCAACTCGGTGTTGAAGACCTCGTTCTCGCTGTCACTCAGACATCCGACGACGTCGGAGCGCTTCTCGATGTCGCGGTCCGGGTCGAGCCACGCGGCGGCCAGGCGCCAGAGGCTCGGGTCCTGGTTCGTCACTCGCACGGTGAGGAACAGCACGTCGTTGGCGTGGGGGTAGGTCTGCGCGCCTTCGATCTGCACGACGGACCGGTCGAGGGGCGTGGCCGAACCCGGGGAGATGATCACGTACGGCAGGTGGATCAGGAAGCCGGCGAGGATCGCCACCAACAACAGGACGCCGATCACCGAGAGCACCCAAGTGAGAACCGGGTGACGACGACCGCGTCCGGGCCCCGACGGCGGCGCCGGGGGCGGCTCGACCGGCGGTTGCACCGGTGGCGTCGTCGGTGGCGGCGACGTCGCCGAGATCTGATCGGTCATGCGGCTCCGGTGCTCTCGCGGCGGATATTTTGGGACTCCGCACCCCCGAATGCCCGAGGAGCCGAAGTTGGCGGGTTCACCCGACCCTCAGCCTGCCATGCCCCCGCTCCCGTTCGGTGCGCGCCCCGGCCCCGGCCCCGGCGTGGTCGCAGCCCGACGCGGATGGGCGCTCGTGCGCATGGTGCTCCTCGTCGGATTCACCGGTTTCCTGGTGGCCGCGGTGGTCGCCACCGTGTTCGCCGGGATGATCATCGCGATCAACGGCCGATTGCCATGACCCGAGCCGGGCCGGTCGCGCGTGCGGCCGAGCTCGCCGCACTCGGACACCGCCCCACGCTCGATGCTGACGACGTGATCCGGCTCGAGACCGCAAGCCGCGACGACCCCGATCCCCGGGTGCGAGCGGCTGCGCTGGGCGCGCTCGCGCGCGCCGCGCCCGAGCGCGCGGGAATCGTGTGGCCGGTCGCGTCGGCCGACGACAGCCCGGCCGTTCGCCGCCGCGCCGCCGAGCTCGCGCCGTTGCTCGCGACCGACGCCGACACGCGCGTGTCCGGATTGATCGGCCTGCTCGCCGACCGCGACGTGGCCGTGGTCGAGGCTGCGGCGTGGGCGCTCGGCGAACTCGGCGCGGTGGCAGTTGCGGGCGGGGCCGTCGACGCGCTCGGCGGAGTGGTCGCGCATCACCGCGACGCGCTGGCGCGCGAGGCGGCGGTGGCCGCACTGGGCGCGCTCGGTGATCCCGCCGGGCTCCCCGCGATCCTCGGCGTGTGTTCGACAAGCCCGCGGTCAGGCGACGCGCGGTGCTGGCGCTGGCGCCGTTCGACGGCCCACGCGTCGATGCCGCCATCGAAGCCGCGCTCACCGACCGCGACTGGCAGGTCCGCCAGGCCGCCGAGGACATGCTCCCTGAAGCCGACGTCGCCGACGAGTGAGCGACCGGGATCAGGAGGGCTCGGCGTCGCCCGGGGAGACCGGGTCGATGAACAGCTCCTGATCGGTGCTCACGTGCTCGGTCCACGCATCGCCGGTCCAGTAGCGCCAGTGGAAGCGACCGGTCGGATCGGGATACCAATCAGGCGGGGTCAACGGCGCGATCGACGGCCGCCCGTCGGTGCTCACGTGCTCGGTCCACGCGCTGCCGTCCCAGTAGCGGTGGTCGAAACGCCGTCCGGGATCGTCGTACCAGCCCGGCCCGCCGCCCGCGGTGACCGCCTGGAGGGCGGTCGCGGGCCGTGAGGTCGGCGCCGGGTCGGCCTCCTGCTGGGCCGACTGGCGCTCCGTGACCTCCCGCACCACGAGGATCGCGAGCAACGCGCCCGCCGCCGCTACGGCGTGGCCGGCGCGGAGGACGGTCGCGGTGCCGTCGGCGTCGAGCCCGCCGGCGAGCGCCCACACGAGTGCTCCGGTGCCGAGCAGGGAACCGGCGACGTGGACCGCCCACCAACCGCGCACGAGATTGGAGCCGGGGAGGCCGCGCCAGCCCGACCCTCGCGCCGCGGTGGGCGCCGAGCTGCGCCAGAGGTCCTGGATCACGATGTAGGGCAGGACGAGCCACGCCACGGGGATCAGCCACCCCACGACCGCCCACACCGGCCCGAGACGGGCTCCGACGCGGCCGAGGGCGCGGGCGTTGGTGGCGCTGCGCCAGCCCCAGATCGCGAACAGCACGAGCACCGCGAACCCGATCACGTTGACGATCTGGATGATTCCGCGGTGCGAGCCGTCGAACGCGTGGTTGATCAGGGTCTGGGCGGTGTTGTCGTGCCCCTTCAGCAGCTCGTCGAACGCGCGGTGGATACGCACGTAGGGCTCACCGGAGTCGTACGGGATGAGGATCAGCTGGCCGGCCGCCTGGGCCGCGAGCAGCCACACCAGCGCCTGCGCCACTCCCGCGGTGGGGTGCCACCACTCGCCCGCCGTGCTCGCGGCCGGACCGACGGCACCTTGCTCACTCATGCCATCACTCATGGCCATCACTCATGGCCGTCACCCATGGCCCTCACGCATGGCCGTCACCGTACACAGGCCACTCCGCCGAGCCGTCACTACATGAACATGTCCTTGAGCCGATCGAACGACTCGAGGCAACGACCGGCTCCGAGCACGACCGTCTCCAGTGGGAGGTCGACGAGCTGGGCGCGCACCGCAGTCTCCTTCTCGATGCGCAGGTCGAACCCGCGGAGCATCGCGCCGCCACCCACGAGGTGGATCCCCTCGGCCAACAGGTCCTGCGACAACTCCGGGGGCGTACGGGCCAGCGCCTGCTTCACCGCCCCGAGGATCGCCTGGATCGGCTCGTCGATCGCCTCCCGGATCTCCTCGGGCGTGAGCACGACGGTCTTCGGCATGCCGCTCATGAGATCGCGGCCGCGAACCTCGGCTTTGTACTCGTCGTCGGTGGGGAACACCGAGCCGATCGCGAGCTTCACCTCTTCCGCGGTGCGCTCACCGATGGCCAGGCCGTACTCGCGCCGGACGTAGCTCTGGATCGCGGCGTCGATGTCGAACGAGCCGACGCGCACCGCTTCCAACGCCACGACGCCGCCGAGGGAGATGACCGCGACCTCGCTCGTGCCGCCGCCGATGTCGACGATCATGTTGCCGAGCGGTTCGTGGATCGGCAGGGAGGCGCCGATCGCCGCCGCCATCGGCTGCTCGATGAGGAAGGTCTGGGCCGCGCCCGCCCGGCGGGCTGCCTCGAGCACGGCCCGCTGCTCCACGTGCGTGATGGCCGACGGCACACAGATGAGCACGCGAGCGCGCTGGAGACGCGAGATCCCGGCGCGCTGGAACAGCATGCGGATCAGGCGCTGGGTGATCTCGAAGTCGGTGATCGCGCCGCCGCGCAGTGGCCGGACCGCCACGATGTACCCCGGCGTGCGGCCGATCATCTGCCAGGCGTCGTGGCCGAGCGCGAGCACCTCGTGCGTGCGCGTGTTCATCGCGATCACGGTCGGCTCGTTGAGGATGATCCCTTGACCGCGCGCGTACACGAGCGTGTTCGCAGTGCCGAGATCGATCGCGAGGTCGCGGGACAGGGTGGGCTCCCTAGCTGACGCGTTCGGACTGGTCCACCGGCCGGACCGGATGCGAAGAGGTGGCCCAGTCGGAGCCACCCTCCCAGTGCTCGCGCTTCCAGATCGGCACCGTCTCCTTCAGCGTGTCGATGCAGAACCGAGCGGCTTCGAAGGCTTCCGCCCGGTGGGGCGACGATGCCACGACCGCGACCGAGGCTTCGGAGAGCTCGAGGTCGCCGATCCGGTGGAGCAGCGCCAGGCGGTCGATGACGGGCCACGCGCGCCGGGCCTCGTTCGCGACGTCGGCCAGCTTGGCGACCGCCGCCTCTTCGTAGGCTTCGTAGGTGAGGCCGCGGACGCCGTCGCGTCCGTCCGAGTTGTCGCGCACGACCCCCAGGAAGACGACGACCGCGCCGCTGCCGGGAGTAGTGGCCCACGCCGTCGCCGCTTCGACCGGCAACGGCTCAGCGGTGACAGCGATCCAATCGCCGGCGGTTGGGGCGTGCACATCACCATGGTAGTGAACGTGGCTGGTGTGGCGCCCTGCGACCGATGGCCGCGCCGGGTGCGCGCGGGCGTTCCGGGTAGTGGTACCAACGGTCTCGGTCCGTGCGCGGGCGTCGCCAGACGGGCGTCAGGAGCACCCGAAGGGCGTCCGCACGCGACGATTGCGGCGGAAAGGGCGTCGGTACACTCCGCGCTATGCCCCCTCCGGAGGCCGGTGACGACGCGCCCGAGCCCGATGACGAACCCGGTCGTGACGACCCTGCCGACGAGAGCTTCGACGACCCCGCGGGCCCGCGGCCCGACCCGCTCGACCGGCCGTGGGTGCACCCTACTGAGTTGCGCTCGTTCGTCGCGGCACCGATCCTCCCTCCCCGGGAGGTCCGGCCGCGGGAGTGGGCGATCGGGATCGGTTCCGCGGTGGCGGCAATCGTGGCCACCGTGCTCGTGCTGGTCGCGTTCGGGGCGCTGGGCGGTCGTCACCGGGCGGCCATCCCGCCGCCGGTCGTCACCAACCCGACTGACATCGTCGACTACACCGTGGCGGAGCAGGTGGCCGGATCGGTCGCCCCGAGCGTGGTCACCGTCCGCACCGTCGGCGATCCCCAACAGGTGGTCGGGTCCGGCGTCGTCATCCGTTCGGATCGCGTGATCACCACCGCCCACCTCCTCAGCGGCGCGACCAGGATCGAAGTGGTCACCGACCGCGGCGACACGCTGCCGGCCAAGTTGGTGGGCGCGGATCCCCAGACCGACCTCGCGTTGCTCGATGTGTCGGGCGGCGACCTCACGCTCGCGTCACTCGGGTCGTCGAGCCCGCTGAAGGTGGGCCAGACCGTGGTCTCGGTGACGGCCACGAGGGGCACCCACTACAAGCTGAACATCAACGTCGTCTCCGACCAGAACATCATGGCCGACACGGGCACGGGGGTGATGGTGGCGGGGCTCGTGGAGTTCGGCATCGACACCACCCCAGACATGGCCGGCGGGGCACTGGTCGACCAGAACGGCAACGTCGTCGGGATCCTCACCCACCCCACGTCGTCGGCTGCGGCCACGGACGATCTGTCGGGCGGGCTGGCGGTGCCGGTCAGCGTCGTCCGCGACGTCGAGGACCAGCTCGACTCCAGCGGCAAGGTGAGTCACGGCTGGCTCGGTGTGCTCTGCGGGGCCGACGACACCGACCGAGCCGCGGGTGGGGCCCGCCTCGCGGTGGTGATCCCCGACGGGCCGGCGGCCAAGGCGGGCCTGAAGCCGGGTGACGTCGTCACGCGCGCCGGCGGCGACGACGTCAGCGGCAAGGCCGACCTCGTGGCCGAAGCCCGGGGCCTGCGCCCCCAGGACCCGCTCGACGTGACCTACCTGCGTGACGGCCGCGCCCACGACGCGAGGGTCACCCTCGGCGCCGGTGACCCGCAGCAACTCGCGATCTGGCCGGCGATGGGTTGAGCACGCCGGGTAGAGCGAGCCGGGTAGAGCGAGCCGGGCTGAGTGAGCCGGGCTCGCGGATGTGCGCCACCACCCCGGCCCCGTAGCATGAGTGGCATGACCGCCACCACGAGCGACGACCAGCTGGGAGCGCTCGATCGTGAGCTGCTGAATGCGGTGCAGTGGGACTTCCCACTCGACCCGCGGCCGTTCGCGGTCCTCGCCGAACGTCTCGGCACCACCGAGGAAGAGGTGCGGGCACGCATCGCACGGGTGAAGGACCTCGGGGTCCTGCGCCAGCTGTCAGCCATCTTCGACACCCGAGCCCTCGGGTACGGGTCGGCGCTCGTGGCGGCCAAGATCGATCCCGATCGGATCGACGACGGGGCGGCCGTGATCAGCGTGCACCCCGGGGTGAGTCACAATTACAAGCGCAACCACGCGTACAACCTCTGGTACACGATCGCGGTACCGCCGGGTGAGTCGCTGGAGGACCACATCGACGTCCTGCACCGTACCTCGGGCGCGCTCGTCACCCGCAAGCTCCCCACGCTGAAGCTCTACAAGATCGGCGTGAAGCTCGACATGACGGGCAACACCGCCGCCGACGCCAAGGCGGAGGTGCTGGAGCACGAGCGCCCCGAACGTCGCGAGCACATGGAGGCGCCCGAGCTCTCCGACCTCGAGGTCGCCACCATCCGCGTCGTGCAGGAGGATCTCCCGCTCGTCGAGCGACCGTTCGCGGCCTACGGCGAGCTCATCGGCACCGACGAGAGCACCGTGCTCGACCTCCTGCGCTCGTTCAAGGAACGCAAGCTCATGCGTCGCTTCGCCGCGGTCATGAACCACCGGTCGGCGGGCTTCAAGGCCAACGCGATGGGCGTGTGGGCCGTGCCCGAGGCCGAGCTCGACGACATCGGCCCGAAGATGGCCGGATTCGCTTTGGTGAGCCACTGCTACAAGCGGCCCACCTACGACGACTGGCCGTACTCGATCTTCACGATGGTGCACGGCAAGAACGCCAAGGAGTGCGAAGCGACGATCGCCGCGATCCACGAGGAGACCGGCGTCGACGAGTACGCACTGCTCTGGTCGGTGAAGGAGTACAAGAAGACCCGCGTCCGCTATTACACCGACGACTGGGACGAGTGGCGCGCCGCCCACCTCAGCTCGGCCGGCACCTGACCCGGATCACCTCGTCGTCGCCGCACTCCCCGCATCCGCGCCGATCGACGTCGCCCGGGTGCGGGCCGACACCCCCGGCTGCCACGACATCGTCCACCTGAACAACGCGGGCGCCGCGCTCCCGCCCCGGATCGTGGTCGACACGGTCGTGGAGCACCTCGAGCTCGAGGCGCGCATCGGCGGGTACGCCGCTGCCGATGCCGTGGCCGAACGCGCGGCCGCGGTGTACGACTCGGTGGCCGCGCTGCTCGGCGCGCAGCCCGAGGAGATCGCCCTGCTCGAGAGCGCAACCCGGGCGTGGGACGTCGCGTTCTACGCGCTGGCGGCGTCGTTCGCGCCCGGCGACCGCATCCTCACGTCGCGCGCCGAATACGCGAGCAACGTGATCGTGTGCCTCCAGGTGGCGCGGCGAACCGGCGTCAGCATCGAGGTCATCCCCGACGACGAGACCGGGCAGCTCTCGACCGACGCGTTGGGCGCAATGCTCGACGAGCGGGTGCGCCTCGTGGCCATGTCGTGGATCCCCACGCAGGGCGGGCTCGTGAATCCCGCCGCCGCGGTCGGTGCGATCACCCGGGCAGCCGGTGTGCCGTATCTGCTCGACGCCTGCCAGGCCGCGGGCCAGCTCCCGATCGACGTCGACGCGCTCGGCTGCGACTTCCTCTCGGCGACGGGTCGGAAGTACCTGCGCGCGCCTCGCGGGACGGGTCTGCTCTACGTCCGCCGCTCACGCCTGGCCGAGCTCGAGCCCACGTTCCTCGACGTCCACGCGGCGCAGTGGCTCACCGGCGACACGATCGCGATCCGCGACGACGCGCGCCGGTTCGAGACCTGGGAGCACAGCGTGGCGAACCAACTCGGATTGGGCGCGGCCGTCGACTACGCGCGTGGCGCTCGGGGTTGACGCCATCGCGACACGGGTGGTCGCGCTGGCCGCGACGCTGCGCGAGCAGCTGGCGTCGGTACCCGGCTTGACCCTCCGCGACCTCGGGCGCGACCGCTGCGGGATCGTGACGTTCACGATCGACGGCGTCGAACCCCACGCGCTCGCGGCCCGGCTGCGCGGCGAAGGGATCAACATCTCCGTGTCGACGATCGATTTCGCCCGCTTCGACTTCGAGTCACGTGGGCTCGACGCGGTCGCGCGCGCGTCGGTGCACTACTACAACACCGAAGCCGAGCTCACGAAGCTCGTCGACGCGCTGCGAACGCCCCGCTGACCGCGTCGTCTCAGGTTGCCGCGCCGGTGGCTTCGCGGCGCCGGCGGCGCCGGCGGCGAACCCCGAGCGTCGTGACCAACGCGGTCGCGCCAACCGCGCCCGCCACCACCCGGGTGCGCGCCCCATCGCGCGCGGGGAGGGACGCCAATGCCTCGGCAATGGCATCCTCGTTCGTACGCGAGGGTGCCCACCCCTCTGCCCGGAGTTTGTCGTTGGCGATTACCCAGGGAGAGACGAGGTAGGGAACCACGCCCGGAGGTACGTCACCCAACCCCAGCTCCCAGGTGCGATGGAGGATGCGCTCGAGCACCCCGGCCGGAACCGCCAGGACACGGGAGCGGTCGATGAGCGCGCTCGCGACGTCGGCCGCCAGCCAGCCGTCGGCGGCGACGTTGTAGACGCCGGGGAGATCGCGGGTGGCCACCAACGCCAGCGCGGCAACCAGGTCGTCGACGTGGACCACCTGCACGGGCAGCGCGGCGCCCCGCACCCGCAACGGCGGACGGCCGAGCAGGATCCGGGCCGGCAGCCGTTCGGCGCCGGGGCCCACCACGGGCGCCGACCGCAATGTGGTGATGGTCACGTCGGAATGGGCCCCACGCCACTCTGCGAGCAGCCGCTCGACCTCCGCGCCCTGCACCGCGGGCGAGAAGTGCGGGTTGGGCCGTAGCGGCGAGTCCTCGGTGAGCGGCACCGGGTTGTTGGGCCACGCGCCGTAGACGGTGGCGCTCGAGATCCGCACGACCCGCCGCACCCCGACCGACGCGGCGGCGTCGAGCACGCGCCGCGTGCCTTCGACGTTGACACGCGCCATGAGCGCTTCGTCGGGGACGGGATCGACGACGCCGGCGAGGTGCACCACGACGTCGATCCCGTCGAGCAGCGGCTTCAACTCGGTGCCGGCGATGTCGACTCGTTGGAACTCGACCGACCGCGGGCGGCCCTCGGGTTCGCGCACGTCGAGGCCGAGGACGCGCTCGACGTCGGGGTGCGCGGCGAGCACGGGAAGCAGATGGCGGCCGACGAGTCCGGATGCACCGGTGACCGCAACGGAATGCACACTCATACACTGACCGTGTGGCCGATCAGTCTCAACCTGGAGACCCCGAAGAACCCGAAGATCCCGAACTTCCGTCGGGCCAAGGTGGTGGAGATAGCCCAATTCCGGGCTTTCCGGGCTTCCTGTTCGGCGCGGGGGGCGAAGACTTCGACCTATCGAAGGTCGACCTCTCGCAGATCGACCTCGGCCAGGTCATGCGCATGTTGCAGTCGGACGGCCCGGTCAACTGGGAGATCGCGCGCGAGACGGCAGAATGGGTCGCGCTCGAGGGCCGCCCGGAACCGCCGGTCGCACCGGCCGACCACGCCCAGTTCGAGGAGCTCGCGCATGCCGCGCAGACGCTCGTCGTCGGCGAGACGGGCTTGACCGCGACGTTCGCCACGCAGCTCACCACCGTCGGACCGAAGGGCTGGGTCGATCTCCACCTCGTCGCCCTACGGCCGGTGCTCGAAGCCCTGGCCGCGACGCTCGGCGAGACCATGCGCCAGGCCGGCGAAGACACCGATGACGAGCCCGATCCGTCGCTCGGCGGCGCACCCGGGGCGTTCCCGTTCGGCGCGATGGGCGCGATGGGTGGCATGGGCGGCATGCTCGGCATGCTCGCCCCCGCCCTCCTCGGCGTGCAGGCCGGCTCGATGATCGGGTATCTCGCGCAACACGCACTCGGCCGCTACGACCTCCCGCTGCCGACGGGCCCCGCGCGCACTGATCGCACCGAGGGCGGCGACGACCCGAGCCTCTGCTTCGTGGTGTCGAACATCGATGCGTTCGAGGAGGCGTGGTCACTTCCCCGCGACGACCTCCGGTTCTACGTGGCGTTGCACGAAGCGGTCCACGCGGCGACGCGGTCGGTGCCGTGGGTCCGGGAGCGCCTGGTGCAGCTCGCGGTCGAGTACGTCTCGAGCTACGAGATCGACCCCGCGTCGTTCGAAGCCGAGTTCGGCATGATCGATCCGCAGGATCCGAGCTCGATCCAGAACATGGCCGAGAGCCCCGAGCGGGTGTTGGGCGCCATGCAGTCGCCGCGCCAGGTCGCACCGCGCGAGGAGTTGCAACGGCTCACGTCGGTCGTCGAGGGATACGCCGACCTCGTGCTCGGGCGCGTCGGACAACGCCTCATCCCCACGTTCGACCGGATCTACGAGGCGATGCAGCGCCACCGGGTCGAGCGCGGCGAGGCCGAGCGTTTCATCGAAGGGCTGCTCGGCCTCAAGCTCGAGCGGGGCGACTACGAGCGTGGCCACGCGTTCTCCACCGGCGTGGTCGAACGCGGTGGGCTGGAAGCACTGAACCGGTTGTGGGAGCGCGACGCGATGCTGCCGACGCCCAATGAGCTCGACGCGCCCGGCCTGTGGCTCGCCCGCATCGACCTCCCCGGCGTCGACCAGACGTAGCGAGCCGTACGCGGCGGCGCTCGTGCCGCGCGTCGACTGATGCCGTAGATTCGGGCACCCCGACGGGGAGGCCGGCCGATCGAGGCGCAGACCGCGACTCGGAGTGGAGATGCAGCGATGAGAATCGGAGTGATCGGAGCTGGGGTCATGGGGGCCGGGATCGCCCAGGTCGCGGCCACGGGCGGGTACGACACCATCTGCTACGACATCGACGACGACGCGCTGGCCCGCGGTCTCGAGCACGTCACCACCGGCCGGTACGGCTTCGAGCGGGGCGTCGAGCGGGGCAAGCTCACCCGCGCCGACGCTGACGCCGCGTTCGCCCGGCTGTCGTTCACTTCGTCGTTCGACGAGGCGACCGCCGTCGACCTCGTCGTCGAAGCCGTCCCCGAGAAGCTCGAGCTGAAGCAACAGGTGTTCCGCGACCTCGACGCCGCGGCACCCGACGGAACGATCCTGGCGTCGAACACCTCGGGGTTCCCGATCGCGCAGATCGCCGAGGTCACGAAACGACCGTCGCTCGTGGTCGGCTGGCACTGGGCGTCGCCGCCCGCGGTGATGCGCCTGGCCGAGATCGTCCGCACGGCCGACACCAGCGACGCCACGGTCCAGACGATCGTCGACGTCGCGACCGCGTGCGGCAAGAACCCGGTGGTGATCGCCGACACCACCACCGCGTGGGGATTCGTCACCAACCGCGTCTACGGCGCGATGTTGCGCGAGGCGCAGAAGTGTCTCGACGAGGGAATCGCCACCAAGGAGCAGATCGACGTGCTCATGGTCGATTGCTTCCGGTGGCCCGTCGGGCCGTTCGGGATGGTGCAGGGCGCGACGACCGGGTGGGGTCAGTAGGCAAGTCGGCCACCAGGCTCCCATGATCCCCAGCCCGATTCCGCGGCCGGTTACGGATCGGGGATCGGGGGCGGCGGATCGGTGGGAGTGGACGGCGTCCGGCGGAAGCGCTTGCGCATCCGGTCGACGGCCTGTTCGCGTGATCGGCTGATCCGGCGGTCGACGGCATCCGGGAGGAGCTTCGAGCGCATCACGCGCCCCGCGCCGCCCGCAACGCGGCCACGTAGGAGATGGCGGCGAACCCGAGCACGATCGCGAGCAGGGTGAGCCCGAACTGCTTGGCGAACGGGATGATCGCGAAGAGCCCGCCGATCACCCACACGAGTTGGAAGCGCGTCTCGAACTTCGCGAAGGCGCGCCCCCGCACGGCATCCGGACCGTCACGCTGCAGCAGGCTGTCGAACCCGAGCCGTCCCGCCGCGGCACCGATCCCGAGCGTGAACGCGGCGATCACGAAGCCGACCGCGCCGGCCACCAACGCACCCAGCAAGGTGAAGACTGCAGGGACCACGAGGGAGGACGCGAGAATCACCTCTTCGCGCACGGAGCGACGCAGCGCGGGCGCAATGACGACACCGCCGAAGTTGCCGACGTAGGCCGCGGCCCCCGCGACACCCAGCGCGAGGAGATCGTGCTTGAGCGAGAACGCGGCGAAGAACGCGAGGAAGCCGACGCTCGCCCGCAGCACGGCCATCGCGCTCGAACCGAGCAAGATGCTCGGCGTGTGCATCTCGTCCCGTTCCAGCTGCTGCATCTGCTCGGTGGCGGGCGCGCGCAGTCGCGTCCGCGGGATCTGGATCGCCAGGATCGTCGCGATCACGAACACGACCGCGCCGTAGCGCAGTGACCAGTCGGCGCCGAAGAGCTTGTAGACCACGAACGCGGGCGCCGCGCCGACGAACGCACCGACCGCGTTGATGAGCGCCAGGCGCGAGTTCGCGGTGACGAGCTCGGCATCACCCTTCACCAGCGCCGGGACGAGTGCGCTCTTGGCGATCGTGCTGCCCTTCTGGAGCACGAGCACCCCGAACGCGAGCGGGTACACGAGCAGGCCCTCCGGCGCGGGCTTGCTGATGTACATCGCCAGGGCGATGCAGAGCACGGCACGACCCGCGGCCGACGCGATCAGGAAGAGCCGGCGGCCCCCTTTCATGCGGTCGAGCGCGGGCCCGAGCACCGGGGCGATGATCACGAACGGGGTCATCGTGATCAGGAGGAACAGCAGCACCTTGCCGCGAGCGGCGCTGGTCGGGCTCGAGAAGAAGATCGAACCCGCCATCGACACGAGGATGCAGGCGTCGCCACACGCCCCGGCCGCCTGGGCATAGACGAGCCGAGCGAACGGGGTAGGTTCCGCGAACCGCGGATCGGCGCTCGTGGCCCCGGTCATCGGCCGGTCAGAGTCCCGGCGACGTCGCGACGCTGCAGTCGTCGAGCGGGGCGGCGAAGCATTGTCGACCGACCATGAGGGCTCACGATAGCCCTCGCCTCCCTGCTCCCGACCCGATCCCGGCCGGTGGGCGACGGACTACAATTCGTCGGTGGCCGGGCTGGAAGTCGTAATCGAAACGGGCGCGGACGGCGCCGAATCCGGCGCGAACGAAGGCACCGGCACCGGCGGGAACGAGTCCAGACCCGGTCCGCCACTCGCCGACCCCTCGGAGCGCTTCCTCAACCGCGAGCTGTCGTGGCTCGACTTCAACGACCGTGTCCTCGCCCTCGCCGAAGACGGTCAGCTCCCGCTGCTGGAGCGGGCGAAGTTCCTCGCCATCTTCAGCCAGAACCTCGACGAGTTCTTCGAGGTGCGGGTCTCGGGCCTGATGGAGCAGCTCGCCGCCGGACTCCGCACCACCACCGCCGACGGCCGCGATCTCGTCGACCAGCTCCGTGCCATCCGCGACCGGGTCGACGAGCTGGTGGCTCGCGCGGCCACGGTGTTCGCGGCCGAAGTCGCGCCCGTGCTCGAAGCGGAAGGCATCAACTTCGTCGACTGGGACGGCCTCTCCGACGCCGATCACGCCCACCTCGACGAGCTGTTCGGGGACTTGATCTTCCCCGTGCTCACCCCGCTCGCCGTCGACCCCGCGCATCCGTTCCCCTACATCTCCAACCTGTCGCTGAACCTCGCCGTCACCGTGCGCGACCCCTCGAGCGGCGACGAGCGCTTCGCGCGGGTGAAGGTGCCGCCGCTGCTCCCCCGCTTCGTCGGACTCCCCGACGAAGGCCGCTTCGTGCTGCTCGAGCAATTGATCGCGGCGAAGCTCGACGCGCTCTTCCCCGGCATGGAGATCCTCGCCCACCACCCGTTCCGCGTCACCCGCGACGCCGACTTCGAGCTCGAGGACGAAGCCGAGGACCTCCTCGAGGCGATCGAGTCGGTGCTGCGGCGCCGGAGCAAGTTCGGCCGGGTCGTGCGCCTCGAGGTCGATACCCGGATGACCAGCGAGGTTCTGGAGCTCCTGTGCCGTGAGCTCGAGCTCTCGGATGCCGACGTCAACGTGATCGACGGCCCGCTCGACCTCGGCGGGCTCTGGTCGATCTACGCCCTCGACCGGCCCGAGCTCAAGGACGAGGCGTGGGTACCGCAGACCCCGGTGCTCCTCCAGGGGGCCGACCCGCCCCCCGACTTCTTCCGCCTGCTCAAGACCACCGACGTGCTCGTGCACCACCCCTACGACTCGTTCGCCACCTCGGTCGAACAGTTCGTCGAGCAGGCCGCCGGCGACCCGCACGTGCTGGCCATCAAACAGACGATCTACCGCACCGCCGGCCCCGAGAGTGGGCTGGTGCGTTCCCTCATCAAGGCGGCCGAACAGGGCAAGCAGGTCGTCGCCCTGGTGGAGCTCAAGGCCCGCTTCGACGAACAGGCCAATATCGCCCGTGCCCGCGTGCTGGAGGAGGCGGGCGTGCACGTGGTCTACGGGCTGGTCGGCCTCAAGACTCACGCCAAGGTCCTCCTCGTGGTGCGCCAGGAGTCCGACGGCATCCGCCGGTACTGCCACGTCGGGACCGGCAACTACAACCCCAAGACGGCCCTGCTCTACGAGGACATCGGGCTCCTCTCGGCCGATCCCGACCTCGGCGCCGACCTCACCGATCTCTTCAACCACCTCACCGGCTACAGCCACCAGGGCACGTACCGCAAGCTCGTCGTCGCGCCCTCGCACCTGCGCCGCGCGATCGCCGAACGTATCGAGCGCCAGGCCGAGCTCGGCCCCGAGGGCCGGATCATCTTCAAGATGAACAGCCTCGTCGATCCCGCCCTCATCGATTCGCTCTACGACGCCGCGCAGCGCGGCGTCGAGATCGACCTCATCGTGCGCGGCATCTGTTGCCTCCGGCCCCAGGTCAAGGGCCTGTCGGAGGGCATCCGCGTGCGGTCGATCCTCGGGCGCTTCCTCGAACACTCGCGGGTCTACCGGTTCGGGGCCGACCCGGAATCCGCCGAGTACCTGATCGGTTCCGCCGACCTGATGCCCCGGAACCTCGACCGCCGGGTCGAGACCCTCGTCCCGGTCACCGATCCCCGGCTGCGGGCGCGCCTCGCGCAGATGATCGAGATCGACCTCGTCGACGACGTGCTCTCGTGGGAGCTCACCGCCGACGGAACCTGGCACAAGATCCCCACCACCAAGGGCGTGTCCACCCACCGCTCGCTCCAGGAGCTCGCGATCGCGCGGGCTCACGCGTCCTGAGTCCGGCCCTGCGCCCGGTCGAGTCGTGCCCGATCGAATCATGGCCGATCGAATAATGAAGGAGCGGGAGCTCAAGTTCACGCCCGGGCCGACGTTCCGGATGCCCGACCTCGGGCACGTCGCCGCCGGCATCGTCCCCGACCCCGCGGTCACGATCCGGCTCCAGGCCAGCTACTTCGATACGCGCGATCTGCGGCTCGCCCGGGCCGGCGCCAGCCTGCGGTACCGCAACGACGAAGGTTGGATGGTCAAGTTGCCGGTGTCGCGGGAGGAGATGCTCACCCGCCTCGAGCTCCTGGTTGACGGCGACGCCGGGGAGCCGCCGGTGGCCGCCGTCGATCTCGTCCACGCGCTCATCCGGCGCGAGCCGCTCGCGCAGGTCGGCCAGCTCAACACGGTGCGCCACAAGACCATCGTCCGCGATCCCGGTGGCGAGCAGCTCGCCGAGATCGTCGACGACGAGGTCTCGGTGCTCGACGGGGCCCGCCTCACCGCGCGCTTCCGCGAGCTCGAGGTGGAGTTCGCCGAAGCCGCATCCGCCGCGATCGTCGACTCGTTGGAGAACAGTCTGCAGGCCACGGGCGCCGGGCGCCCCGACCTCGTGCCCAAGATCGTGCGGGCCCTCGGCCCCCGCGCGCTCGATCCGCCCGATCTCGCACCCCCCGCGCCACTCGACTTCGCGTCCACGCCGCTCGAGGTGCTGCGCGCCGCGATCGCGTCGTCCACCGCGCGTCTCATCGCGCACGATCCCGGAGTCCGCACCGGCGTCGATGCCGAAGACGTCCATCAGGCACGGGTCGCCACGCGCCGCATCCGTTCCGATCTCCGTACGTTCGACTCCGTCGTCGATCCGGTGTGGAACAACGCGCTGCGCGAGGAGCTCAAGTGGATGGGCGCGCTGCTCGGCGCGGTCCGCGATGCCGACGTCCTGCTCGAGCGGCTCGACAGCCGCATGGCGTCCCTTCCGGCGTCCGACGTCGATGCCGGCAAGTTGCTCCTCGAGGGGCTGCGCGAAACCCGCGCGCGCGGACGCGAGGAGCTCCTCGCCGCGATGCGCTCCGACCGGTACCTCGTCCTGCTCGACACCCTCGTGACGGCCACCCACGTCATCCCGCCGTCGTCGACGTCCCTCGATCTCGACGTCGAGCTCGGCGATCTCGTGCGCCCACCGTGGCGCAAGCTGCGCGACGAGGTGCGCGCACTGGGCGACGATCCTCCCGACGAAGCGCTGCACGCGGTGCGCATCCGGGCCAAGCGCTGCCGGTACGCGGCCGAAGCGGTCGCCCCCGCGATCGGGAAGCCGGCCAGGGCGTTCGCCAAGGCGGTCGCCGGGCTCCAGGAGGTCCTCGGCGAACACCAGGACGCGGTCGTCGCCGGGCAATGGTTGCGCGCTCACGCCACCGAGGGCGGCGGACGCGTCGAAGCGGCGTACGTGGCCGGCGAGCTCGCCGGGATCGAGACCGTCGCCGCGGAAGCCTCCCGCGCCGAGTGGCCGGAAGCGTGGGAAATCGCGAGCAACAAGCGTCTGCGCGACTGGTTGTGAAGTCGCCCGAGATCCGCGCCGCGGGCGGGGTCGTCCATCGTCGCGACCCCGACGGCAACTGGTTGCTCCTCCTCGTCCACCGACCCCGCTACGACGACTGGAGCCTGCCGAAAGGCAAGGCCGACGACGGTGAGAGCCCCAAGCAGACCGCGCTGCGCGAGGTCGAAGAGGAAACGGGCCTACGCTGTCGCCTCGGTAGCCCGGCGGGCGAGACCCGCTACCGGGATGCGAAGGGCCGGTCGAAACTCGTGCGCTACTGGCTGATGGAGCCGACGACGAGCACGTTCGAGTTCAGTGCCAACGACGAGGTCGATCAGGTGCAGTGGTGCTCGCGGACGGAAGCGGATCGGCTCTTGAGCTACGACCACGACCGTGAGCTGCTGCGCAAGCTGCCGGAGCTCGAATCGTGACGATCGCCCTCGTGCGGCACGCCAAGGCGGGATCCCGACAGCGCTGGAGCAAGGCCGACCACCTCCGGCCACTGTCGAAGCCGGGTCGCGTCCAGGCGCTCGCAGTCGCCGACAACCTCTCGGCGTCCGGGATCACCCGCATCGTGTCGAGCCCCTTCGTGCGTTGCCGCCAGACCGTCGAACCGCTGGCCGATCGGATCGGCGTCGGCGTCGAGCTCTCCGACGCGCTCGCGGAGGGCGCATCGCTCACCGACTCCCTGCTCGTCGTGGAGAAGTTGCTCGACCAGGACGTCGTCCTCTGCACGCACGGCGACGTGCTGAGCAACCTGCTCGACCACTACGCGCGTCACGGTGTCCCCCTCGACAGCCACCGGCTGGAGAAAGGATCCACCTGGGAGCTCGACGTGATCGACGGTCAGGTGCGGGCCGCGCGCTACGTCCCGCCGCCCGCCGGCTGAGAGCCCCACAACCTTCACCGGTCGTTCACCACTCGGCCACTCCCGGGCCAGAGCCGGGCACCGCCTCACCGCTACCGTGGATCCGTGCGAATCCTGGTGACGAACGACGACGGCGTCGAATCGCCCGGCATCTATGCGCTCGCTGCCGCCCTGGTCGCCGACGGCCACGACGTCATCGTGGTCGCACCGGTCGACGACCGCAGCGGTGCCGGGGCATCGATCGGACGGCTCTACGGCGCCGGGCCGCCCCCCGTGGCGCGTCGCACCTGGCCCGAGCTGCCCGACCTCCCCGTCCACGCGATCGACGCGCCCCCCGCCACTGCGGTGCTCGCGGCGTGCCTGGGCGCGTTCGACGAGCTCCCCGATCTCATCGTGTCCGGGATCAATCCCGGTGCCAACACCGGTCACCTCGTGTTGCACTCCGGGACGGTGGGTGCGACCCTCACCGGCGCCGGGTACGGGATCCCGGGCGTGGCCGTGAGCCTGGAATGGAGCGAGGACCGCGACTACCACTGGGACGTCGCCGCGACCTACGCCGCGGCCGCGGTCGAGTGGGCGTCGAAGCCCGATGGCGGCCCCCGCGTGCTCAACATCAACGTGCCCAACCGACCGCGCGCGGAGATCCTCGGCGTGCGCGAAGCCGAGCTCGCACCACACGGCGAGGTCTGGGTGGCCTCGGCGGAAGTGACCGGCGGAGACCTCAAGCTCGAGATCGCCGGGGTCGCCGATCCTGCTCCCGGCACCGACGTGGCGATGATCCGCGCCGGGTACGTTTCGGTCACCCCCTTGATGAGCATCGTGCGCGCACCGATCACCGGTGCCGCGGCGGCCGTCGCCGCGGAGCTGGCCTGACGCTCGGTCCCGGGCCGTACGCGCAGGTGAACGACAGGGGAAGCCTGGGTGACATGTTGGCGCCGGGGCCGGGCGAAACGGGCGACGACGCGATGTGCGGAAATACGATCCCGTGCGCAATCCGGTCGTGGCCCGACCCGGCCGGGCATCAGCAGGGAGCGCGCCCGTGGCCGTCGAACCCAACCTCCTCCGCGAGATCCCACTCTTCGCGCCGCTGACCGACGAGCAGCGCGCCGCGGTGGCGTCCCACCTGGAAACCCGTCACGTCGACGCGGGCGCCCACCTCAGCTCGGAGGGTGGCGCGGGCTACTTCTTCTTCGTGATCGCCGAGGGCTCCGCCGAGGTGACCCGGGCGGGCGAGATCCTGGCCGAGTTCGGCCCCGGTGACTTCTTCGGCGAAGCCGCGATCTTCCGCACCAGTCGGCGAACCGCGACCGTCACCGCGACCGCGCCGACCACGCTGTTCGCGATGTTCGGCGCCGACTTCGCCAAGCTGACCGACGACATTCCGGCGCTGCACGCCGCGATCGAGGACGCACTCGAGGCCCGTCTCCCGAGCTGACCTGAGCCGGAGTCGACCCCTGCAGGTAGTCTCCGAAGCCCGACCGAGGAGACAGCATGCCGGTAGTAGGCGACCCCGCGCCCGATTTCACGCTCAAGGACCAGAAGGGCGACGACGTGACGTTGTCGGCGCTGCGGGGCAAGCCGGTCGTGATCGTGTTCTACCCGTTCACGTTCACCGGCGTGTGCGAAGGCGAGCTCTGCGAGATCCGCGACGACCCGGGCGCGTTCGAGCACGCCGGTGCGCAGGTGCTCGCGATCTCCTGCGACACCCGCCACGCGCAGCGCATCTGGGCCGAGCAGCAAGGGTTCACCTTCCCCGTGCTGAGCGACTTCTGGCCGCACGGCGCCGTCGCCAAGGCCTACGGCGTGTTCAACGACGAGCTCGGCTGCGCCAATCGGGCCACGTTCGTGCTCGACAAGGACGGCGTGATCAGCTCCACGTTCTCGTCGCCCAACCTGGGCACGCCGCGCGCCAAGGCCGAGTACGAGGACGCGCTGACCAAGGTGTCATAGCCGGTCTCGTAGCCAGTTCGTCGCCGGTCTCGCCTGCTCCGCCTGCTCCCCTCTCGCCCGCGACGAGTTACGAGCCGCTCGAGAGCGAGTCGCGCACCGACGCGAGCCGCTCCGGTACGACGCGCCACCACACCCACCGACCCCGCTTCTCGCCGGTGATCAATCCGGCGTCGGCGAGCACCTTGGTGTGGTGCGAGATCGTGGGTTGCGCCTTCCCGAGCGGCGCGAGCAGATCGCACGAACAGACCTCACCGGCGTCGGCCACCATGCTCAGGAGTCGGAGCCGCACCGGATCGGCGAGAGCCGCAAAGACGGTGGCCAGGTCTTCCGCGTCGCGCTCGGCCAGTGGCTCGGCCACCACCGACGGGCAACAGACCGATTCGTTGCTCTCGGTTTCGGCCGGGGTGAGAGTAAGTGATCGCTTGGGCACCGGCGACACCTCCGCCGGGCTGGAGACGGCCCGACACATTGACGGCTGTCGATACATCTGCGATGATCGATACATCGACACGTGCGAATCTACCTGACCGCCCGCGCACCGTACCGGAGATGGCCATGAACCGGATCCAACTCGCGTTGAACGTCTCGAACCTCGACGAGGCCGTCGCCTTCTACTCGAAGCTGTTCGCCACGAGGCCGGCGAAGGTCCGCCGCGGGTACGCCAACTTCGCGGTCGTCGAACCGCCCCTGAAGCTCGTGCTCATCGAGGGTCACGGCGAACCGGGCACGCTCAACCACCTGGGCGTCGAGGTCGCGACCACGAGCGAGGTGACCAACGCACACACCCGCCTCGCGGCCCGGGGCCTCGCCACCGCGGTCGAGGACGGAGTGCCGTGCTGCTACGCGGTGCAGGACAAGGTGTGGGTCGACGGACCCGATCGTGAGCCCTGGGAGATCTACACCGTGCTCGGCGACATCGAGACTGAGCCCGGTGAGCTGCGGACGGTGACCCCGGGCGACGACTCGCCGTGCTGCGGCGCCGTGCCGCAATCGTCCACCCACTGCTGCTGAATCACCCGTGAACCGCGATCGAGCGCGCCATGATCTTGCGCGCCGTGCCACCGCCGAGGCGCTCGGGACCGCGCTCCTCGTGGCCATCGTCGTCGGCTCCGGCATCGCCGCGCAACGGGTGTCGCCCGCCAATGTCGGTCTCGAGCTGCTCGAGAATTCCATCGCGACCGGCGCCGGTCTCATTGCGCTCATCCTGGCCCTCGGCCCGGTGTCCGGTGCGCACTTCAATCCGATCGTCACGATGGCCGACCGCATCCTCGGCGGCACCAGCACGCGCGACGCCACCGTCTACATCGCGGTGCAGGTCCTGGGCGCGTGCGTGGGCGCGATGGTCGCCAACCTGATGTTCGACCTCCCGGCCGTCACCCTCTCCACGCACACCCGTTCCACCAGTGGTCTCTGGCTGGGCGAACTCGTAGCGGCGTTCGGGCTCCTGATCGTGATCCTCGGCGTCGTGCGCTCCGGCCGCGCGTCGGTCGCCGCGTTCGCGGTGGGCGGCTACATCGCGGCCGCGTACTGGTTCACCTCGTCGACCAGCTTCGCCAACCCGGCCGTGACCATCGGGCGCTCGTTGACCAACACCTTCGCGGGCATCGCGCCGAGCAGTGTCCCGATCTTCATCGTCATGCAGGTGCTCGGCGCGCTCCTCGCAGTTGCGTTGGGCCTCTTCCTGTTTCCCGGCATCCCGGCCACCGATCTCGTCGTTCCCCGCGAATCCCCGGAGGCACCATGACCGACGCCCGACCATCGGTGCTGTTCCTCTGCGTCCACAACGCCGGGCGTTCCCAGATGGCGCTCGGCTGGTTCAATCACCTCGCTGGCGATCGCGCGGTCGCGTGGTCGGGCGGATCGGAGCCGGGCGACCAGGTGAACCCGTCGGCACTCGCGGCGATGGCCGAGCTCGGCATCGACATCAGCCACGAATTCCCGAAACCGTGGACCGACGAGATCGTCGGCGCCGCCGACGTCGTCGTCACGATGGGTTGCGGTGACGCCTGCCCGCTCGTTCCCGGGAAACGCTACGAGGACTGGGTGCTCGACGACCCGGCCGGGATGGACGTCGAGGCGGTGCGACCGATCCGCGACGAGATCGGTGAGCGGGTACGGGAGCTCCTCGCCAGCCTCGACGTACCGACGGGTTGAGCCGCGCGCAGCCCGTCGCTCCGACCGGCGCGCTCAGACCTTCTCGTAGCGGTAGCCGACTCCGCGCACGGTGACGATGCGCGCCGGGGTACCGGGGTCGTCTTCGACCTTGGCCCGCAACCGCTTCACGTGTACGTCGAGCGTCTTGGTGTCGCCGTAGTAGTTCGGCCCCCACACCCGGTCGATGAGCACGTCGCGGGTGAGCACCCGCCCCGCGTTCGCGAGGAGGAGCTCGAGGAGCTCGAACTCCTTGAGCGGCAGCGCCACCCGTTCGCCCCGGACCGCGACTTCGTGACGGGCGGCATCGAGGCGGACCTCACCGATCTCGAGCACCTCACCGGCTTGCGCGGCCCCGGCGTCTTCGCCGCGACCGCGCCGCAACGATGCCCGTACCCGCGCCACCAACTCGCGCAGACGGAACGGCTTGGTCACGTAGTCGTCGGCGCCCACCTCGAGCCCGACCACCGCGTCGATCTCGGCGTTGCGCGCGGTCACCATGATGATCGGAACCTGCGAACGGGTGCGGAGCTCCCGGCACACGTCGACCCCGGAGATACGCGGCAGCATCACGTCGAGCAACACGAGCGAGGGGCGCACCGCGTCGAATCGCTCCAGCGCCTCCGCGCCGTCGGAGGCCGTCTCCACCCGGAAGCCCTCACGCTCGAGCGCGACGCGGAGCGCGTCGCGATACGACTGCTCGTCGTCGACCACGAGAATCAGCGGTGCTTCGGCCATCAGGCGGTCTCCTGCGGCGCCGTCGGCACGGGCGCCGGCGCGGTGTCGTCGGCCTCGACCGGCAACAGGAGACGGAACACCGAACCCTGGCCCTCCACCGACTCGACGGTGACCTCACCGCCGTGCGCCTGCGCCACATGCCGCACGATGGCGAGCCCGAGACCGGTACCCCCGGTGGCCCTGCTGCGCGCCTGATCGACCCTGTAGAAGCGCTCGAAGATGCGCTCGAGGTCGCGACTCGGGATGCCGATGCCGGCGTCGGCGACGGTGAGGGTGAGGTAGCCGTCAACGATCGCGGTGGAGACGGTCACCGCGCTTCCGGGCTCGGAGTACTTCAACGCGTTGTCGATCAGGTTCGAGATCGCGCTCACGACCAGTCGACGGTCGCACACGATCTGCGCCGAGTCGAGATCGGACTGCCACCGCAGATCGATGCCCGCGGCGGCCGCCATCGGCCGGAGCTGGTCGACCGCGTCGTCGACGAGGATCTCGACCGGTACCGGTCGGCGGTTCGGTGCTTCCTGGGTCTCGATGAGACTCAAGTCGAGGAGATCGTCGACGATGCGAGCGAGGCGCTCTGCCTCCTTGACCATACGATCGGCCAGGGGCCGGGTCACCGCCGGGTCGGTCTCGGACGCGAGTGTCTCGGCGAGCACTTCGAGCGCACCGATCGGCGTCTTCAGCTCATGGCTCACGTTCGCCACGAAGTCGCGCCGGACGCTCTCGATCCGATGGATGTCGGACACGTCGGACACGAACGCCGCCGCGCCGAGCGGCAACTCGACGGGGCCGAGCGGCACCGCGCTCAGGTGGACCACCGCGCGCGGGGGCCCGAACAGCTGCAGTTCGCGCTCGCACCGTTCACCGGCCAACGCGCGCGCCAACAGCGCGTCGATGGCCCCCGCCACCACCGCGTCGGAGTGGCGGGCCTCGCGGTAGCGCTCGGCCGCCGGATTCCGGAACACCTCACTGCCGTCGGCCGCGAGGACGACGACGCCGTCGCGGAGCTCATCGAGCACGGCGAAACCGCGATCCCGCTGCTCCTCGACCTGTGCGATCGTCTCGGTCGCCTCCGCCAGCGCGTGTTCCGACACCGGCTGCTCGCGCCGTAGCGGGCTCATCGTCTAGCCGAACCGCCCCGTGATGTATCCCTCGGTGCGGGCGTCGCCCGGAGCCGTGAACAACTTCTCGGTCTGGTCGAACTCCACCAGCCGGCCCACCCGCTTCCCGGCGTCGTCGACCTCGGCGGTGAAGAACGCCGTGCGATCGGAGGTACGCGCCGCCTGTTGCATGTTGTGGGTGACGATCACGATGGTGAACTCCTGCTTGAGCTCGGCCATCAGGTCCTCGATCCGGGCGGTGGCAATCGGGTCGAGGGCCGAGCACGGTTCGTCCATCAAGATGACATCCGGTTCCACTGCGAGGGCGCGCGCGATGCAGAGTCTCTGTTGTTGCCCACCCGAGAGCGACAGGCCACTGTTCTTGAGCTTGTCCTTGACCTCGTCCCACAACGCAGCGCGGGTGAGTGCGTGTTCGACGATGTCGCTCATCTCCGACCGCTTGCGCCCGTTGATCTTCGGTCCGTAGGCGACGTTGTCGAAGATGGTCTTCGGGAACGGGTTGGGCTTCTGGAACACCATCCCGATCCGCCGACGCACCTCGGCGGCGTCGACCTTCGAGCCGTACAGACTCCTCACCGTGGTAGTTGACCTGCCCGATAACCTCGCGCGCCGGGTGTGATGTCGTGCATGCGATTGAGGCAGCGCAGCACGGTGGTCTTCCCGCAGCCCGACGGGCCGATGAACGCAGTGATCTCGTGGGCGGCGATGTCGAGGTCGACCTCGCGCACCGCGGTGTGCCCGCTGTACTGCACCTCGAGGTTGCGGAGCTCGAAGACCAGCTCTCGTTCGCGCTCGGGTTCTTCCGGCAGCGCCGCGTCGTCGGGAGTCTCGACTCCGGGCACCGGCACGTCCACCTCGACGGTCACGTCGATGACGTTATCGTCTGGTCCAGCACTGTGGACATGGAGCGTCCTCGGGGGTCATGCCGTCTGCCGGCGGCTCAAGTACGCGGTCACCACCGAGCGAGAATGGTGAACACGAAGACGATCACGATCAGAGTCGAGCGCGGCGCCCCACGCCCGGTCCTGCTGGACCGGGAACGGAGGGTCGCGTTGTAGAAGATCTGAACCGACAGCGCCGTGTTCGGTCCTTTGAAGAGGTTCGTGTTCGTTTCGTTCACGATGCCGATCGTGAAGAGCAGTGGCGCCGTCTCCCCTGCGGCCCTTGCGACCGCGAGGAGAGCACCACTGACGATTCCGGCGGCGGCGTTCGGCAGCACGACGGTGCGAATCGTCCGAACCCTGCGGCTCCCCAGCGCATAGCTACCCTTCGCGCAACTCCCGAGGGACGAGCGACAACATCTGGTCCGTCGTGCGAATGACGATTGGGAGCATGAGACATCCGAGGGCCAGTGCACCTGCGAACCCGGTCCGCTCACCCGTGTTGAGCACTACGAGCGTGTAGATGAACAGGCCCATGACGATGGAGGGGACGCCGGTCATCACCTCCGCAAGGAAGCGCACCAAGCGGGCAAGGGGATTCTTGCCGCCGTATTCGTTGAGGTAGATGCCTCCGAGCACGCCGAGCGGTATCGCCATGAGCGCCGCGGCCCCGTGATGAGCAGGGTTCCGACAACTGCCGGCCCCATACCACCCCCGGGAAACCTCGGAACAAATGGAATGTCGTCCGTGAGGAAACTCCAACTGATTGCCTGGGCCCCTCGTTGCACCACGTACCCGACGACGAATACGAGCGGCACGATGGCGACGACGAACGCGAGTCCGATCGTTCCCGTGGCGACGATGTTCTTGATCTTCCTCGAACGCGAGCGAGGTCCGGGGGCGAGCCTCGAACCTCCTGGTGCCGGCGGGCGCGATGGTGCTCACAACGACGCCCCGGAGCGTTTGTCGTAGCGGTTGACGATTCCGCGAGCGAGCACGCCGATTCCGATCGTGAGCACGAAGAGCACGACACCCATGCCGATCAGGGCGGCGCGGTACTCGCCCGTGGCTTCGCCGAACTGATTGGCGATGATGCTGGCGAGGGTGTCGCCGGGGCCGAGCACGTGCGCGCTGATCACCTGCGAGCTCCCGATGAGCAGCGCCACCGCGATCGTCTCGCCGATGGCCCTCCCGAGTCCGATCATCACCGCCGACGTGACCCCGCCGCGACTGTGCGGGAACACCGAGCCGCGGATCATCTCCCACCGCGTCGCGCCGAGCCCGTATCGACGCCTCTTTGAGTGCGCTGGGCGTCGTGGCAAAGACTTCCCGGGTGAGCGAGGTGACGATCGGCGTGATCATGATCGCCACGATGATCCCTGCCGTCATGAAGCTCAATCCGGTGGGGCTCGGATCGGCGAACAGCGTCTTCAGGATCGGGATGTCGCCCGTGGCCGACGAGATGCTGGAGTAGATGTCGGCGAGCGGTTGGCGCAACACGAACACGCCCACAAGCCGTACACGACGCGGGAATCGCCGCCAACAGGTCGACCGATGTACACGACCGGCTTCGCAGCCACTTCGGGGCGATCTCGGTGACGAACAACGCGATACCGACGCTGATCGGCACCGAGATCACCAACGCGATGACCCCGACGAGGAAGGTGCCGTAGATCATCGCCCCGGCACCGAACTGGCCCTTCGCCGGATCCCAGTTGTCGGCGAAGATGTCGATGCCCTCGGCCTTGAACCAGGGCCACGCATTCTTCGTGGTGGTGTACGCGATCAGCCCGAGGATCACGAGCACGAGCAGACCACTTGCGAGTGCAAGCCATCGGAACACATGATCGGTGACCACGCCGGGCGGGCGAGATCCAGTACCAAGTCCCTTGGCGGCGGTGGACTCGGTTGCTCGTTCTCGCGGGGCGGGGCAATCACAGCCATGAGAAGAGATCCGGACTCTACGTGAAGCACGGGAGCGGCGGCACGGAGCGGGCGGGGGGAACCCGCCCCGTGCCGACATCGCGCTCCACGTCAGGAGGCTGGAACGACGAGCTTGTTGACCTGCGCCTTGGCCTGCTTGAGCATGCTGGCCGGCAGCCTCGCGTAGTCCACCGAGCCCGCGAGCTTCTGACCGTCGGAGTAGATGAAGTTGAGGAACCCCTTCAAGGCGGCACCCTTGTTCGCGTCGGTCTGGTTCTGGTAGGCGATGATCCAAGTGGGCGAGGTGATCGGATAAGCCTTCGCACCCGTTGCGTTGATCGGGTCGAAGGTGAGATCGGGGTTGATCGTCGTCCCCGCCACGGCTTCCTGCGCGCCGGGCAGCGTCGGAGCAGATGAACTTGCCCGCTGAGTTCTTGATCGCAGCGAAGGTCAGTCCCGCCGCATTCGCATCCGAGAAGTCGACGTAGCCGATCGCACCGTCGGTCGTCTTCACCAAGTTGGCCACGCCACTGTTGCCGCTCCCGCCCTGCGTTCCCGCAGGCCACTGCACGGTCGGCCGGCTCCCGAGGGTCCATGAGGACGGCGCCGCCTTGGTGAGCCACTCGGTGAAGTTCTGCGTCGTGCCGGAACCGTCGGTCCGGTGAACGACGGTGATCTTGGTGCTCGGCAGCTTCAACTTTGGGATTGTCGGCCTTGATCGCCGGGTCGTCCCACGTCGTGATCGCACTGGAGAAGATCTTGGCCGATGGTGTCAGGTGAGAGCTTCAGACCCTTGACCCCCGAGACGTTGTAGGACACGGTGATCGGCGCGGTCACCGTCGGGAAGTAGAAGAACGGGGTGCTCGGCGCCGTTCCCGTCGCATAGAGGGCGTCGGTTCCCGCCCAATCCACGACCTTGTTCTTGAAGTCGGTGCGGCCCTGACCGGAACCGTTGCCCTGGTAGTTGATCGTGACGGACTTCTGGACCGGTTTGAACGCGCCGATCACGACTTGATTGAAGCCGAGTTGGAAGGTGGATCCGTCTGCATTGAGCGTCGCCGAAGCGAGCTTGTTGGTGGACGGAGCCGCCGAGGCGGTACCGATCGCGAGGATCGGCAGCGCCAGCGCTGCGAGCAAGAGCCCACAGCGGCGTACGAACGAGCTTCGCATCTGGGTGTTCCCTCCTGGAACGGTGGATGTCATCGCGGCGCATCGTACGGAGACGGTGTAGCGGGACCGTGGCCGCGTAGTGGAGTGAAAGTGAACAGCAGGCAAACAGTCGACGGCGTGCGCACGCCGCAACCGCAACGCGCCTCATGATCACGAGAGTGGTCTCATCGGAACTGCTCCCCGCCCAATCCGATCCGCAAATCCGCGAACGCATCCACGACGTTCAGCTCGATGTCGTGCGCCTGGCGTCGCTCACGACCGATGCGGTGACCGAGGGCACGGCCGCCTTCGTCGACGGCGACCTCGACGCGGCCGACCGGGTGGTCGCCGACGACGACGCCGTCGACGCGCTCCGGCACTCGATCGAGGACGAGTGCCTGCGGATCCTGGCCCGCTCGGCCGAGCTCGCGCCCGCCGACCTCCGTTTCGTCGGGGTGGTGATGCGCGTGGCGCACGAGCTCGAGCGCAGCGCCGACCTCATGGTCAACGTGGCCAAGACGACGTGGCGGCTCTTTCCTCACCCGCTCGACATCACGGCCCGGCGCATCATCGAGCGGCTGGGGCGTCAGGCCGTCGTGCAGATCCGCGTCGCCATCAACGCGTTCGCGGACCGCGACCCGTCGTGGGCAGCCGCGCTGGCCGACATGGACGAGACCATCGACGAGCTGCAGAAAAGTCTGTTCCGCCACATCCTGACCCTGCAGGACGTGAGGGACCCGGCGCCGGCGCCGGCGCCGGAACCGGAGCACGCGACGCGCACGCGCACGGAGGCGCATCCCCGCCCGCCGACGATTCACCGGTCGTTGCCGCGGTGCAACTCGCACTGGTCGCGCGCCACTACGAGCGCATCGGCGATCACGCGGTGACGATCGCCCAGCAGGTGCACTTCGTGGTGACCGGTGAACGGGCCGGCCGTCGACGCTCCCGCCGCTGAACGCGATTGGGGAGCACCAGGGGATCCCGCAGGGACGATGCACCTGCACCGGAGAGCGTGGGACCGGGAAGGGGGGAGTTCCCGGCCCCACACACTCCGTACGAGCCCTTCGCGATCACGCACTCCCATCGTGAAGGACCAGACCTCGGAACGGCTCTCCGGGTTTCCGTCGAGCCGTCCTTGGTAATGATCAGGCTACGGGTGGCCCGTTTCGATCCGGTTGCCCGATCGTGGCGGGCAGGTAAACGAGGAGTGAAGACTGACCCCGACATAGGGTGAATCGGGACGCCCGCCTCGGTCCGCACGGCATGATGAGCTCCTCCCTCACCGGTGCCCACCGAGCATCCGCCCGCCCACCAGGCCCGCCCGCCGAACGACCGGAGGCGTCGTGACGACCACACCGATTCCCGAGAACGCCCCGCCCGAGGCTCGCAAGACCTTCCACGAAGACCTCGACGAATTGCGGGTCGACGTGATCCGCCTCGCCGCGCTCACGACCGAGGCCATCGCCGGCGGCACGCAGGCGCTGCTCGACGGCGACCTCAACGCCGCCGAACGCGTCATCGAGAACGACGACGCCATCGACGAGCTCACCCACACCATCGAGGACCGCACCTTCCTGCTGCTCGCCCGTCAGCAACCGCTCGCCAACGACCTCCGCTTTCTCGTCACCGTGATGCGCGTGGCGCACGAGCTCGAGCGCAGCGCCGACCTCATGGTCAACGTGGCGAAGACGACGCGCCGGCTCTATCCCCACCAGCTCGACCCCAAGCTGCGCGGGATCATCGACCGGATGGGTGCGCAGGCGAGCAACCAGACCCGGGTCGCCATCGACGCGTTCGCCGACGCCGATCCGCACTGGGCCGCCGCGCTCGCCGACATGGACGACGCGATGGACGAGCTCACCAAGAGCTTGTTCCGCCACATCCTCGCCGGCGACGGCAGCGACGAGGGCATGGTGCTCCAGGCGGTGCAGATGGCGTTGGTGGGCCGCCACTACGAGCGGATCGCCGACCACGCCGTCACCATCGCCGAGCGGGTGGGCTTCATGGTGACCGGTGAGCACCCCGCGCCCGACGGCGAGGGTGTCGATTCCTGATCAGCCGGGGGGCCGGCGAGGATCAGGAGTCTTCGTCGTAGCCGAGGTCCCAGTCGAGCAGGAGATGCTCGCGCTCGGCGTCGCGGGCCACGCGCTCGCGGTTCCGGCGGAACTGCGGGTCGTGCGGCGGCAGCAACTGGAGGCGGGCGACCGCGCGCTGGCGGAATTCGTCGATCGTGCGGCCGTCGCCGAAGATCCCGTGGACCTCCCAGTGCGGTGCCACCGGGCCGAGGTAGACGACTTTCACATGCCCTTGCGGGGGGATCTGCTCCAGCGCTTCGGGCTCCATCGACATGCCCGTCAGCGTAGCGGTTGGTCTCGTCGGCTCACGAGGTCGGTGCCTCCCCCAGCGTGGCCCTGACCGTCTCGGTGTCGCCGCCCCGATCGAGCACGATGACGACCTTGTCGCCCGGCTTGTAGGTGCGGACCACCCCACCCAGCTCGGCGGCGGTGCCGACCGACTTGCCGTCGACCTTGACGATCACGTCGCCGGCCTTGATACCCGCTCTCGATGCCGGCGTGCCGGCCGCCACCGACTGGACGTAGGCCCCGGCGTCGGCCGAGATGTCGTGCCCGTCTGCCTTGGCCTGGTCGACGTTGATCGTGCTCACCCCGAGATACGCGGGCTGCTTGCCTTCGCGCAGTTGGTCGATGATCACCTTGGCGTTCGAGATCGGGATCGCGAAGCCCACGTTCTGCGCGCTGCTCGGATCGGCGATGGCGGTGTTGATGCCGATGACGCGGCCCTGTGCATCGACGAGCGGCCCGCCCGAGTTGCCCGGGTTGATCGCGGCGTCGGTCTGGATGATGTCTTCCAGCGCGTCGCCGGAGTCGGTGTCGACCTCGCGGTGCAGACCCGAGATGATCCCGCGCGTGACCGAGAGGCCGCCCTGCAGCGCGAGCGCGTTCCCGATCGCGACGACGTCGTCACCGACCTGCACCTGGTTGGAGTCGCCGAGCGCGATGGTCTGCAGGCCCGACGCGTCGACCTTCACCACCGCGAGATCGCTGGCCGCGTTCCGCCCGAGCACCGTGGCGCTGCGACTGGTGCCGTCGGAGAACACGGCCTGGATCTTCTTGGCGTCGGCCACCACGTGGTTGTTGGTGACGATGACGCCATCGGAGGAGATCACGAACCCGGTGCCGGCGGCGCCGCCGGAGTCGGGACCACCGTCGTCGACGATGGCGACGACCGCGGGGACGTCGGCCTTCAGGATGGTGGCGATGTCACCGGTGCGGGCGATGCGCTGCGACGGCCGCGAGAAACCCTGCGCGGCGACGGAGGTGCTGGTGCCGCTTCCACCGTCGTTGCCGAACGCGAGGTAGACGCCCGACGCGACCAGCGCACCGACGAGAGCCCCCACGAGTGCCGCGACGATCACGTCGCGCAGGCCGCGTCCCCGATGCGCCGACGGCGACTCGGCCGTCTCCGCGTCCGCCAACGGTTCGGCGTCCGGGGCCGTTGCAGGCGCGGACGGGGCCAGCGGGAACAGGGTCGGCGATTCGTCGCCCACGGTCGGGGCATCCGACCGGATTCCTTCCGCGGCGCCGTCGGCCACGGTCGGTGGCCAGTCGGCCACCGTTGGCGCTTCGGCGGGAGGCGGCGGAAGAGGATCCGAGGGGACCGACGCCGGGGAGAGTGGATCGGCGCCGGTCGCCTCGTCTCGGTTCGAGGTGTCGGGCACCTCGAGGATGGTTTCGGCCGGCGCGGTCGGCGCGTCAACCGGGGGAACGGTTTCCGGGGGAACGGTTTCCCGGGGAACCGCGCCCGTCGGGAGGTCGGCCGACCCGGCGGCGGGCGGATCCTGGTCGGGGAAGTCGGGCACGGTGGTCCTCAACCGACTCCGGGAGTCGGGGTTGCGGGTAACGGGTCCGGGATCGGCCGTTTACGGGGTCGCCTGAGCAACGTCGGGCCCGGGCCCGATGGTTCCCGAGCGTGACGAGACGCGGCCTACCATCTCTGTCAGGCTACGGGAACCGGACTACCGTTCGGACCGTTCAAGAGGGCGACCGCATCACCACCCGAGCACTGGGGTGCACATGGACGACCTGAACCCTCCCCCCGATCACGCAGAGCAGGAGTGGATGCTCCGCGCCCGCTGCCGATCGCTCGCCCCCGGCGAGTTCTTCCCTTCCGACGGCGTGGGGGTCGACAAGGCCCGCCGCATCTGCGCGCAGTGCACGGTCCAGGCCGAGTGCCTCGACTACGCGCTCACGTACCGCATCGACCACGGCGTGTGGGGTGGTGCGTCGGAGCGGGAGCGCCGTCGCATCCTGCGCCGCCGCCGGCTCGAGACTCCGCTCCGGGTTCGCTAGCCGGCCCGAGAGCGGTCGGCTCGCCGCCGGCCACCGAGATGTCAGCCCGACGGGGCCGGTACGCCGGCCCCGTTGTCGCGTCCCGGTGCGCTCAGCCCCAGCCGAAGGGACCGAGCACGTAGTCGACGACCGACTCGGGCGCGCTGCGGTCGGAGCCACCGAGGCCGGACGTGATCTTCGCGAACACGTCGCTCGGGGCGTCGGACACAGCCGTGTAGACCAGACCGTCGCGCTCCCACACCAGCACGTCGCCGCTCGGGCGGTTGTACGCGCGCGCGCGATTGCCGTCGACCGAAGTGGTGGTGCCGCCGGCGGGCAGCGCGTCCCAGTTCAAGTCGCCGCGTTGCTCGTAGACCGACGCCGAGAACAGTCCGTCGCTGTAGAAGAACATCACGCCGTCGCCCAGGCGGGAACGGGTGATCAGCTCGTATCCCGGGGCGGGGGAAGCGGGAGCGTCGTAGCCATCGGGAACCGACGCCAGCGCTTCCGTGCGCTGCGGGCGCGCGCGGCCCGGCACATCGACCGACGTCGCCGCGCCGATCTCGATGCTCTGGAACGTCACCGAGCGTTCGACCCGGCCGTCGGACCCGAGCACCGTGCGCGCCAGGAGCAACCCGGTGGCGTTGTCGACGAAGAGTCGTTGGGCGACCGATCCGTCGGGCCGCTTGGCCACGACGAGCGTGGTGGGCCGGCCCGCAATGGTGCGGCCCGGGCGCGTCGCGAGGTCCCAGGAGTCGTCGGGGGCAGGCATGCCCTTCGCGGTCGGCTCGATCAGCACGCTGGTCCAACCGGAATCGTCGTGGAAGTACGCGCGGGTGCCGTCGTCGAACACCGCGCTCCCGCCTGCCTCGACCTCGAGCGAGCCGCTCGCGTCGTGCACGTCGACGGTGGCGTGGCGGAGCTCGTTGCCGGCGCGCCACCCGACCAGCGCGGTACCCACGAACTGGTAGTTGGCGGGCGCGTCCCGCGTGCGCTCGATCAGCGCGGCGGCCTGGCGCGCGTTCGCGCTCTCACCCGAAGCCGCCGCCCAGGCGCCGAGCGGCCACACGAGCGCGGCCGACGCGAGCACGAGCATTGCCGCGCCGAGGTGCCGGCGCTTCCCCATCACCGACGGAATCCCGCCAACGGGCCGACCGGCGCCAACGAGCTGATGGGGTCACCCGACTCCGAGCTCTGCGCGCCGTGCTGGGCGACAACCGCGGTGACGTTCGGCGTGACCTGCGAGCGCTGCGGAATGATCACGACGGCCGCCACCATGGCGACGGCGGCCGCCGCGCTGGCGATCCAGACCAGGCGGCGGTGCGGGCGACGCGATTCGATCGGCACGACGACCGCGTCGTCGGCGGGATCGGCTACAGGGTCGGCGACGGGCTCGGCTTCGGGTGTGGCGTCGACATCGGCGGCCTCGACTCCGGCCACGACCGACGCCCAGAAACCATCGGGCGCGTCGCGAACCGGCAGGCTGCGCACCGCGAGCCGGGCGGCGCTCACCGCTTCGAGCTCGCTGCGCCACTCGGCCGAGATCGCGAGCTGCGCCTCGACCGCGGCGCGATCGTGCGCGTCGAGCTCGTCGTCGAGATAACCCGACAGCATCTCGAGGTCGAGTCCGAAGTCGCGGGCGTCGGTCATGAGCCGGTCACCCCGTCGGCGGTGAGGGACGCCCGCAGCAGGCGACGGCCCCGATGGATCCGCGACCGGACGGTGCCGATGGGAACGCCGGTGGCGGCGGCAATCTGCTCGTACGAGAGATCGCTGACGTCGCACAGGACGACGGGTACCCGGAACTCGTCGGGCAGCTCGCCGAGCGCGTGCTGGATCTCGTCCGACAGGCCGGTCGACGCCACATCGGCCGCGGGCGACGGAGGCAGCACCCGACCGGGATCGTCGGGGAGCGCGTCGGTGGGACGCCGCTTCCGCCGTCGCATCTCGTCGAGGAACACATTCGTCACGATCCGCGCCAACCAGCCTTCCAGCGACCCCGGTTCATACCGCTCCAGGCCCCGACGGACCCGAATGAGCGCTTCCTGAACGAGATCCTGTGCGTCGTCGTCGTTGCCGGCCAAGCGGTACGCCACGTTGTAGAGAAAGCGCCCGTAGTCGCGCGCGACCTCTTCCCACGTGGGTACCCCGTCAGCCATCGACAAGAACGCCGGCAGGGGGCGGAGTGGTTCCCGGATATCGGCGGTGAACCTCGCCGGTGAGGCCTACGTGCTCGAGACCTGCTCGCTCGAGACCTGCTCGCTCGAGACCTACTTGGCCTCGGCGTCGTCCTCGTGCTCGCCGTCGACGCCCTTCTTGAACTCCTTGCTGGCCTGCCCAAGGGACTTGGCCAGCTTCGGGAGCCTCGTGCTCCCGAAGAGGAGGAGGACGACGGCGAGGATGATGATCAGCTCGGTTGCGCCGAGGTTCATGCGGAACGCCCTTTCGAGGGAGTCCGCACAGGTTACCGGAGGCGACCCTCACGGGTGCCCCTGCAGCGCATGGCCCAGCAGTTCGACGTCGTCGACGGTGGTCACCGCGAACGGCACGGCGCCCGGACCCACGATGATCGTCTCGACCCCGAGGTCGTCCCACCCGGCAAGCTGCTCCCGGATCTGCTCGACCGTGCCCACCAGCCGACCGACCCGCCATTCGTCGAGCGTGGTCGATCCGAGCACCCCGGGCGGGCTGAGCTCGTGCAGGCGTTGGAAGCGGCGCTCGAGGTCGCGGTCGTCTTCGCCACAGAGTGCGTAGAGGCCGACCGAGCGGGTGACGCTTGCGGGATCGCGGCCGATCGCGTCGCACGCGCGTTCGAGGACGTCGAGGCGCTCGCGGTACGCGTCGGGGGTCCAGACCCAACTCGTGTTCCAACCGTCGGCGTGTCGGGCCACCAGAGCAAGGAGGCGGTCGCCCTTCCCCCCGACCATGATCGGGGGCGCGGGGCGCTGCACCGCCGCCGGATCGTTGCGCGCCTCGAAGGCGCGGTGGTAGCGCCCGTCGAAGGTGAACGGGCCTCCGGCGAGTAGGCCCCGTACGACCTCGACCGCTTCGCCGAGGCGCGCCAGGCGCTCCCCCGGGCTCGGCATCGTCATGCCGATCGCCGCGTACTCGGGTTCGTACCACCCTGCGCCCAGGCCGACGTCGAGCCGCCCGCCGCAGATGCGATCCAGGCCGGCGAGCGACTTGGCCAGGACCGACGCGGGCCGAAGTGCTTCGCAGAGCACCAGCGTTCCCAGCCGGGGCCGGCTGACGATGCCCGCCAGCGCACCGAGGGTGACGAGCGGGTCGAACGCCGCTTGGCGCGCGGCGGGGCCGCCGTACTTCGCGAGGTCGAGGAACAGATGGTCGGAGAGCCACAGCGAGTCGTATCCGACGCGTTCTGCCGCGAGCGCGTACTCCACGAGCGTGGCCCAGCGCAGTGGCGACTCCCCGCTGACCGAATAGTCGTACTGCGGCAGCGCCATTCCGATCCGCACCGGCGGCACTCTACCGGCGTGGTCGAGCGGGCAACCCGTACGCTGCGCCGATGCTCGAGTGCGTTCCCAACGTGTCCGAGGGACGCGATCGGGTGCGGCTGGAACAATTTGCGAGTGCGTGCGGCAAGGCGCTGCTCGATGTGCACGTCGACGCCGATCACCATCGCTCGGTGTTCACCCTCGCCGGCGCGCCCGGCGACACCGAAGCCGCGGCGCGACGACTCGCGCAGGCGGTGGCGGAGCACGTCGACATCGGTCGTCACGTCGGCGTGCACCCGCGCATCGGTGCGCTCGACGTGGTGCCGTTCGTCGCCCTCGACGACGACGCCCGCGGCTCGGCCCTCGAGGCCGCGCTCGCCTTCGCGGAATGGGCGAGCACCACGCTCGCGATTCCCGTGTTCCTCTACGGTGACGCCGACCCGCACGCACGGTCGTTGCCCGACATCCGACGCACTGCGTTCGTCGACCGGGCGCCCGACCTCGGCCCCGCGGTACCCCATCCGCGTCTCGGTGCGGTCGCGGTCGGGGTTCGCCCGGTACTGGTCGCGGTGAACTGCGTGCTGGCGACGGATGACCTGGCGCTCGCGCGCGCCATCGCGGCGAAGATCCGCGAGCGCGACGGCGGACTCCCCGGGGTACGCGCGCTCGGGCTGCGGTTGGCATCGGTCGACCGGGTGCAGGTGTCGATGAACCTGATCGCGCTCGAACGCACCGGGGTGCAACAGGCCTGCGAGGCGGTGCGCACTCACGCGCGCGCCGCGGGCTCCGACGCGATCGGCGTCGAGCTCGTCGGGCTGCTCCCGGCAGCCGAGCTGGCCCGATGTGATCCGTCGTTCCGGGCGTGGGCCGGACTCGGCCCGGAGCAGACCATCGAAGCGCGCCTCCGAGCGCGCCCCGACACCGGCCTCGATCTGTCGTGAGCGTTGCCTGCGCGACCGGGGATCAGCCGCGGGCCGATGGTGGGTCAGGCACCCATGGCGCTGCGGCGTTCGAGCGCCCGTTGCCGGCGGACCCGGCGCCGCTCGCGCTCTGACAGCCCGCCCCAGATTCCGAACTTCTCGCCGTGCGCGAGCGCGTATTCCAGGCAATCGACCCGCACTTCACAGCTGCGACAGACCGCCTTCGCCTCCCGGGTGGAGGCCCCACGCTCGGGGAAGAACAGGTCGGGATCGACGCCGAGACAGTTGGCCTCCTCCTGCCAGCGGCGCTCGCCCCCACCCGAGAACCGTTGTGTGGCAACGAGCGCGGCCAGGTTCGAGGTGAGATTCGAGGTGAGAGGGCTTATCGTCACGGGGTCTGGCATCGGCTTTTGCTCCCTGATGGCAGTGTGGCAGACGCGGCGGACGCCGGAATGACGCCTCTGGAATTACAATGGTGTTACTATGCTCGGTTGTGAACCCGAGCGCAAGGGGTTTCTTCTTCGCGTCGGCTGCTGCGGGTACTCGGGCCCAGCCCGGCGTCCGTGCGCTCGGGCCCTGCAGCGCCACCAATCGGGAACCTACGCTCCACCTCGTGGGCCCCCACCTCGAGGTCACGCTGGGCGACATCGTCACCGAGCACAGCGACGCGGTCGTGAACGCCGCCAACCCCTCGCTGCTCGGCGGAGGGGGTGTCGACGGGGCGATCCACCGGGCCGCCGGGCCCGCGCTGCTCGAGTCGTGCCGCCAGCTCGGCGGGTGCGCGTTCGGCGACGCGAAGGCCACCCCGGGGTTCGAGCTCCCGGCCCGGTTCGTGATCCACACCGTGGGGCCGATCTGGCAGGGCGGCCACTCCGGCGAGGCGCGCCTGCTCGCCAATTGCTATCGCCGCTGCCTCGAGGTCGCCGACGAGATCGGAGCCGACACCGTCGCGTTCCCGGCCATCAGCACCGGCGCTTACGGGTATCCGGTCCCCGAAGCCACCCGCATCGCGGTCGGCACCGTGCGGTCCACCATCAGCGGCGTCCACACCGTCCGGTTCGTCTGCTTCGATCCCGCGGTGCACGAGCGTTACGTGCACGAGCTCGCCTGACCGATTCGATCGGGTGCGTCCGGCTCGTGCCGGATCGCAGCCGCGAAGCCGCGATCAGCCGGCGCGGCGCTGCTGGCGACGGTGATCGAGGAAGTCGACGAGGACGTAGTCGCCCAGGGTGTCGGCATTGGTGAAGAACGCCCGACCCCCGTTGACACGCATCATCCGCTCGACGAACGACCGGAGGTAGTAGCTCTCGTCGAGCATGAAGGTGTTGATGCGGATGCCGTCACGGGTGCAGCGCATCACCTCCTTCAGCGTCTCCTCGATGGTGACCGGCGACGGCGGGTACTCGAAGTAGGCCTCGCCCCCCTCGATGTGGGCCGTCGGCTCGCCGTCGGTGACCATGATGATCTGCTTGGTGCCGCTCTGGCGCGACAGTTGCTTCCGCGCCAACAGCAACGCGTGGTGCATGTTGGTGCCCCACTCGAAGTCCCAGCTCATCTCGGGCAGCAGTTCCGGCTTGACCTCACGCGCGACACGCCCGAAGGAGACGAGGCCGAAGTAGTCGCGTGGGAACTGGCTCGTGATGAGCGAGTGCAGTGCCATCGCGACCTTCTTGGCGGGAAGGAAGTTGTCGCGCATCGGCATCGACAGCGACACGTCGAGCAGGAGCACCGTCGCCGAGCGCGTGAGCATCTCGGTGCGTTCGACCTCGAAGTCGTCGGGTGAGAGGTGCACCGGCGTGCCCGCCCCCGAGCGCCAGATCGCGTTCTTCACCGTCTCCTGCACGTTCAGGTGGAACGGATCGCCGAACTCGTAGGGCTTGTGCTCGTGCGCGTGCTCGTTGCCCACGCCCGAGCGCTCCAGCTCGTGGCTGCCGGCGCGGTCCTTGGTGAGCTTGCGGTAGAGATCGGACAGCGCCTTGTTGCCGATGGCGCGGATGGCGCGGGGGGTGAGCTCAAGCCGGCCTTCGCGCTGCTCGATGAGGCCGGCGTCCTCCAGCATCTTGGTGAGCTCGCGCAACCGGTCGAGGGAGCGCGCGGCGTCGTCGCCGAGGAGCTCTCGCGCGCGGTCGAGGTCGACCTCGGCCAGCTCACCGGGTTGGGTGGCCGACTTCATGAGGTTCTCGAGATCGTCGAGATCACCCAACGTGTCGAGCAGACCCGACATCTCACCGAACTGCAGTGGGTCGTTCCCACTGAAGTTCTGCGAGCGCTGCCACGGGAGGTTCGGGAACGCCTGCTGCAGGTTGCGCGACAGCTGATCGACCTGCCAGCGCAGGTCCATGTCTTCGAGGAGCGACTCGGCGAGGCCCTGCAGTTGGGCCCGCTGCTCGGGCGTCATCGAGTTGAGGAGCTGTTGCATCTGCGCCATCGACTGCGCCATCTGCTCCAACAGCTCGTCGAGGTTCTGCGGGTTGCCGGGGAAGAAGTCGCCGAAGCGCTCCATGAACCCGTCGAAGTCGGGCTCCTCCCCGCGCTCACGCTGCTCGAGCATCTGGTTCAGCTCGTTGAGCATGTCCTTCATCCGCTCCATCCGCTCGGGCGTGAGGTTCTGCATGCCCTCGGACAGTTGGTTGAAGTAGCTCTGCATGAGCTGTTCGCGGAGTTGGTCCATCAACTCTTCGAACCGCTGACGGGCGGCGTCGTCCATGAACTCGTACTGCTGCAGTGACTGCACGCGGCCGGCGAGATCGGGTGGGAGCTCTTCGAGTTGGCGTCGCCGCTCGTCGGCGACGTCTTCGACCAGTTCCTGGCGACGCTGATCGCCCGAACGCGTCGCCTCCTCGACCCGCTGCTCGATCCCCTCGCGTTCCATGTCGACGACTTCGTTGAGCTGCTCGGCGATGTCGTCGTAGACGCCTCCGAGATCGCGGCTCTCGAGCTCCTGGCGGCGGCGCTCGCGCAGCTTCTCGAGCATCTCGCGGAGACCCATCAACTGCTCGTTGTTCCGGTCGCGGAACCCCTGCTGCATCATGCGGCGCAGGGCGGCGTTCAGATCGCCGTGGTAGAGCAGGTCGTCGCTCATCTCGTCGAGGAGAGACTGGGCGTCGAGGTCGAAGCCTTTCTGCGTCCCGTCCCAGCGTGAGTAGCGGAATCCGGACTGTCGCTTCATGGACCCACCGTACCGGCTCGGTCCACCAGCCGCCCCGGGGCCAAACGGTCCGGTCGTTCCGGCAAAGCGGTCCGGTCGTTCCGGCAAAGCGGTCCGGTCGTTCCGGCAAAGCGGTCCGGTCGTTCCGGCAAAGCGGTCCGGTCGTTCCGGCGAAGCGGGTCCGCGCGACTCGCGTCCCGGACCGGCGCGCGGCCAGAATGCAGGGATGCGCGCGCTGCGGTCGGCCATCGTTCTGCTCCTGGTGGCCGCCGGCGCGGCGGCCTGCTCCGGTGAGTCCTCGGCCTCGCTCCCGAAACCGACGAAGGCGTTCTGTCAGGCCGCCTACGACTACGACACGAACCTGCCGAAACTGGTCGGCAAGCTCGCCCAACAGACGGCCCTGGTGCAGAAGATGGCCGACCACGCCCCGAAGGACATCGCCAAGGACGCCCAGACGTACCTCGACGCGATGGAGCGCCGGGCCCAGGGCGACAAGTCGGTCGTCGACAATCCCGACATCGAGCGCGCGGTCAAGAACGTCGAACGCCGCGCCGCCGCCGGCTGCAAGCTCTACGAGCAGGATCCGAGCAACAGCGGGATCTGACCCGCCCCCCTCGAACATCTCGGACTCGGCGTACGCATGCGAGCGCGAACTCCGAGATGCTCGTGTTTCGGGGCGTCGGGTCAGCCGCGTCCGCGGTACGCGGCGCGACCGCCGACGGAGTCCTTGTTCAGCCGCTTCGAGAGGTGGAGGCCTTCCAGGACGAACTCGGTGGCCGACGCGACGCCCGCGGGGGTCTCCCCCACATCGAGGTCGGCGAGGGTGGCGCGCAGCGGAGGAAGGTCGGTGAGCAACTTGGCGTACTCCGACGACGCGATGTCTTCGCCCGTGTGCACGATGAGTCCGTTCTCGAACGCGGCAACCACGTCGGTGAGCTTCTCCGGCCGCGTGCGCGCCCGGAACGTCTCGAGCACGGACGCCTTGACGATGCGATCGAGCACCTGCTCCTCGCGGCCGTCGTCGACCGTCTCGAACTCCACCTTGCCGGCAGTGCTCGCCACGAGCGCGTCGAGGTCGCTCACACGCGGCACGACTTCGGTCTCGCCGTGACGCAGCGCACGCCGGGTCGCGTTGGCGACGAGCGTCTCGTAGTTGGCGATCGACAACCGCACCGACACGCCGGAGCGCTGGTTGATGTGCGGCGAGTGGCGCGCCTGCTGGCTCATCTCGGCCACGATCTCGGCCATGAACGCCGGGACCTGCACGTTGAGGCCGTCGGCGGTGAGCGGTCGCGCCTCCTGCTCGATGACCGCGGCCTCGAGCTCGGCGTCGAGTGGATAGTGGGTGCGGATCTGCGCGCCGAAGCGGTCCTTGAGCGGCGTGATGATGCGCCCGCGGTTCGTGTAGTCCTCGGGGTTCGCCGACGCCACGAGCATGAGATCGATCGGCAGGCGGATCTTGTAGCCGCGGATCTGGACGTCGCGTTCCTCGAGCACGTTGAGGAGGCCGACCTGGATGCGCTCGGCGAGGTCGGGGAGCTCGTTGATGGAGAAGATGCCGCGGTTCGTGCGGGGCACGAGCCCGTAGTGGATGGTGAGCTCGTCGGAGAGGTAGCGGCCCTCGGCCACCTTGATCGGGTCGACCTCACCGATGAGGTCGGCGATCGACGTGTCGGGCGTGGCCAGCTTCTCACCGAAGCGCCGGTCGCGGTGGACCCATTCGATCGGCGTCTCTTCGCCGCGTTCGGCGATCATCACCCGCGCGTGTTGCGAGACCGGCTGGTACGGGTCGTCGTTGATCTCGCTCCCGGCGATGATCGGCATCCACTCGTCGAGCAGCGCAGTGAGCGAACGGATGATGCGGGTCTTCGCCTGGCCGCGTTCGCCGAGGAAGATCACGTCGTGGCCGGCGATGAGCGCATTCTCGAGCTGCGGGAGCACGGTGTCCTCGTAGCCGATGACGCCGTCGACCAACGGGAGACCGGCGGAGATCCGCGCCAGCGCGTTCGCCCGCACCTCTTCCTTGACCGGCCGGGACACCCAGCCGCTGGACTTGAGCTCGCCGAGGGTTCCGGGACGCGTCATGAGGGCTACTCCCAGGGGTCGAGGTGCCGTCCGCGCGGCAGCGTACCAGCGGGCCCCGAAGGGCCAACCGGCGGATCCGACCCGTCCGGCACCGGTCGACATCCCCGATCGCCTCGGCCCTCACGGGCGGACCCCTCGCCGCTGAATGAGATACCGAACAGGGTCGAGATGTAGTTTTCGCGGCATGGCGAAGGTTGAGGAAGAGGTCTCGACCGCGGCCCAGAACGCCGGCGCCGACGACGCCGACCGCCTGGCGCGGTACACCGGCCCGCCGGTGCCGGAACCCCGCAAGCAGGGTCACTTCCTGCTCCGGTTCTGGCGCTCGGCCGTCGGCAAGAAATGGGTCATGGCGGTGAGCGGGATCATCCTGCTCGGCTTCGTGCTCGCGCACATGATCGGCAACCTGAAGGTGTTCCTCGGCAAGTCGCACCTCAACCTCTACGGCGAGTGGCTCCGCACCCTCGGCGAGCCCGCGCTCCCGCGCACCGTCGTGCTGTGGGGCGTCCGGGTCGTGCTGATCGCGGCGTTCTTCGGACACATCGTCGCCGCGTACCAGCTCACGCGCATGAACCACCGCGCGCGCCCGGTGAAGTACCAGTCGAAGCGCGACTACGTCGCCGCCAACTTCGCGTCGCGCACCATGCGGTGGACGGGCATCATCGTCGGCCTCTTCGTGATCTTCCACCTGATGGATCTCACGTGGGGCGCGGCCAACCCGCACTTCGTGCGCGGCGATCCGTACGACAACCTCTTCTACAGCTTCCAGCGCGTCCCCGTCGCCATCGTGTACATCCTCGCGATGCTGGCGCTCGGCTTCCACATCTTCCACGGGGCGTGGAGCATGTTCCAGAGCCTCGGATGGAACAACCCGCGGTGGAACATCTGGCGCCGCTACTTCGCGATCGCGTTCGCAGTCGTGATCACCGTCGGGAACGTGAGCATGCCGCTCCTCATCACCACGGGGGTCGTCAACCGATGATCGGAAGCCTTGACGCCAGGATCCCCGAGGGGCCCATCGCGGAGAAGTGGTCCCAGCACAAGTTCGACGTGAAGCTGGTGAACCCGGCGAACAAGCGCCGGTACGAGATCATCGTCGTCGGGAGCGGGCTCGCCGGCGCGGCTGCGGCCGCGACGCTGGGCGAGCTCGGCTACCGGGTGAAGCTCTTCACCTTCCACGACACGCCCCGACGCGCGCACAGCATCGCGGCTCAGGGCGGCATCAACGCGGCGAAGAACTACCCGAACGACGGCGACAGCGTCTACCGCCTGTTCTACGACACCGTGAAGGGCGGCGACTTCCGGGCGCGCGAGGGCAACGTGTACCGGCTGGCCGAGGTGAGCGTCAACATCATCGACCAGTGCGTGGCGCAGGGTGTCCCGTTCGCACGTGAGTACGGCGGGCTGCTCGACAACCGCTCGTTCGGCGGCGCGCAGGTGTCGCGCACGTTCTACGCGCGGGGGCAGACCGGCCAGCAGTTGCTGCTGGGCGCGTACCAGGCCCTCGCGCACCAGGTGGCTCGCGGCTCGGTGGAGCTGCACGCCCGCAGCGAGATGCTCGACCTCGTCGTGAAAGACGGACGCGCCGCGGGGATCGTCACCCGCGACCTCACCACGGGCGCGATCCAATCGTGGTCCGCGCACGCGGTGGCGCTGTGCACCGGCGGCTACGGCAACGCGTTCTATCTCTCGACGAACGCCAAGGCCAGCAACGTGACCGCGGCGTGGCGGGCCCACAAGCGGGGTGCGTTGTTCGCCAACCCGTGCTTCACGCAGATCCACCCCACGTGCATCCCGCGCAGCGACGACTTCCAGAGCAAGCTCACGCTCATGTCGGAGTCGCTGCGCAACGACGGTCGCGTGTGGATCCCCCAGAGCCTCGACGACACGCGCAGCCCCGATCAGATCCCCGACGCCGACCGCGACTACTTCCTCGAGCGTCGGTACCCGGCGTTCGGCAACCTCGTGCCGCGCGACGTCGCGTCGCGCGCGATCAAGCACGAGGTCGATGCCGGGCGCGGGGTCGGTCCGCAGAAGAACGGCGTCTATCTGGACTTCGGTGAGTCGATCGAGCGTCTGGGGCACGACGTCATCGAGGAGCGCTACGGCAACCTCTTCGAGATGTACGAGCGCATCACCGACGAGAACCCGTACAAGGTCCCGATGCGCATCTATCCCGCGATCCACTACACGATGGGCGGGCTCTGGGTCGACTACAACCTCATGAGCAACGTGCCCGGGCTCTACGTCCTCGGGGAGGCCAACTTCGCCGACCAGGGCGCCAACCGCCTCGGCGCCAGCGCGCTGATGCAGGGCCTCGCCGACGGCTACTTCGTCCTGCCGTCGACGATCTCCGACTACCTCGCGCCGCTGCTCGGCACCAAGCCGCTCGCCACCGACGACCCCGCGTTCAAGAGCGCCGAGGCCGAGGTGAAGGACCAGACCCGCCGGCTCCTCTCCACGGGCGGGACCCGCTCGGTCGACTACTTCCACCGTGAGCTCGGCAACATCCTGTGGGACAACTGCGGGATGGCACGCAGCCAGCAGAGCCTCGAGAAGGCGCTGGCCGAGATCCCGGCGCTCCGGGCCGAGTTCCACGCAGATGTCCGCGTCCTGGGTGGCGACGAGTCGCTGAACCAGTCGCTGGAGAAGGCGGGCCGCGTCTCCGACTTCCTCGAGTTCGGTGAGTTGCTCTGCCTCGACGCACTCACGCGGGAGGAATCCTGCGGCGGTCACCTCCGGATCGAGCACCAGACCGAGGAAGGTGAGGCGTTGCGCGACGACGCCAACTTCTCGCACGTCGCCGCCTGGGAGTTCACCGGCGTCGGATCGGAGCCCGAGCTGCACAAGGAGCAACTCGAGTTCGAATACGTCCACCTCGCGCAGCGCAGCTACAAGTAGGGAAGAGGAGCACCACCCGCATGGACCTGAAGCTCCGCGTCTGGCGGCAGGCAGGCACGAACGCACCGGGCCACTTCGACGACATCGACGCGACCGGGATCAGCGAGGAGATGTCGTTCCTCGAGATGTTCGACGTGATCAACGATCGGCTGGTCGCCGAGGGCCGCGAGCCGATCGCGTTCGACCACGACTGCCGCGAGGGCATCTGCGGCTCGTGCTCCATGATGATCAACGGGCGGGCCCACGGTCCGTCGGAGGGCACGGCCACGTGCCAGCTCCACATGCGCAAATTCCACGACGGCGACGAGATCGTCGTGGAGCCCTGGCGGGCGAGGGCGTTCCCCGTCATCCGCGACCTCGTCGTCGACCGCAGCGCGTTCGATCGCATCATCGAGGCGGGTGGCTACATCAGCGCGCCGACGGGGAGCGCCCCCGACGCCAACCTCATCCTGGTGCCCAAGGAAGCCGCCGACTCGGCGATGGACGCCGCCGCGTGCATCGGCTGTGGCGCGTGCGTCGCCGCGTGCCCGAACGGCGCGGCCCAGCTGTTCACCGCGGCGAAGGTCGCGCACCTGAGCCTGCTGCCGCAAGGCCAGCCCGAGCGCTACACGCGGGTGGTCGAGATGGTGGAGACGATGGAGAGCTACTTCGGTTCCTGCACCAACCACGGTGAATGCGAGAAGGCGTGCCCGAAGGAGATCAGCATCGACTTCATCGCGCTGCTGAACCGCGACTACGTGAAGGCGCAGTTCAAGAACCGCAAGCTCGCGGGCCAGAAGCGGTAGCCGGGCGCTACAGCTTCTCCTCGCGCACGACGTCGAGGTTGCGGAACTTCGGCGGCCCGTCGCACAGTGCGCCGATCCGGCCGGCGAAGTCGCCGGTCTCCGGCAGGTCGTTGTTGCGCTGGGCGTCCTCGTACGAGGGGAACTCCACGATCTGCAGGTAGGTGTTCGGTTGGTCGCGATCCCGGCCACTGATCTCGTGGGTCGGGGTCCGCTTGCCCTCGGTGGCCGCCATCCACTCGTCCATCAGCTTGTCGACCTCGTCGTAGCGCGACGTCGTGAACTCGATGATCTGTACGAATTTCACAGTTGCCCTCCTTGGATCGAACCGGTCGACACCCGATCCTGGACTCGAACCGCCGGTACGTCAACCGTTCGCCGCTGGGCCCTCGCAGGGCCCGTCAGTCGTCGGGGTCGGACACCGGCGCGGCGTCGAAGGTCTCCAGATCGACCACGATGCGGTCGACGTCGGCCTGCGCCCGGGCGATCCGGCCGCGGCAGAGTTTGATGAGCTCGCTGGCCCGCTTCACGCGTTCGGCCAGCACATCGACGTCGAGGTCGTCGCGTTCGAGCTCCTCGAGGATGTCACCCAACTCGGACATCGCGTCGGCGTATCCGATTGCTTCGTCGCTCACTCGGGATCCTCCGTGACGTGCTCCACCCGGCTCGCGACGCGGCCCGCGGCGAGCTCGGTCTCCAGGACCTCTCCGGGGCTGACATCGGTGGTCCGCCTCACGACCCGTCCATCGGCGCCACGCGTGATGGTGTAGCCGCGCTCGAGCACCCGACGCGGATCGAGCGCGCGCACCGCGGCCTCCCCGGCATCGAGGCGTAGCCCGGCGCGGCTGAGGTGGTGCGTGGCCACCGTGATGAGCTCGCGCTCGCGGCCTTCGAGCGCGAGCCCGCGGTCGCGGGTCGCGCGCCGGCCCAGCTCGACGACCCGGCGGGCGTGCGCGTCGAGCCGACGTGCCGCATCCGCGGTACGGCGGCGGCCGAGCTCGTCGACACGATCGCGTCGGCGATCGAGCCGGGAGCGCTCGCGGGTCAGTGCGCCGGGCGCACCCCGGTGCACCCGCCGCGCCGCTTCGTCGAGCTCGCGCGCCGCGAGCGCGGCGCGCCGTCGGGCCTGCGCGCTCACCCGTTGCGACGCGTCGTCGAGGCGACTCACGAATTCCTGCACCTGGTGCACGAGCAGCTGCGCGCATGCCGTCGGAGTCTTACACGCGGTGTGCGCGACTTCGTCGGCGACGCTCCGGTCGATCTCGTGGCCCACGCCCGTGATCACCGGGATCGGCATCGCCGCGACGGCACGAGCAACGAGCTCGGTGTCGAACGCCGCGAGATCGGCGCGGGAACCGCCACCGCGGGCGACGACCACGACGTCGACGTCGAGGCGGGCCAGCTCGCCCAGAGCCCACTTGATCCGGCGGGCCGCCGCGGATCCCTGCACCCGGACGTCGACCACTCCGACCTGCCACGCGAAGCCGCTCCGCTCCAGCTCGTGGACGAAGTCGTGGTACGCCGCGCTGCCGTCGCTGGTGATGAGGCCGACCCGGAGCGGTACCAGCGGGAGCGGACAGCGCGCGTTGGCATCGAGCAGGCCGTCGGCCGCGAGCGCACGCAGCGCCCGCTCTCGGTTGGCGGCGATGCCACCGACGGTGAAGACCGGATCGATCCCCGACATCACGAGCTGATAGCGACCCGACGCGGGGTAGAGCGTGACACGGCCCCGGATACGCACCTCGACGTCGTTGCCGAGCTCTGCCCCCGGGACCTCGGCGAGGGCGCGGTCGACGGCCCGACGATCGTCGCGGAAGAGCACGACGTCGAGGCGCGCCAGCACCCGGTCGCCGCGCCCGGCCTTCTCCACCACCGCGAAGTAGGTGTGGCCGGCGCTCGACCGCTTGAGGTTCTGGACCTCACCCCGCACCCAGACCTCGACCGGGAACGAGTGGCGGAGCGCATCGCGCACCAACGAGTTGATCTCGCCCACCGAGAACGTCGCCACCTCGGGCTCGCCACCGGCGACGTCGCCGTCGGTACCATCGAAGCCCGGGTCGAAGTCGGCCTCGTCGCCGGGATCGAAGTCGAACGTGGGCTGGTCCATCCCGAGCGAGGCTAACGGTCGGGACCGGCGGCCCCGCTGCTCCTCTAGCTTGAAACGCTCTTGAGCTTGAACGAGCGTTCAAGTAAGTTGCACCCATGAGGGCAGACCCGGGCACGACCGCGGTACCCACGCGCGATCGGATCCTCGAGACCGCGCTCCGTCTCTTCTCCGAGCGCGGTACGACGGCCGTGAGCATGCGCGAGCTGGCCGACGCCGCCGACGTCACCGTGCCCGGGCTCTACTACCACTTCACGTCGAAGGCCGATCTCATCCGCGAGGTGTACCTCTACCGGGCGCGCGCCGGCGCGCGGCGCGACGCGCTCGCCCCCGAGCGGGCGGTCCCGACTGCCGGCCCGGTGCAGTCGCTGATCGTGGAGCAGGCCCGCGACGAGTTCGGTCGGCTCGTCGCCGACCGGGAATTCCTGCGCCTGATGCAACGGGAAGCGGTGTTGGGCGACACCGACGCGCTGGCCGTGGGCGCCACGCTCGCGGCCGAGTGGCGCGAACGGTGGTTCGAGACGCTCCAGGCGGGCACCGACGTAACCCCGGGTGTCGATCTCCACGCCGCCGCCGACTGCATCGCGACCTTCCTCTGGGGCCTCTTCGTCGAGTACCTCAACCACACCGATCGCGCGGTGCAGCACCGCATCGACGACTTCGCCCGCCTGCTCGCACCCGCGCTCACGGCGAGCATGTGATGAGCACGCGATGAGCACCGACGCCGGGCCGCGCCCACCGGAGCACGCGGTCGCCAGCCCGGTCGCGACCGCCTACGCGGCGCGACTGTCGCACCGGCGGATCATCCTCACCACCATCGCGGTGATCTCCGGCATGTTCCTCGCCGCGCTCGACGGCACCGTCGTCGCCACCGCGATGCCCACCGTGATCGGCGATCTCCACGGCATCGACCACTACGCCTGGGTGTTCACCGCGTACCTCCTCGCCGAGATCACCAGCATCCCGCTCTGGGGGCGGCTGGCCGACATGTTCGGCCGCAAGCGGATCTTCCTGATCGGGATGACGCTCTTCCTGCTCGGTTCCGTGCTGTGCGGCCTGTCGACTTCGATGATCGAGCTGGTGCTGTTCCGGGCGATGCAGGGCGCGGGCGCCGGGTGCCTGTTGCCGGTGGCGCAGACGATCATCGCCGACCTCTACACGCTCGAGCAGCGGGCCAAGGTCTCGGCGGTCCTGTCCGGCACGTTCGGGTTCGCGTCGATCGTCGGACCGTTCATCGGTGGCTTCCTCACCGACCAGCTCTCGTGGCGGTGGGTGTTCTTCGTGAACCTCCCCATCGGCATCGTGGCGTTCGTGCTGGTGAAGACGGTGATGATCGAGCCGATCACCTCGCGCCACCGACATCGCATCGACTGGCTCGGCGCCGCCACGCTGCTGGGCTCGACGGGCCTGTTCGTGTTCGCGCTGGAGACCGGGGGCACGAGCTACGCGTGGGGATCGGCCCCGATCGTGGGCGCATTCGTCGCGAGCGCGCTGCTGCTCGTCGCGTTCATCTCCACCGAGCGCCGGGTGGCCGAGCCGATCATCCCGCTCGAGCTGTTCCGCGTGCCCACCTTGCGCGCGGCCACGGTCATCAGCGTCTCCACCGGGGTGGTGCTGTTCGGAGTGATCTCGTTCCTGCCGCTCTTCGTCCAGGTCGTGCTCGAGTCGTCGGCGACCGATGCCGGCCGGGTGCTCACGCCGATGATGTTGGCGATGATGGTCGGCTCCGCACTGGGCGCCCGGCTCGTGCTGAAGCTCGGCTTCCGCACGATGTGCATGGCCGGGTTCGCCAACCTCGTCGTCGGTGCATACCTCCTGACCCGCGTCGGCATGAGCTCGTCACAGCTCAGCGTGAGCATCGCGATGCTCTTCCTCGGGTTCGGCATGGGGCTGTCGTTCATCGCCACCATGCTCGCGGGCCAGAACTCGGTCGACCTGCCGCGCATGGGCGTGGCCACCGGCCTGGTCAACTTCACCCGCCAGCTCGGCGGCGCGCTGGGGGTCGCGGTCGCGGCGGCGGTGATGCTGTCGACGCTCACCGACCGGTTGAAGACCCTGTTCCCGCGTGTGCACATCCAGGCGTCGGCGCTGCTGTCCCCGCAGGCGGCGAAGAGCTTCCCGCCGGAAACCCAGGATCTCGTACGCCAAGCGTTCGCCGACGCGCTGCACCTCGTGTTCGTGGTGACGCTCGTCGCGGCCATCATCGGCGCGGTCACGACACTGCTGATGCCGCGCGGGAAGGCAACCGACATCCGCGACGCCGCGCACGGACGCACCGTCAACGAAGCGATGCTCCCCGACGGCGAGACGCTCGTCATCACCGAGCCCCTCCCTCCGTCCGCGGCCGACGACCACGCCACCGTGCTCCTCACCGCGCCGCTTCCCGAAGACAGTGAGACGCGCGCGTAACGCGGTTGCTCGCTAATGCACTCGATGAGAACAGCGTCAAGAGTGCGAACAGCTTCACGACACCTGCGCGTTCTCGCGTTCGACGCGCCACCCCGAGGCTTCGAACATCTGTCGCCCGCTCGACACGCTGCGTTTACATGCGGTCCGTAGGGTGGGACCTGACAACATCAACCAGAGGAGTGATCGTGAGCGACGCAGACGAGCCCACGACCGAATACCCGCCCACCACCTGGGAAGCCCCCGCAGAATTCCAAGCACCGGGACCCGTGTCCCGCCCGCTGGCCAACTACCTCGCAATGTGCGCGCCCCGCTCGAACCGGGCGTCGAATGCCAACCGCTTCCGTGACCACGTCACCGCCCCCGTACTCGTGGGCGTCGGGTGGGTCAACTAGCGAAGTCGAGCAGGCTCACGGGTTCGCGTCGAGCGCGGACCACGTGGCCTGGTTCACCACTCCGTCGGCCGGGCTGATGCCCGCCTTGGTCTGGAAGGCGATCACCGCCGCCTGAGTGGTAGCCCCGAAGTCTCCGTCGGGTGTGCCGACGTCGTAGCCGAGCGCCGCGAGCCGGGTCTGGAGATCAGTGACGTCGGAGCCCGACGATCCCTGCTGGAGTGTTGGCTTCGCCACCGTCGTCGTGGTGCTGCCGGTTCCGCCGCCGGGCTTCGTGGTCGACGTCGGCGTGGTGACGATCGTGGTGGTGGGCGAGCTCCCACCCGACGACTCGGCGACGCCGTTCGGGAATCCGTTGCCGGGGTCGACCGCGAGCAGGATCGCACACGTGGCGATGGCCAAGCCGACGATGATCAGCCCGCGCGTGTTCTGGAACCACTCTTCCACGGCGCCCACCTTAGGGAATGGACGCACCCTGTGTCGGGGACGGTGTTCGGAGCGCGCGCCACAACGATCGGTAGTTCGGGTACTCGAGCGCGGGCGTGACGTAACCGGCATCGACCAGCGCCCGGTGATAGCGCGGGAGATGTCGCATCGACACCCCGGCGTCGACGTGGTGCGCAAGGTGCCACCCGATGTGCTGCGGAACGAGCACGCACCGCGCCGGCCAGGTCTGGCGCACGGTGTGCGTCGTGGCGCGCCGGTCGGCTGACGCGTCCATCCCGCCGTGCTCGGCGATCGAGCGCAGGCGGTTGATGACCCGCCAGACGGTGAGGAAGGGGGCGATCCACAGCAGCGGATAGAGCCACCAGCGCCCGACCGCGATCGCGAGCCCGAGGAGGACGGCCTGCGTGGCAGCGATCTTCCACAACGTGCGGCGGACCCGAGGGTCACCGGACCGGAACCCGGCGAGTTGCGCGCGCATCAGCTTGAACCCCGTGCGGCCGCTCGCGTCACGTCCGAGCTTGCGGCGGAAGCTGGCCCGGCTGATCGGGTAGCCGGCGTAGAGCGGGATGTCGGGCTCGTCGGGCCCGAACTCCTGGCGGTGGTGCGCCATGTGGACCCGGCGGTAGGCGTCGGTCGACGTGAACGTCGGATATCCCAGGAACCACCGGCCGACGAGGTCGTTGGCGCGCCGATTGGCGAACAGGAGCCGGTGCGCGGCCTCGTGCATCAACGCGGCCAGTTGCGCCTGGGTGCGCCCCATCAGGAGGAACGCGATCGCGTAGCCGACCGGATTCCCCCACCACACCGCGACCGCGATCACCGCGAACGCCTGGGCCCACACGAACACGACCGACCACGCGTTGCGCCAGGACGGGATACGACGCAGTCGATCTCGGAACCCGGGTTGGGGACGTCCGTCGGCGCGCACGAGATCGGTCTCGCGCGCCGGAGCGAGCAACGACGCGTCCGGCACCATTCCACCGAGCGGCCGTCCGGCGACGACCTTCGCGTCCGCCATCCCACAATGGTAGGCCCCGGTACTCGAACCCACTCCGCGACGGGCCGAGCCGGCTGTCGGTCGGCTGACGCGCGAGGTCGGAATCGCGCCGCGGCGCGCTACCGTCGCCCGCCATGAGACGCGCCCTTCTCCGCGGCGCCGTCGCGCTCGCGATCTCGGTCGCATTGATGATCGGATTCGTGATCGCAGCCGCGGGCGGCGAGGCGGAGGGCGTGCACCGGAGCGCCCCGGCCGGCGTCACCGACGGATCGGCGCTCGGGCAGCAGCTGCAGGGCGAGCTCGATCAGATCCGGTCGGCCCACGGAATTCCCGGCGTGTCACTCAGCGTCCTGCTCCCCGGCGCCCGCACCCCGCTCACCGTCACCAGCGGGACGACGAGGCGCGACGACGACCCGTCGGGGAACACCCCGGTGACCGCATCGAGCCTGTTCGAGATCGGCGGGATCACCAAGACGATGACCGCGGCCCTGGTGCAGCTGCTCGCCGCCGACGGCAAGCTCTCGCTCGACGATCCGCTCGCCAAGTACTTCCCGGAGTATCCGGCGTGGGCGGGGGTCACGGTGCGCGAGCTGCTGAACATGACGAGCGGGATCGTCGACTACACCGCCGCGGGCCGTGCCCCGAGCGGTGCGTCGGCTCCCGGTCGGCGATGGACGCTCCACCAACTCGCCGACCTCGCGTACGACGCGACGCCGAACACCTCGTTCGCCCCCGGCCAGGGATGGGAGTACTCGGCCACCAACGCCGTCCTGGCCGGGATGATCGCCGAGAAGGTCACGGGTCACTCCTTCGCCGGGGAGCTGCGCCGTCGGGTCCTCGGTCCACAGGGGGCCAACCTCACCGGTACGTACTACGGCTCGTCGCTCCCGGCGTGGGTGCACCTGCGTCTCGTCGACGGCTACGACGACGGCCAATTCGTTCGGAGCGGCGCCGACGCGGCCGACGACAACCCCACGTGGTCGGGCCCCGCGGGCGCCGCGGTGTCGGACACGCCCGACCTCGCGCTCTGGACGCGAACATTGTTCAGCGGCGGGCTCCTCCCGGCCGGCGCACTCCGGGAACTGAACCAGTTCGTGGCTGCTCCGTCGGACGTGACCGATCCGGGCGCCGGGGAGCCGACCGACACCACCGACCCGGACGGTTACACGTTGGGATGGGATCACGGCTACGACGCGGCCATCGGACCGTTCTGGTTCAAGCTGGGCGACGCGCCCGGCTACCAGGCGTGGACGGGCTGGTTCCCGTGCTCGAACCTGGCCGTCTCGATCGGCATGAACCAAGCGCCGACCGACTCGTCCGACTCGACCGGGTCGAGCACCAGCGGGATCGAGGCCCTCCACGAGATGGCCGTCGACGCCGTGCTCCATTCCCCCGACCTCAGCGCCGCGCTGGCCGCCCATCCGGCGCCGTATCTCCGGACCTGCCCGCGCTGACCGCGGCGGTCGAAAGACCCACCCGCGCCCGCGGCACCTCGAACTCGAACTCGGCCGTGTCAGGCGCTCAGGGGCGCGATCAGGTCGGCGTACTCCGGGTGCTCGTCGATGAAGTCGGCGACGAAGGGACACTGAGGGTCGATGGTCATGCCCTTGTGCCGGACGTCGTCGAGCGCGCCCTGCACGAGGATCGTGCCGTACCCGGCACCCCGGCGGGGCTGGGTGACCACGGTGTGCGGGAACACGAGTACGCCGCGGCGATCGGAACGTTGGTCGGGGTGGTACTCGGTGAAGCCCACGACCCGGCCGTCGGCGAGCAGTTCGTAGCGGGAGCGCTCGGGATGGTCACGTACCTCGAGCGCCATCCCTCGACGCTACCGGCCGACGGCGGCGTATCCCTCGGCGATGCGCTCCAGCCACCACGCGGGCGCGTGGTCGACGATGTTCCCGATGTTGGAATAGTCGTGCCACCGCACGATCCGACCGTCGCGCACTTCCATCACGGTGCAGAACGGGTGCATGATCCGCTCGCCGGTGTGGAACTGCCACTCCTCGACGTGTTCCAGGATCACGAGGTCGCCCTCGGCGACGATGTGACGCGGATGGTGGTAGTAACCCGACAGCGGTTCGATCCCGATCTTGAGCCGGGCGATGATCTGATCGGGCCCGGTCGCTCCCTGGGCGTCCATGCCGACGTCGGTGTAGTGCGCGTCGGCGGAGAAGAACGCGGCCATTGCGTCCCAGTCGCGCAGGAAGTGCGCCTCCCAGTAGCGCTCGACGAGTTGGCGGTTGCGGGCTTCGGTGGTTCCCATGCGCCGCAGTCTGGTGGATGAGGCGGCGGCCGGTCCACCACGCGCGTTCGCCGGCAGTGGCCGACGGGCGACTGCGGCCCGGCGCGTCCGGTGTGGTCGACTGTCCCCGTGGCCCTCGACCTCGCATCACCCACCCCGGAAGCCGTCGCGTTCCTGACCGAGCGTCACCTCGGGACGCTGAGCACTGTCCGCGCCGATGGGTCACTGCACGTGTGCGCGGTCGGGTTCACCTGGGATCCCGACGCCGGGCTGGTCCGGGTCATCACCGGTGACGGGTCGCAGAAGGTGCGCAACGTGGAACGGGCCCGGCGGGCCGCGGTCGGCCAGGTCGACGGGGGCCGGTGGCTCTCGCTCGAGGGTCCTGCCCGGGTGACCCGCGACCCGGACGAGATCGCCGACGCGGTGGCGCGCTACGTGTGGCGGTACCAGGATCCCCGCGTGAACCCCGACCGCGTCGCCATCGCGATCACGGTGGAGCGGATCCTCGGAAGGGCGTGAGCTCCGGATCGGACGGCTCCGGATCGGACGGTGCCGGTTCGACTGCCGGTTCGAAGTCGGACTCGAGCGGGGGTTCGATGGGCTCGAGCCCCTCGAAGGCATCGGCGAGCGGGGCACGCTCGGCCGCGGCGGGTGGGGGCCCGATGTGCGGGATGAGGAGCGACAGCAGTGCGCCGAAGGTGACGAAGCCGGCCGCGACGAGGATCGCCGGGCGCGTGGCATCGGTGATCCCGGTCTGGAGCGCGTGCACGAGGGTGATCGCGTCGTGGGCGGGGGTCCCCGCCGGCGGCGCGAAGCCCGCACCGTAGGAATGCACGTGCGCGACCGCCTGCGCCTTCAGCGACGCCGGCAACGTGGTCGAACGAACCGCGTCGATGGTGTGCCTGACGGTCAGGCTCGCGAACAACGAGCCGATCACCGCGACACCGAGCGCGCTGCCGACCTGGCGGACGGTCGAATTGGTGCCGCCGGCAACCCCCGACTTCGCGGGATCGATGTCGGAGAGCACGACGTTGGTGAGTTGCGAGGTGGCGAACCCGATGCCGAAGCCGAACAGCATCCAACCCGGGAGCAACTCCCAGAACGTGAGGTCGGGGTTGATCACGAACGCGACCACCATGAGGCCGAGCACCTCGAGCGCGAGTCCGAGTTGCACGACGCGCGTCACGCCGATGCGGCGCGTCAGAAAGCCCCCGAGCTGCGCCCCCACGACGATGAACACGCCGGCCGGCACCATCCAGAGGCCATTGGTCTCCGCAGTGAGGTGCTTGGCATCCTGCAGGAACACCGGCAGCACGAACAGCAGGCCGAGCTGACCCATCGACAGGACGCCGGCGGTGATCAAGCCGTAGCGGAAGCCCCGGTGCCGGAGCTGACCGAACTCGAAGAGTGGCGAGTCGTCGCGCCGCTCCTTGGCCCGCTCGTAGCGGTAGAACGCGAAGAGGATCGCCGCTGACACGAGGATGATCAGCGGAGTGATCGACACCGCGCGGCTCGCCGGCCACACCTCCTGCCCCGCCACTATGAAGTCCTTGAGCGGATCGAACCAGCCGTAGGTGCCGCCCTCGCTGAGTGCGAACACCAGGAGGAACATGCCGGTCGCGACCATCAGCGCGCCGGGCACGTCGATGCTCACGCGCCGGTCGTTGGGTTGGTCGCGGCGCATGAACAGGAACGCACCGATGATCGCGAGCGGGGCGATGATCACGTTGATCCCGAATGCCCATCGCCACGAGTAGTTGGTGGTGAGGAAGCCCCCGACGATCGGGCCGAAGGCGGCGGCGGCGCCGGCGGTCGCGCCCCAGGCGGCGAACGCGGTCGCGCGTTCACGCCCCTCGAACGTGGTCGAGATGATGGCGAGGGTGGCCGGCAACATCATCGAGGCGCCGATCCCCTCGATCAGCGCTTCGCCCAGGACGAGGCTCGGGACCGACCACGAGAGCGCCGCCAGCAACGAGCCACCGCAGAACAGCGCGGCACCGACGATGAAGATGCGGCGATGGCCGTAGAGGTCGCCCAGCCGGCCGCCGATGATGAGCAGACTGGCAAACGTGAGCGCGTAGCCGGTAACCACCCACTGCAAGCTCGGCAGCGTGGTGTGGAAGTCGCGCAGGATCGTCGGGATGGCGACGGTGAGCACGGAGTTGTCGAGCACCACGATGAGCGCGGCGATCACGACGATGGCCAGCGTGGCCCAGCGGCGCGGATCCGGCGCCGGGTGCCCCGCCGTGTCCCGCTCTGCTGTTGCGGTCGCGGGAGTCGCGTCGTCCCCGGTGCCGGCAGGCAGGTCGGTCACGGGCCGGGCACGCCAATCATCCGTCCGGATGATACCGGCGCGGTCCGCGGGCACGCCCGTTCACGATGCCGGGCTGCGGCTGCACCCACGCGATGGGAGGCCACAAAGGACGGAGCCCCGAGGAAGTTCCGTCCGGCGGTTCCTTGCGGTTCCGCTGTCCGTCACCCTCTCGGGACTCCAAACGGAAAGTACACCCGGCGTCAAGGCCGGTTCAAGCCGTCTGTCCCCCGTCGATGACGAATTCGGCGCCGGTCGAGTACGAGTTGTCGTCAGAGACGAGCCAGAGCGCCAGGCGAGCAACCTCTTCGGGCTGCGCGAAGCGACCGAGCGGCACGCGGATGGTCGTGGCCAACGCGTCGAGGTCGTGATCACCCATCATCGGCGTGTCGATGATGCCGGGGTGGATCGAGTTCACCTTCACGCCGTACGGCCCGAGCTCCTGCGCCGCGCCTTTCGTCATGCCGCGCACCGCCCACTTCGTCGCCGCGTACGCGAAGCACACGCTCGCACCGCGCAGGCCGCCGACCGACGAGATGTTGACGATGGCACCGGACCGCTGCTCCGTCATGGGCGCCGCGACCGCCTGCATGCCGAGGAACACGCCGGTCTGGTTCACCGCGACGACATCGTTCCAGGTGTCGAGCGACGTCTCGACCATGCGTTGCCAGCGCAGGATCCCCGCGTTGTTCACCAGGATGTCGACGCGCCCGTGTTCGGCCAGGACCTGATCGACGAGTGCCGTCCACTGGTCCTGTTGGGTGACGTCGTGATCGACGAACGTGCCGCCGATCTCCGCCGCGGTCTTCGCCCCCTCGTCGGCGAGCACGTCGGTGAGGTAGACGATGGCGCCCTCCTCCGCGAACAGCCGACCCTCGGCGGCTCCCTGCCCACGCGCGCCTCCGGTGACCACGGCCACCCGTCCGTCGAGCTTCCCCATACCGAACCTCCATGCTCTCCGCGCTCCCGCGCGCTCGGATGTCGAGGGCGGCGGCGAGCGTCGTGCGGATGTCTGCGGCCCAACGTAAGCACAACTGGCTACCGTGCGTCGATGCCCGCACCTGCCGCCGTCCTGCTCGACGTCGGCGGTGTGTTCCTCCTCCCCGACCACGAACGCATCCTCGGAGCAGTCGGGCCGAGCGCCCACACCGCGCCGGCAGAGATCCTCGACGATGCGCACTACCACGGCGCCGCCCGCCTCACGGTGGCGCTCGACGCCGAATGCGACTGGGCCGGCTGTTGGCGGCAGTACCTCGAGGGCTACGTCGATGCGTGCACGGTGCCCGACGACATGAGCGACGACGTGCACGCCCGTCTCGATCGCGAGTTCGCCGACGCGGCCCTCTGGTCCCGGGAAGCGCCGGGGGCACGCGACGGCCTACGCGCATTGGCCGAGACGGGTGTGCGGCTCGGCATCGTGTCGAACGCCGACGGCCGGATCGGCGAGCGGCTGCTGACGCGCGAGATCCTGCAGGTGGGCCCCGGCGTCGGCGTCGAGGTCGAAGTCCTGATCGATTCGGGAGCGGTCGGCGTGTTGAAGCCCGATCCGCGGATCTTCCGCCTTGCGCTCGACGCGATGGGAATCGACGACCCCGGTACCGCCTGGTACGTGGGCGACACCCCGGGGATCGACGTCGTGGGCGCTCGGCGGGCCGGGCTGCGTCCGTTCGTGGTCGATCCGTTGGGCCTGCACCACGACGCCGGGTACGACCGGGTCACGTCGCTGGGTGAGCTGGCCACCCTGATCCGTGCCGGCGTCGACCGCCCGACCTGACGCTCGGCGCCTTCGTGCGTCAGCTCCCCGAGCTGTCGCCGGAGAGAAAGGCACAACTCGGCTCCGCCTGCAGCGCAGTGCTGAGCTCGCCCTTCTTGTCGAGCTTGCTGACGTCGCTGAAGCTGTCGCTGACCTTCTTGCTCCCGTTGTTCAAGGCGGTCGTCACACTCTGGGCCGAGGCCTTGAATTTGGCGGCGCTGCTCGTGGGGATGTTCTGGGCCTTCTTCTTCGCCGACGCGAAGAGATCGGATGCCGACTGCAGGCCGTTCAAGAACGTGGACGCGATCTTCTTGCCGTTCGTCGTGCTCGGGACGCCGGCCTTCTTCAGTGAAGACACCGCGGTGTCGGTCTGCTTCACGCTCCGGCCGAGGAAACTGACCACTTCGGACTTGGCCTGCGACAGGTTGGTGATCCCTCCCGACAACGCGGTCTCGGTGTTGTCGGCACCGGTGGTGAGCGCGTCCTTCCACGTCGACAACGCGGTGCAGAACTTCGGCGCCCACGATCCCGGGGACACCGTCGCTGCGCCTGCGGGCGCGGCGAGCGCCACCGTTCCCAGGACGACGACGAAAGCGACATGAGCAGTGGCGCGGCGGATCGGCACGGGGGCACCTCGAGTTGGGGAGCCGAAAGCGTACCGGCGCCACCGACGACGGCAGACGCGCGGGCGGAAGCGAGTCGTTAGCCTGCCGGACCATGCCTGCGCCCCCGCACGCGGACCTCGTGTCGCGCGCGCAGGCGGTGCTCGAACGCAACCGCCGCGGCGCCTGGACGTGTCCGTCGGTCGCGCTGTATCCGCACCAGTGGCTCTGGGACTCCTGCTTCACCGCGGTCGGGATCGCGCGCTACGACCCGCCGCGTGCCGCGGGTGAGCTGCGGGCGTTGTTCCGCGGGCAGTGGACGAACGGCATGTTGCCGCACATGATCTTCGCCGAGGGCGCGCGCGACGTCGGCAGTCGGACGATCTGGCAGTCGAAGCGACATCCGGAAGCTCCCCGCGACGTCGAGACGTCGTGCGTGACCCAACCGCCGTTGCCGGCGGTGGCCGCGGCGCGGGTGGCACGGGCACTCGATAGACCACTGCGCCGCGCGTTCCTGGCCGAGGTGTTCCCTCAGCTCGTGGCGCACCACTCGTGGCTGTACCGGGAACGCGACCTGCACGAGTCGGGGCTCGTCACGCTGATCCACCCGTGGGAATGCGGACTCGACTCGACCCCGCCCTGGATGCGGGCCCTCCACGACATGCGACTCCCGCGCTGGTTGCGGACCGCGGAGCGGCTGCACCTGGCCCGGTTGCTGCGTTCGGCGCGCTACGACACCCGCTACCTCCCAGCCACCGAGCGCGCGTCCGACGACGACGGGTTGCGCATGCTCGCGGTGGCAGTGCACGCCAAGCGGTACGACTTCCGGTTGCGCGACATGCCGCGCGACCGATCGGTGCTGATCGAGGACCTGCCGTTCAACGCGATGCTCGCGGCGGCGAACCAGTCACTCGAGACGATCGCGACGGAGCTCGGCGAAACCGTCGACCCGTCCCTCGTGCGCAGCTTCCGACGCACCGAAGCCGCGCTCGAGACGCTGTGGGACGAACCATCCGGGCAGTACTACTCGCGTGACGCGGTGACGGGCGCGCCGCTCGCAACACCGACCGTTGCCACGTTCCTCCCGCTGTGGTCGGGCGCGCCGAGCCCTGCGCGCGCGGACCGCGTCATCGGGCGGCTGCAGCAGACCGCGTCGTACTGGCCCGACGTTCCGGTCCCGAGTGTGCCGGTCGACGCACCCGACTTCCAGGAGTCGCGCTACTGGAAGGGCCCGACCTGGGTGAACACGAATTGGATGATCATCGAGGGGCTCCACCGGTACGGGTACGTCGACCTCGGCGATGAGCTGCGGCGCCGGACGCTCGACGTCGTCGGGCGGAGCGGTTTCTCGGAGTACTTCTCGCCGTTCAGTGGCGCGGGCTACGGAGCCGACAGCTTCTCGTGGACCGCCGCGCTCACCATCGATCTCGCCCTCGGCTGACCGCGACGCGGCCGGCTCAGCTCCCGAGCGTGCCGAAGCCGTCGGAGACCCGGGCGAACGCGGCATCGAACAGGATGACGATGTCGGCGCCGGCGTCGGCCAGCCACACGTCGAGCGCGACCCGCAGTGCGCCGATCGCGGTGGCGGTGAGCAGGCGCAGATCGAGGGGCGTGATGACCGCGCCGACCGCGTTGACGCGACGAGTGAGCTCCTCGATCACGGCCTCTTCCCACCCGCGCTGGTGCTCGGCCTTGTAGGCGCGCAGGCTCGGCGATGCCTGCATGATGTCGGAGCGGGCGACGAGCGCCTCGCGGTCGAGGGCGTAATCGAGCGCGGTGGCGCGCATCGCCGCGTACAACGCGGCAACCGGCGGGAGCTCGGGTGGTTGCGCGGCGAGCACCTCGATCAGGGCCGCACAGCGCAGCTCCGAGTCGCCGAAGAGCACGTCTTCCTTCGTGGAGAAGTACCGGAAGAACGTGCGGGGCGAGACCTCGCAGCTGTCGGCGATCTCCTCGACGGTGGTGCCGTCGAAGCCCTGGCGCGAGAACAGCTCCATGGCGGTGTCGCGCAACGCCTCGCGCGTCCGCGCCTTCTTGCGCTCCCGCAACCCCCCGGCAACAGTCATGAGGACATTATGACACAGAAACGCTCTTGGCGGTAGACGACCTTTGGCGGTTTGCGCTATCTGTCATTAGCTGACATAATGGGGTCGTGGCAGCCCCCTCTTCTTCCGTACCTACGAGCGCGGTCCGGCCGCGGTCCCGATGACCGCCGACCAACAACGGGCCTACGATCGCCGCTGGTGGATGCTCGGCGTCCTGTGCCTGAGCCTCCTCATCGTGTTCACCGGGAACTCGAGCCTGAACGTTGCCCTCCCGTCGCTGTCGCGCGACCTCGGGGCCACCGAATCGCAATTGCAGTGGGTGGTCGCGTCGTACTCGCTCGTGTTCGCCGGCCTCCTGTTCTCCACCGGCGCCCTCGGTGACCGCTTCGGGCGCAAGGGCGCGCTCCAGTTCGGCCTGGCCACGTTCTTCGTCGCCGCGGCGGCGGCGTCGCAGTCGACGGAGATGTGGCAGATCATCGGCTGCCGCGCGCTGATGGGCGTGGGGGCCGCGTTCATCATGCCCTCGACGCTCTCGATCCTCGTGAACGTCTTCCCCCCGGGTGAACGGGCGAAGGCGATCGCGATCTGGGCGGCCACGACCGGCGTCGCCGGTTCGCTCGGCCCGTTGGCGAGCGGATTCCTGCTCACCCACTTCTGGTTCGGTTCGGTGTTCCTGATCAACCTGCCGGTGATCGCGGTCGCGTTCATCGGTGGGTGGTTCCTGGTGCCGAAGTCGAAGGATCCCGATCAGGGCAAGCTCGATCCACCGGGCGCGCTGCTCTCGATCGTCGGGATCTCGTCGCTGGTCTACGCACTGATCCAGGCGCCCGACAAGGGCTGGTCTTCCCCGAGCACACTGGCCGCGTTCGGCGTCGCCGCAATCGTGCTCACGCTGTTCGTGCTGTGGGAGCTCCACACCGACGAGCCGATGCTCGACATCCACTTCTTCCGCAACCCGGCGTTCAGCACCGGGAGCAGCGGCATGATGCTCGTGTTCCTCTCCCTGTACGGGGTCATGTTCCTGCTGACGCAGTACTTCCAGCTCGTGCTCGGTTACTCACCGCTCGACGCCGCGATCCGCCTCCTCCCGATGGCGCCGATCATGATCATCGTGGCCCCGCTCACCCCGGCGCTGAGCAAACGGTTCGGCGCGAACCGCGCCGTCGCCTTCGGCATGGTGCTCATCTCGGTGGGCTTCGCGTTGTTCTCCCGGGTCGACCTGAACACGCCCTACTGGTACATCCTGCTGGCGCTCGTGCCGCTCACGTCGGGCTTCGCCATGTCGATGTCGCCGATGACCGCAGCGATCATGTCGGCCGTGCCGTCACGCCGTGCCGGTGCCGGTTCGGCCATGAACGACGCCACCCGTGAGCTCGGCGCCGCGCTCGGAGTCGCGGTGCTCGGGAGCATCGCCGCCTCGCAGTACGCGAGCCACCTCCACGACGCGCTCAAGAACATCCCTGCGTCGTCGCGCCACGCCGCTGGGTCTTCGATCGCCGGTGCCCTGCGCGCCGCCGAACAACTTTCGGCGCCGGCGGCGCGGGCCTTCACCCTGGTGGCGAGGAACGCGTTCGTCGACGGCATCCACGTCGCCGCGATCTTCGGCGTCGTGCTCACGCTGCTCGCCGCGTTCCTGACGAATCGGTTCCTCCCTCGCGTCGTGGTGCCCGAGGGCGCGATGCACTCGCCGCTCGACGCAATCGAGAACACCGCCGAGCTCGGGCTCGGCGGTGTTCCGCCGGTGTTCGCCGACGAACCCACCAACGATTCCGACGACGGCATGCGGGTCCCGGTCGCGGAACCGGCCGGCGGGAGCTGAGCGAACGGACCCGGCGCGGGACGCGATCCGGGCAACGATCGGGCTGGGATCGGCCTGCCGCCTACGCTGCACCGCCGTGACCGACCAGCCGACACCGCGGATCCTCGTGAGCTTCGACATCGACGGCACGATGGAGTTCGGTGATCCGCCCGGCCCGGTCCCGGCCGCCGTCGCCCGCGAGCTCGCGGCGCGCGGCTACATCGTCGGGGTCGCGTCGGATTGGCCGCGATCGAGCCAGCAGCCCCTCTTCGCGCGGCACGGCATCGAGCCGCAGTTCGTCGGCGGCAAGCACCACCTGCACGAGGTCCGGGAGCAATTCCCGGCCGATCGCTACGTGCACGTCGGCGACACCGACGTCGACGAGCGCTACGCGTTGCTCGCCGGTTTCGAGTTCCTGCTCGTGACCGATCTGCCGGTACCGGTGGTGGCCGACGCCATCCACGACGAGGGCAACTGAACGTTCGCGGCCGTGCGTCGAGGTGCGTGGGAGAAGGGACCGTCTGGCGGCTGCCGCGAGATGCACTGGTCGGACGTCGCGAAGAGTCGCCACGTCAAAGCTCTTCGGGCAACGTCGCCGCCGGCCCTCGCGCATTTCGGTCACTTCCAGTCTCGCCGAACAACGCGGGTCGGAGCCGAGAGTTCGCCCACCCGAGCACCAGGAGACAGTTCGGTCCCACACCCGAGTGCGCGTTGATGTCACCGCGGCCGATCGGCAATTCGGCGTGCTGCTTACCGAGGATCGTCGAGTAATTCCACGATGATCGTGCGGAAGCGAGTGGTTCCGATGTTGATCGCGGTCTCGGTGACCCCGCCGCGAAGATGCATGACGGAGCCCGGAGGTGGCACGTCGTACTCCATGCGCGGGAAGTGTCCGTCCTGCACGGGATTGTGGACGACACGGTCGCCTTCGATGTCGATGGTTAGGTAGTCGTGGTCGTGACGGTGGACCGGCGATTCCTCACCAGGTTCCAGGACGTTTTCCCACACGCGAACATGCTCGTTCTCGAACAGCACACGGTCGCCGATAGCCCTCAGTGAATTCTCGGTCACGTCGTCCCTCCTGCTTATCGAATCGAGGTGGCCACCGAGCACATGATGCCCGACCCGAAGCGGACTCGCCGCCGAACCCGAGAGTCCGTTGAAGTATCCGAGCCTGAGCAATGAACCCGCAGGTCGGGCGTCTTTGTTCGTGGCGAAGTGAATCTCTTTGACGGAACAGCCGGGTGGCCCGCGTCCCGCAGGCGGTTCGGAGTCGCAGACGATTGCTAGCGATTCGAGTTGACCCGTCTAGTGCTCTGACCACGAACGTTCGCGCGCTATGCCGCGAGGGGGCGTGGGCGGCCCCATCGTCGTTGTTGTTCGCTGCGGATGCGGGCACGGTGTCGGCGTTCGGCGTCGAGGACTCGTGGGTCTCGGGTGTGACGGTTGCGCCAGCGGAGGTATTTGCGGATCGCTTGCCCGAGCGCCCGATGGTCGGGGTGGTCGCTGTTCGCGATTACGAACTGGCGCAGCGGCCCGAAGTGCGCCTCGATCGGGTTCGCCCACGACGCGTACGTCGGCGTGAACACGAGCTCGACGTGATGTTCCTCGCACCAGTCGCGCACGTCCCGGTTCTTGTGATGGTTGAGGTTGTCCAGGATGACGTGGATCGGTTCGCCGTCATCGACATGCGCGCGGATCGCTTGCATCGCCCGCAACGTTGCCGCTGATCCCTTGCACGGTTCGATCGTGCCGTGCAGCTGATCAGCACCGATCGAATACCACGCGAAGAACTGCCGTGATCCGTGCGGCTTGTGATAGTTCGCCCGCAACCGTTCGGGCTTACCGAGCGGCGCCCACCCCGACCCCCCGACCGGTTTGATCGTGAGCGGCCCGAACTCGTCGAACGCGAACGTCCGGTCCCGGGCATGTTCCAAGAGCCACTCGATGCCGCGTGAGCTTCTCTTCCTTCAACGGCGATCGGGTCGATTCCTTCCAGGTCTTGCGTCCGCTGGAACGTGATCGCCCCTCGAGCGATCAAGATCCTGTCGGCAGCCGTTCGCGGCTCACCGGAATCTTCGGCGCCCTTCGTTCACGTCGCCGAGATCACTCGACGAGTTTGCGCGACCGACCAGTGCGTGAACGGCTGACCCAACATCGCCGGGGCGAGACCCGCAAGCCTTGCGCCGTCGAGCACGCATCAACGCCGCGGTCACTCGTCGCGATTCGGCGGGGCCGGCCACCCGCCCTACTTCGAGGGTCCGAACGATCGCATCCCCAGATCGCTGAACCGATGAATCATTCTCCCGAACCCGATCCGGTGACGTCCTCGCACCAACCGGCGCGATCGCCTCGCCGACATCGTTTCCGCTCGACGCGACCACGAGCAGCCACCATCGACACAGGCGCCGCTTCACAATCGACCGATCCGACTTCCCACCACGCCGGACAATCTGCTGGAGCTGGCCGGCCTGCCTCATCACTCACACGTCGCACACGCACACGTTCAGCCATCCGCCAAGTACTGCCGCGTGACCTCACCCACGCAAGCGGTTCGGAGTCGCAGACGATCGCCAACCACCGTGGTCAGAGCCACTAGATGGACCGGTCAACTCCAACTATCCCGCCCCCCACAAGGATCAGCTCACGCCGGGAGAGATAGAGACAACGCGACAGAAGGATGCACGCCGTGACTCTCATCGCCATCGAAGAACACTGGATCCTGCCCGATCTGACAGCAGCGCTCAACGCGCTGCCGCCGCAGCTTCGCGACGAAAGCCTCACCTTCAACGAGATGGGCGACAATCAACAGCGCCTGGAGAACTTGGGCGCAGGCCGAATCGCGGCCATGGATGCTCAGGGCATCGACGTATCCATCCTCGCCCTGACGCCACCGGGAACCCAACCCCTACCCGCCAAGGATGCTTGCCCCTGAGCCGCACCGCGAACGACGCTGCGGCGGAGACCGTTGGCAGCAATCCGACGCGACTTCGATCGCTGTCAATGCTGCCCATGTCGTCACCACGAGACGTTGCAAACGAGCTTGCACGCGCCGCGAGCCTCGGTCACGTCGGCACCATGGTCTACGGGCGAGCAGGCGACCGCTTCCTCGACGACCCCGTCTACGACGACTTCTTCTCGGCCGCATCCGAACTCGGCCACCAGTGTTCATCCACCCTCAACTGCCCTCGTCTGCAGTTCGTGACGCGTCATACCGCGGCTTCGACGCCATGACCGACCTTGCCCTCGCCACGTTCGGATGGGGATGGCACCTCGACGCTGGGATCGCGGCACTACGGCTGATCCTCCGCGGCAGCTTCGACCGGCATCCCGACCTCCAGGTGATACTCGGCCACTTCGGAGAGATGCTGCTGTTCTGGTTGGACCGAGCCGACAGCCTGTTTCGCATCGCCGGGTTGCAACAATCGGTCTCCGACTACATGCGGTCGAACTTCTTCATCACAACATCCGGCATGCTCAACCCGGCCCTCCTGCATCACGCCCTGTCCGTGACCTCCATCGACCGGTTGATCTTCTCAACTGATCACCCCTTCCAAAAGCCGACCCAAGACGAGATCAGTCGCTTCCTGGAGCATCTCGCTTCAGACTCCGAACGCCAGAAGTTCTCGTCGGCCAACGCAACATCGTTGTTCGGCCTCGACATCTGACGAGGTCGGCTCCGATCGGACGAGTCTTACGTGAGCGTCCGACGCGCCAGATTGCCCGTTCGTTTTGGTGCGGTTCCGCTCGCCCACCGTGGTGTGCCTTGACGCTCCTGTCGGGAGCATCACCGACGCCAACGTCGTCATCGCTCTTGGCGAGGCAACCCAATTCCATCCGAGCGCGTTCTCGCCAGACGCCGTCGACGAAGGGATTCGTCGATATCGACGTCTATGCATCGACGACGTGAGCTTCAGTTGTTGAATTCTGCGGTCACGCCACCGAGAAGCACCGACACGAGAACCCCGAGTGGAAGCGCGCCCCAATAGGACACGTTTTCGTGCACGTTGCCGAGGAACAGCATCAGCAACCATGTAGCCGGGAACGTGCCGATCAAGAAAACAACCAATCCGATGAGCAGTCCCTTGATCACGTCGCACTCTCCTTCGCCCTCAGTCCCTCGCGCGCCCAGGTGGCGGCTGACAGAAGCATCGCAGCGCGGGCTTCGCGGACCGCGGATGATTCGCCGAGCTACTCGGTCGTCCGAACGGCTTCTCCGAAAACTCGTGAGATTTCAGTACTGACGGAGGTGCGGTGGTGTCTCCTATGTAGGGAACGGCGGTGGGTGCCCACACCCGATGGGCGCGCCTCCACGAGCACGAGCGAGATGCGCTGAGTGAGCGGGAGCGCTCAGAGGTAGTCGTGTTGCGCGAGATGACGGGTGGCGAACCACCCGGGGATCGCGGGGAGGTAGTAGTAGACAAGCTGGTTCGCCAGCACCGCGGCCACCGCGACGTCGCGACTCACGCCGAACGACACCAGCACCGCGGAGAGGCCGACGGTGCCGACCGCGGTGCCACCACCCGGAATGGGCACGATCGACGCGATCGTGACCACCCCGATGTTGGCGGCGAGCAGACCCCAGAACGACGTGTGGGCGCCGAACGCGAGCAGGCACGCCATGAGACACCACGTCGAGAGCAGCGTGGCCATGACGTTGCCGCCGATGAGGAGCACGAGCTGGTGAGGCGAGCGCACCGCGGTCCAGATCGTCGTGAGCGCGCGCACGAGTGGAGGCATGACCGCGTTGCGCAACTTCGGGATCGCCGCCACCACCCCGCTGGCGACGCCCACCACCGCGACCACGATGATCGTGAGAAGGAGCAACCCGTTCGTGGGGATCAGCGAGAGGTTCACGCGCGCGGGATCGATCGCGAGCGCGAGCACGAAGAGCCCGAGTGACGCCACCAGCCCGCCGAACGCACTGAGCACTCCGCCGGCGGCGATGGCCGAGCTCAGGTCGACCCCCATCTTCTGCAGGTAGCGCACCTGCATCCCCTGCCCGCCGATCCCGGGGATCGCGAGGTTGGAGAACGACATGCCGAGCTCGACCTCCGTCGTCGGCCACAGCGGCAAGCGGACCGGCACCGTGCCCTGCAGGCCCACGGCGTACGCGACGTTGGAGATCAGCGAGAGCGCCATCGCCAACGCAATCCACGACCAGTCGGCGCTGCGGAGCGTGGCCCACATCGAGCCGGGGTCGCCCAAATCGGAGAGGAGCACCGCGATCGCCACGAGCGCGCCGATGGCCATTCCCGCGTTCGTGAGCGTGACCCGACGCAGCTGCTGGAGCTCGGGCGCTTCGATGCCGGCGGCTGCGGCTCCGGCTTCGCGCAGCAGGGCCAGCCGGTTGACCAGCTCGCGGTGACGCTCACCCGCCAGTTCCCGGTTGCTGCTCGTGAGCGCGGCCGGTTGCAGGAACGGCAGCGCGGCGGCCAACTCGGACCGCCCGAGCACGCCCAACGCCGCGGCGACGGCGCGATCGACGCCGACGATCGCCGACGTGGCCACCAGCACCTCGGCGGTGTCGGACGCCATCTGCTCGGCGCTGCCGGTGAGCATCGCCGCGTCGAACCCCACCAGCCACGGCTTCCCGTCGGCGACGAAGATGTGCTCGGCATCGAGCTCGTTGTGCACGACGCGCGCGCGGTGCAGCGCGGCGACGTTCTGCCAGAGCTGGGTGAGCAGGTCGTCGTCGAGCGAGGTCTCGTCGAGCTCGGCCAGTCGCGGGCCCGGCACCGGCCGCTGCACGAGCAGCGCGGCGCGGGGGCCACCGCTCCCCGCGACCACGACCTCGGGCACGTTCACACCCGCCTGGGCCGCGACGAGGATGAGGTAGGCCTCGTGCTCGACCCGTTCGGCGCGCGTCCAGACCAGCCGCGGCCCCGCCTCCTTGTACATGACCGCGACCCACAGCTTGTGCAACAGCCGGGCCTGGGTCTCGTCGCGCCCGATGACCTTCACCCGCAGCGGACCGTCGGTGTCCTCGGCCAGCACGACGGTGGAGCCACGCGGTTGATGCTCCGCCAACCCCACGTTGCGGGCGTCGACCCCGAGGCGCGCGAGCGCGTCGGTGACCTGGGGAATGGTCGGTCGCGAACCGGGCGACCCGAAGATCAGGTGCACGAGTGACGCGACGCCCCAACCGAGCACCACGGCGGCGAACAGATCGTCGGGGAAGGCGGTGCCGAGATAGAGGGCGGAGACCGCGAGACAGAGCACGAGGGCGCGCCCGAACCATCGCGTCGGACGGGTGACGTAGGGCGCGGCGGCGCCGATCACCGCCACCGTGACCGCAACCCGCACCGCGGGGAAGTGGGGCGAGCTGCCGATGCGAGTGGCGATACGCACGCTGTGGGCGAAGCCCTGGTGCGCGACCACGATCTGGCCCAGCGCCCGCGCGGTGGCCCACGCGAGAACGCCGGCGACGAGCAGGTCGCGCGCCAGACGCCAGCGACTGCCGAGCACCGCGGCCGCGACCACGAGAGCGACCGCCCACAACGTGCCCAGCCGGTACAACGATCGGAAGACCGGCTCGAGGTTCGCCGGGAGCGTGTTGAAGAGATCGAACAGCGCACGCTCGCTACGCGTGACGTCGCCGACGTGGCGCCACGCGACGATCAACAGCAACGCCGCGATGAGGACGCGCACCCAGTCGCCGGCCCTCCGGCGGAAGTCGCCTTCGACCGCGGGACGGAAGAATCGCCGTCGCCAGCCGGTGCCGCCGGAGATCGCGCGCCTCGGTGCGGGCACCGCGGCCGACGCGGGAACCGGCGGGGGCGGCGGCACGGGCGCGCGAGTGGAGACCATCTGCGTCAACTGTGCCCGGTATCGGGTCGCGTCACCCGCGACGCAAGGAGATCGGGTCCGTCAGCCCTGCGGCCGGCCGGGTCCGTACCCGCCCCGCCCGAACCCGCCCTGCCCGCCGCCCTGCTCGAACCCGCCCTGCCCGTACCCGCCCTGCCCGAAGCGGCCGGGATACTGGGCGCGTAGCTCGGCGCGGCGCTTGCTCATCTTCGAGAACATCGTGATCCGGACCACGGCCATGACGCCGATCAGCCCGCCGATCAACACGTTGCCGTTGGCGATCAGGACCACGGCCAACAGCACCGAGAGGCCGAGCAGCACCCACCGCCACTTCATGAACGACTCCATCGAGCCGCCGCGCTGTTCCTGCACCATCACGCACTCCGTTCGGGTAGTGCCCTCCTGGTGAGCAACGCTCCTCCCGCGGCATTCGTTCCCTGGTTGATCAGAGCGTGTCGGCGGCGCGGAACGGTGGCAGCCCGGGATCGCGGTCCTTGAACAGGGTGTCGCGGCCGGCCGCGAGGTCGGCGATGGTCCACACGTCGTCGGAGCTGAGCTGCGTCACCGGGTGCCAGCCTTCGACGATCTGCGCGACGCCACCGGTGATCTTGAGCACCTGGCCGGTGATGCCGTCGGCCAGCGGCGACGCTAGCCACACCGCGCCGGCCGCCGGGTTGTCGGGCGAGTACTTGGGATTCTCGGCGAGGTCGGAGCCCACGCCGACCGTGCCGAGAAGGCGCGTCGCGGCGACCGGCGCGATCGAGTTCACCCGCACCCCGGAGCGGCCGAGCTCGCGGGCCAGCGTGATCGTCATCGCCGCGATCCCCGCCTTGGCGGCCGCGTAGTTCGCCTGGCCCGCATTCCCGTAGAGCCCCGACTCCGACGACGTGGTGACGATGGCTGCCTCGACCGGCTCGCCAGTGGCCTTGGCCTGCGCCCTCCAGTAGGCGCCCGCAAAGTGCGACGGCGCGAAGTGACCTTTGAGGTGCACGCGGATGACGGAGTCGAACTCGTCTTCCGTCATGTTGAAGCTCATCTTGTCGCGCAGGATCCCGGCGTTGCAGATCAACACGTCGAGCCGGCCGAACGCGTCGATGGCCTGCTGCACCATTCCCTCGGCACCGGCCCAGCTCGCGCAGTCGTCGTAGTTGGCGACCGCATCACCGCCGGCGGCCTTGATCTCGTCGACCACCTGTTGCGCGGGGGTCTGGTCGGCGCCCTCGCCTTCGCCCGAACCGCCGAGGTCGTTGACCACGACCCGGGCGCCCTCACTCGCGAGCAACCGCGCTTCGGAGCGCCCGATCCCGCGGCCTGCGCCGGTGACGATCGCGACCTTGCCGTCGAAGAGTCCCATCGATCCTCGTTCCCTCGTCGGGCGTCGTCGGCCCAGTGAAATCCGGGGCCTGAACTTAGTGACGGCCCGGCGACGCGGGCCACTGACGCGGAACCGGGAACGGTTAGCGTGCCCCGATGGCCGAGTCCCCCGAGATGCCGCGCGTCAGCACCTTGCAGGAGCTCCTCGATCTCGAGGAGCTCGACCGCGACCTGTACCGGGCCCACAATCCGCGCCAGCCCTTCACGCCGCACCTCTACGGCGGTCAGGTCGCGGCCCAGGCCGTCCGGGCCGCGGCATTCACCGTTCCCGAGGGTCGGTACCCCCACTCCATGCACGGCTACTTCCTGCGCCGGGGCGAAGCCGACTACCCCACGATCATGCGGGTGGCACGCGACCGCGACGGTCGGTCGTTCTCGGCCCGTCACGTGGTCGCGCTCCAGCGCGGCGAGGCCATCTTCACCGCGTCGGTATCGTTCCACGTCGACGAGGAGAGCGGCGACTACCCCGGCGTCCCTCTCCCGACCGACATCGCGGAGCCGGAGACGCTCACCGAGCGCGACATCGGCAACCTCACGATCATGTTCGAGGTGCGCGGGCTCATCGACACGTTCGACGGTGCCGAGGACGTCAACCGTTGGCGCGGCGCGCGCCGGCTCTGGGCCCGGACCCGAGAGCCGCTCCCCGACGATCGCGTCCTGCACATCTGCGGCCTCGTGTATCTCTCCGACATGAGCACCGGCTTCGTCGAGCTCGACGTACCCGGGCTCCCACCGGGCGGGCCCAGCCTCGATCATTCGCTTTACTTCCACCGCCCGGTGCGGGTCGACGACTGGCTCTTCATGAGCCTCGAGCCGGTGTCGGCAGCCGGAGCGCGCGGCGTGTACCGGGGCTCGATCCACGACCGCAACGGACGCCTCGGCGCGAGCATCTTCCAGGAGACGTTGCTGCGCCCGTCGCCCGGATGAACGGAGGGCCATGCCGCTCGACCTCGACACGATCCTCGCCCCGGCCCACACGGCGATCCTCCTCGTCGACTTGCAGCGGGCGCTGATCGGCGACCTGGCGACGAGCCATGCGGTGGCGCCGATCGCCGCCGAACGCGGCGTGATCCCGAACGCCGCTCGCCTCGTGCGCGCGTTGCGCGCGGGCGGCGGTCGCGTCGTGCACTGCACCGCCGAGTTCCGGCCCGACCTGGCCGGGTCGCAGGGCAACTGCCCGGTGCTGGCGGCGGCGGTGCGCAACGCCGAACCACTGTTCGTCGGGTCACCGGGTGCCGAAGTGATCCCGGAGCTCGGCCCAGAACCCGCCGACCTCGTGGTGCCGCGCTTACACGGCCTCACGCCGTTCACCGGCACCGAGCTCGACGCGCTGCTGCGCAATCTGGGCGTGACCACCGTGGTGGTCGCCGGGGTGTCGGTGAACATCGGGGTGGTCGGCACCTGCATCGAGGCCGTGAACCTCGGCTATCAGGTGGCGGTGGCGCGCGACGCGGTTGCCGGCGCGCCGCCCGAATACGCCGACGCGATGCTCGACCACACCATCGCGCTGCTCGCCACCATGCAGACGACCGATCAGCTCGTCGCCCGTTGGGACGGCGCGCGCTCGGAAGCCGCCGCGAGTTAGACGACTGGTTCGACCGGCTCGTCGGCCGGCGCCAGCCGTACCGGCACCGTCGACTGCAAGACCATCGCGGTGAGCGGATCGAGCCCGGCGCGGCCGGTCGTGAGGTGTCCGACTCCTGCGCTCCCCCATCCGTGCGGCAGCGAGACGACGCCGCGGGCGATGCGGTCGCCGACCGCGGCACGCGCCTCGACGCTCCCCGTCGCGCTGCTGATCACGACGATGTCGCCGTCGACGATCCCTGCCGCGGCCGCGTCGTCCGGGTGCACCAGCAGCTCCGGATGGTCGCGTGCGATGCCGGGCCGATCGAGATCGGTGAGCTGCGAGTTCATGTGCCGAGGCTGACGCCGCGGCACCAATACGAGCGGAGCCGGTTCACCGAGCGTCGCCAACTGGTCGACGAGCGTGTGCGGCGCGAGGTTCCACCGCCCGTCGGGCAACGCGTCGGTGACCCAGCCGAACACCGCGCCGCGATCGACGAGCCCCGACTCCGCCGCCTGCAGCGCACCGAACGTGGTGCCTCCCCGACCGGCCGCGGCCGCGAGCAGGTCGTCGTCGGTGCAGACGTCGGGATCCATCCCGGTGGGGAGGAGGTCGAGACCCATGCGCCGCGCGACCTGCGCGAGCTGCCACCACACCGGACGGCGCTCCCCCACCGCGGCGACGACCCCCGCGGTGTACTGCGCGGCGATCGCGGGTTGGAACTGATCGACGAAGTAGGTGAGGTCGGCCCGCTCGAGCTGGCCCGCAGCCGGCAGCACGTGGGTGGCGAGCGCGACCGTCTCGTCGTCGAGCACGCCGGAGACCGCGAGCACGTCGAGCTGCGCGAGCGCGGCTTCCATGCGCCGCCGATCCGGCAACGCGACCACCGGGTTGCCGCCAACGACCACCAGCGCGCGGACGTTGCCGGATTCGATCTCGTCGGCCAACGCCGCGCACGGCATCTCACCCCAGCGGCCCGGGAGCTCGGGGCGGCTCGCGGGACCCGGTTCGGGGTCGCCGTTCGAACGGACCGGGGCGCGCTGGTCGAACGCCAGCAGGAGCCCGGGGTTGAACCACAGCCCGCCCGGCGCGTCGAGCGATCCGGTGATCGCGTGCAACGACCACAACAGCCACTCGGCGACGTTGCCCTGCGGCGCCATGGTGACGCCGGTGCCGGTGTGTCCGGCGAAGCGGCCGTGACGGCGGATGGACGCGAGCAGCGCGCGCACGTCGGCCTCGGCCAGGCCGGTGAGCGACACCGTGCGCGCGAGGTCGAACGGCGCGACCGCAGCCCCGAGCTCCTCGACGCCGCGCGCGTGGGCCTCGAGGAACTCGCGATCGGCACCGTCGTCGAGCAGCTCGCGCACGAGATGAGCCATGAGCGCGTAGTCGGTGCCCGCGCGCGGAGAGGTGCCGCGTCGCGGCTCGGGTGGTCTCGGTGACGCGCGGGTCGATCGCCCAGACCTCGCCGCGCTCGGCGATGGTGCGGAGGCGCCGTACCGGATCGGGCCACATGACGAAGTGGCCGTGCGAGACCACCACGTTCGAACCGAAGATCAGCACGAGGTCGGCATGGTCGTGGTCGACCTGCGGCACGAGATACGGATTGCCCGCCATCAACTCCGGGATGAGGAGCTTGCACGGCATGTCGACGGTGGTCGTCGTGTAGCGGCTCCGGGAACCGAGCGCGTGCAGGAACCGCTCGGAGAAGCGTCGCCCGTTCGCGTCGAACCCGACCGCGTAACCGAGGAACGCGGCAATCGCGTCCGGTGCTCCGGCGCCGCGGATCTCGCCGAGACGCGCCGCCAGGTCGTCGAGGCATTCCTCCCAGGAGACCGGCTCGAGTCGTCCGTCGCGCCGCAGCATCGGATGATCGAGCCGACCCGGGTGGTGGTGCCAGGCGGGCAGGGCGCGGCCCTTCGGGCAGGTGTACCCGCGAGTGAGCTCGTGGTCGGGATCGCCGCGCACGCCGACCACTCGCTCGCCGGTGGCGCCGTCGCCGTCGTCGTCGCGCTCGACGGTCACGATGACCCCGCAGAGCGCCGCGCAGAAGCGGCAGAAGGAGTGGACCTCGCGTGAAGCAGCCGTGGTGTCAGCGCGCGCCGATGTAGCCGACGAGATCGTTGCGCTCGCTCTCGAGCTCGGAGATTCGGTTCTTGACGACGTCACCAATGCTGACGATACCGACCAGCGCGCCATTGTCGACGACCGGAACATGACGGATGCGCTGGTCGGTCATCACCCGCATGAGCTGTTCGACCGACGTCGAGAGGTCGCAGGTGACGACCTCGGCGGTCATGATGTCGGAGACCGGACGATCCAAGAGGGCCGCGCCTGCTTCGCGCAGATGGCGTACGACGTCCCGTTCCGACACGATGCCGTCGATGCTGCTGCCGTCGCCCGAGACGACGACCGCCCCGATCCGGTGCCGCGCCAAGGCCTCGAGGAGCTCCTGCACGGTTGCGGTGGGCGGGACGGAGGCGACGAAATCGCCTTTGGCACGAAGCATGGTCACGATCAACATCGCGTCCTCCTCGTTCTCGGCAGCCGGCCGTTGCGATAGCCGACTACCCGATGCCAGTGTCGCGCACTCGGAGCCGGGAAAGGAACGGCGTCGGAGCGCGCCCGTAGACTGCCCCGGATGCGCGTCTTCCTGCTCGCCGTGGCCCTCGCCCTGGGGGCATCGGCCTGCCTGCCACCTCAGCCGGCGCCGCTCCAGAACGGTCGCCTGCCCGACAGCTCGCTCACCACCGTCACCCCCCAGTGCCGCGTGTTGAACGAAGTGGCACCGAAGCTCGAAGCCCTGCTCGCGGCGGCGCACGCCGACGGCATCGTCGGCCTCGAACCGGAGACCACGAGTCACACCGGGGTGCTGCCCGGCCCGCCGACGATCGAGTCGTGCTACCGCAGCTACGACGGCCAGGTGTGGTGGAGGAACTTCTACTGCTTCTTCTACAACGACTGCGGCTTCGCGGCCGTGCCGGGCACGAGCGTCCACGGATGGGGTCGCGCGGTCGACTTCGAGGACACCGCGACCGCCGAGCTCTCGTTCAGCTCGCCGGGCTACGCGTGGCTGGTGGCGAACGCTGGGAGGTTCGGATTCGTACATCCGGCGTGGGCCGAACCCGGCCAGCCGAACCCCGAACCCTGGCACTGGGAATCGCCGTAACGCGGTATCACCGGCCCATGGTTCAGGCGTCGGGGATCATCTTGCGGTCGACGAAGCGCCATGCGCCGTTCTCGCGCCGCAGCGTGTCCTCGTAGCGGCCACTGATGATCAACTTGGTCTCGGCTGATCCCCCGCCGGTGCCGAACATCTGCAGGTAGAGGCGCGCGGTCGCGGTGTCGCCGTCACCGTCGATGGACACATTGGTCGCGATGTGCCGCGGGCCGGGGATCATCGTGGGCACGGTGCCGCCGAACTCGCGCAGGGCGTCGACACCCTTGGTGACACCGAAGCCGGAGTCGAGCGAGCCTTCCTCGACGAACAGTGCCGCGAACGCGTCGCCGTCGCCGTCGTCGACCGCGAAGTTGTAGTCGGCGATCAGCTTCTGGATGGCGAGTACGTCGTCGGTGGGCAGCGCCATGGTGATGATCCTCTCCTCGATGCCGGACGCGGCATTCTGTCACCCCTTGCCGGTTCCCGGTACGCTCCCGCCATGGCTGACCCCGGTGACACCGAAACCGTCGAACGCGTGATCGCCGCGCCCCCCGAGAAGATCTTCGAGCTCATCGCCGATCCCCGCCGTCACCCGGAGATCGACGGTTCGGGCACCGTCGTCGGCGTCAAGAACGGTGGCGCCGCCGGCACCGAGCCGCTCGCGCTCGGGTCGAAGTTCGGGATGTCGATGAAGCTCGGGATCCCGTACTCCATGGAGAGCGAGGTGATCGAGTTCGAACCGAACCGGCGCATCGCGTGGCAGACCCGGCCGCCGAGCTCGTTCGGCGCCAAGATCGCGGGCGGGCGGATCTGGCGCTACGAGCTCGAACCGGTCGACGGCGGCACCCGGGTGCGCGAGACGTGGGACATCTCGCAGGAGAAGGTCAAGTTCTTCGTGAAGCCGGCCCGGAAAAAGACGATCAAGGCCATGGAGGACACCCTCGCCCGCATCGACGAGCTCGTCACGAGCTGACGTCGGGCCTCGTCTCCATCACCATCGCCCGATCGGGTTCGACCGCTTCGAAGGCATCGAAGGTCCGGAGCACCTCCAGCGCCTTGTCGTGATCGACCGTCGGCGCGGGCGGGCCGATCCGCGGGATCAGCAACGACAGGAACGTCCCCACCAGCACGACGCCGGCGGCGAAGAGCATCGCCGGGCGCGTGCCGGCGGCGACGCCGTCGACGAGCGCGTGCTGCAGCGTGGCCGCGTCGCGCGGGGACGTGCCGCGCGGTGGCGCGAAGTTCGCGCCGTACTGGTGGACGAGGATCCCGGAACGGACCTTGAGCGTGGTGGGGAGATCGGACGCGGCGACATTGGCCAACGTGTGCCGGATCGTCTGCGCGGTGAGGATCGTGCCGATGATCGCGATCCCGAGCGCGGCACCCACCTGGCGGACGGTCGAGTTCGTCCCGCTGGCCACGCCCGACTTGTCGGGGTCGACGTCCGACAGGATCACGTTGGTGAGCTGCGAGCTCGCGAATCCGAGCCCCACCCCGAACAGCACCAGGCCGGGCAGCAGCTCGAGGAACGTGAGGTCGGGAGAGATCGACAACGCGACCATCACGAGGCCGACCGTCTCGACCGCGAGGCCGAGTTGCACGACGCGTGTCGTCCCGATCCGCCGGGTGAGTCGGCCCCCGAACTGCGACCCGAGGACGATGCAGATGCCGAGCGGCACCAACCACAACCCGTTCGTCTCGGCGGAGAGGTGCTTGCCGTCCTGCAGAAAGACGGGCAGCGCGAACAGCAGGCCCAGTTGACCCATGGCCAGGATCGATGTGGTGATCAGGCCGTAGCGGAAGCCGCGGTGCCGGAGTTGGCCGAACTCGAAGAGCGGGTCTTCCTGTCTTCGCTCCTTCGTTCGTTCCACGAAGTAGAACGCGGTCAGGATGACCGCGGCCGCGACGAACACGATCGGCATGATCGACACCGCGCGCGACGAGGGCCACGCGTTCCACCCGACGATGGCGAACGATTTGAGCGGCGCGAGCCAGCCGTAGGTACCGCCCTCGCTGATCGCGAACACGAGCAGGAACATGCCGACGGCCACCAGCGTCGCACCGAGGAGGTCGATACGGGCGCGGTGCTTCGCGCGAATGCCTTTGCTCATGTAGAGCAACGCGCCGATCGCGGCGAGCGGCGCGATCACGAGATTGATCCGGAACGACCACCGCCACGAGAAGTTGGTGGTGAGGAACCCGCCGATCACCGGCCCGAGCGCGGCGGCCAGACCGATCACCGCACCCCAGACCGCGAACGCGGTCGCGCGCTCCCGGCCGTGGAACGTGGTCGAGATGATCGCGAGCGTCGCCGGCATCATCAGCGACGCGCCGATCCCCTCGATCAGCGCTTCACCGAGCACGAGGCTCGGCACCGACCACGACACCGACGCGAGCAGTGATCCGGCGAAGAACAGCCACGCGCCGATCACGAACACCCGTCGGTGCCCGTAGATGTCGCCCAGGCGCCCGCCGATGATGAGGAGCGTGGCGAAGGTCAGTGAGTACCCGGTGACGACCCACTGCAGGCTCGGGAGGGTGGTGTTGAAGTCGCGCAGGATCGTGGGGATCGCCACGTTCAGCACGGTGCTGTCGAGGGTCACGATGAACACCGACATGGTCACGATGCTGAGCGTGATCCACCGGCGCGGATCGGGCACCGCGGGCGCGGCGTGATCGGCTTCGTTCACGGACGGTCAGCCGTTATCATCCGGACGGATGATAACTGGCTCACCGCCGGCACCCCCAGAGCCGACCTCGGGGCACGAGCCGAGCCTCTCCGGCCGCGGGCGCAACCCGGAGCGCAGCCGCGAACGCATCCTGGCCGCCGCGTTGGAGGAGTTCGCAGCCAACGGGTATGCCGGCACGCGCGTCAAAGCCATCGCACAACGCGCCGGCCTCAACAAACAGCTCATCTCGCACTACTTCGGCGGGAAAGAAGGGCTCTACCGCGCGGTGATGGGCGCGCGCCGATCGCGTCCGGGCGCCGATCTCAGCGGGCGTCCGGCCGAGTATCCCGACGAGCTGGCGGCGCTGTTCGACCGCGGGCGCGGCGATCCGCGCTACCTGCGCGTGCTGTTGTGGGAAGCGCTCGAAGGGAACGCGGGTGCCGACACCGACGACGACGTCCGTCGCGCCATCTACCGGGAGCGGCTGGCCGGTATCCGCGCCGAACAAGACGCCGGCCACCTCCCCGCCGACCTCGATCCCGAGCTGCTGTACCTCACCCTCGTCGGTGCGAGCGTGTACCCGCTCCTGCTCCCGCACGTGTGCGAGCTGGTCACCGGCGCGTCGCCGTCGAGCGAAGCGTTCGCGGCGAGGTACCGCGACCATCTGATCGAGTTCGCGCGCGTGCTCGGTGCGTCGACGCGCGAACCGACTCCTTAGCGGGAGTGACGGGTCGCCCGCCGCGGCGGCGCCACCGCCTTGCGGAGGGCGGCCGTGATCTCCGGCGCGAGCCGATCGGCACCGGCGGCAGTGAAGTGCACACCGTCGGCGCGGATCGCGGGGTCGGCGACTCCGCCCGGGCAGATCACCGCGTCGAGATCGAGGAGCCGGAGGCCACTCGCGCGCGTGGCCGTCTGCCACGCCGCGGCGACGGCCTGCACGCGCGCCGGGTCGAGCCGTACCGGGTCCTGCGCCTCGCCGCCGGGCAGCGTGTCCTGGCCGTAACAGGCCGGGGGCTTCACCACGACGAGCGGCGCGCCGCCCGCGGTGAGGATCCCGAACAACCGGTGGAGGTCGGCGGTGTAGGTGGTGGTCCAGACCGGATCCCCGGGGTGGATGACCGACCCGCCGAAACCGGCCACGTCGTAGAGATCGCGGGCGCCGGCCATGAGGAACACGACATCCGGCTTGGTCGCGGCGACGTCGGCCGTCCACTGCTGCTGCCACCGGCCGGCGCCGCCGCACTGGTTCTTGGTCGCTTCGCCGTCGGCCAGGATGAAGGTCGGGACCGTCGAGATCGAGCACCCCAGGATCGTGCGGTCCCACAGCACCAGGCCGGGCTGGGCGTCGAGGCCGTGCTTCCCCTGCCCGACCGGCGATCCGGCGGCGACCGTGCCGGCTTGCGACTCCCCGACCACGAGTACCCGCAGTGGCGCGGCGGGGCCCGGCGTCGTCGTGGTGGTGGACGGGGTGGTGGTGGTCGAGGTGGTTGGCGATTTCTTCGCCCCGGTCGCGGCCGACGCGGGGAGACCGGCGCCCGCCGCAAGCGTCATCACGAGCGCGGCGAGCAGCGCGACCGCGGCACCCGGCGCGGCGCGGCCGACAGCGCGCGCACTCCGGGTTCGGGTCATACCCCAGGTGTTCGGCGCGGGGACTCGTCCTGGACGGTCCCGAGCGCGCCGACGCGGGAGTCGGACCACGCGCGTAGCGCGCACGACTGCCCCGCGGTCGCGAGCAGGGTGCCGTCCTGGGCCCAGAGATTGACGCGACCGTGCCCGAAGCCGTTCGACACCGCATGCACCTGCACGTCGATCAACACCCAATCGGTTGCCACGAGTGAGCAGACGCGCACGGTGTTGTCGAGGCTGCTGCCGGTCACGAATTCGCCGAGGGTCTGACCGACGCCGAAGGGCACGTAGTCGCCCAGGATGGCGAGCGTCGCCGCCGACATCTCGAGCACGTCGGGCACGTGCGCCCAGAGCGCGGCGTGCCCGTCGGTGCGAGTGCCGTCGAACGCGGAGAAGTCGCGGCCGACGGCCAGGCGCATCTCGAGGCGTTTCGCCACCGAATCGTCGACGGTGGAGATGTGGCTGCGCGGTGGACACGCCTCGGGCGGCGCGACGTCGGGCATCTCGATCCATTGGCCCGCCCACGCCGCGTCCCTGCGGCCCAACGCCGCGTTCACGGTGAGGATCTCGCGATCACCCACCCGTCCGACGGCTCGCGCCTGCGTGGTCTGGTGCCCGGCGACGGCGATCGTCACCTCGATGTCGAGGAGCTCGGGCGGGCGGGCGTACGACAGGTACTGCGCGGCCGCCCACACCGCCGGGCGATCGGTCGCGCGCTCGAGCGCCTCGATGGCGGCGCCGAGCCCACACCCGCCGAACAGGAAGAGGCCGTCGGTGCACACACCGGGGACGACCTCGAGCCGCCACCGGAGTGGATCGGTGGTGGCTCGTAGCCCGAGGAACTCACTGGCGTCCACGAATCGGGACTCTACGGCCTCGTCCTTCGACGGCGGTTCGGCGCCGCGGGGGGGTCGCGACCGTGTCGGAACGGGGGTGCTTCGCGATCAGGCGGTGCCGGTGGCGGGGGGTGTCGTAGGCGACGCCGGCCGCGTGCTGGCGGTGGCGGAGTTGCCGAGCCGGACCTTCACCTCGGTCGACTTGCCGCCGCGCGTGTAGGTGATCGTGACCTGATCGCCCGGTTGGTGCGCGTGAATCGCGGTGACCAGCGCGGCCGGGTTGGAGACGGCGGTGCCGTCGACCGCGGTGATCACGTCGCCCGCCTGCAGGCCGGCGTCGGCGGCGGGGCCGGACGCGGCGACCGCGGCAACCTGCACGCCCGACTGGCCGGTCGGCGCGGCGGCAGCCGAGATGCCGAGGAACGCCTCGGACGAGGTCGTCCCGCCGCTCCCGTTCGAACCGTTGCCACTCGAGCCGTTGCCGTTCGAGCCGCTGCCGCCGCTCTCGTGACCGAGACGGTCGCGGAGCTGGTTGAGGAGACCGTTCAGGGCGCTGGAGTCACCGTTCTTCCCACCGAGCAGCCCGCCCAGCAGTCCACCGAGCCCGCCGGCGTTGCCGTTCCCGGAACGCTGGCCGAGGTCCTGGAGCAGCTGCTGGAGCGACAGGTCGCCGGCGGGCAGATCACCCTTGGCGGTCTGGCTGGCGGCATCGGCGAGCGAGCTCGGCCCGGAATCGGCCGTCGAACGACCCACCAGGAATCCGGCCCCGGCACCGAGCAGCAGGACGAGCAGGCCGACGACCACGATGCGCGGGCCGTCCCACCAGGACGACGAGCCCGACTCGGGCGGGGTGCCGTCGCCCGCCGGCGGCACGGGAGCGGCGGGGGCGGTCGCCGTCTCCGGGACCGCGGTGTGCTCGACCGTGGGCGGTTCCGGCTCGGGCCCGGCCGCCACGGGGACGGTGGGGGGCTCGGGTTCCGGGCCGGCCTCGGGACCGGGTGCGGAGGGGAATTCGTCGGCGGTCGGGTTCTCGGACACTGGGCCTCACTTCGACACGGGGACTGCGGCACGGGATGGCCAGAACGGGGCGCCGGAACTACGGGCGCACAGTGTGAACGTCGACCGTCGCCGTACGGTTCCTGAGCCATTCCACCCGCGGCGTCCCATTTCCACAGAATCCGGTGCGTCTCGGCGTCGCGGCGGCGGAGCGGGCGTACCCTCACGGTATGCCTTATGTCGTCGGCGCGCTCGGGTCCCGCCCGGCCGCATCGCGCGGCATGGGCCGGGCCAAGGCGGCGCCCGGGGCACGCGAGCCGAAGGGTAAGCGACACGCGGTCGACACCGACACCGGTGCTGCCGCGTGCGGGACGCGTGACTCGCTCCGCGTGTTCGACGACCTAGCGTGGGCACCGGAGGGCGAGTGGTGCGCCAGCTGCGAAGCGGTCGTGCCGTTCTAGCCCGGGATCCGGTTCTCGCAGGGTCGGTCAAGGAGCGGGCATGCCCGAGGTGACGATCATCAGCGACGAGACCCGCACCGTCGACGCGATCATCGACGCGGGCGCGTTCCTCGTCGAGCCCGCCGACCTCCCCGATGCGCTCGGGTGGCAGCTCAAGCCCGAAGGTCTGTGCCGCGACGACGCGTGCGCGCCCGTGCGCGACCGGACCGCACTGTTCGTGGAGGATCGGCTCGACCTCGCCGCGGTCGCGACCGTGCTGGGGCGCCCGTCGGTGGTCGACACCGACGCGGGGATGGCGGCGATCGCGCTGCCGGCGGAGACGCGACGCGAGGCACTTACCGCGCTCGTCGCGCCACCGTTCACGCTGCCCGACCTCGACGGCAACCTCCACGCGCTCTCCGAGTGGCGCGGCCGGAAACGACTGCTGCACGCGTTCTCCTCCTGGTGAGGCTGCCGCTACGACCTGCCCGGGTGGCAGGCACTGCACGACGAGCTGCGTGACACCGGGTTCACCGTGATCGCCGTCGCCATCGACGAGTCGGTCGACGACGTGCGCCCGTGGGTCGACGGCATCACGTTCCCGGTCTTGATCGATCGCCAGCACGTGTTGACCGAGGTGTACGCGATCAGCAACGTGCCGACAGTCGTGTGGATCGACGAACACGATCGCATCGTGCGCCCGAACAGCGTCGCGTTCGGGACCAACATGTTCCAGGAGTTCACCGGCGTCGATGCCGATCCCGGGCTGGCGGCAATCCGCGCGTGGGTGCGCGACGGCACCGTGTCGATCAGCGAGGAAGACGCCCGCGCCGCGGTGCCCGATCTCTCCAACGACGAGGTCCGGGCCCGGCTGCACTTCCGGATCGCCACCGAGGCGCGCCGACGGGGCGACGACGCCATCGCCCGTCGACACTTCGTACGAGCGGGCGAGCTGGCCCCGACCGACTTCACCATCCGCCGCGCCGCGATGCCACTGATGGGCGAGGACCCGTTCGGTGAGGACTTCTTCGGTCTGTACCAGGAGTGGCAGGCTGCGGGCAGCCCGTTCCACGGCCTCGAACCGCTGGAGTCGTAGCCGGGTCGGGTGTGAGAACGGCCCGTGTCAGGCGAGCCCGGCCGACGCGAGACCGGCCGCGGCGAGCACCGCGCGCAGCGCGTCGCCGGCGCGACGGGCCGCGTCGGCCGGGTCGAGCGCGGCGAGGTCGTCGGAGTAGACCTCCACCTCCATCGGCGCCACGCAGCCTTGCTCACGCAGGGCGCGCAGGAAGGGCACGAGGTCACCCGCACCCTGCCCGGGCAGCACCCGCCCGTGCATCATCTCCGCCAGCGGATCGGCACCGGCCTCGGCGGCGACGTCGCCCACCTGCACCGCGAGCACGGCCGCGCCCGGGACCCCGAGATCGACACGACCGGCGTCGGGGCCGCGCCGGTGGTGCCAGCAGTCGATCATGACGCCGCCGTTCGGACGGGCGGCGCGGCGCGCGACCTCGTACGCGGTGTGCAGGTCGGGGATGCCGGAGCGCGGGAAGTACTCGATGTGCGCGAGCAGGCCGTGGTCGGCGGCCCGATCACACACCCTCGCGAACGCGTCGCCGGCGACCTCGAACGGGATGGTGTCGCCGACGGGCCGGCCCAGCACTTCGAGCACGGTGATCGACCGGGCCGCGAGCGCGCCGCCGGCGCGGACGAACTCCTCGGTGGTCGGCGCTCCGGTGTCGCCGGGCAGCCAGTCCATGCGCCCGTCGATCTCGGCCACCACGATGTCGTGATCGTCGAGCAGGTGGCGGAGATCGGCGTCGGACCACCCGCCGCGCCGCGCTGCGACGTACTCGTCGTAGTAGATCGAGACACCCCTGAACCCCGCGGCCGCGGCGGCCCGCACGGTGACGTCGATTGGCGCTCGCCTGATCGTGCCGCTGCACAACACGAGGTCGTCGACGGCAAGAGCGCGGGGCACCGCGTGAACGTACCGCGGCCCCCGGTGGCGGCCGACACAACTACGTTCCCCATCGTGAGTGCAGTCAGGATCGTCGCCGTTCTGGTCGCCGCGTTCGGAGTCACGGTCGCAGTCACGATCGGGGGTGCCATCGGGATCGCGAGCGCGGCCCGCCCCGCCGTGCCGACGGCCCCGCGGGGCTGCCGCGCCGGCGCCACCCCCGGCACCACGACACTCACGCCGACCATCGGGGGACGCAAGCGCACGGTGATCGTGCACACCCCCACCGGCTACGAGCCGGATCGCCCCACGCCCTTGGTGCTCAACCTGCACGGCAGCGGATCGACCGCGCTCGAGCAGGAAGGCCTCACCGGGATGAACACCACCGCTGACGCCGACGACTTCCTCGTCGCCTATCCGCAGGCCGCGATCCCGTCGGGCACGGGGTTCGACTGGAACGTGCCGAAGCAGCCACTGATCGGCGGGGCCGCGGTACCCAAGGGCTCGGCCGACGACGTGGCCTTCCTCACCCGGCTCGTGCCCGCGCTGGCGCAGCGCTACTGCGTCGACACCGCACGCGTGTACGCGACCGGTTTCTCCGGCGGCGCCCGCCTGTCGAGCCAGCTGGGGTGCGATGCGAGCACCACGTTCGCGGCGGTCGCTCCGGTCAGCGGGCTGCGCTTCCCCTCGCCGTGCCCGGCCTCACGCGCCGTGCCCGTGATCGCCTTCCACGGCACCGCCGACCCGGTCGACCCGTACGGGGGCAACGGGCAGAAGTACTGGACCTACAGCGTCCCCGTCGCCGCCGGGAGATGGGCGCCGCACAACCAGTGCACCGTTCCGCCGGCCACCTCGCAACCGGACCCCGGTACGACCCTCACGGCGTACGCCGGCTGCGCGAACGATGCCGCGGTGCAGCTCTACACCATCGCCGGCGAAGGCCACGAGTGGCCCGGGGGGCCCATCCTCCAGCAACGGATCACGCGGCTCCTCGGACCGCAGACCACCGCGGTCGACGCCAACACGCTCATGTGGAACTTCTTCTCGGCCCACCCGCTCCCCTGAGAAGCCGCTCCGTTAGTGTTCCGCCCGCTGGCGGAACGACCGGAGGGGTGATCACCATCAATCGGCGGGTGCTGTTCGTCCTGTGCGCGGCGCAGTTCCTCATGGTGCTCGACCAGGCCGTGATGAACGTGTCGATCAGCCAGCTCGTCAAGGACTTCGACACCAGCGTCACGACCATCCAGGGTGTGATCACCTTCTACTCGTTGGTGATGGCGGCGCTGATGATCACCGGCGGCAAGCTCGGCGACCTCTGGGGGCGTCGGCGCGCATTCGCCATCGGCATGGTGATCTACGCGTGTGGTTCGGCGCTGACCGCGGCGTCGTGGGACGTGGCGTCGCTCGCGCTCGGCTGGTCGGTGCTCGAAGGGATCGGCGCCGCGCTCGTCCTGCCCGCGCTCGTCGCGCTGGTCGCAGGGAACTTCGCCGGCGAGAAGCGCGCCGTCGCCTACGGACTGGTCGGCGCCATGGCCGGCGTCGGCGTCGCGGTGGGGCCGCTACTCGGCGGTTGGGTCACCACCTACCTCTCGTGGCGGCTGGTGTTCATCGGCGAGGTCGTCGTCGCCGCGGTGATCCTGCTTCTGGTACGCGCGGTGAAGGACACGCCGCGCGACGGCCCGCCGCCGCAACTCGACATCGTGGGCGCGGTGCTGTCGTGTATCGGGCTCGGCTTGGTGGTGCTGGGCGTCCTGCAGTCGAGCACGTGGGGTTGGGTCAAGCCCCGCAATTCGCCGCTGGAGCCGTTCGGGTTCTCGTTGACGTTGTTCGTCATCGGCGCCGGCTTCGTGGTGATCATGTTGTTCATCTCGTGGCAACGTCACCGCGAGGCGTCCGGACGCGACCCGCTCGTACGGTTGGAACTGTTCAAGAACGCGGTGCTGCGCGCGGGCGTGAGCATGTACCTCGCCCAGAACCTCATCCTGATGGGCATCTTCTTCACCATGCCGCTCTACCTCCAGGTGGTGCAGGGCTACGACGCGTTCGAGACCGGCATCGCGATGGTGCCGATCTCCATCACCTTGTTCATCGGGGCGATGCTCGGGCCGCGGTTGGCGAAGGCATTCGGTCCCCGCACGGTTGTGCGGGTCGGGCTCGGCGTGCTCCTGCTCGGCACGCTGCTCCTGCTCGGGCACATCGAGCCCGACATCGACACCGTGTGGTTCGCGATCACCATGGCCGTGCTCGGCGCGGGCATGGGGCTGATCGCAGGCCAGCTCGGGAACGTCGTGCAGTCGTCGGTGGCCCCTTCGGAACGCAGCGAAGCGGGCGGGGTGCAGAACACCGCGCAGCAGCTCGGTTCCGCGCTCGGCGTCGCGCTGATGGGGGCGATCGTGATCGGCGGGCTGGCGTCGGCGTTCCTCGGGCAGGTCAACGCCGACCACGCGATCAGCCAGGCCACCAAGGACACCGCCAACGCGTCCCTCGAAGCGGGAGTGCCGTTCGTCCCCGCCGACGACCTGCGCGTCGCGGCCACCAAAGCCGGCGTCCCGCCCGCCGAGGTCGACGCGCTCGTCTCGCACTACTCCGACTCCGAGCTCCAGGCGCTCAAGGCTGGGCTGCTCGTGGCCGCGTTCATCACCGTCGGCGCGTTCTTCGTGACTCGCCGCCTGCCCACGCACGCGATGGGGGGCGACGTGGGCGCGGAGCCCGGTAGCGATCACGACAACGCGGGGAGCACTTCCTCCACGTAGAGGCGCAACGAGCTCCACGCCTCGTCGATCGGCATACCGCCGACCAACGGGTGCAGGTTGCAGGCCGCTGCGGCACCTTGCGCGCGCAGACGGTCGACCAGTTCGGCGGGCGAGACGACTTCGTAGATGCCTTCGGCGCGCAGCGCGTCGACATCGCCGGCGTAGGAGTGCACCGCCGACGTCTGTCCCGGCTGCTGCCACGCGGAGTACGTGAACGCCTCGTTGAAGAAGTACTGACCGAGCTCGCTCCACGCCCGCTCGGGGTCCTCGGCGACGTGGGTCATCACCGTGCTGGCGCCCGGCATCATGCAGAAGCCTTCGGTGCCGTGCTCGGCGCACTGCTCGTAGTAGTAGGCCTCGAGCTCCGGGAGGTGGGCCGCCGGGAAGAACGGCAGCCCGAAGCGCGCGGCGCGACGCGCCGCGACCTTGCTGGTGCCCCCGAGCAGAAGTGTCGGGTGGGGCTGGGTCAGCGGCCGCGGCGTGACCCGCACCGTCGTGTCCCGGTACTCGAACGGCTCGCCCGTCCACGCCTTCAACATGGCGTCGATGGCCTCGTCCTGCAACGCGCCGCGCGACGCCCAGTCCTTGCCGTGGGCGGCGTACTCCTCCGGGCGGTAGCCGATACCCGCGATCACCGTGAGCCGTCCCCCGCTGGCGAGATCGAGCACCGCGATGTCCTCGGCGATCCGTAGCGGGTCGTGGAGCGGCACGAGCAGCGCCGAGATCGACACCGCGAGGTTCTGCGTGCGACCGAACACGAGTCCGGCCATCACGAGCGGCGAGGGACTCCACCCGTTCTCGGCGCCGTGGTGCTCCTCGAGCGAGAGCATGTTGAACCCGTGCTCGTCGGCGTACCCCGCCATGTCGACGAACGCGCGGTACCGGGCCGACATCTCGACCGGATCGAGGCCGGGCTGCACGCAGTTGAACCGGACGACGCTGAACGGCATGAGGCCTCCATCGGGACGCGGGGAACGCCAGGGGACCCTACTTGGGTCGGGCGCGGCGGGCTCGGGGGCGCGGTGCGACTCAGCTGTGATAGGGAAGGTTCGTGGCTGACGACGAACTGCTCGCGCGTTTCGGACTTCCCGGCCGCGTCGCCGTCGTGACCGGTGCCGCGGGCGGCATCGGCCGCGAGGCCGCTCGGGTGTTCGCGGCCGCCGGCGCCGACGTCGTGCTCGCCGACCGCGACGCCGCCGGGCTCGCCGAATCGGCCGCCGCCGTGGCCGACGTCGCACCAGCCTCGCGGGTCACGACGGTGGAGACCGACGTGTCCGAGCGCGATCAGGTGGAGGCGGTCGCCGCCCGTGCACTCGCCGAACACGCGCACCTCGACGTGTGGGCCAACGTGGCCGGACTGCTCCGCCACGCCCCGATCACCGAGACCGCGGAGGCCGACCTCGACGCGGTCGTCGGCGTCAACCTGAAAGGCGTGTTCTTCGGCACCGCGGCCGCGGCGCGGGCCATGGGCACCCACGGCGGCGCGATCGTGAACGTGGCGTCGGCCGGTGGCGACATGCCCTCGCCGAACCTCGCGGTCTACGGCATGACGAAAGCCGCGGTGATCCACCTCACCAAGACCGCCGCGGTCGAGCTCGGCAGCAACGGCGTGCGCGTCAACGCGGTCGCCCCCGGATTCATCGAGACACCCATGGTCGCGGTCCACTGGACCGACTCCGCCGGGCGAGTGGATGAAGAGGCGCGCGCCCACGTGCTCGCGCTGCGGGCGGGGCAGTCGCCGCTCGGGATCACCGGCGAGCCGGGGGACATCGCGTACGCCATGCTCTATCTCGCGAGTGACGCGGCCCGGTTCATGACCGGCCAGGTCCTACGACCGAACGGCGGAGTAGTGATGCCATGACCCGCACCGACAACACCGAAGTCGCAGACTTTCCCGGCCGTCTCCGTCTCGACGGGCGCGGGTTCGTCGTGATCGGGGCGGGCCAGGGCATCGGGCGCCAGACGACCCACGCACTGGCATCGGTGGGGGCCCGCGTGCTGTGCGTCGACCAGGACGAAGGGCTGGCCGACGACGTCGCCGCCGAAGTAGGCGGCATCGCCTGGTCGGGCGACGCCACCAGCCGACCCGAGGTCGAGCGACTGTTCGCCGAAGCGGTCGCGCAACTGGGCAAGGTCGACGGCCTCGTCGACATCATCGGCATGGCGCGCTACGGCGACCTGCTCGAGATCGACGACGAGTACTGGGACTGGCACCACGACATCGTCCTGCGCCACGCGTTCCTGGCCATGCAGATCGGCGGCCGGACGATGGCGAAGACGGGCGGAGGCGCCATGGCCTTCATCGCGTCGGTGTCGGGCCTCACGTCGGCGCCGCGGCATTCGGCGTACGGCGCGGCCAAGGCCGGCCTCATGGCCCTCGTGCGCTCCGGTGCGGTGGAGCTCGGCCCGCACAACATCCGGGTCAACGCGGTCGCCCCCGGTGTCGTGTGGACCCCGCGCGTCTCGGGCTACCTCGGCGACGAAGGCCGACGCAAGAACGAAGCGAACTCACCGCTCGGGCGCGTGGCGTTGCCCGCCGACATCGCGTCGGCGCTGCTCTTCCTCGTGTCGGATCTCGCGGGCTACGTGTCGGGCCAGACGCTCGTCGTCGACGGCGGCGTGTCGGCCAAGTTCCCGTACGACCTTCCCGACGTCTGACGCGCGCTCGCTAACTTGAGGGCTCCCCCACTGCCCTCCGCGAAAGAAGCGCCATGACGTTGACCGGTGAATACGAACCGAGCCCGTGGGAACCGATCGCCGAGCAGGTCCGCCAGTACGAAGCCACCGGCGGCAAGGAAGGCGGCGTACTCGAGGGCGTGCCCGTCGTGATCCTCACCACCCGGGGCCGCAAGAGCGGCAAGCTGCGCAAGTCACCGCTCATGCGCGTCGAGCACAACGGGACCTACGCGGTCGTGGCGTCGATGGGTGGCGCACCGCAGCACCCGGTCTGGTACCTGAACCTGGTCGACAACCCCGACGTCACCCTGCAGGACGGCAGCGAGGTCTTCGACTTCCGCGCCCGCACCGCCGGCGCCGACGAGAAGCGCGAGTGGTGGCCGCGGCTCACCGCGGTGTGGCCCGCCTACGACACGTACCAGGCGTCGACCGAGCGCGACATCCCCGTCATCATCCTCGAACCGGCTTCCTGACCGCGTCCGACCCGAGCGCCGGACTCCGAGCCCGCGCCCCGAGCCCGCGGGCTCGACTCAGCCGAGGGGCACCGCGGGCACGACGACGGTGCCGGCACGCACGCGGGCGACCAGGAACGCATGCACGACCGCGACGACGGTCAGGAGCCCGACGCCTTCGGCGAGGTCGATCCACGACACCTTCCACGCGGCGACGCCGACGATCGCGACCACGACCGCGGTGCATACCCGCAACACCACCAGAGGACGAATCGGGCGCCGCCGGGTGCAGGCACCCAGACCGGCGAGGGCGAGGTAGAGCAGCGCCAAAGTTTCCATGATCTCCAGGATGTCTTCGACCGGCAGTTGGTGGAGCAGGCCGAGCTGCACGAGCTTCGACACCCCGATCGCGGTGCCGGCGATGCAGATCTGCGCCACCAGGTGCAGCGCGAGCCACGGGGCGAAGCGACGCTGGTTCACGCCGGCGTGGGGGATGTCCTCGAAGTAGCTCGCCCAGATCGCGAACGTGAGCACGAACTGGAACGCGAGCGCGACGATGTCGACCGCGCTCACGGTGTTACTGCTCACCGCGATGGCAACCTTCACGAACGATTCGCCGCACACGATGATGGTGAAGGCACCCATGCGCTCGACGAGATGCGCCTCGTCGAGCGGAGGCGCGCTGGCGAGACGGGTCGAGCGCATGACTCCGGGTACGACCACCACCGCGAGCCCGATCGCGGCGAAGGTGATGCGGAACGCGTCGGGGAGCGGCGCGGCCACGAAGAAGCAGAGCGCGGCGGCGCCGTTGAGTACCGCCAGCCGCCGGGCGAACGCCGCGTGCGGACCGCCGGCGCGCGCGGAACGCCAATACATCGCGGCCACGGTGCCGAGCAGCAACCCGTAGGTCACCGCGAGGTACGGAGCATCGTCGGCGACCCCGGCGCGCGACTCCATCGCGACGAGCACGAGGAGGAACATCTGCACCAACACCAGCAACCGGTGGGTCAGGTCGTCGGCGTGGAACCGGTTCACGTAGAGGGTGGTCGAGATCCACACCCACCACACCGCCGCGAACACCGCGACGACCCAGCTGATGTGCCCGGCGTCGTGCAGGTGCGACACCGCCGAGCTGAACACCAGGATGGCGGCGACGAAGACGAGGTCGTAGAACAGCTCGACCCACACCGCCATCTGGACGAAGGTGTGCGACCGGACCTCGGGTTGTGGACCCGGTTGCGGTGCCGTGGGTTCCACGATCAGGCCCGGGGGTCGGCGTGGGGGTCGGGGTCGGGGCCTGCGCCCGCGAGGAGTCGATGCCGCCCCGCCACCTCCATCTACGGCAGCATACGGCCATGACGAGACTCACCGACAAGACCGCGCTCATCACGGGCGCAGGGAACGGCATGGGCCGCGCCGCGTCGCTGCTGTTCGCGCACGAAGGTGCCCGCATCGTCGTCGTCGACGCGTCCGACGACGACGGCCGGGCGACCGTCGACGCCATCCGCACCACCGGCGGTGACGCGGCATTCGTGCACGCCGACGTCTCCGACGAGCGTCAGGTCGAAGCGATGGTCGCGTTCGCCGTCGACACGTTCGGTGGCCTCGACGTGCTCTACAACAACGCCGGCGTCTTTCCCGCCGCCGACGGCGGCACCACCGAGACCTCGGTGCAGACGTGGGACCGCGTCATGGACGTGAACCTCAAGGGCGTCTGGCTGGGCTGCAAGCACGGCATTCCCGCGATGCTCGAATCGGGCGGCGGGGCGATCGTGAACGTGGCGTCGTTCGTCGCGTTCATGGGGGCGGCCACCCCGCAGATCGCGTACACGTCGAGCAAGGGCGGCGTGTTGGCGATGACCCGGGAGATCGCGGTCGAGTACGCCCAGCGGGGAATCCGCGCGAACGCGCTGTGCCCGGGCCCGATCGACACGCCGCTGCTGGCCGAGCTCATGGAGGATCCCGAGTGGGCCCGGCGCCGCCTCACCCACATCCCCATGGGCCGTCCCGGTCGGGCCGAGGAGCTGGCCCGGGCGGCGTTGTTCCTCGCGTCCGACGACGCGTCCTACATGACCGGTGCGGCCCTGGTGGTCGACGGCGGGATCACCGCCGCCTACGTCACGCCGGAGTGAGGCGTTCGGCGAAGAAGGCGAGCACGCGGTCGAGCGCTTCGCGCGTCGGATGCCCCGGTTCATCGACGAAGTGCGCGGTGAGCACGGAATGCGCGGACCGCGGGATGCCGTGGGCATTGCCCTTCGACGAGTCGATCTCCACCGCGATGAACGCGTCGCCGAGCTCGCGGCGCAGGGTCTCGAAGCGGGCGGCGGGTACCGCGACGTCTTCGGTGAACCGCAGGCCCATCACGCACGCCCCCTGTTGCGTCCGTTCCTTCACCCGGGCGAGATCGGCGTCGCTGACCCCGACCGCCCGCCGCCGGGCGGGGCTCACGGGAAACGGCAGCGACGGCTGACTGAGTACCGGGGCGAGCACCGTGTCGTCGACCATCATCCCGAGCGCGAAGCCACCGGTGAAGCACATGCCCACCGCGCCGACGCCGGGCCCGCCGCACTCGGCGTGGGCCTCGGCCGCCAATCGGCGGAGCCAACCGATCACGGGGCTGGTGCGGTCGAGCGCGAGCGTCGTGAACTCGCTCGCGACGCAGCCCCGCGTCAGTGACTCGAGGACGTAACGGCCGCTCATCGGCCGACCCGGGGTCCCGAACAACGACGGCATCCGCACACTGAACCCGGCGTCGATCACCCGCCGGGCGAAGTCGGCGACCTCGGGGATGAGCCCGGGCATCTCGTGGATCACGATGACCGCGGGGCCGGTGCCGCCGGCGAACACCGGCCGGACGAGCCCGTCGTAGGCGAAGGTCGACTCGGTGAATCCTGCCAGCGGATCGGTCATGGACCGACACTACGCAACTCGCCGGCACCGCGCGGGTGCCGCGTGTCAACGCGCGCCGCTCAGTGTGCGATCATCTCCCCTCACCCAACGAGGAGCCCGCGATGAGCAGCGACACCAACGCGTCCGACGACGACATCTCCGAAGTCGAAGTGGTCACCACTGCGGTCGGCGACGACGGCACCGTCGTGGTCGACGACCTGAAGGCACTCGTCGATTCCGACGGCAACGTGCTCGCCACCGAGGAGACGATCGCGGTCGAGGCCCCCGACGGAACCATCGTGGTCGACGAGGTGATCGCGGTAGCCGACGACGACGGCGAGTTGGTCCCCGTCGAGGAGGACATCGACGTCATCGAGCCCGCCGACGACGCCGACGCCTGACGAGACGATCGCCCTTCAGCTGAACGACGTCAGCTGAAGGCGGTCTGGCCGACGAGGCGCAACACGCCGTCCTCGACCTCGTTCTGGATCTCGGCCCGGGCCGTCTGCCCGCGTCGCGGATGGGCGTCCTCGAGCAACTTCACGACGTAGTTGCCCTTCTCGGTGATCCCGGGGACGGTGTGGCCGCTGGGTTCGACTCCGATCCAGGCGGCCGAATCGAGATCGTCGATCGAGATCTGCATGTAGACGGTTTCGTCCGAGCTGTCGAACGAGATACGGCCCGCGTACAAGTCTCCCATTGATCGGAGGCTAACCGACGCGCGCCGAAACGGGGCCTAGCCTGCTCTCCATGGACATCGAAGCGTTGGAAGCGGTCGAGCTCACCGGCACCGACGAGCGAACGCATCGGCTCGGCGACATCTGGGCGGAGCGCCCCGTGATCGTTGTCTTCCTCCGCCATTTCGGTTGACTGCACTGCCGAGCGCACGCGGCGCAGTTGCGCCGCTCGTATCCCGAGATCACCGCACTGGGTGCCGACGTGATCGCCATCGGCACCGGTGACGCCCGCTACGCATCGGCGTTCGTGGCCGACGAGGACATCCCGTTCCTGGTGCTCGTCGACGACGATGCCGAGGCCGCGAACGCGGCTGCCGTCCGCAAGGCGAACTGGTTGACCGTCGCGGGCCCGTCGTCATGGGCGGGTACCCGCCGCGTGTGGAAAGAGGGGTACCGCATCCACAAGTCGGGGAAGCGCGTCACCCAACTCGGCGCCACGTTCGTGATCGGCCCCGGACCGGTCGTGCCTTACGAGAGCTACGCGAGTGATTCGTCGGACCACGCGCCGGTCGCCGAATTGCTTGCGGCACTGCCGGGCGGCGCGCCGGCCTGAGCCGACGCCGCCCGCACTCGCGTGTCAGTGGGGCAGCTTCTTCAGCGCGTCGAGCGCGCGATCGGCGTGCACACCCATCCGGATCTCGCTCTTGACCACCTCGACGACCCGGCTGTCGCGATCGATCACGAACGTGACCCGCTTGGGCGGGCCGTGCTTGCGGGCGACGCCGAACTGCGCGGCCACCACGCCCTCGGAGTCGGAGAGCAGCGGGTAGTCGAAGCTGTGCTTCTCGGAGAATTGGTGCTGCTTGTCGACCGAGTCGCGGCTGATGCCGACCCGCTGCGCGCCCACCGCGGCGAACTCGGAGGCGAGATCGCGGAAGTGGCAGCTCTCCTTCGTGCACCCCGTTGTCATCGCCGCCGGGTAGAAGAACAGCACGACCGGCCCGTTGGCGAGCAGCTCGCTGAGCTTGCGCGGGGTCCCGGTTTCGTCGGGCAGTACGAAGTCGTCGACCTTGTCACCGATGTCCATGACCGAGACCGTACCGTCTCGGGCGGACAGCTGCGCCCTACGCGTCGTAGTACCGCAGTTCGACCGTGTTCCCGTCGGGATCGCGCACGTAGAGCGAGGTGCCGTTGCCCTGGGCGCCGAAGCGCACCGCCGGACCTTCGAGCACGTCGAACCGTCCACTCGCTTTCAGCGCGTCGAGATCGATCGGTTCGACGACCAGGCAGATGTGGTCGGCGTTCTCACCTGTGCGGGACCGCTCGAGCAGATCGATGAGGGTGTGGCCGGTGACGCGTGCCGACGGGAACGGAACCTCGCCCCGCCGCCACTCCTCGACCCGAACCGGCGCGAGACCGAGCTCGCCGCAATAGAAGGCGAGGGCACGCTCGACGTCGGTGACGTTGAGCACGACGTGATCGAACTCGGTTATCCGTAGCCGATCGGTCATGTGCTCATCCTCGCGCGTGTGGCTGCACAACCTGCCCGCACGCTACGCGTCACTTGCCCTGCTCGCCGCGACCCGCTCGGGGCCGAAGCGGCCCAACCGCCGCCCGGCCACGTGCGTGCCGACGACCAATGCCACGAGCGCGGCGGCGGCGAGCGACATCCGCAGCCCGTGCGAGATCTCGTCGCTCAGCGCGGCAAGCGTGGCAAGATTGAGCACCGCGTGCGCAATGGCGGCGGGAAGCAGCGCGCCGGTGCGCATCACGACGTATCCCAGCACCGCGCCGAGGGCGACGAACGGCAGCGCGTGCAGCGAATCACTCACCTGGGCCAGGTGCCCGGGCAACAGCATGAACACCACACCCGACGCCGCGATCGCGGCCACGCCGGGGCCGACGCCCCAATCGGCCGAGTCGCGCCAGTTCCGCCCCGCGACCTTCGCGGCCACCGCGCCGACGACGATCAGGACGGCCAGCCGGTAGATCAGCTCCTCGTTGAGCGCGGCGATCACCAGGCCCATCGCCTCGGGGAACCCGCCGATCCGGGTGGAGTACTGCCACAACCCGAAGAGCAGGGCGGCCGAGGCGACAACGAGGAACTCGCGCCAAGCGAGCAGATTCGCCCGATCGAGCCCGAGGTGGCGCAGCCCGACCATGCATGCGAGCACGATCCCGACGGGCAGGATGACGGCGACGGGGACGCGTCCCAGGTGCCCGAGCACGATCCCGAACCACGAGACGACGAAGTCGGCGGCGACCGCGAACCCGGCCACCAGGACGACGGCGGGCGTCAGCGGCCAGTGCGTCCACCCGCGCCAGCGCCACTCGGTCGCCGTCGCCTCGGCAGCGGGCCGCAAGGGCGCGGGCCGATCCACCGATCGGGCGAAGGCAGCAGCTCCCACGTTCATCGTTATCGCCCTCATCGGGCCCGGCATGAACCACGATTCACATGCGCGCGACCCAATTCGTTCAGCAAGCCGGTGGGCGGGAGACTCAGGGCGCCGGCTCAGGGCGCCGATTCAGGAGCGGTGGCGCGAGTTCGTGGGGGGACGGGCGGGCTCCCGGCACGCGGCGCCACCGCGCCGGGCCACCGCACGACGTAGGTGCGCGCGGCGAAGTCGCCGACCCGGCGGTGCCCCGGCGTGAACCAGGCCAGCCAGAGCGCCACCGGGAGGAGCAACGTGAGCCCGTCGACGAACCACGCGAATGCCCGGATCGCCGACCGGACGAAGCCGGGGTGGCCGCCGGCGTCATCGATCACGCGGATGCGGAGAAGGGCCTTCCCCGGTGACGCACCGGTGAGGCCCTGTACCAGCACGAACGTGATGAGGTAGAGCACGACGAGGAGCAGGAAGAACCAGATGAACACGTGGCTGTCGACCACGAACGCGTTCTCGCGGAGGTGGAAGCACTCCCGCCCGTTCGGCAGCGGGCTGGGGCAGTCGCCGCGTCGGACGCGCACGTTGCCCACGACGACGACCGTCACCAACGGGATGAGCGCGATCAGCAGGGCGTCGACGAAGAACGCGGCCGCCCGCCGGGTGACGACCCGAGTGGGATCGACGCCGTCGACCACCGGCGGCCTCGCCACCTTCAGGCTCCCGGGCCCCGTTCGATGCGGAGTTGCCGGCGGACGAGCGCCGCGATCAGCGCGGCGTTGGTGATCGCCACCACGATCGCGAACACGCCGGGCACGCCGCGACCCTGGGCGAGCAGGACAACCCCGAGCACCAGGAAGAAGAGCGCGAGCAGACCCCGGAGGATGAGGACGATCCGGAGCCGCCGCATGGTCGAGGAGCGTATCGGCGGCCCGCGGCCCGCCGCAGTGCGGTGACGGGCGGGAGCCGGCGCCGTCGCGACGCGGCCGGGAGATCGGCGGGAGCTCGGTGACGAGCGCTAGCTGTAGTTCCCATCCACGTTCGTCAGTACGGGCTCCTTGAGACTTGAGGGTGCGACCCACTCTCACCTCAAGGAGCCCGATGCTGTTGCACGGTAACGCCAAGCTGACCCCGTTCCAGCGGACCTTGTTGTCGGTTCGTGTCCGTGATGAGGGGTGGACGGTCGAGGAGGCAGCGGAGGCTGCTGGTTGTTCGCAACGGACGGTGTATCGATGGTTGGCTCGTCACGCGGCGGGTGAACCGATGACGGATCGGTCTTCGGCACCGAAGTCGTGTCCGACGCGTACACCGGCGTCGGTCGAGGCAGAAATCGAACGGCTCCGTCGGTTGCGTTACACGAGCACGAAGATCGCGGCGACGCTCGAGCTGCCGACATCGACGGTGTGTGCGGTGTTGAAGCGTCTCGGGTTGAACCGGTTGTGGAAACTGGGCCCGCTCGAACCACCGAACCGGTATTGCCGTCGCCATGCCGGCGACCTGGTGCACGTCGATGTCAAGAAACTCGGCCGGTTCCGTCGTCCGGGACACCGCGTTCGAGGCCGAGGACCCGGACGTCGCAGCTACAACGCCGGGTGGGAAGCCGTCCATGTGTGTATCGACGACGCGACCCGCCTCGCGTACGTCGAAGTGCTTCCCGATGAACGCGCGGTGACCACCATCGCGTTTTTCGAACGGGCCGTCGCTTGGTTCGCCGCACGCGGTGTCACCGTCCGTCAAGTGCTCTCCGACAACGGCTCGCCCTACCGGTCAGGCGTGTGGGCCGCCTGGTGTCAGTCGCATCAGATCGAGCATCTCCGCACCCGCCCCTACCGGCCCCGCACCAACGGCAAAGCCGAGCGATTCATCCAGACCATGCTGCGCGAGTGGGCCTACGCCGCGACCTACCGGAATTCAACCCACCGCACGCGTGCACTCCCCGCATGGATCGACTACTACAACCACCAACGACCACACGGCGCCCTCGGACACAAGACACCCGCCAGCCGCCTCCAAGCGGACTGACCAACGTCCATGGGAACTACAGCTAGTGCTCTGACCACGGTGGTTGGTGGGTCGCGTCCACCACTTCGTGGGTGAGGTCGCGCAGACTTGGCGGATGGCTGAACGTGTGCGTGTGCGACGTGTGAGTGATGAGGAAGGCCGCCAGCTCCAGCAGATTGTCCGGCGTGGTGGGAAGTCGGATCGGTCGATTGTGAAGTGGCGCCGCGCGATGGTGGTGCTCGCGTCGGTCGGCGGAAACGATGTGGCGACGATCGCCCGGTTGGTGCAGACGTCACCGGATCGGGTTCGGGAGATGATTCATCGGTTCAACGATCTGGGGATGCGATCGTTGGACCCTCAGTGGGCGGGTGGCCGGCCCCGCCAAATCACGACGAGTGACCGGGCGTTGATCGTCTCGACGGCCAAGGCTCGCCCGTCGACGTGGGTCAGCCGTTCACGCACTGGTCGGTCCGCAAACTCGTCGAGTATCTCGCGACGAAGAAGGGCGCCAAGATTCCGGTGAGCCGCGAACGGCTCCGACAGATCTTGATCGCTGAGGGGATCACGTTCCAGCGGACCAAGACCTGGAAGGAATCACCCGATCCGTTGAAGGAAGAGAAGCTCACGCGCATCGAGTGGCTCTTGGAACATGCCCGGGACCGGACGTTCGCGTTCGACGAGTTCGGGCCGCTCACGATCAAACCGGTCGGGGGGTCGGGGTGGGCGCCGCTCGGTAAGCCCGAACGGTTGCGGGCGAACTATCACAAGCCGCACGGATCACGGCCTTCTTCGCGTGGTGTTCGTCGGTGACTTGTCAGCCACGGCACGATCGAACCGTGCAAGGGATCAGCGGCAACGTTGCGGGCGATGCAAGCGATCCGCGCGCATGTCGATGACGGCGAACCGATCCACGTCATCCTGGACAACCTCAACCATCACAAGAACCGGGACGTGCGCGACTGGTGCGAGGAACATCACGTCGAGCTCGTGTTCACGCCGACGTACGCGTCGTGGGCGAACCCGATCGAGGCGCACTTCGGGCCGCTGACGCCGTTCGTATCGAGGACACGAGCACCCGCCCTTCGGGCGCGCCCTTGCGACCCGGACCGACCTCGAACTCGACGAGCTGGCCCTCTTCGAGGCGCTTGTAGCCGCTGCCCTCGATGGCCGAGAAGTGGACGAACACGTCGTCGCCGTCCTGGCGCTCGATGAAGCCGAACCCCTTCCGGGCGTCGAACCACTTGATGGTGCCGCTCGGCAGCGTGCCCGGCTCGGCGTGCTCGGCGCGCTCGCTCCGCACGCCGCGGGCGGGCCGGTCGGCGGTCGTGCGGTCGGCGGCCTGGTCCTCGGCGCGCACGCGTACGGCTTCGGGAGTGAGCGACGCCAGCGCGTCACGGTCGGCCGTCACGACGCCCCCGCGGAGGCCCAGTGAACGCTGGAAGCGGGACACCTCGCGGGTCTGCTCCCGGCTCACCAGCGACACGACGGTACCGGCGGCACCGGCGCGCGCCGTGCGGCCCGAACGGTGGGTGTAGTCCTTGAAGTCGGCCGGCGGGTCGAAGTGCACGACACACGCGACGGAATCCACGTGGATGCCGCGCGCGGCGACATCGGTGGCGACGAGTGCCTGGAACTTGCCGTCGGCGAAGCCGGCGAGCGCGCGTTCACGCTGACCCTGGGAGCGGTTGCCGTGGATCGCGGTGCTGCGGACGCCGCGCTGCTCGAGCCGCTTCGCGACCTGGTCGGCGCCGTGCTTCGTCCGGCAGAACACGATCGTCGGGCCGGCCAGCTTCACGACGTCGGCGGTGAGCTGCACGCGCTCGTCGCGCTCCGCTTTCCAGAAGACGTGGGTAGCCGCGGTCTGATCCTCTTCGGGGAGCATGAAGCGGGCGGGATCGCGCTGGTAACGACGCACGAGCGCGTCGACGGCACCGTCGAGGGTGGCCGAGAACAGCAACGTCTGGCGCGACTCGGGGGTGCGGTCGAGCAGGAACCGCACTGCGGGGAGGAACCCCATGTCGGCCATGCGGTCGGCTTCGTCGACGACGACGACCTGGACCTCGTCGAGGTCGACCTCGCCGCGCTCGATGAGGTCGGTGAGGCGGCCGGGACAGGCGACGAGCACATCGACGCCGCGGCGCAGCTGCTTGAGTTGCAGGCCGAATCCGGCGCCGCCGTAGACCGCGGCGACCCGCAGCTTGCGCGAGCGGCCGAGCCACTCGAGCTCGCCGGAGACCTGGGCCGCCAGCTCCCGGGTGGGCACGAGCACGAGCCCGCGGGGACGGCGGGGACGAGCCTTCTCGACCCGGACCGCCAGCGGGATGCCGAAGGCGAGGGTCTTGCCCGAACCGGTGGGAGCGCGGCCGCAGAGGTCGCGCCCAGCCAGACCGTCGGGCAACGTCATCTCCTGGATGGGGAAGGCGGACGCGATGCCGCGCGCCTTCAAGGTGCCGACGACGTCGGCGGGGACGCCGAGGTCGGCAAAGCTATTGGTGACCATGGTGAAAAAACTCCGGGTTCCGGCCGCGCGAGATGGCGGCGCTTTGATTGATCGAATCGGTCTCACGAGGGGCGACGAACCCCGAGACGCGGATCCGATGAACCGGAACTGCGAGAGAGTGCGTGTACCCGTTGCGAAAATCCACGCGCGCGACATACGCAACGCGAGCGGAATCACAACAGTGTAGCACCGCGCACGCTCCCCTCTTCCTTCGGCCCTCCCTGCGACCCTCCCTGCGGCCGGACGCGACGACGTGGGTGCCATGATGCCGACATGGCCACCGCCGAGGACCGACCGGTCGACGAGACGCCCGTCCACACCAAGGATCTCCCCGACACGCCGCAGCGCGACCGCACGATCCCGGCGACCGCGTGGGTGGAGGCCCCTCCGGAGCTCGTGGCGCTCGGCGCCGACATCGGACACGACCTCGTGGCCTACAAGCGCCGGATCGGGCCGTGGCTGCTGTGGCGTGCCGGACCGGCGACGCGCGGCAACGCGCGCTACATGGCGTTGGCGGCCGACGACCTCGGCGCCCGGTTCACCTACACCCTCGTCCCCTCGGGGGACGGTGAGGGGACGGGACCCGACGGCGTCGTGTACCGACGCTTCCGGAGTTGGAAAGAGGCGCTCCGCGACACCTCACCCTGACCGAGACCCGCACCGAGACCGCGCGGCGGTTCTGCCGTCGGGCCGTGACGGCGTCGCTACTTTCGGCGCGAGATCCGCGCCCAAAGGGTGAGCACGCGCCTACTCTCGGAGAGGCGCGCTCGGAACACCCACTCGAGCGCGGTGTTTCGGAGATCACCCGCCGGGAGATACCAGAAAATCATCACGAGGCACCCCGCCCCCACGCGCCGTCGCCGGTACCAGTAGCCAGTACGAGTAGCCAGTACGAGTAGAAGGTGCACGACATGGAGCGACAAGCCGGGCTCGGCCGGAGCCTGGAAGATGTCCTCGACTCGCTGACCCCGGCCGGCCACGAGCCGCAGTTGCCCGGCCGCGTGTTGTTCGAACCCGAAGACCTCGAACAGCAACTCGATCAGCTCATGGGCGACATCCGCGATCTGCGGGAACGCGTGCAGCATCTCGTCGGCCTGATCCCCAACCCGGTGGTGCTCGAACCGGTGCGCCCACTCACCGACGAACCGCCCACCTCGATCTCACCCGCCGACGCGGACGCGGACAAGCACGAGAAGAAAAAGAAGAAGCACAAGAACAAGAAACACAAGAGCAAGAAGAAGAAGGACAAGGCGAAGGACGAGCAGAAGAAGGACGAGCAGAAGAAGGACGCGGTGCAGGCCCCGCTGCCCACCTTGCGCGGCGTCTCCGGCGCCTGAACCAGTTTCCCCGCGCGCTCCTCGCGCCTTCGGCACGCAGTACCGGTCGGTGATCTTCACCACCACCGACGCGCGACCTCTCAGCCGGTCTGCACCGGCTCGAGGTCGACGGCAGCCAAGTCCGCGCCGGTCTCGTCCGCGCGGTTCACGTACCCGCGCGGGCGGTCGACCGGCAGGTCGATCACCGCGTCGGCATCGGTGCCGTGGTGCTCCTCGGCGCGGGCGGGGAGGAACCGCCAGGCCAACAGCGCGCCGATCCCCGCCACCAGCGCGGTCACGAGCGACGCCCGGGTCATGGCGTAGACGAACGCCTCGCGGGCCGCGTCGGCGAGCGGCAGACCGACCCGTCCGAGTTGGTGGCTCACCTGCAGCGCGGCACCGACTGACTGGTCGGCGGCTTCGCGCACCTGAGCAGGGACCGTCGCCGGCATCCGATCGTTCAGGTGCGTGTGGTACAGCGACGAGAGCATGCTGCCGACGATGGCGACGCCGAGCGCGCCACCCACCTCGCGGCTGGTGTCGTTCACGGCCGAACCCACGCCGGCCTGATCGAGCGGCAACGAACCCATGATGGACTCGGTGGTCGGTGCGACCGCGAGCCCCATGCCCGCGCCCATCAGGATCATCGCCACCATCACGCGGGGATAGCCCGTGCTCACAGCGATCGTCGACGACACGACGAGGCCCGACGCGAACACCAACATGCCGGCCACGACGACCCGCTTGGTGCCGAACCACTGGACCGCGTTCGACGACATCGGGGCCAGGGCCATCAACGCGACCGCAAACGGCAACGTGCGGAGACCGGCGTTGAACGCGTCGTAACCGAGCACGAACTGGAGGTACTGCGTCGAGAGGAAGATGAAGCCGAACAGCGCGAAGAACACCAGGGTGACGGTGACGCTGGCGGCCGAGAAGCGGGGGTTGGCGAAGAAGCGCACGTCGAGCATCGGTTCGGGCGTGTGCCGCTCCCAGGCGACGAATCCGACCAGCGCGAGCACGGCAACCGCGAAGCCGACGAGGATCAGCGGGTCGGTCCATCCGTGGCTCGGGGCTTCGATGATCGACGCGACGAGCGCGCCGAGGCCGACGATCGAGAGCAGGGCGCCGAGCACGTCGATGCGGGGGCGCTCGGGATTGCGCGAGGTGGGAACGAGGAACCGACCGGCGACGAGGGCGACGATCACGATCGGGACGTTCACGATGAACACCGAGCCCCACCAGAAGTGGTCGAGCAGGAACCCGCCGGTCACCGGCCCGAGGGCGACCGCGATCCCGACAACCCCGGACCAGAGCCCGATGGCGAGCGCCCGCTCGCGCGCGTCGGTGAACACGTTGGTCAGGATCGACAGCGTCGCCGGCATGATCAGCGCGGCGCCCACGCCCATGACCGCGCGTGCGGCGATCAGCGGTCCGACCCCGCCGGCGAACGCGGCGGCCGCCGAGGCGGTGCCGAAGATCACGAGCCCGGTGCTGAGCGCACCCTTGCGCCCGAACCGGTCGCCGAGGCTGCCCGCGGTGAGGAGGAAACCGGCGAAGACCAGGGTGTACGCGTCGACGACCCACTGCAGGTCACTGATGCTGGTGCCGAGCTTGCGGACCAGGGTGGGCAGTGCGACGTTGACGATCGTGTTGTCGATCACGATGACGAGCAGGCTCACGCACAGGACGGCGAGGGTGAGCCACCGCCGATCGTGGACCCGATCGGGGATCCGGTCCTGGACCTGCTGGTGGGCCCGATCTTCGTGTGGTGTGACGGCCGGGGAAGCGTTCATGGGGGCCGGGTACCTCTCTCGCTCGGTGAGTCCCGGTAGCGAGCTCGCGGGACTATAACGACGCTATATCGATGTTATGCTATAACGACGTTATAGCAGTGTCAAGCAAACTTCGGGAGCGGCGCCCGCGCCGCGGATCCATGAGCGAGACTGAGAGCCGGATGGGACGCGCACAGGACGAACAGGGGCGACGGATCCTCGAGGCGGCGAGCGAGCTGCTCTCGGTGGAGGGTCCCGGCGCGCTCAGCGTGCGGCGCATCGCCGCCGCCGCCGGGTGCTCCACCATGGGCCTCTACAGCCGGTTCGGCGGCAAGGACGGCGTGGTCGACGAGCTCTTCGCCGAGGGGTTCGAGCATCTCGACCAGACCCTCGGTGACCTGCCCACGACCGACGACCCCGTCGCCGATCTGCGGGCGTGCGCGCTGGCGTACCGCGACGCGTCGCTCGGCCACGCGACCCACTACATGGTGATGTTCGGCGGTGCGGTGCCCGGATTCGTGCCGACCGACGAGAGCCACGTCATCGCGCACCGGGCCTTCGAACGGCTGGTCGGCCGGGTGCAACGCTGCGTCGACGCCGGCGCGTTCGGCGGCCGGGCCGTCGACATCGCCGAGGTGCTCTGGGGATCGATCCACGGGCTGGTGATGCTCGAGCTGGTGGGCCTCGATCCGGCCGGTACCGACGCTCCGGCCCGCTTCCGTCGAGCGCTCGACATCCTGTTCGCCGGCCTCGACCGCTCCGTGGGTGCCCGACCGGAAGAGGTCCGCGGTGCCGTTTGACCCGATCGACGACCGCCCGGCCACCCGGATCCGCGACCTCCCGGCGCGGGTGAGCCTGCGGGCGCGCGCCCTCGTCGACGGCACCCTCGACCGGGTCTTCGACGAGCCGTTCATCGTGCGAAACGCGGCCGAGTTCGAGCAGCTCGCGATGGAAGGTCCGGTCGGCAACGGGCCCGGGCCCGCCGCCACCTCCCTCGGTGCGTTCGTGGCCGCGGCGACCCCGCTCGCCCGCCGCGCGTTGCGGGCCGCCAGCACGTCGTCGAAGGTGGCGACCAAGGCCCCGCTGCCGTCGTCGAAGATGCTCAAGGTGGGCATCGCGTCCCTGCCCATCGCCATGCGGCTCACAAGCACGTCGCGCCGCGGGGTGCGGGAGTTGCAACTCCTGTCGTCGTACGTGATGACCCGCCTCCGGGCCGTCGGCGTGAAGCCCGAACGCGACTTCGTACGGGCGCTGACGCTGGCGCTCTACGTCGACCCGGCTCGGCGCCCGGTCCTCGACACCAGTGGCTCGAAGGCCGCCGGGGCGGTCAGCCGGCAGTGGGTGCTGCGGTCGCTCGGCGGCGACGCCGAGTCCGCGGTGCGCACGCGGGTGCGGCGCCAGGCCGACGCGCTCGATCACCTCGATCTCCGGGCGCTGGCCGATGAATGGGCGCGTGGCGGGGCGATTGACGTCTAGTTGAAACGGCGGGGCTCAAATTCCGGCTCGTGCCTGCCGAAACACCCAGCGTGCCTCGCCTCTCCGCCCACCGGCGCCCGGTGTACCTCGCGGTCGCGCTCGCGTTCGTCGCCCTGGTGGCGACCGCCTGCATGCCGCCCGCGCCCACGCCGGCCGCCGCACCCGTCACCTCGTCCGGCCCGGCGGCCGCCTCGATCACCACGTGCCCACTGGCCAACGGGACGTTCGCCTACGGGGAGGGCTTCGGCCCCCAGCCCGACGGGTCGTTCCACCAGGGTGTCGACATGGCGGCCACCATCCTCACGCCGGTGTACGCCGTGCGCAACGGCACGCTCTGGTACTACACGTTCTATCCGGACGGCACGAGCGACGTCGGGGGCTACTCGGTCTACCTGAAGGCCGACGACGGCAACACCTACTACTACACGCACCTCACCGCGTACGCGCCCGCGCTCGAGAACACGCAGGTGCCGGTGGTGGCGGGACAGGTGATCGGGTCGGTGAACCACACCGGCAACGCGAACGGCTTCGACCACCTGCACTTCCAGGTGCGCCTCGGTGGGCCGAACGGCACGCGGGTCGATCCCCGACCGGTGCTCGACGCCGCCGGTTGCACCCCTGGATGATCCGGCTGCTGATCGACTGCTGATCGACTCCTGACCGTCAGGGCAGCTCGACGGCGGGCGCCGACGACTCGCCCGCGGGCCGGATCCGGCGCAACCGCGCCAGCGCCCCGGCCGGGAACAGCAGGACCGACTGCATCCCCGCGGCGACGAGTGACGCGGCGTTGACCGGCTTGAGCTCGTGCGCGGTCACACCGATCTCCGTGGCGACGACGATGAACGAGAGCGACGTCGCCTGGAGCAACCCGGCGGGGACGAGCGCGGGCCGACCGACCCCAGAAGGTAGCGGTCCTCGGGGCAATACGATGGAACCTGCAGACCATCCGGGAGGAGCCGACATGTCCGCCACCGATCAGCTGCCCGACCACCCGCGTTGGCAGGGCATCAACCACCTCGCCCTCGTCACCCCCGACATGGACGCGACGGTGCGCTTCTACGTCGGCGTGCTCGGCATGCGGCTCGTCGCCACCACCATGGCCGGCCCCATGCGTCACTACTTCTTCGAGATGGGCCGCGGGAACACCGTCGCGTTCTTCGAGGTGCGCGGCGCGGAGACGTTCGCGAAGCCGGCGGGCGGGCCGAGCGACCGCGCCATCCAGCTCGACCACATCTCGTTCGACGTGCCCGACGAGCAGGCGCTCGAGCAGCTGCGCAAGCGCCTGCTCGAAGCCGGGTCGGAGGTCACGACGGTCGTCGATCACGGCTTCATCCGGTCCGTCTACTTCACCGACCCGAACGGCATCGCGCTCGAAGCCTCCTGGTGGGTCTCCGACGGCACCGGCCGCCCGACCGACTACACCGACGCGTCGCTCTTCGGCGACCCCGACCCGGTGCCGGCGGTGGCCGAGCTGCGGGCGGGCGGGCTCGAATCGTTGCCCACCACGCACCTCACGTAGCCGCCCACGGAGGCGGTGCGGATCAGCCGTTCGCGGTGGCCGGGATGGTCTCGCCTTCGGGACCGAGCACGAGATCGGGCGGGTACGCGTCGGCGTCGTCGGCCCCGGCGCGCCGGGCCCTCACGAATGCGGTACCGAAGTAGGCCACCGCGAGGATGGTGGCGATCCCGCCGATCCCCATGCCCCAACGCGGACCGTACTGCTGGCTGATCCATCCCACGAGCGGTCCGCCGATCGGCGTGCTGCCGAGCAGGGTGATCATGTACACCGACATCACGCGTCCGCGCATCCCCGGATCCGAGCGGAGCTGGATGAGCGAGTTGCACGTGGCCAAGAACGACATCTGCCCCGCGCCGACGAACACGAGCATCCCGAGGAAGATCGGTAGCGATGGCGAGAGCGCGGCGACGCAGATGGCGATTCCGAACCCGAAGCCGGTCATGAGGAGGACGTCGCCCCGTGCCTGCGCGCGGTTCGCAACGAACAACGCGCCCGCGAGCGCACCGGCCCCCATGGCGATCGTCATCCAGCTGTAGACCTCGGCGTTGCCGTCGAACGTGATCTTGGCCAGTAGGGGCAGCACCACGGGCGAGTTGATCGCGAACGTACCGACGATCAGGGTGAGCAACAGGGTCGAGCGCAGCTCCGGCGTGCGCCAGACGTAGCGCAGGCCGTCGCGGATCTGACCGCGATCACGCACGACCGGTGCCCCCCGGTGCAGCTCGCTCGTGCGCATCATCAGCAACGCGATGATGATGAACACGAACGACACCGCGTTGAGCACGAAGCAGACACCGGTGCCCACCGCGACGATCAACACGCCACCGAGCGCCGGCCCGAGGATGCGGGCGATCTGGAAGATGGCACTGCTGAGGCCGATGGCGTTCGGCAGTTCGTCCTTCGGCACCAACTCGGGTACGAACGACTGACGGGTGGGGTTGTCGACCGCGAGCGCGAGGCCGAACACGAAGATGATCACGTAGATCATGCCGAGCTGCACGGTGTTCGTGAGATCCAGCACCGCGAGCAGCACCGCGATCGCCGCCATCGCCACCTGCGTGCACAGGAGAACGGTGCGCTTGTCGAACCGGTCGGCGATGATCCCGCCCCACACCCCGAACAGCAGGGTGGGGATGAACTGCAACGCGATGACGAGTCCGACCGCAAAGCCACTGTTGTTCGAGAGCTTCAGCACCAACCACCCGAGGGCGATCGTCTGCATCCAGGTGCCGCACTGCGACACCATCTGTCCGTAGAAGAAGAGCCGGAAGTTGCGAACGTGCAGCGACTTGAACGTCGCGCGGGCTGAGCTCATCCGGCGTCGTCCTGGAGCCGTTCGAGCAACGGCAGCGCGCGGGCGAGCAACGCGCGCTCGTCGTCGGTGAAGCGGGCCACCCGTTGCGCGAGGAACGCGTCCCGGCGGGTGCGGCTGCGTTCGAGCAACGTGCGCCCCCGCTCGGTGGTGCGCAGCCGCATCACCCGACGGTCGGCCGGGTCGGTCTCGCGGGCGGCGAGGCCGAGCTCCTCGAGCCGGGCCACGATGCGGGTCATGCTCGGCGGCTGCACCTGCTCGACCGCCGCCAACTCGCCGAGGGTGATCGGGCCGAAGTGCTCGATGGTGACCAGCGCGGCCAGGCGCGATGCAGTGAGGTCGTCACCCGCGCTGGTGGCCTCGCGGCTGATCCGTCGCGACAGCCGCGCCACCGCGAGCCGGAGCCGGGATGCCAGCTGGGGCGGGCTCGGGACCAGATCGGCAGGCGTGGACGCGGGCGAGGGGGCAGCGACCGGGGTGCTCATCGGCGGGAGTTTACCAACGCTAATTAGCGTGGCAAAGTTTCCCTGCCGGCTGCGCCCGCTACCGGCCCTTCGACTGCCCGACCCCCACGGTGATGGTGACCGTGGACCCTTCGGCGACCTTGCCGCCGGGCGGGTTCTGGGCGATCACGGTGCCGTTCTGATCACTCGACGACGGCGCGCTGGTGACGATCACGCTGAAGCCCCGGTCCTCGAGATCGGAGATGGCGTCGTCACGGTCGAACGTGACCTTGGACGGCAGGGTGACCAGCTTCGGACCGGTCGACACAGTGAGCGTGACCGTGCTGCCGCGCAGCACGACCGCGTCGACCGCAGGGCTCGCCTTGAGCACCTGCCCGGCCGGCGCGCTGCGACTGGTCGACGTCTGGATCGCGACCTCGAGCCCGATGTCGTGGAGCGACTGGATCGCCGCGGCCTGATCGCTCCCCACGAGGTTGGGCAGCGTCACGTGGGGATCGCGCGCGACCACCAGCGTGAGCGGTTGGTTCTTCAACGCTTTCGAGAACGGCGCGGGCGACGCGCTCACGACGGTGCCCGGATCGATGTCGCCGCGGTAGTCGTCGGTGACGGTGACGTTGCTCAGGCCCTTCGCGGCGAGCGCCGCCATCGCGGCCGGCTCGTCGAGATGGACGACGTCGGGCACCATCGCGCTGGTGCTGCTCACACCGAAGTGCACCGTCGATCCCTGTTCCAGCTTCTGCCCGTTCGCCGGCTTCTGGGTGACGACGATGCCGCCCGGCTGCGCGCTGTCGACCGCGGTGACATCGATCTCGAAGCCCGCCTGCTTCATGGTGGCGGCGGCGGTGAAGACATCGCGATCGACCACATCGGGCACCGCGACGCTCGGTGCGTGCTCGCTGAGCTTGGCGTAGACGACCACGCCGCCAACGACGAGCACGAGAGGCGCGGCGAGGATCACCGCGAAGTGCCGGGCCCGCCACGTGCGCTTGGGCGACGGCGAAGCGGGGGCCGCGGGCGCGGGCGACGACGGAGCCGCGAAAGGTGGCGGCGCGGCGAGCACGGACGCGGCGATCGGCGTCGCCGCCGGCGTGGTGGTGGCACCGCGCGGCCGGCGGCCGCGCTTCGGCTTGGGTGGCTTCAGCGGTTTGACCGGCTTCGCGAGCTTCACCGGCTTCGAGCGCTTGACCGACGTGGGCATCTTCACCGGCTTCGGCGTTGCGACCGGCTTCGTGGATGCGGATCGGCGCGACCGGAACCACCGACGCTTCACCGCGGGGACCGCGGATGCCGGGGAGGGTGCCGCGGCAGCCGCGGCCACGACGGCGGCGGCGAGCGCCGCGCCGGCGACGGGAACCGCGCGCGGTGGTGCGGCGGGCGCGGGAGTGCCACCCGACGAGACGACGACGGGTGCGGGCGCGTCGGGGGCGGGCGCCGCCGGCATCACCGAGGTGGCCGCACCGACCCGGGCCGTCGTCGTGGCGGCGGGCGCGACCGCCGCCCCGGCCGCGGCGGCGGGCGCGCGTGACGACGCGGTGGGAACCACGACGACGGCGGCCGTGATCGGGGTGTCGCCGGTGGTCGCCACCGCGCGCAGGGCGTCGCGCAGCTCCGCGGCACGCGGGAACCGCGCGTTCGGGTCGGCGGCGTGGGCCCGGGCGACGATGCGCTCCAACTCGGTGGTCGGCGCGGGCTCGCCCCCGGTGGGCCGGCTGCCGGTGAGCAGCTCGGTGAGGACGATGCCGAGTGAGTACACGTCGCTGCGGGCGTCGACCGGGAGACCGGCGACCTGCTCCGGCGACAGGTAACCCGCAGTCCCGAGCACGACGCCGGGCTCGGTGAGCGCTTCGCCGGTGGCCGACAGCGCGATACCGAAGTCGGTGACCTTGACCTCGCCGGCCGGGGTCAGCAGGACGTTGCTGGGCTTGACGTCGCGGTGAATCACACCGTGCGCGTGAGCGTGCGCCAGCGCGTCGGCGATCTGCGCGCCGATCAGCGCCACCTCGTCGGGATCCAGGCGATCCCGCTCGTGGAGCACCGCCCGCAGGCTCTGTCCGTCGACGAACTCCATCACGATGAACGGGGTGGCGCCCCCGCCCCAGTCGTAGACGCCGACGACGTTCGGATGGTTCAGCCGGGCCGCGGCCCTCGCCTCGCGCTTGAACCGCTCGGCGGAGCTCGGCGTGATCTCGGCGGTCGGGATCTTGATCGCCACCGCGCGCTCGAGGAGCAGATCGCGGCCGCGGTAGACCTCGCCCATGCCGCCCGCACCGATGCGGTCCCCCAACTCGTAGCGGTCGGCGTGAAGTTCCGCGACGGGCGCCACGTCAGTCACCCTACCCAGACGCCACGCAGTCATTCCGTCGCGGCGCCTCGTGCGTCCCGCGCGGGCACTTGAATTCCTGCTAAATCCGAGTTGATCAGTCAACAATTTCGTCGTAGCGTCCGCATCGTCGGAAATGCCCACCACCACCACCACGACGACGACCACGACGTACAACCGGACGACCCAGAGGAGCGAGACCATGTCGGAGAGCTGGGGCTTCGAGACCAAGCAGGTGCACAGCGGGGCGGTGCCCGATCCCACCACGGGGGCCCGTGCCGTCCCCATCTACCAGACGTCGAGCTTCGTGTTCCGCGACACCGCGCACGCGGCCGCGCTGTTCGGGCTCGAGGAGCTCGGCAACATCTACACCCGGATCATGAACCCGACCCAGGCCGTGTTCGAAGACCGCGTCGCCGCGCTCGAGGGCGGGGTCGGCGCGCTGGCGGTGGCGAGTGGTCAGGCCGCGCAGTTCGAGGGACTGCTCAACCTGGCCGAGAACGGCGGCCACATCGTGTCGTCGGCATCGCTCTACGGCGGCACCTACAACCAGTTGCACTACACGTTCCCGAAGCTGGGTGTCGAGGTGAGCTTCGTCGACGACCCCGACGATCTCGACGCGTGGCGCGCCGCGATCCGTCCGAACACGAAGGCGTTCTACGGCGAGAGCATCGGCAACCCGAAGGGTGACGTGTTCGACTTCGAGGGGGTCTCCGAGGTCGCGCACGACAACGGCATCCCGTTGGTGATCGACAACACGCTGGCGTCGCCGTACCTCGCGCAGCCGCTGCGTTGGGGCGCCGACATCGTCGTGCACTCGGCCACCAAGTTCATCGGCGGCCACGGCACGTCGATCGGGGGCATCATCGTCGACGGCGGGAAGTTCGACTACGTGGCCAGTGGCCGCTTCCCGAACTTCACCGAGCCCGACCCGAGCTACCACGGCGTCGTGTTCTCCCAGCTGCCGGAGCCGCTGCGGCCCGCGCAGTACATCCTGAAGACGCGGCTCCAATACCAGCGCGACGTCGGGCCCGCGATCTCGCCGTTCAACGCGTTCCTGTTCATCCAGGGGCTCGAGACGCTGAGCCTGCGCATGGAGCGGCACTCGCTGAACGGGCTCGCGGTGGCGAAGTGGCTCGAGGCGCGCGACGAGGTCGAATGGGTGAAGTACCCGGGCCTGGAGTCGAGCCCCTGGTACGAGCGAGCGAAGAAGTACCTCCCGCGGGGGCAGGGCGCGATCGTCGCGTTCGGGATCAAGGGCGGGCTCGAGTCCGGGCAGAAGTTCGTCGACGGGCTCGAGTTGCACAGCCACCTCGCCAACGTGGGCGACGTGCGCAGCCTGGCCATCCACCCGGCGACCACGACCCACCAGCAGCTCGAGCCGGAGGAGCAGGTGGCCACCGGCGTGACTCCGGACCTCGTGCGTCTCTCGGTGGGCATCGAATCGCTCGACGACATCCTCGCCGACCTCGACGCAGGATTCCGCGCCGCGAAAGCGTGAGCGAGAAAGAGCAGCACCGAGAGCGGGGAGCGTGAGCGAGGGGTTGCCCGTCACGGGCGCGTGGCGGCCCGGTGACGATCCTGGCCGCCGGCAGTTCGTCACGCTCCCCGACGACCTCCCGCTCGAGGCCGGCGGCGCGTTGCCGTCGGTCACGGTCGCGTACGAGACGTGGGGAACGCTCGCGCCCGACGGCGCGAACGCGGTCCTCGTGCTGCACGCGCTCACCGGCGACAGCCACGCGGCCGGTCCGGCGGGGCTGGGGCACGTCGACGTGGGCTGGTGGGACGGCACCGTCGGCCCCGGCGCGCCGATCGACTCCGACCGGTTCTTCGTGGTGTGCCCCAACGTGCTCGGCGGGTGCCAGGGCACGACCGGGCCGTCGTCGCTCGCACCCGACGGTCGCGCGTACGGGTCGCGCTTCCCCATTACGACCATCCGCGACCAGGTCGCGCTCGAGGTCGCGCTGGCCGACGTGCTCGGCATCGACCGGTGGTACGGCGTCGTCGGCGGTTCGATGGGCGGCATGCGCGTCCTGGAGTGGGCCGTCGGGCATCGCGAGCGGGTGCAGCGGGTGGTCGTGATCTCGGTCGGGGCCCAGGCAACGGCCGAGGAGATCGGTCTCTGTGGGGTGCAGATCCGGGCGATCAAGGCCGATCCGTGCTGGCGCGGTGGCGACTACTACGACGCCCCCGACTGCGAGGGGCCGCACGAGGGGCTGTCGATCGCGCGCAGCATTGGCCAGATCAGCTACCGCAGCGAGCTGGAGCTCGCCGCCCGCTTCGGACGCGACCACCAGGCGGGCGAGGAGCCGTTCGCCGGAGGGCGGTACGCGGTGGAGTCGTACCTCGAGTACCACGGCGACAAGCTCGTGCGACGGTTCGACGCCAACAGCTACATCGTGCTGTCGGAGGCGATGAACCACCACGACGTCGGCCGCGGCCGCGGCGGCACCGCCGCGGCATTGGCCACCATCACCGCCGACGCGACGATCGTCGGGATGTCATCGGACCGGCTCTATCCGCTGCGGCTCCAGCAGGAGCTCGGTGAGCTCATCCCGACCGCGTCGGCCGTCGACGTGGTGCAGACGATCTCCGGCCACGACGGGTTCCTGGTGGAGGCCGAAGCGCTGGGCGCCATCATCGGCCGCGCCCTCGCGCAGTAGGTCGCCCCAAGGTCCCGCCCCCCCCCCGACGAACCCCGACCAAACCCCGAACATCTCGGAGTTCGCGCTCGCATTCGACGGCCGACTCCGAAGTGTTCCGGAAGTGGGGCGTCGGTCAGAGGACGGAGTCGAGGGCCTGGCGGAGGTCGGCGACGAGATCGTCGGCGGTCTCGATACCGACGGACAAACGCACGAGGGCCGGGTCGACCGCGAGCGGCGAGTCGGCCGCCGACGCGTGCGTCATGCGGGCCGGGTGCTCCACCAGGGACTCGACGCCGCCGAGCGACTCGGCCAGCGTGAACAGCCGGGTGCGGGCGACGATCGCGAGCGCGGCGGCCTCACCGCCGGCGGCCAGGAAGCTCACCATCCCACCGAAGTCGCGCATCTGGCGGCGAGCCGCGGCGTGCCCGGGATGGTCGGCGAGCGCCGGATAGAGGACGCGCGACACCGCGGGATGCGACACGAGCAACGCGACGATGGCGCTCGCGTTCTCACAGTGGCGTTCCATGCGCACCGCGAGCGTCTTGAGCCCGCGCAGCACGAGGTAGCAGTCGAACGGACTCGGCACCGCGCCGATCGCGTTCTGCAGGAAGCGGAGTCGGTCGGCGATCTCGGGATCGTTGGTGGCCGCGAAACCGCCGATGACGTCGGAGTGGCCGCCGAGGTACTTCGTGGCCGAGTGCACGACGATGTCGGCTCCGAGCAGCAGCGGGCGTTGGAGGAACGGGGTCGCGAACGTGTTGTCGACGACGACGCGCGCGCCCCGCTCGTGCGCGAGCGCGGTGACCGCGCCGATGTCGACGACCGTGAGCATCGGGTTGGTGGGGGTTTCGATCCACACCAGCGCGGTGCCGCCGGGCCAATCGCGCGCGAGCGCGTCGAGATCGGTGAGGTCGGCGACCGTCCACTCGATGCCGGCCGGCGCGAGCACCTTCGACACCAGTCGGTAGGTCCCTCCGTACGCATCGTCGGGAATGACGACGCGTTGACCGGGCGCGAGCAACCGCAGGACCGCGTCTTCGGCGGCCATCCCGCTGGCGAACGCGAAGCCGTGCGCGGCGTGCTCCAACGAGGCGAGGCACGCCTCGTACGCCGAGCGGGTGGGGTTCGCACTGCGCGCGTACTCGAACCCCGCGTGGCGGCCGACCTCCTGGTGGGCGAAGGTCGACGAGAGGGTGATCGGGGTGACGACCGCGCCCGAGGCCGGATCAGGTGGCTGCCCCTCGTGGATGGCGCGGGTCTCGAAGCCGTCGTCGAACGCGGATCGGGACCCGTCGTCGGTGATGCTCACGTGGGCGCGCGCGACGCGAGGAACGTGAGCACGTCGGAACGGGTGAGGATGCCCACCGGGTGGCCGCCGTCGAGCACGAGCACCGCGGTGCACGTCTCGAGCCGTTCGACGACGTCGGTGACCGTCTCCCCCACCCCCACCATCGGGGGCGCCGGCTCCATGAGGTCGCGCACCGGGCGGTCGAGCACGGTCGGATCGCGGAACGCCTTGTCCATCAGCGGCAGCTCGGAGATCGAGCCCGAGATCTCCTTGGCCGCGAGCGGCTGATCGGTGGTGGTGGCCACCACGAGTTGGGACACTCCGAGCTCGTGCATCCGCGCGAACGCATCGCGCGCGGAGCCGTCGGCGGTGATCACGACGAGTTCGGGGATGGCGCCGTCCTTGGCGTGCAGCACGTCGCCCGCGATCGGGCCGTCACTGCGCAGGAATCCGAACCGGGTCATCCACCGCTCGTCGAAGATCTTCGAGAGGTAGTTGCGCCCGGAGTCCGGGAGCAGCACGACGACGACAGCCTCGGGCCCGAGCTCGCGTCCCACGACGAGCGCCGCGTGCACCGCGGTGCCGCAGGAGCCACCGATCAGGAGTCCTTCTTCGCGCGTGACCCGGCGGGCCGCCGCGAACGACTCGGCGTCGGTGACCATCACGGTGCGGTCGACGCTCGCGGGGTCGAACGTCGTGGGCCAGAAGTCTTCGCCCACTCCTTCGACCAGATACGGACGACCGGAGCCGCCCGAGTAGACCGAGCCCTCGGGGTCGGCCGCGATCACCTGGACCGCGGGGTTCTGCGCCTTGAGCGCGCGCGACACCCCGGTGATCGTGCCGCCGGTACCGACCCCGGCCACGAAGTGGGTGATCCGGCCGTCGGTCTGACGCCAGATCTCGGGCCCGGTGGAGCGCTCGTGCTCGGCGGGGTTGGCCGGGTTCGAGTACTGGTCGGGGCGGAAGGCGCCGGGCGTCTCCCGGGTGAGCCGATCGGCCACCGAGTAATAGGAGTCGGGGTGCTCGGGCGGGACCGCGGTGGGGCACACCACGACGTCGGCGCCGTAGGCCCGCAGGAGCGAGATCTTCTCCTCGCTCATCTTGTCGGACATCACGAAGATGCAGTGGTAGCCGCGTTGGGCGGCGACGATGGCGAGGCCGGCGCCGGTGTTCCCTGACGTGGGCTCGACGATCGTGCCGCCCGGCCGCAACAGGCCATCGCGTTCGGCAGCGTCGACCATCGCGACCGCGGGGCGGTCCTTGACGCTGCCGCCGGGGTTGAACAGCTCGACCTTGGCCAGGAGGTCGCACTCGAGGTCGCGACCCACGCGGCCGAGCCGCACGAGCGGCGTGTTGCCCACGAGGTCGAGGAGGGAGTCGGCTACTTCCATGGCCATGCGGACGCGACGTTAGTTTCCCGCGGCCGCGTCATCGTCGAGCGCGCCACCCGCGGGCGCGCCGTCATCGAGCGCGCCACCATCGGGCCCGGCGTCGCCGAGGGACTTCCGCAGCGTGCGGTACACCGCCTCCGGGGTGAGCACACCGAGGAACCGGTCGTCGTCGATCACCGACACCCAGCCGACGCGGGTGAGGAGCATGGTCGCGAGCGCGTCCTGGAGGTCGCCGTCGAGCGGTACCCACGTGTCGATCCGCTGGACGTGATCGGCGACCGAGCGGTCGCCTTCGCCGTCGCCCGCGCCATCGCCATCGCCCGCGCCATCGCCACTGAGGCGGGACTCGTCGACGTAGCCGTGCAGCACACCGTCGGCGTCGACCACCGCCACCCAGCGCTCCGTCGTCTGCTCGATCGCGCGCCGGGCCTCGGCCAGGGTGGCCGCGGGTGCGACGGTCGGCGGGTGTTCCAGACAGGCCGGGTCGATCGGCGTCACGCGCAGGCGCTTCAGCGCGCGGTCGCGGCCGACGAAGTCGCGCACCATCGGCGACGCCGGGCGCCCGAGGATCTCCGCCGGCGTGGCGTACTGCTCGAGGATCCCGCCGACGTCGAGGATGGCGATGCGGTCGCCCATCTTCACCGCCTCCTCGATGTCGTGGGTGACGAACACCACCGTCTTGTTGACCTCACTCTGGAGGCGCAGGAACTCATCCTGCAACCGCACGCGCGTCACCGGGTCGATCGCGCCGAACGGCTCGTCCATGAGCAGAACGGGAGGGTCGGCAGCCAGCGCGCGCGCCACCCCGACGCGCTGCCGCTGCCCGCCCGACAACTGCGCGGGGTACCGCTCGCCGTAGACCGACGGGTCGAGGCCGACGAGATCCAGCAGCTCGTCGGTACGCGCCGTGATCCGGTCCTTGGACCAACCGAGCAGCTTGGGGACGGTCGCGATGTTGGTGGCGATGGTCTGGTGAGGGAACAGCCCGATCTGTTGGATGACGTACCCCATGTGGCGGCGCAACTCCACGGGGTCGGTGTGGGTCACGTCGTCGCCGTCGAGGAAGATGCGGCCCGAGGTCGGCTCGATGAGCCGGTTGATCATCTTCAGCGTCGTGGTCTTGCCGCACCCCGACGGCCCGACGAGCACGCAGATCTCGCCGGTGGGGATGTCGAGCGACAACTCGCGCACCGCGACCTGCCCGTTCGGGTACTGCTTGCCGATCCGCTCGAGGCGGATCATGGAGGCGGAGGTGGGGGCGGAGCCGATCGGCGGACGTTACCCGCCCGTTACGATCCAGCGATGAGCCACCTGCTCGTGCTGGCCGAGGACATCGGCCCGAAATGGCTCTACTGGCCGTGGGTCACCGAGCACACCGACGAGATCCGGGCCCGCCTGGGTGAACACATCGAGCTCACCGTGCTCGCCGTCTTCTTCGGGCTCGTGATCGCGTTGCCCCTCGCGCTGCTGAGCGTCCGCTACCACCGTCTCTACGGTCCGGTGATCGCGATCACCGGGGTGCTGTACACCATCCCGTCGCTCGCGCTGTTCGCGATGCTGCTCCCGCTCACCGGTCTGTCGCGCGTGACGGCGCTGATTCCCCTCACCGCGTACACGTTGCTCATCCTCGTGCGGAACACCGTGACGGGCCTCGACGCCGTTCCCACCGACGTGAAGGACGCGGCGGAGGGCATGGGGTACTCGAGGAACCGGCAGCTGTTGCGGGTCGAGCTGCCCATCGCGCTACCGGCGATCATCACCGGCATCCGCATCGCCACGGTCACGACCATCGGGCTGGTCGCCGTGACCGCGCTCATCGGGCAGGGCGGTCTGGGCGCGCTCATGCTCGACGGCCTCCAGCGCGCGTTCCGAACGCCCCTCACCGTCGGCATCGTGCTGTCACTCCTGCTCGCGATCGTCGCCGACCTGTTGCTGGTCGGCGCCCAACGCATCGCCACTCCGTGGCAGCGCGCCGGCCGTCGGCGGAAGCAGGCCGCCTGATGGGGTTCCTCTCCAAGGTCGCCGACTTCCTCACCGACGGCGCGCAATGGCACGGCAGGGAGGGGATCCCCACCCTGATGCTCCAGCACATCCAGCTCACGGTCGCGTCGGTGCTCGCGGCGGCGCTGGTCGCGCTCCCGATCGGTCTCGTGTTGGGACACGTGCGGACGGGCGGCGCGGTGGCGGTCAACATCGCCAACATCGGCCGGGCGCTCCCGGCGCTGGCGCTCCTCATCCTGGCGGTGCAGTGGGTCGGCATCGGCGACCCCACCGGGGTGCTGACGCCGGTGCAATCGGTGCCGGCGTTCATCGCCATGTTCGCGTTGGCGGTGCCGCCGATGCTCGCCAACGCGTACGTGGGCGTCGCCGGGGTCGACGACGAGATCCGCGAATCCGCGCGGGGCATGGGAATGAACGCGAGACAGATGCTCACCCGCGTCGAGCTGCCGATCGCGTTGCCGATCGTGATGGCGGGCATCCGTACCGCCGCGGTCGCGGTGGTCGCCACCGCGACGCTCGCCGCCTACGTCGACTCCGGCGGGCTCGGTCGGTACATCGTCGACGGCTTCGCGGTGAACGACAACGTGAAGGTGTTCGCAGGCGGCCTCCTGGTCGCGCTGCTCGCGATCGCGGTCGAGCTGTCGCTGGCCCTGGTCCAGCGGCTCCTGGTGTCGCCCGGGCTCCGGGGCGGACGCGACGTCGCCGCGCCGGGGGCGTGGGAGACGGTGAGGAGCGACTCGTTCGAGCCCGTGCTCTGAGGCGACGTCACGAAATCTGACCAACTGGGTAAGCTTTCCGTTCCGGGACAACCGGCACACCTGCGCCGACCGCTCCCACCCGCCGGAACCGCGGCAGAACCAAGGACAGGACTCGATGAACAAGGCTCGAACCCGCCGCATGTGGGCGGTGCTCACCGCCGGCGTGCTCACGTTGGGCGTGGCCCTCACCGTCGGCGCCACCGGCGCCGGCGCCCAGACCAAGTCGCTCACCGTGGGGTCCAAGGACTTCTCGGGCGCGCAGGCCATCTCGCAGGCCTACGGCCAGGCGCTGGAGAACAAGGGCTACGACATCAGCTTCAAGGACAACCTGGGCGCCACCGAGATCGTCTACCAGGCGCTCAAGAACGGTGACCTCGACGGCTACGCCGACTACCAGGGCACGCTGCTCGAGTACCTCGGCGGCACGGCCACCGGCGACTCCGCCACCACCTACAAGGCACTCCAGGCCAAGTTGGCCGGCACCGGCATCGTGGCCAGCAAGCCGGCGCCCGCGGTCGACGTGAACGGGTTCTACGTGACCAAGGACACGGCCAAGAAGTACAAGCTCAAGACCGTCTCCGACCTGAAGAAGGTGGCGAGCAAGCTGACCTTCGGCGGACCGCCGGAGTGCGACACCCGACCGCTGTGCCTCGGCACGTCGACCACCGGCGGACCCGACGAACCGTCGCTCTACGGCCTGAAGTTCTCCGACGTGAAGAAGCTCGACGCCGGAGGCCCGATCACCGTGCAGGCGCTCGAGGACGGCGACATCGACGTCGGCCTGCTCTTCACCGGGAGCAGCGTGATCCCGAAGGACGCGGTGCTGCTCACCGACGACAAGGGCCTGCAGCCGGCCGACAACCCGGTGTTCCTGATCAGCAAGGACAAGGCCACCGCGGCCACGCTCAAGACGCTCAACGCCGTCTCGGCCAAGCTGACCACCGCCGCCTACAACAAGATGTCGCTCGACATCAGCAACGAGAAGCAGGACCCGGCCGACGTCGCCGCCGCGTTCCTGAAGAAGAACGGGCTCGGGTAACACCGTCAGACCGGAGACGAAGCGGAGCCTGCCCGCCGCCGACCGACTCGCGGCGGGCGGGCGCAGCGAAGTCGACCATCAAACCGGAGACGAAGCGGAGCCTGCCCGCCGCCGACCGACTCGCGGCGGGCGGGCGCAGCGAAGTCGACCATCAAACCGGAGACGAAGCGGAGCCTGCCCGCCGCCGACCGACTCGCGGCGGGCGGGCGCAGCGAAGTCGACCATCAAACCGGAGACGAAGCGGAGCCTGCCCGCCGCCGACCGACTCGCGGCGGGCGGGCGCAGCGAAGTCGACCATCAAGTTGGTTCGTCGGGCTGCTCAACCCTCGTCAACCGTTGAGCAGCCCGGCGATCACGTTCACCGTGGTGGCCAGGATCACCGCGCCGAACAGGAACGACAGCAGCGCGTGCCGCAACACCGCGCGCCGCATGGCCTGCTGCGTGATGTCGGTGTCCGACACCTGGAACGTCATCCCGATGGTGAACGCGGTGTACGCGAAGTCGCGGTAGTCGGGATCCACGCCCTTCATCTTGAAGTCGATGCCGCCGACCGGTGCCGTGTAATAGAGGTGGGCGTAGCGGAGTGCGAACACGGTGTGCACGAGCCCCCACGAACAGGCGATGGTGAAGATGCCCACGCCTTCGAGGATCGCCTGCAGGGTCTGATCACTCTGGTTGGCCTTGAGGAACGCGGCGAGCACGCCCACCAGGCTCACGACCGCGGCGCCGAGCAGGATCAGTTGCTCACCGGCCCGGGTGTCGTCCTCGCGGGTGGCGAAGGCGGCGGTCTTCTCCGCCGAGAAGGTGACCACCGAGGTCCAGATCGTCACCAGCATGAGCACCGCGGCGACGTCCCAGCCGATGAGCACCGTCAACTGCCACGGGGCGAACCACGAGGCGACGAACGCCGCGACCGCACCGAACCCGGCGGCGACGAGGACTCGCGCCCGCGCCGACTGCCGGCGCTCGATCCACGTCGACGGTGTCATGGTCAGAGTCTCGCGCTCGCCGCGCCGCTTCCCTGGGGTGGCAGACTGCACGTATGGCGCCCGTAGTGACCCTGTCGGCCTCGTTCGGCGCCGGGGGCAGCCTCATCGGGCCCCGGGTGGCCGAGCGGCTCGGCCTGCCGTTCCTCGATCGGGCGATCCCGGTCGCGGTCGCCGAGGCCCTGGCCGTGCCCATGGCCGACGCGATGGCCTACGACGAACGCCGCAAGACGGGCATGGGGCGTGCGCTGGCCAGCCTCGCCCGCGCCGCCGCCGCCCCCGACACGGTGTTCGGCACCGCCCCGACCGCGCGGACGTCGTTGTCCGACCAGCCGGAGCAGGCGTTCCGCGATGAGACCGAGCGCGTCCTCCACCAGATCGCGGAGACGCGAGGTGGTGTGATCCTCGGGCGAGCGGGCGCGATCGTGCTGGCCAACGAGCGCACCGCGCTGCACGTGCGACTCGACGCCGCGGTCGAACGTCGCGTCGCGAGGGCAACGGCCTACGAGGGCGTCGACGAAGCGGTGGCGCGCAAGCGCCTGGCGGAGACCGACCGGGCCCGCGAGGGCTACGTCAAGCACTTCTACAAGGTCGACGCGCGCGACCCTTGTCACTACCACCTCGTGATCGACTCGACGACGCTCGACATCGACACCTGCGTCGAGCTCATCGTGTGCGCGGCCAAGGCCCGCAACGCAGTGGGCCCGACCGCCGTCGAAGGCTGACGCGAGATCTGACGCGAGACCCGATGTCGGAGCCCGACGTCAGGCCTGGCGGTACTTGCGCACCGCCAGCGCGGTGAAGATCACGGTGATGGCGATGACCGATCCGGCAAAGCGCAACGCGGCCGTCGAAAGGTGCACCTGGCTCACGCGGTAGAGATTGTCGTCGCCCAACGCAAGACCTCGCGCGGTGTCGATCGCCGACGTGACCGGGTTCACCCGCGCGATCGGCTGCATCCAACCGGGCAGCCGCGACACCGGCGCGAACGCCGAGCTGGTGAAGATCAGGGGCAGGAGGGGGATGAACACGGCCGCCTGGACGGTCTCGGGATCCTGCACCGTGAGCCCCATGTACTCCGAGAACGTGATGAGCGACATCCCGAACAACACCGCGACGAACGGCATCGCCACCGCGCCGAGAACGCCCCCGTGGAAGCGGAAGCCGATGATCGACGCCGCGATCAAGAGCAGGATGACCTGGTACGCGAGCCGCAGCGTGTCGCTGACCGTGCGGCCGAGGAGGAACGCGGAGCGGGCGATCGGCAGCGAGCGGAACCGATCGATCATCCCGGTGTGGAGGTCGTCGGCGATGCCGATGCCGGACTGCACGCCGGTGAACACCATGGTCTGGATGATCACCGCGGGGACGACGAAGTCCTTGTAGCTGAGGCCGGTGTCGCCGAGGTTGGCGATCGCACCGAACACGAACGCGAACAGGATCAGCTGCATGATCGGCTGCACGGTCGAGAAGATGATGAGCCGCTTGTTGCGCCACACCTTCATCAGGTTCCGTTCGGCGAGCAACCAGATGTCGAGTGCGACGCGTCGCGGGTGGAGTGCGGCCCGTTCCTCGACCCGCGGGGCTTCCACCCCGGTGGTGATGGCGTTGGTGTCAGTCACGGCGACCTTGGTTGAGCGGACGGGGGAGCGCCTGCTCGGGACGGTCCTCGGCGTTGGCGCGCCCGGTGAGGCTGAGGAACACGTCGTCGAGCGAGGGGCGACGGAGGCTGAGATCGGAGATCGCGATGTCGTCGGCATCGAGGTTGCGCAACGCGTGGGTGAGTGCGGCGGCGCCGGTCGTGACCGGTATCACGACCGTGCCCAGTTCGGGATCGAACGTGAGCTCGTGCTCCCCGAGCGCGAAGGCACGGCCCATGCTCACCACCGCGTCGGCGAGGCGGCCGCGGTCTTCCACCACCACGTGCAGCACGTCGCCCCCGACGAGCGTCTTCAACTCGTCGGCCGTGCCTTCGGCGATCACCCGGCCGGCGTCGATCACGCTGATGCGTTCGGCCAGGTGGTCGGCCTCCTCGAGGTACTGCGTGGTGAGGACGATCGTCGTGCCCTCCACCTTGAGCTCGGCGATGACGTCCCACAGGCTCAACCGGCTGCGCGGATCGAGGCCCGTGGTGGGCTCGTCGAGGAACAGCACGCTCGGGGCCACCATGAGGCTCGCCGCGAGGTCGAGGCGGCGGCGCATCCCCCCGGAGTACGTGCGCAACGCGCGGTCGGCTGCGTAGTCGAGCTCGAAGAGCGTGAGCAGGTGCGCGGCCCGCTCCTTCGCGTGGGCCTTGCGCATGCGGCCGAGGCGGCCGACCAGCACGAGGTTCTCGCGACCGGTCAGGTAGTCGTCGACCGCCGCGTACTGGCCGGTCAGGCCGATGATGCTGCGGACGAGTTGCGCCTCGCGCATCACGTCGTAGCCACCCACGGTCGCGTGGCCGGCGTCGAAATCGAGCAGCGTGGTGAGGATCCGGATGGTGGTCGTCTTGCCCGCGCCGTTCGGACCGAGCAGCCCGGCGAGCCCGCCTTCGGCCACGCTGAAGTCGACCCCGTCGAGCGCAGTGAACTCGCCGAACCGCTTGACCAAGCCCTCTGCCACGACCCCGCTCACCCGGCCGAAGCTACCTGTCCCCCTCTCGGATCCACCATCCCGTGACGTCCCCGATTACGGCCCCGATGACGCCTCCCATCTGCTCCGATCAGGCCCGGACGACGGCGTCACACCCCCGCCGTACGATCCCACCCATGGCTTGCTCGCTCGTCCGCGCCGCATACGGCCGCGCCGCCGCGCAGGCACTGCGTGACGCGATCGCGGCGGGCAAGGCGGGTGACCCGTTGGCCCCGGTCACGGTCGTGGTGCCCACCAACTACGTCGGGGTCGCGGAGCGCCGGCTGCTGGCCGCCGGCACCCTGGGCCGGCTCACGCCCGCCGGCGACGGCATCGCCGCGGTCACGTTCCTCACCACCTATCGCCTCGCCGAACTGCTCGGCGCGCCCCGTCTGGCGTCGGCCCGTCGCCGCCCGGTGTCGAATCCCGTGTTGGCGGCGGCGATCCGGGGCGTGCTGGCCGGCGCGCCGGGAGTCTTCGCCGCGGTCGCGCAGCACCCCGCCACCGAGGAAGCGCTGGTCGACGCCTACCGCGAGTTGTCGACGTGTTCGACCGGCGCGCTCGATCAGCTCGCGCGTGCCGGCCGGCGCGCCGCCGACGTCGTCCGCATCTGTCGTGCCGCGCGCGCCGAGCTCGAACCCGCCTGGTACGACGAGCGCGATCTCATGGACGCCGCCGTCGGCGTGATCGACGCCGGAACACCGCTGCTCGCCGACATCGGCGCGGTCGTCGTCTACCTCCCTCAGGAGGTTCCGATCCCCGCCGCCGCGGTGCTCGATGCGCTGGCGCGTCGCGCCGAGGTCACGGTGATCGCCGGGACGACGGGCATCGCGCGCGCCGATGCCGCCGTCGCGACGTCGCTGGCGCGCCTCGGGTTCGACGACGCGGTGGTCGAAGACGCGGTCGTCCCGCGCGGGACGCGCGTCGTGTCGGCCTCGGATCCCGACGACGAGGTCCGGGCCGTCGTACGTCTCGTGGTCGACGCGCTGCGCGACGGCGTCGCGCTCGAGCGGATGGCGATCCTCTACGGCGCGGCCGAGCCCTACGCGCGTCTCGTGCACGAGCAACTCGGCGCGGCCGGGATCCCGCACAACGGCGCCGCGGTCCGCACCCTCGCCGAGAGCGTGCTCGGGCGTTCGCTGCTCGGCCTGCTCGCGCTCCCCGACCGTCAGTTCCACCGGCACGACGTCATGGCCCTCCTCGCCTCGGCGCCGGTGCACTGGCACGATCGGCCGGCGCCCGCAGCCTTCTGGGACCAGATCAGCCGCAACGCCGGGGTGGTCCGGGGTCCGGCGCAGTGGCAGGAGCGGCTCGACCGCCACGCCCGCATCGTGGCCCGCTCGCTCGCCGAGGAGCTCGCGGTCCCCGATCGCGACCCGCGCCCGGAGCGCTACGAGCGGGAGCTGGCGGCCACCCGCGCCCTCGCGGAGTTCATCACCGGGATCGTCGCCGCCATGCGCACCGAGGAGTCGTGGGGTTGGCGCGAGCTCGCGGGTTGGGCCCAGCAACTCGTGCGCGACCACTTGGGCGACGACTCGCGTCGCGCCCGCTGGCCCGAGCAGGAGCAGCACGCGGCCGACAAGGTCGACGCCGCGCTCGAGCGCCTCGCCGGGCTCGACGCGGTGGAGTCCACCCCGGGCATCGACGTGTTCCGGCGCACGCTCGAGCTCGAGCTCGACGCCGACCTCGGGCGAGTCGGGCGGCTGGGCGACGGAATCCTCATGGGGCACGTGTCGTTGGGCCTCGGCCTCGACCTCGACCGGGTGTTCGTGTGCGGCCTCGCCGAAGGCACGTTCCCCACCCGCGTCCGCGACGATTCCCTGCTCCCCGACGCCGACCGCGGGCTCACCGAGGGCGTGCTCCCGTTACGACGCGCGCGCGTCGACGACGACCATCGCCGATTCCTCGCCGCGTTGGCCGCCGCGACTGGGGAGCGGGTGCTGCTGTACCCACGCGGCGACCTCCGCCGCACCACGGAGCGGATGCCGTCGCGCTTCGTGCTCGACACCGTGGCCGCGCTGGGCGGCGAACGGCGCTACGCCGACGACCTGGCCGGCCTCCACGCCGACTGGTTCGCACCGGTCCCGTCGTTCGCGGCCGGGATCGCCCGCGTGCGCTTCCCGGCCACCGAACAGGAGTACCGGCTGCGGGCACTGCTCGACCACACGCGTGCCGGCGGCAACGCCGCCGCGCACGATCTCCCGGAACCGGATGCCGCGTTGCGCCGCGGCCTCGAGTGCACGGTCGCGCGCGCGGGCTACGAATTCACGCGGTTCGACGGCAACCTCGCGGGCGTCGGCATCGCCGCGCCCACCGAAGGCGACGTCGTGGTCTCACCGACGCGGCTCCAGACGTGGGCCGCGTGCCCGTTCGCGTACTTCATGGAGCAGGTACTGCGGGTCGACATCCCCGAGCTGCCCGAAGAGCGATACGAGCTGTCACCGCTCGACCGCGGCTCGCTGGTGCACGAGATCCTCGACGAATTCCTCCGCGCCATGCTCGAGCGGCCCGGCGGCGTGCCCGACCCCGACGCCGAATGGAGCGCGGCCGAACGCGATCGGTTGGTGGAGATCGCCCAGGCGCACTGCGCGCAGTACGAAGCGGAGGGGCTCACCGGGCGTCGGCTGTTCTGGCACCGCGACCAGCGGCGCATCCTCGCCGACCTCGACCGGTTCCTCCTCGAGGACTTCGCGGTGCGAGCGGAGAACGGCATCCGCACCATCGCTACGGAGCTTCGCTTCGGGCTGCCCGACGCCACGGCTCCCGCGGTGAAGCTCGCGCTCTCCGACGGCCGAACGCTGCGTTTCCGCGGCGCCGCCGACCGTGTCGACCGCACCGACACCGGTGTGCTCTGGGTGATCGACTACAAGACGGGGAGGGCGCGGGGTCCGGGCGCCGACGACCCCACCGCGGGCGGCACCCTGCTCCAGCTCCCGGTCTACGCGCACGCGGCGCGCGCGTCGTTCGGCGACGCCGACACTCCCGTCGGCGCCGCGTACTGGTTCATCAGCACCAAGGGCGGGTTCCGGTGGTCCGACCTCGCCCTCACGCCGTCGGTCGACGCCCGGCTCGACACCGTCCTCCGCACGATCGTCGACGGCATCGAGGCTGGCGTGTTCCCGTGCCGCGTCGATGCGCCGTCAACGTGGCAGTGGCGCGCCCGCACCTACGCCGATCCCGATCCGCGCGGCACCCGCGACCGCTACCGGGAGTGGACCCGCAAACGCGGCGCGCCCACGCTCCGCGGCTACGTCGAGCTGGCGGAGCCGGGCGAGTCGGTCACGGGCGACGAGGTCACGGGCGACGAGGTCGACGATGGCGCCTGAAGTGTTCCAGCAGAGCTTCCTCGACCTCGACGAGGATCTCGCGACCCGCGAGGCCATCGCGCACGAGCTCGACGCCACGCTGTTCGTCGAGGCGGGCGCGGGATCGGGCAAGACCGAAGCACTGGTGAGCCGGATCGTCGCGCTCGTGACCGTGGGCGACATCCCGATGCGCGAGATCGTCGCGGTGACGTTCACCGACAAAGCGGCGGCGGAGCTCCGCGACCGCATTCGCCGTCGCCTGGAGGACGTCGCCGCGCGCGTGAGCGCGGGCACGGGCGCCGACATGGCCGCGGCCCGCGCCGCGGTCGCGCTCGACGAGCTCGATGCCGCGGCAGTGTCGACGTTGCACGCGTTCGCGCAGCGCCTGCTCGGCGAGCACCCCATCGAGGCCGGCCTTCCACCGCGGATCGAAGTGCTCGACGACATCGGGTCGCAGCTCGCGTTCGAAGACCGCTGGACGCGCTTCCTCGACCACGCGCTCGACGACCCGGCCCTCGAACGACCGCTCCTGCTCGCGCTCAACGCCGACATGAGCCGCGACACGCTGCGCACGCTGGCGCTCGCGTGCAACGCGAACTGGGACCTCGTCGCCGAACGCATGCACGAGGAGCCCGACCCCCCGCCCCTCCCGGTCGACGGAGTGTTCGCCGCGGTCGACGAGCTCACTGCGCGCGCTGCGGAATGCACCGACGAGGCCGACAAGCTCCTCGCCGGCCTCGTCGCCATCGCCGACTGGCGACGCGAGGTGTCCAGCGCGCCCGACGAGTACGAGCAGGTGCGACTGCTCACTGCCGGAATGCCCAAGGTCAGGGGAAACGCGGGCCAGAAGGGGAACTGGCCCGACGTCGCGGCGGTGCGCGGGGCGGTGGCGGCGGCGCGCAAGCACGTCGACGCGATCACGAAGCAGTTCACCGAGCTGGTGGTCAGGCGGTTGGCCTGGGAGATCGCGCAGTTCACCCTGCGCGAAGCCGACGCCCGCCGCCGCAGCGGGCAGCTCGAGTTCCACGACCTCCTCGTGCTCGCCCGGGCGGTCCTGCGCGATCCGGACCACGGCTGGGACGTCCGGCAACGCCTGCGGGCGCGCTACACCCGGCTGCTCCTCGACGAGTTCCAGGACACCGATCCGATCCAGAGCGATCTCGCCGCGCTCCTCGCGTCGGGGGATCCCGACGCGCGTGAGCGCCGGTGGGACGAGCTCACCGCCGACCCCGGCCGCCTCTTCGTCGTGGGCGACCCGAAGCAGTCGATCTACCGGTTCCGCCGGGCCGACATCGCGGCCTTCCTGCGCGCACGCTCCGCCTTCGGCGCCGCGCCGCGCCACCTCACCCGCAACTTCCGGTCGGCGCGTCCGGTGATCGAGTTCGTCAACCACGTGTTCCGCGAGCTCATCGTCGCCGAACCGGAGTCGCAGCCCGAATACGTCGCGCTCGAACCCGTGCGCGATGCGGCACCGGGCGGCCCCCCGGTGGTGCTGCTGGGCGTCGAACCCGATCCCGACGCCGGCAACGCCGACGAGCTGCGCCGGCTCGAAGCCCTCGACGTCGCCGCGACCATCCGCACCGCCCTGGCCGACGAATGGATGGTCGGCGCGCGCGACGCCGGCGGCAACGACAGCTGGGCACCGTGTCGCCTCGGCGACATCTGCATCCTGATCCCCGCGCGCACGTCGCTCGGGCAACTCGAGGATGCGCTCGACGGGGCCGGCATCCCCTACCGCGCCGAGACGTCGTCGCTCGTCTACGGCACCCGGGAAATCCGCGACCTGCTCGTCGTGCTCCAGGCCGTCGACGACCCGACCGACGAGCTCGCGCTGGTCAGCGCGCTCCGCTCCCCCGTGTTCGGCTGTGGCGACGACGACCTCTACACGTTCAAGGTCGCGCACCACGGGCGGTGGGACCACCGGGCCGACCTCCCCGCGAGCCTGCCCGACGATCACGCCGTCGGTGAGGCGATGCGCACGCTCGCGGCGTGGCACGACGCGCGGATGTGGCTCTCACCGAGCGAGCTGCTCGACCGCATCGTGCGGGAGCGGCGCGTGCTCGAGGTCGGCTTCGCCCACGGACGCCCCCGCGATCTCTGGCGCCGCGTCCGGTTCGTCGTCGAGCAGGCCCGCGCGTTCACCGAAGCCGAGGGCGGGAGCCTGCGCGACTTCCTGCAGTGGGCCGACCTGCAAGGAAGCGAAGGCGCGCGGGTGGTGGAGACGGTGCTGCCCGAGACCGACGACGACGCGGTGCGCATCCTCACCATTCACGGCGCCAAGGGGCTCGAGTTCCCGATCACGATCGTGTCGGGCATGACCACGAAGGCCCTACGGCGCACCGCGGGCGTGCAGCTGCGGTTCCCGCACGACTCCGACACCTACGCGCTCCGGGTGTCGGCGCGGGTGACCACCGAGGAGTTCGAGCGCTACCAGCCCATCGACGAGCAGATGGACTTCCACGAGAAGCTGCGTCTGCTCTACGTGGCCATGACCCGCGCCCGCGATCACCTCGTGGTCTCGGTGCACCGGCCGGCGAAGCCCCCCAACGCCGAAGACCAGACGGGCTGGACCCACGCCCAGCTGATCTGGCACGCCGCCGAATCCGGGCCCGAACGGCAAGCCGGCTCCGTGCCCGAGCGGCAGACTGGTTGGGTCGCGCTCGACCCGAGCCAGGTGGCGCCGCTCCCGCCACCCGCCGGTGGCGAACCGGCTCCGCCGCTCCTCCCGTGGGCCGAATGGCGAACCGCGCTCGACTCGGCGTTGGCCGACGGCGCCCGGCCCCGCATCCGCGCCGCCACTGCGATCGCCCGCGAGGCGGCCGAACGGGCCGCGGCCGAACGCGCACAAGCCGCGGCGGCCGTGGAAGCCGCGGGCCGCGATCCCGGCCTGGCCAAGGACGCGCGCGACCTCGAACTGCCGCCCTGGAACAAGGGCCGGTACGGCACCGCGATCGGTCGGGCAGTGCACGCGGTGTTGCAAACCGTCGACCTCACGACCGGTGACGACATCGACGCCACCGCGGCCGCGCAGGCCGCGGCCGAGGGGATCATCGGAAAGGAGCACGACATCGCGGCGAGGGCCCGCGCCGCGCTCACCACCCGCACGGTGCGCGCCGCGGTCGCGGCCGGTTTCCGCCGCGAGATGTATGTGGCCGCGCCGGTGGGAGGCTCGACGCTCGAGGGCTACGTGGATCTCGTGTTCCGTGGCCCCGACGGCTTGGTCGTCGTCGACTACAAGACCGACGCGTGGCGCGACGAGCACGACCTCGACGAGAAGGTTGCCCGCTACCGGTTGCAGGGCGCGTCGTACGCGCTCGCGCTCGAGCTCGCCACCGGCGAACCCGTCGCGTCGTGCGTCTTCCTGTTTCTCGGAGTCGCAGGGTCCGGCACGGCCGGCGCAGGGTCCGGCACGGCCGGCGCAGGGTCCGGCACGGCCGGCGAAGGCAGCGCGGAAGAGCGCGCGGTCAGCGATCTGCCGCAGGCGATTGCCGAGGTACGAGCGCTGCTCGCGGCGTCGTCCTGAGTCGCCACCACACCATCACGCCGCCGATCGGCCCGGTGAGGATCACCAGCGCGGTATAGCCCCACGACCACCCGATGTCGGGGCGGATGATCACAGTCATGGCCACGAACGTCATCCACACCAGGCCGTGGAAGAAACCGACGACCGCCTTCATGGCGTCGTTCTGCGCGATCAGCCAGAAGTACGCGAGGAGGAGGTAGGTGACCGTCTCGAACAGCGCGATGAACTTGAGCGCCTTCGCCTTGCGCTCGAGCTCGCTGCTCTGGTCGTCGGCGAAATCCGGCACGTCCCGCAGGGTAGGCGCACCGGCCATCGGCGGGTCGAAGTGGAGCGGATACTGTGGGTCACGTGACCAATCCCGCGTCGTCCCCCCTGCTCTCCGGGCCCGCTCCGGCCCCCGCCCCTGCACCGGTTCGGCTGCCGGTCAAGACCGATGAGCGGCCGGTCCAGGCGCCCGTCACCATCGACACCGACGGCGGCGACCACGACCGCTACGCCCACTACGCGAAGAAGGACGACGTCACCCGGGCCTACGTGACCGGCGAGGCGATCACCGCGCTGTGCGGCAAGAAGTGGGTGCCCACCCGCGACCCGACGCGCTACCCGATCTGCCCCACGTGCGTGGAGCGCAAGGCCGCGGGCTGGAAGCTGTAGGTCGGCGCGGGTATCCCGCGCCGTGCACCACCGTCAGGAACCGGTGAGCGGTTCCAGTGCGGCGGCGATGTCGCCCAGCACCGCCGGTGTGTGCGGCGGTTGGAGGTAGACGATCCCGAGGTCGAGCCCCGCGTCGCGATACCGCTGCGCCTGCTCCACGATCTCCGGGATCTCACCGCGCAGGTGGGTCGACACGGTGATCTCGGAGACGTCGCGACCGACATCGTCGCAGTGACCGCGTAGCACCTCGAGCTTCGCCGCGAACTGCTCGACCGGGCCACCGGGGTAGTTCCAGTGCTGGGCGTAGCGCGCCACCGAGCGCAACGTGCGCTGCTCGCCCTGCCCACCGATGCAGATCGGCGGGTGCGGCTGCTGAATCGGCTTGGGGCTGCACCGCGCCTCGGTGAGTTGGACGTAGCGCCCCGAGAGCGTGGTGGTCTCCTTGGTGAGCAGCCCGATGATCGCCTCGCATCCTTCGTCGAACGCGTCGAAGCGTTCGGTGAGCGTCGCGTGGAGGTCGATGCCGTACGCCGCCGCCTCGACCTCGTTCCATCCCGCGCCGATGCCGAGCTCGAGTCGGCCGTTGGAGACGATGTCGAGCGCGGCAGCCATGTTGGCGAGCACGGCCGGGTGGCGGTAGGGCATCCCGGTGACCAGCACGCCGACCCGCAACCGCGTCGTTGCCTGGGCCAGCGCGGTGGTGGTGACCCAGCCCTCGAGACACGGGCCGGTGACGTCGGGCGTGAAGATCGGATAGAAGTGGTCGAAGGTCCATCCAGACTCGAACAGTTCGATCTCGTCGGCGGCGCGCCACACGGCGAGCATGTCGGGCCACGAGGTGTGCTGGGGTGCGGTCTTGAATCCGAAGCGCATCCCCGAACACTATTCCTACGCGGAACTGAGCTGATCGTCGTCGATCACGATGTCGACGGGGAGGACTTCACTGGCGTTCAGGTGATGCGTCCCGGCCTCGGCGGGCAGGTACGCGAGGGCGAGCAGGCCGGCACCGAGCACCATCGCCGCGGCCACGAAGGTGGAGACGTTCATGCCGTGCACCCACGCGTCGCGCGCGGCGTTGCCCAGCCCGGCGCCGACGCGCCCTCCGAGATGCTGGGCGAACTCGAGCGCCTTCCCGACCGACGCCTGCGACTGCGCCAAGGTTCCCTTGGGTAGGTCGAGCCGGGCGGCGTCGGCGGCCAGCGCGGAGCGGTAGCCGGAGACGAGGATGCTGCCGAGCACCGCAACGCCGAGCGCAGCCCCGGCCTGGCGGGTGGTGTCGTTCATCGCCGAGCCGACGCCCGCCTTCTCCTTCGGCAGCGACCCCATGATCGACTCGGTCGCCGACGGCACCGCCATCCCCATCCCGAACGCCATGACGATCAACCCGATGATGACGCGGGGATACGACGAGTCGGCCGAGACCCCAGACAGCAGGAACAACCCGATCGACGCCACCGCGAAGCCGATGGCCACCAGGCGCTTCGACCCCACCCGTTCCACCAGGCGGGGCGCCACCGGCGCGACGGCCACGTAGGCAAGCGCGAACGGGATCAGGCGGACGCCGGCCTCGAGCGGTTCGTACCCGAGCACGAACTGGAACATCTGGCTCACGAGGAACAGGGTGCCGACGACGGCGAAGAACGACATCGTGATCGCCACGCTCGCGACCGTGAACCGCGGGTTCCGGAAGAACGTGACGTCGAGCATGGGTTCGGGGTTCCGCAGCTCCCACAGCACGAACGCCGCCAAGCCGAGGGCCGCGGCCGCGAATCCGATGATGCTCGCCGAGCTCAGCCAGCCGCGCTCGGGCGCGCCGATGATCGTCCACAGCAGTACCGAGAGCCCGACGATCGACAACAGCGAGCCGACGAGGTCGAGCCTCGACGCGTGCGGGTCCTTCGACTCCGGGAGTACGAAGTGACCGAGGGTCAACGCGCCGATCACGACCGGCACGTTCACGAGGAAGATCGATCCCCACCAGAAATGGGCGAGCAGGAGACCGCCGATCGCGGGGCCGATGGCACTGCCGAGCGCGCTGACCGCGGCCCACACCCCGATGGCCCGGCCCCGCTCCTTCGGGTCGGTGAACAGGTTGGTGAGGATCGACAGGGTCGCGGGCATGATCAGCGCGGCACCGACCCCCATGCACGCGCGAGCTGCGATCACCTGGTCGGTGGTGGCGGCGAACGCGGCCGCGGCAGACGATGCGCCGAAGACGATCAGGCCGATCGTGAGCGCGCGCTTGCGCCCGAACCGGTCGCCCAGGCTGCCCATGGTGAGGAGCAGCCCCGCGAACACCAGCACGTAGGCGTCGACCATCCACTGCAGATCCGAGGTCGAGGCGTGCAGGTCCCGGGCGAGAGTGGGAAGCGCGATGTTGAGGATCGAGCCGTCGATCCCGATGACCATCAGGCTGAAGCAGAGGACGCCGAGGCTCCACCAGCGGCGGTGGTACACCACGTCCGACAGCTGCTCCGACTGCGACATACCACCCCCTTTCGGACGCCGTCGCGCCTCGGTCGACGCAGTCTCGGAACCCTAGACCGGGCGATTCCGACCCCACCACGGCGCCATCGAACCGGTGCCCCGCGTTGACTCGACCGCCCACGACGGGTGACCATGGTGCATGGCCATCGACCAACGCCGGCCCGCGCGCGGCCTCGCGGCCGAGCGGGCCCGCCTCCACCGCCGGAATTTCGCCACGCTGTGCGCGGTCGCCGCACTGCTGGCGCCCCTGGCCCTGGCGTCGGTCTGGGTCCTGTCGAACGTGGCCCACTCCACCGCCGGCGACGCCGACATCGTGATCGAGGTACAGCCCGGGTGGGGCCCGGTACAGGTCGGCGACGCGTTGGTCGCCGCGGGCGTGATCAAGTCGTCGACCGCGTTCCAACAGGTGGCGGCGAGCGCGAAGTTCACGGCCTACACGGCCGGCCGCTACGACTTCGTGGCCAACAGCGACACCCGCGAGGCGCTCGACACGTTGCGCGGCGGGCCGGCCGCGGTCGTGCCCGATCTGAAGCTGCTCCTGCCGCCTGGCCTGACCCTGACCGAGATCGCCGGGCGCGTCGGCAAGCTCGAGGGCAAGAGCGCGGCGCGATTCCTCGAGGCCGCGACCTCGGGCTCGATCCGGTCGAAGTACGAACCGGTGGGCGTGAACTCGCTCGAGGGGCTCACCTGGCCCGACACCTACTTCATCGGTGCCAACGAGAGCGAGGCCGACATCCTGCAGAAGATCGTCAAGCAGTTCGACGACAAGGCCGATGCGATCGGACTGGCCGGCTCCGGGCCGGTCAACGGACTCACTCCCTACCAGGCGGTCATCAGCGCGTCGTTGATCGAAGGGGAAGCCGGCTCCGCGGCCGACGCGCCGTTGATCTCCTCCGTGATCAGGAACCGCCTGAAGGACAACATGATGCTGCAGATCGACGCGACCCTCTGCTACGCCAAAGGCGGGTGCCCGCCGGTACCCACCGATGCCGACCGCAAGATCGATTCGCCCTACAACACGTACAAGGTCCTGGGCCTGACCCCCACCCCGATCCGCACGGTGAGCGAGGTCGCGCTGCGGGCGGCGTTGAACCCGGCACCGGTTCCGTACCTCTATTACGTCTCCGACAAGAACGGGAAGACCTACTACGCGACCACGTTGGCCGAGCACGAGCGCAACGTGGCGAAGGCGCGCAGTGTCGGCTGATCCCATAGACGCGACACCGAGCCTGACCACTCTGGGGCCCCGCTTCGCCCGCGCGGTCGAATGGGCGTCCTCGCTCCATGCCGACCAGCGTCGGAAGGGCAGCGACACCCCGTACATCGCTCACCTGCTCGAGGTCGCCGCGCTGACCCTCGCCGGCGGGGGGAACGAAACCGAAGCCGTCGCCGCGCTCCTCCACGATTCGATCGAGGACGCGAGCATGAGCCCCAAGAAGCTGCGCCGGCACTTCGGGGGCAAGGTCTCCAAGATCGTGGTGGCGTGCACCGAAACCGTCGGCGACGCCCACGGCAAGTCGGTCAAGAAGCGCGCCCGGCATCACACCGCGGCCAATTGGCGGGCCCGCAAGGAGCAGAAGCTGGCGCGCCTGGCCGACCCGGCCACGCCGACCGCGGTGCTACGGGTGCAGGCGGCCGATGCCCTGGCCAACGCGCGCGCGATCGTCGCCGACCTCCGCCGCATCGGCCCGGAGACGTGGCAACGCTTCAACGCGGGCGCGGTCGACCAGCTCTGGTTCTACCGCTCGCTCGCGATCGTGCTCACCTACCGTCTTCCCGGCTACCTCAGCCACGAGCTCCGGGCCACGGTGCGCGAGATGGAGCAGATCGCGGGCTGGTGGTTCGACGTCGGTGATCCGCAACCCGGGAAGCGCTAGTCCGAACCCTTCGCTAACTCGAGCTCGACGCCGGTTGACCACGGTTCGGGGTTGCGGGCGCCCCGCAGGCGACCGCGGCGGCGCGGAACGCGTCGTGTTGGGCCGGCGTGAGGGGCGTGCGGACGGTACCGGGCGAGTCGGTCGGGATCGTCACGCCGTGCGCGGCCAGGCACTGGCGCAGGGCGGGCGTCAGGTGGGGGTGGGCATGGTGGCGAGCGGTCGCCGCCGCGCCATAGCCGTATCCCGCGGTGGCGGCCGTGTCGGCGGTGGCGAGCGAATTGAGGGCCAGCACCGGCAGCACGGCCAAGGCGACGAACCCCAGCACGTAGACCAGCGCACTCCGCTTCCGGGGTTGCGACCCCGGCTCGGCCACGCGCCGGGTCGTCGGCTTCTCGTTCACAGTGCTCCCCTCGGACGAGACGTCCCGACGCATCATCACGATTGTCACCTGAGACGATCCTGAAAGGGGCGACGCCCACCCGCGCACGCGGCGGCTCACCGACCCGATCGGCCCCGGCGGATCAACCGCCCGTGATCGATCCCCCTACGATCAGTCCCGTGCCGGGTTGGAATTTCGCCGCCGTCTGGGACGGAATCGCGCAGATCGTCCCCGACCGCGAAGCCGTCGTGTGCGGCGAGCGGCGGGTCACCTGGGGCGAGTTCGCGGCGCGGGCCACCCGGCTGGCGTCGTCGCTGCAGGCCATCGGCTCCCTGCAACCGGGCGACAAGGTCGCGATCGATCTCACCAACCGGCCCGAGTACCTCGAGACGTTCTACGCGGCGCTGAAGCTCGGCTGCGTTCCGGTCAATGTGAACTTCCGGTACCAGGCCACCGAGGTGCACTACCTGCTCGACAACTCCGACGCCAAGGTGTTGGTGCACGGGCCCGAGTTCACCGACGTGGTCACGACCGCGGCGCAGCGCGTCCCCGAGCAGCAGCGTCCCGCGCTCCTCGAAGCGGGGCCCGACTACGAGGCCGCCATCGCCGGCGCGCCCCCGGCGTCGGAGTGGGCGGCGCGCGCGCCCAACGGCGACGACCTGATCTTCCTCTACACCGGTGGCACCACCGGCATGCCCAAAGGCGTCATGTGGCGCAACGACGACCTCTACATCGCGCTGTGGGTGTCGGCCCATCCCGCGGTTCCCGAACCCCCGGATCCGTTCGCCGCCGCGCGCGCGGGCAAGCGCGCGGGCACGGTGCTCCCGGCCGCGCCGCTCATGCACGGCACCGGGCTATTCGCGTCGTTGGCCGCGCTGGCGGGGGCGGGCACCGTCGCGCTCATCGACCGACAAGGCCTCGATCCCACACTCGTGTGGGACACGGTCGAGCGCGACCACGTGCAGGTGCTCACGATCGTCGGTGACGTCTTCGCGCAACCCCTGCTCGACGCGCTCGAAGCCACCCCCGACCGCTGGGATCTCCGCGGGTTGCGCGCGATCACGTCGTCGGGTGTGTTGTTCAGCCCGGCGACCAAACGCGGCCTGCTCGACCACCTCCCCGATCTCACGATCGTCGATTCGCTCGGTGCATCGGAGGGCCTCGGCCCTCGCAGCTCGGCGAGCGCCACCGACGAGACGATCGCGTCGGCCCGGTTCCGGGTGAACGAACGCATCCGCGTGTTCGACGAGGACACGGGGCGCGACGTCGAACCGGGCCACGACGGCGTCGGTCTCGTCGCGATGGGCGGCAACATCCCGGTGGGGTACTACAAGGATCCCGAGAAGTCGGCGGCGACGTTCCGGGTGTTCGACGGCAAGCGCTACTCGGTGCCCGGCGACTACGCGACGGTCGACGCCGACGGCACGGTGCGGCTGCTCGGACGCGGTTCGGCGTGCATCAACACCGGCGGCGAGAAGGTCTACCCCGAAGAGGTCGAGGCCGCGTTGCGCAAGCACCCGGGCGTGTTCGACTGCGTCGTCGTGGGCGTACCCGAACCGCGCTTCGGCGAGAAGGTGGTCGCCCTCGTGCAGGTCACCGCGACGCACCATCTCGACGAGGCCGAGCTCGCCGCCTGGTGCCGGGCGGAGCTCGCGGGCTACAAGACGCCGCGCCGCTTCCTGTTCGTCGAGTCCCTCGACCGGTCCGCGGCGGGCAAGGCCAACCATCAGGCGCTGCGGCAACTGGCCGTCGACCGGCTGGCGGCCGAGCCCGCCTGACGCCCGCACCGGTCGCCGGGGGACGGGCGACGGGTGACGGGTGAACGGGTGCGAGAGGTCAGGCGCCGCGCGCCAACGGCGGCGACCAGCTCAGGCTCGACAGGTTCGCCCGATCACCGAGGCGCTTCGACCCCACCACGCGGTCACGGCCCGTGCGCTTGGCGTCGTAGAGCGCGGCGTCGGCTGCGGCGAGGAGGCGTTCGGCATCGTTGGCGTTGTCGGGCATCGTCGCCACGCCCGCACTGATGGTGACCGGCGCTCCGCCGACCTGGCGGGCGATCGCGTCGCGGGCGCGCTGGGCGACCGCCAGCGCGTCGTCGTGCTGACAACCGGGGAGCAGGACGACGAACTCGTCGCCGCCATAGCGGGCGGCGACGTCGAAGCCCTTCGTGTTGGCGACCAGCGCGTCGGCGACCTCGCGCAACACGTCGTCGCCGGTCTGGTGGCCGTAGGTGTCGTTCACCTGTTTGAAGTGGTCGACGTCGAGAACCAGCAGGCTCAGCGGTGCACCGAGCCGCGCCGACCGCGCCGCCTCCCGCTGGACCGACTCGTCGAACAGGCGACGGTTGGCGAGCCCGGTGAGCGAATCGCGCGTCGCCAGACGTTCGACCTCGCCCAGCAGCTCGGCGTTGCGCAACGCCAGCGCGGTGTGCATCGCCGCCTGGGCCAACGCGTGGACCGTCGCCATCGGGATGCGAGCCTCGTTGCCGCCGCCCCACTCGGTCACGACGACTCCGAGATTCTCGCCGTCGACCGTGATCGGCGCGACCACCATGTTGCGCGCGGCCGGGAGCACGAGATCGATCAGCTCGTCGTCGGCGGTGCGCACGAGCAACGGAGCCCCCGTCGACCAGACCTCGTGTACCAGCGGCGCGATGCGGTCGGGGGTCTGCAGCCTCGTCTCGGCGACGCCGTCGTCACACACGCCGACCCAGTCGTCACCCTGACGCATGAGCACGACCGCGCGCGCGAAGCCGAGCCGACTGCACGCGTGACGCACGAGCGTGGCCATGACGTCGTCGGGCCGGAGCGCACGCTCGAGCTCCGCCCCGAGCTGCACGAGTGATTCCATCTGCGCCCGGCTGTGGCGCAGCGACCGTTCGTTGACCGCGGAGAACACCGCGGTGCAGAGTGCGAAGAGCAGGAACGTGGCCGCGCTCACCGCCGCGACCCGGTCGTTCACGACCGCGCCCTCGTCGACCACGCCCGCATCCGCAGCCGCGTGCGCGAGCAGCAACAGCAGCGCGCACCAGACTGCGAGCTTCAGGCCGGTGCGGTACGACGCGATGAGCGTGACCGCCATCACGTCGAGGAACACGAGGAAGAGCAGGGGGCTCCGGTAGCCGCCGGTGAGGGCAGCCGTCGTCGCGATGACGAGGCCGTCGACGAGCACCGTCCACGACAGCAGCGCAGCGGATTGCTCGGGGACGCGGCGCCGGGCAAGTTCGACCGCCGCGGCGAACAGGAGGAACACGAGCGCGATGCCGGCGACGACACGCGTCGACGTCCCCGCGACCGCCGGCACGACCAGGAGCGCGACGACGATCAGGCACCGGACGAACTGCAGCACGAGCAGACGATCGGTGGCGGGTGCCACCTCGGCGCGTCCGACCGCGGTCACCGGAATCGGGCGAAGTCCCGGCCGGTCCCCGAGGCCATCAACTTCGGATCACGCCGGTCGAGCAGGCCGTGGAGGGCGAGGAACAGGACGATCGCAGCCGCCAGGGCGATGAGCGCGGCCAGGGAACGGGCCGCCGGCGTCGTGAGCAGCGTGTGCGCGGGAGAGGGCGCGGTCCCGAGCACGCCGATCGCGCCGAGGTCGGGGAGCGTCGCGAAGTCGAACGCGGATGCCGCCGGCGCCACCGCCGCAGGCACGGCGATCGCAGCCGCGGCGGTCGCGGCGATCGGCGCGGTGGGCGTGTTGGCCACGGGCGTGGACGCGAACACGGGAGTCGCAGTTGCCGGCGCGGCAACGACCGGCGGTGAAGCCGGCACTACGGGCGCGCCCGCGAGGGCGGGTCCGGACGCGGCCGGGGTGGATGCCGACGCCGGCAACTGCGGAACGGCACCGGGCGCGCTCGCCGCGCCGGCACCGGTATCGGCAGGGGGCGCCTCCGGGGTGGCTCCGTCGCCGTGGGGGCCGGTAGGGCGGTGCGACGGTTCCCCGGAGGTGCCCCCCGACGAGCTGTCGGAGGGGTGGTCATCGTGCTGCTGCGGATACTGGTGGTCGCCGGCGCTCCCCGCGCCCGGCTGGCCTCCCGATTGGCCCGACTGGCCGGACTGGCCCGACTGGCCCGACTGGCCCGACTGGCCCGGACGGACTGCGGGGACGGAGCTGGTCGTCACGGGGCGGCCGGCCCCGGTCGTCGTCGGCGGATTCGTGCACGCCGCGGCGACGGCGACGCCCGCGGTCAGGACGAAGACGACCGCGGGCACCGCGAGGAGCACCACGCTGCGTCGACGTTGCATGATCCTCCTGTCGGGGTGGGGGTTCCTGACCGGAGAGCCGGGTTACCGTGAGGTCGTCCCGGGGTCTTCACCCCGGGTCTCGGTTTCCTGCCCTGGTTGGAGGCCTCAGGCAGAGACCTCACTCTTAGTATTCACAAGACTACCTAGAGTGAAACCTGTCACAGTGGATACTCGAATTCAAGGAAAGGTCTCCCCAATTGAGGCCTTGTCCGCCCGACGACCGCCCCCCCACCCGGCCGGCTGGCCCAGGAGGAACCATGACCCCGCCCCCCGTCACGGAAGTGTCCGCCGAGGAGGGCCACCAGCTCGTGGAGGGCGGTGCGCTCCTCCTCGACGTGCGCGAAGCGGACGAATGGGAAGCCGGGCACGCGCCGGAGGCCGTCTGGATGCCGCTCGGCGAGGTGCAGGCCCGCGTCGGCGAGTTGCCGAACGACCAACGGATCGTTGCCATCTGTCGGTCGGGGGCGCGCTCGCGTGCCGTGACCGAAGCGCTGGTCGGCGCCGGGTACGACGTCGTCAACCTCGACGGCGGGATGCGGGCGTGGGCGGCCGAGGACCTCCCCGTGATCGCCGCCGACGGCCTGCCCGGCACGGTGATCTGACCGTCGGTCCCGAGCGGGTTCCGCGGCCGTAGCACCCCGGGCCCCAACCGGACGCGCGGCTGTTCACCCGATTCTCAGAGTTTCCTTACGTTGACGAGGGCACACTGGCACCATGGCGCGTCGAAAGCTCAGTACCCGCGGGCGCGTCCTCGCGGCCGGTCTCAGCGTCGGCGTCGCCGGTGGTCTCGCCGGGCTGATGGCCGCCGGCGATCACAGTGCGAACGCCTCGTCGCAGCCGCCGACGGTCGCGTCCGACAACGGATCGAACCCGCAGGGTTCTACCGGCAGTTCCGGGTCGGGCAGTGCCACGCCGTACGACCCGACGGGCCGCGACGGATCGGGCTACGACTCCGGATCGTCGAACGGGTCGTCGAGTGACGACGGCAGCACGCAGTTCTCGCCGCAGACCCACACGAGCAGCGGCGGCAGCTAGTGGCCGGCCACTTCTGGTGGTACGTCGCTCGAGCAGGCGGGCTGGTGGCGTGGGGCCTCATCGTGGCGTCGTGTGCGTGGGGGCTCCTGCACGCCACGCGTGCACTGGGCCGGCGCCCGAGTCCCGCGTGGATGCTGTCCACCCACCGGTACCTGAGCACCCTGGCGATCGTGTTCACCGTCGTACACGTCGTCGCGATCCTGGCCGACGGCTACGTGCACTTCGGGCTCGCCGACGTACTCGTGCCAATGGCGGCGTCGTGGCATCCGCTCGCGGTGGCCTGGGGCATCGTGTCGATGTATCTGATCGTGGCGATCGAAGCCACGTCGCTGACCCGCCAGCACATCCCCCAGAAGGTGTGGCGGGGCATCCATCTCCTGAGCTACCTCGTGCTCGCGATCGCCACCGTGCACCTGCTCAGCGCGGGGACCGACCCCAACGACCTCCTGCCGACCGCGTCGGCCGTGCTCATCGGGGTGGCGGTCGTGTTCGGCTCGGCCATGCTGATCACCTGGCGCACCGCGCCCAGGGAGCTCCGATCCCCTGCGGGGAGCCCCACGGTTACCGGCCGGTAACCTGAACCGGTGACGTCCGGGTTCGATCGCAGCTGGTCTGGTCGGAGTGCGTTCGACCGGAGCGCAGCGCTGCGGCGGCTGGGCGACGAAGCGTTCGACGTGTTGGTGGTCGGGGGCGGCATCACCGGCGCCGGGGTCGCGCTCGACGCCGCGTCGCGCGGCCTGCGTACCGCACTGGTCGAGCGCGACGACTTCGCGTCGGGCACCAGCTCCAAGAGCTCGAAACTGGTGCACGGCGGGCTGCGCTATCTGCAACAGCGCGACTTCCGGTTGGTCTACGAAGCCCTCTACGAACGCCAACGGGCGCTGGAGAACGCACCCCACCTCGTACGCGTGTTGCCGTTCCTCGTGCCGGTGCTGACGCGGGGTGGCGTGATCGACCATCGGCTCGCGCGGTTGCTCGGCAGCGCGCTCTGGGCCTACGACCTCACGGGTGGGATACGGATCGGTCGTCGCCACCATCGCGTCTCGATCGACACCGCGATGGCGCACATGCCGACGCTCGCCCGCGACCGTCTCGCCGACGCCTACGTGCTCTACGACGGTCAGGTCGACGACGCGCGCTTCACGCTCACGGTGGCGCGCACCGCGGCGACATACGGCGCCGCGGTCACGAACTACGCGGCGGTCGCGGGATTGGTGAAGGAAGACGAGCGCGTCGTCGGGGCGCGGGTCGTCGTCGACGGCGAGGAGATCATGGTGCGGGCGCGCTGCGTGGTGAACGCGGCCGGCGTCTGGGCCGACGACGTGCGCGCGTTCGACGAAGGAACCCACCCCGCATCGATCCGACCGGCCAAGGGCATCCACATCACCCTGCCGTGGGCGAAGGTGCGCAACGACATCGCGGCCATCGTGCCGGTGGCGGAGGACCGCCGCTCGGTCTTCGTCGTGCCGTGGGGCGACGCGACCTACGTGGGCACCACCGACACCGACTACGACGGACCGCTCGACCACCCGTCGTGCACCGCGGCCGACGTCGACTATCTGCTCGGCGCGCTCAACGGGGTCACCGCGGAGAAGGTCACCGCCGCCGACGTCGTCGGCACCTGGGCCGGGCTCCGACCCCTGCTCGTCAGTGGGCGGGCGCGCACCGCCGACCTCTCGCGTCGGCACTCGGTGCGGGCGACGCCGAGCGGCGTGGTCACCGTCACCGGCGGGAAGCTCACGACCTACCGACGGATGGCGGCCGACGCGGTCGACGCCGCCACCGAAGTGCTCGGCGTCCGTCGCCTGCGCTCCCGTACGCGTCACCTCCGGCTCGTCGGCGGTGAGGGCGTCGACGCACCGGTCGCCTCCCTCGAGCCCAGTGAACACGAGCACCTCACCGGCCGGTTCGGGTCGGAGTCCGCCGTCGTGCTCGACCTCGCGGCCGACGACCCCGCGCTCGGGCAGCCGCTCGTCGCCGGCCTCCCGTACCTGCGGGCCGAGGTGGTCCACGCGGCCCGCCACGAGATGGCACAGACTGTCGACGACGTGTTGAGCCGCCGGACCCGCGCCCGCATCCTCGCGCGCGACGCGTCGGCCGCCGCCGCCGACGACGTCGCCGACCTCATGACCCGGGAGCTCGGGTGGTCCGACGCGACGCGCGACGCGCAGGTGGCGGCGTACCGGTCGGCGGTGGCCACCGAGCGCGCCGACACCAATTGATGCGGAGACCGCGGCGGCTCGCCTTGGTCGGCGGGCTCCTGCTCGCGTTGGTGGTGACCGCCGCGCTCGCGACCCCGGCGTTGGCCAAGACCCGCAAGCCGACGACGACCGCGCCCGAGACCACCACGACCACGACGTGGCCGCCGCTCCCCGCGATCGACACCGCGGTCTCGTGGGCCGACTGCGGCAACGGCTTCGAGTGCACCACGCTGGCGGTCCCAGTCGAGTGGCGGACACCCCAGGGCGAGACGTTGCCGCTCGCCCTCATCCGGCATCCGGCCCTCGAGCCCACGACGCGAATCGGTGCGTTGGTCGTGAACTTCGGCGGACCCGGCGTCGGAGGCGTCGACTACCTGCGTCAGACCTACGACCGTCTGCCCGAGGTGATCCGGTCCCGGTTCGACGTCGTCAGCTTCGATCCGCGGGGCACCGGCGCCTCCCGTCCGATCGACTGCGTCGACGACTCGTATCTCGATCTCGGCAACGGCCTCCCCGCGGTGGCCGACTCCGCCGCCGCGCTCGACGTGGTCCACCGGTACAACGCGGGCTTCGCGGCGGCGTGCAAAACCCGGATGGGCGCGTACGCGGGCCAGGTGGGGACGCGCAACGGCGCGCGTGACCTGGAGGCGATCAGGCTCGCGCTGCGCGAGCCCAAGCTCACGTACGTCGGCTACTCGTACGGCACCGTGCTCGGGGCCGCGTACGCGCAGATGTTCCCGGGGAACGTCCGCAGCATGGTGCTCGACGGTCCTCTCGACCTCTCACTGTCCACCTACGACTACGACTTCGCCCAGGCGCAGGGCTTCATGCACGCGCTCGATTCGTTCCTCTCCTGGTGCGAGCAGACGCGGTGTTCACTGAGCGAGTCCGGCCCTCCCGCCGCCGTGTTCAACCAGCTGATCGCGCGCGTCGCGCAGCAGCCGCTGCCGGCGTCGTACACGGTCGACGGCACCACGCGCCAAGGCGTGCTCACGCCGTCGCTGCTCGAAGCCGGGGTGCTGGCGATGCTCTACGACGAAGCGCGCGGATGGCCGGCGCTCGCCGACGCGCTCGGCCCCGCGGTGCAGGACGGTCAGGGCGGTCGGTTGCTCGCCATCGCCGATCAGTACCTCGGGCGCCAGACCGACGGCACCTGGACCCCCTTCCTGGAGGCGAACGCCGTGATCAGCTGCGTCGACCGGCCGGCCACGACCCGGCTCACCGACGCCCAGGAACTGGCGCAGGTCCAGAGCTTCCAGTCGCAGCTGCCGCCCTGGGGAGGGTCGTGGGGCACCATCCCGTGCGTCGGCATGCCCAAGCCCGCGCGCGGCGACAAGCTCGGCGACGTGCGGGTGACCAGTACCGGCCCGATCGTCGTCATCGGCACCACCGGCGATCCCGCCACTCCGTACACGGGCGCGCAGGCGATGGCCGGCCGCATCGCGGGATCCGATCTGCTCACGTACGACAGCACCGAGCACACCGCGTACGGCAGTGGGCGCAGCACGTGCATCGACGACACCGTCGACGCCTACCTGGTCGACGGGACACCGCCCGCGCCCGGCACCCACTGCGCGCCCGGCTGAGCTACGCGCCTCGCGTCACGCGCCTCGCGCCCGAGAGCCACTCGTCCCACGACGGCGGCGGACCCGCCAGCTCGGTGAACGTGCCCGTGCCGTCGACCGCGATGCGCCCCGACCCGAGGAGCACCTCACCCACGACGTGGCCTTCGTCCCACTCGAGGTCGAGACCCACCGCGAGCCGCTCACCGACCTCGGCGTGGCGGGCCTCGTCGAGATCGTCGAGGCGGAGGCCGAACGCTTCGAGCCCGAAGCTCCAGTGCTCCCCCGCGACCTCGCACACCAACTCGGCCCACAACGAGTCGGCCCGCACCTCGAGCAACGCGCCGCGCGGCAAGGGGACGTCGTCGTCGCGCACGACGATCACGCCGTCGTCCAACTCGATCACCGCCCAGTAGACGGCGCGCTCCTCGCCCAGTGCGAGTAGAACCGCGCCCCGCAACACGCCTGTCTCCGAACCGCGCGTCCCCGAAGGTCCGGTCGCGAACCGCAGCGCCCAGCCCGGCACGTCAGGAGCCGAGCAGCCCCAGGTTCTGCACCTCGCCGCGCTCGTCGATGAGCTCCTGCGTGGTGGCGGCGATCTTCCCCTTGGCGAAGTCGTCGTGCTCGAGGCCCTCGACCACCGTGGTGGTCGTGCCGTCGCTGCGCACCGGGAACCCGAACTGCAGGCCCTCGGGTACGCCGTACTCGCCCGTGCTGGCCACCGCGAGGGAGTGCCAGTCGTCGCCCGGAGTGGCGAAGTGCACGCTGTTCACGGAGTCGATCGCGGCGTGGGCCGCCGACGCGGCGGACGACTGACCGCGCTTCTCGATCACCGCCGCACCGCGCTTCTGCACCGTCTCGATGAACTCACCCTGCAGCCACGCGGTGTCGGTGATCACCTCGGGGACGGGCTTGCCGTCGATCCGCGCGTGCGCGAAGTCGGGGAACTGCGTGGCCGAGTGGTTCCCCCAGATCGTCATGTTGGTGACCACACTGTTGTGCACGCCGGCCTTGTTGGCGAGTTGCGTCTTGGCCCGGTTCTCGTCGAGGCGGGTCATCGCGTACCAGCGGTCGGCGGGTACGTCGGGCGCGTTCGAGCGGGCGATGAGACAGTTGGTGTTGCACGGGTTGCCCACCACGAGCACGCGCACGTCGCTCGCCGCGTGGTCGTTGATGGCCTGGCCCTGCGGCTTGAAGATCCCGCCGTTGACCGACAGGAGATCGCCGCGCTCCATGCCCGCCTTGCGCGGGATGGAGCCGACCAGCAGCGCCCACGACGTGCCGTCGAACGCGGTCTTGAGGTCGGCCGTGGCCTCGACCCCCGCGAGCAGCCGGTGCGCGCCGTCGTCGAGCTCCATGACGACGCCTTCGAGCGCGGGGAGCGCGGGCTCGATCTCGAGCAATCGGAGGAACACCGGTTGCTCGGGGCCGAGCAGCTGACCGCTGGCGATGCGGTGCACGAGGGCGTAACCGATCTGGCCCGCTGCACCGGTGACGGTGACGTGGATGGGAGTCGTAGCCATGACGCCGACGCTACCCGGCTCGCTCCTCGCCGGCCGAAGCGATCACGTCGAGCAGGAGCTCCCGCGCCTCCGACAGCTCGGCGATGCGTTCGGCCGCGCCGGCCTTGCCCGCGCCGTGGTCGGGGTGGGCCAGGCGGATGAGCCGGCGGAACCGCTTTTGCACGTCGTCGCGTTCGATGGCCAGGCCCGGATGGAGCCCCAGCACCTCCATCGCCCACCGCCGCTCGGCCGGTATGCCCTGCCAACCGTCGCGCCCGTTGGACCCGATCTTCTGCTGGGTGCCGGGCGCGGGCGGGCGTACGCCGGGTAGCCCTTCGTAGAGCCGGCGCACGTCGAGCCCCTCGGGGAGCACCCCGGGCCGGGCGACCGCGGCGTCGATGAAGCGGAACGCCACGCCGCGGCCCGACGGCGGCAGCTCGGCAGCCGCCATGATCGCGCCGATCACCTGCGGCGCCGATCGGCTGTGGCGATCGAGCTCGAGGATCGGTCGCACCGAACCCTGCTCGACGGCGGCGCTCACGATGCGATGACGGGAGAGGTCGAGCCCGTGGGTGTCGGTCTGCAACCGGTAGCGCAACGCGATGCGCGGGACGGTGAGTCCGCGGCGGGCGACGTCGACGAACCGAGGCAACGCGTCGAGTTGGTCTTCGTCGAGACCGGGCGCGTGCTCGGCGACAACGGCTCCGAGCAGGACCCCGCCGAACGCGGCGCCGCTCGTGGGCAGGTAGCCGTGATCGATCGCGACCCGACGCGTCGGCATGTGCCGGCGCGTGTGTCGGACGTTCAACTCGGCGAGCAGCACGGTCCAGGCCCTCCGACTTCCATTCGGCGCGCGACCGCGTGCCGGATGGCTCGCCGGATGGTTACCTGCATTCGACGATAGCGGACGGATGCTCGGATCAGATCGCGTCGATGACCGAGTTGAAGGTCGTGCTCGGGCGCATGGCCGGGATGACCAGGGCGTCGTCGGGGAGGTAGTAGCCGCCCATGTCGACCGGCGACCCCTGGACCTCGTTGAGCTCGCGGACGATCGTGTCCTCGTTGGCCGCGAGGGCCTCGGCGATCGGCGCGAACTTGGCCGCGAGGGCGGCGTCGTCGGTCTGCTGCGCCAGCTCCTGGGCCCAGAAGAGCGCCAGGTAGAAGTGGCTGCCGCGATTGTCGAGTTCGTGCACCTTGCGCCCGGGCGACTTGTTCTCGTTCAGCACCGACCCCGTCGCGCGGTCGAGCGTGTCGGCCAGTAGCTGCGCGGTCGAGTTGTCGGTGGCTTGGGCGAGGAACTCGAGTGACGCCGCCAGCGCGAGGAACTCGCCGAGGGAGTCCCAGCGCAGGTGGTTCTCCTTCTCGAACTGCTGCACGTGCTTGGGTGCCGACCCGCCCGCGCCGGTCTCGAACAGCCCCCCGCCGTTCATGAGCGGCACGATCGAGAGCATCTTGGCGCTGGTGCCGAGCTCCAGGATCGGGAACAGGTCGGTGAGGTAGTCGCGCAACACGTTGCCGGTGACCGAGATGGTGTCTTCGCCTCGACGGATGCGATCGAGCGAGTACCGGCACGCGTCGGCGGGAGCCAGGATCTCGATGGTCAGCCCCGACGTGTCGTGCTCCGGCAGGTACTGCTTCACCTTGGCGATGATCTGCGCGTCGTGAGCGCGCGTCTCGTCGAGCCAGAACACGAGGTGCGCGCCGGTGAGCCGGGCCCGCCGCACCGCAAGGCCCACCCAGTCGCGCACGGGGGCGTCCTTCACCTGGCACGCCCGCCAGACGTCGCCGGCCGCGACCTCGTGCTGCATCACGACGTCGCCGGCGCGGTTCACCACGCGCACGGTGCCGTCGGCTGGGATCTCGAAGGTCTTGTCGTGGGATCCGTACTCCTCGGCCTGCTGGGCCATGAGCCCAACGTTCGGGACCGAGCCCAGCGTCGAGGGGTCGTAGGCGCCGTGGGTGCGGCAGTCGTCGATCACCGCGGCGTACACACCGGCGTACGACGAGTCGGGGATGACGGCCTTGGCGTCCTGGCGCTCGTTGGCCGCGTTCCACATCTTCCCGGAGTCGCGGATCATCGGCGGCATGGAGGCGTCGATGATGATGTCGCTCGGGACGTGCAGGTTGGTGATCCCCCGGTCGGAGTCGACCATCGCCAGCGCCGGGCCCGTCGCCAACGCGTTCGCCACGTCGGCCTCGATGCTGGCGCGCTCGGCGTCGGGCAGCGTCGCGACGCGCGCGAGAAGGTCGGCCATGCCGTCGTTGGCGTTGACCCCGATGCGGTCGAAGGTGTCGGCGTGCTTGGCGAACACGTCGGCGAAGTAGGTCTTCACCGCGTGGCCGAAGAGGATGGGGTCGGAGACCTTCATCATCGTGGCCTTGAGATGGATCGAGAACAGCACGTCGTTTGCCAGCGCGTCGGCCATCTGCTCGGCCAGGAACGTGTCGAGCGCCCGCGCGCTCATGAACGTGCCGTCGACGATCTCACCGGCCAGGACCGGGATCGAGGCCTTCAGCACGGTGACCGTGCCGTCGCCGGCGACGAGCTCGACCTTGAGGTCGTCGGCCGCGGCGAAGGTGACCGACTGCTCGTTGTGGCGGAAGTCGCCGGCACTCATGGTGGACACGTGGGTCTTCGAGTCGGGCGCCCACGCACCCATCTTCTGCGGGTGCGACCGGGCGTAGTTCTTGACCGAGAGCGGCGCCCGCCGGTCGGAGTTCCCCTCGCGCAACACCGGGTTCACCGCCGACCCCTTGACCTTGTCGTAGCGGGCCTTGACGTCGAGCTCCTCGGGGCTGGCCGGCTCGTCGGGATAGTCGGGAACCATGAAGCCCTTGAGCCGGAGCTCCTCGATGGTGGCCTTGAGCTGGGGGATCGACGCCGACACGTTCGGCAGCTTGATGACGTTGGCCTCGGGGCGGGTCACGAGCCCGCCGAGCTCGGCGAGATCGTCGGACTTGCGTTGCTCGTCGGTGAGCGCCTCGGGGAAGGTGGCCAGGACCCGGCCGGCGAGCGAGATGTCGCGCAGCTCGACCTGCACGCCGGCGACGTCGGTGAAGGCGTTGATGACGGGTAACAGCGACTTCGTGGCCAGCGCGGGGGCTTCGTCGGTGTGCGTGTAGATGATCGTGTGGCGTTCGGTCGTCATGGCCTTTTCCGGGGGTCGTGGAACGCGGGAGACGGCCTGAGACGCTAGTTCCTCAGCGGACGAGGGCCACCACTGCGAGCACCACGAGGTAGAGGACGAGCAGGCCGGCCGCCCAGAACCAGAGCGAGCGCCGGCTGAACGGGGCGGCGCGGGCGCCGACGCCGTCGAGGGTCATGCCGCACTCGCGACAGCGGATGTCGCCAGCCGCCGCGGGGGTGCCGCAGAGCGGGCAGGGGTCGCGCGCGGCGCCGGGCGCGCCCCCCGGTTCGGGACGCGGCTCGGGTTCGACGCTCACGCCGCGGCCTTGCGCTCGGCCGCTTCGATCGCGTTGCGGAACAACATGGCGATGGTGGTGGGCCCGACCCCGCCGACGCGCGGCGTGATCGCGCCGGCCACCTCCTCGCACCGCTCGTCGACGTCGGGGAGGAGCTTGCGGCCCTCGTAGCGGACGCCGCCGCCGACCACCACCGCGCCGGGCGAGATGTGCTCGGGCTGCAGGATGCCGGGAACCCCTGCGGCCGCGACCACGATCCCGGCCCGCTGCGTGTACCGGGGCCAATCGGGCACGCCGGTGTGCACGACGGTGACCGCGGCGTTGGCCGTCGCGCGCTTCTGCGACAGGAGCAACGCGAGCGGGCGACCGAGGGTCGTGCCCCGCCCGAGGATGCAGACCTCGTGGCCGGCGATCGGGATCTCGTAGAAGGCGAGGAGGGCCTCGATGCCGGCGGGGGTCGCCGGAACCGGGCCCGCCATCATCAGCGCCAGCCGGCCCATGTTCACCGGGTGCATGCCGTCGACGTCCTTGTCGGGATCCATGGCGAGCAGCGCGGCGTCGAAGTCGATCTGCGGCGGCGTCGGGTGCTGCACGAGGAACCCGTCGACCGCGGGGTCGTCGTTGAATTCGCGGACCGCGGCGAGGACGTCGGCCTGGGTCGCGTGCTCGGGGAGGTGGATGTGCGGCGACGCCCACCCCAGTTCCTGCGCCTTCGCCATCTTCATGCCGACGTAGCGGGCACTGGCGCCGTCGTCGCCCACCAGGATCGTGCCCAGCCCGGGCGTGTGGCCGTTGCCCACCAGCTTCTCGCTCCGGGGCACGAGATCGGCGAACACCGCATCGGCGACGGGGCCGCCCGGCATCATCCTCGCCGCCATCACTGCTCCTTCTTCCCTGTCGGACTTCGCTGGGGGATCTACTTCTCGCGCCGCGTGATCAGTGGAGGAAGTGGCGCTCGCCGGTGAAGACCATCGCCAGCCCGAGCTCGTCGGCCCGCTCGATGTTGGGCTCGTCGCGCATCGCGCCGCCGGGCTGCATGATCACCGCGACTCCCGCGGCGGCGGCAGCCTCGATTCCGTCGGGGAACGGATAGAAGGCGTCGGACGCGCCTGCGCCGCCGACCGCTCGCCCCGCGGCCTTCTTCGCGGCGATCTCGCCCGACTCCACGCGGTTCTGCTGGCCCGCGCCGATGCCGACGGCCTGACCGTCCTTCACCAGCACGATGGCGTTCGACTTCACGTGACCGCAGATCCGCCACGCCAGCTCGGCGTCGCGCCACTGGGCCTCGGTGGGAGCGCGCTTGGTGACGACCCGCCAGCCGTCGCGCGTCGCCGCGAAGTGGTGGGCGTCCTGCACGAGGAACCCGCCGGAGATCTGGCGGAAGTCGAGGCCGGGCGCCTCGGGCGGGCCAGCTTCGAGGAGGCGCGTGTTCTTGCGCTTGGCGATGAGCGCGTCGATGGTGCCGGGCTCGTAGCCCGGCGCGATCACGAGATCGGCCTGGGGGCCGGCCACCATCCGCTCGACGGTCGCGGTGTCGATCGGCCGGTTCAGAGCGACGATGCCGCCGAACGCCGACCGCTCGTCGCACTCGAGCGCGCGTTGGTACGCCGTAGCGAGGTCGTCGGCGATGGCGACGCCGCACGGGTTGGCGTGCTTGATGATGGCGACCGAGGGTTGGTCGCCCGCGTTCCCGAACTGCAGGTCGTGCACGAGGCGCCACGCGGCGTCGGCGTCGTAGAGGTTGAGGTAGGAGAGCGCGAGGCCGGCGTGCTGCTGGACGCCGTCCCACCAGCTGGTGGTGCCGGAGACGCGGTAGCGCGCACCCTGCTGGTGGGGGTTCTCGCCGTAGCGGAGCGCTTCGCCGGTGCGCTCGAGCGCGAGGTCGACGTACTGCGGGAGCAGCTCGTCGGCCTGCAGCCACGAGACGATGGCGGCGTCGAAGGCGGCGGTGCTGGCGAACGCGGCGATGGCGAGCCGGCGCCGGGTGTCGTCGCCGACGGTGTTGTCGTTGGCGTCGAGCTCTTCGAGCAACGACTCGTACTGGGACGCGTCGGTGAGGACGGTGACCCAGGCGTGGTTCTTGGCCGCGGCCCGGACCATGGCGGGGCCGCCGATGTCGATCGTCTCGATCTCGGGCCGCTGCGCGAACGGGTAGAGATTGGAGACGACGAGGTCGAACGGCACGATGCCGTAGGTGGCCATGTCGTCGTCGTGTGACGGCTTCGACCGATCGGCCAGGATCCCACCGTGGACCTTGGGGTGGAGAGTGACGACACGGTGGTCGAGGATCGGCGGCACCCCGGTGACGTCGCCCACCGCGACGACGGGGATGCCGGCCTCGGCAATCGCGGTGGCCGTGCCGCCCGACGACACCAGCTCGACGCCGCGGCGATCGAGCTCGCGGGCGAAGTCGACGATGCCGGTCTTGTCGTAGACGGAGAGCAGCGCCCTCGTGATCTTCGTGCGCATCAGTTCTCTCCTACGTTCGTTTCGTCGGCGATCAACGCCCGGAGCACTTCCGGGTAGATCCGCCGCTCGACTTCCTTGATGCGCTCGTGCAACGAGTCGACGGTGTCGTCGGGCAGCACGGGCACCGCTTCCTGCGCCAGGATCGGACCTTCGTCGACTTCGAGGCGCGCGTAGTGCACGGTGCAGCCCGTGACCTTCACCCCGGCGGCGAGGGCGTCGTCGACTGCGTGCCAGCCCTTGAACGCGGGCAGCAGCGCGGGGTGGGTGTTGACGATGCGATCGGGGAAGGCATCGTGGATCGGCTTCGAGAGGATCGTGCCGAATCCGGCCATGGCGATGAGGTCGATCTGGTGGCGGGCCAGCGCGTCGATCACCTCGTGGGTGTAGGCGACACGGTCGAAATCGGGGCCGTAGCTCGCTCGCTCGACCAGTTCGACGGCGACGCCGGCTCCCTCGGCGATGGCCAGAGCGCCGCACGGTCGGTCGGCGAGGACCACCGCAACCGGAAGGTTCTGGTCGAGCATCGCACCCAGGATGGTGCCGCTCCCCGACGCCAAGACCGCCATACGACCCACGCACTGAACGTAGCCGAGAGGGTCGGCCGGTCCACGGGCAATCCCCCCAGAGGTGGAGGATCCTTGCAATCAGTGCTTAGTCATGATGTTCTAGTTGCCGATGTGCCTCAGAGCGGGCGCACTCAGCGTGCGAAAGAGAGCAGATCGTGGACCTCAAGAAATTGTCAGTGGGTGAGATGGTGACCGCCGTATCCGGCGTGTTGCTGCTCATCATCAGCTTCTTCCATTGGTACAGCGTCGACCTCGGCCCCTTCGGCACCTATAGCCGCAACGGCTGGCAGAGCCCCGACTCCTTCTTCTCGGTGGTCGCCATCCTGATCGGCGTCGTGCTCGCCGCCCACGTGATCGTCGAGAAGCTCACCGGGGTCGAACTCCCCGAGCGGCTCGGGAGCGTGGGCTGGGGCGTCGTGCACCTCGCGGGCGGCGCAGTCGCCTTCGTGTTCGTGCTCCTCAAGTGGATCTTCAACACGAGCTACACGTCGTTCGGCCTCTACGTCGGCCTCCTGTGCGCAGCGGGTCTGGCGGTCGGCGGCTACCTGATGGCGAAGGAAGCGGGCGAGCTCCCGGGCGCGCTCGGTGGCGCCAAGGGTGGCAGCGCCACTCCTCCGCCGGCCTGACCGCTTCACCACTCACAACCGATTCCACGACCGACCCCGCCCCTCACGGGCGGGGTCGTTCGCGCGGAGATCCCACGTCCGTGCGGCGCGGCTCAGGCCCCACACCAGTGGTGTCCCGCGCGTTCCGTCGGAACGAATCGTCCGCCGATTCGGCGGAAATCAACGATTCGTTCGGCGATTCGGCGCGCCGTTGGCGAATCGTTCGCCGATTCGTTCCGACGGAAACGGGCGTAGGTGTCACACCCCGCGCTCAGGATCGTGATGGCTTCCCCGTCCGGTTCGACGAGGGATCTTCGATGCGCAGCTTCAGGCCCCATCCCCGCCTCATGCAACGCCGCCACGCACTGGTCGACCGTTACCACGATCTCGTGCGCGACGCGTCAACCATCCATGGCGAACAACAGCAGCTCGCCCAGCAGATGTCGAAGCTGCGCCATGAGCTGACCGCGTTGCATTCGCGTCTCTGGCCGACCGGGCCCGGCCGCGCGTTCAAGAACTGGCGCCGGCCCCGGGTGGCAGGACCGCCGCCGATTCCGGCTTCGTTGCCCGACGCGATCCCGGTGCACGGCGCCCGGCTCCGCTACGCCGCGCTCGGCGTGCTCCTCCGTGCGGGTCATCCACTGACCCTCACCGAGATCCATCGGGCCCTGCACCTGAGCGGCTACCGCATCGGCGGGCGCCATGTCGTCAAGCAACTCGCCGACGCACTCGGCTACGAGCACCAGTGCGGTCGGGCGCGACGGATCAGCCGCGGCGTGTACACCGTCGGCGAGCTCTCGCCCGCACGCCGCCGTCGCGCCCTCGGCGAGCGGGCCCGGCGGGCGGCGTGATCAGAGCTTGGCGACGATGTCGGCCATGAGCTCGCCGGCCTCGGTCGGGTTGAGCCCCACCTCGACCCCGGCGTCGCGCAGCGCTTCCATCTTCGCCGCCGCGGTGCCCTTGCCGCCCGACACGATGGCGCCAGCGTGCCCCATCTTCTTCCCCGGAGGCGCGGTGACCCCGGCGATATACGACACCACCGGCTTCGTCATCTGCGTCTTCACGAACTCGGCGGCTTCTTCCTCGGCCGAGCCACCGATCTCGCCGATCATCATCACCGCGCGCGTCTCGGGATCGGCTTCGAAGGCGCGCAGGCAGTCGATGAAGCTCGTGCCCGGCACCGGGTCACCACCGATCCCCACACACGTGGTCACGCCGATGTCCTTCTGCTTCAGCTCATAGAGCGCCTGATACGTGAGCGTGCCCGAGCGGCTCACGATCCCCACCGGGCCGCCCTCCTTGGCGATGTGGCCGGCGGTGATCCCGATGTTGGCCTTGCCGGGGCTGATGATCCCCGGGCAGTTCGGGCCGAGCAGCTGGGTCGACGGGAAGTCGCGCCGCAGCTTGTTGAAGAACCACGCTTCGTCCTGCGCGGGCACCCCTTCGGTGATGCACACCACGAAACCGAGCCCGGCTTCGGCAGCTTCGAGCACCGCGGACCGCACCCCCGGCGCGGGAATGAAGATGCACGACGCGTTGGCGCCGGTAGCAGCGACGGCGTCGCTCACGTTGGCGAACACCGGGATGCCCTCGACGTCGGTGCCGGCCTTCTTCGGGCTCGTGCCCGCGACCACCTGCGTGCCGTACTCGCGGTTCAGGAGACCGTAGAAGCGGCCCTGCGAGCCGGTCAGGCCCTGGTAGACGACCTTGGTGGTCTCGTCGACGAAGATGCTCACTGGGCGACGCCTCCGGCGAGTTCGACGGCCTTGCGGGCGGCGTCGAGCATGGTGGGCTGCAGTTGCAGACGATCGGACAGATGCGGCTCGAGGATGCGGCGGCCCTCTTCGGCGTTGGTGCCGTCGAGGCGGATCACGATCGGCGAATCGATCTGCACGCGTCCGAGCGCCTGCACGATGCCGTTCGCGACCTCTTCGCCCTTGGTGATGCCCCCGAAGATGTTGATGAAGATGGAGCGCACGTTGGCGTCGCTGTTGATCACGCCGAGTGCCCCCGCCATCACGTCGGCGTTGGCGCCCCCACCGATGTCGAGGAAGTTCGCCGGGCTGCCGCCCACCTGGTTCACGATGTCGACGGTGCTCATCGCGAGCCCCGCCCCGTTGGCGATCACGCCGACCGAACCCTCCAGCCCGACGTACTGGAGGCCCTGCTCGTGGGCGAACTCCTCCCGCGGGTCGCGCACCTGGGTCGCGTCGTAGTCGGCGTAGTCGGGGTGGCGGAACACCGCGTTGTCGTCGAGCGTGACCTTGGCGTCGAGCGCGTGCACGCGGCCGTCGGGCGTGAGGATCAGCGGGTTGATCTCGACCAGATCGGCGTCGCCCTCGGTGTAGGCGCGGTAGAGCTTCAGGAGGATGTCGACCGCGCCGTCGGTGGCCTCGGGGTTCAGCGCCGCCCGCTCGACCCACGCCCGGCACTCGGCCTCGCTGAGCCCGTCGACCGGGTTGATGTGGATCCGGGCGATGGCGTCGGGGTTCTCGTCGGCCACCTGCTCGATCTCCACGCCCCCCTGCGCCGAGAGCATCCCCAGGTGGAGCTTGGCCGCCCGGTCCAGCGTGAAGGATGCGTAGTACTCCTCGGCGATGTCGCTCGCCCGCTCGATCCACACGACCTTGACCACGTGGCCCTTGATGTCCATGCCCAGGATCGCCTCGGCATGGGTGCGGGCCTCGGCACTGTTGGCGGCGAGCTTGATCCCGCCGGCCTTCCCCCGCCCCCCGACCTGCACCTGCGCCTTGACCACGACCGGATAGCCGATGCGGTCCGCCACCTCGACCGCCTCGTCGACGGTCGTGACCGGCGCGCCGTCGGACACCGGGATGCCGTACTGCGCGAAGAGCTGCTTGCCCTGGTACTCGAACAGATCCACTCAGGTCACCTTCTCGACACCATGCAGGGATGGCCTCGGGTTGCGTCGAAAGTCGGGAAATGGTGGTCGATCCCGCGCCGGTACACAAACTGTGGGACGGCGCCGGGGCCCGACTGGAGCTCGACCGGCTCCGGGCGGTACACCGTGAGCGTGTCTCCAGACCGTTCCGACGCCCGGATCCTGATCCTGGCCACCGGCGCCGTCGTGGTCGCAGGCCTGTTCGTCGCCGCGGTGCTCCTGCTGGCGAGCGGGCGTGCGTCGAGCCCCACCAGCTACACCCCGTTCTCGGCGGGAAGCGCGAGCGCGCTCCACGGTCAGCTCAAGGACGGCGGTCCCTTCTTCTTCCCCGACCCCTTCGGCGGCAACCGCAACATCCTGCTCGCGCTCGAAGACAACCAGGTGGTGGCGTTGTCCGACATCCTGCCCGACACCACCGACTGCCACGTGAAGTGGAAGGGCTCGGTGAACGCCTTCGTCGACTGCCACGGCGACAAGCTGCAGAGCACGGATCTCGCCCGCTACGAGACCAAGATCCCCATCGGCGGATCGGCGAAGGGGCTGCTGCTCATCGACCTGCGGCACAAGGAGGCCGCGCCCCAGGGCGCGGCCCAGAGCTAGGCACCAGAAGAACCAGGCACCCGAGGAACTACGCGCCGACCTTCGCCAGCGGCGCCCACGCCAGCAGCAGCCGCTTCTCCCCCACACCCCGGAAGTGCACGACCGCTTCCGTCTTGTCGCCGTCGCCGATCAGCTCGAGCACCACGCCCTCGCCGAACTTCTCGTGGGTCACGTCGTCGCCGACGCGCAACCCCAGGCGCTCGGCCCCGCGGGAACCGCCGGGCGCGCTCGGCCCCGGCATGCCGCTACCGCCGCGCGACGGTCCGGCCATCGCCGCCGCCGCCACCGCCTCGCGGTGCCGGGCCGGGCCACCGCCCGCGCCACCGCTGCGATCGCCGCGACTCCGACTGCCGCCGCCCGCGCCGCGGCCCGAACCCAGGACCTGCAACAGCTCCTCGGGGATCTCGGACAGGAACCGGCTCGGCGGGTAGTAGTCGGTCGAGCCGAACAACATGCGGCTCCACGCGTGGCACAGGTACAACCGCTCGCGCGCCCGTGTGATCCCCACGTAGCAGAGGCGGCGCTCCTCCTCGAGCTCGTCGGGGTCGCCGAGGCTGCGCACGTGCGGGAACACACCGTCTTCGAGACCGATGAGGAACACCACCGGGAACTCGAGCCCCTTCGCGGTGTGCAAGGTCATGAGCGTGACCGCGCTCTGCTCGGTACCGTCGCCATCCGACGCGTCGAGATCGGTGACCAGCGAGATCGCTTCCAGGAACGCCTGCACGCGTGCGAGGCCCTCGGGGATCACGATGTCGCCCGCCGGCGTGTCGGCGGTGCCGACGCCCGCGATGCCGGGCAGCCCGGACACGTCGCCGGCGTCGAGCGCGAGGTCGAACTCGCGGCACACCCCGACCAGCTCCTGCAGGTTCTCGATCCGCCCGCGCGCCTCGATCGAACGCTCCGCCTCGAGCTCGGCGAGGTAGCCCGTCTGCTCGAGCACCGCTTCGACCGTGACCGCGATGCCGCCCGCGGCCACCGCCTCGCAACGCGTCATCAACTCCAACAGGTCGCGGATCCCGCCCAGCGCCTTGCCGTGCACGCCGGCGACGGCCGCCGACTCGAGCGCGTCGCGGAACGTGATGCCCGCGCCCTGCGCGTACGCGGCCACCCGGTTGATCGACGTGTCGCCGACGCCGCGCTTGGGCGTGTTGACGACGCGACGCCAACTCACTTCGTCGTCGGGGTTCACCAGGCCGCGCAGGTACGCGAGCACGTCCTTGACCTCGCGCCGGTCGTAGAACTTCACGCCGCCGACGACGCGGTACGGAACGCCCGCGCGTACGAGCCCCTCCTCGACGACGCGGCTCTGCGCGTTCGTGCGGTAGAAGACGGCGACGTCGCCGAAGCGGTAGTTCTCGGTGTCGACCAGCCGGCCGATCTCGTGCACGACGAACGCAGCTTCGTCGTGTTCGTCTTCGGCGTGGTAGCGGGTGATGAGCTCGCCGCCGATCTGCTCGGTCCACAGGTGCTTGGGCCGACGGGCCGCGTTGTTGGCGATGACCGCGTTCGCGGCGTCGAGGATGTTCTGGCTCGAGCGGTAGTTCTGCTCCATCACGATCACGGTCGCCTCGGGGAACACCTCCTCGAAGCGCAGCAGGTTGCGGAAATCGGCCCCGCGGAACCGGTACACGCTCTGGTCGGCGTCGCCCACCACCATCACGTTGCGGTTGGTCTCGGTGAGCATGCGGACGAGCTCCCACTGCGCCACGTTGGTGTCCTGGAACTCGTCGACGAGCACGTGACGGAAGCGCTCCTGCCACCGGGCGAGCACGTCGCCGTGGTCGCGGAACAGGTGCACCGTCTGCACGAGCAGGTCGTCGAAGTCGAGCGCCGACGCCTCCAACAGCCGCTTCTGGTACTCGCGGTACACCTCGGCGATGCGCTTCTCCGGGGGCGTGAACGCGCGGTCGACGGCGTCGTCGACGGAGACCAACTCGTTCTTCATCGCCGAGATCGACGCGTGCAGGCGACGCGGAGGGAAGCGCTTGGGATCCATGTCGAGGTCGCGGCGTACGTAGTCGACCAGGCGCACGGCGTCGGCCTGGTCGTAGATCGAGAACGACGAGCGGTAGCCGAGCACCGGCGCCTCGCGCCGGAGGATGCGGGCGCACATCGAGTGGAACGTCGACACCCACATGCGCTGCGCGACCGGCCCGACGAGGTCCGACACGCGGTGCTTCATCTCGCCCGCGGCCTTGTTGGTGAACGTGATCGCGGCGAGGCCGAACGGGGAGACGCGCCGCTCGGCCACCAGGAACGCGATCCGGTGCGTGAGCACGCGCGTCTTGCCCGAACCCGCGCCGGCGACGACGAGGATGGGGCCGTCGGGCGCGGACGCGGCCTCGCGCTGCACCGGGTTGAGCCCCGCCAACACGGCGTCGGTGGTGATCACCCCCGCATGGTACCGGCGACCGTACGCGTGTTCGGGTGCTTCGCGGGACCGTTCCCGGAAGTTTCGGGAGCCGGTTCGGCGGACCGCTACCGGGGACCTACTCCGACGAGACGTCGGGTTGCAGCTCGAGCTCCTTGGTGGGCTCGGGTTCCGCAGGGTCCTCGCGCCACGCCCGCAACAGCCGGGTGTGGTCGGCATTCAGGGCCACGGTGAAGGCACCGGCGGCGTCGATCTCGAGGCCGAAGTAGGCCTGCCACTCGCTCTCGAGCGGCGGCGACGAGATGTCGACCCCGCGCGGCAGACGGCAGAACCGCATCCGCTCGGAATCGAACAGCCAGGTGCTGTGGGTGGACTCGATGCGTCGCATAGGAATTCCGAAACCCTAGCCGTGGCGCGCTGAGACTTCTAGAAGCGGTTCCGCTCGCCCCCTGCCCGACCGCCTCAGCTCGCCGCCTGCTCCATCTCGGCGGTGTAGCTCCCGGACCGCGCCGCCCCGTTGAGCCGGGCGCGGTGCAGGAACGCGCTCCGGCCGGCCTCGACGTTGGCCGAGTCGCCCTTCCACGCGTTGAGCGCCGCCGACTGCAGCGCCCGGCCGTAGGAGAAGCTGAGCTGCCACGGGTGCGGGCCGAGGCGGTTCATGGCGTCGAGGTGGGCGGTGGCCAACTCGTCGGACTGGCCCCCCGAGAGGAACACGATGCCCGGCACCGCAGCGGGGACGGTCGCCCGGAAACAGGACACCGTCGCCTCGGCGACCTCCTGGACTCCCGCCTGAGCGGCCGCGCCGTATCCCGACATGACCATGTTGGGCTTGAGCAGCGCGCCGTCGAGGCGGACCCGCTGGTCGAACAAGGCGTCGAACAGGGCGTCGAGCACGGCGGAGGTGACGTCGTACGACCGCTCGATCGTGTGGTCGCCATCCATCAGCACCTCGGGCTCGACGATCGGCACGATGTTGGCCTCTTGGCAGAGGGCGGCGTAGCGCGCCAACGTGTGCGCATTGACGTCGATGCAGTAGGCGCTCGGGAGCGTGTCGGTGATGGAGTACGTCGCCCGCCACTTGGCGAAGCGCGCGCCGAGCGCGTAGTACTCGGCCAGCCGCTCCCGCAGGCCGTCGAGACCCTCGGTGACGGTCTCGCCCTCGGCTCCGGCGAGCGGCTTGGCCCCGAGGTCGACCTTGATGCCGGGGATGATCCCCTGGTCCTGCAGGACCTTCACCAGGGTGGTGCCACCGGCGGTGCTCTGCCGGATGGTCTCGTCGAACAGGATGACCCCGCTGATGTACTCGGCGACGCCGGGCGCGGTGAACAGCATCTCGCGGTAGTCGCGCCGGTTCGTCTCGGTCGACTCGGTGCCGATCGAATCGAAGCGCTTCTTGATCGTCCCGGTGCTCTCGTCGGCGGCCAGGATGCCCTTACCCGGCGCGACCAGGGCGCGGGCGTTGCTGGTGAGCTCGGCGATGTCCATCTTGGTTGCTACTCCCATTCAATGGTGCCTGGTGGCTTGCTGGTGATGTCGTAGGCGACCCGGTTGACCCCGGGCACCTCGTTGATGATGCGCGACGCCATGCGCTCGAGCAGCTCCGGGGGCAGGCGGGCCCAGTCGGCGGTCATCGCGTCTTCGGACGTGACCGCGCGGATCACGATCGGGTACTCGTAGGTGCGGCCGTCGCCCATCACGCCGACGGTGCGCACCGCGGGGAGCACCGCGAAGCTCTGCCAGATCTCGCGGTAGAGCCCGGCGCGTTGGATCTCCTCCACCACGATGTGGTCGGCCTGGCGCAGGATCTCGAGCCGTTCGCGGCGTGATCGTGCCGATGATGCGGACCGCGAGGCCGGGGCCCGGGAACGGCTGGCGCCACACGATCTCCTCGGGGAGACCGAGCTCTTCGCCGACCGCCCGCACCTCGTCCTTGAACAGTTGCCGCAAGGGCTCGACCAACTCGAAGTTCATGTCGTCGGGGAGGCCACCGACGTTGTGGTGCGACTTGATGTTGGCGTTGTCGCCGCCGCCCGACTCGACGATGTCGGGGTAGAGCGTGCCCTGCACGAGGAAGCGGGCGTCGGACAATTCGGCGGCCGTCTCCTCGAACACCCGGATGAAGGTCTCGCCGATGATCTTGCGCTTGCGCTCGGGATCCTCGACGTCGTGCAACGCGTCGATGAACCGGTCGGCGGCCTTCACGTGCACGAGGTCGACGTGGAACTGGCGGAGGAAGGTCTCCTCCACCTGTTCGGCTTCGTCCTTGCGCATCATGCCCGTGTCGACGAACACGCAGGTGAGCTGATCGCCGACCGCTTTGTGCACGAGGGCCGCGGCGACCGCGGAGTCGACCCCGCCGGAGAGCCCGCAGATCACGCGCTCGCTCCCCACCTGGGCCCGGATCTCGTCGACGGCCTGCTCGATGATCGACGTGTTCGTCCACGTGGGGCGGGCGCCGCACACGTCGAAGAGGAAGCGCTTCAGCACCTCCTGGCCGTGCTCGGTGTGCGCGACCTCGGGGTGGAACTGCACGCCGTAGATCGCACGGTCGCGGTCTTCGAGGGCGGCGACCGGTGCGCCGGGCGACGACGCGGTGACCCGGAAGCCGGCGGGCGCCCGGCTGATCGCGTCGCCGTGACTCATCCACGCGATCTGCTGTTCCGGGAGGTTCGAGAACAGGACCGACCGCGACGGGATCGCGGCGAGATCGGTGCGCCCGTACTCACCACCGCCGGTGCGCTGCACCTCGCCCCCGAGCTGCTGGGCGATGAGTTGGGCGCCGTAACAGATGCCGAGCACCGGGACTCCGGCGTCGTAGATCGAGGGGTCGACCGTGGGCGCGTCGTCGACGTGCACCGACGCCGGGCCGCCCGAGAAGATGATCCCGGTGGGCCGGAGCGCGAGCATGTCGGCGACCGGCATGCTCCGCGGCACGATCTCGGAGTAGACGTGCGCCTCGCGCACGCGCCGGGCGATCAGCTGCGCGTACTGCGCCCCGAAGTCGACGACGAGGATCCGGCCGTTGGGCTCAGGGCTGGCCACGGTCCCACGTCACCGGCCCATGCCGATGCCCTGGGCGCGCTGCAGCGACTTGCCCTCGGTCTGGAGCGACGGCGCGACCATGACCTCGGCCTTCTGGAATTCCTTGAGCGTCTCGTAGCCCGTGGTGGCCATCGACGTGCGCAGCGCACCGAACAGGTTGAGCGTGCCGTCGTTCTCGTGCGCGGGGCCGACGAGGATCTCGGCCAGCGTGGCCCGGTTGGTGGCCTGCACGCGCGCGCCGCGCGGGAGCGTGGGGTGGAACGTGGCCATGCCCCAGTGGTAGCCGCGGCCCGGCGCTTCGTAGGCGGCGGCCAGCGGCGAACCGATCATCACCGCGTCGGCACCGCAGGCGATCGCCTTGGCGACGTCGCCGCCGGTGCGCATGCCGCCGTCGGCGATCACGTGCACGTAGACGCCGGTCTCGTCGAGGTGGCGGATGCGCGCGCCCGCGGCGTCGGCGATGGCGGTGGCCTGGGGGACGCCGATGCCGAGCACGCCGCGGCTGGTGCACGCGTGGCCGGGACCGACCCCGACGAGCACGCCGACCGCGCCGGTGCGCATCAGGTGCAGCGCGGTGGAGTAGGAGGCGCAGCCGCCGACGATCACGGGGATCTCGAACTCACGGATGAACTTCTTGAGGTTGAGCGGCTCGGAGGTCTTCGAGACGTGCTCCGCCGACACGACCGTGCCCTGGATCACCAGGATGTCGAGCTCGGCCTGGAGGACGTGCTTGGCGTACTGCTCGACCCGCTGCGGGGTGAGCGACGCGCAGGCGGTGACACCGGCGTCCTTGATCTCCCGGATGCGCCGCCCGATCAGCTCCGCCTTGATCGGCTCGGCGTAGATCTCCTGCATGCGCCGGGTGGCCTTCTCGGCGGGCAGGTCGGCGATCTCCTCGAACAACACGTCGGGGTCGTCGTAGCGGGTCCAGAGGCCCTCGAGGTTGAGGCACCCGACGCCGCCGAGGTTGCCGATCTCGATCGCGGTGCGCGGCGACAGCACGCCGTCCATCGCCGAGCCCATCACCGGCAACTCGAATTGGAACGCGTCGAGCTCCCAGGTGATGTCGACATCCTCCGGGTCGCGTGTGCGCCGACTGGGCACGATCGCGATGTCGTCGAACCCGTAGGCCCGACGTCCGGACTTGCCGATGCCGATCTCGACTTCCATCCGCGCCTCCTGGGAAGGGTCCCAACGTTACCCGTTCTCCCTCGGCGAATCAGACACGGGTTCGAGGTTCTGTCGCGGGTCAGCGGTTCAGCCGAAGCCCCAGTCGGTGTTCGCGGGCACGCCCACCAGTTGGGCCAGGAAACCGGTGAGGATCCGGGCGGTCGCGCCCCACACCGTCTCGCCCTCGAGCTCGTAGAACTCCATCGAGCGCTCGACGCCTTCGCGGTCCCACGCCCAGCGCTCCTCGCGGTAGACGCCGTCGGCCAGGAGCTCCGAGACCGGCACGTCGAACACCCGATCGACTTCGCGCGAGTCGGCGGTGATCGCGGGCCGCCCGTCGGTGACGCCGACGAACGGCGAGATCATGAACGGGCCGACGACCGTACCGATCGTCGGCAGCGCGGCGAGCACCTCGACCGCGTCGCGGCGCAGCCCGATCTCCTCCTCGGCCTCGCGCAGCGCGGCGTCGCGCGCGTCGCGGTCGCCGGGCTCGATCTTGCCGCCCGGGAACGCGATCTCCCCGCGGTGCGACGGCATGGTCTCCGGCCGCTTCGTGAGCACGAGGCGGGCTTCACCGCGTTCTTCGAACAGCGGCAGGAGCACCGCCGCCGGCCGGCCGCCGGGTCGCGGCGGCGGGAGCGGGGGGTCGGGGAGGCCGGCGAAGCGCTCCCGGACGTCGTGCAGCGTGACGACGCGCCGCTCAGGCGCGAGCCGGGCCCAGGGAGACGCCCCGCCCGCCCGCGCCGTCACCGGCCTCGGGATGCGTTGGCGCCCTCCCCGGGCCCCTACCGGCTCTTCGAGGGTCGTGCTACTTCTTCTTCCCGGCGCTGCCGATCTTGGCCAGCACGTCGCGGCTCGACAGCACGAGGAGGTCCTCGCCGTCGACCGTGACCTCGGTGCCGCCGTACTTCGAGTAGAGCACGACGTCGCCGACGGCAACGTCGACGGGGATGAGCTCGCCGGACTGCTCCGAGCGGCGGCCGGTGCCCACGGCCAGGACCTCACCCTGCTGGGGCTTCTCCTTGGCGGTGTCGGGGATGACGAGTCCGCTCACGGTCGTCTCCTCGGCCTCGCCCGGGCGAACGACGATACGGTCCTCGAGGGGTTGCAGGTTCATACGGGTGCCTCCTGCGGAAAGCAGCGGGTGGTGGGTGGTTGAAGCGATCGTTAGCACTCGGGGATCGCGAGTGCTAAGTCAAGGTACCAGTGCGGGTGCGGCAGCCGCAACCCCACGAAAGGCGCTCGGCTACACCAGACGAAGGTTGGGGTCGGCGCCGGCGTGGAGCGAGGTGGGGCCGTCGGCCTCCAGGCGCCACCAGGCGGTCGCCGCGATCATGGCGCCGTTGTCGGTGCACAGGGCGAGGGGCGGGAGGAACACCGAACGCCCGGTCTCGGCCGCCACCTCCGCCACCCGGGCCCGCAGCCGGGAGTTGGCCGCGACCCCGCCCCCGAGCGCCAACGTGGGCACCGCCGCCGCGTCGGCCGCACCGAGCAGCTTGATCACGAGCTGGTCGACGACCGCTTCCTGGAACGACGCCGCCACGTCGGCGAGATCGGCGTCGGGATGGCGACGCAGGTGGTTCACCACCGCGGTCTTGATCCCGGCGAACGAGAAGTCGGCCTCGCCCGGCATCGCCCGCGGGAACCGGATGGCCGCGGGATCGCCGGATGCGGCCAGACGGTCGATCTCCGGGCCGCCGGGGTAGCCGAGGCCGAGGTGCCGGGCGACCTTGTCGAACGCCTCGCCGGCGGCGTCGTCGACGGTCTGGCCGGTGACCCGGTAACGGCCGTGGCCTTCCATCACGACGACCATCGTGTGGCCGCCCGACACGATCAGGACCGCGATCGGCGGCTCGAGGTCGGGCTCCTCGAGCCAGGCGGCGTAGAGGTGGGCCTCCAGGTGGTTGACGCCCACATAGGGGAGGTCGGCCGCCAACGCGAGACCCTTCGCCGCGCTCACGCCCACGAGGAGCGCGCCGGCGAGGCCCGGGCCGTGGCACGCGGCGACGGCATCGAGCTCGCGCAGGTCTGCCCCGGCCTCGACCAGCGCTTCGGCGATCACGACGTTGATCAGCTCGACGTGGGCCCGGCTCGCCACCTCGGGGACCACCCCACCGAACCGGGCGTGCAGATCGACCTGACTCGAGACCACCGACGAATGCACGAAGCGGCCGTCCTCGACGACCGCGGCGGCGGTCTCGTCGCACGACGTCTCGATGCCCAGGATGCGCGTCACCAGCGCCGGACCTCTTCGACGATCGTCTCGCCGGGGATGGTCCGTTCGATCGAATCGAGCAGCTCCGCGTACGCGGGCTGATCCACCTCGTGGGCCCACATCACGAGCGCGTCCTCGTTGACCTCCTGGTAGTAGTTCTTGCGCACCCCCACCGGCCCGAACCCGAATCTCCGGTACATGTCCTGCGCGCCGCGGTTCGACATGCGCACCTCGAGCGTGAGCGCGGTCGCGCCGCGCGCGATGGCTTCGCGTGTGAGCACCAGCAGCAGGCGGGTACCGATCTTCAGACGATGGCGGCGGGGGTCGACCGCGATCGTGGTGACGTGTCCCTCGTCGAGCGTCATCATCAGGCCGGCGTAGCCGACGAGCTCGCGGCCGACTCGCGCGACGTAGTACGCGCGCGTCGAACGCATCGCGAGCTCGGAGTGGAACAGCGAGGCGCTCCACGGCCGGGGGTAGACCTGCTGCTCGATGCGCAGCACCGACCGCACGTGCCGACGACGCATCCCCTGCACGTGCACGGTGATCGCGGCGTCGGGCGCCGGTGGCTCGAGCTCGGCCGCCATCAACCCACCTCCGCTTTCCGGTTCCACTCGATCTCGGCGTCGCTCTGGCGCAGGTAGAGCGGGTGGATGTCGCCGGGTCCCTCGAACTCCTCGCGCTCGGCGCGGGCCGTCGCCAACTCCAACAGCGCCGACACGCTCGGCGTCGCGTACTCGGCCCCGGCGAGCTCGGCGTGGTCGAGCGACGCGAACTCGGCGGGAAAACGCGCCACGCCGTCGCCGGCCAGGAGCAGACCCCGGCTCCCGGGCCCGGAGTCGAGCGCGAGCTCGGCGACGAGATCACCCGCGGTGTGCACCTCGTAGTCGGACACCCGCTGCACACCGCCCGGCACCGCGCGGTAGCGGGCCGAGAACACCTCGCGGCGACGGGCGTCGAGCACGGCCACGATCAACCGATCGGTGTAGCGCAACGGGTAAGCGACGAGGTCGAGGCTGGAGATGCCCACCACCGGGATGCGCAGCGCCTGCGCCATGACCTTGGCCGTCGTGATGCCGACCCGCAGACCCGTGAACAGACCGGGCCCGAGCCCGACCGCGATCGCCGCCAGGTGCCCGAGGTCGACGTCGAGCTCGCGACACAGGTAGTCGATCGCGGGCGCGAGCTGCTCGGCATGGCGCCGGCCACCCGCGAGCTGGACCGATCCCATGACCTCGCCCGCGTTGCCGACGGCGACGGAGACCTGCGCAGTGGCGGTGTCGATGGCGAGTACGAGCATCTCAGTGCGCCCGGCCCGCAACGGGCGGTTCGACCAGGGTGCTGAGCGCGTCGGCCCGCGCCATCCACGTCGCGCCCGCGGGCTCGATGGTGACGACGCGGTCGTCGTCGTCGACGCCGGGCCCGATCGCGATGTCGAGACGATCGGCCGGGAGCAACGCGGTGACGCGATCCCCCCACTCGACGACCGTGACCGCGTCGGTGCCGATGAGATCGTCGAAGCCGAGATCGTGGAGCTCCTGGAGATGATCGATCCGGTAGACGTCGACGTGTACGAGCGGGAGCGGGGCGTCGTACTCCCGCACGATGGTGAAGCTCGGGCTCACGACGGGCTCGGTGATCCCGAGCGCGTGCGCGATGCCCTTGGCGAACACCGTCTTGCCCGCGCCGAGCTCACCCGCCAGCACGACGACGTCGCCGGCGCGCACGATCGCGCCGAGGCGCGCCGCCAACGCGCCCGTCTCGGCTGCGGAATGGGTGACGGCGACCAGCTTCATCGCGTACGCCTCGCGCGCCGATTCATCGCGCACCGTCGACGCGGCCGAGCGCACGCTTGATGATCACGAAGTCGGCGCGCGCCTGTGCGAGCGCGGCGCCGCCGTTGCGCAACACCGCCGACGGGTGGAGCACCGGGATGAGCACCGCGTGGTCGCGGAACGGGAACTCCTGACCGCGCAACTTCGTGATGCCGTCCTTCGTCGCCAGGAGCAGCTTCGTCGCGAAGTTGCCGAGGGTGACCACGACCTGCGGATCGATGAACTCGATCTGGGCTTCGAGGTAGGGCCGACAGGTCTCGATCTCGAGCGGCAGCGGGTCGCGGTTGCCCGGCGGGCGGCACTTGACCACATTGGCGATGTAGACGCGCTCCCGATCGAGGCCGATGCCCTCGATGAGGCCGGTGAGCAACCGCCCCGCGCGGCCCACGAACGGCTCGCCGGTGAGGTCCTCCTGCTCGCCGGGCCCCTCCCCCACGAACATCAGGTCGGCGTCGGGATCGCCGACCCCGAACACCACCTGGGTGCGGGTCTCGGCCAATGGGCAGCGGGTGCACGCGAGCGCGTCACGTTCGAGATCGGCAAAGGATGCGAACGGAGCTGGTTCGAGCAGGGGCACGGCAACGACCCAGTACGTCAGGGTTGCTCAGCAGCGTACGCGACCGCGTTGCGAATCGCCGCCGCCGTGACCTCGGTGGCGAGCACGCGGAGGCGGTCGAAGTGCGGCTCGACCTCACCAGTGGCCAGCGCGAAGGTGATGTCGCCGTCGTGCCGGGTGTGCGACGGGTGGATGGCCCGGGCCAAACCGTGGTGGGCGCTCTGCGCCAGGAGGTGGCACTGCAACTTCGTGCACCGCGCGTTCGTGGCGACGACCGCGAGCGTGGTGTTCGCGCCCTCGTTGAACGGGGCCGGGTCGGGAAAACCTGGTGTGTCGGGAGGCGCGCTCGATCCGACGATCATCTCGCCGTCGAGCCCGAACACGTCGCCCAGCGCGTTGACCACGACCAGCGCGCCGAGCACGACGTCGCCGTCGCGCGCCGACGCGCTCCCGAGGCCGCCGACGCGCGCGTGCTCCGCCCCGCGCCACTTCGCGACGCTCGCGCCCCGGCCCGCACCGACCGCACCGACCGCCAGCGCGACGGGCGGTTGTCGCTGCGCGTCGGCGAGCGCGGCGCGACCCTCCTCCGGCCCCGGCGGGTTCCCGGGCGCCGGGGCCTGCGGATCGTCGGACAGAACGGGGAGGTCGTAGATCGCCGCCGCCGGCACGATCGGCACCGGCCCGCCGCGCGTCGGGAAGCCGCGCCCCTGCTCCGCCAGCGCGCGCATCACGCCGTCGGCCGTCGCCAACCCGAATGCGGAGCCGCCGGACAACACGACCGCGTCGACCGCTTCGACCGTGGAGAGCGGATCGAGGAGCGCGGTCTCCCGCGTGGCCGGAGCGCCGCCGCGCATCTCGCCCGAACCCACGGTGCCCGGCGGGAGCAGGACCACCGTGACCCCGGTGGCGTCCCCGGTCCAGTGGCCGACGAGCACCCCCGGGACGTCGGTGATCACGTCACCCCGCCGACGCCGCGGTGCTCGACTCGGGAGTCTCGGTGGGCTCGGCGACCGGCGCGTGCGCGCCGTTCGGTGACTCGACTGCGGGTGTCGGGCGCGCGGCCAGGCACTCGCGGGCGAACTCGACGATCAGTGCATCGAGCTCCTCGGTGCGCTCGTACATGAGCATGTGGCCCGCGCCCTTGAACTCGATCAGCCGCGAACCCGGGATCAACTCGGCGATCTGACGGGAGTCGCGCGGCGGCGTCAGCGCGTCGGCGGTGCCCACGAGAACGAGCGTCGGGAGCTTGATCGAGGGCAGACCCCCGGTGAGATCGAGCGCGAGGAGCGCCTTGCCCGCGTCGCGGATCGTCTCCTGCGAACAAGCACCGAGCATCTGCCGCGTCGCCTCGACGTGGCTCGCGTGGGGATCGTTGCCGAACCCGATGCGGGCGAGGAGGAAGCCGAGGTTGCGCTGGCGCATGAGCGCGCCGAGGTCGGGGGCAAAGCTCGTGGCGCGTTCGGCCAGGCCGCGCACGCGCCGGGCGTCGCTCACCAGGTTGCGCGCCGCCGTCGACTGGAGCACGAGCCCGCGCACGCGTTCGCGAGCGACGTCGGGGTGGCGGATCACGAACGCCTGCACCGCCATGCCGCCCATCGAGTGGCCGACGAGGATCGCGTCGCGCAGGTCGAGTGCTTCCAGCACGCTGCGCACGTCGTCGGCCAGGTTCTCGACCGAGTGCCCACTCTCCCCGATGGTCGACTCCCCGTGACCGCGCGAGTCGAAGGCGACCGCGCGGAACCCCGCGTCGGGAATCGCGTCGAACTGCTTGGCCCACACCCGCGACGACAGGGTGACGCCGTGCGCGAAGACGATCGGTGTGCCCTCGCCTCGGCTGATCGTGTAGAGCAGCCCGCCGTCGTGACTCTCGATCAGCTCGGTGGCGTCGATCAGCGGGAGCAACGACGAATCGGTGTCGGGGTCGTCGCCGTGACGCAGTCGCGCCACCACCGCGCGCTCGCCGGCGTAGACCGCGCCCACGACACCGGCGGCGACGCCGGCCACCAGTCCGGTGCGCTTGAGCAGGTCACCCACGTTCATCTACGAGGCTCCTCGGTAGGTGCGCGGGACCCGCGCGCCGATCCCGGTGACGATCTCGTACGAGATCGTGCCGAGACGCTGCGCCCATTCGGTGGCGGTCACCTCTTGGTCACCCTGACGGCCGATGAGCACGACTTCGTCGCCGGCATCGGCCGGCGCGTCACCGAGGTCGACCATCAGCTGGTCCATGGTGACCATTCCCGCGATGGGGTGGCGACGGCCGCCGATCAGGACCTCGCCCCCGACCAGGCCGAGGTTGCGGGGTACACCGTCGGCGTAGCCGGCAGGCACCGTGGCCACCCGGCCGGGGCGGGCGAGCTCGTAGCGGAGGCCGTACGACACCCGCGCGCCGGCGGGAAGCTCCTTGACCATCGTGACCCGGGCCCGGAGCGAGAGCGCGGGGCGCAGGGTCACGCCCGCGTGGCCGGCGAGCGCCGGGGCGGGAGGCAGGCCGTAACACGCGATCCCGACCCGCACGAGGTCGTACCGGGCGGGCGGGCTGGTGAGGAGCCCGGCCGAGTTGGCCGCGTGGGTGAGCGGCGGACGCAGGCCGCGGGCGGCGAGCACCTGGAGCAACGCGTCGAAGCGGGCGAGCTGCTCGTGGGTGTACGGATCGGCCGGCTCGTCGGCCAGGGCCAGATGCGTGCAGATCCCGGCCAGCACGAGCTCGTCGCGGGCCGTGACGTGTTCGGCGAGGGCGGGGGCGTCGTCGGTGGTGGAGCCGACCCGGTGCATGCCGGTGTCGACCTTGAGATGCACCTCGAGGGGCGTGGCGCGACCCGAGTCGGCGACCGCCTTCGCCAGCGCGTCGATCCCGGCGACGGTGTAGACGACCGGCGTGAGCCCGTGCGCCACCACCACCGGGGCCGAGCGCGGCGCGGGCTCCGAGAGCAACATGATCGGCGCAGTGATGCCGGCGTCGCGCAGCTGCACTCCTTCCTCGACGCGAGCGATGCCGAGCCACGACGCGCCAGCATCGAGCGCGGCGCGCGCGACGGGCACTGCGCCGTGCCCGTACGCATTGGCCTTCACGACCGCGAGGAACTCGGCCGGGCGGGCCAACTCGCGGAGCGCGCCGACGTTCTCCCGGATCGCGTCGAGATCGACCTCGCTCCACACCGCGCGCAGCGCGGCGTCGGTCGGTTCGGTCGTTCCGTCGGCCATCGAGCTCACGTGGTGGCGGCCAGGAACCGCACGAGGTCGCCGCGGCTGACGATGCCGACGAGCTTTCCGTCGTCGACCACGGGCACGTGGCTGAGCTTCTTGTCGTGCATGAGCGTCGCGACCGACTCGACGCTCTCGTCGGAACCGACCTGCTCGAATTCGGTGGTCATGATGTCGCCCACCGAGAACGCCGCCGCCTTCCGCAGCTCGTGCTCCCAGCGCCGCTCGGAGGGCGGCCACACTGCGCCGACCCCGAAGATCTCGATCATCGTGGGCACGTGCAGCCGCGTCTCCGACACGATGAGATCGTCGTCGCGCAGCATCCCCACCAGCTTGCCGTCGGCATCGAGCACGGGCGCGGCGCCGATCGCATGGTCGGCCAGCGCGTCGGCCGCTTCGGAGACGGGCTGATCGGGCGACAACGTGACGACTGCGGTCGTCATGATCCTGCTGACGGGGATGGTCTCAGCCATGGTCGGCTCCGGGGCTTTCGTGGCTCGCGGCATGGTCGGCGGTGTGATCGGCGGCGGGTCGAGGGGCGGCGTTCACGACGGGATGCGCGTCGGCGCGGCGGCGCGCGGCAACGCAGAGAGCGTAGGGGGTATCGCCCGGATCAGATCGCCGGCGACGAGGCCGGGGCCGCCGGTCGCGAGCAGCCGATCCGCGGCCTGGCCGTGCACCCACGCGGCGGCCGCCGCGGCGTGGAACGGCGCCATCCCGCGCGCGAGGAACCCGGCGATGATGCCGGTGAGCACGTCACCCGAACCGGCGGTGGCGAGCTCGGCGCCGCCGGTGGGATTCAGGGCGACGAGCCCACCGCCGCCGCTGTCGTGCGCACGTTCGACGCCCGCGGTGGGATTCAGGGCCACGAGCGCGCCGCCGCCGTTCGCGGTGCCGGACCCGCCGGCCGAGAGTGCGGACGGGGCCGCGATCACGGTGCCGGGGCCCTTGAGCAGCACGACCGCTCCGCTCCGCTCGGCCAGGGCGCGGGCGGCCGCGATGCGGTCGCCCCCGACCGGCTCGCCCATGAGCCGGGCGTACTCGCCCTCGTGGGGCGTGAGCACCGCGGGCGCCCCGAGCGTGACCCGGGCGCGCAGGGGGGCGAGGTCGCCCTCGAGCGCGTTGAGACCGTCGGCATCGAGGACCAGCGGCACCCGCACCTCGGCCACGAGCGCGCACACTGCGGGGCGGATCGCCGGCTCGGCCCCTAGGCCGGGCCCGAGCGCGAACGCCCGGAACCGGTTGATCGCCGCGAGCACGGACTCGACCGCGGCCGCGGCGAGGAGACCGTCGGGGGTCGCGGGCAGGGGCCGGGTGATCACCTCGGTACCGGAGGCCGCGTGAGCGGCCGCCGAGCCGGGGAGACCGCACCACACGATGCCCGCGCCGGCGCGCATCGCGGCGTGGCTCACGAACATCGGCGCGCCGGTCATGCCCGCCGAACCGCCGACGACCATCACCCCGGACTGCCACTTGTGCGCGTCGGGCGCGCGCTCGGGCAGCCAGGCGCGCACGTCGGCGGCACCGGTGAGGCCGAGCGGCACGTCGTATCCGCCGTCGCCGTCGCGGTCACCTTCGCCTGCGGCGCCACCGTCGGGGCCGAGATCGATGCCGATGTCGGCGACGGTGACGATGCCCGCATGCGATCGCCCGGGTTGGAACACGAGCCCGGGCTTCCGGGCGGCGAAGGTGACGGTCGAGTGCGCGTGCACCGCGGGGCCGTAACAACCACCCGTGAGGCCGTCGACGCCGGAGGGGATGTCGACGGCGACGGTCGGCCCCGTCCACTCGTCGAGCCGACCGACGACCCAGGCCGCGTCGCCGTCGAGGCGACCGCGGAAGCCGGTGCCGTACATCGCGTCGACGACGACGTCGGCGGTCGACAACGCGCGGTCGAACGCGTCCCGATCAAAGGCGGCGCGGTTGATCCCGTCGGCCAACTCGCACACGCGGACCCGCATGCCCCAGCCGGTGAGCGTGCGGGCGGTGATGAGCCCGTCGCCACCGTTGTTGCCCTTGCCGCACACCACGACGGCACGACGCCCGTAGCCGCCGCCGACGACCTGCCGGACCCGCCATGCCACCGCGCGTCCGGCCCGTTCCATCAGCACGTCGACCGGGGTGCCCGCGGCGATCGTGCGCCGATCGGCCGCTCCCATCGCCTGCGGGGTGAGCACCGGCTCCATCTCGCCCCCTCTGTGATCAGCCCAGCGCGATCACGACCGCCATCGCGGTCGCGTCGGTATGGGTGAGCGAAACCTGCCACTCGGTGACGCCCCGCGAGGCCGCGAGGTCGGCGGCGGCGCCGTGCAGGGCGAGGCTCGGCGCGCCGCTGTCGGCTCGCACCACCTCGACGTCCTTGAACCCGAAAGCGCCGAGACCCGCGCCCAGGGCCTTCATCACCGCTTCCTTGGCGCCGAAGCGCACGGCCAGGCTCTTCACCGGGTCGTGCTGCTCGGCGGCGTACGCGCGCTCGCCGTCGGTGAACAACCGGGCGGGCAGACCGGCCCGGCGCTGCAACGCGAGGCGGAATCGTTCGACCTCCACCAGATCGGTGCCGAGCCCCCGAATGCCGAGCGTCGGCTGCACCTAGCGCCAGCGATCGGCCAGCACGTAGACCGGCTCGGTCAGCAGATCGACGAGATCGACGTCGGCGAGCACCGAATCGTCGAACGTGGGTGCGGTCTCGGTGACCGCGTCGCGCAACGCGCCGTAGCGACCCTGATACCCCTGGAGCACGGTGCGGGCGACGTCGGCGGGAAGGCGCGCCGCGAATCGCACGTGGAGCAGCGTGAGCCCCACCGTCTCGTTGTCCTTGACCTCGGGCACGATCAGCACGGTCCGCTGGTCGCGTCGGCCCCGCGCCACCGTGACCTCGCGTTGGGTGGCGACGCGATGCTTCGTACCGACGAGGCGGGGATCGGAGTCAGTGCGCGAGCGGAGGTCGAGCGAGAGGCCCCCGCGATCGACGACGCGCACGATCGCCTCGTCGGCTTCGAGATCACCTTCGATGCGGTAGCGCGTGAAGCCCACCACCTGTTCGATCGCGGGGTCGAGGGCGACGAGCGTGCGCAACGAGCGGTAGCTGAGCGCGTCTCTCGCCGCGCCGGCGGCGAGCACCTCACGCGTGAGCGCGATCTGCAGCAGCTCCTCGTCGGAACGGGAGATGCCGACGGTGACCGTCTTGGCCTGGTGCTTGATCGCGTCGACCGGCCGGGTGAGCTCCTCGATGCCCTTGGTGAGCGCGGCGGTGAGGTCTTCGACCACCCGGCTCGGGGTACCGACGGTGCCGTGCTCCACCTGGTAGAGGTCGAGGGGGACGATGCCGGTGGCATAACGCAGGAGTGACGCGATCCGCACCGCGGTACCGGCCTCGAGATCTCCGTTGTAGCTACCGACGCGGAGGCCGTCGAGGAACGTGGTGGCGGGGATCTCGATCGCGGGCGCCAGGCGCGCCAGGAGATCCTCCCCCGGCGCGAGGTCGGAGACCGCCGCTTGGATCGCGGCGCGCGACTCACGCAGGGGACGGGCCGAGGCGTCGATCGCCAGCGCGGCTTCGTAGCCGAACAGGTGGCCGGCCATGGCCGACAGCACGAACCCGACGCCCGGGTGCACGCTCGGCACGGGGATCGTTTCGAGCGCGGCGGCGAAGCGCTGTTCGCCCGCGGTGGCGATCACGATCGGCGCGGCGCGGTGGGCGCGGTAGATCGCGATCTCCTTGGCGACGTCGTCGGCGTTGGAGCCCGACAACCCGGCGGCGCACACGATGATGAGCGGCTCGGCCGACAGGTCGATGTGCTTCTTGTCTTCGGTGACGTCGCACGCGATCGACTTGTAACAGAGCTCCGACGCCTTGATCCGCACCTCGGCCGCGGCGATCCGGTTGAGGCCGTTGCCGACGACCGCCCAATAGCGACGGCTGGTCGCGTGGCGCTGCGCGATCTCGGCGATCGCCTCGCGCTGGCCGAGCACCTGCTGCATGGCGTCGGGCAGGGCGCGCAGCGCGTCGAGCAACTCGTGCACGCGCTCGGACGCCAGCGTTCCCACTTCGTCGGCGATGGCGATCGCCAGCAGGTACCCCGCGGCGATCTGCGCGTAGAACGCCTTGGTGGAAGGAACTGCCATCTCCACGTCGCGACCGTCGGAGGTGTAGAGCACACCGTCGGACTTGTCGACGAGATCGCTGTTGCGCCGGTTGACGATGGCCACCACCGCCGCGCCGCGAGCGCGGGCGAGGTCGGACGTGCGGTTGGTGTCGGTGGTGGTGCCGCTCTGGCTGATCGCGATCACCAACGTGTCGTGCATGTCGTCGAGCAGATCGAAGCCGGAGAGCTCGGTGGCCGGGAGCGCGTCGGCGCGCAACGCGGGGCTCGCGAGCCGGTTCAGGACGGTGGCGAGGCTCTGGCCCGCGATCGCCGCGGTGCCCTGGCCGATCACCGCCACCCGCCGGATCCCGCCCGTGCGGAGCCGTTCCCGGATCGCCTCGGGGAGGGTGTCGGGGCCGAGGACCACGTGAAGTTGCGCGGCGCCGTTCGCGCTGCCCACGCGGGGCCGCTCGACCGCCTTGCCCCGGAGCGTCTTGCGGAACGACGCGGGCGCCTCCGAGATCTCCTTGAGCAGGAAGTGGGGAAACTCGCCGCGGTCGATGTCGCGGGTCGTGATCTCCGCGTGTTGCACCTCGGCGGCGGTCACGGGGAGGGGGGTGCCGTCGAACGCCTGGCGGCTGATGCCCTCGAGCGTCCCCGCGTGGGCGGCGTCGAGGACGACGACCTGCCCGCGTGTGGCCGACGCGCGCTCCGGGTCGGCCGGGGTCTCGCCGTCCATCCGGAGGTAGTCCGACGTCTCCTCGACCAGGCCGTACGGCTCGCTGGCGACGATGAAGGAGTCTTCGGCCAGGCCGACGTAGAGCGCCTGACCGCTGCCCCGCAACGACAACAGGAGTCGGTCGGGGGCCTCGGAGGTCTGCACCGCGATGCCCATGGAACCGGCGAGGGCGGCGACGGTGGTGCGGAACGCGTCGTCGACCGCGGCGCCGTCCTCGATGCGGCGCGCCACGAGCGTGGGGATGACCTTGGCATCGGTCGTGATCTCGGCGGGGACCTGGAGCTGCTCGTTGGCCTTCAGGTCGGCGTAGTTGTCGACGTCGCCGTTGAGCGCGCCGACCGCGTAGGGGCGGGAGGAACCGCCGAGCTCCTCCTGGTTGAGCGGGTGCGCGTTGGCTTCGGAGATGATGCCGACGCTCGCCCACCGCGTATGCCCGAGGACCATGACCTCGGCCGCGTCGTGCACGAGCGCGAGGCGCAGGAGATCGTCGCCGCGGATGGCGGCGCGCAGCACCGCGGTGTTGTCGCCCAGCTCACCGATCTCGGCCGCCGCCTTGTAGACGAACGCGAGCTGGTCGCCGGTGGTGCGCACCGAACCCGACGCGAACAACGGATCGGAGGTGCGGGGATCGAGCAGCCGGCGCACCGCCGGCTCGCTCAGGTCGAGGCCGTGGCCCCGCACGAGCAGGTGGAGGCCGGCCGAGTCGCGTCCGCGCACCTCGAGCCGGTCGATGGCCGAGAGCGCGACCTGCACCGAGAGATAGCCCTCGAGCGCGGCGATCGACGGTTCGGGCCCGGCGAGGTCGGCGACGGCCCGCGCCGTGCGCAGGCGGTCGCGCCCGATGGCCCACACCGCGTCGCGCACCCGCACCAGGGACGCGTTCACCGTCTCGAGGTCGGCCGGCTCCAGTGCCGCCCCGGTGGGCCCGTCGAGCTCGGCTTCGACCGCATCGAGCCGGGTGCCCAGCTCCTCGATCCGGTGGCTGATGACCAGGGCGGCCTGGGGGTCGCCGATGAGGGCGCGGACCCCCGCGATGCCGCGCAGCCGGACGTCGACCGCCTCCACCGCGACCGCACTGTCGACCAGGCGGTCGGCGAGCAGCGTGCCCGGGGTGTCGAGGGCGGCGAGGCCGGCCTCGAGGTCGCGCAGCAGCGCGCCACAGTCGGGTATTGGCCTCTGCGCGCGTCGTCGCACGACGCCGACGATCCCGCACATGGAGAGAAAGGTTAGGGCGTGGCGGAGACTGCCCTGCGCGCTGCGTGCTCGACCAGCTCCACCAGGCGTTCAGCCGCCTCGGTGGCGGCGTCGGCGTCGGAGGCCTCGACCATGACCCGCACCAGCGGTTCGGTACCCGAGGGGCGCACGAGCACCCGGCCGTCGTCGCCCAGCTCGTCGGCGACGTCGCGCACCCGGCTCCAGAAGGCGGCGTCGCCGTTGAGGCCGTCGGCGCGGGCGACCTCCACGTTGCGCAGCACCTGCGGCACCCGGACCATGACCGCGGCCAGCTCCGACAGCGGCCGCCCCCGGCGCACCATCGTGTCGAGCAGGAAGATCCCGGTGAGGGTGCCGTCGCCGGTGGTGGCGTGGTCGGCGAAGATCACGTGGCCCGACTGCTCACCGCCGAGGGCGAAGTTCCGCTGCTCGAGCACGTCGAGCACGTTGCGGTCGCCCACCGGAGTCTCGACCAGCGCGATGCCGTAGGGTTCCAGCGCGCGCCGGAGGCCGAGGTTCGACATCACGGTGGCCACGACCGCGTTGCCCCGCAGCAGGTTGCGGTCGTGGAGGTCGAGTGCGGCCACCGCCAGCATCTCGTCGCCGTCGACCAACTCCCCGTGCTCGTCGACCGCGATCACCCGGTCGGCGTCGCCGTCGAACGCCAGGCCGACGTCGGCGCCGGCGCCCTCGACCGCGTCCTGGAGCGCGTCCGGCGCGGTGGACCCGCAGTTGGCGTTGATGTTGACCCCGTCGGGGGCGGCATTGAGCACGTCGACCTGGGCGCCGAGGGCCCGCAAGGCAGTGGGCGCGGCGCGGAACGCGGCGCCGTTGCCGCAGTCGACGATCACGTGCAGACCGTTGAGCTGGCGACCCTGCAGTGTGTCGACGAGCGACTCCACGTAGTCGTCGAGGGCGGTGCGGTGCTCACTCGCCACGCCGACGCCGATGCCGGCGGCACCGGGATCGGGCTGGCTGACCGCCAACTCGCGCAGCTCCTGCTCGATCTGGATCTCGATGGGCTCGGGGATCTTCCGCCCGCCCGGGCCCAACAGCTTGACGCCATTGTCGATGAACGGATTGTGGCTGGCCGAGATCACCGCGCCCGGCGCACCGCGCTCGTGGGCGAGGTACGCCACTCCGGGAGTGGGGAGCACGCCGGTGAGGATGACGTCGGCCCCCTCGGCGCAGATCCCCGCGACCAGGGCCGCTTCGATCATCGGCCCCGAGCGCCGGGTGTCGCGCCCGATCACGAAGGGCTCGGCATCGCCGATCACGCGCACCGCGGCGCGCCCCAGTGCGGTGACCAGCTCGACGGTGAGCTCCTGGTTCGCGATGCCGCGAACCCCGTCGGTGCCGAAACGCAATGTCATGGCGACGGCCTGCGCACGCGCCTCAGCGCTTCGAGTACTGCGGCGCCTTACGGGCCTTCTTGAGGCCGTACTTGCGCCGCTCCTTCTCCCGCGCGTCGCGGGTGAGCAGGCCGGCCTTCTTGAGACCCGGGCGCGCTTCCTCGTCGAGCGCGATCAACGCACGGGCGATGCCGAGACGAAGGGCCCCGGCCTGACCGCTCACGCCGCCACCGTCGAGGGTGGCATCGACGTCGTAGACGTCGGCCGTCTGCGTGAGCCGGAGCGGCTCGAGTGCCGCGACGCGGTGCGTGAGGATCGGGAAGTACTGCTCGAACGGGCGGCCGTTGCAGACGACGACGCCGGAGCCGGGGCGCAGCCGCACACGCGCGACGGCCTCCTTGCGCCGACCGGTGCTCTGGATGAGGGGCTTGGGCACCGAGACTCCTTAACTCTTCGGCGCGGCTGCGGCGCGCTTCGACGGCAGCTCGCGGGGTTGCGGCCGCTGGGCCGCATGGGGATGGGTGGGGCCGGCGTAGATCCGCAACTTGCGGATCATGGACCGTCCGAGACGGTTCTTCGGGAGCATGCCCCGCACCGCGATGCGCATGACCCGCTCCGGGTCGCGCCCGAGGAGGTGCTCGAGCGACTCCGAGCTCAGGCCACCGGGATAGCCCGAGTGGCGGTGGTAGCGCTTGTCGGCGAGCTTGCGGGCGCTGATGTCGAGCTTGGCCACGTTGATCACGACCACGTGGTCGCCGGTGTCGGCGTGGGGTGCGTAGATCGGCTTGTGCTTGCCGCGCAGCAGCGTGGCGACCTCGGTGGCGACCTTCCCGAGGACCTGGCCCTCGGCGTCGATCACGTGCCAGGCGCGCTGGATGTCATCGGGTTTGGGAGTGAACGTACGCAACGGATCCTCACGAGAAGTTCGAGGGCGTCGACCGCCAAACCGGCGTCGAGCGCGAAGGGACAATCTAGTCCTCGGGTGCTCGACCCGGCAATCGGACGTTTACGGTGGAGCCCCGGGTCAAGGATCGGCACCCAAGCTGCCGACAATGTTCCTGCCGGCCATCGTCGCCCGGCCCCGGCCTCCGAAGCCGTTCCCGCCCCCACCCGCGCGCTCCCCGCTCGAGAGGCCCGCATGCCCGCTACCCGCTCACTCCGACCCTCAGGCCAGCGCTCAGGCCGCACCTCGGACCGCACCACCACCGGCTCGCGCCGTCACCGCGGCCGCCTGCTGGCCCTCCTCGCCGCCGGGATCGTGGCGGTGCTGGCGGCCGCCTGCGTCCCGCCGGCCGAGGTGGGCGCACCACCGTTGCTGGTCGGGAACTGGGTCAACGGCGGCGGCCGGATCTGGGACCTCGCGTTCGCGCCGGTGTGGGTGCCCCCCGTCTACACCGACAACGACTCGGGCACGATCTTCGCCCGGTTCAGCGACGCCGAGCCCGCCCGCCCCCTCGGCACCGTGTCGACGTTCGACAGCTTCGATCCCACGGGCGAAGGCGGCTTGATGGGCATCGCGTTCGACCCCGGCTACAACGCGACCACGAACAAGCACGCCTACGTGTGTTACTCCACCCCGGCCGACAACCGCGTGGCCCGCTTCGACCTCGACGAGTTCGCCGGCCCCGGCGCGCGCATCACGAACTGGACCCCGATCGTCACCGGCATCCCGCACAACAGCTTCCACGACGGCTGTCGTGTCCGTTTCCAGCCCGGCACCGGCGCACTCTTCGTGTCCACCGGCGACGCCGGCGGTGCCACCGCACCGCAGGACCCCGCCTCGCTCGGCGGGAAGGTGTTGCGCATCGACACCAACGGCAACCCCTGGCCCGGGAACGTGTCCGGCGCCCGTTGGTACACGCGGGGCCATCGCAACCCGCAGGGCATCGCCTTCCGCCCCGGGAGCAACGATCCCTACTCCGTCGAGCACGGGCCCGATCGCAACGACGAGGTGAACCAACTCGTCAACGGCGGCAACGGCGGCTGGAACCCCAACGACGGCGCCGGCAACTACGACCAGACCCAACCGATGACGAACCCGGCCCTCCCCGGCCCGATCATGACTGCGGTGTGGCGATCGGGCGACGGCGGCACCGTCGCGCCGTCGGGTGCCACCTTCCTGTCCGGCGCGCAGTGGAGGAACTGGAACGGTGCCCTGGCCGTCGCCGAGCTCAAGGGCAGCCAGCTCATGATCCTGAAGCTCACCGCCGACGGCAACGCGCTGTCGCAGTTCCCGGTGGGCGCGCTGGCGCGCGGGACCCGGCTGCGATCGACGGTCGAGGGGCCCGACGGCAACCTCTACATCGTCACCGACGGCGGCGTGATCTGGAAGGTCGTCCCCTTCTGAGCCGAGTCCGCCGCCGGACCCGCCGCGGCCGGGTCGGTACGCTGGCGCCGTGACCGGCAGCGCACCCGACCGCGACGGCCACGTCCACGCAGACCTCGACCGCGCGCTCGAGGTCCTGCTCGACGCCCGACTCGCGCCGATCGTCGACATGGTGGTCAGGGCCACCGGGCCCGGCGAGTACGAGGCGAGCAGTGCCGACGGTCGGGTCACGTTCGCCCGCACCGGCAGCCACGACCGCAGCCGGTTCGACCCGCCGGACTACGAGCGCACCGGTGGCGCCGGCCAGGACCCGCTCGCCGACCAGTCGCCGGCCAAGTTCACGGGGTTGGCCGCCGAGCGCGCCGACCCGCATCCGGCCCGCGCCGACAACGCGTACCCGTTCGCCTACGACCAGATCGCCCAGTTGTTCGATCACCCGGCGGCGCCCGACCTGTGCGTTCTGCACTCCGCCGCCCACAACTGGGAGGACCAGGGCGGTCACCGCGGCGAGCACGGTTCGCTCGGCGTGGTGCAGGCGCGCGCCCCGTTCGTGATCGCGGGCGCCGGAGTTCGCGCCGACGGCCTGGTGCCACGCGTCGCCCGGCTGATCGATGTCGCACCCACCATCGCCGACCTCCTCGGGTGCGGCGTCGACGACCACGGTCACCACCTCGCGGGGCAGGACGGACGCGTGCGCACTGACGTGCTCGACCTCCGGTCCGGCCACCCGGATCACGTGGTCGGATTCCTGTTCGACGGCGTCAATCCCAACGTGCTCTACGCGATGGCGTCGTCGGGTGAGGCGCCGAACGTCGCCCGCCTCATCGCGATGGGGACCGCGTACGAGTGGGGGGCCATGGCCGGCCTGCCCACGGTGACGCTGGCCAACCACACGTCGATCCTCACCGGCCGCCTCCCCGGCCACCACGGCATCCTGCACAACGCCTGGTTCGACCGCGCCGCCGGGGAACAGGTGATCACCAACTCACAGGCCACCTGGCCCTGGTCGATGCAGCACCTGTCGGCCGGCGTCGAGTCGCTCCACGACGCGGTCCACCGCGCGACGCCCGGCGCGTTCACCGCGTCGGTCAACGAACCGTGCGACATCGGTGCCGACTACTCCACCTTCGACTACTTCCGGCGGGGTGAGGTGCCCCCGATCCCGGAATCGCCGCTCGGGCTCCCCCACACGACCGAACGGTTCGTCCGCCCCTCGAAGGACTACGCGTGGTCGTCGGTGGTCGACCACCTGGCCGCCGAGCAGGCCGTCGGCATCTGGAGCGGCAACTACCGCGAGCAGTCGTTCCCGCTCCCGCGCTTCATGTGGTGCAACTTCACCCTCACCGACTCCGCGTTCCACGCCGGCGGCCCTTACTCCGAGATCGCCGAGGCGTCGGTGCGCGACTCCGACGCCCGCGTCGGCGAGGTGCTCGCGGCCGTGGAACGCGCCGGCGTGTTCGATCGCACCGCGTTCGTGCTGGTCGCCGACCACGGCATGCAGGAGAACGACCCGACCGTCACCGGCGACTGGGACGTCGAGCTGCGCGCCGCCGGCATCGAGTTCCGCGACGAGGGCTACAGCTTCCTCTACCTCGGCGAAGGCTGATCCCGGCGCGGGTCCCGGCGCGGGTCGCGGCGGTGCCGCGCGTGCCGGACGCGCGCTAGACGGCGCGGCCGACGAGCGTCCCGACACCGAAGGTGACGAGCGCGACCGCGGCGCCGATCAACGCCATCCGGAGCCCGGCCCGCCCCGCGTGACGGCCGGTGAAGATCGAAGTGGCGGCGCCGACGGCGAAGAGCGCGACGACCGACAGCACCGCGGCCACGGCCGTCGGCGCGGTGCCGCTCCCGAACAGGAACGGGATGACCGGCAACGAGGCGCCCAGCGCGAAGGCGGCGAACGACGAGAACGCCGCCACCCACGGCGATCCGAGGGTGTTGGGGTCGAGGCCGAGCTCTTCGCGCGCCAGGGTGTCGAGCGCGACGTCGTTGCGGTTCATGATCGAGGTCACGAGCGTGCGCGCCGCTTCCGGCGAGATGCCCTTGGCCCGGTAGATCATCTCGAGCTCTTCGCGTTCTTCGTCGGGGAACGCGCGCAACTCCTCCTGTTCGATGCGCAGCTCGTTCTCGTAGAGCTCGCGCTGCGAGCGGACGGAGATCCACTCACCCGATGCCATCGAGCACGCGCCGGCGACCACGCCGGCGATCCCGGCCAGCAGCACGATGCTGTTGTTCGACGTGCCCCCGGCGATACCCATCACCAGCGAGAAGTTCGACACCAGGCCGTCGTTCATCCCGAAGACGGTGGCCCGCAGCACGCCCCCGACCTCGGCCCGGTGGCGACCCTCGGAACGGGCGATCCGGCCGCCTTCGGGGATGCCCTGCATGGCCGCGATCGTGCGACCGGCGGCGGCTTCCTGCGCGGCCATGGCGTCGGTCGCTTCCGCGTCGTCGCGGTAGCGGTCGGCCTCGGCCGCCTCGGTACGCAGCATGAGCGGCAGCACCGCTTCGGTGCCGAGGTGGCGCGCGAGGAAGCACAACGCCCGGACGCGGAACGGCGTGCGCGGCTGGCGCGGTTCGACGCCCGCTTCGCGCAGCAGGCGCGCCCAGTGCCCGGCGTGACGCTCTTCCGCCGCCGCGAGTTGCAGGAAGACTTCGCGCCGTTGCGCGTCGGCGTGCTCGGCGAGGCCGCGGAAGAGCGCGCCGCCGTTCACTTCGTCGGCGTACATGTCGCGCAGTCGTTTGATGCGCTCGGCGTCGGGCGCGGAGGTCGCCACGAACGGAACGCTACCGACTTTCGTCGTACCCCACGTCCCACAAACAGAGCCCGTGAGGCGCGCCTACCCTTCGCGCCGCGGCGCGATCACGCGCCCGGATGATGCCCAGGATCTCGCCCGGGCGGATCTTCCCGACGCCGACGTCGACCAGCGTGCCCACGATGGAACGCACCATCTGTCGACAGAACGCGGTCGCGGTGATGTCGTAGCGCAGCACTCCGTCGCCGAGGTCGTGCCAGCTCGACTCGAACACGCGTCGAAGGGTGGTCGAGTTTCCCGGCCCCTTGCGACAGAACGACGCGAAGTCGTGCTCGCCGAGGAACGGGTCGGCGCCGAGTCGCAGCAACGACAGGTCGAGCGGCTCCGGGATCCACCACGCGGTGCGGGCGAGGAACGGGTCGGGCGCGGGCCGGTTCACGACGGTGTAGCGGTACGCGCGCCATCGGGCAGAGCGCCGGGCGTCGAACGACGCGTCGACGAGCGCCGCGTCGCGGACGACCACCTCGGGCCCGAGCTGACGATTGACCGACTGGGCGACGAGCTGCGGATCGGTGGTGTCGGGCACCGCGCAGCTCACCACCTGACCCCACGCGTGCACGCCGGCGTCGGTGCGCCCCGCACACACGAGGTCGACGTCGTCGCGCAGCACGCGCGCCAATGCTTCCTCGAGCGTGCCGGCGACGGTGCGCATCTCAGGTTGCGCGGCGAACCCGCGGAAGTCGGTGCCGTCGTAGGCGACCGTCAGCTTGAGGACCACCGACTCGCTCGGAGCCGCGGGAGACGGCTCGTCGAGCGAGAGCTGGCTCACACCAATTCGACGCGCGCCATGGGCGCGTTGTCACCGGGTCGGGGACCGAGCTTCAGGATCCGCAGGTAGCCGCCCGGACGGTCGGCGTAGCGCGGCCCGATCTCGGCGAACAGCTTGTGGGTGACGTCCTGGTCGTGGATCGTCGCGATCACCTGACGCCGCTGATGGACGCCACCGGTCTTCGCCTTGGTGATGAGGTGCTCCGCGTACGGCCGCAGCAACTTGGCCTTCGGCACCGTGGTGACGAGGTATCCGGCCTCGAACAGGCTGGACGCCATGTTGGCCAGGATGAGCCGCTGGTGCGCGGGATCGCGCCCGAAGCGAGGGCCCTTCTTGGGGGTCGGCATCGTTACTCCTTGACCCGGAGGGAAAGCCCGCGCTCGTCGAGCTTCTGGAGGACTTCCTCGAGCGACTTCGATCCGAAGTTCGTGATGGCGAGGAGGTCGTCTTCGGTCTTCTGGACGAGCTGGCCGATGGTGTCGACCCGCGCCCGCTTGAGGCAGTTGCGCGGACGCTCCGACAGCTCCAGCTCCTCGATCGGCAGCTCGAGATCGGGTGACGCGGTCGACGGTGCGACCTCACCGAGCTCGAGGCCGTGAGGTTCGTCACTCAGGTCGGCGACCAGGGCGACGAGGTTGCGCAGTGTGTCGCCCGCCGACGACAGCGAGTCGCGCGGCGAGATCGAACCGTCGGTCTCGATCTCGAGCGTCAGCTTGTCGTAGTTCGTGGCCTGCTCGACGCGGGTGGGCTCCACCGAGAACGCAACCCGGCGCACCGGGGAGAAGATCGCGTCGACGGGGATGAGCCCGATGGTGGAGGTGCGCTTGTTGCGCTCCGCCGACAGGTAGCCCCGGCCCTGCTCGACCGTGAGGTCGAGAGCGAGGCGGCCCTTGGCATTGACCGTGGCGAGGTGCAGCTCGGGGTTGAGGATCTCCACGTCGGCCGTCGTCTGGATGTCGCCGGCGGTGACCTCACCGGGGCCGCGCGCATCGAGGCGGAGCGTGACCGGCTCCTCCGAGAAGCACCGGAGCACGAGGTCCTTGATGTTCAGGATGAGATCGGTGACGTCTTCCTTCACCCCGGGGATCACGTCGAACTCATGGAGTGCTTCGTCGAAGCGCACCTGGGTGACGGCGGCGCCGGGAATCGACGAGAGCAGGGTGCGGCGAAGGCTGTTCCCGAGCGTGTGGCCGAAGCCGGGCTCGAGCGGCGCGATGGTGAACTGCTGGAGGTTGCCCTCCGGCTCGCCCGCCTCGACCTGGGGACGTTGGATGATGAGCATGGTGCATCGCCTCTGATCTGGAGATGTTGCCTGCCCGGTTCGCGCTCGGCGCGAACGGAGGATGACGGGGGGTACGAAAGGAAAGGGGGATTACTTGGAGTAGAGCTCGACGATGAGCTGCTCGCGCACGGGCACGTCGATCTGCTCGCGCAGCGGGAGATCCCGCACGATCGCCTTGAAGTCGGACGCCGTGACCTCGAGCCACATCGGCACCGCCCGGTCGAGCGTGTCGACGTTGTGGCGCAGCACGATCATCTTCTGGGCCTTGGGCGACATCTCGATCACGTCGCCCTTCTTCACCTGGTACGAGGGGATCGTGACCCGCTTGCCGTTCACCAGCACGTGACCGTGGCGCACGAACTGGCGCGACTGGTTGCGACTGGCGGCGAAGGCGGTGCGGAACACCACGTTGTCGAGACGCAGCTCGAGCATCCGCAGCAGGTTCTCGCCGGTGATGCCCTTCTCGCTCGCCGCGACCGCGTAGACGTTGCGGAACTGCTTCTCGAGCAGCCCGTAGATCCGGCGGGCCTTCTGCTTCTCCCGCAGCTGGAGCAAGTACTCGCTCTCGCGAATGCGGCCACGACCGTGCTGGCCGGGCGGGTACGGCTTGCGCTCCACGGGGCAGCGCATGGTGTCGCACTTCGCACCCTTGAGGAACAGCTTCATCCGCTCGCGCCGACACAGGCGGCAAACGGCTCCGGTATAACGCGCCATGACTCAGACCCTCCGCCGCTTCGGCGGCCTACAACCGTTGTGCGGGATCGGCGTGACATCCTTGATGCCGACGACCTCGATACCCGTGTTCTGGATGGTGCGGATCGCGGTCTCGCGTCCGGAGCCCGGACCCTTCACGACCACGTCGACCTTGCGCACCCCGTGCTCCATGGCGCGCCGCGCCGCGGTCTCGGCCGCGAGCTGCGCCGCGAACGGAGTGGACTTGCGGGAACCCTTGAACCCGACGTTGCCCGCCGAGGCCCACGCGATGGTGTTCCCCGACTGGTCGGTGATCGTGATGATCGTGTTGTTGAACGACGACTTGATGTGCGCCGTCCCGTAGGCGATGTTCTTGCGCTCGCGCCGTTTGGGACGTCGACCGCCGGCAGCCGGCTTGGCCATACTTTGATTCCCTCTTCTACTTCCGGGCCTTCTTGCGACCGGCCACTGTCTTCTTCGGACCCTTGCGGGTGCGCGCGTTCGTGCGCGTGCGCTGGCCGCGGACGGGGAGACCGCGGCGGTGCCGGAGACCCTCGTAGCTGCCGATCTCGACCTTGCGCTTGATGTTGGCTGCGACCTCACGGCGGAGGTCACCTTCGACCTTGAGGTTCTGGTCGACGTAGGTGCGCAGCTGGGCGACCTCTTCGTCGGTCAGGTCGCGCACCCGCGTGTTGGGCGAGATACCGACCGAGTTGCAGATCTCCTTCGACCGGGTGCGGCCGATGCCGAAGATGTACGTGAGCGAGATCTCGAGCCGCTTCTCGCGGGGGATATCGACACCGGAAATACGAGCCAACTTGGGTGCTCCGTCCTAGCCCTGGCGCTGCTTGTGCCGCGGGTTCGTGCAGATGACGCGCACCGCGCCGTGGCGACGGATCACCTTGCACTTCTCGCAGATCTTCTTGACCGACGGTCGGACTTTCATGTGTTGCTCTTTCTTACTTGTAGCGGTAGGTGATCCGGCCCCGGCTGAGGTCGTAGGGTGTGAGCTCGACTTGGACGCGGTCTCCGGGCAGGATCCGGATGTAGTGCATCCGCATCTTCCCCGAGATGTGCGCGAGCACCTTGTGCCCGTTTTCGAGCTCGACTCGGAACATGGCGTTGGGTAGCGGTTCGACGACCGTCCCTTCAACCAGGATCGTGTCGTCCTTGGGCTTGGCCAGGACCTTCCACCTACTTCATCTCAGGCGCGCGAAACGCGCGAAAAGCTTCTAGGAGCCGACCGACCATGCTATACGTTCAACCCCTCCCGAGACAATCGGACATTTAGCCCACCACCGCCTTGCGAACTGCCGCGCCGGAAGCGAAGCAAGCAGCGGAGATGACGTCGACGATTCCGGGCAGTTGCGCCCGGCGACGAAGACCCGTCCCGAAGGGACAAGTTTTCGCCCGCAGGGCGGAAACTTGCAGGGGCTTCGTCGCAAGAAGGGCGCAGCCCCGGAATCGACGGCGCCATCACCGCTGCGGACCAACGAGTCCCGCCGCCGCGCCGCGCTCAGGGCAGGGTCAACACCTCGGGCCCATGCTCAGTGACCGCGATCGTGTGCTCGAAGTGTGCCGACCGCCGGTGGTCGCGCGTCACCACCGTCCACCCGTCGTCGAGCACCTCGGTGGCGGCACTGCCGGCATTCACCATCGGCTCGATGGCGATCACGTGCCCTTCCTTCAACTTCATGCCCCGCCCCGCCGGCCCGTAGTTCGGGATCTGCGGGTCCTCGTGCATGGCGGTCCCGATTCCGTGGCCCACGTACTCGCGCACGACCGTGAACCCGGCGCTCTCGGCGACCCCCTCGACCGCGGCGCCGAGGTCGCCGAGGCGGTGGCCCTCGATCACCTGCTCGATCGCGGCCTCCAACGACCGGAGGGTCACTTCGATCAGGCGCTTCGACTCGGCGTCGATCTCGCCGATCGGCACGGTGACCGCGGCGTCGGCGTGCCAGCCCTCGATGATCGCCCCGCAGTCGATCGACAGGATGTCGCCCTCGTCGAGCACGACCGAGTCGGTCGGTATGCCGTGCACGATCACGTCGTTGGGCGACGTGCACACGACCGTGGGGAACCCGTGGTAGTTGAGGAAGTTCGACCGTGCGCCCCGGCGCTCCAACACCTCACGCGCGGCGGCGTCGACATCGAGGGTGGTGGCGCCCGGCTTGGCCGCTCGGATGCACACCTCGTGCATCTCGGCCACGACCTTGCCCGCCCGGCGCATGAGTGCGATCTGCTCGGCGTTCTTGCGGGTGATCACGGCCGGCCCGCTAGCGCTCGAACGTGGAGAAACGCCCGTCGATCTCCTTGACCAACCGCTCCTGGACCTCGTCGCCGTTGCCCACGCCGTCGACGACCACCAGCTTCATCAGCTGACGGTAGAAGTCGATGATCGGGACGGTCTGGCGGTCGTAGACCTGGAGCCGGTTGGCCACGGCCTCTTCGGTGTCGTCGTCGCGCTGGACGACGTCGCCTCCGCACACGTCGCACGTCCACCCGACCGACGGGCGCTTGTTCACGTGATAGGTGGCACCACAGCTCAGGCACACCCGACGCCCGGCGATTCGGTCGAGCACGATGTCGGTGGGCACCTCGATGTCGAGGACGAGGTCGAGGGGGTGCGACTGGTTGGCCAGCACCCGCTCCAACTCCTCCGCCTGCACGAGGGTGCGCGGGAAGCCGTCGAGGATGAATCCGTCGGCCAGGGGGCCGCCCTCGGCGAAGTGTTCGTCGACGACGCGGATGACGATCTCGTCGGGCACCAACTCGCCGGTGTCCATGAAGCGCTGGACCTCGAGCCCGGTGGGCGTGCCCTCGGCCACCGCGGCGCGGAAGAGGTCGCCGGTCGAGAGGTGCTCGACCTGGTAGTGATCACTCAGCAGCGCAGCCTGGGTGCCCTTGCCCGAGCCCGGCTTGCCGAGCAATACGAGTCGCGGCGCGGTGTCAGCCATGTCAGGCCAGGAACCCTTCGTAGTTCCGCATCATCAGCTGGCTGTCGATCTGCTTCATCGTCTCCAACGCGACACCGACGGTGATGAGCAGCGCGGTGCCCCCGAACGGGAACTGGCTGATGTCCCAGAACGCGAACACAAGCAATGGGATCACCGCGATGGTCGCGAGGAACAACGAGCCCGGCAGGGTGATCCGGTTGAGCACCTTCGCGAGGTAACGCTCGGTCGGCGGGCCGGGACGGATGCCCGGAATGAAGCCACCCTGCTTCCGGATGATATCGGCCTGCTGCTGCGGGTTGAACGCGATCGCCGTGTAGAAGTACGCGAAGAAGATGATCAGGACCGTGTAGAAGCCGATGTACCACCAGCTCTGCTTGGTGATCAGGTTGTCGTTGATCCAGGCCTGCACCCCGGTGAGGTTGCTCCCGAGCGCCGACGCGATCAGCGCGGGGAATGACAGGATCGAGCTCGCGAAGATCACCGGGATCACACCCGACTGGTTCACCTTCAGCGGGATGTAGGTGCTCTGGCCGCCGTACATACGGCGGCCCACCACACGTTTGGCGAATTGCACAGGTATTCGGCGCTGCCCCGACTCGACGAAGACGATGCCCACGATCATGCCGACACCGATGAGCAGGATCGTGAAGAACTGGATCTTGCTGCCTTGGGTGTAGATGGCCGAACCTTGCGCAGGCATGCGCGACACCACCGACGCGAAGATCAGGATCGACATGCCGTTGCCGATGCCGCGCTGGGTGATGAGCTCGGCGAGCCACATGACCATCGCGGTACCGGCCGTCCAGGTGAGGACGATCAGCGCGGCGCGCGGCGCGTCGAAGTGCGGGATGAGGTCCTGGCCCTGCAGCGAACTGCCGAAGAGTGCGCTGTTGCCGCTGTGCAGTGCGAACACGAAGCCGGTCGACTGGACGATCGCCAACATGATCGTGACGTAGCGCGTCCACTGCGTGATCTTCTTCTGCCCGATCTGACCTTCGTTCTGCCACTGTTCGAGCTTCGGGATCACCACGCCGAGCAACTGCATGATGATCGACGCCGTGATGTAGGGCATGATCCCGAGGAAGAAGATCGCGACGCTCGTGATTGCACCACCGGAGAAGAGGTCGAGGAACCCGACCACGCCGCCCTGGTCGGCGGTCGCCTTCAGCTGCTTGATCGCGTTGAAGTCGACGAACGGAACCGGGAGGTGCGCGCCTACGCGGTAGATGAAGATGATGAAGATCGTGAAGAGGATCTTGTTGCGCAGGTCGGGCACCCGGAACATGTTCCGCAGGCGGGACAACATGGGGGTGCGACCTCCTCTCCGGCTTCCGGTGCTCGACGCACCGGCGTCAAGTGAACAGCGAGCTTACCGGTTGGTCAGAGCGTTCCCGCGAGCCGGAGGACGACCCTCGCCCCACGGGGCCGGGATGGTCTCGACCCGGCCTCCGGCGGCCTCGATCGCCCGCACCGCGCCCTGGGAGAACCCGTGCGCGCGGACGGTCAGCGCCTTGGTGAGCTCGCCCCGGCCGAGGATCTTCACGAGGCCCCGCTTGGCCACCAGGCCATGCGAGCGCAGCACGCCGGGGTCGATGACCGACCCGGCGTCGAGCGCCTCGAGCGTGTCGAGGTTCACCACGACGTACTCCACGCGGAACGGGTTCTTGAACCCCTTCGCCTTGGGGGTCCGGCGGTGCAGGGGGGTCTGACCACCCTCGAACCGGGGTGCCACGTTGGTGCGGGCACCCTGGCCCTTGGTGCCGCGGCCGGCGGTCTTGCCGCCCTTGCCGCCGATGCCCCGGCCGACGCGACGCCGCGGCGTCTTGGAACCGGGAGCCGGCTTCAGATCGTGGACGTTCATGAGCTGACCTCTTCCACAATGACCAGGTGCGGGACCCGCGCCACCATGCCGCGGATCTCAGGACGGTCGGGGAGCTCCACGGTGTGGTTGATCCGCTTCAGCCCGAGCGCGCGCATCGTGCCGCGCTGCTTCGGCTTCGTGCCGATCGTGGACCGGACCTGGGTGATACGCAGGCTCGCCATCAGGCGACCTCGGTGACTTCGGGCTTCTTCATGTTGCGGGCACGGTACGCGCGCAGCATCCCGGCGGTCGACACCTCTTCTGGTGACTTCCCGCGCAGGCGCGCGATCTCTTCCGGACGCCGCAGCTCACGCAGACCGTTGATGGTCGCCCGCGACACGTTGATCGCGTTCGACGAACCGAGCGACTTCGCCAGCACGTCGTGCACCCCGGCCGCTTCGAGGATGGCGCGCGCGGCACCACCGGCGATGACGCCGGTACCGGGCGCGGCCGGCTTCAACAGCACCCGCGCCGCGTCGTGCTCGCCGATGATCGTGTGCGTGATCGTGTCGCCGGCGAGCGGCACGCTGAAGAGCCGCTTGCGCGCCTCTTCCATGCCCTTCTGGATCGCCGCGGGCACCTCTTTCGCCTTGCCGTAGCCCAGCCCGACATTGCCGGCACCGTCGCCCACCACCACGAGGGCGGTGAAGGAGAAGCGCCGGCCGCCCTTGACGACCTTGGCGACCCGGTTGATCGCGATGACTCGTTCTTCGAACTGGCCTTCGGCCATGTCGTTCCTCTTCCTCGTCTGCTCTAGAGCTTCAGGCCCGCTTCGCGCGCGCCGTCGGCGATGCCGGCGACCCGCCCGTGGTAGCGGAAGCCACCCCGATCGAGCACGACCGTCTCGACGCCCGCACCCTTGGCGCGCTCGCCGACCAACTTCCCGACCTTCTTGGCGGCGTCGACGGTCGCGGTCGCGCCGTCGAACGACTTCTCGACGGTCGAGGCCGACGCGAGCGTGTTGCCGCTCACGTCGTCGATGACCTGCGCGTACACGTGCTTGTTGGAGCGGAACACCGCGAGACGCGGACGCTCCGCGGTGCCCCGGACCTTCTTGCGGACACGCCGGTGGCGGCGTTCCCTGGCGACCTGACGGTTGTGCACGGCTACTTCCTCACTTCGCCGACTTGCCGGCCTTGCGCAGCACGCGCTCGTCGGCGTATCGGATGCCCTTGCCCTTGTAGGGCTCGGGCTTACGGATCTTGCGGATGTCGGCGGCCACCTGGCCGACGAGCTGCTTGTCGTAGCCCCGCACGGTGATGCGGGTGGGGCTCGGGACCTCGAACTCGACGCCCTCGGGGGCGTCGACGGTGACGGGGTGCGAGAAGCCGAGTTGGAGGTCGAGGTGCCGGGGGCCGGAGGCGGCGGCGCGGTAGCCGACGCCCACGATCTCGAGCTCCCTCACGAAGCCGTCGGACACGCCGGTGACCATGTTGGCGACGAGTGAGCGGGTCAGGCCGTGGAGCGCCCGGTGCTCGCGCTCGTCGTCGGGCCGGGTGACCAGCAGCTCATCGCCGTCGCGCGACACCGTGATGGACTCGGGCGCGTCGTGCTCCAACGTGCCCTTCGGGCCCTTCACCGTGACGTGGCTGCCCGCGATCGTGACCTCGACGCCACTCGGGATCGTGATGGGCTTCTTGCCGATACGAGACATTGGGAGGCTCCGTTACCAGACCTGGCAGAGGACCTCGCCGCCCACGCGGCGCGAACGCGCCTCGCGGTCGGTCATGAGACCCTGGTTGGTCGAGAGGATGGCGATGCCCATGCCGCCGAGGACCCGGGGCACCATGTCGGACTTCGAGTAGACCCGCAGGCCCGGCTTCGAGACCCGCTTGAGGCCGGAGATCGTGCGCTTGCGGTCGGGCGTGTACTTCAACACGACCTTGAGCTGGCGGCCGGGGCGCGACGAGTCGTCCTGCACCTCGAAGCCCGCGATGTAGCCCTCGCGCTCGAGGATGCGCGCCAGCGCCTCCTTCAGCTTGGAGGACGGCATCAGCACCTCGTCGTGGAACGCGAGGTTGGCGTTCCGCAGGCGAGTGAGCATGTCGGCGATCGGGTCGGTCATCATGCGCGCACCAACCCCCTCACCACGATGCCTTGGTCACACCGGGCACTTCGCCCGCGTGGACCATCGTGCGAAAGCAGATGCGGCACAGGCCGAAGCGCTTGTACACCGAGCGCGCGCGGCCACACCGGCGGCACCGCGTGTATCCGCGCACCTTGAACTTCGGCGTGCGCTGCTGCTTCTGGACGAGGGCTTTCTTTGCCATCTCTAGTGCTCCGCTTCCACTGCGTTACTTCCGCTCACTCCGTTGAATGCGTTCATGATCCGGCCTGCTCGTCCCGTCGGAACGGGAAGCCCAGGGCCCGGAGCAGGGCCCGGCCCTGCTCGTCGGTGGTTCCGGTGGTCACGATCGTGATGTCCATGCCCCGGACGGTGTCGATCTTGTCGTAATCGATCTCCGGGAAGATCAACTGCTCGGTGACGCCGAACGTGTAGTTGCCCCGCCCGTCGAACGAGTTCGGGTTGAGCCCCCGGAAGTCGCGGATCCGGGGGATCGCGATGCTGACCAGGCGGTCGTAGAACTCCCACATGCGGTCACCCCGCAGGGTGACCTTGGCGCCGATGGCGTTCCCCTCGCGGAGCTTGAACCCGGCGATCGACTTCTTCGCCCGGGTCACGAGGGGCTTCTGCCCGGTGATCAGCGTGAGGTCGGCGACCGCGCCGTCGAGCAGCGACGACTGCTGCGTGGCCCGGCCGACGCCGCAGTTGAGCACGATCTTCTCGAATTTCGGCACCTGCATCACGTTGCCCAGCTCGAGCTGCTCCTTGAGCGCGGGACGGATTTCGTTGAGGTACCGCACCTTCAGGCGCGGGATCTCGGTGGTGGCGTCGGGGCTCACAGGTCGGCCCCGCACTTGCGACACACGCGTGTCTTCTTGCCGTTGGCGTCGATGCGGTACCCGACCTTGACCGGGCCATCCTTGCCGCAGACCAGCATGAGGTTCGACACGTTGATGGGCATCGCCTTGTCCTGGATGCCGCCCTGCATCGTGGCCTTGGTCGGCTTCTGGTGCTTCTTGGCGACATTGATGCCCTCGGAGCTCTCGACGACCACCATGTTGCGTTCGGGGTAGACGTGCGCGATCTCGCCGCGCTTGCCGATGTCCTTGCCCTGGATGACCTGCACGTGGTCACCCTTCTTGAGCTTCATCTTGATCTTGGCCGCCATGGTCACAACACCTCCGGTGCGAGCGACACGATGCGCACTGATTCAGGCCGGCGGTCGCGCATGCGAATCATCACAACACTTCCGGTGCGAGCGACACGATGCGCACTGATTCAGGCCGGCGGTCACGCATGCGAATCATCACAACACCTCCGGTGCGAGCGAGACGATGCGCATGAACCGACGGTCGCGCAGCTCGCGGCCGACGGGGCCGAAGATGCGGGTGCCGCGCGGTTGCAGCTGCTCGTTGATGAGCACGGCTGCGTTCTCGTCGAAACGGATGTAGCTGCCGTCGGGACGGCGCCGCTCCTTCTTGGTGCGCACGACGACGCACTTGACGACGTCGCCCTTCTTGACCGCCGCGCCGGGCACCGCGTCCTTGACCGTGGCGACGAAGATGTCGCCGATGCCGGCGTAGCGACGGCGCGTGCCGCCGAGCACCTTGATGCACAGCACCTCGCGCGCGCCCGAGTTGTCGGCCACCTTGAGGCGGCTCTCCTGCTGGATCACCGCGCACGCTCCAGGACTTCGATGACCCGCCAGTGCTTCAGCTTCGACAACGGGCGCGTCTCCGCCAGACGGACGCGGTCGCCCTCGTGGGCGTCGTTGGCCTCGTCGTGCGCGTAGAGGTGGCTCGTCTTCTGCAGCGTCTTGCCGTAGCGACGGTGGCGCACGCGGTCGACCACCGCGACGACGACGGTCTTGTCCATCTTGGTGGAGACCACGAGCCCTTCGCGGACCTTGCGCCGCGAGGTGCGCGCCTCCTGGGTGACGTCTTCGGCCATCTCGTTACTCCTTCACCAACTGCTCGGCGGCGACGATCTCGCGCTCGCGGAGCAGCGTCTCGATGCGTGCGACGTCTCGCTTCACCTGCGGGATGCGTGCGATGTTGTCGAGCTGGCCGGTCGCGTTCTGGAAGCGGAGGTTGAACAGCTCTTCCTTCGCCTCACCCAACCGGTGCTCGAGCTCGGTGTCGTTCAACTCGCGCAGCTCTGCTGCTCGTTTGGTCATGGTGCTCAACCCTCGTCCTGGCGGACCACGAAGCGGGTCTTGATCGGGAGCTTGTGCATCGCCAGGCGCATCGCCTCGCGCGCGGTGGGTTCCGGCACCCCCGACAGCTCGAACATCACGCGGCCGGGCTTCACCACCGCGACCCAGTGCTCCGGGTTGCCCTTGCCCGAGCCCATGCGGGTCTCGGCCGGCTTCTGGGTGACGGGCTTGTCCGGGAAGATGTTGATCCACACCTTCCCGCCCCGCTTGATGTAGCGGGTCATCGCGATACGGGCGGCTTCGATCTGGCGGTTGGTGATCCAGCCCGGCTCGAGGGCCTGGATCCCGTAGTCGCCGAAGGTGACCCGGGTACCGCCCTTGGCGATACCCGTCATACGGCCGCGGTGGGTCTTGCGGTGACGGACCTTGCGGGGCATCAACATCGCTCAGTCCTCGTCCCCGTGGAACTTCGGAGCCTCGTGGTGCTGGCGCGTGCGCCGCTCGATCTCCTCTTCCTCGGCGAGGAGCCGCTCCAGCTCGGGGTCGGCCTCCTTCACCAGCGGACTCGCCTCTTCGACGACCTCGTCGGGCGTGCCCTCGACCTGGGTCGCTTCGGCGGCCGGCCGGCGACGACCGCCACCGGCGCTCACGACGCGGCGCTGCGGGCCTTGGCCCGAAGTCTCGCCGACCGCCATCGCGGCTTCCTTCTGGATCTTGTCTTCCGCCGCCGACTTGTAGGGCAGGATCTCGCCCTTGTAGATCCAGACCTTCACGCCGATGCGACCGAACGTGGTGCGTGCCTCGGCCTCGCCGTAGTCGATGTCGGCGCGCAGCGTGTGCAGCGGTACCCGACCCTCGCGGTACCACTCCTTGCGCGACATCTCCGCGCCGCCGAGGCGACCGGCGCACTGCACGCGGATTCCCTGGGCGCCGGCCTTCATGGCCGTCTGCACCGCTCGCTTCATCGCGCGCCGGAAGGAGACCCGACCGGTCAGCTGGTCGGCCACGCCCTGAGCGATCAGGGTGGCGTCGAGCTCGGGTTGCTTGATCTCCTGGATGTTGAAGTGGATCTTCGGGTTGCCGGTGATCTTGAGCAGCCCGGCGCGGAGACGGTCGGCCTCGGCACCCCGGCGGCCGATCACGATGCCCGGACGCGCGGTGTAGACGTCGACGCGGAGACGGTCACGCGTGCGCTCGATCTCGACCCGGCTCACCGCGGCGCGCTCGAGCTGGCGCTTCAGGTAGTCGCGGATCTTCCAGTCCTCGATGAGGCTCTCGCGGTACTCCTTGTCCTCGGCGAACCACCGCGACTTCCAGTCGGTGGTGATGCCGAGGCGGAACCCGTACGGGTTGACCTTCTGTCCCATTACTTCTCCGACCCTTCAGGCTTCTCGGACGCATCGGCGGCCGGTGCTTCGGCCTCGGGCTCGTCCACTGCTGCTTCCGGAGGCGCGTCGACGTCGGCTTCGGATTCGGTCTCGGCGTCAATGTCGGTCTCGACCTCGTCGGTCTCGACCTCGTCCGTCTCGACCTCGTCCGTCTCGACCTCGTCCGTCTCGACCTCGTCGGTCTCGACCTCGTCGACCGCGTCCTCGGCCACTTCCTCGTCGTGATCGTGATCGTGATCGTGCTCCGCCTCGCGGGCGGCCTCGCGCTCGGCCCGGCGCTGGCTGGCCGCGACCCGACGACGACGGCTCACGCGCGCGGCCTGGGTGTCGGCGGCCTCGCGCTGACGACGCCGTTCGAGCTCCTGGTCCTCGTAGCGGGCGACGACGATCGTGATGTGACTCGTGCGCTTGCGGATACGCGTGCCGCGCCCGCGGGCCCGGGGGCGCCACCGCTTCATCGTGGGGCCCTCGTCGGCGAAGGCGCGGGTGACGAAGAGCTCCTCCTCCGGCATGTTGTCGTTGTGCTCGGCGTTGGCGACCGCGGAGTCGAGCAGCTTCATGACCGTCTCGGCCGGGCCGCGCTCACAGAAGCGCAGGATCTCGCGGGCGTCGGCGACGTCCTTCCCGACGATGAGGTGCAGCACCTGGCGGACCTTGGTCGGCGAGGCGCGGTGGTGGCGCAGGCGCGCAATGGTCTCGGGCATCAGCGACGGCTCGATCGCTCTTGGCCGGCGTGGTACCGGAACGTGCGGGTGGGTGCGAACTCACCGAGCTTGTGACCGACCATCGACTCGGTCACGTAGACCGGGACGTGCTTGCGGCCGTCGTGGACCGCGAGCGTGTGGCCGACCATGTCGGGAGTGATGGTGGAGCGGCGGGACCACGTCTTGATCACCTTGCGTTCGCCGGCCGCGTTCATCGCGTCGACCTTCTTCTGCAGGTGGTCGTCGACGAACGGCCCCTTCTTCAGGCTGCGCGGCATCGATTACCTCCGTGCACCGCGGCCACGACGGCGGCGGATGATCAGCTCGTCCGACTTCTTGCCCTTCTTGCGGGTGCGCCCCTCGGGCTTCCCCCACGGCGACACCGGGTGCCGACCGCCTGAGCTCTTGCCCTCGCCGCCACCGAGCGGATGGTCGACGGGGTTCATCGCGACACCGCGAACGTGCGGGCGCTTGCCCTTCCAGCGGTTCCGACCGGCCTTGCCGATCTTCACCAGGCCGGCCTCGCTGTTGCCGACCGAGCCCACCGTGCCGCGGCAGTCGATCGCCACCCGGCGCATCTCGGTGGACGGCAGCCGCAACGTGGCGAACTGGCCTTCCTTGGCGACGAGCTGGATCGCGGCGCCGGCGCCCCGGCCGAGCTTGCCGCCCGCTCCGGGCTTGAGCTCGACGTTGTGCACGACCGTGCCGACGGGGATGTAGCGCAGCGGGAGCGCGTTCCCGGGGCGGATCTCCGCGCCCTGGCCGCTCTGCAACCGGTCGCCGACCTCCACCCCGGTGGGAGCGATGATGTAGCGCTTCTCGCCGTCGAGGTAGTGGAGCAGCGCGATGCGGGCGTTGCGGTTCGGGTCGTATTCGATGGCCGCGACCTTCGCGGGGACGCCGTCCTTGTCGCGCCGGAAGTCGACCAGGCGGTACTTCTGCTTGTGGCCACCACCGCGGTGACGCGACGTCATCCGCCCGTAGGAGTTCCGACCGCCCGTGCGCGGCTTGGGCTTGGTGAGCGACTTCTCCGGCTTGTCGCGGGTGACCTCCGCGAAGTCGGAGACGGTCTGGAACCGCCGACCGGGACTGGTGGGCTTGCGTTTGCGGACCGGCATCGTCAGCTCCCGAAGATCTCGATGCGGTCGCCCTCGGCGAGGGAGACGACCGCGCGCTTGGCGTCGGGGCGTGAGCCGAAGCTGCCACTGCGGCGGTTGCGCTTGCGCTTGCCCTTGCGGTTCAGCGTGTTGACGTTGGTGACGTGCACGCCGAAGATCTCTTCGATGGCGTGACGGATCTCGATCTTGTTGGCGTCGGGTGCGACGACGAACGTGTAGACGTTCTCGTCGAACGCGGCGTACGACTTCTCCGACACGACGGGCCGGATGATGATGTCGCGGGGGTTCTTGCCGCTCATTGTTCGTCACCCGTCTCGTCGTCGTCGGCTTCTGCTGCGGCAACCACCAGTTCGTCGGCCGGCGCTTCCACGGGTGCTTCGACCGCTTCTTCGACCGCGTCCTGGACGGTGTCGTCGGATGCGGCCCCGGAGTCACCGAACCGCGTGACGGCGGCCTCGAGCGTGGCGGTGCTGAACACCAGCCAGTCGTTGACGAGCACGTCGTAGGTGTTGAGCTCGTCGGGCAGCACCAACTGCACCCGCTTGCCGAGGTTGCGGAACGACTTCCACACCGCTTCCTCGTCGCGGTCGAGCACGAGGAGCACGCGATCGTCGCGCTCACCCTTCGTGCGCAGGCCCAGCGCGCCGAGCAACTCCAGCGCCGCCTTCGTGCGCGGCTCTTCGATGCCCCAGTCGTCGACCACGAGCACCCGGGACTCCGCGGCGCGGTCGGAGAGCGCGGAGCGCAGGGCGAGGCGAATCATCTTCTTCGGCGTGCGCTGGCGGTAGTCGCGCGGCTTCGGGCCGTGCGCCACACCACCACCGCGCCAGTGCGGGGCGCGGATCGAGCCCTGCCGGGCGCGCCCGGTGCCCTTCTGGCGCCAGGGCTTGGCGCCGCCGCCGGCGACCTCCGCCCGGGTCTTCGTGCTGTGCGTACCCGAGCGGGCCGCGGCCAACTGCGCGGTGACCACCTGGTGCATGACCGCGGTGTTGGGGATGATGGCGAACAGTGCGTCCGGGACGTCGACGGTGCCGGCGCCGGCGCCGCTCGCCGACTTCACGTCGAGCTTCATGCCGCGCTCCCGGCCACCGGCCGCTTGGACGCGTTCTTGACGAACACGAGGCCTCCGTTGGGGCCGGGCACCGCGCCCTTCACCAGGAGGATGCCGCGTTCGGCGTCGCCCTCCACCACCTCGAGGTTCTGGGTGGTGATCCGGGTGTTGCCGTGCTGGCCCGCCATCTTCATGCCCTTGAACACCCGGGCCGGCGTGGCGCAGGCGCCGATCGAGCCGGGCGAGCGGTGCTTCTTGTGGTTACCGTGCGACGCGCCCTGGCCCTTGAAATTGTGCCGTTGCATCGCGCCGGTGAAGCCCTTGCCCTTGCTGATGCCGGTCACATCGACCCGCTCGCCGGCGCCGAAGAGGTCGGCGGCGAGGACCTGCCCCACCTGGAACCCCGAGAGGTCGTCGACCCGCAGCTCGGCGAGGTGGCGCTGCGCCGGTGCGTCGGCCTTCTTGAGGTGGCCGAGCTCGGGCTTCGACAACCGGCTCGGCTTGGTGTCGCCGAACGAGAGCTGCACGGCCGAGTAGCCGTCGCGCTCAGGCGTCTTCAGCTGGACGACGCGACAGGGCCCGGCTTCGATCACCGTCACCGGGACGACGCGGTTCTCTTCGTCCCAGATCTGGGTCATGCCGAGCTTGCGCCCGAGGATCCCTTTGGCAGACATCAGACTTGTTCACTCCACTGCGCCGTCCCGCTCTCCGGGCACGGCTCCGCTGCGTTCTTCATGGGAGCGTTCTTTCTCGCTTCACGCGAACGCTCCGCCCGGTTGAATCCCGGCGGAGCGTCGATCGGTTGTGCTACGTGGTTCTGTGCCGTGACGGCGCAGCCTGCGCAGACTTCGGTTGGCGAACTGGTCAGGGTGGGGGCCACCGGCCGGGGTCAGGGCCGAATGGCGAGCCCAGGAAGACTACAGGTTCGACTGCAGGCCCGCCAAGTCGTCCCTTCCCCGACCCCGCGTTCCGGGGACGGGTTCCGGGCCGATCACCTAGCCTCTCGCCGTGCGAGCGTCGTATGTCACTCCTCCCGAGGACTGGACGCGCGAGGAAGCCCACTCGGTGGGCCCGTTCGTCACCCGCGAGTCGTTCCGCTCGCCCGACGGGCTGGTCGTCACGTGGACCTCGCGAGAGCACCGCAAACAGGCCGGCCCCCTCGATTCCGGCCGCGGATCCACCTGGTGGGCGCCTTCGGCGCTCGGGTGGTGGATCGGGGTGCTCTTCGCGATCGGAGCCGCCTGCTTCACCCTCGGTCCGGCACCGAAGTTCGCCGACGCGGTCGGCTACACCGCCGACGCGATCACCTTCTTCGTGGGCTCGATCTTCTTCACCACCGCGGCCTTCCTCCAGTACCTCCAGACCGTCAACGCGCCCCGCGCTCGGGGGGACCGCCCCGGGCGAGCGGTTCCGGTTCTGGTCGTGGGAGCCCGATCGGATCGACTGGACGTCGAGCACGGTGCAGTTCGTCGGCACCCTCTTCTTCAACGTCACCACGCTCGCCGCCATCGACACGGCCCTCTCGGCCACCCAGTCGAAACGGCTGGTCTGGGTGCCCGATGCGGTCGGATCCGTGTGCTTCCTCGTCGCCAGCTGGTTCGCGTGGTCGGAGGTGAGCCACGGATCGTGGTCGTGGCGGCCCCGCAGCCTGTCGTGGTTGATCTCGGCGCTCAACCTGCTCGGGTCGATCGCGTTCGGGATCGCCGCGGTGGCATCGTTCACCGTGCCCACCACGGGCCAGCCCCGGAACATCACCATCGTCAACCTCGGCACCGCGATCGGCGGTGTCTGCTTCCTGGTGGGTGCACTGCTGCTGCTCCCGGAGCGCACGCGCACCACCGATCAGACCAGAATGACCCCGACCTAGGAGGTCCGAGTGGCACTGCACAAGAAGGTGGCCGATCTCACCCCGGTGGAGATCAACCCGCTGTACTCGCAGCAAGGGGAAGCCGGGCACGCCCCGCGCCACACCTGCCCCTCCGACGAGCTCGAACCCGACATCGCGTACCAGCTCGTGCGCGACGAGCTCATGCTCGACGGCAACTCGCGGCTGAACCTGGCGACGTTCGTCACCACGTGGATGGAGCCGCAGGCCCAACGCCTCATGGCCGAGACGTTCGACAAGAACATGATCGACAAGGACGAGTACCCGCGCACCGCGGAGATCGAGCTGCGGTGCGTCAACATGCTGAGCCGGCTCTGGAACTCGCCCGACGAGGAAGAGGCCACCGGCACGTCGACCACCGGGTCGAGCGAGGCGGCCATGCTCGGCGGGATGGCGCTGAAGTGGCGCTGGCGCGATCGCCGGAAAGCTGCCGGCAAGCCGACCGACACACCCAACATGGTGATGGGGTCCAACGTCCAGATCTGCTGGGAGAAGTTCTGCCGCTACTGGGACGTCGAGCCCCGGCTCGTCCCGATGGAGGGCACCCGCTACCACATGGACGCGCCCGAAGCGGTCAAGCACTGCGACGAGAACACCATCGGGGTGATCCCGGTGCTCGGTTCCACGTTCGACGGCAGCTACGAGCCGGTGGCCGAGATCTGCGCCGCGCTCGACAAGCTGCAGGCCGACACCGGTCTCGACGTCCCCGTGCACGTCGACGCCGCGTCCGGCGGTTTCATCGCCCCGTTCCTCGACCCCGATATCGAGTGGGACTTCCGCCTGCCCCGCGTGCAGTCGATCAACACCTCGGGTCACAAGTACGGCCTCGTGTACCCGGGGGTGGGCTGGGTCATCTGGCGCAACCCCGACGCGCTCCCCGACGACCTCGTGTTCAACGTGAACTACCTCGGCGGCGACATGCCCACGTTCGCGCTCAACTTCTCCCGGCCGGGGAACCAGATCGCCGCGCAGTACTACAACTTCCTGCGGCTCGGGTTCGACGGCTACCGACGCGTCCAGCAGAGCTCGCGCGACGTCGCGCGCTTCCTGGCCGACTCGGTGGGCGCCATGGACCAGTTCGAGCTCATCACCGACGGCAGCGAGCTCCCGGTGTTCGCGTTCACGCTCAAGCCGGGCATCGAGAACTACTCGGTGTTCGACCTCTCGGAACGGCTGCGCGACCGGGGCTGGCTCGTCCCGGCCTACAGCTTCCCGGAGAACCGCCAAGACCTCGACGCACTCCGAGTCGTCGTGCGCAACGGCTTCTCCCGCGATCTCGCCGATCTGCTGGTCGCCGATCTGCAGCGTCACCTCGCCTACTTCGAGCAGCTCACGTCACCGCTCCCGGGCGACGGCGTCAAGCGCGGTAGCTTCAGCCACTGACATGACTGACGCACCGGTAAGCCTCCATCACCTCGTGTTCTGCGTACCGCCGGAGAAGCAGGAGACCGCGGCCGACTTCTGGCGGTCGCTGGGTATCGAGTTCGAGGAGATCGTGCTCCCCGCACTCGACCTCCGGGTCCTGCTGGCGTGGGAGCCGGGAATCGAGATCATCTCGCCCACTCCCGGCGCCGGCGCCGCGGCGGCGGCGTTCACCACGTTCCTGGCCGAATACGGCGAAGGCGTCTACTCCGCGGTGGTCAGGGTCCCCGACATGGAAGCGGCGCTCGCCGCCGCCATCGAACAGGGCGCCACCGTCGTGTACCGCAACCAGATGGTCTCGGAAGGTCACGACCTCGACGAAGCCATGCTCGCGCCGCTCCACGGCATGCCCGTCACCTTCCTGCAGACCACCCGCCCCGGCTGACCGCACGCGCCCTCCCACCCACGAACATCTCGGAGTTCGCGCACGCATACGTACGCCAACTCCGAGATGTTCCGTTGCACCCGCGACTCGGCCGCGCACTCACCGACGAACCCAGGAGTTCGCCATGAACCCTCAGGAAGTCGTCTCTCGATTCTTCACTGCGTTCTACGAACGGGATTGGGAGCTGATCCCCACCTGCTTCGCCGACGAGGCCGTGTACTGGGACGTACCACTCGGCCCGCAACAAGCGGCGAGGGGAGGCGCCGACATCGTCAAGCGGGTGCAGGGACCGATCGGTCCCCTGGCGTCGTTCGACGACCGGCGGCACCGTCAGTTGGTCGACGGCGAGAGCGTGGTCACCGAACACGACGAGATCTGGGTGTGGGCGTCCGGCGAATCCGTCACCCTGCCGGTGATGTCGCTGCACCTGGTGCGCGAAGACCTGATCGTCCAGTGGAAGGACTACTGGGACTTCCAGACGCTTCTGTCGGGCGCGCCGCCAACCTGGATCGAAGACCTGGCGAGCGGTGACATGTCGTGGGTGTACGACGCATCGGGCGAGGTGTAGCGCGTAACGCGAGCAGAGGCGTCACGCCGACGGCGTCGCCGGAGGTGGACGCCGAGGTTCCCGCCCGCAGCGAGTGTGCGAAGCGAGCCGCCAGGCGAGCGGAGCCGCGAACGAGCGAGGACGGGAGCCTCGGTGGCCGCCGACCAACCGATCCAACCGCGAAGAGACCCCTCTTACGAAGCTTGGATCTTGATCTCGATGTCGACGCCGGCGGGGAGGTCCAACCGCTGCAGCGACTCCACCGTCTTGCTCGTCGGCTCGACGATGTCGAGCAGGCGCTTGTGGATCCGCATCTCGAAGTGCTCGCGGGAGTCCTTGTCGACGTGCGGTGACCGCACCACGCAGAACCGACGGATCTCGGTGGGAAGGGGCACCGGGCCCCGCACCTTCGCCTGCGTACGCACGACCGTCTCGACGATCTTCTTCGTCGACTGGTCGATGATCTCGTGGTCGTAGGCCTTGAGCCGGATCCGGATCTTCTGACCCTTGGAATCTGCCATTTGGTTCGTGTGTCTCCGGATCCTGACTCGGCCTACGACTGCGTACGGGACTTACTTGATGACGTTGGTGACGACGCCGGAGCCGACGGTGCGCCCACCCTCACGGATGGCGAACCGCAGACCCTCGTCCATGGCGATCGGCTTCTGGAGCTCGACCGTCATGACGGTGTTGTCGCCCGGCATCACCATCTCGACGCCCTCGGGCAACTCGATGCTGCCGGTGACGTCGGTGGTGCGGAAGTAGAACTGCGGGTGGTAGTTGCCGAAGAACGGCGTGTGCCGCCCGCCCTCTTCCTTCTTGAGCACGTACACCTGAGCGGTGAAGTTGGTGTGCGGCGTGATCGAACCGGGCTTGGCCAGCACCTGACCGCGCTCGACGTCTTCCTTCTTCGTGCCGCGGAGCAGCGCACCGATGTTGTCACCGGCGCGGCCCTCGTCGAGCAGCTTCCGGAACATCTCGACGCCGGTACAGGTGGTCTTGGTGGTGGTGCGCAGACCGACGATCTCGATCTCCTCACCCACCTTCACCTGGCCGCGCTCGACCCGACCGGTCACCACGGTGCCGCGGCCGGTGATCGAGAAGACGTCCTCGATCGGCATCAGGAAGGGCTTGTCGATGTCGCGCTCGGGCTCCACGATGAAGGAGTCGACCGCGTCCATGAGCTCGGTGATCTTCGGCGTCCACTCACCGTCGCCCTCGAGCGCCTTGAGTGCCGACACCCGCACGATCGGGGTGTCGTCGCCGGAGAACTCGTACTCGTTGAGGAGCTCACGCACCTCGAGCTCCACCAGCTCGAGGATCTCCTCGTCGTCGACCATGTCGGCCTTGTTGAGCGCGACCACGATCGACGGCACGCCGACCTGACGGGCGAGCAGCACGTGCTCGCGGGTCTGCGGCATCGGACCGTCGGTGGCGGCGACCACGAGGATCGCACCGTCCATCTGCGCGGCGCCGGTGATCATGTTCTTGATGTAGTCGGCGTGGCCGGGGCAGTCGACGTGCGCGTAGTGACGGTTGGGCGTCTCGTACTCGACGTGCGCGATCGAGATCGTGATCCCACGCGCCTTCTCTTCCGGCGCCTTGTCGATCTGGTCGAAGGCGTAGAACGAGTTGTTGGTGGGATCGTTGTCGGCCATCACCTTGGTGATCGCCGCGGTCAAGGTGGTCTTGCCGTGGTCGATGTGCCCGATCGTCCCGATGTTGAGGTGCGGCTTCGTCCGCTCGAACTTCGCCTTGGCCATGGCTGTCCCTTACTCCCTTACCTGCGATGAGTTGCTGATGGTGAGATTGTCGCCGCTCATTCGCCGCGCACGCGCTTGACGATTTCTTCGGCGATCGACTCTGGCACCTGCTGGTACGAGTCGAATTGCATGGTGTACGTCGCGCGACCCTGGGTCCGCGAGCGGAGGTCCGTAGCGTAGCCGAACATCTCTCCCAGCGGGACTTGCGCCCGCACCACGTGGGACGTTCCGCGTTGCTCCATGCCCTCGATCCGGCCCCGCCGCGACGAGAGGTCGCCGATGACGTCACCCATGTAATCCTCGGGGGTGACGACCTCGACCGCCATGATCGGCTCGAGCAGAACCGGCTTGGCCGCCCGCGCCGCCTTCTTGAACGCCATCGAGCCGGCGATCTTGAACGCCATCTCGCTGGAGTCGACGTCGTGGTACGACCCGTAGGTGAGGATGACGCGGATGTCGACGAGCGGATAGCCCGCCACCACCCCGCCTTCCATCGCCTGCTGGATACCGGCGTCGACCGCGGGGATGTACTCGCGGGGGATCACGCCGCCGGTGATCTTGTCGACGAACTCGTAGCCGCCGCCCGGGCCGGTGGGCTCGAGCGAGATGACCACGTGGCCGTACTGGCCCTTGCCGCCGGTCTGGCGGATGTAGCGCTCCTCGATCTTCTCGACCGGGACGGTGATGGTCTCGCGGTACGCGACCTGGGGCTTGCCCACGTTGGCCGCGACCGAGAACTCACGCACCATGCGGTCGACCAGCACGTCGAGGTGCAGCTCGCCCATGCCGGCGATGATCGTCTGGCCGGTCTCGTCGTCGGTCCGCACCTGGAAGGTCGGGTCCTCCTCGGAGAGCGCGCCGAGCGCCTTGCCCAACTTGTCCTGGTCGACCTTGGTCTTCGGCTCGATGGCCACGGAGATCACCGGCTCCGGGAACTCCATGCGCTCGAGCACGATCGGGTGCGCGGGGTCGCAGAGCGTGTCACCGGTGGTGGTGTTCTTGAGGCCGACAGCCGCGACGATGTCGCCGGCGAAGACGGCTTCCTTGTCTTCGCGGTGGTTGGCGTGCATCTGGAGGAGCCGACCGATGCGCTCCTTCTTGTCCTTCGTCGCGTTGAGGACCGGGCTGCCCGCGGAGAGCTTCCCGGAGTAGACGCGGAAGTAGGTGAGCTTGCCGACGTAGGGGTCGCTCATGATCTTGAACGCCAGAGCCGCGAACGGCTCGTCGTCGTCGGCCACTCGCTCGAGCTCGTTCTCGAGCTTGACGTCGAGGCCCTTGATGGCCTGCACGTCGACCGGGCTGGGCAGGTAGTCGACCACCGCGTCGAGCAGGGGCTGCACGCCCTTGTTCTTGAACGCGGTGCCGCAGAGCACGGGGACGACATCGCCCGAGACGGTGGCGTTGCGGATCGCGGTCCGGAGGTCTTGGGCCGTGATCTCCTCGTCGCCCACGTACTTCTCGAGCACGTTCTCGTCGTACTGGCTGACGACGTCGACGAGCTGGTGGCGCCACTCGGCGGCGGCGACGGCGAGGTCGGCGGGGATCTCCGCCTCTTCGTAGCTCTCGCCCATGCCGTCTTCCCAGATCAGGGCGCGCATGCCGAGCAGGTCGATGACGCCCTGGAACTCGCTCTCGGAGCCGATCGGCAGCTGGGTGACCGCCACGTTGGCGTCGAGGCGGTCCTTGATCATGTCGAGGCAGCGGTAGAAGTCGGCACCGATGCGGTCCATCTTGTTGATGAAGCACATGCGCGGCACGTTGTACTTGTTGGCCTGGCGCCAGACCGTCTCGGTCTGGGGCTCGACACCGGCGACGGCGTCGAACACCGCGACCGCGCCGTCGAGGACGCGCAAAGACCGCTCCACCTCGACGGTGAAGTCGACGTGGCCGGGCGTGTCGATGATGTTGATCCACGTGTCGCGCCACTTACAGGTGGTCGCAGCCGACGTGATGGTGATGCCGCGCTCCTGCTCCTGGACCATCCAGTCCATGACCGCGGCGCCCTCGTGGACCTCGCCGATCTTGTAGGTGCGGCCGGTGTAGTACAGGATCCGCTCGGTCGTCGTGGTCTTGCCCGCGTCGATGTGCGCCATGATCCCGATGTTGCGGACCCGCGCGAGCGGGACCTCCCGGATCACCGGGCCACCCTTCGTCTTGACCGAACTCTCTTGTGCAGCCATCTTCCGATTCTCTTCTTCCCTCTCCCCCCAGGAAGCGGGAGGAGTCGAACATCTGGTGAACCTTCAGTAACCCCGGCTTGTTCCATCGGCACCCAGGAACCCCGCCTGAGCGTCCGCCCCAGCCAGAGACGCAGCCAAGGCGGCGGGGCCGAGCGGTGACGGACGGACGCCGGCGGTAGCGGCCGTCGGCCGAGACCCGGCTCGAAGAGCCCGGTTTTCGCCCGCAGGGCGGAAACCGGCAGGGGCTCGGCCGAGCAAGGCCGCCGCCGGCGCTCCGATCCGGCGCCGAACGGCGCCGCCGCCGCCCCGAGCCACAGGCCCGGGCCGCGCGACTAGCGCCGTAAATACTTGAGGACGACCCGAGACACAGGCATCACCACCGGTAGTGCGCGAACGCCTTGTTCGACTCGGCCATCTTCTGCAAGTCGTCCTTGCGCTTGATCGACGCCCCGATACCGTTGCTCGCGTCGAGCAGCTCGTTGGCGAACCGCTCGGCCATGGTCTTCTCGCGCCGCTGCCGTGAGTAGCCCACGATCCAACGGATCGCCAGCGTGGTGGCCCGCCGCGGCCGCACCTCGACCGGCACCTGGTAGGTGGCACCGCCGACGCGCCGGCTGCGCACCTCGAGTGCCGGGCGCACGTTCTCCACCGCGCGCTTCAGCACCGCGACCGGGTCGCCGCCCGAGCGCTTCTCGATGTCGGCGAGTGCGTCGTAGACGATCTTCTCGGCGATGGAACGCTTCCCACGCTGCAGGATCTTGTTGACGACCTGCGTGACCACGACCGACCGGTAGACGGGGTCGGGCATGAGATCGCGTCGGGGGGCGGGGCCTTTGCGAGGCATGTCAGGCGTCCTTCTTGGCGCCGTAGCGACTACGGGCCTGCTTGCGGTTGGCGACGCCGCTCGCGTCGAGCGCGCCGCGCACGATCTTGTAGCGGACACCGGGAAGGTCCTTCACCCGGCCGCCACGGACGAGCACGATCGAGTGCTCCTGGAGGTTGTGACCGATCCCGGGGATGTAGGCCGTGACCTCGATGCCGGAGGTGAGGCGCACCCGGGCGACCTTGCGGAGCGCGGAGTTCGGCTTCTTCGGGGTGTGGGTGAAGACGCGGGTGCACACGCCGCGACGCTGGGGTGAACCCTTCAGCGCGGGGGTCTTCGACTTCTCCGGCTTCGTCTCCCGTCCCTTGCGGACGAGCTGCTGGATGGTGGGCACGCGTCTCCTACTTCGGTGTTCGCTTGTTCAGGACTTGCTCTTCGGTACTTGTTCAGTGCGCGTCAGGTAGGCGAATTTCTGATCGGGAAACCCGAGCGCCCGTCGTCGTGGGGGAAGTGCGACAACCGGCCGACGGGCAAGGATAGCGGGTCGCGCCGGGGGCCGTGCAAGCAGGCCCCCGGCGGATCCGTCGTCCTGGTCGGGTCAGGCTCCGGCGGCATCCCCCGCCGTGGCGTTGAAGTCGGTGGCCGGCGCTTCGATCGCCGCCTCAGCTGCCTCCGGGTCCTCGATGACGGACGCGAAGCCCGCCACGCTGAGGCCCGGCGCGGCCGCGGCCGGCGTGTCGAGGGCACCGGCGCTGGTGTCGGCCAGCCAAGCGGCGAGGTCGAGGTCGGAACCCGTGTCGGTGTCGGACGAGTAGAACGGCAACGGTTCGTAATCGGGAGCGTGGGTGGCGATGTCGCGGTAGCGCGCCATGCCCGTCCCCGCCGGGATCAGCTTGCCGATGATCACGTTCTCCTTGAGCCCGTGCAGACCGTCCTTGCGTCCCTCGATGGCCGCCTCGGTGAGCACCCGGGTGGTCTCCTGGAACGACGCCGCCGACAACCACGAGTCGGTCGCGAGCGACGCCTTCGTGATTCCCATGAGCTCGGGACGACCTTCGGCCGGCTGCTTGCCGTCGGCGACGAGCCGCCGGTTGGTGTCGGCGAACTCGCGGGCGTCGGCCTTCTGGCCCGGCAGGTACTCCGAGTCACCCGACTCCGACACGCCGACCCGGCGCAGCATCTGGCGGACGATCACCTCGACGTGCTTGTCGTGGATCGACACACCCTGCTCGCGGTACACCTTCTGCACCTCGTCGCTGAGGTACTGCTGGGTCTCGCGGATGCCCTTGACCTCGAGGATCTTCTTCGGGTCGAGCGGGGTCTTGTGGTCACCGGTGAGCTGCTGGCCGGCCACGACCTCCACGCCGTCGGCGATGCCGGGGAAGAGGTGGGTGCGGCGCATGACCGCGTGCTCCTCCTCGGTGCCGTCGTCGGCGACGATGGTGAGGACGCGCTCGCCCTTCTCGTTCTCTCCGAGCCGGACCAAGCCCGAGCTCTCGGCCATGGTCGCCGCGCCCTTGGGCGTGCGGGCCTCGAACAGCTCGACGACACGCGGCAGACCGTGCGTGATGTCCTCACCGGCGATGCCGCCGGTGTGGAAGGTCCGCATGGTGAGCTGCGTGCCGGGCTCGCCGATGGACTGGGCGGCGATGATCCCGACCGCCTCACCCTGGTCGACGAGCTTGCCGGTGGCGAGCATCGTGCCGTAGCACGCGGCGCACACACCGCTCAGCGAGTCGCAGGTGAGCACCGACCGCACGCGGACCCGCGACACCGCCGGGTCGGACGCGAGCTGAGCCAGCTCGATCTCGCCGACCTCGGTGTTGCGCGGCAGCGTGGTGCCGTCGGCCAGCTTGACGTCCTCGGTGAGGAAGCGACCGAGCAGCTTGGTCTCCAGGATCCGCAGCGCCTCCGAGTCGTCGTCGACCTGCTCGACCCAGATGCCCCGGGTGCTCTCGCAGTCGTCCTCGCGCACGATGACCTCTTGGGCCACGTCGACCAGACGCCGGGTGAGATACCCGGAGTCGGCGGTGCGGAGGGCGGTGTCGGCCAGACCCTTGCGGGCGCCGTGGGTGGAGATGAAGTACTCGAGGACCGACAGACCCTCGCGGAAGTTCGACTTGATCGGCCGCGGGATGATCTCACCACGCGGGTTGGCCACCAGGCCGCGCATACCGGCGATCTGCTGGACCTGCATCACGTTGCCGCGGGCACCCGATCCGACCATCATGTCGATGGGGTTGAACTTCTCGAGGCGCATCTCGGCCTGCATCGCGTCACGGACGCGTGCGGTGGCTTCGCTCCAGACCTCGATCTCCTTCTGGCGCCGCTCGTCGTCGGTGATCACACCGCGGTCGTACTGACCCTCGACCTTGTCGGCCTCGGCCTCGAAGTGCTCGAGGAGGCCGGCCTTGGCCGCCGGCGTCTTCACGTCGGCGATGGAGATGGTCAGACCCGATCGCGTGGCGAACTCGAACCCCAGGTCCTTGAGCTTGTCGAGGCTCTCGGCCACGACCGCGCGCGGGTACTGCTCGACGAGCTTGCTCGCGAGTTCGGTGAGGTCGCGCTTCTTGACGATGCGGTCCTGGAACGCGAAGTCCGGAGGGAACGCCTCGTTGAAGAGCAGACGGCCGAGGCTGGTCTCCACCAACGCGGTGGAGTTGCCGTTGCTGCCGCTGCGCCGGATCACGATCGAGTCGGGGTGCTCCTCGTCGCGCTCGGGGAACCGGTCCTCGGGGAACCGGGCCGCGGGCATCCGCACCTTGATGCGGGCGTGGAGCGTCAGCCGGTCGTCGGCCACATTGCCGGGAGCCAGCCGCTCGTCGTGCGCGAGCACCGCCTCGTCGAGCGACGAGAACGCCCGGCCTTCGCCGGGGGCACCGTCGACGGTCTCGGTGAGGTAGTACGCACCGATGATCATGTCCTGGGTGGGGACGGTGATCGGGCGACCGTGCGCCGGCGACAGGATGTTGTGCGCCGAGAGCATCAGGATGCGGGCCTCGGCCTGCGCCTCCGCGGAGAGCGGGAGGTGCACGGCCATCTGGTCACCGTCGAAGTCGGCGTTGAACGCGGTGCAGACGAGCGGGTGGATCTGGATCGCCTTGCCTTCGACCAACACCGGCTCGAACGCCTGGATGCCGAGACGGTGCAGCGTGGGCGCGCGGTTCAGGAACACCGGGTGCTCCTTGATGACCTCTTCGAGGACGTCCCACACCTGCGGGCGGGCGCGCTCCACCATGCGCTTCGCCGACTTGATGTTCTGCGCGAACTCGAGGTCGACCAGCCGCTTCATCACGAAGGGCTTGAACAGCTCGAGCGCCATCTGCTTCGGCAGGCCGCACTGCTGCAGCTTGAGCTGCGGTCCGACGACGATCACGGAACGACCCGAGTAGTCGACGCGCTTGCCGAGCAGGTTCTGACGGAACCGACCCTGCTTGCCCTTCAACATGTCGGAGAGCGACTTCAGCGCGCGGTTGCCGGGGCCCGTCACCGGGCGGCCACGGCGGCCGTTGTCGAACAGCGCGTCGACGGCCTCCTGCAGCATCCGCTTCTCGTTGTTGATGATGATCTCGGGCGCACCGAGGTCGAGGAGGCGCTTCAGCCGGTTGTTGCGGTTGATCACGCGGCGGTACAGGTCGTTGAGGTCCGACGTCGCGAAACGGCCACCGTCGAGCTGCACCATCGGGCGCAGGTCGGGCGGGATCACCGGCACCGCGTCGAGGACCATCCCCATCGGGGAGTTGATCTTGCGGTCGTCGTCGTCGGTGCGGTTGAAGGCTGAGATCACCTTCAGGCGCTTGATCGCCTTGGCCTTGCGCTGGCCCTTCGACGTGATGATGGTGTCCTTCAGGAACGCCTCTTCCGCCTCCATGTCGATGCGGGAGATGAGGTCCTTGATCGACTCGGCGCCCATGCCGCCGGAGAAGTACTCCTCGTAGCGATCCTGCAGCTCGCGCCACACGCGCTCGTCGTCGACGAGCTGCTTCGGCGTGAGGGCCTTGAACGTGTCCCAGACCGTCTTCAGGAAGTCGATCTCGGCGTCGGCGCGGGCGCGGATGTCTTCGTAGTCCTTGTTGCGCGCCTTCTCGGCCCGCTCGAGCTCATTCTTCTTCGCGTCGCGACCCTCGAGCTCGCCGAGCTCGGTCTCGTACTCCTCGTCGCGCTTGCGGATCTCGAGCTCGCGCTCCTTCTCGACGTCGCCGATCTCGGCGCGGATGTCACCCTCGAGCGTCTCGAGATCCTTGTGCCGGCGCTCCTCGTCGACCCACGTGATGATGTGGGCAGCGAAGTAGATGACCTTCTCGAGGCTCTTCGGCGCGATGTCGAGGAGGTAGCCGAGTCGGCTCGGCACACCCTTGAAGTACCAGATGTGCGTGACGGGCGCGGCGAGCTCGATGTGGCCCATGCGCTCGCGTCGCACCTTCGAACGCGTGACCTCGACGCCACAGCGCTCGCAGATGATGCCCTTGAAGCGGACGCGCTTGTACTTCCCGCAGTAACACTCCCAGTCCTTGGTCGGGCCGAAGATCTTCTCGCAGAAGAGGCCGTCCTTCTCGGGCTTGAGCGTGCGGTAGTTGATCGTCTCCGGCTTCTTGACCTCGCCGTTCGACCAGGTGCGGATCTGATCCGCGGTCGCGAGCGCAATCGACAGCTGGGCGGAGTCGTTCACGTCGAGCACAGGGTTCCTCGCCTTCTCATTCTCGTCGTCTTCTGCGTCATCTCGGGTGGTGCGGTCGATCTAGTAGGCGGGTTGACGGCGGCGCTGCTCGTCTTCTTCGTCGGTGCCGCGCTCCGGACGGGACAGGTCGATGCCGAGCGACTCGGTGGTGCGGAACGCGTCCTCGTCGAGCTCACGGATCTCGACCTCCTCACCGGCCGCGTTCATCACGCGCACGTTGAGGCAGAGCGCCTGCATCTCCTTGATCAGCACCTTGAAGCTCTCGGGGATGCCGGGCTCCGGGATGTTCTCGCCCTTGACGATGGCCTCGTAGACCTTCACCCGCCCGAGCACGTCATCGGACTTGATGGTGAGGATCTCCTGCAGGGCGTAGGAGGCGCCGTAGGCCTCGAGGGCCCACACCTCCATCTCCCCGAACCGCTGGCCACCGAACTGCGCCTTCCCGCCCAGCGGCTGCTGGGTGATCATCGAGTAGGGGCCGGTCGACCGGGCGTGGATCTTGTCGTCGACGAGGTGGGAGAGCTTCAGGATGTAGACGAAGCCCACCGTGACCGGACGGTCGTAGGCCTCACCGGTGCGGCCGTCGTAGAGCGTGGCCTTGCCGTCGATGCCCACGAGGTGGCGGTCACCGGCGCCGTCGGCGTGCATGGTCTCGAAGAGGTGCTCGATCGTGCCCTCGGGGCCCGACTGCTCCACTTCGTCCCAGTGCGCGCCGTCGAACACGGGGGTCGACACCCATACCGCGGGCTCGGTGACCGTGCGCGTCTTGCGCAGCGCCGGGGGTGCCACGCGGGTACCCGCCCAACCGTGACGGGCTGCGTAGCCCAGGTGCGCTTCGAGCACCTGGCCCACGTTCATGCGGCTCGGGACACCGAGCGGGTTGAGCACGATGTCGACGGGCGTGCCGTCGGCGAGGTACGGCATGTCCTCCACCGGCAGGATCTTCGAGATCACACCCTTGTTGCCGTGACGGCCGGCGAGCTTGTCGCCCTCGCTGATCTTGCGCTTCTGGCCGACGTAGACCCGCACCAGCTGGTTGACCCCTGGCGGGAGCTCGTGGCCGTCCTCACGCGAGAACACGCGGACGTCGATCACCTTGCCGGTCTCGCCGTGCGGGACCTTCAGCGACGTGTCGCGGACCTCACGGGCCTTCTCCCCGAAGATCGCCCGCAGCAGACGCTCCTCCGGCGTGAGCTCGGTCTCGCCCTTGGGCGTGACCTTCCCCACGAGGATGTCGCCGGGGCCGACCTCGGCGCCGATGCGGATGATGCCGCGCTCGTCGAGGTCCTTGAGGATGTCCTCGGAGAGGTTCGGGATGTCGCGCGTGATCTCCTCGGCACCGAGCTTCGTGTCGCGGGCGTCGATCTCGTGCTCCTCGATGTGGATCGACGTGAGCACGTCGTCCTTCACGAGGCGCTCGGAGATGACGATCGCGTCCTCGTAGTTGTGACCCTTCCAGGGCATGAACGCCACGAGGAGGTTCTTGCCGAGCGCGAGCTCGCCCTCGTGGGTGGACGGACCGTCGGCCACGACTTCGCCCTGCTTGACCGTGTCGCCGATGTCGACGCGGGGCTTCTGGTTGATGCAGGTGCCCTGGTTGGAGCGACGGAACTTCGAGAGCCGGTGCGTGGTGTTGCCGCGGCTGCCCTCGTAGTCGATGACGATGGAGTCGCCGGTGACGTCGACGACGGTGCCGTCGGACTTGGCCAGGATGACCTCGCCCGCGTCACGCGCCGCACGACCCTCGACGCCGGTGCCGATGAACGGCGCGGTCGCCCGCAGCAGCGGGACGGCCTGGCGTTGCATGTTGGCGCCCATCAGCGCCCGGTTGGCGTCGTCGTGCTCGAGGAAGGGGATCAGTGCGGTCGCGACCGACACGATCTGCTTCGGCGACACGTCCATGTAGTCGACTTCGCTCGGCTCCACGAACGCGAGCTCGCCGCGGCGGGCCCGGACGAGCACCTTCGGGTCGACGAACGCGCCGCGGTCGTCGATGTTGGCGTTCGCCTGCGCGATGACGTAGCGGTCCTCGTCGTCGGCCGCGAGGTACTCGACCTCGTCGAGCGCGACACCGTCGATGACCCGACGATACGGCGTCTCGATGAACCCGAAGCGGTTGATGCGCGCATAGCTCGCGAGATAACCGATGAGGCCGATGTTCGGACCTTCCGGCGTCTCGATCGGGCACATGCGGCCGTAGTGGCTGGGGTGCACGTCTCGCACCTCGAACCCGGCGCGCTCACGCGACAGACCACCCGGGCCGAGGGCCGAGAGGCGGCGCTTGTGGGTGAGGCCGGCCAGCGGGTTGGTCTGGTCCATGAATTGGCTGAGCTGGCTGGAACCGAAGAACTCCTTGATCGCCGCCACCACCGGGCGGATGTTGATCAGGGTCTGCGGCGTGATCGCCTCGACGTCCTGGGTGGTCATGCGCTCGCGCACGACCCGCTCCATCCGGGACAGGCCGACGCGCACCTGGTTCTGGATGAGCTCGCCGACCGAGCGCACCCGGCGGTTGCCGAAGTGGTCGATGTCGTCGGGGTAGTAGTCGGGGTCGTTGTTGTGCAGCTTCACGATGTACGACACCGTCGAGAGGATGTCGGCCTTCGAGAGCTGGTAGTCGACCGGGCCGGCCTCGGGGTCGGCGTTCGGGATCGTGAGCTCGTACTTCTCGAGCGGCAGCTTGGCGTACTCGTCGCGCAGCTTCTTCGACACCTTGTGCCGACCGACCTTCGCCATGTCGTAGCGCTTGGGGTTGAAGAAGAGGTTCTCGAGCAGCGCACGCGCGGAGTCGGGCGTCGGCGGCTCGCCCGGGCGCAGCTTGCGGTAGATGTCGATGAACGCAGCGTCGGCGTCCTCGGTGTGGTCCTTCTCGAGCGTGTTCAGCATCGACTGGTAGGGGTTGCCCTGCGGGTCGACGATGAGGTCGGAGAGCTCCTCTTCGGAGTCGCCGAACCCGAGCGCCTTCAGCAGCACGGTCACCGGCTGCTTGCGCTTGCGGTCGATGCGGACGTAGACGACGTCCTTCTTGTCGACCTCGAACTCGAGCCACGCACCGCGGCCCGGGATCATCTTGGCGTCGACGACGTCCTTCTCCGGCGACGTCTTGTCGGGGTTGATCCCGAAGTAGACGCCCGGCGAACGGACGAGCTGCGACACGACGATGCGCTCGGTGCCGTTGATGATGAAGGTGCCGCGGTCGGTCATCATGGGGAAGTCACCCATGAAGACCGTCTGCTCCTTGATCTCACCGGTCTGCGCGTTCATGAACCGCGCGGTGACGAACAGCGGGCGCGCGTACGTCATGTCGCGCTCGCGGCACTCGTCCTCCGAGTACTTCGGCGGGTCGAAGATGTGGTCGGAGAGCTCGAGCTTGAGCTGACCGGTGAAGTCCTCGATCGGCGAGATGTCGGAGAGGACCTCGGCGACCCCCTGCTCGAGGAACCACTCGAAGGACTCCCGCTGCACCGCGATCAGATCGGGCAGCTGGAGCACCTCGCGCAGCTTCGAGAACGAAAGACGCTCGCGGGACGCGAGAGAAGCCAACTTCACTCCTTAGGGAGGTGGTGAGTGGGGAGATGGAGAAAGAGGGCGCGCGCGTTCGTGACTGAAGAGTTCAACGAAGGCACGGCCGGGCAGACACGACTGTTGAACAGTGTAGCCCGATGGTTATTCCCCTGCAAGGGGCACCAAAGAACAGACCCCGACGGGGTCCGATTCATCTGGGGGGCAGGATACGACAGGCGGACCCCCCGGTCAAGGTTCCCGCGAAAGTCTGTGCAGAATTCTACACAGTTCGGGGGCTAGCCTCTGCGGATGCCACCCGAACTGGAGCACCTGAGCGTCACCGCGGCCAGCAGCCGTGGCATCGCCCGCCTCGTTGCCGACGCAGCCCACGGCAGCGAGGTGGTCGTCACCCGACACCGGCAGGCGGTGGCGGCGGTCGTGGGAATCGAGCGGCTCTCCGCACTCGAGCAGCTGCGCGACGACCTCCGTGACCTCGCGCTCGTCGTCGCGCGGGCGGCCGACGACGACGGCCACCGCACCTCGCTCGACGAAGCGGTGAAGTCGTTCGGGCGCGGGTCCGGGGGCGCCGACAACGACTCCGACTCGTGATCAGCGCTCCTGACCCCCACACCTGACGACGGCTGCTGATCCACGTGGCCCGCGTGACGCTCACCGATGCCGCGATCGACGACCTCCGGCGCGCCGGCCCCGTGGTCGCCGCGCTGTTGCTCGGACGGCTCCGGGCGCTGGAACACGATCCGCACGCCGGGACGGCGCTCGTCGACGAGCGCACCGGCTACCGGATGCTCGACGCGCTCGAGGGCGACGGGCGGATCGTCTACGACACCGACGACGTTCCCGATGCCGCCCGCGCCGTCGTGACGATTCGTGAGCTGTGGGTCGACGGCGCCCGGTCCGACGGCGACGCCTACGCCGAAGCCCTCGAGCGCATGCAGGCGGCCGACCCGTCGGAGCTCGTGGCGTTCGCCCGCATCGTGCGCGGGCTCGGCCGGCTGACGGGGGTGCGCGCGGTACCCCGGCACCGCATCCGCCAGCCCGTCCCCGACTGGTTGGCCGACGCGCTGCTCACCGGAACGGGCATGAGCCGGCTCGACGTGGCCGCGATGGACGCCCGCACCGCGTTCGCGGCATGGAACCGCCGGCGGCCGGGCTGACCCGAACCGCCGGCGATCACCGACAACGCTGGTGGACCGGCTGGTTGACCGGTCGAGTGCGAGCTACTTGAGCTCGACGCTCGCGCCGGCCTCTTCGAGCTGGCTCTTGGCCTTCTCGGCCTCTTCCTTGGTGACTTTCTCGAGCACGGGCTTGGGCGCGCTGTCGACAAGGTCCTTGGCCTCCTTGAGACCGAGCCCCGAGACGATGGCGCGGACCTCCTTGATGACCTGGATCTTCTTGTCGCCGGCGGCGGTGAGGATGACGTCGAACTCGTCCTTCTCCTCGGCCGCGGCAGCTTCGCCGCCGCCACCGGCCGGAGCTGCGGCCGCGACTGCGACCGGCGCCGCGGCGGTGACGCCGAACTCCTCTTCGAAGGCCTTCAGGAAGTCGTTCAGCTCGAGGACCGTCATGTTCTTGAAGACGTCCAGCAGCTCGGGAGTGGTCGGGGTTGCCATGGGATGCTCTTTTCTCGGGTTACTCGGACTCGGGTTACTCGGACTCGGATGCGGGTGCTTCGGGCTCGGTGGTCTCGGATGCGGTTGCTTCGGGCTCGGTCGTCTCCGCTTCGTCGGCGGGTGCTGCGCCGACCGCATCGGCGGCGCGCACCTCGACCGGCGCTTCGACCTCGGCCACAGACGCGACTTCGGCCTCGACGGGGGCCGCGTCCTCCGCCTCGGCCTCGGCGGCCGGCGCGGGCTCACCGGCGGCGACGCGCTGATCGATCAGCGCCTGGACGCCGTAGGCGAAGTTGCGGGTGAACGCCTGGAACAGACCGGCGGCCTTCACCAGCGGCGCCTGGAACGTGCCGGCGATCTGGCTGAGCAGGATCTCGCGCGAGGGGAGCTCGGCGAGGGCGTCGATGTCGACGGGGGTGATCACCCGCGTGCCGAGCAGCCCGCCCTTGAGGATCAACGCCGGGTTGTTCTTCCCGAAGTCGCGCAACGCCTTGGCCGCGGCGGCGGCGTCGCCCTTGACGAACGCGATCGCAACCGGTCCCTCGAACAACGACGTGATGTCCTCGAGCCCGGCGCCCTCGACCGCGCGGCGCGCCAGCGTGTTCTTGAACACCTTGTACTCGGTGCCGGAGCTGCGCAGCGAGCCCCGCAGCTCGGCGAGCTCGTGGACGGTCAGCCCGCGGTACTCGGTGAGGACCGTGGCGTCGGCCTCCGCCAGCTTGGTGCGGATCTCGTCGACGACTGCGACCTTCTCGGGTCTCGGCATTGGGGGCGCGCCTCTCGGAGTGCGAATTGAAAACGGGACCTCACCGCAGACACGCGTGACGTCCCATTCGAGAGGGCGCCTCGTCCGGCGGGTCCATCCGGCGTGTGCCGGTGGTGCCCATTACCTCGTGGAGACCGGAGGTCTTTGGCAGATTCGGTTGTGGGCGGAGATCGTACTATGCGGACGCGGCCTGCAGCTCTTCGAGCCGCGTGACGGTGGGGTCGATGCGCACCCCGGGGCCCATCGTGGAGCTCGCGGTGACCGACCGGATGTACCGGCCCTTCGACGCGGCCGGCTTGGCCCGCAGCAGCTCGTCGAGCACGGCGTGGTAGTTCTCGAGCAGCGCCTGCGTCTCGAAGCTGGCCTTGCCCACCGGCACGTGCACGTTTCCGTAGCGGTCGGTGCGGTACTCGACCTTGCCCGCCTTGAACTCGGCCACCGTCTTGGCCACCTCGTTGGTGACGGTGCCGGTCTTCGGGTTCGGCATCAGGCCACGCGGCCCGAGCGTGCGGCCGAGCTTGCCCACCTTGGCCATCAGGTCGGGGGTGGCGATCGCAACGTCGAAGTCGAGGAAGCCGCCCTCGACCCGGGTGATGAGGTCGTCGCCGCCGACGATGTCGGCTCCCGCCTCCTCGGCCTCGCGCGCGGCGTCACCGGTGGCGAACACCGCCACCCGGACCGTCTTGCCGGTGCCGTGCGGCAACGAGACCGTGCCCCGGATCATCTGGTCGGCCTTGCGGGGATCGACCCCGAGGCGGATCGCCACCTCGATGGTCTCGTCGAATTTGCGGGTTGCCATCGACTTCACGAGCTCGAACGCCTCGGCGGGCGCGAACTCCTGATCACGGTCGTAGCGCCGCAGCGCGTCGACGGTCTTCTTGCCGGGCTTGCTCATCGTGCAACTGCTTTCGCTCGTGGCCCTGCGGGCCGGGCTCCCTCGTGGTGTCCCGGGTCCGGCCGCGAGGTCCTCGGCCGGTGGGTTGAAACAACTGGGGTTCGAACAGATCCGGGGCGGAACCGGCCTAGGCGGTGATCTCGATCCCCATCGAACGAGCGGTGCCCGCCACTTGGGCGATGGCGCCGTCGAGGTCGATGGCGTTCAGATCGGGCATCTTGGTCTCGGCGATCTGGCGTACCTGCGCGCTCGTGACCTTGCCCGCCTTGTCGGTGCGCGGGTTCGCCGCACCCTTCTCGATCCCCGCGGCCTGGCGGAGCAGGAACGGGGTGGGGGGCGTCTTGGTGACGAAGGTGAACGACCGGTCCTCGAAGATCGAGATCTCGGCCGGGATCACCATCCCGCGCTGGCTCTCGGTGGCGGCGTTGTACGCCTTGCAGAAGTCCATGATGTTGATGCCGTGCGGGCCGAGCGCGGTACCGACGGGCGGCGCCGGGGTGGCTTGGCCGGCCGGGATCTGGATCTTGACGATCGCGGCGAGTCTCTTCTTGGCCATCGTTTCCTACTTCGCTTTCGTTAGAGCTTCGCGACCTGGCCGAGCTCCAGCTCGACCGGGGTCTCGCGACCGAAGATGTTCACCAGCACGGTGAGCTTGGACCGGGCGACGTCGATGTCGGAGATCGCACCGTTGAAGTCGGCGAAGGGACCGGTGGTGACCCGCACCTGCTCGCCCACCTCGTACTCGAGACGGGGGCGCACCTTCTTCTCCTGACCCGGTTCGACGGTGCCGCCGGAGCCGAGGATGCCCTCGACCTCCTTGCGCGACAGCGGCGTGGGCCGGGCGCCGTTCCCGACGAACCCGGTGACACCAGGTGTGTTGCGCACGACGTACCAGGAGTCGTCGTCGAGCGCCATGCGCACGAGGAGGTACCCGGGGAAGACCTTCTTCTGCACGACGACCTTCCGGCCGCCCTTGAACTCGATGACGTCTTCCATCGGGATGACGACCTCGAAGATCTGCTCCTCGACGTTCATCGAGCGGACCCGGCTGGCCAGGTTCTGCTTGACCTTGTTCTCGTAGCCCGCGTACGTGTGGACGACGAACCAGTCGCCGGGGCGCTCGTAGGGGCTCGGCTCCCGCCGCTCCTCTTCGTCGTCGAGGTCGTCGGCGATCACGTCGATCAACTCGGCGTCGGCGAGGTCGGGGGCGTCGGTGATCTCGATGATCTCGACGACCTCGTCCGCGACGGCCTCGTCGGCGACCTGCTCGTCGAGCTCGGCAGCGTCGACGTCGGCGGAGGCGTCGTCGGACGGCGTCGGGACGCCGGCCCAGGCGGGCGGCGCGGCGTTGTCGTCGGATTCGTCGTGAATGGTCACATCGGTCATGGGTGAGTCGCTCAGTCGAAGAGGAAGAGCACGAACTTGGAGGACGCGTAGTCGAAGAGGAAGATCAGCGAGGTCATGACCACGACCGCGATCAGCACGATGATCGTGGAGTTGATCACTTCCTTCTTGGTGGGCCAGGCGACCTTCCGGAGCTCGCCCTTCACCTCGGAGAGGTACTCCCGAGGCCCGATCTTCTCCCGCTGGGGAGCCGAAGACGGCGGGCGCCGTTTGCCGTCGTCGGACGCGCGCGGCTTGTCGGTGCCCTGCTTCGCCATCATGCGCTTGGTCTGTCGGTTCATCGACACGGCAGGGCCGTCCTTGGGAATCTGGTGGTCAAGTCGTCATTCGCTGCAGGGCAGGAGGGACTCGAACCCCCAACCGCCGGTTTTGGAGACCGGTGCTCTACCAATTGAGCTACTGCCCTCCGGGCGCGGTCGGGCCGGAAGCTCCACGATAGCAGCGGGATTCGGGGGTGACCGAGGCGGCGTTTCCCGGGCCGGTCCCGAGGATCGACGGCGGGTCGACGGTGAGTCGACGCCGGGTCAACGGGCGACGTGGATCTCGCGCCGGCGAGACCGGTGGACGATGACTGCGGTCGCCGCGGCGCCGGCCGCGACCGCGGCGCCACCGATGGCGCCCGCGTAGGCCAGCCGCCGCCCCGACAGGATCGAGCGCACCGCGTGGCGTTCCCCGGCCTCTTCGAGCGACGCCAGGGTCTGCGCCAGGAGACCCGGGCTGGGCTCGAGGTAGCGGGTGCGCAGGAGCTGCAGGCCCCGGAGCATCTTGCGGTAGCGGGCGAGCTCGGCCTGGCACCGCAGGCACGACTCGATGTGGCGTTGCACCGACACCTCGACCGCGGCGCCGTTCTCCACCGCCTCGGGCAGCAGCCGCGCGACCTCGTCACACTGCATGCTCCCACCTCTTTCCGTCGGGGCGCTCCTCGTCGTAGAGGAGGTCGCGGAGGCGCTTGCGACCGCGGTGCAGGCGCACCTTGGCGGCCGCCACCGAGATGCCGAGCTCCTCGGCGATCTCCTCGTGGGACAGGCCGTAGACGTCCTTGAGCACCACCAGCACCCGCAACTTGGGCGGGAGAACCTCGAGCGCGCCCGACAACCGGGCCAGCATGGCCGACTGCTCGGCCGATTCCTCGGGCTGGGCGTCGATGCGGGTCTCGACCGGGTCCTCGATCATGGCGTCGAGCGAGTCAGCGCGGTGGCGGCGACGACGCTTCACCGTGGTGTACGCGGTGTTCGCGGTGATGCGGTACAGCCACGTCGTGAACTGGGCGTCGCCGCGGAAGCTCTTGAGACCATTCCATGCGCGGAGGTAGGTCTCCTGCACCACGTCGCTCGCGTCCTCCTCGTGGGCCGTGAGTCGCATCGCGAGCGTGTACGTGTCGACGTAGGTCCGTCGGACCAGTTCATCGAAGGCCGATCGGTCCCCGTCGCGGGCGGCGAGGACCAAGCGGTCGAGCTCGGTCGGCTCCCTCGGTAGTTCGTTCGTGGTCATCTGTGACTCACGAGGCCGCCGGAGGGTTACCGATCGGTATCCCGGCGGGCAGGCCGATCTGGCGCCCGACGGGGGTGCGGATCAGCGGGTCTCCTTGTGGAGCGTGTGCCGGCGGTCGAAACGGCAGTACTTCTTCATCTCGATCCGCTCACGATCGTTCGTCTTGTTCTTGATCGTGATGTAGTTGCGCCGTTTGCACTCTTCACACGCGAGGGTCACCTTGACCCGCTTGTCGCTCGCCATTGCTTGCTCCTGATCCCGACGCTCGGACTGTCTCGATGTTTGGTAGCGGTGGCGGGACTCGAACCCGCGACGCCGCGATTATGAGCCGCGTGCTCTGCCATCTGAGCTACACCGCCTGGCAACCTGTTCGCCCGGCTCGCCCGGCAACCACTTTCACCTGGCTTCACCTGGCAACCTTGTTGGCGTGCGCCCTCGCGGGCAACACAGAGCCCCCTTACGGACTTGAACCGTAGACCCCTTCCTTACCATGGAAGTGCTCTGCCGACTGAGCTAAGGGGGCGGAACCCACCAGGATAGCCCGGTGCGTGGTCGCGCTACCGTGCCCGGGATGAACGGGCAGCCCTCCGCCGCCGCCGGAGACCCCGCGATCCGCCTCGCGGAACGGCGCGATGCCGAAGGAATCCGGGCGATCTACAACTACTACGTCGCCGAATCGACCGCCCTGTTCGACATGGTGCCGCGCACGCTCGACGAACAGGTGCAGTGGATCGACCAACACTCCGGCGGGCATCCGGCGGTCGTCGCCGACGTCGACGGCGAGATCATCGGGTTCGGTTCGCTCTCGCTCTTCAAGTCGCGGCCGGCCTACGCCACCACCGTCGAGGACTCCGTGTACCTGCTCGATGGCAACCAGGGCCGGGGGATCGGCCGTCTGCTCCTCACCGAGTTGGTCCGCCTGGCCGGAGCCCACGGGTTCCACGCCGTCATCGCCCGGATCACCGGCGGCAACGACGCCTCGATCCGGCTCCACGCCGCCTGCGGGTTCGAGGTCGTGGGCACCGAACGCGAGGTGGGGCGGAAGTTCGGCCGGTGGCTCGACGTCGTCGAGATGCAGCGGATGCTGCAAGACGGCTCGTCGGGGTCTCCCCCACCATCTCGACCGCTTCCGCGCGGCTGACGGGCAGGGCGGAAAACGTAAGAACCCGTCGCAAGCGACGGGCGGAGTGGGCCGGGTTGGATTCGAACCAACGTAGCTTGCGCAGCAGTTTTACAGACTGCCCCCTTTGGCCACTCGGGTACCGACCCGGGGGCGCGTACAGTATCAGGCCGCCCGAACCCCCCACTCCCCGGAGAGCGCCATGCCCACCTTCGACGTCGTGTCCGAGCTCGACATGCAGGAGGTCCGCAACGCGGTCGACCAGGCCCAGCGCGAGATCTCCACCCGCTACGACTTCAAGAACACCGGGAGCTCGATCGAGCTCACCGAGAAGACGATCGAGCTCAACACCGAGAGCGATGCCCGGCTCCAGGCGCTCACCCAGGTGCTCGAGGAGAAGCTGGTCAAGCGGAAGGTCTCGCTGAAGGCACTGGCGTTCGGCAAGATCGAGGAGGCGTCGAAGGGCGCGGTGCGCCAGACCGTCACCCTCAACGTCGGGATCTCCACCGACAAGGCCAAGGAGATCGGGAAGTTCGTGAAGGAGCTCGGCCTGAAGGGCGTGTCGCACCAGGTGCAGGGCGATCAACTCCGTATCAGCGGCAAGAAGCGCGACGACCTCCAGGCGGCCATCGCCGCGCTGCGCGAGCACGACTTCGAGGTCCCCCTCCAGTTCACCAACTTCCGCGATTGACCTGACCGCTTCTCCGCGCGGTCAGCTCTGGGCGCCGAGCGGCTCCCATTTGAACGTCCGGATCGCGACCACCAGCGCGCCGATCCTCCACGCCGCGAGCTCGGCGAGGTTCGTCCCGTTGATGCCCGATGAAGCGGCGGGTGTGAACGATCGCTGCAACCCTTCGGCCAGGTGCGCCAACGGGAACACGCGCCCCACATCGACGAGCCAGGTCGGGAGCTCCTTCACCGGGATGAACACGCCCGAGATGAATCCGAGGATCACCGTGCCGAACGGCCCGACGGCGGACGCGGCGTCGACCGTGGTGGCCACCCGCGCCACCGCGAGGCCGAGCGCGCACATCGTCGCCGAGCCCACCAACAGGTACACCACGAACGGGAAGACGCCACCGGACGCAAACGTGACGTCGTAAGCGACGCGGCCGATCACGAGCAGCACGACCACCATGATCACGATCGTCAACATCGACTGCAGGATCTGCGCGGTGAGGAAGACCCACGGTGGCATCGGCGTGCCGCGGTAGCGCTTCAGCAGGCCGCGCTCGCGCGCGGTGGCGGTCGAGATCATGAGGGTGCTGAACCCGGCGAGCATGATGGAGTACGCCGCGATCCCCGCGGTGTAATACGCGTCGACCGCGATCGTGAGGCTGGCGAACTTCGTCGTCTGGTCATTGCCACCGAACACCGACGCGAAGAGCACCAGCAGCACGATCGGCATCAGCACCGTAAACACGAGGGCGCGCGAGTTGCGCCGGAAACCGACGACGGTGAACGCGGTCTGGCGGGCGACGAGACCGGCGTCGCTCATGCGGTTGCCCGATCGACGGCGTCGTGCCGGTGTCGGCGGTGAGCTCGAGGAACACGTCGTCGAGCGACGGGCGGCTCACCTCGATGCCTTCGAGCTCGATGTGCTCGTGCTCGGCCCAGCTCGTGAGCCGATAGCGCGTGGCTTGGGCGTGGTCGGTCTTGAGCGTGATCTCGGTGCCCGAGACGTCGGGGTCGACGTCGCACGCGCTGCGCAGCGCGTCGACGGTGACGCCGGCCGGAAGCCGGAATCGCACCACCACACCGCCACCGGCGCGCTCGGTGAGCTCGGCCGCGGTGCCGTTCGCGACCACGAGCCCACCGCGCAGGATGCAGAGACGATCGGCGAGATGCTGCGCCTCGTCGATGTAGTGCGTGGTGAGGAACACCGTCTTGCCGAGTTGCCGGAGCCCCTCGATCATGTTCCAGGCCTCGCGACGCGCCTGGGGGTCGAAGCCGGTCGTCGGCTCGTCGAGGAACACCAGCTCGGGGTCGCCGATGATGCCGAGCGCGACGTCGACGCGGCGCTTCTGGCCGCCCGACAGTGATCCGATCCGGGCGTCGCGCTTCTCGGCCAGGCCGACGAGCGTGATGGTGTCGTCGACCGGACGCGGCTTCGCGTAGTAGCAGGCGAACATCCCGACCGTCTCGCGCACGGTGTGGACCGGATCGAGCTGGCTCTCCTGGAGCACCAGGCCGATCCGTTCGCGCCACGCCCGGGTGGGCTTGGCCGGGTCGACTCCCAGCACCGACACCGCGCCGCCGCTGCGCGAGCGATATTCCTCGAGGATCTCGATGGTGGTGGTCTTCCCCGCACCGTTCGTGCCGAGGAACCCGAACACCTCGCCCCGCTCGACCGAGAAGTCGATGCCCTTGACCGCCTCGTGGCGCCCGTAGCTCTTGCGCAGCCCGTCGACGGTGATGACTGCGTCCGCCATCGGCGGAGATTACAGCGGCTTGCCTCAGCCCATCATGCCGGTGCCGCGGACGTGCGGGAACGCGGCGCGTTGGCCGCCGTCGACCACGAGAGTCTGGCCGGTCATGAAGCCGGCGAGGTCGGACACCAGGAACACCAGCGGGCCCGCGATCTCCTCGGGTACGCCGAACCGCCCGAGCGGCGCGCCGTCGGCCTGCGCGAGCGTGTCGGGGTCGACGCCCTGGTTCGCGTACGCGTCCTTGACCCGGGGCGTCGCGATCATGTCGGGGGCGACCGCGTTGATCCGGATCCCGTGTGGTCCCCACTCCTGCGCCATGGTGCGGACGAGATCCATCAAGCCGGCCTTGGCCGCGCCGTACGCGCCGTGACTCGGTGCGCCGTAGAGCCCGCTGACCGAGGCGACGACCGAGATCCGTCCGCCGGTGCCCTGCTCGATCATGTGCCGCGCCGCGGCGCGTCCGACGTGGAGGTGCTGAGTGAGGTTGCGGCTGAGGTCGAGCTGCCAGGTCTCGTCGTCGAGGTCGAGCAGCTTCCCCCAGCCCGCGGTGCCGACCATGTTGACGACGACCTCGAGGGTGCCGTGGAAACTCGCGGCACCGGCGACGATGCTCTCGGCCTGGGCCCGATCGGTGACATCACCGGTGAGCGCGGTCGCCCGCACCCCCAGCGCCTCGACCTCGGCGGCGACGGCGTTGGCACGATCGAGATCGAGGTCGGCGACGGCGACGTCGGCACCCGCCTGCGCGAGCAGCAGCGCGCTGGCCCGGCCGATGCCGAAGCCACCACCGACGACGAGCGCAGGCTTGCCCACCAATCCGAACCGGTCGCGCAGCTCACTCACAGCTTCCCCCTCCACGATCACCCACCGATCGCGGCGACGCTAGCTGCCCTCCCGTGCCTGCCGCACGGCGGCAGTCGCCCGGCCGGGCCGCGCCGCGTGGGTCAGTGCTGCTCGGTGCGCAGGCGGCGGATGCGGTCGGCAGTGGGCGGGTGCGAGCTGAACAGGCTGGCGAACTCGAATCTTCTGACCGGCGAGGGGGTTGATGATGAACGCCTGCGCGTGGGCGGGGTCGATCTTCATCGGCCGCTGCTTCGCGGAGGCCTCGATCTTCTCGAGCGCGCGCGCCAACGGTTCACCGTCGTGGAGGAGATGGGCTCCGCTCGCGTCGGCCTGGTACTCGCGGGAGCGCGACAGCGACATCTGGAGCATCGCCGCCGCGACCGGGGCCAGGATCATCATCGCGATGGCGCCGAACGCGTTGCCCCGGTCGCGATCGCCACCGCCCCCGAAGATCGCACCCCACATCGCCATCCGGGCGACGAAGGTGATGCCCATCGCCACCGCCGCCGCCACCGAGGCGATCAGGATGTCGCGGTTCTTCACGTGTGAGAGCTCGTGGGCGATCACACCCTTCAGCTCGTCGTCGGTGAGGAGCGGGAGGATGCCCTGCGTCACCGCGACCGCGGCGTGATCGGGGTTGCGGCCGGTGGCGAAGGCGTTGGGCTGGTCGGACGGAGAGATGTAGATCTTGGGCATCGGCATGCCGGCGCGCTGCGTGAGCTCCTCGACGATGGCGTAGACCTGCGGTAGCTGCTCCCGGCTGGCCGGCACCGCGCGCGCGGCCTTGATCGCCAACGTGTCGCTGAACCAGTACGACCCGCCGACGAACACGAGCCCGATGGCGAGGCCGATCGCCAGGCCGGTCCCGCCACCGATCGCCCCGCCCACGATCATGAACAGGGCACCGAGCGCCGCCAGCAACACTGCGGTCTTCATTGCATTTCTCATGTGGATGTCACCTCTTCGGGCCCCGGCACCGGAGCCCCTTCGTCCGTGAAACGCTATTCGCCCTCCGCGCGTTCCCAGCACGACGCTACGAGGGATCGGCTCAGCGAACTCTCAGCCTCAGCGTGACTCGTCGTAGTAGCCGCTGTGGAAGTAGATGCACGGCACGCCTTCGGCGCGGAACATCTCGACGTTGCGGCGATCGTCTTCGATGGCGAGGCGCAGCTCGAACCCGTAGGCCCGCAGCTCCCACACCGACGCCTGCTTGAAGTCGCGGGCCATCTCGTAGTCGCCCCAGGGCCGCATGAGGAGGACGTCCCAGCGGATGCGGTAGCGGCGGAGCCAGGCCTCGGTGAGGTGGTGGACCCGTTCCGGGCGCGCGGTGAGCAGGACGGTCCGCAGCGCGGGATCGAGGAGGTCGAGCAGGACCCTGACCTCCTCGATCACGGGATCGTCGCCGCACGCCTCGAAGAACGCGTTCCAGTTCCGGCGGGGCGCCTCGAGGTAGTGCTGCCGGCTGGCGGCGTCGGAGAGAACGCCGTCGATGTCGACGACGACGGCGGGCCCGGGCGCGACGTGGCCCTCCCGCCAGGTCCAGTGCTCGGGAACGGAGATTCCCTCCGGCTCGGGTGCGCGGTTCACGGTCGGTCAGTCGTCCTCGGTGGCCGTGGCGAGGTACCGCGACTTGATCGCTTCGACCACCGACGGGTCGGCCAGGGTGGTGGTGTCGCCGAGCGCCTGGTCCTCGGCGACGTCGCGCAGCAACCGGCGCATGATCTTGCCCGAACGCGTCTTCGGGAGGTCGTCGGTGAAGAGGATCGTCTTCGGCTTGGCGATCGGGCCGATGGTGTGCGCAACCTGGTCGCGCAACTCGGCGACGAGCGCGTCGCTCGGGTCGTTGCCGGCGCGCAGGATCACGAACGCGCTGATCGCCTGACCGCTGGTGGCGTCCTTGGTGCCGACCACCGCGGCCTCCGCCACCGCCGGATGGCCGACGAGTGCGTGCTCGACCTCGGCGGTCGAGATGTTGTGACCGGAGACGAGCATGACGTCGTCGACCCGGCCGAGCAACCAGAAGTAGCCGTCGTCGTCGCGCTTGGCGCCGTCGCCCGCGAAGTAGCGGCCTTCGTAGCGGCTCCAGTAGGTCTCGCGGAACCGTTCGGGATCGCCCCAGATCCCGCGGAGCATCGACGGCCACGGTCGCGTCAGCACCAGGTACCCGCCGCCGGGCACCCCGACGGATTCGCCCGCTTCATCGACGATGTCGGCCCCGATACCAGGGAGCGGGAACGTGGCGCTACCGGGCTTCAACGTGGTCGCGCCCGGCAGCGGGCTGATCATGATCGCGCCCGTCTCCGTCTGCCACCAGGTGTCGACGACGGGGCAGCGTTCGCCCCCGACGTGGTGCCAGTACCACACCCACGCCTCGGGATTGATCGGCTCGCCGACGCTGCCGAGCAGCCGCAACGACGACAGGTCGTGACGCTCGAGGTATTCCGGACCCCACTTCATGAACGTCCGGATCGCGGTCGGCGCGGTGTAGAGGGTGGTGACCTTGTACCTCTCGATGATCTGCCAGAGGCGGTCTTTGTCGGGGTGGTCGGGTGAGCCCTCGTACATGACGCTCGTGGCCCGGTTCATGAGGGGCCCGTAGACGATGTACGAGTGCCCGGTGACCCAGCCGACGTCGGCCGCGCACCAGTAGACGTCGGTATCGGGCCGGAGGTCGAACACGTTCTGGTGTGTCCACGCCACCTGGGTGAGGTAGCCCCCGGTGGTGTGCATGATCCCTTTCGGTCGCGCCGTGGTGCCGCTGGTGTAGAGGAGGTACAGCAGATCCTCGGAGTCCATCGGTTCCGGTGCGCATTCCGCCGACTGCTGCGGCACGACGTCGTGCCACCAGATGTCGCGGCCCTCGGCCATGGCGACGTCCTGGCCGGTGCGGCGCAGGACGAGCACCTTCTCGATCGACGGGCAATCGGCCACCGCGATGTCGGCCGTCTCCTTCAGAGGCACGATGCTGCCGCGGCGCCACGCGCCGTCGCCGGTGATGAGAACCTTGGCACCCGCATCCTGGATGCGGTCGCGCAACGATTCGGACGAGAACCCGCCGAACACGACGGAGTGCGCGGCACCGATGCGCGCGCAGGCGAGCAGCGCCATCGGCAGCTCGGGCACCATGCCGAGATAGATGTTGACCCGATCGCCCTTCTCGACGCCGAGGCTCTTCAACCCGTTGGCGAGTTGGGAGACGTCGTGGAGCAGTTCGGCGTAGGTGATGGTGCGGGTGTCGCCGGGCTCGCCCTCCCAGTAGTACGCGACCTGGTCGCCGTGACCGGCGTCGACGTGCCGATCGAGGCAGTTGTAAGACGCGTTCAGGGTGCCGCCGACGAACCACTTCGCGAACGGTCGGTCCCACTCGAGGATCGTGTGCCAGTCGGTGTACCAGTCGAGGAGGTCGGCGGCCTGGCGGGCCCAGAAGCCTTCGAAGTCGGTGTCGGCCTCGTCGTAGACGTCGGTCCCGACGATCCGGGCCTGACGTTTGAAGGGCTCGGGAGGGAGGAACGTCCGCCCTTCCGCGAGGAGTGACTCGATCGTGTCGCCGGTGTCGGCCATGGCAAACCCCCGTGGTGCTCTTGCGTTGCGCCGGGTCAGGCTACCCGGACGGGTCGGAGCGCCCGCCCGGACCGGCGACGGCGGAACTGCGATCGGCCCGCGTGGTCTGCGGGTGCAGTCAGCGCGCGAGACGAGCACGCGGTGGGCTCCCAACCCGGCGGGATCGACGAGCGCGGCGGCCTCGGTGACGCGGCTGCGATGGCGCAGGGCTTCGAGATCACCGACGTGCGCACGGGCGTCCCACTGCTCGTGCGCGTCGTCGACGAGCCGGTCGATGCCCAGCTCGCGGAGCCACTCGGCCTGCGAGACGTGCCGCACCAGCCGGAAGCCGGCGCGACCGGCGGCGTGGACGAGGTACTCGACGGGCACGTCGATGGTGATGTCCTGGTCGCCGGGTGACGCGAGCGGCGACCGGCCCCGTTCGTGCCCGCGGTAGGTGCGCAACCAACCGGGCTGGCCCCGTTCGATCAGCTCCGCCGCGGTGGCGGCGTAGTCGATCACGACGAGCACACCGTGACGGAGCCCGTTCGCGCACCGGTGCAGCCAACGCGGGATACCCGTGGGCACCGGCAGCCGCGCGCCGATCGGCACCGGGACCGATCCGCTCGCGACGAGGTCGGCTTCGGCCGCCAACTCCTCGGCCGCCCCCACGAGCACCTCGGCGAAGTCACGGCCGTCGTCATCGATTCCCACCCGCACCTCGAACCATCCGTCGACCCCTCGCTCGACGACCCGGAACGGGAGGTTGTCGAGCAACTCGTTGGCCAGGACCACGCCGGTGAGCGGCACTTCCGGCAGGTCGGCCAGCGCAGTCGCGATAGGACCCATCCCCCGAATCGGGACCGACGCATCGTCGTCGCGCACCACCGGCCCGAGCGCGTCTTCGAACGGCTCGAGGACGAGCAGGTCGCGCTGTTCGGTGCGGAGCCCCGCCGACCGCTCGACCAGCACGTAGCGCAGCGCGCTCGCGCACTGCGGCGCCGCCGCCAGCACATCTGCCGCCAGCCGACCGCGTCCGGCCCCCGCGTCGACGACGAGGAACGGGTCCGGCTGCTGGAGCTCGACCCACCATTCGTCGAATGCCCGCGCCACCAACGCACCGAAGAGCGGCCCGACCTCCGGGCTGGTGACGAAGTCGCGGCCCGCCCGGCCCGCGCCGTGGGCGCCGGCGAAGAAACCCCCGTCGGCGTAGAGGGCAGTGTCGACGAACGCGTCGAACGGGATCGGCCCCTCGCGGTGGATCCGCTCGACCAGGTGATCCTCGAGCGCGGTCATGAGACCCTTCCCGAACGGGCGGCGCCCTCAGACCCTGAACGCCACCTGGCCGATGTGGGCGACGAGTTGCGGATAGATCCCGACCACGATCACCGCCGCGACCGTGAGCCCGATCGCGACCGTCAACGCGGCCGGGACCGCCTTCGGCGCGGTCACGGACTCGGGTGCCGGGTCGTGGAACCACATCTTGCGGGCCACCGCGGCGTAATAGAAGAAGGCCACGACGGAACCGAACGCCGCGATCACACCGAGCACGATGGCCGACGGCGAGTTGGCATCGAGCACGGCGCGGAACATCACGAACTTCGCGAACCAGCCCGCGAACGGTGGGATACCGGCCAGGGAGAACAAGAAGATCGTCATGGAGATCGCGAGGAGCGGCGACGACTGGCCGAGGCCGGCGTAGCTGTCGATCTCGGCCGAGCCGGTGCGCCGGGCGACGGCGATCGCCACCGCGAACGCGCCGAGGTTCATGGCCGCGTAGATGAAGAGGTAGATGACGACAGCCTCGAACGACGAGCGGGCAGCCGAGCCGTCACCGGCGACCGCCAGCGGTACGAGGATGAATCCGCCCTGGGCGATCGACGAGTAGGCCAGCATGCGGATGATGTTCGTCTGGCGCAGCGCGACGAGGTTGCCGAAGATGATCGACGCCGCCGCGAGCACCCACAGGATCGGCTCCCACGAATCCTGCGACGGGAAGAAGCCGATCCGGATGATGGTGAGCAGCGCGATGAAGCCGCCGGCCTTCGACGCCACGGAAAGGAACGCGGTGACCGGCGTGGGCGCGCCTTCGTAGGTGTCGGGGGTCCAGAAGTGGAAGGGCACCGCGCTCACCTTGAACGCGAAGCCCGCGATGGTCATGAAGATCGCCACCGCGAGCAGTGGCGTGGTGCCGTGGAGGTCGATCGAGCGGCGGATGTCGGTGAGCAGCGTGGACCCGCCGGTCGCGCCGAACACCAGCGACATGCCGTAGAGCATGATCGCCGACGACAGCACACCGATGATGAAGTACTTGATCGCCGCTTCGTTCGACTTCGAGTCGTGCTTACGCCAGCCCGCCAGGACGAACGTGGGGATGGTGATCGTCTCCAACGCGACGAAGATCGTGATGAGGTCGCGCGCCGAGGCCATCACGACCATGCCCAGCACCGAGGTGAGCAACAGGAAGTAGAACTCGCCCTGGTAGTAGTCGCCGTCGGAGATGTAGTCGGACGACATCAGCAACACGACGTAGGCGACCACGAGGAAGAAGCCCTGGAACACCAGCGAGAAGTTGTCGACCACGAACGCGCCGCCGAACAGCGAGCGGTTCGTGCCGTCGGCGGCCAGCGTGATGACCGGGATCAGCGCGGCGAGGACACCGATCGATGCGATCCGTGAGCTGGCGAACCGCGAGCGTTCGGGCGCGAGGAGGTCGGCCAACAGCACGACGATGATCGTCGCGGTGAGGACGAGAACGGGCGCGAACGCGTGGAAGTCGACGTGCGGGTTCACCTACAGCGCCCTCGAGATCCCGTGGACCAGTTGGGTCACCGGGAGGTCGGTCATCTTGAAGATCAGCTGCGGGTAGATGCCGAGCGCAACGATCAGTGCCAGGAGCGGGACCCAGGCCACCCACTCCGGGCCGTGGACGTCATGGATGTGCGCGTGCTCGAACTCGGCCTTCACCTTGCCCATCGCAACGCGTTGGAACATCCAGAGGAGGTAGCCGGCCGCGAGCACGGTGCCGATGGCGGCGATGACCATGTAGGTGCGGAAGGTCCACAGCGTGCCGCTGCTCCCGCCCCACAGACCGTGGGGATTCGTGGGATCGAAGGCGGACAGGATCGCCGGGAACTCACCCCAGAACCCGGCCAGGCCGGGAAGACCGAGCGATGCCATCGCCGAGAAGCCGAGGATCCACCCGAGGTGGGGCGCCTGGGTGAGGATGCCGCCGAGGCGGCTCATCTCGCGGGTCTCGTAGCGCTCCTGGATGGAACCGGCGAGGAAGAAGAGCATGCCGGTGATGAGACCGTGCGCGACCATCCCGAAGATCGCGGCGTTGATACCGAAGGTGGTGAGGGTCGCGATGCCGAGCATCACGAAGCCCATGTGCGCGACCGACGAGAACGCGATGAGGCGCTTCATATCTCGTTGCGCGAGACAACACAACGATCCGTAGATGATGCCGATCACCGCTAACAAACCGATCCACGGCGCCCAGGTCTGTGCCGCGTGCGGGAGCATCGGCAGCGCGATCCGGATGAAGCCGTAGGTGCCGAGCTTCAGCATGACCGCGGCGAGCAGCACCGAGCCGACCGTTGGTGCCTCGGTGTGGGCATCGGGCAGCCAGGTGTGGAACGGGAACATCGGCACCTTGATCGCGAAGCCGAGGAACATGCCGGCGAACACCAGCACCTGCGTGCCCTGGACGATGCCCGCGCCGTGGAGCCGCGAGAGGGTGACCATGTCGAAGGTGTGCACCTTCGACAGGAAGTAGAGGGCCAGGAAGCTCAGCAGCATCAGGGCCGAGCCGAACAGCGTGAACAGGAAGAACTTGATCGACGCGTATTCGCGGTTGGGCCCGCCCCAAACGCCGATCATGAAGAACATCGGGAGCAGGACGACCTCGAAGAAGATGAAGAAGAGGATGAGGTCCTGGGCGACGAACGTGCCGATCATGCCCGTCTCGAGCAGCAGGATCAGCGCGAGGAACGCCTTCGGGTTGTGCGGTTCGGGGAAGTGGTTCCACGAGTAGATGACGCAGCACACGACGATGAGCACGGTGAGCAGCACGAGGGGCAGCGAGATGCCGTCGATCCCGACGTGGTAGCGGGAGTGGATCTCGGGGATCCACTCCTTGCTGACGTTGAACTGCAACCGCGGGTCGTCGAAGTTGAATCGGGCCAGGATGGCGACGGCCACGCCGGCGGTCACGAGGGTCGTGATGAGCGCGACCGTTTTGATCAACGCCTCTTCGGCCTTCGGGATCAGCAGCACGATCGCCATGCCGACGATGGGGATGAAGACCGCCAGCGTCAGGGCCCAGCTGTCGAACCAGTCCATCGGAACGAATCCCCTCGTATCAGGTGTTGGTGAGCAAGATGGCGAGGCTCAAGAGCCCCACCGCCGCGAACATGAGCAATGCGTACCGCTGCACGCGGCCCGACTGGAAGTAGCGCAGGAGACCACCGCTCTCGCCGGTGATCTCGGCGAGTCCATTGACCGCACCGTCGACGCCCTTCTGGTCGAGCCGCTCGTAGGTGAACTTCCCGGCGACGCGGGCACCGCGACCGGCGCCGTTGACCACCGCGTCGATCACGTTCTGGTTGACCCAGTACGCGGCGCTGGCGAACACGCCCTTGATCGACGCGACGATGATGTTCTCGTAGAGCGTGTCGAGGTAGTACTTGTTCTCGAGGAACGTGTACCCGGCGTGCGCAACGTTGCTGCGTTGCGTGAGGCCCTTCAGCGGGCCGAGCTCCTCGTGCTGGAAGAAGAGGTAGGCGGCGATCCCGATGCCGATGATCGCGACCGACAGCGAGATCGCGGCGGTGGCGTAGTTGAAGTCGGGGTGCTGGAGCGTGGTGGGGAACGCGACCCGGGGCTCCACCCAGTCGGCGAACTTCTCGACGTGGATCGCGGTGGCGTTGAGGAACCCCGCGAGCACCGAGAAGACCGCGAGGATGATCAGCGGCACCGTGATCGCCGGTTCCGACTCGTGCGGGTGGCCGTGGCCGCGGTACTCGCCGAAGAAGGTGAGGTAGACGCAGCGGGTCATGTAGGCCGCGGTGAGGAAGGCACCGATCAGCCCCACGACGAGGAAGAAGGTGTACCCCGACTTGCCCGCGGTGACCAAGATCTCGTCCTTCGACCAGAACCCGGCGAAGGGGAAGATGCCGGCGAGCGCGAGCGAGCCGACGATGAACGTCCAGAACGTGATCGGCATGTACTTGCGCAGGCCGCCCATCTCGGACTTCATGTCGAAGGAGTGGTGGGAGCCCGAGTGGCTCACCGAACCGGCGCCGAGGAAGAGGAGGGCCTTGAAGAACGCGTGGGTGAAGAGGTGGAACACCGCCGCCACCCAGGCACCCGAGCCCAGGGCCATCACCATGTAGCCGAGCTGGCTGATCGTGGAGTACGCCAGCACCTTCTTGATGTCGCGCTGCACGAACGCGAGCACCGCCCCGATGATGATCGTGATGCCGCCGATGAGCACCATGAAGTTGACGCCGCCGGCGGCGATCGAGAACCCGTTGAAGAAGACCGGGTACAGGCGGGCGCCGAGGTACACGCCGGCCACGACCATGGTGGCCGCGTGGATGAGGGCCGACACGGGTGTGGGCCCGGCCATGGCGTCGGGGAGCCAGGTGTGGAGCGGGAACTGGCCGCTCTTGCCCATGATGCCGATGAACAGACAGATGGCGCCGGCGAGCAGCAGCGAGTGGTCGGCGTGCGGGCTGAGGGCGTACCGGTTGATGACGCCGATGTTGAAGCTGCCCGCGGCGAAGAAGGTGATGATGATCCCGATCATCAGACCGATGTCGCCGGTACGGGTGGTGAGGAACGCCTTGAGGGCGGCCCGGCTGTTCGCGTCCTCCTCCCACCAGTGGCCGATGAGCGCGAAGGAACAGAGCCCGACGCCCTCCCAGCCGACGAGCAACTGCAGCGTGTTGTCGGACACGACGAGCAGCAGCATCGCGGCGGTGAACAGGCTGAGCATCGCGTAGTAGTGCGTGAAGCGGACGTCGTCGTGCATGTACGCGGTGGAGTAGATGTGCACCAGCAGCGAGATCAGCGTGACGACGAACAGCATCATCACCGCGAGACCGTCCATGCGGATACCGACGCCGAACTTGACCAGCCCGTTCTGCCACCAGGTGATCGAGTGCAGGACGGGTTGGACCACCGCCTCGCCGTGACCGCCTTCGGCCCCGAACACCCCGCGGCCGAGCGCGCGCAACCCGGTGGTCTTGCCGCCGGTGGCGGTCTCGACCCGGTCGATCCACTGGTAGACCGCCACGCACGAGAGGACGAACGACGCGCCGACCGCGAGGATGCCGATCTCGGATCCCTGGCGCGGCATGCGCTTCCCGAAGAAGAGAATCAGGAAGAACGAGAGCGCGGGGATCGCGACGATGATCCAAGCGTTGTTCAGCACGGCGAGATCAGCCCTTCAATTGGTCGACTTCGTCGAGATCGACGCTGTGGGCGTTGCGGTAGATGAGTAGCACGATCGCCAGGCCGATCCCCACCTCGGCGGCGGCGATGGTGATGATGAAGAGCGCGAACACCTGGCCGGAAGCCTGGCGGGTGTACGCGGAGAACGCGACCAGGTTGATGTTGACCGCGTTCAGCATGAGCTCGACACTCATGAGCACCAGCACTGCGTTCTTGCGGGCGAGCACGCCGTAGATGCCGGTGCAGAACAGGAACGCAGCCAGGATGAGGAAGTTGTTGAGCATCATCGCGCTAGTCCCTCCGCGCGATCACGACGGCGCCCACCAGCGCGGCCAGCAACAACATCGAGACCACTTCGAACGGCACCAGGTAGTCGCGGAAGATGCTCGACGCCAACGTGCCGCTGTTGCCCAGCACCACGAGATCGCCCTTGAGCTTGATCTGCTTCCCGCCGTAGGCGTCGACGAGCAGCGCGGTGATGACCCCGAACAAAAAGAGGCCGACCACTCCCGCGGCCAGCCGTTGGTGGTTGTCGAGGCTGCCTTCTTCGCTGTGCATCGGCGCCCGCGTGAGCATGATGCCGAAGAGGAAGAGGATGACGACGGCGCCGATGTAGATCAGCACCTGCACCCAGGCCACGAACTCGGCCGCGACGAGGATGTACTGCGCGGCCGCGCCCGCGAGCACGATCACCAGGAACAGTGCGGCGTGCACGACGTTCTGCGAGCGCACGACGCCGATCGCCGCCGCCCCCATCGCGATCGCGAGGATCCAGAACGCGACGTTCTGAGCCACCATCGTGGAAGCGAGCGGCATGGCTACTTCTTCACCTCGGCGCCGATCTCCAACGGTTCGGGCTCGCTCACGCTCTCCATCCACTCACCGAGCTTGCGCTTGTCGTGGAGGAGCCGGGCGATGCTCGATTCGGAGTACTCGTACTCCGGGCTCCAGAAGAGCGCGTCGAACGGGCACACCTCGACGCAGATCCCGCAGTACATGCAGAGCGCGTAGTCGATGTCGAACCGGTCGAGCACGCTCACCGTGCGGTCGCGACCGCCTTCACGACGGGGCGGGCGCTTCTCCTTGTGTCCCTCGATGTAGATGCACCAGTCGGGGCACGAGCGGGCGCAGAGCATGCAGACGGTGCAGTTCTCCTCCTTGAGCGCGATGACGCCGCGCGCGCGCGGCGGCGGGTCCTCGCGTTCGTGCGGGTACTGCACCGTGACCGCCGGCTTCAGCATCGTCTTGAACGTGATGCCGAGGCCGCCGATGACGCCGGGGAGCTTGGGCTTCTTCATCAGAACGCCACCTTGAACACACCGGTGAGGAGGATGTTGAGCAGACCGATCGGGATCAGGAACTTCCACGCGAGCGCCTGGAGCTGATCTTCCCGCAGGCGCGGGTAGGTGAAGCGCACCCAGAACATCAGGAACGCCACCAGCATGATCTTGGCGAACAGCACGAGGGGACCGAGCAGGCGCATCACACCGATGTTGTCGATGCCGGGGAGTGCCCACCCACCGAGGAACAGGGTGGCGGCGATGGCCGAGAACGCGAACGCGGTACCGAACTCGCCGATGAAGAAGAAGAGGAAGCGGAAGCCGGTGTACTCGACCATGTAGCCGGCCACGAGCTCGCTCTCGGCGACGGGCATGTCGAAGGGCGTCTGGGTGAGCTCGGCCTGGGCCGCGATGAGGAACAGCGCGAAACCGACGAACTGCGTGAGGATGAACGGGAAGCCGAGGCCACTCCACCCGAAGATCTCGCCGTTGTGCTGCGCGAGCACGATGCCCTGCAGGCTCATGGTGCCGGCCTGGATGACGACGCCGACCACCGCGAGGAGGAGCGGCAGCTCGTAGGCGATCAGCTGGGCGGCGGCGCGGAGCGCACCGAGGAGCGAGAACTTGTTGGCGCTGGCCCAGCCGGCCATCAGCACGCCCACCACGGACAGGCTCGAGACCGCCAACGCGTAGAACACGCCGACGTTGAGGTCCTTGACGATCACGTCGGGGCCGGCCGGGATCACGAGGAACACGAGGAAGGTCGACATGACGACGACTGCAGGCGCGAACGCGAACACGCGCTTGTCGGCGTTCTCGGGGGTGATGTCTTCTTTCTGGATGAACTTGATGCCGTCGCCCACGAGCTGGAACCAGCCGTGGTACCCGCCGGGGTCCATGGGACCGAGGCGGCTCTGCATGTGGCTCATCATCTTGAGCAGGAACACGTAGCCGAGGATCAGGGCCGACAGCGGCACCAACGCGAGGATCACGATCGTCTTGATCGCGAGCGTCGTGCCCCAACCGATCTGGAGGCCCAGGACGAGATGGCCGATCATGACCCGCGGACTCCGCAGCGGCTCATCGGTCGATGTCCCCGAGGATGAAGTAGAGCGAACCGAGGATCGTGATGACGTCGGGCACGAACACCCCGCGCAGCAGCCACGGCAGGATCGAGACGTTGCTGAACGACGCCGAGCGGATCTTCACCCGGAACGGGCCGGTCGCGCCCTTCGAGATGACGTAGTAGCCCATCTGACCGAGCGGGTTCTCCGTCTCGACCCAGGACTCGCCCTCGGGCACCTTGATGATGCGCGGCACCTTCGCCATGATCGGGCCCGCGGGCATCTGCTCGAGCATCTGCAGCACCATGCGGGCCGACTCGCGCGTCTCCTGCAGGCGCACCCAGTAGCGGGCGAACGAATCGCCGTCGGGGTGGGTCCACACCTTGAAGTCGAGCTCGGGATACACCAGGTAGGGTCGGCCGTCGCGGCGGAGGTCCCAGTCGACGCCCGACGCCCGGATGTTCGACCCCGACACGCCGTACGCGGCGCCGAGCTCGGGCGGGATGATCCCGATCGAGCGGGTCCGGGCCTCGAAGATCTCGTTGCCGGCCACGAGGTCTTCGAACACGTCGCAGGCGTCGAAGACGACCTTCATCGCGGTGCGGGTCTCGTTGACCCAGCCCCACGGGAGGTCGTCCTTCAAGCCGCCGATGCGGTTGAAGTTGGGATGGAACCGCCCACCGGTGGCCGCCTCGATCAGGTTGAGGATGTGCTCGCGGTCGCGGAATCCGTAGAACGCCGGCGTGAGCGCACCGACCTGGAGGCCCATCTCACCCAGGAAGAGGAGGAAGGTGGCGATCCGGCTGAGCTCGGTGAGGATGGTGCGGATGTACTGCGCCCGGGGCGGCGCCCCGATGCCCATGAGCTGCTCGGCGGCGTCGATGAACGGCACCTCGTTGGCGAAGCTCGAGAGCCAGTCGATCCGGTTGATCAGCGTGGTGATCTGGGGGTACGTACGGAACTCCGAGAGCTTCTCGTAGCCGCGGTGCATGTAGCCGATGACCGGGTCGGCCGAGATCACGCGCTCGCCGTCGAGGCGCACCACCAGGCGCAGTGTGCCGTGCGTCGCCGGGTGCTGCGGCCCGAGGTTGAGGATCATGTCGCCGGTGTCGAGCTCGACGCCGACCTGGGCGTCGGCGAGGTGACGGAACGCCCGGGGATCGATGTCGAACTCGGGCAGCGGTGGATTGGTCGTGCTCACGCGCCCTCCTCGACCACCGCCGCGACCTCGGCGTCGCCCTCGCCCGGCATGGGCTCGACGTCGACGAGCCCGGGCCACGGCTTGACCACCCGCGACAGGAGCGGGAAGTCCTTGCGCAGGGGATGCCCCTCGAACTCCGAAGGAAGATAGAGGTGACGCAGGGCGGGGTGCCCATCGAACACGAACCCGTACATCTCCCAGCATTCGCGCTCGTGCCAATCGGCGCCCGGGTAGACCGGCACCCACGACTGCACGAGGAGCGAGTCGTCGTCGACGTCGGCCTTGAACGTGAGACCCCAGTGGCGACCGGTCGACTGCACGCGGGCGAACACCTGGAAGCGCCCGTCGGACCCCGCGGCCCCGTACGTGGTCTCCTGTGGCTGTACCGGCGCGGACGTGTCGCTGCCGCCGTCGTCGTCGTCCTTCGGAGCCGGCATCCAGTCGATCCCGGCGATGAACGAGAGGTAGTCGCAGCCCAGCTTGCCCTTGGCGACCTCGGCGACCTCGCGCCACGCGTTGCGTCGGACCCGCACGACGGGCATCCCGAACACCGGAGCCTGGTCGAGCACGGCGTCGCCCAACTCGGTCTCGAACCGCGACATGAGCTCGAGGTGGAGCTCGTCGAGCGCGTGGGGGTCGGGCGCGGCGTCTTCGACGGGCGCGTCCGGTACGGGCGCGTCGGAAGGCGCGTCCTCGGTGGGGGCGTCCTCGTTGGGGACGTCGGTGCCGCTCACGTCACTCAACGACGATCGGCTCCCCGCGCCAGCGCATCGCGAGCTCGTCGTTGCCGATGCCCTCGTTCTGGATCCGCTCCTGCAGGAGCACGATGCCCTGGATCAGCGCCTCGGGCCTCGGAGGGCACCCGGGGATGTAGACGTCGACCGGGATCACCTGGTCGATGCCCTTGGTGACGGAGTAGGAGTCCCAGTATGGGCCGCCGCAGTTGGCGCACGAGCCCATCGAGATCACGTACTTCGGATCGGGCATCTGCTCGTAGAGGCGCCGGACGGCGGGTGCCATCTTGTCGGTGACGGTGCCCGAGACACAGATGAGGTCGGCCTGGCGGGGGCTGGCCGGGAACGGGATGACGCCGAGACGCATGACGTCGTAGCGGGGGCTGGCGAGCGCCGCGCCCATCTCGATCGCGCAGCATGCAAGGCCCCACTGGAACATCCACAGCGAGTACTTCCGGCTGTAGTTGAGGAGCCAGGTGAGCGGTTTGAGCGCGGGCTTCGAGAGGGCGCCCTTCTCGACTATGCCCACCGCAGCACCCCCTTCCGCCAGGCGTACACGAGGCCGAGGAGGAGGATGATCATGAACGCGCCCATCTCCACGAGGCCGAAGACCCCGAAGCTCTCGAGCTTCACCGCCCACGGGAAGATGAAGACGGCTTCGACGTCGAACATCACGAACAGCAGTGCGTAGACGTAGTACCGGACGTTCGACTGACCGAAACCGAGGACGGGGTCGGAACCCGCCTCGTAGGACATCAATTTCTCGGGTTGCGGCCGTGAGGGGCGCAGCAATTTGCCGACCCCGAGCATCGCGCCGACCATGAGCATGGCGGCACCGACGAACACGGCCACCGCGAGGTAATTCCGATAGAACTCGCTCACGCGTGGGCCTCCCGCCCCCTCGCTGGAATGAGGCGTCGGTGTGGGGGGTTCGATTTCGGGCGCAGCATAGCTCCGCCTTTTCTGCGCCCGGCAAACCGCGCGCGAGGCTGATGGGGACCACCGGACCCACCCCGGGACCGGCTAGAACTGGCACGCGGGAAAGGAAGTGAGAACAACCCGTGACGGCTTCCATCAGCCAGCTCCGCCAGCGCCTCGTCCGCGAGCCACGGACCGCCTTCGTGCTGTCCGGTGGGGGGAACCAGTCGGTCGCCCAGGTCGGCATGCTGCGCGCGCTCATCGAGCGCGACATCCTCCCCGACGTGATCGTCGGGTGCTCCGCCGGTGCGTTCAACGGGGCCACGATCGCCGCCTCGCCGAGCATGGCGGGCATCGATCGGCTGGTCGCCACGTGGGAGTCGCTGCGGGGTGAAGAGGTGTTCCCCGGCGGTCGGCTGTCGAGGGCCTGGAACCTCCTGACGCGCGACGACCACCTGTTCTCCAACCAGGGGCTCCGGGCGATCTTCAGCCGGGGTGACACTCCCGACACGTTCGAGGAGCTGCTCCTGCCGCTGCGCGTGATCGCGGCCGACCTCGATACCGGGGAAGAGGTGGTGTTCGCGCACGGCCCGCTCGAACCCGCCCTCCTGGCAAGCTCGGCGCTGCCGGGGCTCTTCCCGCCCGTCCGCTACGCCGGCCGCATCCTCGTCGACGGTGCGGTCGTCGACACCGTCCCGCTCTGGCATGCGCTGGCGGGGCCCGTCGACCGCGTCTACGTGCTCAACGTGGCCGGCGACCTCATGCACCGACCGCTGCGCTCGCCGTTCGACGTGGCGGTCCGCGCGTTCGCGATCAGCCGCAAGCAGCGGTTCGACCTCGAGATGCGCAACGTGCCCGAGAGCGTAGAACTCGTCGTGCTGCCGGCGCCGGTCGACAACCGCGAGCTCTTCGACTTCTCCGGTGCGCCGGGCATCATGGACGACGCGTACCGGCTCGCGGAGCGAGCACTCGACGAAGCCGACCTCGTCCGGCGGCGGCGCCGATCGCTCCGCCGACCCTGGTGGCGCCGCGACGCCGGCTGATCAGATCAGCGACGTGGCGTCGTGCGCGAAGTGCAGGAACGCGCCCGGGAGCACGCCGAGCAGGATCACCATGGCCGCGGTGGCCACGAGCACGACCACACCGGCGGCGTCGATGCGTCGCCGATGGGTCCGCGTTGCCGGCTCCTCGCCGTCGTCGCCCGAGAACACCACGACGGTGACGCGGAGGTAGAAGAACGCCAGGACCACGGCGGCCAGCGCGCCGACGATGGCCAGCCAGTACTCGCGGGCGTCGACCGCCGCGGCGAACACCTGGAGCTTGGCCACGAAACCACCGGTGAACGGAACCCCGGCCTGCGCGAGCAGGAAGAAGGTGAGGAAACCGGCCAGCACCGGTGAGCGACGGGCCAGCCCGCGGTACTGGTCGAGCCCGTGGCGCGCGTCGCGGGTCCGCCGACCGACCAGGGCGACGACGGCGAACGCGCCGATCGTCATGAACGTGTAGGTGAAGAGGTAGAAGAGCGCGGCTTCGAGCCCCCGGTTGGCCGCGGCGCGGTCGTCGACCGCGGCGGCGGCGAACCCGATGAGGATGTAGCCCGCGTTGGCAATCGAGGAATAGGCCAGCGCGCGCTTGAGGTCGGTCTGGACCACTGCCGCCGCCGTCCCCACGATCAGTGACAGCAGCGCGAGGGCCATGATGACCGGCCGCCAGTCGGTGCGGTACAGCGGGAACGCCACCAGGAAGATCCGCAGGAAGGCGGCGAAGCCGGCGACCTTGGTGGCCGACGACATGAACGCGGTGATCGGGCTCGGCGCACCCTGGTAGACGTCGGGGGTCCACATGTGGAACGGCACCGCCGACACCTTGAACGCCAGGCCGACGATCAGCAGCGCGAAGCCGGCCAGCAGCGTGCCGGTGTCGAAGAGCGTGTTCCGGGCCAGGAAGTGCGCGATGTCGGTGAGCGAAGTGGAACCGGTCGCGCCGTACACGAGGGCAACGCCGTAGAGGAACAAGGCCGACGCGAACGAACCGAGCACGAAGTACTTGATGCCGGCTTCCTGCGAGGCGAACCGGCGGCGGTCGAACGCGACGAGCACGTAGAGCGGGATCGAGAGCGCCTCGAGCGCGACGAACACGACGATGAGGTTGTTGGCGCTCGTCATCACGAGCATCGCCGCCGCCGACAACAGGAGCAGCGCCAGGTACTCGGGGCCTTCCAGCCCTTCCGGCCGGATGTACGACGCCGAGAGGAGCAACACCAGGAACAACGCCGACACGACGAGGATGCCGAGGAAGATCGCGAACGAATCGACTCGCACCATGTTGGCGAGGGTGACCATCGGCCCGTGGTCGTGGACGTGCAGCCACTGCCAGGCCAGCGTGCCCCCCGCGGCGAGGGTCCCGAGGAACGCGACCGCGAAGGTGATCGGGTCGACCGCGCGGTGTTGGCGCAGCACCGCGCGCAGCAGGACGATGAGCACACCCGCGCCCGCGAGCGCGATCACCGGGGCGATGGCCAGCCAGTTGACGTCGGGTACCGCGATCGAGTCGGGCCGCGCCGCGCCGAACATCAGCCCGATCACTTGTCGGACTCCTTGGCGATCTGCTTCGCGTCAGGATGCGGCACCGACGACGCGGCGGGGCCCTTCCGCGCGACACCCGGCTCGCGGTAATCGGAGTGCGCTTCCACGTGGGCGATCAGCTCCTTGACCGAGGGTTCGACGCGGTCGAGCACCGGCTTGGGGTAGATCCCGAGGAAGAGGCTCAACGCGAGCAGCGGCACCACGCACGCGAGCTCACGGCCGGTGATCTCCGGCAACTTCGAATTCTCGGCGTTCGGTTCCCCCATGAACACCCGTTGGTAGGCCCACAGGAGGTAGACGGCGGCGAGGATCACGCCGGTCGCGCCGATGATGGCGTAGGGCTTGTCGACGAGGAACGTCCCGATCAGCGACAGGAACTCGCCGATGAAGCCGGAGAACCCGGGCAGACCGATCGAGGCGAATGCGGCGGCGAGGAAGAGCCCGCCGAGGATCGGGATCGACTTCCACAGTCCGCCGAAGGAACCGATCTCGAACGTGTGCTTGCGGTCGTAGAGCATCCCGACGAGCAGGAACAGCGCGCCGGTGGTGAGCCCGTGGCTGATCATGGTGAAGATGCCGCCGTCGAGCCCTTGCGTCGTGAGGCTGAAGATCCCGATCACGACGAACCCGAGGTGCGCGACCGACGAGTACGCGACCAACCGTTTCAGGTTGGGCTGCATGGTGGCGACGATCGCGCCGTAGATGATGCCGACCGTGCCCAGCACGAGCAGCAGCGGGGCGAGATCGACCGACGCCTGCGGGAACAACGCGAGCGAGAACCGCAGGAAGCCGTAGGTGCCCATCTTGAGGAGCACGCCGGCGAGGATGACCGATCCCGCGGTGGGCGCTTCGGTGTGCGCGTCGGGCAGCCACGTGTGCAGCGGGAAGAGCGGGACCTTGACCGCGAACGCGGCGAAGAACGCGAGGAACAACCACCGGGCGGTTCCCTTGTCGAGCCCACCCGGCGCCCACGCGGTGAGGGTGCGGAGGTCGAAGGTGAGGTGGCCGGTCGCCGACTGGTGGAGGAACCCGAGCGCCAGCAGGCCGACGAGCAGGAACGCCGAACCCGCCATGGTGTAGAGGAAGAACTTCAGCGCGGCGTAGTTCTTCCGGTCGTGGCCCCAGCCGAGGATGATGAAGTACATCGGCACGAGCACGATCTCGAAGAACACGAAGAACACGACGAGGTCGAGCGAGAGGAACACGCCCAAGAGGGCGGCCTCGAGCACGAGCATCCACGCGGTGAACGCCTTCACCCGCACGGTGAGCCGGTTCGAGGCCAGCAATCCGATCGGGAAGAGGAGCGCGGTCAACGCGATCATGAAGATGCTGATGCCGTCGACCCCGACGAGGTAGTTCACGCCGAGCGAGCCCATCCACCGTTGGCTCTCGACGAATTGGTAGCCGGCCTTGCCCGCTTCGAAGTTCCAGAGGAGCCAGGCGGTGAGCCCGAAGGTCGCGGCGGTGGCGGCGTAGCCGACGGCGCGTGCCGCCTCGACCCGCGCCGCGGGGAGCAGCGCGACGATCAACGCACCGATCGCCGGGGTGGCGATGATCGCGGTGAGGATCGGGAAGCCGCCGATGTTGCTCATCGGGCGGCCCAGACGAGGAGGTACAGCAGCAGCGCGGCGGTACCGAGCACGACACCCAACGCGTAGTTACGCACCAGACCGGTCTGGAGTTTTCGGAACCCCTGACCGGTGTCGCGTACGAGGTGCGCCACGCCGTTCACCGCGCCGTCGATGATGCCGGTGTCGACCACCCGGGCCAGCCAACCCGCGAACCGTCGCAGCGGACCGTCGACCGCGCGGGAGATGCCTTCGTCGTAGTAATAGGCGTGGCCGAAGATCCGGCCGAGCACACCGAGACGCTCGTCGAAGGGATCGTCGTCGACGCGCTGCAACCCGTGCCGGTAGAACGCGTACGCGATCCCGATCCCGAGCAGGCCCATCACGAACGCGATCGTCGACAGCGCGACGCCACCGACGAACGACGGCGCCGCGATGTGGCCGGAGTCGCGGAACACCGGCTCCAGCCAATCGTCGAGGTACTCGAACTGCCGGATCGGCGTATCGAGGAGACCGCCGACCACGGCCAGGGCCGCGAGCAGGAGCACCGGCCCGACCATGAGCGCGGAACCTTCGTGGGGATCGTGGTGCAGGGTGGGCGCGTGCGGCGGATCGCCGTAGGAGACCGTCGGGGTGGAGAAGTCGGGCGCGGCGTGCGCCTCCTCGGCGTGGGCCACGGCCGCGGGTGCGACGTCGGCACCTTCGGCAGCTTCCAGGGCAACCGCGGCCGCGGGTGCGGGCTCCCACCGCTCGTTCCCGGCGAAGGTGAGCATCACCTGGCGGGTCATGTAGGCGCCCGTGAGGATCGCCGCGAGCAGACCGACGATCCACAGCCCGTAATCGGAGTGCTGGTACGCCTTCTCCAGCACGCCGTCCTTGGCGAAGAAGCCCGAGAACGGTGGCACGCCGGCGATCGCGAGCCAGGCGATCACGAACGCGGTCGCGGTGTACGGCATGAACTTGCGGAACCCGCCCATGATCCGCATGTCCTGGTTGTCGCCGTTGCCGTGGATCACGGTGCCGGCGCCGAGGAACAGCGTGGCCTTGAAGAACGCGTGCGTGATCACCAGGAAGATGGCCGCGGGGTACGCACCGACACCGAGCGCGAGGAACATGTAGCCGAGCTGGCTGATGGTGCTGTAGGCCAGCACGCGTTTGATGTCGGGCTGGACCAGTGCGATCGTGCCCGCCAGCAACGCAGTGCCGGCGCCGATCCACGCCACGACCGTCATCGCGTCACCGCTGACCTCGAAGAAGGCGTGGGCGCGCGCGACGAGGAACACGCCGGCGGTGACCATCGTGGCCGCGTGGATCAGAGCCGACACGGGGGTCGGGCCTTCCATCGCGTCGGGCAGCCAAAAGTGGAGTGGGAACTGCGCGCTCTTCCCGACCGCGCCGAAGAAGAGGAGGAGGGCGATCGCGGTGGCGGTTCCGGAGCTCAGCCCGAACGCGCCGACCAGCGCGCCGTTGCGGCCGGCGTAGTTCAAGGTGCCGAGCTCGGCGAAGATCAGGAACATCGCGATCATGAAGCCGACGTCGCCGATGCGCGTGGTGATGAAGGCCTTCTTGCCCGCGTTGGCGGCGGCCGGCCGCTCGTACCAGAAGGAGATGAGGAGGTACGAGCAGAGGCCGACGCCCTCCCACCCGAGGAAGGTCATGAGGAAGCTGCTGCCGAGGACGAGAACGAGCATCGCGGCGACGAAGAGGTTCATGTAGGCGAAGAACCGGGAGAATCGTGAATCGCCGTGCATGTAGCCGATCGAATAGATGTGGATGAGGGTGGCGACGCCGGTGATGAACAGGATGAACGCCACCGACAGCGGGTCGGCGAGGAACCCGAACTCGACCTTCAGGCCACCCGACGGCAGCCAGGTGAACAGGGTGGCGACGTGCTGGCGCTGCAGCGGCGGGAGATCGCGCAGCGCGAAGAACGTGACGACCGACCACACGAACGAGAGTCCGAGCGCGGCGCTGCCGATCCAACCCGCGATCGGTTCACCGATCCGCTTGCCGAGCAGCAGCAGGAACACGGCCCCGAACAACGGCAGGGCCGGGACGAGCCAAACCAGATCGAGGACGTCCTTCGCGGTCATGGATCCCGTCAGCCCTTCAGCATCCGCACGTCGTCGGCGGTGGCACCACGCCGGCGGCGGAAGATCGCCACGATGATCGCCAGGCCGACCGCGACCTCGGCGGCGGCCACCACGAGGGTGAAGAACACGAAGACCTGGCCGCGCACGTCGTTGAGCTGGCGGGCGAACGCCACGAACGTGAGGTTCACCGCGTTCAGCATCAGCTCGATGCACATGAACATCACCAGCACGTTGCGCCGGATCAGCACACCCACCGCGCCGATGGTGAAGATCATCGCGGCCAGTACGAGGTAGTAGGTGTCGGTGATGGTCACGGGACCGTCTCCGCTTCCTCGTCGAGCGCGTCGGCGCCGTCGTCGGCGAGATCGGCAGCCTCGGGTACGTCTTCCTCCACCATCTCCGCGGGCTGGCCGCTGCGGCGGGCCAGGACCACCGCACCCACCACTGCGATCACCAACAGCCCGGCGGTGATCTCGAACGGCCAGAGGAAGTCGGTGAACAGAACCCGGGCCACGCGTTCGACGTTGTTCCCGAGCCCGGCTTGACCGCCCTTGAGTGCGAAGTGCGCCGACGCCTTCGCCCCGGTGGCCCAGTGGTGGCCGGCCAGGAAGATCACCTCGAGGAGGACCACGACCCCCAGCGCGAGGGCCGCGGTGCGCTGGTGCGGGATCGGGTCGGAGAGCGACTCTTCGCGATCGACGCCGAGCAGCATGATCACGAACAGGAACAGCACGACGATCGCGCCCGCGTAGACGATCACCTGGACCGCGGCGAGCAGGTGGGCCTGCTGTTGGATGAAGAACACCGCCACGCTGACCAGCGTGACGACGAGCGACAACGCGGAGTGGACGGGGTTGCGGGCCAGCACGACACCCAACGCCCCGGCGAGCGCGAGCGCGGCGAACACGAAGAAGACGACTGCGGTCATGTTCAGTGCCCGCCGTGCTCTTCGTCGCGCGCGCCGACCGGTTCGGCGGGGGCCGCCTCGGTGAGCTCGGACTCGTCCTCGGTTTCCGACTGGCCGGTCTCGGGTGACCGCACACCGAAGCCGAGCTCGCCCGACCACGCCACCCGACCTTCGTAGACCGCTTGCCCCGACGGCGCGGTGGCGCGCATCCACGCGCTCGTGTCGTCGTCTTCGTAGCCCAGCCACAGTTCCCACGGTTGGCGACGGGCGCGACCGGCGTCGTCGACCAGCAACTCGTCCTTCGTGTAGATCGCGTCTTCGCGCCGGGCAAAAGAGAACTCGAACAGCTTCGTCTCGGTGATCGCCTCGGTCGGACAAGCCTCGACGCACAGATCACAGTGGATGCAACGGAGGTAGTTGATCTCGTAGACGAAGCCGTAACGCTCGCCGGGCGACACCGGCGCGTCGGGGGGATTGTCGGCGCCGCGCACGTAGATGCACTTGGCCGGGCAGACACCGGCGCACAGCTCGCAGCCGATGCACTTCTCCATGCCGTCTTCGTAGCGATTGAGGACGTGGCGGCCGTGGAAGCGCACCGGCTTCGGGCGCTTCTCCTTCGGGAAGTGTTCGGTGACCTTCTTCCGGCCCATCTGCCGGATGGTCACACCGAAGCCGCTGAGCCAGCCCATCAGCGGATCTCTTCCAGGATCTCGCCCTTCTTGGGCACCGACGCGTAGAGCACGCCGCCGACCGCGAGCGCGCCGACGATGGCCGCCGGGAGCACGATCGCCATCGACCAGCCCTCTTGCTTGCCGATGACGACCACCGCCGAGATCATCACCCAGAGGAAGGCCGCTTCGATCAGCACCTTCCATCCGAGACTCATCAGCTGGTCGTAGCGCAGACGCGGCAGCGACGCCCGCAGCCACACGGTGCCGAACAGCAACAGGATCACCTTGAACATGAACCAGAAGATCGGCATGATCCACGCGTTGAACCAGCCGTTGGCGGCGAGGAACCCGAGACCGGGCCCGTTGGGACCTCCGAAGAAGAGGGTCACCGCGATCGCGCACATCGTGATGATGTTCATGAACTCGGCGAGGTAGAAGATCGCGAACTTGATCCCCGTGTATTCGGTGAAGAACCCGCCGGTGAGCTCCTGCTCGGCCTCGACGAGGTCGAACGGTGGGTGGTTCGTCTCGGCGACCGCGGCGATGACGAAGATCACGAGTGCGACGATCGCCGGCAACCAGTACCAGTCGCCGTTGAAGATCGACTTCACGCCGTGCCAACCCTGCTGGATAACGATGGCCCGCGTCGACAGCGTGTTCGACTGGATGAGCACACCGACGATGGCGAGACCGAACGCGGCCTCGTAGCTGAGGAGCTGCGCGGAGGCCCGCACCGATCCGAGGAGCGGGTACTTCGAGCCCGACGACCATCCCGCGAGCAGCACGCCGTAGAGGCCGAGGCCCGACATGGCCAGCAGCCACAGGATTCCGAACGGCAGATCGGCGAGCTGCACGAACGTCTTGTGACCGGCGATCGTGACCAGCCCGCCGATGGGCACGATGCTGAACGCGAGGAAGGCCGGCATGACCGCGAGATAGGGCGCGAGCCGGAAGATCCGGCGATCGGCGGTGTTGGGCTCCGACTGCTCCTTGAAGAACAGCTTGATGCCGTCGGCCGCACTCTGGAAGAGGCCGAACGGCCCCGCGCGGTCGGGACCGATGCGGTTCTGCATCCCTGCGATCACCTTGCGCAGGAACCAGATGTACATCAGGACCGACAGCAGCAGCAGCACGAACACCGCGATCGTCTTGCCGATCACGATGAGCACGACGGTGAAGTCGAGCTTCCCCGACAGGAGCGGATCGGTGAGCGCGAGCGGATTCACCGGGTCCTCATCGGGGCCGTCATCGGATGGTCTCCACCCGTAGCTCGGTCACGTCGGCGGTGATGTCGACCACGTCGTTCGGACCGACGGAGCCGCCCTGCGCGAACGCCATGAACGCGGTGCCGGGCGCGGTGGCGGCGTCGGCCTGGACCGGGAGGGTCACGGTGCCGCGCGCGCTGGTGATGCGGACGTCGTCGCCCTCGTCGGCGACGCCGATGCGTTCGAGATCGCTCGGGTGCACCACGAGCGCGGTGGTGGTCGCGAGCGCGGCGAGCGACGGGCTCGACGAGACGATCCGCCCGGTGTCGTAGAGCGTGCGAGCGGCCACGAGGCGGAGACTGTACGCGTCGGGGGGCAGCGGCGCCGGTGTTGCCGCCTGGCGGTCCCAGACGTACACCGCGGGCGCGTCGGCCAGCGCCGCGCCCGCGGCCGCGATGAGCTCTTCCGGAGCCGGACTCGTCTCGTCCGCTTCGTCGGACGCTTCGGCTTCGGCGGCTCCGGCCGCATGGTCGAGATCCACCGCGTACTCCGTGGGGGCACCGGCTCCGGGCAGGATCGGCTCCCACGACCTGGTGATGCTCACGCCCACGACCGTCTCGAGCACGAGGTCGTCGGGGTGGTCGACGATCGGCAGCACCGCGCCGTCGCGCGCCCGGCGCAGCAGGTCGGCGTCGACCCCCGCGTGGGCCGGCGCGAACCGGGCGATCTCGTTCTGCACGTCTTCCACCGTCTCGAGCGCGAACTCCACACCGAAGCGGGACGCGAGCTCGGTCGCGATCCGCCAGTCGTCCATGGTGGTGCCCTCGGGCGTGATGAGCCGCGCCTGGCGCATCACCCGCCCCTCGAGGTTGGTCATGCTCCCCTGCTTCTCACCCCAGACCGACGTGGGGAGGAACACGTCGGCGCGGTCGGCGGCGTCGCCCGGGAACGCGCCGACGGCCACGACGAAGCGGACGCCGTCGAGCCCCGCGCGCATCCGGATGCGGTCGGGGAAGTCCTGCACCAGATCACTTCCGAGCAGCACGAGCGTGTCGATGCTGCCGGCGGCCGCAGCCTCGAGGACGCCGAGGGTGTCGAGGCCCCGCTGCGCGGGCACCGCGCCCCAGGCCTTGGTGAAGTGCTCGCGGCCGGCGTCGAGCGTGACCCGGCCCGGGAGGAAGCCCGGCGTGAGCCCGAGGTCGAGCGCGCCGCGCACGTTGCCGCGCCGGAGGGCGGAGAGGAACTTCACGCCCGGGACTGCGGCGAGCGCGGCCGCGGCCTGCACGACCGAGGCGGGCGACTCGGCCAACGACTGACGGCCGAGCACCACGACGATGTCGCCCTCGCGGCCATCGAGGGCGCTGACCGCCTTCTCGATCGAACCACTTCCCGACGCGGTGCCGTCGCCGGCGATCGCGCGCGCGAACTGGGTGGCCATCGCGCCGGCTTCTCCCGGCGCGTGACGCAGCACGGCGGTGACGTCGCGCGTGAGCCCGCTCGCACGCGGCGCGATCTCGATCACCGGCACCTTGAGCTCGACCGCGGCGCGTCGCACCCGGAGGTGGAGCACGGGCAGCTCTTCACGGAGGTCGGGCGCGACCAGCACGACGGCGCGGGCCCGATCGAGGTCGGCGATGGTGGCCCGCGGGAGCCCGAGCACGACCTCGGCGGGGAGGCCGTCGCCGAGCTGCGCGTCGACGTTGTCGGTGCCGAGCACACCCTTGGCCAACTTGGCCCACACGTAGGCGTCCTCGTTCGTGCCGCGCGCGCCACCGAGCACCGCGATCGACGACGACCCCGCGCCGTCGAGCGCCTGGCGCAGACCGGCGGCCGCGACGTCGAGCGCCTCGGGCCACGACACCTCGACCAGCTCACCGGCCTTGCGGACCATCGGGGCGCGCACGCGCTCCGTCGAGTGCACCCACTCGTACCCGTAACGGCCCTTGTCGCAGAGCCACCCCTGGTTCACCGGCTCGGAGTCGACCCCGAGCAGGCGGACGATCCGGTTCGACGTGCTCTGGAGCGCGCCGCGGCAACCCACCGCACACGTCTGGCACGAGGTCTCAACCGTCTGGAGGTCCCACGGCCGGGCCCGGAAGCGGTACGCGCTCGCGGTGAGCGCGCCGACCGGGCAGATCTGCACCGTGTTCCCCGAGAAGTACGAGGTGAACGGTTCGTCGGGGTAGGTGATGACCTCGGTGGTGCCGCCGCGCCCGCCGAAGTCGATCAGCGGATCGCCGGCGATCTCGGCCGCGAACCGCGTGCAGCGACCGCACTGGATGCACCGCTCGCGGTCGAGCAGCACGAGGTCACTGATGGCGACGGGCTTCTCGAAGTGGCGTTTCTCCTCGACGAAGCGCGACTCGCCGGGCCCGAACGCGAGGGTCTGGTCCTGGAGCGGGCACTCACCGCCGCGGTCGCACACCGGGCAGTCGAGCGGATGGTTGATCAGCAGGAACTCGAGGACGCCGTCCTGGACGGCCTTGACGTTGGGGCTCTGCGTGTTGACGACCATGCCGTCGGCCACCGGCGTGGCACACGAGATCTGCATGCCGCGCATGCCCTCGACCTCGACCAGGCACATGCGGCACATGCCCACGGGCTTCATGCGTTCGTGCCAGCAGAAGCGCGGGATGTAAGAGCCGTGGTTCTGCGCGACCTTGATCAGCAACTCACCGCGCGGAGCCTGGACCTCTTTGCCGTCGATCGTGAGCGTGACGAGATCGGGCCCGGGCGCGACGGGGATCACGTAGCGCTGATCCGACGGCCACTGGCTCATGGGGACGGCGTCGGTGCTCATACCGCCGCCACCTGGATCGAGGCCCGGGCCTCGGCGTCACGCGACATGCGTTCCTTGATGTCGTCGTACCAGTAATTGCGCAGGCTCACGACGGGCGACATCGTGCTCGGCCCGAGCTGGCAGATGGTGGTCATGCCCGGTGGCCACGAGAGACCGGGCGCGAGGTTGTTGCCGAAGCTCAGCAGGAGATCGAGATCCTCGGGGCGGCCGTAGCCGTGTGACATCCGGAAGAGGATCTTCTCCAACCAGCCCGAGCCCTCGCGGCAGGGCGTGCACTTCCCGCACGACTCGTGGGCGAAGAACTTGGCGATCCGCCAGGCCACCAGCAGCGGATCGACGGCGTCGTCGTAGACCATGATGGCGCCGGAGCCGAGCATCGTCTTCAGCTCGCTCTGCACCGAGTCCATGTCGAGCGGCGCGTCGAGGTGTTCGGCGATCAGCCACGGCGCCGACGCGCCACCGGGGATGAAGAAGCCGAGGTCCTTGCCGCCGCGGATCCCGCCCGCGAGGTCGTAGATCAGCTCGCGGAACGTCATCCCGAGCTCGACCTCGTAGTTGCCCGGCCGCTCGACCTGACCCGACACCGAGAAGATGCGCGTGCCGGTGGAACGGTTGACCCCCATCGAGGCGTACCACTCGCCGCCCTGACGAATGATGTGCGGCACCGTCGACATCGTCTCGATGTTGTTGACAATCGTCGGCGCGGCGTAGACCCCCTGCACCGCCGGGAACGGCGGCTTGATCCGCGGCATCGCGCGCTCGCCTTCGAGGCTGGTGAGAAGGCCCGTCTCGTCACCGGCGATGTAGCACCCGGCGCCGCGGTGCAGCACCACCTCGATGTCGAAACCGGAGTCGAGGATGTTCGAGCCGATGAAGCCGCGTTCGTAGGCATCGGCGATCGCCTGCCCCAGCCGTTCCGCGCCCAGACCGAACTCGCCCCGCAAGTAGATGAACGCGTGGTGGCACTGGATCGCGTACGCGGTGATGAGGATGCCCTCGAGGATCTGGTGCGGGTCGCGTTCGACCAGCATGTGATCCTTGAAGGTGGAGGGCTCGCCTTCGTCGCCGTTCACCGCGAGGTAGCGCGGGAAGACGTCCTTCGGGAGGAACGACCACTTCTGCCCGGTGCCGAAGCCCGCGCCCCGCGGCCGCGCAACCCCGACGCGCTCACCTCGGCGATGATCTCCTCCGGGGCCATCGCCAGTGCCTTGCGCAGCGCGTCGTACGCACCGTTCGCCAGCGCGGCGTCGACGGTCCACGAGTCGTCGGGATGGTCACGGAGGAACTTGGTGACGATCCGGGTCTCTTCGGCCATCAGCTCGCACCCGCGCTTGCGCTCTGGCCGGTGTTGCGCACCGGCGATCCGGAGATCGTGCGCGCCACCCGCCGGCCGCGCTTGTAGTCGTCGATCAGGTCGTCGGCGGCGGCGTCGGTGAGCGGTCCGTGGAACTCGTAGTTCACCTGCAGCACCGGCGCGAGATCGCACGCCGCGATGCATTCGACCTCTTCCACGGTGACTTCGTCGTCGGTGGCGTAGCGACGTTCGAGGTGATGGAGCAGATCGGGGCCGCCGTTCACGAGGCAGCTGACGTTGGTGCACACCGAGACGAGCAGCTTGCCGACGGGTGCGCGCTTGAACATCGTGTAGAAGGAGCAGGTTCCGAGCACCAGCGCCGGCGTGAGGTCGAGCAGATCGGCGATCTCCTCGATCGCGCCTGGGGTGACCCAGCCGTCCTGGTCCTGGGCGAGGTGCAGCAGCGGGATGACGGCCGACTTCTTGTGGGGATAGCGGGCGATCGTCTCGCGCGCTATGTCGAGATTCGCAGGGGTGAACGGCACTAGCGGTCGACCTCCCCCATGATCGGATCAATGCTCGAGACGATGGCGACGGCGTCGGCGAACATGCCACCTGGGACCATCGCGTCCATCGATTGCAGGTTGTAGAACGACGGGCCCCGGATGTGCAGCCGCACCGGCTTCGCGGTGCCGTCGGACACGAGATAGCACCCGATCTCACCTCGGGGCGACTCGACGGCGACGTACGTCTCCCCCGGCGGCACCCGGAAGCCTTCGGTGAAGAGCTTGAAGTGATGGATCAGCGCTTCCATCGACTCGTCGATGCGAGCCCGCGGCGGCGGCGTGATCTTGCGGTCCTGCACTCGGTAGTCGCCGGCGGGCATGCGCTCGACGCACTGGCGCACGATCTTCACCGACTCGAGGATCTCGTAGAGCCGGATCTGGTAGCGATCGAACACGTCGCCGTTCTGCGTGTAGATCACGTCGAAGTCGACCTCGTCGTACGCGAGGTAGGGCTGGGCGCGTCGGAGGTCCCAGGCGAATCCGGTCGAGCGCAGGATCGGGCCGGTGGCGCACAGCTCGAGCGCCTGGGCCGTGGTGATGAGCCCGACACCGACAGTGCGTTCGCGCCAGATCGGGTTCTCGCTCAACAGCGTGTCGTATTCGCCCACGCCCTTCTCGACCGCGTCACACAGCTCGAGCGTGTCCTGCTCCCACCCATCGGGGAGATCGGCGGCGACACCTCCGGGGCGGATGTAGTTGTGGTTCATCCGCAGCCCGGTGATCGTCTCCAGGAGTCGCAACGTGAGCTCGCGCTCGCGCCAGCCGTAGATCATCATCGAGACCGCGCCGAGGTCCATGCCGTTGGTGGCCTGGAACAGGAGGTGCGAGGAGATCCGGTTGAGCTCGACCATCATCATGCGGATCCAGGTGGCGCGGTCCGGCACCTCGATGTCGAGCAGCTTCTCGACCGCCATCGAGTAGACCAATTCGTTCGACAGCGGCGACGCGTAGTCCATGCGGGTGACGTTGGTGGGTCCCTGCAGGTACGTGAGCTCCTCGCCGGTCTTCTCCATGCCGGTGTGGAGGTAGCCGATCACCGGCTTCGCCCGCACGACCATCTCGCCGTCGAGCTCCATCATGATGCGCAACACACCGTGCGTCGACGGGTGCTGCGGACCCATGTTGATGATCATGGTGTCGTCGAGCTCGGGATCCGGCCACGGCCCGCCGGTCATCACCAGCTCGCGCGCGACGGCCTCGCGCGGCAACGGACGGAGCTGCTGATCGCCCTCGTCGGTCTGTGCTTCCAGCCGCCGCTCCTCGGCGGTGTCGAGATCCGGGTGTTCGCTCATCGCGGGCTCGGGTCGCCTTTGAACGTGACCGGGACCCGTGCGGGGGAGTCGTCCTTGCGCAGCGGGTGGCCGATCCAATCGTCGGGCATGAGGATGCGGGTGAGGTCGGGGTGGTCCGTGAACACGATCCCGTAGAGGTCGAAGACCTCGCGCTCGGGGAAGCTCACGCCGGGGAAGAGATCGGCGAGGCTCGCCACCTCGGGATCGGTGACCGGGATCTCGGTGATGGTGCGGATTCGCCGGTTGCGCGGGTGCGAGAGGAAGTTGGCCACGACCTCGAAGCGTTCGCCGACGACGCCCGGAACCGGCGTGCGCATCTCGTCGGCGAGATGGTCGACGGCGGTGACGTCGACGCATTGCGTGAACTGCTGTTCGTCGCGCAGGGCCGCGGCGACCGCGTGCCATTCGGCGCGGTCGACGTAGAGCACCGGTTGACCGTGCGACTCCACGAAGACGCTGCCGGGGAACTGCTCGACGATGGCCGCCGCGACGTCGTCGGGGATCGGCGCGACTTCGTGATCCGGTTCACTTGCGTCGGCGGCGTCGTCGGCCATCTCGGTGCTCGCGCCCTTCAGACCGCGGACGGAACGCCGTCGCGCTGCACGATCTCGATCCCCGCGCCACCGCTCGTCGTGGCGGCCCGGCGGCGCATGATCTCACCGCTCTGGATCTGCTCGTGGAGCGTGAGGATCCCGTGCATGAGCGTCTCCGGCCCGGGCGGGCAGCCCGGGACGTAGACATCGACGGGAACGATCTGATCGACGCCCTGGACGATGGCGTAGTTGTTGAACATGCCTCCGCTGCTCGCGCACACGCCCATCGAGATGACCCACTTGGGTTCCACCATCTGGTCGTAGACCTGGCGGAGCACCGGTGCCATCTTCTGGCTCACCCGGCCGGCCACGATCATGAGGTCGGCCTGGCGGGGGCTGGCCCGGAAGATCTCCATGCCCCAGCGCGAGAGGTCGTAGTGCGCGGCGCCCGCGCCCATCATCTCGATCGCGCAGCACGCGAGGCCGAAGGTCGCCGGCCAGACCGAGCTCTTCCGGGCCCATTGGATGAGGTCTTCGACGCGGCCCGTGAGGAAGTTGTGGCTGACGGATTCGAGACCCATCTATGCCGCCTTCCCGGTGTCGTCGGATGCGGCGAGCGCGTCGGGGTCGAGCCCGTTGCGTCCGGGCGCACCGACCGCGCGCAGGACGGTGGCACCCGTGCGGGTGATGACCTGCTTCACCGGACCCCAGTCGAGCGCGCCGGTGGACAGGAGATACGCGAACGGCACCAGCAACACGAGCAGGAAGGTGCCCATCACGATGAGCCCGTAGACGGCCAGCCCGCGGAAGACCGTGGTGAACGGATACAAGAAGATGATCTCGACATCCAGGACGATGAAGGCCATCGCCACCAGATAGAACTTCACCGGGAAGCGCTCGGCCGGTTCGTACTCGGGCACGATCCCGCACTCGTACGGCGCTTCCTTCGCGGAAGTGGGCCGTTTCGGGGCGAGGAACGTCGACGCCAGGAACGAGCCGGACACGAACAGCACGACGAGCACGATCATCGTGAGGATCGGCAGGTAGTCGCGCACGCCCGGCCACTCCTTGTTCGCACGATCGATGGATCAACGGATCACAGGCGCTCTTGCGCGCAGGCTATCCGAATCGTGCTCGACGATGCCGGTTCGACCGGCGAGTCGTCGGATCGCCCGGCGCGCCGCGCGTCAGACGAGCTGGAGCGACCGCACCTTGTCGAAACGCGACGCGACGTCGGGCCAGTTCACGAGGTTCCAGAAGGCGTCGACCCAGCCCTTCTTCACGTTCTGGTACTGCAGGTAATAGGCGTGCTCCCACATGTCGAGCACGAGCAGCGGGGGGCCGCCTTGGCCGACGTTGCCCTGGTGGTCGTAGACCTGCTCGACGATCAGGCGGCTGGCCATCGGCTCCCACGAAAGCGCGCCCCACCCCGATCCCTGCACGTTCATCGCCGCCTCGGTCAGTTGCGCCCGGAATGCGTCGTATGACCCGAAATTCTCGACGATCGCGGCGTTCAACTCCCCGTCGGGCGAGCCGCCGCCGTCGGGCGACATGTTCTTCCAGAGCAACGAGTGGAGGACGTGGCCGGACAGGTGGAACGCCATGTTCTTCTCGAGCTGGTTGATGGTGCCGAAATCGCCGGACTCCCGGGCTTCCTGGAGCTTGGTGAACGTGGCGTTGGCGCCGTCGACGTAGGCCTTGTGGTGCTTGTCGTGGTGCAGCTCCAGGATCTGCCCCGACAGATGCGGCTCGAGCGCGGCGTAGTCGTAGTCGAGTTCGGGAAGCGTGTACTTCGGCATGGGTTCCTCCTCGTGGCCGGGGCGTGACCCGCGGCATCCTCGAGCGTCCGGTTCCCCCCGAAGCGACGTTACCCGCCGCACTTCGGATCGCTCCGACCGATTCGTGCCGGTGTGCGTTCGCCTGCGGGTACCCTTTCCTGTTCCCAGGGACGCCAAACCAGACGCCGCGCCGTCGGCGCCTCTTCCTCCCTGTTCCCCTTCCAGGAGTTGATTGCCGTCTTCCGTCGCATCGCGATCCTGGCCACCGCCGGCGCTCTGCTCTTCGTCGTGGGGATGGGTGCCCCCGTGCTCGGCGGCATCGGCGGCACGCTCGGTGCAGGCGCGTCGACCGCCGACGACCTCGACGCGGCACGCCAGAAGCTGACCGCGGCGCGCGACGACGCGAACGCCACCGCGGCCGAGTTCTCGGCCGCCGACCATCAGCTCGACGAGACGAAGACGACGATCACCAAGCTCCGGGCCACCATCGCAACCACCCGGGCTCGGGCCGAGCAGCTGCACGGCATCGCCCGCGAACGAGCGGTGTTCGCCTACACCCACGCCGGCAACCCACTCGAAGCACTGATCGGAGCCGACGGCGCCACGCAGGCCATCCGTCGCTCCCAGCTGCTCGACCACGCGAACCAGACCGACAACGAGGTGGTGAAGAAGCTCGCCATCGTCAACTCGACGCTGCGCGGCCAGGAAGCCGACCTCGAACACCAGTTGACGGCCCAGCAGGCGATCAGCGACCAGCTCGACGCCAAGCTGGGCGCGCTCCAGGCCAAGCAGGCCGACGTCCAGCGGGCGGTGTCCGAGCTCGAGTCGAAGCTCGATGCCGAGATCGCCGCCGCCGACGCGGCGCGGAAGGCCGCGCTCGATCGGGAGCGCGCCGCGCTGGCGGCCCAGCAGGCCGTGAGCAACGGAGGCGAGGGGCAGATCATCGTGAACCCGGGAGGCGGCGCGTTCCAGTGCCCCGTCGGAGGCGCCGCGTACGGCGACGACTTCGGTGGACCGAGCGGCCATCCCGGTATCGACATGATGGTGCCCACCGGCACCCCGGCGGTGGCGGTGAAGGCGGGCACCGTGCGCTACGTCGCGAACGAGGGCGCCGGCGGCAACACCGCGTACCTCAGCGCCGACGACGGCAACACGTACTTCTACGCGCACTTCTCGCAGTTCGTCGGTGAAGCGCGACCGGTGGCGCAGGGCGAGGTCATCGGCCTCACCGGGATGACCGGCAACGCCTCGGCGCCCCACCTCCACTTCGAGATCCGTCTCGGGGGACCCAACGGCAACCGGGCCAATCCGTACCCGACGCTCAAATCGGCAGGCTGCTGAGCCGAGAAGCGCTCCCGGCGCGCAGTGCCACTGGTACCTTGGCTCCCAGGAGGGGACACCGTATGAATGAACCGCACGATCGGAGCGCACGTGTCCTCGACCCGGCGTACGTCGCCGGCCTCGGCGGCCGTTCGTTCGACGACCTGCGGTCGATGCACTCGGAGTGCACCGAGCTCGAGACCGAGGTGTCGTACGTGCGCCGGCTCACCCAGGCCCGCATCGACATCCTCGAGGCCGAGATCGACCGGCGCGCCGACGGGCGCTCGCTCGAGGACCTCATCGAACGGCTCCCGCAGATCCTCGCCGACAGTGGACCCCGGGGGAACCCGGCGTCGAGTCACCTCCCGCTCCAGCTCGCGCCCGACCAGGACAGCGAGTGGACCCCCGACCTGGCGCAGTTCGGCGACGTGCTCGCCAACCTGCCCACCCTCACGGACCCCGAGCTGCACGAGGCGATCGACGGGCTCCGCGCCCTGGAGCGCGACGTGTCGGATCAGCGACGTGCCCTCCACGGCGTGATCGACCTGATCGACCTCCAGCTCGCCGACCAGCTGAGGTAGCGAGCAACTCCCGGTAGCATCGTCGCCGATATGCAACGAGTCGCCATGCTCAGCGTGCACACCTCACCGCTGGCGCAGGCTGGAACCGGCGACGGCGGCGGCATGAACGTGTACGTCCGCTCGTTGGGTTCGGCCCTGGCACGCGCCGGCGTCGCGGTCGACGTCCTGACGCGCGCGGAGGATCCGGAACAACCGCCGGTGGCGATCGTCGAGCCCGGTTTCCGCGTGCTGCACGTGCCGGCGGGTCCGGTGGCGCCGGTCCCGCGTCACGAGCTCCCTGCCCTCGTCGGCGAGTTCAGCGATGCCGCGCGTTCCATGATGGAACGCGCAGGCTGCGACTACGACGTGCTGCACGCGAACTACTGGGTGTCCGGCGCGGTCGGTCATCGGCTCAAGCACGAGCTCGACCTGCCGCTGGTCACGACCTTCCACACGCTCGACCGCGTCAAGGCCGAAGTCGGTCTCGCCGACGACGTCCCGCTACGGCCGCGCGTCGAGGCCGAAGTGGTGCGCTGCGCCGACTTGGTCGTCGCGTCCACCATCGAGGAGCACGATCAGCTCGTGCGTCACTACGGGGCCGATCCCGATCGCATCGAGATCATCCCGCCCGGCGTCGACCACCGCGTGTTCTCACCGGGCGACCGCGCCGCGGCACGTCGGCGCGTGGGATTCCCGCCCGGTCCCGTCGTGCTGTTCGTGGGCCGCATCCAGCCGCTCAAGGGTGTCGACGTTGCGGTACGCGCGCTGGCGGAGATGGAAGACCCCCGAGCGTCGCTGGTGATCGTCGGAGGCCCGAGCGGCCCCGACGGCAACGCGGAGGTCGCGGCGCTCCACTCCCTCGTGCAGGATCTCGGTCTGGAGCGACGCATCTGCTTCGTCGACCCGCAGCCGCACGAACAGCTCGCCGACTACTACCGCGCCGCCGACGTCTGCGTCGTGCCGTCGCGCACCGAGTCATTCGGGCTCGTCGCGCTCGAGGCGGCCGCGTGCGGCACGCCGGTCGTGGCCGCCAACGTGGGCGGTCTCCGCTTCCTCGTCGACCACGGCGCCACCGGCTACCTCGTCGACGGACGCGCGCCGGGCGACTACGCCGCGCTCATCGACCGGGTGCTCCGCGACGGCAGCGACGCCTTGCGCGCCCGCACCGTGGCGCGGTCGATGCGCTACCGCTGGAGCATCGCGGCGGCACGGCTGCGCCGGCACTACGACGACCTCGCGGTGCGCGCGCCGGTGAAGTGCAGCTAGACGACGCCGACGCCGACGCCCGCCGGCGTCTGCTCGTCGCCTCCCACGAGCTGGTCGCGACCCACCTCGAAGGTCCGGTGGCGAACGAGTCGTACGTGCAGGTGGTCGAGTACGACCCCGAGCTGCTGCGGTGGTACGTGCGGTTCACGTGCGACGGCCGCGACGCCACGACCATCTACTTCGACCTCCACGAGCGCACGCTGCGCTACGAGGTCTACTTCCTGCCTGTTCCGCCCCGGAACCTGCTCGAGCTCTACGAATTCCTGCTGCGGCGCAACCACGAGATGTACGGCGCGCGCTTCTCCCTCGGGCCCGACGGCGACGTCTACCTCGTCGGCCGGGTCGCGCTCGAGCACCTGAGCGTCGAAGAGCTCGACCGCATCATCGGCGTGCTCTACGAGCTCACGGAACGCTGGTTCCAGCCGGTCGTCCGCCTCGCGTACGGACCGGCGGTGGAGGTTGCAAACGACGACAAGTTGCATTAGGTTGTGTGAACCGGCGTCGACGGACGTCGGAATGGTGTGGGCCCGAGGTGCAGGAGGGCCGTCCCGTTCGGGGAAGTGCGGGATGGTTCCGATCGTTCCTCGGGCTCACCCGCGCCGGAGTGCTGCCGCCCGCCTACGGTCCGCGCGAATATGCGCACCAATGCGGAAAGCGCGTTCGATCACCACGGTTAGCCTCGTCGGATGCATGTGGCGCTGCTCGGCGGCGGGCGGATGGGTGAGGCATTGGCCGTCGGACTCGTCGACGCGGGCTGGGATCCGGCCATGATCGCCATCGCCGAGGTCGACGCCGACCGGCGCCGGGTGCTCGAGACGCGCCTGCCCGACGTCCGGGTGGTGCCGAGCCCGTCCTGGGCCGCGGCCGACGCCGAGATGCTGATCCTGGCGGTGAAGCCCAACGACGCTGCGGCTGCACTCGAGAGCTGCGCCGACGTTCTGCCCGCGGGTGCGCTGGTGGTCTCGATTGCCGCCGGCGTGACCATCGCGGCGTTGGAGGCGGCGGCCCCCGGGCATCCCGTCGTCCGGGCGATGCCGAACACCGGCGCCCTCGTCGGACGCGGCGCGGCGGCGATCGCGGCCGGAATGCACGCCACCGAGATCGATCTCGAGCTCGCCGAGCGCGTGCTCGGCGCGGTCGGCATCGTCGTGCGCGTGCCCGAGTATCAGCTCGACGCGGTCACCGGTCTGTCGGGTTCGGGACCGGCCTACGTGTTCCTGGTCGCCGAAGCGATGATCGAAGCTGGCGTGCTCGTCGGCCTGCCCCGCGAGACCGCCGACGCCCTCGTGCGCCAGACCCTCATGGGCGCCGCCAGCCTGCTCACGGACGGAACCGACTCGCCCGAGCAGTTGCGCGCCGCGGTCACTTCTCCCGGGGGCACCACCGCCGCCGGGCTCCAGGTGCTCGAAGCCCACGGTGTGCGGGCCGCGATGATGGACGCGATCCAAGCCGCGACGCGGCGCTCGACCGAGCTCGGCCGCGCGCCGGCGGCGGCCACTCCTGGGCCGTCGCCCGACGCGTCAGGGCCCGACCCGTCAGGGCCGACACCGTGACCCGCCGCCCCAAGTCGCGTCTGCCACCGAAGCTCCCGGATCCGGCGCGTGAGCGCGCCGAACGCGACGAACGCGCCGGCACCACGCGCGAGCCCAAGGGCGCCGCGCTGCGCGACCGGCTGAAGCGCGAGCACGTCGCCGGGCGCAGCGTCCGGTTCGGGCGCGACGAGGTCGTCGGCGTCATGCGCCGGCTCGTGAACGGTGCGCCGGCGGCTCGCCTCGGCCTTCCGCCGTTCGAGAACCTGGAGCTGTCGCACGTCGAGGCCGCGGTCGCCGCGACCTTCGGATGGACCGGCGACGGACCGCGGGCCCGGATCGCACCCAACCGCACGATCGACGGCTTCACCGCGGCGTGCGAGCGCATTATCGAGGTTGCGCGAGGCGGCGGCAGCCTGGCGTTCGCCACCGCCCGGCCCGCATCGCTCCATGCTCTCCACCGCGCGCTGGCGAAGGCTGCGGTCGCCGCCGGGGGCACGGTGCTCACCGCCGACGAATCCGGCCACATCGGCCCGCAGGGCCTCCGGATCTGGTGGATCGACCAGGTGGCCGTCCTCACCGATCAGGCCGGTCTACTGGGTGACGACAACGTCGAAGCGGCCGAGGAGTTCCTGTTCACGCTGCCCCGCCCCGACCTCGTCGTCGCCGACCGGACGTTCGCCGGCGTGGCCGCGGGCGCCGGCTTCGAAGTGGTCGCGTTCGCCGACCTCGACGCCGTCGCCCTCGCCGTCGCGGCGTGGCAAGGACGCGCCCTGCGCGTCGCCCCGCTCGACGAGCACCGCCCCCCTGGCGCATACGCACCGCTGCTCGAGCGGATCGACCAGATCGCCCACGCGACAAGTTCCGAAGCGCCTTCGAACGGTTACCGGGCCCGGCACGAGAACTCGAAAATCGCCTCCGGTGACGTGTCCGATCCCCAGCCCCGCCTGGGTTCCTGACGCTCCTTTTGCAACACCGGCCGCAGGGGCCTACGCTCACCCCGCGGAGAAGCGGGGGAAACGGAAGGGGTGAGCCAGTGGCGCAATCATTCGCCACGGCGCGATTCCTGACAGTTCAGGAAGTCGCGGATCTCATGCGCGTGTCGACCATGACGGTCTATCGCATCATCAAGTCGGGCGAACTGCCCGCGGTGCGCGTTGGGCGGTCATTTCGAGTACGCGACGTCGACGTCGATACGTACCTTGGTTCGAGGTATACGCAAGCCGGTTGAGCAGAGCCCGCGCTCGACGCGCGGAACATCCACCTGCTGACCGGGCCCACGCATCGCCCTGATCGCGTCGCTCCGTTTAGCCTCGGCTCCCGATGGATCGCTTCGGGCCCTGTCGCGCCGGGAATCAGAGAACCGCGAACCGGAGAGAAGCGTGCTGATCGCGTTCGCATCCGACTACGGGCTGACCGACGAGTTCGTCGGCGTCTGCAAGGCCGTCATGCTCGGCCTCGCTCCCGATGTCCGGATCCTCGACCTCGGACACGAGATCCCGGCCCACGACGTCCGCGCCGGCGCGCTGCTCCTCGTCCGGGCGGTGCAGTACCTGCCCGACGACTGCATCGTCGTGGCCGTCGTCGACCCCGGGGTGGGGACGTCGCGGCGACTCGTGGGCGTGGAGGTCGGGGGCGGTGTGCTCCTCGGCCCCGACAACGGTCTCCTGGCGCCGGCGGTGGCGATGGCGGGCGGCGCCCGCTCGGTGATCAGCCTCGACAACCCCGATTACCAACTCCCGGCCCCCGGACCCACCTTCGCCGGGCGTGACGTGCTCGCGCCCGCCGCCGGCCACCTCGCCGCCGGTGTACCGCTCGCCGAACTGGGGAATCCGGTCGACCCGGCCACGCTGGTGCCCGGCCTGGTGTCGCTCCCCGAGGTGCGCCCCGACGGCTCGATCGCGGGCGAGGTCTGGTGGGTGGACCGGTTCGGCAACTGCCAGCTCAACATCGACCCCGGCGAGCTCGGATCCGGCGGCACGCAACCGGGCGCGCGGGTCGAGGTCCACCTGCCGGGCGGGATCCGGGCAGCACGGTGGGTGCACACCTACTCCGACGCGAAACCGTCGGAGCTGGTGTTGCTGATCGATTCGTACGGACTGCTGGCCCTCGCCCACGACCGGGAGTCGGCCGCCGCGTTGCTCGGGCTCAAGGCCGGGAGTGGGGTCACCCTCGTGCCCGAAGGCGCCGGTGGCGAACGGGGGCCCGAGACGGACCCCGGCGCCAGGCCGAGCGCCCCGATCGAGCTCACGAAGAAGCGCGCACCATGAGACGGGGAACGACCATCATCATCGTCGTCCTCCTGGCCCTCATCCTCCTGTCGGCCGCCGCCCAGTTCGTCCTCAAACTCGGGCCCTGATTTCGCACTCGCTCACTAGCGGATCCGTGAGGGCCTGGGATCGCCCACCGTTCGCTCGCTGGCGAGCTCCTGCGCTCGCTCCGCTCGCTTCGTCGCCGCGTGCGCGGCAGGCGTCGATCACACACCGGCACTCGGACCGTTGTGGCGCCTCGCCGGACCGGACCGGAACGGTCACGGCAGGAGCGGTGCCCGGAGACGAGCGAAGCGAGCGAGGGCACTCGCCAGCGAGGAAGCGGCAGGCGATTCCGGATCTACACGGATCCGCCAGCGAAGGAGCGAGAAGCGCAGGAGCGGTGCCCGGAGACGAGCGAAGCGAGCGAGGGCACTCGCCAGCGAGGAAGCGGCAACCGACCAGCCTGCCCCGGACGCGCCAGCGAACGAGCGAGAAAGTTGGCTCCGGCCGCGAGTGCAGGCGGGCTTGGGGCGGGCTGGGAGGCTTCGTGGACATCGATGTGAACCGATGCCCACGCCGCCTGCACTCGCCGACCGGAGCCTTCGAGCTTCCCCCCGGGGGACGCTCGTGCATGCGTGATCGTCAGGGCCTGAAAAAAGCTTGAGTTAAATCGATCACTCTGCGTGAGATTTTGCCACCCGCAGTGCTTCCCCTGGGGTGGCGGGGGCAGATACGGCGGCCGGTGCCCGCGAGCGGCCGCTGGCGAGCACGAAACCGGCGTAGATGATGCTGATTCCCACCGCCAGCGTCAGGGCGAACGCCTCGTCGTGACCGATCGAGCCCTGGACCAGCCCACCGCTCGAGAGCACCAACGTCCCGAGCGCGATGAGCCCGTTCGCGCCGGCGAGGCGGCCGTGGTCGGGGATGGAACGGTCGCGGGCGAACCGCACCGCCGAGATCACCGCGCCGACGATGATCACCGTCGCCGCGACGCCACTGCCGACCGCGGCGAGCACCCGGGGCATGACCCCGAAGACGTCCTTGCCCACCGGGATCGCGGTGCCGTGGACCGGGGCCATCGGCGCGGTCAGCAGCACTCCCGCCGCGAAGCCGCTGAACAGCACCAGACCCCACAGCACCCGGCGCGCGGTGCGCTCGCTGGCCATCAGGTACACCGTCCCCATGGCCAGCCACGGGACGTTCACGACCGCCCCGAGCAGGAAGAACACCCGGAACGTGCCCTTGTCCCACCCGGTCGACGTCCCCGTGGCCAACGCCGCCGACGCCAGGGCGAACATCGCCAACGCAATCGCCCAGGCGCGGTCTTGGGGCCGGTGCTTCTGGGTGTAGCGGACGAGCATCGCCTGGGCGAACAGCGACGACACGACCGTCGCGGCGAACGCAAGGGCGACAACCACGCCTCGAGCGTATGAGCCCGCAGCCGGCCGCGCAGTACGAGGCCGGAGCGGCCGTCAGAGCACGCGTCAGGAGGCCGTGAAGACTTTGAGAAATCGTGCACAAAGTCGGTACCCTGACCTCGAACGACCCTGTCCACCCGGCCCCGAGCCGGCTGCCGAGGAGGCACCGATTCCCGACGTGCGCCGCATTCCGGAGGCGACCGTCGCCCGTCTCCCGCTCTATTACCGGGCGTTGCTGGAGACGGCCGATCAGGAGATCGGCACCGTCTCGTCGGAGCGCCTGGCGGAGCTGGCCGGGGTGAACGCGGCCAAGGTCCGCAAGGACCTGTCGTACCTGGGTTCCTACGGCACCCGCGGCGTGGGTTACGACGTGGATCACCTGCTCCACGAGATCTCCCGTGAGCTGGGCCTCACCCACGACTGGCCGGTGGCCATCGTCGGCGTCGGGAACCTCGGCCTGGCGCTCGCCAACTACCGCGGGTTCGGCGCCCGCGGCTACCGCATCGTGGCGGTGGTCGACGCCGATCCGGAGAAGGTCGGCCAGCCGGTCGGCGACCTCACCATCGAGTCGCTCGACGATCTCCCCGCCATCGCCAGGGAACGGGCGGTCGCCATCGGCATCATCGCGACCCCCGCCCACGCCGCCCAGGAGGTGGCCGACCGCCTGGTCGACGCCGGCGTCACCTCGATCCTGAACTTCGCCCCCACGGTCGTCGCCGCACCGGGCGACGTGTCGCTGCGGAAGGTCGATCTCGCGATCGAGCTGCAGATCCTCTCCTTCTACCAACAGCGCCGCGACGCGGCTCCCGCCCTCGACGGGCACCCGGCCACGATGCGGGCCCGATGACCGGCCGTCCCGCGATCACCGGATACCCGGTGAACCTCGTGGTGACCGATCGGCGCTGCATCGTCGTCGGCGCCGGTCGCATCGCGGCCCGCAAGATCGAGCCGCTGCTCGACCTCGGAGCCGAGGTCACGGTGATCGCTCCCACCGCGGTCGACGAGATCCGCGACTGGGCCGCGGCCGGTCGCCTCACGTTGGCGGAACGCGAGTTCGAGCCAACCGATCTCGACGGCGCCTGGCTGGTCACCACCGCCACCGGGATCCCGGCGGTCGACCACGAGGTCTTCGTGGCCGGCGAGGCCCGGCGGATCTGGGTCAACTCGGCCGACGACCCCCGCAACTGCTCGTTCACCCTCACGTCGGTGGTCCGGCGCGGCGATCTGGTGGTCACCGTGGGCACCGGCGGCCGCAGCCCGGCCCTCGCTTCGTGGCTCAAACGCCGCCTCGACACGGAGCTGGGGCCAGAGTACGCGACACTGCTGGATGTGCTGTCCGAAGCCCGGGAAGAACTCCGCGACGCGGGGCGTTCGAGTGAAGATCCCGATTGGCGGGGCGCGCTCGATTCCGGCATGCTCGACCTGATCCGCGCCGGGCGCGTGGACGAAGCCAAGGAGCTGCTCCGGGCATGTCTCTGGTCGTAGTCGGCCTCAATCACCGAACGGTGCCGGTCGAGCTCCTCGAACGCATGGCGGTCGCGCCCGAGGACCTCCCGAAGGCGCTGCACACTCTCGCGCGCGCCGAGCACCTCGCGGGCGTCGTGCTCCTCTCCACGTGCAACCGCACGGAGATCTACGCGCACGCCACGCTGTTCCACCCGGCCATGCAGGACGTGCGCGACTTCCTCGCCGACACGTCGGGCGTGCATCCCGACGAGTTCTCGGACCTGCTCTACACGTACCACGACGACGCGGCCGTCGCGCACCTGTTCGGGGTGGCGGCGGGCCTCGATTCGATGATCATCGGCGAGGGCGAGATCCTGGGCCAGGTGCGCGAGGCGTGGAACGCCGCCGAGCGCGAAGGCACCACCGGTCCGCTCCTCTCGCGCACCTTCCGGCACGCGGTCGAGGTCGGGAAGCGCTCCCGCACCGAGACCGCCATCGGGCGCCACGCGGTGTCGGCCTCGTCGGCCGCGGTCGCGCTCGCGACCACGCGACTCGGCTCCCTCGACGATCGGCGTGTGCTCGTGCTCGGCGCCGGGAGCATGGGCGCAGGGATGGTGCTGGCGCTGGCGGGCGCCGGCGTACGCGAGATCGTCGTCGCCAACCGCACCGCGTCGCGCGCCGCCGAGCTCGCGAATCGAGTCGGCGGCCGCCCGATCGGGCTCGACGAGATCCCCGATGCGCTCCTGGCGTGCGACGTCCTGCTCGCGTCGACCGGCGCGCAGGACCTGCTCGTCGAGCGCAGCGACATCGAAGCTGTCATGGCCGCGAGGGCGGGGCGGGCGTTGCTCGTGGTCGACATCGGGGTGCCCCGCAACATCGACCCGGGTGCGGGCGAGGTGTTCGGGGTGACGCTCCTCGACATCGACGACCTGCGGGCGTTCGGCGAGCAGTCGCTCGCCCAGCGCCGCCAGGAGATCGGACACGTGCGCGAGATCATCGCCGAGGAGCTCGACCGTCACCGGCTGGAGCGATCGGCGCGCGTGGTCGCTCCGCTCATCACGTCGCTGCGGGCCCGGGCCGACGAGCTGCGCAGCGCCGAGCTCGAGCGCTACCGGTCGAAGCTCGAGGGACTCGATCCGGCGGCGCGCGAGACCGTCGATGCGCTGACCCGCGGCATCGTGAACAAGCTCCTGCACGAGCCCACCATCCGGATGAAGGACGCCGCGGGAACGGCCCGCGGTGAGCTCTACGCCGACGCGCTCGCCGAGCTCTTCGGCCTGCCCGAGAGCGACACCGACCCCGACCCCCACGACTGATGCCCCGCCCGCTGCGCGTGGCCACGCGCGGCAGCGAGCTGGCGCGGTGGCAGGCCCGGCGCGTCGCCGCACTGCTGGGTGGCGACGTCGAGCTCCTGGTCATCACGACCACGGGCGACGCCAACACCGACGTACCCATCCACGCGGTCGGCGGCACGGGGATCTTCGTCAAGGAGGTCCAGCAGGCGGTACTCGACGAGCGCGCCGATCTCGCGGTGCATTCGGCCAAGGACCTCCCGGCCTCGGCGGCACCCGACGGCATCGTGCTCGCCGCCGTCCCCGAACGCGCCGATCCGCGCGACGCACTCGTCGGTTCCACCCTCGACGCGTTGCCCGCCGGTGCGCGCATCGGTACCGGTTCGGTGCGCCGTCGTGCGCAACTCGCGGCGCTGCGTCCTGATCTCACGTTTGCCGAGCTGCGCGGCAACATCCCCACTCGGATCGAGCGCGCCTCCGAGTTCGACGCCATCGTCGTGGCCATCGCCGCGCTCGAACGCCTCGGGCTGGAGGATCGGGCCGCCGAGATCCTGGAGCCCTCGCTCATGCTCCCGCAGGTCGGGCAGGGTGCTCTCGCGGTCGAGTGCCGCACCGACGACGCCGAGACACGTGAACGTCTCGCCACGATCGACGACACGTTGGCGCACGCGGCGGTGGGCGCCGAGCGCGCGTTCCTCGCCCAGCTGGGTGGCGGCTGCGATCTCCCGTGTGGCGCGCTGGCCTCGATCGAGCAGGGCAAAGTCGTGGTGCAGGCCCTGCTCGCGTCGGCCGACGGCCGGGTCGTGTTGCACGCGACCACCCGTGCCGCCAGCCCCATCACCGCGGGGATCGCCGCCGCGGCCGAGCTGCTCGATCATGGCGGGCGCGCCCTCCTCGAGCTCGACGACGTCAGCGATCCCGGTGGCCCGGAGGACGCGACCGAATGACGGTGTACCTGGTCGGCGCGGGCCCGGGCGATCCGGGCCTCATCACCGTGCGCGGAGCCGAGCTGCTCGCGGCGGCCGACGTCGTGGTCTACGACCGCCTGGCGTCGCCCACGCTGCTCGCGCTCGCGCCCGCGGGTGCCGAGCTCATCTCGGCGGGCAAGGCGCCCGGGCGGGTCGAGCTCACGCAGGAGCAGACGAACGCCCTCCTCGTCGAGCGCGGGCTCACCGGCGCCGCGGTCGTGCGGCTGAAGGGTGGCGACCCGTTCGTCTTCGGCCGCGGCGGCGAGGAAGCCGAGGCACTGGCCGCCGCCGGGGTGCCGTTCGAGGTGGTGCCCGGCATCACCAGCGCGATCGGTGCCGCCGCGTACGCCGGCATCCCCGTGACCCACCGCGGCGTGTCCACGCACTTCACCGTGGTGACCGGCCACGAGGACCCGGCCAAGGACCGCACCGATGTCCGCTGGGACGCCCTGGCCCAGGTGGGCGGCACCCTGGTGATCCTCATGGGCGCGGGACGCGTCGGGGAGATCGCCCGGCGTCTGATCGAAGGTGGTCGCGCCCCCGACACGCCAGTCGCCGCGGTGCGCAACGGCACCCGCGCCGAGCAGCACACGGTGCGCGCCACCCTGGCCACGATCGCCGATGCCGGCGTGCGCGCGCCGAGCGCGATCGTGGTTGGTGACGTCGCGGGACTCGACCTCTCCTGGTTCGAATCCCGACCGCTGTTCGGCCGCTCGGTGGTCGTCACCCGCGCCCGCGAACAGGCGAGTGGGGTCAGGGCCCGCCTGGAGTCGTTGGGCGCCGAGGTGATCGAACTGCCGGCGATCGAGATCGAACCGGTCGACATCACGTTGCCCCGCCTGGCCGACTTCGAGTGGCTCGTCTTCACGTCGGCGAACGGCGTCGCCGCCTTCTTCGACCGCGGCCTCGCGCCGGCGGGTGCCGACGGCCGTGCCCTCGCCGGCCTGCGTATCGCGGCCATCGGTCCCGGCACCGCGCGCGAGCTCACGGCGCGCGGGATCAACACCGATCTGGTGCCCGAGCGGTTCATCGCCGAGTCGTTGCTCGAGGCGTTCCCCGACCCGTCGGCACCCGACGCGCGCGTGTTGATCGCGCGCGCCGAACAGGCCCGCGACGTGTTGCCCGCCGGGCTCACCGAGCGCGGCTACCGCGTCGAGATCCTTCCCGTCTACCGAACGGTGCGGGCGTCGCCGGCGCCCGCGGTGCTCGAACGGGTGCGCACCGGCGCAGTCGACGCGATCACCTTCACGTCGTCGTCGACGGTTGACAACCTGTGCGATCTTCTCGGCGCGGTGCCGGATCCGCAGCCCGTCGTCGTCTCGATCGGACCGGTCACGTCGGAGACCGCGCGGGCGCGCGGCCTGCGGGTCGATGCCGAGGCCGAGGAGCACACGATCGACGGCCTGGTCGCGACCCTGCTCGACGTGTTGGCGGCCGACCGACGGTCACTACCATCGAGCGGATGACCTTCCCCGAACGACGGATGCGCCGACTGCGGCGCACACCCGCGCTGCGGCGGCTCGTGGCCGAGGCCCGACTCTCGGTCGACGACCTCGTCGCGCCGCTGTTCGTCAAGGAGGGCATCGAGTCAGCCGAGCCGGTGTCGTCGATGCCCGGCGTCGTGCAGCACACGCAGGAGAGCCTGCGCAAGGAGGTCCGTACGCTCGCCGATCTCGGAGTGCCGGCGGTGATCCTGTTCGGGGTACCGGCGGTGAAGGACGCGCGCGGCTCCGGCGCCGACGACCCCGATGGTGTCGTGCAGATCGCGGTCCGCAACCTGCGCGACGAGGTCGGCGACGCGCTCGTGATCATGACCGATGCCTGCCTCGACGAGTACACCGACCACGGGCACTGCGGGCTCCTCACCGACGCGGGCGAAGTCGACAACGACACCACCCTCGAGCGTTACGCGTCGATCGCCATCGCGCAGGCGAGCGCGGGGACCGATGTGGTCGCGCCGTCGGGGATGATGGACGGTCAGGTGGCGGCCATCCGCGCCGCGCTCGACGGGAGCGGCAACGAGACCGCGGCGATCCTGGCCTATTCGGCGAAGTACGCCTCGGCGCTCTACGGGCCGTTCCGCGACGCGGCGGAGTGCGCGCCGAGCTTCGGTGACCGGCGCGGCTACCAGATGGACCCGCCCAACGCGCGGGAGGCGCTCGACGAGACCGCGCTCGACATCGCCGAGGGCGCCGACATGGTCATGGTCAAGCCCGCGCTGCCGTACCTCGACGTCGTGGGCGCGCTGCGGTCGTCGTTCGACGTTCCCGTCGCCGCGTATCACGTGAGCGGTGAGTACGCGATGCTCAAGGCGGCGGCGCAGAACGGCTGGCTCGACGGTGACGCGGCCGCGATCGAGATCCTCACGTCGATCAAGCGCGCCGGGGCCGACTTCGTGCTCACCTACCTCGCCCGAGAAGTGGCCGAACGCCTGTCGTGAGCTCGTTGTACGAACGCGCACTGGCGCGGATTCCGGGCGGCGTCGACTCACCGGTGCGTTCGTTCGCGTCCGTGGGCGGCGAGCCGTTCTTCGTCGCCCGCGGCGACGGCGCGTACCTCGTCGACACCGACGGTCGACGCTACGTCGACTACGTGCAGTCGTGGGGCGCGTCGATTCTCGGCCACGCCCACCCCGCGGTCGTCGAAGCGGTGCAACGCGCCGCCGCCCTCGGCACGTCGTACGGTGCGCCGACCGAACGGGAAGTCGAGCTCGCGGAAGCCATCGCCGAGCGGGTGCCGTCGGTCGACAAGGTTCGGCTCGTGTCGTCGGGCACCGAGGCGGCCATGACCGCGGTGCGGCTCGCGCGGGGCGTCACCGGACGGGCGAAGATCCTCAAGTTCGCCGGTTGCTACCACGGGCACGTCGACTCGCTGCTCGTCGCCGCCGGGTCGGGGCTCGCCACGCTCGGGCTGCCGGGCTCCGCCGGCGTCACCGACGGCACCGTGGCCGACACCGTCGTGGTCCCGTACAACGACGACGCCGCGCTCGACGACGCGTTCGACCGCTACGGCGCCGAGCTGGCCGCCGTGCTGGTGGAGCCGGTGGCGGCCAACATGGGGCTGGTCCCACCCGCCGAGGGCTTCCTGGCCGGGCTCCGCCGCCGTTGCACCGACGCCGGCGCGCTCCTGGTGTGCGACGAGGTGATCACCGGGTTCCGCCTCGGGCCCGACGGCGCCCAGGGCGCCTACGGCATAACCCCCGACCTCTCGATGTTCGGCAAGGTGGTGGGCGGCGGCCTCCCGCTCGCCGCGCTCGGCGGCCGCGCCGATCTCATGGACCACCTGGCGCCGCTCGGGCCCGTGTACCAGGCGGGCACCCTGGCGGGGAACCCGGTGGCCACCGCCGCCGGACTGGCGGTGCTCGCCCTCCTCGACGATGCGGCGTACGCCGATCTCGACGACCGGGCCACGCGCTTCGCCGACGGCCTACGCGCCGCGTTCGACATCGCCGGCGTTGCGGCCCAAGTGACGCAGGTCGGCACGCTCACCGGTTTCTTCTTCGCCTCAGAACCCGTGACCGACTACGCGTCGGCGCAGCAGGCCGATCACGAGCGCTACGCCCGGTTCTTCCACGAGATGCTCGACCGCGGCGTGTTCCTCGCACCGAGCGGCTACGAGACGTTGTTCGTGAGCCTCGCCCACGACGACACCGAACTCGAGTTCACGCTCGGCGTCGCGCACGAAAGCGCCGCCAGCCTCTAGCTCAGCCTCCGAACATCTCGGAGTTCACGGTCGCATACGACAGTGAACTCCGAACTGCTCCGGAAACGACGGCCTGGCTACTGGGTCTCGTCGTCCTGCGGCAACCGGTTCCGTCGCACGTGGTCCATGAAGAACAGGGACCCGACCACGGCGACGATCATCACGACCATGAGCACGAACGCGAGCCCACCCGAGCCGTCGCCCTCTTTCCCCGCGTCGACCACCTGCTGCGCGCCCGCCGGCACCGCGAGCGCAACCAACGCGCCCACCGTGCACAGGCCGAGAACGACGAGGGTACGGATCCGTCGCATCACCATCACACCTTCGTCAGTTCGGAGTCCTTGCGGGCGGGTACCGCTGCGGCATCCGCTTCGGCCTTCTCGCGCTCCATCTCGTCCTTCTCCCGCCAGTGCAGCGCGAGCAGGCCGAGCCCGAACAAGATCCCCGAGATGACGATGATCACGAACGGCGGCAGCCGCAGCGTGCCGTAGTCGAACTTGGCCACCACGAACCCGCGCTGCGCGTCGGCGCCGCTGGCACACTCAGGCGGCAACGGAGGAAGCCCGAACACCGTGTTCTGCTGTGCGGTCTTGCAGTACTCGACGACCGCGTACTTCGGCGTGTGGTTGAACTCGCCCTTCCAGAACTGCGGGTTGCTCCCACCGGTCGTGTAGGTCTCGAGCACCATGAACTGCGTGATGTCGCCGAACTTGGCGAAACGGTTGTCGTTGGGTGTCACCTGCACCGTGGGGGTCCCCACCTGGGTGATGAGTGCGGCGTCGACCGCCGAGAGCACGTTGGACGCGTCGGTTGCCGCGGCCTTGTTCTCCTTCGTCGCGATGTTGCGCACGGCTTCGGTCTGCGCCTTGGTTATGTCGGGCACGTTCTCGATGACGCTCCACGACGCCACGCGGCCCTTCGGCGACTCGAGCGGCGAAGCGGTGGTGAGCCAGAGCGTGCTGAGGATCAGCATGAAACCCGTGAGGCACGTGAAGGTCACCAGGAAGCCGAGGCGGGCGCCGAGGTTCGTGCCGAGCAGCAGGTAGATCGAACCGATGAAGAGCACGATCGCGGAGATCACGACGAGGACGCCGAGGATCGTCGGATACCACAGGCTCGCCGTCACGAAAGAGTTTCCCAAGTTGAGGGGCACGTCGTCTCCGCTCCTACAGCGATCGCTCGTAGGCCATGATCTCGTTGATCTGGTTCTTCGTCAGGACCGCGCCGAAGTGCGGCATGCGTCCCGACGAGATGCCGCGGATCCCGTACTGCTCATTGGCCGGCACGCCGATGCTGATCCACGAGAAGAGCTCGGACTCGCCGGTCGGGGGCGGGAACTGGTTGTTCACGTCACCGCCGGTGAGGTTCGGTCCGTACGCGCCGCCACCCATGATCCCGGGCGGCGGATTGGCTTCGGGGTTGCTGGCGTCGAAGTACGACCAACCGCGGGTGTGGCAGCGCGCGCAGTTGTTGGCGAAGGAGATCGCACCATCGGTGGGGTTCTGCGTGGTCTGCTGCCACCCCTCGGCCGCCTGGAGCGTGTCCTGCTTCTCGAGCACCAGCTTGGTGTAGGTCGGGAGGTCAGTCGGGCTCGCCGTGGCGAGCTGCGCTTGGGCGGCCGCGAGTTCGGCCTTGGCGTCGACGACCCACTTGTCGGCCGCGGCGCGCGTCGCCGGCTCCTCGAGCTGCTTGCGCCCGACGCACGCGGCGCGGGTGTTCACCTTGTCGTCGGCCCCGCAGCTCTGCGTTTCGGCGGCGCCCGTGGCCTGCGCCTTCGTCGACGTGGTGGCCAGGGTCTCGACGTAGCTCACGAGGTCCTGGATGCTCTGGGACTGGAGCGCGCCCTTTCCGGACGCCACCCCCCAGGCAGGCATCGGCGTCCCGGGTCTGCCGTACGTGATGATCTGGGTCAATTGGGCGCGTGAGTAGCGCAACGGTGCGAGTTGGAGGCTCGGAGCCGCCCACGCAACCTGTTGCGGCAAGCAGTACGCCGGCGTCGAGTCGGTCGGGGCAGCGTTCGGGTCGCAGCGGGGATCCTCGCTCTTCACCACGAAGTTCGCGACGCCGCCACCGCCGTCGACCCCGTGGCAGTTCGCGCACAGGAGCGACTTGGTGCTGTCGTAGTCCTTCGACTGGTTGTTGGCGAACAGCGTTGCGCCGCGGGCCACCGATTGCGAGTGGAAGCCCGACGCGGCGGCCGTCTCCCGGAAGGGCTCCCAGATGAAGTAGGCGAGCAGCCCGAGCACCACGACGATGAGCGCGATCAGCGCGACCCCGAGTACCCGCTCGAGGTGGGCCGATTCGAGGACGTCGTCGTCGAAGAACGGCTCGAGGTTCTCGGGCGCGGGCTCCTGGTTGTGCTTGAGCCGCACGACGCGGAACATGATGAAACCCAAGATGCCCGCCAGCGCGACGACGTTGACGAGTACCAGGACGGTGCGAAAACTCATGCCGGACGGGCTCCAGGGCGCGCGATCGTCGGTCGGTGAGCGTCAGACACAGAGCGGGCCTTCCGGGCTCTGGTTGATGGTGTTCGTGCCGATGGGCGGCCCGAGCACCAGGTTGCCGGTGTCGACGATGATGTTCCCGCCCGACACTTCGAGCACGAACCGGTCGAGGCCACGCGGCGCCGGGCCCCCGACCTTCTCACCGACCTTGTTGTACTTCGAGCCGTGGCACGGGCACTCGAACCACTGCGAGCTCTGACACCACGGCACGCGGCAGCCCAGGTGCACGCACTTCTGGTACAGGGCGACGTATCCGGCTTCCATCCCGGCGAGGATCGGGGGCGTGTAGGCCGCCACCTTCTTGGCCTTCGGGAGGGCGGACTTCGGGTACGCCACGATGTAGGTCTTGGCGGTGGCGTTGTAGAAGGGCTGCTTGGCGCCGATGGCGGTCTGGGCGTCGGCGACCGAGCCGACGGCGACCTTGCCGCCGAAACCGCTGCTCGCTCCCGGCCAGAGGAAGGCGAGCGCAGCGACACCGAACGCCCCGAGTCCCAGACCGGAGCCGGCCAGCAGCGAACGGTTGAAGAACTGTCGTCGGGTGACACCGAGCTCGTCGAGGTCGACCGGCTCGTAGACCACCGGCGTGCGGGCGGCCGACTTCTCCGGCACCGTGGACGCACCGGATCCGATGGCCTTGCGGGCGTCGTCGGCGCGCGCGCGGGCGTCGTCGGCCTGCGCCTCCACCGACTCCTCGCCCTCCGGCGCCGCCGCGTCAGGGGTCGCGGACGCACCCGCGACCTCGTCACGCTTGCGCGTCTCGCGGCTCAACCGACCGGTCGTGGCCCGCGACCGAGCCGATACCAGCAGGCTGATCACGGCCAGCGCGATGACAGCGACGACGGCAATTGCGATCCACATGTCAGTTGCTCCTACTACAACTCAAAGAAGATCCCGTCCTTCCAGGGCAACACGAAGTTGAAGCCGGGGCCCCGGAAGAACGAACCGAGAATGACGAGCACCGCCCACATCAGGACGAAGACCGTGAAGATGGCGACCGCGAACTTGCGGTCCTTCGGCTTGGTGGACGGGTTCTTGTCGATGAACGGCGCGAACATCAGCAGGATCAGCGCCACGCCGGGGATGAGCACACCCGCGATCTGCGGGTTGAACATGGTGAGCAGTTCCTGCAGCCCCAGGAAGTACCACGGCGCCTTCGACGGGTTCGGCGTCTTGTTGAAGTCGGCCAGGCCGAGCAGCGGTGCCTTCACCAACGCGGAGAAGATGAGGAGACCCGCCGTGACGATCAGGATCGCGGCGAACTCGATCACCAGGAGGTGCGGCCAGGTGTGCACCTTGTCCTGCGCCTCGGCGCGGGTCTGCTGGATCGATCCCGACTTGACGACGGTGAGCAGCCGCTGGGTGTGACCGCCGGGTCCCGTCGTGGTGGGGGCCGGGAGGGTCGCGGTGGCGGCTGCGGCGCCCGCGGCACCGGCGGCGGCGACGTCGCCACCCCCACCGCCCGCCGCGGCCCGGCGGCGCTTGGCCCGTTCGAGCAGGTGGGCGGGAATCTTGGTGCCGCTCGACGTCTCGACGTCGGCGGCGGGTTCGGACGACGCCGCCGCCGCCGCCGGGATCTCGGCCGCGGGCGCGGCGGCTTCCTCCGCGGGCGCGTCGGCAGCCGGCGCCTCGGCTTCGCCGCCCTCCTCACCGGGGACGGGGAGACCGAGCGCCCTCCGGCGCTCTTTGCTGCGCTGGAGAAGATGGTCAGGGATGTCGGTCATCGATCAGCTCCCCTCTTCTACAGCGGACCGGAGATGCCGCCGTCCTTACGGACGCGCCAGAAGTGCACCGCCATGAAGATGACGATGACGAATGGCAACAGCAGCACATGGAGGACGTACCAACGAAGGAGCGTCTCGTTGCCGATCTCCTTCGACCCCAGCAGGACGTACTTGATCGAGCTCCCGAACACCGGGGTGTACCCCATCATGTTCGTGCCGACCGTCACCGCCCACAGCGCCAACTGGTCCCACGGGAGCAGGTAGCCGGTGAACGAGAGCAGCAGCGTGAGCGTGAGCAGGATGACGCCGATCACCCAGTTGAACTCGCGGGGTGCCTTGTAGGCGCCGTGATAGAAGACGCGACTCATGTGCAGGAACACGGTGAGCACCATGAGGTGCGCCGCCCATCGATGCATGTTGCGCACGAGCGAGCCGAAGGTGACGGCGGTCTCGAGGGTCTGCACCGTCGGCCACGCGGCCGCCGCCGTCGGCCGGTAGAAGAACATCAGGAAGATGCCGGTGACGGTGAGCAGGATGAAGAGGAAGAACGACAGGCCGCCGAGGCACAGCGTGTAGGAGACCTTCACCGCGTGCCGCTTCACCTTCACCGGGTGAAGGTGGTACAGCACGTTGTTCATGATCACGTAGGAGCGGTTCCGGGGGCTGTCGGTGTAGCCCCGGCGGAACACCGAGCCGGGCCGGAAGATGGAGGTCCAAGCCTGTGAGCCGCGGACCTTCTCGTCGACCTTCTCGAGCGCCTCGCCGACCTTGACGCCGCCGCCGTGCCCGTTGCTGCTGCCGTTGGTGCCGTTACCGTTGGCCACGAAGCTGTCTCCTCGAAAACCTGTGGTTCAGAACCGCACGCCGTAGGCGTAGCCGTGCCTGGCGGTGCGGGTATGGAGATCGCCTTCGGCGATGTCGGGTTGGAGCTTGCCGAGGATGATGACCCCGGTGGGGCACCGGTCGACGCAGAGCGCGCAGCGCGTGCAGATGTCTTCGTCGACGATGAACGCGACGTGGTCCCTCGGGTCCTCGCCGGGCTGCTCGGTGTTCACGGAGTCGCTGATCGCGCTGACCGACACCATGTGGATGCACTTCCACGGGCAGATGTCGACGCAGCCCTCGCAGAGGATGCATTCCGCCTGGTCGATGTGCAGGAACTGCTTCGGCTTCACCGATGCGGTCAGGTAGGACGGGTCGACTTCCTGCAGCTCATAGTCGGTGGAGAAGTCGGGCATGGGCGGGTTGGCGTCGGTGCGGGCCATCAGGCGTCACCACCGTTCGCGCTGGCGCCGGCCGTCGCGGGCTCGTTGGCCCGGCGCCGCAGCGGTCGGCCGAAGCGCGAAGTACGCGCCTTCTCCGCGGGCGCGTCGGCCTTCTCGATGCCGCGCTTCTGCCACATCGAGAACAGCGCGATGTTCAGCCCGATCCCGATGCCGTAGATGACGACCACGATGATGTCGCGGATGTTGTGCTTGTCGAAATTGAACGGCCAGTTCCACGGGAAGAACAACATCTTCTGGTGGCTGCGGAACACGAACACGGTGGTGTCCCACTGGAGGTACTTGTCGGAGAACGTGATCCACTCGTGCGGGATGACGGCGTACGCGAGCGTCATCATGCCGAACACACCGACTGCGCCGGCGATGCACTCGGACCACGTCGCCGGTCGATCCGGCTTCGGCCGACGCATGAGGACGAAGACGATGATCAGACCGATCACGAAGAAGGCGATGCTCAGGATCAGCCGGCCCGCAGGCCGCATCCATGGCAACCAGTCCGGGATCAGGTTGGGCATCGGGCCTGTCGTCCTTCTCGAAGCACAGGGGTGGTGGGATGAGAGGCAGTCGGTTTCCTATCACGCTATCTGAGCCCGGTGCCTATCGACGTGTCGCGCGCCGGTGAGTCAACGAGGTCTTCGGCGCGCGACGATGACCGGGTGAAGCACGGCCTGTGGATCACAAGCGCACAAGCCCCGACCAGGGCACCACGATGACACCGGAGACCCCGGACATCTGGGATGTGCTCGTCGTCGGCGGCGGGCCGGCGGGCGCGGCCGCCGCGTTCTGGCTGGCCGAGGCCGGCCATCGCGTGCTCGTCGTCGAGAAGAAGCGATTCCCCCGCGAGAAGACCTGCGGCGACGGCCTCACGCCCCGGGCGGTGCGCCAGCTGCACGACATGGGGCTGGCCGAACCGCTCTCGAACTCGCTGCGCTTCGACGGGCTCCGTTCGATCGCGCACGGTGTCACCCTCGAGCTGCAGTGGCCGGACCATCCCGACTTCCCGCCCTACGGCTACGTGATCCGCCGCCGCGATCTCGACGAGATGGTCGCCGAGCGCGCGGTGAAGGCGGGCGCGACCCTCTGGTCGGGTACCGAGGCCGTCGAGCCGCTGGTCGAGGACGGTCTCGTAACCGGCGCGTTACTTCGCCGTGACGGCGTCAGCCAGGGCGTACGGGCGAAGTACCTGGTGGTCGCCGACGGCGCCAACTCGCGCTTCGGCCGCGCCCTCGGCACCGCACGTGATCGCACCTATCCCCTGGGGGTCGCGGTGCGCGGCTACTTCACGAGCCCGTACCACGACGAGCCGTGGATCGAGAGCCATCTTGATCTGCGCGATCGCGAGGGCAACCACCTCCCGGGCTACGGCTGGATCTTCCCGGTGGGCGACGGCACCGTCAACGTCGGCGTGGGCCTCTTGTCCACCTTTGCCGGCTGGAAGTCGGTCAACACGAGCAAGCTGATGGACGCGTTCATCGCCACCGCGCCCGAGCGGTGGGGCATCACGCCCGAGACGTCGTGCGGGGCACCCACGGGCGGCAAGCTCCCCACCGGCGGGTCGGTCACCCCCAACGTCGGCCCCACCTGGCTGGTGGTCGGCGACGCGGCCGGCTCCGTGAACCCGTTCAACGGCGAAGGCATCTCGCTCGCGTACGAGACCGGCCGCCTGGCCGCGAGCGCGGTGTCGGAGGCGCTCACCACCGGCGACGGCCTGGCGCTCACCCGCTACCCCGCGGAGCTCGAAGCGATCTACGGCCTGTATTGGAAGGTGGCACGGGCGTTCGTCACCGCCATCGGCAACCCCGCGGTGATGCGCGAGCTCACGCGCGTGGGGATGCAGTCCCGTCCGCTGATGGAGTGGGTGCTGCGGATCATGGCCAACCTGCTGCGGCCCGACGAGATCGGGCCCGCGGAGGCGGCCTACAAGATGGTCGCCGCGATCGTGGCCGTCGGTGGGGTCAGCCGCCGCTGACCGGTGGGAGCACCGCCACCTCGTCACCGTCTTCGAGCACGGTGGCGGGACCGTCGGCCGGTTCGTCGCCGTTGACCCACACGCGCGCGTTGTCGAGCACGCGCCCGAACTCGGTTCCGTAGCGGGCTCGCGCCGCGTCGAGCGCCGCGCCGAGCGTCGCGGCGTCGACGGTGTCGTGCGAGCGCCCGGCGGCTTCGCGTGCCTGGGCGAACAGCCGCAGCCGGACGCTCAGTTGTCGGCTCCGGCGTTCACGTTCGTACGGGCCGTCGGCAGCGCGTCCAGGCGAGCGGGATCGATCGGCTCACCGGTGACCTCGTCGATCCCGTAGGTGCCGTTGTCGACGCGTTCGAGCGCGGCCTGGAGTTCGGCCAACTCGGACTCGAGCTGCTCGAGGATCGAGAGATCCTTCTCGCGCTCGAAGGTGTCGGACGCGTTGTCGGCGGGATCGGTGAGCTCGGAGCCGTCGTCGGCCTCGGGTTCGCCGAGCTCACCCCGGAACTCGCCGATGAGTCCCTCGACCCGTGCCTGCTCGGCCAGGAGACGTTCGCGTGCATCGTCGGGAGTCATGCGGCTCAGGGTACCCGGGCCCGTGCACGGCCCACCGGTGTCGACCGGGGTCGACCGGGCGTCGACCGGGCGGCGATCGCGTGCCGGGTCAGCCGCCGGCGAGGCGGAGCTCGAGGACCTCGGCGGTGTCGACGAGCAGCGCTTCGAGCCGGTCGAAGCGATCGCGCGGGTCGTCAGCTTCGAGCAGCCGCTGCGCGTCGAGCGGACCGATCGGCGCCACCGCCGCCGCCTCGAACGACGCGCGCAGCGGATCGGGGTCGAGCCGGGCCGCGTCGACCGGTGCCGCCGGTTCGCCCAGCTCCGCGCTCATCGCCAGCACGCGGCCGAGGAGCCGCTGGATCTCGACCGCGCGGTCGCCGACCGTCGCCGGCACCCGCCGGGGTTCGTCGATCAGGTCGATCTCCGCGCGCGGGAAGGGGTCGTCGGCCAGCCAGCGGCGGATGCGGAAGCGCTCGGTGCCGACGGTGGAGAGCAGGTACCGGCCGTCGGGTGTGCGCGCGGCCTCCACGATGCGGGCCACGGTGCCCACGCCGAATCGCGTGTCACCGCCGCCGACCTCGTAGCCGCGCTCGATCAGCACGACACCGAATCGTCCGTCGCCACGCAGGCACGTCTCCGCGAGCACGCGGTAGCGCTCCTCGAAGATGTGGAGTGGGAGCAACGCGTGCGGGAACAGCACGGACCCGATCGGGAACATCGGCAGCGTCTTCCCGGGCACCCCAGAACGCTAGCGGGGGACGCCGTCAGTTGGCGCGCGCTCGCAGGCGCGCCGCGGCGCGGGCGGCTTGCTCCCCGCCGTCGCCCGGCAGTTCGCGCGCGAGCACGTCGAGCTCGCGTGCGGCTTCGGAGAAGTGCCCGAGGCTCCCGAGCAGGCCCGCCAACTCCCCGCGCTGGCTCAGCGTGATCCCGGGGATCCGCAACCGCAGCCGCGTGACCCACGCTACCGACGCCGGATCGCGCGTGAGCAACGAGTGCTGCAGGTTCCCCAGCATGCGTTCGAGGATGCGACGCGGCCCGACCGGCATCAGGAACTGCGGCCGGAACGCGGCACGCGACTGCGTCTCCGCGAACCGGTCGGCACACCCCGCGAGGTCGAGCCGGACACCGCCGTTGAACGGGTCGAACCACTCGCCGGGTCCGCCGCTCACGAGGAAGTGGCCGGGCATGCCGACACCGTGGAACGGGAGCCTGTTGCGTCGGCCCACCTCGATCATGAGCACGCTCAGCGTGATCGGGATCCCGAGCCGCCGGTCGAGCACGTCGTCGAGATAGGAGTTGCGCGGGTCGGCGTAGTCGTCGGTGTTCCCCGCGAACCCCTGGTCGACGAACAGGAAGGTCGCCACCTCGTTCGCACTCAACCCCGCGGCGCTCGCCGCCAGCGCGTCGACCTGCGCGAGCCGTGCGTCGACATCGAGATCGGGGTGCGCGTGCGCGGCGATCAGGAGCGCGGCCTCGTCGAGCGCGATCTCGGACTCCGGGGAGGCCACGATCTCGGTGAAGCGAGCGGTCGGATCCAAGCTGCGACCGTAGCGGCCGCGGGAATCCCGGCGACGGGACCGGTAGCATCGATGCCATGGCCGCGAGCGCGAACGAGAGCGCCCACCACGAAACGCATGGCCCAGCCGACGAGGTGCGCGACACCGCGGCCGCCCGGCTCCGCAGCGTCGGGCAACGGCTCACGGCCAACCGCGAAGCACTGATCGACTCGCTCACCGCCGCGCCCCGGCCGCTGACGATCCCCGAGATCCTCGAGGATCGGCCCCGGCTCGCGCAGAGCTCCGTCTACCGCAACCTCGTGGTGCTCGAAGACGCCGGCATTGTCCACCGCGTCGTGGGAACCGACGAGTTCGCCCGGTGGGAGCTCACCGAGGACCTCACCGGGCACCACCACCACTTGATCTGCGCGTCGTGCGGCCGGGTCGAGGACGTCCCCGCGTCGGCCGGACTCGAGCGATCGGTGGCGGCCGCCGCCGAGGAGATCACACGCACGACGGGATTCCAGACGCAGCACCACCGCGTCGACCTCGTCGGCGTCTGCGTCACTTGCGCCTGACGGCGTGTCGCGGGTGAGCGCCTAACCCGACGACGAGCTCGCGCCCGACTTGAGCAGTGGCAGCGGCTGACCCGCCTTCAGCGCGTCGAGGTTGGCGACCACGTCCTTGTCGGAGACCTCGCCCGACGCGCGTGCGGCCACCTTGCCCTCGGAATCGACGAGCACGAAGTAGGGATACGCCGAGAGTCCGTACGCATTGGCCGCGGTGTAGTTCTTGCTGTCGGCCATCACCGGGAACGGCCACGACACCCGCTTGAGCCAGGCCGACGGCGGATAGTTCGGGTATCCCGAGTTGGTACCGGTGGCGACGGCGGAGACGTCGACACCCTTGAACGCGCCGCTCTTCGCCAGGCTCACCAGGCGGGGGACCTCGGCCTGGCAGTGCGGGCACCAGTGGGCCACGAAGACCACGGCCTGCGGCTTGCCGTTGGGCTTGATCTCCACGGGCTTGCCGTCGAACACCGAGACACCCTGGAGCGTGGGAATGGTGTCGCCGATGGCGGGATCGTTGCTGGAGTCACCCTGGAAGGTGGGCAGGGGACTCCCCGTGACCTTCACCGGAGCCGTCTCGGTCGCGGTCGCCTGCGCGTCGCTGCCGCCGCCCGACGCGAGAACCACGACGATCCCGGCGATGATGGCGAGGACGAGCAGACCGCCGTAGACCAGGATGCGCGTACGTCGCCCGTTGTTCTGGGCCGCGGTGACGGCCGCCCGGCGCTTCTGGTTCTCGCGCTGCCGCTGGCCCTTGTTGCTCACGGCACCACGGTATCGACCGGCGCGGCCGACGAGCGCGCACGCGCTCGTCGGTCGGGGTCAGCCGGGTCGGTCGGATCGGAGTCGTCGACATCGTCGACGCCCTCGAGCTCGGCGTGGCGCCGGAAGACGATCGAGCACACGAGGAGGGTCCCGATGAGCAGGAAGCTGCTCATCGACATCCAGGCCAACGTGACGAAGCCCAGCTTCTCGAACCAGGGCGAGGTGCAGGGGACGTCGAGTGAGCAGGAGCTGGTGCTCGCGAACCAGGGCACCCGTTCCACCAACCAGTGGTAGAGCGCGAGCGGCGCGCCGATGGCGACGAACGGCAGCGCGGTCTTCCAGACCTGGTGGTCGCGCCGGAGCCAGGCGACCCCGAGGACGATGACGAGTGGGTACATCAGGATGCGCTGGTACCAGCACAGCGTGCAGGGGATGAAACCCGCGTGCTCCGAGTAGTAGAGGCTGCCGGCGGTGGTGACGACGGCCACGATCCACGCGAGCAGGATCGACTGCGGGCCGAACACGTCGACGAGCGCGTGTACCGCGTCGCGCGCCCGCTGCGACACCAGTGCCGCGATCCCGAGCACGACGGCGAAGGCGACGACCGCGTTCGCGAACAGCGTGAGCACCAGGAAGAAGTTGGTGGTGACGCGAACGGAAGGCACAGGTACAGGACGCCCTTGGTGAGATCGCCGAGCCGCACCAGTATCGTCGCTCCCGGTGAACGATCTCGCGCGCTTGGCCCGAAACCGTCAGCGTTCCGAGTGTGCGCCGGAGGCGCGATGACACGGCACCGGCTGGGCGCCGGGCTCATCGGATTCCTGGTCGTGTGCGCGACGGTCGTGATCAGCGCGGCACCGGCGAGCGCGCACGGCCTCGGTGGGCTGAAGCCCACCGACTACCAGACCCGCCTCGGGCCCATCCGCCCGTCGGTGCCGGGCATCACGCTGGTCGCTGTCGACCTCGGCACGCGGCTGGAGCTGACCAACACCACCGCGCACGACGTGATCGTGGAAGGCTACGACGGCGAGCCGTACCTGCGCGTCGGCCCGCGCGGCGTGTTCGAGAACACGCGCTCACCGGCCACCTACTTCAACCGCAGTGTGAACCCGAGCGGGCCCGCGCCGAAACAGGCCGACGCCAAGGCCCCGCCCGTGTGGAAGAAGACCAGCGACGGCACGACCGCGCGCTGGCACGACCACCGCGCGCACTACATGGGCACGGTGGATCCGCCGGTCGTGCAGCGCGATCGCAGCCACCCGCACGTCATCGACACGTTCCGCATCGGCATGCGCACCAACGGACAGGCACTCTCCGCCACGGGACACATCGTGTGGGTCCCGCCCCCGTCGCCGTGGCCCTGGGTGGTCGCAGCGCTGGTGGTCGCGGTGATCGTGTTCGCGTTGTCGCGCACGCGCGTGTACCGAACCGTCTTCGCGGTCGTGCTCATCGTGCTGACGGCCAGCGAGCTCGCGCACGTCATCGGGTTGTGGGGCGCGTCGAGCGCGTCGGGAGTGACCAAGTTGGTGCAGAGCGCCTACTCGATCGGCGGAATCCTGCTCGGCGTGCTCGCCCTCGTCTGGATGCGCCGCCGGGGCACTGAAGCTGCGATCCCGCTGGTGCTGGTGGCGACCATCTTCCTGTTCGTGGCGGGCGGGCTCGCCGACCTGACGTCACTCGGCGCGTCGCAGCTGCCGACGACGTACCCCAACTGGGTGGCCCGCCTCCTCGTCACCACGATGCTCGGCCTCGGCGCCGGGTTGGCAGCCGCGGCCGCGTTCCGGCTGCGGCCGCAACCACCGCCGACCCGGCCGGTACGGCGCACCGCGCCGGCCCGCGTCACCAGTTGAGCTCGGCGCACCCCGCGTGGTCGTCGGGTTCCACCTGGATCGTGGCGTGGCTGATCTCGTGGTCGAGGAGCAACACGCGGGCCTGATCGAGCACCGAGTGCGCGTCGACGTCGGGTCCGATCATCACGTGCGCACTGGCGACGTCCATCTCCGACGTGAGTGTCCACACGTGGAGGTCGTGGACGTCGACGACGCCCGGCAACGCGAGCAGCTCGCACTTGATCGCGGCGAGGTCGATGCTCGCGGGCGCGATCTGCAGCAGCACGCGGAGCGCACTCGACGCGAGGCCCCACGCGGCGGGATGATCCAGATGCCGATGACCGCGGCCACGATGGCGTCGATCGGGGTCCATCCGGTGAGCTCGATCACAATCGCGGCGACGATGACGCCGATGGAGCCCGCGGTGTCGGCCATCGCGTCGACGTAGGCACCGCGCACCGCGAGGCTGTCGCGCGCGCCGGTGCGCAACATGAAGAACACGACGATGTTCACCACGAGCCCGCCCACCGCGACGACGAGCATCGGCCCGGCCTCGATGTCGACGCCGCCGTTCACCAATCGAAGGATCGCTTCCACGATCACGTAGGCGGCAACCGCGAACGTGAGGATCGCGTTGAGGAGCGACGCGAGGATCTCGAGCCGGAACAGCCCGAACGTGCGCGACCCTTCGGTCGACGCGCGGTTCGCCACCACGATCGCCCCGAGCGCGAGCCCGATCGCCACCGCGTCGGTGAGCATGTGGGCGGCGTCGGAGAGCAGTGAGAGGGAACCGGCCACGAAGGCGGTGATCGCCTCGATCACCACGAACCCGAGCGTGAGCCCGAGCGCCAGCCACAGCCGGCCGACGTTGCGGGCCGCGGTGCGGCGCAGCACGTCGCCGTGATCGTGGTCGTGCGCCATCACCTTCATTCTCGCGCCCGCTCGCGCTCCCTCGAGCCTCGTCGAGCTTCCTCCGGCCCGGATCTCCGTGGGCGGCGGGGGCGCCGACGGGTCATAATGAGAATCATGCTCAACTCGGAGGAGGCCGCCGCCACGCCCGGACGGGAGCCGCCCGCGGGCCCCGTCGTGCTCGCGGCGCACGACGTCTCCTTCTCCTACGGCCGGGAGCAGGTGCTCGAACGGGTCGGCCTCGAGGTGCGCGCGCGGCGAATTCGCCGCGTTGGCCGGGCCCAACGGGTCGGGGAAGTCGACCCTGCTGCGCATCCTGCTCGGCCTCCTCCCGCCGGGTACCGGGTCGGTCGAGGTGTTCGGCGGCGCGCCGTCCGCGCTGCACGACCGCTGGCGGGTGGGGTACGTCCCGCAGCGGCCGCGCATCGCCTCCGACCTCCCGGCCACCGTCGAGGAGATCGTCGCCACCGGGCGGCTGGCCAAGCAAGGGTGGTGGCGCCGGCGGCGGGCCGCCGATCGGGAAGCCGTCGACCACGCGATCGAATCGGTGGCGCTCGTCGACTTCCGCAAGCAACGCCTCACCGAACTCTCCGGTGGCCAACAGCAACGGGCGCTGATCGCGCGTGCATTGGCCGCCGAACCCGAGCTGCTCGTACTCGACGAACCGATCGCCGGGGTCGACGTCGAGTCGCAGGGTCTGTTCCGCGACTCGCTGGTGCACCTGGTGCAGGAGCACGCGGCCGCGGTGCTGTTGGTCTCGCACGAACTCGGGGCGGTGGCCGACGATCTCGACCACCTCATCGTGCTGAAGCGCCGAGTGATGTTCGACGGCGCGCCGAGTGAGCTCGCCGCCACCGGCGTGAGCCTCGGCGTGCACCGCGACGACCTTCCCCTCTGGCTCGAGGAGCTCGTCGAATGAACGTGCTCCCGGGTATGCCGTGGGCCTTGCCGTGGCCGTTCGACCGCAGCTACATGCAGCTGGCGTTGATCGCCGGCATCGTGGTCGGCGCCACCGCGCCGTTGATGGGTGTGTTCCTCGTACAGAAGGGGCTGTCGCTGTTGGGCGACGGTCTCGGCCACGTCGCGGTCGCCGGCATCGGCGCGGCGCTGCTCTTCAACACGTCGCCCACGTGGACCGCGCTGCTGTTCGCGGTGATCGCGGCGCTGGTGATTGAATGGCTGCGCGCCCGCGGCAATGCCACCGGCGACCTTGCCCTCGCCCTCGTGTTCTACGGGGGCATCGCCGCCGGGGTCGTGCTCGCCAGCCGTTCCGCGACCAACACCAATCTCCAGCCGTACCTGTTCGGGTCGATCCTCACCGCCACCGCCAGCGACATCTGGACGGTCGTGGCGCTGGGCGCGGTGATCGTGGTCGCCATCGGATTCACGGGGCGGGCGCTGCTCGCGGTCGTGTTCGACGAAGACTCGGCGCGGGTCGCGGGCATCCCGGCGCGCTCGTTGAACACGCTGCTCGCGGTGTTGAGCGCGGTCACCGTGGTGATGGCCATGCGCATCGTGGGCGTGCTGCTCATCGCCGCACTCATGGTGCTGCCGGTCGCCACCAGCCGGCTGTTGGCCCGGTCGTTCCGGGGCACGCTGATCGGCGCCGTCGGGGTGGGCGTGCTGTCGGCGGTGCTCGGGCTGTGGGCGGCGCGCCAGTGGGCGCTCGCGGCGGGCGGGGCCATCGTGCTCGTGACCGCGGCGCTGTTCTCGCTGGCGTCGCTCATCGCCGGCGTCCGGAAGGCGGGCGCCCAGGCCGACTCCCTCCTCTCCGGGCCCCACTAATGGTCGAGTCCGCGCCGCCACCCACACGCCACCGGTCGCCACACCGCAACCGGCGCCGCTCCCTCTCCCCACTAATGGTCGAGTCCGCGCCGCCACCCACACGCCACCGGTCGCCACACCGCAACCGGCGCCGCTCCCTCTCCCCACTAATGGTCGAGTCCGCGCCGCCACCCACACGCCACCGGTCGCCACACCGCAACCGGCGCCGCTCCCTCTCCCCACTAATGGTCGAGTCCGCGCCGCCACCCACACGCCACCGGTCGCCACACCGCAACCGGCGCCGCTCCCTCTCCACATACAGAAGTGGATAGGTAGCCTGCAGCGATGCCGACGTTGTTCACGCGCATCATCGAGGGCGAGATCCCCGGGGTGTTCGTCTGGCGGGATCCCGAGTGCGTCGTGTTCCTCTCGATCAACCCGATGCACCCGGGGCACGCGCTCGTCGTCCCGCGTGAAGAGATCGACCACTGGATCGACCTCGAGCCCACCCTCGCCGCGCACCTCTTCCAGGTCGCGCAGACCATCGGCCGGGCGCAGGACGCGTCGCTCTCGCCCCGGCGGGTCGGCGTGATGATCGTGGGTGACGAAGTCCCGCACGTGCACATCCACGTGGTGCCGTTCGACTCGGTGGCGGAGCTGTCGTTCGCCCACGCCGACCCGGATCCACCGCCGGGATCACTCGATGTGGCCGCGGCCCGGATCCGCGAGGCGCTGCGGGATCTCGGGGCCGAGTACGTGTCGGAGTAGAGCATGGGGCGTCACGACGAATGGGTGGAGCGCGACGCCGCCGTCGTGTGGCACGGCTTCACCCAGATGGGCACGTTCGCCGAGAGCGCGCCCGTGCTGGTCGAGCGGGCCGAGGGCAACGAGCTCATCGACGTCGACGGTCGCCGCTACCTCGACGCCATCTCGTCATTGTGGGTGAACACGCTCGGCCACCGCGTGCCCGAGCTCGACGACGCGCTGCGCGAGCAGATCGACCGCGGCGCGCACTCCACCATGCTCGGCAACGGCAACCGCGTCGTCGTGGAGCTCGCCGAGGCACTCGCCGCGGTCGTACCCGTCGACCAACCGCACTTCCTCTTCGCGTCCGACGGCGCGTCGGCGGTCGAGCAGGCACTGAAGATCGCGTTCCAGTACTGGGCCAACGTGGGCGTCACCGGCCGCACGACGTTCCTGGCGTTCGGGGGCGCGTACCACGGCGACACCATCGGCGCCCTCTCGCTGGGCGACGGCGGATTCGGCACCGACCTCTTCGATCCGCTCCGCTTCCCCGTGCTCCGGGCACCCCACTTCACCGACCCCGAGTGCTTCACCACCGCGATCGCGATGGTGGCCGAGCACGCATCAGAGTTGGCTGCCGTCATCGTCGAGCCCCTCGTGCAGGGCGCCGCCGGTATGCAGCTCGCCGATCCCGACGGTCTGCGCGCGCTCGGTGCCGCGTGCCGCGCGCACGACGTGCTGCTGATCTGCGACGAGGTCGCGACCGGCTTCGGGCGCACCGGCACGCTGTTCGCGTCGGAGCAGTCGGATCTCCGGCCTGATCTGCTCGTGCTCGGCAAGGGACTCACCGCGGGCTACCTGCCGATGTCGGCCACCGTCGCAAGTGGTCGCGTGTTCGACGCGTTCCTCGGGCCCGACCTCAGGGAACGGACGCTCTACCACGGGCACTCGTACTCGGGGAACGCACTGGCGGCGGCGGTCGCGCTGCGTCATCTCGAGCTGTTGTCGGCGTGGTCGGTGCTCGACAATGTGCAGGAACGTTCGGCGGAGTTGCGGGCACTGCTCGACGATCGCATCGCGCCCAATCCCGCAGTGGCCGAAGTCCGCCTGTGCGGCCTCATGGGTGGCGTCGAGCTCGCGCCCCCTCCCCCGCGTTCAGCCACGCCGCCGGCCGAAGATCTGCGCTGGGGGCGGCGGGTGTGCGCGGCGGCGGTCGACCGCGGGGTGTTGCTGCGTCCGCTCGGTGACGTCGTCGTGCTCATGCCGCCGCTCACCGTCACGTCACCCGAGCTGCACCGCATCGTGCACACGCTCGCGGCGGCCATCGACGACGTGACCACATGACCGCGGCGCGGGGCACGGACTGGGCCGACTGGGCCGACGGCGAAGCGGGAACCATCCGCGCCGCCGGGCAGTGGCGCGAGCCGCGCCCGCTCGACGCCGCGGGGCCGACGGGCACGTTGGCCGGGCGCGGGGCGGAGCCGGGCGCAGGCGAGGGCGCGGCCGCCGACGTCGCGGTGGTGTCGTTCGCGTCGAACGACTACCTCGGGCTCACGCAGCACCCCGCGGTCGTGCAGGCCGCGCACGACGCCATCGACCGGTGGGGAACCGGCGCCGGCTCGGCCCGGCTCATCGTCGGCTCGCGTCCGGTGCACGGCGAGTTGGAGCACGCGCTCGCGGCCTGGAAGGGCACCGAGTCGGCGGTCCTCTTCGCGACCGGATTCGCCGCCAACCTCGGCGTGCTGGGCACGTTCGCCGCCGCCGACGTGCTCGTGTGCTCCGACGAGCTCAACCACGCGTCATTGATCGACGGTCGGCGCCTCGCCGGTGCGCCCCTCGCGGTGTACCGCCATTGCGACGCGGCTCACGTCGACGAGCTGTTGCGGGCGCACCCCGACGGCCGCGCCATCGTCGTGAGCGAGACGGTGTTCTCGATGGACGGCGACGTCGCGCCCGTCGACAAGCTCGCCGCGGTGTGCGCGCACCACGGTGCGCTCCTCGTGCTCGACGAGGCCCACGGCGTGCTCGCTCCGGAAGTGGCGCTCGGCGACGTCGACGTGTTGCGCGTCGGCACGTTGTCGAAGACGCTCGGCGCGCTCGGTGGCTTCGTCGCCGGGCCGGCGCGCTTCACCGAGCTCCTCGTCAACCGCGCCCGCTCCTACATCTTCACGACCGCATCGAGTCCGGCCGACGCCGCCGCCGCCCTCGCCGCACTCGGCGTGTTGCGCTCACCCGAGGGCGAACAGCTGCGAGCCCGGCTGCGGACGAACATCGACCGGTTGCGGCCCGGCCATCCGTCGCCGATTCTGCCCTACGTGTGCGGCACCGAAGCGCGCGCGCTCGACGCCGCCGCCGCGCTGCTCGACGAAGGCCTGCTCGTCACCGCCATCCGCCCGCCGACGGTTCCCGTCGGCACGTCGCGCCTGCGCGTCGCCATCTCCGCCGCGCACACGCCGGAGCAGATCGACACGCTGGCACGCGCCCTCGACCGTCTCTTCCCCGAGGCCGGATGATCCGCCCGCCGACGCTGGTGTTCGTGAGTGGCACAGGTACCGACATCGGGAAGACCTGGTGGGCCGCCGCCCTCAGCCGCGCGTTGCGGGGCTCGGGGATCCGGGTCGAGGCACGCAAGCCGGTGCAATCGGGCGCGCCCGGCGCGCCTTCCGACGCCGACGTGCTGGGCGACGCGACCGGCGAGGATCCGGCGGTCGTCTGTCCACCGACCCGCACCTTCGACCTGGCGTGGGCTCCCCCGATGGCCGCAGCCGAGCTCGGCGCGCCGAGCTTCACCACCGCCGACCTCGCCGGCGGGATCAGCTGGGACGAAGGCACCGCGGTCGGGTTGGTGGAAGGGGTCGGCGGTCCCCGCTCCCCCATCAGCGCCGACGGCGACAACGTCGACCTGGCGCGACTGCTCGCCCCCGACTTCGTGTTGCTCGTGGCCGACGCCGGGCTGGGCACGATCAACGCGGTCCGTATGTCGGCCGACGCGTTCGCCGACTTCCCCGTGGTCGTCGCGCTCAATCGCTACATCGGCGAACTTCTGCAGCAACGCAACCGCGAGCACCTCGTGACCGTCGACCACTTCGACGTGGTGACTGAACCGGCCGCGCTCGCGGCGCGTCTGCACGCGCGTCCGCGCTGAACTCCCCGCGCCGCAGGCGCGTGAAGATGAAAACTCGATGAGGGCGCGAACAAACCCCCACGCAAACCCCCAAAGGTGACGTTGCACGCGCACGATTGACGCCTACCGTCCGTGATGTGATCAAAGGCCGGGCACAGATCACAGTTCTCGCGCTGCTCGCGTTGTCGGTCGGCGGCACCGCGGTCGTGCTCGTCGGCGGTTTGCGCGTGTCGTCGGTCGCGCGCGCGGTCGCACTCGTCGTGGCGTTCGGCGCGATCCTCGCGGTGGCCACTGTGCCTTCGCTGCGGCGCGCGCTGACCATGCACGCGGCGTTCGCGGGTTCGATCGTGCTGTCGGCGATCGCGGTGATCCAACCGCCGCGCGCGTCGGGCGACCTCTGGTCGTACGCGATGATCGGACGCATCGTGGCCCGCTATCACGCGAGCCCCTACACCCACGTGCCGGCGAACTACCCGCACGACCCGCTCCTCGCGCTCGGTGGCGCGCGAATGGCGGCACACGCCCTCGCTCTACGGACCCGCGTTCAGCGCGCTGTCGGCCGCGCTCGCATCGATCGCCGGTACCGCCACGTTGCCGACCCGCCTGGGCTACCAACTCCTGGCCGCGGGCGCGGTGTTCGTCGCGCTCGTGCTCCTGGCGCACAAGACGCGCGACCCGGTCGTGGTGTTACTCGTCGGGCTCAACCCGGTGATCGCGCTGCAGGTGGTCAACGTCGGGCGCAACGACGCGTTGGTCGGCCTCGGCGTGCTCGCCGGGGTGTTGCTCGCGTCGCGCCGACGGTTCGTGGCCGCGGCCGCGGTGATCGCGCTCGCGGCGCTGGTGAAGATCGTGGCCATCGCCGCGCTCGCCGCGCTCCTGCTGTGGGTGTGGCGCCATCACGGGAAGCGGGCCGCCACCGGCCCCGGCGCCGCCGCGTTGGCGCTGCTCGCGGTGCCGTACGCGCTGGTCGGTGGATTCCGCACCCTGCGCCCGGTCACCAACGGGACCCGACGGGAGAGTGGCGCCTCGATCTGGCAGCTCACCCGCCTCGACGGGTTCGAGCACCTGATCGGGCTGCGCAACGCCGATCGCGTCACCGACCTCAGCCGGGTCGGGCCCGCGGCACTCCTGCTCATCGCCGGGCTCGGTCTGCTGTTCACGCTCTCGCGCCTGACCGACCCCACCCCCGAGCTGGTGGCGATCGCGGCGTTGACCGCGTTCCTCCTCGCCGGCAGCTTCGTGCTGGCGTCGTACGCTGCGTGGGTGATCCCGATCGCCGCCTGGCGTCACCGCGCCGGAATCAGCCGCGCCGTGCTCGGGTGGTCGGCGCTGCTCGCGGTCGCGGCGCAGTCGACACACCTGATCCCGAGCGAGCCGGTCGGCTTCGTCGTCTGGCTGATGACGTTCGCCACGGTGGTGTTCGCCGCGGTCTCGATCGTGGCGCTCACCGTCGCCGCCATCCGTCGTTGGCGCGTCCCGCCGACCGCACGGGTGCCGAGCCCCATCGCCGCGGACGTGGGCGTCTGAGCATGCCGTTGGTCGTCGGCGTTCCGCGCGAACAGAAATTGGGCGAGCACCGGGTGGCGATCACCCCGGACGGGGTGCACGAGCTCACGGTGCACGGCGCGCCGGTGATCATCGAGCACGACGCCGGCGCCGGTTCCTCGATCTCCGACGCCGACTTCCGCGCCGCGGGAGCCGAGATCGCCGCCACCGCCGACGACGTGTGGAGCCGCGCCGATCTCGTGCTGAAGGTCAAGGAGCCGCAGCCCGACGAGCTCGCGCGGCTGCGGCCCGGGCTCGTGCTGTTCACGTATCTCCATCTCGCCGCGTATCCGGCCGTCGCCGACGCGCTGCTCGAACGCCGCGTCACTGCCATCGCGTACGAGACCGTGCAGGTGGCGTCAGGTGGGCTTCCCTTGCTCGCGCCGATGAGCGAGGTCGCCGGGCGCATGGCGCCCCAGGTCGGTTCCCACTTTCTCGAACGCGAGCACGGCGGTCGCGGGGTGCTGCTCGGCGGCGCACCCGGCGTGCGCCCGGCGCGGGTCGTGGTGCTCGGCGCCGGAAACGTCGGGTGGAACGCGGCGTGGATCGCGCAGGGCATGGAAGCCGAGGTCCTGTTGCTCGACCGCAACCTCGACCGACTCCGTTGGGTGGACCAGATCCACAAGGGTCGCATCATGACGCTGGCCAGCAACCGGCTGGCCGTGGAGCGGGCGGTCGCCAACGCCGACCTCGTGATCGGCGCGGTGCTCGTACCGGGTGGGCGGGCCCCGATCGTGCTCACCGACGCGATGGTCGCGTCGATGCGGCCCGGTGCGGTGATCGTCGACTGCGCGATCGATCAGGGCGGTTGCGTCGAGGGCATCCACGAGACCTCGCACGCCGAACCGGTGTACGAGCGGCACTCCGTGTTGCACTACGCGGTCGGCAACATTCCGGCCGCGGTGCCGCACACATCCACCTACGCGCTCACCAACGCCACGCTTCCCTACGCGATCGCGCTCGCGATCCACGGCGTGCCCACAGCCACGCGCGACGACCCCGAACTCGCGCTCGGTGTGAACACCGTCGACGGCGCGGTCACCAACCCGGCCGTGGCCGAAGCGCTGGGCCGCGCCGTCGCACCGCTCGAGGACGCGCTCTCGGACTGAGTGGTTACGGTCGCGCCGCGCGCGACCCGCGCCCCGCGCCCGTCAGGGCGTGCGGCCGGCTAGTCCGGCGAGCCGGTCGGCTATCGGCGCGTCCTCCGGCACCGCCACCGAGGGCCCGAACAGCCCGGCGGTGCGCATGTCGTCGATCAGCGCCTGCGCGACTTCGTACGCGACCGTCGACATCTCGGGGTCGAGATCGGTGCTCTGCCCCGTGGCCTTGGCGAGATCCCACGCGTGGGTGGTCACGTCGAAGATCGCGATGTTGAGCGCCATCCCGGCCGGCATCTCCCCGAACGGCAACTTGACCACGCGATCCATCGCGCCGGGGATCTCGAACGCCGCTTCCGCGTCGTCGGCGGCCTTGAGGAACGAACCCTTGTAGTCGGAGCCCAGGTTGTCGCCCATGAGCGCGACGAGTTGCTCGTCCGACATCGCGCCGTCGCGCACGCACACCGCGAACATCTCGGCGCCACCGGTGACGTGGTTCAAGACGTCGCGCACGGTCCAGCCGTCGCACGGTGACGGGTTGTCGAGCTGCGCCGGTTCGATGCCGTCGACCACGCGCTTGGTCTCCGCGATCACCTTGCTCATCGTCGCCACTGTGTCCATCTGAACCTCCGGGCTCGGCGAGCTCGGTGCGAGCTCGTGTCGGGGGTCATTCGCTCGCGGGCAGCATCCGGATCACCGATTCGGGATCCACCGAACCCGGTTCCCAGCCTTCGCGCGCCGCGCGGTCGGCCAGGCGTTGCAGCAGCTCGTTCACCGGGGTGGGCACCCCGTGCAGCCGGCCCAGCAGCACGATCTCGCCGTTGAGGTAGTCGGCCTCGATCGAGCCGGTCCCGCGCGCCAGGCTCTGCCACGACGACGCCCCGGGGCGCGACCGCGACGCGGCCCCGCCCCACTGAAAGCGATCGCCCCGACGCGCCGCGTCCTCTTCCCGCGAGACCGCGGCGATCCCGGCCGCCGCGAGACACGCTTCGCCTTCGGCGCGGGCCCGCGCGCCGAGGTCGCCACCGCGCGCGCCGGGACCGCACAGTGCGTCGATGGCGTTCGAGAGGTTGTTGAGGAGCTTGCCGTACTTCCAGCGCATGATGTCGTCCCGCGGCACCGAGTCGAACGTCGACGACGCGAACGCGCTCGCGATCGTCGACGCAGTCGCGTCGGTGCCGTGCGGGTAGCGGCCGAGGTCGAACATGCCGGCGATCGGCGCGGCGTGCGCTTCCACCACTCCGGGCTCGAGGTGCAGTGCCGGACACACCACGCACATGCCGTACACGTTCGCGAACCGGCGGAGCGCGGTCGGCTCGTTGGCCACCCCGTTCTGCACGCACACGATCGTCAACGGTGGAGCGTCGACGGCCGCGAGCGCGTCGAGCGCGGCACCTGTGTCCTGGCTCTTGACGCAGAGGAGCACGACGTCGGCGTCGGTGAACTCGATGCGCGCGGGATGATCGACCACGGGGATGTCGACGGTCACCGTCGAATCAGGTGCATCGATGCGCAGCCCGTGGTCGCGGATGGCATCGTGGTGCGCGCCGCGGGCGATGAGCACGACGTCGTGATCGTGTTGCGCGAGTCGTCCGCCCACCACTCCGCCGATCGCGCCCGCGCCGTAGACGATGAATCGCACGGGCCGCAGCCTGGCACGCGCGCGTCGATGCCGGCGCCACCGGAGGGGACGGTGACGCCGGCATGCGGCGGGCAGGATCGGAGATCGTGCTCCGTTCTGGGGTATCTCGGGCGGTGCATCGTGCCGGCGCCGCACGTGGGGGGAAATGAGCGGGGAGAGTGCGGCGCCGGCACCGATCAGTCAGGCGGGGTATCCATGAGCGACTCCTCGGGTTGCCGGGGTGGTGCGTTCGGGTCGTTCACCGGGGCGGGTGGTTCATCCGGGAACACCACCATGCTGCGCCCTCCAGGTAAGAGGCCCCTTGGGGTGACGCGAGAACTCGGCCAGAAGATCCTGGCTATCGGCTGGCAACCTGGGCGACGAGCTGGAGGCGGGCGACGGTGCCGCCGCCGTCGCGCTCGTCGAGGGTGACGGTGCCGCCGTGGAGCTCGGCGATCTGGGCCACGATCGAGAGGCCGAGGCCGGAGCCGGGGAGCGTGCGGGCGTTGGTGGCGCGGTAGAAGCGGTCGAAGACCCGGCCCCGGTCCTCGGCGGCGACGCCCGCGCCGCGGTCGGCAACCTCCACCAGCCCGCCGGTCACGGTGATGTCGACCGGGCGGCCGTCGGGGCTGAACTTCAGCGCGTTGTCGACCAGGTTCGAGACGGCGCGGTCGAGCATCGACCGCCGGCCCTCGACCAGGCCGGCGGCGTCGACGGTAACGGTGATCTCCTTCCCCGTCCGGCGCCGGAACCGGGCGGCGACGTCGGTGGCGACCTCGCCCAGGTCGACGGGCTCGACCGGTTCCTCGCTGCGCACGTCGGTGGCGAGCTCGACCATCTCGCTCACCAGGTTGGTGAGCTCGTCGAGCTCGAGCCGGGTCTCGGCGATCAACTGCGCCCGTTGCTCGGCGTCGAGCGTGGTCGCGTGCCCGAGGAAGTCGATGTTGGTGCGCACCGCGGTGAGGGGCGTGCGCAGCTCGTGGCTGGCGTCGACGACCAGTCGCTGCTGCTGTTCGCGCGACGTGTCGAGCGCGATCAGCATGGTGTTGAAGCTGGCGGCCAGGCGGCCGACTTCGTCGTTGCGTTGCACGGGGATGGGGGTCGTGAGGTCCTGGGTCGCGGCGATGTGCTCGGCGGTCTTCGTGAGCTGACCGATGGGCTTGGTGGCGCGCCGCATGACCAGCCACGCGGCCAGAGCCGCGAACGCGATGCCGATGAGCGCGATCAACACGAGCTGTTTGCGCAGCACGTCGAGCACGTCGCCGTTCTCGGACACCGGTCGCGCGATCTGCACCGCACCGCCGCCCTTCACCGAGGCGGTGATCATGCGGTACTCGGTGCCGTTGACGGTCACGTCGCGGTACTGCGCCGACGCGCCCGGGTTGGCGGCGATGGCGCGGTCCTGGGCATCGATGGGCAGCTTCGGCTGGTCGCCGAGGGATGCGGTCACCTTGCCGCTGCTGTCGATGGTCTGCTGGACCGCGTCGAAGTCGAAGTACTTGCCGGGTCCGTCGTCGTCGGGGTCGTCGCCGTGCGGGTTCGCGCCACCCGAGTTCGCGCCACCCGAGTTCGCGCCACCCGAATTCGCGCCGCCGAACTGGGCCGCGGTGGCCTGGCCGCCGAAGTCGCCCGGTCCCTGGGTCGTGAACGGCGCCGCGCGCTCGCGCAGGAACTTGTCGGTCTCGTTGCGCAAGGCATCCTTCGCGCTGATCTGCGCGGCATAGGCGCCACACACCACCGCGATCGCCACGATCGCGGCGACCGTGAGGGTCAGGCGGGTGCGCAGGCTCACGATGTCCGCGCGGTGTACCCGACACCGCGCACGGTGTGAATCAGGCGCGCTTCGCCGTCCTCCTCGGTCTTGCGGCGCAGGTAGCTGATGTAGACGTCGAGCGACTTCGACGACGTCTCGAAGTCGAAACCCCAGATGCGCTCGTAGATCTGGTCGCGCGTGAGCACGATGCCGCCGTTGAAGAGCAGGAGCTCGAGCAGGTCGAACTCGGTCTTGGTGAGCTCGAGCTCGCGCGCGCCGCGCCAGGCCTGCCGGCGCGCCGGGTCGAGCACGAGGTCGCCGACCTGCAGGACCTCGACGTCGCCCGACATTCCGGTGCGCCGCAGCAGCGCGCGCAACCGGGCCAACAACTCGTCGAGCGCGAACGGCTTCACCAGGTAGTCGTCGGCCCCGGCGTCGAGCCCGGCCACCCGGTCGGTCACCTCGTGGCGCGCGGTGAGCATGAGCACCGGGGTGCGGTCGCCGCGTTCGCGCAGCTTGCGGCACGCGGAGAGACCGTCGAGGTTGGGCATGAGCACGTCGAGCACGATCACGTCGGGTTGTGTGTCGACTACCGCCAGGAGCGCTTCGACCCCGTCGGCCGCGGTGTGCACCTCGTAGCCCTCGAACGTGAGCGCGCGCACGAGCGAGTCGCGCACACTGCGGTCGTCTTCGGCGACGAGCACGCGTCCCGTCGCTGCGGGCGCGGAGCTGGAAGCCATGGCGTTGACCCACCCTCGGTTCGGCGCAGTTGCGGTCGCGATGTTCGGCATGCTCCGTTTCTACCGGGAGCACGTAAGAACGAGGTTAAGCGTGCCGTCATCGGCGCGGGTGCCCGCAGGTTCTTCGACACCTCTTACCTGTGCGTAGGGCGCACCTCACGCGTCGGGCGCACGGTGGTCTCAGCGGAACCGAGCACCGGTCGCGCGAACAGAGAGGTCGGTCGATGATGCGGAACCCCGCACAGCTCACGACCACGGCGGTCCCCCGTCACGGGGGGCCGCCGGGGCCAGGGTCGACTGGAGCGCGTTCGCCACCAACGGTGCGCGGATGGCTTGGGCGAGTCAGGCCGCCTCAGGGCGGGTCAGTTGGCCACGCAGGCACTCGGGCCGCTCTTGAAGCCCTTCCGGAACGCGGCCACCCGATCGAAGGCGGTGCCGCGGTCGGTCGCCTGGTGGTTTCCGGCCACGAGGAGCGAGACCGCTTCGTCGAGGTCGCCGGGCGACAGCGTCGACGAGCCGTTCGCCGACTGACCGCTCAGGTTGCCGGCCCACGCACCGGTGAGACATTCCGCCGTCGTGCGGGCGGCCTTGGTACCGAGCGACTGCCCGAGCTGGTGCTGCACCGCCGACGACCATTCGGTCGCGAGCAGCGCGCCGCTGGCGAAGTCGCCGATCGAGTCGTGCGCGGTCTGGAGTGCAGTGGGGTCGTAGGCGATGGTGTCGGTCGACGGACAGTAGGTGACCGAGTCGCTGAGCACACCACCGTCGGTCGCGCCGTCGCACTGCTGCGTGCCACCGGCGGCGGCCACGATCTTGGGCGCGCTCGCGCTCGTGCTCGAGGTGCCGAGCGCGGTCGGCCAGTAGCTCTGGAGGCTGTCGGTGATCGCGGGGATCATCTGGTCGAGCGGGAGGTTCCCGTCGTTGGCCTGGTCGGAGGAGCTGGTGTAGCCCGACTCGGTGATCGACGGCGGGTTGTTCTGGTAGTCGGCGCACGCCTGCGCGCCGCCTTCGTACCCGTCCTGGAACGCGCTCACCCGGTCGAAGCCACTGCCGTGCGCGCCGTCCTGCGAGCCGTCGGTACCCGACGGGTCGCTCAGGGTGAGCAGACCGGCGAGGGCCGAGTCGAGGTCTTGCGACGAGAGGTGCACGTTGGCGTCGGTGCTGTCGGCCACGTGCGCGGCCCACGAACCGGCGAAGCAGTCGGCCTGCTGTTCGGCGTAGATGGTCGCCGACGGCTGGTACCCCACACGGGCCTGCACTGCGTGCCCGAGCTCGTGGGCGAACACCAGGCCCACCGCGAACTCACCGAACTGGCTGCGCAGCTTGGGGATCAGACCCTCTTCGTCGTAGGCGACGAAGTCACCGTTGCTGCAGTAGAAGGCGTTGCCCTGCACCTGCTCGTACGGCGCCTTGGTCTGGCCGCCGTCGTCGCAGTTCGGCGGCGGGTTGCTCGACGAGTAGGGGAAGATGCGGTCGGTGGGGATCGCCTCGTAGCTCTGGCCGTAGACACCGGGCATGGTCTGGGTCCAGTAGTTCTGGATGTCGGCGATGGTGGCTTCGACCGGGGCGTCGTAGCTCTGGGCGACCTGGGCGTGAGCCTCACCGGCGACGCCGGCCACGACGCCGAACGCCGTCACCGTCGCCATGGCGAAAGTCAGGATCGTGTGCCGCACCCGTCGGGCCCGGGGCTTCGGGGCCGAGTTGTTCGGGCCCGAGTTGTACGGAGAGCACGGCTGGGGCGCGGTGGAGTTCGGGTTCGTTTCCATGCGCCGAGAACGCCGGGCCGCGTGCGGCGGTTCACGAGGACTCTCAGGTGGCTTTCAGCCTCTGCCCAGGTGATGCCCAGCTGGGCGGGCGTCCGGTTCGGCGCGAGTTCAGCGGATGCTGCTGGCCGCGCCGTCGCCGGTGAGCGCACCGGAGCCGTCGACCGGTGGGAGCGCCGACCACGGGAACACGATCCACTCGTCGGTGCGCCGCCACACGTAGTCGCACTTCACGATGGAGCGGGTCTTCTCGTAGAGGACCGCGGTACGCACCTCCTGCACCTGCGGGCGGACGGTCTCGGCCACGAGGGCGAGGGTCTCACCGGTGTCGGCGACGTCGTCGACGATGAGGAGGTGGGCGTCGGAGAGGTCGACGAGGTCGAGGCTGGGCGGGAGGATCACCGGCACGTCGAGCCGTTCGTCGATGCCGGTGTAGTACTCCACGTTGATCACGCAGCAGTTCTTCATCCCGAGCGCGTAGGCCATCGATCCCGCGATCAGCAGGCCGCCGCGGGCGATGGCGAGCAGCAGATCGGGCCGGTAGCCGTCGGCCACGACGGTGGTCGCGAGCTCACGGCCGGCGGCGCCGAACTGCTCCCACCCGAGGATCTCGCGCTGTGCATCGTCGCCCATCGATCACGACTATCGCACCGCGTCGTGCGGCGTCCACTCGAGCCTCGTTCGCTGACTCTCCGCCGTCAGGTGCCGGTCAGGTCGGGGTCAGTTCGGAGGTCACCACGATCGCGATGCTGCCGCCGACCGCGCCGTCGACGATCCCGCGGGCGACGTCGCGGAGCTTCACGTTGGTCCGTTGCGAATCGGCTACGAGGCGACTGAACGCCTCTTCGGGGGTTATCCCGTTCCGGGCCATCAGGATGCCCTTCGCCTGATCGATGACGGCGCGCGACGTGAGCGCGGTCTCGAGCTGCGCGGCGAGCGTGTGTGCAGCCCAGTAGGCCTGCGCGTTGGCGAGCACGACGGCGGCGTGGCTGGCGAACAGCAGCGGCGTGTCGTCCTCGAGAAACGCGTGGGCCGAGCGCGAATAGAGATTGAGCGCACCGACCGGGTCCTGGTTCACCTTGAGTGGGAGCGACAGGGTGCTCACGATGCCGTGCTTCGCCGCGACCGCGGTGAACGACGGCCAGCGCTTCTCGCGCTTCATGTCGTCGATGCGGAAAATCTCGCCGTGACGAAAGGCGTCGAGGCAGGGACCGACGCCGGTGGTGTACTGCGCCACGTCGATCTCCGGCGCCTCCGGGTTCGTGAACGCGGCGGTGACCGGTTGACCGTCCCGGATCAACGTGATCCCGGCCAGGTCGCAGCCGGGCAGTTCGTGCACCGCGAGCGTCACGACCCGCGTGAGCGTCTCGTCGAGGGCCTCGCTGTCGACCGACGCGAGGTGCAGCGAGTCCGTCCAGTGATCCGGGGAGGTCATGCGCAGCTCCTGTAGTAGAGCCAGGCGCAAGACCTCAGGGTCCGGAAGGAGGTCGCCGGCAGTTCGAGAGTGCCTCACCGTACCGGCTGCAGCCGCTCGGAGAACACTCTCCGAGTGATCGGGGTAGTTGAGGAACAGGCTACCCGCATCGGTATCGACCCAAACGCACCGACCCTTCGCGCGTCGATCCCTGGCGCGTCGAAGCGCCGCACAGGGGTCACCAGCGGGTGGATCGTGCGGCGCTCCGACGTTCGCGCCGAGACGCCGCGCGTGCGGCGACGGCAACTCGACTTCGCCCCGGCGGATGCATCCGGACCGACGCGCCGGATGATGGTGCATCGATCCCGATGAGATCGGGATGAAGGTGGGGCCGCGTCGTTGCGCTGACTGGGGGTTACGCTCGGATCATGAGCGTGACGAATCAGCGCGTCGGTTGCCCCGGGCCGCTCGTGGAGGAACGCCCCGGCCTGGGCGAATGCGCACGGGGTGACGCATGCGAGGCGCTGGAGTTGCGCGCCGACTATCTCGCGTACCGCAATGCACACACGAGGGTGACGAACGCGCCCGTCGCCAAGCCCGCCGAGGAGTAGCGCGGGCCGCGACCAGGCCGCATGTTCGGTGGGCCGCCAGGGACTCGAACCCTGAACCTGCAGGTAACAGAAGCGGCGGCGCCGAGCATCTCGGCGCCGCCGCTCTTCGCGGACTGGTCAGAAGGCGACGATGCCTTCTCCGCCGGCCGCGCCGGCGACGGTGACGGATCCGATCGCGGTCAGGCTTCCGTTGGGGTGGACCTGGAACTCGTCCACGATTCCGTTGCCTCCGGTCTGGACGTAGAGGAACTGTCCGCCGTTCGAAGCGGACGCGTCGACGGTCCCGGGGTCGGTCCCGGTTGCCCCGAGGAGGGTCAGCTGACCGCTCGGCGCCGACTGGAATCCACTCACGTTTGCGCTTCCGGCGTTGGACGCGAACAGGAAGCCCTGGGCGGGGGCGACCCAGCATGTCGCCGCGTTCCCGGTCCCGACGGAGCTGATCACGTTCACGGTCCCGTTCGAGTTGAGCGCGTAGGTGGACAGGGCGTTCGTACCGGCATTGGCGATGACGAGATGCCCGGTCTGGTCGAACGTGATCGCGAAGGGCACCGTCCCGGGTTCAGCGTTGACCACCGGGGAAGCCGACAGCAGCCCCAGGAAGCCGACTCGGAACACGTCGATGTTGTTGCCGTTCGCCTTGGTCGTCACGATCAGCTTGGAGCCGTCGGGCGAGAACGCGACCTGCCCGGGAGTGTTCACGAATTGTGGTGCGGCGTTCGGGTCGAGTCCGAGCGCGCGGTTCGAGCCCGGGAGCGGGAACAGGTGGCCGAGGAAGGCGATGTACTCCTGGACCGATCCACCGTTTTCGGCGTTGACGACCGCGACGAGGCTGCCGTGCACGGCGACGCTCACGGGGAAGGCGCCGCCAGAGCTCACCACTTGGCGCAGGGTGAGCTGGTCGCCCCGCACCGAGAACACCGACACGCTGTTGCTGCCGGCGTTGACGGCGTAGAGCAGGGAGTTGCGTTGGTCGTAGGTCAGAGAACCCTGCGAGGCGAGGTGGTCCACCACCGACCCGCTCAGCACACCGCCGAGCCCACCGGTGTTGTACGTGTTCGCCAGGCTGAGCGCGCCGTTGTCGGCGCGGTCATAGGCAACGACCTGATTCCCGGCCGGATTGTCGGTCTGGACGAAGACCACGTGGTCGGCACCGAAGTTCGGACCGCCGGAGAAGCCTTCGGCGCCGGCGGCCACAGGTGCGACCCATAGCGCCATCGCCAGTGCTGCGCCGGCGCCGAACGCCATGCGAATGAATCGTTTCATTGCGTCTCCTTCGCTCGTGGAATTCCTCCCGAGCAGAGTCCCGAGCCACGAGTGACCCGTTACGCGACGCGTGGGTCACGGGACGCCTCGTGCGATCCGTAACGCTTCGACCGTTCGCAGGGACAGGAGATCGTGCCCGGGCTCGAAGAATTCGGTCGAACACTCGGGACCGGGGGCAAAACGAAGACCGGTTCTGCGGTCGTACCCTTTCGAGACGTGGAGATGGACGACGAACTGCTCGGTCGGTTGCGTCATGGAGACGAGGAGGCGTTCGTCCTGTTGGTAGCCCGCTACCAGCAGCCCATGCTCCGCCTGGCCCGCTCGATGGTCCCGACTCAGACCTTGGCCGAAGAAGTCGTCCAGGACACGTGGATGGGCGTCGTTCGCGGTATCGACCGGTTCGAGGGACGCTCGACGTTGAAGACATGGTTGTTCCGCATCCTCACGAACCGGGCACGCTCCACCGGCGAGCGCGAACCTTCGCACACCTCGATTGAGGCATTGCACACGGTCGACCCCGCTCGCTTCGACACAAACGGCCAATGGGCCGATCCGCTCGACCGCTGGACCGACGAAAGTGACGACCGCCTCGACGCCGCCACCTGGTCGCCGGTCCTCACCGTTGCCCTCGAGGACCTGCCCGCCCGCTGGCGCCAGGTCGTCTTGCTGCGCGACGTCGAAGGGCTCTCCAACCAAGAGGTGTGTTCCGTGCTCGACATCAGCAGCGGGAATCAGCGGATACTGCTGCACCGCGGTCGAAGCCGCCTGCGCGAGATGCTCGAAACCGCCATGAAGGAGGGCTGACGCATGATCTCCTTGCGACGGAACGACATCGTGTGCCGGCAGGCGGTCGAGCTCGTCACCGATTACCTCGAGGGCTCGCTCTCGCGCCGAGACCGCAAGCGATTCGAAGCCCACATTCGGGCCTGTCCCAACTGCGCCGCTTACCTCGAGCAGATCAGAATCACGATCGAATTGACCGGTTCGATCGAGCCCGACGACCTGACCCCGGACATGCGAGCAGACTTCACCGAGCTGTACCGGCGCTGGCGTTCCGACTGACTCACAGCTATGGGGCACCGGCGGGCACGTTCACCCGCCAGTGCCCCGCTCCCGTACGCGATGGAGCCCTGGTCCACAGTCCGTAGACAACGAACTCAAACCAACCCGTTCTTTCGTAAGATCCGTTCGGCTGTCGACCTTCGTAGACGCGGGCAGGAATCCGAGCACTATGGCGCGGCGATCACTGGAGACCGACTACCTGGTCGTGGGCGCGGGCGCGATGGGAATGGCCTTCACCGACGCCCTCATCGATCACGCGGACGTACATGTGACGCTCGTCGATCGACGCCATGTAGCGGGCGGGCATTGGCAGGACGCGTATCCGTTTGTGCAACTCCATCAGGCGTCCGTGTTCTACGGCGTCGCGTCGACCGTGCTCGGCGGCGACGCGGTGCAGGACGTCGGCCCGGAGGCCGGGCTCGGCGAACGCGCCCGTCAGTCGGAGATCCGGGCCTATTACGACGACATCCTCCATCGCCGGTTCGTACGGTCGGGGCGCGTCACCTTCCTCGCGGGTAGCGAGTACCACACGGACGGCTCCTCGCACCGCGTGACATCGTACGTTTCGGGCGAGACCCGGCAGATTGATGTACGGCGCAGGGTCGTCGATGCCACCTACCTCTCCCCAACGATTCCCGCGACGACACCCCCACCATTCGGCGTGACCGACGACGTGCGCGTGGTTCCCGTCAACGACCTCGCACGATTGACGACGACGCCGAGCAGGTATGCGATCGTCGGCTCCGGCAAGACCGCGACCGACGCGATCGTGTGGTTGTTGACGAATGGAGTGCAGCCCGACCGCATCACTTGGGTGCGCCCGCGTGAACCGTGGATGCTCAATCGAGCGGTCGTTCAGCCCGATCCGGCGGTGGCGCTCGGGCTGGCTGCGGACACGATGACCGCCGCCGGCGACGCCGAGTCGCTCGACGATCTCTTCTTGCGGCTCGAGGCCCACGGCGTGATGCATCGGATCGACACGAATGTCCTTCCGACGATGGCCAAGGCTCCAACCCTCGGCGCATGGGAGCTCGATCTGCTCCGCACGATCGAGAACGTCGTTCGCCTGGGACACATCGACCACGTGACGGGTCACGTGATCATCCTCGACGAGGGGTCGGTCCCGTTGGCGCCGGACTCGCTCGTGGTGCACTGCGCCGCCTCCGGACTGCAGTACCCAGCGCCGGTTCCGCTCTGGGAGCGGGACAAGATCAGACTCCAGACGATACGGGCCGGCTTCCCGTGTTTCTGCGCGGCGCTGGCCGGCTTCGTAGAGGCAACTCGCGACGACGACCGAGAACGCAACCGGTTGTGTCCACCGAACACCTTTGCCGACAAGCTTGCCGACTGGGCGCGGATGCAGGTTCGTGGAACGGTGGCGGCGCGCAACTACGGCGCGGAGCCGGACATCGCCGCATGGGCCAACGGCTGCGCCTTGAACCCTGCGCGCGTCGAACCGTCGCAACTGGACGATCCGACAGTGCGGGCGGCTACAGCACGACTGGCTGACCACACCGAGCACGGACTCGCGCGGATGATCGAACTTGCCAACGGAGCCCCCGCTGAGCGTGGATGAAGACGGTGGTAGCCGGTCTGCGCAACAAGCTCGTTGGTGAGTGGACGGACGCGCTTCGTGCGTCAGCGAATGAGCGCGGACGGGCCGCTATATGCCTTGACACGTATATATCCACACAGGCATACTTGGCGTGTGACCGTGATTGAGGTACTCGCAGAACCGAGTCGTCGACGCATCCTCGACCAGCTCCGGGGCGGGGAACAGTCCGTGCACGCACTCGTCGAGCGTGTAGCACTGAGCCAGCCCGCGGTCTCCAAGCATCTGCGCGTGCTGCGCGACGCGGGATTGGTGTCGGTACGCGCTGACGGCCAGCGGCGCCTGTACCGGATCCGCGCCGCGCCCCTCGTCGAGCTCGACGACTGGCTCGAGCCCTACCGCCAGATGTGGAACGCGAGTCTCGACCAGCTCGAGGAGCACCTGAGTCCGCCCCCACCCCGATCGAGGAGAGATCACTGATGGCTGACGCGACCCTGCTCCGGGGCGGCCACCGACCGATCCTCCGCTTCGAACGTCACCTCTCGACGCCCGTCGCGGCCCTCTGGACTGCAGTCACCGATCCCAGCGAGATGCGAGCGTGGTTCCCCACGCGCGTCGAGATCGCCGAGTGGAAGGTCGGCGCGCCGCTGACTCATCACTTCGACGGACACGACATCGACCAGCTCCCCGGCACGGTGTTGGAGTGGGATCCGCCGCACCGCGTCTCGTTCACCTGGGGAACCGACACCATCAGCTTCGATCTCACGGCGACACCCGACGGCGGCACCACGTTCGTCCTCACCGAGGAACTCGGCGCGCACGTCGCCGCCCGCAACGCCGCCGGATGGGACTCGTGTCTCGACCGCCTGGAACACGGTGTCGAAGGCGAGCCGTGGAAGCAGCGGTTCGACCGCTACGTCGCGAGCTTCGAGCCGACCCTCGGCCATCAGGACGGGCCTCCCGACGGCTTCGACAATCCTGGTTCCTGACTCCTGAGCGGTCGCGCGAGTGCGATGTCACGCCCTCAGCGCGGCGAGCGCGGGTTCCGTGACCGCCATCGCCGTCGGGTTGTGTCGTGGGCCGCCCGAGACTCGAACTCGGAACCTGCGGGTTAAAAGCCCGATGCTCTGCCAGTTGAGCTAGCGGCCCGATCAGGGCAAACGCGCTACTGGGTCCCCGTTTGACAGCCAAGTTGACAGCCAAGCAGTGAATCGAGCGCGTCCGCCGCGTGAGTTGCATGGTAGGCGTGACGTGCGAGTAGAGGTCGAGGGTGATTGCTGTCGTCGAGTGTCCGAGCATCTCCGACACCACCTTCGGATGGATCCCGGCTCCAGAAGCAGCGTGGCCGACGTGTGCCGAAGGTCGTGAAACCGAAGCTTGCCGAGCCCCGCCTCGTCGAGAACCCGGCGGAACCGGCGCAACATGTTGCTCGGATGGATGGGCGTCTCAATCGAGGACGCGAAGACCAGGTCCAGATCGGTCCAGTCTTCGCCGAGCTGCAAGCGTTCCCCGCCTGCGCGACTCGATGACGTCGGAGCGCATCGACAGCTATCGCGCTGAGCACAACTTGACGGCGCGACCTGCCCGTCTTCGGCTCCACAATGGTCAGGCCAATACCGGGCAGATTCTGCAGCGAGCCCGTCACTCGTAGGCCCGCTTGTCGAGGTCGAGGTCTCGCCAACGCAGGCCTAACAGTTCGCCCTGGCGGAGACCTGCGGTAACGGCCAAGACGTAGAGAGCGTCGAGTCGATCGCCGCGCGCGCGCTCAAGGAACCGCTGAGTCTCGTCAGGCGATATCCGCAGTCTCGACGGATCACGAACCCTCAGCCCTGGCTCTGCAATGGCTGGGGATGTGTCCCGTGCGCGACTCGACGAGCACGCGAGTGCCTCGAGATATTCGCCCACGCCATCGCACTCGAGGATCAGGTCTGGGTCGCGTCCTGCGCGTATGAAAAGGAACTTCCCGCACGGCTTCGTCAGAGAGCCAGTCGGATCGCGAAGCGCACAAGCCCTGGCGGACGCGTTCTGTTCGTTCGAACCAACAGGCCCGGTTCAGACGAGCCTGACCGCGCCGTCATCGTCGCAACTGCCGATCTGGGCAAGCACCGAGATGTCGACCCCAGTGATGGGTCGTGGATGTCGCCAGCCGACGCGGTGACCTTCGTTGCCGCAGACGCGTTGGCCTTGCCAGGAGTGCTGCGCGCGCCGACGTACTCGGGCATTTGGAAACCCGAAGTGGCTGCGCGACCGAAGAGTGGTGCACATCTCATCGGCCTCGGGCATCAGGAGAGGCTCGATCGAATGTGGGAGCTCGCCGAGGCGGAGAGCGAACGAGATTGGGGAGAGATCCTTGAGCCCGATAGCCCGTACTCGGAGAACTTCCCATCCAAGGAGGTGGAGAGGATCATGCGCCGGAACCACGAAGCTGCTGGCGGGAACTAGTGAAGCTCTTTTGCTGTCACGCTTCTGGCATTGGGCGCCCTCGTCCGCGTGTCACGGCTTTGGCATATAGATAAGAGAGAATGCCGGAAGCGTGACACGCGGCGGTGGCGGTGGCGGCGGCTTCTTCGGCGGCGCAGAAGACTGCACACCGGTTCCTGCGACGATGGTGTGTGTCTCGAGACGTGTTCCAATGCCAGAAGCGTGACAGCAAAAGACAAACCTCGGGCGGCCCCAAGTTCCTAGGCAGGTCCCCACTGATAGATCGCCTGGCGCGAGATTCCCAGTTCGAGAGCGATCGCGTTCCGCGTCCAACCGTCGTCGAGAAGCTCCTGTACTGCCTCGGCGCGAAGTGCGGGTATCGCCTCCTGGATCTCGCGTAACTCCACGAGTCGATCGAGCGGCTCAGTCTTCTGAAGCTCCTTGAGGGACCGGGGAGGGGTGCGAGGGCCTTGCCTGAGTGTCATGGTCTCGTTTCCCATCGACGGCGACGTCTGGGCTCACGTTCAATCAGCTTTGCCTCTGTACTTCTCATCCCAGAACTCCTAGGCGCGTACCCCGCGAGGAACTGCCCGCGAGCCTCTCTGACGAATCGCGGGCAGTTCCGTCGCTCGGTCCCATTGGTTCAGTCGAACGCGGCGAGGATGGGTCGCGCGGCCTGGTCGATGCGTTCTGCGAGCGCGTGGAGCTTCTGGGAGTCTCCGCCGGCCCATGACGCCACATACCCCGCGGAGTAGCTCGAGGTGTCCAATCCAAGGCGCTGACCGACGATGTACGCGACCGACTCCGCGACGATCTTGATACGTGCAGCCGGCGTCGTCTGTTCGAAGAGATGCGAGCCAAGCGTGATGGCTTTCGCGTCGCGTCGGATGTAACCGTTGGATCCTGTATTGGAAGTCGCCGTGTGAGGGCGGCACTGGCCGGTCGTCGCGAGAGGAATGATGCGCGATGTCATCCCGTGTGCATCGAAGCTCGACGGTTCAACCAACGATTCTCTCCAGCATTGACGAGTGGGCTAGGCGATGCCAACTGGCACGCGGCTCGGCTACCTCGTTTTGGGATCTCGACGTCTTTGTTGACGCTCAGGATCTGGGAACATTGATTACCGTCACGTTCTTGCGCCACTCGTCTTGGCGTCAGGCCGAGCGGGGTGCTCCTGGCGTGCCGGCAATGAAGCTCATGTGGATGCTGGCGAGCTTCCCATTGGTCATCGTTTCGAACAAGCACGAGTACGTCGCGAACCATCTTGGGTAGCAGATGGCATTGGTGCGTTCCGATGGCGTCTTGTTGTGCCGTGGCGAACGCCACTGGCACATAGGTGCGAACATTGACGTCTTGTAGACCGATGTTGTCGTATCTCAGGTCTTCGTTCCTGTGACGCTCGAGCCATGCGGATTTGGGTAGCGCGTGAGCCGTGACGCAGACCCCGCCCCGCGGCTGATCACCGATGACTGGTCGTGCGCTGGGAGCCGCACCGCGATCGTCGGTTACCTGAATGCCGGGTTGAGGCATTGCACGAGCTTTGCTGGTGGCACTGTGAACGCTTTGGCGTAGTCGGCGAAGCCGGCTTCGACGGTGGCGCGGGAGTACAGGACCTGTACGACGTCGGTCTCGCCCGTACCGGTGATTGGGTACGTCCCCACGAGCTGCAGCCCGCTGATTCTGAGTTTCAACGTCGTGAGTTGTTTACGTACGGTGAGCAGGATCTGTTGGGCTTCGTATCGGGCTTCTTGCGGTGTGGTCCGCGTCGGCAGCGTGGTTGAGGTCGGCACCGTCGTCGCCGTTGCGGTCGTGGAAGGAGGGATCGTGGTGGCTGGCGCGATTGTGGTGATGGCCGGTGCCGTGGTCGGTGGTGTAGTCGGCGGGCCGGCGCACGACGCTGTACCCGTCGGTGGTGCGCCGGTGCCGTTGTTGATCGCCCAGGTGACAAGCAGATCCTTGCCGGGCGTGTAGGTGACCACGAACCGTTCCGGATTCGGGACCGCGCGGTTGCTCGGCCCGAGCTGTGGCCGAGTCAGAAGCCGCGCTTGGAGGGCCTCGGCTTTCGCTGAGGGCGGCCGTGTCGTGGTCGGTGTCGCGGTCGTTGGTGGTGTCGTTGGCGCAGGCGCGGTCGTGGGTATGGCGGTGGTGGGTGCGGGTTGAGTAGGCGGTGGCAGTGTCGGTGCAGCGGTCGTCACGGGTGGATGTGTCGGCGGCGGCAGGGTCGGAGGCGGGCTGGTAGGTGCGGGTTGGGTGGCGGGCGGCAATGTGGGAGCCGCGGTCGTCGCAGGCGCCTGCGTCGGAGGCAATGGCACCACCGAGATCGTGGGTTTCGGTGCCGAGGTAGTGGACGTCTTGGGACGGGTCGTGGTCGGGGTGGTGTGAGATGGCGTGAACGTAGTGGGAACTGGCGTCGTACTCGCGGGTGGCTGGGTGGGGACAGCAACGTCGTTCGTCGTCGGGGAGTTTCCACCCCGCAACGCGAAGAACACCACCAGTCCGAGCATCCAAAACGCGATCATCGCACCAGCAACGATCCGCGCCGCGGTGACATACTGCGCGCCGCCTTTCGTTCCCCGCGACTCACGAATCAGTTCCGATGCACGTCCCGCCAAGGCCAACGCGATGAGCGTTCCCACGATCGGGACCAAGACGCTGCCGATCGCGACCAACAGCGCTGCCATCGCGAACGGTTCCGTCGGCGGCGCCTCGCCCCATCCGCCCGAACCACCCGAGCCCGACGATCCGGTCAGCTCCGGCTCTGGACCCGCCGGAATCCCAGCCGTGTCGTCAGGATCCCAGCCCGCCGGGGGACCAAGCGGACCACCTACGGACACTCGCTCACCCTAACCCTGCCCATGAACACGCACACGTCAACCCTGCGCAGCCCCAACCATCCACACGATGGCGTACCCGACAATCGCAAGCTCGCCGCCCCTCACACCACACGGTGCAATCGGCCATCCCGACGCCGCTGCCCGCGGGACGCAGCGCGCCCGCTCCGGAGCGTGGACGGACCCGATAGCTGCGCTGGCTTATACGAGGTCGGGCGTCATATAGCCGACGACGCTCGCCGAGTCGTGCGGCGTCAATTGTCGAAAGGCTGCGGTACCGGTCGCAGTCGCCGGTTGCTCGCGCGAACCGGTTCTCGGGCTGCCGTTCACTCGATCGGCCTGGCGCCGCAGACTTTCGTAGGCAACGAGCCGTCGTGACGACTGACGCGCGCGGGATCGCCAGCGCTATCTCGAACGCCATGGCGGCCTTGATTTTCGTCGTTGGGGTTTCGCTCTCTGCACCGCTCGCGGTGGGGACAGTTTCGCTCGCGCTCGCAACAATCGGCTCCACGAAGGACGCACGTAGCTGCGGTCGCTTCGTCTCGGTGATGATCCTCGCCGCGGTCGCTGCCGTGCTCGTTGTCCCGAATACAGGCTGAGTGTCGCGGAGTCGACGAGATCGTGAGCAAGCTTGCCGATCCGGCCACCATGGACGACGCGGATGCGCCTCTTCTTTCCGAACCTGCGACGGACACCTCGATGCGATGCATGGCCGAGCTCGCCGCAAATTCATGCTGGTGTGTCGCGTGGGTCCTCGTCATCTGCGGTGGGTACGACGAGGATTGGTCGGCGAGCGTCTCTGAGTAATCCGCGGGTCACGGACCGGTCGAGGAGGCGGCCGAGGAATCCGGTGTCGTCGCCACCAACCACGATGAGGTCGGCGTCGTATTCCCGTGCGGCATTGACGATCGCGACGACCGGATCGCCGACCGCGCCGATGGACTGCGCGTCGGCCAGTTCGTTGGCTTCGAGCAGTTCTGCGGCCTGGGCCCGCGCGGTCTCTCCGAGCTGTTCGGCACCGAGGTGACTGCCGGGTTCGGGTGGTGATCCAGTAACGAAGGGTGCCATGACAACGCCATAGCCCAAGCCGGGGGCGATCCATGGCCGGGGTAGCTGCGCGACGTTGACGCCGAGCACCTCGATGTCGGTGGCTGGAGCGAAGAAGTCACGTACGAACACGGCGGCTCGTTGTGATGACACACTGTCGTCGAGCGCGACGAGGATTCGACGAGTCATGCTTCACGTCTCTCGGTCATGGGTGCTGGTGTCCGAATCGGGTCGGCGGGGTAACGCGTTCGCTGCTGGTTGGTCACTGCACGACGATGTCAGGGCCGGAGTTGTCGTAGCGTGCGACGATCAGCGTTTGTGACCCGGGGTCGACGTACGCGCGGACGGGTAGATCGGTCGTGACCGTGGCGCCCGCTGCGAGGTCGACCGTGAACGACCCGAGAGTCACGCGTGTCGCAGCTCCGTCGTTGACGATTTGGAGCCAGTGGAGGCGTCCGTTCAGGGTGACGCACCGGGGTGTGGGCACGTCGGGAGCGAGGTGGATCACGACGATGGTGGTATCGGCGGATTCGCACACTCCCGCGGCGGGAGTCAATGGTGCCTCGGTCACCGGGGTCGTCGCCGGGGTCGTGGCCGGGTTGGTCCGCGGTGGCGCTGCAGGTGCGGGATTGGCGAGCGCAGGGGCACTGAGCAGCGCGGCGCGTGTCTCGGGGCCGACGATCCCATCGACCGTGACTCCCTGCGCACGCTGAAAGGCCAGGGTTGCGTCTTGGGTCAGCGGACCGAAGACGCCGTCTACGGCAACCCCGCCCGGGACCGCACCCGTGGCGTCGAACCAGACATCGAGGTCGCGTTGCCAGTCCGCCACCGCTGGCCCATGGTCACCCGCTGCCACCGATGGGTCGTGAGCGGCCAATCCCGCGCCGGCATCGATCAACGCTGGCGAACTGAGCACGGCCGCGCGTGTTGCCGGGCCGACGATGCCGTCGATCGGCAACCCGGACGCGACCTGGAAACGCCGAGTGACCGCGTCTGTGATGGGCCCGTAGTCGCCGTCGAGGTCCAGTCGGTACGTGTCGCCTGGCACCGCGACCGCGAGCCATGCGTTCATAACACCCTGCCACTCGCGAACGGACGGCCCGGTCGTAGCCCGGGTGAGCACCGGGGAGTCCCACACCCACGAAAGCGGCAACGGGGAAACGGGATCGGCGTCCGCCGTCGCTCGCGTCGCCGGCCCCAACCCGAGCACAGCAACGGTCGCGATGCCCACGAACAACACCGCACCGAGCCACGATCGCGAACCCCGCCGACGGCAACTCATCGAATCGCCCACCCGCTGGGTTCGAGAGAACGAAACTTGAGCAGCTCCAAGACAGGGATCACGATCCACAACCTCCCTAGTTCCGTGGGCTTGTCTTTATCGAATGGTGCCCGGCCCCGATGTCGTGCCCACACAGCCTTGCGAAAGGATCGCGTTCACGTTGTCGTCCTATGACAACGTCGGCGGACGTTGACCTTTGCGGCACGGATCGGCGGACGGGATCGTGGGAGCGTCACGCGTCTTCGCCGTGCACGACGACCGCGTACGACCCCCAAGGAGTCGATCACCCGCGGTCGCGTCACCGTTCACCAGCATCGAAAGGATCGTGCCGTCACCGGGCGCGAACGCCACGCGTCGGAGACCTCAGCCACCTCGTCACCACATCGGTCAGGACCGCCCACCGACCATTATGCGCTCACCACGCAGCGCACGGGCCTCGGTCGTCGTTCGCGTCATGGAGAACATCCACGTTCTCGACCACGACAGCATCGACACCAACGGAGCCCACGTCGTTGCCAAGCTTCGCGCGACCACTACCCGGGTACGGACAACCTGTCATTCCTCGTTCCGGCCGTTCCGGGAAGCCTCAACGAAGAGCAGGGGTGCGCGCCTGCAGCGTGGGCGTACAGATCGCGAGCGGTTGCTGTTGTGATCTCATCCTGACACGAAGATCGGGTTCTTTTGAAACGCGGGCCGCGAAGCCAAAAACCCGCGCGTGTTTGAGCGATGCCGTCGTGAGCAAGGCCGGGCCGAACGGGTCTGGTGGCCGCAATGTCCCCGCCAGACCACGGTTCGGCGGTCACAGTGGCGCAAATCCCGTCCCCGGGCGGCGGCGCGGTTCCGATAGGTTCGTCGAACCCGGGTCGTCAACCAATCATTCCAGCACCAAGTGTCCGGTGTCGTCGCGCCGCCGCGAACGGGAGCTGACCGTCGCGCACGAGTCGTCGCATGATCAATCCCGTCCACGTCAGATTTGGGGCTACCCTCGTCCGCCGCCGCGCTCAGCTGGCATCCTGGCACTTCTCGGCCTCGTGGTCTCTGCGTCGCGTGGGCCGCGGCTCGACGGGGAACAGGTGCCCCGCTCAGCAGCGAGCGCTGAGCGTCCCGTTTGCTCCATTCTCCTGAGATCCCGGTCATGTAGGCGCGTCGTTAAAGGCCTCCGCGGCCGTCCCCGCGCTGATCGCGGTCGTCTGAAGCCATAGGTTCAACGTGAATGGACGGGTCCTACCGCCGACGGATTGCCACGCGAGCCGAGGCGGATCGGTCGCGCCTCCTCAGATGGTGCGTCGGCCTGGTGGTCATCGTCAGCGTCTTGGTCGTCGCAGGTAGCGCTGCAGGCGGCACCCCACGGGCTGCTCAGCGAGCGAAGCCCTCGAAGAAGGCAACGATGGTGTGCACCAGCGAGGCCCAACGCGAGATTGCCGGCGTGCTCGCGATCAAGCCCGCCGTTGTGACGAAACCAACCTGGATCGAACACCTCTACTCGTGCACCTACCAATACTCGAGCGGGTCGTTCACCGTCTCCGTCAAACAGCTCCCCGACCGTCACAGCACGGTCAACTACTTCACCGAGCTCGGCAGCTCACTCAGTCGTCTCCCCGACAACGTTCCCATGGGCGACGGCGCATTCCTCACCCCGAACGGCTCCATGATCGTCCGCAAAGACAACAATGTCCTCCAAGTCGACCCCTCGAAAATGCCCGCCCGCTTCACGAAGCTCCGACTCAGCCCCGCCGACGTCGCCTCCAGCGTCGCGATGACCATCCTCGGCTGTTGGAAAGGCTGACCGCCCCGCTGCGGAAAGGACACTCACGACCCAACGAAATCGCCCGCAGTAAGGACCCGCACGGTAAGCAGAGCCGCCAATTTTGCTCGGTGTTCGTTACTTCCGTCAAGCATTCGCCCTCCCATTGTTTCACCATGCAGACGACTAGACACGAGGCGCACGCCGGGTCGCGGAGGACGGGTTTAGCGACGACTACCGTCAGCCGAATATCCCACCCAGGTCCGACCGGGGCCGTGCACGATTTAGGACATGCGCGGATAGGCAGACCTTCGTCGGTTGAGTGCTGGTCGGGCCATCGCCCGACCAGCACTTTCGTGCGCGCCGCCAAGTGGTCCTCGCCCCTATGAACGCGGCTCCTTAGCAGGTCGGTGCCTTACATCGGAGCCCCAGCCGTCCCGACGAGGGCATCTCGCCGGTCCTCGGATTTGGACGCGAACGGTCCCGTGAGATCAGTCGTGATCTCGTCGACATAGACCTCACGTCGGACCGTGGCTGACGATAGGGTGCCGGCCCATGTTGGGGCGTTGGGTTCGCGGTCTGTTCGTGTTGGCATTCGTGGCCGGGTGGGTCGGGATCGCGGCGAGCGCGTCGAGCGCGTCGACGACGACGTTCACCACGGTGGGCACGGCGACGTTTACGGTGCCGGCCGATGTGTGCTCGGTGCAGATCGTCGCGGTCGGCGCTGCGGGTGGCAGTGCTCAGTTCGGATCAGGCGGCGGTGAAGGCGGATCGACAACTGCGACGGTGACCGTGAGCCCCGGCGACGTGCTGCAAATCAACGTGGGTGGTGCCGGCGGTGCGGCAGGAACGTTCGGGCCCGGTGCGCCGGGCGGGACCGGAGGGTCGAACGGCGGCGCGGCCGCAGGGACACCGACCGACTCATTTGTAAGTCCCGGTGCTGGTGGTGGCGGCGCGTCGGACGTGCGTGCTGCGCCTGATGGTCTCTCGGATCGTCTCGTCGTTGCTGGTGGTGGCGGTGGCGGTAGCGGGTTTGGTGGCGGTGGCGGAGGTGCCGGCGGAGACTTGACTGGCGCCGCCGGTGGAAGCGGCTCAGCAGGTGGCGGTGGCGGCGGCACCCAAAGCGCAGGTGGCACGGGCGGCCAGCACAGCCCGAACACCGGGACCAGTGATCCCGGCACGTTCGGTGCGGGCGGTGCCAGCACCGACTCCGGCGGCGTTTGGAACGGTTCCGGTGGCGGCGGTGGTGGCGGTTACTACGGCGGCGGTGGCGGTGGCAGCGTCCAAAACGGTGGCGGTTCCGCCGGAGGTGGCGGCGGTGGCTCCTCGTTCACCGTCGCGAGCGCGACCGGTGTCAGTGTCGTCCAAGGCGGCAACACGGGAGACGGTTCCGTGACCTTGAACTACACCGCCGACCCGGCTGACTGCTCCACGCCACCGACCACGACCCCACCAACCACGACCGTGCCACCAACGGTCACGCCGGTCTCTGTCGTCACCGCGCCCGTCACGATTCTCCCCACCTTCACCGGGTAAACGCTCAGATGTCAGTTCGTCGTCACTGGGAACAACCCCCGGAGTTCCGACTCGCGGTAGTCCATACGTCAGGCGGTGGAGGTGCGTCTCCTTCGGCGCTCGCGATCGCGTCGAACACTAAGCACCGGGCGATGAGCGTCCCGTCGCTGCATTCTTCTGCCATCCCGGCCATGTAGTCGCTGTCGTCGTTGAGCAGCGCTGCCAGCTCGGCTCGGTGCTCCGCGCTTCCGTAAAGCATTGCGCCCTCCGATTGTCTGACGTGTAGACGACCAGGGCGAAGGCGGGTCACACCGGATGCGGAGATCGGGTTCAGCAACGGTGACCGGTAGCCGAAACACCACCGAGGCCCGACCGAGGCCGTGCACGATTTATGCGGTCGGTGCGTCACATCGGAGCCCTAGCGGTCCCGCGAGGGCATGGCGGGGTCTTCCACATTCCATTACGGCGCGCGTTCACCGTGATACTTCGCAAGTATCGACGCGGCAGGGCCTGCAGCACCCGCTACCAGCACCAACCAGCGCCGCGTCAAGCGACGTGTGCCCTGTCCTCCAAGCAGGCACTTCGGGGACAGGCGGGAGGTGGCTGCCTCGCGCGACAGCCTCCCGCCGGACACGCAGCACGCCTTGAGCACCTCTGGCGAGCGCGGTCTATCGGCTGCTGCCCACTGCGCCGCGGTCCTGAGCGGCGTCGTCGCCCGCAAGGCGGTACGCAACGTTGACCCCGGGTCTCGAGGAGGATCTTCAGGCTGGACAGGACGGCTGGGCGCCCCTGCGAGATGCTGGTCTGGACGGTGCTCACCCGGCGCGAAGCCGTCTATGCGGCCGGCGTGGTCGCGTCCATGCCGACCCGCTCGAGCGTGAAGGTGCGCCAGCGCCCCGTCAAGGCCGGGTCGGTAAGTCCCTGCCGGACCTGCTCAGGGGTGGCCGTGCTGTACTTCGTGACGAAGGCCGTCTGGCCGGTGGGCATCAGCCAACTCTACGCAGCCGAGGCCTATGGGGGGGCACCTCAGAGGCCCGTAGCGACGGGGTCTCGCCAGCGCGATCCCCGTCGCTCGAACGCCGGCTGACGATGGTCGGACCCCGCGTGTCCGAGGCGTTCGTAACGACCCTGACGGGGATGTCGGCAGCGCTGAGCAGTGTGCCATGTCGACGCGACTCCTCTTTCGGACGTGGTGAGCCGGCTGAGTGCAAGGGGCTGGTTCCTGTGTCATCAGGTCGGAAGGTGTTGGTTCTCCAGTCGGCGGCAGCTCTGGGCACGGCATTGTTCGAGCGCGTGGAGGTGACGGGACAAGGCGTGGACGGTGACCGGGCTCGTGGAGTTGACGATGTCGTTCGTCTCGTTCGGGTCGGCGACCACGTCGAAGAGTTGCCGGGCGCCGTAGGCGTACTCGACGTAGAGGTAACGGCTCGTGCGCAGGGCCCGGTAGGCAGGCACGGCGACGCCGAACGCGTTCAACGAGTTCATCGGTAGCCGGCCGGGTGTTGCTCCTTGAGCGTTTGCCTGGTTGAACGCGTTGTCGTTGTCGGGCTCGGCCGGGGCTCGGCGGGAGCCGGCCGAGAAGCGGCTGAGTGGTTCGGTGGTCGCGGTGGGGGTAGGCCCGGCGACGGTCTGACGCCCGTAGTGCTCGACGAGCACGCTATTGCGCCAGGGTGACGGTGAGGGGTTCGGCTGGAGGAGCGGCAGAAGGGAGCGTCCGTCGACGAAGGCTGGAGCCTTGGCGCCGGCGATGGCAGCGAAGGTGGATGCCAGGTCGTCGTTCATCGCGAACTGGCCGACGGTCGTGGCGTGAGGCACGCCGGGACCGCGCACCCACAGAGGAACTCGGATGTCTTCCTCGTAGGCGGTTTCTTTCCCGGGCGGAAGTCGGTGCTGTCCGAGGTGGAACCCGTTGTCGGACCCTAAGAAGATGTAGGTGTTGTTGAGCTGACCGGTTTGTTGGAGCGCGGTGACGACGTTGCGCAGCATGTCGTCGATGCCGAGCATGTCTTGGAGGCGTCGCCGGTAAAGGTCATCGGTGTAGGCGAGCACAGCGGGGGAGAGCGGCGGGCGGGCTCGCAGGAAGTACGGGTCGTCCTTGTTCGCGGGTTGGTCGAACGACGGGGTGCGTGGCGCGATCGCGCCGGGGAACGCGTTGGCGTAGCGCGGTGCCGGTGTGGCGGGCTCGTGGGGCACGTAGGGCGCGATGTACGCGAAGAACGGCTGCTTCCCCGCGCTCGTGCGGATGTAGTCGGTGGCTTTGTGTGACAGCACGTCAACGAGGTAGTCGGCAGGCTGGTGTCCGTACTGGACGCGGGTGCCGTTGTCGTTGAGCTGGTAGTGGTACTCGGCGTAAGGGTTGCCGCCGCTGGGGCTCACCCAGGTGTCCCATCCCGGCGGCACGTACCGGGCCGCCACGGTGTCGGGATAGCCGTTGAGGTATTTGCCGAAGAGGCCGGTGCGGTAGCCCGCCGCGTGCAACCAGGTCGCGACCGTTGACCGCTCGCGACCCTTCGCGTGGAACTTCTCGAAGCCGCCGGTCGGAGGCGCGTTGTTCAGCACGTCGGTGTTGTGCACGAGCTGGCCGCGCAGGATCGAGGCACGTGACGGGCAGCAGAGCGAGTCGTCGACGTAGAAGTGGCTGAAGCTCACTCCCTGGGTGGACATGAGATCGTGCAATGCCGGGAACATGGATGGGTCGTAGGTGGCGGCGTCGAGGTCGTCGGTGAGGATGAAGACGATGTTCGGTCGGGTGGCCGCGGATGCGACGGTCGTGGCCGCGCCGGTCGGCGTGGCGGTCACGACGACCGACATGGCTACGGAAGCTGCGACGAGGGCGACGGTGAGGCCGATTCGGGGGATCACGACCGAGGTGTCACGACTTCCGAGGTCGCCAGCACCGTGCCGTCGGCGCCGACCGCCTGCACCGCGTAGTAGGGCAGGTTGCTGGTGGCGTGGATAGCGGTCTCGAATCCGTCACGGGCGACCGACGTCAGCGGTGTGAGATTCGCGTAGTCGGGCCCGGCAAGTACCGTCCAACTAGCGACGTCGGTGGCGCCGTTCCAACTCGCGTACACCGTCATCTCGTCGCCGGAACCCCGTCGCACCGCCACCGCGGGAAGGTCGGTGGGATGACCCGTCCACGGTGACCGCACTGCCCGGTAGGACGTGATGGTGCCGCCCGAGGAGTTGGGGAGTTTGGCGTCGTAGACGATCGTGCCGTCGCTTGCGAACTCCGTGAACTCCGGTTGGTCACCCCACCCGGCGAAGTAGTCGCCGTTGGGCTGGAGCCGGAAGCTGCCCTGGCTCGTCGACTCGACCTGGCCTGGTGCGGGGTACTGGCGCACGAGCGTCGCGGTCATCGACTGCTCGTCGAGGCGCAACACCAAACCGCGCGTCTTGTGCGTGACCGTTTGGTTGGCAGATCCGTTGTCGAAGATCGTCAGGGTGCCGTCGGGGTTCGGGCGCACGTCGTGCTGCCACGCCGACTCGGCGCTCTTCGCGATAGTGAAGTTGTCCTCCTTGCCGCCGAGGTGCCAGTCGAGCACGCCGCTGGCGCGATCGATCTTGTAGACGGTCCACGTGTGGCGGCCCGACAAGATCAGGTCGCCGTCGGCCGCCACTGCGATCGAGTTGGGGTGCACGTAGTCGTAGGTGCTGCCGGCCGTCTTGGGCACCGGCTGGTACGAGTCCGTGAGCGGGATCGATGACAGGCCGTGCCACTCGAACAGCAGCGTCCCGGTGGCGATGTCGATGTCCTGGATCACGGGCTCGAGCACCCGCTGCTTCTTCGCGCCCTTGACCGACGACGCGTCGACGATCACTGGGTTGTAGATCGTGATCAAGGCCGTGTTCTCAGGGGTGATCGTCACTTCGTGGAGATCCGCGGCGTAGCCGTTCACTGCCGAGACGCGCGCGATCTGGTGGTAGGTCTGGTCGGCGATCACGTCGGAGCCCTGCCCGACGCCCGGGCTCACGACCGATCCGCTGTACCAGGTGAGGACGGGCTGGCCCCGGTAGGTCTGCTCCTCGAGGTTGAGGACGCGCGTGCCCGCCTGGGGCGACACCCAGATCGGTTGGCCTTGGTCGTCGTCGATCACGAGGCTCTGTTGGGAGTCACCGCCAGCGGGTGTGAGGAAGATCTCGCCCGGCGCAGTGTCCTTCGGCTGGGTGGTGACCGTGACCTTGGGTGGCGTGAGGTCGGGCCGACTCACGAAGTGCAGAAGGTCGTCCTTGGGACTCTTCTTCGACGTGGGCTTGACCGTGGGCAACGGTTCGTCGGGGAACGGCGACGGCGTCGCCACCGTGAAGGAGTACGACCCGTTGCTCGCGCCGCGCACATCGAGCGAGCTCGTCACGGTCACCGTCTCGCCGGGCGTGAACGCGGAGTCGGACACGAAGGTCGTGCCCTGACCGTCCGGGTGCGGCTGGAAACGGCCTGGGTGCACGCCGCTCGAGCTACCGGTCACCTCGAACGACGTCAGGCCAGCGGCGCCCGCTCCCCGGAACGTGATCGTCGTGACCGGCGAGGCCGTCGGCGTACCAGGCGACGGGAACGCACTGACGGTACCGCTGGCGTCGAAGTCAGCGGGGCGGGGCGTCGGTAGCGGCGCAGGCGTCGCGTTGCCCGCGGGCTCGGTGGTGGTAGTGGCCGGGGCGGCCGCGGCGGGCAGAGAGATCCCCACCAGCGAAGTGCAGCAGACGAGCAGTAGAAGCGTCAGCCGACCGCAGGCACAGCACCCCGAGGCATCTCGATGCTTCACTGGCGGCGAGACTAAACCCTCGCCAGTCTGCGCTCGCACTCGCCCTCGCCGCCTCATTTTTCCTGGCCCATAACGCCGGTTCCAGGACTCGCGATCCGTGCGCGGCGTGCTGTCTCCAGCCCTGAGCGTCCTCGCCGCTCAGCACTCTCGGTTCCGTACTAGCCATACGCGTCCTAGCCTCGGCCTCGTGACCGACCCGTTCCATCCACTGCCCAGCATCGACCGCCCGCCCTCCGGCGTCTACTACCCCCACCCGATCGGCAGTGAGGCAGAACTCGAAACCGAACTCCAACGACTCTTTGAGGAATGCCGAAAACGAGGCGAGCATCACCTTGCGACACGCGATGACCCGAGCGAAGGCCTCGTGATCGCCTGCACACACTGCTACAGCTTCTGGCGGGTCACGACTGAGTAGCCGCTCATCCCGATTCTGCGCGGCGGTGAGTTGGGACCTTGCGCGGGTCGCGGACGTACCGGTGCGCAGACTGCCTTCGATCGCGGCGGCGCGTTTGTAAGGTCGAAGTGTGAATGGTTGCACTTGGTCGCTGGATGAACAGGATGCAACGAAACGTTCAGTGGGGATCGCGGGCACCGCTTCGACGGCCGAGGCCCATGCGCAGCCCGTTCCTACGTTCTTCCATCACCGGCTCTGCAACGCGCAAAGCGTCATTGTCTTTCGGCTTTGGTGGCAGAGCCCTTGTCCTTCGCGCCCGAAGTGGCTGACTCGACGGACGAGCTCACCAGCCAGCAAACGCCGCCAACGCCCACGAGCGTGATCCATAAGTGACCGCCTACCCACGTCGTTGCATCTCCGGCCCATGCCTCGACGCTGCTCTGCGAAGACTTCTCGCAGCTCGCGTTGGTCCCAGCTGTGTTCCGCGCGCAGCTCACCGTCTCTGTGGATCCACAGCCAACCACCGCGAACGCAGACACGGTGACGACAATTGCGAGCGCGATAGCAGGCCCGGAGATCGTCCGACGGGTGCACCTCGAAATCTCGACACGCGATTCCGGCACAGCCCCTCCCAAGGTCTCGCTACTCATAAGTCTGTAGACCTATGAGTATCGGTCGGTCAGCTTCTCCCCTGGGACTTGATCCGCTCGATCTCATGGAGAGTCTGGGGCCGCGTCGGCGGGCCAGCTAGGCGCACTGCATGATTGCCCGTACCGAAACCGGTAGCGCCGAACCTGCGCACTGGCTGACAGTGATTTAGTGCGATCCTTCGTACGGGTCCGTCCCGAACGGTGTTCGTCCGGCGAGCGATCCCCCGAGCGCTCTTCCTCGTCGTAGTCGACTTCCATGACCGCGAAAGCACCAACACGTTCGCCTTCGCCGATGCGAATGGTGTGCAGACCAGAGTGTGGCGAGATGTTGCGAATCTCGCCGATGGTGCCCAGCCATTCGACCGCGTCGAGGTCTTCGATGGTCGCCCACGCCTTGGTTGAGCCGCTCACGTAGACGACGCCTTCGTAGCGCATCGCGCTAGTCCGGCAGATCCCAACCTGGCCGATACAGACTGCCGCGGGGTCTGGCATTCTGTCGTCCCCCGCGCCGTGGTGTTCGTCCGTCCGCCGTGCGAGCAGACCGTCTCACGCGCGCAGGATCACGTCGCGGCTAGATGATCACCAGATAGTCGGTCGTCGTCAGTCGAAGTACACCCCCTTCGGGCACGTCAGAAGCGAGGTGCGGTGTCCCGCGGGGCTGGCCGTCAGGACTGTGCCTCGTCAGGGGCACGCGGCGGGCAGTGCATGCTTAGGTACTTCCACGCTTTGTGTCACCCGGTTGCGGTGGTGGCGGCATTGTAAGGATCGATGGGGCCGTCCGATAGCGAGGTGTACGAGAAGTACGCCGAGGAGTTGACTCGATTCGCGACGATGCTCGTCGGGCCGGATGGTGCCGCCGACGCGGTCGCGGCCGGGGTCGCAGCTGCATTCGAGGCTCGTCGTTGGCCGATGGTCGAGAACCGACGTGCGTACCTCTACCAGGCGGTGCTCAACCAGGTCCGGATGACTCAGCGGCAGAATCGGCGCCGTGAGCGCAACGAGCGCGCAGCGGCCTTTCGGGACGTGGACTATGGCCCAACGACACCACAGCCAGAGGTGCTCGCTGCCGTCGCCGAACTGAGCGAGCGTCAACGCGCCGTGATTTATCTCACCTACTGGGAAGACCTCGATCCCCGCTCGATCGCCGAACTCCTGGAGATCAGCGACGGCGCGGTCCGTCGACATCTCGCGGGCCCGCAAGGCCCTGAGGAAGGTTTTAGATGCCTGACACCCTGGATTCGAAGCTTCGTCCGCTCGTGTACGCGATCGTGGACGCGGGTCCACCTCCGCCGCCGTTTGCGGACATCGAGGTGCTCGCCGGGAGTCAGCGTTCATCTGAGGATCGGCCGCTGCACGCACGACACCGGTCCGTCATCGCGGCGGTCACTGCCTTCGCGTTGACGGTTACGGCCGTCGCGCTATGGCTGATCATTCGATCGGACCACAGCGGCACTTCGGTGCAGTCCGGGCCGGCGTCCACGCTGATCACGGGACCGCCTCGGGCCCTCACTGGCTGGACTAAGGAAGCGAGGTTCGAGGGACAAGTGTTTGCAGTCGCCACTGCCCACGGCGTTGAGGTCGCGGTCGGCTACGGCATCTGGTCGAGCGACGACAATCAGACCTGGACGCGCGCGACCGTGCCCGGTTTCGGAACAGGCCTCGACGGCAGCGTCGTGACGGACGTCGTCGCTGCCAACGGACGCTTCGTTGCGGTGGGCACCGGCGCCGACAAGCAAGCCGCTGTTTGGGACTCGACCGATGGCAGTTCCTGGGTCCGGCAGCACAGCAAGGCGCTGCAGCCGACCACCCCGTCGATCCCGGCGGGTGTGACGACGGCGAAGAGCTCAATCGCAGCTGTCGCCGCCACTGACCAGGGCTTCGTCGCGGTCGGTCAGGTGTTCCAAGGGAGCTTCGTTGACGGAACGCTCCTCCCGGGTGGCTTTGCACCCGCGGTGTGGACGTCACCCGACGGCCACCACTGGCAGCATGTCGCGGGCCCACACCAGCTGGACGTCCGCGCGCCGTTCGAGGGCGGCTTGCGGGCGGTGACGTCACGAGGTGACACCGTCGTCGTCGCCGGCCCGCGCACGATCTGGCAGACCAGCGACCTCACGCAGTGGCGCGCGACGACACTCCCCACCGCCAGCATCACGCAACTCGCCACGCAACGCGGCGCCATCCTTGCCGCCGGCACCGACGGCGTCGGCGGAACCCACCTCGCAATCTGGCGCTCACAGGATCTCAGCCACTGGAAGAAGAGTTACGAAGGTGCTCCTGCGCCGATCAGCGGCATCACCGCGCTCGTGGCGAGCCCGACCTCGGTCCTCGCGCTCGGCTACGCAGGCAGTCAGGAAGTCACCACGCCCGGCCTTCTTCTCCAGTCAACCGACGGCCGCGCATGGAAGATCGCCGACCCACCACTTCCGACGCCCGGCCAGCCCTACGCAGGAACCGTCGACGGCAACACCTTCCTGGTCGTCACCTCCGACCCACGCACCAACGACCCGAACGACTACTCGCGAGCAGTCGGCGTGTATCGGTCGAAGTGAAGCGCGATGGTCCACGGACCGAACCTCGTCTAGAGCACCGGCGAGTTGCCCTATCCGTCGCCCCGATCGGCGGGGTCGACTGCCGGACTAGCGCACCACAACTGCCTGATTGAGTTCGTGGTGGCGTTGCGGGGTTGCTCGTAGCTTCGGGAGTCTCGGCGGGTCGGGTTCTCTCTAGCTGCCTGCCGTCGTGATGGTGGGCGGAGGCTGCCGACGGCGTAGGAACACGCGTACAGATCGCGAGTCCTGGAACCGGCGCTATGGGCGCCTCGTCGCGTCGTTCCGGCGCGGTGATCTCGGTGGCCGGGCGAGCGCACCGCGGGCTATATGGGGTCGGTGGCCGAAAGTGTTGCGACGCAACTCCAGCACGACACTCAACGCTCGCGATGGAGGCCGAGCACCCGAGCGCTACGCGCCAGGTGGTGCCGGACCGCACGCTTCGACGAACGAGACATCGGGATGTCCACCTCGCACAGGCACAGGTCGAAGATGCTCTGAGCACAGGCCCGGCTGAGGTGAGCCAGCAACGATCCGTCCCGCTGGACAACCAACGGCAAGGTTCCAAACCGGCCCGAGACCTGACGTCGAGATCGATTCGCGGACCTCGGGCAAGTGTTCCGATGTCTGAAGTCGTCCCCGCGTGGTCATCGGCGGTCAGATCCAGTTCTTCGCCAGCGCGCCAGGGTGAACGCTCACCTGCGTGTCCTGCTCGCAGGTATAGCTCGGCACCGCCGACCTCCCCTTTTCAGGAGGTGACGAGGACTGCCTCTTCGGAGGTGTGACGTCGCAGCCACCACATCGCCGGCGCCGCGAAGAGCAGCGGGATCCACAGCGACGCGACCCGGTACGCCAGCGTGGCCAGTACAGCCCCCGAGCGCGTCGTGGACGCCGCGGCCAGCAACGGAATGAGCGCCGCTTCGACCGGTCCGAGACCCCCCGGCGTCAAGGGGATCAAACGCAGGACCGCGGCAGCCACGAACGCGAGGAGGACGAGCCCGGGTTGGGGAGTCGAGCTCACCGCGGCCACGGCGGCCAGCAGACAGAGGTAGTCGGCGATGGATCGGGCCAGGGCGACGCCGAGCACCTTGGGGGCGCGGCCGGGTCCGGCCATCGCCCGACGCAGGTGTCGACGCTCACGGCGCAGCATCACGACGATCCGCTTGGGATCCCGACGGAGCACGAAGCCGACGGCCGTGCCGATCCAGTCCGCTGCCCGGTCGGTGCGCAACATCAAGACGAGGAGGAGTGTGATGATCCCGAGGGCTGAGCAACCGAGCAATGCCGTGCGGCCGAGAGTGGCCGGTACGGCGACGCCGAAGATCACCATCAGGGGTCCGACGAGTGCGAGCGCACCGATTGAGGCGACCTGCAAGAGCGAGAACGCGATGATGCCTGCCGTGGCGCGCCGGGGGTCGACGCCGCGCCGGGCGAGGGCACGCACCTGGGCAGTCGTTCCGGCCGCGCCGCCGAACGGGGCTGCCGTGGCGACGGCGTTCCCGACGAGCTGGGTCGAAGCGATCAGGATCAGCGGAGGACGCTGACTCTTTCCGTCCTCGATCAAGAGGCGCTGCAACACCCAGGTGAGGTACAGCACCGCCGCCTGGCAGGCCAGGAGCGCGGCCATCCAGTACCAGTCGATCTCGACCAGGCGATCCGACGCGGCCAGCACGCCGAGGACTGATGGCGCAAGGAGATACACCACCGCGCCACCCAGGATCCATGGCACCCCACGGCGCGCCAAGCGCACCATCGACGGCGCGTCCAACGCCCGGATGGGTGCCGGGTCGCTCGAGCCGGCTGCCTGATCTGCGACGAACGCGGTGAGGAGGTCCTCGTGGGAGGTATCAGACATCAGGGCTTCTCGCTCGGGATGCGTCGGGCGAACTCGTGGCTCCGCGCCCCCTGAGCTCTGTACCCGCGATCCTACCGGGTCGAACCTCGAGTTCAATCGTCGCGGTCGCCTCCGCGAGCACCCCCATCTAGAGGATCTCGGCGTAACAAGGGTCACCCTTGAACCCAGTCGCTGGCGCGGGCCGGCGTTGAGCTTCGCATGTCTCGTGGGAGGCTTCGGGTCGTGACGACATTGCCGAAGGGACGTTCGAACTCGGTGACCGACGCCATCACCGGCTGAACCTTTGTGGTGCCGGTCGACACGCGTTGTTCGGTGTAGCCGCGACGGCCCGCCGGTACGAGCACACAATTCGCCACGCCGGAGCCGACTGCGAGACACGCACTCTGAATCGACGAGAGGCAACTCGCGCCGCCGTGGCGGATGCTCGCCGAGAATGCGACGTCGTCCAGGCCGAGGTTCAGAACAAATTCCTCAACGCTTCGGTCGGCCAGGTCGTGCGGCATAACGGCATCTACGTCGGACGGTTGGAGACCAGCGTCTTGGAGAGCTGCCAGCGACGCCTCAAGATGGAGATCGAGGGTTGAAGCCTCCGTCCCGCGCGAATACGTCGTATTTCCAACTCCGACGATCGCGCACTGGTCACGCATCGGAGGGACTCTAGATGGAGCCCAATCGTTGGCACGACGACGAGGACCAATGACGCCGGCGAGCCTGGGGAAAGAGCCGATCGTCGCGTGGAACCCTGACTGCGACTCGCGCGCCGCAATGACATGCTTCGGTTGCAATCCACCCAACAGGGTCGAGGCGTCGCTGGGTACTGCACGACCGACCTGTGTACATGTCGTACGAGTAACCGTCGCCCGGATGCGTCAGTGTGCCGTACCGAGCGGGGTCCGCGTGCTTGAGGTCCAGATTCTTCACCAATGGTTCGGGTCGCCATTGACGCCGACGCTCTGCGCGGCGACACCGACCCATGCGTAGCCCTCCCGGACCTCCACTTCCTTAGTGGCGGGCGCGGGATAGAACAGCGAGAGCAACCCGCCCACCACTCCACCTGCCTGCGCGGAATCCACCATGCACCGCAGGATTTGAGCTGATTGCGACCTCCGAGCAATCGCGCCCGTTCACTGTCGGGCCGTCCTTCTGGGGCGACTTCGGCCCGGTCGACGCGGGACGAACCGGGGACAGCGATCTCTGGCCGGAGTGCAGGGATGCGCCCGCTACTGCGGTGCTCCAGACTGGTGTCCTCACTCCAGACACCCGGGGGCTCGATGTACGCGACCAGCCACGCTTCAATCTGCCGCACCTGCGACGTCACCTGCCCGATCTTGGTCGACATCGAGGGCGGCAGGCCCGTGAAGGTCGTCGGCGATCCGGCGAGCCCGGTGTATCAGGGGTACTCGTGTGTGAAGGGCCGGTCCATCCCGGAGCAGTACGTGTCGCCCGACCGATTGCTCCAGTCGCAGAAGCGCCGGTCTGACGGTTCGTTCGCCCCGATCCCGGTGGCGCAGGCGATGGACGAGATCGCGGCGAAGTTGCGCCCGATCCTCGACGAGCACGGCCCGCTTGCGATCGCGTCCTACATCGGGACGAGCAGCCTCGCGAACCAGTGCAGCTGGCCGATGCAGGCCGCGTTCATGAAGTCGATCGGCGATGGTCGTATGTTCAATGCCGTCACCATCGACCAGCCTGGGAAGGGGATCGCGCTCGGGATGATGGGCGTGTGGCTCGGCGGTGCGATCAACTCGATGGATGTCGGCGTCACGATGGTCTTCGGCAGCAACCCGCTCGTGTCGAGCGTGGGGGGCCGGTCGAAGGTGAACACGCGAATGTCGTTCCACGACGCGCGCCGGCGGGGGCTCGCGTTGATCGTGGTCGATCCGTGCCGCACGGAGACTGCCGGACTCGCCGACATCCATCTCCAGCCGCGTCCGGGGGAGGACATCGCCATCGCCGCCGGCATGGTGCGACTCATCGTCACCGAAGGCCTCTACGACCGTGAGTTCGTCGACTCCGAGACGCAGGGCCTCGACGCCCTGCTCCGGGCAGTTGATCCGTACACACCCGAGGAGGTCGCGCGGCGGGCCGACATACCGGTCGACGACTTCGTCGCGGCGACGCGTCGGTTCGCCGGCGCTTCGAGCAGCATCGCGATCGCCGGGACCGGCCCCAACATGGCATGCGGCAACGGCACGCTGTTCGAGTACCTCATCGCCGCGCTCAACGTGCTGTGCGGCAGCTTCCTGCGCGCCGGCGATCCCGTGTGGGACCAGAAGACCCTCGGTGTGCAGACGCCGCGAATCGCGCAGGCGATGCCTCCGTTCCCCGCGTTCGGATTCGGCGCCCCGTTCCGCGTGAAGGGCCTCGCCGACACGGTGAACGGCCCACCGACTGCCGCCGTCGCCGACGAGATCCTGCTCCCGGGCGAGGGGCAGATCCGCGCCTTCATCAGCATGGGGGGCAACCCACTCGTCACGTGGCCCGACCAGCTGAAGGTGCGCGACGCGTTCCGTTCCCTGGAATTGCTGGTGCAGATCGACCCGTGGATGTCGGCGACCGCCAAGGAAGCCCACTACGTGATCGCGCCGACGCTGCAGTTCGAGGTGCCCGGCATCAGCAACACGTTCGATCTGATCTCCGGCGCGTTCCCGGGTGTCGCGATGCCCGGGCCGTGGGGCCAGTACACATCGGCGCTCGTCGAGCCGCCCGCGGGCTCCGACGTGATTCCGGAGTGGGAGTTCTTCTTCGGCGTCGCGGCGCGGATGGGCCTGCAGCTGGAGTTCGGGCCGACAGACTTCGGCGGTGGCCAAGGCGTGACGACGACGCTCGACATGGAGCACACGCCTGACGCCGACGACCTGTTGGAGATCCTCTGCACCGGCTCCCGGATCCCGCTCGACGAGGTGAAGGCGCACCCGAACGGCGTGTCGAGACTCGACCCGACGATCACCGTGTTGCCGAAGGAAGCGGGCTACGAGGGTCGGCTCGAACTCGCGAACGAGCTCATGATGCGCGATCTCGCGCAGGACACCGCGCGCGGCACGGGCGACGTGCTCTCGTGGGCGGGTGCCGACTTTCCTCTGCGCCTCATCGCGCGGCGCATCATGAGTCGTTACAACTCGAGCGGACACTTCCTTCCGAAGTTGCGCGCGGTCGACGCCATCAACCCGCTCAAGATGCATCCCGACGACCTGCTAGCGCGTGGCCTGGGCGCGGGCGACGAGGTCCGGGTTGCGTCCGCGCGCGCCGCGGTGCTGGCGCTGGTCGAACCCGACGAGACCATGCGACCGGGTGTGGTGTCGCTCACCCACGGCTGGGGTGACCTCCCGGAGACCGACGGCGACTTCCCGCGGCATGGCTCTGCGGCCTCGCGCCTCTCCGACGTCGACGACGCGGTACGACCCGTACACTGGGCAGCCGGTCATGACCAACATCCCCGTGGAGGTGTCCGCCCACCCGTCGTGAGCGGCCGGGAACGGCAGCCGCGCCCCGGCAACTACTCGCCGAGGACGAACTCCGGAAGTGGCGCGCTGCGCCAGACGTCGTCTCCCATAAGAACCGCGTCGGCGCCCCCATCGACGAAGAGCACCTGCCCGGTGACGTGAAGGCAGTCGGGACCGGCGAGGAACTCGAGCAACGGCGCCAGCTCCTCCGGCCGCGCGTGACCGCCGAACGGCATCGGGACCGCCGCGTCGATGTACGCCGCTCCGACCGGGTCCGCCAGCACGGGTGCGCTGAGCGGGGTCTCGACTGTACCCGGGGCCACTGCGTTGAGCGCGATGGCCGCCCCCGCCCACTCCGGCGCGACCGCTTGGCGCCGGACCCACCGGGCCAGCGCGCGTTTGGACGACGCATACGCCAGTCCACTGGTCGCGCCGGGCAGCCCGCACGCGCGTTCCTCGTCGCCCGCGAGACACGCTGCGACGAGGGCATCGTCGACCGGATGCACGACCGATGCGGACGTCACGATGAGCGCGCTCGGCGTCGTGGCCCGGGCGAGCAGCGGCCGGAGTCCAGCGACGACCGCGACCGCGCCGAAGTAGTTCACGCGCACCACCACGGGCTCGATCGCCGCGATACCCGCGCAGCTGACCACTGCGTCGAGCTCGCCGTCGGTCGTCGCGGCCACCGATGCAACTGCGAGCGCGCGACCCTCGATGGTCGCGAGATCGGCGACGACCTCGGCGTCGTGCAGGTCGATGCCGACCACCCGTGCACCATGTCCCTCGAGACGACGGCGGAGCGCGGCGCCGATCCCGGACGCACTGCCGGTGATCGCGTAAGTGCGTGGCATTCGACGCTCAGAGCGGGGGCGCAGGCCAGGGCGTGACCGGGCGGCCGGGGGTCGGCAGGTCGTGCCACACCACCACCTGGCCCGGGAGGCCGTCGGTGGCGAACAGCCAACGGCCGTCGGGCCCTCCGAAGCAGCAGTTGGTGGTGGCTCCGTCCCCCGGAATCGGCCAGAAGTCCACCTCGCGGGCGCCGTCGATCACCCGGATCCCGTGGTCCAGACTGCCCGCCAGGTAGAAGATCCCGTCCTGGTCGACGGCCAGGCCGTCGGTCGCGTGCTGGTGGCTGAGATTCTCGATGATCCATTCCTTCGTGCCATCGGGGAACACCCGCATGAAGCCGTTCGCCTCGGTCACCACGAGATGACCGTCGCCGTCGATCGCGATTCCGTTGCAGAACACGAAGCCGTCGGCAACCACACGCAGCGTGCCGTCGGTCTCGTAGGCCATCACCCGGGACGACGGCCCGGCGGCGGGCTCGATCATCGGCCACGGGTCGGTGAAGTAGACCGTCCCATCGGGGCCGACGACCAGGTCGTTGGGCGCCTGCATGCCCTCGACCACGCGTACGACCGTGCCGTCGGGGAGCATGCGCTGCAGGCCGGGCGACACGTAGCGCGGCTTCGCCCACTCGCCGGCCACACCGAGGGCGTCGAAGTCGACTCCGCCGTTCTGGGTGATCAGGAACCCGCCGTCGGTCGCGGGTGCCGCGCTGTTGGTCCCGCCCGCGGTGTCACAGAGGATCTCCTTGCGTCCCTCTTCGGGCCAGATCTTCACGAGCTTGGCGTCCGTGACGCTCGTGCACACGAGGGTGCCGTCGTCACACCAGACGGGACCTTCGGGCATGGCGATGCCGTCCACGACGACCTCCGGCTTCGACACCATCGCAGCGCTCCCTTCGTCGACTCACTCACCGCCGGTCCGGAAGCCCGCCGTCGCCTTCGCGATGTCGGACATCTCGAAGGACAGCGCCAGCGGCTGCCCTGGACCGTTCACCACGATCTCGTCGAGTCTGGCACCCGAGCCCAGCATCGTCGCCAAGAGATCGACGAGCACGGGTCCGACGGTGTCAACATGCAGATATCGATCGAGCAACTTGCCACGCCGCACCCACTCGGGGGTCAGGCGCGCGGCGACCTCCGGATCATCGCCGGCCGCGGCCTCGGTGCCGGCCACTGCGTCGAGCAGGAAGCGCGTGAAGCGCACATCGGGATGCTCGATCCGCAATGCCCGGATCCCTTCGTCGAGCGCGGCTTTGCTCGCGATGTATGCGCCGCGACCGTGGTACGGCGATCCCACGCCACTCGACGCGAGGTAGGCAAACACTGCGTCGTCGCCAAGAAACGGCACGGCCGCACCGAACACTAGAAACGCGCCGGTGGCGTTCGTGGCGAACAGGTCGGCCCAGGCGTCGGCCGACTGGTCGGCCATCATCACCATCGGGATCGCGGCGGCGGCGTACACGATCACGTCGAGGGATCCGAGTACCGCCGCCGCCTCCTCGACCATCGCCCGACACGCTGCGCTGTCGCGCACATCGCTCGCGATCGCGACACCGTCGCCCGTCGCCGCGACCTCCTCGAGTCGGTCCTGGCGGCGGGCGGTCACAACGACGCGCCCGCCGCGACGGAGCGTCTCCTCGGCGATCGAGCGCCCGATCCCCGAGGAGGCACCGACCACCAGCATGCGCCGCCCGGCGAGCTCTCCCCCCATCGCGGTTCCCCCTGGTGCCGCCGCGTTCGCCACGCCGCAGAACGCGGCGCGACACCTCGTATACGTTATACATGCCGCAGGAACGGGCCAAGAGGGGGCGTGATGGCGGAGCCGGGCAATGCCGCCTACGACTACGTGGTGGTCGGCGGCGGGTCGGCCGGGTGCGCGCTCGCGGGCCGGCTCGCGCAGAACGGCGAGGACCGCGTGCTCCTCCTCGAGGCGGGTGGCAGCGACCGCTCGCCCTACATCCACATCCCGGCCGGGCTCATGCGACTCAAGAACGAGTACTACGCGTTCGCCGACGAGCCCGATCCCACTCGCGACGGCATGAACACGACGTGGCTCACGGGTCGTGTCCTCGGCGGCGGCAGCTCGGTGAACGGACTGGTGTGGGTGCGCGGCAACCGCGCCGACTTCGACGCGTGGGCGGAACAGGGAGCGACGGGCTGGGACTACGACGGCGTGCTGCCGTACTTCAAGCGCTCGGAGCGTTTCGAGGGCGGTGCGGACGACTTCCGCGGCGGTCGCGGGCCACAACGTGTGTCGATGGGGCGCACGCACCACGCGTTAAGCGACGCGTTCGTCGCCGCCGCGCAGCGTGCGGGCCACCCGTTCACCCCGGATTACAACGGCCGGTCGCAGTACGGCGTCGGTTGGGTGCAGACGTCCCAACGACGCGGCTTCCGTCACAGTGCCGCGACGGCCTACCTCGGAATCCTCCGCCGCCGGAAGAACCTCCGTGTCTGCACAAATGCGCCAGCTACCACCATCCTCTTCGAGGGCCGCCGCGCCGTCGGTGTGCGCTATCTGGAGCGCGGCACGCCTCGCGAGGTCCGGGCGACGCGTGAGGTGATCGTCTGCGCCGGCACCCTGTCGACACCTCGTCTCCTCATGGCATCGGGTGTCGGACCCGCGAGCCACCTGCGCGACCACGGCATCGACGTCGTCGCCGACCTTCCGGGCGTCGGCGGAAACCTCCAGGACCACCTGATGCTCATCATGATGTGGAACGTCGACGTCCCCACGTTGAACCTGGCCATCACCGCGAACGGGTTCGTCCGCCACGGGCTCGACTTCTTCGCACGCGGGCGGGGACCGGCCGCGTCGGCGACGGCCCATGCGCTGGTGTTCTCGCAGTTGCACCCCGGGAGCGCCTGGCCCGACGTCGAGCATCTGTTCGCGCCGCTCGGCATGATCGGCGAGAACACCGACGAGAGCCTGGCCGAGACCTTCGACACCGTCGGGGAGCACCAGGCCAACGAGTTGAAGCTGCTCCACCGCGCCGTCGTGTCGGTCATCGTGCAGCTCCTCCATCCCAAGGCACGCGGGCGGGTCGAGCTCGGGTCGGCACACGCGCTGGATCCACCGGTGATCCGCTATCGATTCCTCGAGCACCCCGAAGACGCCGCCGACCTCATCGCCGGCGCGCGACGCGCGCGGGAAATCATGGGCACATCACCGATGGCCGAGCACGTGCTCGGTGAAGCCTTTCCCGGTGCGGAGATAGAGACCGACGACCAATGGGCCCAGTTCGTGCGCGGCGCCGCGTGGGGTGGCCAGCACCCTGCGGGAACGTGTCGCATGGGCACCGACGCCGATGCGGTCGTCGATCCCGACCTGCGGGTGCGGGAAGTCGAAGGATTGCGCGTCGCGGATGCGTCGATCATGCCTCTGGTCACCAGCGGCAACATCAACGCGGTGTGCGAGATGATCGGCGAGAAGGCCTTCGACCTGATCACCGGGTGATTGCGGCCACGCCGCCCCTCGGGTCGCCGAGTGGCGCAACCTTCTGCCCGGCGTGCGCGCGCTTGTCTACATTGTGAAACAGCGGTAGTCCGCATGGGGGGAACGATGCACTTCGCGGATCGGTACGGGCCCTGGGCCCTCGTGGTAGGCGGATCGACCGGACTCGGGGCAGCATGCGCCGAACAGGCGGCCGCCCACGGACTCGACGTCATCCTCACCGCGCGGCGTGCCGAGCCGCTCGAAGCGCTCGCGAAGGAACTGCGAGCCCGCAGGGGTGTCGCCGTATGCACGCTCACCAGCGACATCGGCGACCCCAGAACCGCGCGAAGACTGCTCGACGCAGTCGACGAGCTCGACGTCGGGCTACTCGTCTATAACGCCGCCGGGGAGCGCGTGGGCACGTTCCACGAGAACCCGCTTGACGACCACCTGTTCAACATCACGGCCAACTGCACGACGCCGACGGTCCTGAGCTACGAACTCGGCCGGCGCATGGTGGCACGCGGCCGGGGTGGAATAGCGCTCGTGTCGTCGATGGCCGCACTCGTCGGCTGCAGCTTCATGACCATGTACTCGGCCACCAAAGCCTTCGAATGGATCCTCGGAGAAGGTCTCTTCGCCGAGCTCGAGCCGTTCGGCGTTGATGTGGCGCTCTACCTCCTAGGTTCGACTGCGACGCCCACGTTCATAGAACGCTACGGCGCCGCCATCGACGGCTCCCGTCTAGGGAGCATCGAGACCGACGATCCGCTGGAAACCATGTTCAACCGCCAGAGCGTGCCGACTTCCCCCGAAGCAGCCGCCGCGCACCTCTTCGAGAATCTCGACCAGGGTCCTGTGCTCTATTCGGACCCCATCGACGAGCGCGCCGCCGCGAAGATGCGGGCCATGCCGCGCAACGAGCTCGTGAACCTCATGAGCGCCCTCGTGCGCGGTCAGTCCTGAGCATCGCAGCCCGCGCGCGGACGGGTCGCGTCCTGTGCTGACGAAGCTCGCCCACACCCGGTTCCACGCGGCGCCAGCCGTTCAACCGCCAACACCGGGGCATGCCACAGGGAAGGGTCCCAGCGGCTCGACGACCGAACAGCGTCGCGACCCAAAGCACCCCCGGCGCCGCGATAGCCGTGCGGCCCGAGGCGCGGCCATCGGAAAGGTCGTTTCGCGCTCGAGCGACCCGTCATCGACCGGTGGTTCGCCGGGCTGGGACCGCTCGACCTCATCCCGCGAGCGATCGGCGCCGTCAGAGTCGACTGGCCCCATCTAACCAACCACTTCCTTCTCCTCGAGGCGGCCCGGCGCTGACGGCTGCGCCCTTAGGGCCGCCCAATCCATCCGGTGAACTCCCTCACGCGGTGCCTCACCGTGCTCGAGTCAACCACCAAACCCGGTGATGTCGCAGACGGTTTCGCGTATCTCGGTCAGAAGCGCGGTTCGGTCAACGGTGCCGAGCGCGTCGAGTGCCCTCGGCACGTTGATTCCCGCGCCCGCGACGCGGGCTGCGGTCGGTCCGCTGACCGGCTTGACCGACAAGCGCGCCCCATATGTCGGCATGGTGGTTGGGTAGAGGATGCCGGCTCGTCGTTCGGTCGGGTCGTCGCCGAGCGCGTAGGCGTAAAGGAAAGTCTGGTAGATGTCGCCGGTCGAGATCTTCTTGACGTCGTACGCCTTGTATTTGATATCGACGGGGACGGAGCGGCCGGTTGCGGTTTCTTCGATCACCAGGTCGGGTGTGATGGTGCTGTAGCCGCCTCGCACCGCCGACCACGCCTGCTCAACGGAGTCGTACTCCTTCGGGTAACGCCACGTTCCATCAGTTCCACGCCAGATCAAATGCTTGCGCGAGCTCCCCCCGCTCATACTCCCAACGTGTCGGGTCTTGAACTCAAGCCACCACAGACGGTCCCGCCGTCCACCTGTTGACCGAGCGCGTACGACTCGATCGGAAGATTCGGCCATGCGTCGATCGGAAACTGCGCGACGAACTCCTCGCGAAGCGCGGTGGCCTCGTCCACCCGGGCCTGGACCGCCGTCCGGTCCCAAGTCGCGAGCGCCGCCTCGATCGATTGAGCCACTTCTTGTTCAGTCACCGCCAACCTTCCGATCGCCCTAAGTGTCGGCAGATGATGCTGCAGGGGTGAGACAATTGAAGTGCCCCCAAGTATCCCAGAACACGCATCGCGTAATCCCCGCCGGTCACTGTCACATATCGCCGGCTCCAGGACTCTCGATCTGTGCGCGCGTTCTGGACGTCGTGGGCAGAACTGCCCCCCACGCATCTCGGCAGTCCGGGCGCGTCCGGTCCCGGGGGGTGGCGACGACCCCGGCGCTTGAGGTCATAGCTGAACCGCGCCGAGCGCAAAGGGCTCCTCGGCGAAGGTGACGATCTGCTTCGTCGCGGTTCCATCGATGAACCGCTCTCCATCCTCGAGCACAGGCGCGAAGGCAGGGTCGGCGAACATGGCCTGCATATCCTCGACGGAGCGGAACCACATGATCGAGACGCCGTCGTATGCCTCGAAATCATCGCCGCTCATGCTGCGATTCTCGGGCGCGGCGTGGTTCTGCTCGTACCGCGTGACGTATCGCTGTGCGGGCGCGGTGTTGTAGAACAGCGGTCCGTGCTGTTCTCGCCAATATTGGTGGAAATCGTCGGGACTCATCTCTGAGCGCCGCTTCAGAAACCAGAACGCCTTGACCATGGTTCACCCTCCTCTGCCCTGGAACCTCTTCCCCATCCGAACGCAAGTTTGCCCGCGATGCGCTCGTTCGGCGATCACGTTCACGGCGCCAGAAGGACGCGCCGGAGCGCCCCAGAACGCCGGGACAGCGTCAAAGGCGGAAGAGCTGTCGAAGCACTTGAGGCCCGGGCTCGTCAGAGGCCGTCGCGACGAGCACGATCTCGTCGGCTTCGACCGACACGCTCCAGTCTGCCCAGCCGCAACAGGCACGCTCGCCGGCGACGAGGCGCTCAAGCTCATCCTGGGCGGCGGTTCCGAACCGCCCGCGGATGCCGCGTTCGATCGGCGTGAGTTCGTGGCAAGTCGCTCGCATGAGCTCGGTCCACGCCGTGAGCCGATCGTCGCGCGCGTCGGTGGAGAGAAGACACGCGATCGGGATCCTCGCCACACCCATCAGCCTACGGCGAGAGCATGTCCCACAACGCCGGCTCGCGGACTTGGTGACCTCTGCGCGCGCGTTCTGCTCCCTCTCGGGTGCGAGCCACTACGCATCTCGGCAGATCCGGCGCATCATCGCCGAGACGACGTTGGGCCCATGGGTGCCGCGAGCCACTCGATGACATCACCGACGATGGCGTCGAACTGCAAGATGGTTTCTGCATGATCGAGTCCAGCAACTGGGTGAGTCGCAACGCCACGATCAGTAAGGCCTTGCCCGAAGTCGGGCTCGGTATTGAACGACCACAAGATCTCGTCGGCGGTCCCCCAGAACGCGAACATCGGGCAGGTCACATCGGTGACAAGTGCTCCATCATCCAGGCCGGCCAAGTCGCGGTAGAAGGCGAGCGCGGCGCGAGGGTCGAAGTCTCGTTCGATCGCCGCCGCGGTCTCGGAGTTACCGGCGAGCGCCGCAGCGTCGCGCTCTGCGCCGAGTTGCACTCGTTCGTAGCTTCCTAGGAGTGGGAAGCCGCCAGCTACGACGGCTTCGACTCGTGTGCTCGTGCGCGCTAACTGCGCGGCCATGGCCGCCGTCAAGGAATAGCCGAGCACAGAAAACCGGTCGAGGCCGACGGCATCGCAGATCGCCAGGAGATCCTTCACCAACAGTTCACCGCTGTAGCTCTCGGTCTGGGCCAATCGTGTGCTCGCCTGGTACCCCCGAGGACTGGCCGCGACAACGGTGAAGTGCTTCGCAAGCACATCGAGGTAGGGCATGTCGAGCCACGGGAAGTTGCACACCGGAACCAGAAGGCCATCACCACAACCCCGAACTGTGTACTGCAGCGACGCTCCGCTCTCCCTGAGTTCAGCCACGTCATTCCATTCAGCCGCGCCGCCTACTCACCATTCGTCGTACGCATGATGCCCGGAGTGGCCTCACCTCGCCATGCTCTCTTGGAGCCGCACAGATCAGCGCTGCGCAACGTCCCCTATCGCCGGGTCGGAGAGCACCGGTCATCAGGTGTGTCTGATCAGCCCGCCCGGCCAAACGGCGGGACCAACCGCGGCTCGAAGGTCACTGGTGCGGTCGGGATTCGTCGCCGTAGGGTCCGCTCGCAAACGCCCATGGAGGACCGACGATGGCTGCCATACCCACCACCACGCTCGGACGCACCGGGCTCGAGGTCAGCAAGCTCGGATACGGCGCGATGGAACTTCGTCGAGCCACGGCCGAGGGCGCATCGCCGGACGCGGTCGCCGCGCTGCTCAACGCGGTGATCGATCATGGGATCACCTTCATCGACACGTCGCCCGACTACGGGCCGTCAGAGGAGCTGATCGGCGAGCACCTGTCGTCACGACGCGACGAGTACTTCCTTGCGTCGAAGTGCGGCTGCCTGGTCGACCCGCCGCCGCGCGAGCCCGGACAGATAATCCCGCCGCACGAGTTCACGCCCGAGAACATCCGCGCCGGCGTCGAGCAGAGCCTGCGTCGAATGAAGACCGACCACCTCGACCTCGTGCAGTTCCACATCAGTCCGTCGCAGGAGACGCTCGAAGCGCACGGCGCGGTCGATGCGCTCCAGGAGCTGCGCGAGGAAGGCAAAACGCGCTTCATCGGAATGTCCGGCACGTTGCCAAACCTCACCGACCACATCGCGATGGGCGTGTTCGATGCGTTTCAGATCCCCTACTCGGCACTCGAACGCGAGCACGAGGAATCGATCGCCGAAGCCGCGCTCGCAGGTGCGGGAACGATCATCCGCGGCGGAGTGGCGCGCGGTGCGCCGGCGAAGGGTCCCGACGCGATGGCGGGTTACCCGGACCGCATGCGAGAGGCGTTCGAGCGGCGCAGCGCTCGCTGGGACGAGGCCGACCTCGACGATCTGCTTGATGGCATGTCGCGCATGGAGTTCATGCTGCGCTTCACGTTGTCGCATCCCGACATGAACACAACGATCGTCGGTACCGCAAACCCCGAGCATCTCGCGGCCAACGTCGCGGTGGCGGCGAAGGACGCGCTGCCTGCCGATCAGTATGAAGCCGCGAAGGCGCGACTCGCCGCGTTGGAGTAGCAAACGTCAAGACCGCCGAACTCGTGGCCGGCGCGCCGACGATCATCGAAGTGCACTCCGTTCGCGGTTTCGAGACCGGTGCGTCATCGGACACAAGCTCCCTGCAATCGGATTCGCCGACTACCTGCGCGGCATGGATCGAATCAAGCGGTTCGTTGCCGCGGCCGAGCGATGAGTGAAGACGGTGACTTGCGCGCGCAGTACAGCCGGGACCAGGGCGAGCTGCGAGAAATCTTCGCAATGCAAGCATCGAGGCATGGGCCGGACACGCAACCACGTGGGTCGGCAACCACCTATTGACTCAGCGGCTCATGCTGAGGACGCCAGCCCGCTCACCCTCGGTGAGTCGGCCGCGAATCGGTGCACGAGCCGGATGGGAGGGTCGGCATCTGGTGCGACGGAACCGGATGAACACCTGCTCCAGGTCTGACGGCAAAGTCGCGATCGTCAATGGCGCGGCGCGGGGTCAGGGCGCGGCCGAAGCTCAGGCATTTGTCGCGGAAGGCGCCACGGTGCTGTGCGCCGATGTGCTCGACGAGCTCGGAATCGCACTTGTCGATGATCTTGGCAGCGCGGCGGCGTACCGGCACCTCGATGTGACGAACACCGAGCCAAGCTGATGGCGCTGCTCGATGACGGGAGTGACTACCTGGCGGGGCTAGCTGAAGAGTTCTCGGACGGGCACTTGGTGGCCAAGTGTTCGGTCCTTGAAGCGATTGAAAGCGCTGCGGGGAATGCTCCGCCACCGCCCGACGCGTCGGACTACAGCGAGTCGGAGCTGCGGGGGTTGTTCCCGGTCATAACGAACTGACTGTACGTCGACCGCGATCCGGATCGTGCTTGGTGTGAGCGTGTCCGGGCTAGGCGATCCCGTTCGGGACTGGCAGCGGCGGGAGCTGCGAAGCAGCGAGTACTTGAGAGATGGCTGCGGGGTCGGGGGCGAGTGGGCCGCCGGCGACTGGTGACATCCAGACGTGCATCATGGGTCGGGTGGCCTTGTTGACGCTGCCGGCGCTGCACGCGTTCTGGCTGTTGTTGCCGACAACGGTGGATCCGTTGAAGCACAGGTCGTCGTGGGTGTGCCATTGCGTGAGGCACCCGCCCGGTTGCGGTGGATTCGCTGCCGAAGCGCCGAACGCCATGTACATGGCGGCGCTCAAAACCGCGCCGTGTTGCGTGTTCACGTATACGAGGACGGGGATCGCGTTCGGGTCAAGCAGTGACTCTCTCCGCGCGATCGAATAGTTGATGTAGTGCACGACTCGTTGACCGGTGGGCGTGACCGGTACATATCCGGCGGCCTTCGCGGCAGCGAGGCTCTTAAACGGCGCGACCGCGGCCGTGGTCTGGTTCACCAGGTTCACGGCGGCTTCTTGTTGGGCCGCGGTGGGCTGGGCTGTGCAGTTCGGGGTGACCATCTTCATCCCGGGCATCGTCGACGGCATCGAGTCGGGCCAGTTGATCGTCCCGGCAGGCGACGCGGTCGTGAGCGCCAATTTAGTGGTGGTCGATGGGCTGGTCATTCCTGGCATGGTGGCCGTGTTGCTGGCAGCCTGCGCGGCGGGTGGACCGGTGGTGGTGTCCGCTGAAGAAGCGTTCGCGATTGCGGTGGCGCCGAGCAGGGAGAACAGCGCGAGTGGTACGGCCACCGCCCAGCTCCAGCGGGGGCGTGCGACAGACGTGCGGGCGGGGATGAGCAGGATGAGCGCGGCTGCCAACTCGACGGCGGTGGTCACGAGTCCGACGAGATCGGCGGTCTCCCATCCGCGCAGGATGTACCAGGCGTAGACCGCGGCGGTACCGCCGAGCATTACCACCGACACGAACCGCCACGAACGACGGCCCATCCAGATCAACGCGACGGCAACGATAAAGCCGAATGCGTCGATGATGAACAGCGTCGCGGTCACCCGCTCGTCGCCCCAGTGCGTGGGGACGAGCACGAGGTGCACTACCGCGCCGACCACGAGCGCGAACAGCGTGACCTGCTTGACGGTGGACAGCCCGCGCAGGCGACGATCCACCGTCCCGGCCCACCCGATACCCGTGGACGACAACCAGCCGATCGCGCAGACAGCCAGCCATACCAGCAGCGGCAGTGCCACCAGCGCGACCAAACCCGGTATGTGTTCCGTCGGCACCGAGAGGATCCCGTTGCTGCCGCTCATGTTCATGTTCATCGCGAAGGACCTCCACGACCCGAAACCGACCTCAAGTCGTGCCGTCACCGTAAAACGGGCGTGTTATGAACTCATGATCCCCGAACCAACAGCATGTGCGAACCGGAATCCAACCGTACGGCAGTGCGGGTCGCCACGGTCCTCCGCGACCATGACTGAACGCCGCCTACGCTCACAACATGGACACACCAGACGACTCGTTCTCCGTCACGTTCACGGACCCGAAGGACGAATCTCCTATTCAATGGTTCGAGACACTCGAAGACGCCAAAGGAGTTCTCGGCGACCGCCCCGGGATCATCCGGAAGAAGCCACTGCACAGCGAAGGACAGGGCGAGACCGTCTTAGAGCAATGAAACCCGCGGGGTCGGCGCCGGCGCGATCGACAACGCCATGAATGACCCCAGACCCTCTGACCACGCCGGGGAATGGACGTTCAACGACGACCCGTACGTCGGGAACCCTTCTCAGATGGAAGCTTGAGCGGCTCCAGCCCGAGTTCGGTGCGCGTGTTCGGTGGGGTGACCTCAGTTTTTGGGTGGTGTCGCGGTGAGCGGATGTCATAACGGTGTCCGCGCGGAGCATCTGAGCACTACCCCGCTGTCGATCGTGGGTGCGAACCTCGATAGCCACGCTGGTGCGCCGAACGTGTGCGTTCGTAGTTCGTTCGCATTAGTGAGCGGTTCATCGCTACGCAGACCGCGACGGTCGATCATCAACACGACTTGGTTTCCGACCGTGACTTTGATGGCTTCGACCCACGGCGCGAGTTGATTGTGGGCGGCGAGCGCGGCAGCGGCCAGAGCCCGCTGATCTGGCGCGCGGGCCGGGTCGGCGGTCAGTGTTGCGACGTCTGGTTCGTCGAGTGAGTTACCCGCCGTGTAGTGGTACGTCCACAAACCGGACTGGTCGTCGCTGAGACAGTGGGTGGCCCCCTCGAGTTCGGTTTTCACGATGTTGTCGCGGGCCCCGTCGACGAGTGTGCGGAGACCTGGCGGTACCCATCCCAGCCCGTCCGAGGCCCGGACGAAGCCGACGTCGGCGCGTGGGCCCGCCACTGCGACTGCCAGGGTGGCTGCGACGAGCACGACCGTGGTGGCGACGAGCGCGACTTCGGGGAGTTGCCGGGTTCGGCGGCGCAGCGCGATCGCTCGACGTTCGTGGGTACGTCCCGCACCACCCACCAACCGGTAGCAGGCGAAGACGGCACCGTAGATCGGCGCGTGTGCCCACGCGCCCATGCGGGCCGCCGCGAGTACGCCCGAGCAGCCCCCGGCTTGTTCTCAGCGGGGGTGTCGTCGAGGCGTTGTCGGTAGATCGACCGCGTCGCTCGTCCGTCGTTAGAGGCGACCCGCATTCGCGCCCTTGGAAGCTCCGAACGGCATCGGTTCTGGGCAGCGCTATCTGCGCCGACCGACGAGATCAGTTCCGGTGGCGACGATGGTGGGTGAAGATGCGGCCCAAGACGAGGATCCCGGCGAGCGCCACGAGTTGTCCCCCCATCACGATCCGCATCGGATCGATCGACGGTGACCAGGTGACTGCGCCGTCCTTCACAACGAAAACACCCACCGGTCGCACATTGACGCCGAATCCCAATCCGGCACCGGAGCCCGTGCCTTGGGCGTCGGGAGCATCGCCTTCGCCACCACCACCTCCGCCGCCACCGCGAACCGCAGCAACCGGAATCACAGTGACACCCTCCATCTCGTAGGCATCACCAAAGACTCGCTTGACTGTCAATACGTCCTTGAACGCGTCGAGCCTCGACAACGCGCCCGACAACGCCGACTCCCCGCCCGCGGGCAACAAACTCATAGCGACCTCCTCGTGAGCCCCACGCATGAGCATCCCCACTCCCACACTGCCCGGTCGGGGTGCGTCATGCCACCTCGACGACGGCAGATCGTGAATGTCGTTGAGGACTCAGTTGTCGGGCGTGACCGCATCCAATTGGCGCCGAACCTCTGACGTGTTCACGTCGAGAGCGCTAAGCAGCACCGCCGCAGGATCTGGTGGTTGGAGAGTGAGGATCTGGGCCAGCGCCTGCTGGGCCGTAACCTGAGTCTTCCGGCGGTTGGGCTTGGCCGCTTCCTCAAGCACTTTCTTTGCTGCGGGCGTCATGCGGAGGCGATCTTTTTTCATGACGGCTCTGATCGTCGGCTTCTTCGGCACGGCGCGCATCGGCAGTGGGGGAGCGTCGGTGCGGGGCTCCAGGCCCAGCGCACCCAGGGCTTCGTGATCGAGCGACTCAAGGACCTGGCGAGCTTGCTGCAGGCTCACCCCCGACACGACTTCGATCGAGGGATCATCCAACAAGGCGAGCAAGAGGTGCTCGGTACCAGTTCGGCGATCACCTCGGCGACGAGCCTCCTCACTGGCCTGCATATAGAGGGCCCAGACGTGAAGCACGTCCGGCACCACGGAGTCGGTGGTCATGATGACTCCTTGTTGTACTTGGTATGCACGGATTGGCGGGTGACGCCCAACGCGTCGCCGATCAGCTGCCAGGACCAGCCCTTTTCCCGGGCCGACGCGACGTGGTGCGCTTCGACCCTCTCAGCCAGACGATGGAGCGCCAACGAGGCGCGAAGCCCAATTGCCGGGTCATCCGACGAGAGATTCACATTGAGTTCTTCGAGGTCCACGCCTGTCAGTTTAGACTGACATCCTTGATTTGTCAACCTAAACTGACACAGTAGATCGCCACACCGGAGTGCCCCAGATCGCCGGATCGCCGGCGGTTCTGTCTGGCCTCGTTCTAAGTCATGCTGGTGGATGTAGTCGACTGAGGAGGCCCAGCATGAGTGAATACCTGCCCGTTCCGTACCGCGAATTTCGGTCGAGCTATCCCCCAGTGGCGGGTGCGCTTGATCACCTGGGCGAAGCCGTCGCCGGTGCAGGCCCGCTCGATGACCGCACCCAACGGCTCGTACACTTGGGCATCGCGATCGGTGCCGTTGCGGAGGGGGCCGTGCGGTCCAATGTTCGCCGTGCCCTCGATGCAGGTGCGACCGTCGACGAGATTCGCCATGTTGCGCTGCTCGCGATAACCACCGCCGGGTTTCCCACGGCCATCGCGGGCTTGGGCTGGACCGAGGAAGTGCTGTCAGCCCGGTGAGCCGCTGCGACGCCGCACATCATTGAGCTCATGCAGTGTGAAGCGCAGGGGAGCAACCGCGACGAGCTCCTGGGACGAATCCTGATTGGGTACGGGTTTGATGTCCCCGAACGCCGGGCTGTGATCGTTACGACGGGTCCATGAATCCTGGAGCCCAGACAACTTCCCAACGATTGCCCTCCGGGTCCGCGAAGTACCCGGAGTAGCCGCCCCAGTCGCGTTCCATCGGTGACGCCACTGGCGTTGCTCCTGCTTCAGTAGCGGACCCCAAGACTCGATCCACGTCGGCACGCGTCGCGACGTTGAGGGCGAACGTCACGCCGTTCCACGTTCCTGGTTTCGCGACCGGTGTCCCAGGCGCGGCTTCTGCCCCTAACTGATCCGACGGATAGAAGGCCAGACGTGTATCGCCGAGCGTGAAGCTCGTGTACGTGTCGTCAGAGCCGTCGTTCTCTTGCCAGCCGAGCGCTGCGTAGAAACGCCGCAAGTCATGCACGCTCCGCGCGCCCAACGTCACGACGGTCATCCGTTGCGGAACCGACACGTCGCCAGCGTGGCCTCAGACGGCTCTGTTCGCAACTTGTTCCAGGTCGCCGGGACCGCGTTGCTCAAGTCGCGCTCGGACGTCCGTCGTGGTTCTCGTGCGTTGCGCTGTCTGGCCGTTGCTACCGTCGAGTCATGCGCCCTCAGCCACTCATTGCCGTCAACGACGTCGAGGCCTCAAGCGAATGGTTTCAGCAACTCCTTGGGGCGCAAAGCGACCACGGTGGACCTGACTATGAACGGCTGGTCGACGGCGACGGAACGCTCGTCCTTCAGCTGCATCGCTGGGAAGTCGAGCACCACCACGCTTCGCTGGGCGAACCCGACGTCCGGCCTTGGGGCCACGGGGTGTTGCTCTGGTTCGAGGTTGAAGATTTCGACGCTGCGGTGGCTCGGGCCCAAGAACTCGGAGCCGACATCGAGCTGGGTCCCGTGCGAAACCCGCCCGAGGGACCAGGTGGACCTGCCCACCGCGAGCTCTGGCTACGCGACCCGCACGGCTATGCAGTGGTCCTGGCCAGCCCCGACGGCGAAGCGTCGTAGTCGAAACAGACAACCAAGTTGACAACTACGCACTCGCCCGCGACGTCCGACCGCCTCCGCGCAAGGCGCCCAGAACGCCGGCTCAAGGACCGCCGGCGATCTGTGCGCGCGTCTGGCGCGGGCCGGCCACAGTCGGGAGCCGTAGCGACGGCTCTGGCGCGGGTTGACGGTTGCCATTCGCTTACGCGCCGGGCAGCGTCGAACGGTGCGCGATCAAAAATAAGGCGCATGTATGTGATTCGTCGGTCGCTGACGGTCACGTACTCCGCACCTGGCGCGTTGCGAACTGGAACCGTGTCCGTTCCGTACATGATCAGTGCCGTGTCGTCGTCACCGAACCGCCCCAATCAGTTCTGAGTTGGTGACGATCTGACTAAACGGCTTCATGAAGGCCCGAAACGCATCGCCGCCTTCGATACGCCCCGCGGGAGCGTCGCAAACAATGTTGTCGGCGATGTAGTTCATCGCATCCTCGAAGTTGTGTCCTGTCCAAGCCCGGTAGTAGCTGAGTGCGATCTCGAGAGCAGCCTGTGTGTCAGGACTTGTCGGCGTCGGCAACTCGTCCTCTCTTCCTCGAATCAAGGTCGGCGAAATCGTCGCTCGCGGTCCTTCCCGTCGGCACCGCGACGGGATGCCCGCGATGCGCTCGCGAGGCACCGCGCTCATCAGCCAGACGAAGATCAAGGCGCTCCGTATCGCCGGCTCAAGGGCTCGCCGGCTGTGCCGCGATCTGACGCGCGACCGCTCGTCGGAGGTGTTCGCGCGACCGGTCGGCGTTGTCCCGGCGCCTTGGACCTGGGCTGTCCCCGAACGCCGCCTCAGAATTGCACGAGGCAAACGACTTGTGTCGGCCGGGCGGCCGACGGTCGCCCCGCCGTTGAACTCGACTCGCGGATTCGATACACGCCGGCTCACTGGAGCGGGCCGGCCAATCATCTCGAATCCACAATGCTCTCGCCTCCGTGGTGCACGCCGTGCTGCGCTCGGGAAGCGACGCAGCCCAACGACTCGAGAGACGCAACCGACAGCCACCCAGTTGAGTGATTGTGTCCACCCATGGCTCGCCACATCCGATGACTGTTCCGACGTCTCGCGGATGGCGCGTCCTCGCCTCGGTCGTCACCACGACGAGGAGGCGGAGCAGGGTCGTCGACCGCTGAACGCGCAGAACCGGCCGGGACCTGCCCATCCCGACCGGAACCGCGATTGCCTACGGCGCTTCTGCGCACTGGCTTGAGCGCGGAGTCCACTCAAGGTGGGACTTCGATGGGAGGTACCGGCCGGGAATGAATTCGGGAGTCAAGCGCCCCTCAGTTTTCGCCTGCCTATCTGTGGGCGCAGCAGCTAACACCGGCGACCACGGATCGACGCTCGAGCGCGTGGTAACTCTGGGCTTGGCGTGCCGTCGTCCCTCGTCGTCGATCAATGTTCGAAGATCGCGTCAATCTCCGCTTGAGCATTCTCCGGGGTCGCCTGACAGTCGGGACGCGGGGGCCGACCGTTGCCCGTCGTCGACCGCGACGTCCCAGCCGGTGGCGTCCTGCAATCGGTGGCGCGGGAGCAACGGCCGTCCTCTCCGATGCCGTGCGATGTGAGAACGGTTTCGATCGCGGCGACGAGCAGCAGCCAGATCAAAATGCTGAGAGCGGTGTACATCTCACACCTCGCCTCCGTTGCTCAGACGCGTTGAAACGACTGTTCATCCCGAAGTTGAGGGGTGCACAATCGCGACGACCAAACGAGGACTCGCCAGCCCCCTCCACTGCCAGCAGGCCTCGTGATCATCTGTCGAACGTTGAGAAGGGTTCGGCTCCCACGAGAACGATCTCGCCGTGTGGTCCGAACCCGAGTTCGGCGTTGGCTTCTTTGCCAGCGTGCTCTGAGCCGGTGAGCACGACTCGGACGGGACCGGGCGCGAAGCGATCGTTCCCAACTCCAGCTTCGAAATTCGCCGTCCATCCGTACGCGTCGATGTCGTCGATGCCGAGGATGGCGCTCATCTCGTCTCCAAGTTGTGCAGGTCCGTCGTATCTCGTCATGAACAGAAGATGCCCACAACGCGCTTGGGGCATTCCTCTCGCGGAGAACGAACAACTGGGTCATTCCTCCCGCGGAGAACGAACAAGTCGAAGTCCCCGCAGACTGTGTCGCGTTGTCACTACTCGCCGCCTTCGTAATTGACCTTCGCTCGATACGCAACGACCGTGCCTTCTTCGAGCTGCATGTCCAACTCGACGACCTCGGCGACACGCAGATCACGCAGACTTTTTCCAGCAAGGTCCACCGCCGCGGCTGCCGCGCGTTCCCACGACTCTGTACTCGTACCGACAAGTTCAATGACCTTGTAGACGCTCTCAGCCACCGCAGCTCCTCCCCAGTCAACGCTCCGACACTCCGACACTCCACCGGCGTCAAGACCACTGCGTCGCAGAACCCGTCGATTGCAAATGACGACAGACGCATGGAGCGCGGTCTGATCAGGGATCGCGGCTTACGTCGCTTGGTGAGTCCGGCGAGAGAACCCGGGTGAACCTCTCGTGCGTTGGCGCCATCTCCTTGTACGTATCCGGGCAGTCCGGCTTGTGCTGTCACACATCACGCTCGAGCGGGACTTGTGACGCAATCGGACCCGCCGCATGGTGCGCGACACCAGGACCACCCCTGCTTTCCGGAAGAGACTGGCAACTGGCACGTGCGTCTCGACGCGGAGCTCCGGTGCCTCAAGATCCCACGGTGCATCTCCGTGCCTGCGGGGAACTGGTTGAAGTCCGGCGCAAGGTCCGCGACCGACCGTTGGCCCAAACGGAGCACGCCCCCGTTTGGTTGCGACCCCACCGGGCTTGGCGGGGCTCTGAAGTGTCCGACGTCGCGTAGGATTCGGGCCCGCACGGCTCACTTGTTTGAGGCGACGAAGTGCGAAGAGCGGTCAGTTTTGTGGTGTCCGCGCTACTGGCGGTGTCGGTCCTCGGGGCGATCGCGGTCTGGGCTGCGGGATCGTCGAAGCAGCCCGCGCGGATCGTCCGGGGAGCTATCAGCCTGGACGAGAAGGAATTCTTCGGGGATCCTCGGGTGAACGTGGAGTTCGCCAAACACGGGCTCCACGTGCAGGTCCACGCGGCCAGGGATCGTAGGCTCGCGTCGTCGGTGGCGGCGCCGAACGACGACTTCGACGTCGTTGTCGAAGCGCCGGCTGCGCAGCAGAATCTCACGGCACTTCCCGCTGCGAAACGGTCGGTGCCGTTTTCTACGCCGATGGCGGTGGCTACCTTCACTGGCGTCGCTCAGGCTCTCGCGCGAGCCGGCGTCGCGCGCGATCACGGCGGCTGGTGGACGCTCGACATGAAGGGCTTCCTCGATTTGGTCGCGCGCCAGGTGCACTGGAATCAGCTGCTGGGGAACTCCCTCTCCCGTTCCACGAAGCTGGTAACGATCACGTCGACGAATGCCACGACGTCAAACGCGGCGAGGATGTACGCCTCTATCGCAAGCTACGTAGCGAACCGCGAGAGTGTGGTCGATAGCCCTGGGGCGGTCGATGACGTGGTGAACCGGGTGAGTCCGCTCTTTGTCAAGCAAAGCATTGCTGAGCAGTCAACGACGACACTGTTCGATGACTATCTCTCCAAGGGGGAGGACACAACCGAGATGATGATGATCTCCGAGGCACAGTTCGTGGCGCGTGCCGCTGGCCGTCCCAGTCGCATCCGCCCGAACATGGTGTTGATGTATCCCAATCCCGACGTGCTCTCAAAGTACACGGTCGTTTCCCGCACAGCGGCCGGCGAAGAGGTCGGGAGGCTGCTCACTGAGGATCCGACCCTCCGGCAGCTCGCGGTCGAGCACGGGTTCCGCACTATGTCGCAGCCTGGCGCGTTCAGCTCCTTCACGAGGCGGAACAATGTCGCAGTGGCGCCTCAGGTGCCTGACCTGATCGAGCCGCCGACCGACGACATCCTTGGGGCGCTCATGCTTCGCATCGACGCCGCGTTACACGTGACGCTCGGTCCCAGCCTTGGGCTGTCGGTGTCGAACGACCTACTCAATCTTCCCGCGCCGATCACGGGACCCTGAGGATCGAGGGCCAATGACCACAAATCCGCCAACCGAGAACGGGCCTGTGAGTGAGCCGACACTCGAGCCTCCCGAACCTGAGACCGACCTAACGCTCGACTCGCCGCAGCCCGTCGCGGTGGTGGTTCCCGCCGCGGCGTCAACCATGGTGCCGCTCGATGAGTCCGCGCTACCGGGCTTGGAGCAGATGGCGCAGGACTTCGCCGACAGCATCGTGATGCTCGATGCGCATTCCCCAGAGTTCGCGCAGAAGGCCGAAAGTGTCCGCACGATGGGAGACGCCGACATCCGCGCCGCGAGTGCTGTCAGCAATCGGATGCTCGACAGTCCCGTTCGAGCTTCGAAGGGAGGATTCGACGCCGGCTCCCGCGTTTCGCAGACCCTGCTTGACCTTCGGGCGACGATCGAGCGTCTCGATCCCGCGAAGGCGTCGGGGGTGCGCAAGCTGCTCGGCATCATTCCGTTCGGTGACCAGCTACGCGACTACTTCCACCGCTACGAGAGCGCGCAGACCCACATCAATGCGATTTTGAACGCCTTGTACCAGGGCCAGGACGAGATCCGGAAGGACAACGCCGCGCTCGAGCAGGAGAAGGTTCATCTCTGGGAAACGATGCAACGTCTAGCCCAGTATGTCTACGTCGTGCAGCAGCTCGACGCATCGCTGAGTGCGCGAATCGCGGAACTCGAGGTATCCGACGCCGAGCGCGCGAAGACGCTCACTGACGACGTTCTGTTCTACGTCCGACAAAAGCGCCAGGATCTGCTGACGCAGCTTGCAGTATCGATCCAGGGCTACCTCGCAATCGACCTCGTTCGGAAGAACAACATCGAGCTGATCAAAGGCGTCGACCGCGCGACGACGACAACGATCGCTGCGCTGCGCACGGCTGTGATCGTCGCGCAGGCGCTCGCGAATCAGGAGCTCGTGCTGAACCAGATCACAGCCCTCAACACGACAACATCGAACATGATCGAGTCGACCTCGAGATTGCTCTCGAACCAGAGCGTCGCGATCAATGAACAAGCCGCGTCGTCGACCATCGGGATCGACAAGCTTGAAGCGGCATTCACAAACATCTATCAAGCTATGGAAGCGATCGACGCTTTCAAAGTGCAGGCACTGAACTCGATGCAGACAACGATCACCACATTGAGCACCGAGGTCCAGAAGTCACAGGCCTACTTGGCACGCGCCCACGACTCGGAGCCGCCTGGCACCGGGGGTGCACGCGAGCGGTCCGAAGAACTGAAGATCCCGGAAGACCGGACATGACGCCGACGCCGGTCGCACGGTTTGTGACCTTTGCGGGCGCGTTCGCGGCGCATGCGCGAGGCGCTTCGGCTCCCACCATCGGCACCTTCCTTTCCGGTCGAGTTGGCCGGTTCGCGCCGCTGCGACCCGCCGGTCGACCGGTACCTGCATTACACACAGGTCCGGCCTGGCAGTGAACGCCGGGCGCCTCTCGGGCTACGTGACCTCGAACCAGCACATCGCGGGTTCTGCGCTCGGCGTTATTGGTCCGGCCCTGGTATTCGCCGGAGTATTGGCCCCGCCGGTCGGACTCCTCCTTGCGCCCGCGCTGTATGCAATCGGTGCGTTCGCCGCGCCCGCACGCCGACACGCTGCCGCCACCGCCGGCTTCGATCCTGACGAAGTGCAACGAAGCCTCAAAAAGGTGCAGCGGCGTACGCTCACCAACGTTCCGGATCGCGTCGCACTCAAGGTCACCGCGATCTCGGCGACGATCACCGAGGTCCTGCCCCGCGCCGGCGTGCTGGGAGCCGGCTCGCCCGACCTCTACACGCTCGTCCACTGCGCGACCGACTACCTACCGACCGCGCTGCAGGCCTACCTCGACCTTCCTCGCAACTACGCCGACCATCACGTCGTTGCCGAAGGAAAGACCTCTCTCGCGCTGCTCGTCGAACAGCTGGACGCGCTGGCGGAACAGATCGACGAGATCGTCCTCAACGTGAACCGCGCCGACAGCGACAAGCTCATCGCGCACGGCCGTTTCCTCGCCGCAAAGTTCGGACACGGACCCCTCAACATCGACCGGTCCGTCTCGCACTAGCCAACTCACCAGCCCGCGCCGTCGGTCCGGACCGCGGGTCGGACTTGGCATGTCGACGATCGGGCGATCGGCAGAACGACCGAGAATCGGCGACCCTCAAGCCGGTGGCCCCGACCCGAGCTTGACGGCATTCGCTCGATAGATGCCGGCGTGATCCACCCAGCCCACCCGGACGACATCGCCCGGCCGGTAGTGGTCCACCGTGGTAGCGAAGATCGCGGTCGTCGGAATTGTCACGTCGTCAATCGACACGACAATCCCGCCCGATTGGATCCCAGCTTGCGCCGCGGGGCCATCGCCTTGGACGCTCACGACATACGCGCCCGCACCGCCGTGAGGCGAAGTAGGCCGAACCACGACGCCCAACGCCGCACTCGGACCGACATGCACCATGTCGGTGCTGTGGCCGACGTTGACCTGGTCGACCACCGCGAACACATCGTCTATGGGAATGGCGAACCCTACGTTGGCGACTGTCTTTCCGCGAACGTTGCTGCCGGCAGAAGCCGCCGTGGTCATTGCCACCACGTTCGCATCACCGTCGACAACTGGCTCCCCGCCATCACTCCCTCGGGTCGCTCCGTCGATCTCAATCATGTGGTGGAGCATCTCCCCGTCCGCTTCGACCTGTCGGTCCAAAGCAGTCACCACACCTGCGAGCGGAGCAGACCCGCTCGCTACGCCGTCGGTGCTTTTGATGACGAAGACGGACTCGCTTCGTGCGGGCACGGAAGAATCTGCGGGTTCGATTGTGCGGAGCCCAGACGCACCCGCCAGTCCGACGACTGCTACATCGTCGGCGACGTCGTAGCCGAGGACAGTCCCCACGTATGTGCGGCCGGTCCCGGCGATTCGCGGAGTAATCGACGTTGCTTCCGCTATCGAATGATTGTCCGTCACTACCTCACCCGCAGATGTCAACACCATTCCAGGCGCCGACACGTGTCGACCATTGGCAAGAGACACCTCGAGGTCGACGATCGCCGGTCCGACCGTTTGTGTCACCGCGACGACGTCGGCACGCCCCAATGCGCCACGGGTAGCCAACGCCGACGAACTAGACCGCCGGTCCCCCGACGACGAAGTCAGTGCGGAGTCGCGCAGCACAACGATCGCCAAGACCACCACCAGGAGGACACACGCCACCATGAGCAGGTGAACGACACCAGAATCGGACGAGCAGCCTGGCCTTTCGGCGCGCACGACAACCATTCTGCCTCGCTGCTCCTCCCTGAGAAGGGCGGATGTCGAATGATCGCCGCACTACTCAATGCCTAACTCCGCGCTCTCGGCTGCTTGGCCAGACAACCTTCGTCGAAGCGCTCGAGACTCGTGGCCGAGGCGGCGAGCAAAGACACAGCGCAGAACCACGAGGACGTGGTTTGGAGCATGATGGGGCACTCGTGCAAGGGTGTTGCGAGTTCGAGGAGTCTTTTGTGACCGATGTCGATCCATTGGATAAAGCGCTCGACGCGCACGACAAGCAGCTTGCGGCGGTTGCGCAAGGCCAGATCGACCAAACCGCGCGGCGCGAAAGCTGGATCAATGAGTATCAGGAGTTCGCCAAACAGCTCCCCGCGGCGTTTCATCCGTTGATTGAGCGGCTGACCCGGCGCGGCCACCGGGCAACACTGAAGGATCAGCGCGATCAAGGCACCGATCGCATCATCGGGAAGAGCGAGTTCGAGTTCAGGGCAGCCGGCGCAGCTGGCGTGGGTGGCGGCTACACGATGACGCTCACTCCGTTGCCGGACACCGAAACGGTTGAAGTCGCACAGAAGGTTCGTGCTCAGCGGTCTCAGGAGTCCTTCCCGCTTGACCAGCTGAAGGCGACGCATCTCGTTGAGCAGGCACAGGAGTCGATCGTTTCGATTCTCAGCGCCTGACAAGACCTCCGTTTCGGGGTGCTGGCCGACATGAGTGAGACAGGTGCGGACCGGGCCCTCGCCACCGCGTTCGACTCGCCGCTTCACGATCGCCAAGAGCCCCCCGGCACGTCTCGCTCAACGAGCGCGGCCGGGACGCAACCCATGGCCGGGCCGCCGTGACGGGTGTCGGCACAGATGCGCTTGTTCGAAACGGCTCGCCATGAGCTTGAGCGCCGTTGACGCTCTAGTGGGCTGGGAAGTCGGACGCTTCCGGCTCAGTGCGACGAGTGAGGAGCCGGTCGTGCCGACGGCCGATGGCGACGCCACGGGAATCGATTCTGGGCCTGCTAAGCGACAGGGCTGTGGTCCCCGCACCTGCATCGGGCCCGGTCGCGTGCACGACTCGGCCACCGCGACGGCCGCAGACGCGCGGGTCACACGGATCATCGACGCGTTCGACGTCGGAGATGATCAACCGAACCGCTCTCGCAGCCGGGTTAGATGCGGATCCGATCGTTTAGCGCCCCCGCATGCCAACCAGATACTTTCACTGTCATGAGTCGGAACTTCTCGACTGAGGTTGTCCAGACCGCCGACGCAACGGTCATCCATGTTCGCGGCGAGATCGACATGGACACCGCCGAACATCTTCGAGACGCCATCGAACCTCATCTCGGACCACGACAGACCATCGTCCTGGACTTCTCCGAAGTCGTGTTCATGGACTCAGCGTGTATCCGCGTGCTCGTGCAGGCTCGAGGCACGCTGACCGCCGATGGCGGATCACTCGTTCTGCGGAACCCGTCCGCGGTCGCACACCGACTGCTTTCGATCGTCGGCGCGGAGGACCTCCTGCAAGCTGACGCTCAATCGCGCGACACCGACTCGAACTGAACTTCTGGGAGACGCATCTCCCGTCTCCGACGGGCTCCATCGAGCGGAGCGGTGCCGACCGTGCAACGCGAAGAACCCGCCAGCGCTGTGGAGTAGCCGATCGGTGCTTCGGTTTGCAGCGTCTTGAGTAGCCGGAGCCAAACCCGCAAGCGCGTCAGTCAACTTCGTGCGTCTTGACGCCTTGGCGTCAGACCTGCGCGAGAACGTTCCAGATCGCCACGCGCACCGGCCCGACCGACGCCAGCGGAACCGCGGACATTGCCGCCTCGATCGCGTCCCGCGCTGCTTCCTCAGTGTCGAACAAGAGGATGGACCGCCCACGAGTGCCGTCCTCCGAACGAACGAAGTACGCCGCCACCAAACCCGGAGCGTTCCTCGCCCACGGCACGACGACGTCGCGGAGGATCTGTCCCGCTTCGTCACCCTCGCCCGCATCGATCGCGACGTCACCAATCACCGCGTGCATCGCGTCCCTCCGATTCAACTAACGACTGATCCTCACTCCGCCGACGCTCGTCCGCCTGTCAAGAGCCCCGGATGCGGAGAACCGCTCCGCGCCGAACGGACCGTTCCTCGGACTACGTGAGGGGACCCGTGGTACAAGCCACTTGTCGTCAGTATCGCTTCGCGTGGTCCCCGGTACCTTGCCCCTCGCTGACGACGCATGTTTCGCCGCCGACGGTCCAACCAAACCTGTCTAGATCCGCCGTGGGAGTCGTCGTGGTCGGCTGATGCGAACCTCGACGCCGGGCGACCAACGCGCGATCGGCTCGCCGTCCGGCGGAGGTAGACCGGCTGCGCGGACGAGCGTTTCGTCCCAGTTGATCACCTCGGCTGTGTGGATCGGCCATCGGAGGTGCTCGACTTCTGCCCAAAGCAGGCGTCGACCGAATCTCGAGCCGAGTGCCCACCGGGCGCTCAGGAAGTGGTCGAGCGCGCTGACTTCCGACGCTTCGAGCGGGCGCCCTACTCGTACGGTCACTGAGCTCGACGCTTCGCTTCGTGGCCAACGCCGCCGGGATACGTACCGGCGGGTGGTGCCTTCACCGTCGCCGTCCCGGTCGATCGTCATGTCCGCCCAGCGATACGGGAGGTGATAGGTGGCGAGTGCTACCAGCGCCGGGAGGAGTCGGGTGACGTCGAGACTGAGGAACCAAACCCCGCGCCGGCCCAGCGGGTCGACGATGTAGGTGCGGATGTTCGTTTCTGGGAACGTCGACAGACGTCCGAGTGCTGGCATCCCGGGGATGCGGATGCGTCGCATAGTGAAGGGGATCAATCCGATCCATGCCGATCCGCCGAACGTGTCAACGACGAAGCCTTCCGGCAGTCTTGCCTGCACGTCAGCGGGCTTGTACGGCCAATGGAGCGCCGTCAGGTCGTACCACCCTTGGAGCATCAAGGGACGAGGGATGCGATGCGGCGAGTCAGGACTCACAGCCTCAGGAACGGGCGACGGGTGGTTCATCGCTCCACGAGAGCGCACGGTTCGACATCATGAACGTCTGTCGTATCAACGCGTTGTCGCGGACGAAGAGTGGCCGGGTCGCGACCCTCTGGGCAGTCGTGTCGCGTGTCTTCAACCTGTCGACGATGACGTGGTGCAGCGGTACCGTGAGGTCGTGGCTCGTTCTCCGTGTGTGATCGCGTACGAGCACACCTTCGCCTTTCCTGTTTCCACCGAGCGGTTGTGGGCAGCGATGACGCAGTTCGACTCGTTCTGTTCGTGGTGGCCGTGGCTCCGCGAGTTCTCGGTGGACGGAGCGGCTCTGGAAGCCGGCACCGTGCTCCACGGAGTTGTGGAGCCCCCGCTTCCCTATCGGATGCGACTCGATGTCGTGGTCGACCAGTGCGAACCGGCCCGTCGAATTGCCGCTGCGATTCACGGTGATCTCGAAGGTACGGCGGTGCTGAGCCTCGCGGGCGACGATCACGAGACGATCGTCCACGCGGCATGGACCATCGAGATGATGCAGCCACCAATGCGGCTCGCAGCGCGGATCGGCCACCCCCTGCTCCAGTGGGGCCACGATCGAGTGGTCGACGCGACGGTCGACGGATTCCGTCAGCATCTGTCCGATGAGGCAACTTCCTAGACGAGCCGTGCGCCGACGAGGGCCAACGCGAGCGCCACCATCGACCACGACAACGCCCGCAGCGCGCGTTCGAGAGGCGCGAGCAGCGCGCCCTGATCGAGGCGCCGCACCGCGCCGTCTTGCATGATGGCGGCGCCGTCGACGCGCGTGACGCGGCGTCGCAACGCACGAGCCGGCGTGCTCAGCGATCGTTGCGCCAGCGAGAACCCGACCGCGGCGACGGCAGCCACGATCGCCGGGGACCCGAGACGGCCGGCTTGCGCGACATAGCCCGTCAGCAACGGGAACGCGCCCCATGAGAGCGCAAAACTGATGTCGGTGTGGAATCGACCGCCGAAGAGCTCGAGGTTGTACGCGAGAACGAGACACGGCCCGACGACGATGAACGGGATGAGTATCGGGCCGACACGGAACACGCCAGCGACACCCAGCGCGACCGCCACCAAGAGTCCAATGGTGGTAGCGGCAATGAGCGAGCGATCCGCGATTCGCGTCCGGAGCGGATGGCCGTGGAGCTCGTCGAGCGCGTGTGCCGCGATCCCCACCGCGGCGAAGAAGGCGAGGACAGAGGCGACCAGTCGTAGCGCGTCGACATGCGGAGCAAGGCACGCTCCGATCACTACGTAGGAGAGATGCCACGCGGTGTAGGGCGGGTGGAGCAGGGTCCACCAGTCGATCCACCCGTGCGTGTGGGGCGTGGCGGCGTAGAAGGCGGGACGGCGGTCGGGGTTAGACACCGGCGTTCTTCCCCCACATGACAAGGCCACCTCCCAGGCTCATCTCGCGGAACCCGACGTCGGTGATGCCTGCTGCACGCCACGCTGCGATCGTCCAGTCGATCGGGTACCGGCGGTAGTGCTTCGAGATGCTCGGTCCGAGGAAGCGCCCGACCTCGAACCAGTCCCGGCCCGCGAGACCGCCTGCGAGTGGGAGAACGAGACGCGTGTAGAGCCACCACCAGAAGTGCCAGAAGCGGTTGCGGGGCACGAGGAACTCGAGACTCGCGATCGGCGCGCCCGGCTGCAGGACGCGCACCAGCTCTTGCAAAGTCGCCCCCGGATCGGCGACATAGCGCAAGAGGTATGTGAAGGTGAGGCCGTCAAACGTGTTGTCCGCGAACGGCAGCTGCTCGGCGCGACCACCGACGAGATCGACGCGCTCCCCCGCTGGCGCAGCGGCGACCCGTCGCTTGCCCTCTCGGAGCATGGCTTCGGTCAGGTCGATGCCCACGACATGTGCGGGGGTTCGTTGTGCCAGCTGGATCGAGACACCGGCGGTGCCGGCGGCGACGTCGAGAACGCGGCAAGGCGAGGCCGGTACAATCTGGCCGACCATTGCCCGACGCCACCGGCCGTTCTGTCCGAACGAGAGCAGCTCGGCCAACGCGTCGTATCTGCGTGGGAGACCCCGAAAGAGTTCACGGGCAAACCGGTTGGGATCTGTCTGCGTCCGCAGGGCCATCGCATCCCCTTGCCCGAGGACCCGACAGTAACCCGTTTCGGAAAGGGCCACCCGATGGCGTCAGACTGCTTCGACGCGCCGGTGGTCGGCGCGGGACCGGCGGGAAGCACCGCCGCGCTCGTGCTCGCACGCGGCGGAGCGCGCGTCGCGCTCGTCGACAAGGCTGCGTTCCCGCGCGAAAAGGCGTGCGGAGACCTCGTGGGACCCCGAGGAGTCAGGGTGCTCTCGGAGCTCGGCATCGAAATGACGGGCGCCTCGACCGTCGGTGACATGATCGTGGTGGGTCCGACCGGGAGGCGAGTGCGCCTCCCCGCCTACCCGGGACGTACGTACCCGGGACACGCAATCGCAGTCCCTCGCCACGATTTCGACAACGCCTTGCGGAATGCCGCGCTCACGGCGAGCGCCGAGGCGCGCACCGGACGCGCCGAAAGACCGCTATTCGGCGATGGCGGGCTGTGCAATGCAACACGATGGTTCGACGTGACTGTCGAGGGTTCCGCGTCACGCGCAAAGCCAGCGATCGCGAGCCCGTCAGAGACGACCGTGAACGAAGTGCCGAGGGAAACCCACTCAAGTGTTGTGCGCGGCTCGGACTTGCTGGGCTGCCGTGGCGACGGCGTTCCCGACGAGCTGGGTCGAGGTCGCTACCACGGGTCGGCGTTGATCTATGTCTCACTGGAGGCGCGGCGCCACCGAACCCCCGTCCGCCGTTCAGCGCGAGCGCGGCTTGGCATTCCTCGGGGCGGTCGCGGCTTCGGTGGCCAGCTGGTTCGTGTAACCGAGGAGCACCGATCGAATTTCGTTCAGTTGTGCGGGAAGTTGTTGACCGGCGGCAGCTGCTCCGATCATCAGTGCGGTGGTGACCATCTGGTAGGCGTGCGCAGCTTCGCGGCGGCGTGCGGGCCGGAGCCCTGGGGCGTAGCGCTGGAGGAAGCGGTCGAGGGAAGTTGTCCAGAGGACCGACTCCTGGATCGACGCCTCCGGCGCGACGGCCGCGAGCACCCCTCTTGCGCCCGGCAGCTGGTCGAGTGATTGCCTGAATCCAGCGAGGAAGTCCGTGATGACCGCTCCGGCGTCTCGATCCAGACTCTCCTCGCTGAAGACTGGTCGCGCGGCTTCTTGGATGGTTTCACGCCATCGAGCCGCGAGCGTCGCGACGATGGCTTCTCGGTTCTCGAAGAAGCGGTAGACGGTCCCGATCGACACGCCCGCGTGACGGGCGATGGCGTCCATCGTCGTGGCTTCGATCCCGACTGCATCGAAGAGCGCGCCCGCGCTGGCGAGGATGGCTTCGAATGTGGCCTGGCTGCGGACCTGCTGGGCTCGCACCCGAACCGGCGGTTCTGTCGTCATAGCGGTGGCTCCGCCTTGCCGTGCGCTGAAAGTGAGTATATCCTCATGTTTTGGCTCCGCGAGGGGCGATCACGCATTCGTATGGTCTACCGGGTGGAACGTCGTCTCCCGGACACCACGATCGTGACTGCAGCGAGGAGAGCTCACGATGGTGGCATGGAACTCGATCGATCGGTTGATGATCATCTCGTCCGATGCGCACGCAGGTGCACCGGCCGCGCAGTACCGCGATTACCTCCCGGCGCGATGGCACGTCGAGTTCGACGAGTGGCTCGCGCAGATCACGAACCCGTGGTTCGACACTACCGACGACCGGAACTGGGATTCGGCCGCACGGATGCGTGCCCTCGACGCCGAGGGCGTAACGGGGGAAGTCGTCTTCCCGAACACGTTGCCGCCCTTCTACGACATTCTGGCGCACCTCAGCGGCGTACCACGCGATCGCACGAGCCTGGATCGCAGATGGGCTGGGCTCCAGGCGCACAACCGCTGGCTCGTCGACTTCTGCGGTCAGGCCCCGGATCGAGCACGTGGTTTGGTGCAACTGCTCCCGAACGACGTCGAAGCCGCCGTCGCAGAGATGGGGTGGGCGTCGACACAGCCCGCGATCGGCGGCGTCATGCTCCCTGCCGTCCCACCGAACCACCCGGTTGAGCCCTATTACCACGAACGCTACGACGCACTGTGGAGCGCCGCGGTCGATCTCGGCCTGCCGATCCATCAGCACCAAGGATCCGGGAGCCCCGATCCCAGCCCCGGACAGGACGCGGCGAAGGCGGTGACCTACGTCGACCATGAGCTCTGGACTCGCCTCACCCTGAGCCACCTCATCGTCGGTGGCGTGTTCGAGAGACATCCCGACCTCACAGTCGTGTGGACCGAGATGCCAGGCCTGCGATGGGTCGTCGAGGACCTCGAACGAATGACCCGGCAGCTTCGGATCGTGCAGTCTCGCTTCGCCGACACCCCACGACAGTTGAACTTCTCCATGGCCTTCGGCACGGAGACCACTGACGCGCTCAGCCTCACCCCGTTCGAGTACTTTCGGCGAAACTGCTACGTCGGCGCGAGCATCCTGTCGCCGCACGAGGTGCACTGGATCAACGTGCTCGGTGCGGATCGAGTCATGTGGGGCCACGACTTCCCACACCCGGAAGGTGCGACGGGTCACACAGTCGATGGGTTGCGTGCGAACTTCGCAGACATCGACGACGCAACGCTGCGCATGCTCCTCGCCGGCACCGCCGCCGACGTGTACCGGTTCGACCTCGACACGCTGACACCCTTCGCGGCTCGCATCGGACCACCCGCGACCGACGTCCACACTCGACTCGACACCCCGCCCGACGCCATCGGTTCACCGTTCTGGGAAGCCGACGACCTGACGAGTCTGTTGAATCACATCTGAGTTGGTTGACCGTGCAGGTGTCGTCCGTTCCGCGAACAAGCATCCGGATCTCGGCGGGCCAGTAGGAGCGGGGAGTCACGAATGGGCGCAGAGATCGGGGGTTCGGGCGAGTCTGGTTTCGAAGGTGTGCGCGAGGCATTCGCACGGAACTTCGACGCGTTCGGCGAGGTCGGCGCCGCGTTCGCGGTCTACATCGAGGGCACCAAGGTGGTCGACCTCTGGGGCGGCATGCGCACCGACACGGGAGCGGCGTACGACGCCGACACCTTGCAGGTGGTCTTCTCGTCGACGAAAGGGCCGACGGCCGCGTGCGCGCATCTCCTCGCGCAGCGCGGGCTACTCGACATCGACGCACCGGTCATCGACTATTGGCCGGAGTTCGGCCAGGCGGGGAAGGAACGCATCCCGGTGCGGTGGCTGCTCAGCCATCAGGCCGGCTTGCCCACCATCGACGCCGCGCTGAGCCGTGACGAGGCCTTCGGATGGGAGCCCGTGATCCGCGCGCTCGAGGTGCAAGCCCCGCTCTGGGAACCGGGAACGGCGCACGGCTACCACGCGCTCACGTACGGCTATCTCGTCGGTGAGCTCATCCGCCGCGTTGACGGCCGAAGCGCCGGCACGCTGTTTCACGAGGAGTTCGCCGAACCGCTGGCACTTGAGTTCTGGATCGGGCTCCCCGACGAGTTGGAGCCACGGGTGGCGCCGATGATTCCGATGGATTCGGACGCCCTGGAAGGCTTCGACCTCGCTGACGCGCTCGGCACCGATGCGCTCATCGTTCGGGCGATGACCCTCAACGGGGCATTCGACGAAGACCTCGGGCTGCTCGCCAACCGCCGCGCGTTCCATGCCACGGAACTTCCAGCCGCGAACGGGATCACGAATGCACGGTCACTGGCGCGGTTCTACGCCGGGCTGATCGGCCCGGTCGAGGGAGGGCCGGGGGAGGCGCTGCTCACCGCCGAGCAGGTCGACATTGCTCGTGCGTTGCAGACCTCGGGCAACGATCGCGTGCTGTCGTTCCCCGGCCTGGACATCGAAACCACGATCGCACTCGGTTTCCAGTCGGCGTCACCATTCGCGCCGATGGGCGGCGCCGGTGCGTTCGGCCACTCCGGCGCCGGAGGTTCGGTCGGCTTCGCCGACCCCGAGCACGGCATCGCGGTTGGTTACGTGATGAACAAGATGGGGCTCGGCGCCCCACTCGATGCGCGCTCAGGCATGCTCGTCCGCGCCTGCTACGAGGCCGCCGGCGCCACGATCACTCACGGCTGAACCTTCGGACAACGCGGCGTCGTGGCGTCGCGCCACGTCCCGGAACGCCTCGTCGAGCAGCACGTGGCGTGCCCGTGCGACGCGAGCGACGGTCACGCCGTGGGTCACCACGTACCGCTCGGACCTCTCGATGGCTTCGACGACGGCGGCGGCGGCCTGATCTCCCGTGGCGATATCGGGCGCCTCAGGGGCCATCTCCTCCGCGATCGCGCTCACGACCGGATCCATCGCGTCGGAGTCGAGAACGTCGGACGATCGCACGAGTTCGAGGAGCTCGGGCGGGAGCATCCCACTCGGGAACGCGATCGTGGTGCCGATGCCTTCGGCCCCGAGCTCGAGATCGAGGGTCTCACCGATCGCGGTGACCGCGGCCTTCGCCGCGCGGTAGGGACCCTGGAAGCGTCCCGGCGCGAGCGCAGCCGCCGAAGAGGTGATGACGATGCGTCGGTATCCGGGAGTCGTACGCAGGAGCGGCAGGAATGCCTGGACGGTCGCGACCGTCCCCAAGACCATCACCTCGAGCGCGGCGCGCCACTCGTCGAGCGCGCAGGTCTCGAATCTGCCCTGGCCACCACCACCGACATGTGCACACAACACGTTGCAGCCGCTATACGCCTCTCGCACCAGAGAAGCCGCCGCTCGCACGCTGCGTTCGTCGGTGACGTCGATTCTCCCCGCGATCGCGTCGACATCTTCCGCACGCAGTTCCGTCGCAAGGTCTTCGGCCGCGTCGTGATCGATGTCCAGAATCGCGACGCGCATGCCTTGCTGGCCGAGTCGTCGGACCAGACCTCGACCGAGTCCTGCACCCGTTCCCGCGCCGCCGGTGACGACGGCGACGCCACCTCGTAGCACGCTCATCCCGTCACCGAATCCGGTATTCGTGGCCTTGAAGGATCCGGGGTGGCCACCGGTCGAACGGTTCCTCGCCCCGCTCCCGCGCGTACGGCTCGTCGCCCACCGACGGCAGAAGGAACGGGAACTGGAGCTGCGTGTAGCCATGGATGAGCCACGCGGTCGGTGTGACCGGTTCGAGCACCCGGTTCTGACGATAGAGCTGGCCGGGGCCGGCTGCCTCTTCCCGGCGACGCTCCGCACGCGACGCGTCGCTCTCGGCCTCTTGGCCGTCGGCGTGCCCGGCGTGGATGGACCAATTCCGATCGAAATGGTCGGGAGCGGTGCCGTCCAGTCGTTGCACGAAACAGAAGATGTTCGAAAACGCCGACGGTGCACCGAGCACCACCGGCGTCGACGCGTCGTAGATCAGGTTCGGTCGCACGCGCCAACCCTGTACGTGACCACAGCGCGCCTCCAGATACTCGTTGACGTCGTCGAGCGCGACGTAGGAGTCTGCGGCGACGAGCTCGAGTGCGGCATCGACTGGACGTTCCCCGTCGCCGAGGTCGATGACCGCTCCGCTGTACGCGCTGGGGTCCTGGAGTGTGACCCGGACCTCTTCCGTAGAGGACACGAGCCGACCGGCCTCGGGCGCGAAGTCCTGCAGCACCGACTGTTGGAACTCGTCGATGTCGGTGCCGTGGTCTCGTGCCAACGTCCACATGATCTTGTCCATCGGGGTTGTCCTCACATCCCGTGCAGTCGCGGAGCTCAGGCCGGCAGCTCGTCGGTCGGTCGGTGCCGCCGCACGCTCGTCGGTCGGCTAACCGCCGATGTAGTCGGCCTTGATGGTCGCGAGATTCGATGGCGAACAGTCGAACGTGCCCTTCTTCGTCGGCCACAGTCGCTCGTACTTCTTGTTCTTGAGCTCGAGGAGCATGCTGCAGTCGGTGGGGACGTGGTCGGCGATGTTCACGGTGCCGAGCATCCCTCCGGCGTCGAACTTGGTGAGCGTGGTCACACCATGCTTCAAGAAGTTGGTGCGCGTCAGCCCGTTCACGCCATCTTTCGCGACGACTGCCTTCGCGGCTTGAGCGAAGGCAAGCATGCCGGACCACGCGTACTGCGCGAACCCGTCTGCTTTGTCGCGTGGTACGTACTTCAGGAACGTCTGCAACATCGCGTTCGAGGACGCCTCCTCGATCGGCAGCGTGTAACCCCAGATGTAGACCCCTTCGAGCACCGGGTTCGTCCGGTACTTCTCCCCGTAGCACGAGCATTGATAGACGACGTCGTCGAGGTTCATGCCCTGGAGTTGCATCTCAGAACGAAGGAGCTCGGGTGCCACGGTGACGTTGTCGACGATGTTGGACTTGTCGACCTTCATCTGCGCGACCACGCCCGTGTATCCGCTCTGCGTCGTCGTCGACGAGAACCCCTTGTACTGGTCCGCCTTGATGCCTGCGCTCAGGAAAGAGTCGAGCAGCCCCCGTGAGCCACGTTCGGCGTCCTTGGTGTCATTGCCGAAGAGCATCACGCCGTGAAGATGGCGCTTCCCGAACTTCTTCACGAAGTACGGCGCACCGGCTTTGCTCGAGGTGTACTCCTGCGGAGTCTTCGTTGCGGTGTCGCAATGAAGCTGCGGCGGGTTCACGCCGTACGTGGTGGGCGCACAGCTTTCCACAACCCCTGCTGTGAACGACGGCATGTCCGGGAGGCCCGTGACGGCGCCGGCCTTGTCGACGCAGCCCTTGATGTCGTCTGCGCTCGTGAGGAACACCATCGCGTTGCCGACCATGGCGAAATCGTTCTGGCACGCAGTGATCACGGAGTTGCGCGACTTGTTGGCGTTGAGCTGGGAGTCGAGGAAGTCGACAACGATCTTCCGGCCCGCGATCCCTCCCCCACCGGCCTTGCTGTTCAGATAGCGGGCCGCACCGAGAGCACCGTACTTCGCGCCCTCGAACAGGCCCGGCGCCAACGGCGTGTCGACATCCGCGATCGTCGCGACATGTATCTCGTTCGCGGTGACACCCACCTCCGTTGCCTGAGGCTTCTCCGAGCTCGACTGCGCACCCGCGGGTGCGATCGCGAATGCCGCCAACACCACGACAGTCCCTGCGGTCACCACGACCTGCAACTTGCTGCTCATGAAGGTTCCCCCCATCGCCGAATCCGATGTACGCATCCGACGCACGCAGTACGAGCTCCTGCTCCCCGCTCACTCCGAAAGTGAGTATACCCTCAGTTTTTGGATGAGAGGAGTCGGCCTTGCTCGATGGCAAGGGCCGCGGTGGACGGCTGGACGGGTCGCGCCGCGGCGGCCCGCGGTAGCGTCCGCTCCCGATCCGGCCCGCCACGGCGGCACGAGGGAGCGACATGAGCGCAGCAGGACCGCAGGTCACGCACCGGGCCGAGAACTTGGACGCGGTCGCCGCGACCCGGTCGCTGATCGACGCCCTCCGTACCGCCGACGCGCCCGTCGACGTGCTCGAGCGCGTCACCGCACTCGTCGAGGAGGCGGCCGATCTGCTCACGCCCCATCACGTCGAAGGGACCCCCGGGCAGACCGCGCTGCGCACCGCGCTCGCCGGCGCCAAGGAGTTCGAGCGCGCCGACCCCGGCCACTTCTTCCCGTACAGCCCGGTGGTCGGTCCCCTCAGCCCGATCGCCCCACCGCTCACTTTCGCGTTCGACGGCGAACGTCTGCACGGGACCGGGGCACTTCCCGCCGCCTTCGTCGGCCCGCCGGGAATGGTGCACGGCGGGGTCGTCGCGATGGTGCTCGACGAGCTCCTCGGCGCGGTCAACGCGTGCCTCGGCCTCGGCGCGTTCACCGGAACGCTGACCATCCGCTACGAACGCCCGACCCCGATCGCCACCGACCTCGTGCTGGAGAGCTGGGTCGACCGCACCGAGGGCCGCAAGGTGTTCACCGTCGGCACCATCAGCGTCGGTGGTGAGGTGACCGCGCGCGCCGAAGGGGTGTTCATTCGCGTCGATCCCGCCGCACTGCGCATCGGGTGACCCCGAATACGGCGGCTTCGCAGACGACATCCGCCGAACGACAACTGTCGAACGATTGGAGCTCAGCTATGGGTGCACGCCAGGCGATCCTCGATCACGTGCGGCATTGGAACGCGATGGACAAGGACGCGTGGCTCGCGCTGTTCGCCGAGGACGTCGTGTACGAGGATCCGCCGGGAACGGTCGCGAGCCACGGCAAGCAGGTGATGTCGGACTACGCGTGGGACCGCTCGTTCACGGATCAGAAGCGGTGGATCCTCGAACCGATCAAGGTCATCGAATGTGGCAACGAAGCGCAGGTGTACATGCGCAACCACGGCGCGGTGGCGGGGGTGCCGGTGTGCGTCGAGAGCATCGAGCTGTATCGGGTCAACGACGCCGGTCTGGTCGACTCGCGTGCGCGCGTTCTGGGAACCGCCGCCTGACCCGGCCGTGCTCGAGCACCTTGCGCTCACGCAGTGGGACGGCGGCGCCTGATCAGGAGACGCAGCGGAGCCTGCCGGCCGCCGACCGACTGCTCACGGGCGGGCGGAGCGGAGTCGACCATCAGGTCAGGAGACGCAGCGGAGCCTGCCGGCCGCCGACCGACTGCTCACGGGCGGGCGGAGCGGAGTCGACCATCAGGGAGGCGACGGGCGATCAACGCGTCGATACTGAAGCGGCCGGCGCCGAAGATGGCGATCACGAGCGCGAGGACACCGAGCGACAGGTTCAGCTCGTAGCCCGACTTCCCGCCCGTGGCGTTGATCCCGTTCGCCCAAGTGACGGTGACGATCGCCATCATCATGTCGACGAAGATCGCCGCGCCGGCGAGGCGCGAGAGCAGGCCGAGGGCCAGCGCGATGCCACCGCCGAATTCGATGATGCCGCCGACGACCGCGAAGAACTCACCGGGATGGAGGTGCGCGGTGTTGGCGAAGTAGAGCCCGGACGCGTGGATGCCGGGGCCGTCGAACCAGCCGAAGAGTCGCCGCGACCCGTGGTATATGAAGATCCAGGCCAGCGCGATGCGGGCGGCGATGAGCGCGCAGTCGGCGGGGAGTGGCGCGGTACGGGTGCTGAACAGCGCACCGAGCAGCGCGCGGCTGCGCGACTGCTGCGCGGGGACCGCGGTCGTCACCACGACGCCAGCTCGCGGGCTTCGCGCTCGTGGGTTTCGTGCTCGCGGGTTTCGTGCTCGCTCGCGTCGTCGGCGTCGACCGGCGGGCTCGATCGCACCGGCGGCAGGTCGGTGGCGACGCGCATCGGGCGGAACGGGGCCGCGAGCTGCCGGGCGAAGACCGCCAGGTGGTGCGCTTCCGGAGTTGCCTGTTCGACGACGAGCGGTCGGCCCATGAGACCAGTGTCGCTCCTGATCGTCGCCTCCGTGGGGAACACCGCCCGACCGGAGAGCTGGTCCCAGATCGTCAGCGCAAAACCGAGGTTGACGTCGGCGGGGCCGTCGAGTTGGTGGTGGATGCGGTGGAAGTTCGGGCTGACGAAGATCCGCTTGAGCGGCCCGAACCCGAGCCGGGTGTTGGAGTGGGCGAACGCGACGGTTGCGCCGTAGACGACGAGGACCGTCGTCGACATGACGCCGTTCGCCAACAGCACCACCACGGGAATCGCGGCGACGAGGTACGACACGTGAATCAGCGGATGGGTGCGGAAGACGGTCAGCACGCTCATGTCTTCCTGCGAGTGGTGCAGCTCATGGAACCGCCACAGCATGCGGACCCGGTGGTTAGCGAGATGCACGAGCCAGTTGCCGAAGTCCATGGCGACGACCAGCACGACGATCACACCCCATTGCGGCACCATGCCGATCTTCGGCAGGACGATCCACGGGACCGCGCGGCGCACGACCGCCTCGAACGAGAGCGTGAGCGCGGTGATGAGCGGTACGAGGATGGTCACGCTCAGCGCCATGAAGAGCAGGTCGTGGCGATGCCCGCGGGCGATGAGCGGCCGCGGTTGCGCCGGCCACACGCGCTCCACGACGAGGAAGACGCCGATGATCGCGAGCGTGACCGGACCGGCCACGACCGCGCGCAGTGCGGTCGACGAACCGGCGAACTCGGCACCGCCCCAACCCGTCGCCCACCCGATCCCGATCAGGATCGCCGCGACGGCGACGATCGAGAACGCGGGCAGGTAGACACGCGTCGACACCGCCGATCGCAGCCGGCGTGCGGCCCGAAGTCCCCGTTCCGCCGCTTCACGAGCGGCGGAACGGGAGCGGTCGGGGGCAACTACGACGGACGACATGGCGGTGTCGAAGTGTGCGACGGATCGACGGTGGACTGCGGCACTAGAACGACGTCCCTCCGGTGCCCGCGTTGGTCTTGTTGTCGGAACCGCCCGAGCTACCGGAGCTCGCCTTGGCGGTGGTCACGCTGGACCACTTGCCCCACTCGTCCTTCACGTTGCCGTGGACCTGACCGGCGGTCTTGTCCTTGGCGAACCAGTAGAGCGGCTTGCCGCCGTACGTGATCTGCAGCGCGCCGTTGGCCGCGGCGACGGTGCCCAGCTTGGATCCGTCGACCCCGGTACCGGCGGTCGGGGCCATCGTGCCCGCGGGCAAGAGGACCGGCGGCCAGACCTTCAGGCACTTGCCCGTGCACTTCGTCTTGCTCGGCTTCAACGTGTAGACGGTGGTGCCGCTCACCAGGATCGTGCCGAGCTTGGTGTCCTTGGCCGTCGAGACGGTGGTCGCGGTGGCGTTGGTCGCGGCACCGGCGGCGGTCGGCGCCATGACCATCGCCGACAGCGCACCGATCGCCAGGACCGCGGCCGCGATTCGCCCGATCGGCGTTCCCCATGTCGATGCTCGCGGTGTGCCCAATCGCTTCATGTCCGGACTCTCCTCGTCTTCGTGTGTCTTTCGTGGGGTTTCGAGGATGTACGGAGCTTGTCGCCGAATGGATTGCCGAGGAACGCGTGTGGATCAGGACGTGCGGAGCTTGAACTGGGCGCCGGCCGGGTCGGCGACGGTGGCCAGGCGACCGTAGGGAGTGGCTTCGACGTCCATCACCACCGAGCCGCCGAGCGCCTTGACCCGGTCGATCGTGGCCGCGGCGTCGTCGACCTCCCAGTAGATCGACCAGTGCGCGGGCACACCCTCGGGGAGCCACGCTCCCGCGTCCATGATCCCGGCCAGCTCACCGTCGCCCTCGGGGTTCTGCATGACGGTGTAGCGGAACTCGTCGGTGTCACCGACGGTGTTCGTGTCCCAGTGGAACACCGACTGGTAGAAGGCAACCGCCGCGGCGTGGTCGCGGGTGTGCAGCTCGGACCAGCTCGGCGCGCCGTGCTCGCCCAACACCGTGTAGCCGGGAAAGGTGCCCGGCTCCCATGCGCCGAGGTGCGCGCCGGTCGGGTCGATCAGCACGGCCATCGTGCCGAGGTCGGCGATCGGCGTGGCGGTCCCGATGATCTGCGCCCCGGCGGCGGTCGCGGCGTCGATGGTCTTGGTGATGTCGTCGGTGTTCAGGTAGATCTTCCACGTGTCGTTGGCCGGCATGTCGTCGCCCATGTCACCCATCGCGCCGGCGACGGGGATGCCGTGGCGCGTGAACATGAAGTAACCGCCGAACTCGGGGCTCGGCTCCTGCGCCTCCCAGCCGAAGAGCTCGCTGTAGAACTTCCGGCTGCCGTCGACGTCGGACGTCCACAGATCGACCCAGCACGGCGATCCGAGCGGGGCGTGGTCACGAGTGGTCATGGTGTGCTCCTGTCGTTCTGGTTCGTTCGGGTTCGGGTTCTGGTCAAGAAGGAAGATCGTCGTTCGTGCAGTTCGACGGAACCCGGGCCCGGAAGTCATCGCGGCCGATGAGATCCGCTCACATCACTCGTCCACTCTGCGATGGCGACGGTCGAACAGTGGTGCCGGGTGACGGTCGTGGGCCGCGACGGCGCGGTGCTCGCCCGCGGCGTGCTCGGAGGACCCGGGGCCCCCGACCTCAGCGGTGTCGACCGCGTCGCGCGCCTGTCCCTGCTCGCGGGACGCCTCGGTGGTGGCATCGTGCTCGCCGAGGTCGCGCCCGAACTGCGCGCGCTGTTGGAGCTGTCCGGCCTACGCGTCGAGGTGGAGGGGCAGACCGAACTCGGCGAACAGCCGCTCGGGGTCGAGGAAGGCCAGGAAGAAGCTCATCCCGGTGATCTTCCCCGCTGAGATCTCGAGCACCTGCAACGCCCACGGCGCGAATCCACCGGCGGGGTCGGGCCGGTACTGCCCGAACGCCGGAGAACCGTTGGCCGACGTGGGCAGGAGGCGAGAACCGCGGCAGGCGCTGGGCCCGGGTTCGACCATCCAGCGGCCGATGTCGCGCGCGCCCTGGAGCCACAGCTCGAACGGCGGCATCGACTGGATGGCGTCGTCGCGCAACAGCGAGACCAGTCGCTCGATGTCGTAACGCTCGAACGCGTCGACGTAGCGCTCGAGGAGCTCGGCGTCACCGCCGTCCAACGCTTCGGCCGGGGCGTCGCCCGACAGCTCGCGGAGTGTCGCCCGGGCGCGTTGGAGCGCGCTGTTGATCGCGGCCACGCTGGTGTCGAGCAGCTCCGCGACTTCCGCGACCTGCCACCGCAGCACTTCGCAGAGGATGAGCGCGGCGCGCTGGCGGGCCGGGAGGTGTTGGAGCGCGGTGACGAACGCGAGGCGGATCGACTCGCGGTACTCGGCGATCTCCGCGGGATCCGCCCCTTCCGGTGCGACCCGCGCATCAGGGATAGGGGTGACCCACAGGGCTTCGGGCAGCATCGGCCCGAGGCGCGATTCGTCGGGGGGCGACGAGGGGCCCATTTCCATGGGCCGGGCCCGGCGCTGCACCTGGCGGTGCATGTCGAAGCACACGTTCGTGGCGATGCGATAGAGCCACGACCGCACGCTGGAGCGGCCCTCGAAGCTCTCGGCGTTGCGCCACGCCCGCAACATCGCTTCCTGGACCGCGTCCTCGGCCTCCGAACCCGAACCGAGCAACCGGTAGCAGTAGCCGGTCAATTCTCGGCGGAACGCCTCCAAATCGGACAGCGCTACTGAGGGTTCGCGCACGGCCACGGGAGTGGATCCTAATGAAGCCGATCCCGCACGATCACCGACATCGCTCGCTACGAAGACAGCCATCAATGGTTCGACGGAACCGGCGACCGAAAGTCATCGGCGCATCGGCGGGTCGGCGCGGCGGAATCGGGATCAGGCGCAGCGATCGATCGTCACTTCGCTCACGTAGCCATCGGATCGGATACATGTCGGTCCGAGCACGGCGCGGAGCATCTGCAACACGTGCTTCGATTCCCGGAGCACCGACGCGGTCAACCGGCAGACCCCTGCCTTCGCGGTCCGGTCGCCCAGGATCCGGAGCAGGGCGCTGCCGATCCCGTGGCGTTGCCAGGAATCCTCGACCAGCAATGCGACTTCGGCGTCTTCGCCGCGTCGGGCCCAACTCGCGAGGGCGACGACCGTGTCGGGATCGTGGCGCGCCACACCGATCCACGCTTCGTCGTCGGCCGACGGCGTGATGATCCGCGCCAGGTGGGCGGGCGGGATCTCGGGAACGGGCGCGAGGAAGCGCGCGTAGCGGGATTCGACGCTGCACCTGGCGAACATCGCTTCGATCGCCGAACGATTGGCGGCGGTGGGCTGGCGGATGACGACGTCGGATGCGCGCCGCTCGATCGAGCCGCAGACGAGCGACATGACGAATCTCCCTCCCGAGATCGGACTTGCCTCGAAGGCCGATCGTGCGCCGCGCGCCATGCAACGCACGCCCCGGAACCCTTCGCCGCGCGTGCAACGTGCTTGCAACCGCCGTTGCAGTTGGGACGTTGGAGGGTGGGAGGAGAGGGAGGGGACGGAGGAGAGGGAAGAAGAAGCAAAAGGGGGAAGTGGGCGGGGAAGGGAAGTGGGCGGGGAAGAGAGGCGCGAAAAGCGGTGAAAGAAGGACACAAGCAGGCGGGTGGTCAGCCGAAGCGGGTGGTCAGCCGAAGCGGGTGGTCAGCCGAAGCGGGTGGTCAGCCGAAGCGGGTGGTCAGCCGAAGCGGAGAGTGGTGAGCGTGCCCGGTGTCGCCGCCGCTGCTTCGCGCGCAGGCGCGGAGTTGACCAGCGCGGCCCTGATGGCCAGCACCAGGATCGCGAGCGCGGCATCGACTCGAGGGTTTGCCACGGCGCGGCGGGCCGTCGTCAGCTCGTCAGCTCTTCAGGACTTCGGCGTGCGCCGGAACCAGCGGCGGCGGGGTGCCTTGGTGGAGATCTCGGCGGTCTCCTCGAGGGTGGCGGGGCGCACGCGACCGTCGGCCTCGCGGATCATGAGGACGCCGTTGGCACGGCGGAAGAACGTCTTCTCGGGCGCGTTCATGACCTCACCATACGACTCGGCGGAAGGCCTCCGTTTCGCGCGCTCGTTGGCCCCTCGCGGCGGCGGTCGATACGGTCACGCCACGCCCGAATTCGGGTCGCGAACGCGCGCGGATGGGGAGCATGTAATGGGCAGAGTCGAGGGCTCGGGGCGAGTGGAAGGCAAGGTCGCGATCGTGACCGGGGGTGGGTCCGGGATCGGGGAGGCGACCGCGCACCTCCTCGCGGCCGAGGGCGCGGCGGTGGCGATCGCCGACATCCGCCCCGCCGAGGCCGATCGCGTGGCCGCCGATGTGATCGCGGCCGGGGGCGCGCGGTGGGCGTCGAGGTCGACGTGAGCGACGAAGCCCAGGTGGCGGCGATGATCGCGGCGACGGTCGACGCGTTCGGCCGGCTCGACGTGCTGCACAACAACGCGACGGTCTCGGAGCCGATCGAGTTCGCCCGCGACGGCCTGATCGAAAACATGGACGTCGACGTGTGGGACCACATCATGGCGGTGAACGCCCGCGGGACGATGCTGGGCTGCAAGTACGCGATCCCGATCATGCGCGACGGCGGGGGTGGGTCGATCATCAACATGTCGTCGACGTCGTCGAAGCTCGGCGATCTCAGCCGCACCGCGTACGGGGCGTCGAAGGCGGCGATCAACGTGCTCACCACGTACGTCGCCACGCAGGGCGGGCCCGCGGGCATCCGTTGCAACGTGATCATGCCGGGGCCGATCCGCACGCCGGCGTTCAAGGCCAACGAGAAGCCCGAGATGACCGACATCCTGTTGCGCAACGTGCTGACGCCCTACCTCGGGGAACCGCTCGACGTGGCGTACCTCGCGCTGTTCCTGGCGTCGAACGAGTCGAAGTTCATCACCGGCCAGGAGATCCCGATCAACGGCGGCCTCAACTGTCACCAGCCGCACTACGGCGAGCGCATGCGCGACCAGATGCGCTCCTCGTAGCTCGTTTCAGACCGGCCGGAGCCGGAGCGACACCAAGGAGACGATCCGGTCGGGAGAGGTTGGTGAGTCGCGGCCGAGCTCGACGATGGGCACGCGCACGCGGATGCCGTCGTCGAATTCGGGGCTGCGGTCGCTCGGGAGGATCTCGGCGGTGGCGGTGACGGGTCCGGTGCGCACGCGATTGAGGAAGCGGACGTCGAGGTCGACGACGCGGTATTCGCCGTCGCCACATGCCGCGAGCGCGCGTTCGGCGATGATCTCGGCGAGGAGAGACTGCGCGCCGCCCTGGATCGTGCCGCTCGGGCCGTTGCACACGGACGGGTGGGCGTCCATCTCGATGGTCGCGTCGTCGACGAACCGGGGACGGAGCGCGTCGTCGAAGGATGGTGCGTCGAGATGCACCGTGGGCCGCATGGCGTGCATCCGGGCGTCGGGGATCAGCTCGTTCATGAACGTGCACAGCGAACGAGCGAAGGGGCGGTCGGGATCGCCGGCGTCGATGAGGGTCTCGCCGACGAAGAGCCGACGGCCGACCTTGGCCGGGCGACACACGAAGTGGATGGCGCCGCCCGACGGTGGGCGACCCAGGAGGGAGACGCCGAGGTCGACGGTGGGGTTGATGGCGCCGGGCGGCGGCGAGCCGGCAACCATGTCGACCATCGTGGCCAGCACGCCGACGCGCATGCGGTCGGTGCCGGGGGCGAACATCTCGGGGATGATCTCGGCCCGGCCGTGGGTCACGCCGTCCTCGACCCACATCTTCATCCCGAGCGCGCCGACGTAGCTCGGAAACTCCGCCGGCTCCGCCTCTTCTTCCCCTCCCACCTCTCCGTCTCCTTCTCCTTGTCCTTCCACCTCTCCTTCTCCTTCTGCTCCGCCTTCGGCGTCGGCGGGTGGGCGCGGGAGAACAGGGTCGGGGGACGCGGTCACCGGTGCAGACTCTCATCTGCATGGCGGCGCACGCATGTCGGAGCGGGTCCACACCGCACCGACACGCGTACGATCGGGGAAGCACCGCGCGCGATTCGGAGGTCAGGGCATGCCCGATACGACGCTCGACTACGACGCCATCGAGGCCGAGCGCGATCGGATCCGGGCCGAGTACCTGCACGCGGAACGTCCGCCGTCGTCGGCGCGGGGTGTGCACCACGTGGCGTTGATGTGCTCCGACGTCGAGCAGACGGTGCGCTTCTACCAGGACCTACTCGAGTTCCCGCTCACCGAGATGTTCGAGAACCGCGACTACCACGGCTCGACGCACTTCTTCTTCGACATCGGTAATGGCAACGCGTTGGCGTTCTTCGACTTCCCCGGCCTCGACCTCGGCCCCTACGCCGAGGTGCTCGGCGGGCTGCAGCACCTGGCGATCTCGGTGAGCCCCGATCGGTGGGCGCAGCTCAAGGCCAAACTCGACGACGCCGGCGTGCCCTACCAGCACATCAGCGGCTCCTCGTTGTACTTCGCCGATCCCGACGGCGTCCGCCTCGAGTTGATCAGCGATCCCCTCGGCGAGATGTACGGCAACGTCCTGGGCTGATCGCGGCGCGCAGTCTGCGATCGGCCGCGCGCGGCCGCGACCTTCGCAGTCGAGACGGACCGGTGATCAGGTGCGGAGTTCGGCGTCGAGCTCGTCGAGGCTCTCTTTCACTTCGTCGACCAGGCCACTCACCTGCTCCGCGGCTTGGTCGATGCTCTTCTTCGCCTGGGTGTGGAAGCGCTTGATCGCGGTGTGACGCTCGAGCGCGCGGCAGGCGTCGTCGAGCAGGCAGTGGATGCGCTCGAGGTCGAGCTCTTCCTGCTCGCACGCGCTGAGCCCCTTGCGCACGGTCCAGCGCGCCCACATGTAGGCGAGGCGCAGGGCGGAGTCGTCACCGTCGTCGGGGTCGAGCACCACGATCGCCTTGTCGTCGTAGTGCTGGAACGGCACCGCAGTGGGCGCCTGGTCCTGCGAGCGGAACACCGCAATGGCGGCGAGCGCCTCCCGGTTGGCGAGCGCTTCCTCGAGCTCGGCCATCGCCTTGCGCATGTTGAGCGGACGGTTCTTCATCTCGAGCGTGAACCGGGCCTCGACCCCGTGCGTGTCGTCGCGGTTCAGCGTGACGACTTCGTCGCCCACCTGCGACGCGGTCGAGCCCGACTGCTTGGCCGTGTTCTCGGCGAGGTCCCCGTAGCCCGCAGCCAACGTGCTCACGCACTCGTCGACGATGTCTTCGTAGTCGAAGCCCTTGCCGGTGGTGTGCTCGTAGACGTCGGCGGTGGCGTCGGAGATGCCGAGGTGCTCGGTGACGCGGCGCAGCTCGTCGGCGACGTCGCTCACCTCGCGCTGCACGGTGTCGACCAACTCCGTCTTGAGCCGGCCGATCGGGCTGTCGGCGATCTCCGGCGTGATGAGACCCTTCATCGTGGTGAGGACGAGCCCCTCGATCTTCGCCAGCACACTCACCTTGGAGTCGGCGTCGAACGTGTCGCCGAGCAACTGGTCGATGTCGGTGCGGAACGCGGTGAGCGTGCCGGCGAGCGCGCCATCCTCTTCGTCGAGCAAACCGGCGCTGGTGCGCGCGATCTCGTCGACCGCGTCGGTGACGCGCGACTCGAAGCGCGTCTCGAGCTCGGAGAACGACCGCTCGATCAGGTCGACATCGACACTCACGTGCGCGGCGCGCAACGCACGCGCTCCGACCCGCAGGCACTGGCTCGTGGCCGCGACCGGATCGTCGGCCTCGGCCACGATCCGCACGACCTCACTGTCGGTCTCCTCCAGCTCGCGCAGGTACACGACCCCGTCGGCGACGAGGACCCGTCCCGTGTTCAGGATTGCCGGCTGTGCGCTCATGTCGTTTGCTCCCTCGGCCGGGCGATGCCGGCGATTCCCCGCATTTCCCCTCGCGGCAGCCAGTATCCGATAGGGGTGAGACACTCATTCCGGGGACGACGGCGCGTCGGGGTCAAGAGCCCCGAACCCTTACCGGGTAAGGCTCAGCGGGCGATGACGGCCACGACGGTGGCCACGAACCCGGTGATCATGAGCGATGCCATGGTCACGATCGTCTGACGAGTGCCGCGCTCGATGCGCACCTCGAGCCGGGTTTCGAGCAGCTCGAGATCCTGCTTGGTGGCGACATCGGCCCAACCGACGGGCGGCAGAAGCTCCATCAGCGTGATCCCGGCGTCGTCACCGAAGGCGCGCTTCGCGGCGTCGGCAAGCTGCAATCGGCTCCGTTCATCGACCACATTCTCTCCTTGCGATTCGGGCACTGGCAAGGACCGTCGCGGCTCGGGCGGGAGGAAAGGAGCGTCGTGCTACGGGTCGTCGGGGTCGGTCGGGTCAGGTGGTTGGCGCGGGCCGGGTTTGACGAAGCGCTGATTGGTGTCTTCACCAACCAGGCGCAGGCCGTGTTTGTGTTTGTAGTGGTGGTGATGGCAGCAGAGCCGGCCCAGGTTGCGCAGCTCGGTGCGACCGCCTTCTTCGATGGGGACGTTGTGGTCGATCTCGAGGTTCTCGGTCATGTGGCAGCCCTCGAGCACGCATTCGGGATAGAGCTCCTCGATCGCGGTGCGCAAGCGCGCGGGAATCGTGCGCCCGAGGTGCGACACCGCGAGCACATCGGTGCCGTCGACCAGCACGGCTTTGATGAACGCGTCGTCGAGCAACTTCGACGCGACCGCCACCGGGATCGGCCCGGAGCCCACGATCTCGCAGACCTCGCCGGGTTCGGTGTGCCCACGGATCAGCGAAGCGTGGTCGATGCGGATCACGGCCGTGGTGGCAGGCCGTGAAGCAGCCGCCTTGGTCGCTTCGTCGTCGGCGGCGACGCGGGACGCGTCGGCAAGGGCGATGAGGGCATCGAACGCGAGGGCGTCGGATCGTTCCTCACGCCCGGCCTTGCGCGCCGCGTCGAACAGGTCTTTCTCGTACGGGGCGAGCGCGGCGAGCACGCGAGCGGTCTGGTCGACGGGGCCGCGGATGTCGATGCGGCCGGCGCCGTCGGGATCGGTCCAATGTCGTATCGACCGCGAGGCCCGCACTCGTTCGTAGCGGGCCATCTCGTCGACGCACGCGGCGGCCTTGATCCGCGCGCCTTCGGTGCGTAATCCACGGATGCCGTCGTGCTGCGCCCGTTCGAGCAAGGCCGACTCGGCGTGAGGATCAACAGAAGCAGCGTCGGTGATGACCTCGGCCTGAGTGCCCGACAACGAACCGGCGCGGAACGCGGCGTCGACCGCGGGCAGCGACTCCAGTCGCGCCGCGGTCTCCAACGTGGAGCGCGCCGAACCGACCGCTGGCGCCCGTCGTCGACGCCAACCAATCGGCCGCGTCGCGATGTGCCCCGTCGTGCTTCCACGAGCCGGTGGCCACCACCTGCCGCGCCGCCAGCGCCTTCCCTGCCGCGCCCAGCCGTTCGACCTCGCCGAACAACTCGACCAGCTCACGGGCGCGTGCACCGTCGACCAGTTCAGGCTCGAAGCCCGCGACCACCTGCCGCAGGTGCTGCATCGCAACCGTGAGCTGTTCGAACATCGCGTTCCCCGCGGCAAAGACCAACCGGACCGGGGAAGTCGAGGAAGCTCGCCGCCACTCTATACGAACACACGTTCGATTACAAGCCCCAGCGCGTCAAGCAGGAACGTGCAACCCAGGCACGAGGAGGCTGCCGAGGTTGTTCACCGTCGCGTCGCGCCCGTCGAGCTGGCCCGTACGACGCCCCAACCAGTTCCACTCGACGAACTTGGCGATCGACGACTGCTCCAGCACCCGGTGCGACACCGCACCCGCACGGGCGAACCGCCCCACCGCGAGCAACGGCACCCGCGGCCCGTACGGCTCGCCGTCGACCGAACTCGTCGCGGGCGGCGCGACGTGGTCGTAGAAGCCGCCCGACTCGTCCCACGTAACGAGCACCAACGTGTTCTTGGCCAGCTTCGACTGCTCGATGGCGTCGATGGTCTGGTGCACGAAGGTGGCGCCGGCCGACACCGTGGTGCCGTAGCCGGGATGCTCGGTCTCGTAGCCGATCGCCTTCACGAACACGACGCTCGGCAGCGTGCCGGCGGTGATGTCGGTGGCGAGCTGTCCGTAGTCGCGCATGTGCGCGGGCTGGTCGACCGAGCTCCGGTAGTACTCGGCCGGGATGTCGCTGGGGTCGAACACGCAGGGATAGGTGCGCAGCGTGATCCCGCAGCCCCCCGTCGGCGGGCACGACGATCCCGCGGCCTGCATGGCGGCGTAGCCGTCGGCGTACCACGCCCAGGTGACGCCGGCGTCGGACAACGACTTGCCCAGGTTGCGGTGGGCGGTGGGGTCGGTGACGTCGTCGAGCTGCTGCGTGGTCTGGGTGGTGGAGCACTGGTGGCCGACGGCGAGCGGTTCGATGTCGTTGTCCTTGAACGTGAAGCGGGTGGCCCACAGGTACATGTCGTTCGACGACGACGCGCCGGCGACCGACTGGAAGTAGTGGTCGGCGAGCGCACCCTTGCCCGCGAGCTGGTGGTAGTAGGCAGCGGGCGACGACGGATCGTCGGTGACGTACGCGTAGTTGCCGGCCGTGCCGCACGTGCCCTCCGACGGGGGCGCGGTGAGGTAGCCGTCCATCTTCCCACCGTCGATCTCGGCGAGCTGGCACGACTGGAAGTGGTTGGGATCGTGGGCGGCGTTGGCGGCGTCGTCGAGGGTGATCGGCGGGGTGGTGGTGCCGGGGTAGGTGGTGGGGCCGCCGTCGCACACCGGCTGCTTCGTGTGCGGGTCGACGTGGTCGTGGCAGTAGGTGGCGAAGTAGCTGTCGAAGGAGTGGTTCTCCTGCACGATCACGACGACGTGTTGGATGGGCGTGACCGGATGCGAAGCCGTGGCGGCCTGCGCAGTGGTCGTGACCATCGCAGTGACGACGGCGAGCACCGCGACGAACACTCCCCCGGCTCGCGTCATCGTTGCACTCCCCCGAGGTCCGCGGTGAGCGAACCGCATCGGCGCGGACGCTACTCACGTTCCCGGCGCGCCGGGACGCGCGGTCGCGCGTCGCGTCGGCTTCCCCGTGTCAGGCGACGGCGGTGGCCTCGATCTCGATCAGCAGCTCCGGGAACGCCAAGCGAGCGACGCCCAACAGCGTGCCGACGGGGGCGACCCCGGCGGCACCGGTGCGCGCGCCGAGCACCGCGGCGTTGGCGAGGTACGCGTCGACGTCGGTCGTGTAGAAGTTCAGGCGAACGACGTTGGCCAGGGTCATCCCCGCCTCGCGCAGCACCGCCTCGAGGTTGTCGACGGCAAGGGAGATCTGGGCCGCCATGTCGCCCGGATGTTGCGGGACGCCCTCGGCGTCGACCGAAGTCTGCCCGGCGCAGAACAACACCTTGTCGGCACCCTCGACCAGCTCGCCCTGGTTGAACCCGAAGGCCACCGACCACGTCCACGGATTGACCGCACTGCGCTCGACCATGAGGCCTCCCTCGGTGTCGGTTGTCTCGCACACTACGACGCGGCCGAGCAGAGCGCTTCGGAGCCAGCCGACGCGTCAGTCGCCGGTCGACTGCGCCAACGCGAGCGGGTACACGGGGCCGCTGCCGGCGTCGAGCAGCACGGTGCCGACGGTGGTGAGCGTCCAACGGGAGTCGACGAGGTCGTCGATCAGCAGCACCGGCGCTGACGGGATCGGCCCGTCGACCGTGAACGCGTCGAGCACGTTCGCGAACTGCTGCGCGCTGTTCGCCATCTCCCGTTGCGGCTTCCCCGCGCGCGTGCGCCGCAACACGTCGCGCAGCTCGAGCCCGAGCGCGTCGGCCAACTGGCGAGCGAAGCCGGCCACCAGATCGGGCGCCGACGACGACGGCACGTACGTGACCCACTCCGGCCGCAGGATCGGGCGCCCACGAACGCACCAACCCCGCAGCGGCGTCCACCAGCGCATCAGGCAACGACGACCCAGAGAGCCCCGCGCGCGCAACCACCCCGCCCCAACCGCCGTCGCCGGCCAGGCACAGCGCCCGCCCCACCTGCACCTGACGACGCAGCCGCGATCTTGCCCTTGTGCTCGGGGAAGCCGCTCGGCCACATGCGCCGGGGCTCGATCGTCAGCACCTGGCGCCCGAGATGCGCACGCGCCGCCGACGACCAGCGACGGATCCAGCGCAACGTCCCACCGCGCGCCGGTGCAGTTGTCGCAGCGACCGCAGGGCGCGCCGCCGGCGTCGTCGAGCTGCGCGCGCAGGAAGAGCATGCGGCACTCGGTGGTGGCGCCGTAGTCGCGCATGGCGCGTTGCTCGTCGCGCCGCAGCTCGGTGACGTGCTCGACGCGTTCGGTGTCGTACACCCACGGCTCACGCGTGCGCCGCCAACCGCCTTCGACGCGTTCGACCGCGCCGTCGACCTCCAACACCTTGAGCATGCCTTCGATGCGACTGCGACGTTCGTTGACCTCGCGTTCGATCTGCTGCACCGACACCGGGCCGTCGCGCGCTTCGAGGAGCGCGATCACCTGCTCGGCCTGCTCGCGGCGGGGAAGGCGACGCGGATGAAGTAGTCCTGGATCTGGCGGTCTTCGTGGCCGCGCAGCAGGATGCCGAAGGCCTGGTCGAGCGCACGCCCGGCCCGCCCGACCTGCTGGTAGTAGGCGATCGGCGAGCCCGGGCTCTGGTAGTGCACGACGAAGGCGAGGTCGGGCTTGTCGAACCCCATGCCGAGCGCCGACGTGGCGACCACGACCTTCACCGAGTTGTCGAGCAGCGCCTGCTCGAGCTCGAGGCGGTCGTCGTGCTCGCTCTGGCCGCTGTAGGCGCGGGCGTCGATGCCCTGCGAGCGCAGCCAGCCGGCGACGCGGTCGGTGTCGGCGATGGTTAGGCAGTAGACGATCCCCGAACCGGGCAGCTGCGGCACGACGGTGGCGAGCCAGGCGAGGCGCTCGGCCTGATCGGGCAGATCGAGCGACGACAGCGCCAGGCTCTCGCGGTCGAGCGGGCCGCGGATGATGTCGACGTCGTCGCCGAGCTGCTCGCGGATGTCGGCGACGACGCGGTCGTTGGCGGTGGCGGTGGTGCACAGCAGCGGGACGCCGCGCGGCAGGAGCTGGAGCACGCGGGCGATGCGGCGGTAGTCGGGGCGGAAGTCGTGGCCCCAGTCGCTGATGCAGTGCGCTTCGTCGACGACGAGCAGGCCCACCGACCTCACGAGGTCGGGCAGCACCTCGTTGCGGAAGCGCAGGTTGTTGAGCCGCTCGGGCGAGATGAGCAGCAGGTCGACGCGGCCGGCCTGCACGTTGGCTTCGATCTGCTCCCACTCATCGCGGTTGCCGCTGTTGATGGTGGCAGCGTGCACGCCGGCGCGTTCGGCCATCATCAGCTGGTTGCGCATCAGCGCGAGCAGGGGCGACACCAGCACCGTGGGGCCCGCACCCTGATCGCGCAGCAGGCGGGTGGCGACGAAGTAGACGGCGCTCTTGCCCCAACCGGTGCGCTGCACCACGAGCACGCGGCCGCGGCGTTCGATCAGGCCGGAGATCGCCTCCCACTGACCCTGGCGGAAGTGCACCGACGGATCGCCGGTGAGCCGCTGCAGTAGGAGGTCGGCATCGTCCCGGGTGGTCACGGGCGCGAGGCTACGGGCGGGGAAGGGCTGGCAACGCATATTGGCTGGCGCATGGGAATCGTCCGCGCTCTCAGCGCTTCTCGCAGATCGATAAGTCTTCGCCAGATGCGAGAAGCAACTGTCCCCATACGAGCAGCTCCTCTACGGGTCGCTGTGATTTCGGCGCGACTATTCGATGCAATACTGGTGTCAAGCTGACGTCGCGAATCGGCGAGAATCCTGAGTGCAGAATGGCGGACAGCACCCCGATGGACAGCTCACCATTCCGTGCGATCCCGCAAGACAAGTGGCTGGTTGAAAATCGCTCGGGCTTCGCCATCTTCGACGCATATCCGGTCAGCGAGGGACACGCTCTCGTCATACCGTTCCGGAACATTGCGACGTTGTGGGAAGCTGAGACTTCCGAACAGTCGGATCTGCTCGCGCTCGTCACCGAGCTCAAGCACGTTCTCGATAGTCGGTTTCATCCGGACGGCTACAACATTGGATTCAACGCAGGAGCTGCAGCGGGCCAGACGCTGGATCACCTACACATTCATGTGATACCGAGATACCAGGGCGACGTCCCGGATCCTCGAGGTGGAATCCGAGAGGTCATCTCCAGCGCCAGCAACTACTTGACCGATCGCCCGTCGCAGGCGCCAGCGCGAACACCGGCGCAGCTCTACGACGCCAGCCAAGCGTCCGGGATGCTGCGACTCGAGCTCGTTCGCGCACTCGGCTCACAGCATCTCGACCGAATCGACCTAGTGGTGAGCTTCATCATGCGATCGGGGCTCGAGTTGATTCTCCCGAGGCTGAGCGACGCAGTCGCCCGTGGAGCGACGGTTCGCGTACTAACGACTGACTACATGGACGTAACAGACCCCGACGCGCTTGCGGAACTTCTTGATCTCTTGGAGAGTGCTACCGCAGATCGAGGATCACTCGCCGCCAAAGTATGGCAGGACCCCAGGCTGAGTTTTCACCCAAAGGCATATCTGTTCAGCTCATCCACGGGGCCGGAGGGGATCGGATTCGTCGGCAGTTCGAATCTGTCGAAGTCGGGGATCGATGGCGGAGTCGAATGGAACCTCGGAGTGCGCGAAGTCGGCGATGTGGGAGAGCTCATTGCCGCTTTCGATCGCCTCTGGCACGACCAACGCGCCGTCGATCTGACTCATGACCTGCTTCGAAACTACCGGGCGCAGCGCAAGACCCCTGACCGCACGATGGAACCCGACCTGGTCGGCGTTGAGATCGACCCGCCTCGCCAACCCGTCGCGCCAACACCGATTCAAGTCGAGGCGATCAATGCACTCGAGACCACGCGCGCAGCGGCCTTTCGGGCTGGGCTGGTCGTCATGGCGACTGGCCTCGGGAAGACATGGCTCGCCGCTTTCGATTCGAGTAGGCCGGCAGTGCGGCGCACGCTCTTCGTCGCGCATCGAGAAGAGATTCTGACTCAGAGCAGAGACGTATTTCGCCAGGTGCGTCCTGACGCCGAGCTCGGCCTCTTCTACGGGAAGGAGCGCCAGCCCGACGCGGACGTGGTCTTTGCCTCAGTGCAAACGCTGAGTCGCCGTCTGGCCGAATTCAGCCCCGACGCGTTCGACTACGTCGTCATCGACGAGTTCCACCACGCAGCTGCTGGGACCTACCGGCGCGTCATTGACTACTTCGATCCAGCGTTTCTCCTCGGCCTCACCGCGACGCCAGAGCGGATGGACGGCGCCGACTTGCTCGCGCTCTGCGGGGACAATCTCGTGTACGAATGCGATCTGGTACAGGGCATCGAACGTGCAGAGCTCGTTCCCTTCTCTTACTGGGGTCTCAAGGACGTCGCAGACTTTGAACCCATTCCATGGAGGAATGGCAGATTCGATCCGGACGCGCTCGCTCAAGCCGTAGAAACTCAAGCGAGAGCAGACCAAGCGCTCGAGTCTTGGCGCGACAAGGGAGGCGGTCCGACGCTCGCCTTCTGTTGTTCCGTCACGCACGCCGACTTCATGGCCAAACACTTCACGGCCGCAGGGGTACGCGCCGTCGCGGTCCACAGCGGCAGTACGTCGGCTCCGCGCCAAGGGTCCGTACAACAGCTACGCGACCAGGATGTCGAGGTCATTTTCACCGTCGACGTGTTCAATGAAGGTCTCGACGTGCCTGAAATCGAGACCGTCCTTATGCTCCGACCCACAGAGTCGCCGGTCATCTTCCTGCAACAACTTGGGCGAGGACTGTGCAAATCACCCGGGAAGGAGCGGCTGCGAGTCATCGACTTCATCGGAAACCATCACAGCTTCCTCAACAAGCCGCGGACGCTGCTCTCACTCGGTGGTCGTGCCGCGCCCACTCCGTCACAGGTAGTCGACGTGGCGCGCAGGGGTGATTTCAATCTCCCCGAAGGCTGCTCCGTCGTCTATGAAGTCGAGGCAATCGACCTACTTGCATCGATGACGCGCCGTTCGACGCGAGAGGCGCTGGCCGACTTTTGCCTGGAGTACACCGAGGCCAACGGGTATCGCCCGAGTGCCGTGCAAGCGTTCCGGTCGGGATTCAATCTACGGAGCGCGCGTCCTGCTCACGGGCACTGGTTCGGACTCCTTCGCGACCTCGAACTGCTCACGAATGGCGCGGCAGCCGTAGTCGAGCGCCATGGCGACGTCCTCACCGCCCTCGAGAAGGAACACGTCACGAAGTCCTACAAGCTCGTCGCGCTGCGCGCGATGCTCCACGACGGGACTCTGCGAACCGGTGCGGACGTCCAGCAGCTCGCCGCAACCAGTCACGGAATCGTGGCATCGGACCCTCGCCTTACTCTTGATGCCACCAACGATGAGCTGCCGGACCCCGTCGCGGCCGACGGTGAGACCTGGTCTCGATTCTGGTTGAAGTGGCCGATCGAGCATCTCGCGAACGACAGCAGCCGCTCGCTCTTCCAGCTTCGCGAGAACAGGTTGATTCCCACCTTTGCAATCGCGGAAGACATCGGAGAGGCGTTCGACGCAATGGCCGCTGAGCTCATCGAATGGCGCCTCGCCGAGTACCTGCTTCGGAATCGATTGAATACGGCATCGACGATTCGGTGCCGGGTGAGCCACGCCGAGGGCCGGCCGATCATCTGGCTCGACCGGAGCCGGTATCCCCAGCTGCCCGAAGGTTGGACGAGACACTCAGAGCCAACGGAGAATCGCTCGACGCTCACTTCGTCAAGGTCGCGCTCAACGTCGCCACGCGGCCTGGCGAACAGGGCAACGCGCTTCACGATCTCCTGCGAGGCTGGTTCGGCCCATCCGCGGGACTGCCGGGCACGAACCATGCCGTGCTATTCCGACAAGAGAGCGCGGAATGGGAAATGTTCCCCGAAGGGCTCGAAGACCACGGCATTGGCGAAGTCATTCCGCTGTTCCCGACTTACGAAGTGGCGTGCGGGGCATTCACTGCGCCGCAACCGTCTGCCGATGCAACCGTGGTGCGGGTGCAACCGGCCGCCGATCAGTTCATCGATCCGACCCACAACTTCGTCGCATTTGCCACGGGTGACTCAATGGCAGGCGGCGGAGATCCCGTCCAACAAGGTGACCCGCTCCTCTTCGAATGGACGCGCAACTCCCGACTTGCTGACCTCGATGGCGACCGCGTGCTCGTCCAGCAGGCGGCGGCAGATGGCAGCAGCGCGGTACTGAAGCGACTCGCTCGCGACGACAACGGTTGGGTCCTCCGATCAGATACCCCGGGTCGACCCGCGATCAAGGGACGATCCGACATGCGCGTTGTTGCGCGCCTGGTCTCACGGCTCGACCAACGGACGATCAACCCACTTGCTGCACAGATCGGAGAGACGCACAAGCGTTCCCAGGTCCCCGCACTGTTCGGCGAGGAGTACTCATTTGGAAAATGGGGGCAGTCTGGTCACATCTCGAGCGGTGGCAACGAGATCCTCTACGTCACGCTCGTCAAGGACGACATGCAACAAGGCGCCGAATACGTGGACCACTTCGAAGGACCGGACCGCGTCGTGTGGAGCTCACAAAACCAGACGGCACCGGGCTCGCTGAAGGGAACGCGCATCCTCGACGCTCCCGCCAACGGCCACCGAATCCACCTGTGGGCACGGCGAACCCGCAAGGAGACCGCCTTTGTTTACTGCGGCCTGGTCGTGCCGTTGTCGCACGAGGGCTCCAAGCCGATGTCGGTTACGTTCCGCCTACTCACACCGCTGACCCCGGAAATGCAGAATCTCCTGATCACTCGCGGTCAAGAAGCTGAAGACCAGCACTTTTAGGTCATCACCATCGAACGTCGAGCGCGACTGGGCGAAGGCCAGAAACTCATGCGCGCTAGAACGGCCAAGAGTCGAAGCGGCGTTGATACGCGGCGGAAACGCAACGTCGATCATCGGTGAGTCGCCGAAGTACGGGTCGGCGTCGGCACAGGACTTGCCGAGCAGAGTTGGGCGCCAGGCACGCGTGCCATTGTGAAGCCGTGCAATAGCAAAGGCTCAGAGCGACTGAAGCACCCATCGCCTCACGCCCCGATGAGTTGGGGATGCGATCTCATAGCAACGTGACGCATTACGCCGTCGGCACGCGAACGCGATCATGGGGTTTTGGCGGGCCACCCTCCTGAAGCGAGTAGCGCCTTACCCACGTGGAGGCGCAAGATCGACCCTCTGTGGTTACCGCCACCAGGCAGGCTGCCGCCAGGCGTTCCACGGTGCTGGGCCAGTCGGCGCCAGAGCGTGGAGCGCGACGGTCGCAGCGCGTGCGCGCCCACTCGCGTGACGCGTGCCGTGACGCCGTCGGCGCGCACCTCACCCGGTTCGAAAAAGAAGTAGACACCGCGACGGGCCAGCCTGACTGGCGGAACCACGTTGCGAACGTGCGCGGCCAGCCGCATTGGTCACTGAGATCGTGCATGAGTTCGTAGAACTCGTCGGGGTGTTCGCCGCGCGTGCTCACCTCTCCTTGTGTTCCTTGTAGAACTTCAGCTGCGTACCGATTCGCATGCCCCCGGTCGGGATCTCCACTACACAGCCTCGATCCGCGAGTCCGTCGAGCAAGCCGAAGTCTCGATACTCCGAACCGGCGTGGATCTCAACAACGTCGCCGCGAACGAGTGGCGCATCGCGGTCAAGTGCATCGAGAATTCGGATCGTCCACTGCCGGCGCTGTAGGCGCGATGCATTCTTGAGAGTCACGTCGTAGGGCGCGAGCACCCGACTCGGGTGCACCAATCCGTTTTCGGCCGAGAGGATCCACCACTCATCACAGCTTCGTTCGACGTACCGACGGCGACCTACGAAAAGCGCCGACGTGTAGAGGTCGGCCGCAGCTGCGGGCGACGACCTCTTTGCTTTCACGCACCCGACCAGGCCCACACGACGAGTCAATGCCAGTCCTGCCGTCAGTTGATCGCGATAGTCGCGAGCAGTGGGACGCTGGCCAGATACATACCCAGAATCTTGACACGGCGACGGGATAGCGATGCGCGGTCGAGCCGGGGCTTCCACCTCGGTCACTCCCGCTCAGATGCCCGCGACCTCCGACACGCCCCCGGCCCGGAACGGAAGACGCTCGTGGCGCCGAGTGAACGGTCCGTCGGCATAGCGCGCCGCGCCCGAATCGACGGTGTAGTCGGGACAGCGGTCGAGGAGCTCTTCGAGCACGACCCGACCTTGGAGGCGCGCGACCGACGCGCCGAGGCAGAAGTGCGCGCCGCTCCCCAACGCAACGTGGGTGGCGATGTCTCGGTGCACGTCGAGAGCGCCGGCGGTCGGTCCGAACTCGCGCGGGTCACGATTGGCAGACCCGAAGCACAACAACACTCGTGATCCAGCGGGAATGTCGGTGCCGTGCAGCGTGACGTCGCGGGTGGTCACCCGGCAGAGCCCCTGCACCGGAGAGGTGAGCCGGAGGAGCTCTTCGACCGCGTTGGGGATCAACGACGGATCGTCGATCAGCATCTCGCGCTGGTCGGGATTCCCGGCGAGGAGCTCGACGCCGCCGGCGAGCAGACCGATCGCGGTGTCGTTGCCGCCGGCGATCATGACGAACATGTAGCCGAGGATCTCTTCGGCGCTGAGCCCGACCTCTTCCGGGCCGGCGGCGAGCAGCAGCGAGATCATGTCACCGGACGGTTCACGGCGGCGGCGCTCGATCTGCTCGGTGAAGAAGCCGTACAGATCGGCCAACGCGGCATCGGTTCCCTCGCGATGGCCCCCGGCGGCCGACTGGACGATCATCTCGGTCCACCCCGCGAACCGTGCCCGCTCATGTTCGTCGACACCGAGGTAACTCGCCACCACGTAACAGGGGACCGGCGCGGCAAGCGCGGCGACGAAATCGCCGCTCCCCGCACGCACGAGCACATCGACTCGGGCCCGCACGAACGCGCGCAGATCGAGTTCGATCTCGTTGACCTCGCGCGGCGTGAACCCGCGCGCGACGAGGCGCCGATAGCGCGTGTGATCGGGCGGATCCATCATCACGATGGTGGGCAGCAGCCCGAGCTCGGCGACGTCGTTGACGAACGACAGACCCTGCGCGGACGAGAACGTCTCAGTGTCGCGTGCAGCTTCGAACACGTCTTGGTAGCGGCTCAGGACCCAGAACCCCTGGGGCGCCTGGTGCACCGGTTCGTGGTCGCGCAGGTACTCGTAGAGCGCTGACGGATCGGTCCAGGTGTCGGCCCCCATGGGCACGTACGCCAACTGCTGTGTCATCTCGGCAACCTCCGATAGGTCACGACGAGTCGAATCCGGCGCCCCTGGTGTTGGGAACGCGGGATCAGCCTCGCGACCGACAAGTCGACCTCTCGTGCCGTCGCCTCCTGCAGCGCCGATCGGAAGGCCAAGTGTCTCGACGTGGCGAGACGCTATCGGAGCGCGAGGACCAAAGCGCAGGTTCGGATCGCTTCCGGCCGCGCCCGGCGCGTTGCGGGTGTCGACGCCCGACGTTCGGGTGGAATACTGATGGCCCGGCGCATCTCGGAGGTCTGGGGTGACAGACGACGACACACCCACGGGGCCGACCGACACCGGGGAGCCGGGCCAGAAGCTCTCCGATTTCCCCGACGCGCCACCTTTCGAGCCCGATCTGGATCTCATTGGCGACATGCAGCGTGCGGAGAACGCCCGTCGCAAGGATCGACGCCGGGCTTAGCCTGCATTAATGGCTGAGGATCGACCGACCCGGCGGCGCCGGACGCAGGAGCCTCACGAGATCGAACCCGACGTCGAGGGCATCGTTGATGACGAGACCGCTGACCTCGATGATTCGCGTCACTATCTGCAGGACCCGAATAACCTCGCGGCGAACGCGCGCGATGACGACGAGCAAGCAGACGCCGATGTGCTCGACCTCGATCAGACCGAGCTCGAGGAGCTGGGTCTCGTGCTCGACGACCCCCACCAACCGGAATCGGAGTAGCGGCGTCAGCTTCCAGAGGGCCAGAGCGCTACGGAGTGAACGACCCCGCGAGCCGGGTGGGTAACCGTGACCACAGAACGAGAGCCGCTCACAACGCGTAGCCGCTTGCTGGGCTGCTTGCTCGGCGGCGCGCTGGGTGACGCGGTCGACGTCGATCGATATCCGCCGTCCTGAGCACTGCGTTCGCATCGAGACCTGGCATCGGGAACGGGGTGCAGACTGGCGCGACCTGGGCACTCTCGAGGAGCCATCCGATGGACATCGCCACAGCTTTCAGCAGCAGATGCACAGCACATTCGGACCGCAGGACGAGGCGCGTGGCATCGCGGCGACGGTCGCGTGGCTGGCCGAGGAGGTCGGTGAGCTGGCCAAGGCGGCGCGCAAGGGCACAAGCGAGGAACAGCTGCACGAGCTCGGCGATGCGTTCGCATGGCTCGCGTCGCTCGCGAACCAACTGGAACTGTCATTGGAGGACGCGGTGCGGCGATATGACAGCGGATGCCCCAGGTGCGGGGCGCGGCCCTGTCGATGCCCCGAGTAGATCGCCGAGCGCCGCCTTGAGCGCCGCTCAGTGCACGAGCGCGGCGGTGATGGCGCCGGCGAAGCCCAACACCATGATGGGGACCACCACGAGCAGGAACCGCCGCACTTCCCGATCGATCATGGCGCCGATCCGTGCCTCGAACAGATCGAACCGTGCATCCATGCGTGCGAGCCAAGGATCGATGAACGGATCAACGGTCTCGATCTGCGTGTCACGCATGTCGTATGGAGAATCCATCTGACGCCGTTCTGAGGAGGTAACCGCCTCAGAATATCTCGAAACACTCGACGCGTCGTGGGGGCAGAGAGCCGGTTCGGACTTGAGGTTGCGGCTTCTGCCGAACCGCGGCGCCGGTCTGACTTGGTAGATACTGCAGTGCTGTGACGGGCAGGCTCACCGAGGAACGAACTCCCCCGACCACCAACGGCGCCGCGCTTCCGGCGTTCGCGACCGGGCCGGTACTGGGCATCGCCGGCGTCGCGACCGTCCTTCTGCTCGCAATCGCGTCGCGGTACGGCTACCACCGTGACGAGCTCTACTTCCTGACCGCCTCGAAGCACCTCGGCTTCGGGTACGTCGACCAACCGCCGGTTGCGGTGCTGATCACGTGGTTCGCCCGCACCGTGTTCGGCGACTCGGTCTTCGGGCTGCGGGTGATCCCCGCGCTCGTCACCGGAGGCGTCGTCGCGATGACGGGCGTGATCACCCGCGAGCTCGGCGGATCACGATTCGCCCAGGCGTTCGCGGCGCTGTGCGTGGCGAGCAGCGGATTCCTCATCGTCGGCCACCTCGAGGGCACCACGGTGTACGACCTGCTGTTCTGGGTGCTCGCGTCGTTCCTGGTGGTGCGCATCCTCCGCACCGGCAACGAGCGGCTCTGGCTGCTGGTCGGCCTGGTGGTGGGCAGCGGCCTCGAGGAGAAGAACACCATCCTCCTGCTGTTCGCGGGGCTGGCGATCGGGTTCGTGGTGAATCGCCAGGCGCACATCCTGCGCAGCCCGTGGCTGTGGGCGGGTGCCGGGTTGGCCCTCCTGTTGTGGGCGCCGAACCTCGTATGGCAGGCCACCAACGGTTGGCCCACCGCGACGATGGACCGCCATCTTCGGGCCGACCACTCGAGCGTGGCCTACGCGATCAAGTACCCGTTCGTGGTGCTCCTCGCACTCGGGCCGTTGGTCGCTCCCGTGTGGATGGCGGGCGCGTGGGCACTGTGGCGCGACCGGAGGTTCGCGATGTACCGCGCGTTCGCGGTCGCGTTCGCGTTGGGCTTCGTGCTGTTGTGGATCGTGATCCCGGATCGCTTCTACTACCTCTTCGGGATCTTCCCGCTGTTGATCGCGGCGGGGGCGAACATCACCGAGCAGGTCGTCGACGGCACGCGCGGCTTCTTCCGCACCGAGCCGCAGCATCGGCGGCTGTGGCGCTCACGCGCGTTGGCGTTCGGCCTCGTGCTCGTGGGTGGGATCGTGTTGTTGCCCGTCGCCCTCCCGGTGTTCCCACCGAGCGCGCTGGCAAGCGTGCCGCTGCAGAAGGTCAACTACAACCTCGGCGAGGAGATCGGGTGGCAGGACCTCACCCACGAGGTCGCACGCGTGTGGCGATCGCTGCCGGCCGGCGAACGACGTTCGGCGGTGATCCTCACCGGGAACTATGGCGAGGCGGGCGCGATCGACGAATACGGCGGGGCGCTCGGGCTCCCGCGTGCGTACAGCGGCCACAACTCCTACTGGTGGTGGGGCCCGCCACGACCGTCGCTCGGCACCACGGTGGCGATCGGCTTCGACCGCAGCGAGCTCACCCCGTACTTCGGCGCGTGCCGGCTGGCGGCGAATGTGCACAACGGAGCCGGCGTCGACAACGACGAGAACGGGCAGCCGATCTGGGTGTGCACCGATCAGCGCGCGCCGTGGCCGAAGATCTGGAACCAGTTCAAGCATTACGACTGAATCGTCGGGAGCGCGAGCGGAAGCGGTCAGCGGTTGCTGAGGCGGAAGTCCTCGCCGTCGGGCGGCGGCTTGCGGCGCGACCACCAGTGCTTCTTCTCCGTTGCCGTCTCGCGCGCCTCGATCTCCTCGAGCGCCTCGGGCTCCTCCGCTTCGACGATCGCCTCGGCGTCGGCGAGCACACCCTCGATGTTGTCGGGATCGGCGTCGGGCTCGTCTTCCACCGGCGGGCGCTCGAGGTCGGCGACCTCGAACGTGCCGTCGATCACCGAGAACTCGTAGTGCGTGCATCCCTCGGGGCAACGCCACGGCTGCTCCGGCGCCAGCCCCAACACGCAGTAGCGAGCGGCCTCACCGGTGTCGTAGATCCGGCTCTCGAAGTGGCGGCAGTCTTCCCGCATCGGCATCCCGCAAGTCTCGCGCCTGCCGACAGCCTCACGTACTCAGGGCTCCGCCGCGCCGAGCCGCCGCGCTACTCCTCCAGGCTGACGTGCCGGCCGCCGTCAACCAGGCGGACCACCGCATCGCCCGCGAGCAGGCGGCGGAGACTGTCGCCGGCGAGGGTGGCGCGCCAGCCGTGGTCGAGCCGACCGGGCCGCCCGTAGACCAGCGCCTTCACGTCGTCGCGGGTGGCCACGAGCTGCTTCTCGATCTGCTGCGACCGCGCCAACTCCGCCACGTAGGCCACGAGGATCGCGACCGCGGCGTCGAACTCGGGACCGTCGTCGGCCTTCTCCGGCAACCGCAGCTCACTCGCCGGCATCTCACGCCCGACTTCTACGGCTTCGAGCAGCTCCCGCACGACGTCGGACGGCAGGCGCGACACACCGCGCAACGCGAACACGTCGTCGCGGTTCTTCGGCGGACGGCCGACCACCGCGGCGAGCGCGAGCTCGGGCAGTACGAACCGGGGCGGGATGTCGAGCCGTTGCGCGCGCCGTTCCCGCCAGCCCGCGACGGCCTGCGCGACTCCGGCCTTGTGACCGCGCAACCCGGGCGCGCCCTTGATCTTGTGCCACGCAGTGTCGGGATCGACGCGCCGATCGGGCCGCGTGCGCAGCAGCTCGCAATCGCTCGCGGCCCACCCTTCACGGCCGAGCGCTTCGAGCCGGTGACGCAGCTCGAGCGCGAGTGGGAAGAGGTGTTCGACGTCGGCGGCGGCGTAACGACGCGCTGCGGGAGTGAGCGGGCGCGTCGACCAGTCGGTGAGCTGTTCCGACTTGTCGAGGTGCACGCCCAGCAGGATCGACACCAACGACCCGAGTGACGGCGATCCGAGACCGACGAACCCGGCCGCGAGCTGCACGTCGAACAGGCCCGCGGGTCGCGCACCGACGGCGCGTTCGAGGATGGGGAGATCACTGGCGCCGGCGTGCGTGACCATCGTGGCAGGCGAGTGCAGCACGTCGAGCAGGGCGCGAACGTCGCACGCGAGCGGGTCGACGAGCGCCACACCGTGCGGCCACGAGATCTGCACCAGGCACAGCCGCGGCCAGTAGGTGCGCTCGGAGAGGAACTCGGTGTCGAGGCCGTATGCCGGCTCGTCGAGGAGCACCTTGACCAGATCGGCGAGCGCGCCGTCATCGTCGACCCACCGCACATCGGCGTCGTCGAGCGTCACGGGAGCACGAGCTGTTCGTAGACCGCGCGCGTCGGCGCGCTGGGCGACACGCCCAACTCATCGCGCAGCGCGTCGCACAGTTGGCTGTAGACGCGCAACGCCTCGGCGACGTTGCCCTGCGCGGCGAGCGACTGCATCAGACATCGATAGCCGCTCTCGCGCAATGGAGCCAACCGCACCAGCTCACCCGCGGCGCGGGTCGCGGCGACGAGCTCGGTGCCACCGATGCCGAGCCCGGCCGCGGAGTACGTCTCCAACGCGCGCAGGTGGATCTCGCCGAGGCGGCGGCGTTGGTCGTCGATCCAGGGGGCGTCCTCACCGGGGAGGAACTCACGCTCGGCGGTGAACAACGCCACCAGCGACGGCGCCCACGCCCGGCGCCACTCCTGCTGCACAATCGAGGTCTCCGCCCGGTGGATGGCCTCGACCGCGGCTTCGACGTCGACCCGCGCGTCGGGGAGCCGCAGTTGCAGGGTGGAACGACCGTCGATGGCGTCGGCGCCGAGCACCCGCCGCAGCTTCGAGAGCAGCGCGTTGAGCGCGGTGTCGGTGGCCGCGGGTGTGGGCTCGGGCCAGAGCGCGTCGATGAGCTGGTCGCGGCCGACGGGCCGGTGCCGGTTGAGGGCGAGGTAGGTGAACAGCAGCCGGCCCTGGCGGCCGGGCAGCCGCGATTCGAGCCGTTCGCCGCCGCACTCGACCACGAGCGGGCCGCACAGCTGCACCCGGGTGGGAGGCGCCGACGCCAAGGTCACGCCAACATTGTGCCAACAGGATCGTCGTACAACTGCTGAGGAGGTTCCGATGGCCAGGATCATTCGATGCGAGTGCGGATTCGTGGCGCGAGGAGACACCGACGACGACGTGATCGGCGGGATCCGCGAGCACATGCGCACCGACCATCCGGCCCTCCTCGACACCGTCGGGCGGGAAGACCTGCTCGGCTGGATCCAGGTGGAGTGACGCATACAGGAGGTCCGATGATGAGCACGACGAGCACGGGCATTCGCAGCGAGGTGTTGGTCGATTCGAAGTGGCTCGAGGAGCATCTCGACGATCCCAGGGTGCGGGTGGTGGAAGTCGACGTGAGCCCGGCAGCCTACGGCGAGGGGCACATCCCGGGCGCGGTGCTCTGGAACATCTACTCCGACCTGAAGGACGCCGAGTACCGCCTCCGTGACGCGGCCGCCATCGAAGCACTGGTGGAGCGCTCGGGCATCGGGCCCGACACCACCGTGGTGTTCTACGGCTACGGCCCGGCGATCGGCTTCTGGCTCCTGAAGTTGTTCCGTCACGTTGATGCGCGCATCCTCGACGCGTCGCGCGAGACGTGGCAGGCGCAGGGACGGCCGTGGAGTACGACGGCGGATCCGGCGCCGTTGGCGACGCGCTACCCGCTTCCCCGCGAAGACGAGCACGTGCGCGCGAGGCAAGCGGAGGTCGCGCGTGCCGTCGGCCGGCCGGGACACGTGATTCTCGACGTGCGCAGCGACGACGAGTACCGCGGCGAACGGTTCTGGCCGTCGGGCGGGATGGAGGAGGGCGGGCGCGCCGGCCACATCCCGGGTGCGGTGCACGCGCCCGCCGACCGCTTCGCCGACGCCGATGGCGCGTTCCGACCGACGGCCGAGCTCGCGGAGTTGTACGCGCCGCTCGGGCTGGACGACGCCGACGACGTGATCACCTACTGCACCATTGGCGCCCGGGCGGCGACGACGTGGTTCGTGCTCACCCATCTCCTCGGGCACGAACGGACCCGCGTGTACGACGGCTCGTGGGCCGAGTGGGGCCGCATGCAGGACACGCCGGTCGTTGCGCCGTGAGTCGGTGCCGGGCTGTCGTTGACCGGCTCCGACTTAGTCAGAACCGGGCGACAGCGACGAGCGCACCGATCATCGTGCCCATCCCGGCGATGAGGACCGTGACCAGCCGCCAGGTTTGATCGCGGAAACCACGATCCATCACGCCGGTGAGCTGGTGCTCGAGCATCCCGAGCTTGAGATCGAAACGCTCGTCCTGCGCGGCGAGCGCGCGGTGCAACTCGTCCTTGGTGACCAGATCGCTCCATCCCCCGGGCGGGCGATCCATCAGGATCGAAGCTTCGTCCACGCCGAACGTCTCCTCGAGCTTCCGGCGGAGCCGTACGCGTACCTCGTCGATGGCCATCGTCGTCTCCCTCACCAGTGGTTGAGTTGAGGGAAGAGGCGGGAGCCATCGATCCGGCTCCGTAGTGTCCAGCTTACCTGCGTCGTCGGGCCGCTCGCGAACCCCGATCGGCTACGTCGCTTCGTAGAGCTCTTCGCCGCGGCGGAGGCGGGTGGCGATGTCGACGACGCGCGCGAGCTCGCGACGCGTCGGCGTGTGCGCGGCGAGGAAGCGCGCGAGCCCGGCGAGGATGAGCACGCCTTCCTCGGAACCGGGCGACCAGCCGTGATACTCGCTGATCGCGGCCTCGAACACCTGGTACCAGTGGAATTCGGCGTCCTCCCGCAAAAGCGCCTGACCCAAGGCAGCGACGAGCCGCGCCGGATCACCTCCGCCGCGCAGATAGCCGGCGGCGATCGCGCCCGCCTGATCGACCGCGCCCTGGATCTCCCAGCACTCGTCGAGGTCGGCGAGCTCGCCGGCTTGCGCATTGGGGATGCGCGCCGCGGGCACGTTGAGGAACCGGTCGAGGTACACGCGCAGCGCGCCGTGCACCAGGCCGCGGTGCAACTCGGGCGACGGCGCGCGTTCGAGTGCGTGATGGAGCGCGTGGGCGGCGGTGAACGCGTGGTGCACGGTGTCCCAGTCGCCGAAGTCGTTCTGGGTGTGGAACCGCGTGATGCGCAGCGCGGCGGCGAACGCGAGCGCGCGGCCGAGTTGCTCGGGTTCGGCGCCGGCGCGGATGGCATCGAGCAGCGCGTCGACCACTGCTTCGGGATCCTCGCCGAGGAGCTGCCACGCGAGCCCGGCGACGTCGTCGAACCGGCCGCGCTGCACCGAACCGTCGGCGAGGGCTGACGGGAGGCGGGCGTCGGCACTGGCCACGAGCGCGGCGAGATCCGACGGGTGGCGCCAGGTGCCGCTCTCCTCCGACCGGCTGGCGGCGGCGGTCTCCTGCACGAGCGTTGGCAGCACGTCGACCGCGGTGTCGGCCCCGAGGTGCGCGACGGCCTCGAACGCCTTGTTGGTGAAGTCGATGGTATGACCGCCGTCGATGAACACGTGATCGGTGACGGCGGCGAACATCATGCGCTCGACCTCGGTGATCGGTTCACCACCCGCGAGCGCGGTGGCGAGCACGCGTTCGGCGGCATCGCCGGATCGGGTGTCGACGAAGCGGCGGTACCAACTGGCGAGGCGGTCGGATTCGATGTCGCCGCCGTCGTCGAACGGACGTAGCGGGAAGCGCGGTGGATGGTTGCGGGTGTCGCGCGCGACGAATGCGAGACCGTGCACCAACGCGAGCGCGCGATCGTCGACGTCGAGTACGGGGAGTAGGTTCGCCATCGCAACCAAGACGGTGAGCCCGGCGCCCCAACCACTGTCGCGGTAGCGGGTGCCGAACGCAACACCGGCGCGCACGATCTCGGTGGGATCGGTGCCGGCGTCGAGCAACCCGAGCACCGACTTCGCCAGCACGAGGGTGAGGCCCATCTCGAGCCCGTCGTCGAGCCGGCGGAAGTGTTGCGCGACGGGGTCGTCGCCGGTGCGGGCCTCGACCCACACGTCGGTGCCGTCGACCGACACGTCGAACCCGCGGGCGTCGTCGGCGAACGGATCGAGGGTGCAGCCGGTGACGAGATCGAACCGGGCGTGGTGCCAATGACACGTGACGAGACCGGACTCGACCGTGCCCTGGTGCAGCGGGAAGCCCATGTGCGGGCAGCGATCCTCGATCGCCCACGCGCGGTCGTCGTGCCAGAACACCACCACCGGGAGCGCGCCGACCTTGGTCAGCAGGCGACCGTCCTTGCGCAACTCGTCGAGCGATCCGGCACGCACTCGCATGCATCGACCATACGACGTGCCCGCGGAGTGCCACCACGCCACCGCCTACCCTCCCCCGGCGGGAGCCCGTCGGGGGGCGACGCATCCGCGTGACCGATGAGTTCGCGGCGCGGCCGGCGTCTCATCGCCGGTCACCGAAGCACGAAGAGACACCCCGGAAACGAGGAGACCGATGCGCATCGTGGTCAGCGAGTTCATGAGCCTGGACGGCGTGGTGCAGGCGCCCGGTGGCGCGGAGGAGGACACCGACGGCGGCTTCGCCCACGGCGGCTGGTCGATGCCGTTCTTCGATCCCGAGGCCATGGGTCCGGTGATCGGCGCGGGCCTGGAGGCCACCGACGCGCTGCTGTTCGGCCGGCGCACGTGGGCGGTCATGGCCGGCGCATGGCCTGAGCGCGCCGGCGACCCCTTCGCCGACCGGATGAACGAGATGCCCAAGTACGTCGCGTCGCGCACCCTCACCCAGGACGACCTCGGTTGGAACAACTCGACGTTGCTGCCGGCCGACGACGTGGTCGGCGCGGTGCGGAAGCTGCGCGCGGAAGACGGCGGCAACCTGCAGGTGATGGGCAGCGTGACCCTGGCCCAGACCCTCGTCGCCAATGATCTTGTCGACGAGTACCTCCTGATGATCGAACCGATCGTGCTGGGCGGCGGCAAGCGCATCTTCTCCGACGACGGCACCGCGCGACCGCTCGAGCTGGTGTCGACCACGACGAGCAGCACCGGCGTGCTCATCTGCACCTATCGCCCCGCGTGACCCCGTCCGGCGCAGCCGCGGCGCGCTGGTGGCCACCCCGGTCGCGCCGATACCCTCCAAATCGTGCCCGAGAACACCGCAACCGACGTTGACGCCGTCGTCGTGGGCGCCGGCATGGCCGGCCTCTACCTCTTGCACCACCTGCGCGAGCTCGGCTTCACCGCCACCGTGCTCGAACAGGGCGACGGGGTGGGCGGAACCTGGTACTGGAACCGCTATCCCGGCGCGCGGTGCGACGTGCCCAGCCTCGAGTACTCGTACGGCTTCTCGGCCGAGCTCGAGCAGGAGTGGGAGTGGACGGAGATCTTCCCCGGGCAGGAGGAGCTCGAGCGGTACTTCAACCACGTCGCCGACCGCTTCGATCTGTGGCGCGACATCCGGCTGAGCACCACCGTCACCGCGGCCACGTTCGACGAGACGAGCAACACGTGGACGGTCGAGACCGACACCGGTGACCGGATCACCGCCCGGTTCTGCATCATGGCGACAGGCTGCCTGTCGAAGCCGACGCGACCCGACGTGCCCGGGCTCGACTCGTTCGGCGGGCTCATCTTGCAGACGAGCATGTGGCCGAACGACGGCGTCGACCTCGCGGGGCAGCGCATCGGCCTGATCGGTACGGGATCGTCGGGCGTGCAGTCGACGCCGGAGCTGGCGAAGATCGCCGAGCACCTCTACGTGTTCCAGCGCACGCCCACCTATACGTGGCCGTCGTTCAACGGACCGCTCGACCCCGAGGTGCAACTCGCGACGAAGCGTCAGTACCGCGAGCTGCGCAAGGGACAACGCGAGAGCCCGGCCGGCGTGACCGGAGTGACCGGGGCCATCGTGATGCAGATGCCCGAGGCGCGGAAGATCCTCGACGCGACGGAGGAGGAACGCCTGGCGGTGCTCGACGAGCTCGGGTTCGGCGCGTCGCGCGCGTGGAGCGATGTGGCCACCGATCCCGAAGCGAACGAGATCAGCGCCGAGCTGTACCGCATGGCGGTGCAACGCGTGGTCGAGGACCCCGACGTGGCGGAGGGATTGTCGCCGCGCGGGTTTCCGATCGGGTGCAAGCGGCCGGTGGTCGACTCGCACTACTTCGAGGCGTTCAACCGCGACAACGTGACGCTCGTCGACCTGCGCCGCGGCGCGATCGAGTCGATCACCGAAACCGGGATCCAGACCGAACAGGGCCACTACGAGCTCGACGTGATCGTGTTCGCCACCGGCTTCGACGCCATGACCGGCGCGCTGCACCGCATCGACATCCGCGGCCGCGACGGGCTCACGCTGCGCGACGCGTGGGCCGCCGGACCGCGCACGTTGCTCGGGCTGCAGAGCGTGGGCTTCCCGAACCTGTTCACGGTGACGGGGCCGGGCAGCCCGTCGGTGCTGGCCAACATGGTGGTGTGCATCGAGCAGCACGTCGAGTGGATCGGGCAGTGCCTCACCTATCTGCGCGACCACGGCTATTCGACGATCGAGCCGACGGTCGACGCGCAGGACAGGTGGGTCGAGCACGTGAACGCGGTGGCCGAGGGCACGATGTTCACTGCGCCCACGTGCAACTCGTGGTACCTCGGGGCCAACATCCCGGGGAAGCTGCGGGTGTTCCTGCCCTACGTGGGTGGCCTGGTCACCTACATCCAGCAGGCCGACGCGATCGCCGACGCCGGCTACGAAGGCTTCGCGCTCGCTTGAGGCGTGCCGCGCGGCGCGCTCGGTTCTGATGCCAGGTTAGAACGAGCCCGGCGTCACCGGTTCCCCGAGCAGGTACGCGCCCGCCGGCCCCAGCGCGTCGCGCGTGAAGAGCACGTGCTGGATCACCGCGTGCACGTCACGCATGCGTCGTTGCAGCGGGCTCGACTCGTGCAGCCCGGAGGTGCCGCACGCGGCGTAGCAACGATCGACGACGCTCGCGGCCATCCGCCCGATGCGGCCCAGCATGGCGCGCCGCTCGACCAGCTCGCGCGCTTCGAGGGTGCGGCCCGCGCTCGCGCGCGCGCCGTCGGACGCGGCGATGTCGTGGAGCAGCAGCCGCGCGATGCGTAGGTCGAGGGCGATCTCGCCCGCGTGGTACTGGAACACCGGGTCCTCGGCCGAGCGGGGCAGGATCCCGGCCAATGGACGTTTCGTACTCGCGATCTCGACCAGGTCGTCGACCGCGCCGTGTGCGATGCCTACCGAGACCGCGGCCAGCTCGAGGCCGAGACGCCCGAGCGCGGGCACCGCGTCGAGGGGGTGGCGCACCACGGGGGCTCCGGCGACGACGTTGCCGGTCCATTCGGCGGGGACGAACAGGTCGTGGGCGGCGACGTCGTGGCTGCCGGTGCCGCGCAGGCCGCTGACGTGCCAGGTGTCGAGGATCTCGACCTCGCGGGTGGGGACGACGGCGAAGCACGACAGCGGGCCGGCACCTGGCGCGTCCCCGTTCGGCTCCTCGACCCGGGCGTGGAACCCGATGTAGTCGGCGTGCGTGCACCCACTGGCAAACGGCCACTGCCCGGTGAAGCGGAACCCGCCCTCGGTTCGCACCGCGCGACCGCGCGGCACGAGGCTCCCGGCCTCGAACACGTCGGGACCGTCGGCGTAGACCGCGTCGTACGCCGCGGGCGGCAGATACGCGAAGATCGCGGGCGCGTTCACACCGATGGTCGCGATCCACCCGACCGACCCGTCGGCCCGAGCCAACTCCTCGATCACGGGTACGACGGCGCCGGGCATCAGCTCGTCGCCGCCGTGCGAACGCGGCACGTACATGCGGAACACACCGGCGGCGCGCAGGGCGTCGAACAACTCGGTCGGCAGCTCGCGCGCCCGCTCGGTGTCGGGCGCGAGTTCGGCGATTCGCGGCGCGAGGGCGCACGCCGCTTCGAGCCGTTCGGTCATCACCACTCGCTCCCTCCTCGAACACCAACTCGGCTCGCGAACCGTCCGGCTCAGTCCCAGACGTAGTCCCTCGGCTCGAAGGTCTTCGTCCACTGCCAGTAGGTGGGGATCGGCCAGGGCGACAACGTGAACACCTTGCCCTCGGGGTTCTTGTAGTGCGAGTACTTGACCGACTTGTGCGCCCACACCATCTGGGCGATCTCGCCCTGATAGTGCTCCGAGTACCGGTCGTGCACGTCGGCGCGCGGTTCGAGTGAGCGTCGGCCCGAGGTGAGCAGCTCGCGCAACGCGCCCATGATGTAGTTCACCTGGCACTCCGACTGGAAGATCAGGCTGCCGCCGTGCGCGAGGTTGGTGCCGGGCCCGTAGAGGCAGAACAGGTTCGGGAAGTTGGGGACGGTGATCCCGAGGTAGGCGGTCGGTTCGTCGCCCCACTGCTCGCGCAGCACGGTGCCGTGGCGCCCGGTGATCTGCATCGGCCACAGGTAGTCGTTGTGCCGGAAGCCGATCGCGTAACAGATGATGTCGGCGGGATAGAACGCGCCGTCCTCGGTGACGATCCCGTCTTCGACGATGCGTTCGATGCGGGTGCGCACGAGCTCGACGTTGTCCTTGCGCAGGCACGCCAACCACGAGCCGTTGTCCTGCAGCATGCGCTTGGCGGTGGCCGGATAGTCGGGGATCACCTTGGCCGCGAGGTCGTCGTCGCCACCGAGTTGGGCCAGCATCAGCTGGGCGAACATCTCGCGCGTCTCGCGGTTCGTCTCGCTGATGGCGAGACCGCCGTCGTCGTAATTCGGGTCGATGCGCGACCGCTCGATGGTGAGCCCGGAGCCGGGATAGAAGGTGAGGAACCGGAACCAGCGTCCGTAGAACGGCAGGTGGCGCATGGCCCAGCGCTCACCGTCGGGGACGCGCTCGTGGTACTTCATGTTGGGGAAGACCCACTGCGCGGTGCGTTGGAACACGGTGAGTTGCGCGACGTCGTCGGCGACCGTCGGCGCGATCTGGAAGCCGGTGGCGCCGGCACCGACGAGCGCGAGCCGCTTGCCGCGGTAGTCGACTGAAGCGTCCCAGCGCGCGGAGTGGAACGACGGGCCCTTGAACGTGTCGGCGCCGGGGAACTCGGGTGCCTTGGGCATGTTGAGCGAACCCACCGCGCTGATCACCGCGCGCGCGTCGAGCACGTCGGTGGCGCCTGTCTTGTCGCGCACGGTCACCGACCAGCGGCCGGTGGTGTCGTCGAACGCGGCCGACTCGACCTCGGTGTTGAACCGGCAGTGCTCGTCGACGCCGTACTTCGTCATCACGCGTTCGAAGTAGGCGCGCAGCTCGGGGTGCTGCGAGAAGTACTCGGTCCAGTGGTCGGCGGGCTCGAACGAATAGCAGTAGAAGTGGCTGCCGATGTCGACGCGCGCACCCGGGTAGCGGTTGTCCCACCAGGTACCGCCGGGCCCCGCGTTGCGTTCGACGATCGTGTACGGGATCCCGGCCTGACCGAGCCGGATGCCGGCGAGCAGGCCCGCCTCGCCGCATCCGATCACGACCACGTGCGCGTCGGCCCGCACATCGTCGGGGATCTCGGTCCCCCACGTGATCGCACCGGCGTCGGCGCCGTCGAGGTGCAGGTCCTCGAGGAACATGGGCACGACGTCGTCGCGCACGGGCTCGCGGGCGAGCCACGACATCATCTCGTGCACCAACTCGGGCGACGGCGGGGGCGGCAACACGCAACCGCCGTCGCGGTAGGCGATGATCGCGGGCAGCGCACGACGGCGGGCCTCGGCCATGTCGTCGGCGCTCATCCCGCCCTGGTACTCGTTCAGCAACGACACGCTCGGGTGGAGGTCGCCCCGGATCCACGACGGATCACCGGTGAGGTGCACCATCGAGCAGAGCAGGGCGGGGATGCTCACGTCTTCGAGGGCGGCGGCGATCGCGGCGTCGTCGTCGGTGAAGGGTTGCCCGGCGTGAGGATTGCGTTCGGGATCGGCCATCCCGTCAGGTTCGCGGATCACGCGGCCCGCCGCCACCCGGGGCCGGCGGGCGTTGGTACATTGCGACCAGTCCGACGAGGGGGGAACTTCGTGCGATTCGGTCTGTTCCTGATGCCAGAGCCGTTCCCGTGGTCGAACTGGACCCTGTCGTACGACCTCAAGCTCGAAGAGATCGTGTTCGCGGAGCGCTTCGGGTACGACGAAGTGTGGGTGGGCGAACACCACACCGGCGCCTACGAGAACATCCCCGCGCCCGACATCTTCATCGCCAAGGCATCGGCGCTCACCCATCGCATCGCCCTCGGCACCGGCACCATCAACCTGCCGTACCACGACCCGTTCATGGTCGCCGAGCGTCTCGCGTTCCTCGACCACCTCACGCACGGACGCCTGATCTACGGCTTCGGCGGCGGCGGGCTGGTGAGCGACAAGACCTTCTTCCAGGTGGGCGACGAGGCGAGCCCGCGCATGCGCGAGGCGCTCGACATCATCGAACTGCTGTTCTCGACGACCGACTACGTCGACTTCGTCGGCAAGTTCTGGGAGCTCGACCACAAGCGCATCCAGGTGCGGCCGTACCAGGAACACCCGCAGTTCTCGATCGCGGGGATGTCGGGCACGCACAACTTCGAGCTGTGCGGCGAGCGTGGGTACGCCGCGCTCAGCATCTACTTCACGCCGGTGAAGATCGACGACAACCCGGGGATGCCCGACCTCATCGCGCAAGGCGCGGGCATCGTGCCGCGCGGCGGAAGCCGCCGGGCGCGACCCCGAGCGGGCCCGCAACGACTGGCGCATCTGCCGCGAGGTCTACGTGTCGGACTCGAAGAACGCGGCGATGAGCGAGATCCGCGAGAGCCTCAAGCAGTCGTACGACTACCTGTTCAAGATCGGGCTCGCGCCGTTGATGAAGCGCGACGCGGCGATGGCCGACGCCGACGTGACGTTCGACTGGATGGTCGAGAACGTGCCGTGGATCATCGGATCGCCCGAAGACTGCATCGCGCAACTGCACGAATTGAGCGAGGGGGTCGGCGGGTTCGGTTCGCTGCTCTTCAATTCCCGTGAGTGGGTCACCATCGACCGCTGGCACCGGTCGCTCGAGCTCTTCGCCCGGTACGTCACGCCGCACTTCCGCAGTCGCGACGACCAGCGCTTCCGGCGCGAGCTCGCCGACGACGCCCTCGGCGGCTGACGCGAATCGGTTCCCCCGCGTGGGAACCGGGCAGGGCGGCGGGCATACTGCTCAGCTGCGCCGCCCCCGGCGCAACGGTTCGGGAAGGGACCCATGCGTCGGATCATCGCCCTCGGCACCTCGATCGCCGCGCTCATCGCGGTGACGGGTGTGGTGGCCGTCGCGCCGGCCGGGGCGTCGGACAAGAGCGTCTCGAAGCAACTCGTGATCACGCAGGCCGACGCCGGGACCGGCTACACCGCGGCCAAGGGATCGGTGAGCCCGAGCAGCCTGCCTCAGATCGCGGCGTGCGTCGGCAAACCGGTCAAGGGCCGCGTCGTCACCTCACGCGTGGCCGGCCCCGACCTCACCAACAGCGCGGCCGGCACCGAGATCCAGTCGTCGGTCGTGTTCGTGAAGTCGGCGAAGATGGGCAAGACCGACGCGGCGGTGGTGACCGATCCGAAGTTCCCCGACTGCCTGGGACGGGTCTACCGGCGCGAGTTCGAGGCGCAGGGTGTGACCGGGGTGACCGCGCAGCAGATGAGCCTGGCCCCCTACGGTACGACGTCGGTGGCGGTGGCGGCTCACTTCACCGGCACCCGCGACCAACAGCCGTTGGACCTCACCGCGGTCGCGGTGGCGATCCTCGACGGCCGGGCCGAGATCAACGCGTCGTTCACCACCAACGGTCCGCAGCCGTTCGACCAGGCCGAGGGCGAAGCGATCCTGGCCAAGCTCAACCAGCGCCTGACCCAGGCCAAGGTCGGTTAGCCCCGCTCAGCTCCAACCTGGCTCAGCTGAGGGCGGGGTCGGAGCTGCGGACGGGCTGGAGGAACACCAGCACGAACGCGCCGATGCGCAGCTCGGCGAGGTGCTCGAGCGGGGTGGTGAGCTCGATGCGCTCGCCGTTCACGTAGGTGCCGTTGAGCGAACCTTCGTCGCAGATGGCGAAGAGGTCGTGCTCGCGACTGATGACCGCATGCTTGCGCGAGACGGTCGCGTCGTCGAGGAAGATGTCGCTGTCGGGGCCGCGTCCGAGCGTGGCCCGGTGCTGATCGAGCACGTAGCGGCTGCCGAGATTCGGGCCGTGTGACACCACGAGCATGCCCATGCCGTCGGGCATCTCGGCGAGGACCGAACCGAGCTCGTCGTCGACCTCGAGCACGCCCAAGAGGTCGGCGAGGCCGGCGATGGTCGACGTCGCGTCCTCGTCGTCGGTCAGGGGCGCGCCGCAGGACGAACAGAAACGCGCCAGCTCTTCGTTCTCGAAACTGCATCGTGAGCACCGCACACGGTGCACGGTACCCCGCAGCGAACGCCGCCAACCCCGCCGCGCGGGCCGCGCGCCCACTCGCTCGGGCGACGTCATGATCCCACGGGCGCCACTGCGCCCGGGTAGCTGCTCAACGGCCCGAAGTGGCGGTTCCGCCCCGACCGCTTGGCGCGGTAGAGGGCGATGTCGGCTTCGTGGAGGAGGGCTTCGAGGGTCTCGGAACCGTTCGAGACCGCGAGCCCGACGCTGACAGTCACGTTGATCAAACCTCCTGCGGTCATGATCGGGGTCGAGGCCACCGACTCGGCGATGCGGCGGGCCAGCTCGTCGGCATCGAGCGCCGGCGTGATCCGAACCAGCACCGCGAACTCGTCGCCGCCGTAGCGGGCGAACAGGTCGTCGGGGCGCAGGCTGGCGGCGCAGCGACTGACGACCTCGCGAATCGCGTCGTCACCCGCCCCGTGGCCGACGCGGTCGTTGACCGTCTTGAAGTGGTCGATGTCGATCATCAGCGCGGCGACCGGCGTGTCGTCGAGGCGCGACCGGCTCATCACCCGTTCGCCGAGCTCGAAGAACCGCCGTCGGTTGAGGCCACCGGTCAACGGATCGGCGTTGGCGATGCGGTGCAACTCCTCGACCAGCCGGCTGTTCTCGCGCATCACCACGATCTGGCGGCCGACGACCACCCCGGTGAGGGCGAGCGAGCCGAGGACGAGCGCGACCAATGGTGCCTGCGCGTCGAGCGTGGTCTCGTAGAGCAGGAGGGCAAGACCACCGGCGACCGCGACGTACGGGAGCTTGCTGGCCATCGGCCGGGCGTCGGTGTGCACGGTCGGTCGCGACGCGGGGAGCGTCCGGCCCTGCGCGTACCCCGCGAGCACCAGCATGAAGAGGCCGAGCGCCCACAGCGCGTCGGGCAGCGTGCCCGGCGCGTAGGTGCTCGCGAGCGACAGCCGCGCGTACGAGATGTCGGCGACGGTGAGGGCAGCCGCGCCCGCGACCAGGAACCACAGCGGACGGCTGAGCCCGCGGCCCGGACGGCGCAGCAGGAGTCGGGCGACGCCGAGCACCAGCATCAGATCAGCCGCGGGATACGCGAGCGACAACACTTCGGCGAACCACGAGTCTGCGTGCGCGTGGACCGTCGGGCCGACGACCAGGTACCAAACCGCCATCACGGTGGCGATCATGATCGTGGCCGCGTCCAACGCGAAGGTGACGCGCTCACCGCGACGCGGTCGGCCGACCGGCATCGTGGCGAGTCCCGCGAACATGAGCGGATAGAAGAGGAGGTAGAACCCGTCGGCCACCGAGGGGAACGGTTGCGAGTGGCGGATGACCTCGAGGTAGTACCAGGTGCATTCGCCGGCGGCCCAGCTCGCGCAGCCGAGCGCGATCAACCGCCACGCCACGCAGACCCGGCGCGAGTTCGTGACCGCGCGTGATGCCCACCAGGCGAAGCCGGCGGCGGCGATGCTCAACGGGATCGGCGCGAAGTCGCTCACGACGGTGGCGTCGCCGGTCCAGTGCAGCACCGTCCACGAGAGGTAGACGGCGACCCAGGCACCGAGGAGGACCACGACCCCGAGGAGGGGATCGCGCCGCAACCGCGACGACCAGCCGACGGCGCGCGCCGGGATCGTCACGGTCGATACCCCTTCAGCTGGTTCGATGCCCGTTTCACATCCATGAGACCGGTTCTGGTCGCTCGCTCGGTCGGACTTGCCATGAACGCGTCGGCAGCGAGGCGGGGCGGCTGAAGTGAACATCGGTGGGGCGACGGGCCCCTCGAGCCGGGCGCTCAAGCTTTTCGGCCGTTGTGCCGAGTGGGTGGGCATGGACACGCCGGTGGGGAAGGCGTCCGCGGGCGAATTGCTCCGTTGTGGCGTCTCGCAGTCGGGTGCCGTGATGGCGCTCATGGACGAGCTCGAGCTCTCCTCGGGGGATGCGCAGGCTGCAGTCGATGCCGCGATCGACGCCGGTTGGCGGGAACAGTCCCGCATTTCCTGACTTCCTGACGCGACTCGCCCGCGCTTACCACCGGCGCAACATGGCTCCCACGGACCCGGCCGGAGTCGCGGGAGCCATGTCGTGCCGCGTGCCTACATGTTCGGGCAGTTGGCAGGAGCCGTCGTCGACGAGCTCCCTGAACTACCGGAACCGGCCGCGGGGGCCGTCGTCGACGAGCTCCCTGAACTACCGGAACCGGCCGCGGGGGCCGTCGTCGACGAACTTCCCGAACTCCCCGAGCTGGCAGTTGGGGTGGTCGTGGTGGTGGAGCCGGATGTGTCGCTCGTCTGTGCGTGAGCGACCATCGTTCCACCACCGATCAACGCGCCGGTCATACCGAGCGCGACGACGCCAGTTCTCATCCATCGTGTCATGTACATCACCTCCTCTCGTCGTGGTTGGTGCGGGCAGCCAACGCGCGGCGCGTTAACGGGAGCTTGGGATCGCGCGAGAGCGCGACGAGAACGACACCGGCGAGGCTCAGGCGCGTCACAGACAATCGGCGCGAGGCTTGCGCTTCGACGCGCGCCGATCCGACGCGCACTCACCCGGTGGAAGTGACACGTCCGATGCGATTGATGCGCGCGTTGCTCGTCGCCATCTTCGTCGTCGCCATCGCCGGTCAGGTTGCGATGCCGGCGGCGAGCGCGTCGTCGACGAGCGCGTCGATCGGTGCCGGACTCCGCGGGCCGAGCGGGCTCGAGGCCTCCGTGTACGCGAAGGAGCTCAAGCATCTCTCGGGCATCACGACCGACCCGGAGGGACACGTGTGGGCCGCTACCGCGGCGGCGACCGACAAGGGGACCGACGGGATCTACGAGATCACGGCCACGGGCGCGACGCCGCTCGAGGTGATCACTGATGCGCACACTCCGCTCGGGATCCTGTGGGTCGGCGACTCGCTCTACGTGGCGCGCAGCGGGGGCGTCGATCGGTACGACGGCTTCAACGGCACCGTGTTCGCGAGCAAGACCACCCTCGTGACCTTCCCCACCGGAGTCGGCGAGGTGAACGGCATCGCGTACGGGAGCGACGGACGCTTCGTCGTCGGGATCTCGGCGCCGTGTGACCATTGCACGCCGATGAAGAATTTGTCGGCGACGGTCGTGTCGTTCCTGCCCGACGGCACCGATCTGCAGGTCATGGCCAGCGGCATTCGCGCCGCGGTCGGCCTCACCTATTACCCCGGTACCGACGACCTGTTCGTCACCATGAACCAGCGCGACGACCTGGGCGCCAAGACGCCGGGCGACTGGCTGTCGGTGGTCAGCGCGGGCCAGAACTGGAGGTTCCCCGCGTGCCACGGCCAGGGCGGGACCGCGTGCACCGGAGTACCGGCGCCGGTGGCCGCGCTCGACACGCACGCGGCGGTGAGCGGTGTCGCCATCTTCACCGGCCAACTGGGCAACGCAGTCGGCACCGCGGCTGCGGTGGCGGAATGGGTGACGGGCAAGGTGCAACTCGTGGCCCTCACGAAGTCGGGCAGCACCTACACCGGCCGCATCGAAGGGGCGATCACCGGGTTCAAGAACCCGATGCCGGTCTTCCTCTCCCCCACCGGCGCGCTGTTCGTGGGTGACTGGACGACCGGGAAGATCATCCGCATCACCACGTGAGCGCGGGATCGCGGCCGTAGCCTGGCCCGATGAACGACGAGCGGTTCCGGAGGGCGGTGGCGGCGATCGACGCGGCCAACGCCGATGACCCGAACCGCGTCGTCGTGCGGGGCCAGGAGCAGACGAAAGAGCTCGCGGCACGCGAAGCTCGTCACCGAGTGGGTGCGACGCCTCGATCCCGACCCGAGTGAATCGCTGCTCCTCGCGGCGCGCGCCCATCACCTGCGTCGGTGGACGGTCCCGCGATCCTCGTTCCCGGCCGGGCGCGCCGGCTACCTGCGGTGGCGGCGCGGCCTGCACGCGCAACACGCGGCCGACGTCGGCGCCATCCTCGCCGCCGTCGGGTACGACACGCCCACCATCGAACGGGTGCAGGAGATCGTCGCCAAGCGCGGCCTCGGCACCGATCCGGAGGTGCAGGTGCTCGAAGATGCCTTGTGCCTCGTCTTCCTCGAGACCCAACTGCACGACCTCGCGGCGCGCCTCGATGCCGACAAGATGGTCGCGGTCGCGGCCAAGACCCTCCACAAGATGAGCCCGGACGCGATCGCGTTGGCGGCCACGATTCCGCTGGCGGCCGACGATCAGGCGCTCCTCGCGCGTGCGGTCGCCCTCGCGGCGCGAACCTGACGGTTCACGACGTCGGGAAGTCGAGCTGATGGAGATCGAGCGCACCCTTGCTGCATGAATAGGTGCCTGGCTTGGTGGGTTGCACCCGCACGAACCTGCCGTGCTGCACCTGGTTGATCACGCCGCACGTCGTGATCTTCCGGCCCGCGAGGTCGAACGGGGCGAAGAAGTTGTCGGCGCTGAAGTGGTGGATCTGGTTGAGCTGTTCGAAGATCGTCTTGCGGGTGACGCCGTTCACACCGTGCGCGGCCACCGCGCCGTTCACCGCGTCGCGGAGCGCGATGCCTGCCGCCCACGCGTAGGCCGCGTAGCTCGACAGCTTGTTCGCGCCGGTGTACTTCACGAAGTTCGCGAGCATGGGCACGGCCTTCTGGTCGGCCCGGTTGTAGAACGGGAGGTACGGGATGCTCACGTACTCGTCTTCCACGCTGCTGCCCCCCGCGGCGAGGAACTGCTTGTCGTAGCACTGGACGGTGCAGTCCCAGACCTTCACGCCGGTGAGTCCCTGGAGCGCGGCTTCCTTGCGTAGCAGCACGGTGCACGAGTACGGCAACGTGCACTGCGCGTAGTTCGAGCCCTTGCTCCGCATGGTCTGCACCACCTGCGTGTATTGGCTCTGCGTCGCGTTCGGAGCGAGGTCGAAATCGCCGTCGGACTTGATACCCGCGTCGCGTAGCGCGCCGAGCCCGGCGAACAGGTTGTTGCGCGAGGTCTGCGATCCGTTGTTGAAGATGTAGACGCCGTGCAGGTTCCTCCCGTGCTCCTGCTGGAAGTAGAACGCGCGACCGAGGCCCGCCTGGTACGTCTGCGGATGTTTGTCCTTGGTGCTGCAGATCAGCACGGGGGGCACGATCGGGAACGACTGGTCGGAGCACTCCTGGGCCACCGCGCTGGTGAGGAACGGGATGTCGGGGATGCCGGTGAGCGCGCCGGAGGAGTCCTTGCAGTTGCGCATCTCGTCGATCGACGCGAGGAACACCGCCGACGTCCCCACCATCGCCGCGTCCTTCTGGCAGGCGGCGATCTCACCGTTGCGGGTGGCGGTGGGATTGAGCTCGGAGTCGTAGAAGTCGACCACGACCTTGCGGCCGGCGAGGCCGCCGTGGGCGTTGAGATACTTCGCCACGCCCTTCACGCCGTCGACCGAGCCCTGGAAGAGGTCGGGGGCGAGCGGGGAGTTGACATCGGCCAGTACCGCGATGTGGAACTCGGTCGCGCTGATCCCGACTTCGGTCGCGGTCGGCTTCTCGCTCCCGGTCTGCACGCTCGCGGTGACGGCCGAGGCCCCGACCACCAGCATGACGGCCGCGCCCAGCGCGATCCACCGGATACGTCGCACGACTTCCCCCTGGAAGATCTTGATCGTCACCCTAGAAGCAGGTTCGGCCGGTGCGCGGTCGGGCACGCGGCACGGCGGCGCAGGGCGAGCCGGATCACGGCAGGCGCGACGTCCAGAGCAACGAAGCCGCGGCGGCGAGGAAGGCGAACAGGAGTGCGGCGCCGACGAACCACATCGTGACCTCGCGCTGCACCGTCCGGTGGGCGATCGAATCGCCCAGATCCTGGTAGACGCCCCGCACCTCGCTGGCGGTGGCGGCGCTGGCGAACTTCCCCCCGGTGGTGTCGGCGATCTGCTGCAGCGCGCCCTTGTCGACGGGCACGGGCACGAGAGTGTCGCCGACCTGCACGGTGCCGGAATCGGTGCCGAACGCGATCGTAGAGACGGGGACCTTCGACCGCGGCCGCGGCCGCGGCCGCTTGCGCGTTCGGGCGCCCGGTGTTGGTGGCACCGTCGGACAGGAGCACGATCCGGCTCGGGACCTTCTGCTTCTGGGCGCCGTTCTGCGACGGATCGTTCTCGATGGCGCCGAGCGACGCAAAGATGCCTTCGCCGATCGCGGTCTGCTCGGCGAGTCGCATGTGACTCAACGCAGTCGAGACGCGCGCGTGATCCGTGGTCGGGGCGACGACCACGTTCGCGCTGCCGGCGAACGTGACCAGGCCGATACGGAAGCGCTTGGGCAGCGCTTCGACGAACTGATCTGCCGCCGCGCGAGCGGCGCGGAGACGAGTCGGCGCGACGTCGGTCGCCGCCATCGACTTCGAGACGTCGAACGCGAGCATCACGGTGGCCCGCTCCCGCGGAACGGACTTCGGCCACGTGGGCCGGGCGAAGGCGACCACCGACAGGGCCAGCGCGAGCAATAGGAGCGAGGCGGCGAGATGGCGGCGCCAACTCGGGTGACGGGGCGCGACCGACGCGAGCAGGTCGACGTTGGTGAAGCGCACCGCGTAGGGCTTGCGCTGGCGCTGCACCACGACGTACGCGATCCCGAGCCCGACGACCGCGAGCAGCAGGACCATTCGCCACCCGGCGAGGAAGCTCATCGCGGACGCGCCCGTCCGGCCCGGCGCCGCCGGCTAGCGCCGACGTAGTGGACGACGTCGGCCATCCAGTCGCGATCGGTGCGCAGCACGAGGTGCTCAGCGCCTGCGCCGCGGATGGCATCAGCGATGCCGGCGCGTTCGCGCGGCCGCGGCTTCCGCGTAGCGCGCCCGCAGTTTCTCGCTGGCCGTCTGCACCTCGATGCGACGGCCGGTCTCGGTGTCGATGAGCGTGAGCACACCGACGTTCGGCAACTCGAGCTCGCGCGGGTCGATCACGTCGATCGCGAGCACGTCGTGGCGCTCGGTGAGCGCGCGCAGCGGACGCTCCCAGCCGGCGGGGGCGAGGAAATCGGAGATCACCACGACCAGTCCCCGTCGACGCGCCACGCGCGCCAAGCGCCCGAGGCCGACGGCGAACTCGTCGACGGGGGTCGCGGGTACCCGCTTCGGGCCTCGTTCGGCAACCGTGTCGTCGGCGCGCGGCATCGTACGGAGTCGGTGCAACAGGCTCATGAAGGCGTCGCGGCCGGAACGGGCCGGATGCACGAAGCCGTCGTCACCCGCGAGCACGACCGCGCCGACGCGGTTGGCCGAGCGCAGCGTGAGGAAGCCGATCGCGGCCGCGGCGATCAGCGCGACGTCGCGCTTCTCGTGCAACGCGGTGCCGAAGTCGAGGCTGGGCGACCGGTCGACGAGCACCCATGTCTCGAGCTCACGATCGGCGATCGAGTCGCGCACGTGCGGCACCCCGGTGCGCGCGGTGAGGTTCCAGTCGATGCGGCGCACGTCGTCGCCCGGTTGGTACTCCCGACCCTCGCCGGGTTCGCTCCCGGGCGCGGGCACCAGCCCGAGGTGATCGCCCTGGAGCAGGCCGTCGAGACGCCGCGTGACCTGCAGCTCCAGACGCCGGAGGGTCGATTCGCTGCTGCCCAGCGACGGCGACGAGGTCGACGTCATGCCATCCTGGTCTCGCCTGGCTCCTGACTGCGTCCGTCAGGAGCCGGGGGTGGAATGGGCGGCGGGGGCATCGAGGGTGGGGGCGGGGGCGCCATCGTCGGGGCCGCCGGCGTCGGGACCGCGGGTGCGGGCGTGGCGACGGCAGGGACCGGCGCGGCACCCCCACCGGCCGGCAGCTCGCGCGGCGTGATCGTGGGCATGGCGACGGCGGCGATCAACGCCTCGACGATGGTGTCGGCGTCGACCGCGTCGGCGATCGCCTCGTACGACAGCACGATGCGATGCCGCAACACTTCGAGCGCGATCTCGCGCACGTCGTCGGGGAGGACGTAGTCGCGACCGCGCATCAGCGCGAGCGCGCGCCCGGCCGCCACCAGGCCGAGGCTGCCACGGGGGCTGGCACCGAACGCGATGTAGGGCTGGAGCTCGGCCAGGCCGACCGGAGCGGGGTCGCGCGTCGCGAGCACGAGACGCACCGCGTAGTCGACGACCGCGTGATCGACGTAGGCCGCGTCGGCCGCGTGCTGGAGCTCCAGGAGCCGCGCGGGGTCGAGGATCTGCTGCGCCGTCGGCGGGTCGACGCCCATGCGGCGCACGATCTCGATCTCCTCGCCGCCGGTGGGATACCCCACCACGATCTTCATGAGGAAGCGGTCGCGTTGCGCCTCGGGTAACGGGTACACGCCTTCCGACTCGATGGGGTTCTGGGTGGCGAGGACGAGGAACGGCGCGGGTACCGGGTACGTGGTGCCCGCGATCGAGACCTGGCGCTCCGACATCACCTCGAGCAACGCCGACTGGACCTTGGCCGCGGCACGGTTGATCTCGTCGGCCAGCAGGAAGTTGGTGAACACGGGGCCGAGCTCCACGTCGAACGCCTCCCGCGATGCCCGGTAGATCCGGGTGCCCACGAGATCCGACGGGATGAGGTCGGGGGTGAACTGGATGCGGTTGAAGGTGCCGCCGATGGTGTTGGCCAGCGTCTCGACCGCGAGCGTCTTGGCCAGGCCGGGCACTCCCTCGACCAGGCAGTGGCCGCGGGCCAGGAGGCAGACGACGAGCCGTTCGACCATGCGGTCCTGGCCGACGATGACCTTCTTCACCTCGAACAGGCTGCGCTCGAGACTCTCCGCCGCCGTGTCCATCGAGGCCTCCTCGCGATCCCGATCGCGTTCTCGATCGTGTTCCGGTACCGGTGTGCGCGGCCCGCTCGGCCCCGACTCCCCGGAATCCTACGGACGTCTCCCAGGAGTTTCCTGAGAACGAGCACCTAGCGTGGGCGCGTGACCCCTGCCGAACGTCTTGCCTCGTTCATCCGCGACATCCACGATTTCCCCAAACCGGGCATCGTGTTCAAGGACATCACCCCGCTCCTCGCGGATCCCGACGCCTTCCGCATCGCCACCGAGCTGATGGTCGCGCCGTTCGACCAGCCGATCACTCAGGTGATGGGCATCGAGGCGCGCGGCTTCATCCTGGCCGCGCCCATCGCGCTCGCGCTCGGTGCCGGGTTCGTGCCGGTGCGCAAACCGGGCAAACTTCCGTGGGACACCCACGCGCACAGCTACGAGCTCGAGTACGGGAGCGACGCGCTCGAGGTGCACCGCGACGCGCTCACCCCCGACGACCGGGTGCTGATCGTCGACGACGTGCTCGCCACCGGCGGCACCGCGGCGGCCGCGTGCGAACTGGTCTCGGGCTACTTCGCGTCGACGGTGGTGGGGGTGACGTTCCTCCTGGAGCTCACCGACCTCGGTGGCCGCGAGCAGCTGGCCCCCCACGGTCACCACGTCGAGTCGGTGCTCCGCTACTAGCAGCACGGATCAGCTGCCCGTCGACGAGGTGCTCTTCTTGGTGCTCTGCTTCGGGGTGGCCGGCGTGACCTTCACGACGTGCCAGGTACCGCCGAAGCTGACGATCCCTTCGCCCTTGGCCACTCCGGTCGCCGTGTCGCCGACGAAGGTGTAGAGGGGCAGGCCGCCCGCGGTGACCTGCCCGGCCGTCGCCGACAGGCCGGTCACTCCGTTGGGCGCCTTCACCTTGGCCCCGGCGGCGACCATCACCGGCGGCCACGCCGACGCGCACCCGCCCGTGCAGGCGACTGCGGTGCCGTTGTCGGTCAGGGTGTAGACGGTCTTGCCCTCGGAGTCGACGAGCACGGTGCCGACGCCGGCGATCATCGCCACCGCCACGGTGGGCTTGGCCTTCGCCTTCGCGGGGCGGACGCCGACGCGCTTCCTCCGACGGCGAAGACGCTCAGGGCGAGCGCGGCGCCGCACACCACGGCCAGGCGACCCGCACTCGAACCCTGCCGACTCGAACGTGGCCGACGCGGGCTCTGTGGCTGCTCCATCACATGACCTCCGACGACCGTTCGCGGACCGGTTCTCCGGTTGGACTACGGAATCCGGGCGCGGAGGGATTGCGGTACTACTGCTCGCCGAGGTGCGCCTCGATCGCCGCGACCTTGCCGTGCAGACCGTCGGCGACGCCGGGACGATGGTCGAGCTTGATGACGACACTGACGCGCGGCGCGGCTTCGGCGACGCGCATCACGCACTGCTTGATCACCGCCATCACCGCGTCCCACTCGCCTTCGACGTTGGTGAACATCGCGTTGGTCTCGTTGGGCAGCCCGCTGTCGCGGACGATCCGGACCGCATCGGCGACGAGCTCGGAGACCGAGTCGCCGACGCCGAGCGGGGTGATGGAGAAGGCAGCAATCATGCCCGCGAGTGTCGCGCGACTGCGTCCGCGCGGAGACGCCGCGCCCGTCGCCGGTCGGACGACGCGACACCGGGTGCTACAAGTGTCGTGTGAGCGAGCTCGAAGACGCGCTGCTCGAGGAAGTACGCGACCGGCTCGCCGGTTGGGCGATCGAGTACGCGGACCGGCCCGAGCGCGAGCGCGAGAACCTCTGGCTCCTGGCGCTCGAGCGGGAGCAGATCGTCGCGGTCGCCTACCGCGAGGAGTCGGTGGCCGGTCGCGTCGACGAGCTCGACCTGCCCGACGGCCTCCGCGCCGTCATCCGTCAAGCGCTCGTGTGGATCTGGAAGGACGAGGAGCTCCACGCCGAGTACCTCCGCGGCGTGCTGCTGCGGCGGGGCGGGTTCGTGCCGTCGGCCGTGGTCTACGGCCGCCAGCTCCAAGGCGCGTTGTCGGGGTGGGTCACGGCAACCGAGCAGCACCGCGATCCGCAGACCGCGCCGTTCCGCATGGGCGCGGCGAGCGTGTTGGTGGCGGTGGCGGGCGCGACCGGGCAGCTCCCGAAAGCACTGCAACCGGAGCTGCGGTTCTCGACCTTCCGTCACTACTGCATGCTCAACGCCGCGCTGGAGGGTTCGGCGGAGCTGGCCTACCACCGGCTCGTGGCGCTCGCGGTCGACGACGCCGAGCGGAAAATCTTCATCCGCATCCGCGACGACGAAGCCCGCCACGTGGAGACGTTCCACGTGCTCGAAGCCGCGCTCACCGACGACGACCGACTCTCGCCTGACTGGTCGGTCGACGACGTGATCCGCGCGCTGGCGAAGATCAGCATCTGGTACCTCCCCGCGGCGCGCCGGCCGATCGAAGGCACCAACGCGCGCGAACGAACCTTCGGCTCGGGTGCACCGGTGGCGGTGCGGAGCGGACGCACCGATGCCGACAAGGTGGCGACGTTCGAGGAGTGTCTCGACCGCGCCGGTTTGGCGGATCGCGCTCGCACCGCGCGCTCGGCCGCCATCCGGGTGTCGTTCATGCTCGGCTACGACCGCAAGGACCGCTCGAACGTGAATGATCCCGAGCTCGTCGCTGCGCTCGCCGCGTATCTCCACCGGCACGGTGTCGACGACGTCGCGGTGCTCGAATCGCCGACCGTGTACGGCAACCTGTTCGCGCACCGCTCGGTGCATGAGGTGGCCGCCTACTTCGGCTTCACGTCACCCGAGTACCGCATCGTCGACATCAGCGGCGACCTGCGTCCGTTCACGTTCGAACGCGGGCTCGTGCAGAAGGCGATCACGGGCACCTGGGTCGACGCCGACCTACGGATCGTGATGCCGAAGTTGCGCACCGATCCCACCGAGTTCGCGCATATCGGCCTGTCGACCCTCGAGGGCAGCACCGGCGCGATCGACGAGACGTTCTACGCCAGCCGCGCCGTCGACTTCCGTTCGGCGACGATGATGCTGCTCGACGTCGCGCCGCCCGACTTCTCGGTGGTCGATGCGTGGGCACCGGTGGCCGACGGCCCGTTCGGGGTGATGGGGTGCTCCCGGCCCGCCGAGGTCCGGCACCTCTACGCAGGTGCCGACGCACTGGCGGTCGACGAGGTCGTGCTCGCCGACCTCGGCATCACCGATCCCCGACGCGCACCGATCGTGCGGCGGGCCTACCACTGGTTCGGCCTGCCCGTCGCCGCGGTCGAGGTCGACGGTCGTCGACCGCCCCTCGGGGCCGAGCTGCGCGGCGCCCACACATCGGCCACGCTGCGCGCGCTCGGCGCGGTGTCGTATCCGGTGTACGTGTACCTCAGCAACAGCGGCGACCTGTTCGTTCCCGCCATGGACACCGAGGCGTTCCCGCCGACGCAGCGCGCCGGCCTGTTCACGCGCGCGGCGCGGTGGAGCGCCCAGCGCGCCTTCGGTTTGCACGCGCCCGGCCCCTGATCGAGATCGAATCTGTCACATTCCCGTGTTCGCTCCCGTCTTGACTGCAGACGGACGATCGGAGGCGAGATGACCGAGCACACTCGAAGGGTCGTGGTGATCGGGGCCGGCCTCGCGGGACTCACCGCGGCGGCCACGGCTGCACGCGCGGGCGCGCGCGTGACGCTGCTCGAAGCGCGGGAGCACGACGGCGGCCGGGCCCGGACCCGCGCGGTCGACGGATTCCTGCTCAACCAGGGGGCCCATGCCCTCTACCGCGGCGGCCCGGCTTGGGAGATCCTCACCGAGTTCGGGATCGTGCCCGAAGGCCGGAGCCCCGACGCGACGCGTGGCTGGGGCGTGCGGGCCGACGGCCGCTTCGGCGTGCTCCCGGGCTCGCTCACCAGCCTCGTCCGGTCGCCGCTCGTCGCGCCGCGTGCCAAACTCGAGTTGGCGAGCGTGCTGGCCCGGCCCGAGCGCCTCCCCGCCTCCGTGCCGCCGGGCGCGTCGATGCAGCAGTGGATCGACGGCCGGATGCACCACCCGGACGCGCGTGCCCTCGTCGCGCTCCTGAGCCGGGTCGCCACGTACTGCGGCGACCTCGATCGACTGGACGCCGCCGCCGGTGTCGCGCAGGTGGTGCAGGCCATAACTCATGGCGTGGTCTATCTCGATCGCGGCTGGCAACAGCTCGTCGACGCGTTGCACACGACCGCGGCCGGCGCGGGCGTCACGATCTCGACCAGCGCGAAGGTGGACGCGATCGAGGCACGCTCCATGCTCGAACCACGTGCGGGTGTAACCGTGCGCACGTGTGCCGGTGACGTCGAGGCCGATGCGGTCGTGCTCGCGCTCGGCGGTCCGGCCGATGCGGCGGCGCTGCTGCACGGCGCGAGTGAGGCAGTCGCGCGCTGGACGCGTGACGAGCAGCCGGTGTACGCGAGCGCGCTCGACGTCGCCCTCCGCGCGCTCCCGGTTCCGAGCCGTCGCATCACCTTCGGCGTCGACGAACCCACCTACCTCTCGGTGCACACGCCGTACGCCCAACTCGCGCCGCACGGTGGCGAGGTCGTGCATCTCCTCCGGTACGGCGATCCCGACGATGCCGGTGACGACCCGCGTGGTCGCCTCGAGGCACTGTTCGACCGCGCGCAGCCGGGATGGCGGGAGCAGGTGGTGGCGGAGCGCTACGGGAGGCGGCTCGTCGTCGCACACGGCCGGCCGCGGGCGGGTGTCGGACTCGCGCAACGCCCGGCGCCGGCGGTACCCGACCTCCCCGGCGTCTTCGTGGCCGGCGACTGGGTCGGCCCCCACGGACTGCTCACCGACGCGGTGATGGCCAGCGGCCGCGCGGCAGGTCGCGCCGCCGCGACCACGGCCACGAACACGACCGCGACCGCCGCCGAGTTCGTGGCTCGCGCATGAACGCGAGCACCCCGGCGCCGGGTCCTCCCGAATCCGCCTCTCCCGAATCGGCGGTCGACGCGTTCGAGGCCCTGCGGCCGCGACTGTTCGGCGTCGCGTACCGCATGACCGGCAGCGTCAGTGACGCCGACGACGTCTGCCAGGACGCGTGGTTGCGCTGGCAATCGGTCGACCGTTCGACAGTGGTCTCCCCGGAGGCCTTCCTCGTGCGCACGGTCACTCATCTCGCCATCGACCGTCTGCGGTCAGCGCAGCACCGGAGGGAGACGTACGTGGGCCCGTATCTCCCCGAGCCGTTGATCGCCGACGACGCCACCGCGACCGACCCCGAAGCCGCGGCGGAGTTGGCCGACTCGGTGACCCTCGCGTTCCTGGTGCTGCTCGACGAGCTCACGCCGGTCGAGCGCGCGGTGCTCCTGCTGCACGATGTGTTCGGGTACGGGTTCGACGAGGTCGCGGGCGCGGTCGACCGCAGCCCCGAGGCGTGTCGGCAACTCGCGAGCCGTACCCGCCGCAAGGTGCAGCGCGACCGAGTCGACCTGCGCCGCTCGGCGTTCGCCGAGGAACAGCGTCTCGTCGACACCGTGCTCACCGCGATCGCGGCCGGCGACGTCGAGGGACTCATGGCCCTGCTCGCGCCCGACGTGGTGCAGCTCTCGGATGCCGGCGCCGGCCGTCACGCGGCGCGGGTCCCGGTGATCGGCCCCGAGCGGGTGGCCCGACTCCTCGTGAACGTCGCCCGACGCGTGCCACCGGAGTCGATCGCACGGCCGGTGCGGGTGAACGGCGATCCCGGCGTGTTGTTCTCGCTCGACGGGCGGGCCGACTCGGTGGTCTCGTTCGCGTTCGCGCCCGACGGCCGCGTGCGCCGCATCTACATCCAGCTCAACCCCGACAAGCTCCAGCACCTCGCCTGACGGGTACGGAATCGCGTCAGACGCGCGGCCTCCGAACCCACCGAGGGCCGAACATCTCGGAGTTGACGTACACATGCGAGCGCGTACTCCGAGTTGTTGCGGGTCGGCGAGTTGTTGCGGGTCGGGGAGACCGATCAGACGACGCGGTACCCGTAGAAGTTCAGCGCTCGGCGCAGCCGCGACTTCTGGTCGGGCACGTAGAGCACGCCGTCGTGCAGCAGGTACCCGAGGCGTCGGTGACCCTCGATGATCGCCACCGCACCGACCGACTCGAGCCGCACCGTCGTGGTGTCCTTCGGCAGGAAGACGCGACGCCCGAACGGGAAGACCAACAGCAGGCCGTCGTCGAGCACGCTGAAGTGCCACGGCAGCCAGCGACCGTGGGCCCACGCCGCGAACGTGATGAACGCGGCCCACTGGAGCGAGCGACTCCATCCGATGACGAGCACGACGAACGCGACCGCGAGCAGGATCTTGGGCCACCAGCGCAGGAAGCTGCTGCCGCCTTCGTACGACGAGAACTGATCCATCGGTGCAAGCGTAGGCCTGTGTGCAACCCCTTCAGATCGTGACGACGAGCGCGCCGACGTTGTCCGACAGAACCGCGTCATGCTCCATTCAGACGAACGTGATCGGCAGATGGGTGAGCCCGCGCACCTGCCCGCTCGGCGCGCGCTCGATGCCGGACTCGTCGAGTTCGTACTCGGGGATCTGCGCGAGCAACTCCTCCATCGCGACGCGCGCCTCGAGCCGCGCCAACGCCTGACCGAGGCAGAGGTGGATGCCCCATCCGAACGACAGGTTGCGGGTGATCTGACGATGGATGTCGAACAGCTCGGGTTCGACGAAGACGCGATCGTCGTGGGCGGCGGCCCCGGTCATGATGATCACGCGGGAGTCGGCCGGGATCGTGGTGCCGTGCAGCTCGACGGCGCGCTCGACCCATCGCCCCTGGTAGTGCGACGGTGGGTCCCAGCGCAGGCCCTCCTCCACCGCGTTCGGGATGAGGGACGGATCGGCCACGAGCTCGGCGCGCTGGTCCGGATACCAGCTGAGTGCCACCACCAGATTGCCGATGAGCTTGGCCGTGGTCTCGTGGCCGGCCACCACCAGCTCCACCACCCGGCTCGCCACCTGCTCGGGGGTGAGCTTCCACGTGGTGCCGTGGTCGTCGACCACCTCCGCCTGCAACAGCAACGTGATGATGTCGTCGCCAGGGGTGGCGGCGCGCTCGTTCACGACGTCGATGATCTGCACTGCGAGCTCGAACGAGGCGTTGACGGTGTCGTCGGAGAGGATCGGCTTGCCCGCTTCGTCGGTCGACATCGCGAGCATGCGCGCCGATCGATCGTGGATGCCGTCGCGCGCGTCGGCGGGAATGCCCAACATCTCGCAGATCACCGCCACCGGAAGCGCGAGGGCGAAGTCGTCGATCACGTCGAAGCGGCCGTGCTCGCGCACGTCGGCGATCAGCGACCGGCACACCGATCGGATCGAGTCCTCCTGGGCGGCGACGGCCATCGGGGTGAACACGCGCGAGACGAGGCGGCGGTGCCACGTGTGCTCGGGCTGGTCCTTGTTGATGATGATGTCGTTCCCGACGTCGAGACCTTCGAGCGTCATGCCGTGACCCGACACGAAGGTGTCGACGTCGAGGCTGGCGGCCAGCACGTCGTCGTAGCGGGAGATCGCCCAGAAGCCCACCCGCTCGTTGTGGTACACCGGCGCCTCGTCGCGCAGCCACTGGTACACCGGGAACGGGTTGTGCTGGATCAGGGGAGAGTACGGGTCGTATTCCATGCGCGATCCTTTCACGTCAGCGGAGTTCCGCTACGTGTTGATGGTCGACAGGAACGCGGCGACCGCGAAGCCGGCAGCCGCGGCCAGGCCGGCGCGGCGGCCGGCGCCGCGTACCGCGATCGGCACCATCTCGTTCACGATCACCACCACCATCGCGCCCGCCGCGATCGACTGGATGATGGCGATGGCATCGGCGTTGCTCGAGTCGAGCACCGCGTACCCGATGAATCCGGCGGCGAAGCCCACCGCGACGATGGCCGCGAACCGCAGCAACACCTTCTTCAGGGAGATGCCGCCGGCCAGCAGCGCGGCGGCGACCCCGATCGCCTCGGGCAGGTTCGAGAGGAACACCGCGCCCACGAGCGCGAACGACACCGACGCCCCACCCAGGAGCGTGAGTCCGACCGCGATCGACTCGGGGATGCCGTCGAGCACCATCCCGACGGTGAGGTTGCGCGCCGCGGTGGCGTCGGCCCCCTGGGGCATTGCCTCGACGCTCTCGGCCACGGCTTCGTCGACCGGTTCCTCGGGATCTTCCCGCTCGGCCCGGCGGTCGAGCCACCGGGTGAGCCCGTAGTAGCCGAGCGCGCCGACGAGGAGCCCGACCCCGGTGGGTGCACGACCGGCTTCGTGGTAGGCCTCGGCGACGAGGTCGGTGGTGACCGCGCTGATGAGCGCGCCGGCACCGAACGCCATGACCAGGCCGAGCCACCGCGGTTCGGTCAGCTTCGGGAACCGCGCGACGAGCAGCGCACCGACGAGCAACGCCGACTGCCCCGCCGCCGCCCACAGTCCTGCTTCGAGCACCGCGACCCTTCACCGTTGCGACGACGCGAATGGGCAGGAGTCTCTCAGGTGTCGAGGTGGGCGAGGAGCACCGACGCCACCGCGGCACCGGTGATCACCAGCGGCTCCGGGCTGCGCATGGCCCGGCTCAACGTGAGCGCACCCTCGTAGCTCGACAACACGAACGTGGCCAGCGGGGCGGCGTCGACCTCGGCGATCCCGGCCTTCACGAACACGCCGGCGAGGGTCTCCTGCCAACTGGCGAAGACCTGCTCGCACACGGTGCGGATGCGCTCGTTGTCGCTGGAGACCTCGAGGCACACAGTGGCGATGGGGCAGCCGCGCCGGTAGTCGGACTCCCGCAACCGGTCGGCGTTGTGGGCGAAGTAGGCGTTGATGGCCGCCGGGAGATCGGGCGCGTCGCCGGCCGACGCAATGGTGCGGCGGATCTTCTCGCCCGCCCGCTCGAGCGCCTCGGCCCCGATCTGCTCTTTGCCGCCAGGGAAGTAGTGGTACACGGACCCGAGCGGAGCATGCCCCTCGGCCACGATCTGCTTGATCCCGGTGGCGGCATAGCCCTGGCGTCGCAACAGGTGTGAGGTGGCGTCGAGGATGCGATCGCGGGTGTCGGTGCCTTGCGTCATGGAAAAAGGCTAGCACCGGAACTATGTAGAGTGATACACCTACTATGTAGAGCGTTCTAGTTGAGCCCGATCCCCAGACGGGCCGGAGCAGGTGGGTGGACATGGCGACCGAGCGGACGACCGAGTACGGACCCGGACAGGTCGAGCAGCGGCAGCGGGTCGACCGGAGCGAGCGGGACGCGACGAACGCCGGGCTCCTGGCGGCGTGCTCGGCCGCCGACCAGGCCCGCCTCCGGGCGGTCGCCCGGGAACGCACGCTCGAGCCGGGCCAGACCCTCTACGACCAGGGATCGGTGGCGCTGGCCGGTTACCTCGTGACCGAGGGCGGGGCCGACGTGCTCGTCGCGGGCCGGCAGGTCGCCGAGGTCGGGGCGGGCGCGCTGGTCGGCGAGGTCGACGTGCTCGGCCGCCGGCCCCACCGCAACTCGGTCGTCGCCGGCACGCCGCTCACCGTCTGGCAGATCGACGCCCCGGATCTCGACCGCCTGCTGGCCGAGGCGCCCACGTTCGCGCGGGCCGTCGAACGCGGGTTCTGCTCGTGCGGCTGAGCCGTTCAGGCACGGAGCCGGCCCGCCGTTCAGGCACGGAGCCGGCCCGCCGTTCAGGCACGGGGCGGGTCGAGGCGAGGCGAGGCGAGGCGAGGCGAGGCGGGCCGGCGCCGAAGGCGTTAGCGTCGATCGCATGTCGGGAGATCTGTTCGTACGGAGCGGCACGCTGGTCGACGGCACGGGAGCACCGGCGCGGCGCGCCGACGTACGGGTGCGCGACGGCGTGATCGTCGAGGTGGGCACTGCGCTCGCGCCCGACGGCGAGACGACGATCGACGCGCACGACGCGGTCGTCGCGCCCGGCTTCATCGACTGTCACACGCACTACGACCCGTCGGTCTGGTGGGATCCGCTCGTCGATCCGATGCCGCAACACGGCGTCACCACCGTCGTCACCGGCAACTGCTCGCTCTCGCTCACTCCGGTACGCGCCGAGGACCGGCTGGCCGCGAGTGACGTGTTCGGCTTCATCGAGGACATCCCCGTCGACGCGTTCACAACCGGTATCCCGTGGACGTGGGAGTCCTACGCCGAATGGCGTGACGCGTTGGCCAACCTCGGCACCGCGGTGAACGTCGCTCCGTTGATCGGCCACTCCAATCTGCGCGTCTACGTGATGGGCGACGACGCGTGGAACCGCGCCGCAACCTCCGAAGAGCGCGCACAGCTCGCCGCCGTGCTCGCCGACTGCCTGGCCGCCGGGGCGCTCGGACTCTCGACGTCGTTCATCGACCAGGACCGGCACGGCAACGCGGTGCCCAGTCGCGCCGCCGACGACGCCGAGCTGGTGGCGCTCATCGATGTCCTCGCCGCCGCGCCGGGCAGCGCACGAGTGCTCGAGTTCCTCCCGTGGATCAAGGACACCGAACGGCAGCTCGCCGACATCGAGCGCGTCGCCCGTTGGTGCGGCAGCCGCGGTGTGTCGTGCACCTGGAACCAACTGGCCGAGAACAGCCGCGACCTGGTACGCACGCAACGCATCATCGATCAGGCACACCAGCTCCACGCCGACGGCTGCCGGGTGTACGCGCAGGTATCGCCGCGTCCGTTCAGTCTCAACGTGAGCTTCGATCAGACGCCCGCGTTCATCGCCATCCGGGCGTGGAGCGATCTCATCCAACTCTCGCCCGACGACAAGCGCCGCACGCTCGCCGACGCGTCGTGGCGGGCGCAGGCGCGCACCGACTGGGACCGCGTGGGCGACGGCTTCAGCATCTTCCCGGTGAGCCGGCTCGAACGGGTGCGGATCACCTCGACGTGCGCGGGCGAGGAGAAGTTCCTGGGCGCGACCCTGGCCGACGTCGTGGCGGCGCGGGGCGGCCATCCGTCGGACGTCCTCGCCGATTGGGTGCTCGAGCACGATCTCGCCCCCGGCCTGGTGGCCGAAGCCCTGTCCAACAACGACGCGGGCAAGGTGTCGGAGCTCATCGTCGACCCGACGACGGTGGTCGGCGCCAGCGACGCCGGTGCGCACCTGCAGATGATGTGCGGAGCCGGTGACTCCACGCTGCTGCTCACCGAGCACGTGCGCGATCGCGGCGACTTCACACTCGAGGCGGCGGTGCATCAGCTCACCGGTCGCATCGCCGACGCGTTCGGCATCCACGACCGAGGGACGATCGCGCCCGGGCGCGCCGGCGACGTCGTGGTGTTCGCGCTCGACGAGCTCGCCTACGAACCGGATGCGTTCGTGTACGACCTGCCCGGTGGTGCGCGGCGTCTCACCCGGCCGCCCGGTGGCTTCCGGACCACCGCGGTCGGCGGCGTGGTCATCCAGGAAGCAGGCGTCGCCACCGGTGCCCGTCCCGGCGGCCCGCTCGACGCCGCGACCCACGCCTGACGTCGGCGCGTTCGGGGGCTGCGCTACCCGACGGCGTGATCGAGCACCGCGCGCACGACCTCGCCGGCGCGCACGGTTGCGATCGCGTCCTCGATCTCGGCGAGGGGCCATATCCGCGACACCTGGGCGTCGAGCTCGAGCTCGCCGCGCTGCACGCTCGCCACGATGGCGGCGAAGTCGCGCTGGACGTCGACGGTGCCGTTGAGGCTTCCCACGATGCGGCGGTTGCGCAGCAACGCGCCCACGTCGAACGACGCGCGCGCACCGGCGGGCGGGATGCCGACGAGCGCGGTGGTGCCGCCCCAGCCGGCAAGGCCGATCGCGGCCTCGATCGCGACCAGCGCGCCGCTGCACTCGATCACCGCGTCGATCGGCGCGGTGGTGTGGGCGCGGACCAGGTGGACCAGCTCGGCCACGGTGGCGGTGCGCGGGGCGACGACGAAGGTGTCGGCACCGAACCGGGCCGCAGTGGTGGCCTTGCCGGGGTTCACGTCGACGGCCACGATCTGCGTCGCGCCCTGGAGGCGCGCGGTCTGCAACGCGTTCACACCGATGCCGCCGACGCCGAACACCACCACCGTGTCGCCGGCGCGGACCCGCGCGACGTTGCGCACGACGCCGTAGCCGGTCGAGACCGCGCAACCGACGAGCGCGGCCGAGGTGGGTGGAAGGTCGGCGCTCGCCACCAGCTGGTCGGCGCGCACCGTGATCATCCCGGCGAACGACGCCACGTTGGCGTACGCGCGCACCGGCTCCCCGCGCCAGGTGAACGGAGTCGATCCCGGGCCGAACGCGTCGCGGCACTCGCCCGATCGCCCGTCGGCGCACGCGCGACACACACCGCACGGGACCATCGATCCCACGATCACCGCGTCGCGCGGTTGCACCGAGACGCCGTCACCCACGCGCTCGACGATGCCCGCGGCCTCGTGACCGAGCACCACGGGGAGCGGGACCGGGCTGGCGCCGTCGAGCACGTTGAGGTCGCTGTGACAGATGCCGGACGCCAAGACGCGCACCGTCGCCTCACCCGGGCCCGGCTCCCGCACGAGGAGATCGTCGGTGACCACCAGGCGCGTGCCGTCGAACACTGCGCCGCGCGTCGGGATCACGCAGCCATCGTACGAGCGCGCGTCAAACCGGCTCCGGGCCCGAACGGCGTACCGCCTTCGGCGGGAGCGGGAAGAAGCCGCTGGTCCGCTCGATGTAGTCGGCGTAACCCGGGCGTCGTTCCGCCATGCCCTGCTCGAGCAACGGCTTACCGGTCTTGCGGGTGAGCGTCCACGTCATGAGGAGCGGCGAGAGCACCGTGATCACGCCGACCCACTGTTGCGCGGCGATCAGGTAGATCCCCCACCACACGCACGCGTCGCCGAAGTAGTTGGGATGGCGCGTGTAACGCCACAGGCCGCGGGTCATCACCTGCCCGCGGTTCGCGGGATCGGCGCGGAAGCGGCTGAGCTGCCAGTCGCCCACGCTCTCGAAGAAGAAGCCGACGGCCCACACTGCGGTGCCGATCCACAACAGCGCGCCGGGCGATCGCCGCTCGTACATCGCCACCTGCACCGGCAACGAGACGAACCAGATCGCCACTGCCTGGGTGAGATAGATGCCGAGGGCGCGCCGCTCCGGATGCGGGTGGCCGGCCAGCATGTCGGCGTAGCGCGGATCCTCGCCCTTGCCGTGGCTGCGCCACGCGATGTAGCCGGCGAGGCGCAGACCCCACACCGTGACCAGCGCGGCCATGAGAACCCGGCGGGTGCTGTCGCCGTGGCCGGCCGAGAGCCCGAACGAAACCAGTGCCACCACCACGAAGCCGACACCCCAGGCGACGTCGATCACGTTGAACCGGCCGATGGCGCGGGCGATCAGCCACGTCGCCACCACCAGCACGAGGAGCGCGCCGGCGGTGATGGCCGCGCCGCCGAGGAACGGCCCGGTCGAGAAATCGCTCACGCGTGGCGGGTGAAGACGTCGCGGGTCGGCGGCATGCCGGAACGCCCGTCGGCCGTCGGCTTCACCGCGAGGATCTGGTCGACGCCCATGCGCCCCTCTTCGAACGCCAACGCGCCGCCGACGAGGTACAGGCGCCACACCCGGGCCACTTCCTCGCCCACGAGCGCCACGACGTCGTCCCACCGGCTCTCGAACGTCGCGTGCCACGCGTCGGCGGTGCGCACGTAGTGCTCGCGCAATGCGCTGCACGTCGCGTACCTCGAATCCGCCACGTTCGAGCACGGTCGACGGTCTCCCCCACCGGACGCATGTGCATGTCGGGGGCGATGTAGGCCTCGATGAACGGTCCGCCGCCGGGCGCGGCGTCGGTGGCCCGCGACATCTGCTGCACGAGGACACGACCCTCGGGGCGCAGCAGGTCGTGGAGCGCGCGCGACGAAGATCGGGTAGTTGCTCGGCGCCGACGTGCTCGCCCATCTCGATCGAGGCGGCGACGTCATAGGGCCCGTCGGCGACGTCGCGGTAGTCCTGGAGCCGGAAGTCGACGAGGTCCTGCGACGCCAGCGTCGGCGGCGCGCTTGCGGGCGAAGTCGAGCTGCTCGTTCGACAGGGTCACGCCGGTGACGCGAGCCCCGTAGTGCCGCGCCGCGTGGATGCTGAGCGAGCCCCAGCCGCACCCGACGTCGAGCATGCGCGTGCCCGGGCCGAGACCGAGCTTGCGGCACACGAGATCGAGCTTGTCGCGCTGCGCGTCGGCGAGCGTGTAGCCGGGTGCCGTGGACGTCCAGTACGCGCTCGAGTACGCCATGTTCTCGTCGAGGATGCAGCGCGTAGAACTCGTTCGACAGGTCGTAGTGGTGCGAGATCACCGCGCGGTCACGGCCGCGGCTGTGCAATCGGCCGTTGACCTTCGCCTCCGACTCCGGCGCGCGCGGGGGGAGGCCGACGATCCCGAGGCGGACGGCCTGCGAGACCGCGTGGATCCGGGCGCGCCAACTCACGTCGACGCCGTGGCCGCGTTCGCGGGCGAAGCGCCAGATGCGCCGGAAGCCGTCGTCGAGATCCCCGTCGACGTCGAGATCGCCGGTGACGTACGCCCGGGCGAGACCGAGCTCGTCGGGCTGCCAGACCAGGCGCCGCAACGCCCGGCGGTTCCTGATCACCACCACCGGCGCGTCGAGCGGCCCGGCCTCGCTGCCGTCCCACGCCCGGATCCGGACCGGCATCCCGTCGCCCACCACCTGGGCGACGGTGGCGGCCAGCACCTCGGCGACCGGCGGACGGCTCCGTACCGGAACGGGGTGCCGGGCCACGTCAGCGCTCCCCCGCGGAGCACGAGTTGCGCGACGTCGAGGTAGCCGGTGGCGAACCCGGCCTCGCAGTACGCGAGGTAGAAGTCCCACATGCGTCGGAAGGTGGCGTCGAATCCCAGCGCCTCGACCTCGTCGGCGTGCGCGTCGAACCGTTCGCGCCAGCAGTGCAACGTGGTGGCGTAGTCGGCCCCGAACGTGAACCGGTCGTCGACGCGCAGCCGCGTGGTGCGCTGCACGACATCGTCGATGGCGCGCAGTGACGGCAACGCGCCACCGGGGAACACGTACTTGTGGATCCAGGTGTACTGGTCGCTGGTGGCGAGCATCCGGTCGTGTTCCATGACGATCGCCTGTAGACCGATCCGGCCGTTGGGTGCCAACGACCGCTCGAGCGTGGAGAAGAACGTGGGCCAGTAGCGCATGCCGACCGCTTCGATCATCTCGACGCTGATGACGGCGTCGTACCGGCCCTCGGTCTCGCGGTAGTCGCGGAGTTGGACGTCGACGCGTGACCCGACCCCGGCGGCCGCGGCGCGCTCCCGCGCCAGCTCAGCTTGTTCACGCGACAGCGTCAGCGTGGTGACGTGCGCGCCTCGCTGCGCGGCGCGTACCGCGAGGGTTCCCCAACCGGTGCCGATCTCCAGGAGGCGCGTACCCAAGCCGACGCCGGTGGCGTCGAGGAGGCGATCGACCTTGCGGAGCTGCGCGCGTTCGAGCGAGTCACCCGGTTCGAAGAGCGCCGCCGAGTACGTCAGCGATTCGTCGAGGAACAGGGCGAACAGATCGTTCGACAAGTCGTAGTGACGGGCGATGTTGCGCCGGGCCCCGGCCCGGGTGTTCTGCTCGCGCGCCGGCTGGTGGTGCACGTAGAAGTGGCGCAGGCGTTGCATCCACGCCGGCACCAACGACGACATGCGCGCCGCGAACGGCGCCAGCACCGCGGCGGGATCGTCGGCGTCCCAGTCGCCGGCCATGTAGGCCTCGCCGAACCCGATCAGCCCGTCGGAACCGGTGCGTTGGAAGAAGGCGTCGCGCCGGACGCGCATGAGCGGCGCGTCGGGTCCGCCGCCCCCGACGACCCGACCGTCGGGGAGTTGCACCCGAACGGCGAGGTGCGGGATGACCCGGAGGAAGAGCGCGCGGGCGATGGCGGCGTGGACGGGGCGCACCGGCGCGCGGTCGGAGGTCGGTCCACGGACCCAGTTGCGGCCGGTGGTCGGAGTGGTCGTACTGCTCGAACGCCGCCGCGCTCATGGGTGCCCTCCGTTGTGGTTCGTCACCGGTGCGGCCGGGTTCGGGCGCGGGGGCCGGGCGACAAGCGGAAGCCGCCGCAGCCACAGCCGCAGACCCTGGAACTTGATCAGCGCCATCACCCGCCGCCCGGCGAACGGGTGGCGCAGGGCCGCGCCGAGCACCGAACCGTCCGCCGCCGGATCGCGGCGACCGGTGAGCGTGGCGCGGAACACGGGGCGGCGGTCGGGACCGCGCCGCAGCGTGATCGCGACATCGAGCTCATCGCCCGGGGCCGAGAACTGCATCTCGTACGACCCGTCGACGGCGAAGAACGGCGACACGTAGAACTCCTTGGCCGTCTCGGCCCGTCCGTCGGGATCGGGACGCAGGAGATAGCAGTGGCGCTCGCCGTAGGTGTTGTGCACTTCGGCGACGATGCACCGCAGAGTGTCGTCGGGTCCGTAGCACCAGAACACCGTGAGCGGGTTGAAGGTGTACCCGAGTGAGCGGGCGTTGGTGAGCATCAGGACGCGGCCGCGCTCGAGATCGACGCCCTGCTCGGCGAGGTACCCGTCGACATTGGCGCGGATGGTGCGCGCGGGATCGCCGAGATGGTCGCGGGCGGCGAATGTCGCGAGCCACCGGAGCCCGCGCGGGAGTTGCGGCAGCGCGTCGACGTCGACCAGCCACATCACGTGGCGGTAGCGGAAGCCGTGCGTGATCTGCTCCGTGCGCCCGTGCTCGATCACCGTGCGGTAGAGCACCGCCGGCGTAGCCGAACGCGGAGCCGACTCCGGGGACGAAACGAACGCCGACTGCGCGTCGGGATGGAGCGCGGTGGCGATCACCACTCCACCCCCAGCGACGCCGCGGCGCGCACGCCCGACGCGCAACCATCTTCGTGGAATCCCCACCCGTGGTACGCGCCCGCGAACGCGATGCGCCCGTCGTTGAGCGACGGCAACCGCGTCTGCGCGGCGACGGAGGCCTCGGTGTACACGGGATGCGTGTACGTCATGCGCGCGAGCACCGCGTCGTCGGCGACCGCGGCACCGGGGTTGAGCGTGACCACGTAGTCGACAGGTTCGTCGAGCCGGTGCAGTCGGTTCATGTGGTAGCTCACGTGCACATTGGCGGCGTCGGTGCGGCAGTCGTCGAGGAGGTAGTTCCACGAGGCGCGGGCGCGTCGGCTGCGGGGCAGAATCGATGCGTCGGTGTGGAGCACGGTGGCGTTGGCCGACGCACCGAAGGCGCCGAGCGCGGCCTGCTCCGCGGGCGTCGGGTCCTCGAGCAGCGCGAGCGCTTCGTCGGCGTGCGTGGCGACCACCACGGAGTCGTAGTGACGGACGACGTCGGCGTCGTCACGGATCTCGAAGCCGTCGGCTCCTCGACGGAGGCTACGGACCGGCGTCGACAGCTCGGTGGCGGTGAGCTCCTTGGCCGCCCGCTCCACGTAGCTGCGCGAGCCGCCGACAACCGTGCGCCACTGGGGCGAGCCGCTGATGCTCGAGCGCGCCGTGGTGATCGAGGAACGTGAAGAGCGATCGCGCGGGATAGAGCAGTGCGGTCCGCGGCGGGCACGACCACACGCAGGAGACGAGCGGAACCATGAAGTGCCCGACGAAGTAGTCGGAGTAGCCACCGGCGGCGAGGAAGTCGCCCAACGTGATGATCGACCCGTCACTGGCCTCGAGCAGCCGATGCGCTTGCCGATGGAACTTCTTCACCTCGACGAGCATGCGCAGGAACTTCGGGTTCACGGTGCTCCGGCCCTGCGCGAACACACCGCCGATCCCCCGCGCACCCGCGTACTCGAGGCCGCACCCGTCGCAGCGCACCGACATGCTCATGTCGCTGGGTTGCGTCTCGACCCCCAGCTCGGCGAAGAGCCGCAGCAGGTTCGGATACGTGCGCAGGTTGTGAACGATGAAGCCACTGTCGACCGGGATGAACCGGCCGTCGGGGGTCAGGACATCGTGGGTGTGGGCGTGGCCGCCGAGTCGGGGCTCGGCTTCGTAGAGCGTCACGTCGTGCGCGCGCTGCAGCAGGTAGGCGGCGGTCAGGCCCGACACGCCCGCGCCGACCACCGCGACGCGCCGCCGGTCGTTCATCGGGGTGCGCCTGGGTGGCAGTCGCGGCATCCGGCCGCGATCGCAGTGGCCATGGGCCGGTCGAACGATTCGCGGTCGACGATCGCCCGCACGAACTCGGTCGTCAGCGCATGCCAGAGCCGGGCGCGCAGGAGCATGCCGTGACCGCTGCGCGGGACCCGCAGGCACGCGACCTGGCGCGCGACGTCGACGGCCCGCGCTGCGTAACGAGCCGACGCACCGGGGCTGGTGGTCGCGTCACGCGTGCCGTGCAGCACGGCGAGGTCGCGACCGGCGAGTTGTTCGACCGGTTCGGTGCCCGGGAGCCAGGGCGCCAACGCGACGACGCCCGTTACCGTTGGATGACCGGCGGCGTGCAACGCGGCCCGGCCGCCGAGGGAGTGCCCGACGAGCACCACGGGCACACCGCCGTAGAACTCCTCGAGCCGCTCGAGCGCGAAAGCGACGTCGACCACGGGGTCGGCGGCGGGATCGTTCCATCCCCGGTACCGGTACCGGAGACGCGCGACGGCCAGGGAGGCGTCGGACTGTTCGATGGACCGGGCGATCGGAACCATTCGTTTGACCGCGAGCTGGCCCGGCTCGACCCGGCCATGACTCTTGGCCTTGCCCCCGTGGAGCACGAGCACCACCGCCCGCGGGGTCGTGGCGGCGATGGGCAGGTCGAGCGACGGTTCGATCGAGACGTCGTCGCTATTCACGTCCTGTTGCCATGCCTGAGCCACGGGGGAAAACCTCGTTGGGACGTCGCCGCGCGGAACGGCTCGCCGATCGAACATTCCCTCCTTCTTCGCCGCCGGGTCGGGGGCGGATGAGAGTTGCCGCCTGCGCGCCCGAACGGCAGACAGGCTCCGTGCCCGAACGGCAGACAGGCTCCGTGCCCGAACGGCGGAGGCGCAGCCCGGGTGCAGAGGATTCGCCCGCGGGCGAGGCTAAACAGAGCGCATGCATCGCCCGACGCCGTGGATCCTCGCGGCCGTCGTCGGCCTGGTCGTCGCGGTGGGCACGCCCCAACTCGGTCACGGTCCCGGCGCGACCGGTATCGCCGGCGCCACCGCGGCCGCCGCCACCACCAGGCCCAACGTGCTGTTCGTGCTCACGGACGATCTCGACTCGGCTGAGCTCAAGTACATGCCCCACACTCGCGCGCTCATCGGTGCGGAGGGCGCGACCTTCGACCGCTACTACGTGAGCAATTCGCTCTGTTGCCCATCGCGGACCACGACGCTCCGGGGCCAGTACGCCCACAACACCGGCGTGTGGACCAACGGGGGCACCAACGGCGGCTTCGAACGCGCCTACTCGACGGGGATCGAACAGGACACGATCGCGACGCGACTGCACCACGCGGGTTACCTCACGTCGCTCACCGGCAAGTACCTGAACGGCTACCCGAACGGTGCGCCGCCCAACTACGTGCCGCCCGGATGGAGCAACTGGGCCAGCGCGGTGTTCGGGAATCCCTACTCCGAGTATCGCTACGTGCTGAACCAGAACCAGGAATACAAGGTGTACGGGCGCATACCGAAGGACTACGGCACCAACGTCTACATGGGCCTCACCAACCAGTTCATCCGTCACGCGGCGGCCCAGAAGAAACCGTTCTTCGCCTACCTGTCGGTGTACGCGCCGCACCAACCGGCAACTCCGGCCCGTCAGGACCGCGCCAAATTCCCGACCGCCGAGGCGCCCCGCACCCCGAGCTTCGATCAGGCCGACGTGAGCCGCATGCCGAAGTTCATCCGCGACCTTCCCCACTTCACCCCGGCGGAGACCGCCGCCATCGACTACCTCTATCGCAAGCGCATTCGTTCGTTGCAGGCCGTCGATCGCGGCGTGGTGCGGTTGGTGCAGACGCTGCGGACGACGAAGCAGCTCGACAACACGTACATCGTCTTCGCGTCCGACAACGGGTTCCACCTCGGCCAGCACCGCATGCCCGCCGGGAAGCAAACCGCCTACGAACCCGACATCCACGTGCCCCTCATGGTGCGCGGCCCTGGCGTGAAGGCCGGCACCCATCTCCCGCAACTGGCCGCCAACATCGACCTCGCGCCCACGTTCGAGGCGATGGCGGGAGTGCGGCCGGCGCGCTTCACCGACGGTCGTTCGCTCCTGCCCCTCGTCCACGGGGCGCGGGAGCGCACCTGGCGCGACGCAATCCTCATCGAGCACCGGAACGAAAGCGGCGAGACCCCTCCGGGCCGGCCCACGACGAAGCACCCGAGCACGCTCGAGCCCGCGGATCCCGACCAGCAGCCGAAGCTCCCGATCAAGCCGGGCCGGGAGATCCGGGACCAGGCGTTCCTCGCCCAGGGCTCCGAGATCCCCGACTACGACGCCGTGCGCACCAGCCACTACCTCTACGTGGAGTACGCCAACGGCGAGCGCGAGCTCTACGACACCCACGACGACCCCGACGAGATCGACAATCTCGCGGGGCTCACACCGGCGCAGGCCGGGGGCACCCCGACGACCACGATCGAACGGGATCTCGCCCGCCAGATCCAGGAGCTGCGGGAATGCAAGGCGGCCGGGTGCCGCGTGGCCGACCGCGAGCCCGCGGCGTAGGCATTCATCCGGACCGGCCGGTCTCCGGATCACTCGCAGCCGGGGAGGAGCGTGCTGCTACCATGCGCTCCCTCAGGTGAGGCCGAGCCCCCATCGTCTAGTGGCCCAGGACGCCGCCCTTTCAAGGCGGTAACGGGGATTCGAACTCCCCTGGGGGCACCGTCGGCGCCGTCCCGAACAAGGAAGGCGCAGGCTCATCTGGTCCTGTGGTGCAGTTTGGAGTGCACGCCGCCCTGTCAAGGCGGAGGCCGCGGGTTCAAATCCCGTCAGGACCGCGGAGAATCGTGCGTGAACGCGCACGTTCTCGCGAGGCCGGGTAGCTCAGTCGGCAGAGCACGCGCCTGAAAAGCGCGGGGTCACCGGATCGACGCCGGTCCCGGCCACCACGAAAGCCCTGGTCAGCGCACCACGCTGGGCAGGGCTTCGTCGTGCCCGGGGACCGACGCGGGCCGCAGCGTCTCCTCAGCCGAAGAGGACTTCGCCGACCGCGAGGATCGCCAGGATCACCAGCAGGCCGGCGGCGATGCGGCGCAGGACGTCGACGGGGACGAAGCGCAGCAGGCTCCGGCCCGCGAACACCCCGATCGCGCCGACAACGGCGAGCGCGGCGAACGCACCGATCCACACGCTCACCGGGTCGTGGTAGCGGGCGGCGAGGCTGGCGGTGAGGATCTGGGTGAGATCACCCCACTCGGCGACGAAGACCACGACGAATCCGGTGGTGACGACGCGGAGCATGCTCGGCCCGCCGGTGGCCAGCTCGTCGATCTCAGCTTCGTCGTGCTGCTCGTCTTCCTTCTCTCCCGGCTCGCGGATCAGGACGACCGCGCCCACCAGGAACAAGGTGGCGGCGACGAGTATGACGAGGTCGTGCGGCAGCAGCGAGATGAGCCCGCCGGCCGCGACCGCGATCGTGACGTGGACCGCGAAGGCCAGCGCAATGCCGCACCACACGAGGCCGGGGCGGAACCGGGTGCCGAGGACGAGGGCGGCGACCATCGTCTTGTCCGGCAATTCGGCCGGGAAGACGACGGCGAAAACGGTGATCGCAATGAGCGGGCTCACCGGTGGGGCCCCGGCCGGGCCGGGTGGTACGGCGGATCAGGCTTCGTGGGCCTCGTCGACCTGGTCGAGGAACTTGCGGATCTCCGACGCACGGAAGCGGCGGTGGCCCCCGAGTGTGCGGATGGCCGAGATCTTGCCGGCGCGTGCCCAGCGGGTCACCGTCTTGGGATTGACGCGGAACATGGCCGCGACCTCAGAGGGGGTCAGAAGCTGTTCAGGCTCGGGGGCGGGATTCTGGGCCATGTGGGGTCCTCACGATCGTTACGGATCCTCGCCGGGGGCTCGGGGGATCGGTCCCGTATGCGCAGAGTATCAGCTTTCGTGTCCATTCGGACAAGAGGCGGGATCCTGGGTCAGGTAGTGATTGTTACCCGTCCGCGGCCTTCCGACACCTCGCCCACCACCCACGATTCGTGGCCGGCCGAGCGCACAGCGTCCAGAGTAGTGAACCGGTCTTCGGCGGACACCACGGCCAACATGCCCAGACCGAGGTTGAAGACGTGCTCCATCTCGCCGGCCGGCACGTCGCCGGCGGCCTGGATCTCGGCGAAGATCCGCGGCTCGTCCCAGGCGCCGCGGCGCACGGTGGCGTCGCAATGTGCCGGAAGCACCCGGGCCAGGTTGTCGGGGATGCCCCCGCCGGTCACGTGGGCGAACCCGTGCACCTCGACCCGCTCGCGCAACTTCCGCATCGCGGGGGCGTAGATGACGCTCGGACGCACGAGCTCGTCGCCGAGCGAATGGTGCGCGCCGCGCCAGGCGGGTTCGTCGAGCCGACGTCCCGCGCGCTGCAGCAGCGCCCTCCGGGCGAGGGAGTAGCCGTTACAGCGCAACCCGGGGCTGGCGAAGCCGATCACGACGTCGCCGGGACGGATGTTGCCGGGGAGCACGCGCGCCCGCTCGACCACACCCACCGCGAAGCCCACGAGATCGAACTCGCCCGGTTCCATCAGGTCGGGGTGCTCCGACATCTCGCCCCCGAGGAGCGCACACCCTGCTTGGCGGCATCCGTGCGCGACACCCGCAACGATGTTGTCGACGATCTCCGGCACGAGCTTGCCGATCGAGATGTAGTCGAGGAAGAAGAGCGGCTCCGCGCCCTGCACCGCGATGTCGTCGACCGACATCGCGACGAGATCGATGCCGATCGTGTCGTAGTTCCCGGTGAGGCGCGCGATCAATGACTTCGTGCCGACACCGTCGGTCGACGACACGAGCAACGGATCGACGAGATGCCTTTGATCGAATGCGAAGAGACCACCGAATCCGCCGATGTCGCCGACGACTTCGGACCGGAACGTCGACCGCACGTGCTCCTTGATCATCTGCACCGCACGCTCGCCGGCGGCGATGTCGACGCCGGAGCCCTGGTACGTGAGCGGTGCGGGCGACGCCGGATCCGACTCGCCGCGACCGGGCCCCGTCATCGAGCGGAGTGCTCGGGCGCCGGCGTACCCTCGCCGGCGTCGTCGTCGTCGGTTTCGAGGGCGAGCTTGGAGTCGGTGAGGGGTACGGGCACGGGATAGATGCCCGACAGGCACGCGGTGCAGAAGGAGTCGGAGCGCGCCCCGGTAGCCGCGGTGAGCCGATCGAGCTCGAGGTAGGCAAGGGAGTCGACCCCGAGGTAGTCGCGGATCTCACCCACCGACATGTCGGCGGCGAGGAGCTCCGACCGACTGCCGGTGTCCATCCCGTAGGAACACGGCCATTTGTAGGGCGGCGACGACACGCGGAAGTGCACCTCGGCCGCGCCCGCCTCCCGCAGCATCGCCACGACCTGACGGGTGGTGGTGCCGCGCACGATGGAGTCGTCGACGACGACGAGCTTCTTGCCGCGGATGTTCTCGGGCAGCGGGTTGAGCTTCGTGCGCACGCCCTGGCCGCGCTGCTTCTGACTCGGTTGGATGAACGTGCGGTGGACGTAGCGGTTCTTCACGATGCCGTCGCCGTAGGGGATGCCCGAACCGCGCGCGTAACCCTGCGCGGCGGGGATGCCCGACTCCGGCACCGGCATCACCATGTCGGCTTCTACCGGCGCCTGCCGCGCCAGCTCCTCGCCCATGCGCTGGCGCGCCGCGTGCACGCTGTGGCCGTAGAGCATCGTGTCGGGACGCGCGAAGTAGACGAACTCGAAGAGACAGAGCTTCGGGTCGGCGTCGGCGTAGCGCGTGGCGTGCACGCCCGACGCGTCGATCACGATCATCTCGCCGGGTTCGACCTCGCGTACGAAGTGCGCGCCGACGATGTCGAGCGCGGCGGTCTCGCTCGCCAACACCCACCCGCTCTCCACGCGGCCGAGCACGAGCGGCCAGAAGCCGTGAGGGTCGCGTACGCCGATGAGGTGGGCGGCGTCCATCAGGACGAAGGAGAAGCCGCCCGCCAGCTTCGGCAGCACGCGTTGCAGCGCGAGCTCGAGGTCGCGCTCGTCGGAACGTTCCTCGGTGTACTCGGCGGCGATGAGCTCGGCGACGAGCGCGGAGTCGGTGGTGGAGTCGAGCGAGGTCTCGTCGGGGAACATCCCCGGGAACATCCCGAGCCGTTCCGCGAGCTCGACGGTGTTCGTGAGGTTCCCGTTGTGGCCGAGCGCGAAGCCGACGTCGCCGACCGAGCGGTAGACGGGCTGCGCGTTGCGCCAGCTGCTCGAGCCGGTGGTGGAGTAGCGGACGTGCCCGATGGCGAGGTGGCCGTCGAGGGGAGCGAGGCGACGCTCGTCGAACACCTGGGTGACGAGGCCCATGTCCTTCGAGACCGTGATGGTCTGGCCGTCGCTCACCGCGATCCCGGCTGATTCCTGGCCCCGGTGCTGGAGGGCGAGGAGGCCCAGATAGGTGAGCTGGGCGACCCCTTCACCGGGTGCGTAGATACCGAACACCCCGCAGGCGTGGCCGATGTTGGGGTCAGTCACGGTTCCAGTATCCCATGCACCCTGGCGTCAACCGGCACCGCACCCGACAGATTCCCCTTCTGCTGACGAACACCTCGGAGTTGACCCTCATCGGCGTCGGTCAACTCCGAGTTGTTCCGGTACCGGGGGCGGCGGTCGTGGGGCCGGGGGAGGTGGTGGGGTGGCCGAGGGCGATCGGGATGGCGTCGCGCCAGGCCGCGGTGGCATCGCCGAGGCCGACGTCGAAGGCGCCGTCGGCCACGATGCGATCGGCACCGGCCCGGCCGATCGCGGCGGCCGGTACTCCGGCCGCGGCCGCCCGCTCGAGCAGCGAGGCCGTGCGGTCGGGCGCGACCGAGAGCACGACGCGGGACGCGGTCTCGGCGAACCACGTGATCGCGGGCGTGAGATCGGTGGGCGGCGCGACGCGGACGCCACATCCGCCGTCGATCGCCATCTCCGCGAGCGTGACCGCGAGGCCGCCCTCCGAGCAGTCGTGCACGCCGCGCACCACTCGCTCGTTCACGAGCGCGCACACGAGTTCGTGGAGCGCGCGCGCGACGTCGAGATCGGCGGCCGGCGGACGTCCGCCGAGCAACCCGTGGCTCGTGGCCCACTCGGACCCGCCGAACTCGGCGCGCGTGCTGCCGAGCATGATCACGTCGTCGCCGTCGTGCAGACGCGCGCCCGGCGGTACGTCGGTGAGCGCGTCGATCAGGCCGACCACTCCGACGACCGGGGTGGGGTCGATGTCGCGCCCGCGCGACTCGTTGTAGAAGCTCACGTTGCCGCCGACGACGGGGATGCCGAGCGCCCGGCACGCGTCGCTCATGCCGTCGACGACCTCGGCGAACTGCCACATGACCTCGGGATGCTCGGGGTTGCCGAAGTTGAGGCAGTTCACGAGTGCACGCGGGTGCGCGCCCACACACGCGAGGTTGCGCGCCGCTTCGATCACCCCGAGGACTGCACCGACGCGCGGGTCGAGCGCGCAGTACCGCGCCTTGCCGTCGGTGGTGAGGGCGAGCGCGCGGTCGGTGCCCTTCAGCCGCAACACCGTGGCGTCGCCACCGCCGGGGCCGACGACGGTGTTGAGGAACAGCTGGTGGTCGTACTGGCGGTACACCCACGACTTGTCGGCGATGTTCGGGCGGGCGAGGAGCGCGAGCACCTCGGCGGAGAGGTCGGCGCCCTCGGGAAAGCGGGCGGCGAGCGTGGGCGCGGGATCGTCGGCATGCACCGCGCCGAGGCCTTCCGGGAACGAGGCCGGACGGTCGTAGACGGGGCCATCGCCCAGGCTGGCGACCGGCACATCGGCCACCGGCATGGCGTCGGACGAGAGGCTCGGGGGTTCGTCGCCCCGCGGCGGTGACGGGTTGGTTCCGGGGACGCCGACCGCATCGAAGAGGCCGTCGAACACCCGGAACCGCCCGCTGTCGGTGACCCGCCCGATCACCGAGGCCCTGATCTCCCAACGCGAACAGAGGGCGAGCACCTCGGCGAGGTTCGCCGGGGTGACGATCGCCAGCATCCGCTCCTGGCTCTCCGACGTCATCACCTCGACGCCGTTCATGCCCGGCTCCCGCTTGGGCATGCGCGCGAGGTCGACGTCCATCCCCGCGCCGGTCTTGGCCGCCGTCTCGGACGCCGCGCACGAGATACCGGCCGCGCCGAGATCCTGGACGCCGATCGCGAGACCGGCGTCGAGCAGCGCCAGGCACGCTTCGATCAGGCGCTTCTCCTCGAACGGATCACCCACCTGTACCGACGGACGCTTGGCGTGGGAGCCTTCTTCGAACCCGGCCGACGCGAGCACGCTGGCGCCCCCGATGCCGTCGCGGCCGGTGGCGGACCCGAGCAGCACCGCGACGTTGCCGACGCCTTCCGCCTTGGCGAGCACCAGCCGCTCCACCGGCAACACCCCGAGACACAGCACGTTGACGAGCGGATTGTCGCGGTAGCACTCGTCGAACACGACCTCGCCGCCGACGGTGGGCACACCGACCGCGTTGCCGTAGCCGCTGATCCCCGACACCACACCTTCGAACAGGTAGCGGGTGCGGGCGTCGTCGAGCGGGCCGAAGCGCAGCGGATCCATCAGCGCGATCGGGCGCGCGCCCATCGAGAACACGTCGCGGATGATCCCGCCGACGCCGGTGGCGGCACCCTGGTAGGGCTCGACCGCCGATGGGTGGTTGTGACTCTCGATCCGGATGGCGACCGCGAGACCGTCGCCGACGTCGATGACCCCGGCGCCTTCACCCGGTCCGACGAGGACCCACGGCGCGTCGACGGGGAAGCGACCGAGGTAGCGCTTCGACGACTTGTACGAGCAGTGCTCCGACCACATGACCGCGTACATCGCGAGCTCGAGCTCGGTGGGTTCGCGCCCGAGCAGCTCCACGATCGCGCCGAGTTCGTCGTCGGTGAGACCGAGCTGGCGATGCAGTTGGGGCGGCAGAGCTCCGGTCACACTCATGAACGCTTCGCATCGTAGCGAAGGAGCCTCTTTCACCAATGGTCCCGATTTGGTTCTCCGGATATCGGGTAATAGCCGCCGAGTGATTAAACTATTGTCGTCATCGAGACCCGTTCCATTCAGGAGATATCGACGTGGCGAAATCCAGCACCCGCACCATGACCCCACAACACAAAGCCGCGCTGGCCGAAGGCCGGACGGAAGGGCGTGCGGTGAAGAGCTACCTCGAGGCGCTGGAGCTGAACCGCCCGCGGCGCGGCCGCAAGCGCACCCCCGATTCCATCAAGAAGCGCCTGGCCGCGATCGACACCCAGATCGACGAAGGCTCGGCGCTCCAGCGCCTGCAGCTGGTGCAGGAGCGCATGGACCTCCAACAGGAGCTCGAGCAGCTCGGCACCAAGACCGACCTCTCGGCGCTCGAATCCGCGTTCGTGAAGACGGCGGGCAAGTACGCGCAGCGCAAGGGGATCTCCTACGCCGCCTGGCGCGAGCTCGGGGTGTCGGCCGAAGTGCTGAAGAAAGCCGGGATTTCCCGAGCGTCCTGACCCCGGTAACTCGTTACTCCAGGTCGAACTCGTCGAGGTACGCCGGGAACTTCTTCGCTTCCAGCGTCGAAGACCGCTCGGTGCGCGGCGGCTCGGAGCCGGGGACCGCGCTCGGGGTCAGGCCCGGGCGGGCGCGCCGGAAGCGTGATGAGCGGCGGCGGCGAGGAGCGATTCCAGGAGGATCACGCCGTCGGCACTGCCGAGCAGGGGATCGCTCGCCCGCTCCGGGTGGGGCATCAGGCCGACGACGTTGCCCGCCTCGTTGGCGACGCCGGCGATGTCGTCGAGGCTCCCGTTGGGATTTCGCACGTAGCGGAACACCACCCGATCCTCGTCGTGGAGACGGCGCAGGGTATCGGCGTCGCAGACGTAGTTGCCCTCGAAGTGGTTGATCGGAATGCGCAGCACGGCGCCCGCGTGAGCCAGCCCGGTGAGCGCCGAGCGGGTCGTCTCCACCCGGAGCTCGACGGTGTCGCACACGAAGGTGAGGCCGGTGTTCTTCTGCAACGCACCCGGCAGCAGGCCCGCCTCGGTGAGCACCTGGAAACCATTGCAGATCCCGACCACCGGGCCGCCGGCGGCAGCGTGCGCGGCCACCGCGTCCATGACCGGCGAGAAGCGGGCGATCGCGCCGGTGCGGAGATAATCGCCGTGGGCGAAGCCGCCGGGCACGATGACCGCATCGACGCCGTTGACGGTGGCGTCACCGTGCCAGAGCAGTTCGGCGGAACCGCCGAGCTGCTCGATCGCCCACGCCGCGTCGAGCTCGCAGTTCGTGCCGGGGAAGACGACGACACCGACGCGGGCGCTCATGCCACCGCCGCTTCCTCGATCTCGACCGTGTACCGCTCGATGACCGGGTTGGCGAGCAGTCGACGACACATGTCGTCGACCTGGGTGCGGGCGGCGTCGACCGACGACGCGTCGAGCGAGAGCCGGATCGTCTTGGCGATCGACACACCCCCGACGTTGTCGTAGCCGAGCGCGGGGAGCGCGCGCTCGACCGTCGCCCCCTGCGGATCGAGCACACCGGGTAGGTGCGTGACGTCGATGCGGACTGCGAACCTCATGCTTCGTCTCCGTACCACGCGTCGAAACTGTTGCCGGTCACCTGCTCGTACGCCTCGACGTAGCGCGCCCGCGTTCCCGCGATCACGGCGTCGGGCAACCGGGGCGTCGGCGGCTGGAGGTCCCAGCCGATCGACAGGTAGTGGTCGCGCACGTACTGCTTGTCGAACGACGGCGGGGACGTGCCGACCTGGTACTCGTCGGTGCCCCAGTACCGCGAGGAGTCGGGTGTGAGCATCTCGTCGATGACGACCAGCCGGCCGTCGACCTCGCCGAACTCGAGCTTGGTGTCGGCGAGGATGAGCCCCCGTGCGCCGGCGTGCTCGGCCCCGAACGCGTAGATCCGCAGGGTCATCTCCCGGACCTGCTCGAAGACGTCGTCACCGACCAGGGCGGCGGCCTCCGCGTCGGTGAGCGGGAGATCGTGGCTGCCCTCGGCCTTGGTGGTGGGGGTGAACAGCGGCTCCGGCAGGCGCTCGGCCTGCCGCAGGCCGGCGGGCAGGGCGTGCCCCGACACCGACCCGGTGGCCTGGTAGTCGGACCACGCCGACCCGAAGAGGTAGCCCCGGGCGACGCACTCGAGCCGGACCGGCTGCGCCGCCCGCACGAGCATCGCCCGACCGGCGACCTCGGGCCCGGCGGTCTCGGGGAAGTCGGTGGGGTCCGACGACACGACGTGATTGGGGGCCAGCGCGGCGGTCTGCTCGAACCAGTAGGTGGAAAGCGCAGTGAGCACGCGACCCTTGTCGGGGATCAGGTCGTCGAGGATGACATCGAACACCGAGATGCGATCCGACGCCACCACGAGCATGCGATCGTGACCGACTTCGTAGAGCTCGCGGACCTTGCCGCTGTAGAGATGAGGGAGCGACACCTTGCTCACGCGACGGCCACCGGTCCGAGTGCGTCGAGGGCTTCGAACGTGCGGTCGACGTTCGAGAGCGCGGTGGAGAGGTCGAAGCACGCGGCGAGCCGATCGTCGCTCAGCGCGGCGCGCACGTCGGCGTCTTCGCGGAGCACGTCGAGGAACGGGCGGCGCGCCTCCCACGTGAGCATCGCGTTGCGCTGCACGGTGCGGTACGCGTCGTCGCGCGTGAGGCCCGCCTCGACCAGCGCGAGCAGCACCGGTTGGCTGAACACCAGGCCGTAGGACGCGTCGAGGTTCTCACGCATACGCTCGGGATAGACGTGCATGCCCTCGACGATGGAACGGAACTTCACGAGCACGTAGTAGGCGAGTTGCAGCGAGTCGGGAAGGATGATCCGCTCGACCGACGAGTGCGAGATGTCGCGCTCGTGCCACAGCGCGATGTTCTCCATGCCGGCCTGCAGGTTCCCCCGCAGCACCCGGGCCAGGCCGCTGAGCTGCTCGGCCTTCACCGGGTTGCGCTTGTGGGGCATCGCACTCGAGCCCTTCTGCGAGCCGGCGCGGAACGGCTCTTCGACCTCGCGCACCTCGGTGCGCTGCAGGTGGCGGATCTCGGTGGAGAACGCCTCGATCGACGCACCCACGGTTGCACAGGCGTAGAGCAGTTCGGCGTGACGATCGCGCGCGATCACCTGGGTGGCGGGCACCGCCACCAGGCCCAGCGCCTCGCACACGTAGGCCTCCACCGCAGGGTCGATGTTGGAGTAGGTGCCCACCGCACCCGAGAGCTTCCCGACCGCGATGGCGCGCCGGGCCCGGACCAGGCGTTCGCGGTCGCGGTGGACCTGCATGGCCCAGAGCGCGATCTTGGCCCCGAACGTGGTCGGCTCGGCGTGCACCCCGTGGGTACGGCCCGCCATGGGGACGGCCCGGTACGCGTGGGCCTGCGTTACGATCGCCGATTCGAGCGCGGCGGCCGCTTCGAGCACGAGGTCGACCGCCTGCACGAGCGTGACCGACAGCGCGGTGTCGACGACGTCGCTCGAGGTGAGGCCGTAGTGCAGCCACGAGGCCGCGGTGCCCCCGATGCGTTCCTGCACCACGTCGACGAAGGCGGCGACGTCGTGTTCGGTGGTGCGCTCCCGCTCGTGGATGGCGGCGACGTCGAAATCGGCCCGTTCCCGCACCAGCACCGCGTCGGCGGCGGGGACGACACCCAGCTTGGCCCAGGCCTCGGTGGCGAGAACCTCCACCTCGAGCCAGGCCCGGAACCGGGCCTCGTCGGTGAAGAGGGCAGCGATCTCAGGGAGTGCGTAGCGCTCTATCAAGGGGGCCCTTCCTCCTGCCGAACACTCTACGAGTCGGAAATGCTGCGGATCGGCCTCACGGACGGCGAACCGCCGCGAATTCGGGGCGAGGAGGGTGAGCGGGGGTGAACAACTGCACCAAGCACTTCACCGAGCATGCGGTCGCGCACTGCCAGGAATGCGGCCAGCCCTGGTGCGCCGTGTGCCTCGTGCCGCCGCCCAAGGACAGCGGTCCGTTGCGGTGCATCCCCTGTTCCCTCGTCATTGCCGGGGTCCGGACCCGCTGGCGGGTTCGCTAGCCGAGAGCGCGGCGAGCGCGGCGATATCGGTCCGGTACTGCATCCCGGGCCAGCTGATCCTCGACACCGCCTCGTAGGCGCGCTCGCGCGCTTCGGCGACGTCGGCGCCGGTCGCGGTGACGTCGAGCACGCGTCCACCGGCGGTACGCAACTCACCGTTCTCGGCGCGTGCGGTCCCGGCGTGGAAGATGGTGACGGAATTCACATCGGCCGCGGCGGCGAGGCCGTCGATGCGATCGCCGGTACGCGGCGCCGCCGGGTACCCCTCACTCGCCAATACCACGGTGACGCAGGCTTCACCGGAGAAAGCGACGTCGAGCTCGCCGCCCGACGCCGCCGCGTGCACGAGCCCGGCGAGATCGGACCGCAACCGCGGCAGCACCACCTGGCACTCCGGGTCGCCGAACCGCACGTTGTACTCGATGACCTTCGGGCCGTCGGCGGTGAGCATCATCCCCGCGTAGAGCACGCCGCGGTAGTCGATGCCCTCCTGGAGCAGCCACCGCAACGTGGGGCGCACCGCGCGATCCATCACCGCGTCGACGGTGGCGTCGGACACGATCGGGACCGGTGAGTACGCGCCCATGCCGCCGGTGTTGGGGCCCGCGTCACCGTCGGCAATGCGCTTGAAGTCCTGCGCGGGGGCGAGCGGGCGGGCGCCATCCGGATCGCCGTTGCACACCACGAGCAGCGAAAGCTCGGGACCGCTCAGCCCCTCCTCGATCACCAGCGTGCGGCCGGCGTCTCCGAACGCGGCGCCCGAGAGGTAGGCGCGCACGGCGTCGGCGGCGTCGGCCCGCGACTCGGTGACGACCACACCCTTCCCGGCGGCGAGGCCGTCGGTCTTCACCACGTAGGGCGCCGGGAACGCGCCGAGGAACTCGATCGCGGCGTCGTCGTCGCCCGGACCGAACGTGGCGTGGCGGGCCGTGGGCACGCCCGCCTGCGCGAGGACGTGCTTCATCCACGCCTTGGATCCCTCGAGCCGCGCCCCGCCGACGCCGGGTCCGAACGCCAACCGGCCGCGCGCGCGGACCGCGTCGGCGGCGCCGGCCACCAGCGGGACCTCGGGGCCGATCACGACCACGTCGACCGCGAGGTCGTCGGCGACCTGGGCGATCGCGTCCGGATCGGTCGCGTCGACCGGCACGCACGGGACCAGATCGGCGATGCCGGGATTGCCGGGCGCGGCGAACACCTCGGGCCGGCTCGCGGAGCGCAGCAGCGCCCACACGAGCGCGTGCTCCCGCCCGCCGGTACCGACGACGAGGACCTTCATTCAGGCAGCGCGGGGGAGCACGACCGTCTGCGCGCGGTCGGGGCCGACGCCGACGAAGCTGATCGGCACACCCACGACCTTCTCCACGAACCGCAGGTACTCGCGCGCTTCGGCGGGGAAGTCCTCGACCCGACCGCACTGGTCGATGTCGCACTGCCACCCGGACAGCGTCTCGTAGACGGGGCGCACTTTGTGCAGGACCGACTGGTGGTACGGCACGTGGTCGTAGCGGGTGCCGTCGTCGCCTTCGTACGCGACACACACCTTGAGCTCGGCGAACGGGGTGAGCACGTCGAGCTTCGTGATCGCGATCTCGGTGCAGGTGTTGAGACGCACCGCGTGGCGGAGCATCACGAGATCGAGCCAACCGGGGCGACGCCGCCGACCGGTGTTGGTGCCGAATTCGTGGCCCCGCTCGACGAGCTCCTCGCCGACCGGGTCGCCGTCGAACAGCTCGGTGGGAAACGGTCCGCTGCCGACACGCGTGACGTAGGCCTTGGCCACGCCGATCACCCGCTCGATGGCGCGCGGGCCGACGCCGGCGCCGGTGCACACGCCGCCGGCCACAGGGTTCGACGACGTGACGAACGGATAGGTGCCGTGATCGAGGTCGAGGTAGGTGGCCTGGGCTCCCTCGAACAGCACCGGCCGCCCGGCTTCGAGCGCTTCGTGCACGATGTGGACGGTGTCGTCGATCATGGGCTCGAGCCGCGGGACCATCGCGAGGTACTGCGCGGAGATCTCGTCGCCGTCGAGCGGCAGGCGGTTGTAGACCTTGGCCAGCACGCCGTTCTTCTCGCGCAGCGCGAGGTCGAGCTTCTGACGGAAGATCTTGGCGTCGAGGAGGTCCTGCACCCGCAGGCCGACGCGCAGGGCCTTGTCGGCGTAGGCCGGGCCGATGCCGCGTTTGGTGGTGCCGAGCTTGTTCTTGCCGAGGAACCGTTCGGTCACCCGATCGAGCTCCTGGTGGTACGGCATGATCAGATGGGCGTTGCCCGACAACTTCACCTGCGCGGTGCTCACGCCCTTGCTCTCGAGCATGTCGAGCTCTTCGATGAGCACCGCGGGATCGACGACGACGCCGTTGCCGATGATCGCGGTGACGTGCGGGTAGAGCACGCCGCTCGGTACGAGTTGCAGCGCGAAGACCGCGCCGTCGACCACGATGCGGTGGCCCGCGTTGTGCCCACCCTGGTAGCGAACGACGAAGTCGCTCTCCTTGGCGAGGTAGTCGGTGAACCGACCCTTGCCTTCGTCACCCCACTGGGTGCCGACGATCACCGTGCCGGGCATGGGAACCTCACGGACACGCGAACGCGCAACAACGTCACAAAAGGTGTCACGTTGAGGAGATCGTAGTCGACCCGCTGCCCCCGGAACATCTCGGAGTTTGCCGTCACATACGTACGTCAACTCCGAGATGCTCGGGCGTTGGAGCCGGCGTTCAGTCGACCGTCACGGAGGCGCGGGTGCGGAACACGAGGCCGTCGCCGGGGACGGCGTCGACCACGACGACGTCACCCTCGGGGTAGTCGCCCTTGAGCAACGCCAGCGCGATCGGGTCGCTGACCTCACGCTGGATGACCCGCTTCAACGGACGCGCCCCGAAGTCGGGGTCGTACCCGGTGTGCGCGATGTGGGCCAGCGCGGCATCGGTGAGCTCGAGGCCCCGACCGCGCTCGGCCAGCCGGGCGCGCAACTGGTCGACCTGGATGGCCACGATGCGCTCGATGTGCTCCTCGGCCAGCCGGTGGAACACCACGATCTCGTCGATCCGGTTCAGGAACTCGGGCTTGAAGTGGTTGTGCACGATGTTCATGACCACCGACTCGTCGGCACCACCGCCGAGATTGCTGGTCATGATGAGCACGGTGTTGGTGAAGTCGACCGTGCGGCCCTGGCCGTCGGTGAGGCGACCGTCGTCGAGCAACTGCAGGAGCACGTTGAACACGTCGGGGTGGGCCTTCTCGACCTCGTCGAGCAACACGACCGCGTACGGTCGACGGCGCACCGCTTCGGTGAGCTGACCGCCCTCCTCGTAGCCGACGTAGCCGGGAGGCGCGCCGACGAGGCGCGACACGTTGTGCTTCTCCTGGTACTCCGACATGTCGATGCGGACCATCGCCTTCTCGTCGTCGAAGAGGAAGTCGGCGAGCGTGCGGGCCAACTCTGTCTTGCCGACGCCGGTCGGGCCGAGGAAGAGGAACGAGCCGATCGGGCGGTTCGGATCCGACAGGCCGGCGCGGGAGCGGCGGATGGCGTTGGCCACCGCGCTCACGGCGTTCTCCTGACCGATGACGCGTGCGTGGAGCTCGTCCTCCATGCGCACGAGCTTGCTCATCTCGCCTTCCATGAGGCGGCTGACGGGGATGCCTGTCCACTTGGCGACGATCTCGGCGATGTCTTCCTCGTCGACCTCTTCCTTCAGCATCTGCTGCTCGGACTGGAGGTCGTTCAGGCGCGCCGTCTTCACCTCGATCTCGGATTCGAGGTCGCGCATGGTGCCGTAGCGGAGCTGCGCGGCCTGCTGGAGGTTGCCCTCGCGCTCGGCCATCTCGGCCTCGGTGCGCGCGCTCTCGAGCTGCTCCTTGACCGCGCGGATCTCGGCGATGGCGTCCTTCTCGTTCTGCCAGTGCGCGACCATTGCGTCGCGCTGCTCGGACAGCGTCGCGAGCTCTTCGTCGAGCGCGGCGAGGCGCTGCTTCGACGGCTCGTCGGTCTCCTTGGCCAGCGCGGCGCGCTCGATCTCGATGCGGCGGATCTGGCGCTCGACGACGTCGATCTCGAACGGCATCGAATCGATCTCGATGCGCAGACGCGACGCGGCCTCGTCGATCAGGTCGATGGCCTTGTCGGGGAGCTGACGGGCGGTGATGTACCGGTGCGACAGGAGCGCCGCCGCGACGAGCGCGGCGTCCTGGATGCGCACACCGTGGTGCACCTCGTAGCGCTCCTTGAGCCCGCGGAGGATCGCCACCGTGTCTTCGACCGACGGCTCACCGACGTAGACCTGCTGGAACCGGCGCTCGAGCGCGGGGTCCTTCTCGATGTACTTGCGGAACTCGTCGAGCGTGGTCGCGCCGATCATGCGCAGCTCACCGCGGGCGAGCATCGGCTTGATCATGTTGCCGGCGTCGACCGCGCCCTCGGCACCTCCGGCACCGACGATCGTGTGCAGCTCGTCGACGAACGTGATGATCTCGCCGTCGCTGTCGACGATCTCCTTGAGGACGGCCTTCATGCGGTCCTCGAACTCGCCGCGGTACTTCGCGCCCGCGACCATCGCGCTGATGTCGAGCGCGATCAGCCGCTTGTTGCGCAGACCCTCGGGCACGTCGCCCTCGACGATGCGCCGGGCGAGACCTTCGGCGATGGCGGTCTTGCCGACGCCGGGCTCGCCGATGAGCACCGGGTTGTTCTTGGTGCGGCGCGACAGCACCTGGATGACGCGTCGGATCTCCTCGTCGCGTCCGATCACCGGGTCGAGCTTGCCCTTGCGGGCGTCCTCGGTGAGGTCGCGTCCGTACTTCTCGAGCGCCTGGTACTGCTCCTCCGGGTTCTCGCTGGTGACCCGGTGGCTGCCCCGGACCTCCTGCAACGCGGCGAGCACGGCGTCGTGGGAGACGCCCATGCCGCGGAGGAGGTCGCCGACGCCGCCGGCCACCTCGCTCATCGCCAGGAGCAGGTGCTCGGTGGACAGGTAGTCGTCGGTGAGCGCGGCGCGCTGGGCGTCGGCCGCCTCGAGGATGCGGTACCCCTCGGGCGAGAGCTGGGCCTGCTGGGCCGTCTCGCCGTAGACCTTGGGCAACGCCGACAGGGCGTCGTCGACGCGGGTGCGCAGCGTGGCGCTCGACACGCCGATCCGCTCCAACACCGGGAGGACCACGCTCTCCGGCTGTGCCACCAGCGCGGCGAGGAGGTGCTCGGGGGTGACCTGCGAGTGGCTCTGCTCGCGCGCGAGCGCCTGGGCGGCGCCGAGCGCCTCGCCCGTCTTGCGGGTCAGCTTGTTGGGGTCGAGCGGCATACGTCGTTCCTCTTCTGTCTCGTTGCGTGAACCGTCTCCAAAGTTGACAACGAGATTGTCAACTTTATTCCGGACGGGCGCCCGCGATCAAGGCCGCAGGGCCGGAACCTCGATCAGCGACGGGGGACGCGGACGACGGCCCGGCTCACCGGCACGAGGTCGCGCCGGTAGCTGCGGTGGACGTCGCGCACCGCGCTCTGGAGCTCCTCCCGGGCGCGGGCCAGGGCCTCGTGGAGCTCGGACACCTCACCCTGCACCGCGGCCAACTCCGCCTCCAGCTCCAGGATCCGGCGCACGCCGGCCAGGCTGACGCCGTCGTTGGTGAGCTCCTGGATGCGCTGGAGCAGGGCGATGTCGCGATCGGAGTAGCGCCGGCTCCGGCCGGAGGTACGGCTGGGTTCGATCAGACCCTTGCGCTCGTAGATGCGGAGGGTCTGCGGATGGACACCGGCGAGCTCGGCCGCCACCGAGATGATGTAGAGCGCGCGGTCGTCGTCGTTCACGGGCTACACCCCCAGGTGTTCGCGAGGGTTGCCCGGCAGCGCGGCGGCGAACTCCTCCACGATCTTGCGGGCGTCGTCGTCGAGCGCGGTGGGCACCACCACGTCGAAGGTGACGAGGAGCGCGCCCGGGTCGCCCGTCCCGTGCGGGATGCCGCGGCCGCGGACGCGAACCGTCTTGCCGCTCTGGGTGCCGGGCGGCACCTTGACCGTGACCGGCGCGTCGAGCGTGGGCACCTTCACCTGCGCGCCGAGCGCGGCTTCCGGGAAGGTGATGGGCACCTTGACCGTGAGATCCCACTTGCCGCTGCGGGCGAAGACGGTGTGGGGCGACACGTGCACGACGACGTAGAGATCGCCGGGCGGGCCGCCGTTGACGCCGGGCGTGCCGCGACCCTTGACCCGGATCCGCTGGCCGTCGTCGACCCCGGCGGGAATGCGCACCTTGACCGTGCGCGGCCGCACCTCGATGCCGCGACCCTTGCAGTTCTTGCACTTGTCCTTGACGATGTTGCCGCGTCCGCCACACGTGGGGCAGACCTGCGAGAACGAGAACGGACCCTGGTCGACGGCGACCGAACCGGAACCACCGCACGTGGGACACACGTCGGGAACGGTCCCCGGCTTGGCGCCGGTGCCGTTGCACACGTGACAGGGCGCCTCCGACGTGATGTTGACCGAGGTGGTGATGCCGTGCACCGCGTCGAGGAAGTCGAGGTGGAGCTCGGTCTCGATGTCGTTCCCACGCTGCGGACCGACGGGGCCCCGCTGACGCCGACCACCACCGCGGCCACCACCGAACAGGTTGCCGAAGATGCCACCCAGATCACCGAGGTCGTCGACGCGGACGTTGCCTCCGAAGCCGGCGTCACCGCCCGGGAAGCCGCCACCACCGAAGCCGCCGCCCGGGAAGCCACCGGCGCCGGGACGGGCGCCGGATGCGACCATCTGACGAACCTCGTCGTACTCCTTGCGCTTCGCCGCGTCGCCGAGCACGTCGTGCGCCGACGAGATCTCCTTGAAGCGCTCCTCCGCGTCCCTGTCGCCGGAGTTGGCATCAGGGTGGTACTGCTTCGCCAGCTTGCGATAGGCGCGCGTGATCTCCTTCTCGGTCGCGTCAGACGCGACTCCGAGCTCCGCGTAGTAGTCCTTGTCGAACCACTCCCTCTGGGGTGCCATTCGCTCAGTTCCTCGTGATCATGCTTCGTGCGTGACTCGCACCATCGCGGGCCGCAGGACGCGACCCTTCAGCCGGTACCCGGTGCGCATGGTCTCGGCGACACGCGGCTCGCCGGCGCCGGAGTCCTGCATCACGGCTTCGTGCTCGTTGGGGTCGAAGGTGGTGCCGTCGGCCTCCATGCGCTCGAGGCCGGCGCGCTCCAACACGGTGACCAGCTGCGTGCGGATACCGACGACGCCGTTGCGCACCTTCTCGAGTTCGGGCGTGTCGACCCCACCGAAGCTCCCGAGCGCGCCGTCGAACGAGTCGAGTACGGGCAGGAGCTCGGCGACCAGCCGCTCCGTGGCCCGCTCGACCAGGACCGACTGGTCGCGCTGCGTGCGCTTGCGGTAGTTCTCGAAGTCGGCCTGGACGCGCCGCAGCGTGTCGACCAGCTCCGTCCGCTCGTCCTGCAGCTGGGCGAGGTCGGTCTCGACGAGGGCCGCGGCTGCGGCCTCGTCGAGATCCTCACTCATGTCGTCAGTGGCGAAGCCGGGCGTGGCCGCGCCGAACTCGTCCTGCTGACTCATGCGCTCTGCTCGCCCGGCTCGTCGACGATCTCGGCGTCGGCAACCTCGTCGTCGTCGGGTCCGGATGCACCGGCGCCCGCACCGCCCGACGCGTCGGCCGCGTTCTGCGCCGCCTGCGCGTTCGCGTAGAGCCGCTGGGCGAAGTCCTGGCTGACGGTCACGAGGTTCTCGTGCCCGCGCTTGACCGCCTCGATGTCGGTGCCGGCCAGAGCGTCCTTCAGCTCCTTGAGCGCCGCTTCCATCTTCTGGCGGTCGTCGGCCTCCACCTTGTCGGCCTGGTCGCGCAGCAGCTTCTCGGTCTGGAAGACGAGGGAGTCGGCATTGTTGCGGACCTCCGCCTCCTCGCGACGGACGCGGTCCTCCTCGGCGTGGGCCTCGGCCTCCTTCATCATGCGCTCGATCTCGTCCTTGTTGAGCGCAGTGCCACCGGTGATGGTCATCTGCTGCTCACGCCCGGTGCCGAGATCCTTGGCCGACACGTGCACGATCCCGTTGGCGTCGATGTCAAAGGTGACCTCGACCTGCGGAACGCCACGCGGTGCCGGCGGGATGCCGACCAGCTGGAACGTGCCGAGCAACTTGTTGCGGTACGCCATGTCGCTCTCGCCCTGGAGCACCTTGATCTCCACGCTGGGCTGATTGTCGTCGGCAGTGGTGAACACCTCGGACCGCTTGGTGGGGATCGTGGTGTTGCGCTCGATGAGCTTGGTCATGATCTGACCCTTGGTCTCGATGCCGAGCGACAGCGGCGTGACGTCGAGGAGCAGGATGTCCTTGACGTCGCCCTTGAGGACGCCGGCCTGCAGCGAGGCACCGACCGCGACCGCTTCATCGGGGTTGACGCCCTTGTCGGCGTCCTTCCCGGTGAGCTCCTTCACGAGGTCGGCCACCGCGGGCATCCGGGTGGAACCACCCACGAGGATCACGCGGTCGATCTCGTCCTTGGTGAGGCCCGCGTCGCGGATGGCCTGCTCGAACGGCCCGCGGCACGACTCGAGGAGATCAGAGGTGAGCTCCTGGAACTTGGCGCGGGTGAGCGAGAGGTCGAGGTGGAGCGGACCGTCGCTGGTAGCCGTGATGAACGGCAGGTTGACCGTGGTCTCCTGGAGCGACGAGAGCTCGACCTTGGCCTTCTCCGCCGCCTCCTTGAGGCGCTGGACGGCCATCTTGTCGGCCGCGAGGTCGACGCCGTGCGCGTTCTTGAACTCGCTGACCAGCCAGTCGATGACCCGCTGGTCCCAGTCGTCGCCACCGAGGTGGGTGTTGCCCGCAGTGGACTTCACCTCGAAGACGCCCTCGCCGAGGTCGAGGATCGACACGTCGAACGTGCCGCCCCCGAGGTCGAACACGAGGATCGTCTGGTCGTTGTCCTTGTCGAGGCCGTAGGCCAGCGCGGCGGCGGTGGGCTCGTTGATGATGCGCAGCACCTCGAGGCCCGCGATCTCACCGGCCTCCTTGGTGGCCTGGCGCTCGGCGTCGCCGAAGTAGGCGGGCACGGTGATCACGGCCTGCGTGACGGTGTCACCGAGGTACGCCTCGGCGTCGCGCTTGAGCTTCTGCAGGATGCGGGCCGAGATCTCCTGCGAGTTGTAGGCCTTGCCGTCGATGTCGATCGACCAGTTCGTGCCCATGTGGCGCTTGACCGAGCGGATGGTGCGATCGGGGTTGGTGATCGCCTGGCGCTTCGCGACCTCGCCGACGAGCACCTCGCCGGTCTTGGAGAACGCGACCACCGAGGGGGTGGTGCGCGAACCCTCGGAGTTGGGAGCCACGACCGGCTCGCCGGCCTCGAGAACCGAAACGACTGAGTTGGTGGTGCCGAGGTCGATACCGACGGCCTTGGACATGGGGACTGCCTCCTGGCTTTCTCCCGGTTGATCACCGGGCTGTCTGACGGACTGAGATTCGGGGCGTTTTCTTGGGATTCGGGGGTCTCCGGCGTCGGAAGACGACCTTGCAGGTCGGGGACACCAGAACCTTGAGTACGAAGCTATCAACTTTCCTCATCGGCAATCCATTCCTGGTCCTTGAATTCCCCCGGAAGTCCTCAGGGGCAGCCCGAGCCTGGGGCGCACTGGTTGCCGCGCCGGAGCACGCCGCCCCTGCATCTCGTAGATTCCTGGCCGTGGCCCGCTCCGATCCGTTCGTCGAGACCCTCGCCCGCGTCCCCCTCTTCTCCGCCTGCTCGAAGCGCGAGCTGCAACTCGTGGCGAAGAGCGCCGAGCAGGTCAGCGTCCCCGCCGGGAAGGTGCTCGTGACCGAGGGCGCGGCGGGCAGCGAGTTCTTCGTGATCATCGACGGCCGGGCGCGGGTGGAGCGCCACGGACGGCAGGTCGCGACCCTCGGCGCGGGCGCGTTCTTCGGTGATCTCGCGCTGCTCGACCGGGCGCCGCGCAACGCCAGCGTGATCGCGGAGGCGCCGATGGAGCTGGCGAAACTGAGCCAACGCGCCTTCGACGAGCTCCTGGCCATCCCCGGATTCTCGAAGAAGCTGCTCGCCGGCCTGGCTCGCCGCCTGCGCCAGGAAGACGCCAAGACCGTCGGATAGCGACCCGCCGCTCGAGGCCGCGGTAACTTTCCCCGCGTTCCCGTCGAAAGGGCGCTCGTGCGTCGACTGAAGCTGCCCAAGCCGCATCAGCTCGTCCTGGTCGTGGGCGCCCTCGTCGCGCTCGGCACCCTCGTGTCCGGCATCGCGCCGCGCATCACGGAGTGGACCGACCACTCCAACATCTCCCGTGAGCCGTTCGGGGGCATCCCCGACGCCATGTACTGGGCGTTCTACGTGACCGCGGCGGTCATGTTGTTCGTGTGCGCGTGGCTGGTGAGCCAGCGCGTCCGCAACTACGAGCGGGGCGCGGCCGACGACCGCCGCACCACGAAGCGGAACCTGCACCGCCGCATGCGCGACTTCCGGGCCGGCGTCTGGATGCAGACGCTGCTGCGCGACCCCGCCGCCGGCCTCATGCACTCGTTCATCTATTTCGGGTTCATGTGGCTCTTCATCGCCACGGTGGTGCTCGAACTCGACCACCAGCTCCCCGACAACCTGAAGTTCCTCCACGGCGGCGTCTACGAGGGATACGCGTTCGCCGCCGACCTCGCCGGTGTGGTGTTCACCATCGGAATCGCGTGGGCGCTCGCCCGGCGTTACATCGAACGGCCCTACCGCATCCGGATCAAGACCAAGCCCGAGGACGCGGTCATCCTCATCATGTTCCTCGTGATCGCGGTGACCGGCTTCTTCACCGAGGCCTTCCGGATCGCGTCGCTCGGCCGTCCCGACTTCGAGAAGTGGTCGTTCATCGGCTATCCGCTGTCGTCGCTGTTCAGCAGCTGGTCGTTCTCGTCGATCCAGGACGCCCACCAGTGGCTCTGGGGCATCCACTTCGCCGCCTTCGTGGCCTTCCTCATCATCCTGCCCACCACGAAGCTCCGCCACATGATCACGTCGCCGATGAACATGTACCTGCGCGACAGCGGACGGCCCAAGGGCGCGATGAAGCCGATGCCGAACCTCATGGAGACCGAGCTCGAGACGTTCGGCGCGGCCACGGTCGAGGACTTCACCTGGAAGCAGCTCTTCGACACCGACGCGTGCACGGTCTGCGGGCGCTGCACGTCGGTGTGTCCGGCGCACGCGACGGGGAAGCCGCTCGACCCGCGCGAGATCGTGTTGAAGGTCGGCGAGGTGATGGCGGCGACCGGCGATCCTGTCGTGAACCCGCCCGTCGGCACCGCGCGCGGCATCACCATCACCGCCGACTCGGTGTTCGAGCGCATCACGTCGGAAGAGCTGTGGAGTTGCACGTCGTGCAAGGCGTGCGACGAGATCTGCCCGGTCAACATCGAGATCCTCGACAAGATCCTCGACATGCGGCGTTACAAGTCGCTCATGGAGAGCGACTTCCCCGCCGAGCTCGGGAACACGTACCGGTCGATGGAGAACTCGTCGAACGTCTACGGCATGAACCAGGGCGAGCGGGGCGACTGGGCCGCCGGCCTCGAAGGCGTCGACATCGTCGACGCCGGTGCCGGTGAGCTCGACCACGAGTACCTCTACTGGATCGGCTGCGCCGGGTCCTTCGACGACCGCAACAAGAAGACCAGCCGCGCGGTGGCGAAGCTGTTGCAGCGCGCGGGCATCGACTTCGCCATCCTCGGCCCGAGCGAGCTCTGCACCGGCGACCCGGCGCGGCGCTCGGGCAACGAATACATCTTCCAGATGCTGGCGATGCAGAACATCGAATCGCTCGACGGCCTCGCGGTGAAGAAGATCATCACGCAGTGCCCGCACTGCTTCAACACGCTCAAGAACGAGTACCCGCAGCTCGGCGGCAACTACAAGGTGGTGCACCATTCGCAGCTCTTGAGCCAGCTCGTCGCCGACGGCCGGCTCTCGTTGGCAGGTGCCACCCTCGACGAGCGGGTGACGTATCACGACAGCTGCTACCTCGGCCGCCACAACGACGTCTACCTCGCGCCGCGCAACGTGATCGGCTCGCTGGCCGGCATCGACATCGTCGAGATGCCGCGCAACGGCACCACGGGCATGTGCTGCGGGGCCGGCGGCGCGCGCATGTGGATGGAAGAGCGCATCGGCAAGAAGGTCAACGTCGAACGCACCGAGGAGGCGCTGGCGACGGGGGCCCAGCGGATCGCGGTCGCGTGCCCGTTCTGCTACGTGATGATGGACGACGGGGTGAAGGAGAAGGGCCGCGACGAGGACGTCAAGGTCCAGGACATCGCCGAACTCCTCATCGAGGCGATCGAGGCGGGCGAGAACGCCCCCGCGCCGATCGCCGCGGAGTTCAACCCGGGCGTGTAGCCGAGGGCGCGGTCAGCCGCGGTAGCGGAAGCACCCGACGACGTGATCGTCGGCGAGCCCGGCCGCCTGCATGAACGCGTAGGCAGTCGTGGGCCCCACGAAGCGGAAGCCGCGCCGTTTCAGGTCCTTGCTCAACGCCTTCGACTCGTCGGTGACGGCAGGGAGCTCGCCGACACTGCGGAAGCGGCCGATGATCGGCGCGCCGCCGACGAACTCCCAGACGTACGCGTCGAAGCTCCCGCGCTCCTTCTGCACCGCGCGGATCGCGTGTGCGTTCGCGATGGTCGACTCGATCTTTCCCCGGTGGCGCACGATCGAGGCGTCGCCCAACAGGCGCTCGACGTCGCGGTCGGTGAAGCGCGCCACCTTCACGGGGTCGAAGCGCGCGAAGGCGGCGCGGTAACCGTCGCGTTTGCGCAGGATCGTGCTCCAACTCAGACCGGCCTGCGCGCCTTCGAGGGTCACGAGCTCGAACAGTGCGGCGTCGTCGTGGGTGGGGACGCCCCAGTCGTCGTCGTGGTACGCCACCATGAGCGGGTCGGTACCGGCCCACGCACAGCGGGGCAGCTCCGGCGACGGGCGATCGGTCACTCGCTCGCAGGAAAGTTGAGGTAGTAGCGCGAGGGCGTGGGGCCGCGCTGGCCCTGGTACTTCGAACCCGTGCTCTTGCTGCCGTACGGGTTCTCGGCCGCGGTCGTCATGCGGAGAAACGAGATCTGGCCGATCTTCATCCCCGGGTAGAGCGCGATCGGGAGATTGGCGACGTTCGACAGTTCGAGGGTGAGGTGGCCGTCCCAGCCGGCGTCGACGAACCCGGCGGTGCTGTGGATGAGCAGACCGAGGCGCCCGAGCGAGCTCTTGCCCTCGAGCCGGGCGACGAGGTCGTCGGGCAGCGCGACGCGTTCGAGGGTGGAGCCGAGGACGAACTCTCCCGGGTGGAGGATGAACGCGCCGCCTTCGGTCGACCTCGACCAGCTCGGTGAGATCTTCCTGCGACAGCTTGGGATCGATGAACGGCGTGGTGTCGTTGCGGAACACGCGGAACAGCGAATCGCAGTGGAGATCCACCGACGAGGGTTGGATCGACGCGCTCGTCGAGGGGGTCGATGAGGATTCGACCCGCCGCGAGCTCCTCGCGGATGGTGACATCGGACAGGATCACGGAGCGGGATCCTACCGGGCCGGCGGTCGGCGGAATCGGGGCCGACGCTGAAACGCTTCGGACGAATGGATCTTCAGATTCCGCACCGGGTGCCGATCATCTGCGATGGCGTCACGCGAGATTCCGGCCGCTCGAGTCGGCAAATCCCTCCGCGCGGCGCGCCGCCATGCCGGCCTGAGCCGGCGGCAGACGGCGCGCGACGCCGGAATCTCGCGCTCCGAACTGAAGGCACTCGAGTCCGGCAAGGTGCAAGCCAGTCCGTCGGTGGCCGCGGCGCTGGCCGCGGCGTACGCCTGCCCGGTCGAGATGCTGGTGCCGCCGCGCCTCACGACACCGGTGACCTTCGAGGACCAGATCCTGCAGGTGAGCGGGGCGAGCCGCGCCATGCGGTCGAGGGATCCCCATTCCGACGAGGTGCTCAAGGGGTACCTCGGGCTGCTCTACGAGCTGCGCGACACCGAGCCCGGCGCGTGGATCCCGTTGCGCGACGAGGACCTCGACGGCCTGGCCCAGATCCTGGGCGGTACCCCCGACGCGATCGAGCAGCGTCTGATCGAGCTCATCGACGTCGACCGCGAAGAGGCCGCCGCCATGCGCGCGGTGCTCTTCCGCCGCAAGCTCCTGATCCCGGCGGTGGGCATCGCCATGGGTGCCGGCCTGTTCGGAGGCGGGCTCAAGCTCGCCGGGAACCAGCCCGCGTCGGCGGCCGGCGCACCGACCATCGCCGCCACCCACGCGGATCACTCGCCGACCGGAACCGCGATCGGCAGCGCGCAGGACAGCACGACGACGGACGTGGGGAACGCCGCCGCGACTCCCGCCGCGCAGCCGGTGGTGTGGTCGGCAGCGACGAGCGTTGCTCCGCCAGCCCCTGGCCCGACCTCGGCCGCGAGCCCCGCGGAGCCCACAGCCCCTCGGCCCCCGACCGAGACCGTCGCGGCGCCGATCGACGACACCACCGTCGCACCCGTCGACGACACCACCGTCGCACCCGTCGACGACACCACCGTCGCACCCGTCGACGACACCACCGTCGCACCCGACGACACCACCGTCGCACCCGACGACACCACCGTCGCACCCGTCGACGACACCACCGTCGCACCCGACGACACCACCGTCGCGGCACCCGACGACACGACCGTCACACCCACCGACGACACGACCACGGTCGCACCCGACGACACGACGATCACGCCGACCGACGACACGACCACGGTCGCACCCGACGACACCACCGTCGCGGCGCCGGTCGACACGACCGTCACACCCACCGACGACACCACCGTCGCGGCCCCGGATGACACCACCGTCGCGGCCCCGGAGGACACCAACGTCGTGGCGCCCGATGACACGACGATCACGCCGACCGACGACACGACCATCGCTCCCACTGACGACACGACCGTCGCTCCCACCGACGACACCGTCGCACCACTCGATCAGACCGACATCGCGCCGGACGATCAGACCGGAGTCGACAACAGTGCACCCGAGTGCCCGCCCGACGCCCCGCCGCAACAGATCCTGCAGCTCCTGCGCGATGGCAGCGACGACAACACCGCCGCCCTCGAGCAGGCCAACGACCAGCAGCAACAACTGCTGCAGCTCCTGCGCGGCGACGAAACGAGCGACGACTCCGGCGTCAGCAGTCTGCAGATCGCCAACTCCCAACCGCAGCAAGTCGTGCAGGCCGACAACGCCGACCCCGCAGGTGACGCCGACGACGACGCCGGCCAACTCGCCCAGCAGCAGCGGACGATCAGCCGCCTCTCGACCGGCCTCCGGATCAACACCGCAGCCGACGACGCCGCCGGCCTGCAAGTCGCCAACGATGATCCGCAGCAACTCGTCCAGTCCGATGACGAGGCCTGCGACGACGGGACGCAGCGGCTCGACGACGTGCAGCAGAATCAGGACAGCGAACTGCAACTGGCGAACCAGGCGCCGCAGTCGATCCTCCAGCTGTTCCGCTGATCGCACCTACGATCGGCGCCCATGGCGCTACCGATCGGTGCGGTCGACTGCGTATTCTTTCCTCAGCCGCGGACCGAAGGCGCGGTACGCGGCCAGGCCCTCGGCTTCGATCACATCGACATCACCCAGGCCCCCGGTGGGCCCGACGTCTTCTCGTTCGACGGCGAGTTGGCGTTGCCGGTGTGGGACCACTGCGTGGCGAGAGCGCGCACCGGTTGCAGCGTCGGAGTCCTGCCGGACGCCGACGGCGCGTGGGACCGCACCATCGACGTCTTCCGTCGCCACGTGCCACTCCGGATGGAGCCATGGCCGGGTGGCGTGGTGAACACGATCGAGAAGGTGCACGCGATGCTCGACGCGGTACCGGGTCTGGGTCTGCTCGTCGACACCGGTCACGTCGCGACGTGGGGTGAAGACCCGGTCGAGCTGCTCGCGCGCGCCGATCACGTGCAGATCCGGCAGGCTTCGTTCGGCGACCCGCAACGGCACGCCGACGACGGTGGCGACGTCGACTTCGCCGCGCTGCTACGGCGGCTCGACGAAGTCGGCTACGACGGCCGGTTGAGCATCGAGTACTTCGACTTCCCCGACATCGGGTGGCCACTCGACGATCCGCTCGGCCACGCCGTCGCGCTGCTCGCCCATGTGCGCGGGCTACAGAAGGCTCGCTAGTCGTCGTTGCCGAGGTTGATGTTGCCGAGCGAGAAGCGACTGCCCGAGTTCCCGTCGCCGGAGTCGGTCACGAGGTAGGGCGCCAGCGCGGCCGCGAGGTTCGGCAGCGGCATGGTCTGGAGCCACACCTTGCCGGGACCGGTGAGCTTGGCGAGGAACAGCCCGTCGTTGCCGAACACGATGTTCTTGATGCCCTTGATCCGATCGAGCTCGAACGCGACCGTCGCCTCGAACATCCCGACGTGTCCCGGGTGCACCCGCAACGACTCGCCGGCGGCCAGGTCGTAGTCGACGATCTCGCCGTCGAGCTCGATCCACGCCGAGCCGGTACCCGACACCTTCTGCAGGATGAACCCGGCGCCTCCGAAGAGGCCGGCACCGATCTTCTGCTGGAACCCGATCTCCAGGTTCACGCCGTCGACGCCGCAGAGGTACCCGCCGCGGTGGACCATGTAGGTCTTGTCGGGGTTCACCTCGATCTGCATGATCTGACCGGGCACCTTGGTCGCGAAGGCGACCATGCCCTCGGCGCCCTCGGCGGTGTACTCGGTCATGAAGAGGCTGCCACCGGAGACCGCCCGCTTCACCGCACCGAACACGCCCTTGGCCCCTGCCTTACCGGTCGCCGCGGTCTGCAGCTGGATCGCGCTCGTCATCCACGAGAGTTGCCCGGCCTCCGCCACCACGGACTCACCGGGTTGCAGCGCCATCTCGAGCACGGGCATGGTCGTGCCGATCACCTTGTGGTCCATTGCGTGTTCCTCCTGGGTACCGGGATGTGCGACTGCTCGACGGGATCGCGGTTCGGCCGGCTCGGCTACGAGCTCACGAACACCGGCCGCCCACCTTCGACGGTGCATCGTCGCATGATGCGGTGCTCCGGGTAGTGATCGGAGAGGGCACGGTGGTTCGTGCTCGCTTCGTCCCACACTGCGAGGTCGTTCGGCTGCCAGCGCCACCGGACACAGAAGTTGGGGTTCTCGATGTGACGCTGCAGGAATCCGAGGAGCATGTCGCTCTCGTCGCGGTGCATGCCGACGATCTGATCCATGAAGCCCCCGGCCACGAAGAGGGCACGACGTCCGGTGGCCGGATGCGTGCGCACGAGCGGGTGCTCCACCGCCGGGAACTCGTGCTCGAAGCGATCGGCGGTCTCGGGGCCGACGACGCGTTCGACGCGCTCGAGAAAATCCGACCCGAAATGATGGCGCACGGTGAGCTGGTCGCACACCCGCTGCATCGTGGGGGACAGCGCGTCGTACGCCGCGAACAAGCTGCTCCACATGGTGTCGCCGCCGCGAGCCGGGATCAGGCGCGCGCTGAGCACCGCGTACGCGGGTGGTTCGGCGATCCAGGTGACGTCGGTGTGCCAGCCGTCGGCGTCGGGCGGGCTGTCGGCGGTGTCCTCGATGAACGAGAGGTTCGTGGTGCCACCGAGGAGACGCGTCAACGGGTAGACCGACACGTCACCGAATCGGGACGCGAACGCGAGATGCTGCGCGTCACTGAGGTCCTGATCGTGGAAGAACAGCACCTGGTGCTCGTGGAGCGCGTGGCGGAGGGAATCGACCGTGATGTCGTCGAGCGGTTCGGTGAGGTCGAGGCCCGCGACCACCGCGCCGAGCGCGCCGCCGATCCGCTCGATCTCGAACTTCGTGACGTTCGTGCTCATGTCGGTGGTCACGGTCGTCCCCCTGTTCACGGGCGCGGCCAGATGGCCGGCCGCTTCTCGACGAACGCGGCCATGCCTTCGGCGATCTCGCCCGACGCCGCCGCGGCCTGGAACATCGTGACGTCGGCCGGCCGGAGGTGCCGGTTCAGGTCGCGCTTCACGGTCGCGCGGGCGACCGGACCGCTGCTGCGGATCTGCGCCAACGCCCAGTCGGTGCGCGCGTCGAGCTCGTCGTGGGGCACGACCTCGCCCACCAGGCCCATGCCCGAGGCGGTTGCCGCGTCGATCTCGGCCGCGGTGAAGAACAGGTAGCGGGCCCGGGCGAGGCCCACGACGTCGACCAGGCGGGCCGACATCAACGGATCGGGAATGCCGCGGAGCAGCTCGGGTACCCGGAAGCGGGCCCGGTCGGAGGCGATGCTCACGTCGCAGTGCAGCGCCAGGTCGAGCCCGCCCGCATGGCACAGACCGTTGATCTTCGCCACCCAGAGCTTGCGACAGCGTTCGATGTGCCGGAACGGGAAATGGTCGGTGCCGTCCCACTCGGCGGCGAGGCCCTCCGCGTCCTCGGCCCGACCGGCGAGGTCGCCGCCCGAGCCGAACCACTCGCCGGTGCCGGTGAGGCACACCGCGTCGAGCTCGGACTGACCGTCGGCCCAGATCGCGGCGCGTTTGAGACCCCGGTACATGTCCTGCGTGAACGCGTTGCGACGGTCGGCGCGGTCGACGCGGATGTGCAGCACTCTGTCGTCGACGTGCGCGACGAGGTACCGGCTCCCGAGCACCGGGGCTTCGATCACCGGCGCTCCGCTCATGCGATCCGGTAGACCGCCGCCGCGTTGTCGTGCAGCACCTTGTTGGCGACGTCGGCAGGCAGTTCGGTGAACAGCGCGTCCGCGTAGTCGCGCGGTCGTTGGCCGGGGCTCCGCGGCCCGGGATGCTGACAGGTGGGGTGCGGGTAGTCGCTCTCGAATAGGACGTTGTCGGGGTACTGCGCGATCGCGTCGAGCGCGGCCTGCTGCTCGAACCAGAAGCAGCCGTACATCTGGCGACGGAAGTACTCGCTCGGCAGGAGGTCGTACTCGGGGTGCTCGTCGCGCACGCCGCCACCACGCCACTGCCAGTCGAACGCTTCGAGCGCACCGGGGATCCAGCCGACCCCTGATTCCACCGACACCAGCTTCAGGTCGGGGAAGCGGTGGCACACGCCGCCGAAGATGAGGTCGCCGATGCTGCGCATGTTGTCGAGGAAGATGAACGACGAGACCCGGGCGAAGTTCGTCATCCACCCGATCTCGGCCACGTCGCCGAACTGGGTCCCCATCGAGCCCCCCCCGACGTGGAAGCTGACCGAGATACCGGCTTCCTGGGCGGCCGCCCAGATCGGGTCCCAGTGGCGGTGCGCGAGCGGCGGTTGCCCGTAGTCCGGCGGCTGGTTGCAGAAGTTCACCGCGCGGTGACCAAGTTCGATGCCCCGATGGAGCTCTTCGATGGCCAGGTCGATGTCCCAGAACGGCAGCGCGGTGATGGCCAGCAACCGATCGGGATCGGCGCTGCACCAGTCGGTGAGGAAGTCGTTGTAGGCGCGGACGCACTGGGCCACGAGCTCGCGGTCGCCGAGGCGGAGGAAGTAGCCGTTGCCGAAACCACCGACGTTGGGATAGAGCACCTGGGCGCGGATGCCCTGTTCGTCGAGGAACTGCAGCCGCGCCGTCGCGTCGTACATCGACGGTGCGATCTCGTCGAAGGTGGCCGGCACCGAGACCGGCATGACGCCGTCGTACCCGGCCATGGAGTAGTAGCCGGGCGCGCCGAGGCGCTCGCCGTCGGCCATCCAGACGTCTTTGCCGTCGATCCGTTCGATGTGTGGCACCTGGTCGCGCATCTTGGCCGGAACACGCGCGGTCCACGTGTCGGGCGGCTCCGTGAGGTGCGTGTCGACGTCGATGACGGCGATGCGCTCGAAGAGATCGGTGGTCATGGCTTCACCCTTTCACAGAGCGGCTTCACAGACTCGGCTCACAAACCGAGGGGCCAGGCGCCGACGATGTGCTCCGCCTCGAGGGCCGCGATGTCGGTGTCGGAGCAACCGAGCGCGGCGAGGATCTCGTGGTTGTGTTGACCGATGGTGGGTGCGGGCCGACGCAACCAGCGATCGACCCCGCTGTAGCGGAAGGGCACCGCGGGAATCGGGTGCGGTCCGATCACCGGATGGTCGATCACCTCGTAGAAGCCGCGGGCGCGCAGCTGCTCGTGCTCCGACACCCGGCGGGGATCGACCGCCGGCGCCGCGGGTACTCCTGCGTCGATCAGCATCCGCACCGCGTCGTCGAGCTGGGTGGACGCCGCCCACGCCGCGAGGTGCTGGTCGAGGAGGTCCTGGTGCGCCCGCCGACCAGCGAAGGTGGCGAGCTCGGGATCGAGCGCCCAGTCGGGCTTGCCGAGCACGTCGACCAGCGCGGTCCACTGCTCGTCGGACACCACCGACACGGTGAGCCACTGCTCGCGGCCCGGGCAGGGGTAGAGGCCCTGCGGCGCGGCCCAGGGACTGCGACTGCCCTCTCGCTCGAGCTCGTTGCCGTAGGCCGTCCACTCGATCACCATCTCGGCCGCGACCCCGAACGCGGCCTCGACCATCGGCGCCTCCACGAAGCACCCTTCACCAGTACGGTCGCGCCGGGCCAGGCCCACGAGCGCAGCGAACGCGGCGTGCATACCTCCGTTGGGATCGCACGGTCCGCGCTGGATCCGCGGTTGGTCGTCGGGATCGCCGGTGAGCCACGCGAGGCCGGTCACCTGCTCCATGGTCTGCGCGAACCCGGGACGGTCGCGCCACGGCCCGGTGAGGCCGAACGCCGGCATCCGCACCATCACCGCGCGCGGATTGGCGGCGTGGATGACGTCCCAGCCGAGGTCGAACTGCTCGAGCACGCGCGGCGTGAAGTTCTCGATCACGAGGTCGGCGTCGGCGACGAGCCGCAACAGGAGCTCGCGACCAGTCGGGTGGTTGAGGTCGAGCGTGAGGCCGCGCTTGTTGGTGTTCGCGGCGAGGAACATCGAGCTGTACTCCCACCACTGCGCGCGATCGGAGAAGTAGGCCGCCGACATGCGCATGCCGTCGGGACGCGACACCGACTCGATGTGGATCACGTCGGCACCCAACGCGCCGAGCATGCCGGTGGCCGACGGCCCGGCCCACCACGCGGTGAGGTCGACGACCTTCACACCGTCGAGCGGTAGACGTTGCGCGGCCGCGGTGGGAACGGACCGCGGTGGACGCGGCTCGACGGTCGCGGTGTGCTCGCCCAACCGGGGCGCCGGGCGCGGGGGGTCGGGGAGCTCACCGTCGATCCACCACGATCGGCGCGGCATGGTGAACGTACCGGTGGGGTCGTCGACGAAGACGCCGCGCACACGCGGGTGGTCGAGTGCGAGGGCGGCGGGCGCGTTGCACACCGGCGCGACGGGGATGCGCAACTCGGCCGCCCGCTCGATGACGTCGGCGGTCGTGTGACGGCTCGTCCACGAATGCACGATGTCGTTCCACTCATCCCAACGCGCGAGACGCTGCGAGATCGACTCCCACCCGGCCTCGAGCAGGTCGGTGCGTTCGATCATCAAGAGGAACGAGTCGAACTGCACGCGTGTGTTGGTGTTGAATCCGACGTAGCCGTCGAGCGTCGGTTCGATCGACGGCGTCTCGAACGTGCGCGCCGGCGGCATCTGGTCGAGCGGGATCCGACCGCGCAACGAATCGGTGAGGTCGGAGAACAGTGAGCCGGTGAGGGCGCCTACCTCGCAGGCGGAGACGTCGACGAGGCGGCCTCGTCCACCGTCGCGGGCACCGAGCAGCGCGCCGAGGGCCGCGACGCCGGCGTAGAGGCCGGTGACCCACTCGGTGACCCGGGCCCCCTCCTGCACCGGCGGCCGGCTCGGGTGGCCCCGCACTGCGAGGGCGCCACTCTCGGCCTGCACGGTGAGATCGGTCGCGGGACGGTCGGCGAACGGCCCCTCGAGCCCGTAGGGAGTGACCGCCACCACGACGAGGTGCGGGTGACGGACGGCCAGGGCCGCGGGGTCGACAAGCAGGCCCGACCGATCGCTGATCACCGCGTCGGCTCCCGCGACAAGCGCCGCGACCCGGTCGTCGAACTCGGTCGCGACGACCGACCGGTGACCGTGGTGCAGGTACCGGAACAGCGCACCGTCGTTCCCACCCAGGTCGCGACCGTCGCTCACCCAGCCGCGGAGGGGATCGCCGTCGGGCGGCTCCACCTTCACGACGTCGGCACCGGCGTCGCCGAGGAGCTTGGCGCAGTAGCCACCGAGAATGCCCGACGAGAAGTCGAGCACCTGGAGCCCTGTGAGCTCGGCGCCCGGCGCAGATTGTGCTGATCCGGTCGCGGACGTGTCCACCGATTCCCCCTGTTCGACCGCCACGGTACCCGCGGTGCCCGCCGCCCCGCCTCGGTAGCGTGTCGCGATGCAGAACCGAGTCACCCAGTTGCTGGGGGTCGAGTATCCGATCGTCCAGGCGCCGATGGGCTACATCGCCCGGGCGCAGCTGGCGTCGGCGGTGTCGAACGCGGGCGCGCTCGGGATCATCGAGACGTCGTCGGGTCAACTCGACCAGGTGCGCGACGAGATCGCCAAGATGCACGACCTCACCGACAAGCCGTTCGGCGTGAACATCGCGCAGATGCTGGTGCACGATCCCGGCATCGTCGACTTCGTGCACGACCAGGGCGTGCGCTTCGTGACCACGTCGGCCGGCGATCCGAACCGGTTCACCAGCGCGCTGCACGACGCGGGCATGACCGTGTTCCACGTGGTGCCCAACCTGCACTCGGCGCTCAAGGCCATCGACGCCGGCGTCGACGGCATCGTGGCCGAAGGTGGGGAGGGCGGCGGCTTCAAGAGCTCCCGCGACGTCGCCTCGATGGTGCTCATCCCACTCGTGTGCGCGCGCGTCGACGTGCCGGTGATCGCGGCGGGGGGCATCTGCGACGGTCGGACCATGGCCGCCGCGTTCACCCTCGGCGCCGAAGGCGTGCAGATGGGTACGCGCATGGTGTCGGCGGCGGAGTCTCCCGTGCACGCCAACTACAAGAACCTGATCGTCGACACGCCCGAGACCGGCACCGTGTTCCTGAACCGATTCCACAAGCCGAGCTTCCGCGTGCTCGCCACGCCCTACAGCGAAGCGCGCGAGCAAGCCGGCGAACAGGTCCCGATGGCGACACTCGAGGGACTGCTCGGTCTCTACTTCGACGGCAATCTCGACGCGGCGTTCGCGTTCGGCGGCCAGGTCGCGGGACGCATCGACGCGGTGCAACCGGTTGCGCAGATCATCGAGGAGACGATGCGCGAGTTCCACGAGACCCTGCGGAATCTGGCCGACCGGTATCCGCAACCTGCGCCGAGCGTCGCGAGCGGGCCGGTATGAGCGCGCTCGAAGGGCTACGGGTGCTCGAGGCGGCGGAGGGAATCTCCGTCGCCTACGCCACGAAACTCCTGCGCGATCTCGGGGCCGACGTCGTGAAGCTCGAACGGGCGGCCGGCGGCGATCCGCTGCGGCGCTGGTCGGCCGCCACCCCCGACTCGCCGACCCCCGAAACCGGGGCGCTGTTCGCATTCCTGAACGGCGGCAAGGCGAGCGTGGTCGACGACGATCCGGTGCTCGTCGACGACGTGATCGGCTGGGCCGACGTGATCGTCACCGGTCGCGCGAGCGGCGCGCTCGTCGATCCCGCGCGTGTGCGCGCCCACCGATGGACGGCGTCGGGCATCGTCACGATCGAGCCGTTCGGCGCGGAGGGACCGCTCGCCGACATCCCCGGCGACGAATTCACACTGCAGGCCTGGTGCGGCCTCATGTCGGGGTGCGGCACCAAGGAGACCCCGCCGCTGCAGATGGGCATCGGTCACGGGCAGTACGCGGCGGGGGCGCTCGGCGCGCTCGCGGCGTTGGCCGGCCACGCGCACGCGCTGCGCACCGGCGCCGGCACCGAGGTCGAGGTGTCGGCGCTGGAAGTCATGGCGGTGTGCCTCAACAACTACCCCACGCTCTACCGCCAATTCACCGGTTCGGTGTCGTACATGTCGCGGAGCGGCGATTGGCCTCAGGTGGTCGCGTGTCGCGACGGCTGGATCGGCCTCTGCATCTTCACGCCGCAACAGTGGGCCGACTTCGCGGCCATGATCGGGCGGGAGGATCTGGCGGCCGACGACCGGCTCAATTCCATGGGAGGGCGCGGCCGCAACCGCGAGTTCGCGCAGTCGGTCGTACGTCCGTGGTTGGAAGCGCACGACGCGGCCGAGATCTTCGAGCTCGGCGGATTGTTCCGCGTTCCCGTCGCGCTCGTGGGCAACGGCCGGTCGGTGTTCGAGATGGACCACTTCACGGCCCGGCAGGTGTTCGTCGCGAACCCGGCCGGGTTCCGCCAACCTCGCTCCCCGTTCCACTTCTCCGCGTCACCCGTTGCACCCGTGGCCGCGGCCCCGCTCCTGGGGGCCGACACGTCGGCCGTGCGGGCGCGCGTCACCGCGACGCGTTCGAGCGCGGGCGCGGGCGCGGTCGCGGTGGCGAAACGGGGTGCGGCGGGCACGGCACTTCCCCTCGACGGCATCACCGTGCTCGACCTCACCGCGTTCTGGGCGGGTCCGGCCGCGACCCATCTCCTGGCCACCCTCGGTGCCGACGTGCTGAAGATCGAATCCCCGACCCGGCCCGACGGCATGCGCTTCGCCACCGTGAAGTCGCCCACGGAGGCGAACTGGATGGAGTTCGGGCCCACGTTCCACGGCACCAACCCGGCCAAGCGGTCGATCACCATCGACTTCTCCCAGCCCGCGGGCCGCGACCTCGTCCTACGGCTGGTCGAGCACGCCGACGTCGTGGTGGAGAACTTCACCCCCCGTGTCCTCGGCAACGTCGGCCTCGAGTACGAACACCTCGTGGCGCGCCGGCGCGACGTCATCCTGCTGCGCATGCCCGCGTTCGGGCTCGACGGCCCGTGGCGCGACCGCAGCGGATTCGCGCAGACCACCGAACAGGTTTCAGGTATCGCGTGGATGACCGGCGAGGCCGGAGGCGAGGCGCTCGTCCGCAGCACGATCGACCCCATCGCCGGGATCCACGGCGCGTACGCGGTGTTGGCGGCGCTCGAGCAACGACGCCGGACGGGTACCGGTCAACTGATCGAGCTGCCGATGGTCGAGGTGGCGATGAACGTGGCGGCCGAACCGATCGTCACCTGGTCGGCGTACGGCGCGCTGCTCGAACGCCAGGGAGACCGCGGGCCGGTCGGTTCGCCGCAGGGTGTGTACGCGTGTGCCGATCACCGACCGGACCGCGAGCAGTGGGTCGCGCTCTCGATCACCACCGACGACGAATGGCGGGCGCTCCTGAAGGTGCTCGGCGACCCCGACGATTCCACCGTGCCGGAGTTCGCGACGCGCGCGGGCCGTCGCGCGCGGGTCGACGACGTCGATGCGATGTTGTCGCGCGCGTTCGCCGGGCGCGGTCGCGACGAAGTGGTCGCCGCGCTCCTCGCGGCCGGCGTACGCGCCGCGCCGGTGTGGGACCAGATGATCCAGGACGAGCTCCCGCAACTGGCCGAGCGTGGGTTCACGCAGTTCCTCGAGCACCCGATCGCGGGCCGGGTCGGCCATCCGGGCACGGGCATGCGATCACCGCAGTTCGATGTGAGCTACCGGGCGCCAGCGCCCACCGTCGGCCAACACACCAATGCGGTGTTGCGCGACAAGCTCGGGCTCGACCCCGACGAACTGGCGGCGCTCGCGGCGGCGGGCGTCATCGGGCCTGCGTCTCCCGCCAACTGAGCCCGCGGGCCCCCATCGGCCGGCCGAGCTCAGACGGTGCGATGCCGCAGCGGACCGGGCGGCAGCCGGCCGTCGACGTCGGTGAAGCCGTACTCGTCGGCCAGGTCGCGTACCGCGACGGCCCGGCCGCTCCAGCGCTGCATGTCGGGATCGGTGGCGAGCGCCACCACCCCCCGGCCGGTGAACCGCGGCGACTCGGCCGAGCTCACGTCGAGACTGGCGGGCAGGGCGGCCGAACCCATCGCGACGTCGATCCGCTCGGTGCGCACGAACCCCGGCCACAGCGACACGACGGAGACACCACGCGGCGCGAGCTCGTGCGCGGTGTCGGCGGTGAGACGGTCGAGGGCGCACTTGCCCACTCCGTACGCGACGTGCCAGGCGTATTCCTCCGCCCCCGACGAGCTGATGTTCACGATCAGCCCGGTACCCGCGCCGACCATCGTGGGCGCGGCGAAGACGCTGGCGACGTAGGCCGAGCGGGTGCCGACGTCGACCATGTCGTCCCAGTTCGAGATCGGTACTTCCCAGAACGGGAGGCCCGAGGTGAGCTCGTCGGGGACGACGAACGCGTTGTTCACGAGCACGTCCAGGCGGCCGTGCTCGGAGGTCACGCGCTCGAACAGTGCGCGGACCGCGTCGTCGTCGCGGTGGTCGCATGGCACCGCGATCCCGGTACCCCCGAGCTCGTCGATCTCGTGGGCGGTCGCGCCGACGGTACCGGGGAGCGGGTGGTCGGCCTCACCGACCGAGCGACCGGTCACGTAGACGGTGGCGCCCGCGGCGCCGAGCTCGAGCGCGCAGCCCTTCCCGACACCGCGGCTCCCGCCGGTGACGATCGCCACCTGGTTGGCCAGGTCGCTCACTCGGGTGCTCCGATCCAGAGGTCGACCCGTTTGCTCACCGCGTCGGGTCCGGTTGTGTCATCGCGGCCGAGCTGCACGAGCTCGTTGGTGGGCCACGGTGCGCCGGTGGCCGCGAACGCGGCCCACGCCGCGCGCATCCGTCCGGACAGAGAGTCGGCCGCGGCGGCGTTCGTGCCCTGCGCGCCGGCGAAGTCGCGCCAGGTGCTCACGTCGAGGGTGCCGAACGTGAACGGCAGGTCGAGCGCATGGCACGCGCGCTTCACCGGCGCCTCCCACGTGAAGCGATAACGGAACACCGGGTTGCCGCGCGCCTGGTGCGCGCGGGCGAGCACCTCGTTGGGCACGTGCAACTCGAGGTCGGCGACGCTCTCCACGAGATCGCCGCCACCGGCGATGAACGCGGCGCGCACCGCGTCGGGGTCGGTGATGCCGAGGGTGAGCGCCTTCATGCCGAGGAACCCGAGCGCGTGCTCCTCGGGCAGTTGCGGCACCTGCTCGCGAAACAGTTCCATCTCGTGCTCCGTGGTGCCGACGACGAGCGGGATCGCCGGGAATGGGCTGGTGTGCGCCGAGCCAGAGAGCAGGTCGCCGTCGATCCACGGGTGGAACGGCATCATGCCGACCTTCGGCAGGGCCGCCGCGACCGTGGCCTCCTGCGCGGCGAGGAGCACGTCGACGGGCAGGTTCCGCAGCCCGTCCAGGTCGGCCGCGCCTACGGCATCGAGGAACTGCTCGGCGACCCAGGTGACGGCCTCGGCGTCGAGCGTGCCCGCCGGTGCCCCGCTCTGCAGAATCGCCCCGGCCACCGGGAGGTTGCCCGAGGCGAGCGCATGGGCGAGCATGCCGGAGCCGGCCGACTCGCCCATCAGCACGATGCGCTCGGGATCGCCGCCGAACGACGGTGCAACGGCGTGAACCCAGTCGACCGCGGCGCGCAGGTCTCGCAGTCCGAGGTTGCTGGGCACGCCGGGTGCGGCGAGCCAGCCGAGCGCGCCGAGGCGGTAGTTCAGGTTGACGACGACGACCTGCTCCCGGGCGAGCGCCGTCCCGTCGTAGGTGGCGAGGCCGGCGCCGCCGATGCGGTAGCTGCCACCCGGCACCCAGACCAGCACGGGGAGCCTGCCGTCGAGCGCGGGCGTGCTGATCTCGGCGGTGAGGCACTGTTCGGTCTGGCGCTCCGGGACCATGTCGGGCACGAGGTCGAGGCCGCTGACGGTCTGGGGTGGCGCCGCGCCCGGGTGGCGGGCGTCGAGGGGTTCGCTCCACGTGCTCGGCTCCGGCAACCCGAAGCGCTCGGCGCGCGCGTACGGCACTCCCCCGAAGCGGGTGACGCCGTCAGCCACGACGCCGCGCACCGGGCCGAACGGCGTGTCGACCAGCGCCTCAGTAGGCATTGGGGTCCTGCTGCAGCGCCTCGGGTACCGGGTGTTGGAACAGTTCGGCCGCGTTGGCCCACGTGACCCGCGCCACTTCGTGTTCCGAGAGCCCGGCGAGTTGCGCAGCGAGACGTTGTTGCGTGATCGGCCACGTCGAGTCGGCGTGCGGGTAGTCGGACTCGACGAGGATGTTCCCGATCCCGATCACATCGCGCTGGAGGAACGCCGACGGGTCGTCGATCGCGCACACCCAGAAGTTGCGGCGGAAGGTGTCGGCGGGGCTGAGGGCGACGTCGTTCCACGTGCCGTACATCGCGTCGTACTTCCGAACGTGATCGAGTCGGTCGAGCAACCCGGCAACCCAACCGATGCCGCCCTCCGACATGCAGATCTTCAGATCAGGGAACCTGACGGGGAGCCGCGAGTACAACCAGTCGACGGCCGCGAACATCGCGTACCCGAAGAACAACACGCCGATGGTGTCGGAGGGTGCGTCGGGCGCCGTCGCCGGTGACGTGCCCGACGACCCGACGTGCAGGCACACGACGGTGCCGGTCTCCGCGCACGCCGCCATCAGCGGATCCCAGTAGTCGGTGTGGAGTGAGGGGAGCCCGAGCATGTGGGGCGCCTCCGAGAACGTCATCGCCCGGAACCCGCGCGCCGCGTTGCGCCGCACCTCCTCGGCGCCGATGGCGGGATCGAGCAGGTACGGGAGCTGCAGCGGGATCATCCGACCGGGCGCGAAGGCGGCCCAGTCCTCGATGACCCAGTCGTTCCACGCGCGCACACACGCCAACGCGAGGTCGGGGTCGTCGGTGAGCTGTTGGAGCCGTTGGCCGGCGAACCCGGGCAGGAACGACGGGAAGCACACCGACGCGTAGACACCGTTGAGGTCCATGTCGGCGATGCGGGCACGGATGTCCCACGCCCCGCGGCGCATCTGGTCGAACCGAGTGGGTTCGAAGCTGTACTCGGTGACCGGCCGCCCGACGACCGCGTTGAAGCCGACGTTGGGCATCTCCTGACCCTCGAACACCCACGCCTCGCTGCCGTCGGCCCGCTCGATCACCTTCGGCGCGCGGTCGGCGAACTGCGACGGCATGCGCCCGACGAACGCGTCGGGTGGCTCCACGATGTGATCGTCGACCGAGATCACCGTGAATCGGCGCTCGGCACGCGCGGGCTCGGGCAACCAGGTGATCTCGCCGCGCTTCGCGGTGGTGAAACCCTGCTTGGCCTGCAGCTCCTCGATCGGTATCGCCATCGCTACTCCAACACGTCGGGTTCGGAGGCCACCAGCGAGCGCACCGCGCCGTGCCAGTACACCGGAGCGGCTCGCTCGATCAGCGACGCCTTCAGTTGCTTCTGTTGCGCGGTGCCGATCGGGATCGGCATGCGATCCATCGACCGCACGAGGCAGTGCAGTCGACAGGTGCGTTCGAACAGCACCGACTTGTAGACGGCCTCGGCCATCGTGGGCGCGGTGACGATGACCCCGTGGCTGACCAGGAGCGCGACCGACGCGTCGCCGATGCGGTCGGCGAGCTCGGCACCGAGGTAGGGCTGGTCGACCTCGCCGTCGTAGTCGGTGACGAGCACGAGCTCGTCGGCCAGGATCGACGAGTTCTGGTGCACGAGATCCGGGAGCTCACCGATCGCGGCCAGCGCGCTGGCATACGGCGGGTGGTTGTGGACGACCACCGTCGCGTCGGCGCGGCGGCGGTGGAGCTCGGTGTGGATGTGCACCGCCGGGGTCACGTCCCACTCCCCCGCGATCACCTTCCCGTCGGCGTCGATGGTCAGGAGATCGCGGGCCCGCACCTCGGCCCACCACAGCCCCCAGGGGTTCACGAGGAAGGTGTCGCCCTGCTGGTAGGTGATGTGCCCGGTGAGGTTCTCGCACCAGCCGACGTCGTCGAGGTGCCGGAGCGCAATCGCCAACTCCTGCGCGGGGGTGAGCTGCTCGGCCAGCCCGGGCACCGCACGCGGCGCCCAGGCGTCCAGACCGCCGGGACGTTCAGTGGTCATGCTCACCCCCAAGGTGTCGCCGTACTTGGGCCATTCAAGCCGAAATGTCAGCCTCCGTCACCGGCCCAGGGCACCGGCCTCCGGCGCCAGAGCGAGCCGCAACAGGCTCTCGGGCAACGCGCAGAACGAGTGCAGGAGACGACGGTCGACGACCCGGCGGTTCGTCTCGTCGTCGAACCAGGCGTCCACGACCGCCCAGTGGTACGGGTGCAGCATGTACGGACCCTGCAGGCCCGCGAGCGCGTCGAACTCCTGCTCCCACACATGGGTCCACCCGTCGTCCAGCCGGTCGTCGGTCACGCGGCTCAACGACGAGTTGCGAATGGCATGGATGTACTCCCCCATCGCGGCGAGCTGGGTCTCGAACCGCGCCACGAACTCGGCCGGTGCGTCGTCCTCGACGCGCAGCAGCAACGAACGGTGGATGCCGTCGCGCAGGTCGGGTTCGGTGACGCGTCGCAGGTCCTGGCGGTAGACCACGTCGGCGACCACCCGGTGCCCAGCGAGCGCGTACTCCGGCAGCGCGCCGGCCGCGTCGGCGTCGTCGGCCAGAGCGACGAGCAGCATGAGGTCGGCGGCACGCGTCGCACCCGTCGCGCTCGTCAACACCGATCCTTCGAGGGGCGACGCCGCCGTCACCGCGAGCACGCCGTCGCGGGCCCGCGCGTCGTCGACGAGTCGAGCCGCGAGGTCTTCATGCCCACGCGTCGGCGTGTCCGCCGCGAACTCGACGTACACGGTGCGCCGGATCACGACATCTCCCCGTTGAAGACGCGGCGGGTCCGCGCGACCAGGTCGCGGTCGAGGTCGCGCCAGAACGCCGCGACCGCGGGGTCGCGATTTGCCGCCGATCTCGACGCCCAGTACGTGGCGACGTCGGGGAACGACCAGAGGAAGAGCAGTTGGTTGGGCTCGTCGTGCAGCTCGACCGTGCTCACGAGCGTGCGCTCCAACGTGAGGCCGCGCGCGACCGCGCCCGGTACGTATTCGCGCTCGACGCGGGCCCGGATGCCGGTGAGGCCGCCGGGCGCCACCGTGAGCTCGTCGAGGATGTAGTACACGCTCCGCTCCCGCGGTCGGCGTCCGATGCGCCCCGCAGCATGCCGCGGGAGCGGCGCCGCCGCCCCTTCTTCGCCGGCGTTGGCGTTGTTCTTACCGGCCGTCAACCTTCGGCGACCACACTGGATCGATGCAGCAACCCTCCGACATCGACGCGGGCACACCTCGCTCTCCCCTGTTCACGCGCCGTCGAGCCCTCGTAGTCCTGGGCGGCGCAGGGCTCGGGGCGGTGATCGCCGGCTGTTCCTCGGGCAGCTCCGACACCGCAGCCTCCACATCCGCGGCCCGATCGACCACGACCACGACCGCGCCGACGACGACCACCACCGCGCCGGCATCGGCCACGCTCACGACGACCTCGATCATCCCCGACGAGACCGCCGGTCCGTACCCGGCCGACGGCTCGAACGGGCAGAACGTCCTCACCCAGAACGGCGTCGTCCGCTCCGACATCCGCTCCAGCTTCGGGCCGGCGACCGGGGTCGCCGCCGGCGTTCCCTTCACGATCAAGCTGCGAGTGCTCGACACCTCGAGGGGAAGCGTCCCGCTCACCGGCGCCGCGGTCTACGTCTGGCACTGCGACCGCGACGGCAACTATTCGATGTACTCCTCGGCAGCCCAGAATGAGAACTACCTGCGGGGCGTGCAGGTCGTCGACGGTGACGGGACGGCCACGTTCACGTCGATCTTTCCCGCCTGCTATTCCGGACGGTGGCCGCACGTGCACTTCGAGGTGTATCCGGATCTCGCGACCGCGACCGCGGCGGGGAAGAAGCTGGCAACGTCGCAACTCGCGCTGCCGAAGGACGTCTGCGACACCGTGTACGCGACCAGCGGCTACAGCTCCAGTGTGTCGAACCTCAGCCGGGTGACGCTGGCGTCGGACATGGTCTTCAGCGACGGCGCCAACCTCGAGACGCCGAGCGTCACCGGCAGCGTGGGCCAGGGTTACGTCGGATCGCTCGCGGTTGGCGTCTGATCGACGCGTCTGCGCACAGCCAGGTTCAGCTCCGCCGAGCCTTCACCCCCGCCTCGATCCGAGCGCCGTACTCGGGATCGGCGTTGCGGAAGTTCGCGATGGCCCGCTCGATGATGTCGTCGCGGGAGACCTGCGCCAGGCCGGTGGCGATGTTGTCGACCAGACGTTGCTGCGCGTCGGCGTCCTGCAGCCGATACAGATCACCGGCCTGGGTGAAGTCGTCGCCGTCGTGGTCGTTCCACTCGTAGCTGCCTGATCCACCGTCGCCTGCGAGCGATCCGTAGAGCGCCTCACCGGTCTCGACCGGGCCGTCGAAGCTGTTGGGCTCGTAGTTCTTGGCCCGACCCGCGTTGCCGTCGGTGCGCATGAGGCCGTCGCGTCCGTAGTTCTGCACCGGCGCGGTGTGGGCGGCGTTCACCGGCACATGCGTGTGGTTGATCCCGAGGCGGTACCGGTGGGCGTCGCCGTAGGCGAACAGCCGACCCTGCAACATCTTGTCGGGCGACGGCCCGATGCCGGGCACGAAGTTGCCGGGATCGAACGCGGCCTGCTCGACGTCCTGGAAGTAGTTGTCGCCGTTGCGGTCGAGGACGAGCTTGCCCACCTCGATCAGCGGATAGTCGGCGTAGTGCCAGACCTTGGTGAGGTCGAACGGGTTGACATGGTAATTCGGCGCGTCGGCCGCGGGCATGATCTGCACCTTGAGCGTCCAACTCGGGAACTCGCCGCGTTCGATCGCGTCGACCAGGTCGTTGTTGTGCGACTCGGGATTCAATCCCGCGAGCTCGGCGGCCTCGGAACTGGTGAGGCACTCGATGCCCTGATCGGTCTTGAAGTGGTACTTCACGAAGAACTGCTCGCCGGCGGCGTTCACCCATTGGAACGTGTGCGAGCCGAAGCCGTCCATGTGCCGGTAGTTCGACGGGATGCCGCGGTCGCCGAACAGCCACGTGAACATGTGCGTGGCCTCGGGCGAGTGCGAGAAGAAGTCCCACACGTTGTCGGGTTCCTGCTGATTCGTGAAGGGATCCGGCTTCTGCGAGTGGATGAAGTCGGGGAACTTCAACGGATCCTTGATGAAGAAGATCGGGGTGTCGTTACCGGCGAGGTCGTAGTTCCCGTCGGGCGTGTAGAACTTCAACGCAAAGCCGCGAGGGTCGCGCACCGCCTCGGGCGCGCCTCGGCTCCCGGCCACAGTCGAGAAGCGCGCGAACACCTCGGTGCGCGTGCCCGCGCCGTTGAACAGCTTCGCCCTCGTGTACGTGCTCATGTCGCGGGTGACCTCGAACGAACCGAACGCACCCGACCCGCGGCGTGCACCACCCGCTCCGGGATCCGTTCCCGGTTGAAGCGGGCCAACTTCTCGAGCAGGTGCTGATCCTGGAGGAGGACCGGCCCGTTCGGGCCCGCGGTCTGCGAGTGCTGGTTGTCGGCGACAGGGGCGCCGGACTCGGTGGTGAGGGTCGGACGGTCGCTCATGGTCGGCAGCTCCTCGGTGCGGCGGGTGGACCTCCTCATAGTGCCCGCAGCGCTAATGAGTAATCCAACAGATGGTTCTGATCGTCTTGATAACGTGAAGTAATGGAACGACCGACGTTGCAGCAGCTCACCTACCTCGTCGCCCTGGCCGAGCACCACCACTTCGGCCGCGCCGCCGCGGCGTGCCACGTGACCCAACCCGCGCTGTCCAGCCAGCTCCGTGAGCTCGAACGGCGCCTCGGGGTGACGCTGGTCGAACGCTCGGCCCGCGGCGCCCGGCTCACCCCGGCCGGAATCGCCGCCGCCGCCCGGGCCCGGACCGTGCTCACCGGGGTAGACGAACTGGCTGAAGAAGCGGCCGACGCCGCGGGCGAGGTGCACGGACCCTTCGGGCTGGCCGTGATCCCCACGATCGCGCCCTATCTGCTCGGGCGCCTGGTGCCGACCATCGTGAGCCGGTTCCCCCGCGCCGAGCTGCGCTTGGAGGAACTCCGCACCGCCGACCTGCTCTCGGCGTTGCGTGCCGGAGACGTCGACCTCGGGCTGTGCGCGCTGCCCGTCCCCGAGCCCGACCTGGCGACCGAAGCGCTGGCCGACGACCCGTTCCTGCTCGCGGTCCCCGCCGACCACGCGCTCGCCGCCGGTCACGGGCCGGTGGCGATCGAGGAGCTGGCCCACCACCGGGTCCTCCTGCTCGAGGACGGGCACTGCCTGCGCGATCAGGCGCTGTCGGTGTGCGACCTCGTCGGCACGCAACCCACCGACGTCTCGGCCACGAGCCTGCCGACGCTCGTGCAGATGGTCGCGGCCGGGGGAGGCATCACGCTGCTCCCCGCGAGTGCAGCGGCGATCGAAGCCCGCCCCGGCAACGGGATCGCGGTGCGGCGCATTCGCGAGCCGGTGCACCGTACGATCGGATTCGTGTGGCGCGCGACCAGCCCGCGCGGCGACAGCTACCGCGAGTTGGCGCGCCTGACCCGTCCGCTCCTCCCGTGAGCCAACGCGCGGCGCGCTTCGTCGTGCAGCTCCACGACGCCACCACGCTGCACTTCGATCTGCGGGTCGAGATCGGCGACGTGCTGCGCTCGTGGGCGGTGCCGAAGGGTCCCACGATGGACCCGGCGGTGCGGCGGTTGGCAGTGCCGGTGGAGGACCACACGTTGGCCGCCGGCGAGTTCGAAGGAGTGCACGCCGGCTCGGCGCGCGGCACCGGCGCGGTGATCATCTGGGACGAAGGCACGGTCGAGGTCGTGCGCGACGACCCCGGTCACCTGTCGTTCGTGCTCGACGGCCGCAAGCTCGGCGGAGGGTTCGCCCTCACCAAGACGGGTGATCGCCGCTGGATCCTCGTGAAGATCCGCGACGATCACGCCCGGCCGGGTTCGGACATCGTCGCCGAACAGCCCCGCAGTGTGCGCAGTGGCCTCACCTGGCAAGAGGTCGCCGGCGGCGCGTGAATCGCCTTCACGGGCAACGCCGCCGCCGACCTGCGTAGAGTCTCTCGGCGTTCCACGACTCGGATCCGGAGGGTTCCCGTTGGAGATCCAAACGCCCGCAGGTTTCGTGCACGACCGGCGCGTGATCGGCACCCCGTCGGCCGCCGCGGGGTCACTCTCGGCAGAGGGTGTCGTGATGCACTCCGTCATCGGCGGCGAGGGGCCTGCGCTCGTGCTGCTCCACGGGTGGCCGCAGACGTGGTGGGCGTGGCACGCGCTGCTGCCGGCGCTGGCGGAGCAGTTCACGGTGATCGCGGTCGACCTTCCGGGCCTCGGCGATTCCAGCAAGCCGGCGAGCGGCTACGACACCAACACGGTCTCGCAACGGATCCACGCGTTGATCTCCGACCTCGGCCACGACGAGATCTACCTGGCCGGGCACGACTGGGGCGGCGCAGTCGCGTACGCCTACGCCGCGCAGTTCCGTTCGAGCGTGAAGCGGCTCGCGGTGATCGAGATGCTGGTACCGGGATTCGGGTGGGAGCAGCTGCTCACGCCGTCGCCCCACGGATGGGTGTGGCACATGGCGTTCCACGCGGTGCCCGACGTGCCGGAGATGTTGACCGCCGGGAAAGAGCGCGCGTACATGTCGTTCTTCCTCAAGACCATGGGCGCCTACGACGCGACCGCCATCACCGAGGCCGACATCGACGAGTACGCGCGTTGCTATACGGCACCGGGCGCGTGGCACGCCGCGTTCCAGTACTACCGGGCGTGGTTCGAGGATGTCGCGCAGAACGAGGTGCACGCGGTCACACCGCTGGAGATGCCGGTGCTGGCGGTCGGGGGCTCGTTCTCGTCGGGCGTCTTCCCGGAGCAGTCCCTCAACGCGGTCGCCAAGGACGTGACCGGCCGCATCATCGATCGCTGCGGGCACTGGATCGCTTCGGAACAACCGGACGCCCTCGTCGCCGAGCTCGTCGCCTTCTTCAACGTGTAGGACGGTCCCCGACCTGCGCATCTGGTGTCTCGCCGTGTCGATGCTCGGCTGTCGCTAAGGCGTCGGCTGAGGAGCGCCCCTGGAGGCACACGTATGTCGGGCGCACGGGTGGCCAGAGATCGTCGACCTCAGGACCGCGACCTCAGTTGCCGAGCAGATTCTGCTTGATTGCGACGCCGTTCGATGCCTTGCAGTCGAAGGTGCCCTTCTTGGTCGGGTACACCCGCACCCACTTCCCGCTCTTGAACTGCACCTCGACGAAGCAGGCGGAGCCGCGGGCGGTCTTGAACGAGTGGGTACCCGCCATCCCGCCGGCGTTGAAGTCGGTGAGCGACTTGATGCCTTCGATCGTCGACGCGCGGGTGATGCCGTTGATGCCGTTCTTCGCCACCGCGGCCTTGATCGCGTCGGCGAAGGCGAGCGTGGCCTCGAAGGAGTAGGCCGAGAACTGGTCGGCCTTGCTCTTCCCCACGTACTTGATGAACCCGGCGAGGGTCTTGTTGTACTTCGTCTCGTCGAACGGCAGGAAGCCGAGGAACTGGTACTCACCCTCGAACGCCGCCGCGTTGCTCGTAACGACACTGTTGCCGTAGCACGACACGCACTCCCAGGCGATCTTCGAGGAGTCGAGGCCCTGCAGGGTGGCCTCGTTGCGCAACAGGAGCGCGCTGTTCGCGTCCGACGTCATCAACGAGTAGTTGGAATTGTCGGTCTTCATCTGTTGCACGATCGGCGTGTAGGCACTCTGGGGATCGCGGCCCGACCGGGGAATCGTGGTGCCCTGATCGGCCTTCACGCCCGCCGCCGCGGCTGTGAGCGCCAGGATCGTGCCGCCGCGCGCCGCGTCCTTCGTGTCACTCCCGATGACCATCGGGCCGTGCAGGCCGCCCTTGTTCTTGGAGAGCAGCCACTTGTCGGGCCCCGCGTTGCCGTAGAACGTCTGCGGGTTCTGCGTGATCGTCGCGCAGTCGATTTGGACGCCGATCGCCGGGAACGACGTGGGTGCGCAGGTCTCGGGTACGCCGGTGACGACCGAGCCGATGTCGGGGAGACCAACGGCCTGACCGGCCTGGTCCTTGCAGCCGGTGATGTCGGACACGCTGGAGAGGAACAGCGCCGCACCACCGACCATCGCGAGGTCGTTCTGGCACGCGGTGATCGTCGCGTTCCGCGAGTCGTTGGCGTTCAGGTGCGAGTCGGTGAAGTCGACGACGAGCTTGCGACCCGCGATGCCGCCACCGCCTTCCTTGCTGTTGATGTACTTCGCGCCGCCCTGGACGCCGTCGACCGCACCCTGGAACAGACCAGGGGCGAACGGGTTGTCGACGTCGGCGATGACCGCGATGTGGATCTCGGTCGGCGTGACGCCGATCTCCGTGGCCTTCGGCTTCTCAGTGCTCGACTGGGCACCGGCCGGCAACACGCTCAATACCGCCAACGCGAGCGTCACCAGGCCGATCACCGCGATCTTGCCGCCGTGCCTCGACATACCCCCCACCGCCTTCGTGCTATCGGACCTACGTTGATCCGTGTCGATCGTTCCCCCCAAAGGCCGACGCGCGCGTCTCGTGGCGCGAAGGTCAGTGTGTTCTCGGCGTCGCGGAACGTAGACCCGCGCAGGATGCGCGTCCAGTCACCCCGCCGAGCCGACGGGACGGCACAAGGGGAGAAAACTGCCGATGCTGGCCGTTTCGCGGCCATGACCTTGCCCGCCTTCGTCCGCCCGATCCCGGGACGCTCACGAAGCAGCCATACGGAGATCACGCCGAAGCGAGCAGCCCCGCTTTGACGGGGCTTCTGCGGTGGAGCGGGTGACGAGAATCGAACTCGCGTTCTCAGCTTGGGAATTCGGGGGAGCCAAACGCCGGCGGACACGAGCGAGCAGCCACAAACGATTCACCGGGCCCGAATTCAACTGCAGACGACCACGAACGTCGGCGTCCGCGCGATAGCCGCGCGATGGAAACGCGCGATGGACGTCCGCAGACGGGTCCGACGGACGCTGACAAGTCACTCACCCGTTAATTCAGTCACCAGTGTTGAGATGGCGCTGTCATGGTCGACAAACTCCGAGGTTTGCGCCTGGTGATAAGAAACGAAGCGAGCGCCTTCACTCCCGAGCCGATTGTAGAAGTAGCAGGCGGTCTCAGCAGGTGCACCTACGCGCATGCGGATGAAAGGCAGCAGCTCCAGGCCATCCATGCCGTCAATCTCGCTTAGGTAGAGAGCAAGTGTCCTCATGGGACCCAATGCCTGTCGAGTCGTCGCCCGAAAGGGCACCGCGTGACCAATCAGCTCCTCGACAACTACGTCGTAAACCTGCCCATCGAACTGCAGTGACTTTGGTCGGATCAAAACAAGGTCCTCGAACGCGGTGGTCAGCGGTCCGAAGAGCGTGGTCAGTTCGGCTTGCAGGCGATCAAGGCGCTGCTCGCTCTCTTGATCCGACTCGATTCCGCCGTGCCCCTTCCACGCATTCCGAAGCTCTGCGACTCGCTCCAGCACGGCGAACAAATCCTTGTTTGTCATTGCGTCTAGCCATGTGCCCGAACACCTGAACACATCTCGGCATAAGAGTCGTTGCTCACCTGCGAGCATGCGCCGGACAGTCTTCGCCAGGTTCATGCCGATGACGATCCAGAAACCCAGCGAGGCGTCACGCCAGCGCATTCCCTCCAGCTCGCTCAACGGACCGCTCTTCAGATCCTCGTACAGCATCGGATTTGATCGGAGGCCGCTGAGCAGAATCGTCGTCAAGAACTCGGCCGTCGCCTCGAAGAACGCGAAGAGAATCTCGGTTCGTCGACGCGGCTCGAGCGTGGCTTGGTAGTTCCAGAGAATCGATGCGAGCGGATAGGGAAGGCGCGGGAGCCAAGAATCGAGGCTGTCGCTCGCAGGAAACGCTTGGAGAGATCGGCTTGCTGTTCGTACCCCATCTTTGCTGCGCCAAAGATCGCGCCCAGTCGCTTCCAGCTCCGCCCTCAGTCCGTTGAGTCGATGCTGGAGAGTCATTACCCGCAGCTGATCGTGAAGAGGCGGAAGCGGCAACGGCGCTGAATCGACATCGCCGAGAGCGATGCGCTTGTGCAGCGTGCCCGTTTGAACCGCGCGGAGTGTCAGCGAGCCGATCGATGTGTTGAGGTATTCAGCGACGAAGTCAGCGCTTGCCAACTCCGGGTCGAGCACTAGCTGTATGTAGTTGTGCGGCTTGAGTACTAGATCCGAACGACTGGTGAAAGCTGGCGAGGCACCAAAGGCAGGCACGAACAGGCAGTTGGGACGATCTTGGAACCCCCCGTCATCGTCGCGGTTGCCAAGCATCTTCTCTAGGAGGATGTCACCGAGCCGGACAGTTTCGGCTCCGAAGGCTTTCGCCGCCTTGTTGAATGCCAGTGCATTGTCGAAATTCTCCCAAGTGGAGAACTGCTCGGGGTCCAGCAACACCCCGACTGCAGGGATTCGCCCTGCTCGACGCTCGGCCAGGTTGAGAATTAGTCGCTCGTTGCTTGAATCTGACGCAGCTCTCCCAACAAAGATGCTGCTTGGGCGCCCCTCGCGAATCTCGATGAGATTTCCCGTGATCGAAGCCTGCGGATTCCAAGACGCTGGCAACGAGATCGCGCTCCACACGTAGAAGTTTCGTTCTTCGAGCATTGTCCTGACGCCGTCAGACCTCGTACTGAGCAGAAACTGGTCAGGGAGAAAGAAGAACGCGTCTGCCTCCATCATCGACTAGCCCGCAACTCTCAAGAATGACTCGGTGGTCCATCGTGAGCCGAGCTAGCCGTTTGTCGTCAGTGACGTCATCTTCACCCTCATACTTCCGGAGGCCCCAAGCTGGAGCGCACACGACGAGATCGAAGCGACGCGCGGCGTGCTGAAGGCCGATCAGCAGTTGGACGGGATCACCGACCAACCATTCGGTTCCGTGCGAGATCGCCTCAGCGATCTCGTGAAGCGAGGCCTCCCGGATGAGACCCAAGGCTGACGAGGGTTCGATCTCGGTGGTCAATGCCGACAGAAGCACGCCTGCGTCCGCCCATGGATCGAGCAACCGCGGGCCCTTGAACCTCGCGACTGCGGCGAGCATGAATTCGAGGAATGGTTGGCTGGGTATCCGTTCCAGCTCTAGGTGCCCGCCGAGTTGAGCGAGAACCCGCCAACTGACTTCGATGCCCCTCTCGCGAAGAAGCGGGAGAAACGCACTAGGCCAGCGGTCGCGTGCACGTGCTCCCCCAAGAGCGCCCAACATCGCATGCACAGTTTTGGCGTCTGCGCGATCCTCGAACCTCGGCTCAACCACTTGAGTCCCCGATCGCTCGACCCAACCACGGTTTGCTTCCGATATGCGCCACCCGGAAGCCGTCGGCCCAGAAGGCTAGGTGTCGCAATGAAGCAACCCAGGGCGACTCGGGGTCACTGCATAGGCGCATTTCAGAGTTCGGCGATGATGGAGGCCCGTTTTGTTTCGTACTCCTCATCCGTCAACAATCCATCGCGATGAAGTTCGGCCACTGCACGAAGACGCGCTGCAGCAGATTCATTGGCCGCAGGTGTCGATGCGTCGGCTTGTGGAGTCGCTTGACCTGGAATGGCTGGCGTCAAGAACTTCAGCACCGGACGAAGTCTCGTGCGGAGTTCGGGCTCAGGGAGCGTGCCAAAGAAAATGCACTCCGTGTCGTCCGCCATTTCGATAACGAGAAAACCAGCTCGCTCTGGTTTCTTCCAGCCGAACGCGAGGATGCCGACGGCGAGGAGACGCGCGACGGTCGCTCGCGCTTGTGCTTGTTGTGAGCCTTCAACATGCAGGGCGGCAATGTGATGCCACGGAATCGTGACGCTCGTGGGCGCTAGTCGATTTTCCGTCACCACGATGCCGCGAGGCCCCACCTTCAGCAGCAGATGCTGTACCGGCAGGCTCCATTCGGCGAGCCCGCCGAGATACTCCCAGTCTTTGCCGAGCGGGCCTGGCCATATGACCGACTCGTTCTCCCACCAAGGTCAGCGCTGGACCTATCAAGCTTGTCGTTTGCCACGCGAGCTCGCTCCTCGTTCCGAGATCATTCGCCGGTCGGCGCGGCTGCAGTCGTCGTCCCGCCCCAGCGGGCTGCCCCAGGGAAGGGCTACTTCGCACTCGTGGTCTGGCATCTCTCTCATCGACTTCGCCTGATGTGCCTTGAGGCCGGGCGGAGCAATCGACCTCGCTTCAGTTCTCCGTGATCGGGAACAGGCCGCGGAGCTCCGACTCGCTGTAGTCAGCGGCGTCGGGCGGCGGAGGTGCTGCTCCCTCGGCGCTCGCGATCGTGTCGAAGACCAGGCACTTCGCTACTAGGCTCCGTCGCTGAACTCTTCCAACCCAGCTCGATAGTCGCTGCCCTCTGCGAGCAAGGCCATCAGGCTGGCGTGGTGCTCCTCGCTCCCGTACAACATGCGGCCCTCCTCTGGCTCGCCCATCTAGACGCTTCAGACGTCTGCGCGTCACAGGGACAGGGCCTCGCGGCACCGGGGAGAGAAAAGCTTGACTGACGGTCATGCACGGCGCTCGATGCGCGGGTTCTGCACCCACCCTGCCTTATGGCCCGAGAACGTTCAGCAGACTGGTGGGTCGCTGAGACGCAGAACGAACGGCAGATATGGCGCGGTCACGCTTGACCATCCCGCGGACCCGAGCGTCTGGTAATGTCACTGGTCCCTCACCTACAGATCGGCAGTTCCCCTACGTCCGCAGGCCCTCCTCGAGTTCCGTCGGTGGACCGACGGGTTCTGCTTCGGCAGTGCCCCTCCGATGTCGACAGATGGCCGAGCTGACCGTCCAACCGATCGTGGCGCCGGCGACATTGAAGATGAGGTCGTTCACGTTAGACTCGCCCCAAGTTGACGAAGAAGTACTGCGTCATCTTCACCGTCAATGACAAGGCAAACGCAACGCCAAGCACTCGACGAATGCGCCAGCCTGCGCTCGCCAGCATGAGGCCGAGCGGTACGAACAAGGCTGCATTGAGAACGCCATCTCTGGCCGATCCGGGACCGCCGAGGATGAGCGGCACAGAATCGAGCCCCGCCCGACCCGACGTCGGTCGCATGGTCAAGAACACAAGTGCTGCCAGCCACATCACAAACAGAATCGACAGCGCGCGAGATGAGAACGGCGTCCCCCGCCAAGCGCACACAAGACCGAACGCTGTGAGCCCGAGCAGCAGGCACACGAACGAGCAGAAAGAGCGTGATGACGACAGCGTCAGCGTAGCCATCGGTTTGGGCATCCACCGCGTCGACGGCGCCAGATTGCCCGCTCTGGAGTCGGTGACGTGTGCCGACCCCAGCGTGCGGCGAATGTCCCCCGAGCGGGCGAGCGGAACGGTAGATCTGCCGTGTCACCTCCAGTCGGGGCTCACTTTCTCCACCAATCCGTATCCATTTCACGGGTCACGGCTCGCATGCCAACGCGGATGCGTCTCGACGACCTCTCGCGGTAGCCGCACGCCATGATCACTGACGCAGCGGCTGAGACCCTCGGGCCATATGTGCAGACCGTATCCGTAAGTTCCGACCACCCGTTTGGCTTGCCGCAGAATCCACACGGAGATATCCCCATCTGCGTCCCAGAGCTTAGGAGCGTTACCGCCTGTATCTGACGACGAGCTGCCGTTCGTCTGTGTCCCACGACTCATCAACGAACGCCGAATGGATCTGGCCACTCCGGCTCATCGTCGCTTCGCCAGTAGCCGATGAGTCTGAGTCCGGACACGCACCCAGATTGCCCTGATGGAGCATCGCGTGCAGGCGTTGCGGGCTTGCTCGTAGCGTTCGAGGGCCTGGCCCGCGGTCTCAAGAATGCCCTGCCACCGTTGTTGGTTGGCTTCTGAGCGAAGTGGCCGCGGGTTGGGTTCTCGCTGCGGCGTGGCTCGAAAGAGGCGAGCAATCACCCTTCATCAGGACTGCCCGCCGTGGCATCCCCACGACGGTCAGGTTGAAGGAGGAAGTGATGTTCGTGATCGGAATCGACCCACACAAGAGGTCCCACACCGCGGCGGTGCTCGACGACAGCGAAGAGCTCGTCGGCCAGCTGCGCGTGAACGCGGATCGTTGGCAACGCGACCGGCTGTTGCGGTTCGCGGCACCGTTCGAACCACGCACCTGGGCGGTCGAAGCTGCTGGTGGTCTCGGCGCGTTGCTGGCGCAGCAGCTCGTCGCTGCCGGTGAACGGGTCGTGGATGTGCCGCCGACGTTGTCGGCGCGGGTGCGGCTACTGGACTCGGGCCGGACCGACAAGTCCGACCCGCACGATGCGCGTTCCGCGGCGGTCGTTGCGTTGCGCCACGCCCGGCTGCGCCCGGTCCGACCCGTCGATCACTCTGCGGTGCTGCGCTTGTTGGCGAACCGTCACCATGACCTCACCGCGTCACGGACCCGGACCATCTGTCGGCTCCACGCCCTGCTCTGCCTGCTCGTTCCTGGCGGATTCAGTGGCCGTTTGAGCGCTCGACAGGCGGGTCAGGTCCTGCGCGGTCTGCGGCCCGTCGAGCTCGTCGACATCGAACGCAAACGGATCGCGCTCGAGCTCCTCGGCGACGTGCGCCGCATCGACGACCAACTCGAAGCTCTCGTGAAGCGCATCGGTATCGCGGTCGTCACGTCGGGCACCACCGTCACCGACGTGTACGGCATCGGACCCTGGGCCGCCGCGATCATCGTCGGTCACACCGGCGACGTGACCCGGTTCCCCAGCGCCGGTCACTACGCCCGCTACAACGGGACCGCACCACTCGAAGCATCATCCGGACCGCGCGTGCGTCACCGGTTGAACCCGCGTGGGCAACCGCCAGTTGAACCACGCGTTGCACGTCGCCGCGATCACCCAGATCGCCGCACGACACCCCGGGCCGCGCGTACTTCCTCCGCAAGATCGACGAAGGCAAGACCCGCAAAGAAGCGCTCCGCGCGTTGAAGCGACGCATCAGCGACGCCGTCTACCGCCAGCTCCTCGCCGACACCCGACCCTGACTTCGAGGGGTCCGGGAGGACAGACGGGAACGGCTCCAAAGGCCAGCGTGGCCGGCTCTGCACCCTGACGGCCGGCTCTTCGGTGAGGTCACTCCCGGACCCGACACCAACGCTACGCCCACCCGACAGCGCACGCTTCGACGCGCCCGGGAACAGGCCCTTGACACAAAGAGGCCCGATTCTGGGGCACACGTGGCGCGGCAGAACGGCAGATATGGGGCGCTCAACGCTGATCGACATCAATCGTCCGCGAGCGAGCGGTTGTGGATCTCGTATCGTCGCTCGAAATGGAGGACCGCAGGTTCGCGCCCGGAACGGAGCTGGTAGGCCACCGCGAGGGTGAGTGGAGCCACATCTTCGGATGATCCCGAGGGCAATCACTGTGCGTTCCTCAACTATCCCGACGGGCGCCCCAACGAGATCGTCGTTGTCGGTAGCGGTGCATATCTCATGCGGCCGGCGAAGGGATCGCGCCCGAAGACAACCGAGCTGAGGACGTCGGCAAACAATCAGCTGGTGATCCGATTCCGACCTCGGATTGCGACGATCAGCATTGTTGAGGGACCGATGCTTCGCTGCGTCCCCTCGCGTTCAGCGGTATCCGGGCCGGTGGTGCCCGGACCACTCCCTCAATGCGTGTGGAGAACGAGCTCGGTGTGTCCGTCATCACATTGAGTTGGCATCGCAAGCGATCGGAAGGCCGGCTGCCGATCTATCGCGCAGAGGTACGAGTGCTCGTCGGTGCAGAAGATCTCGGCGACGACGACACGCTTCTCGTCGCGTGCCTCGCATGGCACCTGCGCACAACTGGCGACATCGCCCACGCTGAGACGTGCGGAGTACAAACACGGAGCGGCAGATATATGTATTCGCGTGTCGCTTACGATGCTCGGCGTCGGGGATCCACGGTTGGCCTACCGCGTCCGCGGTTGTAGGCACGTTCGACTCGGGCCACCCCGATTATTCGTGAATGCCGAACGGCAGTTCAGATTCGGGAACAGCACTGTGCCCGAATGCCAGCGCAAACCGCCGACATCCCGGCCCTGCCGAGCAGTCCTCAGTCTCGGTTGGTGGTACCCCAGTGAAGGATGAGGCCTGCGCGCCATCTCGTTGCGATCGCCTGGTCTTTGTCGTCGGCGATGAGGCGTTGCAGTTCCGGGTCGTCGCGGCACGCCAAGGTGCGCCGGTCGCGTGGTATGTCCGTGTCCAGGAGAGCGAGCAATGCCGCCGCCGCCTTGCATGAACGCAGGTAGCCACCGCTCGTACCCTGCGCGATGGCTCGCTCCATCGCCGACAGTATCTCGTAGTCCTGATCGTGACTGAGGGGACACCGTTGTTCGAGCCGATCGATGGCGAGTGTCGCGAAGTCGGGATCGACCAGCGACAACATCGCGGCGAGTTGTGGGCTCACCCAGCTTCCCGAATCGAACGCACGCCACGCCTGCGTAACTGCCGACGCGAACGGTGACGCGTACGTGGCGACCGCCCCAACCAACTGCGGACCCCAACTGGGGTCACGTAGCAACGTGATCACGCAGTCCGCCGCGTCGGGATGAGACACGACCGAGCGAATCGCGTCGAGCAATGGCACCGAATTCGGCGAAATGCCCATCAGCTCCCCCTGGCCGCCGCCGTACTCGTACATGCCATCGGTCGTACCGCGCCGAAAAAATCGGTCGAACGCACTTTTTTTTCCGCCACCCCGAATCGGCTCGAACGCGAACTCGAAGGGACCGAACGCGACTTCACGACCCTCATACTTCACAGCACCAGCCCTCGATCGTCCGATCGCTGACGCCCGACACGAGACCGAACCCATCGAGTCCGCATCAGAGTCCGTCGATCTTGACTGAACGGTTCAGAACGGCAATGCGGTACGCGAGCGCTGTGGTCTCGTCCGGAGCGAGATCCCGCGGCCTCGACTCTGACGGTCGTCATGCGTGTGCCGGACCGCGGCCCAGCCATCGCGACCACCACCGTCGCGACGAGCATCGCCGCAAGCGTGACTGCGACCCCGGTAGCTCGCATCAGAAATTCCTCCGGCCGGTCCTTGAGTTCAGACTTCGGTCCAGGTCAGACGCGGTGCACGCTGGCGAGGACACTGTTCAACATCGCCGTTCCCGGCGCATCATCGGTCGAGGACACCGAGATTACTGGAGGCTGTTGAGAGGTCATGGTGCCCGGTCAAGCGCGTCCTGTGCGCCGAGTTGATCAATGTCGCTAGCTGGCAAGCCAGTATCGACTTGCTTCATCGCTACGTTGAAGTCGCTCGCTACCTCATGGTTCCACCCGACCTGCGATGTGAGGATCGCCCGACCATCCATCTCATCGACAACAGGTCGGAAGGATCAGCCATGAAACGCAGAATCTTGTCCGGAGTCGGTATTCGCGATGCTGGCGTGCAGCATCGCAGTATTCGGGTTGGTGTCCTCGGCGGGAGCGACAACGCCGTCGATGACCGTCACAATCGGGTCACCGATCAAGGTCACGGACCGTCTCCTCGTGTCCGTCCCAGTCAGTGTGGTGTGTGCACCGATCGGGAACCCCGGCGACACCACACTCACTGACAGTGTCACCGTGTCGATATCACAAGCGCACGGCAAGACCGTGAGTTCGGGGTCCGCCACCATGTCGGCCGGTCCGTTCTCGCCGCAGAACCCGACGTCGCCCGGATTCCTGACCTGTGACGGCACGACCGTGAACAGCGTCACCGTCCAGATCCTCGGCAACGGCGTGTTCCGTGCCGGCGGGGCGATCGTCTCGGCAAGTGCACTGCACACCGTCGGAAGCTGCAACGGCTTCTGTTCCTCGGATGGTTCAGAATCCGTGTCAGTCGGCCCGATGGGCGTTCGCTTCAAGTGAACCCCACCAGGCTCGGTGTGACGGCACCGCTGACGTGACGCCGACCTGGTGAGACCGACACGCGACGGGGACCCTGGCTTTCGGCCTGGGTCCCTGTCGCGTGCGGCGCCTCATCCCGATGGGTCAACCAACTCACAGAGTTCTAAGCCGGCGCTTCTACTCCGATGGCCGACGACGCGGATTGCGAAGCGCCTGCGCATAGTCAAGCAACATCTCGGCGGCTTGCTGCACAAACAGCCTCGACTTCCCGACGCGCTTGTCTGGAAACTGATGTTCCTCGTGCGGAGCCCGAAGCCGCCATCGGACCGATGGACTACCTCGGCTCGGAAGATCGGTTCCCCATCGTCCGTGGGCGCCCAGTCACCACCGCCGTATGCACCGATCCCCATGGGCTAACATATTGCCGGATCCATCGCGGAGCCGAACGGCCGCGGGATCGGCAGCTATGCGTGAAGGAGCGGCGTTGATGAGCGCTCGTGTCGGTGGTGGGGCATGATGCCGCACATGCCGTGGAAGCGTCGGAAGAGGGGCTCCGAGCGATCTGAGTATGGGGTGGCGTGGCTGTTGGATGAGAACAATCCTTGGCCTGTCCGGGTGCTCGATGTGCGCCGCGGCTCGACCCAGACGATGCTCTCGTTGGTGTCCGATTACGACGCCGCCGCGAACGCGTATTTCGTTCGGCGGTGACGATGGTACGTCGTTCCTCGATCTGCGACCGCCGAACTCGCGGACATTCGAAGCCGGTTTGCAGTACTCGGTCGATCGATGCTCGCTGAAGGCGTGTTGTTCGCGCCGAAGACGATGGAACACAAGTGGGCGATGTTCTATCGCGACAACCGTGTGCTCTTTGTGCGGAGCTGGACGCGGCAACTCCTGGTGACGGCGTCCATTTCCGCGACGGACGGGGAAATCGTGGTGACCGATGTCGTTGGGTGCTTCCTCGATCCCGAGGAGCCACCAGAGCTCACCATCGCGAACTTCGATTTTCTGGTGCGTACCCACGTCTTGCGCGAGGAGCACCCGGCCCCAGTGCCAACGGACTTGGCCGATGCGAACGTCGACCAGATCGCGATCCATTGCTTTTCGATGTTCGGCAATCTCGCGTCGTTCGCCACGCCCGATCGCTTCGAGGCACCGATGCCGACGCAGCCGCTGCGGAGCTACTCCTTGTTCCACATTGCGATCGCACGAGGTGACCTCGACGCGGCGCAGGTGCAGCTCGACGCGGGAGTACCCATTGACCTCTTAGCCGGCGACGGGCTGCACGCGCTCCAGTGGGCGGGCGCACAGCCGGGCACCGACCTCTTCGAATGGCTGCTCGCGAGAGGACTCGACATCGACGCCCGAAGCGCACAAGGCGCAACCACTCTCATGAACTTTGCGCAACTCGATCCAGAGCACAACGACGTCGAGCGGATGACGTGGCTCCTCGATCACGGTGCCGACCCAAACGCCTCAGACGAACGGGGCTTCACCGCGCTTCACCGGGCCGCCGAGCGAGGCTCGGAGCCAGCAGTGCGGCTCCTCCTCGAACGCGGGGCCAATCCCGGCGCCGTGGCACACGGCGGCCACACCGCGAGATCGCTCGCGGAGACGCAAAACCACAACACGATCGCGACCCTCCTCGACACGGCACACGACTGACACGCTCCTTGCGGGTCCACGCGAGAGACAGCTGTTTGAGTCGGAACGCAGATCGGCAGTTATGCGCTACGTGAAGAACCCAAACTTCGGGAACCAGACCCCACGCTCCGACGGCGGGTGCATCGGGTTCGGCCGGACGTGACCGGCGTCAAGCGTGGTCACATCAACATCCTCGACGACGTGGGGAAGGTTCCGCGGGCATACGCACGCCGCTCCCACGTGCACCTGGCCTGGCACGCCGGCGGGAAGCTTCCTCTGCTTCGACCTCAGCACGAAGCAAACGCATCGCATCCTCAATATCAAACGCCGTAACACCGAAGCGACGGCGACCCGCAGGCACATCAGCAGGTTCATCGAACTCGATCCAATACCGGTGTAGGAATCTGCGGAGAGACACCAAGAAACTATGGCCCGCACTGCGCTCGTCCCGCCAACACATTCCGTCGCACCGCGCGGAGCGCCGCGAGGTTTTGTGCTGAGATGAGGCGTTGTGTACAAGCTCCTCGTCGGCACGTTGTTGGCCCTTGTCGTCTCGTTGGCGGCGGCACCTTCGTGCCTTGCAGCAGTTCCAGGTAGTCGGGCCTCGGACCAAGAGGCGGCGATTGAGCGCACGACCAAGCAGCTGATCCATTCCTTCATTTACCGCGAGCCGGGCTTCTGTGGACCGCGCCACTGGCGGCCGCTTCATCGACGGGAAGAAGAGCTACCTGGCTTCGTGTGTCAGCGAACCTGCTGCCCTCGGAGGTCCGTATGAAACGGTCATTGCCGTCGTGAACGCCACTTTGGATGGGACCCTCAGCACCCACGACAAGCGCCTAAAGGAAGACTTGGCAAGCGCGTGCGGGGAAGCGCGGTCTATATGGACGTCCAGGTGAACGGCTTGGACTTGTTCTTCGTCGACGCGGTGGCGCCAAGCAAGCTCGCGACGCGCCCGCCCAAGCGAGCCGCGACACCTTCGCCACGGAGGCGCCCGCTACTGCTGGAATCCTGAAGAAGCAATACTGCTGAGGACCGTTCAGGACACTCCGCAGGCGCGGACACGCAGCCGCACAGATTGCCCTGATAGAGGATCGCGTGCAGGCGTTGCGGGCTTGCTCGTAGCGTTCGAGGGCCTGGCCCGCGGTCGCCAATAATGCCCTGCCACCGTTGTTGGTTGGCTTCTGAGCGAAGTGACTGCGGGTTGGGTTCTCGCTGCGGCGTGGCTCGAAAGAGGCGAGCAATCACCCTTCATCAGGACTGCCCGCCGTGGCATTCCCACGACGGTCAGGTTGAAGGGGGAAGTGATGTTCGTGATCGAAATCGATCCACACAAGCGGTCCCACACTGCGGCGGTGCTCGACGACACCGAAGAACTCGTCGGTCAGGTGCGCGTGAACGCGGATCGTTGGCAACGCGACCGGCTGCTGGGGTTCGCGGCACCGTTCGAGCCGCCACCTGGGCGGTCGAAGCCGCTGGCGGTCTCGGCGCGTTCCTTGCCGCAGCAGCTCGTCGCCGCCGGCGAATGCGTCGTGGATGTGCCCCCCACGTTGTCGGCGCGGGTACGTCTGCTCGACTCAGGTCGGACCGACAAGTCCGACCCGCACGACGCCGCGCTCCGCGGCGATCGTCGCGTTGCGTCACGCCGGGCTGCGTCGGGTCCGACCGGTCGACCATTCCGCGGTGCTGCGCCTGTTAGCGAACCGTCACCACGACCTCACCGCGTCACGGACCCGGACCATCTGTCGGCTCCACGCCCTGCTCTGCCTGTTGATTCCCGGCGGTTCAAGCGGCCGTTTGAGCGCCCGACAGGCGGGTCAGGTGCTGCGAGGTCTGCGTCCGGTCGAGCTCGTCGACGTCGAACGCAAACGCATCGCGCTCGAGCTCCTCGCCGACGTTCGCCGCGTTGACGACCAACTCGAAGCCCTCGTCAAGCGCATCGGTGTCGCGGTCGTCGCGTCGGGCACCACCGTCACCGACGTGTACGGCATCGGACCCTGGGCCGCCGCGCTGATCGTCGGGCACACCGGCGACGTGACCCGATTCCCGAGCGCCGGTCACTACGCCCGCTACAACGCGACCGCACCACTCGAAGCGTCATCCGGACCGCGTGTGCGGCACCGACTCAACCCGCGGGGAACCGTCAGTTGAACCACGCGTTGCACGTGGCCGCGATCACCCAGGTGTCGCACGACACGCTCGGACGCACGTACTTCCTCCGCAAGATCGCGGAGGGCAAGACCCGCAAGAAGCACTGCGCGCGTTGAAGCGACGCATCAGCGACGCGGTCTACCGACAGCTCTGACGGCCGGCTCTTCGGTGAGGTCACTCCCGGACCCGACACCAACGCTACGCCCACCCGACAACGCACGCTTCAGCGCGGCCCGCGAACAGACTCTTGACACAAAGAGGCTTCGTTCTGGTGCCGTCCCGCCTGCCCACCCGAGCGTCCGCAAATGTCCCCCGCGCCGGGCTAGGGATACCGCTCAACGAAATTCTGAAGACGATCGTCGTCGTCGCGGCGCAGAGCCTCTTCCAGTCCTGATTTCGTCGCCACGAAGGCGGCCTCCGCTTCCCTCCGCGTCGCGAAAAGTGCGTATGAACCGTCCAGCCATACACACCGCAAGTGATCCACCAGGGTGCGGTGTGTCCACCCTGTTCCAACGTAATTCCGCGCTCCGTCGGAGTGTTCCTCATCCAGAAACGATGGTCCCGCCCTCAGACCCGCGTTTCGGCGATCGACGATCCTTCCGCGAATACTCGATCGAGGGTGGATCAGTTTGGATGATGATCATCGCGACTGTGGACGTACCTGTCACGCGACGTTGCGAACGCGAGCGCAACTCCCACATACGAAATCTCCGTCTGGCGTGACGCCCTCCGGAGCCGGGGTTGGTTGAGCCAAGTCTTTCACAACAGGTGTTTCGGCACTCTCGTTGTTAAGGCGGTGAAGTCGCAGCAGCGCCGACGACTCGGTCGTGCGGACGACGACGTCAGACCCGACATCCCCCGTCCAACTAACCGTTTCCTCGAACGCTCGGCTCACCAACTTCGACTTACGCGAGGCACCGGCCACCTTGAAGCGCGCTACCGACGGTTCAACCGAGGTCAGTATGACGACCCAGCCCTTGCCGGATGGCGTGATGCTCGCGCTCGAAGAACGCCACGGCCCAGCCGACAACGCCGACTTCATCAACTCGTGCCTTCGCCAATTGACGCCAGCGTAGAAAACGGCGCCGATTCCACATCGCCAACATGACCCATGACGCGAGCAGCGTCCAAGGCGCTTGGTTGGAGACCCCCCGCAACGATGCGTGCGAAGAATCGGTCGGGTCAACGAGGATCGTGACCTTCTCGCCCCGGTGGAACGACGGGCCGGAGTCCCCGAGCGTGATCGTCTTCGATCGGGCGGCGGCCGCGCCACGCGAACGCAACAGTCACGGTCCGCGCCGACCCGCTGTCTCCACTGCCGCCATCGAAGTAGGACCGGACAGTGCCCGCCACCGGGGTCCCATGCCGCGTCGAGCCACGCGGTTCGCCGCTTCACGTACGCCGTTGCACCCAGGTGGCCACCGATCAGCGCCAGACCAATCAGAAACCAGACAACCCCGTGGACGATGATCCGGCGTAACTCGGGACGAACCGCCGGATCCTCGATCGCGCGACGCTCCGAGGTTGACTCCGGCGCGACGACAGCCGACGGGACCTCATCCTCCTCGCGCTCGCCAGTCCTACCCTGCCGTTCACCACCAATCCCCGACCCAGCCGAGCCACTCCCGCCCGCCAGTAGCTGCGTGCCCAACGCGGAGATCGCGCCCGACACGCCAGTGTCTGCGCCCGAAGATCGCGCTGGCACCGGGTCGATCGCCGCGACTCCGTTGTCCGCTACGTGGGAAGTCCAGCCGTTCCCGTCCCAGTAACGGTACTGATGCCGACCTACCGGGTCGGGATGCCAGCCAGCAGGTAACGCCTGGTCCGCCAACTTGTCCTCATCCTGCGCGAGATATCGAGGGTCCATGGCCCCCGCTGGCAGCCACGTCTCGCACCCGCCCATACTGCCCTGATCCGACACACGCCGAGCGGCAGACCTGTGCTCTCACCCCTCGCGATGACGGGTTTAGCGCCACAGCCGAATTGAGTTCGCGAGCAGCGGGAAGCGCTCCTGAAGGTCGTTCCATTCGGTGTCGGTCAGATAGAACCCCGCGATTTCGTCGTACGTGGTGGAGTAGAACCAGACGGTTCCGTCGGCACGCAGTAGATGTGGGTCTTGCGGCAGGGCAGGTTGTACCCAGTCGAACACCTGCCGATTCCCAGCGCACATGATGTCTACGACCGCGGGTTCCAGAACGTACGTGAACATCGACGCCGTGACCCCAGGTCCAAGGCCGGTCCCCGGCCACTTGTTGACCTCCTCCCGAGTGAGAAGAAACGGGTGCAACGCGTCGAGCGCGTCGACGCACGTGTCGGTCGACGGCGACCCGCGCAGCACCAGCCTGAGCGACGCGCACGTGGCAAGCGCTGCATCGAAGATCGCATCAAACAGTTCTGTCTTTCGTGATCCTCGCAGGACGAACAGGCGACTTGACGACGCAGACCACTCAGGTTGCATGGGGTACAGATTGCCCTGAATGGTGCGCACCCGCGCATGGGGGTACGGGCATGACCGCGAACCTGTGCGATCCCCGTGGTGGCGATGACCCTCCGACAGAACAGCACAGAGCGGCGGTCCTGCCGCAATCAATCGGCACGCGCATCGCTCGGGGGCAACCGGCTCAATTTCGAAAATGAAACGTTCACGCAGAAACGGCGTCAGTTGCACACCGCCGCGTTCAGTGAAGACCCTATGCCTAGGGTTCGCGTGGTACACGTCGGGCACGACTTTCCCGCCGCGGATATAGAACTCGCCGATAATGTCCTCGCCCGGTACCGCTCCCTGTGGCGTTGGTGTACGCGCGTCGAAGACGTACACCGATCCGTCTTGTTGCGCCGCGGCGACGTCAGCAAAGCCAGGTTCCTCCGGTGCCCAGCGAGCGATGACGAAATGCATGAACTCGACGAATTGGATGTTGACCCTGAACATCTCGGGCCTGTGCTCGGCCGTATCGGGTCCCACCATCTGCCCCATGATCGCCTCGTTAGGCAGACCACCGAACTGTTCAACCTCGGAAGGCGTAAGCAGACTCATTACCCTCAAACGCACAGCGTCGCCTTCGCCGTCAGCGTCGGGGATGAAAGCGAATGGGCCGGCACGGTCCCACGGCGCCCCGCCGCTCGTCACCCGTCCGGCCCTTCCCCGGCGCAGTCGCTTGAACATTCGCTCAGAACGCCCCTGACAGAGGATCTCGTGCGTGTGATACGGGCGTGCAACCCATCACGGTGGGCCTTCGCGATCGCCTACGACAGCATCCATCAGGCAGATATGGCGCGCGGTTCGCCGGTAGCGTCGCGTGGTGACCAAGACGCTCACCATTACCGCCCGACAGGCGCAGTTCGCGTCGTGGACGATGTATCTCCTGATCGACATCGTGGTATTGAACCTCTTCGTCGAGTTCACCGACACGATCGTCATCGACTCGTTCTACATCTCCGTCCTGACCGCGATCCTGTTGCGACTGCTGCTCGGCGTGACCATCTATCTCGAACACCGATTGTCGGTGTACTTCGGGACCAAGACGTACAGGGCTGCTCGGGCTGTGGGGGGTCTCTGCAAGTTCCTCGTTCTGTTCACGAGCAAATTCGTGATCCTCGAGGTAATCAACTTCGTTTTCGGCGACCACGTGAGTCTCGGAGGGTTCGTAGAGATCGTGGCCATTGTCGTCACGCTTATCGCAGCGGAGTTCGCGTTCCGAACCGTTTTCGACCTGCTCGGCCGCGAGGTGAACGAAGCCAGCTAACGCAGAAACGGCAGATCTGGCGCGCTCGCCCGGTCTCGAAGCGTCACGAGGCGTTGTTTGCAAGACTGGTCGCGCCCGCGGATCGTCGGCAAACCGCCATGGAGAAGAAGGGAGACCGCTGTGACGCTCCCCGAGCTTCCGGCATCGGCCGTGCTTATCCTGCAGGAGCTGCTCGCGGAGCGCCGCGAGGCGTGGTGCAGTCTTGTGCCGATCGATCAGCGGACGTGGGCGATCCGCGGTTCGATCGCGTACGAGGGCGAGGTGATCCTCGCCGAGTTCGACACTCGGGAGGTCGCCGAGCTCGCGCTCGAATGGCTGGTCACCGCAGAAGGCTCCTCCTACACGCGCTGATGCGATCGGTTCAGAGACGAGCGACCGAAGGAAGGAAACCCTGATGCTGGAAAGCACGGGGTCTTCGGTCACCAGCTAACTCAGCCGCAGGTCAGTCTCAGCAGCGCCAGATTGCCCGCTCTGGCGCTATTACGCCAAGCCGCGCACGGGCTGCTGCTCATGACCTTGAATCGGCGCTGAACCCGTACAGAGGTGCGCCGACGCCAACCCCGCAACGCCACCCCCGACTCAATCAGGCAGTTCTGGCGCGTTCAGTTGGTCTCGGTGCCTGCCGAGGGCTCACCCCGTTTCGTGAACACGGTGAGTGTTTCCTCGGCGGTGCGTGCGAGTTGTTGCCAGGAGTCGGTCGCCCAGACGGTTTCCTGGGGCGGTGGATTCTCGTCGGGAATCGCCGCCGCCGCTGCTGCCTCGTTGAGGACCAGGATCGCCGCGTGTTCTTCAGCAGTGAACGCCGAGTCCGCGAGCAGGGTCGGGAGCGTCTCTTCATTCACCAGTTGGCTCCACTCGTGGAGCACGTCCCAAGGCATGTGGTCACGCGGGTGCCTCTCCGCAAGTTCGCGTTGGTTGGGAATCGAACTCACGAGTTCGAGTGCCTTCATGATCCGATTGCGAAACCTCTGCTCGATTCGCCCTTCAGCGTCGACCGCGGTGCGGAACCTTTCGACGGATTCCAACGCGTCGGCATGGCGTTCTCCACACTCGGTCTGCCAGGGCTCGAGCGGAAGGTCGTAGCTCGGGTCGAGCCATGGCAGCGGCGGCAACGTGTCGGCGAGGTTCCTGATCTCGAGCCAATCGATCTCCTCGCGAGTAAGTCGCTCTTCACACACTTCGGCGATGTAGTCGCACGCAGCAGCGAGCTCCACCTGCCTATTCGAGTTGAGCGGCTCCACCAGATACCGGCAGACCGCCGACAATTCCCACAGTTGCTCACGGAGGTCGTCGTCGGGCCATGGCACTCCTTCGAAGGGGACGAAGCCCCCACCGTCGATGTAGCTGCGCATCTCCTCGCGGCACTGGACCTTGCACTGCCACAGCGCCTCGTCGACATTCCAGACCACGACCGGGCTACCGATTTCGCGCAGCCGTACGAGTACGGGCATCGCGATGTATGGGTGAATCTGATGATGGATACGCGCGATCGTGTGGAGCGCATACGCGACCTGTCTTCGCAGCAGCTCGTCGTCAATCACCGAGAGGGTCACACACCAACCCTCGACCCAAGCCCAGTCCTCGATCGAGAACGCGGCACGAAGCAATGCGGACGACGCTCGGGCCGGATCACCACTACGAAACTCGATCTCGGCGTCCGCCGCTGTGATCGCTTCCACAGGCCGGTAGATGCGCATAACCACAACAGCTTCCCACGCAGGGTGCGCACCGGGCGGGCCAATAACCGCAGGAACCGCGACGCGCCAGAATGCCCGTTCTGGTGTCGTCCCGCTCGGCCACCCCAGCGTCCACTCACTCGACGCTGGACTCGGCCCCATCGTCGTCCGTGCTCGAACACTTCGTCGCCCCTCGCACGACAATCGGACCGAACTCCTCAGCCGCGAGGACATTGGAGCCGCAAAGATGGTGCGATGGACGAAGTCTTTATCCTTGCTACCGAGTTGTTCACATCGCTGACGTTGCGCGACGCGGTCGCCGCCGATCTGGACCCCGAGGGTTACGACCATCAGTGGACGTTCGTCGCGGAACTCCGAACCAAAGGTGGTTCGGTCGTCCGCCCAGTGACGGACTTCCGCCCGAGTATTGCCGCATTCTTCCGCAGTCTCGCCGAGGCGCTCGGCGGCTTCGACGACGAATGCCGATACACGTCAGCCGACCGTCGCCTTGAGATCTCCTGCCGACACGACCGGCGCAGCGCAGTGATCTGCGAGATCACGCTGGCCGACCACGACCAACCGCCGTGGCGTTACGCCGCTCAAGTCTCGCTCGCTTCGGGAGCCCATCTGGAATCCATCGCCGACGAACTCGAAGCATTCATCAATGAACGCACTCAGTAAGCCGACCGCGCCATGCCCTGCCGCGGTGCCGGTCCGAGCGCCAGCTAAGCCGGGGCAGCTTCCCAGTCAAGAAGTCGGCATCACTCTGTCCGTTCACAGACAATGCGTCGTGCAATGACGAACGAGGGTGGTGGTTCGCCGCGCCGATGCCGGTAGAGCGCCTCCGGGCAGAAGACCAGCAGGTCGAGATCCGGGTCGGTTTCTATCCAACCACTGGGGGTCTGGTGCCTTGGCAGCCCCAGGTCGGCGAGGTTGGTGCTTACCCCGTTCGCTTCGAGTGCCGAACTGTACGACCGCATCAAGGACTTCGGTCCCTTTGCAACAGTCGCCGCGGGATAGCGGAAGGCTTTGGGGAGGGAGAATGCTGGGCTGAGATAGCGGGTCATGGGACGCCAGGCACCCACAACTTGATGATGGGCTCGCTGGAGTTCGCTCACGACCCGATCGGGATCGGTTGGAGCGCCACCGTAGAACTGCAACTCTTCGCGGTGTTCCTGGTGATCGATCAACAGTTCGTGTCTGCGAGCGTGCAACAGGTCGCCGCGCTGCCCGAGGGATATCCGGTCCTCTATCAGGCCGTCCGAGCGAATGATCCAGCCTTCCCGTTCCTGCTCGCCATCACATACCCGAACGTCGAGAATCAGTTCGCCTACCTCGCGCAAGCTCCGTCGCAGTTCGAACCTGATGTCCCCGTTGTCGCTACTTCGCACGGCGAGAAGGTCTTCGATCGGACGGAAAGACATTCGGACAGGATCGCGTACCAGCGAGGAGCACGCACAGGGTTCGCGCCTAGCGGGTGCGCAGGTCAGCGAGACACGAAGTGCATCACTCCGCAGGGTCGGTGGCACTCGTCTCGGCGAAACTGAACCCGCCATGCGCCGCGAGCGAGAGGTGCTGGTGAGCGGCGAACACCGGTGGTTGACGGAGATACTGGCGAAACCCTGTACCCCAAAACTTCAGCGTGAAGTTGTGGCCTTCGAGGATCAACTTGTAGAGGCCCGATGGATCTGGTCCCGATTCATCGAGATCTGCGATGTCAAGCCAGAGACTGGCCGAGCGAAGCTCAAGCTCACCGCCCTGAATCCACTGGACGTTCTCGAAGACAAGTGTGGCAGGCGAAGTCCAGAAGCCAAAGTGTCGTTCCGGAGGTACGGGTTGCACCCACTCGACGATGTAATCCAAGTCGAACAGAAGACGGCCACCTCGCTCCAACGCGTAGTCGGTCTCCGTGACAAATTTCGCGGAGGTGCCGTCACCAGGGTCGAACGCAACCGCGTGCACCTTCGCGTCGTGCCAACCCATCACGTCGAAGTCGTCGTCGGTCCACAAGTACTTCTCAACACGTCGAGCATGATCGGAACTCATCGCCGCCTCCGTCCATCGCCGCTGTCGAAGACAATCATTCGGCCCCCTCAAGACGTGGGCTTCGAGCCGCGCACAGAAGCGACTCGGCGTCAGGGAACAGTTTCGGCGTCTGTGTCCCGGAACTACATGGCCGGACGGCAACAACTCCGTGACCCACTCCGATCATTCGACGTTGTGCCTCGCTTGAATGCCTATCCAGCCCACTTCGTCGGCCGCCCGGTCGTCAGACTTAGGTCTTTTGCGGTGAAGCCAGACCTTCGCCGAACGCCCGGAGCGTGACAACATCCGCTGCGCGCAGACCCACAGAACCGGACGTACGTACCAACAAGGTCGGCGCGGCTCGCAAAGAGGCCCACTCGAGGGCGTCTTCGTACAGTTCGTCATCCACCCAGGCCAACGGGCGATCACCGACGAACTCCTTGACCGCGGGCAACTTGCGCGTGCCATCCCGTGACAGCGCCTCCAGGGTCAACGCGTTCATCTCCGGCAGGTCGAGCAGCATCCCGAAGACCTGCGACGCGGACTCGCCCCAGGTCGTCGCCCACATCAACTCGAACGTCGGCGTCAACGACCGAAGCCACACGCCATGACGTTTCGAGAACACCACGTCATAGTGATCGGTCGTACACCGAACGAACCCAGGGGGCACCGAACCTCCCAGCGGCATGAGGACGCCGTCCACGTCCAGGAGCAACAACGGGCGCACCAACCAAGTATCCCATCCCCGATCGCGGGAACCTGACCACGAAAGCCTGCTCAACTCATACTGCTGCACGAAGCATGGCGTCGAATCGGTGACCGACCTGAACAGGCGATCGTGGTGGAGTTGGGGAGCCGTCGCATATATGTCGAAACCGCCGAGTAACTAAGCCTGCGAGCACCCGACACCGCACTAGTCGTGACGATCCCCCGCGGGAGGCCATTCGTTCAGCGGTTTGCCGATCTCCCATCGGTGACCGAACGGATCGTCGATCCGACCCAACCGCCAGCCATGCTCATCCTCGACAGGACTGACCTCTGTCGCACCGGCAGCCACCGCTCTTGCGAACATCTCGTCCGGGTCGTCCACGACCAACAACATCCTGACTGTTGTCCCGCCGACCGACTCAGGACTGAAGTTCCCGAAATCTGGTGCCTCGTCCTCCACCCAGAACAACGCATCCCCGACCGCGAGTTCCGCGACGATCTCTTCAAGGTCATCCGTGCCACCGAAGCGGAACACCTCCACACGCCCCAAACGCAGCCTTGTAGAACTCCGCCGCGGCGCGGCCGTCACGCACCGCCAACTGGGCCTGTGCACTCGGTTGATGCATTCGACCTCGCTCCCATCGAAACCGCGTCTATCTATTCAGCACGATTCCGAAGCCGATGTGCAACGTGCCGTTCGTCGGACCATCAATGCGACCGAGCAAGCGATCGTGGTGGAGTCGGATAGGCGATCCGGTCGCTAGTGCAGCGAAGCGCTGCCATTACCCAGCCAGGCGACCAGGACCCGAGGACGCTGCGAGCGCACGCTCAAGGCGTCCACGCAGCGTGACGGGCAGTGGCTAGCCGGTCACAGCTACCAACGTCGCTTGAGCCAGACCAATGCGCCGAGGTATGTGACCCCGGCCAGGATGCACAGATCGAAGTAAGGCTGTCCGCGTCCCCCTTGGAGGAATTCGTGCGCGGCCAGCAGACCGCAGACAGCGAACAGCACGACCGCGGTGATTGCTCGTGCACGGATGTCGAGTTGTGCTTGGCGTTCGTCGCGATCCGATCCCAGCACTGCCCCGACATCTCCACTGCGTCCACTGAGCGCGTAGATCACGAGGGCACCAACCACGGAGGTCAACGCGATCCCCTGGGCTGCACCCACGACGCCACCCAGGAACAGGCAGATCGACAAAGCGAAGCCGCCGACGAGTAACGCGACCGGGACGTAGAATCGCCGGTGCCGTTGGTGAACGAGCATCATTTCCTCCTGACATTGGCATCGGGGTCGAACAGCGACTCGACCGTCGTCGAGAAATAGCGGGCGAGGTCAATCGCCAGCGGCAACGACGGCAGATAACGCTCGGTCTCGATCGCGTTGATCGTCTGTCGCGACACGCCCAGCGCGGTAGCAAGCTCCGCCTGCGAAAGACCCGCGGCGGTGCGCGATTCTCGAACCAAATTCGTCAACCGTGTCAAGCTACCTTGACTCCAATGTGCTGTCAAGTGTCTTTTACACGCGACTCATGGTTGCGCCCCGGAACGACACTCTTGAGCAGACCTGATCCAGCAAGTGTCCGCTACCACGGCCCCGTCACTTGTGACGCGACGCAGCGGCCCCTCGATGGTGCCGCGCCAAGACGACACTCGAACGAAAGCCGTTAGGCCCTTGCGTCAAACGTCCCGTGCGATCTCGAACACCGCACAGTTGATGACTGTCGGGCCACCGGGCGGCGGCTGCATGGCTTCCATCGCTGCGCTCGTGTGCTCTTCGGTATCGAACACCATCACACCCGTCCCGACCATCGCTGCGTTGTGCATCCATGTTCCGCGCTGGAATCCGGGCTGGGCCTGTGCTTGCGGTACCACTACCTCATCGAGCATCTTCATGCCCTCGTCCCGGTCACCGACGAGATTTACCTGCATCACGATCGCACACGCCATGAGTGTCTCCTCTTCCCTCTCGACAGACCGCATTCCTGGTCTGGGAGTCCACCACACATCCACCCTCACTCCGCAGTGGCCATGGGTTTGGCACGAACCCCCATCCACGGTGGCTGGATGTCTCGGTCGCTGTGCACGCAAGCTCGGCAAACCCCACAACGCTCGGCCACTCGATCGATTCGCTGTTACCGGGTTGGATCGTCTCCTCTCGGCGCAGAGGTCGTGGCCGTCAACGGTTGAGAAGTCCGGCGATCACGTTGACGGTGGTGGCGAGGATGATGGCACCGAACAGGAACGACAGGAGGGCGTGGCGGAGTACGGCACGTCTGATGGCTTGTTGGGTGATGTCGGTGTCGGCGACCTGGAAAGTCATCCCGACAGTGAACGCGACGTACGCGAAGTCGCGGTAGTCGGGGTCCACGCGGTCCATCTTGAAATCAATGCCGCCGACCGGTTCCAAATAGAACAGATGCGCGTATCGCAACGCGAACACGGTGTGCACCACGGCCCACGAACACGCGATCGTGACGATCCCCATCGTCTTGAGAATTGCTTCCAGCGTTTGGTCGGCATGGTTCGCTCTAAGGAACGCGGCGGCGACACCGACCAGGCTCACGACCGCCGCGCCGAGCAGCGTCACCTGAGTCCCGGTGCGCGTGTTGTCTTCCTGCGTGGCGAACGCTCGGGTTTGCGGTGCGGTGAACGTGACCACTGACGCCCACACCGTCACCAAGATCACGACCGCGGAGACATCCCACCCCACGAGCACCGTCAGTTGCCACGGCCCCAACCACCCGGCAACGAACGCGGCGACCCCGCCGACCGCCGCGGACACCAGCACGCGGGCCCGACCCGAATGACTCCGCTCGATCCACGTCGGGGAACGCATCACTTGGAGTCTCGCGCCCGGACCCGTCGCGCCTACCGGCTAATCGCCTGCACGACAACGGGGCCGCGGACACGAGACCGACCGGAATTTGCACCGGTCGGCATGTCAACCCGGTCGGCGTACGGCCCCAGATCGCTGGCCTCCGAGGCCTCCCGAGCGGGACGGGCAAGTTAAAATCCGGTCTCGATGAGCGCGCTGGAGTTGGATTCTGTAGACGCGCTGGGTGGGAGCCAGCCGAAATGGGATGGGGATACTCCGTCAGGTGGGTCGTGGACACTGAGCTCAGCGTGGCGCTACCGCTGGGTTATCGCGTGGTGTGTCGGTGTGCTCGCATTCGTCGTGGTGAAGGGATTTCCGGGATCACGGCCTGAGATCTTCGCGGTTGTGGGCATCGGACTGATCGCATCGGGTACCACAACCGGGTCCGAAGGTACCTGGAAGCGTGTCGTGATCGACTGGCTTCCGTTCTACGTGTTGCTCACGCTCTACGACATGATTCGGGGCTCGGCGACGAAGTGGTTGATGCCCCACGCGATACCTCAGATTCGCGTCGATGAGTGGCTGTTCGGCGGCTCTGCACCAACCGTCACCCTGCAACACGCTCTCTACACGCCCGGCGTGGCGCACCCTTGGGACTACGCCGTGTTCGTCGTGTACATGACGCACTTCGTCGTCCCCTTCGTGATCGCAGGCATCTTGTGGAAGTACGCATATGACCGATTCCGTCGGTACGCCGTGCTGCTGCTGGGCCTCACATTCGCTGCCCTCGCCACCTACGTGCTGTACCCCGCCGTACCGCCGTGGCTCGCGAGTCAGACCGGCTACCTCCCCCCCACTGCCAAGATCATCGACGAGGTGTGGACACACATTCGGCTTGCCAACGGGTCCAATGTCTTTTCAGGCACCAGTCATTTCGCAGACCCGGTCGCCGCGATGCCATCACTCCACGCCGCGTACCCGGTCTTGATCATGCTGTTCTTCTGGAAGAGCGCAGGACGTTGGCGATGGCTGCTGCCGCTGTACCCACTCGCAATGGCATTCACGCTCGTCTACACCGGCGAACACTTCGTGATCGACATCTTGTTCGGGTGGCTCTACGCCGTCACCATCTTCATCGCGGGCAAGCGACTCATCGACCGATACGAACAAAGACGAGCCGGGACTCGCGATCCATAAGCCCAAGACACCCGACCGTGTCGAAGGTGCCTTGATTCGCTCCGCCCAGCCGGGCCTCCCGTGAACTGAATCCCGCCACGGAGCCTGTGTTTTTCGACGAGGCAGAATCGTGAACGTCGTCGGCAAGACCCAGCGCTGTTTTGCTGAACGTATGTGGGACACTCGCGCACGAGCAAAGCGACAGGGCGCAACAACACAACTCGAATGGGCGGAAACCCCGACCTCATCAGGGTCGGGGTTTCGTCGTCCAGCCGGTCACCTGTGGCCACACGTAGTGGCGCTCCAACCACGGCACGGGATATCGTCAGGGGTGGGTTCGGGCCGCACGCCCTTGCGCCGGACTCCCGCGTTGGAGCGCATCGGCCCTCCCTCACCCGCCGGGTCGATGCGCTCCGACGCATCACTCCGGCCAGTTGTTGCGTTACGCGTCGGACTCTGACCAGAACCACGTCGCGTACGCCGCGGCGCAGGAGCCGTTCGGGTGCACCGGCACCCGCACCGGGTCAACCCGAGGTTCCGAAGGCGGATATCCGCGACCGATGGCAATCGTCCACGGCTCGCCACCGATCGGGTCATCGCAACCAGCACACATCAACGGATCAATCATCAAGACACACGGGCCGAGACGGCATCATCCGCATCAGGTGAAGATTCAGGCCGTCAAGAACGAGCTACCGCCAGCGCCAACGACTCTGTGTGCCTCGCCAACATCCCGCCCCGTGACGCCGTAGAGGACGCGTGTCTCGCGACGGCGAGCGCCAAACACACGGGACGCTGGCTAGAGGTCCCCCTAACGCTTGTTCAAGCGCCACCGACGCCACCGGACCGCCGACCCGGCGTCGGTAGATTCTCGACCGAGTGGACACGTTGGAACTACTCGCACAGGCCAGTATCGAGTTCGCACGGCGTCTCGCAACGGCGACACCACGCCTCGACCATGCGACGCCCTGCGACGGTTGGGTAGTTCGCGACCTGATCCAACACGTAATCGTCGGCAATCGCGTGGCGGTTCTCTACCTCGCCGGGCAAACCCGCGACGAAGTTGCGGCAGCCCGCGTCAAGATCTCCTCACGTGACCTGATCGGTGCGGACCCGCTGTCAGCGTTCGTCGCGACCGCCGACGATCAGGCATCCTCGTTCGCGCAGCCCGACGCGCTACAGAAGACCTGCCATCACGACGTTGGCGACATTCGCGGAGCACAACTGTTGGGCTATCGAATCTGTGACCTCACGGTGCACGCCTGGGACCTGGCACGGGCAATCGGTGCCGACGAGATCCTCGATCCCGAACTGGTGGACTGGGTTTACCGAGCGATGTCGCCATCGGTCCCCACCATTGGCCAGAGTGGCTGGTACGGCGACGGGCCAAGCGCCACGCTTCCGCACGACACACCACTACAGCGCCGCCTGCTCGATCTCACCGGTCGCCGCCCGTAGGGAGCCGTCGATCATCGGAACGGGCGCTGCCGCGATCACCTCATCCGGGGCAGGCCAATCAGCCGAACCTTCCGCCGTGTTGGCCCTCCCCTTGTCGGAAAGCAGAGACCGCCCCTGGGGGCCGCTGTGCGGGGCGGTCTCCGGAGGCGGTCTCAATTTCTGCTGGGAGGCAGATCGCCGGGTGGGCTCTCCGGCAAAGGGGATATCGGCTGCTTCGATAGGTGCTGAAGCGACTTGGACGACCGTTGGTACAACGCTCGCCGTCACCTAACTCCCCGCGAATACCGTCGTCGTTCCGTCGCCGCTGAGCGTGTATCCGAGGGGAACCGCAAGCAGGAAGAATGCAGCAACCGACAACGGCACGACGCTGAACAGCACGCTCCATGCGCTCCGGTCTGGCGCTACACAGAAGTAAACCGCGCCTGCGATGAATCCGACGACGGCTATCCAGCAGAGGAACGTTCGTCGAGGATCTCCCCGCTGACCTTCTGGCTCCCGTATCACCATGCCCTCGTCATTTCGCTGCAGATCACGCGGTCCCGCGAAAAGGTTTCGCATCGTGCACCGAACCGTCAGGAGAGTGCCACGCCGTTCAGCATCGACTTGATGAGTGCCCGGCCATTGGCGTCGTCCGCTGCTCCCGCCGCAACAAACACGCCGCCGTCAGCTTGAGGTATCAGCAGCACACCTTCGCGGGCGGATTGGGCACCTCTCTGGATACGGATGACGGCTTCGTACGAGTCTTCTCCGCCTACCTGCACGGCCGAGGTGGACACCAGGTTCCCTGACAACGAGGCCGCGTTCTGCGCCATTGCCTTTCGGACCTCACCTAAGTCGGAGGGGAATCCATCTTGGAGGTCAACAATGACCTGCAGCGATCCCACGAAATGTCCCGCGTTGGCCCCGGCGAGATCAACAGCGACGAACTTCCAATTGGGCGAAGTGATGCCGGTGCTCTCCAACCTCTCCAACTCGGCAGCCGCGTTCGGGTTCGACCGTACGAAACTCTGGACCTGGCGACTCTTCAGAATGTCCGCCTTGGAGTGTGGGATCACCACCCAACTCCTCGGGTAACTCACGGAGATCCCAGCTCCACCAACGCTCACCGTCTTCATCGAGACGCGGACGTTCGTGGCGGCATTCGCATTGACACCGAACACGACGACAACAAGACAGGTCACGATCAGTCCGACGCTGCGTCTCATGACCGCGCTCTCCACGCTGCATCGATGCGCGTCCGACACGTCTGCATGATGGCCGAATTGGTAGTCGCGCTGGCGACGGTGCATACGACCCGTTGGCCGTCACCGTCCAGGGTCGCGTGTCCGTCATCGATCGTCACTGCGCGACCGTTGCCTTCCCCGCCGAGAATACGAACAGCGGTGCACGGTAGAAGATGGAAGGCGTCGCGCCGGACTGAGCATCGATGGACACCTCGGCGACACCACACGGCTTGCCCAAGTAGCGGAACCACATCCGGACGGTGTGCTGACCCGGCGCGACCGTGACGGTGCGTTGCCCCCACGACCCGTCCTGCTCGGTGTCATCGACTTCGATCACGAACTTCGTCAGTACAAGCAAGACGGCCAGGGGATTGTGCTTCGCAAGCACCGAGATCGCGAGTTCCGAATCGGTCATCGAGTCCTCCATTCCTGCTTCGCATCACACAAGCGACACACACCGAATGAGACCGCCAAGACGCCGAACGGACCTGACCGACTCGGCACCTACTCGCACGGAGTCTCGGCCATTACGTCGTCGAACTACATAGCCAGAGGGCAACAATTCAGTCACCCTCCTCCAGACGTTCCGCGGCGACCAGTGCGCCGACTGGTGGAAGAGGCGGGTACGAACGCCTCCACCGCGGGAATGTCCCCCGAGCAGATCGGCAGTCCTGGAGCGATCAGGCGCAGCGTGGATCGATAGCGTGTCGTCGGATCAGCGGATCAGAGATGATCCCAGTTGAACACGTCGAGACGGTCAATTGGCGGCCACTCCGACGGGACATCACCGTCGATCCACCAGGTCTCCAAACGGTCCAGCCGACCGTCGCGCACGAAGAAGATTATGTGCTGCGCTGCGTGGTCGATGGTGTCCACCGCCGCTTGAACTGGCAAGCAGCCGTCCCCGACCGGCGAGGGCGCGACATCTAGCGGCACAGCGAGGTTGACTGTCGGGCAACCGCACGAACAGCGACTAGTGACTTCCGTTCGAGGCAGTTGGGCTCGAAGCTCTGCTGCACCGGGAAAGTCTGGCTCAAGGAGAGCGGTCAGGATCCGCCGCTCTGGCTCCGACAGCGGGCGAGGAAAGGACTGGTCATCGGCGGAAGCCACGCGTGCAGCTTGCCCGATCCGGAGCGGTCTCGCTGCCGCACCGCGGCGTGCGGCAACGTCCCCTGAACGGATCGGCAGAGTGCCGCCTTCTCGGAGCGTCAGTCATTTGAGAATGTTGACGGCGCGGGCCACGACCAGCACGGCGACGACCAGTGAGATTGCTTCTTCGGCCATCATCAGCACTTTGGCCCATGGCCGTATCGCGGAGACATCAGTCGGGCTGAACGCCGTAGCCGTCGTGAACGAGAGGTGGAGATAGTCAATGAATTTGGGATACCAGTCGGCGGCGACGTACTGACCGTTCGTCATCTCCGGGAAAACGAAAGCAGGTTCGCCCTCACCGTGAGCACGAGCCGCCGCGCCACCACGGTCGAGGTCCCAGTACCACAACCCAAACGCGATCACGTTGGTGAGCCAGATCGCCCCGCCCGCCGCGAGCAGCGTCTTCGCGTTGTTCGTGAACGCACTCGTATTGATGATGTCGGTCAGCAGCTTCACCGCCGCCGCCCCGTTCGCGATCGTGATCACACCAATCAAGATGTCGGTCAGCACTCGCAGCCAGGTGGCCTGACGGTCAATCCGTCCAGGGTCGCCGATCATCAGCACTGCCAGCATCCCGACGACAAACACTCCCAACAGCCAATCGGCATACTGAACTCGCAGCGACGCGGGCAAGGTCACCCGCAGTGCCGCTGCCGTCACCACCGCAAGCGCCATCGGCCAGCGTCGTTCGCCCACCCGCGGCGAACGGGCTGGGAGGGAGTTCTCAGAACTCTCGGTCACGACACGTCCACCTCGTCGCGTCAACTCGCATCCTTCTATGGCCATCCCAGAGTGCACCATGTGATGCCACGTCGCTAGCGCACCCAGCGGGCGGCAACGTCGCCACTATGCCGAGCAGAACAACAGTTATGCATCGATGTCCAGCAGCCACGGCTGACCGCGCGCGACCAACCGCAACGAATCGCGTAGCCAGGTTCGAGCGTCCGCTTCGAGTTCCGGAAGCGCAACGAGAAGGTCTGCCCGGTTCTTCGCCTCGGCATGTCGAGCCATGTACAGAAGTTGGACCTCAGGTCGTACGACGGGAGGTCCGCCAACAGCGTGCTGCGTCACCTCAGAGATCGGGCGGCGCACCCTGGCGTCTCTGCGAAAAATCCACTCACCTTGTTCGACATCCTCGAAGAACAGATCAAACTCGCAGTCGTGACGACGAGGCTTCGGGCGAGCGGGCACGGCGATTCCACCTGCGGGGAAGCTGAACCGAGCGAACAGCGAACTAGTGGGACCACGGGCCGTACGCCTTGATTTCCATCATGGTGATACTCGGCTTCATGACGTTGCTGCTCGTCACGACAACCATCGCTGAACTTCTCTCGGACTGACACCGGGAGCAGACCCGAAAGACCAACGCGGGGCGGCACTTCGATTGCGCCGATACGCCACCCCAGCCCGCTCACCTTCAATGCACTGCTGAACCTGTCAACATCGCCCAATCGCCCCGTATCGGCATCCAGACGCTCGGTACGGCACCACCACCGGGCGCGAAGGCACTGTCGATGGTTGGACCGGGGATGCGGACCAAAAAGCGATCGTGATGGAACTGGGTTCGTTGTCGTATCGGGCCGCGTGGGTTCTACGGGGCGGTCGCTCCGGTGCGCGGTTGAGGATCGGAGCCTTGGAGTTGGGCGAACCAGTCCGCAGTGTTGAGTTCGTCCCAATGCTCGGCGAGTTGACCTTCGCGGACTCGCCAGATGTCAATGCTGCGCATAACGACCCGCTTACGAGTGGGCGGGAAGCCGAAGATCGGGTTCGTGAATGTTCCCAAGTAGGAGAAACGTCCCGCGACGGTGCCATCCGATGGCGTCCCGACCGCGAGCGCGTCCTCGCAGATCACCTGCGCATCCGGGAACGCGGCGAGCCAGTCCTTGAAGAACCCGATCGCCGAGTCGGGTCCGGGCACGTCGGACACGAACGGGTTGTGGTTGACATAGCTGTCATCGAGCAAACCACGCAGTCCCTCGGCGTCGTGTCGATTCAAACACTCGACGAAACCATTCGCGAGGTCAGTTAACTCGGAGCGTTCGGTGGTCATGACGGCCTCCCTCGGGCTAGGTGCCAGGCGGGACTGTCCTCGAAAAACGTGTCGTAGACGGCCTGCATGTCACGCAGACTCTCGGGTGCCAGTTGGCCAGTCGCGATCCTGGCAAGTTGACGGAAGTACTCGAACCGTTCGATGCCCGGTGTGATCACAATCAGCAGGTCAGCGTCGGCGGAGGGAGCCGCGGCGAACGCGTGTGCCAGTCCAGGAGGCACGACGGCGAGGTCGCCTTCCTGCGCGACCGTCAGTAGGTCGCCAACGAGGAGTTGTACCGATCCGCCGAGGACGTAGAACAACTCCGCCGAGTGCGAGTGATGGTGCGGATTCGCGCCGTCCACGCCGTCCCGAAGCGTCACCCGTTGCGCACTCAATTTGCCGCCCGTCGAGGAACTATCCACGAGGAGGCGGATCGACTGAGGCGGAAACCCGACTAACTCGGCATCCGCCGCCTTGACGAGCACCGCAGAATCATTTCCGGGAACGAAGTGGGACATCGCGCTCCCTCCTTGCCTTGCATCCGACTACATCAAAGGAAGGTTCCCGTTGCCAGGCGAGCGCAAACTCCTCGATACCAAAACTATCGAGTCTCCGCCGAATTGCCCGGTTCGTTCGCCCGCGGGTCCACACCACGGGAGCGTGCGCCAACACACTTGACCAATCACCACGGACCTATCGATTGTCGGACAGGCAATCGTCGTGGGGGTTGGCTTCGTGGCGGGCGGCTCAGGTTGAGATCGCGGCGAGCGCCGACTCCCGGTCTTCATGGGCTTCGATCTCGGTGACGCATCCGTCCGTGACCAGGTACACCTGATAGAAGTTCCGCCGGTCTCGCCGGACGTTCTCCAGGTCAGGCCACGCAACTTCGAGCAGGCACGCGATGCCTCGTGAACCTGTTGTCGTTTCCACAATCGAAGCGTCCACGCCGTCGTTCAGAAGCCGTTTGAAGTGAGCGATGATCTCCGAGCGGTTGCGACAGGTATCGCCCCCCCGGGCGTCGTCGGCAAGCAGCCCGCGGAACGTGTCCATGTCCCTCTCGTTGAACGCGGTACGGAGTCGCGCTGCGAGGGCCTCCATCCCGAAAGGGTAGGTCCAGCCGAGCAGGGGCTGCATGAGCGCACCGCGGGCACCCCGCGCAACCATGGGGCCGCGACGCATACGTGCTCGCCGCCGCAGGAGCGGGCCACTTGGCGTCGAAGCCTGACCCCCCGGTCTACGTGCTCTCCAGGATCGATTTGAGTCGGTTCAGGTCTTTGCGGTTGGCTCGACGCATTGCTGGTGCCATCAACGGCGCGACCAGCTTGGAGAATCCGCTCGGTTCACCACGATTCCGCAACGTCATCCGGGTGGCATCACCGTCCGACTCCCACGCGTAGGTCGTTTCCATCGGGAACGGGCCTTCGGCCGTGCGCATCACGAACCGCTGGCCGGGACTCCATTCGACGACCTCATACGTGTAGCGCAGCCGTCGCACCAAGAACCGAGCGACAAACTCGACCTGCGAACCAACCAGCAACGGCCGGTCCGTCTTCCATTGCACCGACTCGATGTTCACGTACCAGTCCGGAGCATTCGACGGCTCCGCCGCGAACGCTGCGACCGTGTCCAGGGGCCGGTTGATCGTGATCGTGGTCACCACATCGACCGACATGAGGTCCGCGGCTCTCAGAGGTTCAGGCCGATGGCCGCGACCGGCTCAGTGACCGTCATCTGGGGCGGTCCCGCAGCCAATGACCCGAACCCAGCCATGGCCGCTCGCATCGCCTGCGACTGGCCGTGCCGTTGCATCGACTCCTGGTCACTCATGAGCGCAAAAACCAGAACGTGTCGTCAGGACCGCGGTGATACGAGTAGACCTCGACGCCCGGCTCGTCGCTCGCCGCATTGACCATCTCCCTAAGCACCGCGGCCATCTCGTCACCCTTGCCGTCCTGACACTTGATCGATCCGACCATCGAAACCTTGCTCATGATCCTCCACACTCTGGTCCAAGCCGCCGCGAACGATCACGACGACGCCTCATCATGTCTCGATGGCTGCGGTGCCGCTTGCCCACCCCAGCATCCGGGAATGTCCCCCGAGCAGATACGCAACCAAGACCGAGACTGCTATCGGTCGTCGGCAGGTGCGGCCCTTTACGGCCGGGAACGCTTCCGAGTTCGCGTGGACTTCGGAGGAAGAGATTGCCGCGAACTCGACGCCTGATCGGACCCAGCGATTGAGCCCCGCCCTCTTCGCGACTGCACTCCCCTCGACGTACACCCATCCAGTCATCGAACGGCCCGTGAAGTCAAACGGACGGACACCGGGCCGCGCTAACGCAGCTTCGAAGCTGTCCGGTCCAACGCGCACGATGAGGTCGTCGTTCATAACGCCGACCGCCATGTTCCCGTGAACCGTGACGCCCCACCCGCCGAACATGCGTAGCTCCGTGACCGCATCGGTGTCTTTAAGGCTCTCGCGGACACGGTTCGCGAGATCGTCGTCGTAGGACATAGGCCAAGTCTCCACCCGACCTCAACCTGTCGCAAGAACCGCGACGCTCGCTCACCCAAGCGCTGGTGCGGACGACAGGTCCGCCCCGAGTGATGGAGCGAACGCTGCCATGGTCATCACCGATGACCGAGTTCGGCAATCAGATTCTTGGGTGCCACCGTCCGGAAAGCGTCTTCGAGGATCGCGGTGATCTCGCGCCACCCCACCTTATTCGTGCCTGTCGTATCCAGGAACACGCCCAGCCACCCGGAGAACGTTCCCGCTGCGGACGTGGGCGGGTGGAAGAATCGTTCCGGTTCGCCGCTCACGAGTTCGTCGGCCACTCGGGGCGGCGCGGGACACCACAGCGATATGCGCCCGTCGCCGTTGTGGTCGTCGTGGAAGTAGCACAACGGTCGCTTATCACGTACGAAGAAGCACGGTTCACCGTGACTCGTTCGCTCGTTCACTTCCGGTAGCGCGAGCGCAATCTGACGCACACGACCGAGTTCACGAGCACTCACAACAGTGACCCGATCAGCGCCGGTCGGCGAGCATCTGTCATCGAAAGAGCGGCGTCATCGCGCCGTCAGCCCATCTGCATTGCCTCATATGGCTTGACCGAACCACCGCTGCTCAGTCCCGGACAGCCTTTGGCAATGACGACCGCATCGTGAAGGGTGGCTGCCTCAATCACGGAGTAGCCATTCGCCGGGTCCGGTCCGCTCCCCTCGCTCGGCGTTCCATCCGACCCGATGGTCGCGCTCGCGCCGAACGGTGCGCCCATGTCAACCACGGCCTCACCTAGTTCGCCGAACCACGCCATCCAGCGGTCCATGACATCGGGGGAAGGTTCTTGGGGCGTCTCTCCGCCATGAAATATCAAAACAAACTTCGCCATCTCAGACTCCTAAAGGTCACGCCGTCCGGTTGCTTGGGCCGATACGTTCGCACAGTCCGGATCGAACCGGCGTTTCGCTGTCGTGTCAGAACGCCGACCCGAGCGTTCTCGCCTGCGCACCCCAGCATCGGGCAATGTCGCCCGCGCAGAACAGCCTTGGTCGCAGGCGTTCGATGCAACACCTGGTGTTGTCGAGTTCGGTTGGCTTGGAGATGTCCGTTTTATTCGAAGCACGCAGCGAGAAAGGCTTCGACTGCTTCGAGGTCAGGTTCGATCCTGAGCGTGTCGCCAACCTTCTCGATGTGCAGCGAAGGGCAGTACCAGCCGCGCCCATCGAGGAAGAACTCGGGTGACCCGCGCACGCCGCGGCGTCTTCCTTCTTCGTAATCGTGCAACACGATCCGTTCGGCCTCGCCGATCTGGACGGTGATTCCTTGGCTCGCCGCAATCCCGCTCAGCACATCGAGACTTCCGATGTCCAGCCCTTGCTCGAACAGCGCGTCACGCACAAGCAAACTCATACGCTCGCCAGCGGCGTCGCTGACTTCGTACGCTGCGGCGACGAGTTCTAATGCAGGCATCGACGACACCGGGACGAGGCCAGGATCGAACCCTCGGAACAGATCGGGTGCGACCTGCTCGCGCAACTCATCGACGTGTCGAGCCACCACCCCCGGTTCCAACGGCTTCCCATTGACAAACTCCAACGGCCAAGCCCGCACTCGCAAGATCGGACGTACAGCACCTAATCCCTCGCGGCGGGCAACGAAGCGCCGGAGCCCAACATGCGCAAACGGACACGTCACATCCGCGAAGACTTCGACAGTCGCCCGGTTCGCTGCAACGCTCGATGACTGATTCCGAACCACCGGCATGGGCATCCGCTCCTTCGCGACGAACCGCCTTCCCCATCGAGTTTGCCCCGTCCCGCGGTTCTCGTAGACAGGGCCGAACGACCCATGCCGAACACGCGTCGCTGAAGGAATCACCTGCGCCCCACACGATTGCCCCGTTCTCTTGCGGTCCTGCTCGCCCACCCAGCGTGCGGCGATGTCCCCAGAGCAGAACGACAGAACTGGGCGGGCACCGTCGAGTCGGCGATCGGAGCCGAGCAGGTTGGGTGACGTTCGACTCTTGACCTCAGTGGCCTCGGAGCGTTAGGTGAGGATGTGGTGTTGCTCTGGCTTCCTGCGGACGGGCACCCGGACGGGCCATCCGACGCGGCATGGTTCCGAGTCGTTGACGGCTGGGGATACCGGACCACGGGACATCCTGGCGGGAGGTCAGCGAACCCGTGCTTCAGAGTGACCAACGGGTGGGCGCGCCCAACGTTCAGCCTTCCCGGAGACGCACCGACGTTCCAGATCATCGGATCGTTCGCCTACGCCGACTCAGGCGTCGTCTGGTTCAGAATCATTGAGGAACGAACCTACGGCCTGAGCCCCGTCAACTGAGTGCAGCAGATCAGGCACCTACGGACGGGCGCAGCGAACCCGGTGGACGAACCCCGCCGCAGCGTGCGTCGATGTGCCCGACCGCAAGGGCAGATCGCCAGTTAGTTCCTGGGCGCATGTACGGCCCAGGTGGTGACGAAGTTGGGATCAACAACGATCCCGTCGGAATCGCGCAGCCGATATTCGCCTGGTACCCCAATGAAAAACGCGTCCAGCGCAGGTTGCAGCGTGAAGGGTTTCGAGGACCCGCGCTCGATCGTCACCGGTGGATCCACTGCGATCACCACTCCCGCGAACTGCACTCGCTCGGTCACGAGGCCATCGGAGTCGAGGTAGGTGATTCCAACCAGAAGGGTCTTCCCGATCATCTGTGCGAGGTCTGGTATCGCCACGCAACCATTCTCCTACGCGTCGCCAGCGCCCAGGGGCAGCTATGCGCTCGGCGGGGCGAGTGCATGAACGCCCGCTCTGGCGTCATTACGCGCGCCCACGCCAGCGTGCGTCGATGTACCCCGAGCGGGAGGACCGATCGACATCAGATCTGAGCCCGCGGCTAACGGGTTCTCGTCGCAATGCCAGCGCATTGCAGGCATGGGCTTGACGATGTACTCGCGACGGCACTCACGTCGAACCTGACGACTCCGCCCCGAGGTCGCGGAGCCAACTCATTACGTTCTCCTGTTGGGTGCCACCACCTTGTGCGGCATCGAGCGGCGTTCCTTGCGCGTAATCGGGGACCCAATTGAGGTCCGCGCCTTGACCAAGGAGGAACTCGGCCGCGTGTCGCTGCCCCGCCGCGCACGTGTGCCAGAACCCTTGCGATACATCCTCGGGACCGAACGTGCCGGCGTCGATCAGGTCCCGTAGGCGTTCGAGCATGCCGAGCGCGCCCGTGGTCCAGAGCTTCTCAACCTTTGCTCCTCGTTCCACGAGCAGGCGCGTGACGCCCAGGCACGTGTACCCGATCGCGTTTTCGAGCGGCGTACCGATCGAACCGTCCGGCGCCTCGATGTCGGCGCCACAATCGATGAGAACTCGCGCGACATCAACGTCGTCGTTGCTCGCGGCCCAATGCAACGGCGTCTCTCCGGCGTCCGCTGCATTACGTCCAGTCGTGCGGGCATCCACGTCAGCGCCCGCCTCGATCAAGAGCATCACGGAGGCTGCTCGCTTCCTCTGCGGCACCGCAAGCCCGAGTGCCGCTAAGAGAAAGCAGGCCGAACGTGCGCTCCAACGGCTAGTCACCGACGGACGTGCACGACACCAACCTCAGAAGGCTGGCGGTCACGGCGGCTCGGGTCCAGCCCGTTTCTTCGCCGTGGAGAGCAGCGGATGAGGCAGCAGACCGGGTGGGACTACGGACACGCAGCGGACAGGGGAAGACAACGATGATCAAAAGTGCAGCCAGTGTGGGCATCCGGCAGCAGACAGATCAGGAGACACGCAGCGGACGCCTTGGCCAGCGGACGCGCGCCGTCCCTTTAGTGGGACGGGGCGCGTGGCAGGGCGCAGAATGCTGTCCGCCAAGATGCTCGCGGTCGGCCTCAGGGTCTTGTCTCGGGTTCGGAGCGCCCGACGGGCTTCTCGAGAAGCTCGGCCCTCGGGCTTGGAAGCCCATGGGTGCGTCGAGGCCATGTCGCGCGAGCAGTGCCGTGCTTCCGCTGCCTGCCGATCGAGAAGGTCGCCACGTTCGGCTGACCTCACCGATCGAACGCTCTCAGTTCGCGCCAGGCCCAAGGAACTCGGAATGAGACGGGCCGACATCAAGGAGCTGAACGACGGCCTGCGAGGAATCTTGGCGAAGGTCGAAACCGGCGGGCTCACCCTGTCGGTCCCAAGCCGATATCGAATCGAGGGCGCCATTGTCGCCTTGGCTGCCGTTCTTGGGGAGATCTCCGACATACGGCGTGAACTCGGGATTGATAGCTAATGACCCTTTTGTACAGTCGCGAGTCGCTGAATGCCACACGTTCGGAGGTGCGGCGACGGCAGCCGCGCCTCAACGGCCTTGAGCTCGGGTTCTTCAGCTGCAGGGGCTTCACCCTCGCCGCCAACGAATGACTTCGACTTCAGCACAACATGGTCTGAATCGAGGACGGACCACAGGGGCATGCTCGTCGTTGCGACCACGCGGCCCAGCGATTCCGCCATGACGATGCTGCCCGAAAGTCTGGCTCGGGTGCCTGCCGTGATCCAGGTACCGTCTAGCCATGGCGAGCCCCGCCGCAGAAGACGCTCTGCATCGCCACTTGCGTGCTGCGTTCGCTCGAGCAGTCGGCGCTCGCCTCGAGGCGCAGCGGCTTCTCGATGCCGAGTTCACGTCCGCGGCCTTCGTTTGGGCTGTGCGAGCTGCCGAAGCCTTCATGCGCGAATTCGTTCTCTCGCCGCACTACCTGGAGCAGGGGCTCCCATGGGATAAGGCCATGCGCAAGGGCTCGAAGCTGCTCGGCCACAGTGCTTGGACCAAAGCGTTCGCGAAGGTTGACGAGTGGTACGGACCGTTCGATGAACCGCTTACCGACGACGAGCGCAACGCCTGGGAGGTCTGGGAGACCAGGATCGTGCGAACCCGCGGCGAATTCGTGCACGGCGCCCTCGTCACAGACGCCACCGTCGAGCAAGCCACGGACGCCATTGAGTTCGCCGAACGAATGTCGAGTTGGTACGCGCAACGCTTCCTTACGAGCACACGCCACCCGATCGGAGTCTCGTTCCGCGCTGCCCTCGATCACGTGGCGACGCGCGCGCAAGAAACGGACTAACCCAGTAGAGCCGGCCTTCCCACCTGCCGTTCTGCACGAAAGGCAGGCGTGTCGGATTGGCTAGGAGACCCTTCCTGTCCCGCGCGATGGACGCGCGATGGAACAATCGGGGCGACCCTGACGGCAGTGGAGCGAGACACCGGAAAGCCTGAACCCAGGCGGGGAGTCGGGTGGAGCGGGTGACGAGAATCGAACTCGCGTTCTCAGCTTGGGAAGCTGATGTTCTGCCTCTGAACTACACCCGCGAGCGAACGGCGACACTAGCAAAGGGCGTGCGGGAGCCCGACCGGCCGAGCTGGCCGACGGTGGGCAACCGACTCAGTCCGGCTCGGGCGCGAAACCCTGGCGCGCGGTGTTCTCGGTGACGACGCGTGGCTCCACGAACTGGAGCAGATAGTCCGGCCCGCCCGCCTTGGATCCCACGCCGGAGAGCCCGAAGCCGCCGAACGGCTGACGCCCGACGAGCGCGCCGGTGATCCCGCGGTTCACGTAGAGGTTGCCGGCCTGCAGTCGTCGGCCGGCGGCAGCAATGCGCGAAGGCGATCGCGAGAACAGACCCGCGGTGAGCGCGTAGTCGCTGTCGTTCGCGATCGCGAGCGCGTGGTCGAAGTCGTCGGCGCGGAGCATCGTGAGCAGCGGCCCGAAGATCTCCTCCGTGGCCACGCGCGCGTGCGAATCGGGCGTGACGACCAGCGACGGTCCGACGTACCACCCGCCGTCGGGCACGTCGTCGCGTTCGATGATGACCTCCCCCTCCTCGCGCGCGATCGATCGGTATCGCACCAGCCGCTCATGAGCGTCGGCATCGATCAATGGTCCGCACACGGTGCGGAGCTCCGCGGCGGACCCGACCGGAACGATGGCGGTCGCGCCCAGCAGCCGTTCGACGACCTCGTCGAACACCGAGTCGAGCACGATCAACCGCGACGCCGCCGAACACTTCTGGCCCGCGTACGCGAACGCACTCTGGGCGATCGCGGGCACCGCCACGTCGAGGTCGGCATCGGTGTCGACCACGATCGGGTTCTTCCCGCCCATCTCGGCCACCACGCGCTTCACGTGCCGTTGCCCGGGCTTCACCACCGCGGCCCGTTCGATGATGTGCAGGCCGACGGCCCGCGACCCGGTGAACGCGACGAATGACACCGCCGGGTGTTCCACGAGGTACGCCCCGACATCCTCGCCGAGGCCGGGGAGGAACGCGAGCGCTCCCGGCGGCACGCCGGCCTCGTGCAGGATCTCGACCAGCCGGAGCGCGACGCCCGGCGTCTGCTCCGCCGGCTTGAACAGCACCGCGTTGCCGGCGACGAGCGCGGCCGTCACCATCCCGGTGGGGATGGCGAGCGGGAAGTTCCACGGCGCGATCACCACCCCGATCCCGCGCGGTTCGTAGACGTACGCATTCGCCTCTCCCGGCGCCTGACCCACTCGGGTGCCGGCGCCGATGCGCAGCGCTTCCCGTCCGTAGTACTCGCAGAAGTCGATCGCCTCGCACACGTCGGCGTCGGCTTCGCCGAGCGGCTTCCCGGCCTCGAAGACCTCGAGCGCGGCCAGTTCGCCGCGACGTGCCCGCATGAGCGCCGCGGCGCGGAACAACACCGCGACGCGCTCGGCCCACGGCGTCGCACGCCACGCGCTCCCGGCGCGGCCGGCAACTTCGAGCGCCTCGTCGGCATGCTCGGCGCCCGCGCGCCCGCTCGTGCAGACGACACGGTCGTACTGCCCGGGGTCGACCGACACGATCTCACCGTCGGTCGCGACCGCGCGCCCGTCGATCAGGACCGGGGCATCGAACCCGAGCGCCTGCGCGACGTTCCCCACGCTCTGCATCGCGGCCGCCCGTGCCGGTCGCCGCCGGAGCTCGGCGTGGGGCTCGTTCACGAACGGGCCCGGCGCGGCTGGATCGGTGGCGAGGCGGACGGGAGCTGCGGCGTCGACGTCGACGTCGGCGATCACGCCCTCGGTGGCGACGGGCGCGCGGATCAGATCGTCGAGCTCCTTCCCCTCCGCGAAGCGATGCCGTACGAAGCTCTCGTTCGACGTGTTCTCGAGCAGCCGCCGCACGAGGTACGCGATCCCCGGCACGAGCTCCCCCACCGGCGCATAGACGCGCACGCGGTACCCGCCGCGCGCGAGCGCGGTGTGTACGGGCTCGGCCATGCCGTAGAGCAGTTGGAGCTCGAGTCCCGACTGCTCGAGCCCGCGTTCGCGCGCGTACGCGATCGCGTGCGCGAGGCTGCGCAGGTTGTGCGTGGCGATCGCCGGTCGCACCTCACCGGCGTGGTCGATCAGGTGCCGGGTGCAGCGTTCGAAGTTCGCGTCGGTGTCGGCTTTGTCGGCGAACAACGGAAACGGCCAACCGGCAGCCCCGGCGACGATCTCCTCGTGGTCCCAGTACGCACCCTTCACCAACCGGATGCGCAGCGGAACCTGCAGCGCGGTCGCCGACCACTGCACCAGCGCACGGAGATCGGCCTCGGAGTCGCGCCGGTAGGCCTGGACAACGCACCCGAGCTGCACGTCGGGGAACTCCGACCCGATGCGACGCAGCAGTTCGTAGGTCAGGTCCTTGGTCTCGTCGTGCTCGGTGTCGAGGTGCACGGTCGCGCCGCGCGTTCGCGCCCGTACGAGCACCGGGCGCAGCCGGGCCGATGCGCCCTCCAGGGCTTCGGGGCCGGTGTGCGCGGAGAAGAGCGGCGACAGCGCGGTGGGCTTCACCGAGACGTCCACGCGCGGGATCGTTCCCCACGGATCGCGCTCGAGCTGGTCGCGGGGCGCCCACTCCTTCGTGCCGACGATCAACACATCGATCAGCTCGATCAGACGATCCACGTAACGCTGCGCTTCCGCCTCGTTCACCACCTTCTCGCCGAGCAGGTCGACGGTGGTGCTCTCGCCTCCCTTCCACAGCCGCGCCAACGTGGGCAACGCCGATTCCGGACCGGAACCGGCGATGAATTGCCGCGCCATGCGCCGGATGTTTCGCCTCGCCACCGCGGCCGACACCGTGCGCCCGAGCGGCACCTGCTCGGCGACGTCGAGGCCGAGCTCGACCGCGCGGGGAGTGCGGACCCCGTCGAAGTACTCGGAGAGATGGCGCAAGACGTCGGCGGCGTCGCGGCAGGCCGGGAACACGTCGACGAACCGGAACAGCTGGGTCTTGAACTCGGGATGGTCGAACGCCCACTCGAGCATCCGCTCGTTCCACCAGCCCAGGTGGAACGCGCCCACCGCCGTACCCTCGCCGGCCGCCGCCAGCTCCCGGGCGACGCGCTCGATCGCGGGCTGGGGCCGGTCGCTCATCCGTCGTTCGACCTCGACAGCGACGGCGGACGTTTCAGGAGTGGGGCCAGAACGATGGAGCTGCGCGTTCGCTCGGCCCGCAGGTCGACCCGGATCTGTTCGAGCACCTCGTCGAGCTCGGCCACGCTGCCGGTGCGCAGGTGCACCAGCGCATCCGGTTCACCACTCACCAGGTAGGCCGCGATCACCTGCGGGTAGCGATCGAGCGTCCGGGCGATGATGTCGGGCGCGACCGGTCCTTGGCAGTACAGCTCGACGAAGGCCTCGGTCGCACCGGCGATCTCCGGATGCAGCACCGCCGAGAAGCCGATGACCGCGCCATCGCGGCGCAACCGGTCCATCCGCCGCTTGACCGCCGACGCCGACAACCCGACGCGTTCGCCGATGGCGGCGTAGCTCTGGCGGGCGTCGCGGACGAGCTCTGCAACGATCTGCCGGTCGAGGTCGTCGATACGCAACGATTCTCCGTTCTTCGCAACGGAACTCGGCTGCACTCCGTGGTCGAGACCCGTACGGTCTCCAGATGACGGTACCGCTGCTCGAAGTCGCGCCGATGTCCCGCAGGTCACCGGAGCGCGATTTGCGGCGCAAACGGTTCCTCATGTGTCCGCCCCGCTACTTCGACGTCACCTACTCGATCAATCCGTGGATGGATCGAACCGTGCCCGTCGACCACGCCCGCGCCATGCGGCAGTGGGAAGAGCTCGTCGCCACGTACCGGCGGCTCGGCCACGCGGTCGAGATCGTCGAGCCGATTCCGGGCGCGCCCGACATGGTGTTCAGCGCCAACAGCGCGATCGTCGACCACGGACGTGTCCTCACCTCGCGCTTTCGGCACCCCGAGCGCGCGCCCGAGCAGGAGCCGTACCGTCAGTGGTTCGGCCACGGCGAGTTCTCCGAGGTGCGGCAGGCGCGGTCGATCTGCGAAGGCGAAGGCGACATCGCGTTCGCGGGGTCGATCGTGCTGGCGGGTTTCGGGTTCCGCACCAGCCGGGCCGCCCACGGCGAGCTGCAGGAGTTCCTCGGCCGGCCGGTGGTGAGCCTCCGCCTCGTCGACCCGCGCTTCTACCATCTCGACACCGCGCTCTGCGTGCTCGACGAACGAACGGTCGCGTACTTCCCTCCCGCGTTCTCTCCCGGCAGTCGCTGCGTGATCGAACGCCTCTTCCCGGAGACGATGCGGGTGCGCGAACCCGACGCGTGCGTGCTCGGGCTCAACACGATCTCCGATGGCCGGCACGCGGTGTTCCCCGCCGCCGCGTTGGGGATGCCCGAGCTCCTCCGCGCCCGTGGCCTCGAACCGGTCCCGGTCGACATGTCGGAGTTCCTGAAAGCCGGTGGCAGCGTGAAGTGCTGCACGTTGGAGCTCCGATGACCGGCAACGTGCTCACCCGGGTGGGCCCGCTCGTCGACGGACCCGCCGAGACGCATTGCGCGCGGAACTACGACCCGTTGCCGGTGACGCTCACCTCCGGCAGTGGGGCGTGGGTCCAGGACGACCGCGGCGACCGCTACCTCGACTTCCTCTCCGCGTACTCCGCGTTGAACTTCGGGCACTGCCACCCCCGGTTGGTGGCGACCGCGCAGCGCCAGCTGACGCGGTTCACCCTCGCCAGCCGGGCCTACGGCACCGACAACCTCGAGCCGTTCTGCGCGGCGCTCGCCGCGCTGTGCGAAATGGACATGGTCCTGCCGATGAACACCGGGGCGGAAGCGGTGGAGACCGCGATCAAGGTGGCCCGGCGTTGGGGCTACGCGGTCAAGGGCGTGCCCGCCGATCAGGCCACGATCATCGTGTGCGCCGACAACTTCCACGGCCGCACCACCACCATCGCCGGCTTCTCCAGCGACCCCGATACGCGCTCCGGATTCGGCCCGTTCACTCCCGGGTTCGTGTCGGTGCCGTTCGGCGACGCCGACGCATTGGCCGACGCGGTCGACGACACCACGGTCGCGGTCCTGCTCGAGCCGATCCAGGGCGAGGCCGGAGTCGTCGTACCTCCGCTCGGCTACCTGCGCGACGTCCGCCGCGTGTGCACCGAGCGAGGTGTGTTGTTCGTCGCCGACGAGATCCAATCCGGCCTGGCCCGTACGGGCCGCACGTTCGCGTGCGACCACGAAGGCGTGCAACCGGATCTCTACCTGCTCGGCAAGGCGCTGGGCGGTGGGATCGTGCCGCTCTCGGCCGTCGTCGGCTCGCGCGACGTGTTGGGTGTGCTCTCACCCGGTTCGCACGGGAGCACGTTCGGCGGCAATCCGCTCGCGTGCGCGATCGGACAGGAGGTGATCGCGATGCTCGCGACCGGTGAGTACCAGCGTCGCAGTGAACGACTCGGCGCCCACCTCCAGGACCGGCTGCGGGAGTTGCTCGGGCACGGCGTCACCGAAGTACGGGGTCGTGGGCTCTGGGCCGGCATCGAACTGGAACACCGGATGCCGCCGGCGCGCGTCCTGGCCGAGCAGGTGCTCCGTCAACGCGTGCTCACCAACAACGCCCACGAACACACCTTGCGGCTGGCGCCCCCACTCGTCATCGACGAGGCCGATCTCGACTGGGGCGTAGATCGCATCATCGCGGTCACCCGGATGGTCTGGTCCGACGCCGCTGGCTAGCTTCGGCGCATGCCGGAACGCAATCGGGGAATGGTCATGGCGATCTCGGGGATCGCGGTGCTGGTCCTCAACGTGATCGACGCTGCCAATCGCGGGGCCTCGGCGTTCAACTTCCTCACCATCGCGGTCGGGGTGTTCCTGCTCTTCTACGGGTTCACCGTGATCGCCCGCACCGGCCGACCGCCCAACTGAAGCCGTCGGCCCGAGTTGCGGGATCGGCCCGCCGCCTCACCCGTCGGCAGCGCGCAGCGCGGCGGCCACCCTGGCCGGAACGACCATGAGGTACGCGTCGCGCACGATCCCGCCGACCTCCTCCCAGTCGACGTCGACGTCGAGGCGCACCCCGATCCATCCCCGGTGGCCCACGTAGGCGGGCACGAAGAAACGCTGCGGCTCCTCGGTGACCAGCAGCGCCTGCACGCCCGGCGGTGCGTGGCACCAGATGGCCAACCGGCCGTCGCCGTGATGATCGTCGTGGAACATCAGGAACGACTTCTTCCCCCGGTAGAAGAACGTGGGCGCTTCGTGGCTGGGCCGCTCGACGACGTCGGGGAGCGCGAGACAGAGCTTGCGGACCCGCGTGAGCGCGGCCCGCGGCGTCGGCCGCGTCAACGGCCGCGGAAGCGCGGCGGGCGCTTCTCGGCGAACGCGGCTTGACCCTCGCGGTAGTCGTCGGAGCGGAAGCAGTCCTCGACCATCTGATCGACCCGGAGCCACGTCGCGCGTCGACGGCTCGCGCTGCGCTTCGCGGATCGCGACTTTGCACGCCTTCACCGTGAGGGGCGCGTTGGCGGCGATGGTCGCCGCCAGTTCCCGGACCGCGGCTTCGAGTTGATCGACGGCCACGACCCGGTTCACCAATCCGATGCGCAGGGCTTCGTCGGCCGAGAGGCGCCGGGCCGAGAACAGGATCTCCGAGGCCCACGACGGACCGACGAGCGCGAGCAACTCCTCGACGCCACCGAACGCGTACCCGAGCCCCAACTTTGCCGCGGGAATGCCGAACTGGCTGCCCTCGGCTGCGATCCGGATGTCAGTCTTCATCGCGGTCAGGAGCCCGCCACCGATGCAGTAGCCACGGATCATCGCGATGATCGGCTTGTCGACCTCGCGCCACGAGCGCCACGCCTGCGCGAGCGCATCGTCGTACTCCGCGCGGGCGGCCACGGTGGTGCGCTTGCCCCCGAACTCGGAGATGTCGGCGCCCGACACGAACGCCCGGTCACCGGCGCCGCGTACGACGATCACGTGCACGTCGGGATCGTCGGCGAACGCTTGCAGGATGCGTGGCACCGCGAGCTGCATCTCGTGGGACATCGCGTTGAGACGCGCCGGGTTGTTGTAGGTCATCCAACCGATGCCGCCCTCCACGTGGGCGAGCATCTTGTCGGTACCGGTGTCGAGGTCGGCGGGGCTCTCGGTGCTCACGACTGGCGGCTCTCCTCGTTGTTGATCGCGCCGTTGTCGACCGCGCCGCTCTTCGTCGCGCCGGCGGCGACGGCGCCGGCGGCGAGGAGGGCGTCGATCTCGGTGTCGGGGTAGCCGAGCTCCGCGAGCACCTCGAGTGTGTGCGCGCCGTTCTCGGGCGGGCCCGACCGTATGCGCGCGGGCGTGTCACTGAAGGTGAGCGGCAGCCGCAACACCTCGATCGAACCGCGCGTCGGGTGGTCGACGGTGCGCGTGAGGTTCAGGTGCTGCACTTGCGGATCCTCGAACACCTCGTCGAGCGCGAGCACCGGCCCGCACGGCACGACCTCGGCCAGTCGCTCCATCCACTCGGCGCTGGTGCGGCGGCGCAGCACCTCACCGAGCTCGGCCTCCAACTCGGCCCGGTGCTCGCGCCGGCCGGCGTTGTCGGCGAAGCGCGGATCGCGCGCGAGTTCGGGAGCGTCGACGAGCGCACAGAACCCGGCGAAGTCGCCGAGCGGAGCGACGTTGAGATGGCCGTCGGCGGTGGGGAAGGTACCCATCGGCACGATCGTGGGGTGCTGGTTGCCGGCCTGGCCGGCGACGTCGCGGTCGATGAGCCAACGCGCGGCCTGGAAGTCCATGAAGTTGATCATCGATTCGATCAGCGACGTGTGCACCCACTGACCCCGACCGGTACGGGTCCGAGCGATGAGCGCGGCCAGGACTCCCTGGGTCAGGAAGGTCCCGGCGGCGGTGTCGGAGACCGCGATGCCGGCGCGCCAGGGACCGCCACCGGGCGGTCCGGTCACGCTCATGAGCCCACCGAGGCCCTGGGCGATCTGATCGACGCCGGGCCGGGCCGCGTAGGGACCGTCCTGCCCGAAGCCGGAGATGCTGGCGTAGACGAGGCCCGGGTTCACGGCCCACACCGCGTCGGGATCGATGCCGAGGCGGTACTTGACCGCGGGACGGTAGTTCTCGACGAGCACGTCGGCGCGTGCGACGAGGCGTAGGAACACCGCGAGGCCGTCGGCGCGCGTGAGGTCGACCTCGATCGATCGCTTGTTGCGTTGCAGGTTCGAACCGTCGGAGCCCTGCGAGGTGAAGTCGCCGCCCCCGCCCGGGGCCTGCACCGAGATCACGTCGGCACCGAGGTCGGCGAGTTGGCGCACACACGTAGGGCCGGAGCGGGCACGCGTGACGTCGACGACGCGGATCCCGGTGAGCGGCCCGTCGGAACCGGCCGGGGGTTCCTCGTACACCGTCGGTCTCGCGGGCGCTACGTCGCGACCAGGGATGCGATCCCTGCGATCATCACCACGAAGCCGAGCACGAGGAACGTGATGGTGCGGGTGACGGGGGCCTGCGCGAGCTCGCGGCGGGCACTCGGGCGCGCCGGGCTGCGGACGGGGCTCCCCGGGCGGCCGCGCTCGACCGTTCGGGCCGAGACCCGGTCGGCGTCGCGGGGGCGGCGCAAGAGCGCGAGGAGGTTGCCGAAGAACAGCGCCGCGCCCATCGCGGTGATCAGCTCCCGAAGGACCTCGTCGTAGAAGTTGCCGACTACGGGGTGCACGCCTGGCATCGTACGGCGCGGCGCCCGGTGATCACAGACCGGCCGGCCCACCCGGCTTCCACACCATCAGGAAGAGGATCACGACGAGGAGCACGTTGAGGGTGGCGCCGGTGGCACCGATTCTCTTGCCGAGCGCCTCCATCTCCGCCGCCTGGGGCGGCGGCCCGGCCGCGCCGGCAGGTGGCGGCCCCGCCCCGGCCATCTCGCGCATGAGCACACCCATGCGCTTCACCGCGGGCCACAGCACACCGTGCGAGAGGCCGATGCCGACGATGTAGAGCACGACCGCCAGCCACACCCACGTCTGCGAGAACTTGAAGAAGCTGTGGCCGTTGAAGCTGCTCATCCCCACGAGGGCCAGGCCCAGGACGAACACGGCGTAGATGAAGTACTCGCCGATCTTGGAGACCTTGAAGTTGGCCTCGTAGATGGCCAATGCGCCGGGGCCGCGCTGCTTCTTGATCTGGGCGCCGTACACACCGTTGAGGAACACCGCGCCGAAACCGACGATGGCACAGAAGATGTGCAGGATAAGGACGAACTTGTAGGGACCGTCGAGGTACGCACCAAGGACCACTGCCACTCCTTCGCCGTCGAACCGGCGCATCGTACGCTCGCCGGCGACCCACCGCAGGAACCTGTGCTACAACGCGCAGCATGCGCGTGCTGGTCGCCGACTGCTCGGTGGAGTACGAAGGGCGCCTCGGCGCGCGGCTCCCCGCCGCGCTGCGTCTCATCATCCTGAAGGCCGACGGCTCGATCGCGGTGCACGCCGACGCGAAGGCCTACAAGCCACTCAATTGGATGAGCCCGCCCTGCACTGTGCGCCAGGGCGACGATCGCCTCGTCGCCACCAACCCCGGTGGCGAGAAGCTCACCATCGAGCTGCACGAAGTACTGCACGACTACACGGTGGATCTCGGTGACGACCCCGGCCTGGCCAAGGACGGCGTCGAGGCCGAGCTCCAGGAGTTGCTCGCGAAACGCGTCGCCGCCCTGCGCGAAGACCTGCGCCTCGTCCGTCGCGAGTACCCGACCGACATCGGGCCCGTCGACCTGCTCTGCCGCGACGGCGAGGACCGCGCGGTGGTGATCGAGGTGAAACGGGTGGGTGAGATCGCGGGCGTGGAGCAGCTCCTGCGCTACCAGGAGCGACTCGACCTCGACCCCGGCCTCGCTCCCACCGTCGGCATGTTCGTGGCCACCCGGATCAAGCCCCAGGCGCGCGTCTTCGCCTCGAGCCGGGGGATCGCGTGTGTCGAGATCGACCTCGACGAGCTCCGGGCCGGCGCGCCACTCGACCTCCGGCTCTTCTGACCCGCCCGCGCGAGCATGCGACCGACGGCTCAACGCACCTCCACCACGGTCGTCGCCGTGATCGGCGACCTCGCCCGCGAATGCGTGGAACGCCTGGGCCGGGCGACCAACGTGACGCCCCTGGTCCCGGAACCCGATGACCCCGCGCTCGACCGTGCAGTGGCGGCGTGGTCGGAGGCGGCCCGCAGCCACGTTCCCTACTTCGTGCACGACGCCGACCCACTGGCCGCGGTGGCCGACGCGTGGGTGCGCCGCTTCGAGGAAGCGGGTCCGATCGGCGAGCTCGAGGTCGCGGTGGCCGAGACCCTCGCACGCTGGCGCGTCGGTTCGATCGAACTCCCCGACTACTACCTCGTGCTCGACGCCGAGTCGTGGGGCGTGACCCGCCGTCACTGGTACCTCGGGGTGCTGCACGGAACAGCACCGGCACGAGTCGTGCCGGTGCCGAACGTGGATCTGGCGATGAGCGCACCGGCGCAGTTCGGCGCCGGACGCTGGTGGCCCGATCTCGACGAGATGCTCGCCGGGATCGAGCGCGTGGTGCCCGATCGGGCCGGTGTGACACCGACCTGACCGGGCGCCCCGGGTTACGCCTCGGCGAGGATGGCGTAGAGGCGCCGGCGCGTCTCGGCGAGGATCTCCGCCGCCGACGTCTGCTGGGCCTCGGTGCCGGCCTCGGCCACCTGGCGGGTCGCGACCGCGATCTGGCCGACCGCATCCCGCAACTGGAACTGGACCGGGTTGATGCCCGCGGTCGCTTCGTCCCACGGCTTGCGATCGCCCGCCTTGGCGGCCTCTTCACGGCCGGCGTCGGTCAGCGAGAACAACCGCTTCCCTTCGGCCGCATCGGCCTCGACCATGCCCTGGTCCTCCAGCAACTGGAGTGCGGGATAGACCGCGCCCGGGCTGGGGCGCCAGACCCCGCCGGTTCGTTCCTCCAACTCCTGGATCATCTCGTAGCCGTGCATCGGCCGCTCGGCGAGCAGGGCCAGGATCGCGGCGCGAACGTCGCCCCGGCGGGCCCGACGGCCGGGGCCGCCTCGCCCACGACCCCGGCGCGGTCCGCCGAAGCCGGGCCCGAATGGGCCACCGAAGTGATCGGGCGGACCGTCCCAACGGCCTCGCTCGCCACGTTCGCCGTGTTCGTGCTGTTCGTCGTCTCCAGTGAATCTCGATCTCATCTGGTGTGCTCCTTGTGGTGGTGCACCATCGGCACGCTTGCCGCCTGGTGGACGCCGTGTCGGGCGTCTTCGTTACTTCTTGTTGCATCACGATATATCGTTAGTAGTCGTTGTGCAAGGGGTAGCGGAGAATTTCCCGCGCCGGGCCCGCCGCGACAGGATCGGGCCCATGACCGACACCGCTCCCGGGCCGACCTTCTCCGTGCAGGCCATCGGCACCGTCTCCTCCAGCCGTGCCGAGGTGCTCGACGACGACTGGGGCGACGTGACCGCCACCATCACGCTCCTGGACCCGTTCGACGCCCGATCGATCGCGGGCCTCGAAGCCTTCAGCCACCTCGAGGTGCTGTACGTGTTCGATCGCGTCGACGCCGCGGCCGTCCACGGCTACGCGCGTCACCCCCGCGGCAATCCGGACTGGCCCGAGGTCGGGATCTTCGCCCAGCGGGCCAAGGACCGCCCCAACCGCATCGGCGTGACGACCTGCGAGCTCGTCGGCGTCGACGGCGCCGCGCTCGTCGTGCGCGGGCTCGACGCGATCGACGGTACGCCGGTGCTCGACATCAAGCCCTACATGGAGGAGTTCGCCCCCCGCACCCCCGTGCGCCAGCCCGCGTGGTCACGCGAGTTGATGGCGGGCTATTTCTGAATCGCGTGGCCCCTGGGCGTCAGTCGTGGGCCATGTTCTCGAACTCGGCCCGCTGGGGCAGGAAGGCGAGCTCGGCCTTGCCCGTGGGCCCGTTCCGGTGTTTGGCGATGATGATCTCGGCTTTGCCGCGGTCGTCGGAGTCGGGGTTGTAGACCTCGTCGCGGTAGATGAAGGCCACGACGTCGGCGTCCTGCTCGAGGCCTCCCGACTCCCGGAGGTCGGCCAGCATCGGGCGCTTGTCGGTGCGGTACTCGAGTTGGCGGTTGAGCTGCGAGAGCGCGATCACCGGGCACTCCAACTCGCGGGCGAGGATCTTGAGGCCACGCGAGATCTCCGACACCTCGACCTGGCGGTTCTCGGAGCGGCGTCCACCGCTCGGCGTCATCAGCTGGATGTAGTCGACGACCACCAGCGCCAGGTCGCCGAAGCGCGCCCGCAACCGACGGGACTTGGCCCGCATCTCCATCACTGTGCAATGCGGGTTGTCGTCGATGTGGAGTTGGGCTTCGGCCAACCTTCCGACCGCGTGGCTGATCTTTCCCCAGTCGGGCTCGCTCAGCTTCGCCGTCCACAGGCGGGTGGCGTCGACCCGTGCTTCCATCGACAAGAGTCGTTTGGTGAGCTCGAGCGTTCCCATTTCCATCGAGAAGAAGACGACCGGCCGGCCGGTCTGGGTCGCGACGTTGCGCGCCATGCCGAGTGCGAGGCTCGTCTTCCCCATACCGGGGCGGGCGGCGAGGATGATCAGGTTCGACGGTTGGAGCCCGTGGAGCTTGGCGTCGACCTCGGTGAATCCGGTGGGGACGCCGACGAGGTCACTGTCGTCGCCGTAGCGCGACTCGAGGTTGTCGAGGGTGTCCTGCAGCGCTTCGCGGATCCCGATCATCGAGTCGGAGACGCGGCGCTCCGCCACCTCGAACACGAGGGCCTCCGCCCGGTCGAGGGTCTCGGTGACGTCGTCGGGGGTGTCGTAGCCCATCTCGGCGATGTCGCCCGCCACCCCGATGAGCCGCCGCAGCAGCGCCAGCTCGTTCACGATGCGCGCGTAGTGGCCCGCATTCGCCGATGCGGGCGTTCCGGCCTGGATCTGGAGGAGCGCGGCGCGACCCCCGATGGCGTCGAGCAGATCGGCCCGCCGGAGCTCCTCCGCCACCGTGACCGGATCGGCCGGCTCGCCCTGGCCGTGGAGGGATTGGATCGCCTCGTAGATGTGACCGTGGGCCGGCTTGTAGAAATCGGAGGAGTCGACGTGCTGCTCGACTGCGGCGGTGATCGCATCGCGCGAGAGCAGCATCGCCCCGAGGAGCGACTCCTCGGCCTCGAGGTTGTGGGGGGGTACCCGCCCACTGGCGCGTCGGCGCGCCGATTCAATCGTTTGGACCACTGCTTCTCCCACTTCCGCCCTGTTGGTCATCGGCTCACGCGCCGGTGCCATGCCCTGCTCGATGCGCGAGTGGGAGTGTGCGCCACCGGGCCTGTGGATCGGTAGCCCCAAAACCCCGGTTTCTCCTGGGGATCTCGGGCCGAGTTGTCCCCAGAGCTGGGGATGAGATCGGGGCCCGAGCCTGGGCCACCGCCGGGAGGTCGCCGCCGCAACGAATGCGGGGACGAGCGGAATCCGTACGGGTGTGGACGACGGTGGTCACGCCATCAGTTCAACCACAGGGGTGTGACACTCATGCGCGGCGCGGGCGCCGCGTCGACGGATCACCGGGGCCGGACAACGGACGCCGGGGCCGGAACGGGACCGAACGCGCCATGCGGCCCCCGCCCGATGGGCGAGGACCGCATGGATACGAATCTGCGCCAGCGGCGCCGGAACGGCAGATCAGCCGTTCAGCACCTCAGCTGTTGAGAACCTTGGCCTTGGCCGCCTCGAACTGCGCGTCGTCGAGCACACCCTGCGACTTGAGGTCGGCGAGTTGGGCGAGCTGGTCGGCGGTGCTCCCACCGGTGCCGGCGGCCTGCTGGATGTAGGCCTTCGCCGCGGCGTCCTGTGCCTGGGCCGCCTGCTGCGCGTGCTCCGCCATCTTGTGACCGCGCACGATGAGGTACAGCAACACTCCCAGATACGGGAGGATGATGATGCCGATGATCCACAACGCCTTGGACCATCCGGACAGGTCGTGGCTGCGGAAGAGGTCGCTGAACACGACGATCAGCAGCCAGATCCAGATGAAGAAGAGGAAGAACCAGAGCATCGACAGGAAGACCTGACCGGTGCCGAAGTCGGACGCGAGTGTCATGTGTTGCTCCCAGATCAAGACAGCGTGGTGAGTGGAAGGTGAGCGTACGCCGACCATTCGCGGCACGCCTCACCCATTCGGGGTGAAACTACGCCACGCGGTGGCCGCGCGCCACCACTGTCCGTACCGGCCCCGCACGGCAGGTGCAGGTTCGATGGGCGAACGCCGAGTCGACGGGCGATACCGGGTCGACGGGCGGGGCAATCCCGCGATGCGCCCTGGCGCGTGGCAGGGTTCAGCGATGAGCACAGCGGTCGCCAGATGAGCGGAGCCGCGACGCTCGTCGCCGAGTTCCGCCGTCGTGCGACCCGCGAGCGAACCGAGGGCACCACCCGACGCCGGCCGGGCGACGCGCTGCGTGCGGTCGTCGCGGCCGTGCTCTTCGTTCCCCTCGCGCTGCACGCGCACCATCCCACGGCGACCGAAGAAGCGGTCGTCCGGTTCTTCGAGTCGATCCCCCACGGTGCCCGGACGCTGTTCCTGATCCTCTACCAGCTATCGGCGTTGTGGGCGGTCGGGCTGCTGGTCGTGACGGTGATCCTGCTCCGTCGATGGCGCCTCGCCCGCGACCTCGTCGTCGCCGCGGCGGCGGCGTGGATCCTCGGGCGGCTCACCGCGTTCTGGGTGCACGACACCGGGCTGTGGAGCGCATTCCGCGTCACCTTCGATCTCACCGGCGCGCCGCGGTTCCCGATGGTTCGGGTCGGGGTCGCGGTCGCGACCGTGTTGGTGGCCTCGCCCCACCTCACCCGGCCGACTCGTCGGATCGGCCAGTGGCTGGTGTTCCTGCTCGCGCTCTCGAGCCTGTACCTCTCGCGCGGGGCCCCGACCGACCTGATCGCGGCGATCGTGCTCGGCTGGGGAGTGGCGCACGCGGTCGAATACATCTTCGGCACGCCGGTGGGCCGGCCGTCGGCCCGCCAGGTCGAGGCCGCGTTGGCTGCGCTCGGCGTGCCGGTGACCGACGTGCACCTCGCGTCGGAGCAACCGATCGGCCGCGCCATCTTCCTCGCCCGGCGCGTGAACGAAGGCGCCGAGGTTCGGGTGATCGCGCTCGGGCGCGACGAAGCCGACGCGCAATTGCTCGCCCGGTGCTGGCGGTACGTCGCCTACCGCGACGCGGCACCCACCCTGCTCCTGACCCGCCGGGCGCAGGTCGAGTACGAGGCCTACGTCGAACTCCTCGCTCGCGACGAGGGGGTCGACACGCCGGGGGTCGTGATCGCGGGGACGAGCGGAGCGCTGGCGCTCCTCGCGGTCGACGTCGCGCCCGGCGCCATGCTCTTCGACTGCGATCCGGGCGCGGTCACCGACAGCCTCCTCGACTCGATGTGGGAGCAGGTCGGGCTGCTGCACGGGGCACGGGTCGCCCACGGCAAGCTCGACGGCCGTCATGTGGTGATCGACGGCGCCACGCCGAGAATCGTCGGATTCGACTTCGCCACCAGCAACGCCCGATCGCTCCAGCGCTCGGGCGACGTCGCCCAGCTGCTCGCCGCCACCGCCGCCGTGGTCGGCGCCGATCGGGCAGTTGCGTCGGCCCTTCGCGGCGTCGGTACCGACGCGGTCGCCGCCGCGTTGCCGATGCTGCAGGCCCCCGCGCTGTCGGGGTGGACCCACGATGCGTTCGGCGGCCGCGGCGAGCTCGACGACCGCCTCGATGAGCTACGCGCCGCGGGCGCCGCGGCCACCGGGACCGAAGCCCCGGAGCTGCGTCAGCTCTACCGCATCCACCCCCGGAGCCTGTTGATGGCGGTCGGAGCGCTGGTGGGCGTGGGCGTGCTCCTCAGCCGCGTCGGCGACCCGGTCGTCTTCTGGGACACCGTGCGCAACGCCGAATGGGGCTTCGTGGTCCTGGCGTTCCTGCTCGGGCTCGCCACCGACGCCGCGTTCGGGATCACCTTCCTGGGCAACGTGCCGATCCGCCTGCCGGTCTGGCGCAGCATCGAGCTGCAGTCGGCGATGTCGTTCTCGAACCTCGCGGTGCCGGTCGCGGCCGACACCGCGCTGCAGGTTCGCTTCCTCCAACGCAACGGCCTCGATCTCTCGTCGGCGGTCGCGGCGGGAGGGATCCTGAGCAGCGTCTCCGAGATCGTCGTACAGGTGGGTCTGCTGTTCATCGCGCTCTGGCTCGCGCCCGATTCGATCGACTTCGGGCGCATCGACACCAACCAGATCGTGGTGGTCGTCCTGATCGTGGTGCTGCTCATCGGGGTCGCGGCCGCGGTGATCTTCGGCGTCCGGCGCATTCGCCGGGCCGTGCTGCCCCAGATCCGGCGAGCCCTCGGCACCGTGTGGGGCGCGGTCAAGACCCCCAGCCGGCTCGCGCTGCTCATTGGCGGCAACGTGGTGGCGCAGTGCCTCTACGCCGCTTCGCTCCTCGTGTGCCTCCACGCGTTCGGCGCGTCCATCAACTTCTGGACCCTGCTCGCGCTCAACATCGGCATCTCGGTGATCGCGTCACTGGTGCCGATCCCCGGCGGCGGGACGGCGGTGTCGGCGGTCGGCCTCGCCGGCATGGTGACGGCGTTCGGTGTCCCCGCCGCGGCCGCATCCGCCGCGGTGCTCACGCACCAACTCGCGGTGACCTACATCCCCGCGATCCCTGGCTGGTTCGCGACCAACGACCTCGTCCGCAAAGGTCTGCTGTAGACGGGCCTCTCGGCGGCCCGCGCGTTGCGACCGGGATCGGGTTACTCGGCGACGACCGCCACGACGACGCCCACGGAGACCTCGGCCGGCAGACGCACGGTGACCTGGGCGTCGCCCAGCTCGCGGATCGGCTCGTCGAGCACGACCTTCCGGCGGTCGAGCTCGATACCGGTCTGCGCGAAGACGGCGTCGGCGACGTCGGCCGCGGTGACGGAACCGAAGAGCTTGCCGCCCTCACCCGCCCGCGCCTTCACCTGGATGGTCTGGGAACCGAGCTGCGCGGCGAGTGCCTGGGCGGCCTCACGATCGCGGGCCTCCTTGGCGTCGCGGCTGCGGCGCATGGACTCGGCCTGAGCGACGACGCCCTTCGTGGCCTTCATCGCCAAGCCGCGCGGCACGAGGTAATTCCGGGCGTAGCCGTCGGCGACCTCGAGCAGGTCACCCTTCTTGCCGAGCGTGTCGACGTCGGCGCGGAGGACGATCTTCACGCGTCCTCCCCGAGCACATCGAGCTCGACCACGTCGAGGACATCGGTACCGTCGGGCGCGACGATCTCGTCGATCTCGACCGCGGCCACGTACTCAGCGGGCTCCGGCGCCTCCGGCGGGCGCGGGGGCATCTCCTCGCGCAGTTCACCGCGGTCGCCCCGATCGCGGCGACCACCCTTGCGCTGCGTCACCTGGCGCACGCTGTAGGGCAGCAGCGCCATCTCACGCGCGAGCCGGATCGCCTTGGCGACCTGGCGCTGTTGCTGCGTTGAGTTCCCGGTGACGCGACGGGCGCGGATCTTGGCCCGCTCCGACATGAACCGGCGGAGCAGGTTGACGTCCTTGTAGTCGATCCAGTCGACCCGCTCGGTGTTGAGAATCGAGATCTTCTTCTTCTGCGGCCGACGTCGGTCGGCCGCGGCGCTCTTGCTGTTGCTGCGCCGTTCTCTCGCCATCAGAAAGGCTCCTCGCCGAACTCGTCGTAGTTCTCCGTTGGTGCGGCGGGGCGGCTTCCGCCGCCCCCTCCGCCACCGCCACCGGTGTTGCCACCGCCACCTCCGCCACCGCCACCGAAGTCGCCGCCACCGCGGCGCTCGTTGCGGGTGATGGCCGCGGTCGCCCAGCGCAGGCTCGGGCCCACGTCGTCGGCGACGATCTCCACCACACTGCGCTTGTCGCCGTTCTCCGTCTCCCAGCTGCGCTGCTCGAGCCGGCCGCTGACGACCACGCGTGAGCCCTTGCCCAGCGATTCGGACACGTTCTCGGCCATCTCACGCCAGCACACGACGTTGAAGAAGCTGGTCTGCTCCTCCCACTCCTGCGACTGACGGTTCTGCCAGCGGCGGCTCACCGCGACCCCGAACGACGCCTTGGCGGCGCCGCCCGCGGTGTAACGGATCTCCGGGTCGCGGGTGAGATTCCCGACGATGGTCACGTTGCTGTCGGCCATGTTCTCTTCCTCCCTACCTATGCGTCCGTCACGCCGCTCCCCGCCAGCTTCCCGTAGACGTGCTCGGGAATGCGGAGAACCTTGTGCCGGATCACTTCATCAGCAAGGGAGAGCACCCGGTGCAGCTCTTCCATCGCCGCGGGCTCGGACTTCGCCTGGAAGACCACGTAGTAGCCCTCCCAGCGATGCTTGAGCTCGTAGGCGAACCGCCGCTTCCCCCAGAAGTCGACCTGCCCTGGCACCGCGCCCTTGGACTCGATCAACTGGGTGTAGCGGGCGACGGCGGACCGGATCGTCTCCTCTTCCAGATCCGCGTCGAAAATGACCATGACCTCGTACGGCCTCATGGGCCGGACCTCCTTCGGACCGTGACTCGTGCCACGGGCGACCGCCTGGCCGGTTCCGGACGAATGACCGGGACCCGTTGCGGGCGCAGGAATGAAATTGGTGCCGACCCGTGAGCATCCCGATGGGGATCCCCGAGGATCGAGCCTGCCGAGGCTAGCAGTCGTTGTTCGACGTGACCTATCGACCAGGACGTTACGCGGGGGGTGTGACACTCACGTCGGTGAACACGCGGCGAGGGCGCCGTTCGGGAGCCCACCTTTCAGCGTCTCGAGCGCGTACTCGTACTCGCCCCCGCCGGCGCGGTACACGGGGCACGCCGGTTCCGCCTTCGCACACGGCTTCATGAGCTGCGACGAGTTCCGGGCGCCGTTGCTCCCGTAGAACCCGATCTCGAGCGGCACGGGTACACCCGACATCGTGAAGTTCGCGGTGCTCGGACCCTGGAACACGAAGAGCATGCCGTCGTAGGGACCGAGATCGGATCGACCACGGAGGCCTTCGACGCGCTCGTCGAGGGAGTCGGCGACCGCGACCCGCAGGCACTTCGAGTTCCCCACCCCGATGTGCAACTCGGTCAGGCCCTTGAACGGAGCCACCGCGGGCTGGGCCTGCGGCAGGATCGCCGAGACCGGGAGCCCGCCCGCCGTCGGGTCGGGGTCGCCGACGGTGTTGAGCACCTTGACGACGCCGATCGCGAGGGCGGCGACAACGAGCGCGCCCAGCGTGATCACCACCGCCCGTCGGCCGCCACCCTTGCTCTCGGTCATGACGGGCGAGGCTAACGCCCGACTACGCGCTTCAGGCGGGCACGTGCTCGTCGGATCCGTAGAGGCCGAGGGCCTCGGACACCGAGTCGGCCGCGTGGTACGTCTCCCCGCTCGCGGGGAACGTGCCCGCGCGCACGTCGTCGGCGAAGTGCGCGATCGCCGCGGTCGCCTCGTTCTGGAGGTCGGCGTAGCGGCGCACGAACTTCGGGCGTACGCGGTCTTCGAACCCGAGGATGTCGTGGTAGACGAGCACCTGTCCGTCGCAGTGCCGGCCGGCGCCGATCCCGATCGTCGGGACCTCCACCGAGTCGGTGACCATGCGCGCCACCGCGTCGGGCACGCACTCCAGCACGATCGCGAAGCAACCGGCCTCAGCCAGCGCGATCGCGTCGTCGACGATGACGCGCGCGGCGTCGAGCGTCTTGCCCTGCACCCGGTATCCACCCAACGCGTTCACCGACTGCGGGGTGAGCCCGAGGTGACCCATCACCGGGATCTCGGCGTCGAGAATCGCCTGGACGGCACCGACGCGCTTGCGTCCGCCCTCGAGCTTCACCGCGGTGGCGCCGGCGCGGATCAGTGATGCCGCGTTCGTGACCGCCTCGTCGGCCGACCGGTGGTAGCTCATCCACGGCAGATCGGCGACGACCATCGCGCGTGGCTTGGTACGCGCAACCGCGGCGGTGTGGTGGGTCATGTCGTCGATGGTGACGTGCAGCGTGTCGTCGTACCCGAGCACGACCATCGCCACCGAGTCGCCGACCAGGATCATGTCGACCCCGGCGGCGTCGACGGCGCGCGCGGATGGCGCGTCGTACGCCGTGACCATGACGAGCGGGGTTCCCCCGCCCTTGCGCGCGGCGACGTCGGGTACGGCGAGTGCTCGCGGAAGCGGGGCACGCGCGGGGACCAAGCTGCTCTCTGCGGCCATCTCGGAACCTCCTCCGTCCAGGGCACCCACGGCTCCCGGCGGCGTTGAGGAGACTAGCTCTGTGGCACCGACCGTGCTCGACCGGCCCCCTTGCCGGGGAGGCCCGAGCCGCCCCCGGTGTGCCGGCGTCCGTGCAGCTCGCGCCGCGTGAGGAAGTTCCACCCGCAGTCGGGGCAGACCTCGACGACGTAGCGGGCGAACTCGTCGTGCGCGGCGCCGAGCCGTTCGAGCTCGCTCGGGTGGACGATGCACCGCCCGTTGGCCTGCCGGAGGTTCTCGCCGTAGACGTAGGAGACGTAGCGCACGTGCCCGGCCGAACAGACCGGACAGTCGTGCGGGGCGGGGTCGCCGACGTGGCGGGCTGCCCGCAGGAGCTCCGGGTGCGCGTCGCACACGTCGAGCCGGGCGACGGTCCCGCGGCGAAGGTCACGGAGGACGGCCCTACGGGCCAGCGCGTAGTCGGTGTGCCGGCGCACGGCGCCACTGTACCGGTGGCCGGGGGCGCCTCCCGGCGCTTCGGATGTTCACGTGACATCACCCGACCCTTCACCGTGTGTATACTCGTGCCGATATATCGAGTCGATATATCGAAGCGCAAGTGACGCAGTCGCTCGCCTCACCACTCACGAAAGAATCGGAAGAAGTCGATCGTGCTCGAGCTCGCCATCCTCGGACTCCTCAAGGAGCAGCCGCTTCACGGCTACGAGCTGAAGAAGCGTCTGAGCGAGACCCTGGGGTCCCTCTGGGGGATCTCGTACGGGTCGCTCTATCCGGCCCTGCGCCGCCTGGAGCGCGACGGCGAGATCGAGATCGTGGAGCCACAGGTGATCTCGGCACCGATTCCGGCCACCGGCTCGCTCGACGGCGACCTCGCCGCCGCCCGTCTGCACCGCCCCACCAAGCCCACCCGCCGTACCCGGAAGGCGTACCGCATCACCACGGTCGGCGACGCCCGGTTCTCCCAGCTGCTGCTCGACGACGACACCGCGGGCGACGACGAGCGCACCTTCGCCCTGAAGCTCGCGTTCTGCCGCCACCTCGACCCAGCAGCCCGCCTGGAGCTCCTCGAGCGCCGGCGCGTGCTCCTCGCCGACCGCCTGGCCCGGGCCCGGCGGTCCGGCCCCGGTCGGGGCGACCGCTACACGCGGGCGCTCCTCGAGCACCGCACGCAGTCCGTCCAACGCGATCTCGAATGGATCGAGACGCTGATCGAGGCCGAGGGCCACGATCCGGCGTCGGAATCCACCACCCCTTCAATCGATACTCAGCAACCGTCCTTTGATCAGCCGTATGAACAGCCTTACGAACAAGGAGCCACCGCATCATGAGTGGTCGCATTCGTGTCGCCATCGCCGGAGTCGGGAACTGCGCGAGCAGCCTCGTCCAGGGCGTTGAGTACTACCGCAACGCCGACCCGTCGGAAGACGTACCGGGCCTCATGCACGTCGTGCTCGGCGGCTACCACGTCGGCGACGTCGACTTCGTCGCCGCGTTCGACGTCGACGCCGACAAGGTCGGTCTCGACCTCGGCAAGGCGATCTCCGCCGGGCAGAACAACACGATCAAGTTCGCCAACGTGGGCCAACTCGAGGTCGAGGTGCAGCGCGGCCCGACGTTCGACGGTCTCGGCAAGTACTACCGCGAGCTGGTCGAGGAGTCACCGGCGGAACCGGTCGACGTGGCGCAGGTGCTGCGCGACACGAAGGCCGACGTGCTGGTGAGCTACCTCCCCGTCGGGTCCGAGGAAGCGCAGCGCTTCTACGCGCAGGCGAGCCTCGACGCCGGGGTCGGGTTCGTCAACGCCATCCCCGTGTTCATCGCCAGTGACCCGGTGTGGGCGGCCAAGTTCGAGGCGGCGAACCTGCCGATCGTGGGTGACGACATCAAGAGCCAGGTCGGCGCCACCATCACGCACCGCATGCTCGCCCGCCTGATGGAGGACCGCGGCACCAGCATCGACCGCACCTACCAGCTCAACTTCGGCGGCAACATGGACTTCAAGAACATGTTGGAGCGCACGCGCCTCGAGTCGAAGAAGATCTCGAAGACGCAGTCGGTCACGAGCCAGATCGAGCACAGCATCGAGTCCGACAACGTGCACATCGGCCCGTCGGATCACGTGCCGTGGCTCGACGACCGCAAGTGGGCGTACATCCGCCTCGAAGGTCGCAACTTCGGCGACGTGCCGCTCAACATCGAGCTCAAGCTCGAGGTGTGGGACTCCCCCAACTCGGCCGGTGTGATCATCGACGCGGTGCGCTGCTGCAAGCTCGCGCTCGACCGTGGCATCGGTGGGCCGCTCGCGGGACCCTCGGCCTACTTCATGAAGTCGCCGGCGGTGCAGTACCACGACGACGAGGCACGCGTGATGGTCGAGCGGTTCGCCGACGGCGAGTGAACACCGAGAGCTGGGATCGCATCGGCGCGCAGGGCGCCGCCGACTTCCCCGTCGACGTCGCGTGGTACGGGTCGGACGGCCCCACCGAGCGCGAGCTTCGCCTCATCGGCGATGTTCGCGGCAAGCGCGTGCTCGACCTCGGCTGCGGAAGCGGCCAGGCCGCGATCACGTTCGCGCACCAGGGCGGGATCGTCATCGCAGTCGACGCCTCCGAAGCACAGCTCGCCCGCGCCCGCGGGCGCGGCGAACGCGAGGAAGTGAAGGTCGAGTGGCGGCGCGGCGATCTCGCCGATCTCGCGTTCCTCCGAGCCGAGTCGATCGACGTCGCGTTCAGCTCGTTCACCCTCGCCGAGCTCGACGACGTGGCGCGGCTCTTCCGACAGGTGCAGCGCGTCCTCAAGCCGAACGGGCCGTTCGTGTTCTCCTACGAGCACCCGATGGCACTCTGCGTCGGTCCCGACGGCACGGTCGACCACTCCTACTTCGAGCCCGGACCGATCGTCGTCGAGCAACGCGGCGAGCCGATCCGGCTCTACACGCGCGGCGTCGGCGAAGTCTTCACCGAGCTCGGCCGCGCCGGGTTCCGCGTCGACACCATCGTGGAGCCCAAGCCCGCCGACCCCGGAGTGCGGGTGCCGACGACGATCGTGTGGCGCGCCCGCAAGGAAGGCGCCTGATCTCGCCGGTCAGGTAGCCGCGGGCCCGCCGCCAACGGGTTCAATGCCCCGTTCGCGCGCCCGAAACCGCGAGACGCGCGTAGGAGTCGGCCTCGTCGATCGGCCCTTCGTCGAGGCGCGCCTCGAGCAGGAAGTCGAGCGCCTCGCCCACGACCCGCCCGGGCTTCACGCCCAGGTAGTCCATCACCTGCCGGCCGTCGAGCGGGGGCCGGATCGAATCCAGCTCCTCCTGGCCGCGCAGCTCGACGATCCGCGCCTCGAGCTCGTCCATCCGGCGCTGCAACGCGCGGGCGCGCTGCTGATTGCGGGTGGTGCAGTCGCACCGCTGCAGGTGGTTGAGGTCGTCGAGCAGATCACCGGCGTCGCGCACGTAGCGGCGCACCGCCTTGTCGGTCCATCCCATCGCGTACGTGTGGATGCGGAGGTGGAGATAGACGAGCTTCGTGACGTCCTCGATGACGTCGTTCGGGTACTTCAGCGCGCGCAAACGTTCCTCGGTCATGCGCGCGCCGACCACCTCGTGGTGATGGAAGCTCACCCCGCCGGTGGCGAACGAACGCGTCTTCGGCTTCCCGACGTCGTGGAACAGCGCGGCGAGGCGTACCAGCAACTCGGGCCGCGTGTTCTTCACCACCGCGATCGTGTGCGCGAGGACGTCCTTGTGCGTGTGGATCGGATCCTGTTCGAGCCGCATCTGGTTGAGCTCGGGCAGGAACTCGTCGGACAGGCCGGTCTCCGCGAGGAGCCAGAGCCCGGCGCTCGGGTCGTCGACGAGGAGCAGCTTCGAGAGCTCGTCGCGGATGCGCTCGGCGCTGACGATGTCGAGCCGGTGGCGGAGCTCGCCGATCGCGGCAACGACATCGGGATCGGGGACGAGGCCGAACTGCGTGACGAAGCGCGCCGCGCGCATCATGCGCAGCGGATCGTCGAGGAACGACACCTCGGGTGCGAGCGGCGTGCGCAGTCGGTGCGCGGCGAGATCGGCGGCGCCGTCGAACGGATCCACCAACGCGGGTTCGGGCAGGCGGAGTGCCATCGCGTTGACGGTGAAGTCGCGCCGCGACAGATCGGTCGTGATGTCGTCGGCGTACTCCACTTCGGGCTTTCGGCTCTCGGGGCGGTACACCTCGGCCCGGAACGTGGTGATCTCGAACGGCGTGTCGTCCTTCCGACACCCGACGGTGCCGAAACGCTGACCCTGGAGCCAGACCGCGTCGGCCCACGGTCGCACCAACTGCTCGACGGTCTCGGGCCGTGCGTTGGTGGTGAGGTCGACGTCGGCCTTCTCGTCGTCGCGATAGACGCGGTCGAGGAAGTGATCGCGGACGCTGCCGCCGACGAGGTAGCACTCGTAACCCGCCTCGGTGATCAAGCGCGCGAGCTGCTGCGTGGGCGACGCCGGGTCGAGCAGCTTCTGGAGGCGGGAAGGAATCGCGGTCATCGCCCCCATTCTCGTCCGGCGCGGGGCTCCAGACCGAAGCATTGCGACATCCCCGGCCCGGGACGGACGTTCAGGTACCTTCGCCCCATGGCCGCGCGACACCGAGCCGACGCTCCGGAAACCCCGATGACGTGCTCGCGGGTCGGCTGCGGCGGTGCGGCTGCGGCTTCGTTCGCGTTCGATGCCCGGGCATGCCTCGTGTGGCTCGACCCCGTCGCGGAGCGGCGTCGCGGCGCCGGTGTGCTCTGTGCGGAGCACGCCGACCGTCTCACCGCACCTCGAGGCTGGACCCTCCAGGACCGGCGCGTCCCGGCACCGCGGTTGTGGGCCGAACGGCCCGTCCCGGTCGCGTCGCCGCACGACGTCCGCCGAGGGCGATCGCGCCGGTCCCGTCCCTGGACTGCACCCGCCCCGCTCCTTCCGTTCGATGCAGGAGCGCCCGGGCCGCTTGTGGCGGCTACGCCGGTCGTAGCGGCCACGCCGCTCGCGCTCACCGCCCCCGTGGCGACGATCGCGGTCGACCCCGACGAGCCATGGTCGCCCCGGCAACGCCCGGGACCGGAATTCGACCGCGAGATCGACGCCCACACGCCACTGCTGGCGCGCGCGTTCGAAGGCGCCCGCGCTCCGACCGTCGAACGCTGACCGTTCAGACGCGCGCGTTCCGACGGGCGCGTTCAGACCGGTAGCTCAGACAGCCGCGCGGCCCGGCACCCGCTGCGTGAGCGGCGGTGCGGGAACGTGTGGCGCGGCCGGCCCCGACGACGTCGGCGTCGACGGCATCTCGTGGCTGCGTTCGTTGTCGGCGCGGTCGACCGAGAATCGCATCTCGCTCGGCGCGTTGGCGTGGGCGATCGCATCCGCGCGGGCCACGAGGCCGTTGCAGTAGAGCCCGAGCAGGCTCTGGTCGAAGGTCTGCATCCCGTAGAGGTCGCCGTTCATCATCTCGTGGTCGAGCTCGGCGAGGCGATCGGGATCGGCGATGCGCTCGACGACACGCGTGTTGGCGATCAGCACCTCCACCGCCGGCACCCGACCGCGGCCACCGGCTCGGGGCAACAGCCGTTGGGACACGATGCCGCGCAGCGCGGTGGCCAGTGAGGCCCTCGCTTGGCGCTGACCGTGCGGCGGGAAGAGCTCCACGAACCGGGTGACCGTATCGATGGCGCTGACCGTCGACATGCCCGCGAGCACGAGGTGACCGATCTCGGCCGCCTGGAGCGCGGCGGACGCGGACTCGGCGTCGCGCAGATCACCCACCATCACGACGTCGGGATCCTGACGGAGCGCGTGCCGCAACGCGGAGACCGTGCTCGGGGTGTCGGAGCCCACCTCGCGTTGGTCGACGATCGCCCGCTTGTCGGGGTGCAGCACCTCGACCGGATCCTCCACCGTCACGATGTGGCCCTCACGATTGGTGTTGAAGTGGTCGACCATCGCCGCGAGCGTGGCCGTCTTGCCGGAGCCGGCGAGCCCGGTGACCAGCACGATGCCATCGGTCTCCTCCGCCAGCGTGGCGACGGCCGGCGGCAGCCCCAATGCGTCGAAGCCCGGGATACCGGGCAGCACCCGCCGGAGGACGAGGCCGATCCATCCGCGTTGGCGGAACGCGCTGACCCGGAATCGGCCGAGCCCGGCGATGCCGTACATGAAGTCGGATTCATTCGTGGCCGCGAACAGCTCCGCGCGGCCGCGGGGGATGATCGCCGCCGCGACGCGTTCGGTGTCGGTGGGCTCGATGGTGTCGAACGGACCTTCGCGCAACCGGCCGTCGACCCGCAGACGCGGGCGCGAGCCGACCTTCACGTGGACGTCGGACGCACCCTGTTCCACGGCAAAACGCAGCAACCCGTCCAGATCCAGCACGTCGCCTCCTCCGCGCCGTATATCGGCGCCCGCCGAGGGCCTCTGTAGTGCCATCCGGTCCGGCCGCCGTTCGTCACACGGCGCCATTACCCTGGCTCGTCGTGCGTCAGCAGACATTGCGGTTCGGCGAAAGCTGGGCGCGAATCGCCCCCTGGCGCGGTGGAGGCGGGGCCGCGCACCTGGTCGTGGGCCCCGACGCCGGCGTCTCGTCGAGCGTCGTGCTGAGCTGCGTCGAGCGGGCGCGCGCCTCGGGCTACCAGTCGGTGCTCACGAGCGCCGTGAGCCCGGCCGAGTCCGACGCGTTCGTCGCCGCGGGCTTTTCGGTGCAGGAACGCCTGCATCTCCTCGCCGTCGACCTCGACGCCGAGCCACCGCCCCCGAGGAAGACGCTCGAACGGGCAACCCGCCGCGACCGCACCGGCGTGCTCGAGCTCGACGCCGCGTCGTTCGACGCCTTCTGGCAACTCGGGCCCGTGGGTCTGCGCGACGCGCTCTCGGCCACACCCACCAGCCGGTTCCGCGTCGGCCACCAGGTACTCACGCACGCACCGACCGATGAACCCGGCGCGCCGCGCGGCAACGAGCGGGACAAGCGAGTGGCGGCCTACGGCATCACCGGACTCGCCGGGAGTCACGGGTACCTTCAGCGAGTGGCCGTCCACCCCGACGCCCGTCGCGACGGCTGGGGGCGCACGCTCGTCTCCGACGCGCTGGGCTGGCTGTGGCGCAACGGCGCCCACCGTGCGTACGTGAACACCCAGCTCGAGAACCACCGCGCGCTGGCGCTCTACGAATCGTTCGGCTTCGCGATCCTGCCGGCCGGCCTGTGCGTGCTCGGCCGCCAACTATGACCGGCCGCCGCGTCGGCGCGTGCGTCGCGCTGGCGGTGGTGGTCGTGCTCGCGTGTTCGGTGGCGATCTCCCCGTCGTGGGGCGCCGCCACCGCATCGGCCCAGAGCGCCGGCACGGCACCCCAACTGATCCTCGCCGGCCAGAGCCCATGGACGCCCATCAACGGCACCTTCACCATGCAGCTCGACGGGGTGAACCTCCCCGCCGGCACCACCGTCGTGGTCACGGTGCACGATGCCCTGCAGTCGCGAACGGCGTTCGATCAGAGCGTCAGCGGCGGTGGCCTGCCGTCCGCCCGTGAGCTGCTGCGCTTCCCGTTCGACACCCTGCCGACGGATGCCACCGGCGCACGGGTGCTGTCGCTGCCCACCCTGGGGCTCAACGAAGGCGGGGTCTACCCGATCGAGGTCGACCTGCGCGACGCCGCCGACAACTCGATCTCCCACTTCGTCACCCACGTGGTGCTCGAGGACCTCGCCCCCGACGGCAGCCTGGCGGTCGGGGTCCCCCTGAACGTGGCCTGGGTGTGGCCGTTGAGCGCGGACCCGGCGTACGTGCCGCTCCCCGACGGCCGGCCCGACTCGAAGGTGCTCGACGAGCTCCAACCCACGGGGCGCCTGGGGCGCCAGGCCACCCAGATCGGTGCGAACACCGACGTTCCCCTCACGCTCGCCCCCAGCGCCGAGACCCTCGACGCCTGGAGCACCCTCAGCACCAAGTTCCCGACCCTCGCCCCCGGCATCACCGCGGTCCGCGCCGCCTCCCCGCGCGACGAGATCCTCACCGGCCCGTTCGTGCCCCTCGACCTGCCTTCGATTCTCGTCAGCGGGCTGGGCGGGATCATCAACGACGAGATCGGGCGGGGCATCAACACCCTGGAGCAGGTCTTCAACACCCATCTCGACTCGAGCACCGCGCTCCCCGGCCCGCTCGATCCGGTCTCGTTGCGTCTGCTCCAGAGCGCGAACGTGCGCCAGTTGGTGGTCGACGGCGACGCGTTGACCCCGGTCGTGGAGAAGTACACGCCCGCCCACCCCTACACGATGGAGGCGGTTCCGGGCGATGCCTCCACCTCGGTCAGCGTCGTCGCCACCGATCCCGGGTTCGAGAAGTTCCTCACGGGTGACGACCCGCCGGCACTGCGCGCAGCTCACCTGCTGGCCGGTCTCGCGCTGGTCTCCAGCGAGCAGCCGAGCATCGCTCGTGGCATCACCATCGTGAACCCGGATCGCTGGGACGCCAACGACGAGTTCGTGCAGTCGACCCTCGCGGGTTTGCGCGGAAACCCGCTCATCAAGCCGACCACGGTCGCGGGGCTCCTGGCCTCGGTTCCCGTGGCCACGGTCGACGGCACGACCGATGGTGCACCGGTGCTCCGCCAACTCGCGCCCTACCAGGCCCCGGCGGCGCCGGTTTCCGTCGCCCGCTACCAGCAGGCCCAGGGCGACGAGGCCGCGGTCGTGAGCCTGGTCGGCGCGACCGACCCGCGTGCGCTCAACGGCGACCGCGCCATTGCGGCGTCCGTCAGCTCGGCATTGGCCAACCCGGCGGGCCGGGTGCGGGCGAAGGCCATCCTCAACGGTGTCGGCAACGCGGCGAGCGGATTCCTCGATCAGGTGCAGATCCAACATTCGGGCACGATCACGATCACGTCGAGCTCCGCCGCGATCCCGATCGGCTTCCGGAACACGAGCAATCAACCCATCACCGTGCACGTGAAGCTCGAGAGCGACCGTCTGCTCTTTCCCGACGGCGCCGAACGTGACGTCACGCTGCCTCCCAACCAGAGCACGACGGTGCGCATCGCGGTCGAGACCCGCAGCCCGGGCACGTCGCCGTTGATCATGACGGTCACCACCCCCGGCGGTCTGCCGATCGGCCGGGGACCGACCCGGATCACCGTACGGTCGTCCTTCGTCAGCGGCGTGGGCATCTTCCTCACCGTCGGCGCGATCGCCGTGCTCGCGCTGTGGTGGGGCTGGGACATCCACCGCCGCCGGAAGCGACGCGGCCACGAGCCGACGCGGCCGCGTTCGATCAAGGTTGCGACCGGACAACCCGCGTGACCGCGCCGGGACCCGACCGCACGCCGCTCGGCCCGGAAGACCTCACCGCGCCGGGCCTGAACGAACCGGGGTCCGACCCCACCGAGGTCGAGTCGTCGCTCGTCCGGTCGAGCGCGGTCGTCGCCGTCGGGACCGCGCTGTCACGGATCACCGGCTTCGTCCGCATCGCCGCCATCGCGTACGCGCTCGGCATCACCGCGCTCGCGGGCACGTACAGCTACGCGAACGAGGCGCCCAACATCGTCTACGAGCTGCTCCTCGGCGGGGTGCTCACGGCCACGCTCGTCCCGCTGTTCGTCAGGCACTTCGAAACGCGCGACGACGAAGCCGCGAGCGCGATCTTCACCGTCTCGATCCTCGTGCTCTCAGTGGTGACCGTCCTCGGTGTCATCGCGGCGCCGTGGATCGTGAAGCTCTACACACTGAACGTGCACGGCGCGGGGCGCGCCGATCAGCAGGAGCTCGCGACCGAGCTCCTGCGTTTGTTCATGCCGCAGATGCTCTTCTACGGCATCGTCACGCTCGCCACCGCGATGTTGAACGCCCGGCGTCGCTTCGCGGCCGCCGCCTTCGCTCCGGTCCTCAACAACCTCGTCGTGATCGCGGTCTTCCTCGCGCTGCCGCACGTCGCCAGTGGTTCGCTCACCGTCCGCCACGTGCTCGACAGCGAAGGCATCGTCCTGCTGATGGGCTTGGGTACGACCGCCGGCGTGGTCGCGATGGCCGTCGTCCTGCTCCCCGCCCTCCAGCGATCCCGGGTGCACCTGCGCTTCCTGCCGATGTGGCGCCATCCGGCGGTGATCACCATGATGCGCCTGTCCGGGTGGACCGTGGGTTACGTCGTCGCGAACCAGATCGCGCTGCTGGTCGTCACCGTGCTCGCCAACGGCACCAGCGGTGGTCCGTTCATCTACATCAGCGCCTATGCCTTCTTCCAACTTCCCCACGGATTGTTCGCGGTGTCGTTGATGACGACGTTCACGCCCGAGCTCGCGAGCGCAGCGACGCGCGGCGATCTCGGGGCCATGCGCGCGCAGCTGTCCCGCGGCATGCGGCTGGCGACGGTCGTCGTCGTGCCCGCCGCCGCGTTGTACATCGGGTTGGCGCGCCCGATCATCGTCGCCCTGCTCCAGCGCGGCGCGTTCTCCCCTGCCGACGCATCGATCGTCGCCGACACCCTGGTGGCGTTCGCCGTGGGGCTGCTCCCGTTCTCGCTGTACCTCTTCGCGTTGCGCGCGTTCTACGCCCGTCACGATACCTACACCCCGTTCTGGATCAACTGCATCGAGAACATCGTCAATATCGCGCTCGCGTTCCCGCTTTACGCGTGGCTCGGCATCCCGGGCCTGGCGCTCTCCTTCTCGCTCGCCTACTTCGTCGCCGCCGCGCTGACCCTCTTCGTGCTCCATCAGCGACTGCACGGCATCGACGCGCGCCGCATCGGCGTCACCACCGTGAAGGTGCTGGCCGCGGGGCTGGTCGTCGCCGGCATCAGCTGGCTGATCGGCCACGCCATCGGATGGTCGACCACGATCGAGGCGATCGTCGCCGTCGCCGTCGGCGTCGTGGTCTCCGGTGTCGCCTACATCGGGCTCCTCGCCCTGTTCCGCGTCGAGGAGCTCGAAACCGTGCTGGCCCTCGTGCCCGGGCGGCGCCGGGGCGCCAGGGGCGGCACGCGCGTGTAACGATCAACCGATCCACCCCGCAAGCCCGAATCACCCGAGCCGAGCAGGAGTCCCGTGACCATCCGGGTCGTCACCGACAGCAGCTGCGACCTCCCCCAAGGACTCGTCGACGCGCTCCGCATCGAGATCGTCCCCCTCACGATCCGATTCGGGGAGGAGGAGCTGGTCGACCGGGTCGAGCTCGACACCGACGAGTTCTGGACCCGCCTCGAGCACTCCAAGCTGTTGCCCGAGACCGCGGCACCCTCAGCCGGGGCCTTCGAGGCCAAATTCCGGGAGCTCATGGCACGGGGGGCGACGGGGATCGTCTGCATCAACCTGTCCTCGCACCTCTCGGCCACGATGCAGGCGGCGCAGGTGGCGGCGGCGGCCGTCGCGTCGGAGGGCTCGGTGCAGGTGATCGACTCCCAGAGCGCGTCGATGGGGCTCGGGAACCTCTGCCTCACCGCAGCCCGGCGCGCCGCCGACGGCGACTCGCTCGAGTCGATCGTCACCGAAGTCGTCGACCGGCGCGACCGCACCAAGCTGTTCGCCACGCTCGACACCCTGGAGTTCCTCAAGCGAGGCGGTCGGGTCGGGAACGCCCGGGCGCTGTTCGGCACGGTCCTGTCCATCAAGCCGGTCATCGAGGTCCGCGACGGCGTCGTCGAGGAGGCGGGCAAGGTCCGTACGCGGTCCAAGGCCTTGAAGATGCTGGCTTCCAAGGCGGCCGAGGGCAAGATCGAGCACCTGGCCGTGCTGCATGGCAACGCGCCCGATGTCGACGAATTGCTCGAGTTGCTCGACCCCATCTTCCCCGCCGACGAGATCATCACCGGCATCGTCGGACCGGTCATCGGAACCCACGCCGGACCCCGCGTCATCGGTGTGACCTTCCAGGTCGTGCGCTGAGCGTCACAATGCTCCCGTGGAACTGACGACACCCGGGCGCATCCTCGGGGGCCGCTACCGCCTGGCGGAGCCACTCGCCCGCGGAGGGATGGCGACCGTGTGGATCGCCGACGACCCCGTGTTGTCGCGGCGCGTGGCGGTGAAGATCCTGCGGGCCGACCTCGCGGCCGACGACGCGACGCGGGCGCGCTTCCGTCACGAAGCAATTGCCGCGGCCCGGCTCTCGCACCCCAACATCGTCTCCACCTACGACACCGGAGACGACGACGGCATCGCCTACATCGTGATGGAGCTCGTCGACGGCCCGACGCTGCGCCACCTCATCGACGAGCGCGGCGGGCTCCCCGTGCGCGACGTGCTCCGCATCGGGGTTCAGGTTGCCGACGCGCTGAATGCGGCGCACCGCGCCGGGCTCGTGCACCGCGACGTCAAGCCGGCGAACGTGCTCGTTCCCTCGCACGGCCCGGTGAAGGTCACCGATTTCGGAATCGCCAAGGCGGTGGGGGGCGCCGACCTCACCCGTACGGGAACGGTGATGGGCACGGCGCGGTATCTCGCGCCGGAGCAGGTCAACGGCCGGCCCACCGATCCGCGTACCGACGTCTACGCGCTCGGGCTCTTGTTGTACGAAGCGCTCTGCGGCCATCCGCCGTTCGGCGGCGACACCGACATCGCCACCGCCATGGCCCGGCTCACCACATCGGCCCCCGCGATCCGCGCTGAACGGCCCGAGGTGTCGAGCGCGCTCGACGACGTGATCCACCGCTGCCTCGCGCGCACCCCGGCCGCGCGCTTCGGATCGGCGGCCGCGGTGCGGGACGCGCTGGATGCGGCGCGGCTCGACCCGACCGGCGCGATTCCCCGTCCCGCGGTCCCGATCACCGCCGCCCCGGCGGCGCGCCCGGCGCCCATCGACCGCGCACCGACCGGCCCCACGCAGCCGCAACCGGCGCCCGTCGATCTGGCACCCGTGCGCCGGCGCCGGCGCCGGACCTGGCTGTGGGTGATCCTCGTGCTCATCGTGGCCGTGGCCGGGGGCGTGGCCGCCTACCTGATCGTGAGCAACGACAGTTCCGGTGGCAACGGGAGTGCGGGCGCAAGTGGAACTTCCGTCGTGCCACCCGCGACCAAGGCCACCAACATCACCGCCACCGACTTCGACCCCTTCGGTGACGGAGTCGAAGACCACGACCAAGTCCAGTTCGCGATCGACGACAACCCCCGCACCACCTGGTCGACGGAGCAGTACCTGAACTTCAGTGAGAAGCCCGGGGTCGGCCTCATCCTCGATCTGGGTGGCGAATACGACGTCAGCACGGTCACGGTCGACACCGAAGAGGCGGGCTGGGACGCGTCCATCTACGTGTCCGACAAGGCACCTGCCCAACTCACCTCCCTGCCGAGTTGGGGCGGAGCGGTCGCGCAGGGCTCGGACCTCGGTACCACCGCGACCTTCGACCTCCCGCGCGGCACGCACGCGCGGTCCGTGCTCCTCTGGCTGACCCACCTCCCGACCGGTGACGAGGGCAAGCAGTACCTCGAGGTCGCCGAGGTGAAGGTTGCGTGACGGCGACGACGACGCGCTCGCCGAACGCGCGGCCCGCGGAGACCGCGGCGCACTCGAACAACTGCTCGAACGCAACGCCGACCGCATCCACGCGGTGTGTCGCCGCCTGGTCTCCCACCCTGAAGACGCACTCGACGCGACCCAGGAGGCGATGATCGCGGTCGCGAAGGGCATTCGACGCTTCGACGGTCGGGCGGCCTTCACGACCTGGATGTACCGCGTCGCCACGAATGCCGCACTCGACGAGCTGCGGCGCAAGCGCCGGCGACCGACACCGACCGATTCGCAGGCCCCCGGCCGGTCCGAGATCGCCCAGGCGGGTCCCTCGGTCGAGGACCGCGTCGGCGCCCGGCTCGACGTCGATGCCGCGCTGGCCACATTGCCCCGCGAGTTTCGCGTCGCCGTCGTGCTCCGCGACCTGTGCGACCTCGACTACGCCGAGATCGCCGCGGTGCTCGACGTGCCGCCGGGGACGGTGCGGTCGCGCATCGCGCGTGGACGCGCCGCGCTCGCCGAACAACTCGGGAACCCGGACACCCCTCGCGAGCGTCGGAGTCACGATGGCTGACGACCTCCCCCTCGACGAACGCGACGAACGCGTCGGTGCCTTGCTCGAGGTGGAACCCCTCGACGAGGCCACGCGACACCGCCTCGTGTCGACGGCGATGAACGCCACCGGGCCGTCCCGGACGATCCGGTGGGTGGCCGTCGCCGCCGCCGCCGCGATCGTGCTGATGGTGATCGGCTTCGCCGTCGTCAGCCGATCGGGCGGTGACGGCGGCCAGACCGCGAGTCGCGCGCCGAGCGAGGCCGCGCTCGGGGTTCCGTCCGCCGGGTCGGGCCTCGATGGCCCCCGGGCTGCAGCAGGATCCGCCGGCGCCACGGCCCAGGTGCCGAACCCCGGCCCGACGACCGCACCCGGCGTGAAGACCGCTCCGATCGACGTCGGCGAGTTCGGCAATCTCGACGATCCCGCGAACCTCGCCCGGCTGCGGGCCGCGCTGCGCTCGCCGGTGGCGTCGCCGACCGCCAACCGCGCGACGGACACCGCGGCACTCGCCTCGAGCCGCTGCCGGGGCTCGCTCCCGAAGGGCACAATCTCCGCGGTCGCCACCGGCACCATCGAGGGTCGGTCCGCGATCGTCGTCCTCACCACGACCACGGGCGACGAGCGCTCGATCGACGCCGTGCTCACCGATCCGTGTGAGGTCCGTCCGCTGTCGTGAACCCACGAGGGTGATCTTTGGCGACCCGTCGTGACACCAACTCCCGCGGTGGCTTGCGGGTACGCTCCCTGGTCTGCGGAAGGGAGCGTGAAGTGGCCGACTGGACAACCGACGCCGTCGACAACCTCGAGAACATCGTCACGCTGGTACGCGACAAGACCGTCGTTCCCGCGCAGAAGGCCACCAAGGCCGTCGTCTTCGGTCTCGTCGTCGCGTTCTTCGTGGTCACCGCACTCCTGATGCTCGCCATCGCGCTGTTCCGGGTGCTCGTGGTCCTCACCGGCGAGGTCTGGGCGTCGTATCTCATCCTGGGCGGAATCTTTGTGATCGCAGGCGCGTTGGTCTGGACGCTGCGCACACCGCGGAACAAGGACGCCAATGCCTGACATCCACGATCTGGTCGTCGTCGGTTCCGGTCCCGCCGGGCTCACCGCGGCCGTCTACGCCGGCCGGGCCAATCTCTCCCCCCTCGTGATCGAGGGCATCGGCGCGGGCGGGCAGCTCATGCTCACCACCGACGTCGAGAACTTCCCCGGTTTCCCCGACGGCATCCTCGGTCCCGAGCTCATGATGAAGTTCCGGGAACAGGCGGAGCGTTTCGGTGCCGAGTTCATCACCGCCGACGCCGACCGCGTCGACCTGTCTCAGGCGCCGTTCGGGGTGTGGGTCGGTTCGCAGGAGTACCGCGGCAACTCGATGATCATCACCACCGGGGCGTCGGCGCGCATGCTCGGCCTCCCGTCGGAGCAACAACTGCTCGGCCACGGTGTGTCGACGTGCGCCACCTGCGACGGCTTCTTCTTCCGGGAGAAGCCCATTGCGGTGGTCGGCGGCGGCGACTCCGCACTCGAGGAGGCCATCTTCCTCACCAAGTTCGCCACCACCGTCACCGTCATTCATCGCCGCGACGAGCTGCGCGCCTCGAAGATCATGCAGGACCGCGCGCGCGCGAACCCCAAGATCGAGTTCAAGTGGAACGCCGAGGTCGAGCACGTCGTCGGCAGTGGGTCGGTCGAGCTGCTGCAGTTGCGCGACACCGTCACCGGTGAGCCGTCCGAGCTCGAGGTGCAGGGGTTGTTCGTCGCCATCGGGCACGACCCCAACACCGAGCTCTTCCGCGGTCAGCTCGATCTCGACGAGGACGGCTACATCGTCACGAGGCCCGATTCGACCCTTACTTCGGTCGAGGGGGTCTTCGCCGCCGGCGACGTCCAGGACCACGTGTTCAAGCAGGCGATCACCGCCGCCGGATCCGGGTGCATGGCGGCGATCGAGGCGGAGCGTTGGCTCAGCGAAGCGGTGCACGAAGTCGCGCACAGCTGATCCACCCGAAGGCCCGACGAGCACGCGAACGAGGAATGGCGCGGGCCCCCGTGGCGTTGTGCCCACCAGCCGGTCGGTAGACTCGACCGACCTAGGAAAGGACCCTCCGTGGCCGACGACATCCTTCAACTTTCCGACGCGACGTTCGACGAGACCGTGTCCGGTTCCGACATGCCGGTGCTCGTCGACTTCTGGGCGGAATGGTGTGGTCCCTGCAAGATGATCGCCCCGACGCTCGCCGAGATCGCAACCGAGCAACGCGGCAAGCTCACGATCGGCAAGCTCAACGTCGACGACAACCCCGACACCGCGCGTCGGTTCGACGTCATGAGCATCCCCACCCTGCTCGTCTTCAAGGACGGTAAGCAGGTCAAGCGTCTCGTGGGCGCCAAGGGCAAGGGTCAGTTGCTCCAGGACCTCGCCGAGTTCATCGCTTGAGCGAACCGGCCGTGTTGCGGCCGGGCAGCCAGGGCGAGGCGGTCCGCGACCTCCAGGTGCGCCTCGGCGCGAGCGGTCATGAGATCGGTGCCTACGACAGTGCCACCGAACGGGCCGTGCGCGCCTTCCAGGAGGCCCGACGGCTCCGGGTCGACGGGATCTGTGGGCCCCAGACGTGGGCGGCGCTGGTGGAGAGCGGTTACCGACTCGGTGACCGAATGCTCTACCGGCGCCGGCCGATGCTCCGCGGCGACGACGTCGCCGAGCTGCAGCGTCGTCTGAACGGTCTCGGGTTCGATGCCGGCCGGGAGGACGGCATCCTCGGTGACGACACCACGCGGGCCCTCACCGAGTTCCAGCGCGACATGGGCCTGGCCGTCGACGGCCTCTGCGGACGCGCCACGCTCGCGGTCCTGAACCGGGTCGGCACCATGGCCGACGGCTCGGTCGCCAGCGTGCGCGAGCGTGAGGCGCTCCGCCGAGCTCCGCGCAATCTCTCCGGGCGCCGGATCTTCGTCGCCGCCGCGCCGGGCTTCGAGACGCTCGCGACCGCGGTCGTGCACGAACTGCTCGGATTCGGCGCTGACGCCATGCTCGACGCGTGGGGCGCCGACGATTCAGTGCTCGCAATGGAAGCGAACCGCTACGAGGCCGACCTCTTCCTCGCCTTCCGTGCGGGAGACCGCCGGGGTTGTCACTGCAGCTACTTCGAGTCGGGAAGATTCCGGTCCGAGGCCGGGTACGAGATCGCGAGTGCACTGAGCGCCGAGCTCGCTCCCCTACTCGGCGTCGAGGCGAGCTCGACCGGCCGGGCCTACGCCGTGTTGCGCGAGACCCGCATGGCGGCAGTCATCTGCGAACCGGTCGCGCTCGTCGACCTGGTCGGTATGCGCGCGCTGGTGACACGAGGGCCCGATATCGCCCGGGCGGTGGTACGAGGCGTGCGCAACGGAGTCGAGCGCCCACCGGAGGCAGTGAACTCCCCCGTCTGATACTTGTGCCCGCAACTATCTTCTGGCGGGCGCGGGGTGGTCGGTCAGTGGTTGACCGCGGCCGCGCCGTCGGTCATGAGGCGGTAGATCCGCTCGAGATCCTCGAGGGTGGAGAACTCCACCACCACTTTGCCCCGGGCACTTCCCATCGAGATCTTCACGCGCGTCTCGAGGTGATCGCCGAGCAGCTCCTCGAGCTCGACGAGGCCAGGCGGTCGGAGCCGGCGACGCGAGTCGGCGGCGGCGCCGTTCCCCGAGTTGTGGCCGCCTTCGGGATCCGCAGTCCCCTGGTGCTCACGCACGAGCTCCTCGACCGCCCTCACCGAGAGGTCGTCGGCGACGACGCGCTTGGCCAGCACTTCCTGGAACGAGCGGTCGGGGCTCCCGAGGATCGCCCGCGCGTGGCCCATCGAGAGCTTCCCCTCCTGCAGCGAACGCTGGATCGCGGGCGGAAGCTGCAGGAGCCGGAGCGTGTTCGAGATCGAGGCCCGGCTACGACCGACCCGCGCCGCAACGTCGTCGTGGGTGAGCCCGAAATCCTCGATGAGCTGCTGGTAAGCCGCAGCCTCTTCGAGAGGGTTCAGGTTGTCGCGGTGGAGGTTCTCGACCAGCGCGTGTTCGAGTGCCGCGGCGTCGTCGGTTTCCCGGATCAGCGCGGGGATCGTCTGGAGCCCGACCCGGCGCGCCGCGTGCCATCGACGCTCTCCCGCGATGAGCTCGTACTCCTCGTCGGCCCCGTCGGTCGACGGATCTCCGACCGGCCGCACGAGCACCGGCTGCAGCACGCCCACTTCACGAATCGAGTCGGCGAGCGCACCGAGCGCCTCTTCGTCGAAGTAGTCCCGGGGCTGGAACCGGTTGGGCCGGATCGCGGAGATAGGGATCTCTTCGAGCCCTGCGAGCTCGATCCCGGCCTCGGTCTGCCCCGCCGGGATGAGCGCCCCGAGTCCCTTACCCAGTCCGCCGCGTCGCGCCACCACTCACCTCTTTCGCCAGCTCCCGGTACGCCGTCGCACCACGCGACGACGAATCGAACACGATGATCGGTTGCCCGAACGACGGCGCTTCCGACAAGCGCACCGTCCTCGGAACCTTCGTCTTGTAGACCTTGTCGCCGAAGTGCTCGCGCACCTCGGTCTCGACCTGTTCGGCCAGCCGGGTCCGCGCGTCGTACATGGTGAGGATGATCCCCCGCACGTCGAGGTCCGGGTTGAGACTGGATCGCACGAGCGCGACGTTCCGCAGCAGCTGACCGAGACCCTCGAGCGCGTAGTACTCGCACTGGATGGGCACGATCACGTCGTCGGCTGCCGCCAGCCCGTTCACCGTGAGGAGGCCGAGCGACGGTGGACAGTCGATGAGCACGATGTCGTATTCGGTGCGCACCGCATCGAGAGCACGACGCAGCTTGAGTTCGCGGCTGAACGCGGGCACCAGCTCGATCTCCGCGCCCGCGAGGTCGATGGTCGCGGGGATGACGAACAGGTTCTTGAGGCTCGTCGGCTCGACCGCGTCCATCGCCGGAGTGTCGTGCATGAGCACGTCGTAGATCGAGGAGCCGACGTCGCGTGGATTGATACCGAGACCCGTCGAGGCGTTGCCTTGAGGGTCGAGGTCGACCACGAGCACTCGGAGACCTGATTCGGCCAGGGCGGCCCCGAGGTTCACGGCCGTCGTCGTCTTGCCCACGCCGCCCTTCTGATTTGCGATCGCCACGATTCGCGGGAGTGGGATCGGTACCGGGATCGCCGGCCCTTCGGTCTCCCTCGCTTCGGTGGGGGGCTCGTCGGCGGTCGGGGGCGCCGCGGCCACGACCGGCGCGGGCTCGGGCGGCGCGGCAACCGCCGGCGCCGGGGCTGGAGCCGGCGGGGAGGGAGGGAACGAGGAGGATGTCATCGGTGCGGGCGGCGCGGCTGCGATCGGCGGCGGGTCCGACTCCGGAGGTTGCCCTACGGGCAAGGGCGCGGCGGCCGGAGTCGGGGAATCGGGGGGAGCAGCAGGCGCAGCGGGAGCAGGGGCGGGAGCCGGCGAGGCTGCGGCTCTCTCGAACCCATTGGTCTGGGCCTCCTCCGCCGACGGCCGCCGCCCACCCTCGCGCTGCGCCGGCGTGGGTGGCAGCCCGGAGGAAGGGGCTCCCGGGGTGGCGTCAGCGGCCACCGGAGTCTCGGGGACCTGCGGTGACGGGCCATCCACTGGTGGCGGCCAGGGTTCGACGCGCGACGCTCCGGCTCCCTCGGTCCCGAAGCGCGGCTCGGTGCTGGGCTCGGCTTGCGGCCGAGCCGCCGGCTGATCGGTCACGGTGCGCTCCTCGGAAGCAAGGTCGACGGAGGAGCTTCGTTCCTCGAGATGGTCGGAAGACGGGAAGATGGGAGGCCGACTGTCAACGACAGCGTCCCCATCGGGTGCCTGGCCAGTACGGCTATCAGGAGGGTTCTCCCCCACGGCTTCATCCGGTCGGCGGCGCCCGAAGAGGCGTCGGCGCGGTCGGTGATCGCCGAATTCTTCCGTCATTGACCGTCCAAGAGAACGTCGGCTCGGGTGCCCATCCTCGACCAACGCCGTGGCCGGGTCAAGGATGTTCACCGTGAAACGTCGGAAAAGTCTCGACTGGAACACGAGAGTGTTCCACGTGGAACAGTAGTCGCCGGGATCGTCCCGTTGGTGCCTGTCGACTGATCAGCAGCTGATCAGTCGGCTCGGCGACTCTCGCGTGCGCGACGTTCGCCCACCGGTTCACGATTGACCGCGCCTGCCCGGTGGTATCCCGCTGCGCATACCAGGCATCCGTCCCCGGATCGCCCGACGCGCCACCTGCGTCACGCGGTCCGAGACATCCCGGGCGCAATCTCTTCCGTGCCGGCCGTGAGAGGCCGATCCGAGCCGGGCGGGTCGTTCATCGCACCAGACGTCCTCGACGCCGGACCGCACGGGAAGGTCGGCGCTCGAACTCGAGCCGGGTTGGAGCGACCGAACGCGCCTGCCTGACCTCGAACGAACGCTCCGCGCCCGGTGGGTGATCCAACGGAGGCCTCCAGCGCGGGACGCACGGCGAATGCCCTGCAGAACAGGAGCGGAATCAGGCGACTGCGCCGCTCCAGCGCGGCCGGCGTTGCCTACAGCGGTGCACGCACGACTGCGGGCCGAGCAAGGTCTGACATCTACCGTGGCACCCGATCCGCTCGGCGGCGAAAGGTCCCAGCTTGCGCCACGCCGGCAATCTCACGCGGCCGAAGCGCGCGCTCAGAACTGCAGCGCCCGACTTCCGCGCTCGTGCCGGAGCCCTGTCCTCCCGGGGCTTCACCGAACGACGGCATCGACGCTGCGGGCTCAGACCCAGCACCTCCCCGGACGCCGATCACACGGAAGCGTGGGAGTTCCGGTGCGTCGTGCCAGTCGTTCGAATCGCAGTCGGTTCCGAGGGCCAAGCCACTGCGCATGCGCCGCGCCCTTCACGAACCCCCCCCCTCGAAGGCGGATCCGTGGCGTCGTCGAAATCACCGACCGAACGCCGGGGAGTTGGTCCTGAGCTCGGGCTCGGGCCGGACTGGCCGCCTCTAACGGGCAAGGGACGTCGACACCCGGTCGCCCCGGACCTCCCCACGACCCGACGGCGGCCGGTCCAGTTGGCGGCAGCGTCGCCATCCACCTTGGTGGATCGGCATTGACTTCATCCTCGAACGGATCGCCGTTTACGAAATCGCGGACGGGGAAGACGCCGGCGGCGTCCACGAAATCGATCCGTCGTCGTAGCGACCGCGGGCACTCGCATCCGACGCACAGGATCGTCGACAGGAACCAAGAGTGGCCTTCCGGCCCGGACTCGGCATCGAGAGTGATTCGGAGGCGTTGCCAGGGGATCGCTCGACCGCCCGGATCGAAGGTGACGACGGCGTGGACGGCGGACGTCCCGTCGAGCACTCCATGGGCCCCTACCACTCGCGCCCGAGAGCACCGGCGGCGCATCCACCGGGTACTGCACCATCTGTTCCGCTTGCACCGAGGCGCTCACCGGCATGGCCGCTATCGGTCTGCCGAAAAACAGACGGCAAGCCGGAATCAGAATCGGTCCCACGCAGAGATCTCAGTCGAGGGTCGCCCCGGCCTCCAAACGCGGTTCCCAGGACGACCTCGTGTCCGGCAGGCACCGAACAAACCAGTGGCGCCGTGCGCGCAATGCGCGGCAGTGCTGGATCTCTCCGCCCGAGGACGCTACGGCGTCAGGCGCAAGACCCGCCGCGTCCCCGTCTGCGATCCCCGGGAGCTCCCTGTGTTTCCACTCGCGTTGGTCCAGGTCGGTCAACGACGCGGCGTCGGACCCGGGTTGCGCAAGCCACGACCAGTGTTGGTGCTCGGAGACCGCCTCAACGTTCCACGTGGAACATTCCCCTTTACCAAAGCGGGCGTTTGGTGGGGACCCCGTCGCGTCGGGGCCAACGATCATCTGGGCTCCGCTCCAGCTTCATGACTACCGCACTCGTATCGCCAACCACGGCGGAGACAGCAGGGGAGAACCCCAGGGTCTGCAGCCCATCGAGCGGCCAACGCTCCGCAGTCCGAACCGCTTCTGCTCCGGGAGGCTCGGTCACCACGAGCCGTCCCCCTTCTTTGAGGAATCCCACGGCGCACTCAGCCGTCGTCGGTGGAGGACCAAATGAGCGGGCGACCACGACGCCGAAGGACGCGCGAAGCCCGGTCTCCCGCGCCAACCTCTCGGCTCGTCCACACGCAACCTGGATCCGGGTGCCGACGCCGAGTCGCACCACCGCCTCGCGCAGAAAGGTGCACCGACGCCGCTGGGAATCGAGCAGCGTTCCCTGGGCGTCGGGCCACGCCACGGCCAGGACCAGGCCGGGAAGGCCTCCGCCCGAGCCGAGATCGAGGAACCGCCCGACGGGCGCCCCGACGACGGCCGCGAGGTCGAGCGCGTGCTCCAACTGAGGGTCAATCGGGCCCGGGCCGAGGAAGCCCCGGCCGCGGGACTCTTCGAGGATGGCCCGAAGTTCTGGCTCGTCCACGGGCAGTGTCGGTACTACCGGTGGACTGGACCGGCTCAGGCCGGGCGCAACACCACTCGGCGGCGCGGGTCTTCGCCCTCAGACTCCGTGGCGACGCCGTCGATCTCGGTCGCGACGTCGTGGACGACCTTGCGGTCGGATGCCGACATGGGCTCGAGGGCCTGGGCCCGGCCGGTCTCGATCACCTTCGCCGCCAGATTGCGCGTGAAGACCTCGAGCGCTTCGCGGCGCTTGGCCCGATAACCGGCGACGTCGACGTGGATGCGGACGCCGTGCCCGTCCGTCTGTCGCTGGACCACGGTACGGACCAACTCCTCGATGGCATGCAGGGTTGCGCCCTTCGGGCCCACCAGCAACCCGAGGTTGTCGCCCGTGACGTCGACCAACACGATGTCGTCGTCGATCACGCTCTTGGCCACGGCGCCCAACTCGAAGGCGTCGACGAGCCCTTGAGTGAAGGCCTCGGCCGCTTCGGCCTGCTCCTCGATCGGAACGTCACGCTCGGTCGTTTCCACGGTGCTCCCCTGTTGTGCAGTCGTCTTGCGCGAACTTCCGGATCCGGCACCCGCGCCTGATCGTTCACCACCACCGCCGCCACCGCCGCTTCCGCGACGGCGTCGGCTCCTCGACTGTCCGCCGGCACCGCTCTCGGTCGGTCGTGAACCTGCCACGCCATTCCCGTCACTGCTGCGGGGCGAATCGCTCCGCGGGCGCGACGATCCGCGGCCCTTGCGGCGCTGGCGTTCACCGGGCTTCTCCCGGGAGATCGGCTTCACGCGGGCACGGATCCGAGCGTCGCTCCCACCCAGGCGTCCGAGGAAGCCACTCTTCCCTTGCTCCATGACCTCGTACTCGACGTCGTCCTCGTTCACGCCCAGCTCGTCGAGCGCCGCGTCCAATGCCTCGGCGACAGTGCGCCCAGTCGTCTCCACCCACTCCATTGCGTTCGTCGCTTTCGTCGGATCGGCGGCACCGGACTCGCCGCCGTGAGCTCGTAGTCGTGCGGCGCGCAGGTCGTCAGCGCTTCTTGCGCTTCTTGTTGTTGCGTCGCCGTGGCGTTGCGCCGGAAGCCGCAGGCTGCGTGCTTCCGGTCGATCCCTTGGTCGAGCCGCCGGAGCCACCCGACTTCCCACCGGATGCGCCTGACCCACCGGATCCGCTCTTGCCGCTGGTCGGCTTGGCCGGGCCGGCAGGTTGCCCTGCCTTCGGCTTGGCGGCGCCGTTCGACCCCTTGGCGTCGGCGCTTCCGCCGTTGCCCCCGTTGGCCGCCGGAGGAAGTTGGAAGAGCTTCCGGAGTCCCCCGGGCGCGCGCGGCTCCGCGGGCAACTCCTTCGTATCCTTCCCGGCCGCCGTGCTCTCGACATCGATCGCGCCGTCACCGGCTGCGGACGCCGCTATCGCAGCTTGGCCCGGTTTGGTGATCTTGCGCATGATCAACTCTTGCTGGCCGAGTCGCCAGAGGTTGCTCACCAGGAAGTAGAGCACCAGACCGGCCGGGAACTGCAGTGAGAAGAGCCCGAACCCGATGGGCAGGATGTTGGTGATCATCGCCATCTGCGCGTTCATGTTCGGCGCGTTCCGGCGGCTCTGGCGGGCCTGGGCGAAACCGGTGAGGATCACGAGGCCGACGAGGATGAAGTAGGGGAGGGCGTCGAGTACACCGCCGGTCACGCCCGTCGCGTGCTGCGACAGATCCATGCCCAAGAAGTACTGCGGGTTCGGCAGCCCTATCTTCGGGAGGTTGCACTCCTTGACGTGCAGGCTGTTCGTCGGCCCGCCGGTACAGAAGGCGGCGTAGAGACTCGAGCCCTTCGGGATGTGCTTGTAGGGCTCGCGCATCACCCGGAACAGCGCGAGGAAGATCGGCATCTGCACCAGGAGAGGCAGACAACCCGCAAGCGGGTTGATCTTGTTCTCCTGGTAGAACTTCATCATCTCTTCGTTGAGCTTGGCGCGGTCGTTCTTGTACTTCGCCTGGAGCTTCTTGATCTCCGGCTGCGCCCGCTGCATCGCCATCATCGCCTTGGCCTGCTTGGCCGTGAGCGGGAACAGCGCCAACATCACCGCGATGGTGAGCAGGATGATCGAGATCCCGAGGTTCGGGATCAGGCCGTAGAAGAACGCCAGGATCGCGCCGAAGAAGTTGTAGACGGGATCGAACGGCGAGCCGGCGGCGAGGATCATCGGGTCAGCTTTCCTCCGCCGCGGGGAGAGTCGCGGCATCGAGCGAACGTACGTTTGGTCGAGGTTCCGGGACCGGGTCGACGCCGCCGTCGTGCCACGGATGACAGCGGCCGACCCGGCGGATCGCCAGCCAGGTTCCCTTCCCCGCGCCGTGCAGGGTGATCGCGTCGAGGGCGTACTGAGAACAACTCGGGTAGAAACGGCACCTCGGCGGCAGGTGCACGCTCAGCAGCCGCCAGGCCCGGATCGGCAGCACGAGGATCCGAGCGACGACACCGGGACGCCCAACAACGCTTTGCGGTGGAGTCACCACTCTCTGCGCTTCATCGCTCGGGCAGGCGTCGGTGACGGTCACGACCGACCGTCCTCGGCGGTGACGCCCCGAACCAGCGACCCGACCTGATCCACCAACTGTGTGAACGGCATCGTCATGGCGCCACGATCGGCCCCGACGAGGTACACCCCGCCGCGCTCGAGCTGCGGCGCATGAGCCGCGACCGCGGCGCGGAGTCGCCGACGGATGCGGTTGCGCACGACCGCCGTCCCGGCGCGTCGACCCACGACGTAGGCCACCCGCGGCGGATCCTCGGAGCCGTCAGACAGAAAACGCACTGAAACCGGGCCGGCTCGTCGCCGGCGGGCCCTCGCGAGGGCCTCGAACGTCGCACGGTCGCGAACGCGCCAGATCAGGCCGAGAGCCGCTTCCGCCCGCGGGATCGGCGCGAGCGGAGCACCGCGCGACCTCCCCGCGTGCGCATGCGGAGACGAAACCCGTGCGTCTTGGCGCGTTTGCGATTGTTCGGCTGATACGTACGCTTCAACGAAGAGCCTCCTCAAGATGGCCGCGAGCGGACCGAGGTGGGGGACCGCGCGGGAGGCGGAAACGGACCAGTGTACGGCTCCGAAGCGCTCCACGCAATGCGGAGCCACGTCTGGGGAAAACCCGTCACACCCCTTGTCGCGCAAGGAGGGCGGGTGCTACGTTGCGCGCTCCGAACGGCCACGGCCTACCGCTCGGACTTCCCCGGTGAGCGTCGACTCGACACAGGCCGATGACCCGAGGAATCGTCCCCGACGATCTCCACACCTGTGGACGCGCCTGTGGACAACCAAGAATGGGGCGCAGTGACGGCCGACGACATCTGGAACCAGGGGTCAACCGCGCTGCGGAATCAGCTCGCGCCGGCCACCTGGGCCGCCTGGTTCCACGGCGTGCGCCCGCTCACCTACGACGGTGAGATCCTGCTCCTCAGCGTGCCGAGCTCGTTGGCCGCCGAACGCATCCAGTCCAGCTACTCCGGCATGCTCACCGATGCAATCCGCGACTCGACCGGCGTGACCGTCCGGGTCGATCTGCTCGTCGAGACCGCGCCCCGCGAGCACGAATCGATCGCGTTGGCGCCGCCGCCCGTCTCGGTGGCCGTCGACCACGACGCCGACCTCCGCGGCGCCCGCCCCGACGAAGACGCGGAGCCCGATTCGGGCACCTGGGCCTCCGGCACCTTGAACAGCCGCTACACCTTCGACCAGTTCGTCATCGGGTCCTCCAACCGCTTCGCCCACGCCGCCGCCCTCTCGGTGGCGGAGAGCCCGGGCCGGTCCTACAACCCGCTGTTCATCTACGGCCCGGCGGGACTGGGCAAGACCCACCTCCTGCACGCCATCGGGCACCACGTCCGCACCGTCTTCCGGAACAAGCGGGTGCGCTACGTCTCGACGGAAGCGTTCATGAACGAGTTCGTCGACGCCATCCGCGCCAAGGCCATGCCCGGGTTCAAGCGCCGCTACCGCGATCTCGACGTCCTCCTCATCGACGACATCCAGTTCCTGGAACGCACGCAGGAGCTCCAGGAAGAGTTCTTCCACACGTTCAATCAGCTCCACGGCGAGGGGGGCCAGATCGTCATCTCGTCCGACCGGGCGCCGAAGTCGATCGCAAGCCTCGAGGACCGCCTCCGCACCCGGTTCGAGTGGGGCCTCATCACCGACGTGCAGCCGCCCGAGTTCGAGACCCGCCTGGCCATCCTGCGCAAGAAGGCGGAGTCGGAGCACCTGGGTGGCATCCCGCCCGAGGTCCTGGCCTTCATCGCCACCAACATCAGCGACAACATCCGCGAGCTCGAGGGCGCGCTGATCCGGGTCGCCGCCTACTCCAGCCTCAATCGGGCCGAGCTCTCGGAAGAGATCGCGCAGAAGGTCCTCGCCGACCTGCTGCCGCCCACCACCCCACGCGTGATCACCCCTGATCTCATTCTCGACGAGACGGCCAAGATGTTCGGCTGGACCGTCGACGACATCTGCGGGAAGAGCCGCCGCCGGCCACTCGTCACGGCCCGCCAGACCGGCATGTACGTGATGCGGGAGCTCACCGACCTCAGCTACCCGCGCATCGCGGAGGCGTTCGGCGGCCGCGACCACACGACCGTCATGTATGCCGTCGACAAGATCAAGCAACAGATGACCGAACGACACGTGATCTTCGACCAGGTGAACGACCTGATCGCACGCATCCGTCTCGGCAGCAGTGGATAATGCTGTGGAGCCCTGGGGACAAACCCGGGTAACTCTGGGGACAACTCCATCGCGCCGCTTGACCACGCCACTCGGGTGTGGACAACGGTGGACAACCGGGGGATGAGAATCGGCATCGCCACCAGCCAAAACGGGGGTTCATCCCCAATCCACAGGCCCTACAACAACAGTACGAAGATCTCTTAGTCTTCGTAGGGAGGCACGAGTGAAGTTTCGTTGCGAGCGCGACACCCTCGCCGACGCCGTCGCAACCGCCCAGCGCGCCGTTGCGTCGCGCACGGGTGCGATGCCGGTGTTGTCGGGGCTCCGGGTGACGTTGAGCGACGGATCGTTGGAGCTGGTCGGCACCGACCTCGAGCTCACGATCCGGGTGCAGATCCCTGCCTCGACCGACGGGGAGGGCAGCGCGGTCGTCCCCGCGCGGTTGTTCTCGGAGATCGTGCACAAGCTCGAGGACGGCACCGTGAGCGTGGAGTTCGTCGACGACGACGCGCGCATCGAGGCCGGCCGGTTCGCCACGACGTTGCGCACGCTCGCCGCGGGCGAGTTTCCCCGGTTGTCGGAGCCGGCCGAAGGCGGAGTGCGGGTCGATGCCGCGGCGTTCGCGGAAGCGCTACGGCAGGTGGTTCCCGGCGCGTCGCGCGACGACGCGCGTCCGATCCTCACAGGGGTTCTGCTCACGGCTTCGTCCGGCGGGCTGCGCCTGGTGGCCACCGACTCGTACCGTCTGGCGCTGCGTGACCTGCAGGGCGTGAGCATGCTCGAGGAGGGCCAGCGGGTGCTGGTGGCGGCCAAGGGGCTGGGTGAAGTGCAGCGCCTGCTCTCCGGCGCAACGGGTGAGATCGAAGTCGTGCTTGGTGAGCGCGAGGTCATGTTCCGGGTCGAGTCCACCGAGGTCACCACCCGGCTGATCGAGGGTGATTTCCCGAACTACCAACAGTTGATCCCGAGCGGCTACCCGAACCGGCTCACCGTCTCGCGCGACGCGCTGCAGTCGGCGGTGAACCGCGTCCGGCTCGTGGGCCAGAGCAAGGACACGGCGCCGATCCGGCTCGGAATGTCGAGCGAAGGGCTCGAGCTGTCGGCCATCGCGCAGGACGTCGGCGAGGCGCACGAGGCGGTCGAGGCGAAGTACGAGGGGACCGACCTCACGGTCGCGTTCAACTCGCAGTTCCTGCTCGACGGCATCGACGCCGCGGCGTCCGAGGAAGTCGCCATCGAATCGATCGATCCCCTCAAGCCCGCGGTGATCCGCGCGACGGGTTCACCCGACTTCCTCTACCTGCTCATGCCGGTCCGGATCGCGTGAGGCCCACACCGTCGCGGGATCGACGGTGACCTACCTGGCCGAGCTCTGGCTCACCGACTTCCGGTGTTACGAACAGGCGGAGCTGCGGTTCCCGCCCGGAGTCACCGTGATCTGCGGCGCCAACGCGCAGGGCAAGACGAGCCTGCTCGAAGCCGTGGCCTGGGCGGCGACGGGGAAGTCGTTCCGGGGCGTCCCCGATGCGGCGTTGGTGAGAAACGACGCCGCGACCGCGATCCTGCGTGCCGAAGTGGTCGACGGCCCGCGCGTGCAACTGCTCGAGGCCGAGATCCGCGCCAGCGGCCGTAACCGGGTGCAGCTCAACCGCCAGGCGGTGCAACGAACGCGTGATCTGCTCGACCTGATGCGGGTCACCGTGTTCGCGCCCGACGACCTGCAACTGGTGAAGGGCGGTCCGGCCGGGCGGCGCGACTACCTCGATGATCTCCTGGTGGCCATCTCGCCCCGCTACGAAGCCGCACGCGCCGACTACGACCGCGTGTTACGCCAACGAAACGCATTGCTGAGAGGTGGGGTACGCGGGGAGGACGCGGTCGTCACGCTCGACGTGTTCGACGCCCAACTCGCGAGTGCGGGCGCCGAGTTGACCCGGGGTCGGATCCGACTACTCGAACGGCTGTTGCCCGCGATTGCGCACGCGTACGCGGAGCTCGCCGGCATCGCCACGCCGGTCACCGCGAGCTACGAAGCGGAATGGTTGCCGGGGGCCGAGGGTGACGGCGTAGATCCCGACCTCGCGTTCGAATCGGTGCTGCTCGACGCGCTGGGCGCGCGGCGGCGGGCCGAGACCGAACGCGGCGTCACCCTCGTGGGCCCTCACCGCGACGAGTGGGGTCTTCGCGTCGGCGGGTTCGACAGTCGGCACCCACGCGTCGCAGGGTGAACAGCGCACGCTCGCGTTGGCGTTGCGTCTCGGGGGGCACCGATTGTGTGCGGAGCTCACCGGTACCGCACCCGTGTTGCTCCTCGACGACGTGTTCAGCGAACTCGACGAACAACGTTCGGTTGCGTTGGTCGCGCACCTCGCGAGTGGACAGACCCTCGTCACCACTGCCGGCGCAGTTCCGCGTGGCGTGTCGGCGGACCGGCTCCTGCGCGTCGACGCCGGACGGATCGAGCAAGCCGCGTGAGCGAACGATCGCGCGGTGGTCGTCGGTACGCAGGTGCCGACCCGGTGTCGCTGGCCGACGCGCTGGCCGACGTCAGCGCCGAGCTCGGGCTCCCCGCGGGGAACCCGCTTTCCGACCTCACCGATCACTGGGCCGACGTCGTCGGCGCCGATGTCGCCGGCCACGCGCGGCTCGATTCGGTGCGCGACGGCACGGTCACGATCACCGTCGACGGACCGATCTGGGCGAGCCAACTCCGCTATCTGGAAACCACGATCATCGAGCGCGCGACCGGACTGCTCGGGGCGGGAGTGGTCACCGCGGTGAGCGTGCGCGTGGGCGGCGAACGAACGGGCCGATAGCGCGCGGAATCCTCGGGAACTTCACTGTTTCCGGGGGTTGGTCTGGTACACTGAAACCACTTGCTTTGAGTGCTCTGACCTGGGGTTTTACCGAAATTTCGCTCCGGTCGACACCGAGCTTCCCCGACCACCTGCTCGACTGTGAATGAGGTGCGCGCGCGTGGCGTACGGCGCCAAGGACATCACCGTTCTCAAAGGTCTCGAACCGGTCCGTCAACGGCCCGGGATGTACATCGGATCGACCGGTCCGACCGGATTGCACCACCTCGTCTACGAGATCGTCGACAACTCCGTCGACGAAGCGATGGCGGGCTACTGCACACGCATCGACGTCACGCTGTTGGCCGACGGTGGGTGTCGCGTCGTCGACGACGGTCGCGGGATGCCGGTCGACAACCACCCCGAGTACAAGGGCAAGTCGGCAGCCGAAGTGATCCTGACCGTGCTTCATGCAGGCGGGAAGTTCGGCGGTGAGGGCTACAAGATCTCCGGCGGCCTGCACGGTGTGGGCGCGTCGGTAGTGAACGCGCTCTCGAGCCGGCTCGACGTCGAGATCCACCGCGACGGCGGCAAGTGGGTGCAGCACTACGCGAAGGGCGGCAAGCCCCAGGACAAGCTCACGCGGGTCGCCGCGTCGAAGAAGCACAGCACCGCGATCACCTTCTGGCCCGACGCGACCATCTTCGACGAGACCGAGTTCCGCGCCCAGACGCTCCTCGAGCGGCTGCGCGAGATGGCGTTCCTCAACAAGGGACTCGAGATCACGTTCCGCGACGAACGGGCCGATCCTGCGCTTGCGGTGGAGTTCAAGTTCAACGGCGGTATCAGCGACTTCGTCAAGCACCTCAACGCGTCGAAGGAGCCGCTGTTCAAGCGGGTCGTCGCGTTCACCGACACCGGTGAAGACCACGAGGTCGACGTCGCGATGCAGTGGAACACGGGCTTCTACGAAGGCATCCACTCGTTTGCCAACAACATCGCCACCACCGAGGGCGGCATGCACGAAGAGGGCTTCAAGAAGGCCCTCACCAACGTGGTGAACCGCTACGCCAAGGGCAAGAACCTCCTCAAGGACAAAGACGACAACCTCCTCGGCGAAGACATCAGGGAGGGGCTCACCGCGATCGTGTCGGTGAAGCTGCGCAACCCGCAATTCGAGGGGCAGACGAAGGCCAAGCTCGGGAACACCGAGATGCGTTCGTTGGTCGAGAAGGCCACCAACGAGAAGCTCGCCGACTGGCTCGAGGAGCACCCGACGGAGGCCCGGCAGGCGGTGGCGAAGGCCACCCAGGCCGCCCGCGCCCGCGTCGCGGCCCGTCAGGCCCGCGACCTCACCCGGCGCAAGTCGCTGCTCGAGTCGTCGACGATGCCGGGCAAGTTGGCCGACTGCTCGTCGAAGGATCCGAGCCTCTCCGAGTTGTTCATCGTGGAGGGTGACAGCGCCGGCGGCCCGGCCAAGCGGGCGCGCAACCCGGAGTTCCAGGCCATCCTCCCGATCCGGGGAAAGATCCTCAACATCGAGCGCGCCCGGCTCGACCGCATGCTCAAGAACGAAGAGATCCAGGCGCTCATCACCGCGGTCGGCACGAGCATCGGTGAGGAGTTCGACATCACCAAGCTCCGCTACCACAAGATCGTGCTGATGACCGACGCCGACGTCGACGGCTCGCACATCCGCACGCTGCTCCTCACGTTCTTCTACCGGCAGTTCCCCGAGATCGTGCGTGGTGGCTACGTGTACATCGCGCAGCCGCCGCTGTTCCGAGCCGACATCGCCAAGGAGCGTCACTACCTCAAGGACGAGGTCGCGCTGCGGGCGTTCGAGGCCGAGCACGAGAATCGCAAGATCGAAGTCAGCCGGTTCAAGGGTCTCGGCGAGATGGACTGGCAGGAGCTCGGTGCGACCACGATGGATCGGTCCACGCGTTCGCTGCTCCAGGTGTCGGTCGAAGATGCGGCCATCGCCGACGATGTGTTCTCCAGGCTCATGGGCGACGACGTCGAGACGCGCAAGAGCTTCATCCAGGAGAACGCAAAAGACGTTCGTTTCCTCGACATCTGATCACCCGTTGATCGCCCGGAGGCACACTGGCCGGCGCGGTTCCGACATGCCCAGGAGGTAGGCGTGCCCGACGGCACCCAGCCCACGCTCGAGGCGAACATCGAGCCCATCGAGATCCAGGAGGAGATGGAACGCTCCTTCCTGGACTACGCGATGTCGGTCATCACCGCGCGCGCACTGCCCGACGCGCGCGACGGGCTCAAGCCGGTCCATCGGCGGATCCTCTACGGGATGTATGCCGGGGGCCTCCGCCCCGACCGCAAGCACCAGAAGAGCGCGGCCGCGGTCGGCGACGTGATGGGCAAGTTCCACCCGCACGGCGACCAGTCGATCTACGACGCGCTCGCGCGCATGGCACAGGACTTCTCGCTCCGATACCCGCTCATCGACGGTCACGGGAACTTCGGCACCCCCGACCCCAACGACCGGCCGGCGGCAATGCGCTACACGGAGTCGCGGCTGGCGCCGTTGGCGATGCAGCTGCTCGGGGAGATCGACGAAGACACCGTCGACTTCACCCCGACCTACGACGGCAACACGGTCGAGCCGGTCGTGCTCCCCGCCCGGTTCCCGAACCTGCTGGTGAACGGTGGAGGCGGCATCGCCGTCGGCATGGCCACCAACATCCCGCCGCACAACCTGGGTGAAGTGATCGACGCGGTGCAACACGTGCTCGACAACCCCGAAGCCACCTCCGACGATCTCATGCAGTTCGTGAAGGGTCCCGACTTCCCGACCGGCGCGCTCATCCTCGGGCGCAGCGGGATCATCGACGCGTACCGCACCGGCCGCGGCTCGATCAAGATCCGCGCGGTAGCGGAGATCGAGGAAGGCCGCAAGGGCGACCTTCGTATCGTCATCACCGAGGTGCCGTACCAGACATCGGTCGAGGTGATCGGCCAGAAGATCGCCGAGTTGGTGAACGAGCGCCGCATCGAGGGAATCCGCGACGTGCGCAACGAGTCGTCCGGCGACACCGTGCGGCTCGTCGTCGAGCTCAAACGTGATGCGAACGCGCAGGTGGTGCTGAACCTGCTCTACAAGCACACGCCGATGCAGACCAACTTCCCGGTGCACATGCTGGCGTTGGTCAACAACGTGCCGCAGCTGCTCAACCTCGAGAAGGCGATCAAGGTCTACGTCCTGCACCAGATGGAGGTGGTGCAGCGACGCACCGAATTCCGCCTGCGCAAGGCGAAGGAGCGCGAGCACATCGTCGAGGGCCTGGTGAAGGCGCTCGACATGATCGACGCCATCATCGCCCTCATCCGCGCCGCCGCCGACGTCGAGACGGCCCGCAACGGCCTGATGGCAGCACCGTTCGAGTTCACCGAGATCCAGGCGAACTACATCCTCGACCTGCAGCTGCGTCGCCTCACCCAACTCGAAGGGGAGAAGCTCCGCGCCGAGCTCGAGGAGATCCGGGCCACGATTGCCGAGTTGCAGTCGATCCTCGACAGCAAGACCAAGCTCCGCACCGTGATCAAGGAAGAGCTGGCCGAGGTACGCGAGAAGTACGCCGACGAGCGGCGCACGCAGCTCACCGTCGACACCGGCGACATCGACGTGCTCGACCTCATCGACGACGAAGAAGTCGTCGTCGTCCTGTCGAGCAAGGGTTACATCAAGACCGTTGCCGCGGACGCGTTCCGCCGGCAGGGACGCGGTGGTCGAGGTGTTCGCGGGGGCAATCTGCGCGACGAGGACTTCGTTGCGCATCTGCTCACCACCACCGCGCACTCGTATCTCTTGTTCTTCTCCAACCGTGGCAAGTCGTACCGGTTGCGCGCGCACGAGATCCCGATGAAGGAACGCACCGCGCGCGGGACGGCGTTGGTCAATCTGTTGCCGCTCGAGAACGACGAACGCATCGAGGCGGTGATCGACACCCGCACCTACGAAGACGGTTCGTTCCTCTTCTTCGCCACCAAGAACGGCATCGTGAAGAAGACGAAGATGCAGGAGTACGACTCGCCGCTCGCCCGTAACGGTCTGATCGCGATCAAGCTCCAACCCGACGACGAGCTGGTGAAGGTCGTGCAGACCAACGGCGACGACGACATCTTCATGGTGTCGGCCGGGGGGATGACCATCCGCTTCGCCGAGGACGACGTGCGGTTCATGGGCCGCGCCACCGCCGGCGTGCGGGGCATGCGGCTGAAGAACGCCGAGGACGCCGTCGTCGGGTGCGCGGTGGCCCGCGAGGGTGCGGTGATGCTGTTCGTGAGCTCGAGCGGCCACGGCAAGCGCACCAAGCTCGGAGCCTTCAACCGTCAGGGTCGCGGCGGCCAGGGCGTGCGGGGTATGAAGATCACCGCCTCTCGGGGCCGGGTGGTGGCCGCGTTCACCGTGACCGCCGACGATGAGATACTCGTGTTCTCGTCCGCTGGAAATATCATTCGGATGGGCGCCATGGAGATCTCGGCTCAGGGCCGGGATGCAACCGGAGTGCGAGTTGCCCGACTCGAGGCTGGTGAGACGGTGAGCGCCGTTGCCCCGGTGCTCGAGGCCGAGACAGAGGCCGGAGAGGACGCCTGAGACGATGGGGAGCGTGGCCGACGACATCGGGCCCGAGGCGTCGGCAATTCCGGCCCGCAAACCGCCCCCTCGGACGACCACGTCCGCGGCCGCGCCGCTGCCGCCGGCGATCCCCGAGACCGAACCCGAGCCCGTGCAGTACGGAGTGCCGTCGGAACCGGAAGCGGCGGTGCCCGATACGCCCGTGCAGTACGGCGTCCCGGCGGAGCCCGCACCTCCTGCCCCGATCGTGAATCCCGCGGTTCCCGTGGCCGCCGGTCCGGTGGCGGCCGCGAGCGAACGCCACTATCGCCAGACCATCCACCGGGTCGACCTCTGGTCGGTGCTGAAGATCTCAGTCTGCTTCTACATCTGCGGCATGGCAGTCACGATGGTGGCGCTGGTGGCGTTGTGGGCGATCGCCGACGCCGCCGGGGTGATCCACAGCGTGGAGAAGTTCTTCGGCGACTTGCTGCAGACGAAGAACTTCACCTTCCTCGACGGCGAGATCCTCCGAGGCGCGCTGTTGGTGGCGGCGGTCGTCGTCGTGTTGCAGATCGTGATCACCGTGATCGCCGCGGCGTTCTACAACCTGTTCGCCGAGCTGTTCGGTGGAGTCGAGATCACGATCTCCGAGGACGAAACCGCCTTGTAGCGGTAGCAGTCCTCTGCGCTACGCTCGGCGGCTGCTTGCGGGGCTATAGCTCAGTCGGTTAGAGCGCATCCCTGATAAGGATGAGGTCGGTGGTTCGATTCCACCTAGCCCCACTCCCGTTTACGCAGGTCAGGACCGGTTCGTAGCTCCGCTCACCGGCACACCGAATCCTCTTGGGTGTTGTCTGGGAGACAAACGTGTCGCGCAAGACACCCAGCCAGTTCGCCTCGTTCGTGCTCGTCGAGGCGCGCCTACCTGGTGTGGGCACCCACCATCGCTCCATACAGAAGAGAACACCACCGCACGTCACGAGGTGCTCGCCGGGCGGGCGGGTCACCACAACGCGCATCGCCACCCCCGTGCACCCAAACGCGTTCGTCATGCACGGGTCGCGGGACCCAGCTCCGAAATCGCGCAGATTTTTGGGAAGCCGTTCGGAGCCCTGTGTTTGTGTCCGATTCCGATTGGCGTAGGCGTCATGACCAAAGAGCGTCCGGCGAGAGCGCGCTGCGGTGGCGCGGCGAGACATCGCTCCAGAGCAATATGCGTCGTGAGCGAACGGGAGCAGCGCGAGGTCTTCGCGCTTCGCCACGAAAACGTGGGACGGCCGCGGATTGCGGCGGCGTCGTCGTCCAGCGCCCCCTCAGCCCGTCGCCGCATCGCGCTGTATCTCTTTTTCAGTTCATTCCGCCCGGAGGGCGACTGCGGGGCGAGTGCGGGCGGCGGTACGCGCGGGGAAGAATGCAATCAGGTTCACGGCGATGATCGCGGCCGGGATCACGAGAAGGACGGCAACGGTCGGGATATACAGCACGGGCGAGATCCCGAGCCCTTCGGCGACCTGCCGCCAGACGAGGCCGCCGACGACTACACCCGCAGGGATGCCGATCACGACGCCCACCGCCGCGAGCGTCGTCGCCTGCCACGCAATGGTGGCACGAATCTGGTGACGATCGAAGCCGAGCGTCTTCAGCACCGCGAGATCCCGACGACGGCGACGCACGCTCGTGACGAGCGCATGGCCCACGGCGAGCAGCGCGAGGAACGACAGCAGCGCTGCGAGCGTCACTGGCAGCCAGTTCACCTGGCGGAGACGGTCGACTTCGACGGGAATGGTGGGACCAAACGGCTGTTCTACCCCCGGGATCTTGCCGACACGACGTTCGACTGTCGCGAGATCGGCGCCCGGCGCGACTCGCACCGCGAGGTACGGCGAGCCGGCCGTGGTGTTCGTTTCGCTCAGGATCCGATCGAAGCCGGCGCTAGCGAACGACGCCCCATTCGCGAGCGGCTGCGCGGCATCGAGTTTGGGGAACACGACGCGCCCCACGACTCGGTAGTTGTGGTTCCCGTCGGGGCCCTCGCCGTGCACGGTGTCGCCGATGCCCTTGCCCAACTCGTCGAGAGTCGCGTTCCCGAGCGCGACCTCGTTCGGGCCACGCGGCGCGTGTCCGGACACCACTTCGGGGCCAATCTGGCCGCGCACTGACTTGTAGCCCCATCCGATCACAGGTTGCCCGTCGAGCTGCACGTTCTGGAGCAGCAGTTGGGCGGCGGCGGCGACGCCGGGCTCGCGCGTCAATGGTCCTTTCGGCGCGACGACGCTGGGCTGGTCGATGACGGCGGCAAAGCTCCATGTCCAGCCGTACACGTTGGGCGACGCGACGACTTGATCGACGCTGGACGCGAACATGAATACTGCGACGACGCCGAGGACCCCGAAGACCGCCCCGAACACGGCTGACCGAACCGGCACCTTTGCCGAACCGCGTCCGGACTCGAGTGCCATACGCAAGCCGGTCGTCGCGACGGGGGTCATTCCGGCGCGGCTCGCGGCGTTCACCGCACTCGCGATTGACCGCTGCGGCGCGAGCGCGACGCGATCCGCGCGACGGGTCGACTGCACCGCCGCGAGGAAACCGACGACGAGGATCACCCCGGAGACGGCCACCGCGCCGAGCAGGAGGACCATGCCGTCTAGGTGCAGGCCCGCGTCGGGCTCAGCGCGGCGAGCTACGCCGATCGGGAACAACTTCGAGGCGAGCGCCGCGCCGACGACGGCGATCACAGCACCACCGAGCGCGATGGGCAATGTCCGGAAGCCACCTGCCGCGATGCGCTGGCGACGGGTGAGGCCGAGCGCACTTTGCGTTGCCTGGTCCGTCGTGGTCGCGGAGATCTCTCGGCTGAGCACGATCGTGATGGCCACGAGTCCCGCGAGGGCCGCGACGCCGGCGAATACCCACAGTGCGACGGAGAGCACGTCGATCGCGTTTTGCGCGCCCTGGGTGTCGACGGCGAGATCCTGAACGTCGAACTGCGGGGATCGGAAGATCCGGCGCGAGGCCGCGGCGATTTGTGCGACATTCTGGATCCCGTGGCGAGCGCGGACCCGCAAGATCGTGCCGTTGAAGCTCCCTATCGTCGACTCGAACTTGCGGTGGAACGCCGGCGTGAGTACTAGCACGCCGCCGGACGCGCCCCGATCACCCAAGTCGAGCGGCCGCCGGACGATGCCGACGATCCGGAGCCGAACATGCGGTCCTTGTGGGTCTTGTACGGTGCTGGTGTCGCCGGCTCGGAACCCGGCGATCTGCTCCGGCGTATATGACACCGCGTCGAGATGGTCTCCGACGACGAGGTGGTGTTGCGCGGCGAACGCCTCGCCGATGTTGACCTCGTCGACGGACGTGGGGCGTGCGAGCCGACCCGCAACGACACGCGCGCGATCGACGACGGTGCCGAACCGGCCGTCGATCGCTTCGGCGACCGCTTGGAGCTGCGGGAACTTGGGAAACTCTTCGGCGCCTCCGCGTAAAGGCGCAAATGCTGCGACATTCGCGACGCGTCCGAACGCCCGTAACTCAGCCGGGGTTGCGTCGCCGACGGAGATCTCGAGATCCGAGGCGCGGCTCGACGAATTGAACCGGGCGAGCGCCGAGGACGTCCGGCGCGCGCCCGCAGCAGTCGAGAGCACGATCGCGCCGACTAACCCGACGAGCAGCGTGAGGAACACTATGTGCCGCCATCGCCGTCGGACCTCGTGCTCCGCCAGCATCCGAACCGCGCCCACGTGCGACTCCCCCTCTGACTCTCCGCTCCCATTGGAACTGCTCCGACCGGTCACCACAAGGTGGATACGCCCCCCTTGCAAGGGGTGGTAGCCCCCCGCCGGCCGCAACACGTTCGAGAGCTTCCGAGCAGACTTTCGGTGCACGAGCAGTGCCTTCGACGCAGTTCGTCGCCGGCGTTGGGTGTCGTTTGGGAGTCAAAGTGGTCGCGGACGAGGGTGATCGTTGCGTACTCAGACGCACGTTTGACCTGATCCCGCATACCGTCCAGGTACCTTGACGGACTGCCGCGAACGCTCGGGTGTCCCTGATAAGGGTGAGGTCGGTGGTTCGATTCCACCTAGCCCCACTCTCACCAGCGCCGGAGCAGATCGGTACCGTTCAGACGGGCCCACTCCCGATCGACCCGAGTTGCACCGTGCCCGACGACGCATTTCCGCCCGGCTTCTTCGATCGTGCCGACTCGACCGGCGACGGCGTGTTCTACGCGTGGCCGCGGCTCGTGACCCACATCGACGCCGGCGCGATCGACGCCGTCGGTGCGCTGTACGAGGAGCTCGAGCTCGAGGGCGACGTCCTCGATCTCATGAGCTCGTGGGTGTCGCACTTCCGCCGTGCGCCGAGAAACCTCACGGTGTTGGGCATGAACCCGGCCGAGCTGGCCGAGAACCCACAGGCCACCGACGTCGTCGTCCACGATCTCAACGCGGATCCCATGCTCCCGTTCGCCGACGCGTCGTTCGACTCGGCCGTCTGCTGCGTGTCGGTCGACTACCTGGTGCACCCGATCGACGTGTTCCGTGAGGTTTCGCGCGTCCTGCGCCCCGATGGCCCGTTTGTTTGCACCTTCTCCAATCGGTGCTTCCCGACGAAAGCGATTCGGGGGTGGTTGTACGCGTCCGACTCGGAACACGGGAGGATCGTCGCCGAATACTTCCGACGCACGGGCGGCTGGACCGAGCCGATCGTGGAGCGCCGGACGCCCGTCGATCATCGGGGCGACCCGCTCTGGGCCGTCTGGGCGAGGCGTCGTTAGACTCCTCGGGTTATGAAAGCCTTCCAGCGCGGCCTCCTCGTCGCGGCGATCGCCGGCCTGGTGAGCGTCGTCGTGCGGGTGCGCGGGAAAGGCCGGGTGCCGCCCACCAGCGGCGGGTGGCGCGAACTCCAAGGCCCGGACTACCGGTGAGCCCGTCTGCGTGACCAGTGTCCTGGTCGTCGGACTCGGCGACGTAGGGGTGCGTGCAGCGCGACAGCTGCTCGACACACCCGGCATCGACCGCGTCATCGTCGCGGCGCGCAGCACCGAGCGCGCGCGCGAAGTCGCCAGCGCGCTCCATGATGGCGCGGAGCCCTTGCAACTCTCGCGTCACGACTCGCTCCCTAGTGGCATTGACGCGATCGCCTCTGCGGTGCCGGGTGTCGCCGACGCACCGCTCGCGCGGCAGGCGGTCGCGGCCGGGATCCCGTTTGCCTCGAGTGCCGACCACGATTCCGGCATCCGTGCGCTGCTCGCGCTCGATGACGACGCTCGTGCGGCCGGCGTGCGCGTCGTCGCCGGCTGCGGCCTCGGGCCCGGGCTCTCCGACGTCTTGGCCCGTCATGCGGTCGGCGCGCTCGACGCGGTCGACGAGCTGCACGTAGCCCGCTGGGGTGTCGCGGGACCGGAGTCGGCGGCTGAAGCGCGGCGCGCGCAACGTGCACCCGCGCTCGAATGGCGCGACGGCGAGATGTTGCACGACAAGCACCGGGGCGCCGAGCTCATCTGGTTCCCGGATCCGGTGGGCGCGCGCGAATGCGAGCTGGTGGCCACCGGGGTCGAGTTGCTGGTCGCGGCGAATCCCGGCGCGGGGCGGGTCACGGCTCGGCTCGGGGTGCCGCCGGGGCACCGGTTCACGCCGCCCGGGCGACGCGATCCGGGGGCGGCGTGGGGAGCGGTACGGGCTGAAGCCTGGGGGTGGCGGGGAACCGCGCGGGCGTCGGTGGTCTACGGGGTGATCGAGCGCACTGGGGTGGCGGCGGGCACGGTTCTCGGGGTCACGGCGGCATGGTTGGCGAGCACACTGCCGACTGTTGCCGACGACGGGTCACCGGGGGCATTCGGACTGGGGTCGGTGGTCAAGACCGTGCCCTTCCTTGCCGAACTTGCTCATCGAGGCGTGAAGGCGGCGACGTTCGAAGGAGTAGCAGTCGCCTGAGGTCCTCCGGGACGTCCTGCCCAACCCGAAGAGGAGAGGTCGATCTTGCCCCGCAAACTCGCTACCGCTGCAGTTTCGGCGGTCTTGCTGCTCGTCGCCTACGGATGCGGCGCATCCGGGCCCGATGTCAGCACCGGTACCCGGCGGTCGGACCATCACACCACGACGGCCGATGGCGCGACTGACGCCTCGGGTCTGCAGACGGTCAGCTACCAGGGCGTCCAGTTCCAGGTGCCCGCGGGGTGGCCGGTGTACAACCTCGACACCGACCCGTCGACCTGCGTCCGTTTCGACCAGCACGCCGTCTACCTCGGCCACTCGAGCGCCAATATGCAATGCTCCGTCGGCATTGTCGGTCGCACGGAAGCGGTGCAGGTGCAGCCGCCGGATGCGAGCACGTCGGCCAACAGCGCGGGGAACACCGCCGGTGGTGTGTCGGCGCAGGACGTGAACGGGCTCAGTGCTCAGGTCGTCTCCGGTGGTGAGGTGACCAACCAGCTCTCGGCGACGTTCCCGACGGTCGGTTTGGTGGCGACGATCTCGTACGCCGACGACGGCGCGGGCGCGGAACAGATTCTCCAGTCGTTCCGGGCGGTGGCGCAATGAAGCGCTCACTCGTCGTTCTCGTCGCCGGCCTCGCGGTGATGTTGGCCGCGTGTCTGCCGCCCAAGCCGGCGCCCGCGCCCGCCCCGCCGCCTCCGCCGGCTCCGGCACCCGCGCCCGCGATCAGCTACGCCTTCGACGCCTGCGCGGCGCCGTCGTCCACGACGATGACGGCGTGGAAGCAGTCGTCGCCGTACAACGGCGTGGGCGTCTACATCGGCGGTGCGAACCGGGCGTGCTCGCAGCCGAACCTCACTTCCTCGTGGGTGAGCTCGGTCACCGGCCAGGGCTGGAAGCTCCTCCCGATCTGGGTCGGGCCCCAAGCTCCGTGCACGACGCTCTCGTCGGTCACGAAGATCAACGCCGACCCGCAACTGGCGACGGCCGACGGCGTGGCCCAGGCCACCGCGGCGGCCAACGCGGCCAACGCGCTCGGCATGGTCACCTGGCTCTCGCCGATCTACTACGACATGGAGGCCTATCCACGCGGCGGGAGCTGTACCTACGCGGTGCAGAACTTCCTGACCGGGTGGACGCAGACGCTGAACGCGCGCGGCTTCGTTGCTGCGATGTACAGCAGCCTCTGCTCCGGGATCTACGACGCCGCGTCGACGGTCGGCACGCCGGGCTTCATCTCCGTGAACGCGGTCTGGATCGCCGCGTGGGCCTACGACGCGGATGACGCGCGTTACGCGACTTACGTGCCGAACCTCTTCGGGTTCACCGGCTCGTGCCCGCTGTCGGATTCGGTGTGGGCGAACCACGAACGGGTTCGCCAGTACCGGGGCGGACACGATGAGTCGTGGGGCGGCGTGCTGCTCAACGTCGACACCAACCTCCTCGACGGCCGGGTCTATCCACCGAGTTGAGCCGGTGCGCTTCGCTACGCTGATTCGGCCACGGGGACGTAGCTCAGTTGGCTAGAGCACCTGCTTTGCAAGCAGGGGGTCGTGGGTTCGAGTCCCATCGTCTCCACCGAACCGATCCGCTGGTCGCTCCGGCACCCTCGAGCGGAGCGCGAGGTCACGTCCCCGGCGCGATGCGCACGACGACGCGACCCCACGTACGTCGTTGGTCGAGGTCGGTGATCGCCGCGGGCACGTCGGCGAAGCTCACGCAACGGCTCACGAGCGGGCGGTAGCGGCCTTCCGCGACGAGCAGCTCGATCGCGGATTGCGTCTCGGCGTGGATGCGCTGCATCTCGGCGCGGGAGTATCCGCCGAGCGTCGCGCCCACCAGCGTGTGGTTGCGCACGTAGAAGTGCGGGTCGTGCGGGATGAGGCCACCCGCGTGCCCGCAGAGAACGTGCCGTCCGTCGGGAACGAGGAGATCGCGTCCTCGGGCCCCTGCCTCGCCCTGCACCGGGTCGATGAGCACGTCGAGACCACGGCCGCCGGTGGCGGCGCGGACGCCCTCGACGAAGTCGCCCGCGGAATGATCGACTGCACGTGCGCCGAGGTCCTCGCACACGCGCACCTTCTCCGGGCCGCCGACGATCGCGATCACGTCGGCGCCCGCGGCGACGCAGAGTTGCACGATCGCCGAACCCAAACCGCCGGCGGCGCCGAGCACGCCGACGGTCTCTCCGGCCCGGACCTGACCCCGACGATGCACGGCGTGGTACGCGGTGTGCGCAGGAATCAGGAACGCCGCAGCCTCCTCGTCACTCATGGAATCTGGTACCTCGAACATCGTCGAGATCCCGACTGCCACCGGCGCCAGGCTGCCGAAGGGCTGGATGCAGACCGCAGCGATCCGCTGGCCGAGGAGGCCCCGGTGCGCGGGCGCGGCGTCGATCACCACCCCGACACCTTCCTGGCCCGACACGTAGGGCATCGCCACCGGTACCGGATACGTGCCACGCGCCATGGTCACGTCGGGGAGCGCGAGCGCAGCCACCGTCATGCGCAGGATCACCCAGTCGGTGAACGGCTCGATGCCCGGTTGCACCGGCACCCAACCGCTCATGTGCATGCCGAGCCCCGCGAGGTCGGCGGCCGTCGGTTCCGGGATCTCGTCGAGCACGAGCACGTCGGCGGGCTCACCGTGTTCGTGGACGCGCCACGCCTGCATGCTGACTCCGTTCATCGCCGGCCGGTCCGGCAACGTACGTCGGTGCCCGCGTCGCGGGCCATCAGTCGCCGGAAGGAACGCCGGTCAAATCGCCGAGGATCTCGCGCGCGTGGCGGTAGCCGAGGAAGTGACCCTCACCCCGGAGGAGAACGAGGCGCGCGTCGGGGATCCGCGCCGCCAGTTCGCTACCCCACGACGGGGGGACGAGATCGTCGGCGTCGCCCTGCCAGATGGTCGTCGGCACCCGGATGTCTTCGGGCGCGAAGCCCCACGGGCGGACCCAGGCGCGGTACTCCTCGACCATGCCTTCGGTGTGGGGGAGCGCGCCGGCCGCCGCCGCGGCGATGCCCGGATCGGGAAGCGCCTCGATCGCGGCGGCTTCGTCGGGCACCGCACCTCGCGCGGTGAGGTGAGCCCACACCTCGGGGGTGTGGGTCGCGAGCTCTCCGAGCGTGGCGAAGATCGCGCGCGCAACATGCGGATGGTGTTGCGACAACCGAGTGAGGCGACGATCCATCGCGTTCAGCTGCGCGAACGCTGCGTCGTCGTCGAGTGGGACCGCGCCCGCGATCACCACTGCCCGAGTGATCCGCTCTGGGAGGCTTGCCGCGCACGCCAGCGCGTACTGCCCACCCATCGACCAACCGAGCACACCCACGCGTGGGAGCTCGAGCGCGTCGAGGAGGGCGACGACGTCTCCGGCCCAGTCCCCAGTGGTTCGCCCCGGCGCGGGATCGGAATTCCCCAGCCCCGGACGATCGGGCGACACGATCCGTACGCCGAGCTCGGTTGCAGTCTGTTGGAACGGCGCGACGTCGAGCCCGCACAGCAGCCCGCCGTGGCAGTTGACCACCGGGTGACCATGCGGGTCGCCGTATTCGCGATAGCCGAGCGCGCGGCCGTCGGGGAGGGTGACGGTGAGTGATTCCAACCGGCGCGCCAACTACTCCAACTGCGCGATGAACTCGGTGGAGCTCATGGGCTCCGAGAACATCGGGAAGTCGTAGCTCAGCGCGTTGTCGTGCTCCTCGACCGACGTCGCCGCCATGCAGTCGTTCAGCGTGATCACCTTGTACCCGTTCTCGTAGCCGGAGCGCATCGTCGACTCCACGCAACAGTTGGTGAGGAAACCGCCCAGCACGATGGTCTTGATCCCCTTGCTGCGAAGGATGAAGTCGAGGTTGGTGCTGGCGAACGTATCGAGGCCACGCTTGCCTTCGATGACGATGTCGCCGCGTTCGGGCGCGAGCTCGTCGACGATCGCGGCACCCCAGCTGTCCTTGACGAACGCGTTGCCGTCGACGACACCCTTGAGGATGCCGTAGGGGTGGGAGCTGATCTCGTTGTATCCCTCGGCGAACGTGATCGGCGCGTGCATCACAGTGACTCCGGCACTGCGGGCCGAGTCGACCGCCTGTCGGGTCTTCGCCAGCATGTCGGTCTTGTTCATGACCTCTTCGACCGCGCCGTGGAGCGCGCCGCCTTCGGAGGTGAAGTCGTTCTGGTACTCGATCAGGACGATTGCGGTCGTGGACGGATCGATGGACATGGGCGTCCTCCCCCGGAGTCGGGCAGTGCGCTGACGCGCGGTCCCGAACCTACCCCTGAACGCCGGCCTCGACCCTCGAAGGGGGATCCGGCGGACCAACCGTGCATCGCGGACCAGCCGGGGGGACAACTGATCCGACGACGCAACGGCCGGTTCGGGGTCCATGATGCCCGCCCCGCCACCCGGACCGGGCAACGGAACCGTGAACGGAGCGCGAACGGTCTCTTTCGACGAACGGGGAGAGTCGGTTCGGGGGCGACGTGCCAGGCTGTCGTGATGGAGCGCCGGCGGGGTACGCGGGAAATTTGACCGATCACCTCGAGACCAAGCCGTTGTGGTGGCGGCGCCCGATGCCGGCACGTGACGCCGGGGAGCGCCACCGGGCCTCGACCCCGCTCGAGCTGCTGTTCGACCTCTGCTTCGTCGTTGCGGTCGCTCAATGTGCGTCCCACCTCCATCACGCGGTGGCCGACGCCGACGCCGGGAGCTCGCTGGTGAGCTACGCGCTCGTGTTCTTCGCCATCTGGTGGGCGTGGATGAACTTCACCTGGTTCGCCTCCGCCTACGACAACGACGACGTGGTCTACCGACTGCTCACGCTGGTGCAGATCACCGGCGTTCTCGTGCTTGCCGCGGGCGTGCCCCGGGCGTTCGATCACCGCGACTTCGACGTGGTGTTCGCCGGGTACGTGGTGATGCGCATCGGTCTGGTCAGCCTCTGGCTCCGGGCCGCGCGCCACGATCCCGGGCGCCGCACCGCGCTCCATCGCTTCGCCGCGGGCGAGTCGGTGTGCCTGCTCGGTTGGGGCGCGCTGGCACTCGCCGGCTGGCCGGTGTGGGGATTCATCGTGATGGGCATCGCCGAGCTCGCGGTGCCGATCTGGGGCGAGCACGCCTCCCCGACCCCGTGGCACCCTGAACACATCGCCGAGCGCTACGGGCTCTTCACCCTGATCGTGCTCGGAGAGTCGATCCTGTCGGCCTCGGTGGCGTTCCAGGTCGGGATCGACGAGCACAGTGGCGACGCCACGCTGTATCTGACCGCGGTGGGCGCGCTGCTCACGGTGTTCGCGATGTGGTGGATCTACTTCGCCAAGCCCGCCGGCGAGGCGTTGGTGTCGACCCGAGTCGGTTTCCTCTGGGGTTACGGCCACTACTTCGTCTTCGCGTCGGCGGCAGCCGTCGGCGCGGGCATCGCCGTCGTCGTCGACTCACTGACGCATCACGCGGACATCTCATCCACCGGGGCGGCCGCGGCGTTCACCATCCCGGTCGCGATGTTCGTGCTGACGGTCGCGCTCATCGAGACGCTGTTGCACCCGGCGACGCGGACGCGCCTCCCGGTGTTCGTCTTCGCGGCGGCGTTGGTGCTCGGTTCCACCTTCACCGGACAGGCGGTGCTCGTGACCGGGCTCGTGCTCGCCGGCCTCGTCACGACGATGGTCGTCATCACCGCGCGCTCTCATCAGACGCTCACGAACCGCGGAGAATGATGGAGGCACACAGCCCGCAGTGTCCGGAGACCTCGCACCATGGCGCTCGCCACTGATCCTCGCCCCCGACCGTTTCCTCCCGACCCCCGCCACCCGGCCCGGGGCATCGCCCTCGCCCCGGCGCTGCTCCTGGCTTCGCCCGAGACCGCAACCGCGTCCGCCGTCGAACCTCCCGCGGCTCGGACCGGCATCCCGCCGACGACCCGGCCCAGGCTCGTTGCCCGGCTCACGCGCTGCATGGGGGTCTCGGTGATCACCACCGTGATCAGCGTCAGCATCCTCGCCGCGGCGACGGCCGGGTTCGGGCTGGCGGCGTGGACCGCCAACGTGTTGGCGACGTCGGTGGCGACGGTGCCGTCGTACAGCCTCAACCGCCGCTGGACCTGGGGCAAGCGCGACGCGAGCAACCTCTGGCGCGAAGTCGTGCCGTTCTGGGCGCTGTCGTTCACGGGCTTGGTGTTGTCGACGATCGCGGTGGCGTTCGCCGCATCATGGGCTGACGGTGCCCACCTGGGCTCGCCCGTGCTGCGAACCGGCGTGCTGCTGTTCGCGAACCTCAGCGCATTCGGCCTGCTGTGGATCGCCCAGTTCGTGCTCCTCGATCGGGTGCTGTTCGCCGACCGCCCGTAGCCGAACGAGGGCCGCTGGTTACGATTGGCGCGTGTCGGAGCAGCCGCGCCTCGGGGCCCGCTCCGACCCGACCGTCCTCACGGTCGCAGCAATCACGGTGATCGGGTTCGCGCTCCGCTTGGCGGTTCTCTTCCGCCCGATCGGCGTGATCGACCGCCTGTTCATCCCCGACGACACCTACTACACGCTCACGATCGCGCGTTCGATCGCGCACGGGCACGGGCCCACCGTCGACGGTCACACGCTCACCAGTGGGTTCCAGGCCCTGCTCGGGTTCCTGATGGTCCCGGTGTTCTGGATCACCAACAACCCCGATGTCGCATTGCGGTTCGATCTCGCGCTGCTCGTCGTCGTGGACACGGCAACGATCGTGGTGTTGGCGTGGGTCGCGTACCGCTTCGCCGGTCGCGTGGCCGCGGTCGTGGCCGCGGCGCTGTGGGCCCTCTCACCCGTCGCGATCTCGATGGCGCTCGGCGGCCTCGAGACCTCGCTCGCCATCCTCGGCGGGGTCGGACTCGTCGCGATGTGGATCTGGGCCAACGACCATCCCACGACCCGGCGTTGGATCGCGGTGGGCGTCGTCGCCGGCCTCGCGGTCCTCGCGCGCATCGACATCCTGTTGTTGGTCGCGCTGCTCGGAGCACTCCAACTCTGGCGCGGCCCCCGCCGTCAACTGGTGCCGGGGGCGATCGCGGGCGCGGTGGTGCTCGCGCCGTGGTGGATCTGGTGCACGATCACGTTCGGCACGCCGATTCCCACGAGCGGCTCCGCCGCCCACGACCTGGCGCCGCTCCGCCCCTTTGCCCGCGAGGGGATGGCGCAGGTCGCGGGAGCCGTCGTCGGAGGGCCGTTCGACGTGTGGCGATCGCTCCGCCTCCGACTCAACGACCATCCGGTGGTCGGGGTGGCCGTGTTCTGGGCGCTGGTCATCGGTCTGCTCGTGGTGTCGTGGTGGTGGACGCGCGCCCGCACGGGGCCGACGGTGGCGGTGGCCGCGCTGCCCGCGTTCGCGGCCGGCCTGTTGGTGTTCTACGCGTGGTTCGGGGTGGGGTGGTACTTCACGCGGTACCTCGCCCCGGTGGCGTGTGTCGCGGCGTTGATGATCGCGGTGTTGGCGGCCCGCGTGGTCCGAATCCCCACGCCGCGCCGAACCCCGGCCCTGGCCGTGCTCGCGTTGCTCCTCGTCGTGCCCATCGTCGCCGCCGTCCGCGCGAACGGCCACAGTCTCACCGCGACCGAGGGCACCGAGTCGGCCTTCGACAGCGTGACCGGCTACCGCGACGCGGCGCGCACTGTCGCTGCGGTCCCTCCGTCGGGCAGCGTCCTGGGCGCGTGGCAGAGCGGCGCGTTCGGCTACTACGCCAACGACCGGATCACCGTGGTCAACCTCGACGGCGTGGTGAACCCGGACGCCGCCACCGCCGCGCGCAACGGTCGGACCGCGTTCTACATCCGACAGCGTGGGATCGACTGGCTGGCCGACTTCTCGCTCCACATCGTGTGGTTCGCGTTCCGGGGATCGCACCAGCTCCGGCCGTCGCCCACCATCGATTCGGTGAAGAACCTGCCGCAGTTCCCACCGTTCCCCGACTACGGAGTGGCGAAGATCAACTGGCCGTCGGAGCCGACTCGGTAGGCGCGACGTTTCGGTCGGGCTCGCGGCGTGCCCGCACGAGATTGCGCGCGTGCTCGAGACCCCGTGCACACAGGTAGCCCAGCCCGAGCACCACCCAGCCGCCGACCCCGTCGAGGATCCAGTGGTTGGCGGTGACCACGATGCAGAAGAAGATGCTCACCGGGTAGAGCGCGTACAGCACCTTGGCCCACGGCCGTTTGAGCAGCGGCCAGATAGCCAACACCGACCATGTCGACCAGCCCACGTGCAGGCTCGGCATCGCCGCGAACAAGTTGCCGAACGCCTTGATGGCGGCGGCGTCGGGGTGGCCGTTCGCGCCGATGGTGACGCGCACCTGCGGCCCGAAGTTGAAGAAGTGCGCGGCGGCGTCGACGAAGCCGTAGCGCGCCGGCATGAGCCTCGGCGGCATGAGCGGGTAGAGCCAGAATCCCAGCAACGCAATCGCGAGCATGAAGAGGAGCGTGTTGCGCCACCGCACGTAGCGGACCGGCGCCTTGCGGTAGAGCCACACCAGTGACACGACGGGCATCACGAAGTGGATGGTGCCGTAGTAGATGTTCCAGAACGCCATGAACCAGTCAGCCGACACGAACGCCTGCTGGATCGAGCGCTCCCGGTAGATGCCGAGGAACTTCTCGGCGTCGACAACCTGCACCGCGTGTTGGAACGCAGCGGCCCCGGCGCCGGTCACCTTGTCGCGGAGGGAGTCGTAGACGAGATAGATGGCGACGCCGACGCCGATCTCGATCAACCACCCACCGCGAACGCGCTTGCTGGCGGGACCACCGTCGACCGGAGCGGGCTTCACCCGTTCTTGCGGCGGACGATGAACGTGCCCATGGCGCGCGAGACGACCTCCGCGCCGTCGTCGGTGACCGTTGACTCCACGTAGGCGACCTGACGGGTGAGGCGCACGACCTCGCCGCGTACCTGCAGTGGAGCGCCGGCCGCGGGCGCGCGACGGGTTTGGTACGACACGTCGAGCGTCGCGACACGGTCGCCCGACTCGAGCGCGCTGTTCGACGCGAAGTTCATCGCCGCGTCGTGGACGACGCCGTAGACGCCGCCGTGCACGATGCCGAACGGATTGCAGGCGAGCTCGGTGGGAGTCCACGAGGCTTCGGCCCAGCCCTCGCCGTAGCGCTCGAACGACAGACCGAGCTGCGCGAGCAACACCATGCCGCCGTCGCCCAACGACCGATCCATGTTCCGCACCGCGGCGAGGCTATTCCAGGGACGGCTGCATAGGCTGACGCCACTGCATTCGGGGCGAACTCGATGCGCTCGAGTCGAGACCGCACCGTTCGAGCCCGCAGTTCGAGCCGCACCGTCGAGGAGCCCGCCATGACCACCGCCGTGATCGTCGACGCCGTTCGCACACCGTTGGGACGGCGTAACGGGAAGCTCGCCGGCTGGCATCCGGTCGACCTCGCGGCGCACGCGCTCCAGGCGCTCGTGGAGCGCAACGGACTCGACCCGGCGTTGGTCGACGACGTGATCATGGGGTGTGTGTCGCAGGTCGGCGAACAGACGCTGAACATCGGTCGGAACGCGTTGCTCGCCGCAGGGTTCCCCGACTCGGTGCCCGGCACCACCGTCGACCGCCAGTGCGGATCGTCGCAGCAGTCCGCACACTTCGCCGCGCAGGGCGTGATGGCCGGCGCGTACGACGTCGTGATTGCCGCGGGTGTCGAGAGCATGAGCCGCGTACCGATGGGTGCGTCGCTGCTCCCGGGAGCCGATCCCTTCGGCCCCCGGATGACGCAGCGCTACCCGAACCTCGTCCCCCAGGGAATCTCGGCCGAGCTGATCGCGGAGAGATGGGCGATCCCGCGCGAGGAACTGGACCAGTTCGCACTGCGGTCGCATCAGCGCGCGGCGCGGGCGACCGACGAAGGGCGATTCGAGCAGGAGATCGTGCCGGTGCCGATCGTGGTCGACGACGCCGAGCAGTTGATGACGCGCGACGAAGGCATCCGACCCGACACGTCGCTCGAGAAGCTGGCGTCGCTCCAGCCCGCGTTCAAGCCCGGTGGTGTGATCACGGCCGGCAACTCGTCGCAGATCACCGACGGCGCGGCGGCGATGCTCGTGATGAGCGAGGAGGCGGCCACGCGTCTCGGGTGCACGCCGCGGGCCCGGTTCCACGCGTTCGCGCTCGCGGGTTCGGACCCGATCCTGATGCTCACCGCGCCGATACCGGCCACGGCCAAGGTGCTCGAACGAGCAAAGCTCGCGTTGGACGACATCGACCGGATCGAGATCAACGAGGCGTTCGCGAGCGTCGTGGTCGCCTGGGAGCGCGACGTCCACGCCGACCCGGAACGAGTCAACGTGAACGGCGGCGCGATCGCCCTCGGCCACCCGTTGGGGTGTTCGGGCGCGCGACTCACCGCCACCCTCCTCGACGAGCTCGAACGCAGTGGAGGCCGCTACGGGCTCCAGACCATGTGCGAAGGCGGGGGACTGGCCAACGCCATGGTCATCGAACGCCTCTGACCAGACCGTTCAGGGGCCTGATCCCCGATCGGTGGCGGCGGAGCGCGACGATCACGACATGGCCGGAACGATCCTCCGCGTGATCATCGGAGTCGCCCTCGCGCTCACGCTCTACGTGATCGGCGCGTCCATGCTGAAGAAGTTCCAGATCGCGCCGCCCGAGGAGCCCGATCCCGACGACATCAAGCCGGTCAACCTCCGGTTCCGGTGCATCGTCTGCGGTGCCGAAGTGACGATGACGGCGGCGCAGGGCGACGATCCGGATGCGCCGCGGCACTGTCGGGAAGACATGATCCCGATCGACTAGCCGGGCGCAAAGTTCTCCCCAGACTGTGGAGAAACCTGTGGTGAAGTTACACGGGTGAGATTCTGATCCCGGTCATTCCTCCCCAAACCGGACAGATCTCGAGCGATTTTCGACGGACTACCGCAGGAACGTCGACAACACGAACCCGATGACCAGCAGGATGAGGCCGATCAGCAGGAAGTTGTTGCTCACCTCGCCCCCGGGCAGGATCTCGAGGTAGTTCCCCGCGATCACCACCACGCCGAGGACCAGGCAGGTGAACATCGTGACGGGTACCCAGAGCTTGCTGGGAGCCGACTTCTTGGGGGCCGGCGGCGTGTAGCGCCCGGGCCGGGTGCGGGCCACGGGCTTCTTCGGCTGCTCCTTCGACTTCGGCACGCCGGGAGAATACCCAATCCCCGGGGTGGTGATGGGTCCGCCCGGTAGCGTTCGGGCGGTGAGAGTGCTCGTGATCGACAACTACGACTCGTTCGTCTACAACCTCGTGCAGTACCTCGGTGAACTCGGCGCCGAACCGGTGGTTCACCGCAACGACGCGGTCGATCTCGCCGACCTGCAGGCCCTGGAACCCGACGCGGTGCTCATCTCGCCGGGCCCGGGGAGCCCGGACGATCCCGCCGACGTCGGCGTGTCGAGTGACGCGATCCGGGTGTTCGGCGAAGCCGGCGTGCCGGTCCTCGGGGTGTGCTTCGGGCACCAGTGCATCGGTCAGATCTTCGGCGGTGAGGTCGTGAGGGCTCCGCACGTGATGCACGGGAAGACCTCGCAGATCACCCACGACGGTCGGGGAGTGTTCCGCGGCCTTCCCGACCCGTTCGTCGCCACCCGGTACCACTCGCTGGTAGTGGCGCGCGACACCGTGCCCGATGTGCTCGAGGTCACGGCCGAATCGGAAGACGGCCTGGTCATGGGCCTGCGCCACCGCGAGCTGCCGATCGAAGGCGTGCAGTTCCATCCCGAATCGATCCTGACCGAGTCCGGGCATTCGCTGTTGGCGAACTTCCTCGACGCGGCCCGCGTCTGACCGGCCGCTCAGGGAGACGCCCCCGCCGTCAGGGGAGACGCGCGTTTCCCCGGGACACCACTGCGAGCCCGTCGCCGACGAGGGATGCCAGCGCCTCGGGGTCGAGCTCGCCGGCGGGGGCCGGGCCGTCGCGGAGCCGGGCCATCACCGTGCCGCGGCGCTGCCGGAAGCTGCCGGCGAAGGGCGCCTGGCGGGCACGGGTCTCCTCCGTGAGCGGTCCTCTCGTCGCGCAGCGACGCCGGAGCGGGCACTGGGTGCACCGCGGATCGTAGGGCCGGCAGAGCAGCGCGCCGACGTCCATCAGCGCGAGCAGGCGGTCGCGCCCGCGTAACGGTCGGCCCAGCCGGATCATGGTGGTCTCCGCCTCGCCGACCGTCAATCGGCGACCCGCGACCCGTTCCACGACCCGGCGGATGTTCACCTCGATGGCGGGAACGTCGGCGTCCACGGTCTGGGCGGCCACCGCGGCGGCGGTGTAACGGCCCACGCCGGGTAGGTCGGTGAGGTCGGCGGGCCATCCGTGCTCGTGGATCTGCACCGCGGCATCCCACAACCATCGGGCCCGGCGGGGATAGCCGAGTCGGCCCCACGCCTCGATCACCGCCCCCGCCCGCACCGTGGCCATGGCGTCCGGCGTGGGGAACCGGGCGAGGAAGTCGTCATAGACCGCCGCGACCCGCGGCACCTGCGTCTGGTGGAGCATGACCTCCGACACGAGCACCGCCCAGGGGTCACGGGTCGCGCGCCACGGGAGATCGTGGCGTCCGTGCTCCTGGTACCAGGAGCCGAGGCTCACTGCCCGATCGTGATCGCCACCGCCGAACCCTTGGGGGCCTGACCCGACGACGGCGATTGCGAGATGACCAGGCCGGTCTGGGTGGGGCCGCCGTTCACGATGGTCTCGGTCACCCCGAACCCGGCGCCGGTCAGTGCCGCTTCGGCCGCGGCCTTGGTCTGGCCGACGACGTTCGGGACGTCGACTCCCGCGGTTCCCGTCGAGATGAGCAGGTTGACGGGGCTGCCGTTCTTCAACTGGGTTCCCGCCGGGGGATCGGTGCCGATCACTGACCCCTTGGCCACGCTGTCGCTCGACTGGTACACCGCCGTCACCTGGAAGCCGGCCTGGCTCAGGGCGTTCACCGCGGGGAACGGCGCGAGGCTGGTCACGTCGGGTACCGCGATGACGGGCTCACGGGCGACGGCGACCGCGACCGCGGCACGGGGCGCGCCCGGTGCCGGCTTGGCCACCTTGCTGCCCGCCGCCGGGTAGGTGCCGAGCGCGGTGCCCGGCGGTTGGTCGCTGTCGGCCTCGACGAAGTTGGCGGTGAGATTCGACTTGGCCAACGTGGCCTGCGCCGCCTCCTTCGTCTGGCCCTTGATGTCGGGAATGGTGATCGTCGCACTGCTCACGTCGAGCGTGACGGTGGCGCCCTTGGGGAACTTGCGACCGGCCTCGGGGTGCTGACCCAGCACCTGTTCGGCGGGTTGGTCGGGCGCGTCCTGGTCGGTGCGCGCCACCTTGAAGCCGATCTTCTGCAACGCCGCGTTGACCTGCCCGAACGGGAGGCCGACCACGCTGGGGACGTCGGCGGTGGGGGTGCCGTTGCCGCCTCCGCCGATGTCGGACTGGACGAGGAGCACGACGATCAGGGCGATGAGCAGTGCGAAGGCGATGCCGACGGCGACGACCGGGCCCCAGCTCCGCTTCCGCTTGACCGGCGCCGGTTCCGCGTACACCGGTGGCGGTTGCGCGCGCCGGCCTGCGTCGACCGGGGCGGCGACAACCGTCGCGGCGGCGGCGGGGATCTCGGTGGGGATGGCGGTGACCGGACCACCGACGAGCGGCCGGCCGCGCTCGAACCGTTGGAGATCGATGCGGAGGTCGTCGGCCGACTGGTACCGACGCGTGACGTCCTTCGCCATCGCGGTGAGCACGATGCGGTCCATCGCGCCCGGGATCGACGGCACGACGGTCGACGGCGCGAACGGTTCTTCGCGTACGTGCTTGTAGGCGACCGACACCGGGTTGGCGGCGACGAACGGCGGGGTGCCGGTGATCATCTCGTAGAGCACGACGCCCAGTGCGTAGACGTCGGAGCGGCCGTCGAGCGCGAAGCCCTGGGCCTGTTCCGGTGAGAAGTATGTGGCGGTGCCGAGCACGGATCCGGTCTTGGTGAGCCCGTCGCCGTCGTCGGCGCGCGCGATCCCGAAGTCGGTGACCTTCACCTGGCCGTCGGGAGTGATGAGCACGTTGCCGGGCTTCACGTCGCGGTGCACGACGCCGTTGCGGTGCGCGAACGCCAGCGCGTCGGCGATCTCGATCGCGATGCGCGCGCCCTCGTTCGGGGAGAGCCGGCCGTAGGTGTGGATCACATCGCGCAGGGTCTGGCCCTGCACGTACTCCATGACGATGAAGGCGGTGTCGTCCTCCTCGCCCCAGTCGTACACCGCGACGATGTTCGGGTGGTTCAGCGATGCCGCGGCCTGCGCCTCCCGCCGGAAGCGCTCGATGCTGACCGGGTCGGTCGCGATCGCAGGCAGCAACACCTTGACCGCGACCCATCGATCCAGGAGCCGGTCGTGTGCGAGGTAGACGTCGGCCATGCCGCCCCGACCGATCTCGTCGCCGAGCTCGTATCGGTTGGCGAAAACACGGGTGTCCGGCGGCATGGTCAGAGCAATCTATGGGTTGGTGGACAGCAGGTTCTGGAGCACATCCTTGGCGATGGGCGCGGCGACCGCGCCTCCCGTGGCCTCGTTCGCCAAGCTCCCGCCGTGCTCGACGATCACCGCAACCGCGTAACGCGGTTGCAGCGCGGGTGCGAAGGCGATGAACCACGCGTGCGGCGCCTCGCCCGGCGTGGTCTGCGCGGTGCCCGTCTTGCCCGCGACCTGGACGCCGTCGATCTGGGCCGCGGTGCCGGTGCCCTGATCGACGACGTCGACCATCATCGCGGTGAGCTTGGCCGCGGTCTCGGGGGTCATGCACGTGGTCCACGGTTGGGGCTCGATGGTTTTCACGTGGGCACCATCGGCGCTCTGGATCTCCTTGACCACGTGTGGCTGCATGATGACGCCGCCGTTCGCGATGCCCGCCGCGACGAGAGCCATCTGGAGCGGTGACGTGAACACGTCGCCCTGACCTATGCCGGCGAGCGCGAACCGGGCGCGATCGGCGGTCTCCGTCGGCCCGACGCTGGTGACCGCGGAGGGGCTGAGATCGATCGGCGGCTGCCGGTTGATGCCGCACTGCTCCATCTGCGGCGGGAACGCGGTGTTCAGCTGGTAGCCGAGCTGCGCGAACGTCGCGTTGCACGAGTCGATCAGGGACTGGGTGAGGGTGCCGCCGCACGTCTCGCCCCCGAAGTTCTGCAGCGTCGTGTTGGTCCCGGGGATCTCGAAGCCGTTGCTCGAGTCGAACTCGGTGTCGGGGGTGGCGAGCCCGGTGTCGAGCGCGGACTTCGTGGTGACGACCTTGAACGTCGAGCCCGGCGGGTAGCGCTCGGTGTACGCACGAGCCTTCAGCGGTTCGTCGGGCTTGCGGGTGATGTCGTTGTAGACGTTCTGCACGAACTGCGAGTTGTGCACGGAGAGGCCGTTGGGGTTGTAACTCGGGTTGGAGTACATCGCGAGCACCGCGCCGGTTTTGATGTCGAGGGCCACGACCGAGCCGGGCTCATTGCCGAGTGCGTCGCGTGCGGTGGTCTGCGCCGACTGCGTGAGGGAGAGCACGACGTTGTTCGTGTCGGCCTTGCCGCTGAGCAGGTTGCCGAGACTGAACAGGTTGGAGTCCTGACCGGTGAGCACCTTGTCGTAGGACTGCTCCACGCCGGTGTTGCCGACCAAGCCGACGAACGACTGGAACCCGCTCACCTGCGCGAACAACGTGCCCGTCGGATAGACGCGCAGGTATTTGAAGTCGCCGGTGCTGGGAAGCGAGCGCGCGACGAGACCGCCGTCGGCGGTGAGGATCTCACCTCGTGCCCGGTTGTACTCGCGCAATGCGCCGCGCACGTTGCGGGGGTCGTGGGCGAGGTGATTGGCGTCGACGACCTGGAGGTACGTGAGCTGCGCGACGAGCAAGAGGATCAACACCGTGATCGCGTAGCCGACCCGGCGGATGGGTCGATTCATCGGCGAGCGGGTGGGACCGCACCCGCGCCCTCACCACCGATCTCGGTGCGCGCGGTCGCCAGCGCACCCGGCGCCTCGGCCCGCTCGACCGTCTCGTCGGAGATGCGGAGTAACAACGCCACGATGACGAAGTTGGCGATCAACGACGACCCGCCGTACGAGATGAACGGCAACGTGACTCCGGTGAGGGGGATGACTCGGATCACTCCGCCCACGATCACGAACGTCTGCACACCGATGATCGTGGTGAGCCCGGCCGCGAACAACTTGGAGAACGGGCGGTCGGCCTGGGTTGCGATGCGGAACCCGCTGCCGATGAACAGGAGGAACAGGATGCAGATGGCGACGGTGCCGATCAGCCCGAGCTCCTCGCCGATGGCCGACATCACGAAGTCGGTCGACGCGTTGGGGATCTTCTGCGGGCTGCCGAGACCCAGACCCGTACCGGCGAACCCGCCGGATCCGAGCGCGAACAGCGACTGCACCAGCTGGAACCCGGTGGTCTGCGCGTGCGACCACGGGTCGATCCAGGAGGACACGCGCTCGGTCACGTGGGCGAAGAGTTGGTACGCGACGTAGGCCCCGGCGAGGAACATGCCGAGGGCGACGATGAGGTACGACGCGCGCTCGGTCGCGATGTAGAGCATCGCCGCGAACACCGCGAAGAAGAGCAGTGACGACCCGAGGTCTTTCTGGCGCACCATCACCAGAATCGAGAAGCTCCACGCGAGGAGGAGCGGCCCGAGATGCTTCGGCTCGGGCAACATGAGCCGACCGATCCGGCGCGTGCCCGCGGAGAGCAGTTCGCGCTTCTCGACGAGGTACGCGGCGAAGAAGATGACGAGCAGGACCTTCGCCGCTTCACCCGGTTGGAAGTTGATCGGGCCGATCCGCACCCAGAGCCGAGCGCCGTTGATCTCCTCGCCGACGACCGGGATGAGTGGCAACAAGAGCGCGCCGATGCCGAGCAGCAGGAACGTGTACTTGTAGCGCTCGAGGGTGCGGACGTGGCGCACCACGATGAGCACGATGACGAACGCCGCCACTCCGACCGCGGTCCAGATGGCCTGCGCGCGCGCGAGATCGCGGTCGAGGCGGGAGATGGTGACGAACCCGATCCCGTTGAGGAGCGCGACGATCGGCAGCAGCGTGGGGTCGGCGCGCGGCGCGAACCGCCGCACCGCGAGGTGCGCGATCACGTAGAGGCCGAGCACCGCGGCGAGGAACACCCAGAGGTCGGCGGGGATGTCGGGGCGGTTGGCGAGTTCCAGCAGCACGTAGCCGGCGCCGGTGACGATGACCGCCATGAGCCCGAGGCCGAGCTCCTGCCCGCGCCGCCGCCGGGCGACCGGAGACCTCATGGGCCCACCGTGCGGGTGGTCGGGGGCGCGGTGGTCGGGGGAGTCGTCGTGGTCGGCGTGCCGGGGAGTGTCGTGGTGGTGGGCGTGGTCGTGGTGGTGGTCGCCGGGGCGTGGCCGCGGATGCGGGCGACGAAGGCCGCGGCGTCGGCGCGCGAGGAGAAGTGCTTGTTGGCGCGCACGGCAACGAGATCGGCGGGGCGGAGCCGGTTCGTACGCAGGGTGGTGCGTTGCTCGATCGTCGGGTTCCAGCCAACCAGTCCGCCGGGCACGCCCTTGTAGACGGTCACGTGGCCCTGGTCGATGCCCACGTAGTAGCTGTGGCGCGCGTACCAGCCGACTGCTGCGACCGCGATGCCGATCACGATCACGATGGGCAGCACCCACACCGCGATCCGCCCGATGCGTCGACCTTTGCCTGCCGGTGGTTGGGGATCGCCCAGCGTCGGTTCGTCGTCGACGACGGTGGCCTCGATGGCGTCGGCGGGCGGGGAAGTCTCTACCGCCGCGCCCGCCTCGGCCTCCGCCAGGGCCTCCGGCAGGTCGTCGACGACGGCGACGATGACGACGGTGATGTTGTCTTCGCCGCCGGCGGCGTTGGCGATGTCGACGAGGTCGGCCGCGGCGCGGGCGGGATCGTCCTCGCGCCGGAGCTCGGCGCCGATGAGCTCGGGCTGGACCATCCCGGTGAGGCCGTCGGAGCAGAACAGCAGACGGTCGCCGGGCTCGAGCTCCAGCGGGTAGAGGTCGACCTCGACCGACTCGTCGACCCCGAGCGCGCGCGTGATGATCGACCGCTGCGGATGCACCGCGGCTTCGTCGGCCGTGAGCCGGCCGTCGCGGACGAGCTCCTCGACGAGACTGTGGTCGACGGTGAGCTGACGCAACTCGCCGTCGTGCAACAGGTACGCGCGCGAGTCGCCGACGTGCCCGACGAGCAGCGTGCCGTCGGGCGTCAGCGTTCCCGCGGTGAGGGTCGTGCCCATCCCGCGCAGGTTCGGGTCGGTGAGCGACTTGCCGTGCACCGCGTCGTTCGCGTCCTCGATCGCCTCGCGGATCGGGCGCCCCGCGGTGATCGCGGCGCGCAGGGCCTCGAGCGCGGTCGCGCTCGCGACCTCGCCGGCGCGATGGCCGCCCATGCCGTCGGCGACCGCGACGAGACCCATCGAATCGTCGACGAGGTAGGCGTCCTCGTTGCCTTCTCGCACGCGGCCGACGTCGGTGGCGGCCCCCATGACCAGTCGCATCAGTCGGGTTTCACCGCACGGCCTCGGCGACGGTGCGGCCGAACTGCACGTGGTCGCCGCGACGCAGCGGCGTCGCGTGGGCGAGGGGTTCCCCGTTGAGCAGGGTGCCGTTGCGCGACCCGAGGTCCTCGACGAAGAAGTCGCCGTCGCGCCGGAAGACCCGGGCGTGCACCGTCGACACGAACGAGTCGTCGGCGAGGACGATCCCGCACCCCCCACCGCGCCCGACGGTGAGCTCGTCGGCCAGTGCGTATGACTCGCCCTGCCGGGATTCCGGTTCGAGGATGCGGAGGTGCCCCGGGCCGCGACCGCGGGAGGCCTTGGCCGGGCGGGCGGCCGCGGCCGCCGGAGCCGGAGCGGCGGCAGCCATGGCCGGTTGCTGGGGGATGGGCGCGGGGGCCTTCATCTCCTTGACCACCACTCGCACCACCCGGAAGAGGAAGAGGTAGAGGAGGGCGAGAAAGCAGAACTTGAGAATGGTGAGGACGGATTCCGGCACTACGAGGCCTCGAAGCGCATCTTGGTCGCGCCCACCGAGATCTCGTCGCCGTCGTGGAGTACCCGTTCCTGCACCGTGACCCCGTTGACCTGGGTGCCGTTCATCGAGCCGAGATCGGTGATGAGGAAGCCGTCGCCGCTCGGGCGGATCTCGGCGTGTCGCCGCGACGCGCGAGGGTCGGCGAGGGTGACGGTGCAGTCGGAGTTGCGCCCGAGGCTGGTCGTGTCTTCGCCCAACGCGACCCGGCGGCCGTCGGGCAGCACGAGGGACCCGACGTGGCCGCCCTCACCCTCGGCGATCTCGGCGACGACGTCGTAGTCGCCCGTCTTCAGGGTGTCGTCGGGCACCAGCGTGAGGGTCACGGGACCGACGAACTGGTAGCCCTCGTCGCGGGCGTGCTGGCGGGCCGCTTCCGCGAGCTCACGGGCCAGCGCCTCGGCGAACGAGCTGAAGCGGTCGAAGTCGGCCGGCGAGAGGTAGACGCCGATGTTGTTGGGCGCCACCGGGCGGCCGCCCACCCCGAGGGTGCGGCCGTCGTCGAGCACGCGGGTGACCCGGTGCCCGATCTCGACTGGCTGGAGTCCGCTGCGGAAGGCCTTGTTGAAGCTTCCTTCCACCAGCCGTTCGAGTCGACGCTCGAAGCCCTGGAGTCCCACGACGAGATTGTACCGACGCCCCCTCCCCGAATCGGGGGCACGCGGCCCCATCCGGCGCCGATCGGGGTCACTGCTACCCTGACGCCCGCCGGGCGAGTGGCGGAATTGGCAGACGCGCAGGCTTCAGGTGCCTGTGTCCGAAAGGATGTGGGGGTTCAAGTCCCCCCTCGCCCACCGACCGACCGCGAGTGTCGGTTCACGGACGGACCGTTGCTCCGCCGTCGACGCTGATCACCTGGCCGGTGATCCAACTGGCGTCGGCCGACATCAGAAATGCAACGGCCGCCGCGATGTCCTCGGGTTCGCCGAGGCGCGGGGAGCGTCCGAGGCCGAGGGCAAAGTCGCGAAACTCGGGGTCGAGGTTGTCGCGAATCTGCTCGGTCAGGACCAAGCCGGGAGCGACGCAGTTCGCCCGGATACCCTCCCGACCCCAGCGCGAAGACACGTGGCGCATCAGTGCGTTGATCCCGCTCTTCGAGATCCCGTACGACGGCCGTTCGGGTTCCCCGACGTGGCCGGCCGCGGAACTGGTGTAGACGATGGCACCGCGGCCGCGCAGCAGCATCGCCGGGATGGAGTGACGCGTGCAGAGCAGGTAGCCGCGCAGGTTCACCGCGATCGTGCGATCGAACACGTCGAGGTCCACCGCGACCGCGTCCGAGTCCCGCATGATTACTTCGGCGGACAGGTCGGCCGCGTTCGCGTGCATGAGGTCGAGGCCACCGAACTCTGCCACTGCGGCGGCCACGAGTGCCGCGACGCTCTCGTCGCTGGCGATGTCGAACTCCGCGGCAACCGCGGCACCGCCGCCGGCGCGGATCGCGGCGGCGACTGCCGCGGCATTCTCCACGACGATGTCGCCGACGACGACCGACGCCCCCTCTTGCGCCAGCCGTACGGCGGTCGCGGCGCCGATTCCCGAGCCACCGCCGGCCACCACTGCCACCAAGTTGTCGAGCCCTCGCATGCTTCCTCCTTTGCCGGCGTGTCGCCGGCAGACGTCTATTTGCTTCGTGGCGCCGCATCGCCGGCGACCACAACGGTCGTGGCATCCCGGGTCGGGACGCGCGCCGGTGGCGCGCTCCGGCTCCCGCGCGCCGGCGAACGACCGAGATCGGAGACGATGCCTTCGGGGTTTCGACTCGCCCCCAATGCAGCAAGACCGGGCCCGATGCGGGTCAGCGCGATGAGGACGGAGACTCCGAACACCACGAAGGTGACCTCGTCTTGGACGATCAGGAGGGCAACGGTGCTCAGACCGCCGATGAGCGCACCACTCACTGTCCCGACGCCCCCGACGACCAGGAGGAGCAGGAAGGGGATCCCCACCAGCATCTCGAAGTCCATCGAACCCGTCGTGCCGCGGAACATGCCGAGGAGTCCGCCCCCGAAGCCCGCCATCGCGGCGGCGAGCGCGAACACGAGGAGCTTCGTCCACACGAGGTTGACCCCGATCGTCGCGCACGCGGCCGGGCTGTCGCGCAGCGCGATGAGCCGGCGCCCGAACCGGCCCCGCCGCAGCAATACGACCATCAGCCCGACCAGCGCGAACGCAACCGCGGCGAGCACGAGGAAGTTGTGGGCGTCGCCGAAGTCGATGCCGAGGAACGACGGTGTGGCCAACCGACGGCCGCTCGCCCCGAAGATCTCCGGTTGCGCGAAGAAGAGGGGCACGGCCATGACCGCGAAGGCCATCGAAGCGAGCGCCAGGTAGAGACCCTGGAGCCGCAGCGCCGGTAACGCCATGAGCACACCGAACGGCACCGCGACGGCCGCGGCGATCACGAGGCCCAAGAGGTTTCCGGGGCCGAACCACGACTGCGCGTCGCCCGCCACCTCGGCCATGGCGAACGCACCGACCCCGACGAAGGTGATCTGGGCCAGCGAGATCTGACCCGCCCAGCCGGTCAACGGGACGAGCGACAGCATGATGACCGAGGTGACGAGCGCGAGCGTGAGGCGGCGGAGATTGGTGGTGTCGAGCCCGCCGAACGCGGCGACCACGCTGACGGCGCCGACCACGGCGGCGAGCCCGAGGGTGGCCCGACCCACGGACGGGACTTTCGGCACGCGGTACGTGGGCACGATCCGACCGAGTTCGACGCGCGCGGCGGGCAGCGTCAGTAGCGCCACGAACAGGACCATCGCCGGGATGGCGGTCGACACCGTGCCCCACCGGCCCTCCAGGTGCAGGAAGTTCAATGCGAAGCTCTGGACGACGCCGATCACCAGCCCACCGACGAACGTCCACGGCAGACTGCGGAGCCGTCCGATGATCGCGGCCGCGAACGCATCGACGATGAACAACGTCAGCGCGTCGACTCGTAAGCCGATGTTGGGCGCGAGCAGGATCCCCGCAATCGCGGCCATCGACGACCCGATCGCCCACGCCAACCCCGAGATCCGTCCGGGACGAACGCCGTGCAGGCCTGCGAGCTCGCGGTTGTCGACGACCGCCCGCATGGCGACGCCGGTGCGGGAGCGGTACAGCAGCAGACGCAGGAAGACGGCGATCAGCACAGCCACCACGATCGTGATGAAGCGGTGCCACGTCAGTACGACGTTTCCGATGTCGATCCCGTGTTTGTCGGCGAAGAATTCGGGGAGGGGCGTGATCGAGTTCTCGTCCCAGATCGTCGACGCGAGGCCCATCAGGAAGAACATGAGCCCGATGGTCACGACGAGCTGCACGACGAGGTGGGCGTGTACGAGGCGGCGGATCAGTGTCCGCTCGATCAGCATGCCCAGGAGTGGCGCCGCCACCAGGACGACGAACCCGATCGACACCCAGGCCGGCCAGTGCTGGTCGATCCGCACCTCCCAATAGAGGAAAGCCATGATCATGCCGATCGCGCCCTGGGCGAAGTTGAAGATGCCCGACGTCGTGTACGTGACGACAAGACCCGACGCGGCGATCGCGTAGATCGAGCCTGCGGTGAGCGCGTAGATCACGGCGCCCGTGATCGTCTGGCTGGTGAACGCCGACTCGTTGAGCGACTGCGCGACGATCGTGCCCACGAGTACGGCGACGACGAACAGCAGTGCCCAGCGCCACCGCCCTGATCCCGTCACCGCACCCCCCGTGCTCGACGCTTCCCGGAACCGATTACTTCGTCGTGTGGGTCCCCGCGGGCGCCTCTGCTTCCACGGTCTGAATGAGCCGGTCGGTAAATCGTTCGTGCATCCGGTCGAACGCGCGATCGATGCGCGGGATGAGCGCGACGAGCCGACGAGCATCATCGGGTGAAAGGTGTGCGAGGCCCGCGTAGGTCTCCGCCATGTTCGGGCCTTTCCGGCGTGCCGCCTCCGCCATCACGTACCCGCCGACCGACAGCGCGATCCACACCTGGAGCTCGGCGAGCTGATCGTCCGCGTAGCCCGCCAGTTCGAGGATGCGGGCGAGCGTGGCGGCGTCGTGCAGCCAGCGCGAAGTGCCACCGGCGAGCACGAGTTGCACGACCTCGGCACAGGGCACGAGATACTCGAGACCGCCGAGCACCCAGGCCCGCAGCTGATCCTGCCATGGTCCGTCTTGTGGGATCGCGGCGTTGCGCTCGGTCAGCAGATGTCCGACGACCTCGTCGACGAGCTCGTCACGGTCCTTGAAGTACCGGTAGAGCGCCATCGGGCTGACGCCCACCCGCTCGGCGACCCGGGCCATCGTGAGCTGCTGCTCGCGTTCCTCGCGGAGCAGCGCCGTCGCCGCCAGCACGATCTGATCGCGCGTCACGCGCGGCGGACGGCCCCGTCGGCGAATTGCCGCCGGGCGCGTCGTCTCGTCGTCGATGGTGCTGGACAGTGCCGCCCCCTGACCCTCAGCCGCGACTCTTGCCATTGTCACGTATTTGTGATAGCTGTACGCATATTAGTACAACATAGTTCGGGTGCAAGCGCGCTGCGGCACGTCCCAGGGGGGAGCGGGTCTTGTGAGCCACCGTCGTCTCATCTACCTCGTGGTCGTCGCGCTGACGTCCGCCGCCGCCGGCATCGGCATCGACTCGGTGCATGCCGTCGGCGCCGCGACGCAGCCGGCAGCGACCGAAGTGGGCGTCACCGCGTCGGAGATCCGCATCGCGGTCATCGCCGACGTCGACACGCCGCTCGCCCCGGGGGCGTACGAAGGCGCCGAGGACGCGGTCATCGCCTGGGGGAAGTACATCAACCAGCACGGTGGGCTCGCCGGGCGCAAGGTGGCCGTCGACTTCTACGACTCCAAGCTCAACGGCGACGAGACCCGCAACGCGATCATCAAAGCCTGCCAGAACGACTTCGCCGTAGTCGGTACGGGGGCACTGTTCCTCAACAACGTCGACGACATGCTCGCGTGCCCCGATTCCAAGGGTGTCAAGACCGGCTTGCCCGACGTCCCCGTCGTCACGATCTGGGAGGCCGAGCAGAACTCTCCGGTGTCGTTCCCCATCACCGCGCCGTCGAAGGTCTTCAGTGACCCGTCCGGGCAGACCTACCAGGCGCGCGTCGGCCGGTTCCGGTGGTACCTGCAACACGTGTCGAAGGACCTGCACGGCATCTTCCTCGTCGGGGCCGACCTCGCGGCGCTGAAGACAGCCACCCTGCCGATCTGGCTCGGCGCGCAAAAGGTCGGCATCAAGAGCGACGGCGTATTCGACGTCCACGGCGCCGACGGCCAGGACACGTACCTCCCGATGGCCACAACCATGCAGTCGAAGGGCTCGACCATCGAGTCGAGTGGCGTGAACGACACCTCGCAGGCCTACATGCTCAAGGAGGCCGCGGTACAAGGCGTGTCGACGGTCAAGGTCTGGGACTGCACCTCGGCGTGTTACTCGAAGCGGTTCCTCCAGACCGCGGGCGCGAAGGCCGAGGGCGAGTACGTCGACATGCCGTTCGTGCCGGTCGAAGAGGCCAAGTACAACCCCGCGGTCAAGGCCTACGTGACTTCGGTGGGTTCCGGCGTCGTCGACGGCAACGGGGAAGAGGCCTGGGCCGCCGCACTGTTCTTCCGCGACGCGGTGAACAAGGTCGTGAAGCAGGGTGGTGTCAACTCGCTCACGCGAGCCAACTTCCTCACCGCCGCGGGGACGCTCCACTCGTTCGATGCCGACGGCATGATCGGCACGAGCGACATCCCGGCCAAGAAGGCGACGCCCTGTTACTCCCTCTTCCAGGTGAAGAACGGGAAGTACGTGCGGGTCTACCCGAAGAAGCCGGCGACGTTCGACTGTGACCCGAAGAACGTCGTCACCGTGAAGCAGAGCGGCTGACGCAACTGTCGTTCGACACGAGGAGGACCACATGATGACATCACGCGACTGGGGGTGCCATGGCTCGAGAGCTTGACGGCAAGGTGGCGCTCGTGACCGGGGCGAGCAAGAACATCGGCAAGGGCATCGCGCTCGAGGTGGGAGCGAGCGGAGCAGTGACCTACCTGACCGCACGCTCGGTCGAGGACGTACCGGGCCAACTCGCCAGCTTGCACCGCACCGCCGCGGAGATCGAGGCGCGCGGCGGCACGGCGGTCGCGGTGGCCTGCGACCACACTGACGACGCGCAGGTCGAAGCCGTCTTCGACCGCATACGCGAGGAGCAGGGTCGGCTCGACCTCGTGGTGAACGTCGCCTCGCCCGACTTCTCCGAGATGGTCGGCGTGTCGTTCTGGGACATCCCGTTCCGCCACATCACGGCGTGCCTCGAGATCGGTCCACGCTCGGGCTACGTGACCACCGCGCTGGCGGCCCGGATGATGATCGAGCAGCGCTCCGGCCTGATCATCAACATCTCGTCGCACGGTGCCGAGAGCTATCTGCTGTCGGTCCCGTACGGGGTCGGCAAGGCCGCCATCGACAAGGTCACTCGCGACACGGCGTTCGAGCTGAAGCCGCACGGCGTCGCCGCGGTGTCGCTCTGGCCGGGGCTCGTGCTCACCGAAGGCCTGCTCGCCAACACCGTCCTCACCGAGGACGGACGTCGCGAGCTCCACGGACTCGACGTCAGCTTCGGGGAGACGCCGAAGTTTAACGGCCGGGCCGTGGTCGCGCTGGCTTCGGACGCCGCCGTCCTCGAACGCACCGGCGGCTCCTACTGGTCGGCGTCGCTCGCCCGTGAGTACGGATTCACCGAGGACGACGGCCACCTCCCACCGGAGATGGCCAACGGGGTCCTCGCAGCCATGGGCGACGAGATGCCCGACTATTGGCGCGGCGTCGAGCGCTCCGCGGCGTCAGACCCGTCCTGACCCCTCGACCCGCTGCACGAGGCCGGTACCGGCCCTCGGCGCAAGGAGTGTTGCGATGTCCGAACACCTGATCCTCATCTCGGCCGACGGTCACGCCGGGCCGCCGATCGCCGACTATCGGCCGTACGTCGATGCCGACCTCCTCGCCGAATTCGATCGGTTCGTCACTGCGCGAGAGGCGTGGCGAGTCGAGCGCAACCGCACGATGGGCCTCGCCGCCGACGACGAGTTGGTCGACGCGCTGTTCGGCGAAGACATGGTCAAGCTCTATGCCGGTCAGGACGCGGTCAAGCGCGGCGGGCGCCGCGGTGTCCACGACTCCGCCCGCCGCAACGCCGAGCTCGAACACGAGGGCGTCGTCGCCGAGGTCCTGTTCGCCGACTTCCAGAACAGCAACGAGCCCCCGTGGGGCGCGGCGTTCCCGTTTCCCGACACGAACAAGGAGCTGCGGCTCGCGGGCGCGCGCGCGTTCAACCGCTGGCTCGCCGACTTCTGCGCCGAGCTGCCCGGCCGGCGCGCCGGCGTCGCGCTCGTGCAGCCGCACGACATCGACGCGGCCGTACGCGACGTGCACTGGATCAGAGATGCCGGTCTCGCCAGCGTCATGTTGCCGACGGGAGATCTCGAGCTGCCGTCGTACCACGACCGTCGCTACGACCCGCTGTGGGCGGCGTGCGTGGACACCGGGTTGCCGGTGACGATCCATTCCGGTGGTACCCCCTGGGAGGGGTACGGGCCCCACGCCATGTGGGTCACCAAGGTCGAATTCCTGTGGTGGGCGCGCCGGCCGCTGTGGGAGTTGATCTTCGGCGGTGTGTTCGAACGCTTCCCGGCGCTGCAGGTCGCGTTCACCGAGCAGGGCGCCGACTGGATCCCGTCGATGCTCGAGCGTCTCGACGAGCAGTACACCTCGCCGTTCGAACGCGGCATCACCGACCACTTGAAGAAGTCACCGACCGAGTATTGGCGCTCCAACTGCTACGTCGGCGCGTCCTTCATGAGCCGCGCGGAGTGCGACATCCGGGAAGAGATCGGTGTCGACCGGATCATGTGGGGTGCCGACTTCCCGCACATCGAAGGCACGTGGCCTTACTCGTTGTTCGCGTTGCGGGACGCGCTGAACGGCTGCTCGGCCGAGGAGGTGCGGATGATGTGCAGCGAGACCGCGGCCGAGGTGTACGGCTTCGACCTCGACGTGCTCCGGCCGATTGCGGACCGGGTGTCCCCGGATATGGAAGACGTGCTCACGCCGGCGACGCCGGCAGTGGCGACGTACGACCCGGTCGACTACGCGCTCGGGAAGGTCAGCGGCAAGGAAACGGGTCGCCGCTTCATGTCGACCATCTTGAGCTGACGCGCCCACCGGGTACACCGTCGGGTGCTCGCCCGTCGGGTGCTCGCCCGTCGGCGGTGCTCGCAGTGCGGCCTCGACTACGACCTGATCGCCCACCGCCCGCAGGTCGTGGACACGTGCGACGTGTGTGACGGGAGCCTGGTCGTGTGGGCCGATGACGACCCCGAGGCCATGGCGATCCGGCTGTCGGACTACCACGAGGAGACCCGGCCGCTGATCGAGATCTTCCAGCGCAAGGAGTACGTCGCGGCCGTCGACGCGACTCGACCGGTCGCCGACGTTCAGGTGGCGATCCGGGAGCGGTTCTCGCCGCCGACCTGGGCCGGTTCGGCCTGACCGACGGCGGCTCGATCCGCGCACCGGCCGGCCCGCGGAGGGCCGGCCGGATCCGACGTGACGAGTGCCAGTGCCGTCGTCACATGGCGATGGCTTCGTAGACCTCCACCGTGCCGCCCGCCGCGAGCACCGGGCAGTCACTTGCGAGCTTGGCCGCGAACTCGAGGCTGTCGGCCGACACCACCGAGTAACCCGACAGGCCCGCGGTGGCGGCACCGGTGGATCCGTTGGACAGAACCGCGGTCGACGCACCGAAGGGGTTCCCGACCTCGACGACCGACGAACCCAACGTGCCGAACCAGCCCATCCACGCGTTCATCGCCGCTTCCTGGGCTTCGGGTGTCTCGGCCATCGACCCACCCCGGTATGCGAGTACGAAGTTCGCCATGTCGCTGCTCCTTGTTCGGGCCGGCACCGCCGGCTTCTCGGTGCGAGGCGTCGGTCCGACCCGCTCCCACTGATGCGACGAACGGCCAACGCGGGAATCGACCGGACCCCACAGAAAGCTTCGAGTCGTTCCTGTCGCCCGAGTCAGTGGATGAGCAGTGCCGCCCGCAGATGGTCCACCGTGCTGGCAATGCCGAGGTGGCGCAGATATCGGTGGACCGATCCGAACTCGTCGACGACGCGCTGCAGGAAGCCGATCATCGTCTGCGGATCGGCGGCGAGCATGGCCGGCAGGTACGGCTCGAGGTCGTGCCGATCGGTGCCCATGCGCGCTTGCAGCCGCTGCACCAGTCGCGCCGCGCCGTGACGGCTCAGCGCGTACTCCTCGACGACCGTGCGCGTCGGCACACCGATGGCGCGCAGGATCAGCGCGGTCACGACGCCGGTGCGATCCTTGCCGAGCGAGCAGTGGATCACGGCCGGATAGGCCGCGGGATCAGTGAGGATCGCGAGTACCTCCGCGATCGCGTCGCCGCCGGTGACACACAACTCGAAGTAGCGATCGGCCACGTATGCCGGGTCGCTCCACGCGTCCCAGCGCGTCTCGCGATCGAGCAGGTCGTCCAGGGGCACGTGGTGGGCAACCGCGCCCGGCGCACGGTAGGAGCCGCCGAGCGCGACTTCGTGGGCGCTCCTGAGATCGATGACGGCGCGGAGGCCGGCGTCGTCGAACCGACCTCGATCCGCCGGGGTGGCACCGATCGCGGCGTCGCCCCGGAACAGTCGACGCCACTGCGTCGCCGCGCCGGTTCCGGTGCGGTAGCCGCCGAGATCGCGGAAGTTGCTGCAACCCTGCAGGTCCCAGAACCGCTCCGGTTGCGTCTCGAGCACCGTCACGTCGTGACCGTACGCCGGCGAGCTTGCCGCTTCGTGGCCGCCAGTTGAACCGGCAGCTTCCATCACGCGAACAGTTGTCGAGCCCACCTCACCCCGGTGCCGTTCGGTGTCAGCGTGTGGCGATGACAGTGAGGAAGTGACGTACGTGTCGTGTCTCGGGTAGACCACAGGAAAGCACGCTCGACAACTGCAGGTTGCCGCGACACGGAGGGCTCACCACATGGCGGAGAAGACGTACAAGGTCATCCAGTGGTGCACCGGCTCGATCGGTCAGATCTCCATCCGGCACTTCGCCGGCGACCCGGCCTTCGAGTTGGTCGGCGCGTACGTCACGTCCGACGCCAAGAACGGCAAGGACGCCGGCGAAGTCGCGGGCATCGATCCGCTCGGCGTGAAGTGCACGACGAGCAAGGAAGAGATCCTGGCGCTCGACGCCGACGCGGTGAACTACGCGCCGCTCTACCGCGACTTCGACGACATGGAAGCCATTCTCCGCTCCGGGAAGAACATCGTCACGCCCATCGGGTTTGCCTACCCGGCGGCGCGCGAGCCCGGCGAGGCCGAACGACTCGAAGCCGCGTGTCAGGCCGGCGGCACGTCACTCCACGGCGCCGGGATCCACCCCGGGTTCGTCGGCGACCTCGCGGCGCTCACGTTCTCGCGGCTGATGACGCGCATCGACCAGGTCATCATCACCGAGATCGTGTACCTGCGCGAGCACCCGTCCTTCGAGATGAACTTCCCCGGCCTCGGCTTCGGTCGCGACCCGATCGAGGCGGTCGAGGACCCGAGCCCGCTGATCCACACCATGGACAGCATCTTCAAGGAGTCGATGGCGATGCTGGCCGCTGGTCTCGGGGTCGAGGTCGACGAGTACACCAACAAGCTCGAGGTGGCGGTCAGCGACGTCGATCTCGAGGTGAAGTCGGGGTTCATCCCCGCCGGCACCGTCGCGGGAATGCACCACCAGTGGGAGGCGCTGTCGAACGGCTTCCCGGTGATCCTGTTCCAGTCGTTCTGGCGGATGGGCGATCCGCTCACGCCCGACTGGGACTACGGCACCAACAAGTACATCATCGAGTTCAAGGGCGATCCCGACACCCGCGTCGTGCTCGAGCCGACCAATCCCGACATCACCGGCGACATCGGTTTCACCGGCCGGGTGTGGACGGCCATGAGCGCGGTCAACATGATCCCGCAGGTCGTCGAGGCACCGCCGGGGATCCAGACCCACCTGGAATTGCCGCTCGGCACCCCGCTCGGGCTCGTGCGCCCGGGCAAGAACTGGGCCTAGGCCGAAGGACCGTCAGAAGTCAGAGCCGCTCGACGTTCGGGCCTTCGAGCCGGAACCGGGTGTCGAGCACGTAACGGGCCTCCCGCTGCACCAGGCCGAGGTCGAACTGGTCGTGGTCGGTGAGCAGCACCACCGCGTCGGCACCCGCGATCTCCTCGGCGGTCAGCGCGACGAGCGAGACGCGTGGATCGCGCGTATCGCGGATGTGCGGCTCCACCGCCCGCACGTCGGCCCCCATGCCCACGAGGAGTTGGGCGACGGCGACCGCCGGCGATTCCCGGACGTCGCCGGTGTTGGCCTTGTACGACAGGCCGAGCAGGAGGATGCGGCTCCCGTTGACCGCGAGCCGGAACTGGCTGCTCAGTGCGGTGGTGAGCCGGCGGATGACGTGGTCGGGCATGTGGTCGTTGATGTCGTTGGCCAGCTCGACGAAGCGGAAGCTGCGCCCGAGCGAGTTCTGCACCCGCCACGAGAGATAGCTCGGGTCGATGGGGAGGCAGTGCCCGCCGACCCCGGGGCCGGGAACGAACCGCATGAAACCGAACGGTTTGCTCGACGCGGCATCAATCGACTCGTAGATGTCGATCCCCATGTCGGCGGCGAACATCGCCAACTCGTTGACCAGCGCCACGTTCACGTGCCGGAAGGTGTTCTCGAGCAGCTTGGTGAGCTCGGCCTCGGCGGTGCCCGACACGGTCACGACCCGCTCGACGAGGGTCCCGTAGAAGTCGCGCACGGCGTCGAGCGACGCGGCATCGATCCCGGACACGACCTTCGGGGTGTTCACGAACGTCCAGACCTTGTTGCCGGGGTCGATGCGCTCGGGGCTGTAGCCGACGTGGAAGTCCTCGCCGGCCGCCAGGCCGGAGCCCTCCTCCAGGAGCGGGACCACCAGCTCCTCGGTCGTGCCCGGGTAGGTCGTGGATTCGAGGATCACGGTGGCTCCGGGCCGGAGGTAACGGGCCAGCGTTCTCGCCGCATCCTCGATGAACGAGAGGTCGGGCGCCCGTTCGGTGAGCGGTGTCGGCACCGTGATGACGGCGAAGTCGAAGCCGCCGCAGCTGCGGGGCTCGGTCGATGCCCGGTAGCGGCCCGATGCGAGCGCCGCGCCCAGCTCCTCGTTCCCCACGTCCTCGACGTAGGACTCGCCCGCCGCGAGCTGCTTGACCCGGTCCTCGCTGGAGTCGAAGCCGACGACCCGGTAGCCGACCTCGACCGCCCGCATCGCCAACGGGAGGCCCACGTACCCCTGGCCCACCACGACCACGGTCGCGGATCGGTCAGAGCCTGCGGTTTCGAGCTCCTGCGCCGTATCGGTGGTAGCGATGGGTCAGCTCCTTCGATCGAGCCCCTGACCTGGGTCGGGGCCGGCGTCCTGTGCCCTGCTGCTGTGCCCGGTTGCCGTCCCTGCGACGGTGCCCGGCACCTTTGGCCTGGCGTCACAGCCCGGCCGAGGCAGCCCGACCATGCTACGGGCGGCCGCACCCCCCGCGGTCCGTCCGGCCGGTGCCGGCACCCCGTCTAGGCTGTTTGCGTTCAGTACCGCCGGCTCGTCGGACGAAATGGACCGCACGATGGTGTTGCGATGACCACCGTGATCCTGGTGACGCCGCTCCTGGATCCGTCCAGTTCGGTGCGCGGCTTCCTGGCGGGGTACGTGCGCGGGCTCGCCGACGAGTTCGAACGGGTGGTCATCGTCGCCGGTGCCGTGGCGGCGGATGCGGCTCGGCCCGGTGCCATCGCGCCCGGGGTCGAGGTGGTGCAGGGCCCCGCGGGCGACGCGCACGCGATCGAGTTCGCGCTCGCCGGTGCACTCGACGACGTCGAAGGCCGCGTCGTCGTGGTGGTCGAGGACGATCTGCGGTGCCTGGTGCAGGCTCGGGCCGTCACCCGCGAGAGCAGCGTCCCGCTGCTGTGGTGGTGCACCCAGATCCCGTCCACCCGCGCCGCCACCGAGGCGGCCCGCTGGGCCGACGGACTCGTCGTCGCCGCGCCACCACTCGCCGAGGTCCCGGGCTGCCGGGCGTGGACGGTCGGGGCCGGCGTCGACGTCGCGACTTCGTATCCCACGTTGACGCCCGTGCCGCCGCGCCCGCCGTTCCGGCTGCTCGCGCTGGGCCGCACGGCTGCCGTGAAGGGCCTCCCGGTGGTCCTCCGGGCGGTCGCCATCGCCCGCAGCCACGGTCTGGACGCCCGACTCCGCATCGTGGGTCCCTCGACCAACGCCGCCGAATGGCAGCACCGCGCGGAGTTGGAGGCCCTGGTGAAGAACATCGCGCTCTCCTCGGTCGTCCAGATCGACGACGGCGTGGAGCCCGGCGACATCCCCGAGATCCTGCGGGAGAGCCACGTGCTGATCGACGCCGGGGGCGACGACGACATCAGCATCTCGGTGTTGGAGGCGATGGCGGCCGGGCGAGCGGTCGTCACCGCCAGCCGACGGGTCGCCGCGATCCTGCCCGACAGCCAGCCGACGCTGACCTTCGACGCCGGGAACGCCTTCGAGCTGGCGGAACGCATCGTCGCACTCGACGAGACCTGGACGACCGGTCTTCCCCGCATCGGCCTGGCGCTGCGCGAGGTCGTGGAGCGCCAGCATTCTCTCGACCGGTGGCAGGAGCAGTTCGCGACCGCAGTCGATGAGGTCCGCTTCGACGGCACCAAAGGTGTCGGGCAGAACGGGCCGGGAGCCGAAGCGTCCAATGGCTCGGGGCCCGGTTCCGGGGCCCTCCCCGGAGCGGCCACTACCGGCCCGCCACCGAGCGCGGCGGCCGGTCACAGCTAGTCCCCACCCGGTCACGGCCGGTGCGATTCAGGCCACTATTCACCTCTCAGGCCCCGCGAACAACGGAGCTTCGCCTCCGTCACGCTATGAAGCGACTGGCACTCTGTGCACCAACGCGACTACACATGTTCGGACCATGTGGGGGTCTGCGCCCGCTGGGGCGTGAAGCAGGGACGTACCGATGACCGATCTGACGTCAGCCCGAGCGCCCGGGCCCACGACCGTCCAGGGTGACGTCGATGTCACGGTGAGAGACTTCCTGACCGCGTGGGATGCCGGTGACGTCGAAGCGGCACAGTCGTTCTTCGCCGACGGCGCGATGCGTTACGAAGGCACGAATCGTTCGGGTGGAAGAGGGCAAGGGGTTCCTGACTACCTGGCCTGGGCGGCGAAGACCGCCGACGCGTTGCGTAGCGAGGTTCACCAGGTCGTCGTCGTGGGAGGTGTTGTCGTGACCGAGCGTACGGATCACTGGACCATCGGCGGACGCGAATTGAGCGTCCCGACGGTCGGCACGTTCGATCTCGAGAACGGGCGGATCACGACGTGGTCCGATACGACCTCGCACGACCTCACGCAGCAGGTGGACGACCCGCCCGCCGTCGACACGACCGTCCCGGTCGTCCCGGCTGGCGCAGCATCCGAGGACGCTCCCCGCTCCGAGACGCCGCCATCGCCCGAACCGGCAAGCTCCGAGCTCCCTCCGCTGTCGTTCGCGGCCCCGGTAGCAGCGGCCGCCTCCTCTGCCGCCGCGCTGCCGGCCACATCGAGTGAAGCCGACCTGGCCCGGATCGACGAGCTCGAACGGCAACTCCACGAATGGCGCACGCGGGCGACGATCTGGCGGGAGCGGGCACTGGCGGCGAAGTCGTTCGGCGAGGCACTCCAAGCGAACGTCGATGATCTGCGCCGCCTGGTGATGGAGCTCGACGAACGCGCCAGTGCTGTCGAGGCGGCCCCGGCGGCCCAGTTGGCGGTACCGGGGCTGGACGCGGAACCCGTGGCGGACGCGGAACCGGTGGCGGAGGCTTCCCCGGTGGTCGAGCCGGTGGAGCCGCAGGTCGCCCCCGATGTGGTCGTCGCCCCGCTCGTGTCGGATGTCTTGGCGCCCGCGCCGGTCGCAGCCGAGGTCGCGGACGAGTCGGCGGCGCCGGCCGAGCCGGAAGGCGGCGAGACGTTGCCGGCGGTCCCCGAGGCACCCCACGCACCGAAGGTGATCTGGCGCGCGCCGACGGGCACGAACGGGGTCGCGATCGAGCCGATCCCACCGGTGGCGGCACCCGAGGTGGCAGTCCTCGACCTGACCGCTCCGGCCGCGTCGACCGACGAGGCACCGCCCGAGGCGCCTGCGCTCGGAACGAACGGCTTCGAAGCCCCGTCCCGCGCCGCCAACGGCTTCAGCGCGAGTGGGCCCGAAGCCTCGAAGCAGGAGGCCCCGAAGGACCCTGCGGCCAGCGCCGACTCGGCCAAGGTCGAGGACTCGAAGGTGGAAGCGCCGAAGGTGGAAGCGCCGAAGGTCGAGACGCCGAAGGTCGAAGCGCCGAAGGTCGAAGCGCCCAAGGTCGAGGACCCGAAGGTCGACACGACCACGCCCGGCACCGCTGCTCCGACACCGGGTCAGGTGTCCGGAACGGCTCAGCCGTATCCGCGGGTCGAACGGGTTCCGCAGGTGGCACTCAGCGTCCCCCGCAGCATCCCGAGCTCCAGCCGGCCGGCCCGGAAGTCCAAGTGGGTGCAGCTCTTCGAGAAGAGCCTCACCAAGACTTTCTGGAAGAACCCCAACTCCTGAGCGTCGTCACGAGCGCACCGGCGGAGTAGCCGTCAACGGGGTGGCGGCGCCGCCTCGATGCCGGTGTCGAAGGCCACGCCCAGGGCGAGGTCGAGCAACTCGTTGGTGCGGCGCTGGGCGACGAGCATCTGCTCCAACCGGCGTTGCACGTCGGTCGCCAACGCGATCGCGTCGGTGCCGCGGGTCGTGGCCTCGAGCGCGGCGTCGGCGGCCTGGAGCGTTCCCGCGGCCGAGGTGATGGAGCCCAGCACTTCGCCGAGACGGGCGTGCACCCCGGCGAGCTGCTCGTAGGCGAGCCGGCAGTCCTCGGCGACCGTCGCGCACTCCCACGCAGTGGCCCGCAGTTGGGCATCCACTTCCTGCGCATCCCGGCGGGCCTTGCGCAGTTGGCGGATGATCCTCTTGTCGCGCTTGCGCTGCTGCTTCGACGTCATGTCTCGGCCCCTCTCGAAGTCGGCCCGGCCGCGCCGCTACCCCCCGAGGAGGAGGACGGTGGCGTGGGGCGAGGTCCCATGTTACGAGGGCGGTCGCCGGGTGTGGTCAGGGTGCCGACGGGGGGTCAGATGGCGACGGACCCTCGGAACGCGAGTGGGCGGCACGGACGGACCAGTCGGGTCGGTGCGCGCGGCGTCGGGTTCCGGGCCCGGAACCACGAGCCGACCGCGGCCCGAGCTGTCGTCGACGTATTCGCCCACCCGGAGGAGGAACACGAGCGTCGCGACGGCGGTCACGAGCGCAACCACCGCGACGGCAACGGGATTGACGACGCCTTCGGCGACCAGGATGCCGAGCCCGCACGAGACGATCGTGCCGCCGACCAGGATGCCGGTGACGCTGACCCGGTGGAACCCGAGCAGCATCAGCCGGTGCGACGTGTGATCGGTGCCGCCGATGTAGATCTTGCGCCCGTTGCGAACCCGGGAGATCACCACGAGCGTGGTGTCGAAGACGGCCGGGCCGACGAGCAACACGACGGCGACGATGCTGGCGAAGTGGGGAACCGGGGTTCTCAGCTCCAGGGCGATCACCGCGAGGAGGTAGCCCAGGAACAGTGAACCGGCGTCGCCCATGAAGATGCGTGCGGGGTGCCAGTTGTAGATGAGGAAGGCGAGGCAGGCGGACGCCAGGACGACTGCCAAACCGCCCACGATCATCTGCCCCTCGAGGAGCGCGGTGGCGGCGAGTGCGATGGCGATGGTGGTGGCGATCGAACCGGCGGCGGCGTCCATGTTGTCGATGAGGTTGAACGCGTTCGTGATCACCACGATCCACACGACGGTGATCACGTAGTCGGCCGGCCCGCCGAAGAGATGGACGCGAGCCCCGGCGGCGGCGGCCACCGTCGCCGCGGCGGCTTCGACGAGCAGCCGTACCCCGGGCTTCACCGTCCGGATGTCGTCACACAGGCCGATGAGCCCGACGAGCAGCGCGGCGGCAACGATCGCCGCGGCATGCCCCTGCCATCCGGGGAGGAGGAGCGAACAGGTGACCGCGCCGAGCGCGATCGCCACACCGCCGAGGTAGGGCGTGGGGGAGACGTGCGCCTTGCCCGGCTCAGGATTGTCGGTGATGCCCCGGGCGAGCGCGAAGCGGCGCGCAAGGGGTACGAGCGCGGCTACGAGGAGGAAGGTCCCAACACCGGCGATCGCAATGCGCCATCCGTCGACCATGCCCTGCCTTCGCTCGAGATGATTTCGAGCCCCCGCCGGAAGCGCTGATGTTACGCCATCGTCCTCGAGGCTGGACAGGGGTTCCACGTCGTGCGAGCTGGTGCTGGCGGCGTCCGGTTCGGGGGCGGCGATGTCTCCGGTCTGCTGATGGGTCATCATGTGCGGGTGATCACCCTCGACCGCGACCTCACGGATCCCGAGCTCTACCGGAACGGGTTTCCCCACGAGCTCTTCATCGAGCTGCGCGCGCAGGGTGCCGTCCTCCGGCATCCCAAGGTCGCGCTCGAACGCGCGCCCGACGGGATCGAGTTCTGGGCAGTGCTGCGTCACGCCGAGGTCCAGCAGGCCAACCGCGACTGGGAGACGTTCTCGGCGTTGAGCGGGCCGTCGATCGCGGGTGCCCCGGTCGAGCAGCAGAGCCACACGCTCGTCACCGCCGACCCGCCGAACCACACTCGACTGCGCAAGCTGATCAGCGCCGGCTTCACCCCGCGCATGATCGCCCGGCTCGACGAACGCATCGTGCTGTGGACCACCAGGATCCTCGACGACGTGGCCGAGCGCGGCGAGTGCGACTTCGTACGCGACATCGCGTACCTGCTCCCGATGCACCTCATCGCCGACATCGTGGGCATCCCGGAGCCCGATCGACCCTGGGTCTTCGCCCGCACCGACACCCTCATGCGTGCCGCCGACCCGCGTTCGGGCATCAGCCGTGAAGAGCACGCGGTCGCGCAGGTCGAGCTGTTCCAGTACGCACAGCAGCTCGGCGACGAGAAGCGCCGCGTCGCCACCGACGACGTGTGGAGCATTCTCGCCCTCGCCGAGATCGACGGCGCCGACGGGCAACGAACCCGACTCACCGAGTTCGAGCTCGACATGTTCTTCCTCGTGCTGTCGGTGGCCGGGAGCGAGACCACCCGCAACTCGATCTCGCAGGGCCTGATGGCGCTCGTCGCCCACCCCGATCAGCAGGAGTCGCTGCGGTCCGACCCCTCGCTGCTCGACACCGCCATCGACGAGATCATCCGCTGGTCGAGCCCGGTCACGAGCTTCGGGCGCACCGCCACCCGCGACGTCGAGCTCGGCGGCCAGCAGATCCTCGCGGGGGACCGCATCAGCCTCTGGTACCCGTCGGCGAACCGTGACGAACGCGCCTTCGACGACCCGTTCCGCTTCGACATCGGCCGCACGCCGAATCCCCACGTGTCGTTCGGTGGCGGGGGCGTCCACTACTGCCTCGGCGCGCACCTCGCCAAGCGGGAGATCCGGGCGATCTTCGAGCACCTGCTGGCCCGGTTCGACGCCATCGAGATCACGGGCGCGCCGATCTGGATGGCCGGCGGGCCCGACCAGAGCGTCGGCGTCTCGGTCGATCGGCTCCCGGTGCGACTCCACGCCCGGTAGACGCGAAAGAAGTTCGAGATCTTCCGGCGCGACCGGCGCCGGGCCCCGATCCGTTGTCCCATACCGGAATCCGGCTGCGTGCGACCTCGCCCGCACGCGCCGACCGGGCCGCGGTTTGCCATTGATGTGCGAGGGGCACCAAAAAAGGTGCACAATGGAGGGCTCGCCCCCGCGAACCATTCCCGGAGCACCCGATTCTCCGGAACAAGGACGCATCTCCCGTCGTTCTACCGTCGAAGGCCGCTCTCTCCCTCAGCGGTCGACCCCAACCCTCTGGGAAGGCACCGTGGCTAGAGTACGTAATCGCACAGAACGGGACAATGAGGACCTCGTCCGCCTCTACCTCGAGGACATCGGCCGCCACCAGCTGCTGACCAAGGACGACGAAGCTCGCCTCGCCCAGGACATCGAGGCGGGCAAGGCCGCGCGTGAGACCCTCGACACCGTCGACAAGGGCCTCACCCGCACCGAGAAGCGCGACCTGCAGCGGCTCGTGCGCAAGGGCGAGGACGCCCAGCGCCAGTTCGTGCAGTCCAACCTGCGGCTCGTGGTGTCCATCGCCAAGCGCTATCAGGCATCCGGGATGCCGCTGCTCGACCTCGTGCAGGAGGGCAACCTCGGCCTCATCCACGCGGTGGAGAAGTTCGACTGGCGTAAGGGATTCAAGTTCTCGACCTACGCCACGTGGTGGATCCGCCAGGCGATCCAGCGCGGCATCGCCAACGCGGGCCGCACGATCCGTCTGCCCGTCCACGCGGCCGACAACCTCGCTCGGCTCCAGAAGGAGCGCGCCGGTCTGGAAGCCCGCCTCGGGCGTCCGGCCACCCTCGACGAGCTGGCGGCCGAGCTCGACCTCGCGCCCGAGCGCGTCAAGGAGCTCATCCCGCATCTGGCGGAGCCGGTATCGCTGGAGACGCCCGTCGGCGAAGACGGCGAGACCGAGCTCGGCGACCTGGTCGAAGACCGCGGGGCCGAGTCGCCCTACGAGTCGGCGGCCCGGGCCATGCTCCCGGCCGAGATCGAGAAGCTGCTCGCGGTGCTCGACGAGCGTGAGCGCTACATCCTCACGCTGCGCTTCGGTCTGGATCGGGGCGAGCCCCGTACTCCCGACGAGGTGGGTCAGCTCGTGAACCTCAGCCGTGAGCGCGTGCGTCAGATCGAAGCCCGCGCCCTCGCCCGCCTGCGCCACCCGTCGGTGGAGATGGGTGCGCGAGCGCTGCTCGCCGGCTAGTTCAGGGTTCCCGCTAACTGGGAGTGAGGAGCGCCCGGGCGATCACCCGGAGCGCCTGCATCGCCCGGTACACCCGTTGCCGGGCTGCGTGTTCCGTCGTGTCGAGGCGCGCCGCGACGGCTTCGTAGTCGAGCTCGTCGACGAAGCGCAGCCGGAGGATCTCCTGGTGCGCCGGCCCGAGCTCGGCGAACGCGGCGAGCGGCAGGAGCAGGGCGTCACCGCGCAGGACCACTGCCTCTGGCTCGAGCGCGTCGGACTCGACGTCGGGCACCGACTCCCAGGGCTCGACGGACACCCGGGCCCGCGAGCGGGCCTGGTCGGTCGCGAGGTTGCGGACGATGCGGAGCAGGTAGGACTTGGCCTTGTCGGGTTCGCGGATCACGGCCCCGGCGGCGAGTGCCCGGAGCACTGCCGTCTGGGCGAGGTCCTCGGCGTCGGCATCGGACCGACTGAACGAGCGCGCGTAACGGAACAGGTCGGCCCGGTACTCCACGACCACCTCACGGAGATCGACGACGTCGTCGACCTCCGCGCGATCACGCGCTGCCCTCCACATTTGCCCCGAACTCCTCCCGGGAACCGCCCGTTCCCGTCGCCCCGCCAGCGCGCCTCACGGCACAAGAAGTGGCGAGAGCGTAGTTTCCGGCCTCGAGTCGATGCAACGCGGAGCGAGGCCGTTTTCTCCCGCTACCTTCCTGCTTTTCGGGTCACTTCGCTCCGCCGTCCTGCGCAGGGTGAGACGCGACGCACGGCTCCGCTACGTTCCTGTCTCTTGGCACGTGTCCTGGTTACCCGTCGTCTTCCGCCCGGCGGGGTGGATCCGCTCGTCGACGCCGGTCACGAGGTCGTGCAACGAGTCGGCGACGAACCACTCAGGCCGAACGAGTTGGCTGCCGCGGTCGCCGACGTCGACGCGATGGTGTGCATCATCACCGACCGGATCGACGCCGAGATCCTGCGCGCCGGCGCACCGCGTCTGCGGGTGGTGGCCAACGTGGCGGTCGGCTATGACAACGTCGACCTCGTCACCGCCACCGAGCTCGGCATCGCGGTGTGCAACACACCGGGCGTGCTCGACGAGACGACCGCCGATCTTGCCTTCCTCCTGATCCTCGCCGCGTCGCGGCGTACGTCGGATGCCGAAGCCGATCTCCGCAACGGACGCTGGACCGGGTTCCACATCGACGACTTCCTCGGCGTCGACGTGCACGGGCGGACGCTCGGCATCGTCGGGTTCGGACGCATCGGTCGCGCGGTGGCGCGCCGCGCCGCGGGCTTCGGCATGGAGGTGCTGCACCACTCACGGCGCGACACCGGGATCCCGGGTTGGGTCGCCGACCTCGACGACCTCATGGCGCGCGTCGACGTCGTCTCGCTCCATGTGCCGCTGTCCGACGACACCCGCGGGCTGATCGACGCGCGCCGCCTGCGGCTCATGCGGCCCGATTCGGTGCTGGTCAACACCGCTCGCGGTCCGGTGGTCGACGAAGAGGCCCTGGCCGTCGCGCTCGAGGACGGTGTGATCTTCGGCGCGGGGATAGACGTCTTCGAACGGGAGCCGACCGTGCACCCTCGCCTCCTCGCCGCGCCGCACGCGGTGCTGCTCCCGCACATCGGCAGCGCCACCGAGGCCACGCGGCGCGAGATGGCGCAGCTGGCTTGTGAGGGTGTCGTGACCGTCCTCGCCGGCGGGCACCCGCCGAACGTCGTGGCGGGCTGAGCCTCACGCCCGCGCGCGTCGGCCCGCACTGCTCAGCGACGCCGCGACGACCGCACGCAACGTTTGATCGCATCGGGCACGAGCGGAGAGATCGCCAAGCGGACGAGTCGGGCCGACTCGTGCAGGCGCGTGCGGAACGGCTCGCGGGTGTCGACGTCGGGTCGGCGCTGGAAACGCGCGGTGTGCGGTATCGCCGGACGCGGCGGTGGGCCACTCGTGTAGTAGTAGAACGCGAGCGATCGACGGGTGCGGTCGGGCGGGCACCGCAAGGGCTCGGGATGTCCGTGGTGCGCGTCTTCAGTCGTGGAGAAGATCACGAGGGTGTTGAGGTCGGGCGAGATGCGCTGGACCGGCGTTGTCATCGCGGGGTCCCAGAACTCGAGCGCACCGCCCCACTCTTCGCGCCAGTCGTCGTTGAGGAAGAGGATCGCGTTCACGCGTCGCGCGAGGTCGAGGCGGTCGTGACGGTCGTGGTCGAAGTGGATCTTCAACAATCCGCCCGGCGCGATCTGGTGTTGCCCTCCGCCCACGAGGTGCGGATCGGGAATGAGACCCGCGATCCCGGTGAGCGCCTCGAGCAACTCGACGAACGGACCGCTGTTGCACGCGTGCACGATCGCGGTGGTGGCCGGCCCGAACTTCTCCCACCGACTCTCCCCGGACTTGAGCTCGTAGGGGTTGTCGTACTGCAGGCCCATGGCGGCGGGTGGGGCGAACTCGGCGGCCGCGGCGCGGAGGACGGTGGGATCGAACAGACCGTGGAACACGGCGTGGGGAAACGGGGCGGCGTTGCGGTAGTCGGCCGCGCGCTGCCCGAACTGTGCCATGAGCTCCGGGTAGGTCACCGCTGCGGCGAACACGGTATCCACGAGCAGCCCCTGCTCGTTTGGTGAGTGTGTGAGTGGCGGAGGGAGAGGGATTTGAACCCTCGAAGGAGCTTGTCACCCCTTACTCGCTTAGCAGGCGAGCACTTTCGGCCTCTCAGTCATCCCTCCGTGTAGCGGAGGAGTCTACGCAATCTCCTGGCCGGGTACTTTCAACAGATGGATCCGGTGGAGGCACTCGATCGCATCGCGACGTTGCTCGAACGTGAACGCGCGGGCCGCTACAAGGAGGAGGCGTTCCGTCGGGCCGCCGACGCGTTGCGGGGCCGTTCGCCGGAGGAGCTCCGGGCGCTCGCCGACCGGGGCCGGCTCGAGGACCTTCCCGGGATCGGGTCGAGCACGGCCCGCGTCATCGCGCAGGCCCTTGCCGGGGAAGTGCCGGAGTATCTGGCCCGGCTCGAAGCCGAGGCCGCGCCCGATGCCGGCCCGGGCGCGCCCATCCGGGCCGCGCTCCAGGGTGATCTCCACCTGCACTCCGACTGGTCCGACGGCGGCGCCACCATCGAGCAGATGGCGCGCAAGGGCGTGGAGCTCGGCCACCGTTATCTCGCGCTCACCGATCATTCGCCGTCGCTCACCGTCGCGCACGGGCTCGACGCCCAGCGACTGGAAACGCAGTTGGAGCTCGTCGCCCGGCTCAACGAGGAGTTGGCGCCGTTCCGGATCCTCACCGGGATCGAGGTCGACATCCTGGCCGACGGCACCCTCGACCAGGACGAAGCGCTGCTCGCCGAGCTCGACGTGGTGGTTGCGAGCGTGCACTCGAAGTTGCGCATGGCGGAGCAACCGATGACCGATCGCATGGTCGCGGCGATCGCCAATCCCCACTGCGACATCCTCGGCCACTGCACCGGGCGCATGGTGCTCGGGAAGGGTCGCCCGGAGTCGACGTTCGACTCCGACGCTGGTGTTCGGTGCGTGCGCGCACTTCGACAAGGCAATCGAGATCAACTGCCGGCCGGAGCGGCTCGACCCGCCGATGCGGTTGCTCGAACAGGTCGTGGCCGCGGGGTGCAAGGTGTCGATCGACAGCGACGCCCACGCGGTCGGGCAGCTCGAGTGGCAGCCCTACGGCTGCGCGCGCGCGGCGGAAGCGGGCGTGATGGAGGACGCGATCGTGAACACGTGGCCGGTCGAGCGACTCCTGGCCTGGACCGGTTCCCACGGCTGATCGGGGCGGGGCCGCGGTCTTCTAGCGGCGAACCGCGGCGATCTCGGAAGGCAGCGGCCACGGGTTGACCGCGCACCCCTGCATGCTGATCGACTGCTGCTGCATGACCGGGGCGGGCGCGCCGGGCGCCGGGCAGTTCTGGTGGCCGAGGCCGAGCCAGTGGCCGGTCTCGTGGTTGATCACCATGTGCCGGTAGTCGTCGAGTGGGCCCGGCCAGTTCGGCGATCCGAACGCGTAGCGCCCGTCGTTGATCACGACGTACCGGCCGACCTGGCAGCTGTAGTCGCTGGTGCACACGGGGTCGTAGTTCGGAAGGTGCGTGCCCTCGGCCAACACGAGGGTGAAGTCGCCGCCGGTGTCGACCCGCCGGAACTCGATGCCCGCGCCACTCCAGCCCCGGGGATCGGCGTAGGTCTGGGCGGCGACGGTCGCGAACTGGTTGACGTCGCTCCAGATGCCGCCGTCGACCGCGATCGAGTAAGTGACGACGCGCGGGCCGGGCGCGGGAGGGATGCACGCCGACAACGCGAGCGCGCTGATCGCCAACAGCACCGCGGCCGCGAGGACGCGCCGACGGTCGGCCCTTCCGCGGCGCACCATCGGGGAACTGTACGTGCCCGACCGGCGATCCACAGCCAACTCCCAGCCGGAGCCCATGGGGTTCTGCACGGGGGCGCCCACACTGCCGGGATGGAATCGCAGCCGGAGGGGGCTCCGACCATCGTGGCCGAACAACGCCCTGCTCCGTCGTCATCCCCGTCGTCGTCCCAGGCTCCACGTCGCGCCGCGCCGCCGGTCGTGGAGATCGTGGTGCCGGTGCACGACGAAGCCCGCGTGTTGCGTGCCAGCATCGAACGGCTGCACGCGTTCCTGGCGGGGGATTTCCCGTTCACGTGGCGCATCACCATCGTCGACAACGCGTCGACCGACGGCACCCACCAGTTGGCCGACGAGTTGGCGCGCGAACTCGACGGCGTACGCGCCATCAGCCTCGAACGGAAGGGTCGGGGCCTCGCGTTGCGCACCGCGTGGATGGCCAGTGACGCGGCGGTCGTCGCGTACATGGACGTCGACCTCTCGACCGGGCTCGACGCGCTGCTGCCGCTCGTGGCGCCGTTGGTGTCGGGGCACTCCGACCTCGCGATCGGGAGCCGCCTGGCGCCGGGCGCGAACGTGGCTCGCGGACCGAAGCGCGAGACGATCTCACGTATCTACAACCTGATCCTGCGGGCCGTGTTCTCCAGCCGGTTTCGCGACGCGCAGTGCGGGTTCAAGGCAGTACGGACCGACGTGGCGCGCGAACTCGTGCCCGCGGTGGCCGACGACGCGTGGTTCTTCGACACCGAGCTGTTGCTCCTGGCCGAGCACAACGGGCTGCGCATTCTCGAGGTGCCGGTCGACTGGAAAGACGATCCGGATTCGCGCGTGCAGATCGCTGCGACCGCGCGCGCCGACCTCGAGGGTGTGTTCCGGTTGGCGCACCGGTTCGCCATGGGGCGCGGCGATCTCGACCTCGGCGCGGGCCGGCGCGCGCCGTTCTCCGACGACATGGGTCGACGGTTGGTGTCGTTCGTCGCCGTCGGCATCGCCAGCACTGCGATCTCGCTGGTGCTGTTCCTGCTGCTGCGCCCGATGCTCGGGCCCATCGCCGCGGTGATCCTGGCCCTCGCCGCCACCGCGATCGGGAACTCATGGGCCCACCGACGGTGGACCCTCGGCCGACGCGGTCGCGCGGGGCTCGGCCGCCACGCGCTGACGTCGGCCACGGTCGCGCTCGGCGGCGTCGTGGGCTCGGTCGCCGCGCTGCTCGTCGTCGACGCGCTGGGCGGAGGTCTCGTGGCCGAGCTCGTCGCGCTCGCCGTCGCCTGGACCGCGACGACGGCGGCGCGGTTCGTGCTGCTCGCACGCGACACCCATCCGGACGCGCCAACCGCGTGACCGCAACCGCGACGATCGAGCGAGCCGACGACGCGGGCGGACCGCCGGCGGTCTCCGAGCGCCCGAGACCATCCTGGTTCCTGAGGAACTGGGCAGAGCTGCTCACTGCGTCGGGCGCGCTCGCGCTCTTCGCCTGGGCCCTCGATCGCAACGGCTACGCCAACACGTTCTATTCGGCCGCGGTGCGGTCCATGACCGTCAACTGGCACAACTTCTTCTACGGCTCGTTGGATCCCGGAGGCTGGATCACCGTCGACAAGCCGCCGGCCGCGCTCTGGCTCCAGGCACTGTCGGTCCGCATCTTCGGCTTCAGCTCGTGGTCGCTGCTCCTGCCGTCGGCGGTGTGCGGCGCGCTCGCGGTGTGGTTCCTGATGTTGACCGTCCGCCGCGCGTGGGGGCGCACCGCCGGGATCGTCGCCGGTGTCGCACTCGCGCTCACGCCCGCGATCGTCGCGGTGAGCCGGAGCAACAACCCCGACGCCACGTTGGTGTTGGCGGTGGTGCTGGCGGCGTGGGCGGTCCAGAAGGGCATCGCCGGCGGCCGGGTGCGCTGGATGGTGCTGGCCGGCGTGTGCTGCGGCTTCGGGTTCCTCACCAAGCTGTTGGCCGCGGGCATCGTGATGCCGGGATTGTGGGGTGCGTACCTCGTCGCGGCGCCGGGCCCGTGGCGGAAGCGCACGCTCCACTGTCTCGCCGGGGCGGCGGCGTTCTTCGTCGTGGCCATCGGCTGGGTCGCGCTCGTCGACCTCCGGTCACTCGCCGATCGACCATGGATCGGTGGGAGCACGGACGGCAGCGCGCTCGATCTCGTGTTCGGGTACGACGGGTTCGGGCGCATCACCGGCGCAACGGCTGGTCCGGGTGGGAACGCGTTCGGCGGCGGTCCCGGGGGAGTGTTCGGCGGTGGAGGCGGCATCAACCAGTTCGGTGGCGCCACGGGTCTGCTCCGACTGTTCAACAACGGAATGGGCGATCAGGTGATGTGGCTGTTCCCCGTCGCGCTGGTCTCGGCGTTCGCGGGGGTGATCACCGCGGCCCGGCGGCGGGTGCGCGACGCCCGGTTGGGTTCACTGATCATGTGGATCGGCTGGGCGGTCGTCGTCTATTTCGTGTTCGCGTTCGCCAAGGGCGTGTACCACAACTACTACGTGTCGTTGCTGGCTCCCGCGCTCGCCGCGCTCGTCGGCATCGGGGTCGCGCAGGTGCGCGAGGCCAAGATGGCGGGGCGCGTCGTGGCGGCCCTCGCGGTCGTCGCGACCGCGTGGTTGCAACTGGTGTTCCTCGATCGGGTCGACGCGTGGACGTGGTTGCGCGTCGCGGTGCCCGTCGGCGCGGTGCTTGGCGTGGCGGTCGTCGCGGTCCTGTTGTGGCGACAGCCGAAATCACGCGCGGTCGTGTGGGGCGCGCTCGGCGGGATCGCGGTCGTGGTGCTCGCGGCGCCCGCGGCGTGGTCGCTCGCCGGCGTGCAGCACGCGCAGAGCGGCACATTCCCCGATGCCCGGCCGACGTCTTCGGGCCAGACCGCGCGGGCCGGTGGGTTCCCGGGCGGTGGTGGGTTCCCGGGGCCGGGGTCCGGTGGTGTGGGCGCCCCGGGCGCGGCCGCGGGCGGCGGATTCGGTGGGGGAGGAGGGTTCGCCGGTGGTGCACCGGGCGGTGGTGTACCGGGTGGCGGTGGATTCGGTGGCGGCGGCCTGTCGTCGGCCGAGTTGCGATGGTTGCAGTCGCAGGACCGCGGGCAACGGTGGATCGTCGCGGTGGACAGTTCGATGCAGGCGTCGAGCGCAATCATCGACGGCTATTCGGTCGTCGCCCTGGGCGGGTTCAGCGGGAGTGACCCGGCCGGGACTGCGGCCCGCGTCGCCGATCTGGTGGAGCAGGGCAAGCTGCGCTTTATCGCCGCGGGCGGCGGGTTCGGCGGGTTCGGCGGCTCCGGTGGCGGGACGGGGTTGGCGAACGCGGTATCGCTTGCGTGCGCGCCGGTGGACTCGGCCAGGTGGGGCGGCACCGGCACGAGCGGTCTTTACGACTGCAAGGGCAAGGCCGCGCTGCTCCGGGCCGCCGGGACCGGAACCGCCATCGTGTCCTGACCACGCGGAACTGCGTGGTCGAGTGCGGTCGGTTCGGAGCGCGCGTACAACGCGGCGGAACGGGCCGCTACCATGCTCGGACCCGTTGCCGACGGGTGGGTGACGTGCTCGCACACCCCGCCCGGAGCCCGCTTTCCGCAGTGTCGTGACCCTGCGGAAAGACAGATGAGGCTCTCGGGAATCTCCCAGGCACGTACAGCACAGTTGGTTGCATGACCGAGGCTGTGCGGTCCGAACCGGACCCAGTATCGAGCTCCGCGCCGAGCTCACCGTCGAGCACCCCGTCGACCAGTGAGGCGACTTCCCCGTCGAGCTCCGAGCCGGAGCCAACGAGCTCGGGGCCCGCGGCGTCGGGCTCCGATTCGGGCTGGACGCACTGGCTGCGGCGCCCGCGCGTGATCATCCCGCTGGTGGTTGTGCTCGCGGTCGGCGGCATCTGGTGGTTCGCGGTTCGTTCCAACGGTGGGTCGAGCGCGACTGCCGCCACCACCACCAAACAGCTCGTCACCGTCACGCGCGGTTCGATCAGCAACGCGGTCTCCGCGACCGGCACGATCGCGGCGGCCCAGACCGACGACCTGAGCTTCACCTCGTCGGGCACGGTCACCGCGGTCAACGTGGCCGCGGGTGACACCGTGACCGCGGGCGAGGTCCTCGCCACCGTCGATTCCGCGTCGTTGGCGTCGAGCGTGAGCGCGGCGGAGGCCACGGTCGCCAGCGCGCAGGCCAAGCTCTCCGACGACCAGGCGTCCGGCGCATCCTCCGACCAGATCACCGCCGACCAGACGAGTCTCACCTCGGCGAACGACTCGCTCACCAACGCGGTGCAGGCGCTCGCCGGCGCCAAGTTGGTAGCGACGTTCAACGGCACCGTCTCCCAGGTGAACGTCACCGTCGGTGAGCAGCTCTCGAGCGGCGGGAGCGGCGGCACCACCGCGACCGGTACGAGCAGTGGCTCCGGCCGTTCCTCGTCGAATCTCGGCTCGAGCTCGGGCACCGGCGGTCTCGCGGCCGCGGTCGGCGGGAGCTCCAGCTCTTCCTCCTCCTCATCGTCCTCGACGCCGCAGATCCAGGTGGTCAGCAAGGGCAAGTACACCGTCGCCCTCTCGGTGGGGAGCAGCGACATCGACCGCGTCGCCGTGGGCCAGAACGCAACCGTGACGGTGACGACCGCGGCCGCGACGACAGGCCGCTTCGGTGGCATCGCCGCCGCGCTCGGCTTCGGCGGTGGTGGTGGAGGTGGTGGCTTCGGGGGCGGGGGCGCGACGGGCGGCACCGGTACCACCGGTGGAGCGTCGTCGACCGGCTCCACCGCGGCAGCGGGCCCGTCAGCCACCGGCGTCGTCAGCACGGTGAGCAAAGTGGCCAGCGCGAGCTCAGGTGTTGCCGAGTACCCGGTCACCATCAGCTTCAACGCCGACGCCAACAACTTCTACGTCGGCGCGACCGTCACCGGCGCCATCACGACGAGCGCGAGCGACAACGTCATCGAGGTCCCGACCCGCGCGGTGACGACCGCGAGCGACGGCACCTCGACCGTGGTGGTCGCGACCGGCGGGACGGTCAACGGCGCCACCGAGACTCGCACGGTGAAGACCGGGGCGACCGGTGGTGGCGAGACCGAGATCACGTCCGGCCTCAAGGTCGGTGACAAGGTGATCATCTCGATCCCGAGCCTCTTCGGCGGGGCGGGACGCACCGGCGGCGGTGGCTTCACCGGTGGCGCCGGCGGGTTCACCCGGGGCGCTGGCGGCACGACCGGAGGCGGCGCCGGATGACCGCCCCCACCCCGCCGCCGACCGCGGCGCGGCCGGTGATCGAGGGCGCGCCCGCTCCGGTCATCGAGCTGCTGGACGTGTCGAAGGTGTACGCGACCGGTGACCTCGAGGTCGCGGCGATGCGCGACGTGTCGTTGCGCATCGACGAGAACGAGTTCGTCGCCATCACCGGACCGTCGGGTTCGGGCAAGTCGACGCTGATGCACATCCTCGGGTGTCTCGACGTGCCCACCACCGGCGTGTTCCGACTGGCGGGGCACGACGTGTCGCAGTTCGACGAGAACCTGCTCGCCGACGTGCGCAACCTCTTCATCGGGTTCGTCTTCCAACAGTTCAACCTGCTCGCGTACATGCCGGCGTGGCGCAACGTCGAGCTGCCGCTGGTGTACAGCGGTGTCGATCCGGCCGAGCGCCGTGAGCGCGCGCTCGGCGCGCTCGAGCGCGTCGGGCTCGCCGACCGCGCCGACCACCGGCCGGGCGAGATGTCGGGTGGTCAACAGCAGCGCGTCGCGGTCGCGCGCGCGCTGGTTACCGAGCCCGCGATGATCCTGGCCGACGAGCCGACCGGCAACCTCGACTCCACCTCCACCGGCGATGTGCTCGCGCTGCTCGAAGAGCTGCACCGCGAGGGCGGCACGATCGTGTTGATCACACACGAGCACGACATCGCGGAACGCGCCGAGCGCATCGTGGAGATGCGTGACGGTCGCATCTGGCTTCCCCGCGCGCCCGCCGCAGACGGCGACCGTTCGATGATCGCGACCAGCTGATGACCTGGCGCGACACGCTCCGCACGGCCACCGAGGCGGTCCGTACCCACCGCTTGCGCTCGGCGCTGACGACGCTCGGGATCCTCATCGGCATCACCGCGGTGGTGCTCACCGTCGGTCTGGGCGAAGGTGCGAAGGCGAAGGTGCAGGACCAGATCAACGAGCTGGGCACCAACCTGCTGGTGATCTCGCCTGGGAGCACGACGAGCTCCACCGGTACGCGCGGCGGATTCGGTAGCTCCTCGACCCTCACGGTGCAGGACTCCCAGGCGCTCGGGAACCACGCCGTGGCGCCCGACATCCAGACCGTCGCCCCGGTGTCGACGTCGTCGGCGTCGTTGCTCTACGACACCACCAACTGGACGACGACCCTCACCGGTACGACCCCGGCGTGGAGCACGGTGCGGACGCGGGGCGTCTCGTCCGGGCGGTTCATCGACGCGGCCGACGAACAGAGCGCGGCCGCCGTCGTGGTGCTCGGCCCCGACACGGCGCAGGAGCTGTTCGGTGCGGTATCGCCCATCGGACAGGAAGTCAGCGACAACGGCGTGAAGCTCGAGGTGGTCGGCGTGCTGCAGCCGTTGAGCTCCTCGGAGGACGCCTCGAACAACGACCTGGCCGTGGTTCCGCTCACCACCTACGCGCAGCGACTCGTCGGTGGGATCAACCGCAACTCGGTCAGCTCGATCTACGTGAAGGCCACGTCGTCGGGCACGTTGTCGGCCGCGTACCAGGAGTCGAACGCGCTGCTACTGAACACGCACAAGATCACGACCGCGGCCAACGCGGATTTCTCCATCGCTACGCAGCAGTCGATCCTCGCCGCCGCCAACTCGGTCGACGACACGCTGACGGTCATGCTCGGCGGGATCGCGGTCATCGCGTTGCTCGTCGGCGGGATCGGCGTGATGAACATCATGTTGGTGTCGGTCACCGAGCGCATCCGTGAGATCGGGGTGCGCAAGGCCATCGGCGCCCGCCCCAATCTCATCCGCCGGCAGTTCCTCGTGGAGGCGTCGGTGCTCGGGCTCGCGGGCGGCGTGCTCGGCGTCGCCCTCGGGATCGTCGGCGCGGTCCTGCTGCCCCACTTCACCGATTCGCGCGTGATCATCTCGGTGCCGGCGGCGTTGGCGGCGATCGTCGTGGCGATGGGCATCGGTGTCGTGTTCGGGGTGTACCCGGCGTCGCGCGCCGCCAAGCTCGCGCCGATCGACGCACTGAGGAGCGAGTGACCGTGCCCGCCTCGTCCATCTCTGCTGCTGGCACCACGAGCGCCGACCGCCGGCTCGCCGCCCTGTTCCCGGAATCGTCCGGCCCTGCACCGGCGAAGCCCTGGTGGCGGCGACGCGTGGGGATCACCGTGATCGCCCTCGTCGTCCTCGCGCTGATCGTCAGCGGAGTCGTCGCCGCGAACGCGTTCGGTTCGCAGGGTGCGAGCTACCGCACGGTCGCCGCGGGCAACCACGACGTCGACGCGGAGTTGACCGGCGTGGCGACCATCGAGCCGGTGTCGCAGGCCACGGTGGCGTTCCCCGTGAGCGGGACCGTGTCGTCGGTGAACGTGAAGATCGGCGACGCGGTGGGAGCGAGCGGCACGTTGGCGTCGCTCGACACGACCTCGCTGATGCAGACGTTGCACAGCAAGCAGGCGACGCTGGCGCAGGATCAGCTGACTCTCTCGAAGGCGCTCGCGGGCGAGAGCGTCTCCGGCCTCGGCGGCAGCAGTGGTGGTACCGGGGGCGGGAGCGCGGGCGGATCCTCGGGCTCGTCCTCCGGTTCCGGCTCCGCGTCGCTGAGCGCAGTGCGCTCGGCGAGCACGAGCCGAATCGTGCTGGCCGTGGCGCCGGTCGACCCCGCGCTCACCTCGGCCCAGCAGGCGGTGCTCACCGCGCAACAGAACGTCGACAGTGCGATGACCGCGTCGATGACGGCGTTGAACTCGGCCACCACGGTGTGCGCTCCGGTCGGTGGCGGGAGCCCGAGTGCCGGTGACCTCACCGCGTGTCAGACCGCGATCCAGGCGGTGAGCACCGCGCAGACCGCGGTGAGCACGGCGCAGCAGGCCCTGGCGACGGCATCGACCGCGCTCGACACGCTGCTCGCCCAACGCGCCGCGCAGACGCCCACCACGCCGACGACTCCCACCACCCCGACGACTCCCACCACCCCGACGACCCCGAGCGGCGGCAACAGCGGGACCGGCGGGCGCACCGGAACCGGATCGACGTCGGGTGCTTCCGGCGGGACGGGTTCGAGCGCGGCGGGTTCGGGTTCGACCGGCGCGAGTTCCGGCCGTTCCTCGTCGTCGGCTTCCTCGTCGCCGAGCGCCGCCGATCTCGTGGCGTACCAGAAGGCAGTCGACGCCGCCGCACTCGCGGTGCTGGCGGCGCAGCAGGGAGTCGCGCAAGCGACGATCGCGAGCCCGATCGCGGGAACCGTCGTCGCGGTCAACATGAACGTGGGTGACTCCGTCACCAGCGGGTCCTCGACCGAGAACATCGTGGTGCAGGGCACCGGGGGTTACGAGGTCTCGACGACGGTCGGGGTCGACAAGCTCACCGCGGTGGCGGTCGGCCAGGTGGCCACCGTGCTGCCCGACGGATCGCACACCGACATCACCGGCAAGGTCGTCTCCATCTCGGTGATGCCCGACCCGAGCTCGACCACCACGACCAGCTACCGGGTCGTGGTCGGCCTCACGAACCCCAACGCGAAGTTGAACAACGGTGCGACCGGCACCGTCTCGATCATGACCGGGAACGCGAAGTCGGCGCTCGCGGTGCCGACCTCGGCGATCACGACGACGGGTGCCCGGCACTTCGTCACCGTGCTCGACGGCGGCAACGCGACGCGAGTGGCCGTGCAGGTGGGTGTGCTCGGGAACACGTGGACCGAGATCAAGAGCGGCGTGAAGCCGGGCGAGCAGGTCGTGCTGGCCAACGTCTCGGCCGCGCTGCCGAGCTCGGCCACCGCGTCGACCAACGCGACCCAGAACAGTGGCACCTCTCGCTTCGGAGGCTTCGGCGGCGGCGGCTTCGGCGGCGCCGGGGGCTTCGGCGGTGGTGGTTTCGGCGGCGGCGGGAACCGCACGCGCTGATTGGAACCGTCGGGGGGCGCTGCCTTCCGCGACGACAGAGGAGTACAGCAACATGTCCGCTCATCGCTCACAACCAGAGCTCACCGAATCGGCGTCCGGCTCGTCCGTGCGGCGGCACCACCGCGTACGCCGGGCTCGGATCGCCGCGTCGGGCGCGGTCATCGGGGGCCTCGCCATCGCGCTGGCACTGTTCGCGACCGCGGCCAATGCGCAGACCGCGGCGCCGAACGCAGGCCAGTTCGCCACCGGCTCCGTCACCAGCATCGACGGCTCGTCGTTGCAGGTGAGCAACGCGAACAGCGAGACCACCGTCGTGGTCGCGGGCACGACGTCGTTCGAGAAGCGCGAGACCGGCACCGCGAGCAGCATCGCAGTGGGTGATTGCGTCACGGTGACGGGAACCACCGCGAACAAGGGCATCAAAGCAGCCAACGTCTCGGTGACGGCGGCGGCGTCGACCGGGTGCACCCGCGGCGCGGGCGGTGGGCCCGGCGGTGCGGGCGGCGCCGGGGGCGGAGGTCGGTTCGGTGGTGGCACCGGCCAACGGCCGAACTTCGGCAACGGTGAGCGCCCCGCCGGCGCGAACGCGAACCGCCTGAAGAACCTGGGTATCGCGTTCGGCCCGGTGCAGTCGGTGTCGGGCGACAAGATGGTCGTCAAGGCGACCACGTTCACGCGGCCGACCAAGAAGAACGCCAAGCCGAAGACCACGACGAAGGACGTCACCGTCAGCCTCACGTCGTCGACGAACATCTCGCAGACCGTCGCCGGCACTGCGGCCGACCTGACCGTCGGATCGTGTGTGACCGCACGCGGGCCGCTCGTGTCGGGCGCGGTCAACGCGACCAACGTGACGATCTCGTCGCCCGTGAACGGCGCGTGCACCGCGGGCTTCGGCGGGTTCGGCGGCGGTCGGTTCGGCGGGGGCAACGGTGGCGGATCCAACACCACCACCAGTGCCGGCAACGGATCGATCTGAACCGAAGCCGCGGGCTCCTTCATTCAGAGTTGACGGCGTCACCCGCCCGCGTGGGCGGGTGACGCCGTCGGTTACTCGGGCAGCTCGCCGAAGAACCCGGTGATGCGCACGAGGCGCCCGTCGTCGGCGATCTCCCCGATGTCGATCCCGCGCACGGTCACGTCGCCGGTGTCGCCCGAGAGCTCCCACGCGAAGCGAACCTGGTTGTGGTGCGCGTCGACGCCGCTCAGCCGGCGGAACCGCTGGCCCGGGTACTGCGACTGCACCGCCGAGACCATCTCGCTGATGGCGCCGTGCCCGTCGGCCTCGAGCAACGGGTCGAGGTAGCGCCCGTCGGTGGCCCAGACCGATTCGATCAACTCGGCGCGCGTGGAGACGTCGGGCTCGTTCCACGCGGCCAAGTACGCGTCGACGGTGGTGGTGACATCGTGCATTGGGGACCTCCTGGTCTTCGTCCTGGCTGCACCCGGGCTTCATCCGGGTCGGTCGGCGGCGTTGCCGACTGACGCAACAGTGACGGACGGTTCGACGCCGTGCGATTACGTGACAGGTAAGGGCGCCGGCGCGCGGTCGCAGTTATGGTCGACGGCATGAGCGTTGCCGCACCGCCGCGTGGAGCCGGGCCGTTGCTGCGCGACTGGCGCCGGCGCCGGCACCTCAGCCAGCTCGATCTGTCGGTCGAGGCGGAGGTTTCGGCCCGCCACCTGAGCTTCGTCGAGACCGGCCGCTCCCGCCCCAGCCGCGAGCTGCTCCTGCATCTGGCCGAGCACCTCGCCGTACCGCTACGCGAGCGCAACACGCTGTTGCTCGCGGCCGGGTACGCGCCCGACTATCACGAGACACCGCTCGACGCGGCCGAGATGGCACCGGTCCGTGACGCGCTCGACAAGATCCTCGCCGGCCACGAGCCGTTTCCCGCGGTGATCGTCGATCGGCACTGGACGCTGGTGGCGGCCAACCGTCCGGCGCAGGCGATCTTGACCGACGGCGTGGCCGATGAGCTCCTCACCCCGCCGGTGAACACGCTGCGGGTGAGTCTGCATCCCGGCGGGCTCGCACCGAGGATCGCCAACCTACCCGAGTACGGCACGCACCTGCTCACGTTGGTCCAGCGCGAAGCGACGTTGTCGGGTGATGCCGCGCTCACTGCGCTCTACGAAGAGCTGCGCGGGTATCCGGGAGTGGCCAACCCGCGCGCCGTCGCGCCCGATCCGAACACGGTGATGTTCGTCCCGCTCGAACTCCGCGTGAGCGACGATCTCCTCACGTTCTTCAGCACCATCGCGACCTTCGGCACCGCACGCGACATCACGCTGGCTGAGCTCGCCATCGAATCGTTCTTTCCTGCGGACCGCGTGACGGAAGCGGCATTGCGCGCGGCCTTCGGCGGTTTGACAGGCCACCCCGGTGCCGCGGAACATTGATCCGGACGAAGGAGGGCGGCATGACCTTTAGGCGACGCGCGGCGGGGCTGATGGTCGCGGTCATCGTGCTGTTCGCGGTTGGTTGGGTCGGCGCGCTCGACGCGTCGGCCGCGTCGAAGACGGTTTCCCCCGGCGCGTGGCTCACCAAAGTCTGCGCGAGCTACGCGCAAATGGAGCAAGCCGTGGACACCGCCGGTAACACCGGGCAACTCGCGTACGCCAACGCCGACCAGTCGGACGCGGCGGCGATGCGCACGATCTTCCAGATGCGCTTCCAGCAGCAACTCGACGCGACGACGAAGGGGTTGGCCGCGGTGAAGAAAGCGGGCACCCCCGCCGTCGCCAACGGCAAGCAACTCCAGAAGACGGCGACATCGACGCTCACGACCTTCCAGTCGGATCTCCAGCAGGCACTCCAGATGGTGTCGGCACTCCCCGCGGGGGATCCCACGGCGCTGCAGACCGCGGTGGACCAGCTCTACAGCACCGCGTACACCTCCCAGAGCACACCGAAGGGCTCCGCGCTCCTCCAGACCCTGATGGCGGGCAATCCCAAGCTGCAGGATCTGGTGCTCAGCGGTCGCGGACCGGTGTACAAGGCCGCGCAGACCTGCGCGTGAACGGACCCCTGACGTATCGTCGATGATCCGTTGACCCACACGCCCAACATTCGGGGGGACCGATGGCCAAGCTTTCGCAGTCGGGTGTGATCGACGCAGACGGGCACGTCCTCGAGCCGCCGACGTTGTGGGACGACTACCTCGAGGCGGAGTTCCGCGATCGTTCCATCAATGTCGTCCCGAATGACGACGGACTCGAAGTCGTGGTGGTCGACGGCACGCCGTTCACGCGCATCTCGCCCGGCGGCATTGCGCTCATCGGCAGCATGGGCGAGGAGGGCGCGCGGCCGAGCGCCGATCGGCGGTACGCGGAGTCGATGCCGTTCGGTGCGTGTGATGCCACCGATCGCCTGGCCCATTGCGACAAAGAAGGACTCGAGGGTGCGGTGCTGTACCCGACCATCGGAATCGTGTGGCCGTCGGTGGTCGACGACGCGCTCCTCGCCGACGCATACGTCCGGGCGTACAACCGCTGGATCGCCGACTTCTGCCGCGATTCGGGCGGGCGCCTGATCCCGATCGCGCAGCTGAGCCTCGGCGACCCCGAACTCGCGGCGCGCGAGCTGGAGCGCGCGGTGGCCGACGGCTGTCGCGGCGCGTTCGTGCTTCCGTTCACCTGGACCCGCATGCCCCACGGGCACCCGTTCCACGATCCACTGTGGGCGGCCGCCGAGCGCGTGGGCGTACCCATCGGCATCCACCCGGGGTACGAGCCCGAGTTCGCCAACACGCTCACTCGCTACGCCGATCACGACAGTTCTCCCGGTGTCGGCGAGCGCGGCGCGCAGTTCATGAGCAGCATCGCCACGCGGTGCGGCATGCAGCAGGCGTTCTCATCGTTCTTTGCGTTCAACACGCTCGAGCGGTTCCCGCAGCTCCGGATCGGAGTGCTGGAGTCGGGTGCGGGATGGATCGGCTCGTTCCTCGACCGCATGGACGCCCTCGTCGAGGGGACGATCATGCGCCACCTGGTCGACCTCACGATGCTGCCGAGCGACTACTTCCGCCGCCAGTGCTTCATCTCCTGCGACCCGGACGAGACCGCGGCGCCGCTGATCATCGATCACGTCGGGTCCGACTGCTTCCTCTGGGCCACCGACTATCCGCACCCGGACCACCCCGCGAACTGGCGCGAGTTGCTCCAGCGCTTCGTCGCACCGCTCAGTGACGAGACCGCGGCGCGCGTCGCCGGGCGCAACGCCATCGGCATGTACCGGATCGGCGAGGCCTGACCCGCTCGACCACGCGGCCTCGATCACGCGCCGTCAATCGGGCGCCGTCAATCGGGCGCCGTCAATCGGGCGCCGCAACCGCGGCGAAGGCCTCGAGCTCCCGCACGATGTCGGATCCGGCGGGCGCGTACATGATCTCGGTCACTCCGGAGGCGGCGAGTGCGACGAGGCGCGCCCGCACGGACGCGTGATCGCCGGTGAGCCCCGCGCCCAGGATCGCGGCGCCGCCGGCATCGAGCAACGGGCGGTCGCGATCGGTGACCGCGACCAGATGACCTTCGTGCACCGCGAGATGCCGCTCCCCTTCGGGACGGGAGGCCTCGACGCGTGCCTGCCAGGCCGGACCGCCGGGGAGCCCCGCGACCGCGTCGGATCCCCACTCCCACATTGCGTGATAGCCGGTCACGAACAACGGACCGACGGCGTCGCGGACACGCGCACTGGTGTGGTCCTCGCCGTCGTCGAGCACGCTGCCGCCGAGCAACATGGCGCAGGTCGACCAGTCGTCGCCCTCCGGGGGCGGCATGGCGACGACCACGCCGTCGCCGACGTCGCGCGCCACTCCGTAGCCCTTCGGGCCCATGGGTGCGACGAGCAGCGGCACGGCGATGGGTCGCGGGGCGCGAAGCCCGGAGAGTGCAGCATCTGGCAGGCCTCACCGTCGACGATGACGACGTCACCGCGCAGGAGTCCGCGGAGCTGCCGCACGTACTCGGCGAGGTCGGCCCACCGCATTCCTCGCTGCCCCATCGTGTTGCGGGCGGTGAATCCGGTGCCGAACGCGACCGCGAGGCGGCCCGGCGCGATCTCTTCGACCGACGCGATGGCCGACGCGGTCACCATCACGTGGCGCAGGCTCGGTATGGCGACGCCGGTGCCGAGGCCGATCCGTTCGGTGGTCTCGGCGACGCGCGCCGAACGCGATCCAGATGTCGCCGTAGAGCGCGGGTGAGTCGAACACCCACACGCGCTGGTAGCCGAGCTCCTCGGCCCGTCGTGCGTAGCTCGGCAGGTCGTGGCTGGGTGGGAACGCGCACGCGAGCGCAGGGAGCGTCGTGTCGGTCATCCCGTCATCATCGCGGAATGAGCGGCGCGAACTCGTCACCGCTCGTGCACCTTCGGCGGCCGATCACGGCTGATCGTCGTTCGAATCCACTTCGGCCATGCGCGCCCAGCCGTCGCCCTCCGCATCGACATGGATGATCTCGGGGGGAGCCTCCACGAGCTGCGGCAGAACGCCGATCGCCTGCCGGAAGTGATCGCTCGAAACGTGGGCTTCGGCCGCCGCCGCGTCCTTCTTCGTACGCGGCACGGAAACGGATCACAGGTCGATGGCGAGATCGGTGTCGGGGCGCGAGCAGCACACGAGCACGTCGCCGTCGGCGGGCGCCTCGAGTGGTTCCGGGGCGTACTCGACCGCGCCGTCGAGGAGCCCGGTCTCGCAGGTGTGACAGACGCCGGTACGACAGGACCAGCGCACCGGCACGTCGCACGCCTCGGCCAGCTCGAGGATGCTCGCGAACCCATCACCCCAACGCACGTTCAGCCCGGTCCGCACGAACGAGATGAGCGGCCCTGATCCCGGCGCGCCCTCGGGTTGGTGCGGCGACCGCGCCGGCGGCGCGACGACTCCGGGCGTGACCGACCCCTCCGCACCGAAGATCTCCGTGTGCACGCGTCCGTCGGGAACGCCGAGCTCGGCGAAGCCTCCGCGCAGCGCGTCCATGAACGCGGTCGGGCCGCACAGGTAGAACTCCGCTTCGATCGGGACGCCCGCGTCGACGAGCGCCTCCGGTGTGATGTGCCCGACCGCGTCGTAGTTCGCGCCCTCGTGGTCGGTCGGGGCCGGCCGGCTGTAGAAGACGCGACGGTGCACGTGGGCGAGATCGTCCAACAGCGTCCGTGCCTCTTCGGCGAACGCGTGCTCCGACCCGTTCCGCGTGCCGTGCAACCACCAGACGTCGCGCGTCGATCGGCGGTCGTGGAGCGCGTGCAACATCGCGATCATCGGCGTCACGCCGACTCCTGCGCTGACGAACACGACCGGGCCTTCACCGTCGTCGAGGGTGAACAATCCGCGTGGGGCTCCGACGTCCAACCGGTCGCCGACTCGGACGCGGGCGCGGATGTAGTGGCCGGCCGCGCCGTGCGGTTCGACCTTGACGCTGATCCGGTAGTGGGCGTCACCCGGTGGTCCGGAGAGCGAATAGCTGCGGAGGAGCGGCGCGGCGTCGCGGTCGGGTTCGAGCTTGAGCGTGACGAACTGGCCCGGTTGCGGGTGGGCGAGGGGTTGCACCGTCGTCGGCCTCCAGCTCCAACGACACGACGTCGCGGCTCTCCCATCGCTTCGCGGTGACCCGCAGCGTTCGAAAGCCGCGCCAGGCCGGCGGTGGACCCTGCACGGTCAGGCCGGCGTTCCCGCCGTCGGGGGAGCCGGTGAGCTCCTCGTCGAGGAGCGCCTGCAACGACGCCTGCCAGCCCGGACTGAGCGCCGGGATCCGCAGCGCGCGCCGGAGTTGCGTCGGCGTCGTGATGGCCGGCGAGGTAGAGCAGCGCGTTGACGTCGGCGACCGTCATCGCTTCCGGCCCGGTCGCGATCCTCGATCACGTCGTCGCCCGCCCGAACGTCGCCTTCCTCGAGCACGCGGAAGTAGAAGCCCGGCCGTCCGTGGGCCACGAGGAGCGCGGCCATGCGCGGCTCGTCCATCCGGATGCCGACCCGGTAGCAGGTGACCCGCGGCTGGGTGACCTCGAAGAGCGCCGCGCCGATGCGGTACCGGTCGCCGATGCAGACCTCGTCGTCGCCGAGCCCCTCGACCGTGAAGTTCTCGCCGAACTGGCCGAATGTGAAGTCGTCGCGTCGCATCTGCTGCTGCCAGTACCGGTACGAGTCGAGCTGGTACACGTACACGGCCCGGTGCTCGCCTCCGTGACCCTTCAGATCACCTTGGCCGTCACCGTCCAGGTTCAGACGCCGGACGGTGCGCGGACCGTCGACCGCCTCCTTCCAGATGCCGGTGAAGACGGTTCGCCCCTGCCACGTGATCTCCCGCGGCAGTCCGACGTTGACCGAGACGAGCTTCCCGACGCGCTCCGACATCGCCGAACCCTTCCTGACTCGACACCGAGACGGTAGATCCGCTTCCGTGCCCGAACGGGCAGGTGATGGATGGGTTCGTACGCGCTATGGGTCGAGGACCTGCGGCGACCAGCCTGACCTCGACGCGGTAGCGCGGGTCGAGCGAACGCTTGACGCGGAGGGAGAGGGATTCGAACCCTCGGAGACTTGCGCCTCAACGGTTTTCAAGACCGTCCCATTCGGCCGCTCTGGCACCCCTCCGCCGGTCAGGCTACGCGGATCGGGGCTCGATGCGGTCGAAGCCGGTGTAGGGGCGCAGGACCTCGGGCACCACGAACGCGCCTTCGGCGTCCTGGTAGTGCTCGAAGAGGAACACGAGGGTGCGCCCCACCGCGCAGGCGGTGCCGTTGAGCGTGTGCAGGAGTTGGTTGCCGTCGGCACCACGCACGCGGGTGGCCAGCCGGCGGGCCGAGAACTCGAGGTAGTTGGAGCACGAGGTGAGCTCGCGGTACTCGCCCTCCGACGGGAGCCACACCTCGACGTCGAACTTCTTGGCCGCCGCGGGGCCGAGGTCGCCGGCGGCGATGTTGACCACGCGGTACGGGAGCCCGAGCCCATCGACGATCGACTCCTCGATCGCGAGCAGCGCCTCGTGCTCGTCCCACGACGTGGCCGGGTCGCAGTACGAGAACATCTCGATCTTGTCGAACTGGTGCACCCGGAAGATGCCGCGGGTGTCCTTGCCGTAGGTGCCCGCCTCGCGCCGGAAGCACGACGAGATCCCGAGGTAGCGCCGCGGGAGGGACTCCACGGGCAGGATCTCGCCGCGGTGCAGTGCGGAGAGCGGCACCTCGCTCGTGCCCACGAGGAACAGCTCGCCGTCGTCGACGTCGTAGACCTGCGACCGGTCGGTGGGGAAGAAGCCGGCCTCCTCCATCGCGTGCTCGCGCACGAGCACGGGCGGAACCACCGGGGTGAACTGCTCGCGCACGAGCAGGCCGGTGACCCACTGCACCAGCGCGAGCTCGAGCAGCACCGCCTCGCGCATCAGGTAGGCGAAGCGCGAGCCACTCATCTGGACGGCCTGTTCCGTCTCGACGAAACCCATCGCCTCGCCGAACGCCGCGTGGTCGAGCGGCGGCGGCCCGGGCGTGTCGCCCACGACGCGCACCACGACGCCGTCATCCTCGCCACCGTCGGGCACCGACTCGTCGGCCGGATTGGGCAATTGCAGCGCGAGACCGCGCAGGCGCGCGTCAATTTCTTCGAGTTCCGATTCGATGAGCGCGAGGTCCTTCTTTTGCGCCTGCGCCGTGATCAGAAGGGACGGTCGGTTTTCGGGGGTTGCGCTGCCGATCTGTTTCGAAATCCGCTTCTGTTCGGCGCGCAGCGCTTCCACGATCTGTTGCTTTTCGCGTCGCGCCGCGTCGGCTTCGAGCACGGTGTCGATGAGCCCGGCGGCGACGCGCTTGCGTTCGATGCCGGCGCGGTACGACGGCTCGTCGCGCAGGCGACGCAGGTCGATCACTCGGGCCCGCTCTCGCTGGCCGGCGCGCGCACCTTGCTCCGGAGCTGCTCGAGCCAGGTGTTGGCGTCGCGCCACGCCTTGTTGGCGGCGCGTCGACGAATCGGCCCGTCGGCACCGGCGACCGGATAGGAGCCGAGGAACTTCACCTTGGCCTGCTTGGCCGCGAGGTTGCGGAGGCAGTCGGCGACGAGCTCGTCGTCGAGATGGCCCTCGAAGTCGATGAAGAAGCAGTAGTCGCCGAGGTCGCGCTTGGTGGGACGCGACTCGAGCTTCGTGATGTTGATCGCGCGCGCCGCGAACTCCTGCAGGATCGCCAGCAACGAACCCGGACGGTCCTGGCGTTGGAAGCACACGACCGACGTCTTGTCGTGGCCGGTGGGTGCCGGCACGCCGTAGCCGACGATCACGAAACGGGTCTGGTTCTCGGGGTGGTCCTCGATCTCGCTGGCGATGATCTCGAGGCCCGCGTACTTGGCGCCCTGCACGGTGCCGATGGAGGCCATGCCCTTGCGCTTGGAGCGGGCCACCTGCTTGGCCGCGTCGGCGGTGGAGTTCGCGGCGACGGTGGTGGCGTCGGGGATGTTGCGGGCCATCCACATCCGGGTCTGGCCGAGCGGGTTGGGATGCGAGACGACGGTCGTGATGTCGGCGAGCTTCGTGCCGGGTGCCACACAGAGATGCAGTGAGACCGGGAGGTCGACCTCGCGCTGCACGAGGAGCTCGGTGTCGAACGCGAGCGTGTCGAGCGTGACCGTGATCGACCCTTCGATCGAGTTCTCGATCGGCACGATGCCCAGATCGACGGCGCCGGTTTCGACCGCGCTGATCACCTGCGGCACGTCGCGGAGCGGGACCGCCTCACCCGCGGCGAGGTCGGGTTGGGTGAGCAAAGCTTCTTCCGCGAACGTTCCGTGCGGTCCGAGAAAACCGACCCTCGTCATCGGCGGGAAGCGTAGTGGGGGCGTTTGCGCGCGCCGCCCGTAGTTCTCGCGTGCGTCATCGTGCGTCGAGTCGCGCGGGTCAGTCGGTGTGCGCCGTCGGCGAGCGCTTCGCGTGCTGCACCGCGGCGCCCACGATGCCGGCTTCGTTCAACAGCAGCGCGGGCACGATCGGGACCTTGGTGGTCAGGAGGGGCAGGAACTTCGTCGACTTCTTGCTGACCCCGCCACCCACGATGAAGAGGTCGGGCCAGAACAGCGCCTCCAACATGTCGAAGTATTCGTCGAGGCGCTTCGCCCATTCGGTCCACGACAGGTTCTTCGCCTCGCGCACGCTCTCGGCCGCCCGGCTCTCGGCGTCGTGCTTGCCCATCTTGAGGTGGCCGAGCTCGGTGTTGGGGACGAGCGTGCCGTCGATGAACAGGGCGCTCCCGATCCCGGTACCGAGGGTGACGATGATCACGACGCCGCCCTGGCCCTTGCCCGCACCGAACTCCACCTCGGCGATGCCGGCCGCGTCGGCGTCGTTCATCACCGTCACGTCGCCCCCCACCGCCTCCGAGAACAGCTTGGCCGTGTCGGTGCCGATCCACGACTGGTCGACGTTGGCGGCGGTGAGCGCCACGCCGTTGCGGACGGCGGCGGGGAACGTGGCCCCGGCGGGCCCCGTCCACTGGAAGAACTTGGCCAGTTCGGCGACGGTCGCGGCGACTGCGTCGGGCGTGGCCGGCTGCGGCGTGGGGATGCGATGGCGATCGGCGAGGAGCTTGCCGCTGCGGGTATCGACGGGCGCGCCCTTGATGCCCGTTCCCCCGATGTCGATTCCGAGCACGGTGGTCATGGCCCCATTGTCGCCCGGATCGGCCCGGGGTTCGCGCCACGAGGGCGTACTCCGCCGCCCGGTCGGGGAGACTGGGCCCGACGCGGGTGGGCCACTATCGAAGCGGGTGGGCCACTATCGAAGAGGAGCCACCGTTGGACGGGGACCGGGACGTGGAGCAGTTCGACGTGATCGTGATCGGCGGCGGTCCCGCGGGCGAGAACATTTCCGGGCGCTGCATGGACTGCCGGCTCCGGATCGCGGTCGTCGAGGCGGATCTCCTCGGCGGTGAGTGCTCCTACTGGGCCTGCATGCCCAGCAAGGCCCTGCTGCGACCGGGTGAGGCGCTGGCCGACGTGCGCCGGGTGCCGGGGGCGGCGGAGGCGGTCACCGGATCGCTCGACGTCGACGCAGTGCTCGCCCGCCGGAACCAGATGGTCAGCGACTGGGACGACGCCAACCAGGTGAAGTGGCTCGACGGCGCCGGTGGCGTGCTGGTGCGGGGCCGGGGCCGGATTGCCGGACCGCGGCGGGTCGACGTCGAGACCGCCGACGGCACGATGCGGCGGCTGGAGGCCCGCCTGGCCGTGGTGCTCGCCACCGGATCCTCGGCCGCCATCCCCCCGATCGACGGCCTGCGCGACACCCGCATCTGGGACAGCCGCGACGCGACCAGCGCGAAGACGGTGCCCGAGCGATTGCTCGTCCTCGGCGGCGGGGTCGTGGGCAGCGAGATGGCCCAGGCGTGGAAGCGGCTCGGCGCCCGCGAGGTGACGATCATCGCCAAGAGCGATCGCCTCGTGCCCAAGCTCGAACCGTTCGCGGGCGAGCAGCTCCAGGAGGCGTTCGAGGCCGAGGGCATCACGGTGGTGGTCGGCGTGACGGTCGCGCGCGCCGAACGCGCCGCGGCCGACGCGCCGGTCACGCTCACCCTCGACGACGGCCGCACGTTCACCGGCGACGAGCTCCTCGTTGCCGCCGGCCGCACGCCCAACTCCGGTGATCTCGGCCTGGACTCGGTCGGGTTGGAGCCCGGTGAGTACGTGGAGGTCGACGACCACCTGCGCGCCCGCGGCGTCGACGGCGAGTGGCTCTACGCGATCGGCGACGTCAACGGCCGGGCGCTCCTCACCCACATGGGGAAGTACCAGGCTCGCATCGCCGCCGACACGATCATCCATCCCGAGAGGACTGGCGCCGCGACCGAGGCCTGGGCCGATCACCGCGCCGTCACCGCGGTGGTGTTCACCGATCCCCAGATCGCGTCAGTGGGCCTGACCGAGCGCGCAGCGCGCGAGCAGGGCATCGACGTGCGGGTGGTCAGCTACGGCACCGGCGACGTCGCCGGCGCCGCGCTGCACGGGCGCGGCATCAAGGGGACCTGCCAGATCGTGATCGACGAATCCCGCCACGTGATCGTGGGCGCGACCTTCACCGGCCCGGGGGTGGGGGAGATGCTGCACTCGGCCACGATCGCGGTGGTGGGCGAGGTTCCGCTCGAGACGCTGGTGCACGCCGTCCCCGCGTTCCCGACGGTGAGCGAGGTGTGGCTGCGGCTCATCGAGGCGTACGGGTTGTGAGGGACGGGCCGGTGGCCCAACGTAGGCTCGGCCCCATGTCGTCCATCACCGAGACTCCCGAATGGCACGCGCTCGAAGCGCACTTCGACGAGCAGCGCGATCGTCACCTGCGCGACCTCTTCGCCGAGGATCCCGCGCGCGGCGAGCGCATGGCACTCGACGCGCAGGGTCTCTACCTCGACTACTCGAAGAACCGCGTCACCGACGAGACCCTGCGGCTGCTGCTCGCGCTCGCCCGTCGCGCCGGGCTGCGGGAGCGCATCGACGCGATGTTCCGCGGCGACAAGATCAACGTGACCGAGGGCCGCGCCGTCCTGCACACCGCACTCCGCGCGCCGGAAGGCGCCGTCATCGAAGTCGACGGCGAGAACGTGGTGCCGGCGGTGCACGCGGTCTTGCGGAAGATGGCCGACTTCTCGGAACGCGTGCGGTCGGGCGCCTGGACCGGGCACACCGGCCGGCGCGTGCGCAACGTCGTGAACATCGGTATCGGCGGCTCCGATCTCGGCCCGCACATGGCGTACGACGCGCTGGTCGACTTCTCCCAGCGCGACATGACGTTCCGGTTCGTGAGCAACGTCGACGGCACCGACTTCTGGGAGGCCACCCACGATCTCGATCCGGCGGAGACGCTGTTCGTGATCTCGTCGAAGACGTTCACGACATTGGAGACGCTCACCAACGCGCGTAGCGCGCGGGAGTGGTCGTTGGCCGCGTTCGGCGGCGACGAGTCGGCCGTCGCCCGGCACTTCGTGGCGGTGTCGACGAACGCGACGGAAGTGGCGAAGTTCGGGATCGACACCGCCAACATGTTCGAGTTCTGGGACTGGGTGGGTGGCCGCTACTCGTACGACTCGGCCATCGGGTTGTCGTTGATGATCGCGATCGGCGGCGAACAGTTCGGCGAGATGCTCGCGGGCTTCCGTTCGATCGACGAGCACTTCCGCACCGCGGCGTTCGAAGCGAACCTGCCGGTGCTGCTCGGGCTCATCGGCCTCTGGTACGACGACTTCTTCGAGGCCGAGACCCAGGCGATCCTCCCCTACAGCCAGTACCTGGCACGGTTTCCCGCCTACCTCCAGCAGCTCGACATGGAGAGCGACGGGAAGTCGGTCGATCTCGAGGGCAACCCGGTGCGCACGCAGACCGGGCCGATCGTGTGGGGCCAGCCGGGCACGAACGGCCAGCACGCGTTCTACCAACTCATCCACCAGGGCACGAAGCTGATCCCGGCCGACTTCATCGGCTTCGTCCACGCCAATCACGAAGTCGGTGACCACCAGAACCTGCTCACCGCCAACTTCTTCGCCCAGACCGAAGCGCTGGCCTTCGGCAAGACGCGCGAGGAGGTCGAGGCCGAGGGAGTCCCGCCCCTCCAGGTGCCCCACCGGACGTTCGCGGGCAACCACCCGACGAACACGATCCTCGTCGACCGGCTCACGCCTTACACGCTGGGTCAGCTGGTGGCGACCTACGAGCACAAGGTGTTCACCCAGGGCACGATCTGGAACATCAACTCGTTCGACCAGTGGGGCGTCGAGCTCGGGAAGAAGCTGGCCACCGCGATCATCCCCGAGCTCGAGCCGGGCGCCGAGCCCGCGCTCGCCCACGACAGCAGCACCAACACGCTGATCCGCCGCTACCGCCACCTGCGGAGCTGACGCATGGACGAACCGCTGGCCACCGGCTGGGGTGCCCACGAGCCGATCGACGACTCCGTGCTGCGTCGGTTCGTGTTCAATCAAGCCGACGTCGTGCAGGCCATGGCCTCGGGCCCCGGCGCGCGCCACACGGCCGATGACGACGTGGTGATGGTCGACAGCGGCGGTCCGGTCCCGTACTGCAACATGGCGGTGCTGCGGCGGCCGGTGACCGCGGCCGAAGATCCGGTGCTCGACCGCATCGCCGCGTTCTACGCCGACGCCACCGACCGGGCTGCGCTCCTGCTCTCCGTCTGGCCGGTGCCCGATCTCTCGGCGCGGGGCCTGCATCTCGCCGGCCATCCGATGTTCGTGGTGCGGGCGCCGGGGCCGGTCACCGCCACGCCGCCTCCGGGCGTCGAGGTGCGGAGCGTCGCCACCGTCGAGGACCTCGGCGCGCTCGAGCGGGTCGCGATCGAGGGATATCCCGTCAACGAGGCGAAGGATGCGCCGTCGGGCACCGTGTTCCCCGACGCGGTGCTCGCTACCGGACTGTCGTTGCGCCTCGGCCTGGTCGACGGCGAGCCGGTCTCCGGCGCGGCGGCGTTCGACGCCCACGGCGTCGTCAACCTCTGCTTCGCCGCCACCCTCGCCGCGGGCCGCCGGCGCGGCGTGTGGTCGGCGTTGGTGTGGGCCCGGCTCAACGACGCGCCCGAGCAGCCGGCCGTCGCCTTCACCAGCGACGACAGCCGCCCCGGCTTCGTCAAGATGGGCTTCCTGCCGATGCAGCGCTTCACCCTCCTGGTGAGGCCGGCGGGCACCTGATCTCGCCGGGCTGCTCACCTGGCAAGCTGGCACCTCGACGAACAGGAGTACGGATGCAACTCGGGATGATCGGCCTCGGCCGGATGGGTGCCAACCTCGTGGTGAGGCTGATGCGCGACGGCCACACCTGTGTGGCGTACGACGTCAGCAAAGATGCAGTCGATCGTTCGGCGAGTGCTGGCGCCACCGGCGCGTACTCCATCGAGGAATTCGTGGGTGCGCTGGAGCAGCCGCGGGCGATCTGGATCATGGTGCCGGCGGCGTTCGTCGACGACACGATCGAGAAGCTGGTCGGGCACCTCGAACCCGGCGACATCATCATCGACGGCGGCAACTCCTACTACCGCGACGACATCGACCGCGCCGCCCGCCTCAAGCCCAAGGGCATCCACTACGTCGACGTGGGCACCAGCGGCGGGGTGTTCGGTCTCGACCGCGGCTTCTGCCTGATGATCGGCGGGGAGGACGACGTCGTCGCCCACCTCGACCCGATCTTCGCCACCATCGCCCCCGGCGTCGACTCCGCGCCGCGCACGCCGGGCCGTACCGGCACCCCGTCGACGGCGGAGAACGGCTACCTCCACTGCGGGCCCAATGGCGCCGGGCACTTCGTGAAGATGGTCCACAACGGGATCGAATACGGGATCATGGCGGCCTACGCCGAGGGACTCAACATCCTGCACAACGCCGACGTCGGGAAGGCCGAACGCCAGGCCGACGCCGAGACCGCGCCGCTGCGCGACGCCGCGTACTACCAGTTCGACCTCGACATCCCCGAGGTCGCCGAAGTGTGGCGGCGCGGCAGCGTGGTGGCGTCGTGGCTGCTCGACCTCACCGCCCACGCGCTGTCGCAGAACCACGACCTGTCCGATTTCGAGGGCCGCGTGTCCGACAGCGGGGAGGGCCGGTGGACGATCCACGCCGCGGTCGACGAAGGCGTTCCCGCCGACGTGTTGAGCGCGGCGCTGTACGCCCGCTTCACGTCGCGCGGTGCCGCCGACTTCGGCGACAAGCTGTTGTCGGCCATGCGCAAGGAGTTCGGCGGCCACGACGAGAAGCTCGACCAGACGATTGGTGAATCCAAATGAGGCACTCCGACCCGTCCGACGCGCTCGTGTTCTTCGGGATGTCGGGCGATCTCGCCCGCAAGAAGATCTTCCCCGCGCTCTACGCGATGGTGAAGAAGGGCCACCTGACGGTCCCGGTGATCGGCGTCGCGTCGTCGCAGTGGACGGTCGACGATCTCCGCCAACGCGCCCGCGACAGCATCACGCAGTACGGCGGCGGAGTCGACGACGAGGGCGCGTTCGAGAAGCTCACCGGCCTGCTGCGCTACGTCGACGGCAACTACAACGACGCATCGACGTTCACCGCGCTGAAGAAGGCGATCGACGGCTGCTCGCGCCCCGCGCACTACCTCGCGATCCCCCCGAGCATGTTCGAGACGGTGGTGGAAGGCCTCGGCTCGTCGGGATGTGCGAAGAACGCGCGCGTGATCATCGAGAAGCCCTTCGGGCGTGACCTGGCGTCGGCCCAGGAGCTCAACCAGGTGCTCCACTCGGTGTTCCCCGAGCGCGACATCTTCCGCATCGACCACTACCTCGGCAAGGAAGCGATCCAGAACATCATCTACTTCCGGTTCGCCAACGCGTTCCTCGAGCCGATCTGGAACCGCAACTACGTGCGTCAGGTGCAGGTCACCATGGCCGAGGACTTCGGCGTGCAGGGCCGCGGGAAGTTCTACGAAGAGGTCGGCGCGCTGCGCGACGTCATCGAGAACCACCTGTTCCAGACCGTGGGTCTGCTCGCGATGGAGCCGCCCGTCGGCCCGGGCGTGGAGGAGCTGCGCGACGGCAAGGAGAAGATCTTCTCGGCGATGGAGACGCTCAAGCCCGACGACCTCGTGCGGGGACAGTTCGAGGGTTACCGCGACGAAGACGGTGTCGCTCCCGACTCCGACGTCGAGACGTTCGCGGCGGTGCGGGTGTTCATCGATTCATGGCGCTGGGCCGGGGTGCCCTTCTACATCCGCGCCGGGAAGAACCTGCCCGTCACCTGCACCGAGGTGCGGGTCGAGCTGCACCGTCCTCCGGCACGGGTGTTCGCCGAGTACGAGCAGACCCCGCACGACACGAACTACTTCCGCTTCCAGCTCAGCCCCCGCATCTCGATCGCGACGGGCGTGCGGGTGAAAGCCGCGGGCGACGGGTTCACCGGCGACGACGTCGAGCTCTACCTCTGCAACGATCATCCCGGTGAGGCGACGGCCTACGAGCGCCTGCTCGGCGATGCGCTAGACGGCGAGACCCTGCTGTTCGCCCGCCAGGACGGGGTCGAGGCGTCGTGGCGGGTGGTCGACAACGTGCTCACCGACCACGGGCCCGCGTATCCGTACCCCGTGCACACGTGGGGCCCGAAGGAGCAGGACCGGCTCATCCAGGATCCCGACCACTGGCACAACCCGGTCGTCGACGGCGCCGGCCAGGCGAGCGGGGTGGTGGGCCGGCAGCCGGGGACAACTTCGTGAGCGTCGTCCCCCTCCCCACCCCGAGCGCGCCGCCGGTGGCGGGGCCGTACTCGCCCGCGGTGCGGGCCGGTGACTGGATCGTGCTCGCGGGCCAGGTCGGCCTCGGACCCGACGGGAAGCTGGTGACCGGTGGAGTCGAGCAGGAGGCGAGGCAGGTGCTGGCCAACATCGCGGCCGTCCTCGGCGACTGCGGGGCGGGTTGGGCCGATGTCGCCAAGGTCGCCATCTTCCTCACCGATCTCGGGAACTTCGGCGCCGTGAACGTGTTGTACGAGGGCGCGATCGGGCCCCATCGGCCGGCGCGCAGCACGGTCGGGGTGGCGGCGCTGCCGGTGGGCGCGTCCGTCGAGATCGAATGTTGGGTCTACCTGCCCGTGTGAGCTGATCCAAATGATGTGCGAACGAGCAATGGGAATCGAGGAGTGAAATGACCGATCGGATCGAGAAGACCGACGAGGAGTGGAAGACGGAGCTCAGTCCCGAGCAGTACCAGGTGCTGCGCAAGGCGGGGACCGAGCGGGCGTTCACCGGCAAGTACTGGGACTGTCACGACGACGGCACCTACCGGTGCGCGGGGTGCGGCGCGGAGCTGTTCGACGCCTCGACCAAGTTCGAGTCGGGGACCGGCTGGCCCAGCTTCACCGAGCCGCTGGTGGCCGACGCGGTCGAGGTCATCGTCGACCGCAGCCACGGCATGGTGCGCGAAGAGGTGGTGTGCCGCCGGTGCGGAGGGCACCTCGGGCACGTCTTCCCTGACGGTCCCGGCCCCACGGGCCAGCGCTACTGCATGAACTCGGCGTCGCTGGAGCTCGACCCGAAGTAAACGCCGCCACGCGGCGCGCCTGGCGCGCCGCGAGCGTCTATTTGCGCTTCGGCTTCGTCGTCGACGGAGGAATGGTGGTGGTGGTGACCGGCACCACGACCTTGGCGTCGGCGGTGAAGGCGAAGAAGTCGCGTGAGCTCTGCTGCAGGTACTGGCTGCCGTCGTGGGTCATCGCCGGCAGCAACTTCGTGCCCACGATCGGCGAGTTGAACGCCGTGGGGTCGGCGGGCACATAGGTGAACGCGCTCACCCAGTCGGTGTTGATGTCGAGCTCCATCGCCCGCACTGCTCCCGCGGCCTGGAGTGTGCGCGCCGAGCGCGGTGATCGACAGCGCGGGACCACCGGCGTAGACGAGCGCGCCGTCGGCGGTGACGCCCACCCCGGAACGCCACACGTAGACGTTGTTCCCGAGCGTGGCGCCGAACACGTTGGTGTCGTTCTCCTGGAGTGCCGGATTGAGCTGGCCGTTGTCGACGATCAGCTCGAGGTTCTGGCGCACCGCCTGGATGTCGGGCGTCATGGCGAAGTCACGGCCCCACACGCCGACGTTGGCGGTGCCGTCCTGGGTGATCACGAACGACGCCGAGCCGTCCCGGAGCGGCACGATCGTGTCGCCGTCGAGATAGGCACCACCGCGCGCCGTGTCCATCTTGAACCCGGAGTTGAACGCGGCGATGGCGATCTGCTGTTGCGCCGGCGGGATCTGCGATCCCCACGGATTCGGCCCGCTTCCAGGCTGTTCGAGCCCGACGACGTAGTTGGCGCGCAGGAGCTTCGTGTCGAGCCACATCAGGCCCGTGTAGAAGGAGGTGTGCACCGCGTCGGGCCGCACGTAGGTGGTGTAGATCGCCGGTTGCCCGAGCACGAGGCGACCCGTCGGCTGCCAGATGCCTTCGTTGGGTTCGACCTGGGCCGCGGGGGTGGCCACGCGCGCGGTCGGCGGGGTGAGGCGCTGGATCTGCGGGTAGGTGGAAGGCGGCGCGTTCGGCTTGGGCTTGGTGGGCGATTCGCCGACCGTGCCCTGCAGCGCGATCGCGTCGGGCTTGCCGCCGACGGGCGGCGGGTTGTTGGTGTACCACCACCGCTCGACGGTGTTGACGATCCCGTTGCCACCGTGATCGCGGATCCATTCGACGGTCTTCACGCTCGCGCTGTCGCTCCCGGGGCGTTGCAGCGCGTGGACGTAGGACACCGCGACCGGGATCAGCAGGAGCACGACCACGATCGCGATGCCGCGCCGGATCCATCGCGAGCGCTTCGAACGCGCCGGCTTGGGCGCGGGCTTCGACGCGGCCTGCTCGCGCTCGCGCTGCTCGCGCAGCTCGCGGCGGGTCAGCGTGGGGGCCACCGGCTCGGGCGGCGGAGCCGGGGCCGGGATGTAGTCGCGTTCGTACACCGTGACGGCCGACGCCGAGCCGTTGAGCTCGTCGAATTCGTCGTTCCGAGGGGGCGGACGCGCCGGTCCGTACTCGTCGGGGAGTACGTACCGCTGGCGCTCGCCCTCGGCGGGTTCCGACGGGCGGTCGGGCAAAGGATCCTCCGGATCGGCCGGCGCTCGACTCGAGCGCACTTGGCGTCCCGAGAAATTAGTGCTCCTGGCGGTGTCCGCCGCGTCGCGCGGTGCTCAGACGGTCACTGGGGGTGTCAGTCCCGCCGCAGATATGGCTCACCCGGTTCGCGCGATCGGGCCACGTGCGCCGGTGCACCGTAGGCGACCACCCGGGCCGGGAGGTCGTGGAGCACCAGGGCCCCGGCCCCGACCACGGTGTCGTCGCCGATCGTGATCCCGTGCACCACGTTGGCTCCGAGGCCGACGAAGGTGGCCTGGCCGATCCTCACCGTGCCCCCGGTGGTCGCGCCGGGCCCCAGGCTGGCGTGGTCGGCCACGTAGCCGTCGTGGTCGATCGACGAGTTCGTGCCGAGCAGCACGCCCCGCCCCACCGTGCAGCCGTTGCTCACCACCGAGCCGGCCAGCAGGATCGACCCCGCGCCCAGCGACGCGTCGTGGGCCACGACCGCGGCGGGGTGGACGATCGTGACCGGCAGGAGGTGCGCGCTTTCGGCCATCTCGCGCTCGAGGATCCGGCCCCGGGTGAAGTTGTCGCCGATGGCGACGACGTACCGGTCGGCGTTCACCTCGGACGCGCACACGCGCAACTCGTCGTCAGTGCCGAGTACGGGGACCCCGGCGACCTCGTCGCCCCGCGCCAGCCCCCGGTCGAGGACACCGACGACGGTGTGGAACCCGCGTGCGACCACGGCGTCGATGACCTGCCGGCCCTGGTCGGCGCCGCCGATGACGATCACCCGGCTCACGCGGCGTTCCCCCGGAACGGTTCCATGGTCGCGTGCCCGGGCGCGCTCACACCGTGTCCACCGAACACCTGCGACACGGTCTTGGCCAGGATCTCGACGTCGAGCCGAGTCGACCGGTGGTCGACATACCAGACGTCGAGCGCGAACTTCTCGTCCCACGTGAGCGCGTTGCGGCCGTTCACCTGCGCCCACCCGGTGACGCCCGGTCGCACCTCGTGGCGACGCGCCTGTTCCGGCGAGTAGAGCGGGAGGTACTGCATGAGCAGTGGACGCGGTCCGACCAGGCTCATGTCGCCGGCGACGACGTTGACCAGTTCGGGGAGCTCGTCGAGGCTCGACCGGCGCAGGAACCGTCCGAGGCCGGTAAGGCGCGCGTCGTCGGGCAGGAGAGCACCCGACGCGTCGCGGCGGTCGGTCATGGTGCGGAACTTGAGCATCTCGAACGGCTTGCCGTTGCGCCCGGGCCGCTCCTGGCGGAACAGCACCGGCGATCCCATGCGCAGGCGAACGAGGAGGGCCACGATCGCGAGCACCGGAGACAAGAGCACGAGCGCGATCCCGGCACCGACGACATCGATGCCGCGCTTGACCGCGTCGTCAAGTGACATCGGCGACGGCCTCGGACCGGAACCACTCGATGGTGGCACGCAGCGCGTCGGGGAGCGGCGTGGGTACGACGTCGGGGAAGAGCCCGACGAGTCGGCTGCAGTCGGCCTGCGAGTGCTTGACGTCACCGGCGCGCGTCTCGACGTGCTCGACCGTGAGGTCGGCGCCGGTGAGGTTCGCGATCTCGGCGATGAGCGTGAGCAGATCGGTGCGGGTTCCGAACGCGAGATTGACCGGACCGGGTGACGTGACGGTGCGGGCGATCGCGTCGGCAATGACCTGGGTAACCGTGTCGACGAAGGTGAAGTCGCGGCTCTGCCGTCCGTCGCCGTGGACGACGAGTGGCCGATCGTTGAGCGCGGCGTCGACGAACGCGGGAACCACCGCGGCGTAGGCGTGCCCGGCCGGTTGCAGCGGGCCGAACACGTTGAAGAACCGGAAGGCCAGCACCGGGACGCCGAACGACCGCTGGTACGCGAGTGCGTACGCCTCCGTTGCCAGCTTGCTCGCCGCGTACGGGCTCAGCGGGCTGGTGGCGAGGTCTTCGTGCTTGGGCATCGTGGGGTTCGCGCCGTATACCGACGACGACGACGCCACGATCACGTGCGGGTTCCCCGCGCGCCGCGCCGCTTCGAGCACCTCGACGGTGCCGGTGGCGTTGGCGAGGTGCGACGCCATCGGGTCGGCGATGGAACGCGGCACCGATGGCCGCGCCGCGAGGTGCACCACCGCGCGAGCACCGGCCATCGCGTCGTCGAGTGCCGTGGGCTCGAGGATGCTGGCCTCGACCAGGCGGGCGTCGACGTCGCGGAGGTTGGCCGGGTTGCCGGTGGACAGATCGTCGATGGCGACGACATCGTGGCCGGCCGACGCGAGCCGCCGGCAGAGATTGGCGCCGATGAAACCGGCGCCGCCGGTGACGAGCACGTTCATGACGAACCAGGCTACAAGCGTCACGTCGCGTGCTCGACCGTTGGTAGCGTGCACCGGTGACCCGGCTCTTCTTGTCGCCCCCCGACGTCGGTGCAGCAGAGCGCGCGCTGTTGCTCGACGCGTTCGACTCCAACTGGATCGCGCCACTCGGACCGCACGTCGACGCGTTCGAGCGAGAGTTCGCGACGTTCGTCGGGGTGGAACACGCGGCGGCGTTGTCGAGCGGCACCGCGGGGCTCCAACTCGCGTTGCTCCTGCTGGGCGTGGGCCCGGGCGACGACGTGCTCGTCCCGACGCTCACGTTCGTCGCCACCGCCAGCGCGGTCATGTACGTCGGGGCGCGGCCGGTGTTCCTCGACAGCGAGACGGCCACCTGGAACCTCGACCCCGCGCTCCTCGCCGAGGAGCTGGCCGAGCGGGCGCGCGACGGCCGCCTGCCGGCCGCGATCGTGGGCGTCGATCTCTACGGGCAGTGCGCCGACTGGGACCCGATCCTCGAGTCGTGCGCGAGGTACGGCGTGCCGGTGATCGAGGACGCGGCCGAGGCATTGGGAGCCACGTACCACGGGCGGGCCGCCGGCGGCTTCGGCGCGCTCGGGGTGTTCTCGTTCAACGGCAACAAGATCATGACCACGAGTGGCGGCGGCATGCTCGTGGCCGACGATCCCGTGCTCGTCGAACGGGCCCGTCACCTCGCGACGCAGGCGCGCGAGCCGGCGCCGCACTACGAGCACCGGGAGATGGGCTTCAACCACCGGATGAGCAATCTCCTCGCCGCGGTCGGACGGGGGCAGTTGCAGGGACTGCCGGGCAAGATCGCCCGCCGCCGGGCGATCAAGCAGCGGTACCGGGACGCGCTGGCCGAGCGCCCCGGGGTCGGGTTCATGCCCGATTCGCCCGAGGGCGAGCCCACCAACTGGCTGACGGTGATCACCCTCGACGAGGCGCGGTTCGGCGCGTCGCCCACCACGGTGCGCGAGCACCTCGAATCGCTCGACATCGAGGCCCGCCCGGCGTGGAAGCCGATGCACCTCCAGCCGCTCTTCGCCGGCGCTCCCGTGCGCGGTGGCGCGGTGGCCGAGGCGATCTTCCGGACCGGCCTGTGCCTCCCGAGCGGCTCGGCCATGACCGACGCCGACGTCGACCGGGTCGTGGCCGGGGTGCTCGAGGCCGCGGAGTCGTAGGGCTCACCCCTCGGTGAGGTTGCGCGGAGACGTTGTAGCGGAGAGTGGTCGCTGGTCGCGGACCGGCTAACCTTTCCGCATCTGGTTCCCCGGAAACTGGCGGTCTGGTGAGCTCCTCTGCACGACTCGTGATCACGGAACGTGAGATTTCGAACCGTGTCCGGAACGAGACCGGTCGCTGACGTGGGCGCCCGTTCCCAGTACGTCGTCGCCGAGATGCACGGGCGCCTCGGCAGCCAGCTGTTCGAGTACGCGTCGTGTTACGCCGTCGCCCGCCGGCGGGGCGTCGACCTGAAATTCGTCAACGGCACCGTCGCCGACGGTCACCTGTTGCTGTCCGATCTGCTCGGGCCGGGCTATCGGGAAGTGAACACGTTGGAGAAGCTCTCGGTCGGGCTCTTCCCCTGGAAGATGCCGTTCCCGCCCGCGTGGCAGGCCCTCACCAGCCGGGCCGTCGACCTCCTGCGCCGCGTCGTCGGCCGCGGTCCGTCGAGCGTCGAACGGTGGCTGCCGGCCAGCGTCTACCAACCCGACCTCTTCGATCTCGATCTGCCGGTGCGCATCCGCGGCCACCTCCAGAGCGAGAAGTACTTCGAGCAGTACGCCGACGACCTCGTGGCGTCGCTCCGGTGGCCGACCCCGCGTCCCGCGCTCCCCGAAGGGATCGGGTCGTCGATCGCGGTGTCGTTCCGGCGGGGCGACTACAACAGCCTCGACTGGACGCTGCCGCTCTCGTACTACGACGAGGCGATCGAGCTGCTGCTGGCCAAGTTCCCCGACTCGACGCTGGTCTTCTTCGGCGACGACTCGGCGTTCATCGAGCTCGCGATCGACCGCTACGCGCGGCTCGGGCGCACGCTCAATGCGCTCGACGTCGGCCGCGACCCGATCTCCCAGCTCGCGCTGATGGCCGCGTGCGACCACTGCATCATCTCCAACTCCTCGTTCGCGTGGTGGGGCGCCTGGTTGGGCGACCGCATGCACCCGCGCGGCGATCGCGTCGTGGTGTCGCCCCGCGAGTACGGCGAAGAGGGCGACCGGGTCCCCGAGCGGTGGCTGACCCTGCGGACGGGCTCGACCGTCTTCTGAGCGCGGGTCTTCCGGACGCCGGCCTTCGGGACGCTGGCCTTCTGAGGGATCAGGTGCTGGCGCCGGCGTACCGCCGACGGTTCAGCGCCCGGCGCAGTGTGTCCTCGAAGCCGAGGCCGCCCGCCACCTTGTGCCGGAACCAGCGGTCGCCGTCGCTCACCTGCACCGGCGAGCGCGCCAGGCGATAGGGGTCGGTCGCGCCGTAGCGGTTCACTCGCGTCCCTGCGATCGCGGCCGACGCGAATCGCTCGCGCACGGCGCGGTCGGCGGCGTCCGAACCCATCACCGCCTTCGGGTACGCGAAGTGTCGCGGGCGGACGCCGACGTGCTCGGCGATGAGGTCGATCGAGCGGTCGAGCTCGGCGCCGATCTCGGAGTCGGGGAGTCGGTCGAGCAACGCGTGGGTGTGGGTGTGGGACTCGACCGCGACGAGACCGGTCGCGGCGGCGTCGTGCAGCGCGGCCCACGAGATCGGCCGGCCGTCGTTCGGGAACGAGAGACTCCGGTCGACGAAGTCGGTGGCGACGTAGAGCGTCACCGGCACTGCGTGCTCGACGATGACCGGCAGGGCGAAGTCGGCGAAGTCAGCGGTGCCGTCGTCGAACGTGACCGCCACGAGCGGGACGCGCGGTGCCGCGGGGTCGGCGAGGCGGGCCAGGCCGTCGGACAGGGTCACCACCGTCGTGGTGGCGGCGAGGAAGGCCATCTGCTCGGCGAACGCAGCCAACGGGAGATCGACCTCGATCGGCGTGCGGCGACCGACCCGGTGGTATATCAGCACGACGAGGCCGGGCGGCGGGCGGCGCACGGTGTCGACCGCGGCCGACGTGAACTTCAGTGCGGTGCGCGTCGTGCTCATGCCCCAGTACCAACGGCCGTTCGCGGTCGCCGGTTGAGCCACGCCTGGGCTCGGACCCCGGTGCGCGTCGGTACGCTGGCCGTGATGGCCGAGCCCCCTGGTTCAGCGAACCGCGTATGAGCGACTCGCGCATGAGAGACGACCTCACCATCCGGCGTGCCGATTCGGCCGATCTCCCGGACATCCTCGAGCTGGCCCGCCGGTCGCTCGGCTGGACCGACGACGACGCGCAGTTCCTCGAGTGGAAGCACCTCCAGAACCCGTTCGGGATGTCACCGATGTGGGTCGCGCTCGACGGTGATCGCATCGCCGGCTTCCGGACGTTCCTCCGCTGGGAGTTCGTCGGCCCCGACGGGCGACGGATCGTGGCGGCGCGGGCCGTCGACACCGCCACCGATCCCGACTACCAGGGACGCGGGATCTTCACCCGGCTCACGCTCGAGGCGATCGAACAATTGCCCGCCGATCGCGTCGAGATGATCTTCAACACGCCCAACGGCAAGAGCCTGCCCGGCTACCTCAAGATGGGCTGGACCGAGGTCGGTCGCCTGGCGGTGGCGGTGATGCCCACCAGTGGCCGCTTTCCGGTGGTGGTGGCGACAGCCCGGCGCCCGGCCGGTCGGTGGCCGCTCCCGACGGTGCTCGGCGACGACCCGGCCGACGTGTTCGCCGATCGGACCGCGGTGCAGGCCCTGCTCGACTCGCAACCCGACCCGGCCGCCATCGCGACCCGGCGCACCCCCGAGCTGCTGGCGTGGCGCTACGGCTACGAGCCGCTCGGTTACCGGGTGTTGTTGCGGGGGCCCACGCCGGAGTCGGGGCTGGCGGTGTTCCGGCGCCGGCAGCGGGGCAAGGCGGTCGAGGGCGTCCTGTGCGACGTGATCGTCCCGGAGGCCGATCCGCGCGTCACCCGCCACCTCATCGACCGGGTGCGGACGGCGGCCGCGGCCGACTACCTGATCCGGGTCGATCCGCGTCCACTGACGCTGGGCCCGTTCGTCCGCCTGCCGAGGGTCGGTCCCGTGCTCGCCTGCCGGCCGCTCGACGACTCGCCCGCGCCCGCCCTGGCCGCCTGGGGCCTGTGCATGGGCGACGTCGAGCTGTTCTGACGGCTACCCGACCCGGCTCTCGGGGAACTGGCGGTCCATCTCTTCGCTGGTGAGCCGGTCGCCGACGATGGCGTCGATCAGGCTGGCCCGCACCCGGCCCAGGGTCTGGACGAGCGCGGCGCCCACCCGGGCGACCACCGCCGCGATCAGGAGGCCGGACACGTCGGCGATCGCCAGCGCGTACCGCCAGGCGGGGGCGCTGTCGGTGAACTCGCTCCGCACGTAGGCGACGGCGGCGATGGCCGCCACCACGAACGCGATCGACAGGACGACGGCGAGGTGGTTCAACGACCGGGCGATCCGCTCGACCTTCGAAACTGCCCGGGGCGAAATGACTGATGACACGACCGGCGCTCCCACGCTCCGCCGGCGCGTGCTGCGCCGGTCCCGGCGTTCTATCGACGTAAAGTGGTCGGGCTGTTACGAAGAGTGTGAAAAATTTCAGTCGCAGAGCGGGGCGGTGTGCAGTGCGGGGAGGACGGGGGCGGTGCCGCGGGATCTCCCCGTCCCAGTACGTGAGTCGGTTCTCGTGCCTGTTCCTGGCCCTGGCGCTCGCCCTGACCGTGGTGGCGGGCCGGGCGAATCCTGCGGCCGCGGCCACCCAGACTGTGCCCGGGACGGTGGCCGCCGACTGTTCCCGCGACGTCACCAAGGCCCTGTCGGACTGGATCGCCGGCGTGCCCGACGGTTCGACGCTCTCGTTCGCCGGCCACGGGTGCTACCGGATCGACGGGACACTCCTCTTCGAGAAGCGTCACGACCTGACCTTCGAGGGCAACGGAGCCACCCTGAAGGCCGGTACCGACGGCGACCGGGACCGGGTGCACCTGCTGTTCCTGGGCGGTGGCGGCATCACGATCCGCGACCTCACGGTGAAGGGCGCCAACGCGAAGGCCGGAGCCACCGCCGCGGCCTACCGACCCGACCGCGCGTTCCAGCACGCCTTCGCGTTCCGGGGCGTCGACGGCGCGGTCCTCGACCACGTCGCGGCGTCGGCGCTCTACGGCGACTTCGTCTACGTGGGCGACGACGTCGACACCCACGAATGGAGTCACGACATCACCGTCGAGCACTCGCACTTCGACGGCAGCGGGCGCCAGGGCATCTCCGTCACCGCCGGCGATCACGTGACGATTGAGCACAACGTGATCCGGAACGTCGCCCGCTCGATGTTCGATCTGGAACCCAACAGCGACGGCGGGGGCGCGAAGCAGATCACCATCGCCGACAACGTCACCGGTCGGGCCACGAACTTCTGGATCGCGAGCAAGGGCTCGAGCGACGACCTCGGGAACATCACCGTCCGCGACAACGTGATGCAGCAACCCACCGGCGGGCTGATCTGGGTGTACGGCGTGCTGCCCGACTACCGGGGCCCGTTCACGATCACCGGCAACACGTTGCGCACCACCGGCGAGGTCAACGACGAGGAGACCAGGGGGGCGTTCTTCTTCGCCCGCTGCGACGGCGTCACCATCAGCGACAACAAGGTGCTGCTGCCTTCGGGCGGGGGTATGCCGGTGGTCGAAGTCCGGGACTCAAGGCACGTCGAACTCGCGTCGAACAACGTGATCAAGAACGGCGGTACGCGCGTGCTCGACACGAGTCCCGCGTTTCCGACGCCGGATCAGCGGTAGCAGGACGTTCGGACGATTTCGTGGGTCGAAACGGCACGACAGGTGGTCAGGGTATGTACACAACTTGCGGAGCATCTCGCCATGGTTGAGCACGATCCACGCGAGCTGACGTCGGCAATTCGTCAGTACGTCATCGACGACTTCCTGCTCGACGAAGGTGAGCTCGACGACGACACGTCACTCCTCGAGTCGGGCATCATCGACTCCACCGGCGCGATGGAGATCGTGTCCTTCCTCGAGACCACGTTCGGCATCGAGGTCGACGACGAAGACCTCGTGGCCGACAACCTCGACTCCGTTGCCCGCCTCACCCGTTTCGTGGCCGGCAAGCAATCCGCTCACGCGCGTTCCTGAATCGACCGTCTGGCAGTTCCATGCTCCTCGTCCACGAGATGCTGACGCAGACGGAGCTGCGGACGCCGGAGCACGCCGTGCTCATCAGCGGCGGAGACGTCACCACGTTCCGCGAGCTCACGGCCCGGAGCACCCGCCTGGCTGCGACCCTCCAACGGTGTGGTCTGTCGCGCGGTGACCGCGTGGTCATCGTGATGGAGAACTCGGCGACCCTCGTGGAGTCGCTGTTCGGTGCCCTGATGGCCGGCGGCGTGTTCGTGGTGGTGAACCCCACGACCAAGGCCGACAAGCTCGCGTTCATCCTCAACGACTGCGCCGCGAGCGCGGTGATCGCGAGCGCGCGGCTCGAGACCCAGGTCGTCGCCGCCCTCGCCGAATCGCCGACGGTGCACACGACGGTCTGGGTCGGCGACGTCCCCGCGAGCACGCCTCGCGGCCTCGGCTACGAGCGCGTGACCGGGTCGGGTGACGCCCGCCCGGCCGACCCCGGCCTCATCGACGCCGACCTCGCCGGCATCATCTACACGTCGGGATCCACCGGGCGACCGAAGGGCGTGATGCTGACGCACCGCAACGTGTGTCACAACGCGTGGTCGATCTCCACCTACCTCGGCATGACCGGGGACGACGTCGTCGCCTGCCTGCTCCCGCTGTCGTTCGACTACGGGCTGTTCCAGATCTTCATGGCGGTTCGGCTGGGGTGCACCGTGCTGCTGGAGCGCTCCTTCGCGTATCCCGCCGACGTGATGAAACGCGTCGTCGAGCATCGCGTGACCGGGTTCCCCGGCGTCCCTACCATCTTCTCGACCCTGCTCGGGATGAAGTCGCTCGAGGGCCTCGATCTGTCGCACGTGCGGTTCATCACGAACACCGCGGCGGCGCTACCGCCCGCGCACATCGTGCGGCTGGGCACCTTGTTCCCGCAGGCCCGCATCTTCTCGATGTACGGGCTGACCGAGTGCACGCGCGTGTCCTACCTCGACCCCGATCGCCTGGCCGACAAGATCGGGTCGGTGGGCAAGGCCATGCCGAACACCGAGGTCTATCTCGTGGACGCCGACGGCCGGCGCGTGCCGCCCGGCGGTGCGGGCGAGCTCGTCGTGCGCGGCGCGAGCGTGATGCGCGGGTACTGGGGCAACCCGGAGGTGACCGCGCAGTGGTTGCGGCCCGGCGAGATCCAGGGCGAGATCGTGCTCTACACCGGCGACCAGTTCCGCACCGACGATGAAGGATTCCTGTACTTCGTCGGCCGGTCCGACGACATCTTCAAGTGCAAGGGCGAGAAGATCAGCCCCAAGGAGATCGAACAGATCCTGTACGAGCTCGACGAGATCGAGGAAGCGGCGGTCGTCGGCGTGGAGGACGACATCGACGGCATGGCGATCAAGGCCGTCGTCTCGCCGAGCGGGCGGGGGCAGCTCGACGAGCGGCTCGTGCGCAGCCATTGCCGGGCGCGGCTCGAGGCCTACATGATTCCGAAGCACATCGAGATCCGCGACTCCCTTCCCAAGACCGATTCGGGAAAGATCCGGCGTCAGTCCGTCGGCTGACCCGCGTCCGCGATGCGAACGACGCGATGAAGGTCCTCTTCGCCGCCCAGGTGGCGAGGCTCGACGGCGGCGCCACCCAGAGTCTGGTGGCCCTGGTCTCGGCCCTGGCCGACGACGACCGGTTCGAGCCCGTGGTCACCGTGCCCCGGCCGGGCGCGTTGAGCGAGGCGCTCGACGCCCGGTCGATTCCCTGGCGAGTGGTCCGCACGCCGGCCTGGGTCGCCTACACCGATCCCGAACGTTCTCTGAGCACGGTCCGCCGGGCCATGATCCGGGCGCGCCGGTTGGTGGACGTCGCCGCGTGGCATTCCCGCGTGGGTCGCGCTCCTCCGGCGGGAGCGTCCGGCGGTCGTGGTGACGACCACGGCGGGGATCCCCACGCCGGCGGTCGCGTGTCTCCTCTCGCGTACGCCCCACGTGTGGTGGCTGCACGAGCTGATGAGCCCGCGGTTCGGGAGTTGGTTCGTGCTGGGCGACGCGTTCAGCCAACGCGCGATCGGCCTGCTCTCGCGACGCGTGCTCACGGTGTCGCACACCGTCGAGACGCACTACTCGCGGCGGATCGCGGCCGGGAAGCTGCGCACGGTGTACCTGGGGATCATGACGCCGCCGACGCCCGACAGCGCGGTCGAACCGGGGGCGTTGCGCCTCGTGTCAGTCGGGCGGCTGACGTCGGCGAAAGGGAGCGCGACCGCCGTGCGCGCGCTCGCGGCCGTCGACGGCGAACACGCACGCATCACGCTGCGACTCGTGGGTCCGGTCACTCCCGAGTACCGACGGGTCCTCGAACAGCTGGCTCACGAACTCGGCGTGCGCGACCGGTTGGAGTTGGTCGACTTCACGACCGATCCCCATGCCCAGATCGAGTGGGGCAACGTGCTGCTGACGTGCGCGATCGACGAAGCATTCGGTCGCTCGACGGCGGAGGCCCTCAAGAGCGGGCGGCCGGTGATCGGCGTGCGCAGCGGCGGCACGCAAGAGTTGGTCGACGACGGGGTCGACGGCATCCTGTTCGAGCCGGGAGACGTCGCGGCCGCGGCACGCGCGATGGAAGCGCTCGCGGCCGATCCGGCACGGTTGGAGGCGATGGGACGCGCCGCCCGCGCCCGCAACCACTCGCGTTTCGAAGTTGCCGACGAAGTGGCGGGCGTCGCGGCGGTGCTCGCGGAGGCCACTGCCGGCGCCACCAGGTGGAGGACCGATCAGCGCGGAATCCGGAAGAACAGCTCGCGATCGGCGAGGAACCAGCGCTCGGTGTCGAGCTGGAGCCCTCCGAGCTCGTCCTCGTAGTGCTGCAACGCATCGCGCTTCCGGGCGAGGAACTCGCCGGTGCGGATCGTCACCGGCCGGAGCCGGCCCGCCGCCGCGAGCGGCCCGGCCCGGTAGTGCGCCATCCGCGCGAGTCGCGTGCCGGAGCGGGCGATCCACGTGTGCTTCGACCAGAACCACACCGGGTACGCCAGCACGTCGGTCGGTGTGCTCGCGCGAGCTACGGCGCGGACCGCGGCCGCGAACAGCGCCCGGTGGTCGGCGTGGGCGTCGTCGGGGCTCGGAACGTAGACCTCGTCGAACCGCCCGGTGCCGAGCTCGGCGACGAGGGCGTGCTCCACGCGTTCCTGCTCGCGTTCGAGCGCGCCGTCCTCCACGCCGAAGAACGTGATGGCCGAGGCGTCCACACCCAGCGCGCGGCACGCGGCGCGTGTCTCGTGTTCGCGCGCGGTCACGGTGCTCGTCACGTCGCTGCCGCGCGGATCCGCGGCCGTCAGTCGCGATCCATACCCTCACGTCGGTGCCGACGGCGCGCTTGCGCGCGATCGTCGCACCACACCCGATCGTCTCGTCGTCGGGATGCGGTGCCAGCACGAGCGCGGTCCGTTGCGTCGCATGATCAGTGACGTCGACCGCGCGCTGCAGGAGGATCCTCCGGCTGACTCCGGACAACGGGTGGTCTCTGCGCATGAGCTCCCCGTGCAGGTGGACCGCGTGCCGGACTGCGTCCGGACGATGCGTGGGGGCCACGAGTGTAGAGTCTTTGGTTCCGCCCCCCCGGCGGTCCCGGGCCGGCAGTCGCGGCCGGCAGTCCCGCCATCAGCAGCCCCGACGGGAGCCCCCACGTGCCCGAAGATCACCCCTCTGCGGTCCTGAGCCGACGGGTGCTCATCACACGGGCCAAGGACCTCACCGACGTCACCGCCGGCCGATCGGCGCTCGTGCTCGCGCCCCACCCCGACGACGAGACCTTCGGGTGTGGTGCCACGATTGCGCGCAAACGCGCCGCCGGTACGCCGGTCTCCGTGTGCGTCGCCACCGACGGCCGCGCCTTCGGCATCCTCGATCCCGAAGAGATCGTGACCATGCGGGCCGAGAACCTGGGCGTGGCGTCGACGATCCTCGGGCTCGCGGCGTCGGATGTCGAGTGCCTCGACTTCGAGGACGGCACGCTCGAAGCATCCGAGTCCGCGCTCGTCGATCGGCTCACCGACGTGATCCGCGCCACGACTCCGGACGAGATCTATGTGCCGAGCGACATCGACGGACACGCCGACCACCGCGCCCTGTACCGCGCCGCGCTCGCCGCGATCGCGAACGCCGGTTCGCGCGCGGTCGTGCTCAGCTACCCGATCTGGTTCTGGGGCACGCAGACCTGGCTACCCAAAGGCAAGGGAAGACTGCGCACGTCATTCGAATCGCGCTCCGGTCCGCTGATCGCCGCGCTCCGGCTCCGGCCGCGGATCGTGCGGACCGAGGGCTACCTCGACGCCAAACGGCGGGCCATGGACGTCTACTCGTTCGAGCTGCAGCGCTCCGGCCCCCACTTCGAGCGGTGGTTCCTGCGCGACGAGGAGCTGTTCTTCGAGATCGCCCGCTAACCGGAGGCGATCGCCGCGAACTGTCGGTCGGCGTCGGCGTCGGTGATCAACCAGTTGTCGGGCGTGGTCAGCACGTCGTGCAGCGCGTCGTCGGCGTCGATCCAGATCATGAAGCGCACCGGGTTCCGGCGCTCCGACCGGACGAATCCCAGCGACACGATCCGACGGTGCGCGGGTCGATTGCGCGTGAGCACCTGCACGAGGGCGTTGCCTTCGCGCTTGGCCAGCGTCACACAATGCGCGAGCACCACCCCGACCCATCGCGGGTCGGCGAAGTAGTCGACGACCTGCAACATCGGCGCGCCCCGCCACCGCGAGGACCGCACCACGAAGTAGCCGACCAGGCGATCACGACGGAGCACGTAGAAGCGTCGGTAGGAATCCGCGTTGGGCGAGAGATCCAGCCGCCAACGCAGGCTCTCGACGTCGCGGCACGCGAGCACTGGGTAAGCAGGCGCGACCTCAGTCCACAGCCCACCGGCGCGTTCGTCGAACGCGTCGATCGCCTCGAGGCGGGTGGAGGCGGTCCGGGCGCGCGCCAGTGAGACCGCGCCGAGTGCCCCGGTCGCGGCGGCCACCGCGACCGCGCGGTCTCGCGCGCCGGTCGGTGGTTTCCCGTGCTCGCCGACGTTCCGGAGGACCATGACGTAACGGTCGATCACGCCGAGGTCGATCCACCCGGCGCGTTGGTACAGCCGATACCCGTCGGCGCTGAGGCTGAGCCCCACGACCACCCTCGACGCGTCGAGCTGCACCTGGGAGAGCGCGGGGCCGACCCCGCGCAGGCGCCACGCCGGATCGACCATGAGCTCGATCGCGGCCGAGACGCGGAACGTCTCACCGCGCGCGTGGAGGCCGAAGGCGACCTCGGCCTGCTGCCCGACGATGCGTCCGTCGCGGCGGCAGATCCACAACCCGCGACCCTCGGGCGACCGGAACGGGTTGGCGTCGAACAACCACGTGGGTGACGCGGTGGCCACCTCGTCGACCCGATCGCCGTAGATGCCGGCGCGGAATTCGCGGAGCTCGGCCAAGTCGTCGTCGGTGCACCGTTCGATCCCTCGCCGCGCCCGTTCGGCGAAGCTGCTCACGGTCGTTCGCCGACGTCCACGGGTTCGAGGAGCAGCGCGGGTGCGAGGCTGCGTTCGGAGACCTTCCGCTTGCCCTCGATGTCGCGGTACACCCGGTCGACCTGTACCGCGTCGAGTCCGAGCGGGGCGCCGGCGTCCGCCGGCTCCACGCCGTGTTCCCAGGCCCACAGCATGAGGTCCATCTCGGCGTACGGGAGCGCGAAGTAGAACTCCTCCTGCGTCTGCGGGAGGCTGTAGGTGTCGGTCGACGGCGGCAGCGAGCGGATCGAATCGGGGATCTCGAGGAACGCCGCGAGCGCGTAGACCTGGGTCTTGTACAGGTGAGCCACCGGCTTGATGTCGGCGAGCCCGTCGCCCCCGCGGACGAAGAAGCCGAGCTCGTACTCGAGGCGGTTCGGGGTGCCGAGCACCGCGAAGTTGCGGGCCTCGGCGTGGAAGTACTCGATCATCTTGCGGGTGCGTTGCTTCATGTTCGTCGCGGCCACGACCGTCTGGTACACGGGTGCCGGCATCCGGACCACCTGGCGTTCGCCGGACGGCGCTTCGACGGTGAGATTGAAGAACGGGAGCCGGTCGGTGTCGAGCAGGTCGCCGGCGATCGTGATCTTCTGGCGGTACTCCGCGGTGTAGTCGGGGACCAGCTCGCGGATGGCGTCGTCGCGGCGGCGGTAGCAACCGGCGGCCTCCAGGATCGGCCCGATGTGCTCGGTGATCGCGGTGACGCCCAGGGAGTCGCACAGGGCCTGGGCCCGGGTCGTGCTGCCGTCGTCGGTCTCCCATTCGGGCATCAGGAGGGCGACGACCCGGTCGGGACCGAGGGCGCGCACGGCGAGCGCGAGGCAGACCGCGGAGTCGACGCCGCCGCTCACGCCCAGCACGAGGCCGCGGCGGTGCAGGGTGCGTACCGACTCCCGCGCCAGCGACTGCTCGATCGCCGCGGTAACGGCCTCGGCGTCGATGGTCATCACGTCGCGGTCGAACGGTTGGCTCACCGCGAATCCGCCCGCGATTGCTCGGACACCCGGTCCTCGAACACGTGCAGCTCCGCTCTATCGAGCAACGCGCGTTGCGCGCGCGCCGGTTGCCGAATTCGTCGATGAAGTCGCGCGCCAGCATCTGCAACGTGAGTGCGCCGATCAGTGCCATTTCCTCGCGTTCACCCGCCATCCGACCCTCGAGCCGGCGAGCCTTGTCGACCAGACGGGCGACGACAGTGGCATCGACCAGACCGTAGCGTTCGCACATGTCCCCGGAGAGGAACTCGTCGATCATCGGCGCGGCGCCGGCCGGGCTGAAGAGCGGAGCGGTCATCGGCGCCCGATAGGGGGCCTTGGGCATCTGCGCGACGACGGGGGGCAGCGTGCGACCGGCCAGACGCCGCAGGACGAGCTTGTCGCGCAGCGCGGGCATCTTGAGGTGCGTCGGGAGCTGCATGGCGAAGTCGACGACGTCGGGATCGAGGAAGGGGTAGCGCACCTCGACGCCGTGTGCCATGGCCACGCGGTCGCCCTGGTAGGCGAGGAGGTACGGCGACATGAAGGTCGTGATCTCGAGCCACTGCGCACGCGCCAGCGGTGCCCACTCCGCCCAGCCTTCGGGAAACGCCAGGCCGGTGGCGTCGGTGAAGGCGGCGGAGGTGCTGGCGGCGCGGACCGTCGGCGCCAGGACGCGTTGGGTCCAGCTGGTGTTGCTCCATCGAATCATGTGTGAGTACGTCGGATCGTCGACCGCCTCGAGGTTGCGACCGAAGAAGCGTTGCCAGAGGTCGCTGTCGCGTGCCGCACCCGCGGAGACCTCGGAATGCGCGCGTGCCAACAGCCGGGGCCGCATGGCCGACGACGGATCGGCGGCCCAGAACCGCCGCACCTTGTCCTCCTTGAAGATGCCGTACCCGGCGAACAGCTCGTCGGCGCCTTCGCCGGTGAGGACGACCTTCATCCCCTCGTCGTGCACCAGCCCCGAGAGGAGGAACAACGGGGCCGGTGCGGTGCGCAGCAACGGCGACTCGCAGTGCCACACGACCGCCCCCAGGGTTTCGCGGATCTCGGCGTCGCCACAGACGATCTCGTGGTGCTCCGTGCCGAGCAGGTCGGCCATGCGGCGCTGGCCGACGCCTTCGTCGAACCGCGCGTCGGCGAAGCGGACCGCGAACGTCTCGAGCGGGCTGCTGTCGACGTCACGGACGAGCGACGCGATCACCGAGGAGTCGAGACCACCACTGAGGTACGCGCCCACGGGGACGTCGGCGCGCAGCCGGAGTCGCACCGACTGCTCGAGCAGGCTGCCGAGCTCGTCGGCGGCGTCGTCGACGGTGCGACGCGACGCGGTGGGGTCCTCGCCGAAGTTCGGCTGCCAGTACCGCGTCTCGTGCAGGTGCAGATCGTGGTCGATGCGCAGGCTGGTACCGGGCTGCACGCTCTGTACACCGGCGAACATCGTGCGCGGCGCCGCGGCCGACCAACGGGTGAAGGTCTCGACCACCGCCGCGGGGTCGATCACCGGGGCCAACGCGCGGCTCGCCAGCAGCGCCTTGATCTCGGAGCCGAACACCACTCCCGTCGGTGTGGCCGCCAGGTGCATCGGCAGGATCCCGAGGCGGTCGCGCACCAGCCAGAGCGCATCGATGCGCCGGTCCCACAGTGCGAACGCGAACTGCCCGTTGAGGAGCTTCCAGGCCCCCTCCCCGTGCTGCTCGTAGAGGTGGACGATCACCTCGGAGTCGCCCTCGGTGGCGAAGCGGTGGCCCTGGCGCTTCAGCTCCCGCCGCAGCTCGACGAAGTTGAAGATCTCCCCGTTGAAGCTGAGCCACACCGAGCGGTCCTCGTTGGTGACCGGTTGGAAGCCGTGGGCGACGTCGATGATGCTCAACCGGCCGTGCGCGAGACCGATGCGGTCGTCGCGGTACAAGCCGTAGCCGTCGGGTCCGCGATGGCCGAGCATCGCGACCATGGCCGACAGGGTCTCGAGGGGAACCGGTGCACTCCCCCGCGGCGTGAGAAGACCAGCGACGCCGCACATGGGCGACAACGCTAGTGCCCTCGCGCGTGGTGCCTTGACCGAACGTGTGGGTGCGAGCGGTCAGAGATACGCGGCGCGCGCCTCGATGCTGCCGACGAGTCGTCCGCACCGTCGACCGAACTCGTTGCACCACTTCACGCGCTGCTCATCGGTGCCGGCGAGGTGGTAGATCGTCGCCGCGAGGATGCACCAACGACCGAGCGCGCGGTGGAGCGGTTGCCGCGGCAGCCCGGCGCGGTGATACCGACGGTAGAGGACAGGCTGGAAGCGTCCGTACGCGTACGCCTTGCGGAACGACGCGAACGGCTCGTCGGTGACCCGGTAGTAGATGAACGCGTCGGACCGGAGCGCGAGGGTGTACCCGCGCAGCTGGGCGCGCCACGCGAAGTCGACGTCCTCGCAGGTCGGCAGCTGCTCGTCGAACCGACCGAGCGCGTCCCAAACCGAGCGGCGCAGGCCGAGGCACCCGGTCGAGAGGATCGGGAGAAAGCCGAACCCGGCCCGGCTCATCGTGAAGGGCCGCGGCGCTTCGGGGAGCGGCCCACCGTCCCACGGCACGACCCCGCCGGTGACGAGATCGTGGTCGGCGAGCGCACCGACCAGCTTGCCCATCCAACGGGAGTCGACGATGTCGTCGGCGTCGCACGTGACGACGAGTTCGTTCACCGCCGCCGCGATGCCCACGTTGCGCGCGTACGCAGCACCGGGCGTCGCCGACGCGTCGACGATCCGCAGTTGCGCGAACGCGTCGGACCACGCGCGCACTCGAGCGCACGTGGCGTCGGTCGATCCGTTGTCGGCGACGATGATCTCGACCGGACCGGGATAGTTCTGGTCCCTGAGCGCGGCCAATTGCTCATCGATGGTGTCGGCCACGTTGCGCGCCGCGATGACGACCGACACCGGCGGAGGGGAGAACGTCGGGCAGGAGTCCTCGCTCACACCTCTGCTCGGCGCCCGAATCGATCAGAAGACCGCGCTGCCACTCTTGACCTTCAGCCAGCGTTCCGGGAGGCGATCGCTCCCCTCGCCGTACTCGCTCGGCGACACGACCATCCGCGTCGCCGCGGGCATCAGCTGGTCGCCGAGCCACGCGCCCCACCAGGCGAACGAGGAGTTCGAGATGACGCAGTGGTCGCATTGCGAGAAGGTCGTGAGCTGCCCGACGGGGTCGGCGCCGAAGGCCAATCCGTCAATGGTCGGCGCGTACTTCGACAGCCATCTCGCGGCCAGTTGGACGAAGCCCGGATCGTCGCCGAACAACACGATGGTCGCGTCCGGCAGCTGGGCCATCACGAGCTCGAGCGCATCGTCGTAGTACTCGAGCGGGAGGGTCCAGCCGAAGCTGTTGTAGTCGCCCCGCCGAAACGAGACCGCGATCGTCGGTCCGATGTCGGCGGGAAGGGAAGGGCTGCGTTGCGGCCACTGCAGGACCGACATGATCTCGTCGGCGTACTTCGCGAAGTACCGCTCGGTCTGGAGGTAGCCGCGGATGCAGACCGGCAACGGCAGCTCCAGCAACTCAGGCAGGTAGGTGGCCGGGGGGCGCCACAGGGTCACGCTGCCCTTTCCCCGATCGCCGACGGCACGGACGCGATCGACCACGCGGTGCGTCGCCGCCTGCCACACGCGCGCCGACGGCAGGTCCCACGGAAAGCGACCGACGCGCAGCAGCTCGGCCGGCGTCCCCTCTTGGTACACGGCACCGATCAAACCCGGGAGGAGCAGGTCGTCGGCCGGTACCGACCCGTTGTAGAAGCGGAGCTCGGCGTCGCGGTCGCGGGCCAGCGCGTAACACGACGCGAACTCGAAGAGCTGAGCCCCCAGCCGGCCGTGGAGCTCGGCGACGATGTAGCGGTGGCCGGCGCGTCCCATCCGCGAAGCAGCGTAGCCGTGCGCGTCGAGCGGTTCGCGCGTGCTGCCGGGCGGCGAGAGACGATCGCGGACGGGTCGGCGACCGCGTCAGGGGCAGAAGGTCCGCGTCTTGAACGAACCGACGATGCGGCCGTATCGCCGACCGGCCTGCGCGCTCCAACGCTCGCGTTGGGTCTCGCTGAAGAGCAGCGGGAGGCGCGCGACCAACCCGAGGTAGACGTGCGTGGTCTCGAGTGGAGGCTGCCGGTGCGCGCGCTTCACGTCGAACTCGCGCATGAGCTCGGGATCGCGTCGTCCGTACCAGTAGTACTCGCGCATCGTCCCCCGCATCGTCGCGCGACGCCGCTTCCAGACGATTGCATCCGTCGCGTAGTGCAGGGGGATGCCGTCGAGCTGGAGCCGCCAGCAGATCACCACGTCTTCCGCCGGGGGCCAGTCCTCGGGGAAGCCACCGACGCGTTCGAACGCGGCGCGGCTCATCGCGATGTTGGTCCCGACCGCGTACGGCAGGAAACCGAGTTGCACCGGGGGCTCGTCGGCCACTCCCGTCGCCCACCGGGGAGCCGGCTCCGAAGCGCGGAAGTAGACGACCGGGCCGCCGGCGAGCTCGACTCGGTCGTCGAGCGCGTCGTAGGCGCGCAACCACCGGTCGGACACCACGTCGTCGGCGTCGGTGAAGGCGAGGAAGTCGCCGCGCGCCGCACCGACGCCGATGTTGCGGGCGGCGGAGGCACCCCGGCGCGCCGACGCGTCGACGACCCGCACGGGCATGCGGTCGGCCCACCGCTCGGCGATCGAACGGGTGGCGTCGGTCGAACCGTTGTCGGCGACGATCACTTCGACGTCGATGTCGGCGCACTGCGGCGCGAGCGCCGCGAGCTGAGGATCGAGCGTGGCGGCAGCGTTGTAGGCGGGGATGACGACCGAGATCATGCGTCACCGCTCGCGGCCGGCGCCGCCGGGCGCATCCGGTCGAGGCGGCGGTGCGCCCGCGCGCTGATCTTGCCGCTCGTCACGATCGCCCGCTCGAGGAGGCCGAGCGTGGCGTCCTCCTCCATGGGATCCCGGCGCCGGCTGAGCTCCGAAGGGAACCCGTGCTCTCCCACCGGGTTGGGCTCGATGCCGTAGACCCGGAGTCCCGCGGGTCGGGCGCGGAACAGCATCTCGTCGATCGGCAGCCGGATGGGCAGCGCGACGTCGAGCATCCGCTGCGCGGCGCGAGCCGAGATCATGTAGCACTGCGCACCTTCCGACACGCGCCGGTAGCGGCACACGCGGTAGCGGCCCGCGATCAAGCGGTCGTCGATCGGTACGGGATTCGACCACGAGAACATCGAGTACATCGTGACGACGTCCCAGTCGGCGGGCAGCGCGTCGACTGCGGCCAACACGTCGGGGAAGTCGGCTGACGGTTCGGCGTCGTCCTCGGCGACGACCACCGCGGGAAGATGCTCGTCGAGCATGCGTCGGTACGCCGCGAGGTGCGAATGCACGATCGCGACCTCGCCCGTGCTGAGCCCGCTGTCCGACTGTGTAGAGCGATTGTCGGTGGCCATAGGCCGCGCGCTGCTCGGCGGTGAGCGATCGACCGTCGACCGCGTCGAGCAGTTCGACGCGGATGCCGACGTCGGCGAACGCGCGCACGACGTACTCGCGACGATCGGTGGCCCGGGAGAGGCTGACGACCCAGACGGGCGGCTGAACTGTCATGGTGGCTCCGCCCTGCGCGGTAGACTGGCCAGGCCCTCCGAAACCTCGGTAACAGTATGCGCGCGCCCCCACCGTCTTGGCCCCCACGCCGCGAAGGAACCACTGATGCCGCTCTTCTATGGCGGTCTCGTCGCCAGCACGATCCGTTACGCCCGCGAGTTGGCCCTCATGGCCGCGGCCGTCGAGGGGAGTCTCCGGGTTCGCCTCCGCACCAACCGCGGTCGCAACGATCGCTCGAAGCTCCGGATCCTCGGGTACTCGTCCACGTACCTGCCCCAACACCGCGGCGGCTCCGAGGTCACGATGCACCGCCTGCTCCAGGAGTTCCGCGCGCGGGCACGAGACCCGGGTCCTCGTCGACGAGGCGTCGCGTCCGCAGGTCGTCGACGGCATCGACGTGCAACTCGCCGACGATCGCACCGTCGTGCGTGAGCACTTCGAATGGTCCGACATCGTGCTCGCGCAGCTCAAGACCCGCCAGCGCGCGATCTACCTCTCGGCGCGCTACAGCCGTCCACTGGCCTACCTGGTGCAGATCGGCAACTCGCCCATCGCGACCTTGGCCGGCTCCCCCGACCTCACGGTGTTCAGCTCGCAGTTCGTGCAGGAGCAGTACCCGGGTAGCGAGCCTTCGCTCGTCGTTCACCCGCTCGTCCCCGAGGCTGAGTATCTCACCACTCCCGGCGATTGGATCACGCTGATCAACCTGGCCGAGATCAAGGGTGGCCGACTGTTCTTCGACCTCGCCGACCGGCTCCCCGAACGCGAGTTCCTGGGCGTTGCCGGCTGGGGCAAGCAAGTGGGAGGGCCGGTGCTCCCCAACGTCTCGTTCATGCGTCCCACGCCCGACGTCCGTGCCGTGTACTCGCGCACCCGGGTGTTGCTGATGCCGTCGTCGTACGAGTCGTACGGGCGGGTGGCGCTGGAGGCCGCGGTGTCGGGGATCCCGACCATCGCCCATCCCGCCGGTGGCCTGGTGGAAGCGTTGGGCGACGCCGGCCTCTGGGCGGATCGCGACGATCCCGACGCCTGGATCGCGCAGCTCCGGCGCCTCGACGATCCCGAGGAGTACGCCGCGCAGTCGCGCCGGGTCCGGGAGCGGTTCGAGCGGTTGAGCCCGGAGACCGAGATCGACACGCTCGAGGCCTCACTCACGGGCCTGAGTCGTGGGGTCCCCGTGTCATGACCGACGAACGCGTGCGGCCCTGCGCCCTCGTGGCCCTGTGCACAGGTGATCATGCCGCCGCGGCTGTCGTGCTCGTCCCGTTCGTCGGCTGAGCGTTGACGCCGCGAGGTCGCCGATGACGACGCCGCGCCGCGTGATCGTCGCGAGCCACGGGACCGATCGCGTGGGCGGGGCGGAGACCGGGCTCATCGAGCTCGTCGAGCGGCTGCAGGAACGCGGCATCGAGCCGGTCGTCGTGCTGCCCCGAGGGGGAGATCTGGCCGACGAGGTCGAGCGGGTCGGCGTGCGGTGGCGGGTCGCCCCGTCGGCGCGGTGGACCCCGTTCGATCTCACGACGTTCGATCGGAAGCTCTGGCGACTGCGTCTCGCGCTCGGCGATCGCCCGGCAACTCCCGGCTTGGTTCGCGCTGCTGCGCGACGAACGACCCGACGCGGTGATCACGAACAGTGCCGTCTCGCCGGTACCCGGGTTGGCGTGCCGCCTGTTCGGCGTGCCGCACATCTGGTGGGTCCACGAATTCGTCACACTCGACCACGATCTCGTCTACGCGTTCGGGGAGTCGTTCAGCCAACGAGTCATCGGGTGGACCGCGAAGCGGGTCGTCGTGGTCTCCGACGCCGTCGGTCAGTACTTCTCGCCGCCGATCCCCGCCCGCAAGATCCGGGTGATCTACAACGGCGTCGCGCCGCTCGAGGTGGGGCCCAATCGCATCGACGGCGACGGATTGCGGCTCCTGCTCCTCGGGCGCCAGAACGAGAAGAAGGGTTCGTCCCTCGCGATCAGGGCCGTAGGCCGGCTCGACGACGGGGTGCCGGTCATGCTCCGGCTCACCGGCGCGATCCGGCCGGCGTACCTCGCCGAGCTGCGCGAGCTCGCCGATGGTCTCGGTGTGACCGGGCGCCTCGAGGTCTGCGACCACGCCGCGGCGCCCGACGAACATCTCGACTGGTGCAACGCGCTGCTCATGTGCTCGCACGCGGAGGCGTTCGGCCGGGTCACGGTCGAGGCGCTCAAGGGCGGCCGGCCGGTGATCGGGTCGCGGAGTGGCGGCACGCTCGAGCTGATCACCGAGGGGGTCGACGGGTTGCTGTTCACGCCCGGTGACGTCGACGATCTCGCGGCGGCGATCACGCGGCTGGCGACGGAGCCGGGGCTGCTCCGGCTCATGTCGGACGCCGCGCTCGACCTGAACCGGGACCGCTACACGATCGACGAAGAGATCGAGCAGTTCGTCGAGGTGCTCGGCGACGTGTGGAAGTGACCGCGCCGCCAGTTGGCGGCTCGTCGCCGCTCGGCGCTGACGGTGGCGTCCTGGCCGTGGTGTTGACGTACAACTCTCCCGTGGCGCTGGCGCGCTGTCTGGCGTCGATCACGCGCCAGACGACCGCGCCGGCCGCGATACTGGTCGTCGACAACGCAAGCGATGCCGCACTCGACGACATCGTCGCGGCAGCACCGACGGCCCGGTTGCTGCGACTCGCCGAGAACTCGGGCCCCGCGGGTGGCTACGCCACCGGTCTGCAGGAGTTCCTGGCCGGGCCCTGGAGCTGGGCGTGGGTCATGGACGACGACTGCACGGTCGCGCCGGACGCGCTCGACGCGCAGTTGACCGACGCGGCGGGAGCAACCCGGATCGTGATGGCGACGATGGTCGACCGCGCGACCGGAGCCAACACCGACACGCTCGGTTGGTGTGGAGTGTTGATTCCCCGAGCCGCAGTGGAACGCGGGGGAGTACCGAACGCCGAATTGTTCTGGTGGAACGAGGACACCGAGTACCTGCAGTGGCGAATGCCGGCTGCGGGGTTCGCGCTCTTCCGATCCACTGAGGCGCGGGTGGAGGTGAGCCGGGCGCGCGCCGACACCGCGAAACCGGCGTGGAAGTACTACTACGAAGCGCGCAACCAGGTGTACTACCGCCTCTACACCCAACGGCCGGAAGGAACACCCGTCCCTGGATATCTGACGCGCCGGGTCCGCCTCGGGCGAGCCGCCCGCTCGGTGGCCAAGCTCGCGGCGCGGGCCGTCACCCGCGAGTCGAGTGGCCGCGTCGTGAAGGTCGCCATGGTGGCGCGCGGTTCCTGGGACGGCGTCCGCGGTCGTCTCGGCCGCACGGTCGCGGTCGACGACAGCGATCGCCCCCTCTAGCCCCGAGAGCTGACGAAGCCGCTCGGTCGCGACGTCAGACGGGCCGGAGCCCGACGCCGAGGCCGAGGCCGAGCATCTGCTCCACCTCGGCGAAGCGGATCTCCCACGAGGCCGTGGCCACCACGTCGGCCCGCGCCGCGTTCCCCAACCTGTCGACCAGCGCCGGATCGCGTGCCAACCGCACGAAGGTGTCCGCGAGCGCGGTCGCGTCGCCCGCGTCGACCATCGCCGCGGTCTCGCCGTCGCGCAGCTCACGTTGCATCTCGCCGACCGCCGAGGCCACCACCGCGCGACCGCAGGCCTGGTACTCGCGGAGCTTCACCGGCGAGTAGTGGAAGGGCTGGGCGGGATCGGCAAGCACGGTCGCGACGTCCATCGCGCGCATGTAGTCCGGGATGTCGGTGAACGGAACGGTGCCGGTGAAGACGGCGCGCACGCCCAACTCGCGAGCGCGGGCCTCGAGCGCGGGCCGCGCCAGTCCGTCGCCGACGAGGAGGAGGTGCAGATGGTCGATGTCGCGTCCGGCGATGGCCGTGGCTTCGAGCAGCGTGTCGAGCCCGTGGAACGACCGGAAGCTCCCCGCCCACCCCACGACGAACGCGCCGTCCAATCCCAGTCGGGCGCGCAACCGCGGATCGGCGGGACCGGGAGTGAAGCGATCGGTGTCGACACCGTTGGGGACGACGACGACACCGTCGCGCCTCCATCCGCGTCGGCGCACCGACTCCGCGACCTCCTCCGACACGCACACCACGAGATCAGCGTGGACGAACTGCGGACGCTCGCCCGTGCGTTCGGCGACGCTGCTCCAACCCGGGCGGTGGACTCCCCACGCGCGGGCTTCCTCCACCTGGCACGAGTCCACGATCAGCACCGACGGCGCGCCGACGCGGCGGGCGAGTTGCAGACCGGCGTCGAAGAGCAGACCGTGGAACTGGAACACGGACCGGATGCCGGTCCGGTCCCACGGCTCCGCCAACAGCTGTTCGGCGAATCGGCGGTTGCGGGAGATCCGGCGCGCGTCCTTGGCCGCGGTGATGAGCGGCTCGGGCACGCGTCGGCGCCGGGCGGCTCCCGTGGACGACCGGTCGATCGACGACCGGTCCGGCTGCGACGCTCGCACCAGCGCCTCGTCGGGGGTCAGCACGCCGTCCGGGGTCGCGACCCACGCGTCGCCGTTGCGTCGGCGCGCACCCCGGCCCAACCGGCGGCGGTGATCCACTGCGCCACCGGGCCGATCTGGCCGGCGCGTTGGATCTGGGTGACGAAGACCGAGCCGCGACGGTTCACGGATTCGGTCGCGGCCATATCGCGGCGTCCCGGAGTGAGGGAGCTCAGACCGACACGCCGCGCAGCTTGGCGCGGATCGGCAGTTCGCTCTCGTACACGTGCTTCACGCCGTCGCCCAGGGCGGCCTCGAGGACGCGGATGTCGCGGATGAGCCGCATGACGCCACCGGGTTCGACCGACGCCGCCTGGTCGGTACCCCACATCGCGCGGTCGAGCGTGATGTGGCGCTCCACGAACGTCGCGCCGAGTGCGACCGCCGCGACCGTCGTCTGCAGTCCGACTTCGTGGCCGGAGTACCCGACTGGGCAGTCGAACTCGTCGCGGAGGGTCATCAACATGCGGAGGTTGAGCTCGGCGGGCTTGCACGGGTAGGTGCTCGTCGCGTGGGCGAGCAGCACGCGATCGGCGGGCAGCGAGTGCACTGCCTCGCGGATCTCGTCCATCGTCGACATGCCGGTCGACACGATCAGCGGCGCGCCGGTCGCGACGTACCGTTCGCGGAGGACGGGGTCGGTCAGCGATGCCGAAGCGATCTTGTAGCACGGCGGGTCGAACTGCTCGATGAAGTCGACCGACGGGAGGTCCCAGCACGACGCGAACCAGGAGATCCTGCGGTCGGCGCAGTAGCGATCGATCTCCTCGAACTCGGCCTGTCCGAACTCCACGCGGTAGCGGTACTCGAGGTATGTCATGAGACCCCACGGGGTCTCCCGGACGATGTCGCGCTGCTCCTGCGGCACGCACAGCTCGGGCGTGCGCTTCTGGAACTTCACCGCGTCGCACCCGGCAACCGCGGCCACGTCGATGAGCTGCTTGGCGAGATCGAGATCGCCGTTGTGGTTGATGCCGATCTCGGCGATCACGTACGTGGGCTCGCCGGACCCGATCCGGCGGTCTCCGATGGTGACGTTCGGGGCCATGGTCACATCCTTCCGGTCTCGGCGAGGATCAGTTCGGTGAGCTCGCGCACTGCGCCGTGCCCACTCGGACGGCTCAACATGAGAGCGCGTCGTTCGGTCCGTCCGGACAGGGCGGAAGCCAGGCCATCGGTGCGGGTGCCAGGCCCTGCTTCGGTCCCCTCGTGCAGTGTCATGACGGGGTTATCGGTCGCCCATCCACCGAAATCGAGGGCCAATCACGAATCGTCTCGACCCGGGTCGCCCACCCGCCGGGAAGTTCGCGCTCAGGGCCGCCGTCGTTGCGGCCGAAGCGTTGTAGTGGGAGGCGGGACGGTCCTGTTCGGCCTCCGATGACCCGTCGAGATGGAAGCAGACCTTGCCCAGCGCATCGATGACTGACCGGGGCGGATCCTGGACGCGCCTGCGAAGCGCGAGCCGACTCCGAAGTCGTGCCGACGGCACGAAGCGCGGCTCGTCGAAGCAGCTCTCGTTGCGCGCGCTGCTCGCCCCGTACCTGCGGCGCGAGCGCAAGGCGCTCATACTGCTCTCCGTCGTCTCGATCGTGGGCGGTTTCGCCGAGGCCGGGGTCCTCGTGTTGATCGCGAGGATCGCCTTCGCGCTGGCCGACAATGCATCCTCCGTCTCGGTGAGCTTCGGCCCACTCCCCAAGTTGAGCGTGTCGGTTCCCGACCTGCTGCTGACCGCGGCGGTGCTGGTGATCGTCCGTATGGGGCTGCAGGCGATCCAGACCGTGATCTCGGCGCGGGCGACGTACCGGACCACCAACCGGGTTCGCAAGGAACTCGTCCGCTCGTACCTGAACGCCGGGTGGCCGCTGCAGTCCACGCAGCGCGACGGTCGGCTCCAGGACCTCATCTCCTCGTACGCGGGCGCCACGGCCGGCGCGGTGCAGGGCTTCACCGGGATGATCGTGTCGGGGCTCAACCTCCTGGCGCTCCTCGTCGCCGCGTTGCTCGTCAACGCGCCGGCGTCGATCGCGGCGGCACTGGCCGCCATGCTGGTGGGCGTCGTGCTGCGCCCCCTCCGCGGCGCGGTGCGTCGACGGTCGGGTCGGAACGCGGCGGCCAACCACGAGTTCGCGACCGGCGTGACCGAGCTCACCACGACACTGCAGGAAGTCCGCACCTTTCGTTCGGAGCCCGCAGTCCGTTCGCGCCTCGACGGGATGCTCGACCGCGCGACCCGGACCTCCCTCTCCACCGCGTACGTCAGTGGTGTGATCCCGATGCTGTACCAGGGGATCGCGCTGGGGCTGATCGTTCTGGGCCTCGCGATCAACTACGCGGTAGGGGGCTCGACGCTGGCCTCGGTCGGCGCCGTCGTCGTGATCATGCTGCGGATCCTCAGCTACGCCCAGAGTCTCCAGAGCTCGGTGCAGGGACTGCACGAGACCGCGCCCTACATCGAGACCCTCCACGAGGAGCAGGAACGCTACGAGGCGGCCGCGGTGCAGAGCGGCGGCGTCGCCGTCGACGAGATCGGGACGATCGAATTCGACCGCGTCACGTTCGAGTACGAGCCCGGGAACCCGGTGCTGCGCGACGTGTCGTTCTCGGTGGAGCGCGGCGAGATCATCGGCATCGTCGGGCCTTCGGGCGCGGGGAAGTCGACGCTCGTCCAACTGTTGCTGCGGCTGCGCGAGCCGACGGGCGGCCGCATCGTGAGCAACGGGCGCGAGGTGCACGAGATTTCACTCGACAGTTGGTACCAGCACCTGTCGTTCGTGCCCCAGGAGGCACGACTCCTGCCCGGTTCCGTCCGCGACAACATCCGCTTCTACCGGGACGACGCCGACGACGCCGCGATCGAGCGGGCGGCCAAGCTCGCCCACATCCACGACGACATCATGTCGTGGCCGCACGGCTACGACACGCCCGTCGGCGAACGAGGTGGGCAACTCTCGGGCGGGCAACGGCAACGGCTCTGCATCGCCCGGGCCCTGCTCGACGATCCCGACGTGATCGTGCTCGACGAACCCACCAGCGCGCTCGACGTCAAGTCCGAATCGCTGATGCGCGACACGCTCGCCGGCCTCGCGCCCCGCGACACGATCTTCGTGATCGCGCACCGGCTCTCCACCCTCTCGATCTGCGACCGCATCATGGTGATCCTCGACGGCAAGCTCCAGGGCTTCGACGAGCCGGCAAAGCTCGAGACGTCGAGCTCCTTCTACCGGGAGGCGCTGCGCCTCTCGGGCATCCGCGGTTGACGGGGGCGAGGGCATGAGCGCGTCGGCCGGTCGATCAGGGAACGCAGCCAAGCGGCTGGTCGCCGACGCCGCGGCACGCGCACCGTGGCTCGTCGACGCCTACCGCGCGGCCCGCAATCCGCGCTGGACCTACGACATCGCGCGCGACGTCTCCGAGACCCGTCGCTCGTCCAAGTTCCTCGACGCGCTGCCGGCGACGCCATCCGACGCGCCCGTCGCGCTGGTTGCCCTGTACCGCGACAACATCTTCGACACCAAGGTCGCCTGCGTGCTGGCGGTCGCCCTGCGGCTCCACGGTCTGAGGCCGGTGGTGTCGATCCCCACCAACCGCGCCAGCCGTGTGCGCCGCTACGTGGATGCGTACCGGCTGGGTGAAGTGATCGCGCAGGACCAGTTGGTGGTGAGCCCGGCCGCGGCGGCTGAGTGTGCCGACGCCGCGGCCCGCCTCCTCGACGGGCCGATCGACTTCGCGGGGATCAAGGACTGGGAGTTCCGCGGGCAGGCCGTTGGGAACCACGTGCTGTCGACCCTGATCCGCACGACGTTCGACGGCTCGCCCGATCTCGCCATCGGCGAGAACCGCACCCGGGTCGCCGCGATCCTCGACGAGGTGCTGCTGAACACGCTGCGGGCCGAGCAGGTGATCGACGGGCTCGAGCCGCGCGTTCTGCTGGTGGAAGAGGCGAACTACAGCACCAACGGACCGATGGTCGACGTCGCGGTCGATCGCGGCGTCGACGTCATCCAGACCATCAACCTGTGGCGCGACGACGCGCTGATGAGCAAGCGCCTCACCAAGGCGAGTCGTCGGGTGGACGCCAAGTCGGTCGCGCCGGAAACCCTCGAACGCGTGCACCGCGAACCGTGGACCCCCGAACGCGACGCCGAGCTCGACCGCGACTTCCGGGCGCGCTACGGCGGGAAGTGGACCCTCGGCCGCCAGTTCCAGCCCGACAACGAACCGCGCACGCCCGAGCAGATCCGGTCCGAGCTCGACCTGGATCCCGACCGTCGGACCGCGGTGATCTTCGCCCACGTGCTCTGGGACGCCAGCCTCTTCTACGGCGTCGACCTGTTCGAGAACTACGCCGACTGGCTGGTGCAGACCGTCGGCGCCGCGGTCGGCAACGATCACGTGAACTGGGTGATCAAGACCCACCCGTCGAACGTGTTCCGCGTCGCGCACGGCGACATCGAGGGTGAGAGCTCCGAGGTCACCTTGATCCGGGAACGGTTCCCGGATCTGCCGGATCACGTGCACCTGTTGTTGCCCGACACGAAGATCTCGACCCTGTCGATCTACGAGTTCGCCGACTACGCGGTGACCGTGCGCGGCACGCCGGGTATGGAATTCGCGTGCTTCGGCAAGCCCGCGTTCACCGCCGGGACGGGCAACTACGCCGAACTCGGGTTCACCGTCGACTCGCAGTCGAAGGAGGAGTTCCTCGACCGGCTGCAGCACATCCACGAGTACGGACCCATCCCCCCGGAGATGACCCGGCGGGCGCGTGAGTACACCCAGACCCTCATGGTGCGCCGTCCGTGGAAGACCCGTTCGTTCCGGCTCGAGTTCGACTTCGCCGAGCGCGGATGGCATCCCCTCGACCGCAACGTGGTGTGGACGGTGGCGGATCTCGATGCGCTCGAGGCCAAGGGTGATCTGACCAGTTGGGCGGCGTGGGCCGCCGACACCGCGGATCCCGACTACCTCGACTTCTCCGACTAGCTCGACCCGCTCGACTCACGCCCGGTCGGTGCCGTACCCGGCGCGGCAAGCGGCGCCACCTCGGCGATCACCGCGGCCCACTGCGCCGCGACCACGTCGATGGCGAACCGCCCGGCGCAGTGGACGCGGGCGGCGCCACCGAGGCGGCGGGCCCGATCCGAGTCGTCGAGGAGGCCGCGCACGGCACGGGTCAGGGCGGCGAGATCCCCGATGGGTACCAGTTCGCCGGTCGATCCGTCGACGACGATGTCGGGGATGCCGTTGACCGGCGTGCTCACCGAGGGGAGCCCGAGCAGGCCGGCCTCGATCAACGTGGCGGGCATGCTGTCGCCGCCCCGGCTGGGCAGCACGACCACATCGGCGGCCGCGTACACCGCGCGGGGATCGGCGAGTGAGCCAGTGAACACGATGCGCCCGGGCGCGGTGCGTTCGGCCAGCGCACCGAGCCGATCGCGTTCCGGCCCGGCGCCCGCGACCACGAGCACCGCGTCGTCGATGTCGGCCAGCGCGCGGATCGCGAGGTCGACACCCTTCTCTGCGGCCAACGCCCCGACGCAGGCCACAACCCCGACCGCGGGGTCGATGCCCAGCTCGACACGCGCGCGGGCCCGATCCGCCGCGCCCAACGGCGCGAACCGCTCGGGAGGCACGCCGTTCGGGATCACGCGGAGCTTCTCCGGCGCGACGCCGAAGTGCTGGGTGAGCGTCGACGCCGACCCGGACCAGAGCGCAACGATGCGCGACGCGCGCATGAGCCCGACCCGCACGCGCACGCGCCGTGAAGGGGTCGACGCCCAGAAGAGGGAGTCGCTGATCTGGCGGTAGACGAAGGGCACCCGTACCCCGAGCGACGCGAGCGCGCACGCCGGAAGCGTGCTCGATCCGTGCGCGAGGACCACCGACGAAGCGGTGATGCGGCGCCGCAGGGAACGGAGCGTCGCCGCGCCGAGGCGAGTGGTGCCGAGCACGTCGACGTCGAGTCCGCGCGTCGCGCCCGGTGCGAGCGCGACCGTCTCCACGTGGTGCCCACTCGCAAGGAGCGCGGCGTGCAGATCGGTGGCGAACACCTGAGCACCGCGGCGGTCGGTGTCGGTGATCACCTGGAGTACGGGCGACGGCACGGGAGGTCGTGGCTTCCGATCGGACACGGGATCTTCAGCGTACCGGCACCGCTCGTGCGCCGCGCGCGTCCGGCGTACGTGCGGTAGGCACGCGGACTGTGCGCGGACGGTGCGCGGCGGGCGCGGTCGGCGAGTCACCGGTGGAATCCGGCCGCGCGGGGCGCGGCTACCGTCGCGGAGTGCTCCAACCGTTGACCGATCTCGTGGATCGGCCGTCGTTCCAAGTGGGCCTCGCGGTCGGAGTGGCGGCCACACTGCTGCTCGTCGCGTTCGTGCTCCTCTCACCGCGACGACGCCCGCACGCACTCGCGGGGATCGGTCTGTGCGCCGGCGCGTACGTCGGGGCGCATCTCGCGAACGTCGCGTTCCCGCGGCCGGCATTTCTCGCGCTCGGGCTCATCGCGTTGGGCGCCGCCGGCGCGTGGTGCGAACGGTCCTCCGTCGGTTTCGTCGCGCGTCTCGCATTGTTCGTGCCGGGTGCGCTGCTCCTGGCGCCGGCGTTCGTACCCCACGGCGAAGCGTTCGTGCGGCCGTTCCTGATCGTCTTCGTCGTGCTGGCGGCCGCGGCCGCCGTCGAATGGCCCCGCTGGGAGCGCGTCGCCGACGCCGGCCCGGTGTTGATGCTGCTGGCCGTCGGCGGCGCCTACGCGTGCGTGCCCGACACCGAGCACGCCGCGCTCGTGCTCGGCGTCGCGATTCCCCTGGCGTGCACCGGATGGCCGGCGAGATTCCTCACCCTCGGCGCGGGCGGCGCCGCCGCGTTCGTCGGCCTGTTGGCATGGGTCGCGGGCACCGACGGCGTGGCTCGTCCCGGCGCGGTCGTGGGCGCGGTCGCGTGCCTGGGTGTCATCGCATTCGTGCCGCTGCTGGCTCGGAGCGGACTCCCGCTCGGCGGGCGCGCGGACGCGCCGGACGACCCGGGGGTGCGCCCGATCGTCGCGGTGGTCGGGGTGCAACTGGTGGTCGTGGCCGCGTGCTCGCGGCTCGCGGGGTTGGAATCGTCGGCGGTGGCGAGCACGGTGATCGCCGCGCTCGCGCTCACCGCCGGGTTCTTCGCGCTCCGGGCGCTCTCCGTGCCGCGGCCACGGGCAACGCCCGGTGCACATGGTTGACGAGATGGGCTGGTTGAGCGGATGGGCTGGTTGACGCGATGAAGGTCGCGCACCTCACCACCGTCGACCTCAGCTTGCGGTTCCTCCTCTTTCCGCAACTCGTCGCCGTCATCGACGACGGGGGCGAGGTCATCGGGATCAGCGCGCCCGGCCCATGGGTCGAGGGGCTGGAGCGCGACGGCATCCGGCACGTGGCGTTGCCGTCGTCCACCCGCCGCTTCGACCTCGCCGCCGACCTGCGCACCGCCCGCGACCTGTGGCAGGTGCTGCGGCGGGAACGGCCCGACGTCCTGCACACCCACAACCCGAAGCCGGGGCTCTACGGACGCATCGTGGGTCGGCTGGCGGGAGTGCCCATCGTCGTGAACACGGTGCACGGCCTCTACGCCACCGAAGACGACCGGTGGGCCAAGCGCGCGCTCGTGGGTGTGCTCGAGGCGATCGCGTCGCGCTTCTCCGACGAAGAGCTGGTGCAGAACCCCGAGGATCTGGCGTGGATGGTGCGGCTCCACGTGTCGCGGCACGACCGCACCCGGCTGCTCGGCAACGGGGTCGATCTCGCGCGGTTCGATCCCGCCCGCTTCACGGCCGACGACCGTGCCGCGCGGCGAGCGGAGCTCGGTGTCGGTCCGGGCGACGTGCTGGTGGGCACCGTCGGTCGGCTGGTGGCCGAGAAGGGCTACCCGGAGCTGTTCGAAGCAATGGCCGCGCTGCCCGAGCGCTACCGCCTGGTCGTCGTCGGCGCCGACGATCCGGAGAAGCCCGACGCGCTCGACCGCGACCTGGTCGACGCGGCCCGGGCGCGCGGCGCCCAGTTCCTCGGGCACCGCGACGATGTCGACGCGCTGTACGCGGCGATGGACGTCTTCGTACTCGCCTCCCACCGCGAGGGCTTCCCGCGTGCGGCCATGGAGGCGGCGGCCATGGGCGTACCGGTCGTGGCCACCGACATCCGCGGGTGCCGCCAGGTGGTCGACGACGGTGTGAACGGTCGGCTCGTGGCCGTCGGCCGGCCGGCCGAGCTGGTCGCCGCCATCCGCGCGCTGGGCGATGATCCCGATCGTCTGCGCGCGGCCGGCATCGCCGGACGGCGCATCGCCATCGAGCGGTTCGACGAACGCCGCTGCGTGCAGATCGTGCTCGACACCTACCGCGCGGTCGCGGCGCGCAAGGGCATCACCTGGTGGTGATCGGGGGCGTCGATCACGCTTCCCAGATCAGCTTCCCTTCGCGCCAGCGGACGTCGTACTTCGGGAGCACGGGATCGAAGGCGAAGTCGGCCAGCTCGAGCTCGAGCTTGTCGATCTCGCGCGCGGCGCGCTCGTGCGCACGGGTCCGGCGGCCGTAGGGATCGGGGATCTCCTCGCTCTGCGTGCTGCCGACGATCCCGTGGCTCCGGGCGCCGTTGAGCCGTTCGATCCAGTCACCGATCGATTCGCCACCCTGGCGACGGCCGATCGAGTCGTTGAGGCGTACGAGCTCACCGAACACGAACGAGCGGGTCAGCGCGGTCGGCTCGAGCAGCGCGGCGTCCCACACGTGCGTGCGGGTCATGCCGACGACGAGATCCGCGGCCTGCAGGTCGGCGGGGGTGACCATCCGGCTCCGGTGGTCGGACACGTCGATCCCCCGGCGCGCCATCACCTTGATGGTGTCGGACGGGGGCGGCTCACCCTCGGTCTGGAAGCCGGCCGAGGCCACCTCGAGCGAGCTGCCCGACTGGTCCGCGCGGTGCCGCATCAGGGCTTCCGCCATCACGGAACGGCACAGGTTCCCCGTGCACAGGAAGAGGACGCGGGGCGAAGACTCGATAGCAGGAGAGTGTACGAAACCGGGTGCCGGTCGCCGCCCTCAGTGACCGAATCCGGGCATCCCGACCACGTTGTGTGAACTGCGCCAGAACCGACCCCGAGCCGCAATGGCCGGTCAAGTCGAACACCCCAGTGGCCGTTGATCTCTGTATGGGAGCACTGGCAGCTATGGGGACCCTCTGTGAAGCGCGAGCGAGCGCGCGGGCCGGGACGCGGGATGCCGCGTTCCGCCCGGGCTCGACACCGGCCGGCGGATCTCTCGGAACCTCGCGAGGCTCGCGTCAGCTGACGCGATCCGGTCTCGCCGACCCCGGAACGGAGTGACCTGTGGAGCCCGTCCAGTACCTCAGGGCCCTGCGCCAGTGGTGGCAGGTGATCGTCGCGCTCACGCTCGTCGGGTTCATCGCGGCCTTCGCGCTGACGAAGACGCCCGTGCCCGAGTACACCGCCACGCACACCATCGCGCTCGACGGCACGAACACTGACTCGGTCACGCTGTCGCGTGCGGCGTTCCTGACCACCACGGGCCAGGTCCAGGCGCAGGCCAACGCCAAGCTCGGGCCGCCGGAACCGGATGTCACCGCGACGGCCGACTCCGACCTGAACGGTCTGCAGATCACCGCGACCGCTGCCACACCCGAGCGCGCGGTGCAGGTGGCCGACACGTATACCGCTGAGTTGGTGGCCTTCCTCCAGAACGCGGCGGTCACGCAGTACAACGCGGAGCTCGCCACCGCCCAGGCCGACGTCAACACCGCGGCCGCCGCGTTCGCCGCGTCGGGCTCGAACGTGAACTCGCCCGCGAGCAGCAAGTACAACAGCGCGGTCGCGCACCTGCAGGATCTGGAATCGCAGGGGACGCCGACGTCCGGCTTCTCGACGCTGGGCACCACCTCGGTCGACACGGTCGGCGGCGGATCGAGCCGTACCAGCCGCGCCATCATCGGCGGGCTCGTCGGGTTCTTCCTCGGCGTCCTGCTCGCGCTGGTGCTCGCCCGCTTCGACACGCGGATCCGCACCCGGGAGAGCGCGGAAGCAGCGTTCGGGGTGCCGGTCGTGGCCGAGATCCCCATGCTGCCGCGCAAGCTCCGCAAGCAGCACGCGATCGTGACCGAATCGGATCCGGAGTCGCTCTCGGCGGAGGCGTACCGGAGCCTGCGCACCGCGCTCGTCGTCTCGAGCAGCGCCGCCCGCACTCCCGACGCATCGCGCGGAACGTACAACGCTTCGGCCTACGGTCGACCGCTCGACTGGCCGCACGAACGCTCCCAGCCCGAGCGCGGCCGCGTGATCATGGTCGTGTCGCCGGGTACCAGCGAGGGCAAGACCACGACGAGCGCCAACCTCGCGGTCGCGTTCGCGGAGACCGGCCGCTCGGTCCTCCTGCTCGGGCTCGACCTGCGCCGTCCCGAGCTCCACCAGTACTTCGGTCTGTCGGAGCAGCCGGGCATGACCGATCTGCTCGCCGATCACGATCCGCACCGAGCGCTGTCCGACGTCGTGCGTGCCACCCCGTACCCGGGCATCACGATCGCCACCAGTGGCGTGCCGGTGGAGCACCCCGGTGAGTTGCTCGCCCGCAGCCTGGATCTCATCGCGTCCGCACGCGTGCTCGCCGACATCGTGATCATCGACACGGCACCGCTGCTCGCCACCGACGACGCCGGCGTGATCATGCCGCTCGTCGACGAGGTCGTGCTCGTCTGCCGTTCGGGGCGCACGCCGAACGACGCCAGCCGCCGCGCGCGCGAGCTCCTGGCCCGCCTGCAGGCACCGCTGGTGGGGGTGACGCTCATCGGCGTCCAGTCGTTGCGGGGCTCGAAGTCGTACTACCGCAGCGAGTACCGCTCGCGGAAGCCACCCGCGCACCGCGGATCCCGCGAGCCCAGCCCGGTCGTGACCCCGGTCGACCCTGCTCCCATGGCCACGAACGGGCACGGCCCGATCGTGTACCCGGCACCGTCGCCCGAGCCTTCGCAGCCGCGCCGCGGCTCCTGAGCCGGTGCTGGCCAGCTCGCGGCCGGGACACGGGAACCTCGCATGAACCGGGTCCTCTGGCTCGCCAAAGGTCTCGGCCGCGGCGGAGCCGAGCAGCTCCTGGTCGGCGCGCTCCCCGCGATCGACCGTGACCGCTACGAGGTCGAGGTGGCGTACCTGCTGCCGTGGAAGGACGCGCTGGTGAGCGCGTTCGCCGCCGACGGCGTGAGGGTGCACTGCCTCGACAACCGGCACCCGGCCGACCTCCGCTGGACCACGCGCCTGCGTGCGCTGGTCGACGAGCGCGACATCGATCTCGTGCACACCCACATGCCCTACGTGGCGGCGGGCGCGCGCATCACCGTCCCGCGCCGGGTCCCGATGGTGCACACGGAGCACAACCTGTGGGACCGGTACCGGCGGCCGACCCGTTGGGCCAACGCGGCCACGTATCCGCGCAACGCGGCGGTGATCGCGGTGTCCGACGCGGTGGCCCGGTCGATCACGGTTCCGCGCTGGTTGACCCGTCACCCACCGCCCGTGCAGGTGATCCGTCACGGCGCCGACCTCGCGTCGGTCCGGCGCGGCCCGGCCGCGAGGTCGGAGGGACGCCGGCGGCTCGGACTCTCCGACTCCGCGTTGGTCGTCGCCACCGTCGGGAACCTCACCGCGAAGAAGGATCACGCCACGTTCCTCGACGCCGTCGCCGCGCTCGCCCGCGACCACCCCGACCTGGTCGCGGTCATCGTCGGCACCGGGCCGCTCGAAGCGGAGTTGCGGGGCCGGGCGCGGACCCTCGGCTTGGAGCCGCACGTGCAGTTCGCGGGCATCCGCGACGACGTGTACGAGCTCCTGCCGGGCTTCGACGCGTTCGTCCTCACGTCGCGTTACGAAGGTCTGCCGATCTCGCTGCTCGAGGCAATGGCCACGGGGATCCCGAGCGTCGTCACCCGCGTCGGTGGCATCCCTGAGGTGGTCTCCGACGGCGTCGAGGGTTTTCTCGTGCCGCCCGGTGACGTCGGCTCGATCGGTGCCGCGCTCGCCAAGCTGCTCGACGACCCGCCGTTGCGCGTCACGATGGGTGCGGCCGCGGCGGCGCGGGCGCGGGAGTTCGATCTGCGGTCGGCGGTGCTGGCGACCCAAGCGGTGTACGACCGGGTGCTGGTGAGCCGATGAACGCGCTCCGGACCATCCGCGACCGTCAGTGGCCGTCGGGCGCCACCGTGTTCGGCGTCGGCACCGCCGTCGTCTACCTGGTCGCGCTCGTGTACATGATGGGCCACACGTCGTTCGACGTGTGGGGCGGCATGGTCATCGCCCCCGTGCTGCTGGTGATGACGATCCCGCTCGCGATCTCGGCCGGACGCGCCGACAACGACCGGTGGACCACCCAGATCGTGATCACGGCGTTCCTGCTCAAGACCGTGGGCGCGCTGGTGCGGTACTACGTGACCTTCTCGCTCTACGGCTCCGGTGATGCCGACGGCTACAACTCGGCCGGCGCCCAACTGGCGACGTTGTTCCGCCAAGGGAACTTCTCGTTCGACATCGGCAAGAAGATCGCGGGGACGGGTTTCATCGAGATCGTCACCGGATTCGTCTACACGATCACCGGGGCGACGAAGCTCGGCGGCTTCTTCGTGTACTCGTGGTTCGGGTTCGTCGGCCTGTTCTTCTTCTACCGGGCGTTCCGAGTCGGGTTCCCCGAGGGCGACCACAAGCGCTATGCGCTGCTCGTCTTCTTCCTGCCGTCGCTGCTGTTCTGGCCGTCGAGCATCGGCAAGGAATCGTGGATGATGCTCACGCTGGGGATCGCGAGCTACGGCGCCGCGCGGATGCTCACCGCGCACCAGTTCGGAGTGCCGGTGTTCGCGCTCGGACTGCTCGGTACGGCGATGGTGCGCCCCCACGTCTCGCTCATCGCGATCGTGTCGTTGTTCGGGGCCTACCTCCTGCGGAAGAGCCCGCGGCCGTCCCTGCTCGGCCCTGCGGTGAAGATCCTGATGTTGGCGATCCTCGCGGTCGGGACGCTTGCCGTCATGAGTCAGATGGAGTCGTTCTTCGGCGTGAGCAAGATCGACGGGACGAGCGCCGACCAGATCCTCACCACCGCGAACAAGCAGTCGACCCAGGGAGGGAGCGCGGTGGCGACCACCACCTCGCCCAGCAATCCCGTCGCGGTCGCCAACGCGATCGTCGCGGTGATCTTCCGTCCCTGGCCGTACGAGGCGCACAACCTGCAGTCGCTCGCCGCGTCGATGGAGGGCGTTCTGCTCCTCGGCCTGCTGCTGACCTCGTTGCGCCGCATCGCCGCGATCCCGACGCGCGATGGTGCGAAGACCGTACGTCGCATTCGCGCTGATGTATTCGCTGCTGTTCTCGTACGCCTTTTCCTCGATCGGGAACTTCGGCATCCTCTCGCGCGAGCGGGTGCAGCTCTATCCGCTCCTGGTGCTGCTGATCTGCATCCCGGTGGGCTTCGGCCGGGAGCCGGAGGAGATCGAGTCCGACACGGATCCCACGGGCGCCGATGCCGGCGACCGCGTCGGCGGCCACGGCCGGGTCACGCCCGACCCGTTCCCGAGTCGGGTCGGGTCGCGGTAGCGCCTGCCCCGCACACGCTGCCCGCACACCCCTGCCCGCTTCGGGCCCGGGTCCTACGAACCGGCCTGCAGCCGTTGCCAGAGGTTTGCGTTGCCGTCGTCGCGTACGAGGTGCACCCTCGGGGTGATCGACTTCTCCAGCGTGAGCTGCGCCTCGGCCTTCTGGGGCGAGACCAGCTTCATCTGCGACGTCTTGTCGATCTTCCAGCCCTGGGGAACTGTCACCGCCAGGGTCACCCGGTCGGCGTTGAGCGTGGGTTGGTGGCGGACGTCGACTGAATACCAGCCGCCGTGGAGTGCCACGGTGCCGACCAGATCGGCGTTGAACTGCTTGGAGCTCTGGGCCGGGATGTCGATGAAGCGCGCGGTGACGTTCCTGCCGTCCTCGACGAGGGTCGACGTCGCGACCTTCGCGCCGTCGAGGGTGTTGCCGACGAACTCGAGGGGTGAGTAGAGCGATACCCACGAGCGATTCTGCCCGGCGACGAATCCGGCCCGGAACGGGCCGATGATGCTGGCCGGGAGGCCCGAGGCGGGCGCGGTGTTGGCGAGGGTCACGCCGAGCTGCCCGCGCGCCAGCGCCGTGGTCGCGTCGTTGTTCGGGGTGAGGTGCACGTCGTAGTTCACCGTGCGGTCGAGGTAGTAGTCGATCTTGTTCCCGCCGAAGTTCGACGAGGTCACCGCGATGGCGTCGGAGCGCACCGGGTCCATCTGCATGGCGACGCCCAACTCCTCGGCCAGGCGTTGCTCGTCGGGGCGCGCGAACGCGAGCACGAAGTGTCCACCGTGTGCAGCTTTCCCGAGCACCTTCGCGATCTCCGTGGGCTTGCCGAGGTTCTCCGACGTCGCCTGGTCGACCGCTTTCTGCGCGACGTCGCCCAGGAAGTCGGCGCGGTCGGGGGAGTCGGCGAACGCGACGTACGCATCGTTGAGGGTGACCTTGACGATGTTCTCGGCGGTGATCGGCACCGGCCACCCGTCGACGTTCACCGGTCCGGTGAGCTCGAGCAGCGCGGCCAGGCCGAGCGGATCCACCGCCATCACGCCGTCGACCTTGCCGATCCCGTTCTGCGTGGCGAGGTTCATGAGCACCCCGGCCACGGTCGGGAAGCCGGGGGCCAGGTTCGTGTTCTGGATCGTGGTCGCAGGCAGGAACTGCGCGTACCGCGCCTTGTAGTCGGGCGGAGCCACCAGCGTCGGGTTGGGAAGCGCCCGCATCGCGTTGTTCCACGTCGCGTCGCGGAGCAAGGGGCTGACGTCGAGCTTGCCGTCGTGGGCGGTGATGATCCCGTAGCTGCCGATGAAGCCACCGGTGGCACGCGACTCCGCGTTGTTCTGCACGACCAGGAGATACCGACGATCGCCGTCGCCGCCGAACAGCGCGGGCGCCAGGGCCGCGGCGGCCGAGGCGTGTACCGCCTCGCGCTGGGCGCGCACCAGCTGCGTGTGCACCTTGTCGACCGCGTCGCGCACGGGCCCGACCAGGTTGGGGTCGTCACGCACGCTCTCGAGGCGTCCGAGCGCCCGAGTGAGCGCGGTGGTGCCGGATTCGAGCTGCGGCGTGACCTTGGCCACCGCTTCGAGCGGGAGCCGACCGCTCAGCACCGTCAACTCGTCGGGATCGACCGCGGCGGTGAGCGACGTGCCGGCGTTCGCGAGGTCGGTACCGATGTCGGCGAGCGCCCGCGCCGCACGCACATTCGACGCGAGCACGGGTACCGCCAGGCTGCCGGCGACGAGCGGGGAGTCGAGACGGTCGCGGGCGCGCCCGAACTCGTCGGCGGCCGACTTGAACTTGATCAGGGCCGCGGCGGTGTCGCCATCGCGCGCCGCCGACAAGCCGTGAGTGGCGTTGTCGCGACCGTCCTGCATGAGGTGGTACGCATCGTTGGCGGCCAGCCCGACCGGCACGGTGACGACCGCGGCGGCGACCACCAGGAGGATCACGACCACGGTCACGAAGCCACGCGTGTGACGCGCCGGCGCCGGGGCGAGACGGGCCCGGCCGGCGAGGACCGCGACGATGGCGACGAGCACGATCGCCGCGACCGCAGCGAACCAGGTGGGGGCCACGGCCCGGGCGCAGAACAGCGCCAACACCGACAATGCGCCCTGCGCGACGGCCAGCACGATCGCCGACACACGTGCCGACCAGCCGCGGGCCACGAGGCGGTCCTGCAGGTGGTCGGGTCGGTGTTGCCAGAGCGGGAGCCGCCGGTCGAAGCGGCCGACCACGACCATGAGGGCGTCGAGCAGCACGAGGCCCAGGAGGACCAACGGCGTCACTGCGGGCCGGCCGGTGCCCGACACCGGGAGCAATGCGAACGCGCCCACTCCGACACCGAACCCGACCGCGAGCCGAGCGGCGCGGGCGGTCGGCGAATCCGAGCCGACGGCGGCGCTGACGACCGCGAGCGCGATCAGTGCGGCGGCGACGGTGGCCAGCGCGTCTTGGCCGCCGAACGCCGCGGGAGCGAGCACGCCGAGGGCGACAAGCGTGCCGACTCCTCCACCCAGTCCACCAACTGCGAACGTCACCGCCACGACCACGGCCACCGCGCCCACGACGTCGATGACCCCGACGCCGGTCGGGCCGAGGCGCGCGCCGGCGACGACCGCGACGATGCCGCCCAGGGTGGCGGCGGCAACGGTGACGAGCGGCGTCCACCCGATCAGCCGACGCAGAACCTCGACGAGCGCGACGGCGGCAGCGCCGATGGCCATGGTGACGACGATGTCGGTCGCGCTGCCGGCGGCGGCCAGACCCACGAGGGGTGCCACCACGACGGCCGCGCTCCCGATCGCGAACGCCGGTGCGCGCCGGTCCCGACGGGAGACCCCCGCCGCACCCTCTGATGCCCCGGCCTTTGGTGCGCGTCGCCGACCGAGCGCGTCGGTGGCGAACACGAGCACCGCGACCACCGAGAACGCGATCAGCCAGCGGTTGGCCGCCGCGACCGCGAACAGCGGCGTCGTGAACATCGAGCGACAGTAGGTGGGCAATGAACTGCAGCCGCGTTGGGGGCGCGGTCGGTCAGCGCGCCGCGGCCGACGACGTGCGCGTCTCCGCCGCGCCGAGCGCCGCGCCCGCCGCCAGTTCCAGGAGCAACTTGCGGGCGAGGCGGTGGTCACCGTGTTCCACGAGTCCCCGGAACACGTCGAGGGCTTCGTCGAGCACCGAGGTCGAGAGTCGGTAGGGCACGATCGTCATCACCGGGTCGTCGGTCAGCGCCGACACCTGCTCGGCCGGGCCGACGAGCGCTTCGACCACGTTCTCCCCGGCGCGGAGGCCGGTCAGGCGGATCTCGATCTCCTCGTGCGGCTGGTACCCACACAAGCGGATCATGCGTTCGGCCAGCTCGTAGATGTTGACCTGCTCGCCCATCTCGAGCGCGAGGATCTGCTTGTCCTTCGTGGTCGAAGCGCCGAGCAGCACGAGCCGGACGGCCTCGTCGGTGCTCATGAAGTAGCGCGTCATCTCGCGGTCGGTCACCGTCACCGGCCCTCCCGCCGCGATCTGGCGCTGGAACGTGGGGATCACGCTCCCGCGGCTCCCGAGCACGTTGCCGAACCGAACGGCGGAGTAGCCACGGACGGGCGCGCGCGCGAGCAGGATCTGCTCGGCGACCCACTTCGATGCGCCCATCACGCTCGTGGGCGTGGCGGCCTTGTCGGTGGAGATGAAGACCGTGTGCTCGACGCCGACCCGTGTGCAGGCGTTGAGCACGTTCAGCGATCCGAACACGTTGGTGCGGATCGCTTCGCACGCGAAGTCCTCGAGCATCGGCACGTGCTTGTGGGCGGCCGCGTGGAAGACGACCTGGGGCCGGGCCTCCCGGAAGATCTCGGCGACGACGGAGGCGTCGCGGATGTCGGCCAACGCGAGCTGGGAAGGCCCTTCGACGCGCTGCTGCGCGTCGTGGAGGTGGGTCTCGTCGTGATCGAGGATCACGAGGGCCGCGGGGTCGAACTCCGACACCTGGCGCGCGATCTCCGAACCAATCCAGCCACCGCCGCCGGTCACGAGGACCCGGCGCCCGCTCAGGAGGCGGCGCACCGGTTCGAGGTCGATGCTCACCGGCTCCCGACGCAAGAGGTCCTCGATGTCGAGCTCCCGGATGTTGCGGAGCCGGGGCATGCCGTGCGCCCACGAACCGGAAGGTCGCAACACGCGCACCGGCACGCCGACGGCGTCGGCGCCGTCGGCGATGCGACGCACGATGGCGCGCGGCGCATCGGGGATCGCGAGCAGGACCTGGTCGACGCGGTACTCGCGCAGCACGCGGGGCAGGTCGTTGATGTCGCCGCCGACGGGCACTCCGTGGATCGAGCGCCACCGCAGCGCCGGATCGTCGGCCAGTGCGACGACGGGGACGAGGCCGAGACTCGGGTTCTGCACCATCTCGCGCAGGGCGGACGCCGCCTCCGCGCCCGCGCCGACGACCGCGACGCGCAGGCCGGTGCCGGTGAAGGCGGAACGACGGAATGCGAACAGGCGTGACTGGAACCGGACGAGCCCCAGCAGGAGGGTCGCCAGCATCGAGCCGCCGACGATCACCGACAGGGGGACGCGACGGTCGGACCACCCGTAGATCGCGAGCAGGGTGAAGAGGCTGACGCAGCCCGCGGCGAGGAGCCGGCGAGCCTCGTCGATGCTCGCGTGCCGCCAGGTCCGGCCGTACCCACCGAAGGCGAGGGTGGCCGACACGTGCACGAAGCACGCGACCGGGAGGAACAGGATGAAGGTGTCCCAGTTGTGGCTGGGGACCGACAGGTCGAAGCGCAGCGCCAGGAGCAGCGTGTAGGCCGCCATCACCATGACGATGTCGAGGAGCGCCAGCGGGACGTCGCCCCGCATCCGGCTGGCAACGCGGGCAACCTGGCTTCCCCATTTTCGGGTCAGACTCGGCTCGCCTGCTGCCACCTCTTCGACCGTCCCCAGCTCTTGGTGCACCTCTCGGAAATCGTCTGTTCCGCCAAGGGACTTGAGACGCTTCCGCCCACGGGAGAATACCACGTTCCGTGGTCGTCACAGCACGCGGCGAGGCAGGGAAAATCGCGGAGCGTGGTATTACGCGCGGAACGTGATCCGTGGCCGTATGCTCGGTCGGACCCGGTCGCCGGGTCGGCGCGTTCTGGTGCTCGCGACCCGTGAGCCGATCTCAAGGAGCCGCACGTTCACACCGACAATCTCTCCGATGACGATCCCGCAGCTGGACCAGGTGGATCACGCGGCGTCGACGACAGTCGATTGCCGCCTGACGGGCGCATGTTGAAGATCCTGCGATCCGCCCCCGACGAGCTCGCCGACGCTGAGTACCGCGCGCTCTTCGACCCGGCCACGCGCCTGGCCAAACCGGCGTTGCTGCGTGACCGGCTCGAGACCGCCCTGGCCCACGCGTCCCGCCGGGAGCGGATGACCGGCCTGCTCTTCGTGCACGTCGAGATTCCTGCGGATCTCGCGCCCGCCCAGGGCAAGCTGCTCGATCTGCTCCCGCTGATCGCCGGCCGGCTGCGGTCCGCGGTGCGGCCCGGCGACACCGTCGCGCGGGTCGGTGAGCTCGACTTCGTGATGGTCGTGAACGAGCTCGCAGAGATCGGCGACCTCTACCTCATCGCCGAGCGGGTGCAGCAGGTGATCGGGGTGCGGGTGTTCCTCGACGAGTCGCGGTCGGTGCTCTCGGCCGAGGTCGAGACGATCATCGCCCACCCCGGCGATCGCGCCGTCGATCTCCTCACCCGCTGACCCGCGTCCGCCGGCCCCTCTCCGCTCGGCTCCGAACATCTCGGAGTTGCCGTACGCCGGCGAGGGTGAACTCCGAGATGCTTGCTCCCTGAGGGAAGCCGTGCGTGACGCGCCCGGCCCCCGGGCGTCTGGTCAGCGAGAAAAGCGTCGCCGGCCCGCTCGGCCGGTCTACGGGGGCAGAGCCGTGGAGAACGAGGAGCGCGTAACCGGGATTGGCGGTACTCGTCGCGCCCACGTGCTCGACGGCGCTGACCGCACCCGTCCCGAGCGCGCCGATCCCGAGCGCGCCGATCCCGACCGTGCCGGTCGCGGACCCAGGCTCGTGCGCTGGTACTCGTGGGGGCCGCTCGCCGTCGCCCTCGCGGTCGGAGCCTGCGGTGTGATCGCCGGCTCGCCGAGGCCCTCGTTGGGCGCATCGCTGCTGTTCGCCGTCCTGGTCGCGCTGTACATGAACCGGTTCATGCTGCTCGCCAACGAGGTTGGCGTCACCGCCGAGGTGGCGGTGCTGTTCGCGACGTTCGTCGTGTTCCGCGGTGACGCCCCCTGGCTCGGCCCGCTGCTGATCGCCCTGCTCGTCGGGCCGCTCACCGCGCAGTGCTGGGAACGCAAGGCGTTCGGCCGGATGGCCTACGTCTCCGGCAGCCGGGGAATCGCGGCCCTCACCGGCCTGGTGGTGTTCGAACCATTGGCCGCCGACTGGGGCGCGACGTGGCTGGGGCTCGTCGCCGCGGCCGCGGTGGCCGCGGTCGCGTACTCGCTGATGGACACCGCACTCGGAGTTGCGCGCGTCGTCCTCCAGGGAGAGTTGCCGGCGGAGGCGGCGCGCCACCAGCTCCCGAGCAACGCGTTCGCACTGCCCCTCGCGCTCTACGGCGCCACCGCCGGCGTGGTCGGCAGTCACGCCGGCTGGTGGGCGACCTTTCTCCTCCTCGCGCCGGTCGCGTTCCTCCCCGAGATCGTGCAGGTGTCGTGGCACCGCGGCTGGAAGCGCGTCGACGTCGGCGGCGCGATCGGCGTGGTCGCGCTCGCGAGCGCCATCGTCACCCTCGGCTTCGTGTTGCCGTTCCCCGATCCGTCGACGCTCATGCTCGTGCTGGCCCTCGGGGTATTGCTCGGCGTCGAGAGTCGCACCGATGCACGCGCGCCGGTACCGGCGCTCGCTGTCGTCGCGGTGGTGACGGCGGCGATCGTCGTGCCCGGCGACGCCGGGTACCTCGCGGCCGCGCTCGTCGCCGTGATCTCGACCATCACCTCATGCGCGTTGGCCGGCCGGCGCGCGTGGTGGCGCGCCGCACCGGTCGCGGCCGTGGCCGCGGTGATCGGGGCGGCGGTCGAAGAGCTCGTGGCGCCGGGCCGAGGGGCATCGGTCGGTGGGGCATCGGTCGGCGGGATGGTGGCCGCGCTGCTCGGGGGTGCGGTCTTCCTCCTGCTGAGCGGCCGGCGGCCCGCGGTCGTGCTCTCGTGCGCGCCGACGATCGGCGCCGCGGTGAGCCTGGCCTTCCTCTGGGAAGCACGCGGGACGCTCGGAGCCGTGCCGTTCGCAATCGGAGTTGCGCTCGCGCTCGCGGCGGTGGCGATCTGGGGCGCTCCACCGTGGCGGAGCCGCGTGCTCGGGCCGTGGGCTTCGCTCCGACCGCAGCGGTGGTCGCGCGCCGCGCTCGGCGCCGGATCGATTGCCGCAGTCGGTGGTGCGACCCTCGCGGTCGCCGTCGGAGGCTCGGCGGGCCAGTCGCTCGCACTGTGGGCGACGGCATGCGCGGCGGCCACGTGCGCGATGGCCGCGGCGGGCGTGCGCCAATGGCGCTTCGCACCCCGGCGTCGCGCCCGCGACTGGCTCGTGCTGGGCGCCGCGGCGTGCGCGCTCGTGCTGGCCGCGCCGGGCATGACGTTCCTGAGCGACGGCTGGTCGCTGCTCGCGTTCGGCGCGGCGGTCGGCGTCGTGGTCGCCGTCGCGTGGCCGTGCGGCCACGTGAAGGAATCACTCAGCGCGGTTTACAGTGCCGGCGGTGAAGGCGCGCGCACGAGCTGAGGCGGTCCCCGCTCCGGGTCGCGCATGAGCGACCTGGCCCCGGCCGTGGCCGCGTACGGTCTTCCGTCGCGGCGCACCCTGCCGGCCTCGCCGCTGCCCGACGACGACTTCGACGAGCTGCTCGCGCGGTGTGAGCAGCACGGGATCCTCGGGCTCTTCGGTGAGGTGCTGCGCGACGACGCGCTGCCGAGCACCGTCGACCAACGCGCGGCCGCCGAAGCCGCGCTGCGGGCGGCGTTCACGCGCGACGTCGAAGGTGAACAGGCGTTGCTGCTCGCACTGGAGGCCCTGGCACAAACCGGCATCGCGAGCCGCGTGCTCGGCGGCGCGGACCTCGCGCACACGGCGTACCGGCGTCCGGAGCTCCGGGTGCTCGGCGCGATCGAAGTGCTCGTGCCGAGCGGAACGGAGCGCGCGGCCGCGACGGCGGTCGGTCGGGTGCTCGATCCCGATCGGGTCGCGATCCGCGAGGCCGCAGGATCGGATGCCGAGACGCGCGATCTGTTCGCACCCCCGTATCGGTTTCCCCTCGCCGGCTACGAGCTCGCCGCGCTGCCCATGCCGCAACGGCTGCTCCGCGCCGCGCGCGTCGTCGATGACGAGGGCAGCGATCCGGCCGGTGGCGCCGTTCGCCTGATGACGCGGCGCGACATCGCGCAGCTCGTGGTGCGGGAGCAGCCGAACCTGATCGACGTGCTGCTCATGGCCCGGGCCTGGGCGTGCGAGCCGGTGCTGGCCCGGGCGATCGCGGGCACGTGGAGAGCGCTCGGGTTGGCGCTCGACCCCGTTCCTCCGATCGTGCGGTGGGCCGAGGGCGAGGAGGGAGCGGGGTGAAGTTGGCGCCGGAGTCCCGTTGGCAGCGCAGCCCGCACGTGCTGTGGCGCCGTTCGCTCGACGCGGTCGTGCTCGTGGCCCCCGGGCGCGACGCGCCTCGCGTCCTCACCGGCCTCGCACCCGTAGTGTGGGAGCTTCTCGCCGAGGAGCGGAGCGTCGAAGCGATGGTGGCCACTCTGTCGGACCTGTCCAACGCCGGCGTTCCCGCCGCGGGAGGCGACGTCGGCGAGCTGCTCGAGCAGCTCGTCGAGCAGCTCTTCGAGGTGGGTGTCGTGCGCCCGGCCCCGGAGCCCGAGTAGTGCCCGCCCGGGATCGGTGACGGCCGGCGATGGAAGCGATTGCCGACTACGGGTTGCTCTCGAACTGCCAGGGATCCGCCCTGGTGAGCCGCAACGGATCGATCGACTGGGCGTGCCTGCCGAGCTTCGACTCGCCCGCCATGTTCGCCCGCATCCTCGGTGAGCCAGGCGGCTCCTGGAGCATCCGTACCCGTGAGGCCTCCACCTCGACGCGCGCGTACGTCGAAGACACGATGGTCCTCCGCACGGAGTTGCGGACCGCCGCTGGTGCGGTCGCGGTCACCGACTTCATGCCGCTGCATCCCGACGACCGGGTCAACGACATCGGCCGTCACTCTCCGGCCGCGCTGTACCGCATCGTCGAAGGGGTCGACGGCACGGTCGACGTCGACGTCGAGCTCGTGGTCCGTCCCGAGTTCGGGCTGGTGACCCCGCTCGTCACCGAGGTCGCCCCCGGACTCTGGCGGACGCGCGGTGGCCCCATCACCGTGACCGTCGCCGCCGATGCGCCCCTCGAGGTCGACGGCGCGCGCCTGCGGGCGATGCTCACCGTGCCGGCCGGGAAACGCTTCGGCTTCGCGCTCCACGTCAGTGATCCCTGGCGCGACCCCGTGCCCATGCCGTCACCCGCCGAGGTGTACGACGCCTTCGGCATCAGTGTCGCGGGCTGGCAGTCGTGGGCCGCGAAGCTCAGCGGCTACGAGGGAACGCACCGCGCGTTGTTGCGGCGCAGCGCGCTCGTCTTCGCGCGCGCTGAACTTCGCGCCGACCGGGGCGATCGTCGCCGCGCCCACGACCTCGCTCCCGGAAGAGATCGGGGGGGTGCGCAACTGGGACTACCGGTACACCTGGGTACGCGACGCCAGCTTCACGATGGGCGCGCTCGCGGCGAGCGGCTGCGGGTTCGAAGCGTCGTCGTTCTTCAACTTCTTCGCCGTCGCGGCCGCGGGCAGCCTGGCCAGTGGTCAGGGGCTCCAGATCATGTACGGCATCCGTGGCGAACGGTTCATCCCCGAGCACGAGCTCACCACGATGTCGGGTCATCGCGGGAGCCGTCCGGTGCGGATCGGCAACGGCGCGTGGGATCAGACCCAACTCGACGTGTACGGCGAGTTGCTCGACGCGGCGCGCCAGGTGTCTGAGCTGGGCCTCGTGATCGACGCCGAGCTCGGGGCATTCCTCGCCGACGTCGCCGACCGCGCGGTGCGGCGCTGGATGGACATCGACGAAGGCATCTGGGAGGTGCGCGGCGGGGCCGGCCACTTCCTCTACTCCAAGCTGATGAACTGGGTCGCGCTCGATCGTGCGGTGCAGCTCGCCGACGTCCTCGGCGCGCCGCCCGAGCGAGTCGCGCGGTGGGCTGATCACCGCGATCAACTGCGCGCCGCGATTCTCGAGCGGGGGTGGAGCGACGTCGCCGGCGCGTACACGCAGGCATTCGGCCGCGACGATCTCGACGCGTCGGTGTTGATGATGCCGTTGGTGGGGTTCCTTCCCGCGGCGGATCCGCGCATGCGGGCCACCATCGACGCGATCGCCGATCGGCTCACCGACGACCGCGGCTTCGCCTACCGCTACCTGAACGAGGACGGCCTCCCCGGTGGCGAGGGCACGTTCGGCATCTGCACCTTCTGGCTCGCCGAGTGCATGGCGCTCGCGGGCGACGTCGAACGTGCTCGCACGCTGTTCGACCACATGGCCGGCTGCGCCAACGATCTCGGCCTGCTTTCGGAAGAGGTCGACCCCTCGACCGGCGAGCTCCTCGGCAACTTCCCCCAGGCGTTCACGCACATCGGCCTGATCCACGCCGCGCTGGCCATCGCCCGCGCCGAAGCGGGCTTACCCGCCGCCCGCTGAGCACGGCTGCGTTCTCGGGGTCGGTCACTCCCGGGTCGGATTCGCTCCCGTCGCGTCATCGTCGCCGGTGCCGGTTGCGCTCGGATCGGGCCCGGTCGTGCTGCGCTGGTAGGTGGTGACCGAGGCCCGGCCCATCACGAGCGAGGCGGCGACCGCGGCGAGCAGACCGGGCACGACGAATCCGGGCCGTCCGGTGGTCTCGGCCGCGTGATCGTCGACGGGTGGACGCCGAGCGCGTCGGCCAGGTTGCTGGGTCGTTGCGGTCCGCGTTGGGCCAGCACCACCACGGCGCGGAACTGCGGCAGCGTGACGTCGTGATCGACCGCGCTCAGAGACCGGGCCGCGACCGCCATGAGCACGCGCGACGCCCGGAGGATGGCGTCGACGACGTCGGTAGCGGAGTCTTGCACACTGCAAGTATTGCATACTGCACTGGTTGCCCGCCGGGCGGAGGTGCGTCTACCGCCGCATGTCTTCGAGCTTGGCCAGCACCTCGTTGTCCTCCGGGGTCGCTTCGGGCCCGAAGGTGAGCACGAGCGTGCCCCGGGTCCCGCAGCTCGGGCAGACGATCGCGCAGACCGCGAGCATCTCCGACGGGTCGGAGTCGCCTTCGAGCCGTTCGAGTGCGTGCAGTTCCAGCGACTCGGCGGGGTGCGTGTCGTGGCAGCGCCCGCATTCGACCAGGCCACCGGGGCGGGAATGGAAGTCGCCGCCGAAGCCGTCGGCGCGGAACGCTTCCAGGATGGTCAGCAGGGATCGTTCGCCGGGTTCATTGGAGCTGGGCAATCGTCTTCACCTCTCGCGCCGCGGGATCGCGTGCGTCGCCGGCGACGATGTCACCCGTCCGGCGAGTCGGTCCAATTCGTGGTCGTCGCCGGCGCGGCGGCGTCGGTCGTGGTGGCGGTGTCCGTCGGCGTCGGCGCGGCCGCGGGTTCGGGCGCCGCGGGTTCGGGTGCCGCGGCCCCTGGCGTGCTGGGTCCGGTGGCGTGGCCTCCGTGCCACGCCGCGATCGACAGCGCACCCAGGCCGTAGATGCAGGCGACCAGCCACACCACGAAGCCGACGCCGGGAACGAGCGCGACCAGGCGCAGCACCCCGAACCCGGCGAAGAACGCGCCGACGGTGCGCTTCGGTGTGCGTCCCTTGACCCACAGCCGCCCGATCACCAGCGCGGTGGTGACGTAGCCCAACGGCGCGAGCACGTTGAGCGCCGAGACCATCCCGACCCCGAGAGGAATCCCCACGACCGTCACGAGGACGAGCGCCGCGAAGAGCGGGCCCACGATGCCCACGAGGGCACCCCAACCGAACGAGGCCCCGACCCGCTTCCCGGCCGCGGCCGACATCTCGGCGGCGCGGGGGAACATGAGCACGAACAGCAGACCGAGTATCGCGATCGACACCGTCACCGCGATCCAGAGGAACGCGAGGAAGGCGACGATCAACCCGGTGAAGATGTTCTCGAGGTTGACCCGCTTCACGTCGCCGGCGACGGTGCCCGCCGCGACGCGGGGCGCGAAGCGCGAGACGACGTCACCACCCACGTGCGCGCCGTCGTCGACGATCACCCGGCCCGACACCGCGACCACGTCGCCGCCGACCCGGCCGGTGATGTGGATGTCGCCGTGGGCCACGAGCACGTCGCCGGTGACGCGACCGTTGATCCGCAGGTCACCGTTGCCGACGAGCAGGTCGTCGTCGACGGTGCCGTTGACCAGCACCGTTCCGTCGATTGACACCACCGGACCGGTGATGGTCTCGCCGCGGGCGACGACGACGCCACCGCTGATGCTGATCTTGCGATCATCGTTCGAGTCAGCGCTGCGCGCGCTCTTCGTCGCCGTTGCCGCCGCCCCCGCGACGGCGGACGCGGGTGCGGCCGTGGCCACGAAGGCCACGGCCGCCAGCACCCACGGAACGAGAAACCGGTGTCGCATCCGTGCCTCCCGTACCGGTGCGGCGAGGCCGAAGCCTCGCACCTGACACCGGCGGGCGCAACGGTTGCGCCCGGATCAGGCGGGGGGACCTGATCCGAGCTTCACCGATGCGTGGTGGCTCGACCCCGAGGAGTCGATCCACGTGACGGTCACCGAGTCGCCCGACTTGTAGGCGGTCATCGTGTTGGTGAGGTCGGTGGCCGACGAGATGGTGTTGTTGTCGACGCCGGTGATCACGTCACCCTGCTGGATCCCCGCGGAAGCGGCTCCGGATCCCGACTGGACGCCGACCACGTTGGCACCCGCGGTCGACGAACCGTTGTCGTTGGAGCCGCTGTTCCCACCGAATCCACCGAAGCCACCGTTGGATCCACTGGAACCGTTCGCGCTCGAGTCGGCCGAGACCTGCACGCCGAGGACCGCACGGTCACCACCGATGTGGATCTTCGTGCTGCCGTTGCCGTCGTTGATCTTCTTGGCGATGGCCAGGGCGTTCTCGATCGGGATCGCGTAGCCCTCGTTCTGGCCTGACGACTGGTTGAACGAACCGAAGCCACCGCTGCCGTTGCTGCTCGAGGCGGCGGCGTCCATACCGACCACCTCGCCGTTGGCGTTCACGAGCGGGCCGCCCGAATCGCCGGGCTGGATGTTGGCGTCGGTCTGGATCAGGCCGTTCAGGGTCTCGGCGTCGCTGCCGTCCTGGTCGGACGCGGTGATCTGCTGGTTCAGCGCGGTCACGGAACCGGCGGCGGTGCTGGGCGTTCCGCCCTTGCCGCCCGCGTTGCCGAGGGCGAGGACCGGGTCACCGACCGAGAGGCTCGAAGAGTCGCCGAGGTTGGCGGCCTGCAGGCCCGACACGTCCTCGATCTGGACGAGCGCGACGTCGTCGGTCTTGTCGTAGCCGAGGACCTTGCCCGTCTTGGTGTCGCCGTTGGGGAGCTCGACCTGGAGCGAGTTCGATTCGGCGATCACGTGGTTGTTGGTGAGCACGAGGCCCGACGACGAGATGATGATCCCGGTGCCGGCGGCCTCACCGTTCGAGAGAGTCGTAGTCAGGTTCACGATCGACGGCTCGACCTTGGTGGCCACCGCCGACTGGTCGAGGTTGCCGCTGCCCTGCTGCTGGCCGCTCGAGTTCGACGGCGTCTGCTGCTGGCTCGGGAAGAAGGCCCGGCTCGACGTGGCCGACGACGACGTTCCGCCGTTGGCGCCGAGCGCGTATCCTACGGCGCCGGAGAAGGTCAGGAAGCACGCGACACCGAGTGCGGCCGCGATGCGGCCGCGGCGCTTGGGTGCGGGCCGGCGGGGAGGAGTCTCCGGCGTGCTCTGGGGTGCGCCGGCGACGGGCGGGCCGGCGGTGGGCGCGCCGTAGCCCGGTGTGCCGGCGGGGGGCTCGCCGTAGGGGGGTTCGCCGAATGTCGACATCTTCATTGCTCCTTACCGAGTGGGAGGATGACCCGGTGATGTGAGAATGCCCAAACAAAGCTGAGAGGAAGCTGTTCGCTCTTCACCGGCACGCGCGGGTTGTCGCACATACCCGTGGTAACGCCGGTCGGCCGGGGTCCGTGCCCGGCTTCCTGAGAGCCCCTCTCAGGTATCGCGCGATTCGGGCGCGAACGGTACATCGGCCGGCCGTGCGTGCAACGGGAACGATTGGGTAAGAAGCCCGCATGACTCTCCGCACCGTGCTCGTGACCGGCGCGTCCGGGTACATCGGCGGGCGTCTCGTCCCCGAGCTGCTGGCGGCCGGTCACCGGGTCCACTGCCTGGCGCGGTCGCCGGCCAAGCTCGCCGGTCGGCCGTGGAGCGATCAGGTCGTGATCGTGCCCGGCGACGTCGGCGATCGTGCCTCGCTCGACGACGCGATGGAAGGTGTCGACGCCGCGTACTACCTGGTGCACGCCATGGGGGCCACTGCCGACTTCGCCGATCGTGACCGGATCAGCGCCGAGACGTTCCGTGATGCCGCGGCCGCCGCCGGCCTGTCGCAGATCGTGTACCTCGGCGGGCTGGGTGACGACTCGACCGGGTTGTCCGAGCATCTGCGCAGTCGGCACGACGTCGGCGCGATCCTCGCGTCCGGTTCCGTTCCGGTCACGGAACTGCGCGCGGCCGTCATCATCGGATCGGGAAGCGCGAGCTTCGAGATGTTGCGTCATCTCACCGAGGTCCTGCCGGTGATGATCGCGCCCCGGTGGGTGCGAACGCTCTGCCAACCGATCGCGATCCGCGACGTGCTCGGCTACCTCGTCGGCGTGCTCGACCTCCCGGCGGCGCGCGCGACGGTGTTCGAGATCGGCGGTCCCGATGTCGTCACCTACGAAGCCATGATGCATCTGTACGCCGATGTCGCGGGCCTGCGAGGACGACGCGTGATCCCGGTGCCGGTGCTGACGCCCCGATTGTCGTCGTACTGGGTCGGCTTGGTGACGCCGCTCCCGATCGGCCTCGCCCAACCGTTGATCGAGAGCCTCGAGAACGAAGTTGTCGTCCACGACGACGCGATCACCCGAGTCCTGCCGCGCGCACTCGTGCCGTTGCGCGCCGCGATCGAGCTCGCGCTGGCCCGCACGCGCGAGGTCGAGGTGACGACGTCGTGGGCGGAGGCCGAGTTGGTCGGGCGCGGCCCGGCCGATCCGGTGGCGACCGACCCCGACTGGTCGGGCGGCATCGTGTTCGACGACACGCAGACGGTCACGACCGCGGCGCCCATCGCCGAGGTGTTCCGCAACGTGTGCCGCATCGGTGGCGGGCGTGGGTGGATCGTCGCCGAGCCGCTCTGGGAGTTGCGTGGCGTCGCCGATCGTCTCCTCGGCGGTCCCGGCATGCGGCGGGGCCGTCGACACCCGACCGAACTGCGGATCGGCGACACCGTCGACTTCTTCCGGGTGGAAGCGATCGTCCCCGACCGGTTGCTCCGGCTGCACGCGGAGATGAAGGTGCCGGGCGAGGCGTGGCTCGAGTGGACCATGGAATCCGAGGGCTCGGGCACCCGCCTGGTGCAGAAGGCACGCTTTCGCCCGCGTGGCGTGTGGGGTCGCACCTACTGGTACACGATGCTGCCGTTCCACCACTTCATCTTCCGCGACCTCGCCGCGTCGTTGGCCGCGGCCGGACCGGTTCCCGACTGAGCACCCGCGGCGCCGTCCTGAGCTGCGGTTGCGTGCCGGTTACGACCCGGGGGCCGGTCAGACCGTTCACCTAGACTGCTCGGCGCACGATCTGCGCTCGTAGCTCAACGGATAGAGCATCTGACTACGGATCAGAAGGTTGGGGGTTCGAATCCCTCCGAGCGCGCTCAGTGGATTTCTGGTCTCGGCCCATCGGTCGCACCGCAGGTCGACTGACGGGAATTCCCCCGCGGGCGGATCAGCGTGTGCACGACCGGCCAACGCGCCCTGCCCGTGTCACACCCTCAACTGGCGCAATTACACCCCCTTCTCTCTAAACTTCCCTCCAAGGCATTCCCTCGCCGGGCGGCTTGGGGGGAAGGTGAGTGATGGTTTACGTGACGGCCATAAAGATGACGTCGAGCGGTGCGTTCCCCGAACACATCACCCACGTCCAGTGGCTCGACAGCTCGAGCGGCACCAGCGGAACCATGTCGACCGCGCAGACCGTCGAATGGCTGGCCGAGGGCAACGCGGCCCACGTCGCCAGCGAATCGGGTCCCGCTCCGGTGCGAGTCGTGAAGGTCGGGCGCGGCGCTCACCTCCGAACCAGCCCTGACGGCAGCCGGGCCGACAACCTGCTGAGCCTGCCTCGCATCTAGGCGAGCCGGACCGCGTCATCCGGAAAGAAGAGACCGCCCCTGGGGGCCGCTGTGCGGGGCGGTCGCCAGAGGCGGTCTCGATTTTGTTGGGCGGTTCCGCCGGGGGGGCAACCGGCAAGTGGGATATCGGCGGGATGCGCGCTCACTGGAGCGACTTGGCCGAACGTTGGAGGAACACTGGTCCAGCGCGCGACTTCAAGCACTGCGTCGGGGTGAACCGCACGCCGGAGGCCCGCCACGGGCGACGAGGCCCCGCCACGCGACGAGGCCCCGCCACCAAGGGCAGGGCCTCGTTCATCGCTTTTGCGGAAAAGCGTTGAGTTCGTCTGCGCCGGACTCCTAGGAGCCGGAGCTGCTCAGCGAACTCCCTGCTTGGTTGAACTTGCCGTTCACTTGGTTCTTCAAGAAGACGACCGCCGCGATCACGGCGAGTGCGATCAAGGCGACCAGGAGGATGTACTCCACCATGCTGGCGCCTTCCTCGTCCTTCCCGAACTTCGCTTCGAGCCATGTACGCAAGACGAACAGATTCATCGCCATCCTTTTCGGGTCGAAACCCGCCCCGCCCTCTTTCGACCGCCTGCCCGACGAACTGAACCGAGACGTTCCACGCGTGACCGACGACACGTCTGGGCCCATCCACGGCGCGGCGCGGCAACGAAGTCGTAGGACCGGGGGAGTAGCCGTCCCCGGTGCAGGCGAGGTGCCGTCCCCCTCTGGTGGCGGCGCCTCGTCGCGTGACGGCCCAGGATGAACGGCGGAAGCAGTGCTCTACCCTCGTGCTTCGCATGAGCCTGCACATTCTTCGTGTGACCGCGAGCGGCCAGTTCGACTCGCTCGACGACGAGCGCCGCGCCACCTTGCTCTCGGAGGCCGCCGAGCACGTCGTCGCCCGAGCCGAGTTCACGAGGGCCGGCACGTTCACCTACGAAGTGCCGCTCGTCTCCTTCTCGTTCCGGTACGAGATCCGCGTCGACGACGCCGACACCACCGATCCGGCGACCGAGGCCGCCGACCACGCAGGCGAGCGGGCGCTCGCCGACCTCGCCGCGCGCGGGATCCGTCACCGGCACCTGCGCATCCAGGCCACCGACATGGCCGACGTGTGGCGCGCCCGATGACGGCGCATTCGTGGATGAGTTGGAGCAGCGGCAAGGACAGCGCGTTCGCTCTCGATGCGGTGCGCACGGCGGGGGATGTCGAAGTCGGTGCGCTGCTCGTCACGGTGAACGCCGATGCCGATCGGGTCGCGATGCACGCAGTGCGCCGCAGCCTGCTCGAGGCGCAGTCCGAGCGCCTCGGCATTCCGTTGCACATCGTGGAGATCCCGTCGCCGTGCCCCAACGAGATCTACGAGCAGCGCATGAATGCCGCGGTGTCGGCCGCGCGCGCCGACGGCGCCGACCGGATGGTGTTCGGCGATCTCTTCCTCGAGGATGTCCGTGCCTACCGCGAGCAGCATCTCGCCGGCACCGGAATCACGCCGGTGTTCCCGTTGTGGGGTCGACCGACTGACCGGCTGGCGCGCGACATGATTGCCGCGGGTGTTCGGGCGGTGCTCACCTGTGTCGACCCGCGGGTCCTGCCCGCCGAGTTCGTCGGGCGCGAGTTCGACGAGGCGCTCTTGGCCGATCTCCCGTCCGGTGTCGATCCGTGCGGAGAACGAGGGGAGTTCCACTCGTTTGTTTGGGATGCACCGGGGTTCACCTCACCGATCGACGTCCGACTCGGTGAGGTCGTGACTCGCGACGGCTTCGTGTTCCAGGATGTGCTGATCGACGCTTGACGCGGGGCGGGGTGATTGTTGATCCGCTCACCTGCGTCAACCCACGTGTCCTGCCAAAATGAGGCCCCGAGCCGGGCACGGTGGAGCGAAAGCGGCGGGAGATGGCGATCACCGGTGTCAGTACCGAGTACCACGGGCCGGGTGCGCTGCCCGATGAATGGCACGTCGGCGACTACCTGTTGGTCTCCGCCGGCCGGTGGAAGGACGGGGTGCGCGGGCGCGTTCCGTACTTCTCGCGGCTGATCCAGTTCGGGCAGTCGTTGCGCTTCCGCTCGGATCGGCTTCCGTATGCGCACTGGAACCACGCGGTCTGGGTGTCGGACGGCACCCTGATCGAGATGTCGGGCGGTCGAATCAGAACGAGCCCGTTCGAGAAGTACCGCGACATCGAGTTCCATGTCGTGTCCAGCAACCTCACCGATGCGCAACGCGAAGAGGCGGACGCATTCGTGCGTTACGTGCTCGCGCAGGGTCGGACGTTCGGGATCCTCACGATCATCAGCGTCTCGTTCTCGCTGTTGACGGGGCTGAGGTTCTCGTTCGGCGTGCCGGGGACGTTCATCTGCTCGGGCCTCGTCGCGGCCGCACTCGCGGCGCCGCAGTGGCGTGAGGATCCGTCACACATCATGCCGGCCCACCTGGCCGAGTACGCCGACATCAGACCCTGAGACCAGGCCACCGGGGTCGCCGGACCGGTCAGATCTCGCGGGTCAGGCGGGCCTGGAGCTCGGACCGTTTGCTGATCCCGAGCTTGGTGTACGCCCGCTGCAGATGATTGTCGACGGTCCGGACCGAGACGACGAGATGACGCGCGATCTCGGGGCTCGACATTCCCTGCGCCGCCAGGTTCGCGATCTCGCGCTCGCGGCGGGTGAGCCGGTCGTCGTCGCCGAGCAGGAGCAACGACGGAGTCGACGCGCCTTCGCACAACGCGGCGAGGCTGCGGGCCCGCGCCGCCGACAACGATGCCGTGCCCTTGTGTCCGGGGCGGCGATGCGCGACGGCGGCTTCGGCCGCCGCCTCGGCCGCGAGGAGTTGCGCGCCGAAAGCCTCGAACTGACCGGACGCGGCGTCGAGGCCCGGACCGTCGTGATCGCGTGCGGCGCGGGCATGGGCGGAGAATGCCTGCGCGGCTCGCCCGTCGATCGTGCCCGCGACCGCGATCAGGCGGTCGGCGACTGCATCGGCGGCGCCGAGGCGGACGACGTCGTGCAGTGCGTACAGCTCACATGCGGGCGCCGATGCGCGGTTGCGGTCGGCCACCTCGACCAGCGCGGCGATCGCGGCGCTCACCAGCCCCGCGCCCACCAGTGCCCACGCGCGCGCCCGCTCGGCGTCGCCCTGGTAGATCGGGTTGGTGGGCCGCGCCGTCTGGTTCGCCTCCTCCGCCGCCGCGTTGCTCCCGCTCACGTCGCCGGCGAGCGCGAGCGCCTCGGCGAGGAGGCACAGCCCCCACCCTTGGCGCCCCGCCCGATTCGCGGCGTCGAGGATGCCGACACCCTGACGGAGGTGCCGCGTCGCGGTCGCCACGCGTCCCTGGTACAGCGCCAGCCGGCCGTACGCGACGATCATGTAGCCGCGGTCCTCGGGGTCGGCCATCGCGCTCGATCGCTGCAGGGTGTCGAGGAGTTCGATCGTCGCGTCGAGCTCACCGGCGAACATCAAGGCGGGCGCCCGCGCCGACGCCACCCACATCGGAGCATGCGGGAACTCGTCGCGGAGGCGTACCGCGGGCTCGAACAGCGCGCTCGTCGTCTCGAGGACGCGGTCGGTCCGTCCTCGCAGCGTCAGGAGCGTCGCCGCGGGCGTGATGGCACGCAATCGCACCCGCTCGTCGGGGGCATCGAGCATCGGCACCGCGATCTCGCCTGCGTCCACGAACCGTCCCGCGTACCCGAGCCCGCGTGCACGCTGCGCCGACAGCACGTCGCGCCAGCTCTGGTCGACGACCGCGGCGGTGGCCTCGGACAGCACGTCGTCGCCGGCGTCGAGCTCGCCGAGCCCGAACTGGAGTGCCTGGGCCCGACCGATCGCGGCCCGAGCTCGTTGCTGGTCGTTAGCGGCGAGATCGGCCGCACCTCTGAACGCCGCGTCTGCCTCCTCGTAACGCTGGAGAGCGAACAGCGCCTCGCCCAACGTCTGCGCGATCTCGAACGAGCTCCGGCGAGCCAGCGCCACCCGCGCGAGTTGCTCGGCGCGGCCGGGATCGGCGGCGTCGAGCGCGGCCCGCGCCGCTTCGGCGATCACCGGGAGCGGCAGCTCGACTCCGGCCTCGAGCGCCCACGCCGACACCCATCGCAGATGCGTGCCCCCGGCGTCGCCGGCATCGAGCGCGGCTTCGGCCAACCGATGACACGCTTCGACTTCCTCCAAGGGTGAGAACTCGGCGCGCAGGACCTCGCTGTACAGGGGATGTGCGAGCGTGACCGGGCTGGACGGCTCCTGTCGTTGAGCTGCCACCAAACCGCGCTGGCCGAGCCGGGTGAGCACGGCGCCGTCGACGACCCGACCGAGCATGGCCATCGGGAGGGGTTCCGCGAACGCGAGCAACGAAAGGGCGTCGCGGTCCTCCGGTTCGAGTCGGCCGAGACGCGCGTAGACGAGATCGCGGACGCGCGGGGGAGCACCTACCGATCCGCGCCATCGCCACAACCCGCGCACACGGTGCAGCGCGTCGCTCTCACCGGCGGCGCGCAGCACTTCTCGGAGAAACAGGAGGTTGCCGCCGGTGACCTCCCACAACCGATCGACGGTCTGCTCCTCGGCCGGGCCACCGAGCACGGTGGCGACGAGGGCGGCGGTCTGCTCGCGTGACAGCGCGCGCAGCTCGACGAAGTGGGCATCGCCGTCGCGCCAGAGGGCAGTCACCGGATCCGGCGCCGGTTCCCCACTTCGCACCGTGAGGATGACGGTCGCGGCGCGACTGATGGCGAGTTGCTGAACGAGCACCGCACTCGCATCGTCGAGCAGGTGCGCGTCGTCGACCGCGACGAGTGTCGGCTGCGCCCGAGCCGCGATCGCGTCGATCGATCGGCGGAAGATCTCGACGAGCCGACCGTCGCCGACGCCCGGCGCCAGGAGACGCGTGACCGGTCCGAACGGGATCGAGGTCGAAGATGACGTGGCCGCGCACCACTCGATCAGGAAGTCGTCGCGTACCCGATCGCACACCTCGGCCGCGAGACGAGACTTGCCGACGCCGGAGGCGCCGAAGATCACGACGGGCCGACGCTCGGCCGATGTGATCCACTCGACCGCCACCGCGAGCTCGTCCGAACGCTCCATCAGCGCCCAGTCGGCCCGCCGTCCCGGCTCCATGCACCGTCACGTTCAGAACGCGCTTCGTGGCGATGTCGGCGAGTGAAATTGAGTAGATCGTTGCTCATGACGAATTGCCGGCGTCTCCGTACCGTCGCTCAGAGAGGCCCCGCAGCACCGTCGCCGACCCACCGGCGTGCGGATGCCGGGCCCGGCGAAAGGACACCGTCATGTTGCAGCGTCACGACACGACCCACCAGTTCCGGGAGCTCGACCCGTTCGCCGGCTGTTCGACGAAGGAGTTGGAGCTCGTCAGCCAGCTCCGGACCACCATCACCGTCGACAAGGGCACTGTGTTGGCCCGTCAGGGACACCGGTGCCTGGAGTTCGTCGCCATCGTCCACGGCGTCGTGGAGGTGATGCGAGACGGCAAGGGGATCGAGCACCTCGGACCGCGAGACCACTTCGGCGAGATCGGGATCGTGCGTCACGTTCCGAATCCTGCGACCATCGTGGCCCGCACGCCGATGCGACTCGAGGTCATGAGCGTGCCTGAGTTCTGGTCGGCGTACACGGTGATGCCGTCCATGCGTGAGCACATCGACCGCGAGATCGACCGCCGGATCACGACCTGGCTGGGCCAACCCCTCGCCGCGACCGACGCCGATCGCGCCGATGGCCTGACTGCTGCGGCGTCGATCGGCTACACCATGGCGTCGTGAGCGACGACGCGCACATCGAGACCGAACGCACCACGGGTTTCGTGCGCCAACGGAACCCGTGGACGTTCGATCGCCAGTTCGTGCCGCGACCACCGGTGCGGTGGATGGCACTCGGTGAGCTTGCCCGCACCGGTCTACACGCGGTGGTGTCGAAGACCTTCGGCCAGTACAGCGATCGCCGGGAGATGTTCGCCTACCCGCAGCGACGCGCGGGGGAACCGCCCACCCCTCCCTACTTCGATCACCGCGCGGAGCTCACGGCGGTCGACGGTTCTCCCGACGATCCGTACTGGTTCGACTACGTCGCCGACCTGGGCGACGGATTCGCCGCCACCTACGCCGTCGCCGAGCAGCTCGGGGCCGAACACGTCGTGCTCGCGGAACCACCGGGGGCGTCCGTCGGTGTCAGTTCCGCATCGGAACCCGAACCCACCGTGCTGCCACGCGGGCGCTTGCTGGTGATGGGCGGCGACGAGATCTACCCGCTCGCCGTCGGCGCGCCCGAACGCGACGCGTACCTGGATCGAACCGCCGGTCCGTACGAAGCAGCCCTCCAGCACCTGGAGTGGCCGGGCGGGAAGCCCGACGATCCCGTGCTCCACCTCTACGCGATTCCCGGCAATCACGACTGGTACGACAGCCTCGGTGGCTTCGTCAAGCAGTTCTGCAGCGGCCAGTGGATCGGTGCGTGGCAGACGCAACAGGACCGGAGCTACTTCGCGGTACGGCTGCCCCACGGCTGGTGGCTGTGGGGTATCGACGTCGCGTTCGAAGGCCCGATGGACGATCCACAACTCCGGTACTTCCAGGCCGCGGCCAAGTTGGTCGACGAGGAGGACGGCCGCGTCATCCTGTGCACCGCCTATCCCCGCTGGTTCGAGTCCGGCGGTGGCCACGACGGCGCGTACTCCGTGATCCGAGGGTTCGTGCACAAGACGTTCGGGGACGACTCGCCGCGAGTTCGGTTGATGTTGTCGGGCGACAAACACGTGTACGCGCGCTACTCGCCCACGGCTCCCGATGCTCCGGGTGGCGAGGAGAGCGTGAAGATCGCCTCGGGTGGAGGTGGCGCCTACCTCTCGGGGACGCAGGACCTCGAGCAACGGATATCGGTACGCGAGCGGCGCTCGTCGACGACGGCAACCGAGTACGCGCTGGCGAGTGTGTGGCCCGAACCCAGCGTCGCGCGCGGCAGGATCGCGGGGCGCGCGTTTCTCCGCGTGTGGCGACACTGGAGCTTCTCAGTGGTGATTGCGCTGCTCTACCTGCTCCTCGCGACGATCATGCGCCTCAGCGCGGTGCACGGGCTCGACACCGTGAACGCGATCCGCCAGATCGGACACCTGCCGTGGTCGGAAGGGCTGCACCGGATGGCCGAGGCCGCGATCAAGTCGACCGCGTTCTGGATCTTCGCCGTCGCGCTCTGGATGGCGCTCTCGGGAACGGCGCTGGCCTGGCAGCGCGGGGACAAGCTGGCCCAGCCGCGCGCGCATTGGCTGTGGGGGCTGGGCCACGCAGCCGTGCACCTCGCCGCGGTGTGCGTGGTCACCACGACCGCGATGTGGTTCGCCTTCTCGCTCAGCGACGGCAAAGGCTGGGGGTTGGCCGTCTACTACGTCACGATCCTCGTCCTCGGCTACGTCGTCGGGACGAGCGTCTACGTCTGTTACCTCGTGCTCGCACAGCTCCGCCAACGCAGTGTCTGGGCCCTGGTTGCCCTGCTGGCCGAGCAGGACTGGAAGAACTTCCTCCGCATCCGCGTCGAGGAGCACCAGATCACGGTGTACGCGCTCGGCCTCGAACACGTACCGCGGCCACGAACGGCCACGTGGGACGCGGACGGCCGGTTGACGGTCTCGGCGGGGAACAGCGTGTGGAAGCTCATCGACCGGGTGACCGTGCCGCGCACCTGAGTGGTGCTCTCCGCGGTCAGAGGTAGAGGACGCGGTACCTCGCGCTTCCGACGAGGCGCCCGGCGCGCAGCGCGAGCCGCGCGCACCAGGCCTCGCGGGTCTCGCGCCGGCGGAGGTCGCGCAACGCGTACACGAAGAGCGCGGCCCACACGCGAGCCGCCTGCGCCACCGAGATGCGGGGCATGCCGCGGGACTGGAAGTCGCGGTACAGGCGCGGATTCACCAGCGCGTCGCGGTACGTGATCTTCCACGTGGCGCGCAGTCCGGGGCGGACCGGAACGTGGAGCAGTGCACCCGGTACGAATCCGATTGCGTGACCGGCGAGCTGCGCGCGCCAGTAGAGGTCGACGTCTTCACCGCTCGTCGAGTAGTCCTCGTTGAAGCCGCCGAGGTCCACGAAGAGACTCGTGCGCATCCCGCTGTTGCCACCGCGCAGCGACGGCAGGAACGCGAAGGCATGCGTGGGGATCTCGGTGCGTGGTTCGGAGACGACCGTCTCGGTTCCATCGGGTTCCCGCCGGAACTCGACGGTGTTCCCGGCGATCGCATCCCATTGGTCAGCGGCCCTGGCCATCGACTCGAGCCACGTCGTGCCGACGCGGTCGTCGTCGTCAACGAAGAGCAGGTACTCGCCACGTGACGCTTCGACGCCACGGTTTCGCGCGTAGGCCGCCCCGGTTCCCCGATCGGCGACCACCACGGTCAACCGGGGGTACCGGTCGGCGAGGGTCCCGAGGAACCCGCGGGTCCCGTCGGTCGAGCCGTTGTCGACGACCACGAGCTCCCAGGCCCCGGCGTAGGTTTGCAAGGCAAGCGCCTCGAGTTGCACCGCGAGGAGCTCACGTCGATTTCGTGTCGGCAGAATGACGGAGATCATTCGCGCCCCGCATTTCCCAGTGCTCAGAGTGAACACCCTCCCACGTTCAGTATGCAGCATCCAGCGGCCAAAACCTGAACGGAACGGGTCACCTTGCCCGATGAGACCCCCGTACGCTGCCGTGGTGACCGAGGAACGGGGAAGCGGCGAGCTCGCGGTCGTCCGGGCGGAGCGTCTGGTGGCCGGTGGCGCCGCACTGTCGCGTCGGAGCGACGGCCAGATCGTCCTCGTCGACGATGCCCTCCCCGGTGAGTTGGTCGAGGTGACGATCCGTGCCCGCCACGGCGCGGCGCGGGGCACGATCGTGCAGATCGTGGAGCCGTCGCCTGACCGAGTCGCGCCGGTGTGCCCCCACGTGGCCGAGGGTTGCGGGGGCTGCGACCTCGCCACGCTCGCGCACGCGGCACAGCGGCACGCCAAGGTCGAGATCGTGGCCGACGGGCTGCGTCGCCTCGGGCGGTGGCACGATCCGGTCGTGCGGGACGGCCCGTCGCTCGATCCGTGGGGATTTCGCACGACGCTGCGGCTCGCGATCACCAACGGGCGCGCGGGGTTGCGCCGCGCCGCGAGCAACTCGGTTGTCGAGCTCGATCGCTGCGCGGTGGCGCACCCACTCCTCGACGAACTCGTGGCCGACGGCGAGTTCGGCGCCGCGACCGAGGTGATGCTCCGCGTGGGTGCCGCGACGGGCGAACGCATCGCGGTGTGCACCCCGAGCCGTGACGGCGTCCGCGTGCCGGATGACGTCCGGGTGGTCGGCGCCGACGAGCTCACGGCAGGCAAGCGCGCGTGGATCCACGAGGTCGTCGCCGGCCGAAGCTGGCGGATCTCGGCCGACTCGTTCTTCCAGACCCGTCCCGACGGCGCCGCCGCGTTGGTCGACGTCGTCACGGCGCTGGCGGCCGACACGTTCGACACCTCGTCCGCCGAGGGCGAGCGCCACCACACCCTGCTCGACGCGTACAGCGGAGTCGGGCTGTTCGCCGGCAGCCTCCTGGCCGGACGCGCCGGTTGGCGCGGCGTGATCGTCGAGAGCAACCGGTCGTCGGTTGCCGACGCCCGCACCAATCTGGCTGATCTCGATACCCGGGTGCTCGCGAACACGGTGGAGCGCCTGCGCGCGCCCCGCGCCGACGTGGTCGTCGCCGATCCTTCCAGGGCCGGGCTCGGTCGCGCGGGCGCCGCGGTGCTCGCGGCGACCGGTGCGCCCCGAATCGTGTTGGTCAGCTGCGATCCGGCCGCCGCCGGCCGCGACCTGGCGCTCCTCGTCGGCCACGGCTTCCGGCCGGTGGAGGCGGTGCTGGTCGACCTGTTCCCGCACACGCACCACACCGAGGTGGTCACCCGCTTCGATCGGAACTGAGCGACGTCAGGTCCGGAAGACCCGCGAGTTCTGCGTGGTGGTGAGCAGGTGGGCGTTCGGCATCGTTCGCATCATGCGTTCCAGGGCGTCGTGCCGGCCGGTCACCACGTATTGGATGTTTCTCCGCCGGATCTGGTCGGCGACGGCCTGTTGGTCGCGACCGTCGAGGATCTCCACGCGGTGGGTGAAGTTCTGTCCCATCAACCCGTAGAGCCAGCCTTTCGGCACACTCCCCAACCGGGTGCCGATCGTTGAATGGTGGGGAATGTCGTCGACCCAGCGAAAGTCGGGGTTCACCACCGAGCCGACCGTGAGGGACGAGCGCGACTTCCCGATCGACGCCGCGACCTCGCGTGGATCGCGCGAGAGGTAGTGCAGCGGCGCCGCGGCCGGCACGAGTACGACCGCCACCACGGCGACGATCGCGCCTTGGAGCACCCGGCCCCACGTTCTCCCGCGGAGCCGGTCGACTGCCCACCCGAGCGCGAGCAGTCCGAGGCCGAGGAACATGATCGTGAACCGGCTCCACCATCGGGCGGGTTGCAGGAGGAACACCGCGCTGAACGGCACGACCACGAAGTAGAAGAGCTCTCGTCGTCGGCGGAGACACCACCACGTGAAGGCGACCAGCGCCGGGAGCGCGAGGACCGGCCAGATCGGGCCGAACCCGCCGAGTCGGGAGTCGAATGCGTACGAGCGTCCCGGGCGCTCCTGGATCCAGGAGCGCAGCACCTGATACGGCCAGGGCTTGCCGCGGAGCGCCGCCGGCGCCTGCCCGTTGAGCACGGTGTCGGTGACCGATCCTCGGCCGTGGAACAGCTCGACTCCTGCGACCTGGACCGTGACCGGATACACCGGGTTCCCGTAGTCGACCCAGTCGCGCACGTACCAGTAGGAAGCCAGCGCGATCATCGGGACCAGCACGAGCCCTGCGGCGGCGAACACCTGACGTCGCCCGATCGTCCCGGCGCGGACGCTCCGCACCAGGGCGACGGCCAGCGTGATCACGAACACCACCCCTGCCGTGAGCGCGCTGCTCTTCGACCCGAGCGCGAGCCCCATGGCCAGACCGGCGAAGAGAAGGTAGACGAGCGGCGAGGCGTCGTCGGTGGTGCGCGCCGCCAGGGTCTGCACCGCGCGCAGGAGGAACGCGAAGGCCGTCAGCAATGCGCCCGCGAGCGCGACGTCGACGTAAGGCGTCGAGAGTTGGACGAGCACGAGCGGCGTCAGGAGGAAGAGACTCGCGACCGCGAGCGCGGTTGGCCGGCGCAGACCGATGGCGCGGCCGATCACGACCAGCGCGAGCGCTCCCATCAGCGCGAACGGGAACTGTCCGAGATTCACGAGGATGTCGCTGCGCAGGATCGCAGCTGGCCACGCGATCGTCAGCTCGGTGTTCATCGGATACGCGTTCGACCAGATCGTGTAGGGCGTCCGCCCGATCTGGCCGTGTTGGATCCAGTAGGCGATGCTCGGGAGGTGGTAGTCCAACGCGTCGAACGCGTACGGCGGTGTCACCAGTCCCGTGATCAGCGCCCACGCCACCTCGACGCCCGCGAACATCGTCAACACCACGGTCCACGGGTAAGCACTCAGGCGTCGGGCACCGTCGGCCAGCGTCCGGGCGTGATGACGCGCGCGTGCGACCAGCTCCCGTCCGCCGACTCCGGCTCGGGCGACAAGGGTCACGATCGCCGCGACGACCAGCGTCACGACCACGACCGCGACGGTCGACAGGTCGCGTAGCCCGGCGCCCGCGAGCATCATGACGACCACGACCTCGGCGATCCCGACGACGAGCACCGCGGTCGCACACTCGGCGACCCGCCGGGGGAACGCGCGCACGGCCGCCGCCGTCGCGGAGAACCCGACGGCGGTCAACGAGAGCAGCAGCCACCCCACGTTGCCGTCCATGTACCGTCCCCTGCCGCGCCAAATGTCGATATCGACCAGCAATGCCAGGCGCTTGACGGATTCGTATTCCGGGCTGCAACCGGCAACAGACCGTCCATACTCTGGTGATGCCGAACTCGTGGGCGAACGCCGACCAGGCGCTTCCGTTCCTCGCCCGGGCCGACCGCCTGCCGCATCGCGGCGAGGGCGAAGGGGTCCTGGTCGGCGACCTCGGCCCGGCGCTCCCGGGCGCGGTCCTCGATCTCGGCTGTGGCGACGGTCGGCTCTCGGCGCTGGTGCTCGACACCTACCCGGCGTCGACGATCACGTGTGTCGACGCGTCGCCGCCGATGCTGGAAGCCGTCACCGCCCGGTTCGACGGTGACGACCGGGTCGCGATCGTCCCACACGACTTCGAACTGGCGTTGCCGTTCGTGGGTCCGTTCGATGCGGTGATGTCGTCACTTGCCATCCACCACGTGACCGACGAACGCAAGCGCTCCCTCTACACGGAGATCGCGCGGGTGCTCGCGCCGGGTGGGGTGTTCTGCAACCTCGAGATCGTGGCCAGCCCGACGCAGGCACTGCACGACCGTTGGCGCGACGAGATGGGCGCGCGCGACGACCCGTCCGACGTGTTGCGCGACATGAACAGCCAGTTGGAGTGGATCGCGGAAGCCGGACTCGTCGATGTCGACTGCATCTGGAAGTGGCGCAGCCTCGCGCTCCTACGTGGGGAGCGACCGCGGACTTGACGGTAGGTCGGTCGCGTTCCCGTGGATCTCTTCAGTTGCCGTGGCGATGTCGATCTCGAACCAGACGGTCTTGCCGTCTTCGCGGACCGTGGTGCCCCAACGACTGGCCAGGCCGTCGACGAGGAGCATCCCCCGGCCGTGGTCGTCGAACGGCTCGGGGCGGCGGATCACTGGCGGCGTCGGGCTCGGATCTTCGACCTCGACGCGGATCCACGCCGGCTGGCGGAGTGCCCGCACCGTCATGGGCGTGTTCACATGGCGTACGACATTGCTGACGAGCTCGTCGGTGAGGAGCTCGGTGACATCGCCGAATCCGTCGAGCTTCCACGTGGACAGTGCGGCGCGCAGGAACGCCCGTACGGCGAGTGGTGTCTGCGTGCTGCTCGGAAACTGAGTCTCCACGATCTCCATACGGATCGGTCCCGTCCTCGCGACTCTCACGAGCCTGCCCGGCGAGTCAGCGTACAAAACGATCGGAGTACGATCCCGCCCAGGTATTCAGTCGGGCCCGAGGTCTGACGACGGGGAAGGTGGGGGAAGGCGGGCATGACCACCCTTTCGTTCGAGGTTCGACCCCTTGGATCGACACATACCGTTGTGGCCGTTGCGGGCGAAGTCGACATGGCCACCGCACCGGAGCTCGAGGAATACCTGTTGGCGCAGGGCGATCGCGACGTCACCGTGGATCTCTCCGGCGTGGGGTTCATCGATTCGGCCGGGCTCGGGGCGCTCGTCCATGCCGCCAAGGCGATCCGCACCGCCGGTCATCGGTTTCGGACGACGGGTGAGCAGGACAACGTCGCGACGGTGATGGATCTCGTCGGGCTCACCGCGATCTTCCACGACGACGTACCGATCGCCGACGAATCGAGCGGCTCGTAGCGGCGTGACCGAACTCCACGACGGTCGAGTGCGGCTGCGTCCGGTCGCAGTGGGCGACGTCGATGCGCTCGAAGCGATCCTGACCGAGCCCGCGGTCGCGCGGTGGTGGCACGGGTACGACCGCACCCGCATCGAACGCGAGATGCTTCACGGCGACGACCCGGCCGAGACGGTCTTCGCCGTCGAGGTCGACGGATCAGTCGCCGGCGTGATCCAGAGTTGGGAGGAAGCCGAACCCGACTACCGCCGCGCCGGGATCGACATCGCCCTCGGCACGCGTTGGCACGGGACCGGTGTGGCCGTCGATGCGATCCGGATGTTGGCGCGGGATCTGATCGAGCGGCGAGGCCACCACCACCTCACCATCGATCCCGCGGCCGACAATCTCCGCGCAATTGCGTGTTACACGAAGGTCGGCTTCCGGCCGGTGGGAGTGCTGCGCCAGAACGAGCGCAGTGCGGACGGGACCTGGCGTGACACGCTGCTGATGGACCTGGTGGCGGGCGAACAGTCGTAGCATCACCGGCATCGCGGTGGGGGAGGTCGGAATGAGCTTTGACCCGTTGCTGACGGGGCCGGACGATGCGGAGATGGTGCAGCTCCGCGCCGGTGCCGGCGTCGTGCAGAACCCGAACGGCGTGTGGTTCCTCGCCCGCTACGACGACGTGCTGGCGGCCACGAAGGACGTCGACACCTTCAACGCCAGCTTCCGGGAGCCGGGTGTGGTGGTGCCCGACGAGGAGCAGTTCATCAACGAGATCGCCGAACCCCGGCACGGGCAGGTCCGGCGGATCATCAACGGCGCGATCGCGACGCACAAGCTCGGCGGGGTCGAGCCGTTCTGCACCGCGTTGTGCCACCGACTCCTCGACGACCTCCTGGCCCGCGAGGGCACGGTCGATCTCGTGGGCAACTACGTGATGCCGATCCCGAGCAGCGTGATCGCGACGTTGCTCGGCGCGCCCCCCGAGGACTTCGACCGGTGTGCGGCCTGGTCCGACGAGGTGGTCCAGGGGACGTACCCCACGAAGTACCGCAACGAGCGCGGCGAGGGCCTCGCGGGCGCACACCCGGAGCTCACGGCCTACGTCGACGAACAGATCGCGATGCGACGCGCGCAGCCGCGCGACGACTTCATCTCCCTGCTGCTCGAGATCGAAGTCGACGGTCGACGCCTCACCGACGTCGAAGCGCGCACCCAACTCGTGTTCCTGCTCATCTCCGGCAACGAGACCACGCGGCACCTCATCAGCAACCTGCTGTGGACGCTCGCCACGACCGACGGGTTGCTCGAGCGATTGCGGAGCGACCGCGACCTGATCGATGCCGCGATCGAGGAATCACTGCGGCACGACCCGCCGATCAAGTTCCTCATGCGCACGTGCACCGCCGACACCGACGTGCGCGGCTCGCAGATCTGCCCACGCGACAAGATCGCCTTCGGCATCGCGTCGGCCAACCGCGACCGGGCGGTCTTCGACGAGCCCGACGACTTCCGCTTGGACCGCGCCGATCCCCGCGGTCACCTCGGCTTCGGGGGCGGCCCCCACGTCTGCCCGGGTGCTGCGCTGGCGCGGCTCGAGGCGCGCATCGCGCTCAACGTGTTCCTCGATCGCGTCGCCGCGGTCGAGACCGTCGACGGCACCTGGTACGAGAACGTGCCCGTGTTCTGGGCGCACGGCCCCCGCGCGCTCTTGGTGGAGCTACGCCCGTCGGCGTGACAGAAAGTTCTCAGGCTTTCGGTGCACGCGCCGATAAGGAAAGGGACTGGGGGGCCGGTCGAGCAACGGCGCTCGACCGGTTCTTCGCGTTCGGCGCCGGTTCGACGGCGCCCGCCCCGTAGTGTGCGCCGATGCCGCCACTCCTGATCGTTCTGATCGCCGTCGTCGCCGTGGGCGGCATGCTGGTCTGGGCCGGGGCGCTGGCCGACGCGGCCCAGTACGACGACGCGACGTTCTCCGCCGCCGGGCGCGCGAAGGCTTCCACCCTCGCCCTGGTCGCGCTCACCTGGGCGTTCGGCGGCATCTACTACTGGACCCGCATCAAGCCGGTGCTCAAGCGCGTGTGACCGGGTCCCGACTGGGCGACGGTTTTTTGCTCCCGCTCAGCCCTTCGGTGTGTTGTCGGGCAGGAACTCGAAGATCGGGTTGAGGATGGCGAGGTGGCCGCGGTCCTGACCGGCGGTGCCTTCCGCGGTGATGCGGGCGCCGACCTTGATACCGGGGATGCTGCGCCGGCCGAGGAAGACCAGCGAGATGCCGCCGGTCTCGTCGACGACGGTGCATTCGAGGCTCGAGACGCCACCGTGGGGCTGGACCCGCAGCGTGTGGATCTTGCCCGCGATGCGCACCGATTGGCGGAACTCGACGCTGGCGATCGGCGTGCGATCAGTGGGCAACGGCAGCTCTCCGGGATTGGAGATCGTGGCCGTCGCCTGCTTGCCGTTCCCGTTCCCATTGCCGTTCGTGCGCCGGCTGAGCCGGCGCCCCTTCCCCGGCACCGCGGGGATGGACACCGCGTCGTGTCCGCTGCCCAGGTGGTAGGGGACGATGGTCACGTTGCAGTGCGCGATAGAGGCGAGGGTCTGCGTGATCGAGTCGGCGGTGTGGTCGTGCAGGAAGCGGTGCCAGAAGTGCGTGTAGTTGCGCCGGGGGATCAGCACGCTGACTTCGGTCTCGCCGTCGGCGGCCGCGGTGGCGACGAGTTCGGCCGCGCCCGCGGGATGCGCCGGTCGGAGCACTCGATGATGTCGAGCGGCAGGCGTGAGAAGCCGAGGTCGCGCCAGGCGGTCGTGAGGTCCTCGGTCTTGATGTGGTCCATGTCGAAGTGCACGGCGCGCAGATCATCGGGAGTGAGCGTGCGCGCGTACTGAATGGCGCGGGCGGCGGCCACGTCGAGTTGGTCGATCAGGACGATGACGGCGTGACGGCGGAGCACCGGCGCCTGAGCGGCCTTCGAGGCGCCCTCCTTGAGCTCCTCGAGCTCGCCTTCGTACTGCTTGTTGAGGCGTACCAGCAGCGGCGACCATGATCGGGACGAGCACGATGATGAACCATGCGCCGTGCGTGAACTTCGTGATCGCGATGATGATCAGTACGACGAACGACAGGAACGCACCCACGCCGTTGACGAAGAGCCCGTAGCGCCAGTGCGGCTCGCGCAGCCGCAGGTGGTGCTTCGCCATCCCGGCCTGCGACAGGGTGAAGCTGGTGAACACGCCGATCGCGTAGAGGGGGATGAGGCGGTCGACCTTGGCGTCGGCGACGATCAGCACCGCGATCGACGACACGGTGAGGAAGATGATCCCGTTCGAGAACACGAGACGGTGCCCGCGCTTGGTGAGCTGGCGGGGCATGAAGTTGTCTTCGGCGTGGAAGCTGGCGAGGCGGGGGAAGTCGGCGAAGCTCGTGTTCGCCGCCAGCACCAGGATGAGCATCGTTCCCGCCTGGAGGGCGAAGAACAACACGTTGCCGATTCCTCCGGTGCCGTAGACGAGCTTCCCGATCTGGCTGATCACGGTCGGGGTGCCGCTCATGTAGGGAGCCGCGTGCACGTGCGCGGCGAGGATCGACAGGCCGAGGAACATGACGCCCAACGTCGAGCCCATGATCACGAGAGTGATCCGGGCGTTCTTCCACGACGGCTCGCGGAACGCGGGAACACCGTTGGAGATCGCCTCGACGCCGGTGACCGCGGCGCCGCCGGACGCGAATGCGTGCAGCACGACGTAGAGCGTGGCGCCCATGAAGATGCCGCTGGCCACGCCACCGCCGGCCGGCACCATGCCGCTCTGATGGATCGACGCCACGGGCAGGTTGCCCATCGCGAGCTTGTAGGCGCCCACCCCGAGCAGGATCACCATGTTGCCGATGAAGAAGTAGGTCGGAGTGGCGAAGAGGCGGCCTGACTCCCGCACCCCGCGCAGGTTGCCGTAGGCGATGAGCAACACGAAGAGGATCGATATCTCCAACGTGAACGGCGCCAGCGCCGGGAACGCGGAGCTCAGGGCCGCGGTGCCCGCCGCGACGGAGACCGCCACCGTGAGGATGTAGTCGGTGAGCAGCGCGACACCCGCGACCTGAGCGGGGAGCAGGCCGAAGTTGTCACGCGTGACGATGTAGGCGCCACCGGCGGTCGGGTAGGCCTTGATCGTCTGCAGGTAGGAGAGGATCAGGAAGGCGAGCACGACCAACAGGGCGACCGTGAGCGGCACGACCAACGCGAAGGCGGCGACACCGATCGCGGGGATCAATACCCGCAGGATCTCCTCGGTGGCGTAGGCCGATGAGGACAGGTTGTCGGACGCGAACACCGCGAGCGCGGTCGGCTTGCCGAGCCGTTCGTGGGCGAGTTGCTCCGTCGCCAGCGGTCGGCCCAGGAGGCGGTTCTTCATCCGGTAGCTGCGCGGCTCGGGCGGCGCGATGCCCTTCGGGATCATCGCCGGCGGCGGGCCCTGCTGCCGGTCCGGCGCCACCGTCGGTGCGCTGCCGGATACCTGACCGACGCGCGCCGGCTCGCCGGTCTCCAACCCCAAGTCACTACTCATCTGATGCTCCGTCTGGTTTCCGAGGCCCGGGCCGAAACTCGTTCGGGATCGCGTTCACCACGTCGTTCACCACGCGCGCTCCTCGTGACCGCGCGGCGGCGACTGGTCGGCGGCGAACGCCGCGCTCACCAGGTCGACGAGCGCGATCGCGACGATGCGTTCCTCGAGCGAGACGCCGACGTGCCAGTCGGGCATCAGGACGAATCGTCCGAACGTCCGGCCCTGGCCGATCACCGGTATCTCGACGCCTTCCGTCGGGAGCGTGAACTCGCCGCCGACGTACCGGCGCCGGCCGCCGTCGATGCCGCCGGTGCGTTCCAGGCGCGGCAGCGAGGACTCGAACGGCGGCGGCTCGAACCGGCAGTCCAGCAGGTTCAGCAGGCCGAGCAGCTCGGCTTCGACTGATCGCAGCACGTCCTCCACCTCGGCGCCCTCGGCCGCGGCCTCGGCGACGCGGTAGAGCCGGGCGTTGTCTTCGCGTGCGCGCTTCGACGCCGCCCGCCGCCGTTGGCCGACCGCCATCAACTCGGCGATCAGCAAGCTGATCGCGAGCAGCAGCACGACGGTCCCGAAGTCCTCGGCGCGGTCGATCTTCAGCGATTGGTACGGACGGGTGAAGAAGAAGTCGTACGCCATCGCCGACACCACCGCGGCCAGCGCGCCCGCGCCTCGGCCGCCGTACGCGGCGGCGAGCACCACGACCATGACGAAGACCAGGGCGACGTTCTCACCCGACAGCCGGTCGCGGAACGGAACGAGGAGGCCGGCAACGACGAGCGGCCCGAACGCGGCGATCGCCAACCCGAGCGCGCGCAGGATGTCATCACGCTCGTTGCGGTCGAGCTCGCGAGAGGTCACCTGCCCCGTTTAGCCGAGCGCCTGGCGGGGTGGAACCGGCTTTAACGACTTCCTGACAGCGCCGTCGCGGATCCTTACGCTCTGTTGACATGCCCGGCGACCGGCCGTCGATTGCCGTCAAGAAGCCGCAAAGTTCCTTGCTCGTCGCGGGGCGGGTGCTTAGAAAGAGGTATGACCGAATGGGCGACGGAATCGCCACGCCGCGTCACCGCAGTTGCGTGGGCGGTTGCCGTGCTCGGGCCGCTCGTGCTGTCGGGGATCCTCGTCGAGTTCCGGGGCGAGCTCTTCACCACGAACGCCGCACTGGTGCTCGTGCTCCCCGTATTGGCGGCGGCGATCGTGGGGGGGCGATGGGGCGGTGCCGCGTCGGCGGTGGTCGCCGCACTGTGCTTCGATTACTTCTTCACCCGGCCCTACTACTCGTTCACGATCAACAACCGCGACGACCTCGGCACCACGATCGTCCTCCTGGTCGTCGGCCTCGTCGTCGGTGAGCTCGTGGTGCGAACGCGACGCAACCGCGAGCTCGCGAGCGCCAGCCGACGCGAGGTCGATCAGGTCCGGCGGGTGGCCGAGTTGGCCGCGGGCGGCGGATCCACCAGCCGGCTGATCAGCGTCGTCGAACGCGAGCTGGTCGATCTGCTGGGCGCGCGCGGTGCCCGATTCGAGCGTCCCCCGTTCGCCACGATGCTCCCGCGACTGGGCCACGGCGTGGTGACGGTGCCCGGCGACGAAGGGCGCGGGGGCCGTCCGCTCGGTCCGGCCAACGAGGTCGAGCTCCCGATCTGGGGCCAGGGCCGCGAGATCGGTCGCCTCGTGCTCGTGTTGCCGCACGACTCGATAGGAGTCGCGATCCCTCCCGATGACCGCGCGCTGGCGGTGATGCTCGTCGACCAGCTGGGCGCGGTGCTGGCCGCGTCGAGCAGCTGAACGCGCCGAAGCGCCGCGGGCAGGTACGGCGCTCCGGCTCGGCCGAGCACTGAGGCTCGGACTGGCGGGTATCACCTTCGGCACCCGATCCACCGACTCGAGCGCGGCGGTACCCTCGAATCCCAGGTCGTTCCCCACCGGGAGGTCGAGCAGATGCCGAGAACTTCGCGCCCGAACGTGTTCGACACGTTCTTCTCCCCGTTCGCGAGCTTCATGCGGACGTGGGACTACCGACCGGTGACGAGCTGGTTCGAGCACTTCGTCACGATCAACTGGAACTCCGGCGATGCCGACGTCGAGGAGCACGTGCTCGGCGAAGTGGGGAGCTACGGGCTGCAGCTCAGCCGCGTCCTCGACGCGGTCAACCTGCTGGTGAGCGAGCTCGATCTGTCCCGGCTCAGTCCCGAGCAGCAGCGGATCGTGGTGCGGCTGGAAGACCTCGCGCACTCGGCGGATCGGGCGGTGAAGGAGTATCGCGGGCGGGCCGAAGATCCGTCGCCCGCGCCTGCGCAGGGCGAGATGCTCCCTCGCGTCGTCGAGACCCACTGATCCCACGCCGTCCCGCGCCGCGCCGCCGTGCCGCGCCCGCGCCCGAGCGGGGCCACGGTCGGGCGTTAGGGTGAACGGCCGATGACACTCGGCGCTCGGGGCCCGGTTCGATGATCGGTGATCGTCGCCGCTTCGACGGCCTGGTGCGCGCACACGCCGGCGCGGTGTCGGCGTATGCACGCGCGGTGGCGCCCGATCCGTGGACCGCGGAAGACGCGGTGCAGGAGACGTTCCTGCGCGCGTGGAAGTACTTCGACTCGTTCCGCGCGACCGGATCGTTCGAGGGATGGCTGATCCGGATCTGCCGCAACTGCCTCATCGATCTCGCGGCCCGGCGGCCACCGGAGCCGTCGGACACGTTGCCCGAACCGGTCGAGGCCCCCGACACGTCGAACGAGGTCTACGAGATCCTCGGCCGCCTGTCGATCGAGCAGCGCGAGGTGGTCGCGCTGTGCGGGCTCCTCGGGTTCGATTACGCGGGCGCGGCGGAACTTCTCGGCCTGCCGGTGGGGACGGTCCGTTCCCGATTGCACCGCGCGCGTGCGACAATCAAGGAGCAGCTGGCCGGCGACGACGACGCCCGGGAGGTGACGGCATGAAGAGTGCGACCATCGCGTGTGGCGATGCGCTCGCGGTGCTGGTCGAGGATCCCGAGCAGCAGTCGCCCGCCGACGTGTCCCGCGCCCGCGCCCATGCGAGTGTGTGCCCCCGCTGCGCGGTTGCGTTCGACGATCCCGACGCGTCGCGCCGGGTGCTCGCCGCGCTCGACCGCGAACGGTCGGACCCGTCGTGGGCGCTACGGGGGGCGCTGGTGGTCCTGGCGACGATTCAGATCGTGGTGGCCAGCCCCTGGCTGTTCGGCGCCAGCCTGATTCCCGACCAGAACGTCGCCCTGGCACACCTCACCCGCGACGGCGCCCTCGGCCTCGTGATCGCCACTGCCGCGCTGCTCGTGGTGTGGCGGCCCCGGTATGCACTCGCGGCCACCCTCGTGGGATCGATGGTGTTCGTCGCGCAGTTCGCGGCCGGCTTCGTCGACAACCAGGATCGCTACGTCAACGGTCTCTTCGAGCTCACGCACCTGTTGGTGTTCGCGATCCTCGCGTTGCTCGCGATCGCGGCGACGGCGGCCCGGCGCGAAACACCCGACGCGCAACGAGGCCCTCGACCGCTGCGGTCGCTCTGAGCCGGTCGCTCTGAACCGGAGGGGCGCAACCGCGCGTCGCCGTCGCCGCGATCGTCGACCACGGTGGATCTGGTCGGCGCCGGTGGCGGCCCTGGTGGTGCTCGCCGCGTGTGGAGGTGGAGGCGGAGGTGGGAGCTCGTCGGGCGCGCAACCGCCGGCCCCGACCGGTGCCCTCGCCCACGACGCCCAGGTGCTGGCGGGCCGCAAGGTGTTCGCCGGCACGTGCGCGACGTGCCACGGCATCTCGGGGGGCGGCGGGGTCGGCCCGAGCTTCGCTGACGGCAAGCTGCTGAAGGACTTTCCCGACCCCGACGCGCAGGTCGCGTTCGTGAAGCAGGGCAAGGATGCGATGCCGGCGTTCGCGGGCGTGCTCACCAACGCGCAGATTCGTGCCGTGGTGCGCTACGAACGGGAGGTTCTGTCCCACCCGAACTAGCCCGGGTCGCGCGGCCGGACCGGTTACTGCAACTGGTTCTGGATGGCGGTGATCGTGCTGTTCGAGCACGCGGTCGCAGGCTGGTTCCCGGTGATGTTGCACAGCGCGGCCGTGATGTTGTTGGCGGTGCCGACGATGCCCTGGGTCGCGGGACTCGTGGGGTCGGTGAGCAGCGCGGCGATCTGCGACGCGGTCTTGCCTTGGAGCGTGCCTGGGTCGTACGACGCGCCGGAGATCAGGTATTTCCCACCGATGTCGACGAACGGAATCGCCCCTTGTGACGATGAGTCGACGAACGGGGGCGCGTCGTAGGTAGCCATGAGTTTCTGCTGCGCGGCCGTCGGTGTCTCGAGCGTGGCGTAGGTGCTGCCGGAGGGTTGATTCGTCTGGAGCTCGACGCTGTCGAACGCGAGGTACGGGCTCGAGTACGTCGCGCCGTGGAACGAGAAGGTCGGGGTGTCGGGGAACACGTCGGTGGTCGACGAGTTCGTCGTTTGCAAGCCGGAGAAGTTCCCGAATCTCGAGAGCGCGATGACGAGGCCCCATCGTTCGGCCGCGCAGTAGGGGCAGTACTCGGCGCCGATGTACTGCACCAGCGGCTTGCCGTCGCTCGTGAGCGCGGGCGCGGTGATCGGTTGCGGCGCCTTGGCTGACCCCCCACCGACCTGGGCGGCCACGGTGTCGGGAACGGAGGTCACCTTGCTCAGAACCGCCGCCGGGACCGGTGTCCTCGTGCCCGACGAACTGCTGGCCGTGCTCTTGCCTGCCACCGTGGCCACGATCAGCGCGCCGCCCACGACGAACACGAGACCCAACACGATCCAGATCGTCGGCCCTGATCGCCGGCTGCGTCCCGCCTGCTTCAGCGCGCGCGGGGTCGGACGCGAGTTCTTCCGTGCTCCGCCGCCGCGCTTTCCCTTCGCGGGCGCGCGCTTCGCCGGCGCGCGCTTTGCGGGCGTGGCGCGGCTCACCGGGCGCCCTCCGGTGTGGCGTCGACGCGGCGGCTGAACGATCTCGTGAGGATCATCATCGTGATGACGAACGCGAACGCGGACAGGGCCATGAACGGCAGCGACACGAACCCGAACTCCCAGACGTAACGGATGGTGCAGGGCTCCAGAGTCGTGCAGAACGAGGAGTGTTGAGCCGGAAACGCCTGGAGCTGCGTGTGGTACACGGCGAACGCACCGCCGACGATCGCCAGTGGGCCCACGTACCACCAGATGTGCCGGTCACGACGCACCGCCGCGATGACCAGGATCAGAGCGGATGAGTACATCGCGATCCGCTGGTACCAGCACAGGCTGCACGGCACGAAATGCGCAACCTCGGAGTAGTACAGGCTCCCGATCGTCGTCACCGACGCGACGAGCGCAGCCAACCAGATCGCGTTCCGCTCGAGGTCGGCGAGCGCGGCCGCACAGAACGACTGCGGCCGGACGCGTGCGCCGATCGCCACCGCGCCCACCGCGATCACCGCCACCCAACACGCCAACGCCAACAGCGCGAAGAAGACGGAGAAGGTCGGCGTGTCCACAGGTTCGGTTCGTCATCGCTCTGGCGCAGTGTCCGCTGGCCGGACTCGCGGTGAGTGCATCGCTTCAGTAGACCTTGCGCCTGCGCAACGAGTTCCCCGAGAAACCTGTGAGTTCCCCCAGAAATTGTTTTCCTCGTCGGGGAACCTCTCGGCGCTGTTCCCAGTCTCCTCAGTGGGGAGACGCGGTGAGGGGTCTGAGTGTCGTGCAATTCGAACAGCCGGGATTCGACGACGGGCCGGGTGAGACGCGCGCGGGCACTGGTGCTGGCAACCGCCGTGCTGGTCGTGGTCGTGGTCGGTCGCGGTCGTGGGCTCGGCGGGGCCCGCGGGCGCGCACAGCCTCACCGGTACCCAGGCGACGAACTACGAGACCCGGATCTTCGGGGTCGCTCCCCACTACGCCGGGGTCACCGTGAAGGTCCTCGATCTCGGTGGGCGCATCGAGCTCCGCAACACGTCGGGCCACGAGGTCGAGGTACTGGGATACCAGGGCGAGCCCTACCTCGAGGTCGGGCCGTCGGGGGTGCTGCGCAACCGCCGTTCGCCGGCGACGTTCCTCAACCAGACCAAGTTCGTCATCCCCGGCCCCATCCCCGCGTCATACGACGCGAAGGCCGCCCCGGTGTGGCAGCGGCTCAGCACGGGACGAACGGTGAGCTGGCACGACCACCGCACCCACTGGATGTTGACGACCGAGCCGCCGATCGTGCAGCGCGACCCGCACGAGCGACACGTGATCATTCCGCACTGGGTCGTCCCGCTCCGGGTCGACGGTCAATCGGCCGCGCTGACGGGAGACGTGCTCTGGGTCCCGGGCCCGAGCCCGTGGCCGTGGGTGCTCCTCGTCGTTGCCGCGTTGCTTGCCGTGATCGGCGCGTCGTTCACTCGCGTCGCCCGGCCCGGGGTTGCCGTCGCGCTGACCGTCGGCGGCCTGAGTGCTGCCGGGCTCGCGGTCGGCGCGTGGCGCTACTCGACCGGTTCACTCCCCGCGCACCTCGGCACCACGGTCTACGAGATCGGCGCGGTGGTGCTCGTCGGCATCACCGTCGTGCTCTTGGCCCGGAAGCGACGGTTCTACGACGTGAGCCCGCTGATGCTGTTCACCGGTGTCGTCCTCGCGATCGGCGCCGGTCTCGCCAACGTGACCTCCCTGTGGCGCTCGCAGCTCCCTACCATGCTGTCGAACGGCCTGGCCCGGTTGCTCATTGCCTTGTGTGTCGGCGTCGGTGTGGGAGTGGTCGTGGTGGCCGCGCTCAACCTCGGCCGACGCGACCCGACTCGTCGGCGCAGTGCCGCCGGAGCTCGGGTCGTACCGCCGGTTCCCGGAACACCAGTCGCACCGATCCCTGAGGAGCAGATCCTGTGATGAAGGTCCGAGCACGTCGACTCGCGGCCCTCGCCGTCGTCATGTTCGCCGCGGTGGCGATCGTCGCGGCGGGTGCGGGGACTGCGTGGGCGCACGTCACGCTGCAGCCGCCGGCGCTGCCGAAGGGCGCGTCCGACGTCGTCTTCAGCTTCTCGACGCCGAATGAGACCACCGACAACGCCAACGTGACCTCGCTCGAGGTCAACTTCCCGACGAATGCGCCGCTGCTTTCGGTCTACCCCCAGACCAAGCCCGGATGGAACGGCACCGTCGTCACGTCGAAGTTGGCGAAGCCGGTCACGACCGACGACGGCACGATCACCGAAGCGGTGTCGAAGATCACGTGGACGGCCACGGGCGCAGGAATCCCGCCCGGTCAGTTCGACCTGTTCACCGTGCTCGTCGGTCAGCTCCCGTCGAACGCAGGTTCGCTCACGTTCAAGACGCTGCAGACGTACAGCGACGGCTCCGTCGTCCGGTGGATCGAAGTACCGGTCAAGGGTGCGCCCGCGCCCGACACGCCAGCGCCGGTGCTGAAGCTCACGGGCAAGGCCAAGAAGGGGTAAAGAGGAACGATGCACCCTCGTCGCCGCGTGAGACGCCTCCTGCTCGGGATGGGTCTCGTCGCCGCGTTCGTGGTGGGGAGCGCAGCACCGGCGTTCGCCCACGCGGTGCTCCTGTCGACGACTCCCGCCGGGAGTCAGATCCTGCTGAAGCCCCCCACCGACATCACGCTCCGGTTCAACGAGAACGTCGAGGCTTCGCTCGGCGCGGTACGGCTCTACGACACCACCGGGAAGCGCATCGACACCGGCGCGACCACGAAGACCTCGGCCGACGTCGTGCAGGTGCCGATCCGTTCGAAGTTGCCGAACGGCGCGTACGTCGTCACGTGGCGGGTGATCTCGGCCGACTCCCATCCGGTCCAAGGTTCGTTCACCTTCCAGGTGGGAACCGCCGCCAACGCGACCGCGCCGCAGGTGCAGGCACTCGCCGGCAACCTGTTGAGCAAGGAGGGCGGGAGCCGGGTCGTCGGCGTGATCTACGGGGTCGCGCGCTGGTTCGTGTTCACCGCCCTCGCCCTGTTCATCGGGGTGGCCGCGTTCCTGGTTCTCGTCTGGCCCCGCGGCACCTCGTCGCGTCGCGCCCGGGTGCTGGTGTGGTCGGGGTGGGGCGCACTGTTCGCCGGCACGCTCATCTCGCTGCTGCTCGAGGGTCCCTACGGTGGCGGCCTCGGCCTCGGCGAAATATTCAAATCGAGCGTGATCAGCGACGTACTCCACACGCACTTTGGTCACGTCACCGTGGCGCGCCTCGTGCTGCTCGCGCTGACCGCGCCGATGTTGGTCGTCTGGTTCCGGCATCGCGACAACGAATCGCCTCCTGCAGCGCGCCCGTGGTGGCGACTTGCCGCCGCCGTTCTCGCGGCAAGCATCCTCTTGACGTTCGGCCTCGCCGGCCACGCCGACGTCGGCAACTTCGTGCCGATCGCGCTCGTGGCCGACTGGATCCACCTTGCGGCGATGTCGGTGTGGATCGGAGGCCTGATCATTCTCGTAGCCGCAGTGCTCGCGTCATCGCGCAGCTTCGACGAGCAGCGTGAGATCATCCCCCGGTTCTCACGGATCGCCTTCTACTGCGTCGGAGCGCTCATCGCTTCTGGCGCGTACCAGACCTGGCGGCAGGTCGGCGGGCTCGAAGCGTTCAAGCGGACCGACTTCGGGCAACTGCTGGTGATCAAGCTCGCGGGCTTCGCGGTGCTGATCATCGTGGCGTCGCGGAGCCGGCAGATCACCAACTACGTGTTCCGCCGGCCGGTGATCGACCCGCCGACGGTTCCCGTGATCTCGGGCGCCGCCGACGACTCGATGCCCGGTGGTGGGGTGGGCACGCAGATCCCGGTCGCCGAACCATCCGACGGAGGCGACGATGACTACGACGACATCGACGAAGAGTTCGAGCGCCGATCGCTGCGGCGCGCGGTCTCGTTCGAGGTGTTCCTGGCGCTGGTCATCCTCGCCGTTTCCGCGCTGCTTGTGAACGCGCAGCCGGGCCGCACCGCGCTCGAAGACGCTCGACTTCGCCCAGGGCTCGACCGACGTGACGCTCAAGTCCGACAAGATCTGGGTGGACGTCACGCTCGCGCCCGGTTCGACGGGGAGCAACGACGTACACGTGAACACGCTGGTTGCGTCCGGTGGCCTCACGACGCCGCTCGATCTCAAGCTCACCCTCGACCTCCCGTCCAAGGGCATCGCGCCGCTCGACGTCCCGCTCATCAAGGCGGGTCAGGGTCACTACTTGTCGACCGGAGTGGTGATCCCGTTGGCCGGGCAGTGGCGCATCACGGCCCGTGCCCTCCTCACCCCGATCGACGAAGAGACGCTGGTGGGCACGATCACGATCAGATGACGGTGACGGTTCCGGGCGGGTCTCCGTTTCGGCGCAGCCCCCTCGGGGGATAGGGGGAGATGGGAGCCAACGAACGGATCGCGACGCCACTGCTGATCGACGGCTTGATGCCGACCTACGTGGCCGGCATCGCCGAGCATCTCATCGTGCAGGCCGAACCGGAGCGGACGTTCGCCGCTGCCCGGGAGCTCGACTTTCTCGGCGTGCATACACCGTTGCTCGACACCGCCATGTGGATGCGCGGGCTTCCGGCCCGCCTGTCCGGCAAGCCGATCGGTGCGCCGCGGCGACTGGTGCTCGCCGAGGGTGATGCGTTGCCCGGATGGAGCGTGCTCGGCGAGCAACCGGGGCGCGAGCTCGCGTTCGGCGCGGTCGGGCGGTTCTGGCAGCCCGACATCGAATGGCGCGACGTCGCGCCCGTCGACTTCCCCGCGTTCGACGAACCCGGTTGGGGCAAGCTCGTGGCCGACTTCTCCGTCCTCCCGTACGGAGCAGCCGCGACGCTCCTCACCTACGAGTGCCGCACGACCACGACCGACGCGGAGTCGCGTCGTCGGTTCCTCCGGTACTGGCGGCTCGTCCGGCCGTTCGTCGCCCACATCTTCCGGGCCACGCTCACCACGATCCGGGACGACGTCGAGCGGCCGACCGGCTGAACCCGCGTCGTCGCTGATCGCGTCGATCTACGATCGCCCGATCGACACTGCCGCGCCTTCGCTCGCCGGGTCCGCCGTCGTGCTCGGCGACGTCCGGATGGGCCCGGATGCGGTACTCGCCCAGGCCGCGGTCGCCCGTGGTGCCGAGGGTGCCCTCGTGGTCGGAGCCGGGTCCGCCATCCTCGAGCAGTGCGTGGTGGTGGGCCGCGGTGGGTGCGCGACGAAGATCGGCCGCCGGACCGTCTTCGGTCATCGGTGCGTCGTGCTGGGCGCCACCGTCGGTGATCTCTGTGAGATCGGCAACGCATCGGTGCTCATGCCGGGTGCCCGGCTGGGCGACCGGGTGTTCCTCGGCGAAGGCACACTCGTGCCCTCCGGCATGTCGCTGCCCGACGACGTCGTCGCGGTCGGTCGCCCGGCCCGGGTGATCCGCCGGGTGACCGACGACGACCTCCGCCGTCTGACCGTGCTGCGCGGGGGCGACCTCAGGCTCCCCCCCGAGACGCACTTGCCCGTCGAACCCCGAGAGGAGCCCGCCGCGATCATGGGACAACTTCACGCGTTCGGTTCGATCACGCCGACGATCGCGTCGACCGCCACGCTGTTCGCCTCGGCCGAGATCACCGGCGACGTCGTCGTGGGCGAGCGCACGATCATCGGGGCGGGCGTGAAGATCATCGGCGACTCGCACGGGCCGGTACGCATCGGCAACGACGTGGAGATCCTCGAGAACACCGTGCTCCACCTGCTCCCCGACAACGATCTCGTGATCGCCGACGGCGTGGTGATCGGACCCGGCGCCATGATCCACGGTTGCCACATCGGCGCCGGGTCGGTCGTCGAGGCGGGCGCGATCGTCTGTGACTGGAGCCGGATCGGCGCCAACGTGCTGATCCGGGCGGGCGCGGTGGTCAAGCAGCGCTCCCACTTCGACGACGACGCGGTCGTCGACGGCTTTCCCGCCCAGGTCGTCGGGCGCAACGAGCGCCCCTTGGCCCGTCCGGCCTGGGCCATTCGCCGGTGACGGTTGCAGACCTGGATGCGGGCCGGTTGAATGACCCGCAACACGTTCCCGAGCCGGCCGGAGCCGACCCGGGGGCCTCCATGCGATGACGCTCGCTCGGTCATCGGAACTTCGAGCGGTCGTGAGGGCAGAACCGTTGGTGCGTTGTCCATTCCGCGGTGACGACACCGGTCTCCCCGACCGGGTCGGACGGATCGCGGCATGACGGATCGCGGCGTCCTCTTCGTCGCGCTCCCGGGTGCCGGACCGATCGGCGTGGGGCTCACGGTCGCGCAGGTGCGGGCGCTCGAGTCGCGCGGCGTCCACCCCCGGTTCATCGACCACGCCGATCCCGCGCTTCCGGGCGTGCTGGAGGAGTTCGGTGGAGACCAGCTGGTGGTGGTGGCCGACGGCGACGCGGCGGAGCTCGATCTGCTCGCGCCCATCGTGGGCGCGGGTGGCATTCGATTCCTGTGGTGGGACCGGGGCCGTCGTATCGAGATCCCACCCTCCCTTCGTCGGGCTGATGCGCCGCCGGGATTCGTCGACGGCGTGCTCGCCACGTGGCCGGAGCCCGGCTCCGACCGGGCGGCTCCCACCATTCCGACGTGGACCCTCGGTGCCGGCATCGACATGGATACCTCGGGTGACGCGGCGTGCTCGCGGCTCCCGCGAACACCACTCGAGCTCGCGCTCCTCGGCCACCGAGGTGATTCCGACGCGTTCCTCGTCGCGCTGCGGTCGGTGGCGATGGTGCGGGCCGCCGGGGTCGACACCCGGCTGACGGTGTGCGCGACCGACCCCGACGACACGATCGATCCGACTCGCTTCGACGTCTTCGTCCAGGACTTCGCGCTCGGCGAATCGGTCGTGGCCCGCGGCGGCGCGTTCACGGTCGGGGCGATGGGCGGATTCCACGCGTTCGTCGACGGGTCGAACACCGAGAGCTCGGATCGGGCGCTGCTCGAGGCGATGGCGCGCCGGATCCCGGTGCTGTCGTCGAACGTCGGGCTCGCCGCGCTGTTCGACGCCGCGTCGGTCCCGACGGCGTTCCGACCCGGCGACGCGCACGAGCTCGCGGAGCGCGTGGTGGATCTGTCGCGCCGCGATGCTCGGCAGCTCGCGGAGCTGGGCGAGGCATCGCGGGCCGCGGTCGCCACCGGGCACTCGATCGAAGCCTGGACCGATGCATTCGTGGCCGCGCTGGACGAGCGTGACGTGCCGGTCCGCGTGGCAACCGCGGCACCGGCGGCGGTCACGTCGGCGGCGTTGATCCCGGTCCCGATCCCGATGCCGGGGCCCGACGCGGCTCCGACCGCGGTCACGCATCTGTCGCGCGTCGCGCGTTCACTGCAGTGGCGTCACGTGTCGGTGGCGGCCGCGCTCGCAGTCGGAACCGCGGTGGGCGTGTACGCGGTTGTCGGAACCGGCGGCGGCGACCGCGTCGTCCGGCCCGACGTCGAGGTCGTGAACCCCACCGCCGTCACGACCGCGCCATCGGGCCGACCCACGGTGGCAGGCGCAACGGTGACCGCGGCACCGACGACGACGGCGACCTCCACGCCGGCGCGATCGAGAGCGGCCCGCGTCGCGGCCCGCGAGGAAGCCGCGGCCGACGCCGGGGGCGACACCCAGGACTCAGCGCCGGCTTCCGCACCCGACGGCTCGACGCCCGCGACGGGGGCGCCGGCGCCGGCCACCACGCAACCCGCCCCGCCGTCGTCGCAACCCGCACCGCAAACGACGCAACCGGCGCCCCCGACGACGCAACCCGCACCGCAAACGACGCAACCGGCACCGCCGACGACGCAACCGGCGCCCGCGACCACGCAGGCTCCGCTGCCGACCATCCCGTTGCCGGCGAGTGTGCCGGTGACGAGCGCGCCGTAGTCCTCGAACCGTCGCGGCAATTCGGTCACGTCGCCACGACCGACACCGTTAGCGTTCGGTGATGCACGTGTGGCGCGTCCTGCGCGTACGCGGGTTCGCGCTGCTCCTCGCGGGGGAGGCGATCAACGCAACCGGGAGTTGGATCGCGGTCATCGCGATCTGGGGCTTCGCCGCGTTCAAGTTCGATGCGTCGGCCGGCGATCTCGCGGTGTTGTTCATCGCGCTGTCGATTCCGGGCGCGCTCCTCGGGCCGCTCCTCGGCGTGCCGATCGACCGCCTCGGCCCCCGGCGGGCATTGATCATCGCCAACCTGCTGGGCGTGCTCAACGCGCTCGCGCTCACCCGCGCCGACAGCTACCGGACGATCGTGCTGCTCGCGCTGCCCCTCGGTTTGATCGAGGGCATGGCGGCGGCGGCGCTGGATGCGATCCCGCCCCGCCTCGTGCCCGACGACCAGTTGGTCACCGCCAACGCGCTGCTCGCGGGCGCCCAGAACCTGGCCATCGTGGTCGGGCCGGTGGTGGCCGCGGTGGTGAACGCGCAGTGGGGCCTCCCCGGCGCGTTCTTCGTCGACGCAGGCACCTTCCTCGTCGGCGCGCTGGTCGCGTGGCGGATCCACGTCCCGCGGGTCGTCCGCGAGGTGTCCGACCACGCGCAGAACACGTGGCACGAATTGCGCAGTGGACTGCGCCTGGCGCGGCGCACGGCCGGGCTGCGCTGGACGCTGTTCGTCGCCGCGTGCATGTATCTCCTGTGGGCACTCTTCGGTGTGCTCGAGCCGCTCTACGTGCGCGACGTCCTCGGCCGATCCGATGCGGTGTTCGCGCTGTTGCAGACGGTGTTCGGCATCGGCCTCGTCTCGACCGGCATCGTGCTCGCCGCGGTGGGCGAGCGCGTCGCCCGCCCGCGCTACGTGGCGATCGCCATGATCGTGTCGGGCGCGACGGCCGCGCTCTACCTCGGGACGAACTCGCTCCCGGTGGCGTTCGTCGGGATCTTCCTCTGGGGCGTCGACACCGCGTTCTTCTACGTGCCCGCGCGCACGCTGCTCCAGCGCTACGCACCCGCGCAGTACCACGGCCGCGTCATGGCGCTCAACCAGTCGATCGAGCCCACCGCCGGCATCATCATGACTCCGCTCGCCGCGATCGCACTGGGAGTCGTGAGTGTGCAGACCCTCGGGCTGGTGGGTGGGGCGGTCGCGACCCTGGCCGGGATCGTGCTGCTGCGCACCGCGCTCCGGCTCGGGCCGCCCCCGCCGGCCGGGCCGGTCGACCCGAACGCGGGAACTGCACGCGATGCGATCGCGTTGGGCGGCGCCGCACCCGGGTGACGGCTAGACCCGATGCGTGTCGCGGCGGTACGCCCAGCCCGCGAGGCGCACGAGCACCACGGTCCACGCCGCCACGACCAGCCAACCTTCGCGGCCCCAGGCCTGGCCGCCGAGCGCGACCTGCCCTGCCTGCACCAACCAGTACGACGGCAGCAACTGCACCAGGTCCTTGAGCGCACCGCTCGTGGCGATCGGTCCGTAGGCACCGCCGAGGAGCGCGAGCAGCGCGGTGACGCCGCCGATCGCGGGGCCGACGGACTCCGGGGTGAGGAGATGGCCGAGCAGGATGCCCATCACCGCGAACGGGATCAGCCCGACGAGTACGAGGCCGGTCATCGTGAGCCATTCGGAGGGGGTCAGGCTCACGCCGAGGGCGACGCCGGCGAGGAACAGGAGCGCGATGCTCAGCCCGGCGAGCGCGTACGCGCTCGTGACCTTGGCCTGGAAGTAGCTCCGGGTCCCGAGCGGCGTGATCCGGAGTTGGCGGTTCCAGCCCGCGGCGCGCTCGGTGGCGATGCGGGCCCCGCTCGACAGCATCGCCGACATCGTGCCCCAGGCCACCATGCCGACCATGTAGTACACGGGGAACGGGATGCCTCCGAGTGTCTTGTCGCGGTTCGGCCCCGCGACGAGGAGGAACAGCACGAGGGGGAAGCCCAGCGACAACACCATGAACCGCACGTTCCGGAACGTACGGAGCAACTCGAAGCGGGTGTACAGCGCGCTCTTCATCGCGCTGCGCCGTCGTCGGCCGAGTTGTCGACGGGTGCGGCCGCATCGTCGTCGGGATCGCCGGTGAGCTCGAGGAACGCTTCGTCGAGACCGGCGCCGCGCACTTCGATGTCGCGCGCGCCGGGATACCGGGCGACGAGCGCGCGGAGTGCGAGATCGGAGTCGACGCACACGAGGATCGCGGCCGTGCCGCGCAGATCGACGGCAGAGACGCCCGGCAGCGCGGCGAGCTCGTCGGCGGTGACGGCGGGCAGGGTGACGCGGATGGTTCGCCGCCCCACCGTGGCCTTGATCTCGGTCGGTGGGCCGTCGGCAACGACCCGGCCGTGCGCCATGAGGATGATGCGGTCGGCGTACGCGTCGGCCTCGTCGAGGTAGTGCGTGGCGAAGAGCACCGTCTTGCCGCGTGAGGCGAAAGCGCGCATGGTTGTCCAGAAATCGTGACGACCCTGCACGTCGAGCGCGACGGTCGGTTCGTCGAGCACCAGGAGATCGGGGTTGGCGACGAGGGCCATCGCGAAGCGGACCCGTTGCGTCTCGCCCCCCGAGAGCCGGTGGGTCCGGCGGCCGGTGAGCTCCCCGATACCCGTGAGCGCGAGCACGTCGTCGACGTCGAGCGGGTTCGGGTAGAGCGACGCCATCATCCGGACCAGCTCGCCCACCCGGAGGTCGCGGATCAGCTCACCGGTCTGGAGCATTCCGCCGATCGCGCCGCGACGGACTGCGTCGTGGGGCGGGAGCCCGAACACGGTCACCGTGCCGCGATCGGGATTCGACAGCCCCAACACCATGTCGATCGTCGTCGACTTGCCGGCGCCGTTCGGGCCGAGCAGGGCCACGGTCTCGCCGGGCGCGATCGACGCGTCGATCCCCCGCACCGCGCGCACCGCGCCGAACGATTTGGAGAGACCGCGCAGCTGGATGCCCGCCGGAGAAGGGGTCGGGGTGGCTGCGCTCATGGGAAGCTTCTCGTCGGTTGCCGGAGATCCCAGTACTACCCGATCACCCCGTGTCAACTCGTCTCGCGCGGCTTCCGTTTCGCGATCGCCACGCAGGCCAGGCCCGCGATGAGGAGGAGGACCGCAATCCATCCGAGCTGCGTGGCCGCGGCGGCCCCCGTGAACGCCAATGCGCCCGACGGCTGAGCCGGCTTGGCGGTTCCGCCCGCGGCGGGATCCGAGCCCCCCGGCAACGTCACCGCGGCCGAGACCGCCGACGACGCGACGGTCGTCGTCCCGTCGGAGGCGCTCACCTCGCACGTGTAGGTCTTCCCGGCGGTCAGGCCCGCGACCACCAGGCTCGTCGTCGTTCCGGTCGCCGATCCTGGCGCCCCCCCTCCGAACGACACGCAGGATGCGGTGTACGTGAGAGCAGGTCTCGACTGCGCCGACACACCGGCCGACGCACCCGTCGACGCGCTGGATGCGGTGCCCTGGGTGCCGCCGTCCGGGGCGAGCCCGGGAGTGTCGAACGTGAGGTTCAACGAATCGGTGCCGGGGGTGATGTTCGAGATCACGATCGCGGTACAGCCGAAGCACCAGTCGTAGCCGGTGAGCTGTTGCCCGGGCGCGATCGACACGAGGTTCGCGCCCTGGGCGATCGGGTCGGGACCACCCTGCCCGCCCTGCTGAGCGAGCGAGAGCGGCACTGCGTTCCACCAGAGTGCGGTGAAGTTCGTGGTCGGCGAATCGGGGTCGGGCACCGTCTGGCTCGGATCGCCACCGCCGCCGCAGCCGAGTGCCGCGAGCGCGTACGTGCCCGACGGGACATTGGCGATCTGGAAGCTGCCGTCCGGCTGCACCTGGCCGAAGAGTGCGAACTGATTGGGTGCGTAGGCCACGACGCACGCATCCGTCATCGCGGTGCCGTGCAGGTTCACGACCCGTCCCGACACTGAGCTGACCGCGCCCGGTACGAGCATTGCGTCCACGTGGTCCACAATCTGGGTCGCGGCGACGTTCACAACCTGCGCCGTCGCCGCGGTCGGCTGGTCGTTCCACCACTGGCCGGCGTACGTCGGGGTCTGGTTGCAGTCGATGAACTGCACCTTGTACGCGCCCGCACGGCTGAGCGTGATCGCGTAGTTGCCGTTCGAATCGGTGCGGCTCATTCCTCCGAACGCGCTGGCGGTCGTCGCCTGCGCGCAGATGTTCTGGAGCGGGTGCCCGCCGCCGTCGGTCACGTGGCCGCGTATCTGGCCGGCGGCCGTCAGTTGGGCGTCGATGCCGGAGGTCGTCGAGCCGGCGGTCACCGCGACCGCGACCGCGGTGGACGAGTCGGGCTGGTGGTCCCACCACTGGTCGACGAACGGGCCCACGTTGTTGCAGTCCTGGAAGTAGACGAGGAACGAGCCCGGCGGCAGACCTTGGAGTGTGTAGGTCCCGTCGGCGGCGGTCGTCGTGTTCCCGACGCCGTCGAGGCCGTTCGCGGTGTTCGTGATCGCGTTCACACACTCGCCCTGCACCGGATCGCCAGTGGGCCCGGTCACCGTTCCGCTGATCGTTGCCGACGCGGTCAGCACCGCGTCGATCCCGGCGCGCGTGGGCGCGTCGCCCGGCGTGAGCGTGAGGGTGTCGCCGCTGTTCCACGACGGCTTGTTGTTCCAGTACTGCGTCGCGTACGCCGGGTTCGGACCGTTGGCCGAGAACTGCACGTGGTAGTCGCCGGGCGGGACCGCGCTCGTCGCGTAGTGGCCGGAGCTGTCGGTCTGCGCGTATCCGCTCGGACCCGAGTTCGTGGGGTTCACGTTCACGTTGATCCCCTGGATCGGGTCGCCGTTGGTGTCGGTGACGGTCCCCGCGACCGAGATGCCGCTCGCGAGTTGCGCGTCGACTCCGGTACGGATCTGGCCCTCGGTGAGCGCGATCTGCGTTGCCTGGTCGAACGACCCCTGGTTGTCGTACCACTGGTCGATGTACGGACTGTTCTGGTTGCAGTCGTGGAACTGGATGGCGAAGCTGCCGGGTGGGAGCTGCGTCAGCGTGTACGTGCCGTCGGGCTGCGTGTTCGCGCCCGCGGCCCAGTCCCACCCGCCGTTGTTGGGCACGTTCGCGCTCACGCAGACGCCGCCGATCGGGGCGCCACCGGCACCGGTCACCGTTCCTTGGATCGTCGCCGCGGCCGGGAGTTGCGCGTCGATCCCGCCGTGAGTGGGAGCGTCGCCGCTCGCCAGCGTCAGGGTGTCTCCGGTGTTCCACGACGGCTTGCCGTTCCAGAACTCGTGCGCGTACGTCGGTGTGTTCGAGTCGCCGAACTGCACCTTGTAGTCACCGGGCGGAAGCGGGTTGGTCCGGTACGTGCCGTCGGGTTGGGTCTGAATGCCGGTCGACTGCCCCGAGTTCACCGGGTTCACGTTCACCTGCAGCCCCCCGATGGGGGTGCCGGATCCGTCGGTCACGGTGCCCGCGACTGAGATTCCCATCACGAGTTGGACGTCGGACAGCGGGGTGTCGACGCCCGCGACCACCGACACGAGGTCGGCGGAGCCGGAGTCGGCGCGCCCGAGGTACCACTGGTCGAGGTACTGCGGGGTCGGGTTGCAGTCCTGGTACTGGACCTTGTAGTCACCGGCGCTCAAACCGGTGATCGAGTATGTGCCGTCGGGTTGGGTCTGCGTGCCCGGGCCGTTCTCGATGTTCACGCAGATGCCGCCGAGCGGCGTCCCGGTGCCGGCGTCGACGACGAGCCCGGAGATCGAGCCGTCCGATCCGGGGGGCGGCGCCGCGCCCGCGGGGAGACCCCCGAGCGTGGCCACGGCCACGACCGCAACGATGCCGGCGGCTGCAAGCGCGCGCGACCAACGAGAAAACCTGCCCATTTCCCTGCCCATCAACTCCTGGCATCGGCGTCGGCGCCGCGATGCTTGAGCCGAATTCGGGGGCGGCGCGCATCCGGGGAGGTCGAACCACGACGGCGGTAGGCTCCGCGATCCTCGGTGGGCAAACGGTGAAGGACGGCACGTGGAGCTCGACGGCGCAGTCGCGGTGGTCACGGGTGGTGCGAGCGGCATCGGTCGCGCCACTGCGTTGGAGTTCGCGCGGCGTGGCGCCGACGTCGTGGTCGCCGACGTGCACGAGGCGCGCCTCGACGAAACCCAGGCCTTGCTGGAGGAATTGGGTCACGGCGCGCTGGCGGTGCGGTGCGACGTGACGAGTGACGACGACGTCGACGCGTTGGCGCAGGCTGCGTTCGCGCGCTTCGGCCGGGTCGACGTGGTGATGAACAACGCCGGCGTTGCGGTGCTCGGCCCGCCGCACCGCGTCGAGATCGCCGACTGGGAATGGATCCTGCAGGTGAATGTCCTCGGTCTGGTTCGCGGCGTGCGCGCGTTCGTGCCCGCGATGATCGAACGGGGCAGCGGATACGTCGTGAACACCGCGTCGGTCGCGGGCACCTGGGCGTACACGTGGGACGCTGCGCCCTACATCACGTCGAAGTTCGCCGCCTACGGATTCACCGAGACGCTGGCCCGCACGTTGCGACCGCAGGGCATCGGCGTGTCGGTGCTGTGCCCCGGGCTGGTCGCCACCAACCTGGGCGAGACCGCCCGCTACTCCGGCGTGCCCGCGGACCGCGCGTCGGAATGGTCGTACTTCCCGCCCGAGATGATGGTGCCGGTGGAGCCCGCCACCGTCGGCACGATGGTGTGCGAGGCGATCCGCGACGAGCGGTTCGCTATCTTCACCCACGCGGAGGACGCCGAGCGCTTCACCACGTGGCGGCTCGACATCGAGGGGTCGCTCAGCTCCACGATCGCCCAGTCGCCCGTACCGCCCCGCATCGTCTGAGGAGCACATCGTGATCGAGCTCGACCTGCACGGGAAGCGCATCCTCGTCGTCGGCGCGTCGTCGGGCATCGGGCGCGGCATCGCCCTCAGCGCGGGGAAGACCGGTGCCTCGTTGGCGGTGGTCGGGCGGCGCGCCCAACTGTTGGACGAGGTGATCGCGGCGGCGGGCGGTGGTACCGCGATCGTGGCCGACGTCAGTCAACCCGACGACTGCGACCGCGTCGTCCGCGAGGCGCTCACCGCGCTCGGTGGGTTCGACGCCGTCGTGCACGCGGTCGGTGCCGAATGGCCGCAACTGCTCGTCGACGCCGACGCCGCCAACTGGAACGACACGTTCGCGGTGAACGTGACCGGCCCCGCGCTCATCACCAGCCGCGCGCTGCCGCACGTGGCGGGAGACGGCATCGTCGCGTTCATGTCGTCGTCGTCGGTGGGAGTGCCGTATCACGGGCTGACGGCCTACGGCGCGAGCAAGGCCGCGGTCGACGAGATGGTGAAGGGATTCGCGCTCGAGCATCCCGAGCACCGATTCACGTGTCTCGCCATCGGTCCCACGCTCGGTACCGACATGGCGCGTGGCTTCGACGAAGCCACCATGCCGCTGTTCTCGCAGTGGTTGTCGCACGGCCGGCTCACCGAGCAACTCATGGACGCCGAGGACCTCGGCCGCGCGGTGACCGAAGTGGTGGCCATGCTGTTGGCCCATCCCGGGGTGAACATGCCCGAGAGCCTCTTCATGCCGCCCGGTGGCATCCAGACGGCCGGGGAGTCCGTGCAGGAGATCGTCGACACCGTGTCCGAGGTGGCCCGCAATGCGGGGTAGGTGGTTCCGACCGAGTCGGGGCGGCGACGTCGTTCCCTCATCGGCCGGGTCGGCCGGGTCGGCCGGGTCGGCCGGCGCTCCGCCGCCGATGACGACGGAGGAGGAGCGGCAGGCGTTCCACTCGCACAGCGTCCCGATTCCGACGCGCCCGATCCGCACCGTGCTGATCGACGTCGGGACCGACACCCAGCGCGGCTTCTGGGACACGCCGCTGTGGTTGCCGATCGGTGGCCTCGTCGAAGGTGGCCCCGACCTGTGGGAAGTCGTCAGCGTGCGGCTCCGGCTCCCCATCGCCACCGGGAACGAAGCGGTGCGCCCCGTCCTCTACCTGTACGCGCGCAAAGCCGAGGCGTGACCCGTCGCCCGCGCGGCGGTGAGACGATTCAGCCGGCGAGCACGTCGTCGAAGAAGTGCTCGATGCGTTCGTTGGCGCGCTTGGCCAGCTCGATCGGCACGCTCACGAAGCCGTGGCCGCAGTCGGGGTACACGGCCAGCTCCGCCGAGTTCCCGTAGGCCGCCCACCGCGCCGCCATGAACAGGTTGTCGTCGAGGAGATGGTCGGCGCTGCCCACGGTGAACAGCGCCGGAGGCATCCCGTGCAGGTCGGCGTAGAGGGGCGAGATCTCGGGTGCCCGGGCATCTTCGATCGTGCGACCGGGGAGGAAGCACTCGCGGACGAAGGCCGAGAGCTCGGCATCGAGCACGTCGGGGACCGTCGACGGCCGCATGCCGCGCCCACTGGGCGTTCCCCCGAGGTCGTAGACGCCGAAGCCGAGGTTGGCACCGACGAAGCGGTCGGCGGCGCCGAGCTCGTCGCGGACCCGGAGCAGGGTGAGGGCGGCGAAGTATCCACCCGCCGACTCACCACCGATGAGGAGCCGATCCGATCCGAGCTCGGTGCCGGCGTGCTCTACCAGCCACCCCGCGACCGCGAGGCAGTCGTCGGATCCGGCGGGGAAAGGATGCTCGGGGGCGAGCCGGTAGTCGACCGACACCACCGCGAAGCCGAGACGTTCGGAATAGCCGGCGTTGCCCAGGTCGTTCATGCGCGGCGAGCCCAGCATCATGGCGCCGCCGTGGATGTGCAGATACACCGCGGTGACCGGCCCCGCGGGTCGGAACACGCGGCACCGCACCCCCGCGATCTCTTCGTCGGACCCCGCGGGCGACTCCCGCTCGAAGGCGGCGATCATCTCGCGCTGCATTCGAACCCGTTCGTCGCGGTCGGCCGGCGGGGGCCCGCTCGTCGCGTACGCGCCGACGATGGCTTCGGCCATGCCGCGTGCTTCGGCGCGGAGGCCCTCGTACTCCGCCGGCCAGAGCTCGATCGCACTCGTCGTGTTCATCGCGTCACCCCCGGGTACTCGGACAGCGGGGCCCACCCTACGACGAGTCAGTCGCCCGCGAGCTCGGCCAGCTGCGTGACCGTCTTCCAGTTGCGCGTCGTCGCCGCGACCCCGAGCTTCTTCTCGAAGAACGCGTTGTTGATCTTGGTGGTCCCGTAACCGTTCGGGCAGTGCAGGTAGACCTCCCGGCCCGAGATCACGAACTCGTCGGGCGCGAACTTGGCGGCGACGGCCGGAGCGGCGACTGCGCGCACGGCGGCGCCCGCGGGTTCGTCGCGCAGGAACGTGACGTGCAACTTCGTGAGCTCGGCCGGCCCCGACGCGAACGGGTTGGCTGCGAGCACCCGACCCAGCGCCGCCGGGGTGCGCACGAGCACCGTCACCTCCAAGCCGAGGTCGTGCGCGATGGCCTGTTCGATCGCGTCGGCGACCTTCGCCTCACTCTTCGACCGGCAGGTCGACACGACGTTGCCACTCTGGACGTAGGTGGTCACGTTCGTGTGGCCCTGGGCCTCGTAGAGCGCGCGCAGGTCGGCCATGGCGATCCGATTCCGGCCGCTGACGTTGATGCCCCGGAGCAGTGACACGTAGATCGGCACGACCGTCGAGCCTACGGTCGGGCCGAGGGTCGCGTCACGACGAGACGGCTCCCGTCGGCCGAAGCGCTCGACCCGCCGCTCACGGGGAGCTAAGAAGGGCCGCCGTTGACCAATTGAGGGGGAGACCGGGGATGATGCTCGAGGGCAAGACGATCGTGGTGACCGGGGTCGGCCCCGGTCTCGGGGGCGAGGCGGCCAAGCTCGTGCTCCGCGACGGCGGCAACGTGGTGCTCGGCGCCCGCACCGCGTCGAAGCTCGAGCAGGTGGCGGCCGACCTCGACCCGACCGGAGCACGCGTCGCGCAACTGGCCACCGACATCGGCGACGCCGAGCAGTGTCGTGCCCTCGCGCAGCTGGCGATCGACCGCTTCGGTGCGGTCGACGGCGTGATCCAGGTCGCGGCCTACGACGCGTTCATGGGCGGACTGCACGACACCGGCGACGACGACTGGCGTGCCATCCTCGACACGAACGTCGTCGGATCGCTCCACGTGATCGAGTCGATGTCCGACGCGATGGGGGATCGCGGGGGTTCCATCGTGTTGATCGGTTCCCAGAGCTCGGTGCTGCCTCCGGTGATGCAGCAACTGGCCTACGCATCGTCGAAGGGTGCACTGCGCGCCGCGATGTTCCACCTCGCCAAGGAGCTCGGCCCGCGCAAGATCCGGCTCAACACCGTGGTGCCCACCTGGATGTGGGGCCCGCCGGTGCAGTTCTACGTGCAGTGGCAGGCGGGCGAACGCAAGGTCGCCGAACAGGTGATCATCGACGAGATCACCGCGCGCATGCCGTTGGGCGAGATCCCCGCCGACGAGGACGTCGCCGAATCCGCGGTGTTCCTGTGCTCCGACCGGGCCCGCATGATCACCGGCCAGACCCTGTACGTGAACGTGGGCGAGTACATGACATGAGCCTCGAGCGCCTGCTCTCACCCGGTCGTATCGGCGCGCTCGAGCTCCGGAACCGCATGCTGATGGCGCCGATGGGCGAAGACCTCGGCGACCTCGACGGCCTGGTGTCGGAAGCACAGATGGCCTACCTCGAGGCGCGCGCGCGAGGCGGTCTCGCCATGGTCATGCTCGGGTCGGTGGGAGTCGCGTTCCCGGTGGGGTGCTCCAACGCGCGTCAGACCGCGATCTCCGACGACCGGCACATCGGCCCGTGGCGGGAGGCGGCGGCGCGCGTGCACCGTCACGGCAGCACCTTGGCGATGCAACTCACGCAGGCGGGCAAGAACAGCCTGCAGGACACCCTGGCCGGGCGCCCCATGTGGGTTCCGTCGACCCCACGACCGTCGCGGCCCGACGACCTCTACGGCATGCTGACCGCCGACGAGGCCACGAAGATGATGGCGCCGTTCGCGGGACCCGAGTCGAAGCTCCACTACAAGGAGCTCGACCACGACGACATCGCGCAGGTGATCGACGAGTTCGCATCGGCCGTCGTGCGCGCACGCGAGGCCGGCGTCGACGGCTGCGAGTTGCACGCCGGTCACGGTTACCTGATCGACGGGTTCCTCTCACCCGCCACCAACCACCGCACCGACGAGTACGGCGGTGCGGTGGAGAACCGCGCCCGGTTGCTGGTCGAGATCCTCGCCGAGATCCGGCGCCGGGTGGGCGACGACTTCGCGGTTTGGTGTCGCATCAACTCCACCGAGAACCGGCCCGACGGCACCACGCTCGACGACGCGATCACGATCGCCCGTCTGGCGGAGGCCGCGGGCGCCGACGCCATCCACGTGTCGGCCTACCACGACCCCGGCGTCGCGACCGGCCCGACCGACTCGTACGCGCCGCACGTGTCGGGTCTCCTGATCGAGAACGCCCGGGCGGTGAAGGCCGCGGTGTCGGTGCCGGTCATCGCGGTCGGGCGTATCGAACCGGAGTTGGCCGACGCTGCCATCGCCGACGGCGCGTTCGACTTCGTGTCGATGGGGCGCAAGATACTTGCCGAACCCGACCTCGCGAACCTGCTGGCCGCCGGTCGGCCCGAGGAGATCCGGCCGTGCGTGTACCACTACCGGTGCATCGGCAACATCTTCGTGCGCGGCCAGGTGCGGTGCGCGGCGAACGGCACAGTCGGCCGGGAAGCCGAGCTCGACACCGAGACGGCCGCGGCACCGCGCGCGGTGCTGGTGATCGGCGGCGGACCGGCCGGAATGGAGGCGGCGCGGGTCGCGAGTCTGCGCGGCCATCGCGTCACGCTGATGGAGCAGGGCCCGCGACTGGGCGGTCGGTGGGCCTACGCGGCGGCGACGTCCACGCCCAACGCCGAGCTGCTCGCGTGGCTGGAACACCAGATGCAGCTCCACGACGTCGACGTGCGCCTCGCGACCGCGTGTGACGCGCAGGCGGTTCGTGCGTTCGGTGCCGACCGCGTCGTCGTCGCCACCGGCGCGCAGTGGGCCCGGCCCGACGTGGCCGGTGCCGACCGACCGCACGTGCGGGGCGTCGACGAGCTCGACGCGTGGCTGCTGCGCAACGAGACGCCCGACGGACAGCACGTGGTCGTACTCGGGGGCGATCTCCCGGGCCTCGCGTTGGCGGAGCGCGCCGCGCGCGAAGGCCGGTCGGTCACGGTGCTCGAAGCGACGACCGTGTTCGGCCTGCACCTGGGGCTCCCGGGCCGCTGGCAACGCGTGTTCGACCTGCGGGCACGGGGCATCACGCTCGAGGGTGAGGCGGAGCTGCTCGCGATCGACGACGACTCGGTCACGTGGCGGCGCGGCGACGCGACGTGCACGACGCGCGCCGATGTCGTCTACGTCACGTCGCGCATCGCGGGCGAGACCGCGCTGGCCGACGAGCTGGTCGCGTCAGGCGTCGACGCCCGCGCGGTCGGCGACGCGTGTGCGCCCGACCTGCTCGAAGGGGCGATGCGGAGCGCGCTCGAGACCGCCGTCGCGCTCTGAGCTCGCCGGCGCGGGCACGTCGCGGTGGCGGGTCGCCACGAGGAACGCGCCGGCCGCGAGCCAACCGCAACTCCCGATGGCCAGCAGCAGCATCTCCCGGATCATCCCGACCGTCCCCGGCGACCCGTGACTGCTGCAACACCCATGCGCTGACGACCTTCGATTCGCAACGAGTCGGAAGTTTGTACGCTTTGACCGAGACCCCCAGTTTCGCGGATTTCGGTCGAGGCGCCACAAGGGTCGTACCCCGTGGGCGCTTCCTTGATGTCTAGTCCTCGCGGGCCGGGCGCGTCATGTTCGTCGAGCGATCGGGCCCGCGAATTTCAGGGCGTCACGCGGTCAGGGGGAGAGCACGATCGACAGGTCGAGGTCGGCCTGGCCGGGTGCGGGAACCGGGCGGGGGTCGTTCGTCGCCGAGGTGCACACGCCGCTGTCCATGAGGTCGACCCGCCAGGGGCCGGATCCGGTCACCAGCGCGTGGTTGCCGTCGGAGAAGAACGTGTCCCCGCACACCGCCGACTGCGACGGCCAACCGGTATCGAGCAGGAACACCCGGATCAGGACCGCGTGGTCGAAGGGTCCGATGGTCTGGTTCGGTACCGCGACGTTGGCGCAGCCCTGCGGCTTGCTCCCGAGCGTCACCGACGTGACCGGGTCGAGATCGAGCTCGTAGCCGTAGCTCAGGACGTCGCACGCGTCGAAGCGCGCACCGGTGAAGGTGGCGGTCCGTCCCGCAGGCACGATGATGCCGCTCGCGAACGTGCCGCCGCCCACGACGAAGGTCACGCAGTCCTGCTCGGTCCGGAACGTCTGTCCCTGCGCGCCGACCCGGCTGAGGTAGCCACCGTTGCGGCACACGGGCGCGGCGAGGGGTGCCGTCGTCGTCGTTGTCGTGGTGGTCGTCGTGGTGGTGCCGGGGGTGGTGGTCGTCGTGCCCGGCGCGAGGGTCGTGGTCGACGGCACCGTGCGCGACGACGAGTTGGCGTTCGGGAAGTTGGTCGCGGGAAGCAGCGTCGTGGTCGTCGCGGTCGAGTCGGAGCTGCCGCCGGTCGTCCCCGACGGTTCCGGTGTCCCCGGGATGTCGCCGAGGCCGTTGCCCTTGCCGAGCTGGTGGTCGAGTTGGAGGTTGGCGGCGATGAAGGGATTGCCGACCAGGTCGGCATAGCTGAGGTGCGTCGGCGGGCCCAGCGCGTCGTTGACGGCGGTCACGCTGGTACCGGGCGTGAGCTCGACCAGGGCGCCGTCGGTCGTCATCACCTTCACGTTGTCGACGACGTCGATGACCGCGCACACGCGCGCCGATTCCGGCCCGGAACAACTGAACGCGAACGCGGTGCCTTCCACCGCGGCCGTCGTGCGCCCGGCGGTGACCTCGAACGATCCGGTCTCCGAAACCTTGGCCGCGCGGTTCCACGTTTCGCCGGCGGTGAGCGTGCCGAGCGTCTGTCGGCCACCCCGCTCGTCGGTGAGGCGGGTGAGCGTGAACTCGGTGGCCGGGCCGAGTCGGGTCAGGGAGCCGTCGGTGTAGTCGATCTCGGCACTCCCGCTGGTGTCGGTGCGCAGCGTGTCACCCTGCCGGAGGCGCTGCCCGTTCTTCGCCGCGCGGTACTCCGGGGTGCCGGACCTGCGGATGGCGACGTGCGCAGCGCGGACGTCGAGCGTCGCCAGCGCGGTGGTGCTCGCGGTGGTGCTCGCGGCGCGCGCGATCGGCGACCGCGTCGGCGCGGAGCTCCCGGCGACGCGGAAGCTCACGACCCCGATCACGAGCAGGGTGAACCCGAGCACCGAAGCACCGACGCGGTAGCGCGTGGTCCTGGCGGAGGGCGTCCTGGTGGTCTGCGTGACCACGTGCGCGCTCCTCGAGCTGCCCGTGGCCGTATTCGAGTGACCCATCGCGGTGCCTGACTGCCCCGCAAAAACCGTACTCCACCGGCGGACCCCCTCGGTCCGGACGCCGCCCGGGGGCCCTGAACGGGCGGCGATGTGCGATCCGCCGTTACATTGCGGGTCGGAGCTCGAGGGGGATCACCGATGGGATTGCGGGGCGATGCGTGCATCGTCGGGTTCACGGAACGCCGCTCCGAGCGGAAGTTCTCCGGCACCCCGAAGCTGACGATCGAGCAGTGGGCCGACCTCGCGGCCGAGGCGCTGGTCGATGCCGGAATCGACGCCGGTGAGGTCGACGGGATCATCTGCGCCAGCGACATCGCCGAAGCGTCGCTGTTCGTCCCCGCGACCGTGGCCGAGTACTGCGGGTGGTCGGTGAACTTCGCCGAACGGACCGATCTCGGCGGGGCGACCGCGGCAGCCATGGCGTGGCGCGCCGCGGCGGCCATCGAGCTCGGGCTCTGCGAGGTGGTGGTGTGCGCGACCGTGGGCCAACCGCGTCCGCCGTCGCCGGTGCCGCGCGCCGGGTCCGACCGCGCGGTGCTCGGCGCGTCGAGCAACGAATGGGGATCGCCGCAGGCCGAGTTCGAGATCCCCTACGGCCACGTGGCGCAGAACGGCGGCTACGCGATGTACGCGCAGCGGTACCACGACCTCTACGGATGGGACGAGCGCGCGCGGGCGAAGATCGCGGTCGACCAGCGGGTCAATGCGTGCGCGAACCGCGACGCGGTGTTCTTCGGCAGCCCGATCACGATCGACGACGTGCTCGACTCGCGGGTCATCGCCGAACCGCTCCACCTCCTCGAGATCGTGATGCCCTGCTTCGGCGGTGCCGCGTTCGTCGTCGCCACCGCCGAACGCGCCCGTCGACTCCCACACCGCGGGGTCTCGATCCTCGGCTTCGGCGAGCGCCTCACACACAAGACCCCCACGTACGCGACCGCGATGCCGCACACCCCGGTGCGCGAAGCAGCCGCGCGCACGTTCGCGATGGCGGGGATGGCTCCGGGCGACGTCGACATGGTGCAGCTCTACGACTGCTACACCATCACCGCGCTGCTCACCATCGAGGATTCCGGCTTTTGCGAAGAGGGCAAGGGGCTGGCCTTCGTGCGCGACCACGATCTGTCGTACCGCGGCGACTTCCCGTGCAACACCCACGGTGGACAGCTGGGTTTCGGGCAGACCGGGCTGTCGGGTGGCACGTCGCACCTGGTCGAGGGCGTGCGCCAGATCCAGGGCCGGGCGGGGGAGCGCCAACTCGGCCGGCACGACACCGCGTACGTCACCGGCACCGGTGGCGTGATGAGCGAGCAGGTCGCGCTCGTCCTGCGGGGGCTCTGACGTGGCCCCGCCGATGCCCAAGCCGCGTCCGGTGCCCACCGCGACCTCGCAGCCGTTCTGGGACGCGCTCGGCGAAGACCGCGTCGTGCTCCAGCGCTGCGACGACTGCGCCACGTGGATCTACTACCCCCGCGCGCGGTGTCCTCATTGCCTGTCGGCGCAGATCTCATGGCACGACGTCGACGGCGCCGGCACGGTCTTCAGCTTCACCGTCGCTCCGCAACCGACCGCGCCGCCGTTCGCCGACGAGGTTCCTCAACTGCTGGCCATCGTCGAGCTCCGCGAGGGCGTGCGGGTTTCGACGACGCTGGTCGACGTCGCGCCCGACGCCATCCGGATCGGCCTGCCGGTCTTTCCGGTGTTCGACCACGGCGCCGACGGCATGACGCTGCTGCGATTCCGCCCTGCGGATTGACCCCGCGGATCGAAAGGTCGTCCGACATGGGATTCCTCGAGGAACGTGCGGGGCTCGACGGCAAGGTCGCGCTGATCGCCGGGGGTGGTGGTGGTCTCGGCCGGGCCGTCGCCCTCGACTTCGCTCGGGCCGGCGTGCACCTCGTGCTGTGCGACCGAAATGAAGATCTGCTGGCCGAGACCGAGCAGATGGTCACCGCCATCGGCGAGGCCCCGGTGGCGGTACCGATCGACGTGCGCGACGCCGACGCGCTCACCGCCGCCTTCGAGCAGGGCACGACGCACTTCGGGCCGCTCGACGTGTTGGTCAACGTCGCGGGAGGAACGTTCAAGCAGAACTTCGTCGACTCGTCCACCCGAGGTTGGGATGCGCTGATGCGCGCCAACTTCTCGTGGCTGCTCCACAGCACCTATCTCGCGGCGACCCAGATGCGGGCCGCCGGCCACGGGGGAAGCATCATCAACGTCACGTCGATCGAAGCCCACCGCGCTGCGCCCGGCTACGCGGTGTACTCGGCGATGAAGGGTGCGGTCGTCCAATTCGCGCGCACGATCGCGGTCGAGCTCGCGCCGGACGGGATCCGCGTCAACAACATCGCGCCCGACATGGTGCCGACCGAGGGCATGCCCGCTCCCGGCATCGTCACGACCGACGGCGACCCCGAGCACTACGAGCCCTGGGGTCCGGTCCACCGCGAGGCGACGCGCATCGCGATCCCGATGGGCCGCCCCGGCACCTACGAGGACATCGGCAACTGCGCGCTGTTCCTCGCGTCCGACCTGTCGTCGTACGTCACCGGCACGACCCTGCATCCCGACGGCGGCGCGCTTGCGGCGTCGGGTTGGTTCAACTGGCCCGACGCCGGTTTCACCAACACTCCGCCGGCCCGGCTCGTCGAGCCCGACCGATAGCCTCTCGCCGTGACCGAACTGCTGAGCCGCGCTCGTTCCCTCACCGAACTCATCGAACAGGAGGCGGCGCGGTCGGAGGCCGACGCCACGTTGTCCCCGGTCATCGTCGACGCGCTGCAGCGCGCCGGGCTGTTCGGGCTCATGGCTCCGAAGGAGTTGGGGGGCGAGGAGGCCGACCTCCCCTCGGTGATCGAGGTGTATGAAGAGGTGTGCCGGGCCGACGGCTCCACCGGTTGGAGCCTGCTCGCCAACGCCACCACCACCGCGTTCGCCGGCGCGTACACCGGTCGCGACGCGGTCGAGGACATGTTCGGCGGGCCCACCATGCCGGTCCACGCCGGCCAGTTCTCGCCGCGGGGTTCCGCGGTGCGCGTCGACGACCACTTCGTGATCTCGGGCAAGTACAGCTTCGGCAGCGGCAGTGGTCACGCGGGCTGGATCGGTGGCGGCGCGCTCGAACTGCTCGACGGCGAGCTCCTGATGTCGCCTGCCGGCGCACCGGTGATCCGCGCGTTCTTCGTGCCGCGCGACCGGGTGACGTTCCTCGGCAACTGGGACGTCATGGGCCTGGCCGGCACGGGCAGCTACGACTACGAGGTACCGGAACAAGACGTCGGTGAGGCCTACACGTTCAACCTGATCGAGGCGCCGCCCCAACGCGGTGGGCCCGTGTACCGGTTGGGCGTCCTCGGGCTCACCGCGGCGGGTCACGCCGGGTTCGCGTTGGGGGTCGGCAAGCGTGCGCTGGAAGAGCTCACCCGGATCGTGCAGACGAAGCACCGCCTCGGTGCGGAACCGCTGCGCGAGCAACAACTGTTCCGGCACGACTACGCGATGAACGATGCTGCGCTCCGGGCGGCGCGCGCCTTCGTGTTCGAGGTGTTCGCCGACGCGCAGCTCACGCTCGAGGCCGGGAACGACCCCACCGTCGAGCAGCGCCAACGCCTGCGCCAGGCCACCACCTACGCGACCCGCGTCGCCGCCGACGTGGTCCGCTTCTCCTACACCGCCGCGGGCACCGACGCCCTGCGTCCGGGTGTGCTCCAGCGGTGCTTCCGCGACATCCACGCCTCCACCCAGCACCTCGTGGTCGACAACAACACGTTGACCGAAACGGCGCGGCTGCTGTTGGAACGCACGAGCTGACAGTGCACGACCTCGGGGGGCGTACCGCGGTCGTCACCGGCGCCGCGAGCGGGATCGGCCGCAGCCTCGCTCGGCGGTTCGCCGCCGAGGGCATGCGGGTCGTCATCGCCGACGTCGAGGATGCTGCCCTGCGCGAGACCGAGACGCTGGTACGCGCCGACATCGCCGACGCGCAGGTGATCGCGCAGGTCACCGACGTCACCCGCCTCACCGCGGTCGAGGAGCTGGCCGACCGCGCCTACGAGGTGTTCGGTGCAGTCGACGTCCTGTGCAACAACGCGGGCGTGTTCCAGGGCGGACTCCTCTGGGAGTGCGGCGATGCCGACTTCGAGTGGACGCTCGGCGTGAACCTGTTCGGGATCCTGCACGGCGTGCGCGCGTTCGTCCCGCGGATGCTCGCGGCCGAAGCCGACGCGCACATCGTCAACACGGTGTCGATGGCCGGACTCGCCACGACGCCCTACAGCGGTCCGTACGACGTCTCGAAGTTCGCGGCGATGGCGGCCACCGAGTGCCTTGCCCACGACCTGGCCGCGATCGGAAGCCGGATCCGCGTGTCGGCACTGTGTCCCAGCCTGGTGGCGACGGCGATCGGCAGTTCCGGCCGCAACCGCCCGGCCGCGCTGGCGTCGGAGACGACTGCCGCCGCGGCGTTCGTCGAACAGGCGCTCACCGACAGCACCGCCGGTGGGCTGCACCCCGACGCGGTGGCCGGGATGGTCGTCGACGCCATCCGCGCGGAGCAGTTCCTCGTGCCGACGCGCGAGAGCTACGCCCGCCAGATCACCGACCGCGCCGACGATCTCGTGGCCCGACGCGCGCCGCGGAGCCCGGCCTTCGACTGAGCCGGTGTCGGTCCGGCCGGTACTCGGCCCGGCGGACGCACCTACAGGATCGCGAGCGGGTTCACCGGCGAACCGGTACCGCGCGGGATCACCAACGGCGCGACCACGAACTGGAACTCCCATCGCCCGGCCCGCGCGCACGCGTCGGCGAGCGCCTCGAAGTCGGCGTTGTCGAGGATCGGCATGCCCATGTAGGGCAGCACGACCTGGTGCACGTGGAGCGGCACCGGGTAGCCCTTCGGGTTGGGGAGGCCCTGATCGGCGCCCGGCGCGTCCTGGAAGTCCCACACCAGCATCGAGGCCGACTGCTCGTACAGGTACTCGACGCACGACGCGTGCACGCCCGCGGCCGAACCGAAGCCGGGTCGCTCGCCGCGGGCGGCGAAGTATGCGCCGAAGCCACCGCGGATCAGCACCGCGTCGCCGGGGCGGGGTTCGACGCCCTGGGCGGCGGCGGCGTCGGCCAACTCCCACCCGTGCACCGGCGCGCCGGGCTCGATGGAATCCGACGCCCGCAGCCGCGGGATGTCGTAGAGCACCCCACGAGTGACGATCCCGTTGCGCCAGTAGTCGATCGTGCCGGTGTGGTCGGTGGGCATGCCGTACTGGTCGAGGGTCTTCCCGTTCCACGTGGTCTCGCCCTCGAGCACCGACAGGTGGCAGAGCGCGTCGAGGTGCGTCTCGGTCATGCCGTGGATGAACAGCGAGAGGTAGTCGCACATCTGGCCCGAGCCGTTCACCGCGACCATGTGCCGCGCCGGGTACGGGTTGGCGGGTCCGGCCATGGTGTCGACCGGGCGGCTGCACGACACCGACTCGCCGAGTTGCACCAGCGCGGCCGCGGCGCGCCGCACCTCCGGCGTGACGAAATTCAGCGTGCCCAACTCGTCGTCGGCGCCCCAACGACCCCAGTTGGAGAACCGCTTGGGGTACTCGGCGTACTCGTCGACGGTCGGCGGTGTGCGGTCGTGCAGTCCCATGCCCGGCACGCTATCCCGGTACTACGGTCCCGTCTCATGGAGGCTGCGGTCGAGTACGAGCCGTTCGCGGTGGACGTCATGACCGACCCGTACCCGGTCTACCGGGAGTTGCGCGCCGGGGCCCGCGCCTACCCGTTGCCGCAGTACGACGCCTTCGCCCTGCCGCGCTTCGACGACGTCTGGCGGGTGCTCGCCGACCGCGACCGGTTCTCGATCGTCGAGGGGCCGGTCTTCCACCGCCAGTTGCTCCTCGAGCACCACGACACGGCGCCCGATGCCGCGGTGCCCACGCCGTTGCCCTCGTTCTCGATGCTCGACCCGCCCGCGCACACGCGGGTCCGCCAGGCCCTGCTCGCCCCGTTCCGACCGCGTGCGGTCGCACCCCTCGAGCCCACCGTCCGCCGGCTCGCCCGGGCGCGGCTCGACGCACTCGCGGATCAGGACCAGTTCGACGTGCGCCACGACTACGCGTCGCCGGTGTCGGCCCAGGTGGCCGCGCTCCAGCTCGGCTTCCCCGTCGACGACGCCGAGTCGCTCGTCGCGCTGGTGAACCGGTTCGTGCAGCGGGAGCCGGGACGGGCCGGGATCAGTGAAGAAGGATGGGCCGCCCGCCGTGAGTTGCAGGAGTATCTCGTCGCGCTGGTCGCGGCGCGTCGGCGCGCCTCCGGCTCGAGCAACCGCGACGCCGCGCTCACCGAACCCGACGTGATCGACACGCTGTTGACGTTCGGCGGGGTGCACGCGCCGCTCGACGACGCCGAGATCGCCGAGCAGTTGTCGACGTTGTTCATCGGCGGATCCGAGACGTTGCCGAAGGTCGTGGCCGGTGGCGCGTACCAACTGTGGCGCCATCCCGACCAGCGCGCCGCGGTGGTCGCCGATGCCGGGCTCGCCACTCCCGCGTTCGAGGAGATCCTCCGGTACGAGCTCCCGCTGCAGTTCATCGGCCGCACGTTGCGGGTCGACGCGGAAGTGGGGGGCGAGCCGATGCACGCGGGCCAGCGGGTGGTGCTGCTCCTCATCTCGGCCAACCGCGACGAGCGGGAGTTCGACGACCCGGAGCGGTTCGACGTGCACCGCCGGATCGAGCGCCATCTCGGGCTCGGGCACGGCACGCACGTGTGCATCGGCGCGCACGTCGCGCGGCTCGAGGGTGTGGTGATGATGCAGGAGCTGCTCGCGCGGTTCCCCGGCTACGAGGTCGACGAGCAAGGTCTGGAGCGGGAGGCGTCGGAGTTCCAGGTGGGTTGGGGCAGGATGCCGATCGGGCCCGCCTGACCTACGGTGCAGCGATGACGCAGTTGATCATCGACGCCGACACCCACCTCACCGAGCCGCCCGACGTGTGGACCTCGCGCGTCCCGCAGCGGTACCTCGAGCACGTACCGCACGTGGAGCGCAGCGCCGAGGGCAAGGACGTGTGGGTGCTCGACGGCACCGCGTTCTACACCCTCGGCATGACCGCCACCGCCGGATGGTCGAAGCCGTTCCCGCAGGGGCCCGCGACGCTACGAGGAGTGTCACCCGGCGGCCTACGACGCCAAAGCCCGCCTCGCCTACATGGACGAGATCGGCGTCTGGGCCCAGGTGCTCTACCCGAACGTCGCCGGATTCGGGAGCCAGCGCTTCCTCAGCATCCCCGACGACGAGCTCAAGCTCGTCTGCGTGCGCGCGTACAACGACTTCCTCCGCGACTGGTCGTCGGCCGATCACCGTCGCCTCATCACGATCATGACGACGCCGTTCTGGGACGTCGACGCCGCGGTGGCGGAGGTCGAGCGGTGCGTCGATGCCGGCCACCGCGGCATCCTGTTCACCGGCGAGCCGCAACGGTTCGGGCTGCCGTTCCTCGGTGAGGCGCACTGGGACCCGCTGTGGGCGATCGCGCAGGAAGCCGGGTTGCCGATCCACTTCCACATCGGCAGCGGTGATCCGTCGACGTCGTTCTCGCCGCAACGCATCGCCGCGCACGGCACCGGCGCCACCTACGCGTACACGTCGGTCGAGCTGTTCCTGAAGAACGGCCTGCAGGTCACCGACCTGCTCACGAGCGGCGTGCTCCCGCGCTTCCCCGACCTGAAGTTCGTGTCGGTCGAGAGCGGGATCGGATGGATCCCGTTCGTGCTCGAAGCGGCCGACCACAGCTACCTCGAGGCCCGGCCCGACCGCACGAGCGAGTGGGACCTCATGCCGTCGGAGTACTTCGCCCGTCAGGTGTACGCGTGCTACTGGTTCGAGACCGTCGCCCCCACGAAGCTGCTGGGCGAGATCCCCGTCGACAACATCCTGTTCGAGACCGACTTCCCGCACCCCACGTGTCTCTACGGCAACGTGCACGAGAAGATCGAGACGGGGTTGGCGCACGCCTCCGCCGAGGACCGCCGCAAGATCCTCTGGGGCAACGCGGCGAATCTGTACGGCATCGCCGACCCCGACGGGCTCGACGGGGCTACTGCAGGGTGAGCTTGCGGGTGAACGAGGACGCCGGCAACGCGTCGGATGCCGTCGTCCCCCACATCTCGACCTGGGACCACGACCAGAGGAGCGCCCGGCCCTGGCGCCCGACCGGGGCGGGGAAGCCGAGGCGGTGCACGCGCAGGTCGAGGACGGTGCGGGCGTTCTTCAAACCGAGTCGCTCGGCGACCTCACGAGCGTCGATCAATTCCTCGCCATCGGTGTCGAGCGTCATGGAACGGGTGCTCCCTCGTCGTCTGGGCAGTGGTCCAAGCAGTGGTCTGGTCGGTCGTCGGCACTGCGCTGTGCCCAGCCGTTTGGTCTCACGGTCGGCGTCAAATCACTGACGGATTGGTGACGGCCCCGTGACGAAGAACCTACGAGCATGACGTTTCGGCCTGATGGGGGCACTGTCAATGGGACGTGACACAGACCTTTCGCAAGACTGACCAACAACGCCCGGAAGTCGCGACGAAAATGGGGGGAGGATGCGCTCAAAAGGAGCGAATCGGGCGGGACCGGGTCACCCAGTTCACATTCCCGACATGCAAAAGAAGCGCGCGGGAAGCCTTGTCTCCTTAACGTCCCTCGGACGGTGATTCGTGGTTCCGCACACGCTGCGAGCCTGACACGGAAGAAGAGGGAAGCCATGAAGCTGGTGGTCGCGATCATCAAGCCGCACCAGGTCGAAGCGGTGACCGGGGCGCTCGACAAGATCGAAGTCTCGGGCATGACCCTGACCGAGGTACGAGGGCACGGACGCCAGCGGGGTCACACGGAGGTCTACCGGGGCGGGGAGTACAAGGTCGACTTCCTGCCGAAGGTCCGGATCGAGGTGCTCTCGACGGACGGTATGGCCGAGCAGATCGCCAACACGATCGCCGACAACGCCCGCACGGGAAAGATCGGTGACGGCAAGCTCTGGATCCAGCCCGTCGACGTAGCGGTCCGGATCCGCACGGGTGAGGTCGGCGACGAGGCCCTCTGACCTCGGCGCTCGCCGCCGCGAGCTCATCGCCGACCCCGGGCTGGGGGGGACGGCGTTCGCCACTGCCTATTCCGACGCGGCCGACGAGTGGTTGGGCGGACTCCTCGGCGATCCGCCGGGCGTGGCGTTGCTCGCGGTCGGCGCGTTCGGCCGGCGCGAGCCGGGCCCCGCAAGTGATCTCGACCTGGTGCTCGTCCACGACGGGAAGAAGGCGCGCAACGTTCCCGAGATCGCGGCCCAGGTCTGGTATCCGGTCTGGGACTCGGGGATCCCGCTCGATCACAGCGTCCGGACCGTGCGCGAGGCGCTCGCGGTCGCCGATACCGATCTGAAGGCCGCGCTCGGCCTCCTCGACGCGCGCTACATCGCGGGCGACGCGGTGGTGGCGGGCACGCTGGTCCGGCGGGTGCGCGAGGAATGGCTGGATCGGGCGCGCCGTCGCCTGGCGGCGCTCGACGAGATGGTCGAGGAACGGCACCGGACGTCGGGCGACGTCGCCTACGGGTTGGAACCCGACCTGAAGGAGGGGAAGGGCGGGAGTCGCGATCTCGCCGCGCTGCGGGTGCTCGCCGCGGTCGCGCCGGTGTACTCGCCCGACGACCGCCTGGCCGAGGCGGCGGCGGTGATTCTCGAGACTCGGGTCGCGCTCCAGCGCCGGCAGGGGCGGACCGACCGTCTGTTGCTCGAGTACCAGGACGAGGTCGCGGCCGACCTGGGCGACGCAGACGCCGATCTCCTCATGGCGCGCGTGAGCGCAGCCGCGCGCACCGTTGCGTGGCAGTCGGACGAAGCGTGGCGCTCGGTGCGGTCGTGGCTCCAAGGACCGCGCGGCCGGACCGCGGCCGGCTCCGACCTTCCCATCGGGCCCGGGCTGGTGCTGCGCGACGGCGAGGTCGCGTTGCTCGCCGACGCGTCGATTGCCGACGACGCGTCGCTGGTGTTGCGCGCCACGGCGGCCGCCGCGTACCTCGGGGTACCGATCGCGCGTCCGGCGCTCCGACGATTCGACCAGGAGCTCGGGGTCATCACCGAGCCGTGGACCGACGCGACGCGCGACGCGTTCGTCGCGCTGCTCGGTGGCGGTCATGCGGCCATCCCCCAGTTCGAGATGCTCGACCAGCACGGCCTGCTCGCTCGGTACCTGCCCGAATGGGACACCGTCCGCAGCCACTCGCAGCGCAACGTGTTCCACCGGTTCACCGTCGACCGGCACCTCCTCGAAGCGGTCGCGGTCGCGTGCGGTTTCGTTCGTCGCGTGCATCGCCCCGACCTGCTGTTGATGGGCGCGCTGCTCCACGACCTCGGGAAGGGCACACCGGGTGACCACACCGACAACGGTGTCGTGCTCGCGGCCGAAGTGGCCGGGCGAATGGGATTCCCCGCCGCCGACGTCGCCACCATCGTCGATCTCGTGCGCTATCACCTCCTGCTGCCGAGCGTGGCGACCGGACGCGACCTGGGCGACCCGGCAACGATCGAGATGGTGGCGACCGCGGTCGGCTCCGAGGAGGTGCTCGACCTCCTCCACGCGATCACCGAGGCCGATTCGCTCGCGACCGGCCACACCGCCTGGTCGTCGTGGAAGGCGCAGCTCGTGGAGCAACTGGTCGAGGCGACGGGCGCCACGCTGCGCAGCCAGCACCCGGCTGTCGTGCCGTCCCCACTCGACGAGTCGCTCCGCGCCGAGGTCGAGCTCTTCGACGGCGCGCTGCGGGTTGCGCCGCGACCGGGCGGGGTCACCATCGTCGCCCCCGACGCGCTCGGGTTGCTCGCGGTCGAGGTCGCGGTGCTCGGGGTGCACGCCCAGAACGTGCACAGTGCGCGCACGGTGACCGTCGGCACGATCGCGGTGGGGGAGTTCGAGCTCGAGCCCGAACGGGGGCGGGAGCCCGATTGGGAGCAGTTCGCCGAAGACCTGCGCGGTGCCCTCCGCGATCCGGAGCCGGTCCGCGAGCGCCTCCATGCCCGTGCCCGGCGCTACCGCCAGTTCTCGCGGCCCACCGCGGCGCGGCCGGCCGAGCCGTGGGTGATCGTCGACAACGAGTTGACCGAAGCCGCCACCATCGTCGAGGTGCGCGCGGCCGACGGGATCGGTGTGCTCTACCGGATCACCAATGCGTTCGCGCAGCTCGGGTTGACGGTCGTGCAGGCGTACGTGTCCACCCGGGGGCACGACGTCACCGACACCTTCTACGTGACCGATGCCGACGGGGCGAAACTCGCCGATCCGGCCCAACTCGAGGCGGTGGGACGGTTTGTCCTGCTCGCGCTGGAGTCGTCAGATTTCGTTCAGAGTGATGACCAGGTCCGGTAACGCGAGGCACAACTTTCAGCAATCGCGGAGCCGGATTTTGGCGAGCATGATCAACACACTGCGCGTCAACTTCAAGGATCCCTACCGGCGGAAGGCGGTTGCCGCGCGATTGAGCGGCAAGCTGATCGGCGTCACGCTGGTCATGGCCTTCATCTACGGCTTCACCTGGTTCTTCAGCACCCAAGCGGGCGCGGCGGTACCCGGTCAAGCTGCGATCAAGACCCTCGACGTGGTGAACTCACTCAACACGGTGTGGGTGCTCGTCACCGCGTTCCTGGTGTTCTGTATGCAAGCGGGCTTCATGATGTTGGAGGGCGGTTTCGCCCGAGAACGTGAAGTCTCCAACATCATGATCGAATGTGTGGTCGACACCGGTCTCTGCGGTGTCCTCTTCTACGCGTTCGGCTTCGCGTTCATGTTCTCGGCAGGGAACGGGTGGATCGGTTACCACTACTTCTTCCTGCAGGGCGTGCCGCACACCTACGGCACCACCGGCGTCGCGTTCATGGCGTTCTGGTTGTTCCAGTTCGCATTCGCCGACACCGCGAGCACGATCGTGTCCGGCGCCATGGTCGGGCGCACCGCGTTCAAGGGCGACCTGCTCTACAGCGTCGGTGTCACCGGGTTCATCTACCCGATCTTCGGCCACTGGGCCTGGGGTCCCAACGGCTGGCTCGCGACGATGAGCACGCCGTTCCGTGACTTCGCCGGCTCCACCGTCGTGCACACGATCGGTGGTGTCCTCGCCCTCACCGGCGCCATCGCCCTCGGGCCGCGCCTCGGACGCAAGTTCAAGCGTGACGGCGGCGGCATGCCCCCCGGTCACAACATGACGCTTGCGTCGCTCGGCGCCGTCATCCTGTGGTTCGGTTGGTACGGGTTCAACCCCGGCAGCACGCTGTCGGCGATGGACTTCGAAGGCATCGGCCGCATCGCCACGAACACGACCCTCGCAGCCTGTGCCGGCGCCCTCGTGGCCGTGGCGTGGGTCTACCCGAGGTCGAAGAAGTTCGACGTCGGCATCAGCCTCAACGGGCTGCTCGCCGGTCTCGTGGCCATCACCTGTCCCTGTTATTGGGTGTCGCCCACCGGTGCGATCGCCATCGGTGCCATCGCCGCAGTCGTGATGGTGCTGGCGGTCGACTTCACCGAGTGGATCCGAGTCGACGACCCGTGTGGTGCGTTCGCCGTGCACGGCGCCGCCGGCATCTGGGGCACGCTCAGCCTCGGGCTCTTCGCCGTCGGCAACTACGGCCTGCCCGGAGCGTCGGGTTCCGACACGTCGGGTGGCCGGGTCACCGGTCTCCTGTACGGCGGCAACGCGAACCAGTTCGTCGCCCAGATCAAGGGCAGCGCGACGATCACCATCTGCACGCTGGCCGCAGGCCTGCTGCTGATGTACACGATCAAGGCGATCGGCATGCTGCGGATCTCGGAGGAAGGCGAGCTCGAGGGTCTGGACATCCACGACCACGGAGCGCCCGCCTACCACCCCGAGCCCGCATACCAGGGCTACTCGCCGATCCCGCCGACGATGCAGGGTGTGATCCCGGCCGGGGAACCGTCCGACATCCACATCCCGGCGTCGGCACCGGATCAGAGTTAACGCCTGGAGCTAGCAACGGGAGAGCTAGGGAAGTGGGACGGAAGGAGCCGGGTCCTCGGGCCCGGCTCCTTCGCGCGCGGCGGCGGTTACATTGACGCCGGGCCGTGGGCTGGGCCACGACACGAGAAGGCAGCACATGACCAGGCGTTTCACCGTCGTCGCGCTCGCCGCGACGCTCGCACTCGGCATCCTCGCCGCACCGGGTGGCGCAGCATCCGGGCCCAATTCCTGCAAGGTCCTCAAGAAGTCGGAGATCGCCACCGCGTTGGGCGGCACCGTCGCCGGCGGGAAGAAGGGCATCGCCACCGCGGTGAGCACCACGTGCGAGTTCGCAGTCGGTGCCGACGGCACCCGGCCCGCGGGCACGGTCAGCGTGCACGTGATGACGATCGGCGCCAAGGCCGCGTTCGACGGTCTCCCGAGGATCTCGTCCGACTACCAGCCGATGACCGAGTTGCCGAACGCGTTGTATTCGAGCAACACGGGCACCATCGACATGCTCGTGGGGAGCAAGCTGGTGGGCGTCCAGGGTGTGTTCCTCGGCGACGACGGCCGGGCCGACGTGCGGGCGCAGATGATCCAATTGGCCAAGGTCGCCCGCCAGCGAGTCTGAACGTGTGGGAGTGAGGGGGTCGCCAGTGGATTTCAATCCGTTCGATTACGAGTTCCACCGCGACCCGTACCCCACCTATCGATGGTTGCGCGACGACGCGCCCGCGTACCACAACGCGGAACTCGGGTTCTGGGCGCTGTCGCGGTTCGACGACGTGCTCGCCGGGCTCCACGATCCGGCCACGTACACGTCGACGGGGGGCGTCGCCATCGAGCACACCGACGCCGCGTTGAAGTCGATGATCGAGATGGACCCGCCCGAGCACACGCACATGCGCAAGCTCATCGCGCGCCGCTTCACCCCGCGTCGCATCGCCGAGCTCGAACCGCGCGTGCGCGAGTGGACGCGCGCGTTGCTCGACACGCTCGTCGGTGAGTCGGAATTCGACGTCGTCGAGCGTTTCTCCGCGCTGCTGCCCACCACGGTGGTGGGCACGATGTTGGGGATCCCGCCCGAGCGCCACGACGACGCCCGGCACTGGACCGACGATCTCCTCACCCGCGAGCCGGGGAACCCGGTGCCGCCGCCCGCCGCGTCGGCCGGCGCGGCCAACATGGCCATGCTCGCCTACGAGCTCAGCGTGGCCCGGCGCGAGCAGCCGACCGACGACATCCTCAGCGTCCTGGTCGACGCCGAGATCGACGGCGTCCCCCTGACCGACGAGCAGGTGATCGGCTTCTGCATCCTGTTGATCGCGGGGGGACACGAGACGACGTCGAAGCTGATCGCGAACGGCGTACGGCTCTTCGCCCGTCATCCCGAGCAGCGCGACGCGGTGATCGCCGATCCCGACCTCATGGTGCCTGCGGTCGAGGAGCTGCTGCGGTACACGAGCCCCACGCAGTACATGGCCCGCACGGTCACACGCGACGTCGAGTTGCACGGCACCGTGATGCCCGCCGGCGCCAAGGTCGTGCTGTTGCTCGGCTCCGGCAACCGCGACCCGCGCGAGTTCGACCGCCCCGACGACTTCGACATCTCGCGCCCGAACCCGCGCATCCTGGCCTTCGGGCACGGTGCGCACGTGTGCCTCGGTGCCGCGGTCGCCCGCCTCGAGGCGCGCATCGTGTTGCAGGAGTTCCTGGCCCGCTATCCGCGCTACGAGGTCGACGAAGCGGCGATCGAGTTCCTGCACTCCGGCAACGTGCAGGGCCCCACCAACGTCCCCGTGGGCGTGACGGCCTGATGGCACGCGACCCCGATCTGCAGGCGCTGCTCGACAAGCAGGCGATCCACGAGGTGGTACTGCGTTACTGCAGAGGCATCGACCGTCTCGACGCCGAGCTCATCCGCTCCTGCTACCACGCCGATGCCACCGACGAGCACGGCACGTACACGGGTACGCGCGACGAATTCGTGGAGTGGGTCACCGGGGTGCTCGCCCGGTTCGGGGGCACGATGCACGTGATCGCCAACCACCTCGTCGAGGTCGACGGTGATGCCGCCGGGTCCGAGGCCTACGGGATGGCGTTCCACTTCGGCGATCCGCCTGAAGACCACCGGCGCAACTTCACCACCGGCTTCCGCTACGTCGACCGGTTCGAACGCCGCGAGGGCGAGTGGAGGATCGCGGCGCGCGTCGCGGTGCGCGAGTGGACGCACAAGGTCACGCCCGAGCAACAGTGGCTGATCCCACCTGATCGCGACGGCGCGCGCGGCCGGCGTGATCGCGGCGACGCGGTGTACACACTGGGGGGCACCCGACAGTGAACGACTTCGGTGGACGCGACGGGATCGCGGTGGTCACCGGCGGAAGCGGTGGTCTCGGTGCCGCGGTCTGCCGGCTGCTCGCCGAGCGCGGGAGCGACGTCGCGCTCGACGTACCACGGGAACGAGGACGCGGCGCGCGCCGTGGCCACCGACGTCGAATCCTCCGGCCGGCGCGCCGAGGTCGCGCAACTCGACCTCCTCGACGCCGCCGCCACCGCGGCGTTCGTCGACGCTGCCGCCGAACGTGCAGGGGGCATCCACACCGTCGTGCACGCGTCGGGACCGCTCGTGCGCCAGGTGTACCTCAGCGCGGTGGCGCCCGCGGCCTTCCGCGACCATCTGGAAGCCGAGGTGATGGCGTTCTACAACGTCGTGCAGCCCGCGGTCGCGCACCTGCGCGAGTCGCACGGCAGCATCGTCGTGGTCACCAGCGCGGGTGGCCGCCGACATCCCGCGCGCGACGCCCTCTCCGTCGGACCGAAGGGCACGATCGAGGCGTTGGTGCGGGGCCTGGCCGTCGAAGAGGGTCGGTTCGGCATCCGGGCCAACTGCGTGGGTCCGGGCATGCTCACCGACGGGATGTCCGTCCGCCTGCAGGCGGCGGGCGACCTCGACCAAGCCGCGCTCGATGCGGCGCGTCGCAACATCCCGATGCGCACGTTCGGTTCTGCGGTCGACATCGCGGAGGCGGTGTGCTTCCTGGCTTCGCCCCGCGCCGGGTACATCAGTGGCCAGGTGCTCGACGTCGACGGCGGCTACGGCACCTGATCCAGCGGAGACACCAGGGTCGATTTTTCCCGCGCGGATGCCGAGAGAAATGGTGTGACACCGGACGAGCTCGTTCGACACAGGTCCCAAGTGATGGCAGAGGACCAGCTCGTCTCCCTCGTCAAGAGGGCAGGAAGGTCTGATCCTGGCGCTTGGGAGGCGTTGTACCGCCGGGTTTATCCCGGCCTGATGGCGTACGCGTCGCGGCGACTCGATCGTGAGCGCGCGCACGACGCGGTCGCAGAGACGATGGCACGTGCGATCGCGAAGATCGACCGGTTCGAGTGGAAGGCAGGCGGATTCGATGCATGGCTCTACGGCATTCTCCGCCACGTCGTCATCGACATGTACCGGGCCCGGACGCGCGAGGGCCGGCACCGCGAGCTCGAGACTCCGGGGCCCCGAGGGCCACTGGAACATGTGCTCGACGGTGAGGACGCCAGCGCGGTGCGGGCTGCGTTCGGACGGCTCGGCGCCGCTGATCGTGAGTTGCTCGAGCTGAGAGTCGTCGCGGGGCTGACGGCGGAGGAAGTGGGCGAAGTGCTGGGGAAACGTCCGGGGGCGGTCAGGATGGCGCAGGCGCGGGCACTGGACCGGCTCCGCCGTGAGTTGGAGCGACGGTCGTGACCCGGGTCGACGACGACCAGCTGCTCGATCGCCTCGGCGCTTCGCTCGCGCAGCCACCGGCGGAGCCGACGAGCGACGAGATCGATGCCGTCCGCGCACTCGTTGCACATCGTGAGCTCGCCGGCGTGCTCGAGATGCCGCGGGACCACGTGCTCCGCACTCCGGTTCGGCGTGTCCTCGTGGCCGCAGTCGTGGTTGTGGGACTGGTGGCGCTGAGCGGTCTCGTCGCGCTCGGCGCGGGCGCGCCGGTACCGCGGGCCCTGCGGACACCGGCCCGGGCCCTCGGGCTGCCAGTGGACTCCCCGGCCCTCGCCGACGTCCGTTCGGCGATGGCCGACGTGCGCGCCGCGCTGGCGGGAACCGACGACCGTCGGCTGGCTGCGACCCGCGACCATCTCGTGCTCCTGGTCGGTCATCTGGATGTGGGCGACCGGGCGGAGGTCGCGGGCGACGTGCACGACCTGCTCGAGCGGGTCGCTGCCCGACTGGTCGACGACGGAACGGCTCAGCGAGCACATCCGGCTCCTGCCGCGACGTCCGCTACCACGAACCGAAGCGGTTCCGGATCGGCGACGCCGGTGACCAGTGAACCGCCCGATTCGCGGCTCGAGGACGGAGCCCCGGGAGAGGAGAACGAACCGCCGTCGTCGACCTCGACGACCGTTGCCGCGGGGTCGACCACGCACCGCACTCCGGAGGCGGAAGCGCCCGAGCACGAGCCCCCCGAGAACGAGCCCCCCGAGACCGAGGCGCCCGGGAGCTGATCTCGGCGCATGGATCTCGGGATTTCTGCGGATTTCCGGGAATTGGGGTGTGACGCAGGAGGCCTTTCTGCCGATGAAGACATGAGCGTCCCCGCTCGTCCCCGCAACGGAAAGGCCCGCCGTGGAACGACGAAGAGCCCTCGTGCTCGCTGGATCGATCACGTTGACCGCGCTCACCGGTTCGGTGGTCGCCGGGGCCGCCGGCGGCGCGTTCGGCTTCGGCTCGGGAGGTGGCGCAACTCCCGCGGCCGCGGTGGTGGCGGCCCCGGTCGACTCGTCGATCGTGCGTGTCAGTGCACCCGGGGCGACAGCATCGGAACCGACCGCGACCACTCCGTCGGGTGGGGGCCGAGCGGGCGACCACGGTGGCCCCGCCATACCCGTGTCCGCGACGTCGCCAACCGCATCGACCTCTGCGAACGCCGGGCCCGAATCCGACGTGGCGGACGGACCCGATTCCGACGCCCCGGCGGTGTCGACCCCTACGAGTACGGCAACCCCGGTGGTAACGACGACGCTCCCCACGACGGATTCGCGCGACGGTGCACCCGGCGGTCACGCCGCTCACGACGAGCAGCCGGAGCCACCGGAGGTGGAGCACGGTGACTGACACCGTCGCGAAGACCCCTACCCGACCCCGGGGGCGACCGGCTGGGCTCACCCGCATCGCGGTCGCGGTACTCAGCGCCACTGCGATGTTCACCATCGTCTCGCTGCTCGCGATCCGGGCCGATCAGGCGCAACTCGCCGGTGCGACCGGCGGGACCACTGCACCGGGGATCCCGACCACAACGCTCGCGCCCGGCCAGGTTGTCGTCTCCGGCTCGGTCCCGCCGACCGCGGGTGCCGCACCGACCGGCGCCGCGTCCGGAGCCACGGTCGCGGCAGGGGGCGCGCCGCCCTCGACCAACAACGGTGGGAACGGCGCCGGCGGGGGACCCGTGGCGCCGCAGCCGGTGTCGGGCACACCCACGGCCGCGCCCGTAGCTGCACCCGCCGCTCCGACCGACGCGCCTGCCCCGGCGGCGCCGACCGCGGCGCCGGCGCCCACGACCGCAGCCCCCGCACCGACGCCGCCACCGAACACGAACACCGGAGGGAGCTGAGGGTGGGATCCCACCTCTGGTGGTACACGGCCCGGGCGAGCGGGATCGTCGCCTGGGCCCTGGTGACCGCTTCGGTGGTCTGGGGCCTCGCACTCGCCAGCCGCCTCACCCGTCGACCGCGGCCGGCGTGGGTGCTCGACGTGCACCGGTTCCTCGGTGGTGCGTCGGTGGTGTTCGTGGCGGTACACCTGCTCGCGCTTTCGCTGGACCAGTACGTGGGCTTCGGGCTCGACGATCTCCTGGTGCCGATGGAGTCGGTGTGGAAGCCGGGCGCAGTGGCTTGGGGGATCGTCGCGTTCTACCTCCTGGTGGCGGTGGAAGCGACGTCGCTGCTCATGCGGCGACTCCCCCGCAGGTTGTGGCGTGCCGTGCACCTCACGAGTTTCGGCGTCTTCGGGTTCGTGACAGTGCACGCGCTCCTCGCGGGGTCCGACGCCAAGGATGCCGCGATGCAGTGGATGGCCCTCTTGTCGGTGGCGGTCGTGACATTCCTCACGCTGTTCCGAGTGCTGGCGGACAAGCGTGCGCCACAGACCCGTCGGGTTCCGGCGCCGAAGGCAGGCGACCTCCGCAGCCCGCCGCGAGTCCCGGTCGCGGCTGCGGTGATGGCGCCGACCGCGGTGGAGCCCGGCGTCAGTCGTCCTTGAGCGCGACCGCGTTCGGCGTGACGTTCATCTTGGGCTCGTAGGCCGCGACCTCGATCGTGTGCTCCTGCCCGGCGTACTTCTCGTGCAACTCTTCCCGGCACGCGGTGCAGAGGCCGTAGAAGCGCATCGGCGCCTCGTGGTGGCACCGCATGCATTCCATCAGTTCGGGGGTCAGATCCACGACGTCCATCGGGAACTCCTCGGCAGGTGGGGAGCGGCGGCGAACAGAGCATGACCGGTTCCGGGTGGTCGAGGGGGGATCGGAGGCGAAATAGGGTGGCTCCGTGTCCGATTCACTTTTCGACCAGGCGACCGCACGCGTTCGTGACCGTGCACCCGGGGCCGACGGCGATGCCGTAGACGGGCTGGTGCGCGGCTACCTCGACGCCGCGGAAGCCCACGACCTCGCGACGTTCACCGCCGACGACGTGGCCGGCGCAGTGCTCGAGCACCTGCGCAACGTCGGCTCGCGACCACCCGGCGGGGTCATCGTGCGGGCCGCCAACCCGTCGCGCGAAACCGACGGCTGGGAGTCGCCGCACACGGTGGTCGACGTCGTCACCGACGACATGCCCTTCCTCGTCGACAGCGTGACCACGGCGATCGTCCGCCGCGGGTACGACATCCACCTCCTCTTCCACCCGCTCGTCGACGGTGTCTCGCACCTCCACGTCGAGATCAATCGCGAGACCGACGCCCGGCTCCTCGACGCGTTGCGCCTCGATCTCGAATCGGTGCTCGCCGACGTGGTGGCCGTCGTCCGCGACTGGGCGCCCATGCGCGACCTCGTACTCGCCCACGCCGCCGCTCTGCGTCGTGATCCACCGCCCGGCGCCGATGCGGGCGACGTGGCCGAGGCCGCCACCTTCCTGGAGTGGCTGACCGACGACCACTTCACGTTCATCGGCGCCTCCCGGTACGAGATCGTGGCCGGGCCCACCGGCGACGGCCTGCGCCGAGTGCCGGGCTCCGAGCTCGGGGTGGTCGCCCGGCGCGCCTCGGGGCACGACACCGTCGAGCCGTTCCTCCGGGCCCGTGAGCCGTTCGTGCTCACGCTCACCAAAGCGGCGGAGCGGTCGACCGTGCACCGCGGGGCCTGGCTGGCCTCGGTCGGGGTGATGCGCTTCGACGCCGAGGGCGCCGTGGTCGGCGAGGACCGGTTCCTCGGTCTCTACACCGCCAACGTCTACAGCCAGTCCACCGACACCGTGCCGGTGCTCCGGCGCAAGGTCGCGCAGGTGCTCGAGCGGGCCGGCCTCGCGCCGAAGGGTCATGAAGGGCGCGCGCTCGTCCACATCCTGGAGACGTTTCCGCGCGACGAGCTGTTCCGGCTCTCGGTCGACGAGCTGTCGCGTCTCACCGGCGGCATCCTCCGCATGGGCGAACGCCGGCGCCTGTACCTCTTCGTGAGTCGCGACGAGCTCGGCCGTTTCGTCTCGTGCCTCGTGTACATGCCGCGCGAGCGCTACACGACGATGGTGCGCATGCGTGTGATCGAAGTGCTCCAACGCGCGTTCGGCGGCACCGACGTCGACTTCACGGTGTTGGTGAGTGAGTCCGACATGGCGCGCATGCACGTCGTGATCACCACTCCCGATGGGTCGGGCGACGTCGATGTGCCGGCGGTCGAGGCCGAGCTCGCGCCGCTGGCCCGCACCTGGCTCGACGATTTCCGCGACGCGCTGCGTGCGCGCCCGCGGTGAAGAGGCCGGGATCGACGCGTGCCGCGCCTGGGCCGACGCGTTTCCGGTGGGCTACCAGTTCGAGGTGTCGGCGGAGGACGCCGTCGCCGACGTCGCCGTGCTCGAAGCACTGGACCGGGCCGGCGATCTCGAGATCCGGGTCGAGGAGCCGCCGACCGGGGCCGGCCGCCCGACGCAGGACCAGGATCCGGGTCAGGAACCGGCGCCGGACCCGGCGCGGGTGGTGCGGGTCAAGCTGTACCGGTCGGGTGGGGCCCTGGTGCTCTCCGACGTGATGCCGTTGCTCGAGCACCTCGGGGTCACCGTCGTCGACGAACGGCCCTACGAGATCGCCGCGCCCGGCGGCGACCCGAAGTGGGTCTATGTGTTCGGGGTGCGGGTCGATGCCGGCGACCCCCTCACCGACGCCGGTGTGCGCGCCCGGGTGGCCGAGCTCTTCCTCGGCGTCTGGGCGGGAGCCATCGAGAACGACGGCCTGAACCGCCTGGTGGTGCGGGCGTCGCTCACCGCGCGCGAAGTCGTGATCGTGCGCGCGCTCTCGAAGTATCTCCGCCAGGCCGGGGTTCGATTCACCGAGGCCTACCTCGCCGACACGCTGGCCACGAATGCGGACGCCACCAGGCTCGTGGTCGCGCTCTTCGACGCGCGCCTCGACCCCGACCGCCCGCGCGACGACGCCGCGGTCGACGCGCTCGTGACCGAGCTCACCGCGGCGATCGACGCGGTCACCAGCCTCGACGCCGACCGCATCCTGCGCCGGCTCATGGATCTCGTGCTGGCCACTGTGCGCACCAATGCCTATCAGCGCGACGCGGCGGGACTGCTCAAGCCGTACGTCTCGGTGAAGTTCGATCCCACCCGGCTCGAGTTCCTGCCCGCCCCGCGGCCGCGGCACGAGATCTGGGTGTACTCGCCGCAGGTCGAGGGGGTGCACCTGCGCGCGGGCGACGTCGCGCGTGGTGGGATCCGTTGGTCCGATCGTCGGGAGGACTTCCGCACCGAGGTGCTCGGGCTGATGAAGGCCCAGACGGTGAAGAACGCGGTGATCGTGCCCGTCGGCGCCAAGGGCGGTTTCGTGGTGAAGGCGTCGGCCACCACGACGCCGCCCCCGGCCCTGAAGGAGCAGGTCCTCGCCTGCTACCGCACGTTCATCCGCGGGTTGCTCGACGTGACCGACAATCTCGTCGCGGGAGTCGCGGTCGGGCCGGAGCGGGTCGTGCGCTACGACGCCGACGACACGTACCTGGTCGTCGCGGCCGACAAGGGCACCGCGTCGTTCTCCGACGTCGCCAACGGGTTGGCGGCCGAGTACGGCTACTGGCTCGGCGACGCGTTCGCGTCGGGCGGTTCGGCGGGCTTCGACCACAAGGAGATGGGCATCACCTCGCGCGGCGCCTGGGTCTCGGTGCAGGCGCATTTCCGGGCCATAGGGGTCGACGCCGACACCGCGTGGCTCACGGTCACGGGGATCGGCGACATGTCGGGCGACGTGTTCGGCAACGGGATGCTGCGTTCGCGTCACATCCAGTTGGTGGCGGCGTTCGACCACCGCCACGTGTTCGTCGACCCCGATCCCGATCCCGAGGCGAGCTACGCCGAACGGGCGAGGCTGTTCGCACTCCCGGCGTCGTCGTGGGCCGACTACGACACCGCACTGCTCTCACCCGGCGGCGGGGTCTTCGCCCGGGCCGCGAAGTCGGTCACGTTGTCACCCGAAGCGCGTCGCGCGCTCGGGACCGAGGTCGAGACCCTCACGCCCGACGAGTTGGTCTCGGTGATCCTGCGGGCTCCCGTCGACCTCTTGTGGAACGGCGGTATCGGCACGTTCGTGAAGGCGAGCACCGAGTCGAACGCCGACGTCGGCGACCGCACCAACGATGTTCTCCGCGTCAACGGTGAACAGCTGCGGTGCCGGGTCGTCGGCGAAGGCGGCAATCTCGGCTTCACGCAGCGCGGCCGGGTGGAGTACGCGATGGCGGGTGGGCGCATCAACACCGATGCGATCGACAACTCGGCCGGCGTCGACTGCTCCGACCACGAGGTCAACATCAAGATCCTCCTGGAGCACGCCATCTCCGACGGTGTGCTCGCGGCCGACGCGCGCGATCCGCTGCTGGTGCGCATGACCGACGACGTGGCTGCGTTGGTGCTCGCCGACAACGAGGCGCAGGCCAATGCGCTCGAGATCGCCTCGGTGGAGGCGCCGGCGCTGGTGGGTGTCCACGCGCGGCAGATGGAACGGCTGGAGCAGACGGGCCAACTCGATCGCGCGCTCGAGGCGTTACCGACGGCCAAGGCACTCCAGGAGCGCCACGCCGCCGGGCAGGGTCTCACGACCCCCGAGCTCGCAGTGTTGTTGGCGTACACCAAGCTCGAACTCGATCGCGCGCTGGTCGCGTCCGACGTGCCCGACGATCCGTACTTCCACTCCGACCTCGTCGCGTACTTCCCGTCCCTGCTCGCGGGCGATCTGGTCCCGGTGATGGCCGCCCACCCCCTCCGCCGTGAGATCGTCGCCACTGCAGTGGCGAACGCGGTCGTGAACCGCGCGGGGATCAGCTTCCTGTCGCGTCTCAGCGACGAGACCGGCGCGTCGTTCGCCCGGCTGGCGCGCGCGCACGTGATCGCCCGCGACGTGTTCGACGCCACCAGCGCGTGGTCGGCCATCGACGCCCTCGACCTCGTGTGTCCCGCGCACACCCAGGACGAGATGTTCCTCACTGTGCGTCGACTCATCGAGCGCGCCGCCCGCTGGCTGGTGGGCGAGGTCGCGGACGGCGACGAGCTCGGCTCCGCGGTCGACCGGTTCGCACCGGGCGTACGCGCGGTGGTTGCGGCGCTCCCCGACCTCTTGGTGGGGGCGGCGGCCGAGGCACTGGCCGCCGAAGCACAGCGGCTCCGCGACGTCGGGGTTCCGGCCCCGCTCGCGATCAGGGTCGCTTCGAGCGAAGCTTCGGTCTCGGCGCTGCCGGTGACCGCGTTGGCTGCCGATCATGACGAAGATCCACTGCCCGTCGCCCGAATCCATTTCGTGCTCAGCGATCGGCTCGGCCTCGACTGGCTGCGCGACCGGATCGCCGAACTCCCGCGCGCCGATCGCTGGCAGACCGAAGCGCGCGCCGCGTTGCGCGACGACTTCTACGAATCGCAACGCGCGCTCACCGCCGGGGTCCTCGGTTCGACCGATCGATCGAGCCCGCCCGATGCGCGAGTCGACGCGTGGATCGCCGAGCACCGCGCGGCGTTGGAACGCTTCCAACACGTCGTCGCCGACATTGAAGCGGCGGGGGAATTCGACCTCGCCACGCTGGCGGTAGCGCGCCGCGCGTTGCGCCAGCTCGCCGGGCTCGACTGAGCCGTTACCGGTCGGCGCGGGCGCCGCGCCGGACGCGATCGCGGACGCCGCCGACGATCCGGTGCACGCGGTCGGCCGCGATGGCCGCCCGGGCGGCGTTGGCGCCGCACGCACCGTGGACGCCGCCGCCGGGGTGCGCCGACGCCGACGCGAGGAACAGCCCCCGCACCGGCGTCTCGGCTCGTCCGAGCCCGGGCACGGGGCGGAACACGACCTGCTGGGAGAACGCCATCGTGCCGCCGCCGAGCGCGCCGCCGACGAGGTTGGCGTTGCGGGCTTCGAGCGCCGGTGGCGCGAGCAGGTGACGGCCGGTGATCAGCGACCGGAAGCCGGGTGCGTGCGCTTCGATCTCGGACTCGATCCGGTCGGCGAACAGCTGGGTCTCGGCGTCGTCCCACCGGCCGCGCAGCGTTCCCCCGGCGTCACCGCGGGGACGCAGCGGCACGTGGGTGTACGCCCAGACCGTCTCGGTGCCCGCGGGCGAGCGGGTGGGATCGGCCTTGTTCATCTGGCCGGTCAGCACGAATGGATGCGCCGGGATCTTGTCCTGCGCGAGGTCGGCGGCGTACTCGGTGATCGCGTCCATGCTCTCGCAGAGGTGCACGGTGCCGGCGCGGGTCGCCGGTTCGGTGCGCCACGGGATCGGCCCCGAGAGGGCCCAGTCGATCTTGAAGGTCGCCGCGTCGTACTGGAAGCGGGCGAGGTCGGCAACCAGCGACGACGGCAGATGCTCCTCGCCGACGAGCGTGCGGTAGAGCGCGGGTGCACCGACGTCGGCGAGGACACCGCGAGCGACCGAGATCGATTCGCCGGTGTGCAGCACGACGCCGACCGCGCGTCGATCGCGTACCTCGATGCGCGTCACGTTCGCCGAGCAACGCACGCGTCCGCCGCGCGACTCGAGTCGACGGACCAGGGCCGCGGTGAGTTGTCCGGCGCCGCCCTCGGGCACGGGGAACCCGTACTGCTGGCCGAGGCAGGTGAGCATCCACCCCAGGAAGCCGCTCGGCGGCGTGTCGGGGCCGACGTCGCTGTGCATCGCGTTCCCGGCCAGCAGCAGCGCGGCACCTTCGCCGCCGAAGTTCTCCTCTGCGAGCCGCCGGACGGAGAGGAGCGACTGCCGGGTGAAGTCGAGCAGCCCGCGCGGGCCGAGGGCGAGCGCGAGCCGGGCGCCCCCCTTCACCGGCGGGATCGGCGACGTCATCGAGACGAGGAGGGCGTCGCTCACCCGTTCGAAGTCGGCGTAGAACTCACGCCAGGCACCGCCGTCGCCCGCGGCGAAGCTCTCGAGCGATTTCGCGGTCTCCTCGACATCGGTGGAGAGCGCGGCGCACCGGCCGTCGGCGTGGGGATGGGCCAGCACGATCGGCGCGTGGCGCCACCGCAATCCGTGCGACCCGAGGTCGAGCGCGCGCATCACCGGTGACGCGAGCCCGAGCGGGTAGAACGCGCTGAAGACGTCGTGGACGTATCCCGGGTGGGTGAGCTCCGCGCTGCGTACCGCGCCCCCGGGGTCCGGTTGCGCCTCGAGCACGAGCACGCTCCAGCCCGCGTCGGCCAGCAGGTTGGCGGCGACCAGACCGTTGGGTCCGGCGCCGATCACGACCGCGTCGACGTCGCTCACCCGTCGAAGGTACCGCACGTCGAGTTCGTGGCCGGGCCCGGGCGACCGGGCATGATCGTTCCCGTGGCCGCCGACATCGCGATCAGGGTGGCCGGCGTCGGGCTCGTGGAGCAGGGCGCTCCGGTGCTGCACGACGTCGAGTGGACGGTGGACGCACGCGACCGGTGGGTCGTGCTCGGGCCCAACGGGTCGGGCAAGACATCGCTGCTCCGTGTGCTGTCGTTCCAGCGGGCGCCGTCGTCGGGCACGGTCACGGTCCTCGGCGACACCTACGGCGCGGTCGACGTCCGGGTGGCTCGTCGGCGGATCGGTCTGGCGAGCAGCGCACTCCTGCAGCGGCTGCGCCCGACGTTGACGGCACGGGAAGTCGTGGTCACCGGTCTCGACGCGGCGTGGGAACCGTGGTGGGGTACCTACGACGATGCCGATCAGGCGCGCGCCGAGACGCTGCTCGACTTCGTCGGCTGCGCGGGCCACGCCGATCAGCCGATCGCCACCCTCTCCGAAGGTGAGCGCAAGCGGCTCCTCGTGGCGCGTCTGCTCATGGCCGAGCCCGAGCTCCTGCTGTTCGACGAGCCGTGCGCCGGTCTCGACCTCGGGGGGCGCGAAGCACTGGTCGCGTTGTTGGGCGAGCTCGCGCGCGACGGCGGTCGCCCGATCGTGATGGTCACGCATCACCTCGAGGAGATCCCGCCCGGGTTCACCCATGCGCTCCTGCTGCGCGAGGGGCGGGTCGTGGCCTCGGGTCCGATCGCGGCGACGCTCACCTCCGCCGCGGTGTCGTCGACGTTCGGCCTCGAGGTCGCCGTCGACACCGACGGCGACCGCTACGCGGCGAGGATCACCGCGCCGCGAGCCTGACGAGCCGGATCGGCGCGGGCGCGGCCTGGGGGAACGACGGATCGCTGGTCACGAGGAACGCGTGGTACCGGCCGCGGGGAAGCGGTGGTGGCCGACCGTTGGCCCGGCAGCGGGGGAGGTCGCGCGACACCGACGCGGCGTCGGGTGCACACCCCGGGTACGACGTCGAGAGCGTGAACGGCAGCTTGGTGGTTCCCACCTTCACGATGAACGGATCCACGCCGCATTCCAGCGAGAACGCGACGCCGGGCGGCTCCTTGCCGCTCCCCAGCACGACCTGCCATTTCGGCGTGCACGTGGTCTTCAGGTCGACGGGCGCCCCGCTGCGGTTCGTGAGGACGAGCGAGCCGTGGACGGTGGCCCCCGCTCTCACCCGCGCCCTCGGCAGTTGCACCGTGGCCGTCACCGACGCGGGCGAACCGGGCACCGCGTACGCGGCCGACGGAACCGCCAGCCCGAGCAGGACGATGACACCGACGACGACCCTGCGACGTTGCACGCCCCCGACGATACGGTGCTGCGATGCAGGCGAGCGCTCACGGCGTTCCGCGCTCGCCCATGACTCCGTGGGACGTCGTGGTCGTGGGCGGCGGGCACAACGGGTTGACCGCGGCCGCGTACCTGGCCCGGGCGGGAAAGTCGGTGCTGGTGCTCGAACGTCGCGACCAGCTCGGCGGGGCGTGCACGCTCGAGCGCCCGTTCCGCGATCCTGCGTTCGTCATGAGCCCGTGCGCGTATCTCGTCGGCCTCCTCCACCCGTTGGTGATCGAGGAGCTCGAGCTCGCGCGCCACGGGTTCCGCATGTTTCCGTGCGACCCCGAACAGTGGACGCCGTTCGACGACGGCACGTCGCTGACCCAGTGGCGCGACCCGGCGCGCACCGCAGCCGAGGTCGCGGCGCTCGCGCCGCGCGACGTCGACGGCTTCCTCGCGTACGACGCGTTGTTCGATCGGATACGCGCGCGTCTGAGGACGGGCCGCCGCGACACGTGGCTGGGCGACGCCCCCGATCCGGCAGAGCTCGACGAGCTCCTCGCCGGCGATGCCGAGGCGCGCGAGGTGGTGCTGCACGCATCGATCGCCGACGTCGTGGAGCGCCACGTGCGCGATCCGCGGCTCCGGGCCGCGCTGCACGGGCAGGGGATCATCGGCACGTTCGCCGGACCGCGCGAGCCGGGTACCGCGTGGATCCACGCCCACCATCGGCTGGGTCTGCTGGGCGGATGGGGCTACGTCGAGGGCGGCATGGGCCGGATCTCGCAGTACATCGCGGCCGCCGCGCTCGAGGCCGGCGCGGAAGTGTGCCGCGGGGCGGAGGTCGTGGCCATCCGGCCCGGCGAAGGGGTGCGCCTCGCCGGTGGCGAGACGATTCCGGCGCGTGTGGTCGTGTCGAACGCCGACCCGGTGCGGACGCTGGCGCTGGTCGAGGGCGACGTACCGGCCGAGTTGCGGGCCCGGGTCGACGACTGGCGCTGTACGAGCCCGGTGGTGAAGGTCAACTGCGCGCTCGAGCGGCTTCCCGAGTTCGTCGCCGCGCCCGGACGCCCGGCCCACGTGTACCGCGCGCAGGTCGAGATCGCGGGCAGCATCGACGAGACGCAGGCCGGGTGCGACGCGGCGCGCCGCGGCGAACCGGCACCGGTGTGGGCCGAGGTCTACTTCCAGACCGCGTACGACGCGTCGGTCGCGCCGCGCGGTGCCCACACCATGAGCGTCTTCGCGCAGTACGCCCCGCATGCGTTGGTCGGCGGTTGGGACGCGCGCCGGGAGGAGATCGGTGACGCGGTGCTCGGCCTGATCGCGCGCTCCGCACCCGACATCACAAATTGCGTCACGGAGCGCGAGGTGCTCGGTCCGCCCGATGTCGAGGCCCGCGTCGGGCTCACCGGCGGGCACATCTTCCAGGGTGAGTGCCTACCCGACCAGATGTGGACGGCGCGGTTCGCCGCCCGAACTGCGCTCACAGGCCTGTATCTGTGCGGCGCGGCGACCCATCCGGGCGGCAGCGTGATGGCGGTCAACGGTCGGAACGCGGCCATGGCCGTGCTTGCCGACCCCCTGCTGCGAGCGGGCAATTCGCACGCATAAGAGGGTCTCGATAGGGTTCGGTCGCTTCCCACGGGTTCGTCGACTTTGTGACGTGCCCGATGCCCAGACGACCACGGGGCGCAACTACCGTTTTCCTGGGAAGTTCACCGTCTGTGCAGTTACCAAGCGGTACGAGCTCCCCACTGCCCCTAACCAACTGCCTGTCCGCGCGCGGTCGGGCCCGAGCAGAAAGGAACCACATGCGCAAAAGAGTGTTGTTGATCATCGCACCGCTCTTGGCCGTGGCGGTCGCGGCGGGTGTTGCCGTGGCGTCCCCAGCCGACCCTGAACATGCACGTGGTCCGAAATTGGACAAGCTCCATGCGGAGCGGCCGACCGCCGCTCCAGAAGTAGCACTCGAGGCCGAAGGTCAAACCGCCGGTTTCGAGCAGAGTGCCCAGGACATTCAGAACTGGGTCCATTACAAGCAACTGCAGGCGTATCTGAACCAGATCAACCTGCAGAAGTATCTCGACCAACTGAACCTGCAGAAGTACCTCGCTGCTGTCGCTGCTGCTGAGGCCGCAGCCACGCAACGGGTCTACGTTCCGGAAACGAGTTCGGTGGCTTACAACTCGAATCCGGGTGGGTTCCTGGCTTGTGTTCGCCAGCGTGAGAGTGGTGGCAACTATGGCATCTACAACGAGGGCGGATCAGGCGCTGCCGGCGCTTATCAGTTCTTGCCTGGCACCTGGAACAGCATCGCTGCTTCTAGCGGACGTGGTGACCTCGTGGGTGTAGACCCCGCGCAGGCCGCACCGGCCGACCAGGACGCGATGGCTCAGGCTTTGTACGCCCAGCAGGGCGCTGCCCCGTGGGGTGGCGGCTGTTGACATGATCCACTCGGGCGGCTGTCGGCCGTCCGGTGGTCGCACCGGGGCCCGGCTCGCGCACAGTGCGCAGGCCGGGCCCCGTTTTCGTGCTCGCACCCGCCGGTGCCCGGAGGATCGGGATGCCGCCGGGCCCGTCTAGCGTTGTACGTTCCATGACTTCCCCGATCGCCACCCCCGAGCCGCCGGTGGGCGACGCGTCCGCACTCGATCCCGAGTTCGATGCCGCGTTCGGTGAGGACGCCGTTCACGATCGGTCGCCCGACCTCGCCTTCGGTGCGTTCAGCGATCACGGGCCGTGGGTGCTCGATCGCGATCAGATCCCGTGGCAGTGGGACATCGACCGCATCCGGCGGGGGACGCGCCGCGAAGTTCCTCGTCTGCTCGCGCCGGGTCGGCTCCCGCCCCTCGGTCGCCTGACCCGGACCGTTGTCACCATCGGCGGCGCGCTGGCCGGGTGGATGGCGTTCGAGTGGCGGCGTCCGTCGTCGCGCGCCGGCATCTCGCGACGGCTCCGTCGCGCGTTCGAGCGCCTCGGCTCGAGCTACGTGAAGCTCGGCCAGATCGTCTCGGGCGGCGAAGGCCTGTTCCCCGACGAGTTGGTCTCGGAGTTCAAGCTCCTGCGCGACCAGGTGCCGCCCGAACCGTTCGCCGACGTCCGCGCCGTCATCGAAGTCGACCTCGGGGGTTCGCTCGGCGAGCTGTTCGAATGGTTCGACGAGGCTCCGATCGCCGCCGCTTCGATCGCGCAGGTGCACGCGGCCCGGCTGATCACGGGCGAGGAAGTCGTGGTCAAGGTGCAGCGGCCGCGCGTCGCCGAACTGTTCCGCGACGACATCGCCGCGTTGTCGTGGCTCGCGCCCCGGCTCATCGGCCGCATTCCGATCACCGCCCTGGCCAACCCGCCGGCGCTGGTCGAACTGTTCGCGGAGACGGTTATCGAGGAGCTCGACTTCCGGCTCGAGGCGCAGAACATGCTCGACATCGCGAACGTGCTGGCGCAAACGGAACAGCGCGGCATCATCGTGCCCCGGCCGCACCCCACGCTCGTGACCAAACGGGTCCTGGTCATGGAACGTCTCCGCGGCTTCGCGTTCGACGACGTCGAGTCCATGCACGCGGCCGGCATCGACACCCACGCGCTGCTGCAGGCCGGCCTGATCGCGTCGCTCGAAGGCGCGATGATCTATGGCGTCTTCCACGGCGACCTGCACGGCGGGAACCTGGTGGTGCAACCCGACGGCCGCACCGCGTTGTTCGACTTCGGCATGACCGGCCGGCTCGCCGAACCGCAACGGTTGGCTTTCCTCCGGCTGCTCATGTTCGGCACCACCGGCGACCAACGCGGCCAACTGGTCGCGCTGCGCGATCTCGGCGCGTTCCCTCCCGACACCGACCTCGACGCGCTCGGCGAAGGACCTCGACCTCGACGGGCCGGTGAAGGATCCCACGCAGATGTCGGCCGACGACCTGATGGTCGAGATGCGGGAGGTCACCAAGAAGCTCCTGGGCTACGGCGTGCACGCGCCGAAAGAGCTGATGCTGTTCGTCAAGAACATGATGTTCCTGAACAGCGCGACCGCGATCCTCGCGCCCGATCTCGACATGCTCGAGCAGATGATGAACATCTACATGTACTTCGCGGAGACGCACGGCGATCGCATCCTGCGCGAGGTCGGAATCGACGCCAGCCAGGCCGCCCCCGATCCCGATGCGATGAAAGCGGCGTTCCTCGTCGACTCCGAAGTCGAGCGCCTCACGTTCCGCGATCTCCAGGCCCGGCGCGACGAAGTACGACGCAAGATGCAGAACCGACGCCGGCGCGGCCGGCGGGTCGAGTAGCGAGCGGGGTCCGGCCGTGCCCGAGTTGCCGCAGATGCAGGCGCTGGCCGAACGGCTCGACGCGGTCCTCACCGGTGCGGTGCTCGAAGGCATCGAGCCGCTCGGCTTCTCGGCCCTCAAGACGGTCACGCCGCCGGCCGACTCGCTCATCGGTCACACCGTCGAGCGCGTGGATCGGCGCGGGAAGTACCTGATCCTCGAGTTCGGCGCGGCCGGGCGGATGCTCATCCACCTCTCGCAGGCCGGGCGCCTGCACCTCGAGGATCCACCGAAGCGCACCCGGGCCAAGGGATCGGTGGTGCGGTTGCGCTTCGCCGACCGTCCCGCGGTGATGGTGCGCGAGTACGGCACCGAACGCAAGGCCGCGTGGTGGGTGCTGGCGCCGGGCGACGACGGACCGCTCGAACGGCTCGGCCCGGAGCCCGAGTCCGACGAGTTCGCGGCGTTGATCCTCCACGGCGACGATCGTCGCCGGGTGCACACGTTGCTCCGCGACCAGCGGACCGTCTCCGGCGTCGGCCGCGGCTACGCCGACGACGCGCTGTGGCGTGCGCAGCTGTCGCCGTACGCGTCGTTGGCGTCGCTCGACGACGACCAACGTGCGCGTCTCCTCGACGCGATCCGCGCGGTGATGCGTGAGGGCCTCGAACGCGAGCGGACCCGCACGGGGGGCCTCTCGCAGCCGAAGCTCGGCGACCACTTCGAGGTCCACGCCCGGTACGGCACGCCGTGCCCCCGGTGCGGTGAGACACTCCGGAGGGTCAGCTACGAGAGCCACGAGGTCACGTACTGCCCGCACTGCCAGACCGGGGGCAAGGTCCTCGCCGACCGCCGCCTCTCCCGCCTCGTCAAGTGAACACCGCAGCTTCGGGTCACCGCCCGAACGAACACCTCGGAGTTGACGTACACATGCGCACGTCAACTCCGAGATGCTCCGGGCTGCGGGTGAGCACGTCGGGACGCGCTACCAGCCGCGGGAGCCGGGACCGCCTTTGAACGGGCCGACGACGGCCTGGGTGATCCAGCCGCCGTAGAACCCTCCGGGTTGCGCGACCACGGGCTCGCCGTCGACGAAGCACGCGTCCATGCGCCCGGCGTAGAACGCGACGTGATCCGTGATCGCGGCGAACGCGGGGCTGGGGGATGCGTACGCCCACGCGGCGTCGTGTTCGACGCGGTCACCCCCACAGACCGTGTAGTAGTGCGCGCCGCCCTTCCACTCGCAGAACGAACCGCCACCGCCGCGCGCGAGCGCACCCGGGAGCACGTCGTCGGGTGGGAAGTAGTAGTTCGGTGGATGGCTCGTCTCCAGGACCCGGTGGCCACGCGTGGTCTCGGCGATGGTCGCCCCGCCGAGGACGACGGTGAGGCGAGCGGTGACCGGTTCCAACCGCGGCGGGCGCGGGTAGTCCCACGCCGATTCCTGTCCCGGGCCGACGGGGTCGGGAACCGGACGAGTCGAGAAGCGCACGGATCGAGGGTACGCCTCGCGGATTCGCGCCGAACGCGCGTCAGTGTCGGATCGGCTCGCCGGTGTTCACCACTTCGAAGGCACTGCCCGCCACCGTCTTCAACTGGTTCAGGTCGTTGTCGTCCCAGCGCGTGTCCACCGCGCCGGAGATGTACCAGTTGCTGCCGTTGTCGGCGACGATCATCCCGTACTTCTTGAGCGCGTCGAGCACGACCCGCGCTTCGCCGTGATAGCCCGACACGTCGAAGCTCGCCTTCAGCCGGAGCCGCAGACCCATCGGGGGAAGGTTGGGATCGGTGCTCGAGGACGCGGCGTGCGTCGCCGGGTGGATGAACCCCGCTTGCGTGCGTGCCACCGTGAATCGGAGTGCGTGGTCGATCTGCCCGGCCGAGACCTCGTCGTAGCGAACCAGTCCGGGGAAGATCGGGAGACCGGCGGCGTCGGCAGACGTCCACGTGTCGGGGCGCAGCGCGTCGGATCGGAGGTTGAACACCGCCCCCGAATCGGCGGTCCAGTGGTCGCCCTGGGTCGCCGCGTCGAAGAGCTCGTACAGCTTGCAGTTGTCGCGGTCGACCGCGATCACGTGGTGGTCGCTGCCGCTCTCGATCGGTGCGTTGAGCGGAATCGGGTACGGGCCGGGGTCGCTCTCGCCCCCGTAGGCCCCGAAGGCGATCGGCACGAGGGGCTGGGTGCCCGGCACTGTGATGTAGGGGATTCCGTACGCACCGCCACCGCCGAAGTCGGCGTGGAGCTTCTGGTTGCCGCCGAGGCCGGCGATGCCCGCGAGGTAGTTCGCCGAGTTCGGATCGACCGGAAGGCCGGACACGTCCTGGTTCCAGGCGTTGTCGGCCGGGAACGTGGGGCAGCTGCCGAGCGACCCGTTCGCGTCGCCGCTGGGGCCGCTCACCGGCGCCGGCCCGGCGGCAGGCTTCGGTGGCAGGCAAGCCGCCAGGGCCAGGGTGGCGGCGGCGAACAGGAGGACCAGGCGGGCTCGACGCATACGTGCGCTATCGGCATTTCGACGACGAAAACTTGAAGCGGGGCGAGCGGGCGGCGCGGGCCGTGGGCGGCCGGCACGCCCCTACGATGACCTCCTGATGCCGGTACTGCTCGGGTCGATCCCCAGCCCGTCGAGCTCGAACCTCGGACCGTTCCACATGTACGGCTTGATCCTCGCCGTCGGTGTGCTGGTCGCGGTCTGGGTCTCCGAACGCCGCTGGCGCAACCGGGGCTATCCGCGCGACGGGATCTACGACATCGTGTTCTGGGTCGTCATCTGGGGTGTCATCGGCGCGCGCCTGTACCACGTGATCACCGACTACGAGCTGTTCCGCGACGATCCGCTCCGTGCCTTCCAGATCTGGCGGGGCGGGCTCGGCATCTGGGGAGCGGTGGTAGGCGGCGGGATCGCGGTGGTCGTGATCACCCGTCGACACCACCTCGACACGCTCGCGGTGATGGACTGCATGGCCCCCGGGATCGTGCTCGCGCAGGCCATCGGCCGGTGGGGGAACTACTTCAACCAGGAGCTGTTCGGGAAGCCGAGCACGCTCCCCTGGGCATTGGAGATCGCGCCCGCGCACCGACCCCTCGGCTACACGCAGTTCGCGACCTTCGAGCCGACGTTCCTCTACGAGTCGCTCGCGTGTCTTGTGATCTTCGGTGTGTTGTTGCTCGTCGAACACCGCGTCGCGTTGAAGCGGGGACAGACTTTTGCCCTTTACGTCATCCTGTACACGTTCGCGCGGTTCTGGTTCGAGAACATGAGGATCGACCCCGCGCACCACATCGCGGGGCTGCGGCTCAACGCGTGGGTCGCGCTGTTCGTGTTCCTGCTCGGCATCGGGTGGTTCGTGTGGCTCGGACGCCACGCATCGCCGCAGCGGCGTCCGGGACATCCCGCCGATCCCGATCCGAAGTCGCTCGAAGCATCCGGCTCGGTGTCGTAGTTCGGTGTCGTAGAGGCCCGGGGTCGATGTCGTAGGGTTGTTGGTTCTGCCCCCACGCCCCCAGGGAGCGTCCCCCCCGATGACCGAAACTCTCAGCCCCCCGAGCACGGAAGTCGCGGCGCGCGCCGTCGACGCGTACAAGATCTACGGATCGGGCGAAGCCGAAGTGCGCGCGCTCAACGGGATCAGCGTCGAGTTCCAGGCCGCCCGGCTCACCGCGATCATGGGCCCGTCGGGGTCCGGCAAGTCCACCCTGCTGCACTGCCTGGCCGGTCTCGATCGCCTGTCGACGGGGCAGATCTACCTGGGCGACATCGAGATCAGCCATTCGAGTGAGAAGGACCTCACCCTGATCCGGCGCGACCGCCTCGGCTTCATCTTCCAGAGCTACAACCTCATCCCCACCCTCACCGCGCTCGAGAACATCACGCTGCCGATGGCGCTGGCCGGCACCAAACCCGATGCGGCCTGGCTCGAGACCATCGTCACCACCGTGCGGCTCAAGGACCGCCTCACCCACCGCCCCTCGGAGTTGTCCGGTGGCCAGCAGCAGCGGGTCGCGGTGGCGCGGGCGTTGCTCAGCCGGCCCGACATCGTGTTCGCCGACGAACCCACCGGCAACCTCGACTCGCGCTCGGGCAGAGAGATCCTCACCTTCATGCGCAAGGCGGTCGACGAGTTCGGCCAGACGATCGTGATGGTCACCCACGATCCGATCGCCGCCGGCTACGCCGACCGCGTGGTGTTCCTGGCCGACGGGTCGATCGTCGACGAGATCGCCTCGCCGTCCGCGGACGACGTCCTCGACAAGATGAAGAGCCTGGGCGCCTGACGCGATGTGGAAGGTCACCCTCAAGGGAATCTGGTCGAAGAAGGTCCGCTTCCTGCTGACCGGCGTCGCCGTCATGCTCGGCGTGGCCTTCATCTCCGGAACCTTCGTCCTCACCGCGACGATCTCGAACACCTTCGACGGGTTGTTCAGCGACATCTACCAGCACACCGACGCGGTGGTACGGGCACAGGAGACGTTCAGCGGCAACTTCGGATCCGGCCGCGGCACCGTCCCCGCGACGTTGATCCCGCAGGTGCGATCGGCCAAGGGAGTCGCGCAGGCCGACGGCGCGGTGCAGGGTCTCGCGATCATCGTCGACAAGAAGGGTGACGCGCTCGGGAGCAACGGTCGGGGCGCCCCGACGTTCGGGTTCGCCTATATCGCCGACCGCGACCTGAGCACCATCCACGTCGTCTCCGGACGCGGCCCGCGCGCACCCAACGAGATCGTCATCGACAAGAAGAGCGCCGACGACGCCGGCTACAAGCCGGGCGACACCATCCCCGTCGTCACCAAGGCCGGTCGCAACGAATACAAGCTCACCGGCATCGTGAAGTTCGGTACGGCCGACAGCCCGCTCGGCGCGACCATCGTCGCGTTCACGCCCGCGACCGCGTCGAGGGTGCTCGGCACGCCCGGTCAGTTCGACTCGATCGACGTCAAGGCCGATCCCGGCGTCACGCAGGATCAGGTGGTCAGCAACATCGAGGCCGAGATCAAGGGTGAGCCCGACGCCAAGAACGTCGAGGTGATCAGCGGGGTCGACATCACCAAGGAGAGCCAGAACAACCTGAAGGACAACCTCTCGTTCTTCAACACGTTCCTGCTCATCTTCGGGATCGTCGCCCTCCTCGTCGGCTCGTTCATCATCTTCAACACCTTCTCGATCATCGTCGCCCAGCGCGGTCGCGAGCTCGCCCTGCTGCGGGCCATCGGCGCGAGCGAACGGCAGGTGCTCTCGTCGGTGCTGTTCGAGGCCGTGCTGGTGGGCTTGACTGCGTCGATCGTCGGCTTCGTCGCGGGGATCTTCCTGGCCGGTGGTCTGAAAGCACTGCTCGGTGCACTCGGGCTCGACATCCCCGCCGGCTCGATCGTCATCCCGGCCAGCGCCGTCATCTGGTCGTTCGTCACCGGGTTGCTGGTCACGGTGGTGGCCGCCGTGTTCCCAGCCCTGCGCGCCGCGCGCATCCCGCCGGTGGCCGCCATGCGCGACTCGGCGCTCGACGCCTCCGGCACGTCGCGCAAACGCGCCATCGCCGGGACCGTCATCACGGCCCTCGGGGTTGCGTTGCTGCTGCTCGGCCTGTTCGGGAACTCGGGGCTCGTGCTCGTGGGCGTGGGAATGGTGCTCGTGTTCCTCGGTGTCGCCGTCATCGGCCCGATCATCGCCGGCCCGATCAGCGCGGTCCTGGGCGCGCCGATTCAGCGGCTCAAGGGGATCACTGGTTCGTTGGCGCGTGAGAATGCGATGCGCAACCCCAAACGCACGTCGGCCACCGCTGCCGCGCTCATGATCGGGGTGGGCCTGGTCGGGCTCATCACCGTGTTCGGGGCGTCGGCGCGCGCGTCGGTCAACGCCGCACTCGATCGTTCGATGAAGGCCGACTACGTGGTCACCTCGTCGGGATTCGGTCCGGCGACGATCCCGACGGAAGCCGCCGACCAGCTGCGGGCGTTGCCGAACGTCGAGCTCGCCTCCGGCACCCGTACCGGACAGGCGAAGATCGAAGGTTCGGTCGAACAGGTCACCGCCGCCGATCCGTCGAAGATCACGCAGCTCTTCGATCTCCAACCCACGCAGGGCAGCATCTCGCGACTCACGCCGAATGGCATCGCCCTGCTCGACACGGTCGCCAGCGACAACAACCTCAAGATCGGTTCGAAGGTGCCGGTCGAGTTCGCCCAGACCGGCAAGCAGGAGTTCACGCTCGAGTCGATCTACAAGCAATCCGGGTTCACGTCGTACGTCATCACCCTCGATGCGTACGAGAAGAACTTCCGTGATCAGTTCGACTCACAGATCTACATCAAGACCAAGGGCGGAGTCACGCCGGCGAACACTGCGTCCATCAAGAAGGTGATGCACCAGTTCCCCGGCCCCGACGTGCAGACCCGCGCGGAGTTCAAGGCGTCGCAGGCCGGTCAGATCAACCAGTTCCTCAACCTCGTGTACGTGCTCCTCTTCTTCGCGATCATCATCGCCCTGTTCGGCATCGCCAACACGTTGGGGTTGTCGATCATCGAGCGGCGACACGAGCTCGGGCTGCTGCGCGCGGTGGGGATGACCCGGCGCCAGCTCCGATCGAGCGTGCGCTGGGAGTCGGTGATCATCGCGTTGCTCGGCACCCTGCTCGGCCTGGTGATCGGCGTGGTCTTCGCGTGGGCCATGGTGAAGGCGCTGAACGACCAGGGGATCGACAAGTTCTCGCTGGCGCCGGTCCAGCTCATCGTGATCGTCGTGCTGGCGGCGCTCTTCGGGGTGATCGCGGCCGCGTGGCCCGCCCGCCGGGCCGCCAAGCTCGACATCCTGAGCTCCATCGACGCCTGATCAGGCCTGATCCGGGCCGAATCGGGCGAACAGCAGTCCCACGGGGTTCTTAACCGAAACTTGGTGATGTCCTGGCGCCGGGCTGGATCCGGTTGTCGTAGGTTCTGGAGCAGCAAGAGACGCAACTCCTCTCCGCACAGAGGAACAGGCTCTGCCGTTGATACGCCCCGGCCGGGAAGATTGCCCCTCCGACCGCACCGAGGTTGTCCTTCCGAAGATCTCCCGCCCGGACCGCCCCCGGGCGGGAGAACTTTTTTCCGCTCGTGGCGCCTGCGGCGCCGGGCCGCTCGGGCCACGCCTCGCTCCGTTGTTGCGTGGCGATTCCATCCGTTGGCCACTCCGCTCTTGTTTGGGAGCATCTCGGAGTTCGCGCTCACATGTGACGGCCAACTCCGAGGTGTTCGGGTCGGTGGGGGCGATTTAGGCTCCCGCGATGGCCTACGAGACGATCGACCTCGACGTGCGCGAAGGTGTGGCGCACCTCGTGCTCAACCGCCCCGATGCCGCTAACGGCATCAACCTGGCTCTGGCCCAGGACCTGATGGACGCGACGCTCGCCATCGCGGCCGACGACCGGGTGCGGGTGATCCTGCTCACCGGCGCCGGCGCCCGTTTCTGTGGGGGCGGAGACGTGAAGTCGTTCGCCGGTCGCGAGGATCTCCCGACGCACCTGCGCGAGATCCTCGGTCCGCTCCACGTGGCGATCGCGCAACTGGTCCGCGGCGACGCGCCGGTGGTGACGGCGGTGCAGGGCAGCGCGGCCGGCGCCGGCATCGGGTTGGTGGGCGCGTCCGACCTCGTGATCGCGGGCGAATCGGCGAAGTTCGTGATGGCGTACACACAGGTCGGGCTCACCCCCGACGGTTCGTCGAGCTGGTTCCTGCCCCGCCTCATCGGCCTCCGCCGGGCCCTCGAGCTCACGTTCACGAATCGGGTGCTGACCGCGGCCGAGGCGCTCGACTGGGGGCTCATCACCAGTGTGGTCGCCGACGACGCGCTCGCCGCCGAGGCCGAGGCGTTGGCCGGCCGTCTCGCCCAGGGTCCGACGCGTTCGTTGGCCGCGGCGAAGCGGCTCCTGCACACCAGCCTCGAATCCACGCTCGAATCGCACCTCGCCCGCGAGGCCGAGGAGATCTCTGCCGCGTCCGGTCGGGCCGACGGCCACGAGGGCATCACCGCGTTCGTCGAGAAACGCCCGCCGCAGTTCCGCGGCGAGTGACCCGGCCGAGGGCCGAGCGGGTTCAGCCGGCGGAGGCGTCGCGCCGCGCGGCGTCCTTGGCCAGCACCGTCTCGGCTGCCGCAATCTGCTGATCGTCGAGCCGGGCGCGAAGCGCGTCGTCGCTCGCGCCCAGGATGCGGAGCGCGAGGAGGCCCGCGTTCCTGGCCTTCCCGACTCCGACCGTCGCCACCGGGATGCCGTCGGGCATCTGCACGATCGACAGCAGCGAGTCGAGGCCGTCGAGGTGCTTCAAGGGAACGGGCACGCCGATCACCGGGAGCGACGTCAGCGACGCGGTCATGCCCGGCAGGTGAGCCGCACCGCCGGCGCCCGCGATGATCACGCGCAGGCCGCGTGCGTCGGCGCCGCGAGCGTACGAATACATCGCGTCGGGCGTGCGGTGCGCGGAGACGACGCGCACCTCGTGGGGCACGCCGAACTCCGTGAGCACGTCGATCGCGCCCTGCATGACGGGCAGATCGGAATCGCTGCCCATGATCACGCCGACGACCGGTGCAGTGGAGGCCACGGCTCGACGCTAGTGGGCGAGATCGGCGCGGGCGCTCTCTTCGGCGAGGTCGGACTCGTACATCACCCGGACCAGGCCGTCGAAGTCGACACGCGGTTTCCACCCGAGCTGCTCGCGCGCCTTGGTCGCGTCGCCGGTGAGGATGTCGACCTCGGAGGGGCGCTCGAAGCGCGGATCCCGGCCGACGAACCGCTCCCAGTCGTCGTAGCCGGCCTCCGCGAACGCGGCGCTGAGGAACTCACGGATGGTGTGGGTCTCGCCGGTGGCGATCACGTAGTCGTCGGGCTCGTCCTGCTGGAGCATGAGCCACATCGCTTCGACGTAGTCGCCCGCGAATCCCCAGTCGCGCGCGGAGTCGAGGTTGCCGAGGGTGATCGAATCCTGCAGCCCGAGCTTGATGCGGGCGAGGGAGTTGGTGATCTTGCGGGTGACGAACTCCAGGCCGCGCTTCGGACTCTCGTGGTTGAACAGGATGCCCGACGAGGCGTGGAGCCCGTACGACTCGCGGTAGTTGACTGTCATGTCGTGGCCGAACACCTTGGCGACGCCGTACGGCGAGCGCGGATGGAACGGGGTGAGCTCGGTCTGGGGGGTCTCGCGCACCTTGCCGAACATCTCCGACGACGACGCCTGGTAGAAGCGGATCGGGTTGTTCTGCGCGCCGCCGACGATGCGGACCGCCTCGAGCATGCGCAGCACCCCGAGCCCGGTGATCTCGGCGGTGTGCTCGGGCTGCGAGAACGACAGGTGCACGAAGCTGATGGCGCCGAGGTTGTAGACCTCGTCGGGTTGCACCCGCTCCACCGCCGCGATGAGCGACGACAGGTCGCGCAGGTCGCCGTCGATGAGCTCGAGCGAGGGCGTCTCGTTGAGCACGATCTCGGCCTTGGGATTGTTCTGACCCCGGATGAGCCCGTAGACCTCGTAGTCCTTCTCGGCGAGGAACTGCGAGAGGTAGCGGCCGTCCTGCCCGGTGATCCCCGTGATCAACGCTCGCTTCATCCCGTACCGGCCTCCCGGTCGATGCGATCCCACGCGGGGTCGAGTTGGTGGAGGAACTCGTCGCAGCGTTCCTCCTCGTCGGTCTCGCCGATCGCCCCGGCCGAGGCGCGGAGGCCGTCGAGCGCCCGGAGGAAGCCGCGGTTGGTGGGGTGCTCCCACCGCACGTAGCCCGATCCCCGCCAGCCCGACTGGCGCAGGCGGTCGAGCCCGCGGTGGTAGCCGACGCGGAAGCAGGCGTAGGCCTCGGTGCGGTCGCGGGCCAGCTCGCCCAGGCGGGCCCAGCCGTCGAGGTACCGCGGCCAGCGGGCCACGACCTCGGACACCGCGTCGCGGCGGGTGGCGAGCGGCTCGGCGAGCGCGGCGGCCAGCGCGGCCTGCGCGTCGGGCGGTTCCGCGTCGATGACGGTCTCGGGTGGCCCCTGCGGGGTCAGGGACACGGGCTGGTCGGGCACGGGCCGAGGTTAGTGAGCGGCGGAAGAACCGGACGGATGCGCCGGTACGATTGGAGCCCTGTGACCGACGCGCCGAAGCCACCCCCCGCCACCCGGCTCGTCCTCGCGCGCCACGCCGTCACCGCGCAGACCGGGCCGTTGCTCTCGGGGCGGGCGCCCGGCATCGACCTCTCCGAACGGGGCCGGGAGCAGGCCGAGGCGTTGGGCAAGCGGCTCGCCGACCTCCCCGTCGCGGTCGTGTACGCGAGCCCGATCGAACGCACGACCCAGACCGCCGAGGCGGTCGCGCAGCACCACGGGCTCACCGTGCGTGCGCTGCCCGGCGTGATCGAGGCCGACTACGGCGAGTGGACGGGCGGCAAGCTCAGCGATCTGGCCAAGACCGATCTGTGGAAGACGGTGCAGCGCGCGCCGTCGCGCGCCCGGTTCCCCGGCGGCGAATCGCTGGCCGAGATGCAGCTGCGCATGGTCTCGGCCCTGGAGCTCGTGGTGGCCGACCACCCGGGCGAGCTGGTCGTGGTGGTTTCGCACGCCGACCCGATCAAGGCCGCGATCGCGCACTACACGGGGGTCCACCTCGACCTCTTCCAGCGCATCGTGGTGTCGCCCGCGTCGGTCACCGTGTTCGAGCTCTCGGCCCACGGCGCGGCCATGCTCAAGTGCAACGACACCGGCTCGCTCGACGAGCTGCTCCCGCCTCCTCCCGCCGACCCGGAGACCGAAGCCGACACCGAGGCCGCGACCGAACCAGAATCCGCGGCAGGAAGCCGAGCCGGCGGAGGTCACCGAGGAGCCGGTCGCGTGACGCCCGAGATCATCGAGCTCGACGACGTCGACGGGCTGGGTACCGGCGCGGTGGGCGAACCCGGGAAGCGGGTCTTCTACATCCAGGCCCGCACGGAGAACGCGCAGCTCACGGTGCTGGTCGAGAAGGAGCAGGTGGCGTTGCTGGCGACCGAGTCGGTCGCCTTCCTCGACCGCATCGCCGACGACTACCCCGAGCTGCCGTTCGAGGTCCCCGCGGCGCAGACGCAGCTACGCGAGCCCACCGTGCCCCTGTTCCGGGCCCGTCTCATCGGCCTCGGGTTCGACCCCGAGCGCGAGCTGGTCCTCATCGAGCTGCGCGAGCGCGCCGCGGACGACGACGACGACGCCGAAACCCAGGTGGCCGAGGCGGTCGACGAGGACGACGAGCCGGGCTACGTGGCGCGGATCTACGCGACGCGCGCCCAGGTGCGGGCGATGGCGGCCCGCGGGGCCGAGGCGGTCTCCGGTGGCCGTCCGCCGTGTCCGTTGTGCGAGTTGCCGATGGATCCGGCCGGGCACCGTTGTCCTCGCTGGAACTGACGCCCGAGGAGCTCGCGCAGGCGCTCGGCGCCGCCGAGCTCGAAGTCGTGGGCCGCATGCGCTACTCGTCGAACGCCACGTTTCTCGTCGAGGCCCGGATCGACGGCATGGAGCTCGGGGCGATCTACAAGCCCCGGCGCGGTGAGCGCCCGCTCTGGGATTTCCCCGACGGCACGCTCTGCCAACGCGAGGTCGCGGCCTACGAGCTGTCGGACGCGCTCGGGTGGGACATCGTGCCGCTCACCATCCTGCGCGACGGCCCACTCGGCGAGGGCGCGGTGCAGCGGTTCGTCGACCACGATCCCGACGAGCACTACTTCAACCTCCTCGCCGACCACGAAGACCGCTTCCGCCAGTTCGCGTGGTTCGACGTGCTGGTCAACAACACCGACCGCAAGGGCGGTCATTGTCTGCACGACCAGGTGAACGACATCGTCGTCGGCATCGACCACGGCCTGACCTTCCACCCGGCCTGGAAGCTCCGCACCGTGATCTGGGACTTCGCCGGCGAACGACTTCCTCGAGCGGCGGTCGACGACGTGTGCCGCATCGTGGCCGAGCTCGACGGCGGTGCGCTCGGCGCGCGGCTGGCGACCTTGCTGTCACCGATCGAGGTCGAGTCGATCGTGGACCGCGCCGAGGCGCTGCTCGCCGAGGGTCTGCCCATCCCCGACGACTACCACAGCACGCCCTGGCCCCTGGTCTGAGCCGGCCCTCGCCCGAGTCGCCTGCGTGCGCGGCTACTTGCGCTTGTAGACCGCGATCTTGTCGATCGACAGCACGTACTTGTACTGCTGGTTGATGATCGCCTGCAGCCGGGGGAACTTCGAGATCGGGTAGTACTGCGCGCCCCGGAGCTTCGCCGGCGACGTGTCGACGAAGTACTTCGGGGGGTGCGCGGTGAAGTCGGAGAAGAAGTCTTCCCAGGCGGCTTCGGTGTCGGCGCTGGTGGTGGCCTGATCAGCCGGACGGCCCGCGTAGTTGCCGGTGAGGAACGGCGCGGTGATGAACCGGGTGGCCGGGCGGCGACCCGACGCCCAGTAGATCTCGGGGACGCTGCCCCACACGTAGATCGGGTCGTCGGGGTTGGTGGTGCTGGCGAGGTAGCGCGACACCGACTCGTAGTTGGGCTCCGGCACTCCGGGGTGCATGAAGTACCCGGCGGAGGAGAATGCGAGACCCAGCACGAGTGCGAACGCCACGGTGGCGTCGGCCCACTTGCGGCTCCCGCGGGAGAGCGCGCCGGCGGCGATGAGCGCCAGCGGCGGCACGAGTTGCATGTAGTAGTGGCCGAAGAAGCGGAGCCCGATCGCGACCGACACCGCGGCCGAGAGCAGCCACAACCAGAGGTCGGTGTCGCGCTGGCCGTCCAACGCGAGGACCGCCCGGTTGCGCCACGCGCTCGGGAGCTTCCACAGCAGTGGGAGGTTCATGGCCACCCACACCGCGGTCATGAACAGGAACGTGGTGATCACCACCGCCGACATCGTCTTCATGCCGACGTACGAGCCGTTCCCGAGCACCGTCCAGTACAGGAGTTGGCTCGGGCCCATCGCCAACGCGACGAGGGCGGTGGGGATGGTGAATCCGAGCGCTAACTGACCGATGCCGCGCTTCCCGCGCGCGCGCGATCAGGTAGAGGACGGGCAACAATGTCGCGGCGCCGGTCTGTTTGGCCAGGGTGGCCAGCGCGATCGCGGCGCCGGCCGCGAATCCTCGACCGCGGCGCGCGAACAGAATGGCTGCGGTCATCGACGGCAGCATGAACACTTCGAAGTTCGCGGCCTGCCCGTCTTGCGGCGCGAACGCAACCATCGCGATCACGAACAAGATGCCCGCGATCCAACCCGCGCGATTGCCGTAGCGCCGTCGCGCTTCGATCGCGAGTAACAGCGCGGTGAGCGCGACCGCCAACATCGCGACGACCCGCACCGACCACAGCGCGGTGGTGTCGAAGAACGAGAACGTGGCCGCGTACACGTAGGGCACGAGCGGCGGCTTGCGGTCGATCGCGTCTTCGTAGAGCTGCCCACCGTCGCTGATCACATGGGCCTGCGTGGCGAGGAACGTCTCGTCGGAGTTGAACACCGGCACGAAGAAGGCCGGGAGCCGGAGCGCGAACGTGAGGGCCAGGAGCACCAGGAACAGGCGCGTGAGATCGCGGCGGCGCGTGGCGTGCGCGGGCTTCTCGACTGGTGCTGTCAGCTCCATCTGCATATCTGAACTACGTATTGTGCCCGCTCGGTTCCCGATTGCCGGGTCTCGATCCCGGACGCCCTTATAGGGGCTGGTCAGACGGCTTCGAGCTCGTCGTCGTGGTAGCGGTCGCGGCACAGCGAGCGCTGGAGCTTGCCCGACGAGGTCTTGGGCAGCGAGCCCGGTCGCACGAGGACGACTTCGACCGGAGGGACCCCGACCGCGTCGCACACGTGGGTCACCACCGAGTCGTGGACCTCGTGGAGATCGGTGCTCTTGGTCTCCGCGACCACCACGATCGACTCGCGGCCCCGCTTGCGGTCACTGCCGAACGCGATGACGTTCCCGGCCCGGACGCCTTCGACGCCGGCGGCGGCGCGTTCGACGTCTTCGGGGAACACGTTTCTCCCGCCGACGATGATGACGTCCTTCAGGCGACCGCAGACGACGAGTTGCCCGTCGACGAGATACGCGAGATCGCCGGTGCGCAACCAGCCGTCGTGGAACGTGGCCGCGGTGGCCTCGGGATTGCCGTAGTAGCCGGGCGACACCGACGGGCTGCGCAGCTCGAGCTCACCGACTTCGCGGTCGGCGAGCTGCCGGCCGGTCTTCGGATCCATGATCCGCAACTCGAAACCGGGGAGCGCGTGCCCGAGGATCACCAGGCGGCGCGTCGTGTCGGTGCCCGCGTCGGTGGAGGAAGGATCGGGCGCCGGCACCGCGCGACCTTCGTGCTCGAGCACACCGCGATCGACCCGGTCGATGGTCATCCCCTCGCCGAGCGCCGGGAACGTCACGCCGAGCGTCGCCTCCGCCATGCCGAACACCGGGTACGCGGCGCGGGCGTCGAACCCGTGAGGCGCGGCGGCGGTGCAGAACGCCTCGACCGCGTTCGGGTCGACCGTCTCGGCGCCGTTGAGCGCGAGCCGCCAGCTCGAGAGATCGAGGCCGCCGGTGCGGCGCAGGGCGCGGGCCGCGAGCGCGTAGGAGAAGTTGGGCCCGGCGGTGATCGTGCCGCGGTACTCGGAGATCCATTCGAGCCAGCTCGCCGGCGCGGCGAGGAAGTCCTGCGGCGCGCCGAGGACGAGTTCGAACCCGTTGAGCATCGGCGTCATCAGCAGGCCGATGAGGCCCATGTCGTGGTACAGGGGAAGCCACGAGACCGCACGATCGCGGGAGTCGATCTGTGCCCCCTCGACGATGGCGTCGATGTTGGTGCCCACGCAGCGGTCGGGGAGCATCACCCCCTTGGGGGCGGCGGTGGAGCCGCTCGTGAACTGGAGGATGGCGAGCCGTTCGGGATCGTCGGGCGGACGCAGCAACCGGGCCGCGCCGAGGCGGGCCGCATCCCGGGCCAACTCGTCGAGCAACACGAGTGGTGCGCGCCCGGCGGCGGGTTCGAGGAACGGCGCCAGGTCGGGATCGACGACCACGAGCCGGGCATCGGCATTGGCGATCCGTCGCTGGGTCTGTTCGACGAACTCCTCGATCGAACCGAGCCGCATCGGGAGCGGGAGCGCGATCAGGGTTCCGCCGGCCAGGAACGTGGCCTGGATCGCGGTCACCAGCCGCCGGGTGGTGGGGCCGAGGATCCCGACGTGCACTCCGGGCCCGACGCCCCGGGCCTGCAACGCGGCGGCCATCGCCCGGGCGTCGTCGTGCAGGCGGGCCCATTCGACCCGGTCGGCGAGTCCGGCGCCACCGGCCGCGGAGCCGACGAAGGTGACCGTCCCGCGCCCGTCTGCCGCCGACTCGAGGCGCGCAGAGACAGAAGGCATCCTTGGTTCGACTCGCCGGGCGCCCGAGGGGTTACTTACCGGTAACCACGGCCCCGGCCGGATCCTGGAAGAACCGGGAGCGGGCGAGCACCACGTCGGCGCCGTCGCGGCGCGCCTGGTCGAGCAGGGCGTCGTCGACGTGCGGACCGAAGGCGACGATCCGGGCACCCGGTGCCGCAGCGCGGGCGGGGGCGACGCTCGCCGCGTGGCGGGCGAGGTCGACGACGACCACATCGGCGCCGGCCACGGCCGCGGGATCGGTCGCGAATTCCACCCCGGCGAGGGCGTTCGCCACCTTGGAACGATCCATCAGGTCGGTCACGAGAGCCACGATCTTCACGCGCGTTCCTCCGGGGTCGGGTGGAGCAGGACGGCGAGCAGCGTGACGCCGATGACGGCCGCCAGCGTGGATGCGACGAGGACACCGAGCTTCGCGTCTTCGAACGCGGTGCCCCGGAACGTCAGGTCGGCGATGAACAGGGACACCGTGAACCCGATGCCGCCGAGCGCGGCGACGCCGACGAGATGGCGGGTGTCCATGCCGGCGGGGAGGCGCCCGACGCCGACGCGCACGGCGAGGGTCGACGCGCCGAGGATGCCGAGGAACTTGCCGACGACGAGGCCGGCGACGATGCCGATGGTGACGCGACTGCTCACCGCGTGCGAGATGGTGTCGGCAGTCAGGACCACGCCCGCGTTCGCCAGCGCGAAGAGCGGAACGACGACGAAGCTCGAGAACGGGTGCAGTCGGTGCTCGAGGCGTTCGAGCACAGGAACGCCGTCTCGGGGTCGGGCCGGCGTGAGCAGGCCCAGCACGACGCCGGCCAACGTCGGTTCGATCCCGCCTTCGTGCAGACAGATCCAGAGCACCACGCCGGGGATCACGTAGGCCAACGGGTGGTTCACCCCGGCCCGGGACATCAGCACCACCGCTCCCACCGTGATCAAAGCGCCGAGCAGCCACCCCGGCGCGATCCCCCTCGAGAAGAACAACGCGATCACCACGATCGCCCCGATGTCGTCGACGATCGCCAGGGTGAGCAGGAAGAGCTTGAGCCCACTCGGCACCCGCGCCCCGAGGATCGCCAGGACGCCGACCGCGAACGCGATGTCGGTCGCCATCGGGATCGCCCAGCCCTTGGCCCCGCCGCCACCGATGTTGACCGCGACGTACACGAGCGCGGGCACGATCATCCCGCCGAGTGCGGCGACCGCCGGGAGCGCGGCCCGGCTCCGGTCGCGCAGCTCACCGGTGACGAGCTCGCGCTTGATCTCCAGACCGACGACGAAGAAGAAGACCGTCATCAGCCCGGTGTTCACCCAGTGCCCGAGCGTCTGGGTGATGGCGAGGTCACCCCAGCCCAGGGTGACCTCGTGGCTCCACCAGCTCAGATAGCTGCCGGTGGCGACGTTCGCCCACACGAGGGCGGCCACGGTGGCCGCGAGGAGCACGATGCCGCTGGCGGCCTCGAGCGACACGAACTCGCTGCCGAAGGGCGGCGCGGCCCGGCCGAACATCGGCACGCGGACGTGCCGACGACCCGGGGGGCGGTCATCGGGCGCCGGGCCGGGCATCGCGTCGGGCATCGGGTCGGGCGTTGTGGGGCCCGGTCGGGTCTAGCCGGGGGTGGTGGTGGGGGTGGGGAGTTGTCGGGGGGCGTCGATGGCGAACTCGGGCCAGCGTTTGCGTGACCGGGCGGAGAGTTTGTGCATGAGGGCGATGGCGCCGGGGTCGTCATCGCCGGGGCGGGTTTCGATCCAGCCGTCGCGCAGCATGCCGTCCATGAGTTCGCGGCCGATTTCGGTGCGGACGATGGTGAGGGTCCAGTCGTTGAACGCGCCGATCCCGCCGGTGGAGATGTCGGCGTGTTCGGCGGCGAAGTCGGGGCACATCTTGCAGCCCTCGCGGGTCCAGGCGTGGCATTCCTTGAGCGGGATCTCGTGGTAGTCGCCGTTGTGCATCCAGATCTGGAACACGCCTTTGATGTTCATCTTTTTCATCTCGGACTTCTTGAGCCCGTATTTCGCTTCGAAGAGTTCTTCGAAGATGGCGTCGTCGAACGTCTTGGAGCACAGCAGCCCGATGTTCAACGACAGGCGCCGGGCCACTTTGCCGGCCTTGCGTTGCTTCATCACCGGCGGCACCGACGACTGGCAACTCATCCCCACCAGCGCGATGCGTTCGGCGCCTGCCTCGATCGCGTCGGCGTACGCCATCGTGTTCGCCGAGTACGTGTAGCGCGACCCGGCCGACGCGATGATGTCGTCGCGGGTGCGGGCCACACCCGGGATCGCTTTCCATGACGTGCCGTCGCCTTCGAGGTAACTGACCAGCGCGGCGTCGATGATGTCGTGTTCGAGCGCGTAGATCAGCAACGCCGACACCAGACCACCGTCTTGGCCGACTTCGGCGAGGACCGGGTCCGACGCGCGGGCCAACACGATGTCTTTGAACACACCCGACGGTTCGTCGACGGTCCGCACCCGGCCGAACATGAACTCGTCGATCTCGGGTTCCCACGCCCGAAACCGTGGACACGCCCGCGTGCACGACGTGCAGCCCTTCTCACCGTGGCTGCAGTTGTCGGGCGCGTACCCGTCCTCCAGCTGGAACGGCCGGTAGATGCCCGCATCGTCGCGATACCCGAGCACATCATGCGGACACGCGATCACGCACCCCGCACACCCCGTGCACAACCCCGACGTCACAACCTCGGAATACAAGTTCTTCCAGTGCAGCTTCTCAGGCGGCATCCGAGGAGTCTGGCACAGCTGCCACCAGGGTCGGCGGGTCGTGCCGACGCCGGTACGCTGCGCCAGTGGATCTTCCGCCGCCACCGGCCGAATTGGCGGCGACGGCGGCGCCGCGCTCGGCGCGACGAGCAGGGCTACAAGGTGGCCCTCACTGTGCTCTTTGCGCTGATGCTGCTGACGTCGGCGGTGCTCGCGGTGGCACTCGGGAACCGGATCGCAGTGGTGCGTGACATCCGGGCCGGCGAGCTGGGTGACGTCGTCAACCGGGCTCACGACGCCGACGACTTCGTGAGCGGGGCGGCCACCGTGTTCGCGCTCAACCAGCTCGCGATCGTGGTGGTGTTCATCATCTGGCTGTACCGCGCCGCGAAGAACAACGAAGGGCTCCGGCGGACCAAGCCGCGGTTCTCCGCCGGCTGGTCGATCGGGGCCTGGTTCATCCCCCTGGCCAACCTCGTGATCCCGGTGCTGATCGTCCAGGACCTCTGGCGCGGCGCGGATTCCTCCCGACCCCGGGGCGATCCCGACTGGCGACGGGCCTCGGGTTCGGTGCTCGTCGGGTTCTGGTGGGCGGCGGCGCTGCTGTCGGTGATCCGCTTCGCGGCGTCGGGATCGGGCTTCGACAACGGTTCGCTCGCCGACATCGAGCGCAGCAACACGATCACGTTGATCGGGGTGGTCTTCACCGGCATCGCCGCGGTCCTCGCATTGTGGGTGGTGCGCGCGCTCACCCGTCGTCAGCTCGAGTGCCTCTCTGCGCAGCGGGCCGAGTGGGAGTCGGCGCGGCCGACGCTGCGGTAGCCGGGCCGCCCTCCTCCGAGCACGGGCGAGATCGACGCGGCGCACCGTGGACAGTGTGTCGCGTACGCTGTTCGGCTTGAAGATCCACGAGATCCTGCGCGCGGGCCCGAGCTTCTCGTTCGAGTTCTTCCCGCCGCGCGACGAGAAGATGGAGGCGGTGCTGGCCCGGACGCTGGGCGAGCTCGAACCACTCCAGCCGTCCTACGTGTCGGTCACCTACGGCGCCGGTGGTTCGACGCGCGAACGCACCCACGACCTCGTCGTCGGCATCAACCGCGATACCACCATGATCGCGATGGCGCACCTCACGTGCGCCGCGCACACCCGCGCCGAGCTCACCGACATCATCGCCCGCTACCGCGACGCCGGCGTCGACAACATCCTGGCGCTCGGCGGAGATCTGCCCAAGGAGCTCGACCTCCCCGCCGGCGAGTTGCGCTACGCGTACGAGTTGGTGCAGCTGATCCGCGAGGTCGGCGACTTCTCCATCGGCGTGGCTGCCCACCCCGAGCCCAACCCGCGTTCGGAGAGTCGTGAGAGCGACCGGTTCCACACGGCAGAGAAGCTTCGCGGCGCCGACTTCGCGATCACCCAGTTCTTCTTCGATCCCGCGCACTACTTCGAGTTGGTCGACAGCCTGCGCGCGCTCGGGGTCGACAAGCCGGTGATCGCGGGGATCATGCCGGCGACGAGCCTCGGCTCGATCAAACGCATGGCCGAGCTGCAGGGATCGGAGTTTCCCGGCTGGCTGGCCGACAAGCTCCTCGCGGTGGGCGACGATCCCGCCGCCGTCCGCCGGGTCGGCATCGACGAGGCCACCAAGCTCTGCGCCGCGCTGCTCGAGGGCGGCGCACCGGGGCTGCACTTCTACACACTCAACCGGTCGACCGCGACCCGGGAGATCTACGAGAACCTGGGCCTCGGCCCGGCGCCGGCCGCACCCTGAAGCACGCCGAAGGCCACCGCAGCCGACCGCAGCCGGATCCGCCCGGGTCGCTCAGTTCGTCGGGTGAGGGAAGGTTGACTTGCGTTGAGCTAAGGCATCCCTTACCTTAACCGCATGCTCCCGACGTTCGTCATCGGCCTGCGGGAAGGGCTGGAAGCCGCGCTGATCGTCGGCATCGTCGCGGCGTTCCTCAACCAGCGCGGCCGTCGCGACGCGATGCGCTGGATGTGGGCCGGTGTCCTGGCCGCGATCGTGCTCTGCAGCGCCGTCGCAGTCGCGCTGCACATCGCCGAGGACAACCTCCCCCAGAAGCAGCAGGAAGGGCTGGAGACGGTCATCGCCCTCGCCGCGGTCGGGATGATCACCTGGATGGTCGTCTGGATGCGGCGGCACTCCGCCGACATGAAGGGCGACCTTCACCGCCAAGCCGAGCTCGCACTCATCGAGGGTTCCGCGCTGGGCCTCGTCGTCATGGCGTTCCTCGCTGTGCTGCGCGAGGGCCTCGAGACCGCGGTGTTCATGCTGGCCGCGTTTCAGCAGTCCGACCGACCCGGCCTCACCGGTACGGGTGCGGCACTGGGAGTCGCGGTCGCGGTGGTGTTGGGCTACCTCATCTACCGCGGCGGCGTGAAGATCAACCTGTCGAAGTTCTTCCGCTTCACCGGCGTGGTCCTCGTGCTCGTCGGTGCCGGACTGTTCTCGTTCGCGGTGCACACCGCGCACGAGGCCGGTTGGTGGAACCTCATGCTCGAGCGCGCCGTCGACCTCCGTTGGCTCATCGATCCCGGTTCGGTGCAGTCGGCCCTCATCACGGGGATGTTCGGCATCCAGCCCGAGCCCACGTGGGGCGAGGCGCTGGCCTGGCTCCTCTACGCGGTGCCCATGACCATCTACGTGTGCCGGCCGGCGCGACCGAAGTCCGCTGCGCCCGCGTCCACACCCGCCGACACGTCCGCTCCCGCCCAGGGAACTCCCTCCGTCAACGCCATCTGATCCCGAGTCCTGATCCCGAGTTCCGAGGAAGGAACCAGCACCATGCTCCGCAGGTTCGGCCGCGCCACCATGTTGGCGGCCCTCAGTTGCACCACCCTCGCCGTCGGCCTGGCGTCGTCCGCGCACGCGGCGAAAACGGCCACCGTCAACGTGAAGATCAACGACGACGGATGCCCGGCCAAGCTCACGATCAAGGGTGGTCCCACCAACTTCAAGGTGTCCAACAGTGGTTCGGGTGACGTCAGCGAGTTCGAGGTTTTGTCGGGCAACCGGATCATCGGCGAGGTCGAGAACATCGCGCCCGGGCTGAACAGTGAGTTCTCGCTGACGCTCAAGCCGGGCACCTACACCACGCAGTGTGCGGGAGGGTCGAAGAATGCCAAGGGCAAGCTGATCGTCACCGGTACCGCGGCGACCAAGCTCACGCCCGACGCCCAGGCCGCGGTCGACCAGTACCGGGCCTACGTCCAGGCGCAGACCGCCGAACTCGTCACCGCCACGAAGGCGTTCACCGCCGCGGTCGACAGCGGCGACGTGGAAGCGGCCAAGGCGTTGTACCCCGCCGCCCGGGTGCCCTACGAGCGGGTCGAGCCGGTGGCCGAGACGTTCGGCAACCTCGACCCCGACATCGACGCCCGCGCCGGTGACGTGCCGAAGAAGGAGTGGGGCGGCTTCCACCTCATCGAGAAGGCACTGTGGGTCGACGGCTCCACGAGCGGTATCGATCCCTCCGTCACGACGAAGCTCAACGAGAACGTCGAGACCCTCCAGAACCTGGTGGCCGACGTCGAGCTCCAGCCCGGTGCGATCGCCAACGGATCGGTCGAGCTGCTCAACGAGGTGTCGGCGTCGAAGATCACCGGTGAGGAGGAGCGCTACTCGCACATCGACCTCGTCGACTTCGAGGCCAACGTGCAGGGCGCCCAAGCCGCGTTCGACGCGGTGAAGCCCATCCTGGCCAACAAGAACCCGACGGCCGCGGCCGACATCGAGGCGAAGTTCGCCGCGGTGAACACGGCCCTCGCTCCGTACCGTCAGGGCACCACCTACGTGCTCTACACCGGCCTCAGCAAGGACGACACCAAGGCGCTGTCGGTCTCGATCGACTCGCTGGCCGAGCCGTTGTCGAAGGTGGGCAAGCAGGTCGTCAACTCGTGAGTCGCGGTGCAGTGAGCCGCCGGCGGTTCCTCGGGACCGCCGGCGGCACACTCGCAGCCACCGCGGTTGCTCTCGGCGCGGACTCGCTGACGAATCCCCTCGCGGCCAGCGCGTCCGTGCCGGGAGCCGCGCCCGGCGCCGCGGTTGCGTTCCACGGCGCGCACCAGGCGGGGATCGTCACGCCCGCGCAGGACCGGCTGCTGTTCGCGTCGTTCGACGTGATCTCCGCGAACCGCGACGACCTCGTGGGCGTGCTGCGCGAGTGGACGCGCGCGGCGAGACGAATGGCCGCGGGTGCGCCCGTCGGTACCGACAACCACGATCTCGACGCGCCGCCCGACGACACCGGTGAGGCAGTAGGCCTCGGGCCCGCGTCGCTCACCGTCACGTTCGGGCTCGGCGCGTCGTTGTTCGATCGCGCCGGCGATCCGTTCGGCATCGCGGCCAAGAGGCCGGCTGCGCTCGTGGCCATGCCCTCGTTCGCCAACGACGAGATCGATCCCGCCCGCAGCGACGGCGATCTCGCGGTGCAGGCGTGCGCCAACGATCCGCAGGTGTGCTTCCACGCCATCCGGAACCTCGCCCGCATCGGTCGCGGCGTGGTCGCGCTGCGGTGGTCGCAGTCGGGCTTCGGGCGCACGTCGAGCACCGACTCGAAGCAGACCACGCCGCGCAACCTCATGGGGTTCAAGGACGGCACCAACAACCTGGTCGCTGAAGACGCCGCGCAACTGCAAGCGCACGTCTGGGTCGGGGCCTCCGACGATCCTGCGTGGATGCGAGGTGGGAGCTACCTCGTGACCCGCCGCATCCGGATGCTGCTCGAGGTGTGGGACCGCTCGACCCTGTCGGATCAGGCGCTCACGATCGGTCGCAACAAGGGGGAGGGCGCACCGCTCGGCGAAGCCCGCGAGCACGACGTCGTGAACCTCACCGCCAGGTCCGGCGGCGAGCTCGTGATCCCGGCCGACAGTCACATCCGGCTCGCGGCACCGGAGAAGAACAACGGCGTTCGGATCCTGCGGCGGGGGTACTCGTTCACCGACGGCATCGATCCGGTCACGAACCAGCTCGACGCCGGCCTGTTCTTCTTCGCCTACCAGCGCGACCCCCGTGAGGGCTTCATCCCGGTGCAGGCGAACCTCCGTACCGATGCGCTCAACGAGTACATCCGGCACAACGGCTCGGCCATGTTCGCGGTCCCGCCGGGTGTGTCGAGTGGCGGTTACGTGGGCGAGACGCTCTTCGGCTGAGCCGCGCCCTGCGGACTGGTCTCAGATCTCGATGGGCTCGTGCTCGATGCCTTCGACGAGCGCGGCCAGGCTGGCGTCGCCGATGCCGGCCCGGAGGCGGAGCATGAACATCACGCCCATGGTCGCGGCGGCCGCACCGGCGCCGGCGATGCTGCCCAACTCCACCCGCAGGAACAAGTCGTGCGAACCGACGGCGGTGACCACGACGAACGCAATGAGCCCGACGAACCACGAGGCGACGACACGCGCCAACGCGCTGAGGGCGATGAGTCCCTGCGACAGCGTGAGGGCGAGGATGAACAGCCCGCTCCCGGCGGCGAGGAGCGCGAGGTCGAGGTTGCCGAGGTTGAACTTGTCGCCGAAGAGGATCTTGCCGACGAAGGGCCCGAGCGTGGCGGCCGCGATCACCCCGACGACGCCGATGCTCAGCACGACCAGCAGCAGATTCCGGATGCCGCGCTTGAACTCGTTGTTCTGGCCCGCGCTCGACCTGCGCGGCGAGGCGCGGGAGGAGCGCGGCCTGGACGGCCTGGAACAGCAGGATCGGGATTCGGGAGAGGAAGAGCCCGACGATGAAGTCGGCCACGGCCACCCGCTGGGACGGCGTGGCCAGGAGCTGCGCGCCGAGGAACGGCGCGTAGCTCAACACCTGGGCGAGCAGCGAACCGCCGAGCAGGAGCCCGAGGTTCGCCGAGAGCTCCGACCACGGGGCGTTGGGCCCCGGGACCATGAGGTTCTCGGTTCCGTGCAGCGCGACCAGCGTGGCCAGCGCGGGTGGGATCGCGAGACACAGACCGAACCCGACCGGATTCGTCACGCCGGCGGCGACGAGCGCGATACAGGGAAGCAGACGGATGATTCCCTCGGCGCCCATGCTCACGCCGTACGCGCCGAACTCTCCTGCGCCCGCGAACGCGCCGCGCGCGAGCAACTCGAATCCGAACGTGAAGAGGGCGATGATCAGACACGCGACGAGCCCGACATTGCCGGCGAAGAGGTTGTCGATGACCGGTGTGGTGACCGCGATGATCAGGGTGAGGATGCCCAGGCCCACGGCGAAGATCAGCCCGATCACGCCGGCGCGCCGGATGACCGGGCCTCCGCCGATGCCGCGCGCGCGACGCGCCGCGAGGGCCCGGCCGACCTCCTGCTCGACGGGGAGGAAGATCCCGGGGGCCAACACGAACACGAACACCCAGAGCGCGTTGAGCGCGCCGTAGTCGGGTTTGCTCAGCCCGCGGAACGCCAGGATCTGGAACAGGTAGGTGGTGATCCCCGACACCACGAGCCCGGCGCCGACCGCGAAGGTGCCGTCGGGTACGGGGAGCGACGAGATGATGCTCTGCGCGCGCTGGATCGCCGAGGGGGCAGGAGCTGCCGGCTCGCCGGATTGGTCAGCAGTCATGTCGGGATCCGTCGGTTCCTCCGTGGCGACGGCGCGACAGCGGCCGCGGAAGTGGGAGCGCAGGGGGCTTCCGCAGCGTAGACAGCGAGGAACGCGAGCGCTGGTATCGACGGTTCAGGTGGCGCGGACGCGACCGCGGGCAGAGCCGGAGATCAGTACCGACCCTGCCCGCAGTGCGGTGGCGGAGGGACTGGGATTTGAACCCAGGGTGACTTGCGCCACAATGGTTTTCGAGACCATCCGATTCGGCCGCTCTCGCATCCCTCCCCGGGCGGGTCATTGTAGGTGGCGCCGTGCGGCGAAGAACTCCCGTAACAGCGCGGCCGAGGCGTCGGCGTGCAGGCCGTCCCGCACCTCGATCTCGTGGTTCAGCCGGGGATCGCTGCCCAGGTTGTAGAGACTGCCGAGCGCGCCCGCCTTGGGATCCGCCGCGCCGAACGCCACCATCGGCACCCGGGCGTTGAGCGCGGCGCCCGCGCACATCGGACACGGCTCCAGGGTGGCGACGAGCACGCACCCGTCGAGTCGCCACTGGCCGACGGCGCGGGCGGCATCGGCCAGCGCCAACACCTCGGCGTGGGCCGTCGGGTCGGCCGTTCGTTCCCGTTCGTTGTGACGCTGCGCGAGCACCTCGCCGGTGGCGAGCCGGGCGACGACCGCGCCGATGGGGACGTCGCCGTGGTCGACCGCGGCACGGGCTTCGGCGAGCGCCAGCAGCATGAGCGCGTCGAGATCGGCCGGCACCGGGCCAGCATAGAATCGGGTTTCATGTCCGAGCCCGCACCTCCTGCCGCGGCTCAGGCCGCGGCCGCGTCGACGGTGCGGGGCGACGAGCCTCCGGCGCCGGCCCTGCTCACCGAGAAGCAACTGGCGCGGCGCCAGCGCGTCATCGACGCCGGGCTCGAACTGCTCGAGAGTCGCGACTACGACCGCATCCAGGTGAAGGACGTCGCCGAGCGCGCCGGGGTCGCGCTGGGCACGCTGTACCACTACTTCTCGTCGAAGGAGCATCTGTTCGCCGAGATCCTCGTGCAGTGGGCCGCGACCCTGCGCACGAACATCACGCGTCATCCTTTGCGCGGGTCGACGCCGGCCGACCGTCTCACCGAATCGCTGCAGCGTTCCGTGCGCGCCTTCGAATGGCAACCGCAGCTGGCCAAGCTCGTGGTCACGCTCGAGACGTCGAGCGATCCGTTTGCCGCCGAGATCCTGCATCGTCTCCAGGTGACGACCCGCGGCATCTACCTCGAGTTGCTCGACGGCGTGGAACCCGCCCACGCCGACGCGATCGTCCACGTGACCGACGCGGTCCTCGACGCCGGTCTCCGCACGTGGGTGGCCGGGCGCATCCCGATCACCGAGGTCTCGGATCGCCTCACCGAGGCGGTCGGACTGCTCTTCCACGGCGTCGACGGCACCGACTCGTAGTCCGCGCTCGCTCCGCTCGCTACGTCTCTTCCACGAAGCCGCTGGCGGCTTCGGGTTTGGCGAGCACGTGCTTCAGCACCTTGCCGCTCGCGTTGTGCGGCAACTCGTCGCGCAGTTCGACGCGCGTCGGCACCTTGAACCCGGCGAGGGTTCCCGCCGCCCATTCCCGCACGTCGGCCTCGGTGACGGTGCCCGGTTCGTGCGGCACCACGAACGCCGCTACCTCCTGGCCGAGCGTGGGATGGTCGAGGCCGACGATCGCGACCTCGGCGATGCCCGGGTGTTCGATCAGGCGGTTCTCGATCTCGACCGGGGAGATGTTCTCGCCCCCGCGGATGATGAGATCCTGGCGCCGCCCTTCCAGGTACACGTAGCCGTCGCGGATCACCCCGTAGTCGCCGGTGCGGTACCAGCGGTCGGCGTCGAGCGCTGCGTCCGTGGCCGTCAGGTTGCGCCAGTACCCGATGAAGTCGGCGCCGGATCGCAGGCAGATCTCGCCCACCTGGTTCTCGGGCAGCACCTCGCCGGTGACGTCGTCGCGCACCTGCACCCGCACGGTGGGGGAGGCCTGGCCGATGCTCTCGGCGTGGTCGAGCGAGGGTCCCGGCCGCAACGACGTGCCGAGGCCGGTGGTCTCGGTGCTGCCGTACCCGAGCGCGGTGCCCAGGCGGGCCGACGGGATCCGCTCGCCGAGGCGGCGGAGCAGCTCCGGGGGCCACACCGCGCTCCCGCCGCCGACGTTGCGTACCGACGAGACGTCGTAGCGATCGAGGTCGGGCGACTCGACGATCCGCCACAGCTGGGTCGGCACCATCGCCCAGATGGAGGCCCGGTGCCGTTCGGTCAGCTCGAGGTGCACCGACTCCTCCCACCGACCGGGCGGCGGGTACACGATCGTCATCCCCGACATGGTCGATGCCACGAGCTGGCAGTTGAGCCCGGCGATGTGGAACATCGGTGCGGCCGAGATGATGCACGGAGGGTTCGTCGCCTCCGGCGCCGTCACCCCGCGCTGGGCCTCGCTCAACACGCGCTCGGCGCCGTTGAGCATGCTGGCGAGCAGGAAGTGGATGTTGCTGCGGTGCGAGAGCATCACGCCCTTGGGGCGTCCCGTCGTGCCGCTGGTGAAGAGGATCACGAACGGGTCGTCCTCGTCGATGGCGACGACGGGCATGTCCGCGCCGACGCCCTCGGCCTCGAGCCGCGCGAAGTCGTCTTCGAACACGACCGTCGGGAGCTTGCCGAGGTCGACGCCGATCACGCGGTCCATGCGGCGCTGGTCGCCGAGCAGGACCTTGGGCTCGGTGAGGTCGAGCGCGTACGCCATCTCGTCGCCGGTCCACCAGCCGTTCAGTCCGACGGTCACCGCGCCGAGCGCAGTCGTGGCCCAGAACGTCAGCGCGTACTCGACGCGATTGGCGGCGGCGATCGCGACGCGGTCGCCGGGGCCGACGCCGTAGCGTTCGCGCAACGACGCCGCCACTGCCGCGATCGCCGGCGTGATCGACGCGAACGTGAACTCGCGGTCGGGGAACACGGTGTAGGGCCGGTCACCGTGGCGGGCCGCGCCCGTGAGCAGCAGTTCGACGAGGGACTTCGGGCGGTTGGCGAACACCTGCATCCGCGCGCCGAGCACGTCCTCGTCGGCGAGCTCGAACGGCGCGCCCGCGCCGGTGAGTGTCTTCAGTACGTCTTCCGGTACCGCGGCGGTGGGCCACCGCAGCGTGACGCCGGGCGCGCCCTCGCTCACGCGGGACGGCGTTGGGCGAGCTCCAGACCGTTGTCGCGCATCACCAGGCGGGAATCCTCGGGGGTGAACCCGAAGTTCTCGAGGTCCTTGATGTAGGCCGTCGGCTCGGCCAGGCCTTCGGCGTGCGGGTAGTCGGAGCCCATGAGGATGCGGTCGGCGCCGAGCAGGTCGCGCAGGTCGGCGAGCTCGTCCTCGTAGTAGGGCGACACCCACACGTGGCGCCGGAACGTCTCGCGCGGGTCCTCGGGGTAGCCGCCCGGGGTCTGCGAGAACGACTTCGTGAGCTTGTCGAACAGGTGGAACACCCAGTCGGAGCCGGTCTCGATCGACGCCATGCGCAGGTTCGGGAACCGGTTGAACAGCCCGTGCGCGAGCAGGTTGGCGAAGAAGTCCTGCACCGCGCTCCACGACACGATCGAACGGAACGGGTTCTGGCGGAACGCCTCCATCTCCGACCCCTCGCCCCAGTCGGCGAGGTACTCGGTGTAGTGGCTGTTGCCGCCGTGCACGGTGAGCGTGGCGCCGGCCTCGGCGAGGCGGGCCCACATCGGATCGAACACCGGATCGGCGGGGGAGACGGCACCTGACGGCGTGACGACGGGGCCGGGCACGATCACGAAGAACCGCGCGTCGCGCTCGAGCGCCCAGTCGACCTGGCGCACCGCGTCCTCGGGGTCGGCGAGCGTGAGGATCGGCGCGCCGAAGATCCGCTCCTGGTACGCGAAGCCCCAGTCGTCGTCGAGCCAACGGTTGAACGCGCGGAACGCGGCGAGCAGCGCGGGCGGGTCGTTGATGAGCGCCTGCTCCATCCCGACGCCGAGGGTGGGCAGGAAGATCGCGCCCTGCAGACCCTGCTCGTCCATGAGGCGGAGGCGGGCGTCACGGTTGCGGTACTCGGGGTGATCGCTCATCGCGTCGAGGTCGCCGAACAGCTCGCGCACGCCGGCGCCCTTGGGGTTGCGGCCCCGGAAGTACTCGTCGAGCTGACCGGGCTTCGACACCGGGTCGAACGTGGGGTTCGGGATGAACCGGTTGACCTTGCCGCCCACGAGCAGGCGGGTCTTGCCGCCGATCTCGCCCCATTGCATCGTGCGCTTCTCGAATCCCGGCTCGGCGTAGCGCGTGAACGCGTCGATCGCCTCGTAGTAGTGGTTGTCGCAGTCGAACGCCTCGAACTCGACGTGGTTCACGGGTGCTCCCCCTTGTTCGCGACCAGAACCAGACTCTAGACCGACGCCGCGCGACCCGTCCCCGACGCGGCATACTGCGGCGAGGACGAGCACCCAAGGAGTGCACCATGCCTGCTGACCCCTACCACTACGACGGCAAGAACGTGGTCGTCACCGGCGGCGCCACCGGCGTCGGCGCCGCGCTGCTCGAGTTGCTCGCCGAGCTCGGAGCGGCGCGGGTCACGGTGCTCGACGTCAAGGAACCGACCGGGCCTCACGCCACGTACTTGGAGACCGATCTGGCCAAGCCGGCCGCGGTCGACGCCGCGCTCGCCGCGATCGACGGTTCGGTCGACGTGCTGTTCAACAACGCAGGGGTTGCCGACACGTTGCCGTCGGAGGTCGTGTTCGCGGTGAACTACCTCGCGTTGCGCAAGCTCTCGGAGGGCCTGCTCCCGCGCATCGCGTCCGGCGGTGCGATCGTGAACACCGCGTCGATCGCAGGCGTGCAGTGGCCGTCGCGTCTGGCGGAGATCACCGAGCTGATCGGCGTCGACGGATGGGACGAGTCGCGTGCGTGGTACGAAGCGCACGCCGACCTCGGGGTCGACACCTACTCCTTCACCAAGGAATGCGTGCAGGTGTACACGATGCGTTCGTCGCGGCCCACGATGAAGGTCGGTGTCCGCACGAACAGCGTGTGCCCCGCGCCCATCGACACTCCCTTGTTGCCCGACTTCCGCAAGACGATGAGCGACGCCATCATCGACTGGACGATCGAGCAGTCGAGCGGACGACTCGTCACGCCCCGCGAGGTCGCGCTCGCACTGGCGTTCCTCGGCAGCGATGCGGCATCGTTTGTCAACGGGGTGAACCTCAACGTCGACGCCGGGTTCGTCTCCGCCATGACGACCGGACAGGTCGACTTCGCCTCGCTGCAGGCGTGACGATGGCGAACCACCCGGTACGCGAAGACCTGAACCTGCTCGACGGCACCTGGTACTCGCGCGAGCCCCACGACGACTGGGAGTGGCTACGGCGGAACGCCCCCGTCTACTACGACGCCAACAGCAACACCTGGGCGATCTCCCGCTACGACGATGTGATGGCCATCGAGAAGAACGCGGCGACGTTCTCGAGCCGGCGCAGCCCGCGACCGCACGGTGACCCGCTGCCGATGATGATCTCGATGGACAACCCGCTGCACCAGCGTCGTCGATCGCTCGTGTACCACGGTTTCACGCCCAAGCGGGTCGCCGAGCACGAGCCCACCATCCGCGCGATCTGCAACGAGATCATCGACCGTGTCTGTGAACAGGGCACGTGTGACTTCGTGTGGGACATCGCCGCGCCGCTCCCGCTCCTGCTGATCGCCGACATGTTGGGCTTCCCGCCCAGCGCGTACGACGATCTGCTGCGTTGGTCCGACGACATGATCCGGGCCACGACGCAGGAGCCCGACGACGAACTGGTGGCGGCGTCGACGGCCGCGGCGCTCGGCTTCCGCTCGCTGCAGCTCGAAGTGATCGCCGATCGGCGCTCAAAGCCGCAGCAGTCCGATCTCATCAGCCTGTTGTGCCACGCCGAGATCGACGGCGAACGCCTCGACGACGAATCGTTGGTCCAGGAGACCCTCCTCATCCTGATCGGCGGTGACGAGACCACGCGTCACGTCATCACCGGCGGGATGCTCGCGCTGCTCGACCACCCCGACCAGCACGACATCCTCCGCGCCGATCGCGGCGCGCTCGAGACCGGGGTCGAGGAGATGCTGCGCTGGGTTTCGCCGATCAAGAACATGTCGCGCACCGTCGCGCGACGACGTCGAGTTGCGCGGCCAGGAGCTGCACGAGGGTGATCAGCTGATCCTGCTGTACCCGTCGGCCAACCGCGACGAGGACGAGTTTCCGGATCCCTATCGCTTCGACGTGCGGCGCGACCCGAACCACCACATCGCGTTCGGCTTCGGACCGCACTACTGCCTCGGGCAGGCGCTCGCCCGCCTCGAGCTCAATGTGATGTTCGACTGCCTGCTCGAACGGCTGCCCGATCTCGAGGCGGCCAACGAGGAGCCGTTGCCCTACCGGGCGTCGAACTTCATCGTCGGCCCCGAGGCCATGCCGGTGCGCTTCACGCCGACTCCGGCACGCGCCGCGTCACCGGCCTGACCCGCACCGCCTCGGCCTATCGGCCGACGACGCGATCGAGGACGGCGGCGAGTTCGCCCGGGGCGTCGACGGCCGCGGTGTGGCCGGCATCGATGTCGACCACCGTCGCCGCCCCGCAGTTGACGATGAGCTGAGCCTGGAGATCCCGCGACTGGATCGGATCGCGCAACGACCGCACCCACGTGCGCGGAACCGTCGACGGAACTCCCGCCCACGTGACCGTCTGGTGCATGAAGTTGAGTGACTCGATGCCCATCGCGACCTTGGTGTCGTCGATCGTCGGCGCGGTCGTGTCGACCACGTCGGTCGCGAGCATGTGTCCGCGGTAGCGATCACGTAGCTCCGCCAGGCGGGCCGTGGTGTCGGCGCGCCGGCCGGGGCGCACGGTGTCGACCACCAATGCGCCATCTTCCGCGCACAATCCGGCGACGAACACGAGGTGGTCGACCCTGCCTTCGAATCGGGCGGCCAACGCCGGGAGGATGATCCCCGCCACCGAGTGGCCCACCAGCACGATTGGCCCCTTCGTGGCCGCATCGACGTCGGCGGCCACGCTCGCCGCGGCATCGTCGATGGTGATCGACGTGAGATCGCCGGGCCGGTCACGCCGGCCGGGCAGGTCCACCGCGACGGACGGGCTCCGCAGGTGTTCCTGCACCGCGCGCCACACGAGTGACGTGTGCCCGGCACCGTGGATGAGAACGAGCGTGGGCGTCGACGGTACGGGCACCGCCCGAAACTAGAGGCACCGGGGTGTGAGACACCGTCCGAGGGGATAACAATGGGCGGCGTCGCGTGCTTCGGCCGCCTCGGCGTCACGCGTGAGCACTCCAGGGGGAACGATGACCGCCACCGATGAGCTCGTCGCCGGGATCCGCGTCGTCGACGCCGACACCCACTTCACCGAACCGCACGATCTCTGGACGTCGCGTGCACCGGCGGGCTGGGCTGACCGCGTCCCTCGCGTGCAGGACGTCGACGGCATGCCCATGTGGACGATCGACGGCGTCGTGCTGGGTCGGGCGGGTGCATCGTCGGTCGTGCGGCGCGACGGGTCGAAGTCGCGGGGCTCGGAATTCATCCAGTGGCGGTTCGACGAGGCGCATCTGGGCGCGTACGAAGTAGCGGCGCGGCTCGAGGTGATGGACGACCTGGGCATCTGGGCCCACATCGTCTACCCGAACGCGGTGGGCTTCGGCGGCCAGAAGTTCGCCGAGGTGACCGACCCCGCGCTCCGCCTGCTCTGCGTCACCCTGTTCAACGACGCGATGGCCGAGATGCAGGACACCTCGCACGGCCGCTTGTTCCCCATGGGGCTGGTGCCGTGGTGGGACATCGACGCCGCGGTGGCCGAGGTGGAGCGGATCCAGGCGCTCGGCCTGCACGGCGTCAACACCAACGCCGATCCGCAGAACCAGGGGCTCCCCGATCTGGGCGAGCGTCACTGGGACCCGTTCTGGGAGGTCTGCGCCGACCTGCACCTGCCGGTCAACTTCCACATCGGCGCGAGTCAGAGCTCGATGTCGTGGTTCGGTTCGACGCCGTGGCCGTCGCAGGGCAACGACCAGAAGCTCGCCATCGGCTCCGCGATGATGTACCTCAGCAACGCCGCGGTACTCGCCAACCTGATCATCTCCGGGGTCCTCGAGCGGTTCCCGACGTTGCAGGTCGTGTCGGTGGAGAGCGGGATCGGGTGGATCCCGTTCTTCCTGCAGGCCCTCGACCACCAGGTGCGAGAGACGGTGCCGCAGGCGGTCGAGTACCTGTCGATGATGCCGTCCGGGTACTTCCGTCGACAGATGCACGGATGCTTCTGGTTCGAGCAGTACGGCCTGGCCGAGGCGATCGATGCGCTGGGCGACGAGCACGTGATGTTCGAGACCGACTTCCCGCACCCGACGTGCTTGTATCCCGACAGCCTCGTCGAAGCGACGGCTGCGTTGTCGACGCTCACACCCGCCGTGCGCGCCAAGGTGTTGAGCACCAACGCGATCGGTCTCTACGGTCTACCCATCGACGTGCCGGTCGGCGCCCGCTGATCTCCCGATCAGCGCGGCTTGCCCTCGAGGAACAGCCCGATCGCCTTGTCGATGCGACGCTGGCGGGTGTCAGGAGCCTTGGCCGCGTTGATGTTGTCGACGTGGTAGCGCTGGACACTGTTCGAGAGCGTGGCGAAGAACGCCCCGGCGGCGGGCTGTTGCTTCAGTGCGGCGCCGAAATCCGGAGGTACCTCGATGCCTCGAGGGCCCTCGGCGAGGCTGACCTCGACGTGGATGGGATCGCCGCCCTTGAGCCCGGTTTCCTTGCGGATCGCGGCGCTGACGCTGATGAGCTGCTGGCCGTTCATCGTGCCGATGGTGTTGCGGTACTCGTAGCCGTTGACGGTAACGACGACCGCCGGTCGCTTGCCGGCACTGAGTTCGTCGATGACCCCGGGCGGAACCACGATGCCGGTGTTGTTGCCGAATGCGCTCAGGTCGTGTCGAACCTGACGGGGCGGGCGCGGGGTGCCGATCCCGACATGGATGACCTCACTCTCCCGGGCACTCAGTCCCGCTCGACCCTTCGGAGCCCGTGCTCAGGCGTCCACCACTCGACGACCAGCTTGGAGGCTTCGGCATCGAGTCCGGTGATCACCACCTCGGTGATGTCGGCCACGAACATCTCGCCGTCCGGTTGCTCGTCGTCGTTGGTCGCCACTGGCTCGGCGGGGACGGCTCGTCCGGCGATCTTCGCCTCGCCCGGCCATTCGTTCTCCTTGCCGTCCTCCGGGTGGAAGGTCGGGCCGTGCAGGGCGAAGCGGGGATCGCGCAGGAGGTCGGCCCCCTTGCGGGCGCCGGCCATGGAACCGAATCGGAGATCGCCGTCGACGAACTCGCACTCGATGCCCGAGATGCGGGGCGAGCCGTCGGCGCGCAGCGTCGAGATCGTCTTGTGGCGACCGGCGTCGAAGCGGTGTCGCACCCGCCCGGCGAACTCGGGTTCCGCCTGCTCGATCGCGTTCCACGCCGGCACGGCAGGGGAGCGTACTCGGACGTCCGTGAGGTTCCCCGGCTGAGACTCCGCGCCGCCGCCAACGTGTGGAGCGCGGGCGGCGGCGCTTGAGCTCATCGGCTGGCGAGGCGCGCCTTCAGTTGCGACGCGGGGTGTTCGGGCGGCAGCTCGGCGAGTTGGCCGACCTGCACCCCTCCGCCGTAGGTGAGGGTGGGGCAGTGCTCGGCCAGCGACACCGCGTCCGCCAGGCTGGCTGCCTCGACGACCGAGTAGCCGCCGAGCTGGGTACCGGCGCCCGTCTCACCGAGCGCGGTCCGCTCGAACACGGGCTGGCCGGGATCGACGAGAGTGTCACCGATGGTCTCGAAGAACGCCACCCACTTGGCGGTCGTGTCCTCGTCGGTCCGGATCACGTAGCCCGCGGGCTGTTGGTAGCTCAAGATGAAGTTCGGCATGTTCGTCGCTCCTTGTTGAAGTAGATGGTGAGGTGATTGGTTGCCGGTGATGGAGACACCACACCGGCGCAGAACTGGGCGCCCGCCGACCGCCCAGTTCGGGATCGCCGCGGTGTCGGTACACGCGGACGAACGCGCAGGCGATGGACGTGGGAGGGTCGCGAGATGGCGATGCAGCTGATCGAGCAGGCGCAGGCGGGGGACGGTGACGCGTTCCGCGAGTTGGTCGACCCGTACCGACGGGAGTTGCAGGTGCACTGCTACCGGATGCTCGGTTCGCTCCACGACGCCGAGGACGCGCTCCAGGAGACGTTGCTCGCCGCGTGGCAGGGCCTCGGGGGCTTCGAGGGGCGGTCGTCGCTGCGCACATGGCTGTACCGCGTCGCCACCAATCGGTGCTTGAACATGGTGCGTTCGACCGCGCGTCGGCCGCAGGCGGGGTGGCCGGTGCCGGACGTGGAGCCCATAGAAGCGAACCGACTCGGTGAAGTGGTGTGGCTCGAGCCGTACCCCGACACCCTCCTCGAAGGACTGCCCGCGAGCCCGCCCGGGCCCGAAGCGCGCTACGCGTCGAACGAGACGATCTCGCTGGCATTCATCACCGCGCTGCAGATGTTGCCGCCGCGGCAGCGCGCCGTGCTCGTGTTGCGCGACGTACTCGGCTTCCACGCCGACGAGGTGGCGGAGACGTTGCAGACGACGCTCGACTCGGTCACCAGCGCGCTGAAGCGGGCCCGTGCCGCCGTCAATCGCCGGATGGAGTCATCCGTCGCACACGAGCCGCCGCCGGCCCCGAACTCGCCCGAAGAGGCCGCCCTCGTGGCCCGCCTCGCACGCGCCTACGAGACCGGCGACATCGACGGGCTCATCGCGCTCCTCACCGACGACGTGTTGGTGGCGATGCCGCCCGTGCCGCTCGAGTACCAGGGCATCGAACTGGTGCGCCGGTTCCACACCGAGGTCACGTTCCGGAACGGGCGTCGCTGGCACGTGGTGCCGACCCGGGCCAATGGACAACCCGCGTTCGGCGCCTACCTGAAGGATCCCGACGGCGGCCCGAGTCACGCCCTCGGGTTGCTCACGGTCACGCTGGCCGGCGATCGCATCAGCGCGATCACGAGGTTCGACCTGTCGGTGCTTCCTCACTTCGGCTTCCCGCGATCGCTTCCCTCGTGACTGCATGGTCGCGCCGCGCGTGATCAGTGAGGGATCGTGATCGCGCGACGGTCTGGCGGAGGGAGTGGGATTCGAACCCACGGTGAGTTGCCCCACACACGCTTTCCAAGCGTGCCGATTCGGCCGCTCTCGCACCCCTCCAGGGCGCACGATGCTACCCGTCGCCGTGTACCCTGCTCCCGGACCGTGCTAGGCGGGGAGCTCGTGGTGCCCTGTACCCCAAACCCACGTATGGGGGGCTGAATTCCCGCTCGAGGCTCGGGCCGCCATGAGGTACGGCGCGCACGAGGCGTCGAGGGTCGGGTCCTGCGCAACGGGATCCTGTGAATCGAGTCAGGTCCGGAAGGAAGCAGCTCTCAGCGGGCCCTCTCGTGTGCCGCAGGGGTGCCTGGCCCGAGTCGAGTGCGCGTACGACCTCCTGGCGCCCTTGTCGACAGCGGGTGCACGGTCCGTTCCACCCGTCGGTGGCGGGCGTCATCGACCCTGACGACCGCCGACGACCGCCGGATAGTGTCACGTTCGTGGCCTACCAGTCGCTGTACCGCAAGTACCGCCCACAGCGATTCTCCGAGCTCGTGGGGCAGACCCACGTCACCACCGCGCTCCGCAACGCGGTGCGCGACGGCCGAGTCGGGCACGCCTACCTGTTCTCGGGGCCCCGCGGCACGGGCAAGACCACCACCGCCCGCCTGCTCGCGAAGGCGTTGAACTGCACCAACCGGGGCGACGACGGCGATCCCTGCGGAGTGTGCGAGAGCTGCGTGTCAATCGCCGAGGGTTCGTCGCTCGACGTGATCGAGGTCGACGCGGCGTCGAAGAGCAGGGTCGAGGAGATGCGCGACCTCCTGGAGCGGGTCGCCTATCTGAGCGCCGGCGGCGCCAAGAAGGTCTACATCCTCGACGAGGTGCACATGCTGAGCGCCAGCGCCGAGGCCGCGCTGTTGAAGACGCTCGAGGAGTCTCCCGAGCACGTGGTGTTCGTGCTCGCCACCACCGATCCGCTGAAGGTCGCGCCCACGATCCGTTCGCGCACCCAGCACTACGAGTTCACGCTCTACACCGTCGACGAGATCGAAGGCCATCTCGCCGACGTGTGCGCCAAAGAAGGCGTGGAGGCGGAGCCGGCCGCGTTGGCGATCATCGCCCGCGCCGGCGCGGGGTCGATGCGCGACGCGCTGTCACTGCTCGACCAGGCGATCGCCCACGGGAAGGTCGACGTCGAGCAAGTAGGCGACCTGTTCGGTGGCACCGCGTTCGCGTTGCGCGTCGGCATCCTGCAGTCGGTGGCCGACGAAGACGTCGCCGGTGCGCTGGTCGGGCTCGGCCAGCTGCTCGAGACCGGCACCGAACCCCGGCGGCTCACCGAAGACCTCCTCGCCGTGATTCGCGACACGTTCCTCCTCGTCTCGGCCAAGGGCAGGGTGCGGGTCGACGCACCCGAGGACGACCGCGACCGCCTGGTGACGCTCGGCGAGCAGATGGGCCAGGCGATGCTCGTCCGCACGCTCGAGACGCTCGGTCAGGCCGTCGTCGACATGCGCGGCACCGACGCCGCCGACCCGCGTCTCGTGCTCGAGATCGCGTTGGTGCGCCTGGCGCGTCGCGACGCCGGCCCTCCCTTGCAGGCGCTGGGCGAACGTGTCGATCGCCTCGAACGCGCGCTCAGCGCGGGCGTCGCGGTGACCGCCCCTACCGCGGGAGCTGCCGCCGCGGCGCCCACGCCGGCACCTGCGGTCACGCGCGAGGAGACGGCGCGCCGCTCGGCACCGTCGCTCGCCGCGCTCCGACGCGAGCGCGCCGCCAACGCAGCCGCCCCTGTCGACGCGCAGCTCACGCCGGTGGCCCAACCGGAATCCGAACCCGAACCGGACCCGACGCCTGTGGCCGAGTCGGCCCCCACCACCCCGGTCGACATCGACGACGTGATCGTGGCCTGGGCCCAGATCCTGCCCGACCTCCCGCCGGCCACGCGCGCCGCGGTGCGCGAGGCACAGCCCCTCTCCGTCGCCGGCGACGTCATCACGTTCGGTGTGCCGAAGGAGCGGTACGACGTCGCGATTCCGCGGTTCAAGAAGGAAGCCGACAACATCCGCGGCGCGCTCTCGGAGAAGCTCGGGCAGCGGATGAAGTTCAAGGCGGTCGCGCACGACGGCTTCGACGTGCCGGCCGAGCCGCCGGTGGGTTCGGCTCCGGCCGAGGAACCGCCGTACGACGACGAAGAGGTGCTCGACATCTCGGAGCTGGTCGACGCCGCACCCGATGCCGCCGCCATCGACTCCCTGAGCCTGATCACGAAGAACTTCGACGCCACCGTCGTCGAAGAGGTCCCGCGCGACTGACCGGCTCTCCAGATCACGAAGGACCGGGAGTCGGACGCGCCGGAGGTAGTTTTCAATGGTGAACGGGTGCCGCCTCAGTCCTCGAGGGATCAAGTAGGAGCGTGATGGCCAAGGGTCGTAGTGGAGGAGTCCCAGGTCAGATGCCCAAGGGCGGAGCCGGTGGACTCGACGGCATGATGAAACAGATGCAGAAGATGCAGGCCGACATGGCCGCGGCGCAGGAAGCGCTGGCGGAGGCCACGGTCGAGGGTTCGGCCGGTGGCGGCATGGTCAAGGTCGTGGTCTCGGGCGCCGGCGAGGTGCAATCGGTGCGAATCTCCGCCGAGGTGGTCGATCCCGACGACGTCGAGATGCTGGAGGACCTCGTGCTCGCCGCGGTGGGCGACGGCCTCCGCCGAGCGCAGGAGATGCAGAGCCAGAGCCTCGGCGGTGTCACCGGGGGCCTCGACCTCGGTGCCCTCGGCGACCTGGGCGGTCTCCTTGGCTGACGGCCGACGCTGAGGTGACCAGTCCGTACGCCGTCCCGGTCCAGGCGCTGATCGACGAGTTGGGCCGGTTGCCCGGTGTGGGGCCGAAGTCGGCGCAACGCATCGCGTTCTATCTCCTCAAAGCCGCTCCGGAAGACGCGAACCGGCTGGCCCGGGTGATCACCGAGGCCAAGGCCCGTGTGAGCTGGTGCCGCCGGTGCTTCAACCTCTCCGAGGGCGAGCTGTGTGCGTTCTGCCTCGACGACCGCAGAGACGCGACGCTGCTGTGCGTGGTGGAGGAGCCCCGCGACATCGTCGCGGTCGAGCGCACCCACGAGTTCACCGGTCGGTACCACGTGCTCCAGGGCGCGATCTCGCCGATCGAGGGGATCGGTCCCGAGCAGCTACGGGTGAAGGAGTTGCTCGCCCGCGTCGACGCCGAGGGCGTCACCGAGGTGATCCTGGCCACGAACCCGAACATCGAGGGCGAGGCCACCGCGATGTACCTGGCCCGCTTGCTCCGCCCGCTCGGCGTGCGCATCACCCGGATCGCGAGTGGGCTCCCCGTCGGCGGCGACCTCGAGTACGCCGACGAGGTCACGCTCGGCCGCGCGTTCGAAGGGCGTCGCGAGGTCGAAGCCTGAGGTCGAGGCCTGAGGTCGAAGCCTGAGGTCGAGGCCTGAGGTCGAGGCCTGAGGTCGACGCCTGAGGTCGACGCCTGAAGTGGGTAGCGGCTGACCCCGTCAGGGTCCCTCGCCGGGGCGCCGGTTCGTGCGACCCTGTGCGGCTGAGGTCCCGGCACATCGCCGGGTACCAGGAGGGGAGCACACCGATGTCTGATCCTGCCGTGGTACCGCCGCCACCTGGTTCGTCCGGTTGGGGGCCGGTCGGGAAGGTCCGTAATCCGGCGGCCGTCATCATCTTCTCGATCATCACGCTGGGCATCTACTTCCTCGTCTGGACCTACAAGGTGTTCAACGAGTTGAAGCACCACACCGGCGAGGGCGTGGGTGGTGTGATCGGCCTGGTCATCGGGATCGTCATCGGCATCGTGAACTGGTTCCTCCTGCCGTCCGAGGTCGGGAACATGTACGAGAAGGCGGGCCTCGAGAAGCCGGTGCGGGGCGTCACGGGGTTCTGGAACCTGATCCCGCTCATCGGGTTCATCATCTGGGTCGTGAAGGTCCAGGGTGCGCTGAACCGTCGGTGGGAGAGCGCCGGCGCGGCCTGACTGCAGCTCGTCCAACACCGGGAGCCGAAGGGGCGGAGCAGTGAACTCGGGACCGGTCGCGGAGTGGTACCACGACCCGATGCGTCGGGCCCGGCACCGCTATTGGGACGGTCAGGCGTGGAGTCAGTGGGTCGCGACCGAAGGGGTCGCACGATTCGATCCCGAGCCGGTCGCGCCAGGGCTCCCGCCGCCGCCCCCGCTCGCGCCGCCCAGCTACCCGCCTCCGGTCGCGGCCGGCGCGTGGCCGCGCGTCGAGTTCCGGTCGTTGAAGGGGCTCACCGTCGCGCTCACGTGGGTCGTCGGGGTCGAGGTGCTGGTGCTCGGGATCCTCGGTGGCACCATCGTCAATCGGATCGTGAAGCTCAACGCCTTCGAGTCCGCCCGCACCTTCCCGAACCTCGACGCGTACAACTCGGCTGATTCCGCGGTGTCGTCGGCCGCCGGCTGGGCGGTCGTCGTCGCCATCGCGGTCTTCGTCCTCTTCGTGATCTACCTCTTCCGAGCATCGAAGAACACGGCCGCGTGGAACCACACCGCACCGGCGTGGTCCCCGGGCTGGACGATCGGCGCGTGGTTCATTCCGGTGGCGAACCTGGTGCTCCCGTTCCTCGTGGTCCGAGAGCTCTGGCGTCGGAGCCGGGCGCCCGGGGGCGTGATCACCGTCTGGTGGTGGATCCTGCTCGTGGCCGGCGGCGCCACCGCGAGCATCGACATCTCGCCCTCGACCTACTCGGACCTGCGGGACCAGAACTACATCAATCTGGCCGGCGCGGTGATGCTGGCGGTGGCGGCGGTACTGCTGATCGGGGTCGTGCGGGCGCTGACGCGCGCGCAGGCGGCGGGCACCGCCGGCCCGGCTCCGCGCTGACCCGGCGGCCGAAGCCCAGGATCGTTGACCGCGCCACCGGGTCCGCATAGCGTGCGCTTCCCATGGGCATGGACGTACCGCCACCTCCCCCTCCGCCCCCTCCCGGGCCGTACGGATCCTCCGGACCGGGAGGCGGGTCGCAACCCGTCGGCAATCCGCTCATCGGCTACTGGACGCTGGTCGTGTTCCAGCGCTACGCCCAGTTCCAGGGCCGCGCCCGGCGGGCCGAGTACTGGTGGTTCACCCTCGCCAACGTGCTGATCGCGATCGTGTTGTCGGCGCTCGGCGCCGCGTCGAGCATCTTCAACATCCTCTACTTCGTGTACCTGCTCGCCATCCTCGTGCCCAGTCTCGCAGTGGCGGTGCGGCGCCTGCACGACACGAGCAAGAGCGGTTGGTGGTTGCTGATCGCGTTCATCCCGCTCATCGGGACGATCGTGCTGATCGTGTTCCTCGCCACCGACAGCGTGCGCGGACCGAACCAGTACGGACCGTCGGAGAAGTATCCCGTCCGCTGAGCGGGCTCGGCCTCAGCGGATCTAGGCCCAGGCGCTGACTGCCTCGCCGCGCAGGATCCGGTACACGTAGGCCCAGGCGATGATCGTGATCCCGAGGGTGAAGATCAGGCCGATCCCGCACAGGATCGCGCCCACCAGGTTGATGAGGAGCAGCACGATCCCGAGCCCGAACAGCTGCCACCGGTGGCCGCGGGTCAGGTTGGCCGATTCCTTCAGCGAGTCGATCACGCCCATTCCCTCACCGCGCTCGGCGATGACGAAGCCGTAGAAGCCGAATGCCACCGCGAAGATGATGCCGGGAACGATGCAGAGGATCAGGCCCACGTAGAAGCCGAGCGCGAAGAGCAACGACGCCAGGATGTACGGCCCGTAGCCCTCGAACTTGAAAAGGTCGCCGACCTCGGGCTTCACCCCGCGCGTCACCTCGAGCGACACGCGGATCCAGCCCAACGAGATCAGCATCGACACGAAGAACCCGATGAACTGCACCAGGACCTGGCCGACGACCGAACCGGTCGCCCCGGCGATCAGCCCGACGATGAGGTTGATCGCGATCACGACGATCGCGATCACCACTAACGGGCCGACGTTCTTCCAGTACGCGTTCCACCCGTACGAGACCGCGTCGCCGACGCTGATCGATCCCGGTGCCGGCGGTTGTCCGTGGCCTCCGGTTCCTCCGGGAGGCGGCGGGGGAGGCGGCGGCGGCGGTTCCATGGACATGTGGGGTTTCCCTTCTCCGCGTCAGAGCGGTCTTCCGGTTGCGTACTTGAACAGTTGGAACGCCCACAGCGCGGCGACCAGCGCGTAGGGCAACCATGTGGGGAACGACACCGATCGCCGGCGCCACGCCACGAGCAACACGACAGCGGCCACCACCAGCAGGAGGCTTCCGGGATTCATGAACGCCGCCCGCCCGAACTCACCGTGGACGGCGTCGGTGACGCCGCGCGTCATCCCGCAGAGCGGGCACGGCACCCCGGTGAGCGCGCGCAAAGGGCACGGAAACCCGGGGTCACCCAGGAGCGGACGGACCGCGGCGACGCCGAGCATCCCGGCGCCCACCCATCGGAGCGGACGAAGATCGAGCTGGATCGTCCCCGCGGCTGGCACGGGGCGCAGCGTAGCCAGCACGGAGAGTCCCTGGACGCGAGTGGGGTCCGGCCTATGGTCGCCGCATGAGCATGCCGCCTCCGCCCCCGCCGCCCCCCGGACCGGGAACCGGAACCGGAACCGGTGGGAGCCGACCCGTGCCGACCCCGCCCATCGGGAACCCACTGGTCGGGTACTGGAAGCAGGTCGTCCTCGAGCGCTACGCGCAGTTCGACGGCCGGGCCCGCCGGGCCGAGTTCTGGTGGTTCACGCTGGCCAACCTGATCGCGGTCGTCGTGTTGATCGTGCTCGCCGCGGCCATCAAGATCCTCATCGTCTTGTACGTGATCTATCTGCTCGCGCTGATCGTCCCGTCGCTCGCGGTAGGGATTCGACGACTCCACGACACCGGCAAGAGTGGCTGGTGGTATCTCATCGTCCTCGTCCCGTTCGTCGGCGGGCTCATTCTCCTCGTGCTGATGTGCATCGACAGCACGCGCGGGACGAACCAATGGGGCACGTCGGAGAAGTATCCCGTCTAGAACGCGCGCACGATCGCGGCCTCGCCCTGGCCCCCCCCACCGCAGAGGGCGGCCGCACCCAGCCCGCCACCCCGGCGGCGGAGCTCGTTGATGAGCGTGAGCACCACGCGCGTGCCCGACATGCCGATCGGGTGGCCCAGCGCGATGGCGCCGCCGTTCACGTTGACGATGTCGTCGGTGATGCCGAGGTCGCGCATCGACGCCAACCCCACCGCGGCGAACGCCTCGTTCAGCTCGAAGAGATCGAGGTCGGAAACGGTGGCGTCGATCGACTCCAGCGCGCGCATGATCGCCCGCGAGGGTTGCGTGAGGAGCGACGGGTCGGGGCCCGCGACCATGCCGAAGCTCACCAACTCGGCGATCGGCGTGAGCCCGAGCTCCTCGGCCTTCGCCACCGACGTGACGACGACCGCGGCCGCGCCGTCGGAGATCTGCGACGCGTTGCCCGCGGTGATGGTGCCGTCCTTCGCGAATGCGGGCCGGAGGTTGCCGAGTGACTCCTGCGTGGTGCCCGGCCGCACCCCTTCGTCGGTGTCGACGAGAACGGGCTCACCTTTGCGCTGCGGGATCGCGATCGGTTCGATCTCCTCGGCCAGGCGCCCTTCCTTCATCGCGGCCGCGGCGCGTTCGTGGCTCTTCGCCGCGGCGTCGTCTTGCATCTCGCGCGTGATGCCGCCGAACTCGCCGGTGTAGCGCTCGGTGCCCGCGCCCATGTGCACCGCGTCGAACGCGCACCACAGGCCGTCGTCGATCATCGAGTCGATCAGCTCACCGTTCCCCATCCGGTAGCCCTCGCGCGCGTTCTTCAACAGGTAAGGAGACTTCGTCATCGACTCCATACCGCCGGCCACCACGACGTCGGCGTCGCCGGCCTGGATCATCTGGTCGGCGAGGTAGATCGCGTTGATGCCCGACAGGCACACCTTGTTGATCGTCATCGACGGGACCGACATCGGGATGCCCGCCTTCACCGCGGCCTGGCGGGCCGGCATCTGCCCCGAACCGGCCTGGAGCACCTGGCCGAGCAGGACGTAGTCGACCTGCTCCGGGCTCACACCGGCCCGCGCCAACGCGGCGCGGATCGCGTGGGCGCCGAGATCGGTGGCGGGGAACGACGCCAGCGCGCCCGAGAGCTTGCCGATCGGAGTGCGGGCCGACGAGACGATCACGGAGCCGGGCATGGCGGTCCTCCCGAGACTGGGTTAATTCCCTCGGATGGTACCGTCGCCCGCCATGGCCGAGACCACGGGGAGCAGCGGGAACGCGGAGATCGCGGCGATCCGTCGGGCGATCGTCGACGGTGAACCGGCGTCAACGGAACTCGCATCCGAGCTGGCCGCCCTGCCGATCCCCGCCACCTACCGCGGCGCGGTCGTACGGGCCGACGAGCAGACGATGTTCGAGGGACTCGCGTCGGCCGACAAGGATCCCCGCAAGTCGTTGCACCTCGACGAAGTGCCGGTGCCGGAGCTCGCGCCCGACGAAGCGCTGGTCGCGGTGATGGCCTCGTCGATCAACTTCAACACCGTGTGGACGTCGATCTTCGAACCGGTTCCCACGTTCGGCTTCCTGGCGCGACTGGGGCGGGAGGGCGTGTGGGGTGCCCGCCACGATCAGCCGTACCACGTGGTCGGGAGTGACGCCTCCGGCGTGGTGCTGCGCGTCGGGTCCGCCGTGCGCCTCTGGAACCCCGGCGACGCGGTCACGGTGCACTGCAACCACGTCGACGATCAGGACCCCTCCGCGCACGACGATTCGATGCTCGCGACCAACCAGCGCATCTGGGGCTACGAGACCAACTTCGGTGGCCTCGGTGAGCTCACGGTGGTGAAGGCGAGCCAACTCATGCCCAAGCCGGCCCACCTCACCTGGGAGGAGTCGGCGGTCAACGCGCTCACGAACTCCACGAGCTACCGCATGCTGGTCAGCCCGAACGGCGCGCAGATGACGCAGGGCCAGACCGTGCTCATCTGGGGCGCGAGCGGTGGCATCGGCGCGTACGCGTGCCAATATGTCCTCAACGGCGGCGGCACTCCCGTGGCCGTCGTATCGAGCCCCGAGCGCGCCGCGGTGCTGCACGAGCTCGGCGTCGAGCACGTGATCGATCGCCGGGCCGAGGGCTTCTCGTTCTGGAAGGACGACACCACCCAGGATCCGGCCGAGTGGCGCCGCTTCGGGAATCGCATCCGTGAGCTGGCGGGCCGCGATCCCGACATCGTGTTCGAGCACCCGGGGCGCGCCACGATGGGCGCGTCGGTGTTCGTGTGCACCCGCGGGGGCACCATCATCACGTGCGCGGCCACCAGCGGGTTCATGATCGAGTACGACAACCGCTACCTCTGGATGAACCAGAAGACGCTGAAGGGCTGTCACTTCGCCAACTACCGCGAGGCGTGGGAAGCGAACCGACTGGTGTGCGAGGGCCGGATCCAGCCGGTGCTGTCGGCCGTGTTCCCGTTCGAGCAGGTGGCCGAAGCGGTCTCGCAGGTGCACCAGAACCAGCACGAGGGCAAGCTCGGCGTGCTCGTGCTCGCGCCCGCCGAAGGGCTGGGTGTCACCGATCCCGAGATGCGCGAGCGCCTGCTCGATCGCATCACCCTCTTCCGAAGGAGTGCCTGATGCTCACCGAGATCGATCATGTCGCCATCGCCGTCAACGATCTGGAGGCGGCCATCGAGTACTACCGCAGCGCGTACGGCGTCGAGGTCGAGCACCGCGAGGTGGTGGAGCGTGACGGTGTCGAGGAGGCACTGCTCAAGGTGGCCGACTCCTACGTGCAGCTCCTCACGCCGATCCGCGACGACTCCCCGGTCGCCAAGTACCTCGAGAAGCGCGGCGAGGGCCTGCACCACGTCGGGTACCGCGTCGACGACTGCGCCGCCGCGCTGGCCCAGGTGAAGGCCGAGGGCGGCAAGGTCATCGACGAGGCGCCGCGCCCGGGCAGCCGGGGTACCACCGTCGCCTTCGTGCACCCGAAGGGCGCCTTCGGCACGCTCATCGAGCTGGTGCAGGAATAGCCCTTCGGTGATGGGGGCCCGGTAACCTCGCCTCCCATGGCCGCTGAACCGGAAGCCCTGCAGACCGAGGCCGAGGCGGAGGCGCTGCACGGCGACGAGCCGCCGAGCGCGGCGCCCGCCCCCCATCCGATCGAGGAGCGCCTGACCCAGCTCGCCGAGCTGCGCGAGCAGGCGCTGCACGCCGGCAGCCCGGCGGCGGTGGAGCGCCAGCACAAGCGGGGCAAGCTCACAGCGCGCGAGCGGATCGACCTGCTCCTCGATCCCGGCTCGTTCGTCGAGCTCGACATGCTGGCCCGCCACCGCGCCCACGGATTCGGCATCGAGGCCAACCGCCCACTGACCGACGGCGTGATCACCGGTTGGGGCACGGTCGACGGCCGCAAGGTGTTCCTGTTCAGCCAAGACTTCACGGTGTTCGGTGGCGCGCTCGGCGAGGTGTTCGCGGAGAAGATCCACAAGGTGATGGACCTCGCCGAATCCGTCGGCGCGCCGATGATCGGCCTCAACGACGGCGCGGGCGCCCGTATCCAGGAAGGGGTCGTCTCGCTCGACGCGTACGGCGGCATCTTCTCGCGCAACGTGAAGGCGTCGGGGGTGATCCCACAGATCAGCGTGATCCTCGGCCCGTGCGCGGGCGGCGCGGTCTACTCGCCCGCGCTCACCGACTTCGTCGTGATGGTCAAGGGCACGTCGCACATGTTCATCACCGGTCCCGATGTCGTGAAGACGGTCACCGGCGAAGACGTCACGCAGGAAGAGCTCGGCGGCGCGCTCACCCACGCGGCGAAGTCCGGCGTCGCCGCGTTCGTCTACGACGACGAGCCCACGGCGCTCGCGCAGGTGCGTTACCTCTTGTCGTTCCTGCCGCCGAACAACCTCGAGGACCCGCCCTACTTCGAGTCGGAAGACCCGGCCGACCGCTCGTGCGACGGCATCATCGACCTCATCCCCGACGCGCCCAACAAGCCGTACGACATGAAGAAGGTCATCGCCGAAGTCGTCGACGACGGCGACTTCTTCGAGGTCAACGCGTTGTGGGCGATGAACATCGTGTGTGGTTTCGCGCGCGTCGACGGTCACGTCGTCGGCATCGTCGGCAACCAGCCCGCCAACCTCGCGGGCACGCTCGACATCGACGCGTCGGAGAAGGCGGCGCGGTTCGTGCGCACGTGCGACGCGTTCAACGTTCCGCTCGTCACCTTCGTCGACGTGCCCGGCTTCCTGCCCGGCACCGACCAGGAGTACGGCGGCATCATCCGCCACGGCGCCAAGCTGCTCTACGCGTACTGCGAGGCCACGGTGCCGCGGGTCCAGATCATCACCCGCAAGGCCTACGGCGGCGCCTACGTGGTCATGAACTCGAAGTCGATCGGCGCCGACCTCGCGTTCGCGTGGCCGTCGGCCGAGATCGCGGTGATGGGCGCGCCGGGTGCGGTCAACCTCATCTACCGCAAGGAGATCGAGGCGGCCGACGACGTCGACGCCAAGCGGGCCGAGCTCATCGCCGAGTACGAGGAGCGCTTCGCCAACCCCTACGTCGCGGCCGAGCGCGGCTACGTCGACGACGTGATCGACCCGCGCGAGACCCGCAAGGTGCTGGCCCGATCGCTCGCGATGCTGCGCACCAAGCGCGAGCAGCTGCCGTCGCGCAAGCACGGCAACGTGCCGCTCTAGCCATGGCTCATCTGCGTTCGATCACCCGGACGCCACCCCCGAAGAGGTCGCGGCGATCATCGCCGCCATCGGCGTCGCTCGAGGCCGCGCCCGTCGCCGAGGCCGACGGCGACGACACGCTCCACGAGTGGGTGCGCGCGGCCCGACTCCGGTCGCACCGCTCCGGTCTGCAGCGCGGCCCGTGGCGACTCTCCGGGCGTATCGGACGCCGCAGCCGCGCCTGAGCCCTGCCGAGATCCGCCCGGTGCCCGCCCACGTCGAGCTCATGAGTGTGGGGCCCGACGAGGTCGTGGTCACGTTCACGTCGGAGGCGGAGGAGGCCGTCGACCACCCGCGTGGGCGACCGGGTCGGTCACCACGATCGGTCCGTTCCACCGCGCCCGGGTCGACGGGCTCGAGCCCGACACCGAGCTACGCGCTCGCCGTCGACGGTGCGACGCCCGACGACGTGGTTCCCGGCGACGGTCCGCACCCTCGTGCGGCCGCCCGGACGCCTTGCTGGCCACGCTCGCCACTGCGAACGACGTGCACTTCGGCGAGACCGAGTGTGGGAAGACCGGCGATCCCGCCACCGACGCCATCGGCCCGGTGCTGCGCGTCGAGCCCGGAGCTACGCCGTACCCGGTGGTGATGAACGGCGCGATCGTGGCCGAGATGCACGCCTCGATCCCGACGCGGTCATCGTCAAGGGCGACCTCACCGACACCGGGCAGGCCGAGGAGTACGACGCGTTCCTCCGCACGTACGGCGCGCTCGGCGCCGATCCTGCACCACGTGCGCGGGAACCACGACGCGATCCGCGACCGCGAGCTGGCGCAGCAGAGTGCGCCGTACGCGATCGAGCTCTCCGGAGTCACGGTGGCGGTGCTCGACACCACCGTGCCGGGCAGGGTCGGGCGGTGCGCTCCCTGACGATCAGCGCTCGTGGCTCGACGACCTCGCGACATCCGCCACCGGTTCGGTGTTCGTCTTCGGGCACCATCCGGTCTGGAACGTCGACGAGCCAGCGCGTACCGATCCCGACTACGCGCATCGCGCTCGGCGACAGCAACGCGCTGGTAGATCTCGTCGGCCGCCGGGAGAACATCGCCGGCTACTTCGCCGGGCACACCCACGCGAATCGGGTGCTCCGCTTCGATCGCGCGCGACGACGTCCCGTTCGTCGGAGGTCGCGTGCGCCAAGGACTACCCGGGCGCGTGGGCCGAGTACCGCGTCTACGACGGTGGCTACACGCAGGTCATGCGCCGGGTGTCCGCGCCGGCCGCGTTCGCGTGGTCGGAGCGGGCGCGCACGATGATCCAGGGCATCTACCGCGACCTCGTGCTCGGCCCGATCGACGACCGCTGCTTCACCGGGCTCTTGTGATCCGATCGCTCGACGGGCGATCGCCCGCCGCGCGTTCGCAGGCCGAGGTGGCCGTCAGCTCTCGTGCTGGGCGGCGTACGCGACCATCTGGAAGTACGTCGTCAACACCTTCTGCGCGTAGCCGGGGTCGGTGGCCCAGTTGCCGTTCCCCATCACGTTCCAGGTGGGCGCCTTCCCCTTGGCGAAGAAGGTGTCGTACGCGTTGGCGGCGGCCACCGGATCGCTGCCGTAGATGGTGGGCGACGGTGGGTTCTTGAGGTTGGCGGCGCGTGAGGTGGGATCGCCGTAGTTGCGCAACAGCTGGATCTGCCCCCGCACCCCGTCGCGCGGCGTCGGGAACGCCGGTTCACCGGTGCAGCTGTCGCAGGCGCCGATCCCGGCGTAGTTGTTGTCGAGCGCGTTCCCGAACGAGCCGGTCTCGATGATGGCCTGGGCGAACGCGAGCTCGGGGCGCACGTGCTCGGCCGCCCCTTCCTCCATGTAGATCTGGATGAGATCGGCGACCGACATCCCACTGGCGAGGCGGTAGTGGACGTTGCGGGAATTGAACCAGTCCGTGATCTGTTTCGCCGTGAGTTGCGCGTCGCCCATCAACGGGACGGCGCCGACTTCGTCGAGCAGCTTCTTCTGCCGCGCGGTCACCGCCTGGAGTCCGGCCTGGGCCGACACCAGCGTGTCCTTCACCTTCTGCTGTTGCGCGCGGTCGGCCTCGAGTTGCGCTTGCTTCGTCGCGAGCTGCGCCGCGAGGTGCGAGAGGTCGGCGATGCGCCGGCCGTCGGTGTACGTGGCCGATTCCGCGTACTTCTTGCCCGAGGTGATGTCTTCGACGTGTTGGATGTCGGCGACCGCGATCTGCGGTGCTTGCGCGTGGGTGTAGATGTACGCGGCGCGGGAGCGCACGATCTGCTTGAGCTGGGCCATCTGCGCGCGCGCGGCGTCGAGCTTCTGCTGGGTGTCGGCGATCGCGGCGGCGAGGTCGGCGAGGCGCTTGGTGGCCTGGTCGACCTGACCCGCGAGTTGGGTGAGCAACGCCTGGTTCTGGCTCACCTGGGCGGCGAGAGCGGCGAACGATGCCGGGTCGGGCAGGGCGGGCGGTGCAGTGGTCGCAGGCACCGGCGCGGTGGGCGCCGGATTCGTCGGCGCGGGCACAGTGGTCGGCGGGGTGGTGGTGGTCGTCGTGGTGGTCTGCTGGGCCCCGGCGGGATTGCCGGCCACGACGAGCAACGTGGCGGTCACCGCGACCACGGTCATCGCGGCGGCAACGGTACGGTTCCACGCCCGGCGCGCCGAGGTTCGGGCGCGAGTGGGCACGGGCATGGTGAGTGCATCGGCCCGCGGGGCCCGACTGTTGAGCGCCCACTGATCTGTGCCCCCTGATCACGGCTCGCTGCGCGAGTACGTCCCGAGGAGACTCGGCGTAGAGGAGCCCGCTCGAAGGCGGTGCCCCAACGATCTCCTCGGGACGAACTGCACCCAGAGTATTCCCCATCTTGCGCCGGTTTTCCACCCCCGATCCGTAGTTCTCCACCTCGACTTGTGGATAACGTGCCCCCTGTGAACGACACCATCCCGGCCCGGTTCCTGCAGACGCTGCGGACACGGCCCGACGCCGTCGCCCTTCGGCGCACCGTCAACGGCGAGACGGAGACGATCACCTTCAGCGAGTACGCGGCGCGGGCGGCCCGGGTGGCGGCGGGCCTGCGGGCCCTGGGCGTCGGGCACGGCGACCGGGTGGTGCTGCTGATCGGCAACCGGCCGGAGTTCCACGCGGCCGATCTGGCCGCCCTCCTGCTCGGGGCCACGCCGATCTCGATCTACAACTCCTCGTCGCCCGATCAGATCCGGTACCTGGTGGGCCATGCCCGGGCCACGCTGGCGATCGTCGAGGATGCCGACTACCTCGAGCGGATCCTCGCCGTGCGCGACGAGCTCCCCGACCTCGGAGCGGTGGTGCTGATCGACGGCGACCGCCGACCGCGGCCGGCGCCGGGAGCGGGATCGTCAGCTGGGCCCGGTTGCTCGAGTCCGAACCGGTCGATCTCGAAGCGGCGGCGGCGATCGCCGAGCCCCACGACCTCGCGACCGTCATCTACACGTCGGGCACCACGGGGCCGCCCAAGGGCGTGATGCTCGACCACGCCAACATCTGCTGGACCGTCGACAGTGTGCGCGACGCGCTCGACTTCTCACCCGAGGGGTTCCGCATCGTCTCCTACCTCCCGATGGCGCACATCGCCGAGCGCCTCACCACGCACTACGCGGGTATCGCGTTCGCGTACGAAGTCACGACGTGCGCCGACATCCGACTGCTCGGTGCCGCGTTCGGCGGAGACACGCCCGCAGATCCTGTTCGGTGTGCCGCGCACGTTCGAGAAGATGTACAGCGCGGTCCAGGCCGTGCTCGCGGTCGACGCCGCGCGTGCCGAGGTCTTCGCCCGCGCGTTGGCCGTGGGCGCGCAGATCGCCGAGCATCGCGCACACGGCGACGACGTTCCCGCCGACCTCGCCCGGGAACACGCGCGCGTCGACGCCGAATCCCTGCGGCCCGCCCGACAGTTGCTCGGGCTCGATGACCTCGAGATCGCGGTCACTGCGGCTGCGCCGATGCCGGTCGAAGTGCTCGGGTTCTTCCGTGCCCTCGGGCGTACCGCTCTCGGAGATGTACGGACTCTCGGAGACGTCGGGGCCGCTCACGTGGGCACCGGTCCGCGTGAAGCCGGGCATGGTGGGCCCCGCGATCCCCGGCGCCGAGGTGAAGCTCGCCGCCGACGGCGAGGTTCTCGGGCGGGGCGGCAACATCTTCCGCGGCTACCTCGACGATGCCGAGCGCACGGCGGAGGCGCTCGATGCCGACGGCTGGCTGCACACCGGCGACGTCGGCGAGCTCGACGCCGACGGCTATCTCCGCATCGTCGACCGCAAGAAGGAACTGATCATCACTGCGGGCGGCAAGAACGTGTCGCCCGCCAACCTGGAGTCAGCGCTCAAAGCTCAACCGCTGATCGGACAGGCCTGCGTGATCGGCGACGACGAGCCCTACATCACCGCGCTGCTCGTCCTCGATCCCGACGTCGCCCCCGCGTGGGCCGCGACGCACGGCATCACCGCGTCCACGCTGCCGGCGTTGGCGGCGGATCCGGCGGTGCGGGCCGAGGTCGAGCGTCAGGTCGACGAAGCCAACCGTCGGTTCTCACACGCCGAGCAGATCCGCAAGTTCGCGTTGCTCGGTGAAGAGTGGCTCCCCGATTCCGAGGAGCTCACCCCCACCATGAAGCTCAAGCGGCGCGGCATCGCCGCCAAATACGCCAACGAGATCGCCGACCTCTACGCCACCTGACCCGGCCCCCAGCCCATACCCCGAACTTGCGTCGTTCGTGTCGGTATAGGCCACACCAGCGACGCTGGTTATGGTCGGAGGGCGAGTCAGTCGCTGGTGGCGACGGCAACGTGATCGCGTTCGTGGCCGCGGCGCGCGCGGCTTCGAGGGCGCGACCGGCGCGGGCGACGAGCTCGGCCGCGTCGAGCGCGTGACTCGGGTAGCACGCGATGCCGGCAGAAACGGTGAGCGAGTCGCCCACCGGGCTGGAGCGCAACGCTTCCCTCACTCGGTCGGCAACGATCACCGCGCCGGGTTCGGCGGTGTCGACGAGCACTCCGACCGACACGACGTCGCCGAGCCGGAACACGGCGTCGGCCTCGCGCAACGTGCGCCACGCCACCGCCCCGAGCGCGGTGAGCGCCTGGTCGCGTGCCGCCGGAGGTGCATCCGACAGACCATCGAGCTCCCAGAACACGACCGAGACCGGCAGCACCTTGCGCCGGGCCGCCGCGACGACCTGTTGGAGGAGAACCGGGAGATGACGCTCGCGCAGCAACCCCGAGACCGGATCGATCTCCCACTCGCTGGTGTCGGTGCCGGTCGGCAGGTCGCCCGACGCCTCCGCGTTCGCGGCCAACGCCTGCTCCTCGGCGACGGCCGCTTGGAGTTGCTCGAGTTGGCGGCGCAGTCGCCGGGTCTGCGAGCGCGCTTCCCAGAGTGAGTGCTCGGCCCGATTGCGCCGGACGTCGACCAAGGCGCCCACCGCGGCGGCCGCCACACCGACGACTGCTGCCGCGAGCCCGAGCACGGCTTCGTCGGCGACGACCGCGGCGATGCCGATGACCACCGCCGCGACGGCGAAGATTGCGTACACCGCCACCCCGCGGTAGTCGCCCCGGTTCGACTCGCGCTTCACGACGGCACCGCCAGGAGACCGGCGAGGTCGCTGAGGATGTCGTTGAGCCGGAAGTCCTTGGGGGTGTAGATCCGGGCGACACCGGCGGCGAGCAGCGCGGCGTGGTCGGCTTCGGGGATGATCCCGCCGACCACGACCGGGGCGTCGACCCCGTTGGCGCGCAGCAGGCGCACGGTCTCGGGCACGAGTTGACGGTGCGAGCCGGAGAGGATCGAGAGTCCGACGAGGTCGACGTCCTCGTCGCGCGCGGCGGCCGCGATCTGCTCGGGCGTGAGCCGGATGCCCTGGTAGATGACTTCCATGCCCGCGTCGCGCGCCGCCACCGCGATCTGTTCGGCGCCGTTGGAGTGCCCGTCGAGGCCGGGCTTGCCGACCAGGATGCGGATGGGGTGGCCGACGGCGCGGGCCGCGGTCTGCACGCGTTCGCGGGTGGCGACCATCGCGTCGCCGATCGGCGCGCGCACACCCGCCACGCCGGTCGGGGCCCGGTACTCGCCGAACACGTCGCGCAGCGCCCCGGCCCATTCGCCGACCGTGCCACCGACGCGGGCGAGGTCGATCGTGCTGAGCATGAGGTTGTCGGTGCGGCCGGCCGCGGCGCGCAGGGCGTCGACCGCGCGCGCGACCGCGTCGGTATCGCGCGCGTCGCGCCACGCGCGCAGGCGTTCGACTTGTTCCGCCTCGGCGTGTTCGTCGACGACGAGAATGGTGGCTTCACCGTCGAGGCTGTCGACGAGCGGGGAGTCGGCGGTCTCCGTGAACGAGTTGACGCCCACCACGATGAGGTCGCCCGACTCGATCCGCCGCACCCGTTCGGCGTTGCTCTGGACCAGGCGACCCTTCATCGCGTCGATCATCGCGAACGCACCGCCGCCGTCGAGCACCCACTGGAGCTCGGCTTCGGCCGCCTCGGCCAACTCGTTGGTCTTGAGCTCGACGACGTGCGATCCCGCGAACAGGTCGTCGTACTCGAGCAGGTCGGTCTCGAACGCGAGCACCTGCTGGATGCGGAGCGACCACTGCTGGTCCCACGGACGCGGCAGTCCGAGCGCTTCGTTCCACGTCGGCAGTTGCAGCGCTCGGGCCCGCGCGTCCTTCGACAACGTGACGCCGAGCGCTTCGAGCACGATGCGCTGCACGTTGTTCTCGGGTTGTGCCTCGGTGAGCCCGAGCGAGTTCACCTGCACGCCGTAGCGGAAGCGCCGCAGCTTGTCGTCGGTGACGCCGTAGCGCTCCAGAGTGATGCGGTCCCACAGCTGGCCGAACGCGCGGAGCTTGCACATCTCCTCGACGAAACGGATGCCGGCGTTCACGAAGAACGAGATGCGCCCGACCACTTCGGGAAACTCGTCGTCGCTCACCTGACCGGATTCCCGTACTGCGTCGAGGACGCCTACCGCGGTCGCCAGCGCGTAAGCCATCTCCTCGACCGGCGTCGCCCCTGCTTCCTGCAGGTGGTACGAGCAGACGTTGATCGGGTTCCACTTCGGCACGTGACGCACCGCGTGGCACACGAGGTCGACGGTGAGCCGACGCGACGGCTCGGGACCGAAGATGTACGTGCCGCGCGAGAGGTATTCCTTGACGATGTCGTTCTGCGTGGTCCCGGCGAGGTGCGACGCGTCGACCCCGCGCTCGTCGGCCAGCGCGAGGTACATGCCGAACAACCACATCGCAGTGGCGTTGATCGTCATCGAGGTGTTCATGTCCTCGATCGGGATGGCCTCGAACAGCGTGCGGATCTCACCGAGATGGGGCACCGGGACGCCGACCTTGCCCACCTCACCCCTCGCCAGGGGGTGATCGGGGTCGTAACCCGTCTGCGTCGGGAGATCGAACGCCACCGACAGGCCGGTCTGCCCCTTGCTCAGGTTGGAGCGGTACAGCTCGTTGGACGCGCGCGCGGACGAATGCCCGGAATACGTTCGCATGAGCCATGGTCGGTCGCGCACGGTGACATTCTCGTCCACAATTGGGTGCGCCCTGAAATACCGGTCAGCGGGTGTACTCGTAGAAGCCGATTCCCGACTTCCGGCCCAGCTGGTCGGCGGCGACCATCCGGCGCAGTCGCGGTGCCGGGGCGAAGTTCGGGTCCCGGAACTCGGCGTAGAGCGCGTCGAGGATGGCGAGGCTGGTGTCGAGCCCGACCAGGTCGAGCAGCTCGAGCGGCCCCATCGGGAAGTTGCAGCCGCCCTTCATCGCGGTGTCGATGTCGTCCCGGGAGGCCACGCCGGCGTCGAACAGCTTGACCGCGTTGTTGAGGTACGGAAACAGCAACGCGTTCACGACGAAGCCGGCCTGGTCCTTCACCGTCACCGCGGTCTTGCCGCAAGCCGCGACGAACGCCCGGGCCTCTTCGAGCGTGGTCTCGGACGTGGTGATGGCGGGGACCACCTCGACCAGCGCCATTGCGGGCGCCGGGTTGAAGAAGTGGATGCCGCAGACCCGGTCCGGTCTCGACGTCTGCACCGCCATGTCGACGACCGCGAGCGTCGACGTGTTGGTGGCGAGGATCGCCCCCGGCGCGCAGATCCGGTCGAGCTCGCTGAACAGGTGCTGCTTCGCCGGAAGGTCCTCGACGATCGACTCGAGCACGAGGTCACACCCGGCGAGGGCCTCGAGCGCGGTCACTGCGCTGACGCGATCCCTGACGTCGTTCGCCTCGGTCTCGGGGATCCGGCTCTTCGCCACCTGGCGGGCCAGCGACTTCTCGAGCCCGGCGACCATCGCGTCGGCCCCGGACTGCGAGCGGCTGCGCAACACCACCTCGAAGCCCGACTTCGCCGCGACCTCCGCCACCCCGGATCCCATGATCCCCGAGCCCACGACCCCGACGCGTTTGATGGTCATCTCCGAGTGCCCCCGATCGAGAAAAGGGAGCCAGGTTACCGCGCGGTAGGTTCCCGCGGCTCACGGAAGCCCGCGCGTGCCGTTCCGGGCGTTCCGGGCCTTCACGTCCGGCCCCGCCCGTCTCCGCTACGTTCCTGGCCATGTCTGCGCGCCGGAACGCTGGTTGGTTCGTGCTGATCGGCGGGGGAGAGTGGCAGGCCGGCGGGCGCGACCTCGACGCCATGCTGCTCGAGGCGAGCGGGGCGGAGGAGGTGGTGGTCCTGCCCACCGCGGCCGCGTTCGAGCACGCCGAACGCGTGGGCGAGCGCGCCCGCGACTACTTCGCCGATCTCGGGGCCAAGGTCCGTGTCCTCGACGTTCTCCACCGCGGTGAAGCCATGGACCCCGCGGTCGCCGACGTCGCGCGTGCCGCCAAGTTCATCTACATCGCCGACGGCTCGCCCTTGCACCTCCGATCGGTGCTGAAGGACTCGACCCTGTTCGAGGCGCTCGTCGCGTCCTATGAAAAGGGTGGCGTGCTGGCGGCGTCCGGGGCCGGGGCCACCCTCCTCTGCGACCCGATGGTCGATCCCCGTGGCGGCGCCTACACGGTGGGGCTCGGAGTGGTGAAGAACCTGGCCGTGTTCCCGTACCACGGGTCGGCGGCGCGACACCTGCGCGAGCGGTCCATGGACCTGCTCCCCACCGGGGCCGCGCTGGCGGGAGTCGACGCCGAGACCGCGCTCGTCCTGCGCCAGGGCGAGTGGACGGTGGCCGGCGCGGGCACGGTGACCCTCTACCAAGAGGGCCGCGCCACGGCCTACACCGCGGGCGACTCGGTGGAGGGCCTCCCCACCTGACCCGCTCGACCCACCTGACCCGCAGGGTCAGTCGTGGATGTGCTCGGCCAGGTACTGGACCTCGCCCAGCTGGGCGACCAGCCCGAGCTGGGTCTCGAGCCAATCGGCGTGGCCTTCCTCGCCTTCGAGGATGTCGACGAGCAACTCGCGGGTGCCGTTGTCGCCCAGCTCGACGCAGGTGGCGATGCCCCGGTTCAGGCGCTCGATCGACTCGTACTCGAGGTCGAGTGCGAGCTGGAGCTTCTCGGGCACGGTTTCGCCCACCCGGACGGTGCCGAGCCGCTGCAGGTTGGGGATCCCTTCGAGGAAGAGGATCCGGCCGATGAGCTCGTCGGCATCCTTCATCTCGCCGATGGACTCGTCGCGGAAGTGATGGGCGAGCGGCTCGTAGCCCCAGTTGGCGATCATCTTGGCGTCGACGAAGTACTGGTTGACCGACGTGAGCTCCGCCGTCAGCACCTCGTTCAGCAGTTCGATGATCGAGTCGTCTCGCCGCACGTCGTCACCTCCGGTCGCGTGGTTTCCCAGCGGAGGCTACAGGGCAGCGTCAGCGAGCTCTCGGGCTCGCGACCGGAGGAGCGCCTCCAGCGCGGGCCAGCAACCGCCACACCGGGAGCCGGCGCCGCACGACGCGGCCAGCTCTTCGATGGTCGCCGCGCCCCGCGCGACCTCACCGTTGATCACCCGGTCGGTCACCGCGCGGCAGCTGCACACGTACACGTCACCAAGGTTAGGACTACCTAAGCAACCTGTCAAGTCGGGTTCGCGACCCGGGCTACGGCGCCTTCGTGGTGGTCGGCGCGGCGGTGGTGCTCGGCGTCGATCCGCCCTCGGTGATCTTGATGCCGGTGACGTAGACCTTGGCGGTGGGCTTGGCGCCGGAGGCATCGGCGCTGGCGCTCACCCCGAAGCTGTTGATGGTGTTCGCCACCTTCAGGCCGGCGGCGTCCATGGTGCCGAGGGACGAGTACTTGAAGGGCGGCGTCGTCCCGAGGTTCTGGGCCCCGTTCTCGCTGACCACGAGGAAGAACTGGGACCCGGTGGTCCCGGTGCCCGCGTTGGCCATGGCGACCGACCCCGCCGTGTAGCCGTTGGCAGGAGGCTCGTCGGGCAGCTTGTAGCCCGGGCCGCCGGCACCGGTGCCGGTCGGGTCGCCGCCCTGGTCGACGAAGTCGGTGACGATGCGGTGGAACAGGGTGCCGTTGTAGAAGCCCTTCTCCGCCAGGTACACGAAGCTGTTCACCGTCTGCGGGGCGTTCTTGGCGTCGAGGGCGATGGTGATCGTCCCGCACGTGGTGTCCATCGTCGCGGTGTACTGCTTCGCCGGGTCGATGGTGAGCGGGGGGCGGCGGCGAGGGTCGACGTCGTCGGCTTCGGCGGCACGGTGGTGGAGCATCCGGCCTTGGTGAGCGCGGCGTCGCTCTTGCTGCTCGAGCTGGAGCTCGAATCGCTGCCCTTGGTGAGCTGCAGGACGACGAAGAGGATGACCAGCGGAATCAGCAGCAGCCCGATGTTGCGGGCGGTGCGCATCCGCTTCTTGCGCTTCTCCGCCTCCATCATCGCGACGCGTCGGGCGTCCCGATTCTGGCGTTGGCGTTCGCGTTTCGTGGCCTTGGGCACGGCGGGGGAGTCTACAGAGGCGGAAAGCCGGTCGAGGATCAGAGGCGCTTCCCGGTACGATGAAGCGTCGTGACCCTGCTCGTGCAGAAGTTCGGCGGCACCTCCGTCGCCGACCCCGACCGGATCCGCGCCGTGGCGGAGCACATCGTGCGTACGCGGCGCGCCGGAAACGACGTCGTCGTCGTCGTCTCGGCCATGGGCAAGACCACCGACGATCTCGACCGCCTGGCCCACGACGTGTCGAGCAATCCGAGCGCCCGTGAGATGGACATGCTGCTCACGTCGGGCGAGCGCATCTCCATCGCCCTGCTGTGCATGGCCATCATCGACCTCGGCGAGCCGGCGATGTCGTTCACCGGTTCACAGGCCGGCATCGTCACCGACACCGCCCACCAGAAGGCCAAGATCCTCGAGATCCGCAGCGACCGTCTGCGCGCCGCGCTCGACGGCGGCAACGTGGCGGTCGTCGCCGGCTTCCAGGGCGTGTCCACCGAGGCGGCCATCACCACCCTCGGCCGGGGCGGGTCCGACACCACCGCCGTTGCCCTCGCGGCCGCACTCGGTGCCGACGTCTGCGAGATCTACACCGACGTCGCCGGTGTCTACACCGCCGACCCCCGCATCGTCCCCGACGCCCGCCGTCTCGACCGCCTCTCCTACGACGAGATGCTGGAGATGGCCGCCACCGGCGGGCGCGTGCTCGCGCTCCGGTCGGTCGAGTTCGCCCGCAACTACCTCGTACCCGTCCACGTGCGTTCCAGCTTCACGTGGGAGACCGGCACCTGGATCGGCCAGGAGGAGTCCGCCATGGAGCAGCCCATCATCTCCGGGGTCACCCACGACACCTCGGAGGCCAAGGTCACGATCTTCCACGTGCCCGACCGGCCGGGCATCGCGGCCAAGCTGTTCCGCGCGCTGGCCGACGCCAACCTCAACGTCGACATGATCGAGCAGAACGTGTCCACCGACAGCTACACCGACATCTCGTTCACCGTCCCGAAGGACGAGCTCGCCCGCGCCACCGAGATCGTCGACAAGGTCGTGGTCGAGATCGACGCCGGCGGTGCCAACTTCGATTCCGGTGTCGGTCGGGTGTCGCTGGTCGGCGCCGGGATGAAGACCAACCCCGGCATCGCCGCGCAGATGTTCGAGACCCTCGCGGCCGAGCACGTGAACATCGAGATGATCTCCACATCGACGATCCGTATCTCGTGCGTCGTGCAGCAAGACGACGTCGAGCGCGCGGTGCGCGCGCTGCACACCGCCTTCGAGCTGGAGACGTTGTAGCGGTGGCGGGCGTCAAGATCGGTGTCGTCGGGGCCACGGGCCTCGTCGGCACCGAGATGCTGCGCATCCTCGAGGCGCGCGCATTCCCGGTCGACGAGCTGCGCGCGTACGCGTCGGCGCGATCGCTGGGGCGCACCCTTCCGTTCGCGGGCGGCGAGGTCGCGTGCGAGGTGCTCCGCGACGGTTGCTTCGACGGCCTCGATCTCGTCGTCGTCGACGTCGACGATCCGCTCGCGCTGGCGTGGGCGCCGCACGCCGCGGCGGCCGGCGCCCGCGTCGTCGACAACTCGGCCGCGTTCCGGATGGATCCCGATGTCCCGCTCGTGGTCAGCGAGGTCAATCCCGACGACGTCCGCGATCTGCCGAAGGGCATCGTGTCGTGCCCGAACTGCACCACCATGGTGCTCGTCACCGCGTTGGCGCCGTTGCACCGCGCCGCCGGGATCGAGCGGATGGTGGTCTCCACGTACCAATCGGTGTCGGGCGCCGGTCAGCCCGGGATGCACGAGCTCGACGAGCAGTGGACGAAGGGCGCCGGCCGCATGGAGCGCTACCGGCGCGCCGCCACTTTCGACGACGCGCTCGCGCCGGGCGACGTCTGGGACCGCCCGATCGCCGGCAACGTGATCCCGCTCGCCGGTTCGGTCAAGGAAGCCGGCTACACGAGCGAGGAATGGAAGCTCGTGCACGAGAGCCGCCGCATCCTGCATGCGCCCGGGTTGCGCGCCACCGCCACGTGCGTGCGCGTCCCCGTCTACGTGGGCCACGCCATGACGGCCAACGTGCAGTTCGCGCGTGATCTGCCGCGGGCGGAAGCGGTGGAGCTGTTGGCGAGCGCGCCCGGCGTGCAGCTCGTCGACGGTGGCGACGGCTCACCGACCCCGCTCGAAGGCGCGGGCATCGACCCGGTGTTGGTCGGTCGGCTGCGCGAGGACCCGTCGCAGGATCGCACGCTCGATCTCTGGGTCACCGGCGACAACCTGCGCAAGGGCGCCGCGCTCAATGCGGTGCAGCTGGCCGAGTTACTCCTCGAAGCCTGAATCGTCGTCGCGTCGGCTGCGCGAACGGCTGACCCCGAGCATCCCCACGAGCCGGGCGACGAGGGTCACGAGGAAGATCTGTCCGATCAACACCTCGAACGTCACCATGACCCGACCGGTGCTGGTGGCGGCGGTGAGATCGCCGTAGCCCGTGGTCGTGATGCTGATGAACGAGAAGTACAGGAAGTCGACGTTCGTCGGGTGCATGGTCTGCGCGAAGAAGCCGAGCGGTTCCGCGTCGTTGATCCCCGCGTAGATCCCCGCGAACGCGAGTGCCAGCAGCACGTAGACGCAGATCGCCCCGAGGATGGTCTCGAGGCTGATGACGTCGTGGCGGAGGATCCGGTTGAGGATCACAACCGGCGCGATCAGCACCAGGACGAAGATGATGTACGTCGAGCCGTCGTTGCCCTCGCGTCCCACTGCGGCCTGGATAATGTTCGTCGCCACCGCGACGGTGACCACGGCCACGCCGATGCGGAAGGCGCGCCCGCGCACGTGCGACGTGTGCAGCGCGAGCAAGAGCACGACGCCCAACAGGGCGGTGGCGATCGCGCGGTGCCACAGGCTCGGCGTGGTGAGCGCCATCACCATGTACGTGATCAGGAGCAGGACGAGGAGGAGTCCGTAGGTGTCGCCCCGCGCCATGCGTTCGGCGTAGTTGTAGTGGCGGATCCGACCCCGCGACGACTGATCGTCGGCCATCCGACGATGCTGGCACGCCGCGCGCGCGACGACGGTGATGGCCCGCGGCCGCCGGGCACGGCGGCGGCCGCGACTTGCTGACGGCGCGTTCGTCCGGCATACACTGAGAGTCATTCTCATTAGCGAGCATCCGTGACTCGTCTCGTCGAGAGGTCCCCGCGTGCGCAAGACGGTTCTGGTCGTCGCCCTCGGGCTGGCAGTGGCGTTGTTCGCGCCACCGCCCGCCTACGCCGCGTCGCCCAAGAAGGTGGTGGCGGCCTTCTACCCGGTCGCGTACGCCGCGCAGCGGGTGGGTGGGTCCCGAGTCGAAGTCACGAACCTCACCCCGACCGGCGCCGAGCCGCACGACCTCGAGCTCACGCCCAAGCAGTTCGACGAGATCCTCGACGCCGACGTGGTGTTCGACATGGGCCACCGTTTCCAGCCCGCGGTCGAGAAGGCGGCCGAGGAGCGCGACGGCCCCACGGTCACCCTGCTCGACCGGTTGCCGATCAACGCAGGCAAGAAGAACGTGGAAGAAGGGAACCCCGACGCGCTCGACCCCCACGTGTGGCTCGACCCGATCCTGATGCAGGGGATCGTGCGCGAGGTACAGACCGCACTGACCAAGGCCGATCCCCGTGGTCGGGCGGTCTACGCCCGCAATGCACAGCAGTTCATCGCGCAGCTGAGCGCGTTGAACGACCGCTACGCCACGGGGCTGGCGCATTGTGCGCGGCGGATCATCGTGACGTCGCACGAAGCGTTCGGCTACCTGGCCAAGCGGTACGACCTGCGCCAGGAGGGTGTATCGGGTCTGTCGCCCGACGCGGAGCCGGACGCCCGCCGTCTGGGCCAGCTCACCGATCTGGTCAAGAAGGACCATGTGACCGTGGTCTTCACCGAAACGTTGGTGTCGCCCTGCATCGCCGACACGCTGGCACGTGAGGCGGGCGCGAAGACCGACACCCTGAATCCACTCGAAGGGCTGACCGACACGGAACTCGCGGCTCACGCGAACTACGTGACGGTGATGGACCAGAACCTCGCCAAGATCCGCGGCGCGCTCGGCTGCACCTGACGCGGCCCGCAGCCGGCCCGAACCCAAGAACTGATTCAGTCAGTTGCGCGAACTGCCGACAAGATGAGAACAGTTCGTCCGACGGGGATGCCATATCTCCGTCTCAGTGATTGATCGGGCCTTCGGGCCGTGGGAGTCGGTTCCTGCCTTCGGGTGGGTCCGAGTCGGGGTCGTGAGACCCCGGCGCACAACGGGCAGGAAGTCATGGAGGATCGGGGATGTCCCGCGCGAGCGGGACGGATCCGATCTGGCTGTGGCCGCTTGCTCCGCGTGCGTTTCGGCGCCGGCGTTGATCGCGGCCCTTTCCGTGGGTCCCCTGGTGACTGGGGCCCAGGTATGGCTCCCCCGTCGGATGAACCCGACCGACGGAAGGCAGGCACCATGTCGCTCGGAACCCCGGAACTCATCATCATTGCGGCGATCGCGCTGCTCCTCTTCGGAGCGTCGTTGATTCCGCGGCTCGCTCACTCGGTGAGCTCTGCGCGCGAGGAGTTCGAGTCCGCGCGCCAACCTGAACCTCGGTCGTGAGCACACGGACCCGAAGGGGCCCGGACCGTCGCCAGTTCCTGGTCGCGGGAGCCGCGTCGATCGCAGCCATCGCGTCGGTCGACTTCTTCAGCGCGTCCGCCCACGCGGCAACCACGTGCGGCGCGGGTTCGTGCACGACCACGACCGTGTGGATGCTCGATCCCGACTGGGGCTACGCGCGCGGTCCGCACGGAAAGACGCGACTCGTCTCGGCGGCGTCGCGTCGTGCCGCGGCCAATCGTGTCGCCCGCACCGAGGCGGAAGCGCTCGACATGAACCTCCATCAGTGTTCCTTCGCGCCGGCCGTCGCCGTCGACGTGTGTGCGGCGCGCGCCGACGACGCGTTTGCCGCCGGGGCCGCCGACTGGAACAACCCGTGGAACGGAGCGACGGTCTCGGTCCTCGACCTGCGACGGCTTCCCGCCGGTTCGGATCTCTTCGGCTGTCCGGCTGCGACACCGGCGATCGCCGATCCGTCGTCGCCGTCGTCGGGGCCGACCGGAGGGTCCGGGACCGGTCCACAGGAACTCGCCCCGCAGGAACTGGGAGCGGAGGCGCGGGCGGCGAGTGCGTCACCCGGGCAGCTCGCCTTCACCGGGAGCAGCGACCGTGGCCTGTTGCTGGCCGGCGCGGGCGCGGTCGTCGTGGGAACCGTGCTCCGGCTCGTCGGCCGGCGGGACCGAGCGGAGGCGGATGCGGCCGACGCACGAACCGATGGCTGAAGGCCGAGCGTCCGCGCGCAGAGTGCCCTCGGGCCCCGTATCCGCGCGTTGTCGGTTGTGGAGATCCAAAATGACCCGATTGAGTCACCCGCGACGGGCGCACGCAGGGATCCGATGACCACAGTACGAGTTGTCGATCGTTCGTTTGACGGCGAAGCCGAGCACTTCCGCGCGCTGCACGACCCCGACACCGGGCTGCCGAAGGTCGCGTTGTTGCGCGACCGACTCGACGTCGCGCTCGCCCATGCCACCAGTCGGGACAACTACGTCGCGGTGTTCCACGTCGCCATCGATCGGTCCACGACCGGTCCCCGCGACCACGGGCAGAGAGCTCGGGCCGCGGCTGCCGCCATCATCGATGCCGTCGGGCCGGCCGACACCGTGGCTCGGGTCGGAGAGTTCGAATTCGTCGTGGTGTGCTTCGACATCGCCTACGAGGAAGACACCGCCCCGATCCTCGAGCGCATTCTCTCCGGCCTGAAACATTCGTGTGCCGTTGCCTCCGAGATCGGTGTCGCGTTCGGACGCGGCGCCGATCCCGACGACCTCCTCGCCTCCGCCCGGCATGCTGCGGCACGGGCCTGACCGCGACGACTGTGGCGGTGAGCGTCGTCGCGCGCGTTTCTGCACACGGGGCTACGGGCACGGGACAACGCAGCCGATAGAAAAGACAGGAGCGCCGGCGGGTTCCCTCGCAGTGGCACCGAACATACGGGGGGACGGTTGACCAGCCAGGGCACTCGAGAAGCACTGCTCGACTCGGCGGAGCGGCTGTTCGCGCTGCGCGGGTTGTACGGGGTCTCGCTCGGCGAGGTGGGGCGGCAGGCGAATCAACACAACCGCTCGGCCGCGCAGTACCACTTCGGCTCGCGTGATGCGCTGATCGAGGCCGTCGCGGCGCGGCACATCGAGACGCTGAACCAAAAGCGTTGGGAGATGCTGCGCACCCTCGATCTCACCGGGCGGGGTCACGACCTCCGCTCGTTGGCCGAGGTGTTCGTCATCCCGTCGTTCCGGCTCCTCGGGCACTCGGGTTCGTACTTCCGCTTCATGGCGCAGTGGACGCTCCTGACGCTCCCGCCGCGCGCGTTGTTCGAGCTCCTCGAGATGCCGCACGCCGATGCGTTCGTCGAATTGCTGACTCGGCTCGCGCTGTTGCTCCCCGACCTCGATCCGGGGGTGCGCCGACTGCGCTTTCGTCGGGCATTCACCACGACCGTGCAATCCCTCGCCGACTACGAGACGACCATCGAGTTGGGGGAGGAGTTCGACGAGCGTTTCGCGGTCATCGCGCTCGTCGACCTCGTCGTTGCCATGCTGTCGGCACCGGACAACACGCCGTCCGCCAGCTGAGCGAACCGTCGGCAGGTCGGCCCATCGGCGGGTCGGCGCACTGATCCTGCCGCGCGGTTTGATGCCGCGCGCCGTGCACACGGTCTCGCCCCGAACGCACGGCTGAAGGCCAAGCACCGCTTAAGTCGATCGTCGTAATGGTCGACATTTGTGAAGCCGACCGGGCTCGCTGGTCGGCGACAACGTGACAAAGGGGCAGGCGTGGCAGGTTCAGGGCAGGTTGAAACGCGCGCGGGTCGTCGAGCCCGCAAGGACGGGAAGCGGCGGCGCAACCGCAAGATCGGGGTCTTCACCCTCGTGCTCGTCGTGGCATTCGGTGCCGCGGCGGCGTTCGCGGCGTGGACCGTCGGTGGCGGTGGTTCCGGTACGGCGACCGCGGTGTCGGCACAGAGTCTCACCACCAGCACCGCGACGACGACCGCCGCGCTGTACCCGGGCATCACCGGTGCAAATCTGTACCTCACCGTGAACAACTCGAACGCGTTTCCGGTGACCATCACGTCGGTGAACGCGAACGGCGCGGCGGTGCCCGACTCGGGTCACGCGGCCGGCTGTGTCACCACGGGTGTGACGTACGCGACCACGGCCACGAGCAAGATCGTGCCCGCGAGCGGTTCGCTCTCGTTCACGATCCCGAGCGTGGCGATGTCGAACGCGTCCGACACCGGGTGCCAGGGCGCGACGTTCACGATTCCCGTGACCTTCACGGCCACGAGCTGACCGGGCGACGGAACGTCGTCGGAGGTCGATGGCCGTCTGATTGCGGGTCTTCGGCATGATGAAGCGCGTCCTGACGGTGGCTCTCGTGGGCTGCGCGGTGTTCGCCACTGCCGGCACCGCGTCTGCTAGTTGGACGCCCGGCAGCTCCGGCTCGGGTAGTGCGACCGCGCTGCTCGTGGGTACGCCCACGAGCAGCGCGGCGTCGTCGACGAGCTCGTCGTCGACCACCGTGAACTGGAAGGCTCCGACCGCGCCCAGCGCAGCACCGACGCAGTATGTCGTTCGCCGGACCGCTCCGACGACGGCGACGGTCTGCACCGTGGCCGCGACGACTCTCACATGCAACGACACGGGATTGACTGCCAGCACGACCTACACGTACACCGTCGAAGCCCTGGTCGGATCGGCGTGGAACTCGGGCCCGACCGCCGGATTCTCGACGACGACTCCGGCACCGCCCGCGTTCACCGTCGCACCCGCGAGTGGCACGAGGACTGCGGGGACCGCGTTCAACGTGACCCTGACCGCGACCACCAACGGGGTCACGAAGGACACGACGTACACAGGCGCCCACACCGTCGTCTTCTCGGGGCCCTCCAACAGTCCACTCGGCACTGCGCCGACGTACCCGGCGACCGTCACGTTCACCGCCGGGGTGGGCACCGCGTCGGTCAAGCTCGTCACCGCCGAGACGGCGACGTTGACCGCGACCGAGGCCAGTCGGACGGGGTCGGCGTCGGTCTCCGTCGTCGCCGCGACCTCGAACCGGATGGTCTACACGAGTTCGACGCCGTCGTGTGCGGCCGGCAGTGTGAGTGTGGGGAGCGGCGGATCGTTCACGTCGAAGGTCACGATCACCGACCTCTACGGCAACCCGGTGGCGCAGGCGACCGCGGCCACGATCGCGCTGACTCGCGCGCCGGCGAACGGCACCCTGACGCCGGCTTCCGTCTCGGTCGCGGCCGGTGCATCCCAGTCGACCGGCAGCTTCGTCTTCACGCGCCCAACCGGGAACGCGACGAGCGTGACGGTCACGGCCGCGAAGTCGGGTCTCACGTCGTTGACGTGCGCGGTCGGGCAGTGACCGGCGGCGAGAAATGAATCAGCGCCGGACGAGACTCCCGTGTTGGTCGCGATCAGGCGTTGAAGCTCAGTAGCGCGGCTGAATCTTCGATCGTCGCGGTTGGGCCGTAGTTCAGTGTGAGCGCACCGCGGACCGAGCAGTTCGGGCACGTCAAGGCGACGATCGCGAGCATGTCATCCGGGTCTGACGCGCCCTCGAGGCGACGGAGTTCGCTGACTTCGAACCTTGCGGCGGCGGAGGTGCTGTGGCACGAGAGGCACTCGACGCGGCCGGCCTGCGTGGCGCCTTCCTCGGGGGCGGCGGCCATGAACTGTCCGGTGAAGCCGTCGCGGGCGAGCGTTGCGAGCACGTCGAGCAGTGTCTCAGAACCGCGCGCTACACCGGCTAGGTCATCGTCAGTCATGGTGGCAGCGTTCCCCGACTCCTCGGCTCGACAAACGCGTCTGTCGAAGCCATCGCCGTCGTCCACTGATCCGCCTACTTGGCCCTGCCCTTTGGAGTCACGAATCGCAAGACTTCGTGAACGGCGCACCGGTCCGTCTTGTTGTAACGACTGAGAACAGTTCCGCAGTCTTTCGCTGCGCACGTCCGTCCGGCCTTCTCGTGATCGAGCCGGGTCCTCGACGGTCGGCCGTACGGGCTTACTGCCCGACGCGTCTTCATGTCCGCTACCGAACGAACAGTGAGAGGAATGCGCAAATCGGCATACGAACAGGTTGCCCCCGGTCCAGGAATCCCACACTCTCCGGGACACGCTTCGCACGACCTGAGCAGAACCGCGAGACGAGACGCTGAAAGCTAGAGGTTTCGTTCGGTTGGCCGATTGGCAAAACAGGGTCGTAGAACCGGCCGGTTCGGGGCCCTCCCCCGGCCGGTTCTGCGCGTTTGGGGTGACACGAGCTCGACAGACGCATTGCCTTTTCGTGCGTGACGGGAGACATCGGCTACTCAAACCAGTGCTTTGGCGCCGCGGTGCGGTTGCTCGCCCTCGGGGAAGGCTCGTACCGCGACCGGCTCCGGTACGCCTTTGCCGAGTCGCTCCACTCGGTCGACCACAAGACTCCCCACCCCATCCCCGAGCGGCTGCTCGACCAAATGCGAGAGTTCTGGGATCACCCCTCGATCGAGGAGATGACCGACGACGACGCGCGTCAGCTGGGCGAGGATCTCCTCTTACTCGCAAGCGACATCGACTTTGAGAGCGGTCGCCTCAACGAATGAGCGTTCGACCACGCGCCTTGGACAACCTAGAGCGCGCTAACCCGCCCACGAAGTTGGAGACGCGTGGGTCAAGGCGCCCGACTGGTATCCGGATCCTTCTCGCCGGCATCAACTGCGTTTCTTCGACGGGACAGCCTGAACCGCGCTCATGGCGTCCGCGCGAGGGGACGCGCGATGGAATCTGCGTAAGCGCGAGCCAGCGCCCCGCGAACAGGGCGCTGACTCTCACCTTCGGTGGTCGGGATGCCGGGATTTGAACCCGGGACCTCAGCGTCCCGAACGCTGTTGGGCCGAATCTCGGCGAACTGCAGCGGTGAATAACGGCTGGTCAGGGCAACACTCCGAACCGGAGCGGACGGTAGCGATCGGCAGCGTTCGCGGGATGCACGCGGGATGCAGTCGAATCGAGGCGGCGAGACCGGGACCGGCGTACGCTCGCCCGAAGGGCGTGTATCGGCGGGGAGTTCATCGTGCCGAAGTGGGGCTGGGTAGTGGGCAGCGCTGCCGTCGTGGTCCTCTTCGGCGCCGGCGCGACAGTTTGGGAACTGACGAGGGACTCGGGTCCCACGAGCGACGAACGGGCCGCGTGCGGCGCAATGCGCGATGTGGGTGACTCGTTGATCGCTGAGACGACCTTCGAGCCCATCGACGCGGCGATCGTTCGAATGACGAGCGACGCGAATCGGACCTCCGACTCCAAGCTGATCCAGGCAGCGGCCCAAGCTCGGGTCGATGCATCCGCGTACGACGAGGGGCTTCAACAGAACGACGTTGGCAACGACACGCTGTGGCGGAGGTTGATCAGGCAACTAGCGACGACACAAGCATCGTGCGAAAGCCTCGGCATCCCTATCGCGCTCCCCAGCTCGGTTCCGACGGAACCTCCGACGACGTTCGAGCGCACACCGAATTCGTTCACGCTCCCACTTCCCACTACGACGCTCCCGGCGCCGTCCGTCCTAGGACGCGACTACGCGGTGACATCGGACTTGAACATTCGTTCTGGGTCAGGGACGAACTTCTCGCAGGTCGGAAGCATCCCCAGTGGGGCGACGGCGCGCGTGTCTTGCACCTCGACGGGCGAGGTAACAGACGGACCATTCGGCCCGACTGACAAGTGGGATCGCGTGACCTACAACGGCGCTACGGGTTACGTGACGGATGAGTACGTCGACACCAAGAACGACATCACCAACCGAGCACTCATTCCGCTCTGCTAACGGCCCGTCACCGAATGCCGAGCAGCGGTCGGGTGCTCCGTCCGAGCACGATCGGGCCGTACATCAAGGAGGGTGCCACGAGACCTCGTCAGACCGCACACAATCAGTTGTAAGCGAAGTCGACAATCGTCTGGGTCAAACGGGCTCAGACCAGGGAAATCGAGCGTCTACAGCGCTTTCAAACGGCCCAAACTCGATTCGTCTGACCGGGGCATGTGCCGAGGCCGGCGCGCTCCAGTAAATATATGTCAATTCGGTTCCACGTGCGATTTCTCGCCGGGATGCAGCTGATTCATTGGGTGTCTGCTTGCGAACGCTGGATTCTTGGCGTGAACGAGGCGTGATCCGTTATGTGCGGATTGAGGGCCGCGTGCTTATCCCTGCCGATGAGATCACGCGAGTCCTTTCAGCTCACGAGTAGCCACACTTGGCGGGTCTTGACTGGTATATACTGGTCATCATTAGGAAGGCCTCAGGACCTTACCGGGCAGAGCAATCGGAGCGGAGCTGCGGCTCGCGCCATCGGGCTTCCGGGAGTCACCTGAGCATGCCGGGTGTCGAAGAGGCATCCCACGCTCCCGCGGTATACCGACCCCGCGGCGGCAATGTGGCCTAGGCGGGAACCACGACAACCGCGATACGCAACGGGTTTAGAGGTGACACCTCCAGACTCGGGGGTTAGCCGGTTGTCACTGTTTCCCGGAGGCTTTGATGCCGGCAACCCTCGTTCCACTTCCTGAAGCCCGTGCCGTGCTCGGCGGCATTTCTGAGTCGACAATCCGCAGGCTTCTCGCTCGCGGCGCATTGGAGTCCGTGAAGGTCGGCCGTCGTCGGATGGTGACGGCCCGTTCACTCGACCAGTTGGTGGATCGTCTCTCCGAGTCGGGCGAAGTCGATGCCTGAGCGCCTGCGCTACCCCATCAGCGAAGCCGCGGTCCTGCTCGGTATCGGCCGCACTCTCTTGTATGAGGAGATCGCGAGAGGACGCATCGAGACCGTCACGGTTCGACGGCGCAGACTCGTGCCTCGCGACGCGATCGACGCGTACGTCGAGCACCTCCGTGAAGCCAACGAGGAAATCCGGTGAGCCCCGGACGCGAACGAACGCCCCTTAGGCCGGGGCGCTCGTCTCAAGTCACCTACGACAGCAACTGGGGGCAGGGTACCGCCGCCGTCCTCGAAGGTCTGGTTTTCATCGACGGCGCGAGAAGGTGGCTTGATCACGCCGCGTGCGGAGACGTCGACATCGTCGAGGCCGCGGTAGCAGCGCAGTTGCTGTGTGCCCGGGCGGAGCTTCTGGGATTGGTGGCCGCGTGATGGTTGATGTGCGGAATCCAACCCATATGACGTGCTCGTCGCTCTGGGCAGATCTCACCGCGACGCTTGACGCGTACGACAGGACTTCTCTGCTCGATGACTTGCTCGCCAGGCCAATGCTTGGGCACCCGGTGTTCGCTGCGGGTCGTCGGCGCTGTGAGCTGCGCTGGCTCCGGTCTCGTCTCGCTGTCCTCGAAGCGTTGGAGCTTGTGGCATGAACGGCTGGCCGACACTCAATCCAGATGCGCTCTACGGGCTCGCCGGCGATGTCGTAAGCACGATCCTCCCGCACACCGAGGCCGACCCTGCGGCACTTCTCGGCACGTTTCTGACTTGTGCGGGCGCATCGATTGGTCCCGGCCCGCACGCGATGGCCGACGGAGCCCGACATCCCGGCCGGCTCTTTCTTGGTGTCGTTGGCCGGACATCCGATGGCCGCAAAGGGTCATCGTGGGCCCAGATCCGCCGAGTGATGGAGGTCGCGGATCCTGACTTCACCTCAACGCGAGTACTCGGTGGGTTCGGGAGCGGCGAGGTACTCGTCGATGAAGTGCGCGACCCATCAGCCGACGACCCCGGAGCCAACGACAAACGCCTGCTCGTCCACGAGCCCGAACTGGCGCGCATCTTCAAGGTCGCGAATCGCGAAGGTTCCACGTTGTCGACCACCGTCAGGGATGCGTACGACGGGGGTCGTCTGCAGGCACGAAGTCGCACGCGGACATCGGTCGCATCGAACGCTTCAGTCGCTGTCGTCGGTCACATCACGCCCGACGAACTCCACCGTCACCTCACCGCGACGGAGATCGCTGCAGGGCTCGGAAACAGGTTCTTGATTGTCCTCTCGCGCCGTTCCAAGCGTCTCCCCGAGGGCGGCAACCTTGACGACTCGACGATCCACGACCTTGGGACGAAGGTACGGCGCGCGCTTGAGGAGGCACGTCGCGTCAGTCGTCTTGTCCGTACGGATCCAGCGAAAAAGCAATGGGCGATTCTCTATGACGAGATCGCTGAGAACGCATCGGATGGTCTCGTCGGCGCTCTGACCGCGCGGGCAGAGGCCCAACTGCTCAGACTGAGCGTTCTGTACGCGCTGCTAGATGGGGCCCGTCAGATTGATGTCCAGCACCTAAGCGCAGCGTCGGCGTACTGGACCTATTGCCGAGACTCGGTGGACTACCTGTACTCCGACAGCACCGGCGATGAGATCGCGGATCGCCTCCTCACCGCGCTTCGGGCGGCACTTCCTGCAGGCCTTGACGGAACACAAGTGCGCGACCTCTTCAGCCGTCACATGGAGGGCAAGCGACTCGATGCAGCCCGCGATCTGCTCGTCGAGTGTGGCCTTGCCGAAGTTGTGAAGACGAAGACCGAGGGTCGTCCGAAGGTCGTCACCTTTGCGCTTGCGATCGAAGAGACGGAAGCGACAAAACCGGATTGGTTGGGTGAGGACGCCAACCTTTCGTCGCAGCATGCGACCGAAGGTCGGCCCAGAGACCCCGGGGATTGGCTTTTGTCGCCTACATCGCTTCGGTCGCACGGGGAGGCAACAACATGACCAAGCCCCAACATCTGCTCGTCCTCGAACTGTTGCGTCACGCCGCTGAAGAGTGGGCGAAGGGCAACGAGAGCGGAGCCGTGGTGTGGTGCCAACGGGCCTGGGCACACGCAGGAACGGACCAGTCTGTTAGCGGTCCGCCAGACGGCCTTCCGCGATGACAGCGACGCTCCCCAACACCTTGCTCCCGCCGATTCCTGAGCACCTCTCGCATCTTCCGGTCGAGCGAGGCATGGCGGTACCGTGGCTTGCTGCCTGGGACAGCGAGACTCGCCGCGGTCATCCGCCGAGATCCTCTGATCCAGGCGGACGCGGTGTTCACGAGCGGCACCACCGAAGGTCAGGGCCATGCGCTCCTCGGGATGGCGAGTTCAGTCCCGCGGCAGCGTCGGGCAGCCATCGAAGGGCTCTGCCAGGTTTGCGGTCAGCGGCTCCCGCCTGGTGCCCGTTGGCTCTTCGCCCGAACCACCGCGAACGGCCTATTCCAAGGCTTTGGAGATGGGACTCCTGTGACGCAGCGCTGTGTTTGAAGGCACGACGCGGTCACAGACAGGCTCCAGTGGTGTCCGAAGCTCGTAGTCGAGCAAGCGCATCAGCCACTGATCGATGTCGAGAAGAGTTTCGAGGACCATCGCAGTTAGCGCGACGTCGGCGTACTCATTCCAGTCGCCGCCCGCGAAACTCGTTGCGGCGAACGTCCCTTCGCGCATGGGTTTCCGGTACTTCGTGTTTCGCGTCATCGTTTCGATGAGTCTCCAGCGAGGCTGCCGCCGCTTGGAGGCGTCTCCGTACGGCGCTGCCGGAGCGTCAAAGGCAACTAGGGCCGCTTGGTCCAGCGTGTCCTCAGACTGGGCACCGTCATTCGAGACGTGATTTGTCCAGGCGTTCCCGTCCCAGTAGCGGTGTTCGAAAGCACCGCCAGGATCCGAGTACCAGTCAGCGTCCATCCCCACCGCACCGCTCCTCCGCCCAGGCCGCACCCGTGCTGCTGATCCTTTCACGCGACAGCGAGACAGGACAGAGCCCGACCCCCCGACGGGACATACGGACCTTGCAGGAGCCCATCCCTACGTGGCTCACTGGCTCCGGTCGCTTCGTGAGCGTCCAGATCGGAAGCCGGCGCCGACGTTGACAGCCGCGGCGTTTGCTTTGGGTCTTGAGAAGGAAACAGAAAAGAGGAGGACCGTCCGACGGCTGCTGAACGTCGGGCAGTCCTTTGCGCGGTTGGGAGAACGAGGTCGGGCGTAGCTCCGGAGAGATTCGAACTCTCACATGAACGGATTTTGAGTCCGCTGCCTCTGCCTTTGGGCTACGGAGCCTTACGTGGAGCGGGAAGGATTCGAACCTTCGGCGTTGGCATTACCTCTTTTACAGAGAGGCCCCTTCGACCGGACTCGGGCACCGCTCCCCGAGAGGAAGGTAAGGGAGTCGAACCCTTCACGGTGTTACCCGCCACTGCTTTCAGGACAGCTTGGCACGCCAGATGCCGGACCTTCCGGGAATGGGTCAGCGATATCGGCGCGAGCGGAACATGCCGACAAGGTAACGCGTGGCAAGGCTCCAGCATTCGGCATTTTTGTGGCCGCTCATAGTGAGCGCGTCGCAAATCTTGCTATCGGGTGCATACTCCGGGTGGGCGGGGTCTGGGAGGATCTTCCGGGACGTCGTAGTTTCCCGGGCTCCGTCACGCCATGGCGAACGGTGTCACACTGATGGCCTGTCGGGATTCCACGATCTCCCGACACCGTTGGGGCGCCGCGGTTCTGTCAGGTTCACGCGGCGCTTCGACGCGTGAAAAGTGTGTTCTTCCGTTACGGTTCGGGTGCATCACCCCGGCGGAACCACTGCTCCCGAGTGAGGTTCCAGACGTAGGGACTTGCGCCTCTACTCGCCCTCGATGCCAGTCGCTTCAGTATCCGTATCGTTGAACATTGGTTCCCTGCCTACGGACACCCCGACGGTCACTCCGACCGCCCATGGTTTCGCGTCGTAGACGGCTGGGCGTACCCGACCGAACACAATCCCGATGGCATATCCGAGTTGCCGTACTTCAACATCGCGGAGGGAAGAACCCACCCGACACCCGAGAGCCCACCCGAGTTTCCCTCGTTCAACATCATCGGGTCATTCGCCTACGTCGATCACGGCGGTCCATGGTTCGAGAGCAAACCCGGCGTCTACTAAGTGAAGCCACCACCCAACCCGCCTCCACCCGGATCGTCCGGCACTGCTGTCGTCGCCGCCTGAATACTGACCCTGTATCGACGGTCGAATTCTGACCCCCTTGTTGTCGGGTCCACCACTGGGTGTGTTGGAGACCGTTCCCTGTCGTGATCGCGCGATGGGGAGGAACGAGGGGATGTACGACGTGGAGGCATGGGCTGAGATCCGCCGTCTCGGGTTGGCGGAGGGGGTTCCGATCAAGGAGATCGTTCGCCGCACGGGAATCGCGCGTAACACGGTGCGCGCGGCGTTGCGGTCGGCGGAGCCGCCGGGTTATGAGCGGCCGGCGAAGGGTTCGGTGGTCGACGCGTTCGAGCCGGAGATCCGCCGGTTGTTGATGACGGATCCGCGGATCCCGGCGACGGTGATCGCGGAACGGATTGGTTGGCAGCGTGGGATCACGATCCTGAAGGAACGCGTGGCTGAGTTGCGGCCGTTGTTCGTGCCGGCGGATCCGTCGTCACGCACGACGTATCAGCTGGGCGAGTTGGCGCAGTGGGATCTGTGGTTCCCGGAACGACGGATCCCGGTCGGTTTTGGTCAGACCGCGATCTTGCCGGTGATCGTGGGCGTGTCGGGCGCGTCGCGCACGATGACTGGCGAGATGATCCCCTCGAAACAGACTCACGATGTTCTCGGTGGTCACGCGGCGTGTCTCACCCAGCTTGGTGGTGTCCCGAAACTCGGCGTGTATGACGGCGAACCCGCGTTCTCGTCGCGTCGGTCGGGAAAGGTGATCTTCACCGAGGAGTTCTCCCGGTTCCGGGGCGCGTTGGCGATGGGCGCGTATGTCTGCAAGCCGGGCGACCCAGAAGCCAAAGGCATGGTCGAACGCTCGATCCGCTATCTCACCACGTCGTTCCTGCCCGGCCGGGCGTTCGCGTCACCTGCCGATTTCAACGGACAGATGCACGACTGGATCACGAACCGTGCCAACGTCCGTGTGCACAACACGTTACGGACTCGACCGATCGATCTAGTCGACGAAGACCGGCGAGCGATGCGGCCGTTGCCGTCACCGATGCCGGATGTGGCGTGGCGCACGACCGTGCGTCTCGGCCGTGATCACTGGATCCGTTACGCAACCAATGACTATTCGGTGCATCCGCGTGCGGTTGGTCGGCGTGTGGAGGTCCGCGCCGATCTGCACAGTGTTGTCGTGACCCTCGCGGGTAGTGAAGTCGCCCGCCACGAACGTTGCTGGGCGAAACATCAGACAATCACCGACCCCGCCCACGAGCTCGCCGCGAAAGTCATGCGCACCTTCGAACTCGCAGCCACCGACGACGACGACCACGTCGAGATCCGCGACCTGTCGATCTATGACCAACTCGGAGAGACCGCGTCATGACCGCGACGAAGAAACCGTCCGCGGATCTCGCGTTCATGTGCCGGGCACTCAAAGCGCCGTCGCTCGCGGCGTCGTGGCAACGACTCGCGGAACGTGCTCGCAGCGAAGGCTGGACCCATGAGGACTACCTCGCAGCCTGCTTGGAACGAGAGATCGCTTCACGCCAAGACCACGGCGGAGAAATCCGCATCCGTGCCGCACGGTTCCCGGCCCGCAAAACACTCGAGGACTTCGACTACAGCTTCCAACGCAGCCTCAAACGCGACCAGGTCGCGCACCTCGGCACCCTCGACTTCATCGTGGAACGATCCAACATCGTGTTCCTCGGACCGCCCGGCACCGGCAAAACCCACCTCGCGACCGGCATCGGAATCCGGGCCTGCCAAGCCGGCCACCGCGTCGCGTTCGCGACCGCATCCGAATGGGTCGCACGCCTCGCCGACACCCACACCCAAGGACACCTCCAACAAGAACTCACACGCCTCGGACGCGTGCCGCTCCTCATCATCGACGAAGTCGGCTACATCCCCTTCGAAGCCGACGCCGCGAACCTGTTCTTCCAACTCGTCTCCGCCCGCTACGAACGAGCCAGCCTCATCGTCACCTCGAACAAACCATTCGGGCGCTGGGGCGAAGTGTTCGGCGACCCCGTCGTCGCCGCCGCGATGATCGACCGGCTCGTCCACCACGCCGACGTCATCAACCTCAAAGGCGACAGCTACCGACTCAAAGACCGCGACCTCGGGAGGACACCCACCGACAACGCAACGTGACCACCACCCGAACAGGGGGGTCAAATTTCAACCGGCGCCAAGGGGTCAATTTTCAACCGGCGTTGACAACTGCAGGGACACGCGGCGAGAGCATCACGGCTAAGGCTTGCCGTAGAACTGTCGTAGATAGTCCGTAGTTCCGGTCGGGGTGGGCAGGCCCCGGCTGGTTCTTTCAAGGCAAGAGCGTCGTGTGTTCAGACGAAGAGAATCGAGAACCGGTCGGATTTCGCGGTCCGGCCGGTTCTTCGCGTTCGCCTGACAGTAGGACCGCCGCGGGCGCCTGACTAGTGGTCTCGGTTCTCGATTCGTTGCCAGAGTGGAGCCGCACCGACTCCGGCCGGCGTCCACCGCCGATCGAGGCCACGTTCGTCCCAGCATTCTCGGTGGAAGCTGACACGCGACGGATTGAGGTGCCTCGCATCGGCCGGTAAGACCTCGACCGCTCTGAGTGCCCCATCGCGGAGCGGATCGACCGGCATCTGACATTCGTGACAGGTATAAAACGCGAGGTAGCAGTCATTCGAATGAATCGGCCCCAGCTGACCGTCGTCGATGAACGGCGAAGTATGGAACGAGTCGCCGCATGACACGCATTCGTAGATAGACCGAGTACTCGACCGCATTGTTTCGCCGTCCCGCCTGAAGAGTGCTCCCGGGCACTTGCAGGCTGGTGCCCGGGGGCGGGAAGCCACCGCTTCGGGTGTCCGGCTCAGCAACGCGGTGACATCCCGAACGGTACGCCGAGCGGGCACGCGAATCTAGGAGGAAATGTCAACGCGGCGACATAGCCGGTCAGCTCATTTCAGGCGGCGGACTTGGTTCCGTGGCACGCCTCTCCCGTTCCCCGAATGGTGTCACACTGTGACCCTGCCGGGACACACGACCTCCCGACACCGCCGGAGCGCCGCGAGTTCTCGGCAGTTCACGCGGCGCTTCGACGCGTGCACCGCGCTCCGCGCCGTTACAGTTCGGGCGCGTCCCCCCACCGGAACCACAGCTCCTGCGCGGCGTCCCACGACTGAAAATATCCACACGTGGGCACTTGGTACACACCGCCGTCGCTGCGAGTCACCAGGCGGTATGCGATCGCGCCACAGCACGCCGGATTCACTAGTGCCGCGACGAAGCCCCGACCCGCGGTTGCTGGGGTACCGAAGGTGGGGCTTCGGCCGATGTCGCGTGTCCCAGGCAAGCGGGGGCAAACCCGGGACGTGCCAACACGATGCACCATCACGGCCTCGGCTCACAAGACACGCAACGCGACGCACGCTAGAAGCGGTGACGGCGATGACGAAGCCGCGTGTCAACCGCCGTCGTCCGTCTTTGCTCCGTCGTTGGCGGTAGCGTGCGCGGTGGCGGCGCTTCGGCGCGTCAGTTGACGGATCAGTGTGGATCTCGCCCAACCGATCGGTGCCCCCCGGCGTCGGGCTAGGGCCCGGGGGCGTGGCCACCACCCAGAGAAGGACGAAGCGGCAGCAGCGACGAACGTACCGTTGATCACCGTCGTCGGGAAGCGACGAATGCTGAAGGTCTCTGAAGTTTCTCAGCGGACTCGCAGTTCATTTCTAAAGTCCAGAAGCCGTCTGCCACCCCGGGGTCCCCGCTTCGCTCGTGACCTGGCCCCGGCCGGCCGCATCGGCACCAGTCGAAGCACCGCGACCGAACCCACAATTCGCGCGCGGTGCTTCGACGTGTGACGAGCGTCGTACCCCGCGGCCACACTCTCGCCATGGACGACGACACGGTGCTCGAGACGATTGAACCCGCTCAACCCAAAGTGAGGCATGCGGCAAGTGTCCTCCGAGCAGACCTGCGGCTACGCGCGCCGGGTCACGACGTTCAGCCAAGTTGCAGCGGAGGCAGCCAGATCCTCGGGCGAACCCTTCGTCGCAGCCAGACCCGTCGGCGGGCCAGTGTCGATTCCCGCCTCGTCCGCGGACAGGCCGTCGTCCCAATTGAGGCTCGCGGGACTGAGCCCGCCGCAAATCGTCGCTCCGTCGAATTCAACCCGCCACGTCGAGACGATCCAGTTTTCCTTTACGACATCAACCGACGCGATCAACCACGGCAACCCGTTCGTCTCATGCAACCAAACGTCGAGGTCCGCCACGCTCGATCGAAGGGCTAGCACGAAGGATGCTTCCGCCGGGGTCATCTCGGTTTCGTCGCGTCGTCTATCGGAAACCACGCGCGTATCTTGCACTACTCGGCGAGAGGGGTCCCGCCGCCCACCCCAGCGTGCGGCAATGTCACCCGAGCCGAGCGGCAGGTCCGGCCCTTAGGCCGCCGACTTGAAGTGGCGTCTCGCGAAGATCCCGGCCGGGATAATCAGGAGCCAAGAGAACTTCGCGGCGGTGGGAGATGCGAACGCGATAGGGATCGAGACCGCGAAGATGGCGACGACGAGCGTTCCACGCAGGTACTGGCTACGCACGTAGTTCGCAGCATCAGGCTCGATCAACTCGGCGTGATGGATGTACCACCCCGTCAGTACGGACAGCGCCCCCACCGCACACAGCGCGGCGGCGTACACGACCGTGCCGAGCGTCGTACCGCCGTAGTCGCCGAGCACTTGCGTGGGAAACGGCAGCAGTGCGACAAACCCGAGCAGCGCGAGGTTGATCCACAAGAGCGTGTTGTCCACGCGACGCAACGACCGGAACATCTGGTGGTGAGCGACCCAGTACCGGCCGATCACCACAAAGCTGAGGGCGTACGACAGCAGTTGCGGCCTCAGGTCGCGCAGGACCTTGCCGAGATGTTTGGCTGGTCCATTCGGAACTGAGAGAGACAGCACGAGCAAGGTGATGGCGATCGCATAGACGGCATCGCTGAACATGACCAAGCGATCGACATCGCGTCGTTGTGCAGCAGCTTCGCTCGTCTCGCTCACCAGCGCATAATGCACGCTCTGGCGTCATTACGCGCGCCCACGCCAGCGTGCGTCGATGTACCCCGAGCGGGAGGACAGATCGACATCAGATCTGAGCCCGCGGCTAACGGGTTCTCGTCGCAATGCCAGCGCATTGCAGGCATGGCTTGACGATGTACTCGCGATGGCACTCACGTCGACGCTGACGACTCCGCCCCGAGGTCGCGGAGCCAAGTCATTAGGTTCTCCTGTTGGGTGCCACCACCTTGTGCGGCATCGAGCGGCGTTCCTTGCGCGTAATCGGGGACCCAATTGAGGTCCGCGCCTTGACCAAGGAGGAACTCGGCCGCGCGTCGCTGCCCCGCCGCGCACGAGTGCCAGAACCCTTGCGATACATCCTCGGGACCGAACGTGCCGGCGTCGATCAGGTCCCGTAGGCGTTCGAGCATGCCGAGCGCGCCCGCGGTCCACAGCTTCTCAACCTTTGCTCCTCGTTCCACGAGCAGGCGCGCGACGCCCAGGCACGCGTACCCGATCGCGTTTTCGAGCGGCGTACCGATCGAACCGTCCGGCGCCTCGATGTCGGCGCCACAATTGATGAGAACTCGCGCGACATCAACGTCGTCGTTGCTCGCGGCCCAATGCAATGGAGTCTCTCCGACGTCCGCTGCATTACGTCCAGTCGTGCGGGCATCCACGTCAGCGCCCGCCTCGATCAAGAGCAACGCGATTTCCGGCCCGTTGGGGTAGTAGCCGGGCCAGCCCGCGACAACGTGCAACGACGTTTCCGATCCGCCTCTCGGCCCAGTCAGCCGCGCCGATGCCAAGTCCGGCTCTCGTGCGACGACCTCCCTGACCGAGCCGACGTCCCCGGCTCGGATCGCAGCCACGAGCGAGGCCGCGGCCGAATCGCCCGAGGAGATTTGGTTCACGTTCTCATCGTTCGCCATGCCATCGATGATCACAGCCGACGGCGACCACGGCCACCCAACGCCGCCATCTCGCCCCGATTGCCCGCTCTGGGGCGGCTCCGCTGCGGCAGCCCCGCGTGCGCCAATGTCCCCTAGGCCCCCAGGCAATCAGGCAGCTCTGGCGCGATTGCACCTGTCGACTGCGTCATCCGGTGCGACGGAGACGTCGCCGGTCACGAGCGTCAATCAGCTTTGTTCTGTGCCGCTGGCCCTTCAAGTGACGCGGTCCGGTTCGTCTGGTTGACGTGCCGCTCGGGCTGGTCACGACGCGAATCACCTCCGGAGCAGCTCGACCAGCACCACTGCCTCGCTGATGTCGGCGTGCTTCGTGGCGGTCAGCAGCGTCAGGTTCCGTTGCTTGGCGAGGTTGCGCAGGTGCTGAAGCGCCTCGGCGCGCTCGGGCTCTTCGAGTTCGGCCCGGTAGCGGCGGCCGAACTCGTCGAAGCGCTCCGGATCGTGGCCATACCACTTGCGCAGCGTCGTCGACGGCGCGACCGCTTTGCACCAGTTGTCGAGGTCAGCCTTCTCTTTGCTCAGTCCCCGGGGCCAGATCCGGTCGACCAGCACTCGGTTCCCATCTCCCCGCACCCGCGCGTCGTACGCGCGGCGCACTCTCACTTCATGCTGTTTCGTCATGGTCTCCTCAGTGGAGCAGGGTTCACACGCGCGTGGGACGGGGCGTGCGTGAAGCGTGCGGATACGGCGCTCGGGACCGCCTAAGGCGATGGATGAGGAAGTCGACCTCGTCGAGCGCAGTCGAACCCGAATGCACTTCGGCGCCGAAGCGACCTGAGCATTACCCCTGACCATGGTTGGGCTCAGTCGGTGTGGAACCCGACAACGCAGCCCATGCCTCCTCTTCGCTGGCGAACTCGGCGGCGATCACCTCCCCGTCGTAGGCGATAAGCCCATGAATCGCCCATGTTTCGGCGTCGACCTCGATGACGTCGTGGTCCAGTTCGACATGCTCGTCGGCGTGTTCGGCAGGGATCGCCGATTCGTTGTCGTGCGGATTCCCATCTCCGTCTGCTGCGGTCATCGACGTCCTCCTTCATCGCCGTTCGGGTCGTCATGGCGACCCGCCGGTGGCGAGCGGAGCGTTGGCGGCGTCGACGGCGCGGAACCGTGACAGGATGGCGGCATCAGTGGAACGGATCGCCAACCTCTTCAGCCGTGAAGCCAGCGTACCGGTCAAAGAAGAAATGCACATCTCGCGCACGCGCCCGATCGCCGGTCGCGCGCTCACCGACGGTGTGAATCCGTCACGGTCTCCTGACGGCAAGCACATCCTGTTTTCGCGCAACGGCGAGATCTGGATCATGCGTCCCGATGGGAGCGACCAGCGCAAGCTCCGTGTCGGCACTCAGCCCAGCTTCGCGTTGCCGCCATCGCCGAACCAATACACCGCGCCCGACTTCGACAAGTGATTGTCGCTCAGGTCGGGATTCGGAGCGCTGGAACGGCGACTGCGCCCTTCTCGGGCGACCAGGCCGTGTAGCCGGCGGTCGTGGTCGGGCTTGAGTGCCCGAGTAGCTCATGCGGTGAGGCATTCGTCCGAGGTCTCGCGGTAGGTGCGTGCCTCGACCGCCGGGAGTCGCGGAGCGTTGCCGGAGACCCGCCCGCCTCCTAAGGTCGCTCTACCCTAGGGGGTCACGAATGGTCTTCGACGCCCGTAAGGCGAACAAACTCGCGAAGGCGCAACAAGCGGCTTTCACTTCGTGGTCGCGCGAACGCGCCAGAGCTGAAGAGGACCTTGACATCGCCCAGACGTTTTCGGGCGTGACTACGACTGATCACCTGATGCTCAAGCCGGGCGAAGCCGTGTTTCTCGAGGTCGGTTCAAGCGGCTTGGTTGAGGCTCGGCGAGGTCCAGGGGAGTGGAAGGGTCGGTCGCAGGGGATCTCGGTACCCGTCGGCAGTGTCGCAGGACACAACGTGCGATACCGCGTCGGGGCCAACAAAGGTCACTACACCCAAGGTGCCGAGAAGCCAACCGTCATCGACACGGGAACCTTGGTCATCACGAACCAGCGAGCGGTGTTCGTAGGAACCAAGCAGACGCGAGAGTGCCTGTACGCCAAGCTGGTCAGCTACGACCACACGTCTGGAGCGACGACATTCTCGGTCTCGAATCGCCAGAAACCCACAACGGTCGCGTACGGCGACGAAGCAGGTCCGACGGTCCGGTTCCGGATCGAACTAGCCATCGCGCATTTTCGACAAGACGAAGGGTCTCTTGTCCGTCAGCTCGAAGCGGATCTCGCTGCCATCGACGCGCGCGAACCCGTCCACGAAGTTGGAGGCGAAGACGTGCAGGCCAAGGCGCCCGACTGGTATCCCGATCCCTCGCGACGACATGAAGTGCGCTACTTCGACGGGACAGTCTGGAGCGCGCATGTTGCCGACGCCGGCGTGCAGGCGAGCGACCCGTTCGGAGACTGGTATCCGGACCCTTCGTCCGCTCACGAGCTCCGCTACTACGACGGCACGGCGTGGACTGACCACGTCGCGGATGGCGGCACTCAATCCACTGATCCACTAGCTCAATCAGACGCCGAACAAGACGGCGCGTCTTCCCCTGAGACGACCTCGGCGAGCGAAGCGCAGTCACTAGGTCAGCCTGTCGTTGAAGGCGAATCGGTCGAGAAAGGCGCGGAACTCGCGCCGAGCGGACGAGACGAGGGCTCGACGCCCGAAAGCGTCACCGTGCCGCCACCGGATCTCTTCGACCAGCTTCGTAAGCTCGCGGGACTACGCGATGACGGGATTCTCACCGAGGAAGAATTCCAAGAGCAAAAGGCGAGGCTCCTGCGATGACGCGAGGTTTACGAACCCGAACCCGCCTGTAGTCGAAGCAGCAACGAACGCACCGCTCTGCTTCCCGCGGCCGGCTTGACTAGACAGCTAGTCAGGCGTATCGTCGACTAGAGCACTAGTCAAGACTTCCTTGGGGTTGCGTTTTCTGCGTAGCGTCCGGGGCGATGGGACGGAAGGTCGACGTGAACGAACTCGTAGGAACTGGTGAGATTGCCGAAAGGCTTGGACTTGCTCGCCCCGAGACGGTTCACAACTGGCGGAATCGTTACGCCGACTTCCCGAAGCCCATCGCCCGAATCAGCCACACGCACGTGTGGGCCTGGTCGGACGTAGAACGTTGGGCACGCGCCACAGGACGTCTCTAAGTCCTGGAGGCACTCGTGGCATCAATCGACCGGCGTAGAACCAAGGCCGGCGAGACGCGCTCGGAAGTTCGCTACCGCACCCCAGAGGGCACGGAGCGTTCACGTACGTTCCACACTCGCAAGGACGCCCAACGGCACGCGTCCACCGTTGAGGCCGACAAGCTGCGAGGCGCGTGGGTAGATCCTCGCCAGGCCGGGCGCACGTTCGCTGACGTGGCCGACGAGTGGCTCGCGTCGAGTCCGACGAAGCGACCCAGCGCGTACGCGCGTGACGAGTCGATCGTTCGTGTTCATCTCAAGCCGGCCATCGGTGAAAGCCCGCTCGGGACGGTCACGACCTCGAAGCTTCGCGGGATCGTCGCTGAATGGTCGGAGCAGATGTCCGCTCGTAGTGTCCGACGCGTCTAAGGCACGCTGCGGGCGATCTTCGCGTACGCGGTTGCTTCTGAGATCCTCGTGGCTTCACCATGTCGCGGGATCAAGCTCCCCGAGACCGAACCGGTGACGTGTCGCGTCATCACGTCAGACGAACTCGCACGACTCTCCGACGAGCTGGGGGAGGACTACTGGCCGCTCCCGTACCTCGGTGCCGTTCTGGGGCTCAGGTGGGGTGAGTGCGCAGGACTCCGGGTCCAGTCCCTCGATCTTCTCGGACGCACGCTCGCCGTCACGGAGCAAGCAACGCGTGGACCGAAGGGGGCGACGGTGTTCGGTCCCCCGAAGTCGTCAGCCGGTCGTCGAACGCTCGCTGTACCGAAGGTGCTTGCAGAGATGCTCTCGATACACCTCGCCAAGCGTGGGCTCACCGCTGAAGACGGTCCCGCGCTGGTGTTCACGATGCGGGACGGGGGCGTGCTCGACTACCGGAACTTCCGCTACCGGATCTGGCTGCCGGCAACGAAGCGCGCTGGCGTCGACGGTCTGACCTTTCATGATCTCCGTCGCTCGAACGCGAGCGGCCTGGTGCTCGCGGGAGTCGATCTGAAGACCGCTCAGACCCGTCTCGGACACTCCGATCCGCGCCTCACGCTCGGCGTCTACGCGCAGGCAACCAGCGAAGCCGACAGGGCTGCCGCCGACGCTCTCGAAGACCGGTTTTTCACCCTCCCGCGGGATCAGCGTGGGATCGCCTCCGCCTGAACGCGAGTCAGCGGGGGCGCGAACCCCCGCTGACCTGCACCTTCGGTGGTCGGGATGCCGGGATTTGAACCCGGGACCTCAGCGTCCCGAACGCTGCGCGCTAACCAAGCTGCGCTACATCCCGAAGGGGTGGTGATTCTAGCCTTCGTCGGGGTCGATCTCTCCGGCGGAATCGGTGGTGGAATCGTCGCCTTCTCCCCGAGCCGCGACGGCCACCGCGAGCAGCCGGTCGACAGTGCGGCGCAGGGTGCCGGGGTCGATCGGCTTCACCAGCTCGGCGTCGGCGTCGGCCCGCTTGGCCAGGAACCGATCGGCCTGGCGATCGAGCAGCAGCAGGATCGACGTGTCGGGGAGGCGGCCGGCCGATCCTTCGAGCCGGAGGTCGATCGCCACCGCGATGCCCCCCATGTTGGCGATCTGCAGGTCGAGGATCACGAGGTCGGGTTCCTCGGCGCTGACGGTGTCGCGCACGTCCTGGCCCCGCGTGACCTCGATGACCCGCTGGCCGGTCGCGACACAGGCCGACTTGACCAGGTCCCGAACCCATTTCGCGTCGGCCGCCACGAGGATCGTGCTCATCGGCGGCAAAGCTAGCCGCGCCCGACCAGGTGTTCTCCGACCGCACGCAGCGCGGTGAAGTCGTGGACGTCGTGACCGAGTTCGGGAACGTAGGCGATCGACGCGTTGCCGATCCGGTCCTCGAGCCCGCCGAGTTCTCTGCGCTCGCGGGCGGCGACGTCTTCGAATTCGGCCAGGTTGGTGTAGCGCGTGGCGAGCCGCCGAGCGGCCCGAACCGCGTCGGATGCCTCGGCGGTGCCCTCCGTGACAGCAACGGGACCGGCCTGAGTCGTGAGGGCCGCGGCGCGGGCGCGCAGAGTCGCGGGGGAGTCGTCGCAGTAGTGAGGGTGTACTCGGTTCACGATCAGCGCGTCGACGCTGAACTCGCCCTCGGTGAGCCGCTCGGCGAAGAACTGCGCCTCCTCGACGGCATCACGCCGCGGGGAGGTCACGAGCACGAAGCTCGTGTCGTCGGACGCCAGGAGGGCCATGACCAGCGCGGCGCGCTCGCGGAAGCCCTCTTCCATTCCCTCGAACGCGCGGAAGAACTCGATGATGTCGTCGATGGCTTCGGTGCCGACGACGCGCGAGACCATGCGCAGGAAGGTCTGGGCCGCGACGCTGCCGACCCGCAACGTCGCCCGCGTCGGCACCATCAGGAAACGGAAGATCCGATTGTCGAGCATGCGGGTGAGGCGCCGGGGGGCGTCGAGGAAGTCGAGCGCGTGGCGCGTGGGGGGAGTGTCGACGACGACGAGGTCGAAACCGCCGCCGTCGTGGAGCTCGTAGAGCTTCTCCATCGCCATGTACTCCTGCGTGCCGGACAGCGCGCCGGCGATGTTGCGGTAGAAGCCGTTCGTGAGGATGCGCTCCGCCTGCTCCTCGTTGACCGCGTACTTCTGCACGAGTTGGTCGAACGTTGTCTTCGTGTCGAGCATGAGCGCGTGCAACCGGCCGCCCGCCGGTGCGCTCATGTCGGGATCCCACCGGGCGCGCGGGACTTCGTGCGCAGTGTTGGAGAGGGAATCGAGCCCGAGCGTGTTGGCGAGTCGCTTCGCGGGGTCGATGGTGACGACGACGGTGTCGCGCCCGCGTCGGGCACCTTCGATGGCGAGCGTCGCCGCGGTGGTGGTCTTGCCGACGCCACCCGTGCCGCAACAGATCACGATGTGCCGCTGCTCGATCAGCGTCGCCAGTGAGGTCACCGCGTGCTCACGTCGTCGAGCGCGAGCACTCCCGCGGTGAGGTCGTCGGTGAGCGCGTCGAGCTCGCTCGCGCCGATGTCGGCGGTGAAGAGGTACGGGAGGCGGATCTGCGGGAGCGGGAGCTGGTGGTTCAGCCGATCGCACTGCGCCGCCTGGCGCCGGAGCAGACCGGCGCGGAACTCGGCCGCCGTCGCCAGCGCCTCGAGCTCGGACTCCGGCAACGTGACTCCCGCGGCGGTGGCGTCGGCGCGCGCGCCGGCGAGGCCGTGGAGGTCGTCGTCGATGCCGGCCATCGGCGTGACGCACCCGTTCACCACGATGGGGCCGAGGGCGACGCCGGCGCGGTCTTCGATCGCGTAGGCGGTGTCGACCAGTTCGTTGACCGGTGTCTCCTCGGGCAGCGTGACGAGCATCACCTGGCACCGGACCGGATCGGTGAGCAGCTCGACGACATCAGCGGCCTGCTTGTGCACGGGCCCGACCTTCACCGCGTCGACCAGCCCCTGGGCCGACAACAGGAAGCTGACGGCGTGGCCGGCGGCCGGGGCGTCGAGCACGATGAGATCGGCCACCCCCGCCCGCTCGAGCTGTTTCACCTTGCCCAGGACGAGGATGTCGCGCATCCCCGGGACGGCCGTCGAGACGACGTCGAGCGCCCCCGACCGACTGAGCCGCCGCGAGATCCGTCGCATACCGTGGTCGTCGAGGTACTCGAGCAGGGCATCGTCGGGGGTCAGCGTGCGCGCACGCAATCCCGGTCGGAGCTCGGCATCCTGATAGGTGAGTGGGGCCTCGCCGAAGCACGCCGCGAGTCCCGATTTGCCCTCGACCTCCACGATCAGCACGCTCATGCCCGTGCGGGCCGCTGCGGTGGCCAGCGCGGCGGTCACCGTCGTCTTGCCGACCCCGCCCTTACCCGCCACGATCACGACCCGGGAGGTCGCGCAGAAGCGCTCGAGGTCCATGGCCACCGATGCTACGGGAGTCCCCATCGCGCGCTTCGTGCGTCGCACCACTGCGCTGCTCGCGATCGTCCTCGCGTCCGCGGCGACCGTGCTCGACACCCCCGGCGGTGCCGCGACACCCCCGATCGGGCGACGAGGCATCGACGTCGTGCAGGTCGAGGGTTACCTCGACGCCCCGAACGTGTCGCTGGTGAAGAACTCCATCGCCGACGCGAACTCCAGCCACGCGACGTTGCTCATCCTCCAGCTCTCGTCGTCGGGCGCGATCGACTCCGACATCGACGGTGCGGTCCGCGCCATCAACCGGTCGCGGGTTCCGGTCGCGGTCTGGGTGGGCCCGTCCGGGGCCGACGCCAAGGGCGCCGCCGCCGTGCTCCTCGAAGCGGCTCATCTCGCCTACATCTCACCGGGTTCCGGCGCGGGGCCGGGCCAGCCGCTGCAGCTCGACGACCCCGGCGCGAGCACCAAAGCGGGCGTCGCCGACCAGCTGGCCGCGTTGGCCCGCCGCAACGGCCGGAATCCCGACGGCGCCCGCAAGTTGGCCGGCGTGCGGCTCGGCTCCAGCGCCGCCCACGCGGTGGGCGCCACCAACGGCGTTCGTCCCACGATCGGCGAGCTGATCGTGAGGCTCGACGGCACGACCGTGACCACGGCGGCCGGTCCGGTGAAGCTCTCCACCGCCAAGGTCATCGGGACCGGTCGCGGCCGCCGGCGTCAGCCGAACCAGGACGTGATCTTCAGCCGCCTCGGGCTCGGTGACTCGCTGCTGCACCGCCTGATCAGCCCGTCGATCGCCTACGCGCTGCTGGTGGTCGGGCTCGCGCTCATGGTGTTCGAGTTCTACACCGCGGCGATCGGACTGGCGGGCATCGTCGGGGCGTTCTGCGTGGTCGGCGCGTTCGTCGGGTTCTCGCACCTCCCCGTGCACTGGTGGGCGCTGGGGCTGTTGTTCCTCGCCACCTTCGGCTTCGCGATCGACGTGCAGGCCGGCGGCCTCGGTCCGTGGACGGTCATCGGCGCGGCGTCCCTGGGCATCGGATCGATCTTCCTCTACGGCGGCTCGTCGCAGCTGCGCCCCGCGTGGTGGGTGCTGCTGGTGGTGTGCGTGGGCATGGTGCTCTTCATGCTCGGTGGGATGACCGCGATGATCCGGGCCCGGTTCTCGACGCCCACGATCGGGCGGGAGGGCATGGTCGGCGAGGAGGGCACCGCCGAGGTGTCGATCGATCCCGACGGCGTGGTGATGATCCGCGGTGCCCGTTGGCGCGCCCGCACCAACCGGGCGACGCCGATCAAGGTCGGCGAGCCCGCACGCGTCGTCTCGGTCGAAGGCCTCGTCCTCGAGGTGGAGCCGCCCGAGGGTGGAGCGGAGGACTACCGGGAGCGCGCCAAGAACCGCAAGGCGAAGCAGCGCGACTGACGGCGTCGGCATCGGCCCGACGACCCGTTCTTGTCCCGAGCGCGCGGTCCGGAGTAGGTTCCGCGGCGCGAGACACTCTGAACGGGGGAGGGTGGTCCGTGACCGTCCGCACACTCGAAACCTGGCGTGCCCGAGCTGCATGCCGCGGGCCGGAGACGGCCCTCTTCTTCCCGCCGTCGAGCGCGGAACGACGTGAGGACCGCGACCTGCGCGAAGCGCGGGCCAAGGGAATCTGCCGCGAGTGCCCCGTTCGGCGGGAGTGTCTCGAGTACGCCCTGCGCGTCGGTGAGCCGCACGGCATCTGGGGCGGCTTGAACGAGACCGAGCGGCGCGGCCTCCTGGAGTCCAGCTACAGCTAGCCCGGTCCGTTCTCCCCGTCGCTCGCGTCCGCTCGCTCCGTCCCGTTCTCCCCGTCGCTCGCGTCCGCTCGCTCCGTCCCGTTCTCCCCGTCGCTCGCGTCCGCTCGCTCCGTGTTGGGTCCGGGAATGCGCTCGTCGCCGCGTCGGCGGGTCACGCCCTCGGCGTCGAAACGCCCGAGGAGGGGAACCACGTACTTGCGGGAGCTGCCGAGGATCGACCGGGCATCGGCGATGGTGAGCGTTCCCTTCTCGCGTAGCGCCTGCTGAACCAGGCGGCGGGCGCGATCGACCGCGCCGGCGGTGAACACGATTCCGTCGACGTCGACGAGCGTGCCCTCCCGCACGAGTGCGCGCGCGAGGCCGACGTCGGACGGCGCCGGCGGAGAAAACGGAGACGCGTCGAGCTCGGCGAGGAGCGCGCGCGCTTCGGGCGACTCCGAACCGCGCGCCCGATGCGCGCGCTCACGCGCGACTCCCTGTTCCACCACCAACCCCGGATCGTCGGCGAGTGCGGCGCGCAACCGGACCGCATCGATTCGCAGCGCGCCGGCCAACGCGCCGACCTCGATTCCCGTACTCATCGGTTGTTCGCGATGGTGTCGCTGCACGCGCGCGGAAGCTTGTGTTCGCACTTCGGCGAGCACGTTCGGTTCCACGAGCCATTCGCCGGCGACGACGGCCGCGCCCGACTCGACGGTGCTCGAAGCCAGCGCGTCGGCCGCACCAGCGTCGAGGCCGGTGACGCGCGGCAGGTCGGCTCGCGCGATCCAGCCGTGGGCGGCGACGAGTCGGGCGCCGAGCGGCAACGAAAGGACGGCTGGCGCGTCGGCGGCCCGGCTGACCGGATCGACGTCGAGCACCTCGGCGCCCGCAACGGTGCGTTCGCGGCCCGGGTCACGCAACACGAGACGATCGCCGGGCGCGAGGGGCAGTGGCGAAACCAGAGTCAGCCGGGCGAATCGCCCGTCGGTACCCAGCGCCCGGAAACGGATCGGGTGCTCGCCCGAGCCGGCGTAGGCCTGCAACTTCGCGCGGCCTGCCAGTTCCTCACCGGGCACCGAAGCGACGGCGACGTCGACGGTGCGGGCCGCCGTCCACTGTCCGGGCTGCACCAACGCGTCGCCGCGCACGAGGGCACGGTGCTCGATCCCCACGAGATTCAGAGCGACCCGGGTCCCGGGCGCAACCTCGTCGACGTGACGGTGGGCCGTCTCGATCGCCGCGTACCCGGACGCGCCGCCCCAGCCGCACGACCTCGAGCTCGTCGTCAATTGCAATAGCACCGCCGGCGAGGGTGCCGGTGACCACGGTCCCGGCACCGCGCGGCGCGAACACCCGGTCGATCCAGAGTCGGGGGCGTCCGTGGTCGGCGGCGACCGGTGCTGCCGCCAGGACGGTGTCGAGCGTGCGACGGATGTCGTCGAGACCGCGGCCGGATACGGAATCGCACACGATCACGGGTGCGTCGCGCAATGACGACGTCGCGAGCCGCTCGTCCACCTCGAGCTGCGCGAGCTCGACGTCGTCGGGCGTGACCGCGTCGGCCTTCGTGATCGCCACCATCCCGTGGCGGACTCCGAGCAACTCGAGGATGCGCAGGTGTTCCTCGCTCTGGGGCATCCACCCTTCGCCGGCCGCCACGACCAGGAGCGCAACCTCGACCGCGCCGACGCCCGCGAGCATGTTCTTGATGAAGCGCACGTGCCCGGGCACATCGACGAACCCGACTTCGACTCCCGACGGCAGCGTGGTGAACGCGAAGCCGAGATCGATCGTGAGCCCCCGAGCCTTCTCCTCGGCGAAGCGGTCGGGGTCGGTGCCGGTGAGCGCGAGTACGAGTGACGATTTTCCGTGGTCGACGTGTCCGGCGGTGGCCACCACCCTCATCGCAGGTTCACGACAACGCGGCTCGGAGCGCGGCCAAGAGTTTGGCGTCGTCGATCGGGTCGACGGTACGCAGGTCGCAGATCAGCATGCCGTCGGCGACGCGCGCAACGACATCGTGGTCGCGCAGTCGCGCGCTCCGGGCGTCGGCATCCGACACGTCGGCGGCGACACCGATCGACGGGATCGTGAGGCCGGGCAGGGAGCCTCCACCGGCGACCGCTTCGGTGTCGACGACCTTCACGCCGGTGAGCGCGGCCGCGATCGCCTCCGCTCGCCGCCGGAGTTCGTCGACCGTGACCGTGGCCATCCGCCACAGCGGGATCGTCGTCGCGTCGCCGGCCAGGTACGCGAGGGCAACTGACTGCAGTGCGGCCAGGGTGAGTTTGTCGGCGCGCATCGCGCGTGCCAGCGGATGGCGTGCGATGGTGGCGACCAAGTCGGCGCGTCCGACGATGATGCCCGCTTGGGGCCCACCGAGCAGCTTGTCGCCCGAGAACGTGACCACTCCCGCGCCCGCCTCGACCGCCTGCCGCACGCCGGGCTCGTCGTGCAACCACACCGGGCGGGACGGGAGCCACGGCGTGGTGTCGTCGAGGAGACCGGAACCGGCGTCGACCATCACGGGAATCCCGTACCCGGTGAGCTCGTCGACCCCGGTGGTCTCCGTGAACCCCACCATGCGGTAGTTCGACGCGTGCACCTTCAGGAGGAGCGCGGTCTCCGGGACGAGTGCCTGCTCGTAGTCGGCGCGACGGGTGCGGTTGGTCGTGCCCACCTCGACCAGGCGACACCCCGACTCCGCCATGATCTCGGGCACGCGGAAGCCGCCGCCGATCTCCACCAGCTCGCCTCGGGAGACGACGACTTCGCGACCGCGCGCCAGAGCCGCCAGCGACAGCAGCACCGCGGCGGCGTTGTTGTTGACGACCAGCCCGGCCTCCGCGCCACAGGCCCGGGCCAGCAGCGAGCCGGCATGGTCGTGGCGGGAGCCGCGCACGCCGGGTCCCATCCGATATTCGAGGTTCGAGTAGCCGGCACCGATCCGGGCGGCGTCGGCCAACGCCTCGGCGCCGAGCGGCGAACGGCCGAGATTCGTGTGCACGATCACGCCGGTGGCGTTGACGACGGGGCGTAACAATCCCGCCTGGATCTCCTCCACGTGGGCAGCCGCGGCGGCGATCACGGTCGCCCCGTCGACGGTTGCGCCGCCGTCGACGGCTTCACGCGCCTCACCGACGGCCCGGCGTGCCGCCTCCACCAGGAGCGGCTGCGGCAGCCCGTGCAGACCGGCCACGACCCGCTCGATCGAAGGGAGGGCGCGCCGCGGGTCCATAGGCGCACCTACAATATGAAGGTGCCAGCTCGTGATGCGACGCTCGGTCAGTTCGAGCGCACCGGAAGGGCTTGAGATGGCCGATCTCACCCCCGGAGTCCCGAGCGCCCTGTCGCCCCTCGTCCGGCGCATCGTGGCCCCGAATCCGGGCCCCTTCACCGGGCCGGGTACCAACACCTACCTCGTGGGAATCGACGAGGTCGCGGTGATCGATCCCGGTCCCGACGACCCGCAGCACATCGACGCCATCGTCGGGGCCTCGATGCGGGAACGGGTGCGGTGGGTGCTGCTCACCCACACCCATCCTGACCACGCGCCGGGCACCGCCCGGCTCGTCGAGGCCACCGGCGCGGAGGTCCTCGCGTTCGGCAAGCGTCTCGACAAGGACACCGACATCGTCCCCGACCGGGTGATCGGCGAGGGCGACACGATCGAAGGCACCGAGTTCGGCCTCGATGTGCTCCACACGCCCGGTCACGCGCCCAACCACCTCTGCTTCCTCCTCGAGGAGGAACGAGTCCTGTTCACGGGCGACACCGTCCTCGACGGCATGTACTCGGTGGTCAGCCCCAACCGCGGCGGCGACATGACCGAGTACCTCACCACCTTGCGACGCCTAGAGAAGCTCCGGCTCTCCCGCCTGGCTCCCGGGCACGGCGATGCGATCGAAGATCCGAAGGTGCGGATCCAGGAGTACGTCGCCCATCGGGTCGAGCGCGAACGTCAGATCCTGAAGGTCCTGAAGAACGGCCCGGCCCGCATCTCCGATCTCGTCACCACTCTCTACGCCGACCAGGAGCTGCACCCGAAGCTGGTGGAGGCCGCGAGCTGGCAGGTGCACGCGCACCTGCTCAAGCTGAAGCGTGAGGGCAAGGTCACCGGCGTCTCGGTGAAATCGGCCTGGAAGCTCGCGTAGCCGGCCGCGGCCGGCTCGGCAGGTTCGAACCACCCCCTCGCCGGGGTGAGAGCACGCACCGGCCGGTCGTACCTGCAGGATGGTCAGTTCCTCCGCTCGCGTCCACGATCGACGTCACCGAAGGCAGTTCGTGGGACTCAACGAAAGGGCTCAACGAAAGGGAGGGCATTGACTACGCAGTCTCGACGCGCGCGCGTCACCCGGATCTGGGCCGGTTTGGCCGCGCTTCTCGTCGTCTCCGCCATGGTGGGCGTCACCGCGCCCGCGGCGGAAGCGTCGGGATCCAACATGCTCACGGTGAAAGCCGGTGAGTACGTCTACAAGTTGAAGGGCGCGCTCAAGTCCGGATGGACGCAGGTCAACTTCGACAACGCCGGCGTGGAAGATCACATGATGGCGGTGGTCAAGCTGAAGAAGGGCGTAACGGCCAAGCAGTTGAAGGCGGCTGCGTTGTCGAGCGACCAATCCGCGTTCGAGAAGGTGGGTGCGAAAGACGCCGACCCCAACGGCGTTCCGGGTCTCCCCGACCTCATCGGGCCGGGGCAGAAGACGACCACGCTCACCGAGCTGACCGCGGGTCACTACGGGATCATGTGCTTCGTCCCCACCCCCACCGATGGTTCGCCGCACATCGCGCACGGCATGGTGACGGTGTTCGACGTGTCGACGGCGAAGTCGAACCTGAAACCCGCGACTGACGGCGTGACCGACGTGACACTGACCGACACCTCGATCACGTTCCCGGCCGACAACCTCGGGCGCCAGTTGAACGCGAAGGTCACGAACGAAGGCACGGCGCCCCACACGTTCACGTTGGTGAAGATCAACGACGGCAAGACGCTCGACGACGTGAAGACGTACTTCGACGCGTTCTTCAACGGCGAGGCGCCGGCCGGTGACGCGCCGGGCGTGATCATCGGTGGCGTCTCCGGTGTCGCACCCGGGGGCATCGCGCACCTGCAGCAGACGCTCACTGCCGGGCACTTCGGCTACGTCAGCACGGGTGGCGACGCGCCGAACGACGACTACGCGAAGGGCATGAAGGGCGAGTTCGACGTGAAGTAGCGGCTTGCCCGCACCACACGCAGCGCAACGCGACGCAACGAGCCCGGGCCGATGGAGCCCGGGCTCGTTTGTTGTCGCGTGTTCGCGCGTATCGCGTGACGCCCTACGCGTCGGCCCGGGCAACGAGGTCGAGCAGCCGAGCCGTGCAGCCGGCCATCTCGATCGGCGGGAGCAGGTCGTCGACGATCCGGTCGGCCAGGTCCCGGAACGCGGTCGCCGCCGGGCTCCCCGGTTGCGTCAACGTGATGGGAGCCCCCGCGTCGCCGCCGGCCGACACCGCCGGCTCGAGCGGGATCCGCGCCACGAGCGGAGCGTTGATGTCGGCGGCGAGCGCGGCGCCACCGCCGGTGCCGAACACCGCGTGATGCGAGCCGTCGGGGGCGACGAACTCACTCATGTTCTCGACGACCCCCACGACCTTCATGTAGGAGCGGCGCGCCATGTCGGCGACGCGCAAGGCCACCTTCTGCGCGGCGAGCGCGGGCGTGGTGACGACGAGCATCTCGGCTTGCGGGAGCATCCGGGCGAGACCCATCTGCACGTCACCCGTACCGGGCGGCATGTCGATGAGGAGATAGTCCATCTCGCCCCAACGCACGTCGGTGAGGAACTGCTCCAGCGCCTTCGCCAGGATCAGGCCGCGCCACATGAGCGCGCTGCCCTCGTCGTCGACGAGGAAGCCCATGGACACGACCTTGAGCGTGCCCGGTGCACCGCCGGTCGCGTTCGGGACGCTGACCGTGTTGGGGGTGATCTTGCCGTCGGACCCGCCGAGGCGACCCTCGACACCAAGCATGCGCGGCACGCTGAAGCCCCAGATGTCGGCATCGAGCACGCCGACCGTGAGCCCACGCGCCGCCAGTGCGGCGGCGAGGTTCACCGTGACCGACGACTTGCCGACGCCACCCTTGCCGCTCGCCACCGCCAGCACCCGCGTGGTCGACGGGACCTCGGTGGTGGCGGCGTTCTCGCGAGCGTTGAAGCGGGCACGCTGCATCGCGGCCGTCTTCTGCTCCGCGGTCATCTCGCCGTATTCGACCGTCACGCCGGTGACGCCGGCCAGGCCGCGCACCTTGGACTCGACGTCCTGCTTGATCTGGTACCGCAGCGGGCAGCCGGCCGTCGTGAGCGCGATCCGGACGGTGACCGCACCGTCAAGTTCGATGCGGACGTCGTCGACCATGCCGAGGTCGACGATGCTGGCGTGCAGCTCGGGGTCGATGACGCCGGCCAGCATGCCGCGGACGTCGTCGGCCGACGGCGCAGGGCCCGCGACCGGCTCGTGGACGGGGGCTCCGGGATCGTCGGGGTCAGGAATGCGCACCATGATGATTAATACAGGCTACATCTTGAAAATATGCCCGTTGCCGGGTACCGTCAACCCGTGGACGAGCGCGGAACGTCGAATCAGCTGGGCGTGCTCAAGGCGCTCGGCGACGAGACCCGCTACGCGATGTACCAGGAGTTGGCCCGTTCCACCGCCGCGCTGTCGGCCAACGACCTCGCCGAGCGGCTGGGTATCCACGCCAATACGGTGCGCCTGCACCTCGAGCGGTTGCGAGAGGTCGGGCTCGTCGACGTCGAAGCCGTGCATCGCGGAACGGTCGGGCGGCCGCAGCACCTCTATTTCCTGAGCGCCGGGGCCCCCGGCCTCGGATTCGACCCGCCGGCCCACGCGTTGCTCGCCGGGCTGCTCGCGGCCCTGGCCGAGCGAGTGGGCGCCGACGGCGCCGAAGCGGCCGAGATCGGGCGGGTCTGGGGCGCCGAGGCCGGCGGCCGCACCCGGTCGCAGAGCTGTGTCCGGGCGCTCGAAGGTGAGCTCGGTCGCCTGGGGTTCGAGCCGGCGATGGAGCCGGAGCCGACCGGCGACGGCACCCGGACCACCCGCATCGAGTTCCTGCACTGCCCGTTCCGCGAGCTCGCCGAGGCCTACCCGGAGCTCGTCTGCAATCTCCACCGGGGGCTCTGCGAAGGCGTGGTGGATGCGGTCGGCGGGGGAAGAGTCGAGGAGTTCGCGACGTTGTACGCCCATGAGCCGTGTCACGTCACGGTGGGAGTCGGATATCCTGAAGCCAGCTCTGCGACCCGTTCATAGGGGCCAGACCAACACCTGCGAGGTTCGATGTTCACCGTTCAGGACGCCAGCACGGTTTTCACGCTCACTGATGCCGCCGCCGACAAGGTGAAGTCCCTGATCACGGCGGAAGGCAACCCCGACCTCGTGCTCCGCGTCGCGGTGCGCCCCGGTGGTTGCTCGGGCCTCAGCTACGAGATGTTCTTCGACACCGACATCGCCGCCGACGACATCCGGACCGATCACGGCGGCGTCAGCGTGGTCATCGACCCCGCGAGCGCCCAGCACCTCGGTGGTGCGTCGCTCGACTACAAGGACGGCCTCCAGGGCGCCGGGTTCGCAATCAACAACCCGAACGCACAGCGCAGCTGCGGGTGCGGACAGTCGTTCAGCTGAGCCGCTGACGGCGACACGTCGCCGACCCTACTCCTCTGATTCCGGGTTTCCCGCTCGCTCAGCCGCTCGGCTGGGTCTGGGTCAACGCGTCCAGGAGCGCTTTCATCTCGTCGCCGCCGAATGCGCCGTCGATTCGCGACTGGATCACGCCCGCGCCGTCGACTCCGAACAGGAACGGCTCGCTCTCGATCTTCCAGGCATTGAGCGTGGGGACCAACGCGGTCCCGGTGGCCGATTGGTAGATCTCCGTGTGCACGAACGTGACCTTGTCGGTGTAGGCGTCCATCACGTCGAGGAGCTCGTCGAGGACGGGCCCGCAGTACTGCGACTGGCAGCGCGCCGGTGTGGCGAACAGCGCGGCCACCGGCTTCCCGGCACCGATCACGTCGCTGAGCGACTTCGTGTGCAGCGGGCACATGGGATCGCGGGTGCAGATCGGCTTCACCCCGAGCGTGGCGGTGGGGGTGGGCGACGCCGCACGCGGGGCCGGCTGGCCCGGGACCACCGTGATGGGGCTGGCGTTCACCTGCACGCTGAACGGGATCTTCTGTCCTTTGGCCCGCGCCTCCACCTTCCAGATGCCGGCGGTCGGGAAGGTCGGGAAGCTCACGTAGACGCCCCGGCCCTTCGGGAGCCCGGCCCGGTCGTAGGCGGTCTTCATCAGCGTGGTGGTCGTGGTGCCGTCGGGCGAGCCGAAGCGCACCTGCACCGACGGGCCGCTGGCGTACTGGATTCCCGAGCTGCTGCTGTGCGACAGGGCGAACACCAGGCGCTGGGGCCGGGGGGAGGCGTAGAGGTCGCTCGAGAGCACCAGCGGGAAGAAGGTCTTCGTGTCGAGCGCGTCGGCGGCGTCGGCACCGAACGCGCTTGCGAGCACGAGGCCGCCGGCGGCTGCCAGCCCGGCGCCGAGGAAGTGGCGGCGCGAGTCGCGCGCGCTCCGAGAAGTCGTCAGCAGCCATCCCCCTATCCTGCCTGCCCGTGGCGGCAACTTGGGATCGGGTGCAGTTCGTGTGCAACGGAGACCAGGTCGAGGTCGACGCCGCCCCCGGTGAATCGCTCCTGTCCGTCTTGCGCGAGCAGCTTCGGATCGTCTCGCCCAAGGACGGCTGTGCCCCCCAGGGGCAGTGCGGATGCTGCACCGTGCTGGTCGACGGTGCCGCGCGTGTCGCCTGTGTGACGCCCGCGACTCGGGTGGCCGGCCGGTCGGTGACCACGGTGGAGGGGCTGGATGCCCAAACCCGCGACGGCCTCGCCGACGCGTTCGTCGCCGTCGGTGGCTCGCAGTGCGGGTTCTGCACTCCGGGGATCCTCGTGCGGGTGGCCGCGCTGGCGGCCCAGGGCAAGACGACGCGGCCGGAACTCGACCGGGCCCTGGCCGCGCACCTCTGCCGGTGCACCGGTTGGCAGACGGTCTACGACGCGGTCGACCGGGCCCGGGCCGGCGATCCCGAAGCGACGAACGCGCGGGGGCGCGAGGACGCGGCGGCGCGTCGTGCGACCCTCGAGGGCGGAGTGGCGCAGCGGATTGCGCACGGGATCCCACTGGGCGACGGCGGCTTCGCCGACGACCGGGCGCCGCGGGATGCGCTGGTCGCAGTGCCTGCCCCGGTGGGTGGCACGGCGCCGACGGTGGAGGCCGCTGGGCTGCCGTGGGTGGTGGCCGACACGCTGCTGGAGGCGCGAGCCCGGGCGGGCAAGGTGCAGGGCCGGCGGACCACGGTCGATCCGGAACCGCCGTTGGATCTTGCCGCAGTCGCGGATGGGGGAGTGCGACTGGCGACGAGTTGGGTGGAGCCCGCCTATCTCGAACCGGATGCGTCGTGGTGCGAGCCGGGCGACGAGGCGGCGACACCACTCGCCAACGGGGGCGCATTCGGAGGCAAGGAATCGTCGCCCGTGCCGGCCGCGGCGCGCGCGCTGGCCGACCAGCTGGGTCGCGCGGTGCGGGTCGTCTTCGCGAGGGAAGACGTCGTGCGACTCGGACCCAAGCGCCCGCCCATCGCGGCGAGCGCGCGCTTCGGCGACGGTCGCGTCGCGGTCACCGGTGTCGTGGCCGGCGACGTCGCGCCGTTCCTGGCGCCGATCGAGTGGCCGTACCTCATCGAAGAGGTGGGCGACTGGTCGACGGCATCAGTGACGGGTCCCCCCGCTGCATCGACGCTACGGGCGGTGGGGTTTGCCGAGCGGGTCGTGCTCGTCGAGGGCGCGCTCACCGCGGCCGGTGTGGATCGCGCCGCGTCGGTGCGCGACGAGCGGGCCGGGTCGGTGCTGCTCGACGGCTGCGCGCGAGCACCGAGCGGCGCGCTGGCCGGCGCGCACGTCGCGGTAGATCCCGATGGCGTGCTCTCGCGCGTCGACGTGCGCGTTGCCGCGGGTGACGCGCTCGACGAGACGGTGCTGCGCTCGTACGTGATCGGGGCGACGCACATGGCGCTCGGTTGGGTGCTCACCGAAGGTCTGGCGGTGGATCCGGCGACCGGTGAGGTCCACGACCTCACCATCCGCTCGTTCGGAATCATCCGGGCCCGGGACACGCCGGAGATCAACGTGGAGATCCTCGACGACGCCGGGCCGCCGCTCGCGCGCGCGTCCGACGCCGCGTTCGCGGCGGTGGCCGCCGCCGCGTGGAACGCGATCGCGCACGCCGAGGGCACGCGCCCCGAAGCGTTCCCCGCCCGCGAGACGCACGCCGCGCGGCGCCTACGCCGTTGAGGTCGCGCTAGGGTCGTGGCGTGGCTGCCGGCGGGATCATCATGGTGATCGTCATGCTGCTTCTCTTGCCCGTGGCCGTGATGCTCGGGGGCGCGATCTGGAGTGCCCTCATGGGCTTTCTCCTCGTCGAAGATGCCGAAACGCGTGCGGGAGCGGCGCCGGAGCAGGCCGGCTCGAACTAGACCCGCCCCGTACTAGAGGGCCGACTCCGCCATCTGCCCGGCTCCACCCGGCGACCAGCGCGGCGAGCCGAAGCGGTACCCCACCGAGCGCACGGTCTGGATCAGGCTCGCGTGCTCCTCGCCGAGCTTCGCCCGCAGGCGCCGCACGTGCACGTCGACCGTGCGGGCCCCGCCGTAGTACTCATAGCCCCACACCCGTGACAGCAGCTGTTCACGGGTGAACACCTTGCTGGAGTGCGTGGCGAAGAACTTGAGCAGCTCGTACTCCATGTACGTGAGGTCGAGCGGGCGACCGCCGAGGGCGGCCTGGTAGGTCTCGAGGTTGAGGACGAGGTCGCCGTACTCCACGATCTCCGGTCGCGCGCCCCGGCCCGTACGCCAGAAGAGGTGGCGCAGGCGTGCCTCGAGCTCCTTCTGGTGGAAAGGGGCGAGGCAGAAGTCGTCGAAGAGGTCTTCGCGCATCTCGAGCTCACCGAGTTGCGCACCGGATACGAGCAGCAGGACCGGCTCGAGCGTGCTGTCGCGCTTGCGCAGCGCCCGGCAGATGCCGAACGCGCCTTCGGGGTCTTCGTCGGCGCAGACCACGGCGCCGGCCCAGCCGTCGGCCGGCTCGGACTGGGTTGCAACCGACGAGTTCGTGACTGCCTTCCACGGGTAGCCGGCCAGATCGAGGGTCTGCGCGAGCAGCGGAGGAGGCGGGTCCGGGAAGACCAATAGGGGTTCGGGTGCCATCACAGGGAACCTAGGTACCGATCCAGCTCCCACGGGGTCACGTGGCCTTTGTAGTCGAGCCACTCCGCACGCTTGTTGCGGATGAAGTAGTCGAACACGTGCTCCCCCAGGGTTTCGGCCACGAGCTCAGATTCTTCCATGACGGAGATGGATTCCGCGAGACTCTGCGGGAGCGATCCGATTCCCTCGGCCGCACGCTCCTCCGGAGTCATCTCGTAGATGTTGTTGGTGGCTTCCGGGGGAAGGTCGTAGCCCTCTTCTACGCCCTTCAACCCGGCGGCCAGCATCACCGAGAATGCCAGGTACGGGTTGCACGCGGGATCGGGCGAGCGGAACTCGATCCGGGTGGAGCTCTCCTTGCCCTTCTTGGGGGAGGGGACCCTCACCAGTGCCGACTCGTTGTTGCGGGCCCAGCACACGTACACGGGGGCTTCGTAGCCCGCGATCAGGCGCTTGTACGAGTTGACGGTCTGGTTGGTCACCGCGGTGATCTCGCGGGCGTGGTGCAGGAGCCCGGCGATGAAGCAGCGGCCGACCTTCGACAGTCCGTACTCGTCGCCCGGGTCGTGGAAGGCGTTGACGTCGCCCTCGAACAGCGACACCTGGGTGTGCATCCCGGAACCGAAGTTGCCCTCGATCGGCTTCGGCATGAACGTCGCGTAGACCCCGAGGTCGGTGGCGACCTGCTTCACGACCAGGCGGAAGGTCATGACGTTGTCGGCCATCGTGAGGGCGTCGGTGTAGCGCAGGTCGATCTCGTGCTGGCTCGGGCCGAGCTCGTGGAAGCTGTACTCGACCGGGATGCCCATCGCCTCGAGGGTGACGACGGTCTGGCGCCGCAGCTCGCTCACCATGTCGAGCTGGGTGAGGTCGAAGAAGCCGGCGTGGTCGAGCGGCACCGGGGGTTGGTCGGCCGACTGGAAGATGAAGAACTCGATCTCCGGCGCGGTGTAGAAGGTGAAGCCCTTCTCCCGGGCGCGCTCGAGGTTGCGCTTGAGCACGTAGCGGGGGTCGCCCTCGAACGGCTCCTCGGACAGGTGCTTGATGTCGCAGAACATCCGGGCGACGGGGGCGTCGTCGCCCCGCCACGGGATGATCTCGAAGGTGCTCGGATCGGGCATGGCCAGCATGTCGGATTCCTGCACCCGGCTGTAACCCTGGATGGCCGACCCGTCGAACGTCATGCCCTCTTCGAGCGCGGTCTCGAGCTCGGCGGGAGTGATGGCGAAGCTCTTGAGTGAGCCGAGGACGTCCGTGAACCAGAGCCGCACGAAGCGCACTCCGCGCTCTTCCACCGTGCGCAGGACGTAGTCGAGTTGTTGCTGCATCGAGTCAGTCTACGGATGGCAAACCGGCATCTTCCGGGCCGTGACCTGCCGAAACAGAGCGTTCATCTACGGGAAATCGGTCAGACATCGGAACTACCTCCGATTGAGGAGGAAGCCTGACTCGACAAGGGCCCGCAGGGCGGTCAGGATCACCTGCGGCCGGACTCGGCCGAATCGGCCGAACAGGTCATGGACACGAAAGGTGATGTCATCGTGGCGACTCCCAGTGACGTGCTGAAGCTGCTCTCGGACGAAGGCGTCGACATCGTCGACATCCGGTTCTGCGACCTGCCCGGTCTGATGCAGCATTTCTCGATTCCGGCACACGAGCTGACCGAAGACGTGTTCGAGGACGGCCTCGGGTTCGACGGGTCGTCGATCCGGGGTTTCCAGGAGATCCAGGAGTCCGACATGCTCCTGATCCCCGACGCCGACACCGCTGTGATCGACCCGTTCACCAAGCACAAGACGCTCAACATCAACTGCTTCGTCAAGGACCCGGTCACCGGCGAGTCCTACAGCCGTGACCCCCGGTACATCGCCAAGAAGGCCGAGGACTACCTCCGGGGCACCGGCATCGCCGACACCGCGTACTTCGGGCCCGAAGCCGAGTTCTACATCTTCGACTCCGCCCGGTTCGATCAGAACCAGTACTCGGGCTACTACCACCTCGACTCGATCGAGGGTGTGTGGAACTCGGGGCGCGAGCAGGAGCTCGACGGTTCCCCGAACCTCGGGTACAAGGTCCGGTACAAGGAGGGGTACTTCCCCGTCGCACCCATGGACCAGTACCAGGACCTGCGCTCCGAGATGTTGATGACGCTCGAGCAGGTGGGGATCCCGATCGAGGTCCAGCACCACGAGGTCGGCACTGCGGGCCAGGCCGAGATCGATATGCGCTTCGACACGCTGTCGACGATGGCCGACAAGCTCATGCTCTACAAGTACGTCGTCAAGAACGTGGCCCGGGCCGCGGGCAAGACCGTCACCTTCATGCCGAAGCCGCTGTTCCAGGACAACGGTTCGGGCATGCACGTCCACCAGTCGCTGTGGAAGGGCGGCGAGCCGCTCTTCTTCGACGAGAAGGGCTACGCCGGCCTGTCCGATCTCGCCCGCTGGTACATCGGTGGTCTCCTGAAGCACGCGCCGTCGCTGCTCGCGTTCACCAACCCCACGGTGAACTCATACAAGCGACTGGTGCCGGGCTACGAGGCACCGGTGAACCTCGTGTACTCGCAGCGGAACCGTTCCGCCGCGGTGCGCATTCCGCTCTACTCGAAGAGCCCCAAGGCGAAGCGCATCGAGTTCCGCTGCCCCGACCCGTCGTGCAACCCGTACCTCGCGTTCTCGGCGCTGCTGATGGCCGGGCTCGACGGCATCCAGAACCGCATCGAGCCGCCGGCGCCACTCGACCGTGACCTCTACGACCTCCCGCCGGAGGAGTTGGCCAAGGTGCCGCAGGTGCCCGGTTCACTCGAAGAGGTGTTGACCGCGCTCGAGGCCGACAACGAGTACCTGCTCGCCGGTGGCGTGTTCACGCCGGACGTCATCGAGACTTGGGTCGAGTACAAGCGCGAGAACGAGGTCGACGCGCTGCGCCTCCGCCCGCACCCGTGGGAGTTCTACCTCTACTACGACATCTAGGCCAGTGGTGGGCGTCGGGCGGGAGTGAGACGGTTCCGCGCGAGACTCTCTCCGATTGACGGCCATCACCACCCCTGGGTGCATCACGATCGAGTAAGACACGTTCGGCGACTCGGCCGACCCCGCGATGCTGCTCATTTCTGGCGCAGAGTCACGATCGGCCGCCGCCCCTGTGGCCGCGGCTCGTCGAGGAGATCGTCAACTTCACGATGCACACGTCGCCATGACGTACATCAGCGGGCAGTGCCTTTGACGCTGCTGGTGAGTGGCGTGTTGTCGGTGGAGGTGACGGTGCAGACGATCTCGTGGTCGCCGCCGTCCCAGTCGCTTCCGGGGTTGGGCGAGAACCATGCGTAGTCGTACTGGGACTGCTCGACCGATAGGCCGACATAAGCGCTGAAGGCCGCGCCGCAGGTTTGGTCGGTGTACGAGTTCATCGCGTCGTTGCCCGGCCAGGGGGCGTCGGCCGCGGCGGGATAGGTGGTGACGAGCGACACCTCGCCGTAGTGGGGCTTGGTGCACGCGATCGATTGTTCACTGTCGGTGGTGCACTCACCGACGAGCAGACCGGAGGTGATGTTCGGTCGGTAGTCGTCGAGGACGTCGCCGCATCCGGTGTCGCTCTGCACGGCGGCGGAAAGGATCGGATGCGTGCTGAGAACCGTGAGCGGGTCGCCGATGGCGGTGATCGCATCGTCGAAGTTCGATTCGATGCTGGTCAATGATGTCGCGAGCGTGGCCTTGTTGTTGATCTTCGCCCGCGCCGCGGCGTGTTCGGCGGTGAGCATCGCGGTGCGGGCGTCGCCGAGGGTCTGGAGGTAGTCCCCGGCAGCCTGTTGGCCATTGGGCATGCGCGGCGTTCCGGTCGCCTTGGTCGCGGCGATGAGTTGGTCAGTCGCTTTCGTCAAGCCGGTGTAGATGCCGACGACGCGCTGCCGCGTGCTCGCCGCGGACCGCTTGTTGTTCTGCAGTTGTTGGATCAGATCGGTCGCGTTGTCGTCTGTCTTGTCGTACCAGGTGCTCAGCGCGGCGCAGACTTGTCGCACGTAGCGCTGGGGTGTGGATTGCGCAGTCGTTGCTGCCGTGGCGTTCGTCGCAGTCAGGTATGCGTTGCCGGCACCGAAGAACGCGATGGCCGCCATGAACAGGGCGATGTGGTTGATGCGACGGGTCATGCCCAGACCTCTCGGTGCTGAAGGGTGTTCGGTTGGGTGTGCTCGTGGTCTTGCGCCGTGAAGTTCGACTGTTGCGCCCCGCCCTCGCCTTTGACGCTGCCGGTCAGTGGCGCGTCGCTGTTGTTCGTGACCAGGCACACGACTTCTCGGTCGCCGTTGGTCCAGTCGGGTGCGGACGGCGCGTGCGACGTGTACGTGTAACGCGACTGGCGCTCGAGCGGTACGCCCATGTAGGCGTTGAACGCGGCAGCGCAGGTGCCGTCGACAAATGTTCTCAGCGCGGTGTCGCCGGGGTACGCGGCGGTCGCGTCGCCGGGATAGCGGTTGAGGGAGGAAACTTCCGCGTCGTGGGGCTGGTTGCAGTCGATGGTCAAGCCGTCGTTCGTGACGCAGTCGCCGGCTTTCAGCCCTGATGTCGTCGGCACCTGGAAGTCCTGCAGCGTGATGGCACAGCTGCTGTCGTTCTGGATCGCGCTCGCGAGGAGCGGCGCACTGTCGAGCGTGACGATCGGGTTCCCAAGCTTCAGTGCGCGCTGAATCATGCGATCTGCGATCGTGATCAGCGACGCTGCCAGCACGCTCTTGCTCGTCACCTTGGTGTGCGCGGCCGACTGTTGCGCGCTGAACAACAGTTCGCGCTCGTCGCGCAGCCTCTGCAGATACTTGCTCGCGATTCGTCGACCGTTGGGCACCCGAGGAACGCCGATCGCGCGTGCCGCGGCGATCAACTGATCCACGGTCTTCGTCATCGTTGTGTACATGGCGACGGCGCGTTCCCGAAGCTTCGTTGGTGGGGCCTTCGCGCCCGCGATGGTCTGGACGTACAGGCGAGGGGCGGCAAGGGTCGGTCCGCTCCAGTCGTTCAAGCCAGTGCACAGATCTCGCACGTAACGCTGCGGCGTGGTCGTTACCGGTTTCGCGCTCGTGGAGGCGCCCGCCACTGTCGTCGGAATCGTGAGCGCGGCAATCGCAACGACTGCTACTCGTAGAGACCGGCGCATCACCCCTCCTCAACTCACGATTGCGAGACATTCCCTGACGAAGCGGAGTCGCTCCGTCCGAGCAATGAGGAGTATCGGCGGTCACGAGCCCTCGCCGAATTGCCGAAAGGCAAGATTGCCGTGACGCGAAAGCAGGTGAACAGTGTCGCGTCGACACCGATGAGGTCGGTCGACGAGTCCGGATCGACACCGAACGAGATCCCGCCTGAAGGCTCCACCTCGACGACGACATCTAGCCTCGGGTCACGAGTCGCGCTCCGGCGCGGTGGGGTCATAGTCGCGGAGTGTCGCGTTGGGCGAGACAGCGTACGAAGTCCTGGGTGTCGAGCGCACCGCATCGGTCGACGAGATACGCGCGCGCTATCACGAGCTGGCGATGCGGTATCACCCTGATCGAAACGCCGACGCGCCCGAGCACCTGAAGGGCCAGTTGTCGGAGATGATGGCGCAGCTCAACGACGCCTGGTCACAGCTCTCTGATCCGGCCCGTCGCGCCGAATACGACCGCAGCCTCGCGCCGCGGAATCGGCCCGCGGCGCGTCAGACGCGCCCGTCGGTCCGCGGCCGACCACCTCGACACGACGAGTGCGCGCTCTGCGGCTCGAGCCCGGCGGTCGAGGTCACGCTCCGCCAGGCGTCGGGTTTCATCCTGCGGTGGACGCGCCGCTCGATGACCGCGGTGTTGTGTCGCGATTGCGGCACCGCCGAGTTCCGACTGCTCCAGAACCGGACGCTGTACACCGGCTGGTGGGGCCTCATCTCGTTCTTCGTGAATCTCAGTTACGTGCTGTCGAACATCGGCGCTGCGATGCAGCTCCGACGGCTCGGCGTGCCCAATCGCGAGGAGCGAATCGATGTGCCGCTCGACCAGCCGCTCGATGTCGGTTCGCCCCTTCTCGCCCGCGGCGGTGTGTGGCTCGCGACCGCGCTGTTCGTCGGGCTCGCCGCCCTCCTCGCCTTGGGCGGCTCCGGGCCGAAGGCGAGCACGACGGGGACGAGCTCGTCGTCGGCGACCTGGCAGGTGGGTTCCTGCGTGCAGGGCACGACGTCGGTCGAGCCGGTGGCGTGTTCGCAAACCCATGCCGGCAAGATCGTCGCCATCGAGACGTCGCCGAACGACTGCCCGCCAAGTGATGCCTACGCCGAGGATCAGACAACCAACACCGTGTACTGCGTCGACACGACCCAGTGAGCGGTGGTGCGGCCGAGCTCAGTCGCGCGAGGGCACCTCACCGAACGCGAGCTGATGGCCGTCGGGATCGGCGACGACGAAGTCGTAGTTGCCCCACGGTTGGCGCGTCAACGGGTTGGTGATGGTCGCACCGGCCGCGACGCAGCGCTCGTGCAGTTCCTCGACACCTTCGACGTTGAAGTAACAGCACGCGAAGTCGGCCAGTGCCGGCTCTTCGACCTGCGTCAGGCCGAGACCGGCGTCGCCGGCGCCGATCATCGAGAAGGTCGGAGGTTCGCCCATGGTGTGGAAGACCTCGAACCCCAGTGCGCGCACGTAGAAGTCGACCGACGCGGAAACGTTCCGCACCCCGAGGGTCGTGCGGCTCGTCAGGAAGCGAATCATCGTGAACTCTCGCTCCTGCCTGCCGGATCGCGCCAACCCGTGATGACCCACGCCGACCGGCAGCGAGGGGCGTCAGTCGCGGAGCTGCTTGCTCCGGTAGGCCAACCAGGTCAGGGCGGCAAACCCTGCGATGATCGCCAGGACCGGGAGCACGATCATCCATCGGCGGTCGCCGGCCGTCGCTTGAGGTCGAAATCACATTTCTGTGATTTATCAGAAATATCGTCATGAGTATGGACAGTCACTGTTGTTGACGATATTGTGCATCGTCATGGATGAAGAACTTCCCTGGTACGAGACGCTCGTGCTGCCCGTCCTGCTCGCGGCGGCCCGCAAGACCTACGGCAAGGCGATCAGTACCTCGCTGTCGGAGGCCGGGTTCACCGACATGCCTCGGCTGGGAAGTCGGGTCCTCGGAGGGATCCGCCGGAACGGTCCCAGCCTGAATGATCTGGCCCGGGCATTGGACGTCTCGAAGCAGGGTGCCAGTCAGGTCGTCGACACGCTCGTGGTCCGCGGCTACGTCGTCCGTCTGCCGCACCCGACCGACCGGCGCCGGATGATCGTCGACCTCACCGACCGGGGCCGGGAGGCGGCCGACGTGATCAACGCGGCGGTCGAGCGGGTCGACGCCGATCTCGAAGCCCGCGTCGGAGCCGAGCGCATCAAGAGCGCGCGGCAGGTGCTCGGAGCGCTCACCGGCCTCGACGCCGGGGACGTCGAGGCGCCGGACGGCGCGTCCGCCAACGCAGCAGTCGAACCCTCCTCCTGAGCCCGACCGGCGCGCCGGTGACACGCCGGAGCCGGGAATGAGGCAGCATGACCCGCGATGCGCGCAGATGAGCAGGGATCGACGCGCGACGAGAATTGTCGTCCGCGACTGCACGCATGAGCAGACCGGCCTTCGAAGTCCTGCTGTACGCGCTCGTCGCGGCGTTGAGTCCGCTCGCGCTGGCGTCGACGCTCGTGGTGCTGCAGAGCCGACGTGGCCGCCTCAACGGCAGCGCGTTCGCGCTCGGTGTGCTGCTCGGCCAGACGCTCGTGTTCCTCATCGCGTTCGTCATCGGCGTGGCCTCGGTGCAGGAGCATCGCGGAGGTCACCCGGCGCTCGACGCGTTGTTCGAGTTGGCGGTCGGCTTGGTGCTCCTCGTGGCCGCGGCGCGCACGAGACAGCACCGGGAACCTCGACCGCACCACACCTCGCCGAGAGCGCAAGCTGTCCTCGACAAGCTGAAGGGTCTCAAGGCGCCGGCCGTGTTCGGGGCGGGGGCGCTCCTGGGAGTCGGCGGGCCGAAGCGGCTCGTCATCACGGTGCTCGCGGCGGCGACCGTCTCGGCGTCGGGTTTGGCGAGCGACGGGAAGGTGCTCGTCGGCGTGATCTACGTGCTGCTCGCCACCGTGCTCGTGTGGGCGCCCGTCGCGCTGTACGTCGTGGCGGGCGAACGGGCGGGAGGGTGGATGGCCGGCGCCCGTGAACGGTTCATGGTGTACCGCCGACCGGTCACGTACTACCCGCTCGTCGTGCTGGGCCTGATCTTCATCGCCGACGCGATCATCCGGCTCGCCTGAACCGCGCTACGACGGTTCGCCCGAGCCCGCGGCCAGGCCGCAGATGGTCGTCGCCCCGTTCGGGGGGAGCCCGAGGCGCAGTCCGAGATCGCCGCGCGCCACGCTCACCGCGATCTCCTGACCGCCGGGGGCGGCGAGGAGGCGCGGTCGACCCTTCGCCCCGCCGGCCTCGAGTTGCGCGGTGATGTTCCAGTCGACGGCCGTCGTGAGACGGAACGATGCCGCCTGCGGGATGGCGAGCGTGACCGATGGGTGGCCGGCGGCCGCGGTGACGATGACGCAGCCCGTACTGCTCGGCGAGATGCGAGCGTTCGTCGCCCCGGCCACGGTGACGATTCCCTCGCCGAAGAGTCCGGTGGTGCCGGTCACCAGTTGCACGTACTCGCGCGCGGTGAGCAGATCGGATCGCGTGAGGTCGGCGAGGGTGGGGAGCTCGCCGTTGCGGTCGAAGCGGGCGATGGTCGAGGTCGAAGGCTGGGTCAGGTACGGGATTCCGAAGATGTTCGTGCTGATCACCGGTTCGTCCGCGCGCAGCAGCGCGGCGACACCCAGGACCCGCGGGCGCATCTCGCCGACGAACGCTTCGGTCTCGACGTAGTGATTCAGCGCCACGGCCTGCGCGACCAGGAGCGCGACAACCAGCGCGGCACCCACGATCGTCGCCGGGCGCCCGAAGCGGCGAACGATCACTCGTGCGAGTTCCTGTGTCGCCACCGCGAGCGCCGGCAACAGGAGCACGACGACGACGTACGCATAGCGCGACGCGCCCGCGTCGGTGCCCGCGCGTCGGATCCCTGTCAACGCGATGGAGACGACCGCGCCGATGCTGGTCGCGAGCAACAGCGGCCATGGCTCGGTGCGCCAGTGGCCGCGGGCACGCCAGACCAGCCATACCGCGAGTACCACGAGGATGATCGGTCCGGTGAAGCCGAATCTCGTGAGACCGCCCAGCGCCTCGGTCGTTCCCCGCCAGACGAAGCCCGGGAGATCCGACAGCGCCGTCGACACCGAGGCGGTGTTGCGCTGTCCCTTCGTGCCTTCGGTCGCGAACCACGCGGCGTAGCAGAGCGCGGGCACGGAGACGACGGCGGCGGCGGTTCGCCATCCGCGCCGCAACAGTGCTGCGATCCCGACCACGATCGTCATGGTCACACCGGTGCCGGAACACATGAGCGCGGCGACGAGGAGGATCCAACCCAAGGCGTCGCGGCGTCGGAACGGCCCCCGCTCCGGCATCAACAGCAAGACCGCGAACCCGAGCGCAACGGGGGCGATGATCGTGATCTGGAACGCCGTGCTCAAGTTCTCCCAACCGATGGCGAGCACCACGAAGATCGCCGCGACACCAGTGGCGAATCCGGCGTTCACGCCCACCCGCAGTAGGAGTCGCCAGAGCGCGTGGGCTACCAGGACCTGAACCGCGATCAGCACGAGGGTGTACGGGACGTAGCTGTGCAACGCGAACACGGAGTACAGGGCGCGGTACACGAGGACGACGAGCGTGATCCAGTGTTCGAAGTGCGGCGCGAAGAGGCTGACCTTCTGCGGATTGCCACCCATGCCGCCGGTGGTGATCACGGCCCACTCGTCGCCGCTGAACCATTGGTCGCGGTTGATCCAGAAGAGAAAAGGCACCGCGGCCGCCAATGACAGCCAGTGGACGAAAAACCACGGTCTCGGCACCGGCGAGGAGCGCTTCGCCGGCGAAGCTTCGGGAGTGCCGGTGGTCACCCCGGTCGCGGAGTCCGCCATGGCCAAGGCCGCAGAGCCTACCGCTGTGATTTTGGCGCTTGGCTGATGAAGAGCGTGTACTTGCCCACTCGACCGACCTCCTCGAAGCCGGGTAGCGCGCGGGCCTGGGCGAGGTCGGCATCCTCGACCGGGAGCACCACGAGGCGCGGCTGTTCGTCGCCGATCACGCGGTCGGGTCCGTAGGCGAAGCCCAGATCCGGTTCGACGCGAGTGGTGATGCCGTGGTGTTCGAGGTCGTCGGCGATCCCGGCCCCGATCCACGTCGACCCCGCGGTACCGAGCGAGCGGATCTCGACCACGCCGTCGCCGGACGGCAGTGCCTTACGCACTTCGGCACTGAGGCGCGCCACTGCAGTGGATCCACTGGCGTCGAGGTTCCCGGCACCGGCGGCGTCGACCGTGTTGACGAGCGACACCGCGACCAGCGCCACCGCGGCGACGCCGAGCGTGATGTGGGCAACCAGGCGGTCACGATCGCGGCGCGGCGACGGACGGTCGCGCCACGCTGCCACCAGCGCCCACGCGATGGCCAGCCACGTGAGCATGCCGAGCGCCCAGGTCCAGCGGATGAGGTACGGGAAGATCTCGCCGACGATCCGTGAGACGGAGACGAACGCGGCGACCAGCGTCAACGCCACGATCACAACCAGGCGGAACGCACCCCGTGCGCTTCGCCACGCGACGACGCCGGCCGCCGCGAGCAGAACGACGGCGATGGCAAGTGGTGTCCCTCCACTGAGATCAACGGCACCGCTGTAGATGTTGAGCGGGCCGGCACCCCGGAGCCAGTCGGGCCACGCCGAGAGTTGCGATGCGACGACGTGCCACGCGTCGGCGTAGCTCTGCTCGCGGTGATGATCGCGGAAGAAGCGGAGCAGAGCACCGAGATTCCCGGGATCACGCGTGAGTTGTTGGATCACGACCGGGGCCCAGAGCACACCGAGCACGATGGCGGTGACGACGAGCATCCCGAGCCACGCTCGTCGACGGTCGGCCGCGTTCGGTCCCGACCGCCTTCGCCACAGCGTCACGCACGCGCCCACCACTCCGGCACCGAGGACGGTGGCCGACACGAGTCCGTAGCTCACGTGCGTCTGCACGAGGAACGTGGCGACCGCGGCCCCGATCGGTAGCGCCCATGCGTCCCCGCAGCTCATCGACCACGCGAGGAAGACGAGCATCACGAACGGCAGCACCGTGATGTACGGGTTCCAGACGTCGCGGAAGAACTGCGCGCCGAGTGCACGCGTGAGGAGACCGACCAGTACCAGTGTGAGCAGAACCAGCGGCACGCCGCCGCGTCGACGCGCGATCAACGCGATGCCGACGAGCGCAGCGACGTTCACGACGAGTGCGGCGAACGCGAGGCTCAGGGAACTGCTACCGGTGAGTCGGTACGGCAGCCAGAGCAGGTAGTAGAGCATCGGGCCGGGGTGGAACCATCCGAACCGGGAGTACGGCCCGAGCAGTACCGGCTGATGGCCGATGTCGCGGATCTGCAACTCGATGAGCGCCTGGTCGGCCGACGGGTGGTAGTCGCCGCCGACGCGCACGATCAGCGCGATCGCGGACGCGAGGAACGGCAGCACCGCCAGCGCGACGGCGGTAGGGATGGCCCACCGCCGGAGATTTGCTGTCGTCATCGAGTCCCGTAGAAGACGTGCTCGACGACCCGCCGCGCCCGCCGGGTGACCCGCCGGTAGTCGTCGCGCAGAGCGATGTGGGGCTGGTGAACGTAGCCGAGGAGAAGGCCCAGCTTGTTCAATTCGGTCCGCTCGCCGGGCAACGCATCCGTCGGGCGACCGGTCTCGAGGTAGCGCGCGTTGCGGGCGCGCTCACACAATCGGTACGCGGCTTCCAACGCCTCGGTGTCGTCGGGCTCGAGCAGGCTGGCGTTCCGCAGGTGCTCCAGCGCGGCGATGGTCCCGGGGACACGGAGCTCGGGAAGCGCGCGCCCGTGGATGAGTTGGAGGAGTTGCACGGTGAACTCGACGTCCCACAGCGCACCCCGGCCGAGCTTGAGATGGAACTGCGGATCTTCACCCGGCGGGATGCGCTCACGCTCGATCCGTGCCTTCATGCGACGAACCTCGCGCACGTTCTCGTCGGTGAACGGCTCGCCGTACACGAAGCGCGCCGCGACCTCGGCGAAGCGCGCGCCGAGCTCGGCGTCGCCGGCGACGAAGCGCGCCTTGGTGAGCGCTTGGCGCTCCCAGGTGAGGCCCCACTGCTCGTAGTACGTCGCGAACCCACCGAGGCTTCGCGCCAACGGGCCGTCGTTTCCTTGCGGGCGGAGCCGCGCGTCGATCCGGAACGTCTGGCCCTCGGCCGTGGTCGCGCCGATTTCCTGAACGAGCTGGGACGCGATGCGTTCGGCCGCGGCAAAATCACCGAGCGAGGTGCCGTCGTACACGAACATCACGTCGATGTCCGACGCATAGGACAGCTCTCCGCCGCCGAGTCGCCCCATCCCGATCACCGCGAACGGAAGCGGCGGCCGGAGGCACGCGAGCGCGGCTTCGAGGGACGCCTCGGCGAGAGCCGTGAGCTCCCGTTCGGTCGTTTCGAGCGCGGCGTAGCCCAGCAGGTCGCGGGTACCGATGCGCAGCAGCTCACGTCGCTTGAATCGGCGAAGTCCCTCGCGGCGCTGCTCCTCGTCGCCGCGCCACTCGAGTGTGCCGAGCGCGTCCATCACGAGCTCTTCGCGGGTGGCCTCGGTGTCGAGCGCGACCTCGTCGTCCAGGGTGTCGACGAACTCGGGCTGACGACGCAATGCGTCGCCGACGATGCGACTGGAACCCAGCAGACGACACGCGCGTTCGGCTGCTCCCGGCTTGTCGCGGAAGGTCGTCGCCAGTGACGCCGATCGCGTCGCGCCTTCGGCGAGTCGCCGGAGCTGGAGCAACCCGAGGTCGGGGTCCGGTGTCTCCGACAGCCACTCCAGGATCACGGGGAGCAGCTCCTGCATGAGCTTGGACCGGCGGGTCAGACCGTACGCGAGCTCCCGCACGGCGGCGCGCGTGCGGTCGATGTCGGCAAAACCGAACGCGGTGAGGCGTTCCTCGGCTGCTTCGGCCGACAGCGGCCCGGTGCCGGCCAGGGTGTCGAGGATCGGGGCGAAGAAGAGGTGCTCGTGGATGGCGCGCACGGCGCGTTGGTGCTCGCGGCGCTCAGACGCGAATCGCTCGAGCGCGGTGCGTTCCGGCCCGTCGCGGTAGCCGAGCACTCGGGCGAGGCGCGTCCGGATGTGCACATCCGTGGGAATGGTGTGGGTCTGCTGCTCGTCGTAGAGCTGGAGGCGGTGTTCGACGGTGCGCAGGAAGCGGTAGGCACGGTCGAGGCGGTCGGCGTCACCGCGCTCGACGTAGCCGCCATCACTGAGTTCGTGCAGCGCTTCGAGCGTGTTGGGTGACCGCACCGACTCGTCGGCGCGGCCGTGCACGAGTTGCAGGAGTTGGACCGCGAACTCGATGTCGCGGATACCGCCACGACCGCGCTTGAGCTCCCGCCCGGCGAGTCCCAGTCGTTGGGTGATCTCTTCGGCGCGTGCCTTCATCACCCGGATCTCGCGGATTGCATAGTCGTCGAGCTTCTCCGGCCAGACGCGGGGAGTGGCCAACGCCATGAACTGCTCCGCGAGCTGCCCGTCGCCGGCGACGGGGCGCGCCTTGATCAGGGCCTGGAATTCCCAGGTGCGTGCCCACCCGTCGTAGTACGACGCGTAGCTCTCGATGGTGCGGGTGAGCGGTCCGGATCGCCCTTCGGGCCTCAGACCGGCGTCGGTGCGGAACACGATGCCGTCCTCGCCGCTGTCCGACATGGTGGCGAGCAGCGCGCGGGCAGTTCGTTCGGCCCGGCTGGCGTCGCCCTCGTGGACGAACAGCACGTCGATGTCGCTCGCGTAGTTCAGCTCCCGCCCGCCGAGCTTGCCCATGCCGATCACCGCGAACCGGCCGTCGGGCTCCACGATCTCGACCGCGCTCTCCACGCACGCCTGGGCCAGCGCGGCCAGCTCGCGACCCACGGCCGGGAGATCGGCCTGCCCGAGCAGGTCCCTCGCCGCGATCCGGAGCAGCTCACGACGTTTCCACCGGCGCAGCCCCCGGGCGTCGTGGTCCGCGTACTCCTGCCAGTCGGTGCGGTAGCCGTCGACCGTCCGCTCCTGGGCGAACGCGTCGGCGTCGCGGAGGGGATCGAGGAGCGTCGCATCGGCCACGACCGCCGACGAAAGCGAGCGCGACGCGCACGCCAACGCAATGAGCCCGTCGCGTACGAGCGGATGGTCGCGCATCACACCGGGGAGCTCGGGGTTCGCCTCGACCGCGCGCTCGAGCAGCACGCGTGCGATGCCGGCGTCGGCCGAGCGTTCGAACGCGGCGGCCAGCTCCGGGGACTCCAGCGCGCTCCTCCCCCCGGCCATGCAGGCAGTGTCGCGTATCCTGGCGCCGTGTCCCGCCTCCGTATTGCCGCCGCGCAGCTGGATCTCGTCGTCGGCGACCTCGACGGCAACGTGGATCGGATCCTGGGGGCGTACGAGCGGGCCGAAACCGCCGGCTGCGACCTCGTTGCGTTCCCGGAGCTGGCCATCACCGGCTACCCGCCGGAGGACCTCCTGCTGCGGCCGTCGTTCGTCGCCCGAGCCGAAGAAGCGCTCGAGAAGGTGGCGTCGCGCACCGGGAACACCGCCGCGGTGATCGGGTTCCCCGAAGCCCGCCGCGATCTCTCGAACGCCGCCGCGCTCTGCGCCAACGGCCGGGTGCTGGGCGTGTACCGGAAGCACCTCCTTCCCAACTACGCCGTGTTCGACGAGCAGCGCTACTTCGCGCCCTCGTCGGTCGACGGCCCGCTGTTCGTCGTCGCCGGCGTGCGCGTGGCGATCTCTATCTGCGAAGACGCCTGGAGCCCGAACGGTCCGGTCATCACGCAGGCTGCCGGCGGCGCCGAGCTCGTGGTCAACGTGAACGCGTCGCCGTTCTACGCCGGACGGATCCATGAGCGCGAGACGATGCTCGCGACCCGCGCCGCCGACGCGTCGGTGCCGGTGCTCTACGTGAACCTCGTTGGCGGACAGGACGAGCTCGTGTTCGACGGCGCCTCGATGCTCTTCGACGACGGCGGGCATCTCGTCGCCCGCGCCGAACAATTCGAGGAAGACTTCCTCGTCGTCGATCTCGACGTCCGCCCGGCTTTCCGTCGTCGGCTCCTCGACCCCCGCGGACGTTCGCGCGCCGCCGCGTTGCCCGAAGTGCCGGTCAGCGAGCCTCACCTCGGCGAGCACGACGCCACCGCCCGGATCGAGCCGCTGTTCTCGCCCGTCCGCGAGGTCTACGAAGCGCTCGTCCTCGGCACGCGCGACTACGTGCAGAAGAACGGGTTCACCGACGTCGTGATCGGCCTCTCCGGCGGCATCGACTCGTCGCTCGTAGCCGCGATCGCGGTCGACGCCCTCGGGCCCGAGCACGTCATCGGTATCCTCATGCCCTCACGCTTCTCCAGCGAAGGCAGCGTCACCGATGCCTCGGCCCTGGCGAGCAACCTGGGTATCCGGGAGATCACCGTGCCGATCGAAGCGGCGCATTCGGCGTTCCTCGACCTGCTCGCGGCGCCGTTCGCGGACGCGCCGCCCGGGCTTGCGGAAGAGAACCTGCAGGCCCGCGTGCGGGGCACGCTCCTCATGGCGTTGTCGAACAAGTTCGGCTGGCTCGTGCTCACGACCGGCAACAAGAGTGAGATCGCCACCGGCTACTCGACGCTCTACGGCGACATGGCCGGCGGGTTCTCGGTTATCAAGGACGTCCCGAAGATGCTGGTCTACGCGCTGTCGCGTGATCGCAACGAGCGCGCCGGCCGCGCGCTGATCCCCGATACGGTCCTGGAGAAGGCGCCGAGCGCGGAGCTGCGTCCTGATCAGAAGGACTCCGACTCGCTTCCCGAGTACGACGTGCTCGACCCCATCATCGAGGGATACGTGGAAGACGACCTCTCGATCGCCGAACTCGAGGCCGCCGGATTCGACTCCGACATCGTCCGGCGCGTCGCCAACCTGGTCGACCGCAACGAGTACAAGCGCCGCCAGGGTCCTCCGGGTGTGCGCGTGTCGCCCAAGGCATTCGGCAAGGATCGCCGGCTCCCCATCACCAATCGCTGGCCGGGCTAGCAGCCGGACGTCGGTCGGATGCTGCCGAGGTGAATCGGCGCTTCGCCGCGGAAGCTGCGCTCCTCACGGCCGCGCTCCTCTACGGCGTCACGTTCCCGATCGTCCACGACGCGCTGGTCGACATCACGCCGTTCGCCTACCTGCTCGGACGTTTCGGGATCGCGACCCTGATCCTGGCGCCCACGCTCATTCCGACCCTGAGGGCGGGCGGTCCCGACCGCACCCTGATCATCCGCGTCGGCCTCATCGCCGGCGTCATCCTGTTCGGCGGGTACGCCACGCAAACCGTCGGTCTGCAGTACACGACTCCCTCGACCTCGGCGTTCATCACCGGCCTCTACGTAATCATCACGCCGGTGATCGAGTCGGTGATCATCCGGCGCCTCCCGCGGGCGCCGGTGGTCGCCGGCATCGTGATCGCGACCGTCGGGCTCTACCTCCTCACCGGCGCCGATGTGCACCTCGGGCGCGGTGAGGCGTTCACGCTCGCGTGCGCGGTTCTGTTCGCCGTCCACATCGTCTACATCGGCGCGTACGCGAACCGGCTCCGGCCGATCCAGTTCACCGCCATGCAGATCGGCGTCGTGGCGCTGTTGGCGATCCCGCCGACGACGGTGCAGGGCGCGGGATCGATCACGGCGCTCGCGGTGTTCGCGGTCGTGTTCACCGCCGTGGCCTGTTCCGCGGTTGCGCTTCCGTTGCAGTTGTGGGGCCAGCAACGGATCCCGGCCAGCCGCGCCGCTTTGATCCTCCTCGCCGAGCCGGTGTTCGCCGGAATCGCCGGCTTTGTGAACGGCGAACGGCTCGGACTCACCCGCCTCATCGGCGCGCTGGTCATCCTGCTCGGGATCGCAGTGTCGGAGTTCTGGCCCCGCCGCACCTTGACCCGCGGGACATCTCTCCATGACAATCCGGTCCCTTCGGAGGAGGTGCCGTGAGCGGCGCGCGCACGCAAGTGGGAATCGTGGAGTGGGCGCGGCGGGTCCGCGGCGCGCGAGACGTCGAGCTGGCGCTCTCCGACACGCTGGGGAGCTGGATCCCGCGGGTGCAATCGGCCGCACCGAAGCTCCTCCTGGCCCGCCACGCCCGCCATTTCGCGTGGCACGCCGACCTCTGGGACGGGCTCGTGCCGGTGCTGCACGACCAGCCCACCCCCTCTCCCGCGGGGCCCGACGCCGGGATCGCCGAGCCCGGGCTCCGGGAGACCGCGGCGGCCCTCGGCTCGGCTACCGAGGCGCGGGCCGTCTACGACGATGTGCTCCCCGACCTGGTCGCGACCTACCGATCCTGGTCGGGTGATGCGACGCCGATCGCGGAACGTCCGGTCATGCGGGTCCTCGACCTCGTGCTGCGGGACATCGACTTCGATGCGCAGGAAGGCCACGACCTGTTCTCGAGGGGCTGACCCATGCGCTCGTTCTGGCCGGGCGACAACTTCAGCATCCCTCCGACGTGCCGAAACCAGATTCCCCGGCGCTTGACGCAGCCGGTATCTTTGATGGCAACAGCAGCAACATTCGTGGTCGGCGAGTGCACGGCGGATGCATGCGCAGTGCCAGGGTCCGCGTTCACTACCAAGGGGTCGCCGGGTGGCGAAGGAGCGTGTGGAACGCGACGAGGAAGATCTCGTCCGGCTCTATCTCACCGATATCGGGCAGTACCCGCTGCTCACGAAAGACGACGAGGTCCGCCTCGCCCAGCAGATCGAGCAGGGCAACGCCGCTCGAGCCGAGATCCTGGCGAGGGGGCAAAGCGCTCACCCCCACCAAGAAGCGGGAATTGCGCCGTACCGCTCGCCAGGGTGACGACGCCCAGCGCACCTTCGTGCAGTCGAACCTCCGGCTGGTGGTGTCGATCGCGAAGAAGTACCAGGCGTCGGGCCTTCCGCTGCTCGACCTCATCCAGGAGGGCAACCTCGGCCTGATGCACGCGGTCGAGAAGTTCGACTGGCGCAAGGGCTTCAAGTTCTCCACCTACGCCACGTGGTGGATCCGTCAGGCGATCACCCGCGGCATCGCCAACACCGGCCGCACGATCCGCTTGCCCGTCCACGCCGGCGACACGCTGGCGCGGCTGCAGAAGGCACGGTCGCGCCTGGAGCTGAAGCTCGGACGCCCGGCCACGTTGTCGGAGCTCTCGATCGAGGTCGAGATGCCCGAGGACAAGGTCACGGAGGCGCTGCGTTTCGCGGCCGAACCGTTGTCGTTGTCGGAGCCCCTGCGCGAAGACGGCGACGCCGAGCTGGGCGACATCGTCGAGGACCGATCGGCGGAGTCGCCGTTCGAGGTCGCGGCCACCGCTCTGCTGCCCGACGAGATCGAGAAGCTGCTCGCCCCGCTCGACGAGCGCGAGCGCCAGATCCTGGCGCTGCGGTTCGGTCTCGACCGTGGTGAGCCGCGGACGCTCGAAGAGGTGGGGGAGCACTTCAACCTCACCCGGGAGCGCATTCGCCAGATCGAAGCCCGGGCGATGTCCAAGCTGCGTCACCCCTCGGCCGACACCGGCGCTCGCGACCTGCTCGCCGTCTGACCGAACCCGGGCACCGCGCGACTCCGGCGCCCCGGGACTCCGGCACACCGGGACTGCGCACCGCCTCCTCGCGACCTCCCTCGCTCGCTGCGCTCGCATCGATCGGAAGGCTTCGTCGGCGGCACTCCGTCCCGGTGTGCCTCCACCTTGTTCCTGAACTTGCGTCGTTGGTGTGGGCCATACCAACACGAGCGACGCTGGTTGGTAGGGGAGGAGTGTCAACCTCTGACCTTCGCTGAGCGTCGTTCTCGGTGAGGGGAGGGGGATGGGCTCGGGTGAGGACGGCTGGGGTGGGCTCGCGGAGTTGTACCGCGAGCACGCGCGGTCGTTGGTGCGCCTGGCCGTTCTGCTCGTCGACGATGTCGGTGTTGCGGAGGAGATCGTGCAGGACGCGTTCGTGTTGGTGCATCGTCGTGGTGCACGAGTGGAGCGGCCGGAGGCGTACCTGCGCACGACGGTGGTCAACTTGTCGCGGTCGCGGTTGCGGCGACGCGTGGTCGCGCTCCGGTACCCGGGTGTCGCGGAGCCGCATGCACCGGGGGCGGACGCCGCCGTCGGGCTCGACGATGATCAGCGGGCGGTCATCGACGGGTTGCGTTCACTGCCCCGGCGACAACGCGAGGTGCTGGTGCTGCGCTATTGGTCGGAACTGTCGGAAGACGAGATCGCGGCGACGCTCGGGATCTCGCCGGGATCGGTGAAAACGCACGCGCATCGTGGGCTGTCAGCGATGGCGCGGGTGCTCGGGTCATGACCGTCGAGGAGCGCCTGCGCGAGGCCATGGTTGCCCGCACCGCGGAAGTCGACGCGCCGGCATGGTCGACCCTTGTGCCGCGGATCTCGCCCCGTCGCCGAGTATGGCCGGTGGCGGTCGCGGGCTTCGTGGTGGTGCTGGTGGTGGTACTCACGCTCTGGGCGGTCACGCGGAACCGCTCCGATGATCAGGTGCGCCCGGCCGCGCGTCTCGGCTACCCCGCTCGCATGGTGGCGGTCACCACCGACGGCCGCCTGATACTCCTCGCCTCGAACGACGGTCACGCGTTGCGTACGCTCGCGACCGGCGCGTCCGCAGGGGGCGGGCTCGCAGTCTCGCCCGACGGGGCCACCGTGTACTTCGCCCAGACCACCGGCGGGCGCTGTTCGAACGGCGACCCGATCACCGACATCGTCGCCGTGCCGCTCGCGGGCGGAGCAGGCACGCTCATCGCCAGCAATGTGCGCGACCCGGCCGTGAGTCCCGACGGCAGGTCGGTCGCGTTCACGGGGGTACCGAACTGCTCGGATGCCGGTCAGACGATTCTGGTCAAGAACCTGCGCGCCGGCGACGGGCCCGCCGCGCCCTACGACGCGTCCTGGAGTCCGACACCCGGAAGCGCCGGCGTCTTCTTCGGCATCACCGGGCTCTCGTGGGCGCCCGACAGTCGGCACCTGCTGTTCACCTGGCTGGATGCGCCCGACGGCACCTACCCGCGCATCCTCGACACCGGTCTCCCGCAGACGACGCTCGATGCCGCGCCGCAGGTGAAGGTCGGCGACGCGAGCAACGTGTGTTGTTACCGCGGTTCGAAAGGGACCCTCGTCGGCAGCGCGACCTTCGACGACCGCGTGAGCACCTGGACCTTCGACCCGACGTCAGGGGCAAGGCTGCGCCGCCTGACGTGCTGCGGCACGGTCGTTTCCGCCGACCGGAGCGGCCGCTCGCTGCTGATCTACTGGACCGACCCCGAGCACCCCGGCGGGATCTATCGCTGGACGACGGGCGATCGACGCCCGACCTCCCTCGGCTCGCTCCTGGTGACGGCGGCCTGGGTGCCGTGATCGTCGGGGTGGTGAAATACTGAACTGATGCAACGACACTTCGTGACGTGCCCGCTGTGCGAGTGCATGTGTGGTCTGCAAGTCGATGTCGAAGACCAGCGGGTCAAGCTCATCCGAGCCGATCGCGACGACGTGTGGTCGAAGGGCTACCTCTGCCCCAAGGGCACCACGCTCGGGCACCTGCACGACGACCCCGACCGCATCCGCCAGCCGATGGTGCGCGACGGCGACACCTGGCGCGAGGTCAGCTGGGACGAAGCGTTCGCGCGCTGCGAGGAGCTGATCCACGGTGTGATCGAATGCGACGGCATCACCGCGTGCACCGCGTTCGTCGGCAACCCGACCGGCCACAGCTTCACGCTCGGCCGCTACATGGCGTTGCTCATCGGCCAGGCCGGCTTCCCGCACATCTACTCGTCGGGCACCGTCGACCAGTGGCCGAAGAACGTGTCGTCGGTCCTCATGTACGGCAACATGTGGAAGATCCCGTCGCCCGACATCCAGCGCACCGACTACCTCGTGTGCATGGGTGGCAATCCGCAAGCTTCGGGCGGGTCGTTGCTCGCGTGCCCCGACGTGCTCGGCGAGATGGACGCGATCCGTGCGCGCGGCGGCAAGGTGATCGTCGTCGATCCGCGTCGGACCGGCACCGCCGACCACGCCGACGAGTGGGTGCCGATCCTGCCCGGCGGCGACGCCGCGTTCCTGCTTGCGATGTGCAACGTGTTGTTCGCGGAGGATCTCGTCGACGTCGGTGACCTCGCCGACATGGTGAAGGGTGTCGAGCAGGTCCGCGAAGCGTGCGCCGAGTTCACACCCGAGTCGGTGGAAGCGTTCTGCCGCGTCGCGCCCGACACCATCCGTCGGATCGCCCGCGAGTTCGCCGCCGCGCCGACCGGCGCGGTCTACGGACGCATCGGGCTCTGCAACCAGGAGTTCGGCACGCTGGCGTCGTGGCTCGTCGACGTCGTGAACATCCTCGTCGGCAAGTTCGACCGACCCGGCGGGCTCATGTTCGGCAATCCCATCAACTGGGGCATGGGTTGGTTGGCTTCCACCGCGCGCGACGGATTGCCGCGCTTCGGCCGCTGGAGGTCGCGCGTGTCGGGTGTGCCGGAAGTGCTCGGACAGGTACCGGCCGCGCTGCTCGCCGAAGAGATTGCGACGCCCGGTGAGGGCCAGATCAAGTTGCTCGTCAACGTGGCCGGCAACCCGGTGATCAGCGTGCCCGACTCGTCCCGCCTCGAGGCTGCGCTCCCGCAACTCGAGTGCATGATCGCGGTCGACAACTACCTGAACGAGACCACTCGCTTCGCGCACGTGCTCCTGCCCGGGCCGTCGCCGCTCGAGACGCCGCACTACGACGAGTTGCTCTGGTCGTGGGCGGCGCGCAGCGCAGGGAAGTGGAGCGATCCGATCTTCCCGCGGCCGCACGGAGTGCCCGACGAAGGCGAGATCGTGGCGCACCTCGGCTGGCTCCTCACCGGGGGCAAGAACGCCGACTTCGACTTCGCCGCGCTCGACGACGCGTGGTTCGGCGCGCTGTGCCGTTCGCAGGGTCTCGACCCCGACGTGATCATCCCGCAGTACGACCACGGGGGCGCCGAGCGCATCGTCGATCTCACGATTCGGACGGGCCCGTGGGGTGATCGCTACGGCGAGGTACCCGACGGTCTCACGTTGGAGAAGGTGAAGGCCGAAACGCACGGCATCGACATGGGGCCGATGGTGCCTCGCGCGCGCGAGTTGGTGTGCACACCCGACGGCATGATCGACGTTGCGCCCGAGTACATCGTGAGTGACCTACCGAGGCTGCGCGAGCGCATGGCGCTGCACGACGAGGGCCTCAAGCTCGTGAGCCGACGCCACGTTCGTTCGAAGAACTCGTGGATGCACAATGTGAAGGTTCTCGTGAAGGGCAAGGATCGCTGCACCTTGCTCGTGCATCCGGATGACGCGCGCACGGCGAAACTCGTCGACGGTGGTCGCGCGCGAGTGAGCTCCGAAGCCGGCAGTGTCGAGGTGCCGGTCGAGGTGAGCGACGAGATGATGCCCGGGGTGGTGTCACTACCTCACGGTTGGGGGCACGACCGTCCGGGTACGCGGCTCTCGGTGGCGCGCGAGCACGCCGGGGTGAACAACAACCTGCTCGCACCGACGCACTTCGTCGACACGCTCTCGAACAACGCCGCGGTCAACGGCATCCCCGTGGAGATCGTCCCTGCGTGATCAACGTGCCGACGCGAAGGCGTCGTGCGACTACTGATCGGCGATGACGATCAACCGGTGCGCAGCGCCGTCCGGGTCCGGCTGCGCGGGCATCGGGTCGACCGAGAGCACACCCGCATCGCGAACGTGCTCGGTCCACGCGCCGCGGTTGCAGAACCGGAGCTCGTGTTGACCCGTCGGGTCGGTCCACCATGCGCCTGCGGGTGGCTCGGCCCCCGCAGTCGGCGAAGGCGGCGCTCCGAGCGCATCGACCACAGCAGTCAATCGACTGCTGTGCTTGGACTTCACCTTTGTTCTGGCCGCACCCAACGTGATCATGTCCTGCCCCAACCCATTTCGATCGGCGAATGCTGCCCCGCATCCGCGCTCCCGATCGTCACCTTTGTATCGGCTCGCGTGGGGACGGGCTGAAGGTCGCGCTTCGGCGGCGAAATTGTGGGCGCGAGCGGTTGCCAGCGGTGATTCGGCGGAGGTGGCAGGAATCGAACCCACCGGACGGGGATCACCCGTCCCACTCGTTTTGAAGACGAGGGGGGCCACCAGACCCCGTTCACCTCCGGCGCCGGTCTAGCACCTGACCGGTATCGATTGCTCCGGCCGCCACCACCGCCTACGATCAGGCGCGCGCTCCGCGTTCACCGCGTCCCAAAGGGGAATCAAATGAAGAAGTTGCTGATCATCCTCATCGTGGCTGCGATTGGTATCGCGGTGGCCAAGAAGGTCCGCGACGCCTGATCGAGTTTCTGCGTAGTTTCCCCGGGCCCGCTTCGGCGGGCCCGGTTGCGCGTCAGGGCCGGTCCGCCGATTCGCCGTCGGCCGCGCGTCGGCGCTCCGCGCTCGCGAGCGTGAAGTAGACGACGGCGACACCCACTCCCTGGATCGGGGTGAGCAGCACGTCCACGATGTAGTCGCCGAGCACGTGCAGCCAGTCGGCGCTGCCGTGGAGCAGCGTGCTGGTGATCCCCACCGCACCCTCACTCACCCCGACCCCGATCAGCGTGAGCACGAGAACGGGCCAGAAGTTGCCGCGCACCAACTCCCTGCTCCGGCGGAACGCGGCGCGGATGGTCGTCCGCTCGCGCACGATCACCGGGCCGTACAACATCCAGTAGACGGTCACCAGGATCCCGGGGACGACGAGCAGCAAGAATCCGAGCGCGAGCGCGATCTCGAACACCAGCGTGGCGAGGATGAGCCGCCACCACGGGAGCTCGCGCAGGAACTGCCGCATGCCGGGCAGCGGGCGATGTTCGAAATCGCTGCCGACCATCTTCTCCGCCGCCGCCGCCTCGAGCTCCGCGCTGCCCACCTCGAACACGAGGATCACGAGCAGGTTCACGACCAGGCCGCCGGGATCGAAATGGTTCGTGTCGATCGGCGACTCGAAGTGCATGCCCGCGATCTCGAGGAGCGCGAGCGGCGCGAGCACGACCGCCGCGAGGAGCCACAAGGTCCAGGCGTGCGCGCGCCACACATCGAGTGTGGTGCGAATGACGGAGAGTACGGACAGGCGTTCGACCCGCGCATCTTAGAGAGCGTCGAATCACGCGCTCATGACCCGCAAGAGCAGCAAGTTGCCTCTTGACGTGCGCAGGCGCCCGTCGTATGTTGCGTGCTCCTTCCCTTGCACTTCCTCCCGTCGATTGCGCGCGTCCCGCGCGCTCCGGGAGGGAAGGTGCACGAGTGCTCCTCGCGTTGTGGTCCCCGAAAGGCGGCTCCGGTACTTCAGTACTCGCGGCCGCGTGCTGTCTCGTCCTCGCCCGTGACCCCGCGTCAACCGCCGGCGCGCGACTTGCCGATCTCGCCGGCGATCAACCCGCGATCTTCGGCCTCGGTGCCGATCCCGAGCTCGGTCTCGTCGACTGGTTGGCGGCGGGGCCCGAGGCGCCCATCGAGGCGATCGACCGGCTCGCGGTAGAGGTAGCACCGGGGGTGGCGTTGCTACCGCGTGGTGGAGCAGCGCGGGTCCTGGCGCCGGTGCCGGCCGCCGAGGCCGGTGCGGCGCTCGCGGTGGCGCTCGGCGACTCGTCGGTTCCCACCATCGCCGACTGCGGCAGTGCGACCGAACCCGCCACTCGTGCGATCACCGAGGTCGCCGACGTGTCGGTCGTCGTGGTCCGGGGCTGCTATCTCGCGTTGCGTCGTGCGGTTCGGGCACCCGCGCTCGCGCGCACAACCGGCGCGGTGTTGGTCGAGGAACCCGGACGATCCCTCACGGCACACGAGGTCGCCGACGTGCTCGACGTCCCGGTCCTGGCCCGGGTCCCGGTACGTGGCGGCATCGCCCGGGCTGTCGATGCCGGGGTGCTCGCGGCGAGGCTCCCCGATCCGCTCGCACGACCGGCCGCCACGTTGCTGCACCGCTCGGGTCTGCTGCCCGCGCGAAGAGGCGCGGCCGCATGAGTCCGCTCTCCCTGGCGCCCGGCACCATCGATTCGGCCGACGACGCCCGCTTGAAGCAACGCGTCCATCAACGTCTCGTTGCCGAGGGAAGCGACGAAGCCACGGCCCTGTCCCACCAGTCGTTGCGGGATCGCCTCGCCGAGCTGCTGCGCGAGGAACAGCCGATCCTCGCCACGGGTCGCTCCGATCGGCTGCTGGAGGAGCTCACCCACGAGGTGGCCGGCTTGGGCCCGCTCGAGCCGCTCCTCGCCGACCCGACGGTCACCGAGGTCATGATCAACGGGCCCGGTCGCGCCTACGTCGAGCGCCGTGGAGAGCTCGAGCGGGTCGAGCTCGGGTTGGACGCCGCCGCGATCGTGCACCTCGTGGAGCGAGTGGTCGCTCCGCTCGGTCTGCGCCTCGATCGGGCATCGCCCATGGTCGACGCCCGCCTCGCCGATGGTTCGCGTCTGCACGCGGTGATCCCTCCGCTCGCCGTCGACGGTCCCTGCATCACGATTCGCCGATTCGGCTCCCGCCGCGTCACCCTCGAAGAGTTCGCACCGGGCCCGGCGGCGGCGGTGTTCCTGCGCTGGGCCGTCGCCGCGGGATGGAACCTGCTCGTCGCGGGGGCGACGAGTGCGGGCAAGACCACGCTCCTCAACGCGATGTCGACCGCGATTCCTCACCGCGAGCGCGTCGTCACGATCGAGGAGACGGCCGAGCTGCGCTTGGCGCAACCGCACGTCGTGCGGCTCGAAGCGAGGCCGCCCAACGCCGAGGGCATCGGAGGCGTCACAGTGCGGGAGTTGGTGCGGGCCGCACTCAGGATGCGACCCGATCGCCTCGTGGTGGGAGAGGTGCGCAGTGGCGAGGCGCTCGACATGCTGCAGGCGCTCAACACTGGTCACGACGGCTCGATGTCGACCATCCACGCCAACGGCACCATCGATGCGCTCGCCCGCCTCGAGACGCTCGTGCTGATGGCCGATTCCGGCCTGCCGTTGGCGGCGGTACGCGCGCAGATCGCGTCGTGCGTCGATGGGGTCGTGTTCGTCGCCCGCGGTGGCTCCGGCGAGCGGCGGATCGAGGCGATCGCCGAGGTGTCCGACGGTGAGGGCCGCGTCCGCCACCTTTTTGAACGACGAGACGGTGAGGTCGTCGCGGTCGGCGCACCGGAGCGGAAGCCGCGGCGACCGGGTGTCTCACCCGCCGACTCGGAGTGGTTCCGATGTTGACGTTCGTGCTCGCGATCGTGGGGCCGCTCCTCTGCGCCGCATTGATCGCCGCCGGCCGCAGGACGGCGACGGCCGACCGGGTGAAAGTGCTCACGCCGCACGATCGCCGCCGTCTCCCCGCTCGGCTGCGGCTCCCGCTCGAGCGTGCGCTCGGCGACGCTGATGTCGGGCTCGAGCCCGAGCAGGCGTTGGAGGTCTGGACGCTCGGACTCGTCGTTGTCGCCGCGCTCGCGTCGTCGGTGTCGCCCGGTCTCTTGATTCCCGTCGTGCTGGGCGGGCTGATCGCGGCCCCCGTCGCGATGCGGCTGGCCCGCTCCCGCCGGGAGCGCCGCTTCACCGCCGCGTTGCCCGGCGCGCTCGAACAGGTCGCGGCCGAGCTCCGGGGCGGGGGCACGGTGTCCGGCGCGGTGGAGCGGTTGGCGTCGACCGATGGTGTGATCGCCGCCGACTTGCGCCGAGTGCACGTGCGCACCCACCTCGGGCTCGCGCTCGGCGATGCCTTGGCCGCGTGGCCGGTCGAACACGATGTGCCTGGGGTCCGCGTCGCCGCGGGCGCATTGTCGGTCGCCGCGGCCATGGGTGGTCACGCCGCGGAAGCCATCGACGGGCTGGCGGCGTCGCTGCGTCACCGGCTCGACGCGGTGGCGGAAGCGCGAGCGTTGTCCACCCAGACGCGGCTGTCGGCCATCGTGGTCGGGGTTGCCCCGCTCGGGTATCTCGCGTTCTCGAGCCTGGTCGACCCGCGTTCGGTCACCATCCTGCTCACCACCGGCGTCGGTCGGGTGTGCCTGTTCGTCGGCCTGGGGCTCGAGGGCCTGGCGGCCCTGTGGATCCGGCGCATCGTGCGGTCGGAGTGGTGAGCATGGGCGCGGAGTGGTTGCCGTGGGCGCTCGGGCTGGCGTGGGGTGCGCTCGTGGCGATACCCCTCGCCACGCGGGCTCGCCGCGCGGCGCCGTCGATGAGGGCGGCCACACTCTCGGTGGGTGCCGGCTCGGCCACGCTCCTCGAGCCCGCGCCGTCGCCCCGTCGGTTGAGCGGGTGGACTCGACGCACCCTTGCGCGCACGGGACCGGTCGGCCGCGTGGTCGACGGGCTCACGCGGCGGCGTTGCGAACGTGCCCGCGACGCCGAGCTCGCGCGGGAGTTGCCGGTGGTTCTCGATCTCCTCGGGGTCGCGATCGGAGCCGGCTGCACGCCGTATCTCGCGGTCGAGGTCGCGGCTCGGTGGTCGCCCCCGGCCGTCGCGGGACCGCTCAACTCGACGCTGCGCGCGTGCGCGCTCGGCGCGGGCTTCGACATCGCGCTCGATGCGACTGCGCAGACCACGCCGTTGCTGCGTCCGCTCGCCGACGCGCTCCTGGCGTCCGACCGTCTCGGCGCCCCGGTGGGGCCGGTGCTCGCGCGTCTCGCCGACGAAGAGCGCACCGCATTGCGGCGCCGGGCCGAGACCCACGCGCGCAAGGTTCCGGTCCGGCTGCTCTTCCCGCTCGTCTTCCTCGTGCTGCCCGCGTTCGTGGTCCTCACGGTGGTGCCCGGGCTCGCGGCGGGGCTCGATCGGCTCTGATCGGATCGAGGGTCCCACTCTCACACTTCCCCCCGCTTCCCCCTCTCGGTCCTATCAGGAGGTGCTGTTCATGTTCCGTCGTGTCATCGCGCGAATCCGCCCGTGGAACGTCGTGCTGGGTGAGGCGGGGCAGTCGACTGCCGAATACGCGCTCGTGATCCTCGGCGCCGTCGCCATCGCGACCCTGCTGATCACCTGGGCCACTGGAAGCCACGCGATCTCGAAGTTGTTCGATTCGGTGATCGCCAAGGTGATCCCGGGATGACGAGGCGTCACCGGTTCCCCCGCTCGTCGGGCGGGGGAACCCGACGCCGTCGACGCGTTGCCCGTCGACTCGGCCGCGAGCAGGGGCAGGCAACGGTCGAGTTCGCGTTCCTGCTGCCCCTGATGGTGCTCGCGGCACTCGCGATCATCCAGGTGGGTCTCGTCGTGCGCGACCAGATGGCGGTCGTCCACGCCGCGCGCGAGGCGGCCCGGGCGGCCAGCGTCGATCCCGACCCGGCCCGCGCGATCCGCGCCGCGCATCGCACGCTGCCCGGGGCGGATGTCGACGTCGGCGAGCGTCCCGAGGTCGGTGGTGAGATCGCGGTCACCGTGCATTACACGTCGGTCACCGACCTCCCCCTCGTCGGTGTGCTGTTCCCCGACCCGGACCTACACACCACCACCGTCATGCTGGTCGAACGGTGACCGGACGCGAACGCGGAAGCGTGTCGATCGTCATGCTGGCGGTGCTCGTCGTCGGTCTGGTGCTGTCGACGGGTGCGGCGCGCCTCGGCGGCGCGCTCGTCGGGCGGGCACGGGCCGACGCCGCCGCCGACGCGGCCGCACTCGCCGCTGCTGACCGCTTGGCACTGGGCGACGATGCCGGCGCGGCGGTCACTGCCGCTCGGGCGACCGCGGCGAGCAACGGTGCGTCGCTGGTGTCCTGCGTGTGTGCGGGCACGACCGCCGAAGTGGTGGTCGAGGTCAGGGTCAGAGCGCTCGCGACGCTGTTCGGCCCCGCGCGGGGCCGTGCGAAGGCCGAGGTCCGGCCGGAATGCGTGGTCGCAGTGGCGGAGTGCTGAGCTCCGGTCCGGCGGGTTGCTACTTGCGAACGGTCACGGGGAAGTCGGCGGTCTTGGCCGGCGGCACACCCGACTCGAACGAGCGCGCGTAGGCGAGCTTCAGCGTGGTCGATCCCGGGTCCGTCGCCTGGAAGGTCAGCTCCTGCGTCCCCGGCGCGCCCGGGAGATTGTCGCCCGCGACCTGCTTGCTCGACACGAGCGTCACGTTCGGATTGTGGTCGGCGTTCCACGTATAGCCTGTGCTCGGGTTCGCCGCCATCGAGATCACGAACTCTCCGCCGTTGTCGACGGTGATCGAATCACCGGAGTGGTACAGCGGTGCGGCCTTGTCGGTGGGCGCATCGTCACCCCACTGCACGAGCACGACGGTGAGCAGCAGGCCGACTCCGATCGCCACCAGCAACACGAGCGCAATCCGGCGATGGGTCATCGCGTGACACTACAAGCCGGGTCATGCTGGCCGATTCACACTCGCCGACGCACCCAGGCAATGTTGCTGACGGTTCGGATCAAGCAGGTCGGGCGAGTCCGCGGTGTGACGCCGGCGCGCCGAGGGTCTCGAGCAGCGCGACCGCGGCGCGCTTGTCGAGGTACTCGTTCCAGTTCCCGCACTTGGGCGACTGCACGCACGACGGACACCCGTCGTCACACGGACATTCGTCCACGAGCTCGTGCGCGGCGGCGATGTGGCGGGTCAGCTCCGCGAACGCGAGCTCCGCGATACCGGCGCCGCCCGGATAGCCGTCGTACACGAAGATCGTGGGCACACCGGTCTGCGGGTGAATGGCCATCGACACCCCGCCGACGTCCCAACGGTCGCAAATCGCGAACAGGGGAAGGAGCCCGATCAACGCGTGCTCGGCCGCGTGGACCGCACCGATCACGCGGCTCGGGTCGACGGCGACACCCATGAGGGCTTCGGGCGCCACGGTGTACCAGCAGGCGCGGGTCGTGAGCTCACGCGGCGGATAGTCGAGCGGGACGACTTCGAGAACCTCGTTGGTGGACGTGCGGCGACGTTGATACGCGACGAGATGGTGCATGACCGCGACCGAGCCCAGATGCGCATGGCCGCTCCCGACGGCAACGGTGCGCTCGGTGTCGAGGATCGAGATGTCGGTCTCCTCCCGGGGTTGCGTGTGCTCGTCGGCGTCGTCGGCGGGTTCGAGCACCGCCACATGACCGTCGACGTCGAGGCTCTCCACCCGGTACTGACGGCCCTGATGGAGGTACATCGCGCCGGGATGGGCCACGTGGAACGCACGTGCCGCGTCGACGGTGCCGACGAGGCGGCCGTCGTCATCCACGAGTTGGAATTCGAGCGAAGACCCGGTGCGCAGCCCGACCTTCGGTGCGGGTGGCTCGCGACCGGCCCAGTACATCCGATCGCCCCGCGGCTTGAGCAGATCGGCGAGCACGAGATCGCGTACCGCGTCGTCGAGCGCGTCGCCGAAGTAGTGGTCGTCCTCGTGGCGGAGCGGCATCTCGTGCGCGGCGCACGAGAGCTGTGCGCGTGCGACGAACGGATTGTCGGGATTCACCACCGCCGCTTCCGCGGAACGCGAGAGCAACTCCGCCGGGTGGCGCACGTACCACTGGTCGAGTTGGTCGTCACCCGCCACGAGGACCGCCGCGGCGCGCCGACTCGTGCGCCCCGCGCGCCCGACCTGCTGGCGCATCGACGACAGCGTGCCGGGGAATCCGTTGAGCACGACCGCGTCGAGGCTGCCGACGTCGATGCCGAGCTCGAGTGCACTGGTGCCGACGACACCGCCGAGCTCACCCGAGGCGAGCCGGTCCTCGAGCTCACGGCGTTCGGACGCGAGGTACCCGGCGCGGTACGCCGCAACCTCGGGTGGCGCGCCCGATGCGCCGGCCCTCGACTCGGCGAGCGTGCGCCGCGCTTGAGCCGCCACGAGCTCCGCGCCCTTGCGGCTACGGGTGAACGCCAGCGTCTGATGTCCGTCGTCGACGAAGCGCGCCAGCAGCATCGAGGTCTCGAGGTTGGCCGATGCCCGCGTGCCGGAGTGCTCGTCGAGGAGCGGGCGCTGCCACACCGCGAAGCTGCGTTCGGCCTGCGGAGACCCGTCGACGTCGATTGCCTCGACGGGAAGGCCGCAGAGCTGCGAGGCCAGTTCCACCGGGTTGCCGATCGTGGCGCTGGTGAAGCAGAACACGGGATCGGAGCCGTAGTGCGCGCACAGCCGCCGCAGCCGCCGCAGCACATGGGCCACGTGGCTGCCGAACACGCCCCGGAGGGTGTGGAGCTCGTCGATGACGACGAACTGGAGCCGCATGAGGAACGTCGCCCAGCGCGCGTGCGACGGCAGGATCCCCATGTGCAGCATCTCGGGGTTGGTGAGCAACACGTTGGCGTGCGCGCGGGTCCACGTCCGCTCGTCGACGCCGGTGTCGCCGTCGTACGTCGCGGCCACGACCTCCGGTACCAGCCACTGTCGCAACGCGCGCAGTTGGTCCTGCGCGAGTGCCTTGGTCGGATAGATGAGGAGGGCGGTGTCACGCGACCCGGCAGCCAGCGACTCGACGATCGGGATCTGGTAGCAGAGCGACTTCCCTGACGCGGTGCCCGTGGCGACGACGACGTTGCGTCGTTCGCGCAGTGCGTCGATCGCGGCCGCCTGATGTCCCCAGAGTTGATCGATGCCGCGTCGGCGGAGTCGCTCCTCGATCACCGGCGCGAGGGGCGCGGCAGTGGCGGCCGGGCAGCCGAGGCGCGCCGGGAGACGCGTGCTCGAGACGACGCGTTCGAAGTATTCGTCCGCGAGCTCGTCGAGGGTGGTGCAGGCGTCGGTCGCAGTGCCGACGGGCGGCGGCGGAGCGTCGCTAATGGCTTTCCAACACCCCGTCGTCACCGAAGTCGGCGAGCAGGGAATCGGCGTCGCCGGTCTTCACGAGATTGGTGCCGCTTCCGGACGCGCCCACCGGCAGTACCACGTTCTTGATGTTCGCCGGGTTGAACGTGAGCGCGAGGGATCCCATGTGGAACAGGTCGGAGATTCCGATGCCGTCGAGCTTCACGTGACGTCCGAGCGTGGCGATGAGATGCACGGTATCGCCTGCGCTCGGGCTCTGCTTCTGGAGGGTCTCCAACGCAGAGATGATGAGGAGTCCCTGGTTGCTCGTGCGGGTGAGGTCGCCGCTGTCGAACGAGTGGCGGTCACGGGCGAACTCGAGCGCCTGCGCGCCGTTCAGGTGTGTGGGGCCGGGGGCGAAGTGGGCGCCGGAGAAGTCGTCGTCCATCGCGGTTGGGATGTTGATGTCGATGCCGCCGATCTCGTCGACCATCTGTTGGAAGTTCGGGAAGTTGGCGCGGATCACGTAGGTGAGCGGTACGCCGATCACCGACTGCACCGCGTCGGCCTCGGCGCGCAGCTCGTCGCCGTTCGGGTTGGCCACGATGTACGAGTTGATCTTGGATCCGCCCGGGCCCTCGGTGTCGCGCGGGATGTCGAGCAGCGTGGCCGCGCCCATCGCGGGGTTCACGCCGATCACGTGGATCGCGTCGGCGAGGCCGGGATCGTCGGGCGAGAGCGCGGGATCGTCGGACCGGGCGCCGGTGCCGAGGACGAGAACGAAGAACGGTGCGGTGGGGGCGCCGGTGTCGCGGGCGGTGCCGAGCTTCGTCACCTGGAACCACACCGCACCGGCGGCCGGGGTCGGGCTGCCCGCGACCAACCAGGCCGTGGCGATCGTGCCCGCGGCCAGCAGGCCGCAGAGGACCGGGGCCAGGGCGAGGGTGACGACGGCGCGCCGCCGGGACCGACGGGGACAGGTGGTGCCGGTCATTGCTTGGCCCCCGTGGTGGAAGTGGACGAGGTGGTCGGGGCGTCGAGCCCGGCGCCGGCCCGGGTGACGACCATGCTGTACGCGGTCACCTGCCACACCCCGAACTCGTTGGGCGCGAAGACGAAGTCGGCCTTCCGGACCAGCTTGAGCGGCCCGCCCTTCTCCTGGGCCTGGCCGTTGACGTCGAGGAGTACCGCGGCGCTGACGAGCGTGAGCTTGCCGGTCTGGTCGCCGAGGCCGACCATCGTGATCGGCTGGGCGTCGACGGTGAGCTTGCCGGTGACCTTGGGCAGGCCCTCGTCGAGCACCACGCCACGATCGATCGTGGTGGCGCGAGCGAGGGTGCCGGGGTCGAACACGGCCGAGAGATCGGCGGTGATCGGCTTGCCGGATCGGAGGGGCTGGACGGTCGCGCCCTGCACGTACTTGCCGAGCACGCCGAGGATCTGTTGCGCCTGATCCGGCGTGACGGTCACGGCGGCGCCGGCGCTGTCGGCGGTGACCGGGCCGAGCGGAAGGTTGACCGAGTTCTGATGATCTGCAGTGGTCGACGCGGTCGACGCCGACTTGGAGTCGCCACCGCCGCCGGCGATCACGACGACCGCGATCACCGCCGCGACCACCACGACGATTCCGCCGACGATGGCGATGATGCGATTCCGCTTGCGATGCTGTTCGCGACGAGCGAGACGAGAGGGGGAATCGTCCATGGCGGCGTCAGGTTAGGAGACGCAGCTGCGAAATCGAGCGCGCGTCGGGCTCGCTCACTCGCTGCGCGATGCGGTCGCGCGTAGTGCTCTCGTATATTTGTGCCATGGCATTCAAGAAGATGGTGGAGCGGCTCACCAAGCCGGTCGAGGACCTCGACCGTGAGCAGCTCACGGCGTTCTGCGACGCCCGCTCGTTCGAGGCGATGAACGCCATCGAGGCGCGGCAGCGGGTGCGCGTGGGGGGCGAAGTGCGCTCCGTGCGCATCGTGCCGAGGGCCGGCGCGCCGGCCCTCGAGGTCACCGTCAGCGACGGGCGCGGCGCAGTGGTCGGCGTGTTCCTCGGTCGCCGCAAGATCGCAGGGTTGTCACCCGGGCGAAAGGTTGCGTTTCAGGGCGTCGCCGCTCGCGACGGCAAGCGCTACCTCGTCTTCAACCCGATCTACGAGCTGCTGACCTGAGAAATCAGGCGGCTTCGCCGGTGAGGATGCGGCGGACCTCGTCCTCCGACTCCGGCGTGACCATCGCGAGCACTTCGTCGCCCGCCTCGAACACCGAGTCGCCGCGCGGCATCACCACGTGCTCGTCGCGCACGATGGCGACGATCGTCGCGTTGCGCGGGACGTCGACGTCGCGCAGCGCGCGGTCGATGACGGGGGAGTTGCCCGCGAGAGTGACCTCCACGAGCCGGGCCTGACCGCCTTCGAACTGGAGGATCCGGACCAGTCGACCAACCGTAACCGCCTCTTCCACCAGCGCGGTGATGAGGTGAGGGGTGGACACCGAGAGGTCGACGCCCCAGTTCTCGTTGAACAGCCACTCGTTCTTCGGGTGGTTCACCCGGGCGATCACACGGGGGACGGCGAACTCCTGCTTGGCGAGCAGCGAGATCACGAGGTTGTCCTCGTCGTCACCGGTCGCGGCGACGACGACGTCGCACGTGTCGAGCCCGGCCGCCCGCAGGGAGTTGACCTCGCAGGCGTCGGCGATGTGCCATTCGACGCCGTCAGGGGCCTGGGCCTGGGCCCGCTTCACGACGGCAGGGCTCTGCTCGATGATGAGCACCTCGTGGTCGGCGGCGCGCAGGTCGCTGGCGATGAAGAGGCCGACGTTGCCGGCCCCGGCGATGGCGACGCGCATCAGTGGTGCTCCTCTCCGTGTTGCAGGCGTTGGCTCAACGCTTCGAGGGCCGAGACGTCGGCCGCGAAGTGCAAGATGTCACCGTCCTGGCCGATCGCGCTGGCCGTGCTGATCTGGGCTGCACCGAGACGAGTGATCGCGACGAGCCAGAACATCCCCGGCTCGCTGAGGGGCGCGAGCTTCTTGCCGGCCCAGGTGGTGGGGATCGGATAGTCGACGAGGCAGACCTTGCCGCTCGGGTCGAGCCACTCGTGGGGCTGCTCGTCGGTGGGGAGCAGCCGCCGCATCACCTGGTCGGTCGTCCACGACACGGTGGCGACGGTCGGGATGCCGAGGCGCTGGTAGATGAGCGCCCGGCGAGGGTCGTAGATCCGGGCGACGACGCGCTCGATGCCGAAGTTCTCTCGCGCGATCCGCGGCGCTCAGGATGTTCGAGTTGTCGCCGCTCGTGACCGCGGCGACGGCACCGGCCCGCTCGATCCCCGCTTCGATGAGGTGGTCGCGGTCGAATCCGAAACCGACGACCCGTTGGCCTGCGAAGTCCTCGGGGAGGCGCTTGCGGAAGGCTTCCGGGTTCTTGTCGATGACGGCAACGGAATGGCCGCTGCGTTCGAGGCTCATGGCGAGCTCGCTGCCCACCCGGCCACATCCGACGACGACGACATGCACCGTCATCTCCTTCCGACACGTGAAGGAAAGGAGCGTACCGGTGTCCGTTCCCGCCGACGAATCGCGCCTTGTGCCAGGCCGATCGTGGGCCTTCCTCGCGCGGATGGCACACTGTCCGCTCCGGGGGTTTGGGTCGGGTCCGGGAGGCAACCGACGCGTGGCATTCGTCAAGCGAGTCCTGGTCGGGCGGCCGTTGGCCACGACCGAGATGGAACACCAACGGATCCCGAAGACCATCGCGCTCGCGGTCTTCTCGTCCGACGCCATCTCCTCGACGGCGTACGCGACCGAGGAGATCCTGTTCGTCGTCGCGGTCGGCGGGTCGAGCCTGGCGCTCGGCCTCAGCAAGCTGGTCCCGATCGGCATCGCCGTCGCGCTGCTGCTCACGATCGTCGTCACGTCGTACCGGCAGACGATCTTCGCCTACCCGAGCGGCGGTGGCAGCTACGTCGTCAGCCGGGAGAACCTGGGTGAGAACCCGTCACTGATCGCGGGCGCGTCACTGCTCGTCGACTACATCCTCACGGTGGCAGTGTCGATCTCCGCCGGCGTCGCCGCGATCGTGTCGATCCCCGCGTTCCAGGACCTGCAGCAGCACCGGGTGCTCATCGGGTTGGTGCTGATCGCGTTCATCAGCCTCGCCAACCTGCGGGGGATCAAGGAGTCGGGCCGCATCTTCGCCGTGCCCACCTACATCTACATCGGCGCGCTCGTCGCCCTGGTGGCCTACGGGCTGTTCCGGAGCTTCGTGCTCCACGACATCCACCATATAAACGACTCGGGCTTCGACGGCAACCTCATCGGTGGCGAGCTCACCATCTTCATCCTGTTGAAGGGCTTCTCGTCGGGTGCGGTCGCGCTCACCGGGGTGGAAGCCATCTCCAACGGCGTGCCCGCGTTCCGCCGCCCCGAGTCGAAGAACGCGGCGGCCACGCTCGTCTGGATGGGCGTGATCCTGGGCACGTTGTTCATGGGCGTCCAGATCCTCGCCCACCGTCTGGGCCCGTACCCGAGCGACAAGGTCACGGTGATGTCGCAGCTCGGTACCGCGGTGTGGGGGAGCGGCACGTTCATGTACGTCGTGCTGCAGTTCTCGACTGCGGCGATCCTCACACTCGCGGCGAACACCGCGTACGCCGACTTCCCGCGGCTCTCGTCGATCATCGCCCGCGACGGCTATCTCCCGAGACAGCTCGCCAACCGTGGCGACCGTCTGGTGTTCTCCAACGGCGTGCTGGTGTTGGCGACCGCGGCGGGCGCGCTGATCATCGCGTTCGGCGGTGAGACGAACGCGTTGATCCCGCTCTACGCGGTGGGCGTGTTCCTCTCGTTCACGCTCTCCCAGGCCGGCATGGTGCGCCACCACCAGAAGGAACGGGAGCGGGGCTACAAGCGCAACATCGTGATCAACGCGGTCGGCTCGTTCGCGACGCTGATCGTGCTGCTCATCGTCGCGACGACGAAGTTCACGAGCGGGGCGTGGGTACCGCTCGTCGTCATTCCGATCATCGTGTTCCTCTTCAAGTCGATCAAGCGTCACTACCGCACGGTCGCGGAAGGCCTGCGCGTCACCCCCGACTACAAGCCGCGCCACATGAACCACACCTTTGTCGTGCTCGTGGGCGGCGTCCACCGGGGTGTGCTCGAGGCGCTCACGTACGCGCAGTCGCTCAACCCCAGCCACCTCATCGCGGTCACGGTCGTGTCCAACGACGAGGAGCAGGAACGGGTCGAGCAACATTGGAACGAGTTCCACATCGACGTCCCGCTCGAGATCGTCTACTCGCCTTACCGGGAGCTCACCCGGCCGATCCTCCGCTACGTCGACGAGGTGGACGCCCGCTGGGAGAACGACGTGATCACCGTGCTCCTGCCCGAGTTCGTGGTGCGGCACTGGTGGGGGAATCTGCTCCACAACCAGACCGCGCTCCTCCTGAAAGGCCGCCTGTTGTTCCGCAAGGGCACCGTGGTCACGTCGCTGCCGTACCACCTCGAATGACGGGCGGCGAAAGCGACGCCGGCGTCGAGACAGATTGGACTCAGCCTCATCGGGCCCCCTAGCTTTCTCTGGCCCCACGCGCTGGAGCCGGTGATCCGGCGGCCGCGAGCGGGCGAGATCGAGCAGTAATCGAGCGAACGCTCGCGGGCCGGATCTCCGGTTCGGAGCGAGGAACCAAGAGAAGGAACCTCATGATCAGCTTGGCAGCTGAAGGCGGATACCAGGTCTTCACCCTCGATGGGGCAGCTTGGTTCTGGCTCATCTTCTCGGCCTGTACCGCGTTGCTCGCGCTCGCCGTGGGCGTGTTCCTGATGAAGGGCGTGCTCGCCGCCGACGAGGGCACGCCGACGATGATCGAGATCGCCAAGGCCATCCAGGAGGGCGCGATGGCCTACCTGAAGCGGCAGTTCAAGACGATCGCCGTCATCCTCGTGCCGCTGGCGATCGTCGTGTTCGTGACGTCGACCGAGGTCTCGAAGCCACTGCTGGCCTCGGCGAACGCCTCGTCCGGGCTCTCCTTCGCGCAGTCCGGCCTCTTCCGCACCCTGGCGTTCGTTGCCGGCTGCCTGCTCTCCGGACTCACCGGCTTCATCGGCATGAGCCTCGCCGTGCGCGGCAACGTGCGCACCGCGGCTGCCGCCCGATCGGGCTCGCTCCCGGCCGCCCTGCGGGTGGCGTTCCGCACCGGCGGCGTGGCCGGCATGTTCACCGTCGGCCTGGGCCTGCTCGGCGCCACGTTGATCATCATGATCTTCCAGAACACCGCGTCCGCCATCCTCATCGGCTTCGGGTTCGGCGGTTCGCTGCTCGCGCTGTTCCTGCGCGTCGGCGGCGGCATCTTCACCAAGGCGGCCGACGTCGGCGCCGACCTCGTGGGCAAGGTCGAAGCCGGTATCCCTGAGGACGACCCGCGGAACCCGGCCACCATCGCCGACAACGTCGGCGACAACGTGGGCGACTGCGCCGGCATGGCGGCCGACCTCTTCGAGAGCTACGAGGTCACGCTCGTGGCGTCGATCATCCTCGGCGTGGCCGCGTTCCACTCGATCTATCCGCACGACCCGAGCAAGTGGGCGCTCGGACTCATCTTCCCGCTCGCCGCCCGCGCCATCGGCGTGCTCGCCTCGATCTGTGGCGTGTTCGCGGTCCGGGCGACCGACAAGGACAAGTCGGCCATGGCCCCCATCAACCGGGGCTTCATCACCGCCGGGCTGCTGACCGTCGTCGGCACCGCGATCGTCGCCTTCGGCTACGTCGGCAACAGCAACAGCTTCAATGCAGGCTGGAAGTGCTTCGGCGCGGTGATCACCGGGTTGGTGCTCGCCCAGGCGCTCAGCCGGCTCACCGAGTACTTCACGTCGACCGAGACCGCGCCAGTCCGCGAGATCGCCGAGGCGACCCGCACCGGTCCCGCCACCGTCGTGCTGTCCGGCACGAGCTCCGGGCTCGAGTCCAGCGTGTACGCCATCATCTGCATCTGCCTGGCGCTCGGCGTCGGCATCTGGCTGGGCGATGGCAATATCCAGTTCACCTTCTACATGGTCGCCCTCACCGGGATGGGCATGCTCGCCACCACCGGCGTCATCGTCTCCGAGGACACCTTCGGCCCGGTCGCCGACAACGCGGCGGGCATCGCCGAGATGTCGGGCGAGTTCGAGGGCGAGCCCGAGCGGATCATGGTGAGCCTCGACGCGGTGGGCAACACCACCAAGGCCGTCACCAAGGGCTTCGCCATCGGTTCCGCGGTGATCGCGTCGGTCGCCCTGTTCGCCTCCTACGTCGAGACGATCGGCAGTGAGCTCGGTCTGAAGAGCGCAGCCGGCAAGTTGCTCGTCGGCAATCCGCTCTTCAACAACATCCTCACCCAGATCAACTTGGCGAACCCGAAGGTGTTGATCGGCCTTCTCGTCGGTGGGTCGGTGTCGTTCCTGTTCTCGGCGCTCGCCATCCGCGCCGTCGGCCGCACCGCTGGCGTCGTCGTGCAGGAAGTGCGGAGCCAGTTCGCCGACGGCGGGATCATGGCGGGCACCAAGAAGCCCGACTACGGACCGGTCATCGACATCTGCACCGCCGCATCGCTCCGTGAGCTCGCCACGCCCGCGCTGCTCGCCGTGCTCACGCCGCTCATCATCGGCTTCGGCATCAACTTCTACGCGCTGGGCGCGTTCCTCGCCGGTGTGATCCTCACCGGCCAGCTCATGGCCAACTACCTGAGCAACGCGGGTGGCGCGTGGGACAACGCCAAGAAGTACATCGAGGACGGCAACGAAGGCGGCAAGGGTTCCGAGGCGCACAAGGCGGCCGTCATCGGTGACACCGTCGGCGACCCGTTCAAGGACACTGCCGGCCCCGCGCTGAACCCGCTCATCAAGGTGATGAACCTGGTCTCGCTGCTCGTGCTGCCGGCCATCATCAGCCTGCGCCACGACGACGTCCGGTTCGTGATCGCCGGCGTGTGCCTGGTGGTCCTGATCGGTGCCGTGCTCTTCTCGAAGCGCAAGAGCGGTGGCTTCGGCGAGGAGTCCGAGATCGTCGCCGCGGCGATGGCCGAACACGGTCTCGGCGAAGGCTCGTCCGCCGGCGAGTAGCCCGGACCCCAGCTTCGTTCCTACCAACCTGCGTCGTTGGAGGCCCCTATACGGCCTCTGGCGACGCAGGTTCGTTTATTGGGCGACACGGTTGGATCAGGGCTCGTCGACGATGTCGTGGAGCCCGGCGGCTTCGGCCTCGGCTTGGGCCTCGGTGTAGTTCCGGGGCCCCTGCTTCTTGGCCTTGCGCCATTCCAGGAACGGCGGGATCAGCGACACCAGGATGATCACCGCGATCAACGGATAAAGGTACTTGTCGATCGAGTCGCCGATGACGTTGGCAAGCGCGTACCCGGCGAGGGTGACGCCGAACACCCAGATGAAGGCGCCGACGACGTTGAAGCTCACGAAGGTGCGACGCGTCATCTTGCCCACACCGGCCACCACCGGCGCGAAGGTGCGCACGATGGGCACGAACCGCGCGAGCAGGATCGTTTTCGCTCCATGTTGATCGAAGAAGTTCTCGGTGCGGTCGATGTATTCGCGCTTGAAGAGGCGCGAATCGGGCTTGCGCAGGAGCCGCGGGCCCAGGCGGTCGCCGATGGTGAAGCCCACCTGGTCGCCGATCACCGCGGCGGCGAAACAGCCGATCAGCACCGCCGCCAGGTTGAGTTTCCCCTGGTTGGCCAGGATGCCCGCGGTGAACAGCAGCGAGTCGCCGGGGAGGAAGAAGCCCACCAGGAGGCCGGTTTCGGCGAAGATGATGAGCATCAGGCCGATTTCGCCGTAGGGGCTCAGCGAGTTGAGGATCTCTTTGGGATCGAGGCTTATCGCGAGAATCGTGCCGAGGAGGTGCATCGGGGCGCAGGATAGACGCCGCCTCCCGGCACTTTCCGGACCGATCTCCGCCCCCGCGGCGCCCCCACCCCGCCCACCGCCGGTCCTCCCTCCGAGTTGACAGGGCCGCTTCGTGGCACCACGCTCCCGCGCCGATGCACTCGACCGGACCGTCGGCCGACAAGACTGACCAGCCGGTGGGCGCGCGATTTCTCGTCGCCCGCCCGGCGCCGGACCAATCGTTCACCCCCCAGGAACCGTAGGAAAACGTGGCCAAACCGCTCGTCATCGTGGAATCCGGAGCGAAGGCGAAGACCATCGCGGGCTTCCTCGGGACCGACCGATACACCGTGATGGCCAGCGTTGGCCACATCCGCGACCTCCCCCGCGGGGCGAAGGATGCACCCAAGAGCGTGACCAAGCCCGAGGTGAGAAGGCTCGGCATCGATGTCGACGACCACTTCGCGCCGGTCTACGTGGTGCCCGACGACAAGAAGCGCGTAGTCGCCGATCTCAAAGCCGCGTTGAAGGACGCGAGCGAGCTCTACCTCGCCACCGACGAAGACCGCGAGGGTGAGGCCATCTCGTGGCACCTCCTCGAGGTGCTCAAGCCGCGGGTGCCGGTGAAGCGCATGGTGTTCCACGAGATCACCAACGACGCCATCGCGTCGGCGATCGAGAACTGGCGTGATCTCGACATGAAGCTGGTCGAGGCCCAAGAAGGACGCCGTACCCTCGATCGGCTTTACGGCTACGAGGTCTCCAACGTCGCGTTCCGCCGCATCGGGCCCGGCACGTCGGCGGGCCGCGTGCAGAGCGTCGCCACTCGCCTGGTCGTGGATCGCGAGCGCGCCCGGATGGCGTTCCGGAGCGGGTCCTACTGGGATCTCGAAGGCCGGTTCGACGCGCACGACGCGCGGTTCCCCGCCACGCTCGTCACTGTCGACGGCAAGCGCCTCGCGTCGGGACGCGACTTCGACGCCGCCACCGGTCAGCTCAACGCGAACGCCGACGTCGCCCTCCTCGACGAAGCGGGCGCGGCGGCGCTGGCCACGCGCCTCGAGGATCAGCCGTTTCGCGTCGCGTCGGTCGAGACCCGCGCCCACACGGAGCGACCCAAGGCGCCGTTCATCACGTCGACCCTCCAGCAGGAGGCCGGCCGCAAGCTCGGGTTCAGCTCGGCCCGCACCATGCACGTCGCCCAGGGTCTGTACGAGCGTGGGCTCATCACCTACATGCGTACAGACTCCACCTCGCTGTCGGAGCAGGCAATACGGGCGGCGCGGCGGCAGATCGCAACCATGTACGGCGACGCGTACCTTCCGGAGAAGCCGCGCGAGTACCGCAGCAAGGTGAAGAACGCGCAGGAGGCGCACGAGGCGATTCGCCCCGCGGGCGACGCCATGCGCACCGTCGACGACGTGTCGCGCGAGCTCAAGGGCACCGACGAGCGCCGGCTCTACGACCTCATCTGGAAGCGCACGGTGGCATCGCAGATGGCCGATGCGCGCATCCGGCGCGTCACCCTGCGCCTCGTCGCTACGTCGACCGCGAACGAGGAAGCCACGTTCCAGGCCTCCGGCCGCACGATCGAGTTCCCCGGCTATCTCCGCGCCTACGTGGAAGGTGCCGACGATCCCGAAGCCGAGCTCGAAGACCGCGAGACGATCCTGCCCGCGCTCGAGGAGGGCGAGTCGGTCACGTGTGCCGAGTTGCACGCGTCGGGTCATACGACGCAGCCGCCGGCGCGCTACACCGAGGCGAGCCTGGTCAAGGAGTTGGAAGACCGCGGGATCGGCCGGCCGTCGACGTACGCGTCGGTGATCGAGACCATCCTCCGGCGTGAGTACGTGTTCAAGAAGGGCACCGCGCTGGTGCCCACGTGGACGGCCTTCGCCAAGGTGCAGTTGCTCGAGCGCTACTTCAGCCACCTCATCGACTACGAGTTCACCGCCACGATGGAGGAAGCGCTCGACGCGATCGCGCGCGGCGAGGGTGAAGCGGAGAAGTGGCTCCACTCCTTCTACTTCGGCAACGGTCAGATCGGGTTGCGCGAGCTGGTCGCCGACGATCACGTCGCCAAGATCGACAAGGCTGACGTCAACGCGGTCCACGTCGGGGTCGATGCGAACGGCACCGAGCTCATCGTGCGCGTGTGGCCCAACGGCGCCAACATCGAGCGCGGCGACGAAAAGGCACCGATCCCCGCTGACATCGCGCCCGATGAGCTCACGCCCGAGAAGGCCGAGGAGATCCTCGCCCGCGGTTCGGCCGGGCCCCGCGAGCTCGGCACCGATCCCGAATCCGGATTGTCGGTGCTCGTGCTCACCGGCCGGTTCGGCCCGTTCGTCCAGCTCGGCGAGATCCCCGACGGTTCGAAGGAGAAGCCGAAGCGCGCGTCGCTGTTCGCGACGATGGATCCCAACGCGATCGAACTCGACGAGGCCCTCGCACTGCTGTCGCTGCCGCGGGTTGTGGGCGCCGACGCCGACGGCGAGGAGATCACCGCGCAGAACGGGCGCTACGGCCCCTACCTGCGGAAGGGCACCGACAGCCGCAGCCTTGGCTCGGAAGACCAGCTGTTCACCGTGACGCTCGCGGAGGCGCAGGCGATCTTCGCCCAGCCCAAGCAGCGGCGGGGCCGGGTCGCGAAGCCCCCGCTCGCCGAGCTCGGTGCGCACCCCGAATCGGGTGCGCCGGTGCGGGTGCTCGACGGCCGGTTCGGTCCGTACATCACCGACGGCACCGTCAACGCGTCGGTGCCGCGCGGCACCGATCCGGAGACGGTCACGCTCGAGGAAGCCGTCGAGCTCCTCCGCGAGCGTGCGGCACGTGCCCCGGCCGGGAAGCGCCCGGCCAAGCGTCCGGCGAAGAAGACCACTGCGAAGAAGTCGGCGGTGAAGAAGACCGCGGTGAAGAAGGCGGCCCGCAAGCCGGCGAAGAAGACCAGCGCGGTGAAGAAGGCGACGAAGCGCCCGGCTGCGGGTACATAGACGCGTATGACCGAGGAGCAGCCGGCCGCGTCGCAGGCGCCCTTCATCCCGTCCGACGCGTCCGAGCCGCCGATGCCCGACGCGCCGTGGCGCGTCTTCGGATCCAAGGCCTTCTTCCGCCTGTGGCTCGCACAGTGCGTGTCGAGCCTGGGCGACTGGATCGGCCTGATCGCCATCCTCGCGATCGCCGCGCGTGTCTCCGACAACTCCGGCGCCGCGGTGAGCCTCGTGATGGTCACGCGGGTGCTCCCCGGCTTCTTGCTCGGCACCGTCGGCGGGGTGATCATCGATCGCTTCGACCGGCGCACCGTGATGGTGTTGTGCGACATCGGCCGGGCAAGTCTGCTGGTGCTGCTCCCGTTCGTGGGCAGCCTGGTCGGGCTGCTCTTCATCTCGCTGGGCCTCGAGGTCTTGACCCTGCTCTGGGGCCCGGCGCAGGCGGCGTCGGTGCCGAATCTCGTGCCCGACGAGCAGTTGGCGTCGGCCAACTCGTTGTCACTCGCCGCGTCGTACGGCACGTTCCCGATCGCGTCGATCATCTTCTCGCTGCTCGCCGGCCTGGCGACGATCCTCGGCCAGCTCGACATCATCGCCGCGTTCAAGGTCGATCAGGAAGCGCTCGCACTGATCTTCGACGCGTGCACGTTCCTGGTGTCGGCCGCGATCGTGTACCGCCTGCCCATTCCGCGGCGCGACCGATCGAACGACCACCGCATCGACTGGACCGAGACGTTCCGCGAGATCAAGGAAGGCTTCCAGTTCGTTTCGAAGCACGCGTTGGTGCGCGGTGTGATGCTCGGTCTCGGGTTCGGGCTCATCGGTGCCGGCGCCATGATCCCGCTCGGGCCGAGCTTCGCCCAGCAGGTGCTCGACGGCGGTGCGGCCGCGTTCGGTGTGCTCATGACCGCGCTCGGATTCGGCGCCGCGATCGGCGTGATCACGTTGCTGTGGCTCCAGAAGCGGTTGCCGCGCATCCTCGTGTTCTGCTTCGCGGTCATCGGCACCGGCGTGTTCCTGGTGCTGGCGGCGTCGGTCTCGTCGCTGGCACCGGCGGCCCTGTTCATCGGCGGCGTGGGCGCGTGCGCGGGCACCACCTACGTCACTGGGTTCACCGTCCTGCAGGAGAATGTGAGCGACGAGCTCCGCGGGCGAACGTTCGCGACGCTCTACACGGTGGTGCGACTCTGCCTCCTCATCTCGCTGACGATCTCCCCGCTGTGGGCCGACTTCTGGAACTGGGTCACCGAGGGTCTGCTCACCAATCAGTCGGTGACCATCGGGCCCTACAGCTACGCGCTCCCTGGTGTGCGCATCGCGCTGTGGGGCGGCGGGCTCATCACGTTCGTCGCCGGGTTCCTGTCGTGGCGTTCGATCCGTCGCGCCGAGCGCAACGCGACTGCCGACGGCGAGGCGCCGTCGGCGGCGGGCGCGGCCACGACCGTCCCGCTCTTCGCGCCGGGATTGATGGAGCCGTCACCGATCGCGGTACCCATCGACGAATCGGAGCCGGAAACGGATCTGGAGGCCTCGGCAGAGGAAGCGGCGGAGACGGAGGCGGAGGCAGAACCGGCGCTGACCCTGGACCTGGACCTCGAGTCAGAACCGAGTCCGGAGCCGGAACCGATCGCCGCCGATACGGAGATCGAGATGGAGCCGGAGATCGGAATCGCGCTGGAGGCTGACTCGGGCAGCCCGACGACGGCCGAGGCGGCGGAGTGACCGGCGCGCCGTTCATCGTGCTGGAAGGCGGCGACGGCAGCGGGAAGAGCACCCAGGCCGCCCGGCTCGCGGCAACGGTCCGGGCGCTCGGGATCACGGTGCACGAGACGTTCGAGCCGGGCGCGGGCAGTGCCGGCGCGGTCATCCGCGAACTGCTCCTCCACGGTCCCGAGACGATCACTCCGGTCACCGAGGCATTGCTGATGGCAGCCGATCGCGCTCAGCACGTCGCCACCGAGATCCGTCCTGCGCTCGAGCGCGGCGAATGGGTGATCTGCGACCGCTACGTGCCGTCGTCGCTCGTATATCAAGGAGTTGTACGGGGCCTGGGTGTCGAGGTGGTCGACGAACTGAGCACGGTCGCGAGCGGTGGTCTCACCCCCGATCTCGTGATCGTGCTCGACGTACCCGACGCAGTCGCCGCGGCGCGTCAGGGCGATTCCCCCGACCGCTTGGAGCGCGAGGGCGCCGCGTTCCACGCCGCGGTCCGCCAGGCGTATCGCGATCTCGCGGCGGGCTATGGCTGGTTGGTGGTCGACGGGGTCGGCTCCGTCGATGAGGTTGCCACACGCGTTCGGCACGCAATCGATCCGCTGCTGGCAGGATGGGGTCGATGAGCACCCCGTCGACGACTAGCCCGGCCGCACCGCCGCTGATGTGGGACCGCGTCGTCGGCCAGGACCGCGCGGTCGCGCTGCTGCAGCGTGCCGCGGAACGCCCGGTGCATGCGTATCTTCTCGTCGGGCCTCGCGGGTCGGGGATCGAAGAAGCGGCGCGGTGTTTCGCGGCGGCGGTCGTCGCCCCCGACGGCAACGAGCGGTCGTGGGATCTCATCCTGCGCGGCGTGCACCCCGATGTCGTCGAGATCGATCCGCCGGCGACGCAGATCAGGGTGGAAGACGCCCAGGCGATCGTCGACGAGGCGTACAAGAGCCCGATCGAAGGCGCGCGCAAGGTCATCATGCTGTTCGATGCCGAACGACTGCGGCTCAACGAGTCCGCCGCCAACAAGTTGCTGAAGACGTTGGAGGAACCACCGCCGAGTGCGTTGATCGTGTTGGTCACGTCGGGTGCCGATCAGTTGCTTCCGACCATTCGCTCACGCTGTCAGCGCGTCGACTTCGCGTTCCTCGGCACCGAGTCGGTCGCGGCCGCGCTGCGCGCCGCGGGCATCGACGCCGATCGCGCGGAGCTGCTCGCCCATCTGGCGGGCGGTCGGCTCGACCGCGCCCGCGCGCTCGATGGCGCGCTCGGGCCGGTGCGCGCCGCGTTCGTCGGGGTGACGGACGCGATCGACGGCACCGGAGGCGCGGTCGCCGCGCAGGCGGAGTCGGTGCAGGCCGCGCTGCAGGGCGCGCTCACGGAGCTCGAACGCGCGCAGGCCGAGGAGACCGAGCAGCTGGCCGCGGAGTTGGAGGCCGCGGGCTACCCGGAGCGCACGCGCCGCGCACAACTCCGACGGCTGGAGGAGCGTCATAAGCGCGCGCATCGCCGGGCGCGCACCGACGCGTTGTTCGAGGGCATCACGGCGCTCGAGACGGTGTACCGCGACGCGATGGCCGGCCCCGGCGTGGCCGTGCTCAACACCGATCGCGCGGTGCTCGAGCTCGATGCCCGGTCGGCCGGGCGGGCCCTCGACGCGTGCCGGGCTGCCCGCCAGGCGCTCAGTGAGCACAACCCCAACGAAGCGCTGTTGATCGAGCGGCTGTTCCTCCATCTGCCGGCCGCCGGCGGTGGGGGAAGTCGTCAAGGGGGCTGATTCGGGGCCGATACACTCTCCGCCACGCCGGAGTAGCTCAGACGGCAGAGCAGCTCACTCGTAATGAGCAGGCCAAGGGTTCAAGTCCCTTCTCCGGCTCCACTCATGCGCCGCAAGGGTTATAGAGGTCAAGGGCAAGAGGGGGGCCTCGCCGCATCGTGCTGGCGCATGTGCGACTCAAGGAGACGTCACCTGGCGTCTACCGCCTCGATCACGATCCTGATCGGCACGACGACGGTGCCACCGCGATCGGGCTAGCCGCGCAGCATCTCCTCGCCGTGCGTGTCCTCGCGCCCCTCCCTCCCCCCGAGCATGACGAGTCCCTCGTACTGGAAGGCGGCGGGTGGGATGCCGAGGCGGCGGTGACAGGCTCACGACAACCACCCGGGCAGTCGTCTTCGCGGTGAAGCTAAGGCTGCCGCATTGTTCAGAAAGGGGGTGGCGAAGGGCAACATCCGTTGCCGCCGAGTTACCTCGGGATGATCTTCGTCGTGCTGGCAATGCCATCGGGGTGAGTGATCGCCACAAGCGCTCGGGCGCGCTGCGCCAACGTTCGTGAACTTCACGCTTCGCTTACACGGCGCTGCGAAACTCATGACCTGTTGGCGCGATCATCCGGCTATGGGTCGTCCCGAACCTGATCTCCGATGAGACGTCGCACCAATGCCCGATTCCGGACCGTCGCCGCGGTGGCTGTCGTGATTGGCTCAGCGCTCGGTGTGACTGCCGCCGTCGGCGACCTGCATCCGGCAGCCGGGGTCGAACAGACGACGAGCGGGATCCACCAGATCCAGCACGTGGTCGTGATCCAGCAGGAGAACCGTTCGTTCGACTCCTACTTCGGAACATTTCCCGGCGCCGATGGGATACCGATGAAGGCCGGGAAGCCCACTCCTTGCGTGCCTGATCCGGCGTCGGGCAAATGTGTGAGGCCCTACGTGGACCACTCGGACGTGAATGGTGGCGGCCCCCACAACGCGAAGAACGCGGTGGCCGACGTCAACGGCGGGAAGATGGACGGATTCGTCGCCCAGGCTCAAGCCGGACGCAAAGGCTGTCTGGATCCGACGGATCCCGCGTGCACGAACTCCGCCAACCCGGACGTGATGGGCTACCACACGAAGGGTGACATCCCGAACTACTGGAGGTACGCGAGCGATTTCGTGCTCCAGGACCACATGTTCGAACCGGTCGCGTCGTGGAGTCTCCCGGCGCATCTCTTCCTGGTGTCGGAGTGGTCGGCGGCATGCACGCAGCACGACAACCCCGCGAGCTGCGTCAACTCGATCGCAGGGCTGCAGGCACAAGCTGCGCGCCCGCCGAACACGCCGGCATACCTCAACGGCGCGACGAGCGACACGCCGATCTACGCCTGGACCGATCTGACCTATCTCCTCGACAGGTCCCAGGTGCCCTGGGGCTACTACGTGGTCAGCGGTACCGAACCCGACTGCGAGGACGACGGAGCACTCACCTGCGCTCCCGTGCAACAGTCGTCGAACACCCCGGGGATCTGGAATCCGTTGCCATGGTTCGACACGGTCAAAGCCGACGGCGACCTCGCAAAGATCCAGGACGTCCGCAACTTCTACGCACAAGCGAAGCAAGGACATCTCCCCGCGGTGTCCTGGGTGGTGCCCTCAGGAGCGGTCAGCGAGCATCCCCCGGCCACGGTCAGCGCCGGGCAAAGCTACGTGACGAGCGTGGTGAACGCGGTCATGCGCAGTCCCGACTGGAAATCGACGGCCATCTTCCTGTCATGGGACGACTGGGGCGGTTTCTACGACCACGTCACCCCTCCCCGAGTCGACCAGAACGGCTACGGCCTGCGGGTCCCAGCGATCGTTATCAGTCCGTACGCGAAGTCGGGCATGGTCGACCACCAGACGTTGAGCTTCGACGCCTACGACAAGTTCATCGAGGACGACTTCCTCCACGGCCAACGCCTTGATCCGCGCACCGACGGCCGACCCGACCCACGCCCAACCGTCCGAGAGGACGTCAAGATCCTCGGCGACCTCGCCAAGGACTTCGACTTCACCCAGAAACCGCGCGCACCCGTCCTCCTCCCCGTCCATCCCAACACCACGTTGACCACCGCACCAGCGTCGAGCACGGGACCGACCCCGTCGACGTCCGCCGCTGCCGCACCGAGCCCGCTCCTCGGCCCGATCATCGACTGCATGAACGCCAACCGGGTCGTCGTTCCCCCCGGCACCACCGCCAAGGCGCTGCGGCGCCTCTTCGCCCAACTTCCCGCCGCACAGCAACACAGCGCGCTCACTGCCTGCTCGTCGCTCCTCCCGCCAGCGCTCCGCCAGAAGCTCAAGACCCACGGTTAGCTCGGTGTTCTTTCGGAACGACCGTGAGGACGCCCGGCTGACCGCGTTTGGCCTTTCGTTGTGGAGTACGTCTGGCGCACGACTGGCGGGTCGGCGACCGCCGAGTGACTGCGCCACGCCAGCAGGTGCTGCAGTTTGGATTCGCGCCGCTGACCCAACTCAGGTCGAGTCCGCTGACACGCTTCGCGAGCGTGGTGCTCAGGTGAAGATGATTTGGCCGCCTGCTGCCTTTTCGTAGAACTCGCCGACGGTGATGATGTCTTGGATCTGGTCGACGAAGTCGTCTTTGGAGAACCCGAACATGTCGACGGAGGCTTTGCACGCGTACATGCCGGCGCCGGTGTCGCCGATCATCTCGATGAACTCGTGGATGGGGGGGATGTCGAGCTCTGACATTTTCCTTTCCATCATCTTGGTGGCGATGGCCGACATGCCCGGCAACACGCCGACCAGGCTGGCGATGTGCATGCCTGGGTTGCCCACCGTGGCAACCTTGATGTGGTCGGTCCGTTCGCGGTGGATCGCGTCAATCCCGAAGAACGTGAAGAAGAGGTCGGCGTCGATCCCTTCGGCGCGCGCGCCGTTGGCCATGATCAGCCCGGGGTAGATGCCCTCGAGCGAGCCTTTCGAGATCACGATCGACACTTTCGTGATGCTGTCCGACATCAGGTTCCCTTCTCGTCAGATGCAGCCGCGGGGCTTGGGGATGCCGGCGATCTTGGCCGCGAGTTTCGCCGGTCCTTTCGGGAAGAGTTGGTAGAGCTCTTTGATCGACACGCCCGAGGTTTTGCCGAGCGCACGGACGGTCGGACCAGTGCCCTTCTCGAAGTACTCCTTGCGCATGAAGTTGATGACCTGCCAATGCTGGGGTGTCAAAGGGTCAATTCCTGCTTGGCGTGCGATCTCGACGGCCATCTGTTCGGTCCATTGGTCGGGTTGCTCGAGGAAGCCTTCGTCGTTGACCGAGACGTCGACGCCGGCGATTGTTGCTGTGGGCATTGACTCGCTCCTTCGTCAGTCGCTCACGCCAGCGAGAATGTCCTTGCCGGCGACGGGCATGTCGGGGGTGATGCCAGGGATGTCACGCCCGGGCAACAAGGCGTGCCAGTAGAACGACTGGAACATCAACTTGCCGAGGTGATTGAGCCGCGATTCCTTGAGCAGGGGCACGCCTACCCGTGCGGGGAAGTGCCCACCGACGGGTTCGTGGTCGTAGTTGAAGTCGATGAGCATCGCTTTGTGGAAGCCAGTCTCGATGAAACAGTTGGCGTGCCCGTCGTAGGAGGCGTCGAGCTCCTCACCGCCCAGGAATCGTTGAATGTTCTCCACGAGGGTCTCTCCCTCGAAGTGTGTCACCGACCCTGCCTTCGAGATCGGCAGGTTCGCGGCATCGCCGATCGCGAACACGTTGGGCTTCGCCTTCGACTGCAAGGTGTGCTCGTCGGTGGGCACGAAGTCGAGGTCGTCGCCCAGGCCCGGTGACGCGCCGACATAGGCGGCGCCGCTGTGCACCGGCACCACAACCGCCAGGTCGAAGCGCACCTCGCGTTCGTCGTAGCCGATGAGGCGCCCGCCGGGACCGTCGACCTCACCCGTGTTGAACTCCGTGACCAGCTCGATCCCACGCTCGTCGAGCATCCCGCCGAGTGTCTTCGACGCGGTCGGAGTGGTGAACGCGCCGTCGAGCGGCGTGACGTAGGTGATTGTGACCCGGTCGCGTCTGCCTCGCTCGTGGAAGTACCAATCGGCGAGGAAGCAGAACTCGAGCGGCGCGACCGGGCATTTGATCGGCATGTCAACCACGTTCACGACCAGGCGTCCACCCTTGAAGGCCGCGAGCTTGGCCTCCAATGCGGCGGCCCCGGGGAGGTCATAGAAGGTAAACACCTTTTCCATCCAGCCCGGGCCGGTGAGTCCTTCGGTCTCTTCGGGCACGAGACGCGATCCCGACGCGACGACGAGTACGTCGTAGTCGAGCGCCGACCCGTCGAGGAGGTACACCCGGTCGGCGCCGATGTCGACGTGGTCGATCCCGCTCTGGTGGTACTCGATGCCGGCATGGAGTTGGCCCGACCGCGACCGGACGATCTCCTCCGGTTGAGCCAAGCCGAAGGGGACGAACAGCAAACCTGGTTGGTACACATGTTGATCGTCCGCGTCGATGACGGTGATCGACGCGTCCGATGGTGCGAGGACCTTACGGAGGCGGTTCGCGGTGAGAGTCCCACCCGTGCCGCCGCCGAGGATGACGATTCGTGCGCTCATGCTGTGCCACGGTACGCATGAGCGCTGGCGGTTCGGCAGGGCCCAAGGACCCTGGTCGCGCACGACAGCTCGATGCGCTCGAGTACCGCGGTGCAACCCGCGAGGAGCCGTGGCCACCGTTACCCGCTCGAAGCGGCGAGCGACTTGTCACGGATTTGGCGCAGCTGCCGGTGGGGCCGGTGCGTGAGCACGCGTCGAGGCTGTCCATGTTTGGTAGCCGCCGTCGAGGTTCCGGACGTGTATCCCGAGTTCGTGCATGAGGGCGGTCGCGGTGTGTCCTCGTTGACCAACTTCGCAGTAGACGATGACCGGACCGTGACCGAGCGTATCGAGCTGGTCGCGGAGTGAGTCGATGGGTACGTTGATCGATCCTGGAATCGCGCCGTTGGTGTGTTCCCCGGGCGTGCGTACGTCTACGAGGGTCCATCCCTGTGTGACGAGTGCGTCCAGTTCGCGCGGGTCGACGACATCGCAGTCGCCGCAGAGCACGTTTTCCGCCATGTATCCGAGCAGGTTGACGGGGTCCTTGGCGGACGAGAACGGTGGGGCGTACGCGAGTTCGAGATCGGCGAGGCCGTCTGCAGTGATGCCGCCGGCCATCGCGGTCGCGATCACGTCGATTCGTTTGTCGACACCGTTGCGGCCAACGATCTGGGCGCCAAGGATCGTTCCGTCGTTCGGGTCGAAGATCAGCTTCGTGGCCATGCGTGTTGCGCCCGGGTAGTAGGTGGCGTGGTCGAACGGATGCGAATGGATAGCTCGAAATGGCCGCTCGGCGGTTCGCAAACGGCGTTCATTCCACCCGACGGTTGCCGCGACCAGATCGAACACTTTGACGATGGCGGTCCCTAGCGATGCGACCTCGCGCGAGGGTCGACCAGCGATGTGATCGGCCACCCTTCGACCTTGACGATTGGCAACGTTGGCTAAGGCGATGAGCGACGTCGCGTGCGAGACCGCGTCGGGCTTCTCCACCGCGTCACCAACCGCGTAGATGTCAGGATCGTTGGTCTGGTTCGCGTCGCTGACCGCGATGCCACCGGTCGGTCCCAATGCCAAGCCGGCGACTTCAGCGAGTCCCACATCGGGCCGTACGCCGATCGCACCAACCACAAGGTCTGCTGCGAGGACTCGGCCGTCGGCAAGGGTCACGGTGCTTTGCTCGACCGACGCGACCGTTGCCCCGGTTTCGAGGTGCACGCCGTGAGTGACGAGCTCGTCAGCGACAAGAATGGCGAGCTCCGGATCGAGGGGAGGGAGCACTTGCGGTGCGGCTTCGACGACGGTGACGTCGATGCCCTGACCGACGAGATTTTCGGCCATCTCGAGTCCGATGAATCCGGCGCCGATCACGACCGCTCGCGAGGGTCTGACGTGGACATCCGATGCGAGTCGGGCTGCGTCTTCGACCGTCCGCAGTGTGCGAACGCGGTCATAGCCGGGGATCGGTGGCCGTACCGGCGCGGCGCCCATGCTGAGCACGAGCTTGTCGTATCCGACAATCGTGTCCGCACCCGTCACCGTGCACCGAGCCGTCACCGTATGGCCCACGCGGTCGATCGCGACGACTTCATGGTGAACTCTCACGTCGAGGCGGAATCGGTCGAACAGTTGTTCGGGGGTCTGGAGGGTGAGGTCGTCCTCCGCTTCGATCAATCCCCCGACGAAGTAGGGCAGGCCGCAGTTCGCAAACGAGACGTGGCCTGACCGTTCGAGGATCGTTATCTGGGCGGCAGCGTCGAGGCGACGAAGGCGAGTTGCGGTTGACATCCCGCCGGCGACGCCACCCACGATCACGACCCGCGACACTAAGCCGGAGTGTTCGGACACCTCAGCCACTCTTCACGCGCCGTTCAGGTCGGTGGAACGGATGGTGATCCATATTCAGAGGCTAGGGACCACCACGAGCGTCGCGCAGGGCCGAAGGTCATAAGAGATCAATCGGATTCCAACGGGAAGTGCTCCGCGGTGCGAATGTCGACGACGGGGATCGTGTGGTCAGCCGACGAGCTCGAGGGTGGCGAGCAGGTCTCGGACGTGTTCGCCGATCTCGTCGCGGATCGGACGGATTGCTACGAGGTCTTGTCCTTCGGGATCGTCGAACTTCCATTTTTCGTATCGTGTTCCAGGGACGACGGGGAAGTCACGATCGCTTCCGATCGCGATGATGACGTCGGCGGCGCGGACGAGTTCGTCGGTCCAAGGTTCGGGGAACTCGTCGGCGATGTCGATGCCGATCTCGGCCATGGCGGCAATGGCAGCAGGATTGACCGTGCTGCGGGGTTCAGTGCCGGCCGACCACGCGAGGGCGGATGTGCCGGCCATTTGCTTGAACCAGCCGAGCGCCATTTGGGATCGTCCGGCGTCGTGGGTGCAGAGGAACAGCACGGTCGGCTGGTCGGCGTCTTCTCGTCCTTCGATCCGGGCCAGTGCGTGGAGGCGTTGACGGGCGAAGCGTTCGGTCATGAGGGGCAGGAACGCGTCGACGTTGGCGCGGGCGGCGAGTTGCCAGTAGCTGCCGGCGAGGTACTGGTCGATGGTCTCGGGTGCGAAGGTGCCGTCGAACTCGACTGCGAGACGTTGTGCGGCGGAACGGAGAGATGCGTCTTGCTGGAGTGTTGCTTTGGGATCGGTCATGGCGTCCCTCCTGACGAGGTAGGTGTGGGCGGTATATGAGTGACCGCTTGCGGCGGGTTAGCGGTTGATCGCGAGCGTGGCGGTTCCGAGGACGAGGAGCGCGCCGCCGTAGATGCGTTCGAGGCGGACGCTGTTGGTGCGCAGCGCCACACGGGCGCCGACGAATGACAGGGGGATCGCCGCCGCGCCGAAGATCACGACGATGGTCCAGTCGATATGGCCGAGCGCGGCGTGCACGAGGGTCCCTGGCACTGCGAGCGCGGCGGCCACGACGAGCGACGATGCGAACGCGGCCTTGATGGGGAGACGCAACGCGAGAACGTAGAGCGGCGCGAGGAGGAATCCGCCTCCGTTCGCCAGCAGCCCGGAGATCAACCCGACCGCGAGCGCGACGACGACGAGCCGGCTACGAAACGCGCCGGGCACGGAGACGATCTCTCGGGGGTCGCCGGGTGCGATCAGGAACCGGAGCCCGAGGAGTGCGACGACGATCTCGGTGGCGACCACGAGCGCGGAGCCGCCGATCCACCGGGTCGCGTACGCACCGATCGCGGTGGCGGGGACACCGACGATCACCGACCAGCGAACGACGCGCCAGTCGATGAGTTGTTCACGTCCGTACGCGGCCGCGGCGACCATCGTCGCGGGAATGGTGGACGGCAACGGTGACGCCACCGAGATGATGGGCGGAATCCCGATCGCCACCAGCAGCGGCGTCGCGATCGCCGAGCCGCCCTTGCCGAACAGGCCCCCGAGGAAACCCACCGTCGCACCGATGATGATGAGCCCGACGATGGTGGACCAACTCATCCGCGTGCCGACTCCTCACTCCTCCCTCTCCATGGGACACCCGAACCAGCGAAAGGTCCAATACGAAGATTCGGCCTGGCCGATAGGCTACAGCTATGGACCTCCGCCAGATCGAGTACGTCGTGGGCGTGATCGATCACGGCACCTTTACGGCCGCCGCGACCCACCTCCACGTTTCGCAACCGTCCCTGTCCCAAGGCATCGGCCGCCTCGAGACCGAGCTCGGCGTGCCGTTGTTCCAACGCCTCGCCCGCGGCGTCTCACCAACCGCGGCCGGGGACGCGTTCGTCGGACCGGCCCGTCAAATGCTGCGCGACCTCGCCGTGCTGGAGGAATCGGTGCGGGCCGTCGCCGGCCTCGAACGGGGGACACTTGACCTCGTTGCGTTGCACACCCTCGCCGCCGATCCACTTGCCGGGTTTGTCGGCGCGTTCAGGCGTGCGCACCCTCAAATCGTGGTGCGCGTCACCGAACCCGAGAGCGCGAACGCGGTCGCCGAACGCGTCCGCGACGGACGAGCTGAAGTCGGCTTAGCGGAGCTGCCGGTCATGGGTGACGACCTCGCCACCACGTCGCTCGGTAACCAAGAACTCGTTGTGATCTTCCCGCCCGGCGATATGCCTGATGTGGTCCGGATCGAGGACCTGGCCGACTCGCCGCTGGTCACGAGCCCAGTTGGCACCTCAACCCGACGACTCGTCAGCGAAGCGTTCGCAGCCGCGCAGCTTGAACCGCGCATCGCAGTGGAAACCGAACAGCGTGAGGCGATCCTGCCGCTGGTTCTTGCTGGAGCGGGAATCGCGTTCGTTCCCGCTGGAATGGCTCAAACCGCCGCCGAGCAGGGCGCCGAGGTGGCGCACCTCGACCCTGCACTCCGGCGCTCCATCGGCCTCATCTACCGCATCGCCCAACTTTCACCCGCCGCGCAGCGATTTCTCGACCTCGCTATCAGCACGCCTCACGACGGATAGTCGTTCCCTATCGAAGACCGTGAGGATCACTATTGGACTTGTCGGCGGGCGAGAACCCAAATGGGAGCATGCGTTCTGACGCTCCAGTACGCGGGGTAGGCACCACTGCACGAGACATGAAGGACCGCAAGGCTTGTGGTCTCGTGAGACTGTGAGACCACTCGCGCCGGACAACCCTTCCGGGCTGAGGTGGAAGCCTTTCATCATCGTCGGCTGGCTGTACGCCACTGTCGTTTACGTGGTGGGCACGCGTGTCTTCGATCGGTGGATCGCGCCGTTGACGGGTCACGACACGCCGGTAAGGTCCCGCGATGTCTCTCGCTCGAAGACCGCAACGAGCGGGAGGGCCCATCGAGATGTGGGCTGACCAGACGGCCGGGGAACGTTGCGCCGTCGACGAATATCTGGACGGGAATCCCGGTCACCGCCCGCGTGGGCGAGCGACGCGCACAAAAATCGCTGTGGGCGTGTGGTGTGCATGCGTCGTGGTGACACTCGCCAGGTGGGGCGTGCCGCAGGGACGTCCCGAGTTGTTCCTATTGATCACAAGCGGATTGATTGCCGCCAGCGCCGGCAATCCGAGGGTATGGGCTCATGTTGTACGCGACTGGGTCCCGTTGTTTGTCATTCTGAGCCTGTACGACACACTGCGCGGCTACGCCGGCCAGTGGCTGCACGTGCACGTGTTTCTGCAGATCCGTTTCGATCAGGCGCTCTTCGGCCAGGTCCCCACGGTGCAGCTGCAGCATTGGCTATACACCCCTGGCACCGCCCATTGGTGGGACTACCTGGCGTTCGGCGTGTACATGTCGCACTTCGTCGCGTCGTTCGTCGTCGCGGGCCTGCTGTGGAAGTTCGCCTATCCCCGGTTTCGTCGTTTCGCCGCGCTCTTCGTTGGCTTGACCCTCCTCGGCTTCACGACCTACGCGCTGTTTCCCGCCGCGCCACCCTGGCTTGCGAGCCAGCAAGGCGCCTTGGCGCCCACCGCCAAGATCATCGACGAAATGTGGGCTCACATCGGGATACGTTCCGGCGCGCAGATCTTCTCCGCGACCGGAAAACTCGCCAATCCAGTCGCCGCCGTGCCGTCCATCCACGCGGCGTATCCGCTGCTGCTGGTCCTGTTCTTCTGGCAATCCGCCGGACGGTGGCGGTGGCTGCTTCCCCTGTATCCGCTCGCAATGGGATTCACCCTCGTCTACGGCGCAGAGCACTACGTGTTCGACGTGCTCCTCGGCTGGCTTTACGCCATGGGCGTGTACCTCATCGGCACTCGCCTTCTTGATCAATGGGACCGCTACCAGGCGCAGAAGATGCCAACCCGTTCGATGACTCCAACCGCGATCGCCCACCTCGAGACAGCCAGGTGACCCAGCCGACATCCAAGTTTGCGGGCGAACGCCACAGGCTCGCGAACTGCGCAACTGGTGTCACCAGGACGACGACCGACACGAAACCACCCGCAGACCACGCGAGCTTCAACGCGTGAACGGTCTGCTCGCCTCGATACCGAGTCCGTCGAACAACGCCATCACGCTCGGACCGTTGACCATCCACCTCTACGGGATCGTGCTCGCCGTCGCGGTCCTCGTTGCCGCATGGATCGCGCAGCGCCGTTGGGTCGCGAAAGGCCACCGATCTGACGAGATGACCGACCTGCTGTTCTGGACCGTGCTTGCCGGCGTCGTCGGCGCGCGCCTCTACCACGTCATCACCGATTACCAGCTCTTCACCCACCACCCAGTACGCGCCTTCGAGATCTGGCGCGGGGGCCTCGGCATCTGGGGCGCAGTCGCGGGCGGCGCGCTCGTGCTCGTGCTCCTCGCGCGGCGACGCCACCTCGACGTCGGCGACCTCATCGATTCCATCGCCCCCGCGCTCATCATCGCCCAAGCCATCGGCAGGTGGGGTAACTACTTCAACCAGGAACTCTTCGGGGCACCCACCACCGTTCCCTGGGCACTGCACATCGATCCCGCCCATCGCCCCGTTGGATATGCCCAATACGCGACGTTCCATCCGACATTCCTCTACGAATCGATCTACTGCCTCCTCGGCTGCGTGGCGCTGCTCGCGATCGAAAAGCGAGCCACGCTCGTCAAAGGGCAACTGTTCGCCCTCTACTGCGTCTTCTACACCGCCGGCCGATTCGTCCTCGAGGAGTACCCCAACATCCGGGCCGCGTTGGTCTTCACGCGAGAGCGCGAGCTCTCCGTCTTCATCCGCATGGTGTTCGCGCTCCAGCGCTTCTGGTTCTTCACCCACCGCTTCCGAGAAGGTCTTGCATGGATCCACGCTGCACTCGCCGCGGGTCCTGACGAACCCGGACGCGCCACGGCCGAGATGCTCGCCACGGCGGGAGGAATGGCGATCACCCTCAACCGCTGGGAGGAGGGCTTCGACCTCCTGCAACGCAGCCTCGACCGGTCGGCCGCTACCGGCGAGCCGCCCTGCCCGCACGCGTGCTCAACGCTCGGGGTGGCGGCGCTCATGCAATCCCGAGCTGGGGAGGTCTTCCGCTTCAGCGACGAGGCGGTGACGGTCGCACGCGCCCGCGGGGACCAGTTCGAGCTCGCCGACACACTCTCGCAGGCGGGTCTGAACATCTCGCTGATCAGCGACGATCCCCGCGGTTCTGCCCTTGCCGACGAGGGCGTGGGCATCGCTCGATCACTCGGCAACGCCTGGTTGTTGGGTCTGACGCTCCAGGCCGCGGGGATCACGCGCTACCGGAGCGACCCGGCGCGGGCGATCGTCCTCCTCCAAGAGGCCTTCGACATCTCGTCGAAGCTCAGTATGACGTTCTCCGCCCAGGCGGGATACATGAAGGCGTTCGCTCACCTGGCGCTCCGCGACGAGCAGGGTGCGGCCGCCGCATTGATCCGCACCCTCCCCGCACTGCAGGAAGGAGGCTTCGAATACTTCGTCGCGATCGCGTTGGCCGGTGCCGCGCTCCTGCTGAGGAGACGTGGGCGGCGTGACGTCGCGGTTCGCCTGCTCGCGTTCAACGAACGGCTGCGCGACGACGGCCGGATCCTGGGCGCGCCGCGCGACCTGGAGAGTCAGGCGCAGCTCAAGCAGAGACTCGAGCGCGAGATCGAGGCTTCGGTGTTCGCGCGGCTCTGGGCCGAAGGACGGGCGATGACCCTCGACGGAGCTGTCACTCTCGCGATGGAAGAGCTCTCGCCGATCGCCGAGCATGATGTAGACCGACTGGTACATCGCCGGAAGGAGTCGGCATGCTGCCGACCAGCACCAAGCTCATGTCGGCCGACGACCACATGATCGAGCCACCGCACCTGTGGGTCGATCGGGTGGAGGCCAAGTACCGCGACGCCTGCCCGCGGGTCGTGGAGACCGACGAAGGCCGGCAGGCATGGCTGTTCGAGGACGAGCTCGTCTACATCGCGATGGGTTCGTGCCGTCCACTGCCGGGCCTTCCGGTCCAGGGCTTCCCGCCGGCGCCGGGCACCGCCCGCTTCGACGAGATCCGACCGGGTTGCTACGACCCCGGCCCGAGGCTCGACGACATGGACACCGACGGCGTGTGGGGTCAGCTGTGCTTCCCGAACTACTCCCGGTTCGCCGGACACCGGTTCTACGGCACCGTGAAGGACCACGAGTTGGGCTACGCGTGCATCCGCACGTACAACGACTATCTGCTCGACGAGTGGTGCGCCACCGCGCCCGACCGACTGTTCGGCGCGGTGATCCTCCCGCTCGACGACCTCGACCTGGCCGTCGCCGAGTTGCAGCGCGTGATCGCGAAGGGCGCCAAGGCCGTGGCGTTCTCGGAGAATCCCACCGTGCTGGGGCTGCCGTCGGTGCACACCGACCACTGGGATCCGTTGTTCGCGGTGGCCGACGAAGCCGGCCTGCCAGTGTGCATGCACATCGGCAGCTCGTCGCGTCTGATCACCACGTCGGCCGACGCGCCCAACACGATCCTCACCGCGCTCAACGGCGTGAACTCGATGTGCGCAGCAGTCGACTGGCTTCTCGGTGGCGTGCTCGAACGCTTCCCCGGGCTCAACGTGATCCTGTCCGAAGGCGGCGCGGGATGGATCCCGTACATCCTCGAACGGTGCGACAAGGTGTTCTACGACAAGCGCCTCGACGTCAACCTCGAGGTCGGTCAGAAGTTCAAGGGGAAGGTGCCGCCGACGCAGCTGTTCCGCGAGCACATGTACGTGTGCCTGGTCGACGAGCACTTCGCGCTGCGCGTGCTCGGTGACATTCCCGTCGACAACCTCGTGTGGGAGGGCGACTTCCCCCACGGTGACGGTCTGTGGCCCGAGAACCGGATTGTGATGGAGAAGGCGTTGGGCGAAGTGCCGGCCGACGACGCGGCGAAGATCATGGAGACCAATCTGCGGCGCGTCCTGCACGTCTGATGGCCTACGACCTCCTGGACGGAGTCAAGGTCGTCGAGCTGTCGATGTACGCGTTCGCGCCGGCGTCGGCCGCGGTCCTCGCCGACTGGGGCGCCGACGTGATCAAGGTCGTACCACCGCGTATCCCCGACACGCTGATGGGCAACCCGATCGGTGGGCTGCCCGACAAGGACGTCGGGGTCGCGTTCATGTGGGAGATCATGAACCGGGGGAAGCGGTGCATCGGGATCGACGTGTCGGCCGACGAGGGTCGTGATCTCCTGCTCGAGCTGGTCGCCCCTGCCGACGTGTTCATCACCAACCTGCTGCCGGCGCGCCGCCGCCGCTTCCGGCTCGACCCCGACGACCTGTTCGCGGTGAACCCCGGCCTCGTCTACGGGCGCGCCTCGGGGCACGGCGACCGCGGACCCGAGCGTGAGTACGGCGGCTACGACCACACCGACTTCTGGGCCCGTACCGGCATCGGGCACGCCGCGAGCATGGTGGCCGGTGAGTTCGTGCCCCAGGCGGGTCCCGCGCTCGGCGATCTCGGGTCGGCGGCGTTCCTCGCCGGCGCGATCGCTGCCGCATTGGTGCGCCGGTCGCGCACCGGGCAGGGCACCGTCGTCGACGTGTCACTCCTGTCGGCGGGCATGTGGGTGGCCTCGCCCGGAGTCGTAGCCAGCCGGCTCTACGGCGTCGACAACATCCCGCGCTACCGCCACGCCGATCTGCCCAACCCGCTGGTCGCCGCGTACGCAACGAGGGACGGCCGCCTCGTCTACATGTCGGGGATCCAGACCGACGGTCACTTCGAGAACTTCTGCGAAGTGATCGGGCGCACCGAGCTGCTCGATGATCCGCGCTTCGCCGACGGCACCGCCCGCGCCGCGCACACGCGTGAGTGCATCGCGGTGCTCGATGCGATCTTCGCCGCGCGCGACCTCGCCGAGTGGATCGAATTGCTCGAGCCGCTCTCCACGCCGTGGTCAGTCGTGCAGTCCGCGGCCGAGGCTGCAGTCGATCCGCAGATCGCGGCCAACGGCTACGTCGTCGAGGTCGACGGCACGAACGGACCGTTCCCGTTGGTCGCGAGCCCCGCCCAGTTCGATGGCGTGCCCACCCCCCTCGCGCGCGCGCCCGACCACGGCGAGCACACCGAGGAGATCCTGCTCGAGCTCGGCCGCACCTGGGACGAGATCGGGCAACTGAAGGACAAGGGCGCCGTCCTCTGACGCACACGAACTCGGATCGGTCGGGCGCGGTGTGTCAGGCTGGGAGATGCCCGACGAGGACCGCACCGACCCGACCGCGGCAACGACCGCCGCTACCGACGCGGGACCGTTCGCGCAGGTCGAAGGCCGCAACACCGTCGACTACCTGCTGTTCGGCCTCCAGCAGCAGATGGTCGAGCTCACCGGTCAGGCCGATCTCAAGGGCAGCATCATCATCACCGCGTCGTCGATCGTGCTCAGCATCAGCGCGACGCAGTTCGGCGACTCGCAGCTCCGCTGGAGTCTGGTCACGCTCCTGTTCTTCGTGCTGCTCGCGCTGCTCAGCTCGATCATCGCGGTCTTCCCGAAGTTCCGGATCCATCCCGAGCTGGGCGACGAGCTCCCGCCCGGCTTCAACCCGTTCTTCTTCGGGCACTTCTCCCAGATCCCGAAGTCCCGCCATCTCGACGTCATGGCCGATGTGCTGCGCGACGACGGGATGACGTACCGCGTGATGGTCGAGGACGTCTACGACCAGGGCGTGTATCTCCTGCGGAGCAAGTACCGCTACCTCCGCTTCAGCTACGCCATGTTCCTGATCGGCTTCCTGGCGGCGGCGGTCCAGCTGACGATCACCGTCCTGGTCTCGTAGCTCTCCTCGGGGCCGACTGCTCATTAGGTAAGGCTGCCCTCTATAGTCCCTCCGGGTCGGTTTGCTGACGGCTTCGGGTCGTTGCACGGAGCAGACGAGGAGTGGCGAGGTGCGAACGAGCAGCGGTCGGATCCTGGCGACGGTCGGGACAGCGGTGGTCGGAGTGGTGTGCCTGGCGGCGGTCGTCACCGCCGGCCGCGCGGCGGCCGTGCCGCGCGCCGGGTCGACGACCCTGACCCTCTACAACGCCCAACACGAGGAAACGACCGACTCCCTGGTGAGCGCGTTCGAGAAGCAGACCGGGATCCAGGTGAAGACCCGCAACGGCGACGAAGGCGAGTTCGAGGCGCAGATCGAGCAGGAGGGCAGCGCATCGCCGGCCGACGTGATCTACACCGAGAACTCGCCGCCCCTGATGGCGCTCGAGGAGCAGGGCAAGCTCGCCAAGGTGACGGATTCGACTCTGGCCGCGGTTCCGTCGCAGTACAACTCGCCGCAAGGCGACTGGGTCGGTGTCTCGGCACGCGTGAGTTGTCTCGTCTACAACACCGATCAGCTCAAGGCGAGTGACGTACCGACTTCGGTGATGGACCTGGCCGATAAGAAGTGGAAGGGCAAGCTGGCCCTCGCGCCGACCGAGACCGACTTCCAGCCCATCGTCACGTCGATCGAACGCGCCAAGGGCAAGGCGGCGGCCGAGACGTGGCTCCGCGCGGTGAAGGCCAACGCGTCGGGTCACATCTACCCCGACAACGAGACGCTGGTGACTGACGTCAACCGCGGGCAGGCGGAGATCGGTGTGATCAACCACTACTACTGGTACCGCCTCGTCGGCGAGAACGGAAAGACGAGCGTGCACTCCGCGATCGCGTACTTCGCGCCGAAGGACGTCGGCTACCTGGTCGACGTGTCCGGTGCCGCGGTGCTCAAGTCGAGCGATCATCAGGCGGCCGCGCAGAAGTTCCTCGCGTTCCTCGTCAGTCCGCAGGGAGAGGCGGTCCTGGCCAAGGGTGCGAGCTACGAGTACCCGGTCGGATCGGGGGTCGCGCCCAACCCCGTGTTGCCGCCGTTCAGCCAGGTCGATCCCGCGCCACTGACCATCGCGCAGCTCGGCGACGGCGCGGCGGCGATCAAGCTGCTCCAAAAAGTACAGCTGCTCTGACCGATGGTGAGCCGGGGGAGACGCGCGCCGCGTGCACTGGTTGCGGTGAGCACGGTCATCGCCGCGCTCGTGCTCCTCCCGCTGGTTTTCCTGATCATCCAGGCGACGCACGTCGGATGGGAGGAGCTGTCGCCGCTGCTCCTCCGTCGGCTGACGGTCACGCTGTTGTGGAACACGCTGCGGCTCGCGGTCGTCGTCACCGTGGGCTGCGCGGTCATCGGCACCGGAACCGCGTGGTGTGTCGAACGGACCCGGCTGCCGGCGCGTCGAGCGTGGGCGGTGCTGCTCGTCATCCCGTTGGCGATACCCGACTTCGTGATCGCGTACGCGTGGTCGTCGGCGTTTCCGTCGCTCCACGGGCTCTGGGGCGCGGCATTGGTGATGACACTCGGGCTCTATCCGCTCGTCTATCTCCCGGTCGCGGGCGCGCTCCGCCGCGCCGATCCCACGCTGGAAGAGGTGGCGCGAAGTCTCGGGAAGGGACGCGTCACGACCTTCCGACGCGTCACGCTGCCGCAGGTGCGGCTCGCGCTCGTGGGCGGGTGTCTGTTGGTGACGCTCGTCCTGCTCGCGGAGTTCGGCGCGTTCGAGATCCTCCGGTACCAGACGCTCACCACGACGATCTTCACCGAGTTCAGCCTCGGGTTCAACACTCCGGCGGCGTGTGCGCTGTCGGGCGTACTCGTGGCCGTGAGCCTCCTCGTGCTCGGGGGCGAGGCACTCGCCGGCGGGCGCGGTCGGGTGAGTCGCGCCGGCGCGCCGACGACTCGCGCGGTAGAGCGTGTGCGGCTCGGGGTCGCGTTGGTTCCGACCCTCGCGGTGCTCACCGTGCTCGTCGGTCTCACGCTCGGAGTGCCGATCGGCACCGTCGTCTACTGGCTCGTGCACGGCCAGTCGGGCGCGTTCCCCGGGGTGTCGGTCTTGTCGGCGACGTGGCACACCGTCAGCTATGCGGCCGCGGCGGCCGCGCTGGCGACGGTGCTCGCGGTGCCGATCGCGGTGCTCTCGGTGCGGCATCGGGGCAAGGCGGTCGGAGCCCTCGAACGCAGCACCTTCCTCGTCCAGGCGGTCCCCGGATTGGTCATCGGGCTGAGCCTGGTGTACTTCTCGATCCATTACGCACCTCGGCTGTACCAGAAGAGCTCGTTGCTCGTGCTCGCCTACGCGATCCTGTTCTTCCCGTTGGCGCTGGTGTGCGTACGCGCCTCGATGGCGCAAGCCGACCCCGGCCTCGAAGAAGCCGCTCGTTCGCTCGGGCGCGGTCCGCTCACCGTGTTCCGTCGGGTCACCCTCCCGCTCGTGGCGCCCGGCCTCGCCGCGGGCTTCTGCCTCGTGTTCCTGTCGGTCGTGACGGAGTTGACCCTCACCCTGGTGCTGGTGCCCACCGGCGTGCACACCCTGGCCACGCAGTTCTGGGCCTTCGAGAGCAACGCGTCGTACGGCGCGGCGGCACCCTACGCGGGGCTGATCATCGCCATCGCGGTCGTGCCGAGCTACCTGCTCGAACGGTTCTTCGAACGGCGTACCGGCGGCACGAGCAGGATCGGCCCGGTCAAGGGCGACGGCGTCGAGCTCTCGTTGGCCGCGGCAGGCGCCCCGTGACGCGGCCCGCAGAACCGTCGGGTGGAAGTGAAGCGCTGGGCGTACGCGGTGTGCACAAGTCCTTCGGCGACCAGCCCGTGCTCACCGGTGTCGATCTCGACGTCGTCCAAGGCTCGTTCACCGCACTGCTGGGCGCGTCGGGAAGCGGGAAGACGACCCTGCTGCGCCTGATCGCGGGCTTCGAGCGGGTCGATCACGGTGAGATCCGCATCAGTGGTGAGGTGGTCGACGCCGCCGATCAGCATCGGGCACCCGAACGTCGTCGCCTCGGCTACGTGCGCCAGGACGGTGCGTTGTTCCCGCACCTGACCGTCACGGCCAACGTCGGCTTCGGCCTGTCGCGCGCGAACGCCGCGACCGGCGGGTCGAGGATCTCCTCGCCATGGTCGGGCTGACCGGTTTCGGTGCGCGCTACCCGCACGAGCTGTCCGGCGGAGAGCAGCAACGGGTCGCGCTCGGCGCGTGCCCTCGCCATCGAGCCCACCCTCGTCGTGCTCGACGAGCCGTTCTCCTCGCTCGACGCCGCGTTGCGTCAGTCGCTGCGGAGCGAGGTGCGCGAGATCCTGCGGCGCGCGGGCACGACGGCGCTGTTGGTGACTCACGACCAGGACGAGGCGTTGTCGCTCGCCGACCGCGTCGCGGTGCTGCGCGACGGCCGGATCGTGCAGCACGGTTCACCGGCCGAGCTCTACGAAGCACCGGTCGACGAGCAGCTGGCGACCTTCCTCGGCGCGGCCAGCGTCGTCGACGGTGTGCTCGAGGGGGCGTGCGCACGCACGCTGCTCGGGGTGCTCGCGCTGACCGTTGCGCCGGTGCGCGCGACCGAAGCCGGCGGCATCGAGGGCCGACCCCGCGCACTCCGGGTTCTCGTGCGCCCGGAGCAGGTGGTGCTGGCCGATGCGGCCGGGCCGGGGCTCTCCGGCGAGGTGCTGGAGACGAACTACTTCGGGCCCACGTCGTTGGTGCGTGTACGGCCGACGACGCCGTGCGGGTCGGACGTGATCCTCGCCCGGGTCGACGGTGCGGCCCACTTCGCGGCCGGGAGCACCGTCACCATGACCGTACGCTCCCCGGTGATCGCCTGGCCGAGCGCCTAAGGTGGGAGCCGACGTTCCGATTCTCGGGAGCGACGCCTGCTTCGGGTCGGCCTCTGGTTGACCTTCCTGGGCCTTCCGCCTCTTCCCTGGGTCTTCCCGGAAATGGGGTCCAGAGAATGGCCTATTACACGCAAACCGCAATTCTCGACCGCGTCATCGTCGTCAAGGATCGTGAGATCGACGCCGCCAACGCATCGCCTCTCGGTACCGAGCTCCGCGCCGAGATCACGCTGGCCAATGGTGGCCGGGTGATCGTCGACATGTCGGGGGTCTCGTTCATCGACTCGCAGACGCTCCGGATGATGGACGAGGTCGAGCGCTTCGCCGACGCCAACCAGTCCGCGATCCTGTGGCGCGGGCTGCAGGAACAGGCGGAGCGGGTGCTCGAGGTCACCGGGCGTCGTTCGTCCATTCGCGTCGAGTAATTCGTACCGGCACGACCGGGAAGGGTCCTCGTTCGTCGGCTCGAGGCCGCCGAAAGGCCCCGTTAAGGCCCGTCCTCCGCGTGCCGACACTCTCTCGAGGCCTGGGGGCAGGCTCAGGGAGATGCTGACCGTGCGGGACGACTCGATCCAGAACGTTTCCGAGGACGATCTGGCGTCCGCGCGTGACGATGTCCGGCGCGGCATCCAGGGTCTCGTCGTCGGGCTCCTCGCCGTGATGGGGTTCACCGGTCTGCTGGCCGGACTCGTGGCCGCGCTGCTCCTGGGTCACGGCCAGCTCTGGGAGACGGCGCTGCTTTGCGCCGCCGCGTGCGTCGTGCTCGGGTGGCCACTCGTCGTCGGGATCAGCGCGGTCGCGCAGCGACGAGGTCTCGCGATCGGCGTCGAGAAGGTCGTCCAGGGGCGCGTCATGGAACGCGAAGCGCGCCGACGTGAGTTCGAGACGAGCCTCGGCCGCGCGCTCGAGATGGCGGGTGACGAGATCGCCGCGTACGACACCATCAAGCGCGCGATCTCCGGTGCGGTGCCCGACTCGTCGGTCGAGCTCCTGCTCGCCGACAACAGTCACGCCCACCTCGACCGCGTGGTCGCGGTCGTGGCCGACGAGGAACGTTCGGCCGGCTGTCCCGTGAGCTCGCCCGATCAGTGTGTCGCGGCGCGCCGGGCGCAGACCCAGGTGTTTCCCGACAGTGAAGCGCTCGACGCCTGCCCGCGACTGCGCGAACGCGGCGAGTCGCGGTGCTCGGCGGTGTGCGTGCCGGTGTCGATCATGGGCCGGACGGTGGGCGTGGTCCACGCGACCGCGCCGCTCGACGAACCACTCGACGACGACGGCATCGAATCGCTGCAGGTGTTGGCCAACGAGTCGGGGAACCGTCTCGGGATGCTGCGGATCATGGCCGAGACCCAGCTGCAGGCATCGACCGACGGTCTGACCGGCCTGATGAACCGGCGCAGCCTGGAGAACCGGGCCCGGGTGATGCGAGCCAGCGGTACCGACTTCGCACTCGTGCTGGCCGACCTCGATCACTTCAAGAGTCTCAACGACACCCACGGTCACGAAACCGGGGACCGCGCGTTGCGCGTGTTCGCGGAGACGCTGCGCAGTGAGGTGCGCACCGAGGATCTCGCGTGCCGCTACGGCGGTGAAGAGTTCGTGGTGCTGCTCCCGCGGGCCGAGATGCACGAGGCGATCGAGGCCATGGAGCGAGTGCGGGACGCGCTGGCGCGCGCCACCCGCCGCGGCGACGTGCCGACCTTCACCGCGAGCTTCGGCATCGCGCATTCGAACGAGTCGGTCGACTTCGACGACGTCGTGCACCGGGCCGACAAAGCGCTGTTCATGGCGAAGGACGCGGGGCGGGACTGCATCTGCATCGACGGTCACACGATGGCCGTCGCGCCCAACCTCACCGCGATCAACTGACGCGTTCGGCGCACGTCGGCTCACGTCGCCGAACGCGCACGAAGCGCGTCGGCAACAACCGGACGCGGTATCTTCCGGCGGTCGCACCGTCGAACGAGTAGGTGATCGTGAAGTTCGTGTCCCGTCGGCTCCGGGTTCTGCTCGCGCTGCCCGTCGCGCTGTTCGGTCTCGCCGTACTGGCCGGACCGGCTCAGGCCGCGTCGCCCCGCGCGGTGGCCGTGCCCCCCGAGGTCTCGCTGAAGGCCGGTCTCAACGATCCCAAGGACCCGAACATCGCGGTGCTCGAGTACCTGCCGTCGTCGATCAAGGTCGCCAAGGGCACCAAGGTCACCTGGGCGATCGCCGGGCCCGAGCCGCACTCGGTCACGTTCGTCCCGCCGGGATCGCCCGCACCGAGCACGGAGACCAACCCGGCGTTGTTCGCGCCGACGCCACCGACGGGCCCGTACGACGGCACGACCCTCGTGAACTCCGGAGTGCTCCCGTCGGGGAACGCAACGACGGTGGCCAAGTTCTCGATGACCTTCTCGGCGCCGGGCAACTACACCTATTACTGCGTGCTCCACCCCGGCATGATCGGCAAGATCCAGGTCACCGACGACACCCAGGACTCCCAGAAGTCGATCACCAAGAAGGGCAACAGCCAGCAGAGCAAGTGGATCGCCGAGGGGGTGGCGGCGAAGAAGAAGCTCACCAAGACCGCGCCCAAGCAGACGGAGAACGCCGACGGCACGACCACCTACACGGTGCAGATGGGGGCCTCGACGGCACACACCGACGTGCTCGCGTTCTCGCCCACGCCGCGCAAGGTCGGGGTCGGCGACCGGGTGACGTTCGTGAACAACTCGCTCGCGCCGCACACCGCGAGCTTCGGCGGCCCGTTGGTGCCCACCAACCCGATCGCCCCGAACGTGATGAGCGCGGTGCCGGGCCCGTCGCCGCAGCCGATCGTGCCCAACGTCTACCTCAACACCGGGTGGCTCCCGCCGAACACCGGGGGCGCGAGTGGGCCGCCGTTGGCGGCCCGCAGCTACACCTACATCGTTCCGGGCCCGGGCACGTTCACCTACGCGTGCGTACTCCATCTCCCGAGCGGCATGGCAGGCGAGATCGACGCCAGTTGAACCCCGCGCCCTGAGCGGCGCGCCGGGCACGCCGCGACGTTTTGGGGCAGACTGCGAGCCGTCAAAGGAGGGGTTCGGATGGATCGGCACGAACAGATCGATGAGCGGCTCGCGCGAGTTCCGCTGTTCCAGGGGCTCTCGAAGAAGGAACTGCGGCTGATCTCTCAGCTGGCGACCTACCTCGAGTCGCCCGCGGGCACCGTGCTCACCCAGGAGGGCAAGTCCGGTCACGAGTTCATCATCGTGCTCGAAGGCGAGATCGAGATCCGCCAGGGCGACCGCGTGGTTGCCGTGCGGGGTCCCGGGTCGTACGTCGGTGAGATCGCGCTCCTCGACCACCGCCCCCGCACCGCCACCGTGGTCGCCAAGACCCCCGTTGCCATCGAGGTCATCGGCCAGCGCGAGTTCGCCGGTCTCCTGGCCGAGGTGCCGGAGCTTTCGCAGCAGCTGCTCGCCGCGGTGGCAAGGCGCCTCGCCGACCTCGACAAACCAGACGAGGGCTAGGCAGGAGACGGAGCGGAGCCGCTGGCCGCCGATCCACTGGATTTCGGGCGGGCGGAGCGGAGTCGACCATCGGGTAGGAGACGGAGCGGAGCCGCTGGCCGCCGATCCACTGGATTTCGGGCGGGCGGAGCGGAGTCGACCATCGGGTAGGAGACGGAGCGGAGCCGCTGGCCGCCGATCCACTGGATTTCGGGCGGGCGGAGCGGAGTCGACCATCGGGGTATTGGCTAGCCTGGGCCGATGGCCGATCAGGCCCGGTTCGCCGAGCTCGCGATGCCCTACATGTCTGCGTTGTACTCGGCCGCGCTGCGGATGACGCGCAATCCGTCCGACGCCGAGGATCTGGTGCAAGAGACGTACCTGCGCGCCTACCGCGGGTTCGGGGGATTCAAGGACGGCACCAACCTCAAGGCGTGGCTCTACAAGATCCTCACGAACACGTTCATCAACTCCTACCGGGCGAAGAAGCGTCGGCCCGACGAGGTCGACCTCGACGACACCGAGGACTTCTTCCTGTTCCGACGCCTCGGCGGGCTCGAGGCGGCCGAAGCCGGCCGCACCCCGGAGACGGAAGTCCTCGAGAGCATTCCCGACGAGGTGGTCAAGGAGGCGCTGGAGTCGCTCCCGGAGCAGTTCCGGATGGCCGTGCTGCTCGCCGACGTCGAGGGTTTCTCCTACAAGGAGATCGCCGAGATCATGGATGTGCCCATCGGCACGGTGATGAGCCGCTTGCATCGCGGAAGAAAGCAGCTCCAAACGCGGTTGTGGGATTTCGGTCGCGAACGCGGCTTGATCCCGAAGGCGCCGGAGCCGGCGCAAGAGCCCGCCGGCACCGCGGGGGGATAGAGCACGAGCATGGATTGCGACAAGGCCATCTATCGGGTGTACGGCTACCTCGACGGTGAGCTGACGGTGTGGCGCCGTTGGTCGATCCGTCGGCACCTCGACAAGTGCCCGCCCTGCGCGCAGGGCTTCGACTTCGAGGTCGAGCTGCGCCAGATCGTGTCGATGAAGTGCCGCGACGAGCTCCCGCCCGACCTCAAGCGCCGGATCGCCGAAGCCCTCGGGGAGCCCCCCCCACCCGAGTGACGCCGGCCGAACGAGCCCAGGTCCCGGCCGAATCCCGGCCAAGGCCGATCGCGCTGCCGTGCGCATCTACTATCTGGGGATCTCGACCCGGAGGAACCGCGCGTGAAATCGGCCCGTATCCGCCTCGGCTCACTCATCTCGCTGGTCGTGGTGTCACTGTCGGCACTGGTGGTGCTGGCCACGCCCGCCGGCGCGTCCACCCCCGTCGTGCTCGCGAACGACAAGTTCAAGTGGTTCTACTGGATCGGATTCATCCTGGCCGCCAGCATGGTGCTGTGGCTCCTCGCCACCTTGGTCGGCTACTACTTCCGGGTCATCAGGCCGAAGCATCGAGGGCGAGAGTCCTCATGACGTCGAGGTCGCGCTCCGTGGGAACCCGGCGCGACCCGCGGTGCTCATGACGCCGACCCCCGCGGTCGTCACCGATTCGCCCGGCGAGCCGCCGGCGCCGATCCAGTCGTACGACCCGATCGACTGGGACCTCGCCGAGCGCGTGGCCCGGAAGTTCGCCGGGAGAGAACCGCTCGCCGTCTCGTACCTCGCGGCTTCGCTGCGCGACGACTTCCACTCCGTCACGGGTGAGGCCGAAGCGCTCGTCGCCGAGTACACCGGCCTGCAGGCGCCGGGGCCGGCACACGCGCAGGTCGTCGATCGTTCGTCGTGGGTCGCGGCCAACATCTCGTCGATGCGCCGCTTGCTCGAGCCGCTCACCGCGCGCGTGGGCGAGCGGATGGCGAGCAGCCGGGTGGCCCCGATCGGGCGTCGCGTCGCGGGCACCGAGACCGGCGTGCTGCTGGGCTATCTCGCGCAGCGCGTCCTCGGTCAGTACGACCTCCTGGTGCTCGACGACGACGCCCGCGCCGCCGACGCCGTCTACTACGTCGGCGGCAACATCCTCGCGTTGGAGAAGCGCTTCGCTTTCCGCCCCCGCGACTTCCGCTTGTGGATCGCCATCCACGAGGTCACGCACCGCGCCCAGTTCACCGGCGTGCCGTGGATGAAGCCCTACTACCTGTCACTGGTCGAGAGCTCGTTGTCGTCGATCGACCCCGATCCGCGGCGCCTGGTGCAGGCGCTCGCGCGCGCGGCCGACGAGTTCCGCAACGGGCGCAATCCGCTCGACGACGGCGGGCTCGTGGCGTTGCTTGCGAGCGAGGAGCAACGGGGCGCGCTGGCCAACGTCCAGGCGCTCATGTCGTTGCTCGAAGGTCACGGCAACAGCGTGATGAACAAGCTGGGCCGCGATCACGTGGCCGGCCAGGCGCGCATGGCGCGCGTGCTCCAGGCGCGACGCCAGAGCGCGGGGATGGCCGCGTTCCTGCAGAAGCTCGTCGGCATCGACTCGAAGATGCGTCAGTACGAGGTGGGGGAGGCGTTCGTCGCCGCGATCGAGCGGGAGGCGGGGCCACGCGCCATCGACGCCGCCTGGCGCGGTCCGGAATTCCTGCCGACGATCGAGGAGCTTTCCGCCCCCCGCGATTGGTTGGCCCGAGTCGACACCGCGGCGTGAACCGCGCCACCGCCGACGCGGTGGACAACGACGAGCCGGACGAGCTGGCGCCCTGGCGTGAGCGCGTCGGTCTCCGGAACCTCGGTGTCGCGCCCGGTGTCGTCGTGGCCTGCTCGGGTGGCGCCGACTCCGTGGCGCTCTTGGCGCTGGCCGTCGACGCCGGCCTCGCTCCGGTCGCCGTGCACGTCGACCACGGCCTACGGGCGTCGAGCGCCGACGAGGCCATTGCAGTCGGCGAAGTCGCGGTCGGTCTCGGCGCGCGCTTCCTCGCCGTCACCGTCGACATCGGGGCGGGCTCCAACCTCGAAGCCCGGGCCCGCGACGAGCGCTACCGCGCGCTCGAGCGCGCGCGTGAGGAGCTGGGCGCGGAATGCGTGCTCGTCGCGCACACGGCCGACGACCAGGCGGAGACGGTCCTGCTCAACGTGCTCCGCGGCGCGGCGGCTTCCGGCCTCTCGGGGATGGCGCCGCGTCACGGACCGATCGTGCGCCCCCTGCTCGGGTTGCGCCGGTCCGACCTGCGCGCGCTCTGCGCCGCGCTCGAGCTGTCGGTGTTCGAGGACCCGATGAACGATGATCCGTCGTTTCGCCGCGTGGCCGTTCGCCGCGACGTGTTGCCGTTGCTCGAACGCGTCGCGCGACGCGACCTCGTTCCCGTCCTCGCCCGCCAGGCCGACATCCTGCGCGCGGAGTCGGAGTACCTCGACGACATGGCGGCGGCGGCGTGGCCCGACGCCGATCCGCCGTCGGCCGCGTCGTTGTCGGCGTTGCCGCCGGTGTTGGCCCGTCGCGCGTTGCGTCAATGGCTGGGCTCGCCACCACCGTCGCTGGCGGAAGTGGAGCGCGTGCTATTGGTCGCGACCGGTGCCGTGCGTTCCACCGAGCTCGCGGGAGGTCGCACGGTGCGCCGGGCCTCGGGCAAGCTCTTCACGACGCGCTAGCGTCACGTCGTGCAGGGCAACGAGATCGGCCGCGTCGTCGTCGGCGAATCCGAGCTGCAGGACCGGATCCAGGAGCTCGGTAAAGAGCTCACCGCCGACTACGAAGGGCGGCCGCCGCTGCTCGTCGGCGTGCTCAAGGGCGCGTTCGTGTTCATGAGCGACCTCTCCCGTGCGATCGATCTGCCGGTGGAGTTCGACTTCATGGCGGTGTCGTCGTACGGATCGGCCACCCGCTCGAGCGGGGTCGTGCGGATCCTCAAGGACCTCGACCTCGATCTCACCGAGCGCCACGTCGTCATCGTCGAAGACATCGTCGACTCCGGGCTCACCCTCGCGTACCTCCGCAAGAACCTCGCCGCGCGCGGGCCCGCATCGCTCGAGGTCTGCGCGCTCCTTGTGAAGGAAGGGCTCCAACGCGTCGAGCTCGACCTGAAGTACGTGGGTTTCCGCATCCCGCCCGCGTTCGTCGTCGGCTACGGCCTCGACGTCTCCGAGCGGTACCGCAACCTCCCCTACATCGCGGAGTACGCGGGCGCCGAACCCACCTGACGCGACCGACCGCGGCACGACCGCGGCACGGCCCCGGAGAGAGGGCCTCGGGAAGTCGCTAGATTGGGGCGGCTCTCGTCTCGTATTTCGGAGTCGTCGTGACCAAGCCGCGCCGCAGCGTCGTCCTCGTGGTCGTCATCGTGGCCGTGGTCGCCTTCTTCACGTTCCGCGCCCTCACCGGCGGCGGTGGACCGCAGCAGCTGTCGCTCGACACGTTCACGCAGAAGGCGGCGAACGGAAAGGTCGCGACGGCCACCATCCACGACAAGGATCACAAGGTCACCGGGAAGCTCACGAACGGCACCGAGTACACCGTCGACTACCCGGGGCAGTACACCGCGCGCATCACGCAGGATCTCGTCGCCGCGAACGTCGGCAAACTCGACACCGACCACCAGAGCACGAGTCCGTGGCTGAGTCTGCTCTACGGGCTGTTGCCGTTCGTGCTGCTCGCCTTCGTGCTGATGTGGGTGCTCGGCCAAGTGCAGGGCGGTGGCTCCCGCATCATGGGCTTCGGCAAGGCCCGCACCAAGACGGTTTCGAAGGACCAACCCGAGGTCACGTTCGCCGACGTTGCCGGCCTCGACGAAGCGGTCGAGGAACTGGGGGAGATCCGCGACTTCCTCGAGTCGCCGACCAAGTTCCAGAAGATGGGGGCGAAGATCCCGAAGGGCGTGCTCCTCTTCGGGCCTCCCGGCACGGGCAAGACCCTGCTGGCCAAGGCGGTGGCGGGAGAAGCCGGCGTGCCGTTCTTCTCGATCAGCGGTTCCGATTTCGTCGAGATGTTCGTCGGCGTCGGTGCGTCGCGCGTGCGCGACCTGTTCGAGCAGGCGAAGGCCGCGGCGCCGGCGATCATCTTCGTCGACGAGATCGACGCCGTCGGCCGTCACCGCGGTGCGGGGGTCGGTGGTGGGCACGACGAGCGCGAGCAGACGTTGAACCAGTTGTTGGTGGAGATGGACGGCTTCGACCAGAAGCAGGGCGTGATCCTGCTCGCGTCCACGAACCGGCCCGACATCCTCGATCCCGCGTTGCTGCGGCCCGGTCGGTTCGATCGCCAGATCGTCGTCGACCGTCCCGATCTCGAAGGCCGCAAGGCCATCCTCGCGGTCCACGCGCGGTCCAAGCCGCTGGCGCCGGGCGTCGACCTCGACGTGATCGCGCGGCGCACGCCGGGCTTCACCGGCGCCGATCTCGCCAACCTGATGAACGAAGCCGCCTTGCTCTCGGCCCGTCACGACCTCGCGTTGATCGGCCTCCCGCAGCTCGAAGAAGCGATCGACCGCGTGATGGCCGGGCCGGAGCGAAAGAGTCGCCTGATCTCCGAGCGCGAGAAGCGGGTGATCGCGTACCACGAAGGCGGCCACGCGCTGGTCGCGCACACGCTCCCCAATACCGACCCGGTGCACAAGATCTCGATCATCCCGCGCGGTCGCGCCCTCGGATACACGTTGACGCTTCCAACTGAAGACAAGTTCCTGGTGACCCGCAGCGAGCTGGTCGACGAGCTCGCGATGCTGCTCGGTGGCCGCACCGCGGAAGAGCTCATCTTCTCCGAACCCACGACGGGCGCCCAGAACGACATCGACCGCGCGACCACGATCGCCCGGCAGATGGTCACCGAGTTCGGCATGAGCGACTCGCTCGGCCCGATGCGGTTCGGGCATCCGCAGGGTGAGGTGTTCCTCGGCCGCGACTTCACGTCGTCGCCCGACTACTCGGAAGAGGTCGCGGCGGCGATCGACGCCGAGGTGCGGGTCCTCATCGAATCGGCCCACCGGTCGGCGTCCGACGTGCTGGTGCGCAACCGCGCCATCCTCGACCGTCTCGCGGGCGAGCTCGTCCTCCATGAGACGCTTGACACGGAACGGGTCCAGGAGCTCTTCGCCGACGTCGAGATGTGGCAGGGTGACGGCGACACCAGCGACACCGACGTCCGTGCCGGCCGTCCACCCGTTGCTGCGCCCCCCGCCCCGGCCCGCAACAATGCGGCCGCCGCGAGCCGGTCCGATCCGCCTCGCCGGCACCCTGGAGGCTCCTCGTGAGCGATACCGGCCACCTGCACTCGATCGAAGCCGAGCCGCCGCCGCCGATCGACCGCGAGCGCATCGAGCGGGCCGTGCGCGAGATCCTCGAGGCCATCGGTGAGGACCCCGACCGCGACGGCCTGGCGCGCACACCGTTGCGGATCGCCAAGATGTACGAGGAGATCTTCGCCGGGTTGCACGAAGACCCGTCGCACCACCTGACGGTCACGTTCGAGGCCGACCACGACGAGATGGTGATGGTGCGCGACATCCCGATCCACTCCATGTGCGAGCACCACCTCGTCCCGTTCGCAGGCCGGGCCCATGTGGCCTACATCCCCGGCGTCGACGGCCGGATCACCGGTCTGTCGAAGATCGCCCGGCTCGTCGACGGCTTCGCCAAGCGCCCACAGGTGCAGGAGCGCCTCACCACCCAGATCGCCGACGCCCTGGTCGAGGTGCTCAAGCCGAGCGGAGCCCTGGTGATGATCGAGGCCGAGCACTTCTGCATGTCGATGCGAGGGGTGAAGAAGCCGGGTTCGCTCACGATCACGTCGGCGGTGCGGGGTCTGTTCAAGACCAATGCCTCGACGCGGTCCGAGGCCATGAGCCTCATCACGTATCCCGGGAACCGCCTGTAACGCCCGAACGGCGTATTTGGGTCGCCCCCGCCAACGCGGTGGGGCCGGTATCCTGCGGCCAATGTTCGCGTGGTCGACCGTCTGTGGTGTGCGTCCGGCCGTGATGGGCATCGTCAACGTCACCCCCGATTCCTTCTCCGACGGGGGCCAATTCCTCGACGCCGATGCGGCCGTCGCCCACGGTCTCGCCCTGGTCGAATCGGGTGCCGACCTCCTAGACGTGGGGGGTGAGTCGACCCGCCCGGGGGCCGAGCCGGTCACCGAGGCGGAGGAGCTCCGGCGGGTGATCGGCGTGGTGGAGCGGCTGGCGACGGAGGCCGGGGTCCCGGTGGCCATCGACACCACCAAAGCGGCCGTCGCCCGGGCCGCGCTCGACGCCGGCGCGGTCATCGTGAACGACGTCTCGGCCGGGCGGGCCGATCCGGCCATGTTCCCCGTGGTGGCGGCGTCCGGGGCGGGATTCGTGCTCATGCACATGCTGGGCGATCCCCGCACCATGCAACGGGATCCGGCCTACACCGACGTGGTCGACGAGGTCGGCGATTTCCTGGTCGAACGGCTCGGCCGGGCCCGGGAGGCCGGGATCGCCGGCGACGCGCTCTGCGCCGATCCGGGCATCGGCTTCGGCAAATTGGCGCGACACAACCTCGAGATCCTGGCCCGCCTGCCCGAGCTGGTGGCCCGGGTCGAGGTGCCCCTGCTGGTGGGGCCGTCGCGCAAGACGTTCATCGGTACCGTGCTCGCCGCCGCCGCCGGGGAGGCCGAACCCCGACCTCCGTCCGCGCGCGACGACGGCACGCTCGCCACCGTGGTGTGGGCCGTCGACCGGGGTGCGCGCGTCGTGCGCGTGCACGATGTGGGCCCGGCCGCGCAGGCGGTCGCGCTCCTCGAAGTGCTGGAAGCTCTCGACGCGGAGGCGGTGGCGTGAAGGGCCGGTGGGCACAGGGTCTCGAGCCCCGCGCGTTCTGTTGGATCATCAAGGACCGGTTGGCGGCGTCCGAACGCCCGGGCGGGTTCGCCCGCAATCACCGCAAGGTGCGCCGTCAGGAGGAGCTGATCTGGCTCATCGGCCACGGCTTCACCCACATCTTGTCGATGTTGGATTCCCCACACAACCTCCACGCTTACGAAGAGGCGGGCATCCCGCACAAGCACGTGCCGATCGGACGCCACGACGAGTGGGGCGACCGCCTTCCCGAGCTCTACGGCACGCTGGCCACCTGGCTGGCCGACCCGGAGGAGCGCGTGCTGATCCACCACGAGGAGTTCGGCGACCGGTTGCTCGGTGTGCTCGCGGGCTATCTGATCTACGCCGGTCTGGTCACCGAGGGCCCGCACGCGGTGGTCGTGATAGAGAAGATCACCGGGCGCCAACTCGGCTCGGTTGCGCGCGAGATCGTGGCCGTCACCGTCAACGACGGAATCGTGCAGACCGCGACCAAGACCGCGCCCCGGACCGCGCGCCCGCGCTCGTAGCCGAGTCCGCCATGGGAACGATCGTCATCGCAGGACTGCGCGAGCTCGGCGTGCACGGTGTGCTCCCCGAGGAGCAGACCCGCCCCCAACCGTTCGAGGTCGACGTCGAGCTCACCGTCGACCTCACCCGGGCCGGAGAGAGCGACGCGCTCGACGACACGGTCGACTACTCGGCGGTGGCGGAAGCCGTGAGCCGGGTCGTCACCTCGGAGCGCTATCAACTGCTCGAACGGCTCGCGACCCGGATCGCCGAGGTGTGCCGGGTCGATGAGCGGGTCACGAGTGTCAGCGTGACCGTTCGCAAGTTGCACCCGCCGGTGCGCGCCATGGTGGATCACGTCGCGGTGCGCATCGATCGGTGACGAGCCCGCCCGCGCCGCGGCGCGCGTACTTGGGGATCGGCTCGAACCTCGGTGATTCGGTGGTGTACCTCCAGGGGGCAGTGGCCGGGCTCGCGGCGACCCCGGGCGTCGCGGTGGTGGCGGTGTCGCCGGTCTACGAGACCGCGCCGGTGGGTGGGCCACCGCAACCGAACTTCTTCAACGCCGTGGTCGCGGTCGACACCAGCCTCACCGCCCACGAGTTGCTGGCGGTGGCGCAACGGCTGGAGACGGAGGCCGAGCGGGTCCGGGTCGAACGGTGGGGCCCGCGCACGCTCGACGTCGACGTCCTGCTCGTGGGGGACGAGCGCGTCGACACCCCGGATCTCGTCGTGCCGCACCCGCGGATGACCGAGCGCGCCTTCGTGCTGGTGCCGCTCGCGGACCTCGATCCGACGTGGGCGGCCCGGGTGCCGCCCGACCGCGCGGACGTGCGCCCGACCGGTCTAGAGTTGTCGCTGCCCGAGTAGTCCGGCACCCCGCCCAGGGGCTGGAACGAAGAGGTTCACGTGCACAGTCGATCGCAGCGGGCGCTCGCCCTGGTAGGGCCGGGACGCGCCGGAACGAGCCTGGCCGCCGCGCTCGTCGCGCGCGGGTGGCACGTCAGCGCGGTCGCCGGGCGGGCACCTGACGCACCCTCGACCCTCGCCGCGTCGGCGCAGTTCGGCGCGCCCGCGGTCGACGTTGCCGCGGCCGGACGCGCCGCCGACCTCGTGCTGGTCGCCACGCCCGACGCCCTGATTGCCGAGACCGCCGCCGCGCTGGCGCCGGGTGTGCGCACGGGCGCGCTCGTGCTCCACCTCTCCGGCGCGTGCACGCTCGGCGAGCTCGACAAGCTGCGGTTGGCCCGCCCCGACGTCGCGGTGGGATCGCTGCACCCGCTGCAGTCGCTGCCGTCGACCGAGGTCGGGGTCGCGCGCATCCCCGGATCGTGGTGCGCGGTCGACGGGCCGGACGCCGTCGACGCACTCGCGGTCTCGCTCGGCATGCGTCCCTTCCGCATCGCCGACGACGACCGGGCGCGCTACCACGCAGCCGCGACCATCGCCTCGAATCACCTCGTCGCTTTGCTCGGCCAGTCCGACCGCATCGCCCGCGCGGCCGGTGTGCCACCCGAGGCGCTGCTGCCGCTGGTGCGGGCCACGCTCGAGAACGTCGAGGCGCTCGGCGCCGCGGCTGCGCTCACCGGGCCGGTGGCCCGTGGTGACGCCGACACCGTCGCGCGCCATCTCGACGCGCTCCCGGTCGACGAGCGCGCGGCCTACCGCGCGCTGGCGGCGGAAGCGCTGCGCCTCACCGACCGCGACGATCCCGCCGTACGCGATGCGGTACGCGAGCACGCCCGATGATCACGGTCGCGTCGATCAGCGAGGTCCGCGCCGAGTGCGAAGCCGCGCGCGCGGCGGGGCGGACCGTGGGCTTCGTGCCCACGATGGGGTTCTTCCACGAAGGGCACCGGTCGTTGATGCGGGCGGCTCGCGCCGCCGACGACTTCGTGGTGGTCAGCCTCTTCGTGAATCCCACGCAGTTCGCGCCCACCGAGGACCTCGCGGCCTACCCCCGCGACCCCGACGGCGACTCGGCGGTGGCGCGGGCGGAGGGCGTCGACGTGCTCGTCGTGCCGACGGCCGACCAGATGTACCCCGCCGGCGCGCGTACGACGGTGCACGTCGACGGCATCACCGACGTGCTGTGTGGCGCCAGCCGCCCGGGGCATTTCGACGGTGTCACCACCGTGGTGGCCAAGCTCTTCTCCATCATCGGCCCATGCCGGGCGTACTTCGGCCGGAAGGACGCCCAGCAACTCGCGGTGATCCGGCGTATGGCGCGCGATCTTGACCTCCCGGTCGAGGTCGTCGGTTGCCCGCTGGTGCGCGAGCCCGGCGGACTGGCGATGTCGAGTCGCAATGCCTACCTGTCACCCGCCGAACGCGATGCCGCCGGCGTGCTGTCACAGGCACTCCGCGCCGTCGCCGACCTCGTCGCCGCGGGCGAACGCGATGCCGCCGCGGTGCACCGGGTGCTGGTCGACACCGTCGCCTCCCGCCCCGAGGTGCGCCTCGACTACGCCGCGGTCGTCGACGCGGCGACCCTCGAACCGGTCGATCGGATCGATGCCGACACGCTGGTTGCGCTCGCGGCCTTCGTGGGCAAGGCTCGTCTGATCGACAACGTCACGATCACCCGCTCCGGCGACGCCATGGATGTCGACCTGGGCCTTCTCGCAGCTGGATCATCGGAGGATCGCTGATGCACCGGATCATGATGAAGTCGAAGATCCATCGGGCCACGATCACCGGCGCCGACCTCAACTACATCGGGTCGATCACGCTCGACTCGCGGCTCATGGAGCTCGCCGACATCCGGGAGAACGAGCAGGTCCACGTGCTCGACATCGACAACGGCGCGCGCTTCGAGACCTACGTGATCCGGGGAGGTCCCGGCGACGTGATCCTGAACGGCGCCGCGGCGCGCCTCGTGCACAGTGGCGACAAGGTGATCGTCATCACCTACGCCCAGTACGACGAAGAAGAGCTCGCCGGCTACGAGCCGGTTGTCGTGCACGTCGACGACCACAACCAGCCGACCATGCACTCCATTCGCGACGTCGCGCCGTAACACCACACCCCGGCTCCGAGTCGTACCTTCTCTCCCATGAGACTCTTCGTGTTGCCGATCCTGAATCGATCCCGCTGAGATGACGCGCCCGACCACCGATGTGCTCGTGCTCGGCAGTGGCGTCGCCGGTCTGTCGGCGGCGGTGCGAGCGCGACACGCGGGCCTCGCCGTCACCGTCCTCACGAAGGGCGAGCTCGGCTGGTCGGCCACCCGCTACGCGCAGGGTGGGGTCGCGGCGGCCCTCGACGAGGCCGACGACTCGCCCGAGCTGCACGGCTCCGACACGCTCGCCGCCGGGGGCGGACTCTGCGATCCCGACGCGGTGCGTGTGCTGGCCAGCGAAGGACCGGCCCGTGTGCGCGAGCTCATGGAGCTCGGCGCGCACTTCGACCGGGTCGACGGCGACGGCGAGCTCGCCCGGGCCCGCGAAGGTGGGCACTCGGTCGCGCGGGTGGTGCACGCGGGCGGTGACGCCACCGGCGCCGAGATCGAGCGGGCACTGGTCGCGGCCGCGCAGGGTTCCGGGGCCGACGTCCGCGAAGGCTGGCTGGCGACCGATCTGATCGTCGAGGGCGACCGCGTGGCGGGCGTCACCGCGATCGGGCCCGACGGCCCCGTCGACGTGCCGGCCCGCCATGTCGTGATCGCGACCGGCGGAGCGGGGCAGTGCTTCGCCGTCACCACCAATCCGGCGCTCTCCACCGGCGACGGCATCGCCATGGCCCTGCGCGCCGGTGTCGCGGTGGCCGACCTCGAGTTCATGCAGTTCCACCCGACGGCGTTGCACCACCCGTCGATGCCGCGACCGTTGTTGTCGGAGGCATTGCGCGGCGAAGGCGCGATCCTGCGCGACGAGCTCGGGATCGCCTTCATGGCGGGCGAACACCCGTTGGCCGACCTCGCACCGCGCGACGTGGTGGCCAAGGCCATCACCCGTCGGCTGATCGACCGCGACGTCGAGCACGTGTGGCTCGATGCCACCGCCATCGACGACTTTCCCACCCGCTTCCCCACGATCTGGGAAGCGTGCCGCACCGTCGGACTCGACCCGACGCGCGATTGGCTCCCGGTCGCGCCCGCCGCCCACTACCTCTCGGGCGGGGTCTGCACCGACCTCGACGGCGCGACCACCCTGGCGGGCCTTTGGGCGTGCGGCGAGGCGGCGTGCTCCGGGGTCCACGGCGCGAACCGGCTCGCGTCGAACTCGCTGCTCGACGGCCTCGTCTTCGCGGCGCGGGCGGTCGAGGCGATCGAACGGGGGAAGGACGGTCCTGACTACACCGGGGTTCTCCGCGGGGCCACCATCGATTCGTCGCGGGTGAAGGTCTCGCCCGTGGTGTGCGTACCCGGTGAGTCGATCCGCGAGGAGCTGCAACGCGTGATGACCCGCGACGCGGGCGTGGTACGGAGCGCAAAGAGTCTCGACGACGCGGCCATCGCGCTGGCCGGCATGACCCCGACCGACGTCGAAGAGGCCAACCTGCTCGCGGTCAGCACCATTCTCGTGCGGGCGGCCACCGCCCGCCGCGAGTCGCGGGGCACCCACAATCGCTCCGATCATCCCGACCCGTCGCCCGCGTTCCTGGGCCGGTTCGTCTACACGAGCGAACCCACGGCGGAGTTCGTGCCGCTCCCACTCGATCCCGCAGTCGCCGCCGAACCGGGACCGAACCGGTGAACGGGTTCGATCCGCCCGCGCACCTCGTGCGGGAGATCGTGGCCACCGCGCTGGCGGAGGATCTCGGGCCGCTCGGCGATCTCACCGCCGCGCTGGTACCTGACGACGCGCGCGCGACCGCCGACGTCGTGGCGCGCGCCGACGGCGTGATCGCCGGCACCGCGTGCGCCACCGAGGTGTTCGCGCAGCTCGACGGCGCCGTGCGCGTCGACTGGCTGGTCGACGACGGCGCCGCGGTGGGGCCGGGGGCCAAGGTGGGTCAGATCGCGGGGCCGCTGCGGTCGGTGCTCACCGGCGAGCGGAGCGCCCTGAACTTCCTGTGCCACCTCTCGGGAGTGGCGACCGCGACGCGGAGCTTCGTGCAGGCGGCGGGCGACGGCGCGCGCATCTGGGACACCCGCAAGACCATCCCGGGGCTCCGCGCGTTGGAGAAGGCCGCGGTGCGCGCGGGCGGCGGCGTCAACCACCGCGGCTCGCTCTCGGAGTTCGTGCTGGTGAAGGACAACCACCTGGCCGGGCTTCGTATCGCCGAGGCGGTCGGTCGCGCGCACGCGCGCTGGCCGGGGCGCACCGTCGAGGTGGAGTGCGACCGCCGCGACCAGGTCGAGGCGGCCATCGCCGCCGGCGCGACGATGGTGTTGCTCGACAACATGGCGCCCGCCGAAGTGCGGGCCTGCGTCGCGATCGTGCGGGCCACCGCCCCCGCCGGTTTCCTCGTCGAGGTCTCGGGTGGCGTCACGCTGGAAAACGTGCGCGCGTACGCGGATGCCGGTGCCGACCTGATCTCGACCAGTTTCATCACGCAGTCGGCGGCTGCGCTCGACATCGGTCTCGACATGGGAGGGGCGTGAAGCGATGTTGATGACCATCGACTGCGGCAACACCCAGACGGTGATCGGTCTGTTCTCGGATCTCGACCTCGTCGACCACTGGCGGATCGCGACGATCGCCGAGCGCACCTCCGACGAGCTCGCGCTCATGTTCCAGCAGTTCCTCGGCTTCCACGGCTATTCGTTCGACGCCACCGTCTCGGGCGTGGCCATCGCGTCCGGTGTCCCGCGCGTGACGGCGGCGCTGCGCGAGATGACCGAGCGTTACTTCGGCTACCCGGCTCTGGTGCTCGAGCCCGGTGTCCGCACCGGCATGCCGATCCTCTACGACGAGCCGAAGAACGTCGGTGCCGATCGCATCGCCAACGCCGTCGGCGCGTACGACCTCTACGGGGGCCCGACCATCGTCGTCGACTTCGGTACGGCCAACACCGTCGACGCGGTGAGCGCCAAGGGCGAGTACCTCGGCGGTGCGATCTTCCCCGGTATCGAGATCTCGCTCGACGCGCTCTTCGCGCGCGCCGCCGCGCTGCGACGGGTGGAGCTCGTGGCGCCGAAGAACGTCATCGGGAAGTCGACGATCGAGGCGATCCAGTCGGGGGCGGTCTACGGGTTCAGCGGCCAGGTCGACGCGATCGTCGACCGCTTCGAGGCGGAGCTCGGGCAGTCGACGGTGGTGGCCACCGGCGGGTTGGCCGAGTTGATCATCCCGCACTCGCGCACGATCCAGCACTTCGAACCCTGGCTCACGCTCCAGGGCCTGCGCATCGTGCACGAACGCAACTCGTAGACCTGCCGATCTCGCACACCACGGTTACACCGAGGGCCACAGCCCGGGTGAGGTGCTTCAGCTCTCCCGGGTGACCAGGCCGTCGACCAGGCGACCGAGGGTCTCGCACACCGCCGGATCGAGGCCGTCGGCGCCGTCGAGCGCGTCGCCCGCCTTCACCGCGTGGTCGCGGGCGACTTCCAGCGCGAGATCGACCGCGGTGGTGCCGGCGGCGAGGTCGCCCATCGCGAGCCGGCGGGCTTCGTCGAGCTGATCGGCGTCGAGCGGGTGGCCGAGCAACGCGCGCAGCTCGGGGGACTCCCGGACCATGTAGATCACCGGGAGCGTGTAGATGCCCTCGAGGAGATCCTGACCGGCGTGCTTGCCGAGCGCGGCGTCGGTCGACGAGAGGTCGAGCACGTCGTCGACGATCTGGAAGCACATGCCGAGGTGCCGGCCGAAACGGGTCAGCGCGTCGAGCGTGGGATCGGGAACGCCCGCGACCATGCCGCCGATGCGACACGACGTGGCGAACAACGCGGCGGTCTTGCCCTCGATGGCGGCCGAGTAGTCGTCCTCCGACCGGTCGACGTCGAAGAGGTGCTGGAGCTCGAGCACCTGGCCCCGGCACAGGTCGCCGATGGTGGCGGCGAGGAGCGCGGCGACGTCGGCGCCCAGGGAAGCGGCGAGCGACGACGCCCGGGCCAGGAGGAAGTCGCCGGCGAGGATCGCCACGATGTTGCTCCACCGGGCGTTCACACTCGGGACGCCGCGGCGGGTCTCGGCTTCGTCGATGACGTCGTCGTGGTACAGCGAGCCGAGGTGGACGAGCTCGCAGGCCACGCCCCCCGTGATCGAGCCGTCGGTGCTCGGAGCGCCGGCGCCGCCGTTGCTGGCGTAGGCGGCGCACAGGGTGAGGGTGGGCCGGAGGCGCTTGCCACCGGCACCGATGAGGTGGGAGGCGACGTCGGCGAGGAACGGATCGGGTGTTTTCACCGATTCCCGGAGGGCGTGGTCGACCCGGACCAGATCGTCGGCCAGAGAGGGGAGATCGGCCGCCAGCTCGGTGGGCGTGGCCGGGCGCAACGGTTCTCCCGGCCCTGTCATGCAGTAAAGCTACGCAGCATCGGGAACATTCTCCAAGCCGGGGGTGGTTCCACCTCATTCGGAGGCCTGCGGAAGCCGATCACGCGGTGAGTGGCCCGCCGGCGGCCGATTACACTGAAAACATGGCGTTCAGATCCGTCCCCCCGCTCATGAGCGGAGGAATGGGGGACGAACGCTCGTCCGACTGAGGAGAGGCGGATCCCAACCGTGTTCGAACGCTTTACCGATCGAGCCCGTCGAGTGGTCGTCCTGGCGCAGGAAGAAGCGCGCCTGCTCAACCACAACTACATCGGCACCGAGCACATCCTGCTCGGGCTGATCCACGAGGGCGAGGGCGTCGCCGCGAAGGCACTCGAGTCCCTCGGGATCTCGCTCGAAGCCGTCCGCGCCCAGGTCGAGGAGATCATCGGCCACGGCGGCCAGGCGCCGTCGGGCCACATCCCGTTCACCCCGCGTGCGAAGAAGGTGCTCGAGCTCTCGCTGCGCGAAGCACTGCAGCTCGGCCACAACTACATCGGCACCGAGCACATCCTCCTCGGGCTGATTCGCGAGGGTGAAGGAGTCGCGGCACAAGTACTCGTGAAGCTCGGCGCGGATCTTTCCCGCGTGCGCCAGCAGGTCATCCAGCTCCTGTCCGGCTACGCCGGCGCGAAGGAGGGCGCACCCCAGGGTGGTGGCGCGCCGGGCGAGGCCCAGCCGTCGGGCTCGCTCGTGCTCGACCAGTTCGGGCGAAATCTCACGCAGCTCGCGCGCGACAAGAAGCTCGACCCGGTCATCGGGCGCGAGAAGGAGATCGAACGCGTCATGCAGGTGCTGTCGCGCCGCACCAAGAACAACCCGGTGCTGATCGGGGAGCCCGGTGTGGGCAAGACCGCCATCGTCGAAGGGCTCGCCACCGACATCGTCGGGGGCGAGGTGCCCGAGACCCTGCAGGGCAAGCAGCTCTACACCCTCGACCTCGGGGCGTTGGTCGCCGGTTCCCGCTACCGCGGCGACTTCGAGGAGCGCCTCAAGAAGGTGCTCAAGGAGATCCGCACCCGCGGCGACATCATCCTCTTCATCGACGAGCTGCACACGCTCGTGGGTGCGGGGGCGGCCGAGGGCGCCATCGACGCCGCCAGCATCCTCAAGCCGATGCTCGCGCGCGGCGAGCTGCAGACCATCGGCGCCACCACGCTCGACGAGTACCGCAAGCACCTCGAGAAGGACGCGGCACTCGAGCGGCGGTTCCAGCCGATCAAGGTCGAAGAGCCCACCGTCGTGCACACCATCGAGATCCTGAAGGGCCTGCGCGACCGCTACGAGCAGCACCACCGTGTCACCATCACCGACCAGGCGCTCGTGGCCGCGGCCAACCTCGCCGACCGTTACATCTCCGATCGGCACCTCCCCGACAAGGCGATCGACCTCATCGACGAGGCCGGGTCGCGTCTGCGCATCCGTCGGATGCAGGCACCGCCCGACTACCGCGAGCTCGAAGACCAGATCGCGAACACGCGTCGCGAGAAGGAAGCGGCCATCGAGGCGCAGCAGTTCGAGCGGGCGGCGAAGCTCCGCGACGACGAGAAGGCGTTGCTCGAGCAGCGGGAGACCAAGGAGACGGAGTGGCGCGCCGAAGGCGTGGATCTCTTCAACGAGGTCACCGAGGAGTCGATCGCCGAGGTGCTGGCACTCTGGACGGGCATCCCCGTCTACAAGCTCACCGAGGAGGAGACGGCCAAGCTGCTCCGCATGGAAGACGAGCTGCACAAGCGGATCGTCGGCCAGGAGCCGGCCATCAAGGCGGTCTCGCAGTCGATCCGGCGCACCCGTGCGGGGCTCAAGGACCCGAAGCGCCCGTCCGGCTCGTTCATCTTCCTCGGCCCGTCCGGGGTCGGCAAGACCGAGACGGCGAAGACGCTGGCCGAGTTCCTCTTCGGCGACGAGAACGCGCTGATCCAGCTCGACATGAGCGAGTACATGGAGAAGCACACGGTGTCGCGGCTGGTGGGTTCGCCTCCCGGCTACGTCGGCTACGACGAAGGCGGTCAGCTCACCGAGGCCGTGCGGCGCAAGCCGTTCTCGGTGGTGTTGTTCGACGAGATCGAGAAGGCCCACCCCGACGTCTTCAACACCCTGCTCCAGATCCTGGAGGACGGGCGCCTGACCGACGCGCAGGGCCGCACCGTCGACTTCAAGAACACCGTGATCATCATGACCTCCAACCTCGGTACGGCCGATCTCCGCAAGGCCGCGATCGGGTTCGGCAAGGCCAACGAAGCGGTCACCTACGAGAAGATGAAGGAAAAGGTCACCGAGGAGCTCAAGCGGAACTTCCGGCCCGAATTCCTGAACCGCATCGACGAGGTCATCGTCTTCAACGAGCTCACCAAGGAAGAGGTCACCGAGATCGTCGACCTGCTGATCAAGCGGGTGACGGGTCAACTGCTGGGCCAGGGTCTCACCCTGGAGCTCACGACCGACGCCAAGCTGCTGCTCGCCAACAAGGGGTACGACCCGTCGCTCGGGGCCCGGCCGCTGCGTCGTGCGATCCAGCGGATGATCGAGGACCCGCTCTCGGAGAAGATCCTGTGGAAGGAATTCCACGCGGGCGACACGATCGTGGTCGACGCTCTCGACGACGAGATCGTCTTCCGCACCATCGAGGCGATCGAGCCGCCGCCGGTGGAATTGGCCGGTAGCGGTTCCGAGGGCTAGATCACCGCTCCTTCCGTCCGTAGTCATGCGAGGGCCAGCCGTCCGCGGCTGGTCCTCGTCGCGTTCGCGCTCGTGCTGGTCGCTGCCGGTTGCAAGGTCGACACCACGGTGTCGATCACGGTCAACCACGACGGCAGCGGGGTGGTCACCGTCACCGCCGTCCTCGACGCCGAGGCGGTCAAGACCGTCGAGTCGGGGGGCGGCAAGCTCGAGGACCGCATCCGGCTGAGCGACCTCACTGCGTCGGGGTGGACGGTGCACCCGTGGTTGCGCGCCGCCGACGGCTCGGCGCAGATCGTGCTGTCCAAGCCGTTCGCCTCACCCGCACAGTTCGCGCAGGTCATGCAGGAGGTGAGCGGGAAGGTGGGGCCGCTGCGCGACCTGACCCTGACCCGCGACCGCGGCCTCCTGTCGACGCACTACGAGGTCACTGGCGACCTCGACCTCACCAAGCTCGAGACCGGCGTGCTCACCGACCCCGAAGTCGTCGCCCAGCTTACGAACCAACAGGTCGACGTGGCCTCGCTCGACCAGTCGCTGATCGCCGAGATCCGCGACTCACTCGACCTGCACGTCGAGGTGCACCTGCCGGACGGCAGCACGACCGTGTCGGGCACGGTGGGCAAGACCACGCCGATCGACGCGTCGTCGTCGGTCCTCGACACCCGTCGCGTCGGGTTGATCGTGGTTGCGCTGGTGCTGTTGGCGCTGGCCGTGCTCTTCCTGATCTGGCCCGGCTCCCGGCGGCGCCGCCGAACCGGAACCCGGTCAGGCCCGAGCACTCAAACCGACTCCGACTCCTCCGACCGCAGCACGCTGTCGAGAAGGCCCGGGAACCGTGCTTCGAGGTCGTCGAGGCGGAGCGTGTAGTAGCGCCGGGTCCCGTCGACCTGGGCCCGCACGACGCCGGCCTCGCGCAGCACCTTGAGGTGGTGGCTGCCGGTCGACTTGGCCACCGGCAGCCCCATCTCGTGGCACGCGATCGCGCCGTCGGCCTGGTCGAGGATGCGCACGATCTGGATCCGGATCGGATCACCGAGGGCCTGCAGCACCTCGACGAGCTGCAACTCGTCGCGGTCGGGGTACTCGAGGTCGCCGACGCGCTCCATCACGCGGCCTCGACCGCGACCTGCGCCTCGATCTCCTCGTGCGCGATTGCCGTCGGCCGCAGCAGCCAGGCCACGATCCCCGACGCCACGATCACCACGCCCATGGCGACCCACAACGTCGAGTTGAACGCGTCCACGAACGAGACGCGCGCCGCGGTGGCGATCACACCTCCGCGCACACCACCGACCGCAGTCGCGTGCTGCAACGCCTCGGCCAGTGAGTGGGTCGCCTGCGTGGGCAGGCCGCTCACCGCGCTGTGGATCGACGACCGGAAGTGCGACGCCACCAGGCTTCCCAGCACCGCGACGCCCAGCGCACCGCCGAGCTCGCGGGTGGTGTCGTTCACCGCCGAGCCGACGCCGGCCTTGTGCAACGGCAGCGAGCGCATGATCGCGCCCGTCGACGGGGCCGTGGTGATGCCCATGCCCAGCCCCTGGACGATGACACCGAGCGCGAACCACGAGTAGCTCGCGTGGAGGCCGCTCGTCGTGGCCAGGATGGCCAGGCCACCGCCCGCGATCACAAGGCCGGTGCTGACCACGAATCGTTGACCGAACCGCTCGACCAGCTTGGCCGACTGGGTGGCCGAGACCATGTAGGCGAGCGCCCACGGCACCATGCGGATCCCCGCGCTCAGCGGGTCGTAGCCGTGCACGAACTGCAGGTACTGCGTGAAGATGAAGTACGACCCGAACATCGCGAAGAACACGAGGGTGATGGCCGTGGTCGCGGCGGTGAAGCGCGGGTTCTTGAAGAAGCGGAGGTCGAGCATCGGCTCCTTGCACCGCAGCTCCCACGCCACGAAGGCGGCCAGGATCACGATGGCGACGGCGAACGTCGCCAGTGTCTGCGTCGACAGCCAACCGTGGTCCGGCGCTTCGATGATGCCGTACACGAGCGCGCCCAGCCCGGCAATCGACAGCAACGCGCCCAGGGGATCGAGCGGGGTGTGGATCTTCTCGCGCGACCGCGGGATGAGGAAGAAGCCGGCGACCAGTGCGGCGATCACCACGAACACGTTGATGAGGAAGATCGAACCCCACCAGAAGTTCTGCAGCAGCGCACCGCTGACCACGCCGCCCATCGCCACCCCGATCCCGGCGAAGCCGGCCCAGATCGCGATCGCCCGCGGCCGCTCGTTCGGCGGGAACACGTGGGCCAGGATCGACAGCGTCGCCGGCATCACGAACGCCGCGCCGATGCCCATCACCGCCCGGGACACGATCACCGCGCCGGCCGAGCTCGACAGCACCGCCGCGAACGACGCGGTGCCGAACACGATCAGTCCGCCGTTCAGGGCCAGGCGCCGCCCGTAGCGGTCGCCGAGGCTCCCGGCAGTCAGCAGCAATCCGGCGAACACGAGGCCGTAGGCGTCGACGATCCACTGCAGCGAGCTCGAGCTGGCGTGCAACTGGTCGGCCAACGTGGGCAGCGCCACGTTGAGGCTCGCGTTCGACATGACGATCATCACGAGGCTGATGCAGAGCACACCGAGGGTCCACCACCGGCGCTCGTACTCGCGCCGGGAGGCCACCTCCTCGCGGTCGATCTCGCTACCGGGTTCCGCGTATGCGGGGGCTTCCTGGGGGGCGTCTTGTTCGATGCTCATCGAACATCTCCAACGTTCGACGTTCGTCGAATGATTCCCGGGCGTCCGGAATGTTCCGGGGCCCGGGTCTCAGTCGACGGTGCGGGCCCGCAGCATGCGGTTGGCCAATGGCACGCAGACCGCGAGGATGACGGCGATCCACAGGATCGACACCAGCACCGGGTTCTGGTTCGGGAAGTTGTGGACCGCGCCGGTGGGATTGGGGTTGCCGAACAGGTCACGGCACGCGCCCGCCACCGCCGACACCGGGTTCCAATCCGCGATCGGCTGGAGCCAGCCGGGCAGTCCGGCCGTCGGCACGAAGCAGCTCGACACGAACGCGAGCGGGAACAGGATGAGCAGCCCGACGGCCTGGGCCGACTCCGGGTCGCTCGACCTCAGCCCGACGCAGGCGGTGAACCAGCTGAGCGCGTACGAGAACGCGACCGCGATGGCCAATCCCGCGACCACGCCGACGACGCCGTTGCTCGGGCGCCAGCCGATGATGTAGCCCGTGATCAGGACGATGGTTCCGCACAGCACGCTGGCCAGCAGGTCGGCGAGGGTGCGCCCGGCGAGGATGGTGCTGCGAGCCATCGGCAGGGTGCGGAACCGGTCGATCACCCCGGTCTTCAGGTCGCTGCTCAACCCGACTGCGGTGCCCATCGAGGCGGTGGTGAGGTTCATCACGACGAGCCCGCCGACCGCGAAGTCGACGTAGGACCCGCCGGAAATGTGCATCGCCGAACCGAAGATGTAGACGAACAGGACGGTGAACAGCACCGGCTGCACGGTGGCATCCGACATCTGCGCGGGCTCGCGCATCACGTGGATGAAGTTGCGGCGCGTGAGCGTCCACACGTTGCGCATCCACATGGTGGTGACGGGTTGGCGCGGGGCCGCTTCGACCCCGGGTGCGGTGATGGTGGTCATGACAGTGCCTCCACGAACTCTTCGGTCTCCGTCTCTTCTTTGGCGGGGTGGCCGGTGAGCGCGAAGAACACGTCGTCGAGTGACGGATGATGGATCTCGAGGTCGTCGACCGCGATGCCGGCCGCGTCGAGCGCACGGATCACCGCGGTGGCGAGGCCGGCTCGCGCGACGACCGGTGCGCGCAATCGGCGCCCACCGTCGAGCTCGACGACCGCGCCGGTCGCCAGCTCGGCGAGCGTGCCCGCGGCCGCGGGATCGGGTGCCGACAACGTCACCTCGAGCTGGTCGCCACCGATGCGCTGCTTCAGCTCGCGGGCGGTGCCTTCGGCGATCACTATCCCGTGGTCGATCACCGAAATCCGGTCGGCGAGCGCGTCGGCCTCGTCGAGGTACTGCGTGGTGAGCATGACGGTGGTGCCGTCGGCCACGAGGTCGCGCATGATCTCCCACATCCGCTGACGGCTGGTCGGGTCGAGACCGGTCGTCGGCTCGTCGAGGAAGAGGACCGGTGGTCGAGCGACGAGGCTGGCGCCGAGGTCGAGGCGCCGGCGCATGCCGCCCGAGTACGTCTTCACCATCCGGCCGGCGGCGTCGGTGAGCTCGAAGCGGTCGAGCAGCTCGTCGGCCCGCACCCGCGCCTGCTGGCGCGACAGACCCGACAGCTCGCCGACCATCACCAGGTTCTGGGTGCCGGTGAGCAGCTCGTCGAGGGTGGCGTCCTGCCCGGTCACGCCGATCACCCGCCGCACCGACTGCGCCTCCCGGGCGACGTCGAACCCGGCCACCCGGCCGGTGCCGGCGTCGGGCGCGGTCATGGTGGTGAGCATGCGGACGGTGGTCGACTTGCCGGCGCCGTTCGGGCCGAGCACGCCGAGGATGCGCCCGGCCGGCACGGCCAGGCTGACGTCGGCGACGGCCACCTTCTCGCCGTAGACCTTGCGCAGGCCCTCGGCCTCGATCATCGGTTGGTCACTCATGGTCCCTGCCGATCGTGTACGTTCTGACTTGCCGTACGGTAAGCTATCAACTGACCGGTCGTCAAGTAGGTATTTCCGCAACCGGTCCCGAGTAGGGGGGTCCATGAGCGCCGACACCCGCCAGCGCATTCTCGATGTCTCCACCGAGCTGTTCGTCGAGCAGGGCTACGACGGCACCTCGCTGCGGGAGATCGCCGAGCGGCTCGGGGTCACGAAGGCCGCGCTCTACTACCACTTCTCCAGCAAGGACCAGATCCTCCGCGCCCTCATCGAACCGGGCAACGAGCTGCTGGCCGAGCTCCTCACCCGCCTGGAAGCAGCGAGCGGGAGCGAGGAGTGGGCCGACGCGCTGGCGTGGATCGTCCACCAGGTGTTCGAGAACCTCAACTTCTTCCGCCTCATCGAGCGCAACCGCCAGATCGCCGAGGAGATGGTCGAGGCCTTCTCGTCCACCGAGAAGCACATCGAGATGCACGAGCGGGTGGACAAGGCGGCGGCCGCGGCGGCGTCCGATCTCATCGAGCAGGTCCGCATGGTGGCCGCGCTCGGTGCGGTCACCGGGTTCGACGACTGGGCGCCGACCTTGTTGAAGGAGGCGCCGGCCGCGGTGCTCGAAGCCGAGCTGGTGGCGTCGACCCGGCGGATCCTGGACCTGCCCCCTGAGTGAGCCAGGTCACCGGGGGTGAGCAGGGAGGCCCGGGTGAGCAGGCCCTCTGTGATGAGTGTCACACCCCCGGGTTACCGTCCGCCGGGTGAAGACTCGCATCGTCCATCGTTGCACGGAGTGCGGCGGAGAATCGCCGCGTTGGCTCGGGCGCTGCCCGGTGTGCGAGGCCTGGGGCACCCTGGTGGAGGAGGTCGAGGTCCCGCGTGCGCCGATGGCGTCGGCCCGCACCGGGCTGGCGGGCGCCATCCTGGGGCCGGTCCCGATCGCCGAGGTCGACGGGAAGATCGCCACCGCGCGGTCCACCGGGGTGGGGGAGCTCGACCGCGTGCTCGACGGTGGGCTGGTGCCGGGGTCGGTCACGCTGCTCGCGGGCGAGCCGGGCATGGGCAAGAGCACACTGCTGCTCCAGGCCCTGGGCCGGATGGCCGCGCAAGGGGCTCGCTGCCTCCTCGTCACCGCCGAGGAATCGTGCGCCCAGGTGCGCATGCGCGCCGAGCGCATCGGCGCGCTCGCGCCGAATCTCCTCGTGGTGGCGGAGACCGCGTTGCCGCACGTGCTCGCCCACGTCGACGACACCGCGCCCGATGTCCTGGCCCTCGACTCCATCCAGACCGTGCTCGATCCCGATCTCCCCGGCGCGCCCGGATCGGTCACCCAGGTGCGCGACTGTGCGTACCGGCTGGTGCAGAACGCCAAGGAGCGCGCGCTCGCCACCGTCATCGTCGGTCACGTCACGAAGGAGGGGACGCTCGCGGGGCCGCGCGTCCTCGAGCACGTGGTCGACACCGTGCTGTCGTTCGACGGCGACCGCAGCCACTCGTTGCGCCTGCTGCACGCGCTGAAGCACCGGTTCGGGAGCACCCACGAGCTCGGTCTCTTCGAGATGACCGCGCACGGTCTCGTCGACGTGCCCGACGCGTCGGCCCGCTTCCTCGTCGACCGGCGTCGCGGGGTGTCGGGTTCGGCGGTCGTGCCGGTGCTGGAGGGCGCGCGTCCGGTGCTGGTCGAGGTGCAGGCGCTCGTGGTGCCGTCGGAAGCGGCGATGCCCAGGCGGTCGGCGTCCGGCCTCGACTCGGCGCGCCTCTCCTTGATCCTCGCGGTGCTCGAGCAGCGCGCGGGCGTGCAACCGATGCGGGCCGACGTCTACGCCAGCATCGCCGGTGGCCTGCGCGTGGCCGAGACCGGCCTCGATCTCGCGCTGGCCCTCGCGCTCGCCGGCGCCCGCCTCGACCGTGCCGTCACCGACGGCACCGTCGCCATCGGTGAGCTCGGTCTCGGCGGCGAGGTGCGTTCGGTCCCGCAGCTCGAGCGCCGCCTGGTGGAAGCGAGCCGGCTGGGGTTCACCCGCGCGCTCATCCCCGACTCCACGCCGGAGCGGCCCCGCACGGGCATGGAGCTCGTACCGGTGCGGGAGCTGCGCGAGGCGGTGGAGTACGGCCTGGTCCCCAAGGATCACGGCTGACGCTGCGGTATCTTTGGGGGAACACGCTTTCGCTCCGTTTCCCCAACACTCCCTTTCCCGGCAAGCTCCTCGCAGGGAAGATCACCGAGAGGCAGAGCCCATCGTGCCCGCCCCCCCGCGATCGGAAGCCATGATGCTCGCCCTGCGGCTCGTGGCGCCCGGTACGCAACTCCGTGAGGGACTCGACCGGATCCTCCAGGCGCGCATGGGCGCATTGATCGTGGTCGGCGACGGACCCGACGTGCTGTCGGTGTGCTCGGGCGGTTTCCTCCTCGACGCCGAGTTCACGCCTCAGCGACTGTCCGAGTTGGCCAAGATGGACGGTGCCATCATCCTCGCCGCCGACACGTCGCGGGTCGCGCGCGCCAACGTCCATCTCGTCCCCGATCCCAACGTGCCCACCTCCGAGACCGGCACGCGGCACCGCACCGCGGAGCGGGTCGGCCGTCAACTCGACGTGCCGGTGATCACCGCGTCGGAGGACATGTCGCTGGTGGCGATCCACCGCCGCGGCGAGAAGCACACGCTCGAGCCGATCCCGCGGGTGCTCGCCCGCGCCGATCAGGCGCTGCAGATCCTCGGGCGCTACAAGGCGCGCCTGGATTCGGTCAGCGGCTCGCTGTCGGCACTGGAGGTGGAGGATCTCGTCACCGTGCGCGACGTCGCCACGGTGCTGCAGCGGGCCGAGATGGTGCGGCGGATCGCCGACGAGATCGAGGGCTACGTCATCGAGCTCGGCGCCGACGGCCGGCTCGTGCTGCTCCAGCTCGAAGAGCTGATGGGCGGCGTCGAGGAAGACCGGCGCCTCGTGGCCAAGGACTACTTCCGGGACTCCGCAGGTTTCGAGCTCCTCAACGTGATGAGCGAACTGGGCCGGCTCGAGGACGAAGAGCTCCTGGATCTCGGTACGGTCGCCCGTGTGCTGCACCTCAGCTCCGACTTCGGCATCGACAGCGCGCTCCAACCGCGCGGCTTCCGGCTGCTGCACAAGATCCCCCGCCTCCCGGAGCTCGTGTCCGACCACGTCGTGTCCCGGTTCTCGAACCTGCAGAAGATCATGCGGGCCGGGATCGCCGACCTCACGGAGGTCGAGGGAGTGGGCGACGCGCGGGCCCGGGCGATCAAGGAAGGCCTCTCGCGGCTCGCCGAGACCTCCATCCTCGAACGCTACGTATAGAGGATGATCGCCGCGTTCAGGGGTTGGCTCGAGGGCGGGGCCGAAGGCGAGTGTGGGTTCCTGCAGGAAGAGAGAGGACGGCTATGGCCGAACTGACCACGGGCGCGTACGAGGTCGACGTCGAACAGATCCAGTTGAAGGGTCCCGACGGCACCGCGGTCGACGCGATCCACGCCCGGCCCGACGGCATGCCGATCGCGGGCCTGGTGCTGCATCCCGACATCATGGGTGTCCGCCCGTTGTTCGACGACCTGTGCCGGCGACTCGCCACCCACGGCTTCGCGGTGTGCGCGCCCGAGCCGTTCGCCCGCGCCCCGGTCGAGGTCCGGGGTGACGCCGACCCCGCCGTGCGCATGGCCTACGCGTCGCAACTCGACGACGATCTCCAGATCGGCGACCTCGAAGCAGCCGCCGACTACCTCGTGGTCCTCGACGACGTGCGTGAAGTTGCGGTGCTCGGCTTCTGCATGGGCGGGATGCAGGTGCTCAAGGCGGCGGCGTCCGGTCGCTTCGATCGCGCGGTGGCGTTCTACGGCATGGTCGTGCCGCCCGAGGGTTGGGTCGGGCCCAAGAGCCGCCTCCCGCTCGATACTGCGAGTGAGGTGTGTCCCACGCTCGCGATCTTCGGGGGTCGCGATCCCTACACCCCCGCGGCCGACATCGAGGCGTTGCGGGCGGCGTGGGCCGATCGACCCGACTGCGAGATCGTGGTGTACCCGGAGGCCGACCACGGGTTCGTGCATGCGCCGGAACGTGAGAGCCATCGCGCCGATGACGCGGCCGACGCCTGGCGGCGCGTCCTGGCCTTCCTCACGCCCGAGTAGGCGGCGCGGCACCGGCCCGCACTCGCGTCGGGGGGCGGGCAGCCCGCCTCAGAGGGTGGCGCGCTCCTGGAGGCTCTGGCGGTCGAGGATGCGGTACCGGTTCCGGCCCTCGACCTCGATCCAACCGAGCCGGGTGAAGAGCGACAGCGCCTTGTTCACACGTTCGCGGCTCGCGCCCACCAGGCCGGCCAGATCCTCCTGCGTCATCGGGAGCCGGAACTGGTCGTCGTCGCCTGCGAGCTCGAGGAGCCGCTTGGCGGTGCGGGCGGGCACGTCGAGGAACACGGAGTCGGCGAGCGCCTCGTCGGTGTTGCGTAGGCGTCGGGCCAACAAGCGCACGATCACCCAGAGCACGTTGGGGTGCGCATCGATCGCGGCGCGGACCGCGTCGTAGCGCAGGACGAGGACCTGTGACTCCTCGAGCGCGCGTGCATCGGCGGAGCGCGGCCCGTCGTCGAAGAGACCGAGCTCGCCGAACAGCGAACCCTGATCGAGGACGGCGACGAGCGATTCGCGCCCGTCCGGTGAACTGGTGAGGATCGCGATGCGTCCGCTGACGATCCCGAACATCTCGGCGGCCCCGTCGCCCTGGCGGAAGAGGACCTCGTTCCGCGCCACGGTGCGGATCGTCGTCTTCTCCCGGAGCGACTCGAGGACGTCGGGGGGCAGCGCTCCGAGAAGCTGGGTGGTCTCCAGAATGCGCCGTTGCGTCATGGTGTAGGCAGAGCGTAGTCATACCGGTGCACCGGGCGCGTCAGGCGGTACGAGCGCGGGACGAGCGCGGGAGTGGTGAGGGAAGAGGCCGACCGGTGCTCTGGTAACCTGGGTCTTCTGCCGATTCCGGCCGGAGCCCCTGTGCGCTGGGCTCGTTCACCTGCACAGCTAGGAGAGCCATGACGTTCGACGTCGGCGACAAGGTGGTCTACCCGCATCACGGAGCGGCCACGATCGAGCGCCGCGAGAAGAAGGAAGCGTTCGGCGAGAAGCGCGATTACCTGGTGCTGCGCCTCGCCTACGGCGACCTCACGCTCATGGTGCCCGCCGACAACGCGGAAGAGATCGGCCTCCGCGAGGTCATCAACGACGAAGAGGTCGAGGAAGTGTTCGCGGTGTTGCGCAAGAAGGAAGCGCGCATGCCCACGAACTGGTCGCGCCGGTTCAAGAACCACGTCGAGAAGCTCAAGAGCGGCGACATCTACCAGGTGGCCGAAGTGGTCAGGAACCTCTCCATCCGTGAGGCCGACAAGGGTCTCTCGGCGGGTGAGAAGCGGATGCTGGCCCGCGCCCGCCAGATCCTGGTCTCGGAGCTCACGTTCGCGCTGAACGTCGACGAGGAAGCGGCTGAGTCGCGCCTCGACGCGGTGCTCAAGGGCGAGGACCAGCCGCCGGCTCCGGCCAAGAAGCCGGCGAAGAAGGCCGCGGTCAAGAAGTAGGCGGCGCTCCGGTGTCGGGCGTCTGGGCGGTCGTCGTGGCCGCCGGTTGGGGCGAGCGCTTCGGCGGCCCCAAGCAGTTCGCCGACCTCGGTGGTACCCGGCTCGTCGACCACGCGGTGGCCACTGCGTCCTCGGCGTGCGATGCGGTTGTCGTCGTGGTGCCGGACGCGTCCGAGTGGCGGGGCGCCCCGGTGGCCGCAGTCACGAACGGGGGCGCGACCCGGGCCGAATCGGTGCGCGCCGGCCTCGCGGAGGTCCCCCTGTCGGCCGAGATCGTCGTGGTGCACGACGCGGCGCGCCCGCTCGCCGATACCGGCATGTTCGCTGCCGTCGTCGCCGCCGTGCGCGCGGGAGCCGACGGCGCGGTGCCGGGGATCGCGGTCGCCGACACGCTGAAGCGCGTCGACGACGTGCGGGTCACCGCCACCGTCGATCGGATGGGGCTGGTTGCGGTCCAGACCCCGCAGGCGTTCCGCGCGAGCGCGCTCCGCGCCGGTCACGCCGGTGGCGGCGATGCCACCGACGACGCCGCGCTGGTGGAAGCGGTCGGGGGCACTGTGGTCGTGGTGCCCGGCGATCCGCGCAACCTCAAGGTCACCGGCCCCGCCGACCTGATGATCGCCGCCGCACTGTTGGACGCCACGTGACCGTGCGGGTCGGGCTCGGTTACGACGTCCACGCGTTCGCCGAATCCACCGAGGGCGCGCTGGTGCTCGGCGGAGTCGCGCTCGACGGTCCACCGCTGGTCGGCCATTCCGATGCCGACGCAGTCGCCCATGCGGTGGCCGATGCGTTGCTCGGCCCGGCCGGCCTCCCGGATCTCGGCACGCTGTTCCCGGCGTCCGACGATCGCTATCGCGGCGCGTCGTCGATGGAGCTCCTGCGCGACGTCGTGGCGCGCGTCGTCGACGCCGGCTGGTCGGTGGCGAACGTCGATGTCGTCATCGCCGCCGAGCGCCCGCGGCTGGCCCCCCACGTCGCCACCATGGCGGAACGGCTCGCCGAAGTGTTGCACCCGGCACAGGGTCCCTCCGCCGACGGCGTGTACGTGGCGGTGAAGCCGAAGCGAGGTGAGGGCATCGGCGCGGTCGGTCGCGGCGAGGGCATCGCCTGCTGGGCCGTCGCCCTGCTCGAACGCTGAGCACGCGCCGCGACGGGTTCTGAAGACGAGGGGATGGCGGCGGTCGGCGTCGAACTACCCTCGGTCGGCCATGGTGCGAATTCGTGACACGTTGCTGCGCGAGACGGTGGAGCTCGCGACGCGCGAGCCGGGCAAGGTCACGTTCTACGTCTGTGGCCCGACCGTCTACGACGCCCCGCACATCGGCAACGCTCGCACCGCGGTCGTGTTCGACGCCATGCGCCGCTACCTCGAGTGGGCCGGCTTCGACGTCACCTACGTGAGCAACGTCACCGACATCGACGACAAGATCATCACCCGCGCCGCCGAACAGGGAATCTCCGAACCCGAGCTCGCGCGTGAGTACGAAGGTGTCTACTTCGCGCAGATGGGCGCGTTGAACGTCCGCGAGGCCGACCACCGGCCCCACGCGACCGAATACGTCGATCGCATGCTCGGGCTGATCGGTGAGCTGGTCGACTCCGAGCACGCCTACGAGGTGCCGGGGCAGGGCGTGTACTTCGCAGTCGAGACGTTCCCCGATTACGGCGCGCTCTCGCACCGCACGCTCGGCGAGCTGCGCGATTCGGCGGGGGCGCGGGTCGACGTCGACGAGGCGAAGCGCAGCCCGATGGACTTCGCGCTGTGGAAGGCGGCGAAGGCCGGTGAACCGGCGTGGGACTCGCCGTGGGGCCCGGGCCGCCCGGGCTGGCACATCGAGTGCTCGGCCATGGCCCTCGACCTGCTCGGCGAGGGCTTCGATCTCCACGGCGGGGGAGAAGACCTCACCTTCCCGCACCACGAGAACGAGCGCGCGCAGGCGGGCGCGGCGGGACACGACTTCGCCCGGCACTGGGTGCACTCGGGCATGGTCACGATCGGCGGCGACAAGATGTCGAAGTCGCTCGGCAACTTCACGACGGTCGCCGACGCTCTCGAAGCGCACGACGCGCGCGCGATTCGCCTGGGCATGTTGCAGACCCATTACCGGCGGGCCGCCGATCTGGGCAGCCAGGAGCTCACCGCGGCCGAGAAGGCGGTCGAGCGGCTCGACGCACTGCTGCGCCGCGCCGAGGGTGCGGGCGTCGCGCTCGACGGCGTTCCCGTCGACGACGCGACGGTCGAGCAGTTCCGGGCCGCGATGGACGACGACTTCAACACGCCGAACGCGCTCGGCGCGATCTTCGAGGCCACGGCGCGGGCCAATCGTGCAATCGACGCCGACGAGTTGACCGACGCCGCCTCTTTGATCGCCGCGGTGCTCGAGCTCACCGGCGTGCTCGGCATCGATCTGCCGGCGGGCGGTGACGACGACGCCGAGATCGATGCGCTCGTCCGGGAACGCGACGAGAAACGTGCGGCGCGCGACTTCGCCCGGGCCGACGCGATTCGCGACGAGCTGACGGCGCGCGGGATCAAGTTGGAAGACACGCCCGGCGGAACGATCTGGCACCGATGACGCGCCGCGGCAACGACGCGCGCCGCAAGCCTCCGGAAGCGAAGCGCGAGCGCCGCGACCTCGGCCAACAGGTGGAAGGTCGCCAAGCGGTGCGCGAGCTGCTCGTGGCCGGGCGGCGGCGGGTGCACGACCTCTGGCTCTCCACCGATGCCGGCCCCGCCCCGGTGCTCGAGGAGATCGGCGAGTTGGCCGCGACGGCCGGGGCGCGCATCCGGCGCGTGCCGGGCGACGAGATCGATCGCCGGGCCCGTACCGACTCGCCCCAGGGCGTGGTCGCGTTCGCGGCGCCGGTTCCGACCGCCGATCTCGACGAGCTCCTGCGCGACCCGCGGGCGTTCCTCGTCGCGCTCGACGGCGTCACCGACCCGCAGAACCTCGGCGCGGTGATGCGCACGGCCGAGACCGCGGGCGTCACCGGCGTCGTGTTGGCCACCCATCGAGCGGTCGGTCTCACTCCGGCAGTGGCGAAGGCGGCGGCCGGCGCGCTCGAGTACCTGCCGGTTGCGTTCGTGTCCGGTATCCCGGGCGCGCTCGAGCGCGCCGCACGCGCCAAGGTGTGGTGCGCGGGACTCGATGCCGACGGCGACCGCACGATCTTCGATCTCGCTATCGCCGAGGAGCCGCTGGTGCTCGTGCTCGGCGCCGAAGGTCGTGGCTTGTCGCGTCTCGCGCGCGCGGTGCGACGTCGTCGCGTCGATACCGATGTACGGGAACATCGCGTCGCTCAACGTGAGCGCGGCGGCCGCGGTGGCGTGTACCGAGATCGCGCGTCGACGCGCGGGATAGCCTTGGGCGTTTCGCCGGGTTAGCTCAGGTGGCAGAGCACTTCTCTTGTAAAGAAGATGTCGTCGGTTCGAATCCGACACCCGGCTCTCGTGTGCTCGACATCGACAAGTGACATCCAGAATTGGGGGACAACATGAAGGCTGCCATCCTCACTGCGCACAACGAGCCGCTGGTGATCGAAGAGGTCACCGCCGAGGGCTTGGGCGCACGCGACGTCCTCGTGCAGATCGAAGCGAGCGGCGTCTGCCACTCCGACCTCAGCATGGCCAACGGCAGCGTGCCGATCCCGCCACCGGTGATCCTGGGTCACGAGGGGGCGGGCACCGTGCTCGCGACCGGAAGTGAGGTCACCCGCGTCGCCAAGGGCGATCGCGTGATCGCGTCGTTCGTGCCGGCCTGCGGGAACTGCTTCTTCTGTCTGCGTGACCAGTCGCAACTCTGCGAGATGATGGGTGCGACGTCGATGGCGAGCAAGGGCACGCGCGCCGACGGGAGTCATGTGCACGGCATGAGCGGCCTCGGGACGTTCGCCGACGAGATGACGGTGTCCGAGTCGATGCTGGTGAAGGTCGAGACCGATCTGCCGGCCGAGCAGCTCGCGCTCATCGGCTGCGGCATCACCACCGGTGTCGGCGCCGCGCTGAACACCGCGCAGATCAAGCCCGGCGCGACCGTCGCCGTGATCGGTTGCGGCGGGGTCGGCCAGTCGGTGATCCAGGGCGCCCGCATCGCGGGGGCGTCGCGGATCTTCGCCATCGACCCGGTCGAGCTCAAGCGCAAGACGGCCGAGCAGTTCGGGGCCACCGATCTCATCGACCCCGCGCAGGGTGATCCCATCGAGCAGGTGCGGGCGGCAACGGGTGGCTACGGCGCCGACTACGCGTTCGAAGTCATCGGGCTTCCGGAGACGATCCAGCAGGCGTTCCACACCGCTCGCCGCGGCGGCACCGTCGTGGTGGTGGGCATGCCCCGTTGGGATGCCCAGGTCACCCTCCCGGGCATGTCGATGTTCATGGACAACAAGCAGATCCTCGGCTGCATGTACGGGTCGGCGCAGGTGCGTCGCGACTTCCCCCGGTTCGTGAGCCTGGTGGAGACCGGCCGGCTCGACATCGGCTCGATGGTGTCGCGCCGCATCAAGCTCGAAGAGGTGAACGACGCCTTCCGGGCCATGGAGGCCGGTGAGGTGATCCGGAGCGTCATCTACTGACGACGCTGCGCGTCAGCTTGGCTACCCGGGGTGGTGACCGCTCAGCGGTCCCTGCCCCGCCCACCCCCGACGTTCAGAAACCTGAAATGCTTGACCTTGGGTGCCTTGGAGACAAGGATCGCGGGCCTGATGGGCCTCTCTCGGCGTGATCGTGCCATTCTCGACTTCGAACGGGGCTGGTGGACTCGCCCCGGACCGAAGGAGGCCGCCATCCGCGCTGAACTGGGCGTTTCCGCCACCCGCTACTACGAGATCCTGCGCCACCTGGTCGACGACCCGGAAGCGGCTGAGCACGATCCCCTCACCGTCAAGCGGGTGCGGCGCGAACGCGACCGCCGCCGGCGGGAGCGGCTCGAGGGGCGCCGGGCGGATCCGGGGTCCCGGTGACCGCCCCCGGCGGTAGCCGGCGCGGCCCCTCCCGCAACTCCGCCATGCCGTCCAGCGTCCGCGGCGCGGTGCTGATCGGCCTCGCCGTCGTCGTCGGCATCATCGGCCTGCAGATCCTCGACGACAGTGGCCCCGGTTCCAGCCAGGCCAGTGTCACGAGCGGGACCACGGTCACCACGTCGGGTTCGTCGACCACCCCCACCACCGCGGGCAAGACCCTGCGGCCGGCGGGGCAGGTCCGGGTGAAGGTCTACAACGCGTCGGGCGTGCTCGGCGTCGCCCAGACGATGACCGACACGCTGAAGGCCAAGGGCTACAACATGCAGACCCCGGCCACCCTCGACACCAAGCGCAGCGGCACCGCGGTGCAGTGCCGGGCCGGCTTCGCCAACGAGGCCACCGCGCTCGCCGCGTTCGGGATCGGCAACGGTGCGGTCACCGAGCCGTTTCCGAAGGACCCTCCCGCGGGCGCCGGCGACGCCGACTGCCTCGTGATCATCGGCACGACCTGAGCGCAGCCCGAGTGGTGGTGCCGCCGGCGCTGCGTCGGTTCGTCGCCGAGGCGGAGACCGCGGCGCTGTTCGTCGACTTCGACGGTTCGTTGTCGCCGATCGTCGACGACCCGGCCGCGGCGCGAGCGTTGCCCGCAGCGCGCGCGGCACTGGCCCGGGTCGTCCCGCTGATCGGTCGCGCCGCGGTGGTGAGCGGCCGGCCCGCCACGTTCCTCCGCGACGCGTTGGGGATCGGAGGCTTGCTCTACGTAGGGGCCTACGGACTCGAGCGGGTGGTCGACGACGAGATCGTCGTCGATCCGCGCGTCGAGCCGTGGGTCGACGTCATCGCCCGCGCCGCCGCCGAAGCCGAGGTCGCGCTCCCGGGGCTGTTGGTCGAACGGAAGGGGCAGGTGGCGGTCACCGTCCACTGGCGCGCCGAGCCGGAGAGGGGGCGCGAGGCCTCGGCGTGGGCCGACGCGGCGGCGGCCCGGCTCGGGCTCGAGGCCCCGCTGCGCGGGCGGATGGCGGTGGAGCTGCGTCCACCGGTCCCGGTCGACAAGGGCTCGGTGGTGGAGGAGCTGGCGGCGGGCATGTCGGTCGCCGCCTTCGCGGGCGACGACGAAGGTGACCTCTCGGCGTTCGCCTCGCTCCGGCGGCTGGCGCGTGAGCACCGCTTGGGCGACGCGGTGAGCATCGGGGTGGCGTCGACGGAAGGGCCGGCCGCGATTGCCGAGGCCGACGTCGTCGTCGACGGCCCGCCCGCGCTGGCCGAGCTCCTCGACGCGCTGGCCGACGCGATCAGCGCGCGTGGATGAGCAGCTCGTCGAGCCAGGTCTGCGGCGTGTGCACCGACGCGAGCTCGCAGAGACGCGTCGCCCGCGCTGCTCGTTCGTCGTCGGGCATCGACAGCGCGAGGCGGAGCGCGGCGGCACCCTGTTCGATGTCGTAGGGATGGATGGGGACCACGGCTTCGTGCAGCTCGTCGTACGCGCCCGCTTCGGGTGAGAGCACGACCACGCCGTGGCGCCGGTTGAGCAGCGGCCCTTCTTTGGCGACGAGGTTGAGCCCGTCCTTCACCGGGTTCACGAGCAGGACGTCGTAACGGGCGAAACCGGCGATGGTCTGCTCGTAGTCGTCGTGGGTGTCGACGACGATCGGCTGCCACTGGGCGCTGCCGTGACGGTCGTTCACGCGCGCGGCGGTGTGCTCGACCTCCTGCTCGTAGGCGAGGTAGTCGGCGAGACTCTCGCGGGAACGGTTGAGCAACGCCACGAACACGACCCGCTCGCGCCATTCCGGGTGCAGCGTGAGGAGGCGGTCGTACACCAGGAAGCCGCGCACGATGTTCTTCGAGAGGTCGATGCGATCGCTGCGGAGCACGAGCTTGCGATCCCCGACGATCTCGTCGAGCGCGGCGGCGGCGCGCGCGGTCGCGTCGGAGGCTGCCAGCTCGGCCAGCGCGTCGGGATCGGGGCCGAGTGGGGTCGCGAATGCCGGGGCGATCGCGGCGTCGGAACCGAGCATCTCGGCCGCGGATGCTTCGTACGCGCGCGCCCAACGGTGCGTGTGGAAGCCGCACGGAACCGAGGCCATCGACGCGCACAGGGTTTCGGCGACGTCGGTGGGCAACACGCGGATCGAGTTGGGCCCGCAGAACGGCGTGTGGGTGAAGTGCGCCACCCGCAGATCCGGCCGGCGTTGGCGCACCATGCCGGGGACGAGGGCGAGTTGGTAGTCGTGGACGAGCACCCGCTCGGCGGGCCGGGCACCGGTCACCACCGCGTCGGCGAACGAAGCGTTGACCGCGACATAGCCGTCCCATGCGGCGCGGAAATGCTCGTCGAAGCGCGGGCGCCGGGGCAGGTCGAAGAGCCCGTGGTGCAGGAACCACAGGATCCCGTTGGACACGACGTCGTAGTGCATGCGGTGCCGCGCCGGATCGAGCGCCAGCAGGTGGAGATCCAGTCCGGGGACCTTGGCCGCTCCCGCGGTGATTGCATCGCGGTCGCCGTCGTCGATGGCGGCGGCGACCCACGATTGTCTTTCGTCGTCGCCCTCGGCGCGGACGGACGACCCGCCGGCCGTGTGACCGTTGCCGAGCACCAGTGGCAGCAGCGCGCTCACGATGCCGCCGGCGCCGCGTGTCGCGCCGAACGAGCCGTCGTCCTGCATCGAGAACCGGTACGGCCCCCGATGGGTGACGAGCATCATCCGCGCAACGTACCGAACAACGTCAGCCAGTCTTCGAGCTCGCGCGTGGAGAGGAAGTTGGCGCGCACGTGCTCGCGACCCTGCGCGCCGAGGGCATCGGCCCCCACGGGATCGGCGAGCAGGTCGATGGTGCGCTGCGCGCATTCCTCGACCGAATCGACGAGGTAGCCGTCGTAGCCGTCGCGGATCTGGAGCTTGATCCCTCCGGCGCGACCGCCGACGACCGGGCGACCCTTCCATAGCCCCTCGCTCACCGTGAGGCCGAAGCCTTCCCGGAGCGACTTCTGCAGTACGACGTCGGCGATGCGCTGGAACGCGTTGATCTGGACCGACCCGACCTGGTGCAGGTTCGACAAGAGGTAGATGTCGCGGTCGCCGGCGCGGGCGGCTTCGGTGTCGTCCCACACCCGGAAACCTTCGGGGTCGTCGGTGGCCATCGAGCCCGCGAGCACCAGTTGCGCGTCGGGTACGCGCTCCCGGACGATCCGGAACGCCTCGATCACGCCGACCGGGTCCTTCCACGGGTCGAACCGGCTGACCTGGCACACGATCGGCCGATGCACGTCGACGCCGTACTGACGCGTCAACTCCTGGCAGAACGGCATGGCCAGCTCGAGGTTCTTCACCGACAGCGGGTCGATGCACGGCGGCGCGTGCACGACGTGACGCATGTCGAGCGATGCCGGCACGAACTCGGGCATCGTCCACACCGAGGCATCGTGCAGCTCGACGAACGGGCGGAAGAACTCCCAGACGTCGGGGTTGGCCGCGGTGAGATCGATGTGGCAGCGCCAGATCCAGGTGGTGTCCTTCATCCGGCCCCCCAGCCGCTCCCGGAGGAAGCTCAGCATCGCCGCCGGTTGGGGGTCGTGCACCACGACGAAGTCGTAGTGACCGTCGAGGAGCAGCGCGTTGTCGAGGACCTTCTCGAGGTAGACCCGCTGCATGGCCGGGGTCCAGTCGATGTCGGCGCCCTGGAGCCCGTTGTGCACGGCCTTGGTGACGGCGAAGAACTCGTCGCTGCCGTGCATCACCTGCCAATCGGCGTCGACGCCGGCGCTGCGCATCAGCGGCACGTGGGTGGCGAGGAGCTCGGCGACCCCGCCACCGTAAGCGGTCGCGTTGATGTGGAGCACCCGCGCGCCCTGCAGGGGCGCGGCGAGCTCGCGGATGCGTTCGACGACATCGCCCCCGACGATCCCGGCGTACTCGTCGAGCTGCTTTTCGAGAAGGGGGACGCGATCGAGCAAGGGGGCTCCGGTGGCGGCGGCAGGCGGGAGTGTGGGTCAATCTATCGAGTGATGAACTCAGCGCTGGTGTGCCCGGACAAGTTCAAGGGGACGATCACCGCTGCGCAGGCGGCGGCAGCAATGGCACGAGGTCTGCGCTCAGCCGGTTTCGACGACGTCGCACAGCTCCCGTTGGCCGACGGCGGCGAGGGCACACTCGACGCGCTGCTCGCGGCGCAGGGTGGGTCGCGCCGTACCGCGATCGTCACCGGGCCGCTCGGTGAGCCGGTGGAAGCGGTGTGGGGTCTCCTCCCCGGTGGGGTCGCGGTGGTCGAGATGGCGCGGGCCAGCGGGCTCGGCCTCACCGAGCACTCGGATCCCTTGCGGGCCTCCACCCGCGGCACGGGTGAGCTCATCGCCGCGGCCCTCCGCGCCGGTGCCCGGCGCGTTGTCGTCGGAGTGGGCGGGAGTGCCAGCACCGACGGCGGTCTGGCCGCGCTGGAAGCGCTCGGCTGGTCCTTCGGCGGCACGCCGGTGACGGTCGCGTGCGACGTGTCGACCCGGTTCGGCGACGCGGCGACGGTGTTCGGCCCACAGAAGGGCGCGACCGCCGCGCAGGTCTCGTTGCTCACTCGCCGGCTGGCCACCCTCGCCGACCAGTACCAGCAGCGCACCGGGGTCGACGTCCGCGAGCTGAGCGGGGGCGGAGCGGCCGGGGGCCTCGCGGGCGGTCTCGCCGCGATCGGCGCCGTCCTCGAACCGGGCTTCGACGTGGTGGCGGGGGCGGCGGGGCTGGAATCCGCGCTCGACGGCCGCGAGCTCGTGCTCACGGGTGAAGGCCGCCTCGACCCGTCCAGCTTCGAGGGCAAGGTGGTCGGAGGCGTCCTCGAGTGGGCCACCGACGCCGGCGTGCCGCACAGCGCGGTGATCGTGGGTCAGGTGGCCCCCGACGCACGCGAGGAGCTCGAGGTGCGCGCCGGCGTGCAGCTGCTGGCCCTCACCGATCGGGTGTGGCAGTCGGGGGAGGCGTTCGCCCGCACCGAGACGTTGGTGGAAGAGGCGGCGTTCGAAGCCGGGCGCCGCGTGCTCGATCTCATGTGAGCAGCCGTACACTGAGGGGGTCGGGTGTGACCCGGGAAAGGTGCGGCGATGACCCCCGTACTCGGTGAGATCATCGGTTGGGAATTCCTCGTCGTCATCGCGGTGATCGCGTTGCTCTTCGGTGGTTCCCAACTCCCCAAACTGGCCCGATCGATGGGCCAGGCGTCGAAGGAGTTCCGGAAGGGCGTCGAAGAAGGCGCCGGCGACGACCCCGCCGACCCGCCCGCGAAGCCGCCGGCGAGCTGATCGAACGGGCTACGCCGAGAGTTCGCGACCGAACTTCTGGCGGTACGCCGGGATCGTGAGCATCGGCGGTCGTTCGCGGATCTCCACCGCGACCGGTTCCGGCTGCTGGTGCTCGTCGTAACGGACGAGCTCGGCCAGCCGCTTGTCGACGGGTACGCCGGCCCGGCGTAGCCCGGTCACGAGGATCGCCATCGCCTGGGGGCCGAGTTGTTCCAGCGGCCGGTTGCGATGCTCGCGCACGTCGAGGTCGGCCTGCGCGATGGCATCGATGCCGTAGTTCGCGACCAGGTCGATGAGCAGGCCGAGCTCGACGCCCCAGCCCTCGACGAACGGCACCGTCTCGAGCAGGGTGCGACGCCCCGCGTACTCACCCGCCAGCGGTTGCACGAAGCCGGCCAGGTGCGGGAAGAGCGAGGAGATGACCGGCCGCGCGATGAGCTCGGTGACGCGTCCGCCGCCGGTGGCATCTCCGTGGAGTGGGCGGCGGTAGTAACCCTTGACGAAGCCGATCGTGTCGTTCGTCAACAGCGGCGCGAGCAGGCGGGTCACGAAGTGCGCGCCGAAGTTGCGCACGTCGGCGTCGAGCCAGCACACGATGTCGCCGTCGCACGCGTACAACGACATCCAGAGCGTGTTGCCTTTCCCGGATCCCTTCGGCAGGTCGGGGAGGATCTCGTCGACTGCGAGGACGCGCGCGCCCTCCCAGCCGGCGGCCTCGGCGGTGGCGTCGGTGGAGCCGTCGTCGACGACGACCACTTCGTCGACGAGCGGCGCGTGTTCGACGAGGTTGCGACGCACGGTCGCCACGATCTGGCCGACCGTCGTTTCCTCGTTGCGCGCGGGGAGGCACACCGAGATCGTGGTACCGCTGCGGGTCTTGGCCTCGACGAGCTCGTCGACGGTCGGTGCGTCGGACATGACCGACCAGGGTACGGCCCGGGCAGTCGATACCGGTCGCTGCACAAACCTAGGATGCGCGCCGCGCAGCAGGCCGCGAGCCAGGAGGGATCATGGACGGTGCGGGTCGACTGGTTGGCAAGGTCGCGCTGGTCACCGGGGGAACGACCGGTATCGGCGAGGCCATCGTGCACCGCTTCGTGGGGGAAGGGGCGCGCGTCGTGTTCTGCGCGCGTGGCGACGAGCTCGGCGCCGCCGTCGAGGCCGCGGCGCGCGCCGCCGGTGGTGATGCCACGTTCGTGCACGCCGACGTGACCGACGAGGGTGACGTCGACGCGTTGGTGGCCGCCACCGTCGCCCGACACGGCCGACTCGACGTCGTGGTCCCGAACGCGGGTACGGGCGCGGGCGACGCGTGGCCGAACGAGCCGACGACGACCTGGCAGGGGATCATCGACCTCAACCTCAACGGCACGATGTTCGTGTGTCGGGCGGCGTGGCCGCACCTCGTCGCCGCGGGCGGCGGATCGATCGTGGCGGTCTCGTCGCTGTCGGCGGTGATGGGCGTGGGCCGGGATCAACTCGAGAAGATGGGCGGCTTCCAGCCGTCGGCGTCGTACCAGGCGTCGAAGGCGGCGCTCGAGGGCCTCACCCTGCACCTCGCCGGTCGCGGTGGGGAGTACGGGATCCGGGTCAACGCCGTCCGGCCGGGCCGGATCCTCACCGACAAGTTCCGCGAGTGGATGGGTGAGGACGCGGTGTTCTGGTCGCACTACCGGGAGCTGCAGATCCTGAAGCGCCACGGCCACGTCGACGACATCGCCAACGCGGTCCTGTTCCTCGCCTCCGACGAGTCGAGCTTCATCACCGCCGAGATCCTCGACGTCGACGGCGGGGCGATCGCCAAAGTCTGAGCGCGCCCGTTGTCGGCCGCGCCGGTCTGGGGCCGAAACGGTTTGTGGACCCGCGACCGCGCCGTGCTACCGTTTTTTCGAACGCGCTCATCCAGAGCGGCTGAGGGACAGGCCCTGTGACGCCGCGGCAACCAGCAACCAGTTCCCGGAGCTCCGGGGCCTCGGAGCCAGGTGCCAATGCCTGAACGATGAGCAGTCCGAGAGCGGTCCTCCGCTCGAGGCGCTCGAGAGCGCGTCGAGGAAAGTGCCGGCGCGTGGCGCCGGCCGAGCGGAGGAGGGCCGATGGCCTACGTGCAGGGTTTGCGGTGTCGGGAGTGCGGTCGCGAGTACGAGGTCGCGCCGATCTTCACGTGTGAGTGGTGCTTCGGCCCGCTCGAGGTGGCGTACGACTACGAGGCGATCGCGAAGAACACCAGCCGGGAGAAGATCGCCGCCGGACCGCTCTCGATCTGGCGCTACGCCGATCTGCTGCCGACCGACCGCAATCCTGCGGTCGACCTCGGCGCCGGGTTCACGCCCCTCGTGCGCGCCGACCGCCTGGCCTCGGAGCTCGGGCTCGGGGAGGTGTGGGTCAAGAACGACACGGTGAATCCCACCAACTCGTTCAAGGACCGGGTCACGACGGTGGCGTTGTCGAAGGCGTTGGACTTCGGCTTCAAGGTGGCGGCGTGCGCGTCCACCGGCAACCTCGCCAACTCGGTGGCGGCCCATGCGGCCCACGCGGGGTTGCGCAGCTTCGTGTTCATCCCGTCGAACCTCGAACAGGGCAAGATCGTCACGACGGCCGTCTACGGCGGCAACGTCGTGGCCATCGACGGCAACTACGACGCCGTCAACCGTCTGTGCGCCGAGCTCGCGGGCACGTATCCGTGGGCGTTCGTCAACGTCAACGTACGCACGTATTACGCCGAGGGTTCGAAGACGCTCGCGTTCGAGACCGCCGAGCAACTGGGCTGGCAGACCCCCGACCACGTGGTCGTGCCGGTCGCCAGCGGTTCGCTGCTCACCAAGATCCGCAAGGGCTTCGACGAGCTGTTCAAGGTGGGCCTGCTCGACGATGAACCGCGCGTGCGCGTGTCGGGCGCGCAGGCCGAAGGTTGCTCGCCGGTGGCCCGTGCGTTTCTCGACGCCGCCGACACGATCAAGCCGGTGAAGCCCGACACGATCGCCAAGTCGCTCGCCATCGGCAATCCCGCCGACGGCTACTTCGCGCTCGACGCGGTGCGCCAGACCGGCGGCGCGTTGGCCGCAGTCACCGACGCCGAAGTGGTCGAGGGCATGAAGCTGCTCGCCCGCACCGAAGGCATCTTCGCCGAGACCGCCGGTGGCGTGACGATCGCCACGTTGAAACGCCTGGCGGCCGACGGCGTGATCCGCCCCGACGAGCGCATCGTCGTCTACATCACCGGGCACGGGTTGAAGACGCTCGACGCGGTCGAGCCCACGGTCGGTCCCACCGCCGTCATCCCGCCCACGCTCGACGCTTTCCACGAGGCGTTCCCGCCCGACTCGATCCAGGAGTAGCTCATGTCGGTCATCGTCCGCATTCCCACGCAGCTGCGCGAGCTCTCGGGCGGCGCCGCCGAGGTGTCCGCCGAGGGCGCGACCGTGGCCGAGGTGCTCAAGCAGCTCGAGGCCGCGCATCCCGGCTTCTCCGAGCGCCTGTTCGACGAAAAGGGCGAGCTGCGCCGGTTCGTGAACGTGTTCGTGGCCGACGAGGACATCCGGTTCCTCGACGGCGTCGGCACCGCGGTGGCACCGGGCGCGACCGTGAGCATCGTGCCCGCGGTCGCGGGGGGCTGCGAGGGCTGAACGTGTTGCCGGGGCGGAGCGCTCAGGCGGGAACGACGTACATGAGCTGAGCGAGTTTCTTCGGGACGACCTGGTCGCCGGTGGCGCTCTTCAGCTTCACGCCGTCGGCGTTGCTGCTCACGACCATCGCGTTCGAGCCCGGGATCAGCTCGGCGTGGGCGAGGAACGCGATGGCTTCGTCGTCGATCTCGACCTTCTCGCTTATGCGGCGCACGATCACCGGACCGGGTGCCATCTGCGTGAGCGGCACCGACGCCGGCCCCTCGACCTGGTGGTGGGAGCCGGGGATCGGATTGCCGTGGGGGCACGTGGCCGGATCGCCGAGGAGGAGGACGAGCTTCTCCTCGACCTCGGCCGAGATCGCGTGCTCCCAGCGATCAGCCTCTTTGTGCACCTTCTCCCACTCGAGACCGATGACGTCGACGAGGAGCCGTTCGGCGAGGCGGTGGCGCCGGACGATCGAGGTCGCGACGGCGCGGCCCTTGGGCGTGAGGCGCAGGCTGCGATCGTCGAGCAGTTCGGCGTAGCCGTGGTCGACGAGGCGGTTCACCGTCTCCGAAACTGCGGGCGCCGAGAGCCCGAGCCGCTCGACGAGACGCGCTCGGATGGGGACCGTGCCTTCTTCCTCGATCTCGAGGATGGCTTCGAGGTATTCCTCGGTGGTGTCGTGCCACTCGGCCACGATCCTGCTCCCGCTCGCGAAGGGCTCACCTTACCCGGGCAATGTCGAGATCGAAGGTGCGATCTCGGACGGATTCGCGCCGCGTTCCGTGAGCTCAGCGCGTCTCGGCGAGCGGTGCGGGATCGGCGAGGAGGGCGGCGACGTGCTCGAAGAAACGGGTTGCGTCGTGACCGTCGACGATGCGGTGGTCGGCCGAGAGCGAGAGCGGCAAGGTGGGTGCGGCGACGACGTCGCCGTCGGCGACCACCGGCCGGACACGGATCGCGCCGAACCCGAGGATGGCGACCTGGGGCGGCCGGACGATCGGGGTGGCGAACCGGCCGCCTTCCGTGCCGAAGTTGGTGACCGTGAACGTGGCCCCGCGGAGCGTCTCGGGGGAGAGCCCGCCGGCGCGGGCGGCTTCGGTGAGGCGCGCGATCTCCCCGCCGAGCTCCGAGAGGGTGAGCGTGTGCGCGTCGTGGAGCACCGGGACGGTGAGACCGGCGCCGGTGGCGACGGCGATCCCCACGTGGCAGTCGTCGTGGTACACGATCTCGTCGGCGGGCTCGTCGAGGCTGGCGTTGAGGATCGGTACGACGCCGAGGGCGAGAACCGCGGCGCGCACGAAGAACGCCGTGAGGGTGAGGGCGTCGCCCTCGAGCGACTCGCGCGCGGTCGCGTGGGCAGCGAGGAGCGGGCGGGCGTCGATCTCGTCGAACAGCGTGATGTGGGGCACCGCCCGCCACGCCTCGGCCATGTTGTGGGCCATGGCGCGCCGGATCCCCCGCAGGGCCACCCGCCGCTCGTTCCCTCGGAACGAATCGCCGGACGATTCGCCGCCCGCGCCCGCCGAATCCGTCGAATCGTTCGCCGAATCGCCGGGCGAATCCGTCGAATTCGCAGAATTCGCCGAATCGTCCGCCGATTCGCTCCGACGGAACTCGCGCACATCACCTGCGGTGACGCGCCCGCCGGGGCCGGTTCCGGCCACCGCGGCTAGATCGACGCCGAGATCGCGCGCCAGCTTCCGGACCGGGGGGGCCGCCTGCACCGCGGTCGACGCCGCCGAACCGTGCGCGGCGGTGCCAGCCACTGCGGCGGGCGCGGCCGTCGCCGCCGCCCGCACCTGGGTACCGGGCAACGAAGCCCCGGCGTCCGGCACGAACTCCAGCAGGGTGCCGCCGACGGGTACGAGGTCGCCGACCTCGGCCCCCAACGCGGTGATCGTTCCCGACGCCGGCACCGGCAGCTCGACCTCGGCCTTGTCGGTCTGCACGTAGACCACGATCTGGTCGCGCGTCACGTGATCGCCCACGGCCACCTGCCACCGCACGATCTCGGCCTCGGCCATCCCCTCCCCGAGATCGGGAAGGAGATACGGCATCGGCGGCGCCGGGTCAGGCATCGAGCGTCGCGTCGAGCGCGTCGGCGACACGCGTGACGTCGGGACGGCACCAGTCCTCGACCAGGGGCGCGGGAGACGGCACGTCGTACCCGGTGACCCGACGGATCGGGGCTTCGAGCGAATAGAACGCATGCTCCTGGATCGTGGCCACGACCTCGGCCCCGAATCCCGACGTGAGCGGGGCTTCGTGGACCACCACGACCCGTCCCGCGCGCTCGGCCACCTCGGTCAGCGTCTCGACGTCGAGCGGTGCGAGGGTGCGGAGATCCACCACTCCGATCTGTGCGCCCCGAGCCGTCGCCACGACATCGGCGGCCGCGCACGCGACGTCGACCATCGCCCCCCACGTGACGACCACCGCGTCGACCGGTTCGCGCACGATCGCGGCCCGGCCGATCGGCACCAGGTGCTCGCCCTCGGGCACATCGTCGTGGGTGCTGCGGTAACGCGGGATGGGTTCGAGGAAGATCACCGGATCCGGGTCGCGCACCGCGCTCGCGAGCAGTCCCTTGGCGTCGGCCGCGTTCGACGGCACCACGACCTTGAGCCCGGGCGCGTGCGCGAACGGGGCTTCGACCGAGTCGGCGTGGAGCTCGGGCGTGCGTACGCCGCCGCCGTAAGGCGCGCGGATCGTGACCGGGCAGTTGAACCGGCCGCGGCTCCGGTAGCGCAGGCGGGCGAGTTGGCCGACGATCTGGTGGTACGCCTGCATGGTGAACCCGGCGAACTGGATCTCCGCGACAGGGACCAGCCCGGCCACCGACAAGCCGACGCTCGCGCCCACGATCGCCGACTCGGAGATCGGCGTGTCGAACACGCGACGCGCCCCGAAGCGATCGAGCACGCCGTCGGTCGCCCGGAACACGCCACCGTTGCGGCCGACGTCTTCGCCGAGGAGCACGACGCGCTCGTCGCGTGCCATCTCGTCGATGATCGTCTCGCGGATCGCCGCGAGCATCGTCATGCTCGCCACGACACCGCCTCGGTGTCGCCGCCCCGCGTGTCACCCGACGCGTCGACCGCCCCGTCGCCCGGCGCGCTCCGCCGGACGATCTCGGCGCGCTGTTCCGACGCGCGCGCGCTCGGCGTGGCCACCACGTGGTCGAGTGCATCGGCCGGCACGATCTCGCGCTGCAGCGCGGCGTCGATGATGCGCTCGAGTCGCGCGTCGGCACGTTCGAGCGCGGCCGCGTGCTGGTCGTCGTCCCACAGGTCCGCGCGCTGCAACACGTCGCGGAAGCGTTCGATGGGATCGCGTCCCTCCCAGTCGGTCAGCGTCTCCGGCGGTACGTAGCGCGACGGGTCGTCGGAGTTCGTGTGCGCGCCCATTCGGTAGGTGACGAGCTCGAGCAACGTCGGGCCGTCTCCCGCCGCGGCACGGCGACGTGCGGTACGGGTCGCGTCGACCACCGCGAGCACGTCGTTGCCATCGACCCGCACCCCGGGGATGCCGGCGGCCTCACCTTTGATCGCGAACGACTCCGCCGCGGTCTGGTGGTCGGTGGGCGTCGAGATCGCCCATCCGTTGTTGATGCACACGACGATCAGGGGGACCCGCTGGACGCCGGCGAGGTTGATCCCCTCGTAGAAGTCGCCCTCGGACGTGGCGCCGTCGCCGATGAACGTGCACACCACGCCGGGGTCGCCCCGCAGGGCGAGGCCCCACGCGAGGCCGGCGGCGTGCGGAATCTGCGAACCCAGCGCGATCTGCGGAGGGAGGCACCGGACGCCCTCGGGGATGCGGCCGCCGTCGGGGTGGCCGCGCCAGTAGGCGACGATCTGCTCGAAGAACTCGTCGCCGAGGGCGCCGAGGCCGATCAGGTCGCGGTAGTACGGCACGAACCAGTCGGTGGAGAGGTCGAGGCCGCGGACGACGCCGACCACCGCCGCCTCCTGCCCCGTGAGCGGCGGAACCGTGGCCAGACGACCCTGGCGCTGGAGGTTCCAGAACCGCTCCGAGGCCCGCCGGGCGAAGAGCATGTCCTCGATCAGGAGGCGGCAGAGGCTCTCGTCGGCCACACCTCGGGCCCGGGGCTCGGCTTGCACGTCGGTCAAGGTCGGGCTCCTGTTCGCAACGATTGCAGCCTACCGACTGATAGGTAGACCAGCGGTGGACGACGCCTGGTGGAGCGGGGAGAGTGCGAGGGCGTGCCGGAAGAGGTCGACGATGTGCTCCCGCTCGGCGGCGATGGCGGCGGGGCTGGTGGAGTCCTCGCCCAGCAGCGAGCCGACGAGGGGGGCGTCGGACAGGTACGACAGCACCGCCCCGTAGCCCGTGATCACGAGCCGGCGGGCGTCGCACCGCCGGATGCGTCCGGCCTCCATCTCGCGTTCGAGGAAGCCGACGCCCCGCTCGAACAGTGGCCGGAGCACCATCGCCAGCTCCTCCACGAGCACCGGCCCCCCCTCGAGCGCCTCCCAGCGGGCCAGGCGCACGAAGTCGGGCCGCTCGACGAAGAACCGGAAGGCGGTGCGGATGACCCGCTCGACCTGGGGCCAGCCCTCGCCGGGCTCTGCGGCCATCGTCTCGTCCATGAGCGAGAACCAGTCGTCGAACGCATCGAGCAGCACGGCCCGGTAGAGGGCCACCTTCGACGGGAAGTGGTGGAACAGGCTCGGCGGGCGGATCCCGACCTCATCGGCGATGTCGGCCAGCGACGTGCCCGAGAAGCCCCGATCGGCGAATCGCTGCCGAGCCACCACGAGAATGGTGTCGCGGGTGCTCAGCGCGGTGGCCACCCGGCGAGCGTAGGCCGGGCGCGCACCGAGGCGCGGCAACCTCCGGAGACACAGAATTTGCACTCTCGGGTCGCGAGTGCCAACATGGTTAGCACTCGGTGCCTGTGAGTGCTAAGTCTCGCGAACAGGCCCGCCCGTCCCGACCCGCCCTACACACCCACTCCCAGGGGGTAACCCATGCCCAAGCAGATCGCCTACGCGGAGAACGCACGCCGTTCCCTCGAAGCCGGAATGAACAAGCTCGCCGACGCCGTCCGCGTCACCCTCGGCCCGAAGGGCCGCAACGTCGTCCTCGAGAAGAAGTGGGGTGCACCCACGATCACGAACGACGGCGTGTCCATCGCCAAGGAGATCGACCTCGAGGACCCCTACGAGAAGGTAGGCGCCGAGCTGGTCAAGGAAGTCGCCAAGAAGACCGACGACGTCGCCGGTGACGGCACGACCACCGCCACCGTGCTCGCGTGGGCGATGGTGCGTGAGGGCCTCCGCAACGTGGCTGCCGGCGCCAACCCGATGGTGCTCAAGGGCGGCATCGAGAAGGCCGTCGAGACCGCCGTCGAGTCGATCAAGAAGGACTCGAAGAGCGTCAAGACCGACCACGCGCAGATCGCCAACGTCGCGGCCATCTCGGCCGCCGACAAGGAAGTCGGCGCGATGATCGCCGAGTCGCTCGAGAAGGTCGGCACCGACGGCGTCATCACCGTCGAGGAGAGCCAGACCTTCGGTATGGAGCTCGACCTCGTCGAGGGCATGCGCTTCGACAAGGGCTACATCTCCCCCTACTTCGTCACCGACACCGACCGCATGGAAGCGGTGCTCGACGACGCGTACATCCTGCTCGTGAGCAGCAAGATCTCGGCAGTCAAGGACCTCCTCCCCGTGCTGGAGAAGGTCATGCAGTCGGGTCGCCCGCTCGCGATCATCGCCGAGGACGTCGAGGGCGAGGCCCTGGCCACCCTCGTCGTCAACAAGATCCGCGGCACGTTCAAGTCGGCTGCCATCAAGGCCCCCGGCTTCGGCGAGCGCCGCAAGGCCATGCTCCAGGACATCGCGATCCTCACGGGCGGCCAGGTCGTCTCCGAGGAGATCGGCCTGAAGCTCGAGAACATCGGCCTGGAGCTCGTGGGCCGCGCCCGCAAGGTGGTGGTCACCAAGGACGAGACCACCATCGTCGAGGGTGCCGGTTCCAAGAGCGAGGTGCAGGGCCGCATCCAGCAGATCCGCAACGAGATCGAGAACACCGACTCCGACTACGACCGTGAGAAGCTCCAGGAGCGTCTCGCCAAGCTGGCCGGCGGCGTTGCGATCATCAAGGTCGGGGCGGCCACCGAGGTGGAGCTCAAGGAGAAGAAGCACCGCATCGAGGACGCGGTGCAGACGACCAAGGCTGCCGTGGAAGAGGGCGTCGTGCCCGGCGGTGGCGTGGCGCTGCTCCGTGCGCAGGAGAAGGTGCTCCAGCTCGCCACCACGCTCGAAGGTGACGAGGCCACGGGCGCCAAGATGGTGGCCCGTGCGCTCGAGGAGCCGCTCAAGCAGATCGCGGTCAACGCGGGTCTCGAGGGTGGCGTCATCGTGGAGAAGGTGCGCAGCCTCAAGGGTGCCAACGGCCTCAACGCGGCCACCGGTGAGTACGAGGACCTCGTGAAGGCCGGCGTGATCGACGCGGCCAAGGTCACCCGCTCGGCGCTGCAGAACGCAGCGTCGATCGCGGCCCTCTTCCTTACCACGGAAGCCGTGATCGCCGACAAGCCCGAGCCGGCCGCTGCTGCCGGTGGTATGCCGGGCGGCATGCCCGACATGGGTGGCATGGGCGACTTCTAAAGCCCGACCACTCTGCACTCGAAGAGAATGGGGCGCCCTCCGGGGCGCCCCATTTCTCGTATGTCACCGGCCGTCCACGCCGTGGGGCTCCAGCTGATCGCGCAGCTCGGTGCGGCGGGAGATCCCGAGCTTGCGGTACGCCGACCCGAGGTGGGTCTTCACCGTCTTGGTGGTGACGAACAGCGACTGCGCGATCTCCTGATTGGTCCGGCCCTCGGCGGCGAGCACCGCGACCCGGCGCTCCGCGGGGGTCAGCGCGGCGCGGCCCGTCGTCCATGGTCGTCGCGGGCGCGCGCCGGTCTGACGGGCTTCGTCGAGCGCGCGTGCCGCGAGGGCGGTGGCACCGCACTCGGTCGCCACCTGCAGGCTCTGCAGGAGCGCGGCGCGCGCTTCGGTGCGACTGCCGGCCCGACGGGTGGCGGTGCCCAGGTCGAACAGGGATCGCGCCAGCTCGAACCGGGCCGGCGACCGCTCGAGGTGCGCGACCGATCGGCGCAGGAGCGTCACCCGCTCGTCGCGCGGGGCGCCCGCGGCGACGCACCGCAGCGCGATGCCGATCGCTCGCTCCGAACCCACCGCCTCGCAGCGAGCGAGGTTATCGAGTGCGATGCGCTCCGCCTCCTGGGGATCGTCGACCCGTAGCGCGGCAGCGAGACCGACCCGCCACTCGAACGCGTTCGGGTTGGTGATGCGAACTCGGTCGCACGCCGCGCCGGCAGTGCGGAAGTCTTCGGCCGCCCCGCCGAAGTCGCCGATCGCGACGCGCACGGACCCGCGCGCCTCGAGGAAGGTGGCCAGGGCGACGATGTGCGCCTGCTCGACGCCGGGATCGACCGCCGAGATCACCTCGAGTGCCGCGGCGGTCGCACCGATGGCGAGCAACGAGGTCGACAGGTACGCGGCGATGAACGGGATCGTGAACGCGAGCCCGTGCTCGTGTGCGAGGTCGAGCGCGGCCTGGCAGTCCGCCTCGGCGTCGGGGAGTCGCCCCAGCCGCAGCTCCGCGAAGCCGCGGTGGGTGAGTCCGGCGACGACGCCGAACACGGACGCTCGTCGTTGGCCGTCGGTCACCATGTCGCGTGTGACGGCGAGTGCGTCGTCGAGGCAGTCGACGAAGATGAGCGCGTCGACCGCCTGCACGAGGGCGATCGAATCCGACGTCTCGGCGGCGAGGAGCGCACCATCCGCGAGCGCAGTGCCGATGAGCGTGGGCACGTCGTCAGCCCGTCCCCGGAGCGTCTCGAGCAGCGTCAGCATGACGGACGTTGCCCTCCGACGCGGAGTCGCGGCGTACGTGCGGATCTCGGCGAGCGGAACCCGGGTGACGTTGGCTGCACGGACCCGGTCGTCGAGCGCGGTCATGCCGAGCACATCGGCTTCGATGCGCGCGGCGAGGTCGGAGTCGTCCGGTCCGGCGTCCTCACGTGCCTGCTCGAATCGTTCGACGGCCGCTTCCAAGGCCCCGCGGAAGAACAGCGCGTTCGCCAGGACGAGTCCGATGGCGGCGCGGACGGTGGGATCGGCGGTGAGCTCGAGTGCCTGTTCCAGGTGCGCGACCGCGGCGCGATCGCCGTCGCGCAGCTCGGCTTCGCCCAGCTCGCGCAGCACCGCCGCTCGCCGCGCAACCTCGGGCGGCTCCGCTAGGGCGCGGCGCAGGAAGGCCACCGCCGTCGCCGGCGCGCGGCGGCGAAGCGCGGTGCCGGCGGCGTGTCGGAGGAGCGTCACGTGGTCGGCGCGACCGAGAGGTTGTGCAGCGAGGAGGTGGAGCCCGATCGCCTCCGGGTCGGCGTCCTCGGCGGCGAGCGTGGCGGCGGCTCGCACGTGCAACTGCGAGAGTTCGAAGGGTGCGAGGTGCTCGATCACGGCAGTGCGCAGCAGCGGGTGCACGAACGACGCCGGCCGGCCGTCGTCGACCAGGTCGGCGGCGCCGAGCGCGTCGAGGGCGCGGCTGGTCGTCGCGCGGTCGCGCTCGGCGACCCGGGCAATGTCGCCGAGCTCCGCGCCGTCGCCGAGCACCGCGAGCGCTTCGGCCACGCCGGTGGCGTCGGGGCCGAGCCGCACCAGGCGGTCGTGGGTGCGACGCACGAGCGACTCCGACGCGAAGCCGCTCAGATCGTCGGCGGCGACGTCGTCGATCGTCTGGCCCCGGGACTCGATGGAGTCGAGCAGCTCGCGCACGAGGAGGGGGTTCCCACCGGTGACGTCGTGGCACGCGCGCGACGGTCGTCGCGTCGGGATCGCGGCCGATCCGCCGGGTGACCAGCTCGCGGACGGAGTCGAGTCCGAGGGGCTGCAGCAGGATTCGATGGGTGTCGCGATCGATGACCGGGTCTGCGCCAGGCGTGGGTCGGGTCGCGAGGAGCACCAGCACCGGCAGTTCGTCGAGCCGGACGAGCAGGTAGCGCAGCCACTCGCGCGAAGGCTCGTCGAGCCACTGCACGTCGTCGACGACCAGCAGCAGGGGAGCGGTGCCGGCCAAGCGGGCGAGCAGCCAGTACAGGCCGTGCAGCACCGCGAAGCGGTTCGAGGCGTCGCCGGTCGCGGTCGAGGTGACGATCGGCTCCGCGAGCCCCGCCGCGCCCGCGAGCAGCCGGTCGCGGTCGGCCGGATCGAGCGCGCGCACGCGCGGCTCGAGCAGCTGGCGGACGACACCGAACCCGAGCGTGGTCTCGAACTCGGTGCCGCGCGCCGAGAGGATCGAGCACCCGAGCGCTTCGGCGCGGTCCACCACCACGTCGAGGAACGCGGTCTTGCCGAGGCCGGCGCTGCCCTCCACGAGTACCGCGCCCCCGTGACCCTGCGCGGCGCGGCGAAGGCGCTGCTCGACGTCGCCGAGGGCGTCGCTGCGCTCGAGGAGCCGCGGCGCGGCGCGGCTCGGGGTCCGGCGTGCCACGGCCGGAGCTTACGAGTTCGGGTCACACGGGCGCGAACGAGCAACCGCAATTGTCGGACCCACGGCGCCGAAAGTTCAGACCCCCAGAGCCGATGGCAGGTGGGGTTCGGGCCCGTAGGGTGCGGGGATGCTGCCTGTCCACCGTCCCGCTCGTCACCCACACCCGCTCACGGTGTCGGTCGTCGTCGCCGTCTCCTTGTTCGCCGCCGCGGCCGGCGCCGTCGTCGGTGCGTCACCGGCGGGCGCCAAGGCGTCGGGCGCCGCGACGTGTTCGCAGCTCACGGCGAAGGATGTGCAACCGCTCGTCTCGGACCCGATCACGAAGACGGTGACGAAGCCGATCCCCGGCATCACCTACCTCCAGAAGGCCAAGAAGGTCGGCGAGACGTGCACTTTCGCGACCGACGAGACCAGCAACGCGTTGACGGTGACCGACGTCGGCGGTCCCGCGGCCGCGAACGCGTGGAAGGCGGAGCTGCAGGCCATCGACGGGGTCGTGTCGGTGCCCGGCATCGGCGCCAAGGCGGTGCGGTCGAGCGTCGACTCCGAGGGCGGGGTGGGGACGGCCGAGGTAGTGTCCCTCAAGGGATCGACCTACTGCGCGGTCGACCCGGACGTCGGCGACGTGCCCGGCGCCGCGGCGTTGGAGGAAGCCGCCGGTTCGACGGGGGACATCGGCAACCAGGCCTACGCGATCATCGCCGCCGCCGACGGCACCATCTGCAACCGGATCTTCGGCCACGGGAACACGACTCCCGACCTGAGCAAGTTGTCGTCGGTGACGGTGACGGCGCCGAGCACCACCGAACCCGGCAGCGGTGGGCTCGACGTCGAGAAGTGACGCGGCCGTCCGCTCCCGGTGGGAGGGCGGGTGGCACGCCGGAGATGGGTGGCAGGGGCGACTCCTGGAGCTCGACCACGCTGCACGTCGAAGAGAACTCGGCAATCGGCGACCCGGAGCGGTCCCGGTAGCCTGGACCACATGGAAACGGTCGAGCCCTCGGTCGGGTGGGGAGTCCTCCACCTCTTCTACCGGGTCGACCGGGCGCGCGCCGAGGACGATCAGCAGGCGGCCAAGCGCGTCCTCGACGCCGTGCAGTCGCTGCAGGACGACGGCCACCAGGCGCTGTTGTTCGCGGTCCTCGGGCACAAGGCCGACCTCGGGGTCATGGTGCTCGGCCCCGACCTCGCCCGGCTCCAGGCGTTCCAGCAGGAGTTGGCCGCCACACCACTCGTGCTCGTCGACTCCTACGTCTCGCTCACGGAGTTGTCGGAGTACACGTCGACCGAGGACGACGAGCGGGCGCGCCTCGCGGCGGAGGAGAAGCTCGAGGGTCCCGCGGCCGAAGCCCGGCTCGCGGCGTGGCGTGAACGCATGGACCACTACCACGAGCAACGCATCCACCCGCAGCTGCCGCTGAAGAAGACGATCTGCTTCTACCCGATGTCGAAGCGCCGGACCACCGACGCGAACTGGTACTCGCTCGCGTTCGCCGACCGGAAGCGGCTCATGGCGGGCCACGCGCGCGTCGGACGCACGTACGCCGGCCGTGTGCTACAGCTCATCACCGGGTCGACCGGCCTCGACGACTGGGAGTGGGGGGTCACCCTCCTCGCCGACGATCCGGTCGCGCTGAAGGAGATCGTCTACGAGATGCGGTTCGATCCCGTCTCCGCCGACTACGCCGACTTCGGTAAGTTCGTCACCGGCCTGTTGTTCGAACCGCCCGAAGCGCTCCGGCGCGTCGGCCTGTAGCGAAGGGAGCGCGCGGTGTCCGAACACGTCCGACTGTTCGTCTCGTTCCCCGAAGATCTGGTCGACCGGCCGATGATCTACGAGGTCGTCAAGCGCTACGACGTCGTCCCCAACATCCGGCGCGCCAACGTCGAAGCGCACTCGGGGTGGGTGATCCTCGAGCTCAACGGCGCACCGGATCAGCTCGACGCCGCGGTGGGCTACCTCGAAGGCGTGGGCTGCACGGTCAACACCATGGAAGGCGACGTCATAGAGGGATGACGCTGCCCGACGAAGCGCGCGGGCTGCGCATGCTCGCGGAAACCGGCGACGCCATCGTCGTCGGCGTCGAGCGTGAGCTGCCGGGCTGGGTCGTCCGCCAGGTGGCGCGCATCCTCGACGCGTGGGGTCGCCTCGAACCGGACGCGCGCGCCGAGGCCGAGCGGGCGGCGGCTGCCGTCGCACCCGTGGTCACGGATCGCGTCGTCACCGAGCTCCGTACGTTGTTCGCGCGCGACCCCGCGTCGCAGACGGCCACCCCGCTCCAGATCGTGCGCGGCGCGCACCGGGAGCCCACCGCAGTGCTCCGCGCCGCGGGAGTGCCGCCGGTCGAACGGGACGAGTTCGAGGAGCGCGCGTGGCCCGACGACCGGTACGGGCTCGTCATCCACACGTTCGGCGATCTCGGCGATCCCGACCTCGCGCCCCTGCATCTCGCGTGGGGCATGGCGAAGGCCGGGGTCCTCCGCTCCCGTGCCACCATCGGACCGGCGTAGTGTCACCGCCGTGACCGAGCCGTTCAGCCCATCGACCGTCGATCTGCTCCGCTGGGCCGAGACCCTCTCGGCCGTCGCCCGTACCGGCCTGGGGTTCACTCAGAGCCTCTACGAGAAGGAGCGCTTCGAGGAAGTGCTCAAGGTCGCGGGCGACATCCGCGCCGCGGCGATCGAGGAGGCCGAAGCCGACGCCCTCGTCGACGAATGGCTGGGGAGCGTGGGCGAAGGGGTCCAGGGCTACGTCACGCCGAAGGTCGCGGTGGCGGCGATCGTCGCCAACGAGAAGGGCGAGCTGCTGCTCACCCAACGATCCGACTCCGGTGTGTGGCTCTACCCGGTGGGCTACGCCGACGTCGGCTACTCGCCGTGCGAGATCGCGATCAAAGAGGTCTACGAGGAGACGGGGATCGAGGTCGAGCCGGTGTCGCTCATCGCGGTGCTCGACGGCCTGCGGCTCGGGTTCGCCCGCCTGCCGCTGTACTCACTCCTCTTCCACTGCCGCATGATCGGTGGCGAGCTGAAGGGGCACCCGCTGGAGACGCGCGCGGTCGGCTTCTTCGGGCGCGACAACCTCCCGTGGCCGCTTGCCGGCGTCGACCGCTGGGGTGAGCTGGCGTTCGCCGCCATCGACGGCGAGGTGCGTCCCTGCGACTACGACCCGCCCCGCGACCCACCTTGGCGCGAAGGCTGAATCGGGATCAGGCTCCCGCGGCGGTGCCGAGCTCGGTCATGGTGAACAACGGGCGCAGCTCGACGCCCACTGCGGCGAGGCCCTCCGGACCACCGGATTCGCGATTGATCACGCACACCGCGTGCTCGACGATCGCGCCGCGATCGCGCAGGTCGCCGCACGACGTGATCACCTGCCCGCCCGATGTCACGACGTCCTCCACCACGGTGAGGCGCAGCCCGTCGACGTCGCCCCCCTCGGCCAGGCGACACGTGCCGTAGGTCTTGGCAACCTTTCGCACGAAGTAGGCCGGGATCCCGGTGAGCTGCGAGAGCATCGTGGCGATCGGCACGCCGCCGAGTTCGAGGCCGGCGAGCGCATCGGTGCCGGGCGGCACCAACGGCACGAGGGCGGCGGCGATCTCGCGCAACAACGCGGGATCGGCCTCGAAGAGGTACTTGTCGAAGTACTCGTTGCTGACGACACCCGAGCGCAGCACGAACTCGCCCGTCAGGTGGGTGCGCTCGTATATGGCGCGCGCGAGGTCTTCACGTTCCATGGTCATGACGGGCACCCTCTCATGCCGGAGCACAGGCCGCAGCACTCAAGCCGGAGCGCTCCGCGACTTCAGTTCCGCGAACAGCATCTCGACGATCGACACCGCGCCGTCGCGCGGATTCCCACGCCGCGCCGATGCGCTCGTGGTCGACGAGGCCGACGGCGTCGGGCGGGCGCCCGATGGCATCGGTGGCCGCCTGTGCGAGTGGCGCCGGCTCGAGGTCGTCGCCGTAGGCCGCGAAGCACTCGAGGCCGTCCCACAGGGACCGGAGCGTGCGGTGCTCGGTGCCCAGGCTCAGGGAGTCGGGGTCGGTGCCGACCGACAGCGCGCTCACCGTCTGCTCCCACAGGTCGTAGTGCGACAAGCCGTCGGGCAGGCGGTACGCGGCCACGGGGTGGAGCCGCCACTCGAGGCCGACACCGCCGGGGCCGTCGTCGGTGAGCCACGTCTGCGACCCGTTGAGGTAGCTGTCGAACGGCGGGCCGAAGCGCTCGTCGAGGGCGATCACGATCGCGGCGTCGACGCGCCAGACGCACGTTGCGGTGCGGGCCATGCGCGGCAGAGTACCGGGCGCGTCCGGTCGCGGTACCCTGCGGGGCGCTCGGAGGGGGTTCGTGCAGGTGAAGTCGACGGTCGGCGTCATTACCTGCGCGCTGATCATGCTGGGAGGCGCGGGGTGCGGGGGCGGCGGGGATCGGTTGTCCGCGCCCGGATACGCGCGCGAGGCCAGCCGGATCTGCGCGTCGGCGAACCGACAGATCGACCGCATGTCGATTCCACCGGCCGCCCGCACCCACTCGATCGCGCGCATGGTGCGACGGATCCTCGTGATCGAGCGGGCCTCGGTCGACGGTCTGCGGGGGCTCCGGCCGCCGACGCAGCTCGGGAGCCTCACCCAACGATGGATCGCCTTGCTCGACCAGACCGCCGACGAGCTCGAGCTCCTACGCGGCAACCTCACCGGCCGCGAGCCCGCCCGCGCCGCGGAGTACGCCGCGCACTCGTGGATCCTGTCGGAACGCGCTCGTGCGCTCGTCGCGCCCCATGGCGTCACGTCGTGTCGGGTGCCGAGGCTCCCGGTCACGTGACCTCCTACGCTCGGACCCGATGCCCGTGATCTCCCCCTACGACCGACTCAGCGCGATCGACGAGAGCTTCCTCCACCTGGAACGCCCCGACACGCCCATGCACGTCGGCGCGGTGGCGGTGCTGGAACGAGCGCCGTTCTACGACGCCGAGGGTCGTTTCCGGCTCGCCGACCTCCGCACCCTGGTGGAATCGCGCCTGCAACTGATCCCACGCTTCCGCAAACGCGTGATGACGGTGCCGTTCGGGCAGGGCCGCCCGATCTGGATCGACGACGAATCGTTCGACATCGCCCGCCACGTGCGGCTGACCACGCTGCCGGCGCCCGGGAGCCGGCGGCAGCTGCTCGAGTTGGCGGAGCGGCTCATGGCCCAGCTCCTCGACCGCGACCGCCCGTTGTGGGAGATGTGGTTCGTCGAGGGTGTCGGCCGCGACGGGCAGGTCGGTCTGATCCACCGGTCGCACCACACGCTCACCGACGGCATCTCCGGCGTCGACATCGCCACCGCGCTCCTCGATTTCAACCGTGAGCCGACGATCCTCGACGACGACCGGTGGCAGCCGGCGCCGCCTCCCGAACCCGCTCGGCTCGTGATCGACAGCGTGCGTGACCTGATCGCCCGTCCGGGCGAGTTCGCCTGCGCCGCCCGCCGCGCCGTCGATGCGCCCGGGGACACGATCGGCCACGCGACCCGGCTCGGTCGCTCGATCGGCTCGTTGGTCGACGGCCCCGTCGTCGCGCCGCGGCTCTCGCTCAACGCCACTGTCGGCCCCGGCCGACGGCTCGAGACGTTTCGCATCCCGTTCGACGACGCCAAGGCGATCGGGCAGAACTTCGGGTGCACGGTCAACGACGTCGTGCTCGCGGCGGTCGGCAGCGCGGTGGCGCGGCTCCTCGACGAACGCGGCGAGCTGTACCCGGAGCTGGTGCTCAAGGTGTTCTGCCCGGTGTCGGTGCGCGACGAGTCGCAGCGCATGCAGCTCGGCAATCGCCTCTCGGCCATGCTCGTGCCGCTGCGCGTGGGTGAACCCGACGCGCGCGAGCGCCTCAACGCGGTGCGGGCGAGCACGGCCGATCTCAAAGCGCGCGAGCAAGCGGTCGGCACCGCGGCGCTGTTCGGGCTCTCCGAGTTCGCGGCACCCACAATGCTCGGGCTCGCGGCCCGGGCGCTCCACGCGCAGCCGTTCGCCAACCTGATCGTCACCAACATGCCCGGCCCGCAGGCGCCGCTGTACTGCCTCGGCGCGCGACTGCTCGAGGTCTATCCCATCGTCCCGTTGTCGCGGAACCTCACGCTCAACATTGCCATCCTCTCGTACTGCGGTGAGTTGCACTTCGGCCTCATGGGCGACGGCCGATCGCGTCGCGACCTCGAGATCCTCGCCGGTGGCATCGAGGACGCGTTCGCGGAATTCCTCCGTTTCGGCGCCGGTTCGCCGGGCTATAGCGTGGCCAACTGACCCCGAGTCTGGGAAGCAGGCCACCGTGAGCCGATCCGATGATCCGACCGCGGAGGTCACCGACCTCCTCCAGCAGCTGATCCGCAATCGTTGCGTCAACGACGGATCGATCGCCTCGGGTGAGGAAGCTCGCAGTGTCGACCTGCTCGCCGGTTACCTCGCGGGCGCCGGCGACCACGAGGTCTACGAACCGCAACCCGGCCGCACGAGCCTGGTCGCGAAGATCGAGGGCTCGGATCCCGACGCCCCGTCGCTCATGCTCATGGGCCACACCGACGTCGTACCCGTCAACGTCGACGGCTGGAGCCGCGATCCGTTCTCGGCCGACGTCGTCGACGGCTTCGTCTGGGGCCGGGGCGCGGTCGACATGCTGAACCTCACCGCCTCGCAGGCGGTCGCGTTCCGCCGTCTGGCCGACAGCGATTTCCGGCCGAAGGGCACGCTGATCTACCTCGCGGTCGCCGACGAAGAAGCACTCGGCACCTGGGGAGCCGAGTGGCTGCTCGACCACGAGCGCGACGCCATCTACGCCGACTACGTGCTCACCGAATCGGGCGGGTTCCAGATCCCCACGCCCGCGGGGCCGCGCCTGCCCGTGCTCGTGGCCGAGAAGGGCACGTTCTGGACCAAGATCCGCGTGCACGGCACGCCGGGCCACGGCTCGCAGCCGTATCACACCGACAACGCGCTCATCACCGCAGCCGAGGTCGTCCGGCGCATCGCCGAGTTCCGCCCGCAGACGCAGATTCACGAGTCGTGGCGGAAGTTCGTGGAGGGCATGCACTTCGATCCGGAGATGACGGCGGCGTTGCTCGACGCCGAGCAGTTCGACGGTGCCCTCGCCGATCTCCCGCTCGGCATCGCGAGGCACTGGCACGCGTGCACGCACACGACGTTCGCGCCCACGGTCGCGCACGGCGGCACCAAGACCAACGTGATCCCGGATCAGGTCGATCTCGAAGTCGACATCCGCACGCTGCCGGGCCAGACCGGCGCGCACGCGACCGCGATGTTGCGGGAAGCGCTGGGTGATCTCGCCGACGCGGTGGAGATCACGTCCAACGACGATCCGTCGACGTCGTCGCCGGCGGAGACGCCGTTGTGGGATTCGCTGGCGCGCACGAGTGCGCGGCTCTGCGCCGACTCGGCTCTGGTGCCGTCGCTGATGGTCGGCGGTACCGACAACCGGTTCTTCCGGCGCGCCGGCGCGGTCGGCTACGGCTTCGGGCTGTTCTCGAAGCGGCTGCCGTACGAAGACTTCGCCACGATGTTCCACGGCAACGACGAGCGCGTCGACCAGGAGTCGTTGGCACTGTCGACGAGGTTGTGGGAAGCAGTCGCGCGCGATCTCGTCGGCTGACCCGACTACTCGTTGCCGCCCTGTTCCCGGAGGAAGCGCTCGACCTCGTCGGCGAGATCGTCGGCGCCGGTCACGGGGCCGCTCCCGGCCGGGTGGTCGCCCAACACGATGCCCCGCTCTTCGGCGTCGACCGCGTCGACCCGTGCCTCGAGCTCGCGCACGTAGGTGGTGACCTCGTCGTTGTCGGCGATCGCGCGATCGACCTGCAGGCGCCACAGGTCGACGAGCTGGTCGAGGCCCTGGAGGTCGAGGGGCACGCCGGCGAGCGAGCCGAAGCGCTCGAGCAGCGCGCGCGTGGCCGGCGGGTTCGGTGGGGTGGCGACGTAGTGGGGGACCGGCGCCCACAACGACGCCGACTTGAGCCCCGCGGCGCGACACGAGTCGGCGAGCACACCGACGATGCCCGTGGGCCCTTCGTACTGCGAACGGGTGAGGTCGAGCTCGCCGACGAGTGTCGGATCGGTGGCCGACCCGGTGACCTTCACGCTGCGCGTGTGCGGCACGTCGCCGAGCAATGCGCCGAGCGTGACGACCATCTCGCACCCCGTCTCCGACGCGACGCTCATCACCGCGTTGCAGAACGACTTCCACCGCACGTTCGGTTCGACGCCGCGCACGACGACGAGATCGCGTTCGCCGAACGGCGCGGCGAAGCACTCGTTCGCGGGCCAGGTGATCGAGCGCGCGACGCCGTCGACCAGCTCCACGTGGGGTCGGCGCGACTGGTAGTCGAGGTGCTCGTCGGGATCGATTGACGCGAACCGGTGGGCCTCACTACGACGCACCAACCAGTCGGCGGCGCCGGTCGCCGCGTCGCCGGCGTCGTTCCAACCTGCGAACGCGGCCACCATCAGTGGTTGGTTGAGCTCGGGATGCTCGTCCCACACGAGGCCGTTGGTCATCGAGTCAGCTTACGGCCGCTTGTACAGTGCCGTGATGGCCTTGTTGACCGCCGATGAGTACCGCGCGTCGCTGCGTGACGGCCGCACGCTGTGGTATCGGGGGCGGAGGGTTCCCGACATTCTCGACGAAGTGGAACTTCGGGTCGCAGTCGATCATGCCGCGCTCGATTACGAGGTGGGGCACGATCCGCAGTACCGCGACCTCGCGGTGGCGAAGGACGCGGACTCGGGCGAGGAGTACTCGGCCTACTACCGGATCCCGTATTCGAGTGAGGATCTGCTGGCGCGCGGGGAACTGATCGAGACGGTCACCGGCCTGGGTGGCACGTTGGTCACGTTGGTGAAGGAGATCGGATCCGACGCCTTGTTCGCGATGTTGCGGGTGCTCGAGGGCGAGCCACTCGAACGGGCCCGGCGCTACTACGAGCATTGTCGCGACGGCGATCTCGCGGTTGCCGTCGCGCAGACCGACGTGAAGGGCGATCGGTCGCTCCCACCCCACCTGCAGGCGGATCCCGATCTCTACGTGCACGTGGTGGAGGAGCGCGCCGACGGCATCGTCGTGCGGGGCGCCAAGTGCCACACCAGCATCGCCGCGAACGCACACGAGATCATCGTGTTGCCGACCCGCGCGATGGGGCCTGACGACGCCGACTACGCGGTGGCGTTCGCGGTCGCGGTCGACACGCCGGGGTTGTCGTTGTACGTGTCGGCCTACGGCGCGCGTGAGCACGACGAGTTCGAGTTCCCCGTCTCCTCGAAGCACAAGATGCTCGAGACGCTCACCGTGTTCGACGACGTGTTCGTGCCTTGGGAGCGGGTGTTCCTGTGCCGTCGGCCCGAGGTCGCGGGGCCGCTGGCGCTCGCGTTCGTCGAGTACCACCGGTTCACCGCGGTGTCCTACAAGTTGCCGTTGGTCGACGCGCTCGTCGGCACCGCGGCCCTCATCGCCGACATGAACGGCGTGAGCAAGGCCGGCCACATCCGGGAGAAGTTGACGCACCTCGTGCTCTACGCGGAAACCGTGCGGGCGCTCACCGAGATGGCGGCGATCCGGTCCCAGATCGGTGCCCACGGCATCGCGTACCCCGATCCGCTCACCACCAACATGGCGAAGTACACGTTCGCGACCCGCTACCACGCGGCGCTGGAGCTGGTGCAGGACTGCGCCGGTGGTCTGCTCGTGACCGGGCCGGGCGGCTCCGACTGGGCCAATCCCGAAGTGCGGGCCGTGCTCGAGAAGTACTACGTCGCGCACGCGCCGGCGGAGGAGCGGCTACGCCTCCTGCACACCATCAGCGATCTCACGGCCCGCGACTTCGGCGGGTACCAGGCTGTGCTGGCGGTCCACGCCGAAGGGTCGATCGAAGCCGAGAAGATGCAGATCTTCCGGGCCTACGACTCGCGTCGGGCGATCGCCTACGCGCGCACGCTCGCGGGCCTCGACTGACGCACGGTCAGCGGTTCGAACGGCCGGCGACGACCGGATCGTGAATCAGGCGACGCGGGGAGTGCGGGGCTCGACCGGCGTGCCGTTGCCCTTGGGGTACCGCGCCACCCGGCCCACCGGCATGTCGACGCGGTAGCCCGCGGCGGCGCGTTCCTCTTCGGACTCGCCGCCCCAGTAGCCGTACTCGCGGTGCTCACGCGCCCATTGGCGGCACGGGTTCATCACCGCGCAGGTGTTGCACACGGCGCGGGCCTTGGCCTCGCGCACGTTGCGGGTTTCGGGTCGCTCGCCGGCCGGCGCAAAGAAGAGGTCGTTCTGACCTCGACATGCCGCCGTGCCCGTCCAAGTCAGCGGACCCGTGAAGACCAGGCTGGAGATGGTTTCGACTGCGGACACCGTGAACCCCCGTGAGTGCGTTGGGTGCGGGAGATTCGGGGAGTCGGTGGGGGGAACCGACTCCCCGAGTCGTCCTGCGAGAACCATGTTGCCCCGTCGCGGAGAATCTGTCCAACAGTTAGACTCGATGGTATCCATCGGATCGGGAGATAGCAGCATCGCATGGAACTCCGGCACCTCGAGACGCTCCTGGCGATTGCGGAGGAGGGTTCGTTCACCGCCGCCGCCGACGCCCTCGCCACCGTGCAGTCGAACGTCTCGGATCAGGTCCGCCAACTGGAGGCGGAGCTCGGGGTGAAGCTGCTGGAGCGGAGCCGCAGGGGGGCGGTACCCACCGAGTTCGGCGTCGTCGTGCTCGATCGCGCGCGGCGCGTGCAGCGCGAGCTCGAAGCGATGCGCGCCGATCTCGCGTTGTTGCAGGGACTCGAATCGGGGTACGCGCGTCTCGGCGTGGTGGGTACCGCGAGCCGGTGGCTGGTGCCGCCCCTCGTGGCCGATCTGCGTGAACGCGCGCCCGGCGTACGGCTCCGCGTCAACGAGGGCGCATCGGAACGCCTCTTCATCGAAGTCATCGAGGGTGAGCTTGCGCAAGCGGTGGTCACGGAGCCGGTCAACGACCGCCGGCTCGTGGTCGACCATCTGCTCGACGAGGCACTCGTCGGGCTGGTCTCGCAGGCCATCGACTTCGCGGCCGGACCGGTATCGCTCGCCGAGCTGGCCAAGCTGCCCCTGGTGCTGCCGCCCGAGCCCAACCCGCTCCGCATCGAGGTGGAGCACGCCGCGGCGTCGCAGGGGCTCACGCTCAGCGTGCCGGTGGAGGTCGAGGGCATCCGGTTGATCGCCGATCTCGTGGTCGCGGGCGACTACGCCTCGATCCTGCCCGAGACCGCTATTCCTCCCGACCTCCGCAACGTCCGCATCGTCAACATCGCGAAGATGCCGCCGCGTCGGCTGGCGATCGTGAGTGCGCGCGACACGCAGCTCTCGATGGCCGACCAGGCAGTTCGCGACAGTGTGATCCGGCTCGTGTCGAGCCGGTTGCAGGCGCGCGCCCGTACGGTGAAGGCGGTACCGTCGCGCGCGAAGCGGGGAACGCGGGCGCTGGCCGAAGCACGCACCCAGGGACGGGCGCAGGGACGGACGCAGGCTCGACCGCAGACGCGGACCTAGACGCGGAGGGAACGATGGTCGCACACGACCCGGTGAACGCCGACTCCGGTCGGAACATCAACGTGAAGTTCATCCTGATCGGGTTGCTCGGGGTGGTGCTGGTGCTCTTCGCGGTGCTCAACACCCACGAGGTGGGCGTCGACTGGGTGTTCGACACGTGGAGCGCACCGCTGATCCTCGTGATCGTGGTGTCGGCCCTGCTCGGCTTCGGGCTCGGCCTCCTCGTGCGGGGCCACTTCGCCAACCGCGACTGACCGGCGCGGGCGGTTCCGGGCGCGCGCTCAGGCCGGCGAGGAGTTGGTGAGTGGCTCCGGCGCCGGCGGGCTGACGGCGGGACCACGCCCGGCCCGGGTGAACACCCGTGCGAGCACGTAGCCGACCGTGAACACGAAGAACCCGCCGACCGCGTCGAGGAAGTAGTGGTTGGCGGTAACCACGATCACCGTGACCGTCATCGCGGGGTAGATCGCCGCCAGTGCCTTCGCCCACACGTGCTTGAGGCGCGGCACCAGCGCGCACGCGCACCACAGCGCCCACGCGCAATGCACGCTCGGCATGGCCGCGAACTGGTTCGAGATCTTGTTGACCGCGCCGGAGTTGAACGACCAGAACGCGGGATCCTTGGCGAGCGTGTCGACGAAGTGCAGGTTCGGAATCGAGAACGCCAGGTGCCAGTTGGTGCCGTCGAACATGCGCGGCGGCGCGAGGGGGAAGAACGCGAAACCGATCAGCGCGAGGCCGGTGGCGATGGCCAGGGTGTTGCGCCAACGCGGGTAGTCGTCGGTCCACTTCCGGTAGAGGTAGATCATCACGCCACCGGTCACGATGAAGTGCAACGAGCCGTAGAAGTAGTTGGCGGCGATGATGAACGTGCGCGAGCCGAGCGCCCACGCCTGCACCGCCTGCTCGTGGTTGATGCCGAGGCTCTTCTGGAAGCGCATGAGGTCGAGCGCGTGGTGGAACGCGTCGGCCTGGTTGCCGTGGTGCAGGTTCCGGATGAACGAGTACACGAAGTAGAAGACGGCGACCGCGATCAGCTCACCCCACCAGTAGAGGCGTCGCCCGTCGCGCAGGGTGCGACCGCCGGGGAGGCGGCGATGCAGCGGGACCGGCGCGGCCGAGGTGGATTCGTCGTGCTCGAGCACGCTCATGGTCTTGCCGCCGGCGCCGTGATCCCCGACGCGCGCTTCGAGTCGCGAGCGGAGTCGTTGCCGGTGTCGTTGCCCGACTCGCGGGCGTCGTCGGTGCCCGATCCCGCGCTCGGGTCGTGGGCGGTGACGGGGCGGTTGCCGATGGCGAACGCCGGGGCGCCGAGCAGGCTGACGACGAGGGTCATGCCGTACCAGAGCAGCCCGATGCCGACGGCCTTGCCGGTCGGCACGCCGAGGGGATGGAGCAGCAGCACGAGCAGGCCCTCACGGATGCCGAGGCCCGAGAGCGAGATCGGCAGGGTCTGGGCCGCGGCCACGGCCGGGAGGAACGCGATCACCGCGCCGGTCGGGAGCGACACGCCGAGCGCGTGGATGGCACACCACACCGAGATCAGCACCGCGGTCTGGTACACGATGGCCGCGAAGAGGACGACGCCGGCGCGCCGAGGGTCGCGGCGCAGGCGGTCGACGCCGACGTGCACCGCGCCGACGAAGCGCATCAGGTTCTGGTGCGACGCGAAGCGGCCGGCCAGCTTCGGGCTTCCGGCGATCGCGAGAATCGCCAGGAGCGCGCCGAAGGTGCCGGCAGCGATCGCGAGCGCGATCCAGGCCTGCGGCACGTCGCGCAGCGACGGCTCGACGAGGAAACCGACGCACGTGAGCAGCGGGAGCGACACCATCCCGCTCAGCCGTTCGAGCACGACGGACGCGAACGCGATGTCGGTGGTCTTCGTCGACTTGCTGATGCGACTGACCCGCAGGACGTCGCCCCCGACGGTCGAGGGGAGCACGTTGCCGACGAACTGCCCCGCGAGATAGTGCCCGACCAACGACCGGAGCGGAACGTGGGTGTCGAACACCGCGAGCACGCGTTGCCACCGCCACGCGGAGAGGACGAATCCGACCAGCGTGAAGATCAGGCCGCCGGCGAGGAATGCCAGCGTGCCGAAGTGCGTGTTCCGGGGCTGGATGTCGTCGGCCGGGATCTTGGTGATCAGCAGCACCAGGAGCGCGGCGCTGATGACGATGCGCACCACCAGCTTGACCGGCCCCGAGAGGTGGGGAAGTCGGCGGGCGATTCGCGCTCCAGCCGTCTCGGGAACCGCCATTCCCTCATGTTACGGCCTTGTTCACTCGCTGTTCGTCCGCCCGTAGATTGGCGTGCCGGGTGGCGAGAGCCGATGACGAGGGGTGACGATGAGGGTGACGGTCGACGACGGAGTGGGTCTCGAGACCGCCGTCGCGGGGCCGGCCGACGCACCCGGACTGCTGCTGGTCCACGGCTTCGGGGGCGCCAAGGAGGATTTCGCAGATCACGTCGACGCGCTCGCGCACGATCACCGAGTCGTGGTGTTCGACCACCGCGGCCACGGCGAGAGCGATGCCCCGACCGATCCCGGCGCCTACTCGCTCGATCGCCTGGCCGCCGACACCCTCGAGGTCGCCGACGCGACCGGGCTGCGCGACCTGCGGCTGCTCGGGCATTCGATGGGGGGCATGGTCACCCGGCGGATGGCGCTGGCCCACCCCGACCGGCTGGCCGCGCTCGTGTTCATGGACACTTCGCCCGGGCCGCCGCCGGGCCTCGACCCCGAACTGGTGGCGTTCGGGGCGGAGATCGTGCGGGAACACGGCATGGGCGAGCTCAAGCGCGTCCAGGACGAGCTCAGCCCGCTCGGTTCGGCTGCCTACGAGCGGGTCATCGTCGAGCGGCCCGGGTTCCGGGAGTACACGGAACGGAAGTGGGCGTCACTGTCGCCGGTGATGTGGATGACGCTGGCGGTGGAGATCGTCGACCAACCCGATCAGCTCGACGCGCTGGCCGCGCTCTCCCTGCCCACCCTCGTCGTGGTCGGCGAACAGGACCAGACGTTCGTGCCGCCGTCGCGCGCCATCGCGGCCACGATCACCGGCGCTGATCTCGTCGTGATCCCCGATGCCGGTCATTCCCCGCAGTTCGAGAACCCCGTGGCCTGGTACGACGCGGTGAGCGGGTTCCTCGGCTCGGTTCGCGACCGCGCCTGAGCGCCGCGCCAGGCTCCGGTCAGCTCAGCTCGGCTCAGTCGCCGGCGGCCTTCTCGAGGAACCGGGCGCGCTCCACGATCACGCGCGTGATGCGGCCCGCGGCGACGAGGCCGTGACCGTCGCTCACCGACACCCGGAACGTGAGCCGGCGGCCCTCGATGGCCTCGAGCGTGGCCTCGGCGCGGACGCGTCCACCGACCGCGGTGGGGGCGAGATGGTCGAGTTGGACGCGGTAGCCGACACTCGTGGTGCCCTCGGCCAGCTCGCCCTCGACGGCCATCACCGTGGCCTCCTCGGACAGGGTCACGACGCGGGGCGTGGCCAACACGGGCACGTCGCCCGTCTTGAGCGCGAGCGCGGTGTCGTCTTCGGTGACCACGAGTTCGACAGCGGCCGACAGACCGGGACGTAACGGCATCGGCCTACGATAGACAACCCCTGGAGGAGGCGACTTGATCGAAGAAGCAGTACTCGAACGCACCTTGCAGTCGGCCCTCCGGCACGGCGGCGATTTCGCCGAGGTCTTCGCCGAAGATCGCCGGGTCGCGTCGGTCCGGCTCGACGACGGCAAGGTCGAGGAGTTCGTGTCCGGGCGCGAGCGGGGCGCGGGGATCCGCGTCGTCCGCGCCGACACGACCGGCTTCGCCCACACCGCCGACCTGTCGGAAGCGGGGCTCCGGGCGGCGGCCGACGCCGCGGCCGCCGCGGCCCAGGGCGCCCCGGGTGAGACGCGCGTCGTCGATCTCCAGCGGCGCGACGTGAGCCGCCCGCACGAGGTCCTGGTGTTGCCGGAGACCGTCGACAAGGTGCGCAAGGCGGAGATCCTGGAACGGGCCGATCATGCGGCCCGGGCCGAGAGCGACTCGATCCGCCAGGTGAGCGCCACGTACGCCGATTCGCGACGCCGCGTGCTGATCGCGAACTCCGACGGCCTCCTCGTGGAGGACGATCGCGTCCGTACCCGGTTCGGGGTCAACTGCGTGGCCGTCGCCGACACCGGCATGCAGACCGGGAGCGAAGCTCCGGGCCGCACGCTCGGCTTCGAGATCTTCGACGAGATCTCACCCGAGGAGGTCGCCCGCACCGCGGCGCAGCGTGCACTCACGATGCTCCGGGCCCGGCCCGCGCCGCGCGGCCGACTCCCGGTCGTGCTCAAGCGCGGTGCCGGCGGGGTGCTGTTCCACGAGGCGTGCGGGCACGGGCTCGAAGCCGATCTGGTCGACAAGGATGCTTCCGTCTTCCGCGGCCGGGTCGGAGAGCTCGTGGCGTCGCCACTCGTCACCCTCGTCGACGACGGCACCTACGCGCGCGAGTGGGGCACCTACGCCATCGACGACGAAGGCGCGCCGGCCCAGCGCAACGTCCTGATCGAGAACGGTGTGCTCACCGACTACATGTGGGACCTCGTCCGCGCCCGGAAGGCCGGTCGGCCGAGCAGCGGGAACGGTCGTCGCGAGACGTACCAGCACCTTCCGATGGTCCGGATGACGAACACGTTCCTCTTGGCGGGCGAGGAAGACCCCGAAGCCATCATCCGCGACACGCCGAACGGGCTCTACTGCGTCGCGCTCGGTGGCGGGCAGGTCGACACCGCGACCGGCGACTTCGTGTTCGGGATCACCGAGGCCTACATGATCGAGAACGGTGAGATCACCGAGCCGGTGCGCGCCGCGCAGCTGATCGGCAACGGTCCCGAGACGCTTCGGCTCGTCGATGCCGTCGGTTCCGACTTCGACACCTGGGCCGGCACCTGCGGCAAGGACGGCCAGGGTGTGCCGGTGTCGTCGGGGCAACCGACGTTGCGGGTGGCCGAGCTCACTGTGGGTGGAACCGCCGGTGAGTGAACGGGATCTGCTCGAGCTTGCCCGCTCGGTCGCGGCGGCGGCTCGGGCCGGCGAGCAGATCGAGGCCTACGTCGTCCGGTCGCGCGAAGCCGACGTGAAGGTGTTCGGAGGCGCGGTCGAGTCGTTGGCCGTCGCCGAGGTCGAGGGCGTGGGAGTCCGCGTCATCGCCGACTCACGTCAGGGCTATGCGTGGGCGGGCTCGCTCGACCCCGAAGTGGTGGCCGAAACCGTGGCCGACGCGCGCGACAACGCGGCGTTCGGTTCCCAGGACGACAGCTACGCGCTCGCGAGCCCGAGCGATTTCCTCGCCGTCGAACCGCCCGCGCTCGACCTCTGGCGTGAGGAGCTGCTCGCGGTGCCGACCGCCGACAAGGTCGCGCTCGCGCTCGAACTCGAAGCCGCGACCAAGGCCGCCGACGCGCGCGTCCGCGGCGCGGAGTCAACGTCCTACGGCGACGCGGCAGTGGAGAGCGCGGTCGCGAACTCATTGGGCGTGGAGGTGGAGACGCGGCGCACGGTCGCGTCGTGCTCGGTGTTCGCGATGGCGGGCGAGGGCACCGCGACGCAGACCGGCAGCGGCTTCTCGGTGGGGCGCACGTTTGCCGAGCTCGACGTGCGGAAAGCCGCGGGCGACGCAGCCGAGCGCGCGGTGCGCTTGCTCGGCGCGAAGCAGGTGCCGTCGCGCAAGCTACCGGTGGTGCTCGATCCGCTCGTCACCCGCTCGGTGCTCGCGCTGATCGGCGGAGCGCTGTCGGGCGAAGCGATCGTGAAGGGCCGCTCCCTCTTCGTGGGTCGCGAGGGTGAGATGGTGGCGGGGCCCGGGATCACCTTGGTCGACGACCCGACCCTCGGGGTCGCGTTCGGCGCGTCCACGCACGATGCCGAAGGCGTACCCACCCGGAGGGTCGAGCTCATCGGCGCCGGACGCCTCGACGCGTTCCTGCACAACGTGTACACCGCCCGCCGGGCCGGGAGCACCACGACGGGCTCTGCGGTGCGGGGCGGCTTCAAGTCGACCCCCGGGGTCGGCGCCCGCGCCCTGCACCTCACGCCGGGTTCGCTCACGCCCGACGAGATCCTCGCCTCGGTGCCGGAGGCGCTCTACGTGCAGTCGGTCAGCGGATTGCACTCGGGGACCAACCCGGTGAGCGGCGACTTCTCGGTGGGCGCGGTGGGCCTGATGGTCCGCGACGGTGCGCTCGCCGAACCGGTGCGCGAGGTCACGATCGCCTCCACCCTCCAACGGATCCTGCTCGACATCGCGCACGTCGGCGCCGATCTCACCTGGCTCCCCGGTGGCGCGGCGGGGATGACGCTGCTCGTGAGCGAGATGTCGATGAGCGGGACCTGAATCGCGGCACCCGCACTAAACGCAACCCGGGCTACCGCCACCCGGCTACCGCAAACCGGTGGCGAAGATGATGATGACCGCGACGCCCACGATGATCCGGTAGATCACGAATGGCGTGAACGAGTGCGTGCGCACGAATCGCAGCAGGAACGCGATCGCGAGGAACCCGCTCACCATCGAGGCCACGATGCCCCAGAAGAACGCGGCGCCGAAGCCGGCGGGGATGCCTCCGTTCCCCATCATCTCGGCGCCCTTGTAGAGCGCGGCGCCGGCAGTGATCGGGATGCTCATGAGGAACGAGAGCTTGGCGGCCGACTCGCGGTTGAACTGCACCCACCGGCCCATCGAGATGGTGGCGCCCGAGCGTGAGACACCGGGCGCGAGCGCGCACGCCTGCGCAACTCCCATGAGCACCGCGTCGCGCCGACGGAAGTCGTCGGTGGGGCGCGCGCCGGCGAGGCCGTCGGCCCACTGGAGCACGAGGGCGAACACGATGAGATTGATGCCGATCAGGATCGGATCGCCCAGGTTGTCCTCGATGACGCTCGTGAACAGCGCACCGATCACCGCGCCCGGGATCGCGGTGATGAGCAACAGCCAGGCCAGCCGCTCGTCGACGGTGGTGACCGAGCGCGTCCGGATCGAGTGCGCCGCCGCTTCGACGTAGCCGAGCACTTCGTGCCGGAAGTAGGCGAGCACCGCGATCAGCGTGCCGACGTGGAGGGCGACGTCGAACGTCTTGTTGAGCGAGTCGTTGGCAGTGAGCTCGGTCCACCCGAACAGCTCGGGCACGATGATGAGGTGCCCGCTCGACGAGATGGGCAGGAACTCGGAGAGCCCCTGCACGATCCCCAGAATGATGGCGTGCAGAATGGGCAACGGGTCCTCGGTGGCCGGAGCGAGGGGGCGGGCCGCGCCAGATGAATGTGGCGCGGCGCGGCCGGGGCCACGGATGGTAGGGGACCGGCCACTACCCGCCGTCGATCGAGGCCGCGTCCTCCGGTGGGACCAGGGCGAGCGTGAGCACTCCGTTGGCCTGTGCGTCGGCCAGGGCGCGGGCCTGCGTAGGGTCGACGAGCAGCGTGACACCGACGGCCCCGGCGCGCCCGGCGCCGCTCCCCGCGGCCGAGTCGGTGCCCAGCACGAGCGCGCCGTCGGCCACGACGCTCGTGGCCTCGCGGCCGGCCGCCGCCGCCGCACCCGGGTCGTAGGTGGCGAGCACGTCGACGGCCGCACCCGCACGCGGCCGGAGCGCGTCGGTGACGACGACGCGCATCGCTCGTCGGCCGCGGGGGACGACGCCGTCGAGGCCGGAACGTCGGTGCGGCGCGAGATTGCCGGACGCCACGAAGGCACCCCGGAGCACCGGGACCGCGACGACCCGCCCGACGGCCGCGACGCGTGACTCGAGCACACCGGCCGGCAGTTGAGAGCGACGAATGCGCCGGGTGCCGACGTCGTCCGGGCGCAGGGTGGCGCCGATCGCCAGATCGCGACGCGCGACGACGGCGTCGCGTTCGGGGCCGAGGTCGGCGGCCCGGCGGTGCAGCGAGGCGAGGTCGCCGGCGACCACGGTGGCGGTGACGATGGCGACGACGAGCGCGGCGGCCCACAGTGCGAGCGCGCGAGGGGATCTGCGGAGCATGGGACGGGTTCCTTCCCGAGGACGGCGCGGCAAGGCCGAGCGCCGGAGTGTCGGGGGGAAGCCCGAGGGAGAAGAAAGGCCAGGGGAGCGGGTCGGCTCGCCGGGCGGTACCGGGAGGCTAGGCGGGCTTGCTCGCGGCAGTCGACGGCGACTTGGCACCGCTCTTGCTGGAGTCGCTCTTCGACGAAGACGAGGACGACGAGTCGCTGCTCCCCGAGGACTCCGACTTGGACTCGGACTTCGAATCCGACTTGGAGTCGCTCTTCGACGCGCTGTCGGCCTTCGAGCCGGCGTCACTCTTCTTCCGTCCGCCGCCGCCGTTGCGGCTGTCGTTCTTGTAGAAGCCGGAGCCCTTGAGCACGATGCCGACGGGCTGCAGCACCTTGACCACCTTGCCGCCACAGCCGGGGTGCTTCTTCAACGGCTCGTCGGAGAACGACTGCCAGAGCTCGAACTCGTCACCACACTTGGCGCACTCGTAGACGTAGGTGGGCATGCGGACCTCTTGTGAAGCCGGAACTCTTGTGGAGCCTTGCGGGTCGTCGAGCTTTAGCACTCGTGCAACGAGACTGCTAACTCTACCCCACGTGAAGGTATTCCATCGCCGCTCCGCTGCCCCGGTGCGCGGGTGCGGGCGCGCCGGAGTGCGCCGGTGGCTCGCGTGGCAGAGAATGGGTCCGGATGAACACTGAGGTCGAGGTCGCGCTGCTGGTGCCCGTGGCCTATCTGTTGGGGACCTTCCCGAGTGCCGCGCTGGTGGCCCGGCGCGGTGGGGTCGACGTCAACGCCGAGGGTTCCGGCAACCCCGGGGCATCGAACATCTTCCGGCTCCTCGGTTGGAAGGCCGGGGCCTTCGTCTTCGGGCTCGACGCGCTGAAAGGGGCCTTGGCGGCGCTCGCGGGGTTGGCCGTCGACGGTCATCGGGGGGCCTACATCCTCGGGATCGCGGCGATCCTCGGCCACGTCCTCCCCGTGACCCGTAAGTTCAAGGGCGGCCGGGGCGTGGCCACCGGCGCGGGCGTGATGCTCGTGTTGTTCCCGTTGCTGACCCTGGCGATGACCGTGTTGTGGGTGGTGATCGCCCGCCTCACGCACAAGGCGTCGATCGCGTCGGTCACGGTGGCGGTCGCGTTCCCGATCTCGGTCGCGCTCGCCGGTCACGAATGGGGCGACATCGCGGTCATCAGCGTGCTCGCGCTCCTGGTTATCGCGCGTCACCTGTCGAATCTGCGACGGCTGGTACGCGGCGAGGAGCTCGGGCTCGACCCGGAGAACCGTGACGAGCCACCCGACGTCGGCGACCAACGCGCCGCCAGTTGACGAGGCGGCACGGCCCGGCGGGCGCGCCGGTCGGGAAAAGCTAGCGTCGTCGGCGTGAGCCCCCCGCCTGCGACACCCGATACGACACCCACCACGAGCCGCGTCACGAAGGCCGTCATCCCGGCCGCCGGCCTCGGCACCCGGTTCCTCCCGGCGACGAAGAGCCAGCCGAAGGAGATGCTGCCCGTCGTCGACAAGCCCTCGATCCAATACGTGGTCGAAGAGGCGGTGGCGGCCGGTCTCACCGACATCCTGATCATCACCGGGCGCGGGAAGCGCGCCATCGAAGACCACTTCGACCGGAACTTCGAGCTCGAGCACTACCTCGAGCAGTCGGAGAAGTTCGATCTCCTGGCCGAGGTGCAGTCGGTCAACGAGCTCGCCGACATCCACTACATCCGTCAGCGCGATCCGCTCGGTCTCGGCCACGCGGTGAGCGTGGCCCGAGAGCACGTCGGCAACGAATCGTTCGCGGTGATCCTCGGCGACGACATCATGGTCGACGGGGGCGAGCTGCTCCGGTCGATGCTCACGGTGCACGATCGTGAGCAGGCGTCGGTGCTCGCGCTGATGGCCGTCGCACCGGAGGAGATCTCGGCGTACGGATGCGCCGAAGCCGACGAGGTCGAGGAAGGCCTGCAGCGCGTCCGTGGCGTGGTCGAGAAGCCGAAGCCCGCCGACGCCAAGTCGAACCTCGCGGTGATCGGTCGCTACGTGTTCACGCCCGGCATCTTCGACGCCCTCGACCGCATCACGCCGGGGGTGGGCGGCGAGCTCCAGCTCACCGACGCCATCGGACTCCTCCTCGACGCCGAGCCCGTGTTCGGCCGGGTGTTCACCCACGGTCGCTACGACATCGGGCAGAAGCTCGACTTCCTGCGCGCCAACATCGAGCTCGCGCTCGACCGCCCCGATCTCGGCCCCGATCTCGCCGACTACCTCCGCACCCTCGTCGACGAGCGCCTCCGGTGATCCCCCTCGGCGACGTCCAGGCGGCGATCCTCGGCGCGGTGCGGCCGCTCGAGCCGGTCGAGGTCGGAATCGGTGATGTGCTGGGCCTGGTGCTGGCCGAGAAGGTCGTCGCCCCCGAGGCGGTGCCGCCGTTCCCCAACACCGCGATGGACGGGTACGCGGTGCGGGCCGCCGACAGCGCCGGCGCGTCCGCCGACGCGCCGGTGCGTCTCGAAGTCGTCGGTGAGCTCGCGGCCGGCCACGCGCCCACCGTTGCCGTCGGGCCCGGCCAGGCGATCCGCATCATGACCGGCGCCCCGATGCCCGATGGTGCCGACGCCATCGTGATCGTGGAGCTGAGCGAGCGCGCCGACAACGACGGTGTGCTCATCCGTGAGGAGGCTGCACCCGGGCAGCACGTGCGCCGGGCCGGCGGCGACCTCGAAGCCGGTCAAGTGGTGTTCGAACCCGGCACGGTCATCGGTCCCGCTCGACTCGGGGTCCTCGCCACCGTCGACGCGCGACGGGTGCGGGCGTTCCCCCGCGCGGGTGGGCGTGCTCTCCACCGGCGACGAGTTGGTCGAGTCGGGCGCGCTGTCGCCGGGGAAGATCCGCGACTCGAACCGCCCGATGTTGCTGGCGATGCTCGAACGCGCGGGTGCCGAACCGATCGACCTCGGTTCCGCCGACGACGACGAACTGGCGATGACGGCGACGCTCGAGGACGCCGTCGCGCGCTGCGACGCGGTGATCACGAGCGGCGGAGTCTCGGTGGGTGACTACGACTACATGAGCGCGGCGCTCCAGCGGATCGCCGACACCGACCCGAGCGGCGGATCACGCGTCGACTGGTACCAGGTGGCGATCAAGCCGGCGAAGCCCTTGTGCTTCGCGATGCTGCGCGGCACTCCGGTGTTCGGACTCCCGGGCAATCCGGTGTCGTCGTTCGTGAGCTTCGAGCTCTTCGCCCGGCCGACCCTCCGGCGGATGATGGGCCACGAGGACCTCTACCGGCCCGAGGTCGCGGCCCGCGCGGAACACGCGATGCCGCGGCGGCCCGACGGCAAGGAGCACTTCGATCGCGTCGTGGTGCGCCTCGACGCCGGCCGCTACGTGGCCACGGGAGTGCGGTCGCAGGAGAGCAACGCGCTCGCATCGACCGCGTCGGCGAACGGGCTGGCCCGCTTCCCCGACGGTGGCGGCGTCGAAGCCGGTGCCGAGATCACCGTGGTGCTCATCGACTGACGTCGACCAAAAAAAATGGAAGGCGAAGCGCCCGGGGAGAGAATCCCCGGGCGCTCGCCTCCCAGCCCGCCCCGAGACGAGCCACGCTGCCCCCACGCGGGCGTGGCTCGCCGGACCGGACGACCTATTTCGATTGCACGGTGCAGCCCCCGGGAGTGTCGTAGGTGGCGCCGGCGGGAACTCTCGTCGCGACGGTTGACGAGGTCTGGACGTCACCGTGGGTGATCGTCCCGCTGCTGCACACCACAACTGCCGTGGAACCGGATGGGTCGTCGGTCGCCGCCGTGGCCGCGATGGTGCCGCTGCTCACGAGAGCGAGCGAAGCGACACCGAGCGTCACGGAGCCGACCAGGATTCTCCAACTTCTGCCATGAACCTTCGTGCCACTAGCCATTGCGATGTTTCCCCTCTGGAAAACAAACAACCGGCCCCCCAAATGAATGGGTGGGGCCGGTTTCGCTCTGGCTCCCCGCAGACTTCAGCGACCAAATTGGCGCCTGCGGATCAATGCCTCCCCGTTCTAGCTTGGTGGCGATTGTTCGTGTTCCTGGCTTCGGTTGGCGTCTCCTCGGTGGGTTCCCAGCCCGGTTACCAGCAGTGAGAAGTAAACCACAGAGAGTGGTAATCCGTCAACTGGCTCGAGAACGATGTGTCGCACGTCGCATACGCTGACACCGTGGAACCTCTGATCGATCCGTTCGGCCGTCGGGTGACGGATCTCCGGGTCTCGATCACCGACCGGTGCAATTTCCGTTGCACCTACTGCATGCCCGAGGAGGGAATGCAGTGGCTGAACCGCCAGGAACTGCTCACCTACGAGGAGCAGGCCCGGATCGTGCGGGTCTGCGTCGAGCGCTACGGCTTCGAGTCGGTCCGCATCACCGGGGGTGAGCCCACGGTACGCGCGCACCTCCCGCGGCTGATCGAGATGCTCGCGCCGCTCGGCGTCGACATCGCGATGACCACCAACGGCGTGAAGCTGCCGGAGATGGTGCACGACCTGGCGGCGGCGGGGCTGCGGCGGATCAACGTGTCGCTCGATTCGCTGCGACCCGACGTCTTCAAGGAGCTCACCCGGCGCGACGACCTCGACCGCGTGATCGCGGGGATCGACGCCGCGCTCGACGCCGGGCTCGACCCGGTCAAGGTCAACTGCGTGGTGATGCGGGGCGTCAACGACGGTGAAGTCGCCGATCTCGCCGCCTTCGGTCGCGACCGCGGGGTCGGGGTGCGGTTCATCGAGTTCATGCCCCTCGATGCCGACGGCACGTGGTCGCCCGATCGGGTCGTCCCCACCCACGAGATCCTCGAGCAGATCAACGCGGTCTTCCCGCTGGAAGGCATGCCCGTGGCCGGTGCCCACCACGCCGAGCACGTCGAGCCGGCCGAGCGGTTCCGCTACGCCGACGGCATCGGCGACGTCGGCGTGATCGCCAGCGTCACCGAACCGTTCTGCGACCAGTGCGACCGCATCCGGATCACCGCCGAGGGCAGCCTGCGGACCTGCCTGTTCGGGCTCGACGAGTTCGACCTCCGGGCCATCCTGCGCGGCGACGCGGCCGACGACGAGATCGACGACCTCCTGGCGGCGGAGATCGCCCGGGCTGTCAGCATGAAGTGGGCCGGGCACCGGATCGGCAAGGTCGACTTCGTCCGCCCCAACCGCTCGATGAGCCAGATCGGCGGCTGAACCGCGTCCGAGGGGGAACCAGTCCCCGGGCAGCGGCACGTACACTCGGGGCCATGTCGGCCTCGGAGTTCACGCATCTCGACCCGCTCGGGCGCGCCCGCATGGTCGACGTCACCGCCAAGGACGCCACCCACCGCCGGGCCGTCGCCCGGTGCCGGGTGCACATGGAGGCCGACACCGCGGCGAAGATCGCGTCGGGCGCCATCACCAAGGGTGATGTGCTCGCGGTGGCCCGAGTGGCCGGGATCCAGGCCGCGAAGCAGACGCCGAGTCTGCTCCCGCTCTGCCACCCGCTCCTGGTGGGCTCGGTCTACGTGAACTTCCGGATCGAGGACTCGCACGTGGAGGTGGAGGCGCAGGTCGACACCGTCGACCGCACCGGGGTGGAGATGGAGGCCCTCACGGCCTGCGCCATCGCCGCGCTCACCATCTACGACATGTGCAAGTCCAGCGACCGGAGCATGACGATCGGCGAATTAGCGCTCTGGGAGAAGACGGGTGGGCGGTCGGGGACCTACCGGCGGCCCGGGGGCGGCCTCGATGCCGATCTCGACCTCTGATCCCTCCCCGACTAAGGTGCTGAAGGCCGCATGCGGGCGGTCCTGATCGTTGCAGAACCTCGAGACCTGAACGAGTGTCCTGAACGGTCAGTGAATTCCAGCCATCGGGCGGTACAACGGGGGCGCTGACCTTGACCATCGCAGTCATCTTGATCCTGGGCGTTCTGTGGGTCGCGGTTCTGGTACCGCCGATCCTTCGTGCACGAGGCCAGCAGAGTCGTACCGACTCCGTAGGCGATTTCCACCACCGGCTGAGCACGCTCGGCCGGGCCAACGGGAGCCACCGCGAGCAGCCCAGCCGGCTGTCGCCCTCCCGTCCGATGTTCGTGCCCTCCGGGCCGGGCCCCGCGCAGATGAGCGCCATGCAGAAGCGCCGCCGCGACGTGCTGTTCGTGCTGATCGGCGTGGCCGTCGCCACCCTGTTCCTCGCCGTGCTCACCCGGATGACGGCGCTCTTCGCGCTGCAGATCCTCGCCGACATCGCGCTGGGCGGCTACGTCTACTTGCTGATCCAGCACAAGCAGCGGGCGCAGGACCAGCGCTCCAAGGTCCGATTCCTCGGCTCCGCCTACCGGGAGCCGGCGCCGTACTTCGCCGCGCAGTACTCCGAGCGCGGTCAGTCGAACGGCCCGCGTCTCGTGCCCCTGCGCCAGACGGCTTCGAACTAGCCTCGGGCAGCTTGGATCACTCGGCTCAGATCGCGGCTGCGGGCACTGCCGCGCAGGAGATCCTCGAGCAGAAGCACGCGGCTCGAGAGGTCACGCTCTCGGCGTCGCGGCGGGCGATCCGTTCGTGCGCCACGGCGATCCGGGCGGTGCACCGCCGTGAGTTCCGGGAGGCCCGCGAGCTGATCGCAGTGGCCGCCGCGTACCTGTCCGAAGCCGAAGGGGCCCTCAGCGGCCACGGCGACGTGAGGTACGCCGGATTCCTGAACGACGCGAAGAAGGAGTTCGCCGAGGCGAACCTGACGCTGGCGTTCGTGGCCGGCCTGGCGATGCCGACCGCCGAGGAGCTCGGCGTCGAGGTGCAGCCGTACCTCAACGGGATGGCTGAAGCCGCCAGTGAGCTGCGGCGCCAGACCCTCGACTGTCTCCGTCGTGAAGAAGGCCCGGAGGCCGAGCGGTTGCTGGCGTTGATGGACGACGTCTACGGCGTCCTCGTCACCATCGACTATCCCGAGGCGCTCACCGGTGGGTTGCGCCGGAGCACCGACGCGCTCCGGGCAGTGCTCGAACGCACCCGGGGTGACGTGACCACCGCGCTGGTGGCGGCCCGGCTGCAGGCCGCGGTCGAGGGTCGACGCCTCGAGGAGCAGTAGCCCCCCCAGTACGGGTGTCGCCGCGAAGTGGGAGTCTCTGCCTTCAGCGGATCGGTCAACTTTTGGCCGTCGGCACACGTGAGGTGTGCGGGATGCCAAAAGAACGAGTCGTCATGACGCTGCCGAAGCTCTAGTGTTGTCGGCTCCACGGGGGTGTAGCTCAGCCCGGTAGAGCGCTACGTTCGCAACGTAGAAGTCGTGGGTTCAAGTCCCATCACCTCCACTTTCCTTCTGGGTCGTCGTCGAACGCGACGTGGCTGGTCCTCCACCGCGGTCAGAAGATCTCGGACTCCGTCGACGGGCGCCCGAGCAGACCCTGCGGCCGGGGCTCGAAGATGCGATCGCCGATGCGTCTACCCGGCATGCTCCAGAACGAGCCGGGTGAGTTCGACGCGCGAGCTGATACCGAGCTTGCAGTAGATCTGGCGGAGATGGAAGTCGATGGTGTGCCGGGACAGGAACAAGCGCTCGGCCGCCTTGGCGTTCGTGAGACCTTCCGCTACCGCCCGCGCGACCCGGAGCTCGGTCTCGGTGAGACTGACCCAGCCCCAGCGCGGGCGGTCGCGCCGGCGACGCGGCGCGGGCTCCGAGACCTCTGCGATCGCCTGCAGTACGCGCTCGGCGGCGCGCTCGGACCCGGCCTTCCGGTATTCCGCCAGGGCGCATTCGAGCGCGTACCGCGCCGCGGTCCGGTCGGACTCAGCGAGGATGGACCCGACGTCTTCGTGTGCCGCGGCTCGCGCCAGCGGGTGACGGTGCTCACGGACGGCCTGGCGAAGTAGGTGGACATCGGCGTCGTAGATGCCGCGCGTGTGAAGCGCCGCCGCGTCGAGCGCGGGCAGGCCGCAATTCTCGACCGCGGCGCACTCCATCGCGAGCACGATCTCGCCTGCCCGTCGGCGGTCGCCGTCGGCGAGCGCGCGGCGGGCCATCCCGGGCGCGAGCCTCGGGTACGAGAGCGGAAGGGGCAGTCGATCACCGGCGCGTCGGGTACTCCCGACGGTCGCGCCGTCTTCCTCAATGTCCACCAGCTGCCGAACGTGGGTGGCGAAGCAGGCGAGCACCTTGTCAGGGTGCTTCCCCATGAGCGATGCCGCGCGCTCGAGGTCCCGCCGCGCGTCTCGAAGGCGACCCGCCTCGAAGGCCGCGAAGGCGCCGCACAACACCGGCGCTGCGTTCCACGCCGCGTCGCCTGATCGAGCGATCTCGTCCCGGCTCTCGGCAACCAGGCCGTCGGCGAGGGCGAACTCGCCGATCATCGCGAACAACGCGGCGAGCGCGAGCCTCGGATAGCTCTGGTGGCCGTCGACCGTCGTCGCAACGCCGGGCCGGTTCACCGCCGCGCGCAGGAGCCCGACCGCGTCCACGAGGCGGCCTTCGCGCCACCCGATCACGCCGAGTGTCGTCAGCGCGGACGAGAGCTCGTCGTCGCCCGTTTCCGGTCCGGCGAGGACGGCCTCGGCGCGCGCGCGTCCGTCGCCCGCATCGTGTCCGGCCGCGAGACCGGCCAGATCGGGGAAGTCGTCAGCCGGCGAGCCATCGTCGAGCGAACTGCTGAGCAGGGATGCATCGAGAAGTTGGACCATGCCCGCAGTTTGCGCCCACGGCGGCGCGGTTCGTCAGGGCCGTTCGAGACAAAATCTTGCTGGATCGAGTCACGGCTGCGACACTTGCCTCGACTGCAGGTCTTCCAAACCGGCATTCGCGCACAATCGGGAACAGTCGGCCTGTGCACATGGCCCTAAGCACTCGTGGTGCGCCGCACCCGAGGACAGAGAGGGGGCCGTCGATGTCGGACGCGGTGGGAACGGGCGTTGCCGGAGTGCGCCTCGACCCGGGCGACCACGTGTGTGCCTTCTACTTCGGGACCGACGAACGCGACAAGGTCCTGATCCCGTTCCTGCAGGCAGGATTGCAGGGCGGCGAGAAGTGCATCGCGGTGGTGGACCACCCGGACCCGCCGGAGATGGCTGCGCGGCTGGGGGATCACGCCGAGGAGTACGTGGCGTCGAGCCAACTCGTGCTCGAGAAGTCGGCAGCCGTCTATCTCCGCGGCGGCGCGTTCTCGACCGCCGACATGATCGCCTACTTCGAGGAGCTCGTGTCGGCGGCGATCGCCGACGGGTACCCGTTCGCCCGGGTGACGGGCGAGGCGGGTTGGGTCCTGGAGGGGCCGCCCGGCGCCGAGGAGTTCGTCGACTACGAGTCACAGCTCAACCGCTTCGCCCCGCGGTACCCACAGGTGATCATGTGCCTGTACGACCTCGAACTGTTCGGCGGCAGCATGATCGTCGACGTCTTGAAGACCCACAAGAAGCTGCTGCTCGGGGGGCTCGTGCTCGAGAACCCCCACTACCTCACTCCGGACGAGTTCCTCGCCACGAGGTCCTGAGCCTCCTCCGTATGACCTCCGACGAGGCCGACCCCGAGGTCAGTGCGCGCGATCAGCTTTCCAACCTCCAGGGGCTCCTGGTGCTCTCGATGCTCATGACGGAGAGCAGCGATGAACAGCGGATCGTCCATCTCGCGGCCACGTCGGTGCCGTCGCTCGCGGAGTCCGGGCTGCAAGGCGTGTACCTGACCGACGGTGGATGGCGGACCGTCGACGACACACCGCTCGACCCGGAGGTGCGCGTCGACCTCGAGGTGCAGTTCGTCGTGCTCGGCAGCGCCGGGGGCGAGCTCTCGATCGTCGGCCAGCCCTGGGGATGGGCGTACCCGTTGCGGAGCCTCGAAGGCGACTTCGGCTATCTCGTGGTCGGCGCCCAGGGCGAACCCCCGCAGTCGGCGCAGTTCCTCCTCCGCGTGCTGGCGCAGCAGACCGGCATCGCCCTGGCCAACGCCCGGCTGCACACTCGTGACGCGGCCACGGCGACGGAGCTCCGCAACTCCAACGCCGCGCTGGCCGAGACGGTCGTCGCGTTGGAGCGCAGTCGGAGGATCCATGACCGGCTGACCCGCGTCGCGGTCGAGAACGAGGGGCAGACGGGGATCGCGCGCGCGATCCACGAGCTCACTGGTCTCACGACCCTCGTCGAGGACCGCCACGGGAACGTCCGCGCGTCGGCCGGTGACCTCCCGCCGCGGGCAAAAGACGCGCCGAGCGCCCGCGACCAGCTCCTCCGCCGTGCGATCTCGGCGGGGAAGCCCATGAGAGATGGTGACCGCGTGCTCATGGTTGCCGGACCCGACGAGCAAACCCTCGGCGTGCTCGTGCTCGTCGATCCCGAGCACCGCGCGGGCGTCACCGAAGAGGTCGCGCTCGAGCACGGCGCCACGGTGCTCTCGATGGAGCTGGCGCGTCTGCGCAGCCTCGAGGAGACAGAACTCCGCCTCGGACGGGATCTGGTCGAAGACCTGCTGAGCGGCACCGCTGACGAAACTGCGCTCACTCGCGCGCAGCTCCAGGGCTACGACCTCGAGCGCCCGCATCGCGTCGTCCTCGCCGAACCGAACGGCAATGTTGTCGACGTCGACGGATTCTTCCACGCCGTCCGCCGGGCCGCGCGTGACCTCAGGGTCGGCTCGTTGCTCGTTGGTCGTGGGCGCACCGTCGTGGTGCTCGCCGAGGCCGAGCACTCGTGGGACGCCCTGTGTGACGCCGTCATGGTCCAAGCCGGCCTCGGTCCCGGGAGCGTCGACCTCAGCGTCGGTGGCGTGTGCGAACGACCGACCGAGTTCCCGCGTTCGTACCGAGAGGCCCAGTTGGCGCTCAGGGTCCAACGGGCGATCGGTGCCAACCGGCCGATCAAGTCGTTCGACCAGCTCGGCATCTACAGCGTGCTCGCAGAAGTCGAGGACACCACGACCGTGGAACGATTCGCGAGCGACTGGCTCTCGGCGTTGGTCGAGTACGACGCGCAACACAATGCCGAGCTCGTCCCCACGCTGGCGAGCTACCTGGAACATGGCGCCAACAGCGCGAGCACGGCAACGGCGCTGTCCGTGCACCGCAACACCTTGAAGTATCGGTTGCAACGCGTGCGAGAAGTCTCGGGCCACGACCTGAGCGAGCCCGACACTCTCTTCAACCTCCAGCTCGCCGTGCGCGTCTCGCGGACGCTCGGCGCGCTGCGCGGCGACGAGCCGTAGTCTCAACGCTTGGTGAACTGCTACAGCGGCACCCAGGCGCCGGAGGAGCGGCATGGCCAAACTGATCTACGTGGCGAATGTTTCCCTCGACGGCTACATCGAGGACGCGCAGGGCAGGTTCGATTGGACCGAGCCCACCGACGAGTACTTCTCCTTCATCACCGACGTGGTGCGCCCCGTCGGGACCTACCTCTACGGACGGCGCCTGTACGAGACGATGGCAGTCTGGGAGACGGAACCGGCCCTCGCCGCCGACTCGGAGCTCCGCGCCGACTTCGCGAACGTCTGGCAAGGTGCTGACAAGATCGTTTACTCCACGACGCGGGACACGGCCGCGACCGCCAACACGCGGTTCGAGCGTCATTTCGATCCTGATGCGGTTCGCGACATGAAGGAGTCGGCGGGCCGCGAAATTGGCCGTCGGCGGGGCGACCCTCGCCGCGCACGCGTTCGACGCCGGGCTGGTCGATGAGTGCCATCTCTTCGTTGGTCCAGTGCTCGTCGGTGGAGGCAAGCCCGCATACCCGAGCGACGCCCGTATCGACTTGGAGCTGCAGGAGGAGCGCCGGTTCGACGGCGGTGTCGTGTACCTCCGCTACCGCACCCTCAGCTGAACCGCCGGTCGGCGTGTCAGGCCGCCGGATTGCGCAGACTCGGGAGCTTTCGCTTGGCGTCGCGCTGCGCGTCGAGCACCGCCTGCATCTGAAGCAGCGTCTCCCGTGCGTCGTCAGCACGGTTGCGCCGCTCCTCGGGATCGACCGTGAGGTTGTGCAGCTCGAAGGCAGGGTCGGCGGCGGGGCCGGCGAACGGGTTCTTGGGGATGCCGTGGGCTTGGTTCCACTCGTCGAGGCGCTCGTAGTAGTGGTTCAGCTTCCACAGTTCGTCGGTGCCGTCCGGACCGGTCGGGAGCGTCGCGATCGACGATTCGATGTAGCAGGGGTTGTCGACGGGGGGATACGGCTCGCCGGTGAGGATGTTCTTGGTCGAGAGCCCGCGGGAGATGTCGTCTTCGGTCATGAAGTACAGCGGCGAGGCAACCGATTCGGGTGTCGCAGAACCGACGATCACGCCTGAGAGGTCACGACCGGGGAGCGGCTGCGCTTCGTCGTGATGCTCGGCGACGCCGGCCCGGGCGCGTTCGACATCGATGCCCGCCAACCCCATCAGGGTCGGGATCAGGTCCACGTGGCTGGTGGGCGTGGCGATCCCGCCGTTCTTCGTCGCGACGCCGGGGCCCTTCACGATCATGGGCACCCGCACCGATTCGTCGTACGCGTTGCACCACTTCTGTTGCATTCCCCCGTGCGCGCCGAGCATGTCGCCGTGGTCGGAGGTGAACACCACGATGGTGTCGTCGGCCATGCCGGACGAGTCGAGCGCGTCGAGAATGCGTCCGATCGCCTGATCCACCAGCTTCTGCAGTGAGTAGTAGAGCCGCCGGTACCCCTCGTCGGGCGGTTGCTCGTAGATCGTTCGCCACCATCGATCGACCCATTGCTCCTGACAGGCCGGGCGGCCGGCGAACGAGTCGGACTGCGACGGCGCCTCGGGGATCGCCGGCACCGTGTCGTCGGGCGGCGGCAACATCCAGACCTGATCCGCGACGATTCCGTAGGCCGCGATGTCGTGGGGATTCACGAACGACGAGACCGCCAGCCAGGGTCCGTCGTCGCGCGCCCGTGCGAGCTCATCGAAGAGCTCCACCACCTGCTCCGCGAACACGCCGTCGCGCACGGCGCCGCACTCCGCTCGGGTCGCGCCGTGGGGCTCCCGGCCGATCCACCCGGAGAACCCGAAGGGGTCGAGCCGGTCGGCTCTGCGGTAGGCCGCAACCGCCTCCGGGATCGGGTTCCCGTCGATATCGGACGCCATCAGGCCGTCATGACTCCCCGGGATGAGCAGGTCGGCGAGGGAGACGTGCCATTTCCCCCGGTAGTGCGTCTGGTACCCACCGGCGCGGAACCAGTCGCCGAGCGTCGGCACCGAATCGGGATCCAGCCACATCATGGCGGGGTCATCGTTCTGCTTCGCCGACCCGTCGGTCTGGGTAACCCCGTGCAGCGACGGGTACTGGCCCGTGAACAAAGTGGCGCGACTCGGCGTACACGCAATCGAACCGGCGTAGTGCCGGTGGAACTCCAACCCGCCATCGCGCAACGACTCGCGCGCGCCGAGCTGTTCTCTGCGGAACTTCGCGACCGCGTCGTTCTCGTACGGCGGCGGATAACGCTCCTGATCCGTCATGATCAACAGGATGTTCGGCGAGGAACCGGATGCGGCCATAGCGGGGACTCTAAGCCCGATACCGCTCATACTTACGAGTTCAGGATGGGTCCGCGCCGAGGCTCTCCGAACCAGGTGGTCAGTGCTCGTGGCAGCGCGGCGTCCGTGACGTCTCCGACCCAGGCGACGTGTCCGTCGGGTCGGATCAACACCGCCGGCGGGCGCGGCGACCTCGCCGATGACCGGGAGCTCCCACGCGCCGTCGTGCGTGGCGTCGACCAACCGCACGCGATGCGCCCACGGAGCAGATGTCGAAACCGCCGGGCTCGCCGAGGTCGAGGAGCACGGGCCGGGCGTCGTGCAGCAGTGTGAACACGCGCGTCGGACCGTCGGCGGTGTGCAGGTCGAGGTCGGGCATGCGCCGCCCGAGCAGCGGGTGTCCTTCTCCGAGGTCGTAGTGGATGTCGAGACCGGAGAGCATCCCGGCGGTGCGCCGGCGCGGCTCGTCCATGCTCAGCAGCTCGGTCATGGTGTCGCGCAGGGCCTGGTGACGGTCGTCGGGGGTGCTGAGCGCGACCTGCGCCATGGTGTAGCGCAACACGCGGGCACCGACCGGATGCCGTTCGGCGTGGTACGTGTCGAGGAGACTCTCGGGTGACGTCTCGTCGACCACCTGGGCCAGCTTCCAGCCCAGGTTCACCGCGTCCTGCACGCCGATGTTGAGGCCCTGGCCGCCCTGCGGGGGATGCACGTGCGCGGCGTCGCCGGCGAGCAGCACCCGGCCGTGGCGGTAGGACGCGGCCTGCCGGGTCATGTCGGTGAAGCGGGAGATCCAGGTCGGGCTGTGCGCCCCGAAGTCCGTCCCGTAGGCGGCGACGAGCGCCTCGCGGAGGTCCGCCAGGGTGGGTTCGCCGGCGTGTTCGACCTGCTGTTCCCTGAGCACGACCCCGAACGGACCGCCGCCTTCCACCCGGTTGACGGGACCGATGCCACCGCCCTCGGGGCGGACGCCGATCTCCGGCTCCTCGTCCATCTCGACCTCGGCGATCATCCAGCTGGTCGAGGGATCCAACCCGGGGAAGTCGATGCCGGCCGCCTTGCGGATCAGGCTGCGCCCGCCGTCGCAGCCGACGAGATACTCGGCTCGGATCGACGGGTCGTCGGACAGCTCGACATCGACGCCGGTGTCGTCCTGCGCGAAGCCCACGACCTCGCGGCCGCGAAGGATCGGGACCCCGAGCTCACCGACCCAGTCGGCCAGGATGGGCTCGAAGTCGCTCTGCCAGAGCGCGAGCCCGTAGTTGTGGCGGGTGGGGAAGTCGCTGATGTCCGAGGCCGACCTGGGCGACTCTGGCCCGGCCGGCGAGGAATCGTTCCGCGATGCCGCGCTGATCGAGCACCTCGATGGTGCGGGAGTGCAGACCACCGGCGCGCGATCCGTCGAGATCCTGACTGGCGCGTCGTTCGACGATGACGACGTCGATCCCCGCCAACGCCAGCTCGCCCGCCAACATCAGCCCGGTCGGACCGCCGCCCGCGATCACCACCGCATGTTCCGTCGTCGCGCTCATCCCACAACTCCTGGTGGCATCGGTTCGGGCCGTGATCGGCTCCGCGCAGGAGCGATGGTGAGCACGTTTCGGTCGTTTGCGGCAAGCCCCCTCCCTCGCGCTAAATTTTCAATGACGGCGACGGTTCGCGCTTCGGGTGACGTGGCGCGCGGTCGCAATATCCTCGTGCGGATGACCGAGGATGTGTTCACCGAACCCGAGCTCGATCCGCACACGCTGGCGAACCTCGGACCACTGACCGGCATGGCCGGAGTGTGGGAGGGCGCGGCGGGTGCTGACGTGCACCCCGTCGTCGAGGGGTCCGAAGCGGACCGCTACGTGGAGCGCTACGAGCTGCAGCCCATCGACCCCCAGACGAACGGCCCGCAGTACTTCTACGGACTGCGATACCACAAGCACATCACCAAGCCCGGTGAGGTGGAGACCTTCCACGATCAGGTCGGCTACTGGCTCTGGAACCCTGCCGAAGAGACGGTCACGTTGTCGATCGCGATACCTCGTGCCCAGGTCGCGTTGGCGTCAGGACCCGTCACGGCCGACGCGACGACGTTCACGTTGCGCGCCGAGCGAGGGCAGACCGCGTACGGCATCTGTTCGAACCCGTTCCTCGAGCACGCGTTTCGCACGATGTCGTTCGCAGTCACGGTCACGGTGAACGCCGACGGCACGTGGGGGTACGACGAGGACACCGTGCTCCAGGTACTCGACCGCGACGAACCGTTCCATCACACGGACCGCCACACGCTCCACCGGGTCGGCGACCCGACGCCGAACCCACTCGCCCGCTGACCGTGCTCGCGCGGGGCGGGGTCGTCTCGCCACCGGGCGCGTAACGTCGTCGCCTGTGTCAACCAGCACGGCCAAGACGACGCGCACCCGTTCGCCGGCAGTGGATGTTGCCGACCCCCACGACGTGATCCGCGTGGTGGGCGCGCGCGTGAACAACCTCAAGGACGTCAGCGTCGAGATCCCCAAGCGTCGGTTGACCGCGTTCACCGGTGTGTCCGGCTCGGGCAAGAGCTCGCTGGTGTTCGGCACGATCGCGGCGGAGTCGCAGCGGCTGATCAACGAGACCTACAGCGCGTTCGTGCAGGGCTTCATGCCGACGATGGCGCGGCCCGACGTCGACGTGCTCGACGGGCTGACGACCGCGATCCTCGTCGACCAGGAGCGGATGGGCGGAAACTCCCGTTCGACGGTCGGCACCGTCACCGATGCCAACGCGGTGTTGCGCATCCTCTTCAGCCGGCTCGGCCAGCCGCACATCGGCTCGCCGCAGGCGTTCTCGTTCAACACCGCGACCATCAGCGGGGCCGGAGCCGTCACCCTCGAGAAGGGTGGAAGGAAAACCAGGGAGAAGCGTTCGTTCACGCGGGCCGGCGGCATGTGCCCGCGCTGCGAGGGCATGGGATCGGTGACCGACTTCGACCTGTCGCAGATGTACGACGACAGCAAGTCGCTCAACGAGGGCGCGCTCGACGATCCCGGGCTACAGCATGGACGGGTGGTTCGGTCGCATCTTCAGAGGTTGTGGCTACTTCGATCCCGACAAGCCGATCCGCAAATTCACCAAGAAGGAGCTCGACGACCTGCTCTACCGGGACGCGACCCGGATCCAGGTCGAAGGCATCAACCTGACCTACGAGGGGCTGATCCCGAAGATCCAGAAGTCGATGCTCTCCAAGGACGTCGACTCGATGCAACCGCACATCCGCGCCTTCGTGGAGCGGGTGGTGACGTTCAGCACCTGTCCCGAGTGCGGTGGCAGCCGGCTCAACGAGGCCGCCCGGTCGTCGAAGATCGACGGGGTCAACATCGCCGACGCGTGCGCGATGCAGATCAGCGACCTGGCCACGTGGGTGCACGGGCTCGACGAAGCGTCCGTGGCACCGTTGCTGGTGTCGCTCGGGGAGACCCTGGACGCGTTCGTGGAGATCGGGTTGGGCTACCTGTCGCTGGACCGGCCGACGGGGACGCTGTCGGGCGGCGAGGCGCAGCGCACCAAGATGATCCGCCAGCTCGGGTCGTCACTCACCGACGTGACCTACGTGTTCGACGAGCCGACGGTCGGGCTGCACCCGCACGACATCGCGCGGATGAACGACACGCTGCTGCAACTGCGCGACAAGGGGAACACCGTGCTCGTCGTCGAGCACAAGCCGGAGACGATCGGGATCGCCGACCACGTCGTCGATCTCGGGCCCGGCGCCGGCGGCGGCGGTGGCGAGGTGGTGTTCGAGGGCACCGTCGACGGACTGCGCACGAGCGGCACCATCACCGGCCGCCACCTCGACGACCGCGCGTCCCTCAAGGAGATCGTGCGTGTGGCCACTGGGTCGCTCGAAGTGCGCGGCGCGCGAACCCACAACCTGCAGGACGTCAACGTCGACATCCCGCTCGGCGTGCTGGTGGTGCTCACCGGTGTGGCCGGTTCGGGCAAGAGCTCACTGATCGACGGCTCGGTGGCCGGACGCGACGGAGTGGTGTCGGTCGACCAGGCCGCGATCAAGGGCTCGCGGCGCAGCAACCCGGCGACCTATACCGGGCTGCTCGACCCGATCCGCAAGGCGTTCGCCAAGGCCAACGGCGTGAAGCCGGCGTTGTTCAGCGCCAACTCCGAGGGCGCGTGCCCCGACTGCAACGGCGCCGGCGTCATCTACACCGACCTGGCGATGATGGCCGGCGTCGCCACCATCTGCGAGGAGTGCGAGGGGAAGCGGTTCCAGGCCGAGGTCCTGGAGTACCAGCTCGGGGGGAAGGACATCAGCGAGGTGCTCGCGATGCCGGTCGTCGAAGCGGCGGAGTTCTTCGCCGCCGGCGAGGCGGACACGCCGGCGGCGCACAAGATCCTCGAGCAGCTTGCCGACGTCGGCCTGGGCTACCTGAGCCTCGGCCAGCCGCTCCCCACGCTGTCCGGCGGCGAGCGGCAGCGGCTCAAACTGGCGACCCACCTGGCGGAGAAGGGCGGCGTCTACGTCCTCGACGAGCCGACCGCCGGGCTCCACCTTGCCGACGTCGAGCAGCTGCTCGGCCTGCTCGACCGGCTCGTCGACGCCGGCAAGTCGGTCATCGTCATCGAGCACCACCAGGCGGTCATGGCGCACGCCGACTGGCTCATCGACCTCGGCCCCGGCGCCGGTCACGACGGCGGCCGCATCGTCTTCGAGGGCACACCGGCCGACCTCGTCGCCGCCCGCTCCACCCTCACCGGCGAACACCTCGCGGCCTATGTCGGCGCGCGACCGACGCGCGGGCGGAAGAAGTAGGCCCCCGTCGTGGCGGAACCGGACAGCACTGCAGTGCGGACCGCGCTCTGGCGCGCCATGCACGTGCTGGTCGATCCACCGCCCCACGTGCTCGAGGACGAGCTCGGGTTGCGTCTCGTCGCGCCCGGCGACGATTGGCGCTCCCGTCCCGACATGGATCCAGGGTGGACCGGCCCGTTCCGCGCGGGCATGGTCGCGCGCGGCAGGTTCGTCGAAGACCTGGTCGCCGAACGCGCCGCCAATGGCGTCGCCCAGTACGTGCTGCTGGGCGCGGGGCTCGACACGTTCGCGCAGCGTCGATCGGACGTGGCGTCACGGATGCGGGTGTACGAGATCGACCAGGCCGAGCCGCAGGCATGGAAGCGAGCGCGGCTCGCCGCGCTCGAATACCCGGAGCCCGATTGGCTGCGGTTCGTGGCCGTCGACTTCGAGTCGGGCGGGTCGTGGTGGGACGAGCTGAACGCGGCCGGTTTCGACACGCGGCAGCCCGCGGTCGTGGTCTCGACCGGGGTCTCGATGTACCTGACCGAAGAGGCGACCGTCGCCACGCTGCGTCGGGTCGCGGAGCTGCCCGCGGGATCGCTGCTGGCCATGACCTTTCTCCTGCCCACCGAGCTGCTCGACGAGCCCGACCGTGCCGGGTACGAAGCCGCCCAGGAAGGGGCGCGCCGGTCGGGCACGCCGTTCATCAGCTTGTACACGCCCGACGAGATGCTCACGCTCGCGCGTGAAGCCGGGTTCGCGCGGGCCGAGCACGTCTCGGCGGGCGACCTCGCCGTGCGCTACTTCGCTGATCGGGCCGATGGTCTCCGCCCGTCGAGCGGCGAGGACTTCCTCGTCGCGACGACTTAAGGGTGGGACGCGGGCCTGACCGACGGCACCGGAGCGGACGCCGCCCCGATGTGCCCTAGGTTCGTCGCGGTGAGCGAGCTGGCCGGGACGCGCGTGATGGTCACCGGCGCCACCAGTGGCCTGGGCGCGGCGATGGCCATTGCCCTGAGCGCGGCCGGCGCCCGCGTCGTCGTCACCAGTCGTCAGTTGGCCCGCGCGCAGGCCGCCGCGCAATTGCTCGGGCCCGACGCGGTGGGCGTGGCGCTCGACGTCCGCGACGAAGCGGCGGTCGGCAGGGTCGTCGGCGAAGTCTGGGATCGGCTCGGCGGACTCGACGTGCTCGTCAACAACGCGGGGATCGGGATGCGCACCGTCAACCCTCGCTTCCTCACCGAGCCGCAACCGTTCTGGGCGGTCACCCCGGACGGCTTTCGCGACGTGATCGACACGAAGGTGACCGGGGCGTTCCTCGTGGCGAGGGCGGTGGCGCCGCGCATGGTGGCGGCGGGCGCCGGACGGATCGTCACCATCTCGATGAGCGAGCAGACGATGACGCGGCGGGGATTCGTCCCGTACGGGCCGTCCGGGGCGGCCGTCGAAGCGCTGTCCCGCGTCATGGCCGCCGATCTGGCGGACACGCCGGTGACGGTCAACCTGCTCCTGCCGGGCGGCGCCACGGCCACCGAGATGATTCCCGAGGACACGCCGTCCGCCACGCGCGAGCGACTGCTCGATCCCACCGTGATGGGGCCACCGATCGTGTGGCTGGCCTCCGCACGCGCGGCCGGTGTGCACGACCAGCGGATCGTGGCCACCGAGTTCGCGTCGCGCTGACGAGGTCTTTCTCGCGGGTGCCTCTTGCGCACCGCAACCGGCAAGCGTACGAATTTGGTGGAGAGGCGCAGTACCGACGGGTCGGCCGGTCGGTCGACCCTGCGATGAAGGGGGTACGGATGGCTGGTCTCGTGCGCAAGAGCTTCGACAAGCCGGAGGAGACCCGACCCTTCCAGGCGGGCATGGGTCAGATCGAGTTGGTGAATCTCGACGAAGGGCCGGTCGGTCGGGCCACCTTCGAGCCCGGCTGGCGGTGGTCGGAGCACGTGAAGCCGATCGCGGGAACCGACAGTTGCCAGGCCGCCCACATGGGTTACTTCGTCTCCGGACGGATGAAGGTGGTCATGGACGACGGCCAAGAGGTGGAGTTCGGGCCCGGCGACTTCATGAACGCCGCGCCCGGCCACGACGCGTGGATCGTGGGCGACGAGCCGTGTGTCGTCATCGATTGGCAAGGCGCCGCTGACTACGCGAAGCGGCGCTAGCAACCGCGAGCCGCCGGTTCGCGGCCGTCGCCACGTCACGCACGCGGGGATCCGCCCGGCCATTGCCGGGCGGATCCTCACGTCAGCGGGGGACGAGATGGGAGCCCGAGAGTCGGGCGTCCATCCACGCGAGCGCTTCGCGCTCGGTCAGGAACGACGGCCACCGGCGATCGACTCCGCGATGCCACTGGTACACGACACCCTGGACGTCGTCCTCGACCCGGTCGAGATGGAAGCCGAACTTCGAGGCTTCGAACTCCACTTGCTGATTCGTCATGAGAGAGCCCCCTTGCTCGCGGGCGCCGCCCGCCGATGTCTCATCTCGCGTACCCGTCGACTGTCTGTCGTAGTCCTCCGACTGTCGCGCCCGCCCGTGCCCGGGTCAACGGCCGATTCCGTGGCGCCGCAGCGCGTGTGCGACTCGCTCGACGGGCGTACGGTGCGCACGGAATCGAGCTCATCTGCCCACGCCGAGGAGGCACCGTCGCCATGAGTGATCCCGCCCGCGCCCCACTTCCCTACGACTTCCTGCCGCCGGTGCCCGCGCTGACGGTCACGAGCGACGACTTCGCAGCGGGCCAGACCCTGCCGGACCTGCATCTCGCCGACGTCATGGGGATGACCGGCGACAACGTGTCCCCTCAGCTCCGGTGGACCGGCGCGCCCGCCGAGACCGCGTCGTTCGCGGTCACCTGTTTCGACCCCGACGCGCCGACCGGGAGCGGGTTCTGGCACTGGGTGCTCTTCGACATCCCGGCCGCGGTCACCGAGCTGGCGCGAGGGGCGGGGAGCGGCGACATGGTGGGCCTGCCCGCCGGGGCGATACACGCCCGCAACGACATGGGCGCCCTCGGATACGTCGGCGCTGCCCCGCCGCCCGGGCACGGTGTCCACCGCTACGTCTTCGCGGTGCACGCGGTCGGTGTCCCGACCCTCGGCCTCGATGCCGGTGCGACCCCGGCCCTCGTCGGCTTCAACCTCACGTTCAACGCACTGGCGCGGGGCACGATCGTCGGCATGTTCGGACGCTGACGCCGGCACCGGCACCGGCACTGACGCTGACACCGCGAGTGCGCGGCGGAACTATCCGGATTCCTCGGGCGTGCGGTAGCCGTCGCGGGTGAGGAGGCGGACGGGATCGCGACCGTCCCACGCGGCGCACGTGTCGGCGATCGTCGCCAGCTGCGCGAGGAATCCCGGAGCCTCCTCGACGACTTCGGTGAAGAACCCGAAGTCGTCGACGGTGTCGAAGAAGGCCGAGCGCATGCCCTTCCCGAACACGACTTCGCCGGCGAGTTCGTACCCCAGTCGTTCGTAACGCGCCTTCTTGCCGTCGTAGTCGGGAGTCACGGTGCAGAGCTGGTGAAACCCCGACTCACTCGGGCCGAAGAGGTCGCGGTAGACGCTCGGGCGATCGCAACGTTGCTGGATCAGCTCGATCTGCACCGGTCCGGCCTGCGCGACACCGACCTGTAGCTCGACGATCGACTCGGCGCCTCGGTAGGTGCCGGACGTCTCCACCGGCGGCAGCACGTGGAAGGGCCCGATACCGAAGACGTTGGCCCAGCGCGCCGCCGCAGCCACGACGTCGTCGACGACGAACCCGAGTTGGAAGAAGCGGTACTCGCCCTCGGGCCACGGCTGCTGGAAGAGGCGATGTTCGATCGACGTCATCGAGGAGTCTCCGCCCGTTGGGATACGGTGATCGCCGGACGTACCAGCCCCTCCTGCACGACGCTGGCGACGAGGTGACCGTCGGCGTCGTGGATCGTCCCCCGCACCAACCCGCGATGGCCGGAGATCGCCTGGGTGTGCTGGGAATGGAGGTGCCAACGGTCGAGACGGACCGGGCGATGGAACCACACCGCGTGATCCAGGCTGAAGCCGGAGAACGCCTCCAACGAAGAGTGGTCGGGGTCGGCGCGGCGGATCATGTCGAGCAGCAGGTAGTCGCTCGCGTACGCGAGCAACGCATGCTGGAGCAGGGGATCGTCCCCGACGTCGCGCGGCAGCCGCATCCAGTGCGAGCGCGTCCCCTGTGCGGTCGGACCACCCATGAAGTTCGGCGGCTCGCCGATGCGCAGGTCGAGCGGCGGCGGTTGCTCGACCCACGCGCGCCCGTACGGGAGGAGCTCCTCCGGGCTCTGCCGGACCCAGTCCTGCAGCAACGGGACCTCGTCGGGCCCGGGGGCCGACGGGGCCGGATCCGCGAGCTCGGTTCCTTCGGAGCCGGGGTGGAACGAAGCCATCGCGATCAGCAACGGCCGTTCGTCCTGCGTGACCGTCACGCGGCGGGTCGAGATCGAACGCCCGTCGCGCACCCGTTCGACCGTGAGGTCCACCGCTTGGCCGGGAGCGCCGGCCTCGACGAAGTACGCGTGGAGGGAGTGCGGGTTCTTCCCGGTGACGGTCGCGCCCGCGGCGAGCAGCGCCTGCGCGAGGACCTGGCCGCCGAAGACCCGATCGAACCGGCTGGGTTCCCCGGGTACGCGGAAGCAATCGTCGCCCGACGGCTCGAGCTCGAGCGCGCGGAGCAGCCCGTCGAGCGCGGCGAGGATCGCGGGTTCCAGCGACGGCTCCGCGCCACTCGACGGGCTCGTGAGATCGGCGGCGTCGGTGTCCACGGGGCACATGTGTAGCCCCTGCCGTGGTACCCGACCACGTACCGACGACGGACCACCGGTGGCCGGCGGCTCCGGGTGCCCGCGCGTGCGCCGCTGATAGCGTGCGCGGGTCGGCGCGCGTGATGGTGCAGCGTGCCCTGGGGAGACGAATAGGCGCCGATGCTGAGCGGCGAGAAGATCCTGATCACCGGACCGGCAGGGCGGATCGCGTCCGGGCTCGCGCAGTCGCTGGCTACCGACAACGACGTCTGGGGGATCGCGCGGTTCACCGACCCCGCGACACGAGAGAGGGTCGAAGCGTTCGGGGTGACGACGCGCACGCTCGACATCGCGAGCGGAGAGTTCGGCGACCTGCCGGACGACTTCACCTACCTCCTGCACATCGCCGCCGATTTCAGCCCCGACGACTACGACCACGCGCTGCGGGTGAACGCCGAGGGCACCGGGTTCGTGTTGGAACACTGCCGCGCCGCGAAAGCTGCACTGGTGATGTCGACGGTCACCACGTACAAGCCGAATCCGGATCCATGGCACGCGTTTCGTGAAGACGATCCGCTCGGCGACGCGATGGCGCCGCCGTCGGCGCCCTATTCGGTGTCGAAGATCGCCGAGGAGGGGGTGGCGCGCTACTGCGCGCGTTCGTTCGACCTACCCGTCACCATCGCGCGGATGTGTGCCGCCTACGGCGACCAGGGTGGTCTCCAGGCGTGGCACCTGGATGCGATCGCCGCGGGCGAGCCGGTGGTCACCCGCTTTGACCCCATGCCCTACAGCCCCATCCACGACGACGACATCGCCGGGCAGCTCGAAGCGCTGCTCGACGCGGCGACCGTGCCCGCGACGATCGTCAACTGGGGTGGCGACGCGCCGGTGAGCGTGCAGGAATGGACCGCGTTCTTCGGCGCGCTCCTCGGAGTCGACGCGCGGGTCGAGGTGCACGAGATCCCCGGCGCGTCGCACGGGGCGGTGGCCGACCACACCAAGCGCGCCGCGATCACCGGTCCGTGTCGCGTCGATTGGCGGGAGGGATTCCGGCGCATGGCCGAGCACTTCTACCCGGACCGCGTTCAGGCCGCGGGCACCTGATGGCGTCGTCCGCACCGGGCTCGGGGAGCGATCGCTATCCGAGCGGTGACGTGCTGATGGCAGAGGCGTTGGCGGCGACCGGCCTCGCCGACTTCGGCCCCGGCGACTTCCGCGACGGTCTCGACGTACTGCTCGAAAGCCTGCGGCGCGACGCCGACCTGAGCCCGGCGACCGACGCCGCGGTGGTCGGGGGCATCCGGCGGCGCCTCGTGAACCGCCTCGAGGTCGAGGCGTGGTACGGAGATCACCCCGAGATCGCCGAGCTCCCGGTACGGGGGCCGGTCGACATCAACGGTCTCCCGCGCACCGGCACCACGGCCCTGGCCAACATGATGTCGCTCGATCCCCAGTTCCGAGGCCTGCGGGGCTGGGAGCAGTCGCAGCCCTGCCCCCCGCCCACCCTCGAGACGGAGGCGACGGATCCCCGCCGGCTCGCGTTGCAGGCCGAGAACGACGCGCTCCCGCCCGAGCTCCACGCGATGCACCTCTACGACGTCGACGCCACGATGGAGGACGGCGAGGTGCTCGGGATGGCGTTCCACGGCCAGCAATTCATCATGCCCGTGTACGGGTACCACGCCTGGTGGCGCACCGCCGACCTGACCTCCACCTACGAGTACCACCGGCGCGTGGTGATGCTCCTGCAGTCGCAACGCCCACCCGATCTGTGGCTGTTCAAGGCGCCGCACCACAACTTCCACCTGGAAGCGATCCTCGCCGCCTACCCCGACATCCGATTCGTGATGACGCACCGCGACCCTGCCAAATCGGTGCCGTCGTGGGCGAGCATCGTGTCGGCCATCTTCCCGGAATCACGCGGTGAACGCGACCTGCACCGACTCGGTGAAGAGGTCTCCGAGCATCTCCGCGTCGGGGTGGAGCACGCCATCGCGGCGCGGGCGCGCATCGGTGAGGAGCGATTCTTCGACGTGCATCACCGCGACCTGATCGCCGACCCGATGGGCACCGTCCGGAACGTGTACGAGTTCCTCGGCCTCGAGCTGCGTCCGTCGGTCGAGCAGGCATTCCGCGACTGGCAGGACGCCAACCGTTCCGGCGCGCAGGGGACGCATCACTACACCGCCGAGCAATTCGGTTTGAGCACCGCACAGCTGCGTTCCGACTACGGCTTCTACATCCGTCACTTCGACATCGCCGTCGAAGACTGACCTGCCCTACCGGCGAGGAGACACGACCATGAGCGAGTCCGGGTCGACGGCACTGCCCGGTTGGGCCGACCAGATGCAGGCACTCCAAGACGTCGGCGACAACCTGATCGCCAAGTGGCGCCCCGACGGCGCGACCGAGGCCGAGCGTCAGGACATGTACAAGCTCGCGCTGTCGATCCTGGCGAATGGATACCTGTGCCGCGTCTACACGGACGCGAAGCGCCCCGTGTTCATGCCGCTGTGGAACTACGCGTTCAACCAGGGTGGTCCTGATCCCGACTACATCTACTCGACCACCGAGATCGATCCGAGCGGCGTGTACCGGATCTCCGGCTATCGCGGCACCACGCGGTTCGTCGAGATCACGCAGCAGAGCTTCGACATGATGAGCCCGTCCGACATCGACGGCGGGAGCCCGGTCGCGATCACCAGCGACCTCGACGACATCGAGCACGACGACGACGGTTACTTCAGTGTCGTGCTCAGCGCGCAGCGGCCGGCCGGTCACACCGGCGACTGGTGGGAACTGGACGCGCGAACCCGTCGGCTCCTCATGCGGAAGTGCTCGTGCGACTGGAGCCGCGAGATCGACGCGCGCGTCGCGATCGAGCGCCTCGACGACGGCGGCGCCGACATGACGCCCGAGGAGATCGCGCGGCGCTTCTCCGACCTGGCGGCGTGGATCGAGGGCATGATCGAGTTCGACATGAACCTGGTGCGCTACTACCGCGAGCACCACGGGGTGAACACGTTCCTGCGCTCGTCGAAGATCGACTCCATGGGCGGGTTGCCGAAGCAGGCCTACTACGACGGGATCCACGAGATCGACGACGACGAGGCGTTGGTCCTCGAGACCGTGCTGCCGGAGCAGGTGCGCTACTGGCAGGCGCTCGTGGGCGACGACCGCTTCTGCACCGTCGACTGGGTCAACCGGCAGTCCAGCCTGAACGACACGCAGGCCCACATCGACGGCGACGGCAGATTCCGCGCCGTCATCTCGCGGTTGGATCCCGGTGTGCCGAACTGGCTCGACAAGGGTGACTACCCGTGGGGCATCATCCAGATGCGCTGGAACCGCGCCACCGACTACCCCGATCCCACGATCAAGAAGGTACGCCTCGCCGAGCTGCGCGACCACCTGCCGGCCGACACGCCGGTCGTCACGCCGGCCGAGCGGGCGGAGCAGTTGCGGGCCCGACGCGAAGGCGCGCAGCTGCGTCGCATCTGGTAGTCAGCTCGCGCCGGGGATGATCACGCCCGACTCGTAGGCGATCATCACGAGCTGGGCGCGGTCGCGCGCGTCGAGCTTCATCAGCAGCCGGCTCACGTGCGTCTTCGCGGTGGCGTGCGAGATGAACATCGTGTCCGCGATCTCCGCGTTCGACAGGCCGGCGGCTACCGCAACGAGGATCTCGCGCTCGTGCGCGGTCAGGTCGGCGATGCCCGGGTGCGGGGCCGACGCCGCCGTCTGGTCGGGGCCGTTGTCGCCGGGAGCCGCGCCGGGAGTCACGCCGGGTGCTGCGCCGGCCGTTGCGAACTGCTCGATCAGCCGTCGGGTGACCTTGGGCGCCAGCAGGGCGTCGCCGGCGGCGACGACGCGGATCGCGGCGAGCAGTTCCGGGGGCAGGGTGTCCTTCAACATGAACCCGCTCGCCCCGGCGCGCAGTGCCTCGAACACGTACTCGTCGTGATCGCGCTGGTGGGCGCGGCGGCGGCCGTGCTGGCGGCGGCGGTGCCCGCCCGCCGGGCAGCACGCCTCGACGTACTCGACTCGATCGTCTCAGCCGCGTTGCGAGCGGAGCTCGGCGAGCGCGCTCGTGGCCTGCCGGATGTCGACCTCGTGGTTGTAGAAGTGGACCGCGAGCCGCAGATTGCCGTCGCGGGCCGAGCCCGTGACGCCGCGCTCCTGCAACTGGGTGAGGAGCCCCACGGGATCGGCGCCGCCCAGTGGCACCGAGACGATGCTGCTGCGGTTGGCCGCGGGCAGGTCGACCGCTATCCATCCGACCTCCGCCAGCGATGCCCGCAGCAGGGCGGCCAGCTCGCGGTTCCGGTCGTAGATGGCTTCAACGCCGAACTCGTCGAACGACGGTGAGGGCGGCTTCGTTCCCGATCGCCGCGAGCCAACTGATCGAGTTGTCGAAGCGCGACGCGGTGGGTGACAGCTCCATGGTCGGCCCGAAGAAGCTCTCGAGCGGCACGCGTCCGGCTTTCCACCCCGCGTTGATCGGTGTGAACCGCTCCTGGACATCGCGCGAGAGGTAGCAGTAGCCGAGTCCTCGGCCCGCGTTCAGCAGGAACTTGTGATCCGGCGCGACCAACACGTCGATGGCGTCGAGATCTTCGGCCACCGGCAACGCGCCGACGAGTTGTGCGCCGTCGACGAAGACGATCGCGCCGACCCGGTGGGCGATCGCGCTGATCGCCCGGATGTCGGAACGGTGCCCGGTGGCGGTCTGCACACCACTGAACGCGACCAGCACGGTTCCGTCGTCGACACGCGGCGCGATGTCGTCGGGTTCCAGGCCGCCGTTGCGGAACGGCACTTGACGAATTTCGTAGCCCTTGTTCGCCAGTAGTCGCCACGGGTAGTGGTTCGAGCTGTACTCGCGCTCGCCGATCACGACGTTGTGCCCGCGGTCGGCCGGACCGAACTGGGCCGCCACGAGTCCGGCGGCCGAAGACACCGATGCGATCAAGGCGACGTCGGATCGGTCGGCACCGATGAGTGCGGCGACCGCAGTGCGAGCGCGCTCGGCCGCCGTCTCGCCGCGTGCGTAGTCGAGCCCGGTCGCGGTCCATTCGTCGACGTAGTGGTGATACGCGGCTGCCAGGGTTCGGCTGGCCAGGCCGACGGCCGCGGTGTTGAAGTACGCCGCATTGGCAGTGGCGGGGAAGAGGGTGCGGGCGTCTCGTACGTCGCCGATGGGGTCGCGAGGGCTGGTGGGGTCGGTCACGGCATCGGACAACGAGTGCTCCCTTCGCCACGATCGCGCCGGAACTGCCGATGGCTTTAGCATGCCGAGCCATGACAGCTTCGGGTTCGATCCTGGGTAATCCGGTTCGCCGGGTCGAAGATCCGCGCCTCCTGCGCGGGCAGGCGAATTACGTCGAGGATCTCACGCCGGCCGGCACCGTGCACCTGGCGTTCGTGCGGTCGACGACCGCGCACGCCAGGCTCGGCACCGTCGACATCGCCGGTGCCGAGCAGATGCCCGGCGTGATCCTGGTGGCGCGCCACGACACCCTCGGCCTCGCGCCGATGCCGGGCTTCGTCATGCTCCCTCCCGTGTTCGGTCGCCCACCCCTCGCCGACGGCGTGGTCCGTTTCGTCGGCGACATCGTGGCGGTCGTCGCGGCCGAGACCCGAGCCCAGGCGATCGACGCGGCCGAGGCGGTCATCGTCGACTACGAACCGCTACCGGTGATCGTCGATCCCGAGGCCGCGCTCGCCGAGGGCGCGCCGCTGCTGTTCCCGGAGCACGGCTCGAACCTCGCGATCGAATTCAACTTCGGTGAGGACCCGACGATCTTCGACGATGCCGACGTCGTTGTCGAAGGCCGGTTCGTGAACCAGCGCCTGGCCGCGGTGCCGATGGAGGCCAACGGCGTGCTCGTCGAGCCCACGGCCGACGGGCAACTCACCGTGACCGTCCCGACGCAGGCACCGTTCGGGGTGCGCGGCCCGCTCGCGGCCGCAGTCGGTCTCGAGCCCGATCAGGTGCGGGTGCTCGCGCAGGCAGTCGGCGGTGGATTCGGCGCCAAGAGCGGGACGTACTGCGAATACGTGCTCGCCGCCGCGCTCGCGCTACGCCTCGCCCGGCCCGTCAAGTGGACGGAGACCCGCAGCGAGAACATGGTGGCGATGACCCACGGCCGCGCCCAGGTGCAGTACGTGGAGCTCGGGGTGAAGCGCGACGGCCGCATCGTCGGCGTCCGGGCCCGGATCGTCGCCGACGGCGGCGCGTACCCGGCGATCGGCGCGTTCCTCCCGTTCCTCACCCGCATGATGGGGCAAGGGGTATACGACATCCCCAAGGTCGAGATCAACTCGCGCAGCGTGGCCACCAACACCACACCCACCGCGGCGTACCGCGGTGCCGGGCGACCCGAGGCCACCCAGCTGCTCGAGCGGATCATCGACATGGCGGCCGACCAGCTCGGGATCGATCCGGTCGAGATGCGTCGCCGCAACCTCCTGCCGCCCGATCGCTTCCCGCTCACCACCGTCACCGGTGCGAACTACGACGTCGGCGACTACGCCAAGGCACTCGACGAGGCACTGCGCGTCGCGGGCTACGACGAGCTGCTCCGGGAACAGGCGGCTCGGCGGGAGCAGGGCGCGACGAACCAGCTCGGCATCGGGGTCGCCACGTACGTCGAGGTCACCGCCGGCGGGACGTTCAAGGAGTTCGGATCGGTCGAAGTCCACGAGGACGGTTCGGTCACGGCCACCGTCGGGACGTCGTCGCACGGGCAGGGCCACGCGACTTCGTTCGCGATGATCGTGGCCGATCTGCTCGGGGTGCCCATGGACGCGGTGCGCCTGGTCCAATCCGACACCGCGATCGTGCCGCGCGGCAGCGGCACGATGGGATCGCGTTCGCTCCAGACCGCCGGGAGCGCGGTCTACCGCGCCAGCGAGGGCGTGATCGAGCAGGCCAAGCGGATCGCCGCGCACTTGCTCGAGGCCGACGTCGCCGACATCGTGCTCGACGACGGCCGGTTCTCGGTGGCCGGTGTCCCCGCCACTGCGCTCACCTGGGGCGAGCTCGCCCGCGCCGCCCACGACGACGCCCGGCGACCCCCCGACATGGAGCCGGCCCTCGCGTTCGCGCTCGACTTCGATCAGGGCGAAGCCACCTTCCCGTTCGGCGCGCACGTTGCGGTCGTGGAGGTCGACATCGAGACCGGCATGGTGAAGATGCTGCGCCACGTCGCGGTCGACGACTGTGGCCGCATCCTCAACCCGTTGCTCGTGACGGGCCAACAACACGGTGGGATCGCGCAGGGGATCGCGCAAGCGTTGTTCGAGGGAGTGATCTACGACGACGACGGCAATCCGTTGACCGCGAACCTCATCGACTATGCGGTGCCGAGCGCGGCCGAATTCCCCAGCTTCGAGGCCTCGAACACCGTCACGCCGACTCCGCTCAACCCGCTCGGTGCCAAGGGCATCGGCGAATCGGGCACGATCGGGTCGACACCCGCGGTCCACAATGCGGTCGTCGATGCGGTGTCGTATCTCGGGATCCGCCACATCGACATGCCGCTCACACCGGAGCGCGTGTGGCGCGCGATCCGCGACGCTCGGTCCTGACCACGGAGGAGGGCACGATGGGAGTGGTGCGGATCGGTGCGCTCGGCGCGGCGCGCATCACGCCGGGCGCGTTGATCAGGCCGGCGCGCAAGGTGGCGGAGGCCGAAGTCGTCGCGGTCGCGGCGCGCGATCGAGCGCGCGCCGAGAAGTTCGCGGGCAAGCACCAGGTCGCGAACGTCTACGACGGCTACGACGCGCTGATCGCCGGGCCCGACGTCGACGCGATCTACAACCCGTTGCCCAACGGCCTGCACGCGACGTGGACCGCCGCCGCGCTCGAAGCCGGCAAGCACGTGTTGTGCGAGAAGCCGCTCACCGCGAATGCCGAGGAAGCGGAACAACTGGCGGTGACGGCGCAACAGACCGGTCTGGTGCTCATGGAAGCCTTCCACTGGCGCTACCACCCGCTCGCGCAGCGCATCGTCGACATCATCCGCAGCGGGGAGCTGGGCACGTTGCGGCACGTCGAGGCGGCACTGTGCTTCCCGTTGCCGGTGTTCTCCGACATCCGGTACCAGTACGACCTCGGTGGCGGCGCGTTGATGGACGCCGGCTGCTACACGGTGCACATCGTGCGCACGCTCGGGGGCGAGGAGCCCGAGGTGGTGCGGGCGACGGCCAAGTTGCGCAATCCCGACGTCGATCGCGCGATGAGAGCCGAGCTGGAGTTCCCGAGTGGCCACACCGGCACGATCACGTGCTCCATGTGGTCGTCGTCGGTGTTGCAGGTGCGGGCGAAGGCCGTCGGCGATCGGGGTGAGATGCGGGTCTTGAACCCGACGACCCCGCAGCTCTACAGCCGGCTCAAGGTCACCACCACCGACGGCGGGAAGCGGGTCGAGCATTTCCCGAGGAAGCCGACCTACGAGTACCAGCTCGAGGCGTTCTGCGGCGCGGTGCTGCGGGGCGAACCGACGCTGACCCCGCCGTCGGAGTCGATTGCGAACATGCGCGTCATCGACGCGATCTACCGCGCCGCGGGCATGAAGGTGCGGGGCACCTGAGCCCGACGGCGCGCCGCGGCCCGAGATCCGCGGCCCGAGATCAAGGCGCGGCGTCGAGTCGTCGATGTATGGGGCGTTCGTGCGGCCGGCGATGACGCGGCGCCGAGCCAGAGGGGGCGGGAGCGTGATCGAGTGAGCGTTGGGCTGCGAGCATCCGCGGCGGTGGCCGCGGGCGTGATGCTGCTGGTCTCGTCGGTGGCGATGCCGCCCGCGGGGGCGTCGCCGACGGCCAGTGGCATCGTGCAGGGTCGGGCGCACACGTTGCGCCTGCGACCCGTGCTCGGCTCGGTGGCACCACCGCCGTCGCGACGACCGAAACGTGCAGCGCGTCGCGCCGGCACCGCGGCGCTGGCCGCATGCAATGTCGCGCACCTCGATGCGTTGCGGGTCGTGCCCAGCGTGACCGCAGCTGACGACCCGGCGCCGGCGTGTGTCATCGCCTCACCGCAGGGCGCGAGCGCACGAGCCGGTCGGGTGCTGCTGGGACCCGCGCCCATCACGGGGAGCGAGGTCGTCGGCGTCGCGGTCGAAGCCGCGCCGAAGCGTCGGGTGGCGCTCGAGGTTCGGGTCATGGGCTCCCAGGCCGCGGCGCTCGACACCTTTGCGGCATCGCACTTCCACCAGAAGCTCGCGCTCACCCTCGACGGTCGCGTCGTGGCGACCTTTGATCTGGAGAACGCCGACTCGGCGTTCGTGCCGCTGAACGGCGTGCTCACCGTGCCGCTCGATGCCGGGGTTTCGCGCGCCGAGGCCGCGCCACTGCGGCGCCTGATGGTCGAGTCGGAGAGTGAGCAACTGGTGTCGCTGCTCGCGCAGGCGACGATGACGACCGCGGCCCGGCGCCTCGTCGCCGGAGTCAACTCGAAGGTCGAGGACAAGTCGCCGTTCGCGCGGGACTGTCGGGTGACGAGCGAAGAGGCCGACTCGCTCGTGTTCGGGTGCTTCACCGGTACGGCATTGCGCGTCCTGCGGGTGGACGAGCCGCAGTTCGCCCCCGCGATGATCGTCTCGGCCGCGCACGAGATGCTGCACGCCGCGTACCAGTCGTTGACCAAGAAGCAACGGGTGCGGATCGACTCGCTCATCCAGACGTTCTATACATCGCTCAACGACCCGGACCTGACGGCACTGGTCGCGGAATACGACAAGACCGAACCGGGCGCGCGACTCGACGAGCTCCACTCGTTGCTCCCCACCGAAGTCGCCAACCTGAGCCCGCCGCTCGAGCGTTACTACCGGCGCTACTTCTCGGATCGGGCGCGGGTCGTCGCCGCATTCGCGAGCTACGAAGCCGTCTTCAAGAACCTCGAACAACAGTACGACCAGCTCAAATCGCAACTCGACGGGCTGCAGTCGCAGCTCACTTCGACCCGGACCGAGATCGATGCCGCGGGCGCGCAGGCCGATCAACTCGGGCAGCAGATCGACTCGCTCCGGAGCCAGGGCCGCATCGATGAGTCGAACAATCTCGTCGATACCCAGAACGGCGCGGCCGACCGGGCGAACGCGCTCGTCGCCCAGTACAACGGGCTCGTCGATCAGTACGACTCCCTCGTCGACCAGATCAACGCCGTCACCGAGAACTCGCGCGAGCTCTACGACGCGGTGAGCGCGGTGCCCGCCGCACCGGAGCCCGGTTAGCGGCGGCCAATGGCGGGCGTTGCGTGCCCTTCCGTAGCATGCACGCCCATGGCCCCAACAGGACGACTCGACGGCAAGGTTGTGATCACCTTCGGCGGCGGACGCGGAATCGGGAGGGCCTGTTCCCTCGTGATGGCGTCGGAAGGCGCGGCGGTGGTGGTCGGCGACTGGAACCACGAAAACGCGATCTCGGTGGCGGCCGAGATCAAGGACCGGAACGCGGCCGGCCTCGCGGCCGCGTGCGACGTGACCGACGCCGAGCAGGTGCAGGCCGCGATCGACCTCGCGGTCTCGGAGTTCGGGCGCCTCGACGGAATCGTGAACCTCGCGTACGCGGGCACCGGCGGCGGACCGCTCGAGAAGCTGAGGGTGGAGGATCTCCGCCGCGAGCTCGAGGTCAGCGTCGTCGGCATGTTCACCACGATGTCGCTCGCGCTGCCGCACCTGAAGGCCGCGGGCGGGAGCATCGTCAACTTCAGCTCCGGCGCCGCGATCGAGGGCACCAAGGGCCTCGGCAGCGTACGCGGCGGCCAAGAACGGGATCCGCGGTCTCGGGCTCACCGCCGCCAACGAGTGGGGTGGCTATCAGGTGCGGGTGAACTCGGTGTGCCCGCTCGCGATGTCGCCTTCAGTTCCCGAGTACTACAAGCGCCAGCCCGACGGCGCGTTCGAGACCTCGCTCGAGAAGGTTCCTCTGGGGCGCTACGGCGACGCCGAAGCCGACATCGGGGGTGCCGTCGCCTTCCTGATGAGCGACGACGCCCGCTTCATCACCGGTCAGACGATCATGCTCGACGGTGGGCAGACGCATCTCTGACCGGCGCGGACCCGGTGGCCCGACCTGGGAGCCTCTGGGCGCACTCTCATGAGCGCGGGATGAGAGGTTGCTCCGTGAGTGCATACGTCGCGCGCGCGCGGGCGGATGACACCATGAGGCATGCCGAGCATCTTCACGCACGTTGCCCATCCCCGGATCGAACGTCGCCAAGCCGAACCCGCCCCGCAGGTGGCCGACCAGTTGCCACGGGGAGGCGGACCGGTCACCCGCTTCAACACGTTTCTCGCGTTGAAGATCACCTCCGTCGTCGGGACGATGTGGTGCGCGTACGCATTTGCCGCGCTGGCGCTCGTCAGTTTGCCCGCCGCGCTGCGGGCGGGCGCGGCGCCGACGGTCACCTGGACCGCGCAGACCTTCCTGCAGCTCGTACTGCTGTCGATCATCATCGTCGGCCAGAACGTGCAGGCCGGGGCGGCCGACGCGCGCGCCCAGGCGACCTACGAGGACGCCGACGCGGTGCTCCACACCGCGATCGAGATCCAGCAGCACATGGAAGCCCAGGACCGCGAGATCGAGAAGATCCTGGCCGCGATCTCTGAACTGCGCTCGGCGTAGCCGGGTCCGTATTGTGGGTCGGTGACCGCTCGGGGCGAGCGGCGGGAACGGGCGGTGCGCGAGATGGCGGTGCGCGAGGAAGCGATCAGCGGCGCGGTCGGCGGCGCGCCCGTCGGCGGCGCGCCGGGGAGCGAGCCGGGGACCGAATCGACGAGGGAACGAGCCGCGCGCGGCAAGGCCGCCCGCGCCGCGGTCCCGTTCGAGGCTCACGCGGCGTGGGTCCCCCCGGTCGATCGGCGCAATCCGGTCGACCTGCTGGAAGAGCAGTCACGGAACCGGATTCCCGACCTCGTGCCGATTCGCCACGGTCGGATGTTGGTGTCGGAGTTCACCTACTACCGGGGCGCCGCGCTCCCGATGACCGCCGATCTCGCCACCACTCCCGATTCGGGCCTGCGGGTCCAGGCGTGCGGCGATGCGCACCTGTCGAACTTCGGGATCTTCGGCTCACCGGAACGCCACCTCGTGTTCGACGTGAACGACTTCGACGAGACGGCCCACGGTCCCTGGGAGTGGGACGTCAAGCGGCTCGCGACGAGCCTCGAGGTTGCGGGCCGAGACAACGACTACCGGCGGAAGGATCGCACGAGCGTCGTGCGCCAGGCCGTCGCGTCGTATCGCGAGACCATGCGCGAGCTCTCACACGCGTCGATGCTCGAAGTGTGGTACTCGCACCTCGACATGGATGCACTGTTGCCGCAATTCCAGGCGGAGCTGGATTCCGAGCACACGCCGAGCGTGTGGCACGCGGTGGCGAAGGCGCGCGCGCACGACAGCATGCAGGCGTACGACAAGTTGTGCCATGCGACCGAGGGTGAACCGCGCATCATCAGCGACCCCCCGCTGCTCATTCCGGTCGAGGAGCTCGTCACCGGCGTCGACCCCGCGATCATCAGGGACGCGCTGCAGGGGATCATCCGGTCCTACACGCGCTCGTTGGAGTCCGACCGCCGGTGCCTGTTCGAGCAGTACCGGTTCGTGCACCTCGCCCGCAAGGTCGTGGGCGTCGGCAGTGTCGGCACCGACTCCTGGATCGCGCTGTTCCTCGAACGCGACCGGGAGTCGCCGCTGTTGCTGCAGATCAAGGAAGCCCAGGCCGCTGTCCTCGAGGAGTTCACCGCCAAGAGTCCGTTCGCCAACCACGGGCAGCGGGTCGTCGCCGGCCAACGGCTGATGCAGGCGACGAGTGACATCTTCCTCGGTTGGGAGCGGTTCGACGGACACCTCGGCGTCCGCGACTACTACATCCGGCAGCTGCGCGACTGGAAGGGTTCCGCCGACATCAGCGGCATGACCGTCGCCGGCATGGCGTTGTGGGGACGGATGTGCGGCTGGACCCTCGCCCGCGCCCACGCGCGGTCGGGCGATCGCATCGCGATCGGGTCGTACCTCGGGAAGACCGACGGCTTCGATCGCGCCATCGCCGAATTCGCCGACGCCTACGCCGACCAGAACGAGCGCGACTACGGGCTGCTCCAGGCCGCGGTGCGGGCCGGGCGACTCGGCGCCGACACGCGGCTCTAGGACCTGGGCCCGGGGCGGGACCGGGGCGGGACCGGTCTGGGTAATTCCACCCGGTTCGGTACCATGCGCCTTCGTGGCGGTGGTGGAAGGCGCACGCGAACGGGCGAGAGGGCTGGTTCCGTTCGAGACCAAGCTTCGTCCGGCCTACCTGCGCGACGGGATCGTGCCCCGGCCGGAGCTCGAGCGACGGCTCCAGGCACAACCCGCGGCGACCGTGTTCCTCGTCGTGGCGCCCGCCGGCTACGGCAAGACGACGCTGCTGGCGCAATGGGCCGAGCGCGACCACCGGCCCACCGGCTGGATCTCGATCACCCCCGGCGACAACGACCCCGCGGTCCTGCTCACCTACATCGCGCTGGCGCTCGACTCCATCGAGCCGCTCGCACCCGATGCGTTCGCCGAGCTCGCGAACGCCCAGGCCGACCTGGAGAAGGTCCGCCTCCCTCGCCTCGGGCGCGTGGTCGCGGAATGCCCCCGCCCGTTCCTCTTCGTGTTCGACGACGTGCACATGCTGCGGACGCCCGAGGCGCTGGGGATCATCGCGACGCTGGTCGCGCACGTGCCCACCGGCTCCCAGGTGGTCATCGCCGGGCGCCGGGAACCCGAGCTCTCTCTCCCGCGCCTGATGATGCAGGGCCGGATGACCCGTCTCGACACGAGCAGCCTGGCGATGAGTGATGCCGAAGGTCGGGAGCTGCTGCTCGCCGCTGGGGTGGAGCTCTCGCCGCGAACCGGCAAAGGATTGGTGGAGACGACGGAAGGATGGGCGGCCGGCCTGTACCTCGCATCACTCGCGCTGCGCGGAGATCCGTCGCCCGAACTCGCCGCGCAGCGCTTCAACGGCGCCGATCGCCTGATGGTCGACTACGCGCGCGACGAGATGCTGCGCGCGCTGGATCCGGATCTCGTGGACTTCCTCGTGCGGACATCGGTGCTCGAACGGCTGTCGGGTCCGCTCTGCGACGCGGTGCTCCAACAGACGGGCTCGACCGCGACGCTCGAGCAGCTCGCGCGTTCGAATCTCCTCTTGATCCCGCTCGACCGTGAAGGGAATTGGTACCGGTACCACCACCTCCTCGCCGACATGCTGCGTTCCGAGCTCGGCCGACGCGAGCCCGGTGGTGAATCGGAGCTGCACCGCCGGGCCGCCGACTGGTGGGAGGCGGCCGGCAACGTCAGCCACGCGATCCTTCACGCCCATGCCGCCGGCGACGAGCGCCGAGCCGCGGAGTTGGTGTGGCGCGCGGCGCCGATCTTCATCAGCGGTGGGCGGGCTGCGACGGTTGCCCAATGGCTCGACCGGTTCAGCGAGGACGAAGTCCGGCGCCAACCGATACTGGTGCTCACCCGGGCGTGGTGGGCACTCGGGTCGGGCGACTTCGCGGCGATCGCGCACTGGACCGCCATCGCCGAGCGGTTCGAACCGGACACGACCTTGCCCGACGGCACGCCGGTCAGGGCCGCGGTCGCGCTCCTCGCGGCGCTCGTCGGGAACGATGGGCTCACGCGTCAACGCGACGATGCCCGGCGCGCGGTCGAGCTCCATCCGGCCGACAACCCCTACCGGGTGCTCGCGCTCGGGCTCGAGGGCACCGCCCACCGTCTGCTCGGCGATCCGCGAGCTGCCCGATCGAACCTGGAGGAGGCGGTGCGCCAAGGCGGCGGACTACTCCCCGCGATGGTGGCCCCGGCGCTCGCGCAGCTCGCGGCGCTGGCCGTCGACGAAGAGGATTGGACCGAGGCTGCACGGCACGTCGACCGTGCGCTGCGCATGGTGACCGAACACGACCTAGGCGCGAAGCCTCCGCACACGGCACTGTTCGCCGTCGCGACCATCGTCCACGCACACGACGGCGACGTCGCGCTCGCCGCGCGCGAGGCGAAGCACGCGTGGGCCCTCCTCGATTCACTCGTCGGCATCAGCCCCTGGATGGCGATCGACGCGCGTCTCTACCTTGCCCGCGCCGCGGTCACGACCGGCGATGCCGCGACCGCGCGCCAGGCCATTCGCGAGGCGGACCGGTTGTTGTCGAAGTACCCCGATCCCGGAGTGCTGCCCGACCGGCTCGAGACCGCACGCGCGCAGGCCGACGCGGCGATCGCGCCACTCGGTGCGGGAGTCCCCGCGCTGACCCCCGCCGAGCTCCGCGTGCTCCGCTTCCTTCCGACGCACCTCAACTTCGGCGAGATCGCCGAGCAGCTCTTCGTCTCGCGCAACACGGTCAAGACCCAGGCCCTCTCCGTGTACCGGAAGTTCGGCGTGAGCTCGCGCACCGCCGCGGTCGAGCACGCGCAGGCCGTCGGCATTCTCTGACTGGGAACCGCGACCCCGCGTTGGTGCGTGCTGTGCTGCTCCGACTACTGATTGGTGATCGCGATGCGCATGAGGTCGTCGGCGGTGATGAGGTGGTCGTGGTTGTCGTCGCCCGCGTGAAGCTCCACCCAGTTCACGGTGCCGGTGAACCGGCTCGTTGCCGCCGTGTAATCCTCGCTCACCGGCGTGCCGGTGTCGAGCCCGACGTCGCAGGTCTCGTCGGCCGAGTAGATCATCGGCACGGTGGCGTTGATCCGGCCGTCGCCCGCGGCCTTCCCGTCGATGTAGAGCGTGACCGTGCCGCCCTTGGCCAGGCCGCCACCGTCGTACGCGAACTCCATCCGGACCTGGTGCTTGCCCGCGGGTACGACCTCGGTGCCCTCCACGTAGAAGTGCATGAGTGCGGCGAGGTTGTGGCAGTACTTGGGCTTGCCGTCGTGCAGGTAGAGGCTCCAGCCGCCGAAGGCGCCGCCCTGCGCGACGATCACTCCGCTGGCGCCGCCGTCGGGGATCATCGACCTCGGCGGTCACCGCGTGCGACTTGTTCTTGAGGTTGAGCACCGAGTTCTCGCTCAGCCGGGTCATGCCGCCGTAGAGCAGCTGGTTGTTGCCCTTCACGAGCACGGGTCGTCCGGCGATGTCGGAGTTGAACCGCTCGATGCGGCGGTCGTCGAGCGGGAGCACGTTGTACTTCACCGCTTCGATCAGGAAGAGGCGTTGGAGCTCCGCGAGCTTGTCGGGATGCTCGGACGCGACGTCGTGCGCCTGACGACCAGTCGGTGTTGGTGTCGTAGAGCTCCCAGACGTCGTCGTCGAGGGCCGGGAGGTCGGCACCGAACTCCCAGGGGATGCTGTGGCGGGTCACCGCCGTCCAGCCCTTGTGGTAGACGCCGCGGTTGCAGGCGATCTCGAAGTACTGGGTCTCGCGCCGCTCCGGCGGCCTTCGCGTCGTCGAACGCGTAGCGCATGCTCACGCCGTGCAGCGGTGTGCTGCTGGATGCCGTTCACGAACGCGGGCTCGGGAAGACCGGCGACGTCGAGCACGGTCGGCCGCCACGTCGATCACGTGGTGGAACTGGGTCCGGATCTCGCCCTTGGCCGTCGACGCCGTTCGGCCAGTGCACGATCATGCCGTTGCGGGTGCCGCCGAAGTGCGACGCGACCTGCTTGGTCCACTGGTAGGGCGTGTTCATCGCGTGCGCCCAGCCGACCGCGTAGTGGTTGTAGGCCGTCGGTGCCGCCGAACTCGTCGATGCGAGACGCCATGAACTCGGTGGTCTCGAACTGCGGCCGCGCCGTTGAGCGAGATGAACTCGTTGAACGTGCCGTTCGGGCGTCCCCTCGGCGCTGGCGCCGTTGTCGCCGACGATGCAGTAGATCAACGTGTCGTCGAGGATGCCCACGGCCTCGATCGCGTCGAGCAGTCGACCGATGTGGTGGTCGACGTGCTCGAGGAACGCCGCGTAGATCTCCATCTGGCGGGCCAGGATCGGCTTGAGCGTCGGCGTCGACGTCGTCCCACGCCTGGATCTCGTCGGGCCGGGCCGAGAGCTCCGCGTCGGCCGGCACGACGCCGAGCTCTCTTCTGGCGGGCGCAGTGTCTCCTCGCGGATCTTGTCCCACCCCTGGTCGAACTGGCCCTTGTACTTGTCGATCCAATCGGGCGGGACGTGATGCGGCGCGTGGGTCGCGCCGGGCGCGAAGTAGATGAAGAACGGCTTGTCGGGCATCAGCGACTTCTGCTGGTGCATCCAGGTGATCGCCTGGTCGGTGAGGTCCTCGGTGAGGTGGTAGCCCTCCTCCGGCGTCTTCGTCGGGCTCGACCGGGGCGACGCCGTCGTAGAGGCCGGGGTACCACTGGTTGGTCTCGGCGCCGACGAAGCCGTAGAACTTCTCGAACCCGCTTCCCGTCGGCCAGTGGTCGAACGGGCCCATCGGGCTCGACTGCCACACCGGGACCTCGTGGCACTTGCCGAACTGCGCGGTGCTGTAGCCGTTCAGCTTCAGGATCTCCGCCAGTGGGCGCGGTCTCTTGCGGGCGGATCGAGTTGTACCCCGGCGCCGAGGTCGCGATCTCGGTGATGCCACCCATGCCCACCGCGTGGTGGTTGCGCCCGGTGAGGAGTGCAGCCCTCGTCGGCGAACAGAGCGCAGTGGTGTGGAACCGGTTGAACTTCAGGCCGTTGGCGGCGAGCCGCTCGATGTTCGGCGTGCTGCACGGACCACCGAATGCGCTCGATGCGCCGAAACCGCAGTCGTCGATCATCACGATCAGCACGTTCGGCGCGCCGGCGGGGGGGCGCACGGGCGTGATGGGAGCGAACGAGGTGTCGGGATCCTTCGCGTCGTAGGTGGTCAGCCCGACGTGACCATGTGCCGGAATCGGGAGCACGGTGCGGGCAATCTCCGGAACTTCGCTCACCCTGAACCTCCTGGCACAACTCGTCGGCGCGGGCCCTCCTCGTGAGCCAAACAGACCGCGTGGGCGAACCGGTCATCCCAAGTGGATGAATTGCCCTCGAGTCCCGGGTCCTGGGGTCGAAGAGCATGGCGCGGGGCAGCGTGCGCGATCGCCTTCGGAAGCCGTGTCGGGAGGCTGGCCCTGCAAAGGAGGGTGTGGCCGACCGAGGCCTAGCCTCCGTCCTTGCCCAACTACCGCGGGATCCGCCGGCCCCGGTCGCTTCCCCTCCTCCTGTGGGGCGGTGTCGTCGGCCCGGCGGCGTTCGTCGGTGCGTGGGTGATCGGCGGCGCGATCACCTCCGGCTCCTACTCGCCGGTCGACAACGCGATCAGCGACCTCGCCGCGGTGGGCTCGTCGACTCGCGTGCTGATGACGGTCGGCTTCGTGGTCTTCGGGTGCGGGCTCATCGCGTTCGGGTTCGCGCTGCGCGTCGTGCTCGACGGGCGCGCGTGGATCGCCGCGCTCGTGACCGGCGCCTGCACGCTGGGCGTCGCCGCCGCTCCGCTGAAGGGATGGTCCGGCGACACCGTGCACGGTGCGTTCGCGAGCGTCGGCTACGTGGCGATCGTCGCGCTGCCGTTGCTCGCCGCGCCCGCGTTCGTGCGGCGCGGGTGGACACGTGGCGCGCGTCTCTCGGTGCTGACCGCGGCGGTTTCGGCCGCGTGTCTGGTCGCCACCACGTTCGGCCCGGCCCACGGGCTGTGGCAACGACTCGGGCTGACCGTCGGTGACGTGTGGATCGCCGTGGCCGCGTCGTGTCTCCTCGTGACCGTGCGATCCGATCGGGCCAGCCGGACGTAGCCGGCGATCAACCGGGCGTGGTGGTGGTGGCCGGGGTCGCGCCCGGCTTCTTGGCCAACGCATCGGTCGCCAGCTCGACGAACGCACTCGCGGGGACGTGCGCGTCGCCGCCGCTCAGGAAGATCTCCAGGAAGGTGCAGCCTCCCTGTTGCACGAACGTGATGTCGCGGGCGACGGCGGCATTGCTCGGGAGGGGCTCCACCAGCGCCTTCGTCTTCCCGATCTTCACCGTCTTGCCCGGTTGACCCTTGGGCGGGCACGGGAAGCCCTTCACGATCTTGTTCGCCTTCACGAGGACGGTGCCACCCACCGAGTTGGGCAGGTAGAACGCGGTCGAGCACGAGTCGGTGCCCTGGCCCCCCTGGTTGGCCGGCTTCCCACGGACGGGATCGGCCACGCTCGTCGGCTGCAAGGCGGGATCGAGTTTGGCGAATGCGGTCGCGACGTCGGCCGAGGTGATCAGCGCGCACGCGTCGGGCGGCGTGCTCTTGGTCGCCGCACCCGCGGGCGCCGCGAACGATCCGATCGGGGTGATCGCCGCCACCAGCACCAGCGCGAAGATCGAGACGAGACGCGTTCGCATGGGTTCCTCGTGATCCGCCCTGTGGTGTTCGCTGCCCGGGCCAGAAGTATGCGCCATCGACCGGACGGAAACAATCGCTCGGGTCTCTCGCCGCTGTCACTCGCGGCCTCTTGATCGGTCGTAGGTGCTTGGACCGCGCCAAGAAACCGGGCTGCGCGTCAAGAACGCGTCAAGGACCTATGCGTCGAGGCGCCACTGATGTACGACGGATGTGTTGCAGAGGAGGATGCATGGCCGAGTCCCGCCGTGTTTCCACTGACACGAGCACCGCCACCCGGGATCACCCGCGGTGGGCCCGTGAGCTCGTGCAGCCACGCGCCGACGACGTGGTCCTGGCCGCGGCGCTGTTCAAGCCCAACGCGGTCGGCTCGCGCGAGCTCACGAGCGTGGCCGGCTTGGGGCACCGTCAGCTCCTGAAGGCACGGGGCGCGTATCTCGGTGAACGCATCGTGCTCGGTGTCACTGCGTTGCACGTCCACGCGGTGGCGGTGTTCCTCGGCAACCGCGTCGGTCGGTCGGCAGGTTGCTGGCCGCGCGCCGAGCTGTGCGCCGCGCCGGTATTCGCGTTGGGTGACACGGTCGAGCCGGTCTGGCCCGCACTGCTGCTGACCGATCGCTACCGGAAGAATGTCGCGGAGCTCCAAGTGTTGCAGCGCGACGACGACGCGTGGCGGGTCCTCGCCCTGCTCCTGCGGAGCGACGACGCGTCCATTCGGTAGCGATCGGGTCGATCCTCAGGCGTCGGCGGTGTGATCGACCGCGGCACCCCGGCCGAGCAGTTCGATCACCGCCAGGTACACGAGCAGGAGGATGGCGATCCCGAGCACGGTCAGGGCCGTCGGGTGGTTCCACGCGATCAACACGATGAACGCAATGGCCACGCCGATGCCGCGCAGGACCGGCTTCGACCGCGCCACGAACGTGTTCACCGCGTTGGCGGACGCGCCGTCGCCTCCGGAACCGCCCAGGGTCTCACGCCACCAGGTGCGCAGGTGGTTCGCCGACGACGAGGGCCCGGCGATCCAGGCCGCGATCGCGATGATCAACGCCAGCACGACGGCGGTGATCCCCGCGGTGCGCAGGAAGCTCGTGAGCTGGTCCCACACCGCCCCCGCCGCCCCTTGCGGCAACTTCTTGGTGGTCACCGCATTCAGGTAGAGGTTGCGGCCCGCCTTCAGCAGCACCAGCTGGACGGCAACCGCGAACGCGACACCGAGGGCGCCGCGCCGGATCGTGCGGGCGCGGCGCTTGGAGAGCGCGATCGCGCCGGCGAAGCACAGGAGTGCGAGCACCGGCAGCACCCACGCGATGGTCTGGAGGAGATCGACGAGTCCTTGGACCTGTTCGAGCTCCTTCGACTGGAAGAGCACGAACTGCTGCTTGTCGGACGGCAGCGTCACGTTGTCGGCGATGGTGATTCCCCGCGCGTCGAGCTTCTGCTTGACGTTGTCGAAGATCTGCTCGACGTTGATCGTGACCGTGCCGTCCTTGGTGGAGACACGCGGCCCGCCCCCGGTGAGCACATTGACGACCTTCGGATGCGCGCGAGCGTTCGCCTGCTTCCAGAGCGTCTCGAATTGCTTCGACTCGAACAGCCGGAGCGACGCTTCGCTGATCCCGGTGCGCAGCACGCCCGATATCGGGCCGGCGAGGAACGAAGCCCGTGGCGGCAGTGCGTCCTTGACCTTCTCGTTCACGTCGACGCGGGCATAGATCCCGTTGGTGAGGTCGGTGGCCAGGGCGTGTTGGATCTCCGGATTCGACGCGAGTGGGCCCACGGTCGACACGTAATTGTCGGTGTCGAGCAGCGTGTTGCGCACCCATACCGCACTGAGCGAGATGGGAACGAGCAGCACACCGATGACGAGCAGGATCGACCCGACGATGCGCCGCCAACGCGGCGCCTTGGTCGGCGCCTCGGGCGGCGCTGATTCCGGTGCAGTTTCCGGCGCGGTCATCGTGCGTGGCCTGGGTTCGCGGGCATTCCGGGCTCCCTCCGCCGCGCGTCTGCTCCGGCTCCTGGCTTATTGGCGCACATCTGTCCCTCCCGGGCATCACCCCGATCGGGTGATCGGGCCGCGGTCCGAGGAGGCGATCGCCCGGACCGAGCGTCAGGGAAGGGTAGTAGTGGTGGGGGCGGCGGGGGTGTTACATCGCAGCACCGAGGCCGGCACACCCTCGCGCAACGGCGCGTCGCTGATGGTCGCGGCGCCGTCGAACGGCCGGTTCAACGAGATCACGAGGGCCAGGTTGAGCGCGACCAGGATGGTGAGCGCGGTGGTGAGGATCAGGTGCCAGCGCCGGTGTTGCGTGTCGAGCACGCTGGCCACCGCGACCAGGGCCAGGCTCGTCGCGACGATCACGATGAGCAGCAGATCGGGCAGCGGTGAAGATGCCGCGTTTATGCGGCCGCGACGCCGCGCTCGAGATCAGCGAGACCTCGCTCACCGCGTTGCTGTAGAAGGGCGACGCCTGCGTCGCGGGCGAGGCCCGCGCCATCGTGGCGATCACGTTCGCCAGTGCAGCCCGGGTGCCGAGCGCGGGCCCCTGATGATCGGTGAGGTACGGAATCTCGTCGCAGATCACCGAGCGGTCGTACGCGAGCAGCGACTGTTGGACCTCGGTGCGAGTGGGCTCGGGTAGCGCGGCGGCGTCGAAGTACGCCGCCGCGATCGCGGCCGACTCGTTCGACACCTGCGCCTGCGCGTCGTTGAAGGTCTGCCATTCGTTCACGATCACGAAGGCCACCAGCACCGCGTAGAGGCCGGCGACCACGCCGACCACCGTGGTCACACTGGTACTGGTGCGGGTGCGGACGTCGTCTTCGATCGCACGCGTCGCGAGCCAGGAGAGCCCCGCCGCGACCAGCAGACCCAGGGCCATCAGCCCCAGGAAGAGCACGAGCGTCGAGAGCCCGTCGAGCCAATCGATGAGTCCGCTCACGCGGCAGCAGCGTAAGCCGGTACTGGCGGCATCAGCGGCCGACGACGACGCGTCGGTCGCGAACGACGTAGGCCACGATCAGCGCGGCGGGGAAGAACACCAGGCTGAAGATGAAGAACCCGAAGAAGCTGTGGCCCTTGCGCCCGGCGACGCGCGCGGGCCAGAACGCCAGCGCGACCCAGATGACGAGCGCCAGGATCGACACACCTGCCCAGACCCAGCCCGATGTTGCGATCATGCGTTCCTCCGTCGTGGTCTCCGCGTCGGCCGCGGGCTCACGTCATTGACGCACAATCGATCCGCTCCGGCGTCACCCGCACCGGGTGATTCCGCGGCTCAGGTCGCGGCCGGCGCTCCACCGGGCGGCCCGGGGGTCGGGCTCGGCGCGGGATCCGGATCGCTCCCGAGGCGACCTTCGAGGGCGAGAGTGCCGATGTACGCGACCACGACCCCGACGATGATGAGCGGGATCAGCGAGGCGCCCCCCGTGAGGGTCAGCGCGGTCGCGATCACGACGGCCGACAGTGGCAGCTTGAGGAACGCGACGACCATCGCGCCCATCCCCACCGCGACGCCCGCGGTCGCCGGCATCCCGGGCAGGTGCGACGCCGCGATGCCGCCGACCGCGCCGAGGAAGATCGCCGGGAACGTCGGCCCGCCCCGGAAGCTGCCGAGGCACAGACCCCACGCGATGCCCTTGCAGAGGAACAGCAGGGCCAGCGCCCCGAGCGACCACGCGCCGGCATGCTCGACGAATCCGGGGAGAGCGTCCTGACCCGAGAACAACACCTCGTTCACGCCCTTGCCGGTGATCTGGTCGAACGCGATCGCCAGGCCGGCCACCACGAGCCCGACCACCGGGAGGAGCGCGAACGGTTGCTTGGGTGCGAACTTGGCGACGGCGAGGCCCAGGTGGCGGATCGGGATGGTCAACGCGGCGGCGGCGATGCCGATGAGGATGGTCCAGCCGATCTCCTCCCACGTCGGGCGGGTGAACGGCGTGAGGTGGACGGGCACGAGCGCGTACGCGCTGGTGCTCAGCCCGGTCCAGCTGGCCATGCCGATGAACACGAGCGACCCGATCCCGGCCGCCATCAGCCCGGGGATGAGGATGAGGGGCAACGTCGCCCCGCCCAGTCCGCTGGCTTCGATCACGAGGATGGCGGCGACGATCGGGGAGCCGAAGATCACCGAGATGGCGGCGAACGCGCCGGCCGCCGCCAACACCGTCAGCAACATCGGTGGCGCATCCTTCTTGGCCAGCTTCACCGCGAACACCGCGAGGCCCCCGCCGAGCGCGATGAGTGGGGCCTCCGGCCCGAGCACGAGCCCGAGGCCGAGGGTGGCGAGCGCGGCCAGCGCGATGCCGGGGACCATGTTGGGCTCGGTGCTGCTGACCTTGAGTCCGTTCGCGGGAACGTGGCCGCCGCCCCCCGGGAGCTTCACGATGGCGAACGCGGTCGGCAGGCCGGCCAGGCCGAGCACGAGCAGGTACCACCACGACGGCACGCCGTCGAGGCCCAGGCGATCGGGGAGGTCGGTGAAGACGCCGATCTGCACCTGGTGGATGAGCTCCAGGAACGCCCACGACGCGAACGACACGAAGATGCCGACGACCGCGGCCAGGACGAGCACCACCACGAAGCTGCGACTCCGCAGCAGCGCTTCGGGATCGGGCGCGGGCGCGGGGGTCGTGGCCTCAGTCATGGCGATTCACGGGCCGCATCGTAGATGGATGGTCGTCACTGCGCCGGTGCCCGCGCCGAAGGACCGGTGTTACGTTCTCCTGACGCGTTCGACCGAAGGGGTCCGCATGATCATCGACGTCGACACCCACTGGGAAGCCACGAGCTACGCCGACGGGGAGTTCCCCCTCGACCCCTGGCGCGACCACCTCCCGGGCAAGCTCGACATGCTCGCGTTCGGGATCGCCGGCGATCTGCTGCGCGCGCTGCCCGACGCCGACCGACCGTCGGCGCGGGAGTTGCTCCCGGGTCTGGTGCGGCTGGCCGAAGAGCGCGGTGGCCCGATCATCCTGCATCCCCTGCACGACTCGTCAGCCTCGGAACGCGTCGAGTGGATGGACACGATCGGCATCGACCACTGCCTGGTCAATCCCGGTGGCTACTGGCAGCAACTCGAGTTCCTCCCGAAGGCGGATCGGGCCCAGGGCGTGCAACGGTGCAACGACTTCCTCGGCGAGCAGCTGTCCGACGAGGGTGAACGTCTCCACCCCGTCGCCATCATCGACTGCGCCGATCTCGACGTCGCGGTGGCCGAGCTCGAGCGGTCACGGGCCCGCGGCGCCCGGGCGTTCTTCCTGTACACCGAGCAGGGCCGTCCGCCGGGCAACGTCTCGCCGGCCCACCCCGACTGGGACAAGGTCTGGTCGGCGGCCACCCGCCTCGGCATGATCGCGGTGATCCACGTCGGCAACACCGCGTCCGACTTCACCGGCTGGGCCAACATCGGATGGAACCGGCCCGGCGGTGCCGGGGTCGAGGGACTGGCCCGGCTCGCCAACACCCAACGGACGCACGCGGCGCAGAACCTCCTCTCCGCGTTGCTCTACGGCGGGGTCTTCGCCCGTCACCCGAGCCTCACGGTGATGCTCGAAGAGATGCGGGTGAACTGGGTGCCGCCGTTCCTCCAGATGCTCGAGCGGCAGTCGTTGTCGTCGCCGGCGCTGGGTGACTGGCCGTGGGAGATGTCGGGCGGCGACATGTTGCGGCGTCACGTGCGGATCACTCCGTTGCCGGGCTTCGGCGACACCGACGCGCTCGACGTGTTGGCCGAGATCCCCGAGATCGTGGTGTGGTCGTCGGACTTCCCTCACCAGGAAGGCAACGCCGACCCGATCGAGCTGTACCGGCCCGCGCTCGACGACCTCGACGACGGTCTGCGCGCCGTCTTCATGGGCGACAACGTCGAGGACTGCTACCGCCGCATGGGCGACCCGCTACCCGCGCGATGAGCGATCGCGCGACGAAGTTCCCGCCGGTCGTCACCGCCCTCGACGAGGTGCTCACGACTACGTCGTCGGTACGAAAGCGTCTCGATCTCGAACGCCCGGTCGAACGCGCCGTCATCGAGGAATGTCTCGACCTCGCGGTGCACGCGCCGAACGGCTCCAACCAGCAGCCGTACCGATTCGTGTGCGTCGACGACGCGGCCCGCAAGACCGCCCTCGCCGACATCTACCGCGCCGCCATGGACGACTTCGTGAACCGCGCGCGCACCGCCGCGCCGGAAGACACGGTCGATCGCACCACGCCCGCCGCGCAGCGCATGACGGAGAGCGTGTTCTACCTGCGCGAACACCTGCACGAGGTGCCCGTGTTGTGCGTGCCGCTGGTGGCCGGTCGCACCGACGGCTTCGGGGCCGGCGCGCAGGCCGACCGCACGTCGGTGTTCTGGCAGTCGAGCCGGTGGGGATCGGTCATCCCGACGCTGTGGTCGTTCCTGCTCGCGCTGCGTTCGCGTGGCCTCGGCTCGGCGTGGACCACGCTCACGCTCGTGCGCGAGCAGGAAGTGGCCGATGTGCTCGGGGTGACCTACGACGAGTGGATGCAGGTGGGGCTGTTCCCGATCGCGTACACCATCGGCACCGACTTCAAGCCCACGCCGCGCCGTCCCGGCGCCGACTTCCTGCGTTGGGACGACGTCCGCGGCTGAAGCGGACTGCGCGGTCGATTCTCGGATCGATCTCGGGACGCGCGGCTACGACTGGTTGCGCAACGACGCGCGGATGCCCTCGTGGTGCTCGACGAACTCGATGAGGTAGCCGTCGAAATCCTTGACGTAGGCCATCGTGACCGGCCAGCGATCGAGTTGTGTCGGCTCCATGACCGACTCGCAGCCGGCGGCGACGGCTTTGTCGTACAGCGCCTGGCAGTCGTCGGTGTCGACGTAGAGCTTCCAGATCGCGGTGCCCATGTCGATCGGGTCGGACTGGTCGAGCTTCTGCGCCAGTTGCAGACGCGATCCACCGATCTCGGCCTGGAGGACCACTTCCTTCACGTTCGGGATGTCGGTGCGGCTCGAGACGGGGATGCCGACGATGCCTTCCCAGAACTCGAGCGCCTTGTCCATGTCGCGCACGTAGATGCAGTACTGCCCGAGGCTCTGACCCTTGACGCCCATCTCCGTACCCCCGCGATCGTGGTCGCATCCGCGCGAACGTCAGGAACGTAACCCGTCGGTTGATGACGCGCCAGGACGGCCGGTGTGGTGCCGGGCCCGAGCAGAGAGGTAGCGCGGTTAACGTGGGCCGGCGGACTGGGCGAGCACCGGGCGGAGCACGGATTGGTGGAGACGGAACGCCGATTTCTCCCCGAAGGGGGATCTGCGGGCGCGGCGCGCGTGTTCGCGGTCACGGCGGTGGCCGACGATCCCGGCATCTCCGACTGCGTCGCGCTGCTGGTCTCGGAGTTGGCGTCGAACGCGATTCTCCATGCCCGCACCGCGTTCTCGGTGCGGATCGACGCGCGTCACGACCGCGTGCGGGTGGAGGTCGGCGATGCCGACCCCACCCTGCCGTACCGGAAGTTCTACGCCAGCGACGCGGTCACCGGCCGCGGCCTGGCGATCGTCGAAGGATTCGCCGATCGGTGGGGTGCCGAGCCCACCGGCGCCGGCAAGATCGTGTGGTTCGAGATCGATCTCCCCATGAGCGACGGCCGATGACCGCGACCAACGAGCCGCAGGAGCTCCGCCTGGTCGATTTTCCGCTCGCGGTGTACCAGCGCGCGGCCGAGCACCACGCGGCGCTGCAGCGCGAGCTCGACGTGATCCGGGTGAGCCACCCCGACGTCGGATCCATTCCGCATCGCCTTGCCGCGCTGCTCGAGGAGATGCACACCGACTACGTGGGGTTCGGACCCGCCATGGACATGCTGGGCGAGCTCGCGGGCAGCGGCCAGGATCGCGCCGACGTCGTGATACCGATCGTGGCCGGCGCGCTCGGTGCGGCCGAGGCCATCAGCCGCTTGCGCGAGCTCATGGAGGAGGCCGACGAGTTCTGCCGCGCCGGTGATCACCTGCTCACGGTGGCGACGCCGCCCGACCTGGCGGCGTTCCGGCGTTGGCTGTTCGGAGAGATCATCGGCCAGCTCGGCGGGGCGGCGCCGACGGCGTGGTCGGAGTTCGACCGCGATCGCGCGGCCCCCACCGACCCGGTCGTCGACCCGGCCGACGCCGCGCACCCGGGATTGCCGTTGCCCGAGGGTTGGTCGATCGTCGCCGTCCCCGGCGGCGTACGACTCGTCGTCACCGGACCGCTCGACCTCGGCACCGCAGGAACCCTGCGCGAGGGGTTGCAGCAACTGCGGGCCGACGGCGTCCGCGACGTCACCGTCGATCTCGGGGCGATCGGCTTCGTCGACTCGGTCGGCATCAGCGTTCTCGTGTCGGCGCACGTCCGCTTCACCGAAGACGGCGGCGCGCTGCACCTGCTGGTGCCGAGCCGATTGCAGCGTCTGTTCGAGATCGCCGGCTTGTCCGACGTGCTCGATCTCATCACCGCGCCCGAATAGCGGTTGATGCGCGGTCCCCGGAAGTTCATCGGGTCGGCGGTATCTCAAGTGATCGGCGTGGTCGACGTGTTCGTCGCGCTCGCCACCGCGCCGGCCCAACTCTGGTGGGAGGTCGCCCGATCGCTCTCGGATCGGAGCAACGCGCAGGCCGTCGCGCTGCGCGACGCCAACCAGGAGTTGGTACGCGAGCACGCGATCGTCACCATGTTGCAGGACGCGATGCGGCCCGACCCGCCCGCCGTGCCGTCGGTCGAGATCGCCGCCCGCTATCTGCCGGCCGGGCGGTTCACCACGGTGGGCGGCGACTGGTTCGACGCGTTCACGGTCGACGACGATCGCCTGATCCTGGTGGTCGGTGACATCGCGGGCCACGGGATCGGCGCCGCCGCGGCCATGGCCCAGGTGAGGAACGCGATCCGCGGCTGCGCGTTCGTCGGTCTCGACCCCGGCCGCATTCTCGAGACCGTCGGCACGATGCTGGTGCAGACCAACGCGGGACTGTCGGCCACGTGTGTGGTCGGCTCTCTGTCGTCGAGCACCCACATCCTCACGTGGGCGAGCGCCGGCCATCCGCCGCCGCTGGTCTCGCACGCGGGTGGTGACACCGGATTCCTGCCCGACCGGCCCGGGCCGCCGCTCCCGTTCCCCGGCGCGCAGTACCGCGTGCACACCCACCTGCTTCCGCCGTCGTCGTCGCTGATCCTCTACACCGACGGACTGGTCGAACGACGGGACGAACCGATCGATCTCGGGCTGAATCGCCTGCGCGCGTTGGCGGAGAGGCACGGCGGGGAGAGCGTCCAACGGCTGGGCAACCTGCTGATCGAGCAGCTGCTCCGCGGGACGACGCCCGACGACGATGTCTGCGTGCTGGTGGTCCGGCCGATCAGCGCGTAGCACTCGGTTCACGGGCGGTCGGTTTGCGGGCGCCCGGTTCACCGTCGTTCCATCCGGGTAACACCGGGACGAGATCCGGAGAGATGCCGGGTCATGGCGCGACGCACGATCCGCGCGGACCCCGGAGGCCCAGTTGTCGGACGAAGCGATGTCGGACGAGTTGCTGGCGACGTGGCGGGCCGACGAGACGACCCCCGGCGCGGCGCGCCGCCTGGTCCGCTCGTTCCTCGAAGGGTGCGGGCTGCACGACCTGGTCGAGATCGCCGTTTTGCTGACCAGTGAGGTCGTCACCAACTCGTTGCTGCACGCGCCCGGCGACATCGGATTGCGGGCGGCGCGACGCGACGGCATGGTCCGCATCGAGGTCTACGACCGGAATCCGACCCCGGCGCGGCTGGTCGCACAACCCGACGAGCGAGGCCGCGGCCTGCAGATCGTCGCCGCCGAAGCCGACGGCTGGGGGAGCGAACCCCTGATCGGCTGCAAGGTCACCTGGTTCGCGCTGCGCGACCACGCCGCGCCGCGGGAGGAGTCGGCGTCCCGATAACGTCGCCGCATGACTCGACGCGTCGTGGTGTGGGGAACGGGCAACGTCGGCCGACCGGCCATCCGCGCGGTGGCTGCGCACCGGGATCTCGAGCTGGTCGGCGTGGTGGTGGCCAATCCGGCGAAGATCGGGGTCGACGCCGGTGAGTTGGCCGGGATCGAACTCCTGGGGATCGCGGCCACCGACGACACCGCGGTGGCGCGGGCCGACGGCGTGGATGCCGTCGTCTACGCGGCCACCTCCGACACCCGACCGGCCGAGGCGTTCGCCGACCTGCTGGGGTGCCTCCAGTCGGGCCGCAACGTGGTGTCGACGTCGTTCTACCCGCTCCTGCACCCGGCGAGCGCGCCGCGCGAGGTGCTCGACGTCGTCGAGCCGGCGTGCGCGGCCGGGGAATCGTCGGTGTTCGTGTCGGGCATCGATCCCGGCTGGGCGCTCGACATCCTGCCCGCACTGCTGAGCGGTGTGGGTGCCGGCATCACCGAGATTCGCGCCCAGGAGCTGTTCAACTACGCGCTCTACGACGCGCCGGAGGTGGTGCGCGAGGTGATCGGATTCGGCGGCCCGATGGACACGATGCCGCTGATGCTGCTCGACTTCTCGCTCGACATGGTGTGGGCGCCGGTGCTGCGGGTGCTGGCCGACCTGCTCGAGGTCACCCTCGACGACGTCGAGATCCAGGTGGAGCGACGCCCGCTCGAACGCACGGTCGAGGTCGCGGGGATGGGCACGTTCGAACGCGGCACCATGGGCGCGTTCCGCTTCGAGGTGCGGGGGATCGTCGACGGCCACCCGCTGCTCGTGGTCGAGCACGTCACGCGCATCGACGACGACTGCGCGCCCGACTGGCCGCGACCGGCGTCGCCTGGCGGTGAACACCGGGTCGTGGTCAGCGGGCACCCGAACCTGACCGTCACCGTCCACGGCAACGAACCCACCGAGTCGGGCGCCGCGGCCGGGGGGAACGCCACCGCCGCCAATCGGCTGGTCAACGCGATCCCCGCGGTGTGCGCGGCCCCGCCGGGCCCGCTCAGCCCGCTCGACCTGCCTCCCATCTCGGGAACGGCCCAGCTACGCCGAGGCTGAGCGAGCGCCGCGACGACCGCGAGGTCAACGCGGCGACACGTCGCCCAGGCTGCGTTCGGCACGGGCCAGATTGGCGGCCGCCCGCTTCTGGCGGTTCTGCGCCGCGGTGACGTCCTGCGCGGCGGTGATCGCGGCGCGCTTCGCCTCTTGCAGCGCCCGCCGGGCGTCCTGCAGCGACTCCTCCAATTGGTGGACGCGCTCGGCGGCGTTGTCGACCTCGGCGACCGCGTCCCGGTGCGCGGCGTCGGCCTCTTCGCGGACCTCGTCGATTGCGTGCGCTTCGTCGCGCGCGTCGGCGAGGGCAGCCTCGGCTCGGCGTCGGGCCAACTCGTCGGTGGGTTGGCCCTTCGGCTTCCGTTCGGGCGCTCGGCTCGCACGCGGTGGCGCGCCGGCGGCCGGGGGAGCGGGGTCGGTGAGCGAGATGGCTCCGAAGCCAGTGGCGCGCGTCACCTCGCGCGTGAGGCGACCGTCGCGCAGTTGCACGCGCGCCTCCTGATCGATGGATGCCGCGTCGAGTGTCGACGCGATCGCGTCGCGCTGGGCGGCCGGGTTCCCGCCCAGTTGTCCGGCGTGATCGAGCGCACGGTCCGTGAGCTCGTCGATCAACGCCCGTCGTTGCCGGGTGGCGGCGCGCAGGTCGCCGGCGGTGCCCGCGGTGGCCGCGGTCTGGGCCGCTTCCAACGCGTCGGTCGCCTCGATCAGTGCCTCGACCCGATGGGCGGCGTCGCGGGCGACCTGGTTGATACTCCACGCGACGGTGGTGGGCCGACGCAGGGCGTGGACCGCGGCGGCTCGATCGGGGCGGCCCGCGGCCCGCAGCGCCTGCACCAGGTCTTCCCGGACCGCGACGAACGACTCCGGCCGGGTCGAGTAGAGACGTTGGATACCCGCTGATTCCGGATCGGACTGCGGACCCGACGCCGCGCCTGATTCGTGGCCTGATCCGTGTCCTGGTGCTCGATCGGATCCTCGCGCCACGAGCACCTTGATACCTGGCGCCCATCCCGCGCGCCCATCCCGCACGCCCACACCGTGTCGGTACGATCACGACAACGCTCGGTGCCGATTCGGAATCGCCGAAATCGCGCAGGGGCGGTCGATCCGTCCCACCGCCGATCGTCGTGGTGGTGAGCATGACCCCGACGAGAGCCCAGACGAGGAGCAGCCCGTGCAGTACCTGCTGTTGATCTGCATCGACGAGAACCGCCAAGCCGCGATGAGCCCGGAGGAAGCCGCGGCGATGATGGCCCAGTACGGCGGGTTCTACGACGAGATGGAGGGTCGGGGCGTGCTCGAGGGCGGCGAACGCCTGCGCCCCACGACCGACGCCACCTCGGTGCGCGTGCGCGACGGTGAGGTCTTGGCCTCCGACGGCCCGTTTGCCGAGACCAAGGAGCAGATCGGCGGCTACTTCCTCGTCGACTGCCGAGATCTCGACGAAGCGATCGAGGTGGCGGCGAAGATCCCCGGCGCGGAGTTCGGGACCATCGAAGTGAGGCCGATCTGGGCGATGTAGCGCCGGGCGTCGAAGCCGCGGTTGCCGCCGCGTTCCGCGACGAGTGGGGCCGGATCGTCGCCACCCTGATCCGGGTCACCGCCGACTGGGACCTCGCCGAGGAGTGCGCGCAGGACGCGTTCGCGCGCGCACTGGAGCGGTGGCCGCGCGACGGGGTCCCGCGCAATCCCGGCGCCTGGCTCACCACTACGGCGCGTCATCGCGCGCTCGACCGTCTGCGCCGAAGCGCGTCGGGGACGGCCAAACTGCAGGAGGTGGCCGTGCTGTCGCCCATGGAGCACGCAGGCAACGACGACGACAGCGGCGTCGAGGACGACCGGCTGCGACTGATGTTCACGTGTTGCCATCCCGCCCTCGCCGTCGACGCGCGGGTCGCGCTCACGTTGCGCGCACTCGCCGGGCTCACCACCGTCGAGATCGCGCGCGCGTTCCTCGTGCCCGAGGCCACGATGGCGCAGCGCCTGGTGCGCGCCAAACGCAAGATCCGTCACGCGGCCATCCCGTACCGCGTGCCCCCGGGGCATCTGCTCCCTGAACGAACGGGTGCGGTGCTCGCGGTGCTGTACCTCCTGTTCAACGAGGGGTACGCAGCGACGGCCGGCACCGACCTGGTGCGCGTCGACCTCGTGGCGGAGGCGATCCGACTCGCTCGCACGCTGGCCGAGTTGATGCCCGACGAACCCGAGGTGACCGGCCTGCTCGCCCTGCTCCTGCTGCACGACGCGCGGCGACCGGCCCGGGTCGACGACCGTGGTGAGTTCGTCTCGCTCGAAGCGCAGGACCGCACGCGTTGGAACCGGGGCCAGATCGACGAAGGGTTGGGCCTGCTCGACGCCGCGCTGCGCCGCGGTCAACCGGGGCCATATCAGGTGCAGGCGGCGATCGCCGCGTGCCATGCGAACGCGCGGGAAGCGAGCGCCACCGACTGGGTCGAGATAGCCGCGCTCTACGGAGAGTTGCGGCGGATGGTGCCGTCACCGGTCGTGGAGCTCAACCGCGCGGTCGCGGTGGCGATGGCCGACGGTCCCGACACCGGGCTGGCGATCGTCGACGCGCTGCAGGAGGCCGGAGCGTTGTCGGGGTACTACCTGTTGCCGGCGACGCGAGCCGATCTGCTGCGCCGCCTCGGTCGGTTCGACGAGGCGGCGACGTCCTATCGCGCCGCGCTCGAGATCGTGTCGACCGACGTCGAGCGGCGCTACCTCGCGCGCCGCCTGGCCGAGACCCTCGACGGGAACTCCGCGTCCGCTCCCTAGCTGTTGTCAGCTAGCTGCGGTTCACGGAGTGGTCGTCGGCGCCGGGGTGGTCGTGGTGGTGGGCACGTCCTCCGGCGGGGGTTGCACGAGCTTGTCGAGATCCTTCGGCGTCGGGATCGAGTCGGCCAGTGGGCCGAGCAACGTGCGCGCCTCTTTGTCGGTGATGCGCGGCAGCCGCCGGAGCGCGTCGAGTTCGTTCAGCTGCGCGGTCGTGATCTTGTCCCGCGCCCGTTCGAGTTGGACGACCTTCGTGATCGCGCCGGTCACGCCCGCGCGCTTGGCGATGGCGGCATTGAACAGGTTCACCGTCTTGTACAGGTCGCCGATGGCGGTGAAGTCGACCGCCACCGCGTTCGGTATTCGCTTGCGGGTGTCGATGCAGTTCTGGAGCCGCGCGGTGAGCACCTTCTGGGAGTTCACGGTGGCCGCTTCTACGGGATCCGGCGGGCCGTTGGGTCGGAGCCAGTGGTTGACGATGAAGAACGGCTTGTCGGTGCCGCCACGGTTGGGCTTGCAGTTGAAATCGCTGATCGCCGAGAAGGTGAAGGGGGTTTCCTGCGACACGGAGTACGTGCCGCGGAGCCACGGATACGCGCCGGCGTGCTTCTCGCTGAGCACGATCAGGCGCCGCTTGTTCTCGGTCTTCTTGTCCTTCGGCACGACCATGCTGTAGAGCGACGGCCACGCGTCGCCACCCGGCTTCGGCGTCCACACGCGGTCGAAGAGGCCGGCGTCGATCAAGGCCTTCTTCAGATCCTTGGGTTGCACGTAGTCCTCGAAGTCGAGGATGACCACTTCGGTGAGGTTGCGGTTCAGGAAGTCGTTGACCTGCGAGAGGACGTCGGTGGCTTTGACCGCACCGAGCTCGCAGAAGTCGTGGCAGAAGTAGACGTCCTGCTTCTTGCCCGACGTGTCGGCCACGCCGGTGAGGGCGCCGAGGCGATCGAGTTCGTGCACCGCGTCCGGGCCCTCTTCCTGCAACAGCCGCTCGCGATTGACTCCACCGGCGAGGTTGGTGCGCACGAGACCGTTGTCGTCGTAGCCGTAGTAGGCGTCGAGCATGAGGAAGCGGGCTCCGGCGTTGAGCTGTTCCGGGATCGTGATCGTGTGCTCGGCGCCGAAGAAGTTGTACGCCGCCGACGACATCGCGTTGTGGCTGGCCGGCCACACGATCTGGTTGATGGGCTCCGGGCAGAGCTCGATGTAGCCGTTGCACCCCTGGTTGGTCGGGTTGGCGCGGGCCTGGCTGGTGTTGCCGGCGAGGATGCTGGTGGCCACGATCGCGGTCACCAGCACAGCGGCGACCATCGCCGCGAACACACCCGCGATCTGACGCTTGTGCAGCCGTGGGATCGTGTGGTCGGTGACCATCAGCCCGCTCGCCCGCAGGCAGACGATGATGCCCACGTAGAACGCCGCGATCGCCAGCGCGACGAGCAGCAGATGGAACATGCCGCTCGGGTGGGTCAGTGTCAGCACGGCGACCAGCACCAAGCCCGCCCCGCCCGCGAACTGCCAACGCGGCTGCTGACGCTTCGCGCGCACCCAGGCCCGGGCCCGGGTGACGCGGTCCTGGAGGTCGCCGCCGTCGTGACCCGGTGCCAGCGCCAGCAGGATGCCGACCAGCACCATCGCCTGGCCCGCGCCGACCAGCCGACCGACGAGGACTTGGATGAAGGCGGCGACCGCATCGCCGCGCCCCGGATCCGCGGTCCCGGCCACCACCGCGAACGCCGGAGTGGCGACGCCGATGCCGAGCAGGAGGGCGCCGGCGACGGCCGCCGAGACCCCGATGATCCGCAGTGCGCGCACGCGGTCGCGGGCCCGGAACGCGACCAGTACGAGGATTCCGATGCCGGCCAGGAACACGGGGATGTAGAGGACCCGTATCCATTTGCTGGCGCGGAACAACGTGTCGACGGTGCCGGACTGCGACACGGTGGTCGTCGCGTCGAGCACGTTGGCGGGGAGCTTCTTGGCGAGCGACGGATTGATCGCCTGTAGCGCGCTGCGCACCGTGACCGCAGCCTGTTCCGAGTCGACGTCGACCCGGCGGGCCCCGGCCGCCTGGAACACCTGTTGATGGGCCCGCAGCACGAAGTCGTAGATCGCCGCCCGCACCGGCGGGGTCTCGAGGGCGGCCGAGATCGCGTCGGCCACGACCGGCCGGGCCGCCGACACGAAGTTCGACGTGCGGGCCAGGCGAAGGCTTGCCTGGTCGGCGATGTAGTCGCGGACCTCCTCCTTCTGGGAGGCCTTGGCGGCGACGTCGGCGAACCCCTCGGCGCTCAGCACGCGGGTACTGAGCCACCACCCGGCGCTGCTCAGGACCAGCAGGATGACCCCGACGGCGGCGAGCGCGCGCACCGCCCCGCGACCCAGCCCCTTCCGCTCACCCGCCATGCGGTCGCATTCTTACCGAGCCGGTGCCTCGGCGCCGATCGCGCCGGAGGATCACCGGGCGGCGCTGAGGGCCCTGACCTCGTCGATGTCGGTGCCGGCGACCACGTCGCCCGACGCGTCGACGTCGAAGAACTCGATGCCGTCCGTCACCTGGGCCTCATCGCCGCCGAGCGCCACCGCGATCTTGTTGGCCCCGTTGCGCACGACGTCGAGCACGATCTCCGCGACCTCCGCGGCGGTGAATTGCTCCCAGACCTGGGCGACGAGATGGTCGTCGATGAACGCCGGTTGCGTGATCAGGGCGTCGGTGAGCCGGAGCGCCACGCGATGCCGCTCACTGAGGTCGCCGTGCTCGTAGTCGTCGATCGCCGCGAACGGTTCCTGGCTGCCGGCGGAGTCGAGCGCGCGCACGCTCAGGCGCGATTGGCAGACCCGGCACTGGTGGGCGCGCGCCCCGCGCAAGCGCACGAGCTCGGTGGTCAGCGGATCGAGGGCGACACCGAGGGCGACGACGCGCATGAACCGTTCGAGCGTGCCCCAGAGGTCGCCGGACGCGGCCGGCAGCGCGGGGCCGAACGGGGTGTCGAAGAGGCAGGCGAGCGTGATCCGCCCGCGCTGGAACACGTCGACCACGTAGAGGGCTTGGGTGAAGACGAACGTGTCGCTCCCCATCGCATCTCCGAGCGCGGCCCGCTGTTCGTCGGTGATGCCCGCGACGTCGACGACGAACTGCTCGGCGAAGCTCACGCACACATCGGCCCGGGGATCGGCGCGAGTATCAGCCGGCGCGGCGGCGGGGCCGGTTCCGGTGACCGGGCGCGTGAGTTCGTCGGGGTGGCAGAGCTGCGCCGCCACCGCGGCGCGCACGGGCCCGAGGATCGAGTCGTCGACCGAACCCGCGGCGAGCGCCTCGACGTGGTCGAAGAGCTCGAATGCCTCCGGCGCCCCGGCCCGCCAGCGTTCCGGCCCAGGTTCGCGTGTCGTCGCGTCGTTCATCGGCTCCGAGCCTCCCGTGTCGTCGAGCTCCGGGTCTCGCTCCCGTATGCCTAGCCGACCGACCGGCCCGCGACAATCGGTCGGGCGGCGTCGAGGGCGGGCTCGGTAGCCTCGCCGCGTGCGCATCGGCATCCACCTTCCCCAGTTCGGTCGGGCCTCCGGGCCTGACGCGATCACGCGTGCGGCCCGCGCCGCCGAGGCGCTCGGCTTCTCCGACGTGTGGGTCAGCGACCACGTGGCGATCCCCGCGGCCCAGGACTACCCGTCGCCCTACCTGTACGACCCGTTGCTCTCGCTCGCGTGGGCGGCGGCCGCGACGCAGCGCGTCGGGCTGGGCACGAGCGTGCTCGTGGTTCCGCAGCACGGTCCGTTGGCGCTGGCGAACTCGCTCGCGAGCCTCGACGCGCTCTCGGGCGGGCGCCTCACGATCGGGGCCGGCGTCGGATGGTCGGAAGCCGAGTTCGTCGCGCTCGGTCAGTCGTTCCACGATCGCGGCCGTCGCACCGACGAGATGATCGACGTGCTGCGGGTATGTTGGCGCGACGATCCGGTCACGTTCGCGGGCGAGTTCGTGCACCTCGACGCGGTTCGCGTGCTCCCCAAACCCGCGCACGACATCCCGATCTGGGTCGGGGGGAGCGGCGAGCGCGCGTACGCGCGGGCGGTCGCGAAGGGCGACGGCTTCCACGCCATCGGGCTCGACCCGCCGGGCGCGGCCGCGCTCGTGACCCGGCTGCGCCGCGATCGGCCCGAACCCGAGTTCACGATCTCGTTGCGCACCGGGTGGGACCCGCAGGGCATGGAGCCCGACACGATCCTGCGGGAGCACGACGAGTTCGCCGCCGCGGGGGTGCAGCACATGATGTGCACGCCCTGGCGTAACGACGCCGACGGCTGGTTGCGGTCGATGGAGTTGCTCGCCGGCCTCGTGGTCACGCCACCTCGCTGAGCACCCGGGCTGGCTCAGCGTTCGGGCCGGGGGCCCGCGACGACGACGGCGAGCGCGGCGTACCCGTTCTCGAACGCCCCGACATCGGTGACGGGTCGCGTGACTCCCGACGTGCAGTTGACGCGGCCGCGGGGGTGATCGGTGTTGGTCGCGGTGATCACATCGGTGACGCCGCGTGGCTTGCCCGCGGGACAGTTCGGGATGTTGATGCTGTCGAGCGTGGTGGGTGCTGCCACCGGCGGCGCGAGCAGCGCGGCCCGGTGCGACAGCAACCATGCCCGCGCGATCGCGGCGCCGGCGTCGTACTGCGGACGGGTTGCGGTGTCCTGGCTCAGCGCGAGCGCGGGGATCCCGCGCTGCACGGCCATCTTCGCCGCGCCGATCGTGCCCGAGATCTGGGTGTCGCGGCCGAGGTTCGTGCCCGCATTGATCCCCGAGACCACCACGTCGGGCCGCACGCCGAGCCGGTCGAGCGCGGCGGTCACCGAATCGGCGGGATAGCCCCGCACCGCAGTGGCCGGGTACCCGCCGGCGGTGTGCGCCGCGCGTCATCGACACCTTCCCGCGCGTCGTCTTCTCGTCGGTACCGCTCCGGTTGGTCGCGGGTGCCACGACCACGACCTTCGTGTCGTCCAGCTTCCGTAGCGTGCGGACCAACGCGTCGATCCCGGGCGCACCCACGCCGTCGTCGTTGGTCACCAGCACGGTGAGCGTCGCCGCGTTCGGGGTGCCGGTGGCGGCCGGAGCGGTCGCCGCCCCGACGGGAGTCGCCGCCAGTGCGGCTCCCGCCACCAACGCGCCGACCGCGCCCAGGATCGTGGCGCGCCGCGGGTTCCGAGTCATCGTGACGCCCCTGGCGTGAACAGGACGGCGACGCTAATGGCTAGCGGTGGGCGTCTCGGCGCGGGGTCAGGCGCGGCAACCCGCGTCGAGAGCGCACGTCGAGATCAGGCGGCAACCGGCTCCAACTCAGGCCACGCCGAGGCGGGAGGCCAGCAGGTGGTAGCGCGACGGCTCCAGCGCCTGCTGGGCCAGGGCCATCATCCCGGCGAACACCTCGGGCGGTGCCTCGGCCTGCGCGCCACCGAACAGCTCGACCTGGTCGTCGATGTTCATCGCCGGCACCATGATCTTCGCCGACTGCACGAGCTCCTCCTCGGAGAGGCTCGCCACGATCGCATGGTCGACGACGCGCAGCTCGTCGGGCCCCGACGTTGTTGGCCAGTGCCACCATCACCTCGAACTCCTCGAACTCCTGGTGCTGCAGGTAGGAGGCGGTGAACGACGCCAAGCCCAGGTAGAGGCGATGGGTCAGGCGGTGAGATCGACTGGGCGCACGAGCGCGCCGCCGTCGACACCACCGCCGACCGGCCCCCCGACCGCCCGGTCCCGACCGTCGTCACCTCGACCGCGAACGTGCGGTTCTTCGCCGTCGACGGCCTCACGTTCCTCGACGGCGACTATCTGATCAAGGGCGTCGCCGGGCGGATCCTCCGGGTCCTGTTGGGCCACTACGAACGCGACGGTCGTACGGAGTTCACCAACAAAGAAGTGCGGCTCGACCCTTCGTTCGAGCTCCCCGAGTTCCGCGACAACCTGGAGAGCCGCCTCATCCTGTTGAAGCGCCGCCTCGACGAGCGCGACGCGGCCATTCGCATCGAGAAGACGGGGCGGGGGCGGTTCCGGCTCGTCGTCGACACCGAGCTCGTGCTGGAGTGCGTGGGCACTGATGGCTAGCTGAGGTCGGCGGCCACCCGGAACCCGGTGTTGCCCGACGAGCTGTCGGGCGCGCTGCCGAAGCGGGCCGACACGCGGTAGCGCCGGCAGTACGACAGGTGGCAGAGGTACGACCCGCCGCGCTGCACGCGCAACGCGGCGGCGTCGGGCCCGCGCGGATCACGCCGCGGGCTCCGGGCGTAGTAGTTGGTGTCGAGCCAGTCGGCGCACCACTCCCACACGTTGCCGGTGACGTTGAACAAGCCGTAGCCGTTGGGCTCGTAAGCATCGACCGGTGCGGTCGACAGGTAGCCGTCCGCCCCGGTGTTCTCGGCGGGGAAGTGACCTTGGAACACGTTCATGCGGTGCTCGCCGCCGGGTTCGAGGTCGTCACCCCACGGGAACGCCGATCCCTCGGTGCCGCCCCGGGCGGCGCGTTCCCATTCGGCTTCGGTGGGGAGCCGGGTGCCGCGCCAGCGACAGAACGCGGTGGCGTCGTTCCACGACACGTGCACGACCGGATGGTCGGCGCGTTCGCCGATGGCGGACTGAGGTCCCTCGGGGTGACGCCAGTCGGCGCCGAACACCTGACGCCACCACTCGGCGCCGACCACGCCGCTGGTGTCCGGGAAGCCGTCGGGGAGCAGGCCCCCGAACACGAACGACCAACCGAAGCGTTCGGCGTCGGTGCGCCACCCCGTGGCGTCGACGAACTCGGTGAACCGGGCGTTGGTCACGGTGTAGCGATCGAGCCGGTAGGGATCGAGCTCGACCTCGTGCACCGGTTCCTCGCCGTCGCCCGGGTACGCCCACACCGAGTTGTCGCCCATGCGGAACGTGCCGCCCGGTATCTCGACCAGTGTCGTCGGCGCGGGGCCCGCGCCCGTGGGTACGTCGCCACGCGCGTCGTCGCGCGCGACGACGGGAACCGCCGCGCCTTCGTCGCGTTGGGGGACACAGCACTCGCCCGACATGGGAAGGGAAGCCCGCGACCGGCCGGGCTTACGCGTAGCCCTTGGCGCGCAGCCACCGAAGGGTGAAGAAGCCGAAGAACGGCGGGAGGGCGAAGGTGATGCCGCGGAACAGGAGCACGGTGGCGAGCGCGGGCGCGGCCGGGATGCCGAAGCTGGTGAGCCCGGCGGTCAGCGCCGCTTCGGTCACGCCGATCCCCCCGGGGACGGGCGCCACGTTGCCCACCATGCCCGCGCCGATCTGCACGCAGACGAGCTGCGCGTAGTCGAGGCGCTGGTGGAACGCGAGCAGGCAGACGCCGAGGATGGTGGGATAGATGAGGTTGCCGAGGAGGTCACCGCCGAAGAGCTGCATCGCTTTCTTCGGGTTGCGCAGCACGGCCCAGATGTCCTTGGCGGCGCGCGTGACCGCGGGCACGACCTTGCCCCGGATCTTCGGCACGAGCAGAACGATCCCGACGACGACTGCCACCGCGACGATGATCCAGAGGCTGGTGCTGTCCGACGAACTGCTGCTCGTCTCGACCGTCGTCGCGGTGATGGCCGCCGCGATGAGGAACAACGCCATCTGGATGGCGCCGCCTACTCCCGTGCTGAGCACCATCGCGCTGCCCCCCGACGCCACCGGCACTCCCTGCTTGTGCAGGTAGTCGAGTCTGCAGCGCGGTACCGCCGATGCCGTTGGGGGTGATCAGGTTCAGGAAGCTGCACGCGAGCTGCGTGAGCACGGTGGGTACGAACGGCAGGTCCTTGTTCACGCAGCCGAGCAGCGCGGTCGCCCACGCGGTCGGCACGATCGGATACATCACGAGGGCCACGACGGCCCAGCCCCAGATCGCGTTCTGGAACTCGCTTTGAACCGAGGACCAGTTGATCCCCTCCATGCTCGAGATCGCGATCGCCGAGCGCGAAGAGGATGCCGATCAGCATGCCGATGTTGATCAGGCTCAGCCGCTTGATCTTGAGCGGCGGCACTTCCTCGGCCCCGGTCGCGGTGACGAGGTCGGCCCGCAGTGACTTGAGTGCCTTCCCCTGGTGCTTCACGCCCTTCGTGAGCCCGTCGGGGAGCGCGGCCGGCTGGACGACCGGTATCACCTCGGCGATGCGGTCATTGCCGAGCGCCTTCACCGCGGCGGCGACCGCCCGCTCGTCGCCCACGATCTGGGCCGAGAGCACGAGCACGGCGGCGTCGTCGCGATCGAACCAGTACCGCTCGCCGCTGGCCGACGCGGCACTGAAGTCGTCGAGCGCGACGGACCCGTCGTCGGCGACGAGGATGCGCAGCCCGTCGAGGTTGCCGTGGCTGATTCCCGCCTGGTGGAGGCGGTCGATCTGGGTCCACACCGCGGCCAGGACGTCGTCGGTGACCCGTTCGGGGGGCAGCTCGGCGAGCGCGGTGCCGAGCGGCGGGTCGGTCACGAGCACCGCGGCGTCGGCGCCGCCCACGCCGGTGCGGAGCATGCGCGCGGCGTGGACGTCGGCGCGCTGCGCGAGCATCAGCGTGTATGCAATGTGCTCCACTTGCTGCACCCGGCTGCCGAACACGGGAACGCCCGGCTCGTGGTACATCAACGAGTGCCACACCTTGGCCGCGATGCGAGCGTCGCGTTGGTCGCGGCCGAAGGCGTCGACGCGCACGTGCTCGCCCGAGGCCAACTCGACGTCCATCACCGACGCGCGCCGCACTTGTTCTTCGGCGCGATCGATGCTGGTGATGTCGTAGCCGAGGTCGGTCGAGCGCGTCGCGGACTTCGGCGATCGAGGGGCTGCCACCGGGCGCTCCGAACACGACCCGCACGAGCGCGGCGACCGCGAACCCGAGGAGGATGCCGCCGAGCACGTCGGAGGGGAAGCCCGCGCCGAGGTACATCGTGGCGAACGCCACCAGCACTATGACGACGGCGAAGATCCGCCGCAGCACCCGCACGATGTAGGGCGAGAGCGCGACCGCGAGCGCGGTGATGGCGGCGACGTTGGCGGCCGGGAACGTGGGCCCGTCACCGAAGCGGACGTTGACCCCGAGGCCGGTGGTCGAGTGCGGGCCGAAGAGGTCGTTGAGCAGCTCGGCGATGGCCCAGGCGCCGGCCCCGGCGAGGGCGCCGTGCCACGCCACGCGCGGGAACCGCAGCACGACCAGCACCACGGAGACCACGAGCACGGCCCAGATCGACCCGAGGGCGTAGATCCCCTGCACGAGTCCGACCGCGTTGCCCGCGAGCGAGTTGATGGTGTGGAAAAGGTTGAGGTCGATCTCGGACTGCGTCTGCGCCCACATGCCCGACAGGACGACGAGGATGGTGGCGACGACGAGCAGCGCGATGTCGGTCGGACGCCGTTGCGGCGTCTCGTTGGTATCGCGAATCCACCCCACTGCCGGTGACCCTATCTGAGCGTCGCCGCGCGGAATCATCCGGTTCGGGTGAACTGCGTCGCGCTACGCCGTCGCGGTCGCGTCGTCAGCGGGATCGCCGGTTGCATCTTCGGCCGCGTAGTCGGCGATCAGCGTCTCTTCGCGTTCCTTGCGCGGGAAGCAGAAGAAGACGAGCGCGGCGCCGAGCAGGACCGCGACGATGCCGGCGGCGTACGCCCAGTTGGCGCCGTCGAGGAACGACGACTTGGCTGCGGCGGTGATCTGGCTCGAGTACTTCGGGTACTGCGAGGCAACCTTCGTCGCGCTCGAGAACGACTTGGTGAGCTGGTTCTGCACGCTGGTCGAGGCCTGCGCGCCGTTGGGCGACGCGGTGATCGCCTTGGCGAACGCGGTGGCGTAGCCCGCGGTGAGGATCGCGCCGAGGATCGACTGCATGATCGCCCCGCCGAGGTCGCGCTGCAGATCGGCGGTGCCCGACGCCATCCCCGCGCGCGCGAACCGGTACCGAACCGGTGAGCGAATGCGAGGCGGGGGTGCCGGCGAAGCCCGACGCCGACGCCGATGAACGCGTAGCCGAGCCCGACCTCCCAGTAGTGGCTGTGCTCCGTCCACAGCACCAGCATCGTGACGAAGCCGAGCAGGCAGAACAGGTATCCGCTGAGCAGCGTGAACCGGGATCCCCGGGCATCGATGATCTTGGCCGAGCGGGGGGCGACGATCACCATGAGCACGGCGGCGGGGAGGATCGCCGCGCCCGCATCGAGCGTGGAGTAGCCGAGGACGTTCTGCAGGAACTGCTGGCCGATGAACATCGCGCCCATGAGCGAGCCGAACACGATGATGCCCGCGCACGCGGCCACCCAGAAGATGCGGCGCCCCGCGATGTCGAGGTCGTAGAGCGGGGAGCGGGCCCGGCGCTGCCGGATCACGAAGGCCACGCCGGCGGCGAGCGCGATGACCGCGAGCCCGAGTGCGAGCGTTCCCTTGTCGGGAACCGGGGCGAAGTTGATCGCGAGCACGATGCCGGCGACCAGGACCGCCGACAGGATCCCGCCCAGGTTGTCGACGGGATCGGTGGCCTCGTTCACGTGGCTCGGCACGAAGCGGAGCGCGAGCACGAGCGCGACGACGGCCAGCGGCAGGGTGACGAGGAACACCGATCCCCACCAGTAGTGCTCGAGCAGCGCGCCGGCGACGAGCGGGCCGAGCGCGGAGATGGCACCACCGATGCCCGACCACAACGCGATCGACTTCGTGCGGGCCGGTCCCGACCAGAGCGCGGTGATCAGTGCCAGGGTCGTCGGGTAGGCCATGCCGGCCGAGAGCCCCCCGAGGAGCCGCGCCGCGACCAGCACGCCGTCGGACGGTGCGTAGGCGGCGAGGAGGCAGGCGGGGACCGACAGCGACACCCCGAGGACGAGCATCATCTTGCGGCCGTAGCGGTCGCCGAGGGCGCCCAGCCACAGCACCGATGCCGCCAGGCCGAGTGAATAACCGACCGCGATCAGGTCGAGCGCGGTCTGGGAGGAGTCGAACGCCTTGCCGATGTCGGGGAGCGCGACGTTCGCCACCGCCAGGTTCAGGTTGGCGACCGCGGCCACCAGGATCAGCGCGACGAGTACCAGCGTCGACCGCTCCGGCGCCTTCGATGCTTGGCCAGGGACAGGGGAGGCCGAGGGGCCCGACGACGAACCCCCGGGGGAACCCGCGCTCGGCTCGGCTGGCATGCTCATCCCCGCGCTGCTCCGGCGATTCGAACTCGCCTGACGCTAGACCGCATCGGCTCGCGCCACCGTCACCGTGCGACAGTTCACCCGGTGTGGATGATGGCGGGCGCGAATCGGTTGCGTACCGTCGGATGCCAGGCAGACGCGTCTCGGCTTGAATGGGCTGGGGATCGGGAGGTCCGGGCATGAGCGACGAAGAACCGAGTGCGGCGACTCCGGCGAACGCCGACCTCGCGCGAGGGCTCTCACCGCCGGTGGCGCTGAGCTTGACGCATCTGGGCGAGACGCTCGAGTCGCTGGAACAGATCTTCGTCAACTTCGACGACCCGCGGCAGGAGTGGCGGCGCCTCTTCTCGGAGTTGCTCGGCACCTTCTTCCTTGTGCTGGTCGCGGCCGGCGGCGGGATGATGGGCCAGGCGTTCCCGAACACGATCAGCCGCACCGCGGCCGTCGTGGCCCCCGGGTTGATGGTGTTGGCGATCATCCTGTTCATGGGCAGGGTCTCCGGCGCCCACCTGAACCCCGCGGTCAGCATCGCGTTCGCCCTCCGCCGCGACTTCCCGTGGTGGCGCGTGCCCGGCTACGTCCTCATGCAACTGGGGGGCGCGGCATTGGCGGCATGGTTCCTGCAGGCGGTCGTCCACGTGTCGGCGTCGTACGGCTCGAACTATCCCGCGCACGGGTTCTCGAGCGGTGACGCGTTCTGGATGGAGCTCATCCTCACGTTCGGCCTGGTGAGCGTGATCCTCGGCACCGCGTCCGGGGCGCAGAACCTCGGCGTCATCGGCGCGTTGGGCGTCGGGAGCTACATCGCCCTCGCCGGGCTCTGGGGCAGCCCGATCTCGGGGGCGTCGATGAACCCCTCGCGTACCTTCGGGCCCGACCTCATCGCGGCGAACTTCACGTCCTACTGGGTCTACGTCGCGGGGCCACTCGCCGGTGCGACGATCGCAGTTGGGGTCGCGTTCATCCTCCGGGGTCGCGGCGGTGGCCGCGCCGGTTCCGGCGCCGCCCAGGGCGCGCTCTACACCGACTCCGCGAATCCCGACCAGGCCTGACCGAAACCGACCACCACTGTCCCGACCCTCGCACTCCGCCAGTCCCGTTCCACCCGTTCGAATCGAGGCACTCATGTCCACCACCAACGCCGACCAGGAAACGGCCGCGAGCCCGGTCGTCCACCTCGCCGTCGAAGAGCACGTCGCGCGCGGCCGGGCCGCGCGCAGCGAGGTGCCGCGCTCGAGCCACGCAGTCTGGGAGGCGCCGCCGACGCGCGCCGAGCCGGTGGCGCTGCTCCAGTCCCAAGAGGTGGTGCGCGTGCCGGAGCTGGTGCCGATCCGCCACCAGCGCATGCTCGAATCACCGTTCACGTTCTACCGCGGCGCCGCGATCATCATGGCCGCCGACCTCGCGGCCAGCGCGCCGTCCGGGCTGCGGGTCCAGGCGGTCGGCGACGCCCACCTCGCCAACTTCGGCGGGTTCGCGTCACCCGATCGTCAGATGGTGTTCGACATCAACGACTTCGACGAGACGGGTCCCGGACCGTTCGAGTGGGACGTCAAGCGCCTCGCCGCCAGCTTCGAGATCGCATCGCGTTCGAGGGAGTTCCCGCAGAAGACTGCTCGCGCGATCATCCTCAACGCGGTGCGTTCCTACCGGCAGGCCATGGCCGAGTTCGCGGGGATGACCAACCTCGACGTGTGGTACGCGCGGCTCGACGTGAACGAGGTGCTCGCGCGGTGGTCGGCGAAGGTCAGCGCCGACGACGTCAAGCGCGCGCAGCGCAACATCGCGAAGGCCGAGACCAAGGACAACCTGAAGGCGCTCAACAAGCTCACCCACGTCGTCGACGGTGAATACCGCATCGTCAGCGACCCGCCGCTCCTGGTCCCGTTCAATGAGTTGATGCCCGATGCCGAAGCCGAGCAACTGCGCGATTGGTTGCTCGATCGGTTCCGGGCCTATCGCCGTACCCTCCAGCCCGACCGCCGGCGGCTGCTCGAGAGCTACCGGCTCGTCGACTTCGCCCGCAAGGTGGTCGGGGTCGGGAGCGTCGGTACGCGCTGTTGGATCGCGCTGCTCCTGGGCAAGGACGACCAGGACCCGCTCTTCCTCCAGATCAAGGAGGCGGAGGCGTCGGTGCTCGAGGCGCACGCGGGCCGGAGCGGTTTCGCCAGCCACGGTCAGCGGGTGGTGGAAGGTCAACGGCTGCTCCAGGCGGCCAGCGACGTGCTGCTCGGTTGGACCCGCACTCAGGGACTCGACGGCGTCGAGCGCGACTTCTACGTACGCCAGCTCTGGGACTGGAAGTTCTCGGCCGACCTCGAGACCATGTCGCCCGAGGTCATGAAGGTCTACGGCCAGATGTGCGGGTGGACGCTCGCACGCGGTCACGCCCGCTCGGGCGATCGGATCGCCATCGCCGCCTATCTCGGCACCGGTGACGTGTTCGACAAGGCGATCGCCGACTTCTCGTCCAGCTACGCCGACCAGAACCAGCGCGACTACGACAGCGTCGTCGCCGCGGCGAAGGCGGGCCGGATCGAGGTGGCGAGCGCACCGGTGCCGGCGTGACGCGTTCATCCCGATGGGGGGATGGCGACCGAACGGTTCAGGCCTAGCCTCTCCCCATGTACTTCGTCGGGATCGGCATCTTCTTCTTCGGGGCGCTGCTCTGCATCGTTGCCTTCTTCAGCGTGCGGAAGCAGCGGCGCCGTTACGAAGAGACAGGCACTCTCGGGCCTGACGAATAGCGCCGCCCGTGCCCCACCTCCTCGCGCCCCTGCTCGCCTCGCCGCTCGCGGTGAACCCGGTGCCGTGGGCCCGGTCGCAGATGGCGTTCACGCTGGCGTTCCACATCATCCTGGTGCCGCTCGGCGTCACCTGGGCGTTCATGGCGATGGTGGCGAATTACCGCGCCATCAAGCACGACGACGCCGACGCGCTGTTGCTCGCGCAGCGGTGGTCGAAGTACATGGCGGTCACGTTCGCGGTGGGCGCGGTGACTGGCACGGTGTTGACCTTCGAGTTCGGGTTGCTGTGGCCGAAGTTCATGGGTCGGTTCGGCAATGCCTACGGGGTGCCGTTCGCGGTCGAAGGGTTGTTCTTCTTCCTCGAGGCGATCTTCATCGCCATCTACATCTACGGCTGGAAGCGGCTGAAGCCGTGGGCCCACTTCTGGACCGGTCTGCCGATCGTGATCGCGGGGATCGGCGGCACCGTGATGGTGGTGGCGGCGAACGCGTGGATGAACGAGCCCTCGGGCTTCACGTTGAACTCCGCGGGCAAGGTCGTCGACGTCGACCCATGGGGAGTGATCTTCAACAGCGCGATGCCGTTGCAGGCGCTGCACATGCTGGTCGCCGCGTACCTGGTCGGTGGGTTCCTGGTGGCGTCGGTGTACGCGATGGGAATGTTGCGCGGTCGCCGCGACCGCTATCACCGGCTCGGCTTCATCATCGCGTTCACGGTGGCCGCGATCGCGATGCCGGTGCAGATGTTCGTGGGCGACGAGATGGCGCGTTGGGTCTACAACAACGAGCCGGTGAAGTTCGCCGCCATCGAACTGGTGCCGAAGACCGCGAGCGACGTGCCCGAGACGCTGTTCGGGCACCTGAACTCGAAGAACCAGGTGGTCGGTGGTTTCCCGATCCCGGGCCTGGCGTCGTGGCTGTCGGATCCCACCACCGGTACGAGCACGGTGGTGCAGGGGCTCGACACCGTGCCCGCGAGCCAACGGCCGACGACCGGTGAAGTGAATGTCGTCCACCTGGCGTGGGACGTCATGGTCGGCCTGGCCACGCTGCTGTTCCTGCTGGCCGGGTGGTACGGCGCGACGTGGTTGTTCAAGCGGCGGATGCCGAAGTCGAAGCTGTTCCTCTGGCTCGCCGCGGGCGCGGGTGTCGCGTCGGTGATCGCGATGGAGGCCGGCTGGGTGGTCAGCGAGGTCGGTCGCCAACCGTGGATCGTGCACAACTACATGAAGGTGGAACAGGGAGCGACCACCAACGGCGGCGTGTGGATCACCTTCCTCGCCGTCGTCGCGCTCTACATCGGTCTCGGCATCACCCTCATCCTGATCCTCCGCAAGATGAGTCGCCGCTGGCGCGAGGGCGACGGCACGGGCGACGACGAGGGCGGTGGGCCCTACGAGCCCCACGACATGCCGGCACCGTCGGATACCGGTACCGACCTCGAGGTGCCGGTCGGATGAGCGACGCCGTCGCCGTGATCCTGATGTTCGGGATCACCGCCTACGCGTTGTTCGCGGGCGCCGACTTCGGCGCCGGCTTCTGGGACCTCACCGCCGGGAGCGCAGCGCACGGCGCGCGGCCGCGGGCGGTGATCCAGCACTCGATCGGCCCGGTGTGGGAGGCCAACCACGTCTGGCTGATCTTCGTGCTCGTCGTCCTGTGGACCGCGTTCTCCAGCACGTTCGCGTCGATCACGCTCACGCTCTTCGTCCCGCTGTCCCTCGCGGCGTTCGGCATCGTCCTGCGCGGTTCCAGCTTCGCCTTCCGCAAGGAGGTCACGATCGCGTCGAGCCAACGGAACTTCGGTGCCGCGTTCGCGATCTCGTCGGTGGTGGTCCCGTTCTGCATGGGGGCGGTCGCCGGCGCTATCGCATCGGGCCACGTGCCCGCCGGGGGGAAGGCCGGTGACCCGTGGGGGAGCTGGATCAATCCCACGTCGATCCTGGGCGGCGTGCTCGCAGTCGCGGTGTGCGCGTTCCTCGCCGCCGTCTACCTGGTGTGGGACGCCCGTCGCCTCGACGATGCCGAGATGGTCGAGTACTTCCGCAACCGGGCCATCACCTCCGCCGTGGTCACCGGTGCGGTCGCGTTCATCGGGATCTTCATCCTCCACGACTACGCCCACTACGTGTTCGACGGCCTCACCTCGCGGGCACTGCCGCTGGTGATCCTCTCCGCACTCTGCGGGCTCGGGGCACTCGTCCTTCTCCTCCGCAACGCGACCCGCGGCGCGCGGATCCTGGCCATGGGTGCGGTGGCCACCGTGGTGGTCGGCTGGGGGGTCGCGCAGTGGCCCTACATCCTGCCCACCAGCCTGAAGGTCTCGCAGGCGGCGGCGCCGTCGGGGACGCTCACCGCGGTGATCGTCGTCTTCGTCATCGCCGCGGTCGTGCTGTTGCCGTCGCTCGGCCTGCTCTACACGCTCGACCAGAAGTCACTGATCGACGCCGACGAGTCAGCGCCCGAATCCGCGCGGGCCCGCGCCCGGGTCGACCCCCGAGTCGGCGCCCGCCGGTCCCTGATCGCGGCCCGACGCTCGCGCCCCCGAGGTTCACTCCGCCGATCCGGCCGCCTCCGTGGAGCCCGCACCCGTGGCCCCGGCCCCCATCCCGGCTCCGCCGCCCGCTTCGGGTGCGGGCGCCGGCGCCTGACCGCCGACGCCGCTGATGCGGCTCACGAGCACCGCGATAATCGTGACGAGGTACAGCTGACCGGTGAGGGCCTCGACCACGGACAGGGCGCGGCCGAGCCCTCCCGCCGCGGTGAAGTCGCCGTAGCCGACGGTCGTCTGCGTGACGAAGCTGAAGTACAGGAAGTCGGAGATCGTCGCGTGACTGGTCTGGACGAAGAACGGATCCGGGAGGATCAGGTCGATGGTGGCGTACACGAACGCGAACATCATGCCGATCAGCACGTAGATGCAGATGGCGCCGAGCACTGTGTGCAGATCCACCACCCGGCGCTGGTAGAGCGCGCGCGCGATGATCACGGGCGCCGCCCCGACCAGCAGGATGTTCAGCCCGAAGAAGATCCCACTGGGATCCTTCGACGTCGTCACGAACACCGACCCGAGCGCGGCGAGGAACGCGAGCACGACCACGAGTGCGGCGATCCGGAACAGCCGGCGGCCGGCCCTCGACGCCAGGAGCGCGGCGAGCAGCGTCAAGCCCTGCAGTGCCACGGTGACCACCCGGGCCCAGGCGTCGGGCGGGCTCGCGGCCATCACGACGAAGGTGATCGACAGCAGCACGAGCACCGACCCGAAGCGATAACCGGGAAAGCGCCGCTCGAGTCGCCGCTCGACTTTGGTCGGCTCGACGTCGTCTGTGGCCAAAGCCGGTCCTCCGCTCGCCCGACGCGGCCGTCTCGCTGGCGGCCGGTCGCTCATCCTCGTCGACGGCCACGAGACGTGTCGAACGGCGTGCCCTCGCGAACGCCGTCGCGGCCGCGATCGGTTCGCGGATCGTCCGTTGTGGGTGATGCCCCGAACCGCGTTCCGTGGTGGAGTGGGCTGCACCCGGCGTACGCGCCGGGTACACGGACGAGGATCGGGCGATAGCTTGTGCGCCTTGTTCAGTGAGATGTGTGCACGCCACCCACAGAGGAGATGGGCATGGGATTGTTGATGAGGCGGCGCAGGCCGTTGATGCGAGTCGCCGGCGCCGCGGCGCTCGGCACCGCGGCCTACCAGTCGGGCAAGCACCACGAGCAGCAGGCGCAGGTGAACGACCAGGCCCAGGAGGCGTACGCGGCCACCCAGGGCCCGCCCCCGGCTCCGGCACCGGTGGCGGCCGCGCCGGCACCCGTCGCCGCGGTGGCGGCACCGCCGGCCGACACCACCTCGCAGCTCGAGAGCCTGGCGCAACTGCACCAGTCGGGCGCGCTGAGCGACGACGAATTCGCGGCCGCCAAGGCCAAGCTGCTTGGCATCTGAGCCGGGCGACGAGGAGGGATTCTGATGGCATCCAATGTTGATCGCGCCGCCGTGCTGGTGCGGGGGCTCGAAGCGAGCATCTCCGGTGACAGCACGGTGGTCGCCGAGCTCTACACCGACGACGTCAAGGGCTGGGCACCGGCGCTGAGCGTGTCGTCCGCCGCCGAGCTCGCCGTCGAGTTCGAGGATCGCGACGGCGCGTTCTCCGACATCGACCTCGCCGTGTCACCGCTCGACGTCGGCGGCGATCGTGCCGCGGTGGAATGGATCGTGACCTTCACCCACTCGGGACCGCTCGAGGTCGACGACGATCTGGTGATCGATCCCACCGGCCTGCGCCTGACCCTGCACGGCGTCACCATCGCCGAATTCGACGGCGACAAGATTCGCTCGTTCCGCCAGTACTGGGACGAAGTCGAGCTCCTCGAGCAGCTCGCGTTGCTGCCCGACGACTGAAACATCCGCCAGTCCCGAAGAACTGATCCCCCCAACCGCACACTCCGAGAGAGAGGCACAAACATGAGCATCGGCCCCGTCGAATACCTGATCGTCGGATTCCCCGGTAACGAGTTCAACGGTGAGATCGCCCCGGCGCTCGCCGAGCTCATCGAGAGCGAGACGATCCGCGTGCTCGACCTCGTGTTCATCGCCAAGGACGCCGAGGGGAACCACCTCGCGGTCGAGTTCGACGAGCACGACCTCCTCGCCCCCTACGGCGAGCTCGACGGCGAGGTCGGCGGTCTGATCTCCCACGAAGACATCGAGTACGCGGCGGAGGCGCTGGAACCGAACTCCTCGGCCGCCCTGCTCATCTGGGAAGACACGTGGGCGAAACCGTTGGTCGACGCGATGCGCGCGTCCGGTGGCGTGCTCATCGAGGGGTCCCGCATCCCGCACGACCTCATCGAAGGTGCGCTCTCCGCGCTCGAATCGGCCTGATCACCGCCGAAGCATCGACCACCCGTCATCCAGCGAAGGACAAGGATTCACATGTTGCGACGTCGACCAGTTGCCCGAGTAGCAGTCACCACCGCGGTGGTGGCGGGTACCGCCGAACGCACCCGGAACCGCGTGGACCGCCGCGAGGATCGTCGCCGGTAGCGGTTCCTCTTGTCGCGCGTCCGCTCGCCCGGAACGGGCAAGCGGACGTGCGTTCACGGTGTCGCGAGCGACGCCGTCAGTGCGTTCCCCATCGCCGCCGGCAGGTTCCCGGTCGGTTCGCCGTCGAGCATGGTGGGGACGCCGGCGACGATAGTGGCGCGGAACCCGGCGCTGGGGCGGCTGAACCGCCAACTGCCGTCGGGGAGGTCATGGCGGCGCACCAGCCCGCGGGTCTCGATCTCGTCGAGCGCGAACACGTTGAGGTCGCCGCGTCGGCCGACTTCGATGGTGCCGCGGTCGTGGAGCGAGAAGAAGTTGGCGTTCCGGGCGGTCATGCAGTGCACGCCCTGCTCGATGCTCAGCGCCTGTTCATCGCGGACCCAGTTCGTGAGCAGGTAGAGATTCGAACCGGCGCCACAGAACATCTTCAGGTGGGCACCGGCGTCGGTGCCGCCGATGAGCGCGTGCGGGTCGAAGAAGTTCTCCCGCGTCGCGCGCGTCCATCGTCTCCACGTCGATGGCCGGCGTGACGCTCAGCTTCGTGTAGCGCGACCCGATCCCGTTGGCGAGCACCCAGTCGGCGAGCGCGTCCGACGGGTGCAGTGCGCGCTCGGCCGCGAGGTCGGCGAGCGAGACGTCGATCGGCCCCGCGCCGGTTTCCGAATCGCTCAGGATCAGCACGTGGAGCGACCCGGCCCGGAACGCGTTCTGCTCGTCGCGGGGATGGTCCCAGTCCTGACGGGCCCGGGCGCGCCAGTCGGGATCGGCGAGCAGGCGGAGCTTGTCGGCGGCCGGGCCGTTGATCATCTGGTGCCACGCCGGCACTGCCGCCGCCGCGATGGAGCTCTCGAAGCCGAGCATCGGGGTCGACGGCTCGTTCCCACCACCGAGGTGCCAGATGTCGAGGCCTTCCTCGGCCGCGGTGAGGGAGCGGACGCCGTCGCCGAGCGAGAGGCACCGGATCCCGCGTCCGAGCGCCCGGCGGAGCACGTGGTGCCGTTGCTCACGGTCGCGGGCGATCACCTGCAGCGTCGCGTGGGGGTAGCGCGCGAGCACGTCGAACAGCGCGTCGAGCTCGGCGTCGTCGCCGAGGCGCGCCGGCACCAGCTCGCGGTTGCGATCGGTGTCGAAGTAGTTCGTCGACAGCCCGAGCGAACCGTGTGCCAGCGCGTCGTCGAGCATCGCGGCCATGAGGGCGCGTTCCTGCTCGTCGGCCGGACGTGACCACGCGTCGCGTCCCATGGCGAAGGCGCGCAGCGCGTTGTGCGCGGTGTAGGCGAAGAGCGAGACGGTGGTCGGCGTGCCCGCGGCGACCTGCTGGTACTCCGACCACGTGGTCCAGTTCCACGGGACCGACGAGTCCGAGAGCGACACCGGCAACTCCTCGATGAAGCAGAGGAGATCGGCGATGTCGTCGCGCACGTCGTCGCGCACCGGCGCCAAGCCGAGCCCGCAGTTGCCCATCACTGCGGTGGTCATCCCGTATCCGGGGAGCGGATCGAGGGTCGGATCCCAGAACATCTCGATGTCGTAGTGCGTGTGCGGGTCGATCAGGCCCGGGGTCACGAGCGCGCCGTCGGCGTCGATGATCGGTTCGCCCGCCGGCTCCAGCCCGACGCCGAGCTCGACGATGCGGCCGTCGTGCACGCGCACGTCGCCGGGACGCGCCGGTCCTCCCGTTCCGTCGACGATCGTGCCGCCGCGTACCAACAGGCCGCGGGACCGGCGCGCAGACTCGGACAGTTCCGGCACTTTTGCCCCCTGGCGTTCCGGCTTCGACGACCGGTCGATACTGTCACGGATTCCCGCTTCTCCGACAACGCCCGAGGTGAACGATGGGACCGGAACTGCTCCGTGTGGAGGTGGCCGCGGGAGTGGCGACCGTCGTGATCGACCATCCGCCGACGAATCTGGTCGACGGCCCGTTCATCGGTGCACTCATCGGGCTGGTCGACCGGCTCGAGGCCGACGATGCGGTGCGGGTCGTGGTGTTCACGAGCGCCGATCCCGACTTCTTCCTGATGCACGGCGACGTGCACGGGATCATCGCGATGCCGACCGGCCCCTACGCGCCGGTGGCCGAGCCCAACGTGGCCGCGGCCACGTTCGAACGGCTGCACCGCGGCCGTCTCGTGTCGATCGGCGTGATCGACGGCGCGGCGCGCGGCGGTGGCGCCGAGTTCCTGAGCGCGCTCGACCTCCGCTTCGGGTCCCCGCGCGCGGTGCTCGGGCAACCGGAGGTCGGGATGGGCATCCTGCCCGGCGCCGGCAACACCGCGCGACTTCCCCGGCTGATCGGGCGGAGCACTGCGCTCGACGTGATCCTCACCGGACGCGACGTGGACGCGACCGAGGCCCTCGCCATCGGCTGGCTCGACCGACTTGTTCCTGCGCGCGAGTTGGCCGAGGTGGCCGATGGCGTGGCCCGGCGGATCGCGGCCATGCCTCCGGCGTCGGTCGCCGCGGTCAAGCGCGTCGTCGACCGGTCGCTCGGCGGCCTCGATGACGCGTTGGTCAGCGAGACCAATGCCTTCGGCGAACTCACCGCGGACGGGGCGCACCGCGTGCCCATGCAGCGGTTCCTCGACGCGGGTGGCCAGACCCGTGAGGGTGAGGTCGACCGGATCGACGCGATCTACGACGCCATGATCGAGTGGACGCCCTAGTTCGACGAGGCGGGGTGCTCACGGCGTGCCGTGCCCTCGGCCAGGCTCCGGTGGATCGCCATCAGCGCATCGACCCGCGCCACCTCCGATGCGGTGAACCGCAGCGATCCGGGCCGGGCGAGGAACGCCACCGTGCGCGTGTGCGAATGGCCGTCGGGCACAGCCAGGAGCCACATCGGAGTGCCCTTGCGCGCGCCGAGGCGCTCCGGCAGCTCGTGGCAGCGCTGCACGAGCGGCGCGCCGCGGGCCAGGGCCAGCCGACCGGCCGGAACCTCCCGCGCGTCGTCGATCGGGGCGACCCATACCGCGGAGGAATGACACGCGGCGGCGAGGACCCGGGAGAGGGCGGCGTCGTCGCGGGCGTCGACGATCTCACGGGCCCAGGAGAGCGCTTCCAGAACCGGTTCGGAGCGGGCGGCGGCGGGGGCACACGAGAGGAGGGCGCCCGCTCCGGCCTGCTCGAGCGCGGCGGCGAGCAGTCGGCCGTCGAGCTCCGTGAGCACCTCGACCATCAGCTCGTCGACCGCCTGGTGACCGTCGAGCTCGTGGATGTCGACCGAGATCACGTCGCCGTCGAGGTCGGAGATGACGGTGGCGACCTTGGCCAGGGCACCGGGGAGATCGGGGAGCTCGACGCGGAGTCGGTATCGGGTCATGCGCCGCACCCTGGTCGCCGGGGGTTTCGGCATCGTTGCGGGCGGGCGAACGCGGGGTGAAACGCCGGGGAACCGCTGGTCAGGAGGGTGGCGTCCGGGCCCGAATGACCTCGTCGGCCGAGAGATCGCGGCTGACGATGGTGTCGGCGACGTCGGTGAGTCGGCGATTGTGGGCCCGGGCGTACTGCCGCATCGCCGCGAACGCATGGTCCATGTCGAGCCTGGCCGCCTGCGCGAGCACGCCCTTCGCCTGCTCGATCACGACCCGGCTGTTGAGGGCGAACTGCAGCTGCTCGGCCAGGAGTCGGTACTCGCTGGCCGCGCGGTGTTGGAGGATGCCGATCGTGGCGACGTCGCCGAGCGCCTGGGCCACCACGAGATCAGCGTCGCTGAGCATGCCGGGTTCGGTGCGGAGCAGGTTGAGGGATCCGATCACCTGGTCACGCAGGCGCATGGGGAGCGCCACCACGGAGTTGAACCCCGCGGCCAGCGCCTCGGGGGCGAACACGGGCCACCGATCGAGCGCGGTCGAGAGATCGGCGCAGTGCACCGGCTCTGCGTCGCGGTAGCAGTCGAGGCACGGCCCTTCGTCGTGTTGGATCTCGAAGAGCTCCAACAGGCCCATCTGATGGCTCGACGAGGCCGCCACCCTGACGCCCTCGGGCGGATCGGCGAGCATGAGCCCCGCCTCCGACAACTCGAACAACTCGACGCACCGACCGGTGAGCATGGTGAGGAAGTCGAGGACATCGAAGTCGGCGACCAGCGTGTCGGCGACGTCCACGAACGTCTGCGCGAGCAACTCCTCACGTTCCGCCATCGCACGTCCCCTTGGTCGATGCTCGGAGTGTCGCTTGTCATTCAGCGGATCAGGAGCGCACCGCCGACCACCTCCCGTGCGACGTCGCTGATCAGACGACCCTCAGCGTACGTATAGGCGCGAAGGCGGACAAGTGCATCCGCGATGGAGATGTCGAGCTGCACCGAGATCATGCCCGCGGCCTGGTGCACCTGAACCCGCAGGTTCTCGTTGTCGTCGATCGCGGCGCCGAGTTCACCTCCGGGTGCCCCGACCTGCAGCGCGAGCACCGAACGCGTCACCACCCCGGCCATCACGATCGAGTCGGCGAATCCTTCCGGCTCGAGGGAGCCCGGTCCATCGCAGTACAGGTTCAGCGCGCCCAACCGGAGCACGCCGATCTGCAGCGGGAAGCTGAACACGGCGCGTGCACCGGCCCGCACGGCCGGGGGCGCGAATCGAGGCCACCGGTTCAGGTCAGGGTGCGCGAGATCGGGTTCGAGTGCGGGTCGGCGGGCTCCGTACGCGTCGACCCCCGGACCCTCGCCGAGGAGGAATTGCAACTCCTCGACCGTGCCACTCACCTCATCGGATGCGCCCAGCGAGCAGCGGTTCGCATCGGCGGAGCTCATCAGGGTGATCCCCGCGCCGGTGACGTGCAGCACGTCGACGCAGGTGGTGCACAGGACGAAGCCCGCGTGCGAATCGCGGCCCGGAACCGGTCCGATCGTGTGCTGCAACTCGTCGAGGATCTTGGTGAGCCGGTCCTGGTCCACCGGTTCAGTCCCGGCCCGACCAACGCAGACCCGGAGACCCGAGATTCCCGACGATCATTTCGAGACGCCGGCCCCGTCTCTGCCCGAGTGACCGATTCGGCGTGACGCCAGGCGGTCGGTGTCGGGCCACCGCACCCGCGATGCCCAACCCAGATGCTCGAACGCGCGGATCAGGAAGGCCGAGCTGTCGATCTGACCCCGGTCGACGCCGTGGCGGGCCGATGCCGGGAACGCGTGGTGCCCGTTGTGCCAGGCCTCGCCCATCGAGAGCACGGCCAAAGGTGCGAAGTTGGTGCTGGCGTCGGTGGTGCGGAACGGCCGTTTGCCGAAGGTGTGGCAGATCGAGTTCGTCGACCACGTGACCTGGTGCAGAAGGCCCACCCGGAGCACGCCTGCCCAGAGGAACGCCGCGAGCCCGACCGCGAGCCGCCCGGTCAGTGCGTACCCGATCGCGAACGGCAGCGCGAGCGTCGCGATGCAGAAGGGCACGAACAGTCGGTCGATCACGACCAGGTCGCGATCGGCGAGGAGATCGGGCGCGAATTGCTGGTGGGAGACCGGCTCGTGCCGGAAGAACCAGCCGACGTGCGAGTGCCACAGGCCGCCGATCCGGCTCAGCGCGTGCGAACCGTTCCACTTCGGCGAGTGCGGGTCGCCCGGCTTGTCGGAGTACATGTGGTGGCGGCGGTGATCGGCCACCCACCCGATGATCGATCCCTGGAACGACATCGAGCCCAGCACCGCGAGCGTGATCTTGAGCGGTCGACGGGCCTCGAAGCTCCGGTGCGTGAACAGCCGGTGGAACCCGATGGTCACGCCGTGGCCGATGACGAAGTAGAACGCGGCGGCGAGGAGGAGGATCGGCACCGAGAGCCCCTCGCCGAAGAGGCCGGGGACGATCACGCAGAACGCGACGAGTGGGCCGAACACGATCACCGCAGTGATCGCCTGTTGGACGGCGAATCGCCACCCACTCGCGGACGGCGGTGCCTCCCGGGTTTCGGGCGCGACGAGGTTGTCCTCGCCCTGCGGGCGGTCAACGGATGCGATGTCCAGCTGCATGAGACCCTCGGTGTGGCTCTTCCACACACCGCCGAGGTCCTGAGCAGTGCCGATCCGACCGCCCGACGATTGCCGAGCAGGACTTTGAGCGTAGTCGGCTCGCCGGCTCTTTCAGCCGCAGCCCGCCGATTCTTGGCCAGTTCTTAACCCTCGAGCCGGGCCGCCAATTCCACGAGCGCGGGGCGCGGGTCGGGCCCCACGAGGATCGCCTGCATGCCGAGCGCACGGGCCGCGAGCACGTTGCCCTCGAAATCGTCGAGGAACACCGCCCGCGCCGGATCGTCGACCGCGAGGCGCTCGAGCGCGGTGCGGAAGATCGCGGGATCGGGTTTGCGGACGCCTTCCTCACACGAATCGACGACCAGATCGAAGAGCTCGTCGATCGCGAGCCGCGCCCGCCAGGCGTCGCCGTACTCGCGAATGTTGTTGGTGACGATCGCGGTGCGGATACCGCGGGCGCGCACTGCCCGCACCGCGTCGATCACCACGCTGCGGTCGACGTCGTCACCGGCCATGGTGCTGAACAACTCGCCGCTGTCGAAGCGCACGCCGGCGGTGGCGGCTTCAGCCGAGATCAGGCCGAGCGCGTCGACGAAGGAGAGCTCGCCCCGCTCGAGGCGGTGCCAGGCATGGTCGGTGTCGGTGTCGTACGGACCGAACACGATCCGCACCATCACGTCGGGGTCGGCGCCCTGCGCGCGGGCGTAGATCTGCGCGGCCGCGAACGGCGACGGCGTGAACACACCGCCGTAGTCCCACAGCACGGCCTCGACGGTCAACGCGCCACCTTCGCGTACGCGGCGACGACCTCGGGACCGAGCTGCTCGGCGGAGTAGCGCACCTCGTCCATCATGTCGGCCGGCAGCCCCCAGCCGTCGAGACTCATCAGGTCGTCGACGCGATCGACGAACGCTTCGGGAGAACCGTCGCCGACCACGCCCCGGCATTCGGCCAGGAAGACGCGCGCGGCGCGATCGGCGCCGACGGAGAACGTCTCGCCGGTGATGGTCGTGCTCTCGTGCGCGAGGAACACCACGAACGGTGCAACCTTGTCGGGCGGGAAGTATGTCTCGAGGAACGTCCGGAAGACATCGTCAGGCAGCTGCGCGGTCATGCGCGTGTAGGCCGCCGGCATCACCGCGTTGACGTTGATGCCGGAGAACGCGCCCTCCGCCGCCAGCGCGCGGGTGAGCCCGAAGATCCCCGCCTTCCCGGTGACGTACGGGCTGGTGAACGGCGTGCCGAACACCGACGCCGACGACATGTTGACCACGCGGCCGTTCCCGGACGCCTTGAGGTGGGGCCACGCGGCCCGGCTCACCGCCACCGCACCGCCGAAGTGGGTGCTGAAGATGCGGTCGAAGTCCTCCGTCGGCATCTCGTCGAACGCGCCGCCGCCGGAGATCCCCGCGTTGTTGACCACGATGTCGACGCGGCCGAACTCGTCCATCGCGTGGGCGACGATGGCGTCGGCGCCGTCGAGCACGCTGTGGCGATCGGCGATCGCGTCACCGCCGGCGGCGGTGATCTCGGCCGCGACCACGTCGGCGGCAGCTTCGTCCTGCGCCCGCCCGCTCGTGGCGACGCCCGGATCGTTCACCAGGACGCGGCAGCCCCGGGCCGCCAGGAGTCGCGCGTACCCGCGGCCGAGGCCGCGGCCGCTGCCGGTGACGATCGCCGCCTTACCGTCGAACCGCAATTCCCCCATGGTGACCCCTTTCGCAACGCATCGCAGTGCCTGATGCCCGCCTGTCCGTCAGGCGCGCGAAACCCGGTGTGCACTATCACATGAGCACGCATCACCCACAGAAAGCGAGCGTCCGTGAACCGGGACCAGCTCTCGAAGTTGTTCGACCTCACCGATCGCGTGGCCATCGTCACCGGCGGTACCCGCGGGATCGGCCGGTCCATCGCCGAGGGCTTCGTGTCCGCGGGAGCCAAGGTGGTCGTCGCCAGCCGTAAGGCCGACGCGTGCGCCGAGATGGAGGCGCACCTCGTCGCGATGGGAGGGGAGGCGCTCGGCGTGCCCACGCACATGGGCGACCTCGACGCGCTTTCCGCGCTGGTCGACGCGACAGTGGAGCGCTTCGGCCGGCTCGACCTCGTGATCAACAACGCCGCCACCAGCCTGGCGATCCCGCTCGGGGAGTTCACGACCGACGCGTGGAGCAAGTCGTACGACGTGAACCTCCGCGGCCCGGTGTTCCTGGTGCAGGACGCGCTGCCGCACCTCACTGCCAGCCCGTGCGCGGCGGTCGTGAACGTGATCTCGGCCGGTGCGTTCCTGGCGTCGCCCGGCGTGGCGATGTACTCGGGGGCCAAGGCGGCGTTGATGGCGTTCACCCGGGCCATGGCGAGCCAGTGGGCCCCGCTCGGCATCCGCGTGAACGCGCTCGCGCCGGGCACCGTCGACACCGACATGGTGCGGAACAACACGCCCGAGGCCCAGGCCCGCATGGCTGCCGCGAGCCCGATGGCCCGCGCCGCGCACCCCGACGAGATGATCGGGCCGGCGCTGTTCCTGGCGTCCGACGCCGGGAGCTTCGTGACCGGACAGGTCGTGCTGGCCGACGGCGGTCTGGTGCCGCACTGATCCCGACGAATCTGACGAACTGGCCGAGCATCTTGTATACATCATCCGATTGCGCTAGCTTCCCCTGATCGCTCTCCCGTACCGAGCCCGGTGCCCGGCACCGCGGTCCGGGCGAGCACGCGAAGCAGGGAAATAACAGGGGGACGCACGGGGGGAATTTCGAGGGGAGCACGTCGTTGCCGTGTCGCGGTCCGCCGCGCGCTGTGTGGCTGCCCACGCTCGCGCGGCGCTTCGCGGCGACTACACCTTCCCGACACAAGTTGTTGTCCAAGTAACGAGGGGGAAATCGTCCATGAGCAAGCGCAGATTCCTGGCCTTCCTGGCCACGTTCGCGGTCGCCGTTCCGGCGCTCGCGCTGTCCGGAGGCGCAGCCGGCGCCCGGACGGCATCACAGACCGGGATCTCGAGCACCGAGATCAAGGTCGGTGGGCTGATCGAGACCCAGTTCGCCGGCTCCGACGTGGGCGCCAAGGCCCGGTTCGCCGACCAGAACGCGGCGGGCGGGGTGAACGGTCGCAAGATCACCTACGTCGACGGCCAAACCTACGCGCAGGGCAACACCGCGGCGTCGCTGGCCGAGGGCCAGCGTCTCGTGCAGCAGGAGGGCGTCGCGGTGATCGTGCCCGCGCTCACCTCGGTGCCGCCCACGCAGTTCCTCACCCAGCAGAAGATCCCCACCTTCGCGTGGAACATCTCGCCGCTCGGTTGGGACAACCCGTACTACTTCGGCATCTCGGGCTCGCTGGTCGCCCCGTACCCGAAGACCGCACCCGGATCGGCATCCTTGCCCGGCATGCTCACCAAGCAGCTGAAGGACGCAGGGAGCACCACCGCCCCGAAGGGCACCACGGTGGCGATCATCGGGAGCAGTGACGCGTCGTCGTCGAGCGGTGTGAACCAGGCCGCCAAGACGTTCAAGGCGTCCGGCTACACCGTCAGCTACGCCAAGGGTGCGTTGTCGCTCACCACGCCCACCACCGACTACACGCCCTATGTGCAGGCGATCATGACGTCGAACGGTGGCAAGGCTCCCGACATCGCGTACCTCGTCGTGTCGTTCAACGACGTGCAGGGCATCTCGAAGGGGCTGCGCCAGGCGGGCTTCACCGGCATCATCGTGAACCCCACCACCTACGACCCGCGCATCGTGAAGGCGGCCGACACGCTCGAGGTCTACACGCAGTGGGCCACGCCCGAGGCGGCGCCGACCAACCCGGCGATGCAGAAGGTCGTCGACTCGATCCACAAGCAGGACCCGACTGCCGCGCTCAGCCTGGGCACGTTGGCCGGATACTTCGCGGCCGATGAGTTCATCACCGCGCTGAAGGCTGCGGGCAAGAACCCCACGTCGCAGTCGATCCAGAAGGCGGCGTCGAAGATGAAGTACGAGATCAAGAACGTGATCGGGCCGACCCAGTACCCGGCGGCCTACACGCTCGGCACCTCGTGCGCGCAGCTGGCCAAGAGCAACGGGACCGCGTTCGAGGTGGTCGTGCCGTACGCCTGCTACCCGACGTACGTGTTCGACAACACCAGCAGCGCCAAGCCCAAGAAGACCATCCCGGCGCCTACGCCGTAGCACCATCGGGATCCGCGTGATCCCTCACGAGCACTGGACGGAGCCGGAGGGCATACTGCCTTCCGGCTCCGTCGGTAGACCACTCGTCCCAAGCAGGGGGGCCGGACCAGAGTGAACCAGTTCCTGAACCTCGTGCTCTCCGGTCTGGTGACCGGCGCCATCTACTCGATCATGGCGTCGGGGATCGTGCTCACGTACCAGACGTCGGGGATCTTCAACTTCTCCCACGGGGCCGTCGCGTTCACCTGCGCGTACTTCTATTACCAGTTGCACGTCGGCCAGAACATGCCGATCGTGCCCGCACTCATCATCTCCGTCTTCATCTTCGCCCCGCTCCTCGGGCTGTTGCTGGACAAGGTGCTGCTGCGCAGCCTGGCCAAGGCGCCGATCTACGCCCGCATCATCGGCACCATCGGCCTGCTGGTCGCGTTGCCGGCGATCGCGCAGTGGTTGGTGGAGGCGGTCGGCAACGGCGTCTTCAACACCAATTTGCCGCTGGTGTCACAGATCGCGGCGGCGGGCGGCACCGTGCCCGGTATCGGCCCGACACCCCCTCACGTGTTCCGGCTCGGGTGGGCCGGTCTGCCGAACGTGAACCTGAACAGCGACCAGTTGGCGGTGTTCGTCGTCGCCGCGATCGCGGCCTTCGGCCTCTGGTTCGTCATCCGTAAGACGCGCGTCGGTCTGGAGATGCGGGCGAGCGTCGACCGCGAGACGCTCGCGACCCTGCGGGGCGTGAGCACGGCCCGGGCGTCGGCGGTGGCGTGGGTGATGACGATGCTCCTCGCCGGTCTCGGGGGCGCGCTCATCGGCCCGTTGTTCCCGCTCGACTCCAACATCTTCACGCTCGTCGTGTTCGGATCGCTGGCCGCGGTCGCGTTGAGCGGGCTGCGGTCGATCCCGATCGCGTTTGCCGGTGGCCTGATGCTCGGGGTCCTGCAGAACCTGGTCGCGGGCTACGGCGACGACTTCCTCCCCGGATTCCTGAAGAACCTCGACGGCTTCCGTGCCTCGATCCCGTTCATCCTCACGATCCTGATCCTGTTCATCGCCGGGCGCGACCGCAGCCGCGCCGGCGGCACGGTGGCCGACGAGAAGCCGCCCCCCGACCACCGCGCCGGCCTGCCCGCGTGGCGCCGCCGGGTGCCGTGGGCGGTGGCGACGTTGGCCCTGGTGGCGTTCACCCTGCAGTGGATCAACGTGGGGGCGCTGCAGGCCGACGCCTACGAGCAGGGCATCATCGCCAAGGGCATGGTGTTCGCGATCATCTTCCTGTCGTTCGTGGTGGTCACGGGCCTCGGCGGCATGGTCAGTCTCTCCCAGGCCACGTTCGTGATCACCGGAGGATTCGCCGCCGGCTGGGCGCTCAACCGCGACTGGGGGGTCAACATCCCCTTGATCGCGAACCATGGGCAGCTCAACTGGTTGTGGGCGGCGGTGATCGGTGCCATCACCGCGTTCGGCGTGGGTGCGCTCGTCGCCTTGCCCATCCGCAAGTTGGGCGCGGTCGCGCTGGCGTTGGGCACGTTCGCGGTGGCGTTCACCGCCGACCTCGTGTTCTTCCAGCAGGAGTCGATCTCGCACGGGTCCAACGGTTGGATCATCCGTTCCGCGACCCTCGATCTGCCGTTGCTCCCGCACTACGACTTCGCGCAATCGGAACAACGCTTCATGCTGTGCCTGATCATCTTCGGCCTGGGCACGCTGATGATCCACGCGTTGATGCGCTCGCCGTCGGGCCGTCAGATGCTGGCGGTACGCAGCAGTGAGGTCGCGGCGCGCGCGTCGGGCATCAAGCCCGCCCGGCCCCAGATCATGATCTTCGCCCTCGCCGCGGGGATCGCCGGTCTCGGCGGTGCGCTGCTCGCGATGAACGACGGCGGTGTCACGAGCCTGAGCGCGCCGCCGATCATCGGTCTGGTGTGGATCGCGGTGGCGGTCACGTTCGGTATCCGTCGCCCGGGTGGCGCCTTGCTGGCCGGGCTCGCGTTCGGCGGCGTGTCGCAACTCGTCTTCAACTGGATCGGGACCGACTTCCTCTCCGGCGGCGCGGCGGGCCTGGTCACCTCGCCGTACTTCGCCACCATGCTGTTCGGGCTCGGAGCCATCAACCTGGCGCAGAACCCCGACGGCCTCCTCGCCATCATCGGGCACAAGAAGCTCGAGAAGCGACGGGCCAAGGAGCGCAAGGAGAACGTGGTCGCGGCCGAGGCCGACCTGCACGGCGACGCCACAGCAGCAGCCGACGCGTTGTCCGGTGACCTGGTGAAGGCCGAGGCCGAGGTCCGCGCCGACGAGGCCGCCGGATCGCTCGCCCGCGAGGTGGGTCTCACGTCGGCCGACGAACCGCTGCCGGTGGTGGTCGGCGACGGCGCCACGCTCTGGCTCGACGACATCGTGGCCGGCTACGGCGAGGTCGAGGTACTCCACGGGGTGTCGATCGCGGTGCAACCCGGGCAGGTGGTGGCGCTGCTCGGCGCCAACGGCGCCGGCAAGTCGACCCTGTGCGGCGTCGCCGCCGGTCTGGTCGACCCGACGTCGGGTCGCATCGTGCTCCAGGGCACCGACATGACGCCGAAGACCGCGGTCGACCGGGCGCGCGCCGGGATGCTGCTGATCCCCGAGGCGCGGGGCATCTTCCCCGGCCTCACGGTGGAGGAGAACCTCAAGGTCCTGCTGCGCGATCCCGCCGACCGCGCCCGGGCCACCGAGCGGTTCCCGGTGCTCGAGCAACGCCTCGGTCAGGTCGCCGGTCTGCTCTCCGGCGGCGAGCAGCAGATGCTCAGCCTGGCCCCGGCGCTGGCCAACCCGCCGCCGATGTTCATCGCCGACGAGCCCACGCTCGGGCTGTCGCCGCTCGCGTCCGTCGCGGTGCTCGACGCACTGCGCGAGCTGCGCGATCGCGGTTCGGCGGTGTTGCTCGTGGCCGAGAAGGCCCATGAGGTGATGAGCCTGGCCGACGAGCTGGTGTTCATGGAGCTCGGACGTGTGGTGTGGGCCGGTGCGCGCGAAGAGGCCAACGCCGAGCAGCTGGCCGCGGCCTACCTGGGCATCACGTCGTAGCGGGAGCCGGCGCGCCCGTTCGTTCGACGCGGCGGATGTTCACCGGGATCGCGCTCTGCCGGCACTGGCCGATGAGCGGCTCGAAGTCGATGTCGCTCGACACGAGCTGATTGGTGCACGCGCCGGTCTCGGGGTGGGTCTCCACTTCGTCGTCGCCCGGCAGCGAACCCCACGCGTGCGCGATCGACACCACGCCGGGCCGGAGCCCGGCGTCGGCGCGCGCGACGGCGTGGATCGTGCCGTGCTCCGACTCGATCTCGATCACGGTTCCGTCGTGGAGGCCTTCCGTGCCCATGTCGGAGGGGTTCATGAACGCGGGGTTGCCGGGCCCGCGTCCGTTGAGCGCGGCGAGGTGCACGCCGGTTGAATTGAACACTTGACGCATGCGCCGGCTGGTGAGGCGGTAGGCGTACGACTCGCCGGGTTCGTACCCGCCGTCGGCGAGGAAGGGCTCGGCAGCCACCGTGGCGAAATCGTCGAGGAACAGCGGCGGCGCGAGGTCGAACCGGGCGTCGTTACCGGGCGTGGCCGGGGTCACGCGTACACGGGCGTCCTCGAACACGTGGCCGCTCGGGTACCGCTTGACCTCGTCGAGCGGGATCCGGGCGTCGACCGCCTCGATCTCCATCAACTCGTCGGTGGTGGGCTTCACGTCGATGTCGACGGGGCGGCCGACGACGGGCGGCCCCATCGGGGCCCGGCCCAGTTCGAGCGGGATCCGCATCCGGTGCGCGAGCCCCCAGAACAGCTCCCACTCGTCGATCACGTCGAACTCCGGTGCCAGGAGCGCGGGCGTGTACTGCGCGAAGGGCTCCGGGAAGTACCACTCGAGGTGACGCGTGTAGTCGGGCTTCTCGAGTGAGAGCTTGCAGCCGAACACGTAGTCGGCGAGGCGACTGGTCGGGCTCATGTGCACGTCGAGCGACACGAGGAGATCGAGCGACTCGAGCGCGCGGACGATCTTGGGCTGGTCGGGGAACGAGACGGCGGGGTTGCCGCCGTTGCAGATGAGGGCACGGACCTGGCCGTCGCCGGGCGTGAGGATCTCGTCGGCCAGGGCCGCGCTCGGCTGCTCCCAGTTCAGCGTGCGCAACCCGCGGACGCGAGGCTGCTCGATATAGCCCCAGAACTCGCGTGGGGGTGACGCCTGGGCGTGCGGTTGGTACGGCGAACCGAGGACGCCGGCGTGGTTCACCGCATCGCCCGCGCGCGCGTACCGACCGCAAAGGGTGTTGAGGCAGCACACGAGCATCTCGGTCGACAACGGGTGCGGCGCCATGTTGGGGCCGGTGCCCGCGACCGCGGCACCGCGCGGACCGCGCGCGAACAGGCGGGCGGCCGCGGCGATGTCGGCCGCGGGCACGTCGGCGCGCCGTTCCGCGTAGTCGAGGGTGAACGCGTCGACCGCGCGACGCAGCGCGTCGAGGTTGTCGACGTGCTCGGCCACGAACGCGCGGTCGTAGAGCCCTTCGTCGATGATCAACCGCACCATGGCGGCGAGCAGGGTCGGGTCCTCGCCCGGCTTCACCGCGAGATGAAGCGCGGCATGCTGCGCGGTCTCCGTGCGGCGGGGGTCGATCACGATGGCCTGCAAACCGTTCGCCACGCACTCGCGCAGGTACACCAGCGCGTTCGGGCACGGGAGCTTCACGCCTTCGGTGAGGAACGACTGGAGCGGATTGGTGCCGACGAACATGACGACGTCGGAGTCGACGATCCGGTGGACACCGCCCTGCCAGTACCCGTGCAGCGCGCCCGCCATCGACTTCGCCGGCTGGTCGATGGTGACCGTGGTGTAGAAGGAGGGCGATCCGATGCCGAGCAGCCAGCTCAACGCCATGCTGAACGACACGTTCGACCACGACTTCGTGCCGTTGTAGAGCGCGACCGCGCGCGGCCCGTGCTCCTCGATGATCCGCATGAGCGCGTCGGCGACCTCGTCCATTGCCTGTTCGCTCGCAACTTCCTCGAACCCACCCGCCGGTGTGCGCCGCAGCGTCGACCGGATGCGGTTCGGGTCGTTGTGCTGCTGCGGGAGTTGACGACCCTTCTCGCAGGTGAACCCCTGCGACACCGCGTGCTCGCGGTCGCCCCGCACCGCGACGACGCGGTTGTCGCGGACGTCGACCTCGATGCCGCAGTACGCGTGGCAGAACCGGCAGATCGACTTGTGCGTGCCGTCGGCCGCGGCGCGGGGAGCCGTCACCTTCGATGCCGTCACGTCCGAAGCCATGGGCCGTCCTCTCTCAACGCGCCCGGGGGTCGTCGCTGGGTTCGTGGTCGCGCCACACCTCGAGCACCGACGCACTCGTGGTGACGGTGGTGACCATACCGAGCGTGTGCTCGAGCACCGCGTCGCCGTACTCCCGGGGGACGGCGATGGTGCCGTCGCGCGGGATCACCACCTGATAGCCGAGGTTCACCGCATCGAGGGCGAGATTCGTGAGCGCGATGTTCAACGAGATGCCGACGGCCACGATCGTGGTCACACCGAGATTCCGCAGCACGGGGTCGAGGTGCGTTCCGATCATCGGGCTGAGACCGTGTCCGCGGGGGAGCACGAGGTCGGTGTCGTCCACGCCGATCTCGGCCACCGGTTGCGCGGCCGGCGAGCCCGGCAACAGTTGCACGGGCGACCGGCGCACCGACGCGAACAGGCGACCGTTGCGGTTGGCGCCGCGGAAGTCGGCCCGGTTCTCGGCGGTGCAGTGCACCACTTGCACCTGTGCGCGCCGCGCCCCGTGGGCCAGTGCCGCGCACGTGGGCACGAGGCCGGAGCGGGCGACCTCCGCCGCCAACTCGGGCAGCGCCGACTCGCGACCGACCACGCCTTCCTGCATCTCCTGCAGCACGAGCGCGGTGTGGCCCGGTGCGACGAGATCGGCGAGATCGATGGCCACGCGCCCCCCAACGGCGGGTCGGGAGCGTGCTCCCGGCCTCGATTACGGCGTCTGGATATATTATGCAACCACACTGGACGTCAGCCCGTCGCAGGGCTCCACAGGGGGATGGCACATGGGAGTGGATCTCGCCGGTCAGCGCGTGCTGGTCGTCGGCGCGTCGACCGGGATCGGCAAGTGCATCGCGCTGGAGGCGGTGAAGGCGGGTGCCCAGGTGGCGTTCTCGGCCCGCAGTCGCGACAAGCTCGAGGCCGCGGTGGCGGAAGCCGGCGGCGGTGTCGTCGTCGTCGGCGACGTCCGCAATCCGGAGGACTGCACCCGGATCCTCGACGACGCGGTCGCCGCGCTCGGCGGGATCGACCTGCTCGTGTTCGCCACCGGCGTGTCGCCGCTCGTCCCGATGGACGAGTTCACCCCCGAGCAGTACCGCAACGTGTTCGAGACCAACGCGATCGGCGGGTTGATGCTCCTCACCGCCGCGACCACCCGGGTCGAGCCCGACGGCATCCTCGCCTACCTCGGCTCCGACAGCGTGGGTGCGCCCTACCCCGGGATGGTTCACTACGCGGCGTCGAAGGCCGCGCTCGACGAAGGCGTCGAAGGTCTGCGCTGCGAATATCCCGACGTTCGCTTCACGCGCGTCGCGGTGGGCCCCACGGCCGGCACCGCGATCGCGGTGAACCACGATCCCGAGATCGCGGCGCGGATGCTGCCGGCGATCCTGCGTTTCGCCCGCACCGGCGAGCGGTTCATGACCGCGTCGGATCTCGGGGAGCTGATCGTCGAGATGCTGGCGCCGGCGCTGCGCCACAAGGACATCGAGGTCGAGAACATCCTGATCCGCCCGCCCGGTGGTCCGATTCCCTTCGGTACCCCCATCGAGGTCCTCATCGAGGCGAACAAGGCGTTCACGGAGCCCGAGGGAATCGGCGCGTAACGCATGGATCTGCAGTTCTCCGCGGAGGACCACGCGTTCGGCGAAGAAGTGCGCGACTGGCTCACCAGCCGGCTCGACGGCGAGTTCGCCGCGGTGCGGAACCAGGGCGCTCCCGGTCGTGAGCACGAAGCGGTCGACGAGCGCATCGCGTGGGAGCGCGAGCTCGGCACGGCGGGGTTCATCGGGATGGCATGGCCGAAGGAGGTCGGCGGCCTCGACCTCACCCTCAGCCGTCAGCTCATCTTCTGGGACGAATACATACGCGCCGGCGGGCCCGGCCGCATCGGTGTGGTCGGCGACTGGCTGCTCGGGCCGACGCTCATCGCCCACGGCACCGAGGCCCAACAGCGGCAGTTCCTCCCCGGCATCCTCGACGGCACGGTGCGCTGGTGTCAGGGCTACTCCGAGCCCGACGCGGGCTCCGACCTCGCGAGCCTCCGCACGCGCGCCGAGCGCGACGGCGACGAATGGGTGATCAACGGGCACAAGATATGGACGTCGGTGGCGCACCTCGCGCACTGGAACTTCGTGCTCTGCCGTACGGGCGCGGCCGACAGCCGGCACCGGGGCATCTCGTACCTCCTGGTGCCGATGGACCAGCCCGGGGTCGACGTGCGCCCCATCCGCGACATCACGGGCGGCGACACCGACTTCTGCGAGGTGTTCTACGACGGCGCCCGTACCGCGGTCGAGAACGTCGTCGGCGAGGTCGACGCCGGATGGCGAGTCGCGATGAGCACCGTCACCTTCGAGCGCGGCCTGTCGACGGTGGGGTACCAGTTGTCGTTCGAGCAGGAGCTGCGCGGCATCATCGAGCTGGCGCAGGAGAACGGGCGCGCCGGCGATCCCGTCGTCCGCCAACACCTCTCGGAAGCGTGGATCAAGGCCCGCATCCTCCGGTGGAACCTGCTGCGTACGATGAGCTCACTCGAGCTGGGGACGACCGCGCCGGTCACCAACGTCTACAAGTTGTTCTGGGCGAAGTTCCACCAGGAGCTGGGCGAGCTGGCGATGGCGGTCATGGGTCCGTCGGCGGGCCTCGCGCAGTGGGGGCCGCATCCGTTCGACGCGTTGCAGACGATGTTCATGTACTCGCGCGCGGAGACCATCTACGGCGGGTCCCACCAGATCCAGGCGAACATCGTCGGCGAGCGTGCGCTCGGCCTGCCGCCGGAACCGAAGCCGAAGCCGTGAACCCGACCTCGAACCGGAACGAGGAACTGCGTGACTGATTCTCCGCTCGTCGACGTGCGCGTCGTCGATCTGTCGTCGGGCATCGCGGGCGCGTACTGCACCAAGATGCTGGCCGACGCCGGGGCCGACGTGATCAAGGTCGAGCGCCCCGACGGCGATCCGTTCCGACGCGAGACGGCACTGTTCGCGCTGCTCCACACGTCGAAGCGGAGCGCGGTGCTCGACCCCTCGGTGCCCGACGATCGCGCCGCGCTCACGGCGCTGGTCGAGTCGGCCGACCTCGTCGTCACTGGCCCTCCGCGCGAGCTTCCCGGCTGGCTCGGGTGCACCGTCGCCGAACTCCGCGGACACGCCCCGGAGCTCGGCGTCATCGCGATCTCGTGGTTCGGGGGCGACGGGCCGTGGGCCGACCGCGCCGCCACCGAGTTCACCGTGCAGGCGTGGTGCGGTTCGATCGCCAGCCGGGGCCGCAAGCACGAACCGCCGGTGGCCACCGGTGGCCGCATCGGCGAGTGGGTGGCGGGCACGGTCGCGGCGGTAGCCGCGTTGGCCACCCTGCACGGCGCCCGCCGCAGCGGCCAGGGTGCCTTCGTCGACGTCTCCACGTTCGAGGCGATGACGATCGCGTTCAACCAGTTCCAGTCGGTGGCCGCGCAGCTCGACGGACGGGGGCCGCAGCCCGACGCGATCGGCCGCTTCGTCGACGTGCCGTCGGTGGAACCTACGGCCGACGGCTGGGTGGGTTTCGCCACCAACGGCTCGGCCCAGTTCCGCGCCTTCGCCGAGATGGTCGGCCATCCCGAGTGGGCCGATCATCCCGAGCTCGGGCGGGTCGACCGGCGCGGCGGGCACGATCGCGAGCTGCGGTCCGAGATCGCGAAGTGGACGACCGCGCACACCACCGAGGATGTGCTCGCGGAATCGAGCGAGCGCCGCATCCCGGTGGCGCCGCTCGGCAACGGTGAGACGCTGCCCGGCATCGCGCCGTTCGTCGAACGCGAGGTGTTCGTCGAGCACCCCGATGGCGGGATGCTGCAGCCGCGGGTGCCCTACCGGCTGGGTGGCGCACCCACGAGGCCGTTCGCGCCGGTCGCGTCGATGGGGGAGCACACCGACGACGTGCGTGTCGAGGCGACCCGTGTACCGCGCGAGAGAGCCACCCGGTCGCCGGCGCCGACCCGTCGCGTCCGTTCGCCGGGTTGCGGGTGTTCGACTTCACGTCGTACTGGGCCGGTCCGTATGCGGCGCAGATCCTCGGGTTCCTCGGCGCCGACGTGATCAAGATCGAGTCGGTGCAGCGGCCCGACGGCACCCGCATGGGTACCGCGTACTCGTCGACCGGTGACCGTCCGTGGGAGCTGGCGCCCCTGTTCCACGGGGCTAACACCAACAAGCGCAATGTGACCCTCGACTTCACCCGTCCCGAGGGCCTCGCGCTGGCGCGGCGGTTGCTCGAGTCGTGCGACGTGCTGATCGAGAACTACACGCCGCGGGTCATGGAGCGGTTCGGGTTGGTCGACGACGCGCTCCGAACAGCCAACCCGGGGCTGATCGTGTTGCGCATGCCCGCGTGGGGCCTCGACGGCGAATGGCGCGACCGACCCGGCTTCGCGCAGACCATGGAACAGGTCACCGGTCTTGCGTGGGTCACCGGCTATCCCGACGACGCGCCGATCGTGCCGCGCGGGCCGTGCGATCCGCTCGGCGGTCTGCACGCGACGTTCGGCCTCTTGGTCGCGCTCGCGCATCGTGATCGCACCGGTGAGGGGATGCTGGTGGAGGCGCCGCTCGTGGAGTCGGCGTTGAACGTGGCGGCCGAACAGGTGGCGAAGTACACGCGCGACGGGCAGCTCCTCGGACGCCTGGGGAACCGTGGCCGATTCGCCTCGCCCCAGAACGTCTACCGCGTCGGCGACGGCGACAGTTGGATCGCGATCGCGATCGACACCGACGAGCAGTGGCGATCGTTGCGCGCCGCGCTCGGCGATCCCGAGTGGGCGCGCGCGGAGAGCTTCGACCGGGTCGAAGGACGGCGGGCGGCGGTCGACGCCATCGACGGCGCGCTGAGCGGTGTGTTCGCCGACGCCGACCGCGACGAGATGGTCGACCGGCTGGCGGCGGCGGGGATCCCGGTGGCGCCGGTGGCGAACCCGCGCACCGTCTTCGAGAACGAGCAGCACGCGGCGCGCGGCTTCTACGAGTCGGTGCACCACTCGGTCGCGGGCGACGTGCGCATCCCGGGGTTCCCCGCGCGCTGGGACGTCCGCACCGAGCCCTGGCACCACCGCGGCGCGCCGCTGCTCGGCGAGCACAACGCCGAAGTGCTCGGTGACATGCTCGGCGTCACCCCCGACGAGCTCGATCGACTGGCCGACGACGCGGTGATCGGCGACCGCCCCGCCGGCACCTGACCCGAACGCTTGGTGGGCGCGGCGGGCTCATGTGCCGCCGGACTTGGCGGAGCGGAACGTCGGCGCACGCTTCGTGAGGAACGAGTCGACGGCCTCGCGGTGATCGGCGGTCTCGATGCTGATGGCCTCGAACGCGACCGACAGGTCGTAGAGCTGCGCGACGCGCATCTCGAGCTCTTTGTTGACGAGCCGCTTGTTCAGCCGGATGGCCACCGCGGGTCCGTCGGCGAGGCGGCGCGCCATGGCCATCGCGTCGGCCATCAGCGACTCCGCGGGTACCACGTGGTTCACCAGACCGAGCCGGTCGGCCTCGGCGGCCGAGACGAGATCGCCGGTCATCAGGAACTCCTTGGCCCGGTTCGGACCCATGAGCATCGGCCACAGCACCGCGCCGCCGTCGCCCGCCACCATGCCCGCGCGCACGTGCGGATCGGCGATGCGCGCGTGGTCGGCCATGTAGACGACGTCGCAGAACAGCGAGATGGTGGCGCCGATGCCGATGGCGTCGCCGTTGATGGCCGAGACCATCGGCACCCGCACCGCGAGGATGTTGCGGGCCATGCCCACGGACTCGATGAGGAGACCGGGATGGCCGTCGGGGTAGCTCACGTTCTCCTGCATGTTGGAGAAGTCGGCGCCGACGCAGAAGTACTTGCCCGCGCCGGTGAGTACCACCGCGCTGACCTCTTCGTCGTCGACGATGCGCTCGTAGAGCTTCTTGAGCTCGAGGTGCATCACCGGGTCGAGCGCGTTGCGCCGATCGGGCCGGTTGAGCGTGACGACGAGGACACCGTCGTCGAGCTCGGTCTTGATCGTGGTGAGTCCGTAGCGGTCGCTCATGACGGGTGATCTCTCCCGGTAGGTCGAAAGGTCGCGGACGTCAGGGTGCGGACGTCAGGGCGCGGTGGTGAGCGGTGCGAGCTCGAGCGACGCCGCGATGGCGTCGAGCTCTTCCACGAGGGCGTGGGGGAGCGGGATGCCGTCACGGCGCCGCTGTTCGCGCCGGTGCGCTTCCAGCTCGCCGGGAACGTAGATCCGCTCGGTGCCGGGCGCCAGCTCCGAGAAGTGGACGTCGGCGATGAGCTGGTCGACCCGGGCGCGGAACTCGGGGAGCGGGAGGAACCGGGTGACGTCGAGCACGATGAAGCTCGCGCCCTTCGCGATGCGATCCTTGCCCGTGAGCTCGGAGTCGGAGTTCTCGACGAAGCCGAAGCAGCTGTCGGCGAGCAGCCCGGACATGATCTCGACGAGCATGCCGATGCCGAAGCCCTTGTGGCCTCCGAACCACTGGAGCTGGAACACCGACGCCGCGTTCGGGTCGGTGGTGGGACGACCCTGCTCGTCGTTGGCCCAACCCTCGGGGATCGAGGCGTCGCCGCGCTTGCGGGCGAGGAGGACCTTGTTGCCGGCGGCGGCGGTGGTCGCGATGTCGAACACGATGGTCGGCTGCGTGCCGGTGGGAACCGCGTACGAGAACGGGTTGGTCGACAGCAGGCTCGTGGTGCCGCCGAACGGCGGCACGATCGTCGCGCCGTTCTGGAACGCGAGGGCGATGAAGCCCTCCGCCGCGGCCCGCATCGTGTAGTACGCGAGCGCACCGAGATGGGTGAGCTCGCGCACGGTGACGGTCGAGACGCCGTGCTCGCGCGCGCGTTCGACCGCGAGATCGATGGCCGCGACTCCCGCCACCTGGCCGAAGCCGAGCGCGGCGTCGAGGCGGACGGTGGAGCCGCGGTCGTCGATCGTGGTGAGCTCGGTGACCGGGCGCAGGTGACCGCCGCGCACGCGTCCGTTGTAGAGCGCCATCAGGTGCGATCCGTGCGAGTCGACCCCGCGCAGGTCGGCTTCGACGAGATTGTCGGCGACGATCGCGGCCTGGTCGGCCGGCGCGCCGAGCCCGCCGAGCAGGGCCTCGAGCTGGGTTCGGAGTGCGGCTTCGGTGACGAGCGTGGTCGCGCCGGCGTCGTCCGCGGTCATGTAGGTCGGGGACCGGTGCCGTCACCGAGCTCGAGGCCGAGCAGCCGGATGGCGTTCCCGCGCACGATCTTCTCGACGGTGGGCGCGTCGAGGTGGCCGAACAGCTCCTTGGCCACCTGATGGGTGTTCGGCCACGTGCCGTCCTGGTGCGGGTAGTCGGTCTCGAACGCGATGTTCTCGCGCCCGACCCGATCGAGGTTCTCGACGCCCACACCGTCCTTGAAGAAGCAGCTCACCACCTGCCGGTAGTAGTACTGCGACGGCGGCTCGACCACGTGGGTCTGGCTGCCGCTCCACCCGCGGTGGACGTCCCACACGTCGTCGACCCGCTCGAGCACGTAGGGGATCCACCCGATCTGCGCCTCGGCGTAGAGCAGTTTCAGCTCCGGGAACCGCACGAGCACCCCGGAAAAGAGGAAGTCGATCAGCGACAGCGCGCTGTTGGCGAACATGTTGGTGGCCTGCACCGCGTCGGGCGCATCGGGCGACGAGTTGATGGTCTTGGTGCCGGAGCCGATGTGCATCGCCAGCACGGTGCTCGTCTCCGCGCAGGCCGCGAACACCGGGTCCCAGTGGCCGGAGTGGATGCTGGGCAGGCCCAGCCACGGCGGCAGCTCGGAGAAGCAGACCGCGCGCACTCCGCGCGCCGCGTTGCGCCGCACCTCGGCGGCCGCGAGGTCGACGTCCCAGAGCGGCATCAGGCAGAGCGGGATCAGGCGGCCGCCGGTGCCCGCGCACCACTCGTCGACCATCCAGTCGTTGTAGGCCTCGACGCAGAGCTTGGCGAGGTCCTTGTCCTTGGCGTTCAGGAAGATCTGGCCGCAGAAGCGCGGGTAGTTCGGGAAGCACAGCGACGCCTCGACGTGGTTCATCGTCATGTCGTCGAGGCGGGCCGCGGGCTGCCAGCAGCCGGGGCGCATCTGGTCGTAGGTGATGCCGTCGAAGCCGATCTCGTCGGCCGGGTAGCCGGCGGCGGCGATCAGTCGCTTCACCGAGTACTGGAGGTCTTCGTAGAACCACCACGCGACCGGGTCGCCCTCGGTGCCGGGCGCCTCGCGGTAGCCGCCGCCGTCGAGGATCGGCTTGCCCGGCGGCGCGAGCACGATGCGCGGTCCGACGTCGCGGTACTTCGCGGGCAACCGGCTCGTCCAGATGTCGGGCGGTTCGAGCACGTGGTCGTCGAGGCTGACGATCCAGGGAATGTCGCTCATCGGGGGATGTCTCCTGCAATCGTGACGCGGTGGAGGGCTCGTTCCTGGCCGTCGGTGTCGCCGATGACCGCGTGCTGGACGCAGCGATTGTCCCAGATCAGGAGATCGCCGACCTTCCAGCGGTGACGCCAGGTGTATTCGAAACGCGCGAACTGGGCGTAGAGGTAGTGGAGCAGCGGCGCGCTGTCCTCCTCCGACCAGTTCAGGAAGTTGCGGGTGTAGTTGCCGTTGACGAACAGGGCGCGCCGACCGGTTTCCGGATGCGTCCGCACGACGGGGTGCGCGTTGACGATCTCGTCCTCGGGGAGCCCCTTCTCGATGGCGAGCTCGGTGGCGTAGTGCACCCCGCGCAGGGTGCCGAGCGTCTCTTTCAGACCGGGGGAGAGGTTCTCGTAGGCGAGGTAGCCGTTGGAGAACATCGTGTCGCCGCCGAACGGCGGGATGACGCGCGCGAGCAGGAGGCTGAGCGTGGGCGGTTCCTTGGCGTAGGTGAAGTCGGCGTGCCAGGTGACCGTGATCGGGTTCGGGTCGTAGACCTTCATGATCTCGGGGTGACCCTCGATCGGGGGCACGTAGGGATGCGGCTCGATCCGGCCCCACCGCGCCGCGAACGCGACCTGGTCGTCGGGGGTGATGTGCTCCTGGCCCCTGATGCAGATGACCATGTGCTCGAGGATGGCGTCGTGCAGCACCTCGAAGGTGGCGTCGTCGATGTCGGTGGAGAGATCGACGCCGGTGATCAGCGCACCGAGGGCGCCGGCCTGGCGCTCCACCGTGATGTCCGTAGTGGCTCGGGTGACGGATGTCATCGCCGCGCTCCTTCCGTTTCTCTCGCACCGGAAACGCCGATCGCCCGGGCGAACTCCCGGTAGCGCTCGACGTCCCACACGTCTTCGAACTCGCCCCACGCCTCGGTGGCGACCCCGTCGCTGCCTTCGTACTCCCACCGCACCAGGCCGACCAGGTTCATCATCGACGGCATGTTCTGGAACCCCATGCGGTTCACGACCTCGCCGACGGCTTCGAGCGTGCGGCCGAGCTGGTCTTCCGCGTTCACGATCACTCGCGTGGGCCACACGCCGTCGCGCTCGAGCACGCGGCTCCCACGCGCGAACGGGACCTGCTCGCCGTCGCGCCACAGGTATCCGAAGTTCTCGACCAATGGTGAACCCGCCGAATCCGGCGACGAGAACGCGATGAATGCCGAGTGCTCGCTCGCACAGAGGTCATAGCCGATGTGGAGGCCGGGGCTCGGTACGCGGCGGCCCCAGGAGCGGTCGCGCATCGCGTAGCAGTCGACCGCGAGCGGTTCACCGTCGAGCGTGAAGGTGCCGGTCACGTGGCCCTGTTGGTCGAGGTGGCCGGCGAACGTTCCCGTCGTGTCGTCGCTCTGGCTCAGGATGTGTGCGGGGAGGATGGCGTCGAACGTGACGTCGAAGGAGCAGCGCGCGCTCTCGTAAGCCACGCGGTACTTCGTGAGCGGCTCGAGGCACTCGATGGTGATCCCGGTGGGGAACGTGATGTTCCGCAGGTCGCCGAGGTGCGGATAGGGGTACGTCCACTGGTAGTCCCAGTGGACCGCTTCCCACGGGTGACGACCGCGGTCGTCCCACACCATCACGCCACCGCCGAGGATGCCCTGGTTCGCCTTCACCCACGGATACACGTAGCAGTAGAGCTTGCGCTCCGGGATCATGAACGTGAACCACGTCGTTTCCTGCCACCAGGGGTCGTCGCTGGTGGGCGCGTGGAACGCGTCGTGTTCCGAGGGCAACATCGTATCCAATATACCAAGAGTCGGGCCGGGCGACTCCGGGCCGCCGTTGGGCCGGAGTCGCCGACTCCGGCGTCAGGCGTCGCGGCGCACCAGCGTGAACGTGGCCAATCCGAGCACCACCCCGACGGTCACGAGCAGCACCAGGAGACCCGCGCCGGGCGACAGCAGGTCGCTCGCCGGGCGCACCGCGAACAGCGCGCGCCCCGCGTTGATGGGGAGGAGCTTGCCGACGTCGTTGTCCCACGGCGACGGCAACGCCTCGGTCAGCGCGGGGAGCACGAGCACCAGGCCGAACAGCGTCGCGATCGCGCCCGCGGTCCGCCGCAGCAGGGTGCCGAGGCCGAGGCCCAGCAGGCCGATGAGCGTGAGGTAGGTGCCGGCGCCGAGCACCGCCCGCAACACGCCCGGATCGGAGAGCGCGGCATCGGCGTGCTTCCCCGCCAGGATGCTCTGGCCGATGAAGAAGGCGACGAAGCATGCGATCGTCGCCACGACGAACGCGACCACGGTGAAGGTGACGGCCTTCGCCAGCAGCACCAGCGGGCGCCGCGGGATGGCGGCGAACGTCGTGTGGATCATCCCGGTCGTGTACTCGGACGTGATCACGAGCACGCCGAGCACGCCGATCGCGAGTTGCGCGAGGAACACCCCGCGCAGGCTGACCGCGGTCGGGTCGAGGGTGAGGCGTTCGTGGATCGACATCTGGTCCCAGCGGCTCACGCGCGCCGCGCTGATCAGCGTGCCGATGCCGACCGTGGCCACCACCAGGACCACCAGCGTCCAGACGGTCGAACGGACGGTGCGCAGCTTGGTCGCCTCGGACGCGAACGCGGCCCGCACCGAACCGCCGGTCGGGGCCCGCAGCGCCCGGGGATCAGGGGTTGCGCCGATCGCGGTCATCGCGCCACCTCCGCGGTGTTGGCGACGTCGCCGTGGAACTCGACGCTGTCGCTGGTGAGCTCGAAGAACGTCTCCTCGAGTGAGGCCTTCTCCGGTGTGAGCTCGTGCAGCACGATGCCGTTACCGGCGGCGACCTCGCCGATCGCGGCTGCGTCGAGCTCCCGCACCGCGAGCGCGCCGTCGGCTTCCTCGTCGACCAGCGCGCCGCGCGCGGCGAGCAGCATGGCCAGCCGCGGCGCATCGGGGGAGCACACCCGCACGCGTCCCGCGCCCCGCGACAAGAGTTCGGCCATCGGCGCGTCGGCGATCAGTTTCCCGCGCCCGATCACGATGAGGTGATCGGCAGTGAGTGCCATCTCGCTCATGAGGTGGCTCGACACGAAGACGGTCCGGCCGTCGTCGGCCAGCGAGCGGAAGAGGTTGCGGATCCAGACGATCCCTTCCGGGTCGAGCCCGTTCGCGGGCTCGTCGAAGATCAGCACCTCGGGATCACCGAGAAGGGCGGCGGCGATCCCCAGCCGTTGACTCATCCCGAGCGAGAACGATCCGACCCGACGGCGGGCGACGTCCTGGAGGCCGACCAGTTCGAGGACCTCGTCGACGCGCTGCCGCGGGATGCGGTTCGACTGCGCCAGACACCAGAGGTGCTCACGGGCGCGGCGGCCGCCGTGCACCGCTTTGGCGTCGAGCAGTGCGCCGACCTCGTAGAGCGGGAAGCGGTAGTCGGTGTACTGCTTGCCGGCGACGGTGACGTGACCCGCGTTCGGGCGATCGAGGCCGAGCACCAACCGCATGGTGGTGCTCTTCCCGGCGCCGTTCGGGCCGAGGAATCCGGTGACGTGCCCGGGGTGGACGTCGAAGCTCAGGCCGTCGACCGCGAGCGTGGTTCCGTAGCGTTTGGTGAGACCGCGTGCCTCGATCACCGGCGTGGGGATCGGGCGGGAACGCGCCGGCGCGACCGGCGGACGGGCGGAGCCACAGTGTCCATGAACTTCCCTCGGATCGGGCCCTCCGGGCGAGGAACCTAGCGGAAGGTTCGGCGCGCGATGCGAACTGCGCCTGAAGGTTTCCTGTGAGTTCGGTGAACGTCTGGCGCGCCGACGCGCGCGACGTGGGCGTCGGCGCCCGACGCGCGGCTACTGCTGCGCTTCGTCGGCGCGGGCGCGCCCGCCCGCGAGGAGCAAGTCTTCGTGGAACTGCATCCACACCGTGTGGTACGAGTCGCATGCGGGCGACGCGAACCACTGACGGGCGCCGGTGTCGAGTTGGTCGAGCGCGTACTCGAAGCGGCCTTCGTAGCCGCCGAAGCGCGGGATCGCCGGAACCAGATCGGTGAGCACCCGTCGCGCGCCCGAGTGCACCGAACGCAGACGACCGATCACGCGGTAGTCGTAGTCGGGATCGGAGTGGTCGTTGGGAATTCCGCCGCGCCCGAGCTGCCAGTCGTGACACACCTTCAGCAGCTTCTGGTTCAGCGGCAGGAACGACGCGTACGCGGCTTCGGCGGCGGCGTCGGCCTCCGAACCGGGTTGCGCTCGCGCCCATTGCGCGTGCGCGTCACGGCCCGCGGGCGTGAGCATGACGCGTTCCCGCTTCACGTCGACCCACCCGAGCGCGCGTAGCTCGTCCCACTGCGACTCGTCGGGCGCGGGCAGGAAGCCGCGCAGCCGCAACTCGTGCAGCCGGGCCCCGTCGGCGTCGTTGATCGTGTCCACGGCTAGAACGGCGACGGCAGTCGATCCATGGGTACTTCGATCACCGTCGGCCGCTGATTGGCGATCGCCTCGGGGAGCGCGTCGGCGAGCTCGGACGGCGCGCCCAGCTTGATGCCGTCGGCACCGAACGACTGCGCGAACCGCGCGAAGTCGGGGTTGTGGAGCGCGGTACCGATCTCGCGGCCGTGGAACCGCTCGCGTTGGTCGCGATTGGAGTTCCCGTAGGCGTTGTCGTTGTAGACGACGGTGACGAGATTGATGCCGTACTGCACCGCGGTCGCCAGCTCGGTGGCGGCGAACAGGAAGCCGCCGTCGCCGGTGGCGCACACCACCGGGCGATCCGGGGCGCCGACCTTCGCTCCCAGCGCCGCCGGGAAGCCGAATCCGAGCGTGCCCATGTAGGAGGTGGAGAGATAGGTGCGGGGTTCGTAGACCGGGTAGTGCATGTGGCACATGTAGCCGATGGTCGTGGTGCACGGGACGAGGATGCCGTCGTCGGGGATGGCGGCGCGCAACGTGTCGACCATCGCGGCCTGGGGCCCGATCTCGTAGAGCTGCGCCTCGACCGTCGCGCGCATCGCGCGCGTGTCGGCGGTGCGGCTCGCGTGCGGGGGCCCGATCGCTTCGAGCGCGACGAGCAGCTGCTCGAGGGTGGGCGCGGCGTCGCCGACCACCGGCACCGCGCCGGGGAAGTGCCGGCCGATCTCGTCGGCGTCGACGTCGAGGTGCACCACCACCTGGTCCTTGCTCGCACCTGAGGCCGCGAAGTGCGTGCCGACGGCGAAGATCACGTCGGCGTCGGCGACGATCGGCAACATGCGCTTGTTCACCCACACGGAGCCGACCGAGAGCGGGTTGCGGTCGTCGATCGCGCCCTTGCCCTGACGGGTGGTGACCACCGCGGCCTGCAGGTACTCCGCGACCGTGGCCAACTGCCCGCTCGCGTTGCCGAGCACCACACCGCCGCCGGCCCATATCAGGGGGCGCTCCGCCGCCGCCAACAGTGCCGCGGCCTGGGAGACCTGCTCGGGGTCGGCGCCCTCGCGGACGTCGGGCGCGGCGGCGAGGAGCTCGATGGCCGCTTCTTCGGAGAACGCCTCGGGCGGCATCTCGATCTCGACTGGTTGGCGGCGGCCACTGCGCAGACGCGCGATCGCTTCGTGCACCGCGCCGGGGATCTCGCCCGCGTAGAGCGCCCGCTGCTGCCACGCGGTGATCGGCCGCACGAGGTCGAGTTGATCGTGGACCTCGTGCAACAGCCCCAACGAGTTGCCGATGCCGTGCCGGTTGATCTGGCCGGCGATGAGCAGCACCGGTGACGACGCGGCGAACGCAGTGGCGAGGCCGGCGCCCGCGTTGTACACGCCGACCCCTGGCACCACGAACGCCACGCCCGGTTGCCCGCTCGCACGCGCGTAGCCGTCGGCCAGGAACGTGGTGCCCTGCTCGTGGCGGGTGCTGATGAACCGGATCGAGGGCTCGTCGTAGAGCCCGTCGAGCGCGTGCATGATCTGGTCGCCCGGCAACCCGAAGATGTGGGTGACACCTTCACGTACGAGCTGGCGGGCCAGTGCCTGGCCGCCCGTCATCGTGTCCATCGTCGTCCCTTCGGCGAAAGCGCATAATATATACGGACTCGGTCGAGGCCGCTCCGGCGCTGCTCGTGCACGGGCAGGTTGTGTTCGGGCAGGTCGTGTTCGGGCAGTCGGCAGCGGTGATCGCACGACCCGGCCACTGCCGGCGTTGTCCGAGCGCCGACGCGGGGCGCGTCAGCACGTCGGTCTCGTACCAGACGAGGATCTTGCGGCGCCGGAAGTACCACTGATCGTCGCGGCGCTCGTAGGCGTCGACGTACTGCAGGGGCACCACAACCCACTGGTCGCCGACCTCGTGCTCGGCCCGGCAGTACACGACGCCCGTGGCGTGATCGGGCGACCGTTCGGCTGCCACGTCGTCGTCGAGATCGATCACGTGCTCGGCGACGAAGTGCACGCTGGTGCGGAACGTGCGCAGCGCGTCGTCGAACACGGCCCGCATCGCGTCGCGGCCGCGCTCGGTGCGGGTGACCCGCACGTCGTCGACGTAGAGGCCGACGAGCGTGTCGAGGTCGCGGGAGTCGAGGGCCAGCGCGTACCGCGACGCGAGTTGCCGGATCTGCTCGATCGCCTCGAGCCGGTCCAGGCGTTCGATGAGCGGGTCGATGCGGGCGCCGTTGCGGGGTCCGGACACGTTCGTATATCTTATCCGAACCGTCGCAAGGGCAAAAGGGGGAGCAGCCATGCGGTTCGCAGACAAGGTCGCGATCGTCACCGGTTCCGGGGGCGGCATCGGTGAGGGCTACGCCAAGCGGTTGGCGTCGGAAGGCGCCAGCATCGTGGTCGCCGACATCAAGGTCGACGGCGCCGAACGGGTGGCCAAGGAGATCAACGCCGACGGCGGAACCGCCATCGCGGTCGCGCTCGACATCGGCGACGACGCCAGCCCGCCGGCGCTCGCCCAGGCCGCGATCGATGCGTTCGGCGGCATCGACTTCCTCGTGAACAACGCCGCGATCTACGGCGGGATGCGCAACGAGACGCTGCTCGAAGTCGACTTCGACTACTACCAGCACTTCATCAACGTGAATCTCAACGGCGCGCTCCGCTGCACGTGTGCGTGCTACCAGGCGATCGCGGCACGCGGCGGTGGCGCGATCGTCAACCAGTCGTCGACCGCGGCGTGGATGGCCGTCGGCTACTACTCCATCGCCAAGGCGGCGATCAACAGCCTCACCGCGTGCCTCGCGGTCGAGCTCGCGCCGCACAACATCCGGATCAACGCGGTGGCGCCGGGCCCGATTCTCACCGACGCAACGCGCGAGATGGTGCCCGAGGAGTACCAGGCCGGTCTCCTCGCGCAGATGGCGATCAAGCGCCTCGGTACGCCCGAAGATCTCGCGGGCACGGTGGCATTCCTGCTGTCGGACGACTCCGCCTGGCTCACCGGCAAGACCATCGCCGTCGACGGCGGGCAGGTCGTCCGGATCTGAGCCGCGCGCCGCGGCCGATGTCGCGTCGCAACTGAAAAGGACGGGTTTGCATGAACATCGACGACATGATCCTGGTGAGCGTCGACGACCACCTCGTCGAGCCGGCCACGCTGTTCGACGCGCACATCCCGGAGAAGTACCGCGACCGGGCGCCGAAGATCGTGCACACCGAGATCGGCGACGACGTCTGGATGTTCGACGGCGAGGCGGTGCCGTACCTCGGCCTCAACGCGGTCGCCGGTCGCCCGCGCGAGGAGTACGGCATCGAGCCGATGTCCTACGAGGAGATGCGGCGCGGCTGTTGGGACGTCCACGAACGGGTGAAGGACATGAACGCGGGCGGCGTGCTCAGCTCGCTCAACTTCCCGTCGTTCCCCGGGTTCGCGGGCCGGCTGTTCGCGGCGGCCGCCGACAAGGACCTCGCGCTCGCGGTCGTGCAGGCCTACAACGACTGGCACCTCGACGAGTGGTGCGGCGCCTACCCCGACCGTTTCATCCCGATGACGCTGCCGGTGCTCTGGGATCCCGAGCTGGCGGCGGCCGAAGTTCGCCGCACCGCGGCCAAGGGCTGCCACGCGGTCACGTTCACCGAGAACCCCTCGCTGCTCGACTACCCGAGCTTCCACTCCGATGCGTGGGACCCGTTCTGGGCGGCGGTGAGCGACACCGACACTGTGGTGTCGATCCACCTCGGGTCGGGGGGCAAGCTCGTCACCACGTCGGCCGACGCACCCGTCGACGTGATGATGACGCTGCAGCCGATGGTCGTGTGCCAGTGCGCGGCCGACATCATGTGGTCGCCGATCCTCGGGAAGTTCCCCGACATCAAGTTCGCACTCTCGGAGGGCGGCACCGGCTGGATCCCGTACTTCCTCGAGCGCATCGACCGGACCTACGACCTCCACCACATCTGGACCGGCCAGGACTTCGGCTCGAAGTTGCCGAGCGAGATCTTCCGCGAGCACTTCCTCACGTGCTTCATCGACGACCCGGTCGGCGTCGAGCTGCGCAACCGGATCGGCATCGACAACGTGTGCTGGGAGCTCGACTACCCGCACGCCGACTCGGCGTGGCCGAACGCACCCGAGGAGCTGGCGGTCGTGCTCGCCGATGCGGGCGCAGAGGAGATCGCCAAGATCACCCACGAGAACGCGATGCGCTGGTACTCGTACGACCCGTTCACGACGCGGACGCGTGAGCAGTCGACGGTCGGCGCGCTGCGGGCCGAGGCGGTCGGCCACGACGTCGCCGTCCGGTCGCTCGACGGCGGCCGCCACACGCCCGCGGGCAAGGGCGTGGCCATCGGTGAGCTCCAGAAGCAGGCGAGCTCGTGAGCCGACCTGCAGCGACGGAGCGCGCCGGCTGATGCCGGCCAAGCCGCTCGCCGGCGTCAAGGTCGTCGAGGTCGCGGGGTGGACGTTCGTGCCGTCGGCCGGTGCCGCACTCGCGGAGTGGGGCGCCGACGTCATCAAGATCGAGCACCCGGTCGGGGGCGATCCCCAACGCGGCCTCGTGGCCCGCGGCATCATCCCGGGCGCCGCGAGTGGTCGCACCGACAAGAGCTACATCATCGAGCAACCGAATCATGGCAAGCGTTCCTTGGGGCTCGACATCGGGCATCCCGAAGGTCGTGAGCTCCTGATGCAGCTGTGCGCGGGGGCCGACGTGTACCTCACGAACTGGCTGCCCCAGGCGCGCCGCAAGCTGCACCTCGACGTCGACGACATCCGGGCCACCAACCCGAAGATCATCTACGCGCGCGGCTCGGGGCTCGGTCAGCGCGGCCCCGACGCCGAGAAGGGTGGCTTCGACGGCACCGCGATGTTCGCGCGCGTGGGGATGCTCGACGCGTTGATCCAGGGCGAGAACCCCGACCCCTACGGCCCCCGGCAGCCGCCGGCCCTCGGCGACCTCCCGGGGGGTCAGATCATCGTGGGCGCGATCGCGGCTGCGCTCTACCAGCGCGAGCGCACGGGAGAGCCGTCGGTCGTCGACATCTCGCTGTTGTCGCTCGGTATGTGGATGATGTCGCCGCTCATCGTGGCCACCGAGCTGCACGACCTCCCCGGCATGCCGTACTACGCGCGTGGAGGAGGCACCGAACCCGATCGCCAACCAGTACCAGACCAAGGACGGCCGGATCATCAGCATGGCGATGATGGTCTACGACCGCTACAAGGACGAGTTCTTCGCCGCGGTGGGCCATCCCGAATGGGGAGCTGATCCGCGCTTCGTCGACACCGCCGCGGTGAAGGCGAACAACCGCGAGCTCATCGCCATGCTCGACGAGCTCTTCGCGTCGCACACGCTCGACGAGTGGCGCGAGACGCTCGCCGGCATCGAAGGGGTGTGGGAGCCGGTGCAGACGGCCCGCGAGGTCAACTCCGATCCCCAGGCCATCGCCAACGGCTACTTCGTCGAGGCGCAGGCCCCCGGGATGGAGCCGTACAACCTCGTCGCCAACCCGGCGCAGTTCGACGAGACGCCGGTGGCCACGACCACGCCGGCGCCCGAGCACGGTCAGCACACGGAGGAGATCCTGCTCGAGCTGGGCCTCGACTGGGATCGCATCGGACAGTTGAAGGACCACGGCGCCATTCTCTGAAGCGCGCCTCTCTGAAGCGCGCCGCCCTTAACGCAGTACTTCGAAACAGGGGGAAGTTGTGACGAGCACCCACCCGTCGTTCTGCCGCATGTGCCACAGCTCGTGCCCGATCCTCGTGGAAGTCGAGGACGGTGTCGCGGTGAAGGTGTCGGGTGATCCCTCGAGCGAGATCTACCACGGGTACACGTGCATCAAGGGTCGCGCGTTGCCGGAGATGCACAACCATCCCGACCGGCTGCTCCATTCACTGAAGCGTCAGGCCGACGGCTCGCTCGCGCGCATCGCTCCCGAGCTGGCGATGGACGAGATCGCGGCGGCACTCACCCGCATCGTCGACGAGCACGGCCCGCTCGCGGTCGCGCTCTACAGCGGCACCTTCGGGCTCGCCAACGCGCTGACCGCGCCGTTGACCAACGCGTTCCGGGAGGCGCTGGGCAACCCCCGCGGCTGGGTGGCCACGTCGATCGACCAGCCGGGCAAGACCATCGCGCAGGGTCTCATGGGCGTCTGGATGGCGTTGCACCAGGGCCCGGCCACCGCCGACGTGTGCATGATCATCGGCTCGAATCCGCTGATCTCGATCGCCGCCGGTCTGCCGCAAGCCGACCCACGCAAGTGGTTGCACGACGCCAAGGCCCGCGGGTTCAAGCTCATCGTGATCGACCCGCGGCGGCACGAGACCGCGTCGCAGGCCGACATCTACCTGCAGCCGAAGCCGGCCGAGGACATCGCCATCGTCGGCGGCATGATCCGCCTCATCGTCGACGAAGGGCTCTACGACCACGAGTTCGTCGCCGCCGAGACCCAGGGTCTCGAGGAGCTCCGGCGCGCCGTCGACGCCTACGACCCCGACACGGTGGCGCGTCGGGCCGACATCCCCGTCGACGACTTCATCGTCGCGGCGCGTCTCTTCGCGACTGCCGGCCGCGGCGTCGCGGTCGCGGGGACCGGCCCCGGGATGTCGTCGGCACGCGGGACGCTGCTGGAGTACCTCATCCTGGCGCTCAACGCGTTGTGCGGGCGCTACCTGCGCGAGGGCGAGCTGGTCTGGAACCCGGGCACGCTGGTCGAGCCGGTCCCGCGGTTCGCGCAGGCCTCGGGTCCGTTCCCGTCGTACGGATTCGAGCCCAAGCTCCGGGTGCGGGGCCTGGGCGACACGCTTGTGGGGCCGTCGACCGCGGCGATCGCCGACGAGATCCTCATGCCGGGGGAGGGCCAGATCCGCGCGTTGATCAGCTGCGGCGGCAACCCGCTCGCGGCGTGGCCCGACCAGCTCAAGGTGCGGGAGGCGGTCGAGTCGTTGGAGCTGCTCGTGCAGTTCGACCCTTGGATGTCGGCGACGGCCAAGGTGGCCGACTACGTGATCGCACCCACGTTGTCGCTCGAGGTGCCAGGCATGACGAACTACGTCGACATGCTGCCCGCGTACGCGCCGGGCTACGGACTCCCGAAGCCGTGGGCGCAGTACACGCCGGCCCTCGTCGACCCGCCGGAAGGCTCCGAGGTGATCCCCGAGTGGGAGTTCTTCTACGGGCTCGGGCAGCGCATGGGCTTCGCGCTCGAGGTGCGCCCGGTCGACTTCAACGGGCCGACCGGCGCGACCATGCCGATCCCGATGGACGTCAAGCCGTCGGCCGACGAGCTGCTCACGCTGCTCACCACGAAGGCGCGCATCCCGCTCGACGTGATCAAGCAGTACCCCAACGGCGGCGTGTTCGAGGAGCCGTCGTCAGTGGTGCTGCCCAAGATGGAGGGCTGGGAGGCGCGGCTGGATCTCGCCAACCCGCTGATGATGAACGACCTCGCGGCGATCACCGAGCACGGCGACGGCGAGATCACGTCGTGGGCGGGCGACGACTACCCGTACCGCCTGATCGGTCGCCGCATGAACGCTCACTACAACTCGGGTGGGATGACCGCGCCGCGTCTGCGCGCGAAGGAGCCCACCAATCCGGCGTACATGCACCCCGACGACCTCGCCGAGCTCGGCCTCCACAGTGGTGACGTCGCCGAGATCAGCTCGGCCCGGGCGACCATCCTCGGCGTGATCGAGCCCGACGCGACCATTCGCCGCGGGCTCATCGCGATGAGCCACGCGTGGGGCGACCTCGAGGAGTACGACGAGAAGGTGCGCGAGATCGGCGGCAACACGTCGCGCCTCACCGACGTCAGCGACCAATGGGATCCCTACAGCGGGCAGCCGATCATGTCCAACATCCCCGTGGCCGTCCGCCCCCACGACCGCGTCCCCGCCTGACCTCCCCGCCTGACCTCCCCGCGTCACCGGAACATCTCGGAGTTGACGTACGCCGGCGAGCGCGAACTCCGAGGTGTTCCGAGGGCGGGAGCCGGCTTGGGTCGCCGCGCCGGCGTCAGTGCGCGGGACGCGGGGGTGGTTTCTTCAGGTCGCTCTCGCGGCGGAGGCCGATGACGCGCTTGGAGATGCGCCAGCCGTCGGGCGTCTTCACCGCGATGTCGTCGTAGGTGCCGCTGCCGCACAGCCCGCCGCCGAGCAGCGACAGCACCTTGCTCCGCACGCGCACCGTGCCGTCGGCGTCGGTGGTGACGACCGCGCTCATGACGTGGTGACCGACGGGGTGGCGGGCGTCGACGTAGGACTGGATCACACCGTCGAGACCGACGAGCGGCGGGTTCCCGAACTGCGACGTGTCGAACTCGATGTCGGGGGTGAAGATCTCACCGAGCTGCTCGAACTCCGCGTCGTCGACGATGTGGGCGTAGCGGTGCACGAGTTGGTGCAACGCGATCGTGTCCTCGGCGGGCAGGCCGGAGTCGGTCATCGGGGCTCCCGGTTCGGGTGACGGCGAATTGGATATTATCTGCAATCTTGATCCGGCCACCGGGGGACGCAACGTGAAGCTCGGGCTCAACCTCGTGATGGTCCGACCCGACCAGATGCCGTCGATCGCGGCCCGGGCCGAGGCGCTTGGGTACGACTCCGTCTTCGTGCCCGACCACCTGTTCTTCCCGGTGCAGGCCGCGAGCCCGTACCCGTACACCGCCGACGGATCGATTCCGTTCCCGCTCGACACCCCGCTCTACGACCCGTGGCTGGTGCTGATGGGGATCGCGCAGGCGACGTCGACCATCAAGCTGGGCACCGCGGTCTACGTGCTGCCGTTGCGTCACCCCATCGTGGCCGCCCGCGCGGTGACGACGCTCGACGTGCTGTCGGGCGGGCGGGCGATCCTCGGGATCGGCGCGGGCTGGCTCACCGAGGAGTTCGTGGCCCTCGGGCTCGATCCCCAACGGCGGTTCTCGCGCACGGAGGAAGCGGTCGAGGTGATCCGCGGCCTGTGGACCGAGCCCACCTTCGAGTACCACGGCCGCCACTTCGACTTCGCGCCGCTGCACTTCCAGCCGCGGCCCGTCACCTCCCCACATCCGCCGATCATGTTCGGCGGTGAGTCGGAGAAGGCACTCGCGCGCGCGGTGCGCCTGGGCGACGGCTGGCTGTCGGGCGGCGTCGCCAACGACGTCGCGCAGATCGCGGAGCGGGTCGAACGCATCCGTGCCCTGCGCGACGAGTTGGGCGTGACGCGGCCGTTCAACATCAGCGTGCTGCACCCCAACCCGTCGCTCGACGAACTGGCCCGGCTCGAGGCCATCGGGGTCGATCGCGTCGTGATCATGCCGTGGACCCGCGGCCGCGACGCCCTTCCCGCGCTCGAGGCATTTGCCGACGCGGCGATGAGTCGCATCTGATCGATGGTCGACGAACCCCGGTACTACCCGGCCGGCCACGCGGCCGCGTTCCCCGACAAGCCGGCCGTCATCATGGGAGCGACGGGCGAAGTCGTCACCTACGCCGAGCTCGAAGATCGCTCGAATCGCCTCGCGCAGTTGTTCCACGCCGAAGGCCTGCGCCCCGGTGACCACATCGCGATCTTCCTCGAGAACGACGCGCGCTACCTCGAGGTGGTCTGGGCCGCGCAGCGATCGGGGCTCTACTACACGCCGATCAGCTCATTGCTCACGAGCGGCGAGCTCGACTACATCGTCGACGACTGCGAAGCGGTCGCCCTGGTGGCGTCGGCCGGTCTCGCGGCCGCAGCCACCGGCATCGACGAGCGGGTGTCACGAGTGCGCGTCCGCCTGGCCGTGGGCGGCGACATCACCGGCTTCGACCGCTACGAGGACGCCGTCGCCGCATATCCGGCCACCCCCGTGCTCCCCGAGGTCGCGGGCAGCGAGATGTTCTATTCGTCGGGCACGACCGGGCGCCCGAAAGGAGTCCGCAAGCCGCTGACGTTGGAGCCCGCGTGGGAGGTGCCCGGCTACTTCCCGACCTTCCGCGACCTTTACGGCTTCAACACGGCGACGGTCTGGTTGTCGGCCGGCCCGCTCTACCACGCCGGCCCGCTCTACGGATGCCTGGCCGCGCTCCGCGCCGGCGGCACGATCGTGGTGATGGAGCGTTTCGACCCGAGCGACGCCCTCCGGCTGATCGACCGCTACCGCGTCACCCACGCGCAGTGGGTACCCACGATGTTCAGTCGCATGCTCAAGCTCCCCGCGGCCGAACGGGACCGCTACGACCTGTCGAGCATGGAGTTCGGGGTGCACGGCGCGGCGCCGTGCCCGGTGGCGGTGAAGGAACAGATGCTCGACTGGTGGGGACCGATCCTCTACGAGTTCTACGCCGGCACCGAGGGCAACGGCATGACGTTGATCTCCGCGTCCGAGTGGCGCGAGCGTCCCGGTTCGGTCGGTCGCGCGTGTCTCGGCGTGGCGCACATCGTCGACGACGCCGACGGTCGCGAGCTCGGCCCGGGCGAGGTCGGCACGGTGTGGTTCTCCGATGGTTTCACCTTCGAGTACCACGACGATCCGCAGCAGACCAAGGAGGCCTACGACGATCGGGGCTGGTCGACCCTCGGCGACGTCGGCTACCTCGACGACGAGGGCTACCTCTACCTCACCGACCGCAAGGCGTTCATGATCATCGCCGGCGGCGTCAACATCTACCCGCGCGAGATCGAGGACGTGTTGGTCGTGCACCCCGACGTCGTCGACGTCGCGGTGATCGGGGTGCCGAACGACGATCTCGGCGAAGAGGTCAAGGCGTTGGTCGAGCTCACGCCGGGCGTCGATCCGTCGGCCGAGACCGCGGCCGCGTTGATCGCCTACTGCCGCGAGCACCTGGCCCGGGTCAAGGTGCCCCGCTCGATCGACTTCGTCGAAGAGTTGCCGCGGCTACCCACCGGCAAGTTGCAGAAGCGGTTGCTGCGCGAGCGCTACTGGGCCTGAGCGACGGGGTCGAGCAGCACGAGCGGGATCTCCCGCTCGGTCTTGGTCTGGTACCCCGCGTAGTTCTTGTGATCGGCGACGATCAGCGGCCACAGGCGGGCGCGCTCCTCTGGGGTCGCGATGCGGGCCCGCATGGCCTGCTGCGGGCCGCCCTTGAAGACGACCTTGACCTCGGGGTTGTCGCGCAGGTTGAGGAACCAGGCCGGATGTTCGTCGTCACCCCCGCGGGACGCGACGACCACGACCGACGATCCGTCCTGGTACGGCGAGGTGAGCATCACCGGCCGCGGTTGACCGGACTTCCGGCCCGTGGTGGTGAGCTCGAGCACCGGCATGCGCGAGGCGCTCCAGCCGATCCGGCCACCGCTGATCCGCAGCATGCCGCGGTGCAACGTGTTCATGGACTTGAGTGCGAAATCGCTGGGCATGGTGAGCACGGTACCGGCCGAGCGTGGCCCGAGAGCGGGCCGAGTACGGCCCGAGCGTGGGCCGAGAGTGGGCCGAGAGGGAAGCAGGCTTGTGAGGAACGACCCACCTGGCAAGTCGACGAGCGGTTCGCTTCAGGGCGGGAAATGAACCCGAACCCGCCGGTTCCTCGCGGCAGCTGCTCCCCTCCTGGCCACGCGGGACCCCGAACGGTCCCGCTCGCCGAGCATGCGCCCGCTCCGTGGCCAGGTCATCGCCAAGATTGATGAAAACTTCGCCCTGCGACCGTGATCCGTCGTGCATCGCGCCATCGTTCTCTCGTACAGTGAGATACGAATCACCCTCGGTGGTAGGCACCGTTCGGGATGAGTTCGGTAGAAGTTCGGCGGAAGAGGACGGATCAGGGCGATGAGCGCGGGCGGGCAGCGACGCGACGAACCGCGGGACGCGACCGGCTCCTCGACGCGCGCGGCGACGGTGCTCATCGTCGAGGATCACCCGCTACTGGCCGGCGGTCTGGCCGCAGCGCTGCGCGGCCACGGCCTCGTCGTCCACGTGATCGACGGCCCGTCGCCGGATGCGATCCTGGCCCGCGCCCGCGACGTCGGCGCCGACGTGGTCATGCTCGAGCTCGTGCTCGGCGGTGGGATCGGGCTGACCATCCCGTTGATCGAGCCGCTGCGCGCCATCGGGGCCGACGTCCTCGTGGTCACCGGCGTGACCGACGCCATCCTGCTCCGCGCCGCGGTCGAGGCCGGCGCGTCGGCGTTCGTGAGCACGTCGGCGACGTTCGAGACGGTGCTCGACCAGCTCACCGAGACCATCGACGCCCGCGCCGAGAACGCCGGCGCGAAGGGCGACTGCACGAACCCCGCATCAGATCCCCCGGATCTGCTCGCCGACCGACGGGAGCGGAGGGCCGACGAGCGTGCCCGCCTCACCCCGTTCGATCGCCTGACCGCTCGCGAGCGCGTCGTGCTCGGCGCGCTGATGGACGGTCAGTCGGCCGAGGAGATCGCGAGCGGTTCGTTCGTGTCGATCACCACCGTGCGCAGCCAGATCCGTTCGATCCTCGAGAAGCTGTCGGTCCACTCGCAGGTTGCCGCGGTCGCGCTGGCGCACCGCTCGGGCTGGAGTCCGGCCGGGGCTGATGGACGGCGGGAACCGGCCGTGTGAGACTCGCGCCCCACTCCCGACATCGTGGGGAACGTCCGAGGCATGAGCACGGCTGATCTGATCTGGGACACCGAACCGGTGCTCGACCGGCCGGTCCTGGTCGCGGCGTTCGCCGGCTACTTCGACGCCGCCACTGCGTCTACGGGGGCGATCGACTGGCTCATCGAGCATCACGGTGCGACCCCGTTCGCGCGGATCGATCCCGACGACCTCTTCGACTTCCAACAGATTCGCCCGCAGGTCGAGCTCGAAGCGGGCCTCACGCGTCGCATCACCTGGCCCGAGAACATCGTGCACGCGACCGACCGATCGGGCGACGGTCGCGATCTCGTGCTGCTCTCGGGCACCGAGCCGCACTTCCGGTGGCGGGGATTCTGCGACGCACTGCTCGAGGTCGCCCGTCGCACCGGGTGCGAGATGGTCGTGACGCTCGGAGCCACACCCGAAGCGGTGCCGCACACGCGCATGCCGGTTGTGTTCGGTTCGTCGAGTGACACCGAGCTGGCGGCGCGCCTCGGTTTGAGTCGCCCGCAGTACGAGGGCATCACCGGCGCGCTCGGCGTGCTGCACGCCGAGCTCGACGGCACCCGGTTTCCCGCGATCGCGATGAGAGTGGCGGTGCCGTACTACGCGGGAGCGACGCACAACCCGAAGGCGTCGATGGCGTTGCTGCGGCACCTCGAGCACGTCACCGGGGTCGCCACGTCGCACGCCGACCTCGCGCCGGCGATCGCCGAGTGGGAGCAGCGGCTCGACGACGCGGTCGCCGACGACGAGCAGGCGCGTCGGTACCTTCCCCAACTCGAAGCGCGCTACGACGGTCAGGCCGAAGACCAGATCCCCTCGCCCGACGACCTCGCGGCTGAACTCGAGCGGTTCCTGCAGGAACGACGCGACGATCAGCTGTGATCGAGTGCTCCGTCAGCCCCGCGGGCGCTGCGGATCGTGGCGCTTGCTCCACGGATGATCGCTCGGATACGGCTGCTGGGGAAGCTGGCGGAAGCACGCCCGGAGGAGTTGATTGACGCGGAATGTCGTCCTGGCCATAACTGGGACCTCGAATCCGTTCATGAATCTCGGTGATCCGCCCGAAGTCAGACGCCGCGTCGGCTCATTTGGTTTCAGTTGTGGCGGTGCCGCATCCTGCGCCTTCTCCGTTTGGCCGTGACCTCGACCATGGGTACATTCGACTCCCACTCGCGTGACCGGCGCGTTGTCGGACTCGTCGGCGACGGAATCGAGCGACACGATGGGGGTACCGATCGACACCGGTGCTGCGATCCCCCCGAACCCGCGCTCGGTGCGGGCCCGCCGCCGGCGCCGTCGGCGCATCATCGGCACCCTGCTGTTCGTCGCGGTGGCCATCGGCGTGTTCGCGGCCGCCTATCTCTACGCCAGCAACTCCGAAGACTCCTCGAACCCGGCTTCCGATCGTGCCGCGGCCGCGACGACCACGACCAAAGCACCGGCGGCGCCGGCCGGACCCTTCCCCGTGACCGACAGCGTCAACATCCGCGAGGGGCCGGGAACGCAGTACAAGACCGTCGGCACCGTCGCCGCCGGGCGCAAGGTGCTCGTGGTCTGCGTCATCGAAGGGCAGTCGGTCGACGGACCGAACGGGCCGACGACGAAGTGGCTCCGTATCACCGGGCTGGGTCCGGTCGGCTACGTCACCGCGCAATACGTCAACATCGGCACCGCCGTCGACGACCGTACGGTCGTGCCGCAATGCCCGGGGATCTGAGGGGCGGCTATACGCGTACGTGGGGCAGCACCAGCGCGGAGAGCCGACCCGGCTGGTGATGGACCGCCTGGTCGGCGGTGCGCATCGCGGTGGCCGTCGCCGGCGGTTCCCCGGCGCCGAGGTTGCGCGCGTAGACGGGATGGGAACCGCTCGACACTTGCACCCGCACGCGGTGACCGGCGGCGAAGTGATGGCCGGCGGGCCACAGGTCGACCGCGACGCGGAACGTGCCGTCGGGATCACGCCGGATCGATGATGGATCGAACCGCTGCAGCCCGTCGCACACGTTGACTGATCGCCCGTCGGGGTGAACGTCGCAGAGCCGCACGAAGAAGTCGGTGTGATCGAGGCTCGAGGTCACGTACAACTCGGCGTCGACCGGCCCGACCACGAGCAGCGGATCGGTGAGCGGATCGCTGGTGTACACGAGCACGTCGTCGCGCGCCTCGAGCGGGCGGTTGTCGGCCGGGCCACCGGTGAGCATCCCGATACCCCCGATCGACGGCGTGGGGTCGGCGGGGTCGTAGGTGTACCGGTCGGGCGCGTTCGCGTCGACCGGCGCGTCGGTGCCGAGCCCACCGCCCGGTTGGAGGTACCAGTGGGTGCGCGTGGCCGGCGGGGGCCAGTCGGCGAGGTCGCGCCAACTCCCACCCTCGCCCTGGACGTGCACGGTCACCGGGCTCTCCCCGAGCAGCCCTTCCTCGCCGCGCAGGTAGGTGTCGAACCACGCGAGCGGCGCGTCGGTCATGCCGCCCTCCCCTCCGCCGCCGAGGTGGCCGCCGGCGCCGATGCGCAGCCGGGCCGGGGCGGGGGAGTCGCGCAGGGCGAGGTAGTCGTCGCACACGCGCGGCAGCGGATAGTCGTGCCAGCCGTCGACCAGCAACGTGGGCACGGTCCACTCGGCCAGCAGGCCGCTGTAGTCGAGCGGGGCCCAGAAGGGGTCGTCGAGCGACGCGTGTTCGAGTTGGTCCTGGAACAACGCCAGGTCTTCGCCGGTGACGTGGCGGATCACGTCGCCGAGGGGGAGGTGGTCGAAGCCGGCGCGCAACTCGGCCATGCGCGCGTCGACGGCTTCGGCCGAGACGTCGTTGACGATGCCGACGTTGTTCGGGCGGTTGAACTGGACCGCGCCGAGGTCCCACGGGATGATCACCTCGAGCGCGAGCGATCCGCCCGGATACCAGGAGAACGCGCGCACCGACGCCGACAGTGCGATGGCCATCGCCTTCAGGTGCGGAGGCGTGGTCGACGCCAACGCCCACTGCGTGAAGCCCATGTAACTCGCGCCGTACGAGCCGAGGGTGCCGTTGAACCACGACTGGTCGGCGATCCAGTCGGCGGTGGCACGCCCGTCGGGGGCTTCGGCGAAGTAGCTGTGCGACCCACCGGAGCCGTCGGTCCCGCGGCTCGCCTGCAGGATGTAGCGGTAGCCGCGCGCCGCGAACTCCGGGCCGGACTGCGTGGCCATGCCGACGCGGCCGTAGGGCGTGCGCTCGAGGATGGTGGGCGCGTCGTCGACGCCGACGGGGTGGTAGACGTCGGTGAGCAGCATGACGCCATCGGGCATCTCGACCTTCACGTCGCGCTCGATGTCGACCTCGTTTGTGCGTGGACGCATGGTTGCTCCGATCAGTGACAGGTCAGGAACGCCAACAGGGCCTGGTTCACGGCGTGCGATTGCTCGACGAAGAAGATGTGGCCGCCGTCGTGGATGATCTGCAGCTCGGCGCCCGGTATGCGATCGGCGAGCGCGCGCGAGTTCTCCGGCGGGACCAGGCGGTCGTCGGATCCGGTCATCACGAGGGTGGGCACCGACAGGTTGGCGAGCTCGTTCCACGCGGTGAAGCCGCGCAGCCCGGCTTGGCGGCGCTGCATCTCGTCGACGGTGTGCGACTCCGCGAGACGGGTGGCGAGGAAGCACTCCCACGCCTCTCGTCGCTTCGTGCGGGTCTCGGGATGTGCGACCGCGCGCGCCAACGCGTCGATGTCGTCGTCGGTCGGATCGGGTTGCGAGCCCCGAATCACGCCTTGCAGCACGTCGAGCGGCACCGCGGGGGCGTGGTCGCCGCCCGGCGTCGTGCACATGAGGGTGAGCGACCGCAACCGTGATTCGTGCCGCGTCGCGAAGGCCTGCGCGATGACGCCGCCCATCGACACGCCCACCAGGTGGACCGCGGGGAGCGCCAACTGGTCGCAGAACGCGGCGATGTCGTCGCTCCAGATCACCGGCGAGCGCACGCCGTCGTCGTCGATGACGCGGGTGCGGCCACTGCCCCGGTTGTCGAGCGCGATCACCCGGAAGCGCTCCGACAGGAGGCCCACCTGGCGGCCCCAGGTGGCGACCGTGCTCGTGAAGCCGCCGATCAGCACAACCGGATCGCCGCTCCCGCGCGCTTCGTAGAAGACGTCGAGATTCCTCGCCGGAATGCTCGCGAACGGCACGGAACCTCCTCGCCTACCCGGGCAGCTCGGCCGCCGCCTCCGCCGCAGCTTCGTCGCGGTAGGGCTTGAGGAGCAAGCGCGCCACCGTGGCGATGTGGGTCTCGTCGGGACCGTCCCAGATCCGGCCCAGCCGCGCCTCCTTGTAGAAGCGCTCGAGCGGGAGATCGCCGGTGACGCCCATCCCGCCGTGCACCTGGATGGCGCGGTCGACCGCGTTGTGGAACATGCGGGCGGTGAGCACCTTGATCATGCCGATCTCGACCCGGGCCGGATCGCCGGCGTCCATCTGCTCGGCGGCGTCGAGCGCGATGTGACGACACGCCCGGATCTCCGCCGCGGTCTCGAACACCATCTGCTGGATGAGCTGCTTCTCGGCCAGCGGACCGCCGAACGCGACCCGGCGCACGGCCCGGTTGCACATGTAGTCGTAGGCCCGTTCGGCCCGGCCCAGGAAGCGCATGGCGTGGAAGATGCGCCCGGGGCCGAGGCGCTTCTGGCCGAGCAGGAAGCCCTGGCCACGCGCGCCGAGCAGATTGCTCGCGGGGACGCGCACGTTGTCGTACTCGACCTCGCAGTGGTCACCCTCGATCTCGCCGAACACCGGCACCGCGCGCACGATGTTGTAGCCGGGCGTGTCGGTGGGCACGATGATCGCCGAGAACGCGAGGTGCGGCCGTTCGGCGTGCTCCTCGGTGCGCGCGATCACCGTGGTGTACTGCGCGTAGTGCGCAAGGCTGGTGAACCACTTGCGCCCGTTGATCACCCACTCGTCGCCGTCGAGCACCGCGGTGGTCTGGAGTTGGGTGGCGTCGGACGACGCGACCCCCGGCTCGGTCATCCCGAAGCTCTGGATGATGTCACCGTCGACGAGGGGGCCGAGGTAGCGGTCGCGCCATTCGGGCGACGCGAACTCGTTGAGCATGAGGGAGTCCTGCAGCGTGCCGGTGCCGAACACCCACACCGCCGGTTCCGACAGGCCGATCACCTCGTTGATGTACACATAGTCGAGGAAGGGCATGCCGCCGCCGCCGACCTCCTTCGGGTGGCCGATGGCCCACAGCCCTTCGGCCTTCGCCTGCGCGCGCAACTCGGCCATCAGCGCGCCGCCGGGGTCGCCGGTGACCCACCAGGAGTACATCTCCTGCTCGCGCGGGATGATCCGCTCCTGGATGAAGTCGTAGAACTTGTCGCGGATCGGGCGTACGTGCTCGGGGATGGGGAGGTCCATGCCGGCGGTCCTGTCTCGGGAGTGGAAGTGGGCGATCGGGGTGCGGGAAGCGGGGTTACCAGTCGATGGCGACGGGCAGCGCGAGCGGGCCGCGGAGCGAGCCACCCCGAGGGCGCGCCGCGTCGACGTCGACGAGTCGGATCTCGCGGGTGCGCTCGAGGAGCACGTCGAGGGCCACGCGCATCTCCTCGCGGGCCAGCCACGCGCCGAGACAGAAGTGCTCGCCCAACCCGAACGTGAGCATCTCCTGCGGGTGACGATCGAGATCGAAGCGATCCGGGGCCGCGAACATCTCGGGGTCGCGAGCGGCGGCGGAGAACGAGTACACCATCGTGGCGTCGGGCGGGAGGTCGACGCCGCCCCACCGCGCGCCCGCGGCGCACGCCTGGCGCGGCAGGTTGCCGACTGACGGCTCCCAGCGCAACGTCTCCTCCACCGCCCAGTGCCGCGCCTCGGGTTCCTCGCGCACGCGGGCCATCCGGTCGGGGTCTTCGAGGAGGGCGAAGAACAGGTTCCCGATCGCGTTGGTGGTGTTGTGGGTTCCGGCCGGGAACAGCAACCGGAGGAACGAGAGGATCTCTTCCTGCTCGAGGGTGCGGCCCTGGAACTCGCCCGCGACGAGCGTGCTGATCAGGTCGTCGCTCGGCTCGGCGCGGCGGGCAGCGATCACCTGCTCCAGGAACTCGGTGAACTCGGCCTTGGCGCGTAGCGCGCCTTCGGGATCGAAGGGGAAGGTGAACAACGCGTTCGACCAGCCCTCGAGCACCTCGTAGTCGTGCCACGGCAGGCCGAGGAGCCGCGTGATCACGACCATCGGGAAGAGGTGCGTGAGGACGGCCCGCAGGTCGACCTCGCGTTCGCCGCCGAAGCGGTCGACGAGCGATTGGCACACCGGCTCCAGCACGTCGGTGCCGTACACCGCCATGCGTTGCTTGCGAAACGTGGGCGACACCACCGATCGGTTGCGGTTGTGCTCCTCGCCCTTCATCGAATTGAGCGTGCGCCCGACCGCGGGGTCGGTGTTCTTGCTGTAGGACGCCTCCGACGGGAACGTCTCTTCGTCGCGCAGCGCATCGCGCAGGGCTTCGTAGGAGAGGATGATCCACGCCGGCGCGCCGTAGCAGCGCACCTGCACGACCGGCCCCTGCTCGCGCAGGGCTGCCAGCACACGGTGCATGTCCGGGATGTCGTCCATCGTGATGTCGAGCTCGGGCATCCCTAGACCGCCGCGGTTGACTGCTCGATCTCGAGTGGGAGGTGGGTGAGGCCCCGGATCTGCGCCGACGGTGCCCGGGCGATGGCGCGCTCGTCGCCGATGTGGAAGTCGGGGAACCGGGCGAGGAACTCTTCGAACGCGATGCGCATCTCGATGCGCGCGAGCGCGGCCCCGATGCACACGTGCGGACCGAACCCGAACGAGATGCCGCGCTCGATCTTGCGGTGGATGTCGAGCAGCTCGGGCTCGTCGTACTGTCGTTCGTCGTGGTTCGCCGACGCGATCATGCAGGCGATCGGCCGCCCGGCCGGGATGCGAACGCCCCTGATCTCCGCATCCTCCAGCGGGGTCCGGGTGAGGTAGTGCGACACGGTGTCCCAGCGGAGGAACTCTTCGACCGCGTTCGGCACCAGCGCGCGGTCGGACGCCAGCTCGCGTCGTTGGTCGGCATACCAGGAGAGCGCGACCATCGCGTTGGTGATCGACTTCGCGGTGGTCTCGTGGCCGGCAAAGGTGAGCTCGAAGAAGAAGTACGAGATCTCGTCGTCGGAGAGGTAGTGCTCGTTGCCGTCGCCGTCGATCACGGGCTTGGTGATGAGCGTGCTCACGATGTCGTCGCCGAGGTGTTGCCGGCGTTCAGCGGTGACGCCGATCAGGTACTCGCGGAACGTCGTCATGTGCTCGATGGTCTGCGCCATGACCTCGGGTGACGGATCGCGTCGCGCGGTGAGCTCGCTCAGCTGCCGGGCCCGCACGCGGTAGTCGTCGGGGAGGCCGATCAGCTCGGCGATCACGTACAGCGGCAACTTCAACGCGAAGTCGGCGGTGACGTCGAAGCCCTTTGCGTCGCCGTCGCGCAGCCCGCGCTGGAGATCGTCGAGCAGTTCGACGCTCACGCGGCGGATGAACGGCTCGAGTTCGGCGATGGTGCGCGGCGTGAACATGCGCGCCATCGCCTTGCGGTACCAGGTGTGCTCGGGCGGGTCCTTCAGGATGAGGAGGTCCTGCCCGACCTCGGCCCGTTCGAGCGACACGCCCTGCGTGGTGGTGAAGTGCTCGAAGTCGATGAGCGTCGCGAGCACGTCGTCGTAGCGACTCAGGACGTAGAAGTCGTACTGCTCGTTGTGGTACACGGGCGCTTCGTCGCGCAGCCGCCGGTAGAACGGGTACGGGTTGTGCTGGACCTCGTCGGAATACGGGTCGTACTCCACCATCGTCGGCTCCCCCCGGCTCGCGGAAAGTACATAATGTATCCAAAGTTGGCGGGGGCCACGAGGGCGTAGCCGGGGAAAGGGGGAGCGCGGTGACGGCAGTGGATCTCGACGCCCTGCGCGCCCGGATCTCGGACCTGGTGGGCGAGTGGCGACCCGGGTGCCGGGTCGCCGGGCTCCGCCCGCTGGTCGGCGGGAAGTCGAGTCTCACCTACCTCGTCACCCTCGACGGCGACGATTGCCCCGACCGCGAGGTGGTGGTGAAGATGGCACCGCCCGGACTCGCGCCCACCCGCAACCGTGACGTGTTGCGCCAGGCCCGGGTGCAGGACGCCATCGTCCGCTCCGGGCGGGCGCCGGTGGCGGCGATCCGCTTCACCGACCTCGGGGATCCCCCCGCCGTGCCTCCGCTCTACGGGATGGAGTTCCTCGCCGGTGAGTCGTTCGAGCCCCTGCTCGACGAGCGAGCCGTGTTGCCCGCGCCCGGCGAGATCCGGCACCGCCTCCACGCCGCGGCGCGCATCCTGGCCGGACTGCACGCGATTATGCCCGCCGACGTCGGTCTCGACGACGAACCCGAGGTCTCGCTCGTCGACGAGGTGCAACGGTGGGTGCGGATCTTCGAGACGGTGGGCGACGACCTCCGCCCCGGATACCGGGCGTGTGCCGACGCGTTGCTCGACGCGCTCCCCGACGTGCGGCCGTCGACCATCGTCCACGGTGAGTACCGCCTCGGCAACATGTTGGCGGACGGCGACGACGTCGTGGCGGTGATCGACTGGGAGCTGTGGACGCGGGAGGACCCGCGGATCGATCTCAGCTGGTTCCTCTCGTACCTCGATGCCGACGAACAACCGTCGGCGATCCGGTCGACGCCCCCGGGCATGCCGACGCGAGCGGAGATCGTGGCGGAGTACGAGGCGGTGGCCGGTGCGCCGGTGCCCGACCTCACCTGGTTCGACGCCCACGCCCGGTTCAAGATGGCGGCGATCGCCTCGCTGACCAACAAGCACAACCGACGGCTCGAGCATCCCGACCCGGCGCAGGAGGCGTTGGTACCGGTGATCGGCCCGCTCATCGCCCAGGCCCGCAACCTCCTGCGCGCCTGACCGCACGCCAGCCCGAATCGCACGCACGCCCGATCCGAAAGCAACGACGAAGGAGATGACCGAGTGGCACTGGAATCGATCGAGGGGGTGGAGGTCACCAGCCGTGACCACCTGCTGACGATCAGGTTGGCCCGGCCGGAGCGGCGCAACGCGATGACGCCCGACCAGATGAACTACGTCGGCACGTTGTGCCGCGAGGCGGAAGACGACAACGACGTGCGGGTCGTGCTGCTGACCGGCACCGGCGACGCGTTCTGCGCCGGTGCCGATCTCAGTGGCGTCGACCTCTCCGCCGACGGCGGCCAGATCCCGCCGGTGTCGATGGGGCGCAACCTGTTCCTCCCGATGCTGGAGCTCACGAAGCCGCTGATCGGCGGGATCAACGGCGTTGCCGCCGGCGGTGGTCTCGGGCTCGCGTTGTGCTGCGACATCCGGCTCGGCTCCGAAGACGCCCGCTTCGCCACCGCGTTCAGCCGGATCGCCCTCACCGCCAACGACGCGGTGGGCTGGTTGCTCCCGCGCATCGTCGGGATCGCCAAGGCGATCGAGCTCATCTCCATCGCCAAGCCCATCGACGCGAAGGAGTCGGAGCGCATCGGACTCTTGAGCTACGTGTACCCGCGCGAGGAATTCGCCGACCAGGTCGGTGAGTTCGTCGACGCGATGCTGGCGGGTCCGCCCGTCGGTCTGCGGTTCTCGAAGCGGTTGGTCCTCGACGGGCTCAATCGCACGTACCGCGAGCACGTGCTCGCGCAGGAGTACGCGTCGCTCGCCAACCGGACCATCGCCAACCACGACATCCAGGAGGGCGTGGCCGCGTTCAAGGAGAAGCGGACGCCCGAGTTCCAGGGCAACCTGATGCAGAGCCGCTGGGACAACTACTAGGAACTCGGCTCCGTGATCCAGCCGCGGTCGCCGTCGGCCGCCGCGTTGGCCCGCGGGTCGTACGGATCCTTGTAGAGGTAGCTGTCGCACACTCCGGTATCCAGGCCAGCGGGGCAGAGGGGGAGCGGCCACGGCACGCCGATGCGCTCGCGCGGCATGGCCACGTGCATCACGGGGACGTGCGCGCGGTAGATCGGCGTGCCGCCCCGGCCACCGGTCACCAGGTGACGCTCGGCGACGACCGCGAGATCCAAGGGCGGCGAGTAGCGACCGTCGGCGATCTGGCGCGCGCACGTGCCGCAGACGTCCTGATGGATGACGAACTTCTCGTCGTCCTCCGAGAGCCGGAACTCGGTGAAGTGCCCGTGCAGCATGCGCGTGGTGCTGACGAGACGCTTCTCCGGGGGACGGCTGATGTCGGTGTCCATCCACGCGACGAGGGTGTCGTTGCCGCCGCGCCGGAGCGCGGCCTCCAACTCGTCGACCCCGTGACGGCGGTACACGAACGAGAGCAACGCCGACACGAGGTCGCGTCCGACGTCGTTGCGGGCGCGCCAGGCGTCGCCGCGCGCCGCGAAAGCTGCGAGCGCGCCATCGGTGTCACCGGCGCGGACGCGTTCGATCACCTCGTCGACGCTGACCGTCGGCGGTTCCGCGAACACGTGGGCATCGCCCGGGTAGTGCGCGTAGAAGTCGGCGATCGCGGTCATGAGAGGAGGGGTGTCGGCAACGTCGCGTTCCAACACGTGACGGATGGTCGACGCCACCCACCCGTGGTAACCGGCGACGCTGTCGCGGCAAGCCCGATCGGCACTGACCACCGCTGACTCCGCGGTGCCGAGCTCGCCGGCCTCGAGGAGGGCGCGGATGCCGACGGCCGGCGGCTCGGCCAGCGCGGCCAGGGCGTCGTCGGAGAAGAGGCGCGCCGCGGTCACGGGCGCCCCGCGAACGCGGCCAGCCCGAGGCGGTTCCGCACGTCGGCGGGAGTCGCGGGCGTGAGCCCGGCTTCCGCGACCAGGTCGACCGCACGCGCGACCAGCTCGGCGTTCTTCGCGCTCGGGTACGCGTAGGGGCTGTCGCCGATGCCGACGCGCACGTGGAGACGACGGGCGAGCGCAGCGCGCAGGAGGTCGTCGGCCTGAGCCGGATCCATCATCGTGTAGGGCACGATGCAGCACTCGAGGTCGAGCTCCGCCGGCAGCTGCGAGAGATAGGCGTCGATGCCGCTCGGATCGGCGAACGGGCCGTTCACCAGCTGCTCGCACAGGAAGAGCTTGACATAGAGAGGGGTGGGGAACATCCCCGCCCGGACGGCGAGGGTCAGCCACCGGGCTTCGCCGACGTCGAACACGTTGACGGTCGGGTGCACCCCGCGCGCGGCCATCTCGGCGAGCGGGTCGGGCGGGGCGTCGCCGCCCACGGTGTCGAACGGCGGGTCCTCGAACGTGCAGAGGGTCTCGTTCCACAGGCGGGGCCCGACGACCTCCTGCGGGACGTCGAACGAGGCCAGTACCGAGCTCGGACCACCGGGCGCACGCGCCGCCAGCTCCCACACGTGGGAGTGGTCGCGGAAGTAGCTCGGATACGTGACGATGTCGGATTCCGCCGCGACGAGCTCCATCGCATGCAGGTAGATGTCGGCGCCGGTCCAGTTTTGCGAGCCGTCGTCCTCTCGGGCGTGGAAGTGCGCGACCGCGGCGCCGGCGCGCGCGCAGTCGATGATGTCGGCCGCCACCTCTTCCGCGCCGTAGGGCGAGCTCGGGTTCTGGGCCTTGGTGGTGAATTCGTTGATCCCGACCTCGATGATGGTCTTGCCTTGGTCGGCGAGGCTCATGTGGTTGCCCTCAGGGCTTTGGTGTCCATGGTGTGCGGTTCCTCTCTGCCTGGGGTTGGTCGGCGGCCGCCGAGGCCACCGTCCTCGCTCGTTCGCGGCTCCGCTCGCCTGGCGGCTCGCTTCGCACACTCGCTGCGGGCGGCGACCTCGGCGGCCGCCTGCGCCCTTCGGGCCTCGGCGCCTTGGGTTCCGACCGCGGGGATACTTTATGCATCCCTTGCCGGGCGACCGCTGGGTCGCGCGGCACGATGATGTGAGCTGGGGAGCTGGGCTGGATGATTTTGGATTCGGGGTTGTTGGTGGATGGGCCGGGGGCTTTGCTGGAGGGGCGGGTCGCGGTCATCACGGGTGGGGGCGGTGGTATCGGTGCCGCGGGTGGGCGGCTGTTCGCCCGGCACGGTGCGCACGTCGTGATCGTCGACATCGACGAGACGCTGGCCGACGAAGCGGTGGCGTCGATCCGTTCCGAGGGCGGATCGGCGGAGGCGATCGTCGCCGACGTGCGCGTCGCCGATCAGGTGACCGCGCTGCGCGACGCGGTGCTCGGCGCGCACGGCCGCGTCGACGTGCTCGTGAACAACGTCGGTCACTGGGTGCGGTTCGTCGATGAATTCGTGAACAGCGATCCCGCGTTGTGGGACGAGCTGTACCAGGTGAACTTCCTGCACGTGCTGTCGGTCACGCATGCGTTCCTCCCGTCGATGATCGAGGAAGGCAGCGGATCGATCATCAACGTCTCGTCGGTGGAAGGGCTGCGGGGCTACCCGGCGGAGCCCGTCTACGGCGCGCTCAAGGCGGCAGTGGTGCAGTTCACGAAGTGTCTGGCGGTGCAGATCGGGAACTACGGGGTGCGGGTGAACGGGATCGGCCCCGACGTCACCGAATCGATCCAGGTGAACTACACCAAGTGGCTCCCCCCGGAGCAGCAGGCGCTCTGGCCCAACTGGGTGCCCGTAGGCCGGATGGGCGTGGGCGACGACCAGGCGCGCGTGCTGTTGTTCCTGGCCTCCGACCTGTCGGCCTTCGTGACCGGCCACACCATTCCGACCGACGGCGGGACCGGCGCCGCCGGCGGATGGTTCAAGTCCGATTCGCGACCCGGGCGCGTGTGGACCAACCGCCCGATCGCCCCCTAACGAGAGGGAACACACGCCATGGACCTGGGCCTGAGCGGTGCATTCGTCGTCGTGAGTGGTGGGACGCGAGGCATGGGCCGCGCCGCGGCCGAGTGCTTCGCGGCCGAGGGCGCGAACGTCGCGGTGCTCGCCCGTTCGCGTCCGGAGCTCGACGCCGCCGTCGACTCGCTGCGGGAGCAGGGGAGCCCTGACCCGTTGGGCGTCGCCGCCGACCTCAACGACGCCGGTCGCATCGAAACGGTGTTCGCGGAGATCGGCGAGCGCTGGGGCGCGATCAACACGTTGGTGAACGCGGCCGGGCCGATCGACGTCGGCGTTTCCAAGGCATTCGACGCGCTCGACGACGAGGAATGGCACGCCACATTCGACATCGGGATGCTGAGCGCGGTGCGCTGCGTGCGGGCGGCGGTCCCGTGGATGCGGGCGGCGGAGTGGGCCCGGATCGTGAACGTGTCGGCTCACTCCACCAAGCGGCAATCGCCGGGCATGATCGCGTACACCGCGGCGAAGGCGGCGATGACCAGCGTGGGAAAGAACCTCTCACTGGCGCTCGCACCCGACCAGATCCTGGTGAACACGGTCTCACCGGGATCGGTGCTCACCGACGGGATGCGGAGCTACCTGCGCTCGTTCCCAGCCGAGCGCGGGATCGATCCCGACAGTGTGTGGGACGCGATGCGCGTGATCGACGAGGAGTTCGGGCATCCGTCGCAGCTTGGTCGCGCGGGCGAGCCGCGCGAGTTGGGCACCGTGATCACGTTCCTCGGATCGCGCGTGAACAGCTACATGACCGGCGCCGACGTGAACGTCGACGGGGGCTCCGACTTCACGTAGGTCGCTTCACGAAGGGATCGCGGCGCACGCACGGATCGCGGCGTCGGCCGCGGCGTCGGCGGCCATGCGGGCTCCGCGCGCCAGCCGCATCGTGCGGGGCACGCGACCCGGGTGCCGGGCGAAGTACCGCACGATCTCCCGGCCGTTGGGCGTCCCGTCCTGGTTGCTCAGCCGGAACACCTCGGGGTCGACGCTGCCGTCGGTGGCGCGGTCGCTGATCGCCCGGAACACCGACCACGGAACGCCCCGCGCGGCGCAGACCTGCGCGACGGCGGCGGTCTCCATGTCGAGCGACACGACACCACGACCCCGGAGCTCGGCGAGCACATCGAGGTCGGTGATGAGCTCGTCGGCTGTCCACATCGTGCCCACGGGCGCGTGGTCGCCGAGGGGAGCGGGGCGGTGCTCGGTGCCGGCGCCGGCGTGCACGACGACCTCGGGTACGACGACGGTGCCGATGCGGGTCACGTTCTCGACCGCGCCGGTGATCCCCACCACCAAGACGTGGGCGACCGGGACCGCGTCGAGCAGGCGCTCGACTCCCGCGCGCGCCCGTCGGGTGCCCATGCCCGTGACCACCGCGACCACCGGACGATCGCCCAGCGTCCCCACGTAGGTCGCGACGCGACCGATCTGCGCCTGGGTGAGCGAGAGCTTCCGCACGAGCGGCGTGACCTCCATCGGCATGGCGCACACGAACGCGATGCGATCGACGGTCGGGCTCGGCTCCACCGACCCAGCTTGCCGGGTCCCGCCCGCTGCATCCAGGCTCTGGCCCGGGGCGACCGAGGGCTCTACCGTGTGCGTATGAGCATTCCCGTGTCGCTCGACGCGCTCCGCGACGAGATCTCCCGTTTCGGTTTCGCGTATCTCCTGACCGTCTCGGCGGATGATCGCCCGCACAGCACTGCGGTGACCGTGCAGTGGGACGCCGACGAGCTGGTGGTCCCGGCGGGCAACCGCACCGTCGCCAACGCCACCGACCGACCGCTGGTCTCGTTGGTGTGGCCGCCGATGGAGGACGAGGGCTTCAGCCTCATCGTCGACGCCGACGCCACCAGCTCGACCACGACCGCCGACGGGAAGCGGTGGCTGCGGCTGCGGCCGACCAGCGCCGTGCTGCACCGTCCCGCGAGCAGGGGCGGGAGCGACTGCGTGCCCGTATTCCAATCGGACGCGACGAGTGCGTGAGCACGAGTACTCGTTCGTGATGCCGCACTCCGCGGCGCGCGTGTGGGCGCTGTTCCAGGACTACGACCGCTGGACCGACTACGCGCCGATGGTGCAACGCGTCGAAGTGATCTTCCCGGGCGACGAGGACCACAACGGCCGGCTCCGCCGGGTGATCTACAGGATGCCGTTCGGCCGCCAGGGGGCTGCGCTCGAGCTCGTCACCGACGTCGAGCCGGAACGCGGCTACACGTACACGATGATCTCGAAGAGCCCCGGGAACGACCAGGTCGGTCACGTGCGCCTGGAGCCGATCGGGCCGAACCAGACCCGCTTCCGCTTCGACGAGCGGTACAACCTCACGCAAGCTCCGTTCAAGTGGTTCGAGGGGCCCATCTACAAGTTCATCAACAAGAACAACGAAGCCAGCATGCGGCGCGCGTCGAGCTGGCTCAGTGAACACCCGGAGTACCGACCCGATCTCGTCGACGCCTGAGCGCGCCCGTGGACGCGAGCGGCGCGCCGTACTACCGACCCGATCTCGCGCTCGTCCACCATCGCGGGTACGGCTTCCACGCCGACGCGAGCGCGCCGGGGATCCTCGAGCTGCTCACCGCGGTGCGCGCCCGCGACGGGCTGGTGCTCGAGCTCGGTTGCGGGAGTGGCCTGCTCACGCGGTATCTCGTCGACGCCGGTCACCGAGTGATCGCGACTGACGCGTCACCCGCGATGCTCGACCTGGCGCGATCCACCGTGCCCGACGCGGAAGAGATCCGCCCCCTCACCCTCCCCGACGACCCACTCCCGCCGGCCGACGCGATCGTGTCGATCGGGCACGTCCTCAGCTACCTGCCCGACGAGCCCGCCCTCGATCGCGCGCTCGTGGCCGTCGCGCAGGCGCTGCGTCCGGGCGGGGTCGTCGCCCTCGATCTCTGCGATCTCGAGTGGGGGAGCGTGCGCATCGACGCACCGATCCAGGGTCGCGTCGGCGACGACTGGGCGATCATCACGGAGACGTCGGTGCCGTCACCGGACCGGTTCGTGCGGGAGATGACGACGTTCGTTCGCGCCCCCGACGGCACCTGGCGCCGCGACGACGAACGGCACGACAACGTGCTGATCGATACGAATCGGGTGCCGGCGCTCCTCCGGGAACACGGCGTCGTAGCGACGGTCCTGCCCGCGTTCGGCGCGGAATCGCCACCCGTGGGCCTGCGCGTCGTGGTCGGGCACCGGCCCGCGTGAGAGGCTGCTCGAACCCAGCCCCTCGAGACCGGAGCCCCCACGATGCCCGACGCCGAGCCCGCGCCGCATTACAAGGAGCCGGGCTGGTTCACCCGGAACGTGTTCAACCGCGCGATCGCGTTGCTCACGCGCTCGGGCGTGAGCGTGTGGGGTTCTCGCGAGCTGCGGGTGCGCGGGCGAACCAGCGGCGAATGGCGAACCACTCCGGTGAACCTCCTCGAGCACGACGGGCAGCGTTTCCTCGTTGCCCCGCGGGGCGTCACGCAGTGGGTCCGCAACCTGCGCGTCGCCGGTACCGGCGAGCTGCGGCTCGGGAAGCGCACGGAGGAATTCCGGGCCACCGAGATCACCGATGCCGAAAAGGTGCCGATCCTGCGCGCGTACCTCAAGCGCTGGAAGGCCGAGGTCGGCGTCTTCTTCGACGGCGTGAGTGCGACGTCGTCGGACGCGGACCTGCAACGGATCGGCCCCGATCATCCCGTGTTCCGGATCGAAGCAGTCGACGCGCCGTAGCCTGCAGGGATGTCAGATCGGCTGGCGACGAGAGCGCTCGACGAGCCGCATCCCACGCGACTGGCAGCCGACGACCCGCGCCGCGTCGAGATCCTTGCCGCGCACCGCCGCGCGCGGGTGGCGGGCGACGCGGGCTACGCCGATCCCGCGACCGGGCTCTTCGTGTTGACCGCGTCCTACCTCGCCGACCAGGGCACGTGCTGTGACTCCGGGTGTCGCCACTGTCCCTACGTCGAGTGATCCGAGCCACGCGGTGAAGATCGTCTCGTTGTTGCCGTCGGCCACCGAGATCGTGTTCGCGCTCGGTCTCGGCGACGCGTTGGAAGCGGTCACGTTCGAATGCAACTACCCGGAGGCGGCGCGCACGAAGCCGGTGGTGTCGACCACCGCGCTCACGGGTGATCAGCTCAGCGCGGCGGAGATCGACGCGCAGGTGTCGACGCGGCTGGCCCAGGGAGAGCCGATCTACCGGCTCGACGCGGCGCGCATCTCGGCGATCGCCCCCGACCTGATCCTGTCGCAGGATCTCTGCCAAGTCTGCGCGGTGCCGACCGGTGAGGTCGAGCGCGCGCTCGACGTGCTCGGATGTCGCGCTGAGGTGATCTCGCTCGACCCGTCCACCCTCGACGAGGTCGTCGCGTGCGTGGGGATGGTGGGCGCCGCGACCGGCGAATCGGCGCGGGCCACCGCCCTGATGATGCAGCTCCGCGACCGGATCGCGGCGGTGCGTGCCGCGGTCGCCGGCCGGGGCCGACCGCGCACGCTGGCGCTGGAGTGGTCCGACCCCCCGTTCAGCGGCGGCCACTGGGTGCCCGACATGATCGACGCCGCCGGGGGCGAGCCGTCGCTGGCGGAGGCCGGCTCGGCGTCCCGGCGGCTGCGGTGGGAGGAGATCGCCGACGCGGCACCCGACGTCGTCGTCTTCATGCCCTGTGGCTACGGGCTCGAGGCCGCGGCCGACGAGGGCGAAGGTCTGCTCGCCGAGCCGTCATTGGCGGGCGCCGGCATCGTCTGCGCCGCGAACGGCGACGCCTATTTCTCGCGCCCGGGACCCCGGGTGGTCACGGGGGTGGAGGCGTTGGCGTCGCTGCTGCATCCGGACGCGGTACCGCCACCGGTGCCCGGCGTCGTCCGCCGCCTCCGTCCCTGACCGCGGGCGGCGCGCGCCCGTCGGTCAGGCGCGTCGGTCAGGCGCGCAACAGGTCGCTGGCCTTCTCGGCGATCATCACCGTCGAGGCGTGGGTGTGGCCGCGCGGGATCGTCGGCATCACCGACGCATCGACCACGCGGAGGCGATCGATCCCGTGCACCCGGAGGTCGGGATCGACCACGGCGCCGTCGTCGGTGCCCATGCGGCACGTGCCGACGGGGTGGTAGAGCGACTCGGCGTAACGGCGGACGTGCTCGGCGAACTCGTCGTCGCGCGTCAGCCGGGTCGCGGGCACCATCGGCTCACCCGCGTAGCGGGCCAGCGCGGGCGCGTCGAGGATCCGTTGGGTGAGCTTCAGCCCCTCGACCAGGACGCGGAGGTCGGCGCCGTCGTCGTCGGACAGGTAGCCCGGTTCGATGCGCGGTGGTTGCGTGGGGTCGGCGCTGCGGAGGCTGATGGCGCCGACGCTGCGGGGCTGCAACGCGACCGCGCCCACCGTGATCCCGTGCCCGGGCGGTGGTGCGAGGCCGTGGTCGAGGAACGGAACCGGCGCGAACACGATCTCGAGATCAGGCGCCGGGAGCAGCGGGTCGCTGCGCACGAAGCCGGCAGCCTCGGCGATGTTGGAGGTGAGCATCCCGCGCCCGGCGACGAGGAAGCGCGCCACGTTCGGGATCGATTCGGCGGCCGCCAGCGTGACCGGCTCCCGCGAGTGCACGACGTTCACGACCGCAAGATGGTCGAGCAGGTTCTGCCCGACTCCGGCGAGGTCCTGCGCGACCGGGATCCCGAACGATTGCAGGTGGTCGGCCGGGCCGATGCCCGAGAGCATCAGCAGTTGCGGCGAGTTGATCGCGCCGCCCGACACGACGACCTCACCGACCGCGTCGGCTCGACGCGCTTGGCCGTCGACGGCATACTCGACTGCGACCGCGCGCGTGCCGTCGAGCACGATGCGCGACACCGCGGCGCCGGTCTCGACGACGAGGTTGCGGCGCTTACGCGCGGGCCGGAGGTACGCGTCGGCCGCGCTCCACCGGCGGCCTCCCTTCTGGGTGACCTGGGTGGGCGCCACGCCTTCCTGCGTCGGGCCGTTCACGTCGTCGGCGCGCGGGATGCCCGCTTCCTGAGCGGCTTCCAGGAACGCGAGGGTCGTGGGGTTGGGGTCGCGCAGCTCGGCCACGTTGAGCGGGCCGCCGCTCCCGCGCTCCGCGGTCGCGCCCCGCTCGAAGTTCTCCGAGCGACGGAAGTACGGCAGCACGTCGTCGTAGCCCCACCCCGGGTTGCCCCGCTCGGCCCACGCGTCGTAGTCGAGTCGGTTGCCCCGCACGTACATCTGTGCGTTGAGCGACGAGCTCCCGCCGAGCGTCTTGCCCCGGGGCCAGAACAGTGCCCGTTCGTCGAGCTCGGCCTGTGGTTCGGTCTCGTAGGCCCAGTCGTAGCGGGTCTTGAACAGCTTGTTGAACGCCGCCGGGATGCGGATCTCCAGCTTCCGGTCGGCGGGACCGGCTTCGAGGAGCAGGACCTTGCACGAAGGGTCCTCGCTCAGTCGCGCCGCGAGCACACAGCCCGCCGAACCCGCCCCCACGACCACGAAGTCGTACACCTCGGACTCCCTCCGTCCGCGCGTCGCACGGCCTGTCGGTACGCCCACTCTTCGCCTGGCTCAGGTCGTTGGATCACCCGCTCGCGGGATCACCCAGGCGGCGAAGCCAGGCACCCGGGTTGTGGTCACCCGCCGTCGGCGGCGGCCTGCTCCCAGAATCGTCCCCACGACTCGAACGCGTCGGGCAGCAGGTTGGTCTGCAACGCGTCGTGGCTGTCGCCCACTCCGGCGCCGTGGGCCGGACGGGTCAGCGCGTCGACCATGTACCACCGGTGGAACTTCCGCCGCTGGAAGCACCACTCGCCGTCGACGCGCACGTAGGAGTCCCAGTACTGCAGCATCCCGATCTCCCACTCCCCGGAGGCGGGGCGTTCGAGCTCGTCGCGGCAGTACACGATTCCGTGCGCGTGGTCGGCGTCGTCGAAGTCGATGATGTGGTTGCCGACCAAGTGGATCGAGGTGTGCGGGACGCGCATCGTGCGGGTGAACCACGCGTGGAGCGCGGCGCGGCCGGACTCGTCGCGTCCGACGCGCACGTCGGGCACGAACAACTCGACCAGCGCGTCCATGTCGCGGGAATCGAGCGCCAGCGCGTAGCGGTAGGGGAGCTGGCGGATGCTCGCCAACGATTCCATCCGGTCGAGGCGATCCTCGACGGTGGTGGGCTTCCAGGATCCGAGACGGGACACGGGCGCAGGATAACTGTCCGGGCTGTTAGCGTCCCGCGGCGTGCTGTCGGGCGAGAAGATCCTCATCACCGGGCCGGCCGGGCAGATCGCGTTCCCACTCGCCCGCTTCCTCGCCCGCGACAACGAGGTGTGGGGGATCGCCCGCTTCGGCGATGCGGCTACCCGGGCTGAGGTCGACGCCCTCGGGGTGACCACGCGTGTCTGCGACATCGCCGACGGCGACTTCACCGACGTGCCCGACGACTTCACCTACGTGCTGCACCTCGCGGCATTCCAGGGCCCGGGGCCGCAGTTCGACGAGGCCATCCGGGTGAACGCCGAGGGGACGGGCCTGCTCCTCGCGCACTGCCGGCGGGCGAAAGCGGCGCTGGTGATGTCGACGCAGTCGGTGTACCGACCGCACGACGACGCGCTCCACGTGTACCACGAGACCGATCCCCTCGGAGAGGTCAACTCGGCCCTCTCACCGCCCTATTCGATGTCGAAGATCGCGCAGGAGGCGGTGGCGCGCTATTGCGCGCGCGCCTTCGACCTTCCCGTCGTCATCGCCCGCATGAACGCGTCGTACGGGCCGAACGGTGGTTTGCCCGTCTACCACCTCGACGCCGCGGTCCGCGGGGAGCCGGTGACGACGCGCTGGGATCCGTGCCCCTACAGCCTGATCCACGAGGACGACATCAACGAGCAGACGGCGGCGCTGCTCGAGGCGGCGACGGTTCCCGCCCGGATCGTCAACTGGGGCGGCGACGATCCGGTCAGCGTGCAGGAGTGGTGCGCGTACTTCGCCGAGCTGATCGGTCGCGACGTGCAGGTCAATGCGGTGCCCACGCCGGGTACGTCGCGTGGATCGATCGCCGACGCCACGACGCGGCTGGCGATCACCGGGCCGTGCCGGGTCGACTGGCGCGACGGCCTGCGCCAGTCCTACGAGGCCCGTCACCTCGACGCGTCGAGCCCGGGATGAGCGAGCCGCCGGCGCGCGTGCTCGTCACCGGCGCGTCGTCGGGGATCGGCGCCGCCACCGCGGTGGCCTTCGCGCGCGCCGGCGCCACGGTGGGGATCTGCGCGCGTCGCGAGGACGAACTCGCCGCCGTCCTGCACGAGTGTCGCGAGTTCTCGGCCGAGTCGCGCATGTGGTCGGTCGATCTCGCGGATCTCGACGGCATCGATGCGTTTGCCGCGAAGGTGGCGTCGGAGCTCGGGGGAGTCGACGTCCTCGTGAACAACGCCGGCGTGCCCAAGCGGCGCAAGGCGACCGCGTTGACCGCGCCCGATGTCGAGGGCGTCATGGCGATCAACTACTTCTCACCGGTGCGCCTCACCCTCGCGCTGCTGCCCGCGATGATCGAACGCGGCCGGGGTCACGTCGTGAGCGTGTCGTCGATGGGCGCGCACATGGTGTCGTTCGGTACCGGCGCGTACGCAGCGTCGAAGGCCGCGCTCGAGCAATTCACCGAAGCGCTCTACCTCGAGTTGCCGGGGACTGGCGTGCGTGCGCACCTCGTGGTGCCGGGCTCGACCCGGAGCGAGTTCAGCACGCCGAAGGACGGCAACGATCCGCCGTTCCCGCAGGACCCGGCCACGCTCGTCGCGCCGGAGGTGGTGGCCGATGCCATCGTCGCCGCGATCGGGACCGATCAGTTCCTCTCCTTCGCGACCGAGCGCGACGCCGCCACCGCGGCGGCCAAGGCCACTGATCCCAACGGCTTCCTCGCCGGGATGCAGGAGCGGTTGGCCGGCCTCGGCCGCTGACCCCCGCCACTCCCCGCAACCTTCACCCCCCGAACTGCGTCGCCAGAGGCCCTAGAGGGGCCTCGAGCGACGCAGGTTGGTGGTTGGGCGCGCGGTGTTGCGGGTGGCCGCGCGGTCAGAGGGTGATCAGGAGGTGGCGGGACAGGTCGCCGACGAGGTCGATGCCCATGTACCGCTTGGTGAAGTGCCACTCGCCGTCGGTCTTGGCGAACTCGTCGCGGTAGTGCCCGGCGATGATCGGTTGCAGTGGCGCGTCCGCCGTCTTCTGCAACACGGTGTAGTACGAGCGGCACGTGCCGGTGAGGCCGTCGTCGGCCACTTCGACGATGGGGTTCGTGATGACGTGCTTCGTGAGCGGCGTGCCGTTCTCGTACTTCCGCGTGGTCGTGTCGTACATCGCGGCGATGGCGGCGGGCCCGGCGATCTCGGCGTCGGAGCCGACGGTGGTGACCACGCAGTCGCCGAGGTGCGCGCCGATGCCTTCGTAATCGCCGGCGTCGATCAGCTCCGCGTAGCGGTACAGCAGATTGGTGATGGCGATGGCGTCGGGCACGTTCGACATTGGGTCGCCCCCGTTCACTCGGGTCGGAAGTAGGGCAGCAGGAAGCCGTCCTGGAGCGGGTGGAACTCGACGCGGACGCGCAGGCCGACTTCGACCCCGTCGTCCTCGATCCCGATGAGGTTCGACAGGATCTGCCAGCCCTCGTCGACGTCGACGATGATCGGGCAGTAGGGCACGGTGAACGCCGGGGTCTGCGGACGCCAGACCGTCGTGTAGCTGTAGATCGATCCGGTGCCCGCGCTGCGCTCCCACGTGAGATCGCGCCCGTTGCACTGCGCGCAGAGCACCCCGGGCGTGTGGGTGATCCCCTGGCACGAGGCGCAGCGCTGGAAGAGGAGCTCACCGCGAGCGCAACCGTCCCAGTAGGGCTGCGACATCACGCTCGGGTCGGGCGGACGGATGGCGCCGGTCTGCGGTTGGAGGAGGGTCATGGCTGGGCACTCCCGAGGAGGAGGACGTCGGTGAACAACGCGCCGGCCCCGCCGCCGGTGCACAGGGCGACATCCGCGCCGTCGACCTGGCGCGACGCACACTCGCCGCGCAGTTGGAGCACGCCGCGGATCACGCGTTGCAGCATCTGCACGGTGGCGCCGCCGTGGCTGAACGACATCAGGCCGCCGTCGGTGGTGATCGGGTACTGACCGCCGACCTCGATGGTGCCGTCCATCACGAAGTCGCCCCCTTCGCCCTCGCCGCAGAAGCCGAACGCCTCGAACTGGCGGATGATCTCGAACGAGAACGGGTCGTAGAACTCGCAGACGTCGACGTCGGTGGGGCCGAGGCCGGCCATGCGGAACGCGTCTTCGGATGCGCGCCGCCCGACGTAGCCCGCGACGAGGTCGGGCCGGCGGTGGCCGCCGAGGTCCCACGACGGAGGGTGCTGGTACGACGGCCCGAAGTGGTCGGTGTTGCCACCGAGCACGTACACGGGATCGCGTGCGAGGTCGCGGGCGATGTCGGCGCGCGCGAGCACGAGCGCGCAACCGCCCTCCGACGTCATCGCGCAATCGAGGAGGTGGTAGGGGTCGGCGATCATCCGACTCTCGAGGATGTCCTGCGGCGTGAACGGTCCGCGCCCGGAGTAGACCGCGTCGGGGTGCACGTGACCGTTGTTGCGGATGGTCGCGGCGACGGTGGCCAGCGACTCCGGCTTCGTGCCGTAGAGATGCATGTGCCGGCGGGCCATGAGCGCGAACTCGGCGGCGGTGAACATGCCGTAGGGCGCGACGAACTCGTGCGACGGACGCGTCCACGGCGCGGTCGACGCGCGCTCGGTGTAGACGCCGGCCGAGCCCGCGCTGATGAGCACGGTCGACGCCAAGCCGGTGGCGATGGCCGCGGCGGACTCGAGCACCGCCGGGATCCCGAGGCCCGACATCGAGCGCCACACCGGGCCGATCCGCGACTGGTACAGGAAGTCGGATCCGGTCTGCCCGACGACGCCGTCGATGTCGCGCGGGGTGAGGCCGGCGTCGTCGATGGCGCCGAAGCCGGCTTCGAGCGTGATCGACCGGGAGTCGTGGCCCTCGAGCACGCGGGCCTGACGCGTGTTGTGCACGCCGACGATGGCGACGTCGTGGAACGGATGGCTTGCCATGCTGCGGGGCCGCCGGTCAGCCGAGCACGAGGTCGCGGACGACCTTCAGCTGCTCGGGATCGCGACCGCCGACCATGAGGGTGGTGACCGGGCTGGCGCGCCAGGCCTCGAGTCGTTCCTTGATGCGCGACGGGGGCCCGACGATGGAGATCTCGTCGGCGAAGTCGTCCGGTACCGCGAGGATCGCTTCGTCGCGCTTGCCGGCGAAGAAGAGGTCCTGGATCTTCAGCGCCTCCTCCTCGAACCCCATCCGCTGCATCAGCTTGGTGTGGAAGTTCTGCCCCTTGGCGCCCATGCCGCCGATGTAGAAGCCGAGCATGCCCTTCACCGGCAGGAGCGCGCCGGCGATGTCGTCGGTGACGGTCACGTTGGCCATCGCGCTGATCTCGAAGCCGGGCTTCGCGCCCGCGAGCTGGTCGGTGTACACGTCTTGGCGGAAGGGCGAGTAGTAGAGCGGGAGCCAGCCGTCGGCGATCTCGGCGGTCTGGGTGACGTTCTTCGGACCTTCGGCCCCGAGGAAGATCGGCAGGTCGGCGCGCAGAGGGTGGGTCATGATCTTCAGCGGCTTGCCCAGGCCCTGACTGCCCTCGCCGCGGTACGGCAACGGATAGAACTCGCCGTCGAACTCGAGCGGTCCTTCCCGCCGCAACGCGCGTCGGATGATCTCGACGTATTCGCGCGTGCGCGCGAGCGGGCGGTTCGACGGCTGGCCGTACCACCCCTCCACCACCTGCGGCCCGGAGACGCCGAGCCCGAGGATCAGGCGGCCGCCGGAGAGGTGGTCGAGCGTGACTGCGGCCATCGCAGTGGCCGTCGGCGTGCGCGCCGCCATCTGGACGATCCCGGTGCCGATCCGGATCGTCGACGTGTTCGCGGCGATGTAGGCGGCGTAGGTGAACGCGTCGTTGCCCCACGACTCCGCGACCCACACGGAGTCGAAGCCGAGACGTTCGGCTTCGCGCGCCTCCTCGATGAAGCCGTCGCGTGGCCCGCGTCCCCAGTACCCGAATACGACACCCAGTTTCATGGCAGTCCTCCAGCGGGGCGACCCTACTTCGGATCCGTTGGTTGCGACCCCGGGGTGTCGACCCTACGCTCCGCCTCCGATGGACGCCCTCGACCGACTCGTTACCTACGAGGACATTCGTCAACTGGTGGCCCGCTACGCGTTGGCGGTCGACTCCCGGGATCTCGACTCGTTGGTCGAGCTCTTCGTCGACGATGTGCGGGTCGGTGATGAGCGGGGACGCGACGCGCTGCGGCAGTCATTCGACGCGTCGCTCCGCGGCGTCGGCGTCACCATCCTCAACGTGGGCACCCACGTGATCGACCTCGTCGACGAGTCGCACGCCACTGGCAGCGTCTACTGCAAGGGCGAGATCCAGGACGGCGAACGCTGGATCCACCAGGCGATCCTCTACCGCGACACGTACGAGCGGCGCGCCGGGCACTGGTTCTTCGTCCGCCGCGTGCACCTCCTCTGGTATGGCGCCGAAGTCGGCGTGAACCCGCTCGCGCTCCCGCCCGCGAACTGGCCCGAGCACCACGACGGCCGGGGCACGGTGCCGGAGTGCTGGGACACCTGGAAGCAATTCTGGGAGGGTTCGTGACCCCGACCGTGTTCGTGACCCCGACCGCGACCCCGATCGACCGACCGTCAGGACTGCCCGCGTGAACCTGTCGATGACCCTGCCCACGATGCTCCCGCACCGTCGCGCCGAGACCCTGCGTTGGTGCGCGGAGGTCGACGCCGGCCCGTGGCCGAGCCTGGCCATCCCGGAACGCATCACCTACACGAGCCACGACTACACCGTCGACCTCGCGGCTGCCGCCGCCCTCACCGAGCGGGTGCGACTCTGGACCACGATCGTGATCCTGCCTGCGCACGACGAAGTCGCGGTGGCGAAGCAGATGGCCTCGGTCGACGTCCTCTCCGACGGTCGCCTCACCGTCGGGGTCGGTGTGGGTGGCCGGGAGCACGACTACCGCGCCATCGGCGGCTCGTTCGCCCGGCGGTGGCAGCGCATGGACGAACAGGTGGCGAGGATGCGGACGATCTGGGCGGGTGAGCCGCCGTTCGACGGTGCCGACCCGGTGGGCCCGCCCCCGGTCCAGCCCGGCGGGCCGCCGGTGATCGCGGGCGTGATGGGGCCGAAGGCGATCGCGCGCGCGGCGAAGTGGGCCGACGGCGTCGACGGCGCATGGACCATGGACGGCAACCGCGACGCGATGGCGGCGGCTTTCGACCAGATCAAGGCGGCGTGGGTCGAGGCCGGGCGCACCGATGCGCCGCACCTGTCGTCGAGCATCTGGTACGCCATCGGCCCTGACGCCGAGACCCGTTTGCGGGGATACGCGCACGACTATATGAAGATCATGGGACCGGGCGTCGGTGAGTGGGCCGCGGGCGAGGTCGCCTGCTTCACCCCGGACGCACTGCGCCGCGCCGTCGACAACGCGCGTGACGCCGGGGCCGACGAGCTCTTTCTCGTGCCCACCACCGCCGATCCCGACGAGCTCGCGCGCACGCGCGACGCGCTCGATTTCTGACCTGCGACGACGGCACGGGCGCGAGGGGGGGACGGTGGCAGACGTCGACGACATCCTGGAGGAGGTCGCGGCGAGCGTCGGGCTCGACGACTACGGCGACCCGTCGTTCCGCGAGGGACTCGAGCAGCTGCACGACTCGATCACCCGAGAGGCGGGGCTCAACGCCATCGGCGCCGCGGTGTTCGACGGCACGATCCGCGCCGAGCTCGCCAACCGACTGCGGGTCACCGACTGGCACGCTCGGGACCCGGCGCGGTCGGAAGCGCCGGTGACCGCGCCGATCATCGTCGTCGGACTGTCGCGAACCGGGACGAGCGCGCTGAGCCATCTCCTGGCCGGCGACCCCGACAACCGCTCGTTGTTGGCGTGGGAAGCGACCGACTCGGTGCCGCCACCCACGCGGGCGACCTACCGCGACGACCCGCGTTTCGTCGCCGCCCGGAACGCGCCCGACGTGCTGGGGCAGCTCAACCCAGGGTTCAAGGCGATCCACCACGACGCGCCCGACGATCCGGTGGAGTGTCTCGTCGTGCTCGCCCAGCACTTCGTGAGCCCGCACTTCTCCACCATGTTCAATGTCCCCTCCTACGACGAGTGGATGCTCGCGACCGATTGGAGCGCGGCCTACCGGTATCACCGCTCGCTGCTCCAGGTCCTCCAGTCGGAGTGCCCGGGGCGGTGGCAGCTGAAGTCGCCCGGGCACGGGATGGGAATCGACTACTTGGCGCCGGTGTATCCCGACGCGCGGTACGTGGTGACCCACCGCGATCCGGTGCGAGCTGCCGCCTCGACATTCAGCTTGGTGCGGTCGCTCTCCGGCACGTTCAGCGACGAGGACCACGACGCGTACATCGCCGCGCACTGGCCGGTGATGCTCGGCGCGATCCTCGATCGTGTGCTCGACTACCGCGAGCGCGTGGGCGACGACATGTTCTTCGACCTGCCCTACGCGCAGCTCTGCTCCGACCCGGTCGGTTCGGTGCACGCGCTGTACGAGTACTTCGACATCGAATGGAGCGCGGTGACCGAGCAGGCGATACGCGACCAGGCGGCCTCCCACCGGCAGAACCGATTCGGCTCGCACACCTACTCCCTCGCCGAGTTCGGGGTGGAGCGGGCCGACCTCGAGCAGCAGTTCGCCCGGTACCTCGACCGCTTCGACGTGCCCCGGGAAGCAGTGTGAGCGCGCTCAAGGTCGACGTGCTGATGGGCACCAGCCTCGACGACATCGAGGGCCAGTGCCGGGCGCGCGCCGCCACCGGCGTCGACGGCCTGTTCACCTTCGAGGGTCAGCACGATCCGTTCCTGCCGTTGGCGATCGCGGCGCGCACCGTGGAAGCCGACCTCATGACGAACGTGGCGATCGCGTTCCCGCGCAGCCCGATGCAACTGGCGAACGTCGCCTACGACCTGCAGGTGCTGTCGCGCGGCCGGTTCCGCCTCGGCCTCGGATCACAGGTGAAACCGGCGATCGAGAAGCGGTTCGGCGCCCAGTGGTCGCGCCCGGTGCCGCGCATGCGGGAATGGGTGCAGGCGACGAAGGCGATCTTCGCCGCGTGGGAGGGCACGGCCAAGCTCGACTTCCGGGGTGAGTTCACGACCCACACGCTGATGACACCGAACTTCAACCCCGGGCCGAACCCGTACGGTCCGCCGCCGGTGCTGGTCGGCGCGCTGGGTCCGCGCATGACCGAGATCGCGGCCGAGGTGGCCGACGGCGTGCTTGTGATGCCGTTCAACAGCGCGCGTCATCTCGCCGAGCGCACCCTGCCCGCGATCGAGCGCGGCCGCGCCAAGGGTGGGCGCGCCGCCGACGAGGTCGAGGTGATCTGCGAGGCGATCGTGTGCGCCGGGCGCACCGACGAGGAGATCGCCGTCGCGACACGCGGCGTGAAGGGTCTGCTCTCGTTCTACGGATCGACGCCGTCGTACAAGCCCGTGCTCGACGTCGAGGGGTGGGGGGAGCTGCAACCGGAGCTGAACCGGCTGTCGAAGCAGGGGGAGTGGGCGACGATGGCGACCCTCATCGACGACGACGTGCTGCGCACGATCGCGGTGTTCGGCGCGCCGGAGGAGTGTGGTCGCGAGATCGTCGAACGCTTCGGTGGGATCGCGTCGCGCGTGAGCTGCTACTTCCCGGGGTACGAGTTCCCACCCGCCGACCTCGCCGCGCTCGTAGAAGCCGTGCGGAGCACGTGACCGTGGGCGGCACGAACGTAAACGTTGTCTGCAGTGTCGCGGTGAGGTGCGGAGCAACGCATGTGGTGCGGAAGACGTGAAGGCGGTGCGGAGAACATGAACGTGGATGAGTACCGGGACGTTCGATTCGAGGTGGTCGATCGCGTCGCCGTCATCACCCTCGACCGCCCCGACGTCCGCAATGCGTTCGGCGGGTCGATGGGTGCCGAGCTGAGCGACGCCTATCGGCGGTGCGACACCGACGACGACGTGCGCGTCGTGGTCCTCACCGGCACGCCGCCCGCGTTCTGCGCCGGCGCCGATCTCTCGCGCGGTGACCAGACCTTCGGCGTGGCCGACGAGAACACGTTCTCGGCGTCACCGGTGACGCCGGCGGCGTGGGAGATCCGCAAGCCGGTGATCGCGGCGGTGAACGGACACGCCATCGGCCTCGGCCTCACGTTGGCGCTCCAATGCGACATCCGGTTCATCGCCGCCGACGCGAAGTACGGCGTGGTGCAGGCGCGTCGCGGGGTGATGGGTGACGCGTTCGTACACTGGACCCTGCCCCGCATCGCCGGGTTGGCCAACGCGGCCGAAATCCTGTTGAGCGGCCGCACCTTCGAGGGGCGCGAGGCGAAGGAGATGGGGGTGGCGAGCCGGTGCCTGCCGAACGACGAGGTGCTGCCGGCCGCGCTCGAACTCGCGTACGACATCGCGGTGAACACCGCGCCGTTGTCGGTGGCGTTCAGCAAGCGCCTGTTGTGGCGAGGGCTCGAGCTCGACCGCGACGAGGTGGGCCGGCTCGAGACCGAGCTGCACCATCACCTGATGGGCAGCGCCGACGCACGAGAAGGTGTGATGGCATTCCTGGAGCGACGCGATCCGGTGTGGACGCGCCGCGTCTCGACCGACTGGCCCGAGTGGCCGGAGAGGAGCGAGCCGTGACCCTCGGCTTCGAGACCACCACCGATGAAGTGCTCGACGGCGTCGACCTGCACGGCAAGATCGCCGTCGTCACCGGCGCCTCGACCGGCATCGGCCTGGAGACCGCGCGGGCGCTGGCCGCGGCCGGCGCACGCGTCGTGCTCGCGGCGCGCAATCCGGAACGCACGGAAGCCGCGGCGGCGTCGATCCGCGACCGCGTGCCCGACGCGGAGCTCGAGGTCGGTTTGCTCGATCTCGCGTCGCTCGCCGGCGTGCGCGAATTCGCGGCCGGGTACCTCGCCGCGCACGATCGCTTGCACCTGCTCGTGAACAACGCGGGAGTGATGTACACCCCGCTCGAGCAGACTGCCGACGGCTTCGAGATGCAGTTCGGCACCAACCACCTCGGGCACTTCCTGCTGACGAATCTCCTCGTGCCCGCGCTGCTGGCGGATCCGCCGTCGCGCGTCGTCAACCTCAGCTCAGGAGGGCACGTCTCGTCGGACATCGTCTGGGACGATCCCAACTTCGAACGGCGTCCGTACAACAAGTTCGCGTCGTACGGTCAGTCGAAGACCGCCAACATCCTGTTCTCGGTGGAGCTCGACCATCGCCTCGCCGACCGCGGGGTGCACGCCTACGCGGTGCACCCCGGGATGATCCACACCGAGCTCGGTCGCTACATGACCAAGGACGACCTCGCCGAGCTGATGGACATGGCCAAGCGGAGCCCGTCGGGTGGGATGCCGGAGTGGAAGACGCTGGAGCAGGGCGCGGCGACGTCGGTGTGGGCGGCCACCGCCCCCGAGCTCGACGCCGAGGGTGGCACCTACCTCGCCGACTGCCAGGTGACCGACCAGCACGCGCCGTGGGCCCTCGACCCGGCGTCGGCGGCGCGGCTCTGGACCCTGTCGGAGGACCTGGTGGGGGAGCAGTTCCCGCTCGCCTGAGCATTAGTTGCTAGACCCAAACAAATTATTCTAGGGTGCGCCGATGGCCGAGACGCTCACGCCGGACGACGAACTGGCCCCGATCCAACGCGCGCTCGAGCAGCTCGATCGGCTCCAGGCCAGCCGCACCGGGCACGCCGGGCTGGTGGCGGCCACCGGCGTCGACCTCTCCCGCCCCGCCTACGTGCTCCTGCGCCGCATCGACGAGCACGGCCCGCTCCCGCTCGGTGAGCTCGCCCGGCTGGCGCGCATGGATGCCGCTTCCACCGGTCGCCAGGTGCGGCGCCTGGAGGAGCTCGGGTTCATCGTGCGCACGCCCTCTCCGGCCGATGCCCGAGTCGTCGTGGTGGAGGCCACTCCCGCCGGCGCGGCGGCGCGTCGGCGCATCGCCGGGGTCTTGGAAGGACACCTCCGCGACGCACTCGACCGGTGGTCGCCCACCGAGCGCCGCGCGTTGGGCGAGCTGCTCACCCGGCTGGTCGACGACTTCCGCGCCGTGCAGTTCCGCGGCGTCGACCGCACGCCTGCGTCGCGCGCGCCCGCGTCCCGCACGCCCTGAACCGAATCACGACGATCAGCAACGAACGAGGAGACCACGCATGACCATGCCCACGGACATCGGAGCCATCGATCTGATGATCGGGTTCCCGAAGGCCGACGCCCAACGCAACTACGACTACCTGAGGCCGCTCATCCACGACGACGCCAGCGACGATCTGGAGATGCCCGCCGGCTACATGTTCAAGGAGGTGCCCAACCACCTCGAAGAAGCGCAGGACGGCGTGGCGGTGACGCTGGCCGAGATGGACAAGTACGGCGTGGCGATCGGCCTCACGAGCGCGCAGAGCGACGAGGGCGCGCGGGCGCTGAAGGACCACCCCGACCGGTTCGTCGGCAGCCTGGAGATCGACCCCAACGACATCACCGGCGCGGTGCGCAAGATCCGCGCCGCCAAGGAGGAACACGACATCAAGGCGGTCACGACGTTCCCGGCCGGCTGCAACCCGCAGGTCCCCGTGAACGACCGTCGCTACTACCCGATCTACCAGACGTGCGTCGACCTCGACATCCCGATCATCAGCAACGCCGGCATCGCGGGACCGCGGTTCCCGTCGGCGTGCCAGGACGTCATGCTCTTCGACGACGTCTGTTACGACTTCCCCGAGCTGCGCATCGTGATGCGCCACGGCGCCGAGCCGTGGGAGGCGTTGGCGGCGAAGCTCATGCTCAAGTGGCCGGGGCTCTACTACATGCCGAGCGCGTTCGCGCCCAAGCACTACCCGAAGGCGATCATCGACTACGCCAACACGCGCGGCGCCGACAAGATCATGTACGCCGGGTACTACCCAATGGGCTTGAGTCTCGAGCGCATCTTCACCGAGCTGCCCGACGTGCCGTTCCGCGACCACGTGTGGCCGAAGTTCCTGCGCGAGAACGCGATGCGCGTGTTCAAGCTCGACCAGTAGTCGTCAACGGAAGGAATCGACGATGAGGAAGATCGACTACGCGGGTAGCGTCCACGACGAAGAAGAGATCGACGCCGTCCTCGAGGTGCTGCGCGGGCCACCGACCGCGCTGCGCATCGGCAAGAACGTCCGCGCGTTCGAGCAGGGGGTCGCCGAGCTGTTCGGCAAGCGGCGCGGGGTCATGTGCAACTCCGGCTCGTCGGCCCTCTACCTCGCGGTCGAGCTGCTCGGGCTGCCAACCGGGCGACGAGGTGATCACCGTCGCCGGTCACCTTCTCCACCGACATCGCGCCGCTGGTGCGATCGGGGCTGGTGCCCGTGTTCGTCGACGTCGAGCCCGACACGTTCAACATCGACGTCGACGGCATCGAGGCGATGATCGCGCCGCGGACCCGCGCGATCCTCGTGCCCAACCTCATCGGCAACGCGCCCGACTGGGACCGCATCCGTGCCATCGCCGATCAGCACGGCCTCCGGGTGATCGAGGACTCGTGCGACGCGCTGGGCGCCGACGCTGCGTGGCACGCCGACCGGCACCCGCTCCGACATCAGCGTCACGAGCTTCGCGTTGTCGCACATCATCACCGCGGCCGGTACCGGCGGCATGGTGCTCCTCGACGACGACGAGCTGATCGACCGGTGCGTGCTGCTACGCCGGTGGGGTCGCCGCTCGGAGCCGCAGCTCTTCGGCACCAAGAAGGGTGACAAGCGGTTCTTCTCCGAGATCGACGGCACTCGAGTACGACAACCTCTTCATCTTCGACGAGGTGGGCTGGAACTTCGAGCCGTCGGAGCTCAGCGCCGCGTTCGGATGCGTGCAACTGCGACAAGCTCCCGATCAACCTGGCCCGCCGGCAGCGCAACTTCGAGGTGCTGTCCGCGTTCTTCGCCACGTACCCCGATGTGTTCGTGCTGCCCCGGCAGCTCGAGGGGCTCGAGACGGGCTGGCACATGTTCCCCATCATGATCCGACCGGAGTCGGGGGTGCGCCGTTCCGCCTTCCAGGAGCACATGGAAGGTCATGGCATCGACACCCGCATGGTTTGGACCGGCAACGTGGTTCGTCAGCCGGCGTTCGCCAAGACCGAGCACCGGGTGCCCAGCGGGGGGTTGCCCAACGCCGACCGGGTGATGGAGCAGGGTCTCGTCCTGCCGGCGAACCACGGCCTCGACGACGACGACATCGAGTACATCTGTGTGACCGCGGGTGAGTTCCTGCGGGACCACGGCTTTCCACCGGCAGGAGTGAAATCATGAGTGGTCGATTTGCGGGACGACGGGCGATCGTCACGGGTGCGAGCCGGGGGATCGGCGCCGGCATCGCCGAACGGCTGGCGGCCGAGGGTGCGGCGGTGGTGATCACCGCCCGTACCGTCGACGAGCATCCGACCTTGCCCGGCAGCCTCAACGAAACCGCGGCACGGCTCGCCGAGTACGGCGGCATCGTCGGGGTGGTGGCCGCTGATCTCGCCGACGGCGACGACCGCGCCCGCATCGTGCCCGAGGCGGCCGAGGTGCTGGGCGGGCCGTGCGACATCCTGGTGAACAACGCGGCGGCCGCGATGTACGCGACGCCATCGGCATTTCCGCTGAAGCGCCGACGCATCACGTTCGAGGTGAACGTGCACGCGCCGCTCGACCTCGCGCAGGCCGCGCTCCCCGCCATGCTCGAACGGGGCGAGGGGTGGATCGTCAACGTGTCGAGCCGGAGCGCGGTGCACGCGCCCGGGCCTCCGTTCGACCAGACCGGGCTCGGGTCGACCATCGGTATCTACGGCTCGTCGAAGGCGGCACTCAACCGGGAGACCAACTCGCTCGCCCACGAGTTGTGGGGCAGCGGCATCCGGGTCAACACCGTCGAACCGCGCGCCGCAGTGATGAGCGAGGGCGCCGAGGCCCTCGCCGGTCACGTGATCCGCGACGATCAGAAGGAGTCGATGGAGCAGATGGTCGAGGCGACCGTCTGCCTGTGCGACTGCGACGAGTCGAGCACGGGAGCGGTGCACGTGAGCCTCGACCTCATCGCCGAACGCGGGCTCACCGTGATGACGCTCGACGGCACTGGGCCGTGGGTCAAGGCCTAGCGAACTGGCGCCGCGAACTGGCGCCGCGAACTGGCGCCGCGAACCGGCGTGGGCGTGGGGCGCCGCGGTCGAGCCCGGCGTTAGCATCGAAGCTCGACCGAGCGAAGTGAGGACTTCCCCATGGCCGTGGCCGAACCGCGTGTGATCGACCTCCTCGACGGGGAGCTCTACACGACCAATCCGTATCCCACCTACGCGTGGTTGCGGGAGAACGCGCCGGTCTACTGGGACGAGATGAACGAGCTCTGGGGCATCTCCCGGTACGACGACATCCTCGAGATCGAGAAGGCGAAGGACGTCTTCATCAACTCCGACACCGAGAAGGGCGGCTACCGGCCGAACCTCCCGGCCGATCCGTCGATCATCGGGCTGGATGATCCGGTGCACACGCAGCGCCGCAAGCTCGTCGCCCGCCGCTTCACGCCGAAGACGGTGCTGGCGTGGGAAGGGCACATCCAGGAGGCGATCGACTCTCTACTCGACGCGGTTGCGCCGCACGGCGAGGCGGAGATCATCGAGGAGCTGGCGGCGCCGCTGCCGGCGCAGATGATCGGCCTGCTCCTCGGCTACCCGCACGAGATGTGGCCCAAGCTCAAGGAGTGGTCGGAACGCACGATCGTGGGCGGCGGCGGGCCCCGCGCCGCGACCGACGACGTGATCTACGCCGCGATCGAATTCGCAGGTGCGTGCGCGGAGCTCTACGAGGAGAAGCGCGCGTGCCCGGCCGACGACATCATGTCGATCTGGTCGAAGGCGGAGATCGACGGCGAGCACATCGGGCTCGACCCGGTGATCTCCGACTGCCTGCTGCTGCTCGACGGTGGTGCCGAGACCACGCGTACCGTCATCGGCCGCACCATCCTCGAGCTGGCGGCGCGGCCCGACCAGTTCCAGTTGCTCGTCGACGGGGCCGACATGACCGTCGCCACCGAGGAGTTCATCCGGTGGGTCACGCCGGTGCTCAACATGTGCCGGGTGGCGACGGTCGACTACGAGCTGAGTGGCACCACCATCCGCAAGGGCCAGCAGGTCGTGCTGATGTACCCGTCGGCGAACCGCGATCCGGCGCACTTCACCGATCCCGAGACCTTCGACGTGACCCGCGCCACCAACCACCACATCGCGTTCGGTTTCGGCACGCACTTCTGCCTCGGGGCGGCGCTGGCCCGGCTCGAGATCAAGATGTTCTTCGACGAGTTCGTGCGGCGGTTCCGCAACGTGCGGGTGAAGCCCGGCACCGAGATCGAGTACATGCCGAACGCATTCGTCAACGGTCTGCGCGCCGCGACCGTCCAGTTCGACCTCGCCTGAACCCACGAACACCACGCAAGCCACGAACGTCACGAGAGAGAAGCGCCTCATGTACGACCTGAAGATCGCCAACGGCACGATCGTCGACGGGTCGGGTGCCGACCGGTTCACCGGTGACGTCGCGGTGAAGGACGGCGTGATCGTCGCCGTCGCACCCAGCGGGCTCGAGGGTGAGGCGGCCGAGACCATCGACGCCACCGGCCGGTTGGTGACTCCCGGCTGGGTCGACATCCACACGCACTACGACGGCCAGGCCACGTGGGACCCGCTGCTCGACCCGTCGTCGGGGCACGGGGTGACCACGGTGGTCACCGGCAACTGCGGTGTCGGGTTCGCGCCCGTGCGCCCGGGTACCGAGAAGTGGCTCATCAGCCTGATGGAGGGCGTGGAGGACATCCCCGGCACCGCTCTCACCGAGGGCATCGACTGGAGTTGGGAGACCTACCCCGAGTATCTCGACGCGCTCGACACGCGGACGTTCGCGGTCGACGTCGCCGGGCAGATCTCGCACGGCGCGGTGCGGGCGTACGCGATGGGGGAGCGCGGCGCGGCCAACGAGCCGGCAACGCCCGACGACATCGCGGCGATGGCGGCGATCGTGCAGGCGGGGATCGAAGCCGGCGCGCTCGGGTTCTCCACCTCGCGCACACTCGGGCACCGCGCGATGGACGGTCGCCCGGTACCGGGCACGTTCGCGGCCGAGGACGAGTTGTTCGCGCTGGGTCGGGCGATGGCCCGCGGGGGCCGATCGGTGTTCGAGCTCGCGCCGCTCGGCGCGGCGGGTGAGGATCTGCTCGCCCCCGAGCAGGAGATGGGGTGGATGCGCCGCCTGTCGGACGACGTCGGCATGCCGGTGTCGTTCACGTTGCTGCAGATCGATTCCGCACCCGACGCGTGGCGCGCGCTCATGGACGAGTCACTGCGCGCGCACGAAGCCGGCGCGCAGGTCGTGCCGCAGGTCGCGGCGCGTCCGTTCGGAATGCTGCTCGGCTTCCCGACTCGCCACGCGTTCGCGGGCCGGCCCACGTATCGTGCCCTCGCGGCGCGGCTGTCGCCCGACGAGCTGCTCGCCGAGCTGGCAAGGCCCGACGTGCGGGCGCAGATCCTGTCGGAGGACGACGTCCCGCCCGACCCGTCGGTCCTCTACGACGGCATGTACCTGATGGTGCAGCACTCGCTCGACCGGCTCTACTCCCTCGGCGACCCGCCGGTGTACGAGCCCACTCCCGACCGCACGATCGCCGCGCTGGCCGCGGCGGCGGGCGTCGATCCGCTCACCATGCTCTACGACGTGATGCTCGAGCACGGCGCGCAGCACCTGCTCATGCTCCCGTTCTTCAACTACGCCGAGCGCAACCACGACGCGATCCGGGAGATGCTCCTCCACCCCGGCGGCGTCTCCGGTCTGTCCGACGGCGGCGCGCACTGCGGCCTGATCTGTGACGCGTCGATCCCGACGTTCCTGCTCACCCACTGGGCGCGTGACCGCACGAGAGGCGAGCGGCTCCCGCTCGAGTACCTGGTGAAGAAGCAGACGAGTGACACCGCCGCGCTCTACGGGCTCGGCGACCGCGGCGTGATCGAAGCGGGCAAGAAGGCCGACCTCAACGTGATCGACTTCGACCGGCTCGCACTGCGCATGCCCCGCGTCGCTCACGACCTTCCCGCGGGCGGTGCGCGCCTGCTGCAGGAGGCCGACGGCTACGAAGCCACCATCGTCAGCGGCGAGATCACCCGTCGCCACGGCGTCGACACCGGCGCCCGCCCCGGGCGCCTCGTCCGCGGCGCCCGCTGACCCGAGCTGCGCCGCCGTGCATCCCGACGACGAGTTCCACACGCCCGCGACCGACGACCCGTTCTGGAGCGAGACCAGCTGGTACGCGTTCTCGGTCCCCGAACGGCGACTGGCCGGCTGGTTCTACCCGTTCTTCCGGCCGAACCAGCACGTGTGCTCGGCGGCGGTGTTCGTCTGGGACGACCAGGGCGACCTGCCGTGGAACTGCCGGTACTTCAAGCAGTTCTGGCACCTCCCGATGCCCGACGGGCCGTTGTCGAACTGCGAGCTCGCAAACGGCATCACCTACCGCACGGTCGAGTCGCAGCGCGTGTACGACCTCTCGTACCGCGATCCCGACGCCGACGACATCGCCATCGATCTCCGGTTCACCGCGATCATGGATCCGCTGTCGACGAAGACGTCGAGCCCCGAGGCCGGCCACCTCGACCAGCTCGGTCGGTTCACCGGCACCCTCGTGCTCGACGGCGAGACCATCGCGGTCGATTCGTACGGGGCGCGCGACCGGTCGTGGGGTCCCCGCACCCAGTTCGGGCCGTATCTGCTGCACGCCGCGAGCTACACCGCGACCGAGATGCCCTACAGCCACGCGACGTCGGACACGGTCGCGTTCCAGGCGATCACCGCCAACGTCACCGAGGACTACCCGATCATCATGGGCTTCCAGATCCGCGACGGCGAGCTCTCGCGGTTGACCAAGGGACGCCGCGCCATCCTCGCCCGTGATCACGAGACCGGCACGGTGACGCGTGTGCTCATGGAGGGCGTCGACGAGCTGGGGCGCGAGCTGCACGCCGAAGGTGAGTGCGTCAGCCGGTTCATCAACTTCTGCAACGAGAACCTGGCCGGTTGGAATTACCTCGTGCGTTGGGACATCGACGGCGTCGAGGCGTGGGGCGAGCAGCACGAGAACTACAGCACCGGCGCGTTCCGCAAGTTCCTGCGCGAGCACCTGACCGGGCGCTGAGCACCCGATCGCGCTCGCAGCCCTTCATCGCCAGGGCGTGCCGTAACGGTCGCGGTGGGTCTTCTCCACGAACGGGATCCGCTTGGGCGGGCCCAGCGTGCGTTCCGGCCAGCCGACGGGCACGACGGCCAGCGGCACGACGTGCTCGGGCAGCGACAGGATGGCGCGGGCGTCGTCGGCCGACACGACCGGCAGACTGCTGAGCAGCGAGCCGAGGCCGAGGTCGAGCGCGGCGAGCAGGATGTTCTGCACCGCGGGGAAGATCGAGCTCCCGAGGAGCGCGGCGTCCATCTCGTTGGTGTCGCCGCACACGACGATCATCACCGGCGCCTGCGCGAACGCGCCGGTGGCCCAGGCGTCGGTGTCGCTCCACTGGTAGGTGTCGACCTCCGGTCGCGAGTAGTCGCGGGCGAATTTCTCCCACAGCACGCGTGCGTGCTCGGCGATCGCGGCCCGAACGTCGGGATCCTGCACCACCACGAACACCCAGGGCTGCTTGTTCTGTCCGCTCGGCGCCTTGGTGGCCACGTCGAGGATCTGCTCGATGAGCCCCTCGGGCACCGGATCGGGCTTGAGGTAGCGGTGCGCACGCTGCCCGTGGGCCAGGGGGAAGAACTCGGTCATGTCGGCTCCGTTCTTGCTACAGCGAGGACCAATACGTACCGGCCAGCATCCGTTCGATGGCGTCGCGGTTCATGAGCAGGTCGTCGACGTCGTCGGGCATCGCGCGCTCGCCGAAGTGCACGGCTCGCCGGCCACACTGCGCGGAGATGAAGCCGTACCGGGTCGCGTTCCACATGGCGTAGAACTCGAAGTCGCGCGGCGTGTAGCCGCTGACCTTCTCGTACTCGGTGAGCACGTCGTCGGCGCGGAGGAAGTGCGGCATGCCGGCGAATCCGTGGCCGGCGGCCGCGTCCTCGAAGTTGCGGTGCATGTAGATCAGGTACGCGACTTCGACCTCGCGGTTCGCCAGCGTGGCCATCTCCCAGTCGAGCACCGCGACCGGGGTGAAGTCGTCGTACATCACGTTGCCGATGCGGGCGTCGCCCCAGTTGAACACCGTGGAACCTTCGTCGACCGGCCAGTGCTCCTCCAGCCAGGCCCGGCACCGCTCCAGCAGCGGCGAGCGGAGGCCGTCGCGCACGATCCACTCGTAGTACGCCCACCAGTCGCCCAGGTGGCGACCCAGCGCGGTGGGCTCGGGTCGGTCGAGCACCAGGAAGGGGAACGTCGACTCCGGGTGCTCGACCGCGTGCAGTTCGGCGAGCACGGAGATGGTGCGCGACTGCAGGCGGGCCTGCTCCTCGCGCCTCGCGTCGAACAACCAAGTGTTGCCGAAGTTGTACGGCATCACGTCGGGCGGCACCACGCCGTAGCGCCGTTCCATCACCAGGAACGGCGCGCCGAGGGCCGTCGGGTCGAGCTCGACGTGACGCACCGCGGGTACCGGCACATCAGTGTGCGCGCCCACCAGCCGCATCACGTCGAACTGCGACTGGAAGTCGTAATCGGGGAACACCGGCACGTTCACGGGATCGGGCGCGATCCGCGCGACGAGGGCCTCGGTGTGTGCTCCGCCGGGGTCGGTCCACGCGAGGTCGAACAGCAGCGTCTCGCTCGACATCCCGGTGGCGCCGGGTGACGTGGGCTCGGAGACGTGCACCGCGGACGCGCCCGGGAGGTGCGCGGCGAACCAGGTCTCGAGGCGATGACGCGTGTCGGTGAGGTCGCGCGTCGACGTCGTGACGCGAGTGCTCATTCCCGGCGCGCCGCCTGCTTCACCGCGGCCGACGGGTCCTGGGCGAACGCCTTCGTGGTGGCGAGGTTGCTGGCCAGGCCCTGCAGCTCCGACCCGGCCCGGGTGGCGGTGCGGACCCCCTTGTGCTCCATGGCCCGGTGGATCGTCCGCTTGTTGATCTGGAGCAGGTCGGAGGGGATCTCGGCGATGCGCTGCGCCATCGCCAGCACCTCCGCCTCGAGCTCGGCGGCGGGGAAGGCACGGTTGGCCATGCCGATGCGGACGGCCTCCACGCCGTCGATCGCGTCGCCGGTGAGCATGAGCTCCATCGCCGCGCGCATGCCGACCAACCACGGGTGGAACTGGAAGTCGGGAGGGCTCAGCACCCGCACGACCGGGTAGCTGAACGTCGCGTCCTCGGCCACGTACACGAGGTCGCACGCGGCGGCGAGCTCGCTCCCGCCCGCCATCGCGTATCCGTGCACCTGCGCGATCACCGGCTTGGCCAGATCCCACATACCGGTCCAGCCCTCGGTGACGTGACGCGACCACGTGCCATCGCCACCGGGTGTGTAGGAGGGCCGGTTCTCCGACAGGTTCGACTTCAGGTCGTAGCCCGACGAGAAGCACGGGCCCGCACCGCGGATGATGGTCACGCCGACGGTCGGGTCGCGGTCGGCGACGTGGAGCGCGTCGAACACCGCACCGCGCAGCTCGTTGCTGATCGCATTCCGCTTCTCGGGCCGGTTCAGGGTGAGCCGGCGCACGCGCGGCGCGGGGTCGTCGACGAGGAGGACTTCGTTCGCGCTCACGACTCCACGCGTCCCGACGATGTCGGCCATCAGCTCGAGCGCTTCGTCCTGATCGGTGCGGATGGTGAGGCCGGTGATCCCGCATCGCGTCCACGGTTCGAACCGTTCGCGGATGCGAGCGGGCGAGCCGATGAGCCCGCCATCGTCGATGAACTGATCGGGCACCGCGGCGATCGCCTCCTCGCGTCGTCCGGCGAGGAAGAGCTCTTGAATGCGCTCGGCTGCCTCGCCGTAGCCCCGCCGGGTCATCGCGTCCTTGTGGAAGTTGCGGTCGCGCGAACCCATGCCGCCGATGTAGAGGCCGAGCATCGGCTTCGACTTCGCGATCGTCCCCGCGACGTCGTCGGTGATGGTCACACTGGTGCCCGCCTGCACCTCGAGCGTGGCGAGGTCGCGACCGGAGCGCGCCGCACCCGCTTCGAGGAGTGGCCGGAACGACGCCGCGTTGTGCGGATCGAATCCCATCGGCATCCAGCCGTCGGCCACTTCGGCGGTGAGCTTCACATTGGCGGGGCCCCCGGCGGCGAGGTAGATCGGGATGTCGGGGTTCATGTGCAGGATCGACTTGAGCGGTTTGCCGAGCCCCGACGAGTCGGGCCCGTTGTAGGGGAGTGAGATGGCGTCGCCGTCGTACTTCACCGGGCCCTCGCGCCGGAAGATCTGGCGCATGATGGCGACGGTGTCGCGCGTGCGGGCGATGGGCTTCGCCCACGGCTGCCCATACCAACCCTCGACGATCTGCGGCCCCGACAGGCCGAGCCCGGCGATGACCCGGCCGCGCCCGGCCAGTTCGTCGATGGTGGCGAAGCCCATGGCCGTCGCCGCCGGGGTGCGGGCCGCGAGCTGCACGACCGACGTGCCGAGGCGGATCCGGTCGGTGACGGCGGCCAGGTAGGCGAGCGGGCTCAACGCCTCGGCGCCGTAGGCCTCGCTCGACCACACGGAGTCGTAGCCCAGGCGCTCGGCCAACTGCACGCGTTCGACCGGGAGCTTGAGCTGGGCGCCGTCCCAGGCGCTGAGGAGGTATCCGAGTCTCATGGGTGCATCTTCACACCATCATGATCCCGCCGTCGACGCGGTGGACCTGGCCGTTCACGTACGACGCGTCGTCGGACAGGAGGAACACCACGGTGGACGCGATGTCGTCGGACACGCCGAGGCGCCCCGACGGGTTGCGTTCCCGCAGGCCTTCCCAGAACTCGTTGCCCACCAGCTTCTCGGGATGGGCCACGATCAGGCCGGGGGCGACGGAGTTGCAGCGGATCCCGTCGCGGCCCCAGCGGGACGCCACGTGGCGCGTCAGTGCGTTGATCGCGGCCTTGGCCGCCGCGTACGACGGTCGTTGGGGTTCGCCCACGAACGCGGCCACCGAGCTCGTGTTCACGATCGCGCCCCCGCCGCGTTCGATCATCAGCGGGATCGCCACGCGCATCGTGAGCACGAAGCCGCGCAGGTTCACCGCCATCGTGTGGTCCCACACGTCGAGGCCGAGGTCGACGATGTCGGTGTCGCGCCCGAGACAGTCGGCCGACAAGTCGGCGGCGACGTTGAACAGGTGGTCGACCCCGCCGTACCGCGCGACCGCGGCGGCGAAGAGCTCGCCGACCGCGGCCTCGTCGGAGATGTCGAACGACACCGAGATCGCGTCACCGCCGGCGGCGTTGATCGCGGCAACCGTCTCGTCGGCGCCGGCCGCGTTGAGGTCGCCCACCACGACCCGCGCGCCTTCACGCGCCATCCGGGCCGCGGTCGTCGCGCCGATACCGGTCGCGCCGCCCGCCACCACCACGACCTTGTCTTGCAGCCGTCCGTCTTGCTGCCGTCCCGCCACCGCGCCTCCCGTGAAGTAGAAGAAGAGAACGCTGGGAGTCTGGTCCAGCGGGGGCGGTCCGTGCTGAGTAGCCTCCGCGACCATGAGCACTTCCACACCGATCGCGCTGGTCACCGGGGCGAGTCGGGGCATCGGCCGGGCCAGTGCCATCGCCCTCGCCCGCGAGGGATACGACGTCGCCATCGCGGCGCGCACCGTGCGGGAAGGCGACGGCCGGATGACCCCCGGCTCGGTGCGCGACGCGCCCGAGACGGTCGAGGTTGCGGGCAGCCTGGAGTCGACCGCGGCCGACATCGAGGCCGAAGGGCGCCGGGCGCTGCCGGTGGCGATGGATCTCCTCGATCTCGCGTCGATCGACGCCACGGTGGCCACGGTGCACGAGCAGTGGGGGCCGATCGACGCGTTGGTCAACAACGCGATCTACCAGGGGCCGGGCCGCATGGACCGCGTGCTCGACCTCACTGTCGAAGATGCCACCAAGCTCGTGGTCGGCAACTACGTCCACCAGCTCTACCTGACCCAGCGCGTGCTGCCGTCGATGATCGAACGGGGCCGGGGGTTCATCGTGAACATGGCGTCGGCCACCGCCACCATGGATCCGCCCGCACCGGCCGGCGAGGGCGGCTGGGGCCTGGGCTACGGCGCGTCGAAGGCGGCGTTCCTCCGACTCGCGGGCCAGGTGCACGTCGAATACGCGGCGCGCGGGATCCGCGCCTTCAACGTCGACCCGGGCTTCACCGTGAACAACAAACCGAGCGACGAGCAGTTCAGTGCCCGATTCCGCGGCGCGCCGCCGGAGGCCACCGGCGTGGTCGTCGCCTGGCTGTGCACGTCGCCCGATGCCGAGGAGCACGCGGGCACGCTCGTGTACTCGCAGAGTCTCTGCAAACGACTGGGACTCCTCCCCGGCTGGCCGCCCCCCAAGCCCGAGCGGAGCTGACGATGGCGACGATGACCGCGTACCAACTCGTGGAGTGGGGCCGGCCGGCCGAGTTCCGTGAGGTCGAGGTGCCGCGGCCGGGCCGCGGCGAGGTGTTGATCAAGGTGGCGGGAGTGGGGCTTTGCCACAGCGATCTGCACTTCCTCGATGCGCCCCCCGGCGTGATGCCCTACGAGCTGCCATTCACCCTCGGGCACGAGAACGCGGGATGGGTCGAGGAGCTCGGCGACGACGTCGACGACCTCGCCCTCGGCGACGCGGTCGCGGTCGCCGGGATCGCGTCGTGCGGCCGCTGCCGCTACTGCCTGCAGGGCCACGACAACTACTGCCCCCGAGGCAGCACCGGCCGGGGGTACGGCGAAGACGGCGGGCTGGCCAACTTCCTGCTCGTCCCGCGGCGCGAGTTGGTCCCGCTCACCACGCTCGATCCGCGTCGCGTCGGGCCCCTCACCGACGCCGGCTCGACCTCCTACCACGCGGTGAAGCGCGTGCTGCCGAAGCTGGTCCCCGGCACGACCGCGGTGGTCATCGGCCCGGGCGGGCTCGGTTCGTACGCGGTGCAGTACCTGCGCCGGCTCACGTCGGCGCGCGTCATCGCCATCGACATCGTCGAGGCGCAGCTCGCGGTGGCGAGCGATCTGGGCGCGCACGAGACGCTGCTCTCCGACGACACCACTGCGGCCACGGTGCGCGAGCTCACTGGGGGCGAAGGCGCGATGGGCGTGTTCGACTTCGTCGGTATCGACAGCACGATGCGGCTCGCGCTCGCCTGCGCGCGCACCTTGGGTGCGGTCGCGTTCGTGGGCGCGGGCGGCGGTCTGGCCAAGGTCGGCTGGGGTGCGGTGCCGCTCGAGTGCGAGGTGTTCGTCCCGTTGGCGTCGACCATCAGCGACCTGCACGAGGTGATCGCGCTGGCGGAGGCCGGCGAAGTGCGGGTCGACGTCGAGCACTTCCCGTTCGAGCAGGCGCCCGACGCGTACCGCGCGTTTCCACGCGGGGGAGCTCCGCAGCCGCGCCGTCGTCACCCCGAACGGCTGAACCCTCGCTGGTACGGTCTGCGCCCGTGGCGCGCCTCGACGACCTGCAACGAGTGGAGAAGGCCATCGTGCGGATCGCGCGCGTCGGGGGTGGGCGCGAGGCGGCGCGGAACCGAGCCGAGCGGTCGGGCGTGAACCTGTCGCGTCCGGCGATCAGCATCGTGTCGGCCCTGTGCGGCTCCGGCCCGGTGCGATTGTCGCGCCTCGCCGATCTCACCGACCTCGAAGCACCACTGGTGAGCCGCGAGATCGCCGGGTTGTGCCGCGAGGGCTACGTGAAGCGGGCGGCCGACCCCACCGACGGTCGCGCCAGCATCGTCGACATCACGCCGAAGGGACGACGGGCCTACGACGCGTACCGCGTGGCCACCGACGAGATCGTCGACGAGGCATTCGCCGGTTGGAAGGCCGCCGAGTTGCGGACGCTGGCCGACTACCTCGAGCGCGTCGTCCGCGACGTCACCCGCCGCCCCGGTTAGCCCGCGTACGCCGCGCGCAGCGCGGCGTTCACCATCTCGCGGTACTCGGTCGCGACATCGGGTACCAGCTGGGCGAAGCTCGCCGACCCGTGGATCTGACCGTCCCACCGGCGCACGGTGGTGGGCACCCCGGCCTCCTGCAAGCGGCGTCCGTACGCCTCGCCCTCGTCGCGGAGCGGATCGAACTCCATCGTCATGACGAGCGCGGGAGGAAGCCCGGAGAGGTCGCCGGCGAGCAGCGGCGACGCGTACGGATCCTTCGGATCGCCGGACTCGCCGAGGTAGTAGCCGACGTACTGGTCCATTGCCTCCCGCGTGAGCACGTAGCCCTCCGCGTTCTCCGCCACTGACGGCTGGCTCATGGTGAGGTCGGTCACGGGGATCTCGAGCACCTCGAACACGAGGGGCGGGCCCCCGCGGTCGCGCGCCATCAGTGCGACCACGGCCGCGAGGTTCCCGCCAGCGCTCCCGCCACCGACCGAGATCCGGCTCGGGTCGACGCCCAACTCGCCCGCGTGGTCGACCAACCAACGCAGCGCGGCGTAGCAGTCCTCCGGCGCGGTGGGGAAGTGGAACTCCGGTGCGAGGCGGTAGTCGACCGAGGCGACCACGCATCCCGCGCCGACCGCGGTGGCGCGGCAGTTGACGTCGAAGTGGTCGAGCGTCCCGATCCAGAACCCACCACCGTGGATGTAGAGGTGCGCGGGCAGGGGCGCGTCACCCGCGGGCGTGTACACCCGCACCGTGATCTCCCCGCCGTCGACCGCCACCGTGTGGTCGACGACCGACGCCACCTCCGGCCCCGCGCCCGCGAACGCCATGAAGCTCAACTCCATGGCCGCGTCCGCGTGGGCCCGCCGTTCACTGGTGCTGAGCGACGGGTCGGGCGCCGGGGCGCTCCGCGCGCCGTCGAGGATCGGTTGCAGGCGGGCATCGATGGGCACGGTGGTCGGCTCCTGCTGTCGGGGCGGCGGGTCGGGGTGGAGGTAGACGGGTCGCGGGTCGGCTCGGTGTGAGCGACGCGGCAGATCTTGACGCGGCGTATCTTGACCCACTGGCGCCGTCGGCGCACCTGTCGCCCGGACCGGGCGAATCACGAGGGGGGTCACCCGCATGACGTTGTCGCTCCAGGAGATTTCCGACCGGATGGAGATCCAGGACCTGTTCGTCGCCTACACCTACGCCCTCGACACCAAGGACTGGGCGGCGTTCGAGCGGGTGTTCACGCCCGATGCCTTCATCGACTACTCGGTGATGGGCGGCAGCGCGGGCGACCTCCCGAGCACGATCGAGTTCCTGCGGTCGGCGATGCCGATGTTCCCGTCGTACCAGCACATGGTCGCGACCAGCCAGATCACCGTCGACGGCGACACCGCCGAGGCCAAGACAATTTGCCACAACCCGATGACGATGGGGGAGGGTGACGACGCCGACCTGATGGTCTGCGGGCTCTGGTACCTCGACAAGCTCGTGCGTACGGCCGACGGCTGGCGCATCAAGGAGCGGGTCGAGGAGAAGAGCTACATGCGGATCTTCCCCGGGAAGAAGTCGTGACCGCAGTCGAACTGTCGACGGTTCCGTACACGATCATCTCGGCCGACTGTCACGCCGGCGCCAGCCACGACACGTACCGCGGCTACCTCGAGCCGCGCTACCTCGACGACTTCGACGCGTGGCGCGAGAAGTACCGCAACCCGTTCCGGGATCTGCAGGGCGGCGACCGCGACCGCAACTGGAACAGCGAGCGTCGCAACGCCGAGCTCGAGGCCGACGGCATCGTGGGTGAGGTGATCTTCCCGAACACCGTGCCGCCGTTCTTCCCCAACATGGCGTTGTTGGCGCGCCCCCCGTCGCCCGACGACTTCGAGTTGCGCCTCGCCGGCATCCGCGCCCACAACCGCTGGCTGGCCGACTGGTGCGCCGAGTACCCGGAACGTCGGGCGGGCATCGGGCAGATCTTCCTCAACGACGTCGACGAAGCGGTTGCCGACGTGCGGTGGATCAAGGAGCACGGGTTGCGGGGCGGGATCCTCCTGCCGTCGGTGCCGCCCGACGCCAAGAACATCGAACCGCTCTACTCGCCCGCGTACGACCCGCTGTGGGCGGTGTGCGAGGAGCTCGACGTCGTGGTCAACAGTCACTCGGGGAGCGGACAGCCCGACTACGGCAATTACCCGGCGTCGCCCGTCGTCTTCCTCACCGAGACCGCGTTCTTCACCCACCGCACGTTGGTGCACATGTTGGTCAGTGGCGTGTTCGACCGATTCCCGGGTCTGCGTTTCGTCGTCACCGAACAGGGGGCGTCGTGGATCCCGTCGATGCTGCGCCAGCTCGACGCCTTCCAACGCGAGATGGCGAAGACCGGGCGCATCGGCGAGCTGCGGTTCGAGGTCGACAACGTGCTGCAGAAGTCGGCGAGCGAGTACTTCGCCCAGAACTGTTGGGTCGGTGCGAGCTTCCCGTCGCCCGGTGAGGCGGAGGCGTTGCCGACGATCGGCTGCGACCGGTTCATGTGGGGGAGCGACTACCCGCACAAGGAGGGCACGTACCCGTACACGCTCGAGAGTCTCCGGCGCACGTTCTCGGCGACCCCGGAGGCGGATCTGCGCCGGATCCTGGCCGGCAACATCGCCGGGGTCTACGGCTTCGACCTCGATGCGCTCGCACCGATCGCGGCCCGGGTGGGTCCGTCGCCCGCCGCGGTGGCCGTCCCGCTCGACGTGATCCCCGACGACAGCGTGAGCCCCGCGTTCACGCGGTAGCTCCCCGCGAACCGGTTCCACCTACACGTCTATTGTGAGGGCCACTTCATGGCCCGAGACGCATCCGACACCCGTGAGCTCCTGCTCTCCACCGCACAGAGCCTGTTCGCGAGGGAAGGCATCTACCAGGTGCCGCTGAAGCGGATCGTCGAGCAGGCCGGGCAACGCAACGCGTCGGCGCTGCACTACCACTTCGGCGGTCGCGAAGGCCTGCTGCACGCGATCATCCTCCGCTACGACGACCGGATCCAGGCCGAACGCCATGAGATGCTCACCGAGATCGAAGCGAGTGGCGACCCGCGCGATCTCGCGCGCGCTGGTCGAAGCGCTGGTGGTGCCCTTCGCCCGCTGTCTCGCCACCGAGGACGGCCGTGAGTACCTGCGGATCGTCTCGCAGTTGTCGGCGCTGTTCGACTTCTGGGACATCAAGCTGCCGACCGGTCCGACCGAGACGCAGCGGATGTTCGAGTCGATGGACGCCTGCCTGCCGCAGCTGACCGGCCCGCGCCGCCACGAGCGCATCACGACGTTGTTGGGTCTGGTCAGCGAAGCGTTGGCCATGCGCGCCCGGCAGATCGACGGCCCGCACACCGGCGGGCCCGCGCTCGACCACACCGAGTTCGTCGTCAACCTCGTCGACATGTCGGTCGGCGCGCTGAGCGCGCCCGCCACCGACGTGATCGCCGTCAGCCCTGTCACCGCTGTCGCCCCCGTCGCCACCGTCCCGCCGGTCGCCGTCGTCGCCGACTGACCGATCCGGTCCGGTCGAGCGTCCCACCGTCCAGCTCCCACCGACCAGCTCCGACCGACCGCCCAGTACCCACCAAGAGGAAGAGCTTCCCGTGCCCGGTTCCGCCAACGTGCCCCCCTACGTCGAGGGCCACGGCCTCCTCACCGGCAAGACCGTGCTCGTCACCGCGGCCGCCGGCACCGGCATCGGCTTCAGCGTCGCCCAGCGGTGCGTCGAGGAAGGCGCGCGGGTGGTGATATCCGACAAGCACGAGCGCCGCCTCGGCGAATCGGCGGAGTCCATCGGCGTGCCCGGGATTCCGTGCGATGTGACCGACGAGGACTCGGTGCAGGCACTCTTCGCCGCTGCGTCCGCCGAGCTCGGTGCGATCGACGTGGTCGTGAACAACGCGGGCCTCGGGGGCACCGCCGAGCTGCACACCATGACCGACGAGCAGTGGTCGCGCGTGCTCGACGTCACGCTCAACGGCACGTTCCGTTGCACGCGCGCCGCGCTCAACCACATGTATCCGAACGGCCGCGGTGTCATCGTCAACAACGCATCGGTCATCGGTTGGCGCGCGCAGACCGGCCAGGCCCACTACGCGGCGGCGAAGGCAGGAGTGATGGCGCTCACGCGGTGTGCGGCCCTCGAAGCGGCGCCCCACGGTGTGCGGGTCAACGCGGTCGCGCCGAGCCTGGCCATGCACGCCAACCTGGCCAAGGTCACGTCCGACGAGTTGCTCGAGGAGCTGTCGGCCCGGGAGGCATTCGGACGCCCGGCCGAGCCGTGGGAGGTCGCGAACGTGATCGTGTTCCTCGCGTCGGAATACTCCGGTTACATGACCGGCGAGAGCGTGTCAGTGTCGAGTCAACATCCCTAGGGGGGACCAATGGAATTCGGTGTCTTCACCGGCATGTACTACCCGGAGCACCGCCGGGCCACCGAGACCGAGCAGGACGTCCTGCGCGCCGAGCTCGCGGTCGTGCAGGCCGCCGACCGCTCGGGCTTCAAGTACGTATGGGTCACCGAGCACCACTTCCTCGACGAGTACTCGCACCTGTCGGCCAACGAGGCGTGGATGGCGTACGCGTTGGCCATCACCGACAACATCCACATCGGCTCGGGGATCATCAACATCACACCCCCGATCTGTCATCCGGCGCGCGTGGCCGAGAAGGTCGCCATGCTCGACCAGTTGTCGCCGGGGCGCTTCGAGTTCGGCACCGGCCGCGGTTCGTCGTCGACCGAGGTGCTCGGCTTCGGCATCGAGTCGATGGACATCACTCGGGAGATGTACGACGAGGCCCTGCCGCAGATCATCGCCATGATGGGCCCCGACGAGTACGGCCCCTACGAGGGACGCTTCTTCTCGTTGCCACGTCGCCAGGTGCTGCCGAAGCCGGTCACCTTGCCGCACCCGCCCATCTGGGTGGCGGCCGGTTCGCCGGGCACCTTCGAGAAGGCGGCCCGCATGGGGATCGGGGTGTTGTGCTTCAGCTTTGCCGGCACCGAGGCGCTGAAACCGCTCATCGACATCTACAAGACCACGATCGAAGACGCCGATCCCGTCGGTGGCTACGTGAACAACAACGTGATGGTCACGACCGCGATGACGGTGATGGAAGACGGCGCGCGGGCGCGCGAGGTGTTCCGTCACAACCAGACCGGCTACCACACGTCGCTGGTGGCGAAGTACCTCGACAGCTTCCCGCAGGCGGCCGGCATCGACAAGACGCCGAAGCTGGCGCCGCCGTTGCCGCTCGAACAGGTGAACGCGGCGATCGCCGCCGGCGCGATCGCGGTGGGCACGCCTGACGAAGCGATCGCCACGATGCGCAAGTACGAGGCGATCGGCGCCGACCAGGTGTCGTTCGGTTCGTTGTCGGACGACACGCCGTTCGACGCCGCCATCGAGTCGGTCGAGACGTTCGGCAAGTTCGTGCTGCCCGAGTTCGACAAGGACCCGGTGCACTCGACCACCCGCCAGCGCGAGGCCCAGGTCGGCTAAGCAGGCCAATCCGGTTCCCTCTTCTCGAGGAACGCGGTGATGCCCTCCTGGGCGTCGGCATCGGCGGCGTTGGCGGCCATCACCGGCCCGACGGCGCGGTAGGCGTCGGGCTCGGCGCGTTCGATCTGGTCGTAGAACGCCCGCTTGCCGAGGCCGATGACGCGTGGGCTGAAGCGGAGGATTTGGGCGGCGAGCGCGTCGACCGCCGCGTCGAGCTCGGCCGGCGGCACCACCTGGTTCACCAGCCCCCAGTCGAGCGCGGTGGCGGCGTCGATCGGTTCACCGGTGAGCAGCATCTGCAACGCCCGCTTGCGCCCGATCGCGCGCGACAGCGGCACCATCGGCGTCGAGCAGAACAGGCCGATCTTCACGCCCGGCGTGGCGAAAGCGGCGGTCGTCGACGCGACCGCGAGGTCGCACGCCGCGACGAGCTGGCACCCGGCCGCAGTGGCGATCCCCTGGACCTTGGCGATCACCGGTTGGGGGAGCTCGTGCAGCGCCAGCATCATCTCGGTGCACGCGGCGAACAGATCCGCGTAGAAGCCGTCGTCGCGGCCGACCATCTCCGCCAGGTCGTGGCCGGCCGAGAACGCCGGCCCGTGCGCGTCGATGATCACGATCGCGCAGTCGTCGGGCAGTGATCGGAGGGCGTCGATCACTTCCCGCATGAGGTCGTGACTCAACGCATTGCGGCGTTCGGGACGATCGAGCCGCAGGTGGGTGACGGGCCCGTCGGTGACGACTTCGACGTGTTGCAGCTGCGTCATGGTCGACCTCCTGCGCGGTACCGTAACCCGGCCCCGGCGCCATGATCGTCGGCCGGCAGATCTCGGGTGAGCAACCAAGGCGAGCAACGAAAGGCGTGGTGGGCATGAGCATCGAGCTCGATCTGGAGGGGAAGGTCGTGCTCGTCACCGGCGGCACGAAGGGCGTGGGTCGCGGGATCGCGCAACGGTTCGCCGACGCCGGTGCCACCGTCGCGGTGTGCGCCCGCAAGGAGGTCGACGACCTCCCCGCCGACTGGACCTTCTTCGCCGGCGACCTGCGCGACGGCGAAGCGGCGTGGGCGACCATCGACGCGGTCGTCGAGCGTCTCGGTCACCTCGACGTGCTGGTGAACAACGCCGGCGGTTCGCCGCCCGCGGATTCGACCACCGCGGCCCCGCGGTTCACCGAGCGGATCGTCGCCCTCAACCTGCTGGCGCCCATCTTCTGCTCACAGCGCGCCAATCACTGGATGCAACAGGGCGACGGCGGTTCGATCGTCAGCGTGGGAAGTGTGAGCGGCATGCGGCCCACGCCGAAGACGGCGGCGTACGGCGCGGCCAAAGCCGGGCTGGTGAACTTCACGCAGACCGTCGCCGCCGAGTGGGCCCCGAAGGTGCGGGTCAACCTGGTGACCGCGGGCATGGTGCGCACCGAGCAGGCGCACCTCTTCTACGGCGACGAGGACGGCATCGCCGCGGTGGGGGCCACCGTCCCCATCGGGCGCTTGGCATGGCCGGCCGAGATCGGTGACGCGTGCGTGTTCCTGGCGTCGCCGCTCGCGAACTACATCAGTGGCGCCAACCTCGCGGTCCACGGCGGCGGCGAACCCCCGAGCTACCTCGACGCCGCCAACACCTGATCCCGGAAGCTTCCCGCAGGATTCGCCGCCTCAATCTGACGCACTGTCAGGCCGCCGGTAGGCTCCGCCGCCGTGGGAATCAGTGCGCACCGCGACGAGCAGGGCATCACCGAGGTCGTGGTCGACGTACCACCCGTCAACGCGTTGACGGTGGCGGGCTGGTTCGAGCTCGCCGACACCATCACCGAGGCGGGTCGCGATCGCCTCACCCGCGTGGTGATCCTGCGGTCCGAGGGCCGGGGCTTCAACGCCGGGGTCGACATCAAGGAGATGCAGAACACCGAGGGCTTCGCCGCCCTCATCGGGGCCAACAAGGGGTGTTTCGCCGCGTTCGCCGCGGTCTACGACTGCCCGGTCCCGCTGATCGCCGCGGTCCACGGGTTCTGCGTCGGCGGCGGTATCGGTCTCACCGGCAACGCCGACATCATTGTGGCGAGTGACGACGCCTACTTCGGCCTCCCCGAGGTCGATCGGGGTGCGCTCGGTGCGGCCACGCACCTCGCCCGGCTCGTGCCGCAGCACACGATGCGGGCGATGGTCTACACCGGCGCCACCGCCACCGCCGAGCAGCTGCACCAGTTCGGCTCCGTGCTGCGGGTGGTCCCGCGCGATCAACTGCGCGCGACTGCCTTCGAAGTGGCATCGAGCATTGCCGACAAGTCGCCGACGGTGATGCGGGCGGCCAAGGAGAGCCTCAACGGCATCGACCTGTGGGACGTCAAGCGGTCCTACCGGTTCGAGCAGGGCTTCACCTTCGAGCTCAACCTGTCGGGCGTGTCCGACGAGCTGCGCGACGCGTTCGTCGACAAGCGCGACGCCGATACATCCAAGTAGGAGCAGCGTGAGCGACAAGCGAATGACCGAAGAGGATGTCGTCGCGGAGTTGCGCGACGGCATGACGATCGGGATCGGTGGCTGGGGCTCGCGCCGCAAGCCGATGAGCATCGTGCGGGCGATCGCCCGCTCCGACCTGAAGGACCTGACCATCGCCAGCTACGCGGGCCCCGATCTCGGCCTGCTCTGCGCGACGGGCAAGGTCGAGAAGGCGGTGTACCCCTTCTGTTCGCTCGACTCCATCCCGCTGGAACCGCACTTCCGCAATGCCCGCCAGTCCGGTGCGGTGCAGACGCTCGAGCTCGACGAAGGCATGTTCCTGCTCGGCCTGCAGGCGGCGGCGTGGCGGGTGCCGTTCATCCCGACTCGCGTCGGGCTCGGATCGTTCGTCGTCGACCGCCAGCCCGAGATCAAGACGGTGGTGTCGCCCTACGACGACGCCGAGGAGCTGGTGGCGGCGCCCGCGCTCAACCTCGACGTGGCGCTGATCCACATGCACCGCGGCGACGCCCGGGGCAACGGTCAGTACCTCAACGTCGACCCCTACATGGACAACCTCGTCGCCCTCGCCGCGCCGCGGTGCTTCATGAGCGTCGAGCAACTCGTCGAGACCGGCGAGCTCGCGAGCAACGGTCCGGTGCAGAGCCTGCTGATCAGCCGGCTGATGACGCACGGTGTCGTCGAAGCACCGAAGGGCGCGCACTTCACCGAGTGCGTCCCCGACTACGGACGCGACGAGGCCTTCCAGAAGGAGTACGCGGCCAGCGCCAAGGATCCCGACCTCTGGACGGCCTGGAAGACCAAGTACCTCGACTGCGGCGACCACGCCGAGTACCGGAAGGTGGCGGGGCTGTGAGCGACGTGACGCGCGCCGACTACTGCGTGGTGGCGGTCGCCGAGTGCTTCCGCGGCGACGGCGAGATCATGGCTAACCCGATCGGCACCGTTCCCGCCATCGGTGGCCGCATGGCGCGCGACGTGTTCGAGCCCGATCTCGTGATGACCGACGGCGAGGCGTTGCTGGTCGCGAACGGTATCCCGCTCGGGGTCGGCGACCCGGACAAGACGATCGAGGCGTGGAACCCCTACCGCACGATGTTCGACGTCGTGTGGTCCGGTCGGCGCCACGTGATGATGGGCGCGTCGCAGCTCGATCCCTTCGGTAACCAGAACTTCGCGTTCATCGGTGACCCCACGCATCCGAAGGTGCAGTTGCTCGGTATGCGCGGTGCGCCGGGCAACACGGTGCAGAACGTCACCAGCTACTGGATTCCCGCGCACTCGCCAAAGGTGTTCGTGCCGCACGTCGACGTCGTGTCGGGGATCGGCTACGACCGCGCTGCGGAGCTCGGCGACTGGGTGCGCGAGCACCACGAGTTGCGCCGCGTCGTCACCAACCTCGCGGTGCTCGACTTCGGCGGCCCCGAGCACCGGATGCGCCTGGTGAGCGTGCACCCCGGAGTCACCGTCGACGACGTGGTGGCCGCCACCGGCTTCGAGCTGGTGATCCCCGATCAGGTCGACGAGTCGCGGCCGCCATCACCCGAGGAGAGCGAAGTGATCGCCCGTCTGGATCCGAAGGCCATGCGCAACCAGGAGGTGCCGGGCTGATGCACCCGCGACTGCACACCCGGCTCTGCGACCTCGTGGGCGTGGAGTACCCGATCGTCCAGACCGGCATGGGCTGGGTGTCGGGTGCCGGGCTCACCGCCGCCACCGCCGAAGCGGGAGGCCTCGGCCTGCTGGCCAGCGCGACCATGGACTTCGCCCAGTTGCGCACCGCGATCGCCGAGGTGAAGCGGCGCACGACCAAGCCGTTCGGCGTGAACCTCCGCGCCGACGCCGCCGACATCGGCGACCGCGTCGCGCTGCTGATCGACCAGGGCGTGAAGGTGGCGAGCTTCGCCCAGGCGCCCCGTGAGCAGCTCATCGGTCAGCTGCACGACGGTGGCGTCCTCGTGGTGCCGTCGATCGGGGCCAAGCGTCACGCCGAGAAGGTGCTCGAGTGGGGCGTCGACGCGGTGCTGGTGCAGGGGGGAGAGGGCGGTGGTCACACCGGTTCGGTGCCCACCACGATCCTGCTGCCCCAGGTGGTCGACGCGGTGCAGGGGCGGGTCCCCGTCATCGCTGCCGGCGGGTTCTTCGACGGCCGTGGCCTCGTGGCCGCACTCGCCTACGGGGCCGACGGCGTGGCCATGGGCACCCGTTTCCTGCTCAGCGCCGACTCCGCGGTGCCGCAGGCGGTGAAGGACTACTACCTGACGAAGACGGTCACCCAGACCGTCGTGACCAAGCAGATCGACGGCGTGCCGCACCGCATGCTCGACACCGAGTTGGTCGAAGAGGTGGAGTCCGGCCGCGGCAAGGTCTGGGCACTGCCGCGGGCGTCGGCGAACGCGTGGCGGTTCCACAAGCTGTCGGGCATCTCGTTGCCGGCGATGACGAAGGAGGGGCTGGCGATGCGCAAGTCGCTCGGCCTCACCTGGACCCAGACGCTCATGGCGGCCAACGCGCCGATGCTCACCAAAGCCGCGCTGGTCGACGGCAAGGTCGAGTCGGGCGTGCTGCCGAGCGGTCAGGTGGTGGGCGTCATCGACGACCTGCCCACCTGCAAGGAACTGATCGATCGGATCGTGGCCGAAGCCGGCAAGGTGCTCGAGAACCTGGAGGGTTCACGTGGGTAGTCCGAGAGTGTTCGACGGGATCGACGATGTGAAGGCCGCGGTAGGAGAGCACCTCGGCTACAGCGACTGGTTGGAGATCAGCCAGGAACGCGTGAACACGTTCGCGGAAGCGACCGGCGACTACCAGTGGATCCACGTCGACGTCGAGCGGGCGAAGAACGGTCCGTTCGGCGGCACCATCGCGCACGGCTACCTCACGCTCTCGCTGGCGAGCTTCTTCCTGCCGCAGATCGCGAAGTACCAGGGCTTCAGCATGGCGGTGAACTACGGCACCGACAAGGTGCGCTTCATCTCGCCGGTGCTGGTGGGCGCGCGCATCCGGGCCGGTGCCGAGATGGCCGAGGTCACCGACGTGAACGGCGGCATCCAGACCAAGGTGATCATCACCATCGAGATCGAAGGCGGGCAGCGCCCCGCCTGCGTGATCGAGTCGATCTCCCGCTGGCTCGTCTAGCCCTGCTACCCGGTCCGAGCTCCCCCGCCCCCTTCCGAGCTCCCCCGCCCCCTTCCGAACATCTCGGAGTTGACGTACACATGTGAGCGCGAACTCCGAGATGCTCTGGGGGGCTACGCGGGGGTGCGGGTGTCGAGGACCTGGCGGGCGATGAGCTCCTCCAGGTAGCGGTCGTTCCACCACGACAGCTGGAGCTGCTTGGCCCGCCGGAAGTAGAGCTGGATGTCGTACTCCAGCGTGAACCCGACGCCGCCGAACACCTGCTGCGCGGTCGCGGTGACGTCGCGGAACGTCTGGCAGGCGAACAGCTTGGCCATCGGGGCCAGGCCGGCGATGTCGTTGCCCTCGGTGGCGGCCCACGCGGCCTCCCACACCAGCGTCTCGGCGCCGTCGACGGTGGTGACCGCGTCCGACAGGTAGTGCGCGATCGACTGGAACGCGCCGAGCGGCTTGTCGAACTGGAAGCGGTCCTTCGAGTACTGCACCGTGATCGCGAGCGCGTACTGCGCGCCGCCGACGGCCTGCGCCGCGAGCAGGATGATGCCGTCGTGCATGACGGTGTCCCACGTGGCCCACGCGTCGCCGGCCGCACCCACGAGCGCGTCGGCGTCGACGCGCACGTTGTCGAAGTCGACGCGGTACTGCGTGTCGGACGCGATGGTCATCAGTTGCGTGAGCGTCACCCCGGCCGCGGTCGGGTCGACGAGGAAGAGCGACGGACCGTCGGCGGTGCGCGCGAGCACGAGCAACCGGTCGGCGGCGCGGGCGAAGAGCACGTGGCGCTTGGCTCCCGACAGGCGCCAGCCGTCGCCGTCGGCGGTGGCGGCCAGCGTGACGCCGTTCGGGCCGTAGCCCCCGCCCGGCTCCAGCCACGCGGGGGTGACGATCGCTTCGCCGGCGGCGATGCGGGGGAGCCACTCGGCCTTCTGCGCGTCGGAGCCGGCCTGCGCGAGCGCGCCGCCGCTGATCACCGAGCTCACGAAGTGGGGCGACGGCGCCAGCGCGCGCCCGAGCTCCGTGTAGACGACCATGGCGTCGAGCATGGTCATGCCGCTGCCGCCGTACTCCTCGGGCAACGTCATCCCGAGCAGGCCGAGCTCGGCGAGCTGCTCCCAGAACTTCTCCGGGTAGCCGATCGGGTCGTCTTCCATCTCGCGGACGACGTCGAGGCTGCTGTAACGCGCGGCACACGCCGGCAACGGCTTCGCGCAGCATCTCCTGCTCGGGGGTGAAGTCGAGATCCATCGGGTCTGCCTCTCTCAGGGGTGCCAGCGGTCGGGGCCGCGGTCCCACGGGTTGTCATCGGGCGTGGTGGGAATCGCGACCTTGGCGAACGATTCGGTGCACACGAGGTCGCCGACGCGGATGGTGATGTCGATGTCGACCCAGCCACAGCCGCTGTCGTCGACGGCGACGCTCCGCACCGTTCCCGCGATCACCATCGTGTCGCCGGGGAACACCGAGTTCTTCATCTTGAACCCCAGGCGACCGAGGCGACCCTTGGGGCCGGTCCAGTCGGTGACGAAGCGTTCGAGCCAGGCGGCCTGGTTGGGTGAGTTCAGGAAGATGTCCTTCACGCCTTGGCGCTCGACCGCGAAGTGGTAGTCGTGGTGCATCGGCCGCCAGTCGCGCGCGGCGACGGCGCCGAGCACGACGGTGGTCGACGTCACGTCGTATGCGAGCTCGGGAAGCGGCTGGCCGACGACCACCTGGTCGAGCAGGAGCGACGGGGTCGCGAGCGCGGTCACTGGTCGTCCCTCCGGTAGCCGAAGCCGGTCCAGGTCTCGATGCCGACCAACTCGTCGCGTTGGTTGCGGTATTCGACGTCGATGACCCAGAACCGTCCGGTGCCGAGCCGGGTGGTCTTCTCCTCGCTGACCGACACCAGGCGTTGCGCGCTCGAGATGGCATCGCCCGGACGCACCGGTGCGTAGAAGGTGGTGGTGTTGTCGCTCATGATCGCCTCGGGGAGCCCAAAGCGCGCCTTCATGTCGAAGTGCACCCGCAGCGGCAGCTTCTCCTCGGTGCGCCCCGGTGCCCAGTGGTGGGGCCGAAACCACGCCGACAGCAACGTGGGCGGGGCGATCACGCCACCGGTGACCGCGTCGGCGACGTCGTCGTCCCAGTAGATCGGGTTTCCGTTCTCCACCGACGCCGCGCTCGACCAGATGTAGCCGCGCTCCACGGGGAACTCGCTCGCCTCTTCGTACTGCGACGTGCCGATCAGGGCGAGCACGTCTTCGGGCACAGTGGTCGCGTCGGTCATGCGATCACGCCCTCCTCGCGCAACTTCCCGCATTCGGCCAACGAGAGGCCCGCCGCCTGCAGGAGCGCATCGGTGTCGGTGACCGTCGCGTCGCGCGCTTCGTAGGGCGCGCCGGGTCGGTGCATACCCGCGAACACCGGGCCCACCTGGCGGAACGTTCCGTGGTCGGCGTGCGTGGCGTCGACGAACGCGTCGCGCGCGACGTACTGCTCGTCGTCGACGAGCTCGGGAATGGTCAGCACCGGCGCCACGCAGGTGTCGGCGGGCGCGAGCCGCGTCGTCCACTCATCGCGGTCGCGGGTGAGGAACACCGCGCGTACGTCGGCTCGGATCTCGTCCTGCACTGCGTCGTCGGTCTGGTGCCCGGCCCACCGGTCGAGCCCGAGCTCGCGGCAGAGGTTGGCCCAGAACCGCGGTTCGATTGCGGCGACCGACACCCACTTGCCGTCGCGCGTCGGGTACGTGTCGTAGCACGCGTACCGGCCGGTGAGCAGGCCGTGACGGGGCGCCGGTTCGTCGCCGGTGGCGAAGTACTCGTCGACCGCCAGCGCCATCAGCGCCAGCACTCCGTCGGCGATCGAGACGTCGAGGTAGGCGCCCTCCCCGGTGGTCGAGCGACGGACGAGCGCGGCCATGATCGCCATCACCGCGTGCATGCCCCCGCCCGCGCTGTCGGCGACCGTCGCCCCCGGGATGGGCGGCGCGCCGTCGGGCCCGCGGCCGGTGCAGTGGAGGTACCCGCCGATGCCCAGGTAGTTGAGGTCGTGTCCGGCCCACTGGGCGTGGGGCCCGGCCTGACCGAAGCCGGTGGTGGAGCAGTACACCGCCCGCGGGTTGCGGGCCGACACTGCGTCCCAGCCGATGCCGAGGCGGTCGACCACGCCGGGGCGGAAGCTCTCGATGATCACGTCGGCTCGCTCGGCCAGGCGCAGGAACGCCTCGCGACCCTCGGGGGCCTTCATGTCGAGCAGCACGCGCTGCATGCGCCGGTGCGCGCTGTACGCGTAGAACGGCGGCACGATCTGCACGCCCTCGTGCTTCGGTACCGGGCCCACCTTCACCACGGTCGCGCCGTAGTCGGCCAGCCAACGCGACGCGCGCGCGGCGGGGCCGACGCTGGCGAGATCGAGCACCGTGATGCCGTCGAGCATCTCGGTCGTCATCGGGTTCGGGTCACGATCAGAAGTTCTTCGGGAGCCCGAGCTTGCGCCGCGAGATGATGTTCTTCTGGATCTCCGACCCACCGCCGCCGACGGTGTCGATCACGGTGTAGCGGTACGTCGACTCGGCCCGGCCCTTCATCGGCGCTTCGTCGGTCTTCACGCGGAGTTGCGAACCAGGGCCGCCGAGGTCCATCGACGCGTTGGCGAGCCGCTTCGACAACTCGGTGGCGAAGAGCTTGTACTCCGAGGCCTCCGACGTCGGCGCCGCGCCCCCCTTCATCGACTTGGCGACGAAGCGCAGCCCGAGCACGCGCGCGACTTCCGCATCGGTGGCGAGGCGCGCGATCTGCTTGCGGATCACCGGGTCGTCGCGGAGCGGTTCGCCGTCGACGCTCTCCGTCGCGACGTAGTCGCAGAGCAGGTCGAGCCGCTGCTTGATCGGGGAGAACGTGAACATGGTGAAGCGCTCGAGGTCGAGCGCCTCGGAGATGTACTGGAAGCCGTGGTTGAGGTCGCCGACCACGTAGTCGTCGTGCACGAACACGTCGTCGAAGAACACGTCGTTGGTGCGTTCGTCGCCCATCGTCCAGATCGCGTTGACGGTGATTCCGGGATGATCGAGCGGCACGAGGAACAACGTGATGCCGTGGTGCTTCGGCGCGTCGGGGTCGGTGCGGGCACCGACCCAGTACCACTCGGCGAAGTGGGCCGACGTGGTCCACGTCTTCTGCCCGTTGAGGCGCCAGCCGTCGCCGTCGCGCACCGCCTTGAGCTTCATCGACGCGGCGTCCGACCCCGCATCGGGCTCGCTGTAGCCCACCGCGAAGTCGATCTCGTTGGTGAGGATCTTCGGTAGGAACTCCTTCTGCATCCGTTCACTGCCGTGACGCAGGATCGTCTTGCCGATGATGCCGATGCCCTTGCCGATCTGCGGGCCACCCCGGCGGGCGAGCGCTTCGTTGAGGAGGTACTCGTAGACGCCGTCGCCCTCCTGGCCGCCCCACTCCTTGGGCCAGGTGATGCCGAGCCAACCCTGCTCACCGATCTTGCCCATCAACGCGCGGCGCTCGGGGATGTCGGCGACCTGCGCCATGTTCTCGCGGGTCACGTCGAACACGATCGGGTCGTCGTTGGCGTCGAGGAAGGCCTCGACTTCGTCACGGAACGCCAGCTGCTCGGGCGAGAAGTCGAAATCCACGAAGTGCGCTCCCTCAAGCTGGAATCTGACGACCCGTCAGTTTAGAGGAGCTGGAGGAGCCTGCGTCTAGCCCGCGGCCCGCCCGCGGCCAGCCCGCGGAATGTGCTGTATCAGTTCGTCGCCCACGTCAGCTGAGCTCCTCGGCCAACGCGACGATGATCCCCTCGGGGCCGCGGACGTAGCAGAGCCGGTAGATGTCCTCGTACTGCGCCACCTCGCCCTGGAGCTTCCCGCCGTGGGCTCCCAGGCTCGCCACCGCGGCGTCGACGTCATCGACCAGGAACATGATGCTGCGGATGCCCAGTGCGTTCGACGGCGCGTCCTCCGGCTCCGCGCGGATCGCGGTCGGGGCGTGGAACTTCGTCAGCTCGAGCTTGCCGTTGCCATCCGGGGTCCGCATCATCGCGATGTCGACTCGAACGCCGTCGAGCGCGTTGACCTGGTCGACCCACGGGCCCTCGATCGGCGCCTCGCCCTCCACCTCCATGCCGAGCGCGACGAAGAACGCAATGCCGGCCTCGAGATCGTCGACGACGACGCTGACGTGGTCCATCCGCTGAATCGTCATGGTGATGCTCCTCCGCGCAGGGCGGACGTTGCGCGACGCGGCGCTAGCTCGTGACGACGCCGTCGGCGACGAGGGCGTCGACGGCCGCGTCGTCGAGGCCGAGCTCCTCGCGCAGCACCTCGCGGGTGTGCTCGCCGACCCAGGGCACCCGGCTCTCCGGGCCCTCGGCGACCTTCGAGAGCTTCACGGGATTGCCGGGGATCACGACCGGGTGCTCGACGCCGTCGGTGCGTTCCATCTCGACGAGCATGTGCCGCGCCGCGAGATGGGGGTCGGCCATGACCTCCTCGGTGGTCTGGATCGGGGCCGCCGCGATCCCCGCCGCGCTCAACTGCTGCGCGGCCTCGAGCTTGGTGAGCCCGGCCGCCCACTTCTCGATCGCCGGCCGCAGCATGTCTTCGAGGTGCTCGGCCCACAGGACGCGCGTCGCGAGCCGCGGGTCGGTGGGCCACTCCGGGTGGCCCACGAGGTTGGCGATGCGCTCGAGCTGGTGCTCGCGCACGAGTTGCAGCACGAACCACCCGTCGGACGCGCGGAACGGATCGAGGACGACATTCTTGGGCTCGTTGAGGCGGTGCATCCCGAGCGAGCCGAAATTGGTGACGATGTCGGTCATGGCGACGGTGGCGTCGAACATGGCGATGTCGACGCGCTGTCCCTCACCGGTGGCGTCGCGGTGGCGGAGCGCGGCGAGGATGCCGATGGCGGCGAAGAGCGCGGAGCTGATGTCGCCGAGCGCGCCGACCGGGTTGGGCCGCGGGGTCTCGTCGCCCACGAGCACGTAGTCGTAGATGCCCGACATCGCCTCCGCGATCGACGCGTACGCGGGCCAGTCGGAGTAGGGCGAACCGCTGTTGCCGAACCCCGACACCGACGCGTAGATCACCGACGGGTGCACCGCGGCGACGGCCTCGTAGCCGAGCCCCATCCGGTCGAGCGCGCCGGCCTTGAAGTTCTCGGCGAACACGTCGAAGTGCGGGGCCAGCGCGAGCACCAGCTCTCGACCCTGGTCGGCCTTCAGGTTCACGGTGACGCTGCGCTTCGAAAGGTTGTTGCGCAGGAACGTCGCGCCCACCAGACGTCCCGACGGGTCGAGCATGCCGGGCTGCGCACCGCGCCCCGACTCGCCGGTCGGCGCCTCGACCTTGACCACCTCGGCGCCGAGTCGACCCAGCAGTTGCGTCGCGTAGGGCAGGGCCTGCATCTGCTCGAGCGCGAGGATGCGGACACCGTCGAGCGGCTTCCCGTACTGCTGCGCGCCCTCGTTGGCTACCTCACCGAGTTGCACGTGGTTCCCCTTTGTTCAGCGCTGGAGGGCGCGATCTTCACCGGCGGTGCAGGGTACCGTCGCCGCCGGTCCATCCTGCCCCTTCGGATACTGTGCAATCCATGCGCGGAATCATCTCCTGGGCCGCCTACCTGCCCTACCGGCGGCTCGATCGCACCCAGATCGCGACCTTCGTCGGCCAGGGTGGCGGCAAGGGCACCCGAACCGTCGCCAGCTTCGACGAAGACTCCACGACCATGGGTGTCGAGGCCGCCCGGCTCGCGCTCCGGGGGCGCGCCGTCGCCCCGGCGCAACTCCTCTTCGCCACGTCGTTCCCCGCCTACGCCGACAAGACCAACGCCACCGCGATCCACGCCGCGCTCCGCCTCGCCGACGACGCGCCCGCGTTCGACCTCGGTGCGTCGGTCCGCTCCGCGGTCGGCGGTCTGCTCCTCGGTTTGGCGTCGGCCTCGACCGCGACCACGCTCGTGGTGAGCGCCGACGTGCGCACCGGGCTCCCGGGGAGCGGTGAGGAATCGGCCGGGGGCGACGCCGCCGCCGCGTTCGTCGTGGGCGACGACTCCGCCGCCGACGGGACCGGCACCGTCGTCGCCGAGTTCCTGGGCTCCGCCAGTGTCACCGACGAGTTCGTCGAGCGCTGGCGCGCGCCGGGGGAGACCCGCACCAAGGTGTGGGACGAGAAGTTCTCCGAGGTGCGTTCGGTGCCGCTCGGGGTGCGGGCGTGGAACACCGCGCTCGAGTCGGCCGGCCTCACCGCGGGCGACGTAGCCGCCGCCGCGGTCGCGGCCCCGGGGCAGCGGACGGCGCGGTCGGTCGGGGGCAAGCTCGACGGCGTCCACGTGATCGACGACCTCGCGGCCGTCGTCGGCAACTCGGGCGCCGCCCACCCGGGCGTCCTCTTGGCTTCGATGCTCGAGCAGGCCGAGCCGGGCCAGGTGGTGGCGCTGGTGGTGTTGGCCGACGGCGCCGACGTGCTCCTGTTCCGCACCACCGACGCGCTCGGCAGCTACCGACCGGCGCGCACCATCGCCGAGCAGGTCGCGGCGGGCGCGCCGCTTCCGTACGGCAAGTTCCTCTCGTGGCGCGGCATGTTGCCGGTCGAGCCGCCCCGCCGGCCCGAACCGCAGCGCGTGTCGGCCACTGCCGCGGCCCGCAGCGAGGAATGGAAGTTCGGTTTCGTCGGCTCGAAGGAACGCGACACCGGTGTGGTGCACCTGCCGCCGGCGCGCGTGTCGCGTGGGGGTGAGCACACCGACGAGATGGAAGCGGCGCCGCTCGCCGACGCGCAGGGCACCGTGGTCACGTTCACCGTCGACCGCATGGCGTACTCGCCGAGCCCGCCGATCGTGTTCGCGGTCGTCGACTTCGACGGCGGTGGTCGCGTGCCCATCGAGCTCACCGACGCCGACGCCACCGAGATCGAGATCGGCCAGCGCGTGGAGATGACGTTCCGCCGGCTGTACGCCGCCGACGGCATCGTGAACTACTTCTGGAAGGGAAGGTTGGTGCGAGATGGCTAGCCACAGCATCAAGGACCGGGTCGCGATCGTCGGGATGGGTTGCACGAACTTCGTCGAGCACTGGGGCAAGGGCCTCGACGATCTCCTGATCGACGCGGCCAACGAGACCTACGAGTCGGCCGGCATCGACAAGGCCGACGTCGACGCGTACTGGCTCGGCACCGCGCAGGGCGGCATGAGCGGCGTCACCCTCGCCCGCCCGCTGCAGCTCGACGACAAGCCGGTCACCCGGGTCGAGAATTACTGCGCCACCGGGTCGGAGGCACTGCGCCAGGCGGTGTACGCAGTGGCCGCGGGCGCGTACGACACGGCGATGGCGATCGGCGTCGAGAAGACGAAGGACGGCGGGTTCCAGGGGCTCAACGCCACGCCGCCACCCAACGACGGCACCGGTCGCACGCTCACCGCGGCGGCGATGTTCTCGATGGTGGCACCGGCCTACGGCGCCAAGTACGGCGTGGACCGCGACAAGATGCGCGAGGCGATGGCGCACGTCGCGTGGAAGAACCACTACAACGGCGCCCGCAACTCGCGGGCGCAGTTCCGCCGTGAGGTCTCGCTGGAGACGATCTGCAACGCGCCCAAGATGGCGGGCGACCTCGGGCTGTTCGACTGCGCGGGCGTGGCCGACGGTTCGGCGGCGGCGATCGTGTGCCGGGTCGAGGACGCGCACCGCTACACCGACACGCCGATCATCGTGAAGGCGTTGTCGTTCATCGCGGGCAACGGGTCCGGCGTCACGGACCCGAGCTACGACTACACCAGCTTCCCGGAGATCGCCGCCACCGCGCGCGACGCGTACGCGCAGGCCGGCATCACCGATCCCCGTCGCCAGTTGGCGATGGCCGAAGTGCACGACTGCTTCACCATCACCGAGTTGGTGCTCATGGAGGACCTCGGGTTCTCGGAGCGCGGTGCCGCGTGGCGCGACGAGCTCGCCGGGGTCTACGACCTCGACGGCGAGCTCCCCGTCAACCCCGACGGTGGGCTCAAGTCGTTCGGTCACCCGACCGGCGCCTCGGGCTTGCGCATGATGTTCGAGGCCTGGCTGCAACTGCGGGGCGAGGCGCCGGCCGAGCGGCAGATCGAGGCGGCCAAGCCCGGCGGTGAGCGCGACCTCGCCCTCACCCACAACCTCGGCGGCTACCCCGGCGAGATGGTCAGCTTCATCTCGATCCTCGGGCGCTGAGAGACGGAGCGGAGCCGGCGGGCCGCCTTCCTGCTGGTTGCGGGCGGGCGGAGCGGAGTCGACCATTGAGCTAGGAGACGGAGCGGAGCCGGGCGGCCGCCTTCCTGCTGGTTGCGGGCGGGCGGAGCGGAGTCGACCATTGCGAGCTAGGAGACGGAGCGGAGCCGGGCGGCCCTTTCTGCTGGTTGCGGGCGGGCGGAGCGGAGTCGACCATTGAGCTGGTGCAGCTAGCCATACCGGGCACTATGGTTCGCCGGTGCCCACCACACCGGTCGAGGTCGACGTCTCCGCCGCGGTGCCGTTCCCGGGTCGCGCGGTCGTGCGCGGCTGGGTCCGTGCGCCCGACCGACCGCCCCCGCCGGGGTCACCGGTGATCGTGGTGTGCTGCCTCGCCGGGGGTACCTGCTCCACCCGCTACTTCGACCTCGAGGTAGAGGGTCTGGCCGACTACAGCATGGCCGGCCACCTCGCCGGCCACGGCTTCGTGACCATCACCCTCGATCACCTGGGGATCGGCGAATCGAGCCGGGTCGACGACGTGTTCCTGCTCACGCCTCCCGTCGTCAGCGCGGCGAACGACCTCGCCCACCGCGAGGTGCTCGCCGCGCTCGCCGACGGCACGCTGCCGCTCGAGGGATGGTCCGGTCCGGTGACGCCGATCGTGATCGGGCTCGGCCACTCGATGGGCGGCATGCTCGCCACCGTGCAGCAGGCACGCCACGGCACGTTCGACGCGGTGGTCGTGCTCGGTCACGGCGGCGACGGCCTGCCCGAGGTGCTCACCCCCGACGAAGCCGCGGTCACCGGGGATCTCGACGAGATCGTCGGGTCGATCGAGGCCTTGGCCCGGCAACGGTTCTCACGACCGAGTGGCGAACGACGCGGGCTCGTGCCCGGCTCGTTCCTCGCCGCCGACGTCCCCGACGCGGTGCGAACGGCGTTCGTGAACCAACAGACGTCGCTTCTGTTCAGCTGCGGGCTCACGTCGATGATCCCCGGCGCGACCGACTTCGAGAAGGGGAGCATCACTGCTCCGCTGTTCCTCGGCTTCGGCGAGTACGACCTCACCACCGATTTCACCGGCAGCGTCGCCCACTACCGATCCGCGCGGGACATCACCTTGTTCGTCGTGCCCGGGTCGGCGCACTGTCATAACCAGGCGGGCAATCGCGTTCTCCTCTGGGACCGCATCGCGAGCTGGGCGAACGCGCTCACCGCCACCGAGGTTGTCGCGACGGCACGCGTCCCGCAGGAGTCACGATGACCACGAAGCTCTTGCACCTCGGTGACATCGACGTGGTCGGTCTCCAGGACGGTGCGTCGTTCGTGTCCCCCGACGTGTTCGGCGAGTCGAACTCCGCCGCGCACCGGGAGATGGTCGGCGCCGACGGGCGCGCCGAGCTGCCGATCTCGGTGTTCGTGGTACGCAGCGGCGGAGTCACCGCGATCATCGACGCCGGCCTCGGCGACCGGGTCGTGCAGTGGGAGCCGGAGGGGAAGGGCCCGCAACGGCTCGAGGGCGGGCGCCTGCCCGAAGCGCTGGCCGCGGCGGGGATCGACCGCGCCGAGATCGACCTCGTGCTGCTCACCCACCTCCACCTCGACCACGACGGTTGGGTCTGGGCCGACGACGCGCCGTTCTTCCCGAACGCCACCGTCCGCTTCGGCCGCCCCGACTGGGACGCGTTGGTGGAGGGCAGCACCAGTGAGACCGCGGTGATGATGCGCAACCTGCACGACGCGGGCCGGCTCGACCCGATCGACGGCGACGGCGAGGTTGCACCCGGGATCAGCACGTTGGCCACGCCCGGTCACACGCCGGGTCACACGATGTACGTGCTGTCGTCGCAGGGGCAGCGGGCGATGATCCTCGGCGACGCGATCTCGTGTCCGGTGCAGATCGAGGCTCCGCAGTTCGAGGCACTGGCCGACGTCGACCGCACGCTCGGGATCGCGACGCGGGAGCGGATCCTGCGCGAGCTCGAAGGGTCCGACACACTGGTGGGTGGACCACACTTCCCCGGCCTCGAGTTCGGGCGGGTGCTGGTGGGGGAGGGCACGCGCTACTGGTCGTGACCCGGCCGGCGACGCGGCGCAGGTAGGCGATGAGCACGAGAGCAGAAGCGGAAGCGGGGGAACATGTTCGACCTCACGGGGAGGACGGCGCTGGTCACCGGCGCCGGTCAGAACGTCGGCGCCGGCATCGCCCGGGCATTGGCCGCGCAAGGTGCGACCGTGGTCGTGAACGACCTGCGAGCGGAACGAGCTGACGCGACGGTCGCGGCGATCACCGCCGCCGGCGGGCAGGCGTCGAGCGCAGAATTCGACGTGACCGACTACGACGCGGTGGCCGCCGCGATCGACGACGTCGGTGTGGTCGACATCCTGGTGAACAACGCGGGCAACGGCGGGGCCGAGACCATGGGCATGGTGCAGTTCCGCGACACCGAGCCCGCAGGTTGGCGGGGCGCCATCGACGTGAACCTGTTCGGGGTGCTCCATTGCGCGCGGGCCGTCATCAACGGCATGTGCGATCGCGGGTTCGGCCGGGTGATCACGATCTCGTCGGGCGCGGGCACCACCGGGCTGAACATCGGCGTGTCGCCGTACGCCGCAGGCAAGGGCGGCGCGATCTCGTTCATGCGCCACCTCGCGGCGGAGAACGCGCGGTCGGGCGTCACCGCCAACTGCGTGGCGCTGGGGCTGATGCAGCTCTCGAGCTCCGATGCCACCGCCGCGCTGGCCCGCACGATTCCCGTTGGCCGGGTGGGCACGCCCGCCGACGTCGGCGCGATCTGTGTGTACCTCGCGTCGAACGAAGCGGAGTGGTTCACCGGCCAGACCGTCCAGCTGAACGGCGGCTCCAACTACAGCTAGCTGAACTAACTCTGCTTGAGCGTGGGGTACGAGGTGTCGACGAGCCGCCGGATGCCGTCCTTCCACCCGACGGTGGAGTGGAACCCGAGTGAGTTGAGCTTGCCGACGTCGAGGATGAGGGGCGGCACGCTCGCCTCGGTCGATTCGAACGTGACGGGCTTGTCGATGATCTCGCCGATCAGCGCGCACCACTGTTCGACGCTCACGATCTCGTCGCCGCCCCAGTTGACGACGGTGGCCGGCGTCGACGCGGCGCCGAGGAGAGTGGGCAACGATCCCACGATGTCGTCGAGGTGCAGCGGGTTGTACTGCGACGGCGCGTCCGGGTGTACGGGGATCGCCATGCCGTACTCGAGCATCATCAGGTGGAAGAACGGCCACCCGAAGGTGTCGCCGTAGGGCACGCTCAGCCGCGCGATCACCGTGGGGATGTCGAGGCGCTTGGCGGTGAACTGCACCAGCGTCTCGGCCGCGATCTTGGAGATCGAGTAGCTCTCCATGCCCGCGGCGCGGTGGCTGTCGCCGAGCGCGGCGTCTTCGGTGAGGTGGTCGTGCTCGTGCTCCTGGTACACGCCCCCCGAGCTGCAGTGGAAGAACGCGGTGACGTCCTTGCACCGCTCCATCAGGTTGGCCGCGCCCTCGGCGTTGGCGGTGAGGTCGCGGCCGAAGTGGTTGGTCTTCGCCACCGCGAAGTGGAGGACGTAGTCGAGGTCGTCAGGCACCTCGTCGAGCTCGCCGAGCTCGAGGTCGACGCGGATGGTGGAGATCCCCGCCGCCTCGTGCGCTTCCCGCTGGGCCGGATCGGCGAAGCGGGCGGCCCCGAACACCGTGTTGTCGCGGGCCAGCTTGGCCGCCATCGGCCCGGCCACCATCCCGGTGATCCCGGTGACGAGGATGCGCTTGTCCGCGAGCGGGGGAGGAGTCATGGTGGGGGCCTTCCACGAGACGGCTTCTCTGACGGCGTCGACGTGTAGTAGACCACAATCGCGGTCAGAATCTGAAGGTCCGTCAGAAACGAGTCGGAGTCCTCATGGAGATCGGGTACACGCCGGAGCAAGAGGCGATGCGGTCCGAATTGCGCGGCTACTACGACAAGCTGCTCGACCCCGAGACCATCGCCAACCTGTCGCACTCGCACGGCATCGGCGAGCTGCCGCGCCGCATCTGGAAGCAGATGTGCGCCGACGGTTGGGCCGGGATCGGCTGGCCGAAGGAGTACGGCGGCCAGGGCCGCTCGGCCATCGAGCAGTTCATCTTCTTCGACGAGTCGATGCGCGCCGGCGCGCCCGTCCCGATGCTCACGCTCAACAGCGTCGGCCCGACGATCATGGCGTTCGGCACCGACGAGCAGAAGGCCGACTACCTGCCGCGCATCCTCTCGGGTGACATCCACTTCTGCATCGGCTACTCCGAGCCGGGCGCCGGCACCGACCTCGCGGCGCTGCAGACGCGCGCCGTGCGCGACGGCGAGTCGTACGTGATCAACGGTCAGAAGATGTGGACGTCGCTGTCGAGCGACTCCGACTACTGCTGGCTGGCGGTACGCACCGACCCCGACGCCGCGAAGCACAAGGGCATCTCGATCATCATCGTGCCGATGGACACCCCCGGCATCACGATGTCGCCGCTCCACCTCCTCGGCACCCACGACATCAACGCGGTGTTCTACGAAGACGTCGTCGTCCCCGCCGCCAATGTCGTCGGCGGCCCGAACCACGGCTGGAAGCTCATCACCAACCAGCTCAACCACGAGCGGGTCACGCTGTTCGCCAGCGGGGTGATGGAGCGGGCGCTCACCGAGGTGACCGAGTACGCGCAGGAGACGAAGCTGCCCGACGGCCGCCGCGTGATCGACCAGGAGTGGGTGCAGCACAACCTGGCCAAGCTGCACACAAAGGTCGAGGTCGTCCGCCTCATGAACTGGCAGGTCGCGTACGAAGCGACCCAGGGCGTCCTCGACATCGGCCACTGCTCGGCGCTCAAGGTGTTCGGCAGCGAGCTCAACATGGAGGGCTACCAGCTCCTCATGGAGATCCTCGGGCCGGTGTCCTACCTCGAACCCGACGCGCCGGGTGCGGTGCTGCGCTCCCGCTTGCAGGTGGGCACCCGGGGCTCGATCATCCTCACCTTCGGTGGTGGGGTCAACGAGATGCAACGCGACCTGATCTCCCAGTTCACGCTGGGCCTCCCGAGGGCTGACCGCTGATGGATTTCTCGTTCACCTCCGACCAGCAGGACCTCCGCGACCTCGCGGCGAAGATCCTGTCCGACGCGACCTCGCTCGAGCGGGTCAAGGGCGTCGTCGCCGACGCCGACGGCTTCGATCGCGACCTCTGGGCCGCGCTCGCCGACGCCGGGATCGTCGGCATCTCGATCCCCGAGTCGGCCGGTGGCGCCGGGCTCGGGTTCCTGGAGACGTGCATCGTGCTCGAGGAGGTCGGTCGCACCGCGGCGCCGGTCCCCGCGCTGGCGGTGCTGGGCCTCGCGGTCCCCGCGCTGGTGCAGTACGACGCGCTCGACGCACTCGACGGTGTGGCCGCGGGCACTCGCATCGTCACCGCCGCACTCTCCGAGGCAGTGGGCGACGCGTCGACCCCGTCGACCGCGGCCTCGTCCGACGGCAAGCTCACCGGTGAGAAGGTGTGCGTCCCGGCGGGCCTGATCGCGGAACGCATCGTCGTGACCGCGGCCGACGGCCTCTACGTGCTCGACCCCTCGGGGGCGGGCGTCACCGTCGAACGCGAAGACACCATGCTCGGCGCGCCGATGGCGCGCCTCGTGCTGCGCGATGCGCCGGCGACGAAGCTCGCGGGCCCGGAGGGCGTCGCGTGGATCCTCGAGCGCGCGCAGACCGCGATGGCAGTCACCATGTCGGGCGCGGCGGCGACCGCGCTCGACCTCACGTCGACCTACGTCAAGGAGCGCAAGCAGTTCGGCCGGGCGATCGGCACGTTCCAGGCCGTGAGCCAGCGCGCCGCCGACACCTACATCAACAAGGAAGCGATCAAGCTCACGTCGTGGCAGGCCGCGTGGCGCCTCGACACCGGGATGCCGGCTTCCACGCAGGTGGCGACGGCGAAGTACTGGGCGTCGCAGGGCGGTCAGGACGTCGTGCTCGCCGCGCACCACCTCCACGGTGGCGTCGGCGTCGATCGCGACTACCCGCTGTACCGCTACTTCCTGTTGGCCAAGCAGATGGAGCTCGACCTCGGCTCCGAGACGCCCACGCTGATGCGACTGGGCCGGATCCTGGCCGAGACCGCCGCCGGTTAACCCCGGCGGGGCGTGGTCGGAGCCGGCGCGACCGGGTCAGACCGGGAGCAACGCCTCCGGGCGCACGGCGATCGGGAGATCGGGCTCGCTCGCGGCCACCGCGGCGGTCGCGGCCTCGGCGGCACGGTTGCGCCGGAACTGGCGCGCGCCCGCGAGCGCACCGGCGAGCAGCGGCAACCAGAGATCGAGGAGCCGGAAGGCGACGACCGCGGCCGCCGCGGATGCCGCGGGCACGCCGTTGGCTATGAGCAGCGCACCGAGTGACGCATCGGCGATGCCGACGCCGCCGGGCAGCGGCCCGACGAGCGCGGCCATGAGCGTGAGCGTGTACACGAGCAACGTGGTGGCGAGACCGAGATGGACACCGAGACCCGCCAGCACCATGCACAGACCGGCCACCCCGATGAGCTTGCCGAGGAGGGCGGTCGCGAGCAGCGGGACCGCGGCGCGGGGATCGGCGCGCAGACGGTCCATCGCACTCGCCAGCTCCTGCCCGGGACACGCGCCCGGTTCGGGCTGCACGCGGCCGAAGCGGTGCCGGACCCGGAACGCGATGCGCCGAGCGCGGAACGCGATGGCTTCGACGAGTGATCGCTTGCACGCGATCGCGATCATCGCGCCACCGACGACCACTGCGTAGCCCGCCGACCCGATGGCTCCGAAGAGCGCGGCGCCGTGGAGTCCTCCGGTCGCGGCGCCGGCGGCGATGGCGAACGCGATGAGCGCGCAGAGCGAGACGGTCTCGGCCAGCTTGGTCGACACGTACGCGGCGACGACCCGGGCGCGGCACAGGTCGGACCGATCGGCGTGCGCGAGATACGGGACGACGCCGGCGGTGCCCGCCGACTTCACGACCTTGTTGGTGGCGTACGACGTGGCGCTCAGGCTCACCATCGGGCCGATGCGCGCCGGCAACTCGACCAGCCGGAACGAGGCGTGCGCCTGGAAACCGCGGTTGAGCACGCCCAACGCGACGATCGCGAGGCCGATCGGGAGCGCGGCCGGCCCGAGGCCCGCGACCTTGCCGATCGCGGGCAGGAAGCCGTCGGCGTGCAGGAAGAGGAACCACCCGGCGGCGACGGCGAGGATGGTCCCCAGGATTCGTGGGGTCCACCCCGCCCGTCGTGTCATCAGTGCAGTGTCGTCGACCTGGGTTGAGAACTTGATGAGCGCCGCGTTACAACTGGCCGAATTGTGACGACGGCGACGCTGTAGCCGTCTCGAGGCGCCTGCTTTTCGCGCCCGAGAAGGCCGAAATCGGGTCAGATCGTGGTGAGCGCGGGGGCGATCCCGGTGGCGAAGGCCACCATCTGGTCGCAGAGCTCGTCGCAGTCACGGGCCTTGAACCGCACCAGGACCTGGTTCACGCCGTCGGCGGTGCCGGCGAGGATGCCCTCGGCAACCTCGGCCGGGCTGCCGGTGAGCACGTCGTCGCCGACCTCCCAGGTGGGCTTCCCCACGTGGAGGAACGGCGTGATGTGTCCGATCGCCATCGGCCGGTCGTCCCGGCCGCGTTCGGCCCGGAGCGCCTGGAGGCGGGCGACCATGGCGGCGTCGGACGGCCCCTGCGGGAGCCAGCCGTCGCCGTAGGTGGCGGCGCGGCGGATGGCGGCCGGGCTCGACCCGGCGACCCACACCGGGGGCCGGGGAGTCTGTAGCGGCCGCGGCCGGGCGCCCACGCCGTCGACGAACTCGTGCGCCAACGCAACGATGAGCGGCGGCAGCTTCTCCTCCATGAGCGCGCCCCGGCCGGGGTGGTCGATGCCCAACGCCGCGAACTCCGCTTCCACGTGGCCGGCGCCGACGCCGACGATGGCGCGCCCGCCGGTGAGGTGGTCGAGAGTGGCGAACGCCTTCGCCGCCACGAGGGGGTGGCGGAAGGGGAGTATGTACGCGTGCGACAGCAGGTTGGTGCGCTCGGTGATGGCGCCGACCCACGCCAGCGTGGTGATGCAGTCCTGCCAGTAGGTGCCCATCGTGTCGGCCATCGACGCCGGGATCGCGATGTGGTCGCACACCGCCACGTAGAAGTAGCCGTGGTCGTCGGCGGTCTGCGCGACCCGCGCGAGCTCGGCGGGCCCGGCCGTCCGCTCCCACTCGGCGGCGAACGACGCGCTCTGCTGCTGGATGGGAAGTTGCATCCCGAAGACACGGGTCCCCGCGGGGATCTCGATCATCGCGGGGACGGAGCCACGGACTGACTAGAGGCGTTCGATGATGGTGACGTTGGCCTGGCCGCCGCCCTCGCACATCGTCTGCAGGCCGTAGCGCCCGCCCGTACGTTCGAGCTCGTTGAGCAGGCTGGTCATGAGCCGGGCGCCGGTGGCTCCGAGCGGATGGCCGAGCGCGATGGCACCGCCGTTGACGTTGACCTTCGCGAGATCGAACCCGGTTTCCTTCTGCCAGGCGAGCACGACCGACGCGAACGCTTCGTTGATCTCGACGAGGTCGATGTCGTCGACGCGCATGCCCGTCTTGCGGAGTGCGCGCTCAGTGGCGGGGATCGGCGCGCTGAGCATCATCACCGGATCGTCGGCGAGCACGCTCAAGTGGTGGATGCGGGCGCGTGGGGTGAGGCCGTGGTCCTTGACCGCCTGCTCACCGGCGATGAGCAGAGCGGCCGACGCGTCGCTGATCTGGCTCGCCACCGCGGCGGTGAGCCGACCGCCTTCGATCAGCGTCGGCAACGAGCGGATCTTGTCCCAGTTGGGTTCGCGCGGGCCTTCGTCGAACGTGCAGTCGCCGAGGGGGACGATCTCGTTCTCGAAGCGGCCCTCGGCGCGCGCGCGGATCGCCCGCTCGTGCGACTCCACCGCGAACTGCTCCATGTCGTCGCGGGAGATGTCCCACTTCTCGGCGATCATCTCGGCGCCCCGGAACTGCGACACCTCTTCGGTCCCGTAGCGCGCGGCCCAGCCCGGCGACCCCGAGAACGGCGTCTCGTGCCCGTACTCCTGGCCCGCGAACATCGCCGCCGAGATCGGGATCTGGCTCATGTTCTGCACCCCGCCCGCGACGATGAGATCCATCGTGCCCGACATCACGGCCTGCGCGGCGAAGTGCACCGCCTGCTGCGCGGACCCGCACTGGCGGTCGACGGTGGTGCCGGGCACGTGCTCGGGCAGCCCCGCCACCAGCCAGCAGGTGCGGGCGATGTCGCCGGCCTGCGGGCCGATGCTGTCGACGTTACCGAAGATGACGTCGTCGACCGCCGCCGGGTCGATGCCCGAGCGTTCCACCAGTGCCTTGATCGAGTGCGCCCCGAGATCGGCGGGGTGCACCTGTGACAGACCGCCGCCGCGTCGACCGACCGGCGTGCGTACCGCTTCGACGATGTAGGCCTCGGCCATCTCGTGCTCCTCTACCTCTTGCGTCGTGGTGCCGGCGCAGCGATTCAGTTGCTCAGTTGCTCACGATCACGGACGAGCCGTGGCCGAACAGACCCTGGTTGGCGGTGATGCCCACGGTGGCGCCCTCGACCTGGCGGCCCTCGGCGCGTCCCTGCAGCTGCCACGTGACTTCGCACACCTGGGCGATCGCCTGCGCGGGGATGGCTTCGCCGAAGCAGGAGAGTCCACCGCTCGGGTTCACCGGGATGCGCCCGCCGATGGTCGTGGCGCCCGAGCGCAGCAGCGCCTCGGCTTCGCCCTCGCCGCACAGGCCGATGTTCTCGTACCAGTCGAGCTCGAGCGCGGTCGACAGGTCGTAGACCTCGGCCAGGCTCAGGTCGTCGGGGCCGATGCCGGCCTCCTCGTAGGCCGCGCCCGCGATCGAGTCCTTGAAGTTGCGCTCGGGCGGGGCCACGGCCGCGCTGGAATCGGTGGCGAAGTCGGGGAGCTCGAGCACGGTCTGCGGGTACCGCGGGGTCACCGTCGACACCGCTTTCACGCGCGGCACGCCGTCCAGGGAACCGCGGTGACGGCGCGCGAAGTCCATGCTGGAGACGATGACGGCGGCGGCGCCGTCGGACGTCGCGCAGATGTCGAGGAGCCGGAGCGGATCGGCGACCACCGGGCTGTTGACGACGTCGGCGACCGTGTTCTCCTTGCGGAAGCGCGCGTTCGGGTTGTGCAGACCGTGCTGCGAGTTCTTCACCTTCACCTGCGCGAAGTCGTCGACCGTCGCGCCGTAGACGTCCATGCGGCGACGGGCGTACAGCGCGAAGTACACGGGGTTGGTCGCACCCAGGAGGTGGAAGCGCAGCCAGTCGGGATCGGTCTTGCGCTCACCACCGACCGGCGCGAAGAAACCCTTGGGCGTGGTGTCGGCGCCGATCACCAGCGCGACGTCGCAGTAGCCGGCCAAGATCTGCGCCCGCGCCTGGTGCAGGGCCTGGGCCCCCGAAGCGCACGCCGCGTAGCTCGACGACACGCGCACGCCGGTCCAACCGAGCTTCTGCGCGAAGGTGGCGCCGGCGATGAACCCGGGATATCCGTTGCGGATGGTGTCGGCACCGGCGACGTACTGGATGTCGCGCCACGCGATCCCGGCGTCGGCGAGGGCCGCACGCGCCGCGACCATGCCGTACTCGGTGAAGTCGCGACCCCACTTGCCCCACGGGTGCATGCCGACACCGAGGATCGCGACGTCGCGTTCGCTGCTCACGACGCACCGTTGTTCTGCGCGGGCTGCGCCGACCCCGGAGCGGGGGCCGCCGGTGCCCACACGTACACGAGGTACTCGTGCTCGTCGTCGCGGTAGAGGGTGTCGAGCTCGATCTGCATCTCCATGCCGACGTGCAGCTCGTCGGCCTGCACGCCCTTGGCCACCTGCCCGAGCACCACGATCCCTTCCTCAGCCAACTCGACCGCGGCGAGCGCGTACGGCACGAACGGCTCCGCCGCGACGTAGGGCGGCGGCGGTGCGTAGTGGTTCTCGGTGTACGACCACACCCGCCCGCGACGCGACAGCTCGGTGGGATCGAGCGAGTCGGAGTCGCAGTCGGGGTTCGGGCACGCGCCGGCGCGGGGCGGGAACACGATCGTCGAGCACACCGGGCACTTTGCGCCGATGAGACGGGGTTCGCGAGAGTCGGTGGTGAACCAGCCCTCGACCGCGGGGACCTGAGTGACGGTTTCTGACACGAAGTCAGATTAGGGGTTGAGGGGAGAGGCCGTATGAGCGAGAACCTGGCGACCCGGCCGGCGGTGGAGTTGGCCGCCGCGATCCGTTCCGGCACGGTCTCGAGCCGCGAGCTGCTCGAGCTGTATCTCGACCGCATCGGCCGGCTCGACGCCGACGTGAACGCCGTCGTCACCCTCGACGCCGACCGGGCCCGCGCCGCCGCGAGCGCGGCCGACGACGCGCTCGCGCGCGGCGACGACGTCGGACCGCTCCACGGGCTCCCGATCACCATCAAGGACGCGATCGAGACGGAAGGCATCCGCTCGACCGGGGGCGCACGCGAGTTGGGCGATCACGTCCCGGCGGCCGACGCGCCCGCGGTCGCGCGGTTGAAGGCGGCCGGGGCCATCGTGTTCGGGAAGACCAATCTGCCTCGGTGGTCGGGCGACTTCCAGACCTTCAACGAGCTCTTCGGCGTGACCAACAACCCGTGGTCGCGCGAGCACACCGTCGGCGGATCGTCGGGTGGCGCGGCAGCGGCCGTCGCCGCCGGCTTCACCAGCTTCGAGCTCGGCACCGACATCGGCGGCTCGGTGCGCATCCCGTCGCACTGCTGCGGCGTGTTCGGCCTCAAGCCCAGCTTCGGCGTGATCCCGCAACGGGGGTACCTCGACCACGTGGGCGGCGGCGCAACCGACGCCGACATCAACGTGTTCGGGCCCATTGCCCGCAGCGCCGACGACCTCGAACTGCTGCTCGGCGTGCTCGCGGGCCCCGAGCCCGAGCGCGCCCACGCGTGGCGGCTCGATCTCCCGCCGAGCGACGCCCGGAACCTGGGCGGCTTCCGCATCGGCACCTGGCTCGACGACGCCGCGTGTGCAGTCGACACCGAGTACCTCGGCATGTTGCGCGACGCGGTGTCGCGACTGTCCGACGCCGGCGCCAAGATCGACGACGACCGTCCCGCGGTGACGTTCGCGGAACAGAGCGGACTGTTCGCCCGGATGATCCTCCCCGCGATCTCGCCGAGCCTGCCCGACGACACCGCCGATGCGGCGTCGGGATCGCACCGTGAGTGGCTGCGCGCGGAAGAGGACCGAACCCGATTCCGGCGTACGTGGTCGAGGTGGTTCGCCGACCACGATCTGCTGCTGTGCCCGGTGATGATCACGCCCGCGTTCCCGCACGACACCGAGGGCGACATGCTCGAGCGCACCATCGTCGTCAACGGGGAGACGCGCGCGCTCGTCGACACGATCACGTGGCTCGGGCTCATCGGGGTGGTCGGTCTGCCGTCGGCGGTGGTTCCGATCGGGCGCACCGCCGCGGGTTTGCCCGTCGGCATCCAGATCGTCGCGCCGTACCTGCACGACCGGCGCGCGGTGCGGGCCGCGCAAATGGTCTCGGAGGTGCTCGGCGGCTACGCGGTTCCTCCCGGCTTCGAATGAGCGTTTCGCCTGACGGTCGTGGCCCCAGCCGCACGAGGGGGCCCGGGTAATATGCTGTCATTAAGTTTCGGTTCCGTCGCGGGGGAGGACAGCCCATGAACCCCATGCACGCCGACGACCACTACGTCGTCATCTCCGCCGACTGCCACGGCGGCGGCGAGATCCACGAGTACCGCGACTACCTCCCGAGCCGGTACCACGACGAGTTCGACGCCTGGGTCGCCGACTTCCAGATCCCCTTCGGCGACCTGCTCGGTGACCTGGGCAAGCGCAACTGGGACTCCGACCGGCGCCTCCACGACCTCGAGGCCGACGGCATCGCGGCCGAGGTGATCTTCCCCAACACCATCCCGCCGTTCTTCCCCGGCGGCGCGTTGGTCACGCAAGCTGCGCCGGCCGACGCGCACGAGCTCGAGTTGCGGTGGGCCGGCCTCCAGGCGCACAACCGCTGGCTCGCCGACTTCTGCGCCGCGGTGCCCGGCCGCCGCGCCGGCATCGCGCAGATCATGCTGCACGACGTTGACGCGTCGGTACGGGAGATCTACCGCGCGAAGGAGCTCGGCCTCACCGGCGGCATCCTCCTCCCGGGCGCGCCTCCCGGTACCGGACTGCTCCCGCTGCACCACAAGCATTACGAGCCGCTGTGGGCCGCGTGCGAAGAGGTCGGCATCCCGGTAAACCACCACGGGGGTAGCGCCGGTCCCCCGCGCGGCATGGAGCAGGAAGACATCGTGATGTTCCTGCTCGAGGTCACGTGGTGGTCGCACAACGTGCTCACCAACCTGATCGTGGGCGGGGTGTTGGAACGTCACCCCGATCTGCAGTTCGTGTTCACGGAGCAGGGCACCGCATGGGTACCCGAGCACCTCCGCATGCTCGACTACTTCTTCGACCGCATGCGCAACGCGGTGGGTTCGCAGGAGCGCGAATGGGGACTGCCCATCGTAGAGAAGCTCTCGTTGCAGCCGAGTGAGTACTGGGCGCGCCAGTGCCACATCGGGGCCAGCTTCATCCGGCCGTCGGAGGTACCGATCCGCGAGCAGGTCGGGGTCGACCGGATCATGTGGGGGAGCGACTACCCGCACAAGGAGGCGAGCTACCCGTTCTCCAAGGAGGCGATCCGGCTCAGCTTCTCCGGCGTCGACCCCACCGAGGTGCAGATGATGCTGGCCGGCAACGCCGCCGCGCTCTACGGCTTCGATCTCGATCTGCTCGGCCCGATCGGCGCCCGCCTCGGCCCGACGGTCGCGGAGGTCGCGCAACCGTTGCTGGCGGCCGATTTCCCCGTCGGGTCGCAGAAGTGCCCGGCGTTCGCCGACTCCGGCGCCGGCGTGCTCTGACTCGGGCACACTGGTAGGAGTCGGAAGCGAGAAGGGGGCCGGTATGTCGGTCGACGTACGCACTCGGGTCGACGGGACGGTCGAGACGCTCGATCCGGCGACGTTCCTCGGGCAGGTGCTGCCCGCCGCGTTCGCCGAGCACCGCGAGCGCCTGGCGTGCGCGGTGCAGGTGTTCGCTCCGCCGCCGCTCGCGATCGACGTCGGCGACGAATGTTGGACCCTCGCCGTCAACGACGGGTGCATCCGGATCACGACCGGTGCCGATGCTCCGGCGGGCGCGTCGCGCCTGCGGGTCGACTCCCGCCAGCTCACCGACCTCGCGCTCGATCAGGTCACCGTGGTGGGTTGGCAGACGAACGGCACCCTCGACTTCGACGGCCGCTTCGATCAACTCCTCGACTGGTGGTTGCTCATCCGCGGCGCGCTCGACGGGATCGCGCCACACACCGCCGGCGATCTCGCGCTCGTCGATGCCGACGGCGCGCCCCTCGATCTCACCCGCAGCTTCCCGGCCGATGCATCACTCGCCGAGATGGGCGACTTCCTCTCGCGAGCCGGATTCCTGCGCATCCGCGACGTGTTCACCGAAGCGGAAATGCAAGCGGTGTCGCTCGACATGGACCGCGCCGCGCCGACCTACACCCCCGACGACGGCCGCTCCTGGTGGGCGCGCACCGACGACGGCGTTGAGCGACTGGTGCGCATGCAGTACTTCGACGAGGTGTCGCCCGCGGTGGAGCGGCTCGCCGGCGACGAGCGCCTGCTGCGCCTGGCCGGGCTCACCGGCGATGGTCACGTGTTCGGGTCGATGGACGACAACCGGATCGAAGCGCTGTTCAAGCCCATCGGCGTGGTCGCCGGGATCTCCGACATCCCGTGGCACAAGGACTGCGCGCTCGGACGTCACAGCTACGACTGCTGCGGGATGACGGTGGGGATCTCGGTCACCGGTGCCGACGCAGTGTCGGGTCAGCTCCGCGCGGTCGCGGGTTCGCACCGGGCCCTCATGTGGCCGTCGGACCATCGCGAGGAGCGATCGGACCTCCCCGCGGTCGACCTCCCGACGGGCACCGGTGATCTCACGGTGCACCTGTCGTGCACGCTGCACATGGCGCAACCGCCGACCGAGCGCGAGCGTCGGGTGCTCTACACCGGCTTCCGGCTTCCACCGCGCGGCACCGAGGCCGAGCGCGAAGCGCGCGAGCGCCTGCGGGCCATCCGCGAGGACGCTCCGATCAAGGCCCCGGTCGCGGCGCGTCCGTCCTGACCCGCACCATCTCCTCACCCGCGACGCGGGGCCGACCCATCGAGTGGATCGGCCCCGCGCGCCGGGGGGAGTTCGGGTCAGGCGACGGGTGACCGCCGAGGACTCACTTGACCTTGAACACCTTGGCCGAGCAGGCGTAGGGCACGACGACCTTCCACGCGGTGCCGTCGGCGTCCTCCGTCACCGTGGTGCACGCGGGCGACGACGTCACTGTCGACGCCGGGTACGTGCTGGGTCCGGCGAGGCCCTTGATCTGCCACTTCTGGGTGGACAGGACCTTCTGGACCGCCTCCGGGGTGAGCTTGGCCTTGCCCACCTTCTTCACCGCGGCGATGAACTTGTCGGCGGAGAAGTAGGCCCCCGCGTTCGACGTCGTGATCGTGGTGCCGGGCTTGACCGCGTCGAGGTCCTTCTGCATCTGCGTGAGACCGGCGTTGGGCGCCACGTTGTACGGCGCGTACGCGATCGTGCCGGCGAGCGGCTTCAACAACGCGTCGGTGTAGAGCGGCGTGATGAGGGTGCCGGTGTAACCCGCGGCCTTGAACGCGGCCACGATCGGGATGCACTGGGCGGCGAGGAGGCAGTTGATCGCGTCGGGTGCCTTGCCCCCGTTCGACGTCAGCATGGCCTGCACGTAGGGCGTGTAGTCCGACGTCGTGAGTGGGATCGAGCCCTTGGCGTAGACGACCTTGAAGCCCGCGCCCTTCGCGCCGACGGAGGCGTACTTCACGCTGTTCTGGCCCGACTGATTGTCGTTCGAGAACAAGGCGATCGTCGGTGGCTTGCCCGTGCCCGCCTTGCCGGTGACGTACGTGTAGAAGCCGGCGTAGCTGTTGGGCATCACCGGGGGGTCGGCCGGCACGAGGCAGCCGTTGAAACCGAACCCGTACAGGGTGGTGGTCGGCTTCTGGCTGCAGTACGTGTTGTCGAACGCCCACCCGATGTAGGGAACGTGCTGCTGGTTCAGGAACGGGCCGGGATTCACCGCCGACAGGTCGGGCACGAGTGCGAACACGCCCTCCTGGGTGACGAGCCGCCGCGCTTCGGACGTCGCGGTCGCGGGGTCCTGCTTGTCGTCGGCGAATTCGGTGTACTTGAACTTGATGCCGGGCACTTCATTGGTGTCGTTGGCGCGCTTGTAACGGGCGATGGTGCCGATGTCGGCGCCCCCGAAGCTCGACGCGACTCCCATGCCGGCCGTGGTGACGGTGGTGCCGTCGAACCCACGCACCGACCGCGCCCCGGACGCGGCCGCCGATGTGAGCACCGTGGCCGAGAGGGCCACGATCGCCGCGACCACGCCGATGCGCGTCCCCCATTTCACCTTGTGTTCGAACACTCCGGTTCCCCCTCTGGGTTCAGATCTCCTGGACGGTTGTCCATTTCGAGATCGGTACTTGCTTCTCTTCTGACACTGCGACGAACTGGAACTCACCGGCGACGTCGGGCTCAGGTCCCGACACTGCCTCCGAGGTAGGCGGCGCTGAGGACCTCCATGTCGGCCTGGGCGCGCGGGCCGCTCCACACGACGGTGCCGAGTTCCATGAAGGCGAGGGTGTCGGCGACCTCGAGCGCGTTCTTGGCGTGTTCCTCGACGAGCAGGACGGCGCAGCCCGCGTCGCGGAGTTCGAGGATGGCGCGCATGACCTCTTCAGCCGCGAGGGGTGCGAGGCCGAGAGTGGGTTCGTCGGCGATGAGCACGACGGGCGGGTCGGCGAGCGCAGGGGCGAGGCTGAGCATCTGTTGTTCGCCGCCGGAGAGGAGGCCGGCCTCCTGCTTGCGGCGCTGCGACAGGATCGGGAAGCGGGCGAAGGCCTTGTCGCGGAGCTCGTCGGTGCGGAGGAGGACGGTGAGGTTCTCTTCGACGGTGAGGCCAGGGAAGATGCCGCGTGCTTCGGGGACGAGCAGCATCCCGGCCCGGGCACGAACGTGCGCGGACGCGGTGGTGACGTCGGTGCCGTCGAGAGTGACGGTTCCCAGCGTGGGATCCACCAGGCCGGCGGCGACCGAGCAGAGCGTGGATTTGCCGGCGCCGTTGGCGCCGAGCAATGCGACGACCTTGCCGCGTTCGAGGCCGATGTCGACGCCGTGGAGGACCTCGACGTCGCCGTACCCGGCGACGATGCCGGACAGCACGAGGGTGTTGCCGGCGATTGCGGCTTGCCCGTTCGTCGCGGGCGTGGTGGTGTCGTGGATCTGTTCGTGGGTGGGGACGAGGCCGGCGTGGGTCTCGGCTTCGGATGCGGCGATGCGGGCCTTGCGTTCCTTGGCGCGTCGTTTGGCGAGCTTCTGGTTGCCGGTGAGGGCGAGGATCCCGTCGGGTTCCTGGGCGAGGTTGATGGCGCCGAGGCCGGACAGGATCGGGACGAAGTAGATGGAGGTGACGAGCGCGTTGACGTCGCCGCCAGGGAGGATGTCTGACGCGAGCCAGTGGAACACGGCCGTGCCCGCCGCGAACGCCAAGCCGGCGAGCAGTGCGCCACCCGGGCGGCGGATCCCGAACAGCACCGCGAGCGCGAGCCAGAACAGCCCGACGTAAGGCGGCGCGGTGTTGTTGTTGGCGGCGAAGCCGAACATGGACAGGAACACACCGCCGAACGCGGCGATCGCGGCGGACAGGGCGAAGATCAGGATCTTGACCCGGTTGGTGCGTACCCCGGAGGCCTGCGCGGCGACTTCGGAGCTGCGCACCGCGAGCATGGCTCGCCCGGACGCGGAGCGCTGCAACGCGTGGATCATCAGAGTGATGAGCCCGAACATGGTGAGGAACAGGAGAATTTGGGCGGGGACCTGACTGAAGTCGAGATGCCCGGTCGTGCCGTTGGGTTGGATGACGCTCTGCAGCCAGTTCAAGCCGGGGACGTCCAACGAGGGCGAGCGGATGGTCCAGCCCAGTTGGCCGTGACCGATCGGGTTGTACGCGAACGGCACCAACGAGAAGAAGAACGCGATCGCCAACGTCCAGATCGCGAGGAACACGCCCCCCAACCGGGTCGCGGGTAACGCGATGATCGCCCCCAGCGCCCCACCACAGAGCGCGGCGATGACCGCCGCCCAGAGGAAGTTGATCTGCCCGTGGGTCACGAGACCCGGGATGTTGACACCCCAGTCGCGCGCCAATGCCCAACCGGCGGCGAACCCACCCGCGGTGACGAACGTGGTCTGGGCGAGGCTGACCATGCCCCCCATACCGGTGACGACCACGAACGACAAGAACACGATCGCCATCGCCAGGCTCTGCGCGATCACGGTCTGGTCGTAGGTGTCGGCCTGCAACCACGCGACGTTGATCCACTGCAACGAGAAGCCGATCAACACGATCGTGAAGATGATCCACGGCAACCGCCGTTTCAACGCCGACATCCCGACGCGGTGATCCGGTCGCGGAACGTCGTCGGCGACGCTGCCTGCCTTGCGGCTGCGGTCCCGCCCGATGATCAAACCCAGGATCAACACCAAGAGGTACGGCACCGCGGAGTTCAACCCGTTCAGGTTGGCGAGGAACTTCGGCAGGACGTCGTTGCTGTAGCCGGCCACCAAGTTCTGCACGACACCCAACAACAGGCCGCCGGCGAACGCGATCGGCAACGACTTCAATCCGCCCAGCACCACCGCGGCCAAGGAACCGAGGACCACGAGTGTGAACGTGAAGTCACTCAAGTCGAACAGGGGGGCGATCAACACACCCCCGAGACCGGCGAGGATCATCGTGAGCACCCACGCCACCGACGACGTCCGCGCCGCGTTGACGCCCCGCAACCCGGCCAACGACTCGCGGTCGACGACCGCGCGCATCTCCAACCCCACCCGCGTGCGTCGCAACACGAACCACAGCACGATCGCGGCCAACGCCGCGACCACGAACACCGCCAACTGGTCCGAGTTCAGGTTCACCTTGCCGACCGGGTGGTACACGTGCGGCGGGGTCGGCCCGATCCCCGGCATCACCTGCCCGTTCGTGGTGTCGGGATTCCCCGCGAAACCCAGGTTCAGCACCTGGTTGCCGACCGTCACCACCAGCCACTGCACCAGGGCCGGCAACGCGACGAGCAAGCCGATCGTGCCGACGATGCGGGCGTACACCGGTGCCTTCGCCAGGCGGCGCAACAACACCCGGTCGAGCAGCAGGCCCAACAGGGGAGCGAAGATGAACACCGCGATGATGACCGACGGCACGATGGGGATGCCCATGCCGCTGTTGAGCTGGTAATAGAGGTACGCCGTCGCGAATGCCACCGCACCGTGCGCGAAGTTGAAGATCCCCGACGTCGTGTACGTCAACACCAGGCCCGTCGCCATGATCGAGTAGATGGCGCCGGTCACCAGACCCGACAGGACCAGGTTCACGAACTGGTTCATGGAGCGTTGTGTCCCCCCGGACGCCGCGGCGGGCCGCCGCCGGCACATGTGCTCTCGTCGCGTGGGGCACCCGTCGGAGTTTTGTCACGAGTGCCGGAATTAGACGGTCGAGAGAAACCTAAGGCAGTTGCCTTCAGAACGCAACAGCTAGGGAGGATTCATTTCCCGGAATCTTCAGCTGCCGACCTCAGCCGACGTCGGCGCCCGCAGGAATCCGACCAGACCCTCGAACAGATCGGCGACGTGGACGCCGTAGGGAAGCATCGTCTCGCCGCGGCGGCGCTGATGCTCGCGGTGCGCCGACACGTACAGGCACATGACGATGACCTGGTTGCTGCGGCTCCAGGCGACGGCTTCGGGCAGATCGACGAGGAACCCGGACACGCGTCGGCGGAACTCCATCGTCGGCGCCCGGACTGCGTCAGGTAGCCGGTCGAAGGGATGCACGTCCTGCGAGTAGTTCTCGAGTTGCACGAGGAACGAGAGGTAGTAGCTGTCCTCGGTCTCGGCTTCCTCGACCAGTGGCAACAGGTACGACTCGACGCAGGCCCGGAGGTCAGCGGCTCCGCCGTTCGAACTCGCCAAGGCCTGCAGCAAGTTGCGTCGCCGCGCCAACCGGGGGAGCCGGTACTCGAAGATGGCCTGGATCAGGCTCTCCTTCGAGCCGAAGTGGTACTGCACCGCGGAGTTGTTGGCCGTGCCGGCCTTGGCGCTGATCTGGCGCAGCGAGACGCCGCCGATGCCGTGGAGCGCGAACAGCCGCTCGGCCGTCATGACGAGCTGCTGTTTCGTGGATGGGGCGACCGAGAGCGCCGAACTCCGTTCCGGGGATTCGGGTGTGGGCGCCACGGCGGGCATTAGAGCCTCCTGAACAATCGACGTCAAGCGCCTTACGATTCGTTCATCTGCCTTAGCCGAAGCGGAGCGGTCGTGCTTCTGATGGATCGTCAGATCTGAGACTACGGTTTCGCCCGCATGGATCTGCGCTACACCCCCGAGCAGGAGGCGTTCCGGGCCGAGGCCCGCGCCTGGCTCGAGGCCCACGTGCCCGCCGAGCCGCTGCCGAGCTTCGACACCGAAGCCGGGTTCGCGCGGCACCGCGACTGGGAACGCACCCTCGCCGACGGGCGCTGGTCGGCGGTGTCGTGGCCGGAGGAGTACGGCGGGCGCGGGGCCGACTATCTCCACTGGCTGATCTTCGAGGAGGAGTACTACCGCGCCGGCGCACCGGGCCGGGTGAACCAGAACGGCATCTTCCTCCTCGGCCCGACGATCATGGAGGTGGGCACGCCGGAGCAGAAGGCGCGGTTCCTGCCCACGATGGCCTCGAGCGAGATCGTGTGGGCCCAGGCCTGGAGCGAACCCAACGCGGGTTCCGATCTCGCGGCGATCCGTTCCACCGCGGTGCGCACCGACGACGGTACGCACTGGGTGATCAACGGCCAGAAGATCTGGGCGTCGCGCGCGGTGTGGGCCGACTGGTGCTTCGGCATCTTCCGCACCGACCCGACGGCCGAGCGTCACCGGGGCCTCACCTTCATCCTGGTGCCGCTCGACACGCCCGGGATCACCGTGCGCCCGATCGCGCAGCTCGACGGCGATACCGGCTTCGCCGAGATCTTCTTCGACGACGTGCGCGTGCCGGTGGAGAACACGTTGGGCGACGTCGATCAGGGTTGGCGCGTGGCGATGGCCACCGCCGGCTTCGAACGCGGCGTGAGCTTGCGCAGCCCGGCCCGGTTCAGCGCCGCCGCCGATCGCCTGGTCGCACTCTGGCGCGAGCGCGCCGATCCGTCCGACACCGTGTTGCGCGACGCGGTGGCCGACGCGTGGATGCAGGCCGAGGGCTATCGGCTGCACACCTACATGACGGTCACGCACATGCTCGACGGCGGCACCATCGGTGCAGAAGCGAGTCTCAACAAGATCTTCTGGAGCGAGATGGACGTGCGCATCCACGAACTCGCGCTGCAGATCGTCGGGCCCGACGCCGAACGCATGAGCGGCCCGAACGAGCGCTGGGTCGACGGCTTCCTGTTCTCGCTGTCGGGCCCGATCTACGCGGGCACCAACGAGATCCAGCGCAACATCATCGCTGACCGCGTGCTCCAGCTCCCGCGGGGCGCCTGATGCGGTTCGCGTTCACCGACGACCAACAGCTCTTCGCCGAAGGGCTGCGCGATCTCCTGGCCAAGGAGTGTCCGCCCGCGACCGTGCGCGCGGCGTGGGACGACGGCACCGGCCACGATCCCGCGCTCTGGGCACATCTCGCCGGGATGGGTGTGCTCGGCATGCTCGTGCCCGAAGCCGATGGCGGTATCGGGGGCACCGACGTCGACCTCGTGCTCCTGCTCGAGGAGCTGGGTCGCGCCGCGGTGCCGGGTCCGGTGCTCGAGACCGCCGCAGTCGCGGCGCCGACGTTGGCGGGCACCGAATGGGGGAGCGGCCTGGCCGACGGCACGGTCGTCGCCACGACCGCGCTCGACGCGTCGCCCTACGTCGCGCACGCGCAGGTCGCCGACATCGTGCTCGCACCCGGGGGCGTCTTCCGCACCGAGGGCGCCACGATCACCGACGTCGATGGGATCGACGGCGGTCGCCGCCTCTTCACGATCGCGGACGCCACCGTCGAACCGTTCGCGTACGACGCCGCGCTCGCGTTCGACCGCGGCGCGCTCGCGGCGGCGGCGTACCTCGTCGGGCTCAGCGAGCACATGATCGACGTCGCCGCCGAGTACGCGCGCCAACGCGAGCAGTACGGCCGACCGATCGGCGTCAACCAAGCTGTGAAGCACCTGCTGGCCGACGCGTTGCTGAAGGTCGAGTTCGCCAAGCCGGCGGTGTACCGCGCCGCGTGGTCGATCGCGGAGAACGAGCCGACGCGTCGCGCGCGACGTCTCGATGGCCAAGGCCTTCGCCAGCGACGCCGCCTACCGCACGAGCCGGAGCGCGATGCAGGTGCACGGGGCGATCGGCTACACGTGGGAGGCCGATCTCCAGCTCTGGATGAAGAAGGCCTGGGCCCTGCAGCGGGCGTGGGGCGATGCGACCTTCCACCGCCGGCGCGTCGCCGACGCCGTCCTCCAACCGTGAACGAGCCGATCGGCCACACACGGTCGCGCTACGACGGGAAGCGCGCCCTGGTGACGGGCACCGGGTCGGGCATCGGTCGGGCCACCACGCGGCGGCTCGCCGCCGAGGGGGCGGCGGTCGCGTGCCTCGACGTCCGGGGGCACGACGACACTGCAGCCGAGATCGTGGCCGACGGCGGGCACGCAGTGGCTTACGCGTGCGACGTGACCGACGCCGACGCGGTGGAGACCACTGTCGACACCGCCCACGCCGCGCTCAGTGGTCTCGACGTCGTGTGCAACATCGCCGGGATCGGACAGTTCTACCGGACCGAGACCCTCGATCCCGCCGACTTCGATCGCATCATCGCGGTGAACCTACGCGGGACGTTCCTCGTGTGTCGGTTCGCCATCCCGCATCTCCTGGCGGGTGGCGGCGGCGTGATCGTGAACACCACGTCGATCTCCGGCATCGTCGGCAATCCCTGGAACGCGGCCTACGCGGCGTCGAAGGGTGGTGTGCTCATGCTCACCAAAGCGTTGGCGGCCGAATACCGCCGCCGCGGCATCCGGGTCAACGGGATCGCACCCGGCATGGTGAGCACCAACCTGACCGCGGGCTTCGCCGACTTCTTCGCGCGCGAAGACATCGACATGAGCGAGTTCGGGCGCGGTTCGGGCGCCTCCCGCGCCGCCGAACCGGAGGAGATCGCGGCGACGTTCGCGTTCGTCGCGTCCGACGAGGCGAGCTACATGTCGGGTTCGATCGTGGTGCTCGACGGCGGCTCGGCCGCGTGACCGCGACCACCCCGGTTGTCATCGGCGTCGGCCAGGTGACGCACCGCGACGACGGAGACGTGAAGGGCGCCGAACCGCTCGAGTTGATCCTCGCCGCGGTGCGCGCCGCCGATGACGACACCGCCGGGCGCGTGCTCGAATCGGTCGACCGGCTCGAGCTCATGGGCGTGGGTTCCTGGCACTACGACGACCTCCCCGGCCTCGTGGCGGAGCGCCTCGGGCTCGCCCTTCCCGACTCGCGTCGGGCGATGCACCCGACCGGCGGCGAGACGCCGTTGCGGGCACTCGACGTCGCCGCCGCGCGCATCGCGCGCGGCGAGAGCCGGGTGTATCTCCTTGCCGGTGCCGAGGGAACGCGAGCGGCGACGCGCGCCCGCCGCGCCGGCGCATCGCTGCCCTGGACGCCCGCCACGACCACCGCGCACTGGGGTGGGTTCGCGGTCGGGCTCGAGGACGCGTTCGCGGTCGGCATCTCCCGCGCGCTGCACTGCTTCCCACTCTACGAGAACGCGTTGCGCGCCCAAGAGGGACGGTCGTTCGCCGACGGTCAGGCCGAGTCGGGCCGCATGTGGGCGGAGCTCTCGCGCGTCGCCGCGGCCAACCCGTACGCGTGGTCGCGCACGGCGGTCGACGAGGCCGACATCGTCACCGTGACGCCGGAGAACCGCATGGTGTCGTTCCCGTATCCGAAGTCGCTGGTCGCGAACCCGTTCGTGAACCAGGGGGCCGCGCTCCTCGTGACCGACGTCGACACGGCGCGCGCACTCGGCGTGCCCGAGGATCGATGGATCTACCCGCTCGGCGGGAGTGGTGCCGACGAGCCGGTCGATCCGCGTACCCGTACCTCCTACTTCCGGGTTCCCGCGCTCGAGGCCGCGGTGCAGGGGGTGCAGGAGATCACCGGTACCGGCGCCGACGACTACGACGCGGTCGAGCTGTACAGCTGCTTCCCGGCCATGCCGAAGCTGTCGCGGCGCGCGCTCGGCCCGATCCGGCCGGCGGCGGTGTCGGTCACCGGTGGCCTGTCATTCTTCGGTGGCCCCGGCAGCAACTACATGACCCACTCGCTGGCCGCGATGGTGGAGCGGCTCCGGTCGGGCGGCGGCACTGGTTTCCTGCACGGGGTGGGCATGTTCAACACCAAGCACCACGCGCTGGTGCTGGCCGATCATCCACGCGCCGACGGCGGGTACCCGGCGCCGCCGCACGCGGTGGGGGAGACGCGCCCACCGGTGGAGGCCCCGGTGCCGGTGGCCGTCGGGTACGAAGGTCCGGGCACGATCGAGACCTATTCGGTGATGTTCGGTCGCGACGGCGACCCCCGGCAGGCGGTGGTCATCGGCCGGGGGAGCGGGGGCGAACGCTTCGCGGCGAAGGTCGACGACGCCGATGCCGCCACCCTCGCCGCGCTCACCTCGGGCGAGGAACCGGTGGGCGCGAAGGGCAGTGTGGTGGCCGCCGACCCGCCCGCCTTCCGTTTGTGAGGGCTACCGTTCGCGACAGGTTTCGACCGCGATCTTCGACGTGAATCCGACATGAAGGAGCACATGGTGAACCGCGACAAGTTCTTCATCGGGGGCGAGTGGGTCGCCCCGGCCGGGAACGACACCCTCGCGGTGATCTCCCCTTCCACCGAAGAGGTCATCGCCAAGGTGCCCGACGCGACCACCGCCGACGTCGACCGGGCCGTCGCCGCCGCACGCGAGGCCTTCGACAACGGGCCGTGGCCCCTGATGGCGCCGGCCGAGCGGGCCGACGTGATGGCGGAGATCTCGCAGGCCATCCAGGCGCGCTACGAGGAGATGGCCCGCGTCATCTCCGAGGAGATGGGCTCGCCGATCTCGTTCTCGGTGATGGGCCAGGTGTTCGCGGCCACGATGGTGCTCGACTACTACACGGGCCTCGCACGTGAGTACGCGTTCGAGGAGCGACGCCCCGGCGTGCTCGGCCCGACCCTCGTTCGTCGCGAGCCGGTCGGTGTGGTGGGCGCGATCATCCCGTGGAACGTGCCCCTGTTCGTCACCATGCTGAAGTTGGCGCCCGCGCTGGCGTCGGGATCCACCGTGGTGCTGAAGCCCGCGCCTGAGACGCCGCTCGACGCGTACCTCCTCGCCGACATCGTGGCCGAGACCGGGCTGCCCAAGGGTGTGCTCAACATCGTGCAGGCCGGACGCGAAGTGAGCGAGCACATCGTCACCCATCCCGACGTCGACAAGATCTCGTTCACCGGGTCCACCGTCGCGGGCAAGAAGATCGCGGCGTTGTGCGGGGAGCAGCTGAAGCGCTGCACGCTCGAGCTGGGCGGTAAGTCGGCGGCGATCATCCTCGACGACGCCGATCTGGCGGCCACGATCCCCGGGCTCATGCCCAACGCGCTCATGAACAACGGCGAGGCGTGCGTGGCCCAGACCCGCATCCTCGCGTCGCGTGATCGCTACGACGAGGTCGTCGACGCGGTGGCCACCGCGGCCGCGGCATCGAAGGTCGGCGAGCCGCTCGACCAGGAGACGGTCGTCGGTCCGCTGTTCGCGTCGCGCCACCGCGACCGGGTCGAGGGCTACATCGCCAAGGGCCGCGAGGAAGGTGCGCGGGTGGTCGTCGGTGGCGGTCGGCCCGCCGGCTTCGACAAGGGCTGGTACGTCGAGCCCACGGTGTTCGCCGACGTCAACAACCAGATGACCATCGCGCAGGAGGAGATCTTCGGGCCGGTGCTCGTGGTCATCCCGTACGACGACGTCGCCGACGCGGTCGCCATCGCCAACGACTCCGACTACGGGCTCTCGGGTTCGGTGTGGACGTCCGACCCGCAGTCGGGGGTCGACGTCGCCCGTCAGGTGCGCACCGGCACCTACGGCGTGAACAGCATGGGGATGGACTTCTCGTCGCCGTTCGGTGGCTTCAAGCAGTCGGGCATCGGGCGCGAGCTCGGCCCGGAAGGGCTCGAGGCCTTCATCGAGTCGAAGACGATCGTGCTCCCCGCGGGATTCGAACCTTCCTGATCGGTTCGGTTCGAGGCCTCCTCGCCACGGTTCCGAAGCTCCACCGTTGACCGCCGTTGCGCGCACCACGCTCGCGATCGACGTGCGTGCCGTCGCGCCCGCCGGCGCGCACGATGTCGCGGTCGACGTGTTCGAGCCCGAGCCCGTCGGCGACGCTCCGGTCGTGCTGTGCTGCGCGCCCGGCGGTGGCATGTCGCGCGGCTACTTCGATCTGCAGGCGCCGCCGGGCTTCGGCAACTACAGCATGGCGTCGCACCTCGTCGAGCGCGGATTCGTGGTGGTCACGATCGATCCGCCCGGCATCGGCGAGAGCAGCGTCCCCGACGACGGCTACACCCTGACCCCCGCGGTGGTGGCCGACGTACACGCGTACGCGTTCGCCGAGGTGCTCACGCGGTGGCCACGAGCCACTGCGGTCGGAGTGGGTCACTCGGCGGGCGCGCTGCTCACCGTCGTGCAGCAGGCGCGCCACCGCACCTACGCCGCGCTCGGGCTGCTCGGCTTCGCCAACGGCGGGCACGTGCCCGCCGAACCCTCCGGGCCGGCCGCCGAGGCGCACGATTCCCGACGGCGTTCTCGTGATCCCATGGCCGAGGCGCGGCGCGAGCGGTTCGGGCTCACGGTGGCCGAGCTGAGCATGATCGACGATCCCGAGGCCCTGCAACGGGGCATCATCGAGCTCGTACGGGACCGGTTCGGCCGGCCCTTTCCGGGCGGCGGCACCACCGCGTCGGAGTTCCTGCTCGGCGGGATGACCGTGCCGCCGCCGGTGCTCGAAACCCTCGGTGGGGTGCGCAGCCCCCTCCTCGGGGTGGTGGGACTCACCTCGATGATCGACGGCAGCATCGCGCCCGAGATGGCCGCGGTCGACGTGCCGGTGTTCCTCGGCCTCGGCGGTCGCGACATCGCGGGCGTGCCGCACGACATCCCGGCCCAGTTCCCCGGGAGTCGCGACATCACGCTCTTCGTGCTCCCCGACGCCGGGCACAACCACAACATCGCCCCCAACCGCGAAGACCTGTGGACCCGCCTCGCGGACTGGGTGCGCGGGATCGAGGCCTGACAGGGGATCCGGTACGCTCCCGACCCGATGGATCTGCGATACACCGCCGAGGAAGACCGGTTCCGTTCCGACCTGCGCGAGTGGCTGGGCGACGTGCTCCCCACGCTCGAGGACGAACCCGACCGCACCGACTGGGCGGGCCGCCGGGTGTGGGACATGGCCTGGCAGCGCAAGCTGTACGACGCCGGGTACGCGGGCATCAACTGGCCGAAGGAGTTCGGCGGACGCGGCGCCACCCCCACCGAGCACCTCATCTACATCGAGGAGACGGAACGGGCCCGGGCGCCCTACGTGGGCATGAGCTTCGTCGGCCTCCTCCACGCCGGCCCCACGCTCATCAACGAGGCCACGCCCGAGCAGAAGGCGTTCCACCTGCCCGGCATCCTCAAGGGCGATCACGTCTGGTGCCAGGGCTTCTCGGAACCGAACGCGGGCTCCGACCTCGCCAGCCTGCGCACCCGCGCGGTGCGCGACGGCGACGACTACGTGATCTCGGGGCAGAAGATCTGGACGAGCTACGGGCACGTCGCCGACTACTGCGAGATGCTCGTGCGCACCGACACCGAGGCGCCCAAGCACCGCGGGATCTCCTGGTTGATCCTCCCGATGAAGTCCGAGGGGATCGACATCCGGCCGCTCCGCACGATGGAGGGCACCGCCGAGTTCTGCGAGGTCTTCTTCGACGAGGTGCGGGTCCCCATCGCCAACCGCGTCGGCGACGAGAACGACGGCTGGCGCGTCACGATGGTCACCCTCAGCTTCGAGCGCGGCACCGCGTTCATCTCCGACGTGCTCCAGTCGATGGAGCTCGTCCGCGACCTCGTCGAGCTCTCCAAGAAGATCACCAGTCACGGTGCGACCCGCTGGGAAGACGCCGGGCTGCGGCGCGAGCTCGGGCGCATCGCGGCCGAGTTCGACGCGTTGTGGGCCCTCACCAAACGCAACATCTCGCAGGCCGAGCGCACCGGCACCGTCGGCGTGGGTGGCAACGTGTTCAAGATCGCGTGGTCCGACCTCCGCCAGCACCTCGGCGACATCGCGATGCGACTGCTCGACCGCGCGTCGCTCTCGATCGAGGACATCGGCGATCTCCCCACCGGTCGGCATGTGCACGCCCGGATCTACGCGATCTCGATGACCATCGCCGCCGGCACGTCGCAGGTGAACCGCAACATCGTCGCGGAGCGCGTGCTCGGTCTCCCGAAGGAACGCTGATGGACTTCGAGCTCACCGCCGACCAGGAGTCGTTGCAGGAAGGTATCCGGGCCTTCCTCGATGGACGCTTCTCGCCCGACACCGTCCGCGAGATCGAAGCGACCGGCGGGCTCGACCGGGCGCGTTGGGCCGAGCTGGCCGAGACCGGCGTGTTCTCGCTGCTCCTCCCGGAGGCCGACGACGGCCTGGGCCTCGGGGTCTCCGAAGCCGCGCTGGTGTTCGAGGAGCTCGGCCGCGCCCTCGTCCCCGGTCCGCTGGTGGGCACGCTGCTCGCGGCCTCGTTGATCGCCGACGCCGCGACCGGCGAAGCCGTCGTCGGGCTGCTCGAGCCGGCCGAACCGGTCACGGTGCTGGAGAACCCCGACGACGTCGACGCGGTCCTGCTGCTCGCGGCCGACGGCATCCGTCGCCTCGACCCGGCGACCATCCCCACCACCGCGGTGGACGTGCCGCTCGACGCGCTCACGCCCATCCGGCTGGTGTCGGGCCCGATCCCGAGCGGCGAGCTCATCGCCGGCCCGGAGGCCGTTGCGCCGGCGCGGCTACAGGGCATCGTCCTCACCGCCGCGCTGCAACTGGGGCTCGCGCTGCGCACGGTCGAGCTCGCCACCGACTACGCCAAGGAGCGCGAGCAGTTCGGACGCCCCATCGGATCGTTCCAGGCGATCAAGCACATGTGCGCCGACATGCTCGTACGGGCCGAGGTCGCGCGTGCCGCGGTGTACGCCGCCGCGGTCGCGCTCGACGGCCGCAGCGACGACGACCCCGCGCGCGGCGTCGGCGGCCAAGATCCTCGCCGGGGATGCCGCGATCGCGAACAGCAAGACCGCGATCCAGGTGCACGGGGGCATCGGGTTCACGTGGGAGGTCGACGTCCAGCGCTACTGGAAGCGCGCGTCGGTGCTCGACACCCACTTCGGTAACGGCGACGACCACGCCGAAGCCGTCGCCGCCACGCTGTAGACCAGGAGCGACACGCAATGGGGATCTGCGACGGACGGGTCGTGATCGTCACCGGCGGTGGGCGTGGTCTCGGCCGGGCGCACTCGCTCGCGTTCGCGGCCGAAGGTGCCAAGGTCGTGGTGAATGACCTCGGTGCGTCGCTCGAGGGTGAGAGCACCGACGAGTCGCCCGCGGCCGAGGTCGTGCGCGAGATCCGTGACGCCGGCGGCGAGGCGATCGTCAACGGCGACGACGTGAGCGATTGGGATAGCGCTGGCCACCTGGTCGCCCAGGCCGTCACCGAGCTCGGCGGCCTCGACACCGTGGTGTGCAACGCGGGCATCGTGCGCGACCGGATGCTCGTGAACATGTCGGTCGACGAGTGGGACGCGGTGATCCGCGTGCACCTGCGCGGCATGTTCTGCCCGGTTCGCCACGCCATCGACTACTGGCGGGCCGAGCACAAGGCCGACCGCCCGCGCGCGGCGCGCATCGTCACCACCACGTCGGGCGCCGGGCTGCGCGGCTCGATCGCCCAGACGAACTACGTGGCGGCCAAGGCGGGGATCGCCGCGTTCACGATCAATGCCGCGGCCGAGCTCGGGCGCTACGGGATCGCGGCGAACACGATCGCGCCGTCGGCCCGGAGCCGCATGACCGAGGACGCGTTCCCCGAGATGATGGCCCGGCCGGAAAGCGGATTCGACGCCATGGACCCCGCCAACATCTCGCCGTTCGTGGTCTGGCTCGGGAGCGGCGACTGCGACGTGACCGGGCGGGCGTTCGAGATGTCGGGCGGCGAGGTGTGCGTGGTGAGCGGGTGGCGTCGTGAGCCTGCGGTCGACGAGGGCCGCCGGGTCGCACCGTCGGAAGTGGGCCCCCTCCTCCGCCGCCTGGTCGCCGCCGCGCCCGAACCCGAAGCCGTCCACGGAACCTGACCCCACGAACATGCGTCGGCAGAGGCCGTATAGGGGCCTCGAGCGACGAACGTTCGGGGTGGGGGATTGATTCCGCCGGCCTCAGGTGCCAGGCTCCCCGCCGCGAGCGCAGACTTCATCGGGCGGAACGAGGAGACCTCGAGTGGCGGCATCACTGATCCTGGAGTTCGAAGGCGTGACCCTGACCGAGTACTACGCGGTGAACGCCGCCCTCGGCATCGATCCCGACACCGGTGCGGGTGAGTGGCCCGACGGCCTGGTCACCCACGCGGCCGGCCTCAACGAGGACGGTCACCTCGTGGTGATGGAGGTGTGGGACACCCCGGAGCACCAGGCCCGTTTCATGGAGGGCCGCCTCGGCCCCGCGCTCGCCGAGGGTGGCATCACCTCCCCGCCGTCATCGGTCACCTGGACCGAGCTCGCGACCCACCACATTCCCGGGGACTGAACCCGCCCGACCCTGCCCCGCCGGGCGCGGCCCGGCATATGTGACGGGTCGTCAGAAACAGGTAGCGTCGGCGTCGTGACCGAGCCGGCCCTCGCCTCCGATGGACGCGTCATCGGTGCCCGGGCCCACCGCACGCGGCGCAAGCTGCTCGATGCCACGGCCAAGCTCCTGGAGGAGCGCGGCGCGCTCGGCCTGCGGGTGGTCGACATCACCCGCGAGGTCGGCACGTCGCCCGCCACCTTCTACCAGTACTTCCCCGACGTCGAGGAAGCCATCCTGGTACTGGCCGACGAAGCCACCGACGACATCGAGACCCTGCGGCCGTTCATCCTGACGCCCTGGAACGACGTCGACGGCGTGGTGCACGTCCACGATTTCGTGGGCGCGTTCATGGACTACTGGGACCGCCATCGGGTGATCCTGCGCGTGCGCGACCTCCGGGCCGAGGAGGGCGATCAACGGTTCTGGACCGTGCGCCAACGCGGCTACTCGGCCGTCGTCCCCGAGCTCACGCGCAAGATCGAAGCGGCCCAGGCGTCGGGTCGGGTGTCGGCGGATCTCAACTCCTACGCGGCCGCCGCCGCCGCGATGGCGATGATGGAGCGCCTGTTCACGTACCAGTCGGTGTTCCGCCGGCGGGGTGTCGACAAGGAAGCGATGGCCTCGACGCTCGGGGCGATCCTGTACGAGACCGTGACCGGTCACACGAGCTGAGAGAGGTATCACGATGGCACGAGACATCCCCCGGTTCATCAGCGTCGACGACCACGTGGTGGAGCCGCCGCATCTCTTCAAGCGCTGGCTGCCGGCGAAGTACCGCGACGACCCGCGCGCGCCGCACGTCGAGCGCCGGGGCATCGGCGCGATGGTCTACAAGGGCGGCACCACCTACGACATCACGTGGGACGACACCCAGCCGAAGTCCGACACGTGGTTCTACGAGGAGCTGGTCGCGCCGCACAAGCGCCACGTCGCGTCGGTGGGCTTCCCGCGCGACGAGATGACGCTGTCGCCCATCACCTACGACGAGATGCGGCCCGGCTGCTACGACCCGAAGGCGCGCCTCGAAGACATGGACGTCGACCACGTCGAAGCGTCGTTGTGCTTCCCGACGTTCCCGCGCTTCTGCGGCCAGACCTTCTACGAGGCGAAGGACAAGGACCTCGCGTGGGCGTGCGTGCGCGCGTACAACGACTGGATGGTCGAGGAGTGGTGCGGCGACTCCGGCGGTCGCCTGATCCCGTTGTGCCTGGTGCCGCTGTGGGACGTCGAGCTGGCCGCCGCCGAGGTCCGCCACAACGCGGCGCGCGGGGTGACCGCGGTCGCGTTCTCGGAGATCCCGTCGAAGCTCGGGCTCCCCACGTTGCACTCGGGATACTGGGAGCCGTTCTTCCAGGCGTGCGCCGAGACGCAGACCATCGTGTGCATGCACATCGGGTCGTCGTCGCAGATGCCGGCCACGTCAGCTGACGCGCCGGCCGCAGTCGCGGCGACGCTCAGCTTCGGCAACGCGATGTCGTCGATGACCGACTACCTGTTCTCGGGCGTGCTCGTCCGCAACCCGGAGCTGAAGCTCGCGTACAGCGAGGGCCAGATCGGGTGGATCCCGTACATCCTCGAGCGGGCCGACGACGTGTGGGTCGAGCACCGAGCCTGGGGTGGCGTGCAGGGCGTCATGACCGAACCGCCGTCGCACTACTACCACCGGCAGATCTACGGCTGCTTCTTCCGCGATCGCCACGGGTTGGAGTCGCTGCACCGCATCGGCGTCGACAACGTCACCTTCGAGACCGATTACCCGCACACCGACTCGACGTGGCCGCATACGCGGAAGCTGTTCGAGGAGCAGGTGGCGGATCTCGACGACGAGACTGTCTACAAGATCGCCCGCGGCAACGCCATCCGCATGCTCCGCCTCCCGCTGGACTCCTGACCGATGCCACTGCCCGACGAATTCACAGAGCTGGCCGCGCGCGTCCGCAACTGGGGTCGTTGGGGCGACGACGACGAGCTCGGCACGCTCAACCTGATTGACGACGCGGCGCGGCAGCGCGGCGCCGCGAGCGTGGTCACGGGCAAGGCGTTCTCGCTGTCGGTCCCGCTCGACGAGGACGGGCCGCAGATCGGCATCATCCCCGGCCGCTTCAACCCGGTGCACAAGGTCTTCCAGGTGAACGAGATCACCATCGGCGACGAGGACGGCACCCGCTTCAGCGACGACTCGATGGAGCTCGCGCTCCAGGCCTGCACGCACTGGGACGCGCTCGCGCACGCGAGTTACGGCGGGAACCTGTGGAACGGCCACCCGGCCGATTCGATCACCGAGGCCGGCGCGTCGCGCTGCGACATCGGCAAGGTGAAGACGCTCGTGTCGCGCGGCGTGCTCCTCGACATCGCGCGCCTCAAGGGCGTCGACGTGATCGAGGCGGGCTACGCGTTCACGGGTGACGACCTCGACGCCGCCGCCGACCGCGCCGGGGTCACGGTGGAGCCCGGCGACGTCGTCCTGCTCCGCACCGGGGCGATGGCATTGTTCCTGGCCGGCGACAAGATCGGGTACGCCAGCGCCAGCGGCGGCCCGTCGATGCAGTCGGCCGACTGGTTCCACGACCACGACGTGGCCGCGGTCGCCACCGACACCATGACCTTCGAGGTGTTCCCGTGCGAACGCGACGACCTCATGCTCCCGGTGCATGCGCTGCATCTCGTCGACATGGGTCTGACGCAGGGCCAGAACTGGAACCTCGAGGCGTTGGCCGCCGACTGCGCGGCCGACGGCCGCGCCACGTTCCTGCTGTCGGCCACGCCCGAGCCGGTCACCGGCGGAACGGGCGCACCGGTGGCGCCCGTCGCCGTGAAGTAACAGGGGGGAATCCGTGAAGTTCATCGCCAACATCTCGATGTGCGATCCGTCGTTCTACGTGCCGCTGGCCAAAGCGGCCGAGGACGCGGGCTACGACACGATCGCGGTGCCCGACAGCATCGCCTACCCGAAGGAATCGTCGTCGACGTACCCCTACAACTTCGACGGCACGCGCGAGTTCCTCGAGAACAAGCCGTTCATCGAACCGACCGTCGCCATCGCGTCGATGGCCGCGGTCACGAGCACCATCGAGTTCCACACGTTCGTGATCAAGCTGCCGATCCGGCATCCGGTGATCTACGCCAAGGACGTCACCTCACTGGCGGTGATGACCGGCGACCGGTTCGTGCTCGGCGTCGGCTCCAGCCCGTGGCCCGACGACTACGAGATCGTCGGCCTGCCGTGGGCCGCACGGGGGCGGCGGTTCGACGAGTGCATCGAGGTGATCCGGGGCCTGGCCGCCGGCGGCTACTTCGAGTACCACGGTGAGTTCTACGACTTCCCCGCGATCAAGATGCTCCCGGTGCCGGAGCGAACGTTGCCGATCCTGGTAGGTGGCCACGCCGAGGTGAACCTGCGCCGGGCCGCTCGCCTCGCCGACGGGTGGATGGGCGCGGGCGGCATGTACGAAGACCTCGTGCCGATGGTCGAACATCTCAACAACTTCCGACGCGAGTTCGGCCGCGAGCGCGAACCGTTCGCGATCTACGCCACCAGCGCGGAGTCGTTCACCGCCGACGGCATCCAGCGGCTCGAGGATCTCGGCGTCACCCACACCGCCGGTGGGTTCGGCCGCTTCAACCCGTACGGGCTCGAGACCGATCCCGAGTCGCTGCAGGAGAAGATCGACAACTTCAACCGCTACGCCGACGACGTGATCGCCAAGGTTCGTTGACGGGCTAGGTTCGTTGACGGGCTAGTCGCGCGGTTCGCTGGTGCGGTAGTCGCCGAACTTGGTGTCGCGCGCGGTGAGCGCGTTGGTGAGACCTTCGCCCTGCACGTCGTTGATGAACTTCTGGAACGTCTCGGTGTGCGTAGCGAGCGCGCTGAGCTCGGTGCCGGCGCGGATCGACTGCCGCAGGCCCATGATCTCCATCGCCCGGTGCACGGTGCGCTTGTTGATCTGCACGAGATCGCTCGGGATCTGCGCGATGCGCGCGGCCACGTCGAGCACCCGCGCCTCGAGCTCGTCGGCCGGGTAGGCCCGGTTCGCCCAGCCGAGCTGGGCGGCCTCGATGCCGGAGAAGGAGTCGCCCGTGAGCATCGACTCCATGCCCGCGCGCATCCCGAACATCCACGCGTGGTACTGCATGTCGGGCGTGCCGAAGCGGACGGCGGGGTAGCCGATCTTGGCGTCCTCGGCCACGTACACGAGGTCGCACCCGGTGGCGAGCTCGGTGCCGCCGGCGAGGCAGTAGCTGTGCACCTGCGCGATCACCGGCTTGGCCAGCTCCCAGATGCTCATCCACCCGTTAGTGACGCCGCGCATGTACGAGCCTTCGCCGTCGGCGTTGTAGTCGATCGGCTCGCCCTGCGTGGCGGGGTCGCCCGACAGGTCGTAGCCGGCGGAGAAGCACTTCCCGGCGCCGCGGATGATGGTGACCCGGACGGCGTCGTCGCGGTCGTGCTCGCGCACCGCGGTGAGGATCTCGGCCCGGAGCGTGGCGTTGAGCGCGTTGCGCTTCTCCGGCCGGTTGAGGGTGATGCGGCGCACGTACGGCGCGGGATCGTCGATGAGGAGAAGGGAGTAGCTCACGGAGGCTCCTTGGTGCGTCGCTCGCGCGCGGTGACGGTCTCGGTGTCGCGACCGGACCGTAGGAGCACGCCGGGGGTGGCGCCAGTTGCCTTGCCGTTCTCCACGATCGGGGTGCCGCCGACCAGCACGCGGACCACGCCCTGCGACCCCGCGGTGAGGCGCGAGGAATCGCCGGGCAGGTCGGCGACGAGCGTGGCGTCGTCGGACCCGATGGTGGCGGGGTCGAACACCACGACGTCGGCGATCGCACCCTCGCGCAGCACCCCACGGTCGCGGAGGCCGAACAACGCTGCCGGCGCGCTCGTGATGAGTTGCACCGCGCGCTCCATGCCGACCAGTTGCCGGCCACGGATGCAGTCGGCGAGGAACCGGGTGGTGTACGGCGCGCCGCACATGCGGTCGAGGTGGGCACCGGCGTCGGAACCGCCGATGAGCGCCCGGGGATCGTTCCACACCGAGCGCCGGAGGTCCCACGAGGAGCCGTCGTCGTCCTGGGGGATCGGCCACAGCACGGTGCGCAGTTCGTCGGCGATGACGATGTCGAGCAGCGTGCCGAAGTTCGACTGCCCGCGCTCCTCGGCGATCTCGCGCACGATGCGGCCCTTGAGCCCGGCGTTCTCGGGCGCGTAGGTGTCGCCGAGGCGGTAGTCGCCGAAGTCGGCCAGGCGGCGGAACACGCCGGCGGCGGGGGATTGCGACAGCTCGAGCAGGCGGAGGCGCGTCTCGGGATCGCGCAGTCGCGCGATGCGCTCGGGCACCGGCGCGCTCAGGACGTCGCCCCATCCGGGGATCAGCCAGATGCCGCAGAACGTGTTGAAGCTCATGTTCATCGGGACCTGCACCGGCATGGTCAACGCGACCAGGCGGCCGCCGACCTCGACGGCGCGGTCGCCGGCCGAGAGCTGGCGCGGTACGCGGTCGGGCTCGCGGGCGTCGACGGTGAGCACGTTCCAGTTGAGCGGGCGGTTGGCGGCCGCGCTCACCCCCGAGAGCAGCTCGATCTCGTCGTCGGAGAACGTGTCGAGGCAACCCTGCACGATGCCTTCGAGCGTGGTGCCGGGGTGGGCGCCGGTTTCCTCACCCATCGCGAGCAGCTCTTCGGGCGTGGCCCAACGGCTGGCGACGGGCTGGCCGTCGCCGTCGCTGTGCGACGCCGACTGCGTGAACGAGAAGCCGAGGGCGCCGGCTTCGAGCGCGTTGCTCAGCTCGACCCGCATCGCCTTGATCTGTTCGGGCGTGGCCGCGTTGCCGATGGCAGCGGGGCCCATCACATAGCGGCGGATGGCGCAGTGACCGGCGAGGAAGCCCGCGTTCACCGCGATCTTGCCCTCGAACCGATCGAGGTACTCGGCGAACGTCTCCCACTGCCAGTCGGTGCCGTGCTCGAGCGCTGGGAGCGGCATGCCCTCGACCTTCGCCATCATGCGGCGGAGGTAGTCGGCGTCGCCGTCGCGCAGGGGAGCGAGGGTGAACCCGCAGTTGCCGCCGATCACGGTGGTGACGCCGTGCATGCTCGACGGGCTGGCGGTCGGGTCCCAGAGCAGCTGCGCGTCGTAGTGCGTGTGCGGGTCGACGAACCCCGGGGCCACCACGTAGCCAGTGGAGTCGATGGTGCGCGTCGCGGGCTCGTCGACGGAGCCGACGGGGCCGATGACGACGACCCGGCCGTCGCGGATCCCGACGTCGGCGACGATCCCCGGCGAGCCGGTGCCGTCGACCACGGTGCCACCTTGGATGAGTTCGTCGAGCATGGCTCGTCCCCCGTTCGCCGTCGTTGCGAGTGCGCGCCGAAGAGTTCTGACGGAGTGTCAGATTGTAGCCTTGGCCCACCGGACGCAACCCAGGGGATGGACCATGACCGACTGGCGGCAGCACGACTGGAAGCTCTTGATCGGGGGCGAACTGGTCGGCGGCGAAGCGGGCACCGCGCCGATCATGAACCCCGCCACCGAGGAGATCGTGGCCGAGGCGCCCGAGGCGTCGGTGGCGCAGGCGCAGGAAGCGGCCCGCGCCGCGCAGGAGGCATTCCCGAAGTGGGCGGCCACCCCCGCCACCGAGCGGGCCCGCCTGCTGCAGGCGGCGGCCGACCGGCTCGGTGAGCTCGGTGCCGATCTCGTCCCCCTCATCATCTCGGAGACCGGCGCCACCGCCACCGTCGGTTCACGCATGCAGGTGCCGGTCGCGCTCGAACGCTTCCAGCGCTACGCGCGCGACGCGACCAAGAACATCGGGATCCCGATCCCCCCGCAGCCGGTGCAGGCCACCCCGCTCGCGCCCGGCGGCCTCATGGGCGCCTACGTCAACCGCCAACCGGCCGGCGCGGTGGCGTGCATCTCGCCCTACAATTTCCCGCTGACCAACATGGTGGGCAAGATCGCGCCCGCCCTCGCGGTCGGCTGCACCGTGGTGATGAAGCCGGCGCCGCAGGACCCGCTGGCGATCCTCGTGCTCGCCGAGGTGTTGCACGAAGTCGGTTTCCCGCCCGGTGTCGTCAACCTGGTCACCTCGGTCGCGCCCGAACCCGCCGCCGCGCTCACCGAGAGCCGCGACATCGACATGGTCTCGTTCACCGGCTCCACCGCGGTCGGCGCCCGCATCTACCAGGCGGGCGGCGCCACCATGAAGCGGATGCTGCTCGAGCTCGGCGGCAAGGGCGCGTGCATCGTGCTCGACGACGCCGATCTCGGGGCTGCGGTCACCGCCATCAGCAGCGTGTGGACGTTCCACAGCGGCCAGATCTGCACCGCGCCGACGCGCGCGATCGTGCACCGCAGCAAGTACGAGGAGCTGGTCGACAAGCTCGCCGCGTTCGCCGGCAACGTGAAGGTGGGCGACCCGCTCGACACCGACACCATTGTCGGCCCGGTGATCTCGGGCGCGCAGCGTGACCGCATCGAGAGCTACGTGGCCGGAGGCGCCGAGGAGGGCGCCGACGTCGTGGTCGACGGCCGCCGGCCGTCACACATGGAACGCGGCTTCTATGTGGCCCCCACCCTGATCGCGGGGGCCAAGCCCGACATGACGGCGGTGCGCGAGGAGATCTTCGGTCCGGTGATCGTGGTGCTGCCGTTCGACGACGACGACGAAGCCGTCACCATCGCCAACGGCACCGACTTCGGCCTCTACGACTACGTGATGACGGGTGACACCGAGCGGGGGTTCCGCCTCGCCGGTCGGCTGCGCTCCGGGAACGTCGGCGTCAACACCGCGCAGCGCAACATGGAGACCCCGTTCGGAGGCTTCAAGATGAGCGGGATCGGCCGCGACGGCGGCGACTTCGGTCTCCATGCGTACACCGAGTTGCAGTCGGTAGTGTGGCCCGCGTGACGGATACCGAACGCAAACCCATGCTCGCCGGCGTGCGCGTGATCGAGTGCTCGCTGCTCGGGCCCGCTGCCATCACCTCGCACCTCGTCGACCTCGGCGCCGAGGTCATCAAGGTGGAGGCGCCTTCGGGCGACTACGTGCGCCAGATGACCTGGCCGATCGTCGAGGGCATCTCGCTGCTGCACCTCCACGTGAACCGGGGCAAGGAATCACTCGTCCTCAACCTCAAGGTGCCGGAGGCGGTGGCGATCTTCGAAGACCTCGTCCGCACCTCCGACGTCGTGGTCGAAGCGATGCGCCCCGGCTTCCTCGACAAGATGGGTCTCGGCTACAAGCGGCTGCAGGAGCTCAACCCGAAGATCGTCATGTGCACGATCTCGGGCTACGGCTCCACCGGCCCCTACCGCGACCTCCCGAGCCACGGCATCGCGTACGACGCGTGGGCCGGCACCCTCCAACCGGTGGTCGACGACGAAGGCTTCTGCCGCATCCCCGACCAGGCCAACATCGGCATCACCGCCGGCCCCGCGTTCGGGGCCATCGGCATCCTCGCCGCGCTGCTGCGCGCGGAGAAGACGGGCCAGGGCGCGTGCATGGAGATCGCGCAGTCCGACAGCGCGGCGTACTTCGACTGGTACCGCATCGAGACGTGGAAGGGCTACGACGAGCGCCCCGACACCGTGGTCACCGGCAACCCCACCGACAACTTCGAGCGCCGCGCCCCGGGGCTCGGGGGCATGTGGGAAGGCGTCCGATACCAGTACTACGAGTCGTCCGACGGCCACGTGTTGTTCATGGCGTCGGAGCAGTCGTTCTGGAAGAACTTCTGCGCAGGCATCGACCGCATGGACCTCTTCGACAAGTGGCCGGGCAAGAAGATCGCCGACCACGCGCGGGGCAACAAGGAACTGCAGTCCGAGTTGCGCGACATCTTCCGCACCCGCACCTCGCAGGAGTGGATCGACTTCGCCGACGCCCACAACACCACGATCGCCCCGGCCAACACGGCCCAGACGGTGCGCGACGACCCGCAGTTCCAGGACCGGTTCACGTGGATCCCGAACGAGATCACCGGCGCCGACGAGCTGCTGTTCCCGTTGCACGTCGAGGGCGAGGAATTGCCGGTGCCGGCCAAGGCGCCCGAGGTCGGTGAGCACACCGACGACGTGCTCACGCGCGTGCTCGGCTACGACGATGCGCGCGTCGCCGCGCTGCGGGAGAGCGGCGCGCTCGGTTAGACGCGCGCGAAGTCGGCGGCGAGGAAGAACTCCATGTCCGTGGGGACATACCGTTCGCTCACGGTGGAGCGGGGCTGGAGCGACGCCCGCGCCTTCGCTGCCCTCAACGACGTCCTCGCGCGGGTGCTGTTCCCCGACTGACCGCGGTCGTGGGGCAGGTCCTCCCGGCGAACATCTCGGAGTTCGCGCTCACCGGGGTACGTCAACTCCGAGATGTTCCCGGTGGGGGTGGCGGGACAGGCCCGGGTGGGGCGGGAGCACGGCTCGTTACACTCGGTGTTCGTTCGCTTCCGAGGAGTCCAGGGGGGACCATGGGAAGGCTCGACGGCAAGGTCGCGATCATCACCGGCGCCGCGCGGGCAGGGCGAGGCGGAGGCGCGGCTCTTCGTCCGCGAGGGCGCCCGGGTGGTGCTCACCGACGTGCTCGACGACGAAGGTGAGCAGGTCGCCAAGGATCTCGGCGACGACGCCGTCTTCGTCCACCACGACGTGAGCCGGGAAGCCGAGTGGGCCCCCGTCGTGGAGGCCGCCCTCGCGTTCGGGCCGCTCACCGTGCTCCTGAACAACGCCGCGATCGGCATGTTCAAGTCGATCGCCGACACGACGCTCGACGACTACATGACGGTCATCAACGTGAACCAGGTGGGCACGTTCCTCGGGATCAAGGCCGCGATGCAGCCGATGATCGACGCCGGTGGCGGTTCGATCATCAACGTGTCGTCGATCGACGGCCTGGGCTCGAAGAACAGCCTCATCGCCTACACGTCGTCGAAGTTCGCGATCCGGGGCATGACCAAGACCGCGGCGCTGGAGCTCGGCGTGCACGGGATCCGGGCGAACTCGATCCACCCCGGCGGGGTCAACACCTTCATGACCAATCCCGGCGAAGAGGACGAAGCTGTCGTCGACACCTGGTTCCGGAACATCGCGCTCGGGCGGGTGGGTCGGCCCGAGGAGCTCGCCAACATGGCGCTGTTCCTCGCGTCGGATGACAGCTCGTACTGCACCGGCGCGGAGTTCGTGGTCGACGGCGGATGGACGTGCGGCGACTTCGCCACGGTCCTGCCCGGCGCTCCCGACTGGGGCGCGGCGCCTCGATGAAGGAGACTGCGGCCATGGACATCCCCCGCATCATCTCGGTCGACGACCACGTCGTCGAACCCCCCGACCTGTGGACCGCGCGCATCCCGGCCAAGTTCCGCGACCGGGCCCCGCGCGTGGAGCGCGACTCGGCGGCCTTCCACTTCGAGGGCGGTGTCTTCTCGTTCGAGAAGGGGGTCGACGGCGGTGAGCCGTGCGACTGGTGGCTCTACGACGACCTCGTCTACCCGTTCCCGAAGCTGTCGGCCGCGGTCGGCTTCGACGAGCTCGACGTCACCCCCACCACGTTCGACGAGATCCGGCCCGGCACCTGGGTCAAGGCCGAACGACTCGTCGACATGGACGCCAACCACACCGAGGCGTCGGTCTGCTTCCCGAACACGCTGCCGCGCTTCTGCGGGCAGACCTTCCTCGAGCGCGACGACAAGGAGCTCGCGCTGCTCTGCGTGGAGGCCTACAACGACTGGATGATCGACGAGTGGTGCGCGGGCGACGGCAAAGGCCGGCTCATCCCGCTCACGATGGTGCCGCTGTGGGACCCGCAGCTCGCCGCCGCCGAGGTCCGCCGCTCCGCCGATCGCGGGTGCTTCGCGGTGACGTTCCCGGAGAACCCGTATCCGCTCGGGCTGCCGTCGATCCACGACGCCAACCACCACTGGGACCCGTTCTTCGCCGCGTGCCAGGAGACCGGCACCACCGTCTGCATGCACATCGGGTCGAGCTCGAAGATGCCGAGTACGTCGCCCGATGCACCGTTCATCGTCAGCTCCACGCTCACGTTCCAGAACGCGATGGGCTCGATGATCGACTACATCTTCTCCGGCACGCTCGAGCGTTTCTCCGAGCTGAAGATCGCGTACTCGGAGGGGCAGGTCGGCTGGATGCCCTACGTGATGGAGCGCGCCGACAAGCTTGCCGCCGAACGCAGCGACAACAGCTTCGGCACGTCGCTCCCGCACCCGCCGTCGAGCTACGTGAGCCGTATCTACGGCTGCATCTTCGACGACGAGGTCGGTCTGGCCAACCGCGACGTCATCGGCATGGACCAGATCTGCTTCGAGACCGACTACCCGCACGCCGACTCCACCTTCCCGCGCTCTAAGGAAGTCGCCACCGAGATCTGCGACCAGGCCGGGCTCAACGAAGAAGAGCGGTACAAGTTCATCCGGGGCAATGCGATCAAGGCCTTCGGCCTCGAGCGCTTCGGTATCACGCAGTAGCCATCGTCAGAACCAGAGCAATCGAACCGAGCAGGGGGAACGCAATGGAGTTCGGGATCTTCATGCAGGGCTACAACCCGGAGTTCCGCCGTGCCGGCAACCCGGACGCCGAGCACCAGGTCTTCATGGACGAGCTGGCGATGGCGGAAGCGGCCGACAAGGCCGGCTTCAAGTACGTGTGGCTCACCGAGCACCACTTCCTCGACGAGTACTCGCACCTCTCCGCCAACGACGCGATGGCGGGCTACCTCGCGCACGCGACCGAACGTATCCACGTGGGCTCGGGGATCTTCAACCCGCTCCCGCAGGTGAACCACCCGGCGAAGGTGGCGGAGCGGGTGGCGATGCTCGACCACCTGTCGAACGGCCGGTTCGAGTTCGGTACCGGGCGGGGCGCGGGCAGCCACGAGATCCTCGGGTTCCTCCCCGAGATGACCGACCTCACCGGGACGCGCGAGATCTGGGAAGACGTCATCGGCGAGTTCCCGAAGATGTGGATGCAGGACGAATACGAGGGTTACGAGGGCAAGTTCTGGTCGCTCCCGCCGCGCCGGATCCTGCCCAAGCCTTACGTGAAGCCGCACCCCGCGATGTGGTACGCCGCCGGCAACACGTCGAGCTGGGAGATGGCCGGGCGCAAGGGCCTGGGGATCCTCGGCTTCTCCGTGGGCGAGCTCGACACGTTCGCACCGCTGGCCGCCGAGTACCGCAAGGCGGTGGCGAACGCCGAACCGATCGGCGCGTACGTGAACAACAACATCATGATCTGCATCGCCGCCTACGTCGCCGAGGAGACGCAGAAGGCGCGCGAGTCGTGGGTCAACGCACGATCGAGCTACCTCGTGAGCAACGTGTTCCGCTACCACGACACGTTCCCGCACCCGGCCGAGATCCCGTCGTGGCCCGAGCTCATCCCCGACATGACGCTCGACATGGCCGACGACGTCATCGGCGCCGGGGCCACGATCATCGGCAACCCCGACGAAGCGCTCGCACAGTGCCAGCGCTGGGCCGACACCGGTGTCGACCAGATCACGTTCGGGATCGGGCCCGCGCCGCTCGACGAGACGCTCGAGATGATCCGGCTCATGGGCGAGCACGTGATCCCGAAGCTCGACACCGACCCGGTGCACAGCACCAGCCGGTACCGCGAGGCGGCCGCCCGCGCGCATGACGGAGCTTCTCGTCGCCGACGCCGAGGGCGTCCGCACCATCACCCTCAATCGGCCCGAGGCCAAGAACGCGATGACGCTCGCCATGCGCACGCGTCTCAACGAGCTGCTCTCCGAAGCCGAGCAGGACGACGCGACGCGTGTGGTCGTGCTCGCCGCGGTCGACCCGGTGTTCACCGCCGGGGTCGACTTCCGGGAGGTGGCGGAGTCGGGCGCGCCGCCCGCGAGCGCGTTCGACCGCCAGTTCACGCTGAACCCGGGTCGTGCGCTGCGGGCCATGACCACGCCGGTGATCTGCGCGGTCAACGGGGCGTGCGTGTCGGGTGGGCTGGAGATCGCGTTGAGCTCCACGTTCGTGGTGGCGTCGGAGCGGGCCCGCTTCGCCGACACGCACGCGCGGCTCGGCGTTGTCGCCGCGTGGGGTCTCACCGCACTCCTGCCGCGCGCGGTCGGAGTGCGCAAGGCGGCGGAGATGTCGATCACCGGCAACTTCGTGCCCGCCGACGAGGCGTTGCAGCTCGGGCTGGTGAACCACGTGGTGCCACACGGGGAGCTCGCGTCGTTCACGCGCGCGCTGGCGCTCGACGTGGCCGACACGGGCGCGGTGGGGGAGGTCCTCGGCCTCTACCGCCGGGGCGACGGCCTCTCACTCGCCGACGCGCTCGCGATGGAGACCGAGCACGTCGCCCACCGCAGCTTCGATGCCGCCGCGTTCGGCGCCGCCGGCCGCGCCACCGCCGCGCGCGGCAAGCCGTAGCTACGTCGCGCGGAGGATGAGGCCGCTGCGGCCCGCCGACACGAGCACGTTCTCCACGTCGTCGACCTGGTTGGCCGCTGATCCCCGCACCTGGCGCACCCCTTCGAGGATGTTGTTCATCCCGTGGATGTACGCCTCGCCGAGCAACCCTCCGTTGGTGTTCACCGGGGTGCTCCCGCCGGGCTCGATGTTCCCCGCGGCGATGAACTCGGTGGCCTCGCCGGGGCCGCAGAACCCGAACGCCTCCAACTGTATGAACACGGTGGGCGTGAAGTTCTCGTAGATCATGGCGACGTCGATGTCGGCGGGCCCGAGCCCGGTGGCTTCGTACATCTGGCGGCCGAGCGATGCCGCCTCGGGGAACTCGGCCCGGTCGCCCACGTAGTAGTCGAACATCTCGTCGCCGTCGCGCCCGTGCGACTGCGTGGCGGCGGCGAGGCGCACCGGCGGGTGGGGAAGATCACGCGCGCGTGCCGCGCTCGTGACCACCATGGCGACCCCGCCGTCGCTCTCCTGGCAGCAGTCGAGCTTGCGCAGGATCGGCTCGACGATCCAGCGCGACTGCTGGTGCTGCTCGAGCGTCAGCGGCTGCTCGTAGTAGAAGGCGGCGGGGTTGGTCGCGGCGTACTGGCGTGCCACCACCGGGTAGAGCCCGAAGTCGACGTTGCTCACGTCGTACTTGTGCATGTAGCGCTGGTACCACAGCGAGTACACCTTGGCCGGCGTGTCCAACCCGAACGGCAGGTACCAGTTCCAGCCCGGCGGGGTGACCCGCGTCGCGTTGTTCTCGGAGGTCGGCTGCCCGAACCGGCGACCCGACCGTTCGTTGAACGCGCGGTACACGATCACCGCGTTGGCGGCGCCCGACGCGACCGCGGCCGCGGCCAACTGCACGGTGGCGCATGAACCGCCGCCTCCGCCGCGCGTGCGGGCAGTGAACCGCAGCTCGGGGATCCCCGCGGTGCGGATCACCGCCAGCTCGTCGTTCACGTCCATGGCGAAGGTGACCGCACCGTCGATGTCGGCGGGGGTGAGGCCGGCGTCGGCGATGGCGGCGACGATCGCCTCCGAGGCCAGCTGCAGCTCGCTGCGGCCCGAGTGCTTCGAGAACTCGGTCTGGCCGATGCCGACGACGGCGGTGTCGCTGATCGTGGTCACCGGTCCTCGCCGCCCGTGGGCCGGAACTGCGGGAGCACGACGTCGTCGATGGTCTCGAAGCAGACCGCGACCGGCATGTCGTTGCGGACGTCGTCGATCTCGATGCCCAGCAGGTTCGACACGAAGCGCGGCCCGTCGTCGAGCTGCACCAGGGCGACGATGCGCGGTTCGGCATCAGGCCGGGTGGGGTGGTGGGACACGATCCAGGTGTAGACGGATCCGTTCCCGCGCGATTCCTGTGTGTCCCACTCGAGGGAATGGCAGTCGCCGCACATCGGCGCCGGCGGATGGCGGAGCGTGCCGCACGCGGTGCACCGCTGGAAGAGCAGTTGGCCCGTCTGCACGCCGTCCCAGAAGAACTGGTCGTCGACGGTGGGCGAGGGCGGGATCACGCCGGGCACGCGGCCACCCCCGTCGCGATCAGCTTGTCGACCTGTTCGTCGTTGTAGCCGAGCTCGTGCAAGATCGACCGTGTGTCCTGGCCCGGCAGCAGCGGCGGTCCCTGGATCCGGCCCGGGGTCTCCGAGAAGTCGAACAGCAGGCCGAGCATGTCGAGCTGGCCGACCACCGGGTGCACGTACGACGTGACCCACCCCTTCTCGATCATCTCGGGATCGTCGAACAGGTCGAGCACGAAGTCGGGGGTCGACACCTCGCACGGCACGCCCGCGGCGTCGAGCAGGGTGAACCACTCGGTGGCGGGCCGCGTCGCGAACACCGGCTCGAGTGAGTCGAACGGTGGGTCGGCGTCGACCTCGACGCCGAGCACGCCGGCGAGCGCAGCACGATGTGCGTCGTCGCGCGCGGCGATGCACAGCCAGCCGTCGGCGGTCTTGTACAGGCGGTACAGCGCGTGCACCCCGAGTTGCATGGTGTCGAGCGACGGGCGCGGCCCGGTGGTCGAGCCGTCGGCCGTCGCCCACGCCATCGAGGTGTTGAGCAGTTGTGCGTACATGATCGACGTGTCGACGAACTGGCCGACGCCGGTGCGGTCACGGTGATAGAGCGCCTGCACGATGGCGATGGCCGAGAGGAACCCGTTCCCGGTGTCGCCGAGCGAGACCACCGGCCAGAACGGGATGCCGTCGTGGTCGAGTGCACCGTCGAGCCAGTCGGCCCCCGCGAGCGCGGCGCCGGTCTGGTCGTTGCCCGGCAGCCCTTCGCGCGGGCCGTGCTCGAAGCCGCGCGTGTGGCAGTAGATCAGGTCGGGCTTGATCGCCCGCAGGCTCTCGTAGTCGACGCCGAGGCGGATCGCGGCGTCGTACCGCATGTTGTGCTGCACGACGTCGGCCTGCTCCACCAGACGGTGCAACACGGCCATCGCTTCAGGGTCCTTGAGGTTCAGTGCGATGCTGCGCTTGCCCCGGTTGCAACTCATCGCGATGTGCGAGCTCATCCAGTAGCCGTCGTGCGGCGCGTTCACCTTGATCACGTCGGCTCCGAGATCGGCCAGCATCATCGTGCCCCACGGCCCGGCGACCGCGAGCCCGAGGTCGAGCACCCGCACTCCTTCGAGCGGCGAGCCCGGCGCGGGTCTATCGGCAGACGCATCGGCGGGGGAGTCGACGGGCGCCCCCGATGCCGCGGCCGCGTCGGCCTCCGCCAACACCTCGGCGGTGTGCGCGCCGGGTGACGGCGGCGCGGTCGGCGCGTCGGTCGGGCACGCGTGGAGCTCGTAGACCCGGCCGACCTGCCGCACCGGACCGAGCGCGGGATCGGACACCTCGATGACGCACCCGTCGGCCGCGAACAGTGGATCGGCCAGCCCTTCCTCTGGGGAGCGGATGGGCTGCAGCGGCACCCCGACACTGGCCGCGAGCTCGACCCACGGCGCGGAGGGGAACTTGGCGAACGCCGCGGCCATGAGGGGCTGGTAGTGATGGAGGAGGAGCATCTCCTCCGATGCGATCCCGATCCGCGTCGCCGACTCGCGCGGCGACTTCGTCTCGTCGGTGAGCTCGAGGGTGTCGCCCTCGGAGACGCCGAGCACGAAGCTGGGGAGGGGAGTCCACTGGTGCACCCAGCGGCCGTCGGCGCAGCGGAACACCGCCTTCGGTGCGCGCGGGTCGATCACCCAGCTCTGATAATTCTCGGCGTTCACGTGCTCGGCGCGTTGCCAGCCGCCGAGCGTGGTGGCGAGCACGCCTTGGAGCATCGACGTCGACACCCGCTGCCCCCGCCCCGTCTGCTCGCGCACGCGCAACGCGGCGCTGATCGCGAGGGTGGCGAGGTAGCAGGTGGCGACGCTCACCCACGGCACGCCCGCGAACAAGGGGCCCTTCCTCGGCGCGGCCACCCAGCAGTCGTCGGGCACCTCGAGGTCGGGGAGGAATCCGGGGTCGCCGGCGAGGCGGGCCAGCGTGCCGCCAGGCACCCCGCGGCTCTCCCATTGGTGGCCTGTGCGCGCCGCGACCAGCGCGTCGTGCGTCGGCCGATCGGCGTGGCGGCCGTCGTCGCCGTAGCCGGTGATCGAGCAGTAGATCAGCCGCGGGTTCAACGCCCGCAGCGTGGCGTCGTCGATCCCGAGCACCGCGGTGACCCCGGGCGTGAAGCTCTCGATCAACACGTCGGCCCGCCGCACGAGCGCGTACAGCCGGTCCCGGTCGGTGGGATCGTGGAGATCGAGCACCGCACTGCGCTTCCCGCGGTTCCACACCTGCTTCCCCGACGCCGCGGCGGCGGAGAACGAGCGGGAGCCGTCGCCGGCCGGCGGCTCGATCATGGTGACGCGCGCCCCGTGGTCGGCCAGCAGCATGCCCGCCATCGGGCCGCCGATCCCCGCAGAGAGGTCGAGCACTTCGATCCCGTCGAGCACTCCGGTCATGGCGACACCTCTCTCGTCGTGCTGCTGTCGGTCGTGGTCGTGGTCGCGGTCGTCGTGGTGGCGGTTCGGTAGACGTCGGGGTTGGAGAACTCCCGCCAGCGGTAGACGAGACCGTCCCGGAAGTACAGGAACATGATGTAGTGGTTGCGGTAGCGCCGGTCGGACCCGCGGACCTTGTTGTCACCCCGGACCTCGACGATCACCAGGTCGGGATCGAGGGTGGGGAAGTGGTCGACGATCACGTAGGACACCTCGTCGAAGCGCTCCTCGACCGCGGCGAGCATCGCTTCGAGCTCCGCCTTACCGGTGCGAATCAGCCCGTCGTAGTACGGCGCCTCGTACACGACGTCGTCGGCGCAGTGCACGAGTTGGCCCTGCTTGTCGCCCGCCGAGAAGCGGGCGAACATCTCGTGGACAGTGTCGACGTTGCTCACGTTCGTGCACTCCTCGCAGCGAAGATCGAGAGGTCGGGCGTCGTCCCCACGCACACGCGCCGGAGCGTACGCGGAACGTCGACGCCGATGTCGGGGCGCGCGTGTTGCAGGGCGTGGTTGTCCCAGATCAGGAGGTCGCACGGCTCCCAGTGGTGGACGTAGATGTGGTCGGGTCGGTAGAGGTGGGCGAACAGCGCTTCGAGCAGGGCGTTGCTCTCATCGGGCGCCAGCGGCAGGATCGCATCGGTCTGCTGTTGCCAGACCGCGAGGATGGGACCGCCGGTGTCGCGATGGGGCCACAACACCGGGCGCCGCGCGTGGGGGTAGGTCTCGTCGAGCCGTCCGAGGTGGAGCCGAATGCCCGCTTCGCCGATCTCCGAGGTGACGTCGACCGCGGCGCGTGCCGTCAGGTGCTCGACCCGCCTGAGGAGATCCGGGGGCAGATCGCGCGCCGCGGCGACCGCGTTCGCGAACCACGTCTCGGTGCCGTCCGGCGGGATCTCCAGCCCGTACAGCGAGAGGAATTCGTACGGGTGGTCGGTGAACCCGTAGTCGATGTGGAACGTCGCGGCGCGGGAGCCGAGGGTGCCGCCGGGGCGGGTGTTCGACACGAAGCCGACCCGGTGCTTCTGGCCGAGGCCCTCGAGCGCGAGCGCACCGAACTGCGCGACGGCACCGGCGTGTTGCTCGTCGTCGAGATCCTGATCGGGGACGCGCAGCAGGAAGTGCGAGGTCAACGCGGCGCGCAACTGCGCCAGTTCCTCCGGGCGCAGTGGCCGGCGCAGGTCGACGCCCCGCACCTCGGCGCCCAGTGCCGGTGACAACGGCCTGATCTCCACCGGGCCGAAGCATAGTGATCACTAGGTAGGCGCGCCAGAGGCGCCGAGCCACGAGGTGGGGGTAGGTTGCGCCGCATGGCGCAGGAACCCCGGAAGTCGCAGAAGAACGAGCCGTTCGAGGAGCCACCGCTCGCCGACATCCCCGGCATCAGCCGGGGCCACGTCGCGTACCTCGAGTCGACCGACGAGGAATCGGCGTGGTTCATCGCGGGCATGGACCACGTGGTCATCACCACCATCGGGCGCAAGAGCGGGAACGAGCACAAGGTCGCGTTGCCGGTGTGGTTCGACGACAACGGTGACCGCATCGTGGTCGCGTCCTACGCGGGCGTGCCGGAGAACCCGGCGTGGTACCTGAACCTCTCCGACCGCGACGCCAACCCGGAGGTGCGGGCGCGGGTGCGGGGTCGCGAGTTCTGGGCCGACGCACAAGTGCTCGACGGCAGCGACTACGCGGCCACGTGGAAGGCACTCACCGAAGACCGCGAGTACTACAACGACTACCAGACCCGCACCGAGCGCCGGATCCCGCTCGTGCGCCTGGTCGAGTTGCGCCCGGTCTGATGGACGTCACCGGCATCATCTTCGCCTCGGTCGACTGTGACGCCGACGCCATCGAAGACTGGAACCGCTGGTACGACCTCGAGCATCTGCCGCCGAACATCGCGTTGCCGGGGATCATGTCGGGTCGTCGCTACGTCGCGCCGCCCGCGCTGCACGACGTGCGGGAGCCCGCGAACCGGCTCGACGGATTCGCCGACGGCCGGGGCGTGCACGTGACCGTCTACACGCTCGGCGGCGACCCCGCGCAGGTGCTCGCCGACATGACGACGTACCGCGACAAGCTCGAGGCCGCGGGGCGGATGTTCGCGCCGGAGAAGAAGATCGTGCGGGCCGGCGACGCCATGCGCTGGACGTGGGGCGTCGCCGATCCGGCGCTGAAGGCTGATCCTGCCGATGTGCCCCACATCCAGCACACCGCGGTGCGCGCGGTCCTCCGCCGTGGCGGTGACGACGACGCGGCGCGACTCCGTCGCCTCGGCCGCGGTCGGCGTGGACGGTGTGCACGCGGTGCTCGGTCATCGCTCCATCAACGACGACGGGCTCGACCTCGACCTGTACCTGCTCGAGGGCGACGCCGCCGCCGTCACCACCGCGGTCCGCGCCGCCGCGCCCTACGGCGCCGGTACCGACGTGCTCCTCGACGCGCCGTTCGATGTGATCGTGCCGTTCGACTACTCGTTCGCCGACGCCATCCGCGCCAGCTCGCTTCCCCAGACCATCGCCTGACCTGCCCGACGCGGCACCACTACGATCCGGACGCTTCGGCGGTTCCCGCCTCGGACCGAATAGAAGGAGAGCGACATGGAAATCGGCGACTCTCCGGAAGAAGCGGCGTTCCGGGCCGAGGCGTACGCCTGGCTGGCGGATCACGCCTCCCTGCGGCGCACCGACGGCAGCGGGGCCAGCCCCTGGAGCGACCCGGGCGGGCTCGATGCGACGATGCAACGCAGCCGCGAATGGCAGCGCGTGCTCTACGACGGCGGCTGGTCGGGCATCACGCTGCCGAAGGAGTACGGCGGTCGCGGTGGCTCCGGCATGCAGCAGACGATCTTCAACGAGGAGCAGGCGAAGTTCGACGTGTCGGTCGGCGCGTTCTCGGTCGCGGTCTCGATGGTGGTCCCCACGCTGATCGTCCACGGCACCGAGACGCAGAAGAAGGAGCACATCGACGCCATCCTCCGCGGCGACGAGCTGTGGTGCCAGCTCTACAGCGAGCCCGGCGCGGGCTCCGACCTCGCGTCACTCGGTACGCGCGCGGTGCTCGACGGCGACGAGTACGTCGTGAACGGGCAGAAGGTCTGGAACAGCTTCGCCCAGTACGCCGACTACGGCATCCTGCTCGCCCGCACCGATCCCGATGCGCCGAAGCACCGCGGCATCACCTACTTCATCGTCGACATGAAGACGCCCGGCATCGACGTACGGCCGCTCGTGCAGATCACCGGAGTCGCGGACTTCAACGAGGTCTTCCTCTCCGACGTCCACATCCCGATCGACAACGTGCTCGGTGACGTGAACAACGGCTGGCGGGTGGCGCAGACCACACTCGGCAACGAGCGGGCGATGATCGGTGGCGGCGGCCCCGGCCGCGCCACCACCGACGACATCATCCAGCTGGCGCGGCGCTTCGGCGTGGCGGACGATCCCGTCGTGCGCCAACAGCTCGCGCAGACGTTCATCCGCGCCGGGGTGCTCGAGTACATGGGGTACCGCCTGCGCACCGCGATGAGTAAAGGGCAGATGCCGGGTCCGGAGGCGTCGGTGCTCAAGCTCGCGTTCTCGCGGCACATGGCGCTCACCGGCGACGTCGTCATGGCCATCATGGGGCCCGAGGCGATGCTCTGGGGCGCCGACGGGCCCGATCATTCCAAGTGGCAGGACTACTTCCTGAGCCAGTACTCGGTGCGGCTCGGTGGTGGTACCGACGAAGTGCAGAAGAACGTCATCGCCGAGCGCGCGCTCGGCCTGCCGCGTGATCCGGTGAGCGACAAGGACGTGCCCTGGCGCGACCTGGTCAAGCCGTAGGCACCGGCAGCGCGGGCGACTCCACGTCAGGCTCGGCACAGGGGGGATTGTGCGGACGATTGCGATCACGGGTTCTGCTTCGGGCATGGGCGCCGCGCTCGCCGCCCGGCTGACCGCCGCCGGCGACCGGGTGATCGGCGTCGACCTCCGCAACGCCGACGTCGAAGCCGACCTCGGCACGCCCGACGGCCGGCGCGCCGCCATCGAACAGGTCAACGACCTCTCGGGCGGGGTGCTCGACGGGCTGGTCACGCTGGCCGGATTGGCCGGCCTCCCGGACCGTCCGGCGTCGTTGTTGATCTCGGTGAACTACTTCGGGACCGTCGAGCTCCTTGCCGGCCTGCGCCCGCTGCTTGCGCGCGGCACCGAGCCCGCCGCGGTTGCGATCAGTTCGAACTCGACCACGTGCCAGCCCGGTATCCCCGAAGCGCTCGTGGCCGCGTGCCTCGAGGGCGACGAAGCGGCGGCGCGGGCGATGGCCGGCGAAGGCGAGTCGCTCACCACGTACCCGGTCACCAAGACCGCACTGGCCTGGTGGGTCCGCCGGCACGCGGTCACCGACGAGTGGGCCGGCGCGGGCATCACCCTCAACGCGGTCGCCCCCGGCGCAGTGCAGACGCCGTTGCTCGAAGAGGGACTCCGCGATCCGTTCGTCGGCCCGGCGATCGAAGGATTCGTGGCGCCCCTCGGCCGCCGCGGTCGCCCGGAGGAGATCGCCGCGCTGCTCGCCTACCTACTCGGCCCCGACGCCCGTTTCTTCTGCGGGTCGGTGCTGTTCTGCGACGGCGGGATGGACGCGCAGTTCCGCGCCGACGACTGGCCCGCGCCCTGGAAACCGTGATGCTCGACCACTGGAGGCCGTGATGGAGTTCGGAGTGTTCATCCAGGGCTACGTGCCCGCGTACCGACGGGTCGGCGATCCCGACGCCGAGCACCACGCGCTGCTGAACGAGATCGAGCTGGTGCAGGCGGCCGAACGCGCCGGGTTCAAGTACGCCTGGGTGACCGAGCACCACTTCCTCGACGAGTACTCGCACCTGTCGGCCAACGACGTCGTGCTCGGCTACCTCGCGCACGCGACCGAGCGCATCCACCTCGGGTCGGGGATCTTCAACCCGCTGCCGCAGGTCAACCATCCGGCCAAGGTGGCGGAGCGGGTGGCGATGCTCGACCACTTGTCGAACGGCCGGTTCGAATTCGGTACCGGACGCGGCGCGGGGAGCCACGAGATCCTCGGCTTCCTCCCCGGCATGTCCGACCTCAGCGGCACGCGCGAGATCTGGGAAGACGTGATCGCCGAGTTCCCGAAGATGTGGATGCAGGACGAGTACGAGGGCTACAACGGCAAATTCTGGTCGCTGCCGCCGCGCAAGATCCTGCCCAAGCCCTACGTGAAACCGCACCCGCCGATGTGGTACGCGGCCGGCAACACGTCGAGCTACGCGATGGCGGCGCACAAGGGCCTCGGCGTGCTCGGCTTCTCGGTGCAGGAACTCGAGGAGATGGCGCCGGTGATGGAGGCGTACAAGAAGGCGATCGAGACTGCCGAGCCCATCGGCGCGTACGTGAACGACTGCGTGATGATCACGAGCGCGGCGTGCGTGAACGAGGATCCGCAACTCGCGGTGAAGACGCTGATCGCGTCGCGGATGTCGTACCTGCAGAGCAACGTATTCCGTTACCACGACACGTTCCCGCACCCCGACTGGGCACCGCAGTGGCCCGAGCTGATCCCCGAGATGGACGAAGCCACGGCCACCAGCGCGCTCGGTACCGGCGGCATGGTGGTGGGCGATCCCGATCACGCGCTCGAGGCGTGTCGCCGGTGGGAGAGCGCGGGTGCCGACCAACTGGTGTTCGGTCTCTTCTCGTCGCCGCACGAGGACGCGCTCGAGACCATTCGGTTGATCGGTGAGCACGTGATCCCGAAGCTCGACCGCGACCCCGAGCACCGCACGAGCCGGTTCCGCCGCGAAGCCGCCGAGCGGGGTGCCGGCCTCGCGTGATCTACGACCCGCAACGGCGACCCGCGCCACCACCGACGCCCGGGGCCGACGGGTTCACGATCCACCGGTCGGAGGTGCGCGACGGGATCTCGATCGCGTACGTGCGCGAAGGCATCGGCGGTTACCCGCTGTTGTTGCTCCACGGCTATCCCGAGACCAAGCGGATCTGGTGGCGCAACATCGCGCCGCTCGCGGCGGCCGGGTTCGAGGTGATCGCCCCCGATCTGCGCGGCTACGGCGACAGCGATCTCTCACCCGACGACGAGTACGACCTCGCGGTGTACGCGCGCGACTCGTACGCGCTGGTGCACGACGGGCTCGGTCACGAGCACTGCGCCGTGGTGGGGGGCGACGTCGGTGGCGTGGTGGCCGTCGACATCGTGCACCGGTACCCCGGGTTCGTCGAACGCCTGTGCTTCTTCAACACCGTCCCGCCGGCGGCGGTGGCCGAGTACGCGGCGGCCGGGCTCGACTACGGCAGCCTCAGCGCGATGTCGAACGGCCCGACCGGCGACTACCGCGAGCTGCAGGGCGCGCGGCCCGACGAGCTGGCGGCGATGCTGCCCACCCCCGCGGCACGCCGGCAGTGGGTGGCGGGGATGTACCAGAGCCGGTTGTGGGCGTCGCCCGGTGCGTTCACGGCGGCCGACGTCGACTTCATGACCGAACCGTTCGCCGACGAAGCCCGGTTGCGAGCGGGTTGGGCGGTCTACCAACTCGCGCACGGACGCTCGATGAGCGAGCCGCCGCTCGTGGCCGGCACCGTCGACGTGCCGACGCTGATCCTCTACGGGCCCGACGACCATGTCGTGGGCGAGGACTTCCTCTGGTTCTGCGAGGTCGCGTTCACCGACCGGATCGGACCGTTGATGGTGCCGGGCGCCGGTCACTTCCTCCAGTGGGAGCGCGCCGACATCCTCAACCCGCTGCTCATCGCGACCTTCAACGACCTGCTCCGGCGCTAGCCGGTCAGCGCACGCGGTTCAGTGCACCGCCGACCAGCGCACCGGCATCTCGGCCAGCCCGTCGATGAGGTTCGAGTTGACGCGCGGCAGCGTGGCCGGGTCGGCGGTGACCTCCAGGCCCTCGAAGCGGGTGAGGATCGCCTCGAACATCAGCTGGGCTTCGAGCCGGGCGAGATGCGAGCCGAGGCAGAAGTGCGGGCCGCCGGCACCGAACGCCACGTGGTCGTTGGGGTCGCGCGTGATGTCGATCTCGTCGGGCGCGTCGAAGGCCCGCTCGTCGCGGTTGGCCGAGGCGTACACCATGAGCACGTGGTCGCCCGCGGCGATGGCCTGGCCGGCGACCTCGGTGTCGCGCGTCGCGGTGCGGGTGAACGACATCACCGGTGTCGCGTAGCGCAGGAGCTCCTCGATGGCCACCGGGAGGAGCGAGAAGTCGGCGCGGAGCTGCTCGAGCTGATCGGGACGTTCCAGCAGTGCGAGCGTGCCGGTGGTGATGAGGTTGCGGGTGGTCTCCGATCCCGCGTTCTGCAGCAGCATGAAGAAGAACGCGAGGTGCAGCTCGGTGAGCTTCTCGCCGTCGACGTCGGCGTGCAACAACACGCTCATGAGATCGTCGCGCGGCGCGTCGCGACGTTCGGCGCACATCGCGTCGGCGTACGCGAACATCGCCTGGGCGGCTTCCATGCGTTGCGTCGGCGTGACTGCGGGATCGAAGCCGAAGGTGAGCTCGGTCCACTCGAAGACCTGCTTGCGATCCTCTTCCGGTACACCGACGAGGTCGGCGATCGCGTGCAGCGGGAGCCACAGCGCGACGTCCTTCACGAGGTCGCACTCGCCCCGGTCGGCGACCGAGTCGATCACGGAGTCGACGCGCGCCTTCACGCTCGCCGCGAGATCGTTGATCCGGCGGGGCGTGAACCCCTGGCTGATGAGCTTGCGCAGCTGCGTGTGCTCCGGCGGGTCGAGGCTGATCATCAGCAGCGACGTGCCGTCCTCGTTGGTGTCCGCGGTGTCGGGGAGGAACGGGTTGGGCGCGTTCCTGAACGCGGTCCAGTCGCGCGACACGCGTTGCACGTCGGCGTGACGGGCGATCACCCAGTAGCCGTTCGCCCAGCCCGGATGATCGTGGTGCGAGATCGGCGCGGTGTCGCGCAGCTCGCGGAACACTTCGTAGGGGAATCCATGGGCGTAGGTCGCGGGGTCGTACAGCACCGGCGTCATCGTCATCACGCTCCTCGGTGCGTACCCTACCGACCAGCCGAGCTCTTCTCAGCCGAGCGATGTTCAGCCGAGTTGTCTTCAGCCGGTCGCGGCCTCAGAGTGCACGTCGAGCGGCAGGAGCTCCGGGGTCCACCGGTGTTCCCCTTGGTGGCCGTCGGGAAGCAGGCACCGGAGCTGGTAGTGCAGCCGGGTCGACCGGGTCTCGTCGCACGTCTGGCGCGAGCGATCGAATTCCGGGCCTCGTTCCATCCACCCATTATCGGCGGCACCGGTGAATTACCTGAGGATCAACGTGTAACGGACACGTGAACAGTTACCTGGAACGCGGTGCGCCTTACCAGAGCGCGTCGGTGTACTTGTCGGTGCCGAAATCGGTCTGGATGAACGGTCCCGTCCACACGTGGGTGGCGAGGCCGCTGGCGTTGATGGCGTCGCCGATCTTGGCGTAGCCGTCGGCCCAGCCCTCCTCGGGGTCGTGGTCGAGGAAGTGCATCTGCAGGAACCGGTTGGGCCCTGCGGCAGGGAGGGCGACGTCGGCGGGACGGTCTTCGAGCAACGGCAATGTGGTGGCGTCGAGAACGAGGTCGGGGCCCCACGACTGCGCGAACGCGTCGGGCAGGTAGGTCTCGCGGAACCACGCGTCGACCTCGTCGTGGGTGTGCCCCTCGTTCACGTCGCCCGCGACGACGACGAGACCCGGGTAGTTGTGGTCGAGCGCGAGCTCGATGATGGTGCCGTTCTCGGTGGCCCGCTCGCTCCAGCGCTTCTCGTACAGCAGGGTGTGGACGTGCTGGCGCTTCTCGAACATGCGACCGTTGGCGTGGAGCCAGTTCACCTGGTCGACGCCCCACCGGTTCCACTCGTCGTGGTGGCCTTCGAGCACCCAGTAGATCGCGAGGTACGAGCCGACGAGGTTGTCGGGGGTCATGTCGCTCCCCGCGGGGTAGCGGAGATCCTTCAGCCGGCGGGTGGCGACGAACCGGTCACCGGCGAACTGCCACTGGCCGACCATGCACCCGGAGTAGAAGTGGTCGTGCTCGTACCAGCGGTTGTACTCGACCTCGTGACCCTTCTCGGGCTCGACCATCGTGAAGAGCAGCGTGCCCAGCTTGATCGGGTAGTCATCCACTCCGGGTATGGCCATCGCGGGGCTCTCCTGTCCGTCGGGCACGGTTCCGGCGGGCGACGCTAGCTTGTTTCTGACGGGCCGTCAGGTCGTCGGGGACCGGGTTCGAGAGGGGACGAGGGAGCGGCATGAGCGGGTACCGACCGTCGCACATGGGTCTGTGCGTGAGTGACCTCGAACGTTCGTTGCGGTTCTTCTGCGACGGTCTCGGCTTCGAACGGGCCGAGCGGTTCGAGATGGACAGCACCGCGGTGCCGGGCCTCGACCAGAGCCTCGAAGTACCCGGTCCCGTGGCGATCGTGTCGCAGTTCGTCCAGAACGAGACGATGCGCATCGAGCTGCTGCACTTCGTCGAGCCGGGCGTCGGTGGCGCGCCGTCGCAACGGCGCAACCAGCTCGGGCTCACGCACCTCTCGTTCTACGTCGACGACGTCGACACCGCCGCGTTGCACCTCGTCGCGTGCGGCGCCACCGTGCTCGACGACACCCGCTCCAGTCCCGGTATCGAGCTCCTCTTCCTCGCCGATCCCGACGGCGTGCGCGTGGAGCTCATGGCGATCCCTGCGTGACGGTCGCGATGCCCGACGTCGAGCTCACCGGTGACGACGCCCGCTTCCGGCGCGACGTCGCCGCGTGGCTCGCCGAGCACGTGGTCGGCGAGTACGCCGAGCTGAAGGGGCGAGGCGGCCCGGGCGACGAAGACGTCGGCTTCGACGTGCGCGTCGCGTGGGAGCACGAGCTCGGCAAGGCGGGGTTCATCGGCCTGGGCTGGCCGGAGGAGTTCGGCGGGCGCGGCGCGTCGCTCGGGCAGCAGGTGATCTGGGCCGAGGAGTACACACGCGCGCAGGCCCCCGCACGCGTCAACCACATGGGCGAGAACCTGCTCGCGCCCACGCTGATCGCCTACGGCACACCCGAGCAGCAGCAGCGGTTCCTGCCCGGCATCCTGCGCGGCGACGAACGGTGGTGCCAGGGCTACAGCGAACCCAACGCCGGCTCCGATCTCGCCAACGTGGCGACGCGCGCCGCGCTTGACGGTGACGAGTGGGTGATCAACGGCCAGAAGGTGTGGACGTCGCTCGCGCACGTGTCGCAGTGGTGCTTCGTCGTCGCCCGCACCGATCCGGCGTCGGCCCGGCACAAGGGCCTGTCGTTCCTGCTCGTGCCGATGGATCAACCGGGCGTCGAGGTGCGGCCGATCGTGCAGATCACCGGGGGCGGCGAGTTCAACGAGGTGTTCTTCGACGACGCCCGCACCGAAGCGGGTCTCGTCGTGGGCAACGTCGACGACGGGTGGGGCGTCGCCATGGGACTGCTCGGCTTCGAGCGCGGGGTCTCCACCCTCGCGCAACAGGTCGGCTTCGAGCGCGAGCTCGACCACCTGCTCGCGCTCGCGCGCGACCGCGGAGGCGCCACCGACCCGGTGCTGCGGCAACGGCTCGTCGACGCGTGGATCGGCCTCCGGCTCATGCGGTGGAACGCGCTGCGCAGCATGGCGGCGAAGGGCGTGCCCGGGCCCGAGGCGTCGATCTCGAAGCTGTTCTGGGGCACCTGGCACCGGGATCTCGGCAACCTCGGCATCGACATCCTCGGGGCCGACGGCCTCATCGGCGACGCGTTGCCCTACGAGCTCACGCTCGAGCAGAAGCTGTTCCTGTTCAGCCGGTCCGATACGATCTACGGCGGCTCGAACGAGATCCAGCGCAACGTGCTCGGCGAGCGGGTGCTCGGTCTGCCGAAGGAGCCCAAGTGAGCGCGACCCGCGAGCAACTCATCGCGCTGGCTACTGCGCACGCGCTCGCGGAGGGCACCGGCGACATCGACACCGTGTTCGCCACGCTGGAAGCGGAACCGCGCTACGAGCTCCAGCCCGTCGGCCTGGAGTTCCGCGGCATGGCCGCGACCCGCCAGTACTACGACTACTTCTTCTCGACGTTCCAGCGGTGCGTCGCCGGCGCGGCTTTGCGCGGCGAGTCGGTGAGCGACGAAGGCGTCGTGCAGGAGTACACGATCTGGACCCGCACCGGTCCCGGCGACACGGTGCAACGCCACGACGTGGTCGGCATCCTCACCTTCGGCACCGAACGGCTGTCGGGTGAACGGGTGTACGGGAGCGAGCGACTGTTGCGATTGATGTTCGGTCCGGTGTACGAAGACTGCTCGCCGATCGAAGTGGTGGGACCGTGATGGCCGAAGTCGGGGGCTCCGTCGAGCCGGGATTCGAGAGCGTGCGCGACGCGTTCGCGAACAACTTCGACGAGAACGGTGAGGTGGGGGCGACGTATGCGCTCTACGTCGGCGGCCGTAAGGTCGTCGACCTGTGGGGCGGCGTGCGCGACGTCGCGAGCGGCGAGCCGTACGGCGAGGACACGTTGCAGATCGTGTTCTCGTCGACGAAAGGCGCCACCGCCGCGTGCGCGCACCTGCTGGCCCAACGCGGGCTGCTCGAGATCGACGCGCCGGTCGCGACCTACTGGCCCGAGTTCGCCAAGGAGGGCAAGGAGCGGATCCCGGTGCGGTGGCTGCTCTCGCACCAGGCCGGGTTGCCCACGATCGACGCCACGCTCACGTGGGACGAAGCACTGGCGTGGGACCCGGTGGTCGACGCGCTCGCGGCGCAGGCGCCCTACTGGGAGCCGGGTACCGCGCACGGCTACCACGCCGTCACCTACGGGCACCTCGTGGGCGAGGTCGTGCGGCGCATCGACGGACGCAGCCTGGGCACGTTCTTCCGCGAGGAGTTCGCGGAGCCGCTCGGGCTCGACTTCTGGATCGGTCTCCCCGAGGAGTTGGAGGCGCGGGTCGCGGCGATGATCCCGATGGAGTCCGTGGAGGGAATGTCGCTGGCGGAGTTGGTCGGCCCCGACGCGCTCATCGTCCGCGCGCTGAGCCTCAATGGCGCGCTCCCGGACCTCGCGGTGAGCGCCAACACTCGGGGGTTCCACGCGGCGGAGATCCCGGCCGCCAACGGCGTCACCAACGCGCGCTCGCTGGCGCGGCTGTACGCGGCGCTGATCGGCGAGGTCGAGGACGGGCCGTCCGAAGCCCTGCTCACGCCCGAACAGATCAACTATGGGCGCACACGCCAGACCTCCGGCCCCGACCGCGTGTTGTCGTTCCCCGGTCTCGACATCGAGTCGACGATCGGTCTCGGCTTCTGGACCGCGTCACCGTTCGCGCCCATGGGTGGCGCGGGCTCGTTCGGGCACTACGGCGCCGGCGGCTCGCTCGGTTTCGCCGACCCGGAGAACGGCCTCGCCGCCGGCTACGTGATGAACCAGATGGGCGTGTCGATCGCCGGCGACCCGCGCTCGAGCGCCCTCATCCGCGCCAGCTACGAGTCCGCCGGCGCCCCCATCGCTTTCGTCTGACTCCTCTCACCACCACGAACTTGCGTCGTTGGCGTGGGCTATAGCAACACGAGCGACGCAAGTTCGGGGGTGGGGCGGGTTCAGCGGCGTTGGAAGTTGGGTTTGCGCTTTTCGGCGAAGGCCTTCGGGCCTTCTTTGGCGTCCTCGGTCGCGAACACCGCCTGGCCGTAGTCCCATTCGTGGGCGAGGCCCTCGGCCTCGGTCATGCCGTCGGTCTCGCGCAACGTGCGGATGATGGCCTCCGTCGCGAGGGGCCCGTTCTCGCTCACCACCGCCGCGATCTCGAGCGCCTTGGCGAGCGCTTCGCCGTCGGGGACGACGTGGCCGATCAGACCGATGCGCGCGGCTTCCGGCGCGCGCACGTGCTTGCCGGTGAGCAGGATCTCGGCCGCGTGCGTGTACGGGATCTGCCGGCGTAGCCGGACCGCGGACCCGGCCATCGGGTAGAGCGACCATCGCGCCTCGCTCACGCCGAAGCGCGCCGACTCGCCCGCGACGCGGATGTCGGTCTGCTGCAGGATCTCGGTGCCGCCCGCGACCGCGACGCCCTCGACCGCGGCGATGAACGGCTTCGACGGCCGGTATAGCCGGAGCAGTCCCTTGTAGACGATGTCGGGATCGGCGGCCATGCGCGCGGGCACGTCGATCTCGGGGTCGGAGTCGTCGGCGTCGCCCGCCATCGCGCGGAGGTCGGCGCCCGCGCTGAAGTTGCCGCCGGCGCCGGTGAGGATGATGCAGCGGACGCTGGGGTCGGCGCACGCCGCCTCCATCGCGTCGTACATGCGGATGAGCATCGCCCCGGACAACGCGTTGTAGCGCTGCGGCCGGTTCATGGTGATGATCGTCGTGGGGCCGTCACGTTCGACGAGCGCGTCGGGCATCGTGTGCTCCTTGTTGCTGGGTCTCGGGTGCCGCGATCTTGCAGCCGATCACGGGTCGGCGTATCCTGCCGTCATTAGTTGCTTGCGCGCAAGCAACTACCTCGACCCCACTGCAGGAGGCCGCCGTGCGCACCCCGATCTGTGACCGGCTCGGTATCGAGCTCCCGATCTTCGCCTTCTCGCACTGCCGCGACGTCGTCGCTGCGGTCAGCAAGGCCGGCGGCTACGGGGTGCTGGGCGCCCTCGCCTACAGCCCCGACCAGCTCGAGATCGAGCTGAGCTGGATCGACGAGCACGTCGACGGCATGCCCTATGGCGTCGACTTCGCCATGCCCGCGAAGTACGTCGGCAAGGGGGGCGGTTCGGAGGCGAGCATCCAGCACCTCCAGGAGCTGATCCCGCCCGAGCACCAGGCCTTCGTGGAGGAGCTGCTCGCCGAGCACGGCGTGCCCCCGCTCCCGGACGACCTCCAGGGGGCGACGGTGAAGGCGGCCGGTCTCGGCGTCGACGAAGAGGGGCCGGGCCAGGTCGAGGTCGCGCTCTCGCACCCGGTGTCGCTGGTGGTGAACGCGCTCGGCCCGCCGCCGCCCTACGTGGTGGAGCAGGCCCACGAACGCGGCGTGCTCGTGGGCGGGCTCGTGGGCAACCGCCAGCACGCCGAGCGCCAGGTCGCGCAGGGCACCGACGTGATCGTCGCCCAGGGCACCGAGGCGGGCGGGCACTGCGGCGACGTGTCGACGATGGTGCTGGTACCCGAGGTGGTCGACGCGGTCGGGCCCGACGTGCCCGTGCTCGCGGCCGGCGGCATCGGTCGCGGCCGGCAGATGGCCGCGGCGCTCGCATTGGGCGCGCAGGGCGTGTGGACGGGCTCGATCTGGCTCACCGTCGCCGAGGCCGACACCAACCCGACCGCGCTGGCCAATCTGCTCGCCGCCAACTCGCGCGGCACCGTGCGGTCGCGTTCGATGACGGGCAAGCCGGCCCGTCAACTGCGCACCGCGTGGACCGACGCGTGGGAGCGCAGTGACACTCCCGATCCGCTCCCGATGCCGCTGCAGGGCATCGTGTTCAGCGAAGCGTCGCGTCGGTTCACACGCGCGCAGAACAAGGAGCTCACCGGATTCCCCGTCGGCCAGATCGTCGGCACGATGAACAGCGTGCGCCCGGTGCGCGACGTCATCTTCGACATGGTCGAGGAATGGATCGAGACGACGCGTCGCCTCGACACCCTCATCGACACGGAAACCGCCGCCGGTTGAGCGCACGCGACACCGACCTCGAGCGCATCCACGAGTTCACCCAACTCGTCATCGCCAGCACGCGCAGTCCGCGTCAACGCGAACGGCTCCAGCGCGCGCTCGACCTCCCGGTGTCGGAGACCAATCTCGGCGCACTGCGGCTCATCCAACGGCACGGGCCGATCGCGGTGAGCGACATCGCCCGCCGGCTGGAGATCGACCAGTCGCGCGCGAGCCGTCAGGTGCGCGCGTTGGAAGACCAGCACCTGGTGGTGCGCGCCATCGACCCGTCCGACCGTCGCGTTGCGTACCTCGAGGTCACCGCGGCCGGCGACGCCCTGCTCGCCCGCGTGCGCGCGGTCGCCCTCAACGACTACGCGGTCGCGCTCGAGGACTGGTCCGACGACGACCGCACGCAGCTGGTGGAGCTGCTCGACCGGTTCCGCGACGCGCTGCTCGCGGCCGAGACCGATGACTCCGGCTGGTCAGTGCGGAAAGCCGGCGAACGCGCGAGTCAGCGCGCCCGACCCACCCGGATCGACGCCGGCGCGGTGAGCAACCCGGTGGCCATGTCGATCAGGTTGGCGACGAACTCGTCCTCGGCGAGCAGGCCGCGCCCGTTCTCGTCGTCGATGATGCGGGCGCGCTCCGCGATTTGCAGCAGCACGAGGTTCAGCGACGCCACGACCCGCTCGCGCACGATGCGCTCGGGCAGGTCGGGGAGCAGCTCGTGCAGGATCTCCGCCTGCGCCCGCACGCTGGCGAGCGACGGGGTGTCGAGCCCGTCGGTGAGGTGCTCGCGCATCGGCAGGCGCATCACGAACTGCGAGGTGAAGCGGATGTAGTCGCGTCGGTCGGGGGTGGAGAGGAACGTGCAGCTCCGCCGGACCAGGCCGTCGACCACCGCGCGCACGTCGTGCGGGCCCGAGCGGATCTCGGCCTCGATCGCCGCGAACTCCTCGCGGCTGGGCCGGTAGCGGTCGATGATCGCCTGGAGCAGCTCGGGCCGCCCGCCGAAGTGGTAATGGAGCGCGGAGGCGTTGCGCTGGCCGGCCAGCTCGTTGATGTCGCGCAGCGGCACGTCGAGCCCCTGGCGGGCGAACAGGTGCAGCGCGGCCTGCAGCAGCTTGTCGCTCGTCGTGCTCGCGCCGGAGGCGAGGTCCTGCATGTGGCGTGGCTCCTCGGTCTCAGGGGTTTCCCGCCCCGCGGTCGGGTGTTAATCTACTGTCATTAACGACGGGCGTCGAGCATTGGGCCGCCGGTCACTCCTGCACCATCACATCTGGGGGCTTCGATGTCGAAGGGCTATCTGGTCATCTCCGCCGACTGCCACGCCGGTCCCGACTCGCCGAGCTACCGGCAGTACCTCGACCCGCAGTACCGCGAGCAGTTCGACGACGAACTGGGCGCCCGCGACGCACTGCTGATCGAGATGCGGCGCGCCCACTTCGGCACCGACGACGACGTGTTCGCCGGCAGCGACGAGTTCCAGGCGGAATGGTTCGGCGAAGACGAGCACGGCGAGAGCCTGCACGAGATCGGATTGCGCGGCGGCTGGGACGCCACCAAGCGCGACGAGGAGCTGTCGGCCGACGGCGTCACCGGTGAAGTGGTGTTCCCCGGCCCCGACGCGGTCACCGGCAAGATGGGCGCGCCGTTCGGCGCCGGCTTCGCGATCAACGCCGACGCCGATCCCGAGCTCGTGCTCGCGGGCGCCCGCGCGTACAACCGTTGGGCGGCCGAGCTGTGCGCGGCCAGCCCGCAGCGGCGCGCCGGCCTGATCGTGGCCCCGATCCTGGCCGACATCGACGGCGCGATCGAAGAGATCACCCGGGCCCACGAGTCGGGCCTGTGGGGCGGGATCATCATCCCCGCGCAGTGGGGTAAGTACCCGTCGTACACGAGCTACCGCTACGACCCGATCTGGGCGCTGTGCCAGGAGCTCGAGTTGCCGGTGCACACGCACTCCGGGCCCGCGGCGCACGACGACTACGGCGCAGTGCCCGGCGTGCTCGGGCTCTACGCGACCGAGACCGTGTGGTGGACGTCGCGTCCCATGTGGTTCCTCCTGTGGTCGGGGGTGTTCGAGCGTTTCCCCGGGCTCAAGATGGCGGTCACCGAGTCGGGCTCGTACTGGGCGCCCGACATGTTGTGGCGCATGGACTCGTTGGTGTTGCGCGACCAGGGTTCGCGCAAGCTCAACGACAGCGTCATGGGCCTGCTCACGATGAATCCGAGCGAGTACTTCGACCGCAACTGCGCGTTGGGCTCGTCGAACACGCGGCGGCGCGAGCTGGCCCGCCGCTACGAGATCGGCGTCGGCAACATCATGTGGGGCAACGACTTCCCGCACCCCGAGGGCACGTGGCCGTACACCAAGAAGATCCTGCGCGAGGCGTTCTGGGACATCCCCGTCGACGAGACCGAGCGCATCCTGGGCCTCAACGCGGCGGAGTTCTACGGGTTCGACGTCGACGCGCTCCGCCCGATCTCCGACGAGATCGGGCCCACGCCCGAGGAGCTCGGCCAGACCGACGAGTCGGTGTTCGACAAATGGAACGATCTGCGCGCCGCGGGCCGGCACTGGCTCACGGGCAAGGAAGCCGTTCCCGTCGTCCCGTAGCCCTCGATCACGCGGGCGCGTCGCCCGCGGCCCGGTCGTCGGAGTCGTAGCATCCGCTCCGGCGCGAGGAGGCCGGTGTGGGTCGGAGTTGTGAAGGTCGGGTCGCGGTCGTCACCGGCGCGAGCCGGGGGATCGGCAAGGGCATCGCGTTGCGGCTCGCGGCCGAAGGTGCCGACCTCGGCATCGTCGCCCGCAGCGTCGACGACGAGCACTACGGCGTGTCGCTGGCGCAGATCGTGCCCCGCCTCGAAGCGCTTGGCGCGCGCGTCGTCCCCATCGGGTGCAACCTCGCGGACCCGACGCAGTCGCGCGAGGCGATCATCGACGAGGTCGAAGCCGAACTCGGCCCGGTGTCGATCATGGTGAGCAATGCCGCGCTCTCCGGCTTCCGGCCCTTCCTCGACTGGGACGACAAGACGCTCCGCCGCATGACCGAAGTGAACGTGTGGGCGCCGTGGCAGCTGGCGCGCCGGGTGCTGCCGGGCATGTTGGCGCGCGGGACCGGGTGGATCCTCAACGTCTCGTCGGGCGCGAGCGAGCGGATCGTCGGGCCGCCCTACGAGAACCGCGGTGGTTCCGTCGTCACGCAGGGCGCGGCGTACGGCAGCACCAAGGCGATGCTCAATCGGTGGACGCAGTCGCTGGCGGCCGAGGTCTACGGCCGCGGGGTCGCGGTGAACACGCTCGGCCCGCACGGCGCGGTCACCACGGAGATGATCGAGGCGACCGGCTTCCCGATCGGCGAGGAGCAGTTCGAGCCCATCGACACCATGGTCGAGGCGGCGCTCGCCCTCTGCACGTGCGACGCCGACGACATCACCGGCCGTATCGCGTACAGCCTGCCGCTGCTGGCCGAGCTCGACCGCCCGGTCTACGACCTGAGCGGCGTCGACCTCGTCGAAAACTGGCAACCGGCCGACCTCCCGGCACGCATCGCGCACTCCGGGATCGTCCGATGAGCGCGATCGCGAACCCGGCGGGTGCGCAGGCCGGCGCCGAATCGCTCACCGCGCCAACGTTGGCGGGCAAGGCGGCGGTGGTCACCGGTGCCGGCCGCGGGATCGGCCGCGGCATCTCGCTGGCGTTGGCCAAGGCAGGGGCCGACGTCGCGGTGCTCGAGCTCGATCCGGTCAGCGGTCGCGCCACCGCCGACGACGTCATCGCACTCGGGCGACGCGCGGTCGCGGTGGCCGGCAGCGTGCGCAACCCGGCCGACTGCGAGGCGGTGGTCGCGGCCGCGGTCGACGCGTTCGGCGGGATCGACATCCTGGTGAACAACGCGCAGCAGCTGCGCACCGGCGTCGCGCTCGTCGACACCACCGACGACGACATGCTCACCGCGTGGGAATCGGGCACGCTGGCCACCCTGCGGTTGATGCGGCTGTGTCACCCGATCATGAAGGCGCGGGGCGGCGGCGCGATCGTCAACCTCGGGTCGGGGGCCGGCACCGAGGGCATCGTCGGGCTCGGCGCGTACGCGTCGGCGAAGGAAGGGATCCGCGGGCTCACCAAGGTCGCGGCCCTCGAATGGGGCGTCGACGGCATCCGCGTCAACACGGTGTGCCCGTGGGCGGCGAGCGAGTACTGGGAGCACATGCCCGAGAAGCTCCGCGACGCGCAGCTGCGGCGCAACCCGATGCGGCGCATCGGCGACTGCGAGGAAGACGTCGGCCGGGTGGTGGTGTTCCTGGCCGGCGACGCCGCGTCCTACCTGACCGCGCAGACCCTCATGGTCGACGGCGGCAACATGGGCTTCCGGTAGGCGCCCCCGACTCGATCGCCGGATCGCCGGATCGCCGGATCGTCGGCTAGCTCCGGAAGCGCCAGGCGAGGTGGTCGCGGCGGGTCTTGATCTCGGCCCGGCGGGCGGCGGCGTCGACGGCCGGGGTGTCGGCCGGCAGCGCGACGGTCACGTCGTCGAACTTCACGACGCGGGTCGTGGGCGCGGGCGCGTCGCCGGTCGGCCAGAACCACCGGAGGGTGAGCAGCCCCTCGGGGCGGGCTTCGGTGTCGAGCCAGTTGGGCGCGCCGGGGTCGCGGTGGGCCACGACGAACCGCAGCTTGCCGTCGCCGCTCACGCGCGCCTGCGTGTGATTGAGCGTGGTGACGCGGCTCGCGTACTCGAGCGCCTCCCACCACGCGAGGTTGTAGAGGTGCCAGCTCCAGTAGCGACTCTCGGGGATGTCGCTCTCCACGATCAGTGCTTCGTCGGGCGCGAGGTCGAAGAAGCAGAACGCGTACTTCGCGACCTGGAGGCCGCGCGGGACGTCGTGACGGCCGCCGAACTCGTTGTCGGTCTGCTTGGCGCGCGCGTCGAGCATGTACTGGTTCCAGTACGTGAGCGAGCGGTACGCGTGCGTCGCGGCTTCGTCGAGACCCGCGGCCAGCGCCTTCGAAGTGAACGGTCCCGGCGGTTCGTCGGCGTCGAGGCGCTCGATGGTGAACGTCGCCGGCTCCTCCGGCTGCCAGTCGAAGTAGTACTCGCGGATCGACACCGAGAGGGCGCCCTCGGGCAGCGGCACCCGGTTGGGTTCGTCGCCTTCACCGCCGAGAAGGATCTCGAAGTCGTCGCCGGGGCCGATGCCGACGTCGTGGGCGGTGAGCTCGGCGATGGTGCCCGACCCCTCCATGTGCATGAAGTTGCGCCGGATGGCGAGGATGAAGTCGCTGCACGAATGCATCTTCCCGACGATGCGGTACTGCAACGACGCGTCGACGCGCGCGTGGCGGTAGACGTTGTCGGCGTTGGGGCCGCCCCACTGGCGCACGAGATCGTTCTGGCGCTGGAACGTGGGCGCGTACGGGTCACCGTGGCCGACCGACCACTCGAGCCAACACACCACTTGCAGCGCGAGGTGGCGCAGGCCCTCGGTCTGGTCGGCGTCGGTGTGCGGGAAGTCGGGGCCGGTGATGGTCGTGCCCAGATCGTTCATCTTCTGCAGGAACGACTGCCAGCGTTCGAGATCGGTCGTCACGCGACAGTGCCTCCGGGTACCGAGAAGTAGTCCTGGTAGCGCGCGAAGCGCGCGCGCTCGACGTCGCGGTCGAGGCCGAGATCGTCGAACGAGTACGAGTGCGCGCCGTGCTGGTCCTTCGGTCGACCCGCGAGGTAGGCCCGCATGGCGTCGGCGGTGTCGGGCGCCAACTTCCGGCCGAGCGATTCGTAGAGGCCTTCGACCACCGCGAGCGGATCGGTCATGAAGTCGTCGTAATACGAGTGGTGCACGCGGCCGGGATCGAGGGTGCCGTCCTCCGACCACGTGACCAGGTGGTCGAGCGCACCCTGGTAGAGCCGCTCATGGTACGCGCCGATGTCGGCGAAGTCGACCGCGTCGCTGTGCGCGTACCGCAGCGTGGCCACGAGGCTGGTGACCGACGCGAGGATCGTGATCGGGTCGCGGTGCGTGAACGCGAAGCGGGCGTCGGGATACACCGACAGGATCGTGGGCACCCAGTGCATGTGTGCGGGCGACTTCAACACCCAGTGCACGTCGTGATCGCGGCGCTGGAGCATCTGCAAGACCATCTTGTGCATCTCGTAGGCGGGTCGCATGTCGCACTGCTGCAGCCACGCGACGTAGCTCGGGACGCGGTAGCGCGCGGTGAACTCCTCGGAGCGGAACGAGAACGTGAGCGCCGACACGCACTCCTTGTGCAGACGGCCGCCGTACACGTGGATGGCGTCGAGCTCGCCGGTGACGACGGCGGGCAGGCGCAGCTCGCGGTCGGCGAGGGCGATGCGGGGGTCGTCGGCCGCGGTGGCGGGATCAGGTGGCGGTACCGGGCGCAACAGCTCCCAGCCGAGCGGGACCCGAACCGTGGGATCCTGGGCGAGGAGCGCGTGCAGGATCGTGGTGCCGGTGCGGGGCGCGCCGGCGACGAACACCGGCTCGGGGATCTCCTCGTCGACGACGCCGGGATCGGCCCGCACGTAGGCGGCAAGCTGCAGGCGGACCTCGAGGAACCGCAACAGGAACCGCCGGGTGATCCACCGGCCCATGAGGGTGAGGTCGGCTTCTTCCTCCAACGCGGGCAGCAGCACCGCGAGCGGTTCGAGGAAGTCGTCGCCGCCGAAGTCGGCGATGCCGCCGTCGGCCAGGCCGAGGTTGGCGAGGGCCTCTCCGAGCAGGCCGTCGCGCGTGAACGGCAACTGGGCGACCTCGGCCATCGGGAGGATGAGCCCGTCGTTTACGGCGCGGACCCACTCGGGCCGCGGCGAGGGCTGCCAGGTCATGGGAGCGAGGTTACGAGGCTTCCGCCCGCGCGACCATCTCCTCGAGCAACGGCCGGAACATGATGAGGTCGTCGAGATCGTCGGGCGCCGGTGCGTCGCCGTAGGCGACCGTGCGCCACGTCGTGCGGATCGACACGATGGCGAACCGCAGCGCGGCGAACATCTCGTACCAGTCGAGGTCGTGCAGCCGGTGGCCCGATTCCTGCTCGTAGATCGCCACCACCTGGTCGCGCTGGAGGAACTCGGGCAGGCCGGGCAGGCCGAAGCGCTGGGCCATGTCGTGGAAGAAGGTGTGCAGGAAGATCATCCAGGCGACGTCGACCTCGGCCGGGCCGAGGGCGGCCATCTCCCAGTCGAGCACCGCCGCGGGTTCGAAGTCGGCGAAGATCACGTTGCCGATGCGACTGTCGCCCCAGTTGAGGACGGTGGGGCCTTCCGCGGGGCGGGTCTTCTCCAGCGCGGCGAAGGCGCGCTCGATGAGCGGGATGGTCTGGCCCTCGCGCGCCCAGTCGTAGTACCAGCGCTGGTAGCCCAGGTGCTGGTCGAGCGCGGTGGTGCCGAACTCCGGGCGGTCGAGGAACGCGAGGTCGTGCGCATCGGGTGTGAGCGCGTGCAGTCGCGCCAGTGTGCGCACCATGGCGCGCTCGAGCCGGGCCTGGTCCTCCGGTGCGGCGTCGAACAGCCAGCCGCCGAACGGGTACGGCGGGATGTCGGTGGGGACGACGCCGTCGACGCGTCGCATCACGAGGAACGGCGACCCGAGCCACGAGTCGTCGGGCTCGTGGGCGACGACCTCGGGCACGGGTACCTCGGTCGATTCGGCGACGGTCTGCATGACCCGGCGTTGCAACTCGAGGTCGTACGCGGGGAACACCACGTATTGCTGCGACGCGAGCGGCGCCAACCGGGCCACGTAGTGCTCGGTTGCCGGCGCGCCGCCCGACTCCGGTGCGCGCTGCACGCTGAACAGCAGGGTCTCGCTCGACATGCCGCTGCCCTCGGGCGCGGTCACGTCGATCACGGTGATCCCCGGGCCGAGGCCGTGGGCACACCAGGCCTCGATCCGTTCGGCCATCGCCGACGGGTCGCTCCGCCAAGGGGTCGAGAGCATCGGTTCTTCGGTCGTCATCGTCCCCCCGGTTCGACGCGTGCGGTCGTTGCTCAGTAGCTGCGCGGCAGGCCCATGATGGTCTGCGCGAGGTAGTTCAGCGTCATCTCCTGGCTCACCGGTGCGATCCGCTGCAGCCGCGCCTCGCGCCAGTATCGCTCGACGTGGTACTCGCTGGCGTATCCCATGCCGCCCAGCGTCTGCACCGCGCGGTCGGCGGCGAAGAACGACGCCTCGGCCGCGAGGTACTTCGCGCTGTTGGCCGCTTCGCCGCACTCGAGACCGGCGTCGTACCGACGGCCGGCGTGCAATGCCATCATCCACGCCGCCTTGAGTTGGGTGCGGGCCTGCGCGAGCGGGTGGCTGATCGACTGGTTGGCGCCGATCGGGCGATCGAAGACGATGCGCTCCTTGGCGTAGGCGACGGCGCGCTCGATCGCGACCTCGCCGATGCCGCACGCCTCCGACGACAGGAGGATGCGTTCGGGGTTGAGGCCGTGTAGCAGGAGCTTGAAGCCCTCGTTCTCGCCCCCGATGAGCCGCCAGCTCTCGACGGGAAGACCGTCGTACGCGACCTCACACGACGCGACCGCGTTGCGCCCGACCTTGGGGATCGGCCGGATGTCGACGTAGTCGCGGTCGAGGTCGGCGAGGAAGAGGCTGAGTCCCTTGAGCCCGCTGTCCTTGTCGCCGGTGCGGGCGATGAGGAGCACGACTTGCGATTCGAGTGCCTTCGACGTCCAGATCTTGCGACCGTGGATCTTCCAGCCGCCCTTGCCGTCGGGCTCGGCGCGCGTCGAGATGCGTCCGGTGTCGGTGCCGGCGTCGGGTTCGGTCACGCCGAACGCGACGTGTAGTTCACCGGCGGCCGCGCGCGGCAGAAACGTCTCGCGCAAGCGATCGTTGCCGAATTTCACGACGGGGTTGAGCCCGAACACGGTGAGGTGCACCGCGGAACAGCCGTTCATCGCAGCACCGCTTGCCGCGATCTCGTGGAGCATCACCGCGGCGTCGCTGATGCCGCGCCCGCCGCCGCCGTACTCCTCCGGGATGGCCAGGCCGACCCAGCCGCCCTTGGCCAGGCTGTTGTAGAAGTCCCACGGGAACTCGTGGTCGTGGTCGCACCGCGCCCAGTAGTCGTCGTCGTAGTCGGAGCAGAGGTCGCGGATCGCGTCGGCGATCAGGGTCTGGTCCTCGTCGAGCAGGTCGAAGCCGTCGGGGCGGTCGCTCATACGGCGATTCTGTCACCGCGGTGGCCGGGCGACGGACCGGCCGTAGGATCACGCGCCATGCCCGCGATCCGAGCTTCGATCGCGGTGGTCGCCGTCGTCGCCATCGCGGGGATGGGAATGGCGGGCGCCGAGGGGGCGGGTGCGGCCACGCGAAAGCCGGCGCCCAAGCCGCCGGCGATGCTCCGGGCGGCCTGCAAGGGCACGCTGGTCGCGTCGACCACGGGGACCGTGCAGTCGAACGCGGTCACCGAGGCTTCGGGCATCGCAGCCAGCGGGCGGGTCAACGACGTCTACTGGGTGCACAACGACTCCGGCGACAGTGCGCGTGTGTTCGCCATCGGGGGCGACGGCCGCGACCTCGGCGAGTACGACCTCGCCGACGCGACCGCCGTCGACTGGGAGGACATCGACGTCGGTCCCGGTCCGGCTTCGGGCGTTTCCTACATCTACATCGGCGACATCGGCGACAACGCGCAGAACCGACCTTCGGTGGTGGTGTACCGCGTGCGTGAGCCACTCGCGAACCCGGACGCGCCGGCGCCACCACCCCAGACGCTCAGCGCCGCCGACGCGCTCACGTTCACCTACCCCGACGGTCCCCATGACGCCGAGGCGCTCATCGTCGATCCGGTGCGTGGCGACATCTACATCGTCACCAAGGATCTGATCGCCGGCCGGGCCCAGGTGTTCCGCGCCCCGCCGAACCTGGAGGGCGGCACCACCACCATGCTCACGCAGGTGGCCACGCTCTCGCTCGGTCCGTTGCGCGGGGTGACCGGCGGCGACGTCACCCGCGCCGGCGACGTCGTCGCGCTGCGCACCTACTTCTCGGTGGTGCTGTTCCCACGCCCGGCCGGGCAACCGCTGGCCAAGGCGTTCTCCGAGAAGTCGTGCGCGGGCGCGGCGCCCCGGTTCGGCGCGCTGGGCACCGGCTCGGAGCGCCAGGGTGAAGCCATCGGGTTCACCCAGAACGGCCGGGCCTACCTGACCCTCAGTGAGGGCGAGCACACCGAAGTCCACCGCTTCGCCGTCCCCTGACCCTCGACGGTCGGGGGTGGGGGGTTCCATGCACGGGCGGAGCCGGGCACCGTAGGGTGTCGGCGTCGACGATCTCGTGGAGGTCCTGCCATGCCGAAAGCCGTCCTCGTGGTGCAGTCCGGCCCGTCCGACCCGTCGCGGGAAGCCGAGTACAACGACTGGTACGACAATCGGCACCTCAAAGAGGTGTGCGACGTGCCGGGGTTCACCGGGGCCCGGCGCTACAAGCTCAGTGACGCGGGCCTGTTCCCGAACGACCCGTCGACACCCACCTACATCGCGTTCTACGAGATGGACCACGACGACCTCAACAGCGTGATCCAGGAGATGGTCGCCCGCACCGGCGACGGCCGCATCTACATGTCGGATGCGATCTCGATGGACCCGATCCCGGCGATGACCCTGTACGAAGCGATCGACTGAAGGCTCACGACTCCATGAGTGAACGCGTCACGTTTGCGATCGACGGCGGTGTCGCCGACATCCGCCTGTCGCGGCCGGAGAAACGCAACGCGCTCGACCGCGAGATGTTCACCGCGATCATCGCCGCGGCCGAGCGCGTCGCCGCCGATCGGGCCGTGCGCGCGGTGGTGTTGTCGGGCGAGGGCAAGGGCTTCTGCGCCGGTCTCGACATCTCGTTGTTCGCGGCGATGGCGGAGTCGGGCAACGCGCCGGAACTCGTGGTCGACGGCCTGCGTGTCGACGCGCCGCACGCGGTGCGCGTGTGGACGGAGCTCGCGGTGCCGGTGATCGCCGCGGTCCACGGGGTCGCGGTCGGCGGCGGATTCCAACTCGCGCTGGGCGCCGACATCCGCATCGTCGCCCCCGACGCGCAGCTCGGCGCGTTCGAGATCCGGTGGGGCATCGTGCCCGACATGTGCGGCACCCAACTGCTGCCGCCGCTCGTGGGTCCGGACGTGGCCAAGGAGCTCATCTTCACCGGCCGCACCGTCAGCGGCGACGAGGCGCACCGGATCGGGCTCGCCACGCGCGTGAGCGACGATCCGCGCACCGAGGCGCTGGCGCTGGCGCACGAGATCGCGGGCAAGAGCCCCGAAGCCATCCGGGTGGCCAAGCGCCTGGTCGACATCGCCCGCAGCGCCCCGCTCGCCGACGGCCTCCGCGCCGAGCAGGAGCTCACCGAGGGGCTGGCCGGCAGCGCCAATCAACTCGAAGCCGTGACCGCCAACCTGGAGTCACGCCCCGCCCACTTCACCGACTGACACAACCCACGAACGTGCGTCGTACGAGGCCCCTACAGGGCCTCTGGCGACGCCGGGTGCCGGTTGGTTCAGCGCACCCGGCCGAAGTGGAACCAGCGGCGGCGGGGCTTGGCCGGTGCCTCCACCGCGGCGGCGGTGTCGCCCGCCGCGGAGGGCGGCGGCACCGTTGCGACGCCGTTCGTCGACATCTTGGCTTCGACGCCGTTTTCGCGGTGCACACCATTGGTGGCCGACGCCTCGGCCGTCGTCGCCTTCGCCGACGCGCCCACCTTGGAGAGCGGGCGCGAATCCGCGCCCGTATCGGCGCGCCAGCGCACCGTCTCCGGAGCTTCGGGCGACGTCGATGGCGCCGGAGGGGTCTTCGACGTCGAAGCGGGGGCAGACGGGGCTGCCGGCGGAGGCGTCGCCGGCTTCGCGGCCTTGGCCGCCTTCTTGGCGTCTTCCTTCGCCTTCGCCGCGGCTTCGTCGGCCTGCTTCTTCGCGTCGGCGAGGGCCTTGGCGTCGGCCTTGGCCGCCGCGATCGCCACCGCTTCCGCCGCCACTTCGACTTCGGCGCGTTGCAGGTCGAGTTCGGCCTGCGCTTCGGCGAGGCGCGCGTCGGCCGCTTCCGTCGCCAGCTCCAGGATGAGCCGGCTCTCCTCGGTGGCCGCGGCCAGGATCTCGGCCCGCTTGGTCTCCAACTCCTGCTCGGTGGCGTCGCGCATCCGCGCCGACTCGGTGGCGGCCGCGGCGCGGGCCTCGCTGAGCACCGTCGCCGCCTCTTCGCGCACGGCGTCGATCAGCTCGCGCCGCTCGACGTCGAGCCGACGTAGGAATCCGGCGACTTCGTCGGTGGCCGCGAGCCGGATCGAGGCTGCTTCCTGCAACGCCGCGGCAATGAGCTCTTCCCGTTTCGCGGCGGCCGCGGTGTCGGCCTCGGTCGTGATGCGCGAGGCGCGCAACTCGGCTTCGGCGACGACGGCACGCGCTTCGGCCTCGGCGGTGGCGCGCAGTTCCAGCGCCGATTCGGAGACGTCGGTACGGGCGCGCTCGAGCAGACGGGTGACTTCGCTCTGCGCTTCCGCGCGCAACTGCGCGGCCTCGGCGGCGGCGGCCGCGTGCGCTTCCTCCCGAATGTGCGCGGCCGCGGCGTCGGCCGCGACCAGTTCGAGTTGCGCAGTGACGCGGGCCTGGCGCAGCGTGGCGACCGCTTCGCGTCGGAGACGCTTGATCGCCTTCTTGGGGCTGCCGCCCTTGCCCGACCGCTTGGGCTTTTCCTGTTTCGTCATCGCCTGACAGGCTACGGAACCGGCGCCCCCAAATCGCGCATACCGGGCGCGGGTCGTCCACACCCGGACGGGGCGTATGCTCCCGGGCGCGCACCGCCCGGCGTCACCGGAACCTTCGGCAACCGGCGCGATCGCACTCGTGAGAAGCGAGAGAAGTGTGAGAAGGGGGGCAACGTGCAAGTCCCGCTGACGATCCTCGACTACCTCGAACGCGCCGAGCTCGTCTACGGGCGCCGCGTCCTCGTGGTCGACGAGCCCGAGCAGCCCGCCGCTCCGTGGCCCGAGCTCACCGGCGCCCGCATGGCCGAGCTGGCCCGGGCGCAGGCCGCCGGGCTCGATCGGCTGGGGGTGGCGCGCGGCGAGCGGATCGCGGTGGTGAGCCAGAACTCGGCTCGCCTGCTCACCGCATTCTGGGGAGTGAGCGGCTACGGGCGCGTCCTCGTACCCGTGAACTTCCGCCTCAACGCGCACGAGATCAGCTACATCGTCGAACATTCCGGCGCCACGGCCCTGCTCGTCGACCCCGAGCTCGACGAGTCGCTCGCCGGCGTCACCGCCAAGCACCGCTTCGTGATCGGTGCCGAGAGCGACGCCGAGCTCTACGACTTCGATACCGGGCCCGAGCCGTGGGATGCCGACGAGAACGCGACCGCCACCATCAATTACACGAGTGGCACGACGGCGCGGCCCAAGGGTGTGCAACTCACCCACCGCAGCCTCTGGGTGAATGCGGCGACGTTCGGGTGGCACACCGGCGTCAACGACCGCGACGTCTATCTCCACACGTTGCCGATGTTCCACTGCAATGGGTGGGGGATGACGTACGCAGTCACGGGTATGGGCGGTCGTCACATCGTGTTGCGCAAGGTCGACGGTGCCGAGATCCTGCGCCGGATCGAAGCGCACGGAGTGACGCTGATGTGCGGTGCGCCTGCGGTGCTCAGCGCGGTGCTCGACGCCGCCGACACGTGGGACGGCCCGATTCCGGGCCGTGATCGGGTGCGGGTGGTGGTCGCGGGCGCGCCGCCGCCGACGCGCACCATCGAGCGCATCGAGACCGAGCTCGGTTGGGAGTTCCTGCAGATCTACGGTCTCACCGAGACGTCGCCGTTGCTCACGTTCAACCGCCGCCGCGCCGAGTACGACGACCTCACCCCGGGAGAACGGGCCCGGCAGTTGGGTCGCGCGGGCGCACCCGCGCTCGGCGTGCACGTGCGCGTCGACGAACATGGTGAGGTGCTCGCCCGCAGCAACGTGGTCTTCGAGGGCTACTGGGACCAGCCCGAGGCGACGGCCGACGCGATCGTCGACGGGTGGTTCCACACCGGCGACGGCGGCACCCTCGACGACGAGGGCTATCTCTCGATCTCCGACCGCAAGAAGGACGTGATCATCTCGGGCGGCGAAAACGTGTCGTCGATCGAGGTGGAGGACACGCTGTCGTCGCATCCGGCCGTCGCCGAAGTGGCGGTGATCGGCGTGCCCGACGAGAAGTGGGGCGAGACGGTCAAGGCGCTGGTCGTGCTGCGGTCCGGTTCCGACGTCGACGAGCACGCCCTGATGGAGCACTGCCGCTCGCAACTCGCGCACTTCAAGTGCCCGACGAGCATCGAGGTGCGCGACGAGCTGGCGCGTACCGCGACCGGGAAGCTGCAGAAATTCAAGCTGCGCGCGCCCTATTGGGAAGGCCACACCCGCCAGGTCTGATGATGCGGTTCCGGAGGCCCAACCCGAGGGTCGCGACTGTGGCGGGAACGCTCGCCGCGGTCGCGTGCCTGGTCGCAAGCGCGGTGGGCCCGGCGCCGGCCGCGTCGGCCGCCGCCGCCGACTCGGTGCCCGCTCACTCGGTGCCTACCGCCGCCGTCCCACCGCTCCCGGCGGCCACGCCTGGCGGGTCGGTCGCGTGGCAGCCCTCGGGCCGGACCGTGCTCGGCCGACCCGTGCTCTACACCGGTTCGGCCGGCGGGGCGTTCGTGGCGTGGATGGACCCGCAGCTCAGCCGACCGCAGGTCGTGCCCGGGACCGGCGATCCGCTCAGCTCACCGTGGGGCGGCCAGGTCGCGCCCGACCAGCAGCCGTTCCTCGTGGCCGCGTTCAACGGCGGGTTCAAGTTCGGTGACTTCAACGGCGGGGTGATCTCGTTCGGGAGCTCGTACCGCAGCCCGGCGGCCGGCGAGGCGTCGTTCATCGTGTATTCCGACGGCTCGTTCACCGTCGGCCAATGGGGACGCGACGTCGATCCCGCCAAGCAGGTCGTCGCGCTGCGCCAGAACCTCGGGATGCTGGTCGACGGCGGTGCGCCGACCGCGGCCGCGTCGGCACCGGGAAACTGGGGCGCATCGGTGGCCGGCGTCGCCACCACGCGGGGCGGGGTCGGTGTCGACGCCAACGGCGCGCTGGTGTGGGCCGGTGGTCGCCTGAGTCCGCTCGCACTCGCCCAGGCGTTGGTGAGCGCGGGCGCGGTGCGCGGCATGGAGCTCGACATCAACCCCGACTGGGTCAACTTCAACTCGTACGACGTCGGTGCCGACAACGTCGCGCACGGCAACGGCATCTTCGGGGCGACGGGCCCGAACCGCTACCTCACCCCGAACCGCCGCGACTTCATTGCGGTGTTCGTGCGGGGCACCGTGGCGTCGGGCGCGACGGCCAAGCTCGGTGCCGCCCCCCTGGCCGCCGAAGCCCGCGTCCACTAGCCGCCCACCCTGACTTCGGGGGAGGAAGGGCGACGTGCGACGAGACGTGTGGTCGGGGCCGGGGAAGGGTACGAACCACGCATGTCGCTCACCGGTTTCGTCGCCCGTCCGCTGCTTTCGGGCATGTTCATCTACGGCGGGCTCGATGCGTTCCGGCACCCAGAGACGAAGGTGCCGAGAGCCGAGAAGGTCGCACCGGGCATCGCCGCCGCGGTCGGGCTCCCCACCGACACCGTCAAGCTGATCAAGATCAACGGTGCGGTGCAGGTGGTGGCGGGTGCCGCGCTCGCACTGGGAGTGTTCCCGCGCGTCGCCGCGCTCGTGCTCGCTGGGTCGTTGGTGCCCACGACGGCCGCTGGTCACGCGTTCTGGGACGAGGAGGATCCCGCCGCGCGCAATGCGCAGCGCATCCAGTTCCTCAAGAACACCGCGATGTTCGGCGGATTGCTGCTCGCGGCCGCCGACACCGGTGGTCGACCGTCGGTGCGGTGGCGCACGCGCCGCGCCGTCGCACACACCGTCGAGCACACGCGCGAGCTCCTGCCCGTCGGGTAGACGGCCGGGGCCGAACCCCCGCGCCTCAGGTCACGCCGGCGATGGTGACGGTGCCCGCGGTGTCCTGCACCGTCAGCTCGACATTGCGGGCGGTCCCGTCGGCGAGGTTGGCGGTGCACACCAGCGTCTGACCCGGCCGCACTGCGTGCCACGGCGCGGGTCCGCAGTCGACGACTGCGGGCAGCGACGCGTTGGTGGCCACGAACTGTTCCAGTGGTGCCTTGGCGATCACCGCCTGTGGGCTGGTGACCGACACGGTGCCTTTCGCATCGGTCTGCGCCGCGTCGACGACGAGGAACGTGCCCGGCAGCTGCACCGTGCACGTGAACTTCACGCCGCGCCCCTTGGTGATGTTGTCGGGGCACGCGATGTTGCCGAAGACGAGGTCGGGATAGCTCTGGTGCACCAGCAATTCGACGGTGCGGCGGACCGCCGTCGGCCCGAGGTCGGCGGCGTGCGCGGTCGCCGTCGAGAGCGCCGACAACGTCGCGAACGACAGCGTCAGCGCGGCGCTCAGTGCCACGAAGGCGAACAAGCGACGCACGGAGCGGAGGCTAGACCGACGAGTGCGCTCTACAGTCGCGGATCGGCGGGACGGCGACGAGGAGCGAGGCACGTGACGACGGGAGAGCCGGAGCAGGGGCGGGAGGTGGTTCCGCGCGTGGAGCCGGTGCCCGCGCCGCCCCCCGGGGTGTCGGATGTGCTGCGCCGCAGCACGCAGCTCGGCCTCGGTGCGCTCGGGCTCGCCGGCCGCGCCGCGGGGTCGTTCTTCGCCCGGGTGCCCGATCCGTCGGCGCCCGGTGATCTCGAGCCCGGGCCGTTGGCGTTGGTGCCGGGCGCGGTGCTGGGCCTGGCCATCCAGGCCGAACGACGCGCCGAGCAGGTCGTCGACGTGATCGCCGAACACACCGCCGGCGTGGCCCGTACCGTCGCCAAGCCGAAGATGGTGCAACGGGCGCTGCGCCCGGTCGAGGACCGGCTGTGGCAGCTGAACGAGGTCGCCCGCCGCGAGCAGAACCGCAACCAGGCGCAGGCGGCGGCGCTGATCCCGGTGATCGTGCAGCAGGTCACCGAGAACGTGATCGCGCAGCTCGACTTCGTGCGCATCGTGGAGCAGGTGCCGGTCGACGACATCGTCGCCGCCCTCGACATCGAGGCCATCGTCGGCCGGGTCGACCTCGGCGGGGTGCTGCGGGAGTCGACGGCCAACCTCACCGTCGAGACGGTCGACGCGATGCGGTCGCAGGGAATCGCTCTCGACGAGTTCACCGCCCGGATCGTCGACAAGGTGTTCTTCCGCAAGGGTCCGCGCGACCTCGAGGTCGGCGGCTCGTGAAGGGCGAGATCCGCAACGTCCGGTCGCGCGACGCCCAGGGACGCCGGGCCGGATTCGTGTCGCAGACCTTCGCCTTCGCCCTCGACGCGCTCGTGATCCTCGGCGCCTACCTCGCCCTGCTGGCGGTCTACTCGTTCCTCCGGTTCCTGATCACCAGCAAGCCGTTCGACTGGCCCCAGCCCGGCCGTTGGGTCAACTGGGACCTGATCCTCGTGATCGGGGTGCTCATCCTCTGGTCGGCGTGGTCGGGATCGGGGCGGGCGCCGGGCATGGCCGTCCTCGGCCTGCGGGTGGTCGACGGCGCCGGCGCGACCCTGTCGTCACGCCGGGCGTTCTGGCGGGCGGTGCTGGCGATGATCACGCTCGGGCTCGGGGTGCTCACGGTGCTGTTCAGCCGCCGGAACCGATCGCTCTACGACATGATCTGCAAGACGGCCACCATCTACGACTGGCGGCCGAAGTTGCCCGATTCCCGACAAAACCAGTAGGTTTTTGAGCCATGGCCACGCAGCTCTCGCACCTCGGGGCGCTCGAGTCGGAATCGATCCACATCTTCCGGGAGGTGGCCGCCGAGTTCGAGAAGCCGGTGCTGCTGTTCTCGGGCGGCAAGGACTCCATCGTGATGGCGCGGCTGGCCGAAAAGGCGTTCTGGCCGGCCCGGATCCCGTTCCCGCTCATGCACGTCGACACCGGCCACAACTTCCAGGAGGTGCTCGACTACCGCGACCGGCGGGTCGACGAGCTGGGCGTGCAACTGGTGGTGGCGTCGGTGCAGGAGTCGATCGACACCGGGCGGGTGGTCGAGGAGACCGGCCCCCGGGCGAGCCGCAACCGCCTCCAGACCGTCACCCTGCTCGACGCCATCCAGGCGAACGGGTTCGACGCGGTCTTCGGCGGCGGTCGGCGCGACGAGGAGAAGGCCCGGGCCAAGGAGCGTGTCTACTCCTTCCGCGACGACTTCGGGCAGTGGGACCCGAAGAACCAGCGCCCCGAGCTGTGGAACCTCTACAACGGCCGGCACCGCAAGGGCGAGCACATCCGGGTGTTCCCGCTGTCGAACTGGACCGAGCTCGACATCTGGCAGTACATCGAGGAAGACGACATCGAGATCCCGTCCATCTACTACGCGCACCGGCGGGAGGTGTTCCGCCGCGACGGCATGTGGCTGGCGGTCTCCCCCTTCATCACGCTGATGGACGGCGAGGATCCGGTCGAGATGACGGTGCGCTACCGCACGGTGGGCGACGCGTCGTGCACCGGCGCGGTCGAGTCGCCGGCGGCCGACGTCGATCAGGTGATCATGGAGGTGGCGGCGTCGCGCATCACCGAGCGGGGCGCCACCCGGGCCGACGACAGGTTCACCGAAGCAGCCATGGAAGACCGCAAGCGCGAGGGCTACTTCTAGAGATGGCGGCCTTCTGATGGAACTTCTCCGGTTCGCCACCGCGGGTTCGGTCGACGACGGCAAGAGCACGCTCATCGGGCGGCTGCTGCTCGACACCAAGCAGATCTTCGAGGATCAACTCGAATCGGTGGAGCGCACCAGCCGCGACCGCGGGTTCGACTACACCAACCTCGCCTTGCTCACCGACGGCCTGCGCGCCGAGCGCGAGCAGGGCATCACCATCGACGTCGCGTACCGCTACTTCGCCACACCGCGGCGGAAATTCATCATCGCCGACACGCCCGGCCACGTGCAGTACACCCGCAACATGGTTACCGGGGCGTCGACCGCCGATCTCGCGTTGGTGCTGATCGACGCGCGCAAAGGTGTGCTCGAGCAGTCGCGCCGCCACGCCGTGATCGCGTCGTTGTTGCAGGTCAAGCACCTGATGCTGTGCGTCAACAAGATGGACCTCGTCGACTACTCGCAGGAGCGTTTCGACGAGATCTGCGCCGAGTTCACCGAGTTCGCGACCAAGCTCGAGATCGACGACCTCACGTTCATGCCGGTCTCGGCGTTGCACGGCGACAACATCACGTCGCACTCGCCGAACATGCCGTGGTTCGAAGGCCCGACGCTGCTGCACTACCTCGAGCACGTCTACATCGCGTCCGACCGCAACCTCATCGACATGCGCTTCCCGGTGCAGTACGTGATCCGTCCGATGTCGCACGATCACCACGACTACCGCGGCTACGCGGGCCAGGTCGCGAGTGGGATGTTCCGCCCGGGCGACGAAGTGGTGGTGCTGCCGAGCGGGTTCGCCACGACCATCGCCGGCATCGACGTGTTCGGCGGGCCCATCGACGAGGCGTTCCCGCCGATGTCGGTGAGCGTGCGCCTCGCCGACGACATCGACATCAGCCGCGGCGACATGTTGGCGCGGCCGAACAACCTGCCCACCGTCACGCAGGATGTCGACGCGATGGTGTGCTGGTTCAGCGACCAGCCGTTGCGCGCCGGCGCGACGTACCTGATCAAGCACACGACGCGTTCGGCGAAAGCGCGTGTGCAACAACTGCACTACCGCCTCGACATCAACACGCTGCACCGCGACGAAGGTCACGGCTCGCTGGCGTTGAACGATCTCGGTCGCGTCACCATGCGCACCGCGGTGCCGTTGTTCGTCGACGAGTACCGACGCAACCGCATCACCGGCAGCTTCATCCTGGTCGACGAAGCCACGTTCGAGACCGTCGGCGCGGGCATGGTGCTCGGTACCACCACGCCGTGAGCGAGGGCGCCTCGAGCCCGAACGTCGTGTGGCACGAGAGCGACGTACCGCGCGACGAACGGTGGCGCGCCACTGGCGCGCACGGCGCGACGGTGTGGCTCACCGGTCTCTCGGGTTCGGGGAAGTCGACGGTGGCGAATGCGCTCGCGGTGCACCTCACCGGGATGGGTGCACTCACGTACACGCTCGACGGCGACAACCTGCGCCACGGGCTCAACGGCGACCTCGGCTTCTCCGCCGACGACCGCACCGAGAACGTGCGCCGGGTCGGCGAGGTGGCGCGGCTGTTCGCCGACGCGGGCGTGATCGCGCTCGTGCCGCTCATCAGCCCGTACCGCGCCGGCCGTGATCACGCGCGTGCACTGCACGACGCGGCGGGCCTGGTGTTCCTCGAAGTGTTCGTCGACACGCCGCTCGACGTGTGCGAGCAACGCGATCCCAAGGGCCTCTACGCCAAGGCCCGGTCGGGGGAGTTGCCCGGCTTCACCGGCATCGACGACCCCTACGAACCGCCCCTGTCGCCCGAGTTGGTGATCGCGGGTGGTGTGGTTCCTGTTGCCCGTGCTGCCGCGCAGGTCGTCGACCAACTGATCGCGCGCAGAGTGTTCGCCTCCGACTGAGCGTTCGCGCGCTGGTCACTCTCGGCTACTTCGAAGCCCGTTCTAGGCGCAAGTTGTGCGCGCTGAGTGGTCTTCCTTGGGTGAATCTCACGGGTCGTGGTTGCGACTGACCACTCAACGTGTTACTCTGCCGCTCGGCATCACGCTCAGTGACTTTCCTTGAGCGGAAGCCGTAACGGCAAGGGCAGATATGGGCGACGACCGGGAGGGCAACGACCGGTCGGAGGGCAAGGGCGGGTAGGGGCAAGGGCGGATTCGGACGGCGTGGCGACACGACGCTTCGGATAGGGACACCTGGAGGCATCGGTGACAGGGGCGACTCGCGTTTCGCGGGTTATTCATGCACGGCGGGTACAGGCGTGAGGCGGGGACGTCGGCGCGACGGAGAGGGCGACAGCGATGTCGTCGTCGACGTCGCCCGGCCCTCGGCTGCGAGCGCGAACGGAGCTGGCAATGGCGCCCGCCCCGCGGCCCCGTCACCGGTGCCTGCCTCGACCAACGGGAAGACCGCAGGCGCTCGCCCGCGGTTGGGTGACCTCCTCGTCGACCAGCAGACCATCACCCGCGAGCAGCTCGAGAACGCGCTGCTCGACCAGACGAAGTCGGGAGCACGCCTCGGCGACGTGCTGATCGCCGCCGGCGCGATCGACGAGCACGAGCTCACCGAGGTGCTGGCCCGCCAGTTCCAGATCCCGCTCGCCGATCTGCGGCGTGAGCGGCCCGATGCCGAAGTGCTCAGCGCGATCAGCGAGTCGGTCGCTCGCAGCCTGCACCTGATCCCGCTCCGGCGCGCCGACGGCGCGCTCTACGTCGTGGTCGCCGACCCCGCGCATCCGCAGCTGCGCGAGGAGCTCGGCCGTGCGGTCAAGGAGCCGGTGCGCCTGCTCATCGCCACCCCGAGCGAGGTTCGCCGCGCCATCGACCAGTCGTACCGCGCGCTGGCCGGCGTCGCCGAGCACATCAAGGAGTTCGAGGTCACCAGCTCGGCGCGTGTCTCGCAGGAGACCACGGTCGCCGCAGGTCGACGTCGAACGCGCCGGTCGTGCAGGTGGTCAACCTGCTCATCACCCAGGCGCTGCGCGACCGCGCGTCCGACGTGCACATCGAGCCGCAGGGCGACAAGGTCCGGGTGCGGATCCGCATCGACGGCGCGCTGCACGACGTCGCTCACGCTGCCGGCCGACATGGGCCCGGCGCTCGTCAGCCGCATCAAGGTCATGGCGGGCATGAACATCGTCGAGCGCCGCCGCGCGCAGGACGGTCAGATCGAGACCTCGCGTCGACGGCCGCGCGCTCGACATCCGGGTCGTCGACCACGCCGGTCATCTTCGGCGAGAAGGTCGTGCTCCGGCTGCTCGACAAGACGACGCTCGCTCTACCGGCTCGACGACCTCGGCATGCCCGACGTGACACGCACGAGATCTTCAGTGACCTCGTGCGCTCGCCGTTCGGCATGGTGATCTGCGCCGGCCCGACCGGCAGCGGCAAGACCACCACGCTCTACGCGACGCTCGGCGAGATCAACACGACCGAGCGCAACGTCATGACGATCGAGGACCCGGTCGAGTACGTCCTCCCGACGGTCAACCAGATCCAGATCAACGAGGCGGCCGACATCACCTTCGCCGGCGGACTCAAGTCGATCCTGCGCCAGGACCCCGACGTGATCCTCGTCGGCGAGATCCGCGACGTCGAGACCGCCCGCATCGCGGTGCAGTCGGCGCTCACCGGTCACTTCGTGCTCTCGTCGCTGCACGCGACCGACGCGGCCTCGGCGCTCCACCGCTTCCTCGACATGGGCATCGAGCCGTTCCTCATCGCGTCGTCGGTGCTGGCCGTGGTCGGGCAACGACTGGTGCGCCGCATCTGCAGCGAGTGCAAGACGCGCGTACACGCCGACCGCCGACGAGCTGGCCTTCTACAAGTCGATCGGTGGCGTCGCCGAAGACGCGCGTTCTTCCACGGCGAGGGCTGCAACTTCTGCTCGGACACCGGCTACCAGGAGCGCGTCGGTGTGTACGAGGTGCTCCGCATGACCGACCGAATGCGGGAGCTCATCGTCGAGGACCCGATCCACTCGCAGATGCGGGCGCTCGCCATCGACGAGGGCATGCGCCCGCTGCGTGACGCAGGCGCTGCGCCTGGTCGCCGAAGACGTCACCACCATTCCCGAGATCCTTCGCAGCGTCTACCCGCTCTAGGAGTGACGTCATGCCGAAGTTCCAGTACGCAGCAGTCACCGCCGACGGCAGCTCCACCAAGGGTGTCGTCACGGCCGACCACCCGAACGACGCCCGGCTCATGCTGGCCGATCGCGGGCTCTACGGGCTCACGCTGAAGCCGCGGCCCAGCCTGCTCAAGATGGAGATCACGAAGAAGAAGGTCTCCCGCACCGAGATCATGAACTTCTCCCGGCAGCTGGCCGCGTTCGTGCGGGCCGGCATCCCGCTCATCGACGCGGTCGACACGCTGCGGGCCGAGGTCAAGAGCGACCGGTTCCGCGCGGTGCTGGCCGAGGTCGGCGAAGCGTTGCGAGGCGGCGAGACGCTGTCGAACGCGGTCGCCGCGCACAGCGACGTCTTCCCCGACTTCTACATCACGATCCTGCGCTCGGCCGAGCTCACCGGCCACGTCGACGCCGTGCTCGACCAGCTCGCCGCCTACATCGAGCGGGACGAGAGCGGCGCGCCGCAAGATCAAGTCGGCGATGACCTACCCGATCGTGATCCTGGTCGTGGCGGCGATCGCGGTCACCGTCATCGTCGGCGTTCGCGCTGCCACGATTCAAGGACTTCTTCTCGTCGCTGGGCGCGAAGCTGCCGCTGACGACCCGGATCCTGCTCGGCGATCACGAACTTCCTCACCAACTACTGGTGGTCCTGTTCGTCGGCTTCGTGGTCGCTCGTTCGTGGCGATCGTGGCTCTTCCTGCGCACCGACCGAGGCGAGCACGCTCGAGACCGCGTTCGTTGCTGCAGGCGCCGGTGCTCGGCGAGCTGGTGCAGTTCACGATCGTCGAGCGGTTCTGCCGGATCCTCGAGCTCGATGATCCGGTCGGGCGTGCAGGTGCCCGACGCGATGGAGGTCGCCGCCGGCGCGCACGAGCAACCTGATCTACAAGGAAGCCCTCGAGGGCGCCCGCGAGGCGATGCTCCGCGGCGAGGGCATGGCCGGCTCCGATCACGGCCACCGGGCTCTTCCCGGGTGGCGTCTGCCAGATGATCCGCGTCGGTGAGGACACCGGCACGCTCGACGACCAGCTCGAGACCGCGGCCGGCTTCTACGGCAAGGAAGTCGAGTACAAGCTCGACCGCCTGACCGCGCTGTTCGAGCCGATGATGATCCTCGTCGTCGGCCTGGTCGTCGGCTTCGTCGCCATCGCGCTCGTCTCGGCGATGTACGGCGTCTTCAACCAGGTGAAGGTGAAGTGAACGCGCGTGCTCGACGCCCACGACCCCGAAGGGGGCTTCACGCTCCCCGAGGTGCTCGGCGCGCTCATCGTCATGGCCATCGCCATCACCGCCATCGTGGCGGCGATGGGGTCATCGATCATCGCGTCGGACTTCCAGCGCAAGATCGTGACCAGCGATGCAATTGTGCGCAGCTATGCGGAGCGCCTGACCGCGGCGCCGTACATCGACGAGGCCACGACGACGACCGGCGGCTACTCGCCGGCGGGCGTCAACCTCGATCTGGCGAACTGGCCCGGCTATTCCGCGTCACTGGTCACCGTCGAGTGTTGGAACGGCGCCGAGCCGGCGGTGTTCGTCCCCTGTTCGAATGACCTCGGCCTGCAGCGGATCACGCTCCGAGCGCAGTCCACCACCGACAACACCCGGTCGCAGCAGCTCCAGATCCTGAAGAGGCGTCCATGAGGATCAAATCGCGCCTCGCTGCTAACTCGCGTCTCCGACGTTCCGACGAACGCGGTGTCAGCCTGATCGAGCTCCTCATCGCCATCTCGATCACTGGCATCATCATCGTGCCGATCGTGAGCGCGATCTTCTTCGGCTTCCACACCACCGGTGCGACCCAGACGGCGGTCGCGGAGACGAACGGCGCCAACCTGATGGCGTCGTACTTCGGGCCCGACGTCCAGGGCGCGATCGGCGCGACCGTCAACTCGTCGGAATCACCGATCTGCGGCTCCGTCGCCGGAACCGTCGATCTCGTGTTGACCGCACCCGACGACACGCTGACTTCTTCGGTCTCGGTGTCGTACTTCCGCGGCGCCGGAGCGAATGCCGCCAACCTGTACCGCCGTACGTGCGCGAACGGGGCGGTCACCGGTGTCGCACGCGTCGCCTCGCACGTGGTCCAACCGCTCAACTTCTCTTGCGACACGAGCGCGTGCGTCAACTTTCGCAGCATCACCGCGACTCTCGTCCAGGGCGACGCGGCGAGCGCCAATCAGTACACCACGCGCCTCGAGGCCGTGAGGAGAGGACTGTGATGCGCAACAAACTCTCCATGGACCCGCGGGTCTGTCGCGAACGGGGAGCCGCCCTTCCGCTGGCTCTCGCGTTCCTGATCCTGTTCGCGGTGCTGATCGGACTCGTGTTCGACTTCATCCACACCGGCATGGTGTCGTCGGCGACCCTGAACCATGAGCGCAACGACGTTTACGCGGTGAACGGCGCGGTCGACGCGGCGATCAACCGGGTGCGCAACGACGCAACGCTCGGGGCCACGGACAGCACGACGTCGTGCAACATGACCGGAGTTTCCGTCAACGGCGCGCTCGCCGACGTGTCGTGTACTCCCGGAACCGGGAGCGGCGAGGCCATCCCGACCACCGCGGCTCCGCCGTTCGCAATCCTCACCACCGCGCCATTCATCTCCACATCGCCGCTCACCTGGACACAGACCTACCCGGGCTGCGTCAACGTTCCTCCCGGCGAGCTCGGCATTGTGCAAGTGCAGGACAGCAAGCTCCTCACCGTCACCGGCAACGTCTATGTGAACTCCGATGCCGACTCCGACGTTTGGTCGGGAGGTTGCCCGCAGACCACGACCGCGAAGCACATCGTCGTGAACGGCAACGTGAAGCAGCGCTCCTCGTGCCACGACATCGACCCGATAAACGACTCGTACGATTGGCTCTGCGGTGCGACCAGCAGTCAGGCTGACCCCACTCCCGACCCGGGCCTGGCCACGCATCGCGATGGTCCGCTCGGTGGTGTGGCCGACGCCGATCTCAACGATCCCGCGATCGCCCAACCGAACTCATGGGCGCTTCCCTTCCAAACTCCACCGGCGGTGCAGACGGTTCCCGCGTGCCCGGCCGGCAACGTGGTGACCTTCAACCCGGGCACCTACACCGACGCCGATGCGCTCACCAACCTGATGAACGGCACCACGTGCCCCGGTCGGGTCTTCTGGTTCAAGCCCGGCGCGTACTACTTCAACTTCACCAACACCGCGAGCGGCTCGAACTCGGGTTCGCACGAATGGGCCATCAACGATGGCCGAGCCAAGGTCGTCGGCGGTCAGCCGACGGCGGTGACCATCGGCGGCACCAGCGTGGGCCCGACGCCGTGGATCCCGGCGAACGCGACGTCCACCGGGTTTGCTCCGGCGGCGAGCGCGACGACGATCGACGGCATCACCTCGGACGTGCAGCTCGGCAGCATCACGTCCGGCCCCACCGCCTGGAACCCGACCGGCTCGGTCAGCTCGACGCTCCTGCCGGCTGGCAATGGCGCGGTGATCGACGGCGCTGCCGCGACTGCGACGCTCGCCGGTACAACTTCAGGAACGCTGACCGCCGCCGCTCCTGTTAGCAACGGACAGCCCGGTGGAAATACCGGCTTCAACACGAACCCCGACAACGCCCGTGCGATCAACGGCACTTCTGCCGCCACCACGGGCTTCACGACGGGCACGCGGTCCATCACGTTGCAGAACTATGGCGGCGCAGTGCCCGCCAACGCCACGAACATCACCGTGTCGTTGACCGTGGCGCACAACGAAGGAAACACCAGCGCTCTGCGCGGCCTTGTCAACGCACCCACGATCACGATCAATCCTGGCGGTGGCGGAACGGGTACCGCCTGCTCGCTCAACGTGACGAAGTCGACCGCTAACAGCACCAACCCGGTGTCCCAGACGTTCAGCGACGTCAAGACCAACTGCCTGGACACCCCCGACAAGATCAACGGGGCGACCGTGTCGTACTCCGTGGCCCACACGGGCACCGGTACGGCAACGCCGACTCTCGACGGCATCACGCTTACCGTGTCGTACACCGCTGGGATCGGAAGTGCGTCGGCGACGCTCTCGGGATTCTCGAGCGGTACCCCGATCCCCGCCGGCGCGACGCTCGGTACCGTCACGATGAATGTGGCGCACAGCGAGGGGGCGGGCATCAACGCTCCCACGGTCACCTTGCCTGGGTGCACCCAGACACTGAGCACACACACTGCTCTCACGACCGACACGGTCACACTCGGTGCGGGATGTCTGAGCGTTGCGCAGCTCAATGCCGGACCCACGCTCACGTACGCGGTGAGCCACGCGGCGGCTGGCGCAGCCTCCAGTGCCGCCCTCGACGGAATCCGGCTCAACGTGAGCTACTCGGTGGCCGGTACGTCGGGAACCGCGAGTGTCTCCCTGTCCGGTTACGCGAACCAACCCGCTCACGACGATCCCCGATGACGCGACGATCACCTCGGTCAAGGTCCGCGCGGTGCACAACGAAGACAACCCCGCACTCGTCAACGCACCCACCGTGGTGATCACGCCGGCCAACACCGCGGCCTGCCCGTCGGTCACGCTCAACAAGCAGGCCACGCTCGCCGCCGACAGCGTCGACGTCACGAGCTGCTTCAGCCTCCCGGCTCAGATCAACAACGGCGTCAGCCTCCAGTACCGGATCACGCACTGCACCGGTACCGCCAACGGCTGCATCGCCGGCACCGGGACGAACGCCCACCTCGACGGTCTGTACCTCGACGTCACCTACGTCTCGAACCCTCGCCTGCCGTGGGACCCGAACGACCCGACGGCGAACCCGAACGTGCCTGGCGCCTGCCGACACGACGGTGACCCCTTCTGGACCGACGGCGTGCAGTGGGTGTTCGGTGGCGACAGCCGCATCAACCTGAAAAGCGGCCAGATGGAGCTGTGCGACAAGCCCAGCCTGCGGCACGCTGACCCGAGCCAGGACCAGCAGGAGATCGTCCTCTTCGGTGTGAAGGGCACCACGCCCGTCACCTCCACGTTCAGCGCCGCCACCGCGATCAACGCGAGCACACCGCCGGACACCGGGTTCGACGCGGTTGCTCCGAACAACGCGAACGCGGCCAAGGCAATCGACGGAACGTCGGCGGCCACGAACGCGTTCAGCACGGCGAGCAGCACTCGATCCCTCACTCTCTCGGGTCTCACCGGAGCTTCCGGCGCGGTGCCGAGTGACGCGACGAACATCTCGGTGTCGCTCACCGTCGCCCACAACGAGGGCAGCACAACAACTGCGCGGGGCCTCGTGAACGCACCGACCATCACCGTCACTCCGGGTGGGTCCGCCGTCTGCACGCCGCTGGCGGTGACCAAGTCGACCGCGAACAACGCCACCCCGGTGAGCCAGACCTTCACCGACGTGAAGACCGGGTGTCTCGACACGCCGGCCAAGATCAACGGTGCCACGATCGCCTACGCCGTCGGCCACACCGCGACGGCGGGTACGGCGACCCCGACGCTCGACGGCATCACGCTAACGGTCACATACACGCCCGCCGGTGGCGCCAGTGCGCTGAACCCGGAGAGCGGGTGCATCACGCAGTCGCCGTACTACAACCCGACCGACCACTCGCCGGCGTACAACGGTGCTTGCGCACTGATCCGGATCACCCGGCCGCCGCTGTCGCAGACGCCTCCGCCGGGCGACATCCGCAAGCTGACCCTCTGGGGCACCGCGTACGCACCCTCGGCCGCGTTCGACCTTCCCGTCGACCTGCTCCCGGTGCCGGTGTTCAACCGGGGTGTGGTCGCCCGCATGCTCATGCTCGGATACCAGGTGGCGAACAGCACGCAGGTGCCGTTCACCACGGTTCCTCTCGCAGGCTCGACGCCGCAGAACCGCACTGCGACCTTCACCGCAACGATCCCCGGCACGGCAACGCGGGTGATCGCCAATGTCGAGTTCTGTGACAACGGGTGCGCGGGCCAGCCGCCTGCGCCCACCGGATCGCCAGTACCCGTGGTCGTCCACTCATGGAAGGTCACGCGGTGAGCGCGCCAGGTCTCTCGAAGCCGACCGTTCGGGAGGGGGTGGTTCAGGGCGTATGACGAACTCATCGCCCTGACCACTGCAGGGCACAACGGAGCAACACATCCAGCAAGTCGTCATCCGGGAGAACACCCGGGCGACATTCGTTCACTCAATGGGAGGCAAGAGCAAATGATTCAGCGTTCACTCGAGAAGAAGCGTTCAGGGGAGGGCGGGTTCACCCTCGTCGAGCTCCTGATCGTCATCGTCATCCTCGGCATTCTGGCCGCAATCGTCGTGCTCGCCATCGGCGGGCTCAAGGACACGAGCCAGAAGGCTGCCTGTAACTCTGGTGGCAAGACCCTGGAGAGCGCGGAAGACGCGGTACTTCGCCAGCCCCGACGGTGGGAACGGCGTGTACGGCGCGACCGTGGACCTCGTCACGGCGGGTCTGCTCAAGGGTGGTGCCCCGGCCGGCCTGGCCGCCGCGGTCACCGGTGGTGGCACGGGCTACACGATCACGGGCAGCGGCAAGTGCGCGGCCATGACCACGATCACTGGTCCTTGACCGAGTAGCTAGCTGACGGAGACGGTTCTCGGGGGTCCGGTTCGCCGGACCCCCGAGCCCGTCCCGTACCGATTCGTTCCTGAGCCGGAGGGCTCGTGGGCAGAGGAAATGGTGAATGACGGTGAACGGGCGCACATGCCGACGAACCTGCATGGCCGCAACGCTGAGCGTGTTGCTCGTCGCGGCATGCTTCGGTCTCGGCGCGCCGATCGTGGGCGCGGCGACGGCCCGCGCATCCAAATCGAAGTTCTGTGATCAGCTGGCCGACTTCGCCGGCAGCCTTCCGAGCTCCTTGGCGGCGGCTACTCCGGCCAAGGCTCTCGCGCTCGGTCGGCTGCTCGACCGGGTTCGGGCCCTCTCACCGAAATCGACCCGCAAGCCGGTGGCCCTCCTCGCCTCGGAGCTGCGGGCATTCGGTCACACGACGAGCGCTGAAGCCCGCGCCGCCGTCGTCACGAAGAGCAACGCGGCCTACGCCGCGGCTCTCGCCGTGCTCGTGGCTTACAACTCGAACTACTGCCCGGTGCCGGTGCCGACCTCTCCGAACCTGCCCGGGGTGGGCGCGGCCCGCGAGATCGCCTGCGTGTCCGACTCGGAGCGGATCAAGCTCGCCGAGAACCTCTACGAAACCGTGAACGGGACCTTTGCCACCATCCCGGACCTGGTCACTGCGCAGTACCTGCGCCAGGCGTCGAGCTACTTCTCCGACGTTCGCATCGGGTATCCGCCCGGCGGTTACACGCTGGTCGCGGTGCCGTCAGGCCCGTGCGCCGACCTTCCGGTCGGGGGCTAGCTCGTCGTGGACGGACGCCTATGAGTGCGCGACCAACTCAACCATCGCATCGATACCGACAAGTTCGAACAGGAGCAGGAACATGAGCGAAGTCAATACCGCACTCATCGACAGTTATCTCACCACCCTCTGGGATCGACAGGGCACCGACGTGCTCATCGTGGCGGGGGCCCCGCCGCTGATGCGCCTCGACGGCGAGATCGTCCCGCTCGACGAACGACCGCTGCGGCCGGAAGACACCGCCCGCCTGATCCGCGGCGTTCTCGCCGGGGAGCTCTGGGATCTTTTCCAGCACGAGAAGGAGATCGACTTCTCGTTCAACTGGGAAGGACAGGCCCGCTTCCGGGGCAACGCCTATCACCAGCGCGGCTCGGTGGCACTCTCGCTGCGCCTCATCCCGTACCGGATCCCGAGCTTCAGCGACCTCGGCTTGCCGTCGGTGCTCTCGAGCTGGGTCGATCTTCCCCAAGGCTTGATCCTGGTGACCGGCCCCACGGGCGCCGGCAAATCCACCACGTTGGCCGCAATGGTCGACGCGGTGAACCAGCGCCGGGCCTGTCACATCATCACGATCGAGGACCCGCTCGAATACGTGCACAAGCACAAGAAGGCGGCGATCAGCCAGCGGGAGATCGGCCTCGACACCGACTCCTTCGCCCGGGCACTGCGCTCGGCGCTGCGGGAGGACCCCGACGTGCTGCTGGTCGGTGAGATGCGCGACCCGGAGACGATCCAGACTGCGCTCACCATCGCCGAGACCGGTCACCTGGTCTTCGCGACCCTGCACACCAACGACGCCGGCCAAGCCGTCGACCGCATCGTCGACGTGTTTCCCGGAGCCAAGCAGGCGCAGATTCGGGTGCAGCTCGCGGGTTCGCTCACCGGGATCGTCTCGCAGCGACTCCTGCCCAAGATCGGCGGTGGCCGCGTGGCCGCGTTCGAGGTGCTGACCGCGACGTTCGCGGTTCGCAATCTCATTCGTGAGGGCAAGAGCAGCCAGCTGCGCAACGTCGTCAGCACCGGCAACAAGTTCGGGATGCAGACGCTCGAGGCGAACCTCTCGCAGCTCGTGACTTCCGGAGTCGTCGACTACGAGGAAGCCGTAACGCGCAGCCTTTTCCCCGACGAGATCAACCGCTCGGCGCGTCTCGCGCGAGTCGCAGCACCCGTCGCCTGATCTCGTTCCGGTTCTACGCCGCCCGACGCGTTTCGCGTCGGGCGGCGTAGCCAATTCTCGACCCGTTTCTTCGCGGGAAGCGCGCTGAGAACGCACACCGCGGTTAAGCGAAATTGTCTCGTCTCGCGTCGCGATTCAGTGCGCGACCAACAACGACAGGTGTCGCGTAGCGTGCAGTGAATCGATGCACGCGATCCCGTTCGCTCGCGTACTTGATCGCGGCAACCACGCAGTGTGATCCTCGTCCGATCAGGGCGCGCTCAAGGATCCCGATTCCCCGTCCGAGACAGTCATCGAGACGTCGAACACTGCGAACGAAAATGGAGCGCGCGATGAGCCGGCTGATCGGGTCCGACGACCAAGAACGCATCGAGGATCTCGAACGACGACTCGTCGCTCGCGAACGCGCGTCGCGTCTCATCGATTCGTCGATTGCGACGGCTTGCTCGAGGTCCAGGACGCAAACGGCGTTGCGCGCGTGCAGCTGGCGAAGCGCCGGCAGTCGCCGAGCTGAGCACGGAAACGCGCGCAGTGCGCTTGGTTGCCACCATGGTCTGACCAGCGCGTCGGCTCGGCTGCCGGATGTCGCGATCGCGCGCTCAGATGGCAACACCGGTACGAGGTGTTCCGGGACCGTATGGCGCTCACAACCGACCGGAGCACGACTCGAACCTGGGGACGAAGGCGTCCTACGAACGGTCTCATACCGCGTCGAGCCGGCCGGCTCGACGAGCGCGCGCGGGTGCCACTCCTGCTTGGCCACGACCTTCCGTAGTCACGCGGAGGACGGACCGAGACCGACGGCCGAGGGGCGAACGTCGAGCGCAGATCTGGGAATCGTCGTCGCGCGGATGGGCGTCATGGGGAAGAGCTACGAAGGGGTCGGACTCTCCTCGCCTGACGATCGCGTTCACGTCGAATGTGTACTGAACGCGGTCCGCGCTGCACGCTCATGACGCCCGCGGTGTGCGAGCCAGCCGTCCTCGGCGCGGGCGGGGGAGGGGCTTGTTGCGTGCGACCGGGCATGAGCCTCGAGCGGCCGCGTCGACGTCACTGAGAACGGGTCCGCGACAGGCACACGGCGGCGTCGGGCACGATCACGACGAGCACTGGAGGCCGTTCGAGCTGGGAACTTCCTGTGCGGGTGGTCACCCTCTGCGCGCATTCGGGGGCTTTCGGGCCGACCGCGGGAGTCGTCCAGAGCCCTTGAGAGGTCACGTGTTGTCGTTGCTACGGCGACGAATGATGGGTTCTGGTACCGGAGAGAGGCGTGTGACCACCGAGTGCGTTTCTTACGCTCCGCTTGACACGCTCCGTGGTTATCACTTAGCGTGGTCATCGGCGGGATATGGGAGGCATCGACCCCCGGGTGAATTACGTCGGTCACCTGGTACCCGGGGCGAGCCAGTGGTGAGACCGACCCATTCGCTTTTTGGAAGGGACCCAGGGCGGGGCCCTTTCTGAGGAGGCGGACATGGGTAGTTCATCGCACCACGGCAACTCCCTTGGGTTGACGCGCGATCGCAGGGCACGAACGAAGCGATTGCGTAAGAACGGTCTCCGCACACTGGTCGCGACGACCGTCGCGCTGGTTGCGCTCGGCGCGCCGGCCACGGCGATCGCGGAGGACTCGAGCACGAGCACGACCGTTCCCACGACGACCGCACCCGCGACGACGCCGGACACCACGACACCGACGACCGACACGCCCACGTCGACGACCGCCCCGTCGACGAGCACGACGACTCCGCCCAGAACGACGGTCCCGCCCACGACCACGACTGCACCTAGGGCTCCGACGACGACCGCCCCGTCGCCCGCGCCGACCACCACGTTGCTCGTTCGTCTCGTCGCCGGTCTGTCCGCCGCCGACTCTGCCGACGCGATCACGAGCCACGGTGGAACCGAGACGAGCTCGGTTCCCGCGATTCGTCTTCACGTTGTCGACGTGCCTGCCGACCAGGCCGACGCGATCCAGAGCGCGTATCGCGCCGATCCGCGCGTCGCCAGCGCATCGCTCGACAAGGTCCGCGACGCGGAGAGCGCGGCGACTGATCCTTCCTATGGTGACCAGTGGGCGTTGCCCAGCAATTGGTTGGGAAGATGTGCACGGCGTTGTCGCGCCCGTGGGCACCTCGACCCTCGCGGTGCTCGACACCGGTGTCGACGCGAACGCGCCCGACCTCGCTGGGCGCGTAATCGGTGGTTGGAGCTTCGACGGCTCCGACCCCGCAACCGATCCGAACGGACACGGCACGCACGAAGCGACGATCGCCGCGGGTTCTGCTGACGACGGCGGCATCGCCGGTGTCGCGTACGTGGGTGTGAACGTGATGCCAGTGCGCGTCCTCGGCGCTGACGGCACCGGTCAGGACGCCGACATCATCAGCGGTCTCGTGTACGCGGTCGACCACGGCGCCAACGTCGTGCTGATGGCGTTCTCGAACCCCGGTGAGAGTGCGGCGCTGCAGGCGGCCATCGACTACGCGTGGTCGAACGGTGTTGTTGTCGTCGCGGCTGCCGGCAACGACAGCGGTACCACCGCCACCTACCCCGCCGGCCTGAGCAAGGTCGTCGGCGTCGGCGCGACGCAACAGGGCGACGCGGTGTGGTCGGGGAGCAACCAGAGCGACGCGGTGTTCATCGACGCGCCGGGCGTCGGCATCGACGCGTCGGACGCGTAGTGGCGTGACCTCGGTGACCGGTACTTCTGCGTCGGCGGCGATCGTTGCTGGGGCGGCCGCGCTCCTCCGGGCCAACGACCCGAGCGCGTCGGCCGCCACCGTGATCGGTCGGTTGGCTCGCAACGCCGACCCGACGACCGGCGGCGTGTCGGGCAACGGCCGGATCAACCTCGCCCGCGCCATCGCCGACACCTCGACCGCCGGCGTGACCCCCGCCGGCGTCTCCGGCGACGGCGGACCCGTGGTCGGTCCCTACGTCGCGCAGGCCACCAAGCTGTGGCGAGGATGCAGCAGCTCCTCGTGGACGACAGGTAGCAACTGGAGGACGGGCACTTCCTGTTTCAGTGGTTCATCGTCGCAGCCGGGTTCAACCGATGACGCAACGATCAACAATGTTTCGACGGATCCGACCATCTCGTCCAACGTTGGGACGATCCAGAGCCTGACCGTTGATTCGGGCGCGGCCCTCACCATCAACTCGGGCGGCAGCCTGACGGTCAGTGGGAACGTCACGATCAATGGCTCTGTAACGGTCAGCGCAGGGTCGTTCACCGTCAACGGCAGCATCACCGTAGGTAGTGGCGGAACGCTGACGATCGACAGCACGAGTTCAACGCTCACCACCGTGGGCAATCTGACGGTGAACTCCGGCGGCACAATTGCGGTGACGACAGGAGCAAAGGCAAACCTGGGCGGCAACTTCACCCAAAACGGGTCGCTCACCCTTAGCGATAATGCGTCCACGCTGTTCACGTTCAACGGAACGGGCGCGCAGACGATCGGCGGCACGGGAAGCCTCCAGCTAAAGAACGTGACGGTGAACAAGACGGCGGGCACCCTCACGCTGGCCGCGAATCTGATCGTCGGTAACACAAGTGGGGGCACCCTGACCTTCACGCAGGGCAACATCACTACCGGCGTCTTTGCCGTCAGCCTCTTCAACAGCTCTGCCACTGTCGCTCGCACGAGCGGTTTCGTGGATGGCGCGTTCACCAAGCCGGTCACCGGTGCCGGCACAGTCAACTTCGAGGTCGGGAACGGCTCGTTCTACACGCCAGCCGCGATCGTCTTCGCCAGCGGGAGCTCGGGCACCTTCACCGTGCGTTCGACCGCGGGCGAGCACCCGCAGGTCGCGAGCAGCACCATCACCTCCACCGCCGACGTCAACACCTATTGGACCTTCAGCAGCTCGGGAACGATCAACCTCGGGTCCTCGCCTTCGGTGACCTTCAACTACTCGGGCGATACAGACGCCGGCACCACGCCGGCCAACTTCATCGTTCGCCGGTGGAACGGCAGCGCATGGTCGACCTCGACCTTGTCGGGCACCCCGACGGCGACCGCCGCATCCATTACCGGCGTGACCTCGGCAAACCTCGGCGACTTCATCATCGGTCAGGTGATCGACGTCACGCCCCCGGCGGTCTCGTCGATCAACACCGCGTCGACCAACCCGAACAACGCGTCCACGGTGAACTGGACGGTCACGTTCTCCGAATCTGTCACGGGCGTTGACGCGACCGACTTCGCGCTCGCCGGCACCGCGACGGCCGGAGCTTCGATCGGTACGCCTACGGGTTCCGGCACCACCTGGACCGTTCCGGTTACGACCGGTTCGACCGACGGCGCCCTTGGGCTCAACCTCGTTGACAACGACTCCATCGTCGACCTCGCCGGGAACAAGCTGGGCGGGGCCGGCGTCGGCAACGGCAGCTTCACCGGCCAGACCTACACGATCGACAAGACCGTCCCGACGGTGACGATCAACCAGGCCGTCGGCCAGAACGACCCGACCAACGTGAGCCCGGTTCAGTTCACCGTGGTGTTCAGCGAAGCAGTCAGCGGATTCACCATCGGCGATGTCTCGCTCTCGGGGACGGCGACACGCGGGACGGCCACCATCTCGGGAACCGGACCCACCTACACCGTCAACGTTCCGGTGACCACCGGCGGCACCGTGATCGCGACCATCCCGGCCTCGGCTGCCACCGACGCCGCGGGTAACAACAACACGGCCTCGACCTCGACCGACAACACGGTGACCTACGACGGCACCGCTCCGACCGTGACCGCTACCGCTCCGACCAATGGCGGCGCCTACAACTCGGGGTCGTGGACCGGCTCATTCACCGGTACCGCCTCCGACGCCGGCACCGGCGTTTCGAACGTCCAGTACAGCGTGCAACGCGGCTCGGACAGCCAGTACTGGAACGGCACCGCATTCGCCAGCGCGAGTGAGGTGAAGGCAACGGCTACCGGGACGACCAGCTGGTCGGCTCCGTTCCCGTTCGCGAACTTCCCGGCGGACGGCACCTACACCCTGCGTGCCTACGGGACGGACGCGGTGGGCAACGTCTCGAGCGCGACCTCCATCGTGTTCACGGTCGACACCGCCAGCCCCTCCGTTCTCTCGATCAACCGCACGGGATCGAGCCCGGCGAACAGCTCGACGGTGCAGTTCACCGTCACGTTCTCGGAGTCGGTCACCGGCGTCGACGCCACCGACTTCGCGGTGGTCCCGTCCGGGATCGCCGGGGCATCGGTCGGGACGGTCTCCGGGTCGGGCGCGAGCGCGCACCGTCACCGTGAACACCGGTTCGGGTGACGGCACGCTGGGTCTCAACCTGGTCGACGACGACACGGTGGTCGACCTGGCGGGCAACCCGCTCGGCGGCACCGGTGTCGGCAACGGCGACTTCACCACCGGGCAGGCATACGCGATCGACAAGACGGCACCGGCCGCTCCGGCGATCACGTCGAGCAACCCGGCCCCGCCGTCGAACGACACCACGCCGAACCTCCTCGGTACCGCCGAGGCCGGATCGACGGTCAAGATCTACACCAACTCCACCTGCACCAGCTCGGTCTCGACGTCGGGCACTGCGGCCTCGTTCGCGTCGCCGGGCTTGACCGCCGGTGCGGTCACCACGAACACGACCACGAACTTCTTCGGCACCGCAACCGATGCTGCGGGGAACGTCTCCGCCTGCTCGACGCCCGCGTTCGCATACGCGGAGGACTCGGCGGCCCCCACCGTCTCGACGGTGAACTCGACGACTCCGAACGGTACCTACGGCATCGGAGCGGTCATCTCGGTGCGGGTGAACTTCTCGGAGGCCGTCACCGTCACCGGGACGCCGCAGCTGACGCTCTCGACGGGTAGCCCGTCGACCACTGCGGTCAACTACACCAGCGGCTCGGGCACGAACGCGCTGATCTTCAACTACACGGTGGCCGCGGGCAACAACTCCAGCGACCTCAACTACTCCTCGACGAGCTCGCTCGCGCTGAACAGCGGCACGATCAAGGACGCGGCCGGGAACAACGCAACGCTGACACTTCCGAACACGTTCAGCGGCAGCTCGCTCGGTGGTTCCTCCGCGCTCGTGATCGACGGCGTCGCGCCGACGGCGTCGTCCATCAACCGCACCGGCACCAACCCGACGAACGGTTCCTCGGTTTCGTACACCGTGACGTTCTCGGAGAGCGTGACCGGCGTCGACGCCACCGACTTCGCCGTCGCCACGACCGGATCGGTGACCGGCGCTTCGGTCGGAACCGTGACCGGCTCGGGCACGACGCGCACGGTCACCGTGAGCACCGGCACCGGTGAGGGCAGCGTCGGGCTGAACCTGGTCGACGACGACAGCATCGTCGATGTTGCCGGGAACAAGCTCGGCGGAGTCGGGACCGGCAACGGCAACGTCACCGGCCAGATCTTCACCATCGACCGCACCGGTCCGGCGGTGAGCAACGTCTCCTCGTCGACTGCGAACGGCACCTACGGCATCGGCGACACCGTCTCCATCCAGGTCACCTTCAACGAGAACGCCACCGTGACCGGTACACCGACCCTCGCCGTCAACTCGGGCGGCACCGCGACCTACGCGAGCGGATCCGGTGGGACGTCGCTGACCTTCAACTACTCACCGGCCTCGGGCGATGCTTCCCCGGATCTCGATTACCTGTCGACCGGTGCACTGAGCCTGGCAGGCGGGTCGATCAAGGACGCCGCGACCAACGACGCCACCCTGACGCTGCCCGCTCCCGGTGGTGCCGGGTCCCTCGGTGCCAACAAGAACATCGTGATCGACACGAACCAGACGGTTGTCGGCAACGTGTCGTCGCCGATGGGTGACGGCACCTACTCCACGGGTGCGGTGATTCCCGTCACCGTCACGTTCTCGACGCCGGTCAGTGTCACGGGTACACCGCAGTTGACGCTGTCGACGGGGAGCCCGTCGACCACCGCCGTCAACTATGTGAGCGGGAGCGGCACCGACACGCTGACCTTCAACTACACCGTGGCGGCCGGTAACGCATCTGCCGACCTGAACTACGCGGCCACCTCGTCTCTCGCCCTCAACGGCGGCACCATCAAGGACGGCACCGGCCGCACTGCCGTGTTGACGCTTCCCGCGCTCGGAGGCGTGGGCTCGCTGGCCACGAACAAGAACATCGTCATCGACACGACCGGGACCGCGCGTATCTGGCGAGGTTGCTCGAACGCACTCTGGAGCACGGCGGGGAACTGGTTCACGACTGCCGGCACCTGCCCGGCCAGCGGCGGGGTGGCACCGCTGACCACGGACCCCGTGATCATTCAGGCCACGAGCAGCAACGCCCCGACGGTGACCTCCGGCGTCTGCTCGGTGGGCACTCCCTGCACGGTCAAGAGCGTCACGATCCAGAGCGGTGGTGACATGACCATCAGCGATGGGACGCTGATCGTCACGGGTAGCTTCACCATCAACAGCGGCGGAATCCTGAGGCTCAGCGGCGGCGGCACGCTGAACGTCGGCGGCAGCTTCATCAACAACGGGACGATCATCGGCACCAATGCCACCGTCGCGTTCAACGGCACGGGGGCCCAGACCATCTCGGGCTCCTCGAGCACGACGTTCGGGAACCTGACCGACTCGAAGACGGCCGGCACTCTCACACTGGGCAGCGATGTGACCGTCTCCGGGACGCTCGCGCTCGGTGCCAACGTGATCACGACTGGCGCCAACACGCTCGTCGCCAACGGAAACAGCGGCGGCGCATCCGGCGTCACCCGCAGCACCGGTTTCGTCAACGGCAACCTCCGTAAGCAGGTTTCCGGTTCGGGCAACGTGTCGAGGACCTTCGAGATCGGAACGGGATCGACCTACTCGCCGGTCACCGTCGCGCTCACCAACGTCGCCGGGGCGACCGACGCGACCCAGACGTTGACCGCGTCCTCGACCGCGGGCGAGCACCCGAGCGTGGCGACGTCGGGCATCAACTCGGCCCGCGACGTCAACCGCTACTGGACGATCACCAAGGCGGGGACCTGGACCTTCACGAACTACGCCCCGACATTCACGTTCGGGTCGGGTGATGTCGACAGTGCCAGCCCCGCCGTGAACACCTCGGCGCTGATCGTGCGCAAGTTCGACGGCCCGTCCACGTGGTCGAGCCCGACGACGTCTTCGAGCTCCAACTCCACCTCGGCGACCGGAACCTCGTTCACGGCATTCGGCAGCAGCTTTGCCGTCGGTGAGTCCGGGGTCGCGTCGTTCTCGGTGAACAGCTACCCGTCGCCGATCACCGCTGGGACCAGCGGCTCGGTCACCGTCACCGCGAAGGACCTCTTCGGGAACACCTTCACCGGCTACGTCGGAACGGTCCACTTCACGAGCACGGACTCCCGCGCCACGCTGCCGGCGAACTACACGTTCACGGCGGGCGATGCCGGCGTCCACACCTTCAGCGGTGTGGTACTCAACTCCGCCGGATCGCAGTCGATCACCGCGACCGACACGCTGATCGGTACGGCCACCGGCGCCCAGACGGGGATCACGGTGAACCCCGCCCCGTTGACGATCACTGCGGACAGCAAGACCAAGACCTACGGCGGCACCGAGCCGACGTACACCGCTTCTTACAGCGGACTGATCGGTGGCGACGCGGCCCCGGCCACGCCGCCGACCTGCACCACCGGCCTCGCGCCTTCGGCCGAGACGGTGGCGGGCGCGCCGTACGCGATCACCTGCTCCGGGGCGGCGGACCCGAACTACACGTTCACCTACGCCCAGGGCCTGCTCAACGTCACGCCGTGCGTGCGATCACCGCCACGGCGGACACGCAGACCAAGGTGTACGGGAATGCGGACCCGGCGCTGACCTACCAGGTGACCTCGGGGTCGCTAGTGGGGAGCGACGCGTTCGCCGGTTCACTGACTCGTGACCCGGGCGAGCACGTCGGTTCGTACGCGATCACGCAGGGCACGCTGGCGCTGAGCTCGGACTACACGCTCACGTTCGTGCCGTCGACGCTCGCCATCACCGCGCAACCGCTTACGGTGACCGCCGACGCCAAGACGAAGACCTACGGGGATGTCGACCCCGCGCTCACCTACCAGGTGACCTCGGGTGCGCTCGTCGGTACCGACACCTTCTCAGGTGCGCTGACCCGAGCTGCCGGTGAGAACGTGGGGACGTACGCGATCACCCACGGCACCCTGGCATTGAGTTCGGACTACACGCTGACCATCGTGCCGGCGAGCTTGGCGATCGGCCAGCGGCCGATCACGGTGACCGCGGGTACCGACAGCAAGACGTACGACGGCGACGACGGTGCTCGTCGGTGCTGCCGTCGATCACGGCCGGGACCCTGGCCGGTTCGGACGCTGCGGCGTTCACGCAGTCGTTCGACACGAAGAACGTGGGGACGGGCAAGGCCCTGACCCCGGTCGGTTCGGTGGTCGACGGCAACGGTGGCGCGAACTACCTGGTGACGTTCGTGGCCGACGCGACCGGTGTGATCTCGGCTCGGCCGATCACGGTGACCGCGGGCTCGGACACGAAGGTGTACGACGGGACGACGGCGTCTTCGGTGGTGCCGTCGATCTCGACGGGGACGCTGGCGGGTTCGGACGTGGCGGCGTTCACGCAGTCGTTCGACACCGCGGCGGTGGCGACGGGCAAGACCTCGACCCCGGCAGGTTCGGTGCTCGACGGCAACGGCGGCCTGAACTACGCGGTGACGTTCGCCAACGACACAACCGGTGTGATCACGGCGGCGCCGGTGACCGTCACCGCAGACGCGGGGCAGTCGAAGGTGTACGGCGCGGCGGACCCGGTGGCGTTCACCTACCACACCTCGGGCCTCGTGGGCGCCGAGACCCTGACCGGCGCACTGGCCCGCGTGGCCGGCGAGAACGCAGGGACGTACGCGATCAACCAGGGCACGTTGGCGAGCTCGAACTACACGATCACGTTCCACGCGGCGGACTTCACGATCGACCAGCGGCCGATCACGGTGACGGCGGGAACCGATTCGAAGACCTACGACGCGACGACGGTTTCCTCGGTGGTGCCGACGATCACGACCGGCACCCTGGCGTTCTTCGACACTCCGAGCTTTACGCAGTCGTTCGACACGAAGAACGTGGGGACGGGCAAGACCCTGACCCCGACCGGTCTGGTCGTCGACGGCAATGGTGGTGCGAACTACGCGGTGACGTTTGCGCCTGACACCACGGGTGTGATCTCGGCTCGGGCGATCACGGTGACGGCCGGTACGGACACGAAGACCTACGACGGGTCGACGAGCTCGTTGGTGGTGCCGTCGATCACGGCCGGGACGCTGGCGGGTTCGGACGCCGCGGCTTCACGCAGACGTTCGACACCGCGGCGGTGGGGACCGGCAAGACCCTGACCCCGGCCGGTTCCGTGCTCGACGGCAATGGTGGTGCGAACTACGCGGTGACGCTCGCGACCGACTCGACCGGTGCGATCACGCCGGCGGCGGTGACGGTGACCGCGGATGCGGGCCAGTCGAAGACGTACGGCGATGCCGACCCGACGTTCGCCTATCACGAGGTTGGTCTGGTCGCGGGCGACTCGTTCACGGGCTCTGGGCCGCGTCGCCTGGGTGAGAACGTGGGGACCTACGCGATCACCGAGGGGAACCCTGGCGAACCCGAACTACACGATCACGTTCCACTCGGCGAACTTCACGATCGACCAGCGGCCGATCACCGTGACCGCGGCTACCGACAGCAAGACCTACGACGTGACGACCAGTTCGTCGGTAGTGCCGACGATCACGACCGGCACCCTCGCGTTCGCCGACACTCCGGCGTTCACCCAGACGTTCGACACCAAGAACGTGGGCACGGGCAAGACCCTGACCCCGGCGGGTGTGGTGCTCGACAACAACAACGGTGACAACTACCTGGTCACGTTCGTGAATGACGCCACCGGTGTGATCAGCAGCGGCCGATCACCGTGACCGCGGGCGCCGACTCAAGACGTACGACGCGACCACGGTGTCCTCGGTGGTGCCGTCGATCCACGGGGACCCTGGCCGGTTCGGACGCCCCGGCTTCACCCAGTCGTTCGACACCAAGAACGTCGGGACGGGCAAGACCCTGACCCCGACCGGTGTCGTGGTCGACGGGAACAGTGGTGCGAACTACGCGGTGACATTCGTGGACGCCAGCACGGGTGTGATCACGGCTCGGCCGATCACGGTGACCGCGGGTACGGACACGAAGACCTACGACGGCTCGACGAGCTCGTCGGTGGTGCCGTCGATCACGGCCGGGACGCTGGCCGGTTCGGACGTGGCGGCGTTCACGCAGACGTTCGACAGCGCAGCGGTGGCGACGGGCAAGACCCTGAACCCGGCTGGTTCGGTGCTGGACGGCAATGCAGGCGCGAACTACGCGGTGACGTTCGTGACCGATACGACCGGCGTGATCACGCAGCGCCAGATCACGGTCACTGCGGACACGCAGACGAAGACCTACGGCAACGACGACCCGGCCTTGACGTATCAGGTGTCGGGCGTCGTGGCACCGGGTGACGGCTTCACCGGCTCGCTGACCCAGGCGCCGGGTGAGGACGTCGGCACCTACGCGATCACGCAGGGCACGTTGGCCCTGACCTCGGACTACGACCTGGTGTTCGTGCCGGCCCAGTTGACGGTCACGCAGCGGCCGATCACGGTGACGGCGGGACCATTACGAAGACCTACGACGCGACGACGGTTTCCTCGGTGGTGCCGACGATCACGACCGGCACCCTGGCGTTCTTCGACACTCCGAGCTTTACGCAGTCGTTCGACACGAAGAACGTGGGGACGGGCAAGACCCTGACCCCGACCGGTCTGGTCGTCGACGGCAATGGTGGTGGCGAACTACGCGGTGACGTTTGCGCCTGACACCACCGGTGTGATCTCGGCTCGGGCGATCACGGTGACGGCCGGTACGGACACGAAGACCTACGACGGGTCGACAAGCTCGTTGGTGGTGCCGTCGATCACGGCCGGGACGCTGGCGGGTTCGGACGCCGACGAGGCGTTCACGCAGACGTTCGACACCGCGGCGGTGGGGACCGGCAAGACCCTGACCCCGGCCGGTTCCGTGCTCGACGGCAATGGTGGTGCGAACTACACGGTGACGCCGACCGACTCGACCGGTGCGATCACGCCGGCGGCGGTGACGGTGACCGCGGATGCGGGCCAGTCGAAGACGTACGGCGATGCCGACCCGACGTTCGCCTATCACGAGGTTGGTCTGGTCGCGGGCGACTCGTTCACGGGCGTGTTGGCTCGTGACCTGGGCGAGAACGTGGGGACCTACGCGATCACCCAGGGAACCCTGGCGAACCCGAACTACACGATGACGTTCCACTCGGCGAACTTCACGATCGACCAGCGGCCGATCACGGTGACCACGGGTACGGACACGAAGACCTACGACGGGACCACTGCGTCTCTGGTAGTGCCGACGATCACCGACGGGACCCTGGCGTTCTCCGACGCTCCGGCGTTCACGCAGACGTTCGACACCAAGAACGTGGGCACGGGCAAGACCCTGACCCCGGCGGGTGTGGTGCTCGACAACAACAACGGTGACAACTACCTGGTCGCGTTCGTGAATGACGCCACCGGTGTGATCAGCCAGCGGCCGATCACGCCGGTGACCGCGGGTACGGACACGAAGACCTACGACGGCTCGACGAGCTCCGGGGTGGTGCCGTCGATCGCGGGACGCTGGCCGGTTCCGACGCTCCGAGCTTCACGCAGTCGTTCGACACCAAGAATGTCGGGACGGGCAAGACCCTGACCCCGCAGCCAGCGGGCGATCACGGTGACCGCGGGTACGGACACGAAGACCTACGACGGCTCGACGAGCTCGTCCGTGGTGCCATCGATCTCGACGGGGACGCTGGCGGGTTCCGACGCTCCGAGCTTCACGCAGTCGTTCGACACCGCGGCAGTGGGGACGGGCAAGACCCTGACCCCGACCGGTGTGGTGGTCGACGGGAACAACGGTGCGAACTACGCGGTGACGTTCGTGACCGACTCGACCGGTGCGATCACGGCGGCGGCGGTGACGGTGACTGCGGATGCCAACCAGTCCAAGCGTATGGCACTGCGGACCCGTCGTTCACGTACCAGGCGGTGGGTCTGGTGAATGGTGACCTGCTGTCGGGCTCGTTGGGCCGGGTGGCGGGTGAGAACGTCGGGTCGTATGCGATCACGCTGGGGACGTTGGCGAACTCGAACTACACGATCACGTTCAACTCGGCGGACTTCACGATCGACCAGCGGCCGATCGCGGTGACCGCGGGTACGGACACGAAGGTGTACGACGGGTCGACGAGCTCGCTGGCGGTGCCGTCGATCACGACCGGGACCCTGGCGTTCTCCGACGCTCCGGCGTTCACGCAGTCGTTCGACACCAAGAACGTGGGGACGGGCAAGACGCTGACCCCGGCGGGTGTGGTGGTCGACGACGACAACGGAGACAACTACCTGGTCACGTTCGTGGACGACACCAGCGGTGTGATCACGCCGGCTCCGGTGACGGTGACCGCCGAGGTCAACCAGTCGAAGACCTACGGCGACGCGGACCCGACGTTCACGTACTCCGAGGTTGGTCTGCTCGGGTCGGACGGGTTCACGGGTGCGTTGGCCCGGGTGGCGGGTGAGGACGTGGGGACCTACGCGATCACGCAAGGGACCTTGACGAACTCGAACTACGCGATCACGTTCGTGCCTGCAGACTTCGCCATCACTGCCCACACGGTGACGGTGACTGCGGATGCCAACCAGTCGAAGACGTATGGCACCGCGGACCCGTCGTTCACCTACCAGGCGGTGGGTCTGGTGAACGGTGACCTGCTCTCGGGCTCGTTGGCTCGAGCTGCGGGCGAGGACGTGGGGACCTACGCGATCACGCAAGCGCCTGACGAACTCGACTACCCGCGATCACGTTCGTTCCCGCGGACTTCGCGGTCACGGCGGCGCCGATCACGGTGACTGCGGATGCGGGCCAGGCGAAGACCTACGGCGCGGCGGATCCGACGTTCACCTACCAGGTGACTTCGGGTGCTCTGGTCGGGTCGGACGGGTTCTCGGGTGCGTTGGCTCGTGACCCGGGTGAGGACGTGGGGACCTACGCGATCACGCAAGGCAGCTTGGCGAACTCGAACTACGCGATCACGTTCAACTCGGCCGACTTCGCGATCACGGCGCACGCGGTGACGGTGACTGCGGATGCCAACCAGTCCAAGACGTATGGCACTGCGGACCCGTCGTTCACGTACCAGGCGGTGGGTCTGGTCAACGGTGACCTGCTGTCCGGCTCGTTGGCTCGAGCTGCGGGTGAGAATGTGGGGACCTACGCCATCGGGCAAGGGACCCTGGCGAACCCGAACTACGCGATCACGTTCGTTCCCGCGGACTTCGCCGTCACGGCGGCGCCGATCACGGTGACCGCGGACGCCAACCAGTCCAAGGCCTACGGCGCGGCGGATCCGACGTTCACGTACCAGGTGACTTCGGGTGCTCTGGTCGGGTCGGACGGGTTCTCGGGTGCGTTGGCTCGTGACCCGGGTGAGGGCGTGGGGACCTACGCGATCACGCAAGGCAGCTTGGCGAACTCGAACTACGCGATCACGTTCAACTCGGCCGACTTCGCGATCACGGCGGACGGCGGTGACGGTGACTGCGGATGCCAACCAGTCGAAGACGTATGGCACTGCGGACCCGTCGTTCACGTACCAGGCGGTGGGTCTGGTGAACGGTGACCTGCTCTCGGGCTCGTTGGCTCGAGCTGCGGGTGAGAATGTGGGGACCTACGCCATCGGGCAAGGGACCTTGGCGAACTCGAACTACACGATCACGTTCAACTCGGCGGACTTCACGATCGACCAGCGGCCGATCACGGTGACCGCGGGTACGGACACGAAGGTGTACGACGGGACACTGCGTCTCTGGTAGTGCCGTCGATCACCGACGGGACCCTGGCGTTCTCCGACGCTCCGGCGTTCACGCAGTCGTTCGACACCAAGAACGTGGGGACGGGCAAGACGCTGACGACGGCGGGTGTGGTGGTCGACAACAACAACGGTGACAACTACCTGGTCACGTTCGTGGACGACACCAGCGGTGTGATCACGCCGGCTCCGGTGACGGTGACCGCCGATGTCAACCAGTCGAAGACCTACGGCGACGCGGACCCGACGTTCACGTACTCCGAGGTCTGTCTGCCGGGTCGGACGGGTTCACGGGTGCGTTGGCCCGGGTGGCGGGTGAGGACGTGGGGACCTACGCGATCACGCAAGGGACCTTGACGAACTCGAACTACGCGATCACGTTCGACCGGCCGACTTCGACGATCACTGCCCACGCGGTGACGGTGACTGCGGATGCCAACCAGTCGAAGACGTATGGCACTGCGGACCCGTCGTTCACGTACCAGGCGGTGGGTCTGGTGAACGGTGACCTGCTGTCCGGCTGGTTGGCTCGAGCTGCGGCGAGACGTGGGGACCTACGCGATCACGCAAGGGACCTTGACGAACCCGAACTACGCGATCACGTTCGTTCCCGCGGACTTCGCGGTCACGGCGGCGCCGATACACGGTGACCGCGGATGCGGGCCAGGCGAAGACCTACGGCGGCGGCGGATCCGACGTTCACCTACCAGGTGACTTGGGTGCTCTGGTCGGGTCGGACGGGTTTTCGGGTGCGTTGGCTCGTCGACCCGGGTGAGGCGTGCGGACCTACGCCATCACGCACAAGGCAGCCTGGCGAACTCGAACTACCGCGATCACGTTCAACTCGGCCGACTTCCGCGATCACGGCGCACGCGGTGACGGTGACTGCGGATGCCAACCAGTCCAAGACGTATGGCACTGCACCCGTCGTTCACGTACCAGGCGGTGGGTCTGGTCAACGGTGACCTGCTGTCCGGCTCGTTGGCTCGAGCGGCGGGCAGAACTGGGGACCTACGCGATCGCGCAAGAGGACCCTGGCAAACCCGAAGCTACCCGATCACGTTCGTTCCCGCGACTTCGCGGTCACGGCGGCGCCGATCACGGTGACCGCGGACGCGAGCCAGGCGAAGACCTACGGCGCGGCGGATCGACGTTCACGTCCAGGTGACTTCGGGTGCTCTGGTCGGGTCGGACGGGTTCTCGGGTGCGTTGGCTCGTGAACCGGGTGAGGGCGTGGGGACCTACGCGATCACGCAAGGCAGCTTGGCGAACTCGAACTACACGATCACGTTCAACTCGGCCGACTTCGCGATCACGGCGGCGGCGGTGACGGTGACTGCGGATGCCAACCAGTCGAAGACGTATGGCACTGCGGACCCGTCGTTCACGTACCAGGCGGTGGGTCTGGTGAACGGTGACCTGCTCTCGGGCTCGTTGGCTCGAGCTGCGGGTGAGAATGTGGGGACCTACGCCATCGGGCAAGGGACCTTGGCGAACTCGAACTACGCGATCACGTTCGTTTCCGCGGACTTCACGGTCACGGCGGCGCCGATCACGGTGACTGCGGATGCCAACCAGTCCAAGGTCTACGGCGCGGCGGATCCGACGTTCACGTACCAGGTGACTTCGGGTGCTCTGGTCGGGTCGGACGGGTTCTCGGGTGCGTTGGCTCGTGACCCGGGTGAGGGCGTGGGGACCTACGCGATCACGCAAGGCAGCTTGGCGAACTCGAACTACGCGATCACGTTCGTGCCCGCGGACTTCGTCATCACGGCGCACACGGTGACCGTCACGGTGGACCCGGGCCAGTCCAAGACGTATGGCACTGCGGACCTGTCGTTCACGTACCAGGCGGTGGGTCTGGTGAATGGTGACCTGCTGTCGGGCTCGTTGGGCCGGGTGGCGGGCGAGAACGTGGGGACCTATGCGATCACGCTGGGGACATTGGCGAACTCGAACTACGCGATCACGTTCGTTTCCCGCGGACTTCGCGGTCACGGCGGCGCCGATCACGGTGACTGCGGATGCGGGCCAGGCGAAGACCTATGGCGCGGCCGATCCGACGTTCACCTACCACGTCACTGCCGGTGCGCTCGTCAACAGCGATTCGCTGTCGGGTGCCCTGGCTCGGGTGGCCGGTGAGGGCGTGGGGTCGTACGCGATCACGCAGGGGACCCTGGCGAACTCGAACTATGCGATCACGTTCGTTCCGGCGAACTTCTCGGTGACGCCGGCTTCGGTGACGGTGACGGCGGACCCGAAGACGAAGGTCTACGGGTCGGCGGATCCGGTGCTCACCTATACGGCGACCGGTCTGGTCGGGACCGACACCCTCTCGGGTGCGTTGGCTCGTGACCCGGGTGAGGGTGTCGGGTCGTACGCGATCACGCAGGGTTCGGTGGGTAGCCCGAACTACACGGTCACGTTCAACTCGGCGAACCTCTCGGTGACACCCGCTTCGGTGTCGGTGACGGCGGATCCGCAGTCGAAGGTGTACGGGACGGTGGATCCGCCGCTGACGTACACGGCAGTCGGTCTGCTCGGTTTCGACACGCTCTCGGGCTCGTTGGCTCGAGCTGCGGGTGAGAACGTGGGGTCGTACGCGATCAACCAGGGCAGCCTGGCGAGCCCGAACTACACGATCACGTTCACCTCGGCGAACCTGGCTATCACGCCGGCGGCGGCGACGGTGACGGCAGACGCGAAGACGAAGGTGTACGCGACGGTGGATCCGGCTCTCACCTACACGTCGACGGGTGTGCTCAGTGGCGACACCCTCACAGGGGCGCTGACTCGAGTCCCGGGTGAGAACGTCGGGTCGTACGCGATCAACCAGGGTTCGGTGGGGAACGCGAACTACACCATCACGTTCACCTCGGCGAACCTCGTCATCACCCAGGCCTCGAGCGGCACCGCGGTGGCTCTGACCGGTGGCACGAACCCCTCGGTGTTCGGTCAGCCGGTGGCCTTCACGGCAACCGTGACCGGCGCGGGTACGCCGACGGGCACCGTCCAGTTCAAGGACGGCGCCGCCAACCTCGGCAGCCCGGTGATCGTGGTCGGCGGTCAGGCGAGCCTGCCCGTCTCCACCCTCCCGGTGTCGGCGCACTCGATCACCGCGGTCTACAGCGGTGACACAAACTTCACGGGCAGCACCTCGACCGGCCTCTCGCAGACGGTCAACCCGGCGTCGACGACGATCACGATTACGTCCGACTCGCCGGACCCGGCCCCGGTCGGTCAGTCCTACACGGTGAGCTGGAACCTCTCGGTGAACGCTCCCGGTGCGGGCACGCCGACCGGCTCGGTCACGGTGACCGACGGCAGCGGTGGCACCTGCACCTCGGCCGCAGGGGCGTCGGGTTCGTGCGTGCTCACCTCGAACGTCCAGGGCGCCAAGACCCTGACCGCGACGTACACGCCGCTCGACGGCAGCTTCAGCGGCGACTCCGACACCGCGGCGCACATGGTGACGGCGGCTCCGGCCGTGGTGACCATCACGTCGGACGGGCCGGACCCGTCGACGATCGGCCAGGCCTACTCGGTCGGGGTCACGGCGCAACGCGCACCGTCGGTGCTCACGGGAACGCCCACGGGCACCGTGCTGGTGAACGACGGCGCCGGCTCCCAGTGCACCGTGACGCTGGTGCAGACCAGCGACGGTGTCGCCGGTGGCTCCTGCTTCCTCGTGTCCGGCTCGGCCGGGCCGAAGACGCTGACCGCGAGCTACGCGGGCGACGCCGGGTTCGGTGCCGCCTCCGACACTGAAGCTCACACGGTCGGCGCCGCCTTGCTGCCGACGAGCACGCTGATCATGTCGGACACTCCCGACCCGTCGGCGGTGTTCCAGCCGTACACCGTCTCGGTGCGAGTCGGTGCCACGGGCAGTGTCACGCCGACCGGAAGCGCACAAGTGTCCGACGGGCTCGGCTCGACGTGCACCGCGACCCTGTCGACGACGAGCCCCGGCATCGCCGACGGCTCCTGTCTCCTGGTGTCGGGCACGGCCGGGCTGAAGACGCTCACCGCGACCTACCTCGGTGACGCGACCTTCGCCACGAGCTTCGACTCGGATGCGCACACGGTGAGCGTGCCCAACACGTCGCCGACGATCTCGAACATCGCCGACCAGGCGACGAACGAGGACACGGCGACCGGCGCGATTCCGTTCACGGTGGGCGACGGCGAGACCGTGGCTGCGAGCCTCGTGGTGTCGGCGACTTCGTCGAACACGGTGCTGGTGCCCAACGCCAACGTCGTGGTCGGTGGCAGCGGTGCGAGCCGCACCGTCACGCTGACGCCGGCGGCCAACGAGTCCGGTACGTCGACGATCTCGGTGATGGTGAGCGACGGTTCCCTCACGACGACCGACACGTTCGTGCTCACCGTGAACTCGGTGAACGACGCGCCGAGCTTCACGGGCGGCCCGAACCAGACGGTGTCGTCCAACGCCGGCCCGCAGACGGTGGCCGGTTGGGCGACGGGGCTCAGTGCCGGTCCGGCGAACGAGTCGGGTCAGGCGCTGAACTTCATCGTCACCAACGACAACAACTCGCTCTTCTCGGCGCAGCCGGCCATCAGCGCCGGAGGCACCCTGACCTTCACGCCGGCGGCTGCGTTCACCGGCACCGCGACCGTGTCGGTGGCGATCCACGACAACGGCGGCATCCTCAACGGTGGCGTCGACACCAGTGCGATCCAGACCTTCAGCATCACGACCAACGGTCAGGCACCGACGATCTCCGACATCGCCGATCGGGCGATCAACGAGGACTCGTCGACCGGGCCGATCGCGTTCACCGTGGGTGACGCGCAGACCCCGGTCGGGAGCCTGGTGGTCAGCTCGTCGTCGAACACGGCGCTGGTGCCCAACACCAACATCGCCTTCGGCGGCAGCGGTGCGAGCCGCAACCTGACGATCATCCCGGCGGCGGACGAGTTCGGGTCCACCACCATCACGGTGACCGTCACCGACGGCGACCTGATGACGGCCAGCGACTCCTTCGTGCTCACGGTGAACCCGGTCGACGACGTGCCGAGCTTCACGGAGGGCGCGAACCAGACCGTGGCGTCGAACGCCGGCGCCCAGACGGTGGCCGGCTGGGCGACGGGGTTGAGTGCCGGTCCGGCGAACGAGTCGGGGCAGGCGCTGAACTTCATCGTCACCAACAACAACAACGCCCTGTTCTCGGCGCAGCCGGCAGTGAGCCCGACGGGCACGCTGACCTACACGCCGGTCGCGGCGGCGAGCGGCACCGCGACGGTGTCGGTCCGGATCCACGACGACGGCACCACCGCCAACGGTGGTATCGACACGAGTGCGGTCCAGACGTTCACCATCACGACGACGGCATCCAACACCGCGCCGACGATCTCGAGCATCGCCGACCTGGCGACGAACGAGGACACCGCGACCGGTGCGATCGGCTTCACCGTCGGTGATGCGCAGACGGCAGCCGGGAGCCTGACGGTGTCGGGCACGTCGTCGAACACGGCGCTGGTGCCGAACGGCAACCTGGTGTTCGGTGGGAGCGGTGCGAGCCGCACGCTCGTCGTGACACCGCTGGCCAACCAGTTCGGAACCACGACCATCACGGTGACGGTGAGCGACGGTTCGCTGACAGCGGTCGACACGTTCGTCCTCACGGTGAACTCGGTGAACGACGTGCCGAGCTTCACCAAGGGTGCGGACCAGACGGCGGCGATGAACTCGGGTGCGCACTCGGTGTCCGGTTGGGCGACGGCGTTGAGTGCCGGTCCGGCGAACGAGTCGGGTCAGGCCCTGAGCTTCAACGTCAGCAACAACAACACGGCGCTGTTCTCCTCGCAGCCCGCCGTCAGCTCGACCGGCACCCTGACGTACACGTCGGCGACCAACGCCTCGGGTACCGCGACGGTGTCGGTGGCGATCCATGATAACGGCGGCGTGCTCAACGGTGGCGTCGACACCAGTGCGGTGCAGACCTTCACGATCACGATCACGGCGCCCAACACGGCCCCGACGATCTCGAACATCACCAACAAGACGACGAACGAGGACACGGCCACCGCGGCGATCCCGTTCACCGTCGGTGATGCGCAGACCGCGGCCGGGAGCCTGAGCGTGTCGGGTTCGTCGTCGAACACGGCGCTGGTGCCCAACGCCAACATCGTCTTCGGTGGCAGCGGGGCGAGCCGCACCGTCACCATCACGCCGGCGGCCAACCAGAACGGCACGGCCACCATCACAGTGACGGTGAGCGACGGTTCGCTGACCGCCACGGACACATTCGTCCTCACCGTGACCGCGGTGAACGACGTGCCGAGCTTCACGAAGGGTGCGAACCAGTCGGTGGCGACGAACTCCGGTGCCCACTCGGTGTCCGGTTGGGCGACGGCGTTGAGTGCCGGTCCGGCCGACGAGTCGGGTCAGGCGCTGAACTTCATCGTGACCAACAACAACAACGCACTGTTCTCGTCGCAGCCGGCGGTGAGCTCGACCGGGACGCTGACGTACACGTCGGCGACCAACGCCTCGGGTACGGCGACGGTGTCGGTGTCGATCCACGACAACGGTGGCACCGCCAACGGCGGGGTCGACACCAGTGCGGTGCAGACCTTCACCATCACGGTCGTGAACTCGAACACGCCGCCCACGATCACGAACATCACGGATCGGGCGATCAACGAGGACGCTTCGACCGGGGCCATTGCCTTCACCGTCGGTGATGCGCAGACGGCGGCCGGGAGCCTGAGCGTGTCGGGTTCGTCGAACAACACGGCGCTGGTGCCGAATGGCAACATCGTGTTCGGGGGCAGCGGTGCGAGCCGCACCGTCACGGTGACGCCGCTGGCGAACCAGTTCGGAACCGCGACCATCACGGTGACGGTGAGCGACGGTTCGCTGACGGCGGTCGACACGTTCGTGCTCACGGTGAACTCGGTGAACGACGTGCCGAGCTTCACGAAGGGTGCGGACCAGACGGTCAACCGCAACTCGGGTGCGCACTCGGTGTCGGGTTGGGCGACGGCGTTGAGTGCCGGTCCGGCGAACGAGTCGGGTCAGGCCCTGAACTTCCTGACCACCAACAACAACAACGCCCTGTTCTCGTCGCAGCCGGCGGTGAGCTCGACCGGCACGCTGACCTTCACGTCCGCGACCAACGCCACGGGTACGGCGACGGTGTCAGTGCGCATCCAGGACAACGGCGGTACCGCCAACGGTGGTGTCGACACGAGTGCGGTGCAGACCTTCACCATCACGGTGCTGGTGCCGAACACGCCGCCGACCATCACCAACATCAGCAACCAGTCGACCAACGAGGACGTTGCGACGGGCCAGATCGGATTCACCATCGGTGACGCCGAGACCGCCGTCAACAGCCTGGTGGTGACGGCGACGTCGTCGAACACGGCGCTGGTGCCGAACGGGAACCTCACGTTCCCCGACAACTCGGGCACCACGCGGACGATCGTGGCCACGCCGGCGGCCGACCAGTTCGGCACGTCGACCATCACGGTGACGGTCACGGATGCGGGTTCGCTGACCGCGGTCGACACGTTCGTGCTCACGGTGAACTCGGTGAACGACGCGCCGAGCTTCACCGCCGGGCCGAACCAGTCGCTCGGTGTGAGCATGGGCGCCCAGTCGGTGGCGGGTTGGGCGACGGGGTTGAGTGCCGGGCCGGCGAACGAGTCGGGTCAGGCGCTGAACTTCCTGGTCACGAACACCAACAACTCGTTGTTCACGAGCAGCGGGCGGCCGGCGATCAGCTCGACGGGCACGCTGACCTACACGCCGGCCACCGGGGCCACGGGTACGTCGACGGTGTCGGTGCGGATCCACGACAACGGCGGCGTCGCCAACGGTGGTGTCGACACGAGTGCCGTGCAGACGTTCACCGTCACGGTGGTGTCTACGCAGCACCTCGCGTTCACGACCGCACAGGTGACGGTGAACAACGGGTCGACGTCGAGCGTCATTACCATCCAGCGCCAGAACGCGACAAATGGTCCGGTGTCGACGGGTTCGTTGACCGTGAGCCTGAACACGACGGCCAGCGGGGTGTTCCGTAACACCGGCAACACCGCGAACATCACGCAGGTCACCATCCCCGCGGGTTCGAGCACGGCCAGCTTCCGCTTCAGCCCGACCTCGAGCGGGAACAAGACCATCACCGTGTCGGGCAGCTCGTTCACGTCGGCGAACCAGGTGGTCATCGTCCCGTGACGCACCACGACCACGAGCGCGAGAACGAGACCGGCATGGCCGACGACGAGCACAAGATCTCACCAGGGGGCGGGGGCATCGCGGTTCCTACGGACCGCGAGGAGAGGGGAGGGCAGCGCGTGGGGCAGCTGCCCTCCTCCTCTCGCCTGATTCCGCTCACCGGTGTGCTTGCCGGGATCGCACCGCCTCGCAGTCCGTTCTTCGGCGCGTCGGTCCTCTGGCCCCGGGGTGGGCTCGTGCTCGCGCCGTCGCACCTCGCCATGACCGCACCGATGACGACGATCTCCGCATCCGCGCCGCCGGCCGCACCCAGCGCGCAGGACGCGGTCCCGGACGGTCCGGGTACGTACATCCGGACCGTCCGGAAGGACAAGGGGCTGTCGCGGCGGGCGGTGGCCCGTGCTGCGGGATTCAGCCGCCGCGAGCTCAATGCGTTCGAACAGGGCCGGCGCGAACCGTCGCTCACCGACTGGCGATGCCTGGCCGGCTCGCTCGGCGTCGACCTCGACGAGGTGGCCCCGCTCGAGGTGCTCTTCCGCGACGGCCAGGAAACGCAGGATCAGCGGATCGACGTATTTCTCGGCGCCTCCGATCCGGGTCGACCCGTCCTCGATCTGGCGATCGAGCACCTCGACGACGCTGTCGGCGCCGGCGGCGTCGGCATCAACGGAGCGGGCATTGATCCCACCGGCGCGTACGACCGGTTGCCGACCGGAGTCGAGGACTGGCGCGCGACGCGCGCCCGCAAGCGCGTCGAGCGCCGGTGGCGTGATCTCCACGCCCGGGTCGCCGACGTGTCGCACTCCTACGAGCGCGTGATGCGCGCCGGACCGGCCGACGATCTCCACGAGCTGCTCATCGAGCTCGAAGAGGCCACGCAGCGGGTCCGCACGAGCGCCGCCTTCGAACGCAGCAAGGCCCGCCACCGCATCGCGCTCGACCACTACCACGGCGGCCTCGCCGACGAGTTCCCCGCCGAACTCGCCACCGAACTCGCCACGGACAGCGGCGAAGCAGTGGCCGGCAACGCCGGAGCAGTAGCGGAAGCCGCGGCGGAAGCGGGCGAGCGATGATCGTCGTGGTGCTCGTCTCCGCGTTCCTGTTCGGCCTCATCGTCGGCTCGTTCGCCAACGTCGTCCTGGTGCGGGTGCCCGCGGGTGAGTCGATCGTGCAACCGGCATCCCACTGCCCGTCGTGCGAGACGCCTGTTCGTCCGTACGACAACCTGCCCGTCGTGTCGTGGTTGGCGCTGCGCGGGCAGTGCCGCGACTGCGGGTGGCACATCCCGGCGCGTTACCCGTTGGTGGAGTTGGCCGGCGGTGTGATTGCGGTCGTGATCGTGCTGATGATCCTCGCCGTCGCCTGAGGGCACCGTCGCCTGAGGGCGCCGCCTGAGTTCGCCGTCGGCCGAGGTCGCGTCGGCGGGGTAGGGGCCGGCATGGAAAGATGGCGCGGTGATCCGCACGCGCCCCGATCTCGCTGCCATTCCCGACTACGTGCCCGGGCGGTCGGCGGAATCGGTTGAACGGACCTACGCGATCCGCGACGTCGTGAAGCTGGCATCGAACGAAGCGCCGTTCGGCCCGCTCCCGGCCGCGTTGGCCGCCATCGTCGAGGCCGCCCCCACCGTGAACCGCTATCCCGACGACGGCGGGGTCGCCCTGCGCGAAGCCCTGGGCGAGCACTACGGCGTCGGGCTCGAGCAGGTGCTGCTCGGCAACGGCTCGGTCGAGCTGTGCCGCATGGCGTTGGCCGCCACGTGCGACGCCGGTGACGAAGTGGTGTTCGGGTGGCCGTCGTTCGAGGCCTACCCGGTGCTGGCGCAGCAGGTCGGCGCCACGATGGTGCAGGTGCCGCTCGACCGGCACACCTACGACCTCGACGCGATGGCCGACGCAGTCGGAGAGCGCACCCGGCTCGTGTTCGTGTGCAACCCCAACAATCCCACCGGCACGATCGTCGACCGCGACGCCGTCGACCTGCTCCTCGCGCGTGTGCCCGACGACTGCCTCGTGGTGCTCGACGAGGCCTACTTCGAGTTCGTCACGTCGCCCCGCTTCCCCCACGGCCTCGACCTGCTCGCCGGCCACGACAACGTCGTCGTGCTGCGGACCTTCTCGAAGGCCTACGGGCTGGCGTCGCTGCGCGTCGGGTATGCGATCGCGCACCCCGACGTGATCGGTGCCCTCCGCAAGGTGCGCGTGCCGTTCGAGGTCAACGGGCTCGCGCAGGTGGCGGCGCTCGCGTCGTTGGGCGCGCACGACGAGATGCGGGCGCGCGTCGACGAGGTCATCGGCGAGCGCGTGCGCCTGTTCGGCGAGCTGGAGGAACTGCACCTCCCGGTCGTGCCGTCGGAAGCGAACTTCCTGTGGCTCGACCTGCCGGAGGACGCGGCGGTGCTGGGCGACTACGCCGAGCGGGCCGGCGTGGTGCTCCGGCCGTTTCCGGGCATCGGCGTTCGCATCACCGTCGGGACGCCGGCGGAGAACGACCGCTTGATCAAGGTGGTGCGCAGCGCCATCGACGACGGCGCGGTCGGCGCCTGAGCGCTCTCGCGCGGTGCTATCGCGCGGTGCGCGCGTTGGCGAGATCGGCGTCGGCGAGCGCGGCGTCGGGCAGCGTGCCGTCGGCGGGAGTGCGCGCCCGGCCGATCATGCGCTCGTGCTTGGCCAGCTCACGCTGGAACGCGCGATCACCCTTGAGGACGCGGATCTCGGTCTCGAGCCCGTCGACCAGGTCGCGGACGTCGTCACCTGATGTCGCCTGGCTCAGACGCGCGCAACGGGTGAGCACGTCGTCGAGCTCCGCCCGCAGCTCGGCCCACGACTCCTCGACCCGCCGGCGCGTGTCGAGATCGTTGCGGCGCTCAGGGTCGGGAAGGTCAACGGGGAGCGCGGGGGGAAGATCGGCCGCGCTGACCGGCAGTGCATGCCAGTGATCGGGATCGTGGCCGGCGACGGCGTCGATGCGGTCGGCTTCAGTAGTCGCCGGGCCGAGCTCGCCCAGACCCTGGGAGACGAGCACTTCGGGCTCGACGCCCAGCGCGCCGGCGAGGGCGCGCAGCTCGTCGGGGTCGAGTATCCGCTTGCCCCGCTCCACCAGCCCGATCTCACGGCGGCTCAGGCCCGCGGCACGGGCGACGTCGCGCGTGGTCAGACCGGCCAGCTCGCGCACCGCGCGCAAGCGGGCTCCGGTGTCTTCCGGACGGATGCTGACCTCGAATTCCTCCACCGAGTACGTATCGACCGGTTTCGGGGTGCCTTGAGGACGGGGTTCCGCCCGGGAAGGAGTGGGCGCGAGTGGGCGTGAGGGGGCTGGAGGCCTTACCGGTGCTCGGCCCGGCACGGATTGCGCAGCTCGCCGATGCCCTCGATGGTCGTGCGGACCACCTGACCCGGCTGCAGGTAGACGGGTGGGTGCATGCCGTGGCCGACACCGGCGGGCGTGCCGGTGAGGATGAGATCGCCCGGTTCGAGGGTGATGAACTCGCTCACGTAGGCGACGAGTTGGGGCCCGTCGAAGATCAACTCGTGGGTGCGGGCGTGCTGGTGGACCACGCCGTCGACCGCGCAGCCCACCGCGAGATCCGGTCGTGGTCCGCCGACCTCGTCGGGGGTCACCAGCCACGGGCCCACCGGCGTCGACTGCTCCCACGTCTTGCCCGCGAGGAACTCGAGTGACCGGTACTGCCAGTCGCGCATGGTCACGTCGTTGGCGACGGTGAAGCCGGCGATCGCGCGTTCGGCAACAGCGGGGGTGGCGTGCCGGACCGGTTGACCTACCACCAACGCGAGCTCGGCTTCCCAGTCGGGCTCGGTCGACAGCTCCGGCAACACGATCTCGTCGTGCGCGCCGATCAGCGCTTCGCGGAACTTCGCGAACAGCGTGGGGAATTCGGGAAGCTCGTGACCCATCTCGAGGATGTGGCTCCGGTAGTTGAGACCCTGGCAGATGATCTTGCCGGGATGCGTGACCACGGGCGCGAAGTCGGCGGTCGCGAGCGCGTGTTCGGTGCCGGTCGCAGTGGCCGCGGCGGCGAGCGCGTCGGGACCGCCCTGCAGGAGCGCGCCCACGTCGGGTGCATCGAGCTCCACGAGCACGTCGTCCTCGACGCGGACCGCTCGGGTCGGACGCGCGGCGCCGGCCGAGCGCGACGGATCGTCACCCGTCCGCAGTGTGGCCAGCCTCACGCAGTCACCGCAGAGCTTCGGCGAGGTAGTCGATCGCGCGCGTGAGGGTGGCGACGTCGTCGGGCTCGATGGCCGGGAACATCGCGATGCGCAGCTGGTTGCGTCCGAGCTTGCGGTAGGGCTCGGTGTCGACGATGCCATTGGCGCGCAACGCCTTGGCGACGGCGGCGGCGTCGACCTCGTCGGAGAAGTCGATGGTGCCGCTCACGTGGCTGCGCTCCGACGGCTTCGCCACGAACGGCGTGGCGTAGGTGCTCGCCTCGGCCCAGCCGTAGAGCAGTTCGGCGGAACGGTCGCACCGGCCGGTCGTGAACTCGAGCCCGCCGTTGTCGAGCATCCAGCGGAGACTGTGCTCGAGCAGGAACAACGATGCCAGCGCGGGTGTGTTGTAGGTCTGGTCGAGGCGGGAGTTCTCCAACGCGATCGGCAGGCTCAGCGACGGCGGTACCCAGCGGTCGCTCGCGCCGATCCGTTCGATGCGCTCGATGGCCGCCGGGGAGCAGCACGCCAGCCACAGTCCCGCGTCGGCGGCGAAGCACTTCTGCGGCGCGAAGTAGTACACGTCGAAATGTGTGGGGTCGACGCGCAACCCACCCGCGCCCGATGTCGCGTCGACCAGCACGAGGCCGGCACCACCCGACTGGTCGGCGTCGGGACGGTGGACGTCGGTCATCACGCCGGTCGACGTCTCGTTGTGCGGGTACGCGTACGCGTCGACGGTGGAGTCGGCGACCATCTCCGGATGCGTGCCTGCGTCGGACTTCAGCACCACGGGATCGTCGAGGAACGGCGCCGCCGCGGTGACGGCGGCGAACTTCGACGAGAACTCGCCGAACACGAGGTGCTCGGACCGGCGTTCGATCAGCCCGAAGGCGGCGGCGTCCCAGAACGCGGTGCTGCCGCCGTTGCCGAGCAGCACTTCGTAGCCGTCGGGGAGCGAGAAGAGGTCGGCGAGCCCGGCGCGGATGCTGCCGACGACCGATCGCACCGTGGCCTGGCGGTGGCTCGTGCCGAGGAACGCGGTGGCGCCGTCGGCCAGTGCGCGCGCGGCGTCGGGGCGGACCTTCGACGGACCCGATCCGAAGCGGCCGTCGGAGGGGATCAGTTCGGGGGGCAGGGTGATGCTCAAAGGATCGACCGGCATCGACCGAGATTACGACGACGTCGCGCCCCTCCTCCGAACGATTGCCACCCCCAGCCCCCGAACATGCGTCGTTCGCGTTGGCTATGCCAACACCAGCGACGCAAGTTCGGGGTTAGCGGCGGGCGACTTCGGCGAGGAGGTGGACCTCGCTGGCGATGAGCTTGTGCCAGTCGCCGAGGTGGAGGCTCTCGTCCTCGCCGTGGATCCGGCTTCCTGGATCGGCGGGGCCGAGCAGGAGCGCGGGGATGCCGCCGAACGCGTCGGCGAACGGCCCGACGAACGGGATGGTCCCGCCGACGCCCATGCACACCGGCTCGGCGCCGAAGCCGGCCTGCAACGCGCGGTCGGCGGCGTCGAAGGCCCAGCCGCGCGGGTTGCAGTGCCACGCGGGCACCGCGTCGAGCGGCGTGACGGTGAGCTCGAGCCCGAGCGGCACCCGGCGCTCGAGGTGACGCTGCAGCGCCTCGTTCAACCGAGCGGGATCCTGGCCGCGTCCCACCCGCACGCTCACCCGCGCCGCGGCCTCGGCCACGATCTGATTCGACGATCCTTCGATCGGATGGCCGTCGATCCCGATGACGGTGACGGCGGGACGCAGCCACAGCCGCTCGTAGACCGACACCGAGGGATCGCCTGCGAGCGTTACGCCGTCGCGCACGCCCCACGCGCGCCGGAGGCCGTCGATGTTCTCGGGCAGCGCGGCGAGCCGGGCGCGTTCGTCGGCGTCGGGCGGCGCGTAGTCGGACCAGCAGTCGTCGAACGCGGCATCGCCGTGCTCGTCGACCAGTGACGTCAACATGCTCGCCAACCCGAGCACCGGATCGGGCACCGCACCGCCGGCCATGCCGCTGTGCACCGGCCCGTCGAGGGCGCGCACCCGCACGTCGACCCCGGCCAGGCCGCGTAGTGAGTAGGTGAGGCCGGGCACGCCCACCGACCAGTTGCCGGCGTCGGCGAGCAGGAGGACGTCGGCACTCAGGTCGGGCGCGTAGGCGTCGAGGAACGGGGTGAGGCCGGGGGAGCCGATCTCCTCTTCGCCCTCGATCAACACCTTCACGTTGCACGGCAGCGTGCCGGCGGTGCGCAACCAGGCCCGCACCGCGGCGGCGTGCGCGACCACGCCCGCCTTGTCGTCGGCCGAGCCGCGCCCGAACAAGCGGCCGCGTGCCTCGCGTGGTTCGAACGGGTCGCTCGTCCAGCGCTCGACGAATCCCGGCGGTTGGACATCGTGGTGCGCGTAGAGCAGCACGGTGGGCGCGTCGGGCCGGTGGGTCCATTCGCCGATCACGTACGGATGGCCGTCGCCCACGCGCAATTCGCGCACCGCGTCGAGGCCGGCCGCACGCAAGAGGTCGGCGACCGACGCCGCGCACGCGTTCACGTCGGTCGTGTGATGCGGGTCGGCGCTGATGCTGGGGATGCGGATGAGCGCTTCGAGGTCGTGTCGGGCCGCGTCGAGATCGTCGTCGACGGCGCGGATCGCGGCCGTGGTCGCGTCGTGGAGCTCCGATTCGGTCGCGCTCATGGTCGGAGCTCTTCGTACCACAGCGGTGCGTGCTTGCGGGCCCACGCCGCGGGCACCGTGCCCCCGATCATGCTGTCGAGCGCGTCGCCGTCGCGCAGCGCGAACATGATGTGGCCGAGCACCGCGACCCAGATCCCGAGCGCGAACCAGTCGTGCACGAATGTGGCGCCGGTGCGGGTGTCGATCGAGAAGTGATCGAACCAGTGCATGATCGAGCCCGATCCGAGCATCACGATGGCGGCGCCGCCGATGAACGCGGCGTTGACCTTCTGGCCCGGGTTGAACTTGCCGAGCGCGACCTCGTGGCGATAGCGACGGCGGAACCAGCGGCGATCGTCGCGCGACCAACGGTTGAGCCGCCCGAGATCGGTACGCAACCGGGTGCCCCGGCGTCCCATGATCGCCACGAGGAGCGGGATCGGGAGCGCGAGGCCCGAGTACACGTGGATGGTGCGCACGATCTCGCGGTTGCCGACGATCACCGAGATGGGGCCCGCGTACAACGCGGCGCCGGTGATCATCAGCAACCCGAACAAGGTCGCGTTCACCCAGTGCAGCGTGCGTTCGACGCGGTCGAAGCGCAGGATCGGCTGGTCGCGCGCGACGTCAGGTTGGTTCATCGCTCCGTCCGTTCGAGCGCCCGACCCAGCCGTCGACGTCGTAGCCGCGCTCTTCCCAGTAGCCCTCCTCGACGTGCTTCGTGAGCTCGATGCGGTCCAACCACTTGCACGACTTGTAGCCGTACATCGGCGCCACATACAGCCGCACCGGCCCGCCGTGCTCGTCGGAGAGCGGCGATCCCTCGAGCTCGTACGCCACGAGCACGTCGGCGCGCCGGGCCTGGTCGAGGGTGAGGCTCTCGGTGTAGGCGCCGTCGAACGAGTGGAACCGCAACGCGGTCGCGCCGGCTTGCACACCAGCGCGGTCGAGGATGTCCGAGAGGCGCACGCCCTTCCAGTCGACCTCGGGCACCCGCCATCCCGTGACGCACTGGAAGTCGCGCACGAGCTTGGTCGGCGGCATCGCGACGACCTCGTCGTAGCTGAGCTCGAGGGGTTGGTCGACGAGTCCGGTCACTCGGAGCTTGTAGTCGGAGCGGCTGCGCGACGGCAGGCTCCCGGTGACGGTGTAGATGCGGAAGCGGCCGATCGGGAGCAGCGACGCCAGGCCGGTGCCGTCCTTGGCGATCAGTGGCCCGACTTCCCGCTCCAGCCAGTCCTGGACGCGGGAGCCCACCAGCACCCCGAACGCCCCGACGCCGACCAAACCCAGAAAGATTCGTCGCCCGACGGGGGTCCCCGTCGGTTGCGGCGTCGACGGATCAGGCGACGGATCCGTTTCGGGGACGTTCACGCGATCGACCATTGCCTCAAGGGTACGGAGCCGCGATGATTCTGGATCACCACGGGAGCGGAGGGCTCTCGAAGCGCGGCCGTTCTGAGGGCGCTCGCCGCGCGGGGCGTCGATCAAAAGGAGCGAGCAATGACGACGACGGGCACGAGAACGTTCGATCTTCCGGGTTTCGGCGGTCAGCTGATCCATCCGGGCGAGTCCGGCTACGACGAAGCCCGGGCGGTCTTCAACGGCATGATCGACCGACGCCCCGCGGTCATCGCGGTGTGTACCAGCGTCGACGACGTCGTGGCTGCGGTGAACTACGCCCGGGAGAGCGGGCTCCCGATCTCGGTCTACGGGGGAGGGCACAGCGTCACCGGTGCGTCCGTGGTCGACGAGGGCATCTGCATCGACATGCGGGGCATGAAGGGCATCAGCGTCGACCCCGCCGCCCGCACGGTGCGCGCCGAAGCCGGCCTCAACTGGGGCGAGTTCGACGCCGCCACGCAGGAACACGGCCTCGCGGTCACCGGCGGACGGGTGCCCGACACCGGCATCGCCGGCCTCGCGCTCGGGAGCGGGAGCGGCTGGCTCGAACGCAAGCTCGGGTTCACCTGCGACAACCTGCTGGCCGCGGAGCTCGTCACCGCCGACGGCCGCATCGTGCGCGCGTCGGCCACCGAGAACCCCGAGCTCTTCTGGGGACTCCGCGGGGGCGGCGGCAACTTCGGCATCGTCACCGCGTTCCACCTGCAACTGCACCCCATCGGGCCGATCGTGCTCGGCGGGTTGCTGGTGTACCCGGCGCCGATGGCCCGCGACCTCGTGCGCTTCTGGCGCGACTTCATGCTCACTGCGCCCGACGAGGTCGGCAGTGCGCTCGCGTTCATCACCGCGCCTCCCGCCGATTTCGTGCCCGAGCCGGTGCGCGGACAGCCCGTCGTCGGCGCGGTGCTCTGTTACGCCGGCGCGGTGGAGGAAGGCGAGGAGGTGCTGCGCCCGCTGCGCGAGTTCGGGCCTCCCGGCCTCGACCTCGTGCAGCCCATGCCCTACACGGCGGTGCAGGATCTCATCACCGAGTCGAACCCGCACGGCATGCGCAACTACTGGAACGCCGACTTCCTCACCGAGCTGCCCGACGCCGCGGTCGACGCGTTGGTGGAGCACGCCACGCAGCCGGTGTCACCGCTGAGCCAGATGCTGCTCATCGCGGGCGGAGGTGCGATCGCCCGGGTGTCCGACGACGAGACCGCCTTCGGTGACCGCGGTTCACCGTTCGGTGTGCACTACCTGTCAATGTGGTCCGATCCCGCCGACGACGCCGAGAACATCGCGTACACCAAGGCGATCTCGGCGGCGACGAAGCCGTGGAGCACAGGTGGCGTCTACCTCAACTTCATCGGTGACGAGGGCATGAGCCGGGTCGAGGCGGCCTTCGGGCCCGACAAGTACAAGCGCCTACAGGCACTCAAGCGCGAATGGGACCCGCAGAACCTCTTCTGCCACAACCAAAACATCTCGCCTGCTTGATTCGCTCGCTCACTGGGTGAGCCGGGGGCTTACGAGTCGGTCGGTTGCGGTCGCTGGCGAGCGCCTTCCCAATTTGCTCGCTCACTAAGTGGTCGGGAGACGCCACTCGTTAGTCGCGTACGACCGTTCGCTCGCTGCTCGCTCCGCTCGCTTGCGGCGCCGCATCCCGCCCGGTCGGTCGGTTGCGGCCGTTCGCTCGCGGGGTCAGGCTCCGTACTTGGCGAGGCGGCCCGCGTTGGCGAGCATGAAGGCCATGAGGTCCTTGGTGGGCCGGATCCCCAACGCGCCCTGACGGCACCAACGTTCGCCGTAGTGCTCGACGTCGTCGCGCCCGCACTGTGCGCTCCACAACAGCGTCGGCACCGGGTGCCACGAGTGGGCGGCCATCTGCGACGGGGTCGAGTGGTCGCCACTCACCACGATCACGTCGGGTGACAGCGCGCGCAACTCGGGCACGACCGCGTCGAGGGTCTCGATCGCGGCGATCTTGCGGGCGCGATCGCCGTCTTCGCCCGCAGAGTCGGTGTACTTGTGGTGCAGGAAGAAGTAGTCGTAGTCGTTCCACGCGCCGCGCAGGATGTCGAGCTGTTCGGCGAGATCGGCGGGACGGCCGAGCACGTCCATGCCGAGCAGGCGCGCGATGCCGCGGTACATCGGGTAGATGGCGACGGCCGCGGCGCGCAGCCCGTAGCGGGTGTCGAAGCTCGGGAGCTCGCGGTGGGTGTCGAAGCCGCGGAAGAGCACGACGTTGGCCTTGGCCTCCGCGGCCAGCACCTCGCGCACCTGGGTGTCGACCTCGGCGAGCAGGTCGGCGGTGCGCTTCGCCTCCGGGTCGAGCGCGGTGGCCGCGAGTGGCGCGACCCCCGTGTGCTGCGGGTCGGTGTCGGTGAGGCGCGGGTCGAGCCCGGGGCCCCGGAGGACCACGGCACGCGGTGCTCGCGCTCGTGACGGAAGAAGACCTCGATGCCGGGTACCTGCACCGCCGCCTGCAGCCGGTCGACGAGCGCACGCGCCTCGGGGTCGGGGATGCGCCCGGCCCGCCGGTCGCTGATCGTGCCGTCGGGCGCGAGGGTGGCGAGATTGCCGCGGGCGGCGACGTCGCCGGGGCGTAGCTCGAAGTCGAGACCGGCGGCCGAGAGTGCGCCGCGCCCGAGCTCGAACTCCTCGGGGTCGTAGCCGAAGAGGCCGAGGTGGCCGGGGCCCGATCCGGGGGTGATGCCCGGCCCGACCGGCTCCGACAAGCCGGCGGTGCCGTCGCGGACCAATTGGTCGAGATGGGGAGTGGCCGCCTCCTCGAGCTCGGTGCCGTGTTCGGCGTCGGCGTAGCCACCGAGACCGTCCATGACCACGAGCAGGATCTTGGTGTCGGCCGCCTGGATCAACGGCGTGAGGTCCATGGACGAAGGGTACCTGGGTGGCCCCGGCGTGACTCAGCTGACGGTGCGACGCCCGCCCCGGCGGCCCGATCCCGAGCGACGCAACGGGGCGCGCAGGCCGTCGAAATCCGCCCGGAGCAAGGGCGCGAATTCCTCGGCCGGAACCGGGGGACTCCAGAGGAAGCCCTGGCCCACGCTGCAACCGAGCTCGTCGAGCGCGATCCACTGCTCCACGCTCTCGACGCCCTCGGCGACGATGGTGAGGCCGAGGGTGCGCCCGATGGTGATGATCGCCTCGGTGATCGAGCGGTCGTGGGCCTCGTGCGGCAGGCCGTCGATGAACGAGCGGTCGATCTTGAGCGAATCGATCGGGAGCTGCTTCAAGTACGCGAGGGACGAGTAACCGGTGCCGAAGTCGTCGACCGCGAAGCGCACGCCGAGCTCGCGCAGCGAACGCATCGCGCGCGTCGACGTCTCGATGTCGTCCATGAGCGCGCTCTCGGTGATCTCGAGCGAGAGCATCGCGGGGTCGACGTCGGATTGCTGGATCGCACTGCGGACCATGTCGATGCTTGCCGGCAGCCGGAGCTGCAGGGCGGACAGGTTCACCGAGACCAGCGGCCACTCGGCGCGTTCCGAGTACGCGTCGGTGAGTGAGCGCAGCTCCGAGAGCGCGTGCTCGAGCGCCCACGCGCCGATGGGAACGATGAGACCGGTCTCCTCGGCCACCGGGATGAACTCGCTCGGCGGCACCAGGCCATAACCCTCGCGGTGCCAGCGCAGCAGTGCTTCGGCGCCGACGACCCGACCGTCGGAGAGGCGCACGATGGGCTGGAACAGGAGGCGCAGCTCGTTGCGTTCAATGGCCCGACGCAATGCGGTCCCGAGGTCGAGACGGTCGGCCACGCGTTGCTGCAGCTCGTGGCTGAACAGCTCGATGCGGGCCCGCCCGAGATCCTTGGCGCGGTACATGGCGGCGTCGGCGTCGCGCAGGAGCTGCTCGGCCGATGCGCCGGGCCCTTCGATCGCGATCCCGATGCTCGTGGTGGTGTAGAGCTCGCGGCCCTGCACAGTGATCGGCTCGTTGAGCGTGACCGCGATGCGCTCGGCGAACTCGAGCGCCTCGGTCTCGTCGCGGACGTCTTCGCGGATGATCACGAACTCGTCGCCGCCGAAGCGCGCCACCGTGTCGGACGTGCGCATCGCGCCGGCCAGGCGTGCTGCGACCTCCATCAGGAGCTGGTCGCCGGCCACGTGGCCGAGCCCGTCGTTGATGAGCTTGAACCGGTCGAGGTCGAGGAACAACACGGTGACGTTCCCGCCGGTACGTTCCGCCCGCGCCAACGACTGCGAGAGCCGGTCGACGAGCAGGAGACGGTTGGGCAGGCGGGTGAGGTCGTCGTGGAGCGCCTGGTGCTCGAGCGCCTCTTCGGCGCGCTTGCGGTCCGTGATGTCGCGCAGCTGCACGAAGTAGTAACCGGGTTCGCCGTCGGCATCGCGCACGACGGTCATGTCGATGATCACCCACGCGACGGTCCCGTCGGCGCGGATCATGCGGTGCTCGCGCTTGTAATACGGCGGGGCATCGGGATCGAGCAGCCGCTCGATGCCGAAGGCGGCGCGATCCGACTCCGTGGGATGGATGAACTCGACCGGCTTCCGGCCCAGCAGCGCTTCCACGGGATACCCGAGCAGCTCGGCCACCGCCGGGTTCACCGCGGTCGCGTTCTGTTGCAGGTCGAGCACCGCGAGGCCGAACGCGGAGCGCTCGAAGCCCTGGCGGAAGCGTTCCTCGGCGTCGCGCCGGCGGCGTTCCGCGTCGCGTCGATCGGTGATGTCGCGGATGTTCGCGACGAGACCGCCCACTGCGGGAACGTCACTCAGGTCGGTGACGGTCTCCTCGACCCAGCGCCACGTGCCGTCGGCGGCGCGGAGCCTCCACTCGACGCTGGCGGGCTCGTGGCGCTCGACGGACCGCCACAGCTTGGTGCGCCCGTACTCGAGGTCGTCGGGGTGGATGAAGTCGAAACCTGATCGCCCGACGATGTCTTCCACCTGATAGCCGTAGCGCGTCACCGCGGGGCTCGCGTACGTGATCATGCCGTCGGGATCGAAGACGAACGCGACGTCGGAGGACCGTTGCACCAACGAGCGGAAGCGTTCCTCGGCCTCGATGAGCGCATCACGCGCGGCAACGAGCTCGCGTACGCCGCGCTCGATCACCGCGATGCTCTTGATCTCGCCGTCGGCGTCGCGGATCGGCGAAGCGGTCAGGGCGACGGGTACGCGCGTGCCGTCCTTGTGCAGTCGCGTCGTGAGCAGGTTGTTGATCGACTTGCCGCCGCGCACCGCGAGGAACAGGTGCTCGAGCTCGAGCTCGGCGTCGGCCGGCACGATCACCTCGAGCGATCGGCCGATCATCTCGTCGGCGGTGTAGCCGTAGAGGGCCTGCGCTCCGTCGTTCCACGATTCGATCGTGCCGTCGATCGATCCACTCGTGATGGCGTCGCTCGACGAGTCGACGATGGCGGACAGAACCCGCATGCGGTCCTGGCCTTCCTTCTGTTGCGTGACGTCGCGGAAGGAAGTGACGAGGAGATTGCCGTCGACCGGATCGTCGATGTGGCGGACGTCGATCTCCAGCCAGCGACGCGTGCCGTCGGTGCGCCGGATGCCGACGACGTCGCCGACGACCTCGTGCCGCGTTCGCTCGGCGGCGACGGCCGGGAACGTCTCGCGGGGGCGGGGAGAACCGTCGGCGTAGACCGGATCCCATTCCCGCTCGGCGGTGGCGATGAAGTCCGCGAACATCGTGCGCTCGAGCTCGTCCTTGGGCACGCCGACGATCCGCGCCGCGCTCGGGTTGCAACGCAGGACCCGACCGTCGGCCGTCCACGCGATCAGACCCTCGTCGAGCACGTCGAAGATCGCCTCCGTACGGGCTTCGGAATCCTCCACGGCGCGTCGAACATCGCGCGGCAACTTCGTCACGTCGACGTCCCTGCTGCTCCCACACCTGGGTATCGGGATCGGGACGGCCCCACTTGACCGCCTTCGGCGCCTGACCGGTCGCGGTCGCGGCCTCCGGCGGGCCGGCGCGGGCGTCACCGCAGCGAGAACACCACCGTCGCCGAAACGGTCAGGGTCTGCGTGCCCGCTTCCACCGGCGTGGCCGCGCTGCCTGCGGCGTCGGCGGCCGGAGCCGAGAACCGGATCGGGGTCGAATTGCTCGTCTCCTCGATGGAGCGGACGCCGCCCACGGTGACGCCGGCGCCGTCGGCCAGCTGCTCGGCCTGGGCGCGGGCCCGCTTGGTCGCCTGGGTGCGGGCAGCGGCCAGCAGCGCGCTGTCGTCGTCGATCGAGAACGTCACTCCCTGCAGGCGGATGTTGTCGCCGACGGCTTTGGTCGCGGCGTCGACGACACCGCCGACCTTGGTGAGATCGCGGATGCGGGCCGACACGGTGTTGCCGGCCTCGTAGCCGGTGATGTGGTCGTGGCCGTCGGTCGTCGGCTGGATCGACAGGTCGCTGGTCTCGATGTCGGCGGTGGCGACGCCGGCGTCGCGCAACACGCCGAGGAGCTTCTGCGCCCGGTCGCTCACGGTGGCGAGGGCTTCGGCGGCGGTCGCCCCGCGGCCGGAGACGCCGATGGAGAGGTCGGCGACGTCGGGAGTGCCGCGGACCTCGCCGACGCCGGTGACGGTGATGGTGCCGGCACTGGTGCCGGTGGCGGTGGTCGCCGCGCCGGCGGTCGCGGCTGCGGGCCCGACGACGCCGACGACGGCCGCCGACACGACGGCCGCCGACACGACGGCCGCGATGACGATGGCGGTGATCGTGGCGGCGGTGAACAGGCGTTTCGACATGGATCCTCCGTTGGTCGACCGCACGGCGGCACCGGCGGTGGGACGGTGGATTGGACGGTCGCGGGCCGGTGCTGGTTCCCGCCTACGCTGCCGCGCCGTGGCAACCACCTCCGCGCTTCTCGACGCGGTCTTCCACGTCGACGGCGACATCGCCACACCCACGGAGCTGGCGAGGGGCCCGTGGTCTCCGCACGCCCAGCACGGCGGCGCGCCCGCGGCGTTGCTCGCGGGGCTGCTCGAGGGGTTCGATCCCGGCCCGGCCACCTTCCCCGCCCGCTTCACCGTGGAGCTCATGCGGCCGGTGCCGCTCGCCCCGCTCCGCCTCGCGGCCACGACCATCCGCCCCGGCAAGAAGGTGCAGCTCGTGCAGGGCTCCCTGTTCGCCGACGACGTCGAGGTGGTGCGGGCCACCCTGCTGCGCCTGCGCGAGCGCCCCGTCGAGTTCCCGACTCAGGTCCGTGCCCATCCCGACCGGCCGATGGCTCCCCCCGGCCCGCCGGGCACCTTTCCCGGTGGCTGGACGATGGGCACCGGGTTCTGGCGGGCGGTCGAGATCAGCCGGGCCCACGGGGAGTGGATGGAACCGGGGCCCGCGGGACTGTGGCTACGGCTGGCGGTGCCGATCGTGGCGGGGGAGGAGCCGTCCCCGTTGCAGCGGGTGGCGGCGGCCGGCGACTTCGGCAACGGCGTGGCCGCCGCGTTCGACCGCGAGCGCTACTCCTGCATCAACCCCGACCTCACGATCACGCTGCATCGGCTCCCGGTGGGAGCGTGGGTCGGGCTCGACTCGGTGACCTACCCGGAGCCGACCGGCTTCGGCGTGGCCGAGAGTGTCCTGCACGACGAGCGGGGCCGTATCGGCCGGGCCGTCCAGACGGTCCTCATCGACGAGCTGTAGCCGCGCGTCCATCGGGCGTGGCCGGTTTGTCCGGGTTCTACCCGGGGCTACCGACGTCCCGAGTTGGGGCGTTTGCCGTGGTTTGCCTTGTTGCGGCGCGAGCGCAGCTTGCGCTTGGTCGTCTTCTTGCTCATCTTCGCCTCCGTTGGAGCCCGTGAGGCTAGTGGAACCGCTGCCGACGGTGCCCACCAGGCACGAGGCGCGAGCGGGTCCGGGTGCCGTTTCGACCCACGCGGCGTGGCAGTACCATGCCACGCGTCGTAGTTTCCGGCAGGTCCAGGTCCGTCCACGGGCTCGAGAACACGAGGCATGCATGAGAGGCGTGCAGCGCGCCGCGCTCGCGGTCGCGATGGCGATGGGCCTCGGCGTCGCGTCGATCAGTGCCGCCGGTGCCCAGCAGGCCGATCCGGGAACCGGTGGCTCGAACGGTCCGGGCGCGAACGCGGCACCGGGTGCGATCCAGCCTGCACCCGATCCGATCCCCGACCAGTACATCGTGACGTTGCGCGACGACAACCCGGCGGCGGTGTTCCCGACCGTCGTCGGTCTGGTCGAGGACCACGGCGGCGACGTGCTGCACGTGTACTCGAATGCCATCGACGGCTACGCGGTGCGCATGGACGAAGCGTCGGCCCGCGAGCTGGCCACCGATCCTTCCGTCGCGTCGGTGGAGCAGGACGGCGTCGTGCACGCGTCGGCCACGACCACCGAGCCCAACCCGCCGTCGTGGGGCCTCGACCGTATCGACCAGCACAACCTCCCGCTCGACAACGCCTACTCCTTCGCCAACTCGGGCGCCGGCGTGCACGCCTACGTGCTCGACGGAGGCATCCTCACCAGCAACGTCGACTTCGGCGGGCGGGCGACGGCGCCGCCGGCGGCCGACTTCACCGGCTTGCCTGCGTGCAACCCGGCGAACTCCCCGAACAGCGGCCACGCCACCCACGTCGCGGGGATCCTCGGCGGCACCACCTACGGCGTGGCCAAGAACGTGTCGCTGGTCTCGGTGCGGGTGCTCGACTGCAACGGGAACGGCTCGTACTCCACCGTGCTGGCCGGGGTGAACTGGGTGGCGCAGCAGGTGCAGATGGGCAGTACGCCCGCGGTGGTGAACATGAGCCTGGGCGGCCCGCCCGGCGCGGGCTCGCCGGCGCTCGAGACCGGCATCCGGAACTCGATCACTGCCGGCACCACGTATGTCATCGCGGCCGGGAACGCCAACGCCGACGCGTGCGGAACGGTGCCTGCCGACGTCACTCCCGCGATCACCGTTGCGGCCACCGACACCGCCGACACGCGGTCGACGTTCTCCGACTTCGGCACCTGCGTCGATCTGTTCGCGCCCGGCACCGGTATCCAGTCCGACTGGAACACCAGCCCGGCCGCCACCGCGTTCCTCAGCGGTACCTCGATGGCCAGCCCGTTCGTCGCCGGCGTCGCCGCCATCTACCTGTCGCAGCACCCCACGGCATCGCCGGCCACCGTGGCGTCGGCCATCAGCGGCTCGGCCACTCCCGGCGTCGTGCAGAACGCCGGCACGGGGTCGCCCAACCTGCTCGTGTTCGAAGGGCCCAACGCGCCCGGCACCCCGGTGGTCACTGCCACCGGCGGTCTCGGCACCGTCCACCTGGCATGGAATGCGCCAGCGAGCGGTGGATCGCCCATCACCGGCTACGCGATCTATCGCGGGACGAACCCGGGTGGGGAGACCCTGCTCACGACGGTCGGCGCGGGCTCCACGTCCTTCGACGACAGCGGCCTGGCCGCGCAAACCACCTACTACTACGAGGTCGCGGCGATCAACACCGTCGGCTCGTCACCGTCGGCGGAACAGGCCGTCCTCACCGGCCCGTTCGCGCCGTCGGCTCCCGTGGTCGTGGCGACCGCGGGTGACAGCGTGGTGCACCTCACGTGGACGCCACCGGCCACCGGTGGGTCCTCGATCACCGGCTACCGCGTCTATCGGGGTACCAGTCCCGGTGGCGAGACGTTCCTCGCCCCGGTCGGTGCCGGCGCGACCTCCTACGACGACACGTCGGTCGCGAACGGCACCACCTACTCCTACCAAGTCACCGCGAGGAACGCGATCGGTGAAGGGACACGATCGGCGGAGACGCAGGTCACGCCGCCGCCGATCGTCACCGTCGTGCGGGGCGCCGGGAACGGGATCTGGGCCAATCGCTTCGACGGCACAGCGTGGTCCGGATTCGCCGCGCTCCCGGGCGTCACCGCGACGTCGAATCCCACCACCCTCTTCGACGGCGCGGGCGCGCGCACGTTCGTCCGCGGCGCCGACGGCGCGCTCTGGACGAACGCGTTCGACGGCACCTCGTGGGGAGGGTGGGCTTCGCTCGGTGGCTTCCTCCTCTCGGATCCGGCGGTGGTCAACGACGGTTCGGGGCTGCAGATCTTCGTCCGCGGTGGTGACAACGGGCTCTACACGGGTCGCATGTCGAGCAGCGGGTGGACCGGGTTCCGGCCGCTGGGCGGCGTCATCAACACCAGCCCGGCGGTGGTCTTCGACGGTTCCGGCATTCAGGTGTTCGTGCGCGGCTTCGACTTCGCCATGTACTCCGGCCGGTTGTCGGGCGCGGGCGAGGTCACGTGGTCCGGGTTCACGCCGCGCGGCGGTTACCTCAGCTCCGCCGCGAGTGCGGCCCTCGATCCCTCGACCTCGACGGTGCGGATCTTCGTGCGCGGCGGCGACAACGGCATGTACTCGGCGGAGATCCCGGCCGGCGGCACGACCGGCTTCACCGGGTTCGCGCCGCGCGGCGGCATTCTCACCGCGGGTCCCGTCGCAGTCGCCGACGCGTCGGGCGTGCAGGTGGTCGTGCGCGGGCTCGGCAACGGAGTGTGGGCCGGGCGGGCAACCGCGGGGAACCCGTGGAACGGATTCGCCGCGCTCGGGGGATACATCATCACCGATCCGTCGGCGGTTGCTTACGGCGGCACGAGCGTCCGCGTGCTCGTGGTGGGCGGCGACAGCGGGCTCTACACCGGCACGATCACCGGCGCGGGCACCTGGTCGGGCTTCGCCCCGCTCGGCGGCTTCATCACCGCGATTCCGTCGTCCACCCCGGGGCCGTAGTCGGCGGCGTTCGCACCGGCTCCCGATAGCCTGCGTGAGCGGTGGAACGTCTCGGCCTCGTCGGCCTCCCCAACAGCGGTAAGTCGAGTCTCTTCAACGCGCTCACCGGCGCGGAGACCGTCGTCGCGCCGCACCCGTTCTCCACCACCGAGACCGCGGTGGCGCTGGCCCAGGTGCCCGACGAGCGCGTCGACCTGCTCGGGAAGATGTCGAACTCGAAGAAGCTGGTCTACACGAGCTTCGAGATCGTCGACATCGCCGCCCTGGTCAAGGGTGCGAGCACCGGCGAAGGCCTCGGGAACCGCTTCCTCGGGTCGCTCCGCGACTGCGACGCCATCCTCTACGTGCTGCGCGCGTTCGAGGACCCGTCGGTGCCGGGCGACGCCGACGCCGGATCGGATCTCGAGACGCTCGAGCTCGAGCTGGTGCTCGCCGACCTCGCGTCAGTCGAGGGTCGCCTCTACCGCCAGCAGCGCGCAGCCAAGGGCGACAAGTCGCTCGGGGCGGAGGTGGCCGCGCTGCAACGCGCCGAAGCGGTGTTGGGCGACGGCGTGCCGATCTACCGCTCCGACCTCACTCCCGAAGAGCGCGAGCACCTGGCGCCTGCGTTCCTCATCACGACGAAGCCCGTGCTGGTCGTCGTCAATATCGGCGAAGACCAGCTCGATCAGGCCGACGAGCTCGTGGCGCCGTTCCGCAGCTCCGCGGAAGGCGACGACGCGCTCGCGGTCTGCCTCCAGCTCGAAGCCGAAGCGGCGCGGCTCGACCCCGACGAGCGCACCGAGCTGCTCGACGGTCTGGGTCTCGGTGAGGGTGTCGTCCCGCGCGTGGCCCGCGCCGCGTACCACCGGCTCGGCCGGCGCACGTTCCTCACCACCGGCGACACCGAGTCACGGGCGTGGACGTTCCGCGCCGGCGCCAAGGCACCGGAGTGCGCGGGCGTGATCCACTCGGATCTCCAACGCGGGTTCATCCGGGCCGAGGTGATCTTCTGGCGCGAGCTGCTCGACATCGGGGCCTGGACCAAGGCCAAGGAGCAGGGCAAGCTGCGCGTCGAAGGCAAAGACTACGAAGTCATCGACGGCGACGTGCTCGAGATCCGTTTCAACGTGTGACGGGGCGTTGCGATGGGTTGGCTCGTGCGCGACGGTGACGTGCTGGCCGCGGTGGAGATCGCCGACGGCGCCCGCGGCCGTCGTCGCGGACTGCTCGGCCGCGACGGCATCGAGGGCGCATTCGTCATCCGGCCGTGCCGCAACGTGCACACGTTCGGAATGCGCTTCGCGCTCGACGTCGCGTTCTGCGACGCCGAGGGAAACGTGTTGCGCACGTCGACCCTCGCCCCTTGGCGGGTGTCGCCGGTCCTGCGTCACTCCGCATTCGTGATCGAGGCCGAAGCAGGCGCGTTCGAGCGGTGGCAGCTGCGGCCGGGCGACCGGGTGGAGTTGCGCGCGTGAGCAAACTCGTCACGCCGAGGGCCGCGCTCATCCTCGTCGCCACGCCGATCGGGAACCTCGGCGACCTGTCGGCGCGCGCGGTCGAGGTCCTGCGACGGGTCGATGTGATCGCCGCCGAGGACACCCGTCGGACCCGCCAGTTGCTGTCCTACTGCGAGATCCCGGCGACGGGCCGATTGCGCGCGGTGCACGCGCACAACGAGCGGGAGGGCGCGACGTGGATCGTCGATGCCGTACGCGACGGCCGCTCGGTCGCCTACGTGACCGACGCCGGCATGCCCGGCATCTCCGACCCGGGAGAGCGGCTCGTGCGCGCCTGCCTCGACGCGGGCGTACCGGTCGAAGTGGTGCCCGGGCCGAGCGCCGTGCTCACGGCGCTCGTGCTCTCTGGGTTCCCGACCGACCGGTTCGTGTTCGAAGGGTTCCTGCCGCGCCGGGGCGTCGTCCGCCGGGAACGGATCGCCGGGCTCGTCTCCGAGCCCCGCACCGTCGTGCTCTTCGAGGCGCCGAATCGGATCCTGGCCACGATGACGCAGCTGCTGACGGCCTGCGGCCCGTTGCGGGAGGTGGCGATCGCGCGGGAGCTCACCAAGATCTACGAAGAGGTGTGGCGGGGACCGCTGGTCGAGGCGGTCGGGCACGTCGAGCTCACCGAGCCGCGCGGTGAGCACGTGATCGTCCTCGCGCCGGCGCCGCCCACCCCCGAAGCCAACGACGACGAGATCGACGCCCACGTGACCGCGGCCCTCGCCGAAGGCCTGTCGACGCGCGACGCGGCCGCGCGCGTCGCCAAGGACTTGCGCGTCCCCCGTCGTCGTACGTACGACGCGGCCACCCGGCTCAAGCGCAAGGACTGACCCCGCCCGACCAGCCCCGAACCGGCGCCACCCGAGGCCCTATATGGGCCTCGAACGACGCACGTTCGGCAATAGGGTGGGCGCAGCATGGCCGATCCGTTCTACGTCACCACGCCGATCTACTACGTGAACGACGCCCCACACATCGGGCACGCGTACACGACGATCGCGGCCGACGTGTTGGCCCGGTGGAGACGGCTGTGGGGTGACGACGTCGTCTTCCTCACCGGCACCGACGAGCACGGGCTGAAGATCCAGCGCGCCGCCGAAGCGCAAGGTGTGACGCCCGAGGAGTGGGCCGAGCGCAACAGCAACCTGTTCCGCGCCGCGTGGGACGAGATCGACATCAGCTACGACGATTACATCCGCACCACCGAGCCCCGTCACCACCGGGCGGTGCAGGAGTTCCTCCAGCGGGTCTACGACTCCGGCGACATCGAGGTCGACAGCTACGAAGGCCTCTACTGCGTCGGCTGCGAGCTCTACTACAAGGAGGACGAGCTCGACGACGGCCTGCGCTGCCCGATCCACGGCACCGTGGTCGAGCACGTCACCGAGGAGAACTACTTCTTCCGGCTGTCGCGCTACGAGGACCGCCTGCTCCAGCACTACACCGAGCACCCAGAGGCCGTGCAACCGGCGGGCAAGCGCAACGAGGTGCTCGGCCTCATCAAGCAGGGGCTGCTCGACTTCTCGATCAGCCGCACCTCCATCTCGTGGGGGATCCCGCTGCCGTGGGACCGCGCGCACGTCGCCTACGTGTGGTTCGACGCGCTGATCAACTACTGCACCGCGGTCGGCTACCCCGACGACCGAGCGCGTTTCGATCGCTACTGGCCCGCGAACTATCACCTCATCGGCAAGGACATCCTGCGCCAACACGCGGTGTACTGGCCCGCGATGCTCATGGCCGCGGGTGAGGCGCCGCCGCAGTGCGTGTTCGCGCACGGCTACCTCCTCGTCGGCGGCGAGAAGATGAGCAAGACCCGGCTCAACCAGATCGCGCCCGCCGACCTCGTCGGCGAGTTCGGCGTCGACGGCTTCCGCTACCACTTCCTCGCCGACCAGCGGTTCGGGCCCGACGGCGACTTCAGCTACGAGGCGATGGTGGCGCGCTACAACGCCGACCTCGCCAACAACTTCGGCAACCTCGCCAACCGCGTGCTCAACATGGCGGTCGGTTACTGCGACGGCGTGGTGCCCGCCACACGCGAGAACGGACCCCTCGAAGAAGCTGCCGTGACCGCGTTCGCCGCGCTCACCGAGCGGCTCGGCGAGCTCGACTACTCCGGTGGCTTCGGCGCGGTGTGGGATCTCATCCGCGCCGCCAACGCCTACATCGAAGATCGTCAGCCCTGGGCGCTCAACAAGGCGGGCGACACCGCCGCCGTCGCTGCGGTGCTGGGCGACTGCCTGGAGGCGCTGCGCATCGTGGCGCTGCTGGCATCGCCGGTGATCCCCCGGGCCGCCGCCGAGCTCTGGCGCCGCCTCGGGCTGCCCGGGCGCCCGGAGGACCAGCGCCTCCCCGAGGCCGCGGAGTGGGGCGGGCTCCCGGCCGGCTCCCCGCTGGAGAAGGGTTCCCCGCTCTTCCCGCGCATCGAGACGTGAACCCGGCCTGGGTCGACAGTCATTGCCATCTGGGGTGGCCCGGGGCGTCCGACGACGCCGAGGTCACCATCGAACGGGCCCGCGCGGCCGGGGTCGTCGGGATGGTGTGCGTGGGCACCGACCTCGAGTCGTCCCGGCGGGCGGTCGATCTCGCCCGGCAGTTTCCCGACGTGCGGGCCACCGTCGGGTTGCACCCTCACGACGCCTCCGAATTCGACGTGCAGTGGAACGAGTTGGTCACGCTCGCCGAGACGGGGGCCGACGTCGTCGTCGGGGTGGGGGAGGCCGGCTTCGACCTCTACTACGAGCACTCGCAACCCGCCGAGCAGGAAGTCGCGTTCCGAGCGCAGATCGATCTCGCGCACCGACTCGACCGCGCGCTCGTCGTGCATTCGCGCGACGCATGGGACGACACGTTCCGCGTCCTCGTCGATCATGAACGCGGCGCGCCCGCGCGCACGGTGCTGCACTGCTTCACCGGAGGTCCCGACGAAGCGCGGCGCGCGCTCGACATCGGCGCGTACATCTCGTTCAGTGGCATCGTGTCGTTCAAGAACGCCGACGACGTACGCGCCGCCGCCGCGCTCGTGCCGCTCGACCGGATGTTGGTCGAGACCGACGCGCCGTACCTCGCGCCGGTGCCGCACCGCGGCAAGCCGAACGAGCCGGCGTGGGTCGTCGACGTCGGCGCCGCGCTCGCGGCCGCGGTCAGTCGCCCACTCTCCGAAGTCGCCGACGCGACGCGGCAGAACGCGACCACGGTGTTCGGTCACCCCGCCTGACCTGCGACGATCCGCGGCGCGTCGGCCATTCAATGGCGCGCATTGCGAGCCCGGAGTCGGTTGGATACGGTGACCCCTCGTCGCCGGGCCGAGGGGAACCCGGGCGGCGTCATCCGTAACCGACGGGAGGGGCGGAACCCGATCGCCGAGCAATCGAACCGTCCCGCGGGCCGTCTTCCGGCTACCCGGGTTCATCGCCGACGTGATCGCACCGCGCTCCCTGCGCATGTGACCCGCGTGATCGGTCCGTCACCCGCGCGCGGAGCCTCACGACGCGAACGCCTGGCTGCCGGTTCCCGATCCGCACGGTCTCCCCACCATCGAAGTCCTCCTCGCCGAATCGGTCGACGTGGTCATCGACGCCGACGCCGTCGATCTCGCGGCGCTCGAAGCGTTCGTCTCGCCGTCGCCCGCGCACGCGAAACCGCACGACGCCGCGTCGTGGCTCCCGTTGCCCGAAGACGTCTACGTGCTGCCGAGCGTCCAGGACCTCCTCACGCCCCGGCCCGACATCCAGGCCGCGGTGGTGGCCGAGGCCGAGAGCCTCGTGCGCGACGCGCTCGCGGCGGCCGAAGCAGTCGTGGCGCCCTCGCCCGCCCGGGCCGAGCCCCACGACCCGGCGGCGTGGTTGCCACTCCCGAGCGTCGACGACCTGCCGACGGTCGAGGACCTCCTCGAGCCGGCCGCGGTGCCGCCCGGACGCCGAACCGGGCGCCGGCGTCTCACCCGCTTCCTCCCGCCGGCCCGGGCAATGTTCGTCGTCGTCCTCGTCGTCGCGACCGTCCTGGCCGGCGGCTGGGCCGGCAGCAAGCTCATGGCTCCCTCCGGGTCGAAGGTCACCCTCCTCGTCGACGGCCGGAGCGCCGCCGTCCGCACCGACCTCAAGACCGTCGGCAGCCTCCTCGAGTCGCGTCACGTGCATCTCGGCGCCGCCGACACCGTCATTCCCTCGGCGGCCACCTCACTGCACGACGGCTTGCGGGTCGACGTGCTGCGCGCGTTCCCGGTCACCGTCGACTTCGACGGCACCGTGCGCTCAGTCCGCACCACCGCCCGCACCGCGGACGCGCTCGAGAAGCAGATGAAGCTGGGCAAGTTGGTCGCGGTCCGCGACACGCCGGCCCGATTGGCCGCCGGATCCACGGTCGTGTTCCGTACCCGCATCGGTGGATCGCTCGTGATCGACGACCAGCGGGTCACGTTCGACTCGCCGTCGCGCACCGTCGACGAGCTGTTGCAGTCCTACAAGGTGAAGCTCGTCGGTGACGACTACGTCGTGCCGGCGAAGAGCACCGTCATCACCGACGGCGCGACCGTCACCGTCGTGCGGGTCGGCACCGAGACGGTTCACAACACCGAACCGATCCCCTACGCCGAGGTGCAGCAACCCGATCCCACGCTGCCCATCGGCGAGACGCGCGAAGTGCAGGCGGGCAAGCTGGGTCGGGCGACCGTCACCTACAGCCTGCGCGTCGAGAACGGCGCGGCCACCACCGACAAGACCGTGGTGTCGAACGTGCCCACGATCGAACCGACGCCGCACATCGTCGCCTACGGCACGCTCGCCGACTGGCACTGGGACAAGCTCGCCGAATGCGAGTCCGGCGGCCGCTGGGACACCGTCGACCCCGCACCCAACGGGTACGACGGCGGCCTCGGCATCAACCGGGGCACGTGGCGGGCGTTCGGCGGCACCGAGTTCGCACCCAACGCCGGCCTCGCCACCCGGGAACAGCAGATCATCGTGGGGATGCGCATCTACGACAAGCTCGGCTGGGACCCTTGGGGTTGTGCGAACAACGTGCTCGGCTGGTAGTTCGCGCCGACGGGTATCCGAGGCGATCGTGGTGGAGCCGGTAGCGTCGGCGCCGTGGTGATGCTCACACCGGCGACGGTGAACACGCTCCTCGCCGAGCACGGTCTGCACCCCAAGAAGAGCTTGGGTCAGAACTTCCTCGTCGACCCCAACACCGCGCGCCGCATCGCGTCGCTGGCCGCGGTGCCGCCCGGAGGGCGCGTGCTCGAGATCGGGCCGGGCCTGGGATCACTCACGCTCGCGTTGGTGGAGCTCGGCCACGACGTCGTCGCGGTGGAGCTCGACGCGCGTCTCGCCGCCGTGCTCGGGTCGGTGCTGGCGTCGGCCGGCATCAGCGAACGGGTGCAGATCCACGTGGGCGACGCGTGCTCGGTGCCGTTGGACGATCTGGTCGATGCCGACCCGTCCGCCGGCGATGCGTCCGACGCCGACGTGCTCGCGAGCGACGCACCGGGGTGGTCCTGTGTGTCGAACCTGCCCTACAACGTCGCGGTGCCCGTGGTGATGCGACTGCTCGAGGAAGCGCCGGCGATCGAGCGCCTGCTCGTGCTCGTGCAACGCGAGGTCGGCGAGCGTCTGGCCGCCGGTCCGGGCGATCCGGCCTACGGTGCGGTGTCGGTGAAGGTGGCGTACTTCGCCGAAGCGGCGGTCGTCGGGCTGGTTCCCCCTACCGTGTTCGTGCCGCGGCCCAAGGTCGAGTCGGCGCTGGTGCGCATGCGCCGACGCGCCACACCGCCGGTCTCGGTGCCGTCGTCGGCCGAGCTGTTCACGCTGGTGCGCGGCGGATTCGCCCAACGCCGCAAGATGCTGCGCCGGTCCCTGCAACCGGTGCTGGGCGATCGCACGGTGGCGGTCCTCGCCGATGCCGGCGTCGACCCGACCGCCCGCGCGGAGACGCTCGGGCTCGAGCAGTGGGCGTCCGTCGCCCGCAGTGCGGCAGCGGCCGCGTGAGGCTGGCGCGCGTCCGGGCCACTGCGTACCCGAAGCTCACGTTGTCGTTGCGCGTCCTCGGGCGTCGACCCGACGGCTACCACGATCTCGAAGCGTTGGTGGTGTCGCTCGGTCAACCGCACGACGTGCTCGAGGCGTACGCGGTGCCCGCGCCCGGCGGCGTGCGAGTCGAGGTCGTGCGCGACGACGACGCCGACGACATCCCCTCCGATCACCGCAACCTGGCGTTCATCGCGGCCGAGAAGCTACTGGTGCGCGCCGGCCGCAGCGGTCACGGCGTGCGGCTGGTGCTGCGCAAGCACATTCCCGCGGGCGCGGGGTTGGGCGGAGGCTCGGCCGACGCCGCGGCCGCGCTGCTCTCGGTGCGCCAACTGCTCGAGGTCGACGTCGACGACGACGGCCTGCACCAGTTGGCGAGCTCGGTCGGCTCCGACGTGCCGTTCTGTCTCACTGGCGGCGCCGCGTGGATGCGCGGCCGGGGTGAGCAGATCGAGTCGCTCGCGGTGCCGCACGGGTTGGCGTTCCTGTTGGCGATCCCGCCGTTCCGCCTGTCGACGCCCGACGTCTACAAGGCGTGGGACCGACTCGGTGGGCCGGTCTCGAGCCGCACGGTGCCGGCGCCGCGACGCATCGCGCAGATCCTGCCCGATCTCACCAATGACCTCGAGCCCGCAGCCGAAGCGGTCGAACCGCGGCTGGCCGAGTTCCGGGTCGCGTTGGAAGCAGCCGCCGGGAGCCCGGCGTTGCTCGCGGGGAGCGGCTCGGCCTACGTGGTGCCCGTCGCCGATTCGCGCAAGCTCCCGGAGCTGGTCGACGAAGTCGGGCGGCGTCTGCGGGTGCCGGTGATCGGCACCACGAGCGTGTCGCGGGGTGTGCGACTCGCGAGTTAGCGGCCCTGCTGACGACGCTGCCAGCGCGTGCGCTTCAGAAGCTTCTTGTGCTTCTTCTTCCTCATGCGCTTGCGGCGCTTCTTGATCAGGGAGCCCATGGCGGGTCGCAAGCTAGCCGCCGGAAGGGCGGTTCTGCACATCGGGTCGCGGCCGGGCGTCGACCGCGCCTCCGGCCGGGTCGCGGATTCGGTCGCGGGCGGCCGGGGCGACGCGGGTAGGGTCGCGCGGACGGTCTGGGGACGGTCGGGGGTGGTGTAACGGCAGCACGGGGTCCTTTGGAGTCCCAAGTCGAGGTTCGAAACCTCGCCCCCGAGCTACTGCGTAGCGGAGAAGCTGGCACGAGACAGCGGAGTGGAAGCGAAGCGGGAGAGATGGCGAACCAGTATCGACCCCTGAATGCCGTGGTCCTGGCGGCGGGCGAGGGCACCCGGATGCGATCGCCCATCCCGAAGGTCCTGCACCCCCTGTGTGGGCGTCCGATGTTGCTGCACGTGCTCGACGCGCTCACCGCGCTGTCGCTCGAACGCATCGTGGTGGTGGTGGGGCACAAGGCCGAGCACGTCACCAAGACGCTCCAGGAGCAGCTCGCGGGCGCGGGCCCCCGGGTCGAGTTCGTCGAACAGCACACCCAGCGGGGCACCGGCGACGCCGCCAGCGTGGCCCTCACCGCCTTCGCCGACGATCCCGACGCCGAAGATGATCTCATCGTGGTCATGGGCGACGCCCCGCTCCTGCGGGCCGAGACCCTCGCCGCGCTCGCCACCGAGCACCGGTTCGTCGACGCCGCGGCGTCACTGCTCACCGCCCGCGTCGCCGATCCCACCGGCTACGGCCGCATCGTCCGCGACGCGAACGGGCGCGTCGAGCGCATCGTCGAACAGGCCGACGCCACGCCCGAAGAGCTCGCCATCGACGAGATCAACCCCTCGATCTACTGCTTCCGCCGCGGCCTGCTCGCGCCCGCGTTGCGCCGGTTGAGCCCCGAGAACGCACAGGGCGAGTACTACCTCACCGACGTCGTGTCGGTGCTGCGCCAGGCCGGGCACCTCGTGGCCGGCGTCGAGGCCGATGATCCCACCGAAGCCGTGGGCGTCAACGACCGCGCCCAGTTGGCGGCGGCGGAGGCCGAGTTGCGGACGCGCATCAACGACCGCTGGATGCGCGCCGGGGTGAGCATGACCGATCCTGCCCGTACCTACCTCGACACCACCGTCGAGCTCGCGCCCGACGTCCGGCTCCTGCCCGGAACCATCCTCGAGGGCCGTACGAGCGTGGGTCGCGGTTCGGTGATCGGGCCCGACACCCAGCTCGTCGACACCGTGGTGGGCGAGGGTGCGGTCGTGCGCCAGACCGTCGCCCGCGAGGCGGAGATCGGCGACGGCGCGACCGTCGGCCCCTTCGTCTCGCTGCGGCCGGGCACGCGGCTCGCGGCCGATGCCCACGTCGGCACGTTCGTGGAGATCAAGAACTCGGAGATCGGCGAGGGTGCGAAGGTTCCGCACCTTTCCTACGTCGGCGACGCCGAGATCGGTGCCGGGGCCAACATCGGCGCCGGCAACATCACCGCCAACTACGACGGCAAGCGCAAGAACCACACCAAAGTGGGCAAGAACGCGCGCACGGGATCGAACACGGTGCTCGTCGCCCCCGTCGAGGTCGGCGATGGCGCCTACACCGGCGCAGGGTCGGTGGTCACGCGCGACGTTCCCCCGGGCGCGCTCGCCAAGGGAGTGCCCGCCCGAATCGAAGAAGGCTGGGTCGCCAAGCGCGAGGATGGTGCGGGCGACGACGGCGGGGCGGAGGGCACGTGATGGAGTCGGTATCCAAAAAGAAGCTCATGCTCTTCTCGGGGCAGGGCAACGAGGAGCTCTCGCAGGAGATCGCGGAGTGCCTCGAGGTTCCCCTCGGCGACGTGAAGCTGAGCACCTTTGCCAGCGGCGAGCTCTACGCGCGCTATGGCGAGAGCATCCGGGGCGCCGACGTGTTCGTCGTGCAGACCCACTGTGAACCGATCAACGACCGCATCATGCAGCAACTTCTGATGATCGACGCGGCCAAGCGCGCGTCGGCGCGTCGCGTCACCGCAGTGTGTCCGTTCTACGGATACGCGCGGCAGGACCGCAAGGCCGAAGGACGCGAGCCGATCTCGGCGCGTCTGCTGGCCGATCTCCTCACCGTGGCCGGCGCCGATCGCGTCGTCACCGTCGACCTCCACACCGGCCAGATCCAGGGCTTCTTCGACTGCCCGGTCGACCACCTCACCGCGGTGCCACTGCTCGCCGAATACGTCGCACGCGAGATCGACGGCGAAGTCGCGGTCGTGTCGCCCGACGCGGGCGGGTTGAAGCTCGCGCGTCGGTTCGCCAATTGCCTGAGCGTGGCGAACGTCGAGTCCGACCTCGCGTTCATCGACAAGCGCCGGCCCAAGGGAACCCACAACGTGGCCGAGGCCACCGACGTCGTCGGCAACGTGGCCGGGAGCGTCTGCGTGCTCGTCGACGACATGATCGACACCGCGGGCACCATCGTGTCGGCCGCCAACCTCCTCATGGACCGCGGTGCGAGCGAGGTCTGGGTGGCCGCCACCCACGGGGTGCTCTCGGGCCCTGCGGTCGACCGGTTGAAGAACGCGCCGATCCGCCAGGTCGTGGTGACCAACACGCTGCCGATCTCCGACGACAAGCGTTTCGACACCCTCCAGGTGCTGTCGATCGCGCCGATCATCGCCGAGGCGCTCGACGCGGTCTTCGAGGACACCAGCGTCAGCGAGATCTTCCGCGGCGACAACGTCTGACCGGCCCGGGGGCAGCCCGGCGCAAGCCTGGGGGACGCCGGCGGCAGGTCGAACAGGGGTGGTTTGGCGCGGGGGGTGCCGAGCGACCACAATGGAGCGCTCCCTGATCTGCCCGAAAGGCTTCGCGCGCCATGCCTGACATCATTCTCGCCACCGAAAAGCGGTCGCAGCTCGGCTCCCGCCCGGCGGGCCGCCTGCGCCGGGAGGGCAAGGTGCCGGCCGTGGTCTACGGGCTCGGCGAGGACACGGTGTCCGTCACCGTCCCGTCCCGCGACCTCTCCCACATCCTCGCCGGAGAGAGCGGTGCCAACACGCTGATCACCCTCGACGTCGAGGGCCAGAGCATCCTCACCCTCGCCCGCCAGATCCATCGCCACCCCACGCGGGGCGAGCTGGTGCACGTCGACTTCATCCGCATCCGCCGCGACGTCGCGGTCAGCGCCGAGATCCCGCTCCACCTCATCGGTGAGGCCACCGGTGTGCGCGACGGCGGTCTCCTCGAGCAGCTCATGTTCAACCTCACCATCGAGGCGATGCCGGAGAACATCCCGACCGCGATCGAGATCGACGTGTCGGAGCTCGCGATCGGCGATCAGCTGCGGGTGGCCGACATCCCCCTCACCACCGGTGTGATGGCGCAGGCCGAGGCCGACACCGTCGTCGCCCAGGTGGCCGCGCCCCGTGTCGCCACCGAGGCCGAGGAGCTCGCCGAGGGCGAGGCGGTCGAGGGCGAAGCCGGCGAGGCCGAAGCGCCCGCGGCCGGCGGTGCGGGCGACGCCGACGGCGAGTAGCTCGTGCTGCGGCGCCGGGGGAACCTCGGCCCGCGCCAGGGCACCGCGGCCGACCTGCTCGTGGTCGGGCTCGGCAATCCGGGCGACGAGTACGCGCGCACGCGTCACAACGTCGGAGCCGAGACGGTCGAGCTGCTCGCGCAACGTCATCGTGCGAATTTACGGAAGGGCAAGGAGCACGCCCGGGTCGACCAGGTCCGCATCGACGGTTCGCTCGTCGCGCTTGCGGTGCCGCTCACGTACATGAACGACTCCGGCCTGGCGGTGGCCGCACTGGCGCGCCGGTACGGCGTCACGCCCGAGCAGATCGTGATCGTGCACGACGAGCTCGACCTCCCGGTCGCCGCGCTCAAGGTGAAGTCGGGCGGCGGGCTCGCGGGCCATAACGGCCTGAAGTCGATCAAGGCGCATCTGCACTCCGATGCGTTCCTGCGTGTGCGCATCGGCGTCGGCAAGCCGGCCTCCAAGGAGCAGGGCGTCGACCACGTGCTCAAGCGGTTCTCGAAGCGTGACCGTACCGAGATCGACGTCACCATCGAGCGGGCGGCCGACGCAGTCGAGTGCATCGTGGCCGAGGGAATCGACGCCACGATGAACCGGTTCAACTGACACGTAACATCGAACCCCCGGTTGCCCGATGGCAGCCGGCCATCGTCGCGCCCCCATGACCAACCCCACCCGGCCTCCCGGCCCGCCCCTCGCCTCGCTCGTCCCACTCCTCGCCGAGGAGCCGGCGCTGCGCGCGGTGGTGGCCCGTCAACCAGTGGTGGCGGTGCCGGAGACGGCCCGGGCCCTCTTCGTCGCCGCGCTCGCGGCCGTCACCAACCGCCGGCCCCTGCTGCTCGCGGTACCGACCGACGCCGAGGCCGAACGGCTCGTGCGCGACCTCGCGCAGTTCGTGGGTGCCGACGACGTCGAGTACTTCCCCGCGTGGGAGACCCTCCCTTTCGAGCGGGTGTCGCCCTCGTTGGAGACGATGGGCCGCCGGCTGCGGGTGATGTGGCGACTGCGCGCCGACGTGCCCCCCGCCATCGTCGTCGCACCGGTGCGGGCGCTCGTCCAGCGCCTGGGTCCGCACGTCGACGAGATCGATCCCGTCATCGTGAAGCCGGGCGACCATGTCGACCGCGACGAGCTGGTGGCGCGCTTGGTCGCCGGTGGTTACCGACGCGAGTACCAGGTCGAAGCGCGCGGCGAGCTGGCGGTGCGGGGTTCGATCGTCGACGTCTACCCGTCGACCGACGACCATCCCGTGCGCATCGACCTCTGGGGTGACGAAGTCGACCGACTCTCGGCGTTCGCGGTTGCCGACCAACGGTCCACCCACGACCTCACCGAAGCGCGCATCTTCCCGACGCGCGAGCTGCTCCCCACCGACGAGGTGCGGGCCCGCGCCGCCGCCCTCGTGGGCCCGCAGCCCTGGGGTCGCGAGCAGTGGGAACGGCTCGCCGAGGGCCAGGTGTTCGACGGCATGGAGTCGTGGCTGCCGTGGCTGTGCGACGGCGACCGCCTCCTCTCCGACTTGCTCCCCGAAAACGCGCTCGTGCTGCTCGTCGAACCGAAGCGCATGCGCGACCGCGCGCAGGACCTCCTCGACGAAGAGGAGTCGTTGGCCGCGAGCCTGGCCATCACGTGGGGCGCGGCCGGCGAACGCGACCTGCCGCGACTCTCGCTCGGATTCGACCGGCTGCTCGCGCACACGCGCGGGCGCGGTGTCGTTGCTGGCCACGCCCGAGAGTCCCGATACGCCGCGCCTCGCGGCCAGCGCGTTCGACCCGGTGGTGGGCGACGCCGACGCGCTGGCGCGTCGCCTGCGAGCGCTCGCAGGCGAGGGCTACCGGGTGGTGCTCGGCGCCGAGGGGACCGGATCGGCGCAGCGACTGCACGACATCCTGGCCGGCGAAGGGATCGACGCCGCCGCCGCCGAACCCGCGCCGGGCGCGATCCGGTTGTTGGTGGCGTCGCTCGAACGCGGCGTCGTCCTCCCCGGCGCCAAGCTCGCGCTCGTCGCCGAAGCCGATCTCACCGGTCGTCGGCGGGTGCACCGGCGCGCCCGCGGCGCTCGCAAGGGGCAGGACTACTACGACGCGCTGGAGCCGGGCGACTACGTGGTGCACTACCAGCACGGCGTCGGTCGCTACCTCGAGATGAAGCCGCTCACCATGGCCGGCATCGAGCGCGACTACCTGTGGCTCGAGTTCAAGGACGGCAAGGTCTACGTGCCCACCGACCAGGTCGGGCTCGTGCGCAAGTACACCGGCGGCGAGACGCCGTCGCTCAACCGGATGGGCGGCGCCGACTTCGAGCGCCAGCGGGCCAAGGTGCGCAGCGCGGTGCGCGAGATCGCTGAAGAGCTCGTGGTGCTCTACCGGCAACGCATCTCGACGCCCGGTCGCGCGTTCGGGCCCGACACGCCGTGGCAGCACGAGGTCGAGGAGGCGTTCCCGTTCGAGGAGACGCCCGATCAGCTCCAGGCCATCAACGACGTCAAGGGCGACATGGAGCAGCCGATCCCGATGGACCGCCTCGTGTGCGGCGACGTCGGCTACGGCAAGACGGAAGTTGCGGTGCGCGCCGCGTTCAAGGCGGTGCAGGACGGGACGCAGGTCGTCGTGCTCGTACCGACCACACTGCTCGCGGGCCAACACGGTCAGACGTTCCGCGAGCGGTTCGCCAACTATCCGGTGCGCGTGGAAGTGCTGTCGCGGTTCCTGTCGGCGAAGGAACAGTCGGCCGTCGTGCGCGACTTCGAGAGTGGCGCGGTCGACATCCTCATCGGGACACACCGCTTGCTCTCGACCGACGTGCGGCCGAAGAACCTCGGCCTCCTCGTCGTCGACGAGGAGCAGCGCTTCGGCGTGCAGCACAAAGAGTTGATCAAGCAGATGTCGACCAACGTCGACGTGCTCACGCTCACCGCCACCCCGATCCCGCGCACCCTCGAGCTCTCGCTCACCGGGATCCGCGACCTGTCGTTGGTGAACACGCCGCCCGAGGATCGCCAACCGATCCTCACCTACGTCGGCGAGTACGACGACCGCGCGGTCGGCGAGGCCATCCGGCGGGAGCTGCTCCGCGAGGGCCAGGTGTTCTACGTGCACAACCGGGTGCGCGACATCGAACTGGTGGCGGAACACGTGCGCGAGCTGGTTCCCGAGGCGCGGGTCGCGGTCGCGCACGGCCAGATGGACGAGAACCGGCTCGAGCGCGTCGTGCTCGACTTCTGGGAGCGCGAGTTCGACGTGCTGGTGTGTACCACCATCGTGGAGAGCGGCATCGACATGCCGACGGTCAACACGCTCGTCGTCGACCGTTCGGATCTGCTCGGGCTCGCGCAGCTCTACCAACTCCGCGGCCGCGTCGGCCGACGGGGCCAGCGCGCGTACGCGTACCTTCTCCATCCCCCCGACCGCGTACTCACCGAAGAGGCCTACGAGCGGCTGAAGACGATCGGCGAGTTCACCGAGCTCGGGTCGGGCTTCAAGATCGCGATGCGCGACCTCGAGATCCGCGGCGCCGGCAACCTGCTCGGCGCCGCGCAGTCGGGGCACATCGCCGCCGTCGGGTTCGACCTGTACTGCCAGATGGTCACCGAAGCGGTGGGGGAGTTGAAGGGCGAGCCGGTGGTCGAACCAGTCGACATCATCATCGACGTCCCCGTCGACGCCAACCTTCCACGCGACTACGTCGCGCGCGACGACGTGCGCATGGAGGCCTACCGTCGCCTCGCCGCGGTGACCACCCCGGCCGACGTCGACGACCTGCGCTCGGAATGGGAGGACCGCTACGGCCCGCCTCCGCCATCGGCCGCCGCGCTGCTCGATGTGGCCCGCCTCCGCGCCGAGTGCGTGCGCCTCGGCATCCGCAGCATCACCGTGCAACGCAACACCGCGCGGATCGTCGGCCTCGCGCTCAAGGAGTCGCAGAAGGTGCGGCTGCGCCGGCTCGCACCCAAGTCGGTGGCCAAGGACCCGTCGTCGTCCCGTGGCGCGAGCGACGCCGAGCTCGTGGTGCCCGTCGCCACGAAGCCGGCCGAGGTCGCCGCTGCACTCACCGCGTTGCTGGTCGATCTGATCCCGGCTCCCGCGGAGGCCGCGCTAGCCTCCGCAACGCCATGAAAGGTCGCCTTCCTCTCGTTCTCGTCGCGGTCGTCGCGGCCATCTGTGTCGTCGGTGCGGTGGTGGCCGGGGTCGCCGCGGGTACCGGGTTCAGCCCCGTCGCCTACAGCGTGAACGGGAAGCAGGTCTCGCAGAACACCGTCAACGACGAGCTCTCCTGGCTCGCCCACAGCCCGACGGTCGAGAAGAACATCAAGTCTCAGGGCGGCACCCTGAGCACGACCAACGGTTCGATCACCGCCGACGTGTCGGCCAACTGGCTCACGCAGCGGATCCAGGTCGCGTTGATGCGCCAGGACGCCGCCCGCCGCAAGATCACCGTGTCGAACTCCACCCGGGTCAAGCTCCGCAAGCAACTGGCGAGCCAGATCAAGGGTGCACCGAACAGCCTGCGCGACACGTTCGTCGACTACAACGCCTACATCAACGCGCTGGGGTTCAAGACCCAGAGCGACCTCGACACGTTCGTGACCAAAGCGTTCAAGTCGAGCAACGTGACCGTCGACCCGCGCTACGGAACCTGGCATCCGCGCCAGGGCGTGTGCCCGCCGTCCGGGTGCGCGGCCGCGAGCACCACCTCGGGCGGGTAGGGCAACTCCCGTGCCGGGCCGGGTGATCGCAGTAGGGCTCGGGCCGGCGGGAGCCGATCACCTCCTTCCGGTGGCGCGGGCCGCGCTCGAAGGCGCGTCGACGCGCTTCCTGCGGACGCGCCGGCATCCCGCGGTCGAGCAGCTCGAAGCGGGCGGGCTCGCGTTCGAGTCGTTCGACGCGGTCTACGACGCCGCGCCCGACCTCGACACCGCGTACACGCAGATCGTCGCCGCGTTGGTGGCGAGCGCGGTCGCACAAAGCAACGATGCAGTGGTCTACGGCGTCCCCGGCAACCCCGCGGTCGCCGAGCGCACGGTGGCGCTGCTGCACGAAGTCGCCGCCCGCGGCGAGATCGAGCTCACCATTGTGCCCGGGTTGTCGTTCGCCGATCTCGCGTGGGTCCGACTTGGAATCGACCCGATCGACGGCGAAGCGCGCGTCGTCGACGGTCGCGCGATCGAGCAGGCCGAGCTCGCGGGTCCGATGCTCATCGCCCAGTGCGACAGCGCGTTCGTCGTGTCCGACGTGAAGCTCGCGTTGCTCGAGCACCTCGACCCGGCCACGCCCGTCGTCGTGCTCCAACGGCTCGGCCTCTCCGACGAGGCCGTGGTCACGGTTCCGCTCGAGGAGCTCGACCGCGGCGCGGTCGTGCCCGATCACCTCACGTCGTTGTTCGTCGACGCCGGCGCCGCGGGTGCGGCGCGGGAGATGGTGCGGCTGTTCCAGCTGGCCAAGCGCCTGCGCGACCCGGGCGGTTGCCCGTGGGACGCCGAGCAGACCCACCATTCGTTGACGCGCTACCTCCTCGAAGAGGCATACGAGGTGGTCGAGGCGGTGGAGGCACTGCCCGCCGACGGCCCGGTGCCGCCCGTCGCGTACGCCGCGCTCGAGGACGAGCTCGGCGACCTGCTCTACCAGGTCGTATTCCACTCGGTGCTCGCGCAGGAGGCGGGCGCGTTCACGATGGCCGACGTCGCCCGCGGCATCCACGACAAGCTGGTGCGCCGCCACCCGCACGTGTTCGGCGACGTCGTCGCCGACCAGACGTCCGACGTCATGCGCAACTGGGAACAGATCAAGAAGGAAGAGAAGGGCACAACGTCGATCGTCGAGGGCATCACGCCGGGACTTCCGTCGCTCCTCTACACCCACAAGTTGTTCCGCAAAGCCGCGTCGGTGGGGCTCGACCCGGGCGGCCTCGACGAAGCGCTCGACCGTATCGACACCGCGTTGGCGCGGCTGCGCACCGGTGGTGACGATCTCGAAGCCGCGCTCGCGCAGTTGCTCGCCGCCGCCGTCGTGGTCGCGCGCGCCGGTGGCGTCGATGCCGAGTCCGCGCTGCGCGGCTGGGCGGCCGTCTACCGCCGTCGGTTCGAGGCCATGGAGCGGCTCGCGATCAGCCGCCACCTCGATCTTGCCGCGCTCGACGAGGCGGGCGTTGCCGCCCTCTGGCTCGAGTCCGCCTCCACCTCCACGCCCACCTGACCCACCACGCCCACCTGACCCACGCCCGGGACTCACGGACCGCCTCCCCGTCCGGAACATCTCGGAGTTGGCCGTCACATGCGCACGTCAACTCCGAGATGCTCGCGGGAGTGAGGGGATCAGCTGCCGAGGTCGACGGCGGGGATCGTGCCCATGCGGCCCGACTGGAAGTCGTCGACCGCCTGGATGATCTCGTCCTTCGTGTTCATCACGAACGGTCCGTAGTGCACGATGGGCTCACGGATCGGCAGGCCGCCGAGCAGGAGCACCTCGAACGCGGGTGACGTTCCGTCCTGACGGTCGGCGGCGCGCAGCGTCATCGAGTCGCCGGGTCCGAACACCACGAGCTCGTGCGCGGAGACCGGTCGCTCCTCCTCACCTGCATACCCCTGACCGAGCAGCACGTACGCGAGCGCGTTGTACTCCGGGTTCCACGGCACCGACAGGCGCGCGCCCGGTGACACCGTCGCGTGCGCGTAGGTGATCGGTGTGTGCGTGTCGCCGGGCCCTGGGTGGCCGGCTAGGTCACCGGCGATCAAGCGCACGAGCGCACCGCCGTCGTCCGACGACAACAGCACGAGGTGCTCGCCGGTGATCGCCTGGTAGCGCGGGGGTGTGAACTTCAGCGACGACGGGAGGTTCACCCACAGCTGCACACCGTGCGACGGCCCACCGTGGCGCAATGCCCGCTCACTCGGCACCTCGTCGTGCAGGATGCCGCCACCGGCGGTCATCCACTGGGTGTCGCCTTCGGCGATGATCCCGCCTCCGCCGTTGGAGTCGTGGTGCGCGATCTCGCCGTCGAGCACGTAGGTGACGGTCTCGAATCCGCGGTGCGGGTGCCACGGCGCGCCGACGGCCTCGTTTGGTCCGTACTCCACCGGACCGAGTTGGTCGAGGAGCAGGAACGGGTCGGCGACGTGGAGGTCGACGCCTCCGGGGAACGGGCGCCACACCTCGAAGCCCGCGCCCTCGATCGCGTGGTGGGCGGCGACGGTCTTGAGCGCCGGCCGGGCCACGGTGGTGGCGGGATCGGGCCGGGGGATGCGGGGGAGCACGAGCGGGTTGTCGACGGTCACTGCGGGCATGGCTGCCTCCTGGTTCCCCGGGCCAGTTCCGAACCTGGCGTCCCGGGCGGTCTCCGGCGTCAACCTAGTTGCACGCGCAACTATTCCAGGCCGCTCACCACCGCCGAACCCGCCCGTCAGCCGTTCGGGGTCAGCGGCCGAGCGCAACCGGCAGTTCGTCGAGGCCGCGCAACACCAGCCGGCCATTCCACGCCGGCGCATCGGTGGCGAGCTCGATTGCCGGGAACCGCCGGAGCAGGGTGCTCAACGCGACGCGCCCTTCGAGCCGGGCCAACGCCGCCCCGAGACAGTGGTGGATCCCGCTGCCGAACGCGAGGTGCTGCGCGGCCCCCGGCCGGGCGACGTCGAGCTCGCCGGCGGTCGCGCCCCACTTCGCCGGATCCCGGTTGGCCGACGCCAGGCACGTGAGCACGAAGACGCCCGGAGCGATCGTGTGCCCGCCCATCTCGAGCGCCGACGTCGTGACCCGGCGGGAGAACTGCACCGGGCAGTCGTACCGGAGCAGCTCGTCGACCGCGTTCGCGTCGAGCGACGGGTCGTCACGCCACCGTTCGAGCTGCGCGCGGTTCCGCAACAGCGCGAGCGTGCCGTTCCCGATGAGGTTCACCGTGGTCTCGTGCCCGGCGACGTAGAGCAGGATCACCTGGTCGAGCAGCTCCTCGGGCGACAGCCGGTCGCCGTCGTCCTCGGCCGCGATCAACGCCGAGAGCAGGTCGTCGGCCGGGTGTGTCCGCTTCCACTCGATGGCGTCGAGCACGTGCTCGATCATGTGATCCGACGCGGCGAGGATCTCGTCGACGTGTTGGATCGCGAGCAGCGGTTCGAGGCCGAGCGTGAGCGTGTGGGACCAGGTGCGCAGCTGATCCTGGTCGGACTCCGGCATGCCGAGCATCTCCGAGATCACCTGGAACGGGAGCGGGAACGCGAGGTCGCCGATCACGTCCATGCCCGCGCCGCGTGCGACCACCGCGTCCAGCGCCTCGTCGACCAGCACCTGCACCCGGGGTGCGAGCTGTTCGACGGTCCGAGGGGTGAACACCTGCTGCACGAGGCTGCGGAGACGGGTGTGATCGGGCGGATCGAGGTTCAGGATCTGGTGCGTACCCCGCTGCGGACGGCTGCCGAGGATCTGCTCCCGCATCTCCGCCCGCGGGTTCACCCCGATGACGCTCTTGTCCTCGACGCTCAGCCGGGGATCGCGCAACAGCTTGACGGCATCGTCGTAGCGGAACAGCGCCCACAGCCCGAGCGGCGTCTCCTGCACCGGATCCTGGGTGCAGATGGCCAGGAACTGCGGATACGGATCGGCGCCGAAGCCGGGTTCGAACGGGTTGAACCGGGGCGGCTCGGCCGGCTCGGAGTGGGGGAGACCCGATTCGCGTGAACCGTCAGTTGTAGGCTCACGGGTCACATCAGCCACAGTGTCACCAGCGACTCTCAGCGAGGGACAGCACGAATGAGCACGATCGTGGAGGTGCTGGGCCGCGAGGTCCTCGACTCCCGGGGTAACCCTACCGTCGAAGTCGAGGTCGAGCTGCTCTCCGGGGCACGGGGACGGGCGATCGTTCCGAGTGGGGCGAGCACCGGCGCGCACGAGGCGCACGAGCTGCGCGACGGGGGAAATCGCTACGGCGGCAAGGGTGTCCGCGGCGCGGTCGAGCACGTGAACACCGAGATCGCCGACGCGGTCGTGGGCTTCGAAGCGTCCGACCAGCGTCTGCTCGACGAGGAGCTGATCGCCCTCGACGGTACCGACGGCAAGTCGCGCCTCGGCGCCAACGCAATCCTCGGCGTGTCGCTGGCCGCGGCCAAGGCGGCGGCCGACGAGTGCGAGCTCCCGCTCTACCGCTACGTCGGCGGTGCCAACGCCCACGTGCTGCCGGTGCCGTTCATGAACGTGCTCAATGGCGGCGCCCACGCCGACTCCAACGTCGACGTCCAGGAGTTCATGCTCGCGCCCGTCGGCGCGGCCAGCTTCGGGGAAGGGCTGCGGTGGGGCGTCGAGACGTACCACGCGCTCAAGGGGCTGTTGAAGGACCGTGGCCTCGCCACTGCGCTCGGCGACGAAGGGGGTTTCGCCCCCGATCTGCCGTCCAACGAGGAAGCGCTCACGCTGCTCCTGGCCGCGATCGAGGCCGCCGGCTACCAGCCCGGCGAGGAGATCGCGCTCGTGCTCGACGTGGCGTCGACCGAGCTCTTCCGCGACGGCCGTTATGTGCTCGAGGGTGAAGGCACCGACTACGCGCCCGACGACTGGGCCGATCGGCTCGTGCAGCTGTGCGACCGCTACCCGATCGTGTCGATCGAGGACGGCATGTCGGAGGACGACTGGGACGGCTGGAAGGCGCTCTCCGAACGGCTCGGTTCCCGGGTGCAGCTCGTGGGCGACGACCTCTTCGTGACCAACGTCGAACGGCTCCAGCGCGGGATCGACCTCGGGATCGCCAACTCCATCCTGATCAAGGTCAACCAGATCGGCACCCTGTCGGAGACGCTCGACACGATGTTGGTGGCCGGCCGTCACGGCTACGCGTCGATGATGTCGCACCGCAGCGGAGAGACCGAGGATTCGACCATCGCCGACCTCGCGGTCGCCACCAACTGCGGCCAGATCAAGACCGGCGCGCCCGCGCGCAGCGACCGGGTCGCGAAGTACAACCAGCTCCTGCGCATCGAGGAGGAGCTGGGGCCGGTCGCGACCTATCTGGGCGGCGCCGCGCTCGCCGCCGGAGCCACGGGTGCCTGACGAACCCAGCGGCCCGCGTCGGCCGCCCCCGCCGCCGCGACGCGCGACCGGGAAGTCGACGGCGAAGGCCTCGGGAAAGCCCAAACCCCAGCCGAAACCCAAGGCCAGGACGAAGGCCACGGCGAAGTCGAAGACGAAGCCCGTGTCGCGACCGCAGGGCGGCACGCGCGCGGAGCGTCGGGCGGAGAAGAACGCGGAACGCCCCGGCCGCCGCCGCGCCGCCATGCGCACCGCGCTGGTCGCGGTCGTGGCCGTCGGCCTCCTGTTCGTGTTCGTGTACCCCACGCGCACCTATCTCGACCAGCGTTCCCAGACCAACAAGGCCCGGGCCCAGCTCGACCTCCTGCACGCCGAGAACGCACAGCTCACGAAGGACGCCAAGAAGCTGAGCAGCGACGCCGAGATCGAGCAGCTCGCGCGCGAGCGCTACGGCCTGGTGAAGCCGGGCGAGAAGTCGTTCGTGGTGTTGCCGTCGCCGACCACCGCCCCGCCCACCACCACACCGCCGACCACCACCCCCCCCGACCCGGCCACCACCGCCGCTCCCGACGGAGCCACGCCCGGCAACGCCCCGTAGACTCGCGGTCGATGGCCGCCCCCGCCGACGTCGTCGCGCTCACCTCGCTGTTGGGGCGCCCGCCGCAGGCCGACTTCGAAGTCGTCCGCCGCGACGGGGCCGGGGTTCCCGTGGTCGTGCGCAACGCTCCCTTCACCCGCGACGGCACCCCGATGCCCACGCGCTACTGGCTCGTCGATCCGCAACTCTGCGCCGCGGTGTCGCGGCTCGAAGCGGCCGGCGGCGTGCGGGAAGCCCAGGCCACGGTCGACCCCGACGCGCTGCGGGCCGCCCACGACGCCTACGCGGCCGAGCGCGACGCCACCGTCCCGTTCGCTTACGTCGGGCCGCGGCCCCACGGTGGTGTGGCGGGCACCCGCGTCGGCGTCAAGTGCCTCCACGCCCACTACGCGTCGTTCCTGGCCGGCGCCGACGATCCCGTCGGCCGCTGGATCGACGACCGCCTCCCTCCCGAACTTGCGTCGCCCAAGGCCGTATACAGGCCTGAAACGACGCCGGTTGCGGGTTCGGCGGTCGACGGGCTCAACGGCGAGGTCGACGGCGACGGCGACGGCGAAAGGTCCCGGTCATGACCCGGCTCGGCGCGATCGACATCGGCACCAACTCGGTGCGCCTCCTCGTCGCCGACGCGGAGGGCACCTCACCGCGCGACGCCAAGCTGGTTCCGCTCGAGCGGCGCATGCGCATCACCCGCCTCGGTCAAGGTGTCGACCGCACCCGCGCCCTCGCACCGGAAGCGATTGCGCGCACCGTCGGCGTCCTGCACGAGTACCGCGACGTGCTCGCGGAGTATGGCGTCACTCGCGTGCGCGCGACCGCGACGAGCGCGGCGCGCGACGCCACCAACCGCGACGAGTTCTTCTCCGCCGCGCTCGACGCACTCGGTGTCACACCCGAGCTCCTCTCGGGCGAGGAAGAGGCCGCGCTCTCGTTCCTCGGCGCGACGGCCGACCTCGACGCGCCCGCGCCCTACCTCGTCGTCGACATCGGTGGTGGTTCGACCGAGTTCGTGCTCGGCACCGACGAACCGGTCGGTCTCGTCTCGCTCGACATCGGTTGTGTGCGACTCTCCGAGCAGTTCCTCGAATCCGATCCGCCGGCACCCGAGGAGTTGTCGAACGCGGTTGCGGTCGCGCGCGACCTCATCGCCGAAGTGCCGCGGACGATCCCGGGCGCGACCGACGCGGCCACGCTCGTCGGACTCGCAGGAACGGTCACCACCGTCGCGGCGATCGAGCTCGGTCTGCCGGAGTACGACCCCGAGAAGATCCACCACTTCCGCCTCACCAAGGTCGCGGCCGAAGACGTGTTCCGCACGCTCGCCACCGAGAGCAAGGAGCAACGAGCCCACAATCCGGGGCTCGAACCGGGTCGGGTCGACGTTATCGTCGGCGGTGCCGCGGTGCTGGTGGGTGTGCTGCGGGTGCTGGGCTACGACGAGATGCTGGTGTCGGAAGCCGACATCCTCGACGGCCTCGTACGGAGCCAGGTCGAGCAGAACGGGGCGTAATTCGGGCCCAATTCGGGTTTTGAGGGCTCGGTTCAGCGGGTACGCCGACCCAGGAAACACGCAGTTCATGGGGAATTGCGCGGCTGGACCCCGTAAATCCCCCAACCCGACACAGGTTTGTGTCGAGAATAGACAGCATGAACCTGACGGAGTTCACGGACGCGCTGCGGCGCTTGTCGGTCGACGACATCCACCGCATCTCGGTGTCGCTCGCAAGTGACACCGCGGGTGACGAAGTCGACGCCTGGCGCGCCACGATCGCGATCGATCGCGCGCTGCGCCACTCGCACCGCACGCGGCAGGCGGCGCGTGCCGCGTGGGACGCGGCGCAGGTCGTCCAACGGATTGCCGAGAGCAACGGCATCGAGCTGCCCGATCCCGACGTGACACACGTAGCGCGTGCGGCCGCCGAGATCGCACGCGGCATGATCGCGGGCGACGACGTCGCGGTCGAGGTGAACCGGCTGCTGCAGCACTGGTTCCCGATCTTCGCCCGCGTCTGACCCACCCCACCGCGAGCAACGCGGCTCGGTAGCGACGCGCCGAACGCGCGTCGATCTAGGCTCCGCGTATGCCACTCACGGATCGCCTGCTCCTCGGTCCCGGACCGTCGAACCCGTACCCCGAAGCCGTCGCCGCGCTCGGGCGACCGTCACTCGGCCACATGGACCCCGAGTTCCTCGGGATCATGGACGAGACGATGGCCCGGCTCCGCACCGTCTTCCGCACCGACAACACGCTGACGTTCCCGGTGAGCGGCACCGGTTCGGCCGGCATGGAGGCGTGCTTCGTCAACCTGCTCGAAGCCGGCGACACCGTGATCATCGGAGCCAACGGCGTGTTCGGCGACCGAATGTGTGAAGTCGCCCGTCGGTGCGGCGCCGACGTCGTCCGGATCGAAGAGCAATGGGGGCAACCACTCGATCCGGAACGGCTGCTCGACGCCCAACGCGAGCATCCCGACGCGCGCTTCGTCGCGGTCGTGCACGCGGAGACGTCCACCGGGGTGGAGAACGACATCACCCCGCTCCGTGCGCTGCAAGACACGAACACGATGCTGGTGGTCGACACCGTCACCTCACTCGGCGGGATCCCGGTCGAGATCGACGCGTGGGGAGTCGACGCGAGCTACTCGGGTACGCAGAAATGCCTCGGCGTCCCACCAGGTTTGTCGCCGGTGACCTTCTCGCCGCGTGCGGTCGAGCGCGTGCAGACGCGCGCGCTCCCGCCGCAGTCGTGGTACCTCGACGTCTCGCTCATCGCCAACTACGTCGGTGGTTCGTCGCGCGCGTACCACCACACTGCGCCGGTGGCGATGGTCTTCGCGCTCCACGCCGCGTTGGGCGCGGTGCTCGACGAAGGGCTGGAGACGGCCTGGGCGCGTCACCGCGCCGTCGGCACCCGTCTCCAGCAGAGCCTGCCCGATCTCGGGTTCCGGTTGGTCGTCCCCGACGGCCACCGGCTCCCGGAGCTCACGACCGCGTGGCTACCCGAAGGTGCCGACGACGCGACACTCAGGAAGGCACTGCTCGAGACGTACGGCATCGAAGTCGGTGGCGGGCTCGGTCAGTTCGCGGGCAAGGCGTGGCGGATCGGTCTGATGGGTCACTCGGCGCGTGAGCGTTCGGTGACCACCCTGCTCGGTGCGCTCCGTGAGCTACTCGGCTGACGCCGACGGTGCCGGCTCAACCGGCTCAACCGGCTCAACCGGCTCAACCGTCTTGACGGTCTCGACCGGGATGAGCATGTGGTCGCGGTAGTAGCGCAGCTCGGCGATCGACTCCCGGACATCGGCCAGCGCCCGGTGCGTCTCGGCCTTGTCGGGCCGCTTGCGGTACACCTCGGGATACCAGCGCCGGCACAGCTCCTTGAAGCTCGACACGTCGATGCTGCGGTAGTGCAAAAAGCGGTCGAGCTCGGGAAGCTGGTGGTCGAGGAAGCGCCGATCAACGCCGATGGAGTTGCCGCACATCGGCGCGGTGCCCGCCTCGGGCACGTGCTGCCTGATGTAGTCGATCGCCATGGCCCCGGCGTCGGTGAGCGAGATGCGCGACGCCTCGATCTCGCCGATGAGCGCTGACTTCGTGTGCATCTTGCGGACGAAGTCGTCCATTTCCGCGAGGGCGGCAGGCGGTTGGTGGACGATGACGTCGATCCCGTCGTCGAGCGGTTCCAACTCGCCGTCGGTGACCAGCGCGGCGATCTCGACGATCACGTGGCGGGTCACGTCGAGCCCGGTCATCTCGAGATCGAGCCACACGAGCCGGTCGTCGACGGACGGAGCGGGCGGGGGAGGCATCAGCGCACCCTAATGAATATCCTTCGCCCCATGAAAGGACGCCGGGATTCCTCGCTGGTCGGACCGCGCGTGATGCTGCGGCCGCTCGAGGTAGGGGATCACGAGGCGTGGCGCGCGATCCGGGTCAGGAGTCGCGACTGGCTCGAGCAGTGGGAGCCGTTTCCCGAGCCCGGCTCGCGCGATCCGGTCATCGACCGCGACGCGTTCCGCGCTCGCTGCGGCGCGTGGGAACGGCAACGCCAGTTCGACACCGCGTACGGGTTCGGTCTGTTCCTGCGCGACGGCACACTCATCGGTGAGGTGAGCCTGGGGAGCGTGCTGCGCGGCCCGTTCCAGTCGTGCTTCATCGGCTACTGGGTCGACATGGGCCACGCCGGTTGCGGCTACACGCCCGACGGCGTGGCGTTGATCATCCGCTACGGGTTCGAGGATCTGGGCCTGCACCGCATGGAAGCGGCCATCGTCCCCCGCAACGCGAAGAGCCACCGCGTGGCGGCGAAGCTCGGGTTGCGCGACGAGGGCACCGCGGAGCGGTTCCTCCAGATCCAGGGGGTCTGGGAGGACCACGTGCGCTACGCGATCACGCGCGAGGAATGGGTCGCGCGTCGCGACGAGTTCCAGGCGCGGTTCTTCACGTAGCGATCACGGAATGCGCACGGCGCCGGCCACCTCCCAACGCTCGGTGCGATAGCGGGCGACCATGCCCACGAAGCGCGCCACCATCCAGAGCGCGAGCGCGCCCCATAGCCAGAGCAGGCCGCCGTCGAGCACGAAGACGAGCAGCGCGGCGGGCAGGTACACACCGACGGTGGCGACGATCATCGCCGCCGCGAGATAACCGGCGTCGCCGGCGCCGATCAACACGCCGTCGAGCACGAACACGACGGCCGCGAGCGGTTGCACCGCGGCCACGATCCACAACACCTCCAGGGTGAGGTGCCGCACGCCGCGGTCATTGGTGAACAGTCCGGCCAACCACGGCCGCAGGATCACGACGGCCACGCCGAACGCGACACCGACCATCACCCCGATCTCGATGAGGCGTCGCGCCACCGAACGGGCGTCGTGCTGCGCGGCCGCGCCGAGGTAGCGGCCGACCATCGCCTGGCCGGCGATCGCGAGCGCGTCGAGGGACAGCGCCAGGAAGAGGAAGATCTGAATGCAGACCTGATGCGCCGCGACTGCGTCGTCGCTGATGCGTGAGGCGATCGCGGTGGCGGTGAGCAGCGCGACGAGGAGCGACGCAGTACGCACGATGAGCCGGCTCCCGACCTTGGCGTTGGCGCGGATGCCGGCCGGTTGTGGGCGGACCGCCGCGCCCTCGACGCGTACGGTGCGGCCCACGATGAAGAGGTACGCCGCCGCGGCCGAGTACTGCGCGATCACCGTGCCCCACGCCGAACCGGCGAGTCCCAGGTGGAACCCGTACACCAGGAGGAGCTCGAGCAGGAGGTTGCCCGCGTTCGCGACGACCGCGATCACGAACGTCGTCTTCGTGTCCTGCACGCCCCGCAGATACCCGGTGCCCGCAAGCGCGAGGAGCAACGCCGGCGCGCCGAGGATGCTGATCCGGAGATACGTGACCGCGTAGGGGGCGACCACACCGGAGGCGCCCATCACGTCGGCGATCACGGGAGCCAGGGCGAGGCCGAGGACGAGCAGGACGATCCCGAGGCCGACGGCCAGCCAGCATCCGTCGACGCCGACCTCCGCCGCGGCCCGACGGTCGCCGGCGCCCACCTGACGCGCCACTGCAGCGGTGGTCGAGTAGGCCAGGAAGTTGAACAGCGAGAACGCGGCGGTGAGTACCGCCCCGGCGACGGCGAGGCCGGCCAACGGCCGGGTACCGAGGTGGCCGACGATGGCGGTGTCGGCGAGGAGATAGAGGGGTTCGGCCGCGAGTGCGCCGAGGGCGGGCACCGCGAGGCGCACGATCTCGCGGTCGTGGGGGCTGCCCCGGCTCACCCTCATGGCGCGACGGTAGGCGGCCGGTGCCGCGGCGTCGTTCGCTTTCCCGTTGCAAGCGCTCTCGTTCGCGGCGCGCACCGTCGGTGTCGGACCGACGCCGGAGCGTGAGTGTCGTACCCGCGTGTGATGATGCTCCCTGTGAACGACCTGCCCCCCACCGACCTCCCCGCCATGCGGTTCGCTGACGCCGCGCGGCGCCTCGGCGCAGTCGCGCACGCTGCCGGGCTCACCGTGCCCGCCTTCCGCTGCCCGCCGCGGGTCGCCGGAGTCGCCCGCACGATCCGCCGCTACCCGGGCGGGGCGGTCGTGTCGGTGCGCCTGCGCGGTCGGCCGTTCGACGATGCGCTGTCCGACATGATCGAGGGTGTACTCGTGACCAACAAGGTCGCCGAGGCCGACGCCCCCCGTCTCCGGGCCGAGTTGGCCGCCGCGATCAGCGGCGGCACGAATGAGCCCGAGGTCAAAGCGGCCTAGCCTCTCCGGGCACCCGGCCCGGGTGGCGGAACGGTAGACGCAGGCGGCTTAAACCCGCCGGTCCCTTCGGGGGCGTAGAGGTTCGACTCCTCTTCCGGGCACACACTCTGACCTGCCGAGACGGGTTTCAGTTGTCCGCGCAGTCGGTTTGCGTCCAGCCCGTAAGATCCCTTTTGCCCCCCGAATGCTAACGCTTTGCTAACGTCGCCGCGATGCGAGGCCACGTGCACCGGCGGGGCAAGACCTGGGCGTACGTGGTCGATGTGGGTCGCGATCCGGCGACCGGCCGCCGGCGTCAGCAGACCAAGTCGGGCTTTCGCACCAAGAAAGCCGCCGAAGAGGCGCTGTCAGCGATGATCGGATCGGTCGCCGACGGCACCTACGTCGCCCCGGATCCGCAGACGGTGGGGGAGTGGATCGACCGGTGGCTGGTGACGATGGAGCCCAAGGTGCGGTCGTCGACGCTGCGCGACTATCGCTCCGGACTCGGCCGCGTTACCGACCGGCTCGGCCACGTGCGGCTCCAGGCGCTCACCCCGCTCGACGTCGAGGAGCTCTACTCGACGCTGCTCGCCGATGGTCACCGCTACGGCGGTGGGCTCGCGCCGAAGACCGTCCGCAACGTGCACATCGCGTTGCGTCGCTCACTTGCCGACGCGTTGCGGTTCGGTCTGGTGCAGCGCAACGTGGCCGCGTTGGTGAAGCCGCCGGTGCCCGTGCGCGTGGAGCTGGCCACCTGGGATGCGGCCGACATGCGCACGTTCCTCGCATCGGTGCAAGACGATCGCCGCGCGCCGGCGTACCGAGTGTTGGCAACGACGGGGATGCGTCGCGGCGAGGCACTTGGCCTGCGCTGGTCCGATGTGGATCTCGACGGCGCGTGGGTCACGATCAACCGGTCGCTGACCGTCGTCGACAGCGAGCTGGTGTGGGCGTCACCGAAGACGGCCCGGTCGCGACGCAACGTTTCGCTCGATCCCGCGACGGTCGCGACGTTGCGCGCGCATCGTCGGCGTCAACTCGAGGAACGAGTCGCCGCCGGCGACTCGTGGGAGGGTTCGGAACTTGTGTTCTGCGATGAACTCGGTGGGCCATTGCATCCGGATCGATTCACCCGTACGTTCGGCGCGGCAGTGAAGCGAGCCGGTGTGAAGCAGATCCGCCTCCACGACTTGCGTCACACGTGGGCAACGCTGGCGTTGCAGGCGGGGATCCACCCGAAGGTCGTGAGCGAACGCCTCGGCCACGCGAGCACCGGCATCACCCTCGACATCTACAGCCACGTGCAGCCCGAAATGGACGCGACCGTGGCGTCGACGGTCGCGCGACTCTTCGCCGAAGAACCGGTCGGCGCACCTACCAGCAGGTGATCGGGGAACTCGTAGTCCACTGGATCTAGCCCAGATGGCTCGTCTCCCTGCGCGATATTCGGCTTAACGTTCGCGTCATTTTGGATGCGGTATTGCTTCTCGATCCGGCGGGCTGCATACGAACGCGGTCTGGCGTGGCGTTTTTCGTCGATCGGCCGTGTTGGTCGTGGCGGGTCTGGACCGACTCGCCGTCGAATGATGGCGCGGCCCTGACGCCGCCACTCCGGGACGTCCCAGATGACGTCGCAGGCCGCTGGTACCGTCCGGGTATGGCTGGCCGAGAGCTGAAGCAACTGTTCACGGCTTTCGGCAGTGGCGATGAGCTCGCGTTTCGTCGTGCGGCACAGGCGATCATCGAGGAGGAAGAAGCCAAGCAGCACCACTCCCTCGCTCGTGATCTTCGACGACTCGTCGCGAACGGGAGGCGAGGAGATAACACCAGGCGCGACCGTCTTACTGCCTGAGCCGCCACGAGACCGCTGACAACGATTGGCCGCTGGCCACAGTTCGCCATCCCTCGCGGTATCTGACGGATCTCGTCCTTGCAGAGCCCCTCGTCAATGCACTCCAGCGACTCGCCATCGAGTCCGAGCATCTGGAGTTGCTTGCGCAGCACGGAATTCCCCCGCGGCGCAAACTCCTTTTTTGGGGTCCGCCGGGTTGTGGGAAGTCGACTGGTGCTGAAGGCTTGGCTGCTGAACTCGGCGTGCCTCTCGTGACCGTTCGACTGGATAGCGTGATCTCGTCTTACCTAGGCGAGACGGCGTCGAACCTTCGCAAGCTGATGGACTACGCGCGTCAGGGGCGATGGGTCATGCTTTTCGACGAGTTCGATGCGATCGGCCGTCTACGCGATGACCCCAGCGAGCACGGTGAGATCAAACGAGTCGTCAATGCGTTCTTGCAAATGCTCGACGAGTATCGGGGACCTAGCGTTCTCGTCGCAGCAACTAATCACGAAGGCCTTCTTGATTCTGCCCTCTGGCGTCGCTTCGATGACGTGCTCGAGTTCAGGCGACCGACAGTCCACCAAATTAGGTTGTTGCTCAGGAAGCGACTTGCGAGTCTCCCGACGCAGCGCCCCAACATCGACAGGGCGGCATCTTCCTTAAAGGGCTTGCCTCATGCTGCGGTCGAGTATGCCGTCTGGGAAGCATTTCGGCTGGCCGTTCTGGACGGCAGGCCCGCGATTACGGCAACGACGCTCGCCGCAGCGGTAGAGCACACGCGTGGGCGTCCTTGGTGAGCCTGATTCATGGCAGATCATCTCGGACTTCCCCAACCGATAGCCCACCAAGACCGCAGGCAGGGCTCAAGTTTCGGTTCCACCGATCGCCGGGATCCGACGACGCACGGTCGGGAACTACAGCAGGACTTGGAGTCTGCGCAGGCAGCTCCCCTCGCAAGAGTTGTCGACGGCGTCGACCCGCGGCGCGTATTCAAGATCCGAGGTTCGACCCGTATCGGCGACGAAGAGCTTGCTGCGCGGAACCTGGAGTTTCTCGGGGACACTAGCGACTGGACGTACTTCGTTGTCCCGTCCGACCAAGATGCGGAAGAGCTTCATCGAGCGATCGACGCCTACGCGGCGACTGACGGCGGCTCTCCCCCGCTAAGTTCTTTCTTCGACCGGGTTGCTCGTATCGAGCCATACGGTCCTGAAGACCGGGTCACTCCGCCGCTCGCAGCCGCTTTGGAGCGCGATGAGTGGCCATTGGTCGTCGACGTCGTTGTCTGGTCATCAGCGAATGATGAAGAAGCGCGCAGTCGGGTCGATGACGTGCGTGCCGCGTGCGAGCAGTACCAAGCGGAGGTACTTGGATCAGACTCCCGCGCCCGAACGGCCGCAGCGCGCGTGCGTTGCGGAAATCCCGCGTTGCTAGCAATCCTGGGGCTGACTGTCGTCGAATCCGTTCGCTTACCGCTCGCTCCGTTGCTGGAACCCTCCACATGGCTCGCTGCAGAAATTGCACCAGCGGAGGTTCCTGCGCCTCTCGAAGTTGTTATTGGCATCCTTGATGATGGCGTCGCGGTCGGCCATCCCCTGCTCAGCGGTGTCGTGGTCGCTGATGACAGCGTCCCGTCGACGCACTCTTGGAAAGAACCAGGACCCCACGGGACCATGGTCGCCGGTCTGGCCGCGTACGGAGGCTTCGAGCAGTCCTTCGCGGAAGGCCAACTTCGCTTACCCAGGCCAGTCCGCCTCGCGTGCGTACGTGTGCTCGAGCCCGATGACTCTGGAGATCCGAATTCGACGCGCTTTCCTTCGGGGGTCCCTGACCACCGTGTGCTCGAGGATTCAATTCGCCTCCTGCATGAGGAGCACGGCGTCCGGATCATCAATCTCTCGGTGACGGATCGGTTCCCGTATTCCGCGCAACCCCAGTCGGATGTCGAGGCCGCATGGGATCGAACCCTCAACCGATCGTGGTTACGGGGCCGAGCTTGCTGGAGCCACTGACTGAACCACGAGATCGCAGCGCGCGAGGATCTCCTTGAGTTGTTGAGTCAAATCGGGTTGCTCAACTGTGATGCGCTGCACGTTCTCCACCTGCACGACCGGAGACTGCGCAGAAACTGCGTCGGCAGCGACAGCCACGCCGCCACTTGCGAGGCCGGAGACAATTGCCAGCACGCGACGCTGCGGATGAACCTGACTGACGGTCGCACACGCTCTCCGGAAACCCGCTTCCGTCGGAGCTCGAATTCGAGTGACACCACGTGCGCCCTGAGCTGCGCGAGCAGTAGTTCTTGCTCCTCGATGTGGTCGAGAAGCGCATGATTCTCGAGGATCGTGACCGAAACGGCGTAGAGCAGTTCCTCGATCAGGAAGCGCGGCTCGGGCACAAGAGGCTTTGCCTTGTCTCCGGCGTCAAGGATTTGATCGAGCCATGGGCGCGCGTACATTCCGAGCCGCGCGCGCCAACCGAGACGATCCTCGATCTCGATAACCTCATGCGGCTGAATCGGCCGGTCGAAGCTGCGCGAGGCCACTGCGCGACGGAGCGCTCGGAACTCGAGCGTGTACTCGGCATCGGCCATGTTGTTCGAGGTCGAGAGCCCGAGACGGTACTGACCCTTCAAGCTGGCGGTTCGGACGGCGCCGATCTCTAGCCCGTACGTCTCCGACAGCGACTCGAGGACTTCTGGCGGAAACGTGGAACTCTCGCTATGCGCCCCCTCGGCCAGCAGAACCCATTCGCGACGCGCCGCCATTGCCGGAGCTTAGGTTTCATGCATCATTCAGCTGCAGAGGGTCGCACGTCTGAACGGTCCTCCGGCTGGTCGGGCGATCAGCTTGCCGTCGAGGGCGTCGGCGAGTGCGGCAACTGTTGCGGCGGTTCGGTTCGCCCCCTTTGGCGGTGACGAGGCGACGCACGACCTCTGGACTCTTTCCCGCCCGTCGTGCGAGCTCGGCCTTGGTCACTCTCGGCGCTCCCGAGCATCGTCGAGCGCGCAGACCGGTTCATCGACCTGACTAATCCGCCGAGCCGCGGCGTCGTACGTCCTCGCGAAACGCGGGATCGGGCTTCTGCGTAGCGATGTAGTGCTCCGCTCCTGTCGTTGTCCTAGCCATCGTCGACTCCGCAGACAACGTGACACAAGAGCTACGCGCCTGGCGACGGTCTTCGGAGTTCAGTCTCGCCCCCACGACGCGGTGCAGAGGCGTGTCCGCATCAACGACCAGTCGGACCGCGGTCTTCGGGTGTCTGGTGCACCGGATCCGGCGCACCCGGTTATCCGTCCGCGTCGCTGATCGTGGACCGGAGGGTGGGAGCAGCTGATGGAGGTGTATCTCATGGACGAAGCAGCGGTGGATCACGAACGTCTGGTGTGGACGGTTGCAGAGGCCGGCCGCTTGTTGGGGATTTCGCGGGCACACGCGTATGAGCTCGTGGCACACGGAGACCTTCCGCACTTGCGCCTGGGGCGACGCGTTGTGGTCCCGAAGCACACGATCGAAGTTCTACTCGCCAGCGTCGACACGCATCCGTGACTGCAGACGACGCTGGGGTCGTCGTCGCTGTCGGGTCCGGGGGTGTTTCGCTGGTGGTCACGGCAGGCTCCGCCGACGCTCGACGGATGCTGGGTCCAGTTGCCTGGTCGGCGCTGGAAGTGCTCGCGCTGCAGGCCCGACACGACGCGGCGGGCGCACTCGTAGTGATGCTCGGCGTACGCGAGCTCGCCGGCGAGCTCGGTGTCGGCCGCGACGCGGCCGCGAACGCGATGTCGAAGCTCCGCAACTTCGGAGTGATCGCGGCGACGCAACAGCGGGCCGGGCGGGGCCGGTTCGACGGGACCCGCCACACGATCCTGTTGCCCGTCCTCGCCGAATCATCGCCGACGTCGCGGACTCGGTCTCGGAGGTCACGACCGATTCGGGAAGACCCACCGCCAAGCTCACTCTCGCTCTTCGACGACGCCCAGACTCCGTGCGAGGACGTCAGCGACGCTCGAGACGACGGGCCCACCGACCACTCCCATCAGGTCGAGAGGGACGTCCCGAGAAAGGTGCACGAACTTGCATTCGATCGAATGCCGTCAACCGAGAGCGAGGGCGGGACCTCGTGTTGAGTATCGGGAAGCTCGGCGTCGGCAACGAGCACTACTACCTGCACACCGTCGCCGGGGGCGTGGAGGACTACTACCTCGGTCGGGGAGAGGCACCAGGTCGTTGGATCGGTTCCGGTGTCGAGGAAATCGGCCTCGGCGGCCGAGTCGACGCGGAGTCGTTGGCGACGGTGTTGGCGGGCCGGACCCGGTAGACGGTGTCCGGCTGGTCCGGGCCCGGTCGGACCGGGTCCCGGGTTTCGACCTCACGTTCCGTGCCCCGAAGTCGGTCTCGGTGCTGTTCGGGCTCGCCGAACCCGATGTCGCGCGGGAGGTCCGCGCCGCGCACGACGTCGCGGTCGACGCTGCGCTCGCGTTCTTGGAACGCGAGGCGTGCGGTACCCGGCGAGGCACGAATGGAGTCGAGTCAGTCGACGGGTCAGGGTTCGTAGGCGCGGCGTTCCGACACCGGACGAGCCGGGCGGGAGACCCGCACCTGCACACCCATGTCGTGGTCGCGAACGTCACCCGGACACCCGACGACCGTTACGGCGCGCTCGACGCCCGCGGGCTTTACCTGCACGCGAAGACGGCCGGGTATCTGTACGAAGCGCAACTCCGCGTCGAGCTCGCCCGCCGGCTCGGCGTCGAGTGGGGACCGGTCCGTAACGGCATCGCCGACCTCGTCGGTTTCCCGCAAGCAGTGCTCGACGGATTCTCGACTCGACGGGCCGAGATCGAGGAGGAGATGGCCCGCCGCGGTGTCACCTCGGCGCGCGCGGCGGAAATCGCCGCGTTGGATACCCGTCAAGCCAAGGACTATCAGGTCGACCCGGCCACGCTCCAGGCGCGTTGGTGGGACCAGGCCGCGGCGCTCGGCGTGACCGCCGACACGGTGCTCGCGGTTGTCGGCCGAGTTGAGCCCCGCACCTTCCGCGAACAGGAAATCGATCAGATCGTCGGCGAACTTCTAGGCCCGGGCGGGCTGACCGCACGTGCGAGCACGTTCGATCGGCGCGACATGTTCCGCGCGCGTGGTGTGACCGGCTGACTGATGGCGCCGATGTCGCCCGCATCGAGGAGCTCACCGACCGGACTCTCGGCGATCCCACAGTCGTCGTGTTGGCAGCCGATCCAGGAACGCGGCTGCGACGGCGTTCCAACGGCCGATCCATCGACGGACCCACGCTCGGGCCGCTCCACTCGACCGAGGAGCTGATGACCCTCGAACAGCGACTCGTCGATCATGCCGTCAGCCGACGAGACCGCCACGTCGGTGTCGTCGACGAGCCCGTCGTGCTCGACGCGTTGCGTCGCCGGCCCGAACTGTCCGCCGAGCAGGTGGACCTCGTCGTGCAGCTCACTACCGGCGGCGACGGTATCGATGTCGTGATCGCCCCAGCCGGGACCGGCAAGACCTTCGCGCTCGACGCCGCACGTGATGCCTGGCAACAGGCCGGCTACCGCGTGATCGGCACGGCGCTCGCAGCACGGGCCGCGGCCGAACTCGAAGCCACCGCCGGCATCCCCTCTCAGACGATCGCGAGCCTTCTTGTCGACCTCGACCACCCCACCCACGGTCGCCTTGCCTGCTCACAACGTGCTCGTCATCGACGAGGCCGGGATGGTCGGCACCCGTACCCTCGCTCGCGTTCTCGACCATGCCGCCCGCGCCGACGCGAAAGTCGTCCTCGTCGGCGACCCGCGCCAACTCCCCGAAATCGACGCCGGTGGACTACTGCGCGGCCTCGGGGACCGACTCGAGCCCATCCGCCTGTCGACGAACCGCCGTCAGCACGACGCCTGGGAACGTGCCGCGCTCGCAATGCTGCGCGACGGTGACATCGACGACTGCACTCGCCGCATACCACGCCCACGAACGCATCGTCGCCGCCCCAACCGCTTCGATGACCCGACAGACCATGGTCGCGGACTGGTGGGCCGCCCGCCTCGCCGGACAGCACACCCTCATGGTCGCGGCGCGCTGGCACGACGTCGACGATCTCAACGCACGCGCCCGGCAGCTTGTCATCGCCCAAGGGCTCGTCTCGGGCCCGACCCTGCAGATCGACGGGCGTCCGTACCAGGCGGGCGACGAGATCATGACTCTGCGCAATCAGCGGCGCCTCGGCGTCCGCAATGGCACCATCGCCGTTATCACCGCCGTTGCCCCCGACGCACGTGCCATCACCGTCCGCAGTGCTCACGGTACCCACATGCTCCCGGCCGACTATCTCGATACCGGCCAGGTCCGCCACGCTTACGCCACGACCATCCACAAGGCCCAAGGAATCACCGTCGACCAGGCCTTGGTCCTTGGTGATGACACCCTCTACCAGGAAGCCGGCTACGTCGCCCTCTCCAGAGGTCGCGCTCAGAACCGGCTCTACCTCGTCGCCCGACCCGAGGACGACGAACAACACACTCGTACGCCCGAACGGCCACCACTCGATCAAGTCGCCGGTGCACTGCGCGTCAGTCGCGCACAACGACTCGCGATCGACCAACACATCGCTACGCCCAAGGCCCACGAGCGCGTGGCCCAGCTCTACGAGGAGCGCAATCGCATTCGTGCTTTGCTCAGTGGCGCAGCGCCGGACCAGACAGCAAACATCGAGCGCGCTCCAGCACTCGCGCGAAGGCCTGGTTCGATCCCTGGACGACGAACGGGCCCGGCTATCCAAGCTGGAACAGCGACACCCGATCCGGAACCGACGAGATCACACGACACGCCGCCTCGCGACAGCGCGGAACGTTGACCTCCTCGAAACACGACTCGACAACACGGAACTGGCCCTGGCGTGCGCCGTCGAACAACAGAACGCGCGCGTGAGCTTCCTCAGCGAGCACCACGATGCCGTTGAAGAGCTCCCGACAATCGAGCGTGAGATCGAACGACAACTCGACCAACTCGTCGACACCTACCGGCACGACCCGCCCGCGTATCTCGTCGCGCTCGGCCGGTACCCGGCGGAACCCGCCGCCCGGTCCAGCTGGACCGCCGCTGCCCGCGTCATCGAGGCGTATCGCCATGAGCACAACATCACGGATGCGCGGAACTCGCTCGGCCGGCCAGACCGTGCCGACCTTCGGCAACAACTCGCCCGGGTGGAAATCGAAGGCATACTCGAGGGCTTCGACCGCGGACTTAGCCATGCTTCCGACGTGGGCCTCGAGCTCGGGTGAGCAGCCCAAACTCGATGAGTGCGAGCCCGCACCTCACCGATCGCGGGCTGTGGAGCGTCGCCAAAACGGACTTCAGCTGAATTCATTCCAGCCCTCAAGAGAGGCTGGGCAGCGCGGGATTTCGTGCCTAGCGACACAGCCTGGCGAGAGGATCACCGGTCGCTGCACGACTCTCAAGCGCTGCGCTAGGACGGCCGTTGCCGCCGCAGTGACGCGATCAAGCGTCGAGTGGAGCGCTAGAGCTCTGCATCTGCTGGGTCCGTCCAGTCTTCCGGAGGTTCGATCTTGGCTTCGATGCCAGCGTGCTCAGCCAATAGGTAGAGCAGTTCACTGCCTGTGATGAGCTGCAGCGGCTTTCCGTTGGCGAAGTCGAATGAGGCTTTGCCGTACCCACTGGTTGAGACGAGGATGCCTTTACTTGCTCCCTCGTTTTGTGTAGTTCCGTAGAGGTCGCGTACGGCGCTGACTCCGACGGTGTTCTTGTACCGCTTGGCTTGGATCACGACCTTCCCGCCGAGGATCGGTCGCTGATCGAAGGCAACGCAGTCGACCCCTCCATCTCGGGAGGCTTGCGTGAGTCTTGTCTCGAGGCCCATCTTCTGGAAGAGGTTGGTGATCAGCGATTCGAACTCACTGGGTGTGAGTTCCATCAGGTTCGGCCGTTGATCGAGCTCGGAGAGCACGTCCGTTTCTTGGACGAAACGCGAGTCAACCATCGAGAGTTCAAGGACAGGCCGCACTGGTGCGAGTTCCGATGGACTACGCGAGACGGACGCGTTGAGCGCCTTGAGGCAAGCTGCCGGATCGACTCGACCGAGATCGAGTGCGTCGAAGGCATCGTCGGAGACGCGGACCGAGATCAAGCATGGACGGTCCGGTTGGCCGGTCGCTGGGTTGACGGTGTCGACGAAGCCGCTGAAGACGATCGTCTCGAGATGTGTGTGGCGGTCAGCTTCAAAGAGTTCGTGCAGAGTCCGAAGGGTGACTTGGGCGACGATTGCGGCGTACAGCGCGCGCCGTTGTGTTGCTGGTCTCGAGGACTCCGTGATCTTGTCGCCGCTCTTGACATACTTGTACACGGCGACCGTCGGCACGATTTCTGCCGGAGGCAGGTCGTATTCAACGACGAGCTGCCGTGACTCGGGGACATAGGCGAGCTTCGCTTGCTGGGGAAACCCGTCTGGGTAGTCGCTGCGCTCGAGGACCATCGTGAAGTAGTCGACGATTGAGACTGGATCGCCAGCATCGAACTGCCGTTCGAACTCGTCGATCTCGGCGTGTTGGTGGATCGCGGCGGACTTCAGCTTCTCGATTTGTGCGTCGCGATCGCGCCCGTACTGGTCCAGTTTTTTGCGTCGTTCCTGTTCACGGGCGGCGTGTTCGGCGACAGCGGTTTCATGTTCCACCCTCGCCTGCTCTAGCGCAGCACGATGCTTGCCGGCACCACCAACGAGCTTTCCGAGCCCTTTGGGTGCCGGCGGCTCTACGAATTGAGGAGCAGGTTCCTCGAGGGCAAGTTGTCCGGGATCGAACTCGGGAAGCTCTGGGTCCACTTTCAGTGTGGCGAAGTCGATGTGGTCGTCGACGTGCAGCGTCGCCGCAAGAAGATGCTCCATTCGATCCACGCTTGCCGTGAGATCCTCGTTGAGATCCTCAACTTCAGCTTGGCGTTCTTCGACATGGAGGCGAGCACGCTCCTTCTCGTCCCTTGCTGAGGCGCGATCGCGCTCACGTTGCGCACGTTCGGCCGATCTCACGGCTTGCTGTTGTGCTCGGAACTGGGCGGCGTTTGCCTGTTGAGTAGAACGGTTGGCGGCAGCTGCCATCGCCAAAAAGGAACTCTTGCGTCGTGCCACAGGATCACCTTCTGAGTCCGCTCATGTTCCGAAGGGATTCTTGTCGAAGTCAGCGCCACGATGCTCGTGACCGCGACGGCCGTGCCCAGAATCTGCGTCAGCCGCCACCCTGCAGTGGCGAACGGAGGCGTCGCATACGCGTCAGTCGTGGCGCGCAGCGTCGACACGACTGGCGACCAGGGTGGACTGACTCCTACCGGTGGTTGGAGTGTTGCCAGATCCAGATCTCGGGTGCGCCGCCGTCGGTCACTGCGTCGAGGGAGTTGATGAACGCGATCGCACCGGTATTGGTGGCAACGAGGGCTGTCGGGTACCTCATGGTCTTCGAATCCTTGACCTTGGGATCGCTCGCTACTTGTTGCCACGTGTGGCCGTCATCCGATGTGTACAACACGGCGCGGGTCGAACCGCAGTCGCCTTGGGAGCCGGCGACGATCCAGTCGCCGTGGTTGAAGGTCAAGTCGTTGACTGACGTCGTCCGCAACGCGTGCACTGAGTTCCCCTGCCACTCCTTCCCGTCGCTGGTGGTCCAGGCGGTGACGGTGCCGTTCAGGGTTGCGCAGAGCGTGACGCTGCCCGTTCCGCTGCGGTTGCCGACAGGCGGAAGAGTTGTGGTCGTCGTGGTGGTGGTGGTCGTCGTCGTCGTCGTGGTTGCAGTCTTGGAGGCCAACGTGTACCCGATGGCCAGGACGGTTGAATCGTCAGCCGCGATGCTGCCGGACGTGAACGCTGCTCGCCCGAGGCCGGTGGGGTGGAGAACACGGGTCCAGCGTGTGCCGCTGCGCGATGTCCATACGAGTGGCGAAACCGTTTTGACGTCGGCGGCGAATCGGGAGCCGATAGCTAGGTAGCCGTCGCGCCCGTGGGCGAGTCCGGTCACGGCCCCGGGTGGGGAGTCGGCGGTACTCCCGTCGCGGGTCCAGGTCCGACCGTCTGGTGACGACCAGATCGCGGCGGTGAAGCAGGTAATCGATACACACGACGTACTCGCGCGTGCAGAACCCGCTGCGACGAGTCGGCTTCCGGCGACGACGACCGAACGAATTCCCTCGGGTGCCTGATCGGTGAGCTTCTGCCAGTCGGTTCCGTTCGATGAGGACCAGACCACGGTCGCGGGCTCGGTTCCGCCTCGACCGACTGGCGATTGGAACGCGATCACGCCAGTCGCTGTCGCGACCGCGTTCGTGAAGGCCCCGCCTCCGAAACCGGTGCCGTTCACGCGTTGCCAATGCCGACCGTCCGTCGAGCGCCACACCGCCCCCGCGTACGGGACGAAGGCCGATGACTCCACTATGGAGGGCGCTTCGGTCAGGACCGAACCGACTGCTATCAGCTCACCTCTGAAAACCGCGACCGACGCAATGCTGCTACCCGGCTCGAGACCAGCGGCCGACGCCGCGATCTTTTCGACGTTGTCGTTGGGTTGTGCTGAGACAGGAGTCGCGAACCCCCATGCGGCCGCGGCTGTCGTTACGACGATCGTGAGGAGCTTGATCCGTAGCCAACCGTGCGGTCGTGCACGTCCGCGGGCTTTACCGGATTCCTCATCGCCGCTCGAGTCGAACCGCCGCTTCGGGAGCGCCGCTGCGTTCACAGTGCACGTCTCCGTCGTACGAGCCATCGGCGAACCGCACCAGAGTAGTCGTGCCACCGGGAATCGAGTGCGGCGGCGAACAACAGCTCGCAGCCTGCGTGACCAGACGAAGGGTTGACATGACCTGTGCGGACCTGTCCCCGTTAACTCCTCGCCGGAGGACGACTCGCCGCTCGCTCATGCGTCCCCGCCGGCCGCCGGTCCGAGCGCGTTGCAAGAGGGTCCATTCACGTTCGAGAAGCGAGCGTTGTGTCGGCGCTGTGCCTCAGTGGGCGTGGCGGATTTGCCGTATGTGCAGGTCTCGGATTGCTGTTTCAACGAACTGTTTGGTGCCGGCAACGGTGACGTGGAGTCCCGATACCGGGTCGCACCATGAGGCGCCAGCGTCGGGTTGGGTGGGCGTGAACCGACGTGGGGTTGCGGTGTCCGTGCCGGGGCCCTGGCGAAGCGCGTGATCGCCGAGCACGACTTGGTTGTTGGTGTCGAAGATGTCACCGAACGCGAAGGCGGCCTTGAGATTGTCGTGCGTGAGCATGAGCGGCGCGCGAGCGGTGAGCTCGAGAAAGCCTTTGGAGTCCACGTGTCCGCTGAGGTCGCGGGCCCAGGTCGCGCGTTGATCTTCGGTCATGCGTTCGTCAGGATGATTGACCGGGTCGGAGCGATCGGGGACGACCACGAGCCATGGACCGAACTGGAAGTAGAGGCCGTCGACGACCGGGTCGGAGGCGACGGCTCCGCCAGGCGCCGCTTCAGCGTTCTGGTAGTACGGAACCGTTCGGCCATCTGATCCCGGGTAGGTGGCTGCGGGCAGGGCGGTCGGGAGCACGCTGCGGATGGTCGTGTAACGAATCGAGAGATCTCGTCCGCAACATTGCGTCGGCGCCGGACCGACGGGCCACGCGATTGTGGCCGCGGGCATGAACCCGAGTTGCGCCAGCTCGAGCCGGCTGGAGTACCGGAACTCGAACGTGCGACCGTCAGGCAGCGTGACGGGAACGATAGTTGCGCCGTTTGTGGTTTGGGTTGGGGGCACGTACCGGGTGTCGATCGATCCCGGTGCGGTTGATGTCGCTTGCGCGTTGACGCTGACCTGATTCGTAGCTGACCTCAGCACGACCGAGATGGCGAGAGCCAGAACGACGACGACTGCGCCGGTGATCACGCCGACTCGGTTACGGCTCCGCTTGCGTCGATCTTTTTCGATGATCGCGGCGGGGTCGGGGATCGTGACGCTTTGCAGGTCGCGCCTCATCGCTGCGCTCGCGTCTCGAGCTCTGGTATCGATGCTCATCCGTCGTCCTCCACGGTCTCACTCAACTGTTGTGCCAGCGCGATCCGGCCGTCGTGTAGATGGACCCGCACGGTGCTCTCGGCGATCGACAGGGTTCTCGCGATGTCAGCGACTGACCGGTCCTCGAAGTAGAACAGCGCCACGCACTGCGCTTGACGTTTCGGCAATGAGCGGACAGCACCCCAGAACGCGTCATCGGCTGGCTCGCGCGACTCAAGGTGTGACTCGCGACGATGGCCTAGACGGATCACGGCGCGCGCCTCGCGCCAGCGTCGACGGGTCCACGACACCGAGAGGTTGGCTACCACCTTCCGGACCCACGCTTCAGGGGCCTCGAAGCCTGAGATCTCGTCCCATCGACGATGGGCCGCCATGAACGCTTCCTGCGCGAGATCCTCCGCCACCGCTCTATTCCCGGATAACACAGCGGCCAGGCCCACGACGCTGCGGTACTCGTGTTCGAAGAAGGCATCGAAGGAAGCCCACTTCTCCTCGCTTCCTGTCAATGCGGGCTCCGTCGGCGTGATGCTCCGCCCGACCGCCTTGCCGATAGTCCGGCTCGGAATCATCAGGCCCTCCGGCCGGTAACTCGCCCCACCCACGCAAAAGGTTTAGGCCATCTACGAGGCTCAGTGAGTCGTCACACCGAGCCGCGCGATCGTGCAGCGAGTTGACGGCCGTGTCGCGATCAACCCGAATCACCTACGGTCCGAATCTCGGCGCGCGTCGAGCCGTCCCTGCAGATTGGCGTCGTAGCCCGGACCTGAACTCGGAGCCACGAGTAGTGGCGGTCACTTGGTGGGGGATGGGGCGGCGACGGCGGCGGCGATCAGTTGCGCGTACGCCTTCGCGCCGTCGGGCGTGAGGTGAATGCCGTCGTCATAGAAGAGTTCGGGGTGTGCATCCCCGTAGGAATGCCAATCGACCAGCACCGCATTCTCGCGTGCTGCGACGCCTGCCGCGAGCGTGTCATTTACCTCTTGCTCCCACGGTCTTGGTACATACACGTTGACGATGATCACGTGAGGTACTCCGTCGAGGGCGTTCATGAGCCGCTCGAAGTCGAGCGCTTCGACGGGTCCGTTGGTGCCTAGGTGCACGATGACTTCGTTGCCGAGCAGGTGCTGCTTTCTGTATTGACGAACGAGTTCGACGGCGTCGGCGAGCTGACGATCTTCTGTGGCGTCGACTCGCACCGTGCCGGCGCCTGTTCTCCCGTCTATCGCATCTGACAATTCCCGGCCTGCGCCGAGCATCACGCTGTCTCCGATCGCGGTAACGGCAGGCACCTGCGCGACAGGGGCGGTCGCGGTCGTCGGAGTCGGGATGATCACCGCGTTCGGGCTCGTCGTGGTCGAGGGACCTGTCGTCGGTGTCGCAGGCGACGTCGAGGTCGCACCGGGAATCCAGGCTGCGCCGTGTACGCCGTGGATCAGGTGCGGGAGGTCCGTACCCGGCTGGCCTGCGCTCGGGCCGCTCTGGTCGGTCGAGGATCCGTCTTGGACCGAGAGCGATCCGTCGGCGCCGCCGGAGAAGCGGAGAAGGAGGCGATCGTTCGCATCCAATGACATGGCGGTGGGAGTTGGACCGATCCCGACAAACCGCATGTCAATGCCGCGTGGAACTGGATCGAAGTGCTGAATGATGTAGGTGTTCGCCTCCTGGCGAGCGATGAGCACGTGACCGTCTGGTGTGGTGGTGGCCGCGCTGATGGGACCGATGCCGGTGGTCAGGTTCGTGGGCGGCCCCGAAGGCTGCGGGATGCCGTCAAGGCGATAGAGGTCACCCTCGTCACCTAGATAGAACAGTTGCTGCGAGTTCGCCGACCACGACACCGGCATTGCCGGACCGGTGGAGTTCGGACCATCGCTGTGTTCCTCCTGGACAGTGGTCGAACCGGAAAGGCTGCGAACACCGACGACTTGGGGGCTCTCGCAGTTGCCGGACGAGTACGCAAGCCATCGACCATCAGGACTGATGATCGGATCCGATGCCGGGGCGAGCACCTCTACTGGTGTACCTCCAGTCATCGGAACCTCGGCGATTCCTCCACCGATCTGACGTCCGTCGGAACAAGTCCGAACATCGTGCGTGTAGTACACGGTGCGACCGTCCGGTGAGACCGCGACGGAACCCAAGGCATCGAGCCCATCGACAATGGTCCGCACGACGACGACATGGCCATCGTGCAGCGAAAGCACGACGATGCTGTGGTCGAGCGTGGCGACGATGTCGCCCTGATCGTTGCCTGCAGGTGTGGGAGTCGCAGTGATTGACCGCGAGGCGGCCCGATCGAACGTTCCCGTGACGAACGCGATTCCGAACACGATGGCGATTACTGCGACCACCGCAAGGCCAGTTCGAACCGTCCAGCGACGCCGGTGGATCGATCGTCCTCGTTCCCGGACCACGTCCCAACCGCCGGGGTCGACCTCGACGTGGGGAGTGTCGGCGTGGAGCGCTGCACGAAGCTTGTCTTCGTCGTTCACGACGCAGCCTCCGTTTCGTCGGTGAGAATGGCGGCGAGCGCGGTTATGGCACGGTGAACGTGCTGCTTGACCGCGCCTTCCGAGATGCCGAGCGCCACCGCGGTCTCCGCAATCGAGCAGTCAGCGAAATAGCGAAGGACCACACACTCCCGCTGGCGACGCGGAAGCGACTCCACTGCCGCGACAATCTCGGCGCGTTGTTCCGTTACCAAGAGGCCCGCGTCGGCCGACTCCTCGTCGGGGATGGGTGTCGGCCGATAGCGGCGGGCGACCATTCGGCGGCGCAAGCCACCGCGGGCCAGATTCACCACTGTCCGACGCAGGTATGCCAAAGGTGCTGAAGGGCTGTCGAGCCGAGACCACGCCGCGTAGACCCGGGCGAATGCTTCTTGCACGACTTCCTCGGCTTGGCCGCGCTCATCGAGCAGGAGACTGGCCAAGCCCACGAGTGCTCCGTACTGCTCACGAAACAGGGCGCTCAGTACCGCGTCGCGGTCAGTCTGGCGAGCCTTCCTTGCCATGGTGTCGACCGACGCCTCCACTTGGACCAGCATCACCCGAATAGACGCGTGACCAGACGAAAGGTTGACACGGCTCGTGCGAAGCTGCCTCCGTCAGCTCCTGGCCGGAGGAACGACTCGCCCTTCGCTCACGTGCCCGCGCCAGGCACCGGTCCGAGCCCGTTGCTAGAGGGGCCGTTCACGTACGAGAAGAAAGTGGCATCCGCCGGGCGAGGAAGTCTGCGCGGCGCCTCGAGATGGCGTACGACGACCTGTCTTGTAGCTCTCGCAATCGTGGCGATCGCCGCCATCGCAATGTTCTTCCGCCTCGGCTGAACAGTCGCGTCAATCGCATCGTTGCGCTTGTCTCCCGCGGACTCCAGTTCGTCGCTGCTGTGAACTTCGGTTTCGCCACCTGCGTGCGTCACTGAACGATCGGACGTGATCGAACTCGATGCGAGAGCCGCCAACTCAGCTTTCAGCCGACCTCGGAGGTTTCGCGGTATCGCGCTTTGGCCCTCGGCGGTCGTCGCGCGAGCCGTGCTAACGCTTTGCTAACGAACTGCGCGCGACGCCCAAGATCCAGCTTGTCTCGGAGGACCGCGTCAGCGCGAAGCTGCTGATCAGAGCACACTTCGAAGATTTGGACGCGCGCGTCGGACGCCACAGCCGAGGCTTAAACCCGCCGGTCCCTTCGGGGGCGTAGAGGTTCGACTCCTCTTCCGGGCACATGTGTTGATCTGCGATGCGCTCGCTCGGCCATCGCTTCACCGCGCCCAAATGACGCGCCGCGGCGCCCGGCTTGCCGGCTCGGCCGCTGAGCATGTACCTACCGCTCATACGACGCCCAAAGTCAACCGACGTAGCGTTCGAGCCAGCCGTTGAGGGCCCGGGCGTCATCCAGGCACGCGACCACGCGGTCCTTGGCCTTCCTGGTGCCGAGCCAGGCCGCCACCGGCCAGGATTTCGACATGACGATGCCCTTCTGGTTGAGCAGCTCGATGCGAGGGTGGTCCTTCGGGTAGCCCTTGGGCGCCGATTTCAGGACTTCGTGTGCGCCGACGTCGTAGCCGCGCTTCCGCAACGTGGCCACGATCGACTCCAGCTCCGAGCCGGACTTCCCGTCGTCGACGGCGGCACGGAAGCGTCGGAGCTGGTCGGGCTCGGGCATGTACAGGCCGCTGCCGACGAAGAGCTCGTCGGCTGAGAACGAGATGTACCCACCCGGCAGGTGGGCGGCGCAGTTGAGCTTGTACGGCGTCTTGTCTTTGCTGAAGCGGACGTCGCGGTAGGGGCGGAACACGCGGCCGGTGCCGAAGTCGTCGGCCAGTTCGGCGAGGAGCTCCTCCATCGGCTTCTTGACGCACTGCTCGTAGACCGACTTGTGCTGCTGCCAGTACATCTTCGTGTTGTCGGCCTGAAGTCCCTCGTAGAACTCGACCGCCTCGACCGGCCACCCCTTGAACGTCATCGCAACAATGATGCCTCACCCGAGGAGGGTGTCCCAGAGCGCCGGATGGCCGGCGAGTCTGTCCGTGCAGTGGCAGCATCGTGCGGTGACTGACTCGGGGCGGCGAGGCGCAAGCCGGGAGTTCGATCGCAGTCTTGGCGCGGTGTTCAACGGCGTGGCCGACGTCTACGACCGCGTTCGTCCGACGTACCCCGACGAGATGTTTCACGATTTGGTCGCGATCACCGGTGTTGATCGTGAGAGCTCGATCCTCGAGATCGGCTGCGGCACCGGCCAGGCAACGCAGGCCCTTGCTGCGATCGGCTGTTCCGTGACGGCGGTGGAACCCGGCAAGGCTCTCGCAGATCTCGCTCGCCGACGTGTCGAGACCTTCTCGAACGTCGAGATCAACACGGCCAGGTTCGAAGACTGGGATGACCGCGGTCGACGCTTCGACCTACTCGTTGCCGCCGCGTCGTGGCATTGGGTCGACCCCTCGATCGGGTGGCGACGCGCGCACAACGTTCTTCGTCCCGGCGGGTGGCTGGCAGTCCTCGGCAACGTGGTAGTTCGCCGTCCCGGCGAGGTTGAGGTCTACGCCGAGACCTCAGACCGTCACGAGCGCTTCTGTCCCGGCAACCCCGACTGGAGCGATCCACCGCTCGAGATCGAGGTCCGAGCAACCAGCAAGGGGTGGGGGCCACCGAATGAAGACAGGGAAGGTTGGTTTGGCCACACGGTCGTGCGGTGGTTCCCCGTCGTCCAGTGGCTGGATGGCGAAGGATTCGCTGCTTTGCTCCGATCGACATCGCTGTATCAGAAGCTCGACGATCGGGTGCGCGAGCCGCTACTCGACGCGATCGCTGAACGCATTCGCACGCAGCTGGACGACCGAGTTCCGAGGCGCTACCTCGGTGTGCTGCGCGCGGGCCAGCGCCGCGCAGATGCACGCGACTCAGGCAGTGACGTCCCACCGAACCGCGTCACCTAACGCCGGATGATCGTCACGGCTCACAAACGCGTGCTCTTCGGGACGAGCTCAGTGTTCGTTGACGGCGGCGTCGTAGCTGGTCATGATGCGATCCACGATCTCAGCCGCCGGACGTGCTTCGGCGCGCGAGAAACCCTGCCCCGCCCACAAGCTCATGCGGTGCGGATCGCCACGTCGCGCTGCTTCGGCACGTAGCGGCCGGGTGGCGCCGTTGATCTGCGGATACGCGCTCGGCGCCGACGGATGATCGACCATGAAACGGTTGACCAGCCCGCGTGCACGTCGTCCACTGAACGCTCGTGTGATCGCCGTCTTCGTGAACGTCCCGTCAGCCAAAGCTGCCTTGTACGTCTCGTGCGCTCCGCTCTCTGGACTGCGCAGAAACGCAGTACCGACCTGTGCCGCTTCTGCGCCTGCGATGAGAACAGCAGCCAGATCGCGGCCGTCCATGATCGCTCCGGCCGCGACCAACGGCAGATCCGTGTTCTCCCGGACGCCACGGATCAGTGCCAGCAACCCGTACCCATCGTCATCCTCGTCGTCGCTGAAGCCACCTCGGTGCGCGCCGGCCTCGATGCCTTGCACGCACAGCGCGTCGACGCCGCGTTCAACCGCGACACTGGCATCGCCTGGATTCGTGATCGTGACCATCACTCGAGTCCCGACCCTTTGGAGTTCGGACACGACGTCACGCGACGGGCAGCCGAACGCGAAGCTGACGACGGCGACGGGATGCTGCACGAGTCCGGTGACCTTCGCTTCCCAGTCATCATCGCTCCACTCGGAAGATCCGAGCTGCACATCCTGCGCCAGCGCGTCGTGTTCGATCTGTCTGAGGTACGTCTGCAGGGCCGGTTCATCCACTGGCGGGGCGTAGGGCACGAACACATTCACACCGAACGGTTGATCAGTGAGGCGTGTCATCGCAGTGACCTCCGCGAGCATCTCAGCTGCCGTCTTGTAACCCGCGGCAAGAAAACCCATCCCGCCTGCATTGCTCACCGCCGCCGCCAGTTCCGGACGACCTGGACCGCCGCCCATCGGAGCTTGGATTAACGGCCACCGCACCAGGTCACGCACGAATCCCATGGCCTCACCACCCGTCCACTCGATGCGTCCACGCAGTCGACGGATTGACGCTACGAGCCGAGACCATGCTCAGAGGAACCCGCCCGCAGCTCCCAAGCGCCACCATCGGCTCCCGCCACAGACCCAAGTCGAACGCCGCCCCAAGCCGCACGCCTCAAACCCCGACTGCCCCCGATCGCCGGCTCGTAGTCGCGATCTCTGCGCGCGTTCTGTTCGGCGTCGGCGGTCCCTTCGCCCACGCATCTCGGCAGGTGGCGTTCCGCAGTTATCGCGTTTGCGGCGAGCGCGTCGACCGGATGATGCGGGCGAACGGGATCTCGGCTGCCTCCGCCGCGCGCCGGACGAGTGACTCCGCGCCTTCGAACTCGCGTGCGTACCTGACGGCTATGGGTCACATGGCAGCTGGGAGCCGGTGCGCCAGCGTCCGCCGGGATTTCATGGGGCTTCCCCCACTATCGCCGCCGCGGTGAACGACGCGATGCTTGGAGCCGATCGCTGGCGTCGTCGGCGGGAGGAGGTAGTTGAGATGGTCCGGTCGTTGCGAGTCACAGTGGCCGCGATGCTCGTCTCGATCGCCGTCGGCGGCCTCGGCGCGGTCGGTGTCCCGATCATCGGTCCCGGCACCGCATCCGCCGCGGCGCAGGTGTGCCCGAAGCTCACGGTCGCAGGATCGAAGTACACGTGGGAGACCGTGGGCACCGGGTTCACGTGCGGCAGCGCCAAACCACTGGTCGTGAAGCTGATCAAGGATCGCGTCGACACCAGTGCCGGAAAAGTGAAGCTGACCAACGGCCCGAGGGGCTACCACTGCTACGCGGTCGCCGACAAGAATGGCGTCGCTTCCGACGGACAGTGCTACAAGGGCACGGTCGCGTTCCCGAAGTCAGGGTTCGCCTGGTCCAGCGCCTGATCGCTTCCATCAAGTCTGACGCAGTGCGTCGACCTCCTCACCTTCCCGACGAGATCTGCAGGCGAAGCGTCGTTGTGCGATGAGTCTGGCGGTTCGCGATCGTCCAACTCATCGTGAGCGCCTGCTGGAAGCGCTGGGGTTGCCGAAGGAGTATTCGACCATGAACTCGATGGCACGACGGATGTTCGAGCTGGTCGAGCCAATCGGTGTCATCCCCTATTCGACCGACGAGCCCAATGAGGCGATGTTCGCCCTGGGCTTCACCGACTCTTGGGACACGTACTTCGCCGGACGTGCGGCGCCCCTGGGCCTGGCCCCGGCGGAGGTGGTGGACGCGCTCTTCTACAACTTCGCTCCGGGTGAAGTGGCCCGCCACATTCCGAAGGTGTGGCGCACCACCACACCAGAGGCGGCGATCGCCGCGCGCCAGATGGGCTGTGTGAAGGCGTTGCGGCGGATCCTCGGCGACCACGTCGACTCTCGCGCGTTCGCACGCGCGGCTGACCTGTTGCTCGAGGCTGCGACCAGCGCACCGTTCGAGGGCCGGCCGCTGTACGCCGCGCTGCGCGCGCTCCCGATCCCCGATGACGTGGTGGCTCGTCTCTTTCATGGGGCTTCCCTGCTACGCGAGCATCGTGGCGACGGGCACATCGCGGCCCTGATGATCGAGGGTGTTGGCGGCCTCGAAGCTCACGTCCTCCTCGCCCTCGAGATGGACCTGCCGGCGGAGAAGTTCGGACGCATCCACCACCTCCCCGCAGCGCAGCTCGCCGCGGTCATCGACGGGATGCGTGAGCGCGGCCTGATCGGCGATGACGGTTGGCTGAGCGAGCCGGGTCGCGCTGTGAAACAGCGCATCGAGGCGCTCACCGACGACCTCGCCGCGAAACCCTACGAGAGTCTCGAGCCCGGCGAGCTCGACGAACTCATGGCTGCGCTCGAACCGCTCGCCACGCTGCTCCTCGCCGCCCAAGACTGATAGTCGCAGCGACGGGTCGGGGTGAGTGTTGGTGATTTGGGTGTCAGCTCGTCGGTGAGGGTGCTTCCGATGTCGTGGTCGCGTCGGGTGGGGTGGTCGCGGTCGTCGGTTCTGTCGTGGTCGTGGTTGGCGCGGTGCTCGTTGTCGGGTTCGTCGCGGGCGTTGTGGTAGCCGGGGTGGTGGTGGTTGTGCCCGGAGTGCAAGTACCAGTTGTTGTGCTGTCGGGAGGCTCGTTTGGCATCGAGACGTGGGGTGCGCACCCGAAGTTCGAGAACAAGCTGTGGCGGGTCATGGAGCCGCCGTCGCCGAAGTTGGTGGTCGCTGTCACTTCTCGGATGAAACCGGCGTCGTCGACCGCGAGGCGTTCGTCGGTGCCCGTGTAGCCGGCGCGGTTCAACACGTCGAGCGCGTCGTTGATGGCTTGGCGTTGTTCGTCGCTGAGCGCGGGTGCGTCGGCCATCTTGGTGACGTCGACTTCGACGCGGTAGTAGGTCACGGGTGTGCCGTCGTCGAGTTTTCCCGTGCCGTCCGTGGTCGCGCTGTGCACCATCTCGGACTCGAGCCCGAGATAGCCGGTGTTGTTGGCGAGACTGATCATCGACAGCGCGCCTTGGCCTTGTCCGAGTGTCCCTTCGACCAGCCCGGCGAAACCCGAGAGGGAGTTTCCTGCAGCATCGGCGGCGGAAGCGTTCGATGCTGGGGCGGTGCCGTAGTCGGCGCCACCGAACTCCCACACCGTCGTGGGGTTCACGAAGAGCGTGATGGCCCCGAGCGAGCTCACGTTGGTGACGACCGCCATCGCGTACGGCGCGGTGTTGACCGTGCCGTGGCCACTGACATCGACGGTTTGGGACATGTTCCCGCAGAGCGCGTCCGTTCCGGGACCCGTCGGCATGGTGCACGGCACCCCGGGTTGTGTACCGGGGTCGACGTGGAACGTGAAGTCGAGGTCGTAGCTGCCCGACCCGACGGTCGCGGCGAGCGCGTCGAGCACACGTTGTGTCTCTTCCGAGCCGTGTACTCGCCCCTTGTGGGCGGTGCCTCCATCGTCGGACAGCAATGCTGTCCCCACGGGGATCGCGGCGATCACCAGGAGCGCGACCAACCCGCTGATCAGCGGGCGTCGCCACCGCGGTACATCCGGCCGCCGCGCAAGCGGCTCGACCGCGCTCGAGCGCTCCGGCAAGTGGTCTGCCGCGTCGTGCAGCGCGCGTCGCAACGTCTCCTCGTCTCGACGGGAGTCGGTCATTGCTCCATCACCTTCCTGAGCGCAGCGAGACCCCGGCGCACGAGCGAACGAACCGTCGCCGGTCGACAGCCGATCAGCTCCGCGATCTCGACTTCGGGGAGATCCGCATAGAAACGCAACACCAGCGCGTCGCGTTGCCGGGCCGGCAGGGCCCCGAGCGCGTCGAGCACCACGGGAGTCTCGGGCTGCACCGTTTCGGGCAACAGATACACCAGCCGCGCCCGCTCACGCGCGTTGCGCCGATGATGCATCCGACAGCCGTTGACCACCGCGGCACGCACATACGCGACCGGTGTGTGCACCATCGCCTGCCGGGAATGAACCTGCAGAAACGCGTCGTGGACGACATCCTCGGCAACCGCGCGGCTCCCCGTCAGCAGAAACGCGAGCTGCACCAGCGCGTCATGGTGATCGGCATAGAGATGCTCCGTCGCAACCCGCGACACCGCGTCGGCGCCCGCCCCTAGCGGGGCCGACTCGCTTCCGGTCCCGTCCCCTCCCACGGTCAGCATCCCGTCCACCCGCTCGACGCCCACAACATATTGATGCCCGAACCAGCCGATCCGTTGCACCAACACTGAGAAAAGCGGCGGATGATCGGACCCGCACGAGACCGACCCACGTGGGCTCAATCAGAAACCGGTCCGTCGGATGTGCACCGCGTCACAACTCGGTCGAGGCCGGCAATCACGCTGGCCCCAGTGATCACGACGTGGGCGGGAGCGGCACTTGCCGCCCCCGCCCGCTGTCTGCGTGCGTTCTCGGGTCAGTGTGCGAAGAACTGCAGCGCGGACCCGCAGCCGACGCCTTGGATCCAGGTGTTCTGGACGCCTTGGACATCGGGGGCGATGTCGCGCGCGGACACGATCACGTTCGCACTGAACGACGGGGTGCTGCCGTCGCCGATTCGGAAGAAATCGGCTTTGAATGCCACGGTCTGCCCGTCGGTGGTCACGGTCTTGGCCGCGTCGGTCCCGCAGACGAAGCGCTGCGTGGCATTCAGGGTCGTGGACTGCCAGTGGACTCCCTGACCACTCATGCAACCGGACAACGGACCCTGGCCGACCGAGTCGGTGCAGCGGAACAGTCCGTTCGCGTGCAGAGAACTCGTCGACGTGTCGTAGACACCGAATCCGGTCATCGCAACCGAACCGGTCGGGGCGCCGGCGATGCGCGGCGATACGAACGCGAACGCGGTGTGCTGGGGAACGCTGGCGCTTGCGCTCGCGGCGCCGAGAAGCGCGGGAAGCATTGCGATCGCGCTCAATGCCAGCAAACGTACGAACGCCTTTCGGGGTGTGCGACGCGTCGCGCGGTCGGGGTGAGGACGGAACATTTTGGATTGTCTCCTGTTCGGGGGGGGGGAGGGAATGTCGTGCGGTACTACGGGACGCGCGGGGTCACGGATTCATGTTTTTCGTCACTCGTGTTCGCGCAGGACCGACCTTGTGCAAGGTCGACTCTGAGGTCGCAGGTCGGTCCTTTGCACGCGACTGTCGTCGTGCCGACCCGTGTGAGCATGCGGTGTACGTGCCGCGACTCGCGCAGGGTGGTAGCGACGAATGTTGTGATTCCGGCCGCCCGGGCGCTGGCCGCGATGGTGTCGAGCAGTTCGCTGCCGATCCCCTGCCCCTGCACGATGTCCTCGACGAGGAGGCCGACCTCGGCGCTGCGCAGCTCGTTGCGGAACCAGCTGCCAACGGCCACGAGATCGCCGGTGTCAAGGTCGTCGACGACCCACGACCGCCGGATGCGGGTGGGGCGCACGACGTCGACCAGGTGCGCCGCCGGGAAGTGGCGGATGGGTGCGAGGAACCGCGCGAAGCGCGAGGCCGAGCTGCAGCGCTCGAACATCGCGACGAGTCGCGGCGCGTCGTCGGGAAGAGTCGGCCGTAGGACGCGGCCCGTCGCAGGTTCGCGGTGCTGCGCCATGGTCGGTCAGCGCCCCGGCCGCGACGACGCGCGCGGCGACGAGATAGTTCGCATGAGTGGCTCCTTGGAGCGGATCGTGGTTCTCCGCGGTGCGGGTGCAGAGTCGTTACGTGCGAGACGCGCTCGTGGATCTCGACTGCCGCGTGAAAATTGCTGATGACGCGGGACCGCGCTCAGTGACAGCGCGCCGCCTGGTCCTGCTCGTTGACGAGTGCCACGCGCAGTCGTCGCAGTCCGATACGAATTCTCGTCTTGGCCGTGCCGAGCGGTATCTCTTCGCGTTCGGCGATCTCCCGCGCGGTGAGACCCCACACACCGGCGAGCACCACCGCGCGCCGCTGCTCGTCGGGCATTCTCGTAAGCGCTTCACGGAGCTGGTCGATGTCGTCGCCGACGACCGCGATGTCCGCCGGGTCTCGCCCGGGAGCCGGGGGCGACACGCCGAGCAGGTCGTCGGTGTCCATCGGGATCGTGCGGCGAGCCCGGACGGCGTCGATGGCGAGGTTCCGGGTGATCGTCAGCAGCCAGGTCGCGACGTTTCCGCGGCGAGTGTCGAAGGTCGTCGCGTGGCGCCAGGCTCGCAGCAGCGCTTCTTGCGCGACGTCCTCGGCGGCACGGGACTCGCCCACGATGGTGAAGGCCAGTCCGAAGACCCGACGCTGGAACCGCTGGACGAAGGCGGCCGTGGCGTCCGGGTCCGACAGCCCGAAGCCAGCGAGCAGCGCGGCGTCCGACCGTTCGTGCGGAGGGAGCGCGTCGACAGGTTGCAGTGCGCGGTCAGGGCCGGCTCGGAGGGGGGAGGGCATTGCGAAACCATTTCGAGCGTCGATGTATCGTTACGCTCCGTACCCTAACCTGGCTACTTTCAATTACGCAAGTGATTGTAATCTAGTTGTCCGTAGTCCCTTGGGGAGGCATGTGACCACCGAAGAGCCAGTCGTCGGAGAGGCACCGGCGTCGCGGGGCCCCGGTCGCCCGCGCGACGCCGGTCGCGACCGGGCAATCCTCGCCGCGGCCCTGCGGATCTTGCAGAAGCAGGGATACGGGGGGCTCACCATCGAGGGCGTCGCGGCGGCCGCCGGTGTCGGCCGTCCCACTATCTACCGGCGATGGCCGTCGAAGCCGGCGCTCGTGGTCGCCGCGCTGGTCGGGTCGAACCAGGTCGCGCTCCCCAGTGTCGACACCGGCTCGTTGCGCGGCGACCTGATCGAGGTCCAACGTCGACAGATCGAGTTGATCAGCGCGCCCAACGCGCGTCGGGTCACCGCGGGGCTCGTCGCGGACCTCGCGACCGATCTCGAGCTCGCCGAGAAGTACGTGCACGACTACCTGGCGCCGCGCCGGGCGACGGTGTGGGAGGTACTCCAACGAGGTGTCGACCGCGGCGAACTCCATGCCGACGCCGACTTCGCCTTCGTCTACGACCTGCTACTCGGGCCACTCTTCATGCGCGCAGTCGTCTGGGGCCAACCGCTCGCACCCGACGCGGCCGAGAAGACCGTCGACGTCGTCTTGGCAGCGTTCGCCTGACGCCCGCCGACACCCCGGTGAGTGAGGAGTGCTCCGTGACCGATTTGCTGAAAGATCTGTGGTACTCGCTGGATGGCGATGCATCCTTGAGCGAGGGAGTCTCGTTCGTCGGACCCCAGCAAGTTCTTCCATCAGTCTTCGATGTGACCGGACTTGCCGTCGCCGCGGTCGGCGTCGCGTGCCTCGCGGCGGCGGAGCTGCTCGGCGAGCGCAGCGGTAGAGCAGTCCCATCGGTCGAGATCGAGAGTCGCTCGGCCTGTGCTGCGTTCTTGTGTGAGCGGTTGTTCTCCCCGCTTGGCTGGGAGCTCCCCGCGTTGTGGGATCCAATTGCGGGTGACTACGAGACGGCAGATGGTTGGATCAGATTGCACACCAACTATTCCGCGCACCGGTCGGCCGCGCTCCGCGCTCTGCGACTCACTGAACCCGACCGCGATGGTGTGGCCGCAGCCGTCCGCGCATGGAAGGGCGACGAGCTCGAGGAGCGCGTGGTTCACAAGGGTGGATGCGCAGCCGTGATGCGTTCCGGCGACGAGTGGGTTGCACACCCGCATGGTGCGGCCGTCGCCGCCGAGCCTGCCGTCGCGATGCGGTGGTGCGCCGAGACTGAAGTCCCACCTCTGGGTACCGGTGACCAGCCCTTGGCCGGTATCAGAGTGCTTGACCTCACCCGAGTCATCGCGGGACCGGTCTGTACGCGCTTTCTCGCCGCGTACGGCGCCGACGTGTTGCGTATCGACCCACCGCGCTTCGCGGAAGTGCCTGCGCTCGTGCCGGAAACCTCCGCCGGTAAGCACACTGCGACTCTCGACCTCACGGCACGGGACGGTCATGTCCAGTTCGAAGACCTTCTTCGACAGGCTGATGTCGTCGTCTGTGGTCTACGGCCCGGAGCGCTTCGTCGCCTCGACCTTGACCCGGCATGGATGCGTACTGTCAACCCTGCGCTCATCGTGGCCGAGCTCGATGCGTACGGCTGGACCGGACCATGGGCTGGGCGCCGCGGGTTCGACAGCCTGGTGCAGATGAGCAGCGGCATCGCATCCACCGGAGGCATCGCAACTGGCACTGACCAGCCCGTCCCGCTTCCCGCGCAGGCACTCGACCACGCGACCGGCTTCGTGCTCGCTGGCGCGATCTGCCGGGCGATCACGCGTCGTCAACGCACCAACGCGCCCTCCGAGATCACCGCTGCGCTCATCGGGACCGCCAATCTCCTCGTCGGACTCGACGATCCCGCCGGCCTCGAACAACCCGCACCCGTGTGGCTTGATACGGACACCGAGGCCCGCGCGACCGCGTGGGGTGCAGCTCGTGCGGTTCCAATACCCGGAGAGATCCACGGCGTCAGACCCGTTCTTCGCGTGGAACCGGGACCCCTCGGTCGCCACGCGCCCGCGTTCACCGGGTAGCGCAGCAACAGTCAACCACCGGTGGGCGGCGACGGATCGAAGAAGAGCTCGAGCTGGATGTTGTCCGGGTCGCGGAAGACGATCACTGCGGCGCCGTTGATCGAGTTCGCCGACGCCACAGGTGAGAACGCGACACCCTCCTCCGAGAATCGTTGCGCCCAGCCGTCGAGTTCTTCACGGCTCGACACCGCGAAGGCGAGATGGTCGAGGCCGACTCGGGTCTCGTCGAACCGTGCCGCCGATCCGCCCTGATGTTGGGTCAGGCCGACACGAGCCCGAAGGCCGTCGTGTCGGAGAAACACCTTCCGGCGGCTGCCGTCGGGTGACGGGTACTCGCCCGCGCGGTGGAAGCCCAGCACGTCCTCGTACCAGGCGGCGCTGACGTCGACATCGCGCACCGAGAGACCGAGGTGGTGAATATCGTCGATCATCCCCGCCGCCCCGCGTTCAGCCGAGTTCTCCAAAACCCTACGCCCAGATCACCGGACCAGGGGTCGTGTCGCAACTGCGTAGACCCCGTTGGCGTGCAGATCTGGTTGACTGCCTTCATGGCCCGTCGTAGGCGGGCACGATCCCCTGCGAGTGGAGGTGACAGTGGCCGAACCCACGCAGCCTGCACACCAGATGGTGGTGACCCACTTCATCGTTTCGGACGACGTCGAGCGCTCCCGGCGCTTCTACACCGACGTACTCGGCGGCACGGTGGTGTTCGGCCCGACGCCGACCAACATCGCACTCGCCAACACCTACATCATCATCAACGCCGGCGGAGGTCCCACCGACGACAAGCCAACGGTCACCCTCGAGACACCAAGCGACCCCGACCGGATCAGCAGCTTCCTCAACATCCGGGTCACGGACATCCACGCCGTTCACGCCGATTGGAGCGCCCGGGGCGCGCAGTTCCTCACGCCGCCGAAACAACACAAGTACGAGATCCGTTGCTACATCCGAGACCCTGACGGCTACATCATCGAGGTCGGGCAAACCACCGACCCGAACGGAGACTGGTGGCCCGCCGAGTGGCCACCGATCAACTCCCGCGGACAATCTGCCTGAGTCGATCGGGCCCGTCGTCGGCGACGTGCCTGTCCGCAGGTGATCCCGCGGGCTCCTCCGATCGGTCGCGCCATCGGTACGCGCCGAAGACGCTCGGCACCACCACGCCCGGCGGCGCCTCGAGGACATACCGAATCGCCCGGACTGCGGTCATGGCCACTGCGAGCTGCCCGCCCGTGACGTCGGGCAGGTCTTCCACTGCACCGTTCTCGATGTGCAGGTCGACCTTCATCGCGGGCGCTCCTTCGATGAGCACCCGGAGGTAGAACCGCCCGTCGAGCTCGAGATCCCAGTCCGGGATGTCGTCGGTGACCGTCCAGTACTCCTCGGCCATCAGGACGGGCTGGTCTCGACGGTACGCCGACCACGACATGATCTGACCCACCACGGTGCCCGGCGCGAACGTGAAGAACGGCGTCGCCACCGGATGATCCACCGTGGCCGTCCTGAGATCGGTGCGGACCTCGTCGATCTCGAGGCCGAGGAGATCGGCGGTCGTGGCCAGCGCCTGCTCGTACTGCACCGACACCGCCTGAAACATCTTCGACGCGACGGTCACCTCGGAGGGCGGCTTACCCATGCCCATCAGCTCGAGCAGCATTTCAGGAGCGCTCACGGCCGAACAGTCGACGAACTCCTGGACCGTGATCTTGTCCACTCGTTGCGACAGGGTCGTGAGGCTGGTCGCGAGCCGCTCGAACATGAAGCCGGGGTTCTCCCCGGCGGCGTGGAAGCGTGTCCCGGCCTCGGCGCACGCCGCGGGGATTCGTACATCGGCGCCGCGTCCGTACGTCGGCAGGTGGTTGTACGAGGTGGTGGTGATCACGTTCTTGCCCGACTCGAGCAGCGCCACGATGTCGTCGAGGTTGGTGTTCTCCTCGAAGCCTTTGCTGGCGGCGTGGAGCACGACGTCGGCGTCGAGCGCAACGATGGACGCCTTGTCGTTGGTCGCGAGGACACCCGTCGGTGGGCGTCCCACCAACGCCCCGGCGTCGACGCCGACCTTCGAGCGGCTGTAGACGAAGACCCCGACGAGCTCGAGCCCAGGGTCGTCGACCACTTCGCGGAGCTGCGCGCTCCCGACCGACCCGGTCGCCCATTGGATGACCTTGGTCGTCACTTACGTCCCCGGGGATCGGTCCCGTACAGGGGGGTAATGGTCACGCGGGAGATTCGTACGGAGGGACGAGGCCCTCGATGGTTCCGTGCATCACGATGCCGCTCCCGTTCGGCAGCACTCGTCGCGCCACGAGGAACTCGCTACCCATCCAGCCCTGACGGATGTAGCGCCCGAACCGGATGCGCGTTCCCGGCGCGCCACACGACGCGGGCAGCATCTTGATGCGCTCCAGCGATTCCTTGACGCCCGTACCGGTGAGCGGACGAGCCTGCGACAGTGCGAGCATGAGCACTCGGCCGATGTCGAAGCACACGAGCGGGAAGAAGTACTCGGGGCGTCTCCCGTACCGCGCCGCGAACTGTTCGAGGAACTCCTGCGCGAGCGTGTTGCGCTCGTCCCACTGGTCCAGACCGATCCAGCCGGCGAGCTCGTGGCGCCACCACTCGCTCGTGGCGGCGAACTCGAACGCCGTCGTCGTGTAGCGGGGCGGCGCCCACCCGATGGCATCGAGTGCGGTGTTCATGCCGACGAGGCCCAGACCGAAACCCACGTGCACGAGTGCGTCGGGCGCGCCGGCGCGCAGCTCTTCAACCGTGCGACGCTTGTCGGCCTCGACCTGTGGAATCGGTGCCTCGCCGGTGATGCGCAGCCCCTCTGCCTCGCAGGCTCGCCGCGCCGAACGCAGGTACTCGTGACCGATGTGGGAGTCCTCGAAGGCGAAGGCGACGGACTGGGCGCCGTCGAGTGCCACCACCCGGGCCATGATGATTGGCTCCTCGTCGAGCGAGCCCGACGGGAGCGCGAACGAGTACTCGCCGAGCATGGCCTCGGTCGCGGCAAGCGTGATGGTGGGCACTTGTGCCCGCTCGATGAAGGGACCGAGTGCCACGCCGTTTTCCGACACTTGTGGCCCGAACACCACGAGGCAGTCCTCCTCGACCAGATCGAGGTACGCGTCGCGCACGGCGCGGAAGGAACCGTTCGGTAGGCCCTGAACCGCGCGGACCACGAATTCCACTGGGCGTTCGACGACGCCGCGCGACACGAAGTCGTCGGCGACCATCTCGAGCGTGGGGAGGATGTTCTCGTCGTACTTCCCGTCCTTGTCGAGGTAGTCGACGAGGACGCCCACACGGGCCGGACTGATGCCGCTCATGGCGTGACTCCTTTGGAGGTGGGAAGGCTCAGCCGACGCGACCGACGAAGTCGCGCACGTCGGCGAGGTCGAGCACGCCGGGTGGCGCGGCATGGACGACCGGGATCGCGTGGACCGCGTGCATGGCGGTGGCCAGGCAGCCCATGTCGGTGTGGTCCTCGCCGTTCGTTCCGAGCACGAGGCTGGCGCGCATGGTGGGCGCCCCGTCGAACTCGATCTCGTAACCCTCGCGGCCCGACCACTCCGGCTTCACGTCGGGATCCATCCAGGTCACGTGCTCGACGGTGATCGTGAGCGGGCCGCACTTCGCGCGGAGCCCCAACTTCATGGCCCCCACCGTGGCGGCCGGGATCGTCCCGGCCGCGACCTGCAGCTCGTGTTCGGTGATCGCGGTTTCGCGGAACGGTTCAATTGACTCGACGGTCGCGCCAAGCGCCTTGGCCACCACCGACGCGGTGCCCACGAACGCGTTGGCTGCCTGGCTGGGGTCACTCAGTCGCGCGTAGGTCGAGTCCGCAGGCTGCCCGTAGCCCATCACGTCGAACATCAACGGCGCGCTCTCATAGCCCGCGTACGAGAGCGACTCCCGCACCACGATGTTGCCGGTCCGGAACGCCAGGCGCGAGAGCATCGGCGCGATCACCTCACCCCAGAAACCTGGGAACAGCCCGAGGCCGAGGAACGTGCTCCGACCTTCCCTGCTCGCCGCGGCGATCGCGTCGTAGCGCTCCTCGGCGAACGCCCGGGTGTCGACGAACGAGCTCCCGGTCGCTACCACGTCGATGCCGGCGCGCAGCAGATCGGCCACGTCCCCGAAGCAGCCGTCGGGATTGCTCTCGACCGAGCCCATGTAGACCACGACGTCGGGGTCGAGAGCGACGATGTCCTCGATTCGGTCGGTTGTCGTCACGCCCGTCGCCGGCGCGCCCATCAATTCACCGGCGTCCTTGCCGACCTTCGCGGGGTCGTACACGCGCACGCCGACCAGTTCCAGATCGTCGCGCTCGATGAGCGCGCGAAGCGACAACTTCCCGGTGGTGCCGGTGGCCCACTGCACGACTCGCAGAGCACTCATGACCGTGCCAGCTCCCCAAGATTCTTGGCTCCGCCAGCCGTGGACCGGAATTGTCGTGCTACCACGACAGCCGAAGATCGGGCACGAACCGCAGCGGCGGCATATAGGTGACCTCGTAGCCGGGACTGAGGACGTATTCCGGAATGCGGCGGTGCCACTCCCGCAACGCCACGCGGAGTTCGCGTCGAGCGAGGTGCGAGCCGAGGCACCGGTGCACGCCGCCACCGAACGCGAGGTGGCGGTTGACGGGTCGGTCGAACCGGACTTCGAGTGGGTCGTCGAACTCGGCGGGATCGAGGTTCGCGGCGCTGATGTTCACCAGGACATGGTGTCCCGCCTCGACCGAAACACCGCCGATCTCCGTGTCTTCACGAGCCCAGCGCACGGCCGACGGCACCGGTGTCTCCCAGCGCAACAGCTCTTCGACGGCGTTCGGGATGATCGCTGGATCGGCGACGATCTCCCGTCGGTGGTGGGGTTGCTGGGCGAGGAACGCGAAGAAACAGGTGAGGGAGTCGGTGACCGTGTCCAACCCGGCAGTGAGCAGCACGAAGCAGATCGCGAGCATCTCGTCACGGGTGAGCTTCTCGCCGTCGGCCTCCGCGCCGGCGAACAAGCTCAAGATGTCATCGCGGGGTTGGCGAGCACGCTCGTCGAGGATCGCGTCGAAGTAGCGGTAGACGCGCTGCGCGGTCTGACGTTGGATCTCCGACCGCGCTTCGGGCGTCATCTCCTTGTCGCCCGGTCGGAGCACGCCGTCTCGCATCTCGACCAAGGAGGGAAGCTCCTCCCACGGCAGGCCCATCATCCCGAGGAACACCGACGAGGGGAACAGCTCCGCGAACTCGGCGGTGAAGTCGCACGAACCGCGATCTACGAAGGTGTCGATGAAGTGGTTGACCCGCACCGCGATGTCCTCTTCCAGCAGGTCGATCCGGCGCGGTGCGAAGAGGGGGTCGAGCAGCTTCCGGTACTTGACGTGATCGGGCGGATCGATGTTGAGCGGGATGAGCGGAAGTGTGTTGCCTTGCTCCACGAGGTTCTCCGAAGAGAACAACATCGGGTTCTTCAGCGCCTCATCGACCAGTCCTCGGGTGTTCACGAGCACGGAGCCGGCCAGGTCGAGGGCGGGCGTGGCGAGGAGCGAACTGTTGATCGACTGGGGCGAGGGCGAATCGGGGCTCGTCGGATTCGAGACGAAGTTGGCGAAGTCGAGCTTCGCGATGGGCGCCGATGCCCGCTTCTTCTCCACTCGAACCCTTCCGCCGCGGGAACGCCGGTCGAAGACCGGAACGCAGTCGCTGATGTGCCGCCATCCGATCGGCGGTTGAAAATATCAGATCTTTTGCGTCGGTGCTATGCGTGATCGAGCAGCTCGATGACGCGGGTGTTCAGCTCGCCGGAGTGGTCCTTGGTGGCGGCCTGCAGATGCGCGCGCCATTGAGCCTCGGCGTCCGCGGCGGCGCCCCGCGAGATCAGCTCGACCAACCGCTCCTGCGATCGCAGGCTGCGGGCTCGCGCGGCCTTCGGCAACATGGCTCGAGACTCGCCGAGCGCAGCGATGGCGCGCTCGACGATCTCGTAGAGGACCTCAGCCATGATGGCCACCGTCTGGTTGCCGACCAGCAGATACAGATGCTGGTGAAATGCGGCGTTCGCCTTGCCGAATGCCGCAACGTCGTCGAGCGCCTCCCGTTGCTCTGCGATCAGTCGCCGTAGATCCTCGGCCGCAGCGCGCCGGTCGCGTTTTGATGCCAACATGCGCGCCGCGAGGGGTTCGAACAGAATCCGCGCTTCCTGCACGTCCCCCAACGTCACGTCGCGAAACTGGAAGAGCAGCGCGACGTTGCGAGCCGCACCCTGTCCCGTCGGCTGGTGCACCTGGACTCCACCGCCGGGCCCCCGGCGCATCGAGACGAGTCCTTCGGCTTCGAGCATGCGGAGAGCTTCACGGAGCGATGAGCGCGACACGTTGTACTCGTCGACGAGATCGGCGACGCGACCGAGAGAGGAGCCGTCCGGTAGCTCGCCGCTCAGGATCCGAGCGCGCAGCAGTTCTGCGATGAGGTCGGCCTTCTCCGGTGCCTGATCCACCTTCATGCGCAGCTCCGCTCCGAAATGTCTGACCGAAAGGGAACCGGCGCTGGGTTCAGGACACGCCGACCGTTCGGGAGCCGAACGCGAAGGTGGTGGCGTCGTCAGGGACCTGGGCGAGTCCGGCGTGGACCGCGGCGACCTCGGGGCCGATGTGATCGGCGATCGGGCGCAACCGGTCGAGGTCGAAGCCGTAGACGTGCGCGGCAGTTTCACCAAGCATCGCGGCCACCTCGGTCGCCTCGATGTCGGCGAAGGTGTGGGCGAGCGATTCGCGCGTGTACGGGAAGGTGCCTTCGTCGTGGGGGAAGTCGCTGCCCCACATGATGCGGTCGGTGCCGACCGCGGCGCGGTCGTCGGCGTCACCGCGGGTCATGAAACTGGAGCCGAGCCAGCAGTTGCGCCGCCAATAGTCGCTCGGCTTGTGCTGCAGCACGAGCGGGTTGGCGACCGGCATCACGCCGACGTTGCCCTGTTCGATCTTGGCCTGAATGGTGTCCATCGCGGCGAGGGTGTTCGCGACCCACCCCGAGCCGGCTTCGGCGAAGACGAGCTTCAGCCGCGGGAAGCGGTCGAAGACGCCGGACAGCACCAGGGACCAGAGTGGCCGGTGGGCGTAGAAGCTCGCCTCGAGCACGAACATCGTGGGTGAGGCGGGGAACATCCCGATGTCGGGCGAGCCGGAGCCGCCGTGCATGTTGAGCACCACGCCGCGTTCCTCGCACGCGCGCCACACTGGATCGTAGGTAGGGGAGTGCAACGGATCGATGCCGCTGCCGGGCGGAACGCCGGGGAGGAGGACGCCACCCATGAGCCCGTGGTCGGCGATCCAGTGCACGTCGGCCACCGCTTCGTCGAGGTCGTTGAGCAGGATCTGGCCGATGCCCGCGCGCCGGCCGGGTAGCCGCGCGCACCAGTCGGCCAGCCAGCGGTTGTGCGCGCGCAGCCCGGCGAGACGCAGCCGGTATTCCTCGGGCGTGGGTACGAGCGCGACGAGCCCGCCGCGCGGGAAGAACGGTGGCACGGTGTTGGGGTAGATGATCTCGGCGACTATGCCGTCGGCCTCGAGCGCCGTGTTGCGCACGGCGTCATCCCAGTTGCGGTTCGCGTCCGGGCGCACCAGGTCGCCGAACGGGTTCACGTACGCGTCGGCCCAGCGGTCGAACTCTTCGTGGTACGCCGCCTCCAGAAACGGCCGGTAGTCGCGCAGGTCGGCGCCCGCGTGACAGTCGGCGGAGATCACCACGTAGCGGTCGTGGGCGTAGGTGTTCATGCGTCGACCTCCTGGGGAGCCATGCCGCGCCCGGCGCCCGCCTCGCGCCCCACTTCGTCCACCTCGCCGTCGGTGATATCGAGCACCGTCACAGGCTACGACGGCATCTTCGAGCCGGTCCACACCATCAGACTCGTCGCTTCGTGGCTCACCAGGCGAAGATCTCCAATCGGCGGATCCCTCGCTCATCAACCTCGAAGAGATCGAGCGCGCGGCGCTGCCCATCCGTCGTCGCCACGTTGACGATTGCGACGTAACGCGGCGGCTGTTCGAACACGGACTCGACCTCGGGCTTCGGGCGGATCGTGTCGATCTGCGACTGGTAGAACGCGCGGATTGCCTCACGACCCTCCACCGACGCGCGGCCGGAGTACTGGATTACCGCGTCGTCCGCGAAGAGGCCGGCCGCGCCGTCGGCGTCGCCACTGTGCACACGGGCGAACACTTCCCGCACACGCGCCGCACCGTGTAGCTCGGAATCCTTCACCGATGTGTCCTCCAGAGCATCTGGCGGGCCCCGACGAGATCCGCGGAGCTCCGGGTTATCACTGGTGGTCGGGTCCGGGAGTGATCGGGAGTTGTGCGAGTCCGCGCAGGACGAGGCCGTCGCCGTGGTTCCAGTGCAGTTGGTCGACGGGGACCGCGAGCTGGAGCCGCGGGAAACGCTCGAGGAGTGAGGCGAGTGCGAGGTGTGCTTCCATGCGCGCGAGCGGGGCGCCGAGGCAGAAGTGGATGCCATGTCCGAAGGCGAGGCTTCGGCTGTCGCCTCGGTGGATGTCGAGCGCTTCGGGCTCGGAGTAGCGATCCGGGTCCCGGTTGGCTGATGCGAGGTTGATGATGACCTGCGCGCCGGCCGGGATGGTGATGCCGGCGATCTCGAGCGGTTCGATCGCATAGCGGAACGTCGAGTGCGGGACGGGCGCGTCGTAGCGGAGGAACTCCTCGATCGCAGCCGGGATCCGGTCGGGTTGGTCGCGGAGCGTTGCCAGCTGGTCGGGGTGGCGGAGCAAGGCAACGATGCTGTTTTCGATGAGGCTGGCGGTCGTGTCGTGCCCGGCGACGATCAGTTGGAAGATCGTCGAGAGCAGTTCTCGTTGGTCGAGGCGTTCGTCGCCGTCGCGAGCAGCGATCAAGGCGGTGACCAGATCGTCACCAGGGTCGCGCTGTTTGGTTTCCACGAGCATCGTCAGCATTGCGACCACCGTGTCGGACGCGTGCTGCGCGACTGCGTACTCGGCGGTGGTCGACGTGGGCGCGAGGAGCGTTGTGAGGGCTTTCCCCAGCGCGGCCCGTTCGGCGTGGGGAACGCCGAGGAGCTCGCAGATGACCGTGAACGGCAACGGAAACGCGAATGATGCGACCAGGTCGACGGGGCCGTCGGGTCCTTGGGCGGCGATGCCGTCGAGCAGGTCATCGACGATGGCTTGTACGTGCTGGCGCAGACGCTCGATGCGTCGAGTCGAGAACGCGGCGCCAACGAGGCGACGCAAGCGGGTGTGGTCCGGTGGATCGACGACCAGCATGTGCCGAGCGAACGCCGGCCCCGGTAGACCTTCGGCCACTACGTCTCCACTCGAGGCGAGCGCGGCATGCATGTCCTTCGACAACCGCGGATCGCTCAGCGCGATCTTCGCTTCGGCGTGACTGACGATGAGCCACGCGTCGTGTCCGTCGGCGAGTGTCACCGCGTGCACCGGGCCGAGTTCGCGCAGCTCGGCGAACAAGCCGAACGGGGCGTCGTTGTCGTACGTACCCCATGCGGCCAGCGCGCCCTCCAAGGTGGTCACGCGTCACCTCCCGACGAGACCGCGTTCGCCGCGGTGATGCCGAGTCGTCGGCGAACGATTCGCTTCGCCAGATCGAGGGCGGCGGGATCCTCGCGTAGGACGAAGTTGGCGTTGGCGGCGAGGATGATGCCGTTCAGCTCGAACGTGAGCGCGTCGGGGTCCTCGTCGGCGGGGAGCTCGTGTTGCTCGACGGCGGTGACGACGAACTGGCGGATGAGCGCCGTGAAGTCGCGCTGGAACGCCGCGATCTCCTCTTTGACCGGCCCCGGCCGGGTGCCCATCTCCAGGACGGCGCCGGCGAAGAAGCATCCGCCGGGGAACGTGCGCCGCAGGAGGTGGTCGAAGAACGCGTCGCACACGCGCGACGAGCTGCGCGAGTCCGGGTGCGGCGGCGAGCGCGGGTTCGATGACCTCGGCGCGGAAGATCTGCCCGGCTTCGTCGACGGTGGCGAGTTGCAGTTCTTGCTTCGAGCCGAAGTGGGCGTAGACGCCGCTCTTGCTCATGTCGAGCGCGCCGGCGAGGTTGCCGATCGAGAGGCCTTCGAGCCCGTCGACCGTCGCGAGCGACACCGCCTCGCGCACGATCGCGTCGCGAGTCCGCTCTCCGTCGGCGCGCTGCTTTCGTTCGCCAGGCATGTTGACAAGATAGCACGATCGGTCGTACTCTGTCTAAGTAGTACGACCGATCGTGCTATCTCGTACACCGTCGAGTGTGCGAGCGACCAACGGACAAAGGAACCCGATGGCGCGATCGCTGCTCGGCACCGAGGAACACCATCTCGAAACGACGCGGAACGGTGACGACGCCGAGGGAGCCGGAGCTGGCGGCGTCGTACCTCGGGGTGTCCGCATCGACGTCGACGACCTGTCCCGCCGCGTCCGGGTCCGCCAGCGAGGCGAGCTGACGCTCCTCGACGCGGTGTCGTTCACGGTGGCGCCCGGCGGAGCTGGTCGCGATCGTCGGTCCCAGCGGCGCGGGCAAGACGACGCTGCTGGAGGCGATCGCCGGCATCGCTGCGCCCACCGCGGGGTCGGTGCGCTTCGACGGCATCGACCTGTACGCCAACCTCGGGACGTTCCGCAGCGTGCTCGGCTACGTGCCCCAGGACGACATCATTCACGCCGATCTCCCGCTCCGACGCATGCTCCGCTACGCGGCGCGGCTGCGGCTCCCGTCGTCGACGACCGCGGCCGAGGTCGACGACGGCGGTCCGCGACGCGCTCGACGCCGTCGGCCTGACCGAGCACGGCCGACGTCCGGGTCGGTTCGCTGAGCGGCGGGCAGCGCAAGCGCGCCAGCATCGCCGTCGAGCTGCTCACCGAACCTCAGGTGTTCTTCCTCGACGAGCCGACGTCGGGCCTCGACCCGATCACGAGCGCGGAGCTCATCGACCGTCTCCGTCAGCTCGCCGACCGGTCGGCGACGGTCGTGTTCACCACGCACTCGGTCGAGGACCTCGCCCGGTGCGATCGCATCGTGTTCATGATGCGCGGTGGGCGCGTCGGCTTCGTCGGCACCGTCGACGAGGCGCTCGAGCAGTTCGGGGTCAGCTCGGTCTCCGAGCTCTACCGTCGCCTCGCCGATCCGGACCGCGCCACCGACACAGCTGTCGGGGCTCGCCACTGCGGCGTCGCACGACACGAATCGCCGAGCCGTGATCAAGCGGCCCGTGGCGAACGGGCTCACGCAGTGGCGCGTCCTCACCCGCCGCACGCTCGAGACATTCGTGCGCAACCGCGTTGACGCTCGCGATCCTGCTCGGGTCACCGGCGCTCGTCGTCGGCATGTTCGCCATCCTCTTCCGGCCCGGTGCGTTCGACTTCGGGCATCCCGAGCCCGAGCTCGATGGTGATGATCGGCTTCTGGATCGTCTTCGCCGCCTTCTTCTTCGGACTCACCTACGGCCTGCTCCAGATCTGCACCGAGCGGACCATCCTGCGCCGCGAACGCCTCGTCGGCCTGCGGCTCGGCGCGTACGTGGCATCGAAGGTGACCGTCCTCGTTCCGTTCCTGCTCCTCGTGATCGTCGCGATGCTCGGTGTGCTGCGCCTGCTTGGACCGCCTGCCCGGCCGCCCGCTCGCCGACGTACGCCTCGATCGGAGGTCGGTCTGCTGCTCTGCGCGGTCGCGGCGCTCGGCCTCGGACTGCTCGCTTCGGCCGCGGTCGGGAACGTCGCGCAGGCGACGCTCGCCCTGCCGATGTTGTGCTTCCCCGCGGTGTTGTTCTCCGGTGCCATCCTCCCCGTGAACCTCATGGCCGGCGCCGGCGCCGCCCTCAGCGCGGTGATCCCGTCGCGCTGGGCCTTCGAGGCCATCGGTCACGACCTCGGAGCCCGCGCGGATCCTCGCTCACGGCGGCTCGCCGCTCGGGCCTCCGCTGCTCGCGTCCTACGGCGACGCGGGCACCGCGTCCACCGGCGACGTACTGCCTCATCCTCGCGACATTCGCCGCCGTGTTCCTCGTCGCCACCTGGGGTGTGCTCGTGCGCAACACCCGGACATCGACCCGCTGATGGTGCAGGTCTGGCAGCCTCCGACCGTCGACGGCGCGGCGCTTCTGTAACTTCGCGCAACAGATCGAGGGTGCACGACGTCTACGTACTGTGGCGTCGGTTCGCGAAAGAGAGATGGTGGCCGGGCAGGGGGAGGCGGAGGGGGAGGCGTCGGCGCGCGGGTCGATCGGCGATGTGTTCGTCGCCGATCATGATCGCCTGGTCCGGGTCGCGTACCTGCTGACCGGGAGCAGCGCGCTCGCCGAGGATCTGGTGCAGGACGCGTTCGTTCAGTTGCACCGTCGCTGGGACACGGTCCGCCAGCCGTCGGCATACCTGCGGGTCGCGGTGGTGAACGCCTGCCGCGACCATCATCGGCGCGCTCGTCGTGAGCGAGCTCATTTTCCGGAGCTCGTGACGCCGACGGTCACGGCCGAGACCCCGATTGTTCTCGACACATTGGCAACCCTGCCGTATCGGCAGCGGGTGGCGCTCGTGTTGCGGTTCTATGAGGACCGGCCCGACACGGAGATCGCCGAGATCTTGCGGTGCCAACCGGCCACCGTGCGCTCGCTCGTGCATCGCGGTTTGGCGACGTTGAGGAAGGTGATCACGCAATGACCGAGCACGATCCGATCGAATCCATCGTGCGGAAGTCGCTCCACGAAGCCGCCGGCCAGATCGAGGTCTCGTCGCCGGACGTGGCTCGGTTGGACGAGCCCGTCGCGGCTTCCGTGCATCGTTCACGCGCGCGCCTGGTCGTTGCCGGTGTTTGCGGGTTGCTGATCGTCACCGCGGTCATCGCCGCTTTGATCGCGCGCAGCGACGACGGCACGGTCAAGGTGCACGCGGCGTCGATCGCACCACACGGTGATGATCGCGAGGTGTCGCCGGCGGCACTCCCGCTTGCGGATGCCGATGTGATCCTGTTCATGAAGGTTGAGGCAACGGAGAGCGACGTCGCCGCGGTGCGCGCAATCGTGGAGCAATCTGCCGACGTGCACCAGTTCGCCTACGTCGACCACGACACCGCATTCGACGAGTTCGCCGCGGGACTGTGCGCCAATCCTGCCGCTTCCTTGCAGTCGATCACCGCGCAGGATCTCCCAGAGTCGTTCCGGATCGTCGCCACCGACGCCGATGCCGCCACGCGGCTCGTCGGCCTCCTCGGTACGCAATCGGGGGTCGAGTCGGTCAGCCACGGTCACGGACTCGCGCGGAATGATCCGGGCCAAGGATCGGTGTCGACCACGACGGGAGCCCAAGCGTCGTCTGGATCCGACGGCACCTGCAGCGAGGCGGGCGACGGGCTTGCCCCGCCATCAACGGTTGCGACGACCACCACCCTTCCGACGCCGACCGGACCGTCACCGGTCGACCAGGAAGCTGCTCGCGACGCGGTGATTCAGGCGTTCACCCAGGCGTACACGGGTTCGATCCCCCTCGCGGAACGTCGCGCCGTCATGCAGGACAGCCAGGCGCTCGCGCCGTATCTCGACCAGGCTCGAGCCGGCCATGAGCAACTCGTCGACACCGCGACCGTTACCGTGAGTGACGTGGTGTTCCTGGACCGAACTCACGCATCGCTGCGCTACCAACTCACGATCCAGGGAGCACCGCAACCCGCCGCAGCGGGCCTGGCGGTCTTGGACGGTGGGCGCTGGAAGGTGGCTCGACAAACGGTCTGCGAGGCTATTCAGCGGGCCGGTGTTACATGCCCGAGTCAGTAGGTTGCGCGGGCGGCCGACGCCCGATGCATTCTGGCCGATGGCGCCGGATTCGATGCTCGGCGCTCATCGTCGTGGCATCTCTCGTCGTGCTCGCCGGCACCATGCCCGGAGCCGGCGCCGACAACACCGCTTCAGGTTCGGGCTCCGGATCAGCCTCCGCGACGACGACCGGGCCTCCCGCGACCCCGCAGTCGACGGCCGCGCTCCGCGCCGCGGCCGTGGCGTGGGCCAAGACGTTCCTCACGGGGAACGCGACTGAGATACGCCGCCTCCAAGGCCCAGAATGCCGACCGACCTCGGCGAGCTCCTCGCTGCCCAAGTCGACGATCACGCAATACCTCCGCGGCCTCCGCGCATCGATGCGTCGTCAACTGGGCAGGCCGCTAAGCCAGATTCACGTCCGCGACGTCGAACTACGGAACGTGGCGGGCAACCGCGGCGAAGCCCAAGTGATCTACGACCTGCCGCAAGAGAAGGTCGGCAACGACAACTGGGTCGAGTTCACGTTGCTCGACGGGCATTGGTTGGTATCGAACTGCCACGCACCGATCCTCGGCAACTCGTCGAGTAGCGGGCCGGCAGCGCCGACGACGCCGTAGGTCGTCCGACGCCGTCGCCGTCGATCCTGCCATCGACCGTCGCGGGCTACGGAATGCGTCCTTCTCCCTGCTGACGCGCGCCGCGCTCGGCCATCTCCTTCTCGTGTTCGGCCACCGCCGGATCGAGATCGACCGCGTCGGCGAGCGCGGCTTCTTCGGCGGTCGGCGTCCGATCGGCGCCCGCGGTGCGTTCGGCATCCTCACGCTCGGCGGCACGAGTCTCGCCACTCGGGCGAGTGGGCTGGTCGTTCATGGCTCCTCCTCCGGATAATCGAGTTCGCGGGGTACCCGATGCGTCGGTTGCTCAATCCGCGGCTGCATGTCTCCGCGACGAAACCCCAACCCGAAGCCTGGGGGCCCGTTGGGTTGGGGTTTGGTCGGCGTCGCGCGCCTCGGGTAAGCGGGGGCAAGCCCGACACGCGCGAACAACATGCAGCATGACGAGTGCATCTCACAGGACCGTCAACGCGCGGTGAACGTTTGTCCACCCCGGTCGGCCAGCCGTCCAAGCCTCGGTACGGCGAACACAGGAGCAGGAGAACGTGTTCTAGACGGTCCCACGCCCGACGCCCGCCGTCACGAGCGCGACGAGCGACTGCGCGATCTGGTCGCGAGCTGTCGGGTCGTCGACCAGGCCGTCGTCGCCGATCAGGGCGCTGGCGACGGGGATGTGCGCGCACGCCGGCTCGACGATGGTTGCGTGCGCATAGCCGAGCACGGTGCGCAGCTCGTCGTGCGCGTCGGCGGCACTACGGACCGACGTGTTGATCCAGGCGACGGGCTTCTCGTAGATCGAACCCGGTTGGTCGTCGCCGATGGTCCAGTCGAGAAGGTTCTTGAACGAGCCGGGTAGGGCACCGGCGTATTCGGGTGTGGAGAACAACACCGCATCGGCGCGTCGGATCTGCGCGCGCAGTTCGATCACCGCCGGGTGGAGCGGGACCACGTCGTCGTCGGGATTGAAGTGCGGCAACGCGGCGAGCGCGTCATAGAGCACCGCAGTGACGCCGTCGGGTGCGAGTGCGGCCGCGGTACGGAGCACCGCGGTGTTGGTCGAGGTGCGCCGGAGGCTCCCCGACACGAGGAGCGCGCGGGTGGACGCGGTCTCGCGCTCGTCGGCAGGCGCGGCCGCGCCGACCGAATCGCGCGGATCACTCGCGTTGGTGCTCGGAACCGTCGGCAGTTGGGCGCGCCAGGTCTCGAAGAGTGTGATCGCCTGCTCGATCGCGGCATCGGCTCCGGCGCGGTCGCCGGTGGCGAGGAGATCGAGGAGCAGGCCGCGCGTCATGGCGAGGTCGAGGCGGGCCTGCGCGCGCGCAGTGTCGGGGAGCAGACCCTGTGCGGCACGCATCGCCGCGATCGGAACCAGCCACGACTCGACGATGTCGTCGAGGAAGTCGACGGTGTGCGGTCGTGCCTGGAGTGCCTGGCCGTAGGTCTCGAAGAAGAGCCGCTCGTTCGGCCACAGCGACGGATCGGAGAGATGCCGCCACATACGACGCGCCACCTCGGCCGGGGAGAGCGACGGATCGACGTCGAACCCGGCCAGGGTCTGGCGCTGTTGCTCCTCGACGTCGCGGATGACCTCGATCAGCAAACCCTCCTTCGACCCGAAGTGGTAGATGAGCATCCGGTGGCTGGTGCCGATGGCAGCGGCCAGACGGCGCAGGCTCAGGTCGGCGACGCCGTGGTCGGCGACGTACTCGACCGCGGCACGAAGGAGTCGATCTCTCGCCGGGTTCGGTTCGTCGACCACTTGACCTCCTCGGCCGACAACTGTACCATCTGGTACATGTACCAGATGGTACATCAGACGACTGCAGGGAACCGGGCTCGGGAGCGGGGTCGGTCGAAAGCAAGGAGATGCGCATGAAGCTCCGTCACATCCACGTGACCGCCGGGACACCGGCCCCCGCGGAAGAGGTCTACCGACTCCTGGCCGACGGGTCGACCTGGCCACAGTGGTCGCCGATCGAGTCGTTTGAGCTCGAGCGGCCGGGCACCGACGCACCCGAGGGCGTGGGGGCGATCCGCATCTTCCGGCTCGGGCGCACGACCGGCCGTGATCAGCTCCTCGCGCTCGTCCCGAACCGGCGCATCGAATACGCGTCGCTCTCGGGATTGCCGGTGCGCGACTACGTCGGCGAAGTCGAACTCGAACCAGCGCCCGGAGGAGGGACCACTCTCCACTGGCGCTCGTCCTTCTACCCGTCGCGGCGGGGGACGGGCTGGATCGTCGAACGCGCCATCCGCCGCTTCCTCGGTGGATGCACCAATGGGCTGGCCTCCTACACCGCGGCGTCGAAGGCGGCCGACGTCGTCTGACGCGATCACGCGGCGCGCGCACCGGGCCTCGGGTTAGTACTTCGGCCACTCCGGCGGTGGCCCGTCGACGTAGCCGAATCCGGGTGCCGGCACCTCACCGATGAGCTCACGCAGGAGCGGAGTCGCGGCGGCGTGCACCGTCGGGTCGAGCGCGCGGGCGTAGTCGTCCTGGCTGCGGATCATGGGACGCGTGTAGTACGTGAAGATTCCGATGCGGTGTTCGTCGTCGGTGGTGTTGGGACCGGTCTTGTGCCAGAGCCGCGATTCGAAGACGACGAGCGTGCCCGCGGATCCAACGAGTGGAACGGACTCTGCATCGGTATCCGGCGGCGGCGGTCCACCGAACCGGTGGCTCCCGGGGACGACGTGGGTCGCGCCGTTGCGCTCGGTGAAGTCGGTGAGCATCCAGAGTGCATTCGCGCCGAGCGGAACCGGCGGGTACGGAGGCGGAAGGTACTGCTGGTCGGTGTGCAGGGTCATGGGCGTGCCGCCCGGGCCGGTGATGTTGGCGCTGACCCCTGAGAGCAGCACGGACCCATCGAGCAGATTGCGCACTAGCCCGATGGCCGTGGGATGTTGCACGAGGTCGACGAACTCGGGTCCCTTGTTGAGCAGCATCCAGACGCGTTGGTTCGCGTCGCCCTGGTCGTAGCGGTAGCTGTGTCCGGCCGCGTCTTCGGCCTCGGCGACCTCGCGCAGCCGGCGTTGTATCGCAGCCAAGGCCGAAGGGTGGAGCGCGCCCTCGACCCGGCACACACCGTGGGTCTGCAGGTCGTGCGCGGCGCGATCGAGGTCGGTCGTGGCCGGCGGAAGCGTCTCACGGGTGACCACAGTGGTCGCGACGATAGCGAGGCGACCGGCGTCAGAAGACGCTCGGGACCGGTGGTCGGGTCCGCTCGGGTCGGGTGAGCGCCCGGAGCACGGCGAGGTCGCCGTGAAGGGCACGCGAAGAATCGAGGAGGAGCTCGAGCGCGATGGTCGCCGCGTCGGTCGGCAAATCCGAGGGTTCGATACCGACGCTCACCGCCAGGTCGTCGGCGTGGACGAGGAGCTCGACGATCCGAGTCGACAGGTACTCACGGAAGTCGACAACGAGCTCCCCGACCGCGACCACCGCCGGGCAGCGGGTGGCGAGCCGTGCCGCCACGCGGTCGACCCGGTCGATGTACGCGGTCGCGACGTCGTGCGGGCCCCAACGGCTGACGTGCGCGCCGTCGTCGCGCACGACGCGGTGATCTTCGCGGTCGAGGTCTTCCGCTCCCTCGACGCGCAGCCACGCGTAGCGATCGAGCGCGCGGACGGGCGGCCGGGTGGGTTCGGGTTCGTCGAGGTGCTTGTCGACCCGCCTCACTACGAGGAACAGGTGGCCGGCGACCGATCCGACCGTCATCTTCTCGAGCGCGCTGTCGCGTTCCCACGCCGCGGCGACCTCGGGCGACGCGACCACGGCTCCGGCCACGCGCGCGGCACGGATGAACGCGGCGACGATCGGGTCGTCGGTCATGCCCGGCTCGCCGCGTGGCCTTCTGCCCGCTTGCGGTTACCCGTACGCACGAGGGCGATCGTAGGCGGAAGGTTCTAGTGTCGGGCATGGCCGCGAATGACCGAAGTAGGACTCGCACCGACCGCTCGCTCTGCGAGGGCCTGCGGATCATCGAGATCGGCGAGAGCATCAGTGCCGCGGTGGCGGGCATGGTGCTGGCCGACTACGGCGCCGACGTGCTGATCGTCGAGCCGCCGGACGGCAGCCGCCTGCGCCGGGCGCCCGCGTTCGCGATGTGGTCACGCGGCACGCGCAGCGTGCGGATCGACCTGACAACGGATGCCGGACGCGCGCAGTTGCACGAACTCGTTGCCGAATCGGACGTGATGATCACCGCGCTCGAGCCAGCCACGGCCGACCGGCTCGGCGTCGACGGTGGGTCGATGTGTGCCGAGAACCCGCGTCTGGTGCACTGCGAGGTGACCGGGTTCGGGCGCGACCATCCCCTGAGCGATGTGCCGGGCCACGACGCGGTGGTCAGCTCAGCGGCCGGTCGCGCGCACGAGTTCGCGGTGCTGTTCGGCGGCGAACGTCCCGCGTTCCCTGCCGTACCGGTCGCGACGCACGGCGCCGCCATGCTCGCGTTGCAGGGCACGTTCGCCGCGCTCCTGGAACGCGAGCAGACCGGCCGGGGGCAACGGATCGAAACCAGTCTGTTGCGCGCGTTGAGCGTGTTCGACATCTCGGGCTGGGCGCCCGGCGGCGACCGCAGGTTGCGTTTGGCCGACGTACCCGTGATCTTCTACATGGTGGCGCGCACCCGCGACGGTGTGTGGTTGCAGTTCAGCCAGAACTCGCCGCGGCTGTTCCGGGCGTTCCTTCGTGCCCTCGAACTCGAATCGTTGCTGGAGCAGGACGCGTTCCGCACTGCGCCGCACATCGCCGATCCCGATGACGCCCGCGCCCTGCGCGCCATCCTGATCGAACGAGTCGGCGAACGGTCCTGGGCGGAGTGGAGCCCCGTGTTCGACCGGGATCCCGACATCTCGGCCGAGCCGTTCACGTGGCCGGGCGACGGATTGACGCACCCGCAGCTCGTGTACACCGGCGACTCGATCGAGGTCGACGACCCCGAGTTGGGGTCCACCCGCCAACTCGGACCGCTGGCGACGCTGGAAGCCCGGCCGGTTGCGGAACGAACGGTGGGGGAGCGCGCGCCATCGCCCCTCTTGCAGGGAATCACCGTGCTCGAGCTGGCCACCTGGATCGCGACGCCGATGGCGACGTCGTTGCTCGCCGAACTCGGCGCGCGGGTGATCAAGATCGAGCCGTTGGAGGGCGACCCGATGCGCCGCTACGGGCCCGTGGGTATGAAGTGCGTGCAGGGGAAAGAGAGCATCACGCTCGACCTCAAGACCGCCGAAGGCCGGGAGATCGTGCACCGGCTCGTCGAACACGCCGATGTGTTGGTGCACAACTACCGACCGGGGGTCCCGGAGCGACTCGGTATCGACGACGCGACGTTGCGGGCGTTGAACCCGGGGCTGATCTACCTCTACGCGGCGTCGTACGGGTCGACCGGGCCCATGGCGGCGAGACCCGCGTTCCATGTGACCGCCGGTGCGATCTGCGGTGGCGCGTTGGCGCAGTCGGGTGGCGACGGCGCGCCCGGCCCCGACGTAGCCCTCTCCGACGACGAGTTGGCGCAGTGGTCGCAGCGTCTGACCCGGTGCAACGAGTCCAACCCCGACTTCAACGCCGCGCTCGTCGTTGCCGCGGTGGTGACGATGGCGTTGTACGCGCGTGCCCGCACGGGCCATGGGCAGACCGCGGAGACGCGGATGATGCTCTCCAACGTGTACACGCTGTCGGAGCACTTCATCGACTACCCGGATCGACCGCGTCGGGTCATGCCCGACGCGGAGTTGTACGGACTCCACGCGCTCTACCGGCTCTATCGGGCGCGCGACGGTTGGATCTTCCTCGCCGCGCCCGACGACCGCGACTTCGAACGGCTGTGCGAGCGGCTCGGCGACGGCGGGCTGGGCCAGGACTCCCGGTTCAGCACCCGCGCGGCGCGGCACCGCAACGATGCCGAGCTCAGCCGCGAGCTCGAAGCGATCTTTGCCCGTCAGCCCGCCGACGCTTGGGCGCGGGAGCTCACCGCGGCCGGGATCGCCGGCGTGCACGTCCCTGATGCCCCGCACGCCGCGTACATCTTCGACTCACTGTGGGCCGAGAAGCTGGGCCTGGTCGAGGATGCGGTGGCGACGGGAATGGGGCCGTATCCACGGTACGGCCGCGTCGTGCGCACCGAACGCGACGTCGGTCCCCTCGGCGCGGCCGACTACGCGGGTGCGCAGACGCGCAGCATCCTGGCCGAGCTCGGGTACGCCGACGACCAGGTCGACGCGATGCTGTCGGTGGGCGTGGTGGGCACGCCTGCGTGACCGGCGCGATCACGCGCTGCGTGCACCGGCTGCGATCACGTGGTGACGCGATAGTGGAGATGCACGACGCCGTTGCCGAAGCGGTGCTCGTCGAGGAGCTCGAGTTCGAGAAAGACGTCGTCGGGGAGCGCCCGGTTGCCGCCACCCACCACGACGGGATTGAGGAACAGGTGGCACTCGTCGACCAGGCCGGCCCTGATCGCCTGACCCGCGAGATGGGGCCCGCCCACGCTGATGTCTTGTTCGCCACTCGCTTTCAGCGCGCGGACCGACTCGGGATCGAACCGTCGCTCGAGTCGGGTACGGGGGGTCGACACCGCATCCAATGAGGTGGAATACACGATCTTGTCGGCCGCCTGCCAGATCGCGGCGAAGTCGCGCGCGACGTCGGAGAGGTCGGCTTCGGAGGCCATCGTCTCCCAGACCTTCATCACTTCGTACATCCGGCGCCCGTAGAGGTAGGTGCCCGCCGATCGCTCGAGATCGTTGACGAATTGGTGCACGGCATCATCGGGCATTGCCCAGTCGAAGTTGTCGTCGGCATCGGCGACGTAGCCGTCGAGCGAGGTGATGGCGGAGTAGATCAGCTTGGCCACGATGCGTCATCCCGGATCAGAAGGCGGTGCGAACAAGGACTGGTTCTAGCCGGTCGCCGCGAATCTCGAGCGTCCGGATGCCACTCGGCCTCAGCCGGCGCGAACGACCCGGACCTGTCCGACGCCGGTCTCGGCGTCGACCACGAGGTGCACCCGACGACTCCGGTCGCCCGCAGCATCCGACTGGGTGCGGGTTCGAGTGTCGAACCCGCTCTGGTCGTGGTCGAAGACCTCGACGTTGCCCGCGCCACTGTGCGCGGCGACACTCACGCTCGGGTCTCGCGGCACTTCGATCACGAGACGGCCGATGCCGACGGTGGCACTGATGTGCGTCGTGCCCGGCGCGAACGTCACCTCGCTCAAGTCGACGGTGAGGTTCCCCGCCGCGAGCTCGTAGTGGCGCGACACCTGCGCCGCGGCAGTGGGCCGCACCTGGGTGTCGCCGATTCCGCCGCGCAGGGGCACTCCGCTGAGGGCCTGGACCGAGAACAGCACCGCGGCGGCGAGCACGACGAGCGCGAGCAATGACACCAGCGCACTCACGAGCACCCACCGCACGCGCGACGCGGTGCTGCGGTTCGTTCCGCTCGTGGCGAGCATCACCACCGCGAGCGACAGCGCGAAGAGGGCCAGGAAGAACGCGATCCCGTGGTTCCAGTGCGACCACCACGGTCCGGCGGCCAAGAGGTTGGAGACGGCGATGACGGCAACGATGATCCCGAGGACCACCATCACCGCGTTGCGGTGCAGTGGGCGCGCGTCCATCCACTCGCGGGCGACCACCTCGCCCGACTCCGCCGGTATGAGCAGCCAGCCTGCGAGATAGAGCACGATCCCGCCGCCGCCCAGGAGGGCGAGGACGACGAATGCGACCCGGACGATTGCGGCATCGATCCCGAGGTACTCGGCGAGGCCCCCGGCGACACCGCCGAGGATTCGATGGTGCGCACTGCGGCGGAGCACGCGCACGGGCAGCGGCTGGGTGGACGGCTCGGACGTTGACGGCTGGTCGTGAGAAGAATCCATGCCGCCATGGTCGACCCCGGGCCGCGGGAGCGGCATCGGGGACGACCCGGATTCGACCCTGACCTCGGATCCCCGGTCTCGGGGGATGTCACCCGTGGTTCGGAACTGCAGGCCATGCGATCATCCATCCATGGCCGACGCAGTCCGGGAAGAACATCGAGCGTGGTGGCGGGCTCCGAGGGTCGGCGGCGGGCTGCGGCGCAGCAACGACGAACGAATCGTCGCCGGTGTTGCGGGCGGCCTGTCGGGCGCGACCGGCGTCGACGCGAACGTCATCCGCGCGCTGTTCGTGCTGTTGACGTTCGTCGGGGGCAGCGGCTTCGCGCTCTACGTCGCCGCCTGGCTCGCGATCCCACGGGCCGGCGAAGACACCTCGATCGGACGGCGCGCACTGGGCGACCGCCACGCCATCGTTCTGGCCTCGGCGTTCGCCGTTGGCCTGGTGGCCGTGCTCCTGACCCTCGCCGCAGTCGGCCTGGGTTTCGCCGCCAGCCTGGTCTGGCCGGTCGCCCTCGGTGCGGCGGGCCTCGTCGTCGTGTGGCGCGTCGGCGACGCCGACGAGCAGGCGTTCCTCCGCGACCTGTTCGAGCCGGCGCCGGCGTCGAGCGCGCCGCGGCGCGAGGACCGCCGCGCCACGGTGGTGCGCGTCAGCGCGGGGATCGTGCTCATCGTCGTCGGGCTCGGCGGCCTCGCGGCGGCCCGCAACCCCACTTTCGCGACGCTGGCTTCGTTGTTCACCGCCGGACTGGTCATCGCCGGTTTCCTGCTGGTCTTCGGCCCCTGGTGGTTTCGCCTCGCCCGCGAGCTGGCGGACGAGCGCCGTGAGCGCGTCCGCACCGAGGAACGCGCCGACATGGCCGTCGCGGTCCACGACTCGGTGCTCCAGACGTTGGCCCTCATCCAGCGCGCCGCGACGGATCCACGCGAGGTGACCCGGCTCGCGCGCGCCCAGGAACGCGAGCTGCGGTCGTGGCTGTTCGACGGCCAGGCGCCGGGATCGTTCGATGCCGACAACGTGGCGACCGTCGCCGACGCGGCCCGGGCGATCCAACGGGAGGTCGAGGAGAACCACGGGGTGGTGGTCGAGACCGTGGTCGTCGGCGACTGCGCGCTCACCGACGGGCTGCGGGGGCTCCTCGCCGCCGGGCGCGAGGCCACCGTGAACGCCGCGACGTGGTCCGGTGCCGCGACGGTGTCGTTGTACGTCGAGGTCGAGGCAACGCAGGTGTCGTTGTTCGTGCGCGACCGCGGCCGCGGATTCGACCCGTCGGCGGTCTCGGCCGACCGGCGAGGCATCGCCGAGTCGATCCGGGCGCGGATGGTCCGCAACGGCGGCACCGCGTCCATTCGGAGCGCGCCGGGAACCGGCACCGATGTCGAACTGGTTATGCCCCGCGCCGAGGTACCTCGGTGAACGACCGACCGCGGGTGCGGGTGTTCCTGGTGGACGACCACCGGCTGTTCCGGGCGGGGGTGCGCGCCGAGCTGGGTGACGCGGTCGAGATCGTGGGCGAGGCCGACGAGGTCGCGGCGGCGATCGAACTGATCGGCGAACGGTTGCCGGACGTCGTGCTCCTCGACGTGCACATGCCCGACGGGGGAGGTCAGGCGGTCATCGAGGCTGTCGCGCGTGAGCATCCCGACGTTCGCTTCCTTGCCCTCTCCGTCTCGGACGCGGCGGAGGACGTCATCGGCGTGATCCGGGCCGGGGCGCGGGGCTATGTGACCAAGACGATCTCCGGCCCGGAGCTGACGAGCGCGATCACCCGCGTCGCCGAGGGCGATGCGGTGTTCTCGCCGCGCCTCGCGGGCTTCGTGCTCGATGCGTTCGCCGCCGAGCCCGGCACCGCCGGTGGTGCAACCCCGGTCTTCGACGCCGAGCTCGACCAGCTGACGCCCCGCGAACGCGAGGTCCTACGTCTGATCGCGCGGGGTTACACGTACAAGGAGGTGGCCGGCGAGTTGTCGATCTCGACCAAGACGGTCGAGAGTCACGTCTCCGCGGTGCTGCGCAAGCTGCAGCTCTCGAACCGCCACCAGCTCACGCGCTGGGCGTCGGAACGCCGCCTGCTCTGATCTCCTCGGTGGCGGGTTGCGGCGCGGTGCGTCGCGACACGGTGCGCTCCGGCGCGGTACGTCGGCGAAGACGTAACGTCGCCGCGTGACTCGAGACCGCGACCTGACGCCCGACAGCATCCGGGCCTGCTTCTTCGACGTGTTCGGTACCGTGGTCGACTGGCAAGGCGGCGTGAGCCGTGAGCTCGCGGCGTTCGCGGCGGCCACGGGCATCGTCGGGATCGACTGGCTGCAGTTCGCGAGGGATTGGCGCGCGCTGTACAACCCGGCCATGCAGGAAGTGCGCAGTGGTCGACGGCCGTTCGTGATCCTCGACGTCCTGCACCGCGAAAACCTGCTGCAGGTCCTCGAGCAGTACGGGCTCGGTGGATTCCGCGATGACGAGATCGACGACCTGAACCGCGCGTGGCACCGCCTCGATCCGTGGCCGGATGCCGTCGACGGGCTCAACCGGCTCAAGCGCCGCTACTTCGTCGCCGCGTGTTCGAACGGGAACATCGCGCTCATCGTGCACATGGCCAAGCGCGGCGGGCTGCCGTGGGATGCCGTGCTCGGCGCCGAACCCACCCGCGCCTACAAGCCGGATCCTGAGGCCTACCTCGCGTCGTGCCGCATGCTCGACGTCATGCCCGACGAAGTGCTGATGGTCGCCGCCCACAACCACGACCTCGCGGCGGCGCGTGCGTGCGGACTGCGTACGGCCTTCGTGCTCCGCCCCACCGAGCACGACACTGAGGCCGGCCCCGATGTCGACCTGGCGGTCGGCGACTTCGGCGAGCTCGCGGGGGCGCTCGGCTGCTGAAGCGTGAGTTCGGTCAGGGTTTGACGAAGCGCTGCACGAAGGCGAGAGACGTGTCGGCAACTTCACGCCACCCGTGATCGATGGTGAGCGAGTGCCCGCGGTCGGCGATCTTCACGATCTCGGTGACGCCCTCGTTCCGCTTCTGCTTCTTGTACGACGCGTTGGCGATGGCCCACGGCACGGTGTGGTCCTTCTCGCCGTCGATGATGAGTAGGGGACCGCGTGCGGGGTTCTTGGTCTTCACCTTGGCTTCGGTCCACGGGTTGAGGTTGGCCGTCGCCGCCTGGAACAGCGGGGCACCCGGCGCCGGCACCGCGAACGTGGCGTAGAGCTCGTGGGCTTCGTCCTCGGTGACCGCATTGGCGAACGCGAAGCGGAACTGCTCGTACGTGAGCGGCACCGCCCGACCGTGGTTGGCGGGATTGCCGAGCACCGGCTTCGACGACTTCAGCGCCGAGATGGGGAGCGGGAGCACGCCGCGGAAGGGTGCAGGGTCGATGGCGACCGACGCCGCCGACACGCCGCGCCCGGCCAGGATCTGGGTGAGTAGGCCGCCGAACGAGTGGCCGACGATCGCGGGCTTCGTTGCCAGGAGACCGATCACTTCCTCGTAGTGGTCGGCGACCTGGCCCACGGTCTTGTGCGCGAACACCTCGGGGTGACGGTTCGCCTCGTCGACCGTGTTCGGGTCGTCGGGCCAGCCGGGCGCGAGGGTTGAGTAGCCGGCTTCCTCGAACACCGCGCGCCAGCGATCCCAACTGCTCGACAGCAACCACAGACCGTGCACGAACACGACCGGCGTGCGGCCCGAGGCCTTCGCCTTCTCGACCTGTTGCGTCTCGTACTCGGTGATTGCGGCCATGTCGCCCTCCAGCGTGGGGAACTCGCATCATGGCCGCTGAGCGACCGACGCCGGTAATTCCGTGGGCATATCGACTTCATCGGGCCGGCACGGTACACATGCGTCGCGCGACGCGCGCGGTGCGGATGCCGGGAGCACCCGGACTCGAGGGGGAGTGGAAGATGGCTTTCGATCTGTCGGGCACGGTGGCGCTCGTCACCGGTGCGAGCAAGGGAATCGGCAAGGGCATCGCGCTCGAACTCGGCGAGTGCGGGGCCACCGTGTATCTCACGGCGCGCACGCTCGAGCCGTCGGACGAAAACCTCGGGCTGGCGCGCGCAGCCGAGGAGATCGGGGAGCTCGGCGGTCAGGGCATGCCGCTGCAATGCGACCACGGCGACGACGCGCAGGTCGAAGCGGTGTTCGAACGGATCGCCCGCGACCACGGCGCACTCGACGTCCTCGTGAACAACGCGTCACCCGACTTCTCCTCGATGGTCGGCAAGCACTTCTGGGAAATTCCGTTCGACCAGATGGACGCGTGCCTCGACATCGGGCCCCGTTCGGCGTTGGTCGCCACCTCGTTGGCGGTGCGCCAGATGCTGCCGCGAGATCATGGCTTCGTCGTGAACATCTCGTCGCACGGCGCGGTCGACTACATCCTGTCGGTGCCCTACTGCGTGGGGAAGGCGGGTATCGACAAGGTCACTGCCGACACCGCGCGTGAGCTGCAGGCAACGGGCATCACGGTGGTGTCGCTGTGGCCAGGCCTCGTGCTCACGGAACGGATCCTGGCGCAGGCCACGGTGGGCGACGACGGTCGCCTCACCATGATGGGTCTCGATCTCGCGATGGGAGAGTCGCAGCGCTTCTCGGGTCGCGCCATCGCGGCGCTGCTGACCGATTCGAAGGTCAAGGAGCGTTCCGGCGGTTCGTACCAGCCGAGCGTCCTCGCCCGGGAGTACGGCTTCACCGACGTCGACGGGACCCTCCCGCCCGCGGTGGGGAACATCGCGTCGTTCGTGGGCGACGGCGAGGTGCCCGATTTCTGGAACACCGTCGATCCGTTCCCGAATCGTGAGCGGGCGTAAGGAGCAGCCGGCGACCATGGCCGAACGGGTGCGCCAGTTCCCGACCGTCACCGAGCAGGGTCTCGATCCTGATCCGCTCCTCGACGAGCTGCGGAACTCGGAGCCGGTGGCGCGTGTGCAACTGCCGTACGGCCAACCGTGCTGGCTCGTCACGCGCTACGAGGACGTCCGCTCGATGTTGGGCGATCCCCGCTTCAGTCGGGCCGCCACCATCGAGGCCGACGTGGCGCGCACGACGATGGTGTTTCCGATCGCCGACTCGATTCTCGGCATGGATCCGCCGGATCACACGCGGATTCGGCGGCTCGTGAGCGCGACGTTCACCGCCCGCCGGGTGCAGGCGCTGCGGGGTCGCGCCCAGGAGATCGTCGACGGCCTGCTCGATGACATGGAGCGGAGTGGTCCGCCGGTCGACCTGATCGAAGCGTTGGCGCTGCCCCTCCCGATCACGATGATCTGCGAGCTGCTCGGGGTTCCGTACGCCGATCGGCACCAATTCCGGGGTTGGGCCGAAGTGTTCATGAGCTCGAGCGGGTTCGGAGCCGAAGAGCTGATCAGCGCGCACGGCCAGATCACCGAGTACCTGGCCGGGATGATCGCGCGACGACGCGACCACGGCACCGATGATCTCCTCGGTTCGCTCGTCGCCGCGCGCGACGACGACGGCGACCGAATCAGCGAACCGGAGCTCGTCTCACTCGCGCTCGCCATCCTGGTGGCCGGCTACGAGACCACTGCGAACCAGATGGGCAAGTTCGTGTTGTGCCTGTTCGAGCACCCGGACCAGCTCGAGCTGCTCCGCCGCGACCCGGAGCTGGTTCCGAATGCCGTCGAGGAGCTGATGCGCCTGATCCCGCTCAGCGCGGGTACGTCGCTCGCGCACGTTGCCACGGAGGACGTCGAACTCGGCGGCGTCATCATTCGCGCCGGAGAAGCCGCGATGGCCGCCACCGCGTCGGCGAACCGCGACGAGACCGTGTTCGAACACGCCAACCGACTCGACGTGCAGCGTGAGGGGATCTACCAACTCGGCTTCGGCCACGGATCGCACTTCTGCCTGGGTGCCCACCTGGCCCGGATCGAGCTGCAGGTCGCGCTCACCTCGCTGTTCGGCCGCTTCCCCGAGCTCTGCCTGGCGATCCCGAGCGACGAGGTCGAGTGGAAGGACGGTTCGGCAGTGTGGGGGCTGCAGTCGTTGCCGGTTGCGTTCTGAACGTCGCTTCCCGGGGTCAGTTAGGGTTCGGCGATGGAGCTCCTGGAAGCGTTGTACACGACGCGTGCGATGCGCCGCGTCCGCCCTGATCCGATCCCGGAAGCCGTGCAGGCCCGCATTCTCGATGCCGCGGTGCGCGCGCCGAGCGGCGGTAACGGGCAGAACTGGCGGTTCCTGCTCGTCGACGATCCGGCCGTCCGCGGGAAGATCGCACCGATCTACGCCGACTGCCTGGGCCGGTTGTGGGGTTCGATCTACGCCGACCAGGTCGCGGCCGCGGCGGCTGATCCCGAGGCCGAGGACAGCAAGCAGTTCGTGCGGATGCGCGCGTCGGCGCAGCATCTCGCCGACCACTTCGCCGAGGTGCCGCTGCTGCTGTTCGCGTTCGCGCAGCACGATGCATCGGGGGGATCGATCTTCCCCGCGGTCTGGAACGCCATGCTCGCGGCGCGCGGCGAAGGCGTCGGCTCGGCGCTCACGTCGGTGATGTTCTTCCGCTACGACGACGTCCTCGCCGCGCTCGGGGTACCGACCGATGAGGGTTGGAACATGGCGTGCTGCGTCACCTTCGGCTACCCGACCGGCCGCTGGGGCGTCGCCGCGCGAGAGCCGGCCCACGAAGTGTCCTATCGCAACCAGTGGGGAACGCCGGTCGGGTTCGAGATCCCCGAGCCCCTCTGGCCTCCGTCCGCGTCCTGACGCGATCCCCGAACTTGCGTCGTCGGCGTGGCCCATACCAACACGAGCGACGCAAGTTGGTGGGCGAGGGGCGAAGTGGGGGAGTCGCGGTGACGGACCCGCGCTAGAAAGAGGATCGTGGATCTGGAGCTGTCGGACGATCAGGAGCTCCTCCGCGAGACGACCGCGCGGTTCATCGAGACGAAGTGCCCCTTGCCGCGAGTGCGCGAACTGATCGACGATCCGATCGGTCACGACCGTACCGTCGTGCACGATGCGGGCGACCTCGGGTGGTTCGCACTGTTCGTGCCGGAGGAGTTCGGTGGCGGCAGTGTGTCGGGCGTACCGCTCATGGACGCGGTGATCGTCGCCGAGGAGCGCGGCCGCGTCCTGCAGCCCGGACCGTTCGTCGCCACTAACGTCGTTGCCGCCGCGCTGGCGCCCGACGGCGACGCCAAGCAACAGGCCGAATACCTCTCGAGCCTCGCGTCGGGGGAAACCACGGCGACCTGGGTGATCGGCGGGCGCGGAGGAGCCCCCGAAGCCGGCTCGGTGGTCGCGACCGCACGCGACGGCGGCTACACGCTCGACGGTGTTGGCGGGCTCGTCCCCGATTCGGGTGCGCTCGACCTGTTGCTCGTGAGCGCACGCGACGGTGAGCGGGTCACGCAGTTCCTCGTGCCGGCGGCCGCGCCCGGTGTGGCGGTCGAGCAACTCACCGGTCTCGATCTGACGCGACGGTTCGCCGAGATCCGATTCGACGCGGTTGCGGTCGACGATTCGGCGGTAGTGGGTGCGCCGGGCGCGGGCGTCGTCGCGGTGGGCCGTCAACTCGACGTCGCGCTCGCGCTGGTCACCGCGGAGTCCGTCGGGGCGATGGCCTCGCTGCTCGAGCTCACGGTGCAGTACGCAAAGGACCGGATCGCGTTCGGTCGCCCGATCGGTTCGTTCCAGGCCATCAAACACCTCCTCGCCGATTCGAGCCTGGCGGTCGAGTTGTCCAAGACGGCGGCCGTGGCCGCGGCGCGGGCCGTTGCCGAGGAGCGCGCGACCGCGTCGGAGATCGCGAGTATCGCCAAGGCGTTCGTGGGCGACGCCGGCGTCGAGGTCGGGCAGGCGTGTTTCCAGGTTCACGCCGGGATCGGCTTCACCTGGGAGCACGACCTCCATCTGTATCTCCGCCGGCTCACCGCCGATCGCGCGTGGTTCGGCGATCCCGAATGGCACCGGGAGCGGATCTGCACGCTGCACGGCCTGTGACCGCCGACCGAGCACGAGGAAATCCATGAGCGACGACCCGAGCAACCCGGGCAACGCGAGCGACTCGACTGATCTCGACGCATACCGCGCGCGAGCGCGCGCGTGGCTGGCCGCGAATCTGCCGTCGGGCGAGAAGGCCGGGCTCGCGAGTCGCGGCGCGCGCGAGTACACACGCGAGGACATCGAGTCGCAGCGTCCGTTGCAACGCGCGTTGCACGACGCCGGATACGCCGGCATCACGTGGCCGGTGGAGTACGGCGGGCAGGGTCTGACCGCCGCCCACGAGCGGATCTTCAACGAGGAAGCGGCCGGCTACCTCCTCCCCGACTTCGGCATCGCCGGCGGCACGACGTTCTCGGTGTGCGCGCCGGTCATGCTCGCCCACGGATCCGAGGACCTGAAGCGACGCCACCTCCCGCGCATGTTGGCGGGCGAAGAGCTCTGGGTGCAGTTCTTCTCCGAGCCGGTCGCCGGCTCCGATCTCGCCGGGGTCCAGACGCGGGCGGTGCGCGACGGCGACGACTGGGTGCTCAACGGCGCCAAGGTGTGGAGCTCGTTCGCGCACCTCGCCGACTGGGGCATGTGCCTGGCCCGCACCGACTGGGCGGTGCCCAAGCACCGGGGGCTCACGTGGTTCGGCGTGCGGACCGACCTTCCGGGGGTGACCGTGCGACCCATCCGCCAGATCAACGGCGGCGCCGACTTCTGCGAAGAGTTCTTCGACGACGTGGTCGTTCCCGATTCCGAACGGATCGGCGATGTCGACGGCGGTTGGACGGTCGCGGGCACGATGCTGGTCTTCGAGCGGGGCGCGGGCCTCGAGACCGCGCCGCCCGGCCGCGCCGAGCCGGGCCCGCTCGCGCCCGATCTCGTCGCCATCGCACGCGACGCGGGACGACTCGACGATCCCGTGGCCCGCCAACTGATCGCCACCGCGCACAGCCACGACTTCCTCCGCCAGGAGCTGGACGCTCGCCTCGCGGTGATGATGCAGCAGACGACGTTCGACGCCGGAGTTGCCGCGTACGGTGCGCTCGCGATGGGCGTGTTCGACGCCGAGCGCGCGTGCATCGGCATGGAGATCGGTCGGGGGAACGCGCTCGCGTGGTCCGACGACGACGGTCCCGGCGCGACGACCGCGCTGGCGTACCTCAACGGCCGGATGATGTCGATCGCCAGTGGCACCAACGAGATGCAGCGCAACGGCATCGGCGAGCGCGTGCTAGGCCTGCCGCGGGAGCCGAGCTTCGATCGCGACAAGCCGTTCGAGCAGGTCGTGCGCGACGCCCACAACTGGACCGGCCGCACCTGACGGTGCCGCGGCGGACGGGCGCGGCAGACGGTCGCGGCAGACCAGGCGCGGGACGGCGCGGCGTAGAGTCGCGCGCATGCTGTACGTGTTCGGATTCGAGCGGGTCGGGGTCGCGGTGAGCGACCTGTACTTCGTCGACCCGAAGCCCGATGTCGGTCAGGAAGGCGCCGAGCGCGGGGTGCGGCTCGAGGTCCGGCTGCTCGAACGTCCACCGCTCGAGGGGTCGATCTACGCCGCGCAGCCGATCGCGGTCGACCGCCCGATCTGGCGGGCCGATCTCCTCGAGGCGGCCGCGGGCGCTCCGGGTACGTTCGACCGCACGCACCACCACCCGAAGTTCCGCGGGTGGGAACCGGGGCGGCGCGAGTTCGAGGATGCGCTGTCGGCCGAACCGGTGGAGTGGGTGGGCGAACGGCTCGCCGATCTCGATGGCCTGCTCGCAGGGGCGGGCGTCGACCCCGCCGAGGTTGATCCCGACGACGCTGCCCAACTCCGCGCCGCGGTGCCGGAGATCCTCGCCTCCGTGCGCACACTGCTCGAGCGGATCCACGCCGGCGAACTGGCGGTGGCGCCGGCCGACTCCGTGCCCGGCTCGCCGGCCGACAGCGTTCGCCGCAGCTGGCTCTGAGCCGTCGGGCTCACACCTCGTAGAACTGCCGAGCCCACTTCCGCAGCGCACCGATCGGACCGTCGCCGGGCACGAGTGGCGCGTGTTCCCGGTAGACCTTGTGCTCCCAGATCGGGACGTCACGCGCGGTGTTGAGCGACGTCGCGGCGATGGCGGCGCGCGCGTCGGCCGACAACTCGGTCGCGTCCTCGCCTTCGTGCACGAGGAAGAGCAACCGCAGCTCGACCTGCTCGGCGTCGATCGGTGTCGTCGCGGTGAGGAAGCGGTACTCGGGCGTGCCGCGCACGTGGAGCCACACCAACCCGAGCCCGAACGCCTCCTGGCGGAGGAGCTCGCGGTCGGTGCCGTCGATGTCCATCACCATGGTCTGGCGGTACACGTGCGCATCCGTCTCGATGCGCGCCTCGGGGATCGCCGGCACCCCGTGCACGTAGCGGAAGTGCGTGGTGTCGGGCACGTTCTCGACCAGCTCCTGGACGTGCATGCGGATCGTCCAGCCCGTCGTCTCGTACCCGAGCCACCCCGGCTCACCCCACTCGGCGCGGTCGGGCATCCGCCACGCCGGCGCACACCCGTGTTCGCTGAAGTGCACGAGGATCAGGCCGCTCGTCTCGTGCACCGGCCAGCACCGGAGGCCGACCCGTGGGGGAGTGGACAGGGTCGAGTACGGCACGTCGTCGCAGTGGCCGTCGGCGTCGAAGTGCCACGCGTGGAACGGGCAGCGGATCCCTTCGCCGTCGACGGTCCCGCCGTAGCCGAGGTGCGCGCCCATGTGTGGGCAGTGGGCGTCGACGACCACGGCCTCGCCGGCTGCGGTCCGGTACAGCACGAGGTCACGACCGAAGTAGCGGAGCGGGAGGACATCACCCACCGCGAGCGCGGCCGACTCGCAGAGCAGGTACCAGCCCGTCGGGTACGGCGGAAACGGATAGCGGTACGTCGACTCCATTGCGCACCTCCGACGGCCGACGCTATCGGTTTCGCCGGTTCTACGGCTCGTCGGTGAGGTCGGGCGCCCACGCCGAGCCGTTGATGTGGCTCCCGCCGTCGACGAAGAGCGTGTTGCCGGTGACGTAACGGCAGTCGTCACCGGCGAGGAACAGGGCGACGGGCGAGATGTCGTCGTAGGGATCGCCGATGCGACCCATCGGATTGGAGGCGTCGGCGGCCGCCACCAACTCGGGGTGCTCGCCCATGACGCGCCGGAACGACGCCGACTTCGCCGCCGGGCAGATGACGTTGCAGACCACGCCGGTCGCGGCCCATTCGCGCGCGGCGGTGCGTGTCGCCGCCCGGAGCGCCTCTTTGGCGGTGTTGTACTCCAGCGTGCCCATGTGCGCGTTGACGCCGTTCAAGGAGCAGATGTTGATCACGCGCCCGTATCCCTGGGCCTTCATGATCGGGAACGCCGCCTGCATCGCCCACACCGGGCCGCGGAAACCGATGGCCAGCCCGCGATCGATGAGCGCGTCGGTCTTCAACTCGACCTTGCTGATCTTCCCGCCACCCCACGCGTTGTTCACCAGGATGTCGAGTTGGCCCCAGGTGTCGACCGCGGCCGCGATCATCGCTTCGTTGTCTTCCTTGCGGCCGACATCGGTGCGGATGAACTGGGCGTCGGCGCCCGTCTCCGCCGTGAGCGTGGTAGCCACCGCTCGACCCTGGTCCTCGTCGATCTCGGCGATCAGCACGCGGGCGCCCTCGACGGCGAACCGCCGGGCGATCGCCGCCCCGATGCCGTCTCCCGCCCCGGTCACCACTGCCACCCGGTCCTGGAGTTGATCCACAGCCTGCCCCCGGTTCAATAGATAACAATGTTAAGGATGTTTGTGCATCATAGGTCCGACGACGGACCGACAGGCCGACGACAGGCCGACGAACGGTTCGGCCACGGATAAGGTGCACCCTGTGCGGAGGGACGAGGCACTCGAGCAGATCGAGCGGTCGATCGGGCGTATCAGTCGCGCCGGATCGAGCGTCGCCTCCGCGCGCCGGCGCGCCGTCCGGGCCGGAATCGACGTCTCGACGCCGGGCATGGGCATCCTCGGTGCGCTCCACCGGGGTGGGCCGCAACGGGTCACCGAGCTCGCGGCCCGGGCGGGCATGGGCACCACGCTGGTGAGCCGGGAGCTCCGGCAGCTGGAGCAGGCCGGTCTCGTCCGGCGCGCCGCCGATGGCACGGATGGCCGGGCAGTCGTGGTCGCGCTCACCGTGTCCGGGCGGGCGGCGTACGAGCGCTTGCGCCGCACGTCGGTCGAGGCGGCGGGGGAGGCCTTGGCTCACTGGCGGGCCGACGAGCTCGCCGACCTTGCGCGCGTGCTCGGTCGGGTCGCCGACGATTTCGCCGCCGTCCCCGCAACGAGCGATCGCGGATGAACGCACCCCATGAGTGAATCCCGGCGCGTCGCGATCGTCACCGGAGTGGGGCCGGGCATCGGGCGGTCGACCGCGCTCGGTCTGGCCCGCGACGGGTGCGACGTCGCGCTGGCGGCGCGCCGGGCCGACTACCTCGCCGAGGTCGCGGCCGAAGTCGAGGCGGAGGGGGCCCAGGCTCTGGTCGTGCCCACCGACGTAGGTGATCTCGAGCAGTGCCGGCGCCTGGTGGAGCAGACGGTCGGGGAATGGGGTCGGCTCGACGTGCTGGTCAGCAGCGCGGCGGGAGGCACGCCGAACCACACGATCATGAAGTCGGATCTCGCCGACTGGCAGCGAGCGTGGGAGATCAACGTGCTCGGGCCGCTCGAGTTGGCGCGCACCGCCGTCGCTCACCTGCGCGAGAGTGAAGACGCCGCGATCGTGGTCGTCTCGAGCTTGGCCGTGCGGGCGATCAACGCGGGTCAGGGCGCGTACGCGTCCACGAAGGGCGCGCTGACGATCGCGGCGCAGACGCTGGCGCGCGAGGTGGGCGTCGACGGGATTCGCGTCAACGTGGTCGTGCCCGGCTTCGTGCCCGGGCCCAATACGGCCACGACGTTCGAGCGCATGGCGGAACGCCGCGGCATCAGCCCGGCCGAGGTGGAGGAGGAGATCGCGGCCGACACCGCGCTGCGCCGCCTCCCCACTCCCGACGACATCGCCGACGCGGTGGTGTTCCTCGCGTCGTCACGGGCACGGTCGATCACCGGGCAGACGCTCGACGTCAACGGCGGCCGCTGGATGGCCTGACGGGGGCACCCGCCCCGCTCGGCCGGGTCAGTCGGGCGCGAACGCGGCCAGGTAGCTGGGCACGAGGCGGGCGGGATCGATCTCGGCGGGCTGCCAACCGTCGAGCAACGAGGTGCCGTCGAGCGACCAGACCGGTCGGTCGAGCTCCACGAGCAGCGACAGGCTGGTGGCGACGCGCCCGGTCACGACGCGTGGGTCGTCGGTGCAGAGCGCGAGCGTGGCCTCGGCCATCGTCTCGAGGGGCTCGGAGTGCGCGGCGCCCACGCCGGCGACCGTGCGCGCGTTCTCCGTCGCGACGGCGCCCTCGGGGGCGAGCGCGTTCACTGCGATGTTTTCGTCCCACAGCTCGGCCGCCGCCCCCGTCGTCAGCCGATCGAGCATCGCCTTCGACGACCCGTAGAGACACTGCCCGGCGACCATCTTCGGGAGCGCGAACGGCGGGCCGACCTTCGGTGCCGCCCCGCGCGAGGAGATGTTGACGATCCATCCCGCGCCCCGCGTACGCATGCCGGGGAGCGCGTGCAGCGCGAGGTCCCACGCCGCCCACACGTTCACCTCGAGCTGCTCGTGGAAGTTCGCCGCGGTCATGCGGTCGAAGGTGAGCTCGAAGTGCCGCGCCGCGGCCGCGTTGTTCACCAGGATGTCGACGGGGTCGCCGAACGTATCTGCCGTCGCGCGCACGATCTCGCCGCGGTCGAAGGCGGTGTCGGCGAGGTCGGCGACCAACGGGATGGCGGTGCCGCCGTCGGCGCGGATGGTGTCGACCGTCTCTTCCAGCGAACCCTCGTAGACCCCTTCGCCGGGGCGGAGGGTCCGCGCCGTGACGGCCACCCGGGCCCCTTCGGCGGCCAGGCGCTGGGCGATCGCCCGGCCGATGCCGCGACTCCCACCGGTGACGATCGCCACCCGTCCTGCACACGAGTTCCCCAAGCTGCTCAACCCCTCGCGATGCAACCCCGAACTTGCGTCGCTGGTGTTGGTATGGGCCACACGACCGACGCAAGTTGGGTCAGTGGGGCGTCGAGGATGCCGACGAGGACGTCGGTGAGGTTGGCGACGAACGTCGTCTCGTCGAGCTCGGGGGTGCGGCGCGACTCGATGGCGCGGGCCCGTTCGGCCATGGCGATGGTCATGAGCATGATCAGCTCGACGACCCGCTCGCGCCGCACCTCCGGAGGGAGGTCGGGCGGCCGTTCCTCGAGGATGCCCAGGATCTCCAGCAGGTAGGGGCCGGTGCCGGAGTTGGTCCCCGCCCGCCACCGGCTGAACGTCCCCGACAGCTGGGCCACGATGCGCAGGTAGTCGCGCCCGTCGGGCGTGGTGAGGTTGGCGGCGTAGGGCACGACGAGCGCGGCGACGAGGTCGCGGGAGCGCGCGTCGCGACCGACGGCGGCCAGCAGCTCACCGCGAACGACGTCGATCGGGTCGCCGTGATCCACCAGGATCGCGTCGACCAGTCCTTCGCGCGATCCGAAGTGGTAGTTGAGCGCCGACACGTTGCGCTGCCCGGCCGCCTCGGTGATCTCGCGCACGGTCACCTGGTAGAGCCCGCGCCGCGCGAAGAGCCGTTCCGCCTCGCGCTGGATGCGCGCTCTGGTTGCGGTGCCGTCGCGCGGCACGGTGCTCCGTGGCCTCTAGGTGAGCGGTGCGAGTGCGCTCTCGGGAATGACCGTCGGCCATTCGACGTCGGGGAGCGCCTGCTCGAACTGCGTGAACTTCGGCTGGGCGGTGGCGCGGTAGCGATCGGTGGAGTGCGTGCGGTCCGGGTCGAACTGCGGGATCACCTTGTCGCCGAAGAGCTCGAGGCAGGCGAGGATCTCCTCGTGGAACATGCCCTCGATGGGCAGCCCGAACACGAGTTGGTCCATGCCGACGTCGCCCCACGCGGCGATCTGCTCCGACACCTCGTCGGGCGTGCCGCACAGCATGTAGCCACCTTCGATGAGCCCGTCGAGCAATGCCTCTTCGTCGCCACCGGCGAGGTCGCGCAACGAGAGCGGGGCACTCGGCCAGGTGATGGCATCCTGCGACTTCGGCATCGTGTCGTGGTAAAGGTTCACCATCGTGACCAGGTAGCCGCGCCCGTTGCGCAGCGCGATCTTGCGCGCTTCCTCGCGGGTCTCGCAGCAGATGACCGAGTTCGTGATCATCACGTTGTCGTTCTTGAACTGGCCGATCGGGTTGGTGCAATTCGCGACGCCTTCCTTGTAGGCCTCGATGCGCCCGCGCAGGTTGAAGATCGGTTCGAAGTTGAATGCGATCGCACCGATGCCGAGCTCGCCGGCCTTGTTGAACGTGGGCGGGTTGCCGCACGCGACCCAGATCGGCGGGTGACCCTGGCCGTAGGGCTTGGGCAGCACGTTGTGGGGCGTGGGCACGGTGAACGACTCGCCGTCGTACGTGTAGTCGAGCTGCTCCCACATCCGCGGGATCTCCTTGACCACCTCTTCCCACTCCGCCTTGGTCGAGTTCTTGTCCATGATGTTGAAGCTGGCCAGCTCGTGGCTGCCCGCGCCGCGGCCGGTGCCCCACTCGAAGCGGCGGTTGGTGAAGTGGTCGAGCATGGCCGCCCGCTCGGCGTACCGGACCGGGTGCTCCTTGCGGGGGGAGAGGCTGTTGATCCCGGTGGCGAGGTGGATGTAGTCGGTCTGGGCGGCGATATAGCCCATCACCACTTCGGGCGCCGACATGTGGCTGTACTCGGTGAGGCTGTGGTGCTCACCGAGCCACGCGTACTTCCAGTTGTGCTTGTCGGCGAAGATCACGTACTGCGCCTCGCGGAACAGCTCGGTGTGCTCGAGCTCGGTCTGGTGGGCGGCCGGGCCCGGGATGTAGCCGTTGAGGAAGACGCCGAATTCCATGTATGGCTCCTGATTCGGGAGTGTTCGCGAGTGGTCGGGAGTGGTCGGGAGGTCGAGGTCCGGCGCACCGCCGGGCTCACCTGACGTAGTAATGCTATCCCTTAGAACGTCGGTCGTCAAGGCAGCCGCGGCTGGCGACCGGCCGTCGCCGACCGGCGACCGGTGTGACACGATGCGCCGATGCCGATCGCCGGATTCGACCACGTCGCGATCACCGTGGCCGACGTCGCCACCACCGTCGACTGGTACGAGCGCGTCCTCGGCGCGCAACGCCTGCACTGGGACCTCTGGATCGCGGGGACGATCCCGATCGCGTTGTTGCAGGTGGGCGCGGCGCGGATGAGCGTGCATCCGGCGTCGGCGCCGGCCGAACCGTACGCCGCGGCTCCCACGCCGGGATCGGCCGACCTGTGCTTCCGGTTCGACGGCCCGGTCGCCGAGATCCTCGCTCTGCTCGCGGGGGCCGGCGTGCCCGTGGTCGAGGGCCCGGTGCCGCGTCCGGCGTCGAACGGCGAGCGCGGCACGTCGGTCTACTTCCGCGATCCCGACGGCAATCTGCTCGAGCTGCTCACGCTGGCGGAAGCCGGCCCGGCGTAACGCAATGGACTTCACCGAATCGGCCGAGCACGAGATGCTGCGCGAGGCGGTCGGCGGCATCGCTGCGAGGTTCGGGCACGAGTACTTCGCCGAACGCGCCCGGACCGGTGGGCGCACCGGCGAGCTCTGGGTGGCGGTGGCGGCGTCGGGCTTCCTCGGCGTGCACCTGCCGGAGGAGTACGGCGGCGGTGGCGGGGGGATGAGCGAGCTGGCGATCGTGGAGGAGGAGCTGGCGACGCAGGGGTGTCCGCTCCTGCTCGTCCTCGTGTCGGCGGGGATCAGCGCTGAGGTGGTGGCGCGGTTCGGTACCGACGCGCAGAAGCAGCGCTGGCTCCCCGGGCTCGCGACCGGCGAGAAGATGGTGTTCGCGATCACCGAACCCGACGCGGGGTCGAACACGCACAACCTGTCGACCACCGCGACGCGCGACGGCGACGTCTATCGCGTGCGCGGTACGAAGACCTACATCTCGGGGGTCGACGAAGCATCCGCGGTACTTGTCGTGGCGCGCACCGGCCGCGATCCCGAGACCGGACGCGCCGCTCTGTCGTTGTTCGTCGTCGACACCGACGCGCCCGGGCTCGAGCGCACGCTCATCCCGGTCGAGATCAGCGCGCCGGAGAAGCAGTTCCAGCTGTTCTTCGACGACGTCGAAGTGCCGGCCGATCGCTTGATCGGCGAGGAGAACGAAGGCCTGCGCCAGGTGTTCTTCGGGCTGAACCCGGAGCGCATTCTCGAGCGCGACGCTGTGCACCGGCATCGGCCGGTACGCGCTCGCCCGCGCGTCGGCGTACGCGAACGAGCGCGAAGTGTGGGGCGTGCCCATTGGCCGCCACCAGGGAGTCGCGCATCCCCTCGCCATCGCCAAGATCGAGCTCGAGTTGGCGCGTTTGATGACGCAGAAGGCGGCGTGGATGCACGATCACGCGACCGACCGCGTCGCCGCGGGCGAAGCCGCCAACATGGCGAAGTACGCCGCCGCCGAGGCCGGCATGCACTGTCTCGACGCGGCCATCCAGACCCACGGCGGCAACGGCATGGCTACCGAATACGGCCTCGCAGACCTCTGGGGCCTGCTCCGGCTGCTCCGCATCGCGCCGGTCAGCCGGGAGATGATCCTGAACTTCGTCGCCCAGCAGTCGCTCGGGCTCCCGAAGTCGTACTGACGCGTCGGGCCCGCGGGCCCCGACGCGTCAGGCGAGGATCAGGCGGCGGCCGGATTGCCGCCCATGATCATGCAGCCGGTCGTGGCCTGCGCGACCAGCTTGCCGCGGTCGTCGGTCAACCGGCCCTCGGCGGTGGCGAGACGGCGGCCCCGGTGTACGACGGTTCCCGTCGCGTGCAGGCGCGTGCCCGGCGCCACCGATCGCAGGTAGCGCACCTGCAGGTCGGTGGTCGTGTACGACTCGCCCGCGTCGAGCACGGTGTGCACCGCGCATCCCATCGCGGTGTCGAGCAGCGTCGCCGCGATGCCACCGTGGATCGAACCCATCGGGTTCGTCATGTCGTCGCGGGTCACGAGGCTGCATTCGACGTGGCCCGGTTGCACGCGCGTGAGGGTGAAGCCCAACAGGTTGGCGATGCCGGGGCCCGGATGCTCACCGGCCTGGATCGCCCGCAGGATCGCGACGCCGGAGACCGGCTCGTCGGGCCGGTGCACGTCCGGGACGGGTGAGCTGGAGATCACACTCATGCTGCATGCTCCTTCGTCTGGGTATCGGATTCGGGGGTGGCCGTCGCCGGTTTCTGGTCGGGCGTGGCCAGCGCGAGGCCGCCCGGCAGCAGCCGCCACGCCACCACCGAACCGATGATCGCGATCACGAACGCCACCAGTGAGGCCAGCCGCAGGCCGTGGATGAACGCGTGGCGGGCGGCGTCGGCCAGCTGCTGCGCGGCGTTCGTGTTGCCGAGTGAACGGGCAGTGGTGAGGGCGGAGCTGAACGAGTCGCGCGCGCTCGTCGCCGCGTTCGGCACCCGGTGCAGGAGGTCGGAACGGAATCCGGCCGCGGCCACACTGCCCATGACCGCGACGCCGAGTGCGCCGCCGACCTGGCGGGTCGTGTCGTTGATGGCGGAGCCCACACCGGCGCGCGCCGCCGGGACCGAGCCCATGATCGACGCGGTGGCCGGCGCGATGAGCAGGCCCATGCCGCCGGCGAACGTCATCTGGCTGAGCAGCACGATCCCGTACCCGGAGTCGGCGCCCGACGCGATGCGGAGGAGCTGCGAGACCGCGACGACGAGCAGACCGACGACGATCGGGAGACGGGGCCCGAACCGGGCGACCGCCCGCGGGGTGAAGTTGGCCACGATGATGAGCACCACCGCGAACGGCACGGTGCGGATCCCCGCCGCGAGCGTGCCGTAACCCATGAGCTCCTGGAGTTGCAGTGTGAGCAGGAAGATGGTGCCGAAGAGGCAGAAGTAGACTGCGGTCACCGCGATGCTGGCGCCGGAGAAACGCGGGTTGCGGAACACGTTGAGGTCGAGCATCGGCTGCGTCGTGCGCGACTCGTACCAGACGAACACGCTGAGCACGAGCAGACCGGCGACGATGGTGCCGAGGGTGCCGGGAGTGAGCCAGCCGTTGCTGCCACCGCGGATCACGCCGTACACGAGCGTCGCCAGACCGACGATCGACAGGAGCGCGCCCGCCAGGTCGAGGCGACGGTGAACGGGGTCGCGCGATTCGGGGACGGCCACCGCGACCCCGATGAGCGCGAGCACGATCACGGGAACGTTCACCAGGAAGATCGATCCCCAGTAGAAGTGCTGGAGCAGGATCCCACCGGCGAGCGGGCCGAGCGCGATGCCGATGCCGGCCGTGCTGGCCCAGATCGCGATCGCCTTCTGGCGTTCGACCGGCTCCGCGAACACGTTGGTGATGATCGAGAGCGTGGCGGGGAAGATCAGTGCCGCGCCCACGCCGGTGACCGCCCGCATGGCGATCAGCGCGCCGGCCGAGCTCACCAGCGCCGACGCCACGCAGCCGAGCCCGAACACCACGAGACCGAGGGCGAGGATCCGGCGGCGGCCCAGGCGATCGCCCAGGCTCCCGCAGGTGAGGAGCAGACCGGCGAACACCACGGTGTAGGCGTCGACGATCCACTGCAGCTCGCTGGTGCTGGTGGAGAGCGAGCGGGACAGCGTGGGGATGGCGACGTTCAGGATCGTGGTGTCGACGGTGATGAGCACCAGCGAGGTGCACAGCACGGCCAAGGTCCACCAACGACGCTCGTACCCGGTCCGGCGGGGGGTGAGTTGTGTCATGAAACGCACCCTAGAGGAGTCAGTAGCTTGATGCAACTGATATGCTCGTCTTTGTGAAGCGGACCTCGTTCTCAGGGATGACCTGCTCGATCGCCCAGGCGCTCGAGGTCGTCGGCGAGTGGTGGACCCTGCTGATCCTGCGCGACTCCTTCCTCGGGGTCACCCGGTTCGACGACTGGCAGCGGCGGCTCGGGATCGCCCGCAACGTGCTGAGCGCCCGGCTCGACCAGTTGGTGGAGGCGGGGATCCTCGAGCGGCGCCAGTACCAGGAGCACCCTCCCCGCGACGAGTACGTCCTCACCCGCAAGGGCACCGACCTCGCGCCGGTCCTCGACGCGCTGCGCAATTGGGGCGACCGCTACGCGGCGCCCGACGGCCCTCCGGTGCTGCTGGTGCACGACGACTGCGGGGAACCCACCAGCGCGGTGGCCCACTGCGCGGTGTGCGGTGAGCGGCTGCGGCTCGGGCACGTGCACATGGAGCCGTCGGCCACGCATCCGAACCCTGAGATCGTCCTCGACGGCCGACCCGCCCGCTGACCCGCGTTGCCGCGGGCGGCGACGGTCGGCGATGGCGGTCAGACTGTCGGCTCGGGGTCGCGACGAACGGGGACGACATGCGTGAGGCGATGGCCGGCCGGTTCGTGGGGTCGAAGGTCGCGCGGGTCGAAGACCCCCGGCTGCTCACCGGGCACGGGCGCTACGTCGACGACGTCACCGTGCCCGACATGCTGCACGCGACGTTCGTCCGCAGCCCCGCCGCCCACGCCACCATTCGCAGCATCGACGTCGCCGAGGCCCGTCGCCTTCCCGGCGTCGTCGCAGTGTTCACCGGCGCCGACATCGCCGCGCTCACCAATCCGCTCATGGGGTTGATGCCGCTCGAGGGCCTCTACAACCCGGTCTTCTATGCGCTCGCCGTCGACCGCGTGCGGTTGGTCGGCGATCCGGTTGCGCTGATCGTGGCCGAGTCGCGTTACATCGCCGAGGACGCCGCCGGTCTCGTCGTGGTCGACTACGAGGAGTTGGCGCCCATCGCCACGATGGATCAGGCGCGTGATCCCAGCAGGCCCGCGATCTGGCCCGGCGCGCGCGGCAACGTGATGTTCGCGGAGACCGACGACTACGGCGACGTTGACGAAGCGTTCGCGGGCGCCGACCGCGTCGTGAGCGAGCGGTTCGTGCAGCACCGCCACTCCAACCAGCCGATGGAGACGCGCGGGTGCGTGGCGGAAGTCGATTCCGTCGCCGACACCGTGCGGTATCACGCGGCGACCCAGAGCAGCCACGTGCTGAAGTGGTGTCTCGGGATGCTGACCGGCCGTCAACCGGTGTGGCGGTCGCTCGTCGACATGGCGCGCCAGCGGGAGCGCATGGCGCGGTTCGGGCGTGGCGCGCGTGAGTTCGCCCGCGCCAACCAGGACGCGATGGCGTCGTCGAGCTCGATGAACAAGGCGATGGCGCAGGCGTTCATCCGCGAGCCGAGCCGGATCGTGCACCTCACCCGTTCGATGCTCGGGCTGCTGGCCAAGGACCCCGCCACGCTGCCACGTGTCACCGCGCAGGACATCGGCGGGGCGTTCGGCGCGAAGGGGCTCGTCGCGCGAGAAGACGTCGCCGTGCTCGCCGCCGCGCTCTCGCTGCAACGGCCGGTCAAATGGATCGAAGATCGCAACGAGCACCTCGCGGTGGGCGGGCAGGCGCGCGAGGAGACCCTCGACGTCGACGCCGCGTTCCGGTCCGACGGCACGCTGCTCGGCCTGCGCGTCAACCTGGTGATGGACCAGGGGGCCTATCCCGGCTTCCCGATGGGGGCGGCCTTGTTCACCCGCATCATCCGCACGATGATCCCGGGGCCCTACCGCCTCCCGGCGCTGCGGTTCGCCACCACCGTCACCGCGTCGAACAAGGGAACCTACGTGGCGTACCGCGGCCCGTGGGCGGTCGAGACGTGGGTGCGCGAACGCATGCTCGACGTCGCGGCCCGGGAGCTCGGCATCGGACGCGACGAGATCCGGTTGCGCAACATGATCGGCGTCGACGAGCTGCCCACGAAGATGGTGACCGGCCCGGTGCTCGACGTGCGGATGTCGGCGCGCGAGACGCTGGTGCGGGCGCTCGCCATCGCCGAGCTCGACCGGTGGCCCGAGCAACAGGCCGCGGCGCGGGCACAGGGGCGCACGCTCGGGCTCGGCTTCGCCACGTTCATCGAGGCGGCACCCGGCCCGCCGGGGTTCCTCGACGCGGTGATGCCGGGGGCCGGGATGATGGCGGCGACCGAAGCGGCGCGCGCGGTGCTGCAGCGCGACGGCACGGTGTCGGTGTTCACGCCCCAGATGCCACACGGCCAGGGGCACGAGACCACGCTCGCGCAGGTGGCGGCCGACGAGCTCGGGGTGCCGCTCGAACAGGTGCGGGTGCGGTTCGGCGACACGAACCTCACTCCGTTCAGCCTCATGGGCACCGGCGCCAGTCGTTCGGCGCCGATGGCCGGGGGCGCGGTCACCTATTCGGCGCGCTCGCTGCGTGAGGACATCCTCGACCTGGCGGCCGACATGCTCGAGGCCCCACGCGACGACCTCGTGATCGAAGACGGCGCGATCCACGTGCGCGGAGTGCCCGCGATCTCGCTCACCCTCGCCGACGTCGCCGGGCGCGCGGTCGAACTCGATCCGAAGCGACTGCCCGGTGAGGTGTTGCGCACCGATCGGGCGTACGACGGTGGCGAGGGTGGATGGGCGCAGGCCACGCACGTGTGCTGGGTGGACGTCGACCTGAACACCGGCCGGGTGCAGATCCCGCGCTACGTCGTGGTCGAGGACTGCGGCGAGCTGATCAATCCCGCGGTGGTCGACGGCCAGATCTCCGGCGGGGTGGTCCAGGGCATCGGCGCGGTGCTCTACGAGAAGTCGGTCTACGACGACCAGGCCCAGTTCCAGGCGGGCACGTTCATGGACTACCTCCTGCCGACGGCGATGGAGGTGCCCGACATCGAGATCCACCACGTCGAGACGCCGACCGACATCGAGATCAACTACCGCGGCGTGGGCGAGGGCGGGATGATCGCGGCGCCCGCGGCGCTGACCAACGCGATCGAGGACGCGCTGGCGCACCTCGGCGTCCGTATCACCGAGCAGTACCTGCCGCCGGCGCGCATCCTGGAGCTGGCGGGCGTGATCGCGCGACCGGGCGAGTGAACCCCCGGGCCTCGGTACCGGGCCGGGAGTACGGTATTCGGCAGTTCCAGAACACTGTTTTTCGACCCGCAGGAGCTCCATGCCGCGCTCGACCCTGCCCGACACCGACCCGGCCGGCGATACCGCCCCGCTGCGGCAACGGGCGATCACCCGCCAGTTCTCCGACCGCTACGCGGCGGCCGAGGAAGAGGTGGCGCGCATCGTCGACGCCACCTATCGGGTGATCGAACGCACGGGAACGCTCGACCCGAAGGTGCGCGACATCCTGATCGAGGCCGAGCTGTCGAGCCCGGCGTTCTACCGCCACTTCCCGTCGAAGGACGAGCTCCTGCTCGTCATCCTCGACGACGGCCGTCGGCGGCTGGCGGGCTACCTCGAACACCGGATGGAGAAGGCCACCGACGGGATCGGCCGCGTGCACGCGTGGATCGAGGGGATGGCCGCGCAGGCCGTCGACAAGCGCGCCGCGTCGCGGACGCGGCCGTTCATCGCCAACGCCGGCCGGCTGGCCGAGCAGTTCCCCGCTGAGGTCGAGAGCTCGCAGCGCCTGGTCCTGGATCTGCTCGTCAACGCCATCCGTGACGCGGCGGCGGCCGGCGCGATCGTCAGCGCGGATCCGGTGCGTGACGCGTGGTCGGTGTTCGACGTCGCGTTCATGTTCAACGAGCGTCACGTGCTCGCAGGCACTCGTCCGTCGCGCGGCGACGTCGAGCATCTCGTCGCGTTCTGCGACCGCGCCCTCGGGGTGGTTGCCCGATGACGCTCGGCTACGAAGAGATCAACGCCCGGCTCACCGCGCCGGGACAGTTCTTCGAGATCGAGGAGCGCGACATCGGTGGTGTCGCGACGCGCACATGGAAGAACGCGCCGCGGTCCCTCCGGGAGGTGCTGGCCCAGGGCGCGGCCACGGGCGGGACCCGCCCGTTCCTCGTGCTCGGCGACGAACGACTCACCCACGCCGAGCACGCGTCACGGGTCGCCACGCTCGCGCGCGCGTTGGTCGACGATCTCGGCGTGCAGCACGGCGACCGCGTCGTCATCGCGATGCGGAACTACCCCGAGTGGTCGATCGCGTTCTTCGCCACCACGCTGATCGGTGCGGTGGCGGTGCCGCTGAACGCGTGGTGGACGGGGGAGGAGCTGGCGTTCGGGGTGCGCGACTCCGGAGCGCGCGTGCTGGTCGCCGACGGCGAACGGTTGGTGCGCCTGGCGCCCCATCTGGCCGAGCTCGCGGCCACGGGCCTGGTGGCGGTCATCGGTACCCGCCTCGACGACCGGCGGGGTGACGGTCCGTTGCCCGACGAATTGTCGGCGATCGGTCTGGTCGAGATGGCGACGATCATCGACGGTCCGCCGCGGGCGCTCCCCGACGTGGCGATCGATCCCGAAGACGACGCCACGATCTTCTACACGTCGGGCACCACGGGTACGCCCAAAGGCGTCCTGGGTACCCAACGGAACATCTGCAGCAACCTCACCAGCATCCTGTACGTGGGTGCGCGCGGTGCGCTGCGCCACCCTCCGGCTGCAGTCGCAGCGGGCGCCGGCGCCGATGCCCCGCGGCCGCAGCCGGTGACGCTGGTGCCCGTCCCGCTGTTCCACGCCACCGGCTGTCACAGCATCCTGGTGGCGCACGCGTACTTCGGGGGCACGCTGGTGCTGATGCGCAAGTGGGATCCGCAGGTCGCGCTGCGCCTCATCGAGCAGGAACGGGTCACGGGCCTGTCCGGCGTGCCGTCGATGATGTGGGAGCTCGTGCAGGCACCGAACGCCCACGACTTCGATCTGTCGAGTCTCACCACCATGGGGGGAGGCGGCGCGGCGGCGCCCCCCGAGATCGTGCGCAAGGCCGCCGCGGTGCTGCCCGGCCGCGCGGTCTCGACCGGGTACGGCCTCACCGAGACGTCGTCGTTGGTCACGTCGATCAGTGGTGAGGACTACGCCGCCCATCCCGACAGCGTCGGCGTACCGGTGCCGGTCTGCGGCGTGCGGGTGATCGGCGACGACGGCGCCGATGTGCCGGCCGGCGCGCCCGGCGAGCTGTGGATCAGCGGACCCAACGTGGTGAAGGGATACTGGCGTCGTCCCGACGAGACGGCGGCGACCTTCGTCGACGGTTGGCTGCGCTCCGGCGACCTCGGGCGGATCGACGACGAGGGATTCGTCTACATCCTCGACCGCATCAAGGACATCATCATCCGCGGCGGCGAGAACGTCGCCGGCGCCGAGGTGGAGGCTGCCCTGTTCGAGCACCCGGACGTGCTTGACGTGGCCGCCATCGGCATCCCGCACGAGGTGCTGGGCGAGGAGGTCGGCGTGGTGGTGTGCCTGCGGCCGGGCGCCGAAGCCGATGCCGACGCACTGCGCTCCCACGCGGCCGCGCGGCTCGCCGGGTTCAAGGTGCCGACGCACGTGTGGATCCGCGTCGAGCCGTTGCCGCGGAATCCGGCGGGCAAGGTGATGAAGCGCGAGCTGCGCACGAGCGTCGAGTCCATCTCGGCGTCATGACCGCGCAGCTCCTCGTCGGCGACATCTTCGCCAACGCGGCGCGGGCGGTGCCCGACCGACCGGCCGCGGCGCGGGGCGATGCCCAACTCACGTTCGCTCAGCTCGACCGGCGGGCCAACCGGGTGGCGCGGCGGCTGCGCGCGATGGGGATCGGTCACGGCGACCGGGTCGTGGTGTGGAGCGACACGAGCCTCGACACGCTGCCGTTCTTCGTGGCGTTGGCGAAGTTGGGGGCCGTGTTCGCGCCCATCGGGACCATGCTCGGTGCCGACGAGGCGTTCGACATGCTCACGGTGGCGCGGCCGTCGATGCTCGCAGTCGACGCCGAGCGCCGGGCCGACGGGACCGCGCTCGCAGCGCGGGCCGGCATCTCCCTCTTCGAGCTCACCGGCCTGGCCGACGGCGATGGCGATGACGCGGCCGCGATCGACTCGGGCGCGATCGACGAGCCGGCGTTGCGCGAGACCGACCCCCATGTGATCTTCTTCACCAGCGGTAGCACCGGTCGTCCGAAAGGGGTGGTGCTCTCGCACCGGGCCAACTTCCTGCGCTCCCACCCGGGGCCGCTGTTGCTGCCGCGCGGTCCGATCGTGTGCCCGTTCCCGCTCTTCCACATGGCGGGGTGGACCATCGGTATGCAGGCGTGGCACGCGCGCGACCTGGTGGCGTACGAAGCGAGCGACGCGCCGGCGATCTGCGCGGCGATCGAGCGGCATCGCGCCACCCGGATGCACTGCATTCCCGGGGTGTGGCGGCGCATCCTCGACCATCTGGCGACACCCGACGGGAAGGCGTGCGACCTGTCGTCGATCACGCTGGCCGAGTCGGCGACCTCGGCGACGCCACTCGACCTCCTCGTCGCCATCGAGGACGCGTTGCCGAACGCGCACGTGCGCATCTTCTACGGATCCACCGAAGCGGGGACGGTGGCGTCGCTCGATCCCGTCGACATCCGGCGCAAGCCTGGCAGCGTCGGCGTACCTGCGCCGCTGGCCGAGGTGCGCGTCGCCGCCGACGGTGAGCTGTGGGCGCGCGGCCCCTTCCTGTTCGACGGCTACTTCGACAATCCGGACGCCACCGCCGACGCGCTCGTCGACGGCTGGTACCGCTCCGGCGATCTCGTCGCGGTCGACGACGAGGGCTACCTCTCGGTGGTCGGTCGCGGACGCGACCTCATCCGCACCGGTGGCGAAGGCGTCGCCCCGATCGAAGTGGAGGCGGTGCTCGCCGATCATCCGCACATCGCCGACCTCGCGGTGATCGGTCTCCCCGACGCCCAGTGGGGCGAGATCGTGTGCGCGGTGATCGTGCCCGCAGGCGACGCCCCGACCGTCGACGAGTTGCGCGCCCACTGCGCCGGCCGCCTGGCCCGGTTCAAGCACCCCCGCCGGGTCGAGGTGGTCGACGCCATCCCCCGCACCGCGCCCACCCAGCAGGTCCAGCGCCGCCTCCTCGTCGACCGCTTCACCTGACCCACACCCCTCGACCCCCGAACGTGCGTCGTCACAGGCCTTATAAGGGCCTGAAACGACGCAGGTTCGGTACAGACGGCGGAAAAACGGTGTTTTGCGTTCGTTGAACGACCGTTCTAGGGTGGGCGGATGGAACGGGAGCTCTTGATGACGGGTATCGGCGGGCAGGGCGTCCAGTTGGGGGCCCAGGTGGTGGCGCGGGCCGCGCTCACCGAAGGCCGCGAGGTGCAGCTCTTCGGCAGCTACGGCGGGATGATGCGGGGCGGCAACACCGAAGCGACCCTCGTGGTGGCCGACGGGCCGATCGAGTCGCCGCCCACCGTGAGCGACGCGTGGTCGGCGATCCTGATGCATCACGACTACTCCGAGCCCACCCGCGCCCGCTTGCGCGCCGGGAGCATCGTGCTCGTCAATTCCACCGTCTACGAGGGTGAGATCGACCGCGACGCCTACCGCGTGATCGACATCGCGGCGTCGGATCTGGCCGTCGACATCGGCAACGTGATGACCGCGTCGATGGTGATGGTCGGTGCGTACGCCGCGGTCACCGGGTTGGTCGCGCTCGACGCACTGGAGTCGGCGGTCGCCGATTCGCTCCCGTCGTACCGCTCGAAGCACGTCGAGCTCAATGTGCGCGCGTTGCGGGCCGGCGCGGCGGCCGCGCCCGCCGGCATGTTCGACGCCTGGACCGCGGCCGAGTCGGAGAGCGCGGCGGCGGTGGCGCGATGAGCGCGCCCGTGCTCACCCGCGGCACGGTAGTCATCGACGTCGAGGCGTGCAAGGGGTGCGACCTGTGCATCGACGCGTGCCCACCGCGGGTGCTGGTGATGACGGAGCATCAGCACAACACCCGCGGCTACCGCTACCCGCTGCTGCTCCCCGGGTGCACCGGGTGCCAGGCGTGTTCGCAGATCTGCCCCGACTTCGTGTTCCAGGTCTACAAGTACGACACGCCGATTCAGATCGGAACGGAGCCGGTATGACCGCGACGGAAACCCCGACCCAGCTGCTCGAGGGCTCCGAGGCCATTGCCGACGCGATGATCGCGGCCGGTTGCCGGTTCTTCAGCGGCTACCCGATGACCCCTTTCACCGAGATCCTCGAGCAGATGGCGGCGAAGCTGCCCGCGGTGGGCGGCGTCGCCATGAATGCCGAGAGCGAGCTCGAAGCGGTGGGGATGGCGTGGGGCGCCGCCGCCACCGGCACGTCCGCGGCCACCGGCTCAACCGGCCAGGGGCTGTCGCTCATGCAGGAGTCGCTGGCCGAGCTGGCCTACGCCCGTATACCGCTGGTGGTGCTCAACATGGCCCGGGCCCAGGGCGACTACTACCAGGCCACCCGCGGCGGCGGTCACGGCGACTACCGGCACCTCGTCCTCGCGCCGATGGACGTGAACGAGGCGGTGGCGCTGGTCCAGCAGGCGTTCCACCTCGCAGCTATCTGGCGCAACCCGGTGCTCGTCTTCGGCGACTACTACCTCGCGCACACCACGCAGTCGGTGCGGGTGGAGCGTCTCGACTTCGGCCCGCCGCCCGCGAACGACTGGGCGCTCGACGGATCGACGGGTGGGTCCGGTCACGCCAAGATCCTCTCGCCCCTTGGCACCACCAAGCAGCGCGACGACGTCGGCTACGACCTCGCCGCGCACTATCTCAGTTGCGCCGATGCAACCACCGAGATGCTCGCGGGCGTGGCGCCGATGGCCGACGTCGGCTTCGTCGACGACGCCGAGGTGATCGTGGTCGCGTTCGGCACGCCGGCCCGCTACGTGCGCGCCGCGGTACGCAGCCTCCGGGCCGACGGCGTGCGCGTCGGTTATGTGCGTCCGATCTCGCTGGTGCCCTTCCCGACCGACATCGTGGCCGCGGTGGCCGACGGCGCCCGGACGGTCGCGGTGTACGAGAACAACCAAGGTCAGATGATCGACGACGTCCGGCTGGCGGTGCTCGGGCGCTGCCCGGTGGAGTTCATCGGCGGCCTGAGCCTCGACGGATCCGGCTTCGGGATCGCCCCCGACCTCGAGGTCGGTACCCTGCGCGAACGGATACTCCGGGTCGTGGAAGCAGCGGGGACACCCGCAGGAGGTGCACGATGACCGACGTGACCACCGGCGACGTCGTCACCACTGAGGTCGAAGGCCATCTCGTCCTTCCCACCGACGCGCCGCCGTCAGTCCCGGCGCGTCTGGTCGACGACTTCACGCCCGCGCTGATCGACGTCGGCGAGCACCATCTCTGCCCCGGCTGCGGCGAGCCGATCGCGATGCGCTCCGCGCTCGAGGTGATCGAGCAGCTCGACGTCGTGCAGCGCACCATCGCGGTGTTCGGCATCGGGTGCTACACCGCGTTCTCCAACAACCTCGACGTCGAGGTGCTCCAGGCCCTGCACGGGCGCGCGCCGTCGTTGGCCACCGGCGTGAAGCGGGCCAAGCCCGACTCCGTCGTGTTCACGGTGCAGGGCGACGGCGACATGGTCAACGAAGGTCTGCAGGAGGTGATCCACGCCGCCGCGCGCGGGGAGCGGATCACGTGCATCATGCTGAACAACGGCGTGTTCGGGGAGACCGGCGGCCACCTCACCGCGACCACCGTCCTCGGCCAACGCACCAAGAACACACTCGATGGGCGCGACGCCGAGCTGCACGGCTACCCAATCCTGCTGAGCAACCTGATCGCGCAGCTCGAAGGCGCGGCGTTCGTGGCCCGGTGCGCGGTCAACAACGCGGGCAACGTGTCGCGCACCCGCAAGACGCTGCAGCGTGCGTTCGAGACGCAACTGTCGGGCGCGGGGTTCTCGTTCGTGGAGATCCTCACCATGTGCCCCACCGGCTGGTTCATCGAGACCGACGAGGCGCCCGAGTACCTCGCCGACAACCTCGCCGCGGTGCACGCCACCGGCATCCTCAAGGACACGGCCGCGACCGTGTGAACGGGCACCCGCACGCCGAACTTGCGTCGCTCGTGTGGCCTCTACCAACACCGGCAACGCAAGTTGGGTGGTTGCAGGCCACGGCCGCGTCGTGAAGCCCGAGGGCACCGCGCTCGTGGCCGGTGCCAGCCGCGGCCTCGGCCGGGCCACCGCGATGGAGTTGGCCCGACGCGGTTTCACGGTCGTCGCCACCGTGCGCGACCTCTCGACGGCCGATGCCCTGGTCGCCGACGCCGCGGCGTTCGGTGGCCGGCTCGAGGTCGTGCAACTCGACCTCACGCACGCGGAGGATTTCGTCGTTCCCGCCGACCTGCGCGTGCTGGTGTGCAACGCAGGGGTACGCGGCCCGTACCTGCCGGTGGAGGTCGATCCGGTCGAACACTGGCGCGAGGCGTTCGAGACGAACGTGTTCGGCACGCTGGCGATCGTGCAACGGGCGATACCCGTGCTGCGCGCCAACGGCGGTGGGGTGATCTGCACCGTCACGTCGTCGTCGCTGCTGCTGCCGATGCCGTTCTTTGCCGCGTACCGCGCCAGCAAAGCTGCGGTCAGCGCGCTCGGCGACACGCTGCGGGCCGAACTCGCACCACACGGCATCCGGGTGGTCGAGATCATGCCCGGGCCCATCGACACCGACCTCCTGAACGACTCGGTGATGGTCCGGCCGCCGGAGGCGATCGACCACGAGCCCTACCGGGCATTGGCGGAGAAGGCGTTCCCGCCGGGGGCCGGCGGTGCGCACCCGATCACGTCACCGGAAGACGCCGCGATCGCGGTGGCCGACGCGATCCTCGACGACGACGCGCCGCTCCGGGTGGGGTGCGATCCGTCGTCGGTGCGGGCCATCGACCGGTGGCGCAGCCACAGCGACGAGGCGCACCAGCGCGAGGCGCTCGACGGCTGGGTGCTCTGAGCCGACCGGCTAGGTCGCCTTCGGTATCACGGGCGCCACCGCGTTGGGGCCGGAGAGGTTCTGGCCGCCGTCGACCGAGATCGTCTCGCCGGTGATCCACCGGAGCGCGAACAACGCGAGGACCGCCTCCGCGATGTCTTCCGCCGCGCCGACGCGGCCCATCGGAACCTTGCGCACCGCGGTGGCCAGCAGCTCGGGAACGTCGGCCACCGGCGCGGTCATGCCGGTGATCGTCATCCCCGGCGCGACGCCGTTCACCCGGATCCCCTGCTGACCGAGCTCACGCGCGCTGACGCGTACGAGTTGGTGCAGCGCGGCTTTCGACACGCTGTAGGGGAGCATGCCGAGATCGGCCACTCGCCCGGCGCACGAACTGGTGACGACGATCGAGCCCGTCTGCCCGGCGTCGACCATGGCCCGCGCCGCGAAGTGCACGGTGAGGAACACCGCGCGCAGGTCGACGTCGACGACGCGGTCCCACTCGGTGCCGTCGGTGTCGAGCACGCCGGCCACTCCCGACACCCCGGCGTTGGCGAACACGTAGCGGGGCGCGCCGAGCTCGGCGACGACCCGCTGGACCGCGTCACCGAGCGCGCCTTCGTCGGCGACGTCGCAGGCGACGCGCAGATCGGCGGGACCGCCGTCGGCGCGGTCGAGGGATGCGACGCGCACGCCCTCGTACTGCAGCATCTCGACGACGGCGGCGCCGATCCCACTCGCGCCGCCGGTGACGATCGCGGTGCCCGGCTCCAACGTCAGCATGGCGTACCCCCTCGCATCGACGAGCTATCCCTTGGTGAGCAGCACCGCGCCGGAGAACGGCCCGACCGCGTTCGAGAACACCGAGACCTCGGCGCCCTCCACCTGTCGCTCGCCGCACTGACCGCGCAGCTGACGCGTTGCTTCGATGCAGAAGTTGGCGCCGTGCCGGCGGCCCACGTTGCAGGCGCCGCCGTCGGTGTTCACCGGGAGCGAACCGCCCAGCCGGGTGTTGCCCGCTTCGACGAACGGACCGGCTTCGCCGGGGCCGCAGAAGCCGAGGGCTTCCAACCACTGGAACGTGATCACGGAGAAGCCGTCGTAGAGCTGCGCGGTGTCGACGTCGCCCGGCCCGAGATCAGTGCGCGACCACAACTCCGACGCGCAGTGCGCGGGCGAGGTGTGCACCATGTCTTCCATGATCTCGAAGTGCAGATCGCGGATCGACGACATCGCGTAGGAGTCGACGAGCACGACCGGTTGGCGGAGGTCGCGCGCGCGTTCCTCGGTGGTGAAGATCACCGCCGATCCCGCGTCCACCGGATAGTCGCAGTCGAGGATGCGCAGCGGCTTCGACACGTAGCGCGCCGCGAGATAGTCGTCCATGGTGAGCGGCTCGCGGAAGATGGCGTCGTCGTTGAGCGACGCGTGGTACCGCTGCGCGATCACGTGGTGCCCGAACTGCTCCTCGGTGGTACCGAACTCGGCCATGTGGCGTTGCGTGAACAGGCCGGCCCACTGCGTCGGGTTCCCGGCGCCGAACGGCACGAGGAACTGACGATCGCCGCTGCCCCCCAGCATGAGCAGGGCGGCCATGGGGTTGGCGGCGCCGGCCGCCCCGGCGGTCCCGGCCGCCATGGCGCCGCCGCTGGGCTGCTGCTGGATGATGCGCAGGGTGAGCGCGGTGTGGCAGAACCCCGAGGCGATCGCGGCGATCGACATGAGCGCGGGATACACGAACGCGGGGCCGATGATGCCCGACGACCACCAGTTGACCGGCTCGATGCCCAGCATCCACGCGTTGCCCAGCGGCTCGCTCCCCATCGACGAGACCCCGTCGATGTCGGCGACCGTCATCCCGGCGTCGGCCAGCGCGGCGGTCGTGGCTTCGATCACGAGGTCGTCGACCGACAGCCCGGTGTTGCGGCCGACCGTCGAGTACCCGACGCCTGCGATTGCAACCCGATTGCCGGTGACCACGCGCGCTCCCTGCCTCGTTCGGTTTCCTGGGGCCGGCGGCTTACGCGCCGGATGGACGGAACAGCGGGAGCGTGAGCTCCGGCGACAACTCGTGGAAGACCACTTCGAGCGGGAGGCCGGCGCGCAGCTCGGCTTCCGGACATTCGACGACGTGGGTCACGAACATCAGGCCCGGCTGCTCGACCAGCTCGACGGTGGCCAGCGTGTACGGGATCTTGTCGACCCAGAACGGGTGGAACGGTTGCACCGCGATGGTCCAGGTGTAGAGCGTGGCTCGGCCCGACACGCGTTCGCCGGCGAGGTCGCGCGACCGGCAGAACCGGCAGATCGGCTTCGGGAAGTGGAGATAGTGGCGGCAGTTCCTGCAGCGCTGGATCCAGAGCTCGTGGCGGGCCACGCCGTCCCAGAAGAACTGGGTCAGCTCGTTGGGGACCGGCAGGGGCGCGGGCGGGGGAGTGGTGGCGGCCATGGCTACAGGAACAGCGGGTAGCCGCCGGTCACCTTGAGCGTCTCACCGGTGATGAAGCTGGATTCGTCGGAGCACAGGAACAGCATCGCATCCACGATGTCGGACGGGGCGCCCACACGGTGGATCAGCTGCTTGTTCTCGACCATGTCGGTGATCATGTCGCCGGGCAGGTCTTCGAGCGCGGCTTCCGTCGCCATGAGGCCGGGGGAGATGGCGTTGACGCGGATGTTGTCGGGCGCGAACTCGGTGGCGAACGCGATGGTGAGCCCGCGCACCGCGAGCTTCGACACCGAGTACGGCGTGATCGCGAGGTGGCCGGCCATCGACGCGATGTTCACGATCACCCCGTTGCCGCGGTCGCGCAGCGTCTCGTGACACGCGACCGAGCAGTTGACGACCCCGAGCACGTTCACGTCGAACAGTGCGCGCAGGTCGTCGCGCCCGAGCACCGTGAACGGCTGGTTGTACTTCGTCAGGTGCTTCCCGGCGTTGTTGATGAGGATGTCGATCCCGCCGAACCGGTCGATGGTGGCGCCGACCGCGGCGTCGATCGCGTCGGGGTCGGCGACGTCGCACGGCACCGCGAACGCGTCGTGGCCCTTGGCCGCGATCTCGGCGGCGGCGTGCTCGCCGACCGCGAGGTCGATGTCGGCGATCGCGATGGCCGCACCTTCGGCGGCGAGCGCATCGGCGAAGCCCCGCCCGAAGCCGGCTCCGCCCCCGGTGATGAACGCGACCTTCCCGTCGAACCGCCGGTCTTCGTCGCCCGCTGCCACCAGCTCTCCCTCGTTCGTGTCGCCGGTGAACCTACCCGGCCGGCGAATCTTGACGACACTGTCAACTGATGGTTACCGTCCGGCGGCGATGACGGGCGAACGCTGGTGCATCTGGGGCCTACAGGGCTCCACCGACGGCCGCACGCGATGGCGGATGGCGGCGATGGCGGCCGGACTCCCCGGATTCGGTTGGGAGCTCACCGCCACGTTGGCGACGCTCGGGAGTGACGCCCACTGGCCGCACACGATGGTGGTGTGGCGCATCCCCGACGAGACCGCGCTCACGCGCTGGCTCGCAGCCGACGGGCACGACGGCTTCGACGAGGAACAGGTGGTCGAAGGCGTCGCGCGTCTGTACCGTCGCGCCCGCGGCGAGTTGCCGCCCGCGGCCGACGCGTTCCTGGTGGAGCACGTCGTGGTCGATGCACCGGACGCGTTCGAACGGATGGACGGACCCGACCTCGTCCTCGTCGAGGAGTTCGCGCCGTGGCAGGGCCTGCTGGTGTGGGCCGCACCTGACCTCTTCGCCCTCGCCGAACGCGAGATCGCGGGTGTGGGTTCGATGCGCGACCCGGCGTGCCGGCAGGTGATGGGTTGGTGGGCCACCCGCATGCCGGAGCGGGAGATCGTGTGAACCCGTACCTCTACCTCCACGAAGACGTCTACCTGAATCCTGGGAAGGCCGACGACTACCTGCCCAACCTGGGTTCGAAGTGGCCGTTCGACCCCGCGCACCGGTTCGACCTCGTCGGCGTGTTCGAGCAACTGCGGCCGTTCGGCCAGTGGCCGCGCGCGGTCAACCTGTGGGAGGTGGACTGGGACAGGATCAGCCACGTGTTCACCGAGCAATTCGGCGCCGCCCCGCCCCCCGAGACCGAACACCAGGACTTCGCCAAGTGGTGGCTCACGTCGTCGGGTGAACGCTGGGGTGGTTGGGATCGCTTCATGCGGCCCGGCCCCGGTTCACCGGCGTTGCGCGAGCGGACCGGTCCCCGCCGCCCGTGCGTGGTGCAACAGGTCGTCCGCCTTCGCCACGGCGCGCTCGACGACTACCTCGCCTGGTTCGGTGCCGAGGTCGCGGCAGCGCTCGACGGTGCCGCGTGGTTGCCATTGCTGTGGCTCGGCGCGCTGCACGACCCGCGCGCGATCGTCTACTTCGCGGCCGAGAGCTGGCACGGTCTGGGGGAGCTCGCGCAGCAGCTGCCGGTGCCCGATCCGCACTGGCACGCGGTGGCGACCACCGCGGCGTTGCGGCCGTGGTCGGAGAGCGCGTTCCTGCAGCCGAACGGGTGACGGGGATGCGGTTCGAGGCCACCGAGCTGAGCGCGGCCGAGCTCGCGCTGCAGCGCGAGGTGCGGGCGTTCCTGGCCGCGGAGCTCCCCCGTGGATCGTTCGCACCGGGCCTCGGCATGGCGGGGGCCACGGACGCAGCCCTCTCGCAGAAGCTCGCCGCGCGTGGATGGGTCGGGATGGCGCTCCCGCGGCAGTACGGCGGCGGCGACCGCTCGGCGGTCGAGCGGTTCGTGGTCGCGGAGGAGCTGTTGCGCTGGGGTGCCCCGGTCGGCCACCACTGGGTCGCCGATCGTCAGAGCGGTCCGCTGATCGCCAAGTTCGGGAGCGAGGAGCAACGCGAACGGTTCCTCCCGGGGATCTGTCGGGGCGAGCTCTCGTTCTGCATCGGCATGAGCGAACCGGACTCGGGGAGCGACCTCGCGTCGGTGGTCACCCGGGCGACGCGCACCGACGGCGGCTGGCTGGTCAACGGCACGAAGGTCTGGACCACCGGCGCGCACGAGCACGACTGGATGATTGCGCTGGTGCGCACGAGCGACGAGGCCGATCGTCACGCCGGACTCAGCCAGGTGCTGATCGATCTCCACGGTGCCGGCGTCACCATCAACCCGATTCCGTTTCTCGACGGCACCGCCGACTTCAACGAGGTCGTCCTCGCCGACGTGTACGTGCCCGATGCCGACGTCGTCGGCACCATCGGCATGGGGTGGTCGCAGGTGGGCCGCGAGCTCGCGTTCGAACGGGGTGGACCCGATCGCTGGCTGTCGACGTACCTCGTGGTCGAGGAGTTCCTGCGTGAGCACGCGGTCGATGCGTTCGACGGCGCGCCGGTCGATCAACTGGTCGACGACGCGCTGGTCGAGTTCCTCGGTTGGGTCACCGCGCAGTGGTGGGGACTTCGCAACCTTTCGCTGGCGGTGGCGCGCGCGATCGACGACGGCGCGGCGCCCGCGGCCGAAGCCGCGCTGGTGAAGGAGATGGCCACCCGCTTCGAGCAGGATCTGCTCGAGGCACTGCGGCGGTTGGTCGATCTCGAGCCGTGGCCCGAGTCGTCGTCGTTGTTCGAGCGCCTGCTCGCCAACGCGATCCTGTCGGCCCCGAGCTTCACGATCCGCGGCGGCACCATCGAGATCCTGCGGTCGGTCGTGGCGAAGCGCCTCGGATCGTGAGCGACGCACTGCTCATCGAGAGTGCGGAGCGGCTGTTCGCCGATCGCTGCACGTTCGACGCGGTCGAACGGGCCGAAGCCGAGGGCGAGGCGCCCGGCATCTGGAGCGCGGTCGCCGGGATGGGCCTCCCGGGCATCTCGGTGCCGGAAACGCGGGGAGGGTCCGGCGGCACGCTGGAGGACGCGCTCGACGTCCTGCAGGTCGCGGGCCGGTACGCGGCGCCGATCCCGCTGGCCGAGACCGGCGTGCTGGCGGGGTGGCTGCTCGCAGGAGCGGGATTGCCGTTCCCTGACGCCCCGCTCACCGTGATCCCGGGGAACCGACGCGACACATTGCGGTTCGACCGCGGCATCCTGTCGGGAACCGCGCACCGCGTTCCGTGGGCAGGTTCGGTCGGATCGATCGTTGCGCTCGTCGCCGACGGCGGATCGTGGACCGTCGTGTCGGTTCCCGTCGACGCGGTACGGATCGAACGGGCCACGAACCTCGCCGGCGAACCGCGCGACACGCTCGTCTTCGATGCGGTTCGCGTCTCCGATGCGGCTTCGGCCGCGCCGGGTGTCGATCCGCCGGCGTTGCGATACCGCGGCGCGTTGTCGCGCGTCGCGGTCATGGCCGGCGCGCTCCAGCGGATGAGTGAGATCACGCAGGAGTACACACGCGATCGGCGCCAGTTCCGTAAACCGGTCGCGAGCTTCCAGGCGGTGCAGGAACATCTCGTCCACGCGGCGCAGGATGCGGTGATCGTGGCGATGGCAGCGGCGACGTCGGCCCGGGCGGCAACTCGCGGCGACGCCCACTTCGAGATCGGGGCGGCCAAGCTCCTCGCCAACCGGGCGGCAACGTCGGCCACGCGCGCCGCGCATCAGGCGCACGGCGCGATGGGGATGACGCGCGAATACCCGTTGCACCACTTCAGCCGGCGCTTGTGGGCGTGGCGCAGCGAGTACGGCGACGAGCGGTACTGGAGCCGAACTCTCGGAGCGGAGGTGGTGACGGCGGGCGCTGATGCGCTCTATCCGATCGTCACCGGCGGCTCCGCGGTGCTCGACCGCTGACGGTGGAGCGCTGATGTCCGAAGCCTGGCCACTCATCGGCTGCTCCGTCGTCGACTTGTCTACCGGCATCGTGGGCGCGTACTGCACGAAGCTGCTCGCCGACGGCGGCGCCGACGTCGTGAAGGTCGAGGGGCCGGAGGGAGATCCGCTGCGCCGGTGGTCGGGGAGTGGCGCGGTTTTGCCGGACCACGAAGACGGGCCGTTGTTCCGCTTCCTCTCCGCGTCGAAGCGGAGCCTGGTGGCTTCGGTCGAGGCCGACGGCGATCGCCGCCTCGTGCGCGACCTCGTGGCGGCCGCCGATGTCGTGGTGTGGTCGGCCGGCTCCGCGATCGCCGACACGCCTGCGTGCGCGCCTGCCGTGCTGTACGCCGAACTTCCCGCCTTGGTGGTGGTCGCGCTGAGCCCGTTCGGGCTCGACGGACCGTGGCACGATCGGCCGTCGACCGAGTTCACGCTCCAGGCGTTGTGCGGCGGCCACGTGCAACGCGGCACGACCATCCAACCGCCGTTGATGTGCGGAGGCCAGCCGGGCGAATGGGCGGCGGGGACCTACGGCGCCATCGGTGCGTTGGCGGCCCTGCGCCGGTCGCGCGCGACCGGGGTCGGCGATCTCGTCGACGTCGCGCTGCTCGACTCGCTGATGTTCAGCCAGCCGATGTATCCGGTCACGTACGCGCAGATGGCCGGTCGACCTCTCCGACGGGCGCGGGCCGCGCAACTCCCGGGCGTGCACCCGACCACCGACGGCTACGTCGCGTTGCAGACGGCGACCGGGCAACAGTGGCTCGACTTCTGCGCCATGATCGGCCGCGACGACTGGGCCACCGATGAGCAGATGGCGCGGGGCGAATACCGCTCCGACCACCGGCCGGCGCTGGCTGCGGTGATCGACGACTGGACGAGGGCTCGGCGCGCCGCCGACATCGTGGAGCTCGCGACGCTCCTGCGCATTCCGGTCGCCGAGGTGGGAAACGGCGAGAACCTGCCCCGGTTCGACCACCTGATCGAGCGGGGGTGCTTCACCACCGGCCCGCACGGGTTCGTGCAACCCACGGTCCCGTACCGGTTGGGGGGCGGTGCCGAGCCGCGGCCGTTCGCGCCCGCGCCGCGCGTCGCCGAGCACACCGACGAGCTGCGCGCGTCACAGTCGGGCACGACGTCGGCCGCGGTCGGGGCGTCGGCCGCGGTCCCCGCGGCACCGGTCGAGTTGCCGCTCACCGGTGTGCGCATCGTCGACCTCACCGCCTTCTGGGCCGGGCCGATCATCGGCCACGCGTGCGCCACGCTCGGGGCCGAGGTCGTGCACGTCGAGTCGTCCAAACGTCCCGACGGCATCCGGTCGAACGCGGTCCGGCCGATGACCGAACCGCAATGGTGGGAGTGGTCTCCCTTCTACCAGGGCTCCAACGTCAACAAGCTCGACCTCGCGGTCGATCTCGACACCCGGCGCGGCCGCGAGGTCCTGTGCGACCTCGTCGGCCACAGCGACGTCGTGATCGACAACTTCAGTCCCCGGGTGCTGGAGCACTGGGAACTGGGCCAGGACGCGCTCCTCGCCCGGTATCCGGAGCTCATCGTGTTGCGCGCACCGGCGTACGGAGTGACCGGACCGTGGCGCGAGCGCGTGGCGTACGCGCCGACCATCGAGGCGCAAGCGGGACTGGCGTCGATCACCGGATTCCCCGATGGCTCACCGGAGCCGCCGTCGGGCATCGCCGACTCCCTCGGTGGTGCGCACGCCACCGTCGCGTTGCTGCTCGCGCTCGAGTACCGCCGCCGCACCGGCCGGGGCATGTTCCTCGAGTGCCCGATGATCGGTGCATCACTCAACCTCGCCGCAGAGCAAGTGGTGGAGTTCTCGGCTTCCGGTGGGCTCATCGAGCGCGTGGGGAACCGCAGCCGCTCGTGCGCGCCTCAGGGCGTGTACCTCACCGCCGACATCGACGACGCGGGAGGGCGCGACCGGTGGGTCGCCATCTCCGTGGCCACCGATGAACAATGGCGTGCCCTCGGTGACGTGGTCGGTGAGACCGCGTGGGCAGACGACCTCGCGCTCGCCACGCTCGACGGCCGGCGCGCTCACCATGACCGCATCGACGAGATCCTCGCCGCATGGTGCGCGACGCGCCGGCGCACCGACATCGTCGACGCGCTGTCGGGCGCCGGCGTTCCCGCCGAGCCGGTGGTGCTCGCGCACGAACACGACCGGCTCGAGCAGGTGGCGTGGCGCAAGCTGTTCGAGCCGGTCGAGCACCCGGTGACCGGCACGATCGACTTCATCGGATCGCCCTTCCGTCTCGCCCGCGGTCCGAAGGTGCACAACCGGCGTCACGCGCCGCTGCTCGGCGAACACAACCGCGATGTGCTCACTCGCATCCTCGGCTACTCGCACGAAGCCGTCGACCAGCTCGAACGTGACGGTGTGATCGGCGAGGTCGCGGTCGGCGGCACGTTGCACTGAGCGGCACGCGGGAGCGCGCGACCGCCGACCGAGGAACCGTCAGACCGTCAACCGCCCCTGGCCCAGAGGTCGCGCAACGCGCGGGCGCGAGCAGGGTCGTCGAGGCCGCGCAGGTCGCAGGCGCCGTGCTCGGTCACCACGACGTCGACGTCGGAGCGCGGCGTGGTCACGGGAGCGGAGAGCCGGTCGACCAGCGTCGGGCCGGTCCGGTGCCGGCTGGACATCGCGATGATGCTCAGGCCGTGGCGCGATCGTGACGCGGCCAGGGCGAAATCGGGATGGCCGCCGATGCCGCCCACGGGCTGATCGCCCACCCGCTCCACGTTCACCTGCCCGACGACGTCGATCTCGAGCGCGGTGTTGACCGCGACCAGGCAGTCGTGCCCGGCCAGTCGGCTGACGTCGTGCGTGATCTCCACCCGGTCGACCACGTGGCGGCCGTCGGCCCAGTCGTACAACGCATCGGTCCCGGCGACGTAGGCGCCACGCGGACGCCCGCGGAGCAGCCCGCGCGTGTCGAGTTGCATCACCGCGTCGGTGACGAGGCCCGAATCGACGGCGACCGGCACCGCGATCGCACGGAGCACTGCGTCGGCAATGGTGCCCGGCCCGTACTGGATCGCGGCGCCGGCGGGAATCAAAGCCGCCACGCGCTCGCCGATGGCGTCAGCCGTGTCGTCGGGCGCGGCGAACGTGAACCAATGCGGCCGCTGGTCCGTCTCCGCGATCACCACCACCTGATCCGAGGGCACGGGCACGCCGTCGGACGCGGCCGGGAGGCCGTGGTTCACCTCGGCCAGCACCGTGGCCCCGGCCTCGATCGCAGCGCGCATCCAGCCGACTTCGGACCCGAACACCAGCCCGTCGGGCCCGGGGCGCAGCGCCGCCACCAACACGTCGGGCCGGAGCACTCCCGCCAACAGGCTCGGCACCGTGCCCAAGCGCGCCGGCACGTAGCGCACCCGTCCGGCGCGGATCGGGTGGCGGAGCGCGTACCCGCTCATCGTGGTGCACACGTCGGGGAATGCCTCGGCGTCGTCGAAGTCGATCGGTGCGACGAGCGTCCACCCGAGCAACGCGCGCACCCCTCCCACCGAACGCGCCGCGACCGACAGTGACTCCCGCAGGCCAACGGGCGCGCCCGCGCCGTCGGCGATCGCGACGCGACAGTCGCGGAAGAGATGGCGCTCCAGGAGATCGCTCACGTCGGTCACGGCGGTTGCAACCTATCGGCACCCGTCGCAGGCTTGACGAACTCGTCAAGCCGTCGAATGGGACCGTGATTCATTGCCGGGTGAGTACCGCTGACCGAAAGCGACGGCGCAATGAATCGGGGCAGAACGAACTTGACGATTCCGTCGAATAACATCCGCCCGATCCCGAACCGAGTACGCGGCGGAGGCACCGGTGGCGAAGCGCTCGCCGAAACCGTTCCCGATCGAGGCGCAGACGAGGAGCCCGGCCGAGACGATGGGGCCGCGCGCGATCCGCACGCGCGCGCTCATCATGGACACCGCACGGCCACTCTTCCTGCGCAAGGGCTACGGCGGCACGACCATCGACGACATCGTCGACGAAGCCGGCGTCTCCCGGGGCTCGTTCTACACGTACTTCCCCTCGAAGCGCGATCTGCTCCTGGCGATCGGTGAGTTCTCGTACGACGCGTCGCGCAGTTGCGCCGAGAGCTTCGGGGAGATCTCCGGCGACTGGACCCGAGCCGACGTCGACGCCTGGGTGTCGCGCTACCTCGAGAATCTCGACGAACACGGCGCGTTCATGCTGGCGTGGACGCAGGCAACGTCCGACGACGACGAGCTGCGCGAGATTGGGCTGCGCACCCACCTGGCGGTGGCGCGGCGGTTGGGCCGCAACCTGCAGCTGGTGAGCGGGTACACGCGGACCACCGACCCGGGGCTCGAAGGACTCGTGGTGCTCGCGCAGATCGAGCGGGTGTGGCAGTTCTGGCGCGTGGCCCGGGCGCCGTTCTCGCGACGCGACGTCGTGGCGACGCTCACCGAGATGATCTGCGCGCGTCTGTCGACCGCGTAGCGGCGATCAGCCTCGCAGCCACTGCGGGAGGACGACCTCGTCGACGTTCGAGAACGTGACCCGCACCGGCTCGCCGATCGCGATGGTCGCGGGATCGATCTCGTTGATCGGCCCGTCGGGTGCCGCGACCAGGTTGCCGACCATGCGCAGCGTCGGGTCTTCCGCGAGCGCGACCAGGATCACGTTGTACGGCGCCAGCGCGGCGTAGCTCGGCAGCAACGGCGGATGGGGTACGACGAACGAGTAGACGGTGCCCCGTCCCGAGAGCTCGACCCACTCGTGGGCGAGCGTCTGCGAGTGGGGGTCCATCGGACGGGGCGGCCACACCATCCGTCCCGAGGCCGTGAACCGCTGGACGCGCAGCTCACCGCGCCGGCACGCGGCGAAGAACGGCGCGGTCAGGGGATCCTCGACGTCGGGAATCAGGAATTCGGGATCGGCCACGTTCAGTTCCGCAGGAGGAGCGCGCTGGTGGGGACGTCCTCGGCGCTGGTCACCAGGCACGTGTCGGCGTCGGCGACCTGGCTGGTGGAAGTGCCGCGGAGTTGGCGGACCCCCTCGAGCACGAGGTTGAACCCGTGCACGTACGCCTCGCTGAGGCTGCCGCCGGAGGTGTTGGTAGGCAGGCGGCCGTCGGGCCACTCCAGCGCGCCGCCGTCGGTGAATGCGGCGCCTTCGCCGCGGCCGCAGAAGCCGTAGCCCTCGAGGGTGAACGGGATCAGTGGGCTGAACGCGTCGTAGATCTGTGCCGTCTTCACGTCGGCGGGCCCGAAGTCGGCGTGGCGCCAGAGTGCAGCGGCGGCGGCGGCCGACGCGCCCGACAGCGGATCGTCGTTGTAATAGTTGACCATCGACTGGTGCTGCGGAGGAAGGCCCTGTGCGCCCGTGTGCACGTACACCGGGCGCTGAGGGAGGTCGCGGGCGCGTTCGGCCGACACCAGCACCGTCGCGAGGGCGCCGTCGGTCTCGAGACAGTTGTCGAACAGGCACAACGGCTCGGAGATCCAGCGCGACGCGAAGTACTCCTCGCGCGTGAGCGGCCGTTCGTACATCGTGGCCGCGGGATTGCGGTTGGCGTGTTTGCGGAACGCCAACGCGACGTTGGCCAGGTGATCGCGCGTGGCTCCGAACTCGTGCATGTAGCGGCGCATGAGCATCCCGACTTCGTCGACCGGGCGCAGGAGGCCCCAGGGCCGGCTCCACTGCCACTCGTCGGACAGCACACGCGGGGTCTGGGCCCACACGCGGCTGGCCTTGTCGGCCCGCTTCCGGGCGCGCCAGGCGACGGCCACCGAGCACTGGCCGGCGGCGACGGCCATCGCCGCGTGCAGGATCGTGGCGCAGCCCGCGCCGCCGCCGTACCCGATCTGGGAGAAGAACGAGATGTCGCCGAGACCGACGTTGCGCGCCACCTCCTGCTCGCGGAACGGCTCCATCGTGAACGACGCCAGGCCGTCGACCTCCGCCGGGGCGATGCCGCAGTCGTCGAGGGCGGCGGCGATCGCCTGGCAGGCGAGCGACAACTCGGAGTCGGCGAGACCCTTGCCGAATGCGGTCTGGCCGATGCCGACGATCGCGACCCGGTCCTTGATCGTGCTCGGGCTCATCGGCAGGCGAACCTATCACCCGTCGAAGTTGACGAGTCTGTCAAGTCTCGGCGATGCTCGGCGCCGGACGCGAGCAGGAGATCTCCATGTACGACATGCCCGACGAGCTGATCGTGGAGGCCGACGGTCCGATCCGGATCGTCACCATGAACAACCCCGACGGGCGGAACGCGTTCATCGGCCCCCTGCACGAGGCGATGCGCAACGTCTGGTACCGGATTTCCCAGGATCACGAGGCCCGCGTCGTCGTGCTCACCGGTGCGGGCTCCGCGTTCTGTGCCGGCGGCAACGTGCCCGGGTTCATCCGCGACTACGAAGACGTCGCGCACCGTCGCCAGTCGATTCGCGACGCCCGTCGGTTGGTCGACGAGATGTTGAGCTTCCATCTCCCGATCGTGGCCGCGGTGAACGGCCCGGCCGTCGGCCTCGGTGCCAGCGTGGCCGTGCTGTGCGACATCGTGCTGATCAGCGAGACCGCGTACATCGCCGACACCCACGTGAACATCGGGCTGGTGGCGGGCGACGGGGGTGCCGCGACGTGGCCGTTCATGATGAGCATGCTGCGGGCCAAGGAGTACCTGTTCACGGGCGAGCGGATCCCGGCCGCCCTCGCGGTGGAGCTCGGCCTCGCCAACCGGGTGGTGGCCCCCGACGACCTGATGACCGAAGCGCTCGGGCTGGCGCGGAAGCTGGCGGCCCAGCCCCCGCAGGCGCTGCAGGAGACCAAGCGGGCCCTGAACGCGCACCTCCAACAAGCGGCGGCGACGGTGTTGCCGTTTGCCCTGTCGGCGGAGGCGGAGTCGTTCGCCACCGACGAGATACGCGCCACGATCGAGGGCTTCAAGAAGAAGTAGGAACGGGAGGGCCGCGGCCGGGTCGCGCGCCTTGGTAGACATACGGCCATGACCGACGTGATCTACGAGGCCTCCACGTTCTGGGAGCTGTTGGAACGGCGGGCCGCCGTCGATCCCGATGCCGCCATGCTGATCGACGAGCGCGATCGCACGATCTCCTTCGCCGAGTTCCGCGACCGCGCCGAGCGCGTCGCCGCCGGGCTGCTCGATCTCGGGATCACGGCCGGCACCCCGGTGGCGTGGCAGCTCCCGACCCGGATCGAGTCGGTGGTGCTCTCGTTCGCGCTGTCCCGCGTCGGCGCGGTGCAGATGCCGATCATCCCGATCTACCGGGCGCGCGAGGTCGGGTCGGTGCTGCAGCAGACCGGCGCGCGCTGGTTCGTCGTGCCGGGGGAGTGGCGCAACTTCGATTACGAGGCGATGGCGAAGGAGATGCAGGCGGCGGCGGCTGATCCGTTCCAGGTCCTCGTGGCCAACGGCGAGACGCTGCCCGACGGCGACCCCGCGACGCTGCCGCCGGCACCGAGCGACGGCGACGTCGTGCGCTGGATCTACTCGACGTCGGGTACGACCGCGGCGCCGAAGTGCGTGCAGCACACCGACGGCACGCTGCTCGCGGGCGGTGTCGGCCTCGCCATCGCGATGCAGCCGGCGGCCGACGACGTCGGTTCGATCGCGTTCCCGTGCACACACATCGGCGGTCCCGACTACCTGGTGATGATGCTCGCCCACGGCCGGCCGACCGTGTTGCTCGAGTCGTTCGACCCTGCGCGCGCGCTCGAGGTGTTCAACCGCCACGGCGTCACGATGGCCGGCGGGAGCACCGCGTTCTACCTCGCGTACCTCAACGAGCAGCGCAAGGATCCCGGCACACCCGTGTTCCCCACGCTACGGGCGCTCGCGGGCGGCGGCGCGCCCAAGCCGCCCGAGGTGTTCCGGCAGGTGCGCGCCGAGCTCGGGGTGCCGATCCTGCACGGCTACGGCATGACCGAGTGCCCGATGATCGCCAACGGCGCGGTCGGCGACACCGACGAACAGCTTGCCAACACCGACGGTCCGCCGGTGCAGGGGTGCGAGATCCGCATCGTGGGGCCCGACGGCGCGACCGTCGGACCCGACGTCGACGGCGAGGTGCGGGTGCGCGGGCCGATGGTGTTCAAGGGCTACACCGACGCCGATCTCACCGCCGCCGCGTTCGACGCCGATGGCGCGTTCATCACCGGCGACCGCGGCTACCTGCGCGCTGACGGGCACATCGTCCTCACCGGACGCAGCAAGGAGCTGATCATCCGCAAGGGCGAGAACATCAGCCCCAAGGAGATCGAGGACGTGCTCCAGACCCTGCCCAATGTCGCCGCGGTCGCGGTGATCGGCCTCGCCGATCCCGAGCGCGGCGAGCGGGTGTGCGCGGTGGTGGAGTTGCGGCCCGGGAGCGATCCGCTCACCTTCGCGGCGATGCAGGATCACTGCCGGCAGGCCGGACTCATGGTGCAGAAGATCCCGGAACAGCTCGAAGTGGTGGATGCGCTCCCGCGCAACGCCACCATGAAGATCCTCAAACACGAATTGGTGGAGCGCTACTCATGAAGTTCATCCTGGCCTACCCCGAGCTCAGCGGCACCGACGGCGATCTGCTCGACGCCGGACCGATCGGCGAGACGGCGGCGGCCGCGGAGCGGGCGGGCTTCTCCGCGTTCGCGCTCACCGAGCACCCGATGCCGGGTGCCAACTGGCTGGAGCACGGCGGGCACCAGACCCTCGACCCGTTCGTCGGTCTCGCGTTCGCGGCCGCGGCCACCGAGCGGCTGCGCCTGCTCACCTACCTGGCCGTCGTGCCGTACCGGAACCCGTTCCTGCTCGCCAAGTCGGCCTCGAGTCTCGATCGGTTGTCGGGCGGCCGGTTCATCCTCGGGGTGGGCACCGGATACCACAAGACCGAGTTCCATTCGTTGGGCGTCGACTTCGAAGAACGCAACGCGTTGTTCGACGAGGCGCTCGACGTGTTGCCGCAGGCGTGGTCGGGGAAGCCGTTCAGCGCGTTGGGTCGTCACTTCGACGCCCGCGACGTGGTGCAACTCCCGCGGCCGACGCAGGATCCGATCCCGATCTGGATCGGCGGCAACTCCAAGCTCACCCGCCGCCGGGTCGCGGCGCGTGCGCAGGGATGGATGCCGATGGGCGGCTCGCCCGAGCTCGCGCGCTCCACCCGCACTCCCAACCTGCAGTCGCTCGACGACCTGCGCGAGAAGATCGCCGCGATGATGGAGGAGGCCGGGCCGCGCGCGGCCGGTATCGACGTCTGCTTCCAGTACGAGGACCCGACGATCCTCCAGCCGACGGTCGACGTGGAACGGCACCGTGCCGCGTTGCACGAATTGGAAGACGTCGGCATCACGTGGCTCTCGGTCGGCGCGCACCGGCCCACGCCGGCCGAGCACCTCGAGTTCATCCAGGCGTTCGGCGAGACCTACTGCACAACCTGACTGCACAACCTGACCGCGCGACCGGCCGGCGCGACCCTGACCCGCTCGTCGGCCGGTGGCGACGGCGGCCACCGCCGTAGTGTGGCGTGGTGCCCGGCCCTCCCGCCCCGCGACCTGCAGCACCCCGAGCCGGGTTCCCGGCGCGGCGTCGTGCCGTCGGCCCGGAGGGTGATGTACCTCGACTACGAGTGGCTCGACTTCGTCGACGTGCGGGTGGTCGGGGCGGCCCGTGACGAGTTCACCGACGCCGACGGCGCCACGCGTGTCGCCGACGAGTCGTCGATCCGGCTGGAGACGAAGGGCGGCCTGCTGACGGGGGCCGATGTCGATCCGGCATCGTTCGACGCCGCGGCACTGATCGGGATCCCGTTGCAGAGCGGATTCCGGCGCGCGTTGCGGAGCGTGTTCGCGCTCGACGGTGGCCCGCTGGGGCTCCTGCTCGACGACGCCCCCGGCGGGCTGATCGCGGCGGGGTACGTGCACGCGATGGCCGGATCCACCGACCCGAACTCGTCGGCCGGGCGAGCGGCCCGCGCCGCGTGCTCCGAAGGTCTGGAAGGTCCCGAAGCAATGGGCCTGCGGGCCGACCTCTGTGCGGGATGGCGCGCCGACGGGACCATGATGCTCTCGGTCACCGTGGGCGACGCCCTGCCGTTCCTGGGCACGCCACCGGTGCCCCAGCACCCTGAGGGTGCCGAGGGCTGGCCGGCGCTCGACATTCCGTGTCCGGGGCTGCGCCGGCACCGGCGCATCGACGTCGTGCCCGACGGCGACACGTGGCAGATCGACGCCTGGTTCCGCGACACCTACCGCGCCGCCGACGGCGAGTGCGGTGCGTTGCACGAGTACACGGTGAACGTGGAGGTCGACGCGCGCGACGAGACGATCCGGGCGATCACCGCGATCCCGCACGCGCTGCCGTGGGACGAGTGCCCGGCGGCGGCCAACGCGGTGGGCAAGCTCGCGGGCCTCCCGCTCGAGGGGCTGCGGTCGTCGGTCCCCCGATCGTTGATCGGCGTCGAGAGCTGCACGCATCTCACCAACGAGCTGCGCGAGTTGAGCGACGTCCCCCGGATGGTCGCGGCACTCTGACGCGGCACCGACGAACGCGGGCTGGTCACCGCGCGCCCGGATCGCGGTAGGTTCCACGTGTCACCCGGCTCGATGGAAGGAACCGCAATGGCGTCGTCAAGCCAAGGGCTGCACGAGGAAGGGCTGCCCGCCGCGGTGGTCAACGCCCACCGCGCTCTCGTGTCGATCCAGGAAGAGCTCGAAGCCGTCGACTGGTACAACCAGCGGGCCGAGACCACCGAGGACGCGGCACTGGCCGAAGTCCTGCGCCACAACCGCGACGAAGAGAAGGAGCACGCCGCCATGACGCTCGAGTGGTTGCGGCGCCAGGATCCGGTGCTCGACGGGCACCTGCGGACCTACCTGTTCACCGGGGAATCGATCGTGGCCGAGGAGCACGAGGCCGAGCACGGTGGAGGGGGCGCCGCCGGATCGGGTTCGCTCGGCATCGGCGGCCTGCGCGGGGAGGAGTTGCTGTGAACCACCTGCAGCGAGAGCTGGCACCGGTCTCCGACGCCGGTTGGAGCGCAATCGAAGAAGAGGCCGCGCGCGCGTTGCGCACCTTCCTCGCCGCCCGCAAGCTCGTCGACTTCAGCGGGCCCCTCGGGTGGGAGCAGTCGGCGGTGAACACCGGCCGCGTCACCGCCGCGGCCGGTCCTCCGTGCGACGGGGTCGAGGCCGCGGTCCGCCAGGTGCAGCCGTTGGTCGAGCTGCGGACCCCGTTCGAGGTGAGCCGCGCCGAGCTCGAAGCCATCGACCGCGGCACCAAGTCACCGGACCTCTCGACGGTGGTCGACGCGGCGCGGCGCGCGGCGCGAGCCGAGGACCACGCGGTCTTCCACGGCTACGCGGCGGCCGGCATCGGCGGCATCGCGGCGGAGAGCCCGCACGACCCGATCGTGCTCGGCGACGACTACGAGGAGTTCCCGCGTTCGGTCGCGCGGGCCGTCGCCCTCCTGCGCGACGCGGGCGTCGACGCCCCCTACGGCATCGCCCTCGGCCCGAAGTGCTACGAGGGCGTGATCGAGACCACCCAGAAGGGTGGCTATCCCGTGCTCGAGCAGCTCCGCCTCATCGCCAGCGGTCCGCTGGTGTGGGCACCCGAGATCGAGGGTTCGTTCGTGCTCAGCACGCGCGGCGGCGACTTCGAGCTCACCACCGGGGAAGACTTCGCCATCGGCTATGCCGCCCACACCGCCGAGACGATGCAGCTCTTCCTCGAGGAGAGCTTCACCTTCCTGGCGCACTCACCCGAGGCCGCGGTCGCGCTCGTCTACGCCTGATCCGCATCCCATCGAGCACGAAGTCCGACCGACCCCGGGTGGGGTCGGTCGGACTTTCGTCACTCGGCGTCGGGAACCGGGACGGGCGGCGCGTCGCCCACGTACTGCGCGCTCGGGCGGATCAACCGGTTGTCGGCCGCCTGCTCGAGCACGTGCGACGTCCAGCCGATGACCCGGCTCGACGCGAACGTCGGGGTGAACATCTCGCGGGGCACCCCGCAGATGTCCATCACGATCCCGGCGTAGAACTCCACGTTCGTGTAGAGCTTCCGCCCCGGCTTCAACTCGGCCAGGATCTCCACCGCCCGTTGCTCGACCTGCTTGGCGAACTCGACCTGCGGTCCGCCCAGGTGCTCGGCCACGCTGCGGAGCAGCACCGAACGCGGGTCGTCGGTCTTGTAGACCCGGTGCCCGAATCCCATGAGCCGGTCGCCGCGCTCGACCGCGTCGCGGATCCAGGCGTCGGCGTGGTCGATGGTGCCGATGGAGTCGAGCATGTCGAGGGCCCGGCTCGGTGCGCCGCCGTGCAGTGGCCCCGAGAGTGCGCCGATCGCGCCGACCACCGCGGCCGCGAGATCGGCGCCGGTCGACGTGATGACGCGCGCGGTGAACGTGGACGCGTTGAACCCGTGGTCGACGGTGGTGATGAGGTACTGCTCCACCGCGCGGGCGTGCTCAGGACTCGCGACATTGCCGTGCATCATGTACAGGTAGTTGGCCGCGTAGGGCAGCGCAGGATCGGGGTCGATCACCTCGAGGCCCTTTTGCAGCCGGTACAGCGCGGTCAGCAACGTGGGCACGACCGCGCACACTTGCAGGGCCTGCGCGCGCAACTCCGCGGCATCGACGTCGAGTGACGGCCGGAACCCGAGCGCGGCGCCCATCAGTGAGACGGTGGTGCGCAGCAGATCGAGCGGTGGCGCGCCCGCCGCGGCGCGGGCGATGTCGGGGAGCACCGCCTTCACCGACGCGGGGATCTCGCGCATCGGCGCGATCTCGCGTTGGAACGCCGCGCGCTCGGCCAGCGTGGGCAGCCGGCCCTCGAAGAGCAGGTACCACACGTCTTCGAGCGTGCGCTTCTCGGCCAGTTCGACCGCGTTGTACTCGCGGTAGTGGTAGAAGCCTTCGAGCCCGCGCACGTCGCCGATCGCGGTCTCGGCGACCACGACTCCCTCGAGTCCGCGCGGAACTTCGTGGGCGAGGTTGTCGGCGGGTTGGATCTGCGCCACGCGCATGAGGTCCCGCATCGACACCAGGCCCACGAGGCGCTCGCCGTCGACCACGGGGATGTGGCGGTAGCCGTGTTCGGCCAGGCTGGCGAACGCGGCCGTGGCGTCGATGTCGGAGGCGACGCAGTCCGGATCGGGGGTCATCCACCCGTCGACCGTCTCCGTGGCCGGATCGGCCCCGGCCGACGCCACGCGCACGAGGTCTCGCTCGGTCAGGATGCCGACCGCCCGGTCGCCGTCGGCCACCACGACCGAACCCACACCCTGTTCCCGCATCCGGGAGGCGGCGTCGGCGACCGTCTCCGTGCGGGTGGCCGTCACCACCGGCCGACTCATGATCTCTGCCATCAGCATGCTCCGCTCCCGTCCGTCTGTCCCCCGTTTCCTGTAGGTATCCAGAATCTACGACTCCTCCGGAGTTGTCCGGAACCTCTTGACGAAGTGGCTGACGCGGCGCGAAACTCCTGACAGTGTCAGTTGTTCCGATACGCGACAGGAAAGCCGAACGCCGAGCGGGAACCCGGTCGGAGATCCTCGCCGCGGCGTGGGAGATCGCCCGGGAGGAGGGCCTGGCCGAGGTCTCGCTCCGCGCGATCGGGGCCCGGGTCGGCATGCGGGCGCAGTCCCTCTACTCGTACTTCGACTCGAAGCACGCGATCTACGACGCGATGTTCGGCGAGGGGAACGAGGAGCTGTTGGCCCGCATCGAGGCGGCCGACGCCGCCGGCGGTACGCCCGAGCAGGCGTTCCGGCGGGGGACGCACGTGTTCGTCGACTTCGCGGTCGAGGACCCGACGCGTTCGCAGATGCTGTTCGTGCGCACCCTTCCGGGTTTCGTGCCGAGCGCCGAGGCCTACGCACCAGCCGTGCGCACGCTCGAGCTCACCGCCGCGGGACTGGAACGCATCGATGTGACCGATCCCGCGCTGGTCGACATCTGGACCGCGCTCCTGAGCGGGTTGATCCAGCAGCAGTTCGCCAACGATCCTGGTGGCGATCGGTGGACCCGCCACGTCGACGAAGTGATCGACATGTTCCTCGCCCACGCGAAACGAAGAAAGTCCCGATGATCGACCGCGCCCAATCCGTACCGCTTCAGGAGGTTCCGTTCTGATGGAGACGACCACGCACGAGATCGCCGATGGGATCCACCGCCTGTCCACTTATGTCCCGCAAGCCGACTTGGTGTTCAACCAGTTCCTGATCGACGCTGACGAGCCATTGCTGTTCCACACCGGTCCCCGTCAGATGTTCCCATTGGTGTCGGCGGCGGCGGCGCGCATCCTCCCCGTCGAACGACTGCGGTGGATCACCTTCGGCCACTACGAGTCGGACGAGTGCGGATCGATGAACGACTGGCTCGCCGTCGCGCCCGACTCGCAGATCGCCCACACCGTGGTGGGTTGCATGGTGTCGGTCAACGACATGGCCGACCGTGCGCCGCGCCCGCTTTCGCACGGTGAGGTCATCGATCTCGGTGGCAAGCGGGTGCGCCACCTCACCACGCCACACGTCCCGCACGGGTGGGACGCCGGTTTCCTCTTCGAAGAGACCACCGGCACCCTGCTGTGTGGCGACCTGTTCACCGCCACCGGAACCAACTCGGCGATCACGGGCGACGACATCGTCGGCCCCGCCCTAGCGGCCGAAGACATCTTCGGCGCCACGTCGCTCACTCCCGCGACGGGCGCGACGATCCGGTCCCTCGCCGACCTCGCGCCGCGGACCCTGGCGTTGATGCACGGGCCCTCGTTCGACGGGGACTGCGAAGGCGCGCTCCGCGATCTGGGCGACGCCTACGACGCGCGCCACCTCGACGCCGCCGCCACCGGGAGTGCCGCCGCCGGGTAGCTAGCGTGAGCGGGTGCCGGAGTACGAGGACTTCGATCGAGAGCGTTGGGCGGCGTTGCGCACCGCCCCGCTGCCCGACCTCACCCGCTCCGATGCCGGCACCGTCGACCGCAGTGACCTGCTCGAGATCTACGCACCGTTGTCGGAGTTCATCGGCCGGCGGGCGGGCGATGAACCGGCGCCCGATCCCGTGCCCTACGTCGTGTCCATCGTCGGGAGCGTGGCGGTGGGCAAGAGCACGTCGGCCCGCGCGTTGCGCGCGATGCTCGAGCTCGGTCCACCGGGACGCGCCGTCGACGTCGTCACCACCGACGGGTTCCTCTTCCCGAACCGCGTGCTCTCGGCGCGCGGCCTCGCCGATCGGAAGGGCTTTCCCGAGACGTTCGACCGCGATGCGTTCAACGAGTTCCTGCGGTCTGTGAAGCGTGGCGTGCCCGAGGTGCGCGCGCCGTCGTACTCCCATGAGATCTACGACATCGTGACCGACGCGCCGCAGATCGTGCGCAAGCCCGACGTGTTGATCGTGGAGGGCCTGCCGCTCACCACCGATCACGTCGACCTGGCGATCTTCGTCGACGCCGACGAGCACGACATCGAACAGTGGTACGTGGAGCGGTTCCTCGCCTTGTGCCGCGAGGCGGTCGGCGACGACGCATCGTTCTTCCGCTCGTTCGTCGGCTACTCCGATGCGCAGATCTCGGCGATCGCGCACGACGTGTGGGCGTCGATCAACCGCGTGAACCTCTACGAATTCATCCTTCCCGCCCGCGACGGGTGCGACGTGATCCTCGAGAAACGAGCTGATCACCGAGTGCGACGCGTGCGACTCCGAACCTCCTGACGTGCCACGATGACGCCTCTCGGAAGGACACACTGATGGCGACAGACCGCGAACTGGTCGAGATGCAGGGTGAGGTGTGGGCGTCGATCGAAGCGCTCGGCGCGGAGCTCGACGAAGCGGGTTGGGCGTCGCCCACCGAGTGCCCGGGCTGGACGGTGCAGGACAACCTGGTGCACCTCACCGCGATCGAGTCGTTGATCCTCGAGCGCCCGCTGCCCACGCAGGAACCTCCCGACCAGCTCCCGCACGTGAAGAACGACACCGGAAAGGCCAATGAGCGGTGGGTGGAGGCCCGCCGGTCGTGGTCGGGCGCCGACGCATTCGCCGAATTCCGGGCGGTCACCGGGGAGCGCATCGCCGCGTTGCGGGCGCTCGACGAGGCGGGATTCGGCGCCGACTCGTGGACGCCGACGGGTCCGGGCACCGTCCGCCAACTGCTGGGGTTCCGCATCTTCGATTCCTGGGTCCACGAGCAGGACATGCGCCGCGCGGTCGGCCGCCCCGGCGACCTGGATTCGGCGGCCGCGGCCGAGGCGCTCGCGATGATGTGCGACGTGATGCCCTACGTGGTCGGGAAGAAGGTGGGGGCCCCCGACGGTTGCACGGTCGTGTTCATGCTCACCGGACCGCTCGTCCGTACCTTTGCCGTCGGCGTCGTCGACGGCCGGGCCCGCCCCCTCGACGATCCGCCCGATCCGCCGACGGTGCAGCTCACGATGGACACCGAGACCTTCACCCGCCTCGCGTGTGGACGGCTCGATCCGGCGGAGAGTCTGGTGAGCGGAGCGGTGGAGCTCGAGGGTGACGTGGAGCTGGGCGGTCAGATCGTCCGCCAGTTGAACTACATGTTCTGAGCGCGTCGACGCGCCGGTAGGGAGAGACTCGATGGATCTGATCACGAATGTGGTGAAGGGCAGCGCGTCCGATCGCCTCCTTCTGCTGCTGCACGGCTACGGCGCCGACGAACGCGACCTCGGCGGGTTGCTCAGCTACCTCGATCCCGAGGGCCACTTCGCCACGGTCCTGCCCCGAGGCCCGATCGCCGCCCCGCCCGGGTTCTCGTGGTTCGACCTCACCGCCACCGACCCGGCCGCCGCGGCACAGGGATTCCTCGACGCGCTCGCGGCGGTCGACGACCTGCTCGACGCGGCGTGCGCCGAACACGGCCTGGACCGCGCGCAGAGCGTCGTCGGCGGCTTCTCCCAGGGTGCGGGGTTGGCCCTCGCGCTCGCCCTCGGGCCGAGCGAACGCACCCGGCCCGCCGGCGTGCTCGCGATGAGCCCGTTCGTGCCCCCCGACCTGCTCGAGGTCGATCTCGAGTCGCTCAGCGGCGTCGCGGTCCTGTTGCAGCACGGCACCGACGACCCGATGGTCCCGGTGAAGGGCACGCGGGCGCTGGCGAGCGGGCTCATCGAGGCGGGGGTTCCCACCGTCTACCGCGAGTACCCCATGGGTCACGAGGTCGCGCTGGAGAGCGTGCAGGACGCGCACGCCTGGCTGGAGGCGGTGCGCGCCGGCACCCAACCGTCGGAGCCGCTCCCGGCGCCGCCCCCGGAGGGCCTGGTCAAGCCGGTCACCGCCGCCAGCTTCGGATCCGAGGTGCTGTCGTCGGACGTGCCCGTGATCGTCGACTTCTGGGCGCCGTGGTGTGGCCCGTGCCGCCAGGTGGGCCCGATCGTCGAGCAGATCGCCGCGATGCGCCAGGGTTCCTACAAGGTCGTGAAGGTCAACATCGACGAAGAGCCGACCCTGGCCCAGGAGTACGACGTGCAGAGCATCCCGCTCATCGGGCTGTTCCGGAACGGGCGGCTCGAGCGGTCGTCGCTCGGCGCCAAGCCGCGTCCGCAGCTCGAAGCCGAGTTGGGAATGCTCGTCATCCCCTGATCATCCCTTGATCGCGCGTGATCAGCGACGGATGGTGATGCGACCCGCGGGGCCCGCGTGCACGTGCGCGACGACCGCCGACGCCAGCGTGGCGCGCGCGTCGAGCTCGCGCACGAGTTGATCCGCGGCCTCAGGGGCCACCGCGAGGAGCAGCCCACCCGACGTCTGCGCGTCGGCGAGGAGCAGCTGCTCGTCGGACGCGAGCCCGTTCCAATCGACCGACTCGCTGACGAACGCGTGGTTGCGTTGCGTACCACCCGCGACCATCCCGTCGGCCAAGAGCGCGCGCACGCCGTCGATCACGGGCACCGCGCGTGCGTCGACATCGGCAGCCACACCGGATCCCGCCAAGAGCTCGCGCATGTGACCGAGCAGCCCGAAGCCGGTCACGTCGGTGGCTGCGTGCACCGCGTCGCCGAGAGCAACGGCCGCGTCGCGTGCGCCCGCGTTGAGCGTCGTCATCACCCGGATGGCTTCGTCGACGAGCGCGCTGGTCGCGGCGTCGCGCTTGAGCGCAGTGGAGATGACGCCGAGGCCGATCGGCTTGGTGAGCACGAGCACGTCGCCGGGACGGGCGCCGCGGTTCGTGAGGACGCGCGCAGGGTCGACGGTGCCGACCACCGCGAGCCCGAACTTCGGTTCGGCATCGTCGATGGAATGCCCGCCGCCCACCAGTGCGCCGGCGTTGCGCACGACGTCGTTGCCGCCGTCGAGGACGCGCGCGAGGAGCTCGAACGGCAGGCCCTCCCGCGGCCAGGCCACGAGATTCAGGGCCAGGAGCGGCGCGCCGCCCATCGCGTAGACGTCGGAGAGGGCGTTGGTGGCGGCGATCCGGCCCCAGTCGTACGGATCGTCGACGATCGGCGTGAAGAAATCGGTGGTGACCACGATGGCGAGGTCGTCGCGGAGGCGGTACACCGCGGCGTCGTCAGCGGTGTCGAGACCGACGAGGAGGTCGGGGTCGGTAGGGGCGTCGCCCAGGCCTTGCACCAGCCCGATGACCGTGCGCAGGTCGGCGGGCGAGAGCTTGCACGCGCAGCCCGCGCCGTGTGAGAAGCGCGTCAGACGGATCGGTTCCTCGGTCGTGGTCACGACCCCGAGACTACGACTCGGGTCCTTCCGTGCGTCGGTGACAGCCAGGTCTCAGCTGATTCTCACGTCGGCGCCGTAGCTTCTCGGCGTCCGAGGGAAGAGGTTCACTCGGGCCACAGTCGAAGCGCCGTGGGCATTGCGTCCCGCGGCGCTTCGGCGCGTCGAGGCGACCGCCGGGAAGGTTGCTTGGGACTTTCGCCCCCTTCGCCGGTGGGCTCGGCGTCGCGCAATTCGAGCATTGACACCGACCTGTACCGCGATCTCTCGGCCGACGGGTGCCGGGCCCTGCTGCGGCCGGGCGGCATCGGCCGCGTGGCAGCGAGTGTGAGCGCGCTTCCGGGCATCTTTCCGATCCGCTACGCCATGCTCGATGACGACATCGTGTTGCGGATCTCGCCCGAGGGGCTGCCCCGTGCGGCGTTGGCGGGCGCAGTCGTCGCGTTCGAAGTAGACGCGGTCGACTCCTCACTGACTCATGTCTGGAGCGTCCTCGTGGTGGGCAGGTCGCACGTGATCACCGATCGTGACGCGCTCGCCGCCGCCGGGCAGCTGTCGCTGGCGTCCTGGGGCAAGGCCCGGCACGACGTGTTCTCGCGCATCTCGGATGGGCGCATCTCGGGACGCGCCTATGACAGCGCCCACGTGCTCGCGGGGATACCCCCTCCGCCCAACCGAGGATGTGCACCATGAGCGCACCGCCATCCCTCGATGCTGCAGCCCGCGATGCGTGCCGCACGTCCGAGTCCTTCACCCACGACGACCCGGCCCCCCGGCGCACGACTCGTCGCTACCCTCACGACGCATGAACGACCGCCCGCAGATCAGGGTCTTTCTGCTGGATGATCACGAGGTCGTTCGCCGGGGAGTGCGCGAGCTGCTCGAGTCCGAGCCGGACATTGTGGTGGTCGGCGAGGCCGACACCGCGGCCACCGCCCTGCATCGCATACCCCGACCCGACCGCAGGTTGCCTTGCCCAGATCGACCGCGTCTCCGATGGTGGGCCGCGTCGTTCGTCTTCGTCGGGACCTTCGCCCCTGGCCCGCGAAAGGGACACCGCGGATGATGGGCGGACCGACCGACCCACCGACCCGACCGTGCCCCGGAAGGGCTGCCCCGAGGATGGAAATCATGGGATCTTCGCGTACTGCCCCGCTCGACCTGCCGGTCGTCGCCGCGGTGAGCCCCGGCCTCCCGGCGACCTTCGTGGTCCCGCTGGACGGCTCCGACCGCTCGCTCCGTGCAGTCCCGATCGCAGCCTCGTTCGCCGAGCGCTTCGGCGCCGACGTCGTCGCGGTGACCACGCCGACGACCACTGACGCCGACGACCGGCTCGCACCGCCGGTGTGGCTCAGGGATCTCGCCGGGGACGATCACTACCCACGCCTGCGCGTCGTCGTGGTCGACGACAACCCCGTCAACGCCGTATCGATGCAAGTCGCCGCGAACCATGATTCGGTCGTGTGCATGGCCACTCACGCGCGAGGAGCGATCGGCACGATGGCCCTCGGCAGCGTCGCCCAGGACGTGGTGCGCGAAGTCGGGGTTCCCGTGCTGCTCGTCGGCCGGCATTGTGGCGAGGCCACGTTCGACTCGGGACCGATCGTCGTGTGTCACGACGGATCGTCGGCGGCCGATGCCATCCTGACCCCCGCCCGGGCGTGGGCCCATCACCTGGACCTGCCCATCGTGGTCGTGCAGGTGTACCACCCGCTCGACGTCCCCACCGCGGAGGACCCCACTCGTGCGGTGCGCGCGGTCCTCGATCGCCTCGGGCCCGGCGCCCGTGCCGAGGTCGTCGCGAGCTCGTTTCCGGCCGGGGCGATCCGCGACCTCGCGCACGAGATCGACGCGTCGATGATCGCGCTCAGCACCCATGGACGTACCGGCGCGGCGCGGATGGTGTTGGGAAGCGTGGCGTCCTGGGTAACCCGAGAGAGTCCGTGTCCGGTGCTCACCGTTCGCCCGCCCCACCTCGGGCACGGAACTCGAGCGGGAGCTCCCTCATGACCACCAGAGTCCTGATCGTCTACTACACGTCGGAAGGCCAGACGGCGCGCATCGCGAACCGGATCGCCGACCGATTGCGGCGTCACGGCAGCATCGTCGACGTGCGCAGCGCCGAAACCGGACCGGTGCTCGAGGCGTACGACGCCATCGTGGTCGGTGATCCGATCCACGTCGTGCATCACAGCCGGCTCGTGACCCGCTTCCTGAAGGCCAACGCGGCCGAGCTGAACGCGAAGCCGTCAGCGCTGTTCCAGGTGAGCCTCACGTCCGCGAACGCCGATGCCGAGCACACGGCCACGGCACAGCAGCTCGCCCACGAGCTGCTCGAGCGCACCGGCTTCGAACCCGATGCGGTCGGGCTGTTCGCCGGCGCACTCGTCTACACGAAATACGGTTGGCTCAAGCGTCACTTCATGCGCGCGATCGTGAAGCGCGAAGGCGGCGATCTCGACACGAGCCGCGACTTCGAGTACACCAACTGGGACGCGGTCGACCGTTTCGCCGACGAGTTCACCGCGATCGTCGACCGGTCCGGAGTGAGGTGACGAGCACGGACGTCGGATCGTTGACAACGCGCGATCTCGTCACCGTCGACGCGTGGTGGCGCGCCGCGAACTACTTGTCGGTGGGGCAGATCTACCTGCTCGACAATCCTCTGCTCCGTGAGCCGCTCCGGGTGGAGCACATCAAGCCCCGCCTGTTGGGCCACTGGGGGACCAGCCCCGGTCTCAACCTCGTCTACGCCCACCTCAACCGGGTCATCGTGAACCGCGGGTTGAACGCGATCTTCGTGTGCGGTCCGGGTCACGGCGGCCCGGCCATGGTCGCCAACACGTACCTCGAGGGCACGTATTCGGAGTTGTTCCCACTCGTGACGCGCGATGAGGACGGGCTCCGCATCTTGTGCCGGCAGTTCTCGTTCCCCGGCGGCATCCCCAGCCACGCCGCCGCCGACACTCCCGGGTCGATCAACGAGGGTGGCGAGCTCGGGTACTCGTTGGTGCACGCATTCGGCGCGGTCTTCGACAGTCCCGATCTGCTCGCCGTCTGTGTGATCGGCGACGGCGAAGCCGAGACCGGCGCGCTCGCGACGAGCTGGCACTCCAACAAGTTCCTCGATCCGCGCCGCGACGGCGCGGTGCTGCCGATCCTGCACCTGAACGGCTACAAGATTGCCGCGCCGACCGTGCTGGCCCGGATCCCCGACGGGGAACTTCGAGCGCTCTTGGAGGGCTACGGCTACGAGGCGCACTTCGTCGTCGGCGATGAACCGTTCGAGGTGCACGAACGACTGGCGGCGACGCTCGACTCGGTGGTGACGCGGATCGACGAGATCCAGGAGACGGCCCGCAGGCAGCCGGGTGACGCCTCGCGCCCCCGCTGGCCGATGATCGTGTTGCGGACCCCCAAGGGATGGACGGGGCCGCGTGTCGTCGACGGGCTGCCGGTCGAGGGAACGTTCCGTTCGCACCAGGTTCCGTTGGCCGGCTTCGCCGAACATCCCGAGCACCTCGCGCAGCTCGAGTCCTGGATGCGCAGCTACCGACCGGATGAGCTGTTCGACGACCAGGGCGGGTTCCGGGCCGAGATCGCGGCACTGGCTCCGACGGGGGATCGGCGCATGAGTGCCAACCCGCACGCCAATGGTGGAAGCCTGCTCCGCGACCTCGACCTCCCCGACTTCCGCGCCTACGCGGTCGAACCGCCGGCGCCCGGTGCGTCGACGGTCGAAGCGACGCGCGTGCTGGGTACCTGGTTGCGAGACGTGATGGCCGCCAACCGCGATCGGTTTCGGGTCATGGGACCCGATGAAACCGCGTCGAACCGCCTCTCGGCCCTGTTCGAGGTCACCGACCGCACGTGGATGGCCGAACGGATCCCCGGCGACGATCATCTCGCACCCGACGGGCGGGTCATGGAGGTCCTGTCGGAGCACCTGTGCCAAGGATGGTTGGAGGGCTACCTGCTGACCGGCCGGCACGGGGTGTTCGACAGCTACGAAGCGTTCATCCACATCGTCGACTCGATGTTCAATCAGCACGCCAAGTGGCTGAAGGTGACCCGCGACATCCCGTGGCGCGTGCCCATCGCGTCGCTCAACTACCTGCTGTCCAGCCACGTGTGGCGCCAGGACAACAACGGCTTCTCCCATCAGGACCCCGGATTCATCGATCACGTGGTGAACAAGAAGGCCGAGATCGTCCGCGTCTATCTCCCCCCGGATGCCAACTGCCTGCTCTCGGTGATGGATCACTGTCTCCGGAGCCGGAACCACGTCAACGTGGTGATCGCCGGAAAGCAGCCCGCCCCGGTGTGGCTGTCGATGGAAGCCGCGGTCGAGCACTGTGACCGCGGGGTCGGGGTGTGGGACTGGGCTTCGGGGAACGCGAGTGGAGATCCCGACGTCGTGCTGGCGTGCGCGGGCGACGTGCCGACGTTGGAGGTGCTCGCGGCGATGACCATCCTGCGCGCCGAGCTTCCCGACGTGCACGTGCGCGTCGTCAACGTCGTCGATCTGTTGCGCCTCCAGCCGCCGAGCGAGCACCCGCACGGACTCTCGGATGAAGAGTTCGACGCCATCTTCACCACGTATCGACCGGTGATCTTCGCGTACCACGGATACCCGACGTTGATCCACAAGCTCACGTACCGACGCACGAACTACCACAACTTCCACGTGCGCGGTTACAAAGAAGAGGGCACCACCACGACGCCGTTCGACATGGTCATGCTGAACGACCTCGACCGGTACCGCCTCGTGATCGACGTCATCGAACGGGTGCCCGGCCTCGCCGTCACCGCCGGCGCGACGCGGAGCCGCATGGTCGAAGCACGCGACCGCGCCCGGGCCTGGACCCGATTGCACGGCGACGACATCCCGGCCGTTCGCGACTGGGCGTGGCCCACGACGTGAGCGATGCCGAGGTACTCGTCGTCAATACCGGCTCGAGCTCGACGAAGCTCTCACTCGTCGCCGCCGAACCGTGGTACTCGTCGACCGTCGGACCCGGCGAGCGGCCGCTCGCCGATGCCCTCGCCGCCATGCGCCCGCGCATCCATGACCTGGTGGCAGTCGGCCACCGCGTCGTGCACGGAGGAGGCCAGTTCACCGCGCCGGTCGTCATCGACGACCGCGTGCTCGCGGCGATCGCCGCGTGTTCGGATCTCGCGCCACTCCACAACCGAGCCGCGGTCGCGGGAATCCGCGTCGCCCGCGCCGAGTATCCCGGCGTGCCCCACGTGGCCTGCTTCGACACCGCGTTCCATGCCTCGATGCCACCCGCTGCCTTCACCTACGGGGGCCCGTACTCCTGGCTCGAGCAAGGCCTTCGCCGCTACGGCTTCCATGGCCTGAGCCACCAGTACGCAGCCACGCGCGCGGCCGAGCAGCTCGACCGGCACCTCGACGGCCTGCAACTCATCACGTGCCATCTCGGCGCGGGTTGCTCGCTCGCGGCAGTGAGGTTCGGGCACAGCGTCGACACCACGATGGGCCTCACGCCCCTCGACGGCCTGGTGATGGCGACGCGGTCAGGTTCGATCGACCCGGGACTGTTGCTCCACCGGTTGAGGCGCAGCGGCGTCGGTGTCGACGAGCTGGAGGACACTCTGGAGCACCAATCGGGACTCCTCGGACTCTCCGGTGTGAGCGCCGACGTGCGAGACGTGACCGCTGCTCGTGACCGCGGAGATGAGCGGGCGGCGCTCGCGCTCGACGTCTTCGTCCACCGCATCAGCGCCGGTATCGGCGCGATGCTCGCCGCGCTCGATGGTCTCGATGCCGTGGTGTTCACGGGTGGTGTCGGCGAGCACGCGCCGGAGATTCGAGCCCTCGCGGTTCGCCCGTTTGCGCATCTCGGCCTGACCCTCGACGATCGGGCCAACCTCGAGGCGCGTGGCGACGCCGACGTCTCGGGCGTCGACGCGTCCGTGCGCACGGTGGTCGTGACGAGTCATGAAGATGTCGTCATCGCCGAGTCGACCCGCGCGCTCTTGAGCTGAGCATCGTTCCACGGTGCCGGCCAGGCGCGTCTGAACTCCCGCGCGTCAGCCGCGAAGGAACCGGCGATCTCACCCGCGGCAAAGGCGACTTCGGGGTCGTTCACACCCCGGACTGCGTCGAGGAGCCAGCTCGCGGCGACGACCGCGTCGTGGTGACGACCGAGCACGTCCTGGAGCGCGGCCAGTCGTTCCGCCGTTGCATGCGCGTCCTTCCCCACAACCGGCGCGATGGCCTCGAAGGCGTACCGAGCTTGCTTGACGCACTTGCGCACTTCGTGCAGTGCCGCATCGCTCGGTGGCGTCGCGAGCTGCTCCACCCGACGGCACAGCTTGGTCCACGGTCGCTGTGCGAGGGCGCCAACCTCGTCCGTCGCGCGGCGCGCACCCAGCGTGTCGCGCAACTTCGGAGCGCGCGCCGCATGCTCCAGCCGATCGAGCAGGTCCAGGTAGCGCGGGGAGCGCATCGCATCCCGGAGCACGTCGCGCTTGTGCGCGCGGATCTCCTGGAGCCGGTCGAGGAGCTGCGTGGCCGTCCACTGCTGCTCCGTCGGCAGATCTCCCACCGTGTCCAGCAGCTCGGCGGTCAGGACATCGGCGTCTCGCACGGGGCCCTGCTGGTCGCCCAGCCATTCCAGCTCGCGTCGGAGCGGTTCGCTCCAGCTCCGCTCCAGGATCGGCCGGAAGATGCGCAGGTCGGAGCGCAGCCACCGGGTCGCGATGCGAGCTCGACGGACACCCGCCGCTTCGCCACCCGCCCACACGAGCGGGTCGCTGCCGAGGAGCAGCTCGACGCCGCCCGCGAGGGACGATCGCACGAGGTCTTCGAGCGTCCAGTCGGCCGCGCCGTCAGCGCACATCGGCCGACCGCGTTCGCGTGCGCATCTCGGCGGTCGTCTCCCGATCGATCTCGGCCACGAACGTTCGTCATCGGCTCGCAGTCGTGACGATTCTGGCCGTCGGCGCGGCAACCGGATAGGGCCCAACGACCCGAAGTCGGAACTCGAGGGAATGAGGACTTCCTCCCCTAGGCCGGTGTCGTCGCTCGCGGTTCACTCGATCGATGACGACAACCGCGCTGCCCCATGTCGAAGCACCCCCGCCGGGCAGACCGTCCCCGACGCCCGAGTCACCCACATGGCGCACCGCGACGCGGGCGATGAAGCCCATGCTGATCGGCGTCGGCGCGTTCCTGGGCGCGTCCGTCGTCGCGGTGGTCGTCGCGTACGCGCTCCGGACCCCGGACACGAGCACGCCCGTCGGGGTCACGGAGTTCCGGATCTCCATGCCCGATCGGCTCGCCACCGGTGTCCACACCTTCACCCTGACCAACCACGGCACCGTGGCGCACGAACTCGTGATCTTCAGAACCGATCTCGCGGCGACGGACCTTCCCCTGAAGGCAAACGGCGACGTCAACGAAGAATCGCCGCTGCTCACCAGCGTCGCCGACAGCGGAGAGCCGCTCGCGGCGAGCGGCACCGAAACCTTGAAGACGGCCGCGCTGACCCCCGGGCACTACGTCGCCGTCTGCAATCTGCCGGGTCACTACCGCGAGGGCATGCGCCTCGACGTCACGGTGCCGTGACGACCGAGGCCGGCAATGCACGAAGGAGCGGACGTATGGCCGAGGCTTGGCTCGAGCACCTGGATCACGTTGAGTGTCTGAGGCTGTTGCGCGCGCAGTCCGTCGGTCGCGTTGCCGTCATCGTCGACGGCCATCCTCTCGTCCTGCCGGTGAACTACCGGCTGGTGGAAACCAGCGGTCTCACCTGGGTTGCCCTGCGAACGCGACCGGGCAACGTCATCGAACGGGCAGCCATGAACGCGGCGTTCGAGATCGACGACATCGATGCTCGTCACCAGGAAGGCTGGTCAGTCCTCGTACGCGGCACGCTCCACCACGTCGACGCCGACGCGGCCGACTTCCGCGAACGCTTCGATCCGCACTCCTGGCTCACTGACGAGCGTGATGCCTGGCTCGTCGTGCAGCCGTTCGCGATCACGGGCCGCCGGCTTCACGCGGCCGAACGCGAGTGGGCGTTCAACCTCCATGCCTACCTCTGACCGCATCCGGTAGAGGAGGGAACGCTAGGGACGCGCGGCGCCGATCACGCCGGGCCAGATCTCGGTGATCTGGACGTTGACGCCTTCGTGCGGCGCATGGAGCACGCTGTTGTTCCCCACGTAGATGCCCACGTGGCCAGGCCAGAACACGAGGTCACCGGGCTGGAGCTGATCCATCGAGACCGCGGGGAACGACGCCTGCTGGTCGTAGGAACCGTGCGACATGGTGACGCCGGCCTGCGCCCACGCCTCCATCGAGAGACCCGAGCAGTCGTAGCACTGCGGGCCGACACCGGCGTAGCAGTAGGGCTTGCCGAGTTGTGCGTACGCGTACGCGAGCACCGCCGACACGCTGCCGCTCGTGGGCGGGGGAGTAGCGGACGGTCCGTTCGATCCGCCGCCACCCGGCGTCGGTGCCGGGAGCTTGTACTGCGCCTGCGCGGCCGCGGCCTGCTGTGCGGCGCGCGCCGCGTCGGCCTGCGCGACCAGCGTGGCGATCTCGCCCTTCACCTGCGACTGCAGCTTCTCGAGGTCGGCTTGACCGGCGGCGAGCTTGTCCTTCTGCGCCTTGATGTCGTCGACCTGCGACTGCGCGGCTTGACGCGCTTCCTCGGCGTCGGTCTTACGGATCGCGAGCTGTTCCTTCGCCGCTGCGAGCTGCGCCACGATCTGGTTGTCGCGCTGCGCGGCGATCGAGCTGTACTTCTGACGAGTGGAGAGGTCCTGCGCGTTCTGCGCGTCGAGATCTTCGACACCGCCGGACGTGCCGCTCTGCGTGTAGACGGCGGCGGCGCGTTGGGCGACCTCGGAGCGCAACTCCTTCGTCTTGGCCTGCGCGGCGGCGACGAGCGCGTCGGCGTTGGCGATCGCCTCGTTCGCCGTGTCGAGGCTGTTCTGCGCCGAGTTGATCTGTTCGTTGAGCGCCGCCAACTGCGTGGCGTTGGCGTTGATCTCAGCCGAGAGCTGATCCGCCTGCGCCTGCTTGTCGTCGATCGGTGCTGCCTGGACGACCGCGGGGGCCAACACCGCGCCCAGAGTCGCGATCGCCAGGACGAGTGGTACGAGCCGAAGTGCTCGGCGGTTCATATGGGGACTCCTCCGGCGGGGGCCGTTTCGGTCCTTGCTGAACACGGCTTGTGAACAACATTGACGCTCTACAACAACAATCCGCACGCTAGGCACACCCGGCGTGCGGACTCGAGGAGTCACCCTAGCGAACGCGCGCGAGCGACGCCACCATCGTGCGATTGTGAACGCGGCCCGTGGGCGACCGCCTCCTGCCCGGTGTCCGGGAGCCTCCTGCCCGGTGTCCGGGAGCCTGTCTGCCCCGGTTCGCGGGCGATTTGTCCGGAATCAGACGGGCCAGCCGGGCGACGGCGGCGGGTTCCCGGGGGCGGCGACGGTGGGAACGCTCCACTTCATCGCCTTGCCCACTTCGTTCGCCACCCGCTGCCATTCGACGGGGTCCCAGCCCTCGGCGGCGGCGACCAGCGTCGTGTTCTGGCGCAGGTGAACGAACGCGGGGAGATGCTCGAGGCCGAGGCTCTCGACGAACGCGCCGTCGGGATCAATGAAGCAGAGATACTCGTCTTCCGCCTCGCCGAGGACGCCGCGCGCGATGAACTCGTTGCCGACGACGCAGAACGCGGTGCGACAATCGGCGTCGCCGAACACCTGGAAGATGCGCTTCGCGATCGGGATGTATACCGCGGCCTCGGGCCGCGGCGGCAGGATCACCAGGCACAGGTGGAACATGGTCGACCAGTCGTCGAGCGTGCGCGACACGCCCTTCGTGCTGGTGAGCTTCACGTTCGGGTCGGGATTCTTGGCCACGGATCGCCTCCTGGAATGGGTCGAAGGTAGCGCGTACCGTGCGCGCGCCGAGACAGGGGCGATCGGTCCGACGAACGTGAACGAACGAGCGCGGCTCAGGCCTGGCCGATCGCCTTCAGCATCGACTGCGGCACCACGTCGTCGCCGCGGGCCAGGAGCACCGCGCGCTCGACGTTGATGATGTCGCGCTCGCGGTCGATCCAGTCGTCCCACGGACCGGCGGGGATGCGCGCGGGGTCGCCGTTCGCGGCCACGCACGCGCGCAGGTAGCCCTGCAGGTCGCGAACTTCGGCCTCGCCCCCGATCGGGCCGTGGCCGGGCACGATCACGTCGGCGAGGTCGACGACGGCGTCGAGCACGTCGGCCCACGCCGCCGGGTCACCCTGGAACGCGAGCGGCGTGACCCCGAAGAAACAGAGGTCACCGGCGAAGCACACGTCGGTGTCGGCGACGAGCACGAGCAGGTCGCCCGCGGTGTGGCCCGACGCGGGAAGTACCTCGATGCGCGCGGTGAGCTGCGCGGCTCCGTCGATCAGGTGGGTGACGGCGCGGGTCCCGAGCTCGGCGAGGTCGTCGAACTCCTCTTCGAACGCGGGCATGAACTTCTTGTAGCCCTCGATCGGCATCTCCTGATCGAGGGCGTCGCTGGTGATCGGTGAACCGAACACCGCAGCGTTGGGGAACGCCTTGGTGCCGCCGACATGATCGACGTGCGCGTGGGTGAGGATGGTGCGCCGCACCGGCAGGTCGAGCTCGGCGACCGCGGCCGCGAACGGCTCCCACTGTGATCGGACCATCAGAGTGTCGATCACGGTGATGCCGTCGGCGTCGACGACGACGCCCGCGTTGGCCACGCCCGTCTCGCCTCCGGGCAGCAGCCACGCGTAGATGCCGTCGCCGAGCTCGGTGAGTGCGAGTTGGTCGTCCATGGCTCCGAGAGTAGATCCCGACCCGATTCACTGCCGCTCCGCTACCGCGCTGCGGCACTCACGGCGCAGTGAACCGGGGAGGCCGGGTTTCGGGGGGCGCCGGTTCGGGGTCTACCCTCGCCCGCATGTCCGAACGATCCCGAAACCTCCCTCGCCGCACGTGCCTGGCGGTGCCCGGCTCGAGCCAGAAGATGCTCGGCAAGGCCCCCGGCCTCGGCGCCGACATGGTGTTCCTCGACCTCGAGGACTCGGTGGCGCCGCTGGAGAAGGAGGCGGCGCGCGACAACGTGGTCGAGGCGATCAACGGGCTCGACTGGGGCGACACCGTGGTGTGCGTGCGGGTGAACGCGTGGGACACCAAGTGGACGTACCGCGACGTGATCCACGTGGTCGAGGGCGCGTCGGAGCGGCTCGACGAGATCATGCTGCCGAAGGTGCAGTCGGCCAGCGATGTGATCGCGCTCGACCTGATTCTCACCCAGATCGAACAGACCACCGGTCGTGAGGGTCGCGTCGGCATCGAAGCGCAGATCGAGACCGCGCGCGGGCTCATCAACGTCGAGGAGATCTGCGCGGCGTCGAGCCGGATGGAAACCATCGTGTTCGGCCCCGCCGACTTCGCCGCTTCCACCGAGATGCCGGTGCTCACGGGCGGGGTGCAGATCCCCGAGTACCCGGGCGACCACTTCCACTACGTGTTCGCCAAGATCCTGATGGCCGGCCGCGCCAACGGCCTGCAGGTGATCGACGGCCCGTTCCTCAAGATCCGGGAGCTCGACGCGCTGCGCGACTACGCGATGCGCACGCGCATCCTGGGCTACGACGGCAAGTGGGCGCTGCACCCCGACCAGGTCGCGGTGATCAACGAGGTGTTCACGCCCACGCAGGAGCAGTTCGACCACGCGTTCGACATCCTCGAGGCCTACGAGAAGGCGACCACCGAAGGCGACCGACGGGGCGCGGTGATGTTCGGCGACGAGATGATCGACGAGGCCAGCCGCAAGATGGCGCTGAAGTTCGTGACCCGCGGTGAGCGGGCCGGAATGACCCGCAGCTAGGCAGCCAGGGCCTGCTCGGCCAGACGCCGCGCGATCACGCGCAGGCACAAGGTCTCGTCGGCGCCCTCGAAGATCGACAACACGCGGGCGTCGACGAAGTAGCGCGACACCGCGAACTCCTCGGCGTAGCCCATACCGCCGTGGAGTTGCATCGCCTCCCGCGTGACCCACTCGGCGGTGCGGCACACGTAGGCCTTCACCATCGACGCCGACAACGTGCCTTCGCCGCGGCCCATCCGCCGGGCGACGTCGTACGAGAACTGGCGGCCGGCCTGGATCAGCGCGGCCATGCGGGCCAGCTTCACGCGGCTGAGCTGGTAGTCGAACACCGGCTTGCCGAACACGATGCGGTCCTGCGCGTACGCGAGCCCGGCGTCGAACGCCGCTTCCATCAGGCCGACGGCCCGCGCCGCGGTCTGGAGCCGTCCGTTCTCGAATCCCTCCATCTGGAGGTAGAAGCCCTTCCCGAGCCCGGCCTCGCCCCCGACGAGGTTCTCCGCGGGCACGAACCAGTCGGAGAAGGAGACCTCGTACGAGTGCATGCCGCGGTACCCGATGGTGTCGATGGCGCGGCCTTCGATCTTGCCGCCGTCGGGCTGCTCCAACACGAACGCGTGTCCGGGCGACGGGTCCTTCTCGACCACGAACAACGACAGGCCGCGGTGCGACGCGCTCTTGTCGGGGTTGGTGCGCGCCAGCAGCATCAGGAGATTGGCCCGCCCCGCGAACGTGGCCCACGTCTTCACGCCGTTGACGCGGTAGCCGCCGTCGACCGCGGTGGCCATGGTGCTCACGCCGGCGACGTCGGAACCGAAGTCGGGCTCGGTGACGGTGACGCCCACCATCAACTCGCCGGCGGCGATGCGCGGGAGCCAGCGCTGCTTCTGTTCCTCCGTACCGCCCGCGACCAGCGCGCGCGTGAGGATCTCGGGGCGGGTGATGAGGGAGCCGCCGACGCCGAGCGAACCCCACGACAGCTCCTCGGTGGCGACGACCATGCCGAGGTAGTCGGCTTCGCCGCCGCTCGCGAACCCGCCGTACTCCTCGGGAACCGAGAGGCCGAACCCGCCCAGCTCGCCCAGCGCGCTGATGAGGTCCTCGGGGATGTCGGCGTTGGTTCGGTGGATGTGCTCGGCGACCGGACGGATCTTGTCGACGGCGAAGCGGTGGAAGGTCTCCGCCGCGAGTTGGAAGTCGTCGGGCAGGTGGCTCGGTCCGGTGCCCGACCGCTCGAGCGTGGCCGCGATGGATTCGAGGAACGACGGCGAGCGGTGCGCTTCGACGAACGGCAGCGCGGGGGAGAGCACGCTCGCGTCGACGCCCCAGACCGACTCGCGTCCCATCAACTTGGCGCCGAGCTCGGCGAGCGCATCGGCGATGAACGCGCGGGCGAGCATCGACTCGATCTCACCGCGCGCTCGCGTAGTCGAGCATCACCTTGGCCCCCTCGACCGCGCTGGCGGCGTGGGCGAGGTCGTACGCGAGCACCTGGTGCTCGTCGAGCCGGGCGACGGAGATGCGGCCGTCGACGGTGCACGCGCGTGCGAGGTGATCGGTGGCGGTGGTGACGATGTCGGCGGCGGAGTCGACGGCCGCGGCCGCGGCGACGAGCGGGTCGGTCATGGGCGGCAGCCTACCGACGCGCCTGGCGGCGTTCTGCCTCGAAGCTGAGAGCTACTGGCTTGGCGGCACGGTCGTGCTCGACGGCGCCGGAGGTCTCGGGTGTCGTCGTCGGCGTCGTGGTGGCCGGAGTCGTGTCCGCCGGCGGCTGGGTGGTGTCAGGTGCGGTGGCGGGTGGCGTGGTCTGCACCGTGCCCCCGGACGAGCCCGAGCCCGACGACCCGGAGCCGGAGCTCGGCGCGACCTGCGTGCTGCCCTCGGCCTCGATGGTGGCCTTGGGTTGGTCGGGCACCTGCTGCGCGGTCACGTGACACTGCGCGTCGACCAGCTTGTAGACCTGCCGGGCCAGGTAGTCGGCGCCGTCGGGGGTGAAGTGCACGCCGTCGCCCGCGCGCATGGTGACGACCTTGCCCGTCTCGTCGGGGAGGTTGAACGAGAATTCGCCGTCGGTGTCGGAGAAGAGCTTGTACGCGTCGACGTACTGCACCTCCGGATGCAGCTTGGCTTCGGCGGCCGCGATCGCATTGACCTGCACGACACCGGCGTCCATCTGCTCGTCGCGCAGGATCGGCGCGCCGATCCAGTACACGGTGCGACCGGTGCCGATCAACACGTTGAGCATTTCGTCGACCTTCTGCGTGTAGTCGGCCTTGCCGGCGGCGGTGTCGGTGGCCGCCCAGTCGTTGGCGCCGATGATGAAGACGACGACATCAGGCGAGATGTCGCTCAGCACGGTGGTGGCGTGATCGGGCCAGTCGAAGAAGCCGGGGGTGCTGAGGCCACTCGACACGCGCGAGTCGAAGTAGGGCTGCACCACGCCGGTCGCGCCGGCGATCGTGCCCAGCGACGGACCCAGCGAACCGGCGAGGGAGTCGCCACCGACCCACAGTTTCAGGGGGTCGCTCACGGTGAGGGCGCGGCACGGTCGCGTCGCGATCGTGCTCGGTGTCGCGGTCGTGGCCGCGCCGCCCGGTGCCGCCTCCACCGTGTTGGCGAGCGAGGGCTTGTCGCCGCCGCCGAAGCGCACGACGTCGGTGGCGACGAGGACGAAGCCGATGAACAGCGCGCAGCTCGCGACCACGCCCAGCACGCGCCGGATCTGGCGGCGTCTGCGCTCGTTGCGGCGATGGCGACGATCGAGGTGCGCGTCGGCGCCGGATGCGGGCTCGGCCATGTGAGGGGGTGCTCCGCGTGGGGAACGCGAGAAGCGAATCCCCAATGCTAACCGGGCGACCCCTCGTCGACGCGGTCGTGCCCCGGGCCGAACGCAATACGGACGAGACGCCACGGACCGCCCCGCCGGGTCTCGTCGGCGATCGCCGCCGGCGATCGACCGGAGTGGTGGGCGGCGACGCGCACCCGCAGTGCACCGGGCATCGCCTCCAGGCGCACGGGTGACGTGAGGGTGACGGCTTCGCCGTCGATACCCGCGTTCACCGGCACCCCGGAACGGATCTCCAGCGTCGGCGCGGTCCATTCGTGCCAGCCGGAGAAGCTCGGCCCGCGCCCGGCCGTCTCCAGCGCGATGAGTTGGGCGAGGTCGGCGCCGCTGTTCACGTCGACGACGATGACACCGAGGACGCCTTCGTCGAGCCGGGCGCGCGTGCCGAAGCCGCCGATGCCCGCCAGGCGGTAGACGTTGTTCGACACCAGGATCAGGTCGGGCCGTTCATGGCCGAGGTCCGGGGGGCCGTCGAGCTCGAGGTCGAAGGGTGCGTAGTCGGGCCCGAGCAGCTCGGGAAGCATCTTGGCCGCCGTGCCGAGCTTGTTGTCGCGGTACTCCTCCGACTGCACGACTTCGGCGTAGACCCCGAACGACACGTTGTTCACGAACACGCGGTCGTTCACCCGCGCCAGGTCGACCCGGCGCTCGTAGCCGTCGGAGAACGCGAGGAGCGAACCGACGAGGTCCTCGCGATCGACGCCGAGATCGAGGGCCAGGTGGTTGCGCGTGCCCGCGGGGATGCAGACGAACGGGAGGTCGTGCTCGGCGGCGACCGAAGCGACCAGGGCCTGGGAACCGTCGCCGCCGGCCATGCCGATCACGTCGGCGCCCCGCGCCACCGCATCGCGGGCGAGCACCTCGAGGTCGTCGCCCGGCTGGAGGGTGATGGTCTCGATCCCGTGCCGACGTGCCTCGGCGGCGAACTCGGCGTTCGCCTTGCCGCCCCCGGACCGCGGGTTCATCAGGAGGATGGGCCGTTGCGCGGCCGGCATCCGTTCACCGGGCGGCGGGAGGTCGCGCAGAGACTGCGGGTCGGTCCGGAGCGCGGCGCGCGACAGATCGGTCGTGACGAGGGCGAGCACGACGATGGCGACGATCCCGAGCAGGTTGTAGTTGCCGGCTAAGCCGACGAACGCGATCACCACCGCGGCGACGGTGATCAGCGCGGCGATCCACCGCGTTGCGCCGCGGCGGCTGAGCACGTACCAGAGCGCGACGTTGGCGACCGTCATCGCGATCAACGCGAACAGCACCGCCCGCCACGAGTGCCACAGCACGAGCACCAGCACGACCAGCGCGGCGGTGCCCGTGATCAACGCGCCGATCGCGCACGCTCGGCGCTGCGCCTGCTTCATGCCTGCCTCACCGGTTGCCCTCCCCCCCCGTTCACCCGCGCGCTCAGCCCTGCTCAACCAGCTCCGGCCGCGGGCCGATCGAGCTGGGTGCGGTAGAGGTCGGTGTAGAGGCCTCCCGCGTGGACGAGATCTTCGTGCCGCCCGCTCTCGATGATGCGGCCGTCCTCGATCACGAGGATGCGGTCGGCGGCGACGATGGTGGACAGCCGGTGCGCGATCACGATCGACGTGCGACCGGTGAGCGCGTCGGCGAGCGCGTGCTGGATGGCCAGCTCCGACTCCGAGTCGAGGTGCGAGGTCGCTTCGTCGAGGATCACCACTGCAGGATCTTTGAGCAACATCCGCGCGATCGCAAGCCGTTGCTTCTCGCCGCCCGACATCCGGTACCCGCGCTCGCCGACCAGCGTGTCGTAGCCGTCGGGGAGGTTGGCGATGAGGTCGTGGATCCGGGCCGCCTTGCAGGCTGCGACGAGCTCGTCGTCGGTGGCGTCGGGCCGGGCGTACCGCAGGTTGGCCCGCACGGTGTCGTGGAAGAGATGCGGGTCCTGCATCACCATGCCCACGGAGTCGCGGAGCGATTCGAGCGTGTAGTCGCGGACGTCGTGACCGTCGACCCTGACCTCGCCCGCGCTGACGTCGTAGATGCGGGGCACGAGCAGTGCGGTGGTGGTCTTGCCTGCACCCGACGGCCCGACGAGCGCGACCAGCTCGCCCGGCGCGACCGAGAAGGTGACGTCGCGCAGGATCCAGGCGCTCTCGTCGTCGAGATCAGTGGCGCCGGTCTGCTCCTCCAGTGAGGGGATCGACGACACCGCGGCCGACGGGTGACGGAACCACACGTGGTCGAACTCGACCCGGCCCACCGGTTCGAGCAGATCGACGGCACCCGGCCGGTCGGTGATCAACGAGGGGAAGTCGAGGACCTCGAACACCCGCTCGAACGACACCAGCGCGGTGAGCACGTCGACCCGGGCGTTCGCGAGCTGGGTGAGCGGTTGGTAGATCTGGCTCACGTACACCGCGAACGCGGCGATGGTGCCGACGCCGATCGTGCCCGAGATCGCCAGGTTGCCGCCGACGAAGTAGACGATCGCGGTGCCGACGGCGGCGACGAGGCCGAGCGCGGCGGCGAGGATGCGGGAGTACATCGCCGTCTGCACGCCGATGTCGCGCACGCGGCCGGCGCGGTCGGTGAACGTCGCCGACTCGCGGCTCTGCTTGCCGAACAGCTTGACGACGAGCGCGCCGCCCACGTTGAAGCGCTCCGCGATCGTGTTGTTCATCGACGCGTTGAGCTGCATGCTCTCGCGGGTGAGGCGCTGCAGCTTGGGCCCCATGCGCTTCGCCGGGATGATGAACGCGGGGAGGATGATCAGCGTGAGAAGTGTGAGGCGCCACTCGAGCGCCAGCATGAACGTGACCGTGACGATCACCGACACGATGTTGGAGAACACGGTGCCGAGGGTGTTGGTGACCGCCTGTTGCGCCCCGATGACGTCGTTGTTCATGCGCGACATCAGCGAGCCGGTCTGCGTGCGGGTGAAGAACGACAACGGTTGGTGCTGGACGTGATCGAAGAGCGCGGTGCGCATGTCGAAGATCAGGCCCTCGCCGATCCCCGCCGAGTAGTAGCGCTGGATCAGCGTGAGCCCGGCGTTGAACAGCGCGAGGAAGACCGCCCCGAACGCCAGCAGGCCGACGAGGGCGCGGTCCTTCTCGGGGATCGCGGTGTCGATGAGGGCCCGGAGGATCAGCGGCGGTACCGCGCTGACCACCGCGGCGGCGATCACGCTGATCACGAAGCCGATGAGCTGCTTGCGGTAGGGACGCGCCAACCGCAGGATTCGGCGGACCAGATCGCGCTCGAGCTTCTTGCCCTTGACGGCCTTCGCGTCGCGGCCGAAGCCGTGCACGGCGGGGTGCATCATGACGTGGTCATCTCCACGCTCAAGTTACCGGCGCCCGGTGGCTCCGGCCGGCGGAATCGCGCATCGCTAGTGTGCGGCGCATGACGATCTACGACCGCCCGTTCGGCCGCTACTACGAAGACTTCGAGCCCGGCGACGTGTACAAGCACTGGCCCGGCAAGACCATCACCGAGGCCGACGACCATCTCTTCTGCTTGATCACCATGAACCACCATCCGCTCCACATCGACGCGTGGTACGCCGAGACCCAGACCCAGTTCGGGAAGAACGTGGTGGTCGGCAACCTCGTCTACTCGCTCGTGCTCGGCATGAGCGTGGCCGACGTCAGCGGCGCCGCCATCGCCAACCTCGAGGTCGAGTCGCTCCAGCACAAGCGGCCGACGTTCCACGGCGACACGATCTACGCGGAGACGAACGTGCTCGAGAAGCGTGAGTCGTCGAGCCGCCCGGATCGGGGAGTGGTCACCGTCGAGACGCGCGGCTTCAACCAGCGGGGCGAAGAGGTGTGCTACTTCCGGCGCAAGGTGATGGTGCCCAAGCAGGCCGCGGTGCCGCCGCGGGAGCGCCCCTACACGTCGCCCGCCGACGAGTCGTAGCCGCCGGTGGCGCCCGACTGCCTCTTCTGCTCGATCATGGCGGGGGAGACGCCGGCGCACATCGTGCTCGACACGCCGACCGTGGTCGCGTTCCTCGACCACCGGCCCCTCTTCAAGGGCCACACCCTGGTGGTGCCCCGGCGGCACGTCGAGACGCTGCGCGATCTCGACGACCCGCTGCGCGACGACCTGTTCGGCCGCACGCAGCAACTGGCGGTGGCGGTGCAGGACTCCACGGGCTCGGCCGGCATCGTTCGTGGCCATGAACAACGTCGTGAGCCAGAGCGTCCCGCATCTCCATGTGCACGTGGTACCCCGCAATCGGAAGGACGGCCTGCGCGGCTTCTTCTGGCCCCGGCAGCGCTACGCCGACGACACCGAAGCGGCCGAGTACGCGTCGGCCATCAGGGTTGCTCTCGACGCAACGATGTAATATTGTAATGCCCATGACGAAAGAGACCAAGACCGAATCCAAGTCCGACACCAAGAACGAGGCCCCGCCCGCCGCCGCCAAGCTCCAGGGCTGGTTCGCCGGCCGGCTGCCCGACGGCTGGTTCACCGGACCGCCCGCAGTCACCTACGACCGCGACGAGATCGTCGTGCTCGGCACCCTCCCCGACCCCGACACCGGTGACGGCGACGACGACGCCACCGCCACCGCACGCCAGGCGAGGATCCAGGGATTCCGGGAGGACACCCGGGGCCTGCGGATGCGCATCGCCGACGAGGCCGAGGCGCGCTTCGCCCGCAAGGTGGCCTGGGGCGCCCGCTGCGGCGACCAGGAGGAGCTGTTCACCACGCTCAGCGTGCCGGTGATGACCCGGCTGCGCCTCCCGGAGCGCCAGGTGCTCGACACGCTGGTGGACGCCGGGGTGGCCCGGAGCCGGAGCCACGCCCTCGCCTGGTGCGTGCGCCTGGTGCGCGACCACGAAGGCGACTGGATCGAGCAGTTGCGCGAAGCGCTGGTCCACGTCGAGAAGGTGCGCGCCGAGGGCCCCCGGCACTGACGGAGCACGCTCTCGATTCCCCTCACTTCACCTGGCTCCACATTCCCTCGCGGCGGGTTCCGGCCCGCCGCGAGCGGTTGTGCACCTAATCATTAGTGTGCTAATCATTAGGGCACTATGGAACAGACCCTCGGCCGCCGCCTGTACCTGGGCCAGCGCGCGGTGTCCGACGAGCTCGATCGTCGCCTCCGCGAGCACGGCGCCAGCCTCTGGAACTGGGTGCTGTTGCGCGAGGCCGAGCACGCCGACGGTCTGAGCCAGCGCGAGCTGGCCGACGTCATGCGCATCGAGCCGCCGACCCTCGTGCGTCACCTCGACAAGCTGAGCGAGGACGGCCTCGTCGAACGCCGCCGCGATCCCGAGGACCGCCGCGTGATCCGCGTGGTGGTCACCCCGGCGGGGCGCGAGCGCCAGGCCCAGCTCCATCAAGTCGTCCACGACTTCGACGTCGAGCTGCGCGCCGCGCTCAGCCCGGAGCAGGTCGAGGTGCTCGGCGACGCGCTGACCCGGCTCTACGAACACTTCGGAACCGGCCGGATCGAGAACGAGAAGCAGAAAGAGGAGGTGGGCGGTGGCCACGAGCACTGACGTCGTCATGCGCACCGAGAAGCTGACGAAGGTCTATCCGGGTGGACTCACCGCGGTCGACGAGCTCGACCTCGAGGTCTACCAGGGCGAGATCTTCGGGTTGCTCGGGCCGAACGGTGCGGGCAAGACCACGACCGCGGGGATGCTCACGACGCGCGTGATCCCCACCAGCGGGCGCGCGTTCGTCGGCGGGATCGATGTGGTCAGGCGCCCGAGCGCGGCCAAGCAGGTCATCGGCGTCGTCCCGCAGACCAACACGCTCGACCGGTCGCTCACCGTCTGGGAGAACCTCTACTTCCACGGCCGCTTCTTCGGCATGTCGGCGCCCACCGCGAAGGCCGAGGCCAGTCGCCGGCTCGAGCAGTTCCGGCTGGCCGAGCGGGCCAAGGAACCGGTCGCCGCACTGTCGGGCGGGATGGCGCAGCGGCTCATGGTGGCGCGGGCGATCATGCACCGGCCCGCCACGCTCTTCCTCGACGAGCCGACCGCCGGTCTCGATCCGCAGAGCCGCCTGGCGCTGTGGGAGATCCTCGGCGAGCTGCACGCCGAAGGCGAGACGATCCTGTTGACCACCCACTACATGGAAGAGGCCGACGAGCTCTGCAACCGGCTCGCCATCATCGACCGCGGCCACCTGCTCGCGCTCGGCCCGCCCGCCGAGCTCAAGCAGTCGACCGGCGCCGACACCATCGTCACCGTCACCGCCACCGGCGATCTCGACCAGCTGGCCAAGGTGCTCGAGGCCGACGTGCCGGGCGTCGAACGGGTCACCCGGGTCGACGACCTGGTGCTGGTCGCGGTGCGCGCCCAGCCGGGCGTGCTCCCGATCGTGTTCAACGTCGCCGAACGCCACGGCTTCGACGTCTCCGATCTCTCGATCGCCGAACCCACGCTCGAGACCGTCTTCATCAACCTCACCGGGAAGGACCTCCGCGAATGACTGCGACCACCGTTCCCGAGCCCGCCTCCGCGCTCACGCTCTCGCCCGTCCGCAAACCGAGCTCGGCCGCACGGGTCGCGTTCCGGGCGTTGCTGCTGCGCGACCTGGTCGTGCTCCGCAAGACCCTGAAGGAATTCATCCCGCGCACGGTGCTGCAACCGTTCCTGCTCGTGTTCGTGTTCACCTACGTGTTCCCGAAGATCGGCCAGGGCGTCGGTGGCACCGCGCAGCGCGTCCGAGTTCTCCACCCTGCTCGTCGCCGGCGTCGTCGGACTGGCGATCATGTTCCAGGGGATCCAGTCGGTCGCGCTGCCGATGGTGCAGGAGTTCGGGTACACCCGCGAGATCGAGGACCGCGTGCTGGCGCCGCATGCCGGTCGCGCTCGGTGGCCATCCAGAAGGCGATCTGGGGCGCGCTCACCGGTCTCTTCTCGGCGCTGCTCGTGTTCCCGATCGCCGCGATCGTGCCCGCGACACCCGTGAGCCTCGACATCAACTGGCCCGTGCTCATCACGCTGATCCCGTTGGCCTGCTACATGTGCGGCGCGCTCGGGCTCACGTTCGGCACCCGGTTCGAGCCCCGCACGGTGCCGCTGCTGTTCGGCATCATCGTGATCCCGCTGACGTTCCTCGGCTGCGTCTACTACTCGTGGTCGTCGTTGGCGCCGATCCGGTGGCTCCAGGTGTTCGTGCTCCTGAACCCGCTCGTCTACATGTGCGAGGGCTTCCGGGCCGCGCTCACCACCGCGCCGCACATGAGCCTCTGGGCGGTCTACGGCGCGCTCATCGGATTTTCGGCGCTGTTCACGTGGCTCGGCATCAACGGCTTCAAGAAGCGGGTCCTGAGTTAGCCCGCCGGGTCAAGGGGTAACCTCGTGGACGTGTCGTCTTCGGCGCAGGTGAACTTCTGGGGGGTGCGCGGATCGACTCCGTGCGACGGCCACCAGTTCGATCGGTACGGGGGGAACACCTCGTGCGTCGAGATCGCCGTTGCCGGACACGATCCCGTGATCCTCGATCTCGGCACCGGCCTGCGGAACTACGGCGAAGCCCTCGAAGCCGAGGGGCGCCTCGACGGGTACCGGGCGACCGTGCTGCTGACCCATCTGCACTGGGACCACATCCAGGGACTCCCATTCTTCGCGCCGATGTCGGCGGGTGGGGGCACGCTGATGGTGTACGGCCCGCACCAGAGCGCCGGCCCCCTCGACGAGGTCTTCCGCGGGGTGATGCAGCCGCCCTACTTCCCCATCCGTCCCGAGGAACTGCGTGGCGCGGTGGCGTTCGAGGGGGTGGCCAACGACGACTTCGCCGCCAACGGAGCCAAGGTCCACTCGCGCTGGGTGCGCCACACCGACCCCACGCTCGGCTTCCGGGTCGAGAGCGAGGGCGTCTCGGTGGCCTACCTTCCCGACCACGGGCCGGGCACGGTGCCCGACGACCCCGACGACTACGTCCCCGACGACGTGCTCGAGCTCTGCGACGGCGTCGACCTCCTGATCCACGACGCGCAGCACACGGTCGAGGAGTACGAGATCAAGCGCACGTGGGGTCACTGCACGATCGACTACGCGATCCACGTCGCGAAAGAAGCGGGCGCCCGTAGATTGGCGTTGTTCCACCATTGCCCGACACACGGCGACGACCGCATCGACACGATCCTCCGCGACGCGCGCGATCTGGCGGCCCGCATCGGAGGGCCGGAGGTCTTCGCCGCCTCCGACGGCCTGCAGTACCCGCTCGGCTCGTCACTGCACGGCTGACCAGCGGCCCGGAATCCACGAGGAGCCTGTGTTGCCCGACGAGCCCACCGAAACCATCATCGTCCCCGACGACGCGCGCTTCCGTTCCGTCCTCGGGCACTTCGCGACCGGGGTCACCATCATCACCGCCATCGACGACGGCGAACCCGTCGGCATGGCGGCGAACTCGTTCACGTCGCTCTCGCTCGACCCGCCGCTGATCCTCTTCTGCGTCGCCCACTCGTCGTCGACGTGGCCGCGGATCGAGACCGCCGGCACCTTCGCGGTCAACATCCTGGGCGAACAGCACGAGGAGCTCTCGCAGTTGTTCGCCAAGAAGGGCGCCGACCGCTTCGGCAGCACCCCGTGGCACGTCGGCATCTCCGGTGCCCCCGTGCTCGAAGAGGCGATCGCCTACCTCGACTGCCGTTTCGAAGCCGAGTACCCGGGCGGCGACCACAAGATCGTCGTGGGTCGGGTGCTCGATCTCGACATGCGTGAAGGGTCGCGGCCGCTCCTATTCTTCAAGGGCGGATACGAGCGCATGCACGACGGATAGATGAGCATCAACGACGTCGCGATCGCAGCGCGCGTCGTCGTCGCGTTGATCCTGCTCGCGTCGGGAGTCGGGAAGCTGCTCGTGGTGCGCCAACTGGCGCGCACGTACCGCGAGGAGCGCAAGTGGTCGCCATCGGTCGCGATCGCGGCCGCGGTGCTGCTGCCGGTGGCCGAGATCGTGCTCGCGCTCCTGCTGCTGTTGGTCGACGCCGCGTGGCCGAGCTATCTGGCCCTCGGGGCGTTCGCGGTGTTCACCGCCGTCGTTCTCCGGCGGTTGCTCGAGCACGATCGGCGACCGTGCAACTGCTTCGGCACGGCATCGAACGATCGGGCGTTGTCGGTCGGTGCGTTGCTGCGCAACACGTGGTTCCTCGTGCTCGCCCTGGTGGCGACCGGCGCGGCGACGATGCAGCAGCCGAGCGCGCTCGCGGCGACCTTGGTGGTGGGCCTGGGCCTCGCGGGAGTGTCGGCGGTCCTGGTGGCCCGCACGTGATGGACGCGGTCGTGGTGCTCGTCGGCACGGACGCGGCCGCGCTCGGGACGGTCGCGCAGGAGATCGAGGCCTCGGGCCGACGCGCCGCGGTGTTCGTCGGCGACGTGACCACGGCCGAGGGGCGGGCGGCGCTGCACGAGATGCTCGGCGAGCTGTTCCCCGAACGCTGACGCGGACGCCGATGTTGCTCAGGCGGGATCGAACTCGACCGCGGGGTCGAGGCGGTGCGCGAACCGGCGGAGGCTGCGCATGAGCACGACGCCGACCACCAGGATGAGGACCGCGTTGGTGACCGCGGCGGCGGCGTCCCACCCGAGCGAGGTCGCCACGTAGAACTGCCAGTAGTGGTGCAGCGTCGGCGGTGAAGCCGAGCCCGGGGCGCCAGTCGAGCGCGCCGCCGCGTTCGAACGGCCAGAACCAGAGGTTCATGATCGCGCCGTAGAGGAAGCCCCACACCCAGCCGTACGCGGCGAGCACGACGACCTCGACGCGCGGATCGAGCCGCCGCGTGACGCTCGCCGAGCAGGCCGGCGCCAGCGCCCATCCAGCCGAGCGCGAGCATCTGGAACGGCAGCCACGGCCCGATGCCGCCGGTGATGACGGCCGACACCGCCATCGCGCACAGGCCGAGCAGCAGTCCGAAGCGCGGGCCCGAACGCGGCGCCCGCGAGCACGACGAGGAAGAAGATCCCGCTGCCGCCGCCGGGGAGGTCGATCAGCCGCAGCAGTCCGGCGCACGCCGCGAGCATGCCGAGGAGCGCGACGGTCGCGCCGTTCATCGTGCCCCGGCGGACCTCGAGCATCACCGCGGCGACGACCAGCGCACCGACGAGCGCGGCCACGAGCGGCGCGTCGCCGGTGTGGGCCTGGCTCGGTGAGCGCGGTCGCCGGCAGCCAGAACGGGTAGAGGAACGCGGCCGCGCCGACGACGACCATCAACGTGTAGACGACGCCGGCCGCAGGAATCGCGCGCCACCGGCGACCCGGTGGTTGCCGTCGAACGCGCCGTGCCGATCACGACACTCATCGGGCGGCCAGCTCCGCTTCGACTTCCTCGACGGTGAGGAACGGCGGCAGCACGCGCAGCACCTGCGGTGCGAACAGCGAACCGGCGAGCACCTCGCGGGCGATGCCGTCGGCGACGATGTCGCCGTCGCCGAGGACGACCGCGTGGGTCGCGCTGCGCGCCGCGAGCTCGACGTCGTGGGTGGCGAGGACCACCGCGCCGCCGTTCGCGGCGTGGGCACGCACCGCGTGTTCGAGCGCGGCGCGTGACGGTGCGTCCATGCCGCGGGTCGGCTCGTCGAGCAGCAGCACCGGCGCGCCGCCGACCGCGACCGCGGCGATGGCGACGCGTTGACGCTCGCCGCCCGAGAGGCTGCGCGGATGGCGAGTCGCGAGCTGCGTGAGGTGCAGCGTGTCGAGCCAGGCGTCGACCGCGCCGTGATCGGGGCGGCCGAGCAGCCGGAGCGTCTCCTCGAGCTCGCGGCGCACGGTCGGCGAGAACAGCATGCGTGTTGGGGTCCTGGGGCACGTACGCGACGCGCGCGCCGTGCCGCACCACGGAGCCGCTGCTCGGCGTCGAGGAGCCCGGCGAGCGCGCGCAGCAGCGTCGTCTTCCCCGACCCGTTGCGGCCGAAGAGCGCGATGACGTCGCCGGCGCGCAGCTCGAGGTCGATGCCCGCGCAGCACCGCGTGGCCGCCGAGCGCGACCCGGAGCCGCGCGTGCCTCGAGCAGCGTGTCGCCCGGCGCGGGGCGCGCTCGGCCGGTACCGGCGTCGGCGCAGGAAGGTCGACGGCCTGACGCGCCGCGAGCGCCGCGCGCGTCGCGGACGGTGAGCGGAGGCGGATCCCAGCCCGAGCAGCCGGCCGAGCCGGGTCACGCCGGCGCGCCGGGGTAGTCGGCGAGCACCGCGCCCGGCGCGGCCGGCGACCCCGACGCGTTCCGCCGTCGACGAGCACGGCGCGGTCGGCGAGCGGTGCGGCGCGTTCGAGCCGGTGCTCGGCCAGCACGACGGTGGTGCCGAGATCGGCGTTGAGGCGGGCGAGCGCGGCGAGCACGTCGTCGGCGCCCTGCGGGTCGAGCTGCGACGTCGGCTCGTCGAGCACGAGGGCCGACGGCGCCGCCGCCAAGCGCACCCGCGATCGCGCACCGCTGACGCTCGCCGCCCGACAGCGTGCGCCGGGTCGCGGTCGCGGAGGTGGGCGATGCCGAGCGCGTCGAGCGTCTCCTCGACCCGGCGACGCATCGCCTCCTGGGAGAAGCCGAGGTTCTCGAGCACGAACGCGACGTCGCGTTCGACGTGGTCGACGACGAACTGCGACTCGGGATCCTGGCGCGACGAAGCCGACGACGTCGGCGAGCTCGCGCGGATGGTGCGAGCGGTGGAGCGTCCGAACACGACGACGTCGCCGCCGAAGCGACCGCCGCTGGCGTGGGGGACGAGCCCGTTCGCGCCGCGCAGCAGCGTGCTCTTGCCCGAACCCGACGCGCCGACCACGAGCAGGACCTCACCCGGTTCGACGTCGAGGTCGATGCCGTCGAGCGCGGTGCCGGCGGAAACCGGATAGGCGAACGACACGTTGCGGAACGAGATGGCGCTCACGACCGGGATCCCGCCTTCGCCCGGATGCCGACCGGCGCGAGCAGGGGCAGCAGGGCCAGCACCGGGAGCACGTGGAGCGCGGGCCACCGCAACGGGCTCGCGAACCAGATCAGGCTGGCATCGCCGAACACCGAGCACAACGCCAACGCGGCGGGCGCGAGCAACGTTGCCGCCGCGATCAACCAGTCGATCATCGTCATCGAACGCGGGCGGTACCGCACACGGCGCGTGCCGGACGACGCGAGCAGGATCGCGGCGCCGAGCCCGAGCGCGCCGCCGAGGCCGAGGACGGCGGCGACCGAGTTCGACTGCCCGATCAGCGCGACGAACGCGCCGCCGAGCGCGAGCAGGGACGCCGACGCCCCACCAGCCGGCGGCCTTGTCGCGCGGCGCGGCGCCGGCGCGCGCGAAGCCGCGCGCGTCCATCGACTCGGCGAGGGTGACCGCCCGCTCGAGCCCCAACTCGAGCACGGGCACGATCTGGCGCAGCAGCCGGCCCCGGCGCACGACGCGGCCGCCGGTGCGGGCGCGGTCGGCGTCGCGCACGTCGCGAATGGACGAGAGCGTCGACGGCACGAACGCGAGCGCGACCACGACCACCAGCCCGACCTCGTAGAAGGCCCGGGGGGTCGACTGCACGAGCTCCGAGTGGGAGACGACCGCGTTGAAGGCGCCGAACACCGCCATCACGCCGACGATGGCGAATCCCTCGGCGAGCGACTGGAGGACGACCGGGAGCTCGACCGTTCCGCCGACGGTGAAGCCGCCGAGCAGCTGCGGGAGCCCGAAGTGGGGCGTCGTGAACAACACCTGACCGAGCCCGTGGGTGGTCGCGGCGGTGAGGAGCATGCGCACCACGGCGAACAGCACTCCGACCCCGATCAGGATCGGGAACGCGCGCGCGATACGGGCCCGGCCGGGCGTGCACCGACACCGCGAGGGCGGCGATGCCGATCACCAGGGCCACGTAGACCGGGCTCGGCGCGAGCTCGATGCACGCGGCGGCCGAAAGTGCCCACACCAACCAGACGCCGGCGTGCCACGTCGCGGGTGCGGCCACGCCCGACGGTTGGCGATCGGCAGGACGGCGATCAGTGGCCGCGCCCAGAGTTTGCGCAGTGCTGGTCACGTCTCTAGGGTGCTCTCTCGACAGCGGTTGCGCGCAACCCGGATGTTGCGTGCGGTCCTTGGGTTCCGGCCCGGGACGGGGGAAGTCGGTGCGAGACCGACGCTGACCCGCAACTGTGAGCGGCTCTGCGGTTACCCGCCGCACTCCGTGAGCCAGGCTACCTGCCGCTGTTGACCGGGCCACCGGTGCTCCCGAAGGAGCCGCTTCGGGGCGGCACAACAGCAAGACCCTCGTGGAACGGGGTCGTGGAGGCAGAGATGATGCACGTTCGTCGTGCCGTGGCGTGCGCCAGCACGTTCGCGGTCGCGCTCCTCGTACTGTCGGCAACGGCGGGTGCCGCCGACACCGCGACCACCGCCGTCAACGCGGTCACGTGGTTGAAGACCCAGCAACAGCCCGACGGCGGGTTCGAGATCTCGGGGTTCCCGGGCTTCGAGACCCGTGACGCGTCGCTGGCGATTGCCGAACAGGCCCAGACCGGCTCCACGTGGAGCACCACGGAAGCGCACGACGCGCTCGCCGCGTTGGCCTTCGGCGGTTCCGGTCCCACCCCGCTCAACGCGCTCGACGCCTACGCGGCGACGATCACGACCGCGGGAGCGGCGGCGAAGACCATCATGCTCAGCGCGGGCCCGCTCGGCCTCGACCCCGCCGCGTTCGACGCCGCGGGCGACGGCAGTCCCGTGAATCTCGAGGCGATGCTCGACTCCGGGTGCGGCGCGAACACCGCGTCGTTCGGGACGTTCAGCGACACGCTCTACGCAATCCTGGCCAAGAAGATGGTGTGCGGTGCGCCGCCGCCGGCCGCCCTGGCCGCGGTACGGGCCGGCCAGCAGGCCAACGGCGGTTGGAACTTCACCGGCGACCCGACCGGCACCGACGTCGACACCGACACCACCGCGGTGGCGGTCGAGGGATTGGTCGCGGGCGGCGCCGACGCCACCGACCCCGCGGTGCACAAGTCGCTCGGGTTCTTCGCCGCGAATCTGCAGCCCAACGGCTCGTGGCAGTCGTTCGGTGCGAGTGACCCCAACTCGACCGCGCAGGCGATCCTCGGCGTCACCGCGACCGGCTACGACGTGACCAGCCCGTGCTGGCGTGACGTGCTCAACCCGGCCGCCACCGGGACTCCCTACGTCGACCCCGACGTCTGGTTGGAGTCGCAGCAACTCACCAGCCCGCCGGCCGACGCCGGTCGCGTCGCCAGCCCGAACGACGCGTTCCCGCCGGTGAACACGTTCGCGACCTCGCAGAGCGTCGAGGGGCTGCTGCGCTCGTGGCTCCCGATCGCGGTCGCCAGCGCGCCGACGTGCGTCGAACCGGTCGTGCCGGTCGCGCCGGTGACCCCGGTCGTGCCGGGTGCGGAGACGACCGCGGTCGCGGTCGCGGCGGAGGCGGTCACCGTCCTGCCCGCGTTCACGGGGTAACCCGTGTCGCGCGCTCTACGCGTGTTCCTGGTGGTCGCGGCGTTGTTCGCGACCACCGGGACCGCGCACGCCGACGTCACCGCGCAGGATTGCAGCGCGCGCGCCGTCGTCGTGATCGACGCCGGTGGCGGCGCGCGCACGCAGACCATCTGTTTCAGCGGCACGATCAGCGGGCTCACCGCGCTCCAGATCGCGGGCGCCAACCCGGTGACCTACGGGTTCGCGGGCCAGGGCGCGGCGGTGTGTGCGCTCGACGGTGTCGGCAATCCGGCTGATTCGTCGTGCCTGACCGGCCCCAACGGCGACTACTGGGCCTACTACCGCGCCGGTCCCGGCGCGACGGGATGGACGTACTCGCGAGGCGGCGCGTCGAGCACGACCGTCACCGACGGGTCGGTCGAGGGTTGGCGCTACGGCACCGGCGCCGCGCCCGCGTTCGTGTCGTTCTGCGCCGCGGCGGGGTGCGAGCCGCCGCCCACCGCGGCACCGCCGCCACCCACCGCCGCGCCGGTCACGACGCCACCCACGTCGCCCCTGTCGGGCGGTGGCGTCACGGCGACGACGACGCCCGGCGGCAACACCGCGAACCCGGGAACGGCCACCACGACTTCTCCCACCACCACAACGGCACCCGCGGGGAGCGAGGCGCTGGGGACCAGTGCGAAACGCCGTCACCAGTCGGGGGATCCGGCCGTGGCCGGCAGCGCGGGCGGCGGGGGAAGCGGATCCCCGGTGGGCGTGGCCGTCGTGGTGGCGGTCCTCGCTGCGGTCGCCGGCGTGGGCTACTGGCTGCGGCGCCGGCGGCGAGGGGTTGCGTCGGCGCCCACCGACTGACGACGCCCGGCCGTCGGGCCGTACCATCCTGCTCATTCCTCTATGGCCCTGATCGGCGTGAGCGTCAACAGCAACCTCTATCTGCTCACCGCGTTCGGTGGGGGAATCATCTCGTTCCTCTCGCCGTGCGTCCTGCCGATCGTGCCCGGCTACCTCAGCCTCATCACCGGGCTCTCGGTCGGCGAGATCCGCGACGCCCAACGCCACTACCTGACGCGGATCGCGATCAACACCGGCCTGTTCGTGCTCGGGTTCACCGTCGTGTTCGTGCTGCTCGGCCTCATCACCACGACCGCGGGCAGCGCGTTGTTCCGCAACCAGGAGACGCTCACGCGGATCTCCGGCGGTCTCGTGCTCCTGATGGCGCTCTACCTCGCGGGTTCGCAACTCCTCACCACCCCGCGCATGTACCAGGAGTTCCGGTTCCACCCGCACCTCGATCGCTTCGGGCCGGTGGCGGCGCCCGTGGCCGGCGCGGCCTTCGGGCTCGGATGGACACCGTGCATCGGGCCGGTCCTCGGCGCCGTGCTCAGTTTCGCCGCGGGAGGCGAGAACATCGCGCACTCGACCGCGTTGCTCGTCTCCTATTCGCTCGGCCTCGGGGTGTCGTTCCTCGCCGTCGGCCTGGCCATGGGCAAGTTGACGCGCGCGATGGACTGGTTCAAGCGGCACTCGCGCGCGATCACACTGGTGTCGGCGGCGATCCTCGCCGTGTTCGGCCTCATCCTGCTCACCGACTCGTTGCCCACACTGACCGCCCGGATCTCCGACGTGCTGCGGGCCAACGGCCTCGGCTGGCTCGTCGACGCCGGCTGACCAGCCGTCGACGACCGGCGGGCTCTTCTAGGCTCGCGCCACGATGGAGACCACGGTCCTGGACGTCGACACGTCGCGCGAGCAGGTCGTCGACCTCACCGACGACGTGCGCGCCTTCTGCCGCCCGCGCGGCGACGGCCTGTGCAACGTGTTCGTCCCGCACGCGACGGCCGGGGTCGCCATCATCGAGACCGGCGCGCGGTCCGACGACGATCTGGTCGACGTGCTGGCGCGCCTGCTCCCACGCGACGATCGCTACCGGCACGCGCACGGCTCGCCCGGCCACGGGGCCGATCACGTCCTGCCCGCGATCGTGGCCCCGAGCATCGTGGTACCGGTACACGACGGCGAGCTCCTCCTCGGCGTCTGGCAGAGCGTCGTACTGGTCGACCTGAACCGCGACAACCCCCGGCGTCACGTCCGCCTGAGCTTCGTGGCCGGCTGACGTGGGCGAATCGCGCTTCCTCGCGTCGCGGCTCCACGGCTTCGGCACCACGATCTTCGCCGAGATGTCGGCGCTGGCGGTGGCGACCGGTGCCATCAACCTCGGTCAGGGCTTTCCCGACACCGACGGCCCGGTGGAGGTCACCGAAGCCGCAGTGGCCGCGATCCGCTCGGGGCACAACCAGTACCCGCCCGGCCCGGGCATTCCCGAGTTGCGCACCGCGATCGCCGAGCACCAGCGGCACTGGTACGGACTCGAGTACGACCCCGACGACGAAGTGCTCGTGACCGCGGGCGCGACCGAGGCGCATCGCCGCTGCGCTGCTCGCGCTCTGCGAGCCGGGCGACGAGGTCGTCACGTTCGAGCCGTACTACGACTCCTACGCCGCGTGCATCTCGATGGCCGGTGCGCAGCGACGCGTCGTCCAGCTGCGCGCGCCCGACTCGACCTTCGATCCCGACGAGCTCGTGGCCGCGATCACGCCCCGCACGCGCCTCGTGCTCGCTGAACTCACCGCACAACCCCACCGGGAAGGTGTTCTCGCGCGACGAGTTGGAGCTGATCGCCCGGGTCTGTGTCGAGCATGACCTCCTCGCGGTGACCGACGAGGTCTACGAGCACCTCGTGTACGACGGCGAGCACGTGCCCCTCGCCACGTTGCCCGGCATGCGCGACCGCACGGTGGTGATCTCGTCCGGGGGCAAGACGTTCTCGTGCACCGGCTGGAAGATCGGCTGGGTGTGTGCACCGCCGGACTTGGTCAGCGCAGTGCGGACGGCCAAGCAGTTCCTGACCTACGTGAACGGCGGGCCGTTCCAGTACGCGGTCGCGGTCGGTCTCGGTTTGTCCGACGACGTGTTCCGCGGGGTCGCCGCCGATCTGCGCGAGAGGCGCGACCGTTTGTCGCGCGGTCTCGCCGACGCGGGGCTCACGGTGCTCCCGTCGGCCGCGACGTACTTCGTGACCGTCGACATCCGCGCGTTGGGCGAAGACGACGGTCACGCGTTCTGCCTGACCCTCCCCGAGCGGTGTGGGGTGGTGGCGGTGCCGAGCGTGGTGTTCTACGACGACAAGGTCGCCGGCAGGCCGCTCGTGCGCTTCGCCTACTGCAAACGGCTCGAGGTGATCGACGAGGCCGTCACGCGGTTGAAGCGGCTGGCGTCGTGAGGTGCCGCTCGTGAGGTGCCGCACATGAAGGTCGCCGCGATCCAGCACGACATCGTCTGGGAGGACCCGCCGGCGAACTTCGAGCGGCTGGCGCCGAGGATCGCCGATGCCGCGCAGGACGGCGCCCGACTCGTGGTGCTCACGGAGATGTTCTCGACCGGGTTCTCGATGCACACCGAGCGGATCGCGGAGCCGGTCGACGGGCCCAGCGTACGGTTCCTGGTGGAGCAGGCGCTCCGGCACGAAGTATGGGTGTGCGGATCGGTGCCGGAGGTGCATCCCGGCGACGACCGTCCGTCGAACTGCCTGGTGCTCGCGGCACCCGACGGTTCGGTCCACCGCTACCGCAAGATCCACCCCTTCACCTACGGCGGTGAGCACGAGAAGTACATGTCGGGCGAGCAGCGGGTCACCGTCGACGTCGAAGGGGTGCGGTGCAGCCTGTTCGTCTGTTACGACCTCCGCTTCGCCGACGAGTTCTGGGATCTCGCACCCGACACCGACTGCTACGTCGTGGTCGCGAACTGGCCCGCGGCGCGGCGCGACCACTGGCGCACGTTGCTCCGGGCGCGCGCGATCGAGAACCAGGCCTACGTGGTGGGCGTGAACCGGGTGGGCACCGGCGGACGGCTGGAGTACGCGGGCGACAGCGCGGTGATCGGGCCCTTCGGCGAGATCCTCGCCGAAGCCGAGACCGGCGGCGCCGAGGAGATCCTGTTCGCCGACGTCGATCCCGCGGTTGTCACCTCGACCCGCGCGGAGTACCCGTTTCTGGTCGACCGGCGCGCTCGTTAACCGGTGGTGCGGCGCACCCAGTCGCCGATGAGCGCGAGCGCGGCGTCGGCTTCGGGGAGCGCGCCGGCCCACGTGGGCCACACGTGCTGCATCCCGCCGCCGACGAACAGGGTCGCGTCGGATCCGCCTTCGCCGATGCCCCGGGCGAGACGCACCGCGTCGTCGAGGAGCACTTCGTCGCCGCCGACGAGCAGCAGTGAGGGCGGCATGCCGCCGAGGTCGCCGTAGACCGGCGACGCCAACGGGTCGGTCGCGTCGTGACCACCGAGGTACTGCGCGGCCATGGCCAGCAGACCTTCACGGCTCACCATGATGTCGACGCCCGCGCACGTGTCCATGGTGCCGCCCGCGCACCGGAGGTCGGCCCAGGGTGACAGGCCGACGATGCCGCCGGGCAACGGGTCGCCGGCGTCGCGCAACGCGAGCACCGTGGCGAACGCGAGCCCGCCGCCCGAGGAGTCGCCCATGATCACCGCGTCGTCGGGATCGACCCCTTCCCCGAGCAGGAACCGGTACGCGGCGACGGCGTCGTCGAGCGCGCCCGGGAACGGGTGCTCGGGCGCCAGCCGGTAGCGCGGCACGAGCACGCGCGCACCGGTGGTGTTGGCCAGGTGCCCGGCGGTCTTGCGTCGCGACGCGGGCGAGCCGAGCACATAGCCGCCGCCGTACAGGTAGAGGACTCCCGCGCTCCCGCGTGGTGCCGACGGCACCGCCCAGGTGCCGCCCACCTCCGGCGCGTCGGCGAACGCGACGCCGTGCGGCTCGGACGTGGGGGTCTCGGCTCGCTCGCCGGCCTCGCGGCGTTGCTCGAGCGGCAGGTCGATCTGCTGGGGTGCCTGGGCGAACGCCTGCCACAACGTGGTGGCCTCGGGGCTGGTCATCGCGTGACGATCTCCTCGCTGGTGGCACTGCGTGAGCGCCTTCGCTCGATCTCGTAGTCTCGCGCCTGTGTGCGGCTGCATCGTTGCTTTGGCAGCGTTTGTGTCACCCCGGCTGGGGATTTTCTTCCTGTGGCTCTTCACCGACCGGATGAGCATCGCGCTCGACTCGTTCTGGTGGGGACTCATCGGATTCGTCGTGCTGCCCTGGACCACGCTCGCGTGGGCTGTCGTGTACGCGCCCGTACGCGGCGTGACCGGATTCGGCTGGTTCATCGTGATCTTCGCGTTCATCGCCGACGTGATGACGCACGTGGGCAGCGCGCAGGCGCGTCGCGATCGCAAACTGCGTACCGCATGACGGCTCGAGCCACGACCACACGCGACATGACGACACGAGGAGAACGATGATCCCGATCGGTTGGTTCGGCGTCGGATCCGGCGCGTACGGCGACGCCGAGGGCGTGGCCGAGCTCGCGGAGGCGGCCGAGCACCTCGGCTACGAGTCGATCTGGGTGGGGGAGCACCCGGTGTTGATCGATCCGCACGCGGCACCGTCACCGCTCCCGCCGCACTCCGAACTTCTCGACCCGATCCCGGTGCTCGCGTACGCGGCGGCGCGCACGGAGAAGATCAAGCTCGGCAGTGGGATCATCATCCTCCCGCTGCGCAATCCGGTCATCCTGGCGAAGGAACTGGCCACGATCGACGTGTTGTCGCACGGGCGCCTCCTGGTGGGCATCGGCGTGGGCTACGTGCCCGGCGAGTACGAGGCGATCGGGGTGGAGTTCACCACCCGCGGTCGGAAGACCGACGAAGCCATCGACGCGATGCGTTCGCTCTGGCGCGACGACCAGCCGGAGTTCCGGGGAGACTTCGTCTCGTTCGGCGGCATCCAGTGCCGCCCGCAACCGGTGCAGCCCGGCGGGCCTCCGATCCTGGCCAGTGGGATGTCGACGCCGGCCCGGCGACGGGCCGTCGCCCGGTGCGAGGGCTGGTATGGCTTCTTCCAGGATCTCGACTCCACGCGCGCGGCGATCAAGGAGCTCGACCAACTGGCCGGAGAGGTCGACCGACCGGCCGAGCTGGGGCCGCTCGAGATCAGCGTCACCCCGCCACCGGGTCCCGTCGACGCCGACCTGGTCAAGCAGTACGAGGACCTCGGGGTGCACCGGCTGGTGGTGCTGCAGGACTTCAGCGACATGGCGGGTGGACCCGACCCGGCGAAGCGTGGCATGTTCCTCGCCGAGATGGAGGCGTCGGCCAACCGGCTGGGCGTCGGCTGAGCGATCGGGAGCACAGATGGCCAACGTGGAAGAGCTCGCAGGGGCGTTCAACGCGACGCTCGAGGGTGGGGACGCCGACGTCCTGGTCGCGCACTATGCGCCCGGTGCGATCATCTGGCACAACCACGATCGGGCCGAAGTCGACGCGGTGGAGAACATGGCCGCGATCGGCATGCTCGGCCAGATCGTCGACGACCCGAAGATCGAGACGATCCTGTTGGCGCCGACGCCCGACGGCTTCGTGATGCAGTTCGCGCTCCGGGGCACGGTGGCGGGCACCGACAAGCCGTTCGAGATGCACAACGCGATCATCGTCACCACCAACGCCGACGGGCAGATCACGCGGGTCGACGAATACGTCGACCCCACCGTCGGGGCTCAGCTCGCGCCATGACCATGGACGTTGCCACCAACCTCGACCCCGAGATCGCGGCCGCGCTGCAGGAGCTGCCCATCGGGTCGATCGACTTCGGTACGTGGACGCTCGAGAGCGTGCCGACCATGCGGGCCGCGATGAGCGACATGCCGCTCCCGCAACTGCCGCCCACCACCACCGAGTCGCACGAAGTCGTCGTCCCGCGCGTCGACGGCGACCACGACCCGACGGTGCGGGTGTACTCACCGCCCACTGCCGGATCCGGGCGTCCGTGCGTCTACTGGATCCACGGTGGCGGCTACATGTTCGGCTCGGGGTTGAACATCGACGCGCGCCTGAACCAGTGGGTCGAGGACTTCGACTGCGTGGTCGTGTCGATCGAGTACCGCGTCGCACCCGAGCACCCCTACCCGGCGCCGATGGACGACTGCTACGCGGGTCTGCTGTGGGCCGTTAACAACGCCGACGAGCTGGGTATCGACCGCGAGCGGATCGTGGTGGCGGGTGCGAGCGCCGGTGGCGGCCTGGCCGCAGGGCTCGCGCTGCTGGCGCGCGACCGCGGCGAGGTGAACCTGACGTTCCAGCTCCTGATCTACCCCATGATCGACGACCGCAACGCCACGTCGTCGAGCCACATCGTGGGCGCACCGATCTGGAGTCGGGAGGCCAATCACCTCGGGTGGAGTGCCTACCTCGGCTACGAGCCCGGTGGTGACGGTGTCCCGCAGTACGCGGCCGCCGCCCGCGCCGCCGACGTCGCCGGCCTGCCGCCGGCCTGGATCGGAGTCGGCGCGCTCGACGTGTTCCGCGACGAGGACATCGCGTACGCGCAGCGTCTGCTCACCGCGGGCATCCCGACCGAGCTGCACGTCTACCCGGGCGCGCCCCACGGCTTCGAGATGATTGTGCCGACGAGTGGCGTGGCGCAGCGAGCCCAGCGCGACCTGAACGGTGCGCTGGGCCGGGCGCTAGGGAGTCGTCTGCTCGTCGAGTGACCGCGCCGCCGCCGACAGCACCGCGCGCAGTGACGCGGCGATGATGTTGGGGTCGGTCCCGATACCCCAACGTGTGTTGTTGTCGGCGTCGACGGTCTCGACGTAGGCGACCGCGGTCGCGTCGGCGCCGCGCCCGAGCGAGTGCTCGTGGTAGTCGACCACGTCGAGATCGATCCCGAGCCCGTCGCGTACGCCGTGGACGAACGCGGCGATCGGGCCGTTGCCGTCGCCGGTGAGCGTGATCGGCTTGCCGTCGAACACCACCTGGGCGGTGATCGTGGTGCGGTCGTCGTCGCGGGTGATCAGCTCGTGGGTGCGGAGCGCGAGGCGGGGTTCGGTCGGCAGGTAGATCGACTGGAATTGGTCCCACATGGCCACCGGGGTGATCTCGGTGCCGGTGTCTTCCGCCACGGCCTGGATCGTCTTCGAGAACTCGATCTGTAAACGCCGGGGGAGCGAGAACCCGTGCTCGGTCTCCATGATGTAGGCCACGCCGCCCTTGCCCGACTGGCTGTTCACCCGGATGACGGCTTCGTACGACCGGCCGACGTGCGCCGGGTCGATGGGCAGGTACGGAACGCCCCACACCTCGTAGTCGCGCCCGCGGCCCGCGGCCTCGGACTCGGCGTAGAGGGCGGCGAAGCCCTTCTTGATCGCGTCCTGGTGCGAGCCGGAGAACGCGGTGTACACGAGATCACCCACGTAGGGGTGGCGTTCGTGGACCGGCAGGCGGTTGCAGTACTCGGCCGTGCGACGCAACGCGTCGATGTCGGTGATGTCGAGCTCGGGGTCGATGCCCTGGCTGAACAGGTTCATCGCCAGCGTGACGATGTCGACGTTGCCGGTGCGCTCCCCGTTGCCGAACAGACAGCCCTCGACCCGATCGGCACCCGCGAGCACGCCCAGCTCGGCGGCCGCCACCGCGCAGCCGCGGTCGTTGTGGGGGTGGAGCGACAACACCACGGAGTCGCGGTTGCGCACGTTGCGCAGGAACCACTCGATGGTGTCGGCGTAGATGTTCGGCGAGTACATCTCGACCGTCGCCGGGAGGTTCATGATCAAGGGGTGCTCGGCGGTGGGCTCGATGACGTCGGCGACCGCGTCGCAGATCTCGACCGCGTACTCGATCTCGGTGCCGGTGTAGCTCTCGGGCGAGTACTCGTAGCGGACGTGCGTGCCGGGAACCGTGGCCTCCAGCTTGCGGCACATCCGAGCCGCGTTCACCGCGATGTCGGTGATCCCCGCTTTGTCGAGCCCGAACACCACACGTCGCTGCAGGATCGACGTGGAGTTGTAGAAGTGCACGATGGCGCGCGGCGCGCCGGCGATCGACTCGTAGGTGCGGGCGATCAATTCGTCACGGCACTGGGTGAGCACCTGGATGGTGACGTCGTCCGGGATGAGATCCTCGTCGACCAGCTGACGCACGAAGTCGAAGTCGGTCTGGCTCGCCGACGGAAAGCCGACCTCGATCTCCTTGAAGCCCATGGCCACGAGGGTCTCGAACATCCGGCGCTTGCGCACCGGGTCCATCGGGTCGATGAGGGCCTGGTTGCCGTCGCGGAGATCGACCGCGCACCACCGGGGCGCCTTCGTCAGCTTCTTGTCGGGCCAGGTGCGATCGGGGAGCTCCAGCGGAACGAACGCCTGGTACTTCTCGAAGGGCATCGGCTTGGGCTGTGCGGGTTCGGGTGGCATGGTCGCTCACTTGTTCTGTGCGGACACGGCGGGCGTGCGCGCGTTGACGGGGTTCTGAAACGAGAGAAGCTCCTGGCCCGGGGGCACAGGAGCTTCGGCAAGTGCCTATGGGGGCACTTGCCTACAAGAGAAGAAGGAGGGTAGAGGTCGGGCGAGTCACGCGTATCACTGTACAGACTCCGCGGGCCCGCTGCGACTCATTCCGCTGCGGTCGCCGCGACGGGCGGCGCGCCCTCGCCGTCGGGCAGGGTTGGCGGCGCGGTGGCGATCCCGATCGCGAGGGTGAGCCCGCCCACCAGGAGCACGAGGCCGGCCGCGAACGCGTACGTCGATGCGTCGATGTGGCGCACGATGTGGATCAGCTCGGAGTCGAGCGCGTGGACAAGACGGTCGGCGCCCGCGGTGCCCAGCGCGGCGCCGACGATCAGGCCGACGGCGAGGGCGGCCAGCACTTCGAGCACGAGGCGTCCGGTGCCGAGCGACCGTTTCGTGTGCACGTGGAGGACGACCGCGCTCGTCACTCCGAGCACGGTGACCAGCGCGCCGATTGCGAGGAGGACGTCGGTGATGACGGCGAAGATCGGGCGGGCCACGGCGACGGAGTTCAGGTCGGCGGCCACCGGCACGTACACGACGACGGCCGGATCGGCTTGGACGTCGCGGGCTATGCGCGCGGGATCCGCGCCGGGCGCGAAGCGGATCGTGGCGGTGTCGAACAGCCCGCCCGCGAACGCGTTCGCGTCCGCGCCGAGCGCATCGCGTAGCGCGGAGATGCGAAGGAAGACGAGGTTGCCGAGGGTGTCGGACGTCAATGCCGCAACGGGTACGCGGAACGGCGCGATACCCGCGCCGGGCAGCGTCACCTCGAGCTCGTCGCCCGGTTGGGCCTGGAGGATGGCCGCGAGCGACTGCGGGATCAGCGCGCCTTGCGCGGGCAAGGGAAGCGGTTTGCCGTCGGGCGTCTCGAAGCTCTGCATCGTGGTGTCGGCGTCGAATGCCTCGAGTTCGGTGGCGTAGCGGTGGTCGCCGTGGGCGACGAAGATGTTCGCCGACGGCACCGCCTCGGCCGCGGCCACGCCGGGGATGGCGCGCAACGTGGCGAGCTCGGCCGCGGTGACCGGCGTGGCGAACGCGACCTGCGCGTCGGCGCGTTCGAGGTGTGCTGCCGCGTCGAGGGTGGCGTCGGCGGAGTCGACCACCCCGGCCGGCGGGACGACGCACACGATGGCGGCCGCGGCGGCGACCGCGGTGACGATGGCCGGGCCCACGCCGAAGGTGTCGCTCCGCCCGACGCGCAGGACCGAGCTGAGCCCGAGGGCCAGGAGCGCGGCCACCGCGGCGAGCGCGAGCCCGACGAGCGCAGGCACGACGTTCGCGCCGAGGACCGCGGTGGGAAGGAAGACCGCGTCGGCCAGCTTGGGTCCCGCGATGCGCCCGGCGACGAGACCGAGCACAACCCCGGCGACGCCGCCCGCGGCGGACGCGACGGCTAGTGACCGTCGTCGTCGGCGGGCGTCGTCGACGCGCGCGCAGGCCAGCGCGCCCACGAACACCGCCACCACGAGCAGGAGGCCGGGAATCACGAGGCTCGCTTCGTCGAAGCCCGTCTGCTCTCCGGCGATCACCGCGTTCGAGGGTTGATCGGCGAGCGGCTCGACCAGCGCAGCACCGTGCCGGTTCGCCAGCGTGGTGAGCCGCGCGTCGAGCGCGTCGGCGTCGGCCCCGGGTGCATAGCGCACCAGGGCCTGCGCGACGGCAGCACCACCACCGAGCTGCTCGGCCACGGCTTCCGGTACGAAGATCACCGCGAAGCTGCCGGGGGTGGTGACGATCTGCTGCTGACTCTGCGCGGGAAGCAGGTACTCAGGCGACAACGCCACCCCGGTGACCGAGAGCGTCGACTGCCCGCCGATGCCGAGTGCCGCCAACGAGTCGCCGGGCGCGACGTCGAGGTCGTCGGCGGTGTGCTGCTCGACGACCGCGACCGACGCGCCCGTGGTGGGCGCGAACGCGTGACCGGCGGTGACGCTGAGCGCGTTGATGGCCGAGCCGGTCGCAGGCACACCGATGACGGTGCCCTGGACCTTCGTCTTCCCGTCGCGCAGGAAGATCGAAAGGGTGGTGGTGCTGCGGACGTTCACCGCGCCGACGCCCGGCACGGCCTTCGCGTCGGTGGCGAAGGCGGCCGCGCTCGCCCCCGATCACAGTGAGATCGGCGAACTGCGTGTGCTCGTAGTAGTGGTCGAGGGAACGGTCGAGGTCGTGGACCGCGGCGCGCAACCCGACGAACACACCGACGGCCGCGGTGACGAGCAGCGCGGTGAACACGAATCCGAGCCGGTGGCGACGCGGCTGCCGGTGGTCGAGGTGCTGGGGCACGGCGGCCGAGGGTAACCGTCACACCCCTTTGCCACGATCACCACATGTGCAGAGTGTGTGAGGGCTTCAGTCAGGAAGACGAACTGTTGTTGACCGCGGCGACGATCGCCGAATACGGATACATGGTCATGGGGGTGGGCGCCGCGTCGGGCGATCCGCCGGGTGGCCCCGAGTGGGCGTACACGGTCGGGCTCCTCGATCGGGCCGATCACCCGGAGCTCATCGTCGCCGGGCCGGAGTTCGTCAGCACTGGTGCGCTGCTGAACGAGATCGGCCGCTCGATCCTCGCCGGTGCGCGCTACGCGGTCGGGGACACCTTCCGGTCGAGCTCGGGCGTCGTGCGGTTCGGAGCGGTGGACCCGATTCAGTACCGGCTCGGCACGTTCAACGTGTGGCACGACCTCGAACGGATGGGGTTGCTCCACGTCGGGCCGCTCGAGGCGCTGCAGGTGTTCGCACCGCCGGAGTGGCTCTGCGCCGGCCACCGGGATCGTCAGCCGGTGCTGTCCGACCCCTCGAGCCGGGTCGACGCGCCCGTCGCGCTCCCGAACCGGGCGGCCCGCCGGGCCCGGCGGCGGTGATGTGAGAGCCGACCGGGTGCCTCGGGGAGGCGCCTGCTATCTTCATTGGTCCGCCGCGGGGTGGAGCAGTCTGGTAGCTCGTCGGGCTCATAACCCGAAGGTCGTAGGTTCAAATCCTACCCCCGCCACCATCGCAGCACGAAGGCCCAGGTCATCGACCTGGGCCTTCGTCGTTGCCCGTGGGTGCTATGTCAGGTCGTGGCGTCCACGTCCGTGAGCTCGTGGGCCGGGGACACGATCATCTCCGGTTGACCGTCGATGCCGAGCTGCTGGAGCCCCGGCAGGATCCGCGTTTGGACGAAGGCGCCGAACTGCTCCTCCGAGTCCCAGACGTCGGTCATACGCAGCGTGCCGTCACCGAAGCTGGCGACGTGGAAGCGCATGCCCTCGGGCACATCGCGGTCCCAGCCGACGACGTCTCGGAGCGCGTCGTATTGGTCGGGCGAGAGTGCGTCCCACCTCTGCATGATCACGGTTGCCATCGGTCCGTCTCCTTTGTTGGTCTCGGGTATCGAGGCTCGTCTGCTTCGTCGCCGAGCTCCGAGAGAGTGCCTATCACCGATAGGTAGTTTTACCTATTAATGATAGGAAGTCAACCCAACGTCAATCCCCGGACGGAGGACCATCGACGACGGATGGCAGGCGGTCGCCGAAGTCAGCCGGGGACGTCATCGGCCGCTTCGTCAATTGACGTCAGCTACCAGTTGCGAAAGGTACGAGCGGTCGTCGGGCCGCGCGAGTGGCGACGGCGGCACGCCTCAGGATTCGTCGTCGCGGCCCAGCGCACGGGTGAGGCCTTCGAGGTCTTCGACCGTCACCGTGAGCGCGGAGTGTCCGCTGCGCCTGAGCGGGGAGGGGACCTTCTCCGCGAAGTGGATGCAGACGCCGGCGTCGTAGTTGGTCCCGAAGCTGAGCCCGTCGTCGACCATCGATCCGCGGACCCCGACGGCCGTCCACCAGCGGTAGCCGCGGGTGATGTGCGCACCGGTGATGTTCGAGCGCGGGGTACGGATCTTCACGAAGCCGAAGGTCGCGAGGAACGTGCCGTCGTCGCCGAGCGTGACCGCGTCCTTGGAGCCTCGGAACCCGAACAGAACGAGCAATGGGCGATACTTGGGATCGATCGCGTACCGAAACCGCTCAGTCATGCACCGAGTATGTCGCACAACGCGGGGGACCAAACATGAGGAGATCAACATGAGCGCACGGAGTCGTGGCGACGAGCCGGGTCCGGAGGAAGCGAGCGAACTGGCGATCGAGGACGACATCGCGGCGCGCGACGAAGTGCTCGGTGGGATCGACCCGGATGACACCGTGGACGACGACGGCGATGGCGACGAGACCGTGGCCGAGATGCTGGAGCTCGACCAGACCGAGCTCGACGAGCTCGGGCTCACGCTGGACGATCCGCACCAACCCATCGACGAATAGCCAACGCGTCGTGGAGGCGATGTTCGTACCGGAGGGCGAGTCGTTCGTCGTTGCGACGATGCTCACCCAGGGCCCGTGGGATCCGAACAGCCAGTACGGGGGCACACCCGCTGCGCTGCTCACCTGGGCGGTGGAGCGCGTACCAACGCTGGTCCCGATGAGGATCGCTCGGATCACCGTCGACATCCACCGGTGCGTGCCGCTCGGCCGGCTGGAGGTAGGCACCGAGGTCGTGCGCGAGGGCAAGCGCCTGCAGGTCGTGGTCGCCACCATCCGGGACACCGACGGGGTCGAAGTCGCGCGCGCGACCGCGTTGAGGTTCCGGCTCGGGCGCGGACCCGACGCACCCACGGATCCGCGTCTCCCGCCGATCGTCACGCCGACGTGGGGGCCGCCGCGGACGCAGGGGCCGCGGCCGAGCAACCTCAACGGGTTCATCGATGCCACGCAGATGCGGGACGCCGGCACCGGCGGTGCCGCAACGACCTGGTACCGCGCGACGCGGCCCGTCGTCGCCGGGGAGGAGACCTCCCCGACCGTGCGTGTCGCCTGGGCGTCCGACTTCACTGCGAACACCGGTAACTACCTCGACCTGAGTCGCTGGTCCGCGATCAACTCCGACCTGACCATCAACCTCGGGCGGGCTCCACAGGGAGAGTGGACGGGTGTTGCCGCCCGAGCCTGGTACGCGCGGGACGGCATCGGCCACGCGCGAGCCGACCTCTTCGACCGTGACGGGTTGGTCGGCACCTGCACCGCGAGCCTGCTCGTCGACGAGATGGCCGCGCCGTACTGACCGTCGCCAACGGTGGCGGAGGTAGTAGCAGCTCCGAACGGCAAGTAGATGGAGACCGATGAGGATCTTGCGCACACCCGATGAACGGTTCGCGGGTCTGCCCGGCTACCCCTTCGCACCGCGCTACGTCGAGGTCGACGACGGTGATGGCGGCGCGCTGCGCCTGCACTTCGTCGACGAGGGGCCCGCCGACGGTGAAGTCGTGCTCCTGCTCCACGGCGAACCGACCTGGTCGTATCTCTATCGCCGGATGATCCCGATCCTGGTGGACGCAGGCCTGCGTGCGGTCGCGCTCGACCTGGTCGGCTTCGGTCGCAGCGACAAGCCGGCGAGCAGGGACGACTACACGTACCAGGCGCACGTCGACTGGACCTGGGCCGCGGTGGAAGCCATCGGGCTGGACGCCATCACCCTCGTGGGCCAGGACTGGGGTGGGCTGATCGGGCTGCGTCTGGTCGGCGAGCACCCCGAACGCTTCGCTCGGGTCGTCGCCGCGAACACGTCGCTGCCCACCGGGGACCACCACCCCGGCGACGCCTTCCTCGCGTGGCAGCGCTTCAGCCAGACCGCCGAGCACTTCGACGTCGGCGGAATCGTCGGCTTCGGCTGCGTCACCGAGCTCCCGCCCGAGGTCGTCGCCGCTTACGACGCACCGTTTCCCGACGACACGTTCAAGGCCGGCGCGCGCCAGTTCCCGGTGTTCGTGCCCACCCGTCCCGACGATCCCGCCGCGGCGGCCAACCGTGCCGCGTGGGCCTCCTTGCGCGGCTTCGAGCGGCCGTTCCTGTGCGCCTTCTCCGACTCCGACCCGATCACGCGCGGCGCCGACCGGCAACTGCGTAGCGACATCCCGGGCGCGGTGGGCCAACCCCACACCACGATCACCGGCGCGGGGCACTTCCTCCAGGAGGACAACGGCGAAGCGCTCGCCGCCGTCGTCGCCCGCTTCGTCGCCGCCAACCCGCGGTAGCTGCGGCCCGCGCGGCGCGACCGCCGAGGATCAGGTGACGGGCACGACCAAGCGCGACGCGGAGTGGATCGAGTTGAGACTGCTCGTGCCGACGCTCGCGTGACGGAAGCCCATGATCGCCGGCACCGCGGTGTCCTGGTCGTCGCTCGCCACCACGACCCGGAGGCGATGGCCCACGTCGAAGCGGCGAGCGTTGGCAACGAGCGGAACGCGGTACACCGTCAGCTCGCCCGGCACCACGGCCGCGCTCACGCGGCACGGAAGCACCGGCGTACCAGGGACGCTCTGCTGATCGTCGACCGTGCGGAGGCTCGCGCGGAGGTACCCGGCGGTGATGTCGACAGTCGTGCCATCGGGCGCGACGTCCTGGAGCGTGACGAACCACGCGGTGTCGATCGCGGTCGCGGTCGCGTGCAGCTCGAGCTCGAGATCGCCGGCGACGTCGAGCGCGTGATCGAGCGGCTCGGTCGTCCACTCGAGCATCGACGGGGGATCGGTCTCACTCGCCTTCGCCCGGTTGAGACCCGTTCCGAGGGTCATCAGCGTGCGAGCGCCGACGGGGCCCTCGTCGTCACCGAGCGCGCCGTCGGCCCGCAGCGCGAACGCGCGCAGTCGTGCATCCGGAGGCGGCCACTCCGCACTGGTCCGCCACTCGTCGACGCCCGGCATCCAGTACCGGATCGGCTCGCCGTCGAGGATGCCGGTGTCGCGATTCTTGAGCCAGTGGTCGTACCAGGCGAGCGCCTCCACGTGGAGGCTCTCCCACGGCCACGTCAGTCCGAACTCGCCCAGCATCGCGACACGCACCTCGGGCGCGTTGACGAGCGCGCGGAACGCGGGGAACGTCGACGGCAGGTGCAGGGGCACGTTCTGCCAGTCGCACCCCAGATAGGTCGGCACCTCGACCCGGTCGAGGAGTGGGACCAGGTCACGTTCGTCCCACCACTCGTCGTGCAGAGGATGCTGGACGGCGACGTCGCGCCACAGGTCGTCCCACGGATGCGGGTCGTGGTGCAGCTTCAGCGCTTCCCGCAGCACGACGACCGACGACTCGCCGTTCATCGTCGCGAACTTGCGGTGCAGCGGCGGCGTGCGCAACACATGGCGGGCGGCGTCGACAAGCGTGCTGCGCCAGAACTTGTCGCTGCGCGCGGACGTGAGCCCGACCATGGCGAGGAATGGCGTGACGAAGCTGGCGCTCAACAGCCCGTGGTGCATCGCCGCCTCGTACAAGTCGGTCGTCACCGCGAGGGGGAAGATGGCACGCAGGTGCTCGGGTTGCTCGATGGCCGCTTCGAGCTGGGTCATCGCGAAGTAGCTGATCCCCAGCATCCCGACGTTGCCGTCACACCACGGTTGCGCCGCCGCCCACTCGACGAGGTCGTGCACGTCGTGGCGCTCCTGCTGGTCGAAGAACCCGAACGTTCCTCCCGAACCGCAGGTGCCACGCAGGTTGGCGATCACGTGCACGTAGCCACGCGGCACCCAGAAGTCGGTGGCGCCGGCCTCGATGAACCCCATCGGTGCGCCGAGGTCCTGAATCTGGCGCGGGTAGGGCGACGCCGAGACGAGCGCCGGGTACTGGCCGTCATCGTCGGGGCGGTGCACGTCGGCCAGGAGAACCGTGCCATCGCGCACGGTCACCGCGACATCCTCGTCGCACAACGCAGTGTGCTCGGGCGCGGAGAGGTTCCGGTACGTCCGACCGGTGGTCTGCGGACCATTGAGCTGACGTTGTCCCGGCTCCGTACCCGCAACCTTCGCCATGCCTGAAACCTAGAAGGACGCAGTCGTCAAGACCAAGCCCGCCATTTCGGTCGGCAACGTGCTACCTGCCGCGCCAACTGGCGACGTCAGAGACCGGAGGGTTCGGCCGTCATGTCCTGCATCGCGATGACTTGGAGGAGATCGAGTTTCTCCCGGGCGTCGGTGCCGGGTCGCGGGAACACCACGACGAGGTGCTGATCGCCGTCGGCGCCGACCAACACCTCGCACAGCAAGTCGAGCAACCCGACTTCGGGGTGGATGATCCGTTTGCCGTCGACGCGGCGCACGGCGACCTCGTGCTCGGTCCACAACGCGGTGAACTCGTCGCTCGCGGCCGTCAGGTGTTCGACCAACTCGACGACGTCGGCATCGCCATGGCGGCGGGCCGCGGTGGCGCGGAGATCGGCGACCTGCGTGCGTGAGTGTGTCGGCCAGTCTTCCTCGGGAACTCGTGCCCGGATCGCCGGGTCGGTGAACCACCGCCAGATCAGGTACCGGTCGAGACCCTCGCGCCGCGATTCGTCGCCGTTGAGCGCGACCGCGACCCGGTTCTGCACCAGCGTCTCGCCCAGATCTGACACGACGATGGCCGCGCTATCGGCGAGGTGGTCGAGCACGTGCAGGAGGCCTGGGCTGACGTGCGCGTTGGGCCGATGCAATGCCGGCGGCGTCCGACCCGCGAGGTAGGAGAGGTGGTCGCGTTCGTCATCGGTGAGACGGAGTGCCCTCGCCAGGGCGGCGAGCACTTGCGTCGACGGCTGCGGTCCACGGGACTGCTCGAGTCGGGCCAGGTAGTCGGTCGATATCGCGGCGAGCTGAGCAACTTCTTCCCGGCGCAGGCCCGGGGTGCGACGCCGCAGTCCCGGTGAGAGGCCGACGTCGGCCGGGGTCAGCCGTTCACGCCGACGGCGCAGGAAGTCGGCGAGTTCTTCACGGTCCACCACCTCAGTGTGACGTGTTGTGGCCGCGGCATCCAGGGAGTGGGGATCCCTGGATGCCCCGGTCCTTCCGCCGCCGTGCGTTCCGGCGCAGAGTGGGCCTGCACAATCCACGACAGGAGCCGACCGATGATCCTCACCTCCGCTTCCCCCTCGAACCTTCCCTCGCGCCGTCTCGGCGCGACGGGCCCGGCCGTGTCGATGATCGGGCTCGGCGCGATGGGTATGTCGGGCAGCTACGGCGCGCGAGACGACGAGGTCAGTCTCGCCACGCTCCGGGCGGCCGTCGATGCCGGAGTGACCTTGATCGACACCGGTGACTTCTACGGCTCCGGCCACAACGAGATGTTGATCGGCCGTGCGCTGCGCGGGCTCGATCGCTCCGCGGTGCAGCTGAGCGTAAAGTTCGGCATGCTGCGCGGCGCCGATGGTTCATTGAATGGCGTCGACACCAGGCCGGCCGCCATGCGTACCTTTCTGGCCTACTCGCTGCAGCGCCTCGGCACCGACTACGTCGACATCTACCGCCCGGCCCGGCTCGACCCGGACGTGCCGATCGAGGAGACCGTCGGTGCGATCGCCGACATGATCGAGGCCGGCTACGTCCGGGCGATCGGGCTGTCCGAGGTCGGTCCGGAGACGATCCGCAGGGCGGCCGCGGTGCACCCCATCGCGGACCTCCAGATCGAGTACTCCCTGATGTCCCGCGGCATCGAGCCACAGATCCTGCCGACGGTCCGCGAGCTCGGGATCGGGATCACGGCGTACGGCGTGCTGTCGCGAGGGCTGATCAGCGAGTCGTTGCGCACTGGGCAACTCGCGGCGGACGACTTCCGCCGGCACAGCCCACGTTTCCAAGGCGAGAACCTCGATCGCAACCGAGCCCTCGTCGACCGGCTCGCGGCGATCGCGGCGAGCATGGACATCAACGTCGCCCAGCTGGCGATCGCGTGGTCGTTGACGCGTGGTGACGACATCGTGCCGCTGATCGGCACCAGCGATCCGAAGCGTCTGGCCGAGGCGATCGAGGCCACTCGGGTCGAGCTCACTCGTGACGACCTGGCCGCGATCGAGTCTGCGCTTCCGGCCGACGCCGTGTCCGGCGAGCGGTACCCGCCCGCACACATGGCAGCACTCGACAGCGAGCGCTGACCGCGCCGAGCGCGGATCCTCGCGTCAGCGGTCGTGCGCACGCATGAACGCCAAGCTCATTGGCTCTGCAGTCGTTCGACTTCCTGCTCGAGCGCGAGGACCCGTGCGATTGCTCCGATCGAGAGTCCTTCTTTCGACAACTGAAACGCGTGGGCGAGCAGGGCGACGTCGTTGCGGGAGTAGCGGCGTTGATTGCCCGAGGGTCGGGCTGGTTGGGCGACTTGGGGAATCTCCATGCGCCGGACGGTCTGGGGGTCGACGCCGAGGAGGTCGCTCACCACGGCGAGCGTGTACAGCGGTTCGGCCGGGTCATCGAGCCGTCGCTGCCAGCTGATCGGGCGGGTCATCGTGCTCCAGGTGGTGATGGGTGAGCGGCCGACCGCGTGGCGGTCGGCCGCTCATAACGGTGCAGGGTGAGCTTCGCTCAGACGGAGATGGTGGTCTGCTCCTTCGGTTCCTGGGAGCGAACCTCGACTCGACGGGGCTTCGCGGATTCGCTCAACGGGATCCGCAAGGTCAGTACACCGGTGGCGTAGTCCGCGTCGACGTGCTCAGTGTCGAGCTGATCGCCGAGCATCAACCGGCGAGTGATCGTTCCGGTGAAACGTTCCTGCACCAACGATTGAGTTCCTTCGGGCCAACGAGTGCGACGCTCCGCCTGCAGCCGCAGCTCGCCGCGCTCGACTTGGATGTCGATCGAGTCGGGGTCGACGCCGGGCAGGTCGAACTCGACGGTGATTACATCGCCGTTGCGGTACGCGTCGAGCGGCGCCCACGCCGAGGAGCCGTCGCTTTGCCCGAACATGCCGCGGGCGAGGCGGTCCCAGTCGCGGAACGGATCTGAACGCATCAGCATGAGAGCTACCTCCTCCTACGAACCAACAACGGGTGAAAGGATACCTATCATCCAGTTGATGGTCAAGACATCAAGACGGCGGAGGTAATCGCACGCCTCGAGGTGCAACCGTTCGCGGGTCGTCGTGCGAAGTCCCCTTCGTCATGCTCGGAGAGTCGTTGACCAGGAGGTCCCATGCGAATGATCGGGAAGTTGTTGGTCGCGCCGTTCGTGGTGGTCGCGCTGGCCGTCGCCACCCTCGCAGCGGCGAGAGCGTCCGCACCGACGAGCGCATCCAAGCCGGCGAACCTCGTTGACGTGGTGGTCCAGAAGAGCGGCAGTGGGGGATTCGACTCGAATCCGTGGGACCACGACGTGCTCGTCAAGGCGGTCACGACGGCCGGACTGGTCGACGCGCTGGCGAACACGCCAAACCTCACCCTGTTCGCCCCGAACGACCGCGCCTTCGTCCTGACCGCCCGATCACTCGGCTATACCGGCTGGGCCGAGGACGGCGCGTGGACGTTCCTCGTCCAGGCCCTGACGCAGCTCGGAGGGGGAAACCCGATACCGCTGTTGACCCAGATCTTGGAATATCACGTCGCGCCCGTGCGGCTGGGCGTCTTCCAAGTGCTCTTCAGCCGCCAGGTCAACACCTTGCTCGGCGTGCCCTTCGGCGTTCGTCTCTTCCAACTCGTCGACAACGATCCGCAGATCCCGAACCCGTACCTGAACTTCTTCGAGTTGCAGCAGCAGGCAGCCAACGGAGGGATCGTCCACGGCATCACCCGCATGTTGCTCCCCATCGACGTCTGATCCCGATCCCGACGCGACGAGCGATGCATACCGACGCGGCCGCCGTCGCGACGATGCCCCGCGGGCCTACTGCGTGGCGAGGTCGACCCGAGGGTCGAGCATGGTGTCGCGGATGGGGTCGCGTCCGGTCAGTTCGATGACGACCCGTCGGAGAACGGTCGGCGTGGATTCGGCGCGGCCGGTCAGGTCGGGGTTGATCGGACCCGCGGGCTGGAACCCGATCGTGAAGCCCGGTGTGCCGTACGTGAGCGGCGTCGTCGTCGGGATCGTTCCCTGACCGACTGGAACGTCGTCGTAGCGAAGCTCGATGTCGCCGCCCGGACCCGTCCGCGTGAAACGCACGCTGACCGTGACCGGCCCTTCCGGTAACTCGACCCCGGCGCTGATCGTCGTGATCTGGGTGGCCACGTAGTTGTAGGTGAAGTGGAGACGTCGGTAGCGGATGAACATCACGTAGCCGCCGGCGTGGCTGCCGTGCGCGGCGATCACCCCGTCGATCGGCAGCCCCGGCTTCGGCACGATGTCCGCGGCGATCTCGTACGCCTCCCGACCTTTGAGATTGGGCGCGAGTGCTTCGGCGATCGGCCCGACCTGACCGTGGAACTCGTAGCTCAGCCGCCGGTGCCGAGGGTCACCGAAACGGCCCGGCATGTTGTTGAGCGGCAGCACCTGGTAGCGCCGTGCCTCCTGCCACCAGAGGGCCGTCAGCTCCTCGAGCTTGTCGGGACGAGTCAAGGCCAGATCGTGGACCTCGGAGAAATCCTCGGCGACGTGGTACAGCTCCCACACGTCGTCGTCGAACGCCTTCGTCGTTTCGGTGTCGGGGTCGTAGTTGATCATGAACGGCGTGTGGAAGACGACGGCCTTCCACCCGTCGTGGTAGATCGCGCGTGATCCCAACATCTCGTAGTACTGGGTGACGTGGGCAGACGGCGCGTCGGCGTCGTCGAGCGTCGCGGCGAAGCTCACGCCTTCGATCGGCGTCTGTTCGACGCCGGCGATGACCGCCGGTGCCGGCACGCCGATCAGCTCGAGCAACGTGGGCAGCACGTCGATGGCGTGGACGTACTGGTGACGCGTCTCGCCGTTCGCGCCGAGGCGCGCCGGCCAGTGCACGATGAGCGGGTCGGCGACGCCACCTTCGTGCGTATCGCGCTTGAAGCGCTTGAGTGGTGTGTTGCCGGCCCACGCCCAGCCCCACGGGTAGTGGTTGTTGGCGCGCGGTGTCCCGAGATCGTCGATGCGGCGGAGGTTCTCCTCCGTGCTCTCGGGCACGAAGTTGAAGAAGTACAGCTCGTTGAACGAACCTCGCTTTCCGCCTTCCGCCGATGCGCCGTTGTCGCTCATGATCAGGACCATCGTGTTGTCGGTCTCGCCGAGCTGGTCGATGAACTCCAGGAGGCGACCGACTTCCGCGTCCGTATGCGTGAGGAATCCCGCGAACACCTCCTTGAGCCGCGCCGCGAGCAGCCGCTCATCGGGGGTGAGCGATTCCCACGCCGGGACCCACGACGGGCGATCGGAGAGCTCGGTGCCGGGGTCGAGCAGGCCCGACGCGAGTTGCCGGGCGAAGACCTGCTCGCGCCACGCGTCCCAGCCCTCGTCGAACTGGCCGCGGTAACGCTCGATGTGCTCGGCCGGCGCCTGGTGCGGCGCGTGACACGCGCCCGGCGCGTACCAGAGGAGGAACGGCTGGGTGGGCGACGCGCCCCGGAGGTCGGCGAGGAAGCGGATGGCGTGGTCGGTGAGGTCTTCCGTGAGGTGGTACCCCTCTTCGGGCGGACGGGGCGGTTCGACCGGTTCGGTTGTCGCTCACGAGTTGGGGGTGGTACTGGTCGGTCTCGCCGTCGAGGAACCCGTAGTAGCGGTCGAACCCGCGCCCGAGCGGCCACTTGTCGCGCGGGCTGCCGGCCGCCATCTGGCTGGCCGGGGCGAGGTGCCACTTGCCGACCGCGAACGTCGCATAGCCCTCGTCGCGCAGGATCTCCGACAGGAAGCCGTTCTCCTTCGGGATCGTCGAGTTGTAGCCGGGGAATCCCGAGGCCAACTCGACGACGCGGGCCATGCCGTTGGAGTGATGGTTGCGCCCGGTGAGCAGGCACGCCCGGGTGGGAGAGCAGAGGGCGGTCGTGTGGAAGTTCGCGTAGCGCCGGCCGTGGGCGGCCAGTCGATCGAACGTCGGAGTCTCGATGTCGGATCCGTAGCACCCGAACTGGGCGTAACCCACGTCGTCGAGCAGCACCACCACGACGTTGGGGGCGTGGTCGGGAGCAGCCGGCAACGGTGGCCACCACGCCACGGATTCGTCGAACGTCGGGCCGATCGTGCCGTCGAACGGTTGGCTCATGGCGCGCAGCCTAGGCAGGACGGGGAGATTCTCGACCAATCGGGTCATATTTACGAGGTGCTGGGTGTCGACGACCTCGTATCGGATGACCTGGCCCGTGCGGGCGGCGGCCCGGTACGTTCCCAGGCGATGGCTCTGGCGACCCTTTCACCCGGTCCGTGACCCGCTGCTTCCACCTCTTCACCGGTTCCGACGGCGCGTCCCACGTGGCGGAGATCGACCTTCCGGTAGGAACGGCCGAGACGGCGCGCCGGGTGCATGTCGAGATGACCGCAGCTGGAGCGGCGCGTGACTGGCACACGGCGCCGACACTCCAGTACGTCGTCACGCTCACGGGGACGCTCGAATTCACCACGCGCGGGGGCGAGCAGTTCGAGCTCCGGCCGGGCGACGTGCTCCTCGCGGCCGACACCACGGGCACCGGACATCGGTGGCGGATGATCGACGACCAACCGTGGACCCGCATGTACGTCGAGCTCCAGCCGGACGCTCCGGACGCGCGGGCCGCGGTGGTCGCGTTCGTCGACGCGTTCCAACGCGCCGACCTGGCGTCGCTCGAGGCCCTGCTCGCCGACGACTTCGTCGGCCACGTCACGACGGCCGACGGCGGGACGCGCGACGTCGACCGAGCCGGCTACGTCGAATCGGTGCGCGCGATGGACGTCGCTACTGCGCACCTTCGCGTCGACGTGACGAACACCGTCGAAGTCGAACCGGGTCGGGTGCTCGTCATGGTCGAGGTCCACGCCGCGCGCGGGCGCGACCCTGCACAACTTCAGTGGCCAGCTCGCGACCGTGATTGACGGTCGGATCACGGACCTGTGGATGGTCGACGCGCTCCCCGCGGAGAGCGACCGGTTCTGGTCGACGTAGCTGGCGGCTGACGCGTTCGGTCGCCCCACCACTCGCGGCCCGGACGTGTCGCAGGGCGCGAGCGGTGGGACGACCTCGGGCTTACTTGATCAGGTCGGCCTTCACGGTCACGTGGTTCGCCGGCTTGCAGTCGAACGTGCCCTTCTTCGTCGGGTACACCCGGACGAACTTGCCGTTCTGCACCTGCAGCAAAACGAAGCACGGGGTGGTGGTCCGCTGGGCGACGTTCACGGTGCCGATCATTCCGCCGGCGTTGAAGCTCGTGAGCTGGTGCATGCCGTCGATGAGGTTCTGGCGCGTGACCGCGTTCACACCGTCTTTGGCGACCACACCGTTCATCACCTGCTGGAAGGCCATGCCGGCGACGTAGGCGTAGAGCCCGAGTCCCGTGACCTTCGTCGGGCCGACGTACTTCACGAAGTTGGCGAGCGCCTTGTTGGAGCTCGTCTCACTGAAGGGCAGGAACGTCAGCTGCATGTAGGTGTTGTTCACCGAGGTGCCGCCGGCCTTGATGTAGTTCGGGTCGTAACAGGCGGTGGTGCACTCCCAGATGATCTTCGGGTCGGTGAGACCTTGGAGCGCCGCCTCTTGGCGGAACTCGATCACGTTGCTGTAGGCGAGGCCGTCCCAGCCGACGTTGGAGTTGTCCTGCTTCATCTGCTGGACGATCGGCGTGTACGCGCTCTGCGGGTCCTTCCCCGACTTCGTCGGCGACTGGTCGGCCTTGATGCCGGCCTGTACCGCGATCGCCTCCTGGACCGCGTCGCCTCGGTTGGCGTCGGCGGTGTCGTTGGGCAGGACGTACGCGCCGTGGAGGTTCTTGCCGTTGTGCTTCAAGAAGTAGGTGAAGTCACCCTGGTTGCCCTGGTAGGTCTGCGGGTGGTCGGTTTGGGTTGCGCAATCGAGTTGCGGCGGCGGGACCGGGAACGACACCGGCGAGCACTGCTGCGGAACACCGGTGACGATGCCACCGATGTCGGGGATGCCGATGGCCTGGCCCGCCATGTTCTTGCAGTTGACCTCGTCGGACACGTTCGTGAGGAACAGTGCCGACGTGCCGACCAGCGCGAAGTCGTTCTGGCAGGCGGTGATGATCGCGTTGCGCGAGTCGTTGGGGCTCAGCTTCGAGTCGATGAAGTCGACTACGACCTTGCGGCCGCCGATGCCGCCCTGTGCATTGATGGCCTTCGCCGCACCGTTCACCGCGTCGACCGAGCCCTGGAACAGACCCGGCGCGAACGGGTTGTCGACGTCGGCGACAACCGCGATCCGGATCGTGGTGGGTGTCACCCCGATATCGGTGGCCGCGGGTTTGGTCGAGGTCGCGGTCTTCGGCTGCGCGACTGCGGCGACACCTCCCGCAATGGAGAGGCCGATCGTGACGAGGACGACGAGCGCTATCACGCAGAGCCGGTTCACAGGTTCCCCCCTGTTCGGAACGTCAACGTCATATCACACGACGGAGCCCGGCACAGCGCGGGCGCGGGCGCTCGGCGTGTGGCGCTCGCCGTCGAGGCATCCGGCTCGGTCTTGACCGTGCGGCGTGCCTTTGGGACTGTGTGCCTGAGGGACGGCGCCCGTCGTGCGCTGCCCGAGCAGACGGAGCTGAGATGACCGACCTCGCAACCGTGAACCGCAGTCTCGATATCCAGCGATCTGCGATCAACGATGCGTTCTCCCCGACACCCTCGGAAGATCCGGAACGTCGTCGCCGGTATCACACGCTGATCTCCGTCGACGACCACCTGGTCGAGCCGCCCGATCTCTTCGTGGGGCGACTACCCGCGAAATACGAGGACCGCACGCCGCGGGTGATCGAGACCGCCGAAGGCGCGCACGCGTGGCTGCTCGACGGCCGGGTACTGCCCGAGATCGCGATCAATGCGGTCGCCGGGCGGCCGGTGGCGGAGCAGTTCCTCGAGCCGACGCGCTTCGACGAGCTGCGGCGGGGGATGTGGGACATCGACGCGCGTGTGCGCGACATGGACATCGACGGCGTGTACGCGTCGCTGAACTTCCCCTCCGCAATGGGGTTCGCCGGAGTCCGTCTCACGCTGCTGTCCGACGCGGAATTCGTGCTCGCAGTGACGCGAGCGTGGAACGACTGGCACCTCGAGGAATGGGCCGGTCGTCATCCGGGCCGCATCATCCCGTGTCAGATTCCTTTCCTGCTCGACGCCGAGATCGCGGCGACAGAGGTGCGAGCGAACGCGGCGCGTGGATTCCACGCGCTGACCTTCCCCGAGGCGCCGCACCGTGTCGGCCTGCCGTCTCTGCACACCGGCTACTGGGATCCGTTGTGGACGGCGTGTGAGGAAACCGGCACCGTGGTGTGCATCCACGCGGGGTCGGGTGGTCTCGGCAGCGAAGTCGATCCGGACGCGCCCGTGGGCGTGCTCGGGCCCATGTTTGCGATCACGCAAGGTCTCAACGCGGCGATCGACTGGCTCTACTCGCGCATCGCGATCAAGTTCCCGGGTATCAAGCTCTGCTTGAGCGAAGGCGGGATCGGGTGGGTGGTCGGACTGATGGACCGCATGGACCATGCCGAGTACTCACGCGCGTACGAAGGCGTCTGGGACGGCAGTGAGCTCACCCCGACCGAGCTGTTGCAGCGCAACTTCTGGTTCTGCATGCTCGACGACCCGAACACGATGCGGAACCAACGCCACGTCATCGGCGTCGAGCACATCGTCCTCGAGGTCGACTACCCGCACTCCGACGCGAGCTGGCCCGACACGCAGGAGAAGTGGCGACTCCAGTTCGACGGCATCCCCGACGACGAGGTGCGCGCCATGGCGTGGGAGAACGCATCGGCGCTGTTCCACCACCCGGTTCCGATCGAGGTGCAACGCGACCCCGAGGCTTTCTGACCAGCGAGAGCTGCTCGAGCCTTGCCGTCAGGCCCGTAGTTCGTCGACGTACTTCTCGGTGCCGGGCAGCGTCGGGATGAAGGGTGCCATGAGCTCGACGCGTCCGAGCCCGGTCGCCGCGGCCAGATCACCGGCGCCGGCGAACTCGTCCCACGCGTCGAGCGGATCGCCGTCGGTGAACCACAGGATCGTAAGACGCGTGTCGACACCTTCGACGTCCTTCACGTACGGCTGCTTGTCGGCCGGCAACGGCATCGGCGCGAACACTGTGCCGATCGCCACCGGTGACCCCGCGCGCGGTATCCGCTCGGTCTGGAGCCACTGGAGCAGCTGTTCGCGCGCGTCGGAGTCGGGGGAATCGATCACTTCGACCACGAGGCCGTTGTACGGGTAGTCGAGCGCGTGGATGTCGCGCGGGCCGTCGGCATCGCGGTAGATCGGGCCGCGGTAGCGCTGGAACGAAGTGAACGTGTGGTCGCGCTGGAGGTACACGCGCTCGTCGGCGAAGAGACGGTGATTGGTGCCGACTGCCCACCGCAGATGGTTCTCGTACTGCCCCTCGGTGATCCAGTACGTCGAGATGTACTTCCCGGCTTCGATCGGTTGCGCGATCACCGAGTCGGCGGGGTAGCGCACCTGCTGGTGGGGGACCGGCGCCACCCAACGTCGGCCGGCCCACATCCACGGGAACGCCATGGCGCCCGCGTTGTAGTGGTCGTCCTCGTACCAGCGGTTGTACGCGCGTTCATGGCCGACGTGCGGCTCGACCATCGTGATCAGTGCCGCGCCGATGGCCGGTGCGTACGGACCGGTCTGCGCGAGGTGGTAATAGGGATCGTCGGTGAGGTTCGGCGGGAAGTCCATGGCGACGTGCTACCACGCGAGCCGAGGGTGGAGCGACCTCCGGGGATAAATCCGTTGACGTGTGTCGCGCGCTCGGGCAAGATGTCTCTCCTATGGCACGCATGCTCACCGCCGCAACAACGCTCCGGGGCCAAGCCCTGTTGAGCGTCGGCGCGCGCGTGTGTCAGCCCGGCCGACACCTCGGACACGAGGTGCGGTCGGATCGTCGGGACGCCGTCAGAGACGGCAATCCCGACGAGCGCTGGTAGCACGCAGCATTCTCGCCGCCGCTCACCAGCGTTTCCTCGCATCATCGCGCACGACGTCATGCGCGCGTCCTTGAACCAATGCGCTCGAGTCACGGTGGCGTCGCGGTCTCCAACACCGCCGACCGGAGGTTCGACTCCTCCCGGGCGTGCGAGCACCGGACCACCAGTCCGGGCACCAGCTCCTTGACAACTGCAGAGGCATCGTCCGCGGGACCACGTCACGGTGGTCCCGGGAAGGGTCGGTCGCGTCGTGGCGCGTCGTCGACCGACCCACACATGCGCGTTACGTCGACGTGGCCGAACGGACAAGGCACCGGCTTACGAATCCGGAGGTTGCAGGTTCGACTCCTGCCGTCGACGCTCATCTCGCCGTAGCTCAGCGGAGTAGAGCACCGCCCTCCGAAGGCGGGGGTCGCACGTTCGAATCGTGCCGGCGAGGCCACGCCCTCGTAGCTCAGGAGCGAGAGCACGTCCCTGGTACGGACGAGGTCGTGGGTGCGAAGCCCACCGAGGGCCCGCGAGCAGATGCAAAACTTTGCCAGGTGGTCGAGCGGAAAGACGTCCGGCTGTTACCCGGAAGGCGGGGGTTCGAGCCCCTCCCTGGCAGCACCGCCCGGTAGCCGAGGATTCAGGCGCGCGGCTGCAAACCGTGAGACGAGGGTGAGAGCCCCTCCCGGGCGTCCATCGCAACCCGTGGTCGTCGTCCAAACGGCGAGGATGCCGGGGCGCCACCCCGGCGATGAGGGTTCGAGTCCCTCCGGCCACACGCACAACGTGACGAAACGGAAACCAACGAGAGAGGAAGGAGGCGAACATGCCTACCAACATCAACGACAAGCTCATCTCCTGGGCGAGCGAGATCGACGAGCAGACCATCCTGCAAGCGCAGAAGACCGCTCGTCTCCCGATCGTCGCGGGTCACGTGGCACTCATGCCCGACGCGCACGTCGGTATGGGCGCAACCATCGGGTCGGTGATCCCCACGAGTGGGGCGGTGATCCCGTCGGCAGTCGGCGTCGACATCGGCTGCGGCATGATCGCCACCGAGCTCGACGTCACCGAGAATCGGCTCCCCGACACGCTCGCGCCGCTGCTGTCGCGCATCGAGCGTGCGATCCCCGCGGGTGTCGGGCGCGGTCACGATGCAGTCGCGAGGAACGCGGAGCACTGGCTGGCGGCGCATCGGCCCGCAACCAAGCTGGCGAACGACCAGGCGAACCGCGCGGCGAAGCAGTTCGGCACGCTCGGCTCGGGGAACCACTTCCTCGAGCTCTGTGTCGACGAGCGTGGTCGCGTATGGGTGGTGCTGCATTCCGGCAGCCGGGGCATCGGCAATCAGCTCGCCACGATGCACATCACCAAGGCACGGAACCTCGCCAAGGCGCTCGAGCTACGGCTCGAGGACCTGGATCTCGCGTACTTCACCGAGGGCACGCCGGAGTTCGAGGCGTACGTCGCCGACATGCTCTGGGCGCAGGAGTACGCGCGGGCGAACCGCGACCAGATGATGGACAACGCGATGCGCGAGGTGTTCGCGTTCTTCGGCTTCGGTCGGGAGACGCAGCGCATCAACTGCCATCACAACTTCACCCAGCGCGAAGTGCACGACGGTCGCGAGCTGTGGGTGACCCGCAAGGGCGCGATCCGGGCCGACACCGGCGATCTCGGTGTCATCCCGGGCTCGATGGGCACGCGCAGCTACATCGTGACCGGCAAGGGCAATGCGGCGAGTTGGCTGTCGTGCTCGCACGGTGCCGGTCGCCGGCTCAGCCGCACGAAGGCCAAGAAGCTCTTCACCCAGGCCGACCTCGCCGAGCAGATGACGGGGAAGGTCTGGATGTCGAGCCGGGCCGGTGCACTCGTGGACGAGATCCCGTTTGCGTACAAGGACATCGACCAGGTGATGGCCGACCAGGCCGACCTGGTGGAGGTTCTGCACACGCTGCATCAGGTCCTGAACTACAAGGGCACGTGACGCGGCACCGCGTAGTGGTCCCGCCCGGTGCACGCCGGGCGGGACCCCGCGTGGCCGAGGTGTCATCGGTTGCACGTCGGCCTCCCAAGCCGAAGGAGAGGGTTCGACTCCCTCCGACCACACACTTCTGCCGGCGAGGTCCTGAAGGAAAGGACGCTCGGCCCGTACCCGAGAAGCAGCGGGTTCGATCCCCGCCGCCGGCCCCATGGTCTCGAAGCTCTGACGGTGGAGCGGCCGGTCGAAACCCGGCAGGGGGAGGTTCGAGCACTCCCGAGACCACACACGACAAGACGACGAGTAGGTCAGTTGGCAGACCGCCTCCATGACAAGGAGGAAGCCGGGGGTTCGAGTCCCTCCTCGTCGACGGTGGCCGAGGTCCGAAGTGGTCGAGACGCCGGGCCGTGGACCCGGAGGAAGCCGGTTCGAGTCCGGCCGGTCACACCGCGAGGGATCTGGTGATCAGCGAGGCCTCATACGCCTCGCGCGCGGGTTCGATCCCCGCCCTCGCTACCAAGCCGACATTTCTCGCTGACGTAGCCCAACTGGAAGAGGCGCGGCGCCCAGAACGCCGTCAGTGCGGGTTCGAATCCCGCCGTCAGTACCAAAGCAGCAACTGGACGTGGCGCAACGGGAGCGCACCGGCATCGGACGCCGGGGGTTGGGAGTTCGAATCTCTCCGTCCAGACCACGACGCGGTCCGTGCGAGGTGGTGGAACTGGTACCACGCCTGCCTCTGAAGCAGGAGCTCCGGGTTCGAACCCTGGCCTCGCAGCCACACGATGCCTCTGCAGTTGTTCCGCACCTTGACAGTCGAAATCGGCCTGCTGCGCAGGTGGGGGTTCCTTCATGGATCCTGAGGTTGCGGGTTCGAGTCCCGCCGCCCGATGGGCGTAGCTCAATTGGCAGAGCACCGGACAGTGTCCTCTGCCGCCCTGGTTCTCAGGCCGATCTCATCTCCGGTCAGTTGCGACGGATGGGCGTACTTCCTTTGGCTGAAGGGCCTTCGGGCCTTGCCGTTCGAATCGGCGTTGCTCGTCCACTCGGTTCTCTGACCGGCCGTTCCCAACCACATGCACCGCACACAACGAGGTTCAACGACATGGCCAAGTTCTCGGGCACCCGGCGGCACCCGCGCCGCACGAATCTGACCGCGCCGATCCGCACGCGCGCGGCGCGCGTGTTCACCCACGAACGCGGTGTCGGGTACGCGCGCGACGCGAAGTCGGATCTGTTTCTCCTCGCCGCAACCAACATGGTCGGTGAGGACACGTTCTACGAGCGGGCCGAGGCGCGCGATGCGCGCTTCGTCGACCTCGTCCACGAGGTGACTGTCGCGGATCCCGCGTTCATCGCCGGCGACGACGCCGGCGACGGCCATGTGGGGCTCGCGCAGTATCTGCGCGAGACGATGCTGATGCGATCGCCCGCGGTCGTCATGGCCGCGGAGTATGTCGCCGCGGGTGGCGCCGGCGGTCGGTCGGTGGTCGCGCGCTCCCTGCAGCGCCCGGACGAGCCCGCGGAGATGATCGGCTACTGGCTGACGACGCACGGTCGCCACATCCCGATGCCGATCAAGCGCGGTGTTGCCGACGCGGTGCGCCGGCTCTACACCGAACGGGCGGTGCTCCGGTACGACGGTCTCGCGCGTCAGACCCGCATGGCCGACGTCGTGGAGCTCGTGCACCCGTCGCCGCGTGACGCGGCGCAGTCCGCGCTGTTCAAGTACCTCCTCGACCGTCGGCACCACGCCGACGCGGTCGCCGACCCGTCGGTGCTCCCAGTGCTCGCCGCGGCGGCCGCGTTCGACGCGACCCCCGCCGACGAGCGCCGGACGCTGCTCCGGCAGCGTGGCCCGGCCGCGCTCGCGGGCGCGGGCATCTCGTGGGAGCGGCTGTCGGGCTGGCTGCCGGGCGGCATGGACGCGGAGGCGTGGGAGGCGGTGATCCCGTCGATGGGCGCGATGGCGCTGCTGCGCAACCTGCGCAACTTCGACGAGGCGGGCATCGGCGATGCCGCCATCGATGCGGTCATCGCGACGATCACCGACGCTGGTGAGGTGGCGAAGGCGCGCCTGTTCCCGTACCAGGTCTGGGCGGCGTACCGGCATGCGCCGTCGGACGCCTGGAAGCGCGCGCTCGGCCGCACCCTCGATCTCACGGTCGCGAACGTGCCTACGCTCGATGGCACGCTCGTGGTGATTGACACGTCGAGCTCGATGACGGCAACCGTGGCGAACCGGTCGAAGCTCCGGCGCGTCGAAGTCGCGGCGGTCATGGCAATGGCGACGGCCAAGCGCGCCGACAACGTGGACGTCGCGATCTACGGCGCAGGCAACGCGCTCGTCATGGGCCTGGCCGGTACTTCGGTGCTGTCGGGCGTCGCCCGGGTGGTGGACTCGATCGGTTCGGTCGGCCACTCGACGTACGGTCACACCGCCATCGCGCGGTGGTTCGATCCGCGCCGTCATCGTCGTGCGGTGATCTTCACCGACGATCAGCAGCACGACGCAGGGAAGGTGCGGCTCGACCACGTACCCGTGATCTACACGTTCAACCTCGCCGGTTACCGCCCGTCGGCTCTGCCCACGGGTGAGCGCGGCCGCTACACGCTCGGGGGCTTCACCGACGCGTCGTTCACGACCATGAACGTGCTCGAGCACGAGCGTGACGCGGACTGGCCGTTCTGAGGGTGCAAAGGTGGGAAGGAGGTGAGCGGCGGTGGGAGCCCGAACGGCGGAATGAACGCGACACCCCGCAGCGTTCGCGGCGACATGCGAACAGCGGATGAACGGACGGCCGCGCGTGCCCGAATCGACCGAGAGCGACGCGCAGTCCGTTCGCGGACTGCCGCGCTCGTTCGAGTACTCGACGACATGGTCGAGTCCGCCGATTCCACCAACATCGACGACGAGCATGATCCCGAGGGCACCACGCTCGCCTTCGAGCGTGCGCAGGTGATCGGCTTCCTCGAGCGGGCACAACGCCAGCTCGAGGCGCTCGACGCGGCCGAGGCAAGGGTGGAGGCCGGAACGTTCGGAACCTGCGAGCACTGTGGTGCAGACATCGGGGCCGAGCGACTCGAGGCGATTCTCACGGCGCAACGATGCGTGAACTGCGCCTGAGGTCCGCCGCCGACATCGCCGCGGGCGAAAGCGCGCGATCCCACGGGTCCCGGGGTGATCTGGGGTTGAATACGTGCGTGCGCGGCCCCGCGTTTCGTGCCGCGACTCCACGTTCGTTGCGAACCGGTACCACGAGGAGCTTCATGTCCGAGCAATTGCCCGCAGTCCTGACCGTCACGGGTCTCGGGGAGGGCCGCTTCACCGCGCCGCACCCGACCGATGATCCCGAGGGCCGCGACATCGTGTTCAGTGGGCAGCTCCTGGCCCAGATGATCATGGCGTCGAGCGCGGCGGCGGGCGGCGCCAAGGAGGTCAAGTCGATCCACGCGATCTTCGCCCGGGCCGGCACCTACAGCGCGGGACCGATCGAGTTGCAGCTCGACGCCATGCACGCCGGCCGCGCCTGGGCCAGTGACACCGTCACGGCTTTCCAAGGCGATCGGCTGCTCTCCCGGAGCCTCGTCCTTCTCAACACGGTCGAGCCGGATCTGGTCCGGCACGGGCCGGAGATGCCCGACGTGCCGATGCCCGACTCCCTCACCGCGGATCAGACCTCGGTCGCGTTCCCCGGATCCGAGGTCCGCTCGGTCGAGTGGCCGGACGCCACGTCGGCCGACGGATCACCGGCGCTGTACTCGTGGGTGCGCAATTCCGCGTCGTATGAGTCGATCGCCGCGAATCAGGCCGCGCTCGCGTGGGGCCAGCCCGGCTCGATCATCGGTCTGGCACTGCGTCCGCATGCCGACGTCGTGAACATCTCGGATGCGCACGTCTCGATCTCCACCGGCGTGATCTCGCACACGACGCACTTCCACGAGCAGTTCGACGTCGGGCAGTGGCTCCTCATCGCCCAAGAAGCGAGTTATGCCGGGCGGGGTCGGGTCTTCGGTTCGGGAGCCGTGTTCACGCAGGACGGGACGTTGGTGTCGACCTTCGCCCAGGACAGCATGGCGCGCGGAGTCGAAGGCACCCTCGATCCCAGCCGCGCGATGTGACGCGGCGAGCGTCGACGCTCACGCGCGCGCGTCGACGAGCGCCGAGCGGTTGACCTTTCCCGCCGCCGAGCGGGGAATGCGCTCCACCGACTCGAACGTCTTCGGCACCTTGTAAGACGCGAGCCGAGTCTTGCAGTGTGCGCGCAGCTCCTCGGGGTCGGGAGCGTCCGCGCCGTCTTGGGGTTGCACGATCGCGTGCACCCGGTGACCCCACTCGGGATCGGGAAGACCGATCACGACGACGTCGACGACGCCCGGGTGCTCCGAGATCACCGCCTCGACCTCGGCCGGGTACACGTTCGCGCCGCCGGACACGATCATGTCGCGGCGACGGTCCGCGATGTAGACGAAACCGTCCTCGTCGACGTGGCCCATGTCGCCGAACGAGGCGAAGCCGTCGGGTGTCCCGTCGGGTGTGGGTTGCCCGATGTATTGGTATCGGGGACCGTCGTCGTGCGAGCGCAGGAAGATCTCGCCGATCTGGCCCGTGGGTACTTCGTTGCCGTGCTCGTCGAGGATCTTCACGTCGCTTTCGAGGGGTAGCCCGACGGTGCCGATGTGTTCGAGCCACTGGTCGCCGGTGCACATCACCAGGCCGTGTCCTTCGCTCCCTCCGTAGCTGAAGCAGAATCGCTCCGGAGAGACGAGATCGAACCACGCGCGCGCGACCCATTCCGGGATCGATGCACCGCCGTACACGATGCGCTCGATGCTGCTGAAGTCGCGCGATGCCACGTCGTCGAGGCGCGCGACGCGGAGCAGCATCGTCGGCACCATCACCGTGAACGAGATGCGGTGCTTCTCGATCAGGTCGACCGCGAGGGCGGCGTCGAAGCGTTCCATCAGCACGATCGGCGACTCCTGGAGCAGCGCGTCGTAGGCGTACGCCCACCCGTTCACGTGGTACAGCGGCGACGTGGTGAGGACCGTCTTGCCCGCGCTCGGGCTGGCCACCTTGGTCAGGAGATCGTCGGTAGTCATCACCCCGGGCGACGGCGTGACCACGATCTTCGGCGTGCCGGTGGCACCCGATGTGGCGATCAGGCGGGTGTACGCAGGAATTCGTTCGGGGTGGGGGGGTGCGGTCGGGCGGTCGGTCGTGGCCCGGATCTCCTCCGGTGACACGGTGCCCGGCGCGGGGTTGTCCCATTCCGCGACGACCAGCGACGCGCCCGCGATCTCCAGCAGCCGGTCGCGTTCCCACTCCGGGAGGTCCCAGCGCAACGGCAACACCGACACGCCGACCTTCCACGCACCGAACACGGAAAAGAGGTGCTCGAGGGAGTTGCGCAACGCGACCACGATCATGTCGCCGTCGCCGAGTCCGCGCGACTCGAAGTAGTGCGCCATCTGGTTCGAGCGTCGCTCGAGCTCGCGCCACGTGACCGGTGTCTCGGCGTGGTCCTCGGCGGCGAAGGTCACTGCGACCTCGTCGGGGTGTTGTTCGGCGAGCATCGTGAGCCGATGACCGTACGAAACCGATTCTGTCACCACGATTCGGGCAACTCCCTCTGCTCCGACACGGGCTGGGCGGCCGGGACCCCCGAGCTAATCATCTCGGTACCTGAATGTGCGAGTGCACGCCGTCAGCCGCCGCGCACCGAACGGAGGGCGTCGAGCGATTCGAGATCGTCGATCGCCGCTTCGACCCGAGCCAGGAAGGCGTTGGCGAAGATCTGACGTCGCGCCGGCGCGTCGGCTGGAAACGTGGCGATCGAGCACGCGGCGACCACGCAATAGAGCGCGTGCAGTCGATGCGCCTTCCAGGCGTCGTTCCATCCGATCGGCTCGCCGCCCAATGCGACGCGGGCGTCGAGATAGTGACGCAGGAGGTCGCGCTGGTGGGCGCGTCGGTCCTCGATCTGCATGGCCATGTTGATGAAGTAGCCCGCATCGCGGAGCGGTGTCGTGACGTTGATGACGCCCCAGTCGAGAAACCCGGTGCGCCCGTTGTCGTCGAACAGGTTGCCGATGTGGGTGTCGCCGTGGACCACAGTCGCCGGGCCGGGTCCGTTGGCCCACAACGAGACCAGTTCGGCCGGATGTTCGATGTAGATCTCGGCGGTCTCCGCGAACGCGTCGCTCAGCCGATCGCGGTGGTGGTCGAGGCCGTATCGGAGCAGGCCCAACCCGGGCGCCGGCACGTCGACGGCGAGGGGCGCCCACGGCACCTCGGCCTCGCGTCGTCGTCGGTCTTCGAAGCGGACGTGGAGCGCGGCGAGGTCTTCGAGCGCCCCGGCCGCCGAGTCGGGCGAGATGCCCCAAGTGCCGTCGGAGACCCGACACGAGGAACGACGGAGGTCCTCCATCAAGAGGACGAACGACTCGTCGCTCGGGTCGTTTCGGGCGACGTAGACGTCGGGCACGCGCAGCGAGAGGTGCGACGCGAGCCCGTCGTAGAAGAAGACCTCCTTGGTCCCCATTCGGCTCGCGGCGAGCACCGGGCGGCGGGCCGGGTCGAGCGGCAGCATCTTGCAGAACACGTCGGTGGGCGCGTCGTGACGTTCCTCGTAGTCGATGTGCAGGAACGCGTGCGTGTTGGTGACCTGGCGCACCTCGGTGACGGTCACCGATGCCACCCGCACTCCCGGGTAGCGAGGAGCAAGCGCGGTCTCGAGCCACCGGGCATCGATGTCGTCGGGAGCCGCGGGGACGAATGCGTCGGTCATGCGCGGTCTCCTCGCCTGGTCGCAGTGCTGACGTGCGGCACCGTATCGGGCACCGGGCAACTGCGTGCGGTGGGCATCCGGCGGTGCCGATCCCGCAGCTCATCGAGCCGCGGGACCGTCCTCACTCGGCCCGGAGCGCCCGCGCGGGGTGGCGCGCGGCGCGGAAGCCCGGGACCACTCCGACCGCGTTGCTCAGGAGCAACACCGCGGCGGCGACCACGATCAATGCCGCGCCGTTGACGAGGGGATCGGCGATCGTACCCAGCCGGTCGGCGAGGAGGGTCCACGACCATCGCCCGACGATGACGCCGACGGGGATGCCGATGACGACGGCGACGACCGCAACGGTGGTGGCCTGCCACAGCACGGTCCGCACGACTTCGCCCGCGGTGAATCCGAGCGTGCGGAGCACGGCCAGGTCGCGGCGACGCCGTCGGACCGTCACCACGAGCGCGTTCGCCACCGCCGCGGCCAGCAACGCCGCGACCAGCGCGCCGAGCAGTGTCGGAGTTGCCCGCAGTCGTTCGACGCTGACGATGCCGGACGGCCGGTTGATCGGGTCGACGGAGAGCGGGAGCTCCTTTGGGTCCGAGTGCGTGAACGAGGAGGTGAGCGTGGCCAGCGACCGACCCGGTCGCCAGCGGAAGATGTACTCCGTCTTCTGGAAGTCGGTGCTGTAACGCTTCCAACCGGCATTGGTCAAGAGCGCGCCGACGCCGAGTCCGGCTTTGTCGGACCCGGGATACGGGGCCAGGCCCGGAAGGATCGCCCGGCCCACCACGCGCACCGCTCGCGCCGGGCCCTGTTCGCCGACGGCGAGGCGAATCGTCGCGCCGATACGCGTGTGGAGCTGATCCATCGTCGTCTGGCCGAGGGCAACCTCGTTTGGTGAACGCGGGGCCCGGCCGCCGTCGACGGTCGGCTGCACCGCGGGATGCCGGGGGACCAGACCGATGGCGGGGATGGCGAGGGAACCCGACCGGACCTCACCGACCTGCAGCAGCGACGACGCCGCGATCGAACCGGAGTGATCGGCGAGATCGACGAAGCGTGCCTGGGCCGCGGCGGCCGCGGCCGGCGTGGTCGTGGTGACGTCGTTCGACGAGTTGAGATTGTCCAACTCGATCTGGCCGTCCCAGGCCGATCCGTACAGACGCGGCGTGGCAACCAGGTGATCGAGGCCGGCGGAGAACACGACGACCGTCGTGACGAGCGCGACCGCAGTGGCCGCGGCGAGCAACGTGGTGCGGATCGGCACCGACGCGGAACCGTTCCCGCGCTCGAGGGCGAAGCGCACGCCGACGACGGCGGCGAGGGAGCCACCGGCGGCGGCGACCGCGGCCGCGATGCGTGAGCGACGGGCGACGGTGCCGACGCTGACGATGCGGGACGAACGCCAAGCCGGGACCGCAGCCAGGAGTGCGCCGACGATGACCAGCGCCAGCGTGCCCAGCAGGAGCAGCGGCCAGTCGAACGTGATGCCGGGATCGACCTCGGCGATCCGCACCGCGCCGACGGGCGCCACCGAGGAGCTGACGACCGTGATTACCACCGCGAGCAGCGCTCCGACCGCCACCGCGAGCATCGACTTGGCCATCGACGCGGCCATGCGCTGCGACCGGGTGAAGCCGATGGCCGCGAGCGTCGAGTTGTGACGGGCGTCGACCTGGAGGCGACGCGAGATGGTCTGGCTCACGACGACCAAGCCGAGCAGCGCCGCAACGGCGGCGAAGGCCTCCAGCGCGATCACCTGGGGGTCAGTGGCGTTGTCGACTTCGGCGGTGACGGCTGCCGCACGTTGGAAGGCGATCGACTCGTCCGGAACCAAAGCGCGGACGCGGGCGGTGAACGCGTCGACGTCGGTCCCCGGCTTCAGCTTGACCATCGCGCCCCAGTAGGGGCTCTGCAGGTTGCGATGAGCGGCCTTGAACGCGGGCGTGAACACGAACGATGCCGGCGTGTAGCCGGGATCGACGACTACGCCGTCGGGCACCACGCCGATCCCTTCGATCCGAGCGGTACCGCGAAGCTCGGCGGGGGCGTCGGCCACCACCGCGGCCGCGTCCGCTTCTGATCGTTGGCTCATCGCCTGCTCGAGGAGGGCAGGGGTGAGGATCGTGTACGAAAACGACTGGCCCACCTTCAGATGGCGCGAGTCGGCGAAGCTCTTCTCGACCCAGACGCCGTCGGGATCGTCGGGGGCAGGCCGGCGGCCGGCGACCATGAGCGGACGTCCAATGGTGTACGTGGCGTGGTCGTCGGTGTAGACGATCGGCGGGAGGCTGAAGGCGTCGGACATCGACTTCACCACCGACGGGTACAGCATCAGGCCGTCGATCCGACCGATTGCCTCGACGCCGGGAAGCTTGCGCAGCGCCGCCACGGTCAGTTTGCTGTCGGAGCCGTTGTTGGGATTGACCTCCACGTCCCAGGCATTGGTCGATTCGCGCATGCGCGAGTACGCCGAGCCGGTCCGGCGCGCCGCCGCCAGGCCTGCGAGCACCGCGCCGCCGGCGAGTCCGACCAGCAACGCGATGACGAGCAGCGATCGCCATCCACTGCGCAGCTCGGCTTGCAGCCGACACCACACCGCGGTCATCGGAATGTGGGCAAGGTCGCGCCATCAGTGCCGCAGCCGACCAACTGGTGACGGGTCATGCAGGAGACTCCTCGGGCTCCGACCAAGATCGCTGGTGCCGATCGTGTTGCCGCACCTCACCCAGCCGGATCGAGACCGGCCATCGCGAGGCGCCTGCATATCGAAACCCGGATCGGCTCGACCGGGAAGAGGGTAGGGCTCCACTCCCTGGGTGGTACTGGCACCCCGGCCCGTGCCGTTGGTACCACCTCGCCGGTCCCGTCGGTCGGGCTCAGGCGTCGCGTCCGAGGAAGCAGAGCAGCCGGGTCTGGGTGTCGGCACCCGGCGGAGGTGAGATCGGCGGGCCGAAGTCGCCGGACGCGCGGGAGTCGGTCACCGGCGGACTCCATCCAGGACCACGCGACGGCGACCGCGTGCGAATCGAGGTGTTCGTCCTGCCCGGTCGCGCGGGCGAGGTCCCAGGTGTGCACGAGGGTGTCGCTGCAGACCATGCGACTCACGAGATACTCGAAGGACATCTCACCGAACGGAGTGGCGAGCGTCCTCGTGGCCTCGGCCGGATCGCGCAGCGCGGTCTGCAGGATCGAAGTGGCGTCGTGCCATGCGGCGACGGGATCGTCGTCGGGCGCCAGCGTCGCGGCCGGGCGGCGGTCGAGGAGGGCGAGGACGCGTCGATGCACGCCGACCACGTGCTCCAAGATGTCGTGGGTCGTCCATTCCGTGCACGGAGTGGGCCGCGACCAGGTCTGGTCGTTGCACGCGTCGATCCGCGCGCTGAACCCAGTGGCGATCGCGGTGTAGCGATCAACGACCTCGGCGTTGTCGGCGTCTCCTGCGATTGCAGCCACCCGAACCTCCCGCGCCGAATGGTCTCACGCACGCTCGGGTCGAGTCGAGGCAACCTTCCCGGGCCGAGTCGTTACGCTCGTGAGTTGCCGTCCCCGAGATGGAGAGGCCAGAGACGATGGACTTCGAGGACTCACCAGAAGATGCCGCATTCCGGGCCGAGGTGAGCGCGTGGTTGGAGGATCATGCCGAGCCGCTCGGTGATGGCTACAACTGGTCGCGCGATCAGCGCAGTCCCGAGTACGTCAAGCGGTGCCGGGAATGGCAGCAGACGCTCGCCCAGGGTGGTTGGGGCGCGATCACCTGGCCGGTCGAGTACGGCGGCCGCGGCGACACCGCGTGGCACCAGGCGATCTTCAACCAGGAAGCGGCGCGCTACGACGTGTCGACCGGCGTCTTCTCCGTGGGCATCGGAATGGCGGGCCCGACTCTCATCGTCCACGGCAGCGAAGCGCAGAAGCAGCGCTTTCTCCCTGCGTTGCTGCGCGGCGAGGAGGTGTGGTGCCAGCTGTTCTCGGAACCCGAAGCCGGCTCCGACCTCGCCGGATTGAAGACGCGAGCGGTGCGCGACGGCGACGAGTTCGTCGTTAACGGGCAGAAGGTGTGGAACTCCGGTGCGCAACACAGCGACTGGGGCATCCTCCTGGCCCGCACGAACTCCGATGTGCCGAAGCACAAGGGGATCACCTACTTCCTCGTCGACATGACCACGCCGGGCATCGAGGTCCGCCCGCTCCGCCAGATCACCGGCCACGCCCATTTCAACGAGGTGTTCCTCACCGACGTGCGCATCCCCGCCGAGAACGTCGTGGGGGAGGTCGACCGCGGTTGGGCGGTGACGCACACGACGCTCGCGAACGAACGCACGCTGATCGGCGGCAGTGGCCGGGGGCTCACTCCCGAGCGCGTCTTCGATCTCGCCCGTCGCTTCGGCCGCGACGCGGACCCGGTGATCCGTCAACGCCTGGCCGCGTTCTACATGCGTATCGAGTTGTTGCGCTATCTCAACCTTCGCATCCAGACCTCGCTGTCGCAGGGTCGCCAACCCGGGCCCGAGGCGGCAACCACCAAGTTGTTCGTGTCGCAACACCTGAGCCTGACCGGCGATCTCGTGCTCGAGCTGCAGCGGGCCGCGGGCATGCTCGGCGGTCATGACGCGACCGACGACGGCGCCTGGGAGGAGATGTTCCTCAACCAGTGGGCGTCGAAGATCGGCGGCGGCACCGACAACATCCAACGTAACGCGCTCGCCGAGCGCGTCCTGGGACTACCCGGTGAGTTGCGTACCGACAAAGACGTCCCGTTCCGGGATCTCCCGTAGCCGCGCGGTGCGCCGCGGCGCGCGGCGGCGGGTCGGCCGGGCGGGCGTTAGGGTCGCCGCATGACTGATGATCGGCCCGAACTTCCGCCGCTCGCGCCCGAGGAAGCGCGGCAGCGAGCGCTCGACGCCGGCATGCCGGAGGTGCTGGCGGGCCCCAACGTCTTCCGCGCGCTGTTGCGCCATCCGCCGGTCGCCAAGATCTTCACCGCACTGGTGGAGGCGGTGGTGTTCGACAGCGTGCTCGACGCCCGCCTCCGGGAGATGGCGATCCTCCGCGCCGCCTGGGTGCAGGGATCGGCGTACGAGTGGGCGTCGCACCACGGGATTGCCATGCGCCTCGGCATGACCGACGCCGACATCGCGTCGGTGCGCGGCGGCGCGGCGACGCCCGGGCTCCCGCCCGCGGATCGCGCCGTGCTCGCGCTCGTCGACGAGGTACTCGACCATGGCTTCGCCACCGGCGACACGTTGCGGGCCGCGCGTGACGCGGTGGGGGGTGACGAGGCGTACCTCGAGCTCCTGACCATCGCCGGTTGCTACCCGGCCTTGGCCGCGATCCTCGACGCGCTGCAGGTGCCGCTCGACGACGGCGTGGCGGCGTGGCCGCCCGACGGCGAGCGGCCCGCCTCGGCGCGCTGAGCCGCCGACCGCCGCACCATCGCCGCGGTCGCGACGATGGTGCGGGCAGTGTCGGCTGGCGCGTGCTTCTCGACACCGTGCAGTTAGGTTGACGACGATCGAGGAGGGTGTCGGTGGCAAGCTCGCGGCGGAGGCGGTGAGGACGGTGCGGGTCTCGATCCTCGACGACTACTTCGACACCCTCAGGACGCTCGACTGCTTCTCGAAGCTGGCCGATAACGACGTCACGGTGTGGAACGACCACACCCAGGACACTGACGAGCTCGTCGACCGTCTGCACGACACCGAGGCGCTGGTCCTGATCAGGGAGCGCACGCAGATCCGCGCCGAGCTCCTCGATCGGCTCCCGCATCTCCGGTTGATCAGCCAACGCAGCGTCTACCCGCACATCGACGTCGACCGCTGCACCGAGCTCGGGATCGTCGTGTCGTCCGATCTGCACCAGGGCTCGGCGTCCTACGCCACTGCTGAGCTCACCTGGGGCCTGGTGATCGCGGGGATGCGGGCCATCCCGCAGCAGGTCGAGTCGATGAAGGCCGGCCGTTGGCAGACCGGGGTCGGACGCTCGCTGCGTCACAAGCGGCTCGGCATCTACGGGTACGGGCGCATCGGCAAGGTGATCGCCGACTACGGACGCGCGTTCGGGATGAACGTCGTGTTCTGGGCGAGCGAGCCGTCGCGCGCTCGCGCGGTCGAGGACGGCGCGGCGGTCGCCGCGAGCAGGGAAGCTTTCTTCGAGCAGTGCGACGTGCTGACGTTGCACATGCGGTTGGCAGCGTCGACGCGCGGCATCGTCACCCGGGCGGATCTCGACCGCATGCAACCGACCGCGTTGCTCGTCAATACCAGTCGGGCGGGGCTGATCGAACCCGGTGCGCTCGTCGGCGCGCTCGCCGCGGGAAGGCCCGGCACGGCGGCGGTCGACGTCTACGAGACGGAGCCGCTGCTCGACCCGACCGACCCTCTGCTGCAGATGGACAACGTCGTCTGCACCCCGCACATCGGCTACGTGTCGGTCGACGAATGGGAGCTCCAGTTCGCCGACGTGTTCGATCAGATCAACGCGTTCGCCGCCGGATCACCGACCAACGTCGTGAACCCCGCGGTGCTCGAGCACCGACGCATGTAGCTGCCGCGCACGGAGCGCGACGCGCGGTCACTCGTCAGCCGAAGTCAGGTGACGGCATCGGCGGCGCCACCGTCGAAGCGCAGGTGAGCCCCGTTCAGGTGCCAGCCGGGCTCGCTCGCCACGAAGGCGATGAACCGACCGACGTCGTCCGGGGTGGCCACCCGTCCCGACGGGTTGGTCATGCGGCCGGCGAGGATCAGGCGTTCCACACTCGGCCAGTCGGTGGGCAACCCGTCCCGGCGCGCCCGGTCGGAGAACCGCTCGACGACCTCGGGGGTGGCGATGATGCCGGGGCTCACACAGTTCACCGTGATGCCGGTGTTCGCGAGGTGCTTGGCCAGGCTGACCGCCATCGACGGCAGCGCGCCCTTCGCGGCGTAGTACTCGGGAATCTGATCACCGGGGCGGGTGGCTCCGACCGTCGACACGAAGACGATCCGACCCCAACCCGTCGCCCGCATGTCGGGCACGAACGCGTTGGTCACCCGTACCGCGGTCACGACGTTGGTGTCGTAGCTGCCGTGCCAAGTTGCGGTGTCGGACGCTTCCCAGTCGGTCCCTTCGGCGACGCCGTAGTTGTTGATCACGATGTCGACTCGCGGCGCGGCGGCGCGCACCTCGGCGACGAGCGCCGCGGTGCCGGCCTCGCTCCGAATATCGCCGGCGACCGCGGCACAACGGCCGCCGGCCTCGGTGATCGCGTCGACGGTTTCGTCGGCCTGTCCGTGCTCGAGCCCGTGGACGAGGACCGTCGCGCCCTCGGCCGCGAGCATCCGGGCGATGCCCGCGCCGGTGCCCCGGTACGACCCGGTGACCAGCGCCACCTTTCCTCCGAGGCCGAGATCCATCGTGGTCACCCTTCGAACTCGTGGCTCCGGCTGCCGGGGCGGAAGCTAACCGTTGACCGTCGACGCCGGGAGCTGCGCGATCCGCGTCGCGAAGAATTCGACGATGCCCTCGATGGTGGTGTGCCCTCCGATCGCGGGTTGGGTGCCGTCGGGCTGCGGGAAGTAGATGCCGAGGAGAATTCGTCCCCGCCGGAGGTACACGGCGACGGAATGATCGGACTGGCCCGTCGCGTCCGTCGTGTGGAAGCTGTAGGCGAGGCGATCGACGGTCGGGGTCTGGGGCCAGGACCCGTCGGGGGCGGCCTCGAACGTGGTGGTGACGGGGGCCTCACCGCTCGGGCTCGTCACCGGGCGGTTCGGGCAGTGCGCGGCGACACTCTTGAGTTCCTGGAAGGCCTGCTCGGTCGAAGCGGCATCGCGATAGGCGACCGCCTCGGTGCTCAGCACGCTGGATCCCGTCTGGTCGAGTGCGACGTCCTGCACGCGCGCGACCCGCAAGGACTCACTCGGGAACGAACCGTTGCACAGGTCGAGCGTGGGTTGGCCCTGCACCAGGGCCCCGCCGGGGAGCAGCCGGACCGTCACCGCGCTGGTCGTGTCCTTCGGCTGGAGCACGATCCCGGACAACGCCGACGCGGCACCCGCGGCTGCACCGGGCAGCGTGGACGGCGGCGCGCCGGTCGTGGGGGGTGGCGCCGCGGCCGCGTCCGCCGACGATTTCTGGTTGTCGTTCGCGAGGCCGACCTCATACCCGACGTAGAACACGAGGATTGCCGCGATCCCCAGCGCGACAAGCCGGCGGTGCAGGGTGCGCCGTTTCGCCTCGGGCGTCGGTTCCGCGGGCGGCACTTCCGGTTCGTGCGCCTCGTGCGCCGCGTCCGGCGCGTGGACCTCGGGTGCCGGCGCAGTCGGCGTCGGGACTGTCGCCTCGTTGTCGAACTCGTCGGGTGGGTAGCTCATCCTCCGCGAAGACTAAGTCCGGGTCGGGCCGCTCCGGTCACCACCCGGCCGGAGCAGGGCGACGACGACGCGGCCCGGTGCGTCCCCCGCGCACGGGTAGCTGGCACGATGCACAGGTGGAGCAACCCGATCTGTTCTCGGCCCTGGCCGTCGACGGCGACGAGACCGGGCCCGTCGTGCCCGCCCCGGAGCCGGTCGTGGTCGCGACCGATGGTTCCTGCCTGCGCAACCCGGGCCCCGGTGGTTGGTGCTGGTACGTGGCCGACGACTGCTGGGCCGCCGGCGCGGAAGCGGCCACGACCAACAATCGGATGGAGTTGCTGTCGGTGGCCATGGTGCTCGAGGCGGTGCCGAACGACCGGCCGGTGCACATCCAGGCCGACAGCTCCTACGTGATCGACGCGCTCACGAAGTGGCGCCACGGCTGGAAACGCCGGGGTTGGAAGACTGCCGCCGGTGCGCCGGTGAAGAACCGCGACCTCATGGAACACCTCGACGCGCTCGTGACCGAACGCATGCCGACCTTCGAATGGGTACGCGGTCACACCGGCCATGCCGCGAACGAGGCCGCCGACGCGCGAGCCCGGGCGGCGGCCGAAGCACTCGACGCGGGACGGCCGTGGTCGACCGGTCCCGGATTCGCCGCCGCGACTACTTGAGCGTCGAATCGAGCCAGTCGAACGCGGCGGTCCAGAACACGATCGGTGCCATGCCTTCGCAGTGACCCTCGGCGCCTTCGGCGCGGGTGAAGAGCCGGAAGGTCTTGGGGCAGGTGAGGTGATCGAACAGCACCTTGCCCTGGCCGGTCGACACGGGATCGGTCTCGTTGTCGGTGACGTAGCTCGTGCAGGTCACACGGGTGACGGTTTCGGCATTGGTGTACCGCAGCATCTCGGCGCAATACGCGCGTGCGGTCGTCACCTGGTGCGTGGCCATGCGGGGCGCGAACAGTGCCTTGACCGCCGGGATGGTGAGGAGCGCGTCGAACTGCGGATCGGCAGTGGGGTCGTCGATGCGCGAGGCGAGGTCGCCCAGTTGGGCCTTCATGGCCGTGCCCATGTCGTACTGCCCGGGGTCGACGATCATGGCCGCCAACCGCGGTTCGCCGGATGCGCCACGCGGGGCCAGCACTCCGCCGAACGATCGGCCGACGAGCACGACGCGTTTCGAATCGACGTCGGGTCGGGCGACGAGTGCGTCGACCATTCCCGGTACGACGTTCTCCCAGTCGGGCCGCATCGGGATCCTCTGGTCGTAGAGCACCGCGCCCTGCCCGGGTCCGTCGAACGCGGCGAACGCGTACCCACGCGACAAGGCGGCGGCTGCCGACGCGTACAACTCCTCGGCGATGCCGTCGTAGCCGCCGATGTGGAGGAGGACCGGAAACGGGCCGCCGCTCGCGTCCGGTGCGCAGAAGTATCCCGAGACGCCACCGGTGAGCGGCGCGACCGGGTGCTCGAGCAACGGCAGGGCTGACCGGAAGGCGTGCACACTCGCCGGGTACGCCGTCTGCAGCTCGGTTCCGTCGAGCGCGTCGCGGTGGAAGAAGAACGCCTGGCGGAAGTACTCGGCGGCGCGCAGATAGGCAGCGCGCGCACTGACCCGGTGGCCTGCTGCCAGCGCGGTGTCCGCCTGCGTGACCAGGCCCGTCGCGAAGTCGGACCAGGCCCGGTACCAGCTCTCGCGATCGCCGGGCGTGATCTGCGCGCTGATCGCCAGGCACTCCCCGACGTTGGCCATGCCGGAGTCGGCCTTGCCGACGCTGCGCTGCAGTTGGCCGTCGAATGCCACATCGTCGAAGAACAACTTCATGGTCGCGGCGACTCCTGGAAGCGGGGAGCGGGCTGGGTTCGCGGCGAGATCGTAACGATCACCGGACGGAGATCGAGAGCCGACCGGCAACGCGAACCGCGACCAAATGCAAATGGCGGGTGACGCCCACGGATGCCGCTCGCGACCTATTACCAGTTCGACGCGCCGTTCATCGTCGACGACACCGCGTTCACCGACGCGTTCGGCGCCGACAACACCGGCTGGGACGAGATCGTCGAGACCACGCTCGCCTCCTTCCGGGCCCGGTACGAATTCTCGAGTGCTCGACCGCAGCGTTAGCTTGGTCAGATGGTCGAACGCCCCACCGGGCACCAGGTTCCAGTCGGCGACGAGGGCGGCGCGGCGGCGAGCACGCGTCCGGGCGCGCCACCGCCACCCGAACCGTCGCACGCCGAGCGGTGTCGCACCCTGGTCAGTGCGGCGAGCCGGGGCGCGCTGTCGACGTTGGCGGCCGATCCCGCGGGCTATCCCTACGGTTCGGTCGCGAGCTACGGGCTCGACGATCGCGGCAACCCGCTCTTCTTCGTCAGTCTCATGGCCGAGCACACGCAGAACGCCATCCGCGATCCGCGGGCCAGCCTGCTCGTGACCGAGCCGGTGCCCGACGGCGCCGACCCGCTCGCGAGCGGGAGGGTCACGCTGATGGGTCTGCTCTCGCCGATCGCCGACGACGACCGGGCCGTCGCGCGCGACCGGTATCTCGCGGCCAACCCGACGTCGGCGTACTACATCGACTTCGGCGACTTCACGTTCTATCGCCTCGACGTCGAGAGCATTCGCTACGTGGGTGGCTACGGGCGCATGAGCTGGGTCGACGCCGCGATGTACGCCGATGCCGAACCCGATCCACTGGCGGGCGCGACCGCGGCCGGGATCATCGAGCACATGAACGCCGATCACGCCGAAGCGCACGTCCTGTTCTGCCGGTATCTCCTCGACCGACCCGACACCACCGCCGCCAGCCTGTCCGCCGTCGATCGCTACGGCTTCGAGATGATCGCGGTGAGCCCGGCCGGGCGGGCCGCGGTGCGGCTCGGCTTCCCCGACGAGTGCATCACAGGGGAGCAGGTCCGCCAGGCGATGGTCGCACTCGTGGTGCAGGCGCGTGGCGCGGCGGCCGCGGCCGGCTGACCGACCGGTCTACCCGGCCACCCATGCGATCGCGTCCGCGCGTTGCGCGAGCGGGAAGTGCTTGACCTCACCGGGAGTCATCCATCCGAACATCGCGGTCAGGTTGGTCATCCACTCGATGTCGGTGACGAGGGCGATGCGCTTCCATGCCCGCAGGTGCTCGACCCCCATCTTCAGGTCCTGCCACAGGGCTCCGGCCGACAATCCGTCGAAGTCGTCGACGACGATCACGACGCGTACTGCGCCGTCGGCCGCGGCGCGTTCCACGGCCGGGAGCAGGACATCGCGGTAGTCCTCGGCGTGCAGCTTTCCCGTGCTCTCGAAGCCGATCACGCCCGCCGGTAGTTCGGTCAGTTCCGTCATCATGAGAACGCGACCTCGGATCCGAAGAGAGGGCGGTCCCCGCATGATACGCAAGCGGTGCACGCCGGATGGTGGCCGAACGGCTTGACGGGGCGCGGGCCAGAGACGAACATACGTTCGTGTCCAATGAGGCCACGATCCTGCACGCCGATCTCGACGCGTTCTTCGCGTCGGTCGAGCAGCGCGACCATCCGCACCTGCGTGGCCGTCCGCTGATCGTCGGGGCCGGCGTCGTGCTGGCCGCCAGCTACGAAGCTCGGGCGTACGGCGTACGTACGGCGATGCCCACCGGCCGGGCCCGTCGGATGTGCCCGCCGGCGATCGTGGTGGAGCCCCGGCCGTCGGCCTACTCCGAGGCGAGCAAGGCCGTGTTCGACGTGTTCGACCGGACCACGCCGTTCGTGGAAGGACTCTCGATCGACGAAGCGTTCCTCGACGTCGGCGGGCTCCGACGGGTCGCCGGCACGCCCACCGAGATCGCGGCGAGGTTGCGGCACGACGTGCGGGAACAGTTGGGTCTCCCCATCACCGTCGGGGTGGCCCGGACCAAGTTCCTGGCCAAGGTGGCCAGCGCGGTGGGGAAGCCCGACGGTCTCCTCGTGGTGCCCCCCGACGGCGAGGTCGATTTCCTGCATCCCCTGCCGGTCGGCCGGCTGTGGGGCGTCGGCCCGGTGACCACCCGCCTGCTCCACGACCGCGGTCTCACGACCGTCGGCGAGGTCGCGCAGCTTCCCGAGACGGCGCTCGTCTCGATGCTCGGGCCCGCGGCCGGTCGCCATCTCCACGCGCTCAGCCACAATCGCGATCCGCGGCCGGTGCAGGGCGGTCGCCGCCGCCGTTCGATCGGGTCGCAGCGCGCGCTCGGCCGTACGCAGCGATCGTTCGACGAGCTCGATGCGATCGTCGTTGCGCTGGTCGACCGCGTGACCCGCCGCATGCGTGATGCCGCGCGCGTCGGTCGCACGGTCGTGCTCCGGTTCCGGTTCGACGACTTCTCCCGCGCCACCCGCTCCCACACCCTGCCGCGGGCGACGGCACAGACGCGCACGATTCTCGTTGTCGTGCGGGCGCTGCTGACCGCGGCCAGGCCCATGATCGAGCACGAGGGCCTCACGCTCATCGGGGTCGCGGTCGGCAACCTCGACGACGACGACGCGCTGCAACTCGCGTTGCCGTTCGATCGGGAGAGTGGAAGCGCACTCGACGACGCGCTCGATGCGGTGCGCGAGCGCTTCGGCTCGACTGCAGTCACTCGGGCGTTGCTCCTCGGGTGTGATCAGGGGCCCACGGTGCCCATGCTTCCTGACTGAGCGGCTCGGCGTCGGAGGGATCGACTGGATCAGCGACGGGGATGCGCGGCGAGGAAGGTCCAGATGGTCAGGCTCGAATCGAGCTCGGCGTAGGGGGCGCCTCCCAGGGCCACCGCACCACCCGGGTGTCCCATCCATGCGTGCGACGCGCCCGCGACCTTCATGAACTGGACCGTTGTGTCGGCACCGCAGGGCTGCCACGTCTGCGTCGTGATGTCGGCGTTCGTCGGGTCGGTCGCTTCCACGGGAGTCGCGGCGCAACCGTCGGCGGTCGCGATGGCCTGCACGCCCTTGATCGGCGGCTGAAACGACACGCCGCTGATCCCGCTGGTGCCGCGACCACCGCCGATCGGAATGTTGTGGTCGGCCGTGCCGTGGATGTGCAGGAGCGACACCGGCTGCGACGGTCGGCACGGGTTGAGCTCGAGCGACGTCGACTGCACGCCGATGGCGACGATCTCATCGGAGAGCTCACACGCGAGCCGGTAGGCGAGGATCCCGCCGTTCGAGTGGCCGGCCGCGAACACTCGGCTCCGGTCGATCGGATATTGCGACTCCAGCTGTTGGATCAGCAACCGGATGAAGGCGACATCGTCGACGTTGTTGCGGACCGCGGAGCCGCAGCACGCGCCGCCGTTCCAGGTGCGGAGTGCGGTTCCGCGCGGCCCGGCGCCGGTGCCGTCCGGGTAGACCACGATGAAGCGGTTCGCTTCCGCGAGCCCGTCGAACCCGGAGTTCCGCTCGAACTGGGTACCGGACCCGACACCACCGTGCAACGCGACCAGGAGTGGTGCGGCCGGACGCGCGGATGATCCGCGCGGGACCGTCGACGGTACGTACAGGTGATACGTCCGGACGCGACCGTCGGGGGTGGTGAGGGTTGCGTCGATCGTCGTCGACCGCGGCATGACCGCGGGCAGCACGGTGAAGTTCCTGGGCGAGGGCGAGACGGTGGTCGACGTCACCGTCGGCGAGGTGGTCGTCGACGGCGACGGGCGTAGCGCAGCCGCTGAGCCTTCCGATGCCGCGCCCGAGTCTTCACCACCGCCGGAGCAGGCGACGGCGACGACGGCGAGACCGACCAAGGTCAGTACGAAGAGGGTGGATCGTGGCCACGGCATCCGCTGATCCTCCCCGGCGCATGTGAGCCGAACGTGAACCCCGCGTGCGAGTCCGGTGACGACAATCGACGTCGGCCTCAGCCGCTCCCGTTGCCGTCCTCGGCTTCCCCGAGCGCGGCCGCACCGCGGGCGATTCGATCGATCATCTCTTCGTGCGGTGTGCTCGTGGCTTCGGCCGCGAAGCCGACGGCATAGTCGGCGACGACGATCAAGCCCAGGATGATCGAGCTCGGGTCGACGTCGTTCAGCGCCCGATCGAGCTCACCACCATTGCCCCGGAGGCGATTGCGGAGGAAATCGGTTGCATCACGAATTGCCTGGCGTTCTTGCGGAGTCCACATCAGGCCACCTTTCATTGGATCCCGGAGTCCAGGGGTCCAAGAGATGCCCGTGGCTTCCCTCCGCCGACGAACGACCGCGAATGATCTGCGACTGGTCGCGATAGCACCGCGTTGCCCGATGCGCGCGTTGCGCAAACGTCGGCCCGTCGACCGCCGGGTGACCGTCAAGTCGTCGACGACCGAAGCGTCAGCGGCGAGCTGCGCCCTGCAACACCAGGTCGACCACTTCGTCGGCGACGTCGACGTCGACGGGCTCCCCGGTGATGAGCAACCGGTGGTAGAGCGGGCCGACGAGGGTGTCGACCAGGACGGCGGCGTCGACCCCGGGATCCAACTCGTCGCGCGCCACCGCGCGGTCGACCATGGTCATCACCGCGCGGTGGCGAGGCCCGATCAGCCGTTCGCGGAACGAGGCGGCCATCGCGTCGTCGCGTGCCGAGTCGCCGAGGAGACCGGCGATCACCGCGCGCGAGCCGGGCGTCGAGAGCGACGCCGCGGTCTCCCGGAGCAGCAGCCGGCAATCCTCCGGGAACGATCCCGTGTCGGGGACGGGATGTTCGGCGATCGCGGCGTTGAGGGCGGCGATGACGAGATCCAGCTTCGAGTTCCAGTCGCGCTCGAGGGTGCCGGTGCTGATGCCGGCCTTGCTCGCGACGCCATGGAAGTTGAGGCTGCTGAAGCCGGCTTCGGTGAGCAGCTGCAACGTCGCGTCGAGCAGACCGCGGTTGCGGACGGTGCTGGTGGGGATGTCCTGCGCACCGCGGACCGCGAGTTCGCCGAGGTCGCCCAGCTCCTCGACGTCGGACCGGGTGGTGATCGGACGAGCGGGGAGGAACAGCAACGCGACGAGCGCGCCGAGCGCGGCGATCACCGCGCCGACGATCACGGTGTGGTCCATCGCGTGCACGAACGCAGCGTTGGACGCGTCGACGATGGCCTGGGTGGTGCCGGCGGGGACCTTGCCCAGTTGCTCGAGTTGACCGAGCTGGCGGGCGACCTGTGACGCACCGCCGATGGAGCTGGTCACCGCATCGGCGGCTTTCGCGCCGTCGGCACCCGCTGCGCTCAGGGTCTTGACCACCGTGGTCGCACCCACCGCCGCGGTGTAGCTCGCGGCGAGGATGCTGCCGAGGATCGCGACTCCGAGTGCCCCGCCGACTTCGCGGGTCGTGTCGTTGACGGCCGAACCCACGCCCGCCTTCTCGCGCGGCAGCGATCCCATGATCGAGTCGGTCGCGGGCGCCATGGCGAGCCCCATGCCGATCCCGAGCAGCACCAGCACCGTGCCCACCAACGGATACCCGGACGACGTGGTGGCGAACGAGAGCAGCGCCAGCGAACCCGCGACGACGAGGAGACCCGCGGTCACGATCGCCTTGGTGCCGAACCGGACCACGAGCGTCGAGCTCAGGGGCGCGCTGATCATCAGCGCGACCGCCACCGGAATCAGTGCGACTCCCGCTTTGAGCGGGCTGAACCCGAGCACGAACTGGATGTACTGGCTGAGGAAGAAGATCGATCCGAACATGGCGAAGAACACCAGCGTCACCGCGATCGATGCGGCGGAGAAGCGCGGGTTCTTGAAGAAGCTGACGTCGAGCATCGGGTCGGGAGTGTGCAGCTCCCACAGGATGAAGCTCACGAGCATCGCCGTCCCACCGATGAAGCCGATGAGCACCGGGGTCGCCGTCCAGCCCTGGCTCGGGCCTTCGATGATCCCGAAGAGGATGCCGGTGAGGGCACCGATCGACAGCACGGTGCCGAGCAGGTCGATCGGTTTGGCGTTCGGATCCTTCGAGTTCGGGACGATCGAGACCACGGCGATGATCGCGACCACGATCACCGGCAGGTTGACCAGGAAGACCGAGCCCCACCAGAAGTTGCTCAGCAGGTAGCCACCCACCAGTGGCCCGATGGCCACGCCGAGGCCGGAGACGCCGGACCAGATCCCGATCGCGCGACCGCGCTCGTCGTCGGGGAAGACGTTCGTGAGGATCGACAACGTCGCGGGCATGATGAACGCGCTGCCGAACCCCTGGATGGCGCGGGTCACGATCAAGGCATCGGCCGACCCCACCAGTGCGCCCCCGAGGGAGCCGAGACCGAACACCACGAGCCCGAGCAGCAGCGCGCCGCGCCGCCGAACTTGTCACCGAGACTTCCGGCGGTGAGGAGGAGGCTCGCGAACACGAGCGTGTACGCGTCGCTGATCCACTGGAGCTGGCTCGGCGTGGCGTTGAGCTCGCGCACGAAGCTCGGCAGCGCGACGTTGACGATGGTGCCGTCGATGCCGACGATCAGCAGCGCCAGGCAGAGAACAGCCAGGATCGGCCATCGTCGGTTGTAGACGTCGAGCGGGATTCCGCCGCGCGGCTCTTCGGTTCGAATGAGCGCGTCGGTCATCACACCTCCGGCGAGGGCCGTCGACAGTCTGCCATGCTGCAGTCGCGTCGAACGCCGAGACGGGGGTATGCGTCGTGCACTGCGGTGTGATGGTGACGGGCTACAACCAGGGGGACTGGGAGCGTCTGCTGGCGGAGGACTACGACCGGCCGCCGACGGTGCCCGATGCAGTGCAGTTCGATGCCACGCTGGCCCTCGGCGAGCTGGTGGAGCCGCTCGGGTTCGATTCGATCTGGGCGACCGAGCACTACGGATCCGCGTACTCGATGCAGCCGAACCCGCTGCAGTACCTGGCGTACTGGGCCGGGCGCACGACGCGCGTCGACGTCGGCACCGCGGTGATCGTGGTGCCGTGGTGGAACCCGGTTCGCCTGGCGAGCGAGGTCTCCATGCTCGACATCCTGCTGAAGGGACGCCGGCTGCATCTCGGCCTCGGCCGGGGAATCGCACCGCACGAGTACGCGTCCTTGGGCGTGCCGCAGGAGCGGTCGCACCAGTACTTCTACGAGATCGTCGACGTCCTGCGCGCGGCCGACGGGTCGGAGCGGTTCTCGTACGACGGTGAGGTCTTCAAGGTCCCGCCGACCACCATCCGCCCGCAGGCCCGACACAAGGGCGAGTTGACCGTCGACATCAAGGTCGCGGGATCGAGCGAGACCTCGGCCCGCCTCGCCGCCGAACACGGGCTCGGTCAGATGTTCGTGGCCGACGACAACCTCCAGCAGATGATCACGAAGATCTCGCGGTTCAATCACATCCGCGGCGAACTCGGTCTCCCGCCCGATCAGCCGACGACGCTGCTGTGGATGTACTGCGCGGAGACGGCCACCGAGGCCGAAGAAGGCTGGGAGTACTACCAGAACCAGATGCGGGCGGTGCAGCACCACTACTTCGAATGGAACAACCCGGGGTTCGAAGGCGTGCAGGGAATGGAGCACTACCTCAAGATGCAGTCCGCCGACGTCCCGGTCGGCGACGGGATCGTCGACCGCAATCGCTCGACCCAGCCCATCGGGACGCCCGACCAGATCATCGAGTGCATCAAGAACGTTCAGTGGTCGATCAGCCTCGAGAAGCTGGTGTTGCACTTCTTCTACGGAGGGATGCCGCGCGACAAGGCAGAGAAGAGTTTGCGGTTGTTCGCGGAGAAGGTGCTGCCCGCGGTGCACTCGATGGAGACCCCGATCAACCCGGCGACGGTCGGATAGATCGGCTACTGGGTGAACAGCATCTTGGCGATGCGTTCTTCGTGCGGGCCGTCGAAGTCGAGCAGCACGCCGATCGACATGATCCCGTCATCGCCCGGTTCTTCGACGTGCCGCGCCGAGCCCCGGATGCGCATGGCGACGGGCGTCGGCCCGATGCGCTCGATGTTGATCACCAGTCGCTGGCCTTCTCGCGCGGTCTGGCCGCCCCGCAACACCAACCCGGACCCCCCGTGCGAGATGTTCTCAACGGTGCAGGGAAACGTTTCGGGATCGCCCGCGACGGAGTAGTGGCCCACCCACTGGACGCGATCGCGCGGCGCCCGGCGGCGATCGCGTTGGCTCTTCTTGCCCCACATAGCCGACTCCCACCCGAGGAAGAGAATCTCTCTCATCGCTTAACCGACCGGAGAACCTTCGAACTTGAGCGAAATCTCGGCGGATGCAGCACGCGATGACTTTGCTCGGCCGGCGCCGTCTGAATCCCGTATCGCCGAACGAGGAGCCTGAGATGAGTCTGCCGAGGATCGCCGACCCGGACGACTGGCTGGCGGCCCGTCGCGAGCTGCTCGCCGAGGAGAAGGCGATGACGCGTGCCCGCGATGCGCTGAACACGAAGCGGCGCGAGTTACCGATGGTGAAGGTCGAGCAGGACTACGGCTTCGCCGGCCCGGACGGCCACGTCTCCCTGTTGGGCCTGTTCGACGGTCAGCGCCAGCTCATCGTGCAGCATTTCATGTTCGATCCCGAGTGGGACGAAGGCTGCCCGAGCTGCACCGCGGCGGCCGACGAGATCTCGGCCGGGCTGTTGGCGCACCTCCGCTCGCGTGACACGGCGTTCGTCGTCGTGTCGCGGGCGCCGATCGAGAAGATCGAACGCTACAAGGACGCGCGCGGCTGGACGTTCCCGTGGTACTCGTCGTACGGCAGCAGCTTCAACTACGACTTCCACGTGACCATCGACGCGTCGGTCGCCCCGGTGATGTGGAACTACCGGACCATGGACGAGCTGGAGCAGGTCGGCATGGCCTGGCTCGGAGACGGGTCGTCGGAACAACCCGGCTACAGCATGTTCCTCCGCGACGGCGACGACGTGTTCCACACGTATTCGATGTACGCCCGCGGCGCCGAGATGCTCGGAGGCTCGTACTACTTCCTCGACCTCACCGCGCTGGGCCGCCAGGAGGAGTGGGAGGAGCCGAAGGGTCGCGCCGCGAACGCGGGCGAGGCTCGCCCCGACTTCCGCTAGCGCAACTCGGCTACGAGGCGGACTCGACCTCGGCCTTGATGCGTTCGAGGGTGGTCTGCATGCCGTTGCGGTTGGTCTTGCCGCGGGCCCAACCGAGGAGCGCCCAGTACACGCGGGTCATCGGATTGTCGGTGAGCTCGAACGACTCGGTGACGTCGGTGCCATCGCCGGCCGGTGCCAGCTGGTAGCGCCACACGTTCACCGTCTTGTCGCCCGAGCCGAAGACGACACCGAACGCGAACTCACGCCCCGGCTCGCTGGCGATCACCTTGCACGTGGTCCAGTACGTCGGACCCTTGCCGTTGCGCTTCACGTGCCCGCGGAAGCGCGCGCCCAACTCCGGACCGGTGGCGCCGTCGAGCCACTCCGCTTCGAACGTCTCCGGGCTGTAGCTGCCGATCTTGGTGACGTCGCTCACCAACTCCCAGATCGGTTCTGGGGGCGCGGCGATGTGAACGGTCACGGCATCGTGCATGCCGGCACCTTACGGCCGGAAGTTCCGAAGGCTCGGGGCGCGTGAGCCGACGTGGTGGCGGCGCGTAGCGTCGACGGACATGACCTCGGTCGACCGGTCCACGCGTGCGACGTCCTTCGGTGCGATCGCCGACGACTACGACCGGTTCCGCCCCGGACCGCCGCCGGAGGCCGTGGAGGGGGCGTTCCGGAGGGCCCGGTGCACGACGGAGGAACGGCGAAGCTCTGTCCACAACGAATGGCGGGTGACGCCGATCACGAGGTGATCCGCCGCCTCCGCGTGCACGAACTCGAGGATCGTCGTGGCCTCGTCGACGCCCCCCACCTCGGCGTACCGTCCGCCCGCTTCCACCAGCACCTCGCGTTGGCGGACCAGCCGAGCTGATTCCGCTTGGACGAGTCCGGTCGGTTCCCGGACGTGCACGCCGACGAGCGCCGCGCGCGCGTGCGCGGCGATCTCCGCGGCGCGCCGCACCACGCGTTCGCCGTCGGGCGCACCCGTAAGCGACACCACCACCGGCGCGCGCCGGGTCGCGACGCGTGGGGATCCGTCGACGCATTCGCGGTCCGCCCCATCGCGGTCTCGTTGCGCGAGCCAGTCATCGGCCAGCTCCCGGAGCGCGACGAGTCGGTCGGCGCGGAAGAACTGTTCGCGCGCGAGCGTCGATTGTTCGGGGCCGTACAGCCCTCCGCTTTCCAACCGCGCGTGCAGGGTGTCGGCGTCGACGTCGACCAACTCGATGCGGTCGGCACTTCCGACGAAGTCGTCGGGCACGGTCTCGGGATCGACGCCGCCCGTTCGGCTCGCGGCCTCGTCGGCGAGGCTGCTCAGGTGCTGCACGTTGAGATTCGAGACGACGTCGATCCCACGGTCGAGCAGGGTCTCGACGTCTTGCCATCGTTTGGCGTGGCGCGATCCGGGGGTGTTCGAATGAGCCAGCTCGTCGATCAGGACCACCGCCGGATGCGCGCGCAGGATCGCGTCGAGATCGATCTCCGCGAATGTCGCGTCGCGGTAGGAGACGCGCCGGGGCGGGATGCGGGGCAGGGCATCGAGGAGCGCTTCCGTCTCCGGCCGGCCGTGGGTCTCGGCGATGCCGACCACGACGTCGACGCCACCGTCGGCCAGCCGTCGGCCTTCGCGCAACGTCGCGTAGGTCTTTCCGACGCCGGGCGCCGCGCCGAGGTAGATGCGGAGCCGTCCCCTCCGGGGCGCGGCCGCGGTCGGGTCCGCGGGTGGCGGCGCTAGTTCGGGCACGGTACCGGGAGCTCCGCAACGCGCGTGCGTCGGGTCGCGACGACGCGGGTCCGAATCGAGACCATCCCCGACGCCCCGAGCTGCCCGATGCCGGACGGATCGACGGCGGCCAGTGCGAGCAGCCACTCGATCCGGCGCGCGTCCGATCCGTGGAGTCGACCGCCGAACCGGGCCGACAGGACGACGACCAGAGTGACGGCGGTGATCGCCACCGTGACCACGCCGGACATCCATCCCGTGGCTGTCATCGTCAGCCTCCACCGCGACCGCGCTCGTTGGCCGGTGCATCTGACCTAACACGGTGGCGCGGATGTGGAGCCGGCTTCGCGTATTTCCTGCGCGTGGCTCCGGGATTTAGCGTTGTGTTGGCGCGACTGATCCGCCGCGAACGCTCAAGCCGGGTCGACCGGCCGCCGGGCGACGATCACGTCGTGGTCGTAGCGGGGTTCGACGAACGCGGTGTAGTCGGGTCCGCGTCGGAGGGAATGGCCGCCGTCGACGCCGATGATCTGCCCGGTGATCCAGCGCGATTCCGGGCCGATCAGGAAGCGGACGAGGTTGGCGACGTCGGCGGGATCGCCCACGCCACCCATCGGTGTGTTCTCGACGTAGCTGGCGTAGACGGCTGAGTCGCGCGGGACGCCTTCCATGATCTCGGTGGTGATGAATCCGGGCCGGATCGCGTTGAAGCGCACCTGCACCTCGCCGTACTCGTCGGCCGCGTTGCGCATCATCTGCTCCACGCCGGCTTTCGCCGCGGTGTAGGCACCCGCGTAGCGCTTGGTCATCCCACCGGAGATCGACGACATGCCGACGAACGATCCGCCCCCGGCCGCGACGAGGCGGGGCACCGCGTGCTTCACCAACAGCATCGTGCCGAGCACGTTCACGTGGAGCACCCGCGTGAACTCGCCCAGATCGAGCATGTGGTAGGGGAGCGCGCCCTGGCCGCCCCCGGCGTTCGCGACCACTCCGTCGAGCACGCCCGATTCGGACGCGGCGAACGCGATCAGCCGTTCGACCTCGGCTTCGGACGTGACGTCGGCCACGATGTGGCGAACCGTTCCCGCGCCACCGCCGCATCGGGCGTTGATGCGCTCGACCGTCTCCGCGAGCTTCGCCTCAGTGCGGCCGCAGATCACGACCGCGGCGTCGTCGAGCGCGAGTTGCTCCGCGCAGGCCGCCCCGAGACCGGTGCCGCCTCCGGTGACCACGACCGTCTTGCCGCCGAGGGCCCCGGCTCGCCACATCTCGATCATGCGCTGCTCCTCCTATCCCCGCCCGGAAAGGTCGGGCGTCGGCATTCTGACCGTTCGTACACTCGAGCGGTGGAACCGATCCTGCACCTCTCGATCCCGGTCCGCGACCTGCGCGCGGCGCGGGTGTTTTACGTGGAGGTCCTCGGTTGCCCGCCCGGCCGGTCCCGCGACGGGTGGATCGACGTGTGGTTCTACGGGATGCAGCTCACGCTCCAGGAGCGCCCCGACGAGGTTCCGGCGGCGACCGCCCAGGGCGTCCGCCACTTCGGGGTGACGCTCGGGGCCGACGACCTCGCCGCGGTGCTGGCGCGACTCGACGCCCATCCCGTCGACTGGATCGCGAAGGCGACGACGGAACACGCGGATACGCCGCAGGAACAGACCAAGGCGAAGCTGCGCGACCCGAGCGGGAACGTGATCGAAATGAAGTCGTACGCCGATCCCGGCGCCGCGTTCGAGCGAGCGAGCGCTCAGCCCTCGTCGGAGCCCGCGGCCTCGTAGCTGCGCAACGCGGCGTCGACCCCACCGCCGGGCGGGGCGGCGACGCCGTGACGTCGCAGCGTCTGTTCGAGCGCGGCCAGCATGAGCAGCACCGCGTCGGTGCGGGCGTTGTGACCCATCGTGCCGATCCGCCAGATGCGCCCCCGGAGCGGCCCGAACGACGTGCCGATCTCGATGCCGAATTGCTGCAAGAGATCGCGGCGGACCGCGTCGCCGTCGACTCCCCGTGGGACCTCGACGCCGACGACGTTGTGCATCTTGTGGGTGATGTCGCCGAACACGTCGAGACCGAGGCCGACGACGCCGGCAGTCATCGCCGCGCCGTGGCGCCGGTGACGCGCGATCACGTCGTCGATGCCTTCGCGCACAAGCAGACGCGCGCACTCGAGGGCTGCGTACAACATCGATGTGGCTTCGGTGTGATGGTTGAGCCGCCGTTCACCCCAGTAGTCGAGCAACATCGCCAGGTCGAAATAGTTCGAGCGGATGGTGGGACGCAGCCCCACCTCGTCGTCGTCGGTGGCGTCGCGGATGCCGGCCTCGACCCGCTTGCGGCTCGTGATCCGCGCCACCGCGGCCGGTGACAACGTGACCGGTGCACTGCCCGATGGGCCGCCCAGGCACTTCTGGAGCCCCGCGCTCGCGGCGTCGACGTGCCACGCGTCGGCCGCGAATTCGTTGCCGCCGAGCGACGCGGTGACGTCGGCGTAGAGCAGCACACCGTGACGACGACACGCGGCGCCCATCTCGGCCAGTGGTTGACACATCGTCGTCGACGTGTCTCCCTGCACGGTGGCCAGCACGGTGGGCTGCACCCGCGCGAGCGAGTCCTCGATCTGGTCGATCGTCACGACCTCGCCCCACGGGACTTCGATCCGGTGGACCTCCGCACCGCACCGTTCGGCGATCTCGGCGAGGAGATGGCCGAACCGCCCGAAGATGGGGACGAGCACCCGATCGCCCGGTTCGATCAACGAGACCAACACCGCTTCGATCCCCGCGCGCGCGGTGCCGTCGACGAGCAGTGTGGCGGCATTGTCGGTGCGGAACACCTCGCGGTACAGCGCCGCCACCTGGTTCATCGCATCCGTCATAGCGGGATCGAATTGACCGATCAACGGCGCCGACATGGCGCGCAGCACGCGCGGATCGGCGTCGATCGGGCCGGGGCCCATCAGCAGCCGCGGGGGCGGATCGAACGGTTCGAGCGGGTCGTTCGGCGACGCGGCGCGGCTCACGCGGAGTCTCCGCTCGGGCCGGTGGCGATCTCGGGCTCGGGGAAGGTCGCGATCCAGTGACGCGCGATGTCGGCTCGGCGGCAGATCCACACCGCGTCGTGGGCGACGATGTACTCGACCAGGCGCCGGAGGGCGGCGAAGCGCGCCGGTCGCCCGATGATCCGCGCGTGCAGCCCGATCGACAGCAGCTTGGGTTGGGTCGCCCCTTCTTCGTAGAGCACGTCGAAGGCATCGCGGCAGTAGGCCAGGAACTGCTCGCCCGAGTTGAAGCCCTGCGCGGTGGCGAACCGCATGTCGTTGGTGTCGAGCGTGTACGGCACCACGAGATGCCGACGACCCTCCACTGTGACCCACGACGGGAGGTCGTCGGCGTAGGAATCGGAGTCGTAGAGGAAGCCGCCGTGCTCGACCACGAGCCGCCGGGTGTTCGGGGAGTCTCGTCCCGTGTACCAGCCGACCGGCGGCTGACCGGTGAGGTCGGTGATGATGCGCACGGCCTCAGTGAGGTGGGCGCGCTCGGTGTCGACGTCGACGTCCTGGTAGCTGATCCAGCGGAGTCCGTGGCCCGCGACCTCGTGCCCGGCCTCGACGACGGCGCGGGCCACCTCCGGATTGGCTTGCAGCGCACGCGCGACCGCGAAGACGGTGAGGGGGAGGTCGTGGTGGGCGAAGAGCCGGAGCACGCGCCAGACGCCGGCGCGACTTCCGTACTCGTAGAGCGACTCCATGCTGAGGTGGCGATCGGGGAACGGTTGCGCGCCGACGATCTCCGACAAGAACGTCTCCGACGCGGGATCGCCGTGCAGCACGTTGTTCTCGCCGCCCTCTTCCACGTTGAGCGCGAACGACACCGCGATGCGCGCCCCGCCCGGCCATTGCGGATCGGGAGGGTTCGGCCCGTACCCGACCATGTCGCGCGGATAGCCGGGGCGCGTCGGCGCGTCACCCCAACGCGGCGGCACGGTGTCGCTCATGGTCGCGCCGACCACGGCGGCACCGCGATCAACCGCTCGTCGAGCTCGAGGACCGAGTCGACGAGGAGTTGTGCGCCGGCGACGAGGTGCGCGGGTTCGGTGTGTTCGCGGGGGGAGTGGCTGACCCCACCCGTGCTCGGTACGAAGATCATGCCCATCGGGACGCGGGAGCCGAGAACCTGCGCGTCGTGCCCGGCACCACTCGGCAGCGTGCGCCACGGCAGCCCTGATCGCGCCGCGGCCTGCGAGATCGCTTCGAGCACGGCGTCGTCGGCGGCGATCGGTGCCACGTACTGGCGCCAGGCGACCGTGATCTCGATCGCGCGTCGCGCGCCGATCGCGGCGACCACGCGCTCGAGCACCGCCCGCGCCGCCGACAGGTTCTCGGCGGCTTCGTCGCGTAGTTCGGCGCTCACCGTCACCCGGCCGGGCACGACGTTGCGGACGTTCGGGCGCACCTGGAGGTGTCCGCACGTCGCGACGCGGACGGTGCGCTCGCGCGCCAGTGCTTCAACCTCGAGCACCACCTCGGCGGCGGCGACCAACGCGTCGTCGCGCAGGTCCATCGGCGTGGTGCCCGCGTGGTTGACCGTACCGATGATCTCGATGTCGACGGCCTGCCGCCCGGAGATGCCGGTGACCACGCCGAGGTTCCAGCCCCCGGTGTCGAGCACCGGTCCCTGCTCGACGTGCAACTCGACGAAGGCAGCGACGCTCGATGCGTCCCACGCCGCGGTGGCCAACTGCCCGGGGTCGCCGCCGGCCGCGGTGAGTCGGTCGGCCAGGGCGATGCCGTCGTCGTCGCGCGACGCCAACTCGGCGTCGGTGACCTCGCCGATCAACGCGCGGCTCCCCACCATGCCGTCGGTGCCCCGTGCGCCTTCCTCGTTGGCGAACGCCATCACCGCGAGATCGTGGTGCAGCGCACGGCCCGATTGCCGGATCGCCTCGGCCATCTCGACGGCCGCCACCACGCCGTACGCGCCGTCGAGCGCGCCGGCGTCGACGACGGTGTCGAGATGGCTGCCGGTGGCCAGGCCGCGGCCGGTCGATCCGGCGCCGGCGCGGCGTCCGATCAGGTTGGCCGCGGCGTCGACCGCCGGCGTGAGCCCGGCTTCGGCCATCCACCCCGCCACCAGGGTCCGAGCTTCGACGTCGAGCGGGCCGTAGGCCTCGCGCGTGACACCGCCGTGGCCGGTGGCACCGATTTCGTTGAGCAGCGCGAGGCGGGCCAGCAGTCGATCGCCGTCGATATTGGTCACTGCACCACCAGTTGATCGATCCGGAGCGCGGCGATGCGCTGCACCTGGGCCAGCGCGGTGGCGCGCTCCGCGACCGCGTCGCGACCGATCCGCGCGTCGAGCGCGGCCGCGATGTCGGCCGGCCCGAGACCGCGTACCGCGAGGATGAACGGGAACCCGTACTGCGCGACGTAGCGGGCGTTGGCTGACACGATGCGCGCGCGCGTCTCGTCGTCGAGATCGGTGAGGCCGGCGGCGCGTTGCTCGGCCCGGGAGTCGGTCGTCATCGGTTCGGCGGCCGCGAGTTGAGGATGCGCGCGCAGGAGCGCGAGAACACCAGGTTCGTCGAGCTCGTCGGCCGCGGTGCGGAACGCGGTCACGAGCGCGGCACGGTCGGCGAACGGATGATCGCGCCACGCCACCGTGGCCAGCGCGGGGGTCGACTCGTACACGTCGGCGAACGTGGCCACGAATCCGTCGCGGTCCATGCGATTGACGTCGTCGATCGTGAGCGTGGTCACGGCCATCACCACTCAACTGCCCCGGTACGTCGTGTACGACCACGGGGTGATGAGCAACGCCACGTGGAGATGGCCGGTACCGGCAGGCACGCCGAAGTGGATCGGCACGACGTCGAGGTAGGGGAGGGCTCCGGGCTCGGTGCCACCCGATTGCCGGGCGAAGTACTCGCCCACGGAGAACGCGAGCTCGTACCGTCCGGGGGAGACGTCGGATCCCGTGATCAGCGGCTGGTCGGTGCGGCCGTCGGCGTTGGTCGTGGTCGACGCGAGCGGGCTCGCGGCGGCGGGCTCGAGCCGCGACAGCACGAGGCGCACACCCGCGGCCGGCCGGCCGCTCGTGAGGTCGAGCACGTGGGTGGTCAGGCGCGGGGCGTCGGTCATCGGCAGGGCCCGGACTCGATCGACTTGCAGATCCCGTCGATGATGCCCGCGCCGTCCTCGTGCCGCAGCTCTTCGTACCAGGCGGCGGTGCGGTCGGGGTCGTAGGCGTGGGAGAGGCGCGCCCGGTCGGTGGCGCGCCGGATGATGTCGGCGGCGCGGGGCACGCGCTCGGCCGAGAAGCGCGCCAGTGCGTCGGCGACGCCCAGATTCGTCGTCGACACGAAGTTCGCGAGGACGAGCGCGTCCTCCATCGCCATGCACCCTCCCTGGCCGAGATCGGGGGCCGCGGTGTGCGCGGCGTCACCGATCAGCACGACGCGCCCGAAGGCGAAGCGGTCGAGCGGATCGTGGGTGTGGATGGCGACGTTCGCCACCGCGGGTGGATCGATGGCGTCGATGAGTCGCTGCACCAGCGGGTCCCACGCCGGCGAAGTGCGCGCGCAGCGCGCCCCGAGGATCGGCGCGGTTCGGGACCGGGTCGTCGAGCGGTACGTCGAAGAAGAAGTACTGCCCGTCGCGCACCGGCATCGTCGACACCCGGCGACCGTCGCCGACGTGCATCATCCACGACGTCGGGTCCCCCAGCGCGGCGTCGTCGGGCACGATGCCGTTCCAGTTGTGGTATCCGAGGTACGTCCGTTCGGTCTCGCGGCCGAGCACCTGCGCGCGGAGGCGGGAGTGCGTGCCGTCGGCTGCCACCACGAGGTCGCCTTCGAGGTGCTCGCCACTCTCGAGGCGGACGACGACCCGGTCGCCGAGGTCGTCGACCCCGACACAACGTTGGCCGGTGCCCACCACTTCACCGTGACCGTCGCCGGCATCGCCGAGGGCGCGCAGCAGCAGCGCCTGGAGATCGGATCGCCGCACCGGGTACGGGTGCTCGCCGACCCGTTCGACGAGCGGGGCCAGGCTGAACTCGCACAGCGGCGTGCCGTGCTGGTCGCGGTATCCCATCCGCTTCATCCGCCCGCCGACCACGGCGACGTCGTCGCCCAGGCCGAGCGCGTCGAGCACCTTCACCCCGTTGGACCACAGTGAGATCCCCGCGCCCGCCGGTCGCAGCTCGCTCGCCTGCTCGAGCACCCGCACCCGGTTGCCCGCACGCTGGAGGGCGATGGCCGCGGTGAGCCCGCCGATGCCGGCGCCCACGACGACGACGTCGAGATCGTGCACGCTCAGATCCTCCGAGTGGGGCGAGGCGGACAATTGGCCGTTGCATACATGCTTCGCGATACTGGCGGCAGCCGGTGGACCGGTGGCCCGTAATGTTATGCCACACAGGGATCCACGCTCGAGGAGGATGTATACATGGTCTCGCCGACCTCACCCGGCGCGGCGCCCACCGCCGAGCGCCCCGCTTACGAGGCCACCTACGCCCAACTCCGGCGCGAGTTGTTGACCGACGTCATCGCCCCCGGTGTCCGGCTCCGCGAGGTCGAGCTGGCCGAACGGCTCCGGGTCAGCCGCACGCCGGTCCGGGAGGCGCTGCGCCGCCTCGAGAGCGACGGATTCGTGGAGCGGTCGCCGGCCGGGGGGCTCGTCGCCACGCCGACCGGACCCGACGACCTCGGCGACATCGGGCTGCTGCGCATCGAGATCGACGGTCTGGCGGCGCGCCTCGCCAGCGCGCGTGGCACCGAGACCGAATGGGCGCAGGTCTTCTTCCTCGTCGCGCAACTGCGGACCGCCACCAGCGACGCCGAGCTGGCCCACACCCACCGCGTCCTGCATCGCGAGATCTACGCGATCGCGTTCAGCCCGCGCATGACCGCGTTCTTCAACGGCCAGCTCCTGCCCTACATCGAAGAGGCGGTCAACGTCGGCCCCGGTGAGCACTCCGATCCCGACGGCGCGTTCCAACAGCACCTGTCACTGGTGCGCGCACTCTCCAGTGGTGACGTCGAGTTGGCGGTACGCGCCAGCCGCGAGCACGCGGAGTCGGGCGTGCGCTTCGCGAAGTCGCGCGCCGAGATCGCGGGCGCGTCGGCGCTCGACGCGCGCGACGGCGGTACCGGCCGGATCGCAACGCCCGAGCCTGCATGATCCCGTTGCACACCGGCACCGGGGCGATCGCCGGTTCCGCCTATGTACACGCGACGCCCGAGACCCTCCGGTGGGGTCGCCTCCCCACCGTCGACGACGCGAGCGTCGCGGTGATCTCGTCGGGCGACGTGATCACGTTCGACACGGTGAGCCACGAAGGTCTGCTCGGTGATCAAGGTGCGGACCCGGTGGCGTTCTTCGGGCAATGGGGCATCGGACCCGACGAGATCCTCGACGACGTGCACGCCCTGGCCGGCAGCGCGCGGAGCCGCACGTTCGACGACGGCCCGCACGCGGTGCTCGGGCCGGTCGCGGTCGCGGGCGCCGCGCCCGGCGACGTGTTGTGCATCGAGCCGCTCGAACTCGTCTACCGCGTCGACTACGGCATCGTCAGCAATCGCCACAATCGGGGGGTGCTGGCCGGCGTGATGCCCCGGCCCGCCGACGACGGCACGGTGCCGCCGGTCGTCTCGATCCTGGCGCGCGTCGATCCGGATGAGCGCGGGCGGATCGATCCGGCGGCCGGTCGACCTCTCCGCTTCGATCTCCGCCCGTTCCTCGGCCTGGTCGGGGTCACGCCGCTCGGCGCGGCGTCGCTGCCCTCCACGCCGCCGGGGCCCTACGGCGGCAATCTCGACATCCGCCATCTCGGGCTCGGCAGCCGGCTCCTCCTCCCGGTCCAGGCGCCGGAGGCCGGGCTCTACGTGGGCGATCCGCACTACGCGCAGGGCAACGGCGAGGTTGCGCTCACCGCGTTCGAGGCTCCCCTGCGCGCGGCGCTGCGGATCACGGTGCTCGACGGACCCGAAGCGCGTCGGCTGGCGGCGTTGATGGCGGCACCGTGGGGGGAGACCGCCACCCACACGATCCTCGTCGGCCTGGGCGACACCGTCGACGAAGCACTGCGCGCCTGCGTGGCGCGCGCCGTCGCCTACGTGAGTGAGGTCACCGGCGCCGACGAAGCATCGGCGCTGGCGTTTCTCTCCGCCGCCGCGGACTTCGAGATCTCCCAGGCCGTCAACCTCGTCGTCGGGGTCCACTGCCTCATTCGCACGTCGGATCTGCGATGACGGGCGCTCCGCGATGACCGGCGCGTTCGTGGGCGAGCCCCGCCTGCTGGCGGCCGGTACGAGTGGAGGGTTGCTGGCGGGGGTCTCGCTCGCGGTGAAAGACGTGATTGACGTCGCGGGGACCGTCACCGGTGCGGGCAACCCCGACTTCGCCGCCGACCGCAGGCCTGCGCTCGTGCACGCAACCGCGGTTGAACTGCTCGTCGACGCGGGGGCCACCGTGATCGGCAAGACGATCACCGACGAGCTGGCGTATTCGCTCTCGGGCACCAACGTGCACTTCGGCACGCCGGTCAATCCCGCCGCGCCGGGCCGGATACCGGGGGGATCGTCGGCCGGTTCGGCATCGGCCGTCGCCGCCGGCCTCTGCGATCTCGCGTTGGGCACCGACACCGGCGGTTCCATCCGGGTACCCGCGAGCTACTGCGGCATCCTGGGTTGGCGGCCCACCCACGGCGCGGTCAGCACACGTGGCGTCGTCCATCTCGCGCGTTCGTTCGACACCGTCGGTGTGCTCGCGCGCAACCCGCGGATGCTCGCGACCGCGGCCGCGATACTCCTCGGACCCTCGGCGACGACGGCCGGTCCCGTCACGTCCGCGGTTCGCGCTTCCGAGTTGTTCGACGCCGTCGGCACCGACGCGCGATCGGCGGCGACGGCGGCCACCGAGGCGTGGGCCGACCCCGGTGCGGTGGCGCTCGGGATCGACCTCGCCGCCGCGGTCGACGCGTTTCGCGTGTTGCAGGGACGCGAAGCCTGGGCCGAACACGGCGAATGGATCACCCGTGTCCACCCGAACATGGGGCCCGGCATCGCCGCTCGCTTCGCCGCGGCCGCGCGCGTCACCGCCGAACAGGTCGGGCCTGCGCAGTCGGTGCGCGACCGCGTGCGCGCCGCGGTGGTCGAAGCCACCGCCGGGGGCCGACTGCTCGTCGGTCCTGCAGCCGCCGCCGCCGCGCCCCCGCTCGACGACCCGCCCGATTCCGCGGCCGCAACGCGCACCCGCACGCTCCGGCTCACGTGCATCGCCGGGCTGGCCGGCGCCCCGGTCGTGGTGCTGCCACTCGCGCGCGACGAGGGCCTGCCGCTCGGGGTGGCGTGCCTCGGCGCGCCCGGGTCCGATGCCGCGCTCCTGCGCTGGGTCGCGGAACGGTTCGCCGGGTGAGCCCACTCGACCTCGCGCTGGCCGGTGCCGCCGGGTTCGTGGCCGGCGGGGTCAACGCGCTCGCCGGCGGCGGCACGCTGCTGTCGTTCCCCGTGCTGATCGCGCTCGGGTTACCGCCGGTGTCCGCCAACATCACCAACACGGTGGCCCTCAGCCCGGGCTACCTCGGGGGAGTGCTGGCGCAGCGCCAGGCCATTGCCGACCAGGCGCGGCGAGTGCGGCGCCTCCTGGTGCCGGCCGCGCTCGGTGGCCTGATCGGATCGGTGCTGCTCCTGCTCACCAGCGACAGCACCTTCCGGGTGTTGATCCCGGCCCTGCTCTTCATCGCCACGTTGCTGCTGGCCACGCAGGACCGCATCCGGGTGGCGTTGCGCATCGGTCAGTCGGCCGGCGACCCGGTCACCACCCCGACCGCAACCACCTCGACCGGCACCGCCGGCGCGGCACCGCCGTCGACCGGCGCGCCCGACGAGTATCGATCCGATCCCCGGTGGCTGGCCATCCCCGTGATGGTCGTGGCGGTCTACGGCGGCTACTTCGGCGCCGGGCTCGGGATCATGCTGCTCGCGGTGCTGGGCGTGGTGCTGCACGACACGCTGCGTCGGCTCAACGCGCTCAAGCAGATGCTGGCGCTGGTCATCAACACCACCGCGGCGTTGTTCTTCCTCGCGTCGGGCAAGGTGTACTGGCTCGTGGCGCTGGTCATGGCGATCACGAGCCTGCTCGGGGGCACGGTGGGCGGGCGGTTGGCCGGCTCGGTGAAGCCGGAGTGGCTGCGGGCCATCGTCGTGTCGATCGGTACCGCGGTCGCGGTCGCGTACGCGGTGAAGATCTGGTTCTGACCGCCGTCAGCTCCGGCCTGATCGGCGATTTCTCCGCGCTACCGCGGCGTCCCGTCCGAGCTCGTGCTGACCCGCGCCGGCGCTCGGATTGCGTGAAGTGTTCGTGGGAAGCAAGATGTCGGGCGCCGCCGCCCGACGCCGGGTGGCCCAGCCCTGACACACCGCCCCGATCCAGTCCGATACAAGGAGCAAGTCCGCGATGGCGAACCCCCAGCACGCGATTCTCACCGACCTCTCGAAGTACCAGTGGTACACCCACTTCAGCCGCACCGAGAACGCCGACCTCGGCGTGATCAAGCAGGCCCTGCGTGACCTGCGCGCCGCGGGTTCCAACGTGGGCGTGATCGACGCCGGTGCACGTGTGTCTCCTCTTCGGGCCCACCCTGCTCGCCGAGGTCACCGACGACATCCCGAACGACTTCCAGCCCTATCCGGGCTACGAGTCGCCCGACGGCAAGGTGGCCAAGGGGACCCAGGAGGAGTTGCTCGTCTGGATCCACTCCAACGACAAGGATCTCTGCTGGGAGGCGCAGTTCAACTTCCGCAACGCGGTCGCGGGCCACATGACCGTCGCCCGGGAGACGCCGACCTTCATCTACCGCAACAGCCTCGACCTCACCGGCTTCATCGACGGCACCGGCAACCCGGAGCCCGAGGACCAGTACGACCGCGGCATCGTGCCCGAGGGCCAGCCCGGCGCCGGTGGCTCGTTCTGCATCGCGCAGCGGTGGGTCCACGACCTCGGCTACTTCAACGGCCTCTCGCTCGAGGACCAGGAGAACACCTTCGGCCGCACCAAGGCCGACTCCACCCGGCTGAGCGTCCAAGTCCCCACGTCGCACCTCTCCCACGTCGAGCTGCGCGAGGGTGCGACCGCCGACGAGAGCACCCCGAAGCGGGGCGAGATGGTTCGCCGCTCCACGCCGTACGCGTTCCACGACGGGACCGTCGGCCTCTACTTCATGGGCTTCTGCCGGGAGCAGGCGCCGACTGCGCGAGCGGATGGAAGCGATCTACGGCAACAACGGGCACGAGCGCGACGCGCTCACCGACTACTCGACGCCGGCGTCCGGGCTCGTTCTACTTCGCACCGTCGGTCGAGACCCTCGAGGCGTTCCTGGCCTAGGCCACCGCGCGCGCGACGAGCGCGCCCGAGAGCGGTCACGAACAGTTCCGGGAATCAGGAGGTTCAGCGCGCGATCGCGGGCGGACCGTGCACGATGCCGTGCGGGGTCTTCTCCCAGTGCGCGGGCTTGAACGCGAGCTGCCACAACGCGCGCCACGCGGCGATCGAGTGCAGGGTCCAGTAGGCCGGGGTGATCAACGCATAGGGCACGAGGTGTGATGCCTGGCGGCGGCGCGCGGCCAGGGCGGTCAACACGATCATGGCCCCGTTGCCCACGATCAGGTTGAGCGTCGTCGCGGTCTGGACCCACGGTGCGAGGTGCACCCCGAACGATCCGCCGAGGAACGTGAAGAGCCAGAACGCCCACACCAACGGGCAGGCCAGGAACATCGCCGGCGTTCCCGCGATCAACCCGATGACGCCGACCACGCCCCGGAATCCGACGGTGCGCCAGAGCTTCAACGGGTGGCGCGTGTGCACCAGCGCGGTGGTCATGTAGCCCTTGATCCAACGGGTCCGTTGGCGAACCCACGGCTGCCACGCCGAGCACGCCTCTTCCCAGGTGGTCGACTCGGTGATGCCCACGGTGAGCCCGCGCGCGGCCGCCCGTACTCCCAGGTCGGCGTCCTCGGTGACGTTGTACGGATCCCAGCCGCCCAGGTCGCGCAACTTGTCGACCCGGAAGTGGTTCGACGTGCCGCCGAGCGGGATCGGGAGGTGCCACGCGTCGAGGCCGGGCAGCATGTAGTCGAACCAGAACGAGTACTCGAGCGTGAACATCCGGGTCAGGATGTTCTCGGTGGCGTTGAAGTAGTTGAGGCGGGCCTGGAAGCACACGACGTCGTCGCCGGTGCCCGCGAAGCGCGCGACGACTTCGCGCAGTTGCCCGGGCTCGGGCATGTCCTCGGCGTCGAAGATCACGAGGTACTCGCCTTCGGCCAGCGCGAGGCCGACGTTGCAGGCCTTGGGCTTCGTCTGTGGCCCGCCCTTCGGCACGACGACGAAGCGCACACAGTCCGGCGGTCGCGCCGCGTGCGCGGCCTCGATCGTCTCCCGGTCGTCGGCTTCCATCAGGAGGAGCACTTGCAACTTGGCGAGCGGGTAGTCGAGCGTCGTGAGGTTGTCGATCACCTTGGAGACGATGTTCGCCTCGCGGTATGCGGGCACGAGGATCGTGTACACGGGAAGCTCGTGATCGGGGATGCGGGGAACGACCGCGAGCGGTTGCCCCGATCGGGCCGGATCGTTCGTGCGCTCGACGTGGCGGACCCGCCACATCCCCGCGGCGCACGCCGCGAGCTTGAACACGACGCCCACGAGGAACATCACGTTCAGTCCGACGAGGACGGTCACGAGCGTGTCGGTCGGGAACGCGATCCCGCACAGGACCAGCGTCCCGAACGCGATGATCAACGCGGCACGTTGCCAACCCCACCACCCGGTCGCGGCCGACTCGTCGGGCGCGCTCCTGGCGAGACCGTCGGCAGCCTCGGCCACGATCTCCTCCTGACAGGCCAGCAGCACCGCCTGGTCGATGTCCCAGTCGGTCGTCACCTTGTACTTCACCCGGTCGACGGTCAACGCGCGCTGGACCGACTCGTCGAGTGCGGGACCGGGCCGCTCCGCGGTCGCCACCAGCACGGTTCGCAGCGTTTCCCCGTCGCTCACGGTCTCGATCATCCGGTGCGGGACCCAGTGCTCCCGCAGCATGACGTCGGACCCGACCTCCCGCGCGAGGTCCGGATCGGGTGGATCGGAGATCAGGTCGACGAACCCGATGCCCCACGAATCGGCGAGCGCCCGGTACAACTCGCGCCGGGGCACGTCCCCCTCGGCCGTGAGCATCTCGCCCAACCGGCTGCCCTCCGCCTCCTGGCGGGCGAGCGTCTCGACCAGTTGCGCACGCGTGATGAGCCCACGATCGACCAGCAGGTCGCCGAGTTGCCGACGCCGCCCCGACTCGTCGCTCATCGTGCGCTCCGGCGCTGATAGACCTCGGCCCGGCCCGAGTGGAAGCGGCGAACGAAGTCGCGGTGGAACGACGGGTCGTGTCGCACCGCGCGCGCAACCGAGTCATCCGGGTTCTCGTTGTCGACGTAGACCCATTCCGCGCGTGACGGGTCGCGTAACGCGCGCGTCCACGGCTTCCCCGAGAACGGCGCGATCACCCGACCGAGCCCGGCGTCGATGACCGGGAGCAGCGGATTGATCGAGTCGTCGATCAGGATCGTCCCGTGCTGCGCGTGATCGTGCAGCCACTCGCCGGCTTCGTATTGTCCGATACCCGCGGCGCGCTGCGCGAGACCCTCGGCGACGACGGGAACCGCGCGCCAGTCGGGCCACCATGCCGCGGCCTGGGCACCGATGAGCGCGACCACGAGCACGACGAGGCCGACGCGGATCGGCGCGGACTTCACCGCCCCCGCCACCACCATGAACAGCAGCGCGATGAACACCGCGAAGCCGGGCAGCATCTCGACGCCGTAGCGCAGGTTGAACATCGACTCGGCCGGGCTCTGGTCGAGGCGCACCGCGATCTGCCCGGTGTAGAGCGACATCACGTAGAAGCCGAAGGGCACGACGACCAGGAGCCACGGCAGCAGCCCCGCGCCCCGGAAGCGGTTGGAGAGTGCCCAGACCACCATGCCCAGGATCGCGAGCACGACGACGATCCACCCGGCCCCACGGAGGATCGACGTCGAGAACGTCGCCAGGCTGCGCAGGAGATCGTGTTGGTCGGGCAGCTGCCCCTGGCGGGCGAGCACGGCCTGTTGCGCCTGGGCGGAATACGGACCGCGCTGGAACTCCAACGGATCGCCGAAGTTCACCCAATTGAACCACATCCACCACAGCGCGGCGATCGCCGGGAACGTCGCGAAGCAGCGGGCGACGCGGAGCGCGTAACGCGGGCTGTGCCAGCGGCGCCACGCGATCACGAACACGAACACGGTGGCGCCGGCGACGAACGCCCAGCCGTCGTACCGGGCGAGGATCGCGGCGGTGGCGGGGAGTCCGCAGTAGACCGCGATCTCGCCGCCGGAGTAGGCCTTGGTCGCCTGCGCCCAACGCGCCAGCGTCGCCGTCGTCGCGAGCAACGCCGCGTAGAGCAGCGGTTCGGTGAGCGCGGTCGTGTGCAGGTAGAGCACCGATGGATTGCTCACCAGCACGAGCACACCGATCCACGCGGCCACGCGGGATCCGCCGAGCGTGCGCACCAGCGCGTAGATCGAAATCGTCTCGACGATCAGGCAGGCGATGTTGATCGGCACCGCGGCCCAGCCGGTGTGCCAGAGCGAGCCGACCATCGTCAGGGGCGCGAGCAGGAGGTGTTGGAGCGGGAGCCAGACGGTTCCGAGCTGGACGATACCGTGGTTCGAGCCGTCGAGCAGTCGGCGGGAGATGGTGAGGTGGGAGCGCGCGTCGGCGTAGAGGAACATCAGGTTGTGGTGTGACGCGAACCAGGCGGCAAACACGCCGGCGATCACCGCGACGAGGGCGACGCCGACCGGACCGCTCAGAACCGACCAAACCGTGCGCGGAGCCGCGCCGGGCTGCGTCTCGGGAACCGGTTGCTCGAACCGCGGCGTCGGCCGCGTCGGCGCCGGAGGCGCGGCCGGCTCGACAAAAGCGGCGTGTTGGTTGATTTCTTGCTCAGCGGCCCCAGCCATCGCGTTTCCATCGACGCCCCCGCATCCGCCTTGAGCAGGAGTACGACAAAGACGCGCGTTCGCAGCAGTGCGCTCAACGCGTCGCCGCGAGCATTCGCAGTGTCAGGCCATCACCGAGACGCCAGGTTGGGCGTGCACGACCAGTGGTCGTCCCCCGTAACCGGCTCGACGCCTCCTGCTCGGCCTCGTGCCCGAGCTCGCGGCCTGATCGGCGGGCCTCCCGTCTCATTCCTCACCGAGTGTGGTAGCGTGCCCACTAGCCGCTGCCGAGGCGGCAGGCACAATTCCTACGTGAGCTGCTCCGGACCCCGGTAGCGCACCCGGCCGACGACCCGGCCGACGACCACGAGGTACGCAGATGCCGAACTCCACGCCTGCTCGAGCAGGTCGGCGGCGCGCCCTCACCAGTTCTCGGGCCGACCGCCGACTCCGCGATCCCCTGATCGACGGTCGGCCCGACCCCTCGCCGCGAGTGACTCGCGCGCCGGATTGCCGCTCTTCGACGGTTGCTTCATGGTTCTATTGAATTCGACAGTTTCCTAGCAAGGCTCCGCCGGGACCCCGCGGCCCCACCAACCGAGACACGGTTGGTGGATGGACGGGAGGGTCATGTCGAGCGAAGCGCAGCTGTCCGGGGTGTTGAGCGAGTTCGCCCGCACCATGGTCACCGACTTCCCGATCCAGGCGATCCCCGACCTCCTGGTCGAGCGCATCGTCGACGTCCTCCCGATCGCGGGTGTGGGCGTGACGCTGATCTCCCCGGGCACCGATCCGCACTACGTGGCGGCATCCGACCCGACGGCACTGCGGTTCGAGAAGTTGCAGACCGAGCTCGGCGAGGGTCCGTGTCTCGTCGCGTACCGCACGGGTACCGCGGTCACGAGCCGGCGCACGCACCGCTTCCTCGGTAGTCGCGTTCCTCCGTGGCGGGCGCGCGGCGCGGTGTGTTTGACTGACCGCCCGTCGACCAACGGAGCGCGTGGCCCATGGACCGTACCCCGGTCATCGTCGGTATCGGCTTGTCGGACTATCCGGTCGCGCCCCACCTCGACGCGGTGCAACACCACGTGCTGGCCGCGCAGCGTGCACTCGCCGACGCCGGTCTCGAGAAGTCCGCGCTCGACGGCTACGTGAGCGCGGGTGGCGGCGGCTCGATGATCGACGACGCGGTCACGATGGCGGAGTACCTCCGTATCGATCACCGGTACCTCGACGGCACCATGACCGGCGGTTCGTCGTTCGAGTTCCACGTGCAGCACGGCGCGGCTGCGATCCGCGAGGGCCTGTGCGACGCGCTACTCGTCACGTACGGCTCCGACCAGTTGAGCCGCCGCGGTCGCCGGCTCGGCACCGACAGCGCCCGCAGTGCCGGCGCGCGGGTTGCCGGTCCGTTGCAGTACGAGGTGCCCTACGGCAACTCGCTCGTCGGCGCGTACGCGATGCACGCGGCACGGCACATGTACGAGTTCGGCACCACGTCGGAACAGCTGGCGGAGATCGCGGTCGGGGTGCGCGAGTACGCGGGCCTGAATCCTCATGCGATGTACCGGGATCCGATCACCGTCGACGACGTCGTCGGATCGCGACTCATCGCCGATCCACTCCACAAGCTCGACTGCTGCGCGGTCACCGACGGCGGCGGCGCGTTCATCATGACGACCGCCGAACGCGCCGCCGATCTCCCGCGCACGCCGATCGCGGTGCTCGGCGCCGCGGGCGGCGAGACGCACTGGAACGTCAGCCAACAGACCGACTTCACGTCGTCGGCCGGTGCGCAGGCGGGGCCGGAGGCGTTGCGTCGCGCCGGGCTCACCCACGACGACGTCGACATGCTGATGCTGTACGACAGCTTCACCATCACCTGCCTGATCCTGCTCGAGAGCCTCGGGTTCGTGCCGCGCGGCGAAGGAGGACCCTTCGTCGCCGAAGGGCACCTCAGGCGCGGCGGGCGGTGGCCGCTCAACACCGACGGCGGCGGCTTGTCGTCGTGTCACCCCGGAATGCGCGGCATCTTCCTGATCATCGAAGCGGTGCGGCAGCTCCGCGGCGACGGGGGAGAGGCCCAGGTGCCCGACTGCGAGGTCGCGCTGTGCGCGGGCTCCGGCGGCTGGTTGAGCTGCATCGGCGTCGCGGTGCTCGGGCGGGGGATCGGCGGATGAGCGACGGCGAGCGCGTCACGGAAGTTACCGAGTGGACGAAGCCGTTGCCCGCACCCGACAACGTGAGCGCGCACTACTGGGCCGCGGCCGCGCGGGGCGAGTTGCACGTGCAGGAGTGCCCCGATTGCGGCGCGCGACAGTTCTACGGCCGGGCCCTGTGCACGTCGTGCGGGGGCACGCCGGTCTGGATCAGCACCGCCGGCCGTGGCGTCGTGCACACGTTCACGATCATCCGCCAGTTCGGAGTACCTCCGTTCCGCGACGAGCTGCCGTACGTCGTCGCGATGATCGAGCTCGATGAAGGCCCGAAGTTGATGGGCAACGTCACCGACTGCACAGTGGAGGACGTGTACATCGGCATGCCGGTCGAGGTGCACTTCCGGAAGGTCGACGACGAGATCGGGATCCCCTACTGGCGTCCGGTTCCCGAGTCGTAGCGGCACCGTCGGTCGTCGCCCCGTCCCGCGTCGGACACCGGCGTGGCGCGGCGTATCGTTCCCACCCGTGAGGGCCAGGGGAGGGGATCCCGCATCGGGACGCGGTGTCGAGCGCTTCCTCGGTGCGCCGGCGGTAGGCACCGCGGCCGGGAAGTCGGGCCAGTGGTGGCTGACCCCGCGCGACCGCAACGCGGCGAACCTGGCGCGCACGCTCACGGCCGACGCGGACCCGGACCTCGGGTTCGATCTCACGATGGATCTCCCGGCCGGCGCCGCGGCCTGCACCTTCGGCGCGCTCGGCGGCGCCGCGCACGGCGACCCGTTCGCCAACACGTCGAACCAGATGGCCGATCTCCAGAACACGCGGTTCAAGGCCGCCTCCGAGGCCCCCTGGCAACACGGCAACTGAGCACGCCAGCCGCCACCTTGCCCGAACATCTCGGAGTTGACCTGCGCATGTGACGGCCAACTCCGAGATGTTCCTCGGGGGGCGGGTCAGCGGTCGAAGAGCGCGGCCGTCGTCATACGGCGTTCCATCCAGCCGAGCGCGTCTTCCTCGGTGGAGAACGACGGCCACGAGTGGTCGGAACCGCGCCGCCACGCCCACACCTTCACCCCGTCGCACTCGACTTCGTCGAGGCAGAACCCGAGCTTCAGGGCCTGCATGTGCACTCCGAGCGTCGTCATCGAGCAGCCTCCGCGGGTTCGGAGGCGCCACTGCTTGACGCCGATTGGTGACGGCGCCCACGCCGTCACCAGCTGCACCTTACTGCCGGCCTGTCGAACCGCGGTCCGAGCTCGGGTCCGGGGGCGAGCGTGGCGTCCACTCTCCGACTAGGCCGGCGACCATTCCTCCGGCATCGGTGCCGCGTCGAGCGCGTCGATGCCGTCGCCGAGCGAGGCACCGAATGCCCCCACTTCATCGTCGGCGCGCTCGAGCTCGACGCCGGTCTCTTCGTCGTGTTCGTCGACGTGGATGTGGATCGAACCGCGACTCATCGACGCGATCGCCGCCACCATCGACATCACCAGCGCGGCGATGAACACGATCCCCATCGCGTCGATGAATGGCCCCGAGATGAGGTGGGGGAAGAACTCCTTGCCGGTGAGGGTCTGCACCTGGTGGTGGCTCAGTGTCGACAGGGTCTGCGGCCCGAGCAGCTTCTGGATCGGGTTGTAGCCGAGGAACGCCGCGAACAGCAGCCCGACGGGCGGCAGGTGGCCGAGCTTCGACGCGGTGGCCAGCGACACTCCGTTCGCGTGGAGGCCGGCACTCATCGCCGCGGGCAGGGTCGAGGCCAGCCCGACGACCATCAACGAGAAGAAGAGTCCGATCGACAGCACCTGCGCGCTGTTCTGGAACGTGGCGCGCATCCCCGATGCCGCGCCGCGCTCGGTGGCGGGGACGCTGTTCATGATCGCAGTGGTGTTGGGAGCCGCGAAGAGGCCGACGCCGATTCCGTTCAGCAACAGGAGCGACCCGAAGATCGGGAACGAGAAGTCGGCGGGGAGCGTCATGAGGAGCGCGAAGCTCACCGCGACGAGCACCGCACCGACGGTGGAGAACAGGCGGGCGCCGTACCGGTCGGACAGCCACCCCGAGATCGGGCCGGCAACGAGGAATCCGAGCGTGAGCGGCAGCATGTAGATGCCGGCCCACAACGGTGTGTCGACGAAGTTGTAGCCGTGCAGCGGCAACCAGATCCCCTGTAGCCAGATGATCAACATGAACTGCAGTCCACCGCGGCCGATCGAGATCAGGAAGTTCGCCGCGTTGCCCGCGGCGAACGCCCGGATGCGGAACAACGCGAGGTTGAACATCGGGTCGGTCACGCGGGTCTCGATGAACGCGAACACCGCGAGCAGGATGACGCCGCTGATCAGTTCGGCGAGGACGACCGGGCTGGTCCATCCCATCGAGTGGCCCCCGTAGGGCTGGATACCGTAGGTGATGCCCACGAGCACGAGGATCAGGCCCACTGCGAACGTGATGTTGCCCCACCAGTCCATCCGGGCCTTGCGCTTGACGCCGACCTCGCGCAGCTTCAGGTAGGCCCACACCGTCCCGAAGATCCCGACCGGCACGTTCACCCAGAAGATCAACCGCCAGTCGATGTCGGCGAGCAACCCACCGACCACGAGTCCGACGAATTGACCGGCGATGGCGGCGACCATGTTGATGCCGATCGCCATCCCGCGTTGCGCGGCGGGGAACGCGTCGGTGATGATCGCGGTGGAGTTGGCGAGCAGCAGCGCGCCGCCGACTCCCTGCACGATGCGGAAGCCGATCAGCCACAGCGCGCCCTTGCTCCCCGTGAACGGTGTGAGCGACAGGAGGATCGACGCGACGGTGAACACCGCGAAGCCGGCGTTGTACATCTTGACCCGGCCGTACATGTCACCGAGTCGCCCGAACGTCACCACGAGCACCGCGGTGACGACGAGGTAGCCCATCAACATCCAGAGCAGGTAGCTCACGTTGCCGGGCTCGAGCGGATCGAGGTGGATGCCGCGGAAGATCGCGGGCAGTGAGATCAGGACGATCGACGAGTCGAGGGCCGCCATGAACACGCCGAGGGTGGTGTTGGAGAGCGCCGTCCAGCGGTAGCGGTCGGCGGGGGCGGCGGTCATCGGGTCAGCGGTTGCCATCGCGGTCCTCGGTCGGGGTCAGGGGCGGTCGACGCGACTGAAGTCGTTCGCCAGGCGGGCCAGGAGGGGGGCGAGTTGCGCCCGGTCGCTCGGCGACCAGTCCTCGAGCACGGCGGAGATGATTTCGTGGCGCGCGTCGCGCACGCGCGACATCACGCGCTTCCCGGACTCGGTGATCGACACCGAGCTCGCCCGCCGATCGCCGGGATCGGGCACGCGTTCCACGAGCTGCGCCCGCTCGAGCACGCTCACGTGGCGGCTCATCGTCGACGGGTCGACGCCTAGCAACTCGGCCAGCTCGGTCGTCCGGACCGGCGCGTTCTCGGCCACCGCCCGCAACACGTGATAGCGCGCCTTGTCGAGGTCGGTGCCGGTGCCGGCGGCGATCCGCCGCCACGTGCGCGCCGACGACATGTGGCGCAGCAGCGCCACCAACGAGTCCTCGACGACCTCGACGCCGATCTCCGAATCGGTGCCGGGCGACGGGGGCGACGAGTCTGAGGACGTCTCCAACGGTTCGGTGCTGACCATCCCGTCAGTATATGCATGCACCACGCAAGTACATAACCGTTGAAAATGAAGGGCTAGCTCCGAGTCTCGGTGTCTCGCGGCCGATCCCGACCGTCAGGCGCGCAGTGTCCGTGGCCCGCGCCGGCGGCGACGTCGAGCGCGGGGTTGCGGTCGAAGAAGCCGACGGGGGACAACAGGAACCCGGTGTACTCGACCGGCATCACCGGCCAGTCCTCCGGGCGCACGAAGTGCGTCACGCCGAACGTGTACCAGAGCACGACGTCGGTGTCGGTGAGCGCGCGATCGGCGGCGGTCCAGCGGGGGAGACCGTCGCCCCCCTCGTGCTGGTTGGGGAACTCGCCGGCGGCGCGTCGCTCGTCGCGCGAGTACGGCGTCACCCACAGGTTGTGTCGAGCGAAGCCGGCCCGCCGCCCGACGCTCGACGCCGCCGACGCCAGCATCGTCGGCGTCGCCATCGTCGGCACGAGCTTGTAGCCCACGGGTTCGCCGAGCCGATTGACGCGCGCGGGATTGACGACGCGCCACGATCGACTGGTCGTCGCATTCGTGTCGCGTCGCGCGCCGAGTTCGGACTCGAGGCGCGTCGAACGCTGCCGGAACGCGTTGCCCCACGGATTGTCGGTGCCGGCGGGCACGACTTCGGCTTCGACCTCGTAGACCGAGTTCTGCGGGCCGTCGACGTCGAGGTCGAGCCGGGCCGAGAAGAGGTGCTGGTGGTGCGGCGCCGCCAACCCCGGTGCGATCAGGTTCGCGAACTCCGGATGCTCCCCGGGCGCGACGGCCATGGGGGAGACGATGCCGGTGAGCTTCACCTCGAGCTGGATGTTGCCGTCGAGGTAGAGGTACCAGTAGAAGCCGTACTCGTAGTTGCCGACGGTGGCCATGAAGCTGATCACGAGGCGGCGCGACCGGCGCACCTCGGTGGTGCCGCCGTGCAGGTCCCGGTGCTTCCAGAGGATTCCGTAGTCCTCCTCGTGCATGCAGATCGCGTGCTCGACGGAGTACGGAACGCCCTGCTCCGTCGCGAGCACGGCGTCGAAGTAGTGGACGACGCCGAGGCAGTCGCACCCGAGCTCCAGTGAGTTCGCCATGCGGCCGAGGCCCCATTCGCCGGCGTCGAAGGCGTTCTTCCAACCGTGCATGGCCCCCGGGTCGCCATAGGGCACGACCATCTCGCACACCGAGCCGCGGTGGAGCACCGGCCGGAGGCGGTCACCGTCGCGGTAGCCGACCGTGTGCAGCACGAGACCCTCGTAGGGATCGAAGCCCACCCGGAACGACCAGCGTCCCCACTCCACCGCGTTGCCGTCGACGACGAAGCTCGGGCCGTCGGGCTGGGTGATCTCCAACGGCTTCATGTCGTCGCGCATCGGTCCGACGTCGGCGGGGAGGTACGACCCGCGCTCGGGGGGCAGCGGCACCACACCGAGGTCGACGACCTCGAGCACCTCGCCCGCGCCCTGGTCGAAGAACACGATGACGCCCTCGATGGGTCGCGCGTACCCGTTGTCGACCGGCGTCTCGCGCAGGTAGGCGATGCACCGGCTGATCCGGCGCCCGGTCTCGTGGGCGATGCCGAACGACCCCGCGGGCCACGGGTCGATCTGCACGAGGTCGAAGTCGTCGATGCCGCGGCGCCGCAGCGCGGCCTGCCATTCGGGGTTCGCCTTGACCGCCGCGATCGCCCGCATCGTCTCCCCGAACAGGAGCGCCGAGCGCATTCCCTCGTGGACGGTCCAGGAACGGATCTCGCGTGCGGTGACCGACGCGACGACCTCGATCGCCGCCAGCCGACCCGGCGCGACCAGCACCGCCTCCACCTCGCGGTCGACGGGCGTCCCCGGTTCGTGCGTGATCGCCACCTCCTTCTCCGGTTCGCGCAGTCGTACGTGCACGAACACCGAGGCGGCGTCGAACCGTGAGTCGGCGCGGATGATCTCGACCGCGCCGCGGATCTCCTCGCCGGTCAGCAGGTCGAGGGGGTGGCGGGCGGCGGTCACGAATCGCGCCCTCAGTGCCCGGGCGCCTGCCGGCCGCGGACGAACTCCGCCGCCCCGGCCAGGAAGCCCTCGGTGTTACCGGCCTTGCCGACCGCGAACTCCTTGAAGTACGCCGGCGTGTACACCTCGACCGCGTCGCGTTCCAGGGCGTCGAGCGTCGCGTCGACCACTTCGGCGACGCTGATCGGCTCGACCGGCACGTCGAAGGGATCGTTGTCGGGCACGTCGAACAGCTCGGTGTCGACGATGCCGGGATACACCAGGAGCACCTTGACGCCGGTGTCCCAGAGGTCGATCGCCATCGATTCGGAGAACACCGACAACGCGGCCTTCGAACCGCTGTACGCGGCCTCACCGGGTGACGACAACGTCGCCGCCACCGACGAGATGTTGACGATGCGGCCCGCGCCGCGTTCCAGCATCTGCGGGAGCAGGGCCAGGGTGAGCCGGACCGGCGCGAGGTAGTTCACCTGGGTCACCCGTTCCACCGTGGCCGCGTCGAGCGCGCGCACGTGGCGGTGCTTCGGGATCCCGGCGTTGTTGACGAGCACGTCGACACCGCCGAGCGTGTCGAGTGCCGCGCGCGCGAGGCCGTCGACCTGGTCGGGCTCCGAGAGGTCGACGATCCACTCGTGGACGTCGGCGCCGTGGCTTCGACACCGTTCGGCGACCGCGGCCAGGCGATCACCGCGCCGCGCGCACATGCCGACCCGGGCGCCGCCGCGGGCGAACGTGTCCGCGAAGCCGGCGCCGATTCCTGACGATGCGCCGGTCACGAGCACCCGGCTCCCCGCCATCTCGAAACGCGCCATCCCGCGAACCCCCCGGCGAGCTCATGTCCGAGCTCAGACGGTGACGGTACTCCGATCGCCTCAGGCGCGATCCGGTGCGGGATCCGCCGGCGCCGCGGTGCACGGGCTGCCCTCGAGGCGGGCGCGGGCTTCCTCCATCAGCCGGCTGCGGGTGTCGCCGCGCGCGTCGGCGATGGGGAGCAGGTGCGCGAGCAGCGTGTCGCCGATCTCGCGCAGCTGCTCGAGCTGCGCGGGGGAGAGCTGGTCGAACAGGTGCCGCCGCACGCTCTCGACGTGCAGCGGAGCCGCCGCCTCCAGCGCGGAGAACCCGTCGTCGGTGAGCACGGCCAACGCGCCGCGGCGGTCACCGGCGCAGGTCTCGCGGCGGACCCATCCGAGTTGCTCGAGGCGGGTGACCGCGTGGGAGAGGCGGCTGCGGGACGACTGCGTGGCGTCGGCCAGCTCGCTCATCCGCCGCGCCCGGCCCGGCGACTCGGAGAGCATCACGAGGATCTCGTAGTAGCCGAACCCCATGCCCGCGTCGCGTTGGAGATCCCGTTCGAACTCCTCCCACAACAGCCGGGAGGAGAACACCCAGGTGAGCCAGATCCGACGTTCGTGGTCGTCGAGCCAGCGGGTGTCATCTGCCGCCGCAGTTGTGCTGGGTGCCTGAGTCGCGTTTCCGGCCAAATCCCCCATCCGGGAACCTTACCAGATCAGTAGTTGACTCCTCAACTAATCGTGTGGTACGGTACTCAACAGTTGAGAGCACAAGCACTCTACCACCGTCCAACCCGCCACGACCTACAGGAGCCTCCGATGACCGCAGTCGACACCACCACCATCCCCGGCTACATCCCCGGAACCTGGGGCATCGACACCGTCCACTCCGAGGTGTCGTTCACCGTCCGCCACCTGATGGTGAGCAAGGTCCGGGGCAAGTTCAGCGAGTTCGCCGGCACCTTCGTCACCGGCGTCGACCCGCTCGGATCGAGCGTCGAGGCCACCGTCGACCTCTCGTCGATCAGCACCGGCAACACCGACCGCGACGCCCACATCCGCTCGGCCGACTTCTTCGACGTCGACCAGCACCCGACCCTCACGTACCGCTCGACCGGCGTCCGCGCCGACGGCGACGGCTTCGTGGTGGATGGCGAGCTGTCGCTCCACGGCGTCACCAAGCAGGTGCCGCTCGCGCTCGAGGTGAACGGGTTCCAGGCCACCACCCCGTTCGGTGACACCCGCGCCGGATTCACGGCCACCACCGAGATCGACCGCCGCGACTTCGGGATCGAGTTCAACGCTCCGCTCGAGGGCGGTGGCGTGATGCTCGCCAACAAGATCAACATCACGCTCGAGATCGAAGCCGTCCTCCAGCCGGCCGCGAGCTGAGCGTCACCTCGATGCAGGTCGAGATCTGGGCAGACGTGATCTGTCCGTGGTGTGGGATCGGCAACCACCGGTTGGAGGCCGCGCTCGAGCAGTTCGGGAACCGTGACGACGTCGAACCCCGCGACGTCGAAGTGGTGCACCGTTCGTTCCAGCTCGATGCGGCCGCCCCGGTGGGGCCGACCCCCACCGTGCGCGAGATGCTCCGGGCGCGCTACGGGATGAGCGACGAGCAGTTCGAGGCCACGACGCACCGCGTGGAGGCGATCGCCGAAGCCGATGGCCTCCGGCCCTACATCGTCTCCGACAACCGCACCGGCAACACCGGGCTCGCGCACCAGTTGCTGGCGTACGCCGGCGAGCAAGGTGTGAGCGACGCGGCGTGGCGTCGGCTGTTCGAGGCCTACTTCGGTGAGGCGCGTTCGATCTTCGACATCGAGTCGCTGGTCGAGCTGGCGAGCGAGATCGGGCTCGATCCCGCGGCCACCCGCGACGCGCTCGAGTCGGGCCGCTACGCCGACCGAGTGGCGGAGGACGCCCGCGTCGCGCGCGAGCTCGGCACCACCGGGGTGCCGTTCGTCGTGATCGACCGCAAGTACGGGGTCGCCGGCGCGCAACCGGTGGAGCTCATCGTCGAGACCTTGGCCCGAGCCTGGGACGAAGCCCACCCGGCTTGACGTTCCCCCCGGGCGCGGGTGCACGATGGCGAACGAATGATCGCCATCACCGTGTTCGGCACGGCCATCGGTCCGTGCGGTGTCGCGTGGGGAGACCGCGGGATCGTGGGCGTGCAGCTTCCCGAAGCGCGCGCCGCCGAGACGCGTGCGCGGCTCCTCGACCGGTTTCCCGACGCGGCCGACGAGTCGCCCCCGCCCGCCGTGCGGCGCGCGATCGAAGGCATCGGTGCGCTCCTCGACCGCGGCGACGCGGATCTGTCGGAGGTCGCGCTCGACATGGACGGCGTCTCACCGTTCCACCGACGCGTCTACGAGGTGACCCGCACGATTCCGCCGGGCGAGACGCTCTCGTACGGCGACGTCGCAGCCGAGGCCGGATCGCCCGGCGCGGCGCGGGCCGTCGGCCAGGCGCTCGGGCGCAACCCCTTCGCCATCGTGGTGCCGTGCCACCGGGTCGTCGCCGCCGGCGGCCGGGTGGGCGGCTTCTCCGCCACCGGCGGTGTGTCGATCAAGCGCCGGATGCTGGCGATCGAGGGCGTCCAGGTCGGCTGAGGTCAGCGGACGATCTCGACGAGCAGCACCCAGGCGTTGCTCAGCGCGACCACGAGTGCGAGCACCACGCCGGGAGCGAGCCAGTAGAGCCCGCCACCCCAATGGGCCAACAGTGACACGCCGCACACGATGAACGGGACCAGCGCCAGCTGGATGCCGACCACCGCCCACCAGCGCGGCCACGTCGCCACTCGTGCCTGCTCGGCCCGCGCGTTCCAATGGGATCGCATCGACGCGAACCAGGCCACCGCGGCCACCACCGCGATCTCGGCGCCGAGGAGGCGCGACGACTGCCCGGGAACCAGGCCGAGGGTGGCGGCGAACAGGATGGTGGCCAGGATGAGCAGCGTCTGCGCGGCGCGGCCCGGGAGCCAGGCGTAGGCGAGGATCTGCTTGAGATTGAGCGAGACGGCGACGAAGAGCAGGCCCGTGAGCGCGGCCGTCGCACCGACCTCGGCCACGAAGAAGCTCTCCCACCGGACGGCGGAGTACGCGGTCATGGGCGGGGAGATTACGGCGTGACGTGACGCGACCCGTCGGGCCGACGATCAGATCGCGCGCTCGCGGTTCTCCCAGTAGGGGTCGCGCAGCTTGCGCTTGTAGAGCTTCCCGTTCGGGTCGCGCGGCATCTCCGACGTGAAGTCGATGCTCTTCGGCGTCTTGAACTTGGCGAGGCGGGTCTTCGACCACTCGAGGATCTCGGCTTCGAGCTCGGGACTGCCCTCGACCCCCTCGAGCGGCTCGACGACCGCCTTGACCTCTTCGCCCCAGTCGTCGTGCGGGATGCCGAACACCGCGACGTCGGCGACCTTCGGATGCATGATCAGCTCGCTCTCGATCTCGGCGGGGTAGATGTTGGCGCCCCCGGAGATGATCATGTCGATCTTGCGGTCCGACAGGAAGAGCCAGCCGTCTTCGTCGAGGTAGCCGGCGTCGCCGACGGTGAAGAACTTCCCGCGGAAGCTCTTGTCGGTCTTGTCCTTGTCCTTGAAGTACTCGAAGTTGCCCGTGGTCATGTGCATGTAGACGGTGCCGATCTGGCCGGCGGGGAGCTCGTTGCCGTCGTCGTCGAGGATGACGACCTCGGAGAACGGCCACCGGCGCCCGACGGTGCCGGGATGTTCGAGCCACTCGGCCGCGAACACGTAGGTACCGCCGCCCTCGCTGGCGGCGTAGTACTCGTCGATGACGGGGCCCCACCACTCGATCATCTGGCGCTTCACGTCCGGTGGGCACGGCGCGGCGGCGTGGACCATGTGACGCAGCGACGACACGTCGTACCTCGCGCGTTCATCTTCGGGGATGCCGAGCAGGCGCACGAACTGCGTGGGCACCATGTGCGTGTTCGTCACCGCGTACTTGTCGATGAGGTGCATCATCTGCTGCGGCGACCACTTGTCCATCACGACGAGCGTGTGCCCGATGTGGATCGCCGCGCCCGAGAACACGAGCACCGCGGTGTGATAGAGCGGTGAGCCGACGATGTGCACGTTGTCGTCGAACGGCTGCAGGCCGAAGAGGTACAGCATCCCGCCGAACGTGCCGCCACCGGTTTCGGGATCGACGCCGGGGAGCTTGCGCCGTACACCCTTCGGTCGCCCGGTGGTGCCCGACGTGTAGTTCATCACCAGACCCATCTGGCGGTCGGCCGGCGCGTCGGTGGGCCGACCGTCCTTCAGGGTGTCGTACTGGCGGAACCCGGCGATCTCGCCGCCGACGGCGAAGCGACCCTCAGCCGGGAAGTCGATCTCGTCGGCCGCCGCGCGCGCGTGCTCCGCGAACCGCGCGTGCGCGACGAACACCTTGGCTTCGCAGTCCTGCACGATGTACGCGATCTCGGGGCCGACGAGGTGCCAGTTGATGGGGATGAGGTAGAAGCCGGCCTGGCCGACCGCGAGGAACAGCTCGAACACCTCGGCGCTGTTGGCCAGCAGCATGGCGATGGCGTCGCCCGGCTCGAGGCCCATCGCCCGGAGGCCGTGGACGAGCTGGTTGCACGACGCGAGCAGCTCGCCGGCGGAGATCTCCCGCTCGTCGGGGTCGACGAGCGCCAACTTGTCGGGGTACGCCTCGGCGATCTTCCAGAAGCCGAGCGGTGGGGCATCGGGGGGCGCGGCGGTCATCCTGTCTCCTCGGGTTCGGTTGCAGGTTCGGTTGCGGCGTCGGGTTCGATTCGGTGCTCTGGTCGGCGCAGGATTCTGCCAGCTTCGCGGGACCGTCGGCTCACTGCGCGGTGTAGCCACCGTCGACGGGGATCGCGGCGCCGCACACGAACGACGCCGCATCGGAACAGAGCCAGATCGCGGCGGCCGCGATCTCCGCGGCATCGGCGATCCGACCGATCGGGTGGAGCGCGGCGACCTGCGCGAGGTTGTCGGCGTCGCCCTGCAACCACTCGTCGACCATCCGGCTGCGGGCCGTGCCCGGGCAGATCGCGTTCACGCGCACGCCCTGCGCGCCGAACTCGAGCGCGGCAGTCTTCGTGAGCCCGATCACACCGTGCTTCGCCGCAACGTACGCGGCCATGCCCGGGAAACCGATGAGCCCGGCGCCCGACGACGTGTTCACGATCGCGCCGCCGCCGTGCTCGAGCATCGCGGGGATCTCGAACCGCAGACCGAGGAACACCCCGTTCAGCATGACGTCGATGCCGCGGTACCACTCGTCGAGCGGGTAGTCGGGAATCGGTTGGCCGGCACCGGCGATACCGGCGTTGTTGTGCGCGTAGTCGAGGCGGCCGAAGCGCTCGACCGCACGCGCGACCATCCGGGCGACGTCGTCGGGCGACGCGACGTCGGTGGTGACGAACTCGGCGATGCCGCCGGCCGCCGCGATCAGCTCGACGGTCTCCGCGCCGCCGTCGGCGTCGATGTCGGCCACGACGACGCGCGCGCCGCGGTCGGCGAACTGGCGCGCGGACTCGCGCCCGATGCCGCTGGCGGCACCCGTGACGAGCGCAACCTTGCCGTCGAAGTCGTTCACGGGGCCGGGCGGCCCGCCGCCTCCCGGAACGCGGCGACGATCGTGGCCAGCGAGTCGGCGGCCGCGGTGCGGTCGCCGGGCAGCGTCCAGCGGGCCCGGAGATCGGTGAGGCCGGCGGCGGCGAGGTCGGGGACGGCCTCCATCGTGCGAGCGAGGTCGAGCTCTCCGTTGTCCTGCTTCACCGTCGGCAGGTAGCCCACAACCTGCAGATCCGACACGTCGCGACCGGCCTCGGCGACTCGTTCCTTCATCTCGGTGATGGCGGGGCCGATGTTCTCCGTCGCCGGCCCCCACGGGATCCAACCCGAGCCGAACTGCGCGATGCGGCGCACGACCCGGTTGTTGACCGTCCCGCTGACCCAGATCGGCACGCCGCCCGGTTGCACCGGCTTCGGCATCATGTGGATGGCCTCGAACCGGAGCTCGGGGGAGTCGTACGCGGCCCGCGGCTCTCGCCACAGGGTCTGGCACACCTCGAGCGTGTGGTCGAGCAGTCGCCCGCGCCCGTCGAAGTCGAGCCCGGCGGCGTCGTACTCCTCACGTTGCCAGCCGACGCCGACGCCGAGGTCGAGGCGACCCCCGGACAGCACGTCGAGGGTGGCCGCGCTCTTGGCCAGGACGACCGGCCGTCGCAACGCGGCGACGATGATGTTGGTGGCCAGCCGGACCCGTTGCGTCATCCCGCCGATCACCGACAACGTGGTGAGCGGCTCGAGCCAGTGCCCGTCGGGCCCCGTCGGTTGCTTGCCGCCGGCCTGCCCGCCGATCTCCGGGCGTCCGTACTCCTCGAGGCGTTCCCCGAACACCACGTGGTCCGACACGACGAGGCGGTCGATCCCGGCTTCGTCGGCCAGGCGGGCCTGTTCGAACATCGGTTCCCAGCCGCCCGGGTCCTGGGCCGAGAACGTCATGAGGCCCATCGAGAGCTGCAGCTCCCGACGCGGGCTCGCGGTGGTCGATGACATGGGCAACGTCTCCTCGGGTCTCCGGCGGCTCCGGGGTTCCGGCGTCTCCGGGTTCGGAGGTTGCTCGCGATCGTCGCGACGGGCAAGTTGCCCGCCGTAATGTTGCGCCGGAGGCCGACACCGGCTCGTCGTGTGGGGCCTCGGGGGAGTCATGCAGCGCTTCTGGTCCTACATCGCGGTGCAGCTCGGCAAGCACGCGATCTGGGTTACCGCGATCGGGCTCCTGGTCACCATCGGGCTCGGCCTGGGGATCACCCAGTTGCAGTTCGCGACCGGCCAGGACAGCTACCTCAACACGAGCGATCAGGTCTACAAGGACAACGTCGCCTACCAGCGTCTCTTCGGTGGCGAGGCGATGCTCACCGTGATCACGATGGATCCCGGTCACACCGTCGACGAGCTGTTCACCGCCGCCGGCAACGCGCAGATGCAGGCCTTCCACGACACGCTCGAGCACAGCGGGAAGGTCGAGTCGGTGGTCACGCCGTTGACGATCTTGCGGTTCTCCGACGCGCTGGTGTCGAGCCCCGACGGCAACCCGACCACGAGCGTCGCCGGGAAGGCACTGATTGCGGCCCAGGCCAAGGAGGTACCGGGCTCGGCGGCCGCGACCGCGCGCGCCCTCGACGCGGTGAAGACGGTGCAGCGCATCAGCGCGGTCCCGCCCGCGGAACGCACACTCGACAATCCCGCGTGGGTCAACGTGCTCATCTACAACAACCAGGGCGAAGTCCGGAAGGCGCTGCGGTCGGTGATCCTCGACTCTCGGCACGCGCAGATCGTCACCCGCCTCCCCGGCAACGCGTCGATCGAGGACGAAGGCACCGCGGCCGAGCTCGTGAAGCGGGAAGCCGACAAGCTCCACTTCGACAACGCGCACACCGTGACCACCGGTGCTGCGCTGCTGTTGCAGGACATCAACAACTATCTCCGCGGCGGCATGCTCACCCTCGGCGGGATCGCCGCGCTGATCATGGTGGTCATCCTGCTCGTGCTGTTCCAGGTGCGGTGGCGCCTCCTGCCTCTGCTCGTGGTGCTCGTCGGAGTGGTCTGGGCGTTCGGGCTCGCCGGCTACCTCGGGATCCCGCTCACCATCGTCACGATCGCGGGGCTCCCGGTGATGCTCGGCATCGGCATCGACTACGCGATCCAGATGCACGCGCGCATCGAGGAGGAGGTGATCATCGACCGCGCCCTGCACCCGATCCAGGAGACGGCCCGCAGTCTCGGCCCCGCGCTGCTGGTGGTCACGTTCGACGCGATCTTCGCCTTCGCCGCGCTGCACTTCGCGAAGGTGCCGATGATCCGCGACTTCGGACTGCTGCTCGCGGTCGGGGTCGCCGCGATCTGTGTCGGGTCGATCATCCTCCCGCTCGCGATCCTCGGCATCCGTGAGTTCAAGTCGCCCACGAAGGGTCGCGACTTTCGCAGCGGACCGCTCGGGCGACTCGTGGTGTGGCTCGGCAGCCTCCCGCCGCGGAGCGCAGTGCTGTTCGTCATCGCCAGCATCGGCATCTTCGCCGGTGGCGCCGCGGTCGAGGGCAAGCTCACCCTCCAGACCGACCCCGTGCAGTGGGTCGACCAGAGCAGCCAGACGATCAAGGACATCCACCAGGTCGAACGGGAGGCGGGCGGCTCGAGCGAGATCGGCGTCTTCGCCTCCTCCGACGACGTCTTCAGCGACAAGTTCGCCACCTTCGCCCACGACTTCACGCGCGAGACCCTGGCCGCGCACCCGAAGAAGTTGCTGACCGGTTCGAGCATCGAGACCGCCATCGGCGACATCGTCGACGACGTACCGGGGGCCACGAACATTGCCCCGCGCGGTGTCGACGTGCGCGGTGCCTACGACGTCGCCCCCGCCGACGTCCGCCGGTCGACGGTGGCCGACGGCGGCCGCGCGTTCAACATCCTGTTCCGCACCGGCCTCGGTTCGCTCGAGCAGCTCGCGCCGGTCGTGCGCGGCGTGCGCGCCGACACGCATCCCCCCGCCGGGATCCGGGCCACGCCGTCGGGCCTGGCGGTGATCGGGGTGGGATTGCTCGACAACCTCGAGGCGAATCGCATCGAGCTCACGTACCTCGCGATCGGCTTTGTATTCCTCTTCCTCGCGCTGCGGCTGCGCTCGGTCATCCGCTCACTCCTCTCGTTGGTGCCCGTGCTCATCGCGGTCGGGCTCACGTCGCTGTTGGCCTACGCGTTCAGCTTCAAGTTGAGCCCGGTCACCGCAGTGGGGGGGCCGCTGGTGGTGGCGGTGTGCACCGAATTCACGTCGTTGATCCTGTTGCGGTTCGTCGAGGAGCGGCGCCGCGGCCTCGAACCCCACGAAGCGATCGAAGTGGTCGCGTCGCGGACCGGACGCGCGTTCGTCGTGTCAGGGCTCACTGCCATCGCCGGGGTCGCGGTCCTGGCGTTCTCGTCGTTGCCGCTCCTGGCCGACTTCGGCCGCATCGTGGCCCTCAACGTCCTCGTCGCACTGCTCAGCGCGCTGGTGGTGCTCCCGCCGATGCTGGTGTGGGCCGAACGCCGGAACTGGGTCTCGCGCGGGCTCATCCATCGGGAGCCCGAGCCTTTCATCGAGACCCCGCCGATGGGTGGGGCCGCGGTGGGCACGGAGGCGCCTACTTCCTGAGCGGCGACGGCCGAGGGTCGGTACGTTGGGTACGGAGCGAACGGCGACCCGACGGGGGGATCACGATGAAGCTGGCAGTCATCTCGGTCGACGGTCACGTGAAGGCATCGTGGTCGGGCTACCGCGACTACGTGGAGCAGCGTCATCTCGCCGCCTTCGATGAATGGGCGGCCACGATGGCCGGCCTGCCCGAGTCGTCGAACAAGAACCCGCTGCTGCCCGACGAGTCGCAGTGGGACTCCGGCGTGCGCCTCGCCGACCTCGAAGCGCAGGGCGTGGTCGCGGAGGTGCTGTTCCCCAACGGACTGCCGTTCGTGAACGCTCGGTTCCAGGACGCCGCGCGCGCCGACGACCCGGAGCTCGCACGCGAGGCGCGCCGCACCTACAACCGGTGGTTGGCCGACTTCTGCGCCGAGACGCCGGGCCGCCGCGCCGGGCAAGCGGTCGTCTCGTTCGACGATCTCGACGAAGCCGTCGCCGACATCCACTGGGCGAAGGAGCACGGGCTCGGCGGGATCATGATGCCGCCGCTCGAACCCGGCGGCACCTACTTCTTCGATCCCGCGCTCGACCCGGTGTGGGCCGCGTGTCAGGAGGTCGACCTCCCGGTGTCGCAGCACGGCGGTGCGGGGCTCCCGCGCGACTACCCGCCGGGGTTCGCGGCGATCATGGCGATCGCGCTCGAGCAGTCGTTCTTCGCCGGGCGTTCGCTGTGGCAGCTCATCATCGGGGGCGTGTTCGAGCGCTATCCCGATCTCCGGTTCGTGCTCGTCGAGACGATGGTCGACTGGGTGCCGGGCACATTGCGCTTCATGGACGGCCTCGCCAGCCGGGGCGACTGGATGGAGTTCGCGCGCACGATGGGGCGCGCGCCGACGATCCGACGGCTGCCCAGCGAGTATTGGGCCACCAACTGCTACGCGGGCGCGTCACCGCCGGCCCGCATCGAGTACGAGATGCGCGACGAGCTCGGCGTCGACAACATGATGTTCGGGGTCGACTACCCGCACTTCGAGACCATCTGGCCGCACACGCGCGCCACCGTGCAGGGCACCCTGGGTCACCTCGGCGTGCCGGAGCCCGACGCGCGGAAGATCCTCATGGAGAATCCCGCGCGCGTCTACGGCTTCGATCTCGACGCGCTGGCGCCGCACATCGAGCGCGTCGGTTCCCCCGCATCGGAGTTGCTCGACGCGAGCGAGAAGGATCCCGGTGGCGGCGGGATCGGATTCCTCCGTCCCGGCCACGCGCCGTTGGTGGCGTCGACGCGCTGAGCGTCGGCTCTGCGCGGTCGGCCCGGTCAGGGCCCGGTCAGGGCCCGGGGCGAGGAGGGACCGTCGGCGGGACGGTGGGGTGCACGTCGGGGAACCGGCCGGAGAGCAGCCAACGGTGGTACAGCTGCTGGAGGCCTCCGTTCTCCCGCAGCTCTTCGAGGACGCCGTTCACGTACTGCACGAACTCCGGGTGGTCCGGGCTGACGGCCATGGCGTAGTGCTGGCGTTGCCCCTGCTGCACGATGCGCATCGTCGGATCCTCCTCGGCCATTCCCCGCAGGAACGTGTCGTGACCGAGGTACGCGTCGGCGGTGCCCTCCTGGAGCGCGCGCGCAGGCAGTCGTGGCGGAAGTCGACGGGGTACTGCACCGCCTTCTTCGGGAGCGTGGGGTCGATCTCGTCCTCGAGGAGATGCACCGACGAAGAACCCTTCGTCACGCAGACGCGACGTCCCGCGAGATCGGCCGGCGATGTGATCGGGGAGTCGTTGCGCACGAGCAGCGCGTGCCGGGCCTCGAGGTACTCAGACGTGAACGCGACGTCCTGCCACCGTGCGCACGTCATCGAGATCGCGCTGGCGGCGACGTCGACGTCGTCGCGCTTCGGGAAGTCGATCTTCTGCTTCGGTGTGACCGTCTTCAGCTCGAGGCGGTTGTCGACGTCGCCGAAGATCGACCGCGCGATCTCGGCGACGAGGGCGATCTCGAGCCCTTCGAGGTCGTCCTCGAAATTCCGTGACGAGAGACCCTTGGTCTCCTCGTCGACCGCGACGATCAGCTTCCCGCGGTCCCGGATCCGCTGCATGAGACTGCCAGGCGGGAACTGCGTCGGTGTGGGCACGGGCAGGGCCGGCGCGTAGCTCCGCCGGGCCTGCTCGTCGTCACAGTCAGGCGGCGGTGCGGTGGTGCCGGGCGGTGCAGTCGTCGTGGTGGTCGTCGCCGGTTGGAACGGGCGCAACGCGGCGTCGAGCGTGTCGTCCGAGCCGGTTCCGCATCCGGTCACGATCGACGCCAGCGCGAGCAGTAGACCCGACGCCACGAGGTGGGTGCGGTTCATCGGTACTCCGCGATGCGGCGCTCGAGCCCGACCAACACGAGGAAGCCGGCCACGATCGCGAAGACGGGGATCGCGATCAGGAGCACGCCGAATCCGTTGCGGGCGTCGTTCGCGGCCGTTTCGAGCCGCGCCTGCGCGCGCATGATCTCGGTCTGCAGCCCGCGCTCGAGGCGTTGCACCGCCAGCAGCTCCTGCCCTTGACCGTCGGCCGCGGCACCACCCTTCCCCACCGAGAGGGCGACGGCATCCTCCCAGTTGCCGCCATCGTCGAGTGCGCGCACCCGCGCGTGGACGTCGCCGAGCGCGTTGAAGTGGTCGGTCAGGGCAGTGATGCGCGCGCGGTCACCGGTGCGGTCGGCGACCGTCGCCGCATCGCCGAGGAGCCCGCCGGTGCCGTCGCGGCTCCCGAGCGCGTCGGCGGCGCGGTCGAACTCGACGACGTACTGATCGCCGGTGCCGCGCTCGATGAGGGCGAGATTCTCGTTGTTCTGGGCGCGGAGGGTGAGGATGCGGGCGCTCGCCAACACCTCGACGGAGTCCGACCCGCGCCACTCGGCGCGGTTCATCGCGTCGTGACCGGCGGCGAAGCACGCGAGAATCCACGCGAGCAGGCCGACCACGACAACGCCGGCGGTCAGGACACCGATGTTGACGAGGCGGTTCGAGCGTCGTCGCGCGTACACGAGTACGACGGCGACGAGGGTGAGCATGGCGACGCCCGCGACCACCACGATCAGGAACGTCGCGGTCGAGGTGCCGGTGCGGTAGTCGGCGGCGAGGCCGAGCGCAGCGTCACGGTACAGATCCGTGGCCGCGGGAAGGATTCGGTCGCGCATCCGCGCCGACGCGTCGCGCAGATACGAACCGCCGACCGCGAAGCCCTGGCGTATGTTGGCACGCGCCGACTCGACGCTTCCGGTGTACGCGGGAAGCTCCTGCGAGATGGTGCGGATGGCGTCACGACCGGCACCTGAGCTCTCGGTGAGCCGCGCCACCGCGGGCCAGGTGCGCACCCGCTTGTTCCACGTCGTGGAGGTAGCGCTGCCGCAACCCGGCGGGCTCACCACCCGCGCGCAGGAAGATCGTGGAAGCGTCGGCGTCGGCGTCGGCGAGGTTCCCGTAGAGGTTCTCCGCCGCGAGGAGCTCAGGCGTCGAGTGGAGCGCGAGCCGGCGGCCGGCGTCGCCGCGGGTCCGGACGGCTGCGGTGGCGGCGATCGCGAACACGATCAGCCCCACGACGAGCACCACCGACGCGGTGCGTAGGCGGCCGGGCGTGGTGGCCAGCCACCGCCGGGCCGGCATCCCCTGGATCCGGATCCGGCGGTCTCCCGAGCCGGCCGAAGTCGGCGTCACCGTCACGCTGCCCCCTCAGGCCCCGGCCGACGTCGCACCGGTCATGGTCGCGAGATCCATCCCTGTGCACGGTCGCGCGTCCCTCACGCGCCCACCATCCCGACCGGGGCAGACCTCACCGCCGACCAGGATAGGAAGAACTGACCTTCCGGCCAGCGCGTGCGCCGTCGAAGGACACGATTCGCCCGTCGCCGTACCGTGCGGGTCCGGCGCCACGCGCTCTACGCTGAGTTCAGCTCGCGCCCATCGGGCGCGACCGCCGCGGGGAGCGCACATGACGAATCAGCTGGTGATCAAGGGCGGGACGGTCGTCGACGGCACCGGTAGCGATGGCATCCGCGCCGACGTCGGCATCGCCGACGGCCGGGTCACCGAGATCGGGAGCAACCTCGAGGGCGACCGCGTGCTCGACGCGGGGGAGTGCGTCGTCGCGCCCGGCTTCATCGACATCCACACGCACTACGACGCGCAGGTGTTCTGGGATCCCGCGCTCACGCCGTCGTGCTACCACGGCGTCACGACCGTCGTGGCCGGGAACTGCGGCTTCTCGATCGCACCGACGCGCGCCGAGCACCACGAGTTGATCGCGCGCACACTCGAGAACGTCGAAGACATGGACGTCGCCGCATTGAACGCCGGGATCCCGTGGGACTTCGCCACGTTCCCCGAGTACCTCGCGTCGGTCGCACGGCATGGTGTCGGCCTCAACTACGCGGCGTTCATCGGGCACACCGCGATGCGACTGTTCGTGATGGGCGACGACGCGTACGAGCGCACCGCGACCGAGGATGAGGTCACCGAGCTGCAGCGGGTGCTGCGGGAGGCCATGGATGCGGGAGCCGCGGGATTCGCCACCAGCTTCGCCATGGTCCACCGGGGCGTCGACGGCAAGCCGGTGCCGAGTCGGTTCGCCGATCGCGCCGAGTTCGAATCGATGCTCGACGTGATGCACGACGAGCATCGGGGTGTCGTCATGCTCACGCCGGGCGAGCAGTGTCTCCCTGCCGACATGTACGAGCTCCAGCCCCGCGCCGGCGTGCCGTTCACGTGGGGTGCGCTGCTCACCTTCCCGGGCGACAACCACAAGCGCACGCTCGAGCTCAATCGCGCGGGATGGGCGAACGGTTCCGAGGTGTGGCCGCAGGTCACGCCGCGGCCGCTCACCTTCCAGTTCTCGCTCGACTCCCCGTACCCGCTCGACGCCAACGAGGTCTTCGCCTCGCTGCAGGTGGCGACGCCCGAGGAGCGGGCCCACGCCTACGCCGACCCCGACTGGCGGGCCCGGGCGCTCACCGCCTGGGGCAACTCGACCTTCGGGGTGCGGTGGGACACCTACACCATCGGCGACAGCATCGCGCATCCCGAATTGGTCGACCGGCGGCTCAGCGAGATCGCGGCCGAGCGCGGGTCGACGCCGCTCGACACCCTGCTCGACCTCGCGCTCGACGAGCCCAAGCTCGCGCTCCGGGTGCGCACGATCATCGCCAACGACGACGAGCCCGAAGTGGCCAAGCTCCTGCAGGAGGAGCACTGCACCCTCGGGTTGTCCGACGCCGGTGCGCACGCCGGCCAGCTGTGCGACGCACCCCAGGCCACCGATCTGCTCGCCAACTGGGTGCGTGACCGCGGCGTGCTCACGGTCGAGCAGGCGGTGCGCAAGCTCTCGGGGCAGCAAGCCGACATCTTCGGCTTCGCCGACCGCGGTTACCTGCGCCCCGGTGCGTGGGCCGACGTCGCGGTGTTCGATCCGGCCACGGTGGCGCCCGGGCCGATCCGCCGGGTGCGCGACTTCCCGGCCAACGCGGAGCGCCTCACCGCCGACCAACCGGTCGGGATGCGCCACGTCGTCGTCAACGGCACGCCGGTGCAGACCGACGGCGAACGCACCGGCGTTCTCGATGCCGGCCAGGTCGTGAAGCCGGCCGTCCGCTCATGAGCGTCCGCGCCGACGACGACGTCATCATCGAGGTCGCGATCAACGGGGCGAGCGCCGACACGCCCCGCATGCCGGCCGAGATCGCGGAGACCGCCGCCGCGTGCTTCGACGCCGGCGCGGCGATCGTGCACAACCACATCGACATCATGGGCGCGGAAGGTGATGTCGTGGCCGCCCGGTACCGGGAAGGGTGGGATCCGGTGCTCGCCGACCGGCCCGACCCGCTGCTCTACCCGACCATCAACGGCATCGGCCCGGTGGAGGAGCGCTACTCCCACATCACTCCGCTCGCGGAGTCGGGGGCGCTCCGGATCGGGGTGAGCGATCCCGGCACCGTGAACCTCGGGCCCCGGTTCGCGTACGTGAACTCGGGCGACGACATCGCGTACCAGTGGAGCCTGTGCGAACGCTTCGACCTCGTGCCCACGCTCGCGATCTTCGAGCCCGGATTCCTGCGCGCCGCGCTGTCGTACTGGCGGGCGGGCAAGTACCCCGACGGCACGATGATCCGCTTCTACTTCGGGGGTCCGGCCCCCGAGGCCGACGGCGGATTCTGGTTCGGCATGCCGCCGACGAAGCCGTCGCTCGACGCCTACCTCGCCATGCTCGACGGGTCGCCGCTGCCGTGGTCGGTGGCGGTGCTCGGCGGTGATCTCTTCGAGACCGACCTCCCCGCGCTCACGCTCGAACGCGGTGGTCATTTGCGCGTCGGCCTGGAAGACCACGCCGGCGATCCGGTGACGAACGAGGAGTTGGTGGCCCACGCGGTCGCGTTGGCCGAGAAGGCGGGCCGCCCGGTGGCGTCCTGCGCGCAAACTGCCGACATGCTCGGCCTCAAGGGAGCAGCCTGATGGCAACCCGACGCGTGATCTCGTCCGATTCGCACGTGAGCGTGCTGCACGACGACGTGAAGGCACACCTGGCGTCGAAGCTCCACGGCGAGTACGACGTCGCGCTCATGGAGGCCGGGCGCACCATGCTCGGCGGCAACGCGGCGAAGGCCAACGCCGCGGGCGCGGAGATCAAGCACGCGTCGTGGAATCGCCCAGGTTACTCCGACCCGCACGCGCGGCTGGTCGACATGGACACCGACGGGGTCGACATCGAGGTCCTCTACTGCGAGGTGAGCGCGTACCGCTACCTCTACCTGTTGGAGACGGGCGCGGCCGAGGCAACCCGCGCGTTCAACGACACCCTGCACGATTTCGCGTCGGCCGACCCGAGTCGGTTGATCGTCACGTACCAGGTTCCGATCCACGACATGGACCTCGCGGTGGCCGAGATCGAACGCGTCGCCGAATTGGGGGGCAAGTCGTTGCAGCTCCCGGTCTTCCCGGCCGAGTTGGGTCAGCTCGACTACTTCCACGAGCGCTACGACCCGATGTGGGCGGCGATCAGCGCGACCGGGCTTCCCGTGTGCTGCCACATCGGGCTCAACACCGCGCTCGAACAACCTGGCCGACCGCGACCCCACCCCCCGGCTGGCGTGGACGCTGTCGTGCATGCCGCCGTCGGCGTGTGAAGCGCTCGGCATGTGGCTGCTCACCGGGATCTTCACCCGGTATCCGGAACTCAAGGTCGTGTTCGTGGAGCCGGGTCTCGGATGGGTGGCCGGCTACCTGTCGTTCCTCGACGACATGGTGTTGCGCCAGGGCTACGAATTCCCCGTGCTGGGTGAGGAGCTGCCCAGCTTCTACTACCACCGCAACATGGCGATGACGTTCATCGACGAGCCCGACCCGGTCCGTCATCTGCGGCACGTGCTCGGCGCCCAGAACCTGATGTGGTCGAGCGACTATCCGCACCCGGTGTCGACGTGGCCGAAGTCGTTGAGCGTCATCGACGAGCTGTTCGAAGGCGTGCCCGACGACGAGCGCGACCTGATGGTCGAGCACAACGCGGCCCGGATCTGGAACCTCTGAGCCGGCGCTTCCACGCGAGCGTTCGCTACACCGTCCAGCCGCCGTCAGGTTTCCGGCGCCAGCCGCTGGCGGCCAGGCTGCCGCCGTCGACGTGGATCGTGCTCCCGGTGACGTAGCGCGACAGGTCCGACGCCAGGAACACGACCGCGGCCGCGCAATCGTCGGCGCTGCCCAACCCGAGGGGCAGGGTCTTCGCGAACTCGTCGATGCTCCCCACGATCTCGGCCACGTTGGCGGCGTCGCCGGGAGTGGGGATGCCGTCGGGCGCGACGGTGTTCACCCGGATGCGTCGATCGGCCAGCTCGAGCGCGAGCGTGCGGCTGAGTTGCTCGATCCCGGCCTTCATCGCCGCGTAGATGCTGAACCGGGGCGCGGCGCGGAACGCCTCGACCGAGGTGATGTTCACGATCGAGCCGCCGTCGCGCATCGCCGCGTCGCACGATTGCACGAAGTTGACGACGCTGGTGAAGTTCTCGTCGACCAACGTGGTGACGCCCTTGGGCCGGATGTCGACGAACGACGCCATGAACCCGCCGCCCGCGTTGTTCACGAGGATGTCGATCCCGCCGAGGTCGTCGGCGACACGCGCGGTGAACGCCTCGACCGCGCCGCGATCGCGCACGTCGAGTTCGGCACTGACCACGCGCCGACCAAGACCTTCGACGGTCGCGGCGGTGGCGCGCAGGCCGTCGCCCTCGTGATCGCAGATCGCGACGTCGGCGCCGAACGCGGCCAACGCCTCCGCGCTGGCGGCTCCGATTCCCTGCGCGGCGCCGGTGACCACCGCCACCTTGCCTGCGAGCTCCACGAACGAGCGGTCGACGGTCATCGTTCCTCGCGATCAGTGCTGGCGATCAGTGCGGCGATCAGTGTCGGGACCGGTGTCGGGACCGGCACCGAGTCCGGGTCCCGGGAAGTGGGGGCCCGGCGCCGGTACTGTACGCACGCGGAGGGGGGTGCGGGTGCCCGAGCAGGCGCAGACCGGCAGGGACGGCGACGCCGGGATCGGCGCCTCGACCGACGCCGCCGCGCTCCTCGGGCCCGAGCTGGCCCGGTGGATCCGCGCCGCGACCTCGGCCGTCGCCATCAAGGTCGAACGGCGCAGCGCCGGCGCGTCCCGGGCCGGCTACGCGGTCGACATCGAGCTGGCCGACGGCACCACGCGTGAGCTCTGGCTCCGCATGGACACCGGGGTCGGCCCGCAGTCGGGCACCAGGTACACGTTGCGCCGCGAGGCCGCGGTGTACCGGGCGCTGGGCGACACACCGATGCGGGTCGCGCGCCTCGTGGCGGTCCATCCCACGCTCGAGGCCTTCCTCATGGAACGGCTCGAGGGGCGCAACTGGTTCTCCGAGATCGAGGATCCGGCGCAGCAGGTCGCGGTGGCGTCGGCGTTCATGGAGCAGGTGGCGCTGCTGCATCGCATCGACCCTCGTGCGCTCGACCTCCCCGAGCTCGGCCCCGTGCTCACGGTGCACGAGCACGTGTTGGACGAGCTCGCGGAGTGGGAGTCGCAGTACGTCGCGACGGGAGGTGACGATCCGCTGACCACGCTCGCGTTCGTCTGGCTGCGCCGGCACCTGCCGGCCGACGCCGACTGGCCCGTCGTGCTCGTGCAGGGCGACACCGGTCCGGGGAACTTCATGTTCCGCGACCACGAGTTGGTGGCGGTGACCGACTGGGAGATCGCGCACTTCGGCGATCTGCACGACGACCTCGGTTGGATCTACGTGCGCGATCTCCAGGAGCGCTTCACGTATCTTCCCGACCGGCTGCGTGAATACGAACGGCTCAGCGGATTCGCCGTCGACCACGATCGGCTGCGCTACTTCCGGGTCCTGGCCCAGCTGCGGTGCGCGGTGGGGACCCTCAACGGGGTGCGGGCCCGCGATCGCCGGGGCGAGATCGCCAACCATCTCATCTACCACACGCTCCACATGCGACTGCTCGCCGAGGCGCTCGCCGACGCCCAGGGGGTCGCGCCACAACCGGCGGTGCTCCCCGACGCCGGCGACGGCGACGTCACGTGGGCGTTCGACGTGGCGATCGACGAGATCCGCGACGTCTTGGTGCCGAACCTCACCGACGACTTCGCGCTCCGACGGGCGAAGGGACTCGCGCGGTTGCTGAAGTTCCTGCGCGAACAGGACCGGCTCGGCGGCGCGTTGCGCGACGCGGAGCTCGCCGAATTGGGCATGCTCGCGGGTCGGTTGTTCACCGACGTCGGCGAGGCTCGTCGCAGCGTGTGCCGCGGGATCGAGGCGCGCGCGATCGACGAGACTGCGGCCCTCCGGTACTGCCTGCGCCAGGTGGCGCGCGTCACCCAGGTGCTGCGACCCGCGATGGGCGCGCTCGCCGACCGTCACTACTCACCGATCGACGACGAGGAGCACACGCCGTGGACGACTGGGGCCTGATCCCCGCAGACGACATGTTCCATCCCCCCGAGAGCGACGATCCGTGGTGGACGGAGACGGTGTGGTTCTCGTGGATGGTGCCCGAGCGCAAGTTGCTCGGCTACTTCTATCCGGCCTTCCGCGCCAACATCGGCGTGCAGTTCGGTGGCGTGCTCGTGGTCGACGACAGCGCGGTGCTGCCCTGGGAGCTTCCCGCGTTCGACTGGAGCTGGCACCTCCCGCTCGACGAGCCCCTGGATCTGCGCGACACCACGAACCTGCTCAACGGGATGACGTTGCGTTGTCACGAGCCGGGTCGGGTGTTCCAGTTCGCGTACGACAACGACGACCTGTCGTTCGACCTCACCTACGAAGCACTGCTCAAACCGTTGCTGACCCGGCACGAGCCGCCGTACAACCACGGCACGCACATCGATCAACCCGGCCGCGTCACCGGCCGGTTCACGCTGCACGGCGAGGAGATCCCTGTCGACTGCATCGCGATGCGCGACCGCTCGTGGGGGATCCGCCGCGACGGCCGTCAACCGAAGGTGGGCTACTGCCACGGGACGGTGTCGGCCGACGAGGCGTTCCTGGCCATCTCCGTCGACCGCAAGGGCGACGACCGCATCCTGCGCGGCTACCTCGTGCGCGACGGCCGGTGGGCCAACCTCGTGTCGGGGACCCGTCGGGTCGAGCGCGACGCGGAGGGTCGCCCCGCGACCGTGCGCATCGACGCGGTCGACGAGCTCGGTCGGTCGCTGGAAGCGGTGGGCACGACGGTGAGCCGCCAGGTGTTCACCTGCTACCCGAGCATGTTCTGCTGGAACAGCCTGGTGCAGTGGCAGCTCGACGACGAGCCCTGCTGGGGCGAGGACCAGGACATCTGGCACCCGCGCAAGTGGCGCGAATTCGCACTGACCCTCGCCGGGCGCGAAACGGCGGGATGAGGTTGGTCACCCCCACAGCGCGCAAGTACCGTGAGCCGTCACGCACCGGATTCGAAACCGGCACTGGGGAGGAACACTGATGCAGCTCGACGACCTGATCCTCGTGAGCATCGACGACCACGTCATCGAGCCCGCCGACATGTTCGAACGCCACGTGCCCGCGAAGTACCGCGACCAGGCGCCCAAGATCATCACCAACGCCGACGGGATCGAGCAGTGGGAGTTCCAGGGCACCGTCGCCGGATCGATGGGTCTGAACGCCGTCGTCACCTGGCCGAAGGAGGAGTGGGGACTCGACCCGATCGGGTTCGCCGAGATGCGGCCCGGCGCGTACGACATCCACGAGCGTGTCCGCGACATGAACCGCAACGGGATCTTGGCGTCGATGTGCTTCCCGACCTTCGTCGGGTTCAGCGCGGGTGTGTTCGAAGCGGCGGCCGACAAGGACCTCGCGCTCGTGATGCTGCAGGCGTACAACGACTGGCACATCGACGAGTGGGTCGCGACGTACCCCGGTCGTTTCATCCCGCTCGCCATCGCGCCGGTGTGGGATCCGCAGGCCATGGCGGCCGAGATGCGCCGGGTGGCCGCCAAGGGCTGCAAGGCGGTCTCGATGCCCGAGCTGCCCCACATCATGGGCCTCCCGAGCTACCACGACCTCGGGTTCTGGGCGCCGTTCTTCGAGACGATCTCCGAGCTGGGCATCGTGATGTGCCTGCACATCGGTCAGGGGTTCGGCGCGATCAAATCGGCGCCCGACGCCCCGATCGACAACATGATCATCCTCGCCACGCAGGTGTCGGCGTTCGCGGCGCAAGACCTTCTCTGGGGCCCGGCGATGCGTACGTATCCCGACCTCAAGATCGCGTGGTCGGAGGCGGGCATCGGCTGGATCCCGTTCTTCCTCGACCGGTGCGACCGCCACTACACGAACCAGAAGTGGCTCGGCCACGACTTCGGCGACAAGCTCCCGAGCGACATCTTCCGTGAGCACTCGCTGGCCTGTTACGTGACCGACCCGGCGGCGCTGAAGATCCGCAACGACATCGGTATCGACATCATCGCCTGGGAATGCGACTACCCGCACTCCGACTCGCTGTGGCCGGATGCGCCCGAGGTGGTCCTCGCCGAGCTCCAGAACGCCGGGTGCTCCGACGCCGAGATGAACAAGATCACGTGGGAGAACACCTGCCGGTGGTTCGAGTACGACGCCTTTGCGCACATCGCGAAGGAGGACGCGACGGTGGGCGCGCTGCGCGCGCTGTCGCCCGACGTCGACACCGCGACCCACTCCCGTAAGGAATGGGCCGAGATGTACGAGACCCGGGTCGCCGGCTAAGCCGGCACATTCGGCTACGCCGGCACATTCGGCTACGCCGGCACATTCGGCTACGCCGGCACATTCGGCTACGCCGCGGGCTCGAGCGCGATCGGCAGCTTGGCCAGGCCGCGCACGTTGCTGCTGTATGCACGCACGACGGGCTGCACGACCTCGTAGCTCGGGTAGCGCGCGAGCAGCTCCTCGAACGCGACCCTCGTCTCGAGTCGGGCCAACGCGGCGCCGATGCAGAGGTGCGTGCCGAAGCCGAAGGCGACGTGACGGTCGATCGTGCGGTGGATGTCGAACAGCTCGGGGTCGGTGAACTCCCGGTCGTCGTGGTTGGCCGCACCGGTCACGAGAATCACGCGCGAGTCGGCCGGGATGACCTCGCCGTGGAGCGTGACGTCTTCGGTGACCCAGCGGCCCTGGTAGTGCGACGGCGGATCCCAGCGCAGCATCTCCTCCACCGCCCCCGGCATGAGCGACGGATCGGCGGCCAGCTGCGCCCGCTGGTCGGGGTACCACGTGAGGGCGACCACGCCGTTCGCCACGAGCTTGGCGGTGGTCTCGTGGCCGGCGATGATCAGCTCGACGAGCCGATGCGTCACCTGCTCCTGGGTGAGCGTCCACTCCTTGCCGTCGTCGTCGGTTACTCGTGACTGCACGAGGAGGCTGATGATGTCGTCGCTCGGGTTCCGGGCGTGGTCGGCGACGGTCTCGGCCAGGGTCGCGCGCATTTCGACGAGCGCGGCGAAGGCGTCCTCGGGTGCGGTCGGGTTCTCCGTGGCCTCCTGCGCGGTGAGGATGCGGTCGGACTGCGATCGCACGAGGGGCCGGATCTCCTGGGGGATCCCCAGCATCTCGGCGATCACCGCCATCGGCAACTGGGCCGAGAAATCGCCGACGACGTCGAGCTCGCCCGCCTCGCGGGCGCCGTCGAGGATGTCGGCCGCCACCCGCCGCACGGTGGGCTCGAGGTCGGCGATGGCGCGCGGGGTGAACACCCGCGACACGAGCTTGCGGTGCACGATGTGCAGCGGATCGTCTTTGTTGATGAGCAGATCCTGGCCCTGGTCGAGTCCTTCGATGGTGACCCCGAAGCCCGATCGGAAAGTACCCACGTCGAGGTGCGCCTGCAGCACGTCGTCGAACCGCGAGAGCGCGTAGAACCCGATCTTGGGGTTGTGGTACACCGGCGCCTCGTCGCGCAGCCAGCGGTACACCGGGTACGGATCGAGCATGGTGTCGCGCGAAAACGGGTTGTACTCCACGATTGGTGCCTCCTGAGGCGCAGTCGGCGTGCCGAGAAGCGGTACGCGGCCGCTGCGCGCAAACCGTACGCCATCCACCGAGTTCACGCGATGGCAACCGTGAACGCGTTGACAGATTGTTGATCGGCCGGGATGGTGGGTCGGTGACCGACTCGATCCTCGACGCCGGCGTCGCGCTCGACGCGCGGAGCGCAGCCCGGGAAACACGCGGTCTGGTGTGCGCGCACCATCATCTGGCGTCGTCGATCGGCCGCGGGATGCCGGCGTTGCGGCGCACGCCGAATTCGTTCCTCGAGATCCTCGAGCGGGTGTGGTGGCGGTTCGACCGCGCCCTCGATGCCCGGGCGATCGAGTGGGCGGCGAAGCTCGGCGCGCTCGAGGCGATCGAGGCCGGCACGACGGCCGTCGTCGATCTTCACTCGTCGCCGAACGCGATCGAGGGGAGCCTCGACGTGATCGCCGCCGCGTGCGCCGAGGTCGGGGTTCGGGTCCGCGGCGCCTACGAGGTCACAGATCGCAACGGGATCGACGGCGCCAAGGCCGGCCTCGCGGAGAACGAGCGGTTCCTGCGCGGCGGCGGCGAGGGCTACGTCGGCGCCCACGCGTGCTTCACGCTCTCCGACGACACGCTCGATGCGGTGAGCGGGTTGGCCGACGATCTCGACGTCGGCGTGCACCTGAATGTGGCCGAGAGCGAGGTCGACGCCGGCGCCGGGGCCCGCCTGATGGCGCGCGCCGACCAGTCGTGGCTGCTCGCGCACGCGGTGCACCTCGACCGGCCGTTGCCCGGCACCGTCGTGCACAACCCGCGGTCGAACCTCGACTTCGCAGTGGGCTACGGGGAGCCCGCCCGGTTCGACCGGGTGGCGTTGGGAACCGACGGCATCGGGGCCGACATGCTCGAGGAGTTCCGCCTCGCGTTCGCCCTCGCCCGCAGCCACGACGTGACCATCTCACCCGCGCGTCCCTGGTCCTGGCTGACCGCCGGTGAGCTCCTCGTTCCCGACGTGAAGCGTGACCGGGTGGTCTGGTCGTACGAGCCGGCGGAGCCGTGTCATCTCGCCTACACGCCCGGGGTGCGGCCGCTCCTCGTCGAGGTCGACGGTGAAGTGGTGCTCGACGAACACGGGCCCACGCGGGTCGACGGGGCGGAGATCCGGGCGCGGGCGCTCGAGGAGGCGCACCGGGTGTTCGCCCGGATGGACGAATCGTGAACGAGCCGGTATGAGCGCGTCGGAGGGCTGACCGTGGACTACTCGGAGTACTTGCGCCGGCTGCCCAAGGTCGAGCTCCACTGCCACGTGGAAGGAACGTTGCGCCCGGCGACCGTCGTCGACCTCGCCCGCAAGCACGACATCGCGCTCCCCACCGACGACGTCGACCGCATCTACGACTACGAGACCATCTACGAGTTCCTCGAGATCTTCCGGTTCGTCAACTCGACGGTGATCGATCGCGACGACTTCGCGCGCGTGGCCTACGAATCACTCGAGGACGGCGTGCGGCTGGGCAATCTCAAGTACCGCGAGATGTTCTTCAATCCCACGCTGCACACCACCCGGGGTGTGCCGATGCCGGTGATCATCGACGGCCTGATCGACGGGGCGCGGGCGGCGGAAGCCGACTTCGGGGTGCGCTGCTTCCTCATCGCCGACGTCTACCGGCAGGACCCGCCCGCGATGGCGCTCCAGATGACCGACGAGGTGATCGAGCACCGACGCGACGAGGTGATCGGGCTGGGCATGGACGCGGCCGAGGCGCCCGACCCGCCGGAGAAGTTCGCCGAGTGCTTCGCGCTCGCGGGTGCGGCGGGTCTGCATCGCACGAGTCACGCGTCGGAGGACGCGCCGCCGGTCAACATCACGACGTGCCTCGACGTGTTGGGCTGCGAACGGATCGATCACGGCTACCACATCCTCGACGACCAAGCGGTGGTGGCGCGTTGTCGCGACGAGGGAGTGCACTTCACGTGCTGCCCCACCTCGACCGCAGTGGTCTACGGCTGGCCCGACCTCACCACGCACCCGATCAACGGCATGATCGAAGCCGGGTTGCTCGTGCACCTCAACTCCGACGACCCCACGATGTTCCGCACCGACATCGGCACTGAGTACGTCGACTTCATCGGCCAGAACGGCTACCCGCCCGAGGTGGCGAAGGCAATGGTCTACAACGGGGTCGACGCGACCTGGCTCGATGAGTACGACCGGGCCCGCCTGCGGCGGGGATTCGACGCCGAGATCGCCGACCTCGACGCGGCGCTGGCGGTGGTGGACGCGTCTTGACGTCGGCGATGCTGTCGAACACCGATCCCGCGCTCCGGCGCGCGTGGCACGTCGTGGCGCGCGAGTGCCGAGATCGGGAGCGATCCCGTGAAGGTGCGCCTGCTGGGGGAGGACTGGGCGCTGGTGCGCCTGCCGTCACCGGACCCGCGGCCGGATCCGTCGAGCGGGGGCTCGACCACCCTCGTCGCCTTCGTCGACCGGTGCCCGCACCGCTTCGCCCCGCTCTCGGCCGGATGGGTCGACGGTGCCACCCTCCGGTGCGGCTACCACGGCTGGTGCTTCGATGCCGACGGCACCTGCACCGAGATCCCCTCGTTGGTGGAATCCGACCGCGTGCCCGCCCGGGCGCGCGCGACCACGCCGGCGCGGCTCACCGAACGGGCCGGCCTCGTGTTCCTCGCGCCCGAAGCGCCGTTGACCGAGCTCCTGGATCTCACGACTGCCGACGATCCGTCGTTCATGCACGGCATGCTCGAACCGGCGCGGGCGCGCGTCGGCGCGGGACTGATGGTCGACAACTTCCTCGACCACGCGCACTTTCCGTTCGTCCACGCGGCGACGATCGGCGCCGAGGAGGCGACGGTGATCCGCGACCTCCGGGTCGAGCGGCACGAGCTCGGGATGACGGTCCGCAGCCGTCATCCGTTCCCGAACCACGAAGACCGCGGCGTGCAGGCGGGCGTCAGGCCGTTGCTCCAGGAACGCGTGCTCACCTACGAGTACCGCGCGCCGTTCGCGGTCTCGTTGCGCATCGACTACGTGGAGGCGGGCGGCACCAATGTGCTCGACTTCTTCGTCCAGCCCGAGGACGACGACGCGTGTCGCCTCTACACGCTGTTACACCGCAACGACCTCGATGGTGATGCGCACCAGCTCGCCGACTGCATCGCGTTCGAGACGAAGGTGCTCGAAGAGGACCTCGTCCTGCAGGAGCGCTACGCCGACCGGCGGCTCCCCCTCGATCCCACCGCGGAGGTCCACGTGCGGGCCGACCGCCCGGCCGTCGAGTTGCGGCGCTTCCTCGCCGCCCTCGTGACCGCGGCCCGCGAACCCGCGGTCGATTGACCCTGCGCCAACCAGGAGGCACCCCGTGCATACGGATCCCGTCGACCCCGTCGTCCGCGAGCGCGCCATTGCCGCGGCCCAGGGGCGCGAGCCGTTCGACCTGTTGTTGCACGGCGGCACGCTGGTCGACGTCGGGTGCGGCGAGCTGCGCCCGGCCGACGTCGGGATCGTCGGGCCGCTCATCGCCAGCGTGCACGAGACCGGCGCGCGCGGTGATGCGCTCGATGTCATCGACTGCACCGGCCGCTTCGTGGCACCCGGCCTGATCGACCTGCACGTGCACTTCGAGTCGTCGATGCTCACGCCCGGGGGCTACGCCGAGGCGGTGTGCCCGCGCGGCACGACCACGGTGTTCGCCGACCCGCACGAGCTCGCGAACGTGGCCGGGGTCGCCGGAGTGCGGTACGCGGTCGAGGCGAGCCGGGGGCTGCCGGTGCGGTTCATCGTGCAGGCACCGTCGTGCGTACCGCCCCAGCCCGGCCTCGAGCTCTCGGGTGCCGACCTCTTCCGGCCCGAGATCGACCAGATGCTCGCGTGGCCGGAGGTGGGCGGCCTGGCCGAGGTGATGGACATGCTCGGGGTGCTCTCGTCCGACCGGCGCATGACCGACGTCGTCGCCGCCGGGTTGGAGAGCGGCAAGCTCGTGTCGGGTCACGCGGCGGGGCTCACCGGCGCCGCGCTGCAGGCCTATCTCGCCGCGGGCATGACGTCGGACCACGAGATCTTCACCGAGCCCGACTGCCTCGAGAAGCTCCGCGCCGGCATGACGGTCGAGCTGCGCGGCGCGCTCGACGTGATCCTGCCCGGGATCGTCGAAGCGGTGAACCGCCTGCCGATCCCGCCGACCCACCTCGTGGCCGCGACCGACGACCTCTTCGCGCTCACGCTGCTCGAGGAGGGCGGGCTCGACCATCTCCTGCGCCGCTTGATCGCCTACGGCATGGACCCGATCCTCGCCATCCGGTGCGCGACGTACCACTCGGCCTACCGGCTGCAGCGCGTCGATCTCGGGCAGGTCGCCGCGGGCCGGCAGGCCGACGTGATCGTGATCGACGATCTCGAGCGGGTCACGGTCAACGAGGTACTGGTCGGCGGGCGGCTGGTGGCGGAGGGCGGCCGGATGGCGGTCACCGTCGTCGAGGGGCCGAGCGATCCGCCGTACGACACCATGCGGCTCGGTGCGCTCACCCCCGACGACTTCGTGTTGAAGCTCGACGTGCCCGACGGCGCGCACCGGATGCGGGTGATCGCCGACGCGGTGATGACCCGCTGGGACGAGACCACCGTCGACGTGCGCGACGGCGTGGTCGCGATCCCCCTGGGGCATCTGGTGCAGGTGACGGTGCACCGCCACGGACGGATCGCGCCGGTACCGCAGGCCGCGTTGCTGGCAGGTTGGGGTGACTGGACCGGCGCGGTCGCCACCACCGTCGCGCACGACACCCACAACCTCGTGGTGTTCGGCCGCGACGTCAACGACATGGCGCTCGCGGCCAACACGGTGATCGCGTCGGGCGGGGGAGTGGCGGTCGTGGCTGCGGGCGAAGTGCTCGCGTCGATCGCGTTGCCGATCGCGGGGATCCTGTCGCCGCTCCCTGCGGGCGAGGTGGCGGCGGCCCAGCGGACGGTGCAGGACGCGGCCATCGGCGTCGGGCTGACCTCGGAGTCGGCGGTGCTCACGCAGCCGCTGTTCCAGGTGATGCTCTCCTCGCTGGCGTGCCTGCCCGGCCCGCACGTGACCGACGTCGGTCTGATCGACGGCACCACCGGTGAACTGGTCACGTCGGCGTTGATTCCCTGACCACGCCCGATCCCGCGCGCACCGATTTCCGAAGGCGGCCGCGCGCGGCCCGCCTAGCGTGAGCCCGATGGAGGTCTTCCCCGACGGTCACCCGCGTCGCTGGCGCGCGCTGTCGGTCCTGTGCCTCTCGCTGTCGATCGTGGTGGTCGACAACACCATTCTCGCGGTCGCGCTGCCGAGCATCGAGCACGGTCTCAACACGAACGAGACCGGGCTCCAGTGGATCGGCGGCGCGTACGGCCTCGTGCTCGCAGGTTTGCTGCTGCCGTTGGCCGTCGTCGGCGATCGCCGTGGCCGCAAGGGGATGCTGATGATCGGACTCGTGATCTTCGGCACCGCGTCGGCCGCGGCCGCGTTCGCGGGGTCGGCGTTGACGCTCTCGCTGGCGCGCGGCGCGATGGGCGTGGGCGGCGCGTGCACGATGCCGTCGACGTTGTCGGTCCTCTCGAACGTCTTCGCCCCGCAGCGAACGCGGCCGGGCGATCTCGATCTGGTCGGGGGTGGCGGGTGTCGCCAGCGCCGCCGGGCCGATCGCCGGCGGGTTGCTCCTGGCTCACTTCTGGTGGGGATCGGTGTTCCTCGTGAACGTCCCGATCGCCGCGGTCGCGCTGGTGCTCACCGCGCTCTGGGTGCCGCGTTCGCGCGACCCGGCGTCGCCCCCGCTCGACCGTTTGAGCGCGCTGCTCTGGTGGGGAGCGTTGAGCGCCGTCATCCTTGCGATCGTGGAGGGACCCGAGCGGGGTTGGGCGTCGCCCATCGTGCTGGGGGCGGGCGCGGTCGGCCTCGTGTTGCTCGCGGGCTTCGCCCGGCGCGAGGCGACGTCGTCGCAACCACTGATCGAGGAGGTCACCCGCCGCGACCCGCGGATGCGCTGGGGGGCGGCCACCATCGCCGCGCTGTTCTTCGGGTTGATGGGCACCCAGTTCGTGCTGACGCAGTGGATCCAGGGCCCGCAGCACGACAGCCCGCTGACGACCGGTCTCTACTTCGTCCCGTCCGCCGTCGCGGCAGTCGTGTTCGCGCTGGTCAACCCCCGGTGGGTCGCGCGGTGGGGCCATGGACCGGTGGCGGCGGCGGGGCTCGCCGCAATGGCGGCCGGCGGCCTCGTGGCCACGGTCTCGGTCGTCGCCTCGAGCCTGCCCGGGGTGATACTTGCCGGGACGCTCATCGGGACCGGGATGGGGACGGCGTCGGTGTCCGGGGTCGAGCTCATCATGTCGTCGGCCCGCCCGGCGCGGGTCGGTTCGGCGTCGGGGGTCAACGAAACGTTGGTCGAGGCCGCCGGTGCCGTCGGCATCGCGGTGCTCGGCAGCGTGCTGGTGGAGACGGGGAGCTACTCCTGGCCGCTGCCCGTGGTGGCGCTGGCCGCCGGCGTCACCGCGGTAGGGATCGGTCGGGCGCTCAGTCCGTTGCGAGCCAGTCGTCGATCGCGAGCAGTGCCCACGCCTTGAGCTCGGCGGGCGCGCCCGAGCCGTCGATCGAGCACCGCGCGATGTAGGCCATGGCCTCGTCGTCGAGGCCGAGCTGGTCGCGGGCCAGTTCGTACTCCTCGAGCAGGCCGGGCCCGAAGAGCAGCGGATCGTCGGCGTTGAGGCTGCACCGCACGCCGGCCGCGATCAACTCGGGAAGCGGGTGTTCGGCGATCGACGGGTAGACCGCGAGCAGGAGGTTCGACGTGGGGCACACGTCGAGGCAGATGTCGGAGTCAGCCAGGCGCGCCACCAACTCCGGGTCCTCCACCGCCCGTACACCGTGTTGGATCCGATCGGGCCCGAGGGTGTCGAGCGCGCCCCAGATCGATTCCGGCCCCACGAGCTCTCCCGCGTGGGGCGTCGACAGCAGGCCGCCGTCGCGCGCGATCGCGAACGCATCGGCGAACGGTTCGGGCGGGCCGAGCACCTCGTCGTTGGCGAGCCCGAACGACACCACGCCCCGGTCGCGCGCGTTCACCGCGATCCGGGCCTGGTCGACCGCGATCGCGGGATCGACCGTGCGGTCGGCCGCGATCATCACGCCGACGCCGACGTCGAGCTTCGCCGCGGCATCGGCGGCGGCGGCGAGGACCATGTCGATGATCTCTTCGTCAGCGCCGAACCGCGCGCGGTGGTGCGGCGCGTAGAACGACGGCTCGACCCACACCGCGCCACCGAGGACGGAGTCCTCGACCACCTCGTACACGAGACGCGCGAAGTCGTCGGGTGTGAGCAGAACCTGACATGCGGCGACGTAGGTCTCGGAGAACGCCGAGAACGATCCATAGCCGCGGATCTCGGGGACCGGCAGGCCTGCCTTGCCTGCGAGCTCTTCGAGCGTCGACGGTCGCATCGCGCCTTCGAGATGCACGTGCAGGTGAGCCTTGGGCAGTGACTTCAGATCGCGCGCAGCGGTATCGGGCATGGGGAGCATCGTCGCGCATCGGCCGCTACTCGGACACACCTGAAACGCTGCATTAACGCAGGGGCCGCAGGCCAGAAATCCCGTCCACCTACCTTCAACAAACCGTTGAAGGACGCGCGGACCGGAGGGGCCGCGTGCACGAGCACTCGGAGGCAGTGTGACCCAGGCACAGGACGACCAGCGACGCGGTCTCGACCGGCGGAAGTTCCTGCAGCGGGGCGCGATGACCGCGGCGGGGCTGGCGGTCGTCGGCGGCGGGGGGCTGTCGACCGTGTGGAGCGGCCTGGGCGCAGTCGGTGCGGGGGCGGCAACGCCGGATTACGGGACGCTGAACTTCCAACTTTCGTGGATCAAGAACGTGGAGTTCGCCGGCGCGTACATCGCCGACACCAAGGGCTACTACAAGAAGGCGGGATTCAGCGGCGTCAACCTGATGTCGGGTGGCCCCACGGTTCAGCAGGACGCGGTCGTGCAGTCGGGCAAGGCGTTCGTCGTGCATCTCGGCTCCCGACATCACGTCGGCGGCCATCAACCAGGGCGCCACCTCGTCAGCATCGGGGCGCAGTACCAGAAGAACCCGTTCGCGGTGATGAGCCTGAAGAAGTCGCCGATCAAGACTCCCCAGGACATGATCGGCAAGAAGATCGGCGTGCAGGCCACCAACGAGCCGGTGTGGAACGCATTCCTCAAGGCCAACGACATCGATCCCTCGAAGATCGACAAGGTGCCGGTGCAGTTCAACCCGCAGCCGCTGGTGCAGGGCACGGTCGACGGTTGGTTCTCGTTCTTCACCAACGAGCCGAACCTGCTGAAGCTGCAGGGCGTGCCGAACACCTACTTCCTCCTTGCCGACTACAAGTACCCGCTCGTGTCGGAGACGTACGTGGTGAAGACCGACACGCTCAAGTCGGACCGCGACAAGTTCAAGGCGTTCCTCGTGGCGGAGATCAAGGGCTGGCACGACAACCTCAAGAACCCGGTACTCGGCGCCACGCTGGCGGCGAAGAAGTACGGCAAGGACCAGAAGCTCACGGTGAAGGAGCAGACGCTCGAGTCGAAGAGCGAGAACACGGTGATCCTGACCAAGGACACCGCGACCAACGGTCTGTTCACCATCACGCCCGAGCTGATCGACGAGAACATCTCGACCCTCGCCCTCGCCGACATCAACATCACCAAGGACAAGCTCTTTGACACGTCGGTCCTCGAGGAGGTCTACTAGGAGAATCCCGAGCTCAAGACCAGCCCCGTCAACCCGTCGACGCCCTCCTGAGGGCTCGTCGTGGCCACCTTGACCGACCCGTTGGTACAGACCGAGCCGCAGACGGATTTCGGCGGCGGCACCGAGGACGACGGCATCTGCGTCCGCGGTCTGAGCAAGGTGTTCAAGACGAAGCGCGCGTCTCTGGTGGCGCTGGAGAAGGTCGACTACTCGTCCGCGTGAAGGCTCGTTCGTTGCTCTCCTCGGGCCGTCGGGGTGCGGGAAGTCGACGATCCTGCGGATCCTCGCCGACCTCGAGGAGCCGACGACGGGTGAAGCGCTGGTCCACGGCGAGCTGCCGTCGACGGCGCGCCGGAAGCACCACCTGGGCATCGCGTTCCAAGAGGCGGCGCTGCTCCCGTGGCGATCGGTGACGGCCAACATCAAGTTGCCACTGGAGTTGGCGGGGATCAAGGACTCGAAGGCCACGATCAAGGATCTGATCTCGCTGGTCGGGCTCGAAGGCTTCGAGAACTCGCGCCCGGCCCAGCTCTCGGGCGGCATGCGGCAACGGGCGGCGATCGCGCGCGCGCTCGTGATCGATCCGAAGATCCTCCTGCTCGACGAGCCGTTCGGTGCCCTCGACGAGATGACGCGCCAACGCCTGAACCTCGAGCTGCAGCGGATCTGGACCGAACGCGCGTGCACCACGCTGCTGGTCACCCACTCGATCGCGGAGGCGGTGTTCCTGGCCGACGAGGTGGTGGTGATGAGCCCGCGACCGGGGCGCATCGTGGCCAAGGTGCCGATCGACCTCCCGCGACCACGGAAGCCGGAGATGCTGCGCGATCCGCACTTCCACGAGCTGTGCGACCAGTTCAGTGAGATTCTCTTCGGGATGGGCCGAGCGGCCGAGAGCTGATGGCCGCGCCCGGCACCGATACCGCGTCGTCACCTGCGCCGGCCAAGCGGCGCACGAAGCGAACCCGCCCGAAGTGGCTCGGCGGCCTGATCGGCATCGTCGGGCTGCTCGTGGTGTGGGAGATCGTCGGCCTGATGCAGGGCAAGAACGGGGGTATCCCCGCGCCCACCGAGATCGTCTCGCAGATGATCGACGACGGCTGGTCGTTCTACTGGGCCAACGCCAGTGTCACGCTGCACGAGGCGATGATGGGCTACATCTACGGCAACCTGCTCGCCATCGGGCTCGCGTTCCTGGTGCTGATCGTGCCGCTGCTCGAGAAGCCCGATGATGCAGCTCGGCATCGTGTCGTACTGCATCCCGATCATCGCCATCGGACCCATCCTGCAGATCACCTTCGACGGTGAGACGCCCAAGATCATCCTGGCCGCGATGGCGGTGTTCTTCACCACGTTGGTCGGGGTGATGGTCGGGTTGCGCAGCGCGGAGCCCGTGATGTTCGACGTGATCCGGGCGTACGGCGGCGGCCGTGTGAGCGAGCTGTACAAGGTCCGCATCCGCGCCGCGCTGCCCAGTCTGTTCGCCGCGCTGCGCATCGCCGCGCCGGCCGCCATCCTCGGGGCCATCATCGGCGAGTACCTCGGCGGCGAATCGGGCCTCGGCATCGCGATGATCGCGTCGCAGACCGGCCTGCAGATCGCGCGGACGTGGGGCATCGCGCTGGTCGCCGGCCTGCTCGCCGGGGTGGCCTACGCCGTCACCGCCATGATCGGGCGTGCGCTGACGCCCTGGGCGCCGAGGAACGCCCGATGACCGCCACCGAGGCGCGGCCCGTCTTCGATCCCACCCAGGTGGCGGTGGCCGGCGCCGTCCCCACGATCGACGAGAAGCACCGGGCCTGGGGCATCACCAAGACCGTCCTGGGCCGGCTCCTCACCGCCGTGATCTCGATCATCTTCCTGCTCGTGGTGTGGCAGCTGTTCCTGGAGCTGCTCCACATCGACCCCTTCATCGGGCGCGGTCCCTCCGACGTGTGGCACTACCTCACGACCGAACCGGGCGGTGCCGACGCCCGCGCCGAACTCTGGGCGGCGTCGCTCACCACGCTCACCGACGCCGGGATCGGGCTGTTCGCCGGCGCGGCCGTCGGCATCCTGTGCGCACTGATGTTCAACCTCGCTCCGTCGACCGAGCACACGTTCATGCCGATGGCGGTGGTACTGCGGTCGGTGCCGCTGGTGGCGATGACCCCGCTCATCGCGCTGATCTTCGGGCGTGGGTTGCTCGGCGTCACGGTGATCTCGGGGATCGTCACGTTCTTCCCCGTATTGGTGAACGTGTCGTTGGCGTTACGGGCGACTCCACAGGCCGCGCTCGATCTCTGTGCCGCGTACGGCGCGGATGCGCGTACGACGCTCAGGAAGGTGCAGATCCCGACCGCGCTCCCTGCGCTGTTCGCGTCGTTGCGGATCGCGGCCCCGTTGGCGCTGATCGGGGCGCTGCTGGCCGAGTGGTTGTCGACGGGCAAGGGGCTCGGCTACCTGATGCTGCAGTCGCAGACGCTGTCGAACTACAACATGCTCTGGGCGTGCACCGCGCTGGTGACGATCTTCTCGGTGGTGGTCTACTCGATCATCGCTGCCATCGAACGCGTCGCCCTGGCCAAGTACGGCAACCCGACCGCATAGCGGCGAGACGGAGGCGTAGGCCGACGTCAGCGCATCGCGTTCTTGACGAAGTCGTCGAGGCCGTGGTTGGGGGCGAGCCGCTCGCCGCCGTACCAGCCACCGCGCACGTGGCGGCGCACCGCTCCCGCGCCGTCGTCGGTGGCGCGCGCCGCGCTGTGCCAGAGATCGGAGTGGTGGAGCAGCACGTCGCCGCGCTCGCAGTAGACGGCCATCTCGCCGGGCACGTGCTCGAAGCCCGGTGGCATACCTTCGGTGCCGCCCAGGTGCGAGCCGGGCACGATGCGCAGGAAGCCGTTGCGGGGCGACGTGCCGTCGACGTGCACGGTGAAGGCCACCGACGGCCACACCTTCAAGTTGGGCCCCGATTGCGCAGTCGGAATGCCAACCGATGCGTGAATAGCCGGACTGTTCGCCGGGACGGGCGTCCTGGTACACGACGCCGAAGCGGTCGTCCTCGAGCATCCACGCGTCGGATCCGAGCATCCGGGCGGTGAGGTCGACGAGCACCGGGTGGTACACGAACGTGCGCGTGAGCGGTGACACCTCGGTGACGTGGCACACGTAGTGCGCGAACGCCTCACCGTCGATCAGCGCGTCGGGGTCGTCGAGGATCACCGTGCCGCACACTTCGGGGAGCTCACCGGCGAGGAGGCGGGCCTGTTGGTGCTCGAGCTCCGCTTCCAGCTCCCGGAGCTCGGGCTCGGTGTAGAGGCCGCGCACGATCGCGAAGCCGTGCTCGGCGAAGAACGGTTCGATGCCCGCGTAGTCGGGGCCCGTGAACACGCCGACCTCGTCGGCCAGCGAGCTGCGTGCCGGTCCCTCGATCATCTCTTCCCGCTCTCGTCGCTTCGCTCCGGGCCGCTCGGGCCACGCTCCGCTCGTGCGGTGAGTCGGTGCGCAGTGGCTCCGCTCACGGATTCCCTCCTCTTCCTGCGGCATCGCTCATGGCGGTGGCGGTGGCGGGGAGATCGGGGATCTCCCGCGCCCGGCCTCCGAGCACTTTCGCGCGCAACCAGTCGCCCGCGAGCACCGGCTCGTAGCGCGCCGGGTGGTCGGCGTCGATGCACGACGGGATCGCCTCCACCACCAGGTCGGGCGGGCAGTCGAGGAAGCGGGCGATCGACCGGCGCCGCACCGGCCCGTCGGCGTTCGGAGGGGGCGGCACCACCCGGTGGAGGGTCGACGTCCACCGGTCGTTGGTCCAGCGGGCGAGCATGTCGCCGATGTTGCACACGAACGCGCCGCGCGGGGTGGCGACGTCGTGCCACCGGCCGGCGCGGAACACCTGGAGGCCGGGGACGTCGTCGGCGAGCAGCACGGTGAGGATCCCGTAGTCGGTGTGGGCGCCCATCCGCATCTGACCGGGCTGCGGGTCGGCGGTGCCGGACCGCCGTTCGTAGTTGATGGCCCGCGTGGTCACGATGGCATGTTCGCACCGTTCGAGGAACCAGGTCGACGGGAGGTCGAGCGCGAGGGCCATCGCCCGGAGCAGTGATTCGGCGACCGCGTCGACGCCCCGCCCGTATTCGAGCCAGGAATCGCGCAACCCGCGGGTTCCTCGGGCCAGACGTTGGGGGCGTAGAACGAGCGGTAGGCGTCGTAGTACGCGCCGATGGTGTCCTCCGAGCCCACGTTGAACGCCTCGAACAGGTCCGACGGGGTCTCGTCGCCCCGGCTGTAGGCGAGGCCTTCCCGGCCCAGCGCGCTGTAGCCCCGGTTGGCGCTCGGGTCGGCCACGACCACCCGGCGCTTCTCGGCGTCGGGGCGGTCGAAGAACGCGGCGAACGCGTCGAGGGCGGTGTCGCAGGCGGTGCAGGAGACGCCATGACCGGTCACCACGAGGAACCCGGAGTCGCGGCACGCCTCGTCGAGTCGGCGGGCGAACTCCACCCGATCGGCATCGCTCCCGATCAGGAACGGCTCGAGGTCGAGGGGATGGACGGGCAGCGTCGTACGCATCTCTCCATGCTCGACAATCGGTTGACCAGGGTTTTGCCGCTGTGTCACGGCTCCATGAATCATGCCCACCCGAGTTGACGGGCCGCGCGTCGTCGCGGTCCCATGGCCCGATGACCCCTGCTCCTTCTCTCGACGTGGCGGGCGACAGGTCCGACGTCGCGCCCGGTGATCCCGTCGTCGACCTGGTCGTGACCGGCGCCGAGCTGGTCGCCACCGTCGACGACGAGCGCCGCGAGCTCGCGGGGGGCTGGGTGGCCATCACGGACGGATTGGTGCAGGCGGTCGGGACGTCGGCGGATCCGGTGCCGCCGGCGCGACGCGTGCTGCGGGCCGACGGGTGCCTGGTGACACCCGGCCTCATCAACACGCATCACCACATCTACCAGAACCTCACGCGCAGCTACCGCCCCGCGGTGAACGGCACGCTGTTCCAGTGGCTCACGACGCTCTACCCGCGGTGGGCCCTGCTCGACGAGGAGGCGGCGTACGTGTCGGCATGGGTCGGCCTCGCCGAGCTCGCGCTCGGAGGGTGCACGACGTCGACCGATCACCTCTACGTGCATCCGCGCGACGGTGGCGATCTGATCAGCGCGGAGATCGCGGCCGCGCGCGAGCTCGGGTTCCGGTTCCATCCGACACGGGGTTCGATGAGCCGCTCGCAGAAGGACGGCGGTCTCCCTCCGGACTCCGTGGTGCAGGACCACGACGAGATCCTCGCCGACAGCGAGCGGCTGGTGGCGGCGCACCACGACCCGGCGTGGGGCGCGATGGTGCGCGTGGCACTCGCCCCGTGTTCGCCGTTCTCGGTCACCGCCGAGTTGATGCGGGCGACCGCGGAGCTCGCGGAACGGCTCGACGTGCGTCTGCACACCCACCTGGCCGAGGACCCCGACGAGGACACCTACGCCGAGGAGGTCTACGGCTGTCGCACCATCGAATTGTTCGAGGACGTCGGGTGGGGCAGCGACCGTTCGTGGGTCGCGCACTGCATCTATCCCAACGCCGAAGAGGTGGCGCGACTCGGGAAGTGGGGGACCGGCGTGGCCCATTGCCCGAGCTCGAACATGATGATCGGGGGCGGAGGCATGGCGCCGGTCGCCGAGCTGCGCGCCGCCGGGGTTCCCGTCGGTCTGGGCTGCGACGGTTCGGCTTCGACCGACAGCGCGTCGTTGTGGATGGAGGCCCGGAACGCGTTGCTGCTCGGGCGCATGCGCCGCGGACCGCAGGCGATGGGTGCCCGCGACGCGCTGGAGATCGCGACGCGTGGATCCGCCGGTTGTCTCGGACGCACCGGCGAGCTCGGCGTGCTCGCCCCCGGCGCGGTCGGCGACCTCGTGTGCTGGCCATTGGAAGGAGTGGCGTTTGCCGGGGCCTTGAGCGACCCGATCGAGGCGTGGTTGCGGTGCGGCCCGGTCTCGGCCCGTCACACCGTCGTCCAGGGCCGAACCCTGGTTGAGGACGGCCTCCTCACTGTCGGCGGCGTCGAGGAGATGCTCGGCCGACACCGCGTGATCAGCGCGCGGATCCAGGGCGCATGAACCGACGGGTCGCACAGTACGCTCCCGCCCGTGCCCGCCCGTCACCCGTTGTTGGTCGCGTTGGAGCCGGTCGCATCGGCGCTGGGGGCAACGCTGGTGCCGGCGACGCGCGTGCAGTTGCGCGACATCCCGCTGCACTGGGAGGGCGAGCTCGTCGGGGGCATGCGACTGCCCGGGGTGCAGGGCACGCTCGACCGCATGATCTCGGCGGTGGAACAGGAGCTCGGCGCGCCGCTCCACGATCTGTCACGCGAGGACAAGCAGGCGGCGGTGCTCCTTCTCGGCGACCGCGGTGCGTTCGATCTGCGGCGGTCGGTCGAAGCGGTGGCCGAGGCGATGGGCGTGAGCCGCTTCACCATCTACAACTATCTGAACGCGGTCGACGGCTGACGCGCGACCGCGCGGTGCACGACGTCAGGTGCGCGAGCGCGGTGCACTGTGTCCGGTCAGCGACGAGTGCGGTTACTGTGATCGACCGTGACGTTGCGTGCTGAATTCACCGTCGAACCGTTCGTGCCCGGCGCGCCGGGCCCGCACGTGCACGCGGCGATCGACGCGGTCGGCGGGCGCGGACTCACCGTCGACGTGGGCCCCTTCGGAACGTCGGGCGAAGGGGCCGACGAGAGTGTGCTCGCCGCGGTCGACGCGGCCACGCGGGCGGCGTTCGCCGCCGGTGCCACGCGCGTCTCGGTCCAGATCAGCCGCATCTGACCCTGACCCCGCGTAGTTCACGGAGCGTTCATCGCTCCGCGTTGACGGTTTGTTGAATCGGCGGCGAGCCTGATGGGCCATGTCCGTGCTCCTGCCCCGTTCGCTCGACGAAGCGCTCTCGTTGCTCGCCGACGAGCCCGCCAGTGTCGTGCTCGCGGGCGGCACCGATCTGATGGTCGCAGTGAACGAGGGGCTGCGGCGCGTCGATCGCGTCGTCGCGTTGCGCGACGTCGAGGAGCTCCGGGTGCGCCGCATCGAAGACGGCGATCTGTTCCTCGGTGCCGCGACCACGTACACCGAGCTCATGGACCCGACGGTGGCGAGCTACTCGCTGGCGCTGGCGTCGGCGGCGCGCACCGTCGGTTCGCCGCAGATCCGCAACGCCGGGACCATCGGTGGCAACCTGGCGACGGCGTCACCGGCGGGGGACACGCTGCCCGTCCTGCGCGCGCTCGGCGCGTCGGTCGTGATCGCCGCCGCGGGTGAGGCCGGGCGACGGATCGAACCGCTCGGTGACTTCCTCGTCGGCCCGAAGCGCACCCGACTCGGTCCGGGAGAGTTGATCGTCGGCGTGCGCGTCCCGATCCGGCGAGGGCCGCAGCACTACCTCAAGGTCGGGGTGCGCAACGCGATGGTGATCGCGGTGGCGTCGGTGGCGCTGGTGCTCGACCTCGATCGGCGAACCGTCGGCATCGGGCTCGGATCGGTGGGGCCGGTCGCACTCGACGCCCCGGAAGCCTCAGCGTGGTTGGCGGACCGCCTGCAGTGGGAGCCCGATCGTGTCGCCGTGCGCGACGCGTCCGACGTGTCCGAATTCGGTGCGATGGTGCAAGGCGCGGCCCGACCCATCGACGACCACCGCGGGCGCGCCGCCTACCGCCGTCACGCGGTCGGGGTGCTGGCGCGGCGCGCCTTGCGGCGGTCGGTGTCGTGAGCGAGTCGTATGTGCTGCGGGTCAACGGCGAAGACTGCGACGTCCGCGACTCGTGCGTGGGCGAGAGCCTGCTCTATGTGCTGCGCGAACGGTTGGGCCTGCCCGGCGCCAAGGCCGGATGCGAACAGGGCGAGTGCGGGTCGTGCTCGGTGTCGGTCGACGGCGTGCTCGTGTGCGCGTGCCTGGTGCTCGGCGCGGCCGCGGCGGGGGCCGAGGTCGTCACCCCGGAAGGGCTGCAACCCGATGAGCGCGGCGCGCTCACCACCGTGCAGCGCGCCTTCGTCGACGAAGGCGCGGTGCAGTGCGGGTTCTGCACCCCGGGTCTGGTCATGGCGGTCCACGATCTGCTCGCGCGCGACGCGGATCCCGACGACCTCGCGGTGCGGGAGGCGATCTCGGGAAACTTGTGCCGGTGCACGGGCTACGGGCGCGTGTTCGCGGCGATCCGGGCCGCGGTCGGGGCGGACGCGTCCGGTTCGGGAGCGCCGGCATGACGACGACCAACACCACGACCACGACCAACACCACGACCACGACCAAGCCGGGCGCGGGCGGACGAGTCGGCGAATCGGCCCCCCGACCCGACGGCGTGCCGAAGGTACGCGGGGAATTCGCGTTCGCCGGCGATCTGTGGGCCGAGCGGATGTTGTGGGGCCAGACCCTGCGCTCGCCGCATCCGTCGGCGCGCGGTACGCGGGATCGACGTGACCGCCGCGCGCGGCGATCCCGGGCGTCAGTGCGGTGCTCACCGCCGCCGACCTGGCGGGCCGGAACCGCTACGGCCTCGAGCATCGCGACCAGGCGGTGTTCGCCGACGACATGGTCCGCTACGCGGGCGAGCCGGTCGCCGCCGTCGCCGCCGACCATCCCGACACCGCGCGCCGGGCCTGCGAAGCGATCGTCGTCGACTACGAGGTGCTCGAGCCGCTGACCGATCCCGCGTTGTCGGCCGCGGCCGCCCCGATCCACCCCGACGGCAACGTCTTCCGCCACCTCGTGATCAACCGGGGCGATCCCGACGCGTGCGGCCCGATTGTCGTGGAGGGTACCTACGAGATCGGGATGCAGGACCAGGCGTTCATGGGTCCCGAGGCGGGACTGGCGATTCCGGCCGACGACGGCGGGGTCGACCTGATCGTGTCGACGCAGTGGCTGCACAACGATCGGGAGCAGGTGGCGGAGTGTCTCGGCCTGCCCGAGGAATTGGTTCGCCTCACCCTCGGGGGAGTGGGCGGTGCGTTCGGCGCGCGCGAAGACGTCAGCCTGCACATCCACTCGTGTCTGCTGGCCCTGCACACCGGGCGCCCGGTCAAGATGGTGTACTCACGGCGCGAGTCGTTCCTCGGTCACGTCCACCGTCATCCGGCGCGGATCTGGATGCGCCACAGCGCGGAGCCCGACGGCACGCTCACGAGCTTCGAGACCCGCATCGTGCTCGACGGTGGTGCGTACCGGTCGTCGTCGTTCCACGTGACCGCCAACGCCGCGTGCTTCTCGGCCGGGCCGTACCGCGTACCGAACGCGCGCGTGGAGGCGTTCGGTGTGCGCACCAACAATCCGCCGTGCGGCGCGATGCGCGGATTCGGCGCGGTGCAGGTCGCGTTCGCGCACGAGGCACAGATGGACCGGCTGGCCGCGGCGTGTGGTGTCGACCCGATCGAGCTCCGGTTGCACAACGCGTTGGCGCCGGGCGACGAGCTGCTGACCGGTCAACGAATCGACGGGACGCTTCCGGTGGCGGAGGTGATCCGCGCGTGCGCCGCGCTCCCGTTGCCGCGGGCACCACTCGACGATCCACTGGCCCGGCCCGGGGGCGCCGGACGCACCACCGACGCGATCGACGTGCGACGCGGCGTGGGGTTCGCGGTCGGCTTCAAGAACCTCATGTACGCCGAGGGGTACGACGACTCCTCGGTCGCACGCTGTCATCTCCTCGACGGTGTGGCCACGATCACCTGCGCGGCCGCCGAGGTGGGGCAGGGCTTCGTGACGCTGGCGCAGCAGTTCGCCCGTACCATCCTCGGGGTCGACGACGCGTTCGTCGCGCCGGCCGACACGTCGATCGGATCGGCAGGGTCGACGTCGGCGAGTCGCCAGACGATGATGTCGGGCGGTGCGGTCGAGCAGGCGTGCCGCACGGTGCGCGCACAGGTCGTCGAGCGCGTGGCGCGCGAACACGGGCTGTCGCCCCGTGAGCTCGACATCGTCGACGGTCGCATCCGCACTCTCGACGGAGCGGTGGACGTGGCGGTGGCCGACGCCGCGCCAGGGGAGGAGTTCGCCGCCACCGAGCACTTCCATCATCAGGTCACGTACCCGTTGAACGCCGACGGCCAGGGCAACGCCCACGTGTCGTTCGCGTGCGCGGCGCACCGCGCCGTCGTCGACGTCGACCCCGAGCTGGGCCTGGTGCGCGTCGTGCACCTGGCGACCGCGCAGGATGTCGGCAAGGTGCTGAACCCACTGCAGGTCGTCGGGCAGGTCGAGGGCGGGATCGCGCAGGGCGTGGGGCTCGCGGTGATGGAGGAGTTGATCGTCGACGGCGGTGTCGTCCGCAACCCGAGCTTCACCGACTACCTCATCCCGACCGCCCTCGACGCGCCGGGGGTCGACATGGTGCTCATCGAGGAGCCGGAACCGGGCGCGCCGTTCGGGGCCAAGGGTGTGGGTGAGCCGCCGACCATCTCGTCGACCCCGGCGGTGGTCGGGGCGATCCGCGCCGCCACCGGGGTGGCGCTCACCCGCGTGCCGGTGCGGCCCGGCGACATCACGGGCACGCAGTAGCACGGGCACGGGGTACCTTCAGGGGGAACCGAACCCGGCAGGAGGCGCCCCGCGATGGCTGCGAACGACACGCTGATCGACGCCGCACCGCGTCCTCCCGTCACCGTCGACGCGGTGCTCGACGACGCGGCACTCGCGTGGCAACTCTGCGAGCGCAACGGTCCCTACGCGCACGTGCTCATGTTGGCCGAGTTCGCGGCATCGATGCAGGCCTACCGCGACGCCGCCACCTCCGGTTCGCCCGACGCGGTCGGGGTGGTGCAGGGCACCGAGTTCCTGACTATGCCCATCTACCGCGGCAACTGGGCGTTCGCCGGGCAACCCCACATCGACGGGGTCGACGCCGTGCTCCACAACGAGCGGCTGATCGAGGCGGCGCGCACGGTGTTCGACGCCGAGATCGTGCGGCCGCAGATCGTCTACTCGAACCTCACCGCGCCGATGCCCCAGAACCGCAAGCACACCGACGTCCCCACGTTCCGCGGCGTCCAACGCGCCGACTATCCCGCGTGGGTGGTGAGTGGCATGGCGGCGTCCGGTCTGTTCGAACGGTGGCGGGTGAAGATGGCCACCGCAGTGGCGTGGTACTACGACGGCCCCAACGGTGGGTTCAGCTACTGGCCCGACGGCGCCGACGCGCCCGAGATCACCATCGAGCCGCCGTCGAACACCGCGGTGGTGGGCGACAACGACTTCATGTTCCATCGCGTCGAAGCCGTGGGCGACGGTGGCCCCGCGAACGTGCTCGACGCGATGGTGCCGATCGACTCGCTCCTCGACTTCGGCGCCGATCGTCGGTGGCGGATCAACAAGGACGATCGCGAGTTCGCGGAGTACGCGCCCGACCAGATCCGTATCAGCATCTCGTGGAAGGCCGAGTGCTTCCACGATGCCGATGACGCGCGCGTCTACGACGAGCACGTCGACGACATCACGTTCGAGCAGGTGCACGCGATGTGGCGGGCCGATTGCGAAGCCCGCGGCGTCCCGCTGCCGCCGACCGAGGACCCGATCGGCGACCCCGCGTTCTCCGCCGCCATCGCCGCCGCCTACTCGGGCCCGCTCAACACCCGCTGACCCCGATCCGCCGCCAACCCGATCCGCCGCCAACCCGATCCGCCGCCAACCCGATCCGCCTCCAACCCGGGAACATCTCGGAGTTGACGTACACCGATGAGGGTGTACTCCGAGATGTTCGGTGGGGCGGGCGTCAGTCGAGGGCGTGGAGTGGGGTCGTGAGCGGGAGATCGAGCGAGCTCACCAGGCCGGCCGGCGCCTCGCACACGTAGGGGATCGCGTTGACGATCCGCATGGTGGTGGCCACCATGCCGTCGTCGCTCGCGGTCTCGGTCGTACCGATGGTCAGCTCGCACTGCAGATTGGGCACGCCTTCGATGATCACGCGGTAGGTGCCGTGTCGACCGCTCGGCCATTCCGGCGCCAGATCGTCGGCCATGCGGTTCACGTGCTCGATCACGATCGCGTCGCGGCCGTTGACCACCCCGATGGTCTCGAACCGCACCGCGCCGACGGTGCCGGCCTCGATCACTCCCGCCGCGGTGTCGATCCGGCGGGGCGTGACCACCTTCTCGTAGGTCTCACGGATCTCGTCGAGCTCGACCCCGAGGCGATCGGCGATCATGCGCACCGGCGGACCCCAGGTGCCGGCCTGCGCGCCGCTCGTAGCCATGATCGCGTCGTACTCGAGCGGCTTGCCGAAGCCGAACACGTCGAAGATGGTGAACGTCACCGGGTACTCGTGGTACAGGAAGATCTCCTGCGTCCGCACCGTGTGCACGGTGTCGGAGAGCGTGAGCAGCGTGAGCGGGAGCTGGTCGCCGGCGAAGCCGGGCTCGATACCCGACGCGTAGAGGCTCGCCCCGCCGTTGGCCGCGGCCAACTCGAGCGTGGCGCGCACGCCCGCGTGGTAGCCCGCGGGGTGCACCAGCCCCGCGATCGACACGGTGACCACGTTGATCCCGGCTTCGAGGAAGCGCACGAGGTCGGGGACCACCGCGGCCTCCATGCCTTCTCCCGACGCCGAGTAGCAGACGCAGTCGGGCTTCAACGCCACGAGCGCGTCGACGTCGTCGGTGGCGGTGATCCCGATCGGCTCGATGCCGGCCAGGGTCCCCGCGTCGGCGCCGACCTTCTCGGGGCTGTGCACCCACACACCGACCAACTCGAGATCGGGGCGGCGGGCGATCGCCCGGATCGCCAGCTTCCCCACCCAGCCGGTCGACCAGCCGACGACGCGATACCCCATGGTGCGCTCCCTCCGGAATCGGACGCGCATCTTGCTCGCGATCCCGCGGGGCGCGCTACCTCGGTTCGAGCGGGAGGCCGAGCCCGACCTGCGCGATGGTGGTGCGTTGGATCTCGTTCGCACCCACGCTCAGCGCCGGGTGGAGACGCTCGACGGTTTCGTACGCGAACCAGGCGGCGAGCGGGTCTTCGCCGAACCAGCCCGGTTCGCCCAGCGCCTCGGGCCCGAGCGCGGCGGCACCGACGCGGGCGATGCGTTGCAGGAGCTCGGTGGCGGCGACCTTGCTCATCGCGCCCTCGACGATCGGTGGGGTCCCCGCGTCCTGGACCACCAGCACGCGCTCGGCGAGGCGCACGGCGACGAAGCGACGCGCCACGAGGTCGGCGAGCGCGTTGCGCAGGCGACGGTCGGTGGTGCCGGCGCAGTGAGCGAGCAGCGCCTCGAGGTTGCGGGTGGCCCAGCCGAGCCACGCAGTACCCGATCGCTCGCCGAGCAGCGCACCCGTGAGTTGGCGCCAGCCGTTGTCGCGCGCACCGAGCAACGCGTCGGAGCCGACGCGCGCGCCGTCGAACCGCAGCGTGCCCAAGGTCCAGCGGTTTGCCATCGTGACCCGCTCGACGGTGATCCCGGGCGTGCTCATGTCGACGAGGAACATTGAAAGCCCGCGGCGCCCGGTGGAGTCGGGATCGGTGCGGGCGATCGTGCAGCACCAGTCGGACTTGTGGGCGCCGGTGACGAGCACCTTCTCGCCGGTGAGCACGAAGCCGTCGCCGTCGGCGTCGGCCGTCGTGAAAATGTTCGACAGGTCGGAGCCGGCGCCCGCCTCGGTGTACGCGATGCACGCGTTCACCGTGCCCGCGACCGCGGCGGGGAGGAACGCGTCGCGCTGAGCGGTGCTCCCGAACGCGAGCACGGTCGGCGCCACCAGCGCCACCGCGGTGTCGATCAGCGGCGCGTCGTGGTAGGCCGCTTCGTAGCTCACGAGCGCGAGCCAGCTCGGGGGGTGACCCCCGCCGCCGTACCCCGGGGGGAGGCTCACGCCGAGAAACCCCGCGTCGCCGGCCCGTCGCAACATCCCCCGCTCGAATCCGTCGTCCCATCCGGTGAGGTCGCGCGGATCGCGATGGCCGCGCGTCGCGTCGGGTGCGAGCTCGGCGCGGAGGAATGCGCGCAGCTCTTCGCGGAAGGCGACGAGCTCGGGTTGCAGGCGGAAGTCGGTGAGCCCGCGCACGGCGAAACGCGGGCTAGCGGGAACGGGGGAGGCCGAGCCCGCGCTGCGCGATGAGGTTGCGCTGGATCTCGCTGGTGCCGCCGTAGATGGTGGTGACCGGCGCGAAGCGGTAGCAGTACTCGAAGAACGCGCTGACCTCGTGCACGTCGTCGTCGCGCACGAGCCCGGCGGGCCCGGCCAGATCGAGGAACCGGTCGGCGGCGCGGGTGAACGCCTCGGTCGAGAACAACTTGGTGGCTGCACCCTCGGCCGCCGGGAGTTGATCGGAGGCGGCGACCCACGCGGCGCGGCCGGTGAGGAGGTCGGCGACCTCGGTGTCGATGGCCAGTCGCGCGAGGGCGTCGCGCATGATCGGGTCCTCGATGCGCGGCGTGCCGTCGTCGCGCGTCACCGTGCGCGCGTACTCCTCGGCGGCGAGGAGGAGCCGCTCGGCGTCGCGCACGCCACCGGCCACGCCCCGTTCGTAGGAGAGCGCGACGAGCATCACCTGCCAACCACCGTTGACCTCACCGATGCGCCACTCGTCGCCGACGTGGACGCCGTCGTAGAACGTCATGTTCGTGCGCTTCCCGGAGAGCGTGCGGATCGGTTGGAGCTCGAAGCCGGGCGACGAGGTGGGCACGAGGAAGAACGTGAGCCCCTTGTGCTTGGGCCCCTCGGTGTTGGTGCGGGTGAGGAGCAGGATCCACTCCGACTCCTCGGCGAGGCTGGTGAAGATCTTCTGCCCGTCGATGCGCCAGCCGTCGCCGTCGCGCGTCGCGCGCGTACGGGCGGCGGCGACGTCGGAGCCGGAGTCGGGCTCGCTGTAGCCCAGCGCGATCAGCGATTCGCCCGCAAGCAGCTTCGGGAGCACGACCGACTTCTGCATCTCGTTGCCGACGTGCGCGATCACCGACGCGGTCATGGTGACGATGCTGAGGCCGTCGTACGGCGCGCCGGCGAGCTCGAGCTCCTGGAACAGGACCGCGAGCTCCTCGGGGCCGCGCCCGCCCCCACCCAACGACTCGGGGAGGGCCTGTTCGATCCAACCCCGCGCCGCCATGGCGTGGTGCAGACCCCAGTCGTGCATGGTGCCGGTGTCGTGGGCGCGCTGGCGTACGTCGTCGGTGAACGTCGACGCGATCACCTCCCGCACCTCGGCCCGGAAGCGGGTGGCCTGCTCCGACGGGGTGAAGTCCACGTCAGCGCCCACCCGTTGCCGGGGCCGTCGCGACCGGTCCGTAGCGGAGGTCGGCGAGGCGCGCGTATTCACGGTCGGGGTCCTGCAGGATCAGGGCCCAGCCCTTGGCCCGCCGGTAGAAGAGCTGGACGTCGTACTCCTCCATGAACCCGTAGCCACCGTGGTAGTGCAACGCCCGCTCGGACGCCCGCCGGGCTTGCTCGGCCGCGAACAGGAACGCCATCGCCGCGAGCTCGGCGGTGTTGGTGAGCGCGGAGTCGAACGCCCACGCCGCCTTGCGGGCCAGGAGTTGCGCGCCGCCGAGCGCGACGTCGACGTCGGCCAGCCCGTGCTGCACGCTCTGGAACGATCCGATCGGCACGTCGAACTGGTGCCGTTCGATCACGTAAGTGCGCGCCAGTTCGAGCGCGCCGGCCCCGAGGCCTACGAGCGCGGCGGCGGTCGAGCACGCGCCACTCGTCGACGGCGTCGGTGTGCAACGCGCGCGCGTCGTCGCCGCGTGCGAGCACGCGACGCGACGCCACATCGATCGGTCGATCGGCGAGGGGCGCCGACGCCAGATTCGGGACGAGCGTCCCCGGAGGCGCTTCCACGAGCACGAGGTCGTCGCCGTCGAGCGCGACGACGACGCCGGCGACCGCGCCCGCGGGGACGAGGGCAGCCACAGCGTCGCGTGCCGGGCGCAGCGCGAGGGTGGCGATGGTCGCGCCCTCGATGAGCTCGGTGGTGAGGGCGTCGGCCCGGGCCAGCAGACGCGTGGCGACCGCGTGCTCCACGAGCGGCGCGGGCGCCAGCCGGCGACCCAATGCTTCAACGGCCAAGCCGAGGTCGAGCATCCCCGCCCCGGCCCCGCCCGCGGCCTCGGGCACCGCCATGCCGGGCGCGCCCACGGCCACCAATTGCTCCCAGAGCTTGGTCGAGAACCCGAGCGGTTCGTGCTCCCGCAGCGTGTCGGGGGGGCAGGTGCGGTCGGCCAGCGCGCCGAACACGTCGATGATCGAGCGCTGTTCGTCGCTGGGTTCGAGGTCCATGGTCGTATATAACATACGACCCCGCAGCCCCGTCTTGCGGGCCCAGGGTGGGAGGGCTCGGGGTACGCGGGTGCGGGGCATCGAGGCAAGCAGGAGAGGTCGGGGGATGCTCGAACGCAGGTGTCTGGCGCCGCACGCGGTGGCACGATGGGCGGAGACCTCACCCGACGCGGTGGCGCTGGAGCACGTCGACGCTGCACGCGTCACCTACGCCGAGTTGCACCGGGATGCCCTCGAGTGGGCGGCGGCGTTCGCGGCCGCCGGAGTCGAAACCGGCGACCACGTGGCCACGATGCTGCCCAACGAGTTCGACGTCCACCGGGTGATGCTCGGGCTGGCGTGGCTCAACGTGGTGGAGGTGCCCCTGAACGTGGCGTTCACGGGCCGGATCCTCACCTACGCGCTCGAGCACGCCGACGTGACCACGTTGGTGGTGGCACCCGAGTTCGCCGAGGCCGCGCGGGCAGCTGCGGCGGGGCTGCCCCTGCTCCGTCGGATCGTCGTCCTCGACGCCGACGGGCGGGCGGAATTGCTCGCGGGTGCAGGCGCGGCCGCCGATCCGCCCGCGTTCGTGGGGCCCGAGTACCGCGACATCCACTCGCTGATGTTCACGTCGGGCACCACGGGTCCGTCGAAGGCGGTCATCACACCGTGGGCGGTGATGTACCAGTTCTGGTCGTGGATCCCCGACGACGCGCTCGACGCAGGGGAGGGGCTCTATTGCACGATGCCGCTGTTCCACAACTCGGGTCGCTCCGCGTTCAACTACGCGATGGTGCGCGGCGCGCGCTTCGTGATCCGCGACCGCTTCAGCGCCGGCCATTTCTGGGCCGACGTGCGGGCCACTGACTGCGTCGCCGCCGCGCTGGTGGGGCCGATGACCGCCTTGCTCGCCTCGGCGCCCGAGCAGCCCGACGACGCCGACAACCCCCTGCGGTCGGTGATCCTCGGGCCCATGATCCCGGAGATGGAGAAGTTCGAGCGGCGCTTCGGGGTCCGGGGCGCCACCGGCTACGGGCAGACCGAGACGGGTATGGCGATCACCACGGGGTGGGACCACGGGCCCTGGGACAATTGCGGGCGGCGGCGCGAGGATTATCCGTGGCCCGAGGCCCGGCTGGTGAACGAGTACGACGAGCCGATCGGCCCGGGCGAAGTGGGCGAGTTGGTGGTGCGCAGCGCGGAACCGTGGGCCCTCAACGCGGGCTACTACAAGATGCCCGAGCAGACGGCCGAAGCATGGCGCAACGGTTGGTTCCACACCGGTGACGCGATGCGCTACGACGAAGACGGCTGGTTCTACTTCGTCGATCGGCTGCGCGACACGATTCGTCGGCGAGGCGAGAACATCTCGTCGTTCGAGGTGGAGACGTTCGTGGCCGAACACCCCGACGTGCTCGAGTGCGCGGCGATCGGGGTGCCCGCGGTGTTGGGCGAGGACGACCTCATGGTCGCGGTGATCGTGCGCGACGCGGATCACTTCGATCCCGCGGCGCTCGTCGCGTTCCTCGAGCCCCGTATACCGCGATTCATGCTCCCGCGCTACGTGGAGGTCGTCGCCGATCTGCCGCGCACCGAGGCGTCGATGCGCGTGCGCAAGCACGAGCTGCGCAACCGTGGCGTCACCGACGCCACGTGGGACCGCGAGGCCCCGGGATAGCGCCGTCGACGGTGCCGGCACCCGGCGGCGCGACGCTTGCGTCCCGGGAGCGGTAAAGATAGGAAGGCGCGCGATGATCAGGGGGAATTGACGATGGTGCAGCTCGCGGACGATCGCTACCTCGTGATCTCGGCCGACGGTCACGCCGGCGCCGATCTCCTCGCCTACCGCGACTACCTCGAGGCGCGCTACCTCGACGACTTCGACGCCTGGGCGCCCACCTACGTGAACCCGTTCGCCGACCTGCGGGGCGCCGACGCCGACCGCAACTGGAACTCGGCGCGCCGGCTGGCCGAGCTCGAAGCCGACGGCGTGGTGGCCGAGGTGCTGTTCCCGAACACGGTCCCGCCGTTCTTCCCCCGGGGCAACCTCGTGGCCCGGCCGCCGACCGCCGACGAGCTCGATCTGCGCTGGGCCGGACTGCGGGCGCACAACCGGTGGATGGCCGACTTCTGCGCCGAGGCGCCGGGCCGTCGGGCCGGGATGGTGCAGATCTTCCTGAACGACGTCGACGCCGCGGTGGAGGAGATCCGGTGGGGTCGCGAGCACGGGTTGTTCGGCGGCGTGCTGCTGCCCGGCGTGCCGCCCGACGTGGGCCTGCCGCCCCTCATCGCACCGGTCTACGAGCCGATCTGGACGGTGTGCGAGGACCTCGGCATGCCGCTCAACAACCACACCGGGCTCGCGGCACCCGACTTCGGCGACTACGCGGCGTCGACCGCGTTGTGGATGATCGAGCTCGGGTGGTTCTCGCACCGGGTGTTCTGGCACCTCGTGTTCGGCGGCGTGTTCGGCCGGCATCCGGGGCTGCGCTTGGTGCTCACCGAACAGTCGGCGGGATGGGTGCCCGCGGTGCTCCGCACCCTCGACCACCACTACGACCGCTTCCTCACTCCCGGCGCGGCGGAAGCGCACTTCGGCGGTGCGTTGGCGGCGGAGATGCAGATGGCACCGAGTGAGTGCTGGAAGCGGCAGTGCTTCGCCGGCGCGAGCTTCTTCCGGCCGTCGGAGTGCGAGCTGCGCTACGAGATCGGTGTCGACAAGATCATGTGGGGCCAGGACTACCCGCACGGCGAAGGCACCTACCCGTACACGCGGGAGGCGCTGCGCAACACCTTCGCGGGCGTCGCCCCCGACGAGGTGGCGGCGATGGTCGGCGGCAACGCGGCCGGGGTCTACGGCTTCGACGTCCAGGCCTTGTTGCCGCTCGCCGCGCGCGTCGGCCCGACGGTGGCGGAGATCGCCGAACCGCTCGACCAGGTCCCGATCGACAGTCTTTCGATGGCGTTTGCCGGTGAGGAGGTCAAGCCGTGGTGACCGATCGCTATCTCGTCATCTCTGCCGATACGCATGCAGGTCTGCCCGATGCCGAGTACGAGACCTTCCTCGACCCGCAGTACCGCGACGCGTTCCGGGACGACCTGCGCGAACGAACCGCGTTCCGCGCGTCGGCCGGCGTGTCGCAGGAGAACGAATTCGTCCACGACTGGTACGAGTCGAACGACGAAGGGCTCGAGGGCGGGTGGGACGCCGCCCGACGCGACAAGGAGCTCGACGCCGACGGCGTGGTGGGCGAGGTGATCTTCCCCGACGCCGACGCGGTGCGCGGCGGTGCGTCGGCCCCGTTCGGCGCCGGGCTCGGGCTGAGCGGGATGTTCGATCCGGAGCTCACGATGGCCGGGGCGCGCGCCCACAACCGCTGGTTGGCGGAGCTGTGCGCCGACAGCCCCGATCGCCGGTGCGGGCTCGCCATCGTGCCCATCCTCCACGACATCGACGACGCGGTCGCCGAGATCCGGCGCGCCCACGAATCCGGGTTGCGGGGGATCCTGATCCCGGCGATGTGGCGGCCGTACGCGCCCTACAACGACGCCCGCTACGAGCCCATCTGGGCCGTGTGCGAAGAGCTCTCGCTCCCGATCCACACCCACACCGGCCCCGCACCCCGCGAGGAGATCGGCGAGGACCTCGGCATCTACACCAACGAGACGATCTTCTGGACCACGCGGCCGATCTGGTTCCTGCTGTGGTCCGGGGTGTTCGAGCGCTATCCCGGCCTGCGCTTCGCGGCGACGGAAGGCGGGTGTTGGTGGGCCGCCGACATCCTGTGGAAGGCCGACACGAACTACATGAACGAGCACGCGACCAAGAAGATGGGGAACTTCGCGCCCAAGCTGCGCATGCTGCCGAGCGAGTACTTCGACCGCAACGTGTTCATCGGCTCGTCGAACACGCGTCGACGCGAGATCGCCAACCGCTTCGAGATCGGCGTCGGCAACATCATGTGGGGGAACGACTTCCCCCACCCCGAAGGCACGTGGCCGCACACGCGCGAATGGCTGCGGGAGACGTTCTGGGACTGCCCGGTCCCTGACACCCGCCGCATCCTGGGTGAGAACGCGGCCGCGGTCTACGGGTTCGACGTGGCGAAGTTGGCACCGCTGGTCGAGCGGATCGGTCCGTCGCCGGAGGATCTCGGGCAGACGGCCGACGTCGACCTGAGCAAGTGGGACGCGTTGGAAGCCGCTGGTCGGCACTGGCTCACCGGCCGGGAACCGGTGCGGGTCCCCGTCGAGGACTGACGCGTTTCGCCGCCGCGCTCGCGCGCGCGGCGCGGCGCGGTTTCCGGCGTCAGAGCCGGGCCACGACCCGTCCGACGGTGTCGCGCCGCTCCATGCGGGTGAGCGCGGCCGGCAGATCGGCGAACGCGACGTCGAGGCCGATCACGGGGCGGACCGCGCCGCTCGCGACGAGTGCGAGCACCTGGGCGTGGATGCGCTCGCCGTCGGCGCGCGACGGGAAGTTCGAACCGGTGGCGCGCTTGACCGCCCGCGGGTCGTCGACGTAGGCCAGGCACACGCCGGCCAGTGACAGATTGCCGAACAGGATCGGCCTCGGGATGATGCCGGTGTCCTCGGCCTCGATGCCGGCGGCGAATCCGGCGAGCACGTGCCGGCCGTTGAACGCCATGCAGCGGAAGGTCTGCACCGTCACGTCGCCCCCGATCGAGTCGAACGCGACGTCGACGCCGCGACCGTCGGTGGCGTCGAGCACCGCCTCGGCGAAGTCGGTCGTGCGGTAGTCGATCGCCACGTCGGCCCCGAGCTCGGTGCAGAGCTTCACCTTGTCGGGCGATCCGGCGGTGGCGATCACGCGCGCGCCAGCGGCGACGCCGAGTTGGACGGCCGCCGACCCCGCGCCCCCGCCCCCGCGTGCACGAGGAGCGTCTCACCGGCGCGCAGCGACGCGCGTTCGTGGACCGCCAACCACGCGAGGTGGAACGGCATGAGGATGCCCGCCGCCGCGGGGGACGGGATGGTGGCGGGTATCTCGAAGGTCATCGTGATCGGCGCGACCGCGAGCTCCGCGAACCCGCCGTAGGCCCCCGACGGGACGGCGGCGACCCGGCGGCCGACCCAGGCGTCGGCGTCGGTGCCGGGCCCGCACGCTTCGACGACGCCCAGCACTTCCATCCCGGGCGTGTAGGGCACCGGGGTGGGGACGGTCTTGTAGCGGCCGTAGATCCCGTCGAGGTCGTTGAAGTTGAGGGTGACGGCTTCGACCCTGACGAGCACTTCACCCGCGGCGGGAACGGGCGCGTCGATGCCGTCGAGGTGCAGCGCGTCGGCGGGTGCGCCGTACTCGTGGACCCGCCATGCCTTCATCGACGCGCACCCATCTCGCGCATCATCGCGCGGTTCGCTAGACCTCGCTCCACCCACCGGTGCGGTCGTCGCGACTCGGTTGGCGCCCGGTGCGCAACGGCGACAACGGTGCGTCGACGAGCAGGAAGCGGTGCCACTTCGTCGACAACTCGTAGGAGCGGCGGCGCCAGCGCGCCAGATCGGAATCCGTGCGCTCGGCGCGCTCGGTCTCGCTCCACTGCTCCCACGTGGGGATGGCCCAGAGGAGGAAGCACTCTGACTCGTTGACCATCGCGGTCTCCCACGCGCCGGCGAGCTTCCAACCGAACGGCTCGTACACCGCGATCGCCTCCTGGGCGACGATCTCCAGGAAGTCGCGCGACGTGCCCTGCGGTACCTGGATCTGCTCGTGGGCGTAGGTCTCGCCGGTGATCCCGGCCGCGCACAGCTCGGTGATCGTCTGCGTCCAGGGGGCGGGCACCAGCACGCGGTCGTCGCCGTGGCGGCGGTAGTTGGCCGCCTCCGCCCACCACTTGGCCAGCTTGGGGTCCTGGAGGGTCGAGTGGTTGAACTCGTGGCGGAACGAGGTGCTGAGCCCCTCGAAGCCCTCCTCCTCCCAGAGGTTCACCACCTCGGGCCAGCCCCGGGTCGTGCCCACGACGCCCCAGACCCCGTAGCAGAGCTGGTGGCGCTCCTCCTGGGCAGTCGGGCTGAAGTTCGCGGTCATGTGGTGCATGTAGTTGGCGCGGTTGTGCCCGATGATGTCGATGAACTCGTGGATGTAGACCTTGTCGTTCATGGGCTCTCGTTCATTGGCGGTGGTCCAGGGGTCGGGATCATCTCGTCGCAGTTCGATCGTTGTCAAAAACCGGTAAGGAAACACAAGAAATCTGCGACTAGGCTTCGGGACATGGCCGGCTGGAGCTTCCTGACCAACCACGGCCGCGTCCTGTTGTGCATCGCCCGCGACCCCGGGGCCCGGCTGCGCGACATTGCGACCGAGCTCGGGATCACCGAGCGCAGCGCGTACGGCATCGTGACCGACCTCACGCAGGCCGGGTACGTCGTCAAGGAACGCGACGGTCGCCGCAACCGTTACGAGATCAAGGATCACCTCCCGATTCCGGGAACCACCACGAGTGAGCGCACCATCGGCGACATGCTGGCGCTCCTCGTCGATCCCACCGCCACCCCGCCCGCTCGAGTTCCTTAGCTCGGATCGATCCAGGAGAAGCAACAACGCGATGACGAACGACGAAGAACGCATCGCGTTGTTCCTCGACTACGAGAACCTCGCCATCGGCGCGAGGGAGACCCTTGGGAACGGACTCTTCGACTTCCGCCCGATCGCCGACGCGCTCGCCGAGCGGGGCCGCGTCGTGGTGCGTCGGGCCTACGCCGACTGGTCGTACTTCGAGGAAGACCGGCGCATGCTCACCCGCAACCAGGTCGAGCTCATCGAGATCCCGCAGCGCATGGGCGCGGTGCGCAAGAACGCGGCCGACATCAAGATGGCGGTCGACGCGGTCGAGCTGTCGTTCGAACGCGACTACATCACCACGTTCGTGCTCGGCACCGGCGACAGCGACTTCACGCCCCTGGTGCACAAACTGCGCGAGCTCAACCGGCGGGTGATCGGTATCGGCGTGGAGGCGTCCACCTCGGCGCTGCTGCCGGCCGCGTGCGACGAGTTCCTCTTCTACGAACGTCTCAAGGGGGTCGAGCCGTCGTCGAAGCCGCGTCGGACGCGCCGGGGCTCGTCGCCGCGTGGCGCCAAGGCTCCGGTGGCCGAGACCGCGGTCGACGAGATCGAGGAGTCGGCCTCGCCGACCGGGGCCGACGAACCCGACCTCGACGTGCTCGTGACCCAGACCCTCGCCGGGCTCGAGCGCAGTGCGAACGGGCCGGTGCTGGCGTCGATGTTGAAGCGCACGATCCTCCGCAAGGACCCGACGTTCAGCGAGGCCAACTACGGCTTCCGCAGCTTCGGTGAGCTCCTGCGCCACCTCGCCGACCGCGGGGTCGTGGAGCTCAACCAGGGGAGTGCCCAGGGCGACCCCGAGGTCAGCTTCCCGTCGAAGGCGAGCGACGAAGAAGCGACGTTCGACCTGCTGCGCGACACCGTCGGGCGGCTCACCGAGAAGTCGGGTCCGCCCCACCTCTCGGGCCTCAAGACGCAACTGCGCAAGACGCAACCCGACTTCAGCGAGAAGCGGCTCGGCTACGGCGGCTTCCTGCAGTTCGTCAAGGCGGGCCGCACACGCGGGGTCGTCGACATGGAATGGGATGAAGCGGCCGACGATTACATCGTGCGCCCGGGGTCGGAGCCTGTCTCCGAACCCGCGTGACGGCCGCGGGCTCGCCCCGCTCCCGTGCGCTGATCCGCGGCGCGCTGGTGCTCGGCCTGGTCGTCGCCATCTTCTTCGGGGTGTTCCCCCAACTCGCGAACCTTTCCGACGTCTGGCATCACGTCGACCACATGGGCGCGGTGCAGGCACTCGTGCTCGGTGCCGTCGCCATCGGCAGCCTGCTCGCGTACGGGCTGGTGTTGATGAGCGTGATGCCGGGGCTCACGTTCGCGCAGGCGACCGTCGTGAGCCAGTCGTCGACCGCGGTGGCGAACACGATGCCCGCGGGCGGTGCGCTCGCGCTGGGTGTGAGCTACCGCTTCTACGGCTCGTGGGGTTACAACCGCGACGTGATCACCCGCAACGTCGTGGTCACCGGGATCTGGAACGTGTTCGCCAAGTTGGGCATGCCGGTGATCGCGCTGGCCCTCATCGCGATCACGGGTGAGGTCGACGCCGCGCTGGTGGCGGCCGCGGTGGTGGGCGTCGTCGTGCTGCTGATCGCGGTCGGTCTGGGCATGCTCACGCTCTCGAGCGAGCGCGGCGCCCGCCGGGTCGGCGAGCTCACGACCCCGGCCGTCGCCTGGGTGGCGCGCCGCTTCCGGAAGCCGGAACCGTCGGACCCCGCCGAGACCGTCGTGCGGTTCCGGCGCGACACGATCGGTCTGCTGCACGCGCGCGGTGGGCGTCTCACCGCGGCCATGGTGCTGTCACAGCTCTCGGTGTTCCTCGTGCTGCTCGGGAGTCTCCGCGCGGTCGGCGTGAGCGCGAGTGAGGTCGGATGGGTCGAGATGCTGGCGGCGTACGCAGTGGCGCGGCTGGTGAGCGCCATCCCGATCACGCCCGGTGGCGTCGGCCTCGTCGAGCTCGGCCTGGTCGGCGGGCTCATCGCGGTGGGGGGTCCGCACGCCGGGGTGGTCGCGGGCGTGCTCGTGTTCCGGGTGCTCAGCTTCTTCCTGCCGCTGCCGTTCGGGCTGGCCACCTACGTGGTCTGGCGTCGGGAACGGCGGTGGCGCCGCCCCGCCGGGGCCGCGCCCCGGCTCGCGACGGCGGGCGACCCGGCCGGGTAGACGCGCGCTGCGCACGCGCCGCCCGGGTGCCGGGAATCGGCGTGTGGAAGGCTGCGCCCATGAGAATCGGATTGTTCATCAGCGACGTCAGCGGCGCGCGCACGGGAGTGGACGAGCTCCTGGAGAACGCGCGTACGGCGGAAGCGCTGGGTTTCAGCACGGCCTGGGTTCCCCACGTCCCGTGGAGCCTCGACGGCCTCACCGCGCTCGCGCTCGCCGGCCAGGTCACGAGCCGCATCGAGCTCGGCACCGCGGTGATGCCCACGTATCCGCGTCACCCGTTGGCGATGGCGCAACAGGCGATGTCGACCCAGGCCGCGACCGACGGGCGGCTCGTCCTCGGGGTCGGGCCGTCACATCCGGTTGTCATCGAGAAGATGTACGGCCTCGAATACGACCGTCCGGCGCGGCACACCCGGGAGTACGTCGAGGTGCTGCGCGCCGCGTTCGCGGGAACCGGCAACGTCGAGTTCCACGGCGACTTCTACGACTTCTCGTCGATGCTCGTCGTGCCGGGGTCGACGCCCGCGCCGATCATGATCGCCGCGCTCGCTCCCCGGATGCTGCAGCTCGCGGGCGAGCTCACCGACGGCACCATCACTTACTGGGCCAACGAACGCGCGGTCGGCGAGCACATCGTGCCCCGCATCACCGCGGGCGCCGAGTCGGCGGGGCGACCGGCCCCGCGGGTGGTCGTCGGCATACCCGTCGGCGTGTGCGACGACGCCGCCGCCGGCCGCGACCAGGCCGCCCGCCTCTTCGAGCCCTACCTCTCGATCCCCACCTACCAGCGGGTGCTGGCGCGCGGGGGCGACGGCGTGAGCCCGACCGACGTCGCCGCCATCGGCACCGAAGCCGAGGTGGCCGATCGTCTCCGCGCCTACGCCGATGCCGGCGCCACCGATCTCTGTGTCGCGGTGCTCGGGCTGGGGCCCGATCGCGACGTCGCCGAGCGCCGCACGATCGAGCTCTTGGCCTCGCTCGGCGACCCGAACTGAAGCAACCCGACAGCGCCCGGCACGAGAGGGGTGCGCACCCGCGAGGGTCCGATACTGTCACCCCGCGGCGTACGCGATCACCGGAGGGATTCATGAGCGACAAGGTGCGGCTCGAGTACGAAGGTCCGATCGCGGTGATCACGAACGACAACGCGGAGAAGCACAACGCGTTCGACGACGAGATGGACATGCGCTTGTTCGCGATCCTCGACGAGCTCTGTGAGCGACCCGACGTGCGAGCGGTGATCTGGCGGGGCGAGGGCAAGTCGTTCTCGTCGGGTCGCGACGTCGCCGCGCTCGGTGGTCAACAGGTCGAGCTCACCCACCACGAGCTGATGAGCCGGGGTCACCGTGGCACGTTCCGCATCTTCGACCTCGAGGCGCCGATCATCGTGGCCATGCACGGGTGGTCGATCGGCGCGTCGTTCCAACGCGCGCTGCTGTGCGACATCCGGATCGCCGCGGTGGGGGCGCGCTTCATGTTGCCCGAGGTCACCCACGGCGTGATCCCCGACACCGGGGGCATGGGCCGGCTGTTCCAGATCTGTGGGCACGGGGTGGCCACCGACATGGTGCTCACCGGGCGCCCGATGGGCGTCGACGAGGCGTACGCGCACGGCGTCGTCTCGCGCGTCGTCGAGCCCGATGCACTCGACGACAGCGCGTGGGAGATGGCGCGCAAGATCGCGGCGGCGCCCGCGGTGTCGGTGAAGATGGCGCGGCGGGTGATCAAGCACCTGTCGGAGCCCGAGATCCGATCGTCGATGGCGGAGGAGATGATCGCCCAGACGTTCATCGCCAAATCGGACGACATGGCAGAGTTCAGGGCCGCGCGTGCAGAAGACCGCGCGCCGCACTACACGGGGAGCTGACCAGATGACGACCAACCTGCCGGGCCTGCCCGCGCCGCCGGCCCTGGGCGCCAGTGCCCTCCCGGCCGGCACCTTCGACGGGCAGTCGGTGTTCATCACCGGCGCCGGTACCGGGCTGGGCAAGGCGATCGCGCTGGAGTTCGCCCGCCTCGGCGCCCGCATCGTGATCGCCAGCCGCAAGCCCGAGCACCTCGAAGCGGGGCACGCGGCGGTGGCGGCGTTGGGCGGAGAAGTCACCACGGTCGCCTGCGACATCCGCGACCCCGAGCAGATCGCCGCCGCGTTCGATGCCGCCGAATCCGCCTACGGGCTCCCGCACGTGTTGATCAACAACGCGGCTGCGAACTTCCCCGTACCCGCGGAGGACATGTCACCCAACGCGTGGCGCACGGTCATCGACATCACGCTCAACGGCACGTTCTTCGTCACGCGCGAGTTCGGCCGTCGCCATCTCGCCGCCGGTACGCCGGGATCGATCGTCGACGTCGGCGCGTCCTACGCGTGGACGGGCGGGCCGGGATTCGCGCACAGCGCCGCGGCGAAGGCCGGGATCAAGAACATGGTGGAGACGCTCGCGGTCGAGTGGGCGCCTTACGGCATCCAGGTGAACGGTCTGGTGCCCGGGCTCTTCCCCCACGAAGACATGACCGCCGACATCAAGGGCAACCTCGACCGCACCAACGAGAAGAACCTCGCGCAGCCCGCGCTGCGGGTCGGTCAGCTGCAGGAGCTCGGGTGGGCGGCCACGTTCCTGGCGTCGCCGTACGCGCGCTTCATCTCGGGCAACACGCTGGTCGTCGACGGTGCCAACTGGCAGCGCCGTGCGTTGACCAACCCGCCCGTCGTCACCGTGCGCGACCAGATGGGCAAGGGACCGTTCGAGGGCTGAGCGATCAGTCCTTCAGCTCGACGATGATCTCCTCGTAGCGCTCCTGCCCGACGTTGCGGGCGATCTCCACGCCACCCTTCTCCACGTAGATCGCGAGGCCGGGCACGACGTCGGCCTCGAGGTAGTCGCGGTACGGCCCCTCGGTCTCGGGCTGCGGCACCGCCGCGATCCGGTCGCCGGAGATCATCACCAGGACGTTGTCGAGGTCGTGGCGGTGCACGGCGGTCTCCTCACCGGGCGCGAGGCTCAACTTCCAGATCCGCACCCGGTCGTTCTCGAAGATCACCTCGGTGGCGATGTCGCCGTAGGCCTGCGCGTGTGCCATGTCGCCTCCACTCGGTCGGATTCCCGGTGAGCGTAGGCTGCCACGATGGCGCCCACCCGGGTACTGCTGGCCTTCCCGCCGGTCGTGGCCGACGATCTCGTCGACCGACTGCGCGCGGTGTCCCCCGAGCTCGAGATCACCGTGTGCTCCTACGCGGAACCCCACGAGCACCGCAGCGCGCGGGGCAACGATCCCGCGGCCGCCGCGCAGCTCACCGCGCCGGTCGTCACCGACGAGCAGCGGGCCGCGCTGGCCGCGGCCGAGGTCGTGCTCGCGCTCGACCTGCCCGTCGGGGTCACCGATCTCGCGTCCGGCCTTCGGTGGGTGCAGGTGATCGGCGCCGGGGTCGATCACCTCCGCGGGGTCGGTCTCGGTGAGCAGGTGACGGTCACCAACGCCGCCGGGGTCGCGGCGGTACCCATCGCCGAGTTCGTGATCGGCCGGCTCCTGCAGGTCTGGAAGCGCTTCGACGAGATGGGCGAGCTGCAGCGCCGCCACGAGTGGGAGTCCACGTACGGCCGGTTGGTCGCGGGCTCCACGATCGCGCTGGTGGGGTTGGGCGCGATCGGGGGCGCGGTCGCCGAGCGGGCCCGGGCGCTCGACATGCACGTGATCGGGATCCGGCGCAGCTACACGCCGGGGGCCACGTCGCCGCTCACCGACGAGCTGTTCGGCCCCTATGCATTGCACGAGGTGTTGGGGCGCGCCGACGCCGTCGTGTTGAGCGCGCCGTCGACGCCGGAGACGCAAGACCTGTTCGACGCCGCCGCGTTCGCGGCGATGAAGCCGGGATCGGTGTTCTGCAACGTCGCGCGCGGCGCGCTGGTCGACGAGGATGCCCTCATCGCCACGATGGGGGCGGGCCACCTGCAGGCCGCCATCCTCGACGTGACGCGCGCCGAGCCCCTTCCCGCCGACAGTCCGCTCTGGGACGTCCCCGGCATCCTCATCTCACCCCACTCGGCGGCCTCGCTCGACCGCTACATGGAGGCACTCTTCGGACTGTTCGCCGACAACCTCGGTCGGTACCTACGCGGGGAAGCACTGCGGAACGTCGTCGACCTCGCCGCCGGCTACTGAGCCACCGTCGCGCCGCGAACGCCGATGATCGTCGACACGCACGTGCACGTCGTCGCTCCCGACCCGGTCCGTTATCCGTTGCGCCCGTCAGGCGTCGGTTCGCAGTGGTTCCGGGAGGCACCGGTGAGCGCGGATGAGTTCGCGGCCACCGCGAGCGCGGCGGGCGTCGATCGCGCGGTGCTCGTGCAGGCGTTCGGCGCGTACGGCGTCGACAACTCGTACGTGGTCGACGCCGCAGCCGCGCACCCGGACCGCTTCGTGAGCGTCGGCATCCTCGACGTCGAGGACCCGGGCGCCCCCGACGCGTTGCGGGCGCTGGCCGACCGACCGGCGTTCGCCGGGGTGCGGCTCTTCGCCATCGGTGATCCGACCCCGACCTGGCTCGACGATCCGCGCACCTTCCCGCTGTGGGAGGTCGCGGCGGAACACGACCTCCGCGTGGTGGTCACCATCCTCGCCCCCGAGATCCCGCGCCTGCGCCGCGTGCTCGCGCGGTTCCCTACCCAACCGGTCGTGCTCGACCATTGCGGATTCCCCGACCTCGCCGGCGGCGCACCCTTCACCCGGGCGGCCGCGTTGTTCGCGCTGGCCGAGTACCCCAACTTGCACCTGAAGGTCACGTCCCACGTGCTCGAGGAGGCCGCGGCGCCCGACGCGGGCGGCGATGCACGCGACCTGGTCGACCGGTTGGTCGACGCGTTCGGGGCCGAGCGTCTGGTCTGGGGTTCCGACTATCCACAAACCCACGACCGGCCCTACGCCGGGTTGGTCGACCTCGGGGTGCACGCGTGCTCGCGCCTCGCGGACGCCGATCGCGACCTGGTGTTGCACGCCAACGCGCTCCGCCTCTGGCCCGCGCTCGCGGGCTGACGCGCGCACTCAGACACTTCACCGGTCTCTCACATCGGTCTCATCCGCGACGGCGCATCATCGCGCCATGATGCACGCAACTGTCCCCGACTACGAGCGGCCCGTCGCTCGGCTGCGCCCCCTCCCGGCGCGGTCATCGACGCTCATCGTCCTCCCCACCTACAACGAACGCGACAACATCGATGCCGTGCTGCGGCACGTCAGGGTCGCGGTACCCGATGCGCAGTTGCTCGTCGTCGACGACGGCAGCCCCGACGGCACCGCCGATCTCGCCGAGGCCGCGGCGCGCGACATCGGCCACATCGCGGTGCTCCGGCGCCTCGGCCCGATGGGACTCGGCTCCGCCTACCGCGACGGCTTCCGCTGGGGACTCGAGCGCGGCTACGAGGTACTGGTCGAGATGGACGCCGACCTGTCGCACGATCCGCTCGCGCTGCCCGAGTTGCTCAACGAGATCGCGGGTGGTTCCGATCTCGCGATCGGGTCGCGCTACGTCGACGGCGGCCAGACCGCCGACTGGCCGTTCGCGCGCCGAATGATCTCGCGGATCGGCTGCGGCTACGCCAAGGTCATGCTCGGTCTCCCGACGCGAGACGCGACGTCGGGGTTCCGGGCCTACCGCGCCGACGCGCTGCGCGTGGTCGATCTCGACACCGTGCGTGCCAACGGCTACGGCTTCCAGGTGGAGATGACGTACCGGGTGGCCCGGGTGGGTGGCCAGATCACCGAGATCCCGATCGAGTTCCGCGACCGCATCGCCGGCACCTCGAAGATGTCGTTCCGGATCGTCGCCGAAGCGCTCCTGCTGGTGACGCGCTGGGGGCTCCGGGACCGGGTGCGGACGATCTTCAGTCGGTGAAGAAGCCCCCGTCGGGGTGCAACAGCTCGCCGGTCACGTACGACGCTTCGTCGCTGGCGAGGAACGCCACCGCGTCGGCGATCTCCGACGGCCGGCCGAACCGCCGCATCGGCACCTGAGCGAGGACGGCGTCGGCCAGGCCGACGTCCTGGATGATCCGCGTCATGTTGGTGTCGATGAAGCCCGGGCCGACCGCGTTGACCCGGATGCCCGAGGCGGCGAGGAGCGCGGCCGCGTGCTTGGTGAGCATCCAGACGCCGGCCTTCGACACGCCGTACGCGACCGCGCCCGCTTCCGGATGCTTGGCCGCGATCGACGCGATGGTGACGATCGCCCCACCGCGCTCCTGCGCCAACATCCGCCGGGCGGCCGACTGGATCGACAGCAGCGTGCCGGTGAGGTTGATGTCGAGCACCGCCTGCCAGTCCTCGAGCGGCGTGTCGACGAACCGCTCCGCGGGGCCGGCCGGCGTGCGCCCGCGCTCGAGCATCGCCTCCTGGGCCGCGACGTCGCCACTGCGGTAGCCGCGCCACGCGATGCCCGCCGCGGTCACGAGGATGTCGACCCCGCCGAAGGCGTCGACCGCGCGTTCGACCAGTGCGTCGTTGTCGGCTTTGTCGGCGGCATCGGCGGCGACGAAGATCGAGCGTCCGCCGCGTTCCGCGACCGCGGTCATTGTCGCCGCGCCGGCTTCCTCCAGGATGTCGACGACGACGACGTCGACGCCCTCCTCGGCGAAGCGCTCGCAGCACGCGCGGCCGATCCCGTTGCCGCCCCCGGTCACGACGGCCACTTTCCCCTGGAGTCCTCGCACGTTTCCCCCGTTTCCACACCCGGTTGTTCAGACCGGCTCGCCCCGCTCGAGCGCGTCGGCGAACATCGCGATCATGCGGCGGTAACTCTCGCGCGGTGACGCCGGGCGCTGCAGCACGCCCGCGTGTTCGAGAGCGAGGAACCCGTGGATCCCCGACCAGACCGCCCGGTAGGCGTGCACGTTGTCGGTGCCGTCGAGGCCGAACGAACGGAGCACCCGGCTGAGCGCCTCGGCCGCGTGCTCGTTCGCCGCCGCCAGCTCGGTGTCGCGTCCCGGCCCCCGGATCGTGGCTGCGTAGAGCCCGGGGTGCTCGGTGGCGAACGACCAGTACACCCCGGCCACCGCCACCAGCGCGTCCCGGCGCGTCCGCCCGATGGCCGACGCCCGGAGCTCCTCGCCGAGCATCTGCACCGCGTGGAGCGCGAGGTCACGCAGGAGGCCGTCGAGCCCGTCGACGTGCGCGTAGAGCGACTGGCTGCGGATGCCCAGCCGGGCGGCGAGCGCAGCCAGCGTGAGGGCGTCGAGACCCTGGGCGTCGACGAGCTCGGCCGCCCCCTCGATCACGGCCCGATGATCGAGCCCGACTGGTGTCGCCATGGTGAGCCGGCCCGGATTGACAGTCTGATGGCATCAGAAATATACCTTCCCCCATCAGTGAGCAGGCGACGTTGGCTGAGTTCGACGTGTTCGACGTGCACCACCACGTCGGCCGCGCGTTCGACGCGCTCGGGGGCGAGCTGGCCGACGACGACGCCGGCGCCGACGAGTTCGCCGGGATCGAGCTCGCCGACCGCCTGCGGATCATGGACGAGGGCGGGGTCCGGCAGGCGCTCGTGATCCCCGGTCACGGGTACCTGCGCCCCCACGGGCTCGCCGACACGCAGCGCGTCAACGACGACATCGCGGCCTACCGCGACCGCACACCCGCGCGGTTCCCGGTGGCGTGCGGGATCGTCGAACCGCGCGACGGGCCCCACGCGTTCGCCGAGATCGACCGCACCGCTCGCGATCTCGGTCTGGTGGCGTTGAGCTTCCACACCCGCTTCCAGGGAGTGTCACTCGACAGTCAGTGGATCCTCCGCTACCTCGAACGCATGGGCGAGGTCGGGTTGCTGCCCATCGTGCACGCCATGGACGACACCCCGGAGGAGGCGCTGTGGAAGTTGGCGTCGGTGGCGCGGCGGGTACCCGACCTCACGATCCTCGCGCTCGACGCGTTCGGCGGGTTCGAGGCAACGCGTCAGTGCTTCCACGTGGCGGAGATCGCGCCGAACATCGTCTTCGACACCAGCCTCAGCTACAACTTCGACTTCATCGAGGACTTCGTCGGCCGGTTCGGAGCCGGCCGCGTCGTGTTCGGTACGGATCTCTACTCGTATCCCGTCGGGCGGCGCATCAGCCATCTCCTGCCGCAGATCGTGGTGTCGTCGTTGTCGCACGCCGACAAGACCGCGATCCTCGGTGCCACCGCCCGCCGGCTGCTCCGGGTCCCGGCGGGCTGACGAGCGGGGTGGACCGCGACGGATCAGCGCGCGGTGTGGGTGGCCATGCGGGTCGGGGTCTCCTGCACGCCGGTCCAGATCTCCACCGCCTCGCGGCGCGAGCGCTTGAACACCTGCTCGGCGACCCAGGCGTCGTCGGGGTGCGTGAAGCACACCGGGCCGTCGCCCATCTGGTCGTAGAGCGCCAGGGCGACCTCTTCCGGAGTGCTCGGGTTCATGAGGCGCGACCGGGCCCGGTCGAGCGGGTCGTCGGTGTCGTTCCGGGTGCACAGCTCGGGATCGAGGGTTTCCTGGAACAGCAGGTAGTTGGGCGACGACGTGGCGCCGACGAAGATCGTGATCGCGTCGACGCCGACCTCGCGCAGCTCCGCCCACAACGTCTCGGCCAGCACCCATTCGAATGCCTTGCCCGCGTTGTAGGTGCCGAAGTTGATCGAGCCCTGCAGGCCACCCATCGAGCTGACGAGCGCGATGCCGCCGCGGCCGCGCGCGGCCATCGGCTTGCCGAGGAGGTTGGTGAGGATGATCGGGGTGGCGCAATTCACCGCGACGCTCGCCAGTTGCTCGCTGACTTCGACGTCGAGGAACTTGCCCTGCAACGCGATGGTCGCGTTGTACACGAACAGCCCGACCTCGAGGTCGTCGGTGGCGTCGGCCACCACTTGACCGATGTTCGGGCTGGCGAGGTCGCCGACGACCGCGCGCACTTCCACGCCGTTGCGTTCGCGCACCTCGGCGGCCGCCTCGTTCAACTTGGCTTCACCGCGCGCCATCATGACGACGTTGAGGCCACGCGCCGCCGCTTCGTGCGACAGCGCCGCCCCGATGCCCATCGACGCACCGGCGATGAACGCCCACGGCCCGTACTGCTCACGAAACTCGCTGGTCATGCTGACGTGCTCCTCGTTGGGAATGGCGTACACGTGGGAATTGTCGTGCTCATTCGAACGAACCGTGGCGGCCGGCACCACTCGCGAAGCGCGCCGCACCGGCGGCGACAGCTCCGGACCGGACCACCGTCATACCACGAACCATCTCGGCCGTGAGCGCCTCCGGGAGCTCGAGGTCCCACTGCTCGTACAGGGAGAGCCGATCGCTCCGCAGGCAGTCTTGCGGGAACTGCGCGAGATCCCGCGCCAGCTCGGTGGCCGCGGCCAGGGCCGTGCCCGCGGGCACCACCCGGTTGCAGAGCCCCATCGCCAGTGCTTCGTCGGCCGCGACCGGGCGTCCGGTGAGCACCAGGTCGAGGGCGCGACCCTGCCCGACGATGCGGGGAAGGCGCACGGTTCCGCCGTCGACCAGCGGGACACCCCACCGGCGGCAGAACACCCCGAACACCGCGCCCTCGGCGGCGACGCGGAGATCGCACCACAGCGCGAGCTCGAGCCCTCCGGCCACCGCGTGGCCCTCCACCGCGGCGACCACTGGCTTGCTGAGGAGCATGCGGGTGGGGCCCATCGGTCCGTCGCCGTCGGTCGCCACCCGATTGGCGCGCCGTCGTCCCGGTTCGGACATCGCCTTGAGGTCGGCGCCGGCGCAGAACGTGCCGCCCGCGCCGGTGAGCACGGCCGCGCTCAGGGCGTCGTCGGCGTCGAAGCGCCGGAACGCGCTCGACAACGCCTCGGCGGTCGGGCCGTCGACGGCATTGCGCGCCTCGGGCCGATCGATGGTGACGACCGCGACCGGTCCGTCAACCTCGTAGTGGACAGTCATGCGTCGACCCTTCCGTTCGTTGCGCGGCTCGGTACGCCCGTCAGTACACGATGACGTTGCGGAGCGCGATCACGACGATGGTCAACAGCACGTCACAGCCGATGGCGACGGCCGCCACCACCGGGCTCCACCGATGTTGCAAACGCACCGCTTCGCGACCGACGATGCCGAAGCGATCGGCCAGCCGCACGAGGGTCGACGGCGCGGTCACCAACCACATCACGATCGCCAGCTGGCCGACCGCGAGCGCCACCGCCGAGCCGGTGGCCCCCGCCACCGCCGCCGCGATGGCGAGCAGGAGCACGGGGACCATCACCTGGGCCAACACGAACTCCAGCCGGTGCAGCCGCGGGGCGGGTGCGGCGGCGTCGGTGGTGAGCCGCACCGGCGCCCCGAGCGACGCGCTGGCTTCGTCGAGGCTCATCGGGCGTCGGGCGCAACGGAGGCACGACGGCACCAGCGTGCCGAACCGGCGGCGGTGCAGCACCTCGGCCCGGCTCCCGCAGCGCACGCACGCGCCGTGGAGGCGAACTTCGGTGACCCGCTGATCGCTCGCCCGGTACCCGTGGTCGTGCTCGATGACCCGGCCCGCGAGCTCGACCTCCGCGACCGCCAACTCGGGTTCGTCGGCCCCGAGCCGCCAGAGCTGGCTCTCGTCGGCGACCGCGTAGAACCCACAGCTGCAGTCGGCCTGCGGGGCGTCGTGGGGCGCGAGCGGGCACGTCGCTTCCGCCACGACGCCGTACGACGGTCCCAGTTGGCGGAAGAACGCCGGCCGCAGCACCACCGCGTCCCGCTCCACCCCGAGGCGGGTCAGCTTCTTGGCCTCGATCGGGGTGGCGAAGACGTCCCACGGCAGGGCCACGCGGCGGCTCGGTTCAGGTCCCCGCGGGGACCGGCAGCTCGTGGCCGGGCAGGGTCGGATCCGGCACGCCCGGCTCGGGCGGGGGCGATTCGGGCACGGGCTCCGGGGCCCGCCGGGGCTCGGGTGCCCCGGGCCGGGTCACCGGAATGTGGATCTCACGCTTCGGCTCGCCGATCGCTCCCATCGCGCTCCCAGCATCTGACCCGCGGTGACCATCCGGAGACATCCACAAATACACCACCGGGCCCGCGATGCCAAACACGGGTCGCCCGGCACCAGCCGCGCGCGGTCAACGGAACGCGGGGATCACCTCGTCGGCGAAGCGCCGCACGTTGTCGAGCGTCGCCTCGGGGGACCGCCCGAAGAGCCCGAGCTGGAGGTGGTCGACGCCCATGGACGCGTACTCGCCGATCAGGTCGACGAGCGACGCCGCGCCGCGCCGCGTCACACTCGTCACGACGCGCAGCGACGCGGGATCGCGACCCTGGCGTTCGGCGGCCGCGCGCAGCGTGCCCCAGTGCTCGGCCAGTCGGCGCGGCGACATCGACGCCGCGATCCAGCCGTCGCCGATGCGGGCGGCGCGCTCGAGCGCGGCGTCGCTGTGGCCACCGATCAAGATCGGGATCGGTCGCTGCACCGGCCGGGGCTCGGGGTCCATCGGCGGCAGGTCGTAGAACTCGCCGTGGAACTCGACCACGTCGCCGTCGGTGCACCACAGCGTACGCAGGAGCGCGATGTGCTCCTCGCTGCGGCGGCCACGGTGGTCCCACGGCATCCCCATCGCCTCGGCCTCCTCGCGGAGCCAACCGACGCCCACCCCCAGGACCACCCGGCCGCCCGAGTACACGTCGAGCGAGGCGAGCTGCCGGGCGTTGGCCACCGGATTCCGGATCGGGAGCACCGCGACCGAGGTGCCGAGCTTGATCGTGTCGGTGAAGCCGGCCACCCAGGCCAGGGTCGTCATCATCTCGTAGTTGGGGGCGAGCTCCTTCGAGACCGCGTCGTCGGCGATCGCGGTCGGGCGCGGACCGAGCGGATACACGGAGTCGGTGTGGCGGGGCATCACCAGGTGGTCGACCGTCCACAGCCCGTCGAAGCCGAGTGCTTCGGCAGTGGTGCAGAACTCGCGCACGAATCGGGGCGACGCGTCGCGCCCGGTGTGCGGGATGGTCAGGCCGAACTCCACGAATGCGCGGTTAGGTGAGCACGGCGGCGGTCTCGACTTCGTACGCGTCGGGGTCGGGCCGTTGCGTGCGGGCGCGGTACTCGCTCATCGTGTGCGGCCACTGTGTGACGATGCGTCCGGACGGGCCGCGGTAGTAGCCGTGGCACCCGGCCTGCCAGACCTGCACCGCGTCGAGGTCGCGTTGCAACGCGACGTTGTACTCCTCCATCACGTCGCGGCGAACGTCGAGCCACGCGAGGTGCTCGTCGTCGAGGCGTCGGAGTTGGCGCATGACGTAGTCGACCTGACACTCGATCATGTAGATGATCGAGCCGTTGTTCGTGTTGGGCCCGTACAGCATGAACAGGTTCGGGAAGCCCGACGTGGCGATGCCCAGGTAGGCCTGCGCGCCGTCGGCCCATTCGTCGGCGATGGCACGACCGTTGCGGCCGACGACCTCGATGGCCGACAGGTACTTCGTGGTCGCGAACCCGGTGGCCAGCACGATGGTGTCGACCGCGCGCTCCTTGCCGTCGGCGGTGACGACGCCGTGGGGCGTGATCCGGTCGATCGGATCGACCACCAACTCGACGTTCGGGCGGTTGAAGGTGGGGTAGTAGACGTTCGACGTCAGCGGGCGCTTGCACCCGAACGGCATGTCGGGCGTGAGCCGTCGCCGGACCGCTTCGTCCTCGACCACCGCCAGGTTCCGGAGCCCGGCCGCCTCGGCTCCACTCAACAGCTTCGGGTTCGAGAAGGTGATGGTGGCGTCGACCACGCCGAAGATCTCGTCGCGCAACTCGTCGACCGCGTCGGGATTGGCGCGGAACTCGGCGAGCTGCGCGTCGGTGAAGGGCGTGTCCTCCTTGGGCAGCACCCAGTTCGCCGACCGCTGGTACAGGTCGAGCCGGCCGACGTCCTTGGCGATCTCGGGCACGAACTGCACCGCGCTGGCCGCGCTGCCGATCACCGCCACCGCCTCGCCGGTGAGGTCGTGGTCGTGGTCCCAGCGGGCGGAGTGGAACCGCGTCCCCTCGAAGGTGTCGAGGCCGGGGATGTCGGGGTCGACGGGGGCGCCGAACATGCCGAGCGCGCTCACGACCACGTCGGCCTCGAGGTCGTCACCGGGGTCGAGGGTGAGTCGCCACACCGATCGCTCGTCGTCCCAGTGCGCGGCGCGCACCGCGGTGCCGAGGCGCAGGTGCGGCTCGAGCCCGAACCGCTCGACGCACTGCTCGAGGTAGGCGCGGATCTCCTCTTGGCCCGCGTACGGACGCGACCAATCGGGGTTCAGCGCGAACGAGAAGGAGTAGAGGTGCGAGCGCACGTCGCATTCGGCACCGGGGTAGCGGTTGTGCCACCACGTTCCGCCGACGCCGGTGGCCCGTTCCAGGATTACGAAGTCGTGGTAGCCGGCTTCGAGCAGCTTGTACCCGGTGCAGATCCCGCCGGGCCCGGCACCGATGATCGCGACGCGATGGCGGATCGGTTCCATCACGTGACCGCCCCTTCGATCTTGAGGTTGATGATCTCCTCTTCGGTACGACCGAGCTCGCGGAGGACTTCGTCGGTGTGCTCGGCGAACAGCGGGCCCCGGTTCAGCACCGCCGGTTGTTCGTCGAACTGCACCGGATTGGCGACGAGCTCACGCGCGGTGCCGTCGGCGTCGGTGATCTCGGCGATGAGTCCGTTGGCCCGGATCTGCGGATCGTTCCCGAGCTCCAGGCTGTCCTGCACCGGCGCCCATTGACCTTCGAGCGTGCGAAGCTTCTCCACCCAGTATGCGTAGGGCTTCGACCCGATGACCTCGTGCACGATCGCGCCCGCCGACGGCGCGTTCTCGAACAGCTTCTCGGCCGTGTTCCAGCGTTCGTCGTCGATCAGTTCCTCGCGACCGATGTGACGACAGAAGTCGGCCCAGTAGCGCCCGGGTTGCATCATCGCGAGGTATATGTGGCGCCCGTCGGAGGTCTTGACCGGGCCGGCGAGCGGATTGGTCATGGCTTCGGGCGGGTTCCCCATCGCGCCGCCCGGCCACGGCTCACCGTTGGCCAGCGAGATGTCGACGGCCAACCCGCTCGCCCACAACCCGACGCTGAGGAGCGACACGTCGACCACCGACGGTTCACCGGTGCGGTCGCGGGAGAACAGCGCGGCGGCGATGCCGCCGGCGATGGTCATCCCGCCGAGCGAGTCGCCATAGGCGGGCGCGGGCATCCCGATCAGCCCGTCGTAGTCGGGCGGGCGCACCCCCACCGCCGCTCCGGTACGCGCCCAATAGGCGGTGGCGTCGTACCCGCCCCGCGTGGCCTCGGGGCCGCGGACGCCGAACGCACTGCCGCGCACGTAGATGATCTGCGGGTTGACGGCCCGGATGTCTTCGACCTCGATCTTCAACCGCGTGCGGGCGTCAGGGAGGAAGTTGGTGAGGAACACGTCGCTCGTGCGGGCCAGCTCGTAGAGCACCTCGAGCGCGGCCGGGTGCTCCAACGCCAGGCCGACACTGCGCTTCCCGCGGTTGGGGTGCTCGATGATCGGATGGAAGTTGTTCTCCTTCCATCCACTGAGGCCGCGCATGCCGCGTTGCGCGTCGCCGGTGACCGCGTGCTCGACCTTGATGACGTCGGCACCCCAGTCGGCGAGCACCGCGCCCGCCGCGGGTGTGTAGGTGAACTGCGCGACTTCGAGGATGCGGACACCCTCCATCGGACGCTGCGCCACTGATCCTCCTTGCCCGACATCCCGGCGCCCGAGGCTAGCCAGATCCCTGCGAGAGGTGGGTGGGTCGGGCTCGGTATCGTCGCGCCCGTGGAGTTCGCGATCCGCCCGGCCACCTACGCCGATCTCGGTGCCATCACCGACACCGTCTCCGCGGCGTTCTTCGCCGATCCGGTGTGGAGTTGGGCGTTCCCCGACGCCGAGCGGCGCATGGAGCACTACGCGCGTTGGTGGCCGACGTCGATCGAGGCCGGGCTGCGCAACGACACGGTGTGGGTCACCGACGGCTGTGAGGCGGTCGCCACCTGGATCCCTCCCGGCGTCACCGAGATGACCGAGCAGGAGGAGGCGCGGCTCGGTCCGTTGCTGCACGAGCTCACGGGTGACCGCGCCCCGGAGGTGCTCGAAGGGGTGGAGCGCTTCGAGCGTTCGCACCCGCACGACGAGCCGCACTGGTACCTGAGCATCGTCGCCACCCATCCCGACCATCGGGGCCACGGGATCGGCGTCGCGCTCATCGCCGACCACCTGCGCCGCGTCGACGAGCAGGGGCTGCCGGCGTACCTGGAGTCGTCGAATCCGGTGAACTTCGAGCGTTATCGGCGCCTCGGGTTCGAACGACGGGGCGAGTTCTCCATGCCCGGCGTCGGTCCCACCGTCACCACGATGTGGCGCGGCGCGCAACCGTAGACTCCCGCCCATGTCGTACCTGCAGATCGACCATCCGCGGCCGCACGTCACGCTGGTCACCCTCAATCGACCCGAGCGCATGAATGCGATGGCGTTCGACGTGATGATCCCGCTGCGCGACGCGTTGCACGAGATCAGCGCCGACAACGACTGCCGGGTCGTCGTGCTCACCGGCGCCGGTCACGGTTTCTGTTCGGGCGCCGATCTGGTGGGCGCGGGCATGGTGCCCAACATCTCGGGGCTCAAGCGCACGAGCATCGCCCGACGCGCGATGAAGGTGCTCGACGACGTGATCCTCGCGTTGCGTGACATGCACCAGCCGGTGATCGCGGCGGTGAACGGCGCCGCCATCGGCGGTGGGTTCTGCCTGGCCGCGGCGGCCGACATCCGCGTCGCGTCCGAGGCCGCCTACTTCCGCGCCGCGGGCATCAACAACGGGCTCACGTCCACCGAGCTCGGCATCAGCTACCTGTTGCCGCGCCAGATCGGCTTCGCGCGCGCGTTCGACATCCTCCTCACCGGTCGCGACGTCGACGCGGAGGAGGCCGACCGCATCGGCTTCGTGTCGCAGGTCATCGCCGGCGACGCGTTGCTCGACCGCTGCTACGAGATCGCGGAAGGGATCATCGGGTTCAGCCAGATCGGGGTGGAGATCACCAAGCAGCTGTTGTGGGCGAGCTTCGACGCCGGTGGGCTGCAGGCCCACATGAATCACGAAGGCCACGCGCAGCTCTACGTTCGGATGACCACCGGCAACTTCGACGAGAAGATCGCCGCGTGGAAGGAAGGGCGTACCCCCGTCTACATCGACGAGTGAGCGTTCGCCCGGCGGTCGGGCAGCGGGCAAGGGGGATCGATGCAGGAACTGCGGTTCGACGGCAAGGTCGTGATCGTCACCGGTGCGGGCCGCAACCTCGGCCGTGAGTACGGGTTGTTGTTCGCGTCGCGCGGCGCGCGGGTGGTCGTGAACGATCTCGGGGTCGGCATCAGCGACACCGACGGCGTGGCGGCGGCTCCGGCGTCACCCCCGGCCGACGACGTGGTCGCCGAGATCGTCGCCGCGGGCGGCGAGGCCGTACCCAACTACGACACCGTCGCCACGCCTGCAGGCGGCGCGGCCATCGTCGCCGCCGCGGTCGACGCCTTCGGCACTGTCGACGTCGTCGTCAACAACGCGGGCCAGGTGCGGATGGCACCGTTCGCCGAGCTCACCGAAGACCAGATCGACGCGGTCGTCGACACGCAGTTGCGGGGCGCGCTCAACGTCGGGCGCCCGGCGTGGCGGATCATGGCCGACGCCGGTGGCGGCCGGTTCGTCAACGTGTCGTCGGGCGCCGCGTTCGGCGGCGTGCCGGGGGGCGCGGTGTACGGCATGGCCAAGATGGGGGTGATCGGGCTCACCCGGGCCATGGCGTCGGAAGGCGCGCCGCTGAACATCGCGGCGAACGCGATCGCGCCCTACGCCAAGACCCGGCCCGGTACCGGCTTCGGACCGTTCGGCCCGAGCGAGGAGCTCAACCAGTGGTTGGCCCCCCGGCTGGTGGCACCGCTCGTGGGTTGGCTCGCGCACGAGGCGTGCCCGGTGTCGGGCGACTGCTTCAGCGTGGGTGGCGGCCACTACGCGCGTGTCGGCCTCGAGGTGACCGACGGGTTGGTCGATCGCGACGCCACCATCGAGACCATCGCCGAACGCGCGCTCGAGATCCTCGACTCGCCCGCCACCACCATCACCACCACGATCTCGAACACGATGCGCCGGATGTTCGAAGGATTCGAACCGCCGCCCGTGTCAGCGTGATCCGTAGCGCGCGGTGAGCTCGGCGCCGACCCGCGCCAGGCGCGCGCGTACTTCCGGCGGCTCGAGCACCTCGACCTGATTGCCGAACCCGGCCAGTTCGGCGGCGACGCTCTCCACGACGTGCCCGCGTAGCTCGACGTCGAAGCGACCGTCGGCGCGCGCGGATTCCCGCACGATCATGCGTGTACCGAACGACGAACGCAGCCAGCCGAGTGCGGCGCGTTCGGCGACCGCGCGGACGCGCAACGGGGCCCGTTGTTCGTCGAGCGACGTCACGATGCCCGCCCACGTCTGCTCGAGGTCGAAGCCCTCGGGTCGTTCGACCGCCTGCTCGGTGCGCGCCACCGACTGCACGCGGTTCACCCGGAACGTGCGGAGCCCGCGGTCGGTGTTCGCCACCAGGTACCACGTCGTGCCTTTGACCGCGAGACCCAACGGGTGGACGGTCCGGTCGCTGGCGGTGCCGGCGCGGTCGGCGTAGCCGAGGCGTACCTGCACCCCGTCGATCACCGCGCGTTCGAGCTCGTCGAGCTGCGGCGGCCGCTCCACCCGGTTGCGGTCCCATCCGACCGGATCGAGCACGACCGCGTTGGCGGCCGCTTCGGCGTCGGCCCGGAACGTCTCCGGCAATGCCTGGACCAGCTTCCGCAGCGCCGCCTTCACGTCGGGGGTCGCGGTCGACGACGGCCCCGCGACCAGGAACAGCGTGCGGGCCTCACTCGCGGTGAGGCCGCTGAGATCGGTGCGGGCGCCGCCGACCAGCGACCATCCTCCGCCGCGGCCGGGCTGGGAGTAGACGGGCACGCCGGCCATCGAGAGCGACTCGAGGTCGCGGCGGGCGGTGCGCTCGGAGATCTCCAGCTCCTCCGCCAACTGACTCGCGGTCACGCGGCCCCGGGCCTGCAGCACGAGCAGGGTGGCCACCAGGCGGTCGGCGCGCATGAATCCCAGTTTGGCACGGAAACTGGCCATCAGATGACCGGTTCTGGCGCGGACACTGTCTCCACGAGCGGAGAGGCACGAGCCTCTGACGAAAGTGAGCGGACATGCCCGGAAACGTCTTCCCCGTCGCCGACGAGCGCGAGGCCCTGCTCGCCTTCCTGGCCCAACAGCGGGCCGTCATCCGGCTCACCGCTTACGGCCTCACCGACGAACAGGCCCGCGCCACGCCCACCGCCAGCCCGTTGAGCGTCGGCGGCCTGATCAAGCACGCCGCCACCGGGGAGCGGGGGTGGATCGACACCGTGTTGCAGCGCCGGTCGTCGTCGCCGGAGCAGTACGAGGCGAACTTCCGCCTCGGGCCCGATGAGACCCTGGCCGACGTGTTCGCCCTCTACGACGACGTCGCCGCCCGCACCGAATCGGTCGTCGCCGCCATCCCCGACCTCGGGCAGCCGGTGCCGGTACCCGACGAGCCCTGGTTCCCCGCCGACGTCGACGCCTACTCGGTGCGGTGGGTGCTCCTCCACCTGATCGAGGAGGTCGCCCGCCACGCCGGCCACGCCGACATCGTGCGCGAGTCGATCGACGGCGCGACCGCGTTCCCGCTCATGGCCGCGGCCGAGGGGTGGCCGGTGACGCCGTGGATGCAGCCCTGGACGCCGGCCACGCCGGCTCGCGGCTAGAGCGGTTGGCGCTGGTTGAGCGCTTCGGAGTTCTCGCGCATGATCTCGCGCTGCGCGTCGGCTCCGAGCTCCTTGATCTCCACGAAGTAGTCGCGGGGCGACGGCAGTCCTTCGATGTGCGGCCAGTCGGATCCGAACACCACGCGATCCGAGCCCATGAGGTCGACGATCTCGTAGACGTCGTCCTCCCAGAACGGGTTGATCCACACGTGACGCTTGAACGTCTCGATCGGGTCTTCGCGGAACAGGCCTGGGATCTTGCGGTTGACCGACTTCAGCTTGCGGAACAGGTCGGGGAGGAACTCGGCGCCGTTCTCGACCGACGCGATCCGCACGTTCGGGAACCGGTCGAAGAGCTGGTCGAACACGAGCGACGCGAGGAAGTCGTAGATGGCGCGTTCCATCGACAGCATGCCGATCGACGGACGCCCACCACCCTGGAAGTCGGCGGAGAACCCGTCGCGCGCGTAGCCGTTCGATGAGTAGCCGCTGTCGGCCGCGTGTACGACGACCGTGATCCCCGCCTCGTTGGCGCGCGCCCAGAACGGATCGAAGTACGGGTCGCCCGGCGTGCGCGGGCCGGTCGCCGTGGTGGGCGCGGCGGGCCGCATCACGACGGTGTGCGCGCCCAGGCTCAGCGCGCGCTCGAGCTCGTTCACTGCCGAGTCGATGTCACACAGCGCGATGTAAGGGGCCGCGAAGATGCGGTTCTGGTACTCGTAACCCCAGTCTTCTTCCAGCCACCGGTTGAACGCGTTGAACATGATGCCGACGCCTTCGGGGTCGTCCTTGAGCAGCTGCTCGTAGATCATGCCGAGGGTCGGGAAGAGCCAGATCTTGTCGATGCCCTGCTCGTCCATCGTGCGCAACCGCGCGTCGCGGTCGCGGTACTCAGGCCGGATCGGCTCCCGTTCGCGGAGGTACTCGAGCGGGTTGCGGCCCGACGCGTTGCCCCGGAAGTACTCCGACATCGCGCCCGCCTTGGCGATCGGGTCGAACGTGGGGTTCACCACCGCGTGGCTCACCTTGCCGCCGATCACGTGGTACTTGCGGCCGTCGATCTCGGCCCACTGGATGATCCGCCGGCCCAGACGCGGATCGAGATGGCGGGTGAAGGCGTCGAGCGCCTCGTAGTAGTGGTTGTCGAAGTCGTTGACGGGGAAGTCGACGTCGATCATGGCCATCTCCTGGAGAAGTGGTTGCTCGGGTCAAGTATTGCCGGGCGGAGTCACTTCGACGGTAGCGCGGCCCGGAGGGGGTCGAGGACTTCGTCGCCCAGGCGAATGATCTGCTCCCGTGCGGTCGCCGGTGCGACGCCGGGCACGTGCACCCGCAGGTTGAGGGCGTCGGTCCCGGAGCGGTGCACGGCGTCGAGCAAACCTTCGACCACCGACGTGGCGGTGGGGGCGTCGACCAGCTCGTTGCGCCCCCATAGCTCCTGCGCCGAGGGCGGGGTGTAGCTGCGATAGACGTCGAGTTGGTCGTCGAGGCGAGCGCGCGGCGGGTCGCCCACCCACGCGCGACGGATCAGCACGCACGGCGCGGAGCCTCCCGCGGCGCGGTACGCGTCGGTGAGCTCGCGACACCGTTCCGGCGTCGACAGCGAGTCGAACAGCAGCCCGGCGCCGAGGCGCGCGGCGCGGCGGACCGCGGTGAGTCCCATCGCCGCGCTGAGCACCGGTATCGGGTGTTCGGCACAGGCCTCGATCGCCGGATCATCGGCCAGGCCGCGCGGGTCGGTGCCGTCGAGCATGCCGGCGCGAGCTCCTCGAAGCCCGCGGTGAAGCGCGCCGCGAGGTCGTCCATCGGCGCGTGCATGATCTCGAAGTCGTCGGGCAGTGCACCCGACGCGACCCCGAGGCCGACGCGGCCGGGGAACCGCGCCGCGAGCCAGGCGATCTCTTCGGCGACGAGCGCGGGTGGCCGCAGCGGGAGCAGCAGCGGACACGGTGCGGCCCAGCCCGTGGCCATCGCTTCCAGACACCACCCCGCGGCCTGCAGCGGGTTGGGCAGGTAACCGTGGAAGCCGCCGTGGTGCTCGCTGGTCATCACGCCGTCGAAGCCGTGCTGCGCGGCGATCGACGCCTGCGTGCACAACTCGTCGACGATGCCCGCCGCCGGGAGATCGTTGTGGGGATACAGCCGCAGCGAGACCGACCCCGGTGCGAACGGCGGGCCCACCGTCAGGTCCGGGTGTCCTGCAGCCAGTCGGGGAGGGCGATCTCCGGATTCGGCGCCTGCTGCGCGCCCCTCTCCGCCAGCAGACGCTCCCAGCCCGGTTCGTCGGACGGCGAACGAGCGGGGATCGCCCATCATCACCTCGAACAACACCACGCCGTTCGGCCCCGCGATGAACGGCCCGAACGTCGTCGCCCTGGTCGAGTGCGATGTGGGTGCCCGGACCGCAGTACTGATCGCCGCACGTCATGTCGCCCTCGAGCACGTAGACGATGTGATCGCTGTTGTGGCCGTGGGCGTGGATCATCATGCCGGGGTCCCACTCCGCGAGGAGTGAGAGGAACCGCGGCGAGAAGTCGAGCCATTTCTCACGGACCGACGCGGTGTGGTCGCCGAAGTCGATCTTGCGGACCTCCTCCCACGGCACGTCGTCGAGCCGGCTGAACCGCGGGCCATCGGTCATGCGTCCCCCTCGTGTGGCAACGTCCTCGAAGCACCGCAGAATACCGGCACCGGTCCGCCGCGGGACCGGCCGCGGTCAGAGGTTCATGAAGCGGCCGCCGTCGACCACGAGGGTCTGGCCGGTCACGTACCGCGCGTCGGGGCCGGCGAGGAACGCGACCGCGGGGCCGATGTCGGTCTCGGGGTCGCCCACCCGACCGAGCGGCACCCGGCGGGAGAGCCGGCCCTCGAGTTCGGGGTCCTCGCGCATCGCGTTCACCATCGCCGGCGACGTCGACAACGGCGACACGATGTTCACCGTCACCCCGAGCGGTCCCCATTCGCGGGCGAGGCTCTTGGTGAAGCCGCGCAACGCGCCCTTGACCGCGCCGTAGAGGGGCAGGCCGACGCTGCCCTCCATGCCGGCCGGGGACGTCATCAAGATCATCGTGCCCCGACGCTCGCGGAGTGAGGGGAGTGCGGCGCGGCGCGCAGTGGTACGCGCCCCGCACCGACACCGACGCGTGCTCGTCCCAGAGCGCGCGGTCGACGTCCTCGAGGCGGTGAGGTTCGCTCGACCGGTTGCTCGTGGCGTTGTGCACCATCGCGTCGAGGCCGCCCGCGTTCGTCGTGGCGGCGCGCACCGCGTCGTCGACGGTCGTCGGGTCGGTGACGTCGCAGTGCACCCACACGGCATTGCCGCCGCGGCGAGTGATCTCGTCCACTGTTTCCTCGCCGTTCTCGTGGCGCGACGCGACCACGACGAACGCGCCCGCAGCTGCGCACGCCAATGCGACGCCGCGGCCGATCCCGCCGCCGGCGCCGGTCACGACGACGATGCGGTCCACGAGCGCGTCGCTCACGGGACCATGACCGTGCCGCCGTCGACCACGATGGTGGCGCCGGTGATGCCGAGCCCGTCGGCGCCGACGAACAGCGCGATGGCGGCGGCCACGTCGTCGACCCCGGCCAGGTGGCCGAGCGCGGGCTCGGTGACGAACGCGTATGGGGTCGGCGTTCCCGGCGCCAACAATTCCATCGGCGGCGCGACGCAGTTCACGGTGATGCCGTACCGGCCCCATTGCCGGGCCGCCGACTTGGCCAGCGCTCGCATCCCTTCGACCGCAGTGGCGTACGGGACCAGCGCGTCGCTTCCCGTGATCGCGATGGTCGGGGTGACCACGACGATGCGGCCGCCGCCATCGCCGAAGGTGCGGTGCGAGGCCTGCAACGTGAACAACGCGTCGCGCAGCACCCCTTCACTGCGCTCGTCCCACGCTTCCTCAGCCGTATCGGCGAGTGACTGCGCGACCAGCGCGCGCGGGTCGACATGCGCGTGCACGACGGCATCGACCGATCCGTGCGGCGCGAAGGCCGCATCCGCCGCCTCGCGGGTGTCGTAGCCCCCGTCGACGGCCGCCACCGTCGCGCCCGACTCGGTGAGCGCAGCGGCGAGATCGCGGCCCAGACCCGCGGTGGCGCCGGTGATCAGGACCGAGCGCCCGTCGAGCCGTCCATGGAACACCGCGGCATGGTAGCCATGGTCCCGTGCTCGACGAGCGGGTCGGATTGCGCGGCAAGGTCATCGTGGTCGCCGGCGCGGGCGGGGGTGGCATCGGTACCGCGGTGTGCCGCCTGCTCGCGGAGGCGGGCATGGTGATCGTCGGCCTCGAGGTCGACCCCGATCGGCTCGCGGTCACCGCGCACGAGGTCGACGACGTCGGTGGTCGGTTCCGGCCTGCGATCGTCGACGTGCGCGACCCCGCGACGGTAGCCGATGCCATCGATGCCGCGGCTGCCGACGGCCCCCTCCACGGGTTGGTGCACGTGGCGGGTGGGATGCGGCCGTCGCAGTGGGCACCGATCGCGACGATGTCGCCCGCGACGTTCGCCGACGTCATGGAGCTGAACCTCCAGTCGGCGTTCGTCACCACGCAGGCCGTGGCCGCACGCCTGGTCGCGAAGGGTTCCGGTGGGAGCATCGTGCACATCGCGTCGATCAGCGGGCAGTCGGCGATGCCGTTCGGCGCGCCCTACGCCGCGGCGAAGGCGGGCATGCTCGCGCTCGTGCGCACGGCCGCGCTCGAGCTCGGCGGCGCCGGCGTGCGCGTCAACGCGGTCGCCGCCGGCACGGTGAGCACGGCCAAGACGCAGGCGCACAACACGCCGGTGGAGTCGTCGCCGGCCGAACGCCACTTGCCGGAAAGCACCGCAATCCCACTCGGGCGGCGCGGGCAACCGGTCGACATCGCCGCCGCGGTGCTCTACCTGCTCTCCGACCTCGCCGGGTTCGTCACCGGGCACACGCTGGTGGTCGACGGCGGTTCGTCGGCGCGGCCGTCGTACCTCGACGCCGACAACCTGCCCGTGTTCGTCACCGACCCGCAGTTGCGCGCCCGGCTGCTCGAGGAGAGCTGAGCGCGACTACTCGGTCACGAAGTCGATCAGTTGCTCGACCGCGGCGACGAACGGTTGCTCGAGCTGCTTCCAGTCGGTGACCGACGCGAGGATCCGCCGCCACATCGTGCGCGGGTCGTCGACGCCGAGCGCGGCGCAGACGCCGTCCTTCCAGTCGCGCCCCTTCGGGACCTTCGGCCACGCCGCGATGCCGACGGCGGCCGGCCGCACCGCTTCCCACACGTCGACGAACGGGGTACCGGTGATCAGCACGTACGGGTTGACCACGGCCGCGGCCAACCGGGCTTCCTTGCTCCCGGGTACCAGGTGATCGAGCAGCACGCCGAGGCGACGATCGCGCGCGGGCCCGAACGTGCGGACCTCGTCGGCCAGGTGGTCGGCGCCGTCGAGCCGCTCGACCACGATGCCTTCGACGCGGAGATCGTCACCCCAGACCCGCTCGACGAGTTCGGCGTCGTGCACGCCCTCCACCCAGATGCGGCTGGCGCGGGCCACCCGCGCCCGGGCGCCGATCACCGCGCGGCTCCCCGACGCAGTCCGCACGTCGGTCGCGACGCGCGGACCTTGGTCGACGGGCACCCGCGGGATCACGAGATGGGTGGCGGTGCCGTCGACCGCGAAGGTGCCGGGGACGTTCTTGTATCTGCGCTCGAGGCCGGTGTGCCCCCGCAGCACGACGTCGTCCCCGTCGAGCGCGACGAGCGTGCCCGTGAATCCGGACGCGCGGTGCAGCACCCGGATCCCGGGTTCGGCGGCGCGGTGCGGGTATTGCGCGGCGGTGCGGGCGGGCCCGTCGATCGGGCCCGACAGGATCCCGCCGGAGCTCTCGGGGCTCAAGCGTCGGCGAGCACGCGCGGTCCCGGCGTCCACTTCACCGGCATGTGCTTGATCCCGCCGATGAAGTTCGACCGGAGCCGCTGCGGCTCTCCGGCGAGGGCCATGTCGGGCATGCGGGTGACGAGCTCGGTCAGGATGAGCTTGAGCTCCATCCGGGCCAGGTTCGCGCCGAGGCAGAAGTGCGAGCCGCCGCCGCCGAACGCCACGTGCGGGTTGGGCGAACGGGTGATGTCGAAGGTGAACGGGTCGGCCCACACCTCTTCGTCGCGATTGGCGGAGATGTGCCAGATGACGACGCGGTCGCCGGCCTTGATCTGACGACCGCGCAGCTCGGTGTCGACCGTCGCGGTACGACGGAAGTGCAGCACCGGCGTGGCCCAGCGCAGGACCTCCTCGACCGCGGTGTCCATCCGGCCATCCGGGTCCTGCTTCAGCAGCTCGAACTGGTCGGGGTGGGTCATGAACGCGTACATCGCGTGCGCGGTGGCGTTGCGGGTGGTCTCGTTGCCGGCGACCGCGAGCAACATCATGAACATGTCGAACTCGAGCTCGCTCAGGCTCTCGCCGTCGATCTCCGAGTTGAGGAGCTTGGTGACGATGTCGTCGTGCGGATCGGCCTTCCGCAACGCCGCGAGCTCGTTCACGTAGGTGAACAGCTCGACGAACGCATCACCCTGATCGTCGGCCATGTACTCGGGATCGGCGGCACCAATCATGCGGTTCGACCACTCGAACAGCTTGCGCCGATCCTCCTGCGGGACGCCCATGATCTCGGCGATTGCCTGCAGCGGCAGCTCGGCGGCGATGTCCTCGACGAAGTCGGCGGAACCCTCTTCGATGACGCGGTCGACGATCATCGACGCCCGGTGCCGGAGCGCCTGCTCGATCAACCCGATCATCCGCGGCGTGAACCCCTTGTTCACGAGCAGGCGGTAGCGGGTGTGCTTGGGCGGGTCCATGTCGAGCATCAGGACGCCGCGGGTGTCCATCATCGCGTCGGGGTCTTCCCCGATCGGGAACTGACCCGACATGATCATGGTGCCGCCGGTCTCCGACGAGAACCGCTCGGTGTCGCGGTTCACGTCGATCAGGTCGGCGTGCTTCACCACGTTCCAGTAGCCGCCGCCCTTGAGGTCGTCGGTCTGCCAGTAGACGGGATCTTCGGCCCGGAGCACTCTGAACATCTCGTGGTGCTCGCCCCGCACGAACCGCTCCGGGTCGTTGAGGTCGATGCCTTCGATACTCATGAGGTCCTCCTCGGCCGGACCGGGGCACCCCGGTCCACCCCCAGAAATCTATTTGACTCGATGAACCAATTCGGACCAGAGCCCGGTTTTCTGGCCGCCGGCGCGTCCGGATCGGGCCCGGATGGGCGACGGAGGCCGCTGGTACCCTGCGGTGTCGCCCCGAGCGCGCCGCGTGCCGGGGACGCCGATTGACGCGAGATCCGCGAGATCCGCGAGAGCAGGGAGGTGCAGTGAGCCGCGAGTCGCGCCGGCGGGCGTCGGATCCCGACCGCGAGCTCCGACGCGAGGGGTACCGGCTCATCCGTCGAACGCTGCGGCCGCAGCGCGGCTGGCTCGTCGTCGCCATCGGTTCCGCGTTGGCGTGGACGTTGGCGAAGCTCTCGGTGCCACTCCTGGCGGCGGCGGCGATCGACCAGGGGATCATCCCCGGCGACACCGGCAAGATCATCTTCTATTCGGTCCTGATCGCGCTGCTCGGCATCGTGCAGGGCGTGGGGATGGGAGTACGCCGCTACGGCGCCTGGCGGATCGCCTTCCGGGTCGAGACCGACCTGCGCGAGCGACTGTTCGCGCACCTCCAGCGTCTCCACTTCGCGTTCCACGACGAGGCGCAGACCGGGCAGCTGATGTCGCGCGCCAACACCGACATCCTGCAGATCAACCAGATGCTCACGTACGTGCCGATCACGATCTCCAGCATCGCGATCCTGATCGGGGTGATCGTCGTGATGGTCGCGGCGAGCCCGCTGCTCGCACTGCTCGCGCTCGGTCTGTTGCCGTTGCTGAACGTGATGGCGACGCGGTTCGTCCGGCGCGCCGCGCCGATTGGTCTCGAGCAGCAGGAGAAGTTGGGCGACGTGTCGACCGTCGTCGAGGAGAGCATCTCCGGGATCCGTGCGGTGAAGGGATTCGGCACCGAGGACATTCAGGAGGCGCGGCTCGAGCACGAAGCCGAAGCCGTCCGCAGTCACGCGCTCGATCTCGCTCGACTGCGCGCCGGCTTCCTCCCTGCACTCGACTTCGTGCCCGCGCTGTCGCTGGCCGCGATCCTCTGGTACGGCGGTCACCAGGTGCTCGACGGCAACCTCCAGATCGGGCAGATCGTCGCGTTCAACACCTACATCCTCATGCTGATCATCCCGTTGCGGATGGCCGGCACGCTGCTCGCGCTCGTGTCGCGCGCGTCGGCGTCGGCGGGTCGGGTCTACGAGGTGCTCGAGACCGACGCCGAGATCACCGATCCGTCCGACGGGCAGGCGCTCCCCGTCGACGGTGGTGGCGAGCTGCGGTTCGAGCAGGTGCAGTTCGGCTACGGCAACGGGCTCTCGGTGCTCAACGGGCTCGATCTCGTGCTCCGCCCGGGCGAGGCGGTGGCGATCGTGGGGCCCACTGCCAGCGGCAAGACCACCGTGGCCCGCCTCATTCCCAGGTTCTACGACGTCGACGACGGCCGGGTCCTGCTCGACGGTGTCGACGTGCGCACCATGCGGTTGCGGGAACTGCGCCGGGCCATCGGGATCGTCTTCGAGGACACGTTCCTGTTCAGCGACACGGTGGGCGCCAACATCGCGTTCGCGGATCCCGACGCGACGATGGAGCAGGTCCGACGCGCGGCCCGACTCGCGGGAGTGGCCGACTTCGTCGAGGCGTTGCCCGACGGCTACGAGACGGTCATCGGTGAGCACGGGTTCTCGTTGTCGGGTGGTCAGCGCCAGCGCATCGCCATCGCGCGCGCGGTGCTCGCCGATCCGCGCGTGCTCATCCTCGACGACGCGACGTCGTCGGTCGATCCGACGAAGGAGCACGAGATCCGGGCCGCGCTCACCGAGGTCATGACCGGCCGGACCACGCTCATCATCGCCCACCGGCCGGCGACCATCGCGCTGGCCGACCGAGTCGTGTTGCTCGACGGCGGACGCGTCGCCGACGAAGGAACGCACGCGGAGCTGTTGGCGCGCTCCGAGCTGTACCGGACGGTGCTCGCGCAGTCGGTCGCCCCTGACGCGCCGACCGACGCGCCAACCGACGCGCCGGCCGAGGAGCCGGTGTCGTGATCTCCGGCTGGGGCGTCACCGAAGAGGATCGGATCACGCGCGACGACGTGGGCCAGGTCGCGCGCCGGCTGCGGCGGATGTTGCGGCCGTGGCGGTGGCGCATCGTGGTCGCATTTGTATGTCTACTGGGGCAGACCGCCTGCCTGCTCGCCGGCCCCGCGCTGGTGGCCTACGGCATCGACTCCGGCATCCGCGGCCACGACGTCGCCGCGCTCAACCTGGCGGCGGCCACCTACGTGGTCGTGGCGATCATCGGCCTGGTCCTCGGTCGGTACTCCATCCTCCTCGTGGCGCGGATCGGCGAGACCTTCCTCCGCGATTTGCGCATCCGGGCGTTCGGCCACCTGATCGACCTGGGCCTCGACTTCTTCGAGAAGGAGCAGACCGGCCGGCTGGTGTCCCGGCTCACGTCCGACGTCGATGCGCTGCAGGAGCTCGTGCAGTCGGGCCTCACCGCGATCGTGCAGAACATCCTGCTGTTCGTCGGCTCGACCGTCGCCATCTTCATCCTGAGCTGGCAGCTCGCGTTGGCGGTGCTCGTGGTGGTTCCGCCGGCGTTGATCGCGACCCGGTGGTTCCGGCGCGAATCGAACCGTGCGTACCTCGAGGTGCGCGAGCGCATCGGCCACAACCTGGCGACGTTGCAGGAGGGCCTGGCCGGGGTGCGGGTGGTGCAGGCGTTCGGTCGGGAGCGGTCGTTCGCCCGTCGCTTCCGCGAGACCAACGAAGCGCAGTTCGACGCCAACATCGAGACCGCCCGCATCGCGACCCGTTACTTCCCGTTCATGGAGTTCCTCGGGGTCGGCGCCATGGCGCTGATCATCGGGCTCGGGGGGATCTTCGCCGACCAGGGGATCGTCACCGTCGGTACCGTCGCCGCCTTCGTGCTCTACCTGGGCAACCTGTTCGATCCGGTCCAGAACCTGAGTCAGCAGTACAACACCGTCCAGTCCGCGGGTGCGGCGCTGAAGAAGCTCTTCGAGCTGCTCGACGTCGCGCCGTCGATCTCCGAGCGACCCGGCGCGGTCGACCTCGCGCCCGAGGGTCCCATCGAGGTGTCGGGCGTCTCGTTCGCGTACGGCACCACCGACGTTCTCCGCGACGTGAATCTCACCATCGCGCCCGGCGAGCGCGTGGCGCTGGTCGGCCCCACCGGCGCCGGGAAGTCGACCCTCGCCAAGCTCATCGTGCGCTTCTACGACCCGCGGGCGGGTTCCGTCTCGTTCGGCGGGGTCGACCTGCGCGCCGCCACGATGCGCTCATTGCGCGAGCGCATCGTGGTGGTCCCGCAGGAGGGGTTCCTGTTCTCGGGCACGATCCGCGACAACATCCGCCTCGGCCGCCGCGGCGCGACCGACGCCGAAGTGGAGGCCGCGGTCGACGCGCTGGGCGTGCGCGAGCGCTTCGAATCACTCCCCGACGGCCTCGACACCGAAGTGCACGAACGGGGATCGCGCCTGTCGGCGGGGGAGCGCCAGCTCGTGTCGCTCGCGCGCGCCGCACTGGCCGATCCCACCGTGCTGGTGCTCGACGAGGCGACGTCGAACCTCGATCCTGGCACCGAGCAAATCGCGGAACGGGCGCTCGAGGTGCTCACCGAGCGGCGCACGGTCGTCGTCGTCGCCCACCGGCTGTCGACCGCGGCCCGGGCCGACCGCGTCGCCGTGATCGACGACGGGATGCTGGCGGAGCTGGGTACCCATGACGAGCTGATCGCGCGCGGGGGCCGCTACGCCGGGTTGTTCGCGTCGTGGTCGGCGGCATCGGGCGCCGGCACGCCGGTGACGTGAACCGCTGACGTCACGCGTCAGACCTCACACGTCAGACCTCACGCCTCAGACCTCACACGTCAGATCATGCGAGGAGTTCCGACGCCGTCCCGGCTTTGAGGTTCCGTTGCGCGAGCCCGTCGAGGATCGCGGGCATCGCGGCGATCGTGCCCGGATGATCGAAGTGCAGGCTGATGATCGACCCGGCGTGCACGGTGGCGAGGGTGCGCTGTGCGACGACGTCGGCGCCTGGGTCCTGGTAGTCGAGCGGGTCGCAGTCGAACCCGAGCACGACCGGGTAGCCGGCCTGCCCGGCGAGGTCGAGCACGATCTCCGCCGGGGTCGACGTGCCGTCGTCGGTACCCGACGGTCGGAAGTACCGCCCGCCCGATCCGGTGAGGCGCACGAGCAGGTCACGGCACTGGGTGATCTCCGTCGTCATCTGCTCCGGCGACAAGCTCGAGAACGTCGGGTGCGTGTAGGTGTGGTTGGCGAGCTCGTGGCCGGCGTCGGTGAGCTTCTTCGCCCAGCCGGGATTCGTGGCGAGCCAGCTGCCGACGATGAACGAGGTGATGTGCGCGTCGTGGGCGGCGAGGACGTCGAGGAGCTGCTGGGCGAGGCCGAGGTCGCCGCTGGTATGGAAGGTGAGCGCGACGCGACCGAACTCGTCGGGTCCGGTGTCGACGAACTGGGCGGGGCCCGGCGCGGTCGTCGGTGGGACGGTGGCGGGCGCGACGGTCGCGGGCGCCGAGGTCGGGGCACTCCCCGCCGAGGTGCTCGGGCTGCCCTGGGCCGAGCTCCCGCCGTCGCCGCACGCGGTCACCAGTGCGCCGACGGCCAGTGCCGCGCCGGCGAGGAAGCCCCGCCGCGCGAACCGCGGTCCGGGTTCGGGGGCGGGGGATTCCGGGGCCATCGGGTCTTGACTCTACCCGGAGCCCTCTCCTAAGGTAAGGCAAGCCTAAGTGACCTGGTCACCCTAACCGGCGCCTCCGGGAGGTTCACCCCATGGTCGCACTCGAGGTCTGCGACGTGAGCATGCGTCGGTGCGGGCGATCGCTCGTGCAGCGCGTGTCGCTCTCCGTCGATCGGGGGGAGATGCTGGCGCTCTGCGGTCCCGAGGGGTCCGGTACCCGCACCCTGCTCTACCTCCTCGGCGGACGTCTGGTCCCCGACGCGGGCCGGGTCCTGGTCGACGGCGTCATGTCGTCACCTGCCCGGTCGGCGCGCGCGGCCGGGACGACCCGTCGCTTGGCGTTCGGTCCCGACGAAGCCGCCGCGCTCGTCGCCGAACCCGACGACGGATCGATCCTCCTGCTCGACGGCCCGACGGTCGGCCTCGACGCAGGCGTTGCCCACTCGTTGCTCGCGCCTTGCCGTCGGCGCGCCGACGCCGGTGCCGCGGTGGTGCTCACAGTCGACACCCCGCACGACGTGGCGGTGCACGCCACCGCGCTCGCCCTCTTCGTGGCCGGCCGACTCTTGAGCTTCGGCGAGCCGGCGATCGCGCTCGTCCCCGCGCTGCAGATCCTGCGCGCCGGTGGCTACGACCTCACGTCGCGGGCCGGGTGACGCGGATCAGGTGATCTCGAGCGATTCGGCGTCGCGCCACTCGCGCAGCACCAGGTAGCGACCGTGCAGTGCGCCGCGGTCCCAGTGACCGAACCCGAGGGTGGTGCCCTCGTACCCTTCGGCCGCGGGCACGAGCTTCACCAACTCGAGCCCTTCCTTCACGCCCGCGCGAGTGTGCTCGGTCGCGCGCGCCAACCCTTCGGCCACGAGCAGGCCGAGGTCGTAGGCGACGGCGGGGAGCGCGCCCATGCGCGCGTCGATTCCGAGCCGCTCCCGGAGCGAGCGCAGCACGGTGTTGGAGTCGGAGTGCATGTCGACGTAGGTCCAGCCGTCGATCGCGCGCGCGTAGTCGGGCGAGTAGCCGCGCATACCGGCGGTGTTCATCGCCGCGGGCGCGTCCCAACCGGCGTCGGCGCGGGCGCGGGCGACGGCGGCGCCGCTGAGCCCCAGCCCGAGGTACACGATGCCGTCGACGCCGGTGGACCGCAGCGCGGCGACTTCGTGCGAGGCGTCTTCGGCGATGGGCGCGATCGTGACGCGGGCCGCGAGCTCGAGCCCGAGCACCTCACACTCGGTCTCGAAGAACGCCGCGTACCGTCGCCCGATGGGTGACCGGTCGAGCACCACACCCACACGGCGGAGCCCGAGATCGGCGAGGTGACGGGCGAGAAGGATCGATTCGTCCTCGTGTGACCCCACCTGCAGGTGGAACATGTACTCGCTGCGGCCGCGCTCGGTGCCCGCCCAGTTGATCGTCGGTATCCCTGCGGCATCGGCGAGCGGGGTGGCGACCAGCGCGTTGTCGCCGATGGCGGGGCCGACGATCAGCAGCACACCCTGGGCCGCGAGCTCCGCGTACGCGCGTTCGACGGCCCACGCGGTGCCGCCCGGGAGCCCGAGGCCGTGACCGTGGACGAACTCGACGTCGCGGTCGAGGCGACCCGACGCGATCAGGTCGTCGACCGCGAGACGGATGCCGTCGTCGATCCCGCCGCCCTGCATCGGGTCGTCGGTCGCGGCGTCCATCATGTCGTTGAGGATCCCGACGCGCAGTGGTGCCGCCACGTCAGGTTCCCCGGCTCAGGCCGGCTCCATCATCACTTCGTCGACGTAGCACCACAGCCAGTCCTCGCCCGGTTGGAACGACTGGATGATCGGGTGCCCCTCCGCATGGAAGTGCGCGGTGGCGTGCTTGTTCTTGGACTGGTCGCAGCAACCGACGTGGCCGCAGATGAGGCAGAGCCGGAGGTGGACCCACGTGTCGCCGATGCGCAGGCAGTCTTCGCATCCCTGCGCGCTCGGCGTGACGTCGCGGATCAGGTGGAGATGGGTGCAGGGGTCAGGCATGGTGCTCGCCGTTCAGGTGGGGTCGACGTCGGTCAGCTCGATCACGTTGCCGGCCGGGTCCTTGATGAACGCGGCCCATACCGGTTTGCCGAAGTCTTCGCGCGATCGGGGCTCCATCACGAACGGCACGCCCCGAGCCTCGAGTGCGGCCATCGTGTCGGCGTAGTCGGCGCGCGGGATGTGCAACGCGATGTGGGGGAACCCGGACGGTGCCGACATCTCGTCGACCACTCCGAGGTGGACCTGCGCCACACCCTTCTGGAGCCAGGCGCCCGGCCCGAAGTCGGGACGGGGGAGTGGCTCGAAGCCGAGCGTGCCGCAGTAGAAGTCCATGGCGGCGTCGAGATCGTCGACCATCAGCGCGACGTGGCTGTAGCCGGCAACGGTGATGGCCGGAGCAGGAGTGGACACGGTGCTCTCCCCTCGAACACTGAGATCAGAGACTCGCAGCGTATTCCTCCGCGAGGCGGGCGCAACTGTCCACTCGGCCGCGGAACTCCTCCGCCTTGACCGCGTCGCTGGGGTCACCCCCACGCGCCCCCGACAGGATCCGGGCGAGGACCCCCTCGATGATGCACGCGAGACGCCAGTAGGAGAACGCGACGAAGTAGTCGACGTCGGTGGTGTCGCGACCCGACCGTTCCGTGTAGCGGGCGAGGAGCTCCGCCCGGGTCCGGAACCCCGGTGCGAGGGTCGGGTTGTGGGCGTCGCTCACGAGGGGATCGCCGGCTTCGGCCCAGGTCGCGAGCACGTACCCGAGATCGGCGCGCGGGTCGCCCAGCGTGCAGATCTCCCAGTCGAGCACCGCCTGGATGGTGCCGCGGTCGTCGACGACGCAGTTGCCCAACCGGAAGTCGCCGTGCACCACGGTGCTCTCGTGCTGCTCCGGGATGTGCTCCGCGAGCCGGGCGTGCACGCGGTCGACGGCGGGGATGTCGCGCGTGCGGCTGGCCTCGAACTGCGCGTGCCACCGCTTCAGTTGACGGCGGACCAGTTCGTCGCGGCGGGCGAGGTCGCCGAGGCCGACGGCGTCGACATCGACCGCGTGCAGCGCGACCAGCGCGTCGACGAGTGACTCGCCGGCGGCGCGGCGCGCCGTTTCGTCGAGGGTCAAGGAGGTGTCGGTGTCGTTCAGCACGATGCCCGCCACGTACGACATCACGTAGAACGGCGCACCGATGACGTCGGGGTCGGGGCAGTTGGCCATCGCGTGCGGGACGGGGACCGGGGTCGGTCCGAGCGCATGGATGATGCGGTGCTCGCGTCCCATATCGTGCGCGGTGGGGAGTACCCCGTGCAAGGGTGGTCGGCGCAGCACGAACTGCTGCCCGTCGGCGTCGGTCATCCGCGCGGTGATGTTCGACTGGCCGCCGGTGATCACCTGCGCAGCGAACGGCGCGGTGTACGACGGCAGCGCGTCCGCGGCCCACGCGGCGAACGCGTCGAGATCGATGCCGGTGGGTGCCGCGTCCACTGGCGCGTCCCTAGCGTCCGGTGAACTCGGGCGGACGCCGCTCGGAGGTCGCGGCGACTCCCTCGCGGAAGTCGTCGGTCTCGCGGAGCCGCTGTTGCTCGGTGTGCTCGCGTGCCGTCGCCGCCCGCACCCGATCGGCGAGATCGCCCCGCATGGTCTCGCGGATCGAGAGCACCGCGAGCGGGCCGGCGGCGGCGATCTCGGCCGCGAACGCGTGCGCGCCCACCCGCAATTCTTCGAGTGGCACCACGCGGTCGGCCAACCCGATGCGCAGCGCCTCGTCACCGCGTACCTCGCCGCCGGTGTACATGAGCTCCCACGCCCGCTGCTGACCGATCACGGCGGGCAGCGTCACCGAGATGCCGAAACCCTGGTGGAAGCCGAGCTTGGCGAAGTTGCAGCTGAAGCGGGTCTGCGGGGTTGCCACCCGGAAGTCGGCCGCCAACGAGAGCCCGAGGCCACCCCCGACCGCGGCGCCCTGCACCGCGGCCACGATCGGCTTGCGGTTGGAGAACAGTCGCACCGCTTCGTCGTAGAGCGATGCGGTGCTCTCGATGAGATCGCTCCCGCTGAGGTCGGCGCCGGCGCAGAAGTTCTTGCCTTCCGAGCACAGCACGATGGCGCGACAGGCGGGGTCGTCATCGAGGCCGAGCACCGACTCGGCGAGTGCGGTGATCACCGGCATGTCGAACCAGTTGTGCGGTGGGCGATGGATCTCGACCGTGGCGACGAAGTTCGCGACGTCCACGGTGACTGCGTCGGTGGTACTCATGATCCGCGGACGCTACCGCGATGCCTTGGTCGGCCGCTGCCGGACAGATCACAAATCCCTGACGTTCCGGCGGTTACCTCTAGGACATGAGCCGAACCCCTCGGCTCGGAGCATCAAGGCCCGACCGGGCAGAAGCGAGAGGACCGATCATGAAGATGCAGAAGCTCGTTGCCGTGGTTGCGCTGGCCGGCGCCATCACCGTCGGTACCGCAGGAATGGCGTTCGCCGCCGACAGCACCGGCACCGGCTCCGGCACCGTGGCCGCCACCGCGCCGGCCGTGAAGCGTCACCCCGTGATCCGCAGGGAGATCCGACGCGCCGGCGTGAAGATCATGATCACCACCCTCGGGGTGACGAGGGCCGATCTCAGGGCCGCGCTGAAGAGCGGCAAGAGCATCAGCGAGTACGCCACGTCGCTGGGCAAGGACCCACAGGCGGTGGTGACCGCGCTGGTCACTGCGGCCGACGCCAAGGTCGACCAACTGGTCGCGAACAAGACGATCACCGCCGAGCGCGGGGCGACCATCAAGTCGAAGGTGCCGGACCGCGTGAACACGATCGTCAACCGTCACTTCGGTCAGGCGGCTCAGCCCGCGAGCTGACCGTGGTGGGGCCGAGCGTCCCGCCCTCAATCGCTCGGCCCCATCGGGATGCCCGTCGGTTCCCCAACCGGCGGGCCTCCCCGCGTCCGCGTCCGCGCCCTGGTCGCGGCCGCCCGCGCGGGGTGGTAAGTTACCGAGTAGTAACTTACGGTTTTCCGCGCCGGGTGATCGCGTCTGCTCCCCGGACCGAACAGGAGCCTGCAGTGGCCGATTTCTCGCTCGAGCTCAACGAGGACCAGACCCAGATCCAGAAGTGGGTCCACGACTTCGCCGAGGACGTCATCCGCCCCGCGGCCCACGAGTGGGACGAGCGGGAGGAGACGCCGTGGCCGATCATCGAGGAGGCGGCCAAGATCGGGCTGTACTCCATGGAGTTCGGCGCCAACGCGATCGCCGACCCCACCGGACTCACGTGGCCGATCGTGAGCGAGGAGATGTGTTGGGGCGATGCCGGCATCGCGCTCGCCATCTTCGGGAGCACGCTCGCGGTGTCGGGCATCATCGCCAACGGCACGCCCGCGCAGGTCGGCGAGTGGGTCCCGCAGTGCTACGGCACCCCCGAGAAGGTCCAGCTCGGCGCGTTCTGTGTGACCGAGCCCGATGCGGGAAGCGACGTCAGCTCGTTGCGCACGCGCGCGGTCTACGACGAAGCGAAAGACGAGTGGGCGCTGAACGGCACCAAGACGTGGATCACGAATGGCGGCATCGCCGACATCCACGTGGTGGTGGCGTCGGTCGATCCGGAGCTGCGCGGGCGCGGGCAGGCGAGCTTCGTCGTGCCCCCCGGCACTCCCGGGTTGACCATGGGACAGAAGTTCAAGAAGCACGGCATCCGCGCCAGCCACACCGCGGAAGTGGTGCTCGACGACGTGCGTATCCCCGGTGCGTGCCTGCTCGGCGGGAAGGAGAAGCTCGACGAACGGCTCGCCCGCGCGCGTGAAGGTGTGAGCAGCCGGCACCAGGCCGCGCTCGCCACGTTCGAGGCGACGCGTCCGCTCGTCGGTGCGCAGGCCATCGGCATCGCGCGCGCGGCGTATGAGTACGCGCTCGACTACGCCAAGGAGCGCGTGCAGTTCGGGCGTCCGATCATCGAGAACCAGGCCATCGCGTTCAAGCTCGTCGACATGAAGACGGAGATCGACGCGTCGCGCCTCCTCGTGTGGCGCGCCGCGTGGATGGGGCACACCGGCAAGGAGTTCACCAGCGGTGAAGGCTCGATGAGCAAGCTGAAGGCGGGGGAGACGGCCGTGCGCGTCACCGAGGAGGCGATCCAGATCCTCGGTGGGTACGGCTACGTCCGCGAGTACCCGGTCGAGCGTTGGCACCGTGACGCCAAGATCTACACGATCTTCGAAGGCACCAGCGAGATCCAGCGCCTGGTGATCGCACGAGCCATATCTGGCCTGCACATCCGCTGATTTTGGGGTCCGTCCTGAACTCCGAATTTCGGGTCGTATCCCTACTCATCCCTACAACTGCTACGGTCTCGCCGTGGCAACAGTGCGCCAGCGCCGGCCGGGTGTTTGGGAGATCCGCGTCTTCACCGGCCGCGACGAACAAGGTCGCCCGACCCAGGTGAGCAAGACGGTTCGCGGTACGAAGCGCGAGGCTCAGCGCGCCGCGGCGGCGCTGGAATCCCGCCCCACTTCGAATGCCGCCGGGCGAACCGTCGCCGACGTCCTGACCGCATGGCGGGAGGTGAACGACTCGGTGTGGGCCGAGGCGTCCCGTCGCGACTACGCCAGCCGCGTCGCGCGTGTCGCCGCCGATCCGATCGGCGACATCAACGTGGCGCGGCTCAGCGTGAGCGACGTCGAGCGGTGGCACGCGCGGATGCGCAGGGAGGGCGTGGGGGAATCGGCCATCCGGAGCCGGCACGCCGCGCTGCGCGCCGCACTTGCGCAGGCCGTTCGGTGGGATTGGGTAGGGGTGAACGTCGCGGCTCAGGCTCGGCTGCGGCAGCCGAAGCGGGCTCCTCGCACCGCGATGAGTGCGGACGAGGTTCGAGCCGCGATCGACGCTGCCCGCCTGATCGATCCCGCGGCGGCGCTTGCTCTTCGCATCGCGTCGGTCGCAGGTCTGCGGCGAGCTGAGCTCGCGGCGCTCCGATGGGACGACGTCGCAAGCAGTGCTCTCACCGTCGACAGCAGCGCGTGCATCATCCGGGGCGACGACGAACCGCTTGTCGAGGACGCACCGACCAAGACGGCCAATGCGCGCGTCGTCAGGCTCGACGAGCGAACCCTGACCGAGATCGAGCAACTTCGGAAGGAACGCCGGCAGATCTCGCCCTACATGTTCTCGATGAATGAGGGGCCGGCAAATCCCGACCGCATCGGGTGGTGGTGGAAGCGCGCACGGGACCTCTCGGGAATCGACAGTCACTGGCGCCTCCACGACCTTCGACACTGGACGGCAACGATGGCGATCTCGAGCGGGCATGACGTGAGGGCCGTCGCCGGCCGCCTGGGTCACGCGAACCCGGCGATGACGCTGCGGGTGTACGCCCACGCGGTTGAGGCCTCCGACGAAGCGCTTGCGTTGTCCCTGGCCGACAGTCTCGACGGGGACCGAGTAGTTCTCGATGAGGCCGGCGGTGACGGCCAGCCCTGAGGGCAGCGGCTCGAGCACTCAGTGTCGCCTGGTCCGTGAGTGGTGCGGTGATCGAGGCCTGGTCGGCGGAGCTGTGACGGCGGCATTGACCTCGAGCGGACCAGTCGGCTGGTCGGGCGCCGGGAGCGCGCAGCCGAGGAGACCCTCGAGTGCGTTCTTGGTGATGACGATGCGTCGCCCGAGCCGAAGCGAGGGCAGCGTTCCCGATCGGACGAGCTCGTAGGCGCTGGTACGCGAGATGCCCAACACGGTCGCCGCTTCGGTCGTCGTGAAAGTCAGACGTTGCACGATCGTCTCCTCCTTCTGAGCTCGGCGGAGTGGTTGCAGTCGCCTTCTCGGATCCTGCGCTGCCCCAGTCCCGAGGTCCGTCCCGAACTTGGTCCCGAGTTGGTTTTGGGACCCGGGAACTGGCAAACGCCGGCGAGCTCGTTCCCGGTTGGATCTCGCGGCCGTCCGAGACCTCCGGGCGACGTCCGGGCTGGCGCGACAGGCCAGTGAGCGAGCGGGCAATCGAAGGAACGGGCGTTGCGGCCGGCGGGTGGCGGTAGGCACGCGCCGCTGGGCCCGTCGGCCGCCGTTCGCCGGGTCACCCCGCTGTCCTGGATACACCCGAGCGTCACCAGTCCGTGACGGCAGCCGCACGATCGGCTCACGCGAGTCGGAGTCAGGTCCGGTCCTCAGGCGCTTGGCGGACCACGGAAGCCCTTGGGCCGCGCGCGATCAGGGACTCAGAGCGCCGGACTCAGGATCGGCTTCACAGAGAATCACCACAAGTGTGCACCGTCCTTTCGTCGCGTCCGGAAAATCTCGCTGCTCGACGGGGGCACCGCGTCGACGGACCAACCCCGGCTGCCCGTCGCCGCCGTACCCGTCGACGGAGCTGCGAGGTTCCTCGTCGACGGCAAGGCGTCGAAGAGCATGAGACGGACTCGCAAATGGGCGTCTGAGCTCAGTCGGAACCGTGCTACGGAACACCCGGCCGCGGATCGACCAGAACGGGTCCGACCGAGCCGCGAGCTGTGTAGGGAGCGTGCGAGGAGCCCGGCGCTCCTGACGCGGGTGAGCAGCCGCCTCTACCCCGAGCTGAACTGGCCGCCAAGCGCGACCAGGGCGAGCTGGAAGCGACCGTCGAGATCTGGGAACGACGGGAGAGCGACTCTTCCTAACAGCCCAGGGTCGCGGACGATTACAGCGAAACCGGACGGGCGCGCATCAGCCTTTGACGGAACCCGTGACCGCCCGGGACGAACATCGGGACTAGTCCAGGGACTAAGTCCGGGACTCACACTGCTCCTCGCGATTCGTGCCAGGGATCTACACAGTTGAGCTACACGCACTCCAGCACCAAGCGGACACCGCGATGCCAGCACCGCTGGGAGTCCATCTGTCGCGCCGGCCATCGCGTCGGCGGTTCTGGCGTACGCGTTCTGTCGCGCCGGCTCGGGCGCCGAGCGATTCCTCTTTTGTTCGTCGAGGGGTGTGTTGCAGTTCGGGCGTGCCGCTGGCAGCGGGATGCTCCAACTCATTCGCAGTCTCTCTCGACTGTCTCAGCTTGAGTCTGGCGGGGGGTCGAACAACGCCAGCTCGGCAGCATCGGGCGCCTGAAAGAGGGGTAGCCATCCGTCCAGGTCGACCCTGCCAATCGGATAGTTGTTCCAGGGTGGGGCCGAGTTCCTGGCCTGGATTCGCCGCCAGAGTTCCTCGGGGGCACGTCGAGGTAGTGCAGTTCGACGCCGACACCCAGTCCACGCGCGGCGGATCGCATTTCGTCACGTTCGACACGCGCCCAGAGCCCGAAATCGAGGACGACGTTCACGCCGAGGCGCAGGACGTCTTGGGCGAGACGCCAGAGTTCGTGGTCGACCTTCTCGCGGGTCGCCGCGTCCCACGGGTTGGAACCGAGGGCGATCAGCCATTCGTCCTGCGTGAGGCGCAAGGCGCGCCGGTTCGTAGCTAGCTGGCGCGCGAGCGTGGTCTTGCCCGACCCGGGCAATCCGCAGGTCAGAATCAGTCGGGCTTCGCTCACAGCGATCCACACTCGCACGCTGCGCTTCGCGGGTGCCCGCATTATCGCCCGATCCGCCTGGCGCCGAGCGAGCAGTTCGGTGCGCGCAACACGCGTTATACACATGGCGCGAGCGCACGCCGAGACTTACGGCAACTCACCGAGCCGGCTGGGCGGGGCTGATTCGCTAACTGGACGGTCGGATGTCCATGGCTGACTTCCGATTCTGCCCGGTTATCGGAAGCGAGACTCACCGAACCTGCGCTAGATCGGGACTTCCGGTGCGTCGGTGTGACGCGACGAACGTGCTGCCCCGCCAGCGAGAGCGACCGAGGCGTGCTCGCGAGACGACGTTTCGCCGGGCTTCAATCCGCGCGCACGCACGCCGCGGCGGAGCGCTTCCGCACGGTTTCCTCCGGTAGCGATTCGAAGGTGCCGCGGCGAGACCGAAGCTGCAGTGGCTCCCGGCTCGGTTGCGATCGGGGCTGTTCGTGTTGTCGTAATGCTACGGGTCAAACAGCCCCGAAATCAAGGCCACACGCCAAGGCTCGACCACCGACTCGCTGGCGCCTCTGAACGATCAACACTTCTGATCCGGCGACGAACACGAGGGCGAGGAGTAGTCCGCCGACCACGTCGAGGGCGTAGTGCAGCATTGATCGGGGATCGTCTTGCATGCCACAACTTCACGCTGGGCCGGCGAGCGGCAGCCGAGATCCAATGGCAATCACGGGGCAATCCCTGGGGGTCGAGACCAGGGAGTTCGACGGGCGCGACCTCCTGTTCAGAAGCGCACGCTGCGGAGGTGACACCCCACGAACCGTCGTGGCGTCACTCCGACCAACTTCAAAGGAGCATACCGATGTCTGTCACCCTCGACGCCGAGACCGCAACCGCGATCCGGCCATTCAAAATCGAGATTCCCGAGGCGCAGCTCGACGACCTGCGTGCACGTATCGCGCACACACGTTCGCCCGAAAAGGAACCCGTCACAGATGCCGCCGAAGGCGTACAGCTGGCGACGATGGAGGCGCTCGCGCTATTGGGTCAGCAGCTACGACTTCGGGCGGGTCCAGTCGAGGTTGAATGCGCTTCCGCAGTTCATGACCGAGATCGACGGGCTCGACATTCACTTCATTCACGTCAAGTCACGGCACGAGAACGCGTTGCCGCTGATCATCACGCACGGTTGGCCGGGCTCGGTGATCGAGATGCTCAACGTGGTCGGGCCACTCACTGACCCGACGGCGCACGGCGGCCGCGCAGAGGACGCGTTCGACGTCGTCATTCCGTCGATCCCGGGATACGGATACTCCGGTAAGCCGATCGACGTCGGTTGGGGACCCACCCGCATCGCGGACGCGTGGTACGTGTTGATGGAGCGTCTGGGCTACACGAAGTTCGTCGCGCAGGGCGGCGACTGGGGCGCGGTGATCGTGGACCTGATGGGCGTACAGGCTCGTCCGGAACTGCTCGGCATTCACACCAACATGCCGGGTGTCGTTCCTTCGGAGCTGGCGAAGGGTTTGGCTCCGCTGCAAGCCGCGCCCGCGCCCGCCGATCTGTCAGCAGAGGAGCTTCGCGCCTATGAGCAGGTCAGCTACGTGTACACGAATGGCATCGGGTACGCGGTCGAGATGCTCTTGCACCCGCAGACCCTGTACGGGCTGGCGGATTCACCCGTAGCGCTTGCCGCGTGGATGCTCGACCACGACGCGAAGAGCTACGCAGACATCGCGAGCGCCTTCGTTGACGGACAGCCTGTCGGCAACCTCACGCGCGACGAGGTCCTCGACAACATCACGTTCACCTGGCTGACCAACACGGGCGTTTCGTCGGCCCGCCTCTACAAGGAAAACACCTTCGGCTTCTTCGACGTGAAGGGCGTGTCGATCCCGACGGCCGTGAGCGTGTTTCCGAACGAGCTCTACCAGGCTCCGCGGAGTTGGTCCGAAGCGGCTTACCCCAACCTCATCTACTTCAACGAGGTCGAGGCAGGTAACCACTTTGCTGCTTGGCAGGAGCCGCAGCTCTTCTCCGAGGAGCTACGCGCCGGTTTCCGGCCGCTTCGCTAGAGGAGATCGAAACCTCAGTACCTGCAGGCGCGGTCGGGGGCGAGTGGCCGAACTCTGAGCCACTCGGCCCCACCGAGTCCAGCCGATCGATTCTCTCTCCTGAGGTGCAACCCATGAACGTGAACCAACTCTTCTACCGGTTTCCACTTCCCATGGAAGGCCGCATGCCCGCGTTCGCCGGCGCCACCGCCTGGTTGAACACGGAGCCGCTGACACCGGCCGCCCTGCACGGCAAGGTCGTCGTCGTCCAGTTCTGGACGTACACGTGCATCAACTGGCTCCGGACGCTGCCGTACATCCGGGCGCTGGGCCGACACGTACGCCGAGAACGGGCTCGTCGTGGTCGGCGTGCACACGCCGGAGTTCGGCGTCGAGCACGACATCGACAACGTGCGCCGGCGGCGCGCGACATGCACATCGAGTATCCGATCGCGATCGACAACGACTACGCCGTGTGGAATGCGTTCGCCAACCAGTACTGGCCGGCGCTCTACATCGCCGACGCGGAAGGTCGCATCCGGCACCACCACTTCGGCGAAGGCGGCTACGAACGGTCCGAGCATGTCATTCGGCAGTTGCTCGCCGATGCCGGCGAAGGCAATCTTCCGGACGAGCCGGCGCCGGTCGATGTGCGCGGCATCGAACTCCCCGCGGACGGGCACAACCTGCGATCGCCCGAGACCTACGTCGGCCTCGCCCGGTCCGAGGGCTTTGCCTCTCCGGGAGACGCCGCGATCGACGAGCCGCGCGAGTACACCGTGCCGACCCGCCTGCGACGTCAACGAATGGGCGCTCGCCGGCAAATGGACCGTCGGCCGCGAAGACGCCGTGAGCAACGAGGCGAATGGCCGCATCGCGTACCGCTTCCACGCGCGTGACGTGCACCTCATCCTGATGCCCCCGGCCCAGGGTTCGGCGACGGTTCCGCGTCCTGCTCGACGGACAAGCGCCCGGTGATGCGCACGGCCTCGACGTCGACGAGCAGGGCAACGGCGTCGTTACCGAACCGCGGCTGTACCAACTCATCCGCCAAACGACCAGATCGCCGACCGGCAGTTCGAGATCGAGTTCCTCGATCCCGGCGCCGCCGCCCTGTGCTTCACGTTCGGATAGCGACCAGGAGCACGACATGACTACGGAGGTCGACATGACTGCCAATGCCCTCGACAACGGGACGCCGACCACAGCCGACACCGATCCGGCGTGGAAGCACTTCACCTTGGTGCGGTGCAGCCCCAGCTACTGGCGGGTGACATTCAATCATCCGCCGATCAACACGATCACCGCGACGACCGTGACCGAGCTCGCCGAGCTCGTCGACCTCATCGAAGGCGACCCGCAACTGAATGTCGTCGTGTTCGACAGCGCGAATCCCGACTACTTCCTCGCGCACTATGACGTCGAAGGCGAGCCGGCGCGGACACTCTCGATGCCTAACGGTCCGACCGGAATGCACCCGTGGCTCGATCTCACCACGCGCCTGGCGCGCGCGTCGGCCGTCAGCGTCGCGAGCATCCGCGGTCGAGCGCGAGGCGCTGGCAGTGAGTTCGTTCTCGCGTGCGACTTACGATTCGCATCCCGCGAGAACAGCCGCCTCGGCCAGTTCGAGGTCGGCTCGGGCGTAGTACCGGGCGGCGGTCCCATGGCGAGGTTGTCGCGTTTGGTCGGGCGCGGCCGGGCGTTGGAGATCTTGCTCGTGGCCGACGACTTCGACGGGACACGAGCCGCGCAATACGGCTACGTCAACCGCGTCATCGACGACGATCACCTTGACACCGAAGTTGACCGCGTCGCGTCACGGCTCGCGGCGTTCGAGCACGAAGCAATCGCCCGTACGAAGTCATACGTCGACGCCGTAACCTTGCCCGCCGACAGCGAGCTCCCGCCGGCGCTGCATGACTTCTTTGCCACGTTCCGGCTGCCCGGCACACAAGCCGCGCTCAGCGAAACTCGCCCAGCTCGGCCTGAATACCGACAGCGACCTCGAACGAAACCTGGGGCCGCGCATCATCGAAGCTACACCAACCGCGACGTAGGAAGTTCGTCCCGCGGGGACGCTCATTCCGATTCCAACAGGTTCCTTCCAACAGAAAAGGATCATCATCGTGTCGAACGAGACGGAAACTGCGATCCTGGCCGGCGGCTGCTTCTGGGGCATGCAGGACCTCATCCGCAAGCGTCCCGGCGTTGTCTCCACCAGGGTCGGCTACACCGGCGGCGACGTCGCCAACGCGAGCTACCGTAACCACGACGGCCACGCCGAGGCCATCGAGATCGTCTTCGACCCCACGGTGATCTCCTACCGCGACCTGCTCGAGTTCTTCTTCCAGATCCATGACCCGACCACGAAGAACCGCCAGGGCAACGACGTCGGCAGCAGCTACCGCTCGGCGATCTTCTACACGAACGACGAGCAGAAGCGCGTCGCGGAGGACACCATCGCGGACGTCGACACCTCCGGTCTCTGGCCCGGCAACGTGGTCACCGAGGTGACCTCGGCGGGGCCGTTCTGGGAGGCCGAGCCCGAGCACCAGGACTACCTCGAGCGGTACCCCAACGGCTACACGTGTCACTTCCCGCGGACAACCTGGAAGCTCCCCGAGTGCTTCGACTCGATCACGTGACCAACACAGTCGGCATGCCGCACTTGGGAACGGACAGCCACGATGCACAAAATCCTTGTCGCCGTCAAGCGATCATCCTCATCCGCTGAGGCCGTCGCACTCGCGATTGAGCTGGCGTCAACCCGACACGCCGAATTGATCTTCGTCCACGTCGTCCCCACGCTCGACATCGGCCACTACGACGATGACGAGATCGCCATTGCTCACGAGCCCACCACCGACGAGCGCGCTGTACTCAACGAAGTTGCGATGACCGCCCGGGATCACGGCATTGTAGCGGCGACCTATTTGCTACGAGGTTCGACCGCCGAACAGCTCGTTGAGGCCGCCGACTCCCACGGCGTCGACCTCATCGTCGTCGGCGCTCGGGCACACAGTGCCATCGCGAATGCCCTCCTGGGCAACGTCTCGCTGCGCGTGCTGCGCAAGTCGAGCCGACCCGTGCTCCTGCGCAAGCAATCTCGGCGTCGCTCGGGCTCCGACACTCCATCGATCTCGGTGTCGGCGTCGTGAAATCCATCTCAAGAGAGAAGTCATCAACGCCCGGACAAGCGAAGCGTCACATCGAGGGAGCAGCGCCGGTCTTCGGAGTCGGGGCAAACAAAGATCGACACAAGTCGGTTCGATTGGCGGAGTCACTCAGATCGCGGCTGGAGACATCGTGGCGCGTGCTCTTGGCACTGCTGATCGTCACGGCATTCTGCACCTTCCTGATTCTTGTCGAGATACTCGTCGTCACGATCGGATTCGCCGCAATCGCTCGGCACCGTCTCAGGCCCTCGTCTCGCCGACACAGCGCGTGAGTTTCGCGGCGCGTTCGCGTAGCTCTCTCGATCCCGTCGAAGGCGGCACAATGCGCTTCGACATCCGAGATGCCACGGCAACGATGGTCGTCACCGTTCGTCACATATCGCGCTCGAATCCGCGACTCCTAAGAGTCCACGTGGGCTGCAACGCTGGCCGAGTTGTTACGCGAAGCCGAAGAGCACCACGGCCCGTGTGAAGCCATCGCACCGAAGCACCACTGGTCGAGTTCTACGCGGCCTACATCGTCGCTCGCGAAGAAGGCAGCACTCCGGACGAGTCGGCCACGGCTGCAACGGGCTACATGGACACCGTACTCTCATGAGGACGACGGCGTTCCATCACGGTCGGTGGGTTGCTCCGTAGGACAACCATGTCGTGATGTTTCGCGAGCACGGCTTGCGAGTCGCAATCGCGGAGGCGAGCTTGCGAGCCTCAATGGCCCGAAGATGGGTCGACGTCCCTACTACGGCTATGTCGTCGTTGGTCGTTTCGGGCCGATGCACGGAGAGCACGGCAGCGACGAGCCGCTGCGCCAACAAGGCACCCGTGCCAGTTGCGCCCTCCATCGCCCAACGTCGCGGTTCGAAGGCGACAGGCGCGCTGACCCTGCGCATGTGCTCGGAACCTCAGTCGAGCGCGGCTACGACTCTGACCAGGTCGGCGAGTGAGTCGACTCGCATCTTCCTCATCACTCGGCCTCGGTGAGCTTTCACCGTAATTTCACTGATGCCGAGTTCGGCGGCGGTCTGCTTGTTGAGCCTGCCTGCGACCACGCATGCCATGACCTCGCGTTCGCGCGGAGTGAGCGATGCGTAACGATCTCTCACCGTACGGAGCTCCTCGACACGAGCGAGCTCAGCGCGACTGTCCGCGACGGCCTGCGCTATGGCGTTCAGTAGCTCCTCGTCGCCGAACGGCTTGGTCATGAAGTCAACGGCGCCGGCCTTCATCGCTTTCACGGTTGTCGGCACGTCTCCGTAACCCGTGATGAAGATGATGGGCATATGCGGCCGATCGACGATGCGTTTCTGGAGATCAAGGCCGTTCAGGTCGGGAAGCGTCACGTCGAGCACGAGGCAGCAAGGCCCTTCGGCTCGCACGCGCGTGAGGAAGTCTTCTGCAGACGTGAAGGTCTCCGACTTCCAGCCGGCGGCGCCAAGCAGCAGCTCGACCGATTCTCGGACGGAGACGTCGTCGTCGATCACGAAGACAACAGGGTCGTCGTACGCGCTTGTCGATGCGTTTGGTGCGATCTCGGTATCGCCCGACGAACTCACGTCATGCTCCAGGTCAGGGCCGGGGCCTACTCAGGGCGGTTCGTACCGCGTCGAGCAACGCCGTCTCGCTGAACGGCTTGGTGAGACACTCGACAGCCCCTTGGTCGAGTAGGGACGGGCGGGTCGCAGTGTCAGCATGCGCCGTGATGAACACGATCGGAATCGTCTGCTTTCGCCCCGTCAGTTCCTGTTGAAGGTCCGGGCCCGACATCCCAGGCATTGCAATGTCGAGTAGCAGACAGTCGGTGTAGCTGACGACGTTCGACGCCAGGAACGCCTCAGCTGAGGAAAACGCCACGACCGCGAATCCGAACTCGCGGAGCAAGTCTGGGAGCGATTCGCGCACGGACTCGTCGTCGTCGACAACCGATACGAGCGAAGGATCATCCGTCATGGGAACCTCTCCGTGGCCGCGCATCAGCGGCGATCTCGAGATCGTTGGGAATGGAGAACGAGAAGGTGGCACCTGGACCGTTGTTCGGTTCAGCCCAGAGCTTCCCCTGATGGCGCTCGATGATGGAACGGCTGATCGAGAGACCGAGGCCCATGCCGTCCGGCTTGGTCGTGTAGAACGCGTCGAGCATCTTGTTCGTGCTCTCGGGCTCGAGGCCGACACCGGAATCCGCAACGCTGACACGCACGCGATCGCCGGTGTCGTGTGAAGTGCGAATCAGCAGCTGCCGCGAGCGATCGTGCACGTCTTCCATCGCATCGGACGCATTACGGATCAGGTTCGAGATGACCTGCTGCAGCTGTATCCGGTCGCCAGTGACGGTCGAGAGATCTTCCGCAAACTCGCACTGCAGGTCGATGTCGTATCTCTGTAGATCAGTCAACATCAGTGCGAGGACCTCCCGGGTGATCTCGTTGAGATCCAGGACTTCGAAGACAAGATCGTCGTTGCTGAAGAGCGCACGGAGCCGTGTGATCATGTCGGACACGCGGTTGCCGTCGCGAAGGGTTCGCCTCGCGGTTTCTCGTGCGCCCTCGACGTTGGGAGCTTCCGCATCCAACATCCGCAGGCATGTGCTTGCGTTGGTGATGATTCCGGAGAGTGGTTGGTTGACCTCATGTGCAATCGATGCTGTGAGAACGCCAAGGCTTGCCGCTCGGGCAACCTTGACAAGTTCAGATCTGGCTTCGGCAAGCGCCTCTTCGGACAATCGACGCGCTGTCACATCCTGAACGGCTGCGATGTACTCCAGTTGGTCATCGTGATCGGTGACAGCGTGGGCAACGGCGTGCAAGTACTTGACCGATTGATCCGGCATGAGCAAGCGATACTGCCACTCGAAGCGGTCGAGGCCGCTATGCGCCTGGTCCATCATCTGGACCTTTTCGAGCAGGCTGACGTCTTCCGGATGCACTCGACTTCGCATCAGCTCGAGTGTCACTGGGACGCCAATCTCGAACTCGTAGATGCGGTAGAGCTGCTCTGACCACGTGATCTGGTCGGAGTCTGCTCGCCACGAAAATGTGCCGGTCTGGCTCAGCCTCTGGCCTTCCGCCAGGAAAGCTTCACTGCGACGGAGCTCCTCCTTGGAACGCAAATCCTTGGCTGCTTCAGCCAGCTTGCGTGACGTGATGTCTTGGAATGTAACCAAGGCTCTGCGCTCGACATGACCAGCGAATGACAATGGACGGGCGTCGAGAAGAAGCGTGCGCCGACCCTTGGCGGTGACGACCTGATGAACTTCCAGGGACTGGAACACATCGCTGCCTTCGAGCATCTCGCCCAGCCGCTTATGCAGTGACACGAGCGCAAAGGCACCATCTCCGAAGTCCGCTAGCGGCAGCCCTTGCGTCTCATCGCGCGAGACTTCGAACAGTGCGAAGAAGGCGCGATTGGCAGACTGGATGCGCAGGTCGGAGCTCAGCACCACCAGCGGATCCGCCACTGTGTTGATGATCGCCTTCGTGGATTCACGTTCGTACACCGCCAGGTCAAGGCTGGCGCGGAAGGCAGTGACGTTGGTGAACGAGAGAACTAAGCCGGCTATCTGGCCGTCGTCTCGTCGGTTTGGGGAAATCCGCACGACGAACCACTTCTCGTCGTAGCGAACGTCAACTTGCGATTCGACGCCACTGGCGAGCACTTTGACGCATTCTTGTTCGAGGCGCGTCATGCCCGCGAGTGTCGGTATGTCGCTCGATGCCCGACCGACGTCTACCGCCGAGAAGCCGAGCACTGCCGCAGCGGCATTGTTGAAACCTGCGATCACGAAGTCGCGTCGCACGACGACGATCGGAACCTCGACGGTGTCGAGGATGCGGATCAGGTCTGTTGTCGCGTTGTCCGCGACGGCATCGCTACCGACAAGTGCGTGAAAGCCCGCCCACCCGCCAGAGAGTGTGACGGGCTCGGCTGTCATCCGGCCGCCGCGTAGCCGCTGTACCGCTCGCGGCTTCGCTGTAGGACGGGATCCGCGACTGCAGGGAGGCTTTCACGTAATGCCAGGAGCAACGCTTGTGCACGCGGCATGTTGAAGGGTTCGTCGTACTCGGAAAGGAGTCGTTCCTCGAGCTCGCGCGCTTCAACGTCGCCGACTGTCTCCCGAAGCGCGTCCCCGACGGCTTGCTCGAGCCGCGAGTAGTCCTCTACTGGAACGAGGTGAGAGTGGTTCGTTCCGAGCCTCGGGAGCATGTGCGTGTGAACTTCGCCGTCAAAGTTGTCCATGAGGAAAGAGCAGAAGAGCGCGACGTCTTGCTGCCGGCCAAGCTGATCGAACAGGTCTTCGAGGCCCATGCTGGCGGCCACGTTCCCCTGTTCCCAAAGCACACCGACCATCTCGCCCCACCAGCGCACCTTCGGGTACCTGCCTCCAGCGTGCGCTCGATCGATGACGTCTTCGGCGAGGCCGAGGAAAACCGGTGAATCTGGCATCCCCTCGCGCATGAAGCGAGGCAGGCATTCATCGGCATCAACGATGGTCAACTGCCCTCGTCGTTGTGCCGCTTCCACGTCGACGCCTTCTGCTTCGAGCCGCGGACGAAAGGCATCCCAGTGGGAGAGCGTGGGTACGAGAATTAGGCCTTCACCGTTGACGATCGTGGACCCGGCGAACCTGCACACGGCACGGTTGAGGAAATCCTCGTCCTGATATAGCTGCACAATGTGATCGCCCGGGCCCGCGTCGGCCACCAATTGATTCCACGGCTCAACCTTCATTTCGTCCGCCTCTGTCGTTCAGCTGACAATGCATCGCAGAACCTTTCGCGCTGGAAGAACGGAAGCCCGCGCCGAATCTGCGAACACGAAGCTCCGCGTATGAAGCCCCTCAACGTGCGATCTAGTGGATAACGCCAGATCGTGACAGGGTGGGGGCATCACCGCCGAACGGCGGCTGGCTCGGCCGGCCTCCACGTCCGGTCGCGTCGCGAGGTCACGTCGGCAGAGTCGAACAAGGCGCCGACAGCAAAACCCTATTGCTGTCTCTGTGGCCTGTCCAGTCTTCTTTCTGCAGGCCCAAAATCCGCCCTGCATTGCGGTGCAGGGCGCTCTGACGTGTGACGCTGCCGTGGAATGAACAGTTGCGTTGTCTAGTCCGCACCGACACCTTCGTATTGACAACACCATCGTCCAATCGACGCGTGAGCCAGGCGAGCGCAGGCTGCAACGGTCCTACCGGGAACCGTGCAGGAGGCCTACCCATGCCAACGACGAGCGCCGTGCAGTCCGGGATCCGAACAGTCGACGCGGACTGATGACTGTGGTCGGACAGATCCAAGATCCGACGTTTGCTGAGCCAACGAAGTCACTCGGCTTTGCTCATGGCTGGTCTCCTGAGTTGCATGACGATCTCATCGGGCGCGGCCAGCTCGGAGTCGCGCTCGTCGTCGGGACACCTCATCGGGCGAAGCCGCGAGTGTCGTGTTCTCGACAACCTCCTCGACAGCGTCCGCGACGGACACAGTGGAGTCCTCGTCGTCCGGGGCGAGGCAGGGAGTGGGAAGAGCGCACTGCTTCAACACCTGATCAGCTCCGCTGGCGGATTTCGAATCGTCTCGGCGACCGGCGTTGAATCAGAGATGGAGCTGCCGTTTGCTGGGTTGCATCAGTTGTGCCTCTCGATGCTCGACGACGTGGATTCGCTTCCAGCTCCACAACGCGACGCCGCACATGTCGCGTTTGGTCTCCAGCCGGGAGCCGCGCCCGACCGTTTGCTCATTGGGCTCGGTGTACTGAACCTGCTCTCCGCAGTCGCTGAAGAGAAGCCCTTGTTGTGCATCGTCGACGACGCACAGTGGCTCGATCGTGCGTCGATCGACGCGTTGACATTTGTCTCGCGACGGTTGCTGGCCGACCAGGTGGCGCTCGTGTTCTCGACCCGCCTGTCCGGTACAGAGTTGTCGGACTTCACCGAGCTCACAGTGGAAGGACTGTCGGAGGGCGACGCGGCAGGCGCTGTTGAATTCGCTGTTGCACGTTGCGATTGACGGCCGGGTGCGCGATCGCATCATCGTGGAGACACATGGCAATCCACTGGCTCTCGTTGAGTGGACTCACGGTCGAACACCGCAGGAGTTTGCGGGTGGCTTCGGTATGCCCGCTCCAGTGCAAGTCTCTGGACAAATCGAGGACACGTTTCGGCAGCGCGTCGCGGAACTGCCGATAGCAGGCCAGCGCTTCTTGACCGTCGCCGCCGCCGAACCCACAGGTGATCCGGTACTCCTGTGGCGCGTTGCCGCAATTCTTGGAATCACGACGTACGACGCATCGTCGGCAATGGCAGCCGGTCTCGTCGAGGTTGGGGCACGCGTGTGGTTCCGCCATCCGTTGGTACGCTCTGCGGCTTACAACTCGGCGACGCTGGCTGATCGCCAAGCATCGCACCGAGCGCTTGCTGACGCGACGGACAACGCGTTGGACCCGGACCGCCGTGCATGGCATCGAGCGCTCGGCTCACCTGGTCCGAACGAAGGAATAGCCGTGTCGCTGGAACGGTCCGCCGATCGCGCGCAACGTCGAGGGGGACTCGCTGCTTCTGCTGCACTCCTTGAACGCTCCGTGTCGTTGACGCTCGATCCGTCACGCCGGACAGAGCGGATCCTCGCCGCAGCTGCAGCGCATCTCGACGCCGGATCCTTCGAGGCTGCAGTCGCACTGCTCTCGTTGGTAGAAGCCGAGGGCGTCGACGAAACAACTGGCGCGCTCGTTGATTTGCTTCGCGGGAAGCACGCAGCGACTGGAGGCGACTTGCGAGGCGCCCCCGGGCTGTTCTTGCGCGCGGCACGGTGCTTCGAATCCTCGAGCCCGGGACTCGCCCAAGAGACCTATCTCGCGGCCATGGCGTCAGCGGCAGTGGCCGGGGAGTTCGGACCAAGTGTCACGCACCAAGAAGTGGCGCTCGCGGCCAGCACCTGTCCAAAAACATCCAAACCTTCCGCTCGAGAGTCATTGGTTGCCGGACTCGCCATGACGACGCTCGTGGGCCCAGCCGCGGCGGCTCCAACCCTACGGCGTGTGCTTGAAGCGACCGATGTCGACACGATTGCATCGGAAGCATTTCACTGGCTGAGCTATCTTGCCGCGGCGGCGGCCATGCTCTGGGACGACAAGACGATGCACCGGATCTCGATTTTGCAGATCACCGCGACACGTGAACTTGGTGCCCTCACGATGCTCCCGGGGGCACTGAACACTCTGGCCCATGTCCTCTCCTTTGAAGGCGACCTAGACGGCGCGGCGTCCGCGATCGCTGAAGCCAATGAGGTCATTGAAGCGACGGGCGGCAACGTCTCCTGGGCAGGCGCAGTCGTCGCTGGGTGGCGCGGCGATGCCAGTGCCGTAACGCTCTTCGACGAACTTGTGACACATGGCCGAGCTGCGGGAAACGCGCTAGCGGTCAAGAGTGCGTTGTGGGGGAGCGCCCGCTATCACAACGGCATCGCCCGGTACGAGAGAGCACTCACTGATGCATGCGCGGCGGCGCAACAACCATGGCAGTGGGGCGCACAGAACCACTACCCCGAGCTGATCGAAGCCGCGGTGCGGTGTGGACAACCAACGATCGGTCATGCCCAGTTAGAACTACTCGGCGAGATGGTCGTCGCGAGTGGCAGCGCCTGGGGGCTTGGTGTTTACGCCCGATCGAGTGCGCTGCTGACCGACGGCGATGACGCCGAAGCGCTCTACAACGAGGCCATCGATCAGCTCACTCGCAGCGCGATGCGCTCCGAGCTCGCTCGTGCTCACCTGCTGTATGGCGAGTGGCTCCGTCGCGAGAACCGACGCGTCGATGCTCGAGCACAACTACGAGTCGCGTACGACATGTTGAGCGTCATGGGGATCTCGCACTTTGCCGAACGCGCCCGAATCGAACTAGGGGCAACTGGGGAGAGCGTCAGGAAGCGCACAGTCGAGTCGTTCGACGAGCTGACCCTTCATGAGGCAAACATCGCACGGCTCGCAGCCGACGGTCGCACGAACCCTGAGATCGGAGCACAGCTCTTCCTCAGCCCGCGTACGGTCGAGTGGCATCTCCGCAAGGTCTTCACCAAGGTGGGAGTGACGTCACGACGAGAACTGCGCGACGCCTTGCCGAAGCATCGAGCCGGTGCAGCCGGCTAGGCGCGTCCGGCTGACGTTCTTGCCCGACCGGACCAGTGGCTTCGGTTTCCGCCACCTGATCCGGTCGGATCGTCGCGAACGGCTTCCAGTGTCGTCAGTTACCTACGCGAACGGAACCCGGCTCGCTCGTGATTCCGACTTGCGGGATCAGGAACCCGTCACGGCTTGACGGAGGTCCAGTCGATGATCGAACGGTATGCGCCGAGCACCACTGCCTCTACGTTCCGTCTCCCGGCGAGCGGATCGACGCGAAAGATCACGCGGTCGGCGCACCCGGACTTAAGCGCCCGCTGATCATCGTGCGTCGGTCCGTAGCTGTGTCCCCACTCCACTCGAGCGGCATTGGCGGCGACGCTCCGAGGGAGGAGAACTGCGATGCTGATCGGGCGGAGCGACTCCGCCGTCGCGAAGTCCAGGATGAGCCACGTCTGTCGTTGACCCAGCGGTTCGCAGTCGACGTCGTACATTCGCACTGTCTCTGAGAGCCCGTGATCCCGTGCAACCACGAACGGTTGGTTCGCAACCCAGTCGGTAAAGTCGTCCGCGACTGGCTCAAGATCCAGCGAGGCTTTCGTACGTCGTTTCCACATCCCGGGAGCGTCACACTGGACCCGCTCGATTCGAGCCGGTGTGAGTCCCTGGTCGAACGATCCAGTACATGTCCACCGGGGCTCTCGCGAACGCGAGTGGCGCGGGAGTTGACACTCTCTCTTCGTACGCACCGCAGCGTCAGACGGAAGGGCGGATGAAGAGCCCAGCCGAGATCTCGTGGTTGATGCTGGTGTTGCTCGACCGATCCAACAAGCATCGTCGCCCTTCGAGTTGGCAACGCTGCCATCACTTGTGCGCACACTGAGGCGAGAGCTGCATCGACTCGGCCGCAGCCGCGACCGTTTGTTCCGACTGAATCCTTCGACAGCACCACTCGCCCAAGGGGCTCACCCTTCAGCGGATGTCGAGGTCGTCCATCCATCGAGGTCTCTGCCACCCAACTTGCCACCCAAATGCGCCTCCGATGGCCGTTGCGCCATGGTCCTGCCTGTGGCCAACCGTTGGTACTGCTCGATCCTGCGCGATCGTGATCCCCAGCGATTGCCATGTCCTGACCTTGCCAAAGCGAAGCGTCAGCGCTGAGCATCCTTCAAGCGACGAGTTACACGACGGGGTCAGCGGGGGAGTTACCTCAAGCGTCCGCCGGCGACACGACCATGCCGATGTCGCGCCGGCACGTCCGAAATCTTCGAACTGATCTTGGAGTTTCTATCCCTACTTTCATCCCTACAACTGGCCGAAATCGGCGTTCGTAGGCGAACGCGACGAACGCTACGGACGTGTTTCCGAACGCCATTGCACGCGCCGAAATTCGACGAACAAGGCGAGGGCGACCTACACGATCTTCGACGGCACCAGCGAGATCCAGCGCCTCATGATCGCCCCCGCCATCTCTGGCCTGCACATTCGCCGATTTCGGGCTTCCGGGCTGCGCTCGAAAGTTTGGTTCTCTCCCCGCGCATCCCTACAACTGCCACGGTCTCGCGGTGGCAACACGTTGGACACGACCCCGATCGGTTCGGAACCTGGGTTGGTCACGGGATGACCAGAGGCATGTGTTGCCAGCCACGCACGGTCGACGTTGGAGCCAACTCGATGTTGTCGTAGTCGACCTCCCACGTCGGGAAGCGGTTTAGGAACTCGTCGAGCGCGATGCGGCCTTCGAGCCGCGCGAGGTTGGCGCCGAGGCAGAAGTGGACGCCCCAACCGAAGGTGAGGTGCTGCACGTCTTCCCGGTGGATGTCGAACACCTCGGGGTCGGGGTAACGGCGAGGATCACGGTTGGCGGCTGCCATCAGCAACAGGATCGGACTTCCGGCCGGCACGATTGTGCCGTAGTACTCGACGTCGTTCGTCACGACGCGGGCAGTCGCATGACCGGTTGGCTCGAACCGCAGCGCTTCGTCGATCACGTTCGGGATTAGCGAACGGTCCTCGACGACTTCGCGTCGCTGGTCCGGATGCTCGGCCAGCAGCTTCGCGAGCCAGCCGATGAGCCGTCCCGTCGTTTCGTTCCCAGCGCCGGCGACGACGGCGGTGTAGGTCAGGACCTCCTGGCGGGTGAGCGTGCGCGTCTCGCCGTTCTCGTCTTGGAACTCGGCGGTGAGGAGTCGCGTCATCAGGTCGTCGGACGGATGTTGCGAGCGCCATTCGATGTAGTCGGCGAACATGTCGCCGCTGGCGACCTCCTCCTGCTTCACGTCCATCGGCCGGCCGGGCTCCGTGCGCAGGTTCGCGTCGGTCTTGTCGCGTACCGCGACCTGGTCGGCTTCCGGGATGCCGAGGAGCATGCCGATGACGCGCATCGGCATCACCGAGGCGAGCTCGGTGATGATGTCGAAGCCTCCCGATCCCACGAGCGGGTCGAGGATACCGATGCAGAACTCGCGAACCTGATCCTCGAGCGCGGCCATCGAGCGCGGCGTGAAGACGCGCGACATGAGTCCTCGGTGCATGCCGTGGAGCGGTGGGTCTTCGAACAGGATCACGCCTGGGGGGAGCTCGATACCAGCCCGGATGATGTCGAGGATGTCGCTCCGTGTGTTCGAGAATGTCGGCCAGTTGACGAGAGCTCTTTCCACGTCGGCGTGTCGCGACAACGCCCAGAAGTCGTACCGATCGTTGTGGTAGATCGGCGCTTCGTCCCGCAGGCGCGCATACGTCGGGTACGGATCGGCGTTGATGTCGACGTCGTACGGGTCGAAGTACACACCGGTGTCGTTCACGGTCGACATCTGCAGTCCTCCTCGGGAACGGTCGATCAGGGCGTCGTGGCGGTGAGGCCGCCGTCGATCGCGATCACCGCTCCCGTGATGAACGGAGCGCGGTCCGACGCGAGGAAGCACGCGAGCTCGGCGACCTCCTCGGGCTCGCCCGCACGACGCATCGGCGCGCCTTTGACGAGATGCGGGAACTTCTCAATCGCTTCACGGCCGCCGGACAACTCGGTGACGATCAAGCCGGGACAGATTGCGTTGGCGCGGATGCCGTCCCGGGCGTACTCGATGGCGGCTTGCTTGGTGAACGAGATGACGCCAGCCTTCGATGCGCAGTAGATGGCGACCGGCGTCTTCGACCCGTTCATGCCCCCGGTCGACGACCAGTTGATGATCGCGCCGCCGCCGGTGGGCACCATCGTCCGGATGCCGTGCTTGGTGCCGAGCATCACGCCGAGCAGGTTGACCGACATGATCCGTTGGAATTCGTCGACGGTGGCATCTCCGAGTGGGCCGCCACTTCCGATCCCGGCCACGTTGAGCACGGCATCGACCTTGCCGAACGCCTGCACTGCCGCCGCGAACATGGCTTCGACGTCGGCCTCTTGCGAAACATCGGCATGGAACGGAACGAACGCGTCGCCCAACTCCTCCGCGGTTTCCTGTTCGCGACCACTGACGTCGGCGCCGAGGACTCGTGCGCCTTCACGCACGAACACGTGGGCTGACGCACGGGCCATGCCCGACCCGGCGCCGGTGATGACTGCGACTTTGCCTTCGAGTTCTCCCATGGACACGTTCTAGCGCAAGTTGGAGCGAACGCTCCACTTTGACAGAGGTGGAGCCATAAGTTAGAACGGCCGCTCTAAGTCCGACGGCGGAGGCCCAGGATGACCACCAGCGAGCCTGTGGCGGCGCGGTACGTCGGAACTCGTGTCCACCGGGTCGAAGATGCTCGCCTCCTGCTCGGCCGGGGCACGTTCGTCGACGACGTCGTCCGCCCGGGAATGGCGCATGCCTGCTTCGTCCGGAGCCCGTTCGCCCGCGCTCGGATCCGTGGGATCGATGCGTCGGCAACGCTGGCGCTCCCCGGTGTCCTGGCGGTGTTCACCGCCGCGGACCTCAATCCAGGTGTCCACGAGCAGTGGTACACGTCGATGGGAAAAGACGTGCCCGACACGCCGAGGCCTCCGCTGGCGGACGGTGAGGCACGGTTCGTCGGTGATCCGATCGCACTCGTCGTCGCAGTCGACGCCTACGTCGCTGAGGATGGGGTCGACCTCGTCGACGTCGACTTCGACCCGCTCCCACCCGTGGTCGACTACAGCACGGCCCGGGACAGCGACGCGCTGGTGCATCCCGGCTACGCGGCGAACGTCGCGGGTGCCCTCGGTGGGCCCGTCAGCGGGGATCTCGCAGCGGTGTTCGAATCCGCCGCCCACGACTTCAGGGTGACGATCCGTCAACAGGCGTACGTGCCGGTCCCGATGGAGACCCGTGGGATGATCGCCGACTGGTCCGGTGAGGAACTCACCGTGTGGGCGGCGACTCAAGCGCCACACGAAGTTCGCATGTTCCTCGCGCGTCTGCTCGGCATCGGCGAACACCAGGTGCGGGTGATCATGCGCGACACAGGCGGGGGCTTCGGTCAGAAGGTGATGCCGATGCGCGAGGACATGTGCATCGCGCTCGCCGCGATGAAGCTGGCTCATCCGGTGAAGTGGATCGAAGACCGCAGGGAGAACCTCCTCTCCGCCGGCATGGGTCGTCATGAGCACGGTGACGCGCGCATGGCATTCGACGAGCACCGTCGGATCGTCGGCGCGTATATCGATCACGTCCAGGACATCGGTGCGTACCCGACGCCGTGGCCGGTCGGGACCGCGGCCGCCGTTGGCATGTTGTTCCCCGGGCCGTACCGCGTGCCGAACGCGGGCTTCCGTACGACCTCGGTGTTCTCGAACACGTCGGGACGCGCCGCATACCGCGGGCCGTGGCAGTTCGAGTCACTCGCACGCGAAGTGCTTCTCGACATCGCGGCGCGCCGAATGCAGATGGATCCGGTGGACCTTCGTCGCATCAACCTGCTGAGGCAGGACGACGTGCCGTGCAGCAATCCGAACGGCATGCCCTACAGCGACATCACGCCGCGGGAGACGTTCGAGCAGGCGCTGTCGATGCTCGACTACTCCGCCTTCCGCCGCGAACAGGCAGTGGCCCGGGCCGCGGGTCGGTATCTCGGCGTCGGAACGTGCACGTACGTCGAGCCGACGACGACCGGAATGGCGTACTACGGGACCGAGGGTGCCACGATCCGTATCGAGCCATCGGGCAAGGTGAACGTCTACGTCTCCGGTGGCTCCACTGGGAACAGCCTCGAGACGGCGGTGGTCCAACTCGCCGCCGATGCGCTCGGCCTGGACATCGCCGACGTGCGGACGATCCAGGGGGACACGGCCCTCACGCCATTCGGAGCCGGAACCGGGGGCAGCCGCAGCGGCTCCATGCTCGCCGGGGCGGTCCGAGAGACCGCAGCCGTGCTCCGTGAACGCATCGTCGCCATCGCCGCGCACCGGCTCGAGGCCTCGCCGGACGACATCGTGCTCGCCGAGAGTCACGCGCGCGTCCGCGGCACGCCGTCGGCGGCGATCTCGCTCGCCGAGATCGCTGAGATCGCGTACTTCAAGCCGTCCAAACTCCCGGTCGGTCTCCCTCTCGGCCTGGAGGCGAGCGGCCGCTATCGCGCGACGAGCCCGATGATCTGGGCCAATGCCACCCACGTCTGCACGTGCGAAGTCGACGTGATCACGGGAGTCGTCACGCTGATGCGCTACATCGTGAGCGAGGATTGCGGCCCCATGATCAACCCCGACATCGTCGAGGGTCAGATCGCGGGCGGCACGGTGCAGGGGATCGGTGGTGTCCTGTTCGAGGAACTGCCGTACGACGAGAACGGCAACCCTCTCGCCACGACGTTCATGGACTACCTCCTTCCAACCGCGACCGACGTCCCGGTCATCGAGTACGGACACATCGAGACCGCGGGTCCCGGACCCGGCGGCTTCAAAGGGGTCGGCGAAGGCGGTGCGATCGGTGCACCGCCCGCGATCGTCAACGCGATCGGTGACGCACTTGCGCCCTTCGGTATCGAGATCACTCGCCTGCCGTTGACACCGGCGACGATCCTGGCGCTCATCGACGGTGCGCCCTGATGCAGCTCGACGGGCGATCTGCGGTCATCGCCGGAGGCGCGGGCGGACTCGGAAGCGCGACGGTTCGTCGTCTCGCCGCGCAGGGCGTTGCGGTCGTAGTTCTCGATCCCGATGCGGAGAAGGCTTCCGCGCTCACGGTGGAACTGGGAAACGGGGTCGCAGCTGTCACTGGCGACAGCAACGACGACGGCGCAGTGTACGAGGCCATTTCCGTCGCGCAGGCGCTCGGCACTTTCTCGATCGCGGTCAGCGCCACCGGTGTCGTCATACCGAGCGGTCGTCTGGTGAGTCGAGACGGCTCACCGATGGCGAAGGAGACGCTGCTTGCCAACCTCGAACTGCACGTCTGTGGGCCATTCAACCTCGCTCGCCTGGCTGCGTCCGCGTTCGCGGGAAACGACGCAGACGACGACGGTCAACGGGGGGTGATCGTGCAGACCGCCTCGATCAGTGCCTTCGACGGACAGGTCTCCATGGTCCCGTACGCGGCGGCCAAGGGCGCCATCGTGTCGATGGTCCTCCCCATGGCGCGCGACCTGGCTTCCATCGGCGTCCGCGTGTGCGCGATCGCCCCGGGCGCGATCGTCACCCCACGGCTCTCGTCACCACAAGCCCAGGAGATGCTCTTGCAAGACGTCGCATTTCCGAAGCGACTGGGCCGACCCGACGAGTACGCCATGCTCGCCGAAGCGATCATTCGCAATCCCTACCTGAACGGGGAAGTCATCAGGCTTGACGGTGCAACGCGGCTGTCGGCCGAGATGAGGTTGCCGAGACGAGCGCCATGACCACTCGCGATGAGCTCGCCGGCGCGGGCGTGGATCTCGTACGTGGCACGGTACGACGGCGGGCAACAGGAAGGAACACGCTCTGATGGGTGCAACCGAGCTCTTCGACCTCCGCGGCAAGGTGGCGATCATCACGGGGGGTGCCGGCGACATCGGGACCGCGTACGGCCGGGCGCTCGCAGAGGCCGGAGCGTCCGTGGTGCTGGCCGACCTCAACGGTGCGGCGGCGGCCAAGGCTGCAGCGGATCTCGCAACAGAAGGCTTCGACGCGATCGGCGTCGCCGTCGATGTCGCTGACCTCGAGTCTGCTCACGCGATGGCTCGCAGCGCAGTCGACGCCTTCGGTGGAATCGACATCCTCGTGAACAACGCTGCGATCATGACCGACCTGCCGAAGTACGGGCTCAGCAACATGCCTGTCGAGGAATGGGATCGGGTGATCGACGTCAACCTCCGGGGCCCGCTCCTGTGTACGCAAGCGGTCCTTCCGTCGATGACCGAGCGGGGTGGTGGCCGAATCATCAATGGCTTGTCGGCGGGTGCCTTCATGGCCGGCGGCATCTACGGCATCTCCAAGTACGCGCTGCACGGGCTCACTGCCAACCTGGCGAGCGAACTCGGATCGCGCGGCATCAACGTGAACGCGATCGCACCGGGCCTCGTCGCGGCGGAGAGCGGGTACGTCAGTCTCCCGAAGGACTCACCGATCCGCACCGCGATCGAAGCAGGGATACCGGGTAAGAAGTCAGGACCACCGGAGGATCTGGTGGGGACGCTGTTGCTGCTCTGTTCGAGTGCCGGCGATTGGATCACTGGCCAGACGATCAGTGTGGACGGTGGTTGGGTGATGCGCCTCTGAACGATGTGGGGAGCGCAGCGGCACCCATCGCGGCCGCGCGACCAAATGGAGACCAAGAAGGACGGAGCGCTCAGTGGCCAAGCGTACGAGGTACACCGAGTACCAGCACCGGTACGCGAACTTCGCGTTCGAGCTGACGGAGGACGGCATCCTCTTCATGCAGTGCCACACGAATGGCGACAGCCTGGTGTGGAGCTGGGAGGCGCACGACGGCATGTCCGACGTGTTCGCCGACATCGCGGGCGATCGCGAGATCAAGGTCCTGATCCACACCGGAACCGGCGAGAACTACAACGCGAACTGGGGCGCGGCGCCCGGCGGTAGCACGGTCAAGCCGATCTACCTGGCGATGGAAGGCCAGGAGGGACTCATGCAGCTCGACGAGAAGACGTGGTACGGCCGCATGCTCGTCGAGAACGTGCTGGCGGTCGAGGTGCCGATCATCAGCGCGGTGAACGGTCCGTGCAGCATTCACTCCGAGGTTCCCCTGTTGTCCGACATCGTTCTCGCGTCCGACACCGCGTACTTTCAGGACCTCGCGCACTTCCCCCGGGGTCTGGTGCCGGGAGACGGTTCGCACGTGCTCTGGCCCATGCTCGTCGGCCCGAACCGGGCGCGTTCGATGCTCCTCATGGGCAAGAAGTTGAGCGCGCAGGAAGCGCTCGACTGGGGCGTGGTCGCCGAGGTGCTGCCGCAGGACCAGCTGGTCGACCGTGCGTGGGAGATCGCCCGCGAGCTCGTGCAGCGGCCGCCGCTCGTGCTGCGGTACACGCGCCAGTTGTTCATGCAGGGTTTCAAGCGGGCGTTTCTCGACGAGCTCGGGCACGGGCTCGCGCGCGAGGCGTACGCGCAACGGCAGTTCTTCCCGCAGGGCGGCGGGATGCGCGGCCTCGACCGGGCGTGGAACGAGGAACCCTGGTCCGACTGAGCGTCCGCGTTCAGCTCGAGCGGTAGCCCTCGGGGTTGGCGGCCTCCCAGCGCCAGTGATCGGCGCACATGTCGGCGAGACCACGAGACGCGCGCCAGCCGAGCAGGGTCGCGGCGACGTCTCCTGCGACCAGACTCATGTGTCGATCGTCGACGAACTTCCGGCCTCGAACGCGAGGAGGACCGCACCCGCGATCGCGGCGTCGCCTTCGACGCCACTGGCGACCACCGGCACCTGCTCGGCCTCGAGCGCGTCCTGGGCGAGCGCACCTCGGAGCGGTTCGAGGAGGAAGTCGAATGCCTCGGCCGACTCACCGCCCACGACGACGAGCTCCGGATTGAGGATGCCGACGAGATAGGAGGCGCCGAGCCCCAGCATGTGGCCGGCATCGTCGAGCACCCGGAGGGCTCCCACGTGGCCCTCGCGCGCCGCCCGTACGACGTCGTGCAGCCGTGGGTTCCGCGTGCGCGCCGGGACGCCGGCAGCCCGCGCCGCCAGCCCGATCGCCTCCGCCGACGTGTACACCTCCAGGCACCCGCGTTTGCCGCAGTGGCACTGCAGTCCGTCGTCGGCGACGCGGCAGTGCCCGATCTCGCCGGCGAAGCCGCGCGCGCCGGTCACGAGCTCTCCGTCCTGCACGATCGCGCTCCCCACGCCGAGACCCACGTAGAGCCAGACGAACGTGTCGACGTCCCGCGCCGCTCCCGCGCGACTCTCGGCGAACGCGGAGGCGTGCGGCGTGTTCCACACCGTCACCGGTACCCGGAGCGCGTCGCCGAAGCGCTGCGCGACGGGCACGTCCGACCAGCCGAGGTTGGGTGCGAGGACGCACACCCCGGTCTCGCGGTCGATCAGGCCGGGCACGACGATCGTCGCGTGCCGGATCGTGTTGCGCGAGGTGCGCGCCTCGCGCAGCGCAGCATCGAGCAGTGCCTTGACTTGGCCGAGGGAGCGCGTCGGCGATCCGGTCGCCGACCGGCGGCTCTGTGTGGCCACGATCGTCCCCCGCCCGTCGGCGACTGCGACCGTCGTCTCGTCGACGCCGATGTGCACGCCGACGTATGCGTCGCGCGTCACATCGAAGTCGAGGTAGGTGGGTGGACGTCCTCCGGCCGCGGTGCTCTTGCCCACGCCCACCTCGTGCACGAGGCCCTCGGTGAGCAGCTCGTCGACGATCGTCGACACCGTCGGCTTCGCCAACGACGTGCGGCGGGCGACCTCGGTGCGTGCGAGTGGACCAGACCGGCGGACCGCGTCGAGGACCACGGCACGGTTGTGCGCGCGCATCACCTGCCGGTCGATTTTCGGCCCCGCTACCATGACCGGACCTTAGTGCGATCAGCGAACAAACTCCGGGTGATGTCATGAGCGACGCGTTCACTCCGGTCCCCGAGGCACGCCGCGCTCCGCACGGACCGGACCGATCCCGTCGCGCTCGGCGCAACCCGGGCTCGGGTTGGAACGCCTCGACCAGCTCGTCAGCGAGCTGCTGCTCGGGGTCCGCTGATACAGCTCACCGCAGGGTGTTGGCGCGGGCGATCTCGCCGAGCCAGCGCGCCGACGGCTTCACCGTGCGCACGAAGGTCCTGGGGTCGAAGGCGATGAGGCCGAACGTGATCTTGAAACCGGAGGTCCATTCGAAGTTGTCGAGCAGCGTCCAGTGCAGGTACCCGCGCACGTCGATGCCGTCGGCCATGGCACGAGCGAGACCGCTGAGCGCGCCGTGGGTGTACTCGCGCCGCGCGTCGTCGTCGGTGGTCGCGAGTCCGTTCTCGGTGACGATGATCGGGCGGCCCGTCCGCTCCGCGGCGAGCCGCACCGTGTGCTCGAGCGCCTCGGGGTAGATCTCCCATCCGGTCAGCGCGGTCGGGGCGCCCTCGGGCGCGGGCAGCATGCCCTCGGGGCCGACGAACTCACGCGAGTAGGTCTGCACCGCGACCCAGTCGTCGTCGCGTGATACGTCGAGCCAGTCGAGCTGCGCGGCAGTGCGCATTTCGGCCAGCCGTTCCTCGCCCCCGGGGGCCGCCTGCATGTCGACGAGCGCCAGCGACCATCCGACCTGTATCTCGTCGCGGACCGACTTGATGGCGTCGAACGACTTCCGGTGCGCGGCGGTCATCGCGTCGAGGCGCGGTGACGGCCACGACCGCGGACCGTCGACCGGTGCGACGAGGCCCCCGGTGTCGTCGCGTGTCGCGACCGGCGCGAAGCGCGTGACCATCAGCATGGCGATGAGGTTCGCCTCGTTGATGGTGCAGACCCACGGTACGAGGTCGCCCAGATGTTCGGTCACCTTCGCCGAATAGCGCGCGAAACGGTCGGCGGCCTGGGCTCCTTCGAAGCCGCCGTCCCGCGAGAACCAGCGCGGGAACGAGAAGTGGTTGTACGTGACCACCGGGGTGATGCCGTGCTCGACGCAGGTCGCGCACATGCGGCGGTAGTGGTCGAGCTCCGCGCGCGAGAAGTACCCCTCCTCGGGCTCGATGCGGGCCCATTCGACACCGAAGCGGTAGGCGTTGAAGCCGAGGTCGACCATGAGTGCGATGTCGTCGGCGTAGCGGTGGTAGTGGTCGCACGCATCGCCGGACGGCTCGGCGAAGATCGACGGTGTCGCCCACTCCAACTCCCACATGTCGGAGTTGACGTTGCCTCCTTCCACCTGATGAGGCGCGGTCGCCGCACCCCAGAGGAACCCCTCGGGGAACGCGGAGGGCGCGGTGTCGGAGGCAGGGTCAGCGGTCATGGGGTCTCCAGTGCATCGAGCCAACGACGAAGGACGCGCACGTCGGCGGTGAACTGTTCGGGGTCGTCGTCGCGGACGTACTCGCAGAGCGCGTACCGCCGACCCGGGATGGGGGTGCCCTCGCGATCGGCGAGCGCCAACGCCGGAGCCCAGAGCGGTTCGCCCGTGGCGAGTGGGTGGCGATCGTCGATGCCCCCCGGGCCCCACGCGAAGACGTGGAGATGGGCGAGACGTGACGCCACGAGGGTCAGCTCGCCGAGCGCAGCACGAGGGGGGAGTGCGGGATCGGGCTGCCAGTGCGTGAGGAGCCCCGTTCGGCCGAGCGCGTCGAGGAGCCTCTTGGCCGACGCTGCGGTCTCGGTCAGCGTCGCCGGGTGGAACTCGAGCGCCGCGAGCATGCCGCGATCGGCGATGCGGTCGACCAGCTCGGCGGTGCGCTCGGTCACGCGGCGACGTTCCACGTCGGACGAAGCCGGCGTCACGCCGAACTCGGTCCAGATGCGCACCATGGGCGCGCCGAGAGCGGACGCGGTCTCGAGCACGGCATCGACGGCCGCGTCGTCGGGCCCATCGGGCGGCGCCATGCCGAGGTACGAGCCGTAGGACACCACCTCGAGGCCGGCGTCACGGCTGCGGGCGGCGAGGGCGCCGATCGTCGGGCCCCCGCCGGGTGGCGCGTGGACGTCGGCACCCCATTCGATGCCGTCGACGCGGGCGCGGCACGCGAGGCGGATCACGTCGTCGGCGGTCAACGATCGGAAGGTGATCGAGCACAATCCCGGTGCGATCATCGCCGCGTCCGCTTCCGCGTCACCTTCTTGATCGCCGCCAGCTCGGCGCGTTCCGGGAGGTCTTTGTAGAAGTCGTCGAGGGGATAGCAGCCGGAGATCAGGCCGTTGCGAGGTGCCGTGGTGCAGTCGCTGAACGTCCGACACAACCGCGCGGCCTCGAGCGGGCGGCCGCCCAAGACATCGGTGGGCATGTGGGGGTAGCTGAGCATTCCGCGGCCGATGCCCACGGACGCAGCACCGTGGGAGCGCACGGAGTGTTGGGCGGCGTGGGGAAGCCATTGCTGGAGGTACGAGTACCCGGAGCCGACGATCGCGACGTCGGGATGCGCGCGCGCCAGCTCGGCGGTGGCGGCGATCATGCGGGCCGCCCCGACCAGCGGGTCCTCGGGTGGGGTGTAGCCGTCGGAGGGAGGGAAGAAGGCGGGTCGCTGGACGTGCGGGTTGTAGTACGGGCTCCCCGCGGTGATGCACACGAGTCCGATGCCGAGCTGGTCGCAGAGCTCGAGGAAGTGGTGCGTCTCGGTGAGATCGATGCCGCCGCCCGACGGGTCGCCACCGAACGTGTACCGCGCGACGGCGGTGGCTTCCGGCACCGGAGCGCCGACGCCGTCCGCGTCGGCTTCGTAGGGCACGAAGTCGTACGCCGACAGTCGTACGCCGACCGCGAGCTCAGGGACGCGCGCCCGGATGCGCTCGACCGTCCGTCGGAGGAACGCGGTGCGGTGTTCGAACGACCCGCCGAAGGCGCCCGGACGATCGACTGCGCCGAGCAGTTCGTGGAGCAGATACCCGTGGCAGTGCTTGACGTCGACGAAGTCGAAGCCCGCGTCCGCCGCGAGCGCCGCGGCCTCGACGTAGTTCTGCACGAGCTCGTCGAGGTCGTCGTCCGAGAGCACGAGGGTGGCGTCCGCCGCGATCCGTCGGTCGAGCACGGGATGGTGGTACGCGATCAGTGGCTGCGACGCGCCGGCCGGCCGGGACCAACGCCCCGAATGCGTGAGCTGGAGCCCCACCACCAAACCGTCGTCGCTCCCGATGGCCGCGACGTGTGCGGCGACGAGCTCGGCGCGCAACGCGGCGAGGTCATCGACGGTCGTCGGATCGACCACGAGCTGGCGCGGGTTGGCGCGCCCGTCGTGTCTCACGGCCACTGCCTCGCCACCCCACACGAGCTTCGCCCCGCTCTCACCGAACCGACGCCAGCGGCGCCGCACGAGCTCGGACGGCCGTCCGTCGGGTTCGGCGTCCCACCCCTCCATGGGCAGGACCGCGAACCGGTTGCCGACGGAGTGCCAGCCGGCTGAGCCGTCGACGAACGAGAAGGGTGTGGAGAGCGGTCCGTGGGGGTCGACGGCGTCGTCGACGCCGAGCTGGGCGTCGATCCCCAGCACCGCGAGTCGGTCGCGCAGCGCGTCGATCGTGCGCAAGCGCTTGACCTGGACGATGTCCACGCCGGTCACAGCAACGTCTCCAACCGCTGGGCGATGTCGGCCAGGACGGCACGGTCGCTGTCGGGACGGCGGGGTGCGCCGAGCGGTGTCGTGTCCGACCCGATCCGACCGCAAAGCTGCAGGAACAGTGCCGCGTCGTGTCGGTACGCGGGCACCGGCGCCCGGAACGCGAACGCGCCGAGGTACTGGAGAAGGTCGTTGAGCTCGTGGAACGATCGCTCGCCGTGTTCCCAGCGCCGATCGCGCTCGGCGAACGCCTCCGGCGCGAACGCCGACAGGCCCAGCAGGTAGTCGGACCCGTAGCAGACCATGTCGATGGCGAGGTCATTGCCGGTGAACACGTGGAAGTCGGGACGGACACGATCGCGGACCTCGAGACGGTCCCACTCGGCCGACCGTGACAACGACGAGTGCTTGGCGCCGATGCAGCTCCGCACGCCCAACAGGGCTTCGTACGCCGCGAGCGAGTAGATCCGGCCGTAGGGCACGAACATCGGTCCGAGCTCGAACCCGATGAAGCGGTCGAGTCGGCGACCGAGCGCTTCGTGCGCGGCGACCCACTCCTCGTCGGCCAACGCGTTGAGTCCGTGCGAGGGGAAGATCACCGGCGTACCGCCCGACGCGGTGATCTCGTCCATCGCGTTGAGGTACTCGTCGATGTCGAACGTTGCACCGGTTTCGTCGGCGACGAACGCGCCGGCCACGAAGCCGGGAGGGCCGCAGGCGGTCGACGCGATCTGCAGCACGCGCGAGCGGGTATCGGCGTCGAGGAGCTGCACGTAGCCGGTGTCCATGTTCACCGCGGGGACGAGACCGGCCTCGACCGTACGGGCGACGAGCGATGCGAACCCGGACCAGTCGATCCCACCTTCCGCGGTGAACGGCAACAGGACTGCCGACATGCCGAGGATCGGGCGGCGACGCAGCGCCGGCACCCCGATCATGCGGGATCTTCCCGGGCGACGAACTCGGCGAGCCGGTCGAGGACGGCGGGTGAGAGGGTCGGCGCAAGGTCGGGTTCGACCGCGGCGGCATCGTGCGATGCGCCCACTGCGCAGGCCAACCAGTGCTCGCCCGCCGACACCGTCGTCAAGAGTGCGGGCACGATGGTGTGCGGCCACATGATGTTGGCGTTGGGGCTCAACGCGATCACCGCCGCGTCACGCACGAGACGATCGTCATCCCGGAGGTCGACGACCGTCGTGCCTCCCCATGCAGACGTCACAACGGCACGGCCGCGCTCCGGTTCGTCGGGACCGGGTGGCCCGAAGCCTGCGGGCTCCCACGGCAGCGCGAACCCGGTCTCCGACAGTGAGAGCTCGCGATCGGTCGTCACGCGGTGCACACGCACGTGCCAAGGCGCGCCGCCGCCCAGCGCGGTGTCGACGCGCACACCGGGCATGGGTGTCCAACGCGTGAGTGCCATTCCCTCGTTGGCCTCGCTGAGCACGACGCCGTCGCGCACGCGGCGGACACCGGTGGCCGGGTCGGTCACCGCCAACATGGAGTCGGTGGCCCCGAGCCCGTACATCGTGAAGTCGCCGCTGAAGCCGAAGCGGCTCGAGTACGCGAACTTGTGGTACTTCGCCTCCGCCTGCTCGACGAACGACCAGCCCGGCGGCTGCGCCATCAGCGCGACCACTTGGCCGTCGTCTCGCCCGAGCACCATGCCGGGCGTGCGCAGCGTGACCGTCGCGGCCGGAGGGGGTGGTGCCTCGGCGACCGTCCAGAACGGATGGTCGTCGGCCGCGGCGAGCATGGTGAACGCCTTCATGCACCAGTAGGGCGAACCCGCCGAGTTGTACGACTCGGCCATCCGGCGGTTGTCGTACGCGTAACCGACCGACACCACGCCGTCGCGATCGCTGATCGGTCGTTCGCTCCACCACCGGAGGTGTCGCAGCGCCAGGCCTCGCACCTCCCGCCAGTCGAGGGCGTCGACGTCGGCAAGCGCGAGGGCCCCCCAGAAGCTGCCCTGCGCCATGCGGTAGGTGAGGCTGCGACCGAAGGGAACCGCGCCGCCATCATCCGCGAACCAGTGCGCGAACTCCGGTGCGAACCGTCGGGCTCGTTCGACATAGCGCGCGGCGGCGTCGCGATCCCCGAGACCCGACGCGGCGAGGACCAACCCATACGTGTGCAGTGCGAAGGGCACGTAGTAGTCGATGTTCCCGCCGCGTCCGTCGCGGTACCAGCCGTCGTCGATGGCGAACGAGTCGATGAGCTCGATCGATCGCCTTTGCGCCTCGTGGTCGACGGACACACCGACGCATTCGAGACCCATCTGCACGAGCAGCCGGAAGAACTGCCAGTTGTTCTGCGCCGGTTCCTTGCGCTCGACACCCCGGAGCCACTCGACCACGTGGTCACGCTGCGTTCCGGTGAGCGGATCCCAGAGGTGCTCGGGCGCGAACGCCAGCGCGAACCCGACGGCAGCCATCTCCACCATGCGTTGGTCGATGTCGTCGGTGCACGGCCCCCAGTACTCGGCGCTGTCCGGATCGGTGCCGTGGGCGAGACCGGCGACCCAGCGGTCCCAGTAGTGGAACGTCCCTCCGCCCGCGACCAATGGCACGATGCCCCAGAGTGGTCGCGCGTAGCCCTCGAGCTCGGCGACACGGGACGCGAAGTGCGCGCCGAACGTACCGAGTCGCGCCCGCGCGCCGCCAGGCGACAGATGCCCGACGACCGGTTCGACCAGGTCGACCACCGCCCGCTGCACATCGTGCTTGCTGGCGAGTGGGTTGCCCGCCATGGGGTTCGCCCACGCGCCGGGAGCCCCGCTCGTCACGCGATCCTCCCCAGATCCTCGGCGCGCACCTCGTGCGCGAGAGGGTCCCCGGCGAGGAAGCGGCGCACCTCATCCACTGCGAGGTCGCCCATCCTCGAGATCTCGTTCCCCAGCGAGCCGGCGATGTGGGGGGTCAGGACGACGTTGGGCAGGTCATAGAGGGGGGAGTCGGAGGGCAGGGGTTCGGGATCCGGGGTGTCGACGAAGGCGTTGAGTCGTCCGGTGACGCACTCGCGCGTCAAGGCCTCGGTGTCGACCAGCGCGCCGCGCGCAGTGTTGAGCAACCAGGCGCCGTCGTGCATGCGGGCCAGACGCTCCGCGTTCACCAGGTGATGCGTCGTAGGAAGAGCAGGTGCGTGCACGGTGACGATGTCGGCCCACGAGAAGAGGTCATCGAGACCGACGAGCGCGGCGCCGACCGTGCGTGCGCGGTTGTCGTCGAGGTATGGATCGGCGACGGCGACGCTCGCGTCGAGCGTCGCCAGCCGTGCGATCACGAGTCGGCCGGTCGCCGACGCGCCGATCACGCCGACCCGCAGTCCTCGGGCGCCGAGCTCGCCGGTCGGGCCGACGCCGCTCACCGCTTCGCGTCCCCGCGTCGCGCGGTGCTGGTCACGGATTCGGAACACGTCCTTGGCGATCATCACGATGGCCGCGAAGGTGAATTCGGCGACCGGTACGGCATTGGCCGCGGCCGCGCTCGACACCATGACACCGCGTTTCCACGTCGCGGGCGTGATCGTGTGCTTGACGCTTCCTGCGGCGTAGGCGAGGAGCTGCAGCTTCGGCATCTGCGCCAGAAAGGCTTCGTCGAGCGCGTTGCATCCCCACCCGCCCACGACGATCTCGATGCCGGCCAACGTCGCGGAAGGCAGCGTGCTGAGGTCGACTGCGGCCGGGTCGACGAGCTCGACCATCGACTCGAGCCGCTCGCGTGCGTCGGGCGTCAGCAGTTGTGCCTCGATCCCCGGCATCATTGCGAGCGCGGCGAGCGGTCGTGCCGCCTCAGTGCTCATTCGCCGGGATACCGCACACCGACCTGGGCGCGGATGTCGTCGAGCACCCGGGCGATGCCCATCGTCTCGCGCCACGGCATCACCGCACTCTCCAGCAGCCCGGCTGCGAGGCACCGGTGAACCTCCTCGACCTGGAAGCGCAGGCCTTCACCCTCCCAGGAGGCGTCGATGCGCTCTTCGCCAGCCGGCGTGCGCACCACGAGGTGATCGGGGCAGTGCATGAACGCGGGAAGGTCGATCACGCCTTCGGTACCGGCAATGCGCGCGGTGCACGTGAGCGGCGTGCGGATCGCTGCCTGCACCACGCCGAGCCGATCGTCGGCGTGCTGCAGGACCGCCGCGACGTGTTCGTCGACGCCGGTGCTGCCGACGTGACCACGCGCCACCACCGACTCCACCGGCCCGAGCACGAACTGGCTGAGGTTGACCGTGTAGACGCCGAGATCGAGCAGGGCGCCACCGCCCTGCGCGAGGTCGAAGTGGCGATGCGTCGGAACCACCTCCGCTCGCCAGCCGAAGCTCGCCTCGACGAGGAGTGGCTCACCGATGCGCGCGTCGTCGAGCAGGTCGCGCATCGTTCGGTAGGCCGGAAGGAAGCGCGACCACATGGCTTCCATGAGGAAGCATTGCCGCGCTTCGGCGGCCGCGATCATCAAGTTCGCCTGCGTCGCGTTCAGCGCGAACGGCTTCTCGCAGAGCACGTGCTTGCCGGCGGAGAGGAACAGCAACGTGTCGTCGGCGTGACGTGCGTGCGGAGTGGCGACATACACCGCGTCGACGTCGGGGTCTTCGGCGAGTGCCTCGTAGCTGCCGACGGGCCGCGGGATGTCGAACCGCGCTGCGAATGTCTGCGCCCGCTCGAGGGAGCGGCTTCCGACCGCGACTATCGAGCCGCCGTCGAGCTCGCGCATGCCCTCGGCAAATCGCGTCGCGATCTCGCCCGGGCCGGCGATGCCCCAGCGAATCACCGGTCGCTCCTCATGTGTCCCCCTCGTCGGCCGCCATTCGACCCTAGAAGGAGCGGAGCAGCAATGCAAGGGATTCCTTGCGTTTCTCGCTGGACGGTTCTACGATCGCCAGGTGAGCGATCGCGCCTGATGTCCCGAACGCCATGACGAAGGCAGACCTGCGGGACGAACCTCGAGCCGACGGGCGGCGACGGCGCAACACCCGTGAGCGGATCCTGAGTGCGTCCCTGGAGCTGTTCCTCGAACGCGGCTTCGACGGGACGACGGTCAGTGACATCGAGCGTGCGGTCGGTCTCGCCGCCGGGACGGGCAGCTTCTACCGCCATTTCCGCTCGAAGGAAGACGTCTTCGTCGCCGCGGTGCAGCGGAGCGCGACCGAGTACATCGAGGAATTCCTCGATGTACTCCAGGCGCTCGACCTCATCGACGACCCCGTCGAGCGGCTCCGGCGCGACTTCCACATTCGGCTCGCCGCGATCCAGCAGTTCGATCCCGTCGTGCGCCTGATGACGTCCGAGCGCGAACGGTTCCCCGAGCTGGAGAAGACGTTCACCACTGGCTTGGAGCTCGACCAGTGGAAGCTCGGGTGGGAGGAGCACCCGCTCCCCGGGATCGTGATCGCGGCCCTGGTCGGTTACGGGCAACTCTCGCAACTGGAAGACAGTCCGTACCGCGGCCTCCCGGCGGATGACTTCATCGACGCGCTGGTCGATCTCCTCACCGACGCGCAGGTCACGCCCCCGCTCCGGGAGCACTGAGCGAGCACTCGTAGGACGCCACGCCCGGCGTCTGCTCTCGTCGGGTGCCGTCGGGCAGGATCACCTCTGCCGTGGTGCCGGGCGGCACGACGGCGGTGAGGCGGAACGAATCCGCGTCGATGCGCCACGACGATTCGATGCGCCCGTACGGCGAGTCGTGCACCGTTTCCGCCCACGTCAGTCCTCCGCCCGGGCGGGGCGCGATCCGAAAGCGCTCGTACCCCGGATGGTCGTCGAGGAGCTGCACACCCGCGACGTACTGATGCAGGAACGCGATGACCGCGCCCTTGCTGTAGTGGTTCAGTGATGCCTTCGGGGTTCCGTCCTCATGGATCCCGTCCCAGTCCTCCCACACCGTGGTGGCGCCGCGCGCCACCATCGTCAACCACGACGGGGGAGTGTCCTGGAGGAGCAGCTCGTAGGCGACATCGAGGTGGCCGGTATCGGCGAGCACGGGCAGCAGGTAGGGCGTCGCGAGGAAGCCGGTGCCGAGATGGGTATCCGCCCGTCGGATGAGCTCGACGAGGCGCGCGGCGACGCGTTTGCGACCATCGTCGTCGACCAGTCCGAACGCCAATGCGCGCACGTGGTTGGCCTGCGTGTCCGGCGTCAACGACCCCTCGGCGTCGATGTATTCGGTTCGCCATGCATCGGCGGTGCGCGCCGCGAGGTCTTCGAAGCGCTCCGCGTCGTGGTCGTGTCCGAGATACCGGCCGATGCGCGCTACGAGCGTCGCGGAGTGGTGGAGGAACGCCGTCGCCACGTGACCCTGATCGGCTTCCCACTCGCGGTCGCCCGGTTCGAGCCACTCGCCCCAGTGGAACCCCGTGTCCCAGAGGTAGGCCTCGTGTGGTGCGGCGTCGGGTCGAGTCGTCCCGCGCGCTGGTGAACGGTTCGAGCGCGCGGCGTGAGCGGCGTAGTCCACCCATCGCACCATCGCCGGCCAGAGCTCTGCGAGCACGCCGTCATCCCGATAGATCCGGGACATCATCCAGGGGACCATGACGATGGCATCGCCCCAGCCGGCCGAGCCCTGGAGGAAGTCGTGCGTGCCACCCGGGTGCCGGGGGAGGAGGGGATCCGGCGCGTAGTTCCGCACGCGGCCGTCGGCCCGTTGCTCGACCGCGAGGTCGCGGAGCCAGTCGAGCGAGAAACCGGCGACGTCGTACAGGAACGCGGCGCTCGGGAGGAACACCTGCCAGTCGCCTGTCCATCCCGAGCGCTCGCGCTGGGGACAGTCGGTCGGGATCGAGCAGGCGTTGTCGCGGAAGCTCCAGTCTGCGATCTCGTGGAAGCGGTTGACCCGCTCGTCGCTGCACCGGAACCACCCCGTGCGCCGCAGGTCGGTGTGCACCACGACGCCGGTGACGTCGTCGGGGGTGAGCCGGCGCGGGTGTCCTTCGATCCTGACGAACTGGAAGCCGTGCGTCGTGTGTCGCGGTTCGAACCGGTCGCCCTCGCGACCCGCTGACACGACGTGGTCGATCTGGCCGACCGGGAGCGAGCTGCCGTCGGTGTGGTCGCCACCGGCGAGATGTTCTTGCGTGACATCGCCACTGGCGTCGAGCGCCTCGCCGTGCACAAGGTTCAGCTCGGTGTCGGCCGGTCCGAGGTCGGTGAGCCGCACCCACCCGTTGATGTTCTGGCCGAGGTCCACGACCTGGCGGCCGGCATCGATCCGGCGAACGCCGAGGGGCCGCACTTCCTGGACCCGGCGCACCGGCGGCGAGGGCGAGATGGTGAGTGACGTACGACCGTGGTCGGCGACGGTGACCGGATGCCACACCTCGGGCCGCCGGCGTCGGTCCTCGCGCTGTCCGGCCATGAGGTCGGCGGCGACGATCGCACCGGTGGACGACTGCCAGCTCTCGTCGGAGGCGACGACGCGGTCGCCGGTGTGCAGCTGGCCCAGGAAGGCGACGGTGTCGCCGTAGCTGTCGGGTGTCTGCCCGAATCCGGTGCGCCCGCGATACCAGCCGTCGCTCAGCACCACGGTCCAGACGTTCTCGCCGGGAACGAGGAGGTCGGCGACCGCGTACGTCTGCACGTCGAGACGCGCCTCGTATGACGTGAATCCCGGGGTGAGCTCGAGATCACCCACTCGCTGGTCGTTCAGGAAGGTCTCGTAGCAACCGTGAGCTGTCGCGTAGAGGCGAGCGTCCGGCGCGACGGAGACGAGCTCGAAACGGTGCCGCAACACGTGCGCTGGGCGCCGCCCCGCGTCGGCGCGCACGGGTTCGTGCGGTTCGATCCACTGGGCAACCCAGTCGGGATCATCGAGGAGGCCGGTCTCGAACCATGCCGGTTCGGACCACGCGCTCTCGCCGAGGTCGGTCCAGACCTTGACCCGCCAACCGACGCGCTGCCGACTGGTGAGCGGGTCACCCGGCCATGGCATCAGCACGCTGTCTCGTGCCTCGATCCGAGTGCGCGCGCGCCCGTTGAGCTCGACGCAGTACGCGACCTGGTGCGATGCCCCGTCGGGCAGGATCCAGGACAGTCGGGGATGCCGATCGCCGAGACCCAACACCGCGTCGCCGAGATGTTCGGTGCGCAGCTGCGTCGGAGCACTCACTCCGTGACCTGCGGCACCCACCCCCGCGGGAGGGTCAGGGGGAGATCGGTGTACATGATGATCCCGGGAGCGGCGGCGACGACACCTGGAATCGCATTGACCGCCGGCATGGCGGTCATGATCATGCCGAGGACCATGAAGTCCTCGAATCTCGTCGCTTCGAAGTCGGGCGGCGGCAGGAACTGCACGGTCGTCCGGATCGTGGGGCGACCAGCGATCTCGACGACGTGTCCTTCGGTGATCTGCCAATCCGGTTCGAGCGTTGTTCCCTTCTTCCAGCGCACGCTCAGCTCGACGATGGTCCGACCTCCGATGCGGCCCTGCCAGGAGGCGAACAGGCCGGCCACGTGGCCGGCCGGGATCTGCCACGAGCCGAGGTCGAGGTCCTCGGTGGTCTGCGCGAACTGCGACTCGCAGACGATCTCGTCCAGCTCCACACCGAGCGCATCCGCGACCATGGCCACCGCCTCGCCGAAGACAGCAGTGCCCTGCGCCGCCATCGCGGGGAGCTCGGGGTCGTCGATGGGCCGGGCAAATCCTGCCGGCAGCTCGGTGGCGGGCGAGTCGTACAGCGTGGTGTCCGCTTCCTCGACGACGGTGACCTTGTCGATCCGATCGCACACATTGGCCGCGACGATGGCGAGGACCTCGATGAAGCCGGGGCTGACACCGGTCCCGAACATCGAGGAGCCGCCGTGTTCGCACGCCTCGACGATGCGGTCGCGCTCGGCGCCGAGCCCGTTGCCGTTGATGAACGCGGCGGTGCTGACCACATTCACGCCCGCCGCCAGGATTCGGACGAGCTCGTCGACGTCGGACCACATCGGCGTGTACAGCACGCAGTCGGGATGCAGCGCGAGCAGGGCACCGACGTCGTCGGTCGCGGCGACGCCGACGGGGTCCAGACCGCACAGCTCGCCGACGTCGCGGCCCACCTTGTCGGAGGACCACGCGTAGCACCCGACAAGGTCCAGGTCCGGGTGTGCGATCACGGCGCGGGCCGATCGCCGGCCGACGTTGCCGGTGGTCCACTGCACGACGCGCACTGCCATCTGTCGTCCCCCGTTGTCGTTGTCTTCAGCCGGTCCGGCCCACCTCGTCAGGAAGGTGAGCCCATCTTGCGGAAGTCCCAGGTGCGTTCCGATTCCAGGAATTGGGCTTCCCGAGCGCCGAAGCCACGAACGGGACGGATCGGTTCGGAAGGCGCGCGCGTCATGGGAGCACGATCGGCATGTGCTGCCAGCCGCGCACAGTCGACGTCGGCGCGAGCTCCATGCCGGCGGGGTCGACGTCCCATTCGGGGAAGCGGTTCAGGAACTCGTCGAGCGCGACCCGTCCTTCGAGCCGGGCGAGTGCGGCGCCGAGGCAGTGGTGGACTCCCCATCCGAACGTGAGGTGTGACGTGTCCTCGCGGTGGATGTCGAACACGTCGGGCGCGTCGTAATGCTGTGGATCGCGGTTTGCGCTTCCGATCAGCAGCAGCATGGCGCTGCCCGCCGGAACCGTCGTACCGTGGAACTCGGCGTCGTGCGTGACGACACGCGCGGTCGCGTGACCCGTGGGTTCGAACCGCAGCGACTCCTCGATCACCTTGGGGACGAGCGAGCGGTCGGCGAGGACGTCGCGACGCTGGTCGGGATGCTCGGCGAGGAGCTTGGCGAGCCAGCCGATGAGCCGTCCGGTGGTCTCGTTGCCGGCGCCGGCGATGACCGCCGTGTACGTGAGCACCTCGTCGCGTGTGAGGGTGCGCCGCTCGCCGTGTTCATCTTCGAACTCGGCGTTGAGGAGTCGAGTCATCAGGTCCTCGGACGGGTGGTTGGCGCGCCAGTCGATGTACTCGGCGAACATGTCGCCGTTGGCCACCTTCTCCTGCTGCACCTTCATCGGTTGGCCGCGCCGAGTGCGCAGATCGGCGTCGGTCTTCTCGCGCACTGCGATCTGATCGTCCACGGGAATGCCGAGCAGCATGCCGATGACGCGCATGGGCATCACCGATGCGAGCTCGGTGATGACGTCGAAACCGCCCGAACCCACGAGCGGGTCGAGGATCCCGATGCAGTACTCGCGGACCTGGTCCTCGAGCTCGGCCATGGCCCGCGGCGTGAACACGCGCGACATGAGACCTCGGTGCATGCCGTGCTGCGGTGGGTCTTCGAACATGATCACCCCGCCTGGGAGCTGTACACCGGCGCGGATGATGTCGAGGATGTCGCTGCGGGTGTTCGTGAACGTCTGCCAGTTCACGAGGCCGCGTTCGACGTCGGCATGGCGCGACAGCGCCCAGAAGTCGAAGCGCTCGTTGTGGTAGATCGGCGCCTCGACCCGGAGGCGCGTGTAGGCGGAGTAGGGGTCGGCGTTGATGCCGACGTCGTAGGGGTCGAAGTACACCCCGGTGTCGTGCACGATCGACATCCGTCGTTCTCCCTCGCAAAGTTAGAGCACTTGTTCTAACTTACGACAGGTCCGGCGTCAACCCGAGAGTGACCCGTCGTGCGTACTACAACTCCACGCATGACCGAGCCGCGGCAACCCCGAGCCGCCACCGCGGAGAAACGCACGCGCATCCTCGACGCCGCGGAACGGATCATGCTGCGTGACGGGTACGCCGCCGTGACATCCCGACGGGTGGAGGCCGAGGCCGGTCTCAAGCTGCACTACCACTTCGGGACGCTCGACGACCTCTTCGTCGAAGTGTTCCGGCGGCGCGCCGAGCGTAACGTCGAACGCCTGCAGGAGGCGCTGACGTCTGAGGAACCGCTCCGCGCCTGGTGGGAGATCGTCTCCGATTCGCGCGGCACTGCACTGCTCGTCGAGTTGACTGCCGCCGCGAACCATCGTGCCGCGCTCCAGGCGGAAGTGGCCAAGCTGGCGCACGATGTCAGTGAGATGCAGATCGCCATGCTCGGGCCGGTCCTCGCCGAGTACGGCATCGACGCGCAGGCGTTCCCGCCCGCGCTGGTCGCCGCCGCGGTGCAGGGCCTCGCCCTCGTCGTGGTGCAGGACGAGGTGCGTGGGTTCGACACGGCGCACCAGGAAGCGGTCGAGGCGATGGCACTGCTGGTGGACCAGCTCGAGCGCCGGCGAACAGCGGGCTCTCAGCCGGGCGAGCGGCCCTGCTCGTAGCTCTCGACGCGCCACTCGTCGAGCCAGTCGATCACGATCATGTCACCGTCGAAGCGCAACGGGAGCCAGACGTGGTCGGCGAGCGACGTGTCCGGGTCGCTCAGCGGCGGGGGATCGTGACCCACGATGCTCTCGAGCGGCTCACCACCGTAGAGCCGCGCGAAGACCTCGGTCACGTTCGACTGCTCGGCGGGGACGTCCGGGAGCCAGCGGTCGGCCATTGCGACGAACAGGTCGGCCACTTCGGGATGTTCGAAGACGCAGCTGATCTGGGATCGGAACGACGTGCGCGAAGGGTCGAGCGGGTGCGGGTTGCCGAGCACGGTCCACGGTCCAGGAAGTGCGTCGCCACGGCGATCTCGGACGGGTTGGGGAAGTAGCCGGTCGTGCCTGACGTGATCAAGTGGTGCAGGCCGTTGCGGGTGAAGTGCGCTGGTGCCTCGCGCACATACGGCGGCTGCGGATGAGGGAAGTGGGTGGTGAACGTGCCGGTGACATCGGTGTAGTCGTCGGTGAGGTCGGCGCAGACGACCTCGGAATGGACGCGTTCGAAGTAGTAGTAGGCGCGTCCATCGTGCTCGTCGACGGCGATGTCGAAGTCGCCGGCGTTCATCCCGAGCGGGTGATACCAGCGCCGCACGACGGTGTACGGCCCGTGCAACGCCGGTGCGGTCAGAATCGTCACCGACTGCGTGTCGCCGTCGCCCATGACCTTGAGCCAGCAGACGTAGGTCTCCGTCGTCGCGTTGTAGACGATGTGCGGGCGGTCCATCTTCTGCGCCGGATACAAGGGCGATGACGGATCGTCGAGATCGGGCGGGATGATCAGACCGTCGTCGTTCCAGTTGTAGAGGTCCGTGGACGAGTAGCACCGCACACCCCAGTGCCAGACTCCACTGCCCGGCGTGGTGTGTTCCTTGTTCTCGCCGTACCAGTAGAACGTGCCGTGTTCATGGTGCATCGACCCGCCATGAGCTTGGATGCGGTTGCCGGCGGTGTCGAGCCACCGCTCGCCGGGGTGGATGGCGTCGTTCACGACGGCACGTCACGCTCCGCGTCGTGGTCGCGTGCCGCGTCGCCCCACGACATGCCGGGTTCGGGCGCGCTGGTCGGCTCGTAGGACACGGTCCAGCTGTGTGTGCCGGAGCCGACCAGGCGCTCCTCGGTTGCACCGGGGAGCCAGACGCGTGCGGTGGTGTTCGGTGGGACGATCGCGTCGACGGTGACGGTGCCGTCGCCCAGCTCCCACGATGACGACGCGACGCCATACGGCGCATCGAGGCGGCTGCACGCGCGTGTGAGACCACCCCCCGGAACCGGCGCGATGCGGAGCTCCCGCCATCCCGGGGAAGTCGGCGCGAGCCCCCCGACGACCCGGTGCAACCAGTCGGCGACCGCGCCCAGCGCATAGTGGTTGAACGAGATCATCGCGATGCCGTCCTGGTTGACGCGCCCTTCGGGAGTGATGGCGTCCCAGCGTTCCCAGATCGTCGTCGCGCCGTGCAGCACCGGATACAGCCACGAGGGGCACTGCTCTTGGAGCAGCAGCCCGTACGCGGTGTCGACGTGGTCGGTGACCGTCAGCGCGTCGCACACGAGTGGAGTGCCCACGAAGCCGGTGGCGATCGTGAGCCCGCCGGCGATCGCCAACTGCGACAGGCGCGCACCCGCGTGGGCGAGCTGATCGTCGTCACCCACGAGGTCGTACGCGATGGCGAGGGAATATGCCGTCTGCGCATCGGACACGACACGTCCGCTCGGCGTGACGTACTCGCTCGCGAACGCGAAGCGTGCGCGACCGGCCATCTCTACATAGCGGACGTGATCGTCACGCTCGTCGAGCAGTGCTGCCGCGGCCGCGACCAGGTCCAGGGAGTGGATCATCGCGGCGGTGGCCAGCAGATCGGGATCTGTCCGTTGATCGAACGCATCGCCGCTCCGTGCGGTCGGATCGAGCCAGTCGGCGAACTGGAAGCCGCCCGTCCAGAGGAGATCGTCGCCCGCGAGCTGCAGCTCGAGCTCGACCCACGCGCGCATGCTCGCGTACTGGGTCCGAAGGATGTCTGCGTCGCCGTACCGTTCGTGCATGGTCGACGGCACGGTGACGGCGGCGTCGCCCCACACTGCCGCGGGGAGCAACCATTCGAGCGAGTCGGGGATCACCCACGGGACGGTGCCGTCGTCGTGCTGTTCTGCGGCGAGATCGTGCAGCCACGATTCGAGGACGCCGGCGCAGTCGTAGAGGTAGGTGGCCGTGGGGGCGAACACACCGATGTCGCCGGTCCACCCGAGTCGTTCGTCGCGTTGGGGGCAGTCGGTCGGGATTCCGACGAAGTTGCCCCGCATGCCCCAGACCACGTTCTCGTGCAACCGGTTCACGCGCTCGTCGGAGCACTCGAACCAGCCGGTGCGGCGCATGTCGGAGTGCAGCACCAGCGCGGTGATCTCGGCGGGGTCGAGCTCGCCCGGCCATCCGGTGACTTCCGCATAGCGGAAGCCATGGAACGTGAAGCGCGGATGCCACGTCTCACCACCACCTCCGCGGAGGGTGTAGCGGTCAGTCGCCTCGGCCGCTCGCAGGGGTTCGGTGCAGAGCTCGCCGTCCTCGAGCACCTCGGCGTGGCGGACCGTGATCTCGGTGCCGGCCGTGCCTGCCACCATGAACTCCACCACGCCGACGAGATTCTGACCGAAGTCGACGATCGTCTTCCCGCTCGGCGAGACGAGGATCTCGACCGGCGAGATCCGCTGCGTGACCCGGATCGGCGGAGCGATCGGAGCGCGCAGGGTGGCGAGGTCGTGTTCGACGGTCACCACCGGACGCCAGTCGTCGTCGACGAAACCAGGCTCCGACCAACCGAGCAGCTCCGCGCGGGCGTCGTAGGTCTCACCTTCATATAGCCCGGAACTGCGGATCGGTCCCGTCGTCGCCCGCCACGCGTCGTCGGTGACGATCACGGTCGTCGAGCCGTCCGGATGCTCGACCTCGAGTTGGCAGATCAGCGCGGTCCGCGTGCCGTAGCGGTTCCGGCGCATGTTCTCGACGAGCGCGCCACGAAACCAGCCGTCGCCGACGATCCCGCCGACGGCGTTCGCGCCCTCGCGCAGCACGGCGGTGACGTCGAACGCGTCGTACCGGAGATGGTGGTGGTAGCTCGTCCAGCCGGGAGCGAGCACCTGGTCGCCGACCCGCTGGCCGTTGAGCTCGAGCTCGTACACGCCGAGCGCGCTGGCAAAGAGACGCGCACGTGTGACCGGTTCGGTGATCTTGAAGGCGCGCCGGAGGTACGCACACGGCTGCGGTGACTCGGGATCTTCGTCCCACGACGGGCCGACGAACGTGGCCTGCCAATCGGTCTCGTCGAGTAAGCCGGCTTCGACGGCCACGGGATCGCTCCACTCGGACATCGATCCATCGACGCCCTGCACGCGCACTTGCACCGTGCGCCGCTCCCGCGACTCGAGTGGCGGCGCAGGCCAGGGAACGAGCACCGACTCGCCGGAATCGACCCAGCCGGTCGAGGAGGAATCGCCGGCGACGGGCGCGATCCGGAGCTCGTACTTCGACTGCAGCCACTCAGGCGTGTCCGTGACCGTCTGCCACGAGAGGCGGGGAGTGGCAGTTCCGACCACCGACCGAGCGTCGTGCTCGACGGAAAGGCGCATGGTGCGGGGCGCGGTCACGGACCCGAGCCTAGAATCTCACAACTTCGCACACCACCCCTTGCACCTCTTCGACCGAGGAAAATACGAGTTCTCCTCTGGCCGAGACGGGAGAAATGGTGTTGACTCTGACAACACCACAACTCCGAACACGACCGGAAGCGAAGCTCCGGACACGCTACAGTCCGTTAGTTCGCTCAGAAGCGAAACTGGCGACCAGGGGGGAACCAGATGCGGAAGTTCGCGGCGCTCTTCGTCGTGCTCGTGACGGTGCTCGGCATCGCCGGCGTCGCCTGGGCGGCGGCACCAGGTGTGTCGAAGGACGAGATCAAGCTCGGCGTGGCCTACGTCGATCTCGACGCGATCCGCAACGTCACCGACATCAGCCACGGCGACTACAAGGCCACGTACAACGCGGTCATCGACGCGCTGAACAAGAAGGGCGGCATCAACGGCCGCAAGGTCGTGCCCGTCTTCGCTCCGATCAACCCGATCGGCACCGCGCCCGCGCAGGAAGCGTGTCTGAAGCTGACGGAGGACGAGAAGGTCTTCGCCACGGTCGGATTCTTCTATTTCGACGCGCCGCTGTGCTACGTGGCCCAACACGACACGCCGATCCTCGGTGGCACCATGGACCCGACGTACCTCAAGCAGGCGAAGGCGCCCTGGATGACCCTCGATTCTGGTCCGGAGGTGACCCCTCGAGCGGTCGACGCGCTCGTGAAGAGCGGTGACCTCAAGGGCAAGATCGGCATCGTCGCCGCAGCTTCCGAGGAGAAGAACCTCCTCGACGCGGCCGTGCTCCCGGCGCTGAAGCGCAACGGCATCAAGAACACGGTGGCGATCATCGACGCACCGCTCAACGACACCGTCGCCGCCACCCAGCAAGCGGGCACGATCGCGCAGCGGTTCCAGTCCGACGGGATCAAGACCGTCCTGCTTGTCGGTGCGACGCCGAGCGCCTTCAGCAACGCACTCAAGAACTCTGACTACCGGCCCAAGCTCGTAGGCACCCCCTTCTCGACGTTCCAGGGAGCCGCGCTCAACAAGGCGACCGACCCGGCATTGTGGAAGGACTCGGCGACGGCCGACATCGCCGCCGACTTCAACGACCCGAGCTTGCAGGCGTGCTACCGCACGGTCGAGAAGGCCACCGGGGACACCATCGTCGAGCGCCCGCAGCCGGGCACGCCCGACTATCAGGCGTCGGCGCGGGCGGCGTGCCAGTACATCTCCCTCTTCGCTCAGCTTGCGGGCGCGGCCGGCAAGGACCTGACCGTTGCCGGCTTCGGGAAGGCTGCGGCGAAGCTCGGCTCGGTCACGGTCCCCGGGTTGGGGACGATCAAGTACGACCCGAAGACGCACACATGGCAGCAGACGTTGTACACGTACAAGTACGACCCCACCTCGAAGCAGCTGGTGATCGACAAGAAGATCGGCTGAGATCGACGAGGGCGTTGCGATGACAACCACGCCGGGCGACGCTGCGCAACTCGCGGTTGCCGTCCTCGATGCCGAGGCCGAACGCGAGGCGCAGCAGGCAGCCGCGCAGGAGGAGGTGCTCTTCGCCACGGACCTCCTCCCGGGGGTGGGGGAGGAAGAGGTCTCGCTCGGTCAGGCGGTGCGCATCGGCGGTGTCAGCACGTTCGTCGTGCTCCTGCTCCTGCGCTCGTTGGAGGAGCTCGAATCGGCGACGCTGTCGGTGCTCGCGCCCGACCTGCGCCACGCGTTCGGGGTGAGCGACGGCACCATCGTGTTCCTCGCCGCCGCATCCGGCGCGTTTCTCGTCTTCGGCGCACTCCCCATGGGGTGGATGGCCGACCGCTACCGCCGCCCGCCGGTCATCGGCTGGGCCAACCTTGCGTTCGCCGGCTTCCTCACGCTGTGCGGCGCGGTGACGAGCGCGTTCCAGCTCTTCTTCGCGAGGCTCGGTGTCGGCATCGCGAAGTCGAACTCGATCCCGGTCCAGGGGTCGATGATCGGCGACGCGTATCCGATCAGCGCGCGTGGGCGCATCAACGCGTGGCTGGCGATGGGCTCGCGCTTCGTGGGTGTGCTGAGCCCGGTGGTCGTCGCCGGCATCGCCGCGGGCGTCGGCGGTGACGACGGGTGGCGCTGGCCGTTCCTGCTCCTCGGGATCCCGGTGGCGGTGGTGGCGGTGTTCGCCTTCAAGCTGCGGGAGCCGCCCCGCGGTCAGTTCGAGAAGCAGGACGTGCTCGGCGAGGTCATCGAGGACGAGCAACCGGCGCCGATCTCGATCGAGGCCGCGTTCGCGCGCCTCTGGCAGATCCGGACGCTCAAGACCGTCATCGTCGCGTTCTCGGCCATCGGCTTCGGTCTCTTCACGGTGCCGGTGCTGACCAACCTTTACATGCAGGACCACTACGGCACCGACACCTTCGACCGTGGGGTGCTCGGCACCATCGGCGGCGTCGGCGTGCTGCTGGTGCTGCCCTTCGTCGGGAAGTACTACGACAACCTCTACCGCCGGGATCCGGCTCGCGCGCTCCGGTTCGTCGGGTGGCTGCTGCTCCCCGCCGCCGTCCTCACGCCGATCCAGTTCTTCATGCCCAACGTGATCGCGTTCACGATCATGGGGATCCCGCAGCTGATCCTGCTCTCGATCTCGTTCACGATGGTCGGACCGGTCCTGCAATCGGTGGCCCCGTACCGGCTGCGGGGCATGGGGTCGGCGCTCGGGGCGATCTACATCTTCTTCATCGGTGCGACGGGGGGCGCGCTCCTCTCTGGCCTGCTCACCGACGAGTTCGGACCGCGCACCGCGGTCCTCGTCATCGTGATCCCGTCGACGATCATCGGCGGGCTGCTCATCATTCGCGGCGCGAGCTTCATCCGCAACGACCTCTCGCTCGTCGTCGCCGAGCTCAGGGAGGAGATGGCCGAGCATCGCCGCCAGCAGGAATCGCCGACGGAGATCCCCGCCCTGCAGGTTGCCGACATCGACTTCTCGTACGGGCCCATCCAGGTGCTGTTCGACGTGGGGTTCGAGGTCAAGCGGGGCGAGGTGCTCGCGTTGCTCGGCACCAATGGCGCGGGGAAGTCCACGATCCTGCGCGCCATCGCCGGGCTCGGCACTCCGGGGCGCGGCGTCGTCCGTCTCAACGGCCGCACCATCACGTACACGACGCCCGAGCAGCGGGCGAAGCTCGGCATCCGCATCCTGCTCGGCGGCAAGGGTGTGTTCCCGGCGATGACCGTGCACGAGAACCTGGAGATGGCGGCGTTCGTGTACCGCGGCGACGGCGCCGACTTCCAGCGTCGCCTCGATCGTGCGTATGAGCTGTTCCCCGCGCTCGCCGACCGACGACGGACCGCGGCGTCGCAGATGTCGGGTGGGCAGCAGCAGATGCTCGCCCTGGCGATGACGTTGCTCCACGACCCCGAGGTGCTCGCCATCGACGAGCTCTCGCTGGGACTCGCGCCGCTGGTGGTGCAGGAGCTGCTGGGAGTGATTGAGCGGCTCAAGGCCGAGGGGATGACCATCATCCTCGTCGAGCAGTCGCTGAACGTCGCGCTGTCGGTCTCCGACCGTGCCGTGTTCCTGGAGAAGGGGGAGGTGCGCTTCGAGGGTCCTGCCGCGGAGCTCGCCGAACGCGACGACCTCGCGCGTGCAGTGTTCCTCGGGCGCGAGGGCGGCTGACCGTGGCGGGCTCGGCGGACGTGTCGGTGGCGGCCACGTGGATCACGTCGCAGCTCGTGTTCAACGGGCTGATCGCGGGATTGGAGATCGGTCTCCTCGCCATGGGGATCGTGTTGATCTACCGATCGACGCGGGTCATCAACTTCGCGGTCGGCAACATGGGGCTGGTGGGTGCGAGCCTCCTCGCGTTGCTCGCCATCGAGTACAACATCCCGTTCTGGCTCGCCGCCATCGCTGCACTGATCGTCGGCACGCTCTTCGGCGCGGTGATGGAGCTCGTGGTGATCCGCCGGCTCTTCTTCGCGCCGCGTGTCGTCGTGCTCGTCTCGACCATCGGCATCTCGGGTCTTGCGCTCGCGATCGTCACCGCGTACCCAGAGATCACCGACTTCGAGCGCGACGTATCCACCGGCGATCGACCACACCTGGAACGACGTGCTCGGAGTGCGGGTCACCGGCGCGCAGCTGGCGGTGCTCGTGGTCGTTCCGCTCGTCGCGTTCGCGCTCGGGTGGTTCCTCAACCGCACGTTGGTCGGGCGCACGGTCAAGGCGTCGGCCGAGAACCCCGACCTCGCGCGGGTGCAGGGCATCAATCCCAAATTGGTCTCGACTGCGGTCTGGTCGATCGCGGGGTTCCTGGCCACCCTGACCATGATGCTGGTGGCGGCTGACAACGCCGGCGCCGCACGTGACCTGCTCACGCTCGGGCCGAACACGCTCGTACGGGCACTCGCCGCCGCGGTGATCGCGGGCATGGTGTCCTTTCCCCGAGCGATGTTCGCGGGAATTGCGATCGGCGTCGTGCAGGCGCTGATCAACTTCAACTACCTCGACAAGCCCGGCCTCATCGACGGTCTGCTGTTCGTAGCCGTGCTGATCGCGGTGGCGCTCCAGAGCCGCAGCCGGGGTCCGGCCGAGACGCAGACGTTCTCCTTCGCGCCCAAGGTGCGCGAGATCCCCGAGCAGCTGCGCGACGTCTGGTGGGTCAAGCGGCTCAACGTGGTCGTCCTGGGCGCGCTCCTCGTGTTCGCAATCCTCCTCCCGCTCCTGATCACGCAGCCCTCGCGGCACCTGCTCTACGCCACGATCGCCTGCTTCGCGATCTGCGGGCTCTCACTGATCGTGCTCACCGGGTGGGCGGGCCAGCTGTCGCTCGGGCAGATGGCCTTCGCCGGATTCGGCGCCCTGGTGGCGGCGGCGTTGACGCGCGGCATGAACCTCGATCTGGGCGTGCTGAACCTCGACCTCGCACCGATGCCCTTCTTCCTCTCCATCGTGATCGCCGCGTTCGCTTCGGCCGCGCTCGCCGCGCTCATCGGTGTGGGCGCGCTCCGCGTCCGCGGTCTGCTCCTCGCCGTCAGCACCTTCGCGTTCTCGGTCGCCGCGTCGCAGTATCTGTTCCGCCAGCCCGTGCTCTCCGACGACCTCACCACCGTGCCCTTCGCGCGCGGGTCATTGTTCGGCGTCGATCTGTCGTCGGAACGTACCTACTACTACGTGTGTCTGGGCGCACTCGTGGTGGCATTCGTGGTCGTGAGCAGGTTGCGCCGCTCAGGCATCGGCCGCACCACCATCGCGGTGCGCGACAACGCTGATCGGGCGGCGGCGTACACGGTCGGGGTGGCGTCGTCGAAGCTCCGCGCCTTCGCGATCGCCGGGTTCATCGCCGGGTTCGGCGGCGCGCTGCTGGCGGGCGCAGTCGAGTCGGTGCCCTACAGCGAGCGCTACTTCCTGGTCACCGACTCGCTCGCGCTCGTCGCCCTGGTCGTGATCGGCGGCATCGCGTCGCCCATGGGCGCCGTACTGGGCTCCTTGTGGATCATCGGGCTCCCTGCGTTCTTCCCCGACAACACCCTGGTGCCCCTGTTGACCTCGAGCCTCGGCTTGCTGATCCTGTTGCTCTACTTCCCCGGTGGGCTGATGCAGATCGCATACTCGGCGCGCGACGCCCTGTTCGCGTGGGCGGCATCGAAACGCGAAGCGCCGACGACCGAACGCTCGACGGCGACGCCCCCGGTGCTCGTGCGCTCGGCTCGGCCGCCGATCGTCGAGGACGTCCCCGCGCTCGAGGTCGAAGGGATCCGCGTGCGCTTCGGTGGTGTCATCGCAGTCGACGACGCATCGCTGCGCGTCGGCGACGACGAGATCGTGGGTCTCATCGGCACGAACGGCGCCGGCAAGTCGACCCTGATGAACGCGATCGGCGGCTTCGTCCCTTGCGCAGGCACGGTGCGAATCCACGGGGACGACGTCTCGTCGACCGGTGCGGCGCGCCGGGCCCGCATGGGTCTCGGGCGCACGTTCCAGGCCGCGCTGCTCTTCCCCGAGCTCACCGTGCGCGAGACGGTGGAGGTCGCGCTGGAGGCCCGTGGGCGTACCGGCCTCCTCTCCACCGCGCTGTTCCTGCCCCGTTCGTTCGCCCGCGAACGGCAACGGCGTGCCGAGGCCGACGATCTCATCGGATTCCTCGGTCTCGGTCGCTACGCCAGCAACCGCATCGCCGACCTCTCCACCGGCACCCGCCGCATCGTCGAACTGGCCGGGCTCCTGGCCCTCGACGCGCGCGTGCTCTGCCTCGACGAACCGACCGCCGGCGTCGCGCAGCGTGAGACCGAGGCGTTCGGTCCGTTGATCAAGGAGATACGGCGCGAGTTGGGCGCGGCGATGCTGGTGATCGAGCACGACATGCCCCTCATCATGAGCATCAGCGACCGCGTCTACTGCCTCGAGATCGGCCACGTCATCGCCGAGGGTGATCCCGTCACCGTGCGGAACGACCCGAAGGTGATCGCGAGCTACCTCGGCGTCGACGAACGAGCCATCGCCCGGAGCGGCGCCGTACCAACGGTCGCGACGGCGCCTGCGTCCGAAGGAGAATGACCCGATGACCACGACGATCGACCGGAGAACACGGTTCGCGGGTGCGGCCACGCTCATGGAGGGCGGGCAGCTCTTCGGCGACCTCGCCGAACGGCTGCGCGAGACCGGGCCGCTCGCCGCGCGCGGCGTCGAGCTCCTCGACCTGCCGCCGCTGACGTTCGAGGTCGACGGCACCGCGGCTCACCTCATGGTCGTCGACGGCGCGCTCGTGCTGCGGGAGGGACGTGCCCACGACGGGCCCGTGATCGCGCTCGACGCTGCCGCGTGCTCAGAGTTGTTCCAGGACGTCGTGTCGACCTTCGGGCTGGTCATGCCCGGCCGGGTGCAGGTGCTGCGCCCGCGCGCTGACCAGTTCCTGGCTTGGGAACCGGCGCTGCGCGCCGCGATCGATGGACGGGCGGTGTACGAGCCCGGTTCGATCGGGTTCCACGACCGCGACGGCAACGATCTCGACCTGCGCCAGTCGTTCCGCGTCGACGACGCGCGCGAGGACATCGGCCACTTCCTCGCCGAGGCCGGTTACCTGCACCTCGAGGGCGTGTTCACCGAATCGGAGATGGCGGCAGTGTCGGTGGAGCTCGACGCGGCGATGGCCGAAGCGACGCGGGACGACGGCGCGTCGTGGTGGGCACGGACGGAGGACGGCTGGTATCCGTCGCGCATCCTGGGATTCAACCTCAAGTCGCCGACCTTGCGGGAGCTACTCGAGTCCGACCGGTTCACCCGTATCGGTCAGCTGACCGACGACGCGATGGCGCAGCGGTCGCCGCGAACGGGTGACAGCGCCGAAGGCCTGCTCAAGAAGGTGAACGTGCTCGAAGGCATCTCCGACGTGTCGTGGCACAAGGATTGCTCGTTGGGCGGACACTCGCGCGGGTGCTGCGGCCTCATCGTCGGCATCTCGATCACGGGCGCCCAGCAGCGCAACGGTGAGCTCGGCGTCGTCGCCGGATCCAGTCGCGCCAACGTCCAGTCGATCGACGTGCGGCCCGACCTCGACCTGCCGCGCGTCCCGCTCCCCACCAACACCGGCGACGTCACCGTGCACTGCAGCTGCACCTTGCACATGAGCCGGCCGCCGATCGACCGGGAGCGCCGCGTCGTCTATACCGGTTTCGGCCTCGCGCCGCGTCCGGGCGACGTGCGTGAGGAGCTCGACCCCGAGGAGATCCGTCGGCGACGCCAGGCGCTCAGCGACCAGGTACCGAACATCGAGCGTGAACGAATCGTCGGCGCCGAGGCGTTCACACTCGATCAGTGATGGTTCTCGTTGGTGTGCGAAGTTGTCACATCATAAACTCGTGAACATGCCGATGGGATTCGAGGCCGAGGTGGAGGCGCTGCTCGAGCGTTCGCATCGTCTCGGATCCGACCGTCGGATCACCAATTTTGCCGGGGGCAACACGTCGGCCAAGGTGACCCTCGCCGACCCGGTGACGGGGGCGCTCATGCGGGTGTTGGTGGTCAAGGGCTCCGGCGGGGATCTCGGCACGCTGACGACCGACGGTCTGGCTCTCCTCGACCTCGAGCGGGTCCGCGCGCTCGAACGCCTGCATGCCGACGGCGTGCACGAGGACGACCTCGTTGCCTTCTACAACTCGTGCCGCTTCGGCGCGGGTGGCGCGGCGCCCTCCATCGACACCCCGCTCCACGCGCTGATCGACGCCGACCACGTCGACCACACCCATCCCGATGCTGTGATCGCGTTCGCCACCGCGGCCGACGGCGAGCGCCTGGTGGGGGAGTGCTTCGGCTCCGACGTCGGCTGGCTCGACTGGCGACGTCCAGGGTTCGAGCTGGGCCTGGCCATCGCGCCGTATGTCGCTGATCATCCGGCAGTCCGCGGCATCGTGCTCGGTGGCCACGGTCTCATCTGTTGGGGCGCGTCGAGCGACGAGTGCGAGGCCACGACGCTCGACCTCGTGGCGAGAGCCGAGCAGTTCCTCGCCGATCACGGACGTCCGGAACCGTTCGGTGCCCCCGTTGCGGGCGACGAGCTCGGTGAGGAGGAGCGACGGGCGGAAGCAGCACGGTTCGGTCCGGTGGCGCGTGCCATCGCCGGTGGCGCCCACCCAGTCGTCGGGCACTTCAGTGACTCGCCGGTCATCCTCGACTTCCTCGCCCACGAGGCGGCACCCCGTCTCGCCCGGCTCGGGACTTCGTGTCCCGACCACTTCCTCACCACCAAGGTGCGTCCGCTGCTGCTCGACCTGCCCGCCGGAACGCCCTTCGACGCGCGCGTCGAGCGGCTGCGGGCACTGCACGACGAGTATCGCACCGACTACCGCGCCTACTACGACACGTACGCCACCGACGACTCACCACTGATGCGCGGCGACGACCCCGTCATCGTGTTGTTGCCCGGGATCGGGATGTGGAGCTTCGGCGCCGACCCACAGAACGCGCGGGTCGCGGGCGAGTTCTTCGTGAACGCGGTGAACGTCATGCGCGGCGCGGAGTCGGTGTCGTCGTATGCGCCGATCGACGACGCCGAGAAGTTCCGGGTGGAGTACTGGGAGCTGGAGGAGGCGAAGCTGCGCCGGCGCCCCGCGCCCCGTCCCCTCGCGGGTCGCGTCGCGTTCGTCACCGGCGCGGCGTCGGGCATCGGTCGCGCCATCGCCGAGCGCATCGCCGACGAAGGTGCGTGCGTCGTGGTCGCCGACATCGACTCGGAAGGCGCCGAGAAGGTGGCGGTCGGCATCGGCGAGGAACGCGCGCTCGCGGTGATGCTCGACGTGTCGGACGAGGACGGGGTCGAGCAGGCGTTCACCGCTGCCGCACTTCGGTTCGGCGGCGTCGATCTCGTCGTGAACAACGCCGGCTTCGCTCGATCCAGCGCCCTCGTCGACACCACCGCGGAGGAGTGGGACCGGCTGCACGCGGTGCTCGCCCGCGGATCCTTCCTCGTGAGCCGCGCCGCGGCGCGCATGATGACCTCCGCGTCGAGCGGCGGTGACATCGTGTACATCGTGTCGAAGAACGCGGTTGCCGCCGGTCCGGAGAACATCGCCTACGGGGCGGCCAAGGCCGACCAGGCCCATCAGGTGCGGCTCCTCGCCGCCGAACTCGGCCCGCTCGGCATCCGCGTGAACGGCGTGAACCCGGACGGTGTCGTCGAAGGCTCGGGCATCTTCCGGGGCGCGTGGCGCGAGGACCGCGCTGCGGCTTACGGCGTGGCGCCCGAGGCGCTCGGCGACTTCTACGCCGCCCGTAGCCTGCTCGGCCGCGCCGTCCTGCCCGAGCACGTGGCCGACGCGGTGGTCGCCCTCACCGGTGGCGCGCTGTCCCGCACGACTGGGCTGTTGGTACCCGTCGACGGCGGGGTCGCCACCGCCTTCCTGCGCTGATCGGAACCCACCATGGCCGTCCGCATCATCACCGACCAGATCCACGAGCTCGAGGCCCAGCTGCTGCCTGGCCACGAGCGCGATCTCGCCGCCCTCGACGTACAGCTCGTCGAGCGGGGCGTCGACGTGGGCGCCGTGATCAGCGAGATCCGCCGGTTCTCGGTGGCCGCACCATCGTGGGCGCTCGGTACCGGTGGAACTCGCTTCGGCCGTTTCCCGCGAGGCGGCGAGCCGCGCACCACGGACGAGAAGCTCGACGACATCGCCGCCCTCGACTCGCTCACCGGCGCGAACGGTACCGTGAGCCTCCACGTGCCGTGGGACGACCCCGCCGACCCGGCGGCGCTGCGCGCGTACGCCGACGAGCTGGGTATCGGGTTCGACGCGATGAACTCGAACACGTTCCAGGACAATGCCTCGACCACTGGACCGGGCGTGTCGTACAAGTTCGGCTCGCTCGGGCACTCCGATGCCGACGTCCGCAAGCGCGCACTCGAGCACAACCTCGCCGTGGTCGAACTCGGTGAGCAGCTCGGCTCGACCGCGCTCACCGTGTGGCTGGCCGATGGCACCAACCACCCGGGCCAGGCCAACTTCCGACGCCAATTCGAACGCGTGGCCGACGGCGTGCGCCAGCTGCACGACGCGCTCCCGCCCGATTGGGCGCTGCTCATCGAGCACAAGCCCTACGAACCCGCGTTCTACTCGAGTGTCAATGCCGACTGGGGCACCTCGCTGCTGCTCGCGCAGTACGCAGGGGAGCGAGCGCGCTGCCTGGTCGATCTCGGGCACCATCTACCGAACACCAACATCGAGCAGGTCGTCAGTCGCCTCGCGATGGTCGGGCGCCTCGGTGGCTTCCACTTCAACGACTCGAAGTATGGCGACGACGACCTGACCGTGGGCTCCATCCACCCGTACCAGTTCTTCCTCATCGTGTGCGAGCTCGTCGACCATGGTGGCGGTGCGATGCCCGGCGTGCGCTACATGATCGACGCCTCGCACAACCTCAAGGACCCGATGGAGGACCTGATCCAGGCCACCGACCGCATCCAGTGCACCGTGGCGCAGGCACTGCTCGTCGATCGTGCCGCGCTCGCGGAGGCGCAGGAGGCGAACGACCCGGCGCTGGCCGAGGAGTTGCTGCATGACGCGTTTCGCACCGACGTGCGGCCGATCGTCGCCGAAGCGCGCCGACGCAACGACGCCGCGCTCTCTCCTCTTGCCACCTTCCGGCGCATCGGCTACCGCGGCGCGGTCAGCGCCGAGCGTGGGGATGACGCCATCTCCACCGGGTTGTGAGCGGCGAGTGAGCGTCGCGGTCGGCGCGGTCGACTTCGGCGCCTCTTCGATCCGGATCTGCCGGGTCACCTTCGGCGACGGGCCGCCCCGACTCGAGGTCGTCCATCGGCACCCCCATGCGCCGGTGCACGATGGTGATCACCTCCGCTGGGACTGGGGCCGTCTGGTCGCCGAGATGGAGCACGGGCTCGAGCTTGCACTTGCCGACGGGCCGCTCGCGTCGATCGGCGTCGACACGTGGGGAGTCGACTACGGGTTGCTCGACCATCGTGGCGAACTGGTGGAACCACCGATCTCGTATCGTGATACGCGCACGGACGGTCACCAAGCAGTGCTTGATCGCATCGGCGCCGAACAATTCTTCTCGACCACCGGACTGCAGGCCCTACCGATCGACACGGTCTTCCAGCTCGCGGCGCACGACGGAGCGCAACTCGCACGAACGCGATGCCTGCTCATGCTGCCGGAGCTGCTCGTGCACCACCTGACCGGCGTCATGACCGGCGAGTACTCGTCTGCGGGTACGACGGGTCTCCTGGACGTACGCGCGCGCACGTGGTCGTCGGACATCGCCGATCGGATTGGGCTGCCGACCTCGTTCCTCCCGGCGCTGCAACCAGCTGGCACGTTGGTGGGGAAGTGGCGCGGCATTCCGGTGCATTTGGTGGGAGGGCACGACACCGCGTCGGCAGTACTGGCCGGCGCCGCCGCAGGCGCGCCGTTCGTCGCTACCGGCACCTGGTTGCTCGTGGGGCACGAACAGCCTGCCCCTGACACCTCGGAGGCTGCGTTCGCGGCCGGGCTCAGCAACGAGTTGGGCGCGCTCGGCGGGGTGCGGCTCCTCCGGAACGTCGCCGGTTGGTGGCTGGTCGAGGAGTGCCGCCGTCAGTGGGGTGATCCGGACCTTGACGAGCTCCTCTCGGCCGCCGCCGCGGTCGCAGAGTTCCCGATGGTCGACGCTCTCGACGGCCGTCTCCTCGCGCCGGTCGACATGGCAGCCACGATCGCGGAGCTCGCCGACTTGGCCGACGCGGCCGATCGCGCCGCGATCACCCGCGGCGCGGTCGAGTCGATGGCCGAGTCGGCAGCGCAGGTGATCGCGTCGCTTCCGACGTCCGGAGCGGTGCGGACGCGATCCCTTCGAGTCTTCGGGGGCGGGCTCCGTTCGCCGCTGCTGCTCGATGCGCTCGCGCGGCGCACGTCGCTCGAGATCAGCCGCGGGCCGGTCGAGGCCGCTGCGCTCGGCAACGCGGTCGCACAGGCACTCGCGCTCGGAGTGTTCGCGAACCTCGATGACGCCCGCGCAACACTCGTGACCCCGGAGGAGGATCCCGCGTGAACGTGGACGCCCTGGAACGGCTCGAACTGATGCGTCGACGGCTCGACACCGATGGCCGTATCCGGGTCGTCGAGCTGGCCCGCGAACTCGACGTCAGCGAAATGACTATCCGGCGCGACCTTGATCTCCTCGTCGACGAGGGCATCGCCACTCGTGTCCGCGGTGGTGCAGTCGCCGTCGGACCGCAGGAATTCGACGCGCGGTTCCGCCAGCATGCTCGCGCCAAGGGCCGCATCGCCGAGAAGCTGCTCGATCTGGTGGGGACCGGCGGCGCGATCGGTATCGACGCGTCCTCCACGATGCAACGGCTGGCGGCGCGACTGGGCCAGGCCCGCGACGTGACCGTGCTCACCAACGGGCCGGACACGTTCCGCGCCCTACACGACCATGCCGGGGTGACGGCACTTCTCACCGGCGGCGAGCTCGACCCCCGCACCGGGAGTCTCGTTGGCCCGCTGGCCACTCGGGCTGCGCATGACCTGCTCTTGCGCCGCCTGTTCGTCAGCGCGGCTGCCGTAGATCCCGACGTTGGTGCCAGCGAGGCGACCCTGGAAGAGGCCGAAGTGAAGATCGCGCTTGCCAGTTCGGCGAGCGAGGTGATCCTCGCGGTTGACGCGTCCAAGCTCGGCCACCGCGCGCCCGCGCACGGCTTCGTCTGGGAGCGCGTGGACGTGCTGGTCACCGAACTCGTGCCCGGCGACTCCCGCCTCGACGCATACCGCGAACACGTGCACATTGTCTGACGCGTTGGGCACGACGCCTGAGCGCTGCGTTCACGCGCCGACGACGACAGTGCGGGGCCAGGATTCGCTGCCGGCCGTCATCGGCAGACGCTCACGCAGACTCCGCGGTGTCGAGGTACTGCTCGAATGCCTCCACCACCTCGGCATGGGCGGCGGAGATCCCGACGCCTTCCTCGAGCCGGATCAGCTTCGGGATCCCGGTGAGCACGAACAGCAGCACGCTGCGCGACAGCGGCCCGAGCGTCGCGTTCTTGGTCCCCTTCGTCGCTTCGAGCGCGTCGAGTTGGAGACGTCGGACGCGCTCGGTTGCCTCGGTGATCTCGGACTTGATCGACTTGCGATGGTTGCCGAGGGCCAGGAACTCGGTGGTGAGCGCGGAGGTCGACTCGTCGCGGCTGTAGTCCCACAGCACGCGCAACGGTTGGTCGGCATTCGTTCGGAGCGCCTCCGCGAGCCGTTCGAGGTTCTGTTCGGATCGCCTGCGGATAGCAGCGACGAACAAGTCGTCGAGCGTCGGGAAGTAGTACTGGACCAACCCCGGAGTGACCTTCGCCTTCGCGGCCACGGCGCGGTAGGTCACACTGGCGTAGCCGGTGCCCGCCATCAAGCGCTCGAGGCAGTCGAGGAGCAGATCTCTCGTCTTCCATGTCTCAGCGTAGACGCGCCGGGGAGATGCCATGGACGACCTCGCTCCTTCGCTGTAGGTTCTGGTGGCGAGCGATCGCACGGCGATGCGAATCAATGAGCGAATGCCCGGTGGTGTTGGTTCACGAGGAGCCGCTCGCCGACCACAGGCCTGAGTGGACCTTCCCGCCGGCGGACGCCGGCGTCACCGCGGTTCGTGGTGTGGTGTGTCCGATCGCGTCGCGTGGCCATCGCGTGTCGAGCCCGCGGTGCCCGTGGCACTCTCAGGCTCCGCATCACTACGGCTAGCTCGAGTCGTCGGAGTCCTCACCGACGGGGTCGCGTTCTCGTTGGGTGTGGATGAGGCCTACCTCGCTCGTCAACGCGAATGCGACGACCGTGGCGAGCAGCGTGGTGGGCAGCAACCGAAATCCAGCCATTTCGCTGACCACGAGGGTGGAACCCAACGGAGTCTTGGTGACGCCGGTGTTCGTCGCGGCCATGAACGCGGCAACCATGACCGCTTCGTTGGTGCCGGGCACGAGTCCGTGGAACGCGCGGCCGAGACATGCGCCCATGAAGAACAACGGGATGATGAACCCACCGCGCCACTCAGACGAGAGTGTGACCGTCGTGCCCGCGAGTTTTGCGCACGCGGCCAGCACGAAGAACGCGACGGTGGCGCCGTGGCGACTCAGGATCTCGTTGATCTGCGCTTCACCGAACGTCAAGGAGTAACTCGACACGAGCCCGAGCGCCGCGAGGAGCAACCCTCCGACGAGGGGACGCAACTCTGGTCGCAGGCGACGCGCGACCCACCGCAATCCGGTGCTGAGATACGTGAACGCCACTGCGACGAGCGCTCCGCCAATCCCGGCGACGGCTGCCCATGCCAGGTCACTCGAGCGGATCGCGACGGGCGAGTTGAGATGCCAGATGGGCGTGAGGTCCGCTTGGGTGGCAACGACGTAGACCGAGTAGCCGGCGAGCGAGCCGAGCACCGCGGGAAGCAACGCCTCGTAGTACTGCAGACCACGGCGGTGCAGCATCTCGAGCGCGAAGATCGCTGATCCCAGTGGAGCCCCGAACAAGACGGTGAAACCCGCGGCCATTCCGGCGATCGTCAGGATCCGCGATTCGCGGACGCTCAGTCCGGCCCGATGCGCAGTCCAGGATGCAAGCGTCCCCGTCGTTTGCACCAACGGTGCCTCGGGCCCCATTGCCCCGCCCGCGGCGATGCACAGCCACGACGCTGGTAGCAACGACCGGAGCATGCGAACTCCCGTCGCGCTGCCCGACACATGGATGTTGTCGACCATCAGCTCGACGTCGCCCGAGGTTCCGACGAACCGCACGACGAGCCCCACGATGAGGCCGACGCCACCGAGGATTGCGAAGCCAATCGGCCCGCTCCATTCGGTCGGCCACAACACGTTCTGCAAGACATGCAACACGAGGAGATAGAGCGCGCCGACGATTCCACACGCGAAACCGGTGACCAACACCAGGGCGACAACCCGCGGCTCCACCCCGACGAAGCGGCGATCAAACACCCGGGACGGAAAACGCCAACGCACAGAATAGATCGTACTACGATATAAATGTGGCTGCGGGACGACTAACCGATGCCGACTACCAACGGCTGCTCGAGTTCCGCACCGAACTGCGGCGATTTCTCCACTGGAGCGAGGAGCAGGCTCAGAGCGAAGGCCTCACCGCCGCCCAGCATCAGCTCCTGCTCGCGGTACGCGGCCATCCAGATCGTCGAGGACCGACCGTCGGCGACGTCGCCGACTCACTCCTCCTCCGCCACCACAGCGCAACCGGCCTCGTCGACCGCGCCGTCCTCGCCGGGCACATCCGCCGGCTGCAAGACCCGGACGACCACCGGGCGGTACGCCTCCGCATCACTCGTGCCGGCGCGACGAAACTCGCACGACTCACTCGGCGTCACCTCGAGGAACTCGCACGACTCCGCCACGGAGTCCTCTGACGCTTGCCACCGGCACCAAGTGACTCGTCGCTCGACTGGAATGAGCACGGACGCAGGGCTTCACAAACGCCTGTCTCGCCCGTTCAGCAGAGCCCCAATACGGCACTTGGTCCATCCTCAAACATGAGTAAACACGACCGTGCCCAAACGGAGAAAGCGCGGTCGTGTCTCCCAGCGGAACGAAGTAGGGTCGGGCTCATGGCAGTTGAGCGCATCGTTGTAGGAGTCGATGGCTCACCGGCCACAGAGAACGCGCTCGGGTGGAGCGCTTATCTCGCGTCGTCGTTCGATGCCGAGATTCCGACGAACGCGGTGTCACCACTGTCGCCTTCTTCGAACGGGCCGTCGCCTGGTTCGCAGCGCGTGGGATCACCGTCCGCGAAGTCCTCTCCGACAACGGCTCGCCACGTCTCGCAAGTGTGGGCCACGTGATGCGCGACTCATCACATCGAGCATCTCCGGACCCGGCCCTACCGGCCGCGCACCAACGGCAAAGCTGAACGGTTCATCCAGACCATGCTGCGCGAGTGGGCCTACGCCGCCAGCTACCGCACCAGCGATCACCGGACGCGTGCACTGCCCGCCTGGATCGACTACTACAACCACCAACGACCACACGGCGCCCTCGGACACAAGACACCCGCCAGCCGCCTCCAAGCGGACTGACTAACGTCACTGGGAACTACACCTAGGTGGCTTCGTTCAGCTCGCGGCCGAGCAGCTTGAAAACGGTTCGGAACGCGAACTCTGCCGCGATCAACGTGACGATGACGGCCAGGATCTCCACGAACCCTCCGAGACTCACGTGGTCGCCGAAAACCAAGTTGATTACTTCAAGGATGACGAACTTGCTCACGAACAGAATGAGCAACTTGCAGACGCCCCCCACGGCCCGAGCGGCCCTGTAGGTCTTCGTCTCGAAGTAGACCGACACGCGGTGTTCGAGACGGAGGGTCACGCCGAGCAGTAGTCGCAACAGGATCGCGGTCAGAACGGAGATGTAGAACGAGTCGATGACGATCGTGTCGGTGAACTCGACGAAGAGGTTCTATACGACGATGTCGATTAGGAGATCCATCGTCCAGGACGCGAACTGCGCCTGGCGGGCAGTAATGGTGAGCGTCTTCGGCACCACACGAAGCTACCGGTGGACCACGCGCCATACCTGCCGTTCGGCGTTCGCGTAACCGCTCCCGAGGGCGCCATTATGCGTGGCAGGCGAGCGGCCCAACTGTGCCTCGGACGTGGCCTGTCGAACGGGACTCAACCGATCTGCAGAATCTCGACTTGGTTGCCCCACGGATCGAGCGTGTCGACGGAATGCGCAATCTGGCTGGCCGGGGCCCCCGCGAACGTCCCTTGCTTCTTCGCTCCGTTGGCGAGTGCGAGGCTCAGCGATGCGTTCAGGTCTGGCACCTTGATGATGAACGCACCGGTGGCGCTCTTCTGCTTCGGGTTGCGTTTGAGCAGCACGAGTCCGGTACCGCCGCTGGGGAAGGTGACGATGTGCGCGTTCGCGCCGACTGAGATGGCGAGCTTGGCGCCGAACACATTGCCGTAGAACTTCTCAGCCGCAGCGAGGTTCCCGACTGGGAGCTTGATCATGATGATCTGGCCGGTGGCCGCCGGGTTCGTCGCTCCCGCAGGTTGTGTGGAGGGCGCGGTGTTGATCGGAAGCGTGGTGGGAGGTTCAGTGGTCGTCGTTGCCGCTGCGTGGGGTGTGGCGTTCGACGTGGTTGCTCCGGCAGGTCCAACTGAGGCGAAGAGCCCGCCGACCACGAGGGCTGCGAAAGGCAAGAGGTGTCGGCGCATCAGTGAGCTCCCGTCAGAAGTTAGAGCAGTCGTTCTAACTCTTCCAGCCGACAATTGCAAGGAAGCCCTTGCTGTAACAAGTCGGTGTGTCCCACGCGCTGGTGTGTGAGCTCGTGCCTGGCGGCATCCCGAAGCAGATTGTTGCGAGACAGGCCTTCCAGGTCCTCGAAGGGCTCGAGCCGCTGGGTGCGGTCGGACGGGAACGCCACCTACTCGCGTTCGAACTGCTCGACGACATCGGCCGGTTCGACGAGCAACGCAAAGCGTCGGAGCGACGTATCAAGTCGGCGGTGGTCGCATCGGGCACGACCCTCACCGAGGTGTTCGGCATCGGTGACGTCGTCGCCGCGACGTTGATCGGCCACACCGCAGACGTCGCCCGATTCGCCAACGAAGACAAGTTCGCTGCGTACAACGGGACCGCGCCGATCGAGTGGTCGTCGGGGAACCCGAAGCGGCCCACGCATCGACTGTCACGACGCGGGAACCGCACGATGAACCACGCGTTGCACATCGCCGCGGTCACCCAGCTCCGACACGCGCACTCGCCTGGCCGCGCGTTCTACGACCGCAAACGCGACGAGGGCCACACCTCGAAGTCCGCGATCCGGGCACTGAAACGACGAATCAGTAACACCGCCTACCGCCACCTCGTCGCCGACGCCCAACGCGCCACGAACAACAGCTGAAGCGGGTCCGGGAGGGCAACCAGGGAAACGACTCTCGAACTCCAGCGTGGCCGGCAAGATCCCTGAACACCGGCACTTCGGAGACAGCCACTCCCAAACCCGACACCAACGCTACGCCGAACTAACCGTCACGTCCACGGTCCACCCGACGCGCCCGCGACCAGCAACACAACCTCTTGACGAACAAAGAGGAATCGCTCGGCTCGCGCGGCAGAGCCCGCGAAGTCGAGAGTTCTTCGAACTGATCTTCGAGTTCGACGTCCCTACTCATCCCTACAACGCGCTGAAACTGCGCAGATTCGCTGCGACGCGCCGGACGCGAACCCGCACCAGCTTTGACTGCGCGGACTGGCTGGACGGTGAGAGAGGAGCTACACGACCTTCGAAGGCACCTCCGAGGTCAAGCGCCTGGTGATCGCACGAGCCATATCTGGCCTGCACATCCGGTGATTTCGGGGTTCGTCCTGAACTCCGAACTTCGGTTCGTATCCCTGCTCATCCCTACAACTGCTACGGATCGGTGACACCCGGCGCAGCGTTTCGTTCGAGGTGCTCCTCGCGCTGGTCGTCCTCGCCGTCTCCGCGCTCCTCGTGAACGCGCAACCGGGCCGCACCGCACTCAAGACGCTCGACTTCGCCCAGGGTTCAACCGACGTCACGCTCGAGTCCGACAGGATCTGGGTGGACGTCACCCTCGCTCCCGGTTCAACCGGAAGCAACGACGTACACGTGAACACGCTCGTCGCGTCGGGCGGGTTCACCACCCCGCTCCATCTCGAGCTCACCCTCGACCGCCCATCGACCGGCGTCGTGATCCCCTTGGCCGGGCAGTGGGCGCATCACCGCGCGCGCTGCACACGCCCATCGACGAGGCGACCCTCGCAGGCACGATCACGGTCAAGTAGCTGACGCTCGCCGGTTGTCCTCAGGTGCCCAGCGAAGGTTGCCGCCGAGCGGCGGTGATCGCAAAGGTCGCGGCGTATATCGCGGTGGCGAGGGCCATGATCGCGAAGCTGGGGGGTAGATCGGCGACCAGGTAGCTCAGGGTGATGCCGCCCCAGACGCAGACGATGGCGATGAGCGCGGAAAGCCAGAACGCGACGTACGGCCGGTGGGTGAGACGTTGTGCGGCGCCTGCGGGAGCGGCGATGAGGCCGAGGAGCAGGAGCGCGCCGACGGCTTGGGTGGCTTCGGCCGCGCAGAGGCCGACGAGTCCGAGGAAGAGGATGCCGATGACCCGGACCGGGACCCGTCGGGCGACGGCTACGTCGGGGTCGAGGGTCGCGAAGAGCAGCGGCCGGGCGATGGCGACGATGAGGATGCAGATGGCGAGCCCGATTCCGGCGGCGAGGGCGGCTTGGGTGGCGCTGAGGCCGTAGATGGATCCGAAGAGGACCGTGACGCCGGCGGTGCCGTTCCCGGTGCTGTCGTGGGTGGTGAAGATGCTGAGGAACAGCACGCCGAGGCCGAGGATCCAAGTGAACACGGTGCCGATGACCACGTCGTCGGCGTGTCCGCGGTTGCCGAGGAGTCCGAGCGCGAGTCCGACGGCAATGGTGGCGACAAAGAGTCCGAGGCGGGCGTCGAGTCCGAACGCGAGGGCGGCAAGGGCTCCGGTGAACGCGACGTGGCTGAGCGCGTCGCCGCTGAAGACTTGGCTTCGCAGTACGACGAAGTAGCCGACGAGTCCGCATGCGGCGGCGATGCCGGTGCCGGCAAGGAGCGCGTGTCGGATGAACGGGTGTGTGAGCATTTCGACGAGGCCGGTGCCCGTTGCGTCGGCGAGGATCCTCATGAGTTTGCCGGGCGCACCGGGCGGCGTGCGCGTCCCGCGAACCATCGGCCGGCGTGGGCGAGCAGGTAGACGCAGAACGCGAGGGAGGTGATGTAGAAGCCGACAGGTTGGTCGTAGAAGTAGGCGAGTGTGAGCCCGATCCAGGTGACGAGCAGAGCGATCGCGACGCTGAGGAGGAGGCTGAGGAGCGGCCGGATGGTGATGGTCTGCGCGGTGGCGGGGGGCACGACGAGGATCGCGAAGACGAGCAGCACGCCGGTGATCTGGCTCGCTTCGGCGACCGCGAGTCCGAGCACGACGAGAAACAGGATCGCCAGGAAGCGCACGGGGACTCCGCGTGCTGCGGCGACGTCGGGATCGATGGACGCGAACAGCAACGGTCGGCCGATCACGGCAAGGACGACGAGCGCGGCGGCACCGACCCAGAACAGCGTCGCGATCTGGGTGTCGGTGATGCCGAGAAAGCTCCCGAACAGCAACGAGTTCACACCTTCGAGGAGCCCGTGGTAGAGGGTGACGAACAGGAACCCGAGGCCGAGCGCGAACGCCTGCACGGTGCCGACGACGGCGGATTCCTCGCTGAACGAGTGCCCCTGGGTACGGGGGATCGCGGCGATGACGACCGCGGCGGCGAGGCAGAAGCCGAAGTATCCCCACGCCGCGGCGACGCCGATGAGGGCGGCACCGGCTGCGCCGGGGAACGCGACGAGGGACAGCGTGTGGCCGACGAAGGTTTGCCGGCGCAGCACCATGAACCAGCCGATGACGGCGGCGACGACCGCGACGATCGTCCCGGCGCGAAACGCGTTGGTCATGAAGTGGAATGCGAAGAGCTGGTGGAGATCCTCGCTGAGGTTCCAGGTCAGCCCGGTGCCGATGGCGGGCATGGGCGTCAGCCGTGGAGGTGGGGTTCGTGGCCGGCGTGGAGGCCGGGGTGATAGCTCGTTGCGTCACCGTGACCGACGACGACAGGGCGTCCGTCGGCGGTGTGGAGCACTTCGACGGGGGTGCCGTAGAGACGGCTGAGGGTTTCCGTGGTGATGACGTCGCTGGGGGTGCCAGTCGCGGCGCGACCTCGAGCGATGTAGATGACGCGGTCGAGGTAGCCGAGGATCGGGTTGACGTCGTGCGCGACGATCATGACGGTTACTCCCTCGCGGCGGGAGATCCGTGCCAGCAGCGCGGCGATTGCGCCCTGGTTGGCGACGTCGAGGCTGTCGAGTGGCTCGTCGAGCAACAACAGCGACGGTCGGCGGGCCAGGGCTTGCGCGATCAGTACGCGTTGTTGCTCACCGCCCGAGAGACTTCCGATCGGGCGATGTGCATACGGTTGCGCTTCGACCAGCTCGATGAGCTCGTCGACGCGCAGCGCTGCGAGCCGGTTGCGTCGGCTGACGCTCGCCGGGAGGGGAAGGCCCCAGCGGTCGCCGTCGAGACCCAGCCGCACGACGTCGACGCCACGGACGCGTGCCGAGCTGTCGAAGCTGTGACGCTGCGGGAGATAGCCGATGTCGGCATTGCCATGACGCGGCGCCTCACCCGCCACGAGCAACTCGCCCGCGGTCACCGCGACGAGACCGAGCAGCGCCTTGAGCAGCGTCGACTTGCCGCTGCCGTTCGGGCCGAGCACGGCGACGAACTCGCCCGCCTGGACCTCGAACGTGACATCGCTCCAGATGGTCCGTCCGCCCAGCGACGCCGCCGCCTGGCGCGACGACACGGCCGCCGTCACGACCTGGTCGCCTTGGCGAGCGCAGCCTCGAGCGCCTCGAGTTGCTTGACCTGCCACGCCTGGAACGTCACGTTCGCCGGAGCCAGCGTCTCGGTCACCGTTGAGATCGGTATGCCTCTCGCCCGGGCAGCCTTCACGATCGCCTGCACATCGGGCGTCGCGTTCTGGCTGTTGAAGACGAGCACCTTGATCTTGTTGTTCTTGATCTGGTCATCGACGGTCGCCTTGTCATGCGCGGTCGGATCCGTTCCTTCCGCGATCGCGTCGAGGAACGACTCCGGCGTCACGAGGTCCAGTCCGAGCGCGTCCGCGAGTGGCGCGAAGATGCTTTCGGTCGCGCCGACCGGGGTGCCCGAGTACTTCTGCTTGATATCCGCGATCAGGTCCTTGTACTGCTTCAACCCGGTCGACTCGAACCTCGCCTTCTGTGCTTCGTAGTAGCCGGCGTTCTTCGGGTCCAGGCTCCCGAGGTCGGCGGTGACCCGATCGATGACGCGCTGGACCGTGTCGGGCGAATACCACTGGTGCGGGTTCCCGCCCGCGTCGATGCCGACCAGCTTCCCGACATCGAGGACCTTGCGGCCGGAGTCCGGATCGGCGTCGAGGAGCTTCTGGGCCCAGGGGTCGTAGCCGATCCCGTTCTCGATCACGTAGCGCGCGGAGGCGATCGTGCGCGCGTCGCTCGGTTTCGCTTCGTAGTCGTGGGGGTCGGTGTCGGGGTTCGTGATGATGCTCGACACGGACGCCTTCGAACCGGCGAGCTGCTTCACGATGCTGCCCCAGAAATTCTCCGCCGCCACGACTCGCAACGGTGACGAGCTCGCAGCCGCCGCTTGATCCGCGCCCAGCGTCGGACCGGTCAGAAATGCGGTCACCGCCACCACTCCGACCGCAACCAGCACGAGCCGGCGGCTTCCCGTCCTCGTGATCCGCGCACGCCGGCCCAAACTGAGAATCATTTTCATAACGGGGACCGTAGCGGTGGCTCGTGACCTAGTCAAGAATGAGAACCACTCGTTTTCTTGCCGCTCGTTCCCTTTTGGGGAGCCCGAAGGAGCATCCATCGGAGGGTGAGACGAGCAGGGGACACTGGGGCGATGGGCCACGCCCACGATCACGCCCTCGCCGACACCTCGGTGTCGCGTCGCGCTCGGCGGGTACTGACCGCTGCGTCGGTCGCACTCGGGGTGGTGACCCTCGTCGGCGTGGCCCTGCTCTGGCCTCGCACCGATCCGCGCACCCATCTGCAGACCTTGAACCCCGTCACCAACGTGTACCCGGCGACCACGCTCACCGTCGCCCACGGCACCTGTGGCACCGCCAACGGCGACGTCAACCAACAATGCACACGAATCAAGTTCCGCCTCGAACGAGGCCCGGATCGAGGCGCCACGCGCACCATCGAGTTCGCCGACACCGTCAGTGCCCCGCACGTGTCACCCGGCGACCACGTGGTCCTGAACCACATCGCACACGCAGAACGAGGATTCGATTACACCTACAACGACCGCCAACGTCGCTCGGTCCTGGTGTGGCTCGCGGTTCTCTTCGCCGCCGTCGTCATCGGGCTCGGACGGTGGCGAGGCGTCGCCGCGCTCGTCGCGCTCGGTGCCAGCATCGCCACGATTCTCACCTTCATCCTGCCGTCGATGCTCGACGGTCACAGCCCCGCACTCGTGGCCATCGTCGGAGCCAGCGCCGTCGCGTACCTCGCGCTCTACATCTCGAACGGCCCACGTCCCATGACCACCGTCGCGCTCCTCGGCACACTCTCCGCACTCGTCCTCACCGTGGCGCTCGCGTCGCTGTTCACCGATCTCGCACACTTCACCGGCGCACAGAACGAAGACGCGCTGCTCGTCTCGATCGGCGTCTCGCACATCGATCTCAAGAGCCTCGTCCTCGCCGGCATGGTCCTCGGCGCGCTCGGCGCACTTAACGACATCACCGTCACCCAGGCCGCCGCGGTCGGTGAACTCGCCGCCAACAGCCCCGAGCTCACCCGCCGTCAGCTCTACCGCTCAGGACTCAGCATCGGACGCGACCACATCTCCTCCACCGTGAATACCCTCGCCCTCGCCTACGCCGGCGCCTCGCTGCCGTTGCTCATGCTCTTCACGCTCTCGGGACAAAGTCTCGGCACCGTCGCGAATGGCGAGGTCGTTGCGGTTGAGATCGTCGCCACGCTCGTCGGCAGCATCGGCCTCGTCGCCGCCGTCCCCGTCTCGACCGGACTCGCCGTGCTCGTCGCGCACGACCGGCCCTCCCGCCCGCGACCGTCTCGCCCGCCAGCTCAGAACGGTGCAGAACATCCTGCCGATGAGCCCGTCGAACCACGCGTCCCGGAGCTCCTGCGCGCGCAGGACCGCGAATTCTGGACGTGACGCGCACGGCAAATGCTCACCCAAAAGTCACGACCAGTGCTGCTCATTCTGCGTCGATCAGGATCGAAGACACCCACCGATGCCAAGGCGCGGCGATGACTCAACGTGGTGTGAGCGTTTCCACGTTCGCGGTCGTAGCCCGTCCGGGTCCTTCGCCGCCGACAAGGTACCCCCTGCCCCGGATGACGGTCGCGGCGGCGTCGGTGAGCGGTGAAGGCAACGCGCCGACGTCCGTGACCGCCTTCGTGCTGGCATCAAAACGCAGGATCTGCGGCGAGGGAGTGTTGTTGACGTATCCGCCGAGCACGAACGCGACGCGACCGAAGACCACCGCGCTCGCGTGTGACAGCGGTGCCGGCAATTCCCCGACCACGGTCGTCGTCTCGGACTTCGGGTCGTAACGCTGAATTGCGGTGGTGTCGGAGCCGTCCGCGGTGGTGACGCCCCCGAAGAGGTACACCGCGCGGTCGATGATTGCGAGCGCCGGGTAGCGAACCGGCTGGGCGAGCGTCCCCGCGTCGTGCCAAGTGACGCCGGCGTCGTCGCTGGCAAAGACGGTGGCCACAGGGAACCCCTCGTCCTGCGCGCCGCCCAGGACGTAGATCCTGGTGCGGATCGTCGCCGCGACCTGATCGGTCCGCATCGCGGGCAGCTGACCGCGAGGCACGGCAGCGCCGGCCGGCTGGACAGCTTGGACCGTCGAACGTGGCGGCGGACTCCCGCCGGCGATGACCAAGTTGTCCTTACCGACACGCGCCCCGGCCGCATCGTGCACCGCGGGCGACAGCCCACCGAGCGAACTCACCGCACCCGTCTTCGGGTCGACTGCGATCGTGGCCACGGAGTAGTGACTTGCGTCCTGCCCGCCGAACACCAGCAAGTGATCGCCATCGGTGAGCAACACTTCGCGTGATACCGGCGCGGGAAGATGCCACTCCGCCAGGCCAACCGCGAGCGTCTGCGCCGATGTTGGCGCGATGGCGCCCGACGAACGGGGCTCGTGAGCACCAGACGAGAACTTCGACATCGTCACGCCCTAGCGGCACGCGCCATAGGTGCCGCACTGGCGCGTCGGATCAGTGAGTTCGTGGCGGAGTATGCGTGCACGTCCCGCGTGATGAGCAGCCCTACTGGCATCCCTACACCCATGCGGACCAGCTCGCGGCTGATGTCCGCCGCCTCGGCATCCCTACTCCCCCCTACAACGCGTCGAATCGCTACGGATTCGACGCAGCGCGACGGACGGAGATCCGCAACAGTGCTCACTGTCCGGACTGTCCGGACTGTCCGGACTGCCCGGACGACTCGAGAGCAGCTACATGATCTTCGAAGGCACCGCCGAGATCCAGCGCCTGGTCATCGCACGAGCCATATCTGGCCTGCACATCCGGTGATCTCGGGGTTTCGGGTTCCGCCACCGGTGGATCGCGCCGCGTTGTCGAGCTTCGCTCGTTCCACGACGGGACCGCTGGCCCCCGTGGCCACGCCGTAGCCGATTCTCTGACCCACCGCCGAACGCCGCGGCCGGCGTCCACGACGGCATCACGTTCCGTCCTCCGGGAACATCCGAAGATCGGCGTGAGCGGTGAGAGTCCAGCGGTTGACCATGTCTGGCACGAGTTCCTCGGGAGCGACGCGATCGAGGTCGTCGAGCGTCCATCCGCCGAGTTGCTCGATCGAACGCTTCGGACTCGGCTCGGAAAGGAGTGACACTCGGTCGCCGACGAGTAGGAACGTGCGTCCGGTGACGCCCGCGGCGACATCGGTGCAGAGCCACGCGGCGAAGGGCGCGATCTTGCTCGGCGCGAGCTCCTCGGCCGATGACATGGTCGAACTCGGCCCCATCGTCACATCCATGAGTCGTCGCCAGCGAACGGAATGCTCGTTGTACTCGCCGACTTGCGCGGTGACCGCAAACGGCCGGATGGCGTTGCAGCGGATGCCGAAGCGCCCCAGCTCCATGGCCGCGGTGCGGGTCAGGCCGACGAGTCCTTCCTTTGCCGTCGCGTAGGCAGCGTGTGACGGATGGCCGAATCCGGACGCCGAGCTGGTATTGACGATCGCGCCGCCACCTTGGCGGGCCATGTGCGGGATCGCCGCACGCATGACGGCGAAGTAGCCCTTCAGGTTCACCGCCATCGTGAGGTCCCACTCCTGCTCCGTGTACATCCAGAGGTCGTCATTGCGGCCTGCCGTCGCGTTGTTGACGACAACGTCGACGCGCCCGAACGCATCGAGGGCTGTGCCGATGATCTCGTCCGCTCCGTCCCACGTCGCAGACGCCGCCGTGGAGACTGCAGTTCCGCCCGCGGCGCGGATCTCAGCGGCGACGGAATCCGCATCAGCGCCGGCGCGGGCACCGATGTCGTCGACGACGACGGCCGCCCCTTCTCGAGCGAGGAGAAGCGCATGCTCGCGTCCGATGCCCCGACCCGCCCCGGTGACGATGGCCACCCTGCCGTCGAGTCGTCCCATCGCAACTGCTCCCGTCTGCTCAACCAGTGCTCTGATCCGAAAGAATGGTCTACAACCACATACCCGCTGATTCGGCGTGCCAATTGCAGCGCCGGTCGTCAGTCGGCGGTTCGGGTGCGCTCGCCGCGGTCGGCGGTTCGACCGATGTTGCCGTCGCAGTGCTCGCTGACCAGGGGAGCCGCGTCCTTCCAGCGGCGCTCGGCTGATGGCCCGCCGACCTCCTTATCCGCGTCGTCGACGTCTCGAGCGGGCGGCAGACCGGAGTGGCGGGGGTAGCGCCGCCGGAACATCCAGGCGGCGACGCCGCCGGTCGGGATCGGGAACCAGAACGTGAGCAGGCGGTAGACGAGGGTGGCCACCAGCGCGTCGCCGGTCGAGATCCCCGCGAGCGCGAGCATCGCCGCCAGGCCCGCCTCGACGAACCCGAGGCCGCCGGGCGTGAACGGGAGCAGGCCGAGGACCGACGCGACGACGAACGCGAGGAGCACGAGCGGGGGATTGGGGTTGGCGGAGAGACCGCACAGCGTGAGCAGGAGGACGCCGTACTCGAACATCCAGCGGGCGAGCGATGCTCCGAGCGCGAGCTCCCAGTTGGGGCCGATCTCGCGCCGGATGCGGTCGCGCCCCTCCAACAACTGGATATCGAGTGCGTCGGCGACGGGACGGTCGAGCTTGCGCCGGATCCAGACCACCGCTCGCCCGAGGCCGCGCAGCGGCGCGTCGGCCACGAACAACGCGATAGCGATCGCGACCATGAGCAGGAAGACCGGGATACCGATCCAGAACGCCTGAAGGAGGCCCGACGGCACCTGCGTCCCGGCGACGATGAACGGCAGCGCGAAGAGCGGGAGCGCGACGATCGACGCGGTGCTGAGTACCGACTGCACCGTGAGCGCGGTTGCCGCATGCGCCACGTCGAAGCCGGCGTCGGCGAGCATGTTGGCCTGGAGCGCGGTCCCCGTCGCGCCCCCACCGGGGGTGATCCGGTTGAACGCGTTGCCCGCGAGCTGCGTGGTGACCACCGAGAACCAGTCGCGGGTCCCGAGCGCGAGTGCCTGCACCAGCCAGACGGAGGCAAAGCTTGCGATCGCGCACAGGCCCGCCGGGATCAGGAAGAGGGGCTGCACCCGCCCGAGACGGTCATAGGCAGAGAAGACTTCGGCGATGCTCGGCGCGAACAGATACAGGCAGATGACGCTGACGGCAAGGAAGGCAACCCTCCCGACGGTCCAGTGCGCGTGCTCATGGCGTTCATCGGCCCGGCGGTCGACGTCATGCATCATCGACCACCTCGGACGCCTCCACCGCGGCCACCTCACTGGGGTAGTGACGCACCGCGATCATCAGGCACACGGAGCTCGCAGCGAGGAGGGGCAGCATCAAGAGGAATGCCAGCTGCAGCCCTGCGGCTCCACCGCCTCCGAGTTGGCTCGAGAGTACGCCGAAGACGACGGGGGCCGATGCTTGTGCCGCCACTCGAGCGATCATCCGTGCGCTTTCGGTGCGACCGCGGAGCTGCGGGTGGACCACATCGAGGCGCGCCGCCTCCAACGGTGCAATCGGCGCGGTGAGGAACCCGCCGGCCAGCACGAGGAACGGCAGCGCGACCACGAGCGACGAGACCACGAACACCGGCACGAGCAGCACGGACGCGACCAGGTAGCTCCAGACCCCGACATGGATGCGACCGGCCAGGACCCCGCGTTCAATCAATTCGTCGCCGAGGCGGCCACCGGCCAGGACACCGACGAAGCCGCCCACACCCACCAGCGGGATCAAGATTGCCGCCTGCGACACCGAGATCCCGAACTGCGCGACCAGGAACAGGACGCCGAACACCTGCAACCCGGTGAAGAACACGTCGCCGAGGGCGGCGGCGGCGATGACCATCACGACGGTCTTCACCTTCAGCACGTATTCCAACGCGGGCTTGAGGGCCAGTTCGGACTGGTCGCCTTCGAGGATCAGCTCCTGCTTGGCGTCGACGTCATCGGCTTCCACGAGCTCGTGGAGTTGGGATGGCGGGTTGACACCCCCGCCCGCTTCGCCCGTGGCGTCGTTCTCGCCGCCCCGGCCGGGTTCCGGTACCCGCGCTACAAGCCACGCGACGATGAGACCTAACACCGCGAGCACGGCGAAGACACCGCGCCACGACGTCAGCCACACCACGACACCCGCCACGAGGAAGCCGGCACCAGCGCCCACCAACTCCCCGCTCTTGACCCACCCGAGGACCCGGCCGCGTACGTCGGCTGGGAACAGGTCTCCGACGATGGACGTGATCGGCGGTCCTCCCGCGGCGGTGAGCACACCGAGCGTGACCCGGGCCAGGAAGAGCAGTAGGAACGTCCACGCGGCCGCCGCCACACCCATCGCGAGGCACCAGATCGCGATGCACACGACGAGGATCGTGATGCGCCGAGCGCGGTCGGTCAGGATCCCAATCGGCACGATGGCGATTGCGCCGACGATCGCGAAGGCGCCGGCCAAGAGCCCGATCGCGGCGTTCCCCACGCTGAACTCGGCCATGAGCGCCGGCGCGAGCGCGCCCAACGCCGTGCGGTCCGCGCCGTCGAGGGCCAACACGGCGGCGAGTGCGATCACGGCGCGGCGGCGCGCGCGATCGTCCGGAGCGGAATCGTCGGCGTAGTCCACCGCCGTAGCGTCAGGCACGAGATCTGGCTGCCCAATTCGGCAAGACCGGAATCCTCGACGCTCCCGGGTAGCCGTCCTTCCGCTCCGACGCCACTGTCGGACGGCGCCGAGCACGACGTACTCCTCGTGCCGGACGGCCCGCTCGACGCCCGGGGAGCCGCCGGGCTGCGCCTCCATGCGCTGGCGGTAGGCAAGTGCCAGCCACGTACTCGTAGTCGAGACTGCGTCGATTGGGGTACAGGTTCCGTGTGACTCAAACTTCACCCTCCGACCTGGTGCGGGACTGTCCACGCGCAGCCGACAGCTCTCCGGCGTCGCTTCCGTCTCCGAGCAACGAAGCTGGGCGTCGGGCCGCCCTTCGACAGATGAAGCGTCGGGCTTCACTACTCCTTGGTCTGGTCACAGTTGCATTCGCTGTCCTCACCATCACTGGACCGTCGGGCGCGTGGGTGCCGTACGTCAAGGCCGCAGCGGAGGCGGCAATGGTCGGCGGCATCGCGGACTGGTTCGCGATCACGGCGTTGTTTCGTCACCCTCTCGGGATGCCGATCCCACATACCGCCATCATCAGCCAACGAAAGGACGACTTTGGACGCACGCTGGCCACGTTCGTCCAGGAGAACTTCCTCAACGCAGATGTCGTGATCCAGCGGTTGCGTTCGACCCGCAGCGTCGAACGCGCCGCAGCATGGCTCGCCGAGCCGGACAACGCGGCGGTGATCGCATCGACGACAACCGACCTTCTCGCCCAACTCGCCGCGAAAGTGAGTGACGACGACCTCGCACGCGTGGTCGACGCCCAACTCCGCAACGCGATCGACGCGGTGCCACTGAATGAGCTGGCGGGTCGGGTCCTCGCCGAAGCAATCACCGCACGACGTCATGAACCTGCCGTCGACGCCGCTCTCCGGAACGTGTACCAGATGCTCGCCGCGCAACGAGAACTTCTCCAGGCGCATTTTCGTTCCGAAGCGCCCTGGTGGTTGCCGGCCAGCATCGAGGACCGCCTCTTTGATCGTCTTCTCGACCGCGCACTGCTGCTGCTCAGCGACATGACCGAGCATGCGGAGCACCGTTTGCGGAGAGCTCTCGACGAGCAACTCGTCGCACTCACCCAGGAACTCCGCACCTCGCCCCAACTCGTGGCGATCGGCGAGGAGCTGAAACTGCAGCTCGTCACGAGTACCACCTGGCACGACTGGGTTGCGATGTTCACGACGCGAGCCCGGGATCATCTCGTGGCAGAGACCGGGCGTCCCGACTCGGACCTACAGATCTGGATTGCCTGTGCGGTCACAACACTGGCAGCTCGCTACCAGGAAGATCGGCATCTGCAGCGACACGCCGAAGATGCGATGGCGCGCGCAATCACCTACGCCGTAACCCGGTTCGAGGGCGATATCGCACAGCTCGTCAGTGGCACCATCGCCCATTGGGATCCGGAGGAGACTTCCGACAAGCTGGAACTGCTTCTCGGCCGTGACCTGCAATTCATCCGGATCAACGGCACCATCGTCGGAGGGCTCGCGGGTTTGGCCATCTTCACGCTTGCCCGTCTCGCTACGTGACGCAGCCGGAAGGACACGAAAAGCGCGAGCGCTCGCGCCGCTCGTCCCGCCGTTTGCGCGTGCCCGTGGTGGGCTTCCTTCCGTATCAGTTGTCGTCGAAGCCGAGCAGCGCGGCTGAGTCCTCGGTGGTCGCAGTCGGGCCGTAGTTCAAAGCGAGGCTGCCACGGGCTGAGCAGCTCGGGCACTTCAACGCGATGATCGCCAGCATGTCATCAGGGTCCGAGGCACCCTCGAGGCGGCCGAGCGCGCTGACCTTGGCGGACGCGCCGCGAACACCGCACGGCACGACAGGCATTCGATTCGTCCCGCGTAGGTCTCTGCGTCGGGTTCGCCGGCCATGAATTGCCCGGTGTAACCGTCGCGGGCAAGCGTGGCCAACACATCGAGAAGGGTCTCGGACCCTCGAGCTACCAGTGAGATGGTCTTCTGGCACGGTCAGAATCTTTCCCGCGGCTGTTGGATCGCGAAACGCGCACATATGGGGTCGGTTTGCATGACAGCCGGTCGAGTACGTGACGGCTCATGCAGCTTCTGGGGTTCGGTCTGGGACACCGGGACGACGACCGTGGGTGTGCAGGCACTGTGCCTGGCGAAGACGCCGAGACGCCCAGCGAAATTCCTGTAGGCGGATGGGCGCAAGTTTTCAAGCGGACCAAGCAAGAAGGGGTACGCGACAACGCGAGCCTTCTCGCCGGTGGCGTCGCGTTCTTTGCGTTGCTCGCACTGGTGCCGTTTGCTCGTAGCGGCGCTCTCCATCTGGGGGCTCTTCGCGAGTCCTGGCGATGCCACCCGCCTGATCCGTGACATCGCCTCCGGGCTTCCACACTCGGCGCAGACGCTCATCACGCAACAGTTTCGCAGCATCACGCGACGCTCGAACGCCGGACTCGGTGTCACCGCTGTCGTCAGCCTCGCTCGCGATCGCGCCCTGGAGTGCGTCGTCGGGATCCAAGCATTTGATCGAAGCTGTCAATGTCGCCTACGACGAAGATGAAGGCCGCGGGTTCATGCGAGTACGGGTCCTGGCCATTCTCTTCACACTTGGCGCCATCGTCTTCTTGCTCTTCAGCGTCGGATTGATCGCGGTTCTCCCTAGCGCACTCCGCGATGCCGGTGTGCCCGACGCCGTACGAACCGCGCTCGACGCTCTTCGATGGCCGGTGCTCGCCCTGTCGATGATGGTCAGTCTCTCCGTCGTCTACCGGGTCGCACCTGACCGGCGCGACCCGAAGTGGCGTTGGGCTTCCTGGGGTGCCATTGCCGCGATGCTGGCATGGATTGTCGGCTCCGCCATCTTCGCCTTCTACACGTCGAACCTTGGGCACTACGACCAGACCTACGGCTCCCTCGGAGGCGTCGTCGTGGTCATGCTCTGGCTCTACCTCACCGCGCTGGTCGTCATTGTGGGTGCCGAGCTCAATGCAGAACTCGAACGTCAGACCAGCCGCGACAGCACAGTCGGGGAACCCAAGCCGCGAGGACAGCGCAACGCGCAAGTAGCAGACGCCCTTGCGAGCGGTGACGCTCGCTGAGGCATCTCCCGCGAATCCGGCGCAAGATGAGGTTCGATGCCTACTCGGGGACGAGTTGGGACGTCGAAGGCCGGGCGTGCGAGTAGTCCGAGTCGGTGAGGCGTGCCCGGAACCAGGCGGCGTCCGCAGCGGCGGCGCCGTGGAAGTCGTTGTTGAAATAGGCGAACACGTCGACGCCCTGCGCGACCCAGTCGGCGAGACGTTCAGCTGTCCGCCAGAGGCGGCGGCCGCCGTAGCGGCCCACGTACTTCTGCTCGCTCGCATTGGGGCCGTGAAAGCGTAGGTAGGTCCAGTCAGTCGTGCGGATCCACGGATGATGCGCGAGGAGGTCGTGGAGGCAGAGCGCGGCCCCGTGCCGTCTGAGCACTTCGAAGACGTCGTCGTGGAGCCAGGTCGGGTCCCGGAGCTCGACTGCCCAGCGCAGCTCCGAGGGCGCCACGGACAGGAACTCGTCCAGGCGGGCGGCGTTGCGGCGCCACCGCGGCGGAAGCTGCACGAGGGTCGGCCCGAGCGCGGCGCCGAGGCGTGATGCCCGGTCGAGATGGTTGGGCAACCACGATCCGGCGTCGCGCAATTTCATGCGGTGCGAACCGAACGCGCCGAGCTTCACCGAGTAGAGGAACCCGCGCGGCGCTTGCGCGGCCCACTGATCGACCGTGTCGGTCGCGGGCAGCCGGTAGAACGTGTTGTTGATCTCGACGGTGTCGAACAGTTTCGCGTACGCGCCGAACCACTCTCGCTGTGACATGGACTCGGGATACACGACGCCGCGCCAATCCCGATACACCCAACCTGAGCACCCGACGCGGATCTGCCCTGGCCGGGGCCGACTCATCGATCACCGAGGTATCGCGCCGCTTCCTCTAGGTCGTGCACGAGCTCCTCGAAGGCCGTGTCGCGTTCGGGATTCCGCATCCGGAGCACCGCCGATGGATGGATGGTGACGAGCGCGTCGTGCGGCGACGCGTCACTGGCCGGAATGACGACTCCACGAGCGCGCGTGACCTTCACCTTCGGTCCGAGCGTGGCCTGAGCGGCGGTGGCACCGAGAAGCACCACGAGTTCAGGATCTATCGCGTCGAGTTCGGCGCGCCCGCAGTCGGCGCAGGCGCGGACTTCCTTGGTGTTCGGCTTCTGGTGCAGGCGCACCTTTCCGTGCCGTTTCCACTTGAAGTGCTTTGGGCGACCACGAGGACATCGAATTCCTCCCGTTCGTCGCGCCGGCCGGTCGGCTGCTCGACCGAGCCCTTGGAGGCGGGGATCGGACGCAACCGGATCCACCTGACCAATGCAGTGTGGTTGCTCGCCGATCAGGACCATCCGGGACGCGGGATCACCGACGCCAGAAACGGTCAGGGTCTCGTCGCGGTAGAGGTCGCACCGCGTGCAGTCCGACGCCGCCCTACGCGCTTCCGCCAAGGTGGTCACGCCAAAACCTCAGTCGTACTCAAGCGACATCGTTGCCTTCATCCAGTTCGAGTCTCTCGTTGTCGATCAGCGGGCGCTTCTTGGCTCGCTCTTCCGGTTCGTCATCGTCAGGCGGTTGGACCGTTTCATGTCGACTGTTCGACATCTTCAGGTAGTTCGAGATGAGCTGGGAGACGGTTTGTGGTTGGTGCACGCTGTCGTCGGGCATATCGACATTCCTTCTCTCCGGTTCGTTCGTCCATGCTTACGCCCGATTCTTCGTCTTCGTTCTCTTGGCTTTCCCGCCTCGGACCAGTTCGTGCCAATCGTCCTCGGTGACGTCGATATCGAAACGCTTCGCTACTCTCCGGATCCGCTTCCAGGCTCGGACGTGCAGCATCGGTGACGCCCTCTACCTGATCGAAGCGAGCAATGGCATTCCGGACGTGTCGCGCGTCAGTAAGTGGTTCCTTGCGCTCATCGGGGAACGCAAACGCGGACTTCGGCAGTCGATTCTGCTCCGCGGTGCTGAGACGTCCGCCGTGCTCAGACGACGCGCCCCGCGTGCTGGGCCTCGACGCCCGTTGAGCCTTGCGCGCCTTCTTCAGGTTCTGCCGGGCAGCTTCTTTCTGCTTCGTCGTTGCCATGATCGATCTCCTCACTCCTCCTGAACGAACTCGATTCGCTAGCCGACATGCTCCTCGTGGGCGGCTTCTGCGTCTGCCGTCGTGGCGATGTCATGATCCGCGGGCGTCTCGTCTTCACCGAGGTCACCGTGAGCACGTCGCACGCGAGCTCGGCATCCTCTTCCGTGACCTCGTCGTCGGACCGGCCGGCGAGGGCACGCGCCTCAGCCTCCCGATCACCTGTCGCGGCATGCAGCTTCTGGTGCATTGATGGCTCGTCCTCGTCCTCGTCCACGTCGGGTGGTGCTCTGTCTGTCATCGTGGTCCTCCTCCGCTTCCATCGGCGCAGAAGCTCTACCCGGCGCCGGAGTCGAGCACACCGGTTGCCTCGGCACGAGCGACCACGACTTCGGTTCGCCCTGAGCGCGGCAACTGGCGCGCGGGCTACTCGGGTGGGGTTGAAGGAGCGTGTTCTGGCCGGCGGCCAGCCACCAAGTTTGATCGCGACGCACCAGCACGTAGAGGGCCATTTCCGAGAATGCACCGGCGGCATCCGACGTCGGCTCGACGGGTTCGCCATTGCCGTCGAGCGCGACGCGTCGAACCTGTGCGATGACGACGCTCGGGTCCGGTTTGAGGACGATCACGATCTCGTAGCGCGACGCGCTGCCGCCGCGGTCTGTTGTTTGAGGCGAGCATGAATTGCATGGAGCGGTTCGTAACCTTGCACCGTCGCACCGAAGGGGCTACCCCACAGAACGTCGCTGGCGAGGTGGCGATCGGTGATGTCAGCATCGTGTCGCTCCCAGCCGGCCTGTAGTTCCGCAACGAGGTCGGCCACCGCCGCTTCGGCTCGTTGCGCGGTAGCGGCATCGGCAGTGTCCATCGAAGGGCGCTTCGGTTCGGACTCGCGGGAACACGGGGCGAGATCGATCGTGCGAAGACTTGTTCTGAGGTGTGCCGGACGGGCCGACCGTGGCCAGCCGGCCGCACGATTGAGTCTCGAGGTAGCGCCGTGAGGGGTCGTCCGGTTTCGTCATCACACCAACCTTCTAACCCGCGGGCGACTTCCGGCGTAGCAGCAGCAGGCAGCAGTCGTCCGCAGGTGTGGAGCAGAACTCGGCGACGATGGCAGCGGCGAGCTCTTCGATCGGGAGTCCGGCACAGGACGCGATGAATTGCTGGAGTCGGTCGACGCCGACATCGAACGCCTCGTGGCGCCGTTCGACGACGCCGTCCGTGTAGAGCACGAGCAGGTCGCCCGGCGCGACCGTGAGAGTTCCTTCCCGATAGTTCGGGACGACGGCCACACCGAGCGGCGGTCCGTGCGGGGCAGGCAGCCTGCTGATCGTCTGTTCGTGCCAATGCAGCGCTGATGGGTGGCCGGCGGACGCCCACCGGGCCTTGCCGGTCTCGAGATCGATACGGGCGTATGCCACCGTCGCGAGCAGGTCTTCGGTTTCGTTTGCGTATGCGCTCAGGTCGTTGAGAAGGAGTCGAGGGCGGCGACGCCACCGCGCGAAAGCGCGTGCGGTGTGGCGGAGCTCTCCCATTCGTGCCGCTGCTTCAATTCCGTGTCCGGCAACGTCGCCCACGCCGACCAAGAGCGAATGGTTCGGCAGCACCTGCGCGTCGTACCAGTCACCGCCGACATCACCTGCGGCTGCGACGTACCGACCGGCGAGCTCGTAACCAGGGATGGCAGGTAGCGTCGGAGGCAGCAAGGCGCGAGTCAGCGACGTCAAGGCGCCGTGTTCGACGTCGAATCGGTGAGCATTGTCCAACGCGATTGCAGCACGAGCCGCGAAGCCTGAAGTGGCGTACATCACGTCCGGACTGTGCAGTCGGTCTCGGTCGGTGAACGCGAACGACACGACGCCGATCCGGGCTCCTCGCGCGATGAGTGGCACCGCGATACCGCCGACGATTCCGTACTCGCGAGCCTGCGTCGCGCGGCCCGGACGGACGAAGTCGACATCTTCGTCGCGGATCGAGTCCACCACTACGGGCTCACCGCTGTTGTACGCCTCGGTCAACGGATGACCGCTCTGGAGATCGAACGAGACAGCCTCCAGTTGGTTCTCTGACGGCACCCGACCGCGAACCCGTGACGCGACCTGATGGAGACGCCCCGCACGCTCGACGAACACCGAACACGAGTCCGCCAACCTGGGCACGGCTACCTCGACCAACCGCTCCAGCACCACCTCCGGATCGAGGGCACTGACCATCAAGCGCGTGCCCTCCGCCAGAAACTCCAATGTCTCTCTGGCTTCGCGCTCGGCGTCGAACAACAACGCGCGGTCCATCGCCAACGCGCACTGCTCACTCACCGCGACCAGCACCGTTAGTTCTTCGGGCTCGACGCTGCGAACGTCGACAAAGCCGAAACCCAAGACACCAAACAGGGTGTCCCGAGCAATGAGCGGCAACGCGACACCAGCCGGCATCACATTCGGAACCGCAGCCAGATTGGGCCACCGTCGATCCCGCTCGGCTGGCGAACTGAAGACGACGGTCTCGCCGCGTGCCACCACCTCGGCCGCCGGGACCGGATCCGACACTCTGATCTCATGCACCCAGCCCGGTTGAAAGGCCTCGAACCCGGCAGCTCCCACCAGGCGCATCTTCAGACGATCGCCGTCGACTCGCCACAGCGAAACCGACTCCGCACCAAGATCCGCCGCCACCCGCTCAAAAATGGCTGTGGCCACCTCGGACACGCTCACGGCGCGGTTCAACGCCGCCGCAACTCCGCTCATCATGCCGGCCGATACCGCCACAACGCATCTCCAACGTCCAGCCACCACTGGAACGCAGCACCCTAGAGCGCACGGTTCACGAGTGGGAAGCAGTCGAACCATACGCACCGAAGACTCCTGGCGGAGCCGAGCGGCGCGCTTCCTTGCCTTGCCTGCGACACGTCGGCGTGTATCAGCGCGACCCGGTAAAGCGCCGCCCGAAGGTCGCCGAAAACCGATCCGAGGCCCGGTCGGGCCGTGCACGATTCGCCGACCGGTGCCTCACGCTCGGAGCCCCGGTCATGCCCTCGCCGGGACGGCTGGGGCTCCGACACTTGACCCATGGCCATGAGAGTTGTGAAGGGTGCGGCCGAGGACGGCGGGTTTACTTCGGGCCGCTCGCAGGCAGAACGAAATCCGAAGAACCGGCCGGGCTACACACCGGCCGGTTCTTCGCGTCCATGTCGGCACTGCGCAAGTCCTCCCCGTTCGGCGTTTGGTCACCCGAGCGACAGACGTCGCACGCGTCGGTTGCGACGCGGCGCGTTGGGTGCCGAATACACCCATTGTCGGCAGGGTGGACTCGCCGTACGTTCTGTGAGTTCTGCAATCCAGTCGCATTTGAGCGGTGCTCGGGGGCGCGATGCACATTCCCGACGGCTACCTCAGCCCCGAAACGTGCGCCGTGATGTACGGCGTCGCGGTGCCCTTCTGGGTGACCGCGGGGCGTCGGGTCCGCAAGGTGGTCAAGACCCGGTACGTGCCCCTCCTCGCGTTGGGAGCCGCGTACTGCTTCCTCGTGATGATGTTCAACGTGCCGATCCCCGATGGCACGACTGCGCACGCGGTCGGGGCGGTGCTCGTCGCGGTGCTGCTCGGCCCGTGGGCGGCGGTGATCGCGGTGAGCGTCGCGCTGGCGATCCAGGCGCTGTTCTTCGGCGATGGTGGGGTGCTGTCGTTCGGCGCGAACTGCGTGAACATGGCGATCGTGATGCCGTTTGTCGGTTACGGCGTCTACCTGGTGCTGGCGCGGCGGACGTCGTTGACCTCACCGAAGCGAGCGTTGGCAGCCGGGATCGGTGCCTACATCGGCATCAACGTGGCCGCCCTCTGCGCGGCGATCGAGTTCGGAATCCAGCCGGATCTCTTCTACAAGACGTCGGCGAGTGGCGCGCACATCCCGCTCTACGCGCCGTTCCACCTCGCCCAGACGATCCCGGCGATGCTCGGCGCGCACCTGCTGGTGGCCGGTGTGGTCGACCTCGTCCTCACCGTGGGGGTGATCGCGTATCTGCAGCGGGCCAACATCCCGATCTTGCGCGTCAATCACGCGAATGTCGCCGAGACCGTCGAGGAGCTGACCACCGTCGAACCCAAACCGCGGGTGCGCGGGATCCTGATCGGGCTGAGCGCCCTGGTGGTACTGGTGCCGCTGGGGTTGCTCGCGCCAGGAGGGGCGTTCGGCGAGGACAGCCCCGGTGCCCTGGATCTCAAGCGCTACGGCTTGAGTGCTGTCCCGACCGGATTGCGGCATTACGGCGACTTCTGGTCGCACTCGCTGCTCCCGGGCTACGACTTTCAGAGCGGATCGCACCCGACGGTCGGATACTACGCCTCGGCGATCGTCGGCACGATCCTCATCGCCGGCGCGATCTTCGTCGTCTTCAAGGGCTTCGCACTGGCTCGCCGTCGGCGTGAGGCAGACCACATCGCGTCCGATCACACCCGCGACGACGCCGACCAACGAGCGACAGTGTGAGCGAATCGACCCCCACGGCTCCGCGCCTCGCTCCCGACTGGCTCTTGCGCGGCGAGGTCGGACTGTGCCCGTGCGGTTGCATCGGCCGGCGTACCAAGGGCGGATATGTCGCCAAGACGTTGCGTGGCGCGTCGGGTCTCATGCGCCGGGCGATCTTCTCCGACGACGCCGCGGCCGAGCCCGGCGTGCTGCAGCGCCTCGACGCGCGCATCAAGGTCCTCACCCTGCTCTTCCTCGTCGTCGTGGCCGTGCTCGTTCACACCATCCTGATGCTCATGGTCCTGTACCTCGGCGCAGTCGCGTTGGCCTGGACCAGCCGGCTCTCGCTGCGGTTCTTCGTCGCCCGGGTGTGGCTGTTCGTCCCGATCTTCACCGGCATCGTCGTGCTTCCCGCGACCCTCAGCCTGATCACCCCCGGCCACATCGTGATCCCATTGGGCACGTGGTTCGGCACCCCGGTCGGGCTCACCGCTGAGGGTCTCGAGTCGGCGGGACTGATCGTGATGCGCGTCGCGGTGTCGATCTCGTTCGTGGTGTTGCTGACGCTCACGACCCCGTGGCCGCGCCTCCTCGCCGCGCTGCGGTCGCTGTTCGTGCCGACGATGGTGATCATGGTGCTGTCGATGGCCTACCGCTACCTGTTCCTGCTGCTGACGTCGGTGGATGAGATGTACGCCGCCCGCATGGCCCGCACCGTCGGCGCCGACTCCGAGGTGGCGACGGGCCGACGTTTCGTCGCGGCGTCGGCCGGAGCGCTGTTCGGGAAGGCGCATGCTCTCTCCGAAGAGGTCTACCTGGCGATGGTGGCCCGCGGGTACGACGGAAACGTGCGCACGCTCACGCAGTCGCGGCGCCGTCTCCGAGACGGGCTGTGGCTCGCCGCGTGCCTGCTCCTCGGAGCACTGGTGGTGGGAGTGGACCGTGTCGTCGCCTGATCGCCGGGAGAGCCCGCTCCTCGTGTGCTCCGACGTGCACTACGCGTACCTCGGGCGCTACCCAGCACTCGCCGGCGTGTCGATGCGGATCGGTGGCGGCGAGAAGGTGGCCCTCCTCGGCGCGAACGGCTGTGGCAAGTCGACCCTGCTGAAGGTGCTCGACGGCCTCGTGTTCCCTGATCGCGGCACCTACTCGGCATTCGGCGCCGAAGTCACCGAAGATCACCTCGAAGACGAACAGTTCTCCCGTGGCTTTCGTGGTCGCGTCGGGTTCATCTTCCAGAACTCCGATGCTCAGGTGTTCTCACCCACCGTGCGCGAAGAATTGGCGTTCGGGCCGCTCAACATGGGTCTCGATGCAAACGAGGTGATCGCGAGGGTCGAAGACACCCTCGCGATGCTCGACATCGCCGATCTCGCCGGCCGGGCGCCCTACCAACTCTCCGGCGGCGAGAAGAAGCGGGTGGCCATCGCGTCGGTGCTCGTCATGAATCCCCAGGTCCTGCTGCTCGACGAACCGACCGCGGCGCTCGACCCCCGCACCCAACAATGGATCGTGGAGCTGATCGTCGAGCTGCACCACGCGGGGAAGACCATTGTCTCGGCGACCCATGACCTCGAGACGCTCCCGTGGGTCGCCGACCGCTGCATCCTCCTCGGCGAAGACCACCGGGTCGCGGCCGACGGGCCCACCGCGACCGTCCTCCGCGACGACCAGCTCCTCCGATCGGCGAATCTCATCCACGCGCACTCACACCTCCACGCCGGCGCCGACGCGCCCCACGCGCACCCCCACGATTCGGGGCACCACTAGATGCCCGCCGGACCAGGGGTCACGGCAGGAGCCACGCGGGTCGATGTCGCGCTCGCCGAGATCCGCGAGCACGGCGGTCGCATCACGGCGCCGCGCCGCGCGGTTCTCGCGGCAATCCTCGACGCGGGTGAGCATCACTTCACGGCCGCCGACGTGTTCACGGCCGTGGACCGCACATCGCCCCGGCCCGACCGGGCCACCGTGTACCGCACGCTGGAGCTCCTCACCGAGATCGGCGTGCTCAAGCCGCTGCAACTCGACGGCGACGCCACCGTGTACCACCGCACCGATCACGACCATGGTCACCTCATGTGCCAGCAGTGCGGGGGGATCACCGAGATAGGGGCGGCCACGCTCTCGGATCTCGCGGCAACGCTGATGCGAGAGACCGGTTTCGTCATCGACCTCGACGGTGTCGCGGTGTCGGGCACATGTGGCCGTTGCTCGGAAGCCGCACCCGTAGCCGGAGTAGAGGGGTGCGACCGTGCATGAGCTCGCGCTGTGCCAGGCCATCGTCGATACCGTGACCCAACATGCCGTCGGGCATCGGGTCGACCGGGTCGCGGTACGGATCGGACACTTCCGGCAGGTGGTGCCCGCGTCGCTGGAGTTCTCGTGGGAGCTGCTGACCGACGGCTCCGACCTCGCCGACGCGGCGCTCGACATCGAATACGTGCCCGCCGTCGTCGAGTGCCGGGTGTGTGGACGGCCGACGAGGCTCGACTTCCCGATCCTGCTGTGTGGGTACTGCGAGAGCAGCGACGTCACGCTGGTCAGTGGCGAGGAGTTCCTGATCGTATCCATCGACCGGTTCCGGGAGGTCAGCTGATGGGACGCTTCCATCGCCACGCCGACGGTCTCGTGCACGAGCACGAGCACGACCACGATGACCACGAGCACGGGCAGCACGAACACGACCACCGCGACGTCGGGGATCATTCGGGGTACGTCGACACCGGTACCGAGCGCGTCGCGGTGCTCGAGACCATCCTCGCCGAGAACGACCGCACCGCCGACCGCAACCGCGCGGACCTCGCGCGTGCGGGTGTGGTGACCGTGAACCTGATGTCGTCGCCGGGAGCCGGGAAGACCGCGTTGCTGAAGCGGACCATCGCGGAGATCGGCAACGACCTCCGCCTCGGAATTCTCGAGGGCGATATCGCCACCAGCGCCGACGCCGACGAGCTCGACGGCCTCGGCGCGGCGATCTCGCTCGTGAACACCAGTGCCGGGTTCGGCGGCGAGTGCCATCTCGACGCCACGATGGTGCGTTCCGGTCTCGGCCGGCTCCCGTTGGACGAGCTCGATCTGTTGATCATCGAGAACGTCGGGAACCTCGTCTGCCCGGCGGAGTTCGACGTCGGCCAGGACGCCCGGGCGATGGTCTACGCGGTCACGGAAGGCGAGGAGAAGCCGCTCAAGTATCCCGTGATGTTCCACGCGTGCGAAGTGATCGTCGTCAACAAGATCGATCTCCTCCCGCATCTCGACTTCGACCGCGACCGTTTCTTCGCCAACGTGCGGCAGGTGAATCCCACCGCCTGCGTCATCCCGTTGAGTGCACGCACCGGCGAGGGCGTCGCGACGTGGTGCGAGTGGCTCATCGACACCTGTACTTCGAGACGCGTGTATCGAGATGCGGAGGCATCTGGTTGACACCTTCCGGGTAGCAACGCTACGAACTGGGGAGCCCACCCGTGTGCGTTGCCCCGTACTGCGACAGATCGGGGGTGGAACATGCAGGAACCCGCGAGAGCACCGTCCGGCTCGCCCGACCATCTGGCGCGTTTCACCTTCGCGCCACCACGGCACTTCGTGCTCCCGGCCGTGTTACTGCTGCTGTCGGAGGAACCCAACTACGGCTACCAACTGGTGAAGGGACTGCGCGCCTTCCGCTTCGGCGACGTCGACCGTCCGGCGGTGTACCGGGCGCTCGCACTGCTCGAGAAGGACGGCCTGGTCGAGAGTTGGTCGGCGGAGTCCAAGGCCGGCCAGGCCCGGCGGGTGTACGACGTGACGACCGACGGGCGACGAGCGCTCCGGATCTGGATGGGCGTCGTGAAGGAAGAGCGGGACGGCCTCGATCGGGTGCTGCGTCGTTACCGCGCCACGGGTACCGCCGATGCGCTCCTCGCGGAAGCCGAAGCCACCTTGGGGCTGGTGGGTGAGTCGGCGATCGAGTCCCGAATCGACGCGGGCGGCCCCGAGACCGCCCGTCGGGCGGCCGCGGCTGCACGCACCAGGCTGCCGTCGGCGCCGGAACGTCCCGACGACCTGCGCGACCCCACGCTCGAGGGAGCGGCGCGCTTCAGCGTGGTTCCTGAGCAGTCGGCGGTACTCATCGAGGCGCGGTCGACCGTCGGGCCGATCACCTTCGGCGCACTCGGGATAGCCGGCTTCGTGGAGTGCACGGTGATCGATGGTGAACTCCGTCCCGAGGTCGGCACGTATGCCCGGCTCGTTGTCGCGCTCGACCAACTCCGTTCGGGCAACGGCCTCTACGACGCGGAATTGCTCCGTCGCATCGATGCCCGTCGGTTCCCGAACGCGACCCTCGAGCTCCTCGGCTGTGTTCCGGTCGGCGGCAGCGGACGGTACCGACTCGACGGGCAGATCGACCTGCACGGCGCCATCCGGCCGCTCCACGGCACCGTCAGCGTGACACTCGGGCCACGGTGCGGAATCAGCGTGACGGGTGAACAGGACTTCGACATTCGCGACTTCGACATCGCGATTCCCACGCTCTTGATGCTCCGCATCTATCCCGACGTGACCGTCCGCCTCCAGATCGAGGCCGCGCTCGACCCGCACAGAGAGGAATCGACGCCATGAAAGTTCTTATTGCACTGGTGGCCGGGTACTTCGTCGGCGCGAGCGCCGGGAGCCGTGACTACGACCAGCTGCTCGACTCGATCCGCGCCATCCGAGACTCCGAGGAGTTCCACGACTTCCTCGACGCCCTGCGCGCGCACGCGAGCGCCACGCTGCACGAGCTGGCTGACATGCTCGAGCGCGGAGGCCCGGAGAGCGTCTCCGCCAACGATCTCGTCGAGCGGGTCAAGGCGCTCGCGGTCCGCGGTTGATCGCGCTACGGGGATGAGTCGAGGAGTCGATCGGTGATGTCTTGTCCGATGCCGCGGAGCCCGACAACGTGGCCATCCGCATCGATGGTCGGCTCGGCGCGGCTCAAGATCCAGCGCATCTCACCGTCGGGCCGTACCAGCCGGTACTCCTCGTCGAACGCCCTCCCCGCGGCCACCGAGAAGTCGAGCGCGTCGTGCACACGCTCACGATCATCGGGATGGACGTACTCGAGTTGCGCGGCGACCGTGCCGTCGAAGTCGAGCGGATCCACGCCGTGAATACGATGGAACTCGTCGCTCCACTGCACGACGCCGGTGGCGACGTCCCAGAGCCAGCGCCCCACATGGGCGAGGGCCTCGCCTTCTTGCAGGCGCAGCTCGGCTTCGGCGAGCATGTTCTGCGTCAGCCGTTGCTCGGCGATGTCGTGGACCACCGCGACGGTTGCGACTCGGTTCTGCCCGTCGAACACCGCGCACAGCGACAATGCCACCGGCACGTGTCGTCCGTCGTGGCGTTCGATCTCGGTCTCGTAGCGGTCGACGCGATCGCCGGCCGCCACCGCGTCGAACAGCAACTCGAGCCCGAGGCGGAGTGGTGCGGGGAACAACGTTGCCCACGGGGCGCCGACGATCTCTCCGATGTCGTAACCGAAGGCGCGCCCGGCCGCACGATTCCAAGTCGTGACCCGATCGGCGGTGTCGATGCTGAACATTGCGTCGCCGGTCGTTTCGACGAGCGCTTCGAGCACGGCGAGGTGAACGGAACCAACGTGCTCCAGTCGGCGAAACCCGGGGGCCCTCTGCACCGGCTTGGAGCGTGGCACATCGCCTCCTCGTCGTCGGGCGGTCACGGTACCCCGACTCGTCGTTTCCGTGCATCAAGGGCGCCGCGGACACTGAGTTCCGTCGAACGCCGGCCGGTACGGGACCGGTGTCAGCGGGAGGGGCACCGGTGAGCGTCGACCGTCTCGGACCGCAGGACGGCGACGATCTGGCCGTCACCGCGTTGGCGTTGGCGCGCCGCTTTGCGGCCGGCGCCACCATGTGGTGCCTGGCACCGGAATGGCCGGAGCACGCACGCCACCTGGCCGTGGAGTTCGTCCACCCGGTGATCATGGGTACACGCGCGCTGCCCGCGGTCGCGGTCGTGGGCGACGATCCCGTCGACATCCTTCGCGTTGCGGCGCGCCCGGGCGACATCGTGTGTGCGGTGGGCGCGGGGGAGCTGCACGTCGTCGATGCGGTCATGCAACGCGCGTGCGTGTGGGGGTTGACGAGCGTGTGGATCGGCGCGGGGGCCCGACCCGGCGCGGGGACAGCCGATCACGTCCTGTGGATCGACGCACCACCATCGGTGGCGGCGTACGACGGGAGCATCGTCCTGCGCTACCACGTCTTGTGGGAACTGGTTCATGTGTGCTTCGAACATCCCGGGCTCCTGACCACGATCGACGACTCGTGTGCGCCCGACGAGCGGTGCGTCACCTGTTCCGACGACGGCGTGCTCGCGGAGGTGCAGACCGTGGATGGAACGGGCGCGGCAGTGGTGCGCACCGCACTCGGTACCGAGACGATCGACGTGAGCCTCGTGGCGCCGGTCACGGCCGACGAACTCGTGCTCGTGCACGCCGGCACCGCGATCGCCAAGGTGGGGATCGCACCGCGATGAGCGACACGACCGACTTCCTGTACCCGTTCATCGAGGGTGACGAGCACGACGTCGGCGCACTCGTCGCTGATCTCGGGCGGTCGGCCGTGGCCAAGGGCGTGGTCAGTGGCGGGCTGGAGATGGCGACCCTCGAACGCGAGCGATCGATCATCGAGGAGGTCGCCGGACGCATGGCCGCCGCCTTTGCCGCGGGCGGTGCACTCTTCACCTTCGGTAACGGGGGGAGCTCCACCGATGCCGCATCGATGGCGGCGCTGTACGCCCGCCCACCCGACGGACGAGCTGTGCCTGCCCGGTGTCTCAACGAGGACACGGCGGTGATCACCGCGATCGCCAACGACGTGGGCTTCGATCTCGTGTTCGCGCGGCAACTCATCGCCCACGCGTCGGCCGGGGACATCGCGCTGGGCATCTCGACCAGCGGGAACTCGCGGAATCTGCTCGAGGCGTTCGGCCAAGCACGGCTGCGTGGGCTGCTCACCGTCGGCATCGCAGGATACGACGGGGGAGCGATGAGGGCCGACCCCAACGTGGCGTACTGCATCGTCGTCGCAGCAGACAGCGTGCACCGCGTGCAAGAGACCCAAGCCGCGATCGGGTACGCGCTCTGGCGTGCCGTACAGGAGCGACTCGCATGACCGACACCCGCCCCACCGAGGCACCGGTGCCCGACGACCGTGAATCGGCGGTGCTCGACCGCATCACCGAATTCCGCCGTAAGCGGCCCCGGCTCCGCGACGACGTCGTCACGTTGGCGCACGGAGCGGGCGGAAAGGCGTCGGCGGCACTCGTGTCATCGGTCTTTCTCGACGCGTTCACCGACGGCGATCCCGGTCCGCTGCCCGACGCGGCGACGCTCACGTTGGCGTCGGGCGAGCGGCTGGCGTTCAGCACCGACTCGTTCGTGGTGAAGCCTCTACGATTCCCGGGCGGATCGATCGGCCACCTCGCGGTGCACGGCACCGTGAACGATCTGGCCGCTCAGGGCGCGGAGCCTGCGTGGCTGTCGGCCGCGTTCGTGATCGAAGAGGGATTCGCAGTCGACGAGTTGCGCGCCATCGTCGCCGATATGCGCGATGCCGCGGCGGACGCAGAGGTACGGATCGTGACCGGCGACACCAAGGTGGTGAACCGCGGCGCCGCGGACGGTGTGTACGTCACCACCGCGGGAGTCGGCGTGATTCCTCCGGGTCGCGAGCTCGCACCGTCGAAGGTGCAACCGGGTGACGCGGTGATCGTCTCGGGGACGATCGCGGATCACGGCATGGCAGTGATGTTCGCGCGTGGCGACCTCGCGCTCGAGGCGGACATCCGGTCCGACACCGCACCGCTCGGGGGATTGGTGCACGACCTGCTCCGGACCGTCCCCGAAACCCGGTGGCTGCGCGATCCCACGCGGGGCGGCGTCGGGACCATCGTCAACGAGCTCGCGCGCGACACCGGGCTGGCAGTCGTCCTCGACGAGGCGTCGCTCCCCGTGCTGCCGGCCGTGAACGGCGCGTGTGATCTGCTGGGTATCGATCCGCTCTACGTGGCGAACGAAGGCAAGATCGTCGCGGTGGTCCCGGCCCACGCCGTGGGCACCGCGCTCGACACGCTGCGCGCAAATCCACTCGGCATCGCCGCGGCGACCATCGGCGAGATGCATGCCGAACCCGCAGGCATCGTGGTGCTCCGAACGACGTTCGGAGGCACGCGCATCGTCGACATGCTGGTGGGCGACCCGCTGCCGCGAATCTGCTGAGGCAGCTCCGAGATGGCGCGCACGCGGCTCCGGGTCACCGGCACGGTGCAGGGCGTCGGGTTCCGCCCCTTTGTGTACCGGCACGCGGTCGCACTGGGTCTTTCCGGCACCGTCTGCAACGACAGTGCGGGGGTGCTCATCGACGTTGAAGGCGCCGACGAGGCCATCGTCGAGCTCACGCGGGCGTTGACCGAGGACGCGCCGCCGCTCGCGCGCGTTGGCCGCGTGACCGTCGAGCGCGTGGAAGCGCGCGGGACGAGCAATGGTTTTTGCATCGTCGAGACCGACGACTCCGGTGCTCCGGACGTTCCGGTCAGTGTCGACAGTGCGACGTGTGCCGAATGCCTGGCTGAGGTCGACGACCCGTTGGACCGGCGGTACCGCTACCCGTTCACGAACTGCACGAACTGCGGACCCCGCTACACGATCGTCGAGCGCGTCCCGTACGACCGTGTCGCGACCACGATGCGGGAATTTCGTATGTGCGCGGAGTGTCGGTCCGAGTTCGACGATCCGGCGAACCGCCGGTTCCACGCCCAACCCAATGCATGCCCCGTGTGCGGTCCGCGGCTGACGTGGCACGCCGTCGACGGCGCCCCGCTCGAGCACGGCGACCCTGCGCTGGTCGCGGCACTTGCGGCGCTGCGTGAGGGCGCGATCATCGCGGTGAAGGGCATCGGGGGTTACCACCTCGTCGTCGACGCCACCGACGCCCGGGCGGTCTCGGAACTCCGGCGTCGCAAGGCTCGCGACGACAAGCCGTTCGCAGTGATGGTGGCCGACCGCGACGCCGCGCGTGCGGTGTGCGCGCTTTCCGCGAACGCGATGGCGGCACTGGTCTCGCCGGCGCGCCCGATCGTGCTCGCACCTCGCGTCGCCACTGCGGACGTCGCCGATGAGGTGGCGCCGGGCTCCCCCGATCTGGGGGTGTTCCTCCCGTACTCACCCCTGCACCACTTGTTGCTCGCGGGGGTCGGTCGACCCCTGGTGATGACCAGCGGCAACCACAGCGACGAACCGATCGCCCACGACGACGACGACGCCATCGCTCGCCTCGGCCCGATGGTCGACGGCGTGCTCACCCACGACCGCGCCATCCACATTCGCTGCGACGATTCCGTGGCCCGGGCCGCAGGCCACCGCGTCCAGCTGCTCCGACGCTCCCGCGGCTACGCGCCCGACCCCGTGCCCCTGCCGTTCCCACAGGCGCGGTCGGTCCTCGCGGTGGGCGGTGAGCTGAAGTCGACCATCGCGGTCACTCGCGGTGATGACGTCGTGGCGAGTCACCACATTGGCGACCTCGAGCATCTCGCGACGTACCGGTCCTTCCTACAGGCCGTCGATCATCTCCCGGCGCTGTACGGCGTGCGCCCCGATGTCGTCGCCCACGACCTCCATCCGGAGTATCTGTCGACCAAGTTCGCGCTCGACCTCGCTCTGCCCACAATGGGGGTGCAGCATCATCATGCGCACGTCGCAGCGTGCATGGTGGAGCACGGCCGCGTCGAACCGGTGCTCGGGCTCGCGTTCGACGGGCTCGGCTACGGGCCCGACGGCACGCTGTGGGGCGGCGAGTTCCTCGTCGCCGGCTTCGACGGGTTCACCCGGGTCGGCCATCTGCGCGCGGTGTCGATGCCCGGAGGAGCCCGGGCGATCCGCGAGCCCTGGCGCATGGCCGCGGTCTGGGCGCATGCGGCGGGTATCGGCGCGGAGTGGGCGCGCGAGTCCATCGCGGCCGCGACGGTGGAAGCGGTGCTCGACGTCGCGGCGACCGGTCACAGCCCGGTGACGACGAGCATGGGACGGGTGTTCGACGCGGTGGCGGTGCTGCTCGGTGGCCGGCTCCGGGTGAGCTACGAGGCCCAAGCGGCGATCGAACTCGAAGCGCTCGCCCGCCGAGTCGACCGGGCGGAGGCGTCGGCTTACCGCGGCGTCGTCGACATCTCGACCGAGGAAGGCATGCTGGTGCTCGACCCGGCGCCACTCATCGAGCGCGTCTTCGCGGATCACGCAGGTGGGACGACCGGCGCGGTGATCGCCGCCGCGTTTCACGAAGCCATCGGGCGCGCCGCGGCCGACGTCGCCATCGAACTTGCGCGCGCTGATGGCATCGACGCGGTTGCCCTGACCGGAGGGGTGTTCCAGAACGTGCGGCTCACCGAGGTGGTGGAGTCCGAGCTCGGCCGAGCCGGACTCCGCGTATTGGTGCACGAGCGGATCCCGCCGAATGACGGAGGGCTGAGCATCGGCCAGGCGGCGGTGGCCGCCTTCGCCGACCGCGACCCCAGCCCGGGTTCTGCACCCCGTCGCAACGGTGCACAACACACTCATTTACAGGCCTGACCCGCGGGCGTAGACCCGAAACCGGCAATGCCGGCCGACCGCGGGAGGCAGCACGTGACGACTACCGAAGCCCCTCCGGACGAAACCGTCGTCCATGTGTTGTGGCTCAATGGCGGGCTGGGCTGTGACGGCGACTCCGTCGCGCTCACCGCGGCCACCCAGCCCAGCATCGAAGAGATCGCGCTCGGTGCCCTCCCCGGTCTCCCGAAGATCGCGGTGCACTGGCCGTTGATCGACTTCGAATGCGGTCCGGTCGGCGGCGCGGACGACTTCCTCGAATGGTTCTTCAAAGCCGATCGCGGTGAGCTCGAGCCCTTCGTCCTGGTGATCGAAGGCTCGATTCCCAACGAGGCGATCAAGCGGGAGGGGTACTGGTGCGGTTTCGGGAACAATCCCGAGACCGATCAGCCCATGACGACGAGCGAGTGGCTCGATCGCCTGGCCCCGAAGGCGCTCGCCGTGGTCGCGGTGGGGACCTGCGCGGCCTACGGCGGCATCCATGCGATGGCCGGCAACCCGACGGGCGCGATGGGCGTACCCGACTACCTCGGCTGGGGCTGGAAGTCGAAGGCCGGTCTCCCGATCGTCTGCATCCCCGGGTGTCCTGCGCATCCCGACAACATGTCGGAGACGATTCTGTACCTGCTCTACCAGGCCACGGGGCAGGCCCCGATGATCCCGCTCGACGACGCGCTGCGGCCGCAATGGCTGTTCGGCGCGACGGTGCACGAGGGTTGCGACCGGGCGGGCTACTACGAACAAGGCGAATTCGCGACCGAGTACGGGTCCCCGAAGTGCATCGTGAAGCTCGGTTGTTGGGGCCCGGTCGTGAAGTGCAACGTGCCCAAGCGCGGGTGGATCAACGGCGTCGGTGGGTGTCCCAACGTCGGGGGCATCTGCATCGGCTGCACGATGCCCGGCTTCCCCGACAAGTTCATGCCCTTCATGGACGAACCACCGGGCGCACGGGTCTCGACCATGGCCAGCGGGGTCTACGGCACCGCGATCCGGGGGCTGCGGCGCATCACCGCGAAGACGGTCGACGAAGAACCGAAGTGGCGCACACCGGGGAGCCAGCTCCTGACCGGGTACCACGGCGAGTGGAGGTAGCGCGATGCCGACGAAGACCAAGGACTCGAATGGCCTGGTCGAGATGGCGTGGGACCCGATCACCCGCATCGTGGGGAGCTTGGGGATCTACACCAAGATCGACTTCGGCACCGGCAGGGTCGCCGAGTGCCACAGCACGTCGTCGATCTTCCGTGGTTACAGCATCTTCATGCAGGGCAAGGACCCGCGCGACGCGCACTTCATCACCAGCCGCATCTGCGGGATCTGCGGCGACAACCATGCGACCTGTTCGTGCTACGCGCAGAACATGGCCTACGGCGTGCACCCTCCCGCGCTGGGCGAGCAGATCGTGAACCTTGGTGAAGCGGCCGAGTACATGTTCGACCACAACATCTTTCAGGAGAACCTGGTCGGCGTCGACTTCTGCGAGAAGATGGTTGCGGAGACGAACCCCGGGGTGCTCGAGCAGGCGAACCGCACCGAATCGCCGCACGCGTCCGAACACGGGTACAAGACGATCGGCGACATCATGCGGTCGCTCAACCCGTTCTCGGGGGAGTTCTACCGCGAGGCCCTGCAGGTCAGCCGGTACACGCGCGAGATGTTCTGCCTGATGGAGGGTCGTCACGTCCACCCGTCGACGCTGTACCCCGGTGGCGTCGGCACCACCGCCACCATCCAGCTCTTCACCGACTACTACACGCGGCTGATGCGCTACGTGGAGTTCATGAAGCGGGTCGTGCCGATGCACGACGACCTCTTCGACTTCTTCTACCAGGCGATGCCGGGCTACGAGGAGAACGGCCGCCGGCGCATCCTGCTCGGGTGTTGGGGTGCGTTCCAGGATCCCGCGGTGTGCAACTTCAAGTACCGCGACATGACCGAGTGGGGCCGCGCGATGGGCGTGACCCCGGGTGTCGTCGTCGACGGCAAGCTCGTGACCAACGACCTCGTCGACATCAACCTCGGCATCCGCATCCTGCTCGGGTCGTCGTTCTACGACGACTGGGAAGACCAGAAGATGTTCGTGACCCGTGATCCGCTCGGGAACCCGGTCGACCGCCGCCACCCGTGGAACCAGACGACGATCCCCCAACCCCAGAAGCGCGACTTCGACGAGAAGTACAGCTGGGTGATGTCGCCGCGTTGGTTCGACGGCACCGATCACCTCGCGCTCGACACCGGCGGCGGCCCGATCGCCCGGCTGTGGTCGACGGCGCTGTCGGGGCTCGTCAACACGGATCACCTCAAGGCCACCGGCAGCAGCGTGCTGATCCACCTGCCCAAGACCGCGCTGAAGCCCGAGGTGACGTTCGAGTGGAAGGTCCCGCAGTGGTCCAACACCATCGAGCGTGATCGCGCCCGTACCTACTTCCAGGCCTACGCCGCCGCGGCCGCGCTCGACTTCATCGAGAAGGCGCTCGCCGACGTCCGAGCGGGCAAGACCAAGACGTGGGAGCCGTTCGAGGTGCCCGACGAAGGCATCGGCTGTGGATTCACCGAGGCGGTGCGCGGCGTGCTCTCGCACCACATGGTGATCGAGGATGGCAAGATCGCCAACTACCACCCGTATCCACCCACGCCCTGGAACGCCAACCCGCGCGACAGCTTCGGAACTCCGGGCCCCTACGAGGACGCGGTGATGAACACGCCGATCTTCGAGGAGAACGACCTCGAGCACTTCAAGGGGATCGACATCATGCGGGCCGTCCGCAGCTTCGACCCGTGTCTGCCGTGCGGGGTGCACATGTACCTGGGCAAGGGGAAGAAGCTGGAACGGCTGCACACGCCGACACAGGTTGCGCACGACCCGACGTTGGCCGTCTGACCAGCACGAAGCCCGGAGGCGCGCGCATGTCACCGCAGAACCTTCGGGTCGTCGGCGACCGGATCGAACAGCTCCTCGACGAGTTGCACGCGAGCGCCGATCCGCGTTCCCGTGCGACGGCCGAGGCGCTCCTTCGCTCGGTGACCGAGCTCTACGGAGGCGCACTCGAGCAGATCGTAAGGCTCGCCGTGCAGGAAGCCCCCGAGTTCCTGGCCCGCCTTTTCGACGACGAACTGATCGCCAGCGTGCTGATCGTGCACGGGCTGCATCCGGAGGACGTCGACACGCGTATCGAACGCGCACTCGAGTTGGTACGGCCGTTCCTCGCCGAGCATGACGGCAACGTCGAGTTGATCGAGATCGATACCCACGCCAGTGCCGTGCACCTCCGTCTCGTCGGGACCTTCGAGGGGTGCCGAGCGTCGACGAGCACGTTGCAGCTCGCGGTGGAGGCCGCAGTTGTCGAGGCCGCGCCCGAGATCCTGATCGTCGACATCGAGCGACCGCCATCCCCACCGTCGGCGGTCCCCGTGACCATCGGCCGCAAACCCGCACACGCATGACGGCCGAACCGCTCGCGGTGCTCCGGCGGATCCGGGATTCGCCTCCCGCACCGATGCCGCGCGCGGGCGAGCGGTGTGAGTTGTGCGCCGAACCGATACCGGACGAGCACCATCACCTCGTCGACGTCGAGCAGCGCAATCTCATGTGCGCGTGCCGGGGGTGCTGGCTGCTCTTCACCCCCGACGGCGCCGGCGGCGGTCACTTCAAGTCGGTCCCGGACCGGTACCGGGCGTTCGCGGATCTCGAGCTGTCGCCCGGCCAATGGGACGCGCTGCAGATACCCGTGAGCGTCGCGTTCTTCTTCGTGAACTCCACGCTCGATCGGGTGTGTGCCTTCTATCCGAGCCCGGCCGGCGCGACCGAGTCGCTCCTACCGCTCGACACGTGGGACGAAGTGACCGCCGACCATGCGGAGCTCTCGACGTTGGTCCCCGACGTGGAGGCGTTCCTCGTTCGGCGCGATCGCACGTCGACGCGGAGTGAGTGCTTCCTCGTGCCGATCGACACCTGTTACGAGCTGGTGGGCCGACTGCGAACGCTCTGGCGCGGCTTCGACGGCGGGCAGGAGGCGCACGACGCGATCGACGCGTTCTTCGCCGACGTGCGGGAACGAGTCCGATGAGTGGGCTCGAGTTCGAGGTGCTCGGCGCGCGTGCGGAGCCCTACGCCGCGGTACCGACGATCAACGTCCGCCTCCGCCTCACGGATCGCGACCACGCTCCGGTGCACGCGATCGCGCTCCGCTGCCAGATCCGGATCGAACCGCAGCGACGCCGGTACACGCGCGAGGAGCAGGAGCGTCTCGTGGAGGTGTTCGGCGAACCAACGCAGTGGGGCGACTCGCTCAAACCGTTCCTCTGGACTCACGTCGCCACGACGATCAGCGGTTTCGACGGCTCGACCGAGGTGGACCTGCCCATCACGTGCACCTACGACCTCGAAGTCGCGGGCACGAAGTTCTTCCACTCGGTCGGCGACGGCGAGATCCCACTGGTGTTCCTCTTCTCCGGCACCACGTTCACGAGGGGGGACGCCGGTATGTCCGTCGCGCCGGTGGCGTGGCACGAGGAAGCGTCGTACCGCCTCCCCGTGCAGGTGTGGCGCGACATGATGGATCTCTACTTCCCGAACTCGGGCTGGCTGATGGTGAGCCGCGCCACGCTCGACACGCTGACGCGGTTCAAGGCCGCTCGGGCGCTGCCCACCTGGGACCACGTCATCGAACAGCTGCTGAAGGAAGCCGGCGAGGAGGGCGCGTGAGCGAACTCGCGGCAGGCAGCCCCACCGTCACCCCGCCGTCCGACCGGTTCTCGGCCGCGCGTGGGGTTGCCGACGCGGTGCTCTACGAGGGCTACGTGCTCTATCCGTATCGCGGCATCGGCGCCGAAGAACCAGCTGCGCTGGCAGTTCGGGGTGCTCGCGCCACAGCCCTACGCATTGGCGACCGGGGCCGAACGTTCGACCTGTCGAACCGAGTGCATCGTCGATGCCGGCGACGCGGCCGAGCTGTCGGTGCGGGTGCGCTACCTTCAAGTGCAGCAGCGGACCGTCGAGATGACGATGCCCGCGATCGGCTTCGCCGAAGTCGGTGAGCTCGATGTCGACGACACGCGCGTGGTGCCGTGGGACGAGGCGCTCGAGCACGAGATCGACCTGCCCCCATTCCGGCTGCTGCCCGCGGCGGCGCCGCCGCGCACGATTCACATCCACGTCGCGGGCGGCGACAGCTGCGAAGAGCTGCGCTCCCCATCCGGCGAGCTCGTCGGGCGGATCCGGCGCCGGGTCCGGGAGTTGGCTGCCGCAGTGCGCGTCACGGTGGACTGGGCCGATGGGCTCGAACCACTCCTGAAGGTCACGGTCGACGTGAGCAACGAGACCGACTGGATAGACACCGAAGCGTCGCGCGACACCGTCGTTCGTCGGTCGCTCGTGGCGGTCCACACGCTCCTCGCGATCGACGACGGAACGTTCGTCTCACTGCTCGACCCTCCCGCGGCCGCGGTCGAGGCGGCGCGGGGCTGTCACAACGACGGGACCTATCCGGTGCTCATCGGTGACGACACCGTGGTGCTGTCGTCGCCGATCATCCTCTACGACCACCCGGAGGTCGCACCCGAGAGCGACGGTCCCCTCTACGACGCCACCGAGATCGACGAGATCCTCGCCCTCCGTGTGCTGACCCTCACCGATGACGAGAAGGCGGAGGCACGCGCGACCGATCCGCGCGCCGCCGCGATCGTGGATCGCATCGACGAGATGCGACCGGAAGTTTGGGAACGTCTCCACGGGACGATGCGTGAGTTGCATACGACCGACGCCACGATTGGCGGGGTCGAGCCTCCTGAGCAATCACCGTTGCCGTGGTGGGAACCCGCGGTCGACGCCGCGGTCGACCCGTGGACCGACACGGTCGTCGTTGCCGGCGTGGAGGTGTGCACCGGGACATCTGTACGGTTGCGACCGTCGCGGCGTGCCGATGCCCACGACATGTTCTTCGACGGCATGATCGCCACGGTCGCGGGCGTGTTCCACGATGTCGACGGTGAGCTCCACGTAGCGGTCACCGTCGATGACGATCCCGCGACCGAGGCCCTGCTCGCCCACGGTCGCTACCTGTTCTTCCATCCCGATGAGGTCGAGCCCCTCCGCGACCCCGCGGCAGCTGACGCGACGGGTGCGTCGTGAACCGCCGCGTGCTCGTGGCCGGGATCGGCAACATCTTCCTGCGCGACGACGGCTTCGGAGTCGAGGTCGCGCAGCGGCTGCAAGCCCGCGTGATGCCTCACGGCGTGCACCTGGAGGACTTCGGGATCCGCGGCCTGCACCTGGCCCTGGAACTGCTCGAGGGCTACGACGCCCTCGTTCTGGTCGATGCCGTGCCCATGGACGAGGTCCCGGGCACGGTGCTACTCCTCGAGCCGGAGTTCGCGGGCTCCCCAGAGGGCGCTCGCGACGACGGCGCGGGCTTCGAGGCGCACAGCATGAATCCGACGGTCGTGTTCGACATGCTGGCCGGCCTCGGGGGCCACGTCGACCGGATCTTCATCGTCGGTTGCCAGCCCCTGCGCGTCGACGAAGGCATCGGGCTGTCGGCGCCCGTCGCGGGCGCGGTCGACCGCGCGGCCGAGGCCGTCGTCGAACTCCTGGCCGAATTGTGCACACCCGCGTATCCGAACGGAAGGGAGGCGAGCCCATGATTCGCCGTCTCGTGTTGTCGCTGGCATTGGCGCTCATCGCCGGCATCATCGTGAAGTCGTTGCCCGACATCGCCCGGTACCTCAAGATCCGGGAGATGTAGGCGCCCCGTGGCCCACTTCCGCATCCTGCCGGAGCGCTCGCAGGTGGTGGTCGACGCGAAGTCGAGCCTGCACCCGATCCACACCAGTACCACCGGGCTCGAGGGCTCGCTCGACATGGAGGTCCTCGGTGGTGGGCGCATCAACCTGCAGGCGCCCGCGAAGGCAAGGTTGTCGTTCGCCGTCGACAAGCTCTCGTCGGGCAACCCGCTCGAGGATCGCGAGCTTCGCCGCCGCATCGACTCGCGCCGATTTCCCACGATCGACGGCGCGTTGAGCGAGCTGCGCGAGACGGGCAAGGACGGGCGCTACCTCGCGCGCGGTGATCTCACCTTCCGGGGCGCGACCAACACGTACGAAGACGAGATCAGCGTCTCGCGGATCGACGACCGCACACTCGCGATCGCCGGCGAGCACACGTTCGACATCCGGGATTTCGGCATGGACCCGCCCAAGATCCTGATGTTCCGCGTCGAGCCGGACGTGAAGGTGCACGTCGACGTCGTCGCCGAGCAGGTGGATTGACATGTGCCTCGGGATACCCGGCCAGGTCACCGAGCTGCTCGAGATCCACGAGCACCTGGCGCGCGTCGACGTGAGCGGCGTCGGTCGCGTTGTCAACATCGGGCTCCTCGAAGACGAGGACATCAAGCCCGGCGACTGGGTCCTCATCCACGTCGGGTTCGCGATGTCGAAGATCGACGAAAACGAAGCGCGCCTGGCCCTGGAGGGGTTGCAGCTCCTGGGGCGGGAGCTCGACGACGAGCTCGAAGCACTGGCGACATCGAGAATCACCACCGACAACCCCGGAGGTTGACATGGGAGCGATGGTCGGCATGGTCATCGGATACGTACTCGGCACCCGAGCCGGCGAGCGCGGCTTCGAAGAGCTCAAGGAATCGTGGGAGACGATCTCCAGCTCGCAAGAGGTCAGGGACATGATTGCGGGCGGAGTCGCCCTCGCGGCAGTGATGCTGCGCCAGGGCCGGTCGGCGTTGGCGGAGCGGCTCCAGCTCCCGGAGGATCGCGGCCTGCGGGTCGCGTAGCGCCGGTGCGCTTCGTCGACGAGTACCGCGACCCCGCTGCCGCGCGCGCCCTGGTGGCGCGCATCACGGACGTCGCCGGCGACGGTCACTTCAAGTTCATGGAGGTGTGCGGCGGCCACACGCACACGATCTACCGGCACGGGATCGAGCACGTGCTCCCGACCTCGGTTGAGTTGGTGCACGGGCCCGGGTGTCCGGTGTGCGTGATCCCGATGGGCCGCGTCGACGATGCCATCGCGGTCGCGGAGACCCCGGGGGTGATCTTCACGTCATTCGGCGACATGATGCGCGTGCCCGGCGGGAACGGCAACCTGCTCGAGGCCAAGGCGCGGGGCGCCGACGTGCGCTTCGTGTACTCACCGTTGGACGCGCTGCGCCTCGCGACCGAAACACCGGATCGTGACGTGGTGTTCTTCGCTGTCGGGTTCGAGACAACGGCGCCGTCCACCGCCCTGACCTTGCTCCGGGCACGAGAGCTCGGCGTGAAGAACTTCCGCGTGTTCTGCAACCACGTGACGATCGTCCCGCCGATCAAGGCAATCCTCGAGTCGCCCGACCTCCGCCTCGACGGATTCCTCGGGCCCGGGCACGTCTCCACCGTCGTCGGGAACCGGCCGTACCGATTCGTCACCGAGCAGTACGGCAAGCCGCTCGTGACCGCGGGCTTCGAACCGCTCGACATCCTCCAGGCGATCGACATGCTGCTCGCGCAGATCAGCGAAGGCCGCTGCGAAGTCGAGAACCAGTATGCACGCGTCGTGCGCGACGAGGGCAATCCGCGCGCGCTCGCCGCGTTGGCGGAGGTCTTCGAGCTGCGACCGCACTTCGAATGGCGCGGGCTCGGGTTCATCTCGCAGAGCGCGCTGAAGCTGCGTCCGGAGTTCGCCGAGTTCGACGCCGAGCTCCACTATCCGGTGCCCGGTGTACGCGTCGCCGACCCGAAGGCGTGTCAATGTGGCGAGGTGTTGAAGGGCGTGATCAAGCCCTGGGAATGCAAGGTGTTCGGCACCGCGTGCACACCGGAGACGCCGATCGGCACCTGCATGGTGTCGTCGGAAGGCGCGTGTGCGGCGTACTACAACTTCGGTCGACTCCACCGCGAGGTCGCAGTGACCATCGGGAGACGCTGAGCGCGTATGCGGTGTCAGCGACCCTGGGGCGTGCCTATCAATCGTCCAATCGCGTGAACATCGCGAGGAGCTGCATCCGCTGCGGCATGTCGAGTGACTCGAGTCGAGCCATCGCCTCGTCGGGTGTCGTCACGTCGGCGAACGCAGCGAGTGGCGTGTCCGATTTCGCCAGGCGTGCACGGTCGTCGGGGCTCAGTTGCTCGAGGAACGCCAGAGCCTCGTCGACGGTCGAGATCTTCTCGATGCGGGCGGCAAGGTCGTCGACGGATCGGTCAACGTGGTCGGGGACGATGGAGGTCGGGAAGGCGTGCACGATGCCCATCACTTCGTCTGTGCGGCGAGTGACCGCGTCCGCCGAGTCGTAGCGACCCTTGCTCGCGCATACGAGCCAGTCGTCGTCGCCGAGGAACGCCCAGTCGTCGTGCGCCATGATCAGCCGGCGTACCTCGTCGGTCAGGATCTCCGGGGTGACGGTCGGCGCGAGCACGACCACGAACTGATCATCGAACTCCTGATCGCCGGTCGGCGTCGCGGTCACCAAGCGGGCGATGAAAGGGGTCGCCCGTGGTTGCATCAGCACGATGGGCGCGATCGTGCCGAGCTCGACCGCGCAGACCGCCACCGACTCGAAGTCGTACGCCCGAAGCTGGGCGATGTTGGTCTGATGGTTCGTCAAGATCACGCGCCGACCGTCGACGGTGCCGGTGTACGACTCGTGGTACGAGCTGTGACGGGGCGCCACGACGTCGGCGCCCCCGACGCCGATCGGCTGCCGCTGGCCGTAGAGCGCGAAGTTCAGTCGCCAGAGGTTGCTCGTCACGCCGCCGTCGAACGGTGCACCCTCGACCGGTTGCCAGCCGCGAGACTGCGCGAGCTCCGCGAGGGCGGCGCGGTCAGTGCTGGACGTCGACGTCGGCAGGCGTCGCTTGAACAGGCCCATCGGTCTTCTCCTCTCGAGTGACGATCTCGACCGCCGTGACGTGATGAAGCGTCGGAGTGGAGGTGATCCGCACGCGATCCCCGACAAGGATCGGCGGCGACGCCGGAGTCGCGAAGGCAACAACCTCATCGGTCGTACCGTCGTCCACGACGAAGTGGCCGTCGTAGGTCTTGACCACGGGCCCTTCGATGATCTCGACGTGGCGCACATCGATGAAGCCGCGCCACGTGCGCACGGCACCATCAATGATTCGCGCGCCGACATAGACCGCACCAACGGTAGGCACCGCGACGAACACCAACCCGACGGCGAGTACAGCGAGGTCGCCGTCGTCGAGCACGTCAGGCACCACATGCGACAACACCCCTACGACGAGCGGCAGTGCAACCACGCCGATTGCGCACCACGCGAGCAACCGAAGGATGCCGCCGACGAGGACGCGCCGCGGCGCCTCACCAGCGCCGAAACGGTGCGGGCTGCGCACTCGCAACTGCCGCCAGGTCCCGGTCGCGCGGCTCCACACGTGGTCGGGGTCGTCGGGACCTATGGGAAGCGCGACGAGCGCGGCCCGGTTGACGCCGAGCGCGACGCCGTACGCGAGTGCCCGGCCCCAGATGGTCACGCCGGCCGGTGGTTGGGCGACGAAGCTCTTGTTGCGGCGCAGATATGACCGCACACCGAGCCACTGTGCGCACGCCTCGCGACCGGCACGGGTGGTACGGACCGTGCGCGACCGTCCGCTGGTCGTGAGGATCGCGATCCACGCGACCAACGCGACCACGAACCAGACGCCCGCGTGCTGCTGTGAGCCTCCTCGGGCGTGGTAAGGGCCGACGTGGGCAAGTTCGAGCGCGAGTGCGGCGAGAAAGAGGACCATGGCCAGCCCGACCGCGAGCGGAATCCGTTCACGGCGCGCCAGTCCCTCGATGGCGAGCCCTCGGGCCTCGGCATCTTCGATGACCGCGGCGGAGAACTCGCCGAGCCACGACGCGCCCTCGGCCGTGCCGATCCGCAGCACATCGACCGGCGCCGACCCACCGGTCGCCCTTGCCTCGACGAGCCGCAGGACCTGCCGCTCGTAGGCCGTCAACCCAGAGCGATCCGGCACGGCGCGCGTGCGCACGACGAACCGATCGGAACCCACCTCCTCGAGGCCGACCACCCGTCGGGCGGCCAGGTCGAGCAGGGTGGCAGGCACCGCAGGCGCCGTCACGTACCACTGGTTGACCAGCAGGTTCGCGACCGCGGGCGCCTCGGGACCGAGCTCCGCAGTCTCCGGCCCCGCGTGCGGGAGCCGCGGAACCCGGCGGAACCACAGCACCGCCAACCACGCCGCCCACGCGCCGGCGGCGACCACCGCCGCGACGAGCGCAGCCAAGGCCCCACCGTGGAACCCGTCGTAGCTGGTCGCAGTCACGTCACGGGCGGCGGGACGAATGGGTCGACCTGACGATGCGAGCGAAGCGGATCTCCGGCGGGGTCCACCGCTCGCCGCACGACCGGCGCACCCTCAGAGCCGCAGCGCACAACCTCGTTTGCCGCGTCAAGGGACGCGTCGGGTGACCATCCGAGCTGGGGTTTGAGCCCATCCACGTGCATCTCGTCTGCGGTGACCCGATCTTGAAAGGTGTACCACAGGCGACGGTGGTCACGCCTTGGTCTTCACGGGTTCGCCGCGGTCTCCCCTGGCGACGATGACGTCGCTCCGCCCCGGCGCCAGGACGTGCTTCGCGGAGAGACCACCCGCCCCCGGTTGACCGACGGCCGATCAGGCCGTCATGCAGTCATCGAACTGCTCGACCCATGCCCGGAGCTCGTCACGAGACGCAACGGCGAGCGAGGGGTGATCGAGCCCGACACGAAGGTCTGAGAATTCACGGTCTTCGCCCGCGTTGTGTTGGACCAGCCCGTAGGTCATTCCCGTCGCTGGTTCATCATCGCCAGAACTTGAACTGCCGCTGGCCGGAAAGCGCGGTTTCCGGCAGAATCTGGTCGCCGTGAGTCCGTCGACGCGGGGAGGGCCGTTGTCGTAGCTGATCCTGAAGGAGTCGTTCATGCCGGTCGTCGTCGTTCCGATCAGCAGCAAGATCCGGCTTGGTGGCGTCGCCGGTGGGTCGATCGGGGCGCCTGCTGCCAACGAGTCCCGTGCGTTCCCGCCACCCGTCGAGACGCAGTAGGCGAGTTGTGGGCGCCATCGAGGACGTGAATGGTCTCACCGGTCGAGGTGTCGTCACCCGCCAAGCCGTCGATCCCGTCGACGCACTGGTGGATCGTCTCTTAGAAGTCTTGAGGGCCCGCGGCATCAAGGTCTTCGCGGTCATCGACCACAGTGGCGAAGCCGCAACGGCCGGCCAGGTCCTACCCAACACGAAGCTCGTCATCTTCGGTAACCCGACGCTGGGAACTCCATTGATGCGGGCCACTCCACTTGTCGCGCTCGATCTCCCACTCAAGATCCTCATCTGGGAACGAGACGATCAGCAGGTGTGCGTGAGCTACAACGCGCCGGCCCACCTCGCCGACCGCTACGGGATATCCGACGAGGATCAAGTCCGCGTGCTCTCGAGCGTCGAACTACTCGTCGACGCGATCGTCGAACCTGCGACGCGTGCGCAAGGCAATGCGAGCGAATAGCTGCGCCACCGTCGGACCTGGACCGCATCGACGGACCTACGGCAACGGTGCTCCGAGCCACGTGGCGATCAGCCCGACGAAGCCGGCGAACAGCAGAGTGAAGACGACGCCCCTTCGCAGCGCCAGGAGGCAGAGCGCGGCGGCGGCGAGGACGGCCAGTTGCCACGTCTCCTGGAGTGCGGTGGCGAGGGGGATCGCGGCTCCGATGATGGCGCCGATTGCCGCGGGACCGGCGCCGTCGAGGAATGCACGGGGACCGGTGTCGGTACGGAGACGATCGAAATGTCGCCCGCCCAGGAGCACGAACGCGAAGGACGGCGCGAACGCGACGACGGCCGCGAGAAGGCCGCCACCGATGCCTGCCGCGGCGAAACCGACGACTGCAACGGTGAGGACAACCGGTCCCGGGGTGAGCTGACCCAGCGCGACCGCGTTGAGGAACTGCGCGTTCGTCATCCAGTGGTAGTGGTTGACGGCGTCGGCGCGCATGATCGGGATGATCACGAAACCGCCGCCGTACGAGAGGGCACCGACCTTGAGTGCGACCCAGGTGAGCGCGAGGAGACCACCTGATGCTGCGACCGCGTTGACGGCGAGGAACGGCCAGAGGTGTGCGCCGAGTGGGTCGCGGCGCCCGGCCTGCTGGCAGGCGAACTCGATTCCGCCGCACGCGAGCAGAACGAGGACGAGCCAGGGGCCGACGGTTGCCGCCGCGATCCCGCCGGCGAGCGCGTAGATCACCCAACGCACGCGAGCGGGGTGGCGGCCCCAGCTGGGGCGGGCGAGACCGATGCCCGCGTGAACGGCGACGGCGGCAACGGCCGCACCGGCGCCGGCTCCGATGCCGAGTATCCAGGTCGGAGGCGAGGCGGCGAGGAACAGCGCGGCGAGACCGAGGATGACCACGAGCCCGGGCACGATGAACGCCGCACCGCCGACGAGCGCGCCCGCGGGTCCGGCCGTCTGCCACGCACAGAAGATCGCGAGTTGTGTCGACGCCGGCCCGGGCAGGAGATTGCACGCGGCGACGGCGTCCTCGAACTCGGATGCGGAGAACCAACCCTTCTCGTCGACGCACAGTTGGCGGAGCAAGGCGATGTGCGCGGGCGGCCCACCGAATCCTGTGCAGCCGATTCGTCCCCACCGCCGCAGGACCTCCCACAGGCCCACCTGTGCGCGGTTTCCTTCGTCGCGGCCGTTGCCTGCCATGTCGGTGTGCCGTTCGGTCGCGAGATCGTCGGTGGATGCTGCAGACCGGCCCGAGGGCGGCGAGGCAAATATATCAATCTCTCTTGATGTAGCCATCTCGGGTCGATCCACCGAACACCTACGCCGATTCACCGGCATGCACTGCGACTACGTCGTCACCGTGTGCGTTTCGTCCGTGTTCGACTCGCGTGAGCGCTCAGCCGAATCGCGCACTGCGCGTCGCCCCGGTCAGGCGAACAACTCGCCAACGAGTGGACGTGAGCGGAAGCCGTCCGGCCCCTCGGGGATGTCGCCCACGACGGTGACGCGCTCGACCCGGCGGTCGAAGTCGGCGGTGGCGAGATCGACCGGGCCGAGGTGGGCGGTGGCACGGTTGTCCCAGAACGCGATGCTGTCGGGTTCCCAGCGGAAGCGCACCTGGAATTGCGGACGTTCCAATTGCTCGAACAACACGCCGAGAAGGGCGTTGCTCTCGCGATCGGTGACCCCGACGATGTAGCGCGTGAACACGGGGTTCACGAAGAGCGCCTTCTCGCCGCTCACCGGATGCACGCGCACGACAGGGTGCACCGCCGACGGAGGCTTCGACGAGTCGTGTCCGTCGCGAGCGATTCCGTCGTAGCCGTGCCACACGTGCACGGCCTGCAGGCCGTCGACGAAGTCGCGCACCGGCCGCGACAGTTCCTCATAGGCGGCGACCAGGTTGGTCCAGAGCGTGTCGCCCCCGTACGGAGGGATGACGACGCCGCGCAGGATCGATGCCTCCGCCGGGTTGGCGACGAACGTGATGTCGGTGTGCCACCCGTTGATCGTGCGCCGCGGGGGTTCGAACGGATCGCGCTCGCCGTAGCCCAGCGTCACCCGCGCCTCACGAGTGTCGACGACGAGCACCTCGTCGCGATCGTCGGGGGCGGCATGGATGGGATGGCCGGGCGTGAGGGCGCCGAACGCCCGCCCGAAGGCCACGTGCTGTTCACGGGTGAGCGGCTGGTCGCGGAAGAAGAGCACCTTCCACTGCACCAGCGCTTCGGACAGCTCGGCGATCGTCGCCGGGTCGAGTGGCTCGCGGAGGTCGACGCCGTGGACCTCCGCGCCGATCACCGGGGTGACCGGCCGGACGTCGAGCCGGGAATGGGTGTGCGTGGTCATGGCGTCTCCTCGGAAAGCCGACTGGATTGGTCAGAGTTTAGAGGCTAAAGTTGATGTTCCCGATCAGATTTAAAGAGAAGGATGCATCTCCATGCCTCGACGCCGCAAGCGGCACGTCCTCGGCCTCGCCGTCGCCCTGTTCCTCATCGCAGGCGTGTGCTCGTCGATGGCCCCGGCGGGCGCCGCCAGCGGGCACTCGAGCAAGAGCAAAGCGAGCCCCACGACGACCGTACCGACGAAGATTCCTGCGGGCACGACGCTGCGCGTCGGCGATCAACTCGACTACCTGAAGACGGCCCTGAAGCTCTCGGGGGAGGACCAGAACTTCCCCTACAAGGTGGAGTACTCCGCGTTCGTCGGCGGTCCACCGATGCTCCAGGCGTTCCAGGCGGGCGCGATCGACGCCGGCTTCGTGGGGAGCACCCCGCTGATCTTCGCCCAGGCGGCCAAGCAGGACATCACCGCGGTGGCCGGCTGGGCCACGGCCAACGGCTCGTACGGGCTCCTGACCTCGCCCGGCAGCAAGGACATCGCGGGTTGGAAAGATCTGAAGGGGAAGAAGGTCACCTACCAGCAGGGCACCGCGGGTGAGGCAGCTGTCCTCGAGGCCCTCGACTCGGCCGGGCTCAAGCTGTCGGACATCACCCCGGTGAACCTTCCGCTCACCCAGGCCTCGCCGGCGCTCCAGAGTGGTTCCGCCGACGCCGGCGTGCTGGTGGAGCCGCTCACGAGCGTGTACATCGCCGCCAATCCCGCCGCGAAGGTGGTGGCCAAGGCGAGCGTGATCACCGATCGGTCCAGCTTCCTCATCGCCACGCAGGACGCGCTCGGCGACAAGGCCAAGGCTGCCGCGCTGGGCGACTACATCGGGCGACTGGTGCGAGCGTTCCAGTACACGTCCGCCCACCCCGAACAGGTCGCGCAAGCCGTCTACGTCGGCCAGTACCACCTCCCCGCGGACCGGGCGCTGGTCGTGGCGAAGCAGACCGGTGGCACGAGTTTCGTGACGTTGCCCGGTTCGGTCGTGAAGGCCCAGCAGCACCTCGCCGACCTCTTCTACCAAGCGGGAGAGATCCCGGTGAAGGTCAACGCGAGCAAGGAATTCGACACTCGCTACAACGCGATCGTCCAGGCCGCGGGGCAGAGCACCAAATGACCGCGGTCGACCGCATGGTCGAGACGGACGACGCGTCGACCAGTCCCGACGTCGCCGAGGAAACCCCCGCCGCGCCGTCGACACTCGTCCGGCTGCCGACCGGCCAGCAGGACACCCGCCGCAGGCGGCGGTTCAGCGGCTTCGAGCGGTTCCTCGGGGTGGTGCTGTTCTTCGCCCTCTGGGAGCTCGCGGTGAAGGTGGGCTGGGTGAGCTCCCAGGACCTGCCCGCGCCGTCGAAGGTGATCGACGTCGCGTGGGACCTGCTGCGCGACGGCACACTCGGGCCGGCGATCTGGGCGTCGCTCAAGCGAGTGCTGTGGGGCTTCGCGATCGGCGTCCCCATCGCCACGCTGCTGGCGCTCGCCGCCGGTCTCAGCCGACTCGGTGACAACCTGATCGACCGCAACGTGCAGATGCTGCGGTTCGTGCCGGTGATCGGACTGCAATCCCTGTTCATCATCTGGCTGGGGATCGGGGAGACGTACAAGATCGCGCTGATCGTCATCGGCGTGGCGTTCCCGGTCTACGTCAACACGTACTCGGCGATCCGCCAAATCGACCCCGGGTACATGGAACTCGCGCGCGTGGTCGGGCTCGGCCGTTGGCAGCGCATCCGGCGGGTGGTGCTGCCCGGCGCGATGCCCGGGTTCCTCGTCGGCGTCCGCCTGGCCACCGCGATCGCGTGGTTGATCCTGGTGTTCGCCGAGCAGGTCAACGCGACCCAGGGTCTCGGTGCCCTCATCGTCAAGGCGCAGACGTTCTTCCAGACCGACGTCATCATCGTCTGCCTGCTGGTGTACGCGGTGCTCGGGCTGATCACCGACACCCTCGTGCGCCTGCTCGAGAGGGGAGTGCTGCGGTGGCAACCCGGTCGGTGAACGACGCGCTCAGCCTCTCGGACCGAGGCGCCGACGTGGCGGTGCAGGTTCGTCACGTGTCGCGCGCCTTCGGCGACCGCGCGGTCCTGCGCGGCATCGATCTCGACATCCGTCCGGGCGAGTTCGTCGCCCTGCTCGGTCGCAGCGGCTCGGGCAAGAGCACCTTCCTGCGGGCGCTCGCCGGCCTCGATCCGGCGGCGACCGGCGAGATCCTCGTGCCCGAGCGGCGTGCGGTGGTGTTCCAGGACCCTCGGCTGCTCCCGTGGGCCAAGGTCCTCGACAACGTGGTGCTCGGGTTGAACCGACGCGAGAGCCGAGACCGCGGGAAGCAGGCGCTCGCGGAGGTCGGTCTCGCCGAGCACGCGGAGGATTGGCCCAAGACCCTCTCCGGCGGCGAGGCCCAGCGCGCCGCGTTGGCGCGAGCGCTCGTCCGCGAGCCGGCGCTGCTGTTGCTGGACGAGCCGTTCGGCGCGCTCGATGCGCTGACGCGCATCCGGATGCACGTCCTCGTCGCCCAGCTCTGCGCGCGACACCACCCGGCGGTCCTGCTCGTGACCCACGACGTCGACGAAGCCATCGTGCTCGCCGACCGGGTGCTCGTGCTCACCGACGGCGTGATCTCACTCGACGTCCCAATCGGTTCGACCTTCCCTCGCCCTCGTCTGCGTTCCGACGCCCGGTTCGCGGCGCTGCGCACGCAGCTCCTCGGCGAGCTGGGCGTGGAGGACGACGCCACCATCGACATCTCTGACGACCCCAATTCCGTCCCCGAACCCCAGGAGAAACCCCGATGACCAGCACGCTTCCCCAAACCGATGTCGCGCTCGACGTCACGCCGCTCTCGGCGCGCATCGGCGCCGAGATCCGCGGCGTCGACCTTCGCTCGCTGAGCGACGCCGAGGTCGGGGCCATCCGCGCCGCGTGGCTCGAGCACAAGGTCGTGTTCTTTCCCGGTCAGCACCTCGAACCGGTCGAGCACCTGGCGTTCGCGGCGCGCCTCGGAGAGCCGACGGAGGGGCATCCGCTCATCCCGGGGCTGGCCGATCATCCCGAGGTCTTCGAGATCGACTACACGAAGCAGTCGGAGCTGGCCGCGCTCTACGGCGACGTCGCCGAGCGCAGCGCGGGCCTCTCGTGGCACACCGACGTGACGTTCGTGAAGCGTCCGCCCGCGGGATCGATCCTCCGGGCGGTCGTGGTGCCGGACGCGGGTGGCGACACCCTCTTCTCGAATCAGCAGGCCGCGTACGAAGGCCTCAGCCCGTCGCTGCAGGGCTACCTCTCGACGCTCACGGCCGTGCACGACGGCCGTCACCAATTCGCAAAGGTGCTGGAGCTGGTCGGCGAGGGCACGTGGGAAGGGGAGCGGTACGCGAGCCTCGACCCGGTGGAGCACCCAGTGGTGATCACGCATCCGGAGACGGGCAAGCGCGTGCTGTTCGTCAATCCCGGGTTCACGTCGCACATCAAGGACCTCTCCCGCGCCGAGAGCGACGCGCTGCTCGGGTTCCTCTACGCGCACTCGGTGCGCCCCGAGTACGTGGTGCGGTACCACTGGCAGGCGGGCACGCTCGGCTTCTGGGACAACTTCGCCACCCAGCACTCGGTGGTCGGCGACTACGGGGACCGTGCCCGCGTGATCCAGCGCGTCACCCTTCGGGGTGCTGCACCCGTTGCCTGACCGGCGTGCCTGGTGCCGACACTGGCGGAGTCGCGTGTTGTGAGCACCGGAGCGCTCTGCCATGATCTCCGGTGTTGTGACCAAGCCGGTAGCTGTGCTGTTCGACGTGGACGAGACGTTGATCCATACCGGCGGTGCCGGTGCGCGAAGTTGGAACGCCGCGTTCGAGAAGCTCTACGACACTCCCGCCGACATCGGCACGCACACCTCGGCCGGCGAGACCGACCCCCAGGTGGCGACGGAGACCTTCCGTGGTGTCCTGGGCCGCGACCCGAGTGCCGATGAGCTCGACAAGCTCTACGCGCAGTACCTGTTGCACCTGGCTGAAGACATCTGGACCTCCGAGCAGTACGAAGTACTGGCCGGCGCGGAGCAACTTCTGCTGCAGCTCACCGATGCCGGCGTGATCCTCGGGTTGGTCTCGGGGGCCATGGAAGGCGCGGCCCGCACCAAGCTCATGCCGGCCAACCTCAACCGTTTCTTCATCTTCGGCGCGTACGGCTCCGACTCGCCCGACCGCCCCGAGCTCACGCGCCTCGCCATCGAGAAGGCGGGCCGTCTGCACGACGATCTCATCGCCGCCGATGTGCTCGTGGTGGGGGACACGCCGCGCGACATCGACGCCGCCCATGCGGCAGGAGCAGTGTCGGTCGGCGTGGCCACCGGTCACTATTCGACGGAAGAGCTTGCCGCCGCGGGTGCGGTGCATGTGATGAGCTCGCTCGAGGATCCGTTTCCGGGCCTCTGACCGCGGGCGCGCGACGATCGCCTCGCGAGTGAGGACTCAAGTCCGTTCAACCAGTCGACCCGGGCGCGAACCGGTGAGCGTACCGTGCTCCTGGGTGACCTCGCCGCCGGTGATGGTGTAGCGGTAGCCGCCATCGGGCCGGCGGAACCGGGGCCCGGCGCCGGGGAGGTCGGTGACGAACTCCTCCTTGTCCCAGTGGAGTTCGTCGAGCGCGAACACCGTGACGTCGGCGAACGCTCCGGGGCGTAGGACCCCGCGGCCGGACATGCCGAAGGTCGTCGCCTGGCGGCCGGTGAGCTGCCAGATCGCGTCCTCGAGGGTGAAGTCATCCCGTTCGCGCACATGGCGAGTGAGCAGCAGCGTGGTGTCGCCGCTGGCGCACATCATCTGCAGATGCGCTCCCGCGTCGCTGTTCGAGATGATCGCGGCCGGGTGTCGCAACATCGCGGCGACACCCTCGACGTCGGCGTTGGTGACGTCGACGCCCACGACACCCGGCTCGAGATCGTTCTCGAGCAACCAGTCGGCCAGTACGTCGGACGGATGGCCGCCGCGTGCGGCGACCAACTCGGCCAACGTGCGACCGACCCAGGGTTGCAGCGCGGGGTCACGTACCTCGACCAGCCTCACGCGTTCCGGGAACCGGTGCGGGAACATGGTGCGCTTCGTGGTGTCCCACTCGTCGCGAGCTTGACGCCGCCACTCGGCGTCGGTGAGCAACCCCCGCTTCTCGTCCGCGTCGCCCTGCACTACGCGGTGCCAAGTGGTCGCCATGCCGTAGAACGACATCCCGCCGTACCAGTTCACGCGGACGTCGACCCCCCGCGGTGAGACCTGCGGGTACATCTGGACGCCGGCGGTCTGGAGCTCGCCGATGTGGTCGAGGATCTCGAGGATCCGGCCCGGCCGGTCGTTGTCACAGAAGATCCCGTTGAACGTCGACACGAGGCCCCGCGATCCGGTGAGACGCGCGACCCGTTCGACGTCGTCGCGCCACGCGCTGGTCTTCACGTCAGGGATGAACTCGAGGAAGGCATCCCGGTCGACCAGTACGTCGAGGAGCTCGCCCAGCTCGTCATCGTCGGCGAGCACGCTGGGCGTGGGTCGCCTGCGCGCGTCCTCGTCGAACCACGAGGTCGAGAGCCCGAGTGCACCAGCGACCAGGGCTTCGTCGAGCACATCGGCCATGGTCCGTCGCTCGTCGGGATTTGCCGGGCGGTCCCACGCCTCGTCGCCCATGACGAACATCCGCAAGGGTGTGTGGCCGACGAGCGTCGCGATGTTCACCGTGCACGGCAGCGCGCGAATCGCGTCGAGGTACTCGGGAAACGTCGTCCAGCACCACGGCACCGACTCCGCGAACACCGACGGCGGCATGTCCTCGACGTACGCGAACACCGCGCTCAGCCCCTCGCGCTGCTCCGGGCGCAATGGTGCGAGGGACAGCGAGCAGTTGCCGATGAGCACCGTGGTCACACCGTGCTGCGGCATCGGGTCGCACGTGGGGTCCCAGAAGACCGTGGGGTCGAAGTGGGTGTGCGAGTCGATGAAGCCGGGCGTCACCGTGGCGCCGCCCGCGTCGAGTTCGCGCTCATCGGATCCGAGCGCGAGACCCGGGCCGATCTCGGCGATCACGCCGCCCGCGATGCGAACATCGTGGCGACGCGCCGGCGCACCAGTGCCGTCGACCACCTCGCCGCCGCGAACGAGGAGACCGGTCATCGGGACGTCGATCTGGCGACCACTGCATGTCGTTCTATCATTTTGCTGATTCGCGTGCGCGAGGCGACCAACTGACGACGGAACTCAACAAGGCGCGTGATGGGCATCGTCGGCTAGCTCGAGAGTCGGGCGCGTAGTTCGCGCTTGAGCACCTTCCCGCTCGCGTTGAGCGGCAGCTCGCTCACCACCACGACCCGGCGGGGCACCTTGTAGTTGGCCATGTGCTCACGCGCCCACGCAATGACCTCTTCGGGGGTCGTGCTCGTTCCCGGCCCGAGCACCACGAATGCCGCCCCCGTCTCACCGAGACGGTCGTCCGGAATGCCGACCACCGCGACCTGGGAGACGACGTCGAAACCGAGCAGGAGGTTCTCGACCTCGGCGGGTGACACATTGAAGCCGCCGCTGATGTAGATGTCCTTCTTGCGGTCCGATATGCGCAGCGCGCCGTCGTCGTCGCGCGCGCCGATGTCACCCGTGTGCAGCCATCCCTCGGCGTCGATCGCACGCGCGGTGGCGTCGGGGTCCTTGTAGTAGCCCCGCATCACGTTGAACCCGCGCACGAGGATCTCGTCGTCGTCGGCGATGACGACTTCGATTCCCTCGAGCGGGTAGCCGCCGTTCCAGTACGCCACGTGCTCCGGCTCGGCGTCCGGCCGCGTGATCGACACCAACGCGGTGCACTCGGTGAGCCCGTAACCCGTCGTGAGCGCCTCGAACGGGAGCTCGGCGCGGATGCGCCGCAACAGCTCGGGCGCCACGGTGGACGCGCCGACGAACCCGACCCGCAACGACGACAGGTCGGCGTCGCCGCCGACCGCGTCGAGCAGCGACGAGAAGAGCGTCGGTGGGCCCGGCAGTGCCGACACCCGCTCTGCCGCCACGATCTCGAGGAGGTGGTCGATCTCCAGCGCGCGGATCGGCAGCGCGGTTGCGCCCTGCTGGAGGCACGCCATCCATCCCGCCTTGTACCCGAAGCAGTGGAAGAACGGATTGACGATGAGATACCGGTCGCCCTCGCGTAGTCCGAAGCACCGGGCCCACGCGTCGAAGGCGCGGAGCGACGCACCGTGCTCGAGCATCACGCCCTTCGGGCGCCCGGTGGTCCCCGAGGTGAAGATCACGTCGGCGACGTCCTCCAGCCCGAGAGCGGCGATCCGCGCGTCGGCGTCGGCCGGGTCGATCGCGTCGCCGTGGGTGAGAAAGTCGTCGAAGGTGCACTCGTTCGGGTCGGTGACGGGACCGGCGAGGAGCACGACATCGTCGAGGCAGCGCAGGTGCGGGTCGGTCGCTCGCAACATGGACACGTAATCGACATTGAGGAAGCCTCGCACGGTGAAGAGCGCGGTGGCGTCCGACTGGGCGAGCACGTAGGCCGCTTCGTCTCCCTTGAACCGCGTGTTCACCGGTACGAGCCAGCCGCCCGCCCCGAGCACCCCGAGCGCCGCAACAATCCACTCCCACGAGTTCGGCGCCCAGATCGCAATCCGGTCACCCGGCTGGACACCGCGCGCGATAGCCGCGCGGGTCGCCTGGAGGGCCAAGGCGGCGAGGTCGCGGAACGTCAGCCGGGTGTCACCGTCGACCACCGCCTCGGCGTCGCCGTAGCGGGCAGCCGCCCACTGCGCCAACGCGGGGATCGACGCGACCGGATCGTCCGCGTTCACGATCCGACCGCCGGCGCGCGCAGGCTCCCGAAGTCGCGCTCGTCCGGGACCGTGCGGACGTTGCGCATCTCGCTCCCGATCACCAGGTGAGCGTGAGGTGGTGAGGTGCACGAGGATTGCCGGAGTAAGTGAGATCGGACCCCGGCGAGATCTCGTAATCGGGGATCCGCTGGTGCCACACCTCGAGCGCGACCTGCATCTCCATTCGGGCCAGATGCGAGCCCAGACAGCGGTGGAAGCCGCTGGCGAAGCCGATGTGCGGATTCGGCATGCGGGTGAAGTCGACCGTGAGCGGATCCTCGAACGCGTCGGGATCGAGGTTGGCCGCGTGCCACATGATGGCCATCTTCGATCCCGCGGTGACGTGCTCGCCGCTCGGGAGGTCGAGGTCGGCGAGCGCGATGCGCCCGCCGTCGGTGACCGGCGACTCGTAGCGCATCAGCTCTTCGATCGCCGACGGCCACAACGACGGATCGGCGACCAGCCTGCGCCGGTCGTCGGGGTGTCGGGCGAGGTAGCTGAGAAAGCAGGCGAGCGACGCCGCCACGGTGTCGAGCCCGGCGATCATCAGGAGGCCGAGAATGTCGAGGAGATCCTCGCGTGGGAGCCGTTCGTGCTCCACCTCCGCGGTGAGGAGCCAGCCGAGCAGGTCGTCGCCGGGATCATCGGCGCCGAGCCGGTCGTCGAGCAGGCGGTTGAAGTAGTCGTGGATCCACACCACGGCTTCCTCGCGACGGGCCATGGCGTCGTCGAACGCCAGTGTGGCGAACTCGGTGCCGAGGATGCGTTTCTTGAAGTGCAGGAAGTCGTCGAGATCGGCGAGGGGCAATCCGAGGATCGAGAGGAAGATCGTGGACGGCAGTGGTTCGCACCACCGCTCGTATGCCCGTACCGCGCCGTCGGCGACGAATGCATCGATCATCTTCTCGGCGAGCGCGCGCACGTTGTCGGCGAGGGGCGCGACGCGCTTGGCGGTGAAGACAGGGTCGAGCAGGCGCCGGTACTTGCGGTGCTCGGCGCCGTCGAGCCCTAGGGGGATGGCCGGTCGACTACTGCCGAGATACTTCGACGCCTGCTCGACGTCGTGGTGCTTGTTCACGTAGAGGATGTCGGCCATGCGCAACAGGACGACGAGATTGTCTCCGATGCGCTCGACCGGGCAGCGCGCCGATCGCCGGGCGTACATCGACATGGGTTCTGCGGACGCCCGGGCCGCGGCACCCTCGGGATCACTGAACGGCAGGGCGGCATCGGCGAACTGGGCCGTCATCGCGTCGAGCTCGGTCATGTACCAAGTCCACCACGACGGACCAGTGGCTGCACCGGACGCGAATGGACAGGCCGAGCCTCAGCGGCGTCCGCGCTCCAGCCTGGTGATTGCAGCTCGACTCCACCTGGGCCATCCTTCGCGACCATTGTCGATCCAAAGCGCACGACGGGTCACCGCACCGCACCCCGAGCGCGCAGGTCGGCGATCTCGCGCGGCGAGATCCCCAGCTCGGCCAGGAGCTCGTCGGTGTGCTCACCGAGCGCGGGCGCGAGCCGGTGCGGCGACGGATCGGTGTCGCTCACCCGCAGGAGGACGCCGAGCTCCCGCACGTTGCCCAACTTTGGGTGCGCCACCTCGGCCACGCGTCCGGTGCGCCGCGCCGCGGCATCATTCAGAAAGCGGTGCATGTTGACACCCACCGGCTCCACCGCCGCCACGCCGGCGTCGCGCAGACGCTGCACCACCTCGCCGGTGTGGAGGATCGCGAACGCGGCGCGCAAACGGTCGCGCCGCGTTTCGTCGTCGCCGTCGTCGACCACTTCGACGCCGACGGTCTCGAGCAGCGCGCGCCGCTGGTCACCGTTCGGCGCGACGACGCACACCCAGCCGTCAGCAGTCTCGTACAAGCTGTCGAACGGGCCGACGCCCGTCTGCAATACGTCGAGACGACCGGCGCCGAGCACCTCGCCGCAAGGCCGGCGGACGATGTGCGCGAGGTGACCCATCGTCGCGTTCAGCTGCGGATTCTCCACCGACTGTCCGATTCCGGAGCGATCGCGTTCGAGGAGCGCGAGCAGGATGCCGATCGCGCCGAGCATGCCGTTCCCCGGATCCTCGTTTGCCGACGGCGGCAGCGGCGGGTTGTACTGCCCCGCGATCTCGTACGTGACGCCGGCGTAGCCCGAGAGCATCGGTGCGAAGCTCTGGCGCATCGCGAACGGACCCGTCGAACCCCATCCCGGTGCGTGCAGGTAGACGATGTCAGGGTTGACCCGGCGGACCGACCTGTCGTCGAGGCCCAGCCGTTCCGCCGCGCCGGGCCGAAGATTGTGGTGGACGACGTCGGCTCGCCGGAGCATCGCCTCCGTGACGCGCGCGAGCGCGGGGTCTTTGAGGTTCGCCGCCACGGCGCGCTTGCCGGCCTGGGCGGAAAAGAACGGTCGCTCGATCCCACGCAGCGGGTCGCCGGCGAGCGGCTCGACCTTCACGACCTCGGCCCCGAGGTCGGCGAGCAACCGCGATGAGTACGGCCCCGCGTAGTACGCGCCGAGATCGAGGATGCACGTGCCGTCGAGGAGCGGCCGCAGATCGGGCACCGGCGCCCGCGTTCGATGGTCGGGCAGCGGCCATCCGGCGGCAGATGCGAGTACCGCGTCGGTGTGCTCGCCGGCCATCGGCGCGGGCGCTCGCACCCCGCCCGGTGTCCGCGAGAACTTGATGGCAGGCGCGACCTGTTCCACGGGGCCGAGAACAGGATCGTCGACGGTGACCACCATCTCGTTGTGTCGGGCCTGCGGCGTGTCGTACACCTCGGTCGGCCGGAGGTGCTCGACCGCGCACACGTCGGCGTCGAGGAACCGCTGCACCCACTCCGCCCGCGGCCGGGTCTTGAAGATGTCGACCAGCTCGAACTGGAGGATCGGGATCTGCTCGTCGGTCAGTGGCACGCCCATGTCCATGCCGTCGGTGCTGGGTGGCACGCGGTCATCGATGCCGAGCACGCACATCGCGCGACCGAACGCGCCGACGGCACCGGTGTGCAGGCCCAGGTACTCACCGTCACCGCATTCGAACGAGCGCGTCACGAGTCGCGTCTTGGCGGTCGACTGGAGCGAGCGTGGCGCGTCGTTCGACGCGATCGACGCGTCGCTCTCGCCCCACAACATGGAGTGGTAGGCGAGCGCGCCGTCGAGCAATGAGGTCCGGACGTGGCGACCGCAACCGTCGGCGCGCGCGCGGCGCAGCGCGGCGAGCCCGCCGATGACCGCGAGCGACGCCGCACCGATGCTCGCGAACGGGAAGCCGAGGTACACCGGCCCGTCGCGATGGGCTGACTGGTCCGACATGCTGCCGAGCACAGCCTGGACGATCGGTTCGTAACCGGGAAGGTCGTCGTCGTCCTCGCCGAACCCCGAGACCGACACGTAGACCAGCCCGGGATCGTGGGCGTGGAGCACTTCGTAGCCGAGGCCGAGCCGGTCGGCGACGCCGGGGCGCCAGCTCTCGACGAACACCTCGGCCCGGTCGGTGAGTGCCAGCAGCTGCTTGACGGCGGACGCGTCACGGACATCCAGCTCCACGCTGCGTTTGCCGCGGTCGAGGACCGACACCGCGGCCGGGGCGCCCGCACGCAGCGGGTCGCCGCCGGGTGGTTCCACCCATACCACGTCGGCGCCATAGTCGGCGAGCATTCCCGTGGCGCGTGGTCCCGCGGTGCCGAGCGAGCAGTCGACGACCCGAAGCCCCTCGATCGGCCCGACCATCCGGTCCACCACGCCGCTCTACACCACGCCGAGTTCGTGCAGGTGGGCGCGGGCGGGTGCTTCGTAGCCGAGCTCTTCGAGCACCTCGTCGGTGTGCTGACCGAGCGCGGGGGCGGACCGCACCGCGAATTCCTCACCGGACACGAGGATGGGGTTCCCCAGCGTGAACACGTCACCGAATGTCGGATGCTCTTCGACGATGATCTGACCGCGCGCCTGTAGGTGCGGATCGTCGGCCACCTCGTCGAAGCGCAGGGCGGGGCCGAGCGCGACGTCGTTCTCGATCGCGATCTTCATCCACTCCGTCTGCGTCCTCGTGTGGAACACGCGTTGGATTTCGTGGCGGAGCGCGTCGTCGCCACCAGCGAAGTCGACGACGAGATCGGTGCGGTGCTCGCGCATGAGGTCTTCCCGCCCAATCGCAGTGCACCAGTGCTCCCAGAACTTCGCCTCGATCGCGCAGAACAGCACGTACTTGCCGTCGGCGGTCTCGTAGTGCTGATACTTCGCCGACTCGCCCGGGCCCTTGCCCGGCCAGTCCTGGTCGACGAGGCGGGGGTTGAGCATCGGGAGCGCGTCGAGCCACTTTGCGTTGAGCACCGCATCGGCACACGACACGTCGAGGTAGCACCCTTCCCCTGTCAGCCGGGCGCGCGCCAACGCGCAGGCCACGCCGAACGCGGCGTACAGCGGGCCGATCACGACGCCGCCACTGCCGCCCACCGCCTCGCCGGTCGCGACCACGAAGCCGTCGTCGTCGAGCGCCATCGGTGGCGCACCGCCACCGAGGGCGTCCATCATCTGTCCATGCGTCGGCACGTCGGCGTACGGACCGGACGCGCCGAAGCCGGTGGCCTGGCAGTAGACGATTTCCCGGCGTATGGCGCGCACCGACTCCTCGTCGAGCGCCAGCTTGCGGTTGGTGTCGCCGATGTTGCCGGTGATGAAGATGTCGGCGCGTTCGAGCAACCGGCGCAGCACCTCCCGACCTTCGGGCGTGCGCGCGTCGCAGGTGAGACTGCGTTTGTTGCGGTTCAGCGCGAGGTGGAACGTGGACCAGTCGGGCGCGAACCGGGTCATGATGTTGCGGAGGTAATCGCCCTGGCCGGGGGTCTCGACTTTCACGACGTCGGCACCCTCGTCGCCGAGAAGGCGGCCGAGGTGGTCGACCGTCATCAGTACCCCCGTCTCAACGACGGTCACACCCTCGAGCAGGCCGGTCACGGTGGCTCCCCAATCCGGATCGCGCCATCGTCGCGCGCCGCGTCGGTGTCCTCAGTTGGCCGGTGTGGCGCGTGCAGGCGGGGAGAAGGTTCGGCACTTGTCGGATCGCGGCGAGGGATCACCGTCCAACCGCGGCACCTCCTGGCCGAGTTCTCACATGGGCATGCTTGAACCTCCGCGGCCAACCGCTCAGGCTCGCGCGACGAGAGGAACACCGTGTTCACGATCTTCAGCGTGGATGACCACATCGTCGAACCTCCCGACGTCTGGTCCAGCCGGGTGCCGGCGAAGCACCGCGAGATGGCACCCCACGTGATCGAAGAGGACGGTCGCGAGTACTGGGTGTACGAGGACAAGCGCATCCTCACCATGGGACTCAATGCGGTCGCCGGGAAGCCCCGCGACCAGTGGGACATGGAGCCGGCTCGATTCACGGACATGATCCCCGGTTGCTACGACCCGAAGGAACGCGCCCGCGACCTGCTGTCGCAAGGGGTGCTCGCGAGCGTCGCGTTCCCGACGCTGCCGCGCTTCGGCGGCATGCTCTTCAACAGCTTCGCCGACAAGGAGCTCGCGAGCGCGTGCGTCGCGGCCTGGAACGATTTCATCCTCGACGAGTGGTGCCCGGCGGGACCGCCCGGCCTGTTCGTGCCGATGATCATCTGCCAGGTCTGGGATCCCGCGCTCGCGGCCCGCGAGATCGAGCGGTGTGCGTCGAAGGGTGCGAAGGCGCTGTGCTTCACCGAGAACCCGGTGGGCGACGGGCTCCCGTCATTGCACGACCCCGCGGGTCACTGGGATCCGATCTTCGCGGCCGCCGAAGCCGCCGCCGTGCCCGTGTGCATGCACATCGGATCGAGCGGATACATGCCGCTGATCGATCCCGAGGCCCCCTTCACCACGACGATCGCGGCCGCAACTGCGAGCGGGCAACTGGCGCTGATCAACATGCTGTTGAGCCCGATCCCGCAGCGGTTCCCGAACATCAAGCTGGTGTGGTCGGAGGCGGGCATCGGCTGGATCCCTGCGATCCTCGAGCGCGCTGATCGGCAAGTCGAGCGCCATGCGGGCTGGGCCGGACGGCTCGCGACCAGGCCGTCGGACATTTACCGGCGCAACATGTGGGTGTGCATGATCGAGGAGCCGATCGGGCTCTCGCTGTACGACCTCATCGGCGTCGATCGCATCCTTGCCGAGACCGACTACCCGCACGCAGACACGCCGTATCCGCACACGCAGAAGGCGTACACGGAGGTCTTCGCCGGGATCCCATCCGACGTCGTGGAGGCGGTGAGTCACGGCAACGCGGAAGCGCTCTTCGATTGGGAGATGGCTGACGTCGGCCTGCTGACCTCGCCGGACGTGCAGACGTGGCGCGCGTCGTTGGAAGCGGATCCGTTCGCGGCGATGCAGAACCGGCACGACCTGGCCGCAGTGCAACCGGTGATCGCGTCGACGCACGCCGCCGCGAAGTGCCGGGAGATGATTCGCAGGGGTGCGCTCATCGAGCAGTGCGGTGCGTCGCTCGATGCCGACGGTACGTGCGAGGTCGGTCACGCGGTTTAGATGATCGGGCGTCGCTCACGATTCGCCCAACTGCTCGCGGAGCTCTCGTTTGAGCACCTTCCCCATGCTGTTGCGAGGGAGCTGGTCGACGAAGACCGCCTGCCGCGGCGTCTTGTAGTCGGCGAGCCGCGTGCGCGCGTGCGCGAAGAGCTCGTCGGTGTCGATGCCGCCAGGGGCGACGACCACCGCGAGGAGGTCCTCGCCGAGGACCTCGTGGTCCACGCCGATGACGGCGACGTCGGCCACGCCGGGGTACGTCATCAAGACGGCTTCCACCTCGGCCGAGGCCACGTTCATCCCGCCCCGGATGACAAGATCCTTCCGCCGATCGGCGTAGAAGAGGAACCCGTCTTCGTCGACGAAGCCCAGGTCGCCCGTGCGCAACCAGCCGCCCGCCAGAGTGGTCGCGGTCTGGGCGGCGTCGCGGCGGTAGCCCCGCATCACCGCTGGTGATCGCAGCACGATCTCGCCGAGCACGCCGGCGCGGCAACGTCGGCCGTCGTCGTCCTGCACCTCGAACGATGTCCACGGGCCGGCGCCCTGATTCCCGATCGAACCGGCCTTCGCCAGGATGTGCTCGGGCTTGCACACGGTGCCGCCCGGCCCCGCCTCGGTCTGTCCGTAGACGTTCGTGAGTGCGCACCTTGGGAAGGCATTGGCGAGCTGTTCCAGCGTGGCGGCGGTCATGGGGGACCCGCCGAACACCAGGTGGCTCAGTGACGCCGGGCGCCGGTCGAGGTCGGCGTCTCGCAGGATCAGCGCCAGCATCGACGGCGCTCCGAGGTACACGGTGGAGCCGGAGGCGTCGGCGATCGGCAGGGTCTTGTGCTGGTCGAACGCGGACTCGACGACGAGATGTGACCCGGCCGCCAGGCACGCGAGCGGGTTGGTGTGCACGCCGGTCGACGTGAAGTACGGGATCGCGCTCTGGACGACGTCGTCTCCCGTCAGGTCCATGGCCCGCGCCAGCTCGATGCCGGCGGCGACGTTGTTGGCGTGCGTGAGCTCGACGCCCTTCGGCTGCCCTGTGGTGCCCGAGGTGTAGAGGATGTCGGCGAGATCGTGCTCCGAGACGTCCGCCGCGGCGCACGGCGCGAAGGGAGCGGTCAGGTCGAGCAGGCCGGCGGTGACGTCGAGGATGCGCGTGCGCGTGGATTCGCCTACTGCGCGCGCCTGGGTGATGTGACGCCGCCGGAGCAGATCAGGGCGACCTCGGCGTGGCCGACGATGTACTCGATCTCGGGACGCGCGAGCCGGGTACCGAGGGGCACCGCGACCGCACCAGACCACTGCGTGGCCCAGTGGAGCACGAGCGCTTCGAGGCCCGACGCGTTGTCGAGGTGGATACCGACCACCGAACCGGAATCGACGCCCGAAGCGGTGAGCAGCGCGGCACTGCGCGCCACGAGCTCGGTGAGCGCGGCACCGCCGAGGCACACCGTGTCTCCTGCGGCCGAGCGCGCGCTCAGCGCCGGTTGCGCGCCGCGGTCGGCGACCGCTTCGAAGAGGTCGGGCATCGCGCGCCAGGGCGCCTCAGCTGGGAGCGGAACCAGGCTCATTCCGGATACGGTCCCTGTCGCCGGAACCAGGCCGGGTCGACGCCGTCTTCCGCGATCGGCTCCTCGAGCCATTGATTGAATCGCGGATCTCGTCGTTCCCGGTAGGCCGCCATGCCTTCGGACGTGTCGGGATGGTGATCGCTCACCGCGGTCTTGGCCGCGATGTCGTCGCCGGCCTGTTCGAAGGTCTGCGCGGCGGCGTTGAGCAATGATCGCTTCAGCATCCGCATCGCGACCTGCGGACCGGTCGCCATCTCCTCGGCCAGTCGGATCGCCATCGGCATCAGGTCCTCAGGGCGGACCATCTCGGTGATCAGTCCGAGGTCGAGCGCCTGCTCGGCCGACACGATCTGCTTGCGCATCAGGAACTCGAGCGACCGGGCGAGTCCGAGATGCCGGAGCAGGAGCCAGTGACCACCTTCGTCGGGGAGGAAGCCGAATCGGAGGGTCGCGCTGCCAAGACGTGCCTCGGTCGAAGCGATGCGGAAGTCGCACGCCAGCGCGATCGACAACCCGATCTGGATCGCGACGCCGTTGAGCGCGGCAATCGTGATCTTGTCGAGATTCAGGATCGACCGGATCAACTCCTGCGAGTAGGCGCGGAGCAGCGCGTACTGGTCGACCTGTGAGTTCCGGACGTTTCGTACTTGCTGTGGAACGAGCGTGGGGAGGTGGCGGTCGTTCTCCGTAGGGTTGAAGATGTCGTCGCCGGCGCAGAAGCCGCGACCGGAGCCGGTGATCACCACGACGCGCGTGTCGGCGTCGAGCTGCGCTTGCGACATGATCTCGGTGAGGTCGCGCTTCATGCCCCGGCTGAGTCCGTTCAGGCGCTCCGGCTCGTTGAACGTGATCACCGCGATGCCGGGATCGCGAGTAGCGACCTCGAAACCGCGATAGTTGCCATCGAGCGTCATCGCATGCTCCTGACGAATTCGGGACAGCGGTGAACGACGACGTCGCGAAAGTCAGGCGCCGGGCGCGGAAACGTGCGGAAAGAGCTCCTCGAACGTGCCGCGAGTAATCCGTTGGCGCGCCTCGGGCGGGACGTCGTCGAACAACTCGTGCAGTGTCTTCTGGGTGTGTCCGAAGGTCCCCTCGATATGCGGGTAGTCGCTACCGAAGAGCACGTTCTGGTACCCCATGGCCCAGAGCGCAGCCGGGGCGGACTCGTCGTGCTGGAAGCTGGCATAGACCTGCCGGTAGAGGATCTCCTTGGGCAGTTGCGAGAGTCGTGGACGCACGAACATCCCGTGTTGGCGGTACGCCTCGTTCATCCGATCACCGAGGAACGGCACCCACGTTGCTCCGCCCTCGGAGATCAGGACCTTGAGATCGGGGTGCCGATCGAGCGCGCCGCTGGACACCAGCTTGTTGGCGACACGTTGGCCGCCGTAGGTGGTCTCGACGTAGTTGAGGATCGCCCCGCCCGGGCCCCGGAACATGTTGGCCAGGGGCTCGTCCGCGTCAGTGCCGATGTGGACGCCGACCACCATCCCGGCTTCCGCCGCCGCCGCCCACAGCGGTTCCCATGCGTTGTCGTTGTAGTCCGGCATGCCCGGCGGCACTCCAGTCGGCAGGTTGATGATCTTCAGGCCGACGTCGGCCGCATGGTGCACCTCGTCGACCGCGTCGCCGATGTCGAGTAACGGCATCAGCGCGGTGACCACCAACCGATGGGGCGCCACGCCCTGAATCTCGGACGCCAACCACGCGTTCTCGGCCCGCGCTGCATCGCGGATCAGCGTCCGATCCTCGATCAGCGCACACCACAAGCCGATGGACGCGTACATGACCTCGCCCCAGATGCCCTCGCGATCGAGGTCCTCGAGCCGCTTGCGCACGTCGCGAGCGCCCGGAGGACGATGCGACATCTCCACGATCGTCTCGCCGGTCGCCCCCTTCGCCGTTGCGATCTTGGGAACCCGGCGGGTGAAGGACTTCCCGTCCACGGTCACCCGTTCTTCCGACTCGCTGATCATCTCCGTGCGGGGCATGCGATCGGCTTGGCGCTTCGGCAGGATCTGCTGCCAGAGGTCGTCTGGTTCCAGGAAATGGGAATCACCCGAGTGCGCCCACATCATCGTCATCAAGAACCTCCAGAGAAACTCGACTCGTTACCGTCGCTCACCGATCCGCGAGGATCAGATCCGCGGCGCGTGCGGCCATCGCCATCATCGGGCCGTTGAGGTTGCCGGCGACCATCACCGGGAGCACCGAGCAGTCCATCACCCGCAGGTTCTCGACGCCGCGCACGCGCAGGTCCGGATCCACGACGTCAGTGTCGTTCGGGCCCATCGCGCACGTACCGATCGCGTGGTACCCGCAGTACCCGCCGGAGAGGTTGGCTTCCATCACGTCGTTGTCGGACTGCACGCGAAGTCCGGGCACGGTCTCGGCCACGATCCGAGCGGCGACCGGCTCCTGGGTGAACAGCTCCCGCATCTTCTGGAAGATGCGCAGCCCGGTCTCGCGATCGTGGTCGGTGGCGAAGAAGTTGCTGTCGATCTCGAGCGGTGTATCGGGTGCGCGGCCGGTGATGTGCACCGTGCCCTCGCTGTCAGGTCGCAGCACATAGCCGATGCACTGGATCCCGGGCTTGCGTTCGAGCCCGATGGCCTGACCCGGTACCACCGGTACGGTCGTCCAGGGGGCCATGAGGATCTGCGCGTCGACCCGGTCGAGCTCGGGCTGGGTCTTGAGGAAACCGACGATGTCGTACGACGGCGCCGCGAGGGCGCCGCGCTTGGTCGCGAGGTATTGGATGCCGCTCATCGCCTGCGCCAATGGACTGCTGAGCTTGCGGTTGTAGCCGAGGTTCTCGCGCAGGCGGTACTGGAGCGCGAAGCAGTGGTGCTCGCGCATGCGCCCGCCGACGTTGGGTTGGTCGACGCGCACGTCGATACCCGCGGCGCGCAGGACCTCCGACGGTCCGATGCCCGACAGCTGGAGGAGCTTCGGCGTGTGGATGCTCCCGAGCGCGAGGATCACCTCGCGGGTCGCTCGGTGTTCGATTGCCGTCGCACCGGTGCCGACCCGGACACCGACCACTTTGTCGCCCTCGAAGACGAGCGATGTCACCGGCGAGTCGATGGCGATCGTGAGGTTCGGGCGCTTGGCGACGGGGTGGAGGAACGCTGCCGCCGCGCTCACGCGTTGGCCGCCCTTGATGTTCGCCATCGCGTACCCGATGCGTTCGCCGTCGACCTCGTTGAGATCGTCGACGCGTTGCAATCCGATCCCGGCCCCCGCCGCGATCATGTCGTCGGTGAGCTGACTGCGAATGGTCCCGCTCGAGATGCCGAGCGGACCGCCCACGCCACGGGTCGGTGACGTGCCGAACTGGTTGTCTTCCATCGCCTTGTAGTGGGGGACGATCTCGTCCCAGCCCCACGCGGTGTTGCCCGACGCGGCGGCGAGCCCGTCCCAGTCCGCCTGCACGCCGCGGTTGTAGACCATCCCGTTGACTGCGCTCGATCCGCCCAGCGTCTTGCCTCGCACCCAGACCTCGACGCGCTTCGACTTCCCGATCGGTTCGGTGGGGAAGAACCAGGCGAACCGCTCGTTACCCAGCAGCTTGCCGAAGCCGCGCGGGATGCGCACCATCAGGTTGTTGTCCTTGCCGCCCGCTTCGAGGAGCAGCACGCGGTTGGACGGATCCGCGGTCAGGCGGTTTGCCAGGACGCAGCCCGCCGAACCGGCACCCACGATTACGTAGTCGAACGCTTTGCCGCCGCCGTCCACGTGGCCCCCTCCGTCCGGTGCATCGTCACCCTATTGAGTTCGCGGAATCGAGTCAGTTGGACGGAGAATCCCCGCACTTCGTCAGCTGCCCACGCGGCGTGCTCGACGTAGCGCCGCAGTTGGTCTTCTCGGAGTTTCTGGATCCTTCGACGCCGAATCAGTGGGAGAATTCAAGGCATTCGCGATTCAGGGGGATCTGATGCGCAATGACGTCGTTGAGACGACCTTCGAGTCGATGAGCCCGGAGTTGCGGGCGCTGATCGCCTACGAACCGAATGGCGCACTCGACGTCGAGCTGCCACAGACCGCCCTCGACGAAGTGCGGCGCACGATGCCCGTGGTGCGCTGGGAGATGGGGGTCGGGTTCTTCGGTATGGACGACATCGTCGCCGCCGGGCGCAATCCCGACATCGGGTCAGTCGTGATGGGCATGGGTACGGATGACCCGCTCATCCCGCTGCACATCGACGCCGAACTGCACCGGCACTACCGCAAGCTGCTGGATCCGTTGTTCGCGCCGCAGAAGATGGCGGCGCTCGCACCCGACATCCGCAAGCTCGCCGACGAACTCATCGATGGCTTCATCGGCGATGGCCACGTCGAGTTCCATGACGCGTTCTGCGTCCCACTCCCGTCGACGATCTTCCTGCGCATCTTCGGACTACCGGTGGAAGACGCGCCCTTCCTCATCACGAAGAAGGACCGCATCCTCAAGAACGAGGCGGCGACGCGCGACGAAGCCGAGGTGATCGGCCGCGCCGCGGGAGGGGAGCTGCGCGCCCACCTGCACACCCGTCTCGACGAACGACGCGCCGAAGGCGCGCGCTACGACGACCTGCTCGATCAGTTCATGCACTTCGAAGTCGACGGCCACAGCCTGAACGACGACGAGGTTGTGAACATCATGCAGATGTTCACCATCGCCGGACTCGACACCGTTACCTCGTCGCTGTCGTGCATTGTGGCGTGGCTGGCGACGCACCCGGAGGTGCGTGCGCGCCTCGTCGCGGAGCCCGACCGGCTGGCGGGGGCGATCGAGGAGATCATGCGCTACGAGAGCCCGGTTCCGTCTTCGGGGGCGCGCACAGCCTTACGCGATACCGAGGTCAACGGGGTGCCGATCAAGCAGGGCGAGATGGTCTATCTGTGCTGGGCCAGCGCCAACCTCGACCCGGTTTCGTTCGATCATCCGCTCGACGCCGACCTCGACCGGGCCGAGAACCGCCACATCGCGTTCGCCGCCGGCATCCACCGTTGCCTGGGATCACACCTGGCGCGCGCCGAGCTGCGCGCGTCGGTCGACCAACTGCATCGGCGCATCCCCGAGTACTGGGTCACCGAAGGCGAGGCGATTCAGTACGAGTTCGCCGGCGTGCGTCAGGCGCGGCACCTCCCGCTGAGCTTCGACGCCCGCTGACCGGCGATGCGATGTCGTAGCGGCGCATGGCAGATCCCTGGCCCAGACCCGCGCACCCACTCGGACCCTCCCCAATCAGTATGATTATTGTACGGTATTGGGCCGGGGGTGCACACCGGACGAGGAGAGCGATGCGCGGCATGGCGGTGGCGAGATCATGACCGGGTACCAAGCGGGCGTGATGAGCTACGGCGACGCCAGCCTGCCCGACCTCGACCCGAAGTCGCACTGAGATGCGGTTCGACGCGTACGGCGCCAGCCTGCGACTCGAGGACACCGCGCCGGTCGCGCGCCGCGTCGAGGAACTTGGTTTCGCCGGCCTCTGGTTCACCGAGTCGCAGCGACCGCCGTTCCTTTCGTGCGCAGTGGCGAGCACGGTGACGTCGGAGATCGAACTCGGCACCGCGATCGCAGTGGCGTTCCCCCGCAGCCCGATGATCACCGCGCAGACGGCATGGGAGCTCGCGCGGGCCAGCAAGGGTCGCTTCTCCCTGGGCCTGGGCACCCAGGTGAAGGCGCACATCGAACGCCGTTTCTCGATGGCGTTCGAACATCCAGGACCGAAGCTGCGCGAGTACGTTCTCGCGCTGCGCGCGATCTGGCGCGCCTTCCAGGGCGACGAACCGTTGCGCTTCGACGGCGACTACTACTCGTTCTCGTTGCTCACCGACTTCTTCGCACCCGGTCCGAGCGATCATCCCGACATCCCCATCTCGATCGCGGGCGTGAACGTCGGTATGGCCCGCCTCGCCGGTGAGGTCTGCGACGGGTTCCACGTGCATCCGTTCCACTCGCGTCGGTACCTCGACGAGGTCATCCGGCCGGCGATCGCCACGGGCGCCGACGGGATCGGTCGAGCAGCCGCCGCGTGTGAGGTGTACTGCCCCGTCTTCATGATCGTGGGCGACTCCGACGCCGAAGTCGCGCCACAACGCGATTCGGTCCGTCGTCAGCTCTCGTTCTACGGCTCGACGCGTACGTACCGTCCCGTGTTCGACCTGCACGGGTGGGGCGAGACCAGCGAGAAGCTCCACCGGCTCATGGCGACGGGCGATACCGACGCGATGGCCGCGGCGATCACCGACGAGATGCTCGACGAGTACGCCGTCACTGCCACGTGGGACGGACTCGCCCCCGCGCTCGTCGATCGGTACCAGGGACTCGCGGACCGTATCTTCGGCTACGGACCTGCGCAGGCCTGGATCGATGATCCGGACCTCGCCGAACGGTGGCAGTTGGTCGCGGCCACGGTGCATGCCTCGAGCTAAATCAGGTACCTTTTTTCTCGTGCCTGACGACGCGCCCGCCGAATCCCTGCAGGTGTCGGCCGAGCTCGAAGCCGAGTTCGAGCAAGCGCTGCAGTACCGCATGACCGACGACGACCTGGAACGGGCCCGCCTGCTCATAGGGATCGACACCGCCACCCGGCACCGCGAGCTGTACTCGGTGGCGACCGCCGACGCCATCCGCAACTGGGCGCTCGGTGTGGGCGACGACAACCCGCTCTATACCGACGAGGACTACGGCCGGACGACGCGGTGGGGGACCCAGATCGGGCACGGCACGATGATGGGGCACGTCAAGACGCCCATGCTGGGCGATCCCGTCCCGAACGAGATCAAGCAGCAGACGAAGGGCATGTTCCGCGGGGTGCACGTGTTCGTCTCCGGCGGCACCTGGGACTGGTTCCGCCCGCTCCGGCCCGGTGACCGCCTGTACTCGTTCTCGGGCGAGGAATCGCTCGAGGTCAAGAAGTCGGAGTTCGCCGGTCGATCCTCGGTGCAGGTCGCGCGCACCGTGGTCCTGAACCAGTTCGGCGATGTGCTCGGCGTGTACCGCATCCTGCGGGTGTTGACCGAGCGCAAAGCGGCGCGTACGCGTGGCAAGTATGCGGAACTCGAACCGGCCATTTACACCGACGACGACTACGAGCGTATCGACGCCGTCTACGAGTCGGAGAAGCCGCGCGGCGCCGAGAAGCGCTACTGGGAGGACGTCAAACTCGGCGACGCTCTCCCACCGATGGTGAAGGGCCCACTCACTGTCACCGAGATCATCGCCTTCCACGCCGGCGGCTACGGATTCGTGCCGTACGGTTTGCGCTCGTCGCGGGTCGGCTACAAGAACCGGCGTCGCATCGCGCCCTTCTACATCAAGAACGAGCACGGCGTGTGGGATGTCGCGCAACGAGTGCACTGGGACTCACAGTGGGCGAAGGCGATCGGCAATCCGCTCGCGTACGACTATGGCGTGCTCAGGCAGTCGTGGTTCTACCACCACGTCGCCGACTGGGTCGGTGACGACGCGTTCATCGAGAAGATGAGCGATTCCATCCGCAAGTTCAACTATCAGGGTGACACGCAGTTCCTGTCGGGCGAGGTCGTCGACAAGCGCGAGCAGGACGGCCGACACCTGGTCGACCTGAAGCTCTCGATGAAGAGTCAGCGCGACGTCGAGACCGCGTACGCGACCGCGACGGTGTCATTGCCGTCGCGCACCGGTGGGCTGCCGCCGATGCCACCGACGCCGGTCGACCTGCAACGGCACGCGGCCGCGATGTTTGCCCGTCACAACGAGCTCAAGGCGCAGGGGGTCTCCGTCCGCTGACGGCTACGGCGAGTCGTCGAACAGGTCGACGCTCGTGTTGCGCTGCCAGCCCTCAATGGTGAAGGTCATCTGCCGGCGCCAGTGCTCTTCGGCGGTCGACGCGTCGCCGGCCTCGATCAGGCGGATCAACTTGCGGTACGACCGGACGGCGCGGTGCATCTTCTCGTTGTCGGCGCGCGCCGCCGAACGCAAGTAGTACTGCGCGACGAGCGAGTGGAGCAGATGCGACAAAGTTGCCAGCGTGGTGTTTCCGGCGCGCTCGATGAGCGTCTCGTGCATGCCGACCGCCCCTGCACCGAAGGCCTCGCGGTCGAAGGTCTCGGCGGCGCGGGCGGCGCGGTCGGCGGCGATGCGCAGTGCGGCCACGTCGTCCGCGGTGTGCGAGCGAGCTAGTCGGCCCGCGAGCCGCGGTTCGATGAGCTGTCGGGCGATGTCGAGATCGCCTGCGGTCGTGCCCTGCAGCTGGAGTGTGACGGCCAGGCCCTCGGCCAAGGAGTCGATACTGGGCATGGTGACGACCGGCCCGCCGGTGCGTCCACGCCGGATCTCGAGCAGGCCCTGCGACTCCAAGATTCGCAAGGCCTCGCGCAGCGTGGTCCGCGCGATGCCGAACTGCACGGTGAGCTCGTCCTCCGGGGGGAGCCGTTGACCGATGGTGAGCTCGCCTCGCGCGATCTGGCGCCGCAACCGTTCGGCGACGACTTCGCCGGTCTTCGGCATCCTGATCTGCTGGTGCGCTGCGCCTTGATTCGCGCTGTTCACTGCCATGAGCTCGGCGTGATCCTAGCGTCGGGGCAGGATCCGCCGGTGGCCGGCGTCGTCGCAAGTTCCGGTCCCTGGACGGCAGATCAGACTTCCGCTCGTTGCACGTCATCAGCGTCCACATCGACCTTCGGTCAGGGAACGAGAGACTGTCCATCGTCGCGAACATCGACTGCGCGGTTAGCTTTCGGGCGTGGAACCTGCGTCACCCGCGGACGCCTCCTCCGCCCACCGGTTACCGACGAGATCGCCCTGCCCGTACCCGGCCCGGGCCTGGTGGGGCGAGCTCCTGATCGCCGAGTCCGCCGGTGCCGTGCGAGTGGAGGAGCCGGGCCGGCCGCCGGCGCTCTACTTCCCGTCGGCCGATGTGCGCTTCGACCTCGTACGCGACGAAGGGCGCACGGCCACCTGCCCGGTGAAGGGCACGGCTCGGCTCTGGAGCATCGACGCGCCGGCCGAGAAACCGCCGATCGGTTCGACGACCTGGTACGACTCGGAACCGGTCCGCGCCGACGGACGAGACGTCGTGTGGTCGTTCACGAAGCCGACGCCGGAGCTCGGCTGGCTCGCCGACTTCGCCGCGTTCGATCACGACCGGGTACGGGTGGAGTTGTCGGACACCGGGGACGGCGACGAGCCGCGCGACGTCACCATCAAGCGGTTCCCGACGTGGGGCGACGCCGCCGAGCTGGTCGACATCCTCGACGTGCGAGCCGACGGTCCGAACCGCTACGTGAGCGTCGCGCGGGGTGATCACCGGCGCCCGGTCGTCGAGGGGAGCCAGATGCTCGGCCAGGCCATCGTCGCCGCCGGGCGTCACGCACCGGGGCGCCGCGCGGTATCGGCCCACATGGTGTTCATGCGACCCGCCGATGCCGGCCGGCCCCTCCAGTTCGACGTCGAGGAACTGGGCTCGGGACGGACGTTCACCACCGTCGCGGTGCACGCGAGCCAGGGTGGGCGACGCGTCGCGAGCGGCACGATCCTGTTGGACGACACCGCGCCCGACGTGATCCGTCACGCGGTTGCGCCACCGGATGTCGACGGTCCGTACGCGAGTGAGCCGTACGACATGTCGGTCACCGGCCGCGACATCCGCGTCGTCGACGACGCCTACACCGACGACCCGAACGCGCCGGTGGGTCCGCCGGTCATCGACGCATGGGTTCGGTTCCGCGCCGTACCCGCCGATCCGTACCTGCACGCCGGACTCCTCGCGCAGTTCGCCGGGCACATGTCGATCGCGGCCGCGTTGCGACCCCACGAGGGGATCGGGCAACAAGACGCACACCGCACGCTCTCGACCGCGATCAACGCCATCGCCATCTCGTTCCACGCCGACGTGCGGGCCGACCGCTGGATGCTGTACCGGCACCTCTCGACGTTCGCCGGCGCGGGTATGACGCACACCGAGTGTCGGGTGCACGACGAGGACGGCGTCCTGCTCGCGTCGTTCTCGGTGGATGCCATGGTCCGGCAGTTCCGGGGCAACGGCAGCGTCGACGACCGGACCGCGATGTGAGCCTGATCTGACGAGCGGCGCCCTGACGTTTGGCCCAGGTGGTGAGAATCAGACGGTGAGGATCGACACACCGGCGGTGCCGGGTGCGCCGTAGAGCTGGGTGTAGCCGACCTTCGGGTTGCCCGGTACCTGGCGGTCGCCGGCATGCCCGCGCAGTTGGAGGACGATCTCGTGGACCTGGCGCAGCCCCGACGCGCCGATCGGTTCGCCGTTCGCGATGAGGCCACCGTCGGTGTTGGTGGGGAGTCGGCCGCCGATCTCGGTTTCGCCGTCGGCCACGAGGGTCTCCTGCTCGCCGTCGGCGCAGAATCCGTTCTCGGCGAGGTGGATGATCTCGGCGCCGGCGTCGGTGTCCTGGAGTTGGATGACGTCGACGTCTTCGGGACCGATGCCGGCCATCTCGTAGGCGGCGCGTGACGCGTCGACGGTGGGTCCGACCGTCTCCTCGATGGGCAGCCACGTGCTGTGCACTTCGAACGCGCCGAGACGGCGGGTGCGCACGGTGGTGGCGCGCAGGTAGACAGGCGTGTCGGTGTACTTGTGTGCGTCCTCCGCCGGGCACAGCACCACCGCAGCCGCACCCTCGTCGGGGCTGCAGAACATGTACTGCGTGAGGGGGTAGTTGAGCATCGGCGAGTTGAGGATGTCTTCCTCCGCCATCGGCTTGCGGCGGAACGCGTTCTCGTTGAGCGCGCCATTGCGGAGGTTCTTGGCCACGACCCTGGCGAGGGTCTCGTGCGAGATGCCGTGGTCGATCATGTACTTGTTGATCTTCATGCCGAAGAACTTCGTGGTGACGAACTCGCCCACTTCGCCGTACCACGACGGGCAGGCGTACTGCCGCGGATCCGCGCTGAACGCGCCCGGGAGGTGCTTGTCCATGCCGACCGCGATGCCCAGGCGGTGCTCACCGAGCCGGATCGTGTTGGCGGCGAGGGTCAGCGCGCTCGCGGCGGTGGCGCAGCCGTTGTAGACGTCGGTGAAGGGGATGCCGGTGAGGCCCATCAGCGCGACCACCGCATCGGGGTTGTCGACTTCGTAGCTCCCACCGAACGCGAACTCGATGTCGCGCCAGGCCACGCCGGCGTCGGCGAGCGCGCGCCGCATTGCGACCGCGCCCATCTCGATCCCCGACACGCCGGGGAACCGCCCGAACGGATGCAGCCCCACACCCACGACCGCGACATCCATCGCCATGACCTGCTCCCTCAACCCACGGGCCGGAACGCAAACGTCACGACCTCGTTGCCGTCGTCGTCGGTGCGGAACGGCACCACGACCAGTTCCATCTCCATCCCGGTGGTCAGCACCTCCGGGTCCGCCGACGTGAGGTGCGCCTCCACCTTCACGTCGCCGAGCTCCACGAAGCCCACCCCGAACGGCACGAAGTCCTTGCCCGCGGCTCCGGCATACGGCGGGGGCGGGGGGAAGCCTTGCGTGGTCCACGCCCACAATCGACCGCGGCGGTCGAGCAGGTGCTCCTCCATCGCCATCGACGCGCAGCGCGGGCACGAGTCCTGCGCGGGGAAGGTGACGATGCCGCACTCGGTACAGCGACTCCCGATCAGCTGAGGCTCGTCGGCAGGCCACGTGAAGATGCCCTCCGCCACGGGTACGCCGGTCATCAGCTGCTCCCTTCGCCCACGTGTGCGCGCAGATCGTCAGCGACCACTCTCGCGCCGGGGTGAAGGGCAGCGTCGTCGCTCTGTAACATCGACGTCAAATTAGAGAAGATCAAGTTACTGAACGCCCAGTGGCTCGGGCGAACGGCGCGGGCCACCCGTGCACCGACCCGGTCGGGAGCGATCGAGAAAGCGTGGACTCGTGGTGGAATCGAAACGTGGGCCGCACGGCGAGATCAGCATCGAGGAGCGCGATGCGGTGCGGCTGGTCACGCTGAATCGCCCCGAGGCGTTCAACGCCGCCAACGAGGAGCTGCACGGGGAACTGGCGACGGTCTGGGTCGACCTCGATGCCGACCCGGACGTGCGCGCGATCGTGATCACCGGTGCGGGTGCCGCCTTCTGCGGTGGTGGCGACCTGAATCTCCTCGAGCGCATGACCGCCGACCCTGCACTGCGGGCGTCGATCATGGCGGAAGCGGCCGTCATCGTGCGCGGGATGACGTCGGTGCGGGTCCCGATCATCGCGGCGGTGAACGGTCCGGCCGTGGGGCTGGGCTGCAGCCTGGCCTCGATGAGCGATGTCGTCGTCGTGGAGGAGCAGGCGTATTTCGCCGACCCGCACGTCGCGCTCGGCCTCGTCGCGGCCGATGGCGGCGCGTTGCTGTGGCCGATGCTCACGAGCTTGTTGCGCGCGAAGGAGTACATCCTGCTCGGCGACCGCGTGTCGGCCGAGGAAGCGGTGCGCATCGGCATCGCGAATCGGGTGGTGCCCACCGGAACGTCGGTCGAGGTGGCGCTCGAGCTCGCGACGCGGATGGCCGCGCTGCCGCCGCAAGCGGTGCGCGAGACGAAGGCGCTGCTCGGTCGGGCGGTGCAGGCCGCTGTCGCCTCCGTGCTCGACGACGCGTTGGGCGTGGAGAGCGAGTCGTTCGACGAACCGGCGTTCCGGGCGAATCTCGACCGTATGCTCCACCGCAAACCGCGAGGATGACCGTCCACCCACGGACGGACGTCGCAGCGTCAGGAGGCGGTGTGGAGCTGGAAGAGTTCAGGGTCGCTCTCGACGCCTGGCTGGAGGATCACGCGGCGGAGCTGGCTCCCGAGTATGAAGGCGCCGGGTCGCTGGCGGAGCAGGTGGAGCAGATCGCCAAGGTCCGCCGCCTCACCTTTGATGCCGGCTGGGCTCGCTACGGCTGGCCCGAGCACGTGGGCGGTCTCGGGGGTTCGGCGTTGTTGCGGGCGTGCTTCAGTGAGGCGCTCGTGGCGCGTGATCTCGTCTACTCGGGCATCTATTCGTTGCCCGAGGTGCTCGGTCCGTCGATGGTGACGTTCGCGCCGGAGTTGTCGGCGGCGATGATCCCGCCGTTGCTCCGGGGGGACGAGATGTGGTGTCAGGGGTTCTCCGAGCCGGGAACCGGGAGCAACCTCGGGGCGCTCACGTGCCGGGCGGTGGCGACCGACGACGGGTGGGAGGTCACCGGTCAGAAGGTGTGGACGAGCCTGGCGCAGTTCGCGCAGCGATGTGTGTTGCTGACGCGCACGGGCACGCTCGAGTCGGCGCATCGGGGGATCACCGCGTTGTTCGTCGACATGGACAGCCCGGGGATCGTGATCCGGCCCATCGAGACGATGCACGGCGAGCCCGAGTTCTCGGAGGTCTTCTTCGACGGGGTGCTCGTTCCGTTCGACCGCACGCTCGGCGAGGCCGACAAGGGTTGGTCGTTCGCGATGGATCTCCTGCCGTACGAGCGGAGCGCGGCGTTGTGGCAACGCACCGCGTACCTGTACCAGCGGCTGGCGCAGCTGTTGCGGCAGGCGGATGCCGACCTGATCGACCCGGCGAAGCTGGGTGAGGTGGCGCAGCTCGTGTTCGCGTTCCGGGCGCGTTCGCGCGCGACGCAACACCGTCTGGCCGAAGGTGGAACGCTCGGCGCGGAGACCTCGATCGACAAGGTGCTCCTGGCCACGGCGGAGCAGGCCCTGTTCGACCTCGTGGCCGAGGCGCTGCCCGCGGCGGTGACGGTCGACGACGACGTCGTGCACGACCACTGGCGCACGGAGTTCCTCTACTCGCGTGCGGCCAGCATCTACGGCGGGAGCTCCGAGATCCAACGCAACATCATCGCCCGTCGGCTGCTCGACCTCGGGAACGACCGATGATCGAAGGCAGCGACCTCGAGCTCTTCGAGCGGAGCCTGCGCGCCGCCACCGAGCAATACAACGGTGACGCGCTCGACGCCGCGCTCGCCGAGTTGGGCTGGATCGACGCGTTGTCGTTCGACCCGCGCGCGGCAGTGTCGACGCTGTTCGAGCTCCAGGGCGAGTGCGGCGCGACGTCGTCGGCGCTCGACCACGTGCTCGCGTCGGCGCTCGATCTATCGCTCGACGACGACACCGCGTTCGTGCTGCCCGCGATCGGGCACTTGCGCGCGCCCGCGGAGCTCGAGCAGGACCGGCTCGTCGTCGGCGGTCTCGCGACCGCGGCGCGTCCGTCGGCACTGGTGGTCGCCCGGGCCGGCGACGCGCACGAGGCGGCGGTGGTCGACTCGTCCTCGCTCACCGTGAGTCGGGTCGGCGGCGTCGACCCCGAGTTCGGGCTCGTCGAGGTCGACGGCACGGTCGATGCAGGGGAAGTCACGCCCGTCGACTGGACCGCCGCGGTCAGGCTGGGCCAACTCGCGGTCGCCCACCAGCTCGTCGGTGCATCCCGTACCGCGCTGGCCTTGGCCCGTGAACACGCGCTCGAGCGGATCCAGTTCGGTCAGCCCATCGCCCAGTTCCAAGCCATCCGCCACCGCCTTGCCGAGACGTTGGTGGCGATCGAGACCGCGAGCGCGCTGCTCGACGCCGCCTGGATCGAACCGACCCCGGTGGCGGCGGCGATGGCCAAGGCCTCCGCCGGGCGCGGCGCCCGCACGGTGGCCCGCCACTGCCAGCAGGTCCTCGCCGGGATCGGGTTCACGACCGAGCACGAACTGCACCGCTACATACGGCGCATCCTCGTCCTCGACCAGCTGTTCGGCGCCAACGCGACCCTCACGAAGGGCATCGGCCAGGACCTTCTCACCACCCGCACCCTGCCGCCGCTGCTCCTCCTCTGACGCGTCCGTGCCGTCGGCGGCGGTTCCCGCTAGCGGGTGATCACGGGCAGGCGTTCCCAACCGCGCACGGTCGGGGTGTGGGCCTGTTTGGCGTTGTCCCAGTCGACGTCCCAGTCGGTCCAGCGCTTGAGGACCTCGTCGAGGGCGACGCGCCCTTCGAGTCGCGCGAGGGCGGCACCGAGACAGAAGTGGAGCCCGTACCCGAAGCTCAGGTGGTGATCGATCGTGCGATGGATGTCGAGGCGGTCGCCGTTCGGGAAGTGACGGTCGTCGCGGTTCCCGGACCCGTTCAGGATCACCATCACGCGGCCCTCGGACACCGTCTGCCCGTAGTACTCGACGTCGTGTTTGACAGTGCGCGCCTGCACGGGTGACGGCGCCTCCATGCGCAGGATCTCCTCGATCGCCTGGGGGACGAGCGAACGGTCGGCCGCGAGCTCGCGCCGTTGGTCGGGGTACTCGGCGAGCAACTTGCCGGTCCAGCCGATCAACCGGGTGGTCGTTTCGTTCCCGGCGCCGGCGAGGAGCATCACGTAGGTGACCACCTCGATCCGGGAGAGCTTGCGCGTGGTGCCCGTCTCGTCCTCGAACTCGGCGTTGAGCAGCTGGGTCATGAGGTCGTCGGACGGGTGCTCGGCCCGCCAGTCGATGTAGTCGGAGAAGAGCTCGGCGCCGGCCATCGCGAGGTCGCCCGTCGGCACATCGGTGTCGTCGCCGAGGCGCAGTCCCTCGTCGATCCGGTCGCGGATCGCAACCTGGTCTTCTTCCGGGATGCCGAGGAGCATCCCGATGGTGAGCATCGGCATGACCGCACCGAGGTCGGCGATGAAGTCGAAGCCGTCGGCGTCGACGAGGGGGTCGAGGGTACGGGCGCAGAACTCGCGCACCTTCGGCTCGATCGCGGTCATCGCCTTCGGCGTGAACACGCGCGAGAGCAGGCCGCGGTGCACGTCGTGGACGGGTGGGTCTTCGAACAGGATCAGGCCGGGCGGGATGTCGAAGCCCGCCATGATCACCTCGAGCGTCGACCCCTTGCCCGAACGGTAGGTGTCCCAATCGACGAGGGCCTTCTCGACGTCGTCGTAGCGGCTCAACGCGAAGAAGTCGAACTTCTCGTTGTAGTAGAGCGGCGCCTCGTCGCGCATCCGCTTCCAGAGCGGGTGCGGGTCCTTGTCGATCGTCTTGTCGAACGGGTCGTAGTAGATCTCGCTCTCGTTCGTGATCGTCATTGCGCGCCGTCCTCTCGATCAGGCTTCGGCCGCGACGGCCTTCGTCTCACCGTACCCCGACCGGCGTCGGCACCGGCCCCCATCCCGACGCGCGCGGCGGAGTACCGTGCCGGTTTCAGTGCCTTCGCCACCACGGGGTGCGCAACGAGGAGTTCGCCGCACGCGTCGGCGACGGCCAAGGGGGAGCACATGGTCGACCACGGCAGCACTTGGGACCAATGGTCGCCGAGACCCGTTCCGGCGGCGCTCGTCGACCGTTACGTCGCCGACGGTTGGTGGACCGACGCGACGCTCGGCGGGACGATCGCCGAAGGTCTCTCGCGGTTGCACGCGACGGAGTTCAATGTGCACTCGAAGACCCGGCCGTGGTCCGGCACCTTCGGTGACGTCGACCGCGCCGCCCGGTCGCTGGCGTCGTCGCTGGCGGCGCGCGGCGTCGGCGTGGGCGACGTCGTGATGGTGCAGCTGCCGAACTCGGTGGAGGCGGCGATCTCGTTCTTCGCCGCCGCCTACCTCGGCGCGGTGGTCGTGCCGGTCGTGCACTTCTACGGGGCGAAGGAGGTCGGGTACATCCACGGGGTCATCCAGCCCGATGTCGTCATCACCGCGGACCGGTTCGGCCGCTCCGACCACCTCGCCCTCTACGACGGGCTGGTGCGCGAGGGCGACGGCACCCACTGGCTGGTGGTCGGCGACACGCCGGCGAGCGAGCTTCCCGGGCCGGCCGAGCCGTTCGCGGCTGCGCTCGACGCCGAGCCCCTGGCCGCACCGGCGGTGGTCGATCCCGCGTCGCCCGCCATCATCGCGTTCACCTCGGGGACGACGCGTGACCCGAAAGGCGTCGTCCACTCGCACCGGACGATCCTGTGCGAGATCCGCCAACTCGACTACATGTACCCGTTGGGTGGTCCGGCGCAGATCGTCGGCACGCCGGTCGGGCACTTCATGGGGATGGGGAACGCGTTGCTCGTGCCGTTGCTGCGCGACCAGCCGGTCAACCTCCTCGACCAATGGGATCCCGGTGAAGTGCTGCGGTTGATGCTCGAATGTGTACTCGGCGTCGCCGGGGGCGCCACCTACTTCCTCACCAGCCTGCTGGACCATCCCGACTGCACCGAGGAGCACATCCGCCTGATCCCGTTCATGGGGCTCGGGGGGTCACCGATCCCGGCCCCCGTGGCCGAACGTGCGGCGCGGCTCGGGATCCGTCTCTACCGCGCGTACGGCAGCACCGAGCACCCATCGATCACGACGTCGCTAGTCGACGAGCCGGAGTCGAAGCGCCTGCTCACCGACGGTCACCCGTTGCCCGGAGTGGAGATGCGCCTCGACGACGACGGCGAGATCTTCAGTCGCGGTCCCGACCTCTGCATGGGGTACACCGACGCCGACCTCACCCGCCAGGCGTTCGACGACGACGGGTGGTACCGCACGGGTGACGTGGGCGTGCTCGACGACGACGGCTACCTCACCATCACCGACCGGATCTCCGACGTCATCATCCGCGGCGGCGAGAACATCAGCGCACAGGAAGTCGAGGAACAGGTCCTCGGACTCGACGCGATCCTCGAGGTCGCCGTGGTCGCGGCGCCCGACGTGCGCCTCGGGGAGCACGCGGCGGCAATCGTGCGCGTGCGTGAAGGATCGGCGACGCCGACCCTCGCCGAGGTGGGTGAGCACCTCGCGGCGGTGGGGCTCGCCAAACAGAAATGGCCCGAGTCGATCCACGCGGTCGCCGATTTCCCCCGCACGCCATCAGGGAAGGTCCAGAAGTTCCGGCTGCGCCAGCAGCTGCGCGACGGCACGCTCGAGGAACTGGGCTGATGGCCAACCCCCTCGAGGCCGACCCACGTCTCGCCAAGATCTTCGCCGCCGACGCCGCGCTCACCGCGCCGGGCGCGCCGTTCGAGACCGTCGAAGACGACGTGCTCGGGGAACGGATGCTGGTGTTCGCCAACCGGCACCGCAATCTGCGGGAGCAGCTGCTCTACGGCGCCGCGACCTACGGTGACCGCGAGGTCTACGTGTGGTCCGACGGACGCCGGTCGACGTGCGCCGGCCTGGTGCGCGAGGTGGCGGAGGTCGCGGCGGGCCTGCGCGACCGTTACGGCGTCGGCAAGGGCGACCGGGTCGCCATCTGCGCGGCGAACTGCCCGGAGTGGGTGCTCACGTTCTGGGCGTGCGCGGTGCTCGACGCGGTGCTGGTCGCGATGAACGGATGGTGGACGGGCAGCGAGATGCGCAACGCGATCGACCTGACGACGCCGACGCTGCTCGTCATGGACGAGAAGCGTCACGCGCGCCTCGAAGGCGACCCGGGCGTGCGGACCGTGGTGATCGAGCGCGAGTGGGCGTCGGTGCCCGTCGCCGGGGTGACCGAGCTCCCCGCCGTCGAGATCGCGGAAGACGACCCGTTCGAGCTGCTGTTCACGAGCGGCACGACCGGTCGGCCCAAGGCCGCGGTGCTCTCGCACCGGTGTGTGCTGTCGTACATCCAGATGCAGCCGTACAGCGCGGCGCGCGCCATGTTCCTGGCCGGTGTCACGCCCGGTGACGCAGCGGCGAAGGGCGTCAGCGGCAGTGACCGACTGCCGCCCACGCGCCTCGCGGTGTACCCGCTGTTCCACGTGTCGGGGCTGTCCACGATCGTGGGGTGCGTGGCGTTGGGCGCGAAGAGCGTGTGGCCACTCGGCCGCTTCGATCCCGGTCGCGTGATCGAGCTCACGAAGCAGGAGGGCATCAACCAGTGGGGCGGCGGCACCGCGCACGTGATGCGCCTGCTCGAGCATCCCGACGCGATCTCGGTCGACCCGAAGCAGATCTGGAACATCAACGTCGGCGGCTCTGCGACCCCGCCGGCGGTCATGGACCGGGTCGAGGAGATGTTCCCGCACCTCGTCGGCACCACGACCAGCGGCTACGGCTCCACGGAGACGGGGCTCATCACGAACGCCTCGCACTGGATGCTGCGCGCCGCGCCCGACGCGTCGGGCACCGCGTACCCCACGGTGTCGATCCGTATCACCGACGACCTCGGCGCCGTGCTATCCGACGGCGAGTCCGGGAACATCGAGGTGCGCAGCTGGCAGAACATGATCTCCTACTGGGACAATCCGGCGGCCGACGCAGAGGCGATGCGCCCCGGCCGTTGGGTCCGAACCGGCGACTTCGGCCGGCTCGAGGGCGGGGTGCTGTTCATCTCGACGCGCATGCGCGACCTCATCATCCGCGGCGGCGAGAACATCTACCCGTTCGAGATCGAGAACCGCCTCGACGAGCACCCCGAGGTGATCGAGGCCGCGGTGTACGGCATCGACAGCGCGACGTTCGGGCAAGAGGTGAAAGCAGTAGTGGTCGTGCGCGAAGGCGCGGAGGTCGACGCGGCCGAGCTGCAAGCGTTCTGTGCCGCGGAGCTCGCGTCGTACAAGGTGCCCGCGGTCGTGGAGATCCGCACCGAGCTGCTGCCCCGGACTGCATCGGGCAAGATAATGAAGCACGTGGTCGCGGGGCGGAGAACACGTTCGTCGAGGACTGATCCTCCGCGCTGCGATGCTCGCGTGATCAGCCTGCGGCCGGTACCGGTACCTCCACGGCGTGCAGGGTGCCCTGGCGGACGGAGTGGTCGCGGTCGGGCGTGTAGGTGTCGGCGCTCAGCATGAACAGGGTGTGCCCGTCGGGTCCGCCGAGCGCGCAGGCGATCGCGAACCGGTCGGGGAGCGACACCGTGTCGAGCACCTCGCCGCCGCGGGCGATCCGCACGAACGTGCCGTTCATCGTCATCGATCCCCAGACCGCGCCCTCGGCGTCGAGACAGATGCCGTCGGGTGTGTTCGGCTGGGTGTCGGCGAAGCGTCGGCGGTCGTCGAGCGAGCCGTCGGCCCCGATCGTGAACTCGGTGAAGCACTTCCCGAGCGACTCGGCCGCGATGAGCGACCCGGCCGCGGTGATCACCATGCCGTTGGGGAACTGCAGGTCTTCGGCCACGACCCGCGCCGTGCCGTCGGGCTCCACCAGCGCGATGACCCCTGGTGCGGGTGGGCGGGGGAATGATCCGACGTACGCGCGTCCACTCGCGTCGACGACCATGTCGTTGCAGCCGTTCTCGACCACACCGCTCAGGTCCGCGTGCACCGACAGCTCTCCGTCGCGCCAACGCAGGATCTCGCGTTCGAGCATCGACACGATCAGCAGCGATCCGTCGGGCAGGAAACCCAGGCCCGAGGGTCGTCGCCCGGGGACTTCGACCACCGTCTCGAGCCGTCCCGCCATGTCGACGGTATGGACGCGTTCGCCGTGCATGTCGGAGAACCAGAGGCGGCCGTCGCGCCAGCGCGGGCCCTCGCCGAACACGAGACCGTCGGCCAGGAGACGGATGGGTGGGTCGGTAACCATGGCTTCCCTCCAGTTGCGTCAGAACATTCGGCGCGGCGGTCGGGCGGATCGGCCCATTCGGCGCCGGTGGTGGCCTCGATCAGGCTGTGTCGGTCCATACTGCCTGCTCGGGATCGCGCAGGGGAGGGAGGACACGTGACCGAGCGCGCCGAGGCCCCAGCCGAGACGGTCGCCGCACTGCGGTCGGTCTGCCTGGCACTGCCCGAGACGTACGAAGAGGAAGCGTGGGTCGGCACGCGGTGGCGGATCCGCACGAAGACGTTCGGGCACGTCCTGGCGATCGATGCGGGATGGCCACCGGCGTACGCGCGGGCCGCCGGTTCTCCGGGCCCGATCGTCGTGCTGACGTTCTCGTCGTCGGGTACCGAGCTCGACGTGCTCGGCCACGCCGGTCCACCGTTCTTCAAGCCCGTCTGGCGGCGCGACGTCGTCGGCATCGTGCTCGCGGCCGACGTCGACTGGGACGACGTGTCGGAGCTGATCACCGAGAGCTATTGCGCCCTCGCCCCGAAGCGGCTGGTTGTGCTGGTTCACCCGCCAACGGCGTGACCGGACCGGTGCCAGGTGCAGAGTCGGTCGAAGACTCCGGAACCGTGCCGACCTACGTGCTGGATTCCATCGCCAGCAGATCGCGCTTGACCGCGGGGCCGCCGCGGTACTCGCCGGTGCTGCCGTCACTGCGCACCACGCGGTGGCACGGAATCACCAGGGGAATCGGGTTGTGTGAACAGGCGCCGGCGGCGGCGCGCACCGCCGCCGGGCGCCCGGCACCGCGCGCCGCCACCGTGTAGCTCTCCGTCTGCCCGTAGCGGATGGTGCGGAGGTGCTCCAACACGTCGCGACGGAAGCCGTGGGCCAGGCGCAGGTCGACCGGGAGCTCGAACCGGGTCAGCGCTCCGGCCAGGTACGACTCGATCTGCCCCGCGGCATCGTCGAGCCGCCGGGGGGCACTCAGCACGCGCGGGCTGACGGCGTCGGCGAGCTCGGCGAGGACGGTCTCGAAGCCTTCGCAGTCGAACGCGACACGCACGAGGCCCTCGGCCGATGCCGCGAGCAACAACGGTCCGATGCGGGTGTCGATCGTCCGGTAGGCGACGTCGACCAGGCCGTCGTCGGTCGCTCGATCCACGAATCGTTGGTGCAGCTGCGAGGAGATGGGCGGCACCGCCCCGAACAATGCGCGTGGATCAATGCCGTTTGCCCGCTCGGTCATGACTGCGCTCCCTCGAGCTGCGTCCGGAGCTTGGCGATCCCGTCGGCGACGTTGCGACGAGCCGCCGCTTCACTGATGTCCATCAGCTGCGCGATCTCCGCGTAGGGGAGGTCACCGAGATGCCGGTAGATGACGGCCGCCCGCTGCTTGGCGCCGAGCGTGTCGAGTGCGGTGCGCAGCTCGTGGTGGTCGTCGAGCGCATCGACGCGGTCGGGCGGGGCCGGAGCACCCTCGGGGAGCTCGTCGGTCGGCGTGGGACGTCGGCGTGCGGCGCGCACCTGGTCGACGGCGCGGTTGTGGGCGATGGTGACCAGCCACCCGCGCACGTTGCTGTCGGACGGGAGTTCCGGGTACGCGCGCATGGCGGAGACGAAGGTTTCGATCCAGGCGTCGTCGGCGTCGGCGCGATCGAGGATCGCGCGACACACCCGCATGACGGTCGACCCGTGCTCGGTGACGACGTCCTCGAACGGTGGGAGTGACGGCTGACGTGGTGGTCGCCGGCGCGACCGGGTGGGCGGCGGGCTGCTCCGTTCACCGTCGGTCATGCCAGGCCGGTGTCGCGAATGGTGATGCTCAGGCGCCCGGGCGGCAGGTCGAGCCAGGTGGGGCCGGTGCCGTCGACCACCTTCGGGACACCGTGGTAGATGCGCCGGTTGCGACCCCCGAAGACGAGCAGGTCGCCGGAGTGGAACTCGACATCGGTGAAGGGCGCGGTTCGTCGGTCGGTGCCGGCCATACGGAAGACGCAGGTGTCGCCGAGGCTGATGGTCACCACCGGCGCCGAGGACGGCTCTTCGCCGTCCTGATGGAGCCCGAGGCGCGCACCGGGCGGGTAGTAGTTGACGATCGCGGCGTCCGGATCGAATCGTTCGGCTGCGGCGACGTCGTCGACCGCGCGCCGGGCGAGTTCGATCAGGTCCCGTGGCATCGGCTTCACCGGCGCGCCGTCGGTGTCGTCGGCGGTGCGCGAGTACTTGTAGGGGTGCCAGTGCCATCCCAGGCACACCGATTGGACGCTCATGAGATGGCCGGCGGGAACGCGTGGATGGCGGAGCCCCGCCGGTGGGCGCGCCCATTCACGGAATTGCGCGACCAGGCCCTGCTGCTCCGCCGGCGTCAGCCAGTCGCGGATGTGGGCGACGTCGGGGAGCCGCCGGGTGATGCGCTCAGCAATTGAGCGCGCGACGGCCGCATCGTCGCCGTCTCCGGCGCCGGTGAGCCCCAGGGCGAGCTGCCCCGGGCCACGGTGGCCCGGAGCCGGCAGGGTCGTCGGTACGCCGCCCAGCCGGCTGGTCGGCATCCGACTCCGCGCCGATGGCAGTGTCCCGCTCATACCTGGTGAACGATCCTCATCCCGGTTCTGTGAGGTTACCCAGGCCCGGTTTTCGGGAGCGATGTTCTCGGCCGCCCGCCGGTTCACGGCCACCGGCGGGCAGTGCGTCTGCCCTACGGCGTGACGCCGCGGCAGTTCTTTCCGAGATACGTCGTGAAGGTGATGGCGGCCTTCGCGTACTGCTGCACGTTCGTCGGTTGCTTGCCCGCGGCTTCGGTCCGTACGTAGCTCGACATCGCGTGCATCGCCGACTTGACCCTGCCCGGCGCGCTCGCCGCGGCACCGTCGATTGCCTTGGCCAGCGCCTTCAGTGTCGCCGGACTCGACTTCGAGGTTGCGGGGCCCGCGTTCTTGCCGATCTGGCTGGCCGCGGTGCAGAACTTCGCGTTGTCGGTGGGAATCGCGGCACTGGCCGGAGCACCGAGGAGTGCGATCGTCGAGATCACGAGCATTGCCAAACCCAGAGTCCGAACTCGGAACATGAAGCCTTTCGAACGTCAGCGACTGCCTGACGCACGAACCTAGTGGCGATCGGCCTCGGGGGAGTTCGGGTCGGCGCGGGCGGCCCGCCAGTGGCTCGGGGAGAGCCCGTGCGTCCGCTTGAACGCGCGGCTGAATGCCTCCTCCGAGTCGTAGCCCACGCGCCGGGCGACGACGGCGACGCCGATCTCGGTGGTGGCGAGGAGATCCTCGGCCAGGTGCATGCGCCATTCGGTGAGGTAGCGGATCGGCGAGCGACCCAGGACCTGACGAAAGCGCTCGTCGAGCAGCGAGCGCGACACCGCCGCGCCCGCGGCCAGTTCGGCGACGGTCCACTTCCGTTCGGGTGCGCCGTGGAGCAGTGCGAGCGCCGGCGCCAGCACCGGATCGCCCAGTGCGGCGAACCAGCCGCAGTCGGCGGCGGGCGCGGATGCGAGATGGAGTCGGAGCACCTCGATCAGGACCAGTTCGGGGAGACGCGTGCTGATGCGGTTCGGGCTCGCGTTCGACGGCGCGGTCTCCTCGAGCGCGTAGGTGATGCTGGCCTGCACCCAACCGCTGGTCGGGCCGTCGGGCAGCCGCACCACGAACGCAGGTGGGAACGCCCGCATCGCCGGATCGAACAGCGGGTCCTCCGAGTAGAGGTAGCCGCACACGAGGTCGACCTGCTCGCCACCACCACCGTGCCGCAACAGCGGCATCGCGTCCCAGGGCGGCGCGTCGAGCAAGGTCATGATCGACACGGATTCGGCCGGTGACGCGCCGCCGATGGTGTGGTGGTCGCCGTAGGGCAGCACGATCACGTCGCCCGCGCGTGCCCAGTGCCGAACGCCGTCGTCGGCCGCGACCCAGCACGACCCGTGGGCGACGATGTGGAAGAGGATGAGTCGATCGGCGCCGGGGTGGAGCAGGTCGGCCAGCGCGACCGGCGTCGATTCGAACGCGAAGCCTTCGGTGAGTTCCGACCGGAAGAAGATCGCGCCGTCGAGCCGCAACTGCTCGAGAGTCGACTCGAGCACCGAGGATGCCGGCGTCGTTTCGGAGGTGCTCACGGCCGCAACTCCGGTGTCGCGGTCAGCAGTGGTGGTGTCGCGGTCATGGTCGAACAGTCGGTTCGCACGGATACTCATTGTGACACCACGTCACCGCACGAGGCCCGTACCCACGTCGGGTGCGAGCGCTCGCGCGAACTCCCCAACCGAAAGGAAGAAGCCATGACCCCGTTCCCCCCGCTGGCCCACGTGGCGATCACGGTTCGTGATCTGTCCGTCAGTGTTCCCTGGTACGAAGAGCTCTTCGACGCCGACCCGGTGATCGACGAGGACACCGATGCCGATCTGCACCACACCGTGTTCATGATCGGCAACCACACGCTCGTGGGGCTGCACCAGCACGGTACGGCCGCGCCCGCCGAGCCGTTCAGCGAATTCCGCGTGGGTCTCGACCACGTGGCGTTCGGCTGCGCCGACCGGAGTGAGCTCGAGAAGTGGGAGCGTCGGCTCGACGAGCTCGGCGTCGATCACGGTGGCATCAACGATGCGTCGTACGGCTCAGCCTTGAGCTTCCGGGATCCCGATGGCATCGCGCTCGAGTTCTTCGCGCCGCCCGCCTGATCGCGACCCAGCACGACGAAGACCGGCAAGAAACTGGCGGAGTGCTGCGCTCGTCACGGAAATCAGTGGCGAGCGCAGCCCCGTCGCACCAAGACTCCATGCACACCTCTGTCCATGCCGCCATCCACGCGGAGGTTGCTCGACGATCTCGACGTCGTCGAGCGTGACGACAGGAAGCCGCACGGTGCTCGATCTCCGACCCAACTGCGAACTCTGCGACACCGACCTCCCACCCGACGCCGAGCACGCGCGCATCTGCAGCTACGAGTGCACCTTCTGCGCGGACTGCGTCGAACGGGTGCTGCACAACGTGTGCCCGAACTGTGGTGGTGGGTTCGTGCCCCGACCGGTCCGGCCGCGTCACGCCTGGCGGCCGGGGACGGGCCTCGAGCACGATCCGGCCGACACCCGGCGGCGGATGCTGCAGTACTCCACCGACGAGGTCACCCGGCTGAGTGTCGCGCTCCGCGGGACTGCACCCCGAGACCGATGACCCGATCCCTACCCCTGGAGCCATGATGATCGAGCGAACCCGCGCCACCGCGATCGGAAGCGAGTGGCTCGCAGCCTGGAACGCCCACCGACCCGACCGTGTGGTCGCCCACTTCGCCGACGACGTGGTGGTCGCGTCGCCGCTGGCCGAACGCGTCCGTCCCGGTTCCGGCGGCGTGCTGCGCGGCAAGGCCGAGGTGCTGGAGTACTACGAGGCCGGCCTGGCGCGCAACGACGACCTGCAATTCACGCTGATCGAGACGCTGATCGGCGTCGATCAATTGACCATCGTCTACCGCAACGAGCGCGGCGTGCTGGTGGCCGAGACCCTGGTGCTGCGCGACGACGGTGTGGTGACCGCGGTGAGCGTCGCCTACGGCGAGGGTTGACCGGGCGCACTGCTCACGGGCTCAGGGCCGGGTCGCAGTGCAGCGCGCCCGGGACCTCACCGGTGGTGGCACGCGCGATCGCCCGCGCCTCCGCCTCCCACTTCGCGTAGGCGTCCGGGGTCGCGCTCCGCTGCACGCGCTGGGCGGCGACGGTGACGGGAAGCGTCTCCCAGCCCTCGACCCGCGCGAGTTGGCGGAGGAACGCGTCGGCGGCGAAGCGCGGCTGGAGCAGTTGGGTCGGGGTACCCCAGCCCTGAGAGGGCCGCTGCTGAAAGATCCCGACGGAGTCCCGGTCGCCGTGGGTCAGATTGTGGAGTTGGGATTCCTGCAGGGCGGCGGCCACCGCGACCGTCACCGCGTGATGCGGCAGCCCGAGGCTCTCGGCCACGGTCGTGATCACCAGGGCGTTCGCGGCCTGCTCCTCGTCGAGCCGGTACTTCTCGCCTGCGATCACGACGTCACAGCCGGCCGGGCCCGACCCGGAACCGGTCCCGATGAACGCGGCGACGGCGGCGACCACCACCACGAGGGCGACGAGCGCGGCGGCGGTGATCCAGAGCCGGGCTCGACGCGACGTTCCGTGCACGGGAGCCAGGGTGGCACGCCGGGCCCGCCGAAATCGCTCGACGGGGTTGACATGCAGCCACCTGGCTGCCTAATGTGAAAGGCAGCCGAACAGCTGCATATTTGCAGTGAGGGGTCGGTCAACGACGAGAGGAGCACGAAATGGTTGATATCCGGCACCGGGTCGGGATCGCCGCGCCGGCAGCGGAGGTCCACGAAGCGCTGACCACGATCGAGGGCCTCGCCGGTTTCTGGAGCCGGGACGCGGACGGCGATCCGCAGCTCGGCGGGAAGCTGCGCTTCTACTTCGGCAATCCCGAACCGCGGGCGGTCATGGAGGTTGTCGGGCTCACGCCGACGCACGTCGAATGGCGATGCGTGGACGGCCCGGACGAATGGGTGGACACGAACCTCACCTTCGACCTCCATACCTCCGAGGGCGAGACGATCGTGCGGTTCACCCACGCCGACTGGCGCGAACCGGTCGAGTTCATGGAGCACTGCAGCACGAAGTGGGGCTACTTCCTCCTGGGGCTCAAGGGGTGGCTCGAGGGCGGCGAGTCCGTCGCGTATCCCGCGGATCTGAAGATCAGCAGTTGGGGTTGATCTCCTCTCCATCGGCCGGCGACCCGTTCGACACATAGCGAGCACCACGAGTAGACCGTGCCCCGAGTGGGGTCGAACGGGTCCCGCGCCGAAGGGACGAGTCCGTACGTCGGACCGAGGGGAGAGACGATGGAGATCCGTGGCTTCAACCGCGTCGAGTTGATCGTCCGGGAGGACGAGATCGAGGACGCGGTGCAACAGTTCAACGAGCTCCTCGGGCTGCACCTCCCGCCCCCGCACGCCATCGAAGGCAACCCGGTGCTGTCGGCCACCGACTTCGAGGGCCACATCGAGTTCGTGGCGCCGATCGACGGCGGGGGCGGCTTCGGGGCCAAGCTCGCGCAGCACGGCGCCGGCCAGATCGGCCCGTTGGTGTGGGAGATCGACGACGTCGACGCCGCCCGCGCGTGGCTCACCGAGCGCGGCTTCCGGATCATCTTCGAGTACGACAGCAGCAAGGGCAACGCCAGCGAGCAGGCCGCGGCGGTGTACCAACTGGTGCTCGACCCCGCGCAGTGGTTCGGCTTCACCGTCACCCTGATGCGGCGGGCGGTGCCCGGCGCATGAATGCGGCCATCCCCTACGGCGGCGCGACGGCGCGTATCGGCGAGCTCGAGGTGGTGCCCGTGTTCGACGGGTACTCGCGCGAAGACCCGACACACTTCTACGTGACGCACGAGAACGCGGCGGCCGCGCGCGGGCACCGGCGCGAGGACTGGGCCGAGTTCGCGAGCTTCCTCGACCACGACGGAATGATCGAACACGGTCTCGGCGGGTTCCTGATCCGTACCGGCGACCACCTCGTGCTGATCGACACCGGTGTCGGGCCCAACCAGATCGGTCCCTACGGTCCGTACGACCGGGTCATCAAAGGTGGCGAGCTGCCGGCGCGACTGCGCGAGCTCGGGGTGGATCCGGCCGACATCACGGATGTGGTGCTCACCCACCTCCATCCCGACCACTACGGCTGGGCGACGAGCGGGGGAGCCGGACTCTTCCCGAACGCGACCTTCCGGTGTCACACCCTCGACTGGGAGCACTTCGTCGTGGCGCCGGGCGATGCGATCAGCGTGTTCTCCGCCGAACTGCTCGCGCTGACGGAACGCCTCGAGTGTTGGGATCACGACGGTCCGCTCGTCCCCGGCATCGACGCCCGGCACGCTCCCGGTCACACGCCGGGGAGCACGGTGTTGGTCCTGTCTTCCGGCGGCGCGCGGGGCGTGCTGCTCGGCGACGTCGTCCACTGTCCGGTCGAATTGGTGGAGGCCGAGTGGGCGTCGCTCGGCGACGTCGATCCCCAACTCGCGCGTCGTACCAAGGAAACGCTGGCACGCGAGTTCGAAGCGAGTGGGGTCCCCGTCGCCGGCGCGCATTTCCCGGGCATGCGTTTCGGTCGTCTGCTCGCCGGCGCCGGCCGTCGGCAGTGGGTGGTTCCGTGACCGACCGGTTGCACGGGAAGGTCGCGATCGTGACCGGCGCCGCGAGTGGTATCGGCGCCGCCACCGCGCGGCTGATGGTCGCGGAGGGCGCGTCGGTCGTGCTCGCCGACATCAACACGGTCGCGGTGCAGCGCGTGGCCGAGTCGATCGGCGCGGTCGCGCAGCCGACCGACGTCACCGACGAGACGGCCGTCGCCGCGCTGGTAGACGTTGCCGTCTCGCGCTTCGGGCGCCTCGACGTGCTGCACAACAACGCGGTGGTCGCGTCGCCCGACGACACCGACACGGTGGGGACACCGAACGAGGTCTGGCAGGCGACGTTCGAGATCGTGGTCATGGCCGCCGTCTACGGGTGCCGCTACGCGATCCCCGCGATGATCGAGACCGGCGGAGGGTCGATCGTCAACACGTCTTCCGGTGCGGCGCGCAGCCCGACCGGGAGTCGCATCGCGTACGGGTCGAGCAAGGCGGCATTGGAGACGCTCTCGGCCTACACCGCGTCGATGTTCGGCGCGCAGGGCATCCGCAGCAACGTGGTCGCGCCCGGTTTTGTGCTCACGGAAGGGACCAAGGCGCTCTTCTCGACCGAGCAACTCGACGCGTTCGCGACCGCGGCGGCGGCCGGTCGCGTCGCGACCCCGCACGACATCGCCGAGGTCGTGGTGTTCCTCGGCTCGGACGAGTGCGCGTACGTGAGCGGGCAGGTGGTGGCGGTCAACGGCGGTGGCACCCGCGGGCTGCGCTGGTAGCGGGCCGCTTTGTCGCGGGCGTCGCCGCCCGCCGCCCGCCGCGACTCAGGGCGTCGTGGTCGTGGTCGTGACCGGGGTCTGCTGCGGCCCGAACTTCTTGTCGGCGGGCGGCGCGGCCGGCACGACGAGGAGCTTGGGGCTGGTGATGGACCCGTACCAGTAGACGTAGTAGCGGCTGCCCGCAGTGAGGGTCGTGGACGTGGCGCCCAGCGGTGGCACCGAGCAGTCCTCGACGGTGTCGGTCGGGTAGAGCGCCAATTGGACGGTGCCCGGCGCGGCCACGTACTCCGTTCCCGGCCCGTTCTGACCGCCACCCGCACCCGTGGTCTCGAAGTCGGCCCGGTTGGTGGCGCCGAACTGCGGAATGCAGCCCTGCCCGACGATCCCCATGAAGAACTGGTTCGTCGGGTCGCTGGCGTCGGCGGCCGACACGCCCGTGAGTCCCGAACCGTGGACCATCAGCACCGCGGAGCCCTTGATCGGCAGCCCGGTACCGTCGGAATACGTGTAGTCCTGGTACTCGCCGTACAGCTGCACCCGCAGCGGACCGGTGTTGCTGTTGTTGTTCTCGATCGAGGCCGTTTCGGTCAACCCTTTCTTCGTGAGTTCCATCGGGATGACGTCGACGGCCAGCACGGTGGGCGAGCCCTTCGCGGTGACCCACACGAAGTCGCTCGGGGTGGTTTTCAGGTACTTCGTCGCGCTGCCGAAGGCCAGGCCGGACACGAGCTTCTTGGGCTTCGGCTTGATGGCGGTGATCTTCACGCCCGCCTGCTGCGCGTTCACTGCGCCCTGCCCCATGTACACGTCGACCGCGACCCCGTCGGGCTGGTCGGTCGTGTAGCCCATGTTCACGAACTGGAGGTTGCCGGTCGAGGCCGCGCTTTCGTGGCCGCGGTCGCCGACGCCGTCAGCGCGGCCAACGATCCCAGCACGATGCACGCGGTGACGACAACCGCGATCACGCCCGGGTGCCGCGCGTGGGCGCGACGCGATCCTGCGAGCATCGGTGGTTCCCTCTCGTCGCTGATGATCCTGCTCGAGACTCTAGGGAGCCAACCGCAGTTCGGTATCGGACGAGGGGTCCAGTCTTTTGGGGCAGGGGGTCCAAGGAAACTTGAGGCGGCGCCCCTGTCGGCCCCGGGTGAGCCCCACCTCACGTAGATTCGGGGCGTGAACGCAGAGAACGTGGAGAACGCAGCCGGATCCGTCACCGTCACCTACGAGGGCCACCTCGCGGTGCTCACCGTCGACCGGCCCGATCGTCTCAACGCCATGAGCGACGTGATGGAAGCCCAGTTCTGGGGCGCATTCGAGGAGATCGCGGCGCGCGACGACGTGTACTGCGTCCTCTGGCGGGCGGAAGGACGCGCGTTCTCCGCCGGCCGCGACGTCACCGAGTTGGGGAACCGGGGGCCGGGGGAGAGCGACTACCACTACATCGCGAACGGTCACGGCTTCACGCACCGGTTCCTCGTGCCACCGAAGGTACCGGTCGTGTGCGCGATCCAGGGTTGGTGCATCGGAGGCATGTTCGAACGTGCCTTGTTGTGCGACGTGCGGATCGCGGCCGACGACGCCAAGTTCCGTCTGCCCGAGCTCGCCCACGGACTGATCCCCGACTCCGGAGGCACCGCGCGACTGTTCCAGATGTGCGGCCCCGGTCTGGTCAGCGACCTCGTGCTCACCTGCCGGGTGCTCGACGCCGAGGAGGCGCTCCGCCACGGCATCGTGTCGCGGGTGGTATCGCGCGATGAGCTCGACGACCAGGCGCTCGAGGCGGCGACGACCATCTCGAAGATGTCGCCGCTGGCGGTGCGCGCGTGGCGCCAGAACCTGCTCGACATCGCCACCCCGCCCATCACCAAGGCGCTCCACGACGAGCTCCTGGCGCAGATGCTCGTCTACACGTCCGAGGACTTCGCCGAGTTCCGCCGCGCCCGCGCCGAAGCGCGTCCGCCGGAATACCGACTCACCTGACTCCGAGACCCGCAACCTCGCGACCCACCCAGCCGAAGAACAGCCGAAGAACCTCCCGAGGAGGACTGCGATGCCCGACGTCACGCCCGCGGAGCACGAGCTCCCGCTCATCATCTCGGTCGACGACCACGTGCTGGAGCCGAAGGACCTGTGGCAGCGCGAGCTCCCGGTGGGCCGGCGCGACCGGGGACCGAAGGTGTCGCGCGAGAAGGTGAAGTTGAAGTTCGAGGGCGGCCACTACGGGTTCGAACGCGGCGTCGACGACGGTCAGTGGTGCGACCTCTGGCTGTTCGACGACCTGGTTGTGCCGACAGGTTTGTTGCACGCGCCGGCCGGGATCCCGCGCCACGAGCAACGCAACGTGCCCGCGGTCTACGAAGACTTCCGGCCCGGCACCTACGACAAGACCGAGCGGCTGGCCGACATGGACGCCAACTTCGTCGAGGCGGCGATCAACTTCCCGAACATCTTCCCGCGGTTCGCGGGCCAGGGGTTCGCCGAGCGTTCCGACAAGGAGCTCTCGCTCGAGTGCCTGCGCATCTACAACGACTGGATGATCGACGACTGGGCCGCGGGTGAGGCCCACGGTCGTCTCATCCCGCTCACGCTCGTACCATTGTGGAGCCCACAACTCGCCGCCGACGAGGTGCGGCGGTGCGCGGCGAAGGGCAGCTACGCAGTCGCGTTCACCGAGAACCCGTCGAAGCTCGGCCTCCCCACGATGTACGGCGGCGAGTGGGACGTGTTGTGGACCGCGTGCGTCGAGACCGACACCACGGTGTCGATGCACATCGGCTCGTCGTCGTCGATGCCGACGACGTCACCCGACGCACCCCTCGCGACTTCGATGTCGCTCTACGCGCAGAACGCGCAGGGGTCATTGTGCGACTGGGTCTTCTCCGGCACGCTCAGCCGGTTCCCCACATTGAAGATCACCTACGCCGAGAGCCAGGTCGGGTGGATGCCGTTCCAGCTCGAGCGGATGGACAGCGTGTGGCGCGACGGCGTGGGCGGGGTCGAGTTCCCGGTCGCCCCGAGTGAACAAGCGCGCGGGCACGTGTTCGGCTGCGTGTTCGACGACCTGATCGGCCTCAAGACCCGCGACGAGGTCGGCCTCGAGGCGATCCTGTTCGAGACCGACTACCCCCACTCCGACGGTACGTTCCCGCACTCGCGCAAGATCGCCCGCGACCTGTTCGCGGCGGCGGGCATGGATGCGCGCGAGTGCCGGGCGGTGTTGCGGGGCAACGCCATCGCGGCCTACGGCCTGGAGCGGTTCGGCATCACCGAGTGAAGGGGAGCGGGCGGGTGCCCGCTACATCGGCTTCCAGACCGGGTCCCGCTTCTCGCGGAACGCTTCACCCGCTTCGGTCATGTTGCCGGTGAAGCATCCCAGCACCTGCGTGCGGTTCTCGAGCTCGATGGCGTGGCGCAGGCTCGACGCGTCGAGGTTGGCCCACATGCCGATCTTGGTCATGTAGACGCCGTACTCGCTGTTCTCGGCGATCGCCTCGCCGAGCTCGACCGCGGTCTCGACCAGTGCCTCGCGTGGGACGACCCGGTTCAGCATGCCGTACGAGAGCGCTTCGTCGGCGGTGAAGCGCCGCCCGGTGAGCATCAACTCGGCGGCGATCGTGGGGCCGACCAATCGGGGCAGCGTGTAACTCGTACCTACGTCGCACGAAGACAGGCCGACCCGGATGAAGTGCGACGCGAAGAACGCGTCGGCGCTGGCCACCCGGAGGTCGGACGCGAGCGCGAGCGCCAACCCGCCGCCGACCGCCGCGCCGTGCACCGCCGCGATCACCGGCTGCGGGAGCTCGTGGATCGTGATCATCAGCTCGGCCAGGTGCTCCTGCATCATCTGGATCAGGCCGACGGGGCCGCGGTTCCGAGCCGATTCGGGGATGCCCTCGTCGTCCTCGCCCCCGGCCATGTTGGCGCCCGCGCAGAAGCCGCGGCCCTGGCCGGTGAGCACGACCGCACGCGACGCCCGGTTGGTGCGGAGCGCCGCGAACGCCGCCTTCAACTCGGTGACCATCGACGCGGTCAACGCGTTGTACCGCGCCGGATCGTTCAACTCGACGAGCGCGACGTCGTCGCTCGCCATCGTGGTGGTGACGAGCGTTTCGTCCGTCACGGCGCGACCGAGGTGAGATCGGCGAACCCGGTGGGCGCGTGCGCACCGATGCTGGCGTGCTCGAACAACCCCCACCCTTCGTCGCCGTTGCACACGGCGCGGGCGACGTGGTCGATGTTGCCGAACGGGATGCGGGGCGCGACTGCAGGATCGTCGAGATCGACCACCACCACTTCAGCCCAGCCGTCGCCCTTCCACTGACCGTGGGCCCAATCGGCGTCGCCGTACCCCGAGCCGAGGTGCAGGGGCACGAAGCCGAGCGTCTCGATCTCCACGTCGACCGGATCGCCCCGGAGGTCGCGCAGGTGCAGAGTGGCGCCCTCGGGATGACGGCTCCCCGAGCGGTAGTGGATGTCGTAGACCGGCCAACCGAGTTGCTCGACCCGGCCGTCGGCCCAGATCCGCTTGGCGTCGTTGAGGGTGCGGTAGCCGTCGGCCCGCTCCTGCGCCATCACGATGATCGAGTAGTCGTCGAAGCGCAGCGGCACGTACAGCCACCAGAACCCACGGGCACTGGTGTCGTCGGCCGTGCGGCCCGCCGGTTCGGCGTCGCCCACCGGGCGAATACCCCACGACCGGTCGCGCGTGCCGAGCCACCGCGCCGGGTCGACCGCGATCGTCTCGCCGTCGACGCGCAACTCGCCGGTCCACGTGCCTACCTGCGCGAAGCGGGTGCTCTGCAGAATGTTGCGGTAGCCGTTGCTGATGACGTGCGGTTCCTCCTCGACCACCCGGAACGATCCGTCCCACGTGAGGTCGAAGCTGATGCCGTGCTCGTCGGCGTCGCACACGAGCCGCACCCGCTGGAGGGGTTCGAGCACTTCGATGGAGTAGGGGCCGACCCGCTGGTGCATGCGGTCGTCGCCGAGCGCATCGGAGAGGCGGAGCGTGCGAACGGTGTTGCCGCGCTTCACCGTCGCGTACGCGTCGGTGACCCCGAGGTTGGGGTACGTGCCGAGCCCGGTGATCAGGAACACGTCGCCGGTGCGATCGTGGGCGTTGAAGTAGCACCGGTCGTAGAAGTTGCGGTCGCTGGTGCCGACCTGGCTCATCGACTGCGGGGTCTGGTGCACGGGATATTCGTCGAGCGGATGCAGCATCGGGTCGCGCCTCGTTCGGTCGATCGGTTGAGTGGATGGGCTCAGTGGATGGGCTCAGTGGATGGGGTGGTGGGAGGCTGGACGAAGATACGGCGCTCTGTCAATCTTCCCTCCTCGCCGTGCGCCGACCGTGGGGTCCGGCGAGGCCGACACGGGGGGATGCCGACGTGAGCTTCTTCGTCATGCGATTCGATTTCCGCAATCCCGGCTTTGCCGGTACCGGGATGGCCGAGCGCTACCGCGCCGCCCTCGACATGGTCGAGTGGGCCGACCGGCTCGGGTTCGTCAGCGTGGTGCTGTCGGAACACCACGGATCGTCCGACGGCTACCTCCCCAGCCCCCTCCCGCTCGCGGCCGCCGTCGCCGCCCGCACCGACCAGGTACGCATCCGGATCGCGGCGATGGTGGCGCCGTTCCACGATCCGTTGCGCGTCGCGGAAGACGTTGCGGTCGTCGACCTGCTCAGCGAAGGCCGGGTCGAGCTCGTCGTCACCAACGGTTACGTGCCGGCCGAGTTCGAGATGTTCGGGCGATCGCTCTCGGAACGGCCCGCGCTCACCACCGAGATGGTGCAGACACTCAAGCAGGCCTGGACCGGTGAGCCGTTCGAGTACCACGGCAGAACGGTTCGGGTCACGCCGACGCCGTACCAAGCGGGCGGGCCGGCGATCGTGCTCGGCGGGAGCAGCAAGGCGGCGGCGCGTCGGGCGGCGCGGCATCGCCGACGACTTCATGCCGTCGAGCGGGGAGGTGTGGACGTTCTATCGCGACGAACGCATCGCACTCGGCAAGCCCGACCCCGGTCCGTTCGTCGGCGGCGACACCAGCATGTTCCACATCGCGCGCGATCCCGAGCAGGGATGGGAGCAACTGGCGCCCTACGCGATGCACGAGGTCAATGCGTACGGCTCGTGGATGGCCGAGGCCGGGCTCGGGGCGGTCGGGGGCTACGAGTCGGTCGCCGACGCTGACCAGTTGCGGGCGACGGGCCAGTACCGGGTGGTCACTCCCGAAGCGCTCGTCGAGGAGCTGCGGGCGAAGGGACCGTTCGGCGTGGGGCTGTTCCACCCACTCATGGGCGGGATTCCACCGGCGATGGCTTGGGAGAGCTTGCACCTGTTCGAAGAAGAGGTGCTCCCCGCGCTCGCGGTCAGCTGACGGGCATCGCCGATCGCAGGCCGCGGGCCATCTCGTCCGGGCCGTTCGCTGCCAGCGCGGAGCTGAACACCTCGTAGGCGAAGAACGGATCGGCTCCGATGCGATCGAGCGTGGCGAACAACGCGGCGATGTCGACGGTGCCCGCGCCGGGAAGCACCCGCGCCGTGAGTGCTTCATGCATGAGATCATCGGGAGCCGGTGACGCCGACGGTGCGGGCGATGCATCACACACCTGCACGAAGTGGATCCGATCACCGGGGATCCGGCTGAGGAGCTCGAGGTTCGGGCCACCCGGCTGACGCTGCCAGTGCAGCATGTCGACCACGATGCCGCCGTTGGAAGCGCCAGACCCGTCGACGATGCTCCAGGCGGTGGCGAGGTCGGGGATCGCCGACCACGGCAGGAACTCGATGCACACCCGCATGCCGCGGTCGGCGGCGAGGCCGCAGACCGCCGCGAATCCCTCGACGGTACGGTCCATCGACGCCACCGTCGGCTCCAGCGTGCACGCGAGGAGGGTGTCGGCGCCGAGCGCTGATGCGACGTCGAGCGTGGCCTTCGCGTCGGCGTCGAGGTGCTCGCCCGCGCCGTCGACCCACTGGGTCACGGCTTCGACGACGCGCACCGCCACGCCCAACTCGGCGAGCAGGTCCCGTGCCCGGTCGGTGCCGCACGCGGTCGCGTAGAACGCCCAGACCGAAAGGGCGTCGAACCCGGCGGCCGCCGATGCCCGGGTCACGCGCTCGAGGGTGTCGGCGTCGCAGTTGAGGGGGTCGGTCAACAGGATGGCCGGGCACATCCCGATGTCGTGCGGATCCAGCACCATGGCGGTTCCTTCCGTCGTGCTCGCAGAGCACCGTAGAGTGCTGGCGACTTCCGTGCCCGAGACCAGAAGCCGGAGGAGCCGAACATGGACGAATCTGCGATCACCCCCGCGCTCGACGAGATCCGCGGTCTCGTGCAGGCCGACGGCGGCGACATGCTGCTGGCTTCGATCGACGGTGCCACCGTCAACCTGCAGCTGGTCGTCGAAGGTGCGAGCTGCGTGGAATGCGTGATGCCGCGCGACATCCTCGAACAGATTTCGCTCGACATGTTCCAGCGGGCGGGCGTGCCGGCCGACGCGGTGCGGATCGATGATCCGCGCGAACATCCGGGCTTCGTCATGCCCGATCACTGACGAATCGATCACCGACCGACACCGTTTCGATACCGTGAGACCAGGGGGAGCCATGAGACTCGAGGATCGCGTCGCCATCATCACCGGGGGTGGCAGCGGCATCGGCACCGCGTACGCGCGCCGGTTCGTCGCCGAAGGCGCGAAGGTCGTGGTCGCCGACATCGGCGACGAGCAGGGCACCCGCGCCGCCGCCGAGCTCGCCGAGCAGGGCGACGCGTTCTTCGTCCACACCGACATCGCCGACCCCGCCAGCGCCGAAGCCACCGTCGCCGCCACCCTCGAGCGCTACGGGCGCGTCGACATCCTGGTGAACAACGCCGCGATCTACGGCGACTACAACGGCGGCGACAACAGCCTCGAGTACCTCAAGCAGGTGTTCGACGTAAACCTGCACGGCCAGTGGGTGATGGCCAAGGCCGTCGCGCCCCACATGGTGCAGCAACGGTGGGGGCGGATCGTGAACGTGGCATCGATCGCCGCTTACCTCCATCAGCTCAGCTCGATGGCCGACGCCGACAACTTCGAGCTCAGCAGCTACGCCTACATGCAGTCGAAGTGGGGCGTGCTCGGCCTCACCCGCCACATGGCGGGCCAACTCGGCCAGTTCAACGTCACCGTCAACTGCATCGCACCGGGGCTGGTCACCACCGAGGCCACCGAGAAGCAGGTCCCCACCGACTTCCAGCCGATGTTCGCGACGATGTCGGCGATGCGACGCAACGCCGAGCCCGAGCACATGGTGGGCGTCGCGGTGTTCTTCGCCTCGAGCGACGCCGATCTCGTCAACGGTCAGACGATCGTGGTCGACGGCGGCAACGTGATGCCGGTGTAGCGAAGGCTCTGCCTACAACCGGAACAACCGCCGGGCGTTGGTCTCGGCGACCTTGCGCGCGATCGGCTCGGGCACGTTCCGCAGGCTCTCCTCGAGCGCGGCGCGGCTGTGGGGGAACAGCGTGCTGTCGTGGGGGTAGTCGGACTCCCAGGTGATGTTGTCCTCGGGGATCACGCCGATCGCGTCGATCGCGGTGTTGTCGCGCAGCACGCACACGTACATGTGCTCGGCGAACACCTCGCGCGGCGCCCGCGTGCCGGCGATCTGCACTCGGTAGTTCGCGAAGATGTCCTCGGCCTGCTCGAGCAGGTACGGAACCCAACCGGCGCCGCCCTCCGAGAACGCAACCCGGATGCCCGGGTGACGATCGAGGATGCCGCTGAACATCCAGTCGGTGCACGCGATCATCGAGTTGGCGCCCACGTAGGGCAGCACCGAGCACGTCGGCGCGTCGTCCGACGATTTGATCAACTTCGACGACGAACCGATGTGCAGGCACACGACCAGCCCGGTCTCGTCGACCGCGCGCCAGATCGGCTCCCAGTGGTCGGTGTACACCGACGGGAGGCCGAGCGTCGTGGGGTTCTCGGAGAACGCAACGGCGCGCGCACCCTTCGCCGCGACCCGGCGCACCTCGTCGGCCGCGGTGACGACGTCCCACAACGGCAGCACCGCCAAGGGCACGAGGCGTTCGGGATCGGTCGCGCTCCACTCGTCGAGCACGAAGTCGTTGTAGGCCTGGATGCACAGCGTCGAGAGCGTCTTGTCGCGACCGGTGATGAATCGATGGCCGGCGAAGCGGGAGAAGTCGGGGAAGTTCACCTGGGCCCACGTGCCGTCGGCGTCCATCTCCTCGAGCCGGGCCTTGGGGTCGTAGCAACCGGGGCGCATCTCGTCGAACCGCGCGAACCCGAGCGGATCGTCGTCGAAGCCGGGGAGGGTGCGGGTGTTGCCGCGTGCGGTGCGGATGAGCTGGTCCTCGTAGGCCCACGCCTGCGTGCCGTCGTCGAGCTCGACCACGTGCGGACCGGCCTCGCGGTACCGCTCGGGGAGGCGGTCCTGCCACAGGTGCGGCGGTTCGATGATGTGGTCGTCGACGGAGATCGGGCGGACGTCGGACGGGAGCACAGGGCGCCTCTTTGTCGGGGCCGGCCTCGGAGCGAGTGACTCGGGCCAGGTTAGGTCGGCGTCGGGTGCCGCACTCCCAGCTCGGCGTGGAGCCGGGTGAGGGTGTCGGCGACGAGATCGTCGAACAGATCGTCGTCGGAGTAGTGCGCGAGCGCGTCGACGATCGGCCGCCAACGCGGGCGAGCGGCTTCACTCAACGCCGCCAGCATGGTGGCCGAGTTGGCGGCGGCGTGGGGGAGGGGAGCCTCGATCTCCTGGATCGTGATGCCGAGCGTGGCGCGCGTGATCCGCACGATCTCCTGCGCCACGGTGTCGACCTCGAATCCGGCGTCGTCGAGGATGCAGACCAGCCGGTCGAGCGCGCCGAGCCACGGGGGCGAGAGCTCGCGGCGGCTCCCGATGAGATGGATGACCCACGGGTGACGCAACAGGTGGTCGCGGACCCCGCGCATCCACGCGGCCACCGCGCCGGCCCAGTCGTCGCTCGGTGGCGCGTCGACGTCGAGATCGCGGAGCACGAGCTCGACCACCGCGTGCTCGAGGTCGCGGCGGTCGGCCACGTGGCGGTACAGCGCCATCGCGGTGACGCCGAGGCGATCGCCGATGCGCGCCATCGTGAAGGCGGCCGGTCCCTCTTCGTCGAGGAGGTCGCGGGCGGCGACCACGATCTCCGCCCGGTCGATCCGGGCCCGCGTGCGGGCCGGGGCGGGGCTGCGGGTCGAGCCGTTGCGCGCCGGCGTCATCGTCGGTAGTTTATGGCATAAACAGATGCTCGACACCGCGACGGGGGAGACCACCATGACAGTCATCGACCAGAACCTCACCTGGAAGAAGGCGGAGGAACGCCTCGCGGTCGAGACCGACCCGGTGCTGCGGCGCAACCTCGAGCTGCTGCTCCAGCACATGAAGGCGGAAGCCACGCTCGACCTCGACCTCTTGATGGCGACGGTCTCGGAGCAGGCGAAGTACCACGTGTACACCGAGAACCAGACCGAACCCAACCACGTCGGCAAGGCCGCGGTGCAGAAGTTCTACGAAGACTTCGCCGCCTCGGGCGCGGGCAAGTTGCACCACGACATCGACCGCCTCGTGGTCGACCGCGACTGCATCCTCACCGAAGGCACCATGCGCATGGCCTACCCCGGCCGGCTGCTGGCGGCGATGGGAATCCCGGTCGACGACGAGAACGCCGACTACCTCTACGAGTCGCGCATGGCGATCGTGTGGCCCATCGACGAAGACGGCCTCTTCATCGGTGAGGACGCGTACAACGGTGGCAACGGATTCGACGGCATCGCCGACCGCAAGATCGATCCCGCCGACATCGTGCTCTACCGCCCCGACGCGCTGAGCGGCGCGCGCTGAGTCGGTAGCCTCCCCACACCCGTATTCAGGAGAGGATCGCCCCATGGGAACCGACGCCGAGATCAGGAACGTCATCGCCCGCATCGCGCAGACCGCCGACACCGGAACCATCGAGGAGTACATCGCCAACTTCACCGACGACGCGGCGTGGGAGATGCCCGACAATCCGATCATCGGCGTTCCCGGCAGTGTGCGGAAGGGTCACGAGGAGATCCTCGTCGGCGTGCGCGAGCGAAGGGGGTCGGGCCTCCAGGGCCCGGGCAGCAACACGCGTCACATGCTGACCACATCGGCGGTCACGGTCGAATCCGACGACCGCGCCACCGCTCGTTCCTACTTCCTGTTCGTCGGGGAGACCGCGACCGCGCCGAAGATCCTCACCGTCGGCCAGTACGACGACGTGTTCGTCCGCGGCCCGGCCGGTTGGCAACTCTCGCACCGCGTCATCACGATGGGTTGAACCAGCCGGGTTGAACCAGCCGGGTTGAACCAGCCGGGTTGAACCAGCCGCGCTGACCAGCCGGGTTGAACGAGAGGGCGCACGCGAAATTCCGTCCAGTGGCTCCCGAGTGCGAGATGATCAGGCATGGCGGGTGACGAGGGCGTCCAGTTGAGCGCGCCACAGCAGCCGGTCGGATGGATCGAGCTCTTCTACGACCTCGTGTTCGTCGCCGCAGTGATCACGTTCAGCGACGCGGTCGGCTTCGACTCCGGGCTGCCCTCGATCGGCTCCGTCGCCGCCGCGTTCACCGCCCTCTGGCTGGTGTGGCTCGCGACCACGCTCCACGCCAACCGCTATCGGGACGACGGCGCGATCCAACGTGTCCTGGTGCTGGCACAGATGCTGCTGCTCACCGTGAACGCGCTCGCGGTCGGCGACGGGTTCGACGCCCACCCGGGACTGCTCTCGGTGACGTACGCGTTGCTCGCGGTCGACGTGGCGATCATGTACGCCCGGAGCGTGCACGGTTCCCACGAAGAAGTGCGGCTCGCCCGGATCCGACGCAATCAGTACTCGGCCGCCGCGGTACCGATCGTGGTGGGGGCACTGGCTCCCGAGCCGGTCCGGATCGGGCTGTGGGTGGTCGGCGTCTTCCTGCTCGCGTGGCCGACGCTGGGCTTCCGCGCCGGGCGGCTCGGCTTGGTGCCCCCCTTCGACGAGCACCACTTCCTCGAGCGCTTCGGGCTCATGACGATCATCGTGTGCGGCGAATCATTCGTGAAGGTGGCGTTGCTCGCGGCCGACGGCAGCCTCGACGGCATCGACATCACGGTGCTGGTCACGATGTTCGTATTCGTGTTCGCGATCTGGTGGTCGTACTTCGACGACGTGCCGCACGCCGGCGTCCGCGATGGCGCGGGATCGACCGCGGTCTGGCTCGCGGGCCACCTCCTGTTGCAGCTCTCGCTGGCCGGGGTCGCCGTCGGGTACGCCAAACTCCTGAGCTACGAGTTGGGCGCGATCCTCGGGGGCGACAAGTCGCTGTTGGTGACGATGCCACTCGTCGGGATCCTGGTCGCGCTGGCGATGATCGGGCCGTGCAGCCGGCGGGTTCCGCAGCGCGCGCTCGTCGCCTGGCGGCTGGGGGTTGCCCTCGCGACGACCGCGCTGGCGATCGTCATCTGGCGCGTCCAGTGGATCAGCGCCGAGGGCGCCGCCATACTGCTGACGCTCATCGCGTTGGTCTACGCCTCGGTGGCCTCGCGCATCCTGCTGCGCACCCGCGTGGTGGGCGCGGTAGCTAGACCAGTTGGCCCAGCGCGGCACTGACGCCGCCGTCGATGAGGATGTCGCAGCCGGTGATGTAGCCGGCGTTCGGCGACACCAGGAACGCGACGAGCTCGGCGATCTCGTTCGGCGCCCCGAACCGGGGGATGGGCGTGTTGTCGATCATCACTTTCATGAGCGGTTGCACCGCGAACTCCTGGCGCGACATCGGCGTGTTGATGATGCCGGGTGAGATCGACACGATGCGCGCCCCGCGCGCGCCCCACGCCGCCGCCTCTCGCCGCACCAGCCGGATGACCCCACGCTTGGCCCACGTGTAGGCGTCGCCACTGCCGTCGGGGCTCGAGAACCGTTCCCCGTTGGCCGCGGCCAGCCGGTCGATGAGGTCGGGGGCCAACGGCTCGTCGAGGATGGCGTCGAGGATCGGATCGCCGGCACCCGAGATGCCCATGTACGCGCCGTTCGACGCCCAGCACACGACGGCCGTGCCCGACACCGCGAGCGGGCGCAAAGCTTCGAGGATCAGCGCGGTGCCCACGAGGTCGACCCGGATGACCGCGTCCCACGCGGCCATGGTGGGGGAGATGCCCGCCGCGTGCGCGAGCGCACGGAATTCGCCGAGCTCGCGGACCCGATCGGCGAGGCCGGCCAGGGAGGCGACGTCGGTGACGTCGACAGTGGCGGTCTGCACGTCGTCGGGACCGCTCGCATACTCGGCGACGTCGGCGCGCACCGCGGCGAGCTTGGCCGCGTCGATGTCGACGAGCAGAAGTGTCTGATCCGGCCGGGCCAGGCGCCGGGCGCACGCCAGGCCCATACCGCTCGCTGCCCCCGTGATGACGGTCACCCCTCGGTCCATCGGGGGACGATAACCCGGCCGCTGGCCGCCACCGGTGGCGTGCGCTAAAGTAGAAGCTGATTCTAGAGATTCGGCCGGCGCGTCCGGCCCGGTGACACGATGCAACCGAAGACGCGACCGAGCGAAGAGGGAGAACTCCATGGCTACGGCAACCAGCGACCACTACACGATCATCTCCGCCGACACGCACGCCGGTGCCGATCACAAGACCTACCGCGAGTTCCTCGATCCCAAGTACGTCCCGGAGTTCGACGCGTGGCGCGAGAAGTACAAGAACCCGTGGCGCGACCTGCGCGACACGAGCCTGCGGGTACGCAACTGGGACGACGACCGCCGCAACGCCGACCAGGAGGCCGACGGTGTCGTGGGCGAGGTCATCTTCCCGAACACCGTGCCGCCGTTCTTCCCGAGCTTCGTGCTGTTCGCGCCGCCGCCGAAGCCGGAGGAGTACGAGCTGCGCCACGCCGGCATCCAGGCGCACAACCGTTGGATGCTCGAGTTCGCGTCGCGCTTCCCGGAGCGCCGCGCCGGCATCGGACAGATCTTCCTCAACGACATCGACGACGCGATTGCCGACGCCACGTGGATCAAGGAGAACGGTCTGCGCGGCGGTGTGCTGCTCCCGAACATCGCGCCCGACGTGAAGTGGGTGAAGCCGCTCTACCACCCCGACTACGACCGGCTGTGGGCGGCGCTCCAAGACCTCGACATCCCGGTGAACGCGCACGGCGGTACCGGCTCTCCCGACTACGGCCGCTTCGCGTCGGTCCCGATGATCATGATCAGCGAGGTGAGCTTCTACTCGCAGCGGCCGTTCGTGCACATGATGTTGTCGGGCGTGTTCGAGCGCTTCCCGCGGCTCAAGTTCGTGATGACCGAGATGGGCGCGGCCTGGATCCCGCCCTTGCTCAACCAGCTCGACGCGATCATCGAGAACATCAGCAAGGGTGAGATCGGCGAGCTCAAGTACACCGCGGAGAACGCACTCCCGCGGTCGGCCACCGAGTACTTCAACCAGAACTGCTTCGTCGCCGCGAGCCAGCCCGGCCCCGCCGACGCCGCCGCCCGGGAGATGATGGCCGACGACCGGTTCCTGTGGGGGAGCGACTACCCCCACGACGAAGGCACCGGGCCGTTCACGCGCGAGCACCTGCGGCAGGTCTTCCACGACGTCGACCCGGCCGAGATGCGCCGGATCCTCAGCGAGAACGCGGCCAAGCTCTACGACTTCGATCTCGCCAAGCTCGCACCGCTCGCCGACAAGTACGGGCCGACGGTCGGCGAGATCGCGGAGCCGCTCCAGGAGCTGCCGGAGAACCCGAACAGCGCGCTGCTGAAAGGCACCGGCAAGAGCCGCAAGATCGCCTGATCCTCGCCCGCGCCCGTTAGGGTGCGCGCGATGGTTGGCGAGGCGCGCGAACCGAAGCCGAAACGGGTCCGCTTCATCGACCGTCTCCTCGACCCCAGTCGGGTCGTGGTGCAGAGGCTCGAGACGGAGGTCGGCGGCGTCGTCCGGCCCGCGTGGCTGCGCCCGACCGACGGGGAGTCGCGCCTGCCGGTGACGATTGCGATCCTGGTCGCGATCCTGCTGGAGCTCACCCTCGACGCGCGGGTGGCGAACCGCCCGAAGTGGCTGCTCGCGGGAATCTCCACCGTGCTCCTCATCGGGATCGTGGTGCTGAATCCGCGGCGTATGGACCGACGGTCGCGGGCGCTCCGCGCCATCACGTTGTTGCTCATCGGGCTGATGAGCGCGGCAAACATCGCGTCGGCCGCTCGATTGGTGATCGACCTGCTCAACGGCGAGGGCATTCGCGACCCTGGCCAGTTGCTGCTCACCGGTGGCGCGATCTGGCTCACCAACGTGATCGTGTTCGCGCTCTGGTACTGGGAGTTCGATCGCGGCGGCCCGGCGACGCGGGCCGCCGGCATCGATCCGTATCCCGACTTCCTGTTCCCGCAGATGACCACGGTCGACTTCGTGCCGAAGGACTGGGAGCCGGAGTTCGTCGACTACCTGTACCTGTCGTTCACCAACGCCACCGCGTTCAGTCCCACCGACGTGATGCCCATGTCGCGCTGGACCAAGATGACGATGCTGGTGCAGTCGCTCGTGTCGTTGGTGATCGCGGTGCTGGTGATCGCGCGGGCGGTCAACATCCTCAAGTGACGGCGTCGGTGACGTCGTCGGTTCGGTACGGCACCACGAAGTAGATCGCGACCGCGCCGCAGATCGCGAGCGTGGCGTACGCGCTCACCAGCGAGAGCAACAGCGCGACGACGTAGGCCACCGGTCCCCGCCACGTGCGCCGCAGCGCGGCGGCGACCTGCGCGTCGCTGAAGTCGGCGGTCCGCAGTTCGGGATGGTTCCGGAGATAGGTCCACAGCGCCACGAAGCCCAGGCCGACGAGCAACAGGCTGGCGCAGTAGATCACCGCGGCGACGCGACCACCACTGGGGCTCCGGACGTACTGCGCGAGCAGCGCGGTCGGGAATGGGACGAACGCGATCGCCAGGAGCAGGAGGAGGTTCACGTAGAGCAGCCCGCGGTCGACCACCTTGATGCGCTGGAACAGTGCGTGATGGTTCACCCACATGATGCCGATGGTGAGGAAGCTCACGACGTAGGCGGCGTACGACGGCCACTGGTGTCCGAGCGCCCGCAGCAGATGGCTCCCCTGGGTGTCGGGCACGCTGATCTCGAGGATCAGCAGGGTGATCGCGATCGCCAGCACGCCGTCGCTGAACGCTTCGGCCCGGTTCGTCTGCACCGCCGGCATTCTGCAGCACGGGGTGTGCTCGGGCGCGGTCCCTCGCGGTCAGAACGCGGTCAGAGTGCGTCAGAGCGCGTCGAAGCCGACTTCCCCCGTGCGAATGCGACCGACTGCTTCGACCGGTATCACCCAGTACTTGCCGTCCCCGATGCTGCCGGTACGCGCGTGCTCAACGATTGTCTCGACCGCCTTGTCGACCTCACCGTCGTCGACCACGATCTCGAGCCGCGTCTTGGGCAGGTAGTCGATCTGGTGCTCGGCGTCGCGGTAGCTCTCGCTGTGGCCCAGTTGGCGTCCGTGGCCGCGGACCTCGGTGAGGGTGACGCCCGAGACACCGACCGCGTGCAGCGCGTCGGTGACCTCTGCGACCTTGAACGGCTTGATGACCGCGACGACGAGCTTCACGCCAGCCCTCCCCGGCGAGCGCGGTGAGTACGCGCGCCGAACGCGAACCTAGGCACGCGTGGAGAACTTCGCGTCTCGCCGCCGTCAACCGGGCATTACGGAACACCAACAGCAATCTGTCGTAAAACTGAAGAGGCTCAACGGAAGAATTGGCGTACCTGATCGGGTTCTGACGGCCCCGCGCCCGGGCGCCGGTCAACGGTCACGGGTTGCCGTCGGCTTCTTCCTGTTCCGCGATCCAGCGGTAGCCGAGACCGGGCTCGGTGAAGATCAACCGCGGATGGGCGGCATCGTCGTGGAGCTTGCGGCGGAGATGGAGCACGAACACGCGCAGCCGGCCGCGGTCGCTGTGGTGGCGTGATCCCCAGACCGCATCGAGGAGCTGTTCCCGGGTTACCAGCTTTCCGCGGTGCGCGAGGAGCACCTCGAGCAGGCGGAGCTCGGTGCGCGTGAGTTGCACCGGTTCGCCGTCGTACGTGACGAGGCGGCGCGCGAGGTCGATCTCGAGCGGGCCCGATCGCACGACGACGGGTTGATCGCCGGCGGCGGTGGAGCGGCGAAGGTGCGCGCGGACGCGCGCCAGCAACTCCTCGGGCTCGAACGGCTTGAGCACGTAGTCGTCGGCGCCCGATTCGAGCGCCGCCACCTTGTCGCGCAGCGATTCGCGCACGGTGAGCACGACCACCGGTACACCGGTGAAGCTGCGGAGATGGCGTAGCGTCTCGAGCCCGTCGATGCCGGGCAGGGTGAGGTCGAGCACCACGAGGTCGGGCGGATCGCTCGCGATCATCGTGAGCGCTTCCTCGCCGCTCTCGGCCTCCGACACGTCGAACCGCCACGTCCGGAAGCTGGCGCGGCAGGGCGCGTCGTAACAGGCGGTCGTCCTCGACCAGCAGCACGGCGCTCATGGCGTGGTGACCTCCGAGCAGATGTCTCCGGCGACCGGCAAGTTGACCACGAACGTAGCGCCACCTCCCGGAGTGTCCTCGTAGCGGACGATGCCCCGGTTCGCGTTCACGAGCGAACGCACGATGGCGAGGCCGAGCCCGGTGCCGGGGCCGTCGGTCGCAGCGCGTAGGCGCACGAACTCCTCGAAGACGCGCTCGCGATCGGCCACTGGTATCCCCGGCCCGTGGTCGACGACGGCCAGCTCCACGCGCCCGCCGACCGCCGATCCGCGCACCAGGATCTCGCAGCCCGACGGGTCGTGGAGCAGCGCGTTCTCGAGCAGGTTCACCAGTGCGTACTCCATCAGCAGCGAATCGACCTCCAGCGCGGGGAGATCGGGATCGAGCTCCAACGCGATCCCTCGCTGGCGGCCCGCGGGCCCGAGGCGATCGACCGCGGCGCGCACGAGGTCGGGCGCCTCGATCTCGAACGGCTCGGGCAGGATCGCGCCGGTGCGGATCCGCGTGAGCTCGAGCACCTTGGTGACCAGTCCTTCGAGCCGGGCGGCCTCCGAGTACGTGGCTTCGAGGAGCTCGTGGCGCTCTTCGGCATCGAGCGGCGAGTCGGGAGCGAGGAGCGCGCCGGTGGCCGTCTTGATGGTGGCGAGCGGCGTTCGCAGATCGTGGGTGACCGCAGTGAGGAAGCCGGCCCGCGAGCGGGCGAGATCGGCGCGCAGCTGCTGGTCGCGGGCGGCGGTGTCGAGTCGGGCGCGGTCGAGCGCGATGGCCAACCCCGAGGCCAGCGCCTCGATGGTGGCCGACTCGCCCGGCTCGAGCGCCCGGCCGAGTTGGAGCTCGAAGGTGACGAGCGTGCCCGACACCGTGAAGCTGCCGACCGCGGGCCGCACGCCGCGCGCGTCGGCGACATCGTCGCCGGCCGTCACTCTGCTCGACGCGAGATCGAAGAGGTCGACCAGGTCGCGGGCGAGCGTGTCGACCACAGTCGACGGTGGGAGCCCGGCTCCCAGCGCGTCGGTGAGATCGAGGCGGACGCGCGCCTCGCGCGCGCCGAGCTCGGATCGCCGACGGAGCTGATTCAGCCGGGCGACGGTGGCGCTGACGCCGAGCGACACGGCGACGAACGCGGCCATCGCCAGGATGTCGTCGGGGGGATCGATGGCGAACGAGTGGAGCGGGGGCGTGAAGTAGTACGTGAGCAAGGCCGCGCTCGCGACCGCGGTGACGAGCCCGGGCCCGTACCCGAAGATCGACGCGCCCACCACGAGGAACAACAGCGCCACCGATGCGAACGCGAGATCGGCGCCCGCCGCCACCAGCAACGCGGTCGACGCCGCGATGACGAGCAGGCCGAGCCCGATGCGCGCCACCGTGATCGCCAACCTGGCGCGACCAGGGTGCGGTTCGACACCGGGTTCGGTCGGTAGCGCCCGGACGACAGCGGTGGTGTTGGCGATGGTGCGAGCCTACGACGGTCGCTCTCGCGTCAACCGTTCGGGATCAGCAGCCGAAGCGGAGCCGGCCCGCGAACGTCGCGCTCGGTGATGGTCGGGCTAGGTGGTCGCGGCGTCGATGAGGCCGTACCGGCGGCGGATCTTGCGCTCCGCGTAACCGAACACGAACGTGTCGACGAGCACACCGATCACGAAGATCACGATCATCATGCCGTAGAGCCCGGCGGCATCGGCGAACTGCCGCTGCACGTCGAGTTGCTGCCCCAGGGAGAACTTGCCCGGGATCAGCACGATGAGCTCGCCGGCGAGGAGGCTGCGCCACGCGAACGCCCACCCCTGCTTGAGCCCGCCGATGAACGAGGGCATCGCCGCGGGGAGGATGACGTGTCGGAACGCCACCAACCGCTTGGCGCCGAGGACGCGGCCCGCGCGCAGCAGCACCGGGGAGATGTTGTCGATGCCGTTGATCAGACCGTTCGCGATCGACGGCGCCGCGCCCATCACGACCACGAAGATGATCGCGCTCGTCGTTCAACCCGAAGGCCAGGATGGCCGCGGGGAACCAGGCGACCGACGGCATCGTCTGCAGGCCCGTGATCATGGAACCGATCGCGGCGCGGAGCACTGCGATGCGGGCGACGAGCGCGCCGATCGTGGTGCCGATGATCAGCGCGAGTGCGTAGCCGTAGACCGCCCGCGACAGCGTGTTGCGGATGGCGGTGGAGATGACGTCCCAGTTGTCGAAGATCGACGTGACGGCCTGTTCCGGAGAGGGGAACGCGTAGTGGGGCTTCCACTCGACCCAGTACAGGAACTGCCAGACCGCCCACACGATGCCGACCGCGAGGAGCTTGGGCCACGTGGCGCGCCAGAGCTTCCGGACGCGTGAGACCCGGGGTGCGACGGGGACGTCGAGGGCGTCGAGGCCCGACGCCAGCTCGGCGAGCTCGCGTTCGTCAACGGCCATGGCGACGGACCTCTTCCTTCAGACGGTCGGTGATGGTGACCGCGAGGTCGGCGACGTCGAACGAGTCGAGGCGGCGCGGGCGTTCGATGTCGATCGGGTACTCCTCGACGACGCGGCCGGGACGGCTCGACAGCAGGATCACCCGGTCACCGAGGCGCACGGCCTCGCGGACGTTGTGGGTGACGAACACCACCGTGAGCCCGGTCTCGCGCCAGAGCCGCTCGAGCTCGTCGTGGAGCACGTCGCGGGTCATCGCGTCGAGGGCGCCGAACGGCTCGTCCATGAGGAGGACGTCGGCCTCCTGGGCCAGCGACCGCGCCAGGGCGACCCGCTGCCGCATGCCGCCGGACAGCTCGTGGGGCAGCTTCGACGCGAAGCTGCCGAGGTTCACGAGGTCGAGCAGCTTGTCGGCCTTCGCCCGGCGCTCGCCGCGCGGGAGTTTGCGGATCTTCAGCGGGAGCTCGACGTTGCCGCGCGCGGTGAGCCACGGGAACAGTGCCGACTCCTGGAACATCAGCGTGGTGCGGGCGCCGCCGATCGTCTCGACCGTGCCGGTGCTCGGCCGATCGAGCCCGGCGATGATGTTGAGCAGCGTGCTCTTGCCGCAGCCCGACGCGCCGAGGAGACAGACGAACTCACCCCGCTCGACGTCGAGCGAGACACGGTCGAGCGCGTGCGTCGAGTTTCCCTCGGTGCCGTACACCTTGGAGACGTGGTCGACGACGACCGCGTAGCGCGACGCAACCTCGACCGCGTCTGCGGCCGAGGTTGCCTCGAGGGTTTTTGCGTCGGGGACCTGTGCGGTCACAGCTTGGGTGCCTTCACCGTGGGCTCCTTGGCGGCCTCGAGTGCCTTGTTGAGGAACGTCAGGTTGTACAGACCCTTGAAGCTGGTGGCGGCGGGGAAGCCGAACTGCTTCTGGGTGGTGTTGTCCTTGATCAGCGAAGACGCGATGGGGTCGTTGGTGAAGTCGATGTTCGCGAACGACGCGATCACCAGGTTGCCATCGATCGCCTTGCCGGTGATCTGCTTGATGCCGTTCGAGACGTCCTGCTCGGCCGCCGCAGTGTTGGTCTTGATGTAGTCGTTCGCCGCCACTTGGCCGTTGACCAGCGCCTGGACGGTGCTCGGGTGAGCCTTGAGGAAGTCGTCGGTGACGATCAGCTGGGTGGTGACGTACTTGCCACCGGGCCACAGTGTGGCCTCGTCGACGAGGATCTTGCCACCGCCCTCGTTGACGAGGCGGGTTGCCCACGGCTCCGGCACCCAGGCGCCCTGGATCTTGCCCTGCTCGAACGCGGTGAGCGACGTGGCGTTGTCCTGCGGGATGATCTTCACGTCGCCGCCACCGCTCGTGTCGGTGGCCAGGCCCTTCGACTTCAGCCAGTTGCGGAGGGCGACGTCCTGGGTGTTGCCGAGCTGCGGCGAGGCGAGGGTCTTGCCCTTGAGGTCGGCCGCACTGTTGATCGACTTGTTCACGACGAAGTAGGCGCCGCCGGACGCCGCGCCGGAGACGACGTGCACGCCCTTGTCGAGCTGCGTCCATGCGGTGATGGTGGGGTTGGGGCCGATGTAGGCGGCGTCGAGGGCGCCGGCCTGGATGGCGGTGAGCTCGTCGGTGCCGCTGTTGAACGTCTTGAGCTGGAGGTCGACGTTGGAGCCGAGCTTCTTGGCGAAGATGCCGCTCTCCACGCCCACCAGCGCGGGCGCGTGGGTGACGTTCGGGAAGTAGCCGAGCCGCAGGGTGACGGGGTCGCTCTTCTTCGCGGCCTTGGCCGCCATCGCCGGGGTGCCGGCGGCGAGCACCGCGGCAACCGTCGCCGCGATCGCGACGGCGAAGAGTTTGGTGGACGTACGGAACTGACGCATGGAGACGGGGTCCTCCCGGAGGCTTGTGCAGTAATCTGATGAAGAAGCTAGACTTTTGCCGTCGCAGGGTCAAGTCGGGCCGGAGACCGTTCCGGGGAAAGGAACGAGCGCGTACGACCATGAGGATTTCGGCGAAAGTGGACTTCACCGGTCAAGCAGCCGAAGTGCTTCCTCGGCGGCGCGACGAGTACGAAGCGTTGTTCGCCACCGCCCCGCCGGGAAGAGTTGGGGGCGCGACAACGCGCCGTGCAGTGTGTCAGCCTTGGGTGCGCCGATCACGAAGAAGTTGGGGAGTGACACGGCGCCTCCTTCCACGCTATGTTGATGAATCCAGTTGCCTTACTGCAGAATAACTTTCGAAATCTGACCCGTTTGGTCAGCTTTTGTGGTACGGTCCGCCCATGCACCCGAGTGCCATACGCCGGAAGCGCACCCGCCGCAACGAGGTTGCGCTCGACCGGTGCCACCTCGACCGCATGTGCATGTCCGACGAGGCCTGTCGGCCCGACTGAACGAAGCCCGGGCCCAGTGTGCCGCGGCGGTCTCCCGTTCGTATCCCTCCGCGTGAAGGGTCTGTGACCATTCGCGCGTCCGCCCCGAGGAGCTCCGAATCATGTCGTCCGTGTCGGTGATCGAAGATCACGACCAACCGGTGTCCGCCCCCGACGATGCGCGATCCGCGGGCCGGCCGCTCGCCCCCGCCGCGCTGCTCGGCGCGGTGCGCGACCTCGCGCGCGAGGCCGACACCTGGCGCGCGTTGGCGCAGCACGATCCGCGCGAGCGTTGGTTCCTGCGCCTCGCCGCCCACGAAGACTTCGACACGTGGCTGATCGGGTGGGACGCCCACCAGGGTGTCGACCTCCACGACCACGGTGGCTCCTCGGGGGCCCTGTACGTCGTCGAGGGCGAGCTGTACGAGACGTCCGGCCGGCGCGACGGGCTCGGCGTGTTGCACGAACAACTGCTCACCGAAGGTACCGCGCGCGCGTTCGGCCCGAACCACGTGCACCGCGTCGTGAACTCGACCGCACAGGTGGCGACGAGCCTCCACGTGTACTCTCCGCCGCTCGTGACCATGGACTTCTACGAGCGCGACGACGCCACCGCGCTGACGCGTTCGCACACCGAGCCCGCGCTCGGAACGCGCACGGGACGCGGCGAGATCCGTTGACCGCGTCGGTCGACGAGCTGCTCGAGGCGGCGCGGGCCCGCCTGCATCGGGTCACCCCCGCGGAGGCCGCGGCGGCCGTCGAACGCGGCGCACTTCTCGTCGACACGCGTCCACTGCAGCAGCGACGCGTCGAAGGCGAGATCCCCGGGGCGAAGTTGATCGAGCGCAACGTGCTCGAGTGGCGGCTCGATCCCGCGAGTGACGCCCGCATCGACGAAGCCGTCGGGCACGACGTGCACGTGATCGTCGTGTGCTCGGAGGGCTACTCGTCGAGCCTCGCCGCCGCGAGCCTGCAGGATCTCGGGCTTCGCCACGCCACCGATCTCATCGGCGGCTTCCAGGCCTGGCGCGCGGCCGGGCTCCCGGTGCAGGCGGCCGAGTAAACCCGTCCGAGAGCCGGCTCCGGCTCGAGACAATTCCCGAGCCGGCCAATTGTCGAGCCGGAAGGTCGCTTGTGCATCGGTATTGCTAACAAAGCGACGGCGTTGTCCATCGCGGGCGGGACTCGTGCGCGCCGAGGCCCTCAGTCGGGGAGCTCGCCCGGTGCCCCGAGGGCGAGGAACGCCTCGGCGGCAGGGGAGAGCGGGCCGGCACGGTGCAGGAGGTAGACCGGCCGCGACAAGTGCGGCCGGAGCGGGGTGACCGAAGCCCCGAGCCGCGCCGCCTGCTCGGCCAGCGGCCGGGGGAACAGCGTCGCCCCCGCGCCGGCGAGCACGAGGGGGAGGATCGCTTCGCGCTGCGACGCCACCACCGCGATGTCGGGCGTCACCCCGGCGGCGGCGAACGCCTCTTCGAGCTGGTCCCGCGTCGCGGTACCGAGCGGCGCGGCGACGAGCGGGAAGCGGGCCAACTCGGCGACCGGGAGCGGGAGCGCGGTGGTGTGCACCCCCGGCGGGAGGACCGCCAGCAGGTCCTGGGTGCCGAGGGTCCGGGTGCGCAGCGCGGGCGTAGTCGCGGGGGCGAGGGTGAGGCCGATCTCGCACGCACCGCTCGCGACCAGCCCCGCGAGCGCGTCGGCATCGTCAGGGTCGGCGAGCGCGACCCGCACCCCCGGGTGCGCCATCCGGAACGCGCCCACGAGGGGCGCGACGGGATCCACCGCGAGAGTGGGCAACGCGCCGACGTCGAGCCGTCCGGATGCGAGGCCGGCGACCGCCGCCACCGCGGCCCGACCCGTCTCCACGTCGCGCAGGGTCTGGCGGGCCGGGCCGACCAGCGCCTCGCCGGCCGGGGTGAGGATCACCCCGCGGCCGACCCGGGCGAAGAGGGCGGCCCCCAGCTCGCGCTCGAGCTCCTGGATCGCCTGGGAAACCGACGGTTGCGACACGAACTCTGCCTCCGCGGCGCGGGTCATCCCGCCGTGGTCGACGACGGCCAGGAAGAGGCGGAGCCGGCGGAGATCCATAGGCAAAAGCCTATCGACTCCAGAAGATCTACGTCTTGGACCTGTGAACGATCGGGGCGCACCATCGAGACATGAGTTGGCTGGTCTTCGTCCTAGCGGGTATCGGGGTGGGGATCGCGTACGGCCTGTTCGGTGCCGGAGGTTCGGCGTTCGCGACGCCGGTGCTGGCGCTGCTCGGTGTCCCCCCGGCGATCGCGGTGGCGTCGCCGTTACCGGCGATGCTCCCGGCGTCGGTCGCGGGTGCACGCGAGTACTTCCGCGCCGGCATGCTCGACCGCCGGGCCGCCAAGCTCGCAGTGTTCGCCGGGGTCCCCGCGGTGGTCATCGGCTCCGCCGCATCGCGCGTCGTGGGCGGTACCGGGCTGCTCGTGTTGTCGGGCATCGTCCTGTTCGGTGTCGGTGTCCGCATGTTCGTGCCGAGCCGGACGGGATCGGCCGAACGGTGCGCGACCCGTCGCGACGACACCACCCTCGTCGTCGCGTTGGTCGCCGGCGCCGGGTTCCTCGCCGGCCTGCTCGCGAACGGCGGTGGCTTCCTGCTCGTCCCGATCTTCGTGGTCGTCCTCGGGTTCACCGCGGCGCGCGCGGCGGGCACCTCGCTGGTGGCGGCCGCGGCACTGACCATCCCGACGATCGCCGCGCACTGGTTGCTCGGCGACATCGACTGGGTGATCGCCGGTGCGTTCGCGCTCGGGCTCGTACCGGCGTCGATGCTGGGCGCGCGATTCGGGCGGCAACTCCCCGATCGCATCGCCCGACCGACATTTGGGATCGTGCTGATGCTGTTCGCCGTGTTCTTCCTCGTGCGCCAGTTCGGCTGAGGCGTCTTGCGCAGATCGCTCCGCTGAAGCCGCCGCGCTCAGGCGCGGGTGACGGCGAGCACGGCCTCGACCAGTTCGGGCCGGCAGATCAACAGGTCGGGCAGCCACGGCTCGGGGCGGTTGTACTGCAGCGGTGAGCCGTCGAGCCGCGACACGTGCAGCCCGGCCGCGGCGGCCACACCCACCGGCGCGGCGGAGTCCCATTCGTACTGGCCGCCGCTATGTGCGTAGACGTCGGCGTCGCCGAGCACGACGGCCATGGCCTTGGCGCCGGCCGACCCGAGCGGTACCAGTTCTCCGTCGAGGCGGCGGGCCAACTCCTCGGCGATCACCGGGGGGCGGGTGCGACTCACGACGACCCGGGGCGGCCCCGCGTACGCCGGGGGGAGCGCCGACGGCGGTTCGGCCGTGAGCGTGAGCTCACGCGCGGGGAGCGCCACCGCCGCCGCCTCCACCTGCCCGCCGATCACCAGCGCCACGTGGACGGCCCAGTCGGTGCGCCCGACCTCGCCGAACTCGCGCGTGCCGTCGAGGGGGTCGACGATCCAGACGCGCGGTGCCGACAATCGGGCTGCGTCGTCGGCGCCCTCCTCGGACAACACCGCATCGTCGGGCCGCGCCGAGGCGAGGGCGGCGACGATGAACTCGTGTGATGCCTGGTCGCCGGCGGCGCGCAGCTCGGCGGATTCGGCGCCGGCTTCGTGGAGTGAGGCACGCAGACCGACGAGCAGCTTGCCGGCCTCGGAGGCGATCCCGGCCGCGAGCCGATGATCCTTTGCGGGTGCCGTCACGGGGGCGGACGCTAGTAGGTCGGGCGGCGCGGTCGCGCTCGACGCGGGTGCCGGTTGCGCGCGATGGGTGCACGCGGGCAACCGGGGACGACAATGGCGGCGTGACCGACGCCAGTCCTGCGACAGACCGCGGTATCCGGCCGTGGGTGGCGGCGGTGGCCGATCTCACGGTGCTGGTGGTATTCGTCGCGATCGGTCGCCGCACCCACCACGAGGACGCCGGCGTCGCCGGGTTCTTCCGGGTGCTCTGGCCGTTCGCGGTCGGGCTGGTGGTCGGGTGGGCGGCGACCGGACTCCCCCGGGCACCCCTCGACTGGCGGCGCGCGGTGACGGCGTGGCTCCTGACCGTTGGCGTCGGCATCGCGCTGCGCGTCGTGGTGCAGGGCCGCGACTTCAAGCTGTCGTTCGCCATCGTCGCGTTGGTCTTCACCGGCGCCTGCATGCTCGGGTGGCGTGCCGCGGTGCGGTTCGCCCGGCGCACCCGATCGAACCGGGCCTGATCAACCGCCTGTCTACCGCCAGGTCAACGGGGGGAATGGCTCGCGGTGCGGGCGGGGACCCGTGCCGCACGCGGCAGCTCCTTGGGTTCCGGAGGGTCGGTGCGCCAGAGGTACATCGCCACCGATCCGAACGTGACCGCGGTGCCGATCAGGACGGCCGCCGTCGTCGTGAGGATGGCCTTGGCGTCGGTGCCCGCGGTGAGCAGGTGGATGGTGGTCATGGCGAACAGGAGGTAGCTCAGCAGGTGGATGCTGTGCCACACGCGCTTCGACATCCGGTGCCGCAGCAACGACGTGATCTCGATGGCGACGAGGAGGTACATGCCGACGATGCCCCACGCGACGGCCAGCGGGTGCCACGAGCCGGTGAACGGAACGAGCACGTTGACGATCCCGAAGTTGGTGTAGGTGTCGAGGAGGATGGCGACGACGTGCACGCCCACGAACGCGAGCGTGAGTGCACCGAGGTAGCGGTGGAGGCTCAGTAACCACGCCGGGGCGGGCTTGCGCCCGAGCACGCGGGTCGCCAGCAGCAGACCCCACACGATGGTGATGATGATCAGGCCCCAGGCCACGATGCCGCTGGCCCGAGCGGTGTACCAGATGATCTTCGACACGCCGGTCAGCTCCCGCTCGTCGTGGTGTGCGACGACGTCCCGGACGATGTGGTCCCCGAGGACGTCGTGCCGGATGAGCCGGATGACGTGGTCGACGACGACGTCCCGGACGTCGCGGTGGTGCCCGACGTCGCGGTGGTGCTCGTGTCGTCGGATTCGCCACCCGTAGCGCTTGAAGCCGATTTCGTGTTGGCCGCAGCCGTCTTGGCCGCGGCGGTCTGGGTCGTGGCAGCCGACTGGTTGTCGTGCCAGGCGATCAGCCCGCCGAGGGAGAACATGGCGGCGACGCTGAGCACCGCGGCGGCCTTGCGGGCGCGGGCGGCGCGGGGCTTGCGCTTTCCGGGGGCCGGCCGCCGCCGCGGCGGAGGCGTGAGTGCGCGTGCGGTCGCGGAAGCGCCGGTCTCGGGGGTGTCGGGGTTCTCGAAGGTGTCGGCCATGGGGAGGGCTCCTGCTCGGGACGTGCCGTGAAGCTAGGGAGGGCTGATGAGGGCTCCGCGAGAGCCGGTTAAGAGGCGTCGAAGAATCGGGCGTGGGCCGCCGAGTTGGGGAGCCGGGGGTTCAAACTCCCGAAACGAAGTGGAAACCTGCGGCCGATAGACCGGGTTGAGTGGGAGATCTCCTCGACGGCTACCGACCCGACCGTGCCTGGGACGAGATGTTCTCCGCACCGGACGAACCTCGGTCCCACTACGAATCGCTGAACGAGGTGCTCGGCACCCTTTCGCGTGACGATTTCGAATTGCGCTGCGCGGCGCGCGACCAGCGCGTTCCACGACCAGGGCATCACCTTCTCGCACTCGGGGGAGGAGCGACCCTTCCCGCTCGACCTCGTGCCTCGCATCATCGATCCGGAGGAGTGGGCCGTCGTCGAGGCCGGCGTGCGTCAGCGGGTGCTCGCGTTGGAGCGTTTCCTGAGCGACGTCTACGGGCCGGGCGAGATCCTCGCCGACGGTGTGGTCCCGCGGCGGCTCGTCGCGAGCTCTTCGCACTTCCACCGGTGCGTGGCCGGGCTCGATCCGGCGGGCGGGGTCCGCGTGCACGTGGCGGGCGTCGACCTCGTCCGCGACGGCGCCGGCGTGTTTCGCGTCCTCGAAGACAATCTGCGCACGCCGTCGGGCATCTCGTACGTGATCGAGAACCGACGGGCCATGACGCACGTGTTCCCCGAGCTGTTCGCGAGTCACCGCATCCGGCGCGTCGCCGACTACCCGCAGCGTCTGCTCGAGGCGTTCCGCGCTACGGCGCCCCCGGGCGTCGACGACCCCTGCGTCGTGGTGCTCACGCCCGGCATCTACAACGCCGCGTACTTCGAGCATTCGTTCCTCGCCCGGCAGATGGGCGTCGAGCTGGTCGAAGGACGCGACCTGGTGTGTCGCGACCAGCGCGTCTACATGCGCACCACGGGTGGCGAGCAGCGCGTCGACGTCGTGTACCGGCGGGTCGACGACGACTTCCTCGATCCCCTTCACTTCCGCCCCGAGTCGGTGCTCGGCTGCGCCGGCATCCTGAACGCCGCGCGCGCGGGGAACGTCACCATCGCGAACGCGCCGGGCAACGGCGTCGCCGACGACAAGGCGGTCTACCCCTACGTTCCCGAGATGATCGAGTACTACCTCGGCGAAGTGCCGATCCTCGCCAATGTCGACACGTACCGGCTCGAGGATCCCGAGGTCTGCGACTGGGCCCTCACGAAGCTCGACGCGCTGGTGTTCAAACCGGTCGACGGTTCCGGCGGGAAGGGGATCGTGATCGGTCCCGTCGCCAGCGAAGCGACGCTCACGGATCTCCGGGCCAAGGTGCTCGCCGATCCCGCGGGTGGATCGCCCAGGAGCCCGTCGCGCTCTCCACCGCGCCGACGTTCGTCGACGGCCGCATGGGCGCCCGCCACCTCGACCTCCGACCGTTCGCGGTGAACGACGGTCGCGACGTCTGGGTGGTGCCCGGCGGCCTCACCCGGGTGGCGCTGCCCGAGGCGAGTCTCATCGTGAACTCGAGCCAGGGCGGTGGTTCGAAGGACACCTGGGTGCTGGCGGCAGCCGACCACGGCCGGGAGCTGTCGCCCCTGCCGCGGCCCACCACCGCGCCGCCGCCCATGCCGTCGGCGGCACCCGCCCTGGGTCCGCTGCCGGAGCAGGACTCCCAGCAGCAACAGCAACAGCAGCAATGAGTACCGGAGTGGAGCACGTCTTTCGTCGAGCGCGCGGCGGTGGTCGCGTGCTGAGCCGGATCGCCGAGTCGCTCTACTGGATCGGTCGCTACGTCGAACGGGCCGAAGACACCGCTCGCCTCCTCGACGTGCACTACCACCTGCTCCTCGAAGATCGGCGCGCCGACGAAGCGTCGGTGTGCCGCGCCCTGCTCGAAGCCATGGGTGCCGACCCCGAGCAGATCGGCGACGAGCCCGATGCCGCGATGGTCACCGCCCTGTTGGCGCAGGACCCGACCTTCTCGGGGTCGATCACGTGCTCGATCTCCGCCGCGTGGGAGAACGCGCCGCGGCGCACGGGAAGCACTGTCGTCGGAGTTGTGGGAGACCCTCAACACGACCTACCGGGAGGTCGGCAGCCGTGCGCGCGCGGGCACCGGGCCCGCCCGTCACGAGTTCTTCGGGTGGGTGCGCGACCGCGCCGCCGCGTGCAACGGAATCATCGAAACGACCATGAGCCGCGACGACGGCTGGCGATTCCTGTCGGTCGGGCGCAGCCTCGAACGTGCCGACATGACGACGCGTCTCCTGTCGGCCCGGTACGGCGACGCGTTCGGTCGTACCGGATGGACCACCACGCTGCGGAGCTGTTCGGCGTACGAGGCGTACCTGCGCGCCTACAAGCACGCGGTCGATGCCGCGACCGCGGTCGAGTTCCTGATGCTCGACCGACTGTTCCCGCGGTCGGTGTACCACGCGCTCACGACGGCGGAGTACTCGCTGGGTGAGCTCGATCCCCGCGCCGCGCGCGCCGGGGTCGACGACGAAGCCCGCCGCCGCCTCGGCCGGGTGTGCGCGGAGCTCGAGTTCCTCCACCTCGACGAGGCAATGGACGACCTGCCCAAACTGCTCTCGCGACTCCAGCACGAGTGTGCCGACGTGCACGCCGCGATCGCCGGTCGCTACTTCCGGGAGACGCGCGTGATCGAGTGGAGCGTCTGAACGGTGTCCTGGCGCATGAAGGTCCGTCATTCGACGACGTATCACTACGCCGGAGTCGTGCACGCGTCCTACAACGAGGCGCGCATCTCGCCGCTCGACACCTCGAGTCAGTTCACGCTCGAGCACCGCGTCGAGGTGCATCCGGCCGCCAATCTCTTCCGGTACCGCGACTACTGGGGGAGTCGAGTGCACACGTTCGACCTCCACCACGCGCACACCGAGCTCACCGTGGTCGGCACCTCGTTGGTCGAAACCGCTGAGCGCACGCCCAACGTCGACGACACGGTGGCGTGGGACGCCATCGACGCGCCCGGCCTCACCGACCGCTTCTACGAGTTCCTCAACGAGACGCAGATGACCGGGCCCGACGACGCGGTGCGCGCCATCGCGCTCGAGCTGCGCGCCGCGTCCTCGCCGGCGGCCGCGCTCTCGGATCTCGTCGAGTGGCTCCGCGAGCACGTGGAGTACGAGACGGGCACCACGAGCGTGTTCACGACCGCGGTCGAGGTGCTGCGCGCCGGGCGCGGGGTGTGTCAGGACTTCGTGCACCTCGGGATCGCCGTACTCCGAGCCGCCGGCATCCCCGCTCGATACGCGTCCGGCTACCTGTACCCCGACGTCGCCGGGGCGCTGGGTGACACCCACCGCGGCGACAGCCACGCCTGGCTCGAAGCCTGGGTCGGCGACTGGCACCCCGTCGACCCCACCAGTGGCGCGCCGGTCGCCGAACGTCACGTGCTGGTGGCGCGCGGTCGCGATTACACCGACGTCGCGCCGCTGAAGGGCGTGTACAACGGCGGTCCGAGTGCGGCGCTCGACGTCTCCGTCGACCTCACGCGCGTTGCCTGACCGTTCCCTCGCCGGTGTCCTCGGCGCGGCGGGATGAACCTCAGGTGAGGCGGCCCATCAGGCTGAACGTCTGGCCGGACGTGCCGTCGGGTGGCAGCGTCGCCAGGTAGAGCGCGAGACGGGCGACTTCCTCGGGGTCCTTGAGCCATTCGCCGATGGCGCGCACCCGCGCGCTGAGCTCGTCCGGGTCGTCGCTGCCGAACACGCCCAAAGCCGGGGTGCGAACGGGACCGGGTACGAGCTCGTTGACCGCGATGTTCGACGCGGCGGAGCTCGGCCGCGAGCACCCGGGTGAGGGCTGCCGCGCCGGCTTTGGCGGCGGAGTACGCGCCCAACCCACCCGCGTTGGCGCGCCCGGCGCCGGAGCCGACGACGATCATGATCCCGCCGCCGGCGGCGACGAGCGGGGGCACGGCCGCCTTGGCGGTGTTCCACACGCCGGTGAGATTCAGGTCGACGATCTCGTGCCACACCTCGGGCGTCGTGTCGACCACGGGGCCGAACGCGGGTGCCGCCCCCGCGTTCGCCACCACGATGTCGAGCCTGCCGAACCGTTCGACCAGCGTGTCGACCGCCGCGTGCATCTGCTCGAGGTCGGTGACGTCGCACGGGAGGTCGAGCGCCTGTCCGCCCGCGCCCTGGATGCGCGCCACGACGTCGGCCAAGGGGTCCGGTCGTCGCCCGGTCACGGCTACCGACGCCCCGGCGGCGGCGTACGTCGCCGCGATGGCGGCGCCGATGCCGGTGCCGCCGCCGGTGACCAGTGCGACCTTCCCCGAGAGCTCGCTCACGGGCGCAAGTTACTTCGCCCGCGCGCAGCGAGTTTCCGCCGCGGCGCTAGTGTCGCCCGCATGTCCAGAGAGCAGTCGGAACTGTCGGTCGTGCTCGTCGTGAATGGTGTGCGGGTGGAGCGTGTGGTGGAGGCGCGCACGTTGTTGGTGCATTTTGTGCGTGAGGTGGTGGGGTTGACGGGGACGAATGTGGGGTGTGATACGTCGTCGTGTGGGGCGTGCACGGTGTTGTTGGATGGCGAGTCGGTGAAGTCGTGCACGGTGTTGGCGGTGCAGGCGGATGGCGGGGCGGTGACGACGATCGAGGGTCTCGCGGATAGTGGTGGGGTGTTGCATCCGATGCAGGAGGCGTTTCGGGAGCATCACGGGTTGCAGTGCGGGTATTGCACGCCGGGGATGGTGATGGCCGCGGTCGGCTTGGCACAGGAAGGCGGTGCGCTCACTGAAGGTGAGGTGCGGGCCGGGTTGGAAGGCAATTTGTGTCGGTGTACGGGGTATCACAACATCGTGGCGGCGGTGGTGGCCGGTTCCGCCGCGATGGCTGATGCTGAGAGCTCTCGGGGTGGGGTGTGATTCCGGCGGGGTTCGCGTACGTGCGGGCGGAGTCGGTGGATGATGCGGTCGGGTTGTTGGGTGAGTTCGGCGACGACGCGAAGTTGTTGGCGGGTGGCCATTCGTTGTTGCCGTTGATGAAGTTGCGGTTGGCGACGCCGTCGGTCCTGGTCGATGTGGGTGGCCTCGGCGAGTTGTCGTATGTGCGTGATGTGGGGGATCAGATCGCGATTGGTGGGTTGACTCGTCATCACGAGGTGGAATCCAACCCGGTCGTCCACGCGCATGTCCCGTTGTTGAGCGCGGCGGCCGCGGAGGTGGGTGATCCGCAGGTGCGGCATCGGGGCACCCTGGGGGGGTCGTTGGCGCATGGTGATCCGGCGTCGGATCTTCCTGCGGTGGTGCTCGCCCTGGGTGGCACGATCACGGTGCGGGGCGCGACTGGGGAACGGTCGATCGCGGCGGACGATTTTTTTGTCGAGTTTCTCGAGACTGCTTTGGCGCCGGATGAGGTGATCATCGAGATCAGGGTCCCGAAACAGGACGGGGCGGGCTGGGCGTTCGAGAAGTTCAATCGGCGGGCCCAGGACTGGGCCATCGTGGGGGTCGCCGCGGTGGGCGGCACCAACCCGGGCGTCGCGTTGGTGAACATGGGCTCCACCCCGCTCCGCGCCCGAGCCGTCGAGGAAGCGCTCCGGACCGGGGCGTCACCTGCCGACGCGGCCGCGTTCGCCGACGCCGACACTGATCCTCCCGCCGACCTCAACGCCACCGTCGAATACCGCCGCCACCTCGCCCGCGTCCTCGTCCGCCGCGCCCTCACCACCACCGCCGAACGGAATTCGGTTTGACGGCGACGCGGTTCGGCGCCGGATCGCTCGTCGGCGTTCCGGTCCGGCGGGTCGAAGATCCGACCCTGCTGCAGGGCCAAGCCACCTACATCGACAACCTTCCGCTCCCCGACGCGTTGCACCTCGCGTTCGTGCGGTCCACCGTCGCGCACGCCGAGATCCGCGCCATCGACTCCGCCGACGCGCTCGCCATGCCCGGCGTCGCCGCGGTGTACACCGCGGCGGATCTCGACCTCCCGAACTACGTCGGCATGATGCAGGTGAACGCGAATGCGGTGCGTCCGGCCCTGGCAAAGGGACGCGTTCGCTTCGTTGGCGATCCGCTTGCGGTCGTCGTGGCGGAGACGAAGGCGCAGGCGGTCGACGCGGCGGAGATGGTGATCGTCGACTACGACGTCCTTCCCGCGGTGGTCGATTCCGAAGCCGCGATGGCGGCCGATTCCATGGTGCAGTTCGACGCCATCGGCTCGAACATCGTCATGGCGGGCCGTGAGCCCGACGGCTACGACCCGCTCGCCGACGCGGAAGTGATCGTGCGGGGCCGGTTCGAGAACCAGCGCCTCGCGGTGGTGCCGATGGAGGCTTCCGCCGTCGCAGTGATCCCGGGCGACGACGGTGACGGCCATGACCTCACCATCTACCTGGGGTGCCAGATGCCGCACTCGAACCGCGCCGCGGTCGCGACCCAGTTCGGGTTGGAGCCCGAGAGCATCCGCCTCATCGCGCCGCACGTCGGTGGTTCGTTCGGGGCCAAGCACTGGGCCGCGGAAGACATCGTGGCCCTGGCCGTCGCCCGCGAGCTCGGCCGCCCGGTGAAGTGGATCGAGACCCGCTCCGAGAACATGACGTCGATGCCCCACGGCCGCGGGCAGGTGCAATACGTCGAGCTCGGCTTGCGTCGCGACGGCACCATCACCGGGATGCGGTGCCGGGTCGTCGGCGACGCCGGCGCGTACGCGGGCTTCGGAGGGTTGCTCGCGTTCGGCCCGACCCGCATGATGGCGCAGGGCGTCTACCGGATCCCGCATATCGGCTACGACGTCGCGGTCGTGGTCACGAACCTTGCGCCCATGGGCGCGTACCGCGGTGCCGGACGCCCGGAGGCCGCGGCGATGCTGGAACGCATCCTCGACCTCGCGGCGGCCGAGCTGCAGATCGATCCCGTCGATCTGCGTCGGCGCAACTTCCTGGGCGTCGACGAGTTCCCCTACACCACGGTCACCGGTGTCACCTACGACATCGGCGACTACGACGCCGCGCTCACCGAAGCGCTGCGCGTCGCCGATTACGACGCGCTGCGCGCCGAACAGGCCGCCCGTCGCGAACGCGGCGACACCAAGCAGCTCGGGATCGGCATCGCCGCCTACGTGGAGATCACCGCCGGCGGATCGGGGAGCGAGTACGCCGAGGTCGAGGTGCACCCCGACGGCTCGGCGACGGTGAAGGCCGGTACGTCCGCGCATGGGCAGGGGCACGCCACCGCGTACTCGCAGCTCGTGTCAGGCGAGCTCGGCATCCCGATCGAGTCGATCCGCTTCGTGCAGTCCGACACCGCGCTCATCCCGCGGGGCGGCGGCACCGGCGGATCGCGTTCGCTCCAGCTCGGGGGCAGCGCCGCGCTTGAAGCGTCGCGCGAGGTGCTCGACCGCGCCCGGCAACTCGCGGCCGAGCGGCTGGAAGCGGCGCCGGAAGACATCGTCGTCGCCGACGGCACGCTGAGCGTCGCCGGCGTGCCCACGAAGTCGTTCACGTGGGCCGAGATCTCGAGCGCCGCGGCCGAGAAGGGTGAAGCGCTCTCGTCGGCCTACGACTTCACCCAGGCCGGCGCGTCGTTCCCGTTCGGCGCCCACGTGTCGGTGGTCGAGGTCGACACCGACACCGGGCGGGTCGATCCCGTGCGCCACATCGCGGTCGACGACTGCGGTCGGATCCTCAACCCGATGCTGGTCGACGGTCAGGTGCACGGCGGCCTGGCGTCGGGCATCGGGCAGGCGTTGTGGGAGCAGATGGTCTACGACGCCGACGGCAACCCGCTCACCTCGACGCTGGCGGAGTACGCGATCCCGAGCGCGGCGGAGTTCCACAACTTCGAGGTCGCGCACACCGAGACCCCGTCACCTCTGAATCCGCTCGGCGCGAAGGGCATCGGCGAATCGGCCACCGTCGGGAGCACGCCGGCGGTGCAGAACGCGGTGATCGACGCGCTCAGTCACCTCGGAGTGCGCCACATCGATCTGCCGTGCACACCGCAACGCGTCTGGCAGGCCATCGCCGACGCCGCCGCCGGCACCCTGCCCGATCCGTGGCGCGAGCCGCCCGCCGAGTTCGCCGATCTTCCGGTGCGCGAGCGCAAAGCGCTCACCAAGGAAGAAGAGCTCGACATCTAGTCGAGGACGGCGATCGGTCAGCCGCCGGCGGGTGACGTGACGCGCGTGAGCTCGCGCACCAGCGCGGGGACCGCTTCGTGCCAGTCGGCGACGATGCCGACGTCGGCGACTGCGAACACGAGCGCGTCGGGATCGGGATTGATCGCGAGCACGGTGCCTGCGGCGCGCACGCCGACCATGTGGTTGAACTTCCCGCTGGCGCCGATCGCGACGTAGAGCCGCGGCGCGATGGTGCGGCCGGTGATCCCGATCTGGCGGGCCCGCGGCAGCCAGCCGCTGTCGGTGACCTTGCGGGTCGCGCCCAGTTCGGCGCGGAGCAACTCGAGGAGCGGTTCGAGGGCGTCGTAGTCCGCCGGGTCGACGCCCTTCCCGACGCCGACGACGACGGGGGCCTCGGCCAGAGTGTCGAGATCGTCGTCGCGGGTGCGGGCCAGCAGCCGGACGCGCCCGCGCGGTTCCACCGCGATGGTGGACACCGCTGCCGCGTGCGCGTCGCGGGGGAGGAGCGTGGGCAGCACACCGACGCGCACCGTTGCCATCTGCACCGCGGAGCTGGCTTCGATGGCGGCGACCAGTTGGCCGCCGAACGCGGGTTTCCACGCGACGAGGCGGCCGTGGTCGACCTCGAGCGCGACCGCGTCGCCGGTGAGCCCGGCGTTCACGGAGGCGGCGGCACGGGAGGCGACTTCACGGCCCCACGCGGTACTCGGGGCCAACACCGCCCACGGTGCCGCCTCCGCCGCGAACCGACCGACCGCGCCCGCGGCATCCTCTTCGACCGTGGCCCCCTCGATCGACACGATCGCGTCGGCTCCCCACGACGACAGCCGTTCCGGGTCGTCGGGGGCGAACACGAGCGCGACCGCGTGGCCGCCGATCTCGGTGGCCAGCCGGGCTGCAGTACCGAGCAGCTCGCGGGTGTCGTGGGGGCGGTCCGGTTCGACGACCACCGCGACCGGCGGACCCTCGACCGCGCGGGTGGGGGTGACGGCGTCGACGACGCCGGCCAGGCCCGCGTCGTGATCGAGCGCACCACGTGCGTGGAGCAGCTCCACCGCCGCACGCGCTTGTTCGTCGACCGGGCCGCCGAGCACGACCTGCTCCCGCCGCACCTCGTGGACGCGCACCGCGCCGACCGAGGTCGGGCTCCCGGCCTGACCCCACGGGCCGGCGCCCAGATCGGCGGCGGTCACCACGCGCAGCAAGTCGGCGGGAACCGCGGCGCGGCCTGGCGGATCGACCTTGCACGGATCGATCAATCGTTCCGCGGTCGACACGATGACCGGGAGCCCGACCTCGGCCTGGGTCCACCCGTCGTCGTGTTCGCACCGCGCGTGCACCACCGCGTCACGCACCGTGCCCGCGTCGGTGACGCTGAGGTGGCGGACGCCGGTGAGGAACGGCAGGTCGAGCAACTCGGCGAGCTCGGGGCCGACCTGTCCCGTGTCGGCGTCGACCGAGTTGCGACCGACGAGCACGAGATCGAACGGCCCCACGTGCTGCAGCGCGGCGGCGAGCGCACGCGCGGTGGCCAACGTGTCGGAACCCGCGAACGCGCGGTCGGTGACGAGCACGCCTTCCGCGCGTACGCCACGTTCGAGCGCCCACGCCAGCGCCTCCCGCAGCGTGTCCTCGGCGGGCGGCGGCCCGAGGGTGAGGAACGTGCAGGAGTGCCCGCCGTCGAGCGTGGCCGCCAACTCGACCGCCTGCGCCACCGCGCGCCGGCAATAAGGATTCATCTCCAGCTCCAGGCCGTCGCGGCGCAGCCGCCCGTCGGGCCCGAGCTCCATCTCCTCGAAGGCCGGGATCTGCTTGACCAGCGCCGCGATACGCACGGCGCGCAACGCTACCTGCGTCGTTCGCCTCGCGCCGTAGTGTGACCGGCATGAGCGACGTGATGGAAGGAATCCGCATCCTCGAGGTGGCCGAGCACACCTTCGTTCCGGCATCGTCGGCGGTGCTCGCCGACTGGGGGGCCGAGGTCATCAAGATCGAGCACGCGGAGCGGGGCGACGCGATGCGCGGCCTGAACAGCACGGGCACGGTGGGATTCGACACCACCGTCAACGTGCTGTTCGAGCACTCGAACCGCGGGAAGAAGAGCCTGGGCCTGGATCTCGCCGACCCCGCCGGTCTCGACATCCTCTACCGCCTCGCGGCGACCGCCGACGTGTTCCTCACCAACAAGATGCCCGGAGTGAGGGAGCGGCTCAAGATCGACGTCGACGACATCCGGGCCCACAATCCGGACATCGTCTACGTCCGGGGCTCGGGTTACGGCGCGCGCGGGCCGGAGCGCGACGCCGGTGGCTACGACTTCCTCGGCTTCTGGGCGCGTGCGGGGAACGCCATGGGCGCGAAGCCGGTCGAGGTCGACTTCCCGCCGTTCCAACCCGCCCCCGCCTACGGCGACTCCATCGGGGCGATGACGATCGCCGGCGGCATCGCCGCCGCGCTGCTCCGGCGCGAGCGCACCGGCCGGGCCGAAGTGGTCGACGTCTCGCTCCTGTCGGCGGGGATGTGGGCGATGGGGGGTGCGATCGCGATCTCACAGCAGACGCAACAACCGTGGGGGCAGTTCCCCGCCGAAGGGCGCGGCACGTCGCGCAACCCGCTCACCGGGATCTACGTCACCGCCGACGGCAAGTTCCTGGCCTTCTCCATGCTGCAGGGATTCCACTACTGGCCCGAAATGTGCCGACGGGTCGGCCACGAGGAGTGGATCGACGACCCGCGTTTCCAGTCGTCCGACGAGTTCATGGACAACGCCCCGGCGGCGGGTGCGATGCTGGCGGGCGAGTTGGTGCGCCATCCGCTGTCGGAGTGGAAGGCGCGCTTCGACGGCATGAAGGGCCAGTGGTCCGCGATCCAGGACACGGTCGAGGTCGCCGACGATCCGCAGGTCGCGGCGAACGGCTACCTCCAGGATGCCGCGACCGCCGACGGCGCGTCCTACCGACTCGTGGCCACACCGGTGCAGTTCGGCGACCAGCCGTCGCCCACGCGTCGGGCGCCGTTGTTCAACGAACACGGCGAGGAGATCCTCGTCGAGGAACTCGGGCTCGATTGGGACACCGTGATCGAGCTCAAGCTCAAGGGCGTGGTGGCGTAGCGGCTCCGCGGCGTGCTATCCGCGGCGTGCTATCCGCGGCGTGCACCCGGCGTGAACTCGACCGGCATGTGCTTGATGCCGCCGATGAAGTTCGACCGCAGGATGTCGGGCTCGGCGACGAGGTGCATGTCGGGGATGCGCTCGAGCAGCTCCCGGTAGATGAGCTTGAGCTCCATGCGGGCGAGGTTGGCGCCCAGGCAGAAGTGGTGCCCACCGCCGCCGAACGCGACCTGCTCCTCGGGGACCCGATCGATGTCGAAGCGGAACGGATCGTCGAACACCGCTTCGTCGCGGTTCGCCGAGATGTACCACATCACGACCTTGTCGCCCTCGGCGATCTCCCGACCCTGGATCACGGTCGGGGCAGTCGTGGTGCGACGGAAGTGGTACACGGGTGACGCCCAGCGCAGGATCTCCTCAACCGCCGACGGCAGCTTCGCGTCGGGGTCGTCGCGGAGCGCGGCGTACTGATCGGGGTTCTGCATCAGTGCCCACATGCCCCACGACGTGGTGTTGCGGGTCGTCTCGTTCCCCGCGACCGACAGCAGCAGCATGAACATGTCGAACTCGAGCTCGGAGAGCTTCTCGCCGTCGACCTCGGCGTTGATGAGCTTGGTGACGATGTCGTCGCGGGGATCGCGGTGCCGTTCCTTCGCGAGCTCGTTGACGTACGCGTAGAGCGCGCCCGACGCCGCGTGCGCGCCCTCGGCGCCACCTTCGAACTCGGGGTCGTCGGCCCCGATCATCGCGTTGGACCACTCGAAGATGAGGTGACGGTCTTCCTGGGGCACGCCCATGATCTCGGCGATCGCCTGCAGCGGGAGCTCGGATGCGAGGTCGACGACGAAGTCGCACGAACCGCGTTCGATCACGTTGTCGACGATGAGCCGCGACCGGTTCTGGAGGTACTGCTCGAGCAGCCCGATCATGCGCGGCGTGAACCCCTTGTTGACCAGCAGCCGGTAGCGCGTGTGCCGGGGCGGGTCGGTGTAGAGCATCATCAGGCCGCGTGTGTCGAAGCCGCCCGCAGCCTCGGCGTCCATGATGGTGACGCCGCCGACCTCCGACGAGAAGAGCTCGGAGTCGCGGCTCACGGTGACGACGTCGGCGTGCGACACCACGTTCCAGAAGCCCTGGCCGCCGGGGTACTCGTGCCACGACACGGGATCCTCGGCCCGCAGGCGCTTGAACATCTCGTGGTGCTCCAGGCGCTGGAACCGGTCGAGGTCGAGGAGGTCGATCGTCGCAGTGGTCATGCCGACATTCTGACACCTCGTCAGAACATTGGGAACCGACCGGCCTGACGCGCCGCGGCCACCCCGGGACCCGGACGGTTCAGGGACGCAGGTCGCGGAAGAAGGCCCGGACTTCGTCGACGAACAACTCCGGGTTCTCGAGCGCGGGGAAGTGGGCGCCGCGGTCGGCGATCGTCCACCGGCGGACGTCGTATACCCCCTCCGCCCGGGCCCACGGTGGGGGGCCGACGTTGGGCATGGCGCCGTCGATCACCCGCTCGATCAGGAAGCCGGCCGGGGGCAGCACCCGTTCTCCTTCCGCCAACCGCACCGGTTCGGCCCGGCTCTCGTAGTAGAGACGGTTGGCGCTGTTGATCGTCTGGGTGAACCAGTAGATGGCGATGTTGGTCAGGATCTCGTCGCGGGTGAACATCTGCTCGATGTCGCCGTCGCAATCCGACCAGCGACGCCACTTCTCCACGATCCAGCCCGCCAGGCCGGCGGGGGAGTCGTTCAGGCCGTACGCCAACGATTGCGGTTTGGTGCCCTGGATCATGCTGTAGCCGATCTCCGAGCGCATCCAGCCCGCGCTGCGCGCTTTGTACTCGCGGTCCTCGACCGTCTCCTCGCGGGGCCCGGCGGCGCGCAGGTTGAGCATCCCCATGTGGATGCCGATCAAGTCGTCGGGGTGGTCGAGCCCGAGGAGCGCGGTGACGTACGCGCCCCAGTCGCACCCGTGCGCGGCGAAGCGGTCGTAACCGAGGTCGGCCATCAAGTGGGTCCAGGCGTTCGCGATGCGGCGCGGGGTCATGCCGCGCTCGCGCGGGATGTCGGAGAATCCGTATCCCGGGAGCGACGGCGCCACGACGTGGAACACGTCACGCGGATCGCCGCCGTGCGCGGCCGGATCGGCGAGCGGTCCGATCACCTTGTGCCACTCGAAGAACGTGCTCGGCCAGCCGTGCGTGAGCACGATCGGCAGCGGGTCGGGGCCGACGCCCCGCTGGTGCACGAAGTGCAGGCCGATGCCGTCGACGGTGGCGCAAAACTGGGGGATCGCGTTGAGCTCGCGCTCCCGCGCCCGCCAGTCGAAGCCGTCGGCCCAGTAACCGACGAGTTCCTGGAGATAGGCGCGCTCGGTACCGTACGCCCAACCCGCACCTTCCACCTGATCGGGCCAGCGGGTCCGGGCGATGGCCTCGGCGACGGCTGCGAGCTCGGCGTCGGGCACCGCGATCTGGAAGGGGTTCATTGCTGCGCCCGCCCGCGTTCCATGATCGCGACGCGTCGGCGTTCGACCTCCGCCGCGGAGCCGCCGCCTTCCTCGACCCACTCGCGCGCCCGCGCCAACTCGAGTCGACGCAGCTCGTCGGTGGTGACCCGCGTCTGCGCGTCGTAGGTGCGGAGGATGTTGCGCATCCCGGGTTGGTCGTTCGACACGATGTCGGCGCCCAGCTGCCGACAGAACGCCAGCAGGTCGTCGTGGGGGACGACGTGGTTGACGAGTCCCCAGGCGAGCGCGGTCGGGGCATCGACGAAATTCCCGGTGGTGCTCATCTCGCGGGCGCGCCGTTGCCCCACCGCTTCGGCGAGTCGCACGGTGAGGCCCCAACCGGGCATCACGCCGACCCGCGCGTGGGTGTCGGCGAACCGCGCGCGTTCCGACGCGACGAGGAAGTCGCACGCGAGCGCGATCTCCAGCCCACCCGTCACCGCGGCACCGTTCACCGCGCCGATCACCGGTTTGTCGACGACGGGGAACGGCTCGCCGACCAATTCGGCGGCGACGATGGCGCGGGAATTCTCGCTACTGCCGCCGAGGTACTTCAGGTCGACGCCGGCGCAGAACGCGGGGTCGGCGCCGGTGAGCACGATCACGTCGACGGCGTCGTCGTCGGCGCAGCGTTGCACCGCCTCGGGAAGCGCGGTGCGCAGATCGGGCGAGAGCGCGTTGCGCGCCGCGGGCCGGTTCATGGTGATGGTGGCGACCCGGTCGGCCGTGTCGACGAGGATCACAGGGTCGGCCATCAGCGTCCGGTCCATTCCGGCGGGCGCCGTTCGAAGAACGCCTGCACGCCCTCGGTCATGTCCTCGGATTCCGCGATGGCACGGGTGGCGTCGGTCGTGGCCGTCCACCCCAACTCGTCGCGATCGGTGAGCGTGCGTTCGAGGGCGCGCAGGCTGGCGCGGGTGGCGACCGGTCCGGCGGCACAGACGCGTTCGGCCAGCCGGATGGCTTCGGTCACCGCCTCGCCCGGCACGGCGACGACGTTCACCAACCCGAGCGCGAACGCCCGATCCGGGGCCAGCCGCTCGCCGGTGAGCAGCATCTCCTTCGCGACGTTCAGCGGGAGCGCCCGCGAAGACCGGAACAGGCCGCCGCACGTCGGCACCAGGCCGCGCTGCACCTCGGGGAGCCCGAACGACGCGGTGGTCGAGGCGACGACGAGGTCGCACGCGAGCACGATCTCGAACCCGCCGCCGAGGGCCGGTCCTTCGACCGCGGCGATCAACGGCTTGATCCGGTCGCGTCGGATCAAGCCGTACTCGCCGCCCCGTTCGGTCGCCGCGCTGGCTCCGCCGTTGAGATCGGTGCCGGCCGAGAAAACGGTGGTGGTGCCGGTCAGGATGCCCACCCACAGCTCGGGATCGTCGTCGAGCTCGTCCAACGCCGCGCTGATACCGACCGCGAGCTCCTCGTTGATCGCGTTGCGCTTCTCCTCACGTTGGATGGAGACGACGAGGACGCGACCCACGCGTTCGGACTCGACTGGCATCGGAGGGCTCCCGGTTCAGACGGAGGATGCGATCGCGGTGCTCGACTCGGACATCAGTTCGGCCATCCGCTCGGCCAGCGCGATCACGACGATGTTGGTGTTGGAGCGGGGGACGGTCGGGATCACCGACGCGTCGACGACGCGGACGTTGCCGACGCCCTGCAGTCTGCACTCGGGGTCGACGACGCGGTGCGGGTCGTCGGGCTCACCCATCGCGCAGGTGCCGACCCCGTGGTAGAACGCGGTGTGGGTCTCGGTGATGAGCTCGTCGAGCTCGTCGTCGGGAAGCGCGCGTTGCGCGTCGAGGGCCGCGGCGTCGATCGTGATCCCCGACGCCGCCGAGATCTCGGCCGCGAGTCGCCATCCCTCGCGCATGCGGCGGATGTTCTCCGGCTCGGCGGTGAACGGCCACGCGATCAGGGCCGGTGCCGCGGGGTCGGTGCTCGTGGGGGTGATGCTGCCCGCGCCGACGGGCAGCTGCACCGACACGCTGATGCCGATCTCGCGCCGGCCGTCGTCGTGGCGGCGTACCCACGGCGTGAGTTGGAGGTCGTGCCGCCGGTCGCTGCCCGGCGCGGTCGCCCGCAGGATGGTCTGGATCGACGGCGCGCCGTCGGGCGCCGCCGCAGGATCGATCGGCGTGGCGAACGACATCACGAAGTGGTCGGTGACCCGCGCCCCGACCGTCGGCAGATCGACGATCGGCTCCACGCCGAGTGCGCGCAGGCCGTCGGCGGGACCGATGCCCGAGCGCCAGAGCAGCAAGGGGTTCTGCACGACCCCGGATGACAGCACCACTTCGCCGGCCCGGATGATCTCGCCGTCGACCAGTTCCACGCCGACGGCCACGCCGCGCTCGATCAAGAGCCGGCGCACGTGCACCCCGCCGCGCACGCGCAGGTTCGGGAGGTCGCGTGCCGGCTCCAGGTACGCGAGGAGCGTGGAGATCCGCTCGCGCCCCACCCGGTTCATCGGGATCGGGCCCACGCCGGAGGTGCCGGGCGCGTTGTGGTCGTTGCACGCGTCGAAGCCGAGCGCGATGCACGCATCGTGGAACGCGTGCTGCAACGGCGCCCATTCGTCGCGCGGGTACCGCATGATCGGAATGGGGCCGTTCGCCCCGTGCCACGGTTCTCCGCCGAAGTCGACGTCGCGTTCCAGCCGGCAGAAATAGGGGAGGATGTCGTCGAACTGCCAGCCGCGCGGCCAGGCGTCGAAGTCGGGGGGCTCGGCCCGCATCGCCACTCCGCCGTTCGTCGTCGACGAGCCGCCGGTGACCCGGCCCCGCGCGTACTTGAGCCGGCGATCGCGGGTGGAGCACACGGAGTCGTCCCAGTCGTGGGGCCAACCGACGGCCCGCGATAGGTACCGGAGCTCGTCGGGCAGCTCGTGGGCGCGGTAGTCGGGGCCGGCTTCGAGGACGACGGCCTCTCGGCCCGTCGCCGCCAACCGGGCGGCGAGCACCGCGCCGGCGGAACCGGCGCCGACGATGACGACGTCGGGGATCGTGGTCACAGGACGCGGGAGCGTCGGCTCAACCGAACACCCACTGCCGACGGCCGGTGCCCGCGAGCACACGTCCGAACTCCAGCCCCGGGAAGTGTGCGGCGGCCACCGGCACGTCGCTGCCTTCGAGCTCGCGGGCGAGCGCGTTCCGCGTGCGCTGCGCGAGCGCGGGATCGACGTCGGCCATGCCCGACCACTCGTCGTCGACCAGCTCGACCGGACAGTGGACGATGTCGCCGATCAGGAGCGCGCGGTCCTCGCCCGACGACAACACGATGATCGTGCTCCCCGGAGTGTGACCCGACGCCAGGCGCGCGTCGACGCCGGGCGCCAGGGTCGTGTCGCCGTCGAACAGCTCGAGGCGGGGTTCGATCGGCGTGAGCTTCTGCGTGGCCTGCTCGTCGGTGCCGACGAAGTGCTGCCAATCGCGTACGTCGCACCGGTAGGTGGCATTCGGGAACACCGCCTTGCCGGCGTCGCTGGCCCAGCCGACGTGGTCGAAGTGCAGATGGGTGAAGACCATGTCGGTCACGTCGCCGGCTTGCACGCCGTGGCCGGCCAGGCTGTCGAGAAAGCGCCCGCCCGGGAGCCCCATCGCGTTCGCGGGACCGAGGCCGGCGTCGACCAGCATCACGCGCGCGCCGGACCGGATCAGGAAGCCGCCCATCACGATCTCGAGCTTGCCGTCGGCGTCGAGGAACTCTCCGTGCGGCTCCCAGTCGGCGGCGTTCGTCCCCTTGCCGGTCGTGCCGTCGTGCGCGTAGGCCGCGGCCGCCGGGACGCTCACCGCGCCATCGACGACGGGCAGGATCTCGAGCTCACCGATCCGCATCGTTCCCCCTCGACTCGCTCCGACTCGACGCGGCGGCAGTTTACGGTCGGCGAGCATCGGGGCCCACGGAGCACCGCGTCGACGTGCGATGATCCGTGCGATGCGCATCGGACTGAACGGCGGGGGCTCGACGGTCGACCGGATCGTGGAACAGGCGGTCGAGGCCGAGGCGGCCGGGTTCACGAGCATGTGGTACCCGAGTGCAGTCGCGGGTGACCCGATGGTGGCGATGGCCCTGGCGGGCCGCGCGACCGAGTCGATCGAGCTCGGCACCGCGGTCCTCGCGACCTACCCGTGCCATCCGTTGCTGATGGCGAGGCGGTCCGTCTCTGTGGCCTCGGCGATGGCGCGGGAGGGCTTCACCCTCGGCCTCGGTCCGTCGCACACCCCGGTGATCGAAGGGATCTACGGTGCGTCCTACGACCACCCGGGGCGCCATACCGAGGAGTACGTCCGCATCGTGACCGCCGCCCTGCGCGGCGACGATCCGAGCTTCGACGGCGACGAGTTCCACGTGCACTCCCCGCCGATCGACCTGCCGCCCCACGGTCGCGTTCCCGTGCTCGTCGCCGCGCTCGCGCCGCGCCTGTTGCGGGTCGCGGGGGAGTTCGCCGACGGCACGATCCTCTGGATGGCGAACGCGGAGGCGGTGCGGTCGCACGTCGCGCCGCGCCTGCGCGCCGCCGCCGATGCCGCGGGGCGCCCGGCGCCGCGCATCGTCGCCGGGCTCCCGGTCGCGGTCCACGACGACGTCGCCGAGGCGCGGGCGGCGGCGGCCGAGCAGTACGGGGGCTACGGCGGGCTGCCGAATTATCGGCGCATCCTGGATCTCGGTGGCGTCGCCGGGCCCGAGGACGCCTGCATCGTGGGCGACGAGGACACCGTGACCGCCCGCTTCGAGGAGCTCCTCGCCGCCGGCGTCACCGACGTGTGGGCGGCGGTGTTCACGGTGGGATCCGATCGTCGCGCGTCGCGCACCCGCACCCGGACGTTGCTGGAGCGCCTCGTCGCGGCGTGATCAGGGCTGCAGCACGACCTTGATCGCGCCCGACGACCGGTCGCCGGCGACGCGGAACGCCTCGGCCGCGTCGTCGAGCCCGAAGCGGTGGCTCACGAGCGCGTCGGCGATCGCCGGTTGACCGTCGAGCACCGCCGCCGCGGTGTCGAACTCGCGCGTGCCGTGGTGGTGGCCGTACATGGTCGCCGGGACGACCCGCACCTCCTTGCCGAGGAGCGCGGTACCGATACCGACCGGCTCCCAGTAGGTGGCGGCCACGAGCAGGGTGCCGCCGGGTCGCACCCGCGCGACCGCGGTGTCGAGCGACGACTGCGAGCCGGCGGCGTCGACCACGACGTCGTACTCGTCGGCGAGGGCACGCCCGGCTCCCAATCGCTCGCCGACCTCGTGCTGGTGGTCGTAGCGCGCCGAGAGGTCGATGTCGATGCCGCGCGCACGAGCGACGGCCACCACCGCGAGCCCGATCGATCCACCTCCGATCACGAGCACACTCGCGCCGTCGGCGAACTCGGATTCGATCCGGTTGAGCGCGTGGACGGCGACGGCGAGGGGCTCCACCAGCGCGCCGATCTCCGGGCTCACCCCCGCAGGGAGCGCGATCAGACAACTGCGATCGACGATGACCTCGTCGGCGAACCCGCCGTCGACGGACACCCCGTGCAAGCGGCTGAGTCCGGTCCGGCACAGGTTCGTCTCCCCGGCGAGGCAACGGTCGCACGCGCCGCACCAGACATTGGGCTGCACCGCGACCTCGGTGCCGTCGTCGAGGACGCCGCTGAACTCGTGCCCGAGGGTCACCGGGATGTTCCATCCGGCGAGGTTGATGTCGGAGCCGCAGATCCCGCACGACCGCACGCGGATGCGCACCGGGTCGAGCGCGTATTCCGGGACGATGGCATCCACCGTCACGACACCGACTCCACCATCACCGGTTGCGCGCACGGCTCGCATCGGGGTGAGTCTGGCACGATCGGTAGGCTCCCCGGCCGTCCGACCCGTTCCCAACCCGTTCGCCCGGTCTCACCGTGGGCAGGGAGTGCAACCTCATGCCGATCGTGCTCGCCGATCTCGTCGCACCCGCGCAGACCGCCGTCGTCAACTGCGAGATGCAGCGCGGCGTCATCGGCGACCTGGCGTTCGCGCCCGAGCTGCCGGCGATCGCGAACGAGATCGGAATCATCGACGGCGGGCGCCGGCTCGTTGAGGGTGCGCGCGGTGCCGGCGTGCGGGTCGTGCACGCGACGGTCGCGCTGCGGGCCGACCGCGCCGGCATCTCGGTGAACAACCGCATGATGGCGAGCGTCGTGAGGAACCCGAACCAGATCCTCGAGGGCTCGCCCTACGCCGAGATCATCCCCGAGCTCGGGCCGGAGCCGGAAGACATCGTCATGAGCCGGATCCACGGGCTCACGCCGTTCACCGGCACCGAGCTCGACGCGGTGTTGCGCAATCTCGGGGTCAAGACGATCGTCCCGATCGGGGTGAGCGTCAACGAGTGCGTGCTGGGCCTGTGTCTCACCGCGGCCGACCTCGGGTATCAGATCGTGCTCCCGACCGACGGCGTCGCCGGGATCCCGCGCGACTACGCCGATCAGGTGGTGCGGCACACCCTCTCGTGGCTGGCGACGCTCTCCACGATCGACGCCGTGCTCGAAGCCTGGTCTCCGAGTACGCCGTCGTGAACGACGGTTCCTGAGAGTGCGGTGACAGCCCGCAACTACGGTGGGGATCCCGAAACCGACGGAGGCACGAGGCAATGGCGGAGCTTGGATTCGACGGTCGGGTGGCGATCGTCACCGGTGCAGGGGGCGGGCTCGGGCGTGAGCACTCTCGATTGCTCGCGAGCCGTGGTGCGCTGGTGGTGGTCAACGACGTCGGCGGCGCGGTCGACGGCTCCGGTGGCGAGGCCGGGCCCGCGCAGAAGGTCGTCGACGAGATCCTGGCCGCCGGCGGTACCGCGGTCGCGAACACCGATTCCGTCGCCACGCCCGAGGGCGGCGCGGCGATCGTGCAGACCGCGATCGACGCGTTCGGGCGGATCGACATCGTGGTGAACAACGCCGGGATCCTGCGCGACAAGACCTTCCACAACATGACGCCGGATCTGGTCGAGGCGGTCATCGACGTGCACCTGAAGGGCGCGTTCTTCGTGACTCAGCCGGCGTGGGTGCGCATGCGCGAGCAGAGCTACGGCCGGGTGATCTCGACCGCGTCGTCGGCGGGGCTGTTCGGGAACTTCGGCCAGGCCAACTACGGCGCGGCGAAGCTCGGCCTCGTCGGGTTCACCAACGTGCTCGCCGAGGAGGGCGAGCGCTACAACATCAAGGCCAACGCGATCTCGCCCATCGCCGGTACCCGCATGACCCGCGAGATCTTCGGCGACGAGCTCTCCGACCGTCTCGATCCCGCGCAGGTCTCGCCGGTGGTGGCGTGGTTGGCGCACGAAGACTGCCCGGTGTCGGGGCACGTCTACTCGGTTGCCGCCGGTCGCGTGGCCCGGGTGTTCGTGGGCATGGGCGACGGCTACATCCGCACCGATGCGCCGCTCACGGTTGAAGACGTGCGCGACCATTTCGAGGCCATCGACAGCACCGAGCCCTACACGATCCCGGCCAACGCGACCGACGAGCTCCGCACCGTGCGGCGTCTCCTCAAGTAGCGCGAGCCATCGGGAAGGACCACTCATGGCCGTCACCGCACCCGGCACCCCCGACGTCGACGTCACCGTCGACGTCACCGCGTGGCTCGAGCAGAACTGGGATCCCGACCTGACCGTCGGCGAGTGGTGGGAGCGGCTCGGCCTCTCCGGCTGGGCGACGCCCACGTGGCCGGTCGAGTGGTTCGGCCGCGGGCTCTCGCGGTCCGAGGGCGTGCGCGTGCAGCAGACCATCGCCGCATTCGGGGCTCTCGCCGCGCCCGGCGGGTTGGGCACGCTGCTGGCGGGGCCCACGATCACGGTGCACGGCACCGACGAGCAACGGCAGCGTTATCTGCGCGACATCGTGACCGGGCAGCAGGCCTGGTGTCAGTTGTTCAGCGAGCCGGGGGCGGGCTCCGACCTCGCGGGCTTGAACTGCCGGGCCGAGAAGGACGGCGACGAGTGGGTCGTCAACGGGCAGAAGGTGTGGACCTCCGGCGGCCACTGGTCCGACCTCGGGATGCTGCTCGCCCGCACCGATCCCGACGTGCCCAAGCACCAGGGCATCACCTACTTCGCCCTAGAGATGAACCAGCCCGGCGTCGAGATCCGCCCACTGCGCGAGCTCACCGGCCGGGCCATGTTCAACGAGGTGTTCCTCACCGACGTGCGCGTCCCCGACGACGCGGCGATCGGTGGACTGAACAACGGGTGGGCGGTGGCCAACACCACGCTGATGTTCGAACGGTCCGGGCTCGGGGCCGGTGGCGGTGGCGGTGGCGTGTCGGCGCTGCCGGGCACGATCGGCGGCGATCTCGTCCGCCGGGCCGGCGACTTCATCCGCACTGACCGCGTCGACGGCGGCACGACCTCGTCGTTCAGCGTCGACAACCTCACCGCGCTCGCCCGCGCCAACGGCGCGATCGACGACCCGACCGTCCGCCAGGACCTCGCGCGTCTCTACTCGATGAACGAGATCGCCCGGTACACGAACCTGCGCCAGCGGGCCCTCGCCCGGAGCGGGCGCGACCTGCCCGGCCTCGGCAACATCGCCAAGCTCTCCATGAGTCGCATCCTTCGCCTCACCCGCGATCTCAGCGGCCGCATCCTCGGCCCCTACGCGACGCTCCACGCCTACGACACCGACGGCCGCAAGGCGCTCGACGCCGCCACCGGGATGTCGTTTGGCGGGGTCACCGAAGGGATGCTGTTCGCGCAGGCTCCGCAGATCTATGGCGGCACCGACGAGATCCAGCACAACATCATCGGTGAACGCGTGCTCGGCCTCCCGAAGGAACCGAGCAGCGACAAGGGCAAGCCGTTCCGGGAATTGCCGAAGAACGGCTGAGCGGGCATTTCCCGCTCGCGACCCCGTGACCTGGGGCTCCAACTGGGGTAGGTTCGCGAACTGTGGCGCTTCTGACGGTCGACTCAGTGTCCGTGCGGTTCGGTGGTCTGCAGGCGCTGGCCGCCGTCACCATCGACGTTCCCGGTGGGGAGGTCACCGGTCTCATCGGCCCGAACGGTGCGGGCAAGACCACGCTGTTCAACGTGATCACCGGTCTCCAGGCCCCGACGGGCGGAACGATCACCCTCGAGGGCCGCGACATCACCACCGCGAAGCCGCACCAGCGCGCCCGCCTCGGGATCGGGCGCACGTTCCAGCGGCTCGAGACCTTCGGAACCCTGAGCGTGCGCGACAACGTGCTCGTCGCAGCCGAGATGCGCCGCGGCTGGGCGCGCGAGAAGACCAAGCCGCGCGTGGTTGCCGACGAGCTGATCGAACGCATCGGCCTCACCTCGGTCGCCGACGAACGCGTCGAACGCCTGTCGACCGGTACGCAGCGGCTGGTGGAGCTCGCCCGCGCGTTGGCCACGAAGCCTCGCGTCGTTCTGCTCGACGAGCCGTCGTCCGGGCTGAACAGCCAGGAGACCGACGACTTCGCCGAGCTGCTCGCGGAGCTCGCGGCCACCAATCTCGGGATCCTGCTCGTCGAGCACGACATGGGTCTGGTGATGACCGCCTGTCACCACATCCATGTCCTCGACTTCGGGCAGATCATCGCCACCGGCACCCCCACCGAGGTGCAGGCGAACCCCGTCGTGCGCGCCGCCTACCTGGGCGAGGGCGACGAAGAGGAAGAGGTACCCGCGGAGCAGGCGGAGCTCCTCCAGGAGGTCACCGCGCTCCAGGCCGAGGTGCGCGCGGAGGAAGAGTCGCCCAACGGCGAATCGCCCAACGGGGCCGCGACGACTCCCGTCGTCGTGGTCAACGGCGACGCGCCCGCGGCCGCGACCGGTTCCGGCGACCCGGCGACGAGTGGGGACCCGGGCGTCGCGATCCAACTCGTCGACATCCACGCCGCGTACGGCAGCATCGACGTGCTCCACGGCGTCAACATCAGCATTCCCCCCGGGCAGGTCTACGCGCTGCTGGGCCCGAACGGCGCCGGGAAGAGCACGACGCTGAAGGTGGCCAGCGGTCGCCTCAACCCCACCGGCGGCGCGGTGTACTTCTACGGCGAGAAGGTCAGCGGCCGGGCTCCCGACAAGCTGGCGCGCGCCGGTCTGTGCACGATCCCCGAGGGCCGGGGGATCTTCCCCAACCTCACTGTGCTCGAGAACCTGCGCACGATGACGTATACCGGCGCCTCGCTGGCCGACGTCGAGGGGGCCGCATACTCGCGGTTCCCGCGCCTCTCGGAGCGGCGCAAGCAGCTCGCGGGCACGCTGTCGGGCGGCGAGCAGCAGATGCTCGCGATCGCCCGTGCCATCGCGACCAACCCGCGGGTGCTGCTGCTCGACGAGCTCTCGATGGGCCTCGCACCGCTCGTGGTGGCGGAGCTCTACGACGTGGTGAAGCGGATCGCCGCCGACGACGTGTCGATCCTGGTGGTCGAGCAGTTCGCCCACGAGGTGCTCGGTGTCGCCGACGTGGCGGCGATCATCCTGCACGGGAGCATCGAGTTCGAGGGCGAGCCGGCCGCAGTCGCCGACGCGCTGCAGGACGCCTACCTGGGCGGCGCCGTCACCAGCTGACGGCCAAACGGCGGTTCACCGGGAGCCGCGCACGCTAGGCGCCGGGTCCTTTTTCGTGGCCTGACCCGACGCGCCCGCTCGGCGCAGTTATGCTGCCGCCCGGAACCTGACGACCTGTCAGATTTCGATGCGGTGAACGTGCCACCACGTGGGGAACGTGCTGGCGAAGCCAGAAATAGGGGGGAACGGCACCATGAACCGAATTCGCTGGGTGGCGCTCGGCGTCGCAGTCGTCGTGGGAGTGGCCGGCTTGACCGCCACCGCCGGCGCGCAGTCGAGCACCGAGAAACCTAAGGCCACCGACGTCGGGATCACCCCGACGGAGATCCACATCGCGGTCGTCGCCGACGTCGACAACACGATCGTGCCGAACCTGTTCAAGGCCGACGCCGACGCGGTCAAGGGCGTGGCCAACTACCTGAACAGCAAGGCGGGCGGCGGCGGGCTCGCGGGTCGGAAGGTCGTGGTCGACTTCTACGACTCGAAGCTGAACCCGAACGCCACCACCAACGCCGAGATCGAAGCGTGCCAGAACGACGTCGCGATGGTGGGCACCTCGTCGGTGTTCCTCACCTCGGTCGACAACATGCGCAACTGCAAGGACTCGACCGGCGCGGTGACGGGCCTCCCCGACATCCCGTTCGTGACCACGGCAGTGGTGCAGCAGTGCTCCGACCAGTCGTTCCCGATCGCGCCACCGAACCTGGTGTGTGCGACGAAGGACGAGCACCCGCAGACCTACCTGGCGAACGTGACCCGGGGTCGCTACTACATCAAGAAGTTCGGCAACGACCTGCACGGTGTGTACGTGTACGGGAACGACTCGAAGTCGGCCCGTGACTCGTCGTTCGTGAGCCTCGGCGCCCTCACCGACATCGGGATCAAGTCCGACCAGGACTTCGACGTCTCGGGCTCGGCGCCCCAGTCGGCCTACACGCCCATCGTCCAGGAAATGAAGAACAAGGGCTCGAACTACGGCCAGGCGATCACGTACCAGTCGATGGTGCTGCTGCGGAAGGAAGCCGAGCTCCAGGGACTCACCGGGGTGAAGGTGTGGGACTGCGGAGTCGGCTGCTACGACAAGCAGTTCATCTCGACCGGCGGTTCGTCCGTCGAAGGCCAGTTCGTCGACACGCTCTTCCTGCCCTTCTACAGCAAGGCAGAGCAGAAGGCGAACCCTGCGACGGCCGCGTACGTGAAGTACACGGGCGCCGACAAGGTCGCCAGCTTCGGGGCGTACGCCTGGGCGGCCGGGCTCGCGTTCCGCGACGCGGTGAACGCCCAGGTCAAGGCCGGTGGCGTGAACAGCATCACCCGCAAGACGCTCTTCGAGCAGCTGAACAAGATCCACAAGTTCGACGCCGACGGGATGTTCGCCCCCATCGACCTCGCCGGCCGGAAGCCGTCGACCTGCAGCGTGACCATGCAGGTGAAGAACGGCGACTTCGTGCGGGTGAACCCCACGAAGCCGGGCACGTTCTCGTGCGCGCCGAACAACGTGGTCACCCGCAAGCTCAACATCATCACCGGGTCGAGCTAGCCGGCGACCTGCCGCGACACCTGATCGGCACCGGCCGCGAGGTCGGAACCGATCGCAAACTGACCAAATCGGGTGCCCCGCTCCGGCGGGGCACCTGCAATTCCGGCCCTGGATCGTTGCCTTGTCGCGCGAGCATCATCGCTCTATGCTGCCGACGAAACCTGACGTCCCGTCAGAATCGCCGGGCCGCAAGCTCACTGCATCGGGTACTGAGTTCATCTTTTTCCAGGGGGGAAAATGGAACGGACCCACGGGACCGCGCACGCCGTCGCCGCCGAGAGCCGAGTTCGACGCCTGCCGATCCCGTTCTTGGAGGCAACATGACGGCGATCGCCGAACGCGTGAAGTCGACCTCGCCGGAGACGCGGCGCACGTTCTGGGCCGCGACGGTGGTCGTGGTGTTCGTCGGAATCGTGATCCAGCAGTCGTGGGCCGGGAATCCGCTGACGTTCAACTCGATCCTCTTCTGGTTGATCTCGGGGATCACGTTCGGGTCGGTGTACGCAGTGGCGGCCACGGGTCTGGTCGTCACCTACACGACATCGGGAATCTTCAATTTCGCGCAGGGCGCGATCGGGATGTTCCTGGCGTACGTGTTCTGGGAACTGCGCGTGAACGTGGGCATGCAGACCCTGGTCGCGTTGCTGGTCACCGTGTTCATCGCGGCGCCGTTGATGGGTGCGATCATCGAACGGGTGCTGATGCGGCGGATGGCCGACGCGCCGTTGGTGGCGCAGTTGGTCACGACCATCGGTCTGATGCTGATGCTGATGGGTCTCGCAGCGGCGATCTGGAACCCGCAGGAGTCGCGCCACATCGACCGGTTCTTCGGCGTCGAGGGATTCCACATCGGTGAGACGCTCATGCCGTGGTCGCGCTTCATCACCATCGTGGTGGGCCTCGCGCTCGCGCTCGGGCTCAAGGTCCTGTTGTCGCGTACCCGCCTCGGGGTCGCGATGCGCGCCGTGGTCGACAACCGCGAACTGGCCGGCCTCAACGGGATTCGGCCGGGGCGGGTGTCGATGTTCTCGTGGGCGCTGGGGTCGGCGATGGCGGCGGTGGCCGGCATCTTCCTCTCCGAGGAGTTGGCCACCCTCGACGTGCAGACCCTGACTCTGCTGATCATCGCCGCGTTCGCGGCGGCCATCATCGGCCGGTTGAAGAGTCTCCCGCTCACGTTCATGGGCGGGTTGCTGATCGGGATCGTGTTCGAGTTCCAGCAGAACTTCTTGAGTTGGACGGGCCGGTGGACGCAAGCGCCGCAGGCGATCCCGCAGATCATGCTGTTCCTGGCATTGTTGTTCCTGCCCCAGGCGCGCATCGAGGGCAAGAAGGCGATCCGCTCGGTGGCGCCGCGCATCCCGAAGCTGCGCACCGCCGCGTTGGGAATGGGGATCCTGTTCGTGGTCGTCGTGTTCCTCGGCGCGGTGCTCGGCCGGGTCGACACCCGCACGCTCACGCTCGCGATCATCACCGCGCTGATCATGGTGTCGTTGGTGCCGCTGACCGGTTGGTCGAAGCAGATCTCGTTGGCCCAGATCACGTTCGTGGGTGCGGGTGCGTTCGCGTTTCTCGAGTGGGCGCCGCATCTCGGCAGCATTCTCGGCCTGTTGGTGGCGGCCGCGTTCGCGGTGCCGTTCGGGGTGGCGATGGCCCTTCCCGCGCTGCGACTCCAAGGCTTGTACCTGGCCCTCGCGTCGATGGCGTTCGCGACGATGGCCGAGTACCTGTTCTTCCCCCAGCCCGAGATCCTCGGGTTCGACGGGCGGCCGATCAACCCGATCAAGATCCTCGGGTTCGACTTCAGTCAGCCGTTCACGGTGTTCGGCATCCACTTCGGTCAAGACGTCGGCACCCTGTTCTTCATCACCGGCGCGCTCGGAGTGGTGGGCGTCGCCGTGGTGTGGCTGCACAAGGGCCGCTTCGGCCGTCGGCTCACCGCGCTCGGCGACAGTCCGGCGGCGTGTGTGACGCTCGGCGTGAACCAGACCAGCACCAAGCTGGGGGTGTTCGTGATCTCGGCCGCAATCGCCGGGTTCGCCGGCGCGCTGCTCGGCGTGTTCCAGGGCACCGCCACCGTGCAGGACTTCCAGATGCTGAACGGTCTGGCGTTCCTGCTCCTGCTCGTGGTGGGTGGCGTCGCGGTCGTCAGTGGTGCCGTGCTCGGTGGCTTCTTCCTCCAGTCGTTCAGTTGGCTCACCACCCAGTGGCCCAGCTCCACGTTTCTGCACTGGTGGTCGCTCGTCGGTCCCGGCCTCGCCGGCATCGGTATCGGCCGTCAGCCCTCGGGCATCATCCCCACCGTCGGCGAGGACCTCCGGGCGCAGAACGCGCGCAAGCGCGCCCTGCGCGAAGCAGGAGGCGCGCCGCCGGCACCCGGGAGCGCGCCACCGACGCCCGGATCGGTCCCGCCCGACGTCACCGCACCCACCACGGTTGCCTCGCCATAATCTCTGGTCGATTCCGCTCCGCCCGTCCGTGCAGACTCGGATTGTCACCCGCCGGCTCTGCGGCATCTCCTCATGAAGCTCGGTTTGATGATGCCGTTCGTCCGGGGTCTGATCGACTCCGGCGACTTCATGCGCGAGTACGCGGCCACGGCCGAGGAATGCGGCGTCGAATCGGTGTGGGCCGTCGAGCACGTGGTCGTCGCCCACGACTACGACCCGAAGTACCCGTACTCCACCGACGGGCAGATGCCGTCCGGCTCCGGCGCGCGGTCGGGCGCGGTACCGATGGCCGACCCGCTCGAGCTGTTGGCGTTCGTCGCCGCTGCGTCGCGCACGCTGCGGCTGGGGACGTGTGTCGTGGTGGCGCCGTTGCACAGCCCCGCAGTGCTCGCCAAGCGCGTCGCCACCCTCGACACGCTCTCGGCCGGGCGGGTCCTGCTCGGGCTCGGCATCGGCTGGCAGCGCGAGGAGTACGCGGCCGTCGGCGCGCCGTTCCGCGATCGGGGCGAACGGCTCGAGGAGTGCATCGGAGCGATGCGCGCCCTGTGGGCCGACTCGCCGGCGAGCTTCGCGGGGAAGCACTGGTCGTTCGAGCGGGTCTACTCGAACCCGAGGCCCCACGCGGGGTCGGTGCCGATCCTGCTCGGGGGGAACAGCGCACCGGCGGTGGATCGGGCGGGGCGCATCGGCGACGGGTGGTTTCCGTTCACCCTGAGCCCCGACGACCTCGCGGCATCAGCCACCCGCATGCGATCCGTCGCCGGCGCGGCCGGTCGTGATCCCGAGGCGATCGAGATCAGTGCGTGGCCGGGTAGCCACGACCCCGCGAGTGAGAACGATGTCGACTACGTACGGCGATTCGTGGCCGCCGGTGCGAGCCGGCTCCTGGTCCGGCCCCGGATCACCCGGCCCGACGAGCTGCCCGTGCTGCGCGAACAACTCGAGCGCTACCAGACCGACGTCCTCGCCCAGCTCTGAACCGAAGGCCTGAACCGAAGTCCTGAAACCCCGAAAGCCTGGAGGCACCGAGTGACCGCCGAGACCGAACGCAACAAGCAGATCGTGCTCGAGTTCCTCGACGCGTACACCACCTTTGATCCCGAACGCTATGAGCGCTTCCTCACCGCCAACCCCACGTACCAGGTCGGGGTGACCGTGCACGAGGGGCGCCAAGGCTTCGCCGACGTCGCCCGGTTCGGGCGCATCCTCTACCCGACCGGGCAGGATCGCCGCACGTTGGAGCACGTGATCGCCGAGGGCAACGTCGTCAGCGTGCTCATGACCGTCGACGCCACCACCAACAGTGGCGCGAGCTACACCAACGACTACGCGGTGTTCTTCGAGCTCGAAGACGGCCTCATCGCGCGGCAGGTCGAGCTCCTCGACTTCCGCGTGTCGGCCGACAAGTTCGACCTCTCCGCGCTGGCTTGATTGGGTGACGACAGTTCCGGCGCCCGCGCCCGACTTCCCCTCGGTCGCCACCCAGGGTCTGGGCCCTGATCCACTCCTCGACGTGTTACGGCGCGACCAACGCGTGTTCCGGATCCGCGCGCCCTACGGCGGTGAGTGCTGGATGGTGACCCGCCACGAAGACGTCCGGTTCGTCCAGGCCGACTCCCGGTTCAGCCGGGCCGCGATGATCGGCCGCGACGTCGCGCGCACCGCCCCCTATCCGCTCCAGGGCGAATCCATCATCGGGATGGACCCGCCCGACCACACGCGCATCCGTCGGTTGGTCAGCCGCGAGTTCACCCCGCGTCGCGTGGAGCAGTTGCGCGCCCGGGCGCAGGAGATCGTCGACGGCCTGCTCGACGACGCCGCCGCGTCGCCGTCGCCCGTCGATCTCGTGGAGGCGTTCGCGCAGCCACTCCCCATCGCCATGATCTGCGAGCTGCTGAACGTTCCGTTCTCCGACCGCGACAGGTTCCGCGGCTGGGCCAACGCGTTCATGACGTCGACCGGGCATTCGATCGACGAGGTGCTCGCCGCGCGCGACAGCCTGAACGCGTACCTCGCCGACCTCATCGCCGAGCGTCGCCGCACTCCCACCGACGACCTGCTCGGCGCGCTGGTCGTGCTGCGCGACGAAGGTGACGCACTCTCGGAGCCGGAGCTGGTGAACCTCGGGCTCGCCATGCTCGTGGGCGGGTTCGAGACGACGGCCGCGCAGCTCGGCAAGTTCATCTTCTGCCTGCTCGGCAATCCCGAGCAGCTCGCGGTGATCCGCGCCCGGCCCGAGGTGGTTCCCACCGCAGTGGAGGAATTGCTGCGCGTCATCCCGTTGAGCTCGGGCACCGCGTTGGCGTGGATCGCCACCGAGGACGTCGAGGTGGGAGGGGTCACCATCCCCGCCGGCGATCCGGTCATGGCCTCGGCGGCGGGCGCCAACCTCGACGACTCGGTGTTCGTGGATCCGGAACGGCTCGACGTCACGAGAGATCCCAACCCCCACCTCGCGTTCGGCCACGGCATGCACTTCTGCATCGGGGCACACCTCGCCCGGATGGAGTTGCAGGTTGCCATCGGCACGCTGTTCGGCCGCTTCCCCGACGTGCGCCTGGCCGTCGCCCCCCGGGAGGTGCAGTGGAAGGTGGGTTCCGCGGTGTGGGGCCTGGAGTCGTTGCCCGTCGACCTCTAGCCTGCGTCTCCGCACCAGATCTACGGTGCGAGAACCGACTGACGGAAGCAGGAGTGGACGACGTGGCGAAGCAGTTGATGGTGACCGGCGCGACCGGACTGATCGGGGCCAACATCTGCCGGCTGCACCGTGAGGCCGGCGGATCGGTCCGGGCGCTGGTGCGGCCCGGCAGTGAGACGGAGCCGCTCGCCGCGCTCGGCGTCGAGCTGATCGAAGGCGACATCACCTCGCCCGACGACGTCGCCCGCGCCGCGCAGGGGTGCGAGGCGATCATCAACTCGGCCGCGGTGCTCGGCGGTAACGCCCAGAACCTCGAAGAGCAGAAGGTCACCAACATCTCGGGCGCGTCACACGTGTACGAGGCGGCGGCCAAGGAGGGGCAGCGCGTCGTCGCGTTGTCGACCACCACGTTCCTCCGTCACGACACGTCGCTCACCGAGACGTCACCCCTCGCCGACGAGTACGGCGACGACTCCTACACGGTCACGAAACGGGCTGCCTACATCGAGGCCAAGGAGCGCGCGGCCAACGGCGAGGACATTCTCGTGGTGATCTCCGGCGGCGCCTTCGGACCGTCGCCCACGGTCAAGAGCAGCATGCGCATGACCAGCTTCAACCGCGCGGTGCGCGGTGCGCTGCGCGGCAAGATCGCCGACTACGTCACGTACCCGGTGCCGTGGGTGTTGGCGTCCGACGTCGCCGTCGCCGCCCTGGCCGCGGTGGACCGCGGCAAGGCCGGCGACACCTATCTCGGGTTCGGCCACGACGACGCCCAGAGCACCGCGTCGTTCCTGAACCTGGCGTGTGAGATCGCCGACGTGCCGTACCGCGTGGCCGAGATCGTGATCGATCCCGATGACCAGGCGGCCGTCGAACGCTACGGCCCGAGCCTCGTGCAGCTCTCGCAGCGCAAGTACCCGGTGCCGTGGTTCGAGAACACCTACACGCGCGAGACCCTCGGCTACGACCCGATGCCGTTGCGGCCGGCGATGGAGCTCACGGTGGCCTGGCTGCGCGACGAAGGGCAGTTCTAGCCGTCGAGCTCGGCGAGGATCTCGGCGGTGTGTTCGCCGACGGCCGGCGACGGTCGGATGGCAACCGGTTCGTCGAAGCTCACCGCCGGGCGCGGGTGGATCACCGTGCCGAGCTGGGGGTGTTCCTCGGTCACGAGGAACCCGGGTGACGTCTTATCGATCAGCGCGGGGACGTCGTCGAGCGACGCGACCCGACCGCACGGCACGCCGTTCGCCGAGAGCGACGCGATGACCTCGTCGGTCGGCCGGGTGGCGAGCTCGGCCGCGATCTCCTTCATGAGCGCGGCGGCGTTGCGTCCCCGCTTCTGTGGCGTGTCGTAGTCGGGGCTGCCCACGAGGTCGTCGCGCCCGACGGTGCGCAGCAGGCCGTCCCATTGCGGAGTGGTCACGGTGACCATCGCGATGTGGCCGTCGGCCGTGGGCGTGAGCCGGAAGGTGCGCGACTGCGAGGGGAGCTTCTCGAACTCGCCGACCATCGAAACGTTCGTCGACACGTCGGGCCAGAGGAACGCCAGGCCCGCGTGGAGCATCGAGATCTCGAGGAACTGACCCCGGTTCGTGCGGTCGCGTTCGTAGAGCGCGGCGGTGATGGCCTGGGCGGCGGTGAGGCCGGTGACCTTGTCGACCAGCGCCTGCTGCACGAGCACCGGCACGCCGGTCTTGAGGTCGGCCTGGTTGGCGCCGAAGCCGGTCATCGCCTGGATCACGTGGTCGTAGGCCGGCGCGTCGGCGAGCGCGGAGTCGGAGGGGAAGCCCCGCAGCCCGGCGTAGATGAGCCGAGGGTGACGCGCCAGCAACTCCTCGGCGGGGAAGCCGAGGCCGGGCATCACCGTGGGCCGGAAGTTCTCGACCAGCACGTCGGCGGTGGCGATCAGGCGGCTCAGGACCTCCTTGTCGGCTTCGTCGTTGAAGTCGAGCGCGATCGACCGCTTCCCCCAGTTGGTGTTCACGAAGTAGGCCGAGGTGCCGCCGCGGCCCGAACCCACCCGGCGGAGGATGTCGCCCCCCGGCGGCCGTTCCACCTTCACGACGTCGGCCCCCTGCTGGGCGAGCACCATCGTGGCGAAGGGCCCGGAGAGGTTCATGGTGAGATCGAGGACCCGCACTCCCGAGAGGGGCCCGCTACTGGGATCGGTCATCGGCGCACCCTACGCCCCTCTTCCCGGTGCCACCTACATCTACATTCGCCACCGAACCCGACCTCGCGACGAAGGGCCGCTGCCGTGACGACCACCGAAGAAGAAGCGATGCTCGACGCGTTGGAAGCGTGGCTCGCGAGCGACGTCACCCCGAATGTGCTCGAGTACGAGCACGCCGACGCGTACCCGCACGCGATGGTGGAGCAGATGCGCGAGTTCGGCCTCTTCGCCGCCACCATCCCGCAGGAGTTCGGAGGCCTCGGGCTGCCCGCGGCCACGTACGTGCGCGTCGTCGAGGCCATCTCGCGCGCCTGGATGTCGCTCACCGGCGTGATCAACACCCACCTGATGGTCGCGGAGCTGGTGCGGCGGTACGGCACCGACAACCAGCGCGCCACCTTCCTCCCGCGCCTGGCCGCGGCCGAGCTGCGCGGAGGACTCGCGCTCACCGAACCCGACTGCGGCTCCGACCTCCAGGCCATCCGTACGACGGCGACGCGCGGCGAGGGTGTGTACGTCCTCAACGGCACCAAGACCTGGATCACCAACGCCGGTGAAGGCAACTGCCTGGCGGTGCTGCTCAAGACCGACGTCGAGGCCGAACCGCGCCACCGCGGCATGTCGCTCTTCGTCGTGCCCAAGGAGCTCGGCTACTCGGTGCCCCGCAAGCTTGGGAAGCTCGGGTACCGCGGTGTCGACACTTGCGAAGTGGTGTTCGACGAAGTCGTGGTGCCGGCCGACCACCTGATCGGAGAGGTCGAGGGGCGGGGCTTTCATCAGGCCGTCGGCGCGCTCGAGCTCGGCCGGATCAACATCGGCGCCCGCGGGGTCGGCGTGGCCGACGCCGCGCTCCGCGCCTCGCTCCGTTACGCACAGGTGCGACACACCATGGGCAAGCCGATCGCCGAGCACCAGGCCATCCAGCTGAAGCTGGCCGACATGGCCTGCCGGGTCGAGGCGGCGCGCCTGCTCGTGCGACAGGCGGCCGAGGCGTTCGATCGAGGCGATCGGTGCGATCTCGAAGCCGGCATGGCGAAGCTCGTCGCGTCCGAGGCCGCGCTCGAGAACGCCACCGAAGCGCTGCGGATCCACGGTGCGTACGGCTACTCCACCGAGGATCACGTCGAGCGCTACTACCGCGATGCGCCTCTGTTGTGCATCGGCGAAGGGACGAACGAGATCCAACGCATCACGATTGCCCGCCAGCTGGTGGCGCGCTCGCAGTGAGCTCCGGCTCGCGTGGTTCCGGGACCGCGACCGCTTCGTCGGGCTCCGGTCGCGCGCGCGACGGCAGCCAGATCGCGGCGCCGATCGCGCCGATGAACACGATGCCCGCGGCCACGAGCACCGCGGCGTGCATCCCGTTCACGAAGCTCGTACGCGCCGACGCGACGATCAGGTCGGCGTAGCGCCGCGCGCCGGGTACGTCGCGGGCCACACCGATCGCGGCGCCGACGGAGTCCTCCACCCGCCCGATCAACGCCGTCGGCACGTGACCGTGGAGCAGTTCGCGAACGTGCGGGCGGAACGCCGACACGAGAATGGAGCCGAGGAGCGCGACGCCCACCGCGCCCCCGACCTGGCGGGTGGTGTCGTTCATCGCCGAGCCCACTCCGGCCTTGGCCCGCGGCAACGACCCCATGATCGACTCGGTGGCTGGGGCGATGATGTGGGCCATGCCGACGCCCAACGCCATCGTGACCAGGATCACGAGGCCGACACCACTCGTGGTGGTGAGCGTCGTCATCGATGCGAGCGAGAGGCCCAGGATGACCATGCCGGCGGTGACCACCGCCTTGTTCCCGAACCGGCGGACGGTGCGGGTGGAGAGCGGGGCGAAGATCATGAGCATCGCCGACTGCGGGAGCAGCACCGCGCCGGCCTCGACTGTCGAGTAGCCGAGCACGGTCTGCAGGTACTGCGTCAGCAGGAAGATCGTGCCGAACAGCGCGAGGAACGCCAGCGTGATGGCGCCGCTCGCGGCCGAGAAGCGCGGGTTGCGGAAGAACCGCACGTCGAGCATCGGGCTCGAGGTGTGGCGTTCCCACAGGAAGAAGCCCGCGAGCACGAGCGTGCCGATGGCGAACCCGCTGATCACGGTGGACGATCCCCACCCGTAGTTGGGACCTTCGATGATGGCCCACAGGAGGATGCCGAGACCGGCGATCGACAGCGCCGAACCCAGTGGGTCGAGGCGCGGCGCCGCGGGGTCGCGCGAGTCGGGCACGAGCAGGTAGCCGAGCACGAGGGCCAGGGCGACGACGGGGACATTCACCAGGAACACCGATCCCCACCAGAAGTGCTCGAGCAGGATGCCGCCGGTGATCGGTCCGATGGCGATCCCGAGCGCCGACACGCCGGCCCAGATGCCGATCGCCTTGGCACGCTCGCGGGGGCTGATGAACACGTTGGTGAGGATCGACAGCGTCGCGGGCATGATCCACGCGGCGCCGAATCCCATGAGCGCGCGGGTGGCGATGAGCATCGTGGCCGACGTCGCCAGCGCCGAGCACAGCGACCCGACCCCGAAGATGGCGAGGCCGATGCTGAGCCCCTTGTACCGGCCGAAGCGATCGCCCAGGCTGCCCGCGGTGAGCAGCAGCCCGGCGAACACGATGGTGTAGGCGTCGACGATCCACTGCAGCTCGCTCGCCGTCGCCCCGAGGCCGCCCGCGCTCACCGGCTTGGCCAGCGTGGGCAGCGCCACGTTGAGGATCGTGTTGTCGATCCCGATCACCATCAGGCTCAGGCACAGGACGAGGAGCGTCAGCCACCGGCGCCGGTAGGCGACTTCCGGATCGGCCAAGCGCCCTCGCATCGCCCTTCCTTCCGGGACATCGCCGGCCGGGAGGGCACCGGGATGTCGGGTGATCAGTCCGGCGGCGGGGCCGGCTCGAAGTTGAACACGCGTCGGGCGTTGCCCTGGAGCACAAGGTACTGCTCGTCCTCGGTCAGCGCCTGCAGTCTTTTGTGCGCGGTGGCCAACGAGTCGGGCCAGGTCGAGTCGGTGTGCGGGTAGTCGGTCTCGATCATCACGTTCTCGACGCCGATCGTGCGGATGTTCTGCGATCCGAACGCGTCCTCGATGAAGCAGCCGTACACGTGCTCACGGAACAGCGTCGACGGCAGACTCGAGAACGCGTCGATCTCGTCGACCACGGCCCGCGTCTCGTCGGCGCTCGCGGTGCCCGTGTCGTAATCGATGTCGATGGCCTTCGCCGCCCACGCGCGTTGCGTCTCGAGGACGTGGTCGCAGCGCTCGAGCACGTAGGGGATCCAACCGATCCCGCCCTCCGAGAGGCAGAGCTTGAGGTCCGGGAAGCGCACGAAGTTGCCGCTGTACAGCCAGTCGGTGAGGGTGAACTGCGAGTTGATGACCGCGAGCGCGGTGGACACGAGCATCGGGGCGTCGGGCGCGGTGTTCGGGAGCGCCCCCGAGGAACCGATGTGCGTGCACAACGGCATCCCGGTCTCCGACGCCGCCGCGAACACGGGGTCCCAGTGGCGGCCGTGATCGTGCAGTGACGGGAAACCGAGTGGCACCGGGTTCTCGGGGAACGTGATCGCCTTGGCGCCCTTCGCGGCGCACCGTTCGATCTCCTCCGCCGCGAGCCGGCCGTCCCAGTAGGGGATGATGATCATGGGGATGAACCGACCGGGCGCCGCCGCGCACCACTCGTCGATCATCCAGTCGTTGTAGGCCTGGATGCACGCGAGCCCGAGCTCGTGGTCGGGCGTCTCGGAGAAGAGCGGTCCGGCGAAGCGCGGGAAGGTCGGGAACAGCAGCGACGCGAGCACGCCGTCGCGGTTCATGTCGGCGACCCGGGCCAACGGTTCGTAGCACCCCTCACGCATGTCGGCGAACGTGAGCGGGAACGGGCTGAACTCCTCGCGCTTCTTGCCCGCGGCGGCCGAGAGGCCCGCGGTGGGGTAGCGGCGGCCTTCCCACAGCCACACCTCACCGTCGGCGTCGCTCACGAGGCGCGGCGCGCGGTCGCGGAGCTTGGCTGCGACGCGGTCCTGCCACACGTTCGGCGGTTCGATGACGTGGTCGTCGACCGAGATCATCCAGTTGAGCCGTTCGTCCATGGGATCCGCCTTTCGCGGTTGCGCTACACCGATGCGCGGGTAGCAGCCTTGTCGATCACGAGCGGCAGGTGGAACAGGCCCCGGTTCTGGCCCGAGAGGTCCTGCACGCAGCCGGTGTCGCCGATGTGGAAGTCGTGGAAGCGGGCGAGGAACTCCTCGAACGCGACGCGGAGCTCGAGCCGCGCCAGTGCCGCGCCGATGCACACATGCGGGCCGATACCGAACGCGAGCTTGCGGTCGAAGTGGCGGTAGATGTCGAGCAACTCGGGCTCGTCGTACATCCGCTCGTCGTGGTTGGCCGACGCGAGCACGATCGCCACCGTCGATCCCGCGGGGATGGTGCCGTACGGCAGTTCGACGTCTTCGGCGGTGGTGCGGCCGAGGTAGTGCGACGGGGTGTCCCACCGCACCAGCTCTTCGGCGCCGTTCGGGATCAACGACGGATCGTCGATGAGCTCGTGCCGTTGGTCGGGGTACCACGAGAGCCCCACGATGGCGTTGGCGATGGAACGGGTGGTGGTGTCGTTCCCGGCGAAGGTGAACTCGAAGAAGAAGGCCGCGATCTGCTCGTCGTCGAGGTAGCGCTCCTCACCGGAGTCGTCGACCATCGGCGTCGTCATGATCGTGCTGATGATGTCGCTCCCCAAATTGTTGCGGCGGTCCTTGGTGGCTTCGAGCAGGTAGTCGTTGAGCTCGATCGACGCCGCGATCGCGGCCTCCGGCGCGGCGTTCGAGCTGACGCGCTGCGCGGCGAGGTGGCTGAGTCGCTTGGCGGTGAGGCGGTACTCGTCGGGCAGGCCGATCAGCTCGGCGATCACGTACATGGGCAGCAGCATCGAGAAGTCTTCGACGACGTCGAACTCGTCGCGGTCGCGGAGGTCGTCGAGCAACCGCACGCACGTGGCGCGGATCCCGGGCTCGAGCGCGGCGATCACGCGCGGCGTGAACATGTGGCTCATGACCTTGCGGTGCCACGTGTGGCGTGGCGGATCCATGAGGATCATGAGCTTCTGGCCGACCTCGTACTTCTCGAGCGAGACGCCCCCGCTGCTCACGAAGCGCTTGGTGTCGACCAGCGCGTTCCAGCAGTCGTCGAACCGCGTCAGCGCGTAGAAGCCGCGCGCCTCGTTGTGGTACAGCGGTTCGTCGTCGCGGAGCTGGCGGTAGAGCGGATACGGGTTGAAGCGGAACTCCTCCGCGTGCGGCTCCCAATCGATCATGTGCCGGCGACCTCCCCACCACGTCCACGCCCAGGCTGACAACGGATTCGTATATCTTATGTAGATTCGCCCGCGGGCGCCGGGAAGCGCCAGAACTTCGGGAGCGCCGGGAGCGCTGGCGCGTGCACCGCTTCCGGATCCATGCTGGTGGCCACGGCGGCACTGCCGGTGCGACGAAGGTGCGACCAGGGGGAGTGCAATGGGACGCAAGTACGGAATCATCTCGGCCGACGGCCACGTGGAGACACCCCCGGACCCGTGGGTCCGCCACGTCCCCGAGAAGTGGCGCGACCGCGCCCCGCGGCTCGTGCACCTCCCCGACGGCCAGGGCGACGGTTGGATCGTCGAGGGCCAGGCGCTCATGCACACGGGCCAGAACGTCACCGGCCCCGGCCCGGTGCGCTTCGCCCACGCCACCTACTTCAACGACGCGGGCGATCCGGTGCCCGGCACCGGCGACGCGCACCAGCGGTTGCGCGAACAGGATCAGGACGGCATCGACGCCGAGGTGCTCTACCCGCCGGTGTTCGTCACCCGTTTCATCGAGGGCATCGACGACCGCGCCGTCTACCGATCGATCGTGCACGCGTACAACACGTTCCTCGCCGAAGACTTCTGCTCGGTCGCACCCGACCGGCTCATCGGGAACGCGTTCATGCCGATCAGCGGGATCGACGACGCGGTCGCGGAGCTCGAGTGGGCGGCCCAGAACGGGATCAAGACGATCACGTTCCAGCAGTTCCCCAATGGCACCGGTTCCCCCACGGCCGACGACGACCGCTTCTGGGAGAAGTCGCTCGAGCTCGGCATCGCGCTGTCACCGCACCTGAACTTCGGCGCCCAGACCGGCCCGCCCCCGAAGGGGCCGAATCCTTCAGACGCCAAGGCCGCGGGCGGGATGACGCAGCACTGCGGTGGCTCCACGCCGGCCTATGCGATCGCCCAGATGATCGTCGACGGCGTGTTCGACCGCCACCCCGATCTCCGCTTCTACTTCGCCGAGGTCAACTGCGCGTATCTCCCGGCGATGCTCTACTACATGGACCGCGATTACACGGTCTACAACGACTGGTTCCAGCTCCAGCTGCCGAAGATGCCCTCGGAGTACGTGAAGCAGCAGTGCCTGTTCGGGATGGTGCGGGAACCGCTCGCGCTGCAGATGGGCGACCTCATGCCGCTCGACTGGTTCATGTTCGGGACCGACTTCCCGCACTCGGTGGGCACGTTCCCCGACACGCCGGCCTACATCGACGAGGCGTTCGCCAAGGTCGACGACGCCACCCGGCGGCGGATCCTGCTCGAGAACCCGGCCGAGCACTTCGGCCTCGATCTCGACACCGATCTCACCCCCACGCCTGCGGGGTAGACGCCACAAGCCAGCGTCGACGGAGGGGGTCGACGGGTCGGGTTCGCCCGGCGCCGCTCGGGGTGCGGCCCTACTGCCGTCGGGTTTCCGGCTGATCGTTCGCTAGGATTCTCCGATGTTGCGCCGTCGGCTGCTGGGTCTGGTCGCGGTTGCCGCCGCGGCGCTCATCATCACCGCCGGCATCGGAGTCGATCCGGCCCCCGCGCCGTCGATCGACGTCGGCCCCTCCGGTCTCTCGCGTGGTGGCTCGGTCGAGCACCTCTCCGATTCGATCGTCCTCGCCGGCTCGACCTTCCGCGACCTCGGCGCCCAACAGGCACGAACCCTCCGGTCGCCGTTCGGGTCGCTCTTGCTGCGTTTCGGGTTGGCGGTTCTCGTGGCCGCGGCACTGGCCGCAGCACTGCGCAAGCTCCGGGCATCGCTCTCCGGATTGTCCACCGTCGCCGAGCTCTGGATCGCCGGAGCACGGCCGGGTCGAGGGCCACCGGTTCTTCGCATCGCGTAACCCGCGGCGGCCGTGTGCCGTCGCGCTTCCGTTTGTGGTCGTCGCGCTCTCGCAGCGCGCGCACGAAGGAGTTCCGCATGCGTTCCCCGACTCGCAGCGCGGCCATCTCGGCCGCGCCGAACGAGCTGTCGCTCGAAGCTCTGCTCGGCGGCAGCGTTCGTACCCATCCGTTTCTCTTCGATCCCGACCTGCCGGTCGACGTACGCCTCGTGCGTTGGCCGACGGAACACGCGTACCGCGACGAGCTGGCCGCTCTGGGCGTTGCGCGAATCCTGATCCTCAACGAGCTCGACGCGCCGCCCTCACCGTGGGACGAGCTCGAGGACTGGGTGCGTTGCCCGGTCGATCGTGACGACCTCCGGGTACGGGCAACCACTCTGGCGCGTCGCGCCGATCTCGCCGAGACCCCGTGGCTCGACGACGACGGCCTGCTCTGGTTCCGTGACCGCTGGTGTGTGGTTCCTCCGGGCCAGGTGCCGATGATCGAGCTCTTCGCTCGCAACTTCGGCACCGTCGTACGCGACGAGCAGGTGAACGACGTGTACAGCGTCGGCACCTCCAGTGCTCACGCCGAGGCGGTCAAGACCTCGATGCGGCGCATCGCCAACAGCCTCGCACCGTTGGGTCTCCTGCTCCGGCGGGTCCGGGGCGCCGGATACCTGCTCGAGCGTGCCCCCTGATCGCTTCCGCCCCACCCGCGGTCCCCGCCGCGGGTGTGGGCGGGCGACCGGCGCGACACCACACACCGGAGCACGACGAAAAGACGAGGACGAGCCGGGCACCGGTGCCCGGCTCGTCCTCGCGTGCGCCTCCCTCGTGGGAGGCCTTGGGTGCGATCCCGTTACTCGGTGGTGGTCGGGAGGCGCACGTCAGACGGGGGACCGGTCGACACCGAGGCAGCTTCGACCGCCGTCGGGACGGGTGAGTAGCCCTGGTAGGCCGGCTCCGGGTGGTAGGCCGGTGCGCCGTGCTCGGCGATGTCGAGGCCCTCGAGCTCCTCGGCTTCGGAGAGGCGCAGCACGCCGAGCGCCTTGAGCCCGAACATCAGGAGCAGGCCCGCGGCCCCAGTGCACACGATGATCGTGGCGCTGCCCTTGATCTGGGCGATCAGCTGGTTGGCGTTGCCGCCGTACAGCAGGCCCTTCACGTCGCTGTAGTTGCCGACGGCGAAGAAACCGAGGCTGAGCGTGCCCCAGATCCCACAGGCACCGTGCACCGCGAACGCGCCGCACGGGTCGTCGACTCGAACCCATTCGGTGAAGTCGACGGCCAGGATCATGATCACCCCCGCAATCGCCCCGATGGCGATCGATCCGGTCGGTGACACCCAGTAACACGGACACGTGATGGCGACGAGACCGGCGAGCAGCCCGTTGATGCTGATGCCGACGTCCCACTTCCTCGACCGGGGGTAGACCCACGCCACTGCGACGAGTGCCCCGGCACATGCGGCGAGTGTGGTGTTGGTCGCCACTCGGCCGATGCCTTCGAAGTCCATCGCCGACAGCGTGCTGCCGGGGTTGAACCCGTACCAACCGAACCACAGGATGACCGCGCCGAGGGCGGCGAGGGTCATGTTGTGACCGGGAGGCATACCGCCACCGTCTCGCTTGAATTTTCGACCCAGCCTCGGGCCGAGTGCGATCGCACCACAGATGGCGAGCACGCCGCCGATGGTGTGGACGACGGTGGAACCGGCGAAGTCGCGGAACGGGGTGTCCGTGGTGGCGAGCCAGCCGTTGGGGCCCCAGATCCAGTGCCCGAAGATCGGGTAGATGAACCCGCTGACCATGACGCTGTAGAAGAGGTCGCCGCGGAACGACGTACGCCCGACCATTGCGCCCGACACGATGGTGCTGGCGGTGTCGGCGAACGCGAACTGGAACAGGAAGAACGCCATGAACGCGACGCCGGTGTCGAACGAGCCGCCGTAGGTGTACGTGTGCGGCACGCCCTGCAGGAAGAAGTAGTGGTACCCGATCCACCCGTTGCCGGGCCCGAACATGAACGCGAAACCGAATGCGTAGAAGAGGACGCCGCAGAGTGCGGTGTCCACGATGCACTCGATCATGACGTTGGAGACTTCACGTTCTCGGGCGAAGCCGCCCTCCAACATCATGAAGCCCGCTTGCATGAAGAACACCAAGAAGGCGGTGACCAGCACCCACGCGGTGTTGAGGCCGTTCACCACCTCGGTGACCTTCACTGCGGCTTGGCCGGGCACCGACGCGCCCGCGTGGGTACTGAAGTACCACGCGAACCCGTAGATCATCCCCATGACCAGCGCGAGGCCGATCATCTTGCCGCCGAGTTTGGCGCCGACGTAGCGGCGCCGATCCGGATCCCTGAGGTTGAGGCGCAATGTTGTCATCATGCGGCCGACAGTCCGGCCGCGCGATTGCTGAAAGTTGTGCCTGCCGTTACAGCGCTTGATCGTGCCGGTGACACGCACCGGTTCCCCGGCTGACGGGTTCGGGCCAGTTCTTCCGTGGTGCATGGAAAGAACAAGTGCTACCTTGTTCTTTATCGACACCAATTCTTCAGCGACACGGAGCGAGACGGAGGAGGCAGCCGTGAACCAGCACACCACGGAGATGCAGGGAAACGGGGACGCGTCCCGGAGCGCCCGCGGGCGGGTCGCGGTGGTCACGGGGGCGTCGCAGGGGCTCGGCCGGGCGTTGGCCCGGGCGCTCGCCGATCAGGGCTGGGCGGTCGTGGTCGATGCCCGGCACCCGGTGGAGCTCGCCGCCACCGTCGCCGATATCGCCGCGGGTGTCACTGCGGGGGGTGGTCGGCCGGTGGTCGTCGCTGTCGCCGGTGACGTCGCCGACGGTGGGCATCGCGCCGCACTGGCGCGCGCCGTCGCCGATCTCGGTCCGGTCGATCTGGTGGTGAACAACGCGAGCACCCTCGGACAGAGTCCGTTGCCTTCGCTGTCGGCGATCGACGCCGACGTGCTGCGCACCGTGTTCGACGTCAACGTGGTGGCACCGATCGCGCTGGTGCAGGCGCTCGACGCGGGCCTGGCCGCGGGCGCCACCGTGATCAACATCACATCCGACGCCGCGGTCGAGGCCTACGCCGGATGGGGCGGGTACGGCGCGTCGAAGGCGGCGCTCGAGCATGCCAGCCGCATCCTGGCCGTGGAGCGACCGGATCTCCGCGTCCTCGTCGTGGATCCGGGCGACATGCGAACGCAGATGCAGCAGGACGCGTTCCCCGGCGAGGACATCTCCGATCGTCCGGAGCCCGACGCGAGCGTGCCCGGCCTGCTCACCCTCATCAACGGCGGCCAGCCGAGCGGGCGCTACGAAGCGCGAGCGATGGCGCTCGCAGAACCGAGGCAGTCATGACGACACTCACGACCCCCACCGACTTCCACCGAGTCGGAGCCCCCGGCCGCGACGCGGGGCGATCCGGCTATCAGCGCTTGGATTTCGTGCTCGATCCCTGGCACGAGGCCCACGAGCCGCCCGAGGCGCGCGGCCTCCGGCGTGACGGAGTCCGGCTCCTCGTGAGCCGGGGCGATGTCGACCCCGTCGACTCCCGATTCGTCGACCTCGGTGAGGCGCTCGCCCCCGGCGACCTCCTGGTGGTCAACACGTCGGCCACCGTCCCCGCCGCGATCGACGGTCGCCTCCCCGGTGGCGAGCGGATCGTGGTGCACCTCTCGGGCGCGGTGCCGGGCGGCCTCTGGCTGGTCGAGGTGCGCACTCCCGACGCCGGCACCACTTCGCCGCGCCACCTCGACCGACCGTTCGTGATCGACCTCCTCGGGTCCGGACGGATCCAACTCCTGGCGCCGTTCGCGAGCTCACGTCGGCTCTGGGTGGCCCAGCTCGATCTCGGGGATGGCGACGCCGGCGACGGAGAGGGCGGCATCGTGGCCTACCTGCTGGCCCACGGGCGGCCGATCCGGTACCGCCACGTGTCACGCGACTGGCCGCTCACGACGTACCAGACCGTGTTCGCCCGCGACCCGGGCAGCGCCGAGATGCCCAGCGCGAGCCGTCCGTTCACGCCCGAGCTGGTCACCGATCTCGTCGGGCGCGGCGTCGAGATCATGCCGTTGCTGCTCCACACCGGCGTGTCGTCGCTCGAGGGCGACGAGGCGCCGTACCCCGAGCAGTACGCGGTGAGTCGGGCGACCGCCGCCGCGGTCAACGCCGTCCGCGAGAATGGTGGGCGAGTGATCGCCGCCGGCACCACCGTCGTCCGCGCCCTGGCCACCGTCACCGACGACCGGGGCGTCGTCCACCCGGGCTCGGGCTGGACCGACGTCGTGATCACCCCCGACGCGCCGGTCGCATCGGTCGACGGTCTGTTGACCGGTTGGCACGAGCCCGAGTCGTCGCACCTCATGATGCTCGAGGCGTTCGCGGGGCGCGATGCGTTGGTGGCGGCGTACTCGTGTGCGCTCGAGCTGAGTTACCTCTGGCACGAGTTCGGCGACAGCCACCTGATCATCCGCGACCGCGACCGCGACCGCGACCGCGACCGCGACCGCGACCGCGACCGCGACCGCGACCGCGGCCGTGGTCGCGACGTGGGACGGCGATGACGATCCCGGTCGACGACCGCGCCGCGCCGAGCCTGCCCGCCGGACGCCGGGCGGTGCTCTACGCGGTGCGGCGCCGGGGCGAGGCGACGGCGGAGCAGGTGGCGGAGCAGCTCGAGATGACGGTGAGCGGCGCCCGGCAGCACCTGACCGCACTCGCGCACGACGGGCTCGTCGAGACGACGAAGCTGCCGCGCGAGTCGGCGTCGTCGACCTCCCGGCGGGGCCGGATGGCCCTGGTGTACTCGGTCACCCCGGCCGCCGACGGCCTGTTCCCCAAGGCCTACGGCGAGCTCACCAACGAGCTGCTGGGTTACGTCGCCGACACCGACCGCGAGATGCTCGACGAGTTGTTCGCCCGTCGCCGGGAGCACCGCATCGCCAACGCCCGCACGCGGCTCGCCCGCAAGCGCGGTCTGGGCGCGAAGGTGGCCGAGCTCAGTCGCATCCTCGACGAAGACGGCTACCTCGCGACCTCCGAGAAGGTGAGCAACGGGGTGTATCGGATCATCGAGCACAACTGCGCGATCTGGGCCGTCGCCCAGCGTTACGGACAGGCGTGCACGAGCGAGCTGGAGTTCATCCGTGCCGTGCTCGACGGCGCCGACGTCGAGCGCGTGCAACACATGGTCGCCGGCGCGAAGCATTGCGCGTACGAGGTCCGGGCGTTCACTGCGGCGTGAGTACCGCTGAGCGCAACTGACGCGGCAATGAATCGGGCGCTTGCGTCGGGTGCGGTTCCGTGCGAACTTGACGACCGAGCTCGACGACCGAGAACGAGGGGTGCCATGCCCGATCCGGACCGCAAGATCATCGAGCACATCGACGCACTGGTCGACGAGGAGCACGCGCTCGAGCGTCGCCACCTCGAAGGCGGCACTCTCTCCGACGCGGAGAAGAAGCAGCTGCGCGCGCTCGAGGTGGAGCTCGACCAGCTCTGGGACCTGCTCCGGCAACGGCGGGCCCGACGCGCCGCCGGCCAGGACCCGGAGCTCGCCGAGACCCGCGACTCCGGGACCGTCGAGGGGTACCGGCAATGACCGAGGTCGAGGCCGAGGCCTGGCCCGCCCTGCCCTACGAAGAATGGCGCGACACCCTCGACACCGTGCACATGGAGTTCCAGATCCTGGGCAAGGTCAGGGTGGCGTTGTCGCCGAAGGAGCCGGAGTGGGCGCACGTCGCGTTGTACGTGACGCCGCGGGGCATCAGCACCGGCCCGGTGCCGTCGAACCGGGGCTTGTTCGAGGTCGAGGCCGACTTCATCGACCAACAGGTCGTCCTGCGTACCGATGCGGGTGAGCACCGGGAAGTTCCGCTGACCGCCCGGCCGGTGGCCGCGTTCTGGTCCGACTTCGTCGGTGCATTGGCCGGGCTCGGTATCGACGTCATCCTCTCGCCGATGCCGCAGGAGGTGCCGGATCCGATCCCGTTCCCCGACGACACCGTGCATCATGCGTACGACCCCGAGTACGCGGCGCGCTTCTGGCGCACGCTCACGGTGATGGCGCCCGCGTTCGACGAGTACCGCGCCGCGTTCAGGGGCAAGGTGTCGCGCGTGCAGTTCTTCTGGGGGAGCGCCGATCTGAACGTCACCCGGTTCTCGGGCCTGCCGTGTTCGCCGCCGCCCGGGGCGGATCTGCTCATCAAGCACTCCTACGACATGGAGCAGATCAGTGTCGGCTTCTGGCCGGGCAACCCCGCGTTCCCGGAGCCGGCCTTCTACGCCTACGGGTATCCGCCCGGCGACGGCATCGAGACTGCGCAGCTCAGTTTGCCCCCCGCCGGTTGGAACGCCGACCTCGGCGAGTTTGTGTTGCGCTACGACGACGTCCGCACCTCATCCTCGCCGCACGACACTCTGCGCGAGTTCCTCGATTCGGCCTACGCGGCCTGCGCACGTTCCCGCAGTTGGGACCCCGACCTGCTCGGCTGATCCTCGGCGACCCGCCGCCGGGTCTGCAGGTACTGGTCTATCGTCGGGGTCATGCATGATCTCGTGGTACGGAACAGCCGAATCGTCGACGGCACCGGTGTCGACGCGTTCATGGGCGACATCGCGATGTCGGACGGTCGCATCACCGACGTCGGCAAGGTCGAGGGTCGCGCGTACCGCGTGATCGATGCCGACGGTCGCCTGGTCACTCCGGGCGTGGTCGACATCCACACCCACTACGACGGACAGGCGTTCTGGGATCCCGACCTCAGCCCGTCGTGTTGGCACGGCGTCACCACCGTCGTGATCGGCAACTGCTCGGTTGGGTTCGCGCCGTGCGCGCCCGATCGCCGCGACTGGCTCATCGAGATGATGGAGAGCGTGGAAGACATTCCGGCGTCCGCGCTGCGGGCCGGGATCGACTGGTCGTGGGAGACGTTCCCGCAGTTCCTCGATGCCCTCGACCGCACCCCGCGCATGATGGACATCGGTACCCAGGTACCGCACGCGGCAGTGCGCGCGTACGTGATGGGGGAGCGGGGTGCCCGCAACGAGCCGGCCAATCCCGAAGACATCGTGGCGATGGCCGAGATCGTGGCCGACGGCCTGCGCGCCGGTGCGCTCGGGTTCTCCACGTCGCGCACCACCCTCCACTACACCGCCGACCGCGTTCCGATCGCGGGCACCTACGCATCGGAAGACGAGCTGTTCGGGATCGGCGACGCGCTCCGCGACCTCGACGCCGGCCTCTACGAAGTGGTGCCGGCGGGCGTCGTGGGCGAGGACCTCGACGGACCACAGCGCGACGTCGAGTGGATGCGGAGGCTGGCCGCGCACATCGGCCGTCCGGTGTGCATGCTCATCACCCAGAACAACTCCAGCCCCGAAGCCTGGCGCGAGGTGCTCGACGAAGCGGCGGCCGCGCAGGCCGACGGCGCGCAGCTGGTGATCCAGGTCTCCGGGCGCCCCGGCGGTCTCCTGTTCGGCCTCGACACCACGTACCACCCGCTCACGATGTGCCCGACGTTCGCCGCGCTGCGCGACCGGCCGGTGGTGGAGCAGATCGCCCGCCTCCGCGACCCGCTCGTGCGCGCCGCCATCATCGAAGAGGCGCCGGTCGGCGGCACCAGCGTGGTGTCGCGCTGGGACCGCATGTACCCGTTCACCGATCCGGTCGACTACGAGCCCGGGTTCGAGCAGTCGGTCGCCGGCCGGGCCGCGGCCCGCGGCATCTCGCCGGTCGAGGTGATCCTCGAAGCGACGATCAACGATCCGGGCTCGCTGTTCATGATGCACGTCACCAACTACGCGCACGGCGACGCCGAGAGTGTGCGCGAGATGCTGCTGCACCCGGCGTCGGTGCTCGGCCTCGCGGACGGGGGCGCGCACGTCGCCACCATCTGCGACTCGAGCATGCCCACCACGATGCTCACCCACTGGGCGCGCGACCGTTCGCGGGGTGAGCGCCTGCCGCTCGAGTTCGTGGTGCAGAGCCAGACCCGCGACACCGCGCGGCTGTACGGGCTCGACGACCGCGGCGTGATCGCACCCGGGTACCTGGCCGATCTGAACGTGATCGACTTCGACCAACTCGCGGTGCGCAAACCCGAACTGGTCCACGACCTTCCCGGTGGAGCGCGCCGGTTGGTGCAGCGGGCCGACGGCTACGGCGCGACGATCAAGCGGGGCGAAGTGACGCTGGAAGACGACGAGCTCACCGGCGTCCGGCCCGGTTCGGTCGTGCGCGGCGCGACGCTGAGCGCGACCCGCTGACGCGGCGCGCCGAACGCTCCGCGCGCCCGACGTTCGACGTTCGACGTTCGACGAGCTTCAGGCGCGCTTGACCACCTCCACCACGCCCGCGGTGCCGTCGATGCGGATGGTGTCGCCTGTCCGCAGCGCGGTGGTGCCGACGACGGTGTTGATCACGCAGGGCACGCCCAGCTCGCGGGCCACGATGGCGCCGTGGCTCATCGGGCCGCCCACGTCGATCACCAGCGCCGCCGCCACGAGGAAGTGGCCCACCCAGCTCGGGTCAGTCGTACTGCACACCAGGATCTCGCCCGGCTCGAGCGGGTCCGACGTGGCCGGGTCGATGATCACCCGGGCCACGCCTTCGACCACCCCCGGGCTCACCCCCAGCCCTTCGATCACCGGTGGGTCGGCTCCGGTGTCCTCGCCGTCGCCGGCCGCCGCGCCGATCGGCTCGGGATTGCCGACGAACATCACCGGGAGATCGAACGTCTCGTAGACCTCGGCCAGCCCGCGGCGGTAGGTCACCCGCTCCCGCAGGTCGGGGGCGCGACCGGTGATGAACTCGTCGGCCACGAGGTGGAACACGTCCTCGGGAGCGTCGATCTCCCCGCGGGCGGCCAGGTCGCGCCCGAGTGTGCGCGCCGCGCCGCGGGCGACGTCGAGGGAGCGTTGTGACACCGCCTTCACCTGCTCCCGCAGCACCGTGAAGCGCCGTGCGTCGGCAATCGCCTGCTCGGCGGCGTCGCGATCGGCGCCGGAGAGCGCGGCGAGCAGTTCGCCCTCGGCCGCGATGCGGTCCTCCACCCGGGCGGCGCCCGTGGCCTCCGGTCCGTCGGGCTCCGCCATCGCCGCGAGCGCGTCGAGCATGGGTTGCAGCAGGCGGGGGTCTTCGCGCCAGACCGTCGCGTAGAGGTCGGCGCCCCGGTGGCCCTGGTAGCCGTACTCGTCGAGGAACTCGTCCATCGACGACTCGCCGCGCGCGAGCGCCCACAACGCGGCCGACATCTCGTCGTCGTGGGTGTCGCCGTAGCCGCCGTTGATGCGCGCGAGCAGCTCGGGCCGGCCCACGATCGCGCACGCGGTGTAGAGCGCGACGAACGCCTCACCGGCGAAGGTCGTCACGTGTGTCATCACGATCGCGCCGTCGAGGAACTTGGCGTATGCGGTGCGCCAGCGATCGGGCGCGCCGTCGACGTCGGCGAGCGCATCGGGCGAAGTCGACGCGCGCCAGAACTGCTCGACGTCGGCGTACGCGGCGAGTGCGCGTCGCTGGATGTCGGCGCGCACGCCGGCGTCGCGTTCGGCGATGAGCGCGTGCCGGTCGGTCGTGGGATGGCGTGTCACGTCCTCGCGTACGTAGCCGAGGAGTCCGAACTCGATCTCGGATGCCGCGGTCTCCGACACGCGGTCGCCGAACGCGCACATCGTGTCGACGTTCACCGCCAACCGACCTTTGAACGCGGCCATCACACGCTCGTCGGCGTCGTCGGACTCCGCCGCCTCGGCTTCGGTGATCACGCCGCGCTCGGCGTACGCGCCGCGGATGCCGAGCTCACCCGCCCTTACCGCGAAGTCGTAGTGGAGCGGGGTGACCACGCCGGGGAACGCCTCACCGACGTTGTTGCGGGTCCACTGGGTCGCCGGGCCGCTCGTGGTGTCGAGCGGGTTCGAGTAGGGCTGGTCATCGGTGGTCGCCATCCCCCGAGTCTGGACCGCGATCCCCGTTCGTATCAAATATGCGATACCCCCAAACCAGCAACCAGCGTCGTGCGAGGCCCCTATACGGCCTCTGGCGACGCAAGTCAGGCGACGATGCCTTTGACCTTCAGGTCGATGACGGTGTCCCAGTCGAAGCCGAGCTGCTCGATGAGGATCTCGTCGCCGTGCTCGTTGAACTCGGGGGCCCGGCCGATCGACTGCGGTTCGTCGTTGAACTGGACCGGCGTGCTCACGAGCGAGAACGCGACGCCGTCGCGGGTGTGCAGCTCCTGGATGTAGCCGTTCGCTTCCACCTGGGGATCGGACACGAGGTCGACGGTGTCCTGCACCGGCGACCACTGGCCCCGCATGCCGTAGAAACGCTCCTTCCACTCCGCCATCGTGTGCGCGGCGATGACCGGCGCGATGAGGTCGGCGGCGATCGCGGTGTTCTCGGTGAACAGCTCCTGCGTGGCGAAGCGCGGATCGTCGACGAGTTCGTCGAGCCCGAGCCGGGCGCACACCTCGGGCCAGTACTTGAAGCCCTGGAGCATGGAGAACGCGACGTACTTGCCGTCGGCGGTCAGGTAGCGCCCGGCCAACGGATTGAACGGCGCGCCACTCGTGGCCGACGGGGGGCCGGTCCATGGCTCACCGGTGCGCAGTGACAACGCGATACCTGCGCCCATCGCCCACATCCCGGTGGCGAGCAACGACACGTCGACGACGTCGGCCTCGCCGGTGCGCTCGCGGTGGAGGAGCGCGGCCGAGATGCCGCCGGCGATCGTCATCGCGCCGATCGAGTCGCCGTACGCGGGTGCCGGCATCATCGGCACGCCCGGCACGTCGGGCGCCTTCACCCCGAGCGCGCTCCCGCCGCGGTACCAGAATCCCAGGATGTCGTAGCCGCCCGCATCGGCGTCGGGTCCGCGTGCGCCGTAGCCGGAGCCGCGCACGTAGACGATGTTCGGGTTGTGGGCCCGGATGTCGTCGACGTCGACCTGCAGCTTTTTGCGCACGCCGGGCATCTTGTTGGTGAGGAAGACGTCACAGGTCGCCGCGAGCCGGTACACGATGTCGCGACCCTCGTCGGTCGTCAGATCGAGGGCGAGACTCTTCTTGCCGCGGTTGGAGTGCTCGAGCAGGACCGATACGTCGTCGTCGAACATCACGAAGCCCGTCGCCGCGAGCCCGCGCATCGCGTCGCCCCGTTCGACGTGCTCGATCTTGATCACCTCGGCGCCCCAGTCGGCGAGGATCGCCGAGGCCGCCGGGACGAAGGTGTGCTCCGCCACCTCGAGGATGCGGATGCCCTCCATCACCTTGCTCATTGCCGGACCCCGCTCATTGCCGGACGCTGCTCACGCGTGTGGTTCCCCTCGACCTCGTGCCGGCTCCCCGCAGGTCCGGCGATCGAACGGCAGCGTAGATTCCCAATGACGGGGGTGCCCACGTACAGTGCGCGTCGGGACGTCCCGAGCAGGAGACGACAGCAGGAGACGACAGCAGGAGACAAGGTGCAGAACACGACATCAGGGCGCTTGGCCACAAAAGTCGTGATTGCCTTCGGTGCCGGTCGAGGCATCGGACGCGGGTGCTCACTCGTCATGGCCGCGCAAGGTGCCGCGGTCGTCGTCGCCGATGTCAACACCGACAACGCCAAGTCGGTGGTCAGCGATATCGAGGACCGCGGCGGGCGGGGAGCAGCCGTCGCCTGCGACGTGACCGATCGCGAGCAGGTGCAATCGGCGATCGACGTCGCGGTGGGCACGTTCGGCCGGCTCGACGGCATCGTCAACCTCGCGGTGGTCGCCAGCAACGGCTGCGGCCTGCTCGAAGACATGCGGATCGAGGATCTCCGCACGCAACTCGAGGTCACCGTCGTCGGGATGTTCAACACGATGACACTGTCGCTCCCGCACCTGAAGGAGCGCGGTGGCAGCATCGTGAACTTCAGCTCGGGTGCCGGGATCGAAGGTACGCCGGGCCTGGCGGCGTACGCGGCGGCGAAGCAGGCGATCCGCGGGCTCGGTCTCGCGGCCGCGAACGAGTGGGGCACGTATCAGGTGCGAGTCAACGCGGTGTGCCCGCTGGCGATGTCGCCGTCGGTGCCCCTGTACTTCAGCAGCCGGCCCGAAGGGGAGTACGAAGCGTCGATGGCGAAGGTTCCGCTCGGCCGCTACGGCGATCCCGAAGCCGACATCGGTGGCGCAGTGGCGTTTCTCATGAGTGACGACGCCCGGTTCGTCACCGGCCAGACGATCATGCTCGACGGCGGGCAGACGCACCAGTGACGCAGTCGTCCCCGCGACGCACGATGCTGGTCGCGGGCGCGACCGGGGTCGCGGGACTCGCGGCGGTGCGCCACTTCGCGTCGCTTCCCGGCTGGGACGTCATCGGTTGCTCGCGTCGGCCGCACGGGGTCGCGGGGGCGCGGCACATCCCGTTGGACCTCACCGACGCCGACGCGTGCAGGAACGCGCTCGCCGATCTCGAAGTGACGCACGCGGTCTACGCCGCTCTCTACGAACAGGCCGACCTCGTCGCCGGCTGGCGCGACCGCGCGCAGATGGAGACCAACCGGCGAATGTTCGCGAACTTCATCGATCCGCTGTCGGATCACGCGTCGCTCGAACACGTGTCCCTGCTACAGGGGGCGAAGGCATACGGACTGCACGTTGCCCGCGTGCCGGTGCCCGCGCGCGAAGGCGGGCCGCGCCACAACCACGAGAACTTCTACTTCCTGCAGGAAGACCATCTGCGCGATCGGTCGGAGCGGCGTGGGTGGTCGTGGACCGTTCTCCGGCCCCAGGTGATCTTCGGCGAGTCGATCGGGAGCCCGATGAACCTCGTGCCGGCGATCGGCGCGTACGCCGCCATCTGTCGAGAGACCGGCCGACCGTTCTCGTTTCCCGGCGGCGCGCCGTCGATGCTCGAAGCCGTCGACGCCGATCTGCTCGCCCGCTGCTTCGAGTGGAGCGCGAAGACGCCCGATGCGTGGGGTGAGATCTTCAACGTGACGAACGGCGACGTCTTCGTGTGGGAGTATGTATGGCCGGTGATCGCCGACGCGCTCGGCGTGGACGTCGGGCGACCGATCCCCGCGCGCCTCGCCTCCAAGTTGGGCGAGTGGGAAGCACCGTGGGCGTCGATCGTGTACAAGCACGCGCTGCGATCACCGCGTTCGCTGGCCGCCTTCGTCGGGCAGTCGTTCACCTACGCCGACGTGTTGTTCGGCTACGGCCGTGCGGTCACGCCGCTCCCGGGCCTGTTGAGCACGGTCAAGATCCGGCGCGCCGGCTTCCACGACTGCGTCGACACCGAAGACATGTTCCGCCGCTGGTTCGCCCGGTTCCAGGATCGCAAGCTGCTGCCGCCACGCTGACCTGCACACACCGGTCGCGACATCCGGCGCCGGGCTCCGCTCCGTACCATTTCGGTAGCGCTCGGTGACCGCCGATCGGAGTGGACGTGGAGACCGACCTGCGTGAGGCCAGCGACGCGGCGCTCGTCGTCGCCATCGCGCGCTTTCGCGATGCGGCGTTGGCCGAGGCGTACCGGCGCCACGGTGACGCCGCATTCGGACTGGCGCTGCGGGTGCTCGGCGACCACGCGCTCTCGGAGGAAGTGGTGCAGGAGGTCTTCCTCCGGCTCTGGAACGATCCCGAGAAGTTCGATCCGGGCCGGGGATCACTCCGCGCCTACCTGCTGGCCTCGGTGCACGGCCGGGCCATCGACCTGCTGCGGGCGGAGTCGTCGCGGCGGGCCCGCGAGGAGCGTCACACCCGGCTCAACCCCGAGGCGGGCTACGACCTGGAGCGGGAGATCTGGGACCTCACGGTGGCCGATCAGGTGCGGCGCGCACTCGAAGGTCTGGCCGACGGCGAGCGCCGCGCGATCGAGCTTGCCTACCTCGGCGGCCACACCTACCGCGAGGTCGCCGAGTTGCTGGAGCAGCCCGAAGGCACGGTCAAGAGTCGTATCCGCGCGGGACTGCGTCGTCTGCGTGACGCGCTCGTCGAAACCGGGATCACGTCGGCATGGACCGAGAGCTGACCCGCGCGGAGCTCGACGAGCTCCTTCCGTTGTACGCACTCGACGCGGTCGACGGCGAAGAGCGCGAGCAGGTGACGCGCTACATCGAGCGCGACTCCGCGGCGCGGGCCGAGGTGCGCTCGTTGCGTGAGGCCGCGGCCCTCCTTGCTCGACCGGAGGCGCGTGCGCCGGCGACGCTGTGGGCACGGATCGAGGACTCGTTGGCGGAGTCGACGCGCGACGCCCGGCCGACCGTGACCGCGCCCGCGCTCGTGTCGACCGGCCCGTCGCCCCGTCCACTGCCCGGATCAGCGTCCGAAGCGCAGCCGACGACCACGACGCGCCGAACCTGGCGGATCGCGGCGGCCGCGCTCGCGGTTGCCGCGGTGGCTGCAGTGATCGTGCTCGGCGTCGAGGTCTCTCGTCAGCAGGGTCGGATCGACGACCTCGCGGCCGAGATGCGACGCGACCCGATGCGACGTGAAGCCGAGGATGCCAAGGCGGCACCGGGCGCCCGGATGGTCCGACTCGTGTCCGACGACGGCACGCACAACGCCGAAATCGTGATGCTGCCCGACGGCACCGGCTACTTCATGGATCACGATCTGCCGAAGTTGGCCGTCGGCGACACATACCAACTCTGGGCGAAGGTCGGCGCGAGCGATGCGGCCCACATGGTGTCGGTCGGGGTGCTGGGCGGGCGGCCCGGCGTCGTGCCCTTCCGGCTGGCCGCGCCCGTGTCACGCTTCGTCGTCACCCGTGAGGGGATGCCGGGGAGCACCGATCCCGGCGCGGCCGTCGTGATGAGCGGCGACGTGGCGTAGCCCGCGCGGCCGCCCGAGAGCTCGAACCCGCCGGCGATCTACCCGGCGCGCTCTTCGAGGAAGGCCGGCGACATGTGCGGGAAGGGGAGGTCGGCGTTCGCGAGCGGCGGGCTCACCAGGTATCCCTGGATGTGCTTGCACCCCAACGCTCGGAGTTGCGCGATCTGCAGTTCGGTCTCGACTCCCTCGGCGATCACGCGCAGGCCGAGCGCGCCCGACATGCGGATGATCGCGTCGACGATCGGGGTGGAGCCCTGGTCGAGGGCGGCGATGAAGCTCCGGTCGATCTTCAGGCCGTCGAGTCGGTAGTCGCGCAGGAACGAGAGGGACGTATAGCCCGTGCCGAAGTCGTCGATCACGACGCGGATGCCGAGCGCCCGGAGGGCGAAGATCGTGCGGGCGGCCGCGGTGGGATCCTGCAGCACCGCGGTCTCGGTGACCTCGAGGACGAGCCGCGACGCGGGGAACGAAAGCTCATCCAGCATGTCGCGCACGAGCGTGAAGAGGTCGGGCTCGGCCAGTTGGCGGGCCGACAGGTTCACCGCGACGTAGACCCCGCGGGGCCAGCCGGCGGCAGCGCTGATCGCTTCCCGCAGCACCCAGGTGCCGAGGGGAACGATGAGGCCGGTGTTCTCGGCCACCGGGATGAACTCGTCAGGGTCGAGATCCCCCCGTTCGGGATGGTGCCACCGCACGAGCGCCTCGCAACCGGTGAACCGGCCGATCTCGAGGTTCAGCACCGGCTGGAACGCGAGGTAGAGCTCGTCGTGCGCGATCGCGTGCCGGAGCTCGCGCTCCATCTCGAAGCCGGCGACGACGGCCCGGTGCAGTGAGGGGTCGAACCACTCGGCCCGGTCGCGTCCCCGTTCTTTGGCGCGGTACATCGCCGTGTCCGCGTCCCGTAGGACCGTGATCGCGGCTTCGCCGCGTTTGGGGATGACGATCCCGACGCTGATCGTGGGCGTGTGGCGGCTCTCGCCGAGGGGGAGCCCGGCCGACAACCGGGTGCGGATGCGTTGGGCCAGCTCGAGCGCGTCGTCCGGCGAAGCAAGGTTCTCGGTGACCACCACGAAGGCGTCGCTCCCGAAGCGGGCGAGACGGTCGTCGGGCCCGATCACTGCGGGCAGCGCGTCGGCAATGGCCACGAGCAGCTGGTCACCGAGGTCGTGACCGAGACTGTCGTTGATCACCTTGAACCGGTCGACGTCGAAGAGGAGCACGCCGATGGTGGTGTCGCCGACCGCGCTCGTGGCCAGCGATGAATCGAGCTCCTGGAGCAAAAGGCGACGGTTGGCCAGTCCGGTCAACGGGTCGTGCGTGGCCTGGTGCAGCAGGTCGAGCTCCAGCAACTTGCGGTCGGTGATGTCGAGCACCGTGCCCGACACGTCGGTCGATGTGCCGCCGGGGGTTCGCGACGTGCGCTCCTTGACCCATCGCACTTCGCCGTCGGGGCGCACGATGCGGTGGGTGCACTCCACGTCGGCGTTGCCGCTCACTGCTTCGCTCAGCATCGCTTCGAAATGCTCGCGATCGTCCGGGTGGACGCGGGCGCGGAACGCGGCCGGGCTCGCCGGCGTCTCGGACCCGAGCCCGAGGATGGCGTGGAGCTCCTCCGACCATTTCAAGGTGTGCGTGGCGAAATCGAGCTCGAAGCTGCCGAGGTGGGCCGATCGTTGCGCTTCGGCCAGGCGGTGGTGATCGGCTTCGAGACGACGGCGCAGCTCCACCTGCTCGGTGATGTCGCGCACGACGGCCGACGCGCTGACGACGTTCCCCGCGCTGTCGCAGATCGGGGAGATCGAGATCGACACCGGGACGTCGGCGCCGTCGGCCCGTCGGCGGCGGGTTTCGAGCCCGCGAAGGGCACGGCCGGCGCGCACCTGGTCGAATTGCCGGCGCTGTTCGTCGATGAGATCGGGCGGCACGGTGACCGCGATCTTGTTGCCGACCATGTTGGCGGCGGTGTAGCCGTAGAGCTGCTCGGCGGCGTGGTTCCAGCTCTGGACGACCCCATGGAGTGTCGTGCTGAACATCGCATCGGTCGAGTTGGCGACGATGCCCGAGAGCTCGGCCTGCTCGAGCTCGTGCTGCTTGCGTTCGGTGATGTCCGTCGACACCGAGATGATCCCGATCTGCGTGCCCGCGTCGTCGTACACCGGTGTGTTGGTGACCCGAATGGGGATCTCGACGCCGTCGCGGCGACGGACCGCGTAGTCGCCCGCCACGCTGGCGCCGGACCCGACGCGATCCCTGATCGCCCGGGCCGCCTCCGTCCAGCCGTCGGCCGGGCGCACGAGGTCGGTGACCGGGCGACCGAGCGCCTCTTCCGGCGCCCAGCCGTAGATCGCGGCGGCGGCGCGGTTCCAGTAGATGACGCGACCCTTCAGGTCGATGGCGACGATTCCCTGACCGGCGGCATCGAGCAGCCGGCCCTGGAGCCGGATCGCCTCTTCGTCGCGCTTGTGTGCGGTGATGTCGCGCAGGTTGCCGACGACGTAGCCGACGTACGGATCGTCGACCAGGTTGGTCGCGGTCTCCTCGATCCAGTGCACGGTGCCGTCGTCGGTCACGACGCGGAACTCGATCCGCACGAAGTCGCCGGGACCGGTGATCGAGGCGAACGCGAGCGCCGTGCGCTCCTGGTCGTCGGGATGGATCATCTCGAGGCCGTTGCGGCCCAAGAGAGCCTCGGGCTCCATTCGCAGCAGACTTCGCGTGGCCGGGCTCACCCACGCGATCGTGCCGTCGAGCTCGAAGTACAACACGAGGTCGCTCGAGTTGGCGACGACCGCGTCGCGCTGCGCGCGCGAGGTCTCGTGCGGGCGCGCACGGGACGGGCGGTAGGTGGTGTGCCCCACACCGGCTTCCGATGCGGTAGCCAGGAGCGTGATGGCGGTCGACCCCGTCGCCGCGACCGCGGTCCCTACGGCGACGTGCGCCGCGACCTCGGTGGCCCCGACCTGGAACGGCGCCGCGATCACGTCGCGGAGCCGGAGCGCCAGGGCCGCGGCACCGGCGTCGTCGAGATCGGCGCACAGGACGGCGAGCTCGTTGTCGGCCAACCGACAGAGTCGGTCATCGGCTCGGATTCCGCGCCGGGTCCGCTGGATGATCTGAACCAGGAGGTCGTCGTGGGCGCGGTCGCCGAGATCGTCGACTGCTCCGAGCCCGTCGAGCCGGAGATGGAGGACGGTGAGGCGGTGATCGGCGAGGACCGTGGGCGCCAGCCGCTCGTCGAGGAACGCGAGCGCGGCCCGGCGGTCGGGGAGACCCGTCGCCGGGTCGCGGTGGGCGGCTGTCGCCAGGTGCCCCTCGCGGAGCTTGTGTCCGGTCACGTTGAGGTGGAAGAGGACCACGCCGGCGCCGTCGTGCACTGGAGCGGTGGAAGCCTGGAGGAGCATCGATCGGTCTTCGAGGGGCGATGGACACTCGTACTCGATCTCGAACGAGGCGCGGTCGCCGAGCAGGATGCTCCGCAGACCCGCGGCGACGGTCTCGGCAGTCGGGTCGCCCGCGGCGGCGGCCCGCTCGCACACCGCGAGGTAGTCGACGCCGCTACCGGTCGTGCCCGGCGCGGCGTCGTTCAACGTGGCGAACAGCCGCCAGGCCTCATTGGTCTCCGCGATCACGCCGGACGCGTCGAGGACGGCGGCCGCCGCGCCGAAGCGTTCGAACGCGTCGGAACAACGCATGAGGGATTTGGACATCGCTCGCGCTGGGAGCGTCATCTGCGCCTTTCGCCGGGTGAGGGGCAGTCTCGGTCCGGTCCCGTGATGATCGGCGCCGGCGAACGCTTCTTGACCCCCATCCGTTCGACGACGGACACGAGACGCCGATGAAGCAGGCGGAGTCGTGGAGGAACGGGCTACCAGGTGCTCTTCAGGATCCAGATGGGAGCCGGGCCGCTCCCGACCAGGCGCCGGAAGCCGACTTCGTAGACGTACCAGCACCGCTGGTGCATCTGCCCGGTCTCGGCGTCGGTGTCGTATCCGACGACGTCCAGCGGGACGTCATCGGGGTCGATCGGCTCCTGGCAGTGCTCGCACGTGATCACGACGACACTCTCCTCGCTCGGATACCTGGTGGGAGCGTGAGCGGCGAGGACCCACGAGCCGAGCGTAACGGTGGCGTTCGTCGCGCGGGCCACGACGTCGTGTCCTTTTGCCAAAGCTTGGAATTCGTCCGGGTGCCGCTTGTGCCACGATGGCGGCGATCGACGGGCCGTGCTCGGTCGACGTGCGTGATGCAGGGGGGGAGTGTCATGAATCAACCGGGTGGGACAAATCCCGAGGGTCGCAAACTCGGCGGCGGGGCGATCGCTTCGCTCAGCGGAGTCGCGGTGCTCCTCATCTTCGTCGTCCAGAACACCGAGGACGTCAGGTTCCACTTCCTGTTCTTCAGCTTCACCTGGCCGCTGTGGCTCTACACGATCGTGACCGCGCTGTTCGGTGCACTGGTCTGGTTCGGTCTCGGGGTGATGCGGCGTCACCAACGGCGCAAGGAACGTCGAGACTGAACCAGCGGTGGCGAGAAACGTGAGCAGGAGGATCCGATCGCGGCGCCCTGCTTGGAGAGCGGGACGCGACGCGTAACCCCCACAATCCGCGCCACGTCCCCGCTCAGCCCCCGATCGACTCGGTGGCGTCTCGGGCGACGGGCAAGCCTCCGAGATGCAACTTTCGTCGTCGATCGGTTCACGAGAACAACGTCGCCGACCCGCATGCGGTTCCGGCGTTCCCACCGCGAGATCAACCCGCGTGCGCCCCCGCGTGCGTCGGCCTCGCGAAGTTCACCTGTACGTCGGTGAACCCGACCTTGCCGAGGAGGCCCCGCAACATCTGCGACGTGTTGGTCTCGGCCCGCTCGACGAGGTTGCCGCTCTTCGCCGCCGCGTCGAGCTTCTTCTGTGCGAGCTCGTAGAAGCGCTGCTGATCGTTCGGGTTGTCACTGAACATCGCGCCGACGCGGTTCAAGAGCCCGCGGTCCTGGCTCGCCACCCGGCTCGCGTGCATGTCGATCACGGCCGGGGCGAGGGTCGGCTCGGGCAGGGTGACGGTCACCGCGTGGTCACCGCTCACCTGTACCGCATCGGTCGCCAGGGCGGAGAAGTCGACCCGCGCGTCCACCGAGCCCTGGGCCAGGAACACCGTGTGCTCACCCGCGACGAACGACGGCAGGACGGACACGTCGTCCTCCACGTCGATCGTCTGCTCGTACCGACCCTGCGCCGCCGAGTAGGTCGACAGGTTGGTGAGCTGCTTGAGCACCGCCGGCGGTGAGCGGTCGATCGACGTGGTGGCGAACGGGTTCCCGATGGAGAGGATGCCGGTCAGGAGGCCGACGACGAGGAACAACGCGACGGCCAGGGCGACGGCGACGAGGGTCGACAGCACGTTTCCGGGACGCGGGAGGCGACGGCGCCGCGCGGTGGCGGCCTCCTGGGTCACGACGCGCACGGTCACCTCGGGTGTCGCGGGACGCCGCTCGTCGGTGGTCGCTTCGGTCGTCGGCCGCGTCGGGTCGTCGAGTAGTACCGGCATCGGTGGTCCCCTCTGGGTGCGCGCGCGTCAGCGCGGCTCGGTGAGTCGGGAGCAAGAACGCCGCCACCCGCTCGGCGGTTCCCGGTGGCGCTCGACGCGCGGGACGTCAGGCGTTGTTCTCCTTCACCCGCTTCGCCAGTCGTTCGTACGGAACCAGTTCGGCGGTTCCTTCCACCGCGACTTCGCCACGTGCGACCACGGTGAAGCGTGCCTGGTACGAGTCGCCGTCGGGTTCGCACACCCCCCACAGCACGAGCTCCTCGCCGAGGGGGAGCGGTCGCCGGTACCGCACGCGCAGCGACTTGGTGACGGTGCGGGCGCCGATGGCCTGCGGGCTCACGGCGACGATCTGGTCGGCGAGCATCGCACTGATGCCCCCGTGCGCGAATCCGGGTGGGCCGACGAACCGCTTGGTGAACACCGCGCGTCCCGTGATCTCGCCGTTCGCGAACGACAGCTTCACGTCGGGCCGCACCGGGCTGCAGGCCCCGATGATCGGGTTCAGCGGCATCGGCCCTTCGGGCACCGAGAAGTTGCCCGGGGGCCACGTCAACCCGGAGTAGGGCGAGTCGTCGGTGAGCGCCGCCAACCGCCGGGTCAATCGTTCGATCACGCCCGTGATCTCGTCGAGCGATCCGGGGTCGACGGCGGTCTCGACGGTGGCGTCGGCCAGCGCCCGCACCGCGGCGGCCAGGCGAACGACCGCGTCGCGGCGGATCTCTCTCGGATCGGGTGCAGTCATCCGGCGACCCTACGACCTGCGCATTCCTCCGGTTCGGCTCGGCTCCATCCCGACTCCGGCCCGACCGCGCGGCTGTGCACCCTCAAGTAGAAGACCCTTCTCTTTTGAAGAGAGGCGTGGTAAAGTTCGGCGTCGGCTGAATGGAGGACCGCAGATGCCGCACTTCCCGAAGCCCGCCGAGGGATCCTGGACCGAGCACTATCCGCAGCTCGGCACGGGCCCGGTGTCCTACGAGGACTCGATCTCGCCCGAGCACTACGAGCTCGAGCGCCAGGCCATCTTCGCCCGCACGTGGCTCAACGTCGGCCGGGTCGAGCAGCTGCCCCGGGTGGGGAGCTACTTCACCAAGGAGATCGACGCGGCGCGCACGTCGATCGTCGTGGTGCGTTCGGCCGCCGACGACGTGCGCGCGTTCTACAACATGTGCCGTCACCGCGGGAACAAGCTCGTGTGGCAGGACTTCCCCGAGGAAGAGGTGAGTGGCACGTGCCGGCAGTTCACGTGCAAGTACCACGGCTGGCGGTACTCGCTCGAAGGTGACCTCACGTTCGTGCAGCAGGAGGGCGAGTTCTTCGACCTCGACAAGGCCGACTACGGGCTCGCACCCGTTCGCGCCGAGACGTGGGAGGGGTTCATCTTCGTGAACCTCGACGCAACCGACACCACGTCGCTACGCGACTACCTCGGCGAGCTCGGCCGGGGCCTCGAGGGTTACCCGTTCGGTGAGATGACGCAGGTCTACAAGTACCGCGCCGAGGTCGGCAGCAACTGGAAGTTGTTCATCGACGCCTTCACCGAGTTCTACCACGCACCAATTCTGCACGCGAAGCAGGCCGTGTCGGACGAGTCACAGAAGCTCGCGGGCTACGGCTACGAGGCGCTGGCCTACGCGGTCGACGGCCCACACGGGATGGTCTCGTCGTGGGGCGGCATGTCGCCGCCGAAGGATCCCGGGATGGTGAAGCCGATCGAGCGGGTGCTCCACAGCGGCCTGTTCGGGCCGTGGGAGCGTTCCATCGAGATCGACCTGCCCCCGGCGGTGAATCCGGCGCGCTCGCCGGCGTGGGGGATCGACTCCTTCTTGTTCTTCCCCAACTTCATGCTGCTCGTGTGGGCGCCCAACTGGTATCTCACGTACCACTACTGGCCCACGTCGTACAACACGCACATCTTCGAAGGCACGTTGTACTTCGTCCCGCCGAGGAACGCGCGTGGAGCGGCTGCAACAGGAGTTGGCCGCCGTCACCTTCAAGGAGTACTCGCTCCAAGACGGCAACACGCTCGAAGCGACGCAGTCGATGCTCGAGTCGCGAGCCGTCACGTCGTTCCCGTTGAACGACCAGGAGATCCTGCTCCGCCTCCTGCACCACACCGCGCGCGACTACGTCGCCGACTACGAGCAGCGAACCGGAGCATCCGATCCGGTCGCGGCCTGGTCCTGAGGAGCTGCGCCGTGGCCGTTCTTCCCCCTGAGTTCGCCGATCTCGAACCGTTCTCGGACTGGTGCCTGCACTCCGAGCGCGAGCGGTACGCCAAGCGTTTGGCGAGCAGCATGGACGTGCTGCAGGCGTTCTACGACGCCGCGTTCCCGCGCCTCGAAGCGGCCATGGAGTATCTCGACCAACACGACTTCAACGCGCTGCCCGACGACGCCACCAACTTGCTCTGGCTCTGCTATTCGCTGGTGAACGTGTCGTTCCCCGTGGAGGTGTGGCGCCAACCGCGAGTGCCCGACAGCGGCGCGGCGAGCATCGACCAAGTCGTCGAGCCGGCCGTCTGACGCCCCGCCTCACGATGAGCACATTGGTCACGAAGCCGCTCAGCCGCAGTGTCGGTGCCGAGATCGTGGGCGTCGACCGTGAACGCCTGCTCGACGATCCCGCGCTTCCCGCGGCCACCCTCGAAGCGCTGGAGGACCACGGTGCCCTGGTGTTCCGCGATCTGCACGTCGACGACGCGACGCAGGTTGCATTCAGCCGGAAGCTCGGCCCGGTGGAGGTCTTCGCCAACGGCACGCCACCGGAGATCTTCCGCGTCACGCTCGATCCGGCCAAGAACCGGTCCGCTGCCTACCTGCGGGGGACGTTCGACTGGCACCTCGACGGTGCCACCGACGACATCCCCATCATGGCCACGTTGCTGAGTGCGCACGCGGTTGCCGTCTCCGGCGGCGAGACCGAGTTCGCCAGCACCTACGCGGCCTACGACGACCTCACCGACGAGGAGCAGGAGCAGTTCCTCGCCCTGCGGGTCGTGCACACGTTCGAAGCCGCGCAACGGCTGGTGAACCCCGACCCCTCACCGCAGGAGGTGGCGATGTGGCAGCAGCGGCCGGCGAAGACGCACCCGCTCGTCTGGCGGCACCAGTCGGGTCGGCGCTCGCTCGTGCTCGGGGCGACGGCGTCGCACGTCGAGGGGATGGACGTCGAGGAGGGGCGGCCGTTGCTGGCGGACCTGCTGGCGAGGAGCACGGCACCGGGCCGGATCTACCGCCACGAGTGGTCCCTCGGCGACATGGTCATCTGGGACAATCGTGGTGTGCTGCACCGCGCGTGCCGGTACGACCCGTCGTCGCCACGCGACATGCACCGCACCACCATCGCGGGCGACGAGCCGATCCAGTGACCGCGCCACGCGACCCGTCGCTCCCGCGATCATGAGCATCGGCGAAGTGCCGGCGGCGGAGACGGCAACCACCGGGAGCCGGCGCGACATGGCGGTGGCGCGCGCGCTCGACTCGGCGCGTGTGCGGGCCGAAGGCCGCGTTCAGATCTTCCTCGACGCCGCGCTCGAACTGATGAACGAGGGCTCGGGCGAGTTCACCGTCCAGGAGGTGGTCACGCGCTCGGGCCAGTCCTTGCGCACCTTCTACAACTACTTCGCCGGGAAGCACGAGTTGCTGCTCGCGTTGTTCGAGGACTCGATCCGGGTCGCGGCGGCGCACCTGCAGGAGGTGATCGCCGATGTCGACGAACCCGGCGAGCGCCTCCGCCGCTTCGTGCTCGCCTACTACCGGATGTGCCGCGCCGCGCCCCAGGACCCGATGGGCGCGCGTCCAGCGCCGGCGATGGTCGAGTTCGCCCAGCAGCTCCTGACTTCCCACCCTGGGGAAGCCGCCCGCGCGTTCTCGCCGCTGGTCGTGCTGCTCGAGGATCTGCTCGACGCCGCCGCGGCGGCGGGCGCCATCCGGCCCGGCCTCGACCACCGTCGGATCGCCGGCGTCGTGCTGCAGGCAACCATGTTCAACGCGTTCTCGGCGGCGATCAGTGGATCGTCGTCCCTCCTCGACGGCGACGCCGAGCCCGAAGCGCTGTGGGACCTCCTGCTCCGCGGCATCGGCATCACGTCGTGAACGGAGTCACCGGAGCGGAGGAAAATATAAAGAGCTGAGGGTTCGTTGCGCATCCTTCCTTGCTTTGACACATTCCAGCACGCAGGGGAAGATGCGACCCGGGCCGGAAAAATACTGTATCGAGATCTGGCCCCGGGTCCTGCGAATCGGGAGCGGTGCCCACGATTGGGGACGACATGGTGATGCAGTTCGAGAAGCCCGAGGTCGGGAGTTGGACCGCCGTGTACCCGGAGCTCGGGACCGGCCCGATCTCGTACGAGGATTCCATCTCGCCCGAGTTCTACGAGCTCGAACGCGAGGCGATCTTCCGGCGCACGTGGCTCAACATCGGGCGGGTGGAGCAGGTCCCCAAGAAGGGGAGCTACTTCACGAAGGAGCTGGCCGTCTGCGACACGTCGATCGTGGTCGTGCGCGGCCAGGACGACCAGATCCGCGCCTTCCACAACATCTGCCGGCACCGCGGCAACAAGCTGGTCTGGACCGACTTCCCGAGCGAGGAGGTCCAGGGCATGTGCCGCCAGTTCACCTGCAAGTACCACGGCTGGCGCTACGCGCTCGACGGCGAGTTGACGTTCATCCAGCAGGAGCAGGAGTTCTTCGACATCGACAAGAGCGACTACCCGCTCGTGGAGATCAACCTCGACGTGTGGGAGGGGTTCATCTTCGTGAACCTCGATCGCGAGCCGGCCGAGACGCTCACCGAGTTCCTCGGTGACATGGCCACCGGACTCGAGGGCTACCCGTTCTCGGAGCTCACCCAGGTGTTCAGCTATTCCGCGGAGGTCGGCAGCAACTGGAAGCTGTTCATCGACGCGTTCCAGGAGTTCTACCACGCACCCGTTCTGCACGTGAAGCAGCAGCTCCCCGTCGTCGGCATCCCCGCGATGGAAGCCGGGTTCGCCGGCCTGCACTACGAGATGTACGGGCCGCACCGCATGGTCTCGACGACCGGCGCACGGATGGACCTCGCCCCCAGCGAATACGTCAAGCCGATCGACACGCTCTTCCGCAGCGGACTCTTCGGTCCGTGGGACCGCCCCGAACACGGCACCGGGCCGTTGACGCCGGGCATGAACCCCTCCGGTGATCCGCGGTGGGGACTCGACTCGTTCCAGTTCTTCCCGAACTTCGTGTTCCTCTGCTGGGAGCCGGGCTGGTACCTCACGTACCACTACTGGCCGCTCGCAGTCGATCGACACCTCTTCGAAGGGCGCCTCTACTTCCGGCCGCCGAAGAACGCGAGCGAGCGGCTGGCGCAGGAGCTCGCGGCGGTCACGTTCAAGGAGTTCGCGTTGCAGGACGGCAACACGCTCGAGGCGACGCAGACGATGCTCCAGTCGCGCGTGGTCACCGAGTTCCCGTTGTGCGACCAGGAAGTGCTGTGCCGGCACCTCCACAAGGTCGCGCACGACTACGTGGATGCATACGGCACCACCGGGAAGGACGCGTGATGGCAATGCTCCCTGCCGAGTTCTCCGACCTCGAACCGTTCGCGGCGACATGGTGTCTGGCGACCGAGCGCGAACGGTTCGCCCAGCGCCTGGCGAGCACGATGCACGACATGCAGGCGTTCTACGACGCGACGTTCCCGCGCGTCGAGGCGGCGAAGCAGTACCTCGACGCGTTCGCGCTCGACGCCCTCCCCGACGACGCCACCAACCTGTTGCACCTCCTCTACTCGCTGATCATGGTGTCGTTCCCGGTCGAGTGCTGGAAGCAACCCCACGTCCCCGACTCGGGCGCGGCCTACCTCGATCTCGTCGGGGAGCCGACGCCATGACCGCCACGATGATGGCCGGCTCCCGGCCCAAGCCGCCCGACCATCCCGTCGTGCTCAAGGCCGAGCGCATGGTCGACGTCGACAAGCGCGTCATCGTCGAACCCGGCGTGGTGGTGGTGGAGCGCGAGCACATCCGCGACGTGGCGCCCGAGCGGATCCCCGACGACGCCGAGGTCATCGAGCTCGGCGACATGACCCTCTTGCCGGGGCTCATGGACATGGAGCTCAACTTCCTGATGGGCGGCGCCGGCAGCACGATGATGAGCTCGGTGCAGGACGACCCCGCCATGAAGATCATGCGGGCCATCCCGAGCTGTCGCAAGACGCTGCTCGCGGGATTCACCACCGTGCGCAACCTCGGGCTGTTCGTTCAGACCGGCGGGCTGCTGCTCGACGTCACCCTCATGAAGGCCGTCGACGCCGGTTGGATCCCCGGGCCGAGGATCTATCCCTCCGGGCACGCGATCACCCCGAGCGGTGGGCACCTCGACCCGACGATGTTCCAGGGCTTCGCCCCGGGCGTGTTGCCGCTGACCGTCGAAGAGGGGATCGCCGATGGCGTCAGCCAGGTCCGCCGGGCGGTGCGCTACCAGATCAAGTACGGCGCCAAGCAGATCAAGGTGTGCGCATCCGGTGGTGTGATGTCGCTCACCGGCACCGCGGGCGCGCAGCACTACTCCGACGAGGAGCTGCGGGCAATCGTCGACGAAGCCCACCGCCGCGGGATGAGGGTCGCCGCGCACGCGCACGGCGACCAAGGGATCCGCGCCGCGATCGAGGCCGGCATCGACTGCATCGAACACGCCTCGCTCATGAGCGAGGCGACGCAGAAGCTCGCGCTCGAGCGCGGCACGTTCATCGTTCCCACCTCGTACCTCTCCGAGGGGATGGACACGTCGCAGGCGGCGCCCGAGTTGCAGGCCAAGGCGGCGGAGATCTTCCCGATCGCGAAGAAGACGATCTCCCGCCTGATCGACGCCGGGGCGAAGATCGCCACCGGCACCGATGCGCCGGCGATCCCGCACGGGCAGAACTGGAAGGAGCTGTGGGCGCTGGTGCAGCGCGGCATGCGGCCGGTCGACGCGATCGTCGCGTCGACGGTGACGAGCGCCGAGTTGGTGCAGGCCGACGACCTCGGCCGGTTGGTTCCCGGATTCCTCGCCGACATCATCGCGGTGCCCGGTGATCCCACCGAAGACATCACGGTCACCGAAGACGTCCAATTCGTGATGAAGGGCGGCGTCGTCTACAAGTTGCCCGTCACCACCTGATGGATTTCGACCTCTCCGAGGAGCACGAGAGCTTCCGCAAGGTCGTGCGCGACTTCGCGGAGCACGAAATCGCGCCCCACGCGGAGCAGTGGGACCGCGAGCACTTCTTCCCCGTCGAGGTCGTACAGGCGATGGGGGAGCTCGGGCTCTTCGGCCTCCCGTTCCCGGTGGAGTACGGCGGTTCGGGCGCCGACTTCACCACATTGTGCGTCGCCATCGAGGAGGTGGCGCGCGTCGACTCGTCGATGGCCATCACCCTCGAGGCCGCGGTCGGCCTCGGCGCCGCGCCCATCGCCGCGTACGGCACCGAGGTGCAGCGTCAGCAGTGGCTCCCCGACCTCTGTGCCGGACGCGCGCTGGCGGGATTCGGCCTGACCGAACCCGACGCGGGGAGCGACGCCGGCGCCAGCCGCACGCGGGCCCGCACCGACGGTGACGAATGGGTGATCGACGGCGCCAAAGCGTTCATCACGAACTCGGGTACACCGATCACGTCGTTGGTGACGGTCACCGCGCGTACGGGGTCGGCGCGCGAGATCACCGCCATCATCGTCCCCGTCGCCACGCCCGGCTTCACGGTGGAACCGGCCTACCGGAAGATGGGCTGGCACGCCTCCGACACGCATCCGCTCAGCTTCGACGAGTGCCGGGTACCGCTCGGGAACACGCTCGGGGTCGAGGGCGATGGGTTCCGTCAGTTCCTCGCCACCCTCGACGACGGCCGGATCGCGATCGCCGCGCTGGCGGTGGGGCTGGCGCAGGCGTGTCTGGAGCACAGCGTCCGGTACGCGGGCGAGCGGGTCGCGTTCGGCGCCCCGATCGGCGCGAACCAGGGAGTGGCGTTCCGGTGCGCCGACCTCGCGGTGATGGTCGAGAACGCGCGGTTGCTCACCTACAAGGCCGCGTGGCTGAAGGACGTCGGCCGCCCGTTCAAGCAGGCGGCGGCGATGGCGAAGCTCTACGCCACCGAAGCGGCCGTCGACGCGACGCGTCACGCAACACAGATCTTCGGCGGCGCCGGGTTCATCGACGAGACCCCGGTCAGCCGCTTCTACCGCGACGCGAAGATCCTCGAGATCGGCGAGGGAACGAGCGAGATCCAGCGTCTCGTGATCGGTCGTGAGCTGGGGCTGCCGGTCCGGTGACCGCCTCACCGTGAGTCCCGACCACGGATTCCACCCGCTGCGGGTCGAACGGATCGTGCGGGAGACCCACGACACGAAGTCGTTCGTCTTTGCCATCCCCGCCGATCTCCAGGAGGCGTTCGCGTACGAGGCGGGCCAGTTCTGCACGTTCCGGGTCCGCTTCGGTGACGAAGATCTGATGCGCTGCTACTCCATGTCGAGCTCGCCTCACACGGATGCCGAGTTCACCACCACGGTCAAGCGGGTGGCCGGAGGACGGGTCTCGAACTGGATGCTCGACGAAGTCGCGGTCGACGACGTCCTCGAGCTCACGCGCCCGGCGGGCGTCTTCACCCTGCGCGAGCGGAGCGCGCCAATCGTCGCGTTCTCGGGCGGGAGCGGGATCACCCCCGTCGTCTCGGTGATCAAGAGCGCGCTGGACACCACCAAGCGCTCCGTGCGTCTTCTCTACGCCAACCGCGACGTCGACTCGATCATCTTCCGAGCCGAGCTCGACGCGCTCGCTCGCGCCCATCCCGACCGTCTCGAAGTGGTGCACCACCTCGACACCGATGACGGCTTCGTCCACTCCCCGGGCGTGGCCGAGTTCGTCGGCTCCGATGTCGACGCCGACCACTACATCTGCGGACCGGCGCCGTTCATGGACGTGGTCGAGGACGCGCTCGCGCAAGTGCGCGTTCCGCCGGAGCAGGTGTTCATCGAACGGTTCGCGTTCGCGTCGGCGGCGCGTCTCGACGCTCCCCCCGCGGCGCCGGCGACGGCGACGAGCAGTGAAGTAGCCCCCACGGAGACGGTCGTGATCGTGATCGACGGCCGCGAGCACTCGGTGCACTACCAGCCCGGTGAGACCTTCCTCGAGACGGCTCGGCGGGCCGGGCTGCGCCCGCCGTTCTCGTGCGAGTCCGGGAGCTGCGCGACGTGCATGGCGCGCCTCGAGGTGGGGGAGGCGACCATGCGCGTGAACAACGCGCTGACTCCGGACGAGATCGCGGAAGGCTGGGTGCTCACGTGTCAGGGCTTTCCCGCGTCGGCGGCGGTGACCGTCGTCTACGAGGCGTGAGATCAGCCGGATGTCCCCACCGCGTCGATATCCTGTATCAAGAATGGGAGACGGAGAGATGAGCGAAACCGACGTCGCGGAGGCCGTCCTGTTGCGCGCCGGCACGGTGAATCATCCGAGTCTCAAGGACACCGCCGCGGCGTATCTCCGCGAGCAGATCCTCACCGGCAAGCTCACCCCCGGAACCAAGGTCGATCAGGACGAGATCAGTGAGGCGCTCGGGATGAGTCGTCTCCCGGTCCGTGAAGCGCTCATCGAGCTCGCGCAGGAGAGCCTCATCGACGCGATCCCGCGGCGCGGCGCGTTCGTCGCCGAGTTGGAACGGGCCGACATCATCGACCACTACCGGATCTTCGGCCTCATCGCCGGTCTCGCGGGCAGCCGCGCCGCGACGTCGCTGAGTGACGAGCAGCTCGCGACCCTGCGGCGGATCCACGAGTCGTTCATTGCGGCGACGGAGCCGGAAGACAAGGCCTACTGGAACCACGAGTTCCACAAGATGATCAACCAGGCCGGCGGTTCGCGGCGGTTGGTCGCGGTGCTCGCACTGCTCTCGCGCAGCCTGCCGGTTCGCTACTTCGAGTTCGTCCCCAACTGGGCGGCGACGTCGGCGCGGCATCACGCGCGCATCCTGAGTGCCCTCGAGGCACACGACGCCCACGAGGCGCAGCGGATGCTGGAGCACCACGTCGCCGAAAGCGGCGACCTCGCGGTCGAGATCCTCCAGGAGATGGGCTACTGGGACCGAGACGCCGTGGATCCGGTGGGAGCGGGCGAGTCGGGCGCGGCGTAGCGCGTGGCGCCTCTCGACGGCATCCGCGTCCTCGAGCTCTGCCACTTCCTCGCCGGTCCGTATGCCGGTCTGGTGCTCGCCGACCTCGGCGCCGACGTGCTGAAGATCGAGGATCCCACCCATCCCGACGACGCGCGTTCGATGGGTCCTCACTTCCAGGGCGAACAGTCGCTGTACTTCCTCGCGCTCAACAGCGGGAAGCGCTCGATCGGGGTCCGGCTCGCGACGGACGAAGGCCGCACGGTCGTCGAAGACCTCGTACGCGGCGCCGACGTCGTGATCGACAACTACCGGCCCGGCGTCCTGGCGAAGTTCGGGCTGGGCCGCGACGCGTTGCACGCGGTGAACCCGGCGGTGGTCACGTGCTCGCTCACGGGATACGGGGAGACCGGACCTGACGCGACCCGGGCGGGGTACGACTACACGATTCAGGCGCGGGCGGGTGTGATGAGCCTGGCGGGGGAGCCAGACGGACCGCCGACCAAAGCGGGCATCTCCTACGTCGACCACAGCGGTGGAATCACCGCCGCGCTCGGGGTGTGCGCGGCGCTCGTTGAGCGTTCGCGCACCGGCGCGGGTTCGCACATCGACCTCGGACTGTTCGACGTGCAGATCTCGATGCTGACCTACCTCGCGTCATGGCAGCGCAATCGGGGCGCCGAATTCGCGCGTACTGCCAACTCCGCGCACCCGACGCTCGTGCCGGCGCAGAACTTCGCGACCGCCGACGGCCACCTCGCGCTCTTCGTCGGCAACGACGGCATGTGGCGTCGGTTCACCGATGCCGTCGGCGACTCTGCCTTGACGGATCCGCGCTTCGACGCTCGCGAGGGTCGGTTCGAGCATCGGGACGCGGTGATCGGCCACGTGCAACGCGTGCTCCTCGACGCCACGAATCAGGAATGGGAGTCGCGACTGGGCCGGGCCGGTGTCGCCTGCGGCGCGGTGAACAGCGTCGCCGACGCGTTGCTGGAACCGCAGACGGAAGCACGCGGCTTGTTGGTGGAGAACGAACATCCTGCGTACGGTCGGTACGAGCACGTCCGCGGGCCGTTGCCGACGGCGGGCCGCGCGGTGGTGCGCCCCGCCCCACTCCTCGGTGAGCACACGACGGAAGCCCTCGCCGCCATCGGCTATACGCCGGCGCGTGTCACCGAGTTGCGCGCAGCCGGGATCGTCTCGTGACGTCAGCCGCGATCGCGGGCCGCGCGTCGGCGCTGTTCGGCTTCGTCGACCATCTGCCAGTGGGTGTCGGCGACCCATGTGTGCGCGAACGATTCGATGGCGTCCCCGGCGAGGTCGGGTCGCGCGGTCGGGTAGGCCGCGCGCTGGGCGGCCTTGATGCCGACCAGCGCATCGCGCGGCGCGCGTCCGATCTGCTCGGCCACCTCGTGCCAGCGGGTCTCGAACGATTCGCGCGCGACGACTTCGTCGAACAGACCCTGCTCGAGCGCCGCCGGCGCGTCGAGGACGCGCCCCGTCGTCATGAGCGTGAGCGCCCGACCGCGGCCGACGAGCGCGGTGAGACGCTCGATGCCGCCCCACGCCGGCATGATGCCCAACGCCACCTGGTTGAACCCGCACCGCACGTCGTCGGCGGCGATGCGCATGTCGCAGGCCACGGCAACCTCGGCGCCGCCGCCGTACGCATCGCCGTTCACTGCCGCCACCACGGGAATCGGCAGGGTGGCGACCCGGTCGAGGACCGACCTCATGGTCCGCGCCATGGCGGCCGCTTCCTCGTGGGTACGGATCGCCGCGAGCTCCTTGAGGTCGCCACCGGCGACGAACACCCGCGTGCCGGCTCCCGTCACCACCAGCACCCGCGCCGGAGAGCGCTCGATCTCGTCGAGTGCCGCGGCCAGCTCCTGCATGGTCGAGCGGGCGATCGCGTTCCGGGCCTCGGGTCGGTCGATGGTGAGGATGGTGACCGGCCCGTCGTGGTCGAGCCGAACGTCGCCCCCGCTCACCATCGGGCGAAGATTATCAGATCTGCCGGTGGTGAAGCCTCGGAGGCCCATGTCTTCCATGCCAGGCGTGACAGCGCGTGGGCCAGGAATATACGATATCTCCCATGGGGGTAGACGACGAGCTCACAACCGAGGCGGGCATCGTCGTCGAGCGTTCGTACGGACCCGAACACACCGCCGGGCGGGCCGAGGAGATCGGAAACCCCGGCGAGTTCCCGTTCACCCGAGGGAACCATCCCGGTGGTTACCGCGACAAGCTCTGGACGTTCCGCCAGTACTCCGGGTTCGGGACCGCAGAGTGGTCGAACGAGCGGTACAAGCTCCTGTTGAAGGAGGGCGGCACCGGACTCTCGGTGGCCGCCGATCTTCCGACGCAGATCGGCTACGACTCCGACGACCCCGACGTCGAAGAGGAGGTCGGCCGGGTGGGTGTCGCGCTCGACTCCCTCGCCGATGCGGAGATCCTCTTCCGCGACATCCCCCTCGATCGGATCTCCACGTCGTGGACGGTCAACGGCACCGCCGCGATCATGCTCGCCTTCTACATCGCGGTCGGGAACAAGCAGGGCGTGCCGCGCGCCAAGCTGCGCGGCACGGTGCAGAACGACATCCTCAAGGAATACGTGGCGCGCGGCACCTGGATCTGGCCGCCGACGCCGTCGATCCGACTCATCGGCGACTCGATCGAGTTCTGCGCCGCCGAGGTACCTCGATACAACGCGGTCTCCGTCGCGGGCGCGCACTTCCGCGACGCCGGCGCCAATGCCGCGCAGGAAATGGCATTCACGCTGCAGGATGCCGTCACCTACTGCGACGAGATCGTGGGCCGGGGCCGGATGACCATCGATCAATTCGCGCCTCAGGTCTCGTTCTTCTTCTACACGCACAACGACTTCTTCGAGGAGATCGCGAAGTACCGCGCCGGACGCCGCCGGTGGGCGCACATCGTCCGCGAGCGCTACGGCGCGCAAGAAGCGAGTTCATCCATGTTCCGCATGGGCGTGGTGTGCGGCGGCTGGACGTTGCAGGCCCAGCAGCCCCAGAACAACATCGTGCGGGTGGCATATCAGGCGATGGCCGCGGTGCTCGGGGGCGTGCAGTCGATGTTCACTGCCGCGTGGGACGAGCCATTCGCGTTGCCGACGGAGGAGAGCACGATGCTCGCGCTCCGTACGCAGCAGATCCTCGCCCACGAAACCGGGGTCACCCGCACCGTCGATCCGTTGGGCGGCTCGTACTTCGTCGAGTCGCTCACCGACGCGATGGAAGAGAAGATCAGCGGGATCATGGGTGAGCTCGAAGCTCGCGGCGGCATGGTGCAGTGCATCGAGGACGGCTACGTGCAACGGCTGATCGCCGACGAGTCCGCGGCGATCCAGCGCAAGATCGACCGCGGCGAGCGGGTGATCGTCGGGGTCAACCGCTACGAGAGTGATGAGCCCGCCCCCGCGCTGGCGCCGCCCGAGATGGACGAGACGGCGAGCAAGGTGCAGCTCGACCGCTTGGCCGAGGTGCGCCGCACCCGCAACACGCGCGCCGCATTGGCCTCGCTGGCGCAGTTGCGCGACGCTGCGCAGGGTGACGCGAATCTGATGCCCTACCTGGTCGAGTGCGTCGAGGAGTACTGCACGGTGGGCGAGATCACCAAGGAGCTCAAGGACGTGTGGGGCGAGTACCAGCAACCGACGGTCTTTTGATGGAGATGCAGCGAAGGCGTGGCCGGAGGCCGGGACGCCGTAGCGGAATCGACCAGACGTGATGGAGATGCAGCGAAGGCGTGGCCGGAGGCCGGGACGCCGTAGCGGAATCGACCAGACGTGATGGAGATGCAGCGGAGGCGTGGCCGGAGGCCGGGACGCCGTAGCGGAATCGACCAGATCTGATGCCGACGCCCGTGAGGGTCCTGGTGGCGAAGCCGGGGCTCGACGGACACGACCGCGGCGCCAAGCTGGTCGCCCGGGCGTTGCGCGACGCGGGCTTCGAGGTCATCTACACCGGCATCCGACAGAAGCCGGAGGCGATCGCCTCGATCGCGTTGGAGGAAGACGTCGATCTGGTCGGTCTCTCCATTCTCTCGGGTGCGCACCTCGGGCTCACCCGCAAGACGGTCGAAGCACTGCGCGCGTCCGGCGTGGGCGACATCAAGGTCGTGGTCGGCGGCACGGTGCCCCAGGCCGACGTGCAACCGCTGCTGGAGCTGGGCGCCGCCGCGGTGTTCCCGACCGGTACTTCGCTCGAGTCGCTCGTCGAAGAAGTCCGGAAGCTCACCGGCGCCGTCGCCTGACGACTGCCGTCCCGGGACAGGAGTGGAGATGTCGTTTGCAGGATCGACCGCGATCGTCACCGGCGGCGCTTCGGGCATCGGGTTGGCGATCAGCGAACGGCTGGCGCGCGACGGCGCCAAGGTCTCGGTGTTCGATCTCGATCTCGAACTGGCGGAGCACGCCGCGAAGGGCATCCGGGCCGCGGGCGGTGAAGCGATTGCCTGCGAGGTCGACGTGTCGAACCGGGCGCAGGTCGACGCCGCGGTTGCGCAGACCCGCGCCACGCTCGGCCCGGTGCTGGTCCTGGTCAACGGGGCCGGCAAGGACGGCTTCGACAAGTTCATGGACATCAGCACCGAGCTGTGGGAGCGCATCATCGCGGTGAACCTCACCGGGACCTTCCACTGCACGCAAGCGGTGCTCCCCGACATGCTCGAGGCGAAGTGGGGCCGCATCGTGAACATCTCGTCGTCGAGCGCCCAAACGGGTGCCGCGCTCATGGGGCACTACTCGGCGTCCAAGGGCGGCGTGATCGCGCTCACGAAGACGTTGGCACTCGAGCTCGGACCGCTCGGCATCACCGTCAACACGATCCCGCCCGGAGCCATCGACACGCCGATGAGCCGGCGGGCTGCCGACGCCGGACGATTCGGCGGCGGCACACTCGAGGACGTCGCCCGCCACCTGCCGGTGCGCCGCATCGGCATCCCCGACGACATCGCCGCCGCGTGTGCATATCTCGTGTCCGACGAAGCGGGCTACGTCACCGGACAGATCATCGGCGTCAACGGCGGCCGGGTCACGTGACCGCCCCGATCGAATAGGGCAGATCTCTCCATGCGCATCGGAATCATGATCGGGCCCGAGACCCGCAACTACGCCGGCAAGGTCGATCGACTCTGCGAAGACGCGCGCGACGCCGACGCCGCCGGGTTCGCCACCGCGTGGATCCCGCAACTCCCGAACGACTTCGACGCCATGACCGCGGTCGCTCTGATGGGGCGGGAGACGAACCGGATCGAGCTCGGCACTGCGGTCGTCCCGCTCCAGTCGCGTCATCCGATCGCACTCGGCCAACAGGCCCTGTCGGTGCAGGCGGTGTGCGAAGGGCGATTCAGTCTCGGCGTCGGCCCGTCGCACCACTGGGTCATCGACGGCATGCTCGGCCTGCCGTACGAGCACCCGGCCCAGGTCGTGGAGGACTACCTCGACGTGTTCGACGCGATGTTCGCGGGCCCGGCACCGGTCGACGTCGAGAACGAGCGCTTTCGCATCCACAACCCGCTCGACATCACCGACATCACGCGCACCCCGGTTCTCCTCGCCGCCCTCGGGCCGGTGATGTTGCGGCTCGCAGGGGAACGCACCGACGGTACCGTGCTCTGGATGGCCGACGAACGAGCGATCGCCGAACACGTCGTCCCCCGCATCACGAAAGCGGCGGCGAGCGCCGGGCGACCCGCACCGCGCGTCGTCGCCGGGATCCCGGTAGGCCTCTGCGCCCCGGATCAGGTCGACGCGGCGCGCGAGCGGGCGAACCGCATCCTCGGGCACGCCGAGTACTCGCCGAACTACCAGCGGCTGCTCGAGCAGGGCGACGCCACCGACGTCGGCGACATCGCGGCGTTGGGCTCGGAAGCCGACATCGAGCGGCGCCTCCGATCGTTCGCCGACGCCGGTGCCACCGATCTCTCGGTGAGGGTTCTGCCCGTCGGGCACGGACGCGAGGAGCTCCTCGAATCCGGCCGGCGGACGCGCGCGTTCCTGTCGACACTGGCGCCGGAGCTCACATGAGAGGCGACCTCCTCTGGCCCTCCATCCCCGCGATGGCGGCCGACGCCGGCACGCGCTTCGGCGATGCCGAGGCCGTGGTCGACGGTGCTCGACGGGTGAGCTTCGTCGAGCTGGTCGCCGACTTCCGGCGCGTCACCGCCGCGCTCGTCGCGTCGGGGATCGAGCCGGGGAGCGCGTCGCGATCTGGGCGCCGAATCGCTACGAGTGGCTGGTCGCCGCGCTCGGCATCCTCGGCGCGGGCGCGGCCGTCGTACCCGTGAACACCCGCTTCAAGGGCGAGGAAGTGCGATACATCCTCGACCGCAGTGGCGCACGCGTCGTCTTCACGGTGGGGGAGTTCCTCGGCATGGACTACGCCGCCACGCTGGCCGAGGTACGCGCGCGGCTTCCCCAACTCGAGGTGGTGGTCGGATTCGACGCCGCCAGCGCCGCCGACCAGTCGTTCGACGACTTCCTCGCGTCGGGCGACACCGTCGACGCGGCCGCGGTCGACGCGCGCATCAACGCGGTGCGCGGCGACGACGTCTCGGACGTGCTGTTCACGTCGGGTACCACGGGATCACCGAAGGGCGTCCTGATGACGCACGCGCAGACGCTGCGGCAGTTCTCGGACTGGTGCGACATGGCGGGGCTCGTCACCAGCGACCGCTACCTGATCGTGAACCCGTTCTTCCACATGTTCGGCTACAAAGCCGGCTGTCTCGCCTCGCTCATGCAGGGCGCGACGATCATCCCGAAGGCGGTCTTCGACGCCGAGGCGGTACTGCGTCTGGTGGCGGCGGAGTCGGTCACGGTGATGCCCGGCGCGCCGACGCTCTACCAGTCGATCCTCGACTACGAGGGCCGCGACCAGTTCGACGTGTCGTCACTGCGCGTCGCGGTCACGGGTGCGGCCGACATCCCCGTCGAGCTGATCCGCCGACTGCGCGAGGAGTTGCCGTTCCGGACGATCGTCACCGGATACGGGCTGACCGAAGGGGGCACGGTGACCGGCACCGCACCCGACGACGACTTCGCCACCATCGCCACCACCGTCGGTCGCGCCCGGCCCGGCCTCGAGGTCTCCATCGCCGACGACGACGGCGTGGCGCAACCGGTCGGGGAGCCCGGCGAGGTGCTGGTGCGGGGCTACAGCGTGATGTCCGGGTACCTCGACGATCCGGCCGCGACCGCGAGCACGATCGATCCCGAGGGTTGGCTCCACACGGGCGACCTCGGCACGCTCGACGAGCGCGGATACCTCCGGATCGTGGGGCGGAAGAAGGACATGTTCATCGTGGGAGGCTTCAACGCCTACCCGGCCGAGATCGAGAACCTCCTCCTCGGTCACCCTGCGGTCAACCGGGTCGCGGTCGTGGGGATGCCCGACGAGCGACTCGGTGAGGTCGGGATGGCGTTCGTGGTACTGATGCCGGGTGCGGAGTTGAGTCCGGAGGACTGCATGGCGTGGGCGCGGACGGTGATGGCCAACTACAAGGTGCCGCGCGCGGTCGAGATCGTCGACGATCTGCCCGTCAATGCCGGCGGCAAGGTCGAGAAGGAGCTCCTCCGCGCTCGGGCGGCCGGCGGGCGGGCGTAGCCGTGGATACTCGCTACTCGCAGGAGCAGCTCGAGCTGCGGTCGGCGACCGCCGCCCTGGCCACCGACCTCGGGCCGCGTACGGTCGCCGACCTCGACGACGCCGTCCGACAGGCGCGGCTGGCGAAGGCGGGCGCGGCCTCGGGGTGGTTCGACCTCCGCGGGCCGGGCGATGGTGAAGCTCCGCTCGCGTCGGGGGTCGAGGTCGCGATCGTGTCGCGCGGAGCTCGGACGCGCCGCGGCCGACACGCCGTTCTTCGGTCCCGTCGTCGCGGTCGACCTGGCGCGCCGGGCCGGCGTGGCGCTCGACGACAGCGCGGTGAGCGTCGTCTTGCAGTCTTCACTGCACGACTTCGCGGTGCTGCCGACGGACGCGGCCGACGCTGTCACGGTCGACTGTGCCGGCGCGTCGCGCGCGCTCGCGCTGACGACGAACGATGAGGGCGGGGCCGCGGTCGGCGTCGTGGAGGTCGCGCTCGGACCGGCGGCGTCGGCCACCGACCTCACGCGACAGCTCGCCCCGGTGATCGGCGGCCTCGACGTGGACGATCTCGGGAGCGGCGCGCCGGTCGACGATGAAGCGGTCGATCGAGTCCGCGCGTTGGCGGTCACGATCACGATCGCCGATCTGATCGGGAGCATGGAGGGCGCGCTCGACATCACCTGTCGGTACGCGCAGGAGCGACAGCAGTACGGCGTCGCCATCGGCTCGTTCCAAGCCGTCCAACACCTGCTGGCCGAGGCGCGTGTGCTCGTCGAAGGCGCGATCAGTGTCGGCGAGTACGCGGCGTGGGCCGTCGACGCCCTGCCACCGCAGGACGCGTTGGAGGCGGGCTCGGTGGCGAAGGCGTACTGCGCCCGGGCGGCCCGCACCGTGTGCGAGACCGCGATCCAGGTGCACGGCGGGATCGGGAACACCTGGGAGTGCTTCGTGCACGTCTACCTCCGCCGCGTGCTGCTCTCGAGCGCGCTGTTCGGCGACGAGGGATACCACCTGCGTGCGTTGGCACGCCGTCGACTGGGATACGACCGTGGACTTTGACGACGCACCCGAGGAAGCCGCCTTCCGGAGTCGGATCCGGGCGTGGTTGGCCGAGAACAATCCCGGCCTCCCGACGTCGTCGACCGACGACGAGTACTGGGCGCGGCAGGCGGAATGGCACTGCGCGCTGTTCGACGCCGGATTCTTCGCCCTCACCTGGCCCAAGCGGTACGGCGGGCAGGAGCTGCCGCCGGTGTACGAGGTCATCGTCGACGACGAGTTGGCCGCGGCGGGTGCGCCGCCGAAGCCGAGCCTCGGGTACCTCATCCAGGGCATCACCCGCCACGGCAGCGCCGAGGTGTGTGAGCGTTTCCTCCCCGCACTGATCAGCGGGCGGGACCGCTGGTGCCAGGGGTTCAGCGAACCCGACGCCGGCTCCGACCTCGCGTCGTTGCGCACGCGCGCGGTGCTCGACGGCGACGAGTACGTCGTCGACGGGCACAAGATCTGGACCAGTTACTCCGACGTCGCCGATTGGTGCATGCTCCTCGCCCGCACCGATCCGAACGTCCCCAAGCACAAGGGCATCTCCGCGTTCGCGGTGCCCATGCACCAGCCGGGCATCGAGCAACGGCCGTTGCAGATGATCAACGGGGTCACCAGCGAGTTCGGCCAGGTGCTCTTCGACAACGTGCGCGTTCCCGCCGCGAACATGATCGGCGAGCCGGGGGAGGGCTGGGCACTGGCGATGACCGTGGTGAGCCACGAGCGCGAGCCCAGTGAGCTCGGCTACGTCGCGCGCTACACCAAGCTGGTCAAGGAGCTCGAGTCGACCGTGCGGGCGCAACCCGAGCGGTTCCGGCCCGATCAGGTCGCGGCGCTGGGCCGCGCCTACGTCGAATCGGAGATGCTGCGATTGCACGTGACGCGGCGACTCTCGGAGCGGCTCGACGGCGTGAAGCACGGCCCCGAAGGATCGATCGACAAGCTCCTGATGACGGGAGTCGAGCAGGCGTTGGGGCACGCCGCGCTTGCGATCGGCGACTCGGGTCCGGTACTCGACGCCGACGACACCCGGCTCAAGGTGTATCTCTACAGCCGCGCCCAGAGCGTGATGGGTGGCACCTCGCAGATCCAGAAGAACATCATCGCGACCAGGATCCTCGGCCTTCCCCCGTCGTGAGCTCCGTCGCCCACTGCTCCTTGAGCTGACGGCGGAGGGCCTTCCCCGACGGCAGCCGCGGGATCTCGTCGACGAACACGACGTAGCGGACGCGTTTGTAGTGCGCGAGTTGCTCGGCCACCGTGGCCTGGAGCTCCTCCGCGGTGACGGGGCTGCCGTCGACGGCTGCGACCGCGGCCACGATCGCTTCGCCGAGTTGCGGATCCTCGACTCCGAACACTGCGCAGTCGCGTACGCGCGGATCGGCGTGGAGCACCGCTTCGATCTCGGCCGGCGCAACCTGGAACCCGCGCACCTTGATCATCTCCTTGAGCCGGTCGGTGATGTGCAGCCATCCTTCCGGTTCGAGCCACCCGATGTCGCCGGTGCGGTACCAGCCGTCGTGGAACGCCGGCGCGGTCTCGGAATCGGGGAGGTAGCCCGCCATCGCCGACGGGCTCCGCACCTCGATCTCACCGGTGGCCCCCGCCGCGACCACCGACCCGGTCTCGGGGTCGACGATCCGCAGTTCCACGCCCCGCGCCGCGAGGCCGGCGCTGTCGAGTCGCCACTGTTCGGGGGTCTGCACGGGGTTTGCGGTGATCACCGGCACCTCGCTGGTGCCGTACGCGGGCAGCCACCGCACACCGGAGCGACGGGTCACCGTGCGTGCGACCTCACTGGCGACGGGCGTCGCGCCCCACATGATGTAGCGCAACGAGCTCAGGTCGAAGTCTTCGAGGTGCGGGTGATTGGCCATGCCGAGCGCGATTGGCGCCACCGCCATTTCCAGCGTCATGCGCTCCTCGGCGATGGCGCGCAATGAAGCATCGAGGTCGAAGCGCGGATGCAGCCGCACCCGTGCTCCGGCCGCCACCGCGGTGACGATGTTGAGCAACCCGAGGATGTGCACCGGTGGTGTGGCCACCTGGAACCGGTCGCGTTCCGTCAACCCCAGCGCGGCGATCCAGTCGTCGACGCCGTGGCCCAGCGTCCGGTGGGTGTGGCGCACCGCCTTCGGCAAGCCGGTGGTACCCGAGCTGAACACGAGCACGGCGTCCGCGTCGAGGTCGTCCACCACCGGCGCGGCGTCGCTGGGCGTCGGCAATTCGTCGACGTCGAGCCGCACCACGCCCACGGAAGGGAGTGCCGCGGCGAGCATCGCCCGGCCGTGCTCGTCGCCGAGCGCGAGGTCAGGCGAGACCACCTCGCACGCGTGCTGCACCTCGGCCGCCTTCCACGCCGGGCTGAACATCACCACCGAAGCGCCGAGCTGCAGCGCGCCGTAGACCGCGAAGACGAACTCCGGTCGGTTGGCCGACATCAACGCGATGCGATGGCCGCTCGCAACTCCGGCTGCACTCAGCACGGTCGCCCACGCGTCGGCGCGGTCCTGCACGTCGCCGAACGTGAAGCTGCGATCCTCGAAGTCGAGCGCGACGCGGTCACGATCGCTCGTCGCGCGGTCCCGCAACACCCGGGTCAGCGTGCGCATCGTGCGAGTCCTCGTGCCACTCGCAGCTTCCCCCGGAGCGATTCGACGAACGCCGTCACGATATCAAGAAGGTCTTCCGGGGATGTCGTGGCGTACCGCCGGCGGGTTCGACGCGTTCGGCGTCAGCTCAAGTCCATCTTGATCTGCACGAGGTTGTTCTTGTTGCAGTCGAACGTCCCGGTCTTGGTCGGGTAGGTCCGGACCCACTTCCCGTTCTTCACCTGGGTCATCACGATGCAGGCCGGCTGCTTGTGGTTGCCGACGTCGAGGGGACCCATGATCCCCGAGGCGTCGAAGGAGTGCTCACCCTTCAGGGCGTCGAACAGCGTCTGGCGGGTCAGGGTGCCGCCGTTGGGGGTGGCCTTCCCGACCGCGTCCTGGAACAACAACGACGCGATCCATGACGACAGCGAGCTGCTGTTCACGTTGCTGATCCCGCCGACCCCGCTGGCGAGCGCCTTCAGGGACGGGTTCTGCTTGTACTCCGAATAGAACGGCAACGTCGTGAGCACCGACTGCGTACCTTCGACGTCGCTCCCGCCCTGTTGGAGGAAGTTGTTGTCGTAGCAGCCCTGGTTGCAGGCCCACACCTTCACCGAGGTGACGCCCTGCAGGGTTGCCTCCCGCCGGAACAGCACCATGATCCCAGCACTCGAGCCGTTGTACGCGAAGGTCGACCCGTTGCTCTTGATCACCTGCACGAACGGGGTCAGCGCGCTCTGCGGCGAGCTGGCGGAGATGTCGTAGAAGCCGGCACCGTCCTTCTTGATCCCGAGGTCGACGCCGGCCTGGAAGATCGGCAGCTCGGAGTTCTTCGTCGCCTTGAGGTCTGCAGGCACGGTCCAGATCCCGTGGAGGTCCTTGTTCTTCTTGAGGTAGTAGAGGTAGTCGCCCTGCTGCGCGGTGTAGGTCTGCGGGTGGTCGGTGCGCGTCGCGCAGAACGACGCGTCACCATTCACGATGTAGGTGACGGGTGAGCACTTCTCGTTGTTGTCGAGCGCCAGACCCGGGAGGTCGGGGATCCCGATCGGGTTGCCCGCGGCGTCCTTGCACGCGACCATGTCGTCGACGTTGTTCATGAAGAGCGCCTCACCACCGACCATGGCGAAGTCCTGCGAGCAGGCGGTGATGATCGCGTTGCGGGTCGCGTTGGGGTTCAGCTTCGAGTCGATGAAGTCGACGACGATCTTCCGTCCGGCCACGCCGCCCTGCTTGTTCACGGCCTTCGCCCACGCCTGCACCGCATCGACCGACGCCTTGAACAACCCGGGCTGCACCGGGGTGTCGACGTCGGCGATCACCGCGATGCGGATCTGCGTGTCGGTGATGCCGATCTCGGCGGCCTTGGGCTTGGCGGCCTGCGCAGTGGCCGTGGGCACCGAGAGTGCGGAGCCGATCAGCGCGACCGAGAGGGCGGCGACGGCAACCGTGAGTGCTCGTGAGATGCGCAATGGTCCCCCAGGCTGCGTCACGACAGAAGCCCTGACGATCTCGATACAATATTTTTTTGACCTCGGAGAGTGTGCCCCAACGGCCAAGTTCCTGTCAACGCGGGGGCATCACGGTCGGCGGGGCGCTATTTTGGATATTCGAGCGGGCCTGAAGCGCTCGCGCATCGCCCCATCTCGACCGTCTGAGCCGGCGCCGTTGCCCGGACCGGAGGCGTAGCGAATGGCGTCGGACCTCGAGCCCGCGACCGAGCTCGATCCCTCGTCGAGCGCCTTCGGCGGCATCACGGTGGTGGACTGCTCGCACCACCCCGGTGGCGCGTTGGCGGCCATGCACCTGGCCGAGTTCGGGGCCGACGTGATCCGGGTCGACGACGGCCGGCAGCCCGCGGCGGCGGATCTTCCGCGGTGGCTGTACGCGAATCGCGGCAAGCGGACCGTTCCCGCCGCGGCAGCAGACGTTGCCCAGCTCGTGGCCGCCGCCGACGTCGTCGTCGTCGATCTTCCGTCCGCCGAGCTCGCCGCCGCGGGGCTCGATCGCGATGCCCTCGCCGCGCCCAACCGGCGCCTGATCCACGCCTGGCTGCCGCCGCATGCGCCGCGCGGTCGTGCCCGTGATCTCCCGGCCGATGAGCTGCTGCTCTGGGCGTGGACCGGCGTCGCCGACCAGCAGCCCGGTGCGACGAGTGATCAACCCGTCGCGCCCGTGGTTCCCGTCGTCACCTACGAACACGGAGCGTTGGGCGCCGCGGCCATCGCGGCCGCACTGGTCGCGCGCGCCGCGACCGGTGTGGCGCGCGCACTGACCGTGTCCGGTCTCCACGCGGTCGCCGCGATGAACTCGACGATCATGATCGACATGCCGGGCATCTTCCGGCCGTTCGGCACGCAGAAGGACGGAACCGGGGCATCACCGATGTTCCGGATGTACCGGTGCCGCGACGGGAAGTGGCTGTTCCTCTGCGCGCTCACGCCGGCGTTCTTTCTCCGGCTCTTGGAGGCGCTCGACCTGGTCGACCTCATGGTCATGCCCGGAATCGACGGCGACTTCCGACGCTTGATCGATCCCGCGATCCAGCAGACCGCGTGCAACCTCCTGGCGCAGCGCATGGCCACGCGCGACTCGACCGAATGGGCGCGCATCTTCGACGCCGGGCGCGTGCCGTACGCGCCGGTGCAGGCGCGTGACGCGTGGGCGGCGAGCGAGACCGTCGCGACGAACCGGCTCCTCGTCAGCAGTACTCATCCGGAGCGCGGCGAGATGTGGGTGCCGGGTCTCCCGGTCGAGCTCTCGTCGACTCCGGGAACGCTCGACTCCCAGCGTTCGCACGAGACGCGTCGGGGCGACGCGAGGGTCGCGCCGGGTCGAGGCGACGTTGTCCCGCCGTCGTCTGACGCCGCGCCGGCGTTGCCGCTCGACGGCGTCGTCGTCGTCGACGCGACCAAGTACGTCGCGGGCCCGTTCGGGTGCCTCGTCCTCCAGGATCTCGGGGCCACGGTGATCAAGGTCGATCCCGTGGGCGGGGAAGACTTCCGTCTCATCGCGGGGGCGTCGTACACCGCACTGAACCGCGACAAGGCGCAGGTCGGTCTCGATCTCGCGGCCGCGCCCGATCGCCAGGCGTTCTGTTCCCTCGTGCAGCAGGCCGACGTGCTGGTGGAGAACATGAGCCCGACGGTCGTGGAAGGGTTGCAGCTCGACCTCGGTGCGCTGCGAGCTCAGAATCCCGGCCTGGTGCACTGCCACATCGAGGCGTGGGGTGCGGGACCGCTCCAGGACACGCCCGGGTTCGATCCGCTTCTCCAGGCGCGGAGCGGGTTGATGGTCGCGCAGGGCGGTGCGGACACTCCGGTGATCCAGGCGATGACCGTGCACGACATCGGCACCGGCACCCTCGCCGCGTTCGGGGTGCTCGCCGCGATGTACGCACGCACGCACCTCGGGACCGGCCAGGTCGTCCGTACGTCGTTGAGTCGCACGTCGATCGTGTTCCAGGGCGCGGAGTTCACGACGTTCGCGGGTCGGCCCGAACCACCGGCCGGGCGTCTCGACTACGTCGGTGACCGTTCCGATCATCGGCTCTACCGCTGCTCGGACGGTTGGGTGGCGGTGAGCGCTCCATCGCCCGCTGCCGCAGCCGGATGGGAACAGGTCACCGCCCCGTACCCGGGCGAGGTGGTGGCCAAGGAAGACGATCGGGTCGCGGCGCGAACGGTGGAGTCGGTGCTCGACGCCTGCCGCGCGCTCGACGTTCCCGCAGTGCGAGTGCTGCCGCGCGACGAGATCTACACCAGTGATGACCTGGCCGAGAACGACTTCTTCGTCGCTGTCGACGACGACGACCTGGGTGAGGTGCGCGTGGTGCGCGGTTTCTCCGATTGGGACGGTGTCCCACCGCGCCGGCGCGGCATCATGCGTGCCGCGGGCGGCGACACGCACGCAGTGCTCGCGGCGCGCATCCCCTCGGACCCAGGGTAGGAATCGGGTCGGTCGTCAGGCGACGACGCCGCGGACCTTCAGGTCGACGACGGTGTCCCAGTCGAGCCCGAGCTCGGTGAGGATGGCATCGCCGTGTTCGTTGAACTCGGGTGCACGCTGCGGCACCGCGGGCTCGGCGTCGAACTGCACCGGCGCCGCCGCGAGCTGGAACGGAACGCCCTCGGCGGTTCGGCACTCCTGCACGTAGCCGTTCGCGACGGTTTGCGGGTCGACCGCCGCTTCGAGCGTGTCCTGGACCACCGTCCACTGGCCGACGAAGTCGGCGAGCTGGGTTCGCCATTCCGCGAGCGTGCGCGCCGCGAACGCCTCGCGCAGGATCTCGGTGGCGTCGAGGTTGTGGGCGGTGAGCGATGCGTGGTCGGCGAAGCGCGGATCGGTCGCGAGCTCCGGCCGGCCGATCGCCTCGCACATCGGGGGCCAGTACTTGGCAGCCTGCAGGCACGTGAAGGCGAGGAGTCGCCCGTCCTGGGTCCGGTAGCTGCCCACGAGCGGGTTGGCCTTCATCTGGTCGGCCGGCGGCGGCGTCCAGGGGACGTCGAGGAGGAGTGACAGCGCGAGGGCCTGGCCGATCGACCACAGCCCCACGCCGAGGAGCGACACGTCGACGGTGGTGGCCTCGCCCGTGCGCTCGCGGTGGAAGAGCGCGCCCATCATTCCGCCCGCGATCGTCATCGCGCCGATCGAGTCACCGAAGCCGGGTGCCGGCGGGACCGGTGGATCGGCGTACTCGGGTCGTTGGGAACCGACGGCGAGACCGGCGCGCGACCAGAACGCGAGGAAGTCGTAGGAGCCCTTGTCGGCTTCCGGGCCCCGCTCGCCGTGCCCGGTGCCGCGCACGTAGATGATGCGCGGGTTGTGCGCGCGGATGTCGTCGACGTCGATCTTCAGCTTCGTGCGGACGCTGGGCAACTTGTTGGTGAGGAAGATGTCCGACGTCGCCGCGAGCTTGTAGAGGATGTCGAGCCCCTCGGGTGATGTCAGGTCGAGTGCGAGGCTCCGCTTCCCGCGGTTGGAGTGCTCCAGCAGCACGTGCACGTTCGACGGGAGGTCCATGACCCCGCTCGACGCCAGCCCGCGCATCGCGTCGCCCCGCTCGACGTGCTCGATCTTGATGACGTCGGCACCCCAGTCGGCCATGAGTGCCGACGCCGCAGGCACGAAGGTGTGCTCGGCGACCTCGAGGATGCGGACGCCCTGCATCACTGCGTTCATCGGTTCCTCCGGAGCTCTCCGGTCGCCGAGATGACGCACGGGTGAGAGGCTGGTGTCGTCGGTATTGTGACATCGACGTCGAGAATGTCGCCACCGGTGGCGACGCCACAGTTGATCGCCGTCGCACACGAGTGGGGGATCCGTGATCGACATCGAACGCCTCGCGAGATGGATGGACGACGCCGGACTCCCGGGCCGGGGAGAGCCGATCGAGCATCGCTACGTGTCCGGCGGGAGCCAGAACGAGATCTACGAGATCCGGCGGGGTGACCTCCACGGCGCGGTGCGTATTCCGCCGGCCGCCGCGCCCGAGAGTCGCGACGACGGCATCCTCCGGGAATGGCGCATCATCGAAGCGCTCGATGGCACCGACGTGCCCCACACGGAGGCGATCGCCGTGTGCCGCGACGCCGCGGTGCTCGGCCGCACCTTCTACATCATGGGTTTCGTCGACGGGTGGTCGCCGATGAACGTCGACGGCTGGCCCGCGCCGTTCGACCACGACCTCGAGGCACGCCGCGGACTCGCCTACCAACTCGTCGAAGGCATCGCGCTGCTGTCGAAGGTCGACTGGCAGGCCAAGGGGCTCGACGACTTCGGCCGCCCCGACGGCTTCCACGAACGTCAGGTCGACCGGTGGTCGGCGTTCCTCGAGCGGATCAAGGGCCGCGAGCTGCCGGGCTTCGACGTGGCCGCCGCGTGGCTCCGCGCGCACCGGCCGCTCGACTTCATCCCCGGCTTGATGCACGGCGACTATCAATTCGCCAACGTGATGTTCGAGGACGGCGCGCCGGCGCGGTTGGCCGCGATCGTCGACTGGGAGATGGGGACGGTGGGGGATCCCAAACTCGATCTGGGCTGGGTCGTGCAGAGCTGGCCCGCCGACACCAACGCGCCGGAGAGCTCGGATGCCGGTTACACCGACATGTTCGGGATGCCGTCGCGCGATCAGGTCGTCGAGCACTACGCCGAAGTGTCGGGCCGCCAGGTCGACGACATCGACTACTACGTGATCCTGGCCAAGTGGAAGCTCGCGGTTGTGCTCGAGCAGGGCTACCAGCGGGCCGGCGCCGACGAGAAGTTGCAGGCCTTCGGTCCCATCGTGCTCGAGCTCATGCAGGCGGCGGCTGAGCTCGCCGAGACGACCGACTACGGGGCATGACCGACAGCACCGAGGTCGTGCAGGAGCGGCGCGGTGCGATCCTGGTGCTGCGCCTCAACCGGCCCGAGGCGAGGAATGCGCTCACGTGGGGGATGCTCGGCGAGATCGGATCGGCCGTTGCCGCGGCGGAGTCCGATCCGGAGATCCGAGTCGTCGTCCTCACCGGCGCGGGTGACCGCGCGTTCTGCGCGGGCATGGACCTCCGGGCGATGGCGGACGGCAATGACCCGGCAGACGGGCAACGGGAGGAGCGCACCGCTGCGTACCTCCGGGTGATCGACGGTGAGGTCACCATCCCGATCGTGGGCGCCATCAACGGCACCGCGGTGGCCGGCGGGTTCGAGCTGCTGCTCGGATGCGACGTCGTCGTCGCGTCGTCGGCCGCGCAGTTCGGCCTGCCCGAGGTGAAGCGCGGCCTGTTCGCCGGCAGCGGGGTCATGCACATCGGCCGACGAGTCCCGCTCGGCATCGCGCTGGAGCTCGCGCTCACCGGCGACACCATCGACGCGGCGCGCGCCTACGAGCTCGCGCTCGTCAACGCGGTCGTCGCGCCCGACGACGTGCTGCTCACCGCGCTCGCGGTGGCGGAGCGGATCGCGGCCAACGCCCCCCTCGCGGTCGCGGCGACGAAGGAGCTGGTCCGGCTGGCGGCGTCCGGTGGTCCCGACGCGCCGGAGCGGCTCCGGGCGCTGACCACGAGCGTGTTCGGCAGCGACGACGCGCGCGAAGGGGCCCTGGCGTTCATGGAGAAGCGCGAGCCGCGGTGGCAGGGCCGCTGAGCCGGCGGTGGTTTTCGACATCGCCCCCGTCATTTGTCAATATTGACGTCGGCGTCGAAAATCGGTAAACTCACGGGATGACCCGCATGTGCGATTTCCCCGTCTTCGATGCCGACAACCACTTGTACGAGACCCGCGATGCGTTCACCCGCCACCTGCCGGATCGCTACAAGGGCGCCATCGACTACATCGAGCTGAACGGCCGGACGAAGATCATGATCCGGGGCAACGTCAGCGAGTACATCCCGAACCCGACGTTCGACGTCGTCGCGCGTCCCGGCGCCCAGGAGGAGTACTTCCGCAACGGCAACCCCGAGGGCAAGTCGTACCGCGAGATCATCGGCGAGCCGATGCGGTGCATCCCCGCCTTCCGGGAACCGGCGCCGCGGCTGGAGCTGATGGACGAGTTCGGCGTCGACCGCACGCTGATGTTCCCCACGCTCGCCAGCCTCCTCGAGGAACGCATGAGCGACGATCCCGATCTCACCCACGCCGCGATCCACGCGCTCAACGAGTGGCTCTACGAGCAGTGGACGTTCAACTACGAAGAGCGCATCTTCACGACGCCCGTCATCACGTTGCCGATCGTCGAGAAGGCGATCGAGGAGCTCGAGTGGGTCGTGGCGCGCGGCGCGAAGACGATCCTCATCCGCCCCGCGCCGGTACCGGGCTACCGCGGCTCCCGGTCGTTCGCGTACCCGGAGTTCGACCCGTTCTGGCAGGCGGTGGTCGACGCCGACATTCTCGTGTCGATGCACGCCTCCGACAGTGGCTACACGAAGTATCAGAACGACTGGGTCGGCCGGCAGGAGATGTTGCCGTTCCAACTCGATGCGTTCCGCTTCGTCACCATGGGCAAGCGACCCGCGGAGGACACCGCGGCGGCACTCACCTGCCACGGTCTGCTCACGCGCTTCCCCGAGCTGCGCGTCGCGTTCATCGAGAACGGTGCCGACTGGGTGGTGCCCTTCCTCGCGCACCTGGAAGACACCTACCGCAAGATCCCGCAGACGTTCCTCGAGGACCCGGTCGCGGCGTTCAAGCGCAACGTGTACATCAGCCCGTTCCACGAGGACAACATCGAGGAGCTGGTCGAGGTGCTGGGCAGCGACCACCTGCTCTTCGGGTCCGACTATCCGCATCCCGAAGGCCTGGCCGAGCCGCGCAGCTACCTCGACCACCTGCCGCCCGGGCTTCCCGACGAAGCAGTCGCCAACATCATGGGCGGGAACCTCGCCCGGATCATGAAGGTCGGCGTCACCGTCTGACCGTTGTGACCGGCTGACCGCCTGATCTTCTGGTTGCTGGTTCAGCTCGGGCCTGCGAGCGCCCCCGACTGCTCGAGCTCGTCGAGTTCGGTTGCGCTCACGCCCAGCCGATCGGCGAGGACCGCGCGGGTGTGTTCGCCGAGCCGCGGGGCACGATCACGCACTCCGACACTTCCGCCCGAGGTGCGGAACGGCGCGGCCGTGAGGTGCACGCCGGGCTCGACCTCGCGGAACACGTCCCGCTCCTTCGCCCACGGTGTCTCGGCGACCCGGGCGATGCTGCGGACCTCAGCGGCGAGGAACCCGAACTCCGCGAGCCGCGCCTCGAGGGTCGGGAAGTCGGGCACTGCGGCGAGGAGGTCGGCCAGGATGGCGAGCGCCTCGTCGCGCGAGTCGGTGTAGTCGATCGGCGCGTCGGTGAAGGCGGCGGCGACCTCCGGGAGTCGCGGATGCGGGTCGCCCATGAACGCGGCCGCGCTGCCGTCGGCGAGCACGAAGACCGGGTACATCCACGTGTCGGGGATCCGCGGCCCGCGGTAGTGGGCGAGCTCGGTCGACGTCCATTCGTCGGTGTAGAGCAGCGCTTCGGCCATCGAGACGTCGAGGTGCTGCCCGTGCCCGTCGCGTTCGCGTTGGAACAATGCGGCACAGATGCCGCTGACCGCGAGCAGTCCCGGCGTGATGTCGCCGTCGACGTGTGGGCTCTGCTCCGCCGGTGCGTTGCGGAGCCGCGCGTCGAGCTCGACCCGGCCCGCTTCGGCCTGCACCATCGCCGCGTACGCGCGCCGTTGCGACCACGAGTTGTCGGCACCCCAGCCGCTGATCGAGCAGTACACGAGCTTCGGGTTCGCCCGGCGCAGCTCGGCGCTCCCCATCCCGTACTTGTCGAGCACACCGGGGCGGAAGTTCTCGAGCACGACGTCGCTGTTCAGCGCCAGCTCACGCACCATCGCCGCGACCTTGTCGTTGCGCAGGTCGACCGCCATCGACCGCTTGCCCGCGTTCACCCACGAGAAGTAGACGCTCATCGCGTGGTCGCCGACCTGCGGCGACAGGTGACGGATGATGTCGCCCTCGAGTGGCTCGATCTTGACCACGTCGGCGCCGAGGTCGGCGAGCATCCGCCCGCAGATCGGACCCGACACGACCTGCGAGAAGTCGAGCACGCGAATGCCCACGAGCGGCGGGGAGTGGCGTTCCGTCTCCGGCGACATGGCGGGAGCGTAGCCACGCCTGGCCCGGGTCTGCCGCGAGCGAACCCACCGCTCCCACCCGGTGGGCGCGCTCGCGGCCGCGAGTTGACGGGTCGCCGAGATGTCTGACAGTTTACGGGCGCATGGGCCGCGGAATGCGGCCCATGTCTGCGCGCGAAGAGGAGCCACGGCCATGTCAGCTGCGTTCGACCAGATGACGTCGTCACCGGAGCCGTCGTGAAGCTCGGCCTGCGGCTCGAGCTGTACCGCGCCGCTCGCGTCGAGGTGCCGTTCGAACTGGTGCGACACGCCGAGGCGCTCGGGTTCCACTCGGTGTGGACCGCTGAGGCCTACGGCAGCGACGCGCTGTCGCCGCTCGCGGCGTTGGCGGCGGTCACCGACCGGATCAAGCTCGGTACCGCAGTCGTGCAACTCGCGGCACGGCCACCGGCGACACTGGCGATGCACGCGATGACGATCGACGCGATCGCCGGCGGGGGCCGCACCATCATCGGTCTCGGTGTCTCCGGACCGCAGATCGTCGAAGGCTGGTACGGCCAGCCGTGGGGCAGGCCGAACACGCGCATCCGCGACTACGTCGCGATCTTCCGCAAGGTGCTCGCCCGAGAGGAGCCGGTCACGCACGCGGGAGCCGAGATCTCCCTGCCCTACGACGGTCCCGGTGCGCTCGGTCAGGGCAAGGCGCTGAAATCCATCATGCATCCGGTGGCCGACATCCCCGTCTGGCTGGGCACGGTCGGGCCGCGCAACACGGAGTTGTCCGCGGAGATCTGTGACGGCTGGCTCCCGATGGCGCTCGGCCCCGACGGCACCGACTCGTACCGCGAGCCGCTCGAGCGCGGGTTCGCGGCCCGCACCGACGGACGCGGCCGCGACGACTTCGAGGTGTTCGGCGGCCTCGGGGTGCACCTCACCGACGACGTGCAGGGGTGGTTGGACGCGCGTCGCCCGTTCCTCGCCACCTACGTCGGCGGAATGGGCAGCGCGTCGCACAACTACCACGTGGCTGGTATGGCTCGACGCGGCTTCGCCGACGAGGCGGCGCGGATCCAGGAGCTGTTCCTCGCCGGCCGGCGCGAGGAAGCGATCGCGGTGATGCCCGACGACTACATCCTCCAGAACACCCTGGTGGGCTCCCCGACGCGAATCAGGCAACAGTGGGAGGGTGGTGGCCAGGTGCCCGCCGGCGTGACCGGTCTGATCGTGGGCGCCGAACAACCGGAGGCATTGACGTTGATCGCCGACCTGGCCGGACTGGCCGACTCGAGAGAAGGTGCACGCTGATGGGACCGGACGGCTCCGAGGGCTGGGATCCTGCGCTCGACGACCTGGTCGAACGCCGTCGGCTGTCGCGCTCGATGGGCGGCGAAGCGCGTCTGACGAAGCACCGCGCCGCCGGGAAGCTCGACGCGCGGGCCCGGATCGCGTCGCTGCTCGACCCGGGATCCTTCCAGGAGCTCGGCACGTTGGTCGGCGGCGAGGAAGCGCCCGCCGACGCGATCGTGATGGGGTCCGGTCGGATCGACGGCCGACCGGTGATGGTCGCGGCCGAGGACTTCACCGTGAAGGCAGGCACGATCAGCTCGTCGGCGAACTCCAAGCGGTACCGCGTCGCAGAGGTCGCGCTCCTCGATCGGGTTCCGCTGATCATGATGCTCGAAGGCGCCGGCTTCCGCGCCGACGGCCGGCCCGGTGGCCGCACTCCGACCGACCTGCTCGCGCAGGCGCGCTGCTCCGGCCAGGTGCCGTTGATCACCGCGGTGTTGGGGCCGTCGGCCGGGCACGGCGCACTCGTCGCGCCGATGTCGGACTTCAGCGTGATGAGTGAGCACGGCTCCATCTTCACCGCCGGGCCCCCGGTGGTCTACGAGTCGCTCGGCGAGACGATCACCAAGGAGGACCTCGGCGGCCCGACCGTCGCGCTCGCCAGTGGCCTGATCCACAACGTCGGCGACGACGATCACGCCTCGCTCGAACTCGTGCGGCGCTACCTCGGCTACTTCCCGTCTTCGGCGTGGTCGTATCCGCCGTCCTCGCGCGACGGTGACATCGGCCCGCGCCTGGTCCCCGAGATCCTCGACATCGTGCCTCGCAACGGTCGGCGGGTATACGACGTGCGCGACGTGATCGACGTGGTCCTCGACGAGGACTCCAGCTTCGAGATCCAGCCGTCGTTCGGCCCGTCGGTGATCTGTTCGCTGAGCCGCCTCGGCGGTCACCCGGTTGCGGTGGTGGCCAACCAGCCGAACGTGCTCGCGGGATCGATCGACGCCGACGGCGCCGACAAGGCCGCGCACTTCATCACCGTCGCCGATTCGTTCCACCTCCCGATCGTCTTCCTGACCGACAATCCTGGCGTGATGCCGGGGAGTGCGTCGGAGCGCCAGGGAATCCTCCGCTCCGGCGCGCGCATGTACGCCGCGCAGACGCAGGCGACCACCCCGAAGTTCGAGGTCACGATGCGCAAGGCCTACGGCTTCGGCTCGATGGTGATGGGCATGATCCCGTTCGACGGGCAGTCGGCCGTTTTCGCGTTCCCGGGCGCGACCATGGGGGCGATGGGCGCCGCGGCCATGACGCGCGCCAAGGGCGCCGACGTCGACGAGGCGACCATGCTGCGCGACATGGAGCTCGAAGCTTCGTACCGATCGGCGAGCACCCTCGGTTTCGACGAGCTCATCGACCCGCGCGAGACCCGCAACGTGCTGTTGCACTCGCTCGAACGAGCGCTGTCGCGGCGTCAGGTGGCGGCCGCGCCGGTGTCTCGCACCGCCATCATGCCGTGAGCTGAGGCCCGATGCGACGACCCTCAAGTATGTTGGTCGTTTCCGATCACCCCCGAGACGGCGAGACAACGAGACGATGAGGTGGCCGCGGTGGCGGTGAAGGACCGGGCGGCGGGACGCGAGAAGCCCGAGCTCATCGCCGACGAATTGCGCTCGATGATCGTCAGCGGCGCGTTACCGGACGGCGCGTCGCTGGGTCGTGAGTCGGATCTCGTCAAGCGGTTCCGCGTGTCGCGCCCGTCGTTGCGAGAAGCGCTGCGGATCCTCGAGGCCGAAGGGCTCATCCTGGTCGTGCGGGGTGTGCGCGGCGGGGTCGTGGTCCGCCAGCCCGACGAACGCAGCGCGGCGCGCAACGCCGCGCTGGTGCTCCAGTTCCGCAATACCACGCTCGCCGACGTGCACGAGGCTCGCAGCATCATCGAACCGGCCGCGGCGCGCATGCTGGCGTCGGCGAAGGACCGGCGCGCGGCCGCCGAGGAGTTGCGGGAGCTGATCGCGACCCAGCAGGAGGCGATCAACGATCCCGCCGCGTTCGGGAAGGCCAACGCCGACTTCCACGAACGCCTGGTCGCGCTCGCCGGCAATCAGACGCTGGCGATCGTCGCCGAGATGCTCAACGAGATCGTGGAACGCGCGGTGACGGCCGTGAGCCAGTCGTCGTCGGCCAACGGATCACTCGCGATCCGGCGGCGGGGTATCCGCTCGCAGGAACGGCTGGTCGAGTTGATTGCGTTGGGCGTCGGCACCGAAGCCGAAGTGCACTGGCGGGCGCACATGGAAGCGGTCGGCAAGGTGATCCTCGGCCAACGCGCCACCGCGTCGTCGACCTGTTCGACCACTACTGATCCGAGCGCGCGTCGCGAACCGATGGTCAGCGGCTGCGCCACTGGGGACGAACACCGGAGGCGAAACGCGCCTGGCCTTCCTCGAACGCGGCGGCGTCGGTGCCGACCCTGATGAACATGGTGGCCATCTCGATAGCCTGGGTCCGCGACAGCTCGAGCCCGGCCCACAACGCGCGCAAGGTGCCTTGGACCGCGAGCGCCGGCGAGTCGGCGATGACCCGGGCCGCCCATCCGGCGCGCTCCCGCAGCTCCGCGAGCGGTGCAACTTCGGTCACGAGGCCGATCTCCCGCGCTCGCTCTGCCGTCATGCGTTCGTGGACGCCGAGCAGCGACATGCGCATGACCTCGGGGAACGGCATCTTGTTGAGCATCTGGATCGGTTCGTACGCCGCGGTCATGCCGTAGGTGACGTGAGGGTCGAAGAACGTCGCGTTGTCGGCGGCGATGATGAACTCGGTCTCGCCGAGCATGTAGAACGCGCCGCCGCACGCCATGCCCTGCACCGCTGCGATCACCGGCTTCCAGAGGTCGCAGCTCTTCGGGCCGAGGTCGCGTCCCGGGTCGTCGTACACCCAGGGCGTCGGGAAGCCCGGATACTTGCCCGCCGCGATCGACTCGATCGCGTGTTCGTCGAGCGATTCGTTGCGGTCGATCCCGGTGCAGAACGCGTCGCCTTCGGCGGTGAGGACGATGCAGCGGACGTCGTCGTCGCCGCGCATCGAGCGCCAGAGCATGCTGATCTCGTCCTGCATCTGCTGGTTGATCGCGTTGCGGACCTGCGGTCGGTTGAGCGAGACCCAGATGACGCCGTCGTCCTCGGTGACGATCAGGGTTTCGTAGTCCTTGTCGTAGTTGCCCATGGGCCGGGATCCTACGCTCGGGCCCGAACACCGACTTGACGACCCGGGAAGTGTCTGACATCTTGCTCGCGAAATGACCGGCACACGCGTGCCGCGCAGCTTCCGCTGCGTGCTTCGAGCGCAAGAGGAAGGCGGGCACGATGAGCGGTCGACTCGACGGGAACACGTGCATCATCACGGGTGCCGCGCAGGGCATCGGCGCCGCGTACGCACGAGCGTGCGCGGCCGAGGGCGCGTCGGTCGCGATCATCGACCTCACGCGCATTGATCAGGCCGTCGCGGTGCAGGACGACATCGCCGCACTCGGAGGGCGTTCGATCTCGATCAAGGCCGACGTCACCGACGCCGCGCAGATGACCGATGCCGTGAAGCGCGTCGTCGACGAGTTCGGTCGGGTCGACTGCCTGGTGAACAACGCCGGGTTGATGTTCGATCAGCTCACCGCGTCGTGGGACGACTTCCTCGCGGTCAATTTCATGGGTGCGATCAACGCGTCGAACGCGGTGGTTCCGTACTTCTGGGAGCAGCGCGCCGGTTCGATCGTGAACATCTCGTCGACCGCGGCGTTCCCGCTGTCCCTGCCCTCGCTGTTCACGTTGCCCGATGGCGCGCCGCCGCCGCCCATCGTGCCGGAGGGCTACGGCATGACGAAGTGGATGCTGATCCGCCAGACCCGGGTCATGGCACAACTGCTCGGAAGTCGCAACATCCGGGTGAACGCGGTGTGCCCGGGCATCACGATGTCGCCGGCGGCCAAGGCGGTGGTCCCGCCGGAGATCGTGCAGGCGCTGGTCGACACCTCCCTGCTCGGCAGCTCGCTCGAACCGGAGGACATGACCGGCCTGGTCGTCTTCCTCGCGTGCCACGAGAGCTCGAAGATGACCGGTCAGGTGCTCATCAACGATGCGGGCACGTGGTTCTCCGGCTGACCGCACTCCCCACCGAGAGGACCGACAATGTCGCCGACTGACCGCGCGCCGACGCAGTACCCGAACCTCCGAGTCGAGCGCGACGGGTACGTCACGACCGTCACCATCGACCGTCCCGACGCGAAGAACGCGTGCACCGGCGACATGTGGGTCGCGCTCGGCGCGATCTTCCGCGAGGTGGCGTTCTCCGGCACCCGGGCGGTCGTGCTCACCGGCGCCGGTGGTGAGTTCTGCGCCGGCGCCGATCTGAGCGGCGCCGGCGGCGGCGAGAACGGCGGTCCTTCCGGTTCGCAGCTCGACGGGATGCGCGTGCTCGGCGAGGTGGTCATGGCGGTGCACTCGTGCCCCGTGCCCGTCGTCGCGAAGGTCGACGGTGTCTGTGTCGGAGCCGGGCTCGGTCTGGCCCTTGCAGCCGACATGACCTGGTGCTCGGACCGCGCCCGCTTCTGTGCGATCTTCGCCAAGCGGGGCCTCAGCCTCGACTTCGGCACCTCGTGGTTGCTGCGCCAACGCCTCGGGGTGCACCAGGCCAAGGAGCTTGCCTTCACCGCCAAGATGGTGAGCGGCCCCGAGGCGTTCGCGCTCGGGCTGGTCAACGCAGTAGTTCCGGCCGCCGAGCTCGACGACGCGACGCGGCAGGTCGTCGACACGATCGCGGCCGGCCCACCGGTCGCGTTGTCGATGACGAAGCGCGAGCTCGACAACGCGGGCGGTTCGTCACTCGCTACCGCGTTGGAGGCCGAAGCGCTCGCTCAGAGCCTCAACGCCAAGTCCGAGGATCTCCGCGAGGCACTCACTGCCTACGTCGAGCGCCGCCCACCCGTGTTCGAAGGCCGGTGAACGTCGCCCGACGTCGCGACGTCGAGCTCAGCCCGCTCGGGGGGTGATCGTCACCGAGGGGATCGTGGCGGTCGCGCCACACCGCAGGACGCTGTCGATCACGCGCACCACTTCGTCGACGTCGATGAGCGTCCCGGTGAGCAGGTTGCGCTCGATCCAAGTCGGGAACAACTCGGCGGCGAGATCCGGATCCCACCCGTTGGCGAACTCGGTCATCGACGGTCCGTCGCCGCCGGCGCAATCGCCGACGGTGACGCGCGTGAAACCGACCTGTGGGTGTTCGACGCGCCAGGCCTCCACCAACTTGTCGAGCGCGGCTTTGCTCACCACGTACGCGCCGAGACCCGGCCACGGCGGGGTGAGTGACGCGCTCACCGACGACAGGTAGGCCGCGGCGCCGCCCGCCGCCGCGAGGTGGGGGAGGGCGGCCGCGGTGATCAATGCGGCCCCGGTGACGTTGGTGTCGAACGCGCGCCGCCAGGTGTCGGCGTCGATGTCGACGAGCCGCCCAAGGGGGCCGATGCCGGTCGAGTAGACAAGGGCGTCGATGCCGCCCAAGCCGGCGGCGGCTTCCTCGATTGCCGTCGCGCACGACGCGGCGTCGGTGACGTCGCAGGTGATGGCGAGCGTTCCCGCGCCGGCTTCCTTCGCCGCGTCGACGAGTCGGTCGTGTCGTCGCGCCATGAGCGCGACCTCGGCGCCGCGCTGCGCGAGACCGATCCCGATGCATCGCCCGAGTCCGCTGGACGCGCCGACCACAACGGTCTTCATACGTGGATCTGCCTTTCTTGGCGTTCGGTCACTTGGTGTTCCGCCGATGACGGCGCAGTTCCTTGGAATCGTCCTTCAGTTGCAGCGCGTTGTCGAACAGCTTCGTCACCTGCTCGACGCCTTCGTCGAAGCCGCAGTCGAGGAAGCCCTGCACGAGCCACATCTCGGCGAACCGCCACGTCATGGCGCCGAGGGCGTTGGCCGTGATCGCAGGATCGAGGGTCGGGTCGGCCAACCCGTAGCGCTGCAGTTGCCGGATGGAGTCGGCAACCTGTTCCTGGTCGCGCCGGTGGCGCGCGAAACGCACCGCGTTCACGTGATCGTCGTAGCGGGAGACCTGTTCGATCACGCCCATGATCCGGGCTTCGTCGCGGTAGCTCTCGAAGTGCAGCCGCATCGCCTCACGAATGCGCTCGCGCGGCGTGGCGCTCGAGGTGGGGTCGAGGATCACGTCGCCGAGGGGTGCGCTGAGCCGTTCGTCGACCTCCGCCGCGACCTCGCGGAAGATCTCTTCCTTCGAATCGAAGTAGTGGTAGAACGACCCGTGCGACAGGCCGGCGCGCTCGGCGATGTCGGAGACGCGGGCGTCGAGAAAGCCCTGCTCCTCGAAGACCGCCTTGGCCGCGTCGACGAGACGGGCGCGGGTCAGCGCGCCCTTCCGGGAGCGCGGTCCACTGGGCTTCTCGCTGGCGACTGGTTCAGCTGCCGACAAGCCGTGTCCTTCCTGTCGGCTCCAGCGGGGCGAGATCCCCCGCAATGTACTTGGTGTCTTTCGCCATTGGGCGACCGCCGAACCATCTACCCTACGCCGAGCGCTGTCTCCGACGGATGGAAGGGGAGCGCCGGTGAGCGCGTCGAAGTTGGTGTGGATCAGCGGGGCGACGAGCGGGATCGGCGAGGCATTGGCCGCGACCGTTCCCTACGACGATGCGCGCGTCATCAGCCTGTCGCGCCACGACCATCCCGACCTCGAGACGGTTCACCTCGAACTCACCGATCGCGACAGCTGGTACCGCGTCGGCGAGCACTTCCGCGAGGTGCTGGGATCGTTCCGGGGCGAGAGCGCGCTCTTCATCCACAACGCGTACGTGCCCGATCCCCATCGGTTCGCGGGTGAGGGCGACGTCGAGGGCAAGGAGCTGGCGGCGCTCGGCAACGCGGTGGGCGCAGTCGTGCTCGGCGAGCTGTTCCTCGAGGCGGCCGCGCCGGCGGTCGACGCGGGGGTCGACGTCGGGCTGGTGCAGATGTCGTCGGCGTCGGCGCGCATCCCGTACGAAGGCCTCGCGGTGTACTGCGCGGCGAAGGCGTCGATGGAGCAGTGGGTGCGCGCGGTGCGGCTCGAGCGGGCGCGGCGCGGTCGTGGTCCTTGGGTGATCGCGGTGCGGCCGGGCTTCGTCGACACCCCGGGCGCGCGACGGAGTACGCACGACGCCGAGGTCGACCATCCCAACGCACCCTTCGTCGCGCGTGCGCTGGAGCGCGGCGACGCGCTCGATCAGGACACGGCGGCGCGCAACATCTGGGTGGCGTTGCCGCCGCCGCCCGATGAATGGCTCCTGCTGTTCGGCGAAGCGGTCACCCCCGGTACCTGACGCATCGGCCGGTAACCACCTGCTCGCTCAGCCGCGACCGTGGCGCAGGAAGCGACCGGGCAATGCGCCCGTCGGTTCGCCGTGTTCGAAGGTGACCTCACCGTTCACGAGCGTCCAGTGGTATCCGTTGGCGCGTTGGATGCGGCGCCAGTCGCCGGTGGGCTGGTCGAACACGATCTCGTAGCCCTGCTCGGGGACGAGCGCGAGTTCGTCGAGGTCGTACACGACGATGTCGGCCGGCGTACCGATGCCGATCCAGCCCCGGTCGCGCATGCCCGCGACGTGCGCCGGCAGCCGGCTGAGGTGATAGTGCGCGTCCTCGAGGGTGATGACCTCGGTGTCGCGAACGAGGTACGCGAGGAGGTCGGTGGGGTAGGCGCCGCCGGTGAAGAACTTGCTGTGGGCGCCACCGTCGGAGATGCCGGGAATCGCGTACGGCGACCGGACGATCTCAGCGATCATCTCGGCGTCGTTGGTGGTGACGTCCTGGGCGCTGAACTCGACCTTCAGCCCGCCGGCCACCGACAGATCGAGAACGACGTCGATGGCGTGTTTGCCTTCTTCCGCCGCGATGTCGTCGACGAGGCGACCGACGTAGCGTTGGAGCGTCGGGTCGGTGCCGCAGCCGCGCACGACGAACTTGCCTGGTGGCCCGACGACACCGAGTGGTGAGGAGACGAGCTCCTCCTCGGCGATGAGCGCAGCGCGGCGGGCCGGATCCCCGAGCTTGGTGAGCCGCTCCTCGTAGCTGCCGAGCGTCGCGTCCTTCCACGGATCGCTGTAGTCCCACAGGTTGAATTGCTCGAACGTGAAGAGGGGGTAGAGCCGGACGTTGTTGCCCTGCCCGAACATCTGGAGCCCGCGCCGATGACAGTCTGCCAACCAGCGGAGCCGTTCGCGGTGCAACCCGGGATAGGCATCGATGACGGCTACCGCGTTGAACAGGACGGGACGCTTGGCGGTGGCGGCGAGCACTTCGAGGAACTCGATGTCCTTGTTCGCGGTGTCGGTGTCGCCGTTGAAGTCGCTGAGCTGCGAGATCTGGATGGATCCCTGCTGACGGTCGGCGAGCACCTGCGCCAGCGCGAGGACATCCCGGTCGACCATGCAGTCGGTCGGCATGGGCGCGCCGTCGAAGTCGCGCTGCGCCGAGTTCGGCCCGAAGCGTTGCACCGTCCATCCGCACGCGCCGTGGTCCATTGCCTCGCCGAGCAGGCGTTGCATCTCGGCGCGCTCGTCGTCGGTCGCGCCGCGGCTGCGCGCGGCTTCGAGACCCATGACCCAGATGAGCAGCGGGGAGAGCGGGACGTACGTGAGGCAGTTGACGCCCTTCGGGATGCGCTCGAGGGAGTCCATCCACTCGGGGAACGTGACCCAGTCCCAGAGCATCCCTTCCTGCATCGCGTCGAGCGAGATCGCTTCGTTGCGAGACATCATCAGCATTGCCCGTTCGCGATCCTCGGGCCGCACGGGGGCGAAGCCGAACCCGCAGTTCCCGAGGGTCAGCGACGTGACGCCGTGCCAACCCGAGATCGTGCAGTAGGGATCCCACTGGATCTGCGAGTCGTAGTGCGTGTGCAGGTCGACGAATCCGGGGCCGACGATGAGGCCACTGGCGTCGAGCACCTGCGTGGCGGACGAGGTGGGGATCGAGTCCTCGATCGCCACGACCCGGCCGCCGCTGATGCCGACGTCGGCGGGCCGGGCCGGGAGACCAGTGCCGTCGACCAGGGTGCCGCCTTTGATCAGGACGTCGTACTCGGGCATGTGGGCTCCCCCTCCGAAGACGCGGACGGTACCCTGGGATCAGAACAAGTGTCAAGCAAAGTGAACGATGTTCAGCCGGGTCGAACGAAGGCGCCGATACGATCCGCCGACCGCTGTTCCGGGGACCGCCATGCCGCACACCTCCGCCCAACTGCCCGTCGCGCCCGACCCCGCCGAACGCCGTGCCGACCTCCGACGCCGGCAGGCCGAGTTGAGCCGCGAGCACATCCTCGATGCCGCCGAAGAGCTGTTCGCCGAGAAGGGATACACGAACGCGACCATGCGGCAGATCGCAGAAGCCGCGGGGTTCTCGGCCGCGGCGGTGTACGGCTTCGTCGCCGGCAAGGAAGAGTTGGTGGCGGCGATCATGGACCGCCACGGCGCCCGTCTCCTGGATCTCCACGCGGAGGTGCTCGCAGGCGTGCAGGGGCCGCGGCACCAACTCGACGAGATCATCGACGTGCAGGTCGGATACCACCTGGGCCATCCGAACTTCGCCCGCCTCTTCCAGCACACGACGGGCATGTCGTTCCTCGCCATCGAGGCGGCGATGGACGACACCGCCCGCCGTCGGCTGCACGAAGCACTCGAGCTGCTCGAAGGAGTGTTCGTCCGCGGTATCGAATGCGGTGACTTCGTCGCGGGCGACGTGAGCACCTACGCGATCCTGTTCTCCGCGATCATGCAGGGCTATCTGTTCCGCATCCTCTTCCAGCACGCCGAGACGCCCGGCGATCGGGCCGAACTCCACGCCATCGTCGGGCGGGCATTCGGGCGCCGCGACGCAGGTTGAGCCGGATCTCAGATGCCGAGCGCGCGTCGGTGATATTGGTACAGGTGATCGGCGACGGCGACGGCGTCGAGGTCGTCGATGATCACGTCGTAGGTCTCGGTGATGAGCGAGTTCAGCACGACGGTGACGTTGCGGCCCAGTTCACCGGCGTGCGCGCCGAGGATGCCGGCGAGGAGCTCCCGCAACGGCGCGATTGCGGCCTTGTAGCCGTCCGGCCGGGCCTCGCGCAGGTGGAAGCCTTCTCGCACGAGGGCACGGGAACGCTGGATCGCGTCGTTGCTGAGCTCGCCGGCGCGGCGGCCCCGTGTGGAACGGCATACGAGCGCGTCCACGTAGTGGCGGAAGCGAACGGCGCGTGATCCGGCGGGCATCGTGCGACTCATGACGCTGGCCGCGTTGCGGATCAGTTCGGCGTAGACCGCGAGCGCGAAGTCGTCGCGGGTCTCGAAGTATTGGTAGAAGGTTCGCAGCGAGACCTGTGCCTGCTCCACCACCTCGCGCACACCGAAGTCGAAGTTCCCGTACTCGACCATGAGGGCCTCGCCCGCGTCCATGAGGCGATCGCGGTGCGGCACGGTCACTCGCGCTTGGCTCACCATCTCGAGTCTACGGCCGTGTATCTCGTTGTCGAGCGCGAAGCGTTCACGACAGCACGGCGCGGATCACTTCACCCGACTCCAGCGCGGCCATGGCGTCGTTGACCTGGTCGAGCGAGAACCGGCGCGACACCATCGCGCCGAGATCGAGTCGGCCCGACTCGGCCATCCGGACGATGCGGGCGAAGTCGCGGCGAACCTGGGTCGTCCCGTAGAGGGAGCTGACGAGCCGCTTCTCGCCGACGAAGAGCTCGAACGCCGAGAACTCGACGGTCTCGTCGTGGCGCGGCATGCCGATCATGACCGCAGTGCCGCCGCGCCGCACCGACCGGTAGGCCTGCAGGAGCACCGGCGGCAGGCCCGTGACCTCGAACGCGTGATCGACCCCGAGTCCGTCGGTCGCGTGCTGCAGGTGCGCGACCGGATCGCCGTCGGCGGGATCGATCAGGTCGGAGGCCCCCATCGCAGCCGCGGTGGTGCGCTTCATCGCCAGCGGATCCACCGCGAAGATCCGGGCCGCGCCCGCGATCACGCACCCCTGGATCACCGATTGCCCGACGCCGCCGCAGCCGAACACGGCGACGGTCGCGCCCGGTTCGACCTGCGCGGTGTTGAGCACGGCACCGACGCCGGTCGCGACGCCGCACCCGATCAGTGCCAACTGCTCGGCCGGCAGGTCGGTGGTCACGGGTACCACGAGGGTCTCTTCGACGGTCATCTCCTCGGCGAAGGTCGCGAGCCCGGAGGTACCGGGAAGGGGAGTGCCGTCGCCCCGCGTGGCCTTCAGCGAACCCTGCAGGTCGAACAGGTGCGTGCACAGGTTCGAACGCTCGTGCAGACAGAACCAGCAGTCGCCGCACGCGGTGATGATCGCGGCGATCACTCGGTCACCGACCTTCACGCGGGTGACGTCGCGACCGATTTCGGTGACCGTGCCCGAGGCCTCGTGCCCGGGGATGATGGGCAGCGCTCGCGGGAGACCGCCGTGGGCCACCGTGAGGTCGGTGTGGCAGACGCCGCTCGCGTCGATCCGGACCCGCACGTCACGGGGGCCGACCGGTGCCGGGTCGACCTCCTCGATCGACAGCGGTTCGCCGAAACCCACCAAGAGCACTGCCTTCACCGGTGACTCCCGTCCTGTCGGCGCCTGCGTCGCTGGAGCAAAGTGTTGTAGAACAACGTTACCGAGTGCCCCCGTGGAGGACAACAACGGTGAGCCAGCTGCTCGAAGCCCCGAACCTGTGGTCGCTCGTGACCGCCCGCGCGCAGGCGACACCTCACGCGGTCATGCTGATCGACGATCGGCGGTCGCTCACGTTCGGCGAGTTCCGGCAGAAAGCGGCGAGTGTGGCCGCGGGCCTCCAGGCCCTCGGGGTTGCTGCGACGACCACGGTGGCGTGGCAGCTCCCGACGTGGATCGAGACCGTCATGCTCATGGCTGCACTGGCGCGCCTCGGCGCGCGCCAAGTGCCCCTCCTTCCGATCTACAAGGAGCGCGACCTGCGCTTCTGTCTCGAGCAGTCCGACGCCACGTTGCTGCTCCTCCCCGGGGTCTGGCGTGGCATCGACTACTCGGAGACCGTCGCTCGTTCCGGTGCCCTCGATGGTGGGCGTCTCCGGCTCCTCGTGGGCGAGCACGAGTTGCCGCAGGGTGACCCGGCCACGCTGCCCGCGCCGCCGGTGGCCGACGCCGGAGAGCGGCTTCGCTGGGTCTTCTACACATCGGGCACCACCGCCGATCCGAAGGGGGTGCAGCACAGCGACCGGTCGGTCATGGCGAGCGGGTACGTGCTCTGCGAACGACAGGGCTTCAGGAGCGGCGACCGTTACGGCGTCGCGTTTCCCTTCACGCACATCGGTGGTGCCACCAACCTGGCGGCTTCGCTCATCGGTGGGTACACGCTCGTGTTGACCGAGGCGTTCGAGCCCGCGGCGACCACCGAGCTGTTCCACCGCCACGACGTCACCGTCGCAGGCGGGGGAACCGCGTTCTATCTCGCGTACCTGGAGCAGCAGCGTCGCCGCCCGGACGCGCCGATCTTCCCGAGTCTGCGATTCATGAGCGGCGGTGCGGCACCCATGCCACCCCACCTCCACGCCGAGGTGCGCGACGTGATCGGCGGCACGGGTGTCGCGCACGGCTACGGCATGACCGAGGGGTGCATCATCGCCACCAACGATCCCTACGACACCGACGACCATCTCGAGCACACCGTCGGGCGGCCGGTGAGCCGGGTCGACCTTCGCATCCGCGACGAGGACGGGCGTGACCTTCCGCCTGACTCGGAAGGGCAGATCGTGATCCGCGGGCCACTCGTCTTCGCCGGTTACCTGGACGCCACGCTCGACGCCGACGTCTTCGACGACGAGGGGTGGTTCTCCACCGGCGACCTCGGCGTGCTCGACGACGACGGCTACCTCCGCATCGTCGGCCGGATCAAGGACATCATCATCCGCAAGGGCGAGAACGTCAGTGCGCAGGAGGTGGAGGGCGTGCTCGCCGCCCACCCCGGTATCGCGGACGTCGCGGTGATCGGTCTTCCCGACGACGAACGCGGTGAGCGCGTCTGTGCGGTGGCGGTGCTCGCGGCCGGCGCGACGCGCGTGGAGCTCGCCGACATCGTTCAGTACTGCATCGACCAGGGGATGATGCGCCAGAAGATCCCCGAGCAGCTCGAGCTCGTCGACGCGATTCCCCGCAACGCCAGCGGCAAGATCGACAAGCGGACGTTGCAGGACCAGTTCGCGGGATAGACCGCCCAAGGATCAGACGCCGAGCAGCTCCATGCTGTCGTGGTCGGCCACGGCCGTGCCCAGCCGGTGTACGAACTCGTTGGTGATGCGCGGGTCGACGGTCGTGGTGACAGCCCACAGGTTGTAGCCGTAAACGAGTGCTCGCTCGTAGGCGCGCCACGCGTCGTCCCACTCCGGCATGTCGATGCCGAACCCGCGCATGCGATCGAGGTAGTCGCGCACGAGCGCCGACTCGGATCGTTGCCGTTCGGGAAGCTCCAACGACGCGGCGAGGTGATACGCCACGTCGAACGACCAGTGGCCTCGGCTCACGATCTGCCAGTCGCAGATACCTGGGTCGCCGGCGCGGTCGAGATACAGGTTGCCGGCGTGCGCATCACCGTGCACGACACAGCGACGCTCGTTCTCGGTGACGGCGAACGCCGCGGTCACGCCCTCCTTGAGGCGTTCGGCGCTCCGCACGCGGTCGGGGAGCGGCGTCCCGCGTTCCCCGTCGAGCAGCTCCTGGAGGAACTCGGTCGTCCGGTAGTCGGTGAACTTCGCCACGACCGGCTGCAACCATGCGTCGTCGAGCTTCGCGGTGTCCCACGACTGGGCGTGGAGCTTGGCGAGCTCGCCGAGGGTCGCCGCGACCTGATCGGTGGAGTACGGCGACAGCGCGGTGAGGAACTCCGCGCCCTCCGCCACCAGGTCGTGGAGGATCACGATGCCGTGATGGTTGGCGGGGTCGACCCCGGCGTACACCGCGCGGGGCATCCGGAGGTCGAGCATCGGCGCGAGCTCGGAGAAGAAGCGCGCCTCGGGCTCGCCGATCCACGCGCGGGCCTCACCGTACTCGCCGAAGAAGCCCTTCAGGAACACACTTGCCGGCGCGCCCGGCGGCGCGGCCGTGTACTCGAGCTGCAGGGTGACCTTGGTCGCCAGCGTCGTGAATTCGCCCACGGGAGTGACGTGCGAGATCTCGGCGCCGGGGTAGGCGGTCTGGAACGCGGCGGAGAGCCACTCGGGTGACAGCGCGACCTCGTGGTCGGTGGGCGCAGGATGCACTGGCGAATCAGCTCTTGACCCGGCGGGTCGGCTCGACGGCGGGAGTGAACTGGAACAGCCGCTCGGCGTTCCCTCGCAGCAGCTTGTGCTGCGTCGCGGGAGACAGGGGAGCGATCATCTTCTGGACGACGTCGATCGAGTCGGGCCACGTCGAGTCGCTGTGGGGGTAGTCGGTCTCGATCATCACGTTGTCCTCGCCGATGAGGTCGAGCACCCGCACGCCCGTTTCGTCCTCGAGGAAGCAGCCGAACACGTGGTCGCGGAACTTCGCCCGCAGGTCGAGGGTGTCGAGGTCGGTGCAGGTTCCCTTCGCGTCGAGGTATGCCGCGCCGGCGTTGGAAGCCATGGTCTTGGCCAGGCCGAAGTCGACGTGCTGGACCCAGTGGCGCTGGCGGTCGAGGACCTGTTCGGCGCGTTCGAGGTAGTACGGGATCCAGCCGATGTTGCCCTCCGACAGCGCGATCTTCAGGTTCGGCATGCGGTCGAACACGTCGCTGAAGAGCCACGACAGCATCGCCGCCGCGGTGCGGTTGGCGCCGAGCGCGAGGTTCACGAGCTCAGGAGCGTTCGAGCACGCCGATACCATCTGCGACGACGACCCCACGTGCATGCAGATGATGCTCTCGGTCGCCTCGGCAGCCTTGAACATCGGTTCCCAGTAGCGGTTCGGGTCGAAGATCGTCGGCAGGCCGAGCGGCTCGGGATTCTCGGAGAACGCGACCGCGTGCGTGCCGCGTGCGGCGCAGCGCTCGATCTCGGTGGCCGCGGCCGACGGATCACCGAGCGGCACGATGATCAACGGGATGTAACGCCCGGGCGCCGAACCGCACCATTCGTCGATCATCCAGTCGTTGTAGGCCTGCACGCAGAGGAGCCCGAGCTCCTTGTCGTCGGCCTCGTAGAAGAGTTGCCCACAGAACCGCGGCATCGACGGGAAGCACAACGACGCGAGGATGCCGGCCCGATCCATGTCGTCGAGGCGCGCCACCGAGTCGTAGGCCGCAGGGCGCATCGCGTCGAACGGCAACGGCTCCGGCGTGAACTCGTCGCGCTTCTTGCCTGCCGCCACCGACAGACCCGAGGTGGCGATGGTCTTGTCCTCGAACCGCCAGACCGCGCCGCGTTCGGTCTCCTCCATGCGCGGCGCGGCGTCGGCGTACCTCTTGGGCAGACGGTCGAGCCACACGTTCGGCGGTTCGATCACGTGGTCGTCGACCGACACGATCCAGTCGAGAGAGGTTCCGGGTGGCGCTGCAGATGCTTCGACGGTTGCCATGGTCACACCTCTCCCCGTGTCCCCGTGGTGGTCCCACGGATCTGGACTCCCCTCGACCACCGATGGTAACTTCGTTCTACCAGGTGCCTCGGTTGTCCGACAAGCGACTCGAGGCGCGATGCGTTGCGACGAGGGGGATGCCGTGACCGACGAAGTGACCACCATGAGTCTCGACGACGAGATGCCGTGGCGCCCCGGGTTCCCGGCCGACACCGAGAGCTTCTACGACGACATCGGCTGGAGCTTCGTGGCCGAGACCGACGAGCTCGACGTGTGTGTCGGGAACTTCATCTACAACTTCCAGGGCGGCCCGGCTCACCCGAAGAGCCAGTTCCTCTGCGACGGCTGGGTGCACAACAACCTGATCATCGTCTCACCGAAGAGCCGCCGCGGCGAGCCGCTCGCCGACAACAACTTCCACCGCACCGGCATGAACCCGGCCGACTTCTACGGCTACGACGAGCTCGAGGTCGCCCGCACCGGCGACACCATCACCTGGAAGCTCGGCGACATCGTCTACACGTGTTCCCCTCCGAACTGGCACCTCGGCGGCAGCGCCGGCGGGGTCGAATTCGACGTGCACCTCCGTCAGCTCCCGAAGCCGGTGGTGTGGTCCTACGGCACCCGCGAGGACGCCGTCGCGCAGGGCATCGGCGGCGGCTACTGCTACATCGAGGGCGAGGGCACCATCAAGATGGGCAACCGCGTGCTCGAGCTGCGCAATCTCGCCGGCGTCCACGAACGGCTGGTGTTCACCACCGGGCTCGACCTCATCGCGCAGAAGGGCGCCGACACCGATCCGCCCGGCTTCGGGCAGGGCATCGCGGTCCATGTGCTCGAAGGTGACGTCTGGGTCTGGGGCCTGGGCAGCGTGAACGAGCTGATGTTCTTCGTGACCGTCGAAGGAACCCCGCTTACGTACATGCCGCACATGGACGGCTCGACGATCACCTACACGCCGCTCGATCCGTGGCACGACCGCCGGAGCGGGCTCCTGATGCCGACGCGGTGGCAGGTGGTGTGCGACTCGGCCGACGGGCGGCTCGAGCTCGAGCTGGCCGCCAGTGCTCGGGGCTACTACCCCTGGGATCTCAAGCGCGGGTACCAGCTCATGTACTGGTACCTGTGCATGGCGAACGGCAGCTTCACCTACCCCGACGGCCGCGTGGTGCCGATCGAGAACCGACGCGCGCAGCACGAGATCGTCCGCAATGTCATCGTCCACCAGGAGACGCTCGACGGGCCGATCCTCACCGTCGACGGCTGACCGATCGGGGGGTTGGCGGTGTCAGTATCGCCGAACGGCGATCGCACCTGCCTTGACGCTGCGGAGTGAGCACCTCTACTCTGGTAACAGTGTTCTCGATCGGCGCACTTCTTCGCGCCGGTTTGTTCGATTCAGGGGGGTTACGTGAAGCGTTCGTCCGGTAAGGCTCTGTTCGTTGCGGTGGTCGTCGCCGCGGTGGCGACGGCGACGACGGTGACCGGTGCCGTCGGTACAGCAGGAGCGGCGCGCTCGGTGCGCGGCTTCGACGGCAGCACGATCACGTTGGCGAGCTTCGGCGTGGTGTCGCAGTTCACGAACACTCCGATTGGCGTGCAAGCGCGGATCAAGGCGTTCAACGACGACAACGAGATCAAGGGGGTCACGCTCAAGTTCAGCGAGTTCGCTGATGACAATCAGGACCCCGCGACTGCACTGAGCTCGGAACGTCGCTTGGTCACGCAGGACGGCGTGTTCGCCATCGTGGGCGACGTGTCGGCGAACAACGGCACCTACCTGCAACAGCAGAAGGTGCCGTATTTCGGTTGGGCGTTCGACGACTCGTACTGCACCAGCTCGACCAAGCCGGATACGAGCCTCTACGGCTTCGGCTTCAACGGTTGCCTCGTGCCGTCCGCGCCGAAGCTGATGCCCGACAACGGGAAGCCGTCGTACACGTACGTGAGCCAGACCACGGGCAAGAAGCACCCGACGCTGCTCATCTTCGGGGACGACCTGCAAGCGGGGAAGGACGCGGCGAAGTATCAGGCGACCTCGTACAAGGGCGCGGGCTACGACGTCGTCTCGGTCAACACGGAGTTGCCACCTCCGCCGGTGAGTGACTACACGCCGTACGTGCAGAAGTACCTCACCTCGAACAACGGCAAGGCTCCGGACGCGATCCTCTGCCTCCTCGCCACGCAGTGCATCAACGTGTTCTCGGCGTTGGTGCCGGCGGGGTACACCGGCACGTTCATCAGTTCGCTGTACTCCGACATCCTCGTGAAGGCACTCAAGGGAACCGCGGCGAACGTGCCGTTCGTGGCCCTGAACGAGACCACACCGGGGCTCACGAAGCTGAAGAAGACGATCGACGCGTATCAGGCGGGCGCGAGCGCGAAGCTCGACACCGCGATGATGGCGGGTTACCTGTCGACGGACATGTTCATCCAGGCGCTGAAGACGGCGGCGAAGAAGGGCAAGAGCAACATCACGCCCGAGGCCGTGCAGAAGGCGGCGATGAACCAGACCTGGCAGATCGCCGGGGTGGCCGGGCCGACCACGTACCCGAACGCCACGGTGACGTCGTATCAGTCGTGCGGTTCCGAAGTGCTCAGCGACGGCACCGTGTGGAAGACGGTGACGCCCTACGCGTGCTCGACGAAGCTCTGGCCCGTCAAGCCGTAGGTCGGCGGACGGGGATGGCAACCCCCTGACCATCCCCGTGCCGCCGCACTGTCGGTCAACTGATCTCGATGTCGTCCCAGTCGACGTTGGTGCACATGCGGTGGAACTCGGGCCCGTACCACGGGGCGTTCATCTGCAGCCGGCCGAACTCGTTGACGTAGTAGTTCTTCTCGGGCGCGCCCTCTTCCTGCAGGAGGAGCAGCTTCGATGCCTCCTCGTCGAGCGCCTCGTTGTAGCGGTCGTAGGCCTCCTGCTTCACCTCGACCGCGGACTTGCCCTCTTCGATCATGCGCACGATGAGTCCGGGCCGCGTACGCCGACCAGACCACGTACCAGATCGGCAGGCCGGTGCCGCCCGACAGGGGCTGTGAGTTCGGCCCGTAGAGCATGAACATGTTGGGGAAGTTCGGCATCATCATGCCGAGGTACGCGCGCGGGCCGTCCTTCGACCAGAAGTCGTGGATGTTCACGCCGCCCTTGCCGATGTAGTCGGCCGGCCACAGGTACTTCATCGACCTCGAAGCCGGTGGCGGTGACGACGACGTCGACCTCGTGCACCGTGCCGTCGGTGGTCTCGATGCCCTTGGGGGTGAAGCGGGCGATGCCGTCGGTGACCAGTTCGACGTTGTCGCGGGTCAGCGCCTGGTACCAGCCGTTGTCGACGACCGGGCGGCGGGAGAACGGCGCGTAGTCGGGGATCAGCTTGTCGATGAGGTCCTGGCGGCCGCCGGTCTGCGCCTTGATGTAGGCGGTCAGGTCGTCGCGCATCTTGTCGTTGAGCGGGTTGAACTTGCCGCCCTGGGCGTTCCACTCCTCGTCGGGGATGAGGAAGTTGTGCGTCTCGAAGAGCGCGGCGATGGCCATGTAGCGCCACCAGTTCCAGTAGCCGGGGAAGTTGTCGAGCAGCCAGAGGACCTCGGGCTCGACGGCCTTCGCCGTACTTGTCGCGGGGGCTGATCCACTGCGGGCGTGCGCTGGAAGACGAACACCTGCTCCGCGTCGGCGGCGATGGGCGCGAGCAGCTGCACGCCGGTCGAGCCGTTGCCGATGACGGCGACGCGCTTGCCGGTGGCGTCGAAGTCGGCGGGCCAGCGGGCCGGGTGCAGGATCTCGCCGTCGAAGGTCTCGATGCCCTTCGAACTGCGGAAACTTCGGGTTGGCGAAGGTGCCGACCGCGTTCACGATGCACGTTGGCCTCGATGGTCTCGATGCCGTCAGGCGAGTCGACCTCGAGCACCCAGACGTCGCGGTCCTCGTCGAACGTGGCCTTCTTCAACGTCGCGGTTGAACCGCGTGTTCGTCGTACACGCCGTACTTCTTCGACGACGTGGTCGAGGTACTCGCGAACCTCGGCGCCGCGTCCGAAGTACTCCGACCAGCGGTAGTTCCTTCTCGAAGCTGAACTCGTAGGTGATCGAGATGGTGTCGACGCGAACGTCGGGGTAGCGGTTGATGCTCCACGTGCCGCCCGGCTCGGGCTGCCGTTCGAGCACCACGTAGGGGATGCCGAGCCGCTCGAGCTGCACGCTCATGGCCAAGCCGCTGAAGCCGCTCCCGATCGACGACGACCTGGAATCCCTCGGGGAGCTCCGGCTTGCCGTCGGTCCAGTCGGTCGTCCAACGGGAACTGCTTGAACGCCGGCAGATCGCGCCGCGCCTCGAACTCGAGGTCGCCCATCTCCTCGGCGGTCGCCAGGTTCATCAGCTGCCGCAGCTCGGCCTCCGGCGGCTCGGGCGGCATGCCGGGTGCGGCGTGCTCCTCGAGCCACGCCGTCGCCTTGTCGATCGAGCAGCTCGCGCTGGGCGGCGGTCGAGGTTGATCGCGGTCGGGAGCGCGGCGAGCTCGGGATCGCCGTGTCTGCTGGTACAGCGCCACGCGGACCGCGTTCAGGTCGGCGAGCTCGACCGCCCGCCGGATGAAGGCCGAATCGACCGTCGATTCCACAGACTCACGCTCCCTCTTGACCGACACCGGTTGCCGAGAATGCCTCGTCTTACCACCGGTCGTCCGACCCCTGCTCACTCACCCGTCAGAAGTGGTGGCGGGGGACCGCTTCGACCCGCGCTTTTTGCTGGATTCGGGTATGCAACGATTCTCGGATCACAGCACCGATCGGGGCGACAGAGTGGGGATCGCACGCGCAGTAGCAGCCGTCGCCGCCGGCTTCGCAATGGTCGGGGTGCTTCACGTCGGTGCGGCCGACGCGGCATCCGGCCATACGGTGACCGGCACGGTTCTGGTCCCGCGTGCGGATGCGACTTCGTGCGCCGGGGCGGACCCCCAGGGCCAAAAGGTCGTCATTCGGAACAGTGCACATACCGTCATCGGGAAGGCGAAGGTCGGAGTCGGCCAGGCGACGCAACGGTCGCGCGCCGGCGTCGAGGCAGATTTCTGTTCGTATCCGTTCAAGACGTCCCTGCAGACCACGCGGTTCTCGGCGCTGAACGTCACGGTCGGCGACGCCGAGGGCGTCCGCGTGCCTCGTCGCGATGTTGTCGGCAATCGTTGGCACATTGCGATTTCGCTCCCGGCGGCGGTCCCTTCGATCCTGGGCAAGCCGTCGCCGCCGACGACGACCGAAGACCAGAATGCGGCGGCGCAGGTCCTGATCGCGGCGACGCAATGGTGCCAACAGCATCAAGGACTGGTCACGGCGTCCACGGTTGGTGCACTCGCGAACGAACCGGCCGGAGCGTGCATCTTCAGCTACAGCGCGTCGGGGCCGGCGAACCCGGTGCCGAACGCAGAATTGGATTCGGCGCTGACCTATCCGTTCACCGCAACCGACATCGACGGTCGTCCCACCGGCGTGGGAGCCACGGGCCTGGCCTTCTGTACGAATCCGGCGAACGTCGCGGCGCTGCATGCGGCCGCCCAGTCCGACCCTGTGCCCCTCGCGCAGCTGCAGAACCTCGCCGGCCTGATGCACTCATCCATCGCCGAACTCGTGTGCGCCCGGTCCCAGTTGAGCAACCGCGGCGGCTGAGTCGAGTGCCCGCGGTTGCTTGCGGGCCATCAGCGGTTCCGCATACTTTATCCAAGCTTCCGAGAAGGGGTCGTGGGTCCGCGCATGAGTGACGAGCTGCTCGACCTCTCCAACCGCGTCGCACTGGTCACGGGAGCGGGTCAGAACCTCGGGGCCGAGATCGCGCGACTGCTCGCCGCCCAGGGGGCAGCCGTCGGGATCAACGACCTCGTACCGGAGCGCGCAGCTGGCGTGGTCGACGAGATCCGACAGCGCGGAGGGCGGGCGGTGGTCGCGGCGGGCGACGTCACCGATCCCGCGCAGGTGCTCGCGTTCACTGCCGAGACGGAACGCGCGCTGGGCCCGATCGACATCCTCGTGAACAACGCCGGCCTCCCCGCCACCCAACGGTACGGCCCGTTCGACTCGATCTCGCTGGAGGATTGGGACCCGACCCTTCGCATCAACGTGTACGGCGTCCTCCAGTGCACGCACGCGGTGCTCCCGGGGATGCGCCAACGGGGATGGGGCCGCATCGTGACGATCATGTCGGAGGCCGGCCGGATCGGCGAGCGTCATCTCGCGGTGTACAGCGCGGCCAAGGCGGCCGCGGGCGGTTTCTCCAAGGCGCTCGCGCTCGAGGTCGGCCGCGATGGCATCACGTCGAACTGCGTGTCGATCGGGACGATCGGTCCCGTCACCGACGACGACATGCGCGAGAAGATGGCCCGCCGCTACGCCGCCGGTCGCCTCGGTGAACCGCGCGACGTCGCGTCGATGGTCCTGTTCCTCGCATCCGACGCCGCGTCGTGGGTGACGGGCCAGACGGTGGTCGTGAACGGCGGCTGGGCGACCAGTTGACGAAGCCAGGGCACGTGCGCACGGGGCGGCGCTCAACCCGAGTTCTCATGAGGAGCCTGACATGCCGATCGACCTGAGCGAGTTCGTCGCCCCGAGCCGCACCGCGCTGGTACTGAATGAGATGAAGCGACTTACCGTCGGCGACCTCGCCTCCACCAACTCCGCATCGTCGCCGGGTGCCCCACTCGCGGCGGCGGCGGCGGAACTCGGCGTGCTCGACCGCGTCGTACGGCTGACCCATGCGGCGCGAGCCGCGGGGATCAAGGTGGTGCACGCCACCAGCAGCTTCCGGCCCGACGGAGTGGGCAGCCTGGCGACCGCGCCGCAGCTCGCGAGCGCCCTGCGGCACCGCGACCACCTGCTCGAAGGTTCGCCGGGCGCCGAGCCCGCGCACGAGGTCTACGTTCCCGAAGAGGACATCTGGCAGGTGCGGTACCACGGGCTCGGGCCGTTCGTGGGCACCGAGCTCGACCCCCTGCTCCGCAGCCTGGGCGTCGACACCATCGTGCTCGTCGGAGGTTCGATCAACGTGGGTATCCCGGCGACGACGATCGAGGCGGTCGACTTCGGTTATCGGGTCGTGATCCCGCGCGATGCCGTCGTCGGAGTGCCGAAGGAATACACCGACCTCGCGTTCGAGCACCAGCTCCGCTTCATCGCCTGGCTCACCACCGCCGACGAGATCGTCGCCGAGTGGTCCACTGCTGCGACGACATGACGGGAGTGCTCTCGGGCAGAGCCGCAATCGTCACCGGCGCGGGCCAGGGCATCGGTCGCGGCATCGCGCTCGCGCTGGCGGGTGAGGACGCCGCGGTCGCGGTCCTCGGACGTACGGAGTCGAAGTTGGTCGACACGTGCGGCGAGATCGAGCGACGCGGCGGTCGTGCAGTCCCAGTGGTGTGCGACGTTCGCAACCTCGACGAGGTCGAGGCCGCGGTGGCCTCGGTGGTGGCATCACTCGGCGGGGTCAGCATCCTCGTGAACAACGCCCAGATGGTTCCTTACGGTCTGGTGCTCGACGTCACCGAGGAAGCGGTCGACGACGCCTGGCGCTCGGGGCCGTTGGCGGCGTTGCGCTTCATGCGCACGTGCCATCCGCACCTGCTCGGGGGTGGGGCGATCGTGAACATCGGCGCCGGCGCCGGGCTCGGGTCCGGGCCTCCGAACCTGGCGGCGTACGGAGCAGTGAAGGCCGCGCTGGCGATGTTCACGCGGTCGGCGGCGGTGCAGTGGGGAATCGACGGAATCCGTGTGAACCTGCTGCTCCCGTTCGCGGCCTCTCCCGCGGTGGCCGCGTGGATGGAGGGTGATCCCCAGGGTTACGAGGCTTCGATGACGCGCGTCCCGATGCGCCGCATCGCCGATCCGGAGACGGATGTCGGACGGGCAGTGGTGTTCCTCGTCGGTCCGACGCCGGGCTCATCACCGGAACCACCCTCACCGTCGACGGAGGCCTGGACTTCCTCCGGTAGCGGTACCGGAAGCCGGTCGTCGTCACGCGTTCCGCCTTTCGGATTGCTCCGCGGCACGACGACGCGAAGCGTGAGAAGGTATCCGGGATGATGGACGGGGGGAACGCCGACCGCGCACCGCTCCTCGTCGATGACGTGCTGAGGTCGGCCAGGGCAACGATTGGCGACTTCCAGTGATGAACGTTGCCTGGTTCGGATTCAACCTTGCAGTCAGCGCGGCAATTCTCTGGTGCGCGTTCGGGCCACGCGTTGGCGACCGTCGCGTCCGCCGCAAGGCCGAGGTGCCGGTCGGCCCGTCCCTCGACTTACTTGCTGATCCGGTCGCGCTGCTCGAGGGGGTTCGGCTACGCGAAGTTGTGCGGTGGGACGATGAACTGCTCGTCGGATTCGAAGGTACACAGGGCTCATGGATCGATCCGGATCACGTCTCCCGAGGCGGCGAAGCACCGACGTCGGACAACGTTCGAATCGCGCACGGCCAGATTCGTTTTCCTCGAGGCGCACATGACCGACGAACGCGGCGACTGTTGAAGCAGTGGCAGAGTCGGACACTTGTCGCCGTAGTCGCTCGAGACGGAACCCTCGCGCTGATCGACCTCGAGACCCGGCTAGCTCTCCGCGGCGAAAATGTGTGGTCGTTTCGGTGACCGAGCGCTGGCGCTTGAGCGCGAAGGACCGCCCGACGTAGCGCGCATCGGCGCCGATCGTGTTTGCTGTGGAACCCAGCGCGTCTACGTGCGTCAGGGTCAAGACTGCTGGTCAGTCTGGGCGCCCCCGCCAGGATTCGAACCTGGGCGCACGGTTTAGGAATCGAGCCGGATCGGTCTTTGCTGTGTGTGTGAGTCCATTTGTGCAGGTCAGGTTGTGTCTTGAGTCCGCTGGGTCTGGACCGTGACTGCCCATCCGCCGCAGTGGATGGGCAAGTGGATGGGCAACGCGCAACGTGATGTGAAGCGGTGGGTGCAGTCCTTACGGTTGCCTTCTTGCGTCGTGGGCGTATCGTCGATGTAGTTGGTGAGGTACTCATCGTCCGGCGCGTGTGGGTAGGCCCTCGTGAATGCGTCGACCGCGTCGTCGGGGCTGGCGAAGTTGCAGAGTGGCCACAGGCTGATGAGGTCCTCTCGGTCTTGCGGATCGGCTCGGTAGAGCTTCATCACGAAGATGATCTCTGGAGCGGGAGCGCCAACCACCAACGTGCCGTGCTGATAGACGATCTCGCAGTCGCCATAGCTGGCTCCTGAAGGCCAGAACGGCGCCGCGGCGTCGTTGAGCCAGCCTTCGCGCAAGTCGTACCGGGCTCCAACGCGATTGACGGCTTCGCTGACATCAGCGTCGAAGCGGCGGGCCGAATCGACGTCGCGGGTCCCCGCTCGTAGCGAGTGCCAGAGCATCCAGGAACCGCCGACCATCACGACTTCCACAGACATACCGCGTTGGGCGAGTTCATCTGCCAGTTCGCCGAAGAGCGACTCCAGTGCGCCCCGATCGTTGAGCAGTCCGCGAGCCATCACGGATGACGCGTCGAACGGAACAGCGCGGTGCTGGCTAGGACGAGGTTGCGCTGTCGGAACGGTTCCGGCGTGGAGGTGCTGGCTGCATTCTGCATGCGCGGCGTGGCCGGCGGCGACCACGGTTCTCGGAGTGCCCCGACTGCTCGGGTCCAACGAGGACGGTCGAGGCCGTGGCGATCGGCGAGTTCCTCCGCCAACGCCGCAAGGATCGCGTCGAGCGGAGTGCCAGTGCGGGCGGGTGGAAAGGCGATGGCGTCGCCAAGCTCGTTGGGATGCTGTTCGGCCCAGTCCGCGAAGCCGCGAAGTCGGGTCCAGTCGATCTTCAGCCGTCCCGCGCCTCGGTCGAGAGCCGTGGCCAACTCGGCGATTGTCGTGCCGTCGTCGCGCGCGCGGGCTTCGATGACCAGACGGCTACCGGCCGCGGTGAGCAGACGTTCGAGCATCGACAGGGTGGGATCGCTCTGCTCTTCCTCAATCCGAGACACCGTCGATGTGGGAGTACCAGCCTTGGCTGCCAGCGCGCGACGAGAAAGACCGGCCCGGGTCCGAGCCTCCCGAAGCAGAGCTGCGGCAGAAATCATCATAAGGCGTAGCTTATATGCAACTAGTATCTTTGGCAACCGGTGAACTACACCAAATGAGAGTCAAGCGCGCGCGGGCGCGAGCCCTTTCTCGTAACGAGCTCGACACAGTCGCATGCGGCGGCGCGGGTGCCGGTCGCAACCGCGCGGACTCAGTGCAGACGCGCTGACTGGAGTTGAGGATGTGTCGTCGTGGTTCTCAGCTTGGCGAGCGTCATCCGAGATGCGAGTCGGTTCCGGAGTGTTGTGATGGGACTGCAGTTTGAACATGTTTCGCACGTTCCCGAGGTTGATGTGGGCGTCTTCGGGGGTTCAGGCTTCTACAGATTCCTCGACGAGGTGACTGAGTTCGTGGTGGAGACGCCGTGGGGCAGGCCGTCGGCACCGCTTGCGATTGGCACGTTCGCGGGCGTTCGGGTCGCGTTCTTGTCTCGGCACGGATTGCGGCACGAGTTGCCCGCGCATCGCGTGAATTACCGGGCCAATATTGCGGCGATGGCGCAGGTGGGCGCGAGGGTACTGCTGGCGCCATTCGCGGCTGGTTCGTTGCAGCCGGCGATCCATCCGGAGGAGTTCGTAGTGCTCGATCAGCTGGTCGATCGGACCTCGGCGCGGCCGGATTCGTTTTACGACAGTTTCGACGCTGGTCCGGAGCATGTGTCGTTCGCGGAGCCGTACGACGCGGAGCTGCGGGCTCTGCTTGTGGATGTTCGGCGCGCGCAAGGTTTATCTGTGCATGACCGGGGAACGGTCGTGGTGGTGAATGGTCCGAGGTTCTCGACGCGGGCCGAATCGGCCTGGTTTTCGGCGATGGGCTGGGACGTGGTGAACATGACTCAGTATCCGGAAGCCGCGTTGGCGCGCGAGGCGGGTTTGCGCTTCGCTGGTGTCGCGTTGGTGACCGATTACGACGCAGGGCTTTCGGGTCGAGGTGATGTTGCGCCGGTGACGCAGGAGGAAGTGTTCGCGGTGTTCGAGCGGAACGTTGAACGGGTCCAGATCTTGTTGCGTGGTGCGATCACGCGTCTTGGTGCGGTTGCCGGCGCAGTAGCGCCCTAGCAAGGAGCCAGACCGCGACCAGGATCCACACGAGCGCGATCGCGGTGAGTACCGCCGTCGAGTAGTCCAGTGGATGCACGGTCGGGTTGTCGGGACGATTGCCGTACCCCCGGAGTGCGGGCCAGCCGATCGCAACGATCAGGGCGGTGCCGAGGATTCCCGCGGTGATCGGCGGGGTGAACTGGGAGGGGAAGAGCCGGCGGATCGTCCATATCACGGCTATCACGAGCGGGGCGAGGAGGAGGTCGTGGAGCAACACACCGGCGCTCAGCCACTCGACGACGTTCACGAACCGGGGCCACCCGCCCTGGGTGATGAGCTCCGCGGCGCCGTAGACCATGACTGGCGCGCCGAACGCGAGACCGATCCAGAACCCGAATCCCGGCGAGTCGGCGCTGGTGGCTGCGGTCGGGTCCGGTGTGGCCGTCATGACACAACCAACCTGGTCACCCATTTTGTTTGCTCAACGCCGGGGCGGCCGGGGCCGATGAGGCGGAGTGGATAGCCATGGTCGATGTGCAGGGGTTCGCCCTCGACTTCGAGTGCGAGCAAGGTGTCGACGTCGTGAGCTTGTGCGGAGTCGAGGTCGGACTCCGCGTACGCGAGATGCTGCTGGAGTGAGTGCACGCGGACTCGTGCGCCGTTCGACGCGCCGGCCATCTCGAGCAGGTCTCGAACTCGGATGCCGCCCCATCGTTTCGAAGCACTCCATCCTTCGACACACGCGATCGGCAGGACCGCCTCGTGCTGGGGGAGCGTTCTCAACTCCGCCAGCGAGAGGTTGAGCGGTCGGGGAACCTTGCCTTCGACGGTGAGACGGTACGAGGGGTCTCGGGCGGTGCTGACCACGCCGGCGGCCACCGCGGAGCGATTCACGGGGAAGCCCTGAGGTCCGGTATCAGGGCGGCGGGGCGCGAGGAGGGCGAGTTTGCGGAGTGGGCCGACGGTCTGGCCGACGGTGAGGATCGTGACGAGGCCGGATGCTCCTGCCACCAGAGCAAGGAAGTGACGACGTTCGAGAAAGGAGCCGCTGACCGCGGGCTCGGCTGCGGGTTGGCGCCGCGTTTCAGGGCTGCCGATCGCAGTTCGAGTGGTCGTGAACTTGGCGCCGATGTGGATGATCAACGCACCGATGGTGATCCATGCGACCCAGTAGTGGGCGGTGCGGAAGTTGAACGGCCAGGGATACCAGAGGTTGATGTTGGCGAGGCCGGTGAAGAGGAGGAACAGACCACCGGCGATCAACGGCACGATGGTGAGGCGCTCCAACAGTGACGCGAACCCCGTGAAGATCGGTCGACGGAAGAGTTTGGGGTAGACGACCCAAAGTTTCGCGAGGAGGAGTGGGATGGTGGCGATGCCGGTCGCGACGTGGAGTCCCTGCGTGACTCGGTACAAGCCGGCCGGGCGTGCGAGAGGGTCGAACCAGCCGGGGGGGTTCTGCGCGAGGTGAGACCACAGACCCGTCGCGAAGCAGACCGTGAATGAGACACCCAACGCGATGCCAAGCCATGCGGCGGTGCGTTCATCGTGGAGCAGGCTTGTGAATCGCGGCTCCGTGGTCGGGGTTTTCATCGCCGTTCGGCGATCGTGGGCGAAGTTGTACGCGGTTCGAGGTGAGCGAAGCAGCGGTCGTCGACCGCCCAAGCGTCGACTACGTCGAGGCCCACCGATCGGGCGAGTGACCCGAGCCGAGCGGGCCCGACGGTCGTCCAACGAAACCATGGGCCCGTGGCGGTGGCCGTCTCGGCGCGGACGACCACCACACCCATGGGCGCGTCGCGCGGTTCGATCTCGACGATGATGCGCCCGTCAGGGGCGAGGAGCTCGGTGACACGCGAGAGTAAGGCGACGGGGTCGCCGCCGATACCGATGTTGCCGTCGAGCAGCAACGCAGTCCGCCAGCGGGACGCTCCGGGGACGCGGTCGAACACTGAACGCTCGAGCACATTGGCGCCACGGGCGCGGGCCGCGTCGAGCATGTTGGGTGAGATGTCGATGCCCAAGGCGAAGACACCACGTTCGGCGAGCGCGATGAGGTGTCGACCGGGCCCACAGCCGATGTCGAGCGCGGGACCAGTCGCTCGATCGAGCGCGGGGTGCTCGGCCGGGTCGGCGGGAAGGAACCAACGGCGGACGGGGAGGTCGAGCACGCGGCCATCCTTGGACCGGAGCCGAACCAGGTTGAGGTCCGAGGTTGCAGTGGTCACGCGACTGCGGTTTTCGTGACGCGCCGCTCGACGTGAAGTGCGACGTCTCGCACCGTTCGTGCGAAACGTGAACTCGGTGTCATCCCTGCGACGGTGACGGCGTCGGTGAACGTATCGACGTCATGCAGGCGAGCGAGTTTCGCGACCCGGAGATCGAGGGATCGAAGCCGCGCCCATTGACGTGCGCCCGTCGTGGTGGTGCTCATCGGCACGCCGTCGAAGGCGTCTCCGCACGGGGTCCGGAAGCCGATGGCCCAGTAGCCGCCGTCCGCCGCGGGGCCCAGGACTGCGTCGACGTCGGGATCGAGCAATCGCCGACACGACGAAGCGAGCACGTTTGTCGTGAGTTGTGGAGTGTCCATGCCGATGGCCAGCGCAGGCCCATCGATGTTGGCGAGCGCGCCGGCCAGACGGTCTCCGAGTGCGCCCGCGACCTGTGCGACGACCGGGAACCCTGCGGGTAGCCAGCGACCAGGGGGGCCATCGAGGGCGAGGAGTCCACGATACGGAGACTCGGCGACGGTATGGAGGGTGTCGACCAGCGCCGCTTCCGCGATCCGGGCCGCCTCGACGGTGGTACACGGTGGGCACAGACGGGTCTTCACGTAGCCCGGCCGAGGCGACTTCGCCATGACAACGACCGTCACTCCGTTCGCGTCGCTCATCGAAGCACCGCCCGCATGTCAGACACGGTCCGAAGGGTGCCGGTCACGGTGCCGGTGACCTTCGAGCGTCCAACGCGAGGTCGATATTCGACTCCCAGCTCGTGGATGCGCCACTGCGCGGCTGCGGCGGCGAGCACCATCTCGAGCGGCCAACCAAAACGTCGATCACGGAGCCCGAGTTCGAGCAGCGCGGAGCGGCGGGCGGCCCGCATGGGGCCGAGGTCGGTCAACGCGACACCGGTCCGTTTCCGCACCGCACGCGCCAGGTAGCGGTTCGCGACTCGTAATCGGATTGGCCACGCCCCTGGTTGTGGGCGGCGAGCGCCGAGGACGAGATCGGCGTCGCCGGCGATCACCGGCTGGGCGAGGCGGGCCAGATCGGCACCGTCGAGCGAGCCGTCACAGTCCATGAACGCGACGACGTCGGCCGTCGCCGCGTGCAGCCCGGCGAAACACGCCGCGCCGAACCCTCGTTGCGGCTCGACGACAACGAACGCACCCGCGGATCGCGCGATCGCCGCGGACGAATCCGTCGATCCGTTGTCGACAACGATCGGAGTCCATCCCAGCGGAAGCGACGCGAGGACCTCGGATATCGCCGCGGCTTCATTCAACACCGGCAAGATCACCTCAGGCATCGCGCTCCTCAACTCGGCTTGTCGTGCGCAGTACGACGCCCGTCGTGCATCTGGATGAGCCGAACTCGGGCGCGGCTCCGTAGGACAGATGTGGATCGGACCTTGCGTGCACCGCGACCGTCACTCATTGCGCTGGGCGCATGGGTGGCGCTCGTGATCGTCGCTCGATTCGCGTTGCTGCGGTTGGTTGACCACGGCGCACAGTTGAAGATTCCGTTTCCCCCGCTCGACGCGACTCTCGACTGGCGTCCGAGCTGGCGACTGGTCTTCGCGATTGTGGTCGGGGCGGTCGCGGTGGCCTGGGGTCCGCGCGTCAGCCGTTTCGCGCGCTGGCCGACGGTGCTGGCCGCATCGACGGTGCTGGGCGCGGCCTGGGCCGTCGCTCTCGCGCTCGTGGACGGTGTACACGGTCTCGTGGCATCCGTGGGATTGCGATCGGAATACCTCATCGACGTCGGCCGGGTTGGCTCACCCGGTGCGTTCTTGCGGGGTTTCGTCAGCCAGATCGCAACGTTCCACGTCCACGTGCAGGGTCATCCGCCCGGGTTTCTGCTGATCCTGTGGGGTCTCGACCGCGTCGGCTTGGCCCAACCGGGCTGGGTGGCGACCCTCGAGATCACGGTCGGGGTCCTCGCCATTTCGGCGGTACTGCTGGCCGTGCGCAACGTCGCTGGGGAAACCGCAGCGCGTGCGGCGGCTCCGTTCGTGGCGTGCGCGCCGGTCGCGATCTGGGTCGCGACGAGTTCCGACGCGTTCTATGCCGGGGTGAGCGTGTGGGCCGTCGCGCTCGTTGTGCTGGCAACCGCGCGGCGTGACCGCCGTGGTGACCTGCTGGCGTTGGCCGGTGGTGTCCTGTTCGGGGTCACCGCGTTCCTCTCGTACGGGCTTGTGCTCCTCGCGATCGTGCCGGCGACAGTCGCGTGGCGGCGACGGCGCGTGCGGCCGCTCGCGTTCGCCGCGCTCGGAGCGAGCCCGGTGTTCCTCGCATTCGCGGTCGCGGGGTTCTGGTGGTTCGATGGGTTGGCTGCGACGCGCGCTCGATACTTCGCTGGAGTGGCGGCGCATCGCCCCTACGTCGAGTTCCTGATCGCCGACCTCGCGTGTTTCGCGATCGTGCTCGGCCCTGCGATCGCAGTTGCGCTCGGGCGACTGCGCGATCGGCGGCTCTGGTCGGTGGTCGGCGCGGCGTTGGTCGTGGTCGCTTTGGCGGATCTCACGGGCATGTCGAAAGGGGAGGTTGAACGTATTTGGCTGCCGTTTGCGATGTGGGTCCTCCCTGCCGCTGCGGTGCTTGCCCTCGAGCCTGGTATCCAGGGCCGTGAGCGGGACGCGGGTTCATTGCACGTTGCTTCCCGGTGGCTCGCAATGCAGGTGACGTTCGCGATCGGATTGCAGACGTTGGTTCGGAGTCCGTGGTGATCCTGGTGACCGGAGGCGCCGGCTTCATCGGTTCGTGCATCGTCGATCATCTCGTGGCCGACGGCCACGAGATCCGCGTCCTTGACCTGCTCCATCCGGGAGCCCATCGCAGCCGACCCGGCTACCTGAACCTGGATGCCGAGTACCTCTGGGGTGATGTCGCGGATCCCGACTGCATCCGGCGTGCGCTGGAAGGTGTCGACTCGGTCTGTCACCAGGCAGCGATGGTGGGGCTCGGTGTCGACTTCGGCGACGCCGTCGACTACGTCCGTCACAATGACCTTGGCACCGCAGTGCTCCTCCAGGCGTTGCACGAGCGACGCTTCGACGGTCGGTTGGTCGTCGCGAGCAGCATGGTCGTCTACGGCGAAGGCAGCTACACGTGCGTCGAGCACGGCGACGTCCGCCCGCCGCCTCGCCGCCGATCCGACCTCGAGACAGGCCGCTGGGAACCGGGCTGCCCCTGGTGCGGGCTTGCCCTCGAGCCCCGACCGGTCACCGAGGCCACCCCGCCAGATCCCCGCAACGTCTACGCGGCCACGAAACTGCACCAAGAGCATCTTTGCGCCGCGTGGGGCCGCGAGCACGACGCTCCCGTCGTGGCATTGCGATACCACAACGTGTACGGCCCGAGGATGCCACGCGACACCCCCTACGCGGGTGTCGCCGCGATCTTCCGGAGCGCATACGAGGCCGCGCGGTCGCCGCTGGTTTTCGAAGACGGGAGACAGCGACGCGACTTCGTCCACGTTCGGGACGTGGCCCATGCGAATCTGCTGGCGCTCGGCGCGGACCGAGACATCGTCGGGACCTTCAACATTGCTACAGGTGAGCCGCATACCGTGCTCGAGATGGCGCAGGCCCTCGGGCGCGGCTTCCCGGTTGGGACTCCTGCGCCGATCGTCGTGCCGCGCTTTCGCCTCGGAGACGTCCGTCATGTGTTCGGCGCGCCGGACGCCGCCCGTGCAGCTCTCGGATTCCAAGCCGCCGTGTCATTCGAGGCAGGAATGACCGAGTTCGCCAGAGTGCCCTTGAGGGCCTGAGACCCGCGTCCGGCCGGAAAGTGATCCGAACACCGCGCTCGCTCCGTACTACGAGCACCCCATCGGAGACGCGGTGAACCCAGATCTACGCGAAGCCAGCGACGCCGCGCTCATCGTGGCGATCGCGCGCTTCCGTCAGGAAGCGCTGGCCGAGGCCTACCGCCGACATGGCGACGCCACGTTCGGCTTGGCGAGACGAGTCATCGGCGAACCGTCCTTGGCTGAGGAAGTCGTGCAGGAGGTGTTCATTCGCTTGTGGAACGACCCCGAAAGGTTCGATCCCGGGCGCGGCTCGATGCGGTCTTTCCTCATGGCGAACGTCCACAGCCGTGCTATCGACCTGGTCCGGGCCGAGTCGTCCCGCCGAGCCCGGGAGGTACGCCAAGCCCGGTTGCACGACGACGTGGAATACGACCTCGAACGTGAAATCTGGGATCTCACCGTTGCCGAGCAGATCCGACGATCGCTCGAACGTCTGTCGGACGACGAGCGACGCGCCATCGAACTCGCCTATCTCGGAGGCCACACGTACCGCGAGGTCGCCGTGTTGCTCGAACAACCCGAGGGCACGGTCAAGAGCCGAATCCGCGTGGGGCTCCGCCGGCTGCGTGATGCGCTCGAGGAAACCGGGATCACGTCGCCATGGAGCTGAATCGAGAAGAGCTCGAGGAGCTCTTACCGCTGTATGCGCTGGACGCACTCGAGCCTGACGAACACGAGCAGGTGGCCCGCTACGTCGAACAGGACGAGCGTGCCCGCACCGAAGTTGAGTCGTTGCGCGAGATCGCAATGTTGCTCGCCCACGACGAGACTCGTGCACCCGTCTCGCTCTGGTCCCGAATCGAAGACTCGTTGCGAAGTCAGGTCGCCTCAACGCCGTTCCACCACGAACCTCCCGTGCTCCACCCGACGCGGCCGCGACGCCGGTCGCGCCGACCAGCTCAGATCGCCGCAGCACTGTGCGTGGCTGCCGCCTTGATCGCGGTCATCGTGCTCGGCATCCAGGTCGTCCATCAACAACGCCGTATCGACAACCTGGCCACGGCCATGCACACCGACACGATGCGCGCCGCCGCCCGAGCAGCCGAGAACATGCCGGGCGCGCACACCATTGCGCTCGCGTCCTCGGACGGGACGCATACCGGACACATCGTGATGATGCCCGACGGCAGCGGCTACTTCATGGACAGCAACCTCCCACAGCTCGACGCCGCTGACACCTACCAACTCTGGGCCAAAGCCGGCGATGCGACCGCGCGGATGGTGTCGGTGGGTCTGTTGGGCCAGGATCCCCGCGTCGTCCCGTTCCGGCTCTCCGGTACTGTCACCGGTTTCGAGGTCACCCGCGAATCGGCACCGGGCGACGCCGAGCCGTCTTCGCCCGTGATGATGAGCGGTACAGTCAGTTAGCGCGGTGGTCTGATCGCTTCGCCCGGATAGCCGTCGCGAACGCGTCGGCGATCCGCGTCGCGGTCAGTTCCGGACTCGTGCCTTGCGTGGCGCTGAGATCGACGACCGCGGCGTCGCTGGCGCCTGCGACCTTGGTGATGACGGCATTCAGGGCGTTGGTCGCGGCTGGCGTCGTGACACCGTCGGGAATCGTCCCCACGAGGACTCTCGCCGCGTGATCGGCACGCAGGCGTCCGAGTACCTCGTCGAGATCCGTGGCGACCAGCGCTGGATCGGTGCCGCGTTCGGCGTCGTCAATCAAGGTGATCGTGACGATGTCGGGCCGTAACGCGGCCGCCACGCCCACCTGACGCGAGAGAATTTCAGCCGCGCCGGAGCGGGGGTTCGAGAGATTGACGAACACTGCCGTTTGCGGCAGCGCGCTGCGGAACAGCAGCTGCGGCCACCCGCCTGCGAGGTTGTCACGACCACCCCCATTGTCGTCTCCGCCGAGCGAGACGTAGAGCGTTGTGCGTCCATTGGTCTCGGGTGGCAATGCCTTGGCAACCGGCGCTCCGCTGCATCCGACCGCGAGCAGTGCCGCGACCGCCATGCATCCGACGGCGCGGCGGGCGTGTTGGCGAGGCTTCATGAGTCGGCCATCGCCTGGCGGGCCGGGATTCGCGCGGCGCGTTGCGCGGGCGCGGCTCCCGCAACGAGCGCGAGGACGGTGGAGCCGGCAACGCCGATCGCGATCACGACCAGGGGCAGGCCGACGTGGACGCCGGTCAGACCCTCGCTCGTCAGATAATGGTTGACGGCCAGCCCGACGAGACGCGCGACGAGGTAGCCGAGCGCGGTTCCGAGGATGCCGCCTACGAATCCGAGCGCGGCGGCCTCGACGAGGAAGATTCTCCGTACGTCGCGATCGCGTGCTCCGATCGCTTTCAGCACTCCGATGTCGGTGCGGCGTTCCCGAACCGCGGCCATCATCGCGTTCGTGATTCCCAGTGCGGCGATCCCGAGCGCTATCAGTCCAATGGCGGTCAGCACGATTTCGACGACATGGGTGTATCGGTCCACCGAAGTGATCAGGCTCTCGGGCGCGCTTGACGAGAAGCCGATGTGGGTGATCGCGGCGCGCACCGTCGCGACGCTTCCCAGACCTCGGGAATCAACAAAGAGCAGACTGTACGGAGACGTATCGATCAGATCACGCGGCGAAGCGGGCGAGATCGGGATCGCTGGGGATGTCACTCGCGGCGGACCAACCTCGATTCTGCGCGACCTGAGCAAGTGACGACACCAGGTGACCCGAAATTCCCTCCGCGGCGACAACGCCGACGACGACACTGCGTGTCCAACGGGCTCGCACCGATGTCTGTCCGGTATCGACGACGATTCGCGGGGCGCCGATTTCGACCACCGTTCCTACGGCACGCTCGGCGTCCTTGTCCCCCAATCCGACGAGCCGCAGGTACGCTTCGGTCACCGCGACTTCGCGCAGCGACCCGGCTCCGGGAAGACGCCCCGCGATGATCGTGACGGGAAGATGCGGCGCGCCGCGTAGGTCGACGCCGGTCAATGTGTCGCGAAATGGTCGGGACGGTCCCGCTGCGGTCGAATTTTGGGGAGGGATGACGACGACCGGTGTTCCGATGAGGGGTACTACCGACGCGACATTCGGGATCTGCCCGATGCGACGAACTGCTGCGTCGTCGATCGGGCGAGAAGCCCCAAGCTTGGCACTGTCGCTGTCGAGTTGACCGACGTCCGCCGTATTCGGGAAGACCTCGATACCTGTCAACGGCCCACCCTTCGAGACCGCTGACAACACGCGCGTTCGCGCCGCCCCGACCGCGATCAACAACGCCGAGAGCAACGCCGCTGCCAACATCACCGCCGCCACCGTCAGCAATACCCGCCCTAGACGTCGACGGATGCTCCGCAGCGCCATCACTCCCGCGTCGCGCCAACTCATCTCGGTTTCAGCACTCCACTCTCGAGTCTCAATTCACGATTCGCGCGGGCAGTGACTGCCCGATCGTGCGTGGCGATCACGAACGTGCAGCCCCGCTCGGCCGCCAGCGAATCGAGAACGTCGAGCACTAGCTCGGTCGAATCCGCGTCCAAGTTGCCACTCGGCTCGTCAGCAAGAATGAGACTCGGATCGTTCGCCACCGCCCGGGCGATCGCAACACGCTGACGCTCACCGCCGCTGAGTGCACCCGGAAGATGGTCCGCGCGGTCCGCAAGACCGACCTGGTCCAACAACCCATGTGCACGCGCTCGCCGATCCCGCGCGTTGACCGCGGCAATGCTCATCGCCAACTCGACGTTTTCGAGCGCCGTCAAGCTGTCCACTAATCCGAAGTGCTGAAATACGAATCCGACCGTTTCGCGCCGGTACCCCGCGAGATCATCACCACCGAGCATGGTCAGATCCACGTCGCCGACACGCAACTCACCACGTTGCAGCCGTTCGAGACCGCCCAGCAGAGCGAGCAACGTCGTTTTCCCGGCGCCCGACCGCCCAACAATCGCAACCCGCTCGCCGCTCACGAGCTCGAGATCGAGATTCTCGAGAACGGCCAGTTCGCCCCCACCCGGGATTCGGTACCGTTGCGAAAGTCCCCGAGCGGAAACCTCTACCCCACCAGACGACTTGAAATTCCTTCCGCGTGACACCGCGCTCCCCTCGACGTAAGAACTACGAGCCCGCGACCACAAAGAGATTGCGAGAGCGCAATTCAGGTGAGTTCTGAGCCAGAGCACGGGCCGTAGGTAGATTGGGGCGCCAAGGCTGGCGCCATACATCTAGCGCCATCCGGCTGATCAGTTCGCCACGGGAACACTTCGTCTCTTCAGCCGCGATGCCGATCGCGGGCGACGTCGTCGATGTAGCTGGCGAGGTACTCATCGTCCGGCGCGTGTCGGTAGGCACTCGTGAAGGCGTCGTCGAGCGCGGGCGAAGTTGCGGAGTGGCCACAGGCTCATGAGGTCCTCTCGGTCTCGGGGATCGGCTCGGTAGAGCTTCACGTATCTGCTCGGGGGACTTCCCGGACGCCGGGGTGGGCCGGGGTGGGCAAGCGGCAACGCAGCTATCGAGACATGATGGGGGCGTCATCGCGATCGTTCGCGACGGCTGGATCGAGGAGACGGTCGATGAGCAAGGTTTCGATGATCGGGTCTATCAAGTGTCTGGACGGCAAGGGCGACGAGATGGCCGCGGTTCTTTCGGCGATGGTCGATGCGGCGAGCGACGAGCCGGGCGTCGAGGTCTACTCCTATCACCGCGGTCCCGACGATACGTTCTGGTTCTTCGCGCTCATGACCGACCAGCAGTCGATGCAGCAACACGGCCAATCGCAAGCGATGCAAGCGGCTATGTCTGCGTTCGGGCCGTTGGCTGCCGGACCTCCCCAAATGACGGTCACCAAGCCGGTGGCCGCCATCGGTCTCGACCTCTGAGAGCCGCGGACCTCATGTCGGTGGATGTGGTGACCACGATCACGATCGACCGGCCCGTGGACGCGGTCGCGGCGTTCGCTGCGGAACCGTCGAATGCTCCGGACTGGTACGTGAACATCGAGTGGATGCAACGGAAAACCGACCGGCCATTGGCGGTCGGTTCGCAGGTCGAGTCGTCGCTCGGTTCTTGGGGCGACGGCTCCGCTATACGTACGAGGTCGTCGAGTGGATTCCGGATCAGCGGTTCGTTATGCGCACCGCCGAAGGCCCATTCCCGATGGAACGACCTATACCTGGAAGTCGGACGGTGACTGCCACGATGGGGCTACGGAATCGTGGTGAACCGAGCGGATTCTCCAAACTGGTCGCGTCGTTGATGGCACCGGCAATGCGTCGAGCCAACCGCAAGGACCTGAACCGACTCAAGTCGATCTTGGAGAGCACGTAGACCGGGGAGTCAGGGTTCGACGCCAGTGCCCCGCTCCTGCCGGCGAGCACACCTGCGTCGCGGCCCGATAGGTGCGAGGAGTGCACACGGTGCGCTCACCCAGTACCTGCTCGATGGACGTACCCTTTCGGGATGGAGGTCCTCGCTGCGAGGCTCCGTATCGCGTTCAACCCGAGGGAAATGGACACGTTCCGGGAACTTCTTGCCGACGACGCCCGGTGGGGCGATACCTGTCGCAACCGCTCGGAGATCATCGCTCACTCGAAAGGTTTCTGAACGACGGCGTGGACGCATCGATCGTGGAAACGACAACAGGCACGCGCCGTCTGTCTAGCCTCGGCTACACGACTGCCGGTTCCTGAACGGTCAGCGCGCTGAGTACCGGCATGGCGAACAACACAGTGAAAACGACGGACCTAACGTTTCGGGATGGAGAGCCTCGCAGAGCAACTCCGTACCGCGTTCAACGCGAGGGACATGGACACGTTCGGCGGGCTTCTTGCCGGGGGTGCCCGGTGGCGATACGTGCCGCAATCGCGCTGAGATCATCGCTCACTTCGAACGACTTCTGAACGACGGCGTCCGCGCATCGATCGTAGAGACGACGACAGGTCCACGAGGCGTCGCCTGTCTGCTCGAAGTTGCGTGGCCCGACCCGGAGAACGTCCGGCGGGACCGGCAGCGCTTCTTTCAGGTCTACATAGTCACCGAGGGATACGTGACAGAGATCCAAGGCCATGACGACCAGGAATCCGCGCTCGCGGCGATCTCAATCTGAGCGAATACCCGACCACGACCCGATGTCGCCTTGAGCGCGAAGAACCGATTTGGGTCTTGGGAACTCGTCCGACCCGTCGGCGTGCTGGCCGGTGCCACGGCAACCGCCGTGTACGCCAGCTCGAAGGGCTCGGCCGTCGTCATCCCCGCCGAAGCGTGGTTGGGTGGCATCGCCGCGGGCATCCTGATCGGCGCGTTCGCTGGCCTGATGCCAGCCATTCGAGCGTCGCGGATGCCGCCAACGGTGGCTTTACGAACGGTATGAGCGAGACGTGTACAAGAGGCCAGCTGCCGCGGCGCGTTCGGGGCACTCAACCTCGAATTCGACATCGTCAAGCGCGTCAAGATCCAAGCCAACGTCCACAACAAAGGCATCGTCGTCGACGGCGCCAAAGTGCTCGTCAGCAGGCAGTGCTGGTCAACCGCTGGCGTCCTCGAAAACCGCGACGCCGGAGTCATCCTCGACCACGCCGACAGCGCCCAATACTTCCAACAGATCTTCTCCACGATTGGAACACGCTCGGCCAACACAAGATTGGCGCTTGACGAACGACAGACGCAGACTCAGCCGAGCGTGCACCAATCCCGTTGGCTGCCCGCGGTGACGAAACTCGGGATCGTGGGTGAGACAGAGAGCAGGAGGTACCGATGGGTGGACGAGAGAGCGCGCAACAAGAAGCTAGGAATCGACGCTTGAAGTGAGCCGCCGCGCGGGCACGTCTGCGTTGGGTCGTCCGCCCAAGGTGGTAGCCACGTTCGCGTGACCGAGGCGGCCGCTCTCACGGTTCGCACATCCGAAAAGGATGGGCAAACGGATGGGCAATCGACCGTCCAGCACGTCTACTGCATGCGCCAGGATCAAAAGTGCTGGTCAGAGTGGGCGCCCCCGCCAGGATTCGAACCTGGGCGCACGGTTTAGGAAGCCAGCGAGGCCGGCGACAAATGCCCAGGTCAGGCGCTATTTCGTGAACATTCAGCGGAGACCTTCCCACAGCCTTCCCACATCTGTTGCGACGCGGTTCGTCAGGGGCGAGTCCGTGATGGGAGGCGATCAACGTGGGACGACCTATCCAAGCGGTCAAGGTTTACGGCGTGCAGGATCGACGCTCGACGCACCAAGCGAAGCTTCCTTGGATCGTGCGGCACTCGATCGACGGGAAGCAGCGCAGCAAGTCGTTTCGCACCCGAGCCGAGGCGGAGCGTTACCGAGGTCTCTTGTTGCACGCAGTGCATGTCGGCGAGCGCTTCGACGCGACGACCGGCGAGCCGCAGTCGTGGCAAACGCCGCTCCACGACATGTACGTCCACGAATGGGCGAGACGTTGGCTTGCTGAACAGTGGCAGGAGTGGCAACCGCGAACACGCGTTTCGGCAGTGGAAGCCTTGGCCAAGTTCATCTCGTTGGCGGTTCGCCAACGAGCGTCGCCCCCACCTGGCCTTCGACGCTATCTGCACTCGACGCTCTCGCCCTCGGCTGAGAACGAGCGCGAAGCCGTGTTCGAAGAGTGGCTGGTCAAGAACTGCTTGCAGCTCGACGAGCTGGACCTCGAGTGTGTCGCCGAACTTGACCGTCAGCTGGGTTTGAAACTTGATGGTTCTCTGTATGCGGCGAACACCGCGAGCCGGATTCGAATCGTCTGCCGGGCCTGCATCCACGCGGCGGTGGCAGTGAAGGCAATCACCGATGATCCATGGCCGGCACGGTCGCGGAGTCGAACGCGTCGCAAGGTTTCGAGGAAGCGGCGCGGAATTGAAGTGCGGCGTCTGCCGAGCCCGGCGAACATGGCGCGAGCGATCGACGCCATTCGGTCGCGAGACCCTGCCTCCGGGACATACCGCGTCATGACGGCTGTCGCCTACTACGCCGGTCTGAGACCTTCGGAAGTGGTGATGCTGCGGATGCGTGCGCTCGACATCCCCCGCGACAGCGGATGGGGACAGATCCAGGTCACGGAAGCGGACATCTCGTTCGATGAGCCCGGTGAGCCGAAGACCGGTTCGCGTACCGTGCCGATCCCGCCGGTCTTGGTCTCCATTCTCCGCGAGTGGATCGAAGATGGCGGATTCACGTCGCCCGATGCGCTCTTGTTCCGCACTCGAGGTGACAAGCGACCCCTCGCGTCGAGCTGGGGTCGGGCGTGGCATCGTGCGCTCGCTGAAACCGGACAAGAGCGGCTGCGGATTTACGACTGTCGGCATGCTGCCGCGACGACGTGGCTGCGAGCGGGCGTTCCCCTGGCGGAGACCGCTCGCCGACTCGGGCACAGTGTCGACACGCTGGTCGCCAACTACGTCGGCGCGCTCGAAGACGAAGAACAGATCGGGAATCAACGAATCGAACACATGCTGAGACTCGAACTCGCCGGCCGAGCTACGCCCGACGGGTGACGCCTGCGCCAGCGGGAAGTGAAGGATGGGATGCGGCGTTGCCTGGATTGATCTCGTCGACTCGAGTTCGATCCAACCAGTCGTCGACCTCGGCCGAGTCGAATCGCAACAGATGCCCGAGCTTGAAGTACGGAATGCGGCGTTCGGCGACGAGGCGTCGCACGTACCGAACGCTGACACCCAGACGATCCGCGGTCGCTGAAACATCGATCAGGTCCCGCTGGATGTGGTCGTTCGATCCCATGACGTCCACCTCATCAATCACCGTTGCCGCCGGCAGCAAACACTGGCGGTATCGCGCGGCCTTACCCCTATCTCCCACCTCGCTGGCTCGACCGTCGCTACTTGTCTCAGCGAGCGAAGACCATCGACTTGTGTCGCGGGTCGTCGCACCGACGCGTGGTGAGCGAAGAATCTCGCGGAGTTACTACGGACCACGCAGCGACGCTCCGTCGGCGACCCGAAACCGTGAGCATTGACGAGAGAGGAAATTGGAATCGCCCGGCCAAGGATTCGAACCTGGGCCCCCGGTTTAGGAATCGATCCGGCGCTGTCCGCGTCGTTTGGTGGAGCCCATCTGGGCACGTCGCACGGGGTGCCGCGTCCGCGCCGTCTGGCCAGTGATTGTCCATGAGCCGGAGTGGATAGGCAAGCAGATGGGCAATGCGCTCCCTGATGCATTGCGATTGGGCGTAGCCCTTGAGGAGCAGCGCGGATAGGCGCACGTTGGGGTGACGCGGCCGGAAAACGCGGCAAACGACCGGCGATAGGGCATGATGCACGACGTGACGAAGGCACCCTCGATCCTCGAACGCCCGGTGTATGGCGTGTCCGAAGCTGCTGGCCTGCTCGGCCTGCGGTCGGATCGCGCACGTGCGTGGCTTGATGGCTACGAGCGTTCGGGTGTGCTCTATCCGCCGGTGATCAGGGAGAACCACACGGGGGCGGACCTCGTCACCTGGGGCGAGTTCGTCGAGCTGGGATACTTCCGCGAGTACCGACGCAAGGGAGTGCCGCTCCAGCGGCTGCGGCCCGTGATCGAGGGGTTGCGACGCGAGTTCCGCACGGCGTATCCGCTCGCGACCGCACGTCCGTACGTGTACGACAAGGAGCTGGTCCTCGAGGTGCAGGAGCGTGATGGCCTGCGGGCTCAGATCGCGATCGTCGTTCGCTCGGGTCAAGAGATCCTCTTGGCCGATGCTGCGAAGCAGTTCTTCAAGAAAGTCGAGTTCGACCCGGGCGGGCACGGCGCCATCCGCCGGCTCTTCCCGGCTGGCCTGGCGTCACCCGTGGTGATCGATCCGCTGGTGCGGTTCGGTCGGCCATCGGTGTCCGGAGTGGCGACGGAACGGCTGTGGGAGCTCGCCGATGCAGGCGAGACGATCGACGAGATCGCCAAGGGGTACGACCTACCGGACGAAGCGGTGCGAGCCGCGGTCTCGTACGAGGAGCAGTTCCGCTCCCTGGCCGCATAGAGATCCTTGGCCGCCAGGTTCTTCGTCGACGAGAACGACCTGGCGCTCGGCAAGGCACTGGGCGAAGTACACGGCGATGTCGTGTACCCGGGGCACCCTGACCTGCCCGAGGTCCGCGCGCGGCGCGCTGGACGACGAGTGGCTTCCAGTCGTCGGTGGGAAGGGTCTGATCGTGATCACACGCGACCGCAGGATCCGCTATCGACCGCGGAGAAGCTGGCGTGGGTCGAGCATCGAGTTGAGAGGGTTCGTCCTCACCGGCAGAGAGGAGCCGAAACCACGCACAGCCGGGCGATCCTCGACCGGCACTGGGCGGCCATCGAATCGCTCGTCGACGACGAACCGGACGGTCCGTGGATGCAGTCGGTGACCGAAGGCGGACTTCGGTACATCGATCTGGGCTGCAGCGCCCCCGGCTCGGACCGCCGCTGGCGAAGCGGTGCCGGTGGGATCGCTCAGGGGCCGCGAGCAACGAACCAACGAGCGGACCGCGACTCGATCAAGGAGCAAGCACCTGTGCGAGGACGCAAGCTGCCGTGAACGCATCCTTCGGAGAGATCTCGACCTGGGTTTCGATCTCAACCGCGATCGGAACCCAGTCCGGACAACGCACCACGTCCGCTCGTGCCACGATGATACGCACCCAACGCGCTTCGACATCAGCAGTGTTGTGGTCGTCGGTAAACGCATATCCGGACCGCGACGCACTGCGTCAACCACATTGGCCGCCACCTGCTCGGTGGCACCGTTCCGATCGGGTTGAGCGCAGTCTTGATCATGCCTGGCATCACCGTGCTCACGCCGATGGGTGCATCTATCGCCGCGAGTTCGGCTCGCAAGCCGTCCGAGAGACCGAGCACCGCATGCTTCGCACGCGGTGCAGAGCCGATGCCCGAGAACGTGGCGACCGCGCTCATCGACGCCGTGTTCACCACGTACCCCGGCTCCCCTCGACCGGAGTATTCGGGGCACAAAGGCCCGGACTCCATGGATCACGCCCCACGAATCGACGTCGATCACACGGTGCCAATCGGAGAGCGGCAGCTCCCACGAGTTACCCCCACGACGATCCCGGCGTTGTTCACTGCGACATGCAACTTTCCGAATCGCTCGACCGCGACGTCAGCTGCGCGCTCGACCGCGTCGGGATCGGTGACATCGACAGACCTTGCGCGAGGACTTCAGCCCCGCTGTCGGCGAGACGTTCAGCGTGCGACGCAACGCCGAGTAGTTGGAGTCGGTCATGACCACGCGCATTCCCGCGGCGACGAACGCTTCCGAGATCGCGAGACCGATCCCGCCAGCCGCGCCCGTCACGATCGCCGTACGACCGTCGAGCTCAGTCAAACCCGCCATTGTTCTCCCGTTCGAAAGGGCGACCAGAGGGACGGATCCCCAAGGAGCGCAGCGACCATGTCTTTTGTACCCGACCGTGCAATTCGCCTCGGACGGTCAGCCGCCTGACGATCGGATGGATGTCATTCGGGTGGGGCCAAATCTGGGTTCAGAGGTGCCGCTCATCGCGGTGCCGATCACGTTGTCGGTCCTCAATTGTTCGATCTCGTCGGGCGACAGCTGGAGAACCAGTTCGAGGAGCTCCTCCGTGTGTTCGCCGAGGATTGGCGCAGCGTGCACGTGTGGACTCGCTGGACCGAACGAGAAGCGCATCGGCCAACCGGGATACCGGGTGGGTCGCGGTCGCGGGTCGGTGGATCGAACTGGAAGAAGTAAGCCTGCGCGCCCGGAGCTGCTTGTCGTCACACAGATCTGCGGCGCTCGCGACGGCGGCCGCGGTGACACCAGCACGAGTCAGCTCGATTTCGGCAGCCGCAGCCGAGCGTCAGGCGACATAGGCGCTTGATCGCAACATCGAGTTCGTCGTGGCGCAATTGACGGTGTTCGGGATCGGCGAGACTCGAATCCGAGAGCAGTTCGGTGCGGTCCATCAACACGATCAGCACATCCCCATTCATCATCCAGTGCTGCGACTGCAACCCACTCGTCCTGGCCCGAGCATGGGTAAATGCCGTGAGGTGCGATCGTCTTGTGTCGGTTCCCGATGCGACCGGGTAGTTCCGACCCGAGCAACGCGCCGCGATGACCTGTTCAGCTGTCATCGAGACCAAGGCTTCGAGTTGTGACATTTCTACGATCTGACCTTCGCCGGTGCGGTCGCGGTGCTCCAATGCCGCTTGGAGCGCGAGCAGCCCGTGCATTCCGGCGAGCGGATCGGCACATCCGCCTGGCGGAAGCGGCGGCCCGGAGTCGAAGCCGGTGACGTGGGCGAGCCCGCTGGCCTGTTCGAGCGTGGGTGCCCACGCCACGTGATCGCGCCATGGACCGTCCAAGCCAAAGCCGGGAAGGCGCAGGACGATGAGCCGTGGATTTTCAGCCAAAGCGGCGTCGAGGTCGATGCCGAGCTGAGATAACACACGAGGCGTGAAGTTCTCGATCAGTACATCGGCCTGTGCGATGAACCGTCGAGCGATGCGCTGGCCATCGGCGTGCGTGAGGTCGAGCGTCGTCCCACGCTTGCCGAGGTTGGTGGCCTGCCACACCGCGCTGCGTTCCCACCAGTCCGTTCCGAGTTCAGGTGACGACGTGCTGAAGCGGAAGGGGTCCGGGCGCTTGTGGGACTCGACCTTGATGACGTCGGCACCGAACGAAGCGAGATACATGGTGATGATCGGCCCGGCCCAGTACACGCCGAGGTCGAGGACCTTCAAACCCGAGTAGGGAGCCCGCAGCCGCCCCCTCCCCACGTCGAACGATCCGCAGTTCCACGGCTGTACTGCGGCCGAACCGGGACCGCACTCGGCACCGGTTCCACCCGGGGAAGTGGGAGTGGCGTTGCCGAGAAAAGCCACGAGCGGGCGGACGAAGTCGCCAGCTGGTTGCTCGACGAATACATTCCGCGCCTCAAGTAAGATATGAGGAGCCCACGCCGTGGACGCGTGTCGCCGCACGGAATCAACTGCATCAGATCGACGATCGCGTCTCCGTTGTGAGCCCTGAACCAAGGGGCGGCACACTCTGGAACTCTTGGCCAAGCAACCTGTCCGCCAGGAGCTCACGTAGACGATCGCGAAACTCGGTGAGCCCGACAACTTCACAGAGATCGTTCCAGCCCTGTTGATTGAGAGGGTTGACGCCGACCCCAGCCGTCGGCGGACGCCACGATCCCCGGCAACTGTTGTACTACCGGCGCCAAGTCCACGTCGGCAGCCCCGAGGACCTCCGCATGCACTGTCAGGTAGGACGTGCCCACGAGGCATTCGAAGATCGCAACATCGGCCTCGGCAAATGATGAGGTGCGAACTCGCGTCACGCGGTAATCGCAGCAACGGCCGCGTGCACACCAGCGCCGTACAGCGTCGATATCGCCGCCGGCGAAGCACGGCCATCCCGATGGCCCGGCAAGGCGGCGGGGCCACCCGGCCAAGGCCTGCAACGTGGACCCGTCGACCGTCGGCCCTTCCGTGGTCCCGTCCAAAACCGGTGACGTGCACGACTACGGACATCGGGCGTGATGAAAGCGTGATCGCACCTGTCGCCGCAGCCCACTGCCCGGGAGGAAGTGCTTCGATCGTGATATCGGCTTCTACGTGAAGCCTGCACATCTGTTCGATGTCGTCCGGAGCTGATGCGGCGGCGACGGTGGTGCACCCGGTGCGCAAGTATTGGAACAGCTCGGCACGGCCCGGCGAAACTACCCACTGCCCGCGGGGACGCACCGGCAACGACGGATTCGATCACAGCCGCACTCACACCGAGATCAACGAGCAACTTTGTGGCGTACACGGCGGCGAGTCCTCCACCAACTTCTAGGACCCGTATCCCGCTTAAGGGGCCCGTCAACTACTCACGCCTAGTGGGGGGCGCGCGAATACGTAGCAACTGACGGCCCGAGGCCACAGGGGGGCATGGCCCCGGGGGCCACCCAGTTGCATCTCCTCCGAGAACCAAGCCGATCCAGGAGGCGAACCTTACAGCCACACGTCCCCATGAGGGCGACGCGCCGCGGACCGGTCCTGAGTGGTTCGACCGATCGAGTCGTTCCCTCGACCGCGGCAACGACAGCATCCCAGCCGGTTCTGATCAAAGCTGCACGTTTCCGCCTGGTCGATTGGCACAGGCACTCCGATCCCATCCCGAACAGCCCTGGTCCCGACAACACATCTATTCCCGAAGGATAAACTAACAATCAAAACTCCAAATGTCATACTGAAATTGTTGTGCCAGCGAGAGCCGGCCTCTCGCTCGCGATGAACGCACTCGGCTCCCCGTGAGCCCATCTAGAGCGTCGTGAGTTGTGGCGACTTTGACGGTTCCGAGATCTGGCTACGGGAGCAGCGTTCGGTCCGCCCTCGTCCTCGACGGTTCGCGCACTGAGACAGCCGAGGCTCTTTGAGTTGGACCGATACGCAATCTGGAGGAACGTACGATCAAAGTTTGAGCCACAGGGCGCGAGATACGAGTGGGAACTCTTCGCGGGTGCACGAGGGCGACGCCGAGGGCCGCGGCGCGCCTACAGAACCGACGCGGTGATCCAGCACTCAAGGCCCCACACGTGGAGGGTCGTGAGGCGATCCCGCAGGCGTTTACCAAGCGCAGATAGACACGATCCAGCCGAAACCCGAGGTCGAGTCCGTGTTCGAACAGCCGCCACGCTACGTCGCGATCGTCAACGTGCCGACTACAGAGGGGCTGCGCCAGCACGCTGACGATCTTTGAGGTCAACGAACCAGGGATCAGCCGGTTGGAGATCTTCGCTTGGTGACAGTCGCGACTCCGCGCAGCTGAGAGACTCGAAACTCTCACCGCTCGCGGAATCCCGTGTCGACATCGGGGAGCGGATGGTGAAGCGCAGAGGCGAATCGCCGGCGACGTCGCGCGTGCAGCAAGGTATCTCGCGTCTTCTACCAAGCCTCACGCGGACCGTGGTGACACGGCACCAAGTCGTGACGGCTGTGCTCGGTCAGGGTGCGTTCGCCGCTGACATCGTAAACAGAGATCGACATCGCTGTTGGCGGCACGGACGGCGAGTCAGACGGCGGAGCCTGCAAGAGGAACCAGGCCAATGAGCGTCGATGACTATGCCACACCCCTCGCTCGACAACACGACACCGTTCTGAGTCCCACAGGATCGGCGGCGATCGCGTACTTGATGCACCCGCCCTCGGCTCGGGATCTGCGCATGGAACCAACCCGCTCGGCCACAAACGCGTCCCGCTCATTCGGGTCAACTTCGAACCAACCTCCGACAATGACCAACGTGTGTC